>NZ_CP060394.1:0-4800000 GCF_014274465.1 Alloacidobacterium dinghuense | reverse complement strand
CGAAGCCTTTTCCGGTGCGGAAGACCTCGGTGAGTTTTTCTTCGTCTTTCATGCAGGAGGCGAGCATGTGATAGAAGCCGGGCAGATGAACGGCGGTGTCGTCCTGCGCGAGGGCAAAGGACTGCTCGGGCGTCATTGCGTAGGTATCCGTCGCCGGGTTGTATTCAACGTAATTGCCTGCGGCGTTGGCGTTGAGCCACTCACGCACGTAGCGTTCATTGGTGCTGGTGCGGCGGGCGAGTTCTGCGGCGCTTACAGGCTGGCAATCGCCCATGGCGCGGTAGAGTCCGAGGCGGTCACCAATGAGGATGAGCGTGGATTGCATGGCTGCGCCCATATCGACGACAGCCTGGTGAAGAAGGTGCTGGAGCTTGTCAGGGTCGAGCGGACGTACTGGCGATACGGCGGTGGACATGGGAATACCCTCCTTGTCGGTGATGGCCACGGAGCTGAGCTGATCGTGCTGGAGTATGGAAGCCGGAGCGGACAGAAGAGGCGTCCGTGGCGAAAGCAGGGTCATGATAGTCCCCAGAGGAGTGGGCGGCAAGGGTTTGTTTCACCGCTTCTTGCTTGCTTTGCCGCGCTCGGTTAGGGTCGGAAGATGAGCGGTGTAACGTTGTCATTGGAAGGTAAGGTTGCGTTGATTACCGGGGGCTCGCGGGGCATCGGCGCGGAGTGCGTGCGCCTGTTTCGTGAAGCAGGCGCGAAGGTGGCGTTTAACTATCGCGCGGCGTGGAAGCAGGCCGGAGAACTGGCAAGTGAGTGCGGCGGTTCAGAGCATTGTGTTGGGATTGAGCAGGAGTTGTCCTCTCCCGAAGATGGACGCGCCCTGGTTGGTCGCGTAGTTGATGCCTTCGGCCGGTTGGATTGCCTGGTGGTGAACCATGGGGTCTGGCCACCAGAGGACATGCCGATCGCCTCCATGCCCGACGCGCAGTGGCGGCAGACGCTCGGCGTGAATCTGGATAGTGTTTTCGGTCTGGCGCAGGCTGCGGTGGCGCAGATGCAGAGGCAGGGGCGCTCTGCGAATGGGTCCGCTGCTGGATATATTGTTTTCGTCAGCTCGACGGCGGGACAGCGCGGCGAGGCTTTCCACGCGGACTATGCGGTGACGAAGGGTGCGGTGATCAGTCTTACGAAGAGTCTGTCGAGCGAACTGGCAGGTGAAGGGATCTATGTAAACTGCGTGGCTCCCGGCTGGGTGGCAACGGATATGTCGGCGCCTGCGCTGCGTGATCCGGTCACCAGCAAGAAGATCTTCGGCGCGATTCCGCTGGGGCGCGTGGCGACTCCGCGTGAGATTGCCGGACCGATTTTGTTTCTCTGCACGCCGTTTGCAGGCTTTATGAGCGGCGAGATCGTCAATGTGAATGGCGGCGCGGTCCTGGTGGGATGAAGATGAGCAAGATTACCTCGGGGGCTAAAACCCCCTCGATTTCATTGGCGTGGTTGCGAGGGCTGAAGCCCTGGCCTACCTTCGTTTCTACTCTTCTGTTGATTTTGTGTGCGCTCTTTTCGCCGCAGATCGCCGGATCGCAGAACAATACGCAGGATGCCAATGCAAAAAAGGCGCGGGCGGCGCTGGATGCCATGGTGCAGGCGCTTGGTGGGGATCGCTGGCTGAATCTGCAGAACACTTATATCGAAGGGCGGACTTCTGGCTTCTACCAGGGCAAGCCGACGGGGGCGATTGGAGATTTCTACTCCTACCACGTGTTTCCGGATAAGGACCGCGTTGAGTTGACGAAGAAGCGAGATGTTGTCGATATCTTTCTCGCCAACCAGGGCTGGGAGATCACGTATCGGGGCAAGCGCGAGTTACCTGCTGACCAGCGTGACGAGTTTATGCGCAGACGCGACCACTCGATTGAGGTTGCTGTCAAAGTCTGGATGAAGGACCCAGGCACCATCCTGCTTTTCGATGGGCAGTCGTTGGCGGAGCGGCATCTTGCCGACCAGGTGACTTTGATTTCAGCCTCGAATGACTCGATCACCATTCAGATGGATGCCGAGACTCACTTGCCGCTGCGGCGCTCGTTTCAGTGGCGCGACCCGCTCTATAAAGACAAGAACGACGATTCGGAAGAGTACGACAACTATCAGACTATCGACGGTATTCCAACTCCGTTTGCCATTACCCGCTTTCACAATGGCGATATGACGAACCAGCGGTTTGTTTATAAGGCTGCTTACAATGTGCCGCTTCCGCAAAATGCGTTCGATGTGGATGCTACGGCGGCGAAGATCAAGAAATAGCCTGCCTCTCTTAAACGCGCGAGATGGGTTGACTGGCCTTGAGAACGCCCGCGGTTTTTCGTGTGTCCCGCTTCGCAGACTCCGGCTTAAGGATGCTTTGCGCTACCAGCCAGACGGCGGCGGCAATCACCCAGGAGATGAAGAAGGCGGTCCAAAACAGCCGTGTCTTCGGAGATGTCACGACCTTTGGCCCCCAGACGAGAAGCGTGAAGACGCCGATCATGCCAGCTTCAGCGAAGGCCGCCACCTCGGGAAATACAGAGAAGAGCACGCCGAGGCCGCTGGCGATGTGGCCGAATCCGGTGAGGTAGGCCCAACCGGCTCGGAAGGGCAGCCATGCCGGTACCAGGTCAGCCGTTTCTTTCAGGTAGATGATGTGGCTGAGCCCGATCGGGATGACGGAGACGGCGAAGAGATAGCGGGCAATGCGGATGCCGTTCTCGTGCGCGGCGAAAGCTAACGGTGAATCCTGCGGGATATCGGCGACGGTGGCGAAGAGAATCCAGCCTCCGGAGAGAAGCACGGTGAGTTCGCCGAGGCCCAGCCAGACGCCCTCGATCTGCGGGGCGACAAAGATGGCAGGCAGTTTGAGCGATGCCCAGAGGATGAGATATGGGAACAGGATGCGCGCCGACCATACGGCAGTGATTCTGAGCATCAATCCGATGCCGCCGAAGAGCATGATGATGCCGGAAGCGTAGGCGAGGGCTGTGCGTCCGGGAACCCATGGCGCTACAGGCTGCCAGACGAGGGCGAAATCGCCATAGATCAGGGCAAGAATGCCGAGGCCGATCAATCCGATGGCAAAGAGGGTCAAGGCCGGCTGCTGGCTTCGGTTCATCAGTTCTTCCTCCGCAGCGATGGATCGCACGTTAGCGACGTATCCTAGCATCCGCCTGGGCAGACTCTTGCTGCAACCCGCCAGACGACGCAATTTTGAGGATGAAGAGCTATCTTTTGCAGGCCGGTCGTCTCTCTATTTCCGCATATAATCTGTGTGGCAATCACAGGTCTCATCTGTTTTCGGCAATCTATGAAGAAGATTCAGAAGATCGTGTTTCCCATCGACTTTACGCGCCGATCGACAAAAGGTGCGCAACACGTCGCTACCTGGGCGAGGAAGTTTGACGCGGAAGTTGTCGCGGTGCACTTTATCGATCCTGAGGACCACGATGCTTCGGCGCCGCCAGACAATCTGCGTTTCATGGCGGACCTTCCCATATTGACGGAGAAGGCCACGCGAGACCTCGACTTCTTTTGCGAGCAGAACCTGGCGTCGTGCCGTGTGCGGCGGATTGTGAAGATGGGGGAGAAGGCAGTTGCCGTTCCGTTGCTGGCACAGGACGAGAAGGCTGATCTGGTCATGATTCCGCGCGATCATCAGCCGTGGGTAGAGCGGTTTATGACCGATTCGTTTACGGCAAAGATGCTGAATGAGTGTCCCGTTCCGATCTGGACTTCAGAACATCTGGATGACGATCCGAGCCCGAATATCATGCACATTTTATGCGCGGTGCATGTGGAGGACAGCGTATCGCTGGATGCCGCGAATGAGCGGCTGATTCAGGCGGTGAGGACTGTGGCTTCCACGTTTGGCGCGCGCGTGACTTGCCTTTATGTTGGAGAGCACGGCTCCAATTTTCTTCGGCCTGATTCCAAATTTGCCGCGTCGATTTCTGAGCGCCTGGAAAAGATTCATCACGAGGTGGAGGACATCTCGGACTTTGAGGTGGAATCAGGGGGCATCGCGAGAACGATCCATCGCGTCGCTGTTGATAAGTCCGCGAATTTGATTATGACGGGGCGCTCGCGGCCCGGAACCATTTCGCTGGGATTGCAGACGCATATTTTGATCATCGATCACAATGGGCCTTGTCCAATTTTGAGTATGTTGTAGAGGACATCTCCGTTAGAAGAATGGACGGGAGCGATGGTGAACTTTCCACTCCTCGTGTTGCTTGTCTCATTTCTTGGCCTCGCGCTTGCGGCCTGGATTGGGGACGGTCTTCGCAAGCGATTCAAGCCGCTCAAGGAGGAGAGTCGAGATGATTCCGGCGTGGTGTTGGGGGGTACTCTGACACTGCTGGGCCTGGTCATCGGTTTCAGCTTTGCGATGGCCATCAGCAGATATGACCTGCGCAAGGATTACGAGAAAACCGAGGCCAATGCGATTGCCGCCGAAGACATGCGGGCCGACCTGCTAGTGCCTGACGATGCAGGCAAAGTGCATGGACTGTTGAAGCAATATCTCGATCAGCGAGTGCTGTTCTATACGACCCGCAATGCGGATCGGCTGACACAAATCTCGGCGGACACCGCGCACATTCAGGATGAATTGTGGTCCGCCATCCGCTCTGCTGCCAGTCGGTTGCCGCCGCAACTGCAGGGCCTTCTGATTTCCGGAATGACTGACATTGTTCTTTCGCAGCGGTCAACAGAGGCTGCGTGGTTGAATCGCATTCCGACTTCCGCATGGGTGATGCTTCTGGCGACTTCGCTCGGCTGCAACGTTCTGATCGGGTATCGCGCGCGGCGGACGGACTGGATTGTGTTTCTGGTGATGCCGGTTGCGGTATCAATCTCACTCTTCCTGATCTCGGACCTTGACAGCCCGCGCGGCGGCGCGATTCGCGTGGTTCCGCACAACCTGATCAGCCTTTCGCAGTCGCTGCACGGGAAGTAGAGAATTCAACTGGTGGATGAGGCGGGCTCGGTATCAGCCACCAATTGTCTCAGCCTGTGGAAGGCTCGCAAGTTCGGGGCGAGGCTCTTCGCGGTTAGAAAATGTGCTTGATTCCCTTGCCGATGCCGGTGGCGATTTTCGCGGTCCCTTTGGTCGTTCCGACGGCGACATCCTTGCCTGCGACAACGCCTCCTTTACCGACAGAGGCGGCTGCATCGACGGGATGGAGCGTGACCAGGTTGACAGCGCCTTTGCCAGTGCCTGCTGCAAGGCTGCCGGCTCCCTTGGCTGCTCCTTTGCCGATGTCTCCAGTGCCGCTGGCGACTTCGCCGCCTGCGCTGCGGTGCTTCTTCTCGGCGTGGCAGGGTGCGGCTGCTATGAGAGCGCATAGGGCGATGGTGATGAGTCCGGCTTTCATGGTTGGACCTCGCTGCTTACTATGATGTTCTCGCTGCTTCCAATGATGTTATAGACCCGCGCGGATGGGAATTGTCTCTCGCTTTTTCCCCTCCCCTATTTTTCGTTAAATTCCTCATTTCACAGAAGGTTAGGTGGGCTTTGGCGGTATTTCCTGTCTAAATTGTTCGATTTACGTGAGTTATGGGTTAGATCGGCTGTGTGCATGGCGGGTGTTGCGTTTTCGCAGCCCCTTCTCCCCCCGCCGTTTTCGCTAAATTCCTGATTTTGCAGATAGTTAGTGGTCGTCCGGCAGCATTCTGTCGGTAAATTATTCTATTTACGCGACTTACGGTTGCTTTTGTCAGTTTCTCGTGGAACAGAAAAGGCATGGCTTTCTGGCCATGCCTTCTTTATTTAGTTTAACAAATTAAGGGGAAATTCCCTGCAGGCGTAACTTATTGATGGGATGCGGTTTGCCTGTTCCGGGGCTTGACAAGAATTTTCCTGGGCCCGGGGCTGAAGCCCCTTTCTTTCCGTTTGCTTTTTATTCACCGGGCTAAAGCCCGGTGCTTCTACCCGGAAGCCCTTCGGGCTTGGAGTCCAGGTCTCGTTGAGACCTGGGCACCCGGCAAGTCCTGTCAACCTGTGAGTACAGGCGACGAATGGAAAACCGGTGTCGATCTGATCCAGTCTTCCATGGTGGCATCATCATGGGCCTGCCCGTGTTGCGCGTCACTTTGCGAAGTGGCGCTATTTGCGAATATCAAACTGGGTTGGAAGCTTTCAGGATGGCCCGGGGCTAAAGCCCCCTTTCTTACGTCGCTATTTCTCCGGGCTGAAGCCCGGTGCTTCTACCCGGAAGCCCTTCGGGCTTCGTTCGGGGCAGGCTAAGTGGTACGCGACAGCGGTCTGTCAAACTGCCCCACTCAAGCCAAAGAAGGTGTTCAGTTTCATGACATGCTTTACAAAATGTCTCCGGACATCCTTTACACTCCGCGGCGAGCGCAGCGAGCGGCGGAGTGTAAAGGCGAGATGGGCTGGAAGACGATGGATGTACGGCAGCAGCGGGTGGAGTTTGTAGTCGCGGCGACACGCGGGGAGAAGCCTTTCAGCCGGCTCTGTGAAGAGTTCGGGGTATCCCGTCCGACCGGGTATTTGTGGTGGAAACGGTATCGTAGCGGAGGTCTTGAAGGCATCGCAGAACAGAGCCGGAAGCCGCATGCGAGTCCGACCCGGATCAGGGAGTCGCTGGAAGAGCAGGTGATGGCGTTGCGGCGGCGGTATCCGGATTGGGGAGCGCGTAAGTTGAGCGTGCTGCTCGAGCGATCGGGCCAGCAACTTCCGCCCAGTACGATCCACCGCATCTTGCGCCGCCACGATCTGGTGCGCGATCGGTTGCAGAGCAGCCGATGCTGTCAGCGGTTTGAGCGCAGCCATCCCAATGAGCTGTGGCAGATGGACTTCAAGGGACCGAGCGGATGGAATCAGGAAGTGGGTCCGTTATCGATTCTCGATGATCATAGCCGCTACCTGATCGGGTTACGGGCGCTGGGCAGCACGCAGGCAGAGCCGGTGCGCGAGCAGTTGGAAGAGGCATTTCTGCGCTGCGGGGTGCCGGAGGCGATGCTGATGGATCATGGCATTCCATGGTGGGGGCCGCGATCCCCGCTGGGGCTGACGAAGATCTCCGTCTGGCTGATGCAGCAAGGGATCCGGCTGTACTGGAGCGGGGTGCGGCACCCGCAGACACAAGGCAAAGTGGAGCGTTTCCACGGCACGCTGCTGCGTTCCATCCAGAGGAGGCGCCTGTGGGAGCAGCGCACGCAGCAGTGGCTGGATGACTATCGCTGGGAATATAACCATCTTCGGCCGCATGAAGCCCTGGGGATGAAAACCCCGGCGAAGGTATGGCAGCCGAGTCGGCGGAAATATCAGCCCCACCCGGCCGGCTGGGAGTATCCGGAGGGAGCGGTCTTGCGCAAGGTAGACGCCGACGGCAAACTCCAGGTAGGCGGGCAACAGTGGCATCTCAGTCGCGCTCTGAACCGGCAATGGGTGCAGATCGTGGCTGTGGAGCAGCGTGTGCTGGTCTACTACTGCACCACGCTGATCCGGGAACTGGACTTCTCTATCCAGCGATCGACGATCGTCGATCGCTGGATAGAAGACCCCTTCTGAAATCCAAAACTGTAAACAATCTCTGGAGACAAACTGTAAAGTATCTCGTGGAACTTTACACCAAAGAAGGCTTGAATGGGCCACCCGTCTATGCCATTTTCTTGAAAGATAAAGTGGAGTGATGCGACAATTTCATGCCAAATGAATGAGGGTGAAACGACGAGATGCGTGACTCTGAGCGCTGGATCATCGGCGGGTTGTTGGCTGTTGCGTTACTAACCTTCTTTTTTCCTCTGGTGTCACTGCAGATTCCAATTGCGGGCAATATCGAAGCGAGTGGATATGATGTCCTGTCCAAAGCGACGACATTGAGTCAAACCATCGCAACTCTCTCCTCGCAGAGTCATATGGATGCTAGGTCAGCGTCGTCTGGAGTTGTACCGAGAGCGCCACATGCAGAAAACGCATTATCACTCCCATTCTCGGTTCAGGTGCTACCGTTATTTCCTATTGAGATCCTTATCGGTCTCGGGTGTGCGCTCTTAGGTCTTATGTTTTGCGTCGGAGGGTTCGACTCGTCCTTCGTTAAGATTTGCTTAACTCTTGGAGGGGCGGCAGCAGTGGTGGCCATACTCCACATGGTAGTTGCGGATTCCGACCTGCATACGTGGTTTCAAGAACGAATGCTTTCCGATTCCTCTTCGCCAACTAATGATTCCTTCGCCGGTCTCGCACAGGGGTTTGCAGCAATCGTCTCAAATTCCGTTCACATTAAGCCGGGTGCCGGCCTGTACGTCATGGCGACAAGTCTTAGTTTGGCGGCTGTCATTTCTCTTTCTAAAGTCCTCTCAAATACCACATCAGCGGAGTTTGAATCAGAGCCAAACTTCGATGAAGGCGACGGCTCAGGTAGGTTGTTTGCCTTCTTCGCTCTGGTTGCACTAGTAGTTATTGCTGCTGTTCTTGTACTGAGGCATAAGCCGATAAAAGACCAGAGAGGGGCAGTCGCCGTGCAACCCCGCACGTTGCAACCGCGCACGTTTGGTAATGTGCCGAATCCACGAGAACCCTCCGCGAACTTGAATCAATCTAGCATTATTCCGAACGGACTGCCTCCCGCTGGCTATGTCCCAAATCCCGATCACGAGCGCTCTCGTATCGCAGAAGTTCTTACAGATCTATCAGCGCGACAGGGCCACAATCACTTTTACACTGTTTGTAGGCCAGACACACTCTGTATCACGGATCAAGATGCTCCGGGCGACAATTTCATCGAGAATTTCAGTGCCAATACTGGAATTGCCGCGCGCCTCTTCAACGCTGGCTTCCGTAGTCTTGAAGTTTCGAACAGCAATTATGTGTGGGAAGCAGAAGTTACAGCCGCAGGTTTGATCCCGTTGGCCTCCAAAAACGCTCCTGAAATTGACCAGTCTCAGTAGCGGATGTTGGTAGTTCCCACCCTTTCGCAGAACGCGCGAAAGGATGGGGCACCCTTTTTCGTGCTGCTGCCAGGGAAAAGCAGATCCTTCGACTGCGCTCCCTTCGGTCGCTTCGCTCAGGATGACATGGTGTGGGGTGCGCGACCGCTTAAGGGGTTCGCTTTGTTGGCTGGTAAACTCGGTCCTAATCCCTTCCGTCTATTCCTTTGCATGGAACAAATTGCAGCGAGTGAGCTGACGCAGCTGGCGCGAGAGCAGGCGGTGCTTGATCTTGCGGATTTCGATGAGGTTGTGCGGCTGTATCGGCCGCGGGTCTTCCGGTTTCTGCTGGCGTCATTGCGCGACCGCGATGTGGCCGAGAACCTGACGCAGGACTGCTTTCTGAAGGCGTACATGGGGCGGGCGCATTTTCGCGGCGACTCGAGCCTGAGCACGTGGCTGATGAAGATTGCCATGAACCTGGTGCGCGATTATCTGCGGAGCAAGCGGCTCAGGTTCTGGACGAAGACGCGGGATACGGCGCTCGATCCGGTGGATGTGAGCGACTGGATTCCGGATGGGCGGAGTTCGCCCGAGGCTGAGTTGATTGCGCGGACCGAGGTGGCGCATGTGTGGCAGGCGGTGAGCGCGCTTCCGGAAAAGCAGCGCAGCGTGTTTGTTCTGCGCTTTGTGGAAGAGATGGAATTGAAGGAGATTGCGGAGTTGACGGGGATGAATCCGAGTACGGTGAAGACGCATTTGTACCGCGCGCTGGCGGCGGTGCGGGCGGGCGTGGGTCAGGGATGAGGGCGAGTCTGGAGTTGTGGTTCCCACCCTTGCTCCGCAAGGATGGGGCACCCCTTTTCGTGCCTCTGCCGGAAAAAAGCAGATCCTTCCCCTTCGTTGCACTCAGGGTCAGGATGACAGCCCTTGTGAGGTTGGGACTAGAGCAGAATCGGCTTCTGGGCGTGGGAGATAAGCAATGACGAGAGAGACGACAAACCGGGATGTGCAGGAGCTGTATCCGGAAAGCGATGCGGCGACGAAGCGCGATCTGGAAGGGTTGGCGCACTCGATCAGTGAGTTTCGCGCGGCGGTGTTTCAGATTGCGGCTCGGTCTACGGGTTCAGCGACGGAGTGGGGATTGGAGCAGGCGCGGGTGCGGCGGCGGTCGGCACAGCGGCGCGTGATGCTTGAGTGGGCGGTGGCTGCGGCTTTATGCGTGGCGGCGCTGGCGCCGGCGGTGGGTTTCTATCGCAATCATGCGGCAGCGGTGCGGGCCGAGCATCAGGCGCAGCTCTTGAAGCAGCGCGAGGCGGATACGGCATTGTTGGACCAGGTAACGAACGAGTTGTCCGAGGCGGTGCCGGATTCAATGCAGCCGCTGGCGGAGACGGATGCCGATTACGTGAGTTACGAGACTACGGGGAAGATGGAGAAGACAAATGGGAGAAACTAGAAAGCTTTTGGGACTGGGGTTGATTTTGGCAGGATGCCTTGGAGCTCTTGGAACGTCCAGGCGCGCTGCGGCGCAGGAGATGACGCCGGGTCCGCCTCCGATGGAGCGGGCCTTTGGTGGAAGAATGCTGCACGGGCGCTGGTGGGACGATCCGCAGACGGCGCAGAAGATTGGGTTGACCGCAGACCAGCAGACGAAGATGGATGGGATTCTGCAGCAGCATCGGCTGAAGCTGATTGACCTGAATGCATCGCTGCAGAAGCAGGAAGCGATTATGCAGCCACTCATTGAAGCCGATCAGCCGGATGAGGGAAAGATTCTGGGGCAGATTGACGCGATTGCGCAGGCAAGGGCGGAACTCGAAAAGGCAAATGCGCGGATGCTGCTGGGGATTCGGCAGGTGCTGACGCCGGACCAGTGGACGAAGCTGAAGGCTCTGCGCGCGGAGAAGAAAGAGGAGTGGGGCCGCGAGGGTCGCGGCATGCGGCGCGGGCCGGGTGGTCCCCCAGCGTTACCGGATGGTGGACCGCCTCCGCAGCCTCAGATGGAGTAGATCTTGGTCTGTTAGGAGCGGCCCTTATGGGCCGCTCCTTTTTTGTGTCGCAGGCTCGGGGTTGTGGTTCCCACCCTTCGCTGCGCGAAGGATGGGGCACCCGTTTTCGTGCTGCTGCTGAGGGAAAGCAGATCCTTCGCTGCGCTCAGGATGACAGCACTTCTACAAGGTGCGCAGCCACCAGGTTCGATCGCGGGCGGAGACCGCGCCGGTTAAAGTTTCGCGAGCCGCGGAG
The DNA here is from genome assembly GCF_014274465.1 of Alloacidobacterium dinghuense. Lineage (NCBI taxonomy): Bacteria > Pseudomonadati > Acidobacteriota > Terriglobia > Terriglobales > Acidobacteriaceae > Alloacidobacterium > Alloacidobacterium dinghuense. Next base: position 4,788,879 of record NZ_CP060394.1, on the reverse strand, counting down.
GGCGACCGAAGGGAGCGGGTGCCTGGACGGCGAGTCCCCTTTATAATCGCTTTTGCAGATTATGGAGAACTCAACCCACGCTCCTGAGTCTCGCCTGGTGATGGATATTTCCGACATCATGGCGATTTTGCCGCACCGTTACCCGTTTCTTCTGATCGATCGCGTGATTGAGATGGAGCGGAAGAAGCGGATTGTCGCGATTAAGAACGTGACCATCAATGAGTCTTTCTTTCAGGGGCATTTTCCGGATTATCCGATCATGCCCGGTGTCCTGGTGATTGAAGCGATGGCGCAGGCGGGTGGGGCACTTCTGTTGACTGAGATTCCGGATCGCGACAGCAAGCTGATGGTCTTTACGGGGATCGAGCGCGCCAAGTTTCGGCGGCCGGTGGTGCCGGGGGATCAGTTGCGGATTGAGATCAATGTGCTGCAGTGGAAGACGCGCGCGGTGCGTCTGGAAGGAAGAGCAACGGTGGACGGCAAGCTTGCCTGCGAGGGAACGGTGATGTGCCAGCTGGTTCCGCGGCGCAGGCAGGAGTCGCATGCGGAAGCGCCGGCGATGGCTTCGGTGACGGAAGAGTGAGCATTCATTCGACGGCGATTGTTGCGCCGGGTGCTGTGATTCCTGAGTCGTGTACGGTGGGGCCATATTGCACGGTTGGTCCGGAGGTGGCGCTCGGGGAAGACTGCGAGTTGATCTCGCATGTGGTTCTCGATGGGCATTTGAGAGTCGGGGCGCGAAACAAGTTCTATTCCTTTGCCTGCGTGGGTGTTGCGCCGCAGGATCTGAAATACAAGGGCGAGCCTACGGGCGCGGTGCTGGGCGATGACAACGTCATTCGCGAGTGCGTGACGATTTCGCGCGGGACGGCGGGTGGTGGCGGCACGACGCGGGTGGGCAGTGGGTGCCTCATCATGGCGTACGCGCATATCGGGCACGACAGCGTGATTGGCGACGGATGCATTCTGGCGAATGCTGCGACACTGGCTGGTCACGTGATCGTGGAGGATTATGTGACCGTGGGGGCGCTGAACCAGGTGCATCAGTTTTGCCGGATCGGCAAGCATGCGTATACGGGCGGCGGAACGACCGTGGTGCAGGATGTGTTGCCTTTCTCACTGACCTCGGCGAAGCGCGAGACGCAGGCTTACGGGCTGAACAAGATTGGTTTGGAGCGCAAGGGCTTTGATCGTGAGCGGTTGCGGGCGCTGCAGCATGCGTATCGGTATCTGCTGGCCGGGAAGATGAACACTTCGCAGGCTTTGGAAAGAATGAAGAGCGAAGGCATTGCCACGGAAGATGTCGGTTATCTGGTGGAGTTCATCGAGAAATCAGAACGTGGCGTGGTGAAGTAGGCCGGTGAGCAAACTTGGTTTGATCGCCGGAAATGGGCACTTTCCTTTTTTGCTGCTGGATGCGGCGCGCGCGCATGGGCTTGAGGTTGTGGTTGCCGCGATCAAGGAAGAGACGGATCCGGAGATCGATGAGCGCGCTGCTGCGGATTCCGGCGTTCGCGTCTATTGGCTTTCGCTGGGTGAGTTGTCAAAGCTGATCGAGACGTTTCACACAGAGAATGTCTCACGCGCGGTGATGGCTGGGCAGGTGAAGCACAAGCAGATTTTCTCGAGTATTCGTCCGGACTGGCGGCTGGCCAAACTGCTGCTTTCTCTGAGCACCAAGAATACAGACATGCTGCTGGGGGCGGTCGCCAAGGTGCTGGGCGATGAGGGTATTGAACTGATTTCGTCTACTGCATATCTGGAACCGTTGCTGGCGAAGGCTGGGGTGCTGACGGAGCGTTCGCCTTCGGAGCAGGAGCGGAAGGACATCGCTTATGGCCGCGAAGTGGGGCTGGCGGTTGCAGGGTACGACATTGGACAAACTGTCGTCGTTGCGAGCCAGACGTGTGTTGCGGTTGAGGCAATGGAAGGGACTGATGCCGCGATTGAACGCGCGGGCGCGATTATGAAGACGATGGCTGCCGATGGCGATGCTTCTACCTTTGATCGCACGCTGACGGTTGTGAAGGTGGCGAAGCCGAAGCAGGATATGCGCTTCGATGTTCCGGTGATCGGGCTGAAGACGATTGAAGCGATGGAGCACGCGCATGCGACGTGTCTGGCGATTGAAGCGGAGCGGACGCTGATTTTTGACAGGGATACAGTTCTTTTGCGTGCCAATACAGCCAAGATTGCGATTGTGGCTATCGAGCAGGGATAATGAAGAAGCCCCAAAGGAGGGCTGTCAGCCGTGTCAAAGATTTCGATCGCATTGCTTGCATTCGTTGTTGTTATCGGACTGGGTGTGTTTGCGCTTCGCGGATTTGCAGCCGACGAGTCGGCGATGCCACAGGTTGGTCAACAGGCGCCGAGCTTCACACTGAACTCGCAGGAAGGCAAGCCGGTGAGCCTGGACAGCTTCCGCGGCAAGTGGGTGGTGCTCTATTTCTATCCCAAGGACATGACCACAGGTTGCACGATTGAGGCACATAACTTCCAGCGCGATCAGGATAAGTTCCTGAAGGAGAACGCGGTCATCGTGGGTGTGAGCGTCGATTCCGTCGACAGCCACAAACAGTTCTGCGCCAAGGACAGCCTGAACTTCACGCTGCTGAGCGACGAGGAAAAGAAGGTCGTGGCGGAATATGGCTCGCTGGGCAATTATGCCGGATTCAAGATTGCGAACCGCAATACTTTCCTGATCGACCCGCAGGGCAAGATTGTGAAGGTATGGACGAAGGTCGATCCTTCGCATCACAGCGAAGAAGTTTTGACGGCGCTGACCGCGATGGAGGGTCAGCATTCCTAAGAATATGGCGAATCAAACTGCGATGGATTTTGTGGCGGGTTGCGAGGCAATCCGCCATTCGCTTTTACATGTGCCGGAAGATGTTGTCGGCCTGCCATGGCGGGCGGGCGGATGGACGCGCAAGCAGGTGTTGGGGCACATGATCGATTCGGCGGCGAATAACCACCAGCGCTTTGTGCGTGCGGCGCTCGATGGCAGTTATGCTGGTCCTTTCTATGCACAGGAGGGATGGGTTGCTGCGCATGGCTACAACGAGATGCCGTGGGCGATGTTGCTTGCGTGGTGGCAGACGTATCACGAGATTCTTAAGAGCGTGGTCGAGCGCATTCCGGTGGACAAACTGAATGCCGAGTGCCGCGTCGGCGATAACGAACCAGTCACGCTGCGGTTTCTGATCGAAGACTATATTGCGCACCAACAGCATCATCTGAAGCAGATCCTATGCCCGTCCTGAAGGGTGTGGTTGTTTCGGGGATGGGAAATTTTTCTTTCTGGCTGGAAAAGCTGGAGAGCTACTACACGTGGAAGACGGGCATGCGGCTGTTTCCGGGCACGCTCAACCTGCGGCTCGCGGAACCGTATTCGCTTCCGGCGAAAGTTATCCGTCTGGAAAAAGAGGAGTATGGCGGCACGGTATCAGTAAGCATGGCGCCTTGCACGATCTTTGGACGGCGTGCGTTTCTTCTTCGGACGGATGCGAACGAAGCCGGGAGCGGGCATTATGCGAAGAACATTATCGAGATTGCTACGGATGTGAAGTTGCGCGATGCGTATGGGCTGAAAGATGGGGATGAAGTTGAGGTGGGCCTTCCGTAGCCAGGCGTCTACTGAGAGAAACTCGAATCTCGTCTGCGTTGTGATGCTAAGATGTATCACATGAAACGAGCTTCCGTTCGCGATCTCCGTTATAGCTTCAATAAGATTGAGCGGCTCTTGCGGCAGGGACAGGAGATTGAGATCACGAAACGGCACACGGTCATAGCTCGGCTGTTGCCTGAGGCTCAGGGGACGGTCAAGATGCCTGATTTTATCGGGCGTTTGCGTGCTATCTATGGCGATCAGATTCCAGCTACGACAGGAGCTGAGATTGTTGCCGAGGATCGGGATCGATATTGAAGGCTTACTTCGATACAAGCTTCCTGGTTTCACTCTACAGCGTCGATGCCAACTCGACGATCGCCGCCCATATGATCGCAACTGCGCCCACAGCCCTTTTTATTTCTGCATTGGTTGAGCTGGAGTTGTGCAACGCGCTTGAGTTGAAGGTCTTTCGCAAAGAAATTTCCGCAGCGCAGGCGCGCATCTCCCGGAGGGACTTCGACAATGATGCCCAGAGTGGCGTTGTTCGTATTTCAGCGCTGACCGACGAGGTCTTTGAAAAAGCGCGCCAGCTCTCGTTGCGGACGACAGCGAAATTTGGAACGAGAACAGCAGACCCTTTGCATGTGGCCGCTGCTCTCGAGGTAAAGGCCGACACCTTTTACAGTTTCGACAGCAGGCAGCGAAGACTTGCTCAGACGGTTCAGCTAAAAACGCCTTAAAGTCCCATCCTGCAGACGCAAAAAAGCCCGGCGATGAGCCGGGCTCTTTTGCTTGCCTGAAAAACTACGTGGTTACTTCTTCTTTGCTGCCTTCTTGGTTGCCTTCTTTGCAGGAGCCTTCTTTACTGCCTTCTTTGCTGCTTTCTTTGCAGGAGCCTTCTTGGCCGCCGCCTTCTTTGCTGCCTTCTTTACTGCCAAAGTAGTACCTCGTTTGGTTGATTTTTTACCGCTTGCGCTCTTCTTCTTACTAGCCACGGATTTCTTCGTAGCTTTACCGCCGCTACGAGCGCCCTTACTGCTGGTCTTAGCGACAGACTTCTTTGCGGCTTTCTTCGCCGGAGCTTTCTTCGCGGCAGCTTTCTTGGCCGGAGCCTTCTTTGCTGCTTTCTTTGGGGAAGCCTTTTTGGCAACCGCTTTTTTTGCCGGAGCTTTTTTCGCGGCCTTCTTCGCGGCCTTTTTTGCCGGAGCGGCAGGCACAGCCACAATTACTTCTTCGGCAACGATTGCGGGTTCTTCAAATGATTCTCCCCCGCCTTCGTCGAGATCTTCGATGTCATCATCGTCAGAGGAGATGGAGATGCTCACTTCCTCCTCTTCTTCATCCTCACCGAAGCTGTCTTCACCTTCTTCTGAATAATCGTCCGTTTCAGGTTCAAATTCACCATCGTTCTTCGCGTAAAGTTTGCGTTCTTCCTGCATGAAAATGCCCTCCGGCTTCGGTGCCTGTTTTCCGTTCTGCCACAGAATCAAAATGCCCTGCGGCGCGGATTATAGCAACAGCATGCAACGGCTTGCCAATGAACGCAAGTATATAGTGAGCGTCATTGGCTGGTTTTCTTTCCCTTTACAGATGTGGTGTGTGTCGCGGTGGTGGCCTTCTGCTCTGCATGCACCTGCTTTTCTCCGTGCGCTCCAAGGTGAGATGCAGCCTGCGTGTTCGCGGCTGTTGCCTTTCCCTTACGGGAGCGCGATGTAGCGGAGATACGCGCCGGTTCGGTGACATACAGCTTGTGTCCCGGGATGATGGCGCCACTGCCGATGTGGTTCCAGCGGCGCAATTGATCGACAGTGACACCGAAGCGATCAGCCACGGTTACGAGAGTATCACCGCGCTCAATTTTATACATGCTGTTTCGCGCCGACGACGTGGCTGCCACAGGGGCTACGGGGATGACCAGCGAATCGATGTTGCTGAGGTCGGCCGTGGTGGAGCTGAGCTGATTAACGAAGGCTATCTCCGAAGCCGATACGCGATACTGGCGAGCTACCTCTTCGAGGGATTCGTCATGGGAGAGAAGATGGAAGCGCCAATAGCGCCGCTTCTCTTCGGGGATCTCGGCGATGCGCTTCTCGTAGAGTTCCTTGCCACCCGGCGGCAGTTGCAGATCAAAGGACTCATCCGGCGGTGTGCTCATGCGCAGCAGGCTCGGGTTGAGCCCGACGATTTCCTGGATCGGAGCATCGACGACATCGGCGACAAGGCGGAGATCGACGGCGTAATTTGTCGTGACCTTGTCGGTGACGAGCGGTGGATCAGCGACGAGATCCGTCAGGCCGTATTGCGTCGGATTCTTCGCCATGATGGTGACGGCGAGAATGATGGGGACGTAATTCTTTGTTTCCTGGGGAAGATTGTTGCGGCGATACAGTTCCCAGAAGTCGGCGTAGCCGGTGCGCTCGACGGCTCGCTGAATGTTGCCTGCGCCCCAGTCATAAGAGGCCATGGCGAGATACCAGTCGCCGGTCTGGTTATAGAGGTATTTGATGTATTTCGCGTAAGCGCGCGTGGCCTTTTCCGGATCGAAGCGCTCGTCATACCATGCGCTCTTTTGCGGCGCAAAGGCGTCGCCGGGCATGAATTGCCACATGCCTCCGGCGCGTGAGCGGGGATTGATCGCCTGCGGACGGAAGCCGGATTCGGCGACTGCCTGGTAGATGAGGTCCTGCGGCACTCCCTCTTCCTTGAGCACGCGCTGGATCATGTCCTTGTAGCGGCCGGCACGCGTGAGCGAGTTGACGATGGTGTTGTGGCCCTTGGTGGTGTTTGAGAAGAAATTGATGTAGCTCGCAACGTAGTCGTTCATGACGAGCGGCAGATCGGATTGCGTGGTCTTCAGCTCAGCTTCGGCCTGCGCTCTGACCTTCGGATCGGCGGGGAAGGTGACGTCGTTGGCGATATCGACGGGCGTATCTTCAGGATGCTGTTGCGCCGTTTGAATGCTGTTTTCGCGCAGGGCGTCGAGTTCGAGTGTGTTGATCGCGTCCACGACGCGATCGAATTCTTCACTGATGGCTGGATCGTTTTTGATGTCGATGCCGCTGCGCAGCATCATGTCGACGGCATAGTCGAAATTGGATTTTGCCGAGGCGATGTGGCCGTCACGATAATTGCTGAGGCCGATCTGATAGGCCTTTTCCACGCTGTCGATGAGTGACTGGTCGCGGGATGATATTGCGGGCGGTGCGGTTTTCTGCGGCGCGGGTGCGGCCTGCGTCGATGCATTTTGCGGTTCGGAGAGAAATGGGGAAACGAAGCCTTCAGCGCCAGCGCGGCAAAATGAGAGACATGCTATAGCCGCAACAAGAGCGGCGCTTGAGAGTCTGGGGACAACCATTCGGATTTACTGCTTTATTGTATGGGCTGCGGACGCTTGCTCGCCATCTTTGGATGCGATAATAAAGCAGTGAGTCAGGGAAGTTTCTCCGGAAGCAGGCCCTTCGGCCTCGCGTTTTTCTCATGGACAGCAAGCTTATTCGCAATTTCGCGATCATCGCGCATATCGATCACGGCAAATCCACGCTCTCTGACCGGCTGCTGGAGCTGACCGGCTCGCTTACCGCGCGCGAGATGCAGGCGCAGGTGCTGGACGCGATGGACCTCGAGCGCGAGCGCGGCATCACGATTAAAGCGCATTCGGTGCGCATGATGTATCCGGCAAAAGACGGGACAACGTATCAGTTGAATTTGATCGACACGCCGGGGCACGTGGATTTTTCCTACGAAGTATCGCGCTCGCTGGCTTCCTGCGAAGGCGCGCTGCTCGTCGTCGATGCCTCGCAGGGAGTGGAGGCGCAGACGCTGGCAAATGCGTTTCTTGCCATCAGCCACGGGCTTGAGGTCATCCCGGTCATCAACAAGATTGACCTGCCCAGCGCTGACATTCTGCGTACGCAGGAGATGATTGAGCAGGCCGTCGGCCTCGATGCCACCGATGCGATTCCGGTGAGCGCCAAGACCGGACAAGGCGTGCCAGACATTCTGGAAGCGATTGTGCATCGGCTGCCTACACCGACGGGCGATGCGAATGCTCCGCTGCAAGCGCTGATTTTCGATTCATGGTTCGATGCGTATCGCGGCGTGATTGTGCTAGCCCGTATTGTGAATGGCACGCTGCGCAAGAACGCGAAGATCCGTCTGATGTCGAATGGCAAGGTCTTCGATATCGAATCGCTGGGTGTACTGACGCCGAAGCCGGTTGAGATTGATCAGCTGTCGGCGGGCGAAGTCGGGTTCTTTGTGGCGACGATCAAGAACGTTGCCGATACGAAGATTGGCGATACGGTCACGGAAGACAATCGGCCCGCGGCTGAGCCGCTCGCTGGGTTTGAAGAACTCAAGCCGATGGTCTTTGCCGGTCTCTACACGGTTGATTCCCATGAACACACTTTGCTGCGCGATGCGCTGGAGAAACTGCGGCTGAATGATTCGTCGTTCTTCTTCGAGCCGGAGAGTTCGGCGGCGCTTGGCTTTGGATTTCGCTGTGGCTTCCTCGGCCTGCTGCACATGGAGATCATTCAGGAGCGGCTGGAGCGCGAATATGACCTCGACCTGATCACGACCGCTCCCGGCGTGCGTTACAAGATCACGATGACGGACGGGTCAATGCTCGAAGTCGATAATCCATCGCGCTGGCCTGATCCGAGCGAGATCGAGAAGATCGAAGAGCCGATCATCACCGCGACCATCCTCACAAACGAAGAATACGTCGGCGGAATTCTGAAGCTGGTCGAAGAAAAGCGCGGGCGGCAGAAGAATTTCGAATACGTCTCGCCGACGCGCGTGATGCTGACCTACGAATTGCCTCTGAACGAAATCGTGCTCGATTTCTACGACCGGTTGAAGTCTGTCTCGCGCGGGTATGCTTCGCTCGACTATCACCTTGCAGGAACGTGGGATTCGCCTATGGTGAAGATGGATATTCTGGTCTCGGGCGAGCCGGTGGATGCGCTGTCGATTATCGTTCACCGCGAATTTGCTTACGAGCGCGGCAAGGCGCTGGTCTCGAAGATGCGCGAGCTTATTCCCAGGCAGCAGTTTGAAGTCGCCATCCAGGCGGCTATCGGGGCGAAAATCGTTGCCCGCGAGACGGTTTCAGCCCTGCGCAAGAATGTGATCGCCAAGTGCTACGGCGGCGACATTTCCCGTAAGCGCAAGCTGTTGGAAAAGCAAAAGGAAGGCAAAAAGCGTATGAAGCGAGTGGGCAAAGTAGACATCCCGCAGGAGGCATTTCTTGCCGTGCTCAAGCTGGGCGAAGACAACAGCCGTTAGGCTATCTCTTTCAATCTGTGGAGTTACAGTCCTTTAATGCGATCTGTGGAAAGTGCAAATTCAATCTCCACTAATAGGCAGCATGTTTTTGTTCAAGGGCAAGAGTACTTTAGTAACAAGACGCCATTGAAAACAAAGAGGTTGCAGCCCCATTTTGAAAGGCTTTTAAGGCTCTAATCGTTTTCTTAAGGGATTTCCCGTCAGCGCAGAAAATTTCTTCCACATTTTTTTCCACAGATTCCGGTGCATTTTGCATGCCCATCGAATCGCAAAAACTGAGAAATAAAAAGACCCCGAAATCGGGGTCTTTTTAAGCTCTTTGAAAGCTATTACTGCTTGGGAGCAGCAGGGGTTGTGGAGCGCGGGGTGGTTGGATGCGGCGTTGGAGCCGCAGGCGTGCTTCCGACCGCTGGAGTTGCAGGCGCAGGGACACCCGACTTCTGGTTGTAGGCCTGGATGACTGCGGCGGAGATATCCGTTCCCTGGTTGGCCCACAGGACCGGGCTCTGCTGGGTGCTGCCGTCAATCACGAGGCTATAGCCATTCTGCTGAGCATAGGTCTGAAGGACACCGAAGACCTTCTCGGCAAGCTGGGTGTAGGTCTGCTGCAGATCCTGCTGGAAGTCGTTCTGGGTGTCTTCCCCGAGGCGCTGAAAGGCCTTTTCCTTCTCATCGAGGGACTTGGTGCGGTTCGCCTTCTCAACATCGCTCAGGTTGGCGCCGGATGCCTGCAGGCTCTTCTTCAGCGAATCAATTTCATCGCTCATCGTCTTGAGCTGCGTCCGCTTGGGATCGTACTTCTTCTGCAGATCGGCAAAGTTCCGCTGGCCTTCGTTGGTCTGCATGACGGCGGGCTGGAACATGATGACGGCGATCTTGGCTCCGCCTGAGGGGGCAACCGCGGTGGTAGACGGGGCGTTAGGCGCCGGGTCTGTAGTGGCTGCGCTGCTGGTCTGGGCAAGGGCGCTGACGCCGAGCCCGGACGCGAGCATGCAAACGAGGGTTAACGAACGCTTCATGGAAATCAGAAACTCCTTCGGTTCTTGGGTGTGGTCGCCCGCATATCTGTGCGGAAGCGAACTTTCGCTTCCTGGCTTTCCCGTCTGAGGCGCTTCGTGGGGGCGGCTATCCGGCCGGAAAAGCCGGAGACGCAGAGCAGAAACACGGACAGAGGACATTCTCAGGAACTCAAGCGAAATTATAGGTGTGTGGATAAGTAAGGTCAAACCTTGTCTACGGAAACTTTTTGCTCAGGCACCTATATTCAGCGGCAAATTTGCTTTTGCCGTCGACTGCCGATCACGGTGGCTGCCGCTCTTTAACCTATTTTAAACAAAGACGATTCGCTGTGTTTCAGCGCGAATCTTACTTTGGTTTTTCCAGTCGGGACAGGCGGATATGCATGTAAACCACTTACAATGCTATGCATGAGCGCTCCCGTCCAATCCATTCCCGTCCGCCGCATTACCGGAGAAGAAACGACTCTCGCCGACTACAGCGGCAAGGTCATCCTTGTCGTGAACGTCGCTTCAAAGTGCGGGCTGACGCCGCAGTATGAGGCGCTGGAAAAGCTCTATCGCCAGTACAACGATCAAGGCCTGGTGGTCTGCGGCTTTCCCTCCAATGACTTCGCTGGACAGGAGCCCGGCACGAACGAAGATATCCAGAGCTTCTGCAGCCTCAACTTTGGTGTTGATTTTCCGTTATACGAGAAGATCACCGTGGTTGGTGAGGCGAAGCATCCGCTGTATCACGCTCTGATCGAGGCGCAACCGACGGCGGTGAGCACATCGGCAGAGCCATTCGAGGAAGACCTTAGGCGCTTCGGCGTTCAACCAAACGAGGCGCCGGAGATCCTGTGGAACTTTGAAAAATTTGTTGTGTCCCGCAACGGAGAAGTCGCCGCTCGCTTCGCTCCTAACACCACACCGGACGATCCGGCGCTGGTGAGCGCTATTGAATCGGAGCTTGCCAGGAATTAAGAAGCTTAGAACGCGTTTGCTGCGCACATGCCTCGGCGCTAGAATGCTCCGGCAGTTGAAAGATGCATCTCACCTGAGTCACGCGTCACGGGAGGACAACAGTGCGAGCAGCACTCATGACCCGCGAGTATCCGCCGAATGTGTACGGCGGCGCCGGAGTTCACGTCGAATATCTGAGCCGTGAGCTGGCAAAGAAAATCGAAGTCGAAGTACACTGCTGGGGCGATCAGAATTCGGATGAGGGCAATCTGCAAGTGCGCGGCGCGCAGCCGTGGGACAAGCTCGCGCAAGGCGAGCCGCAGAAATTTACCACGGCGCTGGAGGCGATGAGTCTCAATCTCGCGCAGGTGAAATCGCTGAGCGGCGTCGATATCGTACACACGCACACGTGGTATGTATCGATGGCCGGTTTTCTGAGCAAGAAGCTGCACAACATTCCGTTTGTCCTTACTACGCACAGCCTTGAGCCGTTGCGCGCGTGGAAGGCGGAGCAGCTTGGCAGCGGATACGCGATGAGTTCGTGGATGGAGCGGACTGCGATCCTCGATGCGGACGCGGTCATTGCTGTCTCAAAAGGAACGAAGCAGGATATTCTGCGCGCCTATCCCGATGTGCAGGCGGATCGCGTTCACGTGATCTACAACGGCATTGATCTGGCGCAATATCAGAAGACGAGCGATACATCGACGCTTCCGGGATTCGGCGTGAATCTTAGCCAGCCGTATGTGCTGTTCGTGGGACGCATTACGCGGCAGAAAGGCGTGACGCATCTTGTCGACGCGATCCGCTACATGCCTGAGAATACGCAGGTTGTTCTTTGCGCGGGCGCTCCGGATACGCCAGAGATCGCGGCCGAAATGCGCAGCAAGGTGGAAGAAGCCCGCGCTCACAATCCGAACGTTGTGTGGATCGAGAAGATGGTTACGAAGCAGGAGGCCATCGAGCTTTACAGCAACTGCGCGGTCTTCTGCTGCCCCTCTGTTTATGAGCCGTTCGGCATCATTAATCTGGAAGCGATGGCGTGTCAGGCTCCGGTTGTCGCCAGCGCTACGGGTGGGATTCTCGAAGTCGTGGTCGATGGCGTGACCGGCTACCTCGTGCCCTTTGAGCAGGACCCGGTGACCAGCTTTCCTACAAAACCGGATCAGTTTGCGCGTGACCTGGCTGCGAAGGTTTCTGATTTGTTAGCGGATACGACGAAAGCCAAACAGTTTGGACAAGCCGGTCGCAAGCGGGTTGAAGAACACTTCTCCTGGGCAGCAATTGCGGATCAGACGATTGATTTGTATCGCGGGCTGATTGCGTCGCGACGGAAATAAGATTTTGGCGCAGAGCGTTTCTTTGGTGTGTGAGGAGTAGGCGTTCACCTCATCCTAAACCGGCCAAAGTTTCACTGATTACCAAACGAACAAGGTGTAGACTCTCGTTGGGCCCATATACCGCTACCCACCCCAGGAGAGCCAGGTATGCTAGGGATACCTCTGCGTTATCTAATCAAACATCCCATCAGCGGTGTGACGGACATAGCTGCGGATCCGCTGCAAATCATAAGTACAGCTCAAGATGTTTATCTAGCCGATCGTGAGCGGCGCGGTCCGCAATGCCACTATGAGACGGATGATAATTGGGAGCAGCGCCTTCATGCGCACCTCGGTGTTCCACTGCCCTGCCAGGCTTCTTCTGAATTCTGGAAATTGTGGCGCGGTGTGATCGGAGATCTGGAAGCGGCAGGAATTCGACCCGGCCCTGAGAGCTTTCAGAGATGGAATGATGGAGATGCCGGATTTGTTCGCGCGATCTGGTGTCTGGTTCGCCACCTGAAGCCGAAGAATGTAGTCGAGACTGGCGTTGCTCATGGAGTGACCTCCCGCTGCATTCTGGAGGCGCTTGAGAAGAATGGCAGCGGCAGGCTCAGCAGCATTGACCTTCCACCTTTGGAAAGGCCGTGGCGGAAGCAGGTTGGCGTCGCTGTTCGCGGACGCTGTGCTGAGCGATGGTCCTACATCAAGGGTTCCAGCCGGCGGCATCTGCCTCAGCTGCTTTCCCACCTGGGCCAGATTGATCTTTTCATTCACGACAGTCTGCACAGCGAACGGAACGTGCGTTTCAAACTCGATCGCGCATGGGCGGTGCTGCGACCGAATGGCGCTTTGGTTGTTGATGACGTGGATGCCAATTGGGGGTTCCGGTCTTTTACGCAGACATTTTCCGGTCATCTATCGATGGTTTGTGAGGCTGAGCCGCTCCATCCGGACTTGCGGCGCTTCAACAAGAAAGGACTGTTCGGAATCATTCTGAAACAGCCGACTGCTCAGGCCTGACATTGCATAGGCGCCTCCACGGTAACAGACCGTGGAGGCTTAGCTCGCTTTCAGGGCACGGTGATAACGAATTCCTATCTGGGCACTCGACTCAAGATACTGGTACGCCTCGACCACCTGAGCAAACGAAAATGTCTTCGCAATCTTCGGCTGGAAACGCCCATCCTCAAGGCGCTCGTAGATGTACTTCTTCGCCGCGTCAAGCTTCCGCCTCATATCCAAGCCCCGCGGGAAATTTGGGCTGATAGAGGTACTGTCCGCGATAAAACATCGACTCGGCGCGATTCAGTCCGATTGCCTGTACTTTCAGCCGCACTTCGCCCTTGCCGGGGTTCTGCGGTTGCACTTCTTCAAGCTTTAGAACTTCCGGACCCTCTATTTCACGAAAGCGAACAGCTTTGGGCATTGGAATCTCCTGGCGGATTGGATGGAGTTGCAATACAGGAGGACGCAAAAGGCAGCGCCTCGGTGGTCTGGCCGAGCTTGCGTAGTCAGGTACAATTCGTGCGATGCAGTGACCCTGCGTTTGAGGTCGCAGGAATAACGCGGCACGGGCCGCAGAAGGCGTGGCGCATGGGCGAGCAGCGTGTCGCGGGATTGCTGAACTTTGTCGTGGTCGCGGCGGTTGCTGCCGTGGCCTACACCGATTGGCTGATCGTTGCGGATGTTTCCCTTGCCTACCTTTATGTGCTTCCAATTGCACTCTGCGCTTTAGTCAATCCCCTTCCTTTCACGATCGGGCTGGGAACGATTTGCACTTTTCTCGGGGATATTTTCGGTCCTCCTGCTCCTTCGTTGTACTGGCGGATCGTGCACAATGTTGTCTATCTGGCGAGCTTCGTCGTGGTTGGCTTTCTTGTGACGCTGATTGCGCAGCAGCGCGACCGCATGGCCGAGGAGGTACGCGAGCAGCGCGACGCCTATGAGCGCGACCTTGCTCTTGCTGCGCAGGTGCAACGTCGCGTCTTGCCCAAGCCCCTTACTTTGCCGGGAGTCGATATTGCCGCGAAGATGAAGACGGCGCGGATGCTGGGCGGCGATTACTACGATTTTTTCCCCGTCTCGGATGATGTGATTGATGTGGTGATTGCCGATGTTTCGGGCAAGGGCGCGGCGGCTGCATTGTTGATGCCCTCGCTTGCCGTTGCGCTGCGATTGCGCGCGCGCGAGTTGGAAGCGCCCTCGGAGGTGATTCAAGACCTGGATGAGATTTTGAAGCAGATCACCAACGCGGCGACGTTTGTGACGATGTTTTATGCCCGGCTGAATCGCGTGACGCGCACGCTGCAATACGCGAACGCGGGGCACAATCCGCCGGTGCTGCTGCGCGCGAGCTCGTGCGAGTCGCAATTCTTAGATGAAGCCGGCGGCCCGATCCTGGGGATTCTGCCGAACGCGCAGTATTCAGACACTTCGCTCACGCTTGCGCAGGGCGATATTCTCACGCTCTTCACGGATGGCGTGACGGAACAGGAGAACGAGCAGGGCGAAGAGTTCTCAGTGGATCGGTTGGAAGATGTGATTTGCCGGGATGGCGGCGGGTCGGCGGCTCAGGTGGTGGCTCATGTTTCCGAGGCGGTAGCGGTGTTTGCCGGAGAGACGGAACAGGCGGATGATCTGACGCTGGTGGTTTTGAAAGTCTTGTAGGTTGCTTCCAAGCCGCCGAACCATCACAGGTGAAGATGGGTCTCTTCAGATCTATGATGGTTGCGGTTGCGGCTGCGGGTTACGCATTCGGATTGCCGTGCAGTTCCGGGTGCGGCTCCTGTTCGAGTTGATCGAGTTTCTTCTTCTGGTCGTCGTTGAGGATCTCGCGAGCCTGTTTGTCTGCTTTCATGTGCAACGCTTTCATCTTCTCGTGACGCTCTTCCGGCGACAGGCTTTGGTCTTGCATGACGTTCTGCATACCGTCATGCATCTCCTGGAGAATGGGCCTGACTTTGGACTGTTGGTCGTCAGTGAGATCAAGCTTCTCAGACAGCACTTTCAAATGCTGTTCGACTGATGGCATACCGCTTTGCGCGCTGTGCTGGTCAGTACTACCTGATCCAGCGGGAGTCTGTTGCGCGGGTAGAGTGAGCGCGACGATCAACATGGTCCCGATTGCAAGTAAGCGGAAGCGATTCCGATTCATGGTTCTCTCCTTTGCATCTCGACGGCACGGGATGCCGTCGATGAAATTCAAACGACGCGCCGCTGTCTCACGGTTTTCGTTCGCTGACATGAAAATGTTGTTCTGTTGTGAGCAGCGGTTTGTCATATGATTCGCAATGTAGCGAGAATCTGTTACGAAGTCGAGAGCGAGTTTCGCGTTGTTGAACAAAGAGGCAGCCAATGTCCAGAAATGTGGACTCCAGAGTTCAGGATCATGGCGAGCAGAAAGAAGAGAAGCGGCGACGCGCACCGGATCAGCGTATACGGCGTACGCATGCTCGGCTTGGCAGCGCTTTGGTCTCGTTGATTCAGGAGAAGTCAATGGATGATGTGACGGTACAGGAGGTGCTGGATCGCGCGTCGATTGGTCGGTCCACGTTTTATCTTCACTTCCGCGACAAGGATGATTTGCTGCTCAGCCAGTTTGAACAGTTTTTGGAAATGATGAGCACAGCGCTCAGTGTGCGCAAGGAAGAATCACACCGGGTTGTGCCCGTGGCAGAGATGTTTGAGCACATTGGCAGTCAGAAGAAGTTTTATCGGATGCTGGAGGACTCGGGCCGACTCGACGACTTTTTCGAACTCGCGGAAGGATACTTTGCTCGCGGGATTGAGCGACGCCTCAAGGAATTGAAGCGGCTGCCGAAGCTTCCGCAGCGTGAATTGACTGCCCGCACTTTTGCGCTGGCCGGGAGTTTGCTGTCGCTGTTGCGATGGTGGATGGATCGCGGCACGAAAGAATCGCCTGCGACCATGGATGAGATGTTCCACCGGATGGTCTGGAACGGGTTTCAATAGCGGTTTTCTTAGGGAGCGCGCGGCGCATGTCATTAGTTAACTATAGTTAACTAATGAGAGTATACTTTGAGTGATGCGAGTCATTGCTCTCGAAGAAGCGTTCCTGCACCACAAACTGCGGGCGTTATATTCGCCGGCGTACGTCAGGTTGCTCGACATGGTCGGAGATCGTCTTACCAATGTTGGGCAAGATCGAATTCGCCGCATGGACGCTGCCGGCATTGATTTGCAAGTGCTATCTCATGTTCAGCCCGGCGTGCAGGCCCTTGAATGTGATTTAGCTATTCGCTTATCCCGTGAGGTCAACGACTGGCTGGCTGAGCGCATCAGCCAGTACCCGACACGCTTCGCCGGTTTTGCGATGCTGCCAATGCAATCACCTGCGGACGCTGCCGATGAATTGGAGCGGACGGTGACTCAGTTTGGATTTAAAGGGGCGCTCATTAACGGTCACACGCAAGGGCGCTATCTGGACGAGGAATCGTTCGCGCCGATCTTTGAGCGAGCGCAAGCGTTGGATGTCCCGATCTATATTCATCCGACCGATCCACCTCAGTCGATCATCGACACGTACTACAAAGACTCTCCTGCGATGATGCAGAGTTGGGGATGGCAGGTCGAAACGGGGACGCATCTTCTTAAGCTGATTTCGAGCGGTGTCTTCGATCGTTATCCGCGCCTGAAAATCATCGTTGGGCACATGGGCGAATTGATTCCGTTTACCCTCAAGCGCGTCAATGCCGCGATTACGATGGGCAACTGGCTTCTGAAAGAACAGAAGGGCATGCAGAAGAGTCTGCTCTGTTACATGCGCGCAAATGTCTTCATTACGACGAGCGGCTTTTTCGATCAGGCGGCTCTGCAGTGCGCGGTTGCAGAGCTCGGAATCGATAACGTCCTGTTCTCGGTCGATGATCCCTTCGGTGACAATTTCGAGGGCGTGGATTTTCTCAGGAAGGCCCAGCTATCCAACGAGGACAGAGAGAAGCTTGCGTATCGGAACGCTGAACGTGTCCTCAGACTCTCGTCTGCTACGCATTCGCAGAGAGGCTCAAGCCATTCTTTCTTTTCTTTCAAAGCGAACATCAAAGCGAAGATGGCGCGGATGATGTTGTCCTTTCTGGTGAGGTAAGTCCTAGCCGTTTCGGCTTTGCCTCCACTCCCGCCTACGGCAGTGAGGCGGTCGCCTGCGGCGACGGTTTATTCCGGAGACTAAAGTCCCCGGCTTCTACCTGAAGGCGCTTTGCGCCTCTTTTT
Source organism: Alloacidobacterium dinghuense (assembly GCF_014274465.1). Taxonomy (NCBI): domain Bacteria; kingdom Pseudomonadati; phylum Acidobacteriota; class Terriglobia; order Terriglobales; family Acidobacteriaceae; genus Alloacidobacterium; species Alloacidobacterium dinghuense. The sequence continues at coordinate 4,771,468 of NZ_CP060394.1, read as the reverse complement.
GTTTTGATAATTTTTGCTTTTCTGAAGGATCGACACTGCCAGCGAGCTAATCTACCCACCCAAGCCAAAAGAAGGCTTGAAGGGGCACCCGGCATATTGCCGACTAGCTATTTGAAGCCGACGACCATCGAGTCTGGACCTACCAGGTGTTCTACATAGGCATCACGGAAGCCTGCGGCTTTCATCCACTCAATGCACTCAGCGCCGGTGTAGTCGAATCCTCCACTGGTCTCAATCAGCATGTTCAGGCTCATCAGCAGGCCGAAGGCATTCCTTGACCGGTCATCATCGATGATCGCATCGTAGACAACCAGCGCTCCACCGGGATTGAGGGCATCGTATGCCTTGCCGATGAGCATTTTTTTCTCTTCGAGATCCCAGTCATGCAGGATATGGCCCATGGTGATGACGTCGACTTTCGGCAGAACTTCGGTGAAGAAGTCTCCCGGCTGGAAGGTAAGGCGGTCGTGGACTCCGTTGGCTTCGGCATATTCTTCAAAGGTTGGGCCTACCTGCGCGAGGTCGAATCCAATTCCCTTGAGATGAGGATTGGCGAGGGCGATCTGAACGGCGAGATCTCCTTGCGCGGTTCCCACATCGGCAAATGTCTTGTAGTTAGCCCAGGGAACCTTGTTCGCGATGGCGACGTTGGCACCGTGGCTGATGCCTGACATGGCGGCGAGAAATGACTTGAGGCGGGCGGGGTCGGCATACAGCGCGCCAAATGGGGATTCACCGCTGTTGTCCCTGGCTTCGTTTTGCGGCCGTCCGGTGCGGAGCGCTTCGGTGAGGTGGTTCCAGAAGCCGTAGAGACGCGCGTTCGCCATCTCGAGGATGCCGCCGAGATAGCCCGGCTTATTCCGGTCGAGAAAAAGATCGGTCTCAGGAGTGTTGGAGTAGACTCCATTTGACCGCTGCAAAAAGCCGAGGGCGACGAGCGCGTCGAGATAGTCACGCGACGAGCGATGATGCAGGCCGAGTCGTCCGGCTAAATTGTCGAATTGCTCCGGCCCATGCGCCAGTTCGGTGAAAACTCCCATTTCGACGGCGCTCAGCAGTACCTTCGATGCCCAGAATCCCAGACCGATCTGCATGATGTGATCCGGTGTGGCCGAACCTGCTTGTGAGTTCAACGTATTTCTCCTCGGGATAAAGTCCGTTGATTATATCCGTGAGGAAAAACACGGCGCAGAAGAAAACGATGCTTTCTAGTAGTCAACTGTCACCTTGAGACGGTCCGGTTTTACGCCATAGTTACACTGTGGGGTGCCATTGTTATTGACGGCTTTGCCCCACTTCGGATCGAGAATGGGATTAAGGTCCTGGTTGAAAACCACTGTTTCGAAAGTCAGCCGCCTGTCTGAGGGATAGTCCTCGCACCTGACGATGGAATAGGCTTCCAACACGCCCCCGAAGGCCCAATTGAATGCCTGCCCATCGCTGGGAGTGTTGGCCAGGATCGTGCTTTGCCCGGTTGAGAGATCGACGCTGAGCACATTCCAGCCGGAACACAAGACGCTTCCCGCTCCACAATTGCTCGTGATGGAACCATAGATCAGGTCGCCGGGACTTACGCTCACGGCTGGGCTGTTTGTCGTAATGCCGTTCAGGCAACAGTTCCAGCTGGCAATCGTCCACTGTCCCTGATACCAACCCAACACGGGCTGAAGGATGGATGTTTGGGGGTCGTTGATATCTTCGAACCCGGGAAAGAAGTAGAGAACCTGACCATCATTTGCCGCGGGTTGCGGTGGCACGATCCACCCTGACACCAGAGAGCCGTATGTTTTGCTCGGAGTTCCTGTGGTGAAGTTGGCGTTTTCGACCCAGCCATTGATTTCAGGTGATGTGCTGGTGTTTCCTGCGCTGGAGACTCCGTTGCGCTGGTAGTGCGGATAGCTGCAGACGGCGGCCTTCTCGTCGATGCTTCCGTCCGCATGCTGAAGGCGTCCGTCGGCCATCAGTCTTTCGCCTTTGACCAGGCTTCGTACGCAGGATGCATGGAAGTAACCGAACGGTGTGATCACGTATCCGTCGGGCACATTGGCGGGACGGTTTGGTCCGGCAATGGGATGCGTGTTGACAGAGGCGGCTTCCTGAGCGCCGCTGGCAGATGTTGAACCAAAAGCCAATTCCGCAGGCGCCGCCATCAAGGCTGTGCCAAGGACGATACTCGCGAGCCATACACTCGTGCGTGGAGTATTCATGATTCCCTTTCCTGTTGTCGTGGCGATGTTCAGGACCCTTTACGAATCACGTGGTCGAAAGCGGGAGCACCCGATTGTGGGGGAGACGATCAATTAGGGGAGAGGTGACCGATTATGAAGCGATGATTTTGGTCTGTCAATAAGAACGAGAACTCTTGCCGGAATCCTTTTTCTTCGGTGAGCCCCTTTGCAACCTTAGGGCTGGCCAGAGGACACCGATACCCCACTCAAGCCAAAAGAATGTCAAGTTACACGACATCGTTTGCAGTTTGTCTCTGGACATTCTTTCCAGTTAGGGTCGAGGGTTTTGAGCTGGTATCCAACGCTCGACGATCGTCGAGCGTTGGATGGCGGGATCGAGTTCCCGGATCAGGGTGTTGCAGTAATAGACCTGGAGCCGCTGTTCGACAGGGAGGATCTGCACCCATTCACCGGCCAGAGCGCGACCGATGCGCCACTTGGTATCGGCGATCTCCAGCTTGCCTTGACAGTCGACCTTCAGTACCCAGGCTCCCTCGGGGTACTGCCAGCGCGGCGGGTTGGGATCGTAGCGCCGCTCACTGGGGCGCCAGCGGCTGGCTGGAGTCTGCATGCCCAGGGCTTCGTGCGGACGCAGATGGTTGTGCTCCCAGCGATAGCGGTCCAGCCACTGCTGGGGCGCGTGGCCACGCAGTCCACGCCGGGTGAGCGCGCGTTCCAGCGCGCCGTGAAAGCGCTCCACCTTGCCTTGCGTCTGCGGATGCCCGATGCCGCTCCAGCAGAGGCGTATGCCCTGTTTGATCAGCCACAGCGCCAGTCCTGTCGTCGCCGCCTGTGGTCCGGCCCAACTCCACCAGGGCACGCCGTGATCCATCAGCATGGCCTCGGGCAGACCGCACTCTTGAAAGGCATGCTCCAGCCGCACACGGACCGGCTCGGCCTGGGTGCTGCCCACCGCCTCCAGCGCGATCACATAACGGCTGTGATCATCCAGGATGGAAAGCGGTCCGATCGGCTGGTGCCACGACTTGGGACCCTTGAAATCCATCTGCCACAGCTCGTTGGGCGCGGCCCGCTCGAAGCGCCTGGGCGCGGGGCGATGCCGGTCCTCGGGGCGCACCAGTTGATGGCGCAGCAGAATGCGATGGATGGTGCTTGCGGGCAAACGTGTCCCGCATTGCTCGAGCAATACCTGCAGTTTGCGCGCACCCCAGTCGGGATAGCGGAGGCGTAGCTCGATCACACGCCCTTCCACCTCCGGCGCGGTCTGCTGTGGACTGTGCAGGGGGCGTCGGCTGCGTTCCGCGATGGCTTCCACCCCGCCAGCCCGATAGCGCTCGACCCACAGCCGCCCAGTTGGACGCGAGATGCCAAACTCCCGGCATAAGCTGCTCAAGCTCCGCTCACGGCGCAACGCCGCCACCACAAACCGCACCCGCTGTTCCCGCACGTCCATCGTCTTCCAAGGCATCCTCAGTCTCACTCCCTGCTCTCGCTTCGCTCGCGCAGGGAGTGTAAAGGATGACTAGAAACATCCTGGAAAGCATGTCATGGCACTGAACAAAAAGAAGGCTTGAATGGGGCACCCGGCTCGTCGCAAGGATGAATATATTCTGAGTGGAACAAGTCTGGTAGTGACAGTCGAGCTAGTCGCGATCGTGCTCCTCATGATCAGCATGCTCGGGCGGCTTTTGAAGCCAGGGCACGAAGCTGATATCTGAGCCGCTGACCGTGGCGCAGCCGGCAGATCCGGGACCATGAGGGCATCCCCAATAATTTTCACTGGCTTCGATCGTGCCGTTACAAATGGTTGCCTTGTCAAACGCGCAAACATCGGCGACGCCGATTTTGCCGCCGCCCAGATCGTTGAGGTGGATATCGACCTCAGTCGGAGTGTTCACCGCGATGTCTACGTCCTCATCGCGGATGATGTTGTATGCAATGACGGTGCCGTGAACGGGGGAGCCGCCACCGCCACTATTAATGTTGATTCCCACGTTGCCGGGGGTGGCGGTGTCAGCCTGGTCGGGAAGGTTCCTGGCGATGAAGTTGCCGACGATGACGTTGTCGTCCATATCATCCGCGGGCAGTCCGAAAGCTGGACCCACATGCGTATGCAGAGCGACGCCTCCGAGACCATTGCCGACCAGCTTGTTATGAATAATGACATTGCCGACTACGTGGCCAGTTCCCATGCCGTCGGTGAAGAGACCTGCGCCGGAACCCCCGATCTGCACTCCGTTGCCGATCGAGACGTTCTCGGCGACGGTATTGTGATCGACGCCGAAGTGAGGAGCGAACGGAGGCGCGGTGTGTCCGGTGGGAGGATGAGAGGCGAGGACAATGCCGCACTCCAATGGATTGTCGATGACGGCGTTGTGGATGAGCAGGTTGTCGTGACTTTCCGCCGTTTCGTCGCTGATGAGGACGCCGTCGGCGTTGCCTGTAATGGAGTTGTCAGAGAGGGTGGAATGGGCCGTTCCTATCAGATGGATCGCGCCGCCGCAGTCGCCCGTCTCGTCGTTCTCGTAGACCCCATTGCCGGGCTGGTTGGGGCATCCCGTGGGTGCACCGGTGAAGCTCAGGCCTGAAGTGGCGTCATTGTTGTTGACTTGATTGTCGCGGATCGTAACATTCGAAGCGCTCACGACAAGAATCCCTTCAAAAAGCGCGTTCTCTACGGTGAAGCCGCTGATGGTGACGTTGGCGAGGTTGGCGTTGTCGAAGCCGTCTACGAAGAAGCCGTGCGGCTGGTTGGTGGCGTCCACGATGGTGGAATCGGCATCTTCACCGAGGATGGAAATTGGAATGCCGATGGTTACGTATTCCTTGTAAGTGCCGCGCGAAACTTTGATGGTGTCTCCGGGAGCGGCGTGATTGACGGCTGCCTGGATGGATGTGTAGCAGCCGGGAACAGGATGGTGGTGGACGCAGAGATTGGCTGCTTTGAGCGCTGGAGTAAGGCTCATGCCGAGGAGGGCACAGCAGGGAATCAACAGAAGGAAGCGAGAAGCATGCATGGGGAATCCTCTCTTTGGTTGCTCAGCCGCAGGACAGCATCGGACCGACGAGCGAAGGACGTGCAGCATTTCTGCGGCGAAGTTATGAATTGGGGGAACCGGTTCAGTCGAGGTGTTTCCTGAAATTTCCAGCGCGGGGATTCTAATGCAGAGTTGTGCGACGCTCAATGGAAAAATCGGGCAGGGCGGGAAAATGCAAGTTTCTCGCGGGCGTTCGTTGCGGTGTCGCCATGATTTGGCCCATTCCGCCAGGTACTGGGGTGTCTACATTGAGGCTTCAGGGTAGAGTCGGACGCCTTAGAAGTGGTAGTCCAAAAACACTCTGGTTCGGGATGCGCATCTCTTGTCGATGCTCCATAGTGTTAGCAGTAACAGCAAGGCTTGAGCGCTCCACGTCACCCTTTCACTTATATTTAGGGAGCGCTCGCTAACCCCCGATGAGCTAAAAACAACTCCTGGCTAAGGATGGCGATGCGATGATCCCGAATCTTGCAAATCTCATAGACCCGCGTCCCCGCGACGGAAACAGGCTTGCGTATTGCGGCATGACGATGCTTCCGATCGCGTTTGAGTGCGAGTGGATGCAGTACAACGAAGTGCTCCAGGTCGCCCTGGTTAAAGAGTTGTGGGAGTTGTTGCGAAATGAAGCGCTCGGTCTCTGCGTGAGCCATGGCCACATCAAAGGAAGTCGTCCCCAATTTGAATGCGAATAACGGCGCAGGGGGAGTCGGCAAAGGCTCGGTGGCGAACAAGGTGGGCCGCCACCGAGCGGATTGAGAAATCTAGTTATGCCATGTGATGGCCGAGGAAATCCTTGGCCTTGGCGATCTCGCTGTCCCATTTCTTAAGTTGGTCCGGGTTGAGGAAGTTCACTACACGCTTGCGAATCTGGTCACGCTGACCTGAGACCTCTTTAACGATATCGGCCTTCGTGATACCGGGATGGTCCTTCATGTAATCGCCCAGCTTTCCTCGAGCATCCTGAAAAGCAGTTTGCAGTTTTTCTTTCTGATCAGAGGAGAGGTTGAGATCCGTTGCGAATCTCTTCACTTCACTATTGACTTGCTCAAGTTGTTCTGGTGTCAGATGCATAACTGTACTCCTATTCCTGAGCTACCTGGCGACTCTGCGTCCAGGCTCCAACGTCGTGCTGCTCAAGTTTGTTGATGGTGAGCGAATTTGGGATGACAAGTTATGAAACGGTTCACTTGCTGACGTTATGGGAGGGCCTTTGCCATCGAACCGTTTCGTGACTACTAGATGGCGTTGTTGAATATAGACCGCATATCCTATGGTTGGCAAACGGGGACCTTGATCCGATCAGCATGGGTTATGGGCCATCACGTAAAGACTTGAATTGGAAGAGGCTTGAATCGGCCAGCTTACCCGATTTCGCCGTCGAGTCACTTCGGCTTTGCCTGCGCTCAGGCCTACGGCAGCGAGGTGGTCGCCTTCGACGGTTTTATTCCGGGGACTGAAGTCGCCGGCTTTTACCCTTGAAACGCGCTTTCGCACCTCTATCTGTTTTGGGAGTTTGCTCTTTCGAAGGATTGACAAACTGCCCCACTCAAGCCAAAAGAATGTCAAGTTACACGACATCGTTTGCAGTTTGTCTCTGGACATTCTTTCCAGTTAGGGTCGAGGGTTTTGAGCTGGTATCCAACGCTCGACGATCGTCGAGCGTTGGATGGCGGGATCGAGTTCCCGGATCAGGGTGTTGCAGTAATAGACCTGGAGCCGCTGTTCGACAGGGAGGATCTGCACCCATTCACCGGCCAGAGCGCGACCGATGCGCCACTTGGTATCGGCGATCTCCAGCTTGCCTTGACAGTCGACCTTCAGTACCCAGGCTCCCTCGGGGTACTGCCAGCGCGGCGGGTTGGGATCGTAGCGCCGCTCACTGGGGCGCCAGCGGCTGGCTGGAGTCTGCATGCCCAGGGCTTCGTGCGGACGCAGATGGTTGTGCTCCCAGCGATAGCGGTCCAGCCACTGCTGGGGCGCGTGGCCACGCAGTCCACGCCGGGTGAGCGCGCGTTCCAGCGCGCCGTGAAAGCGCTCCACCTTGCCTTGCGTCTGCGGATGCCCGATGCCGCTCCAGCAGAGGCGTATGCCCTGTTTGATCAGCCACAGCGCCAGTCCTGTCGTCGCCGCCTGTGGTCCGGCCCAACTCCACCAGGGCACGCCGTGATCCATCAGCATGGCCTCGGGCAGACCGCACTCTTGAAAGGCATGCTCCAGCCGCACACGGACCGGCTCGGCCTGGGTGCTGCCCACCGCCTCCAGCGCGATCACATAACGGCTGTGATCATCCAGGATGGAAAGCGGTCCGATCGGCTGGTGCCACGACTTGGGACCCTTGAAATCCATCTGCCACAGCTCGTTGGGCGCGGCCCGCTCGAAGCGCCTGGGCGCGGGGCGATGCCGGTCCTCGGGGCGCACCAGTTGATGGCGCAGCAGAATGCGATGGATGGTGCTTGCGGGCAAACGTGTCCCGCATTGCTCGAGCAATACCTGCAGTTTGCGCGCACCCCAGTCGGGATAGCGGAGGCGTAGCTCGATCACACGCCCTTCCACCTCCGGCGCGGTCTGCTGTGGACTGTGCAGGGGGCGTCGGCTGCGTTCCGCGATGGCTTCCACCCCGCCAGCCCGATAGCGCTCGACCCACAGCCGCCCAGTTGGACGCGAGATGCCAAACTCCCGGCATAAGCTGCTCAAGCTCCGCTCACGGCGCAACGCCGCCACCACAAACCGCACCCGCTGTTCCCGCACGTCCATCGTCTTCCAAGGCATCCTCAGTCTCACTCCCTGCTCTCGCTTCGCTCGCGCAGGGAGTGTAAAGGATGACTAGAAACATCCTGGAAAGCATGTCATGGCACTGAACATTCTTTTGGCTTGTGTGGGTAGTTTAGATTGCCAGACGAGCAAAAACATGTCTCAGTGTTCAGAGCATCCAGCCTGAGGCTACACTCTCGTCAGCAGTTCCTGGAGGACAGAGTGAACATTCTGCGTCTCGCCGCTCTGCTCATCGTGTGTGGCCTTGTGCTAACTTCGACCGTAAAATCCGAAACTATGCAGGAATCCACTTCCAAACAAGCCGCGCAGCAGACCGACATCCCCAAATCCATCGCCGAAAGCATCAGCAGCACTCTCCAGTTCGCCGAAGGAGATTTTCTCGGCGTTGCCGAAGCCATGCCCGAGGACAAGTATTCGTTCATCCCCACTGCGGGAAAGTTCGACGGAGTCCGCAGCTTCGGCGAGCAGGTAAAACACGTCGCCTGCGCCCAGTTCGCTTTCTTCAACGAATTCGAGGGCAGGCAGCCGCCCGACGACTGCGAGAAGGGCGGCCACGATCCGGCAAAAACGAAAGCAGAACTGATCCAGTACCTGAAGTCTTCTTTCGACTACTCCAACCGCGTCCTGGCGACGCTCACAGAGAAAAACGCGCTCGACCGCGTCGAAGGCCGCTACGCGGGACCGAACACCAAGCTCGGGATTTCAGTCGTTTCCGTCTGGCACATCACCGACCATTACGGGCAGCTCGTCGAGTACCTGCGAATGAACGGCATCGTTCCTCCGATGACGCAGAAATACGGGTTAAAGGTCCGGTGAATGAGATAACGGGTGGTCCATTCAAGCCTTCTTCTTTCACCTTGAGTAGGGGTAGAGTTCCTAACGAGTAGGGGTAGTTCCTAACCTAAAAACCATATCAAGCCCCTTTGGCAGAAGAAATCGAGCTAAATGTCTTTGACAGAGGTCGGAGTAGACCATTTGTCCTGCGAAAGCAGGACGACGGTAGAAGAGCGGGGCTTCAGCCCCGCGTTAGGCCTGGCAAAGAAGGGCTTCACAGGCTGCGGAAAAAGACTGCTTTCAGCTTGGTATGGTCTTGCTGAAGAGTTTTTTCGCGCTTTGAGCCTGTGCAGCGGTTTGTTGCGGTTGCGGTTTTTGTCTCTGGAAAGGCGTTTTGGTGGCCTCCAGAGACACTTCGGCCCTAAGCGGCCATGCTTTGCATCGGAATCAGCCTTCGCATGCGCACCAGGTTGTATGCAGCGATGGTGAGCCGGTAGAACCAGTCCACGCGCTCCAGTCCGCGCAGTTTCACTTGCCGCAGCCCCCGGTGCAACTTGCTCCAGGCGAAGACCCGCTCGATCAACTTGCGTTTGCGCTGACTTACTGAGCGCCACGGATCGGACCTCTCCGCCGCCGTAAGGTGATTCTTGCCCAGGTTCCCGTGCACATATTCGCTGACGTGCGGAGCCACCGAGCGCTCCCGCAGCGCCTGGATAAACTCCGCTGCCTGATACTGGGTGTCGGCCCCCAGCGTAAACCTGCCCCCAGCCGGACGCGCCACCCCGCGGTCCAGCAGCCTGATCGCCGCCCTCCGTTCCGCATCCGTCGCGGCCAGACTGGCTTCGGCTGCGATCACTAATCCGCTGCGGTTTTCCATCAACGCGTGACCCAGATAACTGGGAACACTGCGGTCAGCCGCCGCCTTGCGGTAAAGCCGCGCATCCGGATCGGTCCTCGACTCCACCTTGTCGCGCAACCGAATCCGGCCTCCGTCGCCAGTTCCCGAGCCCGCTTGCGGCGGCTCCTTCTTCGGCTGGAAACTGCGCGTCGAAGCCCAGGCCTGGATCAGCGTCCCGTCCACCGTGAAGTGCGCTTCGCTCAACCACTGGTGAGCCCGGGCCTCTTCCACCACGGCCAGCAGCAACTGCGCGCGCAGCAGCCGCTCGGGGGCAATCGACGGACGGCCTGTGCTCGCATAAAGCTTCCCCAACTCCCCGTCCATCCGCTGCCATGCCCGGTCCACCAACGAACGAATCTGACGCGCCGGATGATCCCATGCAATCCAAGCCTCCATCGTTACGTAACTGAACATCCCACTCTGTTGTTCCTCATCTCCACCCATGCCTGTTTCTTACTTCATCCTCCGCTGCATAAACAGTGACTCTAAAGAGTCTTTTTCCGCAGCCTGTTTAGCCCACCGCTCTTTCACCGCTGTCCTGCTGCGCAGGACAAACGGTCCAACTCCACCTCCGTCAAGGGATCACCATAAAAATTTTGCAGGAAGGGGGTGACAGCCATTTCAGCGGAGCATGGCGACGACGTCTTCCTGGGTTCTGCCCTGTTCGCGCAGGGCGCGCAGGGAAAGGGCGTCGTGCCGCTTTGCGAGGCGCTGGCCGGTTGCGTCGAGCATCAGCGGGCAGTGATACCACGCGGGCGGCTCCAGGCCCAGCGCGGAATAGACGAGAAGCTGTCGTGCGGCGGAGCGCAAGAGATCGGCGCCGCGCACGACTTCCGTGATTCGCATGGCTGCGTCGTCTACGACGACAGCGAGCTGGTAGGCGGGAACATCATCGCGCCGCCAGATGAGAAAATCGCCGAAATCGAGCCCGGCGAGGTAGCTTTTCTGCCCGAGATGGCCGTCTGCGAAGGCAATCTCTTCGCCGTCGGGAACGCGAAAGCGCCAATTCAGGCGTGCGGGCGATTCGGGTACGGCGATTTCGCCGCTCGCTGCGTGCCGGGGTCTGCAGGTTCCGGGATAGATCGGCTCGTCGTCTTCGTCATGCGGAGCCTGCGCGCTGCGCGCCAGGTCTTTGCGCGAACATCGGCAGGGATAGACGAAGCCCGTCTGCACCAGCTTTCGCCATGCTTCGAGATAGAACTCTCGCCGCCGGCTCTGGACGTAGGGGATGTAAGGGCCGCCGACGTCCGGTCCTTCCTGCCACCAGATGCCAAGCCAGCGCAGGTCTTCGAACATGGCGGTTGTGTATTCGGTCTTTGAGCGCTGCGGGTCAAGGTTTTCGTTGCGCATCACCAGGACGCCATTCGCCTGCTGCGCGCGCTGGTAGGCGGTCCAAAACGTCCGTGCGTGGCCGAGATGCAGCAGGCCGGTGGGCGAAGGAGCGAGGCGGCCACGATAGGGTGAGATCACGGGGCTAGTCTAGCGCAACAGAAATGGTGCATTTATGAACATCTGATGTATGATGTTTGATGACGATGCGAACCACCCTCTCCATCGACGACGATGTCCTCAGCGCTGCCAAAGAGATGGCTGCCATGGAGAAAAAGTCTGTCGGGGAGGTGATCTCTGCTCTCGCAAGGCGCGCGCTGGTGCCCGTCGCATCGAAAGCCGAAACACGAAATGGCGTGCCGCTTCTCGAAGTGCGTAAAGGTGCGACGCGGGTGACTTCAGAACTAGTCCATCAACTCCGCGAAGAGTTGATGTGACCCGGTTCCTTCTCGACATCAATGTGCTGATTGCGCTGATCGATCCTGTTCACGTTCAGCATGACCGCGCACACGAATGGTTTGCGTCGAAGGGACGAATGGCCTGGGCCACGTGCCCGCTCACGGAAAACGGAGTCGTGCGAATTGTCGGGCATCTCCGATATCCAAACTCCCCGGGCAGTCCTGCAGCGGTTGCGGACTTGCTGACCTCATTCCGAAAACTGCCCGGACATATGTTTTGGCCCGACGATCTGTCTCTGTTTGACCGGGAGCATGTGACCGCGGATCGTCTGCTGGACTCCGCGCAGGTTACGGATAGCTATCTTCTGGCGCTCGCGCGCGCGCATGAAGGCCAATTGGCAACTTTTGACCAGCGTCTGGTTACAGATGCCGTGATGAACGGACCCCAGGCGCTGCATGTGATTCGTTGAATCCTGCGGCCCTGACAGTTCTGGTCATCTAGGAGAATTCCCTTCAGCAGGAAGACCATCGCCACCAACGAGGAAGAAGATGCGGCAGCGGGCGAAGGAGCGAGGCGGCCACGATAGGGTGAGGTCACGGGGTTAGTCTAGCGAATGGATATGTCCGGAAAGCAATCTAACGTAACAAGGAGTCTCCAAGAAGCCAAGATTCTTTCGCGTTCAGCACGCGGAGTTCGCGAGGAGGCGACGGTGCTCATTGGGAATTTTCCGGTGCTTGAAACGTCCGTATCTCTGACGACCCATATATTATTCTTTGACATGTGAAGAACTCAAGCGATGGGGCGTCATTCGAGAACCAAACTAGATCGCCGAAAGTGATCGTCTCCTTCTCTGGTTACGAGCCTCCGTTTGATCCAGCGCCAATTGTTCGCCGCATGCTCGATTCGGTGCCCAAGAACTATCTGGTGGGATTGGGTGAGGTAGTGCTTTCCAACTCAAGCGGCCTTTCGGGTAAACGTCGCGATATCAGAGTCAAATCGAGAAAGCGCAACGTGAGCTTGGCTACGGCAAGCGGCGCATATCACGGGGCGTCTCGCGGCAGCTCTGCCTGGATCGAAATATTCGTGGACAACGCCCTTCGGGGTTGGGAAAAGGGATGGTGGCTGAGAATTCCCTACATCCGTGAGGGAAGACTGTCCGACGTGCTTTTCCATGAAATCGGACACCACATTCATCGTGCTGTTCGCCCGGAGCACCGTGAAAAGGAGGACGTGGCGGATGTTTGGAAGGTGCGCCTCGAGCGCAATTACCACCTACAACGCTTTCGCTGGATGGGCATAGGCCGTCGAATCATTCGCCCCCTGTTTGGTGCCTATATAGAACGTCAGAGACAAAAGCTGGAATTGGGAATGCTCAAGAGGGGGCAAATTTCCCGGGCCGAATATCTGGAGCGTGTCGCAAACAAAGGAACCCGGACGCTCGATGCACCTTGATCCTGATCACCGGCAATACGGAATGTATGGTCCGCCGCGCTGACGCAGGCGAAAAGTGAAGATGACGGTTTGGTCTGCGCAAATGTATTCGTCTGCCCAGAGCAAGCGCCCAATTCTTACAATGGTGCTCCCGGTTTGAAGCTCCGGCTTGATGAGATTAGACGATTACTCAAGTTCGAATGAGCGATTCCAGGTCTCGATGACGCGTGTCTCGCGTTCAAATCCGAGTGTGCTCACCGACCCTGTTCCCAATGCCAATAGACTGCCCCCTTCCGGCGGTAGACCGATCCAGGTGGCGGCCAGTATGCGGAGAATATGGGCATGGGCGAAGAGCGCGACTTGTCCAACTGAAGCTGTGCACCGATCAATGATCGATTGGGCTCTGGTTTTTACCTGTGCAAGCGTTTCGCCTTCACGAGGATTGTTCTTCCAGATCGTCCACCCAGGCTGCTCCTTTCGGATGTCAGCGGTTGTGCGGCCTTCGTATTCTCCGTAATCCCATTCGCTTAAATCGGAATCGATCTGAGCAACATCACCATAGCCCGTGATGCTACAGGTTTCGCGTGCACGTTGGCGCGGACTGGTCAGCACCAGAGAAAACTGCTGCTGGTGCAGATGATCTGCCATGTGCGCAGCGCGTTCCCGTCCTCTGTCGGTTAGAGGAATATCCGTCCTGCTGGTATGCGCACCGGATAAACTCCATTCTGTTTCGCCATGTCGAATCAGCCAAAGCCGTACTTTATGGTCGGACATGTCTTCACTCCATTTGCACCATTGAATTTACCGCAGCCGTGTTAAACGCAGGACGATCGAATCTACTGACTCAATGCAGCGGCGTTCCGGTATTCCCGATCATGAACCAACTCTTTCAAAATGTGGCAACATGCGGTGTGATGTCATGGCCCCAAAAATTCCTCAGACCAGAAACCATAAGGGAAGTATTGCCGACAACCGGGGCGGTACACTTGAGCAAGTATTGCTGCCATGGATGAACTGAAGTTTGACGAGTTCGCTGACTTCATTCGGGAGTACCGGCAGGTTCCTGACCGGAAGAGGATTTCGCCGGAAACGCAGTTCGAGCGCGATTTGGGACTGACTGGGGACGACGGAAGCGACTTGCTAGAAGCCACAGAGAAACGTTTTCGTGTAACGCTCGCCTCTGAGGAAAAAGGACTGCGCGAGACGTTCAACCTCGGGCCGAATGAATACCTCTTTCACTCCGAAGGTTGGGACATATTCCCATTCCGATTTACCTCGCTGTTCGGCGTGGAACCAACGGTCCGTGAGTTCACAGTTGGGGAGCTGTTCGAGGCGGTGCGGAAAGCAAAGGCCGTAACGAAGTAGACTTTACCGCGAAATGTTCGTGTGGCCGGCAACACGGAAGTACGCACCGAGATGTCGGTATTGCCGTCGGATTCGGCCCAGCTAGGGCGTCGATAGGAATCGTTCAATCTCGCGCATGACTCTGTCGTTCTGGTCTGTTTGAAACAGAAATTGAGCGTGAGCAGAACCATCAAGGATGATGAGTTCCTTCGGCTGGGGAGTCTTCTCGTACTGGGCACGAATCCCAGGGAGTCGCAGGCCGTCTCCACTGCGATCTTCGCGCGCAAGAATGTACAGCGCCCTCGACTTCAGCTTTTCTGCGGAGAGGTTGGGCGCAGCGCCCAGAAATACGATGCGATCAATTTCACCCGGTGCTCCCATGATGGACGCATCTCCAGCGGCTGCGCCGCCGAAACTCCCACCAATGACCGATACGGTTTTAGCGCCGTGCGCTTTCAAGTAGGTAACGGCGGCAAGCACGTCGTTCGGAAACGGGGCAGTGAAGAAATCTGCCTGGCCGGGGCCTGTCGAGCAGCCAAATCCGCGAAAATCAATGGCAAGGATTCGAAATCCTTTCGTTGCTAAAACCTGTGCCTGCTCTTTCCAACTCTCCTTGTTGAATTGGCCGCCGTGGGCGAGGACCACCGCGCGATCACCTTGACCATAAAGGTCACCACATACTTGACCACCATCTTTGGTTGGAAACGAGATGGTTTGCTGCGCTGCCGCGAGCATCGTGAGGATGAAGGCAAGAGGCAGGGAGCGTAGCGCTGACATGCGGAAATTATACGAAGCTGGATATGCTGTTCTCCTTCATGCGCCTGGAGCGGAACGCATGCTGATCCGGCACCTGCAGGAGCTGGTGCGCGGGATTCTTGAAAGGCATGAAGAGAAACGCGTGCCGCCGTGCGTGCGTATTCGATTACGAGGTATGGATGGACGCTGGCTCCGGTGCTGGAACAGATTTGTGGCTGGGGGCGTGTGCATATTGCGCGGGTGGAGAGGAACGAGCGGCTGCTTGAACGTGCTGCTGTGTTACGCGTGCATCGCTGAGATTCTTCCTCCCGTTGGTCGTCAGAATGACGACCTCGAGTTTTGAATGAGGCCAGCCCGCTACTCGGCGCGCAGGGCGTCGACCGGGTTCACCGCTGTTGTGCGCCGCGACGGCACATAGCTGGCGAGCGCAGCGGCTGCGGCGAGTCCCAGACAGACGGAGCCGTAGGTGATGGGGTCCATTGGACTCACGTGAAAGAGCAGCGAGGACAGGAGGCGCGTGACGGCGACCGCGACGATCAGTCCGCAGATGACGCCTGCTCCGGCCAGAATCAATCCCTGACGGACGAACATTCCGGTGACGTCTTTGCGCTGCGCGCCGAGGGCGATGCGGATGCCGATCTCGCGCGTGCGCTGCGTAACGGAATACGCGATGACGCCGTAGAGTCCGACGATGCCGAGGAGCAATGCCATGCCGCCTGCGATGGCGAGCATGACCAGCGTGAAGGAAGTGCGCGCCATCGACTTCGAATAGAAGTAGCCCTCGGTGCGAACGTCGGCGAGCGGGAGGTTTGCGTCGACCGACCATACGGCTTGCCGCACCTCTTTCATCAGGCTCTCGGAACCTGCGCGCGGGCTGCGGATGACAAACACCACGGTGCGGCTCACGTGCACCATGTCGCTCTCGAAATGGTTGAGGAGAAGCGGCCAGTAGGCGATGGAGGGCGCGTCCTTGTTCATGCCGTCATCGTGTATATCGCCGACGACGCCGACGATCTCGCGCCAGTCATCTTTCGTGCTGACGCGTATCTGTTTGCCGAGCGCATTGGACGGGCTGCGCCAATACTCGCGCGCGAAATTCTCGGAGACGATGGCGACGGGACGCCTGTCGTAGAGATCGGTCCAGGTGTAGTCACGACCGGCGATGAATGGAGTGCCCACAGTCTGAAATTCTCCCGGCGAGACGAATTTGAAACGGCGGAGCGGAGGGAAATCTCCTTCGGCGTAGGCGCGGTCCTGCGCGAAGACCGGGTCCTGCCACTGGCCGCCGTCCATGGGCGCGGAATTGGTGAGCGCAACCGAGGATACGCCCTGAATGGCCTCGATCTTGTGTGCGATGGCTTCCTGCATGCGCACGACTTTCTGCTCGTCGGAGACCTCGGCTTCGGGGATGGTGATGCGGAAGGTTTGAACGTGGGCGGGATCGGAGAATCCAGGGCTGACGTGCATCAGGGCGCGGAAGGTGCGCACCATCAGGCCCGAACAGATGAGCAGCACAAAGGCGAGACCAACCTGAATGACGACCAGAGTGTTTCTGGTGCGATGGCGCTCGCGTCCCTGGCTCTGTGCGCGTCCGCCTTCGCGAAGCGCCAGTCCTAAGCGCGCGCCCGCGTATCGCATGACGGGAATCAAGCCGGAGAGAAGGCTCGCGAAGAGCGAAGCAATCAGAGTGAAGATGAGCACGGGAGTGTTGATGCCTATGTCGTCGATACGCGGAAGCCCTGCCGGAGCGAGCGCTACCAGAACACGCAGGGCGCCATAGGCGAGAGCGAGTCCGAGTGCGCCTCCAGCCAACCCGATCACCATGCTCTCGAGGAGCAACTCGCCACCGATGCGGCCCCGGCTGGCGCCGAGTGCGGAGCGAATGGCAAATTCCTGCTGGCGGCCTTCGGCGCGAACGAGCAAGAGATTTGCAGCGTTCGCGCATGCGATCAACAAGACCATGCCGATGCTGCCCATGAGGATCCAGAGAAGCTTGCCGACATCTCCGACTACATCCTGCATGAGCGGGCGGACTTTGGGCGTTAGTTGCGCTTTCTTGAATAGGCCAATGCTGAAGCCGGGAGGCGTGGGGAAGCTATCCCAGACGGTGGGAATCATGCGGCCTACGTCGGTATTGGCTTCGGTGAGCTTTACGCCGGGCTTGAGACGGGCGATGCCTTCATAGCTGAACTGGCCGAGGGTTGTCTTGTTGCGATCGAACTGGATGGGCAGGATGATCGCGGGCATTTCCCAGTCGAGGAACTGAAACTCTTTCGGCATGACGCCGATGATCTGGCGCGGCTTGCCATCGACGGTGAGGGTGCGACCGACGATGGAGCGATCGGACCCGAACTTGCGCTGCCAGTAGCCGTAGGTCAGCAGGATCGTATCCGGGCTGCCTGTGGTGGCGTCGGTGCGATTGAACCAGCGGCCCAGCATCGGGGAAACGCCGAGTACGGGCAGCAGGCCATCGGTTACATCGAGCGCGTTCACGTGCTCCGGCTCCGCTGTTCCGGTTACGCTGACCGAATCGCCCTGGTAGAGGCCGATGTCCTGAAATGTGCGGTTCTGCTCGCGGTAGATGAAGTAATTCGACGGAGCCATGTTCACGTCTTGAAGGCCAAGGCCGGGAGCTGTGTGCCACACGCCGACGAGTCGTTCGGGATGGGGATAGGGGAGAGGCTTGAGCAGGACGCCTTCGAGGACGCTGAAGACCGCGGTATTGGCGCCGACGCCGACGGCGAGAGTGATCAATGTGATGCACGTAAACATGGGCGCACGCCATAGTCTGCGCAAAACCTGTCTCAGCTGGCTTTTAAAGGATTCCACTGGGTTGGCCTCCGATGGAGCGGGTCGCCGTCCTGAAGGGTGATACGCAAGTCGGGGAGTTCGGGTTCCGTCGGAAGCCCAGGGTCTCAAAAATGCGAGCCCCAGTGCTCTTAACGAATTGAGATAATTTGGTTGTCAACGACAGCTATCGTGAAATGGTTCCGAGAAATTTATGGCACTTGATAATCCTGAATACGATGTAGCTATTTCTTTTCTTGCAAAGGACGAAGCTATTGCCGAAGCCTTCTACCGCGGACTTAGCGAAACGTTGGGCGTCTTCTATTATCCGAAGAACCAAGAGGATCTCGCTGGCACAGACGGGATGGAGACTATGCGAAAGCCCTTCTTAGAAGACTCGCGCGTGATGGTCGTTCTGTATCGCGAGCAATGGGGCAAAACCCGATGGACGGCCATTGAAGAAACTGCCATCAAAGAGGCGTGCTTTAACGGTGGTTGGAAACGACTCTTTTTTGTCGCGCTAGAGAAAACCGGCCTCCTTCCGAACTGGCTCCCGGAGTATTACGTCAGATACAACTTCGAGGAATTCGGTATTGATCAAGCCATCGGCATTATCAAATCACGGGTACTAGAAAATGGCGGCCAGCTTTCTCCAATGACGCCCTTAAAAAAGGCGGAGCTGCTAAGGATCGATGAGCAATACCGATACGACAAGAGTCGTATGGACTCTCCGGAAGGCCTTGCGCAAATTTTGGAGAAAGTCAAAGAACTCTTCAAGGAAATATATGCGGGCTGTGAAGAACTAAATACCCAAGGCCATCAGCAAATCGTCTGTGAGAGCAATTATCAGAACAGAGCCACCGATCAGGCCATCTTCCTCATAAACGAACAGGTCAGCATTACCGTAGTTTGGCATCAGCTGTATTTCGGCAGGCTAGAAAATAGCGGACTCTATCTTCGGGAATTCAATGGACGGATCCTCTTGCCGAGTGAGTTGGGCCATTTTATGCAGCTGCGCCCTCCTGACCAGATTCGTGAAATTGAATATGAGCCGGAGCTCTCACGGTCGCGAGAATATGGCTGGACGCTCAAGAGAAAATCCCAAGGCTTCATTTCGTCAAAAGAACTGGCGACGAAATGCATCCTGCAGTTTATGGAACTGATGGAGAAAATGGCGAACGGAAAGATCAGGCGACCCAAGATGTACTAACTACCCAAGCCACTACTCAAATAAATCGGGGATGCTGGTGAATGCGATGCGCGTGGGAGCGGCGGCTTTCGCGAGCAGCATGCTTGCCGGAAACAAAGTGTCGAGCCCGTATTTGTGATTGAGGGTGTCCATGGTGGTGGAGAGGCGCGTGCGCCGCGATTCATCTTCGAGACCGGAGAAGAGGCTGAGCGTGTGCAGGTGGTCGGGCACGAGGTTTCCCAGCCATACGCCGACGAAGAATGGTCTTTGAAACTGGTCGCCCTGGGGCAGCTCGGCCCAGAGTTTGCACAGGGCTTCGACGAGAGTCTGATTGTCCTGGCACTCGATGACGGTCATGCCGTGGGACCATCCGCTCTGCGGAATGCCGGAGAGGTGACGTTTTTTGGCGATTTCCTTGGGGACGACAAACTTTACGGAGAGCGATATGTTCGTAGTCCAGAGATGCGCGGCGCGCAGACGCATGGCGGCCTTGTGCAGCAGCTTGTGGGCGATGGCGTAGGCTCCGTCGCGCGTGCGGAACTCGGGCGGGAGCATGTGGCTCTGGCTGATCGACTTCTGGTGCTCGAGCTTGGGGTCGTTGAAGTCTTCGCCGCGCAGCCAGTGGTAGAGTTTTTCCCCTCCAACACCGCCCCAGACCTCGCTCAGCTTTTCGTGGTCGAGGGCGAGCAACTGTTCCATGGTGCGGATGCCACGGGAGTGCAGATGCTTTTCCATCCGAATGCCAACGCCGGGCAGGTCGCGCAATTCGAGTTGCTGCAAGGCTGGTTTGAGAATGTCCCTGGTGAGGGCGACGAGGCCGTCGGGCTTCTCCATGTCAGAGGCGATCTTGGCGAGGTAGCGATTGGGCGCGAGTCCAACGGAGCAGCAGAGGGTGCTGCCTACGTCGCGCTTGATCGTTTCCTTGATGCGACGCGCCAGGTCGAGGGCCGCAACCAGGGGCTGCTCGCGGCCGATAAGGCTGCAGGCCATCTCGTCGATGGACATGACGGTGGAAACGGGGACGCAGCTTTCGACGGCGGCGACGATTTTCTTGTGATATTCGACGTAGAGCTCGTGTCGCGCTTCTACCAGCTCGATGCCCGGGCACATACGTTTGGCTTCGCCGACCTGCGTTCCGGTTTTGACCTTAAAGGCTTTCGCTTCATAGCTGGCGGCGATACAGAAAGTGGTGTCGGCCATGAGCGGGACGACGGCTACGGGCCGGTTGCGCAGCTCGGGGCGGAGCTCCTGCTCGACGGAGGCGAAGTAGGAGTTCAAGTCGAGGAAGAGCCAGCGGACCCGCGGCTCAGATTTTTCAACGAGTTGGCTAGAAGAGGGCACAGCGCTTTTATTTTCGTATTTCGTTCGCTGGCAGTACAGCGGAATCTATACGCGATGCGGTGAGACTGCATCTAATAGACTGTTCATGCCCAGCGGCCCTGCGCCGATAAGGCATCTAGCCGCGAAACTCTCACAAAATTTGCTTACTGTGGGCAGAAACAGTGAGATGATGATGGCACCCGTTGGAATCTGTGCGGCATGACGCAGATTCCGAAAGAGGGCATGGACTATGTGGTTCCTTAGAATGCACGATTTGTTGGGCCATTTATCGCGATTGAGCGATTTTTTGCCTGCTATCCTGGTAACGATCGGTGTGGCGATGCTCATCGGATGCGCTGTTGGTTGTGTTTGCACTCCGTGCGAAGAGAAAGACGACCTCTTTCACAAAGAAGTTTATTAGCATCGACGCACGCAACTAGGCCAAGCAGTAAAGACCCTTACCCCTGAACGCATCTCTGTGCTCCTCTATAATCCGACTTCATGGAGACATCTAAGCCAGCTGTACGAGCGGAATCGCTCGAAGAACTGGAGCGCCGTAACCGACTGGCGGAAGAAGGCGGCGGGAAAGAGCGGCGCGAACGCCAGCACAAGGAAGGCAAGCTCTCTGCGCGCGAGCGCATCCACCTGCTGCTCGATGAAGGCAGCTTCGAAGAAACCGACAAGCTGGTTACACATCGCTGCACTGACTTCGGCATGGAGCAGAAGCGCATTCCCGGTGACGGCTTTGTTACCGGCTACGGGCGCATCGATGGCCGCACCGTCTTTGTTTTCGCGCAGGATTTTACCGTCTTTGGCGGCTCGCTCTCTGAGACGAATGCGGCGAAGATCGTCAAGATTATGGACACGGCCATGCGCGTGGGCGCGCCGGTGATTGGCCTGAACGACTCGGGCGGGGCGCGGATTCAGGAGGGCGTGGTTTCACTCGCGGGGTATGCGGACATTTTTCTGCTCAATACGCTGGCCAGCGGCGTGATTCCGCAGATCTCGGCGATTCTTGGGCCCTGTGCCGGAGGGGCGGTCTATTCGCCGGCCATTACTGATTTCACGCTGATGGTGGATAAGACTTCCTACATGTTTGTGACCGGGCCGGACGTGATCAAGACAGTCACGCATGAAGAGGTCACCAAGGAAGAACTGGGCGGGGCGAGCACGCACAACGAACGCTCCGGCGTTGCGCATTTCATGGCGCACGACGATGCGGAATGCCTGGCGATGATTCGCGAGCTGTTCGGCTTCATACCGTCGAACAATCTCGACGATCCGCCGCGCCGTGTTTGCACCGATCCGATGGATCGCGCCGATCGGGAGCTTGATTCGCTGGTGCCCGAGGAATCGAACCAACCGTACGACATCAAGGATGTCATCCAGCGCGTGGTGGACGATGGATATTTCTTTGAGGTGCATGAGCACTTCGCTCGCAACATCGTGATTGGGTTTGCGCGCATGAACGGGCGGCCGGTGGGCATTGTCGCCAATCAGCCTGCATTTCTCGCGGGTGTGCTCGATATTGACGCAAGCGTGAAAGGCGCGCGATTTGTGCGCTTCTGCGATGCCTTCAATATTCCGCTTATCACGCTGGAGGATGTGCCCGGCTTTCTGCCTGGAACGCAGCAGGAGTATGGCGGAATCATTCGCCACGGCGCGAAATTGCTTTACGCTTTCGCGGAGGCGACGGTGCCAAAACTGACTGTGATTACGCGCAAGGCGTATGGCGGAGCGTATTGCGTTATGAGTTCGAAACACATTCGCACTGACATGAATTTTGCCTGGCCGACGGCGGAGATCGCGGTGATGGGTCCTGAGGGCGCCGTGAATATCGTCTATGGACGCGACTTGAATCAGGTTGTCGCTGATGCCGAGGCCAGCGAAGGTCCGTTGAGCGAGGAACGCAGGCAGCAGTTGCTGGCTGCTGCGCGCACGGAAAAAGTGCACGAATTTCGTGAGCAGTTTGCCAATCCGTATATTGCCGCTGAACGCGGCTATGTCGATGAAGTGATTCTTCCCCGCGAAACACGTCGCCGCCTCATCACCGCGCTCGAAATGCTGCAGGGCAAGCGCGACAAGAATCCGCCGAAGAAGCACGGGAATATTCCGCTATGAGCGAACCTGTCAGCGTGGCGACTGCGGAGCACTACGTCTGGGGCCAGGTTTGCGATGGCTGGCACCTCTTGCGCTCGGATGGCCTCAGCATTATCGAAGAGCGCATGCCTGCGGGAAGCGAAGGGCAGCGGCATTGGCACGAGCGCGCGCGTCAGTTTTTCTATGTGCTTGAAGGTGAGCTGACGATGCAGTTCGACGACGGGGCCGCCGTCATTCGTTCGCGCCAGGGAGTTGAGATCGCGCCCGGTCTGCCGCATCAGGCAAAGAACTGCTCCGGTACGGATTTGCGCTTCCTGGTGGTTTCGCAGCCTCCAAGTCATGGCGATCGGCAGACTTAACGCTTACGAAAAGCCTCTTTCTGAGATTTCGCATCTCTTTCTATAAGCACGCCAAAAACCCGAAGCTGGAGATGCAGAGATGGCTACGTCGCAGAAAAAATGGGTCAGGGAGGTAAAGACTGATTCCACGCACCCTCCAGAAGGACTCTTCAAGAAGAATCCCGAAACCATTGCGCGCTCGCTTGCCTCGAAAAAGGTTTCGCCCAAGGGGCCCGGTTCCGGTATGAGAATGCTGACATACTTTATCAATCGCGCAGGAAAGGGCTTAAGCGCGACGGACAAAGCACGCCTGGAAAAAGCGAAAGAACTGCTTTCAGAGCGGGTAAAGAAAGCACGCGCAAAAGAGCACAAACG
Source organism: Alloacidobacterium dinghuense (assembly GCF_014274465.1). Classification (NCBI taxonomy): domain Bacteria; kingdom Pseudomonadati; phylum Acidobacteriota; class Terriglobia; order Terriglobales; family Acidobacteriaceae; genus Alloacidobacterium; species Alloacidobacterium dinghuense. The sequence continues at coordinate 4,748,429 of NZ_CP060394.1, read as the reverse complement.
CGCGGCTTGAGCCTTCGTCTAAATCTTTAAAGTCTGACCATTTTCCTGATCGCAGGCTGAAACGTCAGCTTGCCATTGCACACTATTCACTCAGCGGTGGTATGTTATTGCCTGCCGTTAAACCTGGGTCGCAAAGTCAATCTAAGAAATACGAGGTGATCCCATGGCTTCCCGCGTCACTCTGGAAAAAACCCTACATAAAGCGCCTGCACATGCCACGCATCTGGGGCGCACACCATCAGGCAACGTGATCAGTGTCTCCGTCATCGTCAGGCGGAAGAATCCACTCAAGCTGAGCGAGTTGAAAGGGCGCCGGCTATCGCATGCGGAATTCAACGCTCAGTATGCGGCCAATCCGGCGGATTTCGAAAACATACGCGTCTTCGCGAAGAATCACGGTCTCTCCGTGGATGAAGCGGCTTCGAGCCTGCCACGCCGGACGATTGTGTTGAAGGGCACGGCTGAGGCTATGGAGCAAGCCTTCGGCGTTCAACTGAACTCCTATGAAGACACGCGGCACAAGAAGCGCTTCCACGCCTTTGAAGGTACGATCTCCGTTCCGGAAGACCACGCGCCGGCCATCGAAGCCGTGCTCGGGTTGGATTCGCGCCCGATTGCAACGCCGCATTTCCGGCGCAGAGACGATTCTGCTGATCCTGACAAAAGAAAGAAACAGCAGCCGACTACTCCCTCGCTTCAGCCTCAGCCCTTCAGCGCGGTGCAGGTTGGACAGCTTTACGGATTCCCAACCAACCTGAACGGAAGCGGCCAGACGATTGGCATTCTCGAATTGGGCGGTGGCTACACCGATAGCGATCTTCAGACTTATTTTCAAGGTGTAGGACTTAGCACACCCAACGTGACGGCAGTCAGCGTTGACGGCGGGTCGAACTCGCCCGGCGATCCGAACGGCGCGGACGGCGAAGTGGAACTCGATATTGAGGTAGCCGGCTCTGTGGCGAATGCGGCGAATATCGCGGTGTACTTTGCACCGAATACCGACCAGGGATTCATTGATGCCATCACGACCGCGGTTCACGACACCACGAACAAGCCTTCTGTGCTTTCGATCAGTTGGGGTGGTCCGGAGTCGGCCTGGTCGGCGGCTTCTGTGACTGCGCTTGACAATGCCTGCCAGTCAGCAGGGGCGCTGGGGGTGACGATCACAGTGGCTTCGGGCGATAGCGGGTCGAGCGATGGAACGAATGGCACCGTGGTCGACTTTCCCGCATCCAGTCCGCATGTGCTTGCCTGCGGCGGAACGGAACTGTTTGCCAATGGCACCAGCATTGCGGAAGAAGTTGTTTGGGACGATCAACCGCAAGGTGGCGCAACCGGCGGCGGATTCAGCGGATCTTTCGCCGTGCCAACGTGGCAGGCAAGCGCATTGCCTTCGGGCAGCAGCGGACGCGGCGTACCGGATGTTTCCGGCGATGCGAGCCCAGAGAGCGGATACAACATCATTGTCGATGGTCAGCCGCAGGTGGTTGGCGGCACGAGTGCGGTGGCTCCGCTGTACGCAGGGTTGATCGCTCTGGCGAACCAGCAGCTGGCTTCGCAGAATTCGCCTTCGGCGGGCTTTATCAATCCCACGCTTTATGAAAACGCCAGCGCATTCAATGACATTACGCAAGGCAACAACGGCGCCTACTCGGCTGGACCCGGATGGGATGCCTGCACGGGTCTTGGCTCGCCGAAAGGCGCAGCCATTGTGACCGCATTGGCGGCAGTAGTCGCGACGGCCGCCTCGGGAAGCTAACGAGGCGGTTGTATCACCGGCTTGCCTTTGTCGTTGAGCGCGACGTAACCGAAGGGGGTGTGGTGGTCGTGTGTGAAGAGCACCAGCCACTCTTCGGGAATTGCCCGCGCATAGAAGCGCTTGCGCTCTTCGATGCAGGTGAGCGGATCGAGATCGTAGCCCATCACCCATGTGATGTCGAGGTGGGCGCTCGTCGGAATCAGGTCGGAAATATAGCAGGCTCGCTTGCCGCCTGATTCGAGATGCACCGCCATGAGCTGTGACGTGTGTCCGGGAAAACCTTCGACGGAGATGCCGGGAACGATCTCCCGCGTTTCACCGCGCTTTACATCAAGCAGCGTCATCTGCCGGCTCTCTACCAGGGGATCATAATTCTCGCTGATGTAGCTGATTGCGTCGCGCTCCAGTTGCAGGTGGCCGTGTTCTACTTCGCCGCGGTGCGCGAAGTAGCGCGCATTTGGGAAAGTGGGGACGACCCTTCCATCTGACGTGCGCGTGGTATTCCATCCGCAGTGGTCAAAATGCAGATGGGAGTTGATAACGATGTCGACTTCTTCCGGCTTGATTCCGGCAGCGGCGAAGGCGCGCAGCAGGTTCTGCTTTGCGCCGTAGATCTCTCGTAATTTGTCACTGAGCTTGTTACCAATTCCTGTCTCAATGACTACGGTCTGTTTTCCGGTGCGCACTACGACTGTGTTCAGGCCCAGTAGAATGCGATTCTGATCGTCGGTAGGCGCGCGCTTTTCCCATAAGGGCTTGGGTACGACGCCGAACATGGCTCCGCCATCAAGGAAGTAGAAACCATCGCTCAATACGGTGAGTTCGAAATCGCCGAGTGTGGTTCGGCCGCGAATCAGCTCATGCGAGTCAGCCCGTTCTGCCGGATGGCTCACTGTGCTGCACCTGTCGGTTTGAGATACGTTTCAAAGTGCCACAGGATGCGCTCATAGAGATGCGTGTGCGCCACTGGTCCGGCAATCGAATGCGTTTTGCGCGGATAAGGCTGGAAGTCGTAGGGGATCTTCGCATCGATCAGCTTTTGAATGTACTGGATGGAGTTGGCGAAGTGCACATTGTCGTCGCCCGTGCCATGCACCAGCAGTAGATGGCCCTTCAGATTCTTTGCGGACTCCTGCACGGAAGCTTCGCGATAGGCTTCGGCGTTTTGTTCGGGCAAGCCGAGATAACGCTCGGTGTAGATTGAGTCGTAATTTCTGAAGTCGGTGACGGGGGCGACGGAAACACCGGCGCGGAATCGATCGGAGTGAGAGAGGGCATTGAGCGTGAATGTGCCTCCCCAACTCCAGCCCCACCAGCCGAGACGATTCTTATCGAGCTGCGGATACTTCACCAGGACCTGATCGATCGCTGCCAGCTGGTCGCTTAACTGCACCGGTCCAAAGTTGCGATATGCTGCTTGCTCAAAGTCGCGTCCACGACCGCCCATGCCGCGGTTGTCGACGTGCAACACGGCGAATCCATGCTGCGCGAGCAGCTCGTCGAAGAAGAAATTCGGCCCTCCCCAACTATCACGCACCGTCTGCACGTGTGGGCCGCCGTAAGGATTGTTGATCAGCGGCACGCTGGCAGGAGAGGTCGCGCCCGGCGGCAGAAGCAATGAAGCATAGATCGTCGTTTTGCCGTCCGCGGCTTTCAGCTGCAGGATCTCGGGACGAACGAGGTCATATCCCTTCGGCGGTTCGGCGTGCCAGATTCTCTGGCAAATGATGGCATCGTGACAAAGGCTGATCGTGGGCGGCGTCATCTTGTCGGAATAATGATCGATATATGTCGCAGTGCCTTCCGCGAAGTTGGTCCGATGCACGCCGTCTGGTTTTGAAATGCGCTGCTTGCCCGTTCCGTCGAGCTTCACCGACCATACCTGTTCCTGCAGTGGATCGCCTTCGTTCGAGAGGTAGTAGACAGTCTTGGCGTTTGTGTCGACGGACTGGATCGAGTTTACTTCGTAGTCGCCATCTTCGAGCTGATGTACCGGTTGTGCGGGACCATCAAGCGGATTCTCTGTGTTGTAGTTATAGCGGAAGATGTGCGTGTGGCCGTCGCGCCAACTGGTGATGAGAAAGTCGCCGGGAGCGAAGAAGTTTACGTCATAGACTTCATCGAAGAACTTGTCGTCGTTCTGCGCCAGGACCAGCCGTGAATCTCCTGTATGAGTATCGGCGAAGTACAGGTTCAGATGTTTGTGATCGCGTGTCAGGACTTCGATCCAAACGATGTGCGGATTGATCCATCCAAAACGCGGGATGTAGTCGTTGCTTTCATCCATCGGCACTTTCATCCAGCTTGTTTTGCCGCCCATTGCGCTGACCACACCGACGCGCACGCCGGGATTCGCGTCTCCGGGCTGCGGATAACGCTGCTCGTCGACAGCTGCATGGGTCGGGATCCAGTCGACAATGGGGTACTGCGGTACCGAGGCCTCATTCATCTGCAGATAGGCGAGCTGCTTGGAGTCCGGTGACCAGAAGTAGTTGCTGCGGACGCTCAGCTCTTCGAGATAGACCCAATCCACCTCGCCATTCAGCAGTGTAGGTTCGTGCGTATTGGTGACGGCGGCGGCTGGAGTAGAAGGACGGCCTACGTACAAATTGTGATCGTGCAGATAGGAAATGAACTGGCCATTCGGTGAAAACTTCGGATCGTCGCCGCTGCCTTGCCCGGTGCGTCCGACTTCGACGCCGGTTCCGTTTTGCAGGTCATACATCCAGAGTGTGCCGTTGGTGTCGAAGAGCAGACGCTTCGAATCGGGCGTCCAGATATAGTCCGGCTCGCTGTAGCGCGCGCGATGGTCGCGGTCCTTCTCGTTCAGTTGCGCGTTCATGATCGGCGCAAGTTTGTCGCGGCTCAGCAGCCGGCTCATTTTTCCGTTCGAGGCGCTTAGCTCCATCAGGTCGCCTTGCTCGCCGATGTAGACGGCGCGGCTCCCATCAGGCGCCCATGTCATCTCACCCGGTTCACGCTGGGCGAGACTGCCGTTGCCGAAGATGTCGGTGACGGTCCATTGTTTTTGCGCCTGGGCATGAAAACTGACAACCAACAGCAGAGCTGAGGCAAAAGCTGACAAACGATGCACTTCGAAAACCCCCCGAAAATTGGCTTACGCCGCTCGGGAAGATTCGATGTGCGGCGAAAGAACAATTTTAGTGCCTCCTTGCTCTCTTAGAACAAATCAGCGTGAGTGCCGGTACGAACCAGATACAGATCCTTCCCATCGATTTTGTAAATTAGCAGCCAGTCAGGCTCGATATGGCAGTCGCGATGATGTTTCCAATCTCCGCTCAGGGGATGATCTTTGTAATGCGGAGGCAAATGCTTGTCTTCCTCGAGCAGCAGAATCAGTTCCCGCAGCTTCGCCATGTCTTTACCACGTTTCACGGCCAACTTCACATCGCGCTTAAACTGAGCGGTGCCGACAATATTGCGCATTTGTTCTTCTCCTTTGCTCTGAACGGAAAAACGCCCCAAGAGGAGCGACAGCATGAACAGCAGCAGCTTTCTCTTGAGGCGCTTCCTTCTCGCAAGGAGTGATGGCGTATTCTCAATTCGATTCCAGCATTGACCGAAAGTCGGGTCAAGCCAGGTCACAACATTTCTGCAGGTATAGGCGTTATACCTTAGATACCCAGGTCCTTAAACAGTGCCTTGGAAGAGCTGAATCGCTTGCCCTTCTTCTTGTCTGCCGCTCGCATGGTTTTTACAGTGGTTGCATTCGGGACCCGCACTTCAAAGGGAAGCGCTTTCTCCGCAGCTACCCGCACCAGCATCATTCGCACAGCGTCGGAAACGGACATCCCCATTTTTGCCAGTGTCTCAGATGCCTGTTCTTTCACCTTCTCATCCACCCGGACATGAACCATTGTCGTCGAGGACATTTTGCTCTCCTGAGATGCATTGTATCTCAATTCAATCTCAGCGCATCGCCAATCTGCTTCCGGCGTTCTACGATGAATTATGGACAAATGGACACGGAGGACGTTGTTGCGATCAGCAGGTAGTGCGGCTATCGCAACAGCAATCCAATCGGCATTGCCATCCCCTCTCTTCGCAGTAAGCGACAGTCAGGAAGAATCTAAACGTCCGAAGCCGGCTGATCGCCGCTTCCGCAGCGCGGCCGTGGAGGCATTTATCGACGAGACGCGAACGCGTATTGGCGACTCGGAACTTGCTGTGATGTTCGCGAACTGCTTTCCCAACACGCTCGATACGACTGTTGAGCCGGGACAGTTTGAAGGCAAGCCCGACACCCCTGTGATCACTGGCGACATTCCGGCGATGTGGCTGCGCGATTCTTCCGCGCAGGTGTGGCCCTACCTGCCGCTGGCGCGCAAAGACGAGCCACTGCGCGCGCTGCTCGAAGGCGTCATCCGCCGGCAGGCACGCTGCATTCTCATCGATCCCTACGCGAACGCTTTCATGGCTGATCTCAACGCGCCTTCGCTCGAATGGAGCCGTAAGGACAAGACCGATCTGAAGCAAGGCGTAGGAGAACGCAAGTGGGAGCTCGATTCGCTCTGCTATCCCATACGGCTCTCGCATGGTTACTGGAAGCAGACCGGAGACACGCGCCCCTTCGATGCGGGCTGGCAGCAGGCGATGGCGCTGACTGTCGAGACAATGATTGTGCAGCAGCGCAAGCACGGCCTCGGCCCGTACCGCTTCCAACGCGAGTCCTTTGTTTCGACAGAGACATTGCCTGCCGACGGGTACGGAAATCCGGTGAAGCCGGTTGGGCTGATCGCTTCCGGCTTCCGCCCGTCCGACGATGCCTGCATCTTTCCGTTTCTGGTTCCGTCGAATCTCTTTTCGGTTACATCGTTGCGCCAGCTGGCGGAAATGGCGAACGCAGTTCTTCACGACTCGGCGCTTGCAAATCAGGCGCAGGGTTTGGCGTTCGAAGTTGAAGCAGCGTTGCGCCAGCACGCCATTGCGCAAACGCAGGACGGCACGATCTGGGCCTATGAAGTGGATGGCTTCGGCAGTCAGTTGCTGATGGACGACGCCAACGTGCCTAGCCTTCTCGGACTGCCCTATATCGCAAGTTCGCCCGATGCCGCGCTCTACGAGCGCACGCGAAAATTTGCCTGGAGCGAAGAGAACCCGTGGTTCTTTCGCGGAACTGCGGGTGAAGGCATCGGCGGTCCGCACGAAGGCAAGGACATGATCTGGCCAATGTCGCAAACCATTTACGCACTCACGAGCAATTCCGACGCCGAGATTCGCCAGGCGCTGTCGATGATCAAAGTCTCATCGGCAGGCAGCGGCTTCATTCACGAAAGCTATTTCAAGGACGACCCAAAGAAATTCACACGCTCGTGGTTTGCATGGGCGAATACGCTCTTTGGTGAGTTGATCGCAACGCTGGCCGTGACGAAGCCTGCACTGCTGGGCTGACCTTTCGGTTTAGCCCAGCTTGCAAATTGCGACAACCTAGGGTGTGGATAAACCCTAGAGAACCGGCTCGGAGACGATTTCAATTTGCTGCCGTCGGGTTGTTTCCGGGATATCGATCGATCCGAGAACGACTGGTTTCCCCTGAGTCAAGGTGGACGTACCCTCCAGAGTTGTTTGCCGGACCACTGGATCCGGCAAACCCGCCGCGGATTTCTCTTCCGCGACCCGCGATTGCTCGATTTTGCTGCGCAGCTTCAAGCCGTCTGGCGATTCCTCCAGAGCTGCGTCGATATTCAGTCCTACATCGAGGTATTGCACCTGAGAATTGGGGTTTGAAGATCCTTCATTCAGCACCCCAGTAACTATCGGCACCTTATTGCCTTGCTTAAACACGGTCTTTCCTCCCGAGACAACGACGAGAGCGACATGCCGCGTTCCAGTCTGTTGGCCTCCATCCATTTCGGTAATCGTGTAGGTCAGGCGATAGGTCTTTGGCTTGCGGTCAGTGTCCGCGAGAATTTTTTGCGCGAGTTGGAGGTCCTCCGCGCTCCCTCGCATTGAGATCGCGTTCTGCGACGGCACATAGTACAGTCTTGCGTTCGGCAGCATGTTGCGGAGGTCGGTGACAACGTCGACCGCACCGCTGTCCTTAGTCGTTCCTGTCAAATAAAGCGTTTTGTATATTTCTCCGCTTTTCTGAGTTTCAGCGGAATTTGAAGCTGTCGTCTGCGTCTGGGCACCTGCGCCCGGTGCCCAAAGCGCCATGACGATTGCCGCTATGACAAGCGTTGGGACAGAAGTCGTCCGGCTTCTAGGTTCACAACAATTCGATTTCATGTTTTGCCTCACGTTCGCAGAAGATCAACCCTGATTTTTCACTGGCTTCGATGGGATCTTCTATCGACACGGACGCGGTAGGCTGATTTCCGCTCGACAATTTTTCGGCGAGAACCTATCGGATCGGCTTGCGGACAAGAGCCACAGCGGTCATGTCATCTCTGCATTGCCGTTTACCTGGATGCAGGAAGCCGTAGATCCGCGACCACGGATGGTTCTCGGAGTCGTGCGCTTCACGCAGCACGTCCTCGCAAATCTGCAACGCCGACTCTGTGCCGGAATTCTCAAGTGCGCGTTGCACGCGATCGATACCAAACGTCGTTGCTCCATGGCGGATTTCGGTCACTCCCTTGGTCACGATCAGCAACTGCGCACCTGCATCAAATGCCAGAAACGCGGGCTCATATGTGCTGTGCGTAAAGAGCCCCATGGGGATTCCACCAGACCCAAGAATCCGCGTGCCCCCTGCATCGCGGAAGATTGCCGTCATGGCGCCGGCGTTGTGATATGTGAGGACGCCGACTGGCAAATTGAAGCAGCCAACAAAGGTGGGAGCAAAGCGCACGCCGTGTGCGGCGTCCATCAGGGCGCGGTTCACAGCGTGCGCCAGCAGCGCAATGCCTTCTGATTCATTTGCGTCCGGCGGCTCGAACAACTCCCGCGCCTTCGCCCGGAATACTTCTTGCACTTGCGCTGCGATCGGATGAGTCTCCTCCCGGCTGCCCGCAATGTCCGTTAAGAGGAACAACACGCGTGCACCGGTCAGCACGGCATCGAAGAAGTCTCCGCTGCAGCGGTCTTCCAGGTATCTGGACTTAATATCCAGACCCGCGAGCTCCGGCAAATTGACCGGCCGGGGAGTAGGAACCGTCCGATTTGGTGATGCATCCACTGCCGTTGGAAAACCCATCCCTATCCCTGTTAAAGGAGCATAACTGAAATGGCTGGCATTCTAGCCATCCCGCGTTGTAAGAGGGATCATCGATCAGCAAACGCGCTTTTTCATGCCGACCATGCCGCGAACCTTCTGGTATTGTCTCTAGCAGAATCGCACAGTGACGATTCTGCGGTTTTTCCGAGGAGGCTGCGTCGGTGGATCAGCACGAGGTGAACCCATGAATTTAACGAAGGATGAGCTGCGGCACGTTCCACTCTTTGCGCTGCTCGATGATGAGGAGGCCGCTCTCCTCGCCACCCAGGTTGAACTCAAGCGCTTTGCGCCGCGGCAGCGCATCTATAAAATCGGAGATCCGGGCAAGAATGCTTACGTTGTCATGTCGGGCGGCGTGACAGTGAGCACGGTGGACGAGGACAACCAGGAAGTAGTTGTGGCTGAACCTGGCCATGGGGAATTTTTCGGCTTTGCCTCGATGCTGGAGCAAACAGCTCATCAGACGAATGCGGTCGCCACCGAAGAGACGACTTGTCTGGAAATAAGCCGCGACGACATTGCGATTCTTTTAGAACGGAAACCGATGGCGGGCATGGATATGCTTACTGTACTCGGCCGTCAATTCCATGCATCGCAGCAACTTGTGCGCGGCCGCGCCAGTCGCAATGTAAACCAGCTGATTGAAGAAGATGCGACCTGGGGGGAAAGAATCGCCGACGAAGTGGCGCGCTTCGGCGGCTCGTGGGCCTTTATCATCTCGTTTTTGATTGTTCTGATGGTGTATACGATGATCAACATCGTTCTTAGAGGCAAGGCCTGGGACCCTTATCCATTTATCTTGCTGAATCTCTTTCTCTCGATGCTCGCCGCTATCCAGGCGCCGGTCATCATGATGAGCCAGAACCGCCAGGACACCAAAGACCGTCTGCGCGGCGAACTGGATTTCGATGTCAATCGCCGCGCCGAATCGGAGATTCAGGGGCTGGCACGCAAGCTCAATCTGCTCTCGGACAAGCTTGGCGATATAGACGATTTACTGCGCGAGCAGCGGACGAGTGCGGGGCAGGGCTACAGCACGATGGGCTCTTGACGTTGAGGAATATTACGGAGCGACGCTCAACGACAGAAAGCAAAAGAGTTTTTTACATACCTGCAACCCAAGGCGCGCCTGCCTCGCGCATGCTAGACTGCATTTTCAATGATGGACGCTTCTCTCGAACAGCTTATCCGCTTGCAGGAAGCCGATGTTGAATCGGCAAAACTTCGGCAATCCATCGCTGCCCTCCCCGCTCATCTGGCGACTATTGAGGAGAAACTCCGCGCGCAAGGGCTGGCCGTCGAACAGGCCGAGAAGACGGTGCAGGCGGAAGAAGCCAAACGACGACGGCTCGAGAGCGACATAAAGGATCAACAGCAGAAGATCGCAAAATTTCGCGATCAATCGAGCAGCGTCAAAACCAACGAGCAGTTCCACGCCCTGCAGCATGAGATCAACTTTGCCGAAGGCGAAATTCGCAAGCTCGAAGATCAGGAACTGGAAAGCATGGAGCGCAGCGACCACCTGGAACGGAGCCGCGCGCAGGCCCGTCAGGACCTGACCAGCCACAAAGCCTTTGTTGAAAGGGAAAAGGAATCGGCTCGCAAACAAAGCGTCCAGCAGCAGTCGCGCCTTGATGAGCTGAACAAGTCTCGCGCCGAGGTTCGCAGCCAGATCGACGAGGATCTGCTTTCCGACTACGATCGCATCGCATCCTCGCGCGGCACGGGCATTGCGCGCGCACAAGGCCAACGCTGCCTGGGCTGCCAGATGGCTCTGCGTCCGCAGATGTGGAACCAGGCGCGCGAAGGCCAGCTGATTCACTGCGAAAGCTGCGGACGACTGCTCTATTTCGATGCTTCGCTTGAGCCGATTCCTGAGCCCCCCATCGTTGAACCATCGAAGCGGAAGAAAAAGACAGGAATTGAGGCGGCCGAGAGCGAGTCATGAAGCGCATCGCCATCGATATGGACGAGGTGCTGGCCGACACACTTGGCGAACACATTGCGCGATACAACCGGGATCATGACGAGGCCATTACCAGGACCGATCTAGAAGGCAAGTGGTTGTGGGAGATTGTTTCCACAGATCGGCAGGAGCGGCTTGAAGGGTATCTGCGTTCAGAGGATTTCTTTGAAGATCTGGAAGTGATGGCCGACAGCCAGGGCGTGGTGAAAGCCCTGGCGGAGCAGTATGAAGTATTCATCGCAACGGCGGCAATGGAGTTTCCAAATTCTTTTGGGCCCAAGTTTCGTTGGCTGCGCCGCCACTTTCCATTTCTGCCGCCGACACACTTTGTTTTTTGCGGCGACAAGGGAATTCTGAACGCTGACTATCTGATCGACGATCAGCCGCTGCATTTCCGGCGATTTTCCGGTGAAGGAATTCTTTTCAGCGCGCCCCACAACCTGAACGTCACAGGCTACCGCCGCGTGGACAACTGGCAGCAAGTGGAACATCTTTTCTTGTCAGTCGGAAAGCCTTAACTGTGGCCGTTTCCCGGCATTACGCCAGCGGGCCGCGGAACGCCTGAAAACTGCTGTCCTGAAGTTCTCTCGAATCCGGACTCAGTTTTTGCCCCGAGCGGTCGCGCAGGGGGAGCCGGCGGAGTTCCCACAGTGCGCAGATGTATGCCAGGTTGCTGCTGAACATGCTGCTGGTGCATCGTCACGATGATTGCGGTTGCCGGGATCTTGCCTGCACAGCGATAGGAGTGCGGTGTGCTGGCGTCAAAGTAGACGCTGTCTCCAGCTTCGAGGACGCGCGTCTTATCCGCATGACGAATTTCCAGCTCGCCATCGAGCATGTATAGAAATTCGTAGCCGGGATGCACGTGCGGGCGCACTTCGGTGTTTTTTTTCAGGGGAACAAATTCCGCGTAATAAGGGTCGAGATGGCGATCAGGCACCATGTAGCCGAGACTTTCAAAGTAGTAGGTGGGGTCATCTACGCCGGTCTGCGGCAGGCGCACGCGTTCATTTTTCTTGTGCACGCGGAAGACCGTATGTGGCTCAGATTCAAAGAAATAGGACAGATCCTTGCTGAAGACCATGGCAATTCGCGCCAAGTTCCGCAGCGTCGGCACCACACGACCGGTCTCAAGTTGGGAAAGAAAACTGGCGGAAAGGCCAGTGTGCCTCCCCAGTTCGACCAGCCCCATCGATTTCTTTAGTCGCAGACGCTTAATGCGCTCACCGATATGCTTTTCGGATATAAAGGATTCCGCGCTGGCAGGATCAATCTGCTCGTTACTTGATTGTTTAGTGGCCATATTTCCGACCTCTTTCCCGCATCCTTAGGGATGCAGTGAAATACATTTATGTTGCAGTAGTAAACAAATATTTGCGCAGCATCAAATGCGATCTGAGTTTTCCGGGGCACAAAGGGTACTCTCGCAGCATCCGCATTTAGATGAATCGTAGGGAGTTCCTCCGTTTTGTTTGTCCGGAAATTGTCATTAGCTTGTAAAAAATCTTTTCGATACGCGCATTTCCCTAGGCCAAACCCGTTTTCGAGCGATGAACAGAGAATCCAGAATCCTGATCAGCGGCGCCTCCGGATTGATTGGCACAGCATTAGTACGTGCCTTCACTGCATTGCAGATTTCTGTAGTCTGTCTTGTCCGGGAGCCTGACGGTCAGCAGGAGATCCTGTGGTCTCCTCAGGCATCGCCGACAATCGCCAATCCGACGCTTCTCGAAGGCTTCGATGCGGTGATTCATCTCTCCGGGGCTAACATCGGCGCGCACCGCTGGACACCCGCATACAAGAAGGAGATTGTTGAAAGCCGCGTGCAAACTACGCGCGCTTTGGCTCGGTTGCTGGCAGCTTTGAACAACCCTCCGCAGGCGCTTCTATGCGCATCAGCAGTTGGCATTTACGGGGATCGGGACGGGGAGACCTTGACTGAAGATTCAGAACCGGGCTCAGGCTTTCTTGCGGAAACCTGCGCAGCATGGGAAGCGGCGGCTCAACCAGCAAAAAATGCTGAGATTCGGGTTGCGCATCTGCGCTTTGGAGTGGTGCTCTCGCCGGAAGGCGGTGCGCTGGCAAAGATGCTGCCCGTTTTTCGTCTTGGTCTTGGCGGGAGGCTTGGATCGGGCGAGCAATGGATGAGCTGGATTGCTTTGCCTGACCTTGTGAGTGCGGTCTTTCATATCATCGATGCTCCCGAGTGTTCAGGTCCGATTAACATGGTCGCGCCGATGCCCGTCACCAACTCTGAATTCACGCGAACCCTGGCCCACGTGCTCCATCGCCCCGCCGTCATTCCCGCGCCAGCTTTCGCACTCCGCGCAGTGGTGGGAGAAATGGCAGACGAGGCCCTGCTGGCGAGCGCGCGGGTCATCCCCGCACAGCTGGTCGAGGATGGATTTCAATTCAAGTACCCGCAAGTTGCTCCGGCGCTGGAGTCTCTGCTCGCCTCTGCTAGGCTGAACTAGAACGGAAAAAATATCAGGAATGAAACAGCGCGCGCGGGCATCTCTCTTCTTCATCTCTTTGGCCGCCGTTCTGCGATTTCTTGCCGGCTGCGGCATGGTCGCTCCGCCGCAACCGCCGAGCCTTCATCTGCCTCAGCCGGTTACCGATCTTAGCGCAGCGCGTATTGGGAGCGATGTCCACCTGCATTGGACGATGCCGAAGCGCGCCACTGACAGGGTATTGCTCAAGGGAGATCAGGCTGCGCATGTCTGTCGCAGCGTTGCCGGAGGCGCGTGTGAGCCGGCAGGCGACGCGAAATATGCTCCTGAGGCGCAGGCCGACTTCACGGACCACCTGCCCGGAGCATTGACCAGCGGCCCACCGCAACTTATTACTTACACCGTTGAGCTGCGCAATCAGCGGGGCCGAACTGCGGGACCATCCAATGCTGCATGGTCCGCCTCCGGAGCCGCTCCTGCTCAGGTGACCGACTTCGTTGCGGAAATTCACACTGACGGGGTCCTGCTCCACTGGCAGCCTACGCAGGATGCAGGCACGATTCTGCGCATCGAGCGCACACTGGCGCCGAAGCCGGGAACGTCAACGAAAGCGGGTTCTGCCTTGCTGCGCAAAGGCGCCGAGGAACCCGCGCAACAGACTCTTGAAGTTGGTTACGCATCCGAACGCGATCCGGCCCATGCCTACGACAAGGATGCTGCCTTCGACCAGCAGTATCGCTACGTTGTGCAGCGCGTCGCGACGCTCAACTTAGGCGGACACAAGATCGAAATTGCCAGCGATCCGAGCCATACCTACATTCTGAATACACGCGATATCTTTGCGCCTGCCGTGCCCACGGGATTGGTTGCAGTTGCCAGCCCGGATGAGCACGCGATCGACCTGTCGTGGTCGCCAAACCCAGAGAACGATCTAGCCGGATATGTTGTGTATCGCCGCGAAGCCGGCCCAACTGCGGACGCCGTTCGTATTTCGCCTGAGCAACCCATCGCCGGACCGGCCTTCCGCGATGCGGCAGCCGTGCCTGGAAAGCGGTACGCCTATTCGGTAAGCGCCATCGATCAGGACAAGAACGAGAGCCGCAAGTCTCCCGAGGTTGAAGAATCTCTTCCGCAATGAGGAACGAATGAAATACTGCCGCTTCCAATCTGAATCAGGTCCGCAATATGGTGAAGTCGTAGACCGAAACGGCTCGCTTTGGATCGAGCGTCTTCTGCCGCCGCCGGAAGAAGATCCCTGGACGAAGTTCGTCGATCAAGGCGCATTCAAGCCAGTGCCGCTCGATCAGGCCACGCTTCTTTCGCCGGTTGTACCTTCGAAAATCGTTTGCGTCGGACGCAACTATAAAGAGCACGCTGTCGAGCTGGGAAACGAAGTCCCGAAAGAGCCGTTGCTCTTTCTGAAAACTCCGTCATCGCTTATCGCGCACAAGCAGGCAATCCATAAACCAGCTATCTCGCAACGCGTTGATTTTGAAGGCGAGCTGGCGGTGGTCATCGGCGAGCGCTGCTCGAAGATCGGCTCCGATGAAGATGTGCGGCAGTATATTCGCGGCTACACCATCGTCAACGATGTCACGGCTCGCGACTTGCAGAAGAGCGATGGGCAGTGGTCCCGCGCGAAAGGCTTTGATACTTTCTGTCCGGCAGGCCCGATCGTTACTGACGAGATCGATCCTGATGCCGGCATTCAGGTGCAGACACGCCTGAACGGCGAGCTGCGGCAGGACGGCAACACGCGCGACCTGATCTTCCCGATTGATTTTTTGTTGCGCCACATCACGGCCGCCATCACACTCTATCCCGGCGACTTAATCCCGACTGGGACCCCATCGGGCGTTGCTCCGATGCAGCCCGGCGACACGGTAGAGGTTTCGATAGAAGGCATCGGAACGCTCTCAAACCCGGTAATCGTGGGATAATCGAAGCGGTATCTTAGTCTGCTCCGTCGCATCTAACTCTGTAGCCCCGCATAATCAGGCCTGAGATCAGGAGGAATGTATGTCGAAGTCTTTGCTCCAACAGCTCCGCGAAATGACTGTCGTCGTAGCCGACACCGGCGACATTGAAGCTATCGAACAAGCCAAGCCACAGGATGCGACTACCAACCCGTCGCTCATTACCGCGGCTGCGCAGATGCCGCAGTATCAGTCCATCGTGGATGACACGCTGCTCGAAGCGCATAAGCAGCTCGGTGACAAAGCCAGCGATAAGGATGTAGCCAACCTGGCGTTCAAACATTTAGCCATCGAGTTCGGTAAACGGATCCTTGCTGTCGTCCCTGGCCGCGTTTCAACCGAAGTGGATGCCCGCCTCTCCTACGACACCGAAGCCACCAAGAAGATGGCCCACGACATCATCGGCCTCTACGAGAGCGCCGGCATCAAGCGCGAGCGCGTACTCATTAAGATCGCCTCCACGTGGGAAGGCATTCGCGCCGCCGAACAGTTGGAAAAGGAAGGCATTCACTGCAATCTGACGCTGCTCTTCGGACTGCACCAGGCCATTGCCTGTGCCGAAGCCGGCGTGACCCTTATCTCGCCCTTCGTCGGCCGCATTCTTGACTGGTACAAAAAGGACACCGGCAAAGACTACGTTGGAGCTGACGATCCCGGCGTCCAGTCGGTCACCCGCATTTACAACTACTTCAAGCATTTTGGCTACAAGACTGTGGTCATGGGCGCGAGCTTCCGCAACCTCGGTGAAATTACCGAGCTTGCCGGCAGCGACCTGCTCACGATCTCCCCGCACCTCATCACAGAACTCGCGACCACCGAAGGCGATTTGCCGCGCAAGCTCGATCCCGAAAAAGCCAAGACAATGCAGATCGAAAAGCTCAGCATCGACAAGGCGACCTTCGACAAGATGCATGCTGCGGACCGCATGGCCCACGACAAGTTGAAGGAAGGCATCGAAGGCTTCAGCAAGGCGCTGGAAAACCTTGAACACCTTCTGGCAAAGCGCCTCACCGAACTCGAAGCGCGCGAGCCAAAGCTGGTCAGCGCCGACTGATTCACTCTTCTTCGAATAGCGACAGGCAGCCTTCGGGCTGCCTGTTTTATTTGATTCGCGGGCGGCGAGGAATCGGGATCGTTTTCATTGATTTGAAGCCGGAGTACCGGCGGCGGAGTAGGCCTTAATGAGGTGGCTCCTCATCTGCGGCTTTAAGGTTTTGCCGTTCCAGTTGAAAACAATCAGATTCGTTTCCTGCTTCGGCATGTGGCAGTCGATGCAATTGCTGGTGACAGGGTGATTGCTCTTCGAGAATGTTGCAGAGTCGGGTTTGTGGCAGCCCAGGCACTTCTGGGAGAACTCAGCCAGATCATGCTGCGTGCGATGAACATCATGGCAGGTGAGACAGGTCATACTTGACGAAATAAAACACCGGCTTCGCTTCAGCAATTCCACCTGATTTCCATGAACATCAAGCGGAGCATTCGGATCGGGCGGCGGGAGATCGAGGTATTTCTCCAGCGGATTGTTGGGGAGGTAGGAAAATGTCGGCAGGAGCGGCCGGCCATGTCCGGCGTGGCACCAGGCGCAAAGATCCATCTGGCGTTCTCGCGTGAATTGAGCGGGATTGAGTATGGCAGAGGATGTCCCCGAGCCCGGCTTGGCTGTTTCCAGTTCCACGTGCTCGCGGCCTGGGCCATGGCACTTCTCGCATGTGATGCCCAGCGAGAAGCCGGTTGTGCGATAGCGATTTGATGGCGGCGGAAGCGCGGCAAAATACGTTGCGTGACATTCGAGACAGCGTGGAATAATTGCGCGATCGAAATTGGCGAAGCCATCGCGATATCCGGGGCTGTTCACCCAGCCGAGATCTTTCCAATAGGACACCGGCAGCTGAAAGAGCTGATCATCATTCCAGTACAAATAGGTCTGGCCCTTATCGCCTGATCCAACCACCACTGCGAAACGCTCCGTGCGCTCGTTTGTGTGTGGTGGTGTTCCCGCAACAGCGGTTTGAAAGAAGCCGGTATCTTTGTCGTCCATCCGGAAAAACAGACTTGGATTGGAAGTTTTCAGAATGTTGGCGTCAGGAGTGAAGCTGCCCAGAATGGACTTGCTGTCCGGTGCGCTCGAAGTCAGATAGTGCGCGGTCTGGTGGAATGTGCCAACTTTGTCCCCGTGACAGGATTGGCAAGCGCTGTCGCCAACGTAGTTGGCCCGTTCATTTGATTTCGCGGACGAGGCAGCCTGGGCGGCAGCAAGTGGAGAGTGCCAGCCCGGCGCCATGTTTGAAGCGGTCAACTCCAGAGCGATGATGATGGCGAGAACGCGGTACATGTCAGGATGGGCCGAGCTTCATGGATAGAGTATCCGATAAGCCCAGCTTGTCGCGGGAAACGCTTATGTATGACGCGTGCTTCCTATTCCATTCTCAATAACTGCATAGGCTCGACCGACGCGGCTCTCCGCGCCGGCAGATAACAAGCCAGCAGCGCCGCCACCAACAGCACGAGCCCGACCACCGCGAAGGCGGAGAGATCCATCGCGCCCACGCCATACAAGGTGCTGCGCATCGCGCGGCCAACAAAGTAAGCGCCGACCAGCCCCAACCCTAGTCCGCAGAAGGCGAGAATCACGCCCTCTTTCAGAATCAACGTGACGACGCGATTTCGCGTGGCTCCCAGGGCCATGCGCAAGGCAATTTCATGCGAGCGTTGCGCAACCGAAAACGCCATTACGCCGTAGATTCCTAACGCAGACAAGAGCAGCGCCACTGCGGCGAAGCAGGCAAACAGGATGAGCGTGAAGCGGTCATTCGCCAGCACGTCGTCGTGCACCTGTTCCATCGTTTTCGGATCTGCAAGAGCAATCTGCGGGTCTACAGAATGCACAGCTGCAGCAATGCTCTTCAGCATCGACGCGGGGTCTTCCTGCGTGCGCACGCCCATCCCCGCACTGGGCCACGGAATCTGCCAGAACGGGATTTCCATCTCGGGATAGTCCTCGCGGAATCCGCGCGAACGCACATTGTGGAAGACGCCCACGATCTGCCACTCCTGATAAGGGCCGAGCTTCGTCACCCCGGGAATCAGCTGCTCTACCCTGACGCGCTTCTGCAGGGGATCCGCGCCCTTCATATATTTGTTGACGAACTCCTCATTCACCACCGCCACCTTCACGCTGTTGGCCGTGTCCTGATCGTTAAAGAATCGCCCTTTCACCAGCTTGATGCCGAAAGTCTGAAAATAATCCGGCGTCACCATGCCGAACGATGTGTTCGGCCTCTGCGATGGATCGGCGACCGTCGGCTTGTCGGCCAGCTCAAAGGGCATGCCAAAACCCGAGCCTTCCAGCGGCAATCCAGTTTCAGCCGAAGCATGCATCACGCCCGGCACGCCTTGAATAGCCGACAGCATCTGCCGGTAATAGGCAACGATGTGGTCCGGATCCTTTGGGCGCGAGTCGGGTACAGAGAGAAAAAACGTCATAACGTGGTCTGTCTTCACGCCGAGATCGACGCGCTGCAGATTCAGGAAACTGTGAATGGTTAGCCCAGCCCCTGCGAGCAAAGCCAGCGCTAGGGTAAATTCGCCTATCACCAGAACCCTGCGCAGCTGATGCCGCCCCACGCTCGTGCCCGAGCGCCCGCCTTCTTTCAGCGTCTCCGCCGGATCGACGCGGGAAGCAATCCATGCTGGGATACAGCCGAACAACAATCCGGCAAGCGTTGTCGCGGCCAGCGTGAAGAGCAGAATGGGAAAATTCAGGCTTAGGTCAGCCTCGCTCGGCAGCGTTCCCTCGGGCATTACGGCAATCAGTCCACGCAGCATCGCGTAGCCAACACCCACGCCCAGAGCACCGCCGAAGGATGCAAGCAGCAGGCTCTCGGTAATCAGTTGCGCAAAGATCTTCCCCGGCGTCGCGCCCAGCGAACTGCGCACAGCAATTTCCTTCTGCCGCGTCATGCTCTTCGCGAGCAGAAGATTCGCCACATTCACGCAGGCAATCAGCAGCACGAATCCCACCGCGCCGAGCAGCAGCCAGAGGGTCTGGATTCGCTCGCTCGGGAGAAAATCATTCTTCAGCGGCTCGACAAACGCGCCCCAGCCCTTGTCGCTCTTCGGGTACGTCTGCGCGATGTGGTCCGTTACCGCGTTCATGTCCGCCTGCGCCTGCTTGATCGTCACGCCGTCCTTCAAACGGCCCATTACCAGCAGAAAATGAAAGTCGTGATTAATCTGCTCCGGCTTGAAGACCAGCGGCACCGTCAACTGGGCGGGCAGGCGATCCTGAAATCCTGGTGGCTCCACTCCCACGACGGTGTACGGAGTGCCGTCGAGCTGCATCGTCTTGCCAACGATCTTCATGTCGCCGCACAGCTTCAGCCAGAGCTTGTGCGAGAGGACGACAACGTGGTTCTTGCCGTCCTGGCCTTCCTCAGGTAGAAACCCGCGCCCAAGAAAAAACGGCAGACGCTGCATGTTGAAGAAGTCAGCCGTCACGCTGTTTCCCGGCACGAACGCCGGCTGATCCTTCGTCGCAATGTTGAACGAGCCGCCCGTCCACGCATCCAGGCTTTGAAACGATTTGCTCTGCGCTTTCCAGTCAAGATAATCGCCCGCCGAAACTCCGTTGTGAAAGGTCTGAATCTTCGACCACACCATCACAACCTGATCTGGTTGGGGATAGGGCAGCGGCGCCAGCAGCGTTGCGTAATCGACGGTAAAGATGGCCGTATTTGCGCCGATGCCGAGCGCGAGTGTGAGCAGCACGGTGATGGTCAGGCCGGGATTCTTGAACAACATGCGCAGGCTGAAGCGGAGATTCTGAAGCAGGTTCTGCATAGCCCTCCTCGCTGGCAATTGCGGAGTTTTGTTCTTACTGACGGGGGAACGGGATAATCGTTTGAGAAAGCTTAGACAGCCGAATTCTTAAATGGTTATGTACGAATTGCTTCGTAGCAATCGGGATGCCATCGCTGTTCGCGATCAAAGGTTAAATAAATCACTGGTTTACGTTGTTTTATTTCGGCAAATGCACGGCTTTTGTCGTCCGGATGTGGGCGCGATTGTGCGTTTCTGGACACCGGTGGTTGATTGGGACTAGAAAACACTGTCAAGTCCCCAAAAGTGAAGAAATCCTCTAACCTGCTCATAATAATGGAATTAAACTTGGGTGCAATTGGCGTGTTGTTTTGCTGGAACCGGTACAATAGATATAGAGAACCGTTTCATCTTCATCATGAAGAAGCCACCTGCACCGCCCTCCCGCTAAATCGCCTAAATCATTTGGAAAGAGTAATTTATCTTAAATATTGACTAAGTACCTTTATTTGGAGGAATTTAGCCAAAGTGGGGGAGACGGTTCCGATGTCAGCTCCCGGCTGCGCGGTATCAGAAGCCCCTGGGCATCGAGGCCGCGAAAGGAGGAATTGAAACGGCAGAGAGGTCTAAGTCTATTTATTTAGAAGAATTTAGATAAAATCCCGGGGTGACTACGAAGAATAAAATCCCGGGGTGGTGACTACGAAGAAATGGTCCTCGTAGCCAGGTTCACGATCACCCTGTCATCCGGGGTTTTGGTTGTCGAGCCGTCCGAGCCGGGATGGTACTCGATCCGCATCGTCGTTGCGTCGACGACAATCCGCAGGTAGCCATAGTCGGTGTCATCATAGCTGTTCAGCGTCAGCTCGCTGTCGATCGGATACGGCGTTCGGATCGGGTTCCCGCTCGAATCGCTCTGCAGGCTGGTGACGCCATGACCGCCGCAGCCGGCCACTACGTATGGGATCGACATGCCGTTCAACGTGCGGGTAAAGCGCTGGTAGTTGTGCGCATGGCCGGAAATCACTGCATGCGGCCAGAAACCAGCTGCCTCTGCCGCGCTATCCAGGTCAGCAGACAGATTCGGGCTGGGAAAATGTGCTGTCCCGCCCGTGTAAGGAGGATGGTGCACCGCAATAATCACCGCGCCGGCATAGTTTTCCGATTTGCATCGCCCGAGTGCAGCTTTAAGAAACGCTAATTGAACGTCCGTAACGTTCGCCCGCGTGCCGCCCTCGCTCGAGATGACCCCCGGGTCTTCCAGCACGTTGGAATACACCCCGAGAATGCGAACGAAAGGTGCGTCAAAGGTGAAATACACCCCCGGAGCGATCATCGCTGTGCGCAGCAGGCCACCCGCTTCCGGCGTATTCACGGGCGCTTCAGCACAGAAGTTGCGCAGAAAGGCATCGAGCGTCGGCGCAGGATCGCCGGTGTAGACCACTCCATCATGATTGCCGGGAATGGCAATGATGGGGGCCGGATACAGGCGGTATGGCTCGTAGAACTGATCGTAGTAGTACTTGGCTTCACCAAAGCTGTACACCACGTCGCCGAGATGGAAGAAGAACGCCGGCACATTCGCCGGATCTGTCTCGTTGAAATCGGCGACCATCTTGTCGGCTACTTTATCTTCGGTCAGCGGTCCTTTCACGCTGCCCGTATCGCCGACGGAATGAAAAACGATCTGCTTGGCCTGCTGGATCGCATTAGCCTTGGCGCCTTGGTCGTCGTAGACATCTGTCAGCGACAGGATCGGCTCTGCAGCTCCGCCGCGCGGCGGCGGGATGGGCTGCAACAACTTACTGTTGACCTTGTTGTACAAATTGTTATCGGAAGGGTGGGGCACTTTGAAGGATGTAGGATCCGGGCTCGGCTGTGGCTGCGCGAATACAGGGGTGTCGCCACTTGTTGACGGCGGCGTTGGAGAAGGCTTGGGCGCAGGAGTCGGCGGCGGGGTGGGATGAGGTTTTTTTGCGGGATGAGATGGCTTGTGCGGATGTTTGGAGGAAGTCTGCTTTGCCATAGCTATGTCCTTCCAATAAAGACGCGCAACTCATCATACGCCCGTTCTATGGTGGGAATTTTGAATGGAGCGTGACATTTTTAATTTGGGTTAGATGTCGCAGTTTGGCATTGTGACTGCTAATTATTTGGGTGGAACCAAAGAAGTCTCTTGTTTTATGAAACGAATTCATTCATTTGTAATCCATACGGAGTATGCGGCTTCGCTGAAAAGCGCGTCAGAATAAAGCACATGCGCTTTGCGCAGCCCGTGCAGGGAGGCCCAGGATGATTTCACAGGATCATGCGTTACGTCAGTTCTTCCACAATGTCGTAGCCGAGTGCTACGACGAACATGTAGGCATCAGGGACGGCGAGGTCACAACCTACATTGCAGATCTGCTGACGGACTTCTGTATCTCTGACCGCCTCTATCCCATTCGCGATGTGGCGGGACGCCCGGTGAAGGAAGTGGGCGAGATGCTGCTCGCCTCCGACCCCGTTCACGGGAGCGCGCCCTCTTTCGACGCGGAGCGCGAGATTCGCAAACACATTGGCGACTACGCCCTTTTCTGCACTGGCATGTATCCGGAGTCGGTGCACAAATGGCGTGAGAACGAAAACGCCAACCTTTACGACATGATTCGCGCCGGCAAGGAGAGCTACTATATCGTCTCCACTTTCGACCTGTTTGAATATGCAGTGGAGGCGCCGCTGTTTGGCCGCCTGTCTGAGGCTTTCGAAAGCTGCATGTACGGGTTGAACCAGGTGCGCAGCGAACTGGAACGCAGATTGCCCGGGACAGTGCCACCGAGCGGGGCCCAGAAATTTCTAATGTAAGAAGCAAATCGGGCAAGAACGAAGGCCGCTGCATTCGCAGCGGCCTTCGTTTTGGAATGAATGGGTTGCTCAGACCTGCATGATTTCGGCTTCTTTTTTCTTGCTCATCTCGTCCATGCGCTTGATTTCTTCGTCTGTCAACTTCTGTATTTCTTCGAGCGAGCGCTTTTCCTCGTCTTCGGAGATTTTTTTGTCCTTGGCTGCCTTCTTGATGAGATCGTTGCCATCGCGGCGAATGTTGCGGACAGCAGTCTTGTGCTCTTCAAGCACCTTGTTCAGATGCTTGACCACTTCGCGACGGCGTTCCTCCGTCATGGGCGGAACCGGCACGCGGAGAAGCTTGCCGTCGTTCTGGGGATTGAAGCCGAGATCAGAGGTGCGAAGTGCTTTTTCGATTTCGCCGATGACGCTGGCGTCCCACGGCTGGATGACGATCATGTTGGCGTCTGGAGTGGTCACTTGCGCGAGCTGGTTGATCGGCGTATGCGTGCCGTAATAGTCGACCTTCACCTGGTCGAGCATGCCGACCGAAGCGCGTCCGGTGCGTGTGGACGCGAGGTTCGTCTGGAAATCGTGCACAGCTTTCTCCATGCGGACCTTGAGCTGGCTGTGTGTATCCTTGAGCGCCGGTATGCCGGCCATTACTGAGACTGCCATGGTTGTCTTCCTTTATCTCGATCCAAAACCCGTATTTTACTTTGTCAGGAGAGCCGCGTCACCTTGACGGAGTGTCAAGCTCACATGCGGCTGTAGGGTACGTTGATTCCGAAGGCGCTCGAAACGCGATCGAGTTCGGCTCGAATTTTTTCCCATTCGGAGAGGGTCTTGGCATCGAGTTGGAGGCTGTAGATGAGGCGCTCTATTTCCTGCGCGCTGCCAATCGTCGTCTCGACGGCGACATCGCTCCGCTTTGTCTTTCTGAATTCGCTGAACATCGAATCGGTCTGTTTTTCGAAACTGGCTACCAGACCCTTGACGTCTTTTTCCTGGCTGGTTCTGCGGATGGCGCTCTTCTTGAGCGCACTGTCAAGGTTCTCGCGGAAAGACTTGGAATCTTCCTTCAGATTCTTCATCAGGGCTTCGACATCTTTATCGCTGACACGTTTCTGCGCATGAAGGCTGGAGACTGCAGAGATGTTCAATAGTCCAATAAGTACAAAAGCACAGCAGCGAAAAAGCGCAGAATGGTTTTTCTTCATCAACTACTCCTTGATTCGCGCAACACTTCCATTACAGATGTATTGGGAAATAGGGACTCTTTCTGGCAATCGAGTGAAACCGGTCCTGTGACCCGTGGCCAATCCCTCTAAATAGAATATTTGTTTCTTGGAATAGTTGCCATTACTCTGGTTTTCAAACCGGACACAAAATGATACCCGAGAAGCGTCTTCCCGTAACATTTCATTCCGCCACCCTGCTGCTGGCCATCGATCTTATCGGCACATTTGTGTTCGCCGTTGAGGGCTCCATGGCCGCGGTACAAAGTAACCTGGACATTCTCGGGCTGATGGTCCTTGCCTTTGCTACAGCACTGGGCGGCGGAATTATTCGTGACGTGTTGATCGGCGCCATTCCGCCCAATTCCATTTGTAACTGGCGGTATCCTGCCGCTGCGTTCGCAGGCGGAGCTATTGTTTTCTTTCAGAGCAGCTTCGTGAATAAGGTTCCGGAGTCGCTCATTACGACGCTCGACGCTGCCGGATTGGCTCTGTTTGCCGCAGCAGGAGCCGCGAAGGCGCTCGATTTCAACATCCATCCTTTCCTTGCAACGCTGATGGGCGGAATTACGGGTGTGGGCGGTGGGACAATCCGCGACGTGCTGCTGGCGCGCATTCCTTCCGTGCTCCGCGCCGATGTGTATGCTGCTGCGGCGCTCGCTGGAGCGGCGGCCATGATTCTGGCTCTTCGGCTGAGAGCGCGTCCCGCGGTGGCCACGACGATCGGTATCGCAGTCTGCTTTACGCTAAGGATGGCTGCAGTGCATAGGCACTGGAATCTGCCCAAAGTGGCCGGTCATTGAGTTGCGGCGGTTACATCCCCGTAGAACTTCCATTGCGTATGGAAGTCTTTCGTTAGATTCTGGCGAGTCAGGCTGGCGCGGATCATCTCAATCGGTATGTTGTTCTCTTTGAGTACAGCGTCATGGAATTGCCGGTTCGTCATTTTGCCGGAGCCGACTAACTCGCGGTGCAATGCATAAATCTGCATGCCGCCCAGCAGATAGGCAGCCTGATAGAGGGGTCCATATTCGCCGCCGAGCGAGCGGCGCACCTCACCCGTGGCAGCCTGCCGCTCGAAGCCGACTCGATCGACCAGGAGATCAATGCATTGCTGCGGTGTCCACTTCCCGAGATGGAAATTGAGGGAAAAGACAATGCGTCCGCAACGATGGCGGCGCCAGGCCAGTGCGCCTACGCGTTCTTCTGGCGTGTGGTCAAAGCCCATGTCCCAGAAAAGCATTTCCCAGTAGAGTGCCCATCCTTCAATGAGGAAGGGTGTGCCGCCGAAGGCCAGGCGATAGGTACGATAGCGGTGCTCCATGAAGCCCTGGAGTTCGTGTCCGGGCATCATCTCATGGAAGACTGTCGCGTGCGACATCGCGATGTTGTTGGCGCGCATTGTTGTAATGCGCTGGTCGTACGACATGGTGTTGGTCGGGTAGGAAATCTGGAGCACTTCGCCGCCGAGAAAGAACGGCGAGACGAGTTGCTGCTGGGGTGGAATCATCCGCATGCGCCAGGTTTCACGAGCCAAGGGCGGCACGGTGACGAGATCGTGCTGGTCGATGAACTCCAGCGCTTCGAGCACGTACTTGCGAGCCAGCTCCGTCTGTTTTCCCGGCTCGACATAGGTGTTCTTTACTTTGTCGAGAGCCTTTTTCCAGTCGTCGCCAAAGCCCATCTCGCGCGATGCGCGAATCATTTCGGCATCGTTCCAGGCGAATTCCTTTTCGGCGATGGCGATCAACTCTTCCGGCGTGTAAGGAATCATGGCAAATTGAAGTTCATGGAGCAAAGCATCTCGACCGATGGCGTGGCCGATGATATCGCTCGTGTCATCGGGGTGCGCATTGGCGATGGACTGGGCATAACCATCTTCATCCTCACCACGCTGTGACGGTTGCTTTTGCTCGCCTGGAGGCGGCTTCAGCCCTACAACCTTCTCCCGAAGGAATTTGCCATAGGCATCCAGAGTTGAATCAGTCGTCTTGTACGGCTCCTCTGCCCACCAGGTGAACATCGGGTCGTAGCCGTTGTAGAACTCAAACCAGTTGTGCAGCAGTTGCCGCAGCGTCGCGACGTGCTCGGCGGCTCGATTGGCGGCCTCACGCTGTCGCTGCGCAGCAGTGCTTTTGGGATCTTCTTTTGTTGCTGCCAATTTCGCTTCCAGATCCTTCTGAGTATTGGCGCATGCATGTTGGAGTTGCGAGAGGCTGGCTGCGGACTGCTTGCCGTCGATCGGTTCCATATCGCGCTGAGCGAAGAACAGGGCGATGATCATGTCGGCGAAAGGTATATATACGGCTGCCTCGTTTTCGAAATGTGTGTCCTCCTCCAGGTGACCGAGCTGGCGCGAGAGATAGTTGCTGAAGAGGATATAGTCGATGCGCGCGGCCTCGCTCAACTTGTCGAAATTGACTTCGGCAAGCACTCCTTGCCACTCGGTGTAGAACTTGCGCATGCGGTCGTGTGTCTGCGGCGCGAAAGGAATGCTGTAAAAGCGGTGCAGGAGTTCCTGGTCGGTTGAAAATCGCTCTACGTAGGGACGGAGTTCACTGGATGCAGTATCAATGCCAACGCTGGGAGCCGGTAGTGTTTTCGAGTCAGGCGATGCAAGTGCGAAGTTGGGCGCTACGAGACCGAGAGCTGCGGCAGAAGGCACACTGCGAAAAAGAAAGGCGCGGCGAGTGGTCATCCATTAACCCCTGATGATGGAATTTCTTCGGAGGAAATAATTGTATACAATTTTTGATTTTTAAAACCCGCGTACATCGGAATGGCCGCGCGAGAGGGCAATCGCGCCCTTCTAGAGACCATAGGCAATTACAAGATCGGACACGCCGTCTTCATCGAAGTGAGCAGAGACGAGTGCCAATGGACGCAAGGCGGGTGATGCCGGAGAGCGACCAGCCCTTCGTCAGGCGGTTGGGATCGAAAAACTGGTCGAAGGGCAATTAATAATCATAGCTCATCCCGAAGTTGTGCTTTACATCGAAAGCCAATAGCTCAGCGCAGTCGAACGGCAGGCCCGGCCCGAAGACCGTCTTCAGCGCAAGCTACATCGGTTCTTGATGAGACGGAATGAGTGCCTCTGTACCTATTTCTGAAATAGGTATTTTGAGTCTATACTTCTTGGAATGGCGAAGAATTCTGAACATCGTGATCTTTTCCCCGGCGCATTGGAGATCATGATTCTCCAATCGTTGCGGCTGAAACCCATGCACGGATATGCGCTGGTGAAACACATCAAGCAGGTTTCTGATGACCTGCTGCAGGTGGAAGAAGGCTCGCTGTATCCGGCGTTGCAGCGAATGCTCAAGGAAGGCTTGCTGGAAGCTGAGACTGGGACCTCGGCCAAGGGTCGACCAACGCGGATTTACCGTCTCACGGATGCAGGCATTCGTCATCTCGAACGTGAGGTTGTCAGTTTCGAGAGGATGTTTGCAGGTTTTACCCGCGTGCTTGCCGCAGCCAAAGCGTAGGAGGTGTCGATTGTCGCGTCTCAGTCAGTTCTTCTCCCATTTCTTCAGGAAGCGCCGCTATGACGACATTTCTGTCTCCATCCAGGAGCATATCGACGAGCGGATCGACGAGTTGATGGATGAGGGCATGTCGCGAGGTGAGGCCGAACACAACGCGCGGCGCGAGTTCGGCAATGTGACGCTCATGCAGGAGCGCAGCCGTGAAGAATGGCAGTGGCAGAGGCTCGAATCGCTGCTGGTGGACTTGAAGCATGTGTGCCGCCGGCTAGGGAGATCGCCGGGATTCGCGATCACGGTGGTGCTCACGCTGGCGATCGGTATCGGAGCGAATACGGCCGTGTTCAGTGTAGTGAACAGCGTGCTGATCCGGCCGCTGCCATACCCTGAGCCGCAGCAATTGGTTGCGTTACATCTGAACGCGCCCGGCGCGCCGGGGCTGGCTGATTTCCGGGATGAACTACGCCTCTCGGCCTCGATGTATCTCACCTTTGCCGCGCATAACCGTGCATTCCAATCGGTGGGCGTATGGCAATCCAGTACAGCAACTATTACTGGCACTGCGCAGCCGGAGCAGGTGAACACGGCACTCATCACTGATGGTGTTCTCCAGACACTCAATGTGCCTGCTACGGTCGGGCAATGGCTTACGGCGGCCGACCAGGACCCACGCGGAGCGCGGCGGGTGATGTTGAGCTACGGATACTGGCAGCGGCGCTTCGGCGGCGATCCGAGTGTCGTGGGACGCACCATCAGCGTTGATTCACAAACGCGTGAGATTGCCGGTGTGATGCCGCGCGGATTCAAGGTAGTCAATTACGATTTTGATCTGCTGGTGCCGCTGGCATTCGATCCTGTACACGAGTCGCTGGCCGGATTTGCATACCACGGCATCGCGCGGCTCCGGCCCGGCGTGACGATCTCGCAGGCCGACGCCGATGTAGCGCGTCTGATCATGGTCTGGATGGGTTCGTGGACGAACGGTCCGGGGATCGATCCGTATTTTTACCTGACCTGGAAGATCACGCCTGCGCTTAAACCTTTGAAGGACCAAGTGGTCGGCAGCGTGGGCAATGTATTGTGGGTGGTGATGGCGACGATCGGCGTGGTGATGCTGATCGCGTGCACCAACGTTGCCAACCTGCTGCTGGTTCGTGCGGATGCCCGCCAGCAGGAACTCGCGGTGCGCGCCGCGCTGGGTGCGGGAAGGTGGCGAATTGCGCGCGAGCTGCTGGTGGAAAGTGTGACGCTGGGCCTGTTAGGCGCCGCGGTCGGCGTGGGAGTTGCATATGTGGGGCTGCGCCTGTTGACGGTGATAGGGCCGGAGAATCTGCCGCGCCTGAGTGAGATCTCGCTTGACGGCCGATCGTTCGCATTCACGGTGATCTTGTCAGTGCTCTCCGGGCTGTTGTTCGGGTCCATTCCTGTGCTGCGTTATGCGCCTTCGCAGCAATCCGTGCCGCTGCTTGGTGGTGCTGTGCGGACATCGAGCGTGAGCCATGAGCGGCAGCGTGGACGCAACCTGCTGGTGGTCGCGCAGGTAGCCATGGCGTTGGTGCTGCTCATCAGCGCGGTGCTGATGATCCGAACGTTTAATGCGATGCGCACTGTCGATCCGGGCTTCTCTGGTCCTGAGTCGCTCCAGGTGATGCGCATTTCCATTCCGGGGACGCTGGTTCGCGACCCGCAGATAGTCACGCGGATGCAGAACGACATTCAGGACAAACTCGCCGCGATTCCTGGCGTTGCCTCTGCTGGCTTCGCCGCTTCTGTTCCCACGAGTGGAGCTGAACCGAACTGGAACGAAATCACCATCGAAGGGAAAAACTATGCAGGCGAAGAGCCTCCCTTGCGCCTGTTCAACTACGTGTCGCCGGGTTATTTCCATACCGCGGGCACAAGAATGGTTGCCGGGCGCGATTTCGCGTGGACGGACATATACGGCCTCAGGCCGGTAGGGATCCTGTCTGAGAGCCTTGCTCGCGAGCTATGGGGATCTGCTCAGGCGGCCATCGGCAAACGGTTCCGCGAATGGCCGGCTATGCCATGGCACGAAGTGGTCGGGGTGGTCCAGGATGTGCGAGAGAACGGCGTCGACCAGATCTCGCCCGCAACCGTGTACTGGCCTTCGATGATGCATGACATCTACGGTCCTGGATCTTTCGATGCCAGGCGCACCGTCTACTTTGCAATGCGCAGCAATCGTGCCGGGACACAAGCCTTGATCAACGAAATGCAGCAGGCCGTTTGGTCAGTGAATTCGAACCTGGCGGTGGACTCGATCAGAACGATGCAGGATATCTACGGCGAGTCGATGGCGCGTACCTCGTTCACGCTCGTCATGCTGGCCATTGCTGGAACGATGGCGTTCGCTCTCGGCATCCTCGGCATCTACGGCGTGATTTCATACGCGGTTTCTCAGCGTACGCGCGAGATTGGCATCCGCATGGCGCTGGGTGCGAAGAAGAGCGAGCTGGCGTGGATGTTTGTTCGCTCAGCGCTGGTGCTTACCGGTGTCGGTACTGCTGTCGGACTGGGTGCAGCAGCCGGACTCATGCGCCTTATGCAAACATTATTGTTTGGCATCAGCCCGCTCGACCCGGTCACATTCATCGCTGTGCCGGTAGTTCTGGTCGCTGCAGCTGCGCTGGCAAGCTATCTGCCGGCGCGCCGCACTGCTGCTATTGATCCCGTCGAGGCGCTTCGAGCTCAGTAACCCGGGCAACTGGATCTTCAGCTGTTGCCAATTGCATCTGCTCAACTGTTTAGATGCCCCAACCCCCTACTGGTATGAAGGAATAAAATCGCTGCGAGGGTCTTGATCTCGATTATTGTTGAATACCCCAAGGGGGTATGGGCATGTATACTAGCGGAGAGATCAAAAGCATGGAAAACACAATCAAACTTTCCATTGAAGGGATGCACTGCGGAGCTTGTGCGCGACGGGTGACGAATGCGCTTGCCGGGGTCGATGGCGTTCGTGTTGACTCTGTGGAAGTTGGCTCAGCACAGATCAAGTTCGACGCCACAAAAACCTCACCAGACGAGATCACGGCCGCTGTGGATCGCATTGGGTTCACGGCTCGGGTTGATGACGGTTTCGGGGAGTAATCGATGGCGAAAGCTTTAGAAGACGGGGTCGTAAGCGATAGAGATGCCGCTTCGACTGGCACTCTCGAACGGGTCAACATTCCGGTCACGGGCATGACCTGCGCCGCATGCCAGTCTTTTATCCAAAGGACATTGGCAGGTGAGTCTGGAGTCCAGGACGCGACCGTCAATCTCATGTTGCACAATGCGACCGTGACCTTTGATCCGCGGGTGATCACACCTTCCGGGCTGGTCGAGAAGATTCGCAGCACGGGCTACGGCGCCGAATTGCCGGTAGCGAATGAATCGGTTCTCGCCGCACAGGAGAAGAATGACGAAGACCAGCTGCGCGAGTATCAACAGTTGCGCTGGAAGGCCTGGGTCAGTGTTCTGGCGGGCGTCATCGCCATGGTTACCTCCATGCCGCTGATGAGCATGTCGAGTGCGGGAGGCCTCCAGAGCATGAAGGACCCGTTCATGAGCTGGTCCATGCGGGCCCTCGATCCAGCATTGCGCAAAATGGCGCCATGGCTGTATTCCGTCAGCGACAACAGCATACGCTGGTTCCTTTTTGTGCTCTCCGTATTCATCATCGGCTGGGCTGGACGTCGATTTTACGTCAAGGCGTGGTCAGCGTTGCTGCACAAGACGGCGGACATGAATACGCTGGTTGCGCTGGGAACGGGTGCCGCATTTCTTTATTCCGCAGCCAACACCATGGCGCCGGGCTTTTTCCTCGCGCACGGCATCGCGCCTGATGTTTATTACGAAGCGGGCATTCTGATCATCGGACTCGTCCTGGTTGGCAACACTCTGGAAAGTCGAGCCAAGGGCCGGACTGCTCTCGCACTGCGCAAGCTGGTGCAACTGCAGCCGAAGACCGCACGCGTGCTCCGAGAAGGTCTGGAGTCTGATGTGCCACTCGAAGCAATCCAGCGCAGCGACATCATCCTCGTCCGTCCTGGCGAGCGCATTCCAACAGATGGCGAAGTCATCTCGGGCAAAAGCAGTGTGGACGAGTCGATGCTAACCGGCGAGTCGCTGCCCGTCGAAAAGGAAACGCAGGATCGCGTTATCGGGGGCACTCTCAATCAGCGTGGGTCGCTCCAGTACCGTGCCACCATGCTGGGCGCCGAAAGCACGCTGGCACAGATTGTACGGCTCTTGCGTGAGGCCCAGGGATCTCGCGCGCCGATTCAGCATCTTGCAGATCGCATCAGCGCCATCTTCGTGCCATCCGTGTTGGCTCTGGCCATCGTCACGTTCGGAGCGTGGCGATTCTTTGCTCACGGTGCGGGCACGATGCAGGCCTTTGCCGCGGCTGTCACTGTGCTCGTAATCGCATGCCCGTGCGCTATGGGCCTGGCCGTTCCCACCGCTGTCATGGTGGCGACCGGACGCGGAGCAGCGTTTGGATTGCTCATCAAGGGAGGCGAAGCGCTCCAGCGACTGGAAAAGATTGATACTGTGGTGCTCGACAAGACGGGGACTATCACGGCAGGACGTCCAGAGGTCACAAAGGTGGTGCTCAGCCCGTCGAGTAGCTTTTCTCAGGATCGGGTCCTTTCCGTCGCTGCGGCACTCGAGCGCGCCAGCGAGCACCCGTTGGGTGAGGCCGTCGTTCGCCATGCAACGCAGAACGGTCTGACGCTGCAGCGGCCGGAGGAATTCGAGTCGCTGACGGGTCAGGGCGTTGTGGGAATCGTTGAAGGGCATGCAGCCCTGATCGGCAATGTGAAGCTGATGCAGGGGCACAGCGTCTCCGTCGCGCCGCTGACTCGGGCTGCTGATGAGGCGGCAGAACAAGGCCGGACGCCGCTGTGGGTATCGATCGACGGCGAACTTGCAGGAATGATTGTCGTCGCTGATACAGTCAAGCCAACCTCGATCGAGGCCATTCGTCGACTGCATCGCGAAGGCCTGCACGTAGTGATGCTCACCGGCGACAACGAACGGACCGCGCACGTTATCGCCCGCGAGGTAGGGGTGGATGACGTGATTGCCGGCGTGCTGCCGCAAGGCAAAGTGGATGCCATCCGGCGTCTGCAGGAACAGAGGCGGTCGGTTGCCATGGTCGGCGACGGCGTCAACGATGCACCCGCATTGGCGCAGGCGGAAGTAGGCATCACCATGGCGACAGGCTCTGACGTCGCTATGGAAGCCGGTGATGTCACGCTCATGCGCAGCGATTTAAACGGGGTGGCAGCCGCGATTGCGCTGTCGCGCGGCACCATGCGAGTTATGCGCCAGAATCTGTTCTGGGCTCTTGCGTATAACGTCATCGGTATTCCGATCGCAGCCGGAGTTCTGTATCCCGTTTGCGGGTTACTGCTCAGTCCAGTGCTGGCCAGCGCAGCGATGGCTTTCAGCTCATTCAGTGTCGTTACAAATAGTCTGCGTCTGAGCCGGTTGAAACTTACGTAAGGAGAGAGTTATGGCTACCAGGAAAACTACATATTGTCCCGCTCCTTCTTCTGGAGGCGAGATTCCGATCGCGGGGCGGAAAGCTGTAGGAGTCGACGCTGAGATAAAAGCCTCCAACCTGCGCCGCCTTAGCCGTATTGAGGGTCAGGTGCGCGGGATTCAGCGCATGGTAGAAGGGGACAGGTATTGCGCCGATATTCTGATGCAGATCTCTTCTGCGCAGGAAGCGCTTCGCGCCGTCGCTCGCTCTCTGATGCGCAACCACCTGACGCATTGTGCGAGTCATGCCATCACGAGCGGTTCAGAAGAAGAGAAAGAGGCCATGTACGACGAGCTGCTCGAAATGATTTATAAGAACGCTCGCTAGAAAGCCCACAACTGCAGGGGTCCCCTCATGGGGAACCCTGTCCCGATTGAATATTGCGGAGTATGTCTGGATCGCAAAGAGCGATGTTACTGACAAGTGATACCCGAAGAACTTGCTTGCTCATGCGCGTGGTATGAAGAGCGTACAAGCGGTCCGGACTCGACGTGGCGGAAGCCCATCCTGAGCGCTTCCTGTTTCATGAAGGCAAACTCGTCCGGCGCATAGTACCGCGCTATTGGGAGATGATCCTTTGATGGCCGCAGATATTGTCCGATGGTGAGTACGTCGGTCCCGACGGAGGCAAGGTCGCGGTAGACCCGGAGTAATTCGTCCATCTCTTCACCGATGCCGACCATGACTCCGGATTTCGTCGTGATGGTCGAATCGAGTTCTTTAGCGTATTCGAGAAGGCGCAGCGTTCGCTCGTAGCGCGCTCCGGAGCGGACGGCGCGATAGAGACGCGGCACTGACTCGGTGTTGTGATTCAGGATTTCCGGACGGGCCTCTACAACTATTCGGATGGCTTCTTCATTGCCCTGGAAATCGGGGATCAGAACTTCGACCTGGCAGCCGGGTGCCTGCTTGCGAATCTCGTCGATCACCATGGCGAAGGCGCGTGCGCCTCCGAGAATATCGTCATCACGATTGACGCTCGTGATGACGGCGAACTTTAGTCCCAGAGTGGCAACGGCCTCGGCTACGCGGCGGGGTTCATCGAAATCGATGGCGTCGGGGCGTCCTTTGGGCACCGCGCAAAAACCGCAGCGGCGAGTACAGGTGTTGCCGAGCATCATGAAGGTGGCAGTGCGATGGTTCCAGCATTCGCCGATGTTGGGGCAGTGCGCCGATTCGCACACCGTGTGCAAATTCAGGCTGCGCGCCAGCTTCTTCAGGTTGTGATAGTTATCGCCAACTGGAGCGCGTGCCTTCAGCCAATCTGGTTTAGGCGCGGGTTTACGAGGAGCGACGTCGATCTGTATAAGTTCGGCAGCAGTACCCATGGCAACCCTTTATTGTACGGGATTTGCTAGTGCTGCATGCCCATGCTGTCTTTTGAAAGGGGCAGCGTACTGAACGCAAACTGTTTGTAACTTCTAGGCTCCAGCTTCGACGCGCCCTCCCTCACATGAAAGGCTCGGTCAATCGCAACATTCGTAAAGATCTGCGTGGTTTGTGAGACAGGCCAATAAATTTCAACCTTCTCAATTGAAGCTGCTTTTCCAATACCGATATGTTGACGGAGTGGATTTCCTCCGAAACTGGAACCGTATCCAACGGTGCGATAGACGTGTCGTGTTGTGCCCTGGTCTTTGAAGGTGAGAGCGATACGCGCACCGAATGCCGCCCGGTTCGTCTGAACGCCCTCAAGCTCCAAAGTGATCCAGTGATTCCCATGCCCGGGGTTGCGGTAAAGAACGCTTTGATAGCTGTCTCCCGGCAGCGCGCCTCCCATCCCTTCGAAAACATCTTCGTTTCCGTTGTTCTCGATGTCGCCGAAAGCAATGGAATGTCCCTTCTGCAAGTGCCCGAATCCACCGGATGTCGTGACATCCTGAAAGACCTTGCCTTCATTGTTGCGAAACATCTTGTTCGGCAGAAGAGCCTGATAGGAAGGAGCTCCGGTACCAAGATAGATATCGAGCCAGCCATCGTTATCCAGATCGCCGAAGTTTGCACCCATAGGCAGAAGCGCGCGATCGAGGTGCATGGCCTTCGTTACGTCGGTAAATGTTCCATCGTGATTGTTGTGATAGAGGCGCGGCAATTCGCCGTGAAATGGCTTGCCCATCTCGAAATCGGCCACATCGTTCATGGAATCGACCCAATACCCCGACACATAAATATCTGGCCAGCCGTCGTTGTCGTAGTCGAAGAACCAGGTAGCGAAGCTCTTGAGTGGCTGCGCCACTCCCGCTTGTTCCGTCACATCTGTAAACTTCCATTGATCGGCTCGCGGGTGCTGTGGGTCGCGCGGGCCGTCGTTGCGGAACAGATGATTGGCGCCCCCCAGGACCGAGACATATAAGTCAGGGAAACCGTCATTGTTGAAGTCACCCCATGCCACGCCTTTCACGAAGCCGAGATTTGCCAGTCCATTCGGTGCTGCGACTTCAGTGAATGTGCCGTCGTGATTATTGTGGAAGAGCTGCGAAACATGCGGATTTCCCGGAGTTGATTCGACGCCGACGAAAAGATCGAGCCAACCATCGTTATCAAAGTCTGCCCAGGCTGCGGTTTGAGTAGGATGCACGGAAAGCAATCCTGCTTCTGCGGTCACATCATCAAATGTTCCGTTGCCATTGTTTCTAAGCAAAGACATGGGATATTCGCCATATTTGCCCCACCATCCGCCGCGCAACACGAGCACATCGGGATAGCCGTCATTGTTGTAATCCGCTTCCACGATGTTCAAGCCGCCCACTTCACCAGTGAGCCCGGCCTGCCGCGTGCGATCGCTGAAAGTGCCATCTCCGTTGTTGTGAAAGAACCGCAACTGCTCCATGGGCGCTGAAGACGAAATCATCAAGTCAAGCAGGCCATCCCCATCGAAGTCGTCAAGGATCACTCCGCCAGCATGTCCAACCATGGCCACGCCCGCCTGTGGCGCAACATCCAGAAAATCTCCGATGTCGTACTCGGATTTGAAGAGGTCCGCGGGGATGAGCCATTTTGCCGGAACACCCTGGGGATATTTCCCCAGTTGCATGTAGGCGATGTTCAGCAACCAGCGCCCCGCATCATCCTTGGAGTCTTCATCAAGTATTTCTGTGAAGGTCTTCACTGCTCCTTCAGCGCCGCGTGTGAGGGAATGTATCCCTGAACCTTGAATCGGAAAGATGCAGGACTTCTGCCCGTGCATGCTGCTGCAGTTCTCCTGCTCGCCCAACCGAAGATAGGAGAGCGCAATGAAAAGCTCCAATTGTTTGTCTACCTCGGTGGGCAAATGAATATTGCGGCCTTGGCAACTCTTTGCCAGGTCCTCCAGCGTGTGCAAGGCGTCTTCACTATTTCCCGCGCGCAACTGCTCTTTCCCCATCTCCAGCCGAACGGTTACTTCCTGTTCAGGAGTTAAATTTTTCTCTAATAGAGCGCGGTAATATACAACTCTCTGCGCAGGTTTGTTCGGATCGGCCTTCCAATCGTTCTGTTCATAAATCTGGCGCAGCAGCGCGGCCATTTTCTTTGTGCCCGCGGATTGATATGCGCTGCCTTGTTCGCTTGCTTGCGGCAAAGCGGAAACTGCCAGAAAAACCACAGCCCAAAAGAGATGAACCCCGCGAGGCATGCATGGAACTTTAGCATTCTAGAGATGGAGATTTCTATCGCAGCCGCTCGATGACCTGCGGGCGGACCAGATAGAGAAAGAAGATCAGATTCACTGCGATCATCACGATGAGCGGAGTTTGATGAAAGCGAAATAACATGTAAACGCCGTAACACATCGAAAGGAATGCCGCAGCCAGAGAAAGCGCCCAGCCCCATCGGCGCTGTCGCAGAAGTCCACTCGAGGCGGCAGCGAAGAATACACACAGTAAGATGGCCACCCTCGGCAATTGATGCGCGATAACACCGTATAGCCCGATGCCGCAGAGAATGAACATCCAGAGAGCGACTGCAGCCATCCCAGGCAGCGGGCCCTTGATTTGTTTTTGATTCGTCGTCATAGCGTGTGCAAGTAGGCGAGCAATGCCTGCAACTGCTCGTCATCCATCGAATTTCCCATCGCGGGCATCATGCCGCGTCCATGTAGGATCAGGTCGGTTACGCGATCATCGTTTGCCGGAGCACCATTGCGAAGATACTTTCTCCGAAAGAGGCCGAACAACCCTGGTCCGTGCAGGCCCGAGTCGCGATCTGCATAGTGACATCGCGCGCAGTGGCCGGCGAAGACCTGCTGTCCGTGTGCTTCCTGCGGCGTCAGCTCGTTCAAAGGCTTTGAGGGAGCAAGTTTCGGTCCGCATCCGACTGCTGCGAGCCCCGCCGCTGCCATCAGCGAGACGATGCCTAAAAGATGTCTCTGAGTATGCGACAAGGCTACTGCCATGATAGCAGCGCGTAGCCGGCGTTAGTTCGCAGCGGCAATCGCGGCTACAACATTGTCCATGGCTGCGCGCGTGGTATCGGTTACGGGCGAGTGGTCGTTACAGAGGATCGAGAACACCAGCGTGCGTCCGCTTGCTGCTGTCAGATAGCCGCTCAATGCATGGACTTCGGCCAGGGTTCCAGTCTTTGCAAATACCTTTCCCTTTAACGGCGGCTGTTTGAATCGGTTCTCCAACGTGCCGTCGACTCCGCCCACCGGAAGAGAGTCGCGATATACAGCGCCCCAACTCTGGCGCGTTGCGTAGCTGAGCAGAGTGGTTGCGGCACGAGGCGTGATGACGTCCTGTGGAGATAGGCCGGAACCGTCGTAGAAGAAGAAATCATCCGGCTGCACTCCCGCTGAGACGAGGAACTGCCGCACCACACGCGTTCCCTGAACAACGGAGCCGTCGTCGCCTTCAGCTTTGCCCAGGAGACGCAACAATATCTCAGCGTGCAGGTTCTGACTGACTTTGTTGACCACCGTTACGATCTGGCTCAAAGGCGGAGATGTGCGCTCCGCGACGATGCGAGCACCCGGAGCCAGCGGGATAGGATCTGGCTGGCTGGAGTTCATTGGTTTGAGGGCGAGCGACTGCTGCGCTTCCTTTTCGAAAATTTGTGTGTCGCCGGAAAGTCGATGACTCGCCTGTACGGTGTTACTCACAACAACACCGTGCGCCGTGAGTGCTTGCGCGAATTCATCTCCAGCGGTCTTGGCCGCATCCTGTACGGCGATGGCGAAGGTAGCGGGTTTGCTGCCCGCTGGGATCGTTCCGTAAGCTCGTAGAAATGTCTGGTCGGGTTGGCGATCGAGGCCGAGGTGCTGTTGTGATCCAGCCGGGGAAGTTGTGGTGTCGTTCTTCAGATTCGCTGAATCGTCCGGGAGAAGTGGATTCCAGGTAGCGATGGCTGCGTCTCCTGCTGCGGCGCCGGAAGCCAGCGTCAGGTAGCGGACGTTGTCGTTGACGGTCAAGGCAGAGACGGGCGCCCCATAGTCCCATTGAAGGTCGTCTTGCGCCCATCCCTGGCCGTAGCGCTCCCAGGCGAAGACTGTGTCATCGGCGACGATGGTTCCATCCAGGGAGCGGATTCCGCTGGCGGCTACCTGCGCAGCCAGATCGTCGAGGGCGCGAAATAGCTGATTGGGATGCTCAGAGTGAGGGGAATAAGGATAGATCCTGTCGGAAATGGTAGGATCGCCGCCGCCGATGAAGCGAAGAGAGCCGCGCAGCTGTCCGTCGGATGAAACAGGCCCTTCGGCGACAACGTAGGTCTTGATGGTGAAGTCAGGTCCGAGCAGTGCCAACGCTGCAGCGGTGGTGAAGAGCTTCGCGTTCGAAGCAGGCTGGAAGTACTGCTGATCGTTCAGGGAGTAGATGGGTTGACCTTCGAGCGTGACCACTGAGATTCCCCAGTGCGCTCGAGCTATAGCTGGAGCGCTGAGGATCGCCGTAATGGTCTGAGCCAAGTTGGTGGGCTTTGCTTTGTCGTGTGTTTTGGCGAAGGCGGAGGCGCTCAAGAGGCCGGTGAGACAGAGAAACAGGCAGCGCGTCATCGCTTGAGTTCGAAGGATTGTCACCATGAGTGTCCTTGGGGCGAAGTGTAGCATTACCTCGTATGCCCTTCACTCGACGGAGCGAATTCCTCTGGCATCTGCGCACGCGATCGCTGGCACTGGGTGCGAGGACACTGGTGATGGGCGTGCTGAACGTCACGCCGGATTCGTTCTCCGATGGCGGTTTGTATCACGACGCGAACGACGCCATTGAGCATGGGCTGCGCATGCTCGATGATGGTGCGGACATTCTGGATATCGGCGGCGAGTCGACGCGGCCTGGCCAACCGGAGAACTTGTCCGCAGCTGCCGAGCAGGAGCGCGTGCTCCCGGTGCTTGCCGGGATATTGACTGCGCGTCCGGAGGCGGTGATCTCGATTGATACCTACAAGGCTTCTACGGCACACGTTGCGGTGGATGCGGGCGCCGAGATCGTCAACGATGTGAGTGGGTTTCTGTGGGACAGCAAGATGGCTGGCGTCTGCGCACGTCTCGGCTGTGGTGTGGTCCTGATGCACACGCGCGGTCGTCCTGATGAATGGAAGTCACAGCCTCGGCTTGTTTCCGACGAGGTTTTACCTTTGGTAAAGCGGGAGTTGAATGAGCGGCTGCAGGCTGCACTTGACGGGGATGTTCCGCCGGAGCGGATCGTGCTTGACCCGGGTTATGGGTTTGGGAAGCGCTTTGATGAAAACTACGCGCTGCTTGGGCGTCAGGAGGAGTTGCTGGAACTGGGGCAACCACTGTTGGCCGGGGTGTCGCGGAAGTCGTTTCTGGCTCGGACGCTGAGGGCGCTTCACGGCGGAGCAGACGCGCCGATGGAGGATCGGCTTTATTCCACTCTTGCAGCTACCACCGCAGCGATTCTCGCCGGGGCTGACATTGTTCGGGTGCATGATGTGCGTCCAGCCGTCGAGGCGGCCCGCATTGCGGACGCTTTGCTGGCGTCTGTTTCCCCACACTTCTCGGAATAGTTAAGCTTTTATTCTTAGTGGCTTGCGATGATTCAGGCGGTAGGCAATCCAAGAGCCTGCCGGAGGTGTTCAAAGGCAATACGGATGTCACTCGCCGTAGCCTCAACTTTTGGAACAGCTTTGCTCCAGTCTCCGTCGATCAGGTTGCCAACTTCCTCTTCCAAGTTTCCAATCACCGATCCCAAGTTCTCGACGGCGTTTTGAATCTTTTTACTGTCTATGAGATTCATGGTGGCTGCAGGCTCTTGCTCGCTATGGCAGCCCATTGTCAGGCCTGCAACTGGCAGTAAGACGGCAAATTGACGGCGATTCATGGTCGATATCTTACTCAACGCCGAGATCCGATTCAGTGCTTTTCGCGCTCGTTGCTGTCATGGATGCGGCTGGCTTCAAAGCTGACGATCTTCCATTGCCCGAAACGCCGGTTGTAGACGCGAGTGTAGCGGTATTTGCCGCTGATGTCGCTGGCTCCGTTCGTGCCGGCGAGGTTGGCTTGGGAGGTGACGACAGCGGTATCGCCATAGATGCGAACCTTGAGATCGTTCAAATCCAGGGTAGTAATGTGTAAGGTTCCAGCGCGGCGCAGGGCGAGGGCCTCGGGCTTGGTCTCGATCGTTCCGCTGGCGCTGATGCCGATGTAGTCATCGGCGAGGAGGCGGTCCATGACGGCCACGTCATTGCTGAGCTGGGCTTGGCGCCACTGCATTTCCAGGGTTTCGATTTCCTTGTGCAGCTCATGGTTTGGGTGATGGGGAAGGGCGGCAAAGGCGGGCTGAGCAATGGCCCAGAGGAAGAAGCACAACATCAACAGGCACACGCCGGGGGGTGCCGAAAGCGGTGTCCGGACGCGGAATTGTCTTCCCATCTGCGTACTGGATGGTAGTCCGCAGCGAAAGTACGAGTCAAAAAAAATGGCCAGACGTGCGGTTTTCAGCTTTGAAAGGCGCATTCTAGGAACTGGACGGGGAGGGGCTGACATGCTGTTGTTTGCGATGCAGCTCGGGCCCGGGAATGTTAGGTTTCGTTCCAAATGATTTAGACGACAGCGGTCAGGTTTTCGACCGTGCGCTCGCGCATGAGTTGGTAGAGGCCGGCAACGGCATATTGCTTAAAGTGGGAAGTAGCGCGGTGAGCATCGAGCGATTTGCCATCCTTGTATTGCTCATAGATAAGGACCGTGTTTGGGTCTCCATCGACCCAGTGGGGGATGTAGGAGACGCATCCGGGTTCCTGGCGTGAGGCCGTGGCTAATTTTTCGAGTATCTCGGAGATTTGCGGACGGTCTTCGTCGGCAAAACGCATGCGCACTGTGAAGCTGACCATAAGTTCAGGGCTCAAGCTAGAAAGTACGATAAAACGTTTGGCTAGGGAAGTGTGAAAATCTCCCGCACCGTTGCGGACAGGATTGATGCGGGTTTCGTTGCCTGAAGAGACTCAAAATGAGCCGGAATTCAGCAGGAGCGCGACGGTGTCCAGCAGCGAAACGGGATGCACCGGCTTAGCGAGGATCTCGAAGATGTGTCCTTTTTTCGCAGCCTCTTCTGCAATTTCCGTCGTGCCTGGCTGGCCGGAAAACAAGACGAGACGGCATGACGGGTAGTTGGCCCTTAATACGATGGCGAGGTCGATTCCATTCATGTGGGGGAGTACAACATCGATGATTGCCACATCAGGTCGCCACTCTGCGATGATTTCAATCGCCTGCTCGGCCGAATACGCAACCCGCGCCTCATATCCACGCTTCGAAAATACAATGGCCAGTGTATCGGAGATCCTGGGTTCGTCATCGATGATTAAGACTCTGTAGGTAACGGTAACGCCTGACATTTTAGACCCTCGGAAAAGCGCGAAATTCGCGAGTGCAGCGTGCGCAGATTGGTTGGCCTGGAAGGGACATATCCGGCGAAGGAAGATCAGAATGGGCTGCAATCGTTTTCTTGAGATGGGCGTAAGATAAGCGCCGGATCGGAACTCTCTCCATCCAAATCGCTTGACATTCAGCTGCTCGCTCTTTTGCAGTCTTAAGCTTCGGCATTCCCGGGGACCTCTCCGACCTGTTCCTACGATGCGGAAAAGTTCCTGCTAGTATACCTGCTAGGAAGTTAAGTTATTGATTTCATTGGAGCAATTGCACCGATGAAAGGCCCGAAGCCGTGGAGTGGCAATGGTCGCCCAACAAGCTCGGTCTCCGGAGTGGTCCGATCGGATTCGACGATTGCTCGGAGACTTAAAACTAACCCAGGCCGGGCTTGCGGAACGACTCGGCATCTCGCCGGCGACCGTTTCGCGATGGCTACAGGGCAAACTCGAACCAACGGCTGAAACCTATATCGCACTGGGAAATCTTGCGCGTACGCCAGACGGGATTTATTTCTGGGAGCGCGCGGGAATGGAAACTTCAGACCTCCCCGACGCGAACTTGCGTCGCGCACTCTCTTCGGTGCAGGTAAGGCTTCAGGATTTCAAGCTGGTTGCGAGTCGAAAGATCTCCCGCCAACTATCCGGAAAGGGGAATGCGGTAGCGATACCCCTGCTGAACGTGACAGCCTATGGAGATCAGATTCCGCCGCAGCAGAATGTCAGCCTGTCTGAAGTTCAGGTGGAAGATGTTCTTTTGGCGCCGCTTTCCTGGTGCCCGCATCCCGAAAGCATGATCAGCATGCACTTGTCGGGCGACTCGATGTACCCGATCATTCCTCCCGGTTCGATCATCTTTGTCGACACTGCTGTTACGGATCGCGAGACCCTGAACCGACGGCTCACCGTCGTTTCTCACCGAGACCTGGGATTTAAAGTTGCCCGTTTCCAGCGGCTTTCCGGTGCCGATCTGCTGGTATCGGTGAATCCAAAATGTCTGCCGCTGGATGTCAGCAACGTGTCCAAGTGGAAGGTATTCGGAGAAGTTCTGTGGTGGGTGACGAGGGACGAAAAGCCAGAATGCTGATTTCAGCAGAACTCACAGAGTTTGGTCCGGGATATACAACAAACAACATTCTTTGTGAGTGATGAAGTAACTGAAAGAGGTATCGTCGAAGACAGAGGAAGATATGGCTGAGTTACTGCGCTCCCAGATTGCTACGATA
The DNA here is from genome assembly GCF_014274465.1 of Alloacidobacterium dinghuense. Lineage (NCBI taxonomy): Bacteria > Pseudomonadati > Acidobacteriota > Terriglobia > Terriglobales > Acidobacteriaceae > Alloacidobacterium > Alloacidobacterium dinghuense. The sequence goes on along the minus strand of NZ_CP060394.1, from coordinate 4,705,155 downwards.
GTTATTTGCCTACGAACGTAGCCATTTACAGGCATAGTTCCGCTTTCTGGGCCAAATTCCTCACAGGCCCCAACCTATTCCAGGGACAGTCCGAGAGTTCTTTGAGACCTTAGGCGAGTTGGCGATTGCAGCAAATCTGGCATCCCGTCAGAGATGACTTGCGTTGTGCTTCCTCAGAACGCCGCCCGAGTCCGGGTTTGTTGACGGACTCTGGCTCTTTTTATCTAGTGTGAGACAGGAGTCAGCCCGAGAGCCTGCACATATCCGGCGTTGACGCGCGTGTTGGCGAACTGAATTTTCTTGAGCAGATCATCAAAAGCTGCCTGCGCGTCTTCCATTGGAGGGCGCGCGGCGATGCGCTTCTCCGCGTTGCCTGTGCCAGTGGGGAGTTTGGCAAAGGCGAGGACTTCATCCCAGTGCGCGGGTCGGTCGAAGGTGACGACGGAGGATGTCGCGTCCATTTTCTTGTACGGCCAGAAACACCAGCCTATGTGATTCGCTTCGAGCGTCTTGGTGAAGGCGGCGATCCATTCGTCCTTGTTCTCGCCGGATTCTCCCAGCCAGATGGGGACGTGATATTTGTCGCGAAAGTCGAGGTATGGTTGGATGACGCTGACGTCGGGGGCTGTCCAGTATTTGTGGAAGGTGTACATCACGTTTGAGTCGAAGGGCTGGCCGAAGACGTTGAAGTTCGAGTCCCATTGCGCGCCGCCGAGGATGACGACGTGGTTCTTGTCGACTTCGCGAACGGTGGCGACGATCTTGCGGTAGAGGGGCTCGAGGTCTTTGTTGTACTGCTGCAGCTGTGGGAAGTGCGGGATGGGCTCATTGAGAAGATCGTAGCCGAGCACGATGGGTTCGTTTTTGTAGTGGGCGGCGAGCCTGCGCCAGATGGCGAGAGTGTTGGCCTGCGCTTCAGGACTGCGATAGAGCCACGGATAGCCGAGGCTGTCATCGATGTTGGTGCCGGTTTGTCCGCCGGGCGCACAGTGTAGATCGAGGATGACGTAGACGTTGTCCTTGCGCGCCCACTGGATGAGGCGGTCGAGGAGGCGGAAGCCTTCTGAGTTATCGCTGTCGAAGAATTTCCAGTGGAGCGGCACTCGCACGGAGTTGAAGCCGCTCTTTTTGAGCAGGTCCATGTCGGCTTCGGTGATGTAGGTTTCGCGCCACTGCTTCCAGAAGGCTTCGGCTTTGTCGGGTCCGATGAGTTCTTCGGTGAGCCCTTCAATCTCGCTGGTGGACTGCGGATTGTCTTCGAAGTGGAACATATAGCCCTCGGGCTCGAACCAATTGCCGAGGTTGGTGCCGCGCAGCATTAATGGCAGGCCCTTGGCGTCGACCAGATCGGAGCCCTTGGTGTGAACGAAGCCGCGCTGCGCGTAAAGCGCGGGAGAAATGAGAAGCAGCAACGACAGCCGGCAGATAGAGCGCTTTGTGAGGAGGTTCATATTGGCGACAGAAAGCATATCTCAATGGACAAGCGATTGTCTTTGCATTGGCGTGAAGGCGATGCTGGTCGACAGAGCGGTGCTGACAAAATCGCAGACCGGGATTGTGACGAATCGCTATAGAAATGCGGTGGATGGAGGGCCGATAATTTTGAGGCGTCTATCTTGCTGAGGAGAAACGATGCCAACAATATTGCGGGATCTGCGTTACGCGCTGCGCCAGCTGTTCAAATCACCCGGATTTGCTTTGACGGCGATTCTTACGCTTGCGCTGGGAGTGGGTGCGAACACAGCCATCTTCAGCGTGATTTACGGACTGCTGCTCGAGACGCTGCCTTTTCGCGATGCCGGGCGCATCGTTGCGATTCTTGAGACGCATCCGCAGGTAGCGGCCGGCGCGGAGGCGACATATCCGGATTACATGGACTGGCGCGCGCAGCAGAAGAGCTTTGAGCAGGTGGCTGCATATTCGGTGGTGAACCCGGGCACGGTTTCACTCGTGACTAGCGGCGAAAGCGAGCAAGTGCACCGCGTGTTGGCTTCGGGGAATTTCTTTTCAACGCTTGGCGTTTCGCCGCTGATGGGGCGATTGCTGAACGATCAGGATGAGAAAGCTGGCAGCGATCATGTTGCGGTGCTGAGCGCGACGGCGTGGAGGCGCTACTTTGGCGGTGACGCGGGTGTAGTCGGCCGCAGCATCGATCTGAATGGAGCGCGCTACACGATTGTTGGCGTGTTACCTCCGGGGGCGGCGTATCCGGCAGAGGGCGAGGTGTGGCTGCCGCTTTCGCTGCTCGACCAGCCGACACAGGCTTCGCGCGTGTGGCACTCGGTGAGTGTGCTGGGTCGGTTGCGGGCCGGCGTTGGATTGGCTGAGGCGAGGACGGACATGCAGACGATCGCGGCGCGCATTTCGGCGGCGTATCCGGCGACAAATAAGTTGGAGGGCGTGGCGCTGAAGCCGCTGCGAGAGCAACTCGTTGGAACTCTGCGGCCTGCGGTTCTCTGCCTGATGGGAGCGGTGTTGCTGGTGCTGCTGATTGCATGCGCGAATGTCGCCAGCCTGATTCTGGTGCGCGCGACGGCGAATCAGCGGGAGATTGCGATTCGGCAGGCGTTGGGCGCGGATCGCACGCGGTTGTTTTCGCAGTTTCTGACACAGACGCTGATTCTTTGTCTTGTCGGAGGGATGTTGGGAACGGCTCTCGCATGGCTGGCCCTGCCCCTGTTGCGTCTTGCGCTGTCGCACACGGCGGGAGTTGATTTGTCACTTGTCGAGTCGATCGGGCTGAATGTGCCTGTATTGCTGCTTACGTTGAGCACATGTGTGTTGACGGCGGTGGTTTTTGGTCTGCTTCCGGTGACGAAGACATTTTTGAATCTGGCTGAGGCTTTTCGGCCCGGCGATCGCGGTAGCACGGGCGGAAACCGGCGCAGTCGCGGGGTGCTGATTGCGGGTGAGATTGCGATTGCCGTGGTGGTGCTGTTTCTGGGGGCGCTTGTGGTTCGCAGCTTTCAGAAGCTGGTTGCTGTCGATCCGGGGTTTCGCACAGATCATTTGCTGAGCTTTGAAGTCACGCTGCCGTCGTCACGCTACTCGGACAGCGGCGCAACGACAACGCAATTCTATGAGCGTCTGATTGAGAAGGTTGGGCAGATGCCGGGCGTGGTTTCGGCAGGTAGCACGACGGCTGTGCCACTTGAGCCTTCGCTTTTGATGACACGGTTTTTGATCGAAGGCGCGCCGCCACTGGCTCCGGGATCGTTTCCGTATGCACAGATTCGTTATGTGAGTCCTGACTTCTTTCGCACGATGGGGATTGGGCTCGTGCAGGGCCGAACTTTTGAGAAGAAGGATGTGGATTCGCCGACGGGTTTCTTTGTCGTCAACCAGGTGTTTGCGCAGAAGCATCTGTCGGGGCGGGATCCTGTTGGCGCGCATATTCTGATCGGCGTGATGAGCCCGCAGCCCTCGAACATTCCGGTGATTGGAGTGGTGGCGAATGCGCACGATCTGGGAGTGGTGACGGATTCGCAGTCGGAGATATATCTGCCGGGTTATGGCCTGCATGCTGTGCTGCTAGTGCGCACATCCGTTGCTCCCGGGAGCATCGTGTCACAGGTGAGAGGCGCGGTGCATGATCTGGATTCAAATGTGGCGATTTACAACGTTCAGGCAGTTGGCGATGTACTTTCGGATTCACTGGCGCGGCAGAAGATGACGGCGGTGCTGCTCGGGATTTTTGCGGTGGTTGCGGTGGTGCTGGCGGCGATTGGGATTTATGGCGTGCTGGCTTATTCGGTCGAGCAGCGGACGCGGGAGATCGGCGTGCGCATGGCTGTGGGCGCGCGGCGCGAAGATATTTTGACGCTGGTGCTGAAGCAGGCTGCGGTGTTTGTTGCGAGTGGAATCGTGGCTGGACTTGCTGTTGGTTTTGCAGGTGCGCGGCTCCTGAGCGGTTTGTTGTTCAAGACGAGCACCGCTGATCCGCTTTCTCTTGCGGTGACGATTGGGGCTCTGGTTGCGATTGCTGCTCTGGCGGTGAGCTTGCCGGCGCGACGGGCCGCGTCGGTTGAGCCAACCGAGGCGCTGCGCAGCGAATAATTAACTGTGCATCTCGTCCAAGGCTGCGGCGAATTCCGGCATGAGCATGGTCTGGTCGCGGTCGGGGCCGGTGGAGATCATGCCGATCTTTGCTTTGGATTCCTTTTCGAGGAAGCGCAGATAGTCCTGCGCCAGCTTCGGCAGCTTTTCGAATGCGGTGATGCCTTCGGTGGATTCGTTCCAGCCTTTCAGCTTGGTATAGACGCACTCGATGGATTCGAGGCCGCGCACGTCGGCGGGCATCGTGTCGATGAGCTTGCCGTTGATCTTGTAGCCGGTGCAGACGGGAATTTCCTCGAGCGCGTCGAGGACGTCGAGTTTCGTCACGACGAGCCATTCAGTCCCGTTGATCTGGTTGGAGTAGCGCAGGAGCGGCAGGTCAAGCCAGCCGCAGCGACGCGGGCGTCCGGTGACGGCTCCGAACTCCTGTCCGCGAGCGCGGAGAAGTTCGCCGGATTCGTCGAAGATTTCGGTTGGGAACGGGCCTTCGCCGACGCGGGTGACGTAGGCTTTGGTGACGCCGATGACGGTGCCGATTCTGGTTGGGCCGACGCCGGTTCCGGTGACGGCTCCGCCTGCTGTTGCTGACGATGAGGTGACGAACGGATACGTTCCGTGGTCGATGTCGAGCATCGTACCCTGCGCGCCTTCGAACATGACGCTGCCGCCCTGGTCGATGGTTTTGTTGAGCAAGTAGGCGGTGTCGGTGACGAAGGGCGCGACCTGCTCGGCGGCGTGCGCGTACTCGTCGTACATCTTGGCCGGGTCGAGCGGCTTAGCGCCGAAGAGAGCGTTGGCGATGGTGTTCTTTTCGTGGCAGGCGTTCTCGATGTGCGTCTTGAGCAGGTTCGTGTTGAGCAGATCGACGACGCGGAGGCCGTTGCGGGCCATCTTGTCTTCGTAAGCAGGGCCGATGCCGCGGCTGGTGGTGCCGATCTTCTGGCGGCCCGGTGCGCTTTCGGCGGCGAGCTCGATCATGCGGTGGTATTCGAGGATGACCTGCGCGCGATTGGAGACGAAGAGTTGCTCGTCGACGTTGATGCCCAGGTCGCGCAGCTTGCCGACTTCGCGGAGGAAGGCAAGTGGATCGAGGACGACGCCGTTCCCGATCACTGCCTTGCTTGTAGGCCGCAGGATGCCGCAGGGGATGAGTTGCAAAATGAACTTCTGGCCGCCGATGATGACGGTGTGTCCCGCGTTGTGTCCGCCAGCGTAACGCGCCACGACGGAGAAGCGTTCGGAGAGCACGTCGACGATCTTGCCTTTGCCTTCATCGCCCCACTGGGCCCCGAGTACGATGGCTGTTTTTGTTCGCATCTTTCTCTGAATCCTGCCTTTATCTTGGCCTTGCTTCGCACACGTTGCCTCTTTGCCGTCCGTGTTCCGAAATGACCTGGAGAAGCGTGTGCCGGATGGCGACCGGTGATCCGATCCAAACCTCTATGATATACGCGGGGCATGGCAAGCCAAAACCTGAGCCGCGTGTAAGCTCCTTCAACTTGCCGGGTTGCTAAACGTAGTCGAAGAGCGACATGAAGCCGAAGTCCATGTGGAGTTGCTGATGACAGTGAAAGAGCGTTGCGCCCGGGTTATTGGCGACGAAGTCGATCTCGACTTCCTGATAGCCGCCGACCATGACGACGTCCTTCATAAGGCCGCTGGTGGGCTGGCCAGCGTAGCGGGTTACTTCAAAAGTGTGACGGTGCAGGTGGACGGGGTGAATGTCATCGCTGGCGTTGCGCATGCGAAGGCGGTATCGCTTGCCTTCATGTAGGTGATACGCTGCGGGCGCCATCATCTTGCCCACGGGATAGGACTTGCCGTTGATCGTCCAGAGGTTGAAGCCTTCGAAGGCTGCGTTCACCTTTTCAAAGATCATCTCAAAGGTTTCGTCAGCTTCGGGCGCGGTGGCTCCCACACCGCCAAACTGGGTGTAGTTCCAGCGGAATGGTTTTGGGGCGATCCATTGGGCTTTTCCGTTTGCGTTTGCGTACTCGATGACGATGCCCAGGCCGTGGTGGCGGTCGTCGTCAGCCAGATCGCCCATGATCCAGACACCGGGACGGTTCATTTCGACGATGGCCGAGATGCGTTCTGCTGTGCCGAGCCATAGGCCGGGCACATTGACGGGCTTCGGGAGTGGATTGCCGTCCATGGCGATGATGGTGAAGGTGTGGCCAGGCAATGCGAGGCTGCGAATCTCAGTTGCGCTGCCGTTGAGGATGTGGAAGAGAACACGCTGACCTTGCTTGACTCGGATTGGTTCGCCGTGTCCGAGCATTTTTCCGTTGATGGTGAAGGAGTCGTAACCGACTTCAAAGCCGTGCGGTGTTCCCACATCGAGCGACTCCTTCATCGTGCTCTCGCCGCGTTCTTTCAATATCTGCGAGGTGGTTGCGGGCGAGAGGAAATCCTGGGCCATGTCGCCACCGCGGCTGAGGGTGGGCTGGAATTCTTTCAGAGTGAGGAAGACTTCGCGGTCGTAGGCGCCGGGGTTGTCCCTGGGCTCGATATAGACCGGGCCGACAAGGCCACTGTATTGTCCGTCGCTGAGGTTGGCCCCGGCGCGAACGTGGGTGTGGTAGAAGCGGAATCCGGTGGGGCGTGGGGTGAAGATGATGCGTCGGTTGTCATGCGGTGGGATGAAGGGTGTGCCTTCTTCGGCGGACCCATCGACATCGACGGGGACCATCTGACCGTGCCAATGGAGCTGTTCCGGCGTGTCAGTGTTGTTGTGAATATCGACTGTGACTTGCTGTCCTTCCTTGAAGCGCAGGAGCGGGCCGGGAAACTGACCATTGTAGGTGGCGACGCAGAGGATTCGGTTGGAGGCGATCTCGATGGGGTTGGTCGCGATGGTGAGGGTGTAGTCGGCGGCGCGGTCGTCATCGGGAACTGTTGCTGAGCGCGGCTCAGCCCGGAGCGGAGAGGGTGAGAGCAGAGTGCTGCCGGCAAGAGCGCCTGTAGCGCCGAGGAAGGCTCTGCGCGAAAGCTTGGGACTCATCGTGTCTCGCAGTATATCTTTGCTCCTTAACTTTGGTGTCAGAATGGCAGTGTTAGGCTTAGGTGCGAGGTGAGAAGGATGCGACGAATGAGCATGGTTTGTGCGGCGATCGGTTTGGCGGGGCTGATGGTTCCGGGAGTGCTGTTTGGGCAGGCGGCGAGTTCAACTGCGGTACCCGCTGCGAATCCTCTGGCGGCTGAGGTGCAGGGACGGTATACACAGGTCAAGGGATTCATACTCAAGGCCGCGGACAACATGCCTGCGGAGAACTACACCTTTAAGCCGACTCCCGACATCCGGACATTTGCCCGCGTCGTCAACCATGTGACTGAGGCGCAGTTTCGCGCTTGCGGCGCGCTGAACGGAGTGAGCGAGGCCAAGCCGGCTCCTCCGGAGACGGCGGACAAGGCGACCATTGTGGATGCGCTGAAGGCCTCGTTTGCAGAATGCGACAAAGCGTTCGACGCCCTGAACGATACGAGCATCACCAACATGGTGCAGGCTGGTCAGGCAAAACGTTCGCGGATTGGGATCGCCTGGGGCACCGTTTCCCACGACAACGAGCAATATGCGACGCTCGCCTTGTATATGAGGTTGAAGGGGCTTGTGCCTCCCAGCAGTGAGAAATAGCCTTCGACGACAAAAGAAGTCGGCCCTCGCTTAATTTGCACGAGGACCGATTTTTGTTGTGGCTAGCTGGCTAGCGAGGTGCAGTCTTTTCGTTGTGTTTTTCGTCGTATATCTGTCGGCTTGCGCCATTCTGTTCGCGGTTGATTTGCTGATGCTCCTGCGGAGTGAGTTTTCCTCCATTTGCCTGACGATCAGTTGCAACCTGATGGTTGATGTTTGCTTCGCGATTTTCGGTCCTCGCAGTTTCTGAGGGAGTCATCTGCCCGCTGCGGATGCCCTGGGCAACGCGTTGCTGTTGCTCATCGCGGCGTGCGCCTACCTGGTTGTTGCCGTAGTTTGCGGTTGCCGCATTGTGCTTGTCGTCATTGATGGAGCGGCTCAGGTTGTTCTGCTGCCGGTTCACCTGCTGACGTTCCTGCGGAGTGAGCGTGCCTCCGTTGGCCTGACGGTCGTTGTGGACCTCCTTATTCAGGTTTGCCTCGCGGTTTTCAAGATTCCGCGTCTCGCCAGCTGTTAACTGACCGGACGCAACGCCGTTGGCGATGCGTCCCTGCTGGTCATAGCGACGCCCGTTGACGGAGTTCATCGCCATGGTTGCGGGGCGTCCATGATTGACGGATGCGAGCTGGTTGCGGTCCTGGCTTGCGGTGTTCTGGTGTGACAGCTGCTCCGACGTTGCCTGGAAGTGCTGCTCGCGCAGGGCTGCCTGTTCCTGTACGCTCGGCTGCGCTGTAAGGCCGCCCTGTCCGTTAAAGCTGGTGCGGTTTATGTTATTGACTGTCACATTGTTGATCACTGTGCGGTTGATGTAGGTGTTGTGGACGATGGTCGTGTTCACATTCACCACGGCTGTGTTGTAGTGGAACGCTCCGCCCTGCCACATTCCGCCAACGAAGCCGACGCCGCCATAGCCATAGCCATAGTTCACGCCGCCATAGAAGCCCACGTGCGGCCCCCAGTAGCCGGGGCGCCATGAGTAAATGCCGCCAACGAAGCCCCAGTAGCCGGGTGTCCAGAGCAGGCCAATCTGCGGCGGACGCACCCACACGCCTGGCACCCAGTAGTAGCCATCCGGCCCCCATGCCCAGTAACCGGGCGTCCAGAGGTAGCCGTCAGCTGGGCAGGGAGGCTGCGCATAAACAGGTAGCACTGGAGGCGCGGTGTGAATCGTGAAGCCGATGCCGATGGATATCTGGGCAAAGGATGCCGCGGGAACGGCGCACAAAAGAAGCGCCAGGAAGATATTTCGAATTTTGAGAAGACCTTGCATATCAGCTCCGTGGGTTCTATCTACCTGCGCGCATTTGCTCCAGCAATGCGTTCAGGTCTGCGGCTCGCGCCACGGATACTATCAACTCGCTTTCTCTGAAAATGTCTCTGTTAGTAGGGAACTTTCGGTACTGTTCCTGAATCAGGAATTGTGGTAGCGCCGGTGTGGCGACTCCTCTCCGGCCCCTTGGGCACTTCTAGCATGTCGTATCGTGAGAGTGTCTTCTTATGTATTCGCTAAAGCTATCGACAGAGGCTCTCCTTGCGTTTGTTGCTCTCTTATTTGTTTGCGAAGCTTCACCGGCAACGGCGCAGTCATGTGGCGCAACAGGGTTGGCGGTGCAGGTGCTTGGTTCCGGTGGGCCGGAACTGCAGGACAAGCGTGCGTCGACCAGCTACCTGATCTGGGATCACGGTCGTGCGCGCGTGATCGTCGATGCGGGAGGAGGCAGCGCGCTTCGCTTTGGTGAGAGTGGCGCGCAGATGTCCCAGGTGGACGATTTTCTCTTCAGTCATTTTCATGTGGATCACAGTGGTGATTTTCCTGCTTTGATCTTTTCTTCGTGGTTTGAGGATCGCAATCGGGCGCTGCCGGTGTACGGCCCTTCGGGGAACGAGTACATGCCTTCGACTACGGAATTTGTGCGTGATCTCTTTGCTGATCCGCATGGAGCGTGGCGCTATTTAAGCGACCTGGTCGAGCCGGCTGGCGAAGGCAATTATCAATTACAGCCGCATGATGTTGCGCCCAGCCCAACGCCGGTTCTCGTCACTCGCAATGGCGATATGGCGCTGTATGCAGTGAGCGTTGTTCATGGTGTGTTTCCTGCACTGGCATGGCGCGTGGAGATCGGCGGCAAGCGCATCGTCTTCAGCGGAGACACGAACGGTGACGGCGATGGTCTGACGCAGTTAGCCATGAACGCGGATTTATTCGTCGCTCATAACGCTGTACCGGAGGGTGCGACTGGATTGGAAAGACGTCTCCACATGCCGCCTTCGGTGATTGGAACGACTGCCGCAAATGCTCACGTGAAGCAGCTGGTGCTATCGCATCGCATGTTGCGGACGTTGGGAAAAGAGAAGGACACCGAAGCCGAGATCCGGCGGCGATATTCGGGTTCAATCGCTTTTGCCAACGACCTCGATTGCTTTCCGGTTCGGTGATCGCTTCTCTCAAGCCAAGGCCGTGCGCGCGTGCGTGAGCGCGGCGGGCGAGATGCGGCTCGTCCATGAGCGCGGCGAGCTTCTTTCCGTTGAGTTCTTCGTAGACCTTTCGGGATTGTACTCCACGGCTGTGTTTGAGCACTTATCAACTTGGGTTAGGCATGTTCACCTTGAGCCAGCAAAAAAAGCCCGACTCTGCGTCCTGAATATCGAGCTGAGGCCCCTGGCTCCAGTCTCGGTGGCGCGGATTTTGCGATCATCAGCTTCGCGCCACCCTGGACCTTGCCGAAATGCTCATCTTGCTGTGTCCAATTTCGAACATGTTTGACCTGAAACGGACATTCTGTTTTTGAATGCCATGTGAATCTGTTGGTTTCGGGCGGGTTGCGCGTCGTAACCTTTGGCTGGCTACGTGCTCATATCTATTGCTGAAAGTTTTGAGGAACTGCTATGACACAGCCTCCGTATCGTCTCCCAGAGGATCGACCTATGCGACGTTTCGCTATTTTCGCAGCCGTCCTGCTCGTCATCGTGGCTATCGGATCCCTACCCGCGCAGCCGCGTTCTACTAACAGTTCCGGGAAAGACTCCTTCTGCGTCTGCCTCCCATCGCGGGCGGGATTGATGCTGAAATCGATGATGAGCCGGTCGTCGGCTACAACGGTGCACGCTGCGTCCGCCCGGCAATCTGCAGAGAAGGCAACAATTCCTCAGTAGAGAAGTCGTTGAGGGAGCGGTGGACGTTCATTCGGGGGTGAGTGTTTCCGTGTGTGACCCCTCCCCCTATATTTTGTAAATTCGTCTTTTTATAGATACTTGGGGGTACGCGGTCATCGGTTCTGATGTAACCTGCGCGCGTTTTTGTTTTATCTTCGGCGCGACAACCTTCTCGCTTTGCTAGATGGCTGCCGACGCTGGGGTGGAGGCCCCCCATACTTTTTTGTTAAGGTAATTATCCCTTGACATCAAGTAGAAGATATGGCAAACTATCTTCATTATGAAAGTCAAGCAAAGCATCCCGAAACACTTACGGTTCACGGTAGCTGATTTCAACCGGATGTTTCCCGATAACGATGCTTGCTTGGAGTTCCTGAAAGAGCAGCGCTTTCCGAACGGCATTGCTTTCTGTGAGAAGTGCCAACTTGACCGCAAACATCATCGCGTTACGGGCCGTCCAGCCTATGCTTGCGATTATTGCGGAAGCATGATTTCCCCGATGGCTGGAACGATCTTTGAGAAGTCCACTACTTCTCTCCGGTTGTGGTTCTACGCCATGTATCTCATGTCCTCAACACGCTGCGGCATCTCCGCAAAGCAGATTCAGCGCGAGGTGGGAGTGACCTATAAGACGGCTTGGAGGATGTTTAAGCAGATTCGTACCCTGATGTCGGAGGACATCAGTCTGGAGGGATCGGCGGTGGAAGCTGACGAATCCTACTTCGGTTCTAAGGGTCGCAATCGCCGCTTTGGGAAACGTGCTGGCGCTGGACGTAGCCTTGATAACAAAACTCCCGTGTTCGGCATGGTAGAGCGCGGTGGCCGCGTCGTCGCTATGGTTACGCCAGATGCCAAGGCTAAGATGATCATGCCGATTCTCTGCGAAAAGGTACTTCCGGAGAGCGTCGTGTATACCGATGAGTTCCCGATCTATGACAGGCTTTCGCAGCATCCGAATGGTTATGTTCACCGCCGCATTCAGCACTCGCAGAGCGTGTATGTGATGGGCGATTGCCACACGAACACGATTGAGGGTTTCTGGAGCGTAGTAAAGCGCGGTATCGGTGGCGTGTATCACTCAGTCAGCAAGAAGTATTTGCAGACGTACCTGAATGAGTATTCTTTCCGGTACAACCGTAGATTTTCAGATTCGCCGATGTTTACTTCGATTTTGGAGAGGATTTCGGAACGGGCGAACTAGATCGCCTCAAGAGGCTGAAGAAAGAATCGCGGCTGACGGGCTGCATCTTTTCTTCTACTTCTTTGGATGGCTTAAAGCCTGAAGGTTTCGCGTTCGGTTCATCGCTGCTAGAGTTGCCGCTCACGCTGCTGTGATCCTCCGCCTAGGCGGAGTGTATCACAATCCGCCGGAAAAGGCGGATATGCTACGCGAAGAACGGAATCAATCGACTGTAAGCCTCAGTGACAGCCTGACACAATTCCCCGGCCACGATGGTGATAAGAACTGCTCGAAATTGACTTTCTTCGAGCACTACCACTGCGGCAAACTTGCTATCCACATTCACCTCTCCATCCTGCGTAACGGGGAAAGGGCCAATCTCTGCCTTGAAATGCACCGCTTTTGGCAGGTCTTTAGCCATTGCGAAGAGTTCCCCGTTTTCATCGAGGAGGGCAGAGGGATCGCTTGGAGCCGGGCTAGCCGTCAAGACGGCTATATGCAGTTTCCGGTGCTTGTGAGTGTTTGTGAGGTTTCGGAGAGCCATCAATCGAGATGGCACAAGGTCAGTCCTACCCTCGTAAGATTGCAATCCCTCAATGACTGCGACTGCCTCAAACGGAATGCCCCAGAGCGCATCACCACCGATTTCCTTGTTAAACGCACCACGGCTAGTGGCGACGGGAAACTTATGATGCGGTTTGGCTTCCTCGCCTGGGTTGTACCTTCGGAAAAGTTCGCAAACAAGATAGTCGAGACAGGAATTGGCGGACTGAAGAACATCTCCGAACATATGGGATATGACCGTGGGCGCGTCGCCGCCAATTGTGGATTCGAAGTTTCCCCAAGCTTCAGTCTTCGCCTCGTTATAACGCTTGGCAAGGAACCTAATGTTCTTTGGATCGACGTATTCGGGGACGGCTTTATCGAGGATGTCGAAATGATGGCTTGTCCACTTTAGCTTGTCGTGAACAGCTTCGAGCCAGATATTTTCTGGAGGCACGACTCATCATAGCATCATTACTTGACGTGACGGGATACTTACCTTTAGCAAAAACGTACGGGGGAGCCCAAAACCAACACCAGGGCCAGGAAAACGGGTGCCCCATCCTGCCTTCGCGCGTTGTTCGCGAAGGTAGGGTGGGGCGAACCAGAACGCGCAAAGCGCACCCTATAAAGTTCCGTAACCACTAACAAAAAGAAGAATTTACGAAGGCACCAATATACCTGACGCATCAAAATCGAACTGAGTGAACAGTAAGTTATAGAATATGAGCGACTTATACTTTTGACAGCACGTTCATTCGGTAAGTGGTATTTGCTTGAAACGCAACAGTTTAGCCCAATCTGATGCGTCAAATATATTGGTCCCGCCACATCTTCACCAGCGGAAAGAAATGCCAGTCACCCGCGCTCAAAGACCAAAACAAGGACCAGAACTTCTGCTACTTCCACTCCAACACCCGCAAGCGCCCGACTCCGAAGAATCAACCCTACGAACCCTACATCGACCCCAAAGAAACCGCCCACGCCCTAACCCCGCTCGAAGACGCCGACGCCATCCAACTCGCACTGTCCGACGTAGTCCTGGCCCTGGCAGCCAATCGCATCGACTCCCGCCGCGCCCGTATCCTCATCTACGGCCTGCAGGTCGCCTCGCAAAACATCCGTCACCGCGAAGGCATGGCCGCCAAGGCACAGACGCCCACTCTCACGGTACGAGAGACCCACGAGCACGAAGACGGAACCCTCATCGGCCCGACCCAGCAGACCCCCGACCCGGAAGAAGCCGCAGCCAGAAAGCGCCCACCCAGCCTCGGCGAAATCCTCCTCCGCCAAGCCGAAGCCATGAAGGCCGAACGCGATGCCCGAAGAGCGCGAGGCGAAGAAGTAGAACCCGTCAGCTACACGCTCTCCGATCTCTACGCCGTCGCCGACAAAAGTGAATGGGAGCCAACCTCAGCCCCGACCTCAAGCCGCGATCCCGATTGCCTTAATCTAGAGTCATGCTCGTACTCGCATCCTCATCGCCGCGCCGCAAGGAGCTGCTCACGCAAGCCGGATTCGCCTTCCGCGTCCACGCCTCCTCCATCCCCGAAGAGCATCGCGAAGCGGAGGACCCCATCGCCTTTGCCACCCGTCTCGCGCGCGAAAAAGCTGAAGCCGTTTTCACGCCACTCGCCACTCAGGACTCGGGAAACGATCCACTGCTCGTCCTCGGAGCCGACACCGTCGTCGTGTCGTCGGCCAACGAGATCCTCGGCAAGCCAAAGCACGCAAACGACGCGGCCCGCATGCTGCGCCAGCTCGCCGGCGGAACGCATTCCGTCATCACCGGGGTCGCAGTCGTCTCGCGTGCTGGTATCGAAGTTGCTTCGGAACTCACCTATGTGACCATGACCACCATCTCAGAGGTCGAGATTGAGGCCTATATCAACACCGGCGAGCCCATGGACAAGGCTGGAGCGTACGCGATCCAGGGCTACGCAGCCGCATGGATTCCCCGCATTCACGGCTGTTATTTCAACGTGGTCGGATTGCCGCTCGCACTCGTGAGCAGCATGTTGGAAGGCGTAGAAAAACGGTTGCAGAAGGAAACAGCCACGGCAGTTTAGGCGATCTCAAATCTGTCAGGGGCTTTGAAGGGGCACGGCTTTAGCCGTGCCATAAAAACAAATGAAGTCTTGCGGCTTTAGCCGCTGGGAACTTCGCCTTGAGCCTAAAGCTTACGCAGCGGAGCAATTTCCGGATCCGCTTCAACCATCTCAGGCGCAGCAGCGTCCGTGCCGCGCGGAGTGGAAGCCACGAGCCCGAAGATGATGAGCAGCGATACAGCCAGCAATCCGAACTCGATAAGCTTCAGCATGGGGGAACCTCATTCTCCGGCATCTGCCAGCATGGCTGCCAGCAATGCTGTACGTGGCGCCATGTGCTTCAGGAGCAGCGATTCGTGCAGGGCATGCGCGCCCTCTCCTACTGCGCCCATTCCGTCTAATGTGGGCACGCCAATCGCGGATGTGAAATTACCGTCCGATCCGCCCCCGGTCGCCGCTTCTTCCAGCACAAACCCAAGCTCTCGGGCATGCGCTGCGGCTCGCTTGAAGAGAGCGACGGTACCACGCGTGCGCTCCATCGGGGGGCGATTCAATCCGCCTTCAACGTGCAGACTGCACTTGCTATCAAAGACGCGCAGTGAATGAAAATGTTTCTCAATGCGCGCCCTATCTTTCGCCCGAGCCACTCGAATGTCCACCTCGGCCCGGGCTTCAGCAGCTACTACGTTAGATCGTGTTCCGCCCTGAACGGTTCCAACATTTACCGTAATGCCACGATCCAACTCGGTGAACTGTGTGATTCGCTCGATCTGCCGTGCAAGCTCGACGATGGCGCTGTGTCCGCGCTCAAAGTCCACGCCGCTGTGCGAGGCCACACCCTTCACCTGAACCTGATAAACACCAACACCCTTGCGCGCCGTCTTGTACGCGCCTTTCAACCCCTGTGCCGGTTCCAGCACAAACACCGCATCGCACTGCTTCGCCAGCTTCTCGGTCAACGGACGCGAAGCGTTGCTGCCCACTTCCTCATCGCTGTTCAGCAATAGGATGACGGGACGACTCAACTTCTGCCGCTCCTGATTCTGCCGTTCATGGAGGACGGCAATGGCCGTCAACGCCATCGCCACGCCTGCCTTCATATCGAGCACACCGGGCCCCCATACACGTTCAGCGTCAACGCGGAAGGGCATGCTCTTTAGTGTTCCGAGTGGCCAAACCGTATCAAGATGTCCAAGCAAAAGTACCGGCCGATGTTTACTCCTCAGCGGACCGAAGCGCGCCTCCAGAAGGTCGCCGAAGTCACGCCGGCGATGCAACCGAACCCGTCCGCTCAGCCGCGAGCACTCGGCCGCGACGAAGGCAACGCAGCGATCGACGGCTGCCTTGTCATCACTCGGCGACTCAATCTCGACCATGGCGCGAAGCAGATCGAGAGTCGCAGGCATTCTTTGCTCGACGGCTGCAGACAACTGCTTGACCATATAAGTACCTGTCTGATCAACTAGTTACTGTGTAGATACATTTCCGGCAGGCGATGCTCTTCTGCCACTACAGTGTGGCAAAGATGCAACAGTGAAACTTAATTCTCTGCCATTAGTCTATGACCTTAACGCCCCCAAATGGGCCAGGAACTTCGGCTTGCCAGATCCATCGTATCTTGAACAGACAATTGCTTCGACCATTGAATTCTCCGGCGTAGGACTGCACAGTGGTGCTCCCGTGCAAATGCGATTGCTTCCCGCCCCCGCCGGATCGGGAATTGTCTTCCGCCGCACCGATCTGGACAACTTTGAAATCCCAGCCGTCGGGCGCAATGTGGCGAAGGTCAGCTACGCAACCAGCCTCATGCGCCAGAGCGTGCTCATCTCCACAACCGAGCATCTGCTCTCCGCGCTCATCGGCATGGGCGTCGACAATGTGATCGTCGAGCTGGACAATCTGGAACTCCCCATCCTCGACGGCAGCGCCCTGCCCTACGTCGAGGCCTTCCGGCAGGTCGGATTGAAGACGCAGCGCCGTCGCCGCGAATACCTGCGAATTCTCAAAACCGTCGAAGTGCGCGAGGGCGACAAGTTCATCGGTGTCTATCCTGGCGAGGGCTACAGCGTCTCCTACCAGATAGATTTTCCCTCGCCGATCGGCAAGCAAGGCTTCACAGTTGATCTGGCTACCAGAAATTTCGGCCTCCAGATCGCTCCGGCCCGCACCTTCGGCTTTAAGGAAGACGAGCAAATGCTGCGCAATATGGGTCTGATCCGCGGTGTCTCGGAATCGAGTGCGATCATCCTCACTCGCCAAGGTGTAGTAAACGGACCGCTACGTTTCGACGATGAGTTCGTACGCCACAAGGTTCTGGACCTGATCGGCGATCTGGCTTTGGCCGGCCATCAAATCCTGGGCCGCGTTGTAGCCGAGCGTGCGGGGCACGCCATGCACACGGCCCTGGTCGCCAGGTTGCTTAAGGACCGTTCTGCGTGGAAATTAGTCACCATCGCGCCAGAGAAGATGAAAGCAACCCTGGCAACTCCCGCCAGTGCACTCGTGACAGTCGGCTAAACAAACACCAAACATTGCGGCTTAATCAGAGGAAAGCTGTTGCCTGTCTCCGCCAGCTTTCCCGTCTTCGAATCTCTCTGGATCACGGCGATATTATCCGAAGCCTGATTTGCGACAAGCAGCCATCGCTCCGTCGGATCAAGCGTCATGTGGCGCGGTACTTTGCCTCCGCAGGATGTCGCTCCAATTTGCGCAAGCTTGCCTGACGATGGATCGATGCTAAGGGTGACAACCCGGTCCCAGAAACGCACTGCGGCATATGCAAAATGACCACTACTATCGATGACAATTTCAGAGGCAGCGGATTCTCCGCGATAGTCCTTCGGCATAAGCTCTACATGCTGCAGCGAGGTGAGCTTGCCCGTCCTGCCGTCCCATGCAAGCACGTCGATCGTCGACGTAAGCTCATTCAAGCAGTACGCCCATTTCCCGTTGGGATGAAAACGCAGGGCGCGCGGACCGGAGCCAGGCTTTGCTGACCACTCTTGCGGATCGTTCGGAGTCAGCTTCGCGGTCGCGGGATCAAGATGGTAAATGTGGATACAATCCAGTCCGAGATCATTGATGAGCACATAGTGGTTGTCCGGCGTGACTGTGGCACGATGCGCGTGCGTCGCTTCCTGACGATCGGCAACCGGGCCGTGACCCTCATAGTGAAATTGCGAGACCGGTTCGCTCAATTTCCCTGTCTGATCGATGTGGAATGATGCTGCACTGCCTCCGGAATAGTCGGCGCAGAACAGTGCGCGTCCGGTCTGGTCAACGCTGACATGACATGGGCCCGCGCCCGCGGAAGACACGGTATTGATATGCGTGAGCTTTGCCCCAGCGCGGTCAATTGTGAAACCGCTGACAGATCCACTCTTGGTGCCCTCATACTGGTCGATCTCGTTTGCGGCATAGAGATGCTTGCCGTCCGGCGAAAGCGCAATGAAGGTTGGATTGTCGCTCTCGACAGCAAGTCCGAGCTCTTTCAATTCGCCGTTGCTGGGATCCCAACGGAAGGCATAGATACCCTTGCTGGAGACGCCCGTCTGCGTTCCCGCAAACATGAGACGACTGTCTTGTGCGTTCGTGGCGGTCTTGGCCTCTGCCCACCAGGTGTTTGCCGCGAGAGAAGAAACCGCTGCGGCCTTCATAAACGTGCGTCGGGAGATCGAATGGGTCACGCAAGCATCCTCTGCAGATTGACGCGTTAGCGTCGTTGTAAGACGAAATGAATTTCACTAGGCTACGGGGACGGGATGCCGGAGCCATCCATAAAGCGGGAAGTGCTCGGCCAACTCCAGCACCTGTCCGCGAATGCGAGCAAGCGCTTGCGGATTGGTACGCTCGCTTAGTGCCTCGCTGATCCACTTGCCAATGATGCGCATCTCCTGCTCCTTCATGCCGCGTGTGGTCAGCGCGGGCGTGCCGATGCGGATGCCCGAGGGCTTCAGCGGGGGATTGGTGTCATACGGAATCGCGTTCTTGTTCACGGTGATGCCTGCATCCCCCAGCGCCGCCTCTGCCTCGCTGCCCAGCATGCCTTTCGCAAAAACATCGACCAGCATCAGATGCGTGTCCGTGCCGCCGGAAATAACACGGAAACCTTCCGCCTGCAAAGTCTCTGCCAGCACACGCGCATTCGCCACGATCTGCGCCGCATACTGCTTGAATTCGGGTTGCAGGGCTTCACGGAAAGCGACGGCCTTTGCCGCCATGATATGCACGAGCGGTCCGCCCTGCTGGCCCGGAAAGACAGCCTTATCAATCGCGGCTGCGAACTGCTGTTGGGATAAGATCAGCCCGGAGCGCGGCCCGCGCAGCGTCTTATGAGTTGTGCTGGTTACGATATGCGCGTGTGGCACGGGCGACGGATGCGCTCCTCCGGCAACAAGGCCGGCAAAATGCGCCATGTCGACAATCAGCAGCGCGTTTACTTTATCCGCGATCTCACGCATGCGGGCAAAGTCAAAAATGCGCGGATAAGCGCTGCCGCCACCAATGATGACCTTCGGCTTTTCGCGCTCGGCTGTAGCTTCAAGTTCGTCGTAATCGATAACTTCAGTATCTTTGCGAACTCCGTAAGAAACTACCTTGTAGAGCTTGCCTGAGAAGTTCAGTTTATGGCCGTGCGTCAGGTGGCCGCCGTGCGCGAGATCGAGTCCGAGAATTGTATCACCTGGATTCAGCACTGCCATGTAAGCGCCGGCGTTGGCCTGGGATCCGGAATGCGGCTGCACATTGGCGTGCTCTGCTCCAAAAAGCTGCTTGGCACGGTCGCGAGCGAGATTCTCAACCACATCCGTAAATTCGCAGCCGCCATAGTAGCGGCGGCCGGGATATCCTTCCGCGTACTTGTTGGTGAACACGGTTCCAGCGGCCTCAAGCACTGCCTCGCTGACAAAGTTCTCCGAGGCAATCATCTCCAGCCCTTCATGCTGGCGACGAAGTTCGTTTTCAACAGCAGTAGCGATCTCAGGATCGGCCTGCGAGAGTGGTAAAGACATGCGGTCGGGCATGCTTCGATTGTAGCTTCCCGCAATGCGGATTTTACTGCTTTGTTGCACAATCATGAGGCGAACTCATGCGACTCTTTTGTGCTTTCTTGATGGTAATTGTCTCGTTCTGGCAACCTCTGCGTGCGTCGGCGCTGGGCGATGAAATTTACAAGAGCGTTCATTGGGATCCCGCGCAGCTTGCCAGCGGCTCTCCGTGCCTGCTGACTGTGGAATTCCAGAGTCCTCCCGCTAGCTTTCAAGGCGAGTGGTTTGGTCACCAGGTCAGCTTCTTTCCATCACGGAGCAGGACCGTCTGGTACGCTCTTGCCGGAGTGGACGTCGAGACCACTGCCGGGACTTACAAGCTGACGCTTCACGCGACCATGCCGGACGGCAAGAGCGTGGATGCCACGCGCGACATCACCATCGCATCCGCGCATTACAAGCAAGTTGAGCTTCACGTTGCGGAGAACTTTGTGGAACCGGATGCGGCGGCCCTCAAGCGCATCGCTGAGGACAGCGAGATCAAGCATCAGGCCTTTGCGAAGAGCGCACCTGAGCCATTGTGGCGAGGAGGATTTCTGCTTCCGGTTCAATCGCCCGCAACCGATTCATTTGGAACGCGACGCCTCTTTAATGGCAAACTGGCCAGCATTCATCGCGGCATGGATTTTCGCGCTGCCTCCGGAACAGCGGTGCATGCGGCCAACTCAGGAAGAGTGATTCTTGCCCGCAGTCTCTTTTACGAAGGCAATTGTGTCGTCATCGATCACGGCCAGCAATTCATGACGATCTATATGCATCTCTCAAAGATCAAAGTCTCTGAGGGGCAAAATGTGCATGCATACCAGTTGCTGGGGCTGAGTGGCTCTACCGGTCGAGCTACTGGACCGCACTTACATTTCGCTGTGCGCTGGCAGAGCGCATACCTGGATCCTGCGATTCTTTTCAAGATGAAGCTGCCGCCGACACCATAAGACGTCAGCGCGACAACAACTCTTCGTCTCGGACACTCTCAAGCACGGGATTTTGCCGGGAAGGCTCGGCGGCAAGCTGCTTGAAAGCTGAGTAAACGAATGAGCCAAGATACCAGCCATCGATGAACTTGTAAGGAGTCTCGCCCGTGGTGTAGTGACCGCAGGGCAGAACCTTTGAGACAAAATCTACGCCAAGTTCAGAAAAGCTGCGAAGCACTTCGAGAGAATATTCGCGCAGAAAAGTCAGGTCATATGTCGCGTGAACGACAAGGACCTTCTTGGAATGAGAAGCGAAGCGTTCCATGTACGAAACAGGACTGATCGAAGCCCACAGCTTCTGGAGTTTCTGCTGTGTCATGCCCGCTTCTTCGAAAGCCTCGCGGATGTGCCGGGTACTCTGCCCTGTCCAGACTACGTCGCCAAATGAAGTTGAAGCGTGGTTAAAGGCGTTCACACGCAAGCGCGGATCGTGTGCGCTCGCAATGAACGCATAGCACGATCCGAGACTCGTTCCCAGTATTCCGAACTGCTCATAGCCCTGCGACTCGAGCCAATCCAGACAGCAGCGAATATCGACCACGGCCTGACGGCACGCCGCTATGGTGCGGCCAATGTTGGAGCTGACGGCATAGTCTGAGCGTTCCAACTCCGCTGGACGGCGAATATCGTGATAAGGCTTGCTTAAACGCAGCGCCGAAATGCCAAAGCGATTGAACAGCGAGCAGAGAGCGTTGTGACTGAAGGCATCCGCGTTCCATTGCGGCATCACAATCATCGCTTGCTTCGGTTTCCCGGCTTGCTTCTCTTCAGGCGCCGGATACCATCGTGCATTCACCAGATCGTTCTCCGGATAAGGCGTCCTGACTGGCGATGTGAATCGCAGGAACTGAGCGGTCTTCAGCTTGCCGTCCGCAGCCAGGGCTTTGAACTTAGCATCCTGCGCCAAAGTTTCCGGACGCACGTTCGTCGGGAACAACTGTGGATGACGGTCTTCGAGCCGATAATCGCAAGGTTGCTCGTAACTGAAGAAGCTGTCACTCGCGCGAACGATTGTCTCATTCAGCGCGATCATCCATTCCTGGGCTACCTTCGCATCGACCGGTGCATGCGACGCACTTCCCACGCCATGTTCGCGCAGGAAGTCATCCAGCCACTCAAAACCCCATTCAATCGGTCGAACGACCCGGTTTTCATCGCGCGTTGTCAGCGCCGTCTCCCAAGCGAACATCCAGCGCGCATACCACTTGCCAAGCATACTTATAGTTTAATCAACCAGAAGGCGTGGCACACGCGCGTTGATGGCGCAGGTGACCTCATAAGGGATCGTGCCCGTGGCATCGGCAAGGTCATATGCGGTTATACACTCGCCTCCCTGCTCGCCGATCAGCACCACCTCGTCACCGATTTCAACCTGAGGAATATCGGTCACATCGAGGATCGTCTGATCCATCGATACACGTCCGGCAATCGGCACTTTCTTTCCTCGCACAAGTGCGCTCCCGCAATTCGAGAGCAAACGATTGAGGCCATCCGCATAGCCCACTGGAATGAGCGCGAGCGTCGTGCGTCGCGAGGCGCGAAAAGTCATGTTGTATCCGGCGCTCTCGCCCGCCTCAATCGTTCGAATCGAAACAATGCGGGTTTTCCATGCAAGCACTGGCTTGAGTTCGCGATTCATAGCATCGCGTGAGTGCGGCGTGAATCGCGGTGAGTAGCCGTAGAGCGCGAGCCCGGGCCGGAGCATCAACCGCGCGGAATGCTTCTGCGCGAGTTTTTTGAGAGTTTCAAGATGCTGCGGAACGAACGCTGTCGCCGAGTTACCCGCGTGAATCCAAACTGGATGGTGGCCTTGTTTTGCAACCACGTCGAGTGCGGTTGTGAAACGAGCGATTTGCGACTGCGTCTCATCGGGTTCGAGCACTTCAGGCGCACTGAAATGCGTCATAACGCCCTCCACAAGAATCGGCGACTCTGCGCTACAACGAGCTAGCAATTTCTCTAACTCGTCAAACGAACGCACACCCTGTCGCGACATGCCAGTGTCGATCTCAAGATGAATTGCAACGGACCGCGGTCCAAGTCCTAAGGCAAGGGCCGCCTTTTCAAGCAAGTCGAAATGGAATGGCTCCCATACCTGCGGCGCAAGCCGATGTTCAATAATCGCGCCTGCCTCCCCACCCCACAATCCCGACATGACCAGAATGCGCGCATCGGGACAAACCTTGCGCAACGCGACCGCTTCCGTGACACAGGTCACACCAAACCATTTCGCTCCGGCGCGCTCCAGTAGTGGCGCGCAGGCGACGGCGTTATGCCCATATGCGTCTGCCTTAACGACGGCCATTACATCGGCTTCGTTGTGAACCGCACTCCTCAGCAATTTCCAGTTGTTCAGAAGACCCGAGCGGGAAATCTCCGCCCAGACAGGACGAGTTGGCATCATCGTGATGCTTCTATCTTAAATTGCACAAGACAGTTCAGTTTTGCTGATTCTCATCCACGGCCTGAAGCAGCTTCTGTTAATGCTGGCGAGACACTAGTAAATGGATGCTCACAGGGGCGGCCAAACAGACTTGCCTGCGCCAATGTAGTCGCGACAGCATCAGGACGACCGCTGCCAAATCGCTCGCGCAATATATCGGAATCGCCAGTCGCACCCCACAGGCCGATCAAGATGCGGTTGTCAGGCAGATAATCGCGAACCCGCTGGCACAAATTTCGCGCATGCACGAATGCAAATGGCGGCAAGGCTGAGATGCAGATCATTGTGCCAGGTTCTTCCTTCAAGCGATCCACAATTTCCAGAGTGAGGGCAGAGGCCGGTAGCAACATCGTTTTGTGCCCGCGTTGCTCGAGCAGTTGTGCGAGCATAACCCCGGCAATCTCGTCTGCCTGATCGTTAGCCGGGATACAAACTACCGGACACCCTCGATAGGTTTGATCTTCCGTTTCGGCATACGGATCAGGCAGGGGCGAGCGGTAGTCCGTTAGCTCAGCAATCAATTCCGTAGCGCTCTGGAAGAGAAATGTGCTGCGCGTATCATCCAGAAAACCCTTGTGCCGATCTTGTTCGGCAAGGCTTAGCGCCGGCAACACCACGCCGTCATACAGATCGACGAGTCTGTGACCATCGAGAAACTTATCGGCTATGTGGTGAGCCTCCGTCTGGTCCATAGCGAGCAGTCGCTCGTAGAAATGCGCTTCCGGCGCAAGTTCTGCTTCATCGCCCAACAGAATATGAAGGAACGACATCTGCGGGACATATCGCCCCATTACGATCAGACAAACTGTGAGAGGTGTCGAGAGTATTAAGCCGGGCAATCCCCACAGCAGGGTCCAGACCATGGCAGTTGTGACCAGCGCCAGCGCCGAGATTCCGGTGTGACTGCCGTAAAGCCAAGGCTCAATGAAATTGCTTACTGTTATCTCGAGCACAATGAACAAAAGCAGGACAAACAGCGGCGTCCACCATCCAGGAAAGACGGCAAATGCGAAACAAATGGGCAATCCACCGCCGATGATCATTCCCGCATAAGGAACCATCCGCAGTATGCCAAGCAGGACACCCCAGAGCGTAGCGTTAGGCACGTGGAGCAAAAACAGGCCGATGCCAAAGACCAGTCCGTAGCTGGCATTCACAAGGACATTCATTAGCAGATAGCTGCTGATGCGTCGTGCCGCGTCGTTTAACGCCTGAGTCATCACATTCAGACGGCTCATACCGGCAAGCAACAGGAGACGGTTGCGCAGGTCTTCGCGCTTGATCAGCATGTAAATGGTGAAAATCACCACCATGCCGAGCATTCCGAGGGGTTTGATGATTGGCTTGAGCAGTTGCTGAGCATAGGCGCGATCGCTCGTCGGCGGCTGAACAACTACGACCTGCGTGGGAGCAGTGCTTGTGGGCACTGCTGCACGAGTGCGACGAGTGTTTCGAGTTTTGTCTGATTCAGGGGCTGGAAGAGGTTGCGACAGTTTGGCGCCAAATAGATCCTGGTTGAGAAGCTTGATCCCGTAAATAGCACTCCCTACCGGCCCTGCCGTCGGTGCGTGGATCGAGGACAGCTTCTCGTCGATATTCTGGCGGTAACTCGGCAGGTCACTGGCGACGTCCAGTAGTTGTCGAACCACAACCCAGCCAACTACCCCAATGAACGCAGAGGCCAGCAGTACCACCAGGATCACCGCAGGCAGTCGCCGGAGGCGCAAGCGCTCTAACAGGATGACTGCCGGTGCCAGCAGGAAGTTGAGCGTGAGCGCCATGGCGAGCGGAATGAACAGATCGCGAGCAAAATAAAGCGTGAGCAGCACGAGGCCAAGCACCAGCAATGGCTCATTGCCGAGCCATCCGTGTTTATTTCTACTTATGGCTCCTGCGCCACGTTCCATGCCGTTCATGTTGACTACCTGAAATGGAGAGCTTTCCCGATTAGAGACCGAAGGCCGCGATTAGTGCAACAATTCCTCAGATGCAGGCGGGATCGTATGTGAATCTGGAACCATCTTATGGACGCATGCGTATCGTTGCTTAGTAGCAGGAACGAGGGAATTTAACCAATGACCACTCCATGGATTACCGGAAATCTGACCGATGAGCAAAAGGCGGTTTTTTACGCCCAGATGTCCGCAGTGCAGAAAGATGAAGTGGTCGGTGTATTGTTGGCGCTGTTCCTTGGTACTTTCGGAGCGCACCATTTTTATCTTCGGCGTAATGGCCTCGGCATTATGTATGTGCTCTTCTGCTGGACTGGTATTCCCACCATCGCCAGCTGGATCGAGTGCTTCTTCATGCCAGCACGTGTGCGCCAATTCAACGCCGAACAGGCGACGATGCTTGCCGCGAGCCTGCAATACGCGATGCCGGGAACTGGCGGCGTGCCGGGCATCGTTCCATCAAAATCCTTCGTTGCTCCCGCTTGTGCTTCCTGCGGAGCGCCCCTGGCGCCTGGAGTGAAATTCTGCAGCCGCTGTGGCACTGCTGTCACTCAATAGATGGAAAACCGCGACGGCGTAGTTCTTCGATCGCGGTTTTCCCAACAGAGGGACCGGCGCTTACATGTTGGTGTGGCCGGCCCGCATTTCCTCGTTAAAGGTTGGCTTCGTGATGTCGAGGGCAGCGTGCATCTTGGCGTTATATTCTTCGGCGCGCGCCAACAATGCCGACGTTGGAGAGGCGTAGTCGTCCGTTAGCGTCAGCAATCCTCGCTTCGAGAGATCGACGGCGATGAGCTTCAGCTCCTCAGCCGTGGTGTTGAGATACTGCGCATCGCGTGGATCGGCGATCCATACCGGCTGATCATTTCCCATCACATGCGAAAGCCAGTAGGCCTTCAGCTCCAGGAACTCCAGGCGGCTCGCGTCGTCCGTGTCAGTGAAGATGAACTTCTTCTGCCAGCGGCTGTAGTAGCGCGTGGTCACCGGAACAGGCTGACGGTTGCCGCTCTTCAGCAACTCAAGCTGGCCCTGATCGAAGGTCTTGCGAATCGCGTTGTAGATAAAGGTCTCGGCGTAGGGCTGTTCGGCAGCAGGGACGATCTCGGCAAAAGTCACCGTCATGCTGGCAGCAATCTTCACGTGGAGTGGCGAGTTGGTGCCGTCTTCCAGATGTGCTACGCCGTGCACGATGTAGGTATCGGCTCCGGAGGTGGAACCGTGGAAGGGCCATGCGAACTGGTTGAGGCTGACGGGAAGTCCGGCAACCGTCACATAGGCATCCGGGCGCGGATTGCGCAAGCGCTTCGCGGCTTCCCGCAGGTGGCTCGTCATTTCCGGAAGCAACTCGGGCTTATGGAAGTCGAAAGCGTCGCTCAGCTCCAGCTGCAGCGTCTTTGCAGGAGGCGCATCGGGCGAAAGCGCCAGTTTGAACTTCGCTGTCGGGTGATTATTGAAGTCTGTGCCTGCTTCTGCGGAAAGGATGGCTAATCCAGCTTCGCGCGCTGCCTTGCCCAGCGTGGCCGTAAGGGCTGTTTCAAGATTCGTACTCATCACCCCTTATTTTACCGGCGTAGGGCCTGAATGGCGAAGTCGGCCCAGCCTCCGAAAGGGGGTGCAGGCGGTTAGAATCCGCGAAGCTCCCGGTCAACTGCCAGCTTCTCGGCAGTCAGCTTGAGCAGAGAACTGGAGTCTCCTGTGCGCTCCGCATCGGTGATGGAAGCACGGAGTTCACGCTGACGGCGCTCCAGATGGCGGTGCCTTAGCGTGTCGAGGGCCGCCGTCACATGCTCGGCGCTGATCGCCTCAGATTCTGCCAACAATGCCTGCGCCAGTAGACTGTGCTCAAGCGGGTCGGTGACGGCGGCCATAGGATCGACTGCACCACGGTGCCGGAGTTTCCTGAGTACGGAAGTGACTGTCAATCCTTCGAAGTGGTGTTCATTCGCGTCAAAGCCTGCCATTGCAGCCTGGCAGGCTGAATCGGACGGCGCGCAGGCCAATGCGCGCAGCAATACCTTCTCTGCTTCGCTGAAGGCAGGGACTACTGGCGATAGCGAATCGCGGCGCTTCGCGGCGGCCTGTTTCAGCTCCTCGCGCACTAGGGCGGAATCTATGCCGAGCTTCTGCGCCGCATCGGCGGCGAATTCGTCCCGCGTGATGCGGTTTGGCATGCGCCGGATGTGTGGCAGCAGGAAGTTCAGCGCCTTCACCTTCGCGTCGGCTGTTGTGGGCGGAAAGAGTTGCCGCGCCCGCTCGATCAGGTAGTCGGAGTGGCGCTTCGCTGCGCGCAGAGCGGTCATGTAGGCCTGCGTGCCGTGCTCGCGGATGTAGCGGTCGGGGTCGAGGCCGCCTTCGAGCGTTACCACGCGCACCTCGAAGCCTTCTTCAGTGAGGAGTGCGATGGATTTCTCGGCCGCATTCGCGCCCGCTGTGTCCGGGTCGAAGTTGACGATCATGCGCGTTGCGTAGCGCGAAAGCAGGCGCACCTGCGCCTCGGTGAAGGCCGTTCCGCTGGTGGCGATCACATTCTTCACTCCAGCGAGATAGACCGAGATGCAGTCCATCTGGCCTTCGACCAGCACCGCGAAGCCGGTTTCGCGGATGGCTTGCCGCGCCTTGTCGAGATTGAAGAGGACGTTTCCTTTTGAATAGAGCGGTGTTTCGGGAGAATTCAGGTACTTTGGTCCGGCTTTTTCGCCTGCTTCGAGAGCGCGCGCGGTGAAGGCAATCACGCGGCCTGACTCGTTTGCGATCGGGAAGGATACTCGCTTGCGGAAGCGCGAGTAGAGCGGTCCCGGCTTGCCGTCTTCCTGCTCCTTGAAGGAGAAGAGGCCGGAAAGCCGCAGGGTTTCCTGATCGGCGACGGATTGGAGGCGCTCGCGCAGGGCGTGGAACGAATCCGGCGCGTAGCCGATGCGGAACTTCTGGATCTCGTCAGGTTTCAGGCCGCGGCCGGAGAGATATTCGCGCGCCAAGGCTCCTTCGGGCGAGCGCAATTGCTCTTCAAACCATGCTGTGGCCAGTTCATGCAATTCGAGCAGCTTCGTTCGCTGCCGACTTTCCTGCGCTTCTTCCTCCGACGAGAATTCGCGCTTGGGAAGCGGAATGCCGCACTTCTGCGCGACGAATCGGACCGACTCGGGGAAGCTGACGTTCTCGATCTTCTGGATGAAGGAGAAGACGTCGCCAGAAACGCCGCAGCCGAAGCAGTGAAAGAACTGGCGCGTGGCGTGGACGGAAAATGATGGCGATTTCTCTTTGTGAAAGGGACAGAGGCCGCTGAAGTTCTGGGCTCCGGCCTTTTTCAGACGCACGTGGTCGCCGATGATCTTGACGATGTCGGCCTGTTGCTTGACGAGCTGTGCGAAGTCGGAGGCCATGGTGTGATCGGACCCGACTCCCCCTCCCCCGGGTGTTTCGGCCGTTTCCTTTGTTTTCTATAACTTAGCGGGGGATCATTCCCCGATATCTATCTGATCTGAAAGAGGTTAATCCGTTTCTAGTGTTTTCAATCACTTAGCAGTGGGTTCTAAAGCGCCCGGGGCTAAAGCCCCTCCCTCATAACTCTCAATTCACCGGCCTAAAGGCCGGTGCTTCTACTTTTTATTCCCCCTATATCCAGAATAGCAATTCTGGCCAAAAAGTACGCCAAAATTGGTTGAATATAACATGTTTGTTTTGAATGGCTTAGGAAAAATCTCGCTGATCATCCCCTTGACAAAGGAGAAGCAGGGCAAAAGCCCGGGGCTAAAGCCCCTTCTTTGTCGGGTCCTAACGCGGGGCTTCACAGGCTGCGGAAAAAGACTGCTTTCAGCTTGGTATGGTCTTGCTGAAGAGTTTTTTCGCGCTTTGAGCCTGTGCAGCGGTTTGTTGCGGTTGCGGTTTTTGTCTCTGGAAAGGCGTTTTGGTGGCCTCCAGAGACACTTCGGCCCTAAGCGGCCATGCTTTGCATCGGAATCAGCCTTCGCATGCGCACCAGGTTGTATGCAGCGATGGTGAGCCGGTAGAACCAGTCCACGCGCTCCAGTCCGCGCAGTTTCACTTGCCGCAGCCCCCGGTGCAACTTGCTCCAGGCGAAGACCCGCTCGATCAACTTGCGTTTGCGCTGACTTACTGAGCGCCACGGATCGGACCTCTCCGCCGCCGTAAGGTGATTCTTGCCCAGGTTCCCGTGCACATATTCGCTGACGTGCGGAGCCACCGAGCGCTCCCGCAGCGCCTGGATAAACTCCGCTGCCTGATACTGGGTGTCGGCCCCCAGCGTAAACCTGCCCCCAGCCGGACGCGCCACCCCGCGGTCCAGCAGCCTGATCGCCGCCCTCCGTTCCGCATCCGTCGCGGCCAGACTGGCTTCGGCTGCGATCACTAATCCGCTGCGGTTTTCCATCAACGCGTGACCCAGATAACTGGGAACACTGCGGTCAGCCGCCGCCTTGCGGTAAAGCCGCGCATCCGGATCGGTCCTCGACTCCACCTTGTCGCGCAACCGAATCCGGCCTCCGTCGCCAGTTCCCGAGCCCGCTTGCGGCGGCTCCTTCTTCGGCTGGAAACTGCGCGTCGAAGCCCAGGCCTGGATCAGCGTCCCATCCACCGTGAAGTGCGCTTCGCTCAACCACTGGTGAGCCCGGGCCTCTTCCACCACGGCCAGCAGCAACTGCTGGCTCACCCCTCCGGAGATCAGCCGCTCCCGGTTCTTGGTAAACACCGTCACGTCCCACACCGGATCGTCCATCTCCAGGCCGACAAACCAGCGAAACAGCAGGTTATAGTTCAGCTGCTCCATCAGCTGACGCTCCGAGCGAATCGAATACAGCACCATCAGCAACTGCGCGCGCAGCAGCCGCTCGGGGGCAATCGACGGACGGCCTGTGCTCGCATAAAGCTTCCCCAACTCCCCATCCATCCGCTGCAATGCCCGGTCCACCAACGAACGAATCTGACGCGCCGGATGATCCGATGCAATCCGAGCCTCCATCGTTACGTAACTGAACATCCCACTCTGTTGTTCCTCATCTCCACGCATGCCTGTTTCTTACTTCATCCTCCGCTGCATAAACAGTGACTCTAAAGAGTCTTTTTCCGCAGCCTGTGAAGCCCACCGCTCTTTCACCGCTGTCCTGCTGCGCAGGACAAACGGTCCAACTCCTCCTCCGTCAAGGGATCACCATTGATTTATTTCGCTCCAGGGGCTTGACAGCGTCTGCTGGCTGGCAGCCTGCGAAGCATCCAGCATTCTCTGCGAGATGTGGGGCACTCTGGGGTGCAGAAAAGGCCTTGTTTCGGCAAGAGGGGCGTGCCGTGACCACTCGTGAGCAGGAAGAGCCGTTTGGCTGGATCTCCCTCATGCGTGATCACAGAAGGTCTGCGGAATTCCCGGTGCCTGGCAAGAGACAGCACCGAGTCGAGTTCGGCCTTCGACAACCCCGCAAGAAATCGAGGTCGCAGCCGGTCAGGAAGTCCGAGAACCTGCTTGCCATTCGAGAGTTTGAGGCCGCAATGCATGGCGTCCTTTGTATCAGACATGAGGCGAAACATTCACTGGCAGAATTGCGGAGCGAATGATCCTCGACAACGATGTTCACAGTGTTGAAAAGGTTGTCAGTGTTCTTCGAACAATTGCTCGCAATCCCGATGAGCGAGTCACGAGAACGTGCGAGTTCTACGTGAAAAATCCACAAAGAACAACATCAAATCCACAAAGAACAACACCATCGGATAGGCTCGCCATCTTAGGTCGTCAGGAGATTTGATGAACTTCATTCGCAAAGCTGTAATTTACCCCACGCTTGTTGCGATCCTGCTTCCCGGCGGAGTTGCCTTTTCGCAGGATCACCATGATGACCACCACGACAACCACGCCTACGTTCACCATGAGGAATGGAAGCACGGCTACAAGATGCACCATGAAGACTGGGACCGCGGCGAACGCGTCGACTACCACCACTATCATCTTCAGGAGCCTCCGCGCGGTTATGAGTGGCGCGAAGT
The DNA here is from genome assembly GCF_014274465.1 of Alloacidobacterium dinghuense. Taxonomy (NCBI): domain Bacteria; kingdom Pseudomonadati; phylum Acidobacteriota; class Terriglobia; order Terriglobales; family Acidobacteriaceae; genus Alloacidobacterium; species Alloacidobacterium dinghuense. The sequence continues at coordinate 4,674,142 of NZ_CP060394.1, read as the reverse complement.
AGACGGCAATTACGTGTTGGCCGCCGTCGGCACCGGAGTCATCGCTTCGGTCGTCATCGCCTCAGAATCACACTAAGCGAGTGTGCAAGCGAAGTCTGCATATGTCTGCGTGTCGGCGTGCGGCTCCCATTCGCTAAGATTTTGAGCGACAGGTTGAGCTTCATGCCGACCAGCACACAATTTCCAACTCACATCTATCAGCAGGTTGCCGAAGAAGTGGTTGCCGAGATATGCGCCCCGCCTTAGAAGATAATCTCCATCCGCGCGCCCAAAAGGGTCGTAGAGTAAGCCTTGGTTGCGTAGGTGGGATGGATGGAGACTTCAAGATCCGGGCCAATGTTTATGCTCTGCGTCAGGCGAAGGCGATAAAACGACTCGAACAGGCTTTCGTGATGCTTGCCATTGCTCGGTTCGCTGTAGTTAAACGCCATTGCGAACAAGTCTCCTCGACGCCCGAATGGACGCACACGAGCCAGGCCGATTCCCTCGACTTGTTTGATGGCGGTCCCGGTGCTGGTGCCGAGGGCAAACCTTCCGAACGGAACCAAGCCATTTTCAAATTCGTGGTCGAATCCAATGCCGCCTCCATATCCACTCCCATTGTTCTTCGTATCGTCTCGCCAAATGCCAACTCGAATATGCCGGTACTGTTCACCCAGCGATCCTGATCTCCACCCCAGTTCAACATCCTCCGCAAATTTTCGGTCGACGAGCGTTTCGATGTTTCTCTGTTGCGCGCCCTCCGTGTCCACGGCGATCGCGTGAATGTAAATATGCCGGGTAGCCTGGAATTCAACCGCGCCGCCGGCGGCATAGGTTCCATCGTAGGCGACCGCCAGGTTGCCATCGTTCGCCCCATTCAGGAACTGTGTTCGTTCGTCGTTGTTGAACATGCTGAGAGTGACAAACTCATTGGGATGGATCTTGCCCACATAAAACGAAAGTCTCTTCGCGAAGAAATCCTGGCGCCAGTAGAGAACGTTCAGTGTGATCGGCTCCTGGGGACCGCCTCCTTGCAGACAGTTCAGATAGAGTCCTGAGCCAATGCTGTCGCTCAGGTTGAATTGCTGACTGACGCCGATATTTGTGCCGGAGCGCACGAGCAGGCTCATGGATCCGGCGCTGCTTCCGTGATCGTACACACTCCAGGCCCCGGTAAAATCGAGGCGTCCGCTGAGTTGATTGTGTCTTGCAGTACCATCGGGCACGATAGTCGCGTACTGATTCAGAAACGTATACGTAGCCCCGAACTTCAAGCGCGCCGATTGAACAAGACGATCGCTGAGCTTATCGACCGGTTGAAAGATCGGCGCCAGAGGATCGGGCCGGACAAGCGGATCGGCAGGTATCTTCGACAATGCGGCCGCGTCTACGTCGAGCTGCTGCTTCAACTCGTCGGTTTCTTGCTTCACTGGAGCAGGCGGCTTGGTTTGAGATGGTTGGCCCCAACTGAGGAGCGGGGGCAGCATTGACGCCGCGGCTCTGACCGGTGGCCGATAGGCTTGCTGCGAGCACAAGCAGGAGCAATCGGGTTCTCAAATTTTCTGCCCCCCGAATCGCCGACCATCTTTACATATCTTCCGGCAGGCCACAAACGCAGCGGAAGCGGTTTACCTTGCCAGGTGTTTTTGTGCTCGATAAGTGCAGAAATACTGACCAAGGGGTATGTATGGAGGGTAAGCCGAGGCGATCGTCCCGATAAAGCAGAGCAATGTTTGACTTGCCGAAGCCCCTACACGGCGCTATGCTGATTGCATTTTTGAGGCTCGACAGCCGATGAAAGTCTTAGTTAGGTTTATCCGCCTCTTCGTTCTGTTCTTACTTATCTCAAGCTGTCTACCTGCGATTGGTCAGGCGAACCCAGCTAACGCTCAAAAGCTCGTAAGTGACTTCATAAAAAAACGTCAGACCAAAGACTTTAACGATACTGTGCAGCAGTATGAGCAGGAGATCGAAGATTGGAAGGTAGAATCCAGGATTCTATTGACCTTCGACATTGTGATCATAACCTGCGGGGCAGTTATCGTTTATCTGCATGGAGCTAGAAGCAAGCGCGCGAGAAATGCAGTCCTCATTCTAGCGATCACTACTAGTAGTTTGACCGCAATCAAGGCATTGATTTGGCCAGCTGACTATCAGACGCTTCGTCGCTCAGTGAGGCAAGGCAAAGAGCCCTTAACTCATATGAGATCTTACGCGGACGATATCGCCAAAGTTCTCAGCATAACGGAGGAAGATTTTGAGACTCTGTCTTCGGAATTCAAAGATCAGCAGAGATCTTTTGAAATACTCGCCGCGGCTGCGGAGGGACGGATGCCCGAAGGTTTTCCAAGCATCGTGCGTAAATCTGCTGTTGGATTCTATCTGTTTAATATTAGAGTAGTTAATGCTCAGTCGGATGGAACACCCTCTTGGGTCGAAAATCCTCCTACCACTACAGATAGTTTTTACTTTGTTGGAAGGAGTACCGCTAACTCCCTTACAGATGCTAAAGCAGCCTCATATGACGACGCGATAAATCACATCATCGCCTTCCTGGGTCAAGGACCTCCGTACAGAGCTACTGAGTCACAGAGCGCGTTTATTCGGAGCGCATCGAGTATCCAGGACACGTTCTTTAATTACAACCAACAATCAAATTCCTATTCCTATTACTATCTGCTCCGAATAAGCAAAAAAAATCAACCCTCGCGCCCGAGTATGCTGACATATCGACAAAAAGATTGGTACCCAATCGATTTGGCCTACGATCCTGTTGCGGGACTCTTTGTACTCGATAAAGATGGCTTCGTTTCGAAGATTGTTGTTGATGAAAGCAGCATTAGCATTCAGAAGGTATTTCCCCTTCCCAGAACATGGTCACCGGATGCATTGGCTGCCACGAGAGAAGCAATTTATGTTAGTGCGAACAATAACGATCTGGGCTGCAAAATATTCCGACGTTTTCTTCCTACGAACGAGACTGAGGAAGTATTACTCACGTCAACTGACGTCGGAAAGCGATCATGCAAGGGAATAGCGACTGATGGTACGGGCATTTTCTTGGTAATAGCCGACTTGCAGGAGATTCGCTTTTGGCCAATTTGGAACCACCCAGGTCAAAATTTTAGAGAATTTTCATCCGAATATATTGGGGAAACCTCGACGCTTGGCTTCGATCACCCTCGGCACCAGTTGATCTATACCGATATTTCCGGATCAGCCTACACTCTCTCAATCAAAGAATGGAAACCGGATCGTATAACCTCAAATTTAGGTCTAGTGCAATCTATAAGCGACGATTCGGACAACTTTCTTTTTGCATCTGGAAAAAAAATCTTGTTCTACTCGAAAGCTAATTACCATTGGCAGCAGCCGCCAGCAAGCATGAGATCGTTGAATGCGGGGTTGATAACAGGTGTTGCAGTAGATAGTTCGGGCGCCGCGTGGATAATTGACCGAGATAGAGGGACTATACAGGGTCCATTTCCGTTAAATTAAGCTCGACTTCCCATGTCAATAGGCTGCTGTCAAGCGTGAAGTAGCTGCTGGCGATTCCCGGGGATCAACGCTAAAACACCGGCGGTCCTACTGCTAGATAGCTTTGCAAGGCCTCAATTATTGCCTAAAGCTGCGTTACTATAAGAACAAGCGAGCAGCTGGGCGGTCGCTGCTGATCGCAAGATCAGGAGAGGAAAGTCCGAACTCCGCAGGGCAGTGTGCCGGATAACGTCCGGGATCGAAGCGTCAAGGCTTCGAGACGGCTAGTGCCACAGAGAAGATACCGCCTACGCCGCAAGGCGCAAGGTAAGGGTGAAAAGGTGCGGTAAGAGCGCACCGCTCCGGCGGTAACGTCGGGGGCAGGGTAAACCCCACACGGAGCAAGACCAAATAGGGAGGGATGCGCGGGTGAGACCCAGATAGCCGCGCGGCGTGCCTGCCCGGCGCGCCAACGTGGGTTCTCCAGACTGGCGGGCTTGCCCCGCAAAGTGGAGCGGAAACCTTCGGGTAGGTCGCTTGAGCGCCGCAGCAATGCGTCGCCTAGAGGAATGACCGTCCTCGACAGAATTCGGCTTACAGGCTGCTTGCAATGATGGCCCCGGATCTCCGAAAAAGGAGCCGGGGTCTTCCCGTTTTGATCTCAAATTTGCAATCTGGCTGGCCTCTTTGCATGCAGACGGCGACTCTGCTCCCTAACTTTGGACAATAGGGCCCAACTAAATTCATTGCCAATAAAAAAAGCTGTCGCTATCCTTTGAAAAATCATCAGAAAGGAAATAATTCAGCTTGCCAGCCTTGGACTTGAGCGATTGCAAATTCTTCCGCATGTGGCCTCGTAAGGTATTCCGAACGAAAGACAGCAAAAAACGACTGCTCATTAAAACCAACGTTCCGGATTTGAAGCACCCAGGCGTTTATGTGCTTTATCGGGGCGACGAGTTGTATTACATCGGCAGGGCCCAGAATCTTTTTTCACGATTACATGACCACGCCAACAAAATAGCGGATCGGTACTATCCCCATTGGAATTACTTCTCTGCGTTCGCGGTCACTTCTGCCAATGGAAACCAGCAGAAAATTGCAGAATTAGAAGCGATACTTATTGCCGCTATGCCACGTGCGACAAATAAATCCACACCAAGATTCAAGAAGGTCAGGATTCCCAAGGCTCTTCTGGTAGATCAAGATCAAGAACAGTAATGTCAATCATTACCTTTGGGGCGCACTAAAGCTTGCGCTGCACCTTACAGGCCCCTCGTAATGAGGGCCCCATATTTCCTGAACAGGAAACCGGGGCCTTCCTTATTGTTGGCGCTTACGAGGAATACTCCTCGTCCGTCACATGCTTGTGCCACACCACAAACGCTCCAGTGTGGTCGCTTTCCTGAATCGCAAGATGCGTCATCGTGCGGTCGGGAACTGCGCCATGCCAGTGTTCCTCACCGGGCTCGATCCAGACCGTGTCGCCGGGATGAATCTCCTGCACCCCTTCGCCCTTGAGCTGTACCCGCCCCACTCCGGAAATGACATGCAGCGACTGCCCCACTGGATGCGTATGCCATGCCGTTCGCGCTCCTGGCGCAAAAGAAACCATGGCAGCGCTGACGCGCGCCGGAGCAGGCGTGGTAATGACTTCGTCGATCCAGACGGTTCCGGTGAAGTAAGCTTCCGGCCCTTTGCGGCAGCCACGTATCTGGTTGGTGATGATTTTCATGCCTCGATTGTAGATGCGCGGGCGAGCGGCTTGCATCGCATGCCGGAATCATTTGAAATACCCAAGTCATGAGTGAAAGAAAGTTAGCCTTCCTGTTTCCCGGACAGGGCTCGCAAGCCGTTGGCATGGGCCGCGATCTATCTGAAAAATTCCCCATCGCAAAACAGACCTTCGAAGAAGCCGACGAGGCGCTCGAATTCTCGCTTTCGGAGCTCTGCTTCGAAGGCCCGGAAGAGAAGCTCAAGCTGACCGAGTTCACGCAGCCCGCGATCTTCACCGTCTCGATTGCCGCGCAGCGCGTACTGGCCGAGAAAGGCGTCACCCCATCCTTCGTCGCAGGCCATTCACTCGGCGAATATTCAGCAGATGTAGCCGCAGGCGTCCTCTCTTTCACCGACGCGGTAAAGACAGTTCGTAACCGTGGCCGTTACATGCAGGAAGCCGTGCCCGCAGGTGAAGGCGCGATGGCTGCGATCCTCGGCCTCGCGCCGGAAGCAGTGATCGAAGTCTGCGCGAAGGCTGCCAGCGAATCAGGCGGAGTCGTTTCCGCGGCGAACCTCAACTCGCCCGAGCAGACGGTGATCTCAGGTTCTGTGGCCGCTGTCGAAAAGGCCGCAGCCATAGCAAAAGATACCGGCGCAAAGAAGGTCGTGATGCTCGCGGTAAGCGCGCCCTTCCATTGCGCCCTGATGCAGCCTGCGCAGGACCGTCTCGCCGAAGACCTGCGCCGGCTCAACTTCTCCGCGCCCAGCAGGCCCGTTGTAACGAATGTCGATGCGGCCCTGACGACAGACGCAGAGCAATTGCGCGACGCGCTCATTCGGCAGGTCACGGCATCGGTCCGCTGGGTCGAATCGATGCGCGTGCTCATTGACCAGAAGCCGACGCACTTTATCGAAGTTGGTCCCGGCAAGGTGCTTGCAGGGCTGATGCGCCAGATCCAACATCGAGAGACAGGGCGCTCGCAGACCGCGCTCAACGTAGGCGACGAGGCCAGCCTCGAAAGGACGCTCGCTGCGCTTACGCCCGCCTCATAAACCACGAGTACAATTGCCGATGCGGAGGCCCTGCGCATGACGGACACCAATGGCATTGTCACGATTCCCAGCAGCCATTCAGTCGATGAGACCGTGGCGAGACTGGAGAAGATTCTCGTAGAAAAAGGCATCAAGCTCTTTGCGCTGGTCGATCACAGCGGCGAGGCAGAAAAAGCCGGACTGAAGATGCCGCCAACAAAGCTGGCCATCTTCGGCAGCCCAAAAGCAGGAACGCCGCTGATGCTCGCGTCCCCGAGCATCGCCATCGATCTGCCGCTGAAAATTCTGATCTACGAAACGAAAAACGGGGAAACGAAAAACGGGGAAGACGCAAACGGGAGCGTTTTCGTTTCCTGGAACGCTCCCGCTTATCTCGCTGTGCGGCATGGATTGCCGCATGAACTGGTGCCCAACATAGCGGTGATTGAGAAGCTGGCCGCCGCGATCGCCAGCTAGGCTTTTACTTGACCGTAACGGTCAGCGCGAGCGAATGGGTGGTGACCTCGCCGCCGTTGTTGGAATAGGCGGTAAGGGTGACATTGTAGGTTCCTGGCGGGGTTCCGGTATTCGGTGTAGGTGGATGGTGCAGGTAGCTGTACCGCTGCGAGCAGGCGGTAAGGCCAGATGCGCTTGCCAGCAGCAGAACAGCCACACCCATCAGGCGAAGGCCATTGCCGCCGCGTTTCCTCAGCGCGCCGATACCAACCAGCGCCAGCACGCCGGGAAAGAGCATCGCATACGTGAGGTGGAATCCGCCGCCGCTACCCGGCAACCCTTCATTCCGCGAAGAACTCGAACTCGCCGTGGTCTGAATCTGCAGCGTGCTGGTGACTGCGGCGGTTGACGTCGGGGTGACGATACTCGGCGTAAAGCGCGAGCTGGTCGTGGTCGTCGGCAATCCGGATAAGGCGAGCGTAACTGACTGGGTGAAGCCATTCTCCGGAGTCACCGTAATAATCACGGTCCCGAAATCACCGGGGTTTAGGTTCAGTGAAGTGGGATTGGCTGTAACAGAAAAATCCGGAGGCGCCGACGTGTTGTTCGCCTGCAGGTTCGCACTCGCTGAGGTGGAAGCCGCGTAGTGCCCGCTGCCGGAGTAAACCGCAGTGATCTGCCTGGCGAAGGCAGGTATTTTATCCAGCGTCAGCATGGCTGTGCCGTTGTCCTGAACAATGGCCGACCCAAGCGACTGGCCATTGCTGACAAAGCTTACCGTTCCGTCAGAGACAGCGGCGCCTGTGGGATCCTTCACCGTAACCGAGAGTGTGGTCTTTGCCGCTTCCGTTGCGACAGAAAGAGCAGTCCGGGTGCCGATCGTCTGGCCGTGACTCTGCGCAACTAAAAGAAAAAGAGCGAGAAATGCGGCCCAATGGGACCCACGCCTGATTGTTGCGGTGTTATTCGACTTCCAGATGTTGCTCGATGACTGCAAACTCATTCGTCCGGTTCTCTGCTCTTTTCCAACAGGATTTCTGATTAATACCCAATTGTATCTGCGCGGCGCAAAATCGGCGATGGCGCGGAAACCATTGCCGGCTCTGACGCGCAGATCGCACCTGTTAGACGCAGCGAATTTGGGATCGGGGATTCTATTCCCCGCGCAGCGATTGCATGGGATCAATCGAAGCGGCACGCATCGCCGGAAGCGCCGACGCCGCCAGAGCGAGCAGCAGCACGGCGACGGCTGCCATCGTCAGCACCACCGGATCGAACGGGCTCACGCCGAAGAGGAACGATCGCAACAGGCCGGCCGCCGCCGCCCCTCCGATCAATCCAATGGCACAGCCGACCGCCGCCAGCTTCGTCCCGGAGATAAGAATCAGTCGCATAATGCCACCGCGCTGCGAGCCGAGCGCCATGCGGATCGCCATCTCATGTACGCGTGACGCGACGGAGAAGGCAATGACGCTGTAGATGCCGAGCACAGCAAGCAACACAGCAGCAGCAGCAAAGGCCGAAATGAGAGCCGTGTTAAAGCGACGCGGAGCTTCGGTGTCAGACACATTCTGAACCATGGTCTGCACCTGGGTCAGCGCCAGCTGTGGATCGATGGAACGCGCAGTCGCACGCAGAACATTCTCCATCTGCTCAGGCGGAAGCGCGCTGCGCAGAACAATATATCCGCCATTGCCATTCAGATCGGTGGCCGGATTGGCCAGCGTACCGAAGGCTTTCTCAATTTGATCCACTGTCAGGTAATACTGCTCCTTCGTTGGCTCGTCGGGAGCCCCGAGCTTCACATCAGCAATCTCGCCCACTATCGTTAGCCACGGAGTCTGCATTTCCGGCGTGCCGATGCGAATCCGCTTGCCGATTGGATCCTGATTGGGCCAGTAGTGTTCCGCCAGTTTGCGGTTCACCACCAAAACAAGTTGAGCATCCGCATTGTCCGCTTCGGTCAGATATCGCCCGCGCAGCAGCGGAATCTTCATCGCGCTGAAGTAATCGCCCATCACAATCGCGTTCGTAGCCAGGCTCATGTTCTCGCCCTTAGGCGGAACATAGCCCTCAGGAACAAACGCCTGATTATTATTGTTCCCGGAAGCAGGCAAAAAGCTGGTGAGGCCTACAGCCTGCCCGCCCGGAGCCTGTCGCAGTCGCAGCAGCAATTCCTTATTGAAGGTATCGATCGATGCCTGCGTAGCGTACTGCTTCTGCGGCAGAGAATATGCCGCCGTCGCAATGTGCTCCGGCTGGAAGCCTAGATCGACTGAGCGCATCTTCTCAAAGCTGCGCAACAGCAATCCCGAAGCCGTAAGCAGAATCAGAGCGATGGCAATCTCCGCCACCACCAGCGCTGACCGTAGACGCGCATGACCGCCGCCAGCCGATCCGCTGCGGCCGCCTTCCTTCAGTGTTTCGTTCACGCTGGTGCGCAACGCAGCAAACGCTGGAGCCAGCCCGCAGACAAAGCCGGTGGCAACAGCAAGCAGCAACGCAAAGCCAACTACGATCCAGTTCAGGCCGATCTCGCTGATGCGCGGCAGGCTCTCCGGCAGCAGATTCTTGCCCAATGTCAGGGCCGCCCCCGCCAGAACTACGCCAAGGACGCCCCCCGTCACGCTCAGGATAAGGCTCTCAAGAATGGCCTGGCGCAGCAGCGCCGACGAACGCGCACCCAACGCCATGCGCACAGCAACTTCACGTTGCCTGCGAATGGCGCGGACCAGCAGCAGCCCGGCAAGGTTTGCGCAGGCAATCAGCAACACGATAGCAACCGCAAAAAAGAGCGTCCGCACCAGCGGTCGCGCTCCCTCAATCGTCTCCTCCTGCAGAGGACGTACGACGGAAGTGATATGCAGGCTGGCCATGAACGACGGATAGCCTCGCATGATGTCCTGTGCAACGCGCTCGGCATCCTGTTGCGCTTGTGTCGTTGAGACGCCCGGCTTCAGACGGCCCACCATCTGGTAGCTCCAATTCGCACCGGCTGTAGGGCTCAGCTCATCCGGACGGAAGCTCATCGGCGCCCAAAGCTCGATGCGGTTCAGATGCCCCGACGTGAGAGGAAACTCGAAATTGCGTGGCATCACGCCGATCACGAGATACGGCTTGCGGTCGAGCAGAATCTTCGTGCCCAAAATCTTCGGATCGCCATGGAAGCGGCTCTGCCAGGTCGAATAGCTCAGCACCACCACCTGCTGATGATCGTCATCTTCCTGCTGCGTATACACGCGTCCCAGAAGCGGAGCCACGCCCAGCGCCGGAAACACTCCACCAGTCAGCCGCGCGGCATTCACTTGCGCAGGATCTCCGTTGCCCGATAGCTCATAACCTGCGAACTGATAACCGCCGAGTGCCGTAAACGAATGCGTGTCGCGTGTGTAAGCGCGAATATCCGGCACGGTCACGCCGGCCTCACCATTGCCACCCACATCGGCGCCCTGCAAACGGTCCGCAAGCACCACCAGCCGGTCAGGATCGGGGAACGGCAGTGGCCGCAGCAATACGCCTTCGACAATCGAAAAAATCGCGGTGGTCGCGCCAATCCCGAAGGCAAGCATCAACACCGCCGTGGCGGCGAATCCAGGCGACTTGCGCAACTGGCGGAAGGCAAACTTCAGGTCGAGCAGAAACGTTGGCATCCGGTCCTCACAAAAATACAGCTACGGCAAATGTGCAGCATCCGTTCCGCCAAACACCGCCGGACCCTAAGTGCTTTCTATGCAGAGATTTATCTGACTCAGGGCGAGGGAAGCCAGGATGAAGCGTCCAGAATTGAACGGGTGCGTCCGGAAGTGAACAAAAACGGGCACTCCTCTCAGGAGTGCCCGCCATTCGCTGATATGTGGTTTATTACCGCAGATGAATCGGCGCTGCCAGCTTGAAGTTCAAGACAGACTCCGCCGGGATGGTGACGTCCTTGTTGCCGGTAAAGGCCGCGACGCCGGTTCCCGCGCCCGCGCCCGCAAGTCCGCCGACCAGCAGGCCGACTCCGCCCGTAGCCACCCCGCCGATCAGCATCCCTAATCCGGTGCCGCCGCCGATAAATGCCGCGCTGCGCTTGCCCTTACCCTTCTTGGTCCGGGTTACGCTGCTCGTGTCAATGCGATAGTGCTGGCCATTGATGTTCAGCGCCGTCAGGGTGAGTTGCAGCGTTGACGCTCCCTTGAAGTGGCCGCGCTTGTGTGCCTGCACTACCATTCCCTCCGCCGTCGAACCCGTCGGAATCACCGTATTGCCATCCACCACAATCGGATTGGTGATCGTGCCCGTGAACGATTGTCCTGCCTCGGCATGCTTTACGTTGATCGTCTGATTCGTGCGGATGCTGAGGACTGTTCCCTCTGGAACCTCGGGCAGCGCAGGAGCCGGAGCATTGGCTGCCTGTTGCGGAGCTACCGGCTGGTCCGGAGTTGGGGTTGCAGCGCCAGCCGACGAGTCAATCGGCGCAGGTGCAGGCGCAGGAGCGGCTGCACTCGATCCAGTTGCGGCTGGCTGCGCTGGCGCCGGGGTGGTCGCCGAACTTGCCGGAGCCGAAGTTGGAGCCGGGTTCGTCGCCGCCGCGCTCGACGGATCGGCGGATGCCGGAGTGCTCGCCGTCGGCTTCTCCTCGGAATTCTTGTGACAGCCAGCCGTAAGCGCAACCGCCAGCAAAAGTGCAATGCGCGAAATGTATTTGATCTGCATGTATGGGTCTATCTCCTAGTTGTAAACCTGAACGGTGCTCGTTCGGATGCCGCGCAGTGAAGAAGCGCTGCCTGTTTTGTCTCCGCGCCCCTACACGATAGGATGCTAGAGCCTGCTATCCACTTTATGACACGTGGCGACGGGAGCGGATTTTTTCGAGGGCAAGAAAGGAGAAGCGACGCATACCGGGCGTATGTTAGCGACGAGTGACGCAGCCATCGAGAAATTCCGCCCCGTCCCTTGGGTTGCGATGGAAATCAGGCCCGACTTTGTTGTCGGCCTCGCCTGTGGACCCGCCACAGTCTTCAGCCTCCGCCTAGTCTGGCCTGATTTCCTCTCGCAACGCCACATGCCATAAAGTGGATAGCAGGCTCCAGTTACGCCATTTTTTGCAAAGCGAGGCAACCTTTATGTCGACCACCCTCTCCCAGCGCCCGCAACTCAAGCACCTCACGGCAATACTGGACAACCTGAAGCAGCGCGGCACCCACTTCAAGCTGCGCATCCTTGAAGATGAGCAGGGCCCTGTCTGCACCTACGACGGGAAAAAGGTCATCAACCTCGCTTCGAACAATTACCTCGGCCTGTGCAACCACCCTTTGCTGCGCGAAGCCGCCCTTGAAGCAACAAAGACCTACGGCGTTGGCTCGGGAGCGGTAAGAACCATCGCCGGCACCATGAAGATCCACATGGATCTCGAAGAAAAAATCGCACGTTTCAAGAATGTCGAAGCCTGCGTCGTCTTCCAGAGCGGATTCACCGCCAACGCCGGGACGGTTTCGTCCATCCTCGGCAAAGAAGACTTCATCATCTCCGACGAACTCAACCACGCCAGCATCATCGACGGCGCGCGTCTCTCCCGCGCCAAGATCAAGGTCTTCCGCCACAAAGATGTCGCCCACGCAGAAGAGCAGCTCAAAGAAGTCGCAAACGAGCCCGGTCGCAAGCTCATCATCACCGACGGCGTCTTCTCGATGGACGGCGACATCGGGCCTGTGGACAAGCTGTGTGATCTTGCCGACAAGTATGGCGCCATCATGATGGTCGACGACGCGCACGCCTCAGGCGTACTGGGCCGCAACGGTCGCGGGTCGATTGATCATTTCGGGTGCCACGGCCGCGTCGACATCCAGGTAGGCACGCTCTCGAAAGCCATCGGCGCATTAGGCGGATACGTCTGCGGCAGCCGCGACCTCATCGACTACCTCTATCACCGCGCCCGCCCGTTCCTTTTCTCAACCTCGCATCCGCCATCAGTAGCCGCAACCTGCATCGCGGCTTTTGATCTGTTGGAGAACGAACCCGAGCGCATCGACCGCCTCTGGAGCAACACGCGCTACTTCAAAGAGCAGCTAGGCCGCATCGGTTTCGACATCGGCGGCGTCACCACCCCCGCCAGCGAAACACCGATCACGCCCATCATCATCGGCGACGGCAAAAAGACAATGGACTTCTCGAAAGCCCTCTTCGATGCAGGCGTCATGGCAACCGGAATAGCCTTCCCCACCGTCCCCGAAGGCAAAGCGCGCATCCGCACCATCATGACCAGCGAACACACGAAAGACCAACTCGATCAGGCTTTGGATACGCTGGAAAAGACCGCAAAGAAGCTGGGGATTCTGAGCTAATCCCCAGCACCCCACCACTTACTCATACGATGTCATCCTGAGCGGACCCTGAACGTAGTGAAGTGGAAGTCGAAGGACCTGCTTTTCCGGGACTCATCGCAATCGTAAGTTGGCCCGTCATTCTGACGACCAACGGGAGGAAGAATCTCAGCGATGATGGCTTACCGTTTCAACTCGGGAAATCGTTCGTACACCTCAGCCACGATGTCTCCAGCAGCATAATCCGGTTTATCAATCTGCTCGACAGGGGCAAAGATGCCCAATTGATGTTTGGGAGTAATCAGGCTGCTGACTTGCTCTTTCGTCAAACCGATTTGCTCTTTGTAACTCAGCTCCGCTCCATCTTCGAGCTTGTCATGGATAACTAAAAGATCGCGCAGGCCCTTGAATATCGAGACGACCGACTTACCTTGCTGATTCTCGTAGGTCTGCTCCTCGGTTTTTCCACGCTTCATAGCTTTGTCATAAGCTTCTTCCGGGTTAGTAGCGTGTATGAGAACCACATTGATATGGACAACATTACGCGGATCGTCTTCGACACATATTTCGAGAATGATCTCTGCTAAATACCATTCAGCGTCTTCAGGAATGTAGGCCATGGTTTCGTTTCCCGGTAACTCGAAAATTGGTTCGAACCTAGCTCACCTTCTTCTGAGCATTTACATACTCACGAAGGGCAGCATTGATGCGGCTCTGGTACCGCTTGCCTGTCTTCTTGAAAAATGACACGACATCCGCATCCAGACGAAGCGTGATCTGCCGCTTATTCTCTGTGGGAACCAGCGCACCCGGCCGCGTCCACTTTACATTTGTCTGCGGCGGAATGTCGCTATAGTCGATCTCGTCATCCTTCAGCTTACGCAGCGCGTCCAGCTTCTTCTTCGGCAGAGTCGGGAGCTTCTTGCTGTCCAGGCGAAATTTAACGGTTCCAGTATTCTTGGCGCTCATATCGATTTGCCCTTCTGGCAGAAATGATTCTCACTGTCTCTGCCCGCAGCGTGTAGACAATTACGATTTCGATATCTTCCACGACCCCAACGTGATCCACCGCTCTTCTCGATCTTCCGAATCCTCATCGAGTCGATCCATGCGGTTCTCATCGAGAAAGACGCGAGCTGCGAACGGGAACGGAATTCCATGTTTACGCCGATTGGAAGCTGCTTTTCTGGAGTCCCATTCAAATTCCACAATTGGATTGTACTACAAATGTAGCTACATAAGAGGAGATTGCATTTCGCGCAAGTCCAGCTTGCCGAATGCTGCGTCAGCGCTGCTCACCAAACCCACGCTGGGTCGATCACCATGCGAAAAGTGTCGAATGCCAATCCCGCTTTTTTAAACTCGACCTCGGTTGCCGAACCTGCTGCGTCGCAAAGCTCTTGCTTTGTAACCGCGCAGAGTGGACCTGCAATCACTTCACGCAATACAAGCTGCTCACCGAAGTCGGCGAAGTACAAGCCAGTTTTGGGGTCGGGGTCTTGCAACGTTGTGTAGATTCTGGCTTCCTGTTCGTAGCGCCAATCTTCGTACTTCGTGAACAGGAGCCGATCAGCAGTTTCGAAGTTAATCTTCTCCGGAACTGGTCTGTCTTTCACATAGGAAACTCGCTTCAGAATCCGCTCGTTCACATCGAAGCCCAAGGCCAGCCCGCGATGCCTATCAGCGAAGTGGCTCCAAAGCAGCGGGTTGTGCCAATCCAAGCTGAAGCACAGCAACCCGTATTGCTTGGCCATTTGTTGTTTTGTTGCGCTGATAGCCTGTCGAAGACGCTGGTCAGGTTGCGCGATTGCCCAAAGCTCGAAAGGGTCATTTAGATCGTCTAGCTGTGCAATTTTCAAATGCCGATGACACAGGTCATCGAGTCCGTGACAGAGAGGGACGAAGTGGTAGGTGCGTTGCATAGGGCTATCGTTCTAGTTGGCGGCCGCTTCGATGATCATACCGATCGCTCTGCCGATGCGAAGCGTGCGAACGCTGATCGCCCTGTTTCGGTCGGATTGTCGGTCACCTGGAAGTAATCCATTTGTCGGTATAGTCGGCATTCTCGGACCTGTGCTCTTTTGACCCTGGCAGGCTGAATACGATGTACTTGGGGCCTGTCTCGCTCCTCTAGGGTAAAACTGACTCACTCCTACAATGAGGTTCCGCACATCGCATCGATAAGTCCATAATGCAGCAATGGCTTTCACCCTGGAGCAACTGGACCACATCGTCCTGACCGTCGCCAACATCCACGCCACCACCGACTTCTACACCGAAGTCCTCGGCATGGACATCGTCACCTTCTCGGGCCGCACGGCCCTCAAATTCGGCGACCAGAAAATCAATCTCCACCAGCGCGGACACGAATTCGAGCCCAAGGCTTGTCGTCCAACACCCGGCGCAGCAGACCTCTGCTTTATCACTCTCACGCCGATGGAAGAAGTCGTCGAATATCTGAACCTGCTGAAGGTCCACATAGAAGAAGGCCCCGTGGAACGCGCCGGGGCCGTCGGTAAGCTGATGTCCGTCTATATCCGTGACCCCGACCAGAACCTGATCGAGATATCGAACTACGTCTAATTTCCGCCCATGCTGCCCGGGTTGTAATAGAAATGCTCGTGGACAATCTTGCCGTTCTTCACGGTGTATAGAGCCATCTCTTCCAGCTGCATGCGCTTGCCCGATGGCTTGTTCGTCACGTCAAACTTGAACTCGACGGCGAACTGATTCTCTCCAACATACGGCCCATTTGCCTCGCCGCTATGGACTTCGTGGTTCTCCACCCACCACGCATTCTTTCCGCGGATCGCTTCGATGCCTTTCATCTCTGCGGGCATACCCGGACCGCTGGCTGACTCCACGCTGACGATGTCATCGGCGTAGTACTTATCGACGGCTTCAAGGTTTTTGCCTTCGCGGCAAAGCTTGACCAGATCATTAGCAATATCGGCAACTGACATATTCCCTCGTTAACTCGGAAGTATCCGGCGAACGGGCGAAGTGTAGCACAGCCGCGTGAACCTGGTTTTTACCACTTACCATTCGATGACCCAGGCGATCGCAAGCAGCGCGAGGCCAACCATCATGAGCGTATGCGCGCCGGGGACGAAGATTCCGAACATGAACAGAGCCATGCCGAGTCCATAAACGACGCGGTTGAATGGATCGCACCTTTCGGCTTGCTGCGGCGGATGCTGCACCGGAACGTTGTTCATAACCCCTCCTTTTGACAGGGCTAGAATCGCACCGTTCGCAGCGCCGCAGCAGTAAGCTTTGTCAGCAAAGCGATATGACAGTTGTCATGCGACGCCCAGATACTTCTTCATCGCTGTCGTGCCCGAGCCGATCAGCAGTTTCTGCCGATCCGCCGACATGCGAAACTCCGTCGTGCCGTATCCCCCCACCGGCAACCGGCAGACAGCCGACTCATACTGCCGCATCACCGCCAGATCCGAGCTGTCTGTAAGCGTGTCGATCAGCCGTGTCACCCGGTCAGCCGCTCGCAACCGAGGCCGTCTGGTGTCAGAAACCTCAGCCCCCGGCACCATCACCGTCGCATCCAGAAGCAGCCCAAGATTCCCGGCACCGCCAGGATCGGTCTTTCCCATTACCGCGATCACCTCCGGCGTCGATTCGGCAATGAGCCGCAGCGGAAAATTCGACAATACCCCGCCATCGACGAAGATATTGCCCGCCTTCGGGCGTCGCGTGATCTGGCCATTCGCATCCAGCACGTTATACGTGCCCCACTCCGGCTCCCAGATCATCTCCCGCCACACAAAAGGAATGCTCATCGACATGCGCACCGACTCGGCTACCGGAGCATTTGGAGCCGTGCGCGCATTCAGCACCACCGACTCCTTATCGGTCACATCGGTCGTCACCACCGACACATCCTTGCCCGTCTTCTTCGCGAAATCGGCCCAGGTGATATCCGCCGCCAGGCCTTTCGCGACCAGCCGCTCGCGAAACCACGCCAGCGCCTTGTCCCCGGCATAGAATCCGCCGCATTCATTAAAAGAAAACAACTCGCGATATAGCTCCAGGTGAAGCAACGCCTTGATGATCTTCTCTTCGACGTTCTGCATCACCCCCGAGAAGGGAAATCCCGCCGCCTTCATCAGCGCGATCGTCTCGCAGCCTTCAATCAGGTCCTGCGTGAAGTCAGATTCAGCCGGAGGGTCCATGAACGCGGCAAAGATCGGATTCCCCGCCGCATCGGTCTTGGTGCATTCCGTGATCAACTCCGCTGGAGTGTAACCCGCGCCCGTGAGCATGGCCGTAATCGCTCCGGCGGAGGTTCCAACGACGCGCCGATGCTGATGCCCCGCGTCGGCAAACACCTGAAGCGCACCGCCAAACGCCATTCCTTTGGCGCCGCCGCCTTCAAACACAAGATCGTAAAGTGCCATAAATTAGGGCTCCTGTTCTGGGGAAATGGTCGAGATTCTGCACGAAAACGTTACAATCCGACTCCCTTTCCGACAAGTAAATTGTTCATCTGAGCGGAATTGCCATTCCATTCACCCCCAACGATCCCCGTCCAAACACCAATTTTCCCCATTCGGCCCAACTCGGTTCTTCTCGCCTTCCCCGGCGACTATCCTTGAAACTGTAAAGTCCTCTGGAAGCGGCAGTTACCATAACCCGCGCTCCCCCGAGGTTCGGTAAAGCACAAGTTGGCTTTCCTGTCCGAAAGCGTGTTTTGAGTCACCTACAACTGGCAGGTAGCTTCAGGAGAACTGAAAAATGTCGAAAGCCGTGAAGTACGCAGAGCGGGCGGTCACCCTCGCCGCGAATGGCGTCTGGTCCGTCTTCGAGAGGCTGAACAGCATCAGCCCCAACGAATCATTCACCCCTAAGTGGTCCGATAAGCCTCTGCTCAAGTCCTGGCAAAAGGAAAAGCCGCCCCTCGGCTGGCCCCGCACCACCGATTCGCTCTGCCCCAAGTGCGTCCCTGAGATCCGCCAGCAGATCATCGACGGCAAGCTGCCTCACGAAATCCTTCTGAATGAGAAGGTTGGCGAAATCAAGGCGCAGATCATCGAGCGCGACGGCAAGATCCTCATGGTCAAGGACTGCCCCAAGCACGGCCACTTCGAAGACGTCATGTCCATGGACCCGGCCTTCTTCAAGCACCTCGAAGAGGTCTTCCCCGGCCGCGACATCCGCGCCCACAATGACGAAAGGCTCCACAACCACGGGACGTCAACCGTGACGCACGGCCGCGGCTCGGTTCTCACCATCGACCTGACCAACCGCTGCAACATGATGTGCGACCCCTGCTTCATGGACGCCAACCAGGTTGGCTTCGTCCACGAGCTCACGTGGGACGACATCAAGACCATGCTCGACAACGCGATCACCATCAAGCCGCGCCGTCAGATGTCGGTCCAGTTCTCCGGTGGCGAGCCGACGCTCTCGCCCTACTTCCTTGACGCGGTCGCCTACGCCCGCAAGGTCGGTTACGAATCCGTTCAGGCCGCGACCAACGGCATCGAGTTCGCCAAGTCGAAGGAGTTCTCCAAGGCCGCAGCCGAAGCTGGTCTGCGCTACGCCTACCTCCAGTTCGACGGCATCGGCAACGCCGCCAACTCGCACCGCAAGGTCGGCAACCTCTTCGATGTAAAGCTCCAGGCCATCCACAACCTGCACGAAGCCGGCGTGGACATCGTCCCCGTCACGACCATCGTCAACGGCATCAACAACGAGCAGGTCGGCCACATCATCCAGTTCGCGCTCGACAACCCCAAGAAGATCAACTTCCTCAGCTTCCAGCCCGTCTCCTTCACCGGCCGCGACGAGGAAGTCTCGGACGAGCGCCGCGAAGCGCAGCGTTACACGCTCTCGCACCTCGCGCACGACGTCAAGAGCCAGACCGGCATCGGCGAGCCGACCCGCGACTGGTTCCCTATCAGCTTCATCTCCACCTTCTCCGACTTCGCCGACCTCGTTCACGGTCCTGACCGCGACTGGGGACAGATTTCCTGCGGATGCCACCCGAACTGCGGCATCGGCATGGCCATCATGATCGACAAGGAAACGAAGGAAGCCGTTCCGGTCACCGCGTTCCTGAACGCCGACCGCCTCGCCAAGGACGTAGCCAAGGTCAACGACGCCGCTCGCGGCAAGTTCCTCTCGCTCGTCGGTATCACGCTTGCGCTGCTGCGCAACTACGATCCGACCAAGGCGCCGACACACATGCGCATCATGGACCTGCTGAAGAAGTTCGACAAGTTCTCCGGCTCCACCAAGCGCAAGTATGGTTCCGTGAAGGCCGACCGCACCATGGCCGACATCGAAATGCGCCGCGCCGACCGCTGGAACTTTCTCTTCATCGCCGGCATGTGGTTCCAGGATCTCTTCAACTACGACTTCCGCCGCACCGAGCAGTGCATCATTCCTTACGCCACGCAGGAAGGCGAAATCAGCTTCTGCGCCTACAACACGGGCGTGGGCTGGCGCAACATCATCGAGAAGATGCACATGACCTCCACGCTCACCAAGTGGTATGACGAGCATGGCCGTCACGAAATCTTCGCCGGCGGCAAGAAAGTCGGCATGGGCGAAGCGCAGCACACCCTCGTCCTCAACGACGAGCACGTGCACGCCCACGCCAACGACACCCTCGACAAGCTGGGCATCGCCAAGAACTCGCGCGAAGAAAAGATTCGCGCCCGCGACGCCAAGCTCAAGCAGGACGCCGAGAACGCACAGATGGCCAAGCTCTACCGCGAGCACATCCTCGGCGAAAAGCCAGTCGAAGGCCTCGTCTCCATCAACTCAATCGCCCCAGCGCCGAAGACGGCCCCCGCAACCGAAGAACCCGTCATGGGGGACTAACCATCCAGGGGACTGCGCGTCCAGCGATACGCGCCGCAAGCGGCGCAAAAACAAGAAAAGCCCGGCCAAACGCCGGGCTTTACGGTTTCTATCGATGTCGAAGCTGATATTTGTTTCCAAATCTTAGGTCAAAGCCCTATCTCGTCAACTTCTTCTTCAGGCTCTTCAGGATCATAGTCGTCAGGATCGATACCCTCGATTTCTTCTTCCCCATACTCCATATAGCTGGTTGTAGCAGCAAGTCCATCCCCGTAGAACCTAACACCATGTGTCTGAAGGATGGAGAAAAAGGGATCTGCAGCAACGTAGTCTTTCTTTACAGTCGTAGGCTGCCATCCGTGCTCATGTGCTTCATAAGCCAAAAGCCAATGATCTTCATAAAGACTTGAACCGGCCATATGCCCATACCAAAGTTCCAATTGATCTGTATCGAAATTACCCTGTTCAAGAAGGTCCAAAGCCACGAGTGCCACGACATCATCATCGAGTTTGGCAACAGCGTCTGCTACCGATTTGGGAATTGGTACATTCAATTTTCTGGCAAGCCACAAGGCCCAAGAGACCTCGTTCCCCTGCTGAAGGGGAGCATGATAATAGCAGATACTGTACAGAGCGCTGGCAAGAGCGTCGTTGCTTGTATGATAGGAAGCATAGTTATCGTAGATCAACTCTAGAACGGACATCATTGTCGGTTCCGCTATTGCTGCCTTGAGGAGCAAAGCTTCACAGAGTTCCCAATTTTCTTCAAATATGTCCGAGCTGAGTACTTGTCTTGCTGCGTATGTTAGGACATTGTCGGTTGGAAAATTCTTGGAGTGTTCAAAAGCTCGGTCAAAAAGATTGAGTAAGTCGGTAGCTTGGGGCTGAGGAGTTTTCCGAATTACTATATTCCGAAGCTCGCTTTTCCAAGACGGTTCGAGAATATCTGGTAACTGAACTATTTCTGTCTTAGGATCGTTAATTTCTAGTTCAAATTGCCTAGCAATACTGTGAAGGGCTGCTAATCCCGTCTCTGCGTCCGATACTGAATCGAAATAAAGGTAATAGTCATCGATATTTCTCGTACCTCGTAGGGCAGGCAGTCTATCCTTTAGCTCTAAATCGAGTGCAGTACCGACGATTTCGCCAATTAAGAATGACGAATCAGGCCCTATTGGTATCCGACCTGTTTGTTTATCCTGGGTTTCCCTTGTCCAAAGATCAAGCCTGTTTCCCAATAACTGATATTGCGTATCTTTTCTAGCTGCTGGCTTTCCATGCAGCGCCCAAGGAATGCTATGCGTATAGATCGAGGGATAGAAACGCGCGATGTCAGTCTTCAGTAGATATCGACGACCAACCGACCTATGCGCCCTAAATTGCGGTTGAATATTTAAGGGAGTCTTGCGATCGATTGAACGAGTTGAATCTAAAATTGGTGCACTTAGAGAAAAAGGAGATTTACTGCAGAATTCCTCTAGCTCTAACCAATTCGTAGCGATCTCATCAGAAAGCATGCATTGATGAAAAGGGTTGGGAATTGATAACGTCCTACGTAAATGCTTCCGCTTAGGGATGGAATGCGTGACGCAACGACTCCGCAACTTATTGGCCTTTTTCTGAACCATCTTCGACGCTATAGGCCGAACGTAATTCAGCATGTCAGTTAATGCTGTTCCCAGTCCTAGCGAGTTAACGGGAGGAATCACTCGGCCAGGGAAATAACCTCGTGTCATGAGATCTTCCACCGATAGGGGTGAGATTACGGGCGCCGTAGCCATATCTTTCGCAAGCGGATTTTACAAGAAGGGGCATCCCATGTCTCTGTGAGACATGGGATGCCCCCTTCAACTTCCACGACTGGCCGCCTCGACGAGGTGGACGGGGATTGGCCCATTCAAGCCCTCTTTTTGTTCAGTGCCATGACATGCTTTCCAGGATGTTTCTAGTCATCCTTTACACTCCCTGCGCGAGCGAAGCGAGAGCAGGGAGTGAGACTGAGGATGCCTTGGAAGACGATGGACGTGCGGGAACAGCGGGTGCGGTTTGTGGTGGCGGCGTTGCGCCGTGAGCGGAGCTTGAGCAGCTTATGCCGGGAGTTTGGCATCTCGCGTCCAACTGGGCGGCTGTGGGTCGAGCGCTATCGGGCTGGCGGGGTGGAAGCCATCGCGGAACGCAGCCGACGCCCCCTGCACAGTCCACAGCAGACCGCGCCGGAGGTGGAAGGGCGTGTGATCGAGCTACGCCTCCGCTATCCCGACTGGGGTGCGCGCAAACTGCAGGTATTGCTCGAGCAATGCGGGACACGTTTGCCCGCAAGCACCATCCATCGCATTCTGCTGCGCCATCAACTGGTGCGCCCCGAGGACCGGCATCGCCCCGCGCCCAGGCGCTTCGAGCGGGCCGCGCCCAACGAGCTGTGGCAGATGGATTTCAAGGGTCCCAAGTCGTGGCACCAGCCGATCGGACCGCTTTCCATCCTGGATGATCACAGCCGTTATGTGATCGCGCTGGAGGCGGTGGGCAGCACCCAGGCCGAGCCGGTCCGTGTGCGGCTGGAGCATGCCTTTCAAGAGTGCGGTCTGCCCGAGGCCATGCTGATGGATCACGGCGTGCCCTGGTGGAGTTGGGCCGGACCACAGGCGGCGACGACAGGACTGGCGCTGTGGCTGATCAAACAGGGCATACGCCTCTGCTGGAGCGGCATCGGGCATCCGCAGACGCAAGGCAAGGTGGAGCGCTTTCACGGCGCGCTGGAACGCGCGCTCACCCGGCGTGGACTGCGTGGCCACGCGCCCCAGCAGTGGCTGGACCGCTATCGCTGGGAGCACAACCATCTGCGTCCGCACGAAGCCCTGGGCATGCAGACTCCAGCCAGCCGCTGGCGCCCCAGTGAGCGGCGCTACGATCCCAACCCGCCGCGCTGGCAGTACCCCGAGGGAGCCTGGGTACTGAAGGTCGACTGTCAAGGCAAGCTGGAGATCGCCGATACCAAGTGGCGCATCGGTCGCGCTCTGGCCGGTGAATGGGTGCAGATCCTCCCTGTCGAACAGCGGCTCCAGGTCTATTACTGCAACACCCTGATCCGGGAACTCGATCCCGCCATCCAACGCTCGACGATCGTCGAGCGTTGGATACCAGCTCAAAACCCTCGACCCTAACTGGAAAGAATGTCCAGAGACAAACTGCAAACGATGTCGTGTAACTTGACAAAAAGAAGGCTTGAATGGGGCACCCGCCCGCCCTATCTAATTCCCGAGCCTACTTAGTTTTTCAAGATCGACATGTAACTCGAAAAACTGAAAGCGCACTCCTCTCGAATCTGGCGATAGCCATTTTCTAGTCACACTGAAGCCCTCAATCATCTCGATGATTCGGGCCGCTTCATTGTCGAACGAGCTAATCTTGGTCATCATGCTCGTCCCGGTTTCTTTGAGCCAAGCGGTCACATTTCGGTAACACCCTGCCGCTTTCCTCAGGGAACTTAACTCGTCCTCTAGTGTCGAGATTTCTTCCGGATCGGGAAAAACCGCGTGGTTCTTGTGTAGCGATCTTGCTGATCGGCCTGGATTGTGCCCGTGGGCGTATAGGTTTCTCCATCCTACGAGATACTTTAGGCTTCCATAGACATGGGAAGACTTTATATTTGACTGGCCTAGAAAGGTTGCTGCCACCAAAAGTTTTTCTGTTGGTTGAAGTTTCTCGAGCGTCTCGGATACCTCATTGGGTAGTTCAAAGTAGCAAAAGCGATTGATCAATCCCTCCGAAGATATAGCAGTTAAAAGATGGAATAACTCTATTCGGATAGATGTGAGCTCCTTTTCCTTGTGGATATGGTGATCGAACATGTGCATTTGATCTTCTCCCGATTGGCCAGCGGTCGCGTGGAGACCGTCTTTTATTTTGGCCGATAGGGCGCGCAATGCTGTCACGACGTCATTTGCAGCAGTCACAACAGCAATGTGTATTCCTGGGTCTGCCCATATGGCCCCTTTGGACCACTCGGAGTAATCTTCTTTTGTCTGCTCCACTTCTTCATCTGGGGGCATAGATTCCTTTAGGATTTGAGTCTCCAATTATTGTTGTATTTAGAGTAAGTCTCACTTCTCCCCGATGATAGCAACATTCCATGGCTGCAGCGTGATCTTGCCGGATGAGCTAATCTTGGTTCCTGTTAGCAGGTCAGCGCTTTCTTAGTAAGAGAAGGCGATGGTCTGCTCGCTGGCGGTGGCCCAGATCTCACTGTTCTTGGGAAACCATGGGTGCCCCACGTCTCGCTTTTGAGACGTGGGATTCCGGCGTGGCACGTTCTCGGCGTGTTGCCGTCCATTCGGACTCGATTTCGACAGTGCCTATATGTCCGGTTAGGTAATGCCGGAAGCTGGACCACGGCCAATCCCACGGCTTGCTTGCCAGTCCTCGCTTTACTGGGTTGCGATGCATGTACCGGAGTTTTTCGACGTGCTTTTTCTCCGTGTAAACATTGAAGTCGTAATATCGTGCCTGCCAGAACGGCCGTTCCCTTCGCTTTGCGACAACCGACAGCTTTAGTGCCTGCAGGGCCTTGTTCAGCAAGATATCTGAAGGCTCGCCGACGAGAAGGTGTACGTGTTCCGGCATCACCACGTATCCGGTTATCCAGAAGTCGTAGCGGAGTCGCATCGCCTCTAGTGATTTCTCGAAACGATCACGAGCCTCTGCGGTATTGAGATAGGGCCTTCTTCCGTAACAACTGAAGGTGATGAAATGCAGGTCGCCTGATTGGTGGTACCGGACCAGGTTTCGTGGCATGCCCTCAGCCTATATCCCAGGTCTCAAAAGCGAGACCTGGGGCACCCACGTTTTAGATTTTGGTGGCAGACCAAAGTAATCCTCGGTTTTCTCTTCACTTCTCCTCAACGATGGCAACATCCCACGGTTGCAACGTGATCTTACCGGATGAAGTGATCGCGTTGCCTGTGAGCAGTTCGGTTCCTGCTTTATAGGGGTAGGTGAAGGTCTGCTCGTTGCTTGAGTAGTTGAGGTAGTAGTGGAGTTGTTTGCCTTCGCGATTGACTCCGTGTTTTACGTGGACTGGCGCGGGGAGTTGCTGGTCGGGACCGGTCAGGTTCGCTTCTTTTAAGACTTGTTCGACGACGGCTTTTTGCAGGGTGTCGGATAAGTAGGTTCCTTCGTAGGTCAGCGTGCCATTGCCGTAGTTGTTTTCGGTGATGGCGGGCCACTTTCCGAAAAATGGGTGGTCATAGTAGGCCAATGCTTTGGCGTGTTCGGGCATGAGGAATTCGGCCCAGTAGCTGACTTTGCTCTGGTCGGCACCTACGTGATACGGGTCGTCTTTGAGGGCTAATGGTTTTTCCAGGTTGGAGAATTCCTGATAGCTGAAGCCGGCGGCCTCCCGCAGGGGGCCGGGGGCGCGGACCCAGCGGACGGCTGAGTTCTCGTTGGCGAATCCGCTCTTGAAGGTCATAAGGACGTGGCCGCCGTTTTTAACGAAGTCAGAGATTTTTTGTAACAGCGCGTCGTCGGAGATGTAGAGCGCGGGGACGATGAGGACTTTGTATTGCGAGAAGTCGGGGTTCTCGGGGAAGACGAAGTCGGTGCCGATGTTGAGATCGTAGAGGGCGCGATGCATCTGGTGGACGAGGTTGCCGTATCCGACGATGGGCGGCGCGAAGGCCCACTGCGGGCCATTGCTGGTGAAGGGCATGAAACTGATGGCGTTGAGCGAATCGACGCTCCAGAGGATGGCGACCTTGTTCTTGATGTTGAGGTCGACGAGGTGCGGACCGATCTTCTGGAGTTCGTGCGCGGTCTTTGAGACTTCAGCGTAGGCGCGGTTTGGTTCGAGGTCGTGGGAGAGGACGCCTTTCCAGTAGGTCTCCTGACCGGCGTGAATGGAGGCCCAGTGCCAGTACTCGACCATATTGGCGCCACTGGAGAGGTGGGTGTAGACGTCGAGGCGGAGCTGGCCGTCGTAGGGCGGGTACTGGTAGGCGGAGGTCCAGTCGGTGGTCTGCGCGTTGGTTTCGGTGATGAGGTAATTGCTGTGCTTTAGGGAGCGGGTGTAGTCGCCTGCTTCGGCTTCGGACTCGCCGTCCATGTGGTCCTGCATGCCGTGGTAGTTGTTCATGGCAGGGATGTCGAGGGCTTTGGCGACTTCGAACTCGTTGACCTCGCTTTTCATGCCGCCGCCGAAGTCGGTGGTGACGAACTGGTGCGGGCCGCGGTTCTCGCGAACGAGCTTTGCCTGCCAGTCGAGGAAGTTGGTGACGCGCATCTGTGACCAGCGGGACCATTCGAGCTTGTAGCTGGTGCTGGAGGCGCTGTCGCGGGTGGGCATGTCTTCCCAGGAGTTGACGTCCTCGCCCCAGTAGTTGAGGAACCAGGCTTTGTTGAGGTTGTCAGTGGTTCCGAACTTTTGCTTGAGGTGGTTGACGAAGCCGATGAAGACGTCGCGGTTAGCGGCACCGTAGGATGAGGTTTCGTTGTCGATCTGCCAGCCGATGACGTTGGGGTTGTTCTTGTAGTGCTCGACGAGGTTGCGGATGAGGCGCTCAGAGTAGAAGCGGTAGACAGGGCTGTCGGTGTCCATGTTCTGGCGCATGCCGTAGAAAGGCTTGGCGCCGCCGAGTTGTTCGGCGAGGACCTCGGGGTGCTCATGGTAGAGCCAGGTAGGGATGGAGTAGGTGGGCGTGCCCATGATGACCTTGATCCCGGCTTTGGTCATGGCGTCGACGACGCGGTCCATCCAGGCGTATTCGAAGCGGCCGTCTTCGGGTTCCCAGAGGCTCCATGTGGATTCGCCCATGCGGACGACGGAGATGCCGGCTTGCTTCATGAGGGCGACGTCTTTGTCGAGGCGGCCCGGTTGCAGGTCTGCGGGCATGTATTCGTTATAGTAGGCAACGCCGTAGAGAACGTTTTCCCAAGGGACGGCGTTGTAGGGCTGGGGTTTGGTGGTCTGGGCCAGGGCGGTGGTGGCGAAGAGGGTGGTGAGGATGGTTGCGGCCCTTAGCGTTTTTGAATCAGACATATAGTTGTCCTCGGAAGCTCCACAAATATCTATCACGGATGTGGTGGTGTTTGCTCGGATGGGCGCCGACAGAACGGAAAGTAAATCCCCGGAGTTGACGGTTGTGCTGCCCACCCTATCGCAAACTGCGCGATAGGATGGGGCACCCATTTCGTGCCCGCTTTCGGCGAAAGCAGATCCTTCGACTTCGCTGCGCTTCGCTCAGGATGACAGCCTTTGGGTTGTGCAGCTTTTGAGTTGTGCGCTGTCGGGAACGGCGGCTTTGTTTCTCATTCTGCGAAAATATAGGCTATGCCGGAACTTCCTGAAGTTGAGACGGTTGCCAATGGGGTCAACCAGCGGGTGCGAGGCGAGGTGATTGAGTCGGTGTGGCTGGGTTCGAAACCGGAGCCGTTCAAGACTGATCCTGTGGAGATGGCGGAGGCGCTGGCCGGGCGGCGGATCGAGCGCGTGTATCGCGTCGGCAAGCATATTGTCTTCGATCTTTCCGGCGAGAATAGCAAGGCGGAACCGCAATGGATTGTTCATCTTGGGATGACTGGGCGGTTGCTGGTCTCCACCGCCGAGGTGGCGGTTCCGGCGCATACACACGCCGTTTTGAGGCTCGCTTCGGGGCGTGAGGTGAGGTTTGTCGATGCACGGCGGTTTGGGCGGCTGGCGATTCACTGGCGGGCGTCAGGCGATGGCTTTCAGGGATCAGGGCGCGAGCCGTTAACGATTTCGATTGAGGAATTTGCGGCGCTTTTTCGGGGACGGAAGACATCGATTAAGGCCGCATTGCTCAATCAGAAGCTGTTGCATGGGGTGGGCAATATTTATGCCGACGAGAGCCTGTTTCGGGCGGGGATCCGGCCGACGCGGATAGCTGGGCGGCTGAATAAGGACCGGCTGGAGCGGTTGCGCGCGGCGCTGCAGGAGGTTTTAAAGCACGCGATTGAGCTGGGCGGGTCGTCCGTGTCAGATTATGTGGATGCGGATGGGGTGAAGGGATTTTTCCAGCTGGAGCACCGGGTCTATTTGCGGGGTGGGGAACCATGTCTGAAGTGCGGCACGCCGATTCGCAGGATGGTTCTGGGGGGACGCGGAACGCATTATTGCCCAGCCTGCCAGAAGTAGTGATGTATGAATTTGTGAAGCAAGCAGGATTCAGCCTTCCATAATCTGAAGGTCGCGCGTATCGCGTTCTATGTAAGTTATTCATTCTAAATATATGAACGTGCGGCATAAGAATTGCTTATTAAGAGAGTGCCAGCGACGTACGTGTTCCGGGATTCGAACTGGAGCACGAAAGGACAGACCTCGGTACAAGAGAGTTGGAGCCGTAAGAGGCTCACCCCAGCCGAGGTCGTTGCCCAGATGCCTGATGGCGGACGGGCTTTTCAGGGAGGCCAGTGATTGGCCTTTGAAAGGCAGAACGGCCGCCCCAACGAGGCGGCCGTTCGGTTTTATACCCCGAATTAAATTCCTGCATCCAACTACTTGCCAGAAGTATCAATAACGAGTAGTATCGTCTTTGCCTATCGAGCGGCTGATGCCGGAAGGTAAAACCGGAAAGTTCGCCGCATTTCTCGACAGTCAAGAATTCAACTGGCGCGTATCACCTTGATGTAGGTATGTCTTCGCATTGCGGAAACGATGGCGGTTCAAGGTGAAACACCCAAACTTAGCGATAGCGAGTTGAAAGTTCAAATATTGGACTCCGTGACACAGTGCAGGCCAGGACCCGGTTCCTCCCTCGACAACCCAGTTTATGTCGGCACATGTGCAGGAGTATGAATCAACCGATCTCCCGGCAATTCGGATGAAACGAAAGCAGCAGCGGCTTTCCGCCGGAATTTCGCTGCAACCAAGTCAACGCACCAGGAAGTGCAAGCATGACAACAGAGCAGAACCAGCCCCAGGCACAAGCGCCTCAGGGGTCCGCGCCGCAAGGCCAGCCCCAGGGGCATCGCCGCAGACGTCGCAGACGGAAGGGCGCGAAAGGCCAGCCGAACGCTCCCCAGGCGAATGGCCAAGCCAACCAGAACCAGCAGCAACAGGGACAAAAACCGAAGTATTCCAACCAAAACCGGCAATACCAGAAGAACGGGAGTAGCAACGGTCAGGGTGGAGGGCGCCGCAAAAATAAGCAGAGGCGGCAGCAGGTTTTCGTCGGCCCGATGGACCATAGCTACCGCGTGGCGAATGGCAATGTAGCGGACGGGCCTCCTTCGACGATCGAATACCGAAACGGGAACGGCAATCCGAACGGCTATCATCCGGCAGAAGCTGTCGCGGAAGCGCCAGCCCCGGTGCGCGAAGATGCGCCGACGCGGATCTTCTGCTTCATTGACGATCTATTCTTCCTGGCTAAGATTCAGGAAACTGCTCGCAAGCTGGGCGTGAAGGTTGGCTTTGTGAAGGCGGACAAGGAAGTTGTCAGTAAGCTGACCAGCGCGAAAGATGATGAGCGGCCATCGCTGATCGTTTTCGATCTCAACAATGCAAATGCGAAGCCGCTTACGCTCATTCCGAAACTCAAGGCGAAGCTGAAACGGGGAACTTCGATCATTGGATTTCTCTCGCATCTGCAGGGCGATCTGAAGGTGAAGGCGCTGGAAGCGGGATGCGACATGGTTATGCCGCGCTCTGCATTCTCGCAGAACCTGCCGAACCTGCTGCGGCGTCATGGTCTAGATGAGGAACTCGAAGCAGCTGAAGCCTGAGTAAATCAATTTTTGCTGTAGAAGTGAGAGGCCCGCCATGTGCGGGCCTTTGTTCTTGCGGCGATCAACGATGGTATCTCGGCGCAGATAAAGCAGATGCATTGCGCAAAGTCCGGAGAACAGGAGTACAATTCCTCGTCGTATCGCGTAGCGTTGGATTGGGCTTGCAAGGGCCATGGATGCATCATTGTTGGGCTGATTAAATCAAGGTTCCGAAGCAGGGCCGGCAACGCGGCGCGCAATTTGAATTGCGAGGTCCCTATGCGTAAAGCACAAACAATGCTCCTGCCGTTTATGGCCATCGCACTGCTAGCTGTTACAGGGTGCCAGCGTCATTCCCATGACGAGACCTACTACCTCATCTCGAACAATCTGAAGCTCACTTACTGGCAGACGGCAGTAGAGGGATTTAACAAGGCGGCCGCTGAGTACCATGTGCAGGCGAAGGTCGTGGGTCCTGATACGTATGACCCGCAGGCTGAACTGACCGAGTTGCAGCACGCCATTGCGGCAAAGCCTGCAGGGATCCTCATTTCAGTTGCGGATGCAACGCTATTCCAATCGGAAATCAACGCAGGAATTGACGCGGGGATTCCGATTATCACGATGGACTCGGATGCTCCGCACAGCCATCGGCTGTTTTTTATCGGGACGAACAATCTGCAAGCGGGACGATTGGGCGGACAACGAGTGGTGAATAAGCTGCCGAACGGCAAGGGCAACGTCGTGTTTTTCTCGATGCCGGGTCAGCCGAATCTGGATGACCGCTTCAAGGGGTACCAGGAGGTTTTCGCTGACCACCCGGGAATCAAGACGGTGGAGGTGGTTGACATCAAGGGGCAATCCACAGCCGCATTTGATAGAGCACAGCAATTCATGACGCAGACAGGCGACAAGAAGATCGATGCCTTCATTTGTCTTGAGGCCTCGGCGGGCAAAGAAGTGGCCGCGGTGCTGAAGAACGACAATTCGAATCGTCTGCTGGTGGCGATGGATGTCGACCCGGATACGCTGAATCTGATCAAGAGCGGGGTGATCGATGCGACGATTGCACAAAAGCCTTACACGATGGGGTACATCGGATTGAAGGCGCTGGATCAGGTCTTTCATGATGGGCTGAAGACGTTCAGCAGCGACTACAGTGTGGATACGTTCTCGCCGTTCCCGGTCTTCATCGATACAGGAACAGCGGTCGTAGACAAGGTGAATGTGGATCTGTTCAGCAATTCAGCGGCTGCGGCGCAAAAGTAGGCTAGCCGGGAGGCCAGTGCATCTGGCGTCCGCCAAGCAGATGCATGTGAAGATGGGAAACGGTCTGGCCTCCATCGGGACCAGTATTGATGACAGTTCGATAGCCGGCGCTGAGGTTATGTTCGGCGCCGATTTTTTTTGCGACTGCATGCATGTGGCCGAGCAAGGCTGTATCACTCGCGTCGGCTTCTGCAAGCGACGCGATGTGCTTCCTGGGCACGATCAGCAAGTGCACAGGCGCTTTCGGATCGATGTCCATGAAGGCATAGGTGAGATCATCTTCGTAGATCTTCTTTGAGGGAATCTGTCCGGCGATGATTTTGCAGAAGATGCAGTCCATGGGGTCAGGATACCGCAGAGACAGCGCCTTCCCACCCCATCACGCAAAGGGACCGCGTCTTGGGCCCCGTTTCGGCGCAAGCGGGTCAGCCGACGACGGAAAGCGCTTTGTTGTACGACTTTCCGTTAAAATTAAGTTGGAATGAATTCGATCCGCATGCATTTTTTCTCACGCTATGCCTTCAGGTTCTTGACGGCATTGACAGTTGGGGTTGCTGCTTTGGTTGCTTTGCCCGCGATGGGGCAGTTTTCAAATCCCAGTGCTGGCCCGGGTACGCCGGTGCATAACGCCAAGGCTCTGCGTCCACCTGCCGGGGCGCGCGTTGCCATCTATGAGTTTGAAGATCTGGAGTGTCCGGATTGCGCACGGGCGAATCCGCTGCTGAAGGACGCTGCGGCCAAATACAACATTCCCTGGGTGCGGCATGATTTTCCTTTGCCGTTTCACACCTGGAGCTTTGATGCGGCGGTAGCGGCGCGGTGGTTCGATACGAAATCGAAGAAGCTGGGCGATGACTTCCGCGATGCGGTGTTTGCGAACCAGGTAAGCATTACCTCGCAGGATCAGCTGCGCGCCTTTGCGCAGAAGTTTGCTGACGATCACAAGCTGGCGTTTCCTTTTGTCGTCGATCCGCAGGGAAAGCTGGCGGCTGAGGTGAAGGCGGATTACGACCTTGGGCAGAGCATCGGGATTCAGCACACGCCGACGATCTGGATCGTTACGAACAAGACGAGCGGCACACCATTTGTAGAGGTTGTGGACCGGACGCGGTTGTATGAGTTGATCGATGAGGCGATGGCGGAGACGAAGGCTGCGCCTGCCGCCGCGCACCATGCGAGCGGGAGATAGTTCGCACTGAAAGAATTTGTTTTTTGAGGGGGAGTTATCCGTGCCGTTGTATGAATATCGGTGTAAGGCCTGCGGGCATCAATTTGAAAAGATTCAAAGCTTCAGCGCTCCGGAAGAGAAGGTGTGTCCGGTGTGCGGCGGCGAGGTGGAGCGGCTGATCTCTGCGCCGGCTGTGCAGTTCAAGGGGTCAGGATGGTATGTGACCGACTACGCGGCGAAGAGCGCGAGTAAATCTCCTGCGCCGAGCACTGCCGATGGCAATGGCAGCAAGGCTGAAAGCAAGCCGGCTGCTTCGAGTGAGAGCAGTTCTTCAGATTCTAAGCCCGCGTCCAAATCGACGACGAAGAGCGAGTAGCACTCAGGGCCGCATGAGCAGTCGCAGGGGATCGTTTGGACTTCTCAGCTGCAGAATAAAAGCCTCGGCTCTTTTGTAGCCACCTTCGATGCCGCGAAAGGCGGCTACGTCATCCTGCAATTTGTAGTAGCGGTCGGGAGTCTGGCTGGCGTGCGCGTAGCAGGCGGCGCGCTTCATCGCTTCCTGGTCGGTGATGTCGATGTAATGCGTTGGGGAAAACTGCAGCGTGTCTTCTCCGTTTGAGACCTCGTAATAGTAGAGCGCGAAACTCTGGTTCGAATTCTTCCATGCGTCGTAGGTGAGCATGGTGAGGGCGCGGTGATCGCGGTGATTGTCGATGGGCCACTGGGTGAAGACGAGGTCCGGCTTTTCGGCGTTGAGCAGCTTTGCGTAGGACTCGTAGTGGGCGTTGTCGACGATGGCGTGGCCATTTTCCTGATCTGCATATAGAGGACGCGCTTTGAGGATTTCGCAGGCCTTCTTTGCTTCAGCGATTCTCTCGGTTGGTGATGTTGGTGGCCAGCCACCGTTGTTCAGGTAAAGCAAGACAACTTCATGGCCAAGGCTTGTCAGGCGGGCTACTGTACCGCCGCATCCGTATTCGGGATCTCCGGGATGGCCGCCGCAAACCACGATTTTCAGTTTGGGTTGATTGCTCTGTGCCTCCGCCTGCGGTGCTCCAAGAGCGATGGCGGTGGCTGTTGCGGTTGCCAGCATTTCTCTTCTCGTGAGATTTTTCATTTGACTCGTGCGGAGTAGTTCTTGGAATCCTGCCAGTAAGGATAATCAAAATGTTGTCGCCGACCAGTGGTCCTGGTCACCAAATATCGTTCAGATTCTTTCCTTCGGCTCCGCTCAGGACAGGCTCTCCCGCTGGTCGTCAGAGTGACGGGAGCCATCTTTTGTGGCCACTGCTAAAGTCTCTAGAGATTTAACTTCTTGAAGATCGAGTTGGGGATGGAGCGGATGATTAGCATGATCACTGCCCATATCGGCGGCACATAGGCTACGTCTTTGCGTTTCTCGATGGCTTTCAGGATCCATCGGCCTACGGCTGCGGGATGTGCGAAGAGCCCAGTTTGCGGCAGGTGCGCGGTCATTGGTGTGGAGACGAATCCGGGCTTGATAGTCAGCACGTGCACGCCGCTGCGGTCGATGCGGTTGCGCACGCCGTCGAGGAAGATGTTCAGCGCGCCTTTGGATGTGCCGTAGACGTAGTTGCTTTTGCGTCCTCGGTCTCCTGCGACGGAGGAGATGACGGCGAGCGTTCCCTGGTGCGTTGCTTCGAAGTAATTTGCGAGCCAGGTGATCAGCGAGACAGCGGAGAGGAAGTTTGTTCGCAGAATGGCTTCCGCTGTTGCGTAATCGGTCTGCGCTCGCTCCTGATCGCCGAGCACACCGTGAGCGAGGAGCGCGAGGTCGATTGTATCGAGCTTTTCAGCGGCTTCCGCGAGCATTGCCTCATGAGATGCGGTGTCGTCGAGGTCCATGACGCAAGTGAAGATAGCGGATGCGCCGCGGGTCTCCAGGTCGCTGGCTACCGCCTTCAGTTTCTCGGGACTGCGTGCTACCAGATAGAAACGGGCGCCTTGTTCCGCGAGCGGGCGCATGACGCCGTTGGCGATGGCCGAGGTGGCGCCGAGAACGAGAACGCGAGAAGGAAGCTGCTGACGCTTGCTAGCCACGGGCTGTGACCCTCTGCCAAAACGCAGAGTCGAATGCCGGGTCGACATAGCGCGCGAATTCCTGCCACTGCGGGTAGAAGGATTGGAAGCGGTCGGCGGTCATGCGCGCGTCCTTGGCCGGGTACATGCGGCCTCCATGCTCCTGCGTAATGCGCGCGAGACGGTCGACGAGATCGAAGCTGAGT
Organism: Alloacidobacterium dinghuense; assembly: GCF_014274465.1. Taxonomy (NCBI): domain Bacteria; kingdom Pseudomonadati; phylum Acidobacteriota; class Terriglobia; order Terriglobales; family Acidobacteriaceae; genus Alloacidobacterium; species Alloacidobacterium dinghuense. The sequence goes on along the minus strand of NZ_CP060394.1, from coordinate 4,639,946 downwards.
TCGGCGCGAATGGGGAAGTCGAGCGCGAGCGTGATTCCGGGCATAGGAAAAGAGAGCATGCCGGGGGATGGCGCATCGCCAAAGACTTTGATGACGGTGAGGAACGAAGCGAGTCCCGACGCGGTGATCGCCTTCATCATGTTAATGATGCCGAACTGCTGATTCTCTTCCCAGGGAAGCACGCACTGGAATTGCAGCAGGCCGCTTTTGCCGTACATGCGGTTCCAGTGGAGGATGCTGTCGAGCGGATAGAAGAATGGCTCGTAGTCGACGAGTGCCGTCTTTTCCTTGCTGAATTGCTTGTTGTAGTAAAGGGTGTTGAAGAGGCCGATGGAGAGATGGTTCAGGGCGAACTCCGGCAGGTCGAGCGGTAGCGTGAGCCACGGCTCTTTGCTGCGCGTGAGCGGCTCGGGCTGCGGATTGTGATCGCCCTGCATGAAGATGCCGCGGGCGAAGTTGTTGCCGGTGGCGACAGAGTCCATCCATGCGACGGTGTATTCGGAATGCGTGTTTGCTTTTGAAATCGCCACAAATTCGTCGATGCCGACGAACTTGGTTCCCTTGTATTGAATCCTGCGGGACACGATGGGGCGCAGGCGGATCTCGGCCCACGCGATCAGTCCGGTGAGTCCCATGCCGCCGACGGTTGCTGAAAACCAATCGGAGTTTTCGGACGGGCTGCACTCGAAGCGGGCGCCATCGGAGCGGACCAGCTCGAAGCGCAGCACGTGACAACCGAAGGTTCCGGCGATGTGGTGGTTCTTGCCGTGAATGTCGTTGGCAATTGCTCCGCCTACGGTCACATATTTCGTTCCGGGCGTGACGGGGAGAAAGAAGCCGCGCGGCACGGCGAAGTCGAGAATTTCGGCGAGTGTAACTCCGGCTTCGCATCTGAGGATGCCGGTTTGAGGATCGAAGTGCTGGAAGCGGTCGAGGCCGCGCGCCTGAAGCAGCGTTCCGTGCCCGAGAAGGCAGACGTCGCCGTAGCTGCGCCCTGCGCCAACGGGCAGGATCTTTGTTGCCGGAGGCTGCGTGAGCGGGAAATCCGTGGTCCAACTCAGTGGAACCAGATCGGCTTCCAGTTTTGGGTAACGCCCCCATGATTCGAACTTCGGGGACTGAAACTTCGGCTGCGAGTTACGTGGCATTCTTCTCCATCGTAAAGGATGCGTGTTGTGGAGAAATCAAAGGGCGGCGACTATGGCGATGAGGACGACGGCCAAGCCGATGAGCAAACTCATGCGGTCGGTGACGGCGAAGATGACAGGATCTTCGTTCATCTCACCGCGCGAAGCGAGCAGCCAGACACGGCTGATCCAAAGCAGCATGAGAGGCACGATGAGCCACATGCGCACGGGATGAGCGTAGAGTTGCGTGACGTTCGTTCCGCTGATGTAGAGGGAAAAGACAACGATGGCCGCGTAGCCGCTGGCTGTGCCGAAGCTGCGCAGTTGTTCGATGTCTGAGATAAGGTAGCCGCGACCGTTCGAAGGCGCATTGCCACGTTCCTGCAGATTCAGCAACTCACTGAAGCGCTTGACCATGGCAAGGCTGAAGAAGAGGAAGACGGAGAATCCGGCGAGCCAGGTGGAAATCAAGATGCTTGTGGCTGCGCCTCCGGCAAGCATCCGCACGGTGTACAAGCCGGAGAGAAGGATCACGTCTACGAGCACGACTCGTTTGAGCGCTAGTGAATAGCTGAGGGTAACGACGAGATAGAGCAGGAGCCATCCGAGAAATGCAGCGGGCAGGAAGTATGCTCCCACAAATCCGGCTGCGAGAAAGGCAACGATGATCGCGACTCCGGTGGAGGCCTGAAGGTCGCCGGCGGCGAATGGACGAAAGCGCTTTTTCGGGTGCCTGCGGTCGGTTTCTATATCGAGCAGGTCATTGACGATGTAGGTGGCCGAGGCGCAGAGGCTGAAGGAGAAAAACGCCATAATTGCGTTGAGGACGAGTGGCAATTTCAGCGAATGGGCGAGCAGCAGCGGCACGAAAATCAGGACATTCTTTGCCCATTGGTGGAGGCGGATGGCTTTGAGGAATGCTTTTCTGTGCGAAGCGCGGTCTTCGAAATGCCGGTGGATAGGAATCTTGCGGGATTTGAGCAGCGTGCGCAGAGAAGCGTGCGGATTGGCAAGCATCGCCGCTCCTGCGTGCTCGAGCAGTGGCAGATCGGGACGGGCATTGCCGATGTAATCGAAGTCTTCGCCGTGGAATTCAGACTTGAGGCTGGCCAGCTTATTGCCGCCGGTGAGGTTGGTATTCCCGTCGCTCGCCAGCACCCCATCGAAGATTCCGAGATGGGCTGCGATTTTTTCGGCGAGTCTCGCGTCGGCGCCGGTTGCCAGATAAATGCGGCGGCCCAGCCCGCGCTCCTGCTGGAGATATTCAAGTAGAGGGCGATTGTAGGGGAGATGCGTCACGTCGAGTGTGACGATGTTGCCTACCTGCGCCTTGAGGGCCGCTTTGCCCTGCAGCACCCAGCGGAAGGTCTTCAGGATGCTTTGCGGGTGAGTGCGCAGCAGAACAAGCAGGGAATCCACCAGCGTGTCACTCTTGACGAGCGTTCCGTCGAGGTCGACGCACAGAGGCCGGAGCAGGCCGGAATCCGGGTGCTGCAGCTGAATTTGTGCTTGCTCCTGCAAATCCTTCTCCTGTGTTGATTATCGCTTGTAGGATGCACGGGAAAGCAAGACTGCTTTGGTAATGCTGTTAAATCAGCGATGTCTGCGGACGTTTTGATTGCGCGAGCGGAAGAGTAAAGTGTTCAGTAGAAACCCTTTCGGCCTTTTTCATTCGTAGAATCATGCGCCGACGACGGGAGATTGAGACTGACGGTTCATGTCTGAGGAACAACCCCGAGAACACAGCGGCCCCTCATGGGGACTGATGCTGGCACTGCTTTTTCTGGCGATTCTTGTCGCCAGCGGAATTGCCTACCTGCTGATCTATCCATACATACATCGCTAGCCGTAGGTCCATCGCTAACTGGAGGACGGCTGCTGCGCACGGTCTGCGAGCAGGACGGGGATACCGTCTTCGATTGGATACCTGCGCTGGCACTGGGTGCAGCGAATCTGATCGCCTTCGAGGAGCAGATTGCCGTGGCACACGGGACAGGCAAGCATGGTCAGCAGATCAGGAGAAATAGGTCCGGGAGACGCCTTGGCTTTCATGTCAACAGTGTACTTCGAGGCCGCAAGGTGTCTATTGGCGAGCTTCCGCCGCTCAGAATCGTCTCTGATATTCGTTGCTGATACGCATGAGAGCTGCTCCGTAGTCGAGTTTAGTGTCCTTCTCATTCACCCATTCAAACGAGTACGGCGGCTCATTGGTTGCTCGATATTTCAGGATCACAAACTCGTCATAGAGAGGTGCAACTTCTGCGAGCCGTGAACGGGCTTGCTCTGCTTCTTGGATAGGGTGTTTGTACTTCCCTCCATCGGTTCGGTAGCAGCGTTCTCCCTCGTAGCTCGTAGTCACAGCTGCGTAATTTATTCCGACTATTCCGAAGCAGATTGGCTTGCTCGATCCGGCACGGTGCTTGAAGTTCTGCATCTGATGCGCGAGATCACTCTTGACCCTGTCGATAAGCTCTCCGAATGTTCCGTCGCCTCGCCTTGCTTCGATGCCTTTCCGCTTGTTCTGAACATTGAGCACGCTAGACATTCTCTCGACAGAGAGAACATATCTCTCTGACTTGTTTACAGCCACTAAATCTTCATAGAGGTGTATGGCCACAAAGTCGCCCAAATTCGAACGACGGTGCTCGTATTTCTTACCGTCAAAAAGCCTGCGAAACTCCTTTAGCAGCCTGTAATCAGCCACAAATTACCTCGCATGACGTGGCCCCCGCCATGCGTTTTACCCGGGACAAGGCCGATATTTTCTGTCGAGCTACTTCTAGGTATGACGGTTCAATTTCGATGCCGATGGAATTACGACCGGTCCTTATAGCAGCAGCAGTTGTAGAACCCGTTCCAAGGAACGGATCGAGAATTGTATCGCCAGCAAATGAAAAAAGTTTGATAAGCCGTTCGGCCAGTTCGATGGGATAAGGCGCAGGGTGTTTACTTTTGGTGGTCGATGCCCCCGGAAGATCGGCCCAACCGGAACGCAACCATCCTTGCATCTCATCCTTTGTCAACATGGAGAGCACCTTCTGCACTGGTTCGGCGGAACGATATTCTCCACCTTTCCGCAATAACAAGATGAATTCCGTGTCGTTTTTTACAATGGAACCTGGCTGATACGGCTTCCCGTAGAAACCGGCACCATTTCCTTCCGCCTCTGTGGCACCGTTGGTGATTTTTTGCCACAAGATTGGTGTCAAGCAGTCGAGCCCTAGCTTTCGAGACCGGACTTGAATATCAGCGTGCAACGGCATCACGTGATGTCGGCCTCCACGCTTTCTCGATACGCAAATGTCACCAACTACACAACAGATTCGCCCGCCCGGTACAAGTACGCGAGCACAGTGTCTCCAGACCTTATCCAGTTCAACCAGGAATTGCTCGTAATCCGCGATATCCCCGAGTTGTGATTGGTTGTCCCGAACATACTCCTTTAAGGTCCAATAAGGCGGTGATGTCACCACTAAATGAACAGAACTATCAGGTATCCAGGAGAGGTCCCTTGCATCCCCAAGTCGCAACCGGTGTGTAGTTTTGTCAAAAGGGGCAGGCCAGGGCACCGTCCGGTAGTGATTGTTAGCTTCACGATAGATTTCCAGCGCCCCAGGATCTGCGTCGTTCAATGGTATGAGGAAGGAAACTTGTGCTCGGCTTACTAGCTCCACATACGGCCGCTTAACGGAGCCTTCTTGCGCATTGGCCGTCCGCTCTGAAGACGTATTCCTCTCGATCGCCTGCCTCATTCGAATCCACTCCATTTAAACTTGACTAACGTATTGTTACAACGTTTTGCGCCTTTACCCAAGTCTCTAGCAAGTGACCTCCGCGATTTAACCAGCGCATGTCCGGATTGAGCAACACCACCCTAGCACCCATCCTTTACCATGAACAGAGAGATGACTACACCACGTGTTCTTGATGGAAATGCAATCGCCTCGCAGATCAAGGCGGAAGTTGCGGCGGAGGTTGAGCAGTTAGCTGTGCAGGGCATTCGCCCCGGTCTGGCTGCGGTGCTGGTGGGCAATGTGCCGGCTTCTGAGATTTATGTACGCAGTAAGGTTCGCACCAGCGGGCAGCTTGGAATCTTTTCGGACCTGATTACGCCTCCTGATACGGTCACGACGGAGGAGATGCTTGAGCTGGTGGCGCAGTTGAATGCGCGCGAGGATATTGACGGCATTCTCATTCAGCTGCCTCTGCCGAAACAGGTGAATGCGAAGCTGCTGCTGGAGGCGGTTTCTCCGGCAAAGGATGTGGATGGATTTCATCCCGTGAACGTGGGACGACTGCAGGCGGGGCAGCCGGGGCTTGTGCCGTGCACGCCGGCGGGCATGATTCAGATGCTGAAGCGGAGCAATCTGCCGATTGCGGGGCAGAATGCGGTCGTGATTGGGCGCAGCGATATTGTGGGTAAGCCGATTTCAATTCTCCTGTTGCACGAGAACGCGACAGTCTCCATTTGCCACAGCAAGACGCGCGACCTGGGCAGCTACACGCGGAATGCGGACATTCTGGTGGCGGCGATTGGAAGGCCGGGATATGTGACACCTGATCTGGTGAAGCGGGGCGCGACGATTCTCGATGTCGGGATCAACCGCGTCACAACGCGCGAGGAATTCGACAAGTATTTTGCCGGTGACGCCAAGCGCGAAGAGATGTTTGTTCTGAAAGGATCGACGATTGTGGGCGATGTGCATCCCGAGGCGTTCAAGGCTTCAGGCGCGTATACACCTGTCCCCGGTGGCGTTGGGCCGCTTACGATTGCCATGCTCATGGCGAACACTGTGCGCGCGGCGAAACTGCGGCGCGGGCTTGCGGCCTGAGACCGATGCTGCGCGTAGGGCTTACAGGAGGTCTGGGCAGCGGCAAAAGCACCGTCGCGGAGATGTTTGCGGCGCGTGGCGTTCACGTCATATCGGCAGACGAAGTTGGGCGCAGACTGATGCAGCCGGGCGAGGGAGTATATCGGCAGATTGTTGAGCAGTTCGGCAAGGAAGTGGTTCGTGCTGATGGTACGCTGAATCGCCCGCTACTTGCCGAGCTGGCATTTCGCCAAGGCAGGCTGGACGAGCTGAATCGAATCGTTCATCCCGCGGTGATTGCCGCGCAGGAGGAGTGGGCAAACGATCTGGAGGCGCGCGAGCCGGATGCGATTGCCATGATCGAATCGGCGTTGATCTTTGAGGCAGGGGTTTCCGGCAGCGTTCCCGGATGGAAGGATCGTTTTGACAAGATCGTGCTGGTGACGGCTCCGGACGACGTGAAGATCCAGCGTTTTCTTGAGCGTATTGGCACTGGTATGCAGGTGAACGCGGAGCAACTCAAGCTATTCGAAGAGGATGCGCGCTCGCGGCTTGCGGCACAGATTCCGGATAGCGAGAAGATTCCGTTTTCGGACTACGTGATTGACAACAGCGGATCGCTGGAGCGCACGCGGCAAGAGGTTGACGAGGTCTTTGGCCGATTGCGCAGTGCCTGACTCGATAAAATAGAAGCAATGCTTTTCCGGCTGCCCTTGTCCCCCGGATGCCGACAGCCAGGCAATCACATTTGAACGGATGATGTCGCAATGATTTTTCGCAGGATTGTTTTGGTGCTCGTTCTGGTTGGCGGCTTCTGGCTGGTTCTCAATCGAACTCGGCCGGCGAACCAAATGCCGCCGTCGATTGCTCCCGGTTCGCTGCATCTGACAGAGGCGCACGCCGCTCCGGAGTACGACTCCGAAGAGCTGAATAATATTTCTGTTTACAAGAGGGCGCTACCGTCTGTGGTAAATATCACGGCTTCTGCGGTTGCCTTCGATTTCTTCTGGGGCGCGGTGCCGCAGCAGGGGCAGGGTTCCGGGTTCATTCTCAACAAAGAAGGCCAGATTCTTACCAACTACCACGTGGTTGCCGATGCGACGCAGGTAGAGGTCACCACTTCTGACAAGCATCGCTACAAGGCGCGTGTGATTGGTAAGGACCGACACCATGATCTAGCGCTGCTGCAGATCAGCGCACCGAATCTTGTGCCCGCCACGCTGGCTGATTCGCGCAATCTGGTTGTGGGGCAGAAGGTCTATGCGATTGGCAATCCATTTGGCCTGAGCGGCACGATGACTACGGGCATTATCAGCGCCAAGCGGTCGATTCGCGGGCCTAGCGGCGATCTGATCGACAATGCGATCCAGACGGATGCGGCCATCAATCCCGGCAACTCCGGTGGCCCGCTGCTGAATTCGCGTGGCGAGGTGATCGGTATTACTTCGCTGATTGCCACCAATCCGAACCAGGATGTGGAGCAGAATGCTGGTATTGGCTTTGCCATTCCTATCGATACGGCGAAGGCTGTGCTGAGCGATTTCCAGCGCTATGGCCGGGTGCGCAGGCCTTCGCTGGGGATTGTGTCTTATCCGATCGGCCCTGATCTCGCTGACCAGATGGGGCTGGCTGCTGATTATGGCGTATTGATTCAGCGTGTGTTGCCGGGCGGTCCGGCGGAGCACGCAGGGCTGCATGGCGGGAATCAGACGGCATACCTCGGCAACATGCAGATTTATCTTGGCGGTGACCTGATTGTCGGCGTCGACGATCAGCAGGTGGCAAGCACACAGGACATTGACGAGATCATGGACCATCATCAGGCGGGCGATGTGGTGACGATTACGTTCTTCCGCGGCCGCCGCAAGCTGACGACTCGGTTGACGCTGGGCGAAGCTGGAGACCGGTCGGTCTAAGAATTATGAAGTCGTGCGATCAACTCGATATTGCCAAGCTGCGCATTCTGGATGGCGGGATGGCGACGGAGCTTGAGCGGCGCGGCTGCAATATCAGCGGGCCGCTGTGGTCGGCGCATGTGCTGGATGAGAGTCCGGAGACGATTGCGGCGGTTCATCTGAGCTATCTGGACGCCGGGGCCGACTGCATTCTCACGGCCAGCTATCAGGTTTCGGCGATGGGATATGCAGAGCTGGGCCAGCCTCCGGAAGCTGCCGCTGCTGCCGCTGCTGCTCTGCGGCGGTCGGTGGATCTGGCTCTCGCTGCGCGAGAACGGTATCGGAGGCAATCTGCGCGGCCGGTATGGGTTGCGGCGTCGCTGGGGCCTTATGGCGCGGCTTTGCACAACGGAGGGGAGTATCACGGCAATTACAACGTCGACTTTGCTGAGTTGGTCCGGTTTCACGCGGAGAGGCTGGCAGTCATTGAGAGCACGGAAGCTGATTTTGTTGCGCTTGAATCTGTTCCTTCGCTCGAAGAGGCGGAAGCAATTGTCGAGGCACTGCATCAGCATCCCGTTGTTTGCGGGTGGATTTCTTTTACGTGCAAGGATGAGCAGCATGTTTCCCACGGTGAGAAGCTGGTGCGCTGCGCGGAGTTTCTCGACAAGCAGAAGCAGGTCATCGCGGTGGGGATCAATTGCACACAGCCGAAGTTCATTCGACCGTTGATTGGTGAATTGAAGCGAGCGACGCGCAAGCTGATTGTTGTTTATCCCAATTCCGGTGAAGGCTGGGATGCTGAACACCGCTGCTGGACGGGTGCCTCCGATGTAGCGGGCTTCGGGAGTCTTGCCCGCGAATGGAACGAAGCTGGAGCGCAGATTATCGGCGGCTGCTGCCGCACGGGGCCTGAACATGTGCGCGCGATTCGGGAGAGCCTTGCAGCGAGTCTCGCTGCGCGTTAACTGCCTTCGTAGGCTCGTTTCAGAGCCGCGATATCGATCTTGCCCATCTGCAGCATGGCCTTCATAGTTCTTTGCGATTTTTCGGGATCCGGGTCACTCAGCATTTCGCCGAGCGCCCTCGGGATGATCTGCCACGACAACCCGTATTTGTCGACCAGCCAGCCGCAGTGGTCTTCTTTTCCGCCAGCGGTGAGCTTCGCCCATAGTTCATCGACTTCTTCCTGCGTTTCGCAGTTTACGAAGAGCGAAATGGCGGGCGAGAGCTTGTAGTAAGGGCCGCCGTTCAAGGCCATGAATGGCTGGCCTTCGAGCTCGAAGGTGACGGACATGGCAGAGCCTTTCGGGCCGGGGCCTGCGTCTCCGTAGCGGCTGATGGTGCCGATTTTCGAGTTCTTGAAGATGGAGACATAAAAATGCATTGCCTCCTCTGCCTTGTCGTCGAACCACAAGAATGGCGTGATTTTCTGCATAGGAGTCTCCTTAGAGTGGGGTTTGTCAGGCGGCTTTTGGTTCGAGCATTTCCGCGAGACGGTCGTAGGTTTCGGCTGCTCCGTGCTCCATGCCTGACTTGATGACGGCGTCGCGGACTTCTTTCGAGGCATACAGCACCGTGGCGGTCATCGTCGTTTTGCCATCTTTCTCGACGAAAACGGATGTTACCTGCGACTCGCTGCCGGGGAAGTCGTCGAACGACTCCATGTGCACGGAACCTTCTGGCGGCGTGATCTCTTTGTAGGTTCCGCGCATGCCCATCTCCTGGCCGTCGGGGCCACGCATGACGAAGCGAAAGCCTCCGCCTACTCTGAAGTCAACTTCGCAGACTGGCAAAGACCAGCCGTGTGGCCCAAACCAGCGTTTGAGCAGTTCAGGTTTGCTGAATGCTTCGAAGACCAGATGGCGCGGTGCATTGAAGACCCGCGTGAGGACAATTTCGCGGTCGTTCGGCGTGGTCACTTGCAGGGTTCCGGTATTCTTCATGATTTATCTCCTGGGACGGGTATGTCTCGCTCTCTTTTCCTTCGCTTTCATTTCTTCGAGCAGCGCATCGAGACGCTGAAAGCTGCTTTCGAGTGTGTTGCGATAGCCCTCCAGCCAGTCAGTTGCCTCGACCAGGGGCTCGATTTCAACGCGGCATGGCCGCCGCTGTGCATCGCGTCCGCGCGAGATGAGGCCGGCGCGCTCCAACACTTTGAGGTGCCTGGAGATGGCGGGCTGGCTCATGGCGAATGGCTCAGCCAGTTCCATCACCGAGGCTTCGCCATCGGCGAGACGAGCGAGAATTGCTCTCCGGGTGGGGTCAGCAAGGGCCGAAAATGTTGCATCCAGATTTGCTGAAGTCATCTCTTTATAACATCATGGTTATATAACGTATAGGTTATATGCAAAGGTGACGAGATATGTCAAGGGTGCTCTTCAGGAATTTTTCGACGCTTGTCAGGACGGGGGTTCTCAGGGCATTCCGGGGCGGCCTTGGCTCACTCATCCATGCGACAATATAGAAGTAACCGTCATGAAATCAGAATCTCTCCCTGTAGCTCCACAAGCTGCCTCGGTAACCCCTGAGCTTTTGGCTCAACACAGCATTACACCGGATGAATACGAGCGGATTACGGCCGCTCTGGGGCGTACGCCGAGCCTAACGGAGCTTGGTATCTATAGCGTTATGTGGAGCGAGCACTGCTCCTATAAGTCGTCGCGCGTGCATCTGCGGCGGCTGCCGACCAAGAGCGATCGCGTGGTGCAAGGGCCGGGTGAGAACGCCGGCATTATCGACGTGGGCGATGGCTGGGCCTGCGCTTTCAAGATCGAGTCGCACAATCATCCCTCGTATATTGAGCCGTTTCAGGGAGCGGCAACCGGCGTCGGTGGCATTCTACGCGACATTTTCACCATGGGAGCGCGCCCACTGGCGGTGATGGATTCGCTGCGCTTCGGGCCAATTTCGGAAGACAAGGATACGCCGCGGGAGATCGTGCATAAGAATCACTCGATTGTTGAAGGAGTGGTGCACGGCATCGCGGGATATGGCAATTGCTTTGGCGTTCCAAACCTTGGCGGCGAGACACGATTCGAAGAGTGTTACTCGGGGAATCCGCTGGTGAATGCCTTTGCGTTGGGGCTGGTGCGGCGCGATGAGATTTTCTACGCGAAGGCTACGGGCGTTGGGAATCCGGTGATTTATGTCGGGGCCAAGACTGGCCGCGACGGCATTCATGGCGCGACGATGGCCAGCGAAGAGTTCAAGGAAGGTTCAGAGCAGAAGCGGCCGAATGTGCAGGTGGGCGACCCATTTATGGAGAAGCTGCTGCTTGAGGCTTGCCTCGAAGCGATGAAGACTGGTGCGATTGTCGGTATTCAGGACATGGGTGCGGCCGGGCTCACCTCTTCGAGTTGCGAAATGGGAGCGCGCGGCGGTGTCGGACTCAAAATGAATCTGGATCACGTCCCGCAGCGCGAAACCGGCATGACCGCCTATGAAATGATGCTCAGCGAGTCGCAGGAGCGCATGCTGCTCGTCGCCGACAAGGGCCGCGAGCAGGAAGTGCTCGATGTCTTCGCCAAGTGGGGACTGGATGCGACTGTCGTCGGCACGGTGATTCCGGAGCCGCGACTGCGCATTCTGCACCATGGTGAGCTGTTCGCGGATATTCCGAATCAGTCGCTTACGGATGATGCGCCTGTGTACCACCGTCCTGTGGGCGAGTGGAATGCTCCGGTTCCCGCGGAACCGACGAAGAGTGCGTTAGCAAAACTCGGGTACGAGGATAAGACTTCGACACGTAACTACACCGATGATCTGCGTACGCTGCTTGCTTCCAGCAATGTGTGCTCGAAGCGGTGGGTGCATGAGCAGTACGATTCGATGGTGCAGACGAACACGGTGCAGGGGCCGGGCGGCGAAGGCGGCGTGATGCGAATCAAGGGAACAAAGCGCGGGCTGGCGATGGCGCTCGACGGCAATGGGCGGTGGTGCTATCTCAATCCGAAGCTGGGTGCGCAACATGCGGTTGCGGAAGCGGCGCGCAAAGTGGCTTGCACAGGAGCGACTCCGATTGCGGCGACGAACTGTCTGAACTTCGGCAATCCAGAGAAGCCGGAGATCATGGCGCAACTTTCGGCGGCTATAGACGGCATCTCGGAGGCTTGCATCGCGCTGGGCACGCCGATCACGGGCGGAAACGTTTCGCTCTACAACGAGACGCGTGGCGAAGGCATTTATCCGACGCCTGTGCTTGGAATTGTTGGTCTGATTGAAGATGTAACGAAGGCGGTTCCGGCAGATTTTCAGAAAGCGGGTGACATCGTTCTGGTTATCGGCCAGGCGAAACTGCCGACGATTGAAGAGCGCATGCGGGAATTCGGTTCTTCGGAATATGCCAAGACGGTGCTTGGGGAAATCTGGGGGACGCCGCCGGCTCTTGATCTGAGCGTGGAGGCGGCACTGCAGAAATGTCTGGCGGAGTTGGCGGATTTGAGACTGCTGCATTCGGCGCGCGACATTTCTGACGGCGGCATTGCCGTTGCGCTGGGTGAAGGCGCCTTTGGGGATGGTGTTGGCGTGAGCGCACATCTTCTCGAAGGGCCGGACCTTCCGGTTGCGTGGCAGCTTTTTGGCGAGACGCCGACGCAAGTCATCGTTACCTGCGACGCTTCAGATGTTGCGAAGATTAAAGCTGTTGTCGGCAAGTATGCAGGCCTGCTGGTGCAGGACGTGGGTGAGACGACGAAAGATCATTTCCGCATCGAGGTCAATGGCAGAGCGGTAATCACCGAAAGTGTGAAGGGATTGCGGCATGTGTGGTCCAACGCTCTTGAAGCCAAACTTTACGATGAGGTGCTTGCGTGAGCGGTTTGCTGATCGAAGGCATTTCCGAGGAAGAAACCCGGGTTAGCTCCACGAACCCTTCGACGAGTTCAGGCCAGGCTCCGGGGCACCCGGATAGCACGCAGGATGACAAGCTGCGCGAGGAGTGCGGCGTCGTAGCGGTCCACGGCCATCCAGATGCGTCGCGCCAGGTCTATCTCGGGCTCTATGCTTTGCAGCATCGTGGGCAGGAGTCTGCTGGGATAGCGACTGCCGATGGCACGAATCTTTCAAACATCAAGGGAATGGGTCTTGTAGCCGACATCTTTACGGAAGAAGTTCTCGCAAAGCTGCATGGTGACATGGCTATTGGCCACACGCGCTACTCGACGACCGGCGATTCGGCGCTTTTGAATGCGCAGCCGATTCGTGTGGATTCGACCAAGGGGCTTATTGCGATTGCGCACAATGGCAATCTGGTAAACCTTGGCAATGTGCGCGCGAAGCTCGAACGCGAAGGCGCGTTCTTTCAGACTACGAGTGACTCCGAAATTATCGTGCAGCTGATTGCGCACTCGAAGGCAGGCACACTGGTTGATGCGATCGCGGATTCATTGCGCCAGGTTGATGGGGCCTTCTCGATCGTTATGATGACGCGTGACCGGGTGTTTGCGGCGCGCGATCCGCGGGGCTTCCGTCCGTTGTCGATGGGGCGCATTACGAATCCGGATGGTCCGGATACGATTGTCTTTGCTTCGGAGACCTGCGCCTTCGACTTGCTCCGAGCCAAATTTGAGCGGGACGTGCAGCCGGGCGAACTTGTCATGGTTACGCGCGACGGTGTCACCTCACGGCACTATTCGACGGGCATTCCGCAATCGAGTTGCATTTTCGAGCATGTCTACTTTGCGCGGCCGGACAGCAAGATCTTCAATCGGTGGGTGCAGGAGAGCCGCGAAGAAATGGGACGTCAGCTGGTGCGCGAGTCGCATGTGGATGCTGATCTCGTGGTTCCTGTGCCGGACAGCGGTGTTACGGCTGCGATTGGTTATGCGGCTGAGAGCGGCTTGCCGTTTCGTTTCGGGCTGATTCGAAATCACTATGTGGGCCGGACGTTTATTGAACCGGAACAGCGCGTGCGCGACTTTGGCGTGAAGCTCAAGCTGAATCCTGTCCGCAATCTGCTTGAAGGCAAGCGCATCATCCTGATCGACGACTCGATTATTCGCGGGACTACGAGCAGAAAGATTGTGCGCATGGTGCGCTCGGCGGGTGCGAAGGAAGTTCACTTGCGCATCAGTTGCCCGCCAACGATCTCGCCCTGTTTCTACGGCGTGGATACGCCTCGTAAACAGGAATTGATCGCAGCCAATAATTCCATCGAAGAGATTCGTCGCTTCATTGAAGCTGACTCGCTTGCTTATTTGTCACTAGAAGGGTTACAGAAGGCATGCGAGGGCGGTGAGGGCAATCACTTCTGCGTTGCGTGTTACACGGGGAACTATCCTACGCAATGGGTGGACGCGGAAGACATTCTGCCTGCAGTCGTCGCGCAGTAAACTGACACGCAACCCACCGCACATCTGCTGCTTCCCATCTTCAGGAGGAGAGTCCATGCCGACTAAAAAGAAGGCGAGCAGCCGTAAATATGGGACGGCGGCCTCGAAGTCCGTTGAGCGCGAGATGCGCGCCATGAAAAAGGGAAAACTGAAGAGCGGCCGCAGCAAGAAAAAGGTCACGAGTCGCAAGCAAGCTATTGCTATTGGCCTTTCGGAGGCGCGCAAGGCGGGGGCTAAGGTTCCGAGTCCACCTAAGAAAAAAAGCGCTAAAAAGAAAAGTACGAAAAAGAAAAGCTCGGCGAAGAAGTCGAGCAAGGCTGCCTGAAAAAAGAGCGGCTGGTTGCTGCTCCACTTCTTACGCGGCGGCTTCGAGGTCGTTCTCTTCGACCGCGTCGATTGGGTTCGCGACGCGCAGTTCCCGTAGCCAGATTATTGGCGCAGTGACGAAGGAAAGCAGCAGGCCGGGCAACTGTTTGAGATCGGATGAGAGAGAGCGGCTCTGCTTTCCGACGAGCATGGCTCCACTTTCCATGGCATGCCAATGAAACATCGCAGAAACCAGCGTGAAGATGAGCGCGCCGATACCGAGAGCATGCGCGTCGACGTGGTCCAGCAGCGAATGTAAGACTGCATCCAGGCCCAGCGAAGTAAGTGGGACGAGGACCACCACGACTGTCCACGCGCAGTAACGGGGCTTGATGACGAGCGCTTGCTGCTGCCATGCTGAGAAAATACCCGCAGTCAGCAACACATAAATCATCTCGACGGCACTGAAGTGCTGCCGCTCATGCGGATGGACATGCCGTAGCGCTGCAATACATGCCGCGCCGCGGAAAATTGCAGTGATCAGAGCAGCTTTCCAGTTCCAATGCGTAAGGGCAAACAGCCACCGGCGGTTGTCACTCTTCGTCTGCATCTCGCGGACCAAGATAGCCTGATTCGAACAACATGCCATCAATGTGACGTTACGATTTTGACAAAACTCCTTTGCGTACCAAAAGTAACCAAACCGGCCGCGCAACTTTCGATGCCGGCGTTGGAGCGTGAATGCGCCCAGGGCAGTCGTTTGTGATTTGTGGTTGACGGCACCCACTATCGGAATGGGCTGAACAACCTGGAGGAAGCAAGTTCTGTGACCGATGTTCGAGCCGTAGGGCTATTGATCAGGGATTCATTTTCAAGCCAGCTGGTGCTCCTGGCTCACTCCGTTGGAGAATACGGATTCCTAAATGGTGCTTGCACTTAGGATGACGAGGGGACAGAAATCGCTGTTCCCAAGTTCGATTTTTGCGCTCAGTCGGTTCGCTTTCTGCCGTTGATTCGCGCTACAATCTTTGCCCAAAGGCCGGGTTCACCCGGACGCCACACCGTTCCGCCTGTCGCTGCTTGCCGGACGAGATGGCTGTGACCCCCAAATTTCCGGGCCGCCTGGCTGGATGCAGAATGGTTTTTCGGCATCCATCTGGATAGATGTCCAGGGGGAGGCAGTCATGAAAGCCCTTCGTTCCTCGGTGACCTCACACACGTTCGCAGTTCTCGCCGCCTTGTCGCTCCTCTTTGCACTGACATTGCAGCCTCAGGCGCAAACACCGATGTCATTGTTCGCCATAGGTAGTTATGCTCAGCAACCTCCGGTGAAGGCGATGGATGAGGCGCCGCATTTTGCGCTGAGTCCGGAGATGATGGGAGACATCATGATGGCGCATCAGCGGTACATTGCCGCCCTCGATGCCTACCGGCAGGGGCCGATGGATTCGGCTGTGTTGTGGAACAAAATGGGGATAGCGAACCATCACATGTTCAATTTGCGGGAAGCGCAGAAGGATTATGAGAAGGCTCTCAAGCTGAAGCCGACTTATCCGGAGGCGCTGAATAATCTGGGGGCGGTGTATTACGGACAGAAGCAATTCCATGATGCTGAGCACACGTACAAGAAGGCCATCAAGCTCAGCCCGAAGTCTGCCATGTTCTATAGCAATTTAGGTACGGCCTATCTTGCGGAAGGCAAGTTCAAGAAGGGCGCCGAATGTTATCGAACAGCACTTGCTCTCGATCCCAATGTTTTCGATAGCGATCCCGCAACGAGAATTGCTGAGACTGGTCCCACGGAAGAGATTGCGACACTCAATTATCTGCTGGCCAAGACTTATGCCCAGGCAGGCAGAAAGGCCGAAGCGCTGCTTTATTTGCGCAAGGCGATAGACGAAGGATTCAATGACCGCAAGAAGCTGCTCGCAGACAAGGAATTCGCCATTTTGAAGGACGTGCCGGAATTTCAGCAAATGATTGCTGAGAAACGTGACTAGCGATCCCACGCCGAGGCTGGCCTCCGGGCTTCTTCAAACGGTATTCTGCTCTGAGTGAAGACGTTCATCAGCGTTTCCAAAGAAGACTACCTTAAGGCGATTCTCGAAGCCGAGAGCGAGGGCCAAACCGTCATTTCCGCCACACTTGCACACTGGCTCGATGTGTCTCCACCAGCCGTCTCGATGGCTCTCCGCCGATTGAAGCGCGACGGGTTTGTCGATGTAAAGGCAGATGGCATTGTCCGGCTAACGCCGAAGGGGAAAGAAACTGCTTATCGTACGGCTCTTCGGCATCACCTGATCGAACGCATGCTGTCTGAAATGTTTGGGATGCCGTGGTATGAGGTGCACGACGAGGCGGAGCGGTTGGAGCATGCTGTATCTCCCGCTTTCGAAGCTCGGCTCCTGGAAAAATTAGGGGAAAAGGGAACCTGCCCGCATGGGAATTCCGTCTTGCCGGAGACGCCTGTGCAGCGAGGAAGGCAGGGTCTCGCGTTGCTTTCTGAAGCAAAGGAGCTAACCGAATACACGGTGTGCAGCTTGTATGAGCGGGATCCTAAGCTGTTGCAATTTCTCAACGAAGTAGGGATTGAGCCACAGGGCGCGGTCCGCATCGTGAAGAAGAACTATGATCAGACGGTCGCGATTGAAACTGCGAAAGGCAGCTTTACGATCGGCGCTCCTGCGGCACAAAAGGTCTGGGTAAGGCGTCGCCGGGGCAAGGGATAGACGCCTTCTCCACCTTTTGGTGGAGTGTGCCACCGCCCGATGGGTGTGTAGTATTCGTGGTAGCGCACCAAACATGCTCATTCGTCGCCATTTGTGGGGTCTCTGCGTTGCGGGTCTTCTTCTGGCCAGCCGCGACTCCGTTGCGCTGGACCCGCACTATCCCTTGCAGCACTATGGCTACCAATCATGGCAGACCGACGATGGGCTTCCTCAAAATACGGTACATGCCGTGTTGCAGACACGAGATGGCTATATATGGTTAGCCACTGAGGCGGGGCTGGTGCGATTCGATGGTGCGCAGTTCACCGTCTTCGACAGGAAGAACACGCCGCAGCTGGGCAGCGATATGATTTACGGCCTGTTTCAGGACGAACAGGGTGCGCTGTGGATCAGTACCGCCGGAGGGCTTACCCGCTTCGAAAACGGTGAGTTTAAGCTGTTTAGTGCGAATGACGGGCTGCCTGCGAATGCTATCTGGTCGGTTTACCAGGGCCGCGATGGAAGTCTGTGGGTCCTCACGAATGCGGGCCTGGGCAAGTTGGTGAGCGGGCATTTTCAGCCTGCGGTTTTTCCGCAAGGCCTCTCGGCTGCGAGCACGATTGTAGAAATGCTCGATGGCTCGCTGTGGGTGAACTCCGGGAATAGCGTGCTGCGGGTTGATTCCAGTGGCGCTTCCGTCGTCACCGTTATTGCAGGTGGGGAACAGATACAGGCCCTGGCGTCCGATGGCCATGGGGGGATCTGGGCTGGATCTCGCTCTGGACTGAGAGTTATTTCTTCGCATGGTACGCAGAACACGTTTCATTTGCCCACAGGGCTTGGGAGCGACATTACGTGCCTGCTTGGCGCTTCGGACGGTCATCTATGGATAGGTACATCAAACGGGCTGGGCGAGTTTGATGGCAAGGCCACGCGCGTGATCACGACTCGTGATGGATTACCTGGGAACCGTATCACCAATCTGTTTGAGGACCGCGAGAATGCCATATGGGCTGCCACGGATCGCGGAGTCGGTCGCATCGCAAAAGGAGATGTCTCAGGGTTGAACTCAAAAGAAGGTTTGTCGAGCAGCCTTGTGCTTGCCCTTTACGAAGATCGCGAAGGCAGTTTGTGGCTGGGTACTGAGTCGGGCGGCGTAAGCATATTGCGGGATCGGAAATTCACAACATATACAACGCAAGATGGATTGACGGATGATCTCGTACGCTCCGTGTTTCAGGATGGCAAGGGAACCTTGTTGGTGGGCACGAACAGTGGCGGGGTCGATCGATATGAGGGCGGTAGATTCGCGTCCTTGTCGACAGCCAATGCCTTATCGAGCAACGTGGCGCTTGCTTTAACCGATGATGCCGGCGGCAATCTTTGGGTGGGAACTCCCGACGGCCTGAATCGCATCAACGGAAGCCGCTCCGCGGTCTTCACATCGGCTGACGGACTCGCCGATGACTTTGTTCGCTCACTCTACACGGATCGCAATGGGGCTGTGTGGATCGGGACGCGTCACGGGCTGTCGCGCTACGAGAATGGGGAATTCACGTCGTATGCCGCGACGGATGGCCTGGGGAGCGATCTGGTGGGAGTTGTTCTGGAAGATAGAGACAACAGCTACTGGATTGGAACGCTGGGCGGTCTCACGCACTTTGCCAATGGCAGTTTCACAAACTTCACCAGCGCGCAGGGACTTTCGAGCAATGTGATTACGTCGCTGCAACTGGATCCTGACGGAACGCTGTGGATTGGGACTAACGGCGGTGGATTGAATGCGCGCGTGAATGGGAAGTTCGTGAATTTTCTGCCGGCGAAAGCATTGCCTCAAGATATCTTTGGAATTCTCGACGATGACCGTGGGAATCTGTGGCTGGGTTCGAGTAAAGGTATCTTTCGCGTCAGCAAAGCACAGCTCATTGCAATGGCGTCGGCGAATGCGGGCGCAATCTCTCCGGACGTTTACGGTACAGCGGATGGGATGCGGATCAGTGAGTGCAGCAGTGGAGGCCATCCTGCGGCATGGCGTGCGAAGGACGGGACGCTTTGGTTTGCGACATTGCGAGGGGTGACAACGGTAGATCCTGCGCACATGCCTGTGAACCAGGTGCGTCCGCTGGCAGTGATCGAACAAGTGCTGGTGGATGATGCTTCGTCGCCAATGACTCGTGACTTTGAAATCGGGCCTGGTCATACCAGGCTCGCTTTTCAATATGCGGGGTTAAGTTTTGTTGCGCCACAAAAGGTCCGCTTTCGCTACAAGCTCGATGGGCTGGACAAGGATTGGGTAGACGCAGGCACGAGGCGAATCGCATACTACACGAACATTCCTCCGGGACGCCACACGTTTCACGTGATGGCATGCAACAATGACGGCATCTGGAGCGAAGAGGATGCTGCCTTTAACTTCCGCCTACTTCCGCACTTCTATCAGACATACTGGTTCTATCTGCTGCTGGTCGCGTCTGTATCGCTTCTTGGTTATGCGGCGTACCGGTGGAGAGTACGTACGGTAGAGTCGCAATTCAGCGCTGTGCTGGCGGAGCGCAGCCGCATCGCGCGAGAAATTCACGATACGCTGGCGCAAGGCTTTGTTGCAGTCTCTGTTCAACTGGAAGTTGTAGCGCGATTGCTGGCGACATCGACCGATGCTGCTCGGGAGCATCTGGAACAGGCGCGAACAATGACACGTGATTGCCTTGCGGAGGCGCGAAGCTCTATCTGGAACCTGCGGTCACAGGTCTCTGCGCAAAATGATCTGGCTTCGGCATTGACCCAGGCGGCTGAACGCATCACTGCCAATAGCCATGTGAAAGCGCGGGTAAAGGTGAGTGGGACATTTCGGCCGATTGACTCGCGCATTGAAGCGGAGCTGCTTCGCATCGGGCAGGAAGCGATTACGAATGTCGTTCGACATGCAGAGGCGCAGCACGCCGACATCACGTTGCTGTTTCAGGATAAGCTGCTGCGCATGACGGTGAAGGACGACGGGCGCGGATTTGAACGCGAACCGAAAGAACAAATGCAAAATGGACACTTTGGTCTCACGGGTATGCGTGAGCGCGCGGAGCAGATCGGTGCGCGTATCACAGTGAAAAGCGAGCGGGATCAAGGCACCGAGATTCAGGTAGAAGTCGCAATTTGAGAAGGAGCCTATGACTGAATCGATTCAGATCATGGTCGTCGATGATCATCACATTGTGCGGAAGGGGCTAGTCGCTCTGATCGCGACGATTCCCGATATGAGGGTGGTTGCAGAGGCGGCCGATGGCGTGCAGGCGGTCGACTTGTTTCGCAAGCACCAACCTGACGTTACGCTTATGGATCTTCGACTGCCGAATAAGAACGGCGTAGATGCGATCACAGACATTCGCCGGGAATTTCAGGGAGCCCGCATCATTGTTCTGACGACATTTGACGGGGACGAGGATATCTATCGCGCTCTGCAGGCGGGAGCGAAAGGGTACTTGCTCAAAGGTATGAACGCCGATGAGCTGACTGAAGCGATACGAACGGTACACGCCGGGAAGTCGCGCATTCCGGCAGTCGTGGCAGAACGGCTGGCAGAGCGGATGGGTGGGCCCTCGCTCACAGGGCGAGAGCTGGATGTTTTAAAGCGGATTGTGGGCGGTCGCAGCAACAAGGAAATTGCGGGAGACTTGTTCATTTCTGAAGCGACGGTGAAGACGCATATCAATAGCATTCTCAGCAAGCTTGGCGTAAATGACAGAACGCAGGCGGCAACGACGGCGTTACAGCGGGGGATTGTGCACCTTGACTAACAGCAGAAAATACAAATGGCTGGTCGCGTTATTTGCGGTTCTCACCGTTGTGGGAATGTCTGCGCAGGAACCCAGATCCGGATCGTGGCGCGCCGCCACCGATGGAGAATTGAAAGCCCTCATTCCGCCCCGGGCGCCGGTGATTCAGGAACGCATTGAGACGGAATTGCGCACGGCTTCAGGAATTACAGATGGCAAGGGCAAGTTTGTGGCCGGCGTCGTTCTGATTACTGCGGGATATTCCGCCGAAGGCAAGTATTCGCACTATTTCATCGCGCAGGTGCCGATGAAAATCGGTAACATACAACTTAGTGCTGGTGAATACCTCATTGGCTGGAAGCACAATGAAGAGTCGCTCACGGTCAATTTCTATGAAGCTGCCAGCGGCAAATTTCTTGGTAGTGTGGAGGCGGTAAAGAACGCGTCGACGACGCGGGTTGAGTCGTTTCGCATTTGGCCGCCAGCCGATAAATCCCTCATCCAGATTGGTCGCTTCACCTTTCCGTATCAGCTAGAAAGCTAAGTACACATGGTCGCCACCAATGCAAAAGGGAAAGAGCCTTTGCTCTTTCCCCTCGGGTGCACGTTGATTCTCTTGAGACATCTGTGAGACTACTTCTAGTCCTTTTCTGTGCGTTTTTTTGCGCAAGGCAGCCGCGACGATATCAGCAATGCGAGGCTGCAAAGTGACGACAGTACGACGGAAAAAGCGAGAGCCATGAAGACGGAGTGTCTTAAGGTTATCGACCCTAACGCCGCACCAGCAAACATCGCCACCACCGCTGCAATGCGCCGCTGCCAACGGGGATTGGTTCCGCCTGCCAGAGACGAATCCGCAGCAAGGCCAGTAATGGTCAACGTCAGCACTGTCGTTGTCAGGTCAGGAACGGCTAACTTACGTACGGCGGCATTTCTCATCCCCATCGCTATGGCTGTGCAAGCGATCATCGCGTAAAGCCGTAGGAAATGCGGAGATGAAACGACACTATAGCCAAGTGCGGCCAGTGTCGCACCAGCTAAGAAAACAATCTCCAATGCAAAGACCGAACTGGCCGCACGAAGCTGCACCACTGCGCTTGCGCCAGCCATGATGCGACCGCCAACCGCGGCGCCTGCAAGAAACCCCAAGAGAGCAGTCATTGAACCAGCCAGGGAAACCTGGGGTACGCCCGTACTCGCAAATGCAAGAAGAACGATGTTTCCAGTCATGTTGGCTGTGAATACGTGCCCGAAAGAGAGGAAGCTCACTGCATCGACAAGACCGGTAACGGCGGTCATCCCAAGCAGCGCATAGGGGAGGATTGAGTCCGCAGTCAGCGCTTTCCACATAAATCAACACCTCTGCTCGTCAGACTAAAACTTGTAGCCGGTCCACAAAGCCCAGTAGTTGAGGTTGCGCCCAGGCTGCGTCTGCTTTATAAAGCTGCCCGCATAAAAGATCCCGTAGTCGCCTTGAAACCATAGATGACGACTCTTCTGCCAGCGGATCTGCGTGCCCGGTCTGTCTCCGACATATCGGGCTGCGCTTCCATCGGCAGCTCGGATCAGAAATCCGGGCACGTTATAGACACCATCTTGAGTGGTTTGGCGCCACTGCACGATCCAATCAAACGAGGCAGAGACGTTGTGGGGCAGTGCTAACTCGACATGAGGATGAACATCGATAAAATTGATTGGGCCCGGTCCCGTTGTAGCCAGGACACCGAAATAGTCGCCCTTCGGGAACAGAGGATAGAAAGTGCCCAAAGTGTTCGAGGCTGGATGATCCCCGCTTGAGATATCAGCCTTCACGCTGAAGCGTGGCTTTAGAGGCACATTCGGAAATCGATAGCCCGTTTCTGTAGCGACCGTCCACGCTCGAATGTTTACCGAACCAAAGGTGCCGAACTGCCACAGAGCTTCATTGTCAAAGTCCCACCCGGGCCGCTCGGTCGCAATGGGACGGGAGAACCGTCCGCCGATGGAGTGACGCACCTCCTGAGCCGTGCCTCGTTGGTATGTGGCCTGCTTTCTATCCAACCCCAGGTAGTACAGTTCTAAGGACGTTTTCGACAGCGTGGGTCGAGTAGCATATACGCCCCAGAAACTTACCTGGCTGTTTGGCCGATCGTCAAAGAAATCAGGCTTGTCCAGGCGTGGACGCATGGCGAATCCGTCCACGCTCCATGCATTGATTTTGCTTTTGACCAGGAAGCCAACAAAACTCAGGCGGACATTCGGCCCCTCGCGGACGTCGATAAGCCGGCCAGATCCATACTCGAGTTCCTGTATTCCGGCCCTTAGTTCGATGAAGTTCTGACCTTCTGCAGTTCCAACCTGTAGGAGGGCGGCTTGAAAGTCGAGTTTCTTCTCGTCGATCGGACGCGGGCCGCCCTGCCGATAGGAATTTATGCCGCTTTTAAAATCGACAAAGGTGCGAACATGCTGTCCATAATGAACATCGAGACCCAACATGTACCTTTCATTGAGGTACCCGTTCCAGTAAGGAGCTTGTCCCCAATAATCGTTGCCGATCTGCTCCCATACCTCTCGGGCTTCTCCACTGATCGTCATGAACCAATCATCGCGCCCCCTTCGAAGCCGGATATATTTGACCGGGTCCCAGAAATCACGGTTGGCAGGATTCGCAAGAAAGCTCCAGTCCTCGTCTTCCCGCAGTAACTTGATCGTCCTGTCTGGTGCGTCAGGCAAGGCAGACGATATGGCCTGGGCTCCAGCGGACAGTCGTGTGACGAGCAAAACAGCTGCCGCTAGCATTGGGAAAAATCGCATCAAGGTATTTGCTCAACGTCAGTTCGGTTTGCTAGCGATCGAGTGGATCTCGGCAATGTATCCGCCGGGAAATTGCACTATGGCTGCTTCGCGCTGGTCGGCAGTGTAGGGAGGAACCAGTACCTGGACTCCTGCCGCCTTGGCCTTGGCAAGGGTAGCCGCGAGATCCGAAACCTCGTAGCCCGTCATCTCGTGCCCGTATGGATACGGAAGATGGCCATCGGTTACGAGAACCGTCAGCTTGCCGAAGTTGGATTGGATACGGACTCGCCGATAAGTGTCACTCGGCCGTCCGATCTCAACACCGGGAGCGTGCGCATCATCAGCGATAACATTCCCATGACTGAAGGCAAGAAAGCTGTCTACGAAGGCAGCCGCGCGATCGGCAGACACATAGACCCGGTTTTCCGGAATGGTTTGAAGAGCTTTATAGGACGGCGCGGTCGTGTGCCAATAGAGTTGCGTGTTCACGCCGCCCGGCCACTGGATAATGGCATCTCGTCCGATTGGGTCAGGGAATGGAGTCACGAGAACGTCGGCACCTGTCGTGCGGGCGGCCTGAACCGCCGCATCGAAATCGGTCACGAGGTAACCCGTTCGCTCTGCGCCAAACGGATACGGAACCGGCGTCTTGAACCCGAAAACCGACAGGGTTCCTACGGGAGTCAGCACCAGCTGGGACATGGTGCTGCTCGGAGTCGGCGTCACGGTGAAGACACCCTGTTTGGATGTGGTCCCGCCGAAGGTTGCTACAAGGCTGGCGACGAAGCGGTCGAAGTCCTCGGGCGCGACGTAGACGTGGGTCGTATCGTATTGCGCCCCCACGGCCACGTTGGGCGTTGGCGTAGCGGCGTTGGCGACTCCCAGCGACGGGAATAGACCCCAGCCTCCCGCACTCAAAAGAACTGCAATAGCGATTACGCCAAGCGGCCGAATGGTACGCATTCAATATCTCCTTTTGCCATCAACGGGGTTAGAATCCGTGCGACGCCTCGGCAGCAACTTATTCCTCAGTCGCGTGAGGCTGAACTGATACTACAGATTGCACATTCGCTCGCTGATCCCAGTGCTTACCCACAAGACAAACGGATGCAGCATGTGTCACGCTGACATGTTTCGTAAGAATCCAACTGCCTAGCTGTTCTCCGAGCACCATTCCCAGAAGGCCGAGCAGAGCGACGATTGGCGGGGCCGGACTCTTTACGCGAATCACTCCGTACAAAATGCCGACAAACAAACCTACCGCAAATGAAATGAGCAGTACTTTCATCAGTCGCTCTCCCTTCCAGTTTTCAAGCCATTCTTTCGTCCGGTTGTGTTTTAGAACGCGAAACAGTCACAGCCGAGAGTCCAAAGCCCGGATTTTCCGAATAAACGGACGTGCCCCTTTGGGCCCTCCTCCGCGTGACTCAGCCCTGAGTGCTGGCAAAAGGCGGAATGAGAGGCTCCAGCGAGTGATTTTGAAGCCTTGGCATAGCCGCCATAGTGCGCGACGGGCGACCAGTCAGGACTGACAGGAAGCTCGGGAGGAGCAAGGCTTGCGTGCTCTTCAGTGGCATACACAACCCTGCCACCGACGATGGTCAGCACCGATTCGAGATCTTTAATTTCTTCCTCCGGGATCGAGAAATAATCGGCAGAGAGAACGGCCAGATCAGCGAGCTGCCCTGGTGCGAGTGCTCCTTTCTTACCGTCTTCCGTGGAGAACCAACTGCTTCCCATGGTGTAAAGCTTCAGCGCTGCCGATCGGTCGAAGCGATTTTCTTCCGGATAAAGGTTCAAACCACCAATTGTCTTACCGGTGATAAGCCAGTAGAGGGAGAGGAATGGGTTGTAACTGGAGACGCGGGTTGCATCGGTCCCTGCTCCCACGGGAACACCCATCTCCAACATCCGCCGTATCGGTGGTGTGCGCTTCGCCTGCTGCGCGCCGTAACGTTCGACGAAATACTCGCCCTGGAATGCCATGCGGTTCTGCACTGCAATGCCACCGCCCAGCGCTTTCACACGCTCGATATTGCGATCGGTGATTGTCTCGCAGTGATCGAAGAACCAGTGCAGGCCGTCAAACGGAATCTCTCGATTCACTTCTTCATAAACGTTCAATGCCCGCTCGATCGTCTCGTTGTATGTCGCATGTAAGCGAAATGGCCAGCGGTTCTCGACCAGGTGACGGATCACTGCCTTCAGTTCACTCTCCATGAAAGGCGCCATATCAGGACGCGGCTGCAGGAAGTCTTCGAAGTCTGCGGCAGAGAAAGCAAGCATTTCTCCCGCGCCGTTGACGCGGTAGAAGTCATCGCCCTCGCCAGGCTTTGTCATCTTCGTCCAATTTTGAAAGTCCTGGAGTTCCTGCTTTGGTTTCTGAGTGAATAGGTTGTAGGCCAGGCGAATCGAGAGCTCACCCTTTTTATGGAGTTCGTTCACGACCCCGTAATCGTCAGGGTAATTCTGAAACCCTCCACCCGCATCAATGGCGCTGGTGATGCCAAAGCGGTTTAGCTCGCGAAAGAACAACCGCGAAGAGTTGAGTCGATCTTCGCGCGATAGCTTTGGCCCCTTGGCCAGCGTTGAATAGAGTATGTTCGCATTCGGCATTGCCAGCAGAAGACCCGTGGGATTGCCGTGCCGGTCCCGCTGAACTTCGCCGGCAGGAAAGTCCGGCGCATCTTTCCCATAGCCAACTGCACGCAAAGCTGCCCCATTCAACAAAGCACGATCGTACAGGTGCAGAACGAAAACAGGAGTGTCCGGCGCTGCCTCGTTGATTTCATCGAGCGTCGGCATGCGGCGTTCAGCGAATTGAAACTCCGTCCACCCGCCAACGACGCGCACCCACTGCGGTGCGGGAGTTCGCGCCGCTTGCTCCTTGAGCATTCGCAGCGCATCGGAGAGCGAAGGTACGCCGTCCCAGCGCAGCTCCATGTTGTAATTCAGTCCGCCGCGGATCGGATGCATGTGGGAATCGTTGAGGCCAGGAATGATGGTTCGGCCCTTTGCATCAATCACTTTGGTCGCAGGGCCGCGCAGCCGTAAGATATCTTGCTCGGTGCCCGTGGCGACGATCTTTCCGTCCGTAATCGCGAGAGCTTCAACAAAGGAAGGAGTGGAATTCGTCGCGATCTTTGCATTGTGCAGGATAGTGTCCGTTGCCATAAGATTTTCCTCACAGGACTGTGTTGTCAGGGGGCAAGAAAGACTCTTGCCCTCTGAGTGTGCCTACTTGTGTGCGCCAGCGAGCGCCGCAGGAATTACATATTCAGGAAATTTGGTTGGGGGAGCGCCGTGCACCATCGTGTACGCGTACTCGACTCCGATCCCGTAGGCTCCATAGTGGGTCTTCACAATGTCCATCACGGCGTCGTAAGTTTCCTTGTGCGCCCAGTCGCGCTGCCACTCCAGCATGGTTGAGAGTGACGTCACGGGTTTCGCTCCCGCCTGGACTACTCGCTTCATAGCGTTGTCATGAGCGAGTTGACTCACGTCACCGCAACAATCCTCCAGCACGTAGACTTCGTAGCCGTCGTGGATCGCCTGTATCGTCGGAAGCGCCACGCAAGTCTCCGTCCACAGTCCGGCCAACACGATCTTCTTGCGTCCGCTTTTTTCGATCGCGTCGACAAAGTTTTTGTCGTCCCACGAGTTCATGGAAGACCGCTCGATGGGTTCTTGGCCCGGAAATACGGCTCGCAGCTGCGGCCACATGTTGCCACTAAAGCTCTTCGTTTCTACTGTGCTGAGTACCACAGGCACATCAAACACTCTGGAAGCTTTCGCAATTGCGACGGTGTTGTTGATGATTCCCTGACGATCGAAATTGCTCGTTCCGAAAATCATTTGTCCCTGATGGTCAATCAACGCCACAACGCAATTGTCCGGCGTCAAAAGCCCCTTTTCGCTCAGTTTTGGACGACCGTTGTTCTGAACCATGACTTTCTCTCCTCTTAGAGGTGAATGGATGATGTAAGACGTCTCCGCCTTCAACACATCCGAAAGGTGGTTACGCCGCTGCTAAACGTGGTGTCGTGTTGAGGAATTTCGCTTTCTTCGATGTAAGATCGAAATCACTTTGTACTACGAAGGGGATACCAGGAACCAAATGGATACCTGGTCACCAAAATTGAAATGAGCGCTAAACGTATTGTCAGCATGTGTCCGATCGAGGAATTGCTTGTCCTGATCGGGGGCCGCTGGAAGCCAGTCATTCTCTGGTGGCTTATGAGCACCGAAAAGCCGTTCCGGTTCAAAATCCTCCGGCAAAGCATGCCTCGAATCTCGCAGAAGGTATTGACGCAGCAGCTGCGAGAACTTGAGCGGGACGGACTTGTCAAAAGAGAGATGTTTCCCGAAATGCCTGTGCGTGTTGAATACTCGCTGACCGCGTTCGGACGAAAGCTCCGGCCTGTTCTTGAGGAGCTCGATTCCTGGGCTCGAGAGTATCTGCTTTAGGCAAGAACGAAGGCGAGCAGATTCCCCAGGGGAGGTCGCTGCATCGGGAAATTCAGCCCCATGAGTGTTGGTATGCATGCAGCGTTGAGGATCGAGTGAACGTAACGATGGCTGCATGTTGGGATGCCGCCGATTTGGCGAGTTGTTCGCGGTTTGTAACTGCTCGCTGCGATGGTTCGCTTTGCGTGCTGTTATCGCAGACTCAAGCACAGGGGTAGTTTGGAGGGACCACCATGTATAGGCGACCTTCCCCACGAGGAGAAGTTGAACAAGATTAATGATCCCAATTACGCCAAGGAGAACAAACATCTCGTTTCCCCTTTTCTGGAGGCTTGCAGGTTCCACCGACGTCGCGCGCGTAATTTTTAGTTGGTGCACATACTACTTGTTTTCTATACGGCCTGACATCACCAACTAAGAGGTTTTTTACCTACCACTGTAGAGGAGCCAGGAGATACCATTACTGTGTGGTGAGGGCTGTTCGCCTCGTATTCACACCAGAGTGGTAGCGCGTTCGCGTCCGAAGTTCCACTCGCTCGACTGAATGGGAGCGTCTTATTTTGATAGCCGCAAATTCACTTGTCTGCAAATTCACTTGTCTGTTAGTTCGCTACTCGGACAAGTGGCCCCGATAGTGCGTCAAAAAGCGGCTTTTGGAAACTTGTCATCCGTCCAACAGCTTCGGAGCAAGTTATAGAAACTGGGATGAGGCGGTCGCTCCGAGAAGAGAGCCTAAGCGGATGAAAAGGATACGCAGGACCTTATCGCGGAAGTACCATGGGGTTGCTCTCAGGTTGATAACGATAGGCATCGACCTTGGGGATGCCCGGAGCCATTACTGCACGCTCAACGAAGATGGTGAAGTCGACCGGGGCAGATGCTCCGAGAACAATGATTCCTGCTACAGCAATAAAGAGAAAGCCCCGGGGGAAACCCGGTATATGCTGGGTCGCCGGAGAGCCATTGCGTCCAAATCGCGACCGCTACCCCGATCAATCCGGCCACCGTGACCAATCAGAAAGCTGCGGTTCGGCCGTGATCAGCGACGTTATGGCGAGTTGATTTAATGGAGCACCGGGCGGGAATTGAACCCGCGAATACGGGTTTTGCAGATCGTCGACATCTTTTATTTTCAATTACGTAAATAAACTGCAACATCCTCAAAAGTACTGAAAGGACCGAGAGGAATTCTCTCGATGGTGTGAAAATGGTGTTGTCATCGATCACAAAAGACATAGTCTCTCTCCCATACCAACAAAGTGTTCAGACCTACGACCATCGCTGATGAACGCGCAAACGCCACCAACTTCATAGCTCGGCACGGTAAATGGCCCATTTACCTAGCAACCTTCATCAGTGGGCCAACCCATGAGAACAGGAAGTTACCGACTGAGGGAAATTGCGTGGCCACAAGGCTGACGATCGGTAATCCGGTGAGGCTCAACATACGCATCCAGAAGTCTCCACCTAGTTCGCCGGATTTGGTATCCGTCATTCGGCTCAAGACTGGATCTCGATGCATCTGCGCATAAACAACGGCGAAGCAAGTAGTAATCAGAATAAGAATTGCAAACATCGCCGCCCGGAGAAACGCCCTCGGCTCGAATGGATATGAATTCAACGCCAGTACTTCGAAAACGAAGATCCCGGCTGTTGCGGCAGCAAGGCTTCGGATGCGCAGAAGTATTGTGACGATGTAGTTCATATACAGCATGTTCACGAAGTATTCACTAATTTCTCTCACGCTCCGCGGCGCGTCCTTCTGCGCCTGCTTGATGGCATCCGCATCCAACTCGCGCACAATCTCCGGATGGGTGGGATAGTGGCGCATAAGGCCATCCATCAGACTGCCGGCGGCATCGGCGAACTTGCCCTGGGCGCGACTATACGCTGCAAGCAGCCGCATCTCCTTCCTCCGCTGAATCTCGTTCCGATCGCTGCCGTGCTCTCTCCCCTTCCCCAACAATTCTTCATACTTGCGCCACACCAATCCGCCCTGTTTCTTTACCGCCTCTGCGCTCTTGTACATCTCCTCTGAGAGTTCCATGTCTCCGTTTGCTTTTGTTTGCTGCTCATTCTCTGGAAATGTCACTCCCTGCATCAGCGCGCGAAAGCTGTAAAGGAGCTTGTACTCCGGCTTGTCTGCCGTGACGACTTCGCCGCTGGGTGGCACCGGCCCGGCCACAGTCTCCTGGGCTTCTGCACGACTCCTCAGGAGCAGACACAGCGCCTCTGACTGCCGCGAAAAGAAAGAATGTGCCATGCTGACCGCTGCGATGCCCACCTTCCAGATCGCATTCCAGGTAATTCCGCCGACCGTACACATCTTCGTGCGGAAAGGCTGCTGATTCAGCCCGCGCAGCAGATGTCTGGCTTCCTTCCACACCACCAGGATCCGCACGACGGATTCTGCCAGCAGCCCGAAGGAGACAACTAGCGCCAGAGTAACCAGCCAGTTGTAGCCTCGCCCCTCCACGCTCCACACCAACGGCTTAGGCCCGATAAACAAGTAAGTAAAGACTCCGAGCAGGATCGCCGGAATCCAGAGTCTCCGGTCCAAGTGTCCCGGAGCCATGGCGGACTCGAGACCCTTTTGCTCCTCCGCGCTGATGTCAATGGGAACTCCGCCGTGGATTTTCCGGGCAGGCAGAAGCGGACGGCGGGAGTCCGTCAGCACGCACGCCGCAATGTTGTACCAGAGCCACCAAATGACCGACAAAGCCAGGAGAAACAGCGGCATCACCGGGCTGATCTGGGAAAAAACATCGATGTAACGCCGCAGTTCG
This sequence comes from Alloacidobacterium dinghuense, assembly GCF_014274465.1. Classification (NCBI taxonomy): domain Bacteria; kingdom Pseudomonadati; phylum Acidobacteriota; class Terriglobia; order Terriglobales; family Acidobacteriaceae; genus Alloacidobacterium; species Alloacidobacterium dinghuense. The sequence goes on along the minus strand of NZ_CP060394.1, from coordinate 4,608,972 downwards.
ACCGATTGTCCCTTGACGGCAATACCAACACATGTCAGAACGCAAGCAACAAACGAGATCACCGGAAGATACCGAATGCTTCCCGAGAACCTGTGCACCATAACGCCGCTCAGTCCACTACCGGCGATGAGCGCCGCGAAAACGTAAAGCCGGAATTCTCCATTTGGCCACGCCCCGGTCATGAATGCCGGACGATACACCAGCATGAGCACGGCCATCCATGCACAGGCTAGAAACACAATCAGCGACTTCCGCCCAACACGGGTGAAATCGTTCTCCATTGTATCGGCAGGAGCAAGCAGGATTTCCGCCTCGATCGTGCTGACGATGGAAGCGCGGCAGAGGCAAAATATGAAAAGCCCGATGCCGCTGAGCACCGCGATCGCCAGTACCTTCCACGAACTCGGCAGACTCATTTCACGCCGAAACTCGCTACCGGAACCGGTTGCGGTGAGCTTCTGCTGAGGCAGCCAACTCTCTGTTGTCTGGAGAATGGCGACATGCAAGAACCCGTCCCGGCCTAGAGCATCCAAATAGAGCGCGGGAGTGGCGTAATCGTTTTTGCCAACTTGCGTAAATCCCATCAGGCCAAGTTCTGATGGTAGCTTCTCACTGGAAGGACCATTGAGACACCAAGACGTGCTTGGGCTTAGGATGCACCACAACAGAGCGGCGGTGGCATTGTATAACCCCGCGGAACCATCGTCAGGAAACACAATCCCGTTCGGCGAATTTACGTCTGTTTTGGACTCGGCTGGCTGCAACGAATAGGTGGTTAGCGCTAGGACACCCAGCATCGCCGGATCGGGCGATTCGTGACGGAGTAGCAGATCAGAACCCATCGTCACGAGGTGCGCATATGGATAATTCTTTTTGAAATACCGCACCAGAAAGAGAGTGTCCAGAGGGTCGGACGCCAGCAACACGATTACCCCTACCCTTCGCCTGTGCAATTGGTCGACGAGGCCTGTCAAGACTGCATCCTGCGAGACTGGCAGCTGCGGCGAGAACTCGGGCACAGAGTCGGCGCTGCCGTGCTTTTCCTCAAGATTGGGCCGGAGCGTGGTCCGCAATGGGGGCCGATCGTCATCTGCACTGTTACCACCGGGAAACTGCTGTTCGTATGCGCTACGGACATGGAATATGCCTCTTGGAAAATACAACCTCACATGTCTGGCGTTTTCGCCCGATGAATCGGGACAAAGTTCTCTGTCGTCGTCGTTCTGTTGTCTGCCGAAGGCCGTTTCCGTTTCGCTGATCACCGCGATGTTTGAAGGCTGAAGATTCCAGTTCTGGCATGCGAAGCTAACAAATGCACGCAATTTCACTCTGCTGTTTTCCTCAAAGATTGCAAAGTTCGCTTGCCCGTCTTTCCCGAACGTCTGGCCGATCGAAGCGCGAAAGCTTTCCACCGAGTCAGGGTCCGATACCGTTCCGCTGGCAATCGCGATTCGGGAAAAGCTGTGGCCCTCAGACTTGAGCAGAGCAGCCAGTGAATACAGCGAGCCAGAAAAGCTTGGCCCTGCGATCGTAAGAGGCTGCGCGCCCTCCGTCTTCGGAGCGAGTCGCTTCGCCAACCCGATCGCGGTGACGAACTGCCCCCGATTGATCCCAGCTGTCGGGCTTTCGCCCACCACGAACACCACCAGGGTCTCAATAGACTCAGACGATGGCTTCTCGTTGGCGAAATAGTGCCTGCGGAAGACCAGTACGCCGGGCGCCTGCTGCTCCCCGCGCACATACTCGCGTTCATCAAGACGCGTGCCGAAGTTGCTCGACTCCGGATGGTCGTGCTCGTCCCAAGGCAGCAGAGCACGATCGAAATCGAAACCGCCATCCTGAATCGCCTGTTCGAGCGCATCCACATAGCGGTCGAAAACGAGCGAGAGGTGCGTTTTTGCCGGATCAGGCACCAGTGCAATCATGAAGGCAGTCCGGCTTTCGGCCCTCTCTGCTTCAGAGTTTGGATCGGCCTGCTGATCCTCATTAAGTACCGAAGTATTCCGCTTCGCGTCGGCGATGAAAGCCGTCAGCCGACGGATCTCATCAGCGTAGCCATCTCTCTTGTTGTTGGACTGTTCCCCGGCTGGGGCTGCCGTTTCCGCGCTATGCGCTGACATTCCTGCAGTTACGGCCGTGTCCGTCGAGGCATTCGGCTGAGAGCTCTGCGAGCCTCGAATCCCTCCGCCCGCAAAGACGGCCAGCAACACCGCCGCCGCCACCATTCCACCGCCAGAACGATCCATAACCCCCTCCATCTAGCTGGAACGGGAAGCAGGATTTGGATACTCCGCGCCTTCCCGGCCAGCACCAATTTTCTCGTCATCTGAGAATGCGGAATTCGGAGGTGTGGAGGGACATGTCGGCAACCAGGATTCCGTGATACCGCTAGGCTAGTCATCCGATTGTCAAAGCCTCACGGTTTCTTGGTCCTAGATGGTCGCGAAATGGTGAGAAAATTGTCCCATCTGGGGAATTCCTCGTAAGATTCTCAGCTACGGCGTGAGTGAGTGATATGAGCGCGAGCGAGGGAGATGTTACGGCTCTTTTGAAAGCTATGACGCGTGGAGATGTCACGGCGAACGAGAAGTTATTGCCTCTCGTCTACAAGGAACTGCATCGTCTGGCGAAATCCTACATGCGCCGCGAACGACGTGATCATACCCTTCAGCCAACCGCCCTTATCAACGAAGCGTACTTGCGGCTCGCTCATGATTCCACCGACTGGCAGAGCCGGGCTCATTTCATCGGGATCGCTGCGAATGTTATGCGCCAAGTGTTAATCGATCATGCCCGGGCGCACAAGGCCCGCGTCCGTGGAGGTGATCTTCAAAGGGTGGAGTTCGACGAGGGTTTTATCGTATCGGGAAATACGTCCCCGGATCTCCTCGCGCTAGATGAAGCACTGCTCAGGCTCGAAAAAGAAAATCCACGACAGGCGAAAGTTGTAGAACTGCGCTATTTCGCGGGGCTCTCAGTCGAAGAGACGGCGCGGGTTCTGGGCATAGCTCCGCGCTCGGTCAAGCGCGACTGGGCTGTCGCGCGGACAAGGCTGTATGGGGAGATCAGCCGTCGCGGACGTAACGCCTGAATGGCGCCGAGAATGCTGAACTGCTATTTCGACTTTGCGTGGCCTTCGGCGGGTTACCAAAGACCACGTCCCACAATCGAGCTACTGCACGGTTATTTGTCCAGTGGCTGCTGAGCAGCCCGGAACGGAAACCGTGTATGTATAGTTACCCTTCGCCGCGCTTGTCAGCGTGCACGTCGCATAAGGGTTGGCATCCGAAAAGGCGGAGACTCCCTCTGCGCAGGTCAGTGGGCTCGGCGTGGCGCTGCCGAGATCAAAGCTATAGTTTGAAACGGACGCATTCCACTGAATAGGATCGATACTACCAGCCGTGTATTGAATCGGCGTAACGCTGGCAGCACCCCCATTACAGCTGATCTGCGGATTGATCGGTTGATATATGGTTATTTTCCCATTAGTAGTTCCCGGGCACTTCGTATCATTGACAGTAACGGGGTAATTATAGGATTGATCGACAGTCCAGCCTGTCAGCGTACATATTGCGTGTGGCTGCTGCGATGAAAAAGAAGGAGGTTGCTTTTCCCTGCAGCCCAGAGGCGGTTGAAGGGTGAAGCTGTAAGTTGGATTGCCAGAGGGTGGATTCGCGAGCGAAGAACTCCACTCGATCGCGTCGCCGCTATTAGCCTTATACGCAATGTCCGAGACTTTAGGCTTGTTATCGGAACCACAAAAAATGCTTCCATTCGGAGGAGGTTGAAGCGCCGCCGTGTTTACATTGGCTGGCAAAGATTTGACATCTTTGTGTTCCGTGCTAACTTCGGCAATTTTGTCGTATCTGAAGTCGCGGAAGTCATCCCATGCGAACTCCAGGTTATGGAGGACTTCGTCCCATACGAACCCCACAGTTTGCTGATACATCGTCGAGTGCGGACCAGGGACGCTTCCTGGGCCTTTTCCTGGATCTTTACAAGGGCGGCCATGATTTTGACATGTATAGTAGTAGTCCAGAGGGACCGTAGTAACTCTACATGTCCTAATCGTGTAAGTGGCGGCTGTGCTTGGATCAGGGGTAAGTTCGCAGGGAACACCTTTCTGATCCTTGCTGTAAAAAGTTACTTGTCCGTATACAGGGTTTTTCGGATCATCCGGCTCTTCGGGGTCTTCCACAAGCCAGCGAACGACATCTCGAGGTAGCGGGTGAAGGTTGACCTCGCCGTTCGTTCTGATGATGAACGTAATTTCGTTGGGCCTATATATTCCAATCAGAATCCCGCCGATCACACCAATGACAAAAGCACAAATGACTAGGATCCAGCACCTTTTCTTGGGCTTCTGCCCCAGTTCCTGTGTCTTTGCTGCTATGTTCATCTCCATCTCCTTTGCTACAGCAGATATGCCTGAATCAGGAATGCGTCTTGTGAGCGGGGGAGGTAAGCATGGCTACATGCGATTTGTATCGTGGGTCTTTGCGCAGATCCGCCAGATCGAGGGCGAGATCAACATCGAGAGGCGCCAAGCCCTTGTCTAGGCAACGGAGGAGAATTGCCAAGGCCTCATCCTTCTTCCCAAGCAGCGCTAATGCCTGGACTTTCATGAACTGTGAGTCGACATCACTGGCACCACGAGAATCTCCATTTTCAAGTTCGTGTTCTGCATCGGCGAAGTCTCCGATCTTCGCGTGGTAAAAGGCCAGCGTCATCCAGTTATAGCCTGCCTGGGGATTGGTCTTCAGATCATCGGCCAGTAACTCGGCGGCTCTTGCATATTTGGCCCGGACCATCGATTTGTCACCAAACATTGCGTAGCAATCTCCAATGTTCCTCCAGAGAAGATTGTTCTTTGGGCTAAGCTCCACGGCCTTTTGGTATTGAGTGAGGGCTTGGCGATAGTTCCCTTTGGTGAATGCAATATTGCCGAGATTGTTGTAGGCATTCGCATTGGGATGTTTGGCCAGGCTGCGGCGGGCAGCGTCGATAGCATTTTCAAAATCACCCTCCTCGATGTACATCGTGCTTAAGTTGGCGAGCGGCAGCGCTACCGTCGGGGCACATACAGAGGCCGCTTCAAACTCGGCAGCAGCCTCTTTATACCTGGCCTGCCGGGAGAGGACCCAGCCAAGCTCATTGTGTGCCACCCAGTAATTCGGCCTGATTGTGAGCAGTTCCCGATATGCCTTTTCTTCATCCGCCCAGCGATCCAGATCGCGGAAGGTCTCAGCCTTGTAGATCATCACTTCGGGGTTGTCCGGATCGAGTTTCAATGACTTTTCGAAGTACTGGATGGCCTGCTCGGTTTTTCCTGTGTAGGAATAAACGAGTGCTTTGCTCAGCAGAGATCTAACTGATCTTGGATTACTCAGAGAAAGATCGGCGTTCCGGGCTGCCAGATCGAGGCATGGCTGTCCGCCGTCAAGCAGGAACTTACGGACATATATGATTGCGATCTGTGCATAGCCAAGAGAGAACTTCGGCACGAGCGCCAACACCTTTTCATACTTGTCAATGGCGGCATCCAGCCCTGTGTTATTCGGCTCATTGGAGAGGCGCTCAGCCTCCGTAAACTCCCTATAGGCTTCGGGAGGTAGGTTTCGTATCTCCTCTGAATCCTCAAGTGAGTCCTTGCGCTCCTGCAGGTCGAGGACCCGCGCCGCCAGCGCATATCCCTCGTCCGCGAGCCTGCTCAATTGAGATGACGAGGACTCGACATGACCCTTGCGAAGTACCTTTTGCGTAGCTGAGTTCAACAACTGAAGACTAAGAGTAACGGCGGAACTTTGGTCATGAAGCGCGGCTGCTAAGACCAGATTGGCGCCCAAAGTATTTCGCGCGTCTGTCGGTGTCGATAACTTGCTTGGCGAGTCCGGATTGTCTGCCTCCGAGACGACCAGTAGATTCTTGACATACGCTTCTGCCCGGGCAAGTCTGCCCTTGATGGACTCAATGATAGTCGAAAGGAGCGCTGTATCTTCACTTCGCGGAGTGGGCCATGCCATCAGGGCCACTGATCGGTTAGCCGGAAGGGGGTTGAAGAGAAAATCGATGCGAGGCCACTCGATCCAGACCATGCCTCCCAAAGCGATGCCCGCGCCAGCCCCAAGACGGATTGCGGTCCGACGTGAAATCTTATGGTGGCCTTCGTCAAGTTCGTCCAGCAGCTGTTGCACATTTGAGAATCGCCGCGATGGATCTGCCTCCAGGCAGCCTCGAATCAGCCTCTGCCACGCTGTGGGAAGATCATGAAAATCGGGCTTTTTTCTGTTTTGCCCTTCCGACTGGAGCGGAAACACCGGTAGGCGCCCCAGGAGCATTTCGTAAGCGACGACGCCAAATGAATAGATATCGCTTGCCGGAGATGGAAACTGCCCTTGGAAGAGCTCCGGCGCAAGATATCCCGGAGTACCGGCTATTTCAGTGACACTGATCCGGGTCGTATCAAAGTAAAGGCTGCGCGCCAGGCCGAAGTCCATCAGGCATGCATTCACAGCTTCACCGGATCCTTGGAGCATGATGTTGCCTGGCTTTATGTCTCGATGGATGATGCCCGCTTTATGCGCGGCTGCCAGTCCAGACCCGATCTGGTGCACGATGATTGTTGCTTCCTGAAGCGGGAGTACGCCCTGCCGCCTTAGCCGGGCGGCAACCGTCTCGCCAGGCAACAACTTCATCGTCAGGAAACACAACGGGCCTCGTAAATCGGTGCAGCGCTCAATGTGGTAGATGGGGCAAAGATGCGGATGGACTACCTGGCGCGCCGCGAGTACCTCGCGCTCGAAACGGGCCTGCATCGCCGGGTCTCCGGAAATCTCCGGCCGAATCACCTTGAGAGCAACATGTACATCGTGGAGGTGACGATCTTCGACCTCGTACACTTCACCCATTCCACCTCGGTCGATAAATCGAACCACATGGAACCGATTCGCAATGATGTCGCTAGGACGAAAGAAAGATTCACCTGCCCGCACGGGGTGATGTCCCAGTGCGCTGATATCCTTCGTACTATCCGACCCACTATTTAGTAGTGGTTTCTGGAGAAAACTTCCGGCTGCTTCATAATCACGAAGCAGTTGTTCGACTGCGCCTTGCAAATCACTGTCACCCCCACAGGCCTGACTGAGGTAAGCCTGTCGCTGTTCAGGCGGCTGCTCCAATGCCGCTTCAAACAGCAATGCCACGATTTCCCGACGTGATTCAGCCATCCGCAAGCCTCGTCCGAGTACTCACCGACGCAACTGTCTAGATCCCTGGTTCATCTGGCAGGCGAGAACGGCAGAAAAGGTCCAAGAGAAGTAAGTCTGCCCTTATCCTGGGCTGACCACCGGGCCGCCTGTGAATCCCCACCATGCTTACTAATGGATTGCGTAATGCTACCTACAAAGAGGCCCCAACTATTAATAAATAAACGATCGTAATTCCCTTTCGCCTTCAGTCCGATGAGATAAGATGTCGCTCTGCGGGGGCCAAATGGGATTTGAGTAGGCAACCGTCCAGCTGATCCGCGCGAGACATCTATGGGCAGTTGAATCAGAATCTTGCGGGGAAGCCGACTAAAAGATAGCGAACTGGCCCGCATTTTGCAAGGAATTGGGGAGTATATCTGTGCGCAAGGGGAGGGATTACGGCATCAGGAAGCCGCCTTCACCGAGATAGCCTGTCTTGCGCAAGAGTTTGGATCCGTCGTTGTAAGGGGGAAACAAACTTCTTACATATCTCAGATATATGTGATAGCCTGGTTTCCTTTTATATGAAGCGCGCCGCCCTGTACATGCGGGTCTCCACCCTCGATCAGCACCCCGAAACCCAGCTCTACGAGCTCCGGCAGATGGCTCAGCAGCGCGGCTTCCATATCGTCGAGGAGTACACCGACAGGATTTCCGGTGCCAAGGCCAGGAGACCGGGCCTCGATGCCCTGATGCGTGATGCCCGCCGCGGCCGCTTCGACGTCATCTTGGTCTGGGCCTCGGATCGCATCGCCCGGTCGGTGAAGCATCTCCTTGATCTGCTCGATGAGTTCAATCGGCTCAACATCGAGTTCGTCAGCTTCCGCGAGCAGATCGACACCGGCGGTCCGCTGGGCCGCGCCATTGTCGTCATCATCGGGGCCATCGCAGAGCTCGAACGCAACCTCATCCTCGAACGGGTGCGCTGTCTCAAACGGCCTCCAAAAACCCGCCCGCTAAACCCCGCCTAATCCATACCCCAAACTCCCCCTCCCGCCTGTTTCAGAAGGTGTGGGTTGTGTTACAGATCTCACGAGGTAGCGCAAGAATCATTCGTAGAAACCGTGCTTCGGTAAGCAATTTGGGATGAGTGTCAACAAATAGGAGTAGCCGGATCTTATCAAATTAAGCCCGGTTTAAGGTGACTGATTGCATGATGATTGCGAGGAGGGACTCATGAAGAATGCTCTTATTGTTGCAATAGGTGCCGCAACCGCTCTGTCCATAAACAGCCATGCGGAGGCTAAGCGCGTGAACTTTGGTGATCTGCCTCCTGCTGTAAAGGAGACGGCGCAGAGAGAATCTCTGGGGGCTACAGTCAAAGGCTATTCGAAGGAAGTGGAAAACGGCCGGGTCGAGTATGAAGTGGAGATGATGCTCAACGGCATGTCGAAAGACGTCTCGATTGATCCTTCTGGAAAGGTGATCGAAGTTGAGCAGCAGGTGTCACTCGATGCAGTGCCGGCAGCAGCCATGGCCGCCATCCAAAAGGGAGCCGAAGGCGGTTCGATTCGGATGGTAGAGGAAGTGAAATCTGACTCCGAGACTGCCTATGAAGCCCAGATTTTAAACCATGGGAAACACCGAGAAGTCCGTGTGCATGCCGATGGCACTCGAGCGCCCGAACAGAACTGAAAGTGTGGTGAATCACCTGCGCAGATGTTAAGCATCCAGGTATTCATTTTGTCTAAGAAAGGAACGGAAAATCCCTTGAAGAACACCATCCAACTCATGGTTGCGTCCACTGTGCTCCTGTTATCTGGAAGTGCATCGCATGCGTTTGCACAATCCAACTGGGGAGTTACGAAAACATTTCATATCGGCGGAGACGGCGGCTGGGACTATCTCACAGTCGACCGCTCCACGCACCGGCTGTTTGTGCCGCGATCCACTCACACTATGGTCATCGATGCTGATTCAGGGAAGGTGCTCGGAGACATACCCGGCCAGAAAACCGCACATGGCGTAGCGATCGCTCCCAAGGTTGGACGTGGCTTCATCACCGATGGCGGCGGTAGCGGCGCTATCGTGGTTTTCGACCTGAAGACCTACGCAGTGCTGGGGACGATCCCCACCATGCCCGACTCCGACGGCATCATCTACGACGGGGCGCTTGACCGCGTTCTTGCTGTCTCAGGCGACGGCGGCGTGCTGATGACCTTCAAGCCCGACATCGATCCGAAGAATGGCAAGATCGATCCTCCCATTATGCTGGGCGGAGCGCCGGAGTTCCTCGCCTCTGACGGTGCAGGCAAGGTCTACATCAACCTGGAAGATAAGGATACCGTTGCTGTCGTCGACCTGAATTCGCGAAAAGTGACCGCACGCTGGCCAGTCGCTCCGGGTGGACATCCGGTCGGCATGTCGATGGATACAAAATCACGTCGTCTCTTCATCGGCTGCCGGAATCCGCAAAAGCTGATCGTGATGAGCGCGGACGATGGCAAAGTGGAAGCATCGTTGCCTATTGGCGCGGGTGTAGATGCCACAAAGGTCATGGCAGAAAAGTCCTTCGCGAGCTGCCGCGACGGATCGCTCGTTGTGGCTGCGGAGAAGGCGGGCAAGTTCGAAGTAGAACAGGTCGTCAAGACACCTGAAGGTGCGCGAACAATGGGCGTGGATGAGACTTCACAATTGATCTATTTACCTACAGCCGAGCTTGAGCCAGCAACAACGGGTCGGCCAAAGCCGAAGCCGGGCACCTTTATGATTGTTGTGGTTGGACAGCGGTGATCAGGGAACATGTGGAGCGTTGTCCTTGAGCAACGCTCCACAAACTTAACCCTTATTGTTCACCCGCTAGCGTCCAGCGCAAACCAAACGAGACGGTGGGTCTGTAATACTCGCGCTGTACCGGGTAGATGCCGCTACCGTTGTAGAACCCGAAGACCTCATTGCTGAGATTCAGTCCCGACGCCACTACCCGCAAATCCTTATAGATGCGATAGCTGCCCTGCACATCAAACTGCGTGTGCCCGTAGAAGTAGTTATCGCCTGTTGGGCCCTTTAGTCCAAGAATCGGATCGTTCGTCGGGCCGGTTGTCGCGTTCCACTGGTAGGCCGCAATGTTCGGGTCGTTGTGGCTGATAGCAAAACGTCCTGAGAAGCGGCTCTTATCGTAAGTCAGGTTGAAGTTGTAGTTGTTGGGCGCAGTACGGTCCAACCCAGGATGATCGGTGCGGCCGCCGTCGAATCCTGATGGGAAAGTGACCTGCGAAGCCGAATAGCTGTAGTTCGCATCGATGCCAAATCCGCTCAAGATGCCAGGGAGAAAGGAGAAACGCTGCTCCCATTGCAGCTCAATTCCCTGAATGTGCGCGTTCGGTCCATTGATGGACTGTGTCAACTGATATGTCCTGCCAGTGTTGTTGTAATTCGGAAGAAGAGTTGCAACCGGATAGATCGGGTTATGGAGTTCTTTAAAGAAATACCCGGCTTGCACAATACCCAACGGTTTGAGATAGTGTTCGGCCAGAACATCGAAGTTGTCTGACAAGGTCGGAATCAGATTTGGATTGCCTGTAGAAACCGTTGGATACGGAGTCTGGTTTGGATCGACCACGGTGGCTGGCACCAGGTCTCCGATATTGGGCCGCGCAAGTCCGCGGCTGTAGACGACACGCAGATTGCTGTCCTTCTGGAACTGCCATTGCAACGCCACACTGGGAAGCGCATTGAAGTAGTTGGCATCCTGCCGATTGGGCGTAACGGCAGGGCAACTCTGGCTTGGGTCTTTGTAGCAGGGCCCATTCGCGCCGTTGTCGATCGTATTCGCAAGAAAGTGAGTGCTGCCAGAATCAAAACGCACGCCACCTTCCAGGCGCACGTTATTGAAATAAATTACGTCTTCCAGATAACCTGCGGAGATCAGCTCATCGGCATTGAAGAATGCCGAAGCATATGTGTTGGAATCGCCTACGACGTCTTCAGTGAAAGCGCCCGAGTTGGCCGCCACAGCGCTCAGTATTTTGTTGTACGAGGAGGTAGGCCCATACGCCTGTCCGTTAATCGCAAACGATTTGTTGTAGTAGGTCGGATTCGTATAGTTTCCCCCTACACTGGCCAGGGTGAAGGGATTCGTTCCCGTGAAAGCGAGATGCGTGTCGTTCTCGCGTTGTGTGGAGTAGGAGTTACGAAACTTCAGCCCCATTGAGAAGGTGCTTGCATGCCCTGACAAATTGTAGTTATGCGCGAGATCTGCCGATCCCTGGATGTTGAGCTGCGTAGCGTGATAACTACCGGTGTCGGATTCATTGACCGTGTACTGAGTGGTGTTAAAGCCATTTGTACCGTCTGTAGCGTAAAGCCTTGGGCGGTAAGGATTGCTCAGGTCCTCACTGAAAGTCACGGCAGGCGGCCCGCTGAAATAAGTCGTTGGGAAGTCCTGTCCGCCGATGTTATGGCCGCGCGATACAGCAAGGTTGACAGTGATCAAATCCTTGGGCAAAGCTTGGCTGGCGCCGGCCAGGAAGCTGAAAACCTGCTGATCGGGCCTGCGGATGTAGTGGCGATAGACCCAATTCCCGTAGCTGCAAGGTGTGCTCGCATTCGGATTCTGCGCGTTATACGCATCGCATTGAGCGGGAGTGAAGAAATTTACCGTCGAGCCGCTGGCGGAATCGATCATGTTTGCTGTGCTTGGCGTGTAAACATGGGTTTCACCGAAATCGTGAAAGTCGGCATAAAGGCCCTTCACATAGGTCGTCAGAGTGGGGGTAATTTTGTAGTCTATTCCGGTATCGAAGCCGTACCGGGTGCGATAGTAATCGTACGAGCGAAAGTCCTCGCTGCTGACATAGGCAACATTTTGACCGTTGGCGAGGGTGCCGAAGGTCTGGCTCGGTTCAAGATCGTCGATACCACGGTTGGTGCGATCCCATGTTCCACCCAACAGGAACCCGAACTTTTTGCCGGGTCCGAATCGCTTCCCGAAAGTTCCGTCAAAGCCTCCGCGCCAGTAGCCGGTTTGCAGAGGGTTGTATCCTGCCGTACCGTTCAGCGAATACGTTGGCTTGTCCTGTGCCGTCGGGGTTACCAGGTTCACCGTACCGCCTACGCCATCGGCGTCCTGATCGGCAGCGAGAGTCTTGTAGACCTCGATGCGCTCAATTCCGTTGGAGGGGATCGCGTCCATCTTGACGTTGCGCACCGTCACTTCAACCGACGGCACGTTGACGCCGTTGACGGTAAGATTCGACAAGCGCGGTTCCGTGCCGCGAATCTGTACGTACTTGCCTTCACCTTCATCTCTCTCCAGAGACACGCTGGGCAAGCGCCCTATGGCATCGGCGATGTTGGTGTTGGGAAGACTGGTGATCACTCCCTGTGGCGCAACCTGCACAATTTGTGCCGACATGCGCTCGACGTTCACGGCTTCCGCTTCGCCCTCAAGTCGAGGTGCGGTGACAAGGACAGTGTCGGCGTCAGATCCCACCTGGAGCGTCGCAGTCACATTTGCAGTTTGACTTGAAGCGACGGTCACAGTTGTTTCAAATGGGTTGAACCCCACATAGGAAACCCTGAGCGTGTACTGCCCAGGAGGAAGGTTCGGGATACGAAATGTCCCTTGATTGTCGGTGGCTGCCTGGCGATCGGACGGTTCGATTTCTACTCTCGCGCTGACAAGAACCGCGCCAGCTGAATCTTGAACATTTCCGGCTATACCGCCGGGAGCCGTTTGTGCGGGCACTCGGAACGAAGTCAGCAAGCAGATAAGTATGAGAACGGAGAACGTCTGTTGGAAACATTTGCGCATACTCGATTAACCTCCCCAAAAGGTTGCCGGGTTCATTGCGTGAGTCTTGTTTGGATCTATCTCTGTCTTGGTAGCCTCTCTTGGATTAGCAGTGGCGGCGGATCCCCAGGACAAACGCTTTACTGTGAGTGGCGTGGTTTCAGCGTAGGGAGGTTTAACTTAAGTGAAAGTTAAGGAGAGTGGCCGTTCGCAATTGTTTCATCTGAAATTCACCTGCTGTTCACAAGCTCAGATGAGAAGAGTTTTCTTTTCGGCAACTGATGCCAGGGCGAGCTGCGAGATTTCAACGACCGGTCTGGTCATTTTTCCCGCGTGCGGACGTTTGGATAGACCTAATCGGCTGCGGACTCAACCCCATGTAGATCGGCCATTCAAGGTCGATTTACTTAACAGGCGCCACTCGGCCGAATTGCCGAACCGTCTTCTTGGGTTGGCATAACTTGCGGAGTGGGAAGTTGGTACGCAGAAAAGGCCGCCAGGTTGTTAACGCATTCGGCGATGGTTGACGGAAGGCCTGCGACGGTTGAGGGCAATGTGGGAATGGATGTGTCAGGCTTGATGAAGTTGAAGGCGCTCGTCATATCGCCTACTGTTGAGCGACGCCATGCAGTCAGGTTCGGCACTTCAGCCCCGAATCGTGTCTCAAGAAAGCGAAGAACCGAGGTGTGATCGAACAGGTCCGATGAAACAAAACCGCCTCGGCTGAAGGGAGAGATGATCAACATTGGCACTCGAAAGCCGAGTCCAAGGGGACCGGCTATCGCTGGGTTCCCCACTACAGACGGTTCCGGGACCTGTGCCCACCACATCCAGAAAGGATCCCTCCTAGCATCTCTGCTGCACCAGCTGCGACTCCGATCTTCAGCAGGTCTCGGCGCGTAAATCGTGTAGGAGGCATCAAGGACTTTATCGCTTCTCGACTTTCTTTGATGCTATTTCCTGGCTCCGCAATCTTCTTTGTCCCAAAGACACGTTTCGATGCGATAGCACCGATGTGCGATCAACTGCCAACAAAGATGCAAACGCGTGAGGACGTCAGTGAAATTCCCACTGTTTGGAGGCTCAGAGTAATTCTCGGCTCGGTGCAAGCCAAAGATTCATGCTGTAACACAACCCACACCTTCTGAAACAGGCGGGAGGGGGAGTTTGGGGTATGGATTAGGCGGGGTTTAGCGGGCGGGTTTTTGGAGGCCGTTTGAGACAGCGCACCCGTTCGAGGATGAGGTTGCGTTCGAGCTCTGCGATGGCCCCGATGATGACGACAATGGCGCGGCCCAGCGGACCGCCGGTGTCGATCTGCTCGCGGAAGCTGACGAACTCGATGTTGAGCCGATTGAACTCATCGAGCAGATCAAGGAGATGCTTCACCGACCGGGCGATGCGATCCGAGGCCCAGACCAAGATGACGTCGAAGCGGCCGCGGCGGGCATCACGCATCAGGGCATCGAGGCCCGGTCTCCTGGCCTTGGCACCGGAAATCCTGTCGGTGTACTCCTCGACGATATGGAAGCCGCGCTGCTGAGCCATCTGCCGGAGCTCGTAGAGCTGGGTTTCGGGGTGCTGATCGAGGGTGGAGACCCGCATGTACAGGGCGGCGCGCTTCATATAAAAGGAAACCAGGTTATCACATATATCTGAGATATGTAAAGAGTTTGTTTCCCCCTTACAACGACGGATCCAAACTCTTGCGCAAGACACGCTATCTCGGTGAAGGCGGCTTCCTGATGCGCAACAACCTCTACGGCATGAACGTAGAGCGTATGGCCGAATACGATGTGGTTGAGTCGCGCGTTCATGGCTGGGAGCGCTTCCAGGGCAAGTCCATCGAAGAGGTTCTCGGGCTCAAGAACGGTGAGCAGGCAATCCTCGGCTACATCAACGGCAACCCGGTCACCGCCGGCGGCGATAAGAACTACATCGAAAACGTCTTCCAGATGGGCAACGGATAGCGCGCTCTTTAGCGGATGGGTCCGAGAGAAGGCTGAAGCAATGTCAATGCGCTGGGATTCCCCTCCGGCCCGCGAATAATGTCCATCATTCCGCGGTGATCTCACCGCGGAATGGTTGAAGTGAATAGGCACGCAGGATGCCGGGGAGTTGAGGTTTTATAGGGTTTGAGAAGGGTGTTATTGATCTCAGGGGATCAGTTGCCTGGATAGGCAACCTGCATCTAGATCGAGCAATGCGAACGCGATGTATGGAATGCGAATGGCGCGAGTATTTGGTGAAAATCAGTAATCGGTCACAATCGCAGTATGGTGAACACCACTTCTTCGCATTTGCCTTTTGATCGGCTTCCAATTGAAGCCCGAGCACTGTTTTTCATTTACGCATCTGCAGCCTTGGCTCGCTACTGTCCCCAACCGCCGACGCCGCGCGGTGTGGCAGCGGATCTTGTAACCGTCTGGAACACAAATCGCCTTTGCCATGCCGATCTCTCCGATCCGTCTCGTATGACGTGTCTTCTTGAACAGCACTTCGCTGGCACAACGACAAGTACTGATTAGAGCTGCAAATCAAATCGTGCTATTGGCAAGGAACTCGCCGTCGATGAGGGCACTGTTCGCCGCGATCGGAAGTATCTGGAAACCCCCGAACACGAGCGGCCAGTTAAGAAAGAACGACCGAAGAAGCCCAAGAAGATCAGGCCGGCATATAACCCTGACAACACTGAAAGCCTCGAGCTTCACGTGCGCCGCATCCTGAAGGCACTGAAGCTCTGGGTCGCGGACGAGCGCATGGTGCTGAACGAACTCGAATACGTATTGCACGAAGCTGGCAAGCATCTTTATCAGGGGCGCTCATCGATCCAGCACTATCCCGTACCGACCGCGACGCCTACCCAACTGCTTCCTGCCGCCTGTCCTGACAAGTCAAAATGGGGAGATTTCATACCCAATCCAGACTACTGGGCGGAATGGCTGGCTCGCTGGCTGGTTCTTTGTCTCCCACGACAGGAGGAGCTTCAGAATAGGGTGCTACAGGAAACATCACTCTGGGCTCGGACATAATCGCTCAGCTTCGTATACTGGTGGCACATGTCTGAGACTCGTGACAGGCGCCGCCGAACTGACCTCGACCTATTTGTGTTGGCATTGATCGATAGCGGCATTTCGACTCCGTACGATCTACAAAAGATGGCCGGACTTTCCCCTGGTGCAACGATCCCTGCACTACAGAGACTTTTGGACGCGGGATGCGTACGCCAGGGAAAGCCCGGCCCTCGGGGCCGCACGGATCACAAAATCACAGCAACGGGAAAAAAACTCCTCAACGCTGGCTGGCGTACCTTGCTCGAGGATGGGCCCAGCGGCGATCTCGATGCCGACCTTCGCGTGGCGCTTGTGGCTTTATGGGCGGGTGGGGAACGACGCCTTGCCATCGAGTTCCTTCGGGAATCTGCACATAAGAAAACTGACGCGATTGAGTCGATCGAAGAGGACGATTCGTCAGATGCGTCCGCTCCACTTGCTAGGTGGTATCGCACGCTGCGATCCGCTGCTGCGAAGGCCCTGCTGAAAGGAGAATCGCAGGCGGCTCTCGCCATGGCTGAAAGTCTGCCACGAAGCCTACCTAAGAAAAGAAAGCAATCCGACCATTGAAGCCGCTTCGCTACTTTATCTCTAGCAAAAGATGGCTGCCCCATTGAGGTCGAAGATTGATTTCTGATCAGTGAGAGATAGGACTCTCGGGTGGACTTACGAGCAGGCATCTCCTCGGCAATGTATCGATCCAAAAGCGCGCCGAAGGTGACCCCAGCAGAGAGTCCGTAATTCGTTCCTCTGTTAAGCCTCAGAATCTGAGGTTCGAGCGCCTTCCGAACATCCGATTCTGTCTTGTAGATCTTGGGATCAAAAGTCTCCGCCCGAAGCTTCCGCTTGCCATTTTCGTTGACGTAATAACGGAACTCCCAGGCAAAACCCTTGGCGCGACGCACCTTGCGGATGCTGCCCTGTTGATAGCGATTTCTCTTGATTCGCACCGTCGTCCTTGAGGGAAAACTGACGAAGTGTATCTTAAAATGGTTTTCGATGGTGTTGCGGCGATTCAAGAATCAACATAAACCATTGATTTAAATGGAGCACCGGGCGGGAATTGAACCCGCGAATACTGGTTTTGCAGACCAGCGCGTTAGCCACTTCGCCACCGGTGCTCTCGATCCGCCACGGCAGCTGCGTGCGGCGGATTTTTAAAATGAATGGACTACTCTGCCGGCTGCGCGACGGTGCGCAGGTACGGCTTAACTGTTTTGTAGCCCGGGAAAATCTTATCGGCTTCTTCATTCGAGACGGCGCCAGTAATGATGACGTCCCCGCCCTGTTGCCAGTTCGCCGGTGTCGCCACTTTGTGCTTGGCCGTGAGCTGGATGGAATCAATCACACGGATAATCTCGTCGAAGTTGCGGCCAGTCGTCATGGGATAGGCGAGCGTTAGCTTGATGCGCTTATCCGGGCCGATGACGAACACTGTACGCACTGGAGCATTGTTGGCCGGCGTGCGTCCTTCACAGCTATCGCCCGCCTCCGCCGCCAGCATGTCATAGAGCTTGGCAACTTTCAGTTCCGGGTCTCCGATGATGGGGTAATTGACGGCGTTTCCGGTCACGTCATGAATGTCCTTGAGCCAGTTGGTGTGATCACTCACTTTATCCACGCTTAGTCCAATGACCTTGGCTCCGCGTTGCGCGAACTGGGCCTCCAGACCGGCGACCGCTCCCAGCTCAGTTGTGCAGACAGGCGTGAAATCCTTTGGATGGGAGAAGAGCACTGCCCAGTTATCGCCGATCCACTCATGAAAGTGGAGCGTGCCGTGCGTTGTTTCTGCCATAAAGTCTGGTGCAACATCGTTGATCCGCAGTGACATTTCGCTTCTTCCTCTTCGGGCAAATCCCTATCTTTCCTTTGAAATAGAAAACCCACCTCGGCAGGTCTCTGCGGGTGGGCGTTTTCGAGCTTTGGCGTTCAGACTTCGCTCTAGGAACACACCCGCATGGCGCAGCTACAGCAGCAGCACATACACATACGGGTTGGAGCCAAGCCGTTCATCCTGTGGATCAGGATAGCCGGTGGCTGCTGGCGTGTCAATCGCGCCAGCGTAGTCTTTCTAGCTAAGCCGAAAGACGGCGTTCGAACGTTTGTCGAGTCTGCGAAACTATCGGCATGCGTGCTTTCGATTACCATCTCTGCGATGTTTTCACCGATACCCCGTTTCACGGGAACCAGCTTGCCGTCTTCGAGAATGCCGGCGACCTGACGCAGGAGGAAATGCAGAAGATTGCGAAGGAGACCAACCTCTCCGAGACGACCTTCATCGTTCGCCGCTCTCCTGAAATGGAGAAGCTGCGCGGCGTGCGCGTTCGCATCTTTACGACGCAGGAAGAATTGCCCTTTGCAGGGCACCCGACGCTTGGTACCAGCACGTTTATTCGGCAGCATCTTCCCGAATACGCTGATTGCGAATCAATCGAGCTTGAGTTGAATGTCGGCCCGGTGAGTGTACGATTTTCGCCGCCCTTGAATGGAGCAGTACATGGCGAGATGACCCAGCCCGATCCTATCTTCGGACAGTTGCATGATCACATCGAAGTCGCGCGCGCCATTGGGGTGAAGGCTGATGACCTGGCGATGGAGATGCCGGTGCAGACGGTCTCAACGGGACTGCCTTACTGCATCGTGCCGTTTCGCGCTGTCGACGCACTCTCTCAATTGCGCATTCCGGCAGCTGCGGCGGAAGAGTACCTGAGCGACAAGGATGCGAAATTCTTTTACTGCATTGCGCCCGAGCTGAAAGGCATTTGGCGCGCGCGGATGCAGTTCTATAACGGCGAAGATCCAGCCACTGGATCTGCCGCGGGCTGCGCAATTTCCTATCTTGTGCATCACGGCTTTGCGGCATCGGATGAACAGTTGCACATTCGCCAGGGCATTGAAATGGGCCGACCGAGCATGATCGACGTGCGCGCGAAATTCGATGGAGTTTCAGTTCGGGAAGTGCGGGTTGGAGGCAGCACTGTTTTCGTAGCAAAAGGACGCTTTTTCCTTGAATGATTCACATGCTTTCAACAGGCCTTCTATCGCGCATCGTCAATAAAGACGCTGCAAAATCAAAATTCAGTGAATCTCCAGTAAAAAATTCACGGCTTCTTCGCTTCATCTTCCCTGTTTACACGCGACGCTGCCCTTCGTACTCTTGGCAAGCGTTCCGGAATTTTGGTTCGCAACTTTCGCCGATTACTGACAACTGAATGAGAGCCAGAGTGCGCAGACATGTGCGCTTGCGGCATCTATTGCATAGCCTGCCACCTTCCGGAATGTATCCCGAGAAACGCGCAAGCACCGCAGTGGTTGCCTGGTTGTTGCGCCGGCAACCATGCCCGCTCTTTGGTTCAACCGCATCCCGCTTGAGACGGGAACGCGGCGCCGCGCATATTGCGTGGAGGATGATTTGTTTTTCTAAAAAGACCTCCACGCGGCGCGGAAAGCCGGGCCTCGTCTTTACATAAATGGATTGCGGCCCGACGTAACCCCCCGCGGGCTCGCACACTGGAAGTGTGTTCGCCCTCATTAACCGCTTCGCCATGGCTCGCGGAGCAGTAAGGAAGTTTATGAGGCCCAGAAAAGTAATTCTCTGCGTTGACGACAATGAACAGGCCCTCTCCGTTCGTAAATTTCTCCTGGAAACCCGTGGATACCGCGTGATTACTGCGCTTTCGTCAGAAGAAGCTCTCGATATCTTCCGCAGCGGCGGAATCGACCTTGTGTTGAGCGATCTGCTCATGCCGCAGATGGATGGAAACGAACTGGTTCGCCGCATGAAGGAGATCACGCCCGAAGTGCCGATGATTCTCGTCAGCGGAACGGTGAAAGCCTTTGATCGCGCGAACCGCGCCGATGCGTTTCTGCCCAAAGGTGCCTGCACGCCCCTTGAGATGCTCGAACGCATTCGCATCATGATTGCCCGCAAGCGTGGACCGAAGAAGGTGATGCGCCCCTATCATGAGGTACCAGAACACGAGCCGGCGGCCGCGCTCGCATAAACGGAAGATGGGGCTGCATTTACAATCAAAGAGTGCAGCCCATCATCACCGCAGAAAACCTGTCGAAGGTTTATCGCACTGGAAAAATTGATGTTCCAGCCCTTCGCAACGTTTCGTTCACGATCGAGTCCGGGGAATTTGTCAGCATTGTCGGACCCTCGGGAAGCGGGAAGTCGACGCTCTTCTATATTCTTGGCGGATTGACACGACCCACTTCGGGGCACGTCAGCATTGATGGATCCGATTTCAGCTCTCTGACCGACTCTGAGCGTACGCGGATGCGAAAGACAAAGATCGGATTTGTTTTTCAGCGTTTTAATCTTCTGCCCACGCTTACGGCCATCCAGAATGTCGAGATTGCCTACGAGATCTCCGGACGCAAAGAGCCGCTCGATCGTGCATATCTGGAACATCTGACGCAGCTGCTTGGAATCAGCGGACGGCTGCAGCATCGTCCTTCCGAACTATCCGGCGGCGAGCAGCAACGCGTGGCCCTTGCGCGCGCACTCGTCACCCATCCCGCGATTGTGCTGGCCGATGAGCCGACCGGCAATCTCGACAGCAAGAATTCTGACGCCGTTCTTGATATGCTTCTGCGTTCGAATCGGGAACTAAAGCAGACAGTATTGATGATCACGCACAATCCGGAGGCTGCGGCGATTGCAGACCGGATCCTGCATATGCGCGATGGTGAGATCACCAGCATTGAAGCCGGCAGAGGCCAACTGGCCGCGCGATAGGTCTTTATATCTTCTTCTTTTCGTCGATTTCCGGCGTGAGGCCTATCTGTTTCACAATCGCTTGAAAGCTGGGATTTGCCCGCATGCGATCAAAGACCGGATCAATATTCAAGTAAATCATCGCGCTCGATTTTTCCTGTACCGCTTTCTGCAACCACGTCACGCAATTCGTATCGTCACCGAGGGCCGCAAACACGGCCGCAATCTCGGCTGAAGAGATGTACCGCTCCTGCGTGTCTTTGATCAGCGAATCGAGGATCTGGCGCGCATCCGCGCTGCGATGCGACATGGCGTAACAACGGGCCAAATATGCCTGGGACACGGGATCGCCATGGGACAGATCGACACCCTTCTTGAACTCGCTGCACGCCTCGGTGTATCGCCCGGTGTAGAGGTAATCGAGGCCCAGGACGCGGTGAGCCTGCACGAAATCTGGATCGATCTCGATTGCCTTCCGTGCCTGAGGGATCGAGCGGTCGTATTCGCGGGCCATCAGGTGATGCCACGCCATGTGCTCGTTGAGGATTCGGTCCATTGGCTCGATGTAGAGCGCCTGTTCACTTTGCTCGTGCGATTCCAGGATGCGACCCTCAGCCATCAGCTCATGCGAATACCAATGGCGGGCGTTCACGTTTTTCGGATCGAGTGCGAGAGCGCGCTTGAATTCGGCTTCCGCGCCAGGCCAATCCCAGTCATAGGTGAGTTTGATGTAGGCCAGAGAAGTATGCGCGTCCGACGAACTGTCGTCGAGCACAAGCGCCTTGTGCACCGCTTCTTCAGCCTTGGGTATCGCGATCTGCGGGGCCAGGAAGCTACTTCCGTAAGACCCTGCTGTGATGTAGGCGTCGGCGAGACCGGCATAGGCTTCGGCGTAGCTCGGGTCAGCATTGATCGCTTGTCGGAAGAGATCCAGACTCTGCTGCACCGACTCGATGCTTCGCTTGTTCCACAAGGCTCGGGCGCGGGTATACAGATCGAAGGCCTGGGCATTCTCGGGCTGGCCTGCGTGGTGCGCCTCGACCTTTATGGGTTCAGTCCGGGAGGCTGCCCAATGCTTCCATAGAAGGAATCCTGCCACGACGACTCCAGCTGCCAGCACGAGACTGGCAACGTACCGCCATGTCGTCGACTTGCTGCTTTTGGGAATCGTGGCGTGCTGATCCCCGTCTGGCTGCTGCGTGCTCGTGGTTGAGTCGGGTGTCTTTCCAGACGGTAGGCCAATCGCTTCAGCTGCCTCTTCAGCCGCTTGCACCGATTCACAGACGGTGGCGTCAAAGCGGTATCCGCGCTTTGGAACAGTCGCAATATATTGCCGTCCATCGATCTGCTCGCCGAGGGTCTTTCGTAGCAGCGAGATATTTACCGTCAGATTGATTTCTTCAACGAAGCTATCGGGCCAGATTTCATGCATCAGCTCTTCGCGGCTTACCAGACGCCCATGGCGTTTTACCAGCGCGAAAAGCAGCTCATAGGCCTTGGGCGCCAAAGGGATGGGCTTCTCTTCCCGCAGCAGAAGATGCTCCGACGGAACTAGTCGGAATGGTCCGAAGCTGTAGTTTGCGCTATCCACGACGATCGAAACCCGCGCAGAATGGCCCCAAGAAAGCCCCAAGCTTTTCCTAAGCATAGTCCAAGCAGATGAAAAGAAGGGACAAAATTCCCTTCGCCAGTGGTCGTCCAGCCTATCTTTCGGTCATTGATCTCGAGAATGTCATTTCCAAGAAACTCTGTCAGATAGCAGGCATTCACGACGCCGGTTCAGATTCACAAACGAATTTCCAATCTATCTTTCAGCGATTCCAAACGACATAGGCCGGGAGATTTTCATACTTTTCGGTTGCTGCCGCTCCCCTCCGGCGGACTCAACTTTGACGGAAAAGGATGAAATTCCCATGCATCTGACATACAGCTCCCACATTCGCAAAACCATCGCAGCTCTCACCTTTACAGCAGTGGCCTCGGGTCTCTGCTTTGCCCAGTACCACCGCGACCGCGACGCAGACGACGCATTTTTGCCCAGTCCCGTTCGCACAGCCTCCACCGTGCCCAGCAATGGAGACGTCAATCCCTACGGCGTAGCCTTCATCAAGGACAATTTCCAGACCGGCTCCGGGCCTCTGCAGCACGGCGACATTCTAGTTTCCAACTTCAACAACAACCAAAATCTTCAGGGAACCGGTACCACGATCGTCCGGATCCCAAAGAGCGGTTCGCCATCACTCTTTTTTCAGGGAACGGCGCCTTTGGGGCTTTCCACTGGGCTCGGTACGCTTCAGTACGGGTTCGTGCTGGTCGCCAACCTTCCCACAGCCGATGGGACGTCTGCGACGGCAAAGCCTGGCTCGTTGCTGGTGATCAACAATCAGGGAAAGCTGATTCAAACGTTTACCAGCGCGCAGATCAACGGGCCCTGGGACATGACGGTGGTAGACAAGGGCGATCGCGCGATCGTTTTCTTTTCGAATGCCCTGGATGGCACCGTAAGCCGGATTGATTTCGGAGTGAGCGATGCAGGACTGACCAAGCTGGATCACTACACGATCGCCTCTGGCTTCATGCATCAGGGTGATCCTGCGGCTTTGTTCGATGCGCCTACCGGTCTCGTCTACGACCAGCGCGGCGATCGGCTGTACGTGGCTTCGACGCTGGATAACGCGGTGTTCGTTGTGCGCGACGCCATGCGGCGGACGAGCAGCGACGGTCCGGGCAGCATCGTTTACCAGGACAACACGCATCTCCACGGTGCCTTGGCGATGGCGGAAGCGCCGAACGGTCATCTGCTGGTCACCAATAACGACGTTATCAACAGCGATCCCAACCAGCCCAGCGAGATCGTTGAATTCACAAAAGACGGCCAATTTGTGAAGGAGATTCCGGTGGACCCCAACCAGGGTGGATCGTTCGGTCTCGCAGTGAACAAGGTGAACGACGATACCGCGATCCTCGCTGCGGTAGACGACAACACCGCCTCGCTCACGATTTGGACGCTGAATCTGGACTAAGCCCGATTCGCCACTCTCCGACTGCTTCCGGTTGAGCCAGATAACCTCAACCGGTTTAACCGGAAGCTCAACTCAAGAATTTCGCACAAAGGAAATTGAAATGACGAAGGCATTCAGCAACACAACCATCGGCGAATCGGTTCTTCAGTTCGCTGCTCTACTCATAAAATCGCTTCTTCTGCTCTCAGCTCTATTCGTGCTCTTACAGCAGGGAAGCAATGCCCATGCCCAGGAATGGGATCGTGGAGATACCTTAAAGGCCGACCTGGTCTCGTTTGAACAGGTTCCCTCTGTTCTCGCACCGAGTCACGGGAAGTTCGAAGCTCAGATCAACGATAACGAGACGATCTCATTCGAGTTGTCATATGCAAACATGAGCAGCGCTGTTGTTCAGGCCCACATTCACTTCGGTGCAAGCATGACGAATGGCGGCGTTGTTGTATTTCTGTGCGGCGGCAACGTAAAACCGCCGTGCCCTGCTTCCGGCACGGTAACCGGAACAATCACTGCCTCGGATGTAAGTATTCTGCCGTCAACCAACGTCGACTCGGTCATTCCCCAGGGTATCGAGCCAGGCAATTTGGCGGGTCTCATTAAGGCAATCCGCCGCGGCGATACCTACATCAACGTCCACACCACGAATTTTCCTTCGGGTGAAATCCGCGGCCAGGTTCGCATTCAGTAACCGCATGGTGGCTGACAAAGCAATAGCCGACATGGAGGATTCAGACCAGTTTCCTCGTTTGCTTAGATAGGCGGTGTGCGGCAACCACCTCATAGCGCCTATCCCTGGCCGATTCGGTTGGGCCCTGAGTTTGAAAATGCGTCTTGATCTCGTGCAACCAAAAAGAAAGGAAAGAGCCATGGATAACCAAGTCAATCAGTCTTGTTCTCTTGTCGATTTCCTGCTGGGAGACGGTATCCGCCCCGGCTGGCTGGACAAGCAGAGCCATCATGCTTTCGCCAACATCGAAGTAAGCTGCCCCGGTTACGCTGGAGATCAAGGCAGACGAGAGGTCACCGAATGCGTGGTGAGAGGAGTGTGGCATGGTGGCGGCGCGCAGAATGCGTTCGGGAGCGGCGTACAGCGTTTTACGACTTTTGAGCCGGCAACCATTGAGAGATCGATGATCGGCTCGAATCTGAGATTTTAGAGGCGCTGCGATGGTTGAATTCGCCACTTCTTTACGGAGCTATGATCTGGTATTTGCTGTACATGTCTGTGTCTGTGCTCATATGCAGCGGACTCTCTATTCCTGCCGGGCCGCGTTGACCGTGCTTGGCCAAGCCGATATACTCAATAAGTACCAAGCGGGAGTAGCTCAGTGGTAGAGCATCGCCTTGCCAAGGCGAGGGTCGCGGGTTCAAATCCCGTCTCCCGCTCCAGTCAGCTGCCATCGGGTTAGTTCAAAAAATACCTGACCGCAGAATGGCTTCAACACCGCCGAATGAAGTAAGATTTCCTATCCAAGGCGCGGTACCCAAGCGGTAAGGGAGAGGTCTGCAAAACCTTTATGCGTCGGTTCGATTCCGACCCGCGCCTCCAAGCTATTAAACAACAATGGCTTACGCTCAACAGCGGGGCTCAAAACTTCTGCTGTTTTTACTTCGAGGCGGACCAGAAGCGGACCGTCAAATCCAATTATCTCAAGTAGGGCAGTGCTGTTACTGTTTGGGACAGACCTCTCCGTTGTAGACCTTTTCCCAACACGATCTGCGGGCTTACCGCGGCACGCCCCACTTTATGACGCCGCAATTGTCAGCCCTTAACTGGTGAACCTGGAACGCGCCCTCTTGGGTTGTAATGAACTGTCACCGTCCGAACAGCCGGTTTTACGGCAACTTGGATTGCCGTCGAAGCGCTGGAATGTTGGTTGGCACTCGCCTCTAGTGGTTGGAAACGTGATCCCCGTTTATGGACAGAAGCTGTTATTGCTTTGAGGCACTGGATCGGCCGGATCGCTTAGTGATTGCGCTCTTCGGCAATCGCGGAACAACCTGAACGCCCGCCCAAAGCGTTGCGATCGTTTGCTCGACCACGAGAGTCTGGTCAGGCAAGTCAGGCACAACCCCTTGGATGACCATGAGCGTGGCGAGGCCAAAGATTGTGTACCACCAGGTGTGGGCCACCACTATGTCATTCTTACTTGGCAATCCTTCATCCTTGGCAACGTCGATAAAGAGCTGCACGAATCGCCGGAACAACGGCCTGCCAATATCGTCGATATATTGTCCAGCGCGAATGCCGTTGCGGTTCTCCGGCCCGAAGAAGACGTTGCGAAACTGCTGTGGATGGGCAGTGCAGAATTGAATTAAGCCGCGTGAAGTCGCAAAAAGGCGCTCCTTCGGTCGAAGAGGTTTAGCGGCAATCGCGTCGAAGTTCTGAATCAGCAGCCCGATCGTCTCCCTGCTCAGTTCGGCAAGAATATGCGCTTTGTCGGGGAAATGTTGATAAATCACGGCGTGCGTATAGCCGATCTCTTCAGCGATAGAGCGAAGCGTCACAGCTTCGTAGCCGCGATCGGCAAACATTTTGCTGGCGGCCGCAAGGATTTCGCCCCGCAACCTCTCCTTGCGCTCTGCCCGGCGGCTTGGTGATGTGGATGTCACTTCAATAGCTTAGCCCCTTTTGAAGATTCTTGCTACCGATTGTTTATTTACAACCACTGGCCATTAGACCACTGATTAATTTGCAACCACTGGTTATTACTCGTCCTCTAATCGTCAGGTCGCTCATTAGGATGGGCGGCCAAATCGAGGCACAAGGAGGATGCGATGAAAGTTCTAGTGATTGGAGCAGCGGGCAAGAGCGGAGAAGCGCTGGTAAATGAGGCGTTGGCGGCTGGGCATAAGGTGACGGCTTTCGTGCGCGGTGCCGCGCAGTACAAGAAGGCGAACGTCAGAGTTGTTGCGGGCGACGTGCTGGACGCGGCCGCGGTCGACGTTGCGGTCGCCGGACAGGATGCGGTCATCGACGCGCTGGGCGGCAAGACGCCGTGGAAAGTGACGACAATGGAAACGAGCGCGGCACACAATATTGTGGACGCGATGCGACGCAATGGCGTGCGGCGGTTGCTGAAGATTTCGGTGGTTGGTGCGGGCGAGAGCGTCAAGAACGCCGGCTTCTTCAACGAGCACCTGCTCATGCGGACGTTTCTGCGGGGTCTGCTGGTAGACAAGGCGGGCATGGAGGCCGAGATCGAAGGCAGCAACCTGGACTGGACGCTCGTACGACCGCCGATGTTGACCGACGGGGAGAAGACCGGCGTTGCCAGGGTGCTGAGCACGGAGGGCGGCGAAAAGGCGCACAAGATCGGGCGGGCAGATCTGGCAGCCTTCATGGTGCAGCAACTGGAAAGCAGCCGGTATGTGCGTCAGGCCGTGACAGTGACGACCACGTAGCTAGGCCTCCGCGAGGATCAACCCCTCTCTCATCGAGGCGATCCGATCAGCTGTGTAAGGGGCCTGTAACGATTCATGCGACAGATAACTGTGGAAACCCACGGGACTAGCGGAGTGCTAGCTCCGCAACTCACAAGCTCTGACATTCACCCCAGAGCACCAACTTCGTTCACGAAAGGAAACTTATATGTCAAACTTCCCCACTCCGCTTGAAGAAGTCATTCATCACAACGTCATTAAGAACAACAAAACAGGCGGCCCGGCGCTGGCTATCGGGCCTATGCAATTGCTATGGAGGGCACTGGGAGAGAACACGGGCTATACCTTCTCCATTTATGAGACCACGGTCGTGCCGGGCATGGGTATTCCACTTCATAAGCACCCATTTGCGGAGTTTTTCTATGTACTGGAAGGCACTCTGGCTATTGGGTCCTGGAACAGCGAGGGCGCCGCTGAGTGGAACGTGTATGAATCCGGCGAAAGCCTGGTGGTGCAACCCAATGCGCCTCACACATTCTTCAACAAGAGTGAGCATCCGTGTCGCATGCTGAGTGTTTCAACGTATCACCACGAGCGGATGATGAAGGATGCAGTGCAACCGGATGGCAGGACAGATTTCCTGCCTGCTCAACTCTCTCAGGCTGATTTTGTGAAGTTGACAAAGTCCATGGAAAAGAACCAGACATTCCTTGTCGCAGACCATGCTTAGCATGGGCCATCTCTTGAGTTCACCCTTGAACTCAAGAGATGCAGCAACTGGGAAGCAGCCGGTATGTGCGTCAGGCCGTGACGGTGACGACCACATGGCAAGGCCTCCGCGAGGATCAACCACCTCTCTCATTCAGGTGACCCGGAGGCCGTCCCACCAATTCACTCCTCGAGGAATTGAGTTGGTTTGAGCGATTCTCGCCGAGATGCCAGCGTGCGCCGCGAGATTTCGAGTTCGCTGTCGAGCGCACGAAGCTGGAAATAAGCCGTTGCTACATTGGTCACCAGCGAAGAAATCACCGCTCGCTGCCCCCACTCGGTTGCGAATAATTGGGCTCGAGCCGCTTCGGTTTGTCTGCGATACTTCCCCCAGAAGTCCAGATTCCAGATCACCGATAGATTCAGTTCGCCTGTGTTGACCTGATAAGCGGGAAATACATTTGTCACCTTGGCGTTTTGTTGGCTGTAAATGTCGGCGCCGACGCTTGCGGACGGAAATCGGTTGGCGCGGGTAATGCCGACTTGTGCCTGAGCTTCGAGCACTCGAGCGGCGGCGATGCGCACATCATAATTTTGCGCAATGGCGGTGTGAATCAGCTGCGTGAGCACCGGATCCTCATAAAGCTGCCACCATTGCTCGTTGCCAAGCGACGAGGCTTGGGTGGCTTGTTGCGGTTCCGGCGTACGGTACTGTTGAGGAACATTCACCGCAGGCCGTTTGTACTTCGGCCCCATCATGCAGCCGGTTTCTTGAACCAGCACGGCTAGGATTCCTAAGTGTGCAGTGTTCTTCATGATTCAATCTCCCAGAGTGGGCGTTTCGGCGGGAGCGAGTGGCAATACTTCCGCTTCTCAGCGCCTGAGAACCTCTCAACTACGTAGAAAATCGCGGGAACAAAGAATCTGCCGACAAACGTCTCGGCCAGCATGCCTCCGATCACAGTCATTCCTATGATGTGTCGTGCGATTGAGCCTGCACCGGATGCGATCCAGAGCGGCACGCACCCGACAAATAAAGGCGAGCGCGGTCATCATGAGCGGCCGAAAGCGAAGCCTTGCGCCGTCCAGCGCAGCATCGATTAGGGGCTTGCCGCGTTCGTACTCTTCTTTCGCGAACGCGACAATCAGAATGGAATTCTTCGCGCCCAGGCCGATGAGCATCACCAGGCCGATCTGGGTGTACACATCGTTTTCCATTTGAATCATGTACGGCGGCAGGAACCAGCCGAGCACGACGCGACGCAGCCAGAGTGCCGCAACCGCGCCAAATACTGCGACCGGAGTGCTCAGCAGTACGCTCCATGGCAGCGACCAGCTCTCATACATCGCAGCGAGAACGAGAAACACGAAGAGCAGCGATAGGCCAAAAATTGCCCAGGCCGGTACCCCTTGGCGCGCTTTCTGCTCTTGATACGACATGCCCATGTAGTCGAAGCCCATTTGGTGGGGCATGGTTTGCCTGAACACGTCTTCCAGTGCCGCTGTCGCCTGTTCCGAGCTGTAGCCGGGCGCAGCGCTGCCGATAATTTCGGCAGAGCGATACTCGTTGTAGCACAAGGTGAATTCCGGGCCGTAACGAGTCTCGAAGTTTGCGAGCGCGGAAAGCGGTACATTTTGACCCTGGTTGTTGCGAACATAGAACTGTCCAAGATCTTGCGTACTGGATCGGTAAGGCGCTCTCGATGCTGGGCCTGGTTCTGGCAATCGGCCTCGTGGTCGACGACGCGATTGTGGTTGTCGAAGGCGTGCAGCGCCGCCTCTGATGGTGCCGCGATAGAAAGCATAGACCTCTAGAGATGGGCCGGGCACCACCCCAGACGCTTACTGAATGACATGTGACGCTGCTGGAGATTTCTGCTCTGCTACGGCAATTCTCTGTTCACTGACAAATCGCTCTAGGCGTTGCATGGCTTGTGCCTGATGCTGCTGAGTCGGGTGAGCGTATCTGAGCACCATTTGGATTCGGGAATGGCCCAGCATGGCTGCCATTGCACAAGATCAATGCCGGACCTGGCTGCGCGAGTCGCCCAGGTGTGCCGAAGGTCATAAAGTCTAAACGGCGCAACCTTGGCATCCCTCACAGCCCGGTCATGAGCATTATTGACTTTTGGCACTGGGCGAGTCGGATTCGTTTCACAGGGGAACAGGTACGGCTCTGCTCCATTTATTCGGCGGATTAGAACTTCCTTGGCTGCTCCGGTGAGCGCAATCTGGCGACGAGCCGCCTTCGTCTTGCCGTAGGGATTGAAAAGGTAGCCACTCGCCAGAAAGACGTTTTCTCGACGGATGCGGAATACCTCTTCAGGGCGCATTCCTGTTTCAAGCATCAGAGTTGCCACATCGCGGAGCCGTGGTGTTGCAGCTTTCAAATAACTTTCTTGTTCGTCGTAGGTAAGAACACGCGTTTGTTCATTCTGCTCTTTAAGAAACTTCACCCGGCTCGCCGGATTTCTGAGGGGTATGTCTGACTTTATAGCGTAATTAAAAACGGCCTTCAGGCAGGCCAATTCTCGATTCACAGTTGCTGGGCGCAGCCTCTTGCTAATCTGCTTTCTCTTGTTCCTTCCAGCCCGAACGGTCTTGTTCTCCGCAGATCGGGCGGCCTTGAAGCGTTCCACATGTTCTGGCGTGATCTTGTCCAGGGGCGTGTCTTTGAAATGGCGAAGCAGGGCCACGCTGCTCACCCGATAGCGCCGATGCGTTTCCGGGTGTGACTGATGCTCGTGAGCAGACCACGAGAGAAAATCATCAAGCGCCTGTTTAAATGATGGAATCCGCTTGCGCTCCATTATTCCGACCTCGCCCTTTACCAGTGCAGTACGAAACGCTGCTTCCATCTGGCGAGCTGCACGATGATTGCCCTGGCCTGTACTCTTCTGAATATGCTTGCCTTCGGTGACGGTATTCTGCGACTTAGCGGAGGAATACCCGAGCAGGTTGGAACTGCTGGTTGCCAGGATTGTTGTTGCCGAACCAGTAAGAAATCTGCCCCTGTGCATGTTCGCCACCCGGAAGGACAAGGTATGCAAGTTAGGATGCGAAGAGTGTTGAACATGTTCACGCCGCCTCTGTTTATGGTCTGGGCGGTCGGCATGATATGGCGTATCCGGCTTGGATTGCACTGAAGATGTTTGACGCCGCGGGCTTTCACCTCGGTCGGGCCGCTATTTGTCGTGCAGCAGGTTCTGGTTCACCTTGTAATTGCCCGGTCCGCCCGTTACCGCAACAGGGACAACCGCGCCCGCATGCTTCTTCTTGAAGAACGGCGCCAACGGCTTGAGCAGAACTGACTTGAACCCGGTCGTAACGTGCGAGATGTCGGACTCCATCTTCAGCTCGCCCAGCATGTGCACGTTGCCGTTCCGCAGATCGTACGTACCCTTCAAATCCGCCGAGGCTCCCGGCAAGGTAAACGTCAACCGCTCCGTCGAGACCACTCCCTCGCGAACCTTAACCTGTCCTTCAAGGCTGGACAGGACCGCTGCCGCGGGATCTGCCTGCGCAGGGTCAGGATCATCCTTTGGCGGCTTCAGGCCTTGCGCCCGCTCGCTGAAATTCGTAAGCGTGTTTTCCTTCTCGGGATCGCTTACCCGCTCCCGGGGCAGAACAAAGCTGCCATCCATCGTCAGTCTCTTAAGGAACGCCGTTCCGTCCTGTTGCACCGCAAGATGCGCATGAACTTTTAATGCCACGGGTCCCGCAACCGGCGGCTCATGGTGAAGGAAAGGGCGCAACAGATCCTGAACCCGCGCTTTCGTGGTCATCAAATCAAGATCCGTTGTCTTCGGCGTGTTCGCCGCCCCTGTGACCGTGCCTGCCGCATCTACAGTGCTCTCCCCGGTTTTGACCTCGATCCGGTGGAGCACCACATTGCCGGTGAGACCATTCACGGTGCACTGTACCGATCCGTTGACTGGCGTCGACTGGCCGTCCTCAACCGCCAGATCATGCGTTAACGCCGAGGCAAACAACTCAATCGCGGCCAGGGCGCCCGAAAAATGGCCGTCCGATGCCAGCGTTCCGTGCAGCTCTCCGATCTGATCCAGATGGACGCCCGTGAACGTGAACCTGCCCGATAGCTGCGTCCTTCCCAGGTTCTTCGGAGTCACCGGACCGAAGCTGCCGATCGCATGGATCTGCCCCGCAGGCCACGCATTCTGCATGTCCACAACGTAAGGAGCGGCTTGCCCCTGCCGCACATTGCGCATGATCAGCTGACGAATCACATAGGTGTAGCGACCGCCATTCTTGCGCGTCAGGTCGAGCGCCGCGTCATGAATCACCAGCTTCTCCACCGCTGTTTCCGGACCCGCAAAGTCTCCGCTGCTTCCAGGCGGAAAATCCTCCTGCATCGCCCGGCTGCCCACCGGGGGAATGACCACGTGCAGACCCTTGATATCTACAAACCGCACCTGCTTCCGGAACAGAAGCAGGTCCAGCCAACTCCCCTGAACGATCAGGTCCTCGGTCGACCCCACCGGTGGAAGATCGGGCGCCGTGTTCCGCCGTAATGTGAGCGCCTTGGCTACAAATCCAGGATGCGGGAAATAGGTGCGGTGATACGCGCTCACTGTGATGCGGCTCGCCAGTAGTTGCTCAAGCAGCGGTTTCACATTGCGATAGCGATATGGCCAATGCTGATCAATGATGTAAATGCCCGCTACCAGAGCCACAACCACCGGCACACCCATAGCCAGCACCCACAGCAGCCGTCTGCGGTGTCTCTTCACGAATGAGGGAGGCTCGAAGGTCGTCCCGGTTTCTTTCATGAAGCTGCCCGCCTTTGCCCACGCGATGTTCCTTGGGATGCAGCCGGGCTGGCTGTCAGTTGCGGCTCGCTATTTCAGCGGCGAATCTCGTTCAGCCCAAGGCTCGTCGCCTGCACTGCGACTTCGATGACGATCCCCGTCCGGATTCTCATC
Organism: Alloacidobacterium dinghuense; assembly: GCF_014274465.1. Lineage (NCBI taxonomy): Bacteria > Pseudomonadati > Acidobacteriota > Terriglobia > Terriglobales > Acidobacteriaceae > Alloacidobacterium > Alloacidobacterium dinghuense. Next base: position 4,576,160 of record NZ_CP060394.1, on the reverse strand, counting down.
GTTTCGCGATTCGAGGATCACGGTTTTGTAGTCGCCTGCCGGAAGATCCTCGAGATGAGGGCTATCGTACCGTTTCCATCGGTACACTTGGGCTCGCAGCGTCCGTGGCATTGAAGAGTCGCGTAAGCCTTATCATTGTGAGCAGATCTTTCGCGGAAGTCGAACCGGTTGCTGGTGCTTCACCAAGTCGATACGAGGTGACCGCGCTCCCTCTCTGATCGAGTGCCGCACCTTCGTACGCGAGAGAGCCGACGCTGACGCTGTACTGGTCACGGAGAGCCCCCCAACGACCGTAGCCAAGTCGTCATACTCACCCGTGAACATTTACACGCCGCCAGGCGTCGAAAGATTTGTGACCGTCCTGTTGCCATCCTGGAAGATCAACGTCATCAGACCCACGACGTGCACGTAATTCGCGGTGATGAGATCCTCAAAGAGGGGGATGCTCAGTTCGCAAAATCCCGGGAACTGCTCCCCCAAGGAAATAAGTGGGAACGGCATGGACACGAACGTTTAAAAAACCTCTTCGCTCCGAGAGAAAGTAGATTGTCTTTCCATCCGGAGACCAACTCTGAAAGAGAAGAATCAATAGCGGTCCGAACGCTCAGCCCGAAAGGATCATTTTCTTGAGCATGGCAAAGCCGGCTGTGTGATCGGCAGATCCACACTGATGGCAGCATGGTCTGATAAAGGCTCGTTCAGTGCTTGGTTCGCTTCGTTCATAGTGCGTGCAAAGCCAGGCGCGAAGCGATAGGAGTCAGCCGCCGCCGAATCCTCTTTCAAATAGCCTTTCACAAATATCCAGTCGAGCCTGAATTTTCCTACTGCCCCCATGGTTCGGGGCAATGCGAAAGTTGTAACAAATCCCTTGCTGGCGCGCTCGTTTGAATTGCCCAACGTTCCCTCACGGTCGTTCACCGAGAGTTCCGCATCCCCGCGAAAATCGATGCGGGTGCCGTCATCGAAACGATCCTTATTCAAGTCTTTGAAGAATCCCTGTTCGGGATTTGCCGCCAGTAACGGAACTCCCGACGCTGTTGGATCGCCCTGGAACTTCGTCCTCTTAAAGCCGAAACTGGCAATGTCCATGACAAGCCCCACTCCCGTGGCGTACTTGATGCCTTGTGTGGCCCAAAACGCGGGATTGTTTATCTTTTTGAGCGCCGCCGATTTTAAGCTGAGAACCGAGCCATCCTCCCCGGTTGTGTTCATATCCCCGGCGACGATCACGGGATTGCGAATCGGGCGAATCATGTCAAAAAGCTCATCCGCCTCTTCGACTCGGCCTTTCGGCGTGGTGCGGTTCTCAAGGTGAGTCGCAACGATGGTAACCTGCTGTCCCGGAAGATCAGGCACATCGATCGTCGCAATGAGGTTGGTGCGGCCTCCGCGGCGCACCTCGCGCACGATTGTTTCTCCGAAGAGGAGACTAGCGCCCTTACGTTTGCCGGCCTCAACGGACCCATACTTCTTCTCGCCGTTGTACCAGTCGTAAGCCTGATACTTGAAGGGCACGAGCTTTACATCCCGCAGAGGATAGCGAGAAAGAATGGCCGTGCCATGCAGCCCGAGAAAACGCGTCTTGTCGGTGCTGAACAGTTCGTCCAACTCCTTGCGCTCGGCCTCATTTTCCACATTCGCGAACGATTGGGTACCTAACACTTTGGGATCAACTTCTACAAACTCGACGCCATAGGCCCAATTCATCTTGAGTGCATCGGCGAGATCCTTTACCACGGCCCGGTAGCCGCTTCTCTTCATGCCCCAATCGAGCTCATTCAGCACGAGCACGTCTGCCGATTGAAGTACGTCCATCTGCGCACTCAGCACCTCGTCGTTTGCCTTTTCGGTGTTCGTATTGTTGGCAGCCTCGCTGTGTACTTTGGCGATAAATGCTTGCTTATCGGTCAGCAATAACTTGATCTCATCGAATGAGATTCCTCTCTCGATGTTCCATTCGACGAGGCGTAGCGAGGGCCCCAAGCCCTTGAGATCGGGGCGGAGAGGCTTTGTTCCAGCGAAGTACGCCTCATTATTGATAAAGGGGGTTGTCAGTAGAGTGTTGAGCTTTTTCGCCAGAGCAGGATCGACGGTTTCCTGCTCACCGAGAGCCATCAGTTCCTGATAAGTCAAAAGCTGCGGCTGCGAGTTGCGTATGTAATCCGCATTACGCTTATTCTGAGCGGATACGTTGGAACACAAGGTCAATGCCAGGAGCAGGAAGAGTTGTCCCGCGACTGCATGGGGACTGACATAGTCGTTTGTTGGAAGACCGCTGGCTTTGAGACGCGCTTGGCCGAACTTCATCATCGCGAGAGGTTCCTCCCATTGATTATGACTTCATAGTGGAGAATACTTGTCGCCGGCTGTCGTGGCTATCAGGAAATTCCTAACCTTCAGAGACCCTGATTCAGCCACGGGCCACTAACTCAGAATGCTTTGAGTCCTTCGTCGCGAAAGAGAGTGCATGCGTGTTCAACCGCTTCGGGACCTGGCGGCTGAACATCGTTGAGCGTGTAGTTTAGCTTGAGTTCCTTCCATTTGAATCGGCCTATTTGTGAAGCGGCAAAACGTCAACTCGCTCTACGTTGCCCAGGCTGGCGGCGAATTTCGCTATCTGCGCGATCTCGCCATCGTTATCCGTGAGTCCGGGAACCAGGACAAACCTTAACCAGGCTGCTTTCCCGCGGTCGGCCAGCCGCCGCGCGAAATCCAGGGTCGGCGCATTGTCCATGTGCGTGAGATGACGATGGCGTTCTGGATCCCAAGTCTTGATATCCATAATTACAAGGTCGATCTGTTCCAACTTGGCATCGGTGAGACGTTTATGGAGCGAGCCGTTTGTGTTCAGCGCCGTATGGATTCCCGTCGCTTTCGTGGCTGTGAGCAGCTTGACGACGAATCGATCTTGCAGGAGAGGTTCTCCGCCGCTCAATGTGAACCCTCCTAACAGGATTTTCAGTCCATGAGGATACTTGCGGAGTTCCTCAGTTGCGCGATTTACCGTCACGGGAATGCCATTGCTCATCGTCCACGTATCGGGGTTATGGCAATACAGGCATCGCCAATGGTAGCCTGTTGCCCATCCCACAACCCGAACGCCCGGCCCATCGACGGTCGAGCCGGTGGCGAATGAATGAAGAAAGCCCCATGTCTCCTGCGGCAAGCGCAGACCGCACGTCCGACTCCGGCGTTCCCTTCCCGAGATCATCGTATTCCGGCGTATGAAGAAATCGAACAATGCGTAGTTAATGAAGAAGTCATCGATAATTTCCTGCGCCTGTTGCTCGGTAATTGCGCCTGAGGCAAGATCGCTTTCGAAGTAGATATCAAGGAAGGTTGATGTGCTGCCAAGGGAAATGGCTGCACCGTTTTTGTTCTTTCACCGCGGCCAAGTATACGAAGTACAGCCATTGCACAGCCTCGCGTGCGCTACGAGCAGGCTCAGAGATATCCAAGCCGTAGCTTGAGCCATCTGGTTCAGTTCGTGAGGGCACGAATCTGTTCACTGAGTTCCTCGCGGTCACGAATGATGCTTTCGGTCGACATTGCGGAATCAAGGCTGAGCTTCTCTCCTTGCTTGTGCTTGATGAGAAGGGAGACTCCGTAGAGGACAACGCGGCGGTAGTCGCCGATGATGCGACCGCGTCCGCAGGCATCTGGCAAACCAATCAAGATATGAGAACTGCGACACCGCCTCACGTCTGCTGTGTAAGCATCGAGGACGCCGTCATTTATGGGTTCTGCGGTACTTCGAGAATATTTCGACAACTTGCGGGTCAGGCGTATATCCGTATACCTTCAGTGCGCTTTCGACCATTCGAAAGCCGCCGTTCGGCATATTGCCCGCTTCAAGGGAGCTTCGGTCTGAAGGCCAACGATGATTTCATTCTTGCGATCGATATAGCCTGGGCCGTGTGTTGTGTTCCTTATGGCTTCTTTCGGCGCGCATGAGCCGCCAACATGGCGACGCCACAGCTGGCAATCCGCGACCGTACGCTATCGGCGCGACTGGTAAGTATGATCGGGACTCTCGCCCCCAGCACCAACCCGGCACTGTCCGCATTGGCCAGGAAGCTGAGTTGCTTGGCAAGAATGTTTCCCGCTTCAAGGTCGGGCGCCAGAAGGATGTCCGGATCACCTGCGACAAGAGAGCGGATCCCTTTGGTCTCCGCCGCCCGCTTGCTGATTGCGTTGTCGAACGCAAGCGGACCATCCAGAATCGCGCCCGTGATCTGTCCCCGCTCCGCCATCTTGCAGAGTGCAGCGGCGTCGATGGTGGCCGGCATTTTAGAAGTCACGGTTTCGACTGCGGACAAGATTGCGACCTTGGGCTTCTTGAGTCCAAGCGCGATGATGAGATCAATTGCGTTCTGACAAATGTCCGCCTTGTCTTCCAGTGTGGGTGCAATGTTGATCGCTCCATCCGTAACGAACAGCACCTTGTGATATGTAGGAACATCCATAACAAACACGTGGCTGATGCGACGCGCGGTGCGGAGGCCTCCCTCGCGCGAAACCACCGCAGACATTAGCTCGTCGGTGTGCAGGCTGCCTTTCATCAGAAGTGCCGCCTGGGCCTCGCGAACTAATTCGACCGCCTTTGTCGCCGACGCATGGCTGTGCGGAGTATCCACGATTTGATGCTTGCTGATGTCAATCCCTGTGGATTTAGCGGTCGCTTCGATCTTGTCGCGAGGACCGATCAGGATTGGAAAGATCAGTCCCAGATTCGCTGCCTCAATCGCGCCTGATAGTGCTGACTCCTCGCAAGGGTGCACTACTGCGGTTGGAACCGGCTTCAGGTTCTTGCATTTCGTCAACATTTGTTCATACTTGCCAGTTCCGGTTTGTTGACTCACTCCTACCTCCTATGCCCTTTGTGAGGGGGCCCTTCGGCTTCGCGCCCATGGCTTGTGCGATCATCGCAGCGCCCATAGAAGACCCCACTCCAACTTCAGCCTGGCAATTCTCTATCGCGTTTTCCCGGCTCGAGCACCCCGAGTCATGCCACCTCGGCTGCTTTAATGACTCTACCTACAAGCCACTTGCAGAAGAATGTGTAAGGTAATCGCGTGCTCTACATTCGGGATGGCGAAAGAAGAAATATCAAGCACCGGTGATGCAAACCCGTAGTCATAACTTCGGAGTGTCGCATTGTAACGGCGTCTCCGTTATATGTAGAACGACAGAACGACTATTGCAGACGCTCGCATCGTTCGAGAACTGTCAGTTCTGCTAGTCTTTGCCGAAAGGCGCAAGCATCCGTTCTTTCGCAGAAGGTCTTTGTAAATCGGGTCGTCTTTCAGTTTGGCTCTTCCACACCGCTGCGTGCTGCGCGCAAATCACTCCGGTTTGTGCTGCGCGGAAGCTATCGCGATTTCGCGCTGTCTCCATTTGGTTGTTCCTGAAGCTCTGGCAGAACTAACAGTTTGCAAGAAGTCTCTTATCTGGCATCGTTCCTGCGGAGTAGCAGGTTTTTGGGCATGAGACAAAACAACACTACTCGGTGGAGAGAGACTCTACAGGGTATCGTCGCGACGATCATCGTGTGCGCGACGAGCTTACAAGCTCAAATCCAGAAATCTCAAAGCCCGGATCTACAAGTCTTGAAAGACAAAATGCAGCGGCTTGAGGAGGAGATGCAAGAGCTGAAAGATGAGATCAACGTGGCGGAGCAGGCCCAGCCAACGCCACTTGCAGCCGCCGTAGCCGCGCTACGCACGCCGGCTCCTCCTCCCATGGCGAATGAGAAGGCGTCCACAGAACGGGAAAAGTCAGAAAGCACGATCGACCTGTACGGCTTCGTCATGACCGACACTGGGTACGACTTCGGCCAGATTGACCCGCAATGGTTTGATGTCGAGCGTCCCACCAAATTGCCGGCGTTTGCAAATGAGTTTGGAGGCAATGGAAATACCTACTTCGGCGTGCGTCAAACACGATTTGGAGTTAGGACTTCGACCCCGACTGACTGGGGTGATCTTAAGACCCAGTTTGAGTTCGAATTGTTCGGGACCGGAGTTGACGCGGGTCAGACAACTTTTCGACTTCGACATGCTTACGGGGAGTTAGGGCAATTCGGCGCCGGCCAAACCTGGAGCCCGTTCATGGACATCGATGTGTTCCCGAACTTGCTTGAGTATTGGGGACCGAACGGGATGGTTTTCTTCCGCAACGTACAAGTCCGCTGGATGCCAATACGCAGTAGCCATACCGAAGTCATAGCAGCGCTAGAGCGACCCGGCGCCAGTGCAGACCAGGGTGTCTATTCCGACCGCATTGAGTTACAGAACGTCAAGCCACGCTTTAATTTGCCCGATGTTTCTGGGCACGTGCGGTTGACGAGGAATTGGGGCTACGTCCAGGCGGCAGGGATTTTCAGGAAAATCGGATGGGTCGACTACAACGACCCTAAGTACAACCTCAGTGGTACCGCTTACGGGTGGGGTGTAAATGTCACCTCGAATCTTAAGTTGAGCAGTCGGGATATAGCCAGGCTCGCTGTTGTCTACGGTGAGGGCGTAGAGAACTACATGAATGATGCGCCTGTCGATATCGGCATCAAGAACAATTTCGGGAATCCCGTCACACCCGTCAAAGGTGTGCCTCTGCCAGTCCTCGGGGTGGTTTCGTTCCTCGATCATAACTGGGGCGAACGCTTCAGCAGTTCGGCTGGCTACTCCATGGTCAACATCGATAATTCGAACGCGCAGAACCCAGCCGATTTTCATCAAGGGCACTATGCACTCGCCAATCTGCTTTATCACCCGGTTCCCACGGTCACGATGGGCGGTGAATTCCAGTTCGGCAGACGCCTGAACTTCAGCGATGGTTACAGTTTTAACGACTACAAGATGCAGTTTTCTTTCAAGTACGACTGGAAGAAAAGCTTCGCATATTGATTGGGTGAGAGGTGCTGAATATGTCGTCGGCAATTAGTCGCAAATACGCCCTCCTCAGGGATTCCTGTTGCGCTCAGCCGGCGCCTGTTGCGTGTGAGTCTTTTTCGAGAAGAAGCCTTGGTCTTCTGAAGAGAGCGCACATTCGGATCATTGCCTCAACGTTGTTGATGGCGGTAAGTTTCGTACCTCTTCGACTGTCAGCACAGGCCAGCAGTCCCGTTGCCCCTCGGCGGGAGCTTGTGGAATCCGTAGTTAAGGAGGCCTACGACAAATTCCGGAACGAAGCAAAGGGAAAGAATGCTGACTATATTCCATACCTTGCACAAGTAGACTCGAAACTCTTTGGTATTGCTATCGTCACTACCGACAATCAGGTGCTCACACTCGGGGACGTGAACTATTCCTTTTCAATCCAGTCCATCTCGAAGGTCTTCACTCTGGCTCTCGCGATGGAAGAACTCGGGCCAGACAAGACGTTTGAGCGAATCGGTTCGGAACCAACCGGCCGTGCGTTCAATTCTGTGCCAGCCGTCGTCGACATGCCAACGCATACTGGCAACCCTTTCGTCAACGCGGGCGCCATCGCCACGACCAGTCTCATATCCGGCAAAGACGCGAATGAGAAATGGGACAAGATTCTGAATTTCTATAACAAAGTCGCTGGTGAAAAATTGACACTCATCGAAGAGGTCTATAAATCAGAAGCTGCCACAAACACTGGAAATAAAGCTCTGTCAATGCTGCTGGCCAAGTATGACCGCATTTATGCCGATCCCTTCGAATCGGTCGACATTTATACCAAACAATGTTCCGTGGGAGTGAATGCAAGCCAACTTGCCCGGATGGGCGCGACACTGGCGAACAATGGAGTCAACCCTGCATCGGGAGAGCAGGTCATCAAGCGCGAAGACGTCCCGTACATTCTCGCTACGATGACGATGGCCGGGCTGTACGACTCTTCCGGAAGCTGGGCCTGGCATGTCGGTCTCCCCGCAAAGAGTGGTGTCGGAGGCGGCATTGTTGCAATTGCTCCAGGCAAGGGCGCTATCGCCGTGTTTGCGCCGCCGCTGGATGAAGCGGGTAACAGCGTCAAAGCGCAAGAGGTGATCGACTATGTCGCTCAGAAACTGAACTACAACCTTTATTCGCCGAGTTCGGTTGGATTGAAGTAGTCACGCTCGTTCTTGCGGACAATGTGCGGAACGAAAGAACATCGTCGGCGTTTGAGGGTCGCGAGCGCCCTCGGAGGCACTGGGCGGTGTTCCACACGAACGTTGAGTTGGCCTTCTAAGGAGCTAAATGGAACGCAACAGCTCACGCAGTGCTTTGAACAAGGAAGCAATCGAGAAAGTCCGCAAGGGTAATTACGAGCGCATCTTTGATGATGCGCGGGAAAGGGTACGCGGCTGGGAGCAGACGCACGTGATCACCCAAAATTCAAAACCAGAAAGGACAACACCATGAACCGGTTCACATTATTTAACGCTAGATACCTTGCAACTCTGGCTCTAATCAGCACACTGGCGCCATTGACACTTGCGGCTCAAAAGACTGTAAAAGTTGAAGGCCTGATTAAAGGACGAAGCGGTGAAAACATGATCGTGCAAACCACGGACAATCCAAATCTCGTGGTTGAGCTGACCGATGGCACGGATGTGGGCCAGGTGCAGGGGATGTTCAAGGCTCGCAACAAGAAAATGTCCATGGCTGCCCTGATTCCAGGCCTGGCGGTAAAGGTGGAAGGCTACTACCATGACACTCGGCTCATAGCTCGACAGGTAAGGTTCAAGGGCAATGATCTGCAACAGGCTGAAGCCATTCAAGCCGGGACCCATGAAGTCAAGCAGCAAGCCCAACAAAACGCGGCTGAATTGGAAAAGCATAATGCGGAGCTGCAGGCACAGAATCAGGCACTGCAGGAGCATCAGGCAGCCATCGAGGCGAATCAGGCTAAAATCGCTGCGAACAAAGCGGCCGTGGATGCCGCTATCGCACGCTTCGGTCAACTGGACGACTATTACATCATGGATGAGGTAACTGTTTTGTTCGGCAACGGCAAGACCAAGGTCGATCCGCAATACAATCCCCAGCTTCTGGCGCTGGCTGACAAGGCCAAAGGAGTCGATGGTTACATGATCGAAGTAACAGGCTATGCCTCTACCACCGGCAGTGCCGCTACGAATCAGAGACTTAGTGAAGACCGAGCCCAGAATGTGACGAACATTCTTCTTCAGCAAGCTAAAATTCCACTCACCAGAATGCTGGCTCCAGGTGCAATGGGAGAGAGTAATCAAGTCGCTAGTGACAAGACCGCTGAAGGGCAGGCCGAGAATCGCCGTGTGGTGGTGCGCGTTCTACAAAACAAGGCGATTGCCGGGCCTACAAGCTAAAGGCTTGCCCCTTCAGCTCCGATCGCCTGAGAATCGTCAATGATCCGGAAGTTTCGTGCGACCGTCAAGTATTCTGTTTCCACTAGATCGTGTTTCTGAGAAGCGACCGTCTAAACAGAGATTTTGTCTCCGCTCGTGAGTTTCTGCGAGATGATATGGCGGTCGCCGATTTTTCGAGTAATTCTTGTGCGAGGGTAGTCTCATCGCACGGAGGCAGCGTCTCGAGTTCGACGAGCATCGCGCGCGCGGCCCACACAGGGAATATCGAGAGGTCCAGCATGAACTCCCGAAACTTGATTCTTGTTTTCTCTTCGTTCTTACCGCACCCGCGTTCGCGCGAGATAAAACGGACCGGTTGAGCATGAAGAACGGCGATTCCATGACCTGTGAGATCAAGGGTCTCGACGCAGGAGTGCTCTATTTAAGCCTCGATTACATTTGATGGCAGTGCTGGGCTCAGCCGGACCTGCGCACTGAAGTGACGTGCATCAACTTCCAACGTGACTCGCCGCGATCGATTTTTCCTTGCGAGAGAAATGAAGATACGCGCCGACGCTCAGGAAATTAATGAACACACCGATAACGTTCCACAAGACAACTGGCCGAGAAACAATCAACAGACCGTAGTAAACCCAGAGAATCTGGAACACTCCGATGATGGCCGCCATCCTCGGGTTCATGCCAACGCTGGACCGACGTTTCAACATCACAATCAAGTCCGGTAGGGCGGCAAAGGTTGTCCCCAGGCCAGCAAGAAAACCGAAGACTTCTGACCGGCGAAGGCCGGGAAAGAACAGGCTCTGTATGTCGCGTGGAAGGTGTTCCTGACAGCCATCGATCATGATCAGACACGCCAGGGGAACGACGAGTATCACTGAGTTGAATCGGGCCATGTGTGCCTCCGTACGTGGATCGCCGGGCCGCTGTCCAGTAGCATAAGCCGCTACTGTGAATTGCCAACTGTCAAATGAAACAGACTTCGTTTGGAGAGTTCGATGCGCTGCCCGTTCAGTGAATCAATGCTGAGAAAACACATCTGTTTATTTAGACAGGTGCGCAGGGAAAGCAGCGCGATCTAGAATTCGGACGCAAAGTGGGATGGCGTCCGATTGAGAGACGATACGCGGCATGCTCCGAATTAGAGCCGGGTAGCGGAAAACTCTAGTCTTCATGCAGCGTTTTCTTTCGCCAAGATCACCAGATCACTCTGCGGGATGCGCCCTACAGTCTGGAGCATTTGCTACAGGAGGGGATCGGTCGGTCGCGATTCCCCAGGAAGGCGGAAGGAAGATAGCCATGAACCTGAAACCAAGGATATTCGGCACAGCAATTCGACGTTTTCTGGTTGCAGTCTGCGCAGTCATGCTCGTGCCGGGAGACTCACTGGCAGATATCGAGCATGCGTCCTTGTCGCAAAACCAGACGTCTGCATCGCAGAACCAAGCGTCTGCGCCGCAGCAACAGGCTGCGAAGATTCCGCCGGACCAACTGGATTCTCTCGTGGCGCCCATTGCGCTTTATCCCGACCCGATGCTGGCTCAGGTCCTTGCCGCGTCTACGTATCCGCTGGAGATCATTCAACTCCAGCAGTGGCTCACGAAGAACCCGGGGCTGAAGGACAAAGCGCTCGCCGACGCCGTCGCGAAACAATCGTGGGATCCCAGCGTCCAGGCTTTAGCCGGACTCCCCGACGTGGTGAAGCGGCTAGCAGACGACATCCAGTGGGCGACCGATCTCGGCAACGCTTTTCTGGCGCAGCAGAGCGATGTGATGGATGCCGTGCAGCGGATGCGTAAGAAGGCTCAGGACAAGGGCAATCTGAAATCGAACGAGCAGCAGAAGGTAGAAACCAAGGTCATTGAAAGCAAAAGCGTAATCGTAGTAGAACAGGCCAATCCTCAAGTCGTGTATGTACCCTCCTACAACCCCACCGTTGTGTATGGGCCGCCAGTGTACCCATATCCTCCTGTGTACTATCCGCCTCCGGGATACTACGCGGCGGGAATGGCGATCTCTTTTGGCGTGGGTGTTGCGATGGGTGCGTTCTGGGGCGGCGGCGGCTGGGGCTGGGGCTGCGGCTGGGGAGGCAACAACGACATCACCATCAATCGCAATAGCAATTTCAACCGCAACACGAACATCAATGGTGGCAATCGGGTGAACGGCGGCAACCGCCCGTCGCAATTGCCTTCTCGCGGCGGCGCTGGTGGCGCTGGAGGTGTTGGCGGTGCCGGTGGTGTGGGCGGCGCTGGAGGTATTGGCGGTGCCGGCGGCGTCGGTGGTGTGGGCGGTGTTGGTGGTGCAGGCAACCGTCCGTCGCAACTCCCGTCCGGTGGTCGCGGCGACAGTTGGCAGCACAACCCGCAACACCGGGGCGGCGCTCCATACCGGGATCGAGCTACGGCTGACCGGTTTGGCGGTCAGGCTCGCGGGGACTCACTCGCCAACCGTCAGGCTGGAGCAAGACAACAGATTGGAAGGCAGGGCGGAAATCTGACCAGTAATCGCGCAAACGGTTTAGGCGGCGGGAACCGCAGTGGAGGCGCCGGGGTTAGCAATCGTGCTGCGGGAGGGGCGGGCGTCAGTAATCGTGCTGGCGGTGGAGGAGATCGTGTAGGAAGCAGGGATATCTCGCGCGGCGGCGGAGGCGGCGGACGTGATGCCTTCGGTGGCGGTTCCGGCGGATTCAACGGAGCGAGCGCACGCGCCAACAGCAGCCGCGGTTCATCGAGTATGGGATCGCGCGGCGGTGGCGGTGGGCGAAGAGGCGGCGGTGGGCGCAGGTAGGACTGAGAAAAGGAGCAATGAGATGAAATCAATATCTGCCAACAAGAATCTCCTCGGACTTGCCTGGGCTGTGAGCGCAATTGCGATGGCATGCTTGTCCGTTCCCGCTCTCCTTACCGCTCAGCAACCTGAGGCGAAGGAAGCTCCTCCGGCCGCTGCCGCCACACCGACAGCAGCGCCTGCTGCAGGTGCAAAGACTTTCGACTCACCGCAACAAGCTGCTGACGCGTTGATTAGCGCGGCGGAGCAGTGGGACGAATCTACACTCATTCAGATCTTCGATCCTGACGGCGACGATATCGTACTTACCGGAGAAATTGTGCAGGACCGCCAGCGCGCCGCTGACTTCGCCGCCGAGGCGCACGAAAAGAAGACTGTCTCCATTGACCCGAAGACCGGGAACCGCGCATTCCTCATTGTGGGTAATGAAGAATGGCCCTTCCCGGTTCCGATGGTAAAGACAGGCAATAAATGGCACTTTGACAGCGCTGCCGGCAAACAGGAGCTGTTATATCGTCGCATCGGAGCCAATGAACTTGACGCTATTCAAATCTGCCATGGTTACGTGGAAGCGCAGGAATCATACGCACTAGAGCCACGCGAAGGTTACAACGTAAACCAGTACGCGCAGCGAATCATCAGCACGCCCGGCAAGCAGGACGGACTGGCCTGGCAAAACGCAGATGGCACATGGAGCGGCCCCATCGGGGAAAAGATTGCAAACGTGATCGAACAGGGCTACTCCAACCGCGCAGAACCCTACCATGGCTATTTCTTCAAGGTCCTCAAAGGACAGGGCCCTGCTGCTCCGATGGGACAGATGGACTACGTGGTGCAAGGCGTCATGATCGGAGGCTTTGCGCTCGTCGCTGCGCCGGCCGAATACCGTGTGACTGGAGTGAAAACCTTCATCGTCAGCAATGACGGTGTTGTCTACGAGAAGGATTTCGGGGTCGGCACTTTCGATCAATTCAAGAAAATGGAACTGTTCAACCCAGACAAATCCTGGACCCCAGTTCCAGATGAGGACGACTAGAAGAGAATTGAAAGACAACCCGCCATCGCCATTCTCTTAGAAGAGCTACGAGGGAGATCCCGCATGACACAGAAGTGCAAAGCATTATTCCTGCTTCTGGTTGCTGTTACCCTCGAGAGTTCCCATCCCTCCTCAGCTCAAGCGAATCCTTCGAGGCCGCTTCCAAATATTGTGATCCTGGCGACCGGAGGAACGATCGCCGGGGCTGCGTCCACGAGCACGCAGGCGTCTTACACTTCCGGTGCGGTAACCATCGATGCGATGCTTGCTGCCGTCCCCGGAATCAGGGATCTCGCTAACATCAGGGGCGAGCAGATTGCGAACGTCGGATCGCAAGACATGACGCTTGCCATCATGCTCACACTTGCGAAGCGAATCAATATCTTGTTGGCACAGAGAGATGTCGATGGAATTGTTGTCACCCACGGCACCGACACCATGGAAGAGACCGCCTATTTCCTCAATCTGGTGGTAAAGAGCGATAAGCCAGTCGTGCTCGTGGGCTCAATGCGACCCTCGACCGCGGTCAGTGCGGATGGGCCTTTGAACCTGTTCAACGCTGTCGGCGTTGCAGCCGACTCAAAAGCTGCCGGACGAGGAGTCCTCGTCGTCATGAATGATTGGATTCACGCGGCACACTCTCTTACGAAGACGAGCACAACCGCTGTTCAAACCTTCATGTCTCCCCTGCGTGGTCTGGTTGGAGTTTGCGCCTATGGCAAGAATGACTTCTTTAACTCGCCCCCATGGAAGCACACCACGGGAAGCGAATTTGATATCACCGATGTTAACCAGTTGCCTCGGGTGGATATTGTTTACGGCTATGCGGATATGCCTGCCGACCTGATCGACGCCTCCGTAAAAAACGGCGCCAAGGGCATCGTTATCGCCGGCGTTGGAAATGGAAACATGAACAAGGCATCGTTAGATGCCGCAGAGCGAGCCGTTAAGGCCGGAGTGGTAGTCGTTAGAAGCAGCCGCGTCGCAACAGGAAGCATTGGACGGAATGTCGAAGTAAACGACGACGAAATGAACTTTGTCGCTTCTGACGAGCTCAATCCGCAAAAGTCCAGAATCCTGCTGGCGCTGGCGCTGCTCAAACCCCGCTCCACCGCTGAAATTCAGAACTTGTTTTACAGCTACTAAGCCGCAAAAACGTGCACTTCTCGCGGGAAAGCAGGGAGGCAAAACATGAGCTCCAGGGATACCGTTCGAGCTCCGATTGAGAAGGCCGGCGATCAAATAACAAGCAATCGGATGTCACAACGTGTTGCCTCCATTGACTGGATGCGCGGCTTCGTCATGGTACTCATGATCGTCGACCACGCTTCCATGGCTTTCGACGCCCACCACCTGGATCACGACTCTGCCATGTATGCCGATGCGGGCACGATGGCTCTTCCAGGCGCAGAATTTTTCACTCGCTGGATAACGCACCTTTGCGCGCCTACATTCGTGTTCCTCATGGGAACTTCTTTGGCTCTGAGCGTAGAACGTCGCGTCGTCAAAGGCGTCAACGCATGGGAAATTGACAAGAGCATGCTGACGCGCGGCGCGATTATTGCGCTTCTCGATTTGACGATCATCTCCCTGGGCTCCGGCTATTGGAATTTCGGCGTGTTGTTTGCCATCGGTGTTTCGATGATCTGCATGGTACCGCTTCGGCGCCTGCCCACCTGGGCCATGCTCTTGCTAGCTATCGGCTGGATGTTCCTCGGAGAGATCCTGACCGGCTGGTTCTGGGTGCCCCCCGGGAACTCTTCCGTACCAGCGGCATTGACAGTGGCAAACTACGCAAGCAGCATGCTGGTCATCAAGTATCCGGTGATTCCATGGCTGGCGATCTCGGTCCTCGGATGGGTTTTCGGCCGCCACCTCATCCGCTTCGCCGCCAGCCAAAGCAAGGTCTCCGGAAGAAATGTTTTGTGGGCTTGCGGGGCTGTCAGCCTGATTCTCTTCGCGGTTGCCCGAGGCATGCGCGGATACGGCGACATGTTTCTGCACCGCGCAGACGACTCGTGGCAGCAGTGGCTGCACGTCAGTAAGTATCCACCGTCTCTCACATATTATGCCCTGGAGCTTGGCATTCTATTCCTTTGCCTCGCGGTGCTCAGGACACTCGAACTGCGCATCGGCGTCCGCCAGAACGGCATGTTCTATGTCTTCGGACAGACCGCCATGTTCTTTTACATCGTCCACCGTCTCGCATTCGAAGTCCCAGCAACCTATTTCGGCCTCCGGGACGTCTACGGTTTAGGCGCGACCTATGGTGTTTCTGCGGTGATGCTTGTTCTACTCTATCCAGCATGCCGCTGGTATCGCACGGTCAAGGCAGCACATCCTCAATCGATTTTGAAGTACCTGTAGCCGCAGTCTATTTCGATCGGCTTTTCGGAGCTGTGGCCGAGCGTGATGACTATCTGAAGATGTCCCGACGGGCGTGTTGGACGCCTCCCCATGCCCTCATGAAATGACCTCTTTAGTACGGGGCTTCTCTAAAACACAAGCTTCAACGCCAGTTGTGCGACTCGCGGATTGACAGCCGTGCTACTAACGACGCCGAAAGTAGCCGATGTGAAATTGGTGTCGGGATTCGAAAACTGCGGATGGTTCAGGGCGTTGTAGAACTCAGTCCGAAAGAGAAGGGTAGTATTCTCGCGCGGCCAATTAAAGATCACCGCTTTTGAGAATGCCAGATCCAGATTTGCTTGTGCAGGCCCGCCTATGATACCAGTCGCGCTGTTTCCAAACGCTGTTCCTATGCCGTCTGATCCTATGGCGGGCGGGCTCGTAAAACAGGAGCTGTTGAAATAGTTGTTCAGCTTCGACTCCACCGGCCCTTGGCGTACCAGATTGCCTGACGAGCATGTGGCGCTCAGTTGCGCACGGTCCTCGCTAATTCCAAAGACATTGGAAGAATTTGTTTCGGCAATGGTCAGGGCGTTACCGGATTGTATGGTTGCTATTGCGGACAGAGACCAGTTTCGGAGGAAACTGCCCAGTGCGTGAGCAGGCGGTTTTGGCAGGGTCCACGTGGTGCTGAAAACGAACCGATGCGTGCGATCAAAACTCGCGCGTCCCCAGCGCTGTTGGGGCGAGTTCTGATCTCCCAGCGTCAGTGCGTTTCCGCTTGACGTTGAATTGATGTCGGCGCCGTCCGTATCCAGTGTTTTAGAGAAGGTGTAGGAAGCGAGGAATTGAAGGCCATGGTTCAGTCGTCTGGTCAGGCTCGCCTCTAAGCCGTTGTACCAGGAACTGCCCTCAGACTCCATTTCCTGAAGTGAGTCAGGAGGCACTCCTGGAATGGGAACTCGCAATAAGATATTTGCAATCGTGTTCGTGGTTACTCCCCGTATGGGATTGCCGGCAGAGGCCTGCAACGCCTGGTTCAGGGAACGTTGACGCATCAGATGAGTGCCGCGAGTGCCAACGTAGCCAATTTCCGATAGCCAACCCTCATGCAACTCGGTCTGGACATTTAATGAATATTGCTGAATGATTGCGGGGCGGAAGCCGGGCGCCACGGCGTATATCGTCGTAGTGCTTGTGGGTGAGTACGCGGGAAACATCGGGAAGGAATCAGGTGTGGGGAATGGTTGCGCGAAAGGAACTTGAAAGGTCGCGTCTGCGTTCGCCTCTCCGGCATTTAAGCGAAAGACTGAGAACGGAGCGCCGAGAACGTTCTGATAAAAGGCCTGACCGGTGGGCCGCGAATAATATATTCCGTACCCGCCTCTGAGTGCCGTGTTTGAGTCGGGCGAGAACTGCCAGGCAAACCCGATCCGTGGAGCAATTGTGTTTTGTCCCGCTGCTTCATTCGCGAAAGTGTTATGTGCGCGCTGCACTCCTGGAGGTGGAGTTCCAGGAAAGTTAGAAGCCACAATGTAGCCGGCCACGCTCCCGGTGGCTGGTGGATTGGGATCAGCGTTGCGGATGTCGAAACTAGAGTTTCTGCCAAGCTCGTCTCCAAATTGGCCGAGATGCTCGTAACGCAAGCCGGCATTCAGTGAGAGTGACTTGAGAATTCTATAGTCGTCCTGCACGAATCCTGTCCCCTCCCACACTCTGTACTCCCGAGTCGTCAGACCGAAGTCATCGAATGAGGCGAAAACATTGCTGAAATCGGTACCGTTGCCGCTGGCGCTGAGACCAAGCAGAAAATCCGGCCAGCTTAGAAACCGCATGAACGATCCGAGTCCCACGAGATTGATATTGTCCTGCAACCGCGTGACGGATCCTCCGAATTGCAACGCGTGGGGACCGTGGACGATGCTGAGATCATCATCGGCTACGAAACTATTCTGCGTGATGGTTCGTGGAAAACCTGAAGCGATACTGACAGAGCCGAGAATTTGTAGGCTGGGGAGTTCGTTGTTGTTGCTCATCTCTCCTTCGGCAACCCCGACGTCAGACCACTTGAACGGGGCTGTGGCTTCGGTGCTGGTTCGCGTGCGGACATAGCCTATCCGTGCCTGATTGAGTGATGAATTGCGGAAGGTGTAGGTATGGGCAAGAGAGAAATCAGTAAAGCCTGAGTCACTGGGACTCGGAAAGCCACGGATGTTGCCCGAAGGATTGAGGCCATTACCCGGAAACGTGACGGTCTCATCATCATTTGCGTGGAAGAACCGGGCCGAGATTCGGTTGTTCTGCCGAGGGAGGTAGTCAACATTCGTCAAATACTGGTCCTCGTTGAAATGGCAAGGATCCGTGAAAGCCGAGAATCCCTGCCGGACGAGCGGCTTTGCCGGATCCACGGTTTGTGGCGTCGGGATGAGGAAGCTTCCGTCAGATAGTCTTAGATTCAAGAGGGCTATGGCCACAGGATTAATGTTCGAACCGTCAGGGTTGATTGCAGTGCCACCCTCCTCTCCGCTCATGCCGCCAAACAGTCTTCCCAACTTGGCTGGTGTGCGGTCATCGGTGAGAGGCGGTTCGCTCAGGCTGGCAGAACATGCAGTCCTCGACTGTCCTGCGGCAACGCCGTTCACCTGGCGCGTCCCTTGATAGGAGCCAAAGAATAGAAACTGGTCTCTCTTGATCGGGCCGCCCAGCGTGAACCCAAACTGGTTCTGCTTGAGTACCGGCCGTCGTTGGCCTGTCTGGTTCAGAAAGTAATCGTTTGCGTCGAGCGCCTCATTGCGGAAGAACTCGAAGAGCGCACCATGGAAAGCGTTGCCGCCCGTCTTTGTGATCAAGCTGACGTTGGCGCCGCCATAGCGCCCGTAGCCTGCGTCGTAGAGTCCTGTCTGGACTTTGAATTCCTGTATGCTGTCGGGGTTTGGAATCGGAATTCCTCCGCTTCCGGCCGCGCTGCCCTGTACGTCGCTGACGCTAATCCCGTCCATCAGGAAGTTATTGTCATAGGAGCGTGCTCCGTGGACGAAAAGCCCATCGTTGGAGCTGGCTATCTGCGACAAAGCAGTTCCCCCCAACCCGAGTTCTCCTGCGTTATGGACTCCGGTCATGACTCCCGGCGAGAGGCTGGCGATTTGAGCGAAATTCCTGGTCACAAGCGGAAGACCGATCACTGCTGTCTCATTGGCAACTCTGCCCAGAGAGTAATTATCGGTCTGGACCATCTGGGACTCTTCCGACACGCTTATGCTGTTTACCACGGTCGCTATGCGGAGACGGAGTTCGAGTCGAAGTGTTTCCGTTACGTTTATGTATACCGTTGCGTTGCCGAGAAGAGAGACTGACCCCGGTCTCGTGGCCTGTAACTCATACTCGCCCGGTGGAAGCAGAAGAAAACTGAAGCGCCCTTCCTTATCAGAGGTAGCAGACCTGGTCGTGGCGGTATCCTTGTTGGCAAGTCGGATGACCACATCTGGCAAAAGGGCCCCGGTTGGATCAAGCGCCAGTCCCGATAATGCTCCGGTTGAAGATGTCTGGCTATTTGCGCGGCACGGAATCAACAAAATTGTCGTCAAAGCCACAAGAAGAGGTACCCAACCCCAACGTGGCCTATGACATGACCAATGAAAACCATTGCTCATCAGCGACCGTCCTTGCACGGAGACGCACAGAGGCTTCAGCCTTCCTGTTGACCATTTGTCGGATGAACTAATCTTTCAAAGATCTGACTGCAAGAAAAATGGGGCATCTGATAGTATCCGAACCGACAATGGTATTGCTAGTTTTCCAAAAGCCAGCACGGGAATGCATATTCGGCGTAGAGATAGTTCAGTCGGCCCGGAATTTGTGGAGAAGGTGTTTGAGACCTTTTTGTAAGAAGTCCATGGAGGCTTCTCTTGTCAGCTCCGATGGAGCAACGTACATGCCACTATTGGTTCTCTGATCGGCATCCCCTCAAGAAATGCAAACGAGGCAGATACCCGATTCCGGACACGCGCGTCCTGATTCTGATTGCAGCTGTCGCAGCTTTTCTCCTGCTGCAACCGCCATCGGCGGGCGCTGCGAAGGAAGTCCGGCGTGTCCTTATTCTGAATGTCTTCGGACCTCTTTCATCCCCTGGCGTCGCGCTAATTGATCAAGCGATTGTTGCCGGTCTCGAGAAAGCTCCTTACCAGATCGAACTCTATCATGAGGAGATGGAGTCGGCTTTGTTTCCGGATGAAGCTTCCCAGCGCGACTTCCGAGAGTGGTTTATCCGCAGGTATAGTGATCGCAAGCCCGACGTAATCATTACCGTCGGGCCGAGTCCCCTCAACTTCATGGTTGAGTCCCACGAGGAAGCTTTCCCAGGCATCCCGATCATCTTCTGTGGAAGTACGGAAGAGATGCTTGGTGGATTAAAGCTCGATTCTGACTTTACTGGCACATGGGGAGTCGCACAGCCTGAGAAGACGCTGATTGCCGCACTCCGCTTACTACCATCCACCAAGCACCTGGTAGTGGTAGGCGGTGTGGGACTGTATGAGCGAGACCTCGAATCCGTCGCAAAGAAGAGCTTTCAAGGTTACGAATCAAAGCTCGACATTACCTACCTTACCGACCTGGACATGCCGACGCTGATCGAGCGGTTGAAGCACTTGCCAACCAATACGATCGTTTATCACACAGCAATCACGCAGGATGCCGCGGGAACGCGCTTCATTGATGCGACCCAGTCGGTTCCAATGATTGCCGGTGCAGCCAATGCTCCCGTATTTGTAGTAGATGACGTCGATGTGGGTAGAGGATCGACAGGTGGCTATGTTCTAAGCCTTGCAGCTGAAGGGCGAACTGCCGCTGAGATGGCTGTGAGAGTGCTCAAGGGGGAGAAGCCGGCAAACATCCCTGTTGTAAAGAGCCCCAATATCTACATGTTCGATTGGCGCGCCATGCAACGCTTTGGTCTCAAAGAAAGCACCCTTCCGCCTGGCAGTATGGTGCTCAATCGACAGCCAACCATTTGGGAAACCTATCAGCGGTACATTCTTGGCGTTATTTTTCTGATCCTCCTTGAGACACTGCTGATTCTGGGACTGCTTTGGCAGCGCGCGAGACGACGACGGGTGGAAAGCGAACTTGCGGTTGCCCACGACCGGCTTCGACTTGCGGTCGAAGCTGGTAAGTCCTCGGGATGGGAATGGGATATCAAGAGCGGACGGGTTCGTCGGTTCGGCGACCTTCACACTATCTACGGAATTCCGTCATACGCCCATTCGGGGAATATTGACGATTTTCGCCGCCACGTGCATCCGGAGGATCGAGAACTCGTCTGGAACACGCTCGACGACTCAAGACAGAACCAGAATCCGTACTTTGCGGAATTCCGCGTGATTCGAAATGACGAGACCATACGCTGGATCGGAGCCAGGGGAAGATTCTATTACGCGAAGAACGGAGAGGCCGAGCGAATGCTTGGCATGACGGTGGACATTACTGAGCGCAAACTGGCTGAAGAGGCTCTGAAGAAGTCTGAGGAGAAATTTTCTACAGCGTTTCGAGAGAGTCCTATGGCCCTCACGCTGACCAGCATGAAAGATCACCGCTACCTCGATGTCAACGAAACTTTCGAACACCTCACCGGTTGGCACAAAGACGAGGTGATCGGAAGGACTCCGTTCGACATTAACGTGTGGGACGACCCCTTCAAGAGACTGGAGATCTCAAAACGACTACTGTCCGAAGGCGCAATTCGGAATTATGAATTCCAGTTTCGGTGCAGAGATGGCACGACGAAATGGGGCCTGGGCTCGGCAGAACTGATTGAGGTTGATAACGAAACGTCCATGCTTTCAGTAGTTGCGGACATCACGGAGCGCAGACAGATCCAAGAGAAACTGCGCACCAGTGAAGAGATGTTAGCGGGTGTCATTGCTTCGGCAATGGATGCGATCATTGCCGTCGACAGCGAACAGCGCATCGTGCTCTTCAATGCTGCCGCTGAGAAGATATTCGGTTGCCGTGCAGAGGAAGCGATTGGGACGTCCCTGGAGCAGTTCATTCCGCATCACTTTCGCGCGGCTCATTTCGATCAGACTGGCACGTCTAACCGCATTATGGGCACGCTTGGCGCACTGTGGGGTTTGCGGGTTACCGGCGAGGAATTTCCTATTGAGGCATCCGTTTCACAGGTAGGAACCGCTGGCAAAAAGCTATTTACCGTTATCATCCGGGATATCACCGAACGTCGCCGCGCGGAGCAAGCGATACGCGAGAGCGAGGAGCGCTTCCGTCTGGTTGCCAATACTGCGCCGGTGCTGATTTGGATGTCTGGTCCCGATAAGCTGTGCACCTATTTCAATCAGCCCTGGCTTGAGTTCACCGGCCGACCGATTGAAGCGGAGCTTGGCAACGGGTGGGCAGATGATGTCCATCCCGAAGATCTGAGTGCCTGCCTGGATACTTACACAAATGCATTTGACCGGCACGAGTCTTTCAAAATGCAATATCGACTCCGTCGCAATGACGGCGAATACCGTTGGGTATTTGACCTTGGCGTACCGAGATTCAACCCGGACGGGTCTTTTGCGGGATATATCGGCTCATGCATCGATATAACCGAGCGCAAGATGGCAGAAGAAACGCTCGCGAGCTTGAGCGGTCGTCTGATTGAAGCCCAGGAGGAAGAATGCCGCCGGATTGCTCGTGAGATCCATGATGACTACAACCAGCGACTGGCGATGCTGGCGAATGAACTGGAAGACATGGCTCAGAGTATTGGGGATTCTGTTGCTGAGGCAGGTCCGCGGCTCCACGAACTTTGGAATTCTGTCAGTGAGCTCGGCGTCGATCTGCACTCGTTGTCTCATCGCTTGCATTCCTCCACTTTGGAGACTCTTGGACTTGTCGCGGGAGTGAGAGCATTTTGCGAAGAGTTTGAAGACCTACAGGAAATACAGGTCGAGTTCACCCATGAGAATGTTCCACGGGCAATTCCGGCGGATGTTTCGCTTTGTCTTTTTCGCATAGCACAGGAGGGCCTGCGAAACGTCAAACGTCACAGCGGCGCCAGCAGTGCCAGGGTTCACCTTGACTTTGTAGATGGAAAACTGCACTTGTCAGTTTCCGATCAAGGAAGAGGATTCAATCCCGCCAGGCGTTCAGCGCGAGATGGCATCGGAATTCGAAGCATGGAAGAGCGCTTGCACTTTATTGGAGGTCAACTGGAGGTTCGCTCACAACCCCTGGAGGGAACCAGCATTGACGCGTGGGCCCCGTTTAAGGCATCCGCCTAGCTGGTTGTTAGTCACCAACGCGAGCTCTTCAATACGGGAGAATTCAATGAAACATCTCAGCCACACTAACAGACTGCCGCGGGTCCTCATTGCTGACGACCACGCAGTCGTGGCCGAGGGTCTATGTTCGATATTGCAGAAGAGCTGTGACGTTATTGGAATTGTGCGGGATGGCCGAGAATTACTGGTGGAGGCTCCTAAGCTGGAACCCGACCTCATCGTACTGGACATCAGCATGCCTGTGCTGAATGGTCTCGATGCAGCTGAACAACTGAAGCATTTCCTTCCTAAGGTGAAGTTCGTTTTCCTCACGATGAAGGACGATCCCAACCTGGCCGCTGCAGCTCTGAACCTGGGGAAAGTCGGGTACGTTCTCAAGCATTCATTGTCATCCGAATTGTTGCACGCAGTCTCTGAAGTGCTTCAAGGCAATGCATATGTAACGCCTAGACTCCGGTCGGAAAATTGGGCAGTACAAGGGTTGCGGGCACGGCAAGTGTCGCAAGACCTAACCCCGCGCCAGAAGGAAGTGTTGCAGTTGCTGGCTGAAGGTCGTCCTATGAAGGAAGTGGCGCAGATTCTCAACGTCAGCGAAAAGGCGATCATGTTCCACAAATATCGCATCATGGCATCGTTCAATCTGAAGAACAATGCGGAATTGGTCCTATTTGCCCTCAAACACCACCTGATTTCCTAATGACTCCGAGCCTATTCAAGACTGTCAGTTTTTGCAGTTGGATCAACTGAGCGCCTCAATTAAGTTAGAGCTCGGGTTGCTTTTTCAATTTGTGATCCCGCGGAAGGGTTCGGACCGCTGCTGTATGTGAGAGGTAGGTTGCCCTTGGACCGGCCGAGGATACTTGTCGCCGACGACCATGATGTCATGCTTGAGACCGTGTTGTCCTTGTTACAGCCGGGCTTTGAAGTAGTCGGGACAGTCAACAACGGAAGAGATCTGATTAGAGAAGCGCAGCGGCTTCAACCGGACGTGATTGTGCTGGACATCACGATGCCAATACTCAATGGAATTGAGGCCGCCCATAAGATCCATGAGGCCGGGCTGACGCCGAGGCTTGTTTTCTTGACGGTGCACGAACAGTCATCGTTTGTGACCGCGTGCTTCGATGAAGGAGCATTGGGTTACGTCACGAAATCACGGCTCAGAACAGATCTTATCCCGGCGATACGCGATGCTATTTCAGGCCATCACTTTATCTCATCTTTTCTGCCTCGCGCGAGGCGGCAAACCGACCCCGGTTAGGTCGATATATAGGGGAACTCCGTTGCCTTTATGCCTAGGAGTTTTGCTAGTTGACGCGCCCGCGCCCTGATCGTAAAAAACCAGCAAAGGAGACTCCCCATGCAAGGAATCCGTCCCCGCATTCTGATAGCTGACGATCACACGCTGATAGCGGACCTCTGCAAAACGCTGCTCGAAAAGGAGTTTGAAGTGGTCGGCACGGTGGGAGACGGTCGCGCACTTGTTCGGGCTGCAGCCATCTTAAAGCCTGATGTGATCGTGGTTGATGTCACGATGCCGGTTCTCAATGGAATCGATGCTGCCTGTCAGGTCAAACAAGAATTGCGCGCCGTCAAGGTGATTTACCTCACCATGAATCCTGATACAGAGATCGCGGCAGAAGCCTTTCGCCGCGGCGCCTCGGGCTATTTGCTCAAGACCTGCGCAGCCTCAGAGATGGTGGCAGCTGTTCGCGCGGTTCTACAGGGCAGGTCGTATCTGTCAGCGTCACTTTCCAGGGACGATGTCGCCTACCTCCGTCGGCAGCCTAAGAAAATGGTCGAGGAAGGAGACAAGCTTACAGAGCGACAACGGGAAGTTCTGCAGTTGATCGCCGAAGGCAAAGTAATGAAGGAAGTTAGTGTAATCTTAAATATGACGACCCGGACCGTTGCGTTTCACAAGTATCGGATCATGGAGGCCCTTTGCGTCAAGAGTAACGCCGAACTTGTTCGATATGCGGTGAGAAACCACATAGTTGCTCCATAGATGCTCGCTTGGCTCGACCTGTCGCCAAGGTTGGGAACCCAACGACTCGCTTCACTCGATCTGAATTCGATTCTGGCATTAGCTATTCGTTCTCTTCCACGATCGAACTCCAAGACTGTCTGAATTGAAGCGCTTCGGGGTTGGCGATGCCGATTACAATTTGTAAACCGTGGACCTCCTATCTCTGTCAAGACTGACAGTTCCCATTACGGATTCGACCGCCTAGCATCAGCGAAGAATCGAAAAGCGCGAGTTCCGAAGGCTGACACTTTCGTGTCGTTGAAAGGGAACGGCAACTCGGTAGCTGAGGAGAGAGCACATGAAGAAACTGCGGTTTGTCTGGATATTCGCGATACTCATGATTTCAGGCAATGTTTTCGGCCAGGATGTTCGCTATAACTTCGACAAAGACACCGACTTCTCTAAGTTCAAAACCTACAAGTGGGTGGCCATCAAGGATGCCACGCCGGTAGACGATCTTACCGACAAACAGGTCAAGGAAGCATTTGATGCCGCGTTGGCGACTAAAGGCCTGAGTAAGGTAGACGGAGACAACGCCGACTTGTTTGTGGGATATCAAACCGCAATCGGATCAGAGAAGCAGTTCACGTCGTATAACTCCGGTTGGGGTTACGGCCCAGGGTGGTACCGTGGTGGCTGGTATGGCGGCGGAGGCGGAATGACCACCGGGCAAACCTCAACCATCTATACCGGACAGTTGGGTTTGGATATGTATGATTCGGCGCACCACGACTTAGTCTGGCGAGGCGTCGCGAGCAAGACCTTAGATCCGAAAGCGAAGCCAGACAAACGTCAGAAGAATCTTCAGAAGGCAGTAGCAAAGCTTATGAAGAATTATCCGCCTAAGGCAAAGTAATCGTCTGAATCCGCTGGGCGTTGATTTGGTGGTTAAGTATTGGACCTCTGTCAGATTTAACAGGCGACATTTCCCATCGGCAACTCTATATTTTCAAATCATTCACGCTGACGAAGTTGTCGGATCAAACAGCGACCCGGCTATCGAAAGAACGAATGGCGCTTTACCGCAACGATGGTCTGGCTTGTCGCGACACCCTTTGCAGGTGTGACGGGCACAAACAAATAATGGAACACTCGCTATCCTTTCGGAGTTCTCGTAAGTTTGCTCGCACCAGGCTGCCTGAACAAGCAGGCTGAGTCGTCGCTAAACCTCCTTTCTGGAGAGACAGATGAGACGAATGTTCTTTTCTGTGGCGCTCGTCGTATCGCTGTTCTGCTTCTGGGAAGTTGTGCGTGTGAGCGCTGCAGGAGCAGATAACCAGCAGACCAGCCCGCATAAGAAGGCCAACATACCCGACCCGGCTGACTTTGTTGGCTCAGAAACCTGCGAGACTTGCCATGAAGACATTGGCAAGAAATTCGCGGAGAATCCTCACTCCCGGCTCGCAATGCTGCACGGCGGCAAAGGAGTGACGTGCGAAAGCTGCCACGGGCCTGGCAGAGAGCATGTGGAGGGAGGCGGCGATATAGAAAAGATCCTCCGGTTCAGCACAATGACGCCGAAGGCAACGGATGAAAAGTGTCTGGAATGCCACGCCGCGGCGCATCCTAACTTCGAGCGCTCCGCACATGGCGATGCAGGCGTAAGTTGCACGAGCTGCCACAGCATTCACAAATTTGAAAACGATGTCAGCCTTCTCAAGGTCTCGCAGCCGAAGCTTTGCTATACCTGCCACACTGATGTAAAGCCCGCTTTTTCGCAGCCATTTCATCACAAGGTGGATGAAGGGTTGATAGATTGCAGCGATTGCCACAACCCACATGGCAGCTTCAAGGACAAGGGCCTACACAGCAGCGTCGCGGGCGATGCGGTCTGTGTAAAATGTCACACCGAGACGGCAGGTCCGTTCGTCTACGAGCATCAGCCGATCAGGACGGATGGCTGTACGTTTTGCCACTCCCCGCACGGATCCCCGAATCCTCGTCTGCTTACGCGCAATAATGTGAATTCTCTATGTCTGCAATGTCATTCAGCATCGATGAACTTTAACGCGCCTGGCATTCCGTCGTTTCATAACCAGGCGAAACAGTATCCGGCCTGCACGGTTTGCCATGTGCAGATTCACGGCTCGAACGCCGACAGTGTGTACTTTAGGTGAGAGCGGCCCCACGATGAGCAATTACTCATTCATCCCGGCCCCGGTGAAATTACGACGAGCTGCTTTTGTCATTATTTTCTGCATGGCCATTGTCAGCGCCGCGTGCACCCAGGACGCTCAAACAGCCCCGGCAGCCCCACAAGAGCCTCAACAACAACCGACGCCAAGCCAAAAGATTTATCACGGTTATGTGGTACACCAGTCGGTCGATCTCGGTGGTCGAATTGTGGAACACTCTGGCAGCGACCCCGCCTACGCCACTCTGGTCAATCTTGCGTCCGGTGCGCGCGTTCTTGACCAATCACTTACGATGCACGCCGTAGATCCGGCGCATGCGATCTTCTTTGATCAGCTTTCAACCAGCAGCTTTGGCTATGGCGGCGATCCTATTAACGTCACATATCTAAATGTGTCGAAGGGGCGCATATATGACTTTCGTGGAAGCTACCGGCGTTATCGTCAATATTTTGATTACGATCTGCTTGCCAATCCCCTGATTCCGCCTGAGTCGAATCCATTCGTTCCCGCTCTTTTCTCACCGCACCTCTACAACACACTGCGTCAGATGACTGATCTCAACCTGACTCTGGCTCCCTTGTCCAAGGTGAGCGTACGCTTTGGTTACAACCACAACATCAACCAGGGGCCATCCTATAGCACGATTCATCTCGGGACGGATGCGCTGCTTTCCCAAAATTGGCGCAATTCTACTGATAATTGGACTGGAGGAGTCGACTGGAAGCCGGACCCAAAGACAACTTTCAGCTACGACCAGTTCATTACTCATTACAAAGGGGACACGAGCTGGCGGCTTAGCGGCTTAAATTACACTCTCTCGAACGGCACGCCTGTCAGTCTTGGGGTCAATCTATCTTCAGTATGGGGCTCTCCCTGCTCCAGCCCATTCAATCCTGATGGAACAGTGAATCCGGCATGCCAGGGGTTTCTTGCCTACACTCGTTTCGCACCCACGCGAACTCTTTACCCAACTGAGCAGGCGCGATTCCAGACCTCAGCGATTCATAACTTCACATTAAATGGGCGTCTGCTCTACAACGGTTCAAACAGTACTCTCGTTAACTACAATGAATTTTTCAACGGCTTGGATACGCCTTCACTGCGTCAATCGGTCGAGACTGGGAATGCCCGCGTACAGCGTGTGAATGTCAACGGGGATATCGCTGCTGTATGGCAGATCACACCTAAACTTTCAGCTTCTGATGTTTATGACTTCTGGTATTTCCGTATACCAGGTATCAACAGCTTCTCAACAACAAGCTATAACGGAACATCGCTGCTGCAGCCTCCGGGAGCTGCTACGACGGCGACATCGACGGACTATCAGGCGCTTAATCAGAAAACGAAAGCCAACACATTTGTCACGGCATGGGACGTGACGCCTAAAGCCCGCATTTCAGTTGGCTATCGGTATCGAAGCCGAATCATTACCGACTCTGCAGGAGACTTCATCCCCATCCATGAAAGCTGGGGACTCTTTGGCGCCGCTCTGAGGCCCACTCCTGAGTTGCGAATCAATTTCAATTTCGATGGCATGTACGCTGACAATGCGTTCACTCGCATCAGCCCTCGTCAACTGCAGCACTATAGAGCGCGCGCTACCTATCAGCCGCGCCCATGGCTTACGGTGTCCGGGGCCGTGAACATCTATGAGGCACGCAACAACGTAGAGACTGTGAACCACCTCGAACACAATCGCGATTTCTCGTTCGGCGCAACAATCGCTCCAAGTGAGAAATGGTCGCTGAACTTGAGTTATGCCTATGACAGCGTGTACTCGACCACAATCGAGTGCTTCCCTTCTACGCCGCCCCCTCCCGGGGCCACCACCGCGCCGCCAGTCTGCACTGCAGCCGGCGCGCCATACCAGACCAATGGTTACTACAATGCGCCAATGCAGTTTGGTTCGATTGGTTTCACTTTCTCGCCGGTTAAACGAGTACATATAAACGCGGGGTATCGCATGAGCGACGTGGATGGCACATCCGAAATGATCAATATCCGTCAGGTGCCAGGCTCACTACAGTCGCAGTTTCAATCGCCCTACGCGGGAGTGTACATACAAATGGCGCCGAACTGGACTTGGAAAGCAGATTACAACTATTACAGTTACGGCGAAGGTACACCCATTGGCCCAACGCTACCGCGAAGCTTTCGAGGAAATGTATACACTCTCGGAGTCAACTATGCCTTTTAGGATGTCTTAGCCTGCGCTATGATTATCAACCGTTAACTTGGAGGAACGAATGACTATGCTGAAATACGTTACTCGCGTCTGCGTGGCAAGCCTGCTTGCTGTAAGCACTTTAAGCTTTGCTCAGAAATCTGGTGCGGATACTTATAAAGCCAAATGCCAAAGTTGCCATGGAGCTGACGGTGCTGGAAATACTCCAGCGGGCAAATCGATGAAGGTAGTGTCCTTCAGTGCGCCGGATATTGTGAGTGCTTCGGATGCAGATCTAATCGCGGACACAAAAAATGGGAAAGGCAAGATGCCCGCGTACGCAAGCAAACTTTCGGACGACCAAATAAAAGATGTTGTCGCTTACATTCGTACATTGCAAAAGAAATAGAGCCTAAAAGAAGCTGAGCGATGACTCAATCTGAAGGATTCAGAGCGAATCGGCTTAGGCCGCTGGTCTTTTTTGCGCACAACCCAGTCAGCTTGATTGGAGTCGGACTTACGACCGCGTCAGCTCTGACTCTGATCGGCTTC
Organism: Alloacidobacterium dinghuense; assembly: GCF_014274465.1. NCBI lineage: Bacteria > Pseudomonadati > Acidobacteriota > Terriglobia > Terriglobales > Acidobacteriaceae > Alloacidobacterium > Alloacidobacterium dinghuense. Next base: position 4,546,533 of record NZ_CP060394.1, on the reverse strand, counting down.
TGGGTGGTCGACGTTATTGGCCACGGCGGCTCAGCAAACCCTTATGTTGGTATTGTTTTTGACCTTTGCCTGCCTGCCCTCTTTATCCTCGGGCTAATCCTCATTCCAATTGGTATGTGGTGGAGGAGACGACGGCTGAAGGCAATGGGCCAGTTGCCATCTACCTATCCCCAGGTTGACTTTGCCAATCCTGTTATCCGTCGTTCCTTCCATTTTGTCGTTCTCCTTACGTTTATCAATTTTGTGATTGTAGGCACCGCAAGTTTTCGTGGCGTTGCCCAAATGGACAAGCCGTCATTCTGCGGCCAGTCCTGTCACGTTATGGCGCCCGAGTGGAGCGCTTATCACGTATCGTCCCACGCGAATGTAACCTGTACGGAATGCCACGTCGCTTCGGGGTTGTCAGGCTACGTGAGTGCAAAGCTAAACGGAACGCGGCAGCTTGTGCATTTGGTATTAGGCAGCTATCCTCGCCCCATCATGCCAGAGGGTAAGGTGCCCCCTGCTAACGCAACGTGTTTGCACTGTCACAATCCTGGAAAGTACATCGGCGACAAGCTTGTGGTGAAGACATCCTATGGCGACGACGAAAGCAACTCGGTCACACACTCTCTGGTTCTGGTCCATGTTGGAGGGCGAGATCTGTCTGGCCGATTGAGTGGAATCCATGGCGCGCATCGTGGTCATATCGAATTCATTGCGACGGACAACACAAATCAGACCATTCCCTGGGTAGCCAAGATAAATGAAGACGGCTCTGCAGTCGAGTACGTGTCGTCGGACGCGAAGACGCCCGAAGGTGGCCAAAAGCGTGTGATGAATTGCATTGACTGCCATAACAGGGCCGCGCATTCGTTTGATACTCCAGTGAACGCAGTGAATACAGCGATGGCCCGTGGACGGCTCAGCACTTCTTTGCCTTTCCTCCACAAGGAGGGTCTTGCTCTGATCAAAGCAGAGTATGCTTCGCAAGCAGATGCAGAATCGAAGATCACAGCTGGCCTGGAGGACTTCTATCGCAGTAAGTATCCAAATGCATGGAGTCAGCAGCGCTCTCAGATCGATGACGCCGCGAAGACCCTGAGTGCGATTTATGGTGAGAATGTATTTCCTTTCATGAAGGTTACCTGGGGCACGCATCCGAATAACATCGGACATAATGACTATCCTGGCTGTTTCCGCTGTCACGATGGAAGCCACAATACCAAGGATGGAAAGAGTATCGATAATGACTGCGCCACTTGCCATAATCTGGTGGCTGTCGATGAAGTGAATCCGAAACAACTTACTGATCTAGGCATTCAATGAAGCGTCCGCGATCACGCGGTCGAAGCTCTCCGTTGGGCGCGACACCGGCAGGAATCGGTGTGAACTTCAGCGTTTACTCACGCAATGCTTCAGACATGGATTTGCTACTTTTCGATAGGGAGGACGATGCTCGCCCTGCACGTGTGATTTCTCTCGACCCATTCATCAACCGAACCTATCACTACTGGCATGTTTTTGTCCCCGGTATTCAGGCGGGGCAGATCTATGGGTATCGAGTGCAAGGACCATTCGAACCATCGGCGGGATTGCGCTTTGATGATTCCAAAATTCTGCTCGATCCATATGGTCGCGCAGTTGTTGTTCCGAGGAACTACTCTCGCGATGAAGCACAGAGCAACGCCGCAACCGCGATGAAGAGCGTTGTGGTGGATACCAGCCTCTATGACTGGGAGGGCGACACACCGCTCATGCGTCCGCCTTCGCAGACGATCATCTACGAAATGCATGTGAAGGGTTTTACGCAGCATCCGAGCTCAGGAGTCGAGGAGGATAGGCGAGGTACCTATCGTGGGCTCATCGAGAAGATTCCGTATCTCCAGGACCTCGGTGTTTCAGCTGTTGAACTGCTTCCTGTATTTCAGTTCGACGCCCAGGATTGTCCTCCTGGACGCGTCAATTATTGGGGCTATGCACCAGTCTCCTTCTTCGCACCGCACCAGGCATACAGCTCCAGCCGGGACTCCGTGACTCCGGTGAGTGAATTTCGCGACATGGTCAAGGCGCTACACAAAGCAGGGATCGAGGTCATCCTGGATGTCGTCTTCAATCACACAGCGGAAGGCGATCAATCGGGGCCGACATTCTGCTTTCGCGGATTTGATAACAACGCTTACTACGTTCTGGAGGGGGAACGGTCACGGTACGCGAACTTCAGCGGCACCGGAAACACGCTCAACGCCAATCATCCGATCGTGCGACGGCTGATCGTCGACAGCCTCCGGTATTGGGTGCAAGAGATGCATGTGGACGGTTTTCGCTTCGATCTCGCTTCGATTCTTGCTCGCGATTCGAGCGGCCATGTCATGGCTAACCCGCCCGTTCTCTGGGATATTGAGTCCGATCCGGTACTCGCAGGAACAAAGATGATTGCCGAAGCCTGGGACGCGGGTGGGCTTTATCAGGTCGGCAGTTTTGTTGGAGACAGTTGGCGCGAATGGAACGGGCGCTTTCGCGATGACGCACGTAGTTTCTTCCGCGGCGACGAAGGCGCCTTGCAACATTTTGCCGACCGTCTGCTCGGCAGCCACGAGATATTTTGCCACGAGGAGCGCGAAGCGGAACAGAGCGTGAACTTCGTGACCTGTCATGATGGATTTACGCTCAACGACCTGGTTTCTTACAACCAGAAGCACAACGAATCGAATGGTGAGAATAACCGGGACGGCGGAGACGACAATCGAAGCTGGAACTGCGGAGTTGAGGGGCAAACGGATGATCCCGCGATCGAGGATCTCCGAAACCGTCAAGTGAAAAACTTTATGACGGTGACACTGCTCTCTTTGGGTCTGCCCATGTTCACGATGGGCGATGAAGTCCGGCGAACGCAGCTTGGCAACAACAATGCCTACTGCCATGACGCCCAGGGCAACTGGTTCGATTGGTCTCTGCTTAAGAAGCACGAAGATATACATCGATTCGTGAAGTTGCTTATCGCTAGAAGGCTGCGGCGAGATGCAAGCGGACTGCGGCAACGGATGACGTTGACTGAGCTGATCGCAAAGAGCGCGAAAGGCTGGCATGGAGTTAAGCTTGACCAGCCGGACTGGAGCAGCCATTCGCACAGTATTGCGTTCAGCGCTGAGCTGCCGCAGGAAAACGCCCTTGCATACTTCATCTTCAATGCATATTGGGAGGCTCTTGATTTTGAATTACCGGATGTAGCCAATGGGCAGGAAGGCCCATGGCGACGATGGATTGACACTTCTCTACCCACACCGCAGGACATTGTGCCGTGGCAAGAATCACCCTTCGTTGCTGAACAAACGTATCAGGCGAGACCTCGATCGATGGTCGTTCTCTGGGCGCGCGCTGGCAATGATGTGCTTGCTTCTACGTGAGCAGCCCGTTCGGACGGCCAGCCAGTATGTGACCACACGGCCTGCAACTGCCAGTTGTCAATAGAGAATGACGGCGCAGACTGTTACTTCTACCAGTTTGCTACTGGGCCGCAGAGGCATACCCTTGGCTGCGTCTGGCACTCTGTGCCCTCAATTTGTCGAACTAGAGTCGTGAAGGCCTTGTTGCTTTGTGAGTACCTCCCTCAGAGATAACTTGCCGCTCTCAGCACTCAACCGTTGGGTGAGATCGAAAGCGTTACCCTAGAGTCGCGCGATGAAGAGACTGATTATCAATGTTTGCGTCGGACTCATCATTTGCCAACTGCCGGCGGCCAGTCCTTTGTCGGCAATGGCCCAACAGCAGTTGACCACCCCAACGAATAATCAAGTTGCAAGTGAACAGGATATTATCGAGGAAGAAGTCGCCAAGACCGGCGAAGTGGTGATCGATGGCCGTCCGGTGTTGACGGTTTACGAGCGGATTGCCCATCTTACTCCTGAGGCCCGCGCGCAAGGAATTGAAGCACGTATCATCACTCTCGCCAGGGAAACCAGCATTCCACCAGAATCCGTACTGATTCAACCGCGTGATGTCTGGACCGAAATTTCGGCAGACAACGTCGTGATTATGGCCGTCACAGACGCAGATGCCAGAGCGGCCGGCAAGAGTCGTCAAATACTCGCCTTGGAGGATGCAGCGAGCATCCGTCAAACCATCCAGACTTACCGGCAGGAACACAGTTGGAGGATGATACTGCGTGCAATCTTCAAAACTGCCTTGGCCGTGCTTTTTCTCGTCCTGTCCCTCTGGCTTGTCCGGCGGTGCCGGTGGTTCTTGCGGGTTCGAATTGAAGAGCACATTCGCAGAAGCGCAAAAGTCTTAGAGAAGTCCGGTTGGCATCTCTCTTTCGCCTACATCGGCCCGACGATGTTGGCTATCGGAACCTTCCTGCGATGGTTACTCATCCTTGGTCTTTGTGAAGCCACTTTGACAATTGTCCTGGGCTTTTTCTCCTCGACTCGTGAAATATCACTCACGGTGACCCGTTGGGTGTTTTCGCAATTGGAAATGCTGGGCCGGTCAGTCGTGGACTATCTACCGAAGCTGTTGGTCGTCGCTGTGATTGCAATCATAACCAACTATGCCCTTCGTTTGGTACGGCTGATTTTTCGGCAGATTCGCAGAGGTGAACTGAAGATTCCCGGATTCTATCCGGATTGGGCTGAACCGACGGAGAAGCTGATACGGCTGCTCCTTCTCGTTCTCGCGTTGATCGTGGCCTTTCCGTATCTTCCCGGAGCCAGAAGTCCTGCATTCCGGGGCATCTCTATCTTTGTCGGTGTGCTGTTGTCATTGGGTTCTTCGTCGGCTGTAGCCAGTGCGATCGCCGGGGTGATCCTGACCTATATGCGATCTTTCCTGGTAGGGGATTGGGTTCAGATCGGCGACACGATGGGAGAAGTCATCGAAAAGACTCTGCTCGTGACCCGCCTTCTCACTCCGAAAGCGGAGGTCATTACGATTCCCAACTCTGCCGTTATGAATGGCTCGGTGAAGAACTATAGCACCGAGGCGAAGAGGGCTGGGGTTATCTTTTACACCGCCGTCAGCATTGGTTTCGATGCGCCCTGGCGGACCGTTCATCAACTACTCGTCGGCGCAGCACTCGCCACCGAGCACGTATTGCGGCAACCGGCTCCATTCGTATTGCAGAGATCGCTGGATGATTTCTATGTGACTTACGAGCTAAATGCCTACACGGATACTCCTCGCGAAGTGCTGAACATATATTCGGATCTCCATCGGAACATTCAGGACAAGTTCAATGACGCCGGTGTTGAGATTTGTTCTCCACACTTCTCTTCGTTGAGGGATGGGAACACGATCGCGATTCCCGAGCAATATATCAAACCAGACTACAAACAGACCGGATTTCGGGTGAATCTAGGTGAAATCGCACGCAATGGCGACTCTCAAACGAAGTGCGCCGCCACATCCGGGGATAAGTGATTCACCGTGGTCACAATCAAGACAGTTGCAAACGCACGGCGAGCGTATCAACCATCTGGTACTGGACCCTTACTGTCTTTTCTGACAGTATGCACAGCTAAACCCTGGACATAACCTACTCATTTAATGGCTGTAACTGCATTCGCACACGGACATCGCGAGAGCGATTCGACAGGGCAGAAAAGGGGTGATGATTCATGGCCGACAAGGACAACGGCAAAGACGAAAACAAGTTGAGCAATAAGCAGTACATGAAAGAACTTCGACGCCTCCAGGCGGAACTTTGCAAGCTTCAGGAGTGGGTCAAATACAAGGGGATTCGGGTGATTGTCGTCTTTGAAGGCCGGGACGCCGCAGGCAAGGGAGGAACGATCCGCGCAATGACCGAGCGGGTAAGTCCCCGTGTATTCAGGGTCATGGCGCTGCCAGCTCCATCTGACCGCGAAAAGACCCAGATGTTCATGCAGCGCTATATCGATCGTTTTCCGGCTGGCGGCGAGATCGTAATCTTCGATCGCAGCTGGTACAACCGAGCCGGCGTTGAGTTTGTAATGGGCTTCTGTACCAACGAGCAACATCGTATTTTTCTCGAGCAATGCCCCCAGGTAGAGAAGTACATCGTGGATGCTGGAATCATTCTCATCAAGTACTGGCTGGAAGTCGGTCCTGATGAGCAGGAAAGGCGATTCAAAGCAAGGATCAATGACCCGCTGCGGCAATGGAAGCTGAGCCCGATGGATCTCGGGTCGTTCGGCCGCTGGTATGACTATTCAATGGCGCGTGACGCCATGCTCAAGGCAACCGACAGCAAGCATTCTCCCTGGTTCGTCGTTCATTCCGACGATAAGAAGAAGGCACGGCTCAACTGTATCTCGCATTTCCTGAGCAAGATTCCCTATGGAAAGGTTCCGCGGGAAAAAGTGAAGCTGCCACCGAGAGACAACCGCAAACGATATGACGATCAGGCCCCGCTGAAGAAGGCGCACTTCATTCCCGAAATTTATTGACACCGCTCATACAGAATGTTCATGTCTCGCGGCTGAATCTGCTGGATCACTTCGGCTCAGCAGGGTGCTTCTGAGGAGAGAAATGAATGTCTCGGCGCGCCATATCCCGATTCTTTCCCATCGTCGATTGGCTGCCTGACAGTACACCGAAAACTATACGTGCGGACGTAATCGCAGGCATTGCGCTTGCAGGATTACTGGTCCCGGAGGGAATGGCTTATGCGGGCATTGCCGGAGTCCCGCCGCAGATGGGCCTATACGCCGCGATGGCGGGAATGTTTGTCTACGCGCTCCTTGGAACGTCGCGCCAACTTGCGGTTACGTCTACATCGTCATCGGCAGCCATGCTGGCCGCTCTCGTGGCTCCGATTGCCGTTGGTGATTCGACGCGATACGTTGTGCTCGCTTCGGGCGCCGCGACTGCAGCGGGCATCATCTTTCTCGTAGGCGGTCTGCTCAAGCTGGGAGTTGTGTCGGAGTTCATTTCCAAGCCAGTTCTTAAGGGCTTTGTCTTCGGACTCGCGCTCACCATCATGGTGAAGCAGGCCCATAAGCTCACTGGCATTTCTGCAGGACAGGGAAATTTCTTCCATTTAGTGTGGCATGTGATCACCTCATTCAAAGAGGCGAATCTATGGGTGTGTGCAATCGGAGCAATTGCGATTGCCGTTATGTTCCTCCTCGGCGCATTTGCTCCCCGCGTGCCGTCGGCTTTAGTGGTGCTGGTGCTCGGTGTTTTATCTGTCTCCTGGTTCGGCCTGAAACAGCATGACGTGGATGTTGTCGGTACGATTCAAGCTGGAATGCCCTCGCTGAGCCTGCCCAGAGTCGGTGAAGACCAGGTGGCGGATATCTTCATGGGCGCCATCGGAATTGTGCTCGTGCTTACCGCCGAGTCTCTCGCCGCCGGCCGAACGTTTGCTGCAAGGCATAAATCTGAGATCAATCCCAATCAGGAGCTTTGCGCCATAGGAGGGGCAAACATCGCATCGGGTTTATTCGGCGGCATCATCGTCGGCGGGGGCATGTCGGGGACGGCAGCCAACGACAGCGGTGGGGCGTGTACTCAACTCTCCACCATTACATCGTCGATTTTTGTGGGTCTTACGCTGGCTTACTTGTTGCCCCTGATCAGTAATCTCCCGGAAGCTGTTCTCGGAGCGATTGTCGTCCATGCCGTCGCACATTTGGCCGACGTTGGCACGCTCAAATACTATGTAAAGCTCCGCAGTGGAAGCATCTGGGGTGAGCTCGTCGCACTGTTCGGTGTTTTACAGATGGGAATTCTTAAGGGGCTGATTTTCGCGGTCGCTCTAACACTAGTGGCCGTGATGCGAAGACTCAGCGCTCCACAGGATTCCGTACTGGGCAGACTAGGGAGCTCCGGGAATTTTGTCGATGTCGGTCGACATCCGGAAGCTGAGCAGATTCCTCATCTCCTGATCTTCCGGCCGAATGGAATGCTGTTTTTCGCAAATGCGAATCGCATTCGCAGTCACCTGCGCGAGTTCACCAGGCAGTCTGACAGGTCCCTCCACGCAGTTCTGATAAACCTCGAAGCTTCTCCTGAAATAGATGTGACCAGCCTTGAAATGCTGGAGCAACTGCGTAGTGAATTAGAGGGGTCGGGTGTTGCGCTCTACTTTGCCCGTGTCGCAGATCGGGTTCGCGATTTTTTCGATCGCAGCGGATTTACAGAACGCGTTGGGTCGAATCGGATATTTCCTGGCGTCGATTCAGCTGTCGACGCGTTTCTCAAAGATGGCGCGCGCACGGAGAAGCTTGACCAAACCCATGCCTGAACGGCCGACGAAATCCAGAAAGCGCCTCCTCGATCCGATAGAGAGGATTTCCGAAGTGCTTTTGGGCTCATCCTGAAGCTCACCATAACCTGCTCTTTCAGCATTGCTGAAGCCGGCCACACAGGAGTGCGCAGATCCTATTGATGAGAACGACAGCGTCTGCTTTCAATGCAGCGCTGCTAAAGATCACGGAATAACCGTCACCAAGTTGTCTGATTTGTTCGACATCCATGCTCGTCTCGAAGAGCGCATGGGGTTGACTCGGGCGTAACGCCGAACTCAGCAAGGACAAGCTCCTGACCGGATGGCGTGGCTCCGCCATGTCTTCCCATGGCCGGCACAATGAAAGGTTCTGCTCTCGAAACACGAATGCGGTTGAGAGCAGCGGTCACAATCTCAACAAGGTTCGCGATTCCACGGTTTCCAATTCCAACCGCGACCCGCATGCTCGGTTTGAGTTCCGATGTAAGAGACTTGCGTTCCAGTCCTTCCGGAGCAAGGTGTCGAATTCGAGTTGCCGCGAGGAAGGATACCGTTGGTAAAGATGAAACATTTGCGGCAAGGCCTGGGACATGGCGACGATGATCATGCAGATTTCTAACGTTGAAGAGATTACAATGGAGAGCCATCAAATTCCTCCATGAAATGCCCGCACGGAAGGAATGCGACGCTCTCCCGAAGCGGAAAGCAAAACCGGGATGACCGGAAACAGGACATGGCGAAAAAATGAAATTTATAGGTCTGCGCGGCAAAATCGGACGGCGTAGCCTATAACGGCAAAATCGATCCCCGAGCCAAAGACCAAGGACAGGTAATCCGATGGCTACCTAGGGGCCAATTGATCACAAATTGAAGAAGGCAAATGCACTCTCGGGGCAAAAGGAAAGTTGATGCGGAGAAACCTGCAACTAGGTATAGTGTGGGATTGTTGGAGCATAGAACGTAACGACAGAATAAAGAATGATCGCAGAAGCGTCCCTCGATATTGGTAACACCTCGCTCGGGGTCGCAAACGCCTGACGCAGGAGAAGAATACATGTCTGAGTCGTCGGCCGAGGTCTATATTGACCTCACAGAGATCGGACCCGATCTGATTATCGACCGAGGTGGTCGAGCTTGGGGGGAATTCGCTAACACGCTCGTCGATGAAATCAATGTGTCCTTTCGAAATGCGAAGGACAATTCGCTCAAGATTAGGGCCCAAACGACTGATACCCGGCCTGCCTCATCCAAGAATCCCGCCGCGGGTATGGCGGTTGGCGGAATACTTATCAGCATGCTCGCCGGTGCTGGGTATTCGATCACTCCAGAGAAAGCGACACACTTGCTCAAGGATGTTTGGCAAGCACTGAAGAAGCTTCTGCCAAAGAACACGCATGTCAAGATCACGTCGGGGAATATCACTATTGATATCGATGCCGACAGCGGCGATTCTGCAAGGTTCCTGTTGCAGGCGGGTGCAGAGGTGGTCAGCACTCTCTCTACAAAACAAGAGAATAGGCAGGACAAAGGCAAGCGTGCCGTTACGCTAAAGCCTCGAAAGCGATAAGCCAAGGTGTTTAAGCATCGAATAGCCCTGCTTTTTGGTACAGAGAAGTACGCGAACTATGCCCCTCTGCCTTGCGTACGCGGCGACATCGACGGAACGCCTAGCTTTCCGGGCCTGCATAAAGTCCTCTCCACCGGTTTAGGAAAGCATTCTTTTACTGCCGTCAAAACTTTTTATGACTGCTCAACCAAGGACCTGCTGGCAAATATCAGAGGTACTGTCGACGAGCTAAAGAAAGAAGGCAGGAATACTGCATCGACGCTGTTGTTTCTCTATTTTTCAGGGCATGGAGTGGCCGATGAGGATGAGCCACCAGAAGACCAGTTTTTAATCGCCGCTTCTGATACGGAAGGTGAGCAACCTAAGCGAGGACTGAAATTTAACTGGCTCCTGAAAATGATCCAGCCATTGGAAATGGCTGTCGTATGCTGCATCGATTGCTGCTATGGAGGAACAGCGATCGCGGCAGCTAAACACTACATTGCCGGCAAAGAAAATGCGGCGGTTTTCGCCTCCTGCTCCCCGAATGAAGAGTCCTACTTCGCAAACGATCAAGGACAGAGCCGTTTTACGAGATATCTTATCGATTGCTTGAGGGGAGTGGAACCCATCGCGCTGGATCTCAGAGATGTAACGACCACCTCTCTGGAAGCAGGCATCAAGAAGCATTTCCATGACGGATATCAGCAACCTATTTCCTGGGTCGGCGCTGCTTCACTTTTGCTCTCTCGTCCTATTCATCCCGTGTCGGTATTGAAGCGGCTCGACAAAAGCAACGTTCGGCGGACCTTCGAGGATTATATTCGGGGCCGGATGCGAGAATACGAGGACCTTCCGGAACTTATCTCCGATGAATTCCACATTCGGAGCAACTGCCAACGGTTTCTGCTTAGCGGATCGCCGATGGATAAAGTCCCGGAAGAGCCATTCGTACAGGCAACACTGGAAGCTCTGAATGAATGGAGCCTAGCATCAGAGCGTCCCTTATTGTTCGTGATGGGTGACACTGGGACTGGAAAGACGACTGCTATCCGACGGTTCTGGTATGAACAGGCACGACTGTGGCTCTCGGGCGGGACAGATCGAATCCCCTTTCTTCTCGAATTGCGGTTGTTTGGAGGGGTGCGTCTATCTGACGGCATCAATCGAACACCCGCCGAAGCTGAGAATGAATGTTTAAGGAGGTTTCGGGCAGTTTTTGTGGATGCGATTCAAAACCGTGAGGGCCTTGATCTTTTCTGGCACGACTTTGTAAGTCTCTGCCACGAAGGCAAGATGTTGTTGATTTTCGATGGTCTAGATGAGATGGACGTTGAAGGACTGGCAGCAACGCCAACTGCGAACTTCACGATGTTAATGCAATTGCTAGGACCTGAGGGCAAGATAGTACTGACATGCCGAACGCACTACTTGCGAAGCGACGTAGAACTGACTGATCTCATTGCGCACTCATCCTCGGTTCCTCACGAGATTTCTGAGATACAGGTCTTACCATTTAACTCTACGCAGATTACTGCATACCTCCGAACACGCATTCGAAGCGATGCCCTGGAGCGCTGGCACCGTGTAACCCAAAGAGATACGCTTGGATTGTCGAATCTCTGCCAACGACCATTCTTGTTGGCGGAACTTGTCCGTCATTTTGACGACGTAATTGCCACCGACGATCGGATCCGGCCGTCGCGAATGTTCTTCCAGTACCTTCGTACATGGCTGGAGCGCGACGACTGGCGCTTCAGCAGGTTCCTAAACGATTTCAAAGATGCTGTAGAACGAGATCGCGCGCGTCTAGACGAATCGATAGGAAGGGACGCACCTCGATCAGACCTGTCTGAATGGGAGCATCGGGTACTCGCAGGATTCATCGAAATTCTTGCCGCTCACCTTTGGACTAAGAACGACGTTACCATTCCTGCAAAGAGCATACCTACGGTGGTTCGGGCGCATCTCCCCTCTACCCCCAGCGTATTCGTGAGCTTTTTCGATTACGCCATCCGCACCTGTTCGTTTCTGACGCGAACAGGAGATGGCGCGTACGGATTCGTCGATAACAGCATGCTTGAGTACTTCGCCGCGCGGAAGTTTCGAGACGATATTCTGAATACGGTTTATCCATGGGATTTATCTTCGGACAGGGCAGCCTCAGCTATTCCTCGAATACCCCTCGAACTTGGCAGCCGGCCCTTAACTTCCCGAATGGCGGACGTTCTAGCAGACGCCTTGCGCTCAGACGCCGAAGGAGCGAGGCGGCGGCTGGCAGATCTGATTCAATCGACCAGCAAAAGAGTCAAGGCAAGTCCGCAGACGTTGTATTACTTGGGCGGGAACTGCTTGTCCATATACGCCAGGCTAAATAACCATACCATTCCGTCTGATGCGAACCGATTAGATCTGAGGGACAAATGGTTGAATGGAGCCTTGCTTGACCATTGCAACCTTTCTAAGGTGGATATCTCGAAAAGCTTGATCGAAGGCGCCGACTTTCAGGATGCCGTTCTAAGGGATGTCGCCCTATACGGGGCAAGAGTCTTCAACTGCAAGCTTCGTGGCGCCGATTTGAAGGGAGTTCTCATTAACGGCGAAAAGGATGCCGTCATCGTTGCCTCCGATACCTTCGATCCGGTCGCGAGCGGCGCCTCCGCCAATGTTAGAGAAGTTTATCGACTGTCAAATTCCAAAGGTCCTGGCGCGCGGGTTTTCACGAGACCTCGGGCGGTCGCGGGGCAAATGATCTTTATCCCTGGTGGGTTGTTCTGGATGGGGACCACATCGCGCATTGCTCAACCGTTCGAGAAGCCGCCAGTCCCCACCCTGGTAAAACCGTTCTATCTTAACCTTCACCCGGTGACGAACCAAGAGTTCGCCAAGTTTGTCGTTGCTAACCCCGAATGGCGAAAGGAAGCGGTGATCGACAGGTTCGGAATTCCTTATTACCTCTGCTACTGGAGGGGGGATACACCTCCCGAGGAAAAACTCGGGCATCCAGTCGTTTACGTCAACTGGTACGCGGCTGCGGCATACAGCGCATGGGTAGGTAAGCGCCTGCCTACAGAAGCTGAATGGGAGTTTGCCCTCCGGGATGGGAACCATAGCGAGCGTTGGGACTACCCGTACGGCCCATCGACAGACACCGGGATAGAGGAGTGGCTTCGCAGCCAGTTCGATACCGCCGCAACATTGCCTGCGGAACAGCGAACGCTCGACGTGACCGGTGAGGTTCAACCGAGCCGAAGATCCAGACATTACAAACTTATTGACATGAATGGAAATGTCAACGAATGGGTTCAAGATTGGTTTGAGGAGGATTTTCAGAGCGCCGAGCGATTGGTTGAGCGTCTCAAAGCTAGCGGCGAAGAATCTTTGGATGATAACGGCGGCCCGATCGCGGGTTCCCGAAAAGTAATACGCGGCGGTTCTTACTTGTTTGAATATGACAGGAACTGGACACCCTTCACAACGTTCTACAGACGCCCCCTGCCGCCAATCAACACGAACCAGGATTGCGGATTCCGGTGCGCAGTTGGTATTGAGGGTTACGCAGCATTAGATATGGGCACGAGTTGATTTACTGTGCGGGAGAGTGAAGGCTATTGAACGTTGCATGTATGGGGAAACGATTATGACGCGGATAATGACTCCATCAGTGGCTTACCTATTTTTAGGCTGCTTTGCCGCAATCATGATAATCCTGACCACTCTTGCTTCGCGCGGCCGGATATGGAGAAGCGCGGAGGGCTTCATGGCGGCAGGTCGGAGAGTTCCATGGTGGATCGGCGCAATATCGATCGCTGTGACGTGGATCTGGGCGCCCGCGCTCTTCGTAAGTGTTCAACAGGCATATCAACAGGGGATTCCCGGCATATTTTGGTTTACTGCGCCGAATGTCCTTAGTCTTATCATCATAGCTCCGCTTGCGGTTCGCATACGCCGCCAGCTGCCGGGCGGCTATAGCCAGCCAGAGTGGATTCGATATCGATTTGACAAAAAGACCGAGCGCCTCTTCCTGGTTCCCTTCTTCTGGTATCAGGTGATGGCGGTCACGGTTCAGTTATATGCGGGCGGAAGCATCTTCTCATTGCTGACGGGCGCGCGAATCGAGTACGTGATGATGATCCTCGCGTCCACTACGTTGGTATATAGCGTTATCTCAGGCATGCGGGCATCTATCGTTACGGATTTCCTTCAATATGCGCTGATGCTCACCGCCGCGTTGATTGTCATTCCTTGGACGATCAGTAGCGCCGGCGGATGGTCAGCGATTTCCGGCGGTCTGGGCGGGGTTAGCGGCAGCCACCGCAGCATCTTTGATGCCCAGGTAGCATTCAATTTCGGGATAGTCACTACGATCGGATTGCTTTCCGGCTCGCTCGCCGACCAGCAACACTGGCAGCGAGCGTTTGCAATCGAAAAGCAAGGATTGGTGAGGGCTTACGTCCTCTCAGGGGTACTCTTCGGGATCGTGCCTCTAGTAGTTTCGTTGCTTGGCTTTGTGGCGGCAAATCCCGCCTCGGGTGTCTCGCTCGCTGCTGGTGTTGATCCGTCCATGGTGGGGGTTGTCGCGGTTTCACATTTCCTTCCTAAGTGGGCAGTGGGCGCATTTGCGGTAATGTTGCTGGGTGGGCTGTGCTCCACGCTAGACTCGGGGATGTGCGCTGCCAGTGCACTCTATGCCGGGAGTGTGTTGAAGTTGAATCCTGCCGAACAGGCAATCCGTGAGAAGGAACGACTGGGTCTTGAACTGGCGGCAGAAGAGCGTGAAGAACAGAGGCAACTCGACCACAAGATTGTGTCGCGCGGGAGATGGGCAATGGTAGGTGTCACGGTTGTGGGCGCCGCTGTTGCCCTCGCCGTTTTATACATTCCCGGTTTTGGTCTTCAGTATCTGTGGTGGGTCTTTAACACAGTAGCTGCCTGCGTGGCGATGCCTACGATTCTGAGCTTATATTGGAATCGCTTGGGTTCAACGGGCGTGTTCTGGGGTGTCTTGATCGCATTTTTTGTTGGTATTCCACTCTTCGTGTACAGCAATATCAGGGGCATTATATGGTTGACTGTGGCTTCATCCTTGGGGATCATCGCGGTCACAATCATTTTCTGTCTGATTTTCCCGCGAGCAGTGCCGTTTGAAATGAGGCCTGCCAGCGGTCAGGACCTGGAATGGCCGGAGAGGACTCTTTCGAATTAGTCTTGGGGACCCGCTCGCCGGGAACTCGACAAGATTGCTACCGAGTGAACCGCTTTCAAATAAAAAGTGAGACGCGGAACGAAGGCGATGCAGCTCTTCGTTCCGCGTCTCGGTTGGTTGTTTCGGTTGATGAAACCCGCTCTAACTAGAAGTTAATGCGGAAGTAAGCCTGACCTTGGCGAGGGCTATTGCCCTGACAAGGTCCGACCACGTAACCAAAGTTTGCGTTAGGGTTGCTGGCGGTGCGGAGATCGCTGACATTCGAATCACTTGGACCGCAAACCTGCATACGATTCAGAACGTTGAAGTACTCCATCCGAAGTTCAGCCTGCACGCCTTCGCCAAACTGAAACTTCTTGGCGAGCGCCAAATTCTCTACAGATTGAAACGGATTACGCAAATCGCTCTGATTTCGTGCAGCAGATCCCACAGCTGTTCGACCAGGATCAGAGAAAGCACCAGTATTCAAGACCGGAGTGCCGTTGTAATAGTTCTTGTAGTTGAGACTGATAGGAGCCCCGGCTACGTCATTGGCGCGGTTTCCGCCTGTAGCTAGAGGCGTTCCCGAAGCACTAATTCCAAACGGCGTACCACTGTCGTACTGGAAAGTACCGCTGAGCTGCCAGCCACCGATCACCTGCTTGCTGAGGAACCGATTGCCACCGCTGAAGAATGGCTTGCCTGCACCAAACGGCAACTCATAGACACCGCTCAGAACAAGCACATGTGGTTGATCGCCCGACGAGACCGCCCATTCTGCCCTCTGGTTGAATTTGTTGAGAGCATTTGGCGTAAAGATACTGAACCCTGTATCAGCATTCGACATGGTTCGCGAGTAGGTATACGAAAGCAGGAAGCTCAAGCCGTCGCTAAACCGCTTCTGTAACTGAGCCTGCAATGCGTTGTAGATAGAAACACCGTTGGTGTCAAAGTTGTTGAGGGTGTTTCCATTCTCTGTTCCCAGAAATTGCGGATATTCAAGCAATGCCTGCTGAACCGTCTGACCAGGAAAGTCATTGCTGAAGTTGGCATAGGGCTGATAAAGGCCGTTGATCTGAGCAACACCGACGCTGTGGAGAGCAGCCTGACCTGCAGCCGAGTTCCATGGCTGCAGGAGAGCCTGTCCCAACGAGAGGTACCTGGGATCAAGCTGGTTCGTTGGATTGAGTGCAGACACGAGGTGAACTCCGTGGTTACCAACATAGCTGGCTGACATAAACAGGTTCCAAGGAAGTTCGCGTTGTAATCCCAAGTTAAACATTTGGGAATAGGGCTGACGAATACCACTCCTCTGGAAGGCGTGGAGAACGCCTGATCCATTGCTTATGGTTGCGGTCAATGGCGTAGCTGGGGGATTTAGCAGCGTACGAGCATCCCAACTACCATAAGCGGCAAGGTTGGTTCCACTGGAAGGAGTCTGATTGATTCCTGCCAAGATATTGCCGTAGTCGTTGGCGACTTTATTGGTGCCGAATTCATAGGCTCCGCCATCAAGAAAGATGACTGAGTAGCCGCCGTTAAGCACCGTTTTGGAATTCACCGCATAGGAAAATCCAAGACGTGGCCCAACGTTTGTCCATGGAATATCGGCACGACTGAAGCCGGCAGCTCCTGGTCCATTACCGAGCGCTGTTGCAGCGCCCAACAATGGACCATTGGGGCCGATAGCTCCGGGATTTGGCTTTGTCACATCGAGAAAGGTGATGTTGCCGGGCTGGTCAGCCGTATACGGCACGAGAATATCCCAACGCAAACCAGCGCTAATCGTAAGCTTTGGGTTGATCTTGATGTCGTCCATGATGTAGGGCGAGATCGAGAAATTACGCAGCCTCGATTCAAATGCCTGCTGACGGAAGGAGCTGTCCACCTGTCCGAGCAGGAAACTGGCAAATGCGTTCCCGGTTGTGTTTTCGTTCAGGCCTGCTCCCTGGTCCGTTATGCCATTGCTGGTCGTAAGGCTGGAGAACGCAAACCCGCCGGTACAGCTGTTGCACTCGTGATCATCCTGATAAGCACGGCGTGCCTCAAAGCCAAAGTTAAAGGTGTTGCGGCCGTGCAGGTATAGATAGTTGTTCGCAAAGGCAAGACCCAGCTTGCGATTGATGCTACTAACCTCGCCATTAGTGTTTGCGCCCCAAGTGGTGGGCGCATCTGGAGCGAGGCCGGAGAAACTGATCGTGGGTAGTGTCGTCCCTTGTTGGACGCCAGGGAAGTTGACGTTCTGATGAGCATTGAGCTCGTTGTTAATCTCGCCCGTCCAGCCAAAACCAGCCGTAACAACCAGGTTGTTGGATATCGAGCCCGTGTAGTTCAGGAAGAACCCCGAGCCCAAACGCGGCTCTGTTTTCAGTCCTGACAGCTCATTGCTGAAATATGCATTGTTATCGACGGCCGGAGAATTGTGGCTGTCCCGCCATTGGCTGTAGTGGATCGAGTGCTGCTGATTGAAGTTGTGATCGATCGTGAAACCCCATGATGTTTGCGTCGTTTGCACCACGCCGAGCTGCGAGTTGATGTTGTTGGTCAAGCCTGGCAGCGTCGGATCAGGAATCTGATTCAGCAAACTCGATGAGAGGGCACTGAAGCAGCTCTGAGGAATGATATTTCCAGGGAACTGCTGGCCCGGCGTGAGACCGGCGCAATGCAGACCCGCAGGTACATAGATAGGCGCGTAGCCCGAGAAATTACCCTGCTTTGCAAGGGCTGTCGGCACAGTCATGGTCGTGGAAGGCTGTTGATTCCACTTGAACCACTCAGAGCTGGCGTGCCAGAACGTACGATTGCGCCCGTTATAAACATGGGGAATCCATACCGGGCCGCCGAGCGAGAAGCCGTAGTTATTTTGCTTGTCGACAGGGACTTGAGGGTTGATTTGTACCAGACCACGCGCATCAAAATAGTTATTCCGATTGATTTCGAATGCATCGCCGTGGAGCTTGTTCGTGCCGGAAACGAAGTTGTAGCTTACCGCGCCCTGCCCCAGTCCATATTGCGTAGAGAACACATCGCTGGCAACGTGAAACTCGTTCACCATCTCGAACGGCGGGTTGATGTAGCTTTGATACCCTTCCGTCTCCGATTGCACGGCCGGAATCCCCTGGAACAGAACCTCGTCCTGGAAATCTTGGCCGCCGGAGATACGATGACTAAACTCACTTCCGGTCACGCCCGGAGCAAGAAAAATGAAGTCGTCAATCTGGCGACCTTGCCCGTTGATTTGATCGGGCAGTTCCTGGACGACCTTGTTTTCAATCGTGACGCCGACCTGCGGGGTCTGCATCTGGAGTGAGATGGCCGAGCTGGTGACCTCGACCTGAGTGTTTACCTCGCCAACTCCCAGCACCAGGTTCACGCTGGCAGTCTGTCCGGTTGCCACAATGACTCCGCGTTCGACTGCTGACTGAAAACCCGTCTTCGTAATGGTAACCGTGTACGTACCAGGAACGAGGCTGGGAATATTGTAGCTGCCTGCTGAATTGGTAGTTTCCTGAGTCACGACTCCAGTTGCCAGGTTGCGAACAGCCACCTGAGCCCCGTCGAGTGTGGCCCCCGATGAATCAGTGATTGTGCCGTTAATTCCGCTCTGCGTCTGAGCCAGAGCCCTGCCTACGTAGACCAACGCTAATAAAGTCAGTACTGGTATTAAAAGTCTTCGACAATATAAAGACTGCATCCGTGAACCTTTCGAACGATAGGTATGCATAAAAACTTGTCGAGCCACTTGCCTGCCCGCCGGTAGAAAGAAAATGAGAGCTTAACCAGGTGGTATGGTTTCCATAAAGGAATGGTATCGATTCCACCTAGAACTAGAATTCTTGCTCTGCCGCATAACAAGTGTCAAGGATCGGCAAGAGAAAACACGTCACCGTTGCTCGAAATCGAATCAACTCGCCTCACCATGTTGGCTAATCGCAGCCGCTCCGGCGAGTAAAATCCAAAGACATATCAGAAGACCCTGAATAGTCTTCCTCGATTGAATTTGCCGTTGCCCACCAGTCTTTTCGTGACAGAGACCACGTCTGCGCTATGATTGGGCACGTTTACATGATGCTTTTGCCGTAACGCTCGATAGCCCTGACGTCCCCATGTAGGCAGAAGCCTCTGGGAGTGCGTCTATGTATCGGCAGCTTGGCGGTTCGGCAGTTTTGTTGTTGCTGGTTACGTCTGCGATTTCACACGTTGTCGGGCCGAGCCGCGGAACGCTGGCTGTCCACAGCGAGTCGGGCAGTCCAAGCACCAGCTCGACGGAGTCGTCTGCTGTGGAGGCTGACGAGCATACATGTTACGTTTTCGAAGCTCTGCGCCTCTATGCCGGTATTGTACGATCGCCATCGAAGCCAGCTGCGAGCCCGTTAAACGAGAGTCTTCCATCTAGCCTGACCTGTTCGCCATTGACTCTAGCGGCAACCTTTCCATCGGGCATTCCGCAAATTGACACCAAAGAGAGCCAGGTGCTGATTGCTACCGTTCCCGATCCGCTGCAATCGTCGGAGGCACTGCAGTTTGACCGCGATATAGCGGCTCTCCAAGAGGCCGCTTCAACTGCGGGGTATGACTTTCAGAGAATATCGACTCCGTGGCAAGCCTCCGATTTGTCAGACCCGAAGGACTTCAAAGACGCTCGCGAGGTAGAGCGCTATCGCCAGAGCTTTGGAGATGAGCCAGGGGCGATACTCTTTCGAAAGCGAACGCGCGCCGACAGGGTTCGTCTTGATGATGCCGACTCGTTGCTCCTTCTTGTACTGGTGCCGGAATCACCGATCTACGGGCTCAACCTGACCGCTGGCCGCGAAGCTCTGGATGCGGTCCGCACCTTGCTGAGCCAGGGCTTTCGCACGACGCCGGCCGGAGCACCGGAAGATGCCTCCCGCATCCGCTGGATCGGACCCAGTTATTCCGCATCCGCACCGGGATTACGAACGCTGGAGCAGGAGACACAGCCACACCTGTCCTTCGACGTCTTGAGCGGAACGGTCAGTACCAACTCGGCGACTGCTTTTCTGGTGAAGCTCGACCAAGATGGAAGATGGGCGTCCGCAGGTGGAGGAACCCAAACCACTCTCACGGAGCTTGATCAGAGCGCTCTCTGCTGGTTTCTTGGACAAACCTCAAGACCCGGCATGCATTCCGATGAGCCCGTGGTAGTCCTGCAAGAGGATGAGACTGCCTACGGCGGAAATATATCTGATCCCACGATTCCAACGAATCCGTGCAGCCCATTCACAAATCTCGTGCGACGCTTCACCTTTCCGCGCGGCATATCGCATGTGCGACGACTATACGGCAGCACACTCAAGAGCACCGCCGCGAGTCAACCGGAAGAAGAGGAAAGTTCCAAAACGAATGGGACGGTTTCTCTCAGTTTTCGAGACGAACTGAAAGACCCCCTGGATGAGGTGCCCGAATTCGCTCCACAGTCTCCTGTATCAAATGAGAGCGTGCTCGCGGCGATTGCTTCGAGCATCAAGCATTTGCATGCCCGCGCCATCGTGATTAGAACCAGCGATCCGCTGGATCAACTCTTCCTCGCCCGCTATTTTCGTCAGGAATGCCCGGACAGCAGGCTTGTTCTTTTCAATGCAGAGCGCCTTCTCACGCGCTTGCGCGGTGACTTCAATCTGGATGGCACACTCATCGTCACTCGTTTTCCGCTCTTCCAGAATTCGTACTTGCAAACTCCATTCCGTGGAGAGTCTCGTCATTCTCTGTCGTTCACGAACAGCCGGGAAGAGGCTATTTTTCTGGCTGCACTGTTGCAGATCAAACCTGGCGATCTTCCACTGCGGCAATCGCCATTCGGTCATCAGCACTTTGCGATGGCTCCCTGGATTGGCGTAGCTTCCGGGGGAGATTTCTGGCCTGTCGCTTACTTCGGCAAGGATCCGGTCGGCCAAAACACAAAGGCTCCCGGTAACGTTTTGCTGCTTACGGACACTCCGCCGGAGCCGCTTCCCGTTTTATGGACCCTCGTTACGTTGGCTACTCTTGGCTTTTCTGTAGTTCACTTTCTGTGTTTTCTGGCAGCAATGCCGTTGCACACCAAGCTGCGGCACAGCAGAATGGCCTGGGCAAGAAAGATAGCGCTGCATAAGATGCTGAGCTACTACCTGTCTCCTCCATCGGCCACCTGCGAGCAGTCCCGTCTCTTTACCGGACAATGCTGGTGGCTGCTGAATATCAGCACGCAGCTTGTTCTTGTTCTCTCGTATCTTTTGTTCCCGGCTCTTGCCTATCAAGCAAAAGTACAGAACGTTACTTCTGTTCTGGCTGGCATTCAGCACTTCCCCATGCAAACGACTATGTTTGCCGGCTTCACACTGATCGTACTCATGTCGCAGTTCTGCATGGCAGGCACGCTCTTTCTCCTCCTTTCGAGACGCTGCAAACAGCTCGGGAAAGGGTTCTTCAATCGCTTCGAGGGCTTCCTGCTCCCCTGCATCTCCTTGTTATGGGTTTTGCTTTCGCTCACGCTCTTTTGCCTTCAACTTGCTGACAAGCAGACCGGATTCGCTTTCGCATCGCGTAGCTTACATCTGAGCTCTGGCGTATGTCCGATCCTGCCGCTCTTGCTTGTTTCGGTCGGGTTTCTGATTGCTGCTGTTGTGAATCTCAATGCTCTGAGTATGGCGGTGACGCGCAATCCTGCGTTGCCGCTGATTCATTGGCCTTATCTGGACCTGGCCTCGTGGCAAATCAGGCTCACCGGTTTCACAGAACTCTGGTACGGCCTCCCAGGCATGGACGGTAAATTACTTGCGGCGGTTGTTTTCCTGGTCTGCCTGCTGTTGCATCCGCAAAAACTCTTCGCAACGTTTGACACGCCGTACATTGGCTGGCTCTACACGTTTAACTTTGTTCTAAGTATCTGGACTGTGCTGTGGCTCTGGGTGCGTTTCACCCGCATTTGGGGTGTGCTGCGCGGTGGTTTGGATTCTCTTGAGGGTTCTCCATTGCGCTTCGCGTTCTCGCGTCTTCCATCAATCTTTTCTGTCGATCCGATCTGGTCATATTCCGGGCTGCGCCGTGTCGTCACATTGCCAATGCGATGGTTTGAGTACCTGAAGGTTGCTCCACCAGTGGCGGACGAGAAACAGTCGATCCTCACTGACAACCTGCACGAGTTGCGAACAATCCTTCAGGAAATGCGTGATGCCCAATGGCTCGACAACAGGACTTACTGCACCTTCAGCCACAAACAGAACGAATATGCGATTCAGCTCTCGGAGGTGCCAGCAATTCGCGCAAGCTGGGAACGCGGCGGTCCTGATTGCTCGATCTCCGGTGCATCAACATGCAAGCCTGAGAAGTCAGAAGAAGGTGAGAACAAAGAGGCCCACTGTCCGCAGTCCCGCGCTGATATTCCTTCACCATGTGGCACTGTCTTCGGTCCTGACAATTGCCTGGTGGAAATTGGCAATGAGTTTATCGCGATGCGCGTCGGCGCTTATGTTCGCTACGTAACGCTGCAGATGAAGAACCTGATGACATTCATGTCTCTGGGCTTTCTGCTGACGCTGCTTGCTGCTATCAGCTATCCGTTTGACCGGCCGCAGATCATTGCATGGGCTGCGACGCTTACTCTCGCTGCGCTGCTTTTTACGGTTGGGACGGTGCTGGCGCAGATGGATCGCGATGCCATTCTCAGCCGGATGAGCAACAGCACTCCGGGGCAGGTTCGGTACATGGCGTTTGTGAAGCACATGCTGGCTGTGGGCGGACTGCCAATTGTCACAGTTCTTGCGACACTCTTTCCCGCGATCGGCAGCTATCTCTTCTCCTGGGCCGCTCCGATTCTGGAGAGCCTGCACTGACAGCGATCCCCACGCTATGATGCTTTCGTGGGCTCCTTGCTGGAACTTGAACGGTTATCGATCGCTTTCAATGGCCGTCTCGCCGTCGATAACCTTACGCTAAGCATCGCGCAAGGCGAAGTGCTCGGGCTTGTTGGCGAATCAGGCTCTGGGAAGTCTGTGACTGCGCTCGCAATCCTTCGCCTGCTTGATTCTGCGGCGCAGGCGACCGGATTGATTCGCTTCGATGGGCGCGATTTGCTTTCATTGCCGACTGAGGCCATGCGACGCGCGCGTGGACGCGAGATATCCATGATCTTTCAGGAGCCGATGACGGCGCTGAATCCGGTGATGCCGGTGGGAGCGCAGATTGCCGAAGCGATTCGTGCGCATCATCCTGAACAAAGCCGGCGACAGGTGCGTGAGGCAGTGATCGAGGCGATGCAGGCGGTTGCGTTGCCGGAACCTGAGCGACGCATGAATGACTATCCGCACCAGTTCTCGGGTGGGCAACGGCAACGCATTCTCATTGCGATGGCGATTGTGAATCGCCCTCGGTTGCTGATTGCCGATGAGCCGACGACGGCGCTCGATGTCACCGTGCAGGCGCAGATTCTTGATCTGCTGGCTGATTTGAGGGAGCGCTACTCGTTGGCGATGCTCTTCATCTCTCACGATCTGGCGGTAGTGTCGCAGGTTGCAGATCGAGTGGCTGTGATGCGGCATGGCTTGCTTCTGGAGCAAGGCTCTCGGAAGAACATCTTCCAATCGCCGCAGCATGCGTACACCCGGAGTCTTCTTGGGGCGATTCCCACATTGCAGACGGATATTCATGAGCCACTTGCGACGCTGCCATCTGCACTTGGAGCGAGCGCTGGTGAGCTTCGCGAGTATGCGTCTGGCCATTGGGTGAGAAGCTAGGGCACTTGGAATCCGGGCGCGTTGGGACTAGAGTGAGAAGTTGGCTTTGTGACCATGCGCGCCCTTGTCCTCTCCGATATCCACGCAAATCTTGAGGCGCTTGATGCAGTGATTGCGGCTGCGCCTGAGTACGATGTGGTGTGGAACCTTGGCGATGTAGTCGGTTACGGCGCCAATCCCAATGAGGTGATCGATCGCGCTCGCTCGATTGGCAGCGTCTTTGTGCGTGGGAATCATGACCGCGTTTGCAGCGGGTTGAGCAGCATGGAGGACTTCAATCCCATTGCCAGCCGAGCAGCGAAGTGGACGCAGTGCGTGCTCTCGGCGGAGCATATTGCGTGGCTGCGGCATCTGGCGCATGGTCCGATCATGCCGGATGGTCCGCAGGTGAGCTGCACGCATGGATCGCCGCTGGATGAGGACGAATACATTCTTTCCATGCGCGATGCGATCCATCCGCTCAAGCAGGTTACGACTGCGATCAACTTCTTCGGCCATACGCATCTGCAGGGCGGTTTTGCCACCAACGGAGATGACTGGTTCAAGCTGGTTCCGGACTATGCGACGCACGACGAAGCAGAGGAATATGAGATTCAGTTACGCGAAGGTGTTCGCTATCTGATCAATCCGGGTTCGGTGGGGCAGCCTCGCGATGGCGACTGGCGTTGTGCGTTTGCGATTTATGACGATGTGCAGCGGATTGTGACGTTTTATCGTGTTCCGTATGACGTAAAGCTGGCGCAGATGCGGATTATTCGCGCTGGTCTGCCGGATCGCTTAGCGACTCGGCTGCGCGATGGGCGGTAGTTTTCGGCCACGTCTGAGAAAAAACAGATCCTTCGCGTTCCTCAGGATGACAGCGTCAGATAGGACGTCATTCTGAGCGAAGCGAACCTCAGCAATATTCAGTTGAGCCATCGTCGCTGAGATTCTTCCTCCCTTTGGTCGTCAGAATGACGGCTTTAATGGAGTGCTGATCACCTGCAACGCGAACCGCTCCATCTCTTCTAACTGTGGGCTGCTCTGCAAGAGCACGAGATCGACGCCGACTGACGCGAATTCTTCCAGACGTTCGGAGACTCGTTCTGGGGTTCCGACTAAGCCGCTTCTCAGGCCTCGGTTCGAAACGGAGTAGTCTTCTAACGAAATTTTCTGTTCGAGATTCGAGCCGGTGATCCATTGCTGGTAGTTGGCGTAGCCGCGAGCGGATTGCTGGACGTCGGTGATACGGGCCACCTCCCCTTTTGCTTCGGCTTCAGAGTCGCGAACGATGGCGTATCCGGCGATGCCGTAGGTCATCGGTGGCAGGCCCGCGGCTTCGCGGCGGCGGCGCATGTCAGCAACCTTCTTCCCGACGATTTCCGGAGGATCGCCGTGCATGAGGTAGGCGTCGCATTTGCTGGCGATGAGGTTCTTGGCGGTCTCGGATTCGCCTCCGGCATAAAGCGTTGGTCTGGGCTTGCTCACTGGTTTGGGTGAGAGAACGTTGTCGTCTACGCGGTAGTATTTGCCTTGGTAGGAGAAGCCCTGCTGGTTCCAACAGCCGTTCACTATTTCGAGCCACTCGGAGGTGCGGGCGTAACGGTCGTCGTGCTGGTCGAACTGGATGCCGTACTTCGTCGCCTCGTCTGCCCACCAGCTGGAGACGACGTTGAGCGTGAGGCGGCCATTGGAGATGTGGTCGATGTTTGCGGCCTGCTTGGCTAAGAGCGCCGGATTGTGGAAGGTGGGGCGGACGGCGACCATCAACTCCAGCTTCTTCGTCACGGCGGCGAGGGCTGCGGTTGTGGACCAGGCGTCGAGCGAAGGAGCCTCGACGCCTTTGATGTCGTTGAGGTTCAGCTCGGCGATCAGGGTAAGGTCGTAGCCGATCTCTTCGGCGCGGCGCGCGAGGCGGCTGATGTAGTCCCATGTCGGCTTCATGCCTTCGTCTTCGACGTTGCGGAGCCATCCACCGAAAACCGGCAGCCAGAAGCCGTAGCGCATTACCGCGCTCCTACTGCTTCAGCTTCGTTGACCTTAGCGGCTTCCGCTTCGAGCCAGTCGACCAGCTTCGCGAAGGGGTCGAAGCCGATGACGCGGGGGCCGTCGGCGACGAAGTTGGAGAGGGCGTTGATGTCGTAGTAGAGGCGTTGGCCATCACGGTCGTCGATGATGTACTCGATGCCGCCGAGATCGATTCCGGCTTCCTGCATGATGCGCTCGACGTCGCCGATGACTTCCTGCGGCGGGTGGTAGCCTTCGACGCTGATGCCAGTTTTGGGCGCATCTATCGGGCAGGCGGCGCGGTTCAGGTCTACTCCACCGGTGGTGCGGCAGATGTCGGCGGGGCAGAGGTCGAAGGTTTCGCCGGTGATGTGGACCTTGATGGCGTAGAGGAACTTTCCTTTCAGCACTTCACAGCGGACGATGTGGGCGTCGCGTGCGGGGATGAATTCCTGCACGAGCGCGGTCGAGTCGAGTCCGAAGGCCAGCTCGTTGGCTTCGGCTGCGGCTTGCAGAGATTCGGGCGTGTCGAAACGCTTGACGCCTGCTCCGGAGCCGCCGATGTTGGGCTTGACGACGATGGGCCAGCGCAGGCCTTTGGTTGCGGCCAGTGCCTGTGAGGCGCGGTGGATGACACGGGCTTTCGGGTAGGGAAGGCCTAGTTCGTCGAGGAGCGAGAGCTGGGCTGCCTTTGATAACTCTGTCCGGAAGGCTTTGAGGCCGTTGATGATGCGGACGCCGCGCCGTTCGAGGTGGTCGAGGAAGCCGAGCGTGTAGAAGATGGAGTCGCCGTGTTCGCGGTTCCAGGCTGAGGGGCTCATGCGATTCACGACGAGCGAGTAGCTTCGCTCGGGGTCCTCTTCGATGGCGTAAGTATGGGCTGTCGCGTCCAGCTTTACGTAGTCAGTGCCTCGCTTATCGAGTTCGGTGAAGAGTGGCTTGAACCAGTGCTGCTGTTCGTAAAAAATTGCGATGGGCTTTGGCACGCTAACTTCCTTCCCGAACCGGGTATCCCCCCGGTCTTCCGATTGCTTTCTTTTATTTGCAACAACTTAGAAGGGGATCATCCCCTGCTATCCCAATGATTCTAAATACTTTATATCGCTTCTAGTGTTTTCAATCACTTAGCGGGGGGTCCTGTTTCCGCCCTCTAAAGCATTGCCCCTATTTCAAGGATAGCAAGTTTCGCGAAATAGTACGCCAAATTGCCTCGCCTATAAGAGGCTTGTTTTGAGGGGGTTAAAGAATTTTTTGAGGTGAGGGGGCTTGACAAGGCTTTGTGGCTCCGTGCTTGATAGCAGGATCGATCGGTATGATAAGGTGATTTTTCGTGCTCCGAAGGGCAGTTAAGTGCACAAAACGTGCTGATTTCGCGGTTTTAACGGCTGGCTATTCTCGAAGCCTCTTCACGTCGAGCATATCCTGCTCTCTACCCCTGGCCAGCTTGTTTCGGATGAGGTCATCCCGGGAGATGACAGCGGCCGGGATATCTCCGTCGATCATCCCCTCGATGCGATGGGACCATGCCTCTTCGAATGTGATGCCGTCGATATGTTGGAGAAGATCGATCCTTGCAGGGGGCTGGCCGATCTGGAAGGTGCTACCGTCCGAGAAATCTTGAGGGCTTAGGCCCTGAAGCGGAGCGCCATATTGCATGAGCGCGCGGAATACGGATTCGCTGTTGTCTGCGTCGGGGCTGATGAAGATGTCCAGATCCTTCGTGGCTCGCGGCTCAGCGTGGACACCGAATGCGTAACCGCCGACGATCAGATATCTAACGTGCTGGTCGTTGAACGCGAGTAAGAGATCTTTGAGGTCTTTGGGCAGCATCAGTTCGCACTTCCCTGAAGGATACTGCAAACGAATACGCAGCTTCGCTGAGATCCCATACCGCTGAGAGTCGCTCGCCTACTGGACGAGAGCGCCAGTATTGGATGGTTTCTCGGCTCTGTTGTTCCGGGTCTTGGATTCGACGGATGGTTCGTGTCTCCCTCATGAAGCCTGCGTACCTGACCTCAATCGTTATATATTTCTTGGAGTTAATGCTTTACATTCTTTGACGACTGATTGTTAGTGCGCCCGCTTAGGAAGGAGTGATAATTCGTTCAACATCTCTGCGATTTCATCCTCGTCAGGTCCTTCCCAGTCATACGCCTCATTGAGTAGAAGGAACGTCGCCCAGCGATAAGTCTCGTCATCTGTGATTTCGCCTTGATTATGCTTCTCTATCGCGCTATTGATGTGGCTGACTTCCACGCGAACGCCAGGCACTGGTAACTGGAAATATGAGACGAATGTACGCTTCTCGCGGCCAAAATCCATTTCCAAGATATCTTGGAAATGGGTTAGAACTTCATCAAGAGACACTTCAAACCGCACGAATCGAGCTAGAAGCTCTTTCTCATCAGGAGTTAGTGGCCGATTCGCTTTGATCTTTTGAGTCACTATATGGACCTCTTCTCAGATATGCAACCATTGAAGCCGGGCCTTGCTGCGCAAGGCGAGAGGCGCACCTGCGGTGCGGGTCCTTCGACTTCGCTGCGCTTCGCTCAGGATGACATCGGTGGGGAGTGTGGCGAACTAAAATAGGATCCCACATCTCTTCGAGATGTGGGGCACCCGGCAAATGACGACTACACATTCGAGGGTGAAATATTTCGAGATTTGATCATCCGCAATACAATCCAAGCCAACGATGCATAGAGCACAGCATTTACGAAAGGACCGTACACGTCGTGCGTACTGTTAACGGGAAAAAAGGGGCAGACGATTTCGCCACCAAGATAGTACAGACCAGCTATTAGACCATTTCCGACATTGAAAAGTGCGAATCCGAGAAACATCCAAAAGATCGAGATTAGGAATCCAGCCAGCCCGGCGAGTGCAACGCGTTTCCACACAGTGTGCAGCTTACGCGGTCCGATCCGCCTAGTCCAGAATTGACTCAGAGCAAAAATGAAGCCTTCAGGCTCCGGACTGTGCTTCATGTTACGAGCATTAAAACCGGGCCTGAAGGCCCTGACTTGAGTCCTATTATTCCCCGCGCTAAAGCGCGGGGCTTCTACCCGAAACCCCGATAGACCACAATGCAAGCGACCAGCAGGAGCGGGTCGGAGCAGACACTATTTGCCGTAGCACGCATGGCGCGCAGAGCGCGCGCCTGCTGCATGCAATGCTACTCGGCGGCGGCTTCTTCGGCCTTTACAGTCACCTTGATGTGGGCGGTGACTTCGCGGTGCAGCTTGACGGGGATGAGGAACTCGCCGAGAGACTTCAGGGGCTCGTCGAGGTGGACCTTGCGGCGGTCGATGTTGAAGCCCTTGGTTTCGAGTCCATGGGCGATGTCGGCGGAGGTAACCGAGCCGAAGAGGTGGTCGTTCTCGCCTACCTTGCGCTCGAATACGAGAGCAACGTCGTTGAGCTGGGTGAGAAGCTGTTCGGCTTCGCCCTTTTCCTTCGCCGAGCGGCGGACAGCCGATGCCTTCATCTGCTCGATGACGGCCTTGTTGGCGGCGTTCGCTTCCATGGCAAGCTTTTTAGGCAGAAGGTAGTTGCGGCCGTAGCCGTCGGCCACCTTCACCACGTCGCCGCGGTGGCCCAGGTTGTTTACGTCTTCTTTCAGAATGACTTCCATTTGCCAATCTCCAAATATTGCGTGGGTTGGTGAATGCCTCAGCGGCTAAAGCCGCTTTCCCAACCGTGATCTGTGGCAGGGCTGAAGCCCTGCCCTACCTAACTTCGTTGCCAGTCGCTTGCGCCTGCTATCAGGTCTGTGAAAGGCCCGGGGCTAAAAGCCCCTTATCTTTTGCGCTCTATTCACCGGGCTAAAGCCCGGTGCTTCTACCCGAAAACGCTGATCCTTGCTCTCCCACCCTGACTTCGTCAGGATGGGGCACCCATTTTCGTGCCGCATCTCTGGAAAAGCAGGTCCCTCGACTGCGCGCAGCGCTCCGCTCAGGATGACAACCCTTACGGGTTGTTAATACCTGGCGGCGAAGGGCAGCAGGGCAATGTTGCGGGCCTGCTTGATCGCCTTCGTCAGACGGCGCTGGTGCGTGGTGCAGACGCCCGTCAGCCGGCGGGGAACGATCTTGCCGCGCTCGGCCACAAAGCCCTGCAGCAAGCGTACGTCGCGGTACGGGATCGCGTCGATCTTTTCCGTGCAGAACTTGCAGACCTTCTTGCGGCGGAAGAACTTGCGTCCGCCAGGACCGCCGGGGCCACCGCTGCGGGGACCGCGCGGGCCACCAAGGCCGCCGGGGCCACTTGTGGGAGCTGCGCCTTCGGGCGCCTTCGTTGTTGTTTCGTCAGCCATCTCTTTTTCCTTCTCCGCAGGATCGTGCCAGCGGCGTAAATCTGAATTCGGTTATGCGCTTGCGGGGGTCGCTTCGACGTGGGGCTCGGCGCTCTCGACGGGAGCGGCAACGGGCTGGGCGCTGAGCTTCTTGCGCGTGGCGCGGATGGCCCTGACCTTGTCGAGGCGCTTCTGCTCCTCGTCCATGCGCACGGTGATGAACTTGATGACCGGCTCGGAGACGCGCAGACGGCGCTCAAGCTCATGGACCAGTGGGCCATCGGCGTCGATGGTCATGAGGATATAGTTGCCTTCGTTGAACTTGCGGACAGTGTAGGCGAGCTTACGGCGTCCCAGCTTTTCAGTGGAACGGACGGCGCCCCTGCCGTTGGTCACGGTGGCTTCAAAGCCAGCGATCAGCTTGTCGACTTCTTCGTCCTGTGTGTCGGGACGAACGATAAACATTACTTCGTAAAAACGTTCCATTCGTTTCTCTCTTCTCTCGCAGCCACGGCCTATCGTGGCTGTGAAAAATCCCGGGGCTAAAAGCCCCTTTTTTCAATTCCCTTGTTCACCGGGCTAAAGCCCGGTGCTTTCAACCTTTGGTGCCTCAGGGGCTGAAGCCCCCTCCGTTCGCATCGTTCTATTGCGAGGGCTAAAGCCCTCGCCTACCCTTAAGTCACCTCGCGTGGCGTGGCGTTTCGGGTAAAGGCCCCTTCTACCCTTCCGCCGGGCCGTTTTGGTCGCGGCGGTTGAATTCGTTCATGGCAGCCTTAATGCCCTGCGACAGGATCATCTCGACTGCTTTGGCCGCCTTGTCCAATACCGGATCAAGTTCGGCCAGATCTGCCTTGCGCATCGGCGTCAGCAGATAATCTTTTCCGCGCCGGTGGCTCAACTCGCCTGGCTCGGGTCCTACGCCGATCCGGATGCGTACCCATTCCTGTGTCCGCAGCGCGCCATTGATCGACTTCGCTCCGTTATGGCCGCCGTCGCTGCCGCCTGTTCTGACGCGGAGCGTGCCCAGCGGCAGGGCCAGCTCGTCGTACAAAATCACCAGGTCGCGTTCCGGGTCGGCCTCGAATTCATTTACAAGAGCCTCCACGGAAAGCCCGCTGAGGTTCATGTACGTTTCGGGCTTGGCCAGAACCACTTCGCGGCCTGCCATGCGGATCGTTGCCGTCGCTGCTTTCGAGCGGCGGTTCGTGATCTGTACGCCGTAGTCGTCAGCAATTCGATCTACAGCAAGAAAACCCGCATTGTGCGGCGTGAACTGGTATTCGATTCCGGGATTGCCGAGACCGACGACCAGGAACACGCCGCGATTTGTTTCTTCTGCCAATCTTTGTGAACCAGGGCTAAAGCCCTTTTGTATTGCTGCCCTGATTCACCGGCCTAAATCACCCCAGCACGCGAACGCGCGCGTTCTGGGGACCCCGATCAAGGCCGGTGCTTCTACCCTTGCTACCTCAGGCTTTTTGTTACCTCAGGGGATAAAGCCCCGTTGATTCCGGCTCGGGGATTTGTGAGGGCTAAAGCCCTCACCTACCAGCCCTCGCCACTACTTCTTGGCCGGAGCCGCAGCCTCGGCTGTCTCTTGCTTACCCTTCTTGACTACTTCCGGCTCAGCCGGAGTAGCAGCCGCAACCGCCACAGCATCCGGCGTTGCAACTACTTCTTCCTTGATGGAAACAACGTGCGCAACGGTGCTGTTCTCGTCGGTCAGGAACTTGAGCTTGCCGCCGTGGGGCAGATCGGAGACGCGCAGAACGTTGCCAAAGGCGAGTTCGGAAACATCGACGTCGATGTGACTGGGGATGTCAGTCGGGAGGCACTCGATTTCCACTTCGCGCAGCACCTGATCGAGGATGCCGCCCTGCGTCTTCACGCCAACCGGAACACCTACAAGGTGGATCGGCACTTCGACGCGGATGGCCTTGTCGAGGGCGATGCGCTTGAGGTCGATGTGCATGAGCGATCCCTTGATCGGCTCGTACTGCCAGTCAACGATCATCGCCTTGGCCTTCGCGTCGCCGACTTCGAGATCGAAGATCGAGTTGTGTCCTGATTCCGAGTGCAGAATGCGGAGGATCTGCTTGGGATCGACTTCGACGGCGACGGAGGGCTCATTCGCGCCATAGACTACGGCGGGAATTTTGCCGCTGACACGCACGCGGCGCGCTGCGTTCTTGTTGAACTTGCCCTCGCGGGGTGTGGCTGCTACGACTTCCTGAGTAATCATTCTGTCCTTTTCCTTCGGGCACGGAATCGTTTCCGCTCCCTTTGCTTGGCGACCAAGCTGGCTTAATCGCGACCTTACGAAACAGACTTGCTCAGCTGAACAGCGTGCTGACGCTCGTCTCCATGTGGATGCTTTCGATGGCCGCGCCCAAGAGGCCAGCAATCGACCGCACCTTAATCTTTGGCAGCGCCTGCGCTTCTTCGCTCAGCGGGATGGAGTCGGTTACGACCACTTCCACCAATCTCGACTTCGCGATGCGCTCTACTGCCGGACCGGAGAGCACCGCATGCGATGCCCCGGCGTAAACTTTGGTCGCGCCCTTTTCGAGCAGCGCGTCGACTGTTTTGACCAGCGTGCCGGCGGTGTCGATGATGTCGTCGATGATGAGGCAGGTACTGCCCTTCACA
Source organism: Alloacidobacterium dinghuense (assembly GCF_014274465.1). Classification (NCBI taxonomy): domain Bacteria; kingdom Pseudomonadati; phylum Acidobacteriota; class Terriglobia; order Terriglobales; family Acidobacteriaceae; genus Alloacidobacterium; species Alloacidobacterium dinghuense. The sequence continues at coordinate 4,513,953 of NZ_CP060394.1, read as the reverse complement.
TCGCCGATGACGTGCATCACTTCCGTCACGTTGATGTCCGTCCGGCGCTTGTCGACGATCGCCAGAGGGACTCCCATTTTCGTTGCGAAGAAGCGCGCGCGTTCCACGCCTCCCGCATCGGGTGATACCACGACCAGATTCGGGAGGTTCAGCTCCTTGAAGTAGCTCACCATCACCGGGCTTGCGAACAAGTGGTCCACCGGGATGTTGAAGAACCCCTGAATCTGTGCCGCGTGCAAATCCATGAACAATGCGCGATTGGCGCCCGCGGTGGTCAGCAGATCTGCGACCAGCTTGGACGATATCGCGACGCGCGGACGGTCTTTTCTGTCCTGCCGCGCATAGCCGTAGTACGGAACGACGGTAGTGATCCTGCCGGCGGATGCGCGCTTCAGCGCGTCAATCATGATCAGCAACTCGACGAGGTGCTGATCTACCGGATTGCAGGTCGGCTGCACGATGAAAACGTCGACTCCGCGAACGTTTTCAAGCAGCTGAAAGTAAATTTCGCCATCGGCAAAACGCTGCGTCTTGGTTTCCCCCAGCGGCACGCCGATGTGCTTGCAGATCTCTTCGGACAGCGCACGATTTGCCGTGCCGGAGAAAATCTTGAAACGCCTGTCCTCGGCCAGTTTCTGGTGCCGTTTGCGTTCGGGCATGGGCTTGCCGCGCCCGTCGGTCACCATTTCTGGCACAAATATTTCCGTCGCTACTTCCGTCTTCATAAGAAACCCCCAAGCTGGTTTGCGTTGGTTGTCACTCATGCTGGCCGGACTGCATGGCCAGCGGCTTCTGTTGTGATTGCCGGGCCATCGCAAGAGGTTACCCCTTGATGGCTCGGCCTGAAACCTGGCTGGGCGACTAGGATTCGAACCTAGACAAAGTGCTCCAAAGGCACTTGACCTACCGTTAGTCGATCGCCCAGTAACTGCCCGGGGCTAAAGCCCCTATCTTCTGGCGGTTTATTCACCGGCCTAAAGGCCGGTGCTTCTACCTTTTCGCCGGGCTAAAGCCCGACGCTACCTTTTGTGTGTGAGTCTTCTATCATCGTGCGCCAGTATGCTTCGCGGGGCAAGGTTTTTGTCCGCATGGACGCGATACCGCTGGCAGATAACCGCTCTTCTGCTGCCTTTGCTGCGGATTCGGCTTCGTAGAGGCCGAAGACGGCCGACCCGGAACCTGAGAGCGCAGCGTAAAGAGCCGCCTGCTCCGGCTGGTCCGAACACACTAAGATGCGCTTGATGTCGCCGAGTGAGGGATGCTGACGAAAGACGACCCCTTCGAAGTCGTTTTCGATCCCGGTTCGGACAAGCGCGAGAAGTGGATTCCCGGGCCGGTCTTCTCCCAAGGAGAAGACACCGGAGGAGTGCGGCTCGCAAAGACACGCAGAGAGAGCTCGACTCAACTCTTTCAGTCTATCGGAGGAATCCTCGCGGGTCAAACCTTCTGCGTGGCGGGAATCCCAGTCGCGGAATGCCTGCGGCGTCGAAACGCCGACATTTGGGAGAGCCACGACGCAGTGGGTTTCGGGCAGGTCGGGCATGGGATAGACTTCTTCGCCGCGTCCCACGCCGAGAATGGCACCGCCTAGGAGGAAGAGCGGGACATCTGAGCCTACTTCGGCTGCGATTTTCAGGCGATCTCCACCGGAAAGTTCTTGATTCAGCTCGTGTTCTAGGCCGATCAGCGCGGCTACGGCGTTGGCAGAGCCTGCTCCCAGGCCGCCCTGGACCGGTAGGCGTTTTTCTATGTGGACGTGGACTTCGGCGGGGGCTTTAAGGGCAGGCAGGGCGCGGTCGAGCATCTTCCAGACGGTGTTTCGCTCGTCGGTGGGGACGCGTTCGTCATTTGTGGTCAGGGTGATGCTGCCTTTGCCGGCCTTTGTTTTGTTGGCTTCGACGGTCAGGAGATCGTGGGCGGCGAGCGTCTGATAGAGCGTCGTCAGCGCATGGAAACCGTCGGGGCGAGATGGACCGATGGCCAGACCGAGGTTGATTTTTGAAAAGGAACGAACTCGTGTAGACATCCAGATGGATTGTATCGGTTTGAAAAAATCGGATTAAACTACCGGCTACGATGACTCACCGCCTCCTCTGCTTTTCTGCCGCGCTAAGCCTTTCTGCCTGCTTCAATCTGACGGCGCAACAGGTCGTTAATCCGTCGCTGGCGATTCAAAATGAAACTCCTGCCCGGACGAAGCATGCCATGGTCGTCAGCATTCATTATCTCGCGACCGATGCCGGGGTTGAGGTCTTGAAGGAAGGCGGTAATGCGGTGGATGCGGCCGTGGCTACGGGGTTCGCGCTGGCGGTGGTGCATCCGGCGGCGGGGAATATTGGCGGTGGCGGGTTTATGCTGATCCACTTTCATGCTGGGCCGCACGCGGGCAAGTCGACTTTTATCGATTACCGCGAGAAGGCTCCGCAGGCTGCCTCGGCCAACATGTATCTCGATGACAAAGGCAACATCATTCCGAATGCGAGCCTGGTGGGATTTAAGGCCAGCGGCGTTCCCGGATCGGTTGCGGGGATGGCATATGCGGAGAAAAGGTATGGGAAGCTTACGCTGGCCAAGGTTATGGCGCCTGCGATTCGTCTCGCTGCTGCTGGATTTGTGCTGAGCGAAGAGGAAGCCAAGGAACTGCGCGACTCCGATCTGGCGCGGTTCCCGGAGACGAAGCATATTTTCCAGCGCGACGGGAGTTACTATCAGCCGGGAGACACCTTCAAACAACCGGAGTTGGCGGAAACGCTGCGACGCATCGCGAAGGATCCCGATGATTTTTATCACGGGAAGATTGCTAAACAGCTTGCAGCCGATGTACAGAAGGGTGACGGGCTGATCACGGAAAAAGATCTTGCCTCGTATGAAGTGAAAGAGCGGGAGCCGCTGCTGGGCACGTATAAGGACTATACGATTGTGGCAGCGCCGCCGCCGTCGTCTGGAGGCGTGGTGCTGATCGAGGCGCTGAACATTCTTGAGGGCTACAACCTGGGTCGTCTCGGCGACCGCACGCTGCCGGAGATTCACCTGATCACGGAAGCTTATCGGCGTGCGTACATGGACCGTACTGACTATCTCGGCGATCCGGACTATGTGAAGATTCCCGTCGAGCAACTGACAGACAAGAAGTATGCGGCGGCCTGGCGGGCCAGCATTCAGCAGGAACAGGCTACGGCATCCGCAAGCCTGAAGCGCCCCGCTGACTTTATTCCTCCTCCGCCGACAATGGCCGATGTGCGGCACGAATCATCGCAGACGACGCACTTTTCGGTGGTCGATGCCGAGGGCAATGCTGTTGCAGTGACAACGACACTGAATAACAACTTTGGCTCGGATGTTACGGCGGAGAAGCTTGGCTTCCTGCTCAACGATGAGATGGACGACTTTGCCTCGAAGCAAGGCGTGCCGAATATGTATGGGCTGATTCAAGGGCCGGCGAACTCGATTGCTCCGGGCAAGCGGCCGCTGTCAGCCATGACGCCGACGATTGTGCTGAAAGACGGCAGGGTTGCGATGGTGCTGGGTTCGCCGGGGGGCGGCCGCATTATTACGACGGTCGCCAACATTTTCCTGAGCGTCGCGGATCAGGGAATGAATGTTCAGGCGGCTGTCGATGCGCCACGATTCCACCATCAGTATCTGCCGGACGTGCTGTCTCTGGAACCCGGATTCACTGATTCGACCGTTGAGGGACTGCGTGCGCTTGGTTATCACGTGAACGTTGCGAAAGGCCATTGGAGCGACGGCGAGTGTATTGCCGTGGATCCGGCGACGGGCGATCTGGAGGGAGGGCAGGATCATCGCCACAGCTTTGGAAAAGCTGCGGGATATTAGGCTACTGTCTTCTTCGTTTTTGGCCTTCCCCCAAGGCTTCCATTCTTCTTTGCCGCCGTCACCTTCGCTGAGCTTCTCGATTTCCCTCCGATGGACCCGAGTCGACTCGCCATCCACTTTTTGGACCCGAAGAATCCTTCCAGCAGGGCGGGGAGATATAGGTCGGCGTCTAATTTTGGAAAATGAATACCGAAGCCGGAAGGTGTGACTTCGATTGTATCGAGCTGCGCGGGGGTGGCATTCTCCAGACCCTCCGCATCATGCGGCGAAAAGGCAATGTCGAGTTTCGAATTGAGATGAACAAAGATTCGCCCAATGCGGCGATCATAGTGGGCGCTTAACGCTCTTGGGAGCGATGCTTGAATCTTTCGTGCTCTTTGATTCGCCGATTCAAATTGATCACGCGATTCCATGTATCTCCTTCCAAGCCGCACACAAAACAGTCAGGTTGTGAATAAGCATGGCTTGAATACCCGCCAAATCATGCTTCGCAAAGCCGTAATTCTCTCGAAGCGTAACAGGACCGGCAGGACAACCCAGCGTGAAAACTGCTTCGTGACTGTGCCCGATGACATGCACGTGTGCCGGACGATGATCATTCGGATAAATAACGACTCTCAGTCCGCCAAACCTCAGAACGGTTGGCATATTCAAAACTATAAACCGAAGCGCTTGGGTTCAGTGAGAAAAATTTCATAAGAGCAGGATGAGAAGATAGAGCAGGACTCGTTCTGCTTATCTATGTTGAAGGTCATTTCTACCCATGTATTTTTGCGCAGCCGTCTGCATCCCGGTCTTCTTGAGGTTTTCTCCAAGGCCGGAGCGCAGGGCGTTGAACTCTTTGCTGCGCGGCAGCACTTTGATTACACCAGCCGTGCGCATATCCGCGAGGTTGGCGAGTGGTTTCGGGCCAATCCGGTAGAAGCTTTTTCGATGCATGCGCCGATGTTTCCTGATCTCGAAATGGGTCGCGGCGGGGCGCCTGCGGTGAATGTGATTCATCCGGAGAAGTCGCGCCGTATTGACGCGATGGATGAGATCAAGCGCGCGCTGGAGGTGGCGGAACAGATTCCTTTCCGTTACCTGATCGTTCACCTGGGCGAGCGCGAGGATGGCTGGAGTCCACGCTCGCTGGAGAATGCGCTGACGGCTCTGGAGCACTTGCGGGCGTTTGCCAATCCGCTGGGCGTGAAGCTGCTGGTGGAAAACATTCAGAACGAGGTTACGCAGCCTCGGAATTTGTTGGAGATTATTCAGGTTGGGCATTTCAGGGATATTGGCGTGTGTCTGGATGTGGGACATGCTCATCTTGGAGACGGAGTGGCGGCGACGATTGCGGAATTGCGTCCGCTGATTCGCAGCTCTCACCTGCACGACAACAACGGCGGACGCGATGAACATCTCTGGCCGGGCGATGGAACGATTGCGTGGGAGGAGGCGATTGGGGAGTTGAAGTCTGCGCCACAGACTCCGGCTGGTGTGCTGGAAATTCACTATGCGCTCGAAGAGACACCGGAAAGTGTGGCGGCGAAGGCGCAGGCTGCTTTTGAGAAGTTCGGATTGTAGGAAATCATCGATCGCAACCATTGAACGTCATTCTAAGCAGACAACCGAGGAAGCCCAGCGATAGTGGCTGAACCTTACATCGTTGAGATTCTTCCTCCCTTTGGTCGTCAGAATGACGACATTGAACCAATACAATGATTGGTGGATGAGTTGAAGCTTTTACGCTTCTGATTAGGGAATCGTATGTCTGAAGAAACTGTAGTTACCGCAACCGAAGCACCCGTCACCACGATTGCCAGGATTGGCGAGCATGAAGGGAAATCCGTCATGCTCAAGGGCTGGCTCTATAACCTGCGCGAGAGCGGCAAGCTGCTCTTTCCTATTTTTCGCGATGGCTCGGGGACGATTCAGGGCATTGTGCCGAAGGCTGCTGTTCCGGCTGAGGTTTTTGACAAGATCAAGGGATTGACGCAGGAGTCGAGCGTCATTGTTACGGGCAAGGTTCGCGCGGATAAACGTGCTCCAGGCGGCTATGAACTGGATGTCGAGAATGTCGAAGTCGTGCAGCGGGTGCCGGAAGATGATCCCTTTCCCATCTCGCTCAAGGAGCATGGCACCGACTTCCTGATGGAGCACCGGCATCTGTGGATTCGCACGCCGCGCCAGTCGGCGATTCTGCGCATTCGTGCGGAGATCATCAAGGCGGCGCGGGATTTTCTGGATGACAACGGCTTTGTGCTGACCGATCCGCCGATTCTGACGCCGGCGGCATGCGAGGGCACGAGCACTTTGTTCCCGGTTGAGTATTTTGGCGACGAGGCTTATCTGACGCAGAGCGGCCAGCTCTACATCGAAAGCACGGCGCTGGCTCTGGGCAAGGTTTACAGCTTTGGACCGACATTCCGAGCTGAAAAGTCGAAGACGCGGCGGCATCTGACCGAGTTCTGGATGGTGGAACCGGAGTGGGCGTATGCCGGACTTGACGATCTGATGGGGCTGGCTGAACAGTTCATTAGCTTTATCGTCGATCGCGCGCTGACACGGCGTGCTGCTGATCTGAAGGTGATAGGGCGCGACACGACGAAGCTGGAGGCGATCAAGGCGCCGTTTCCGCGCGTCAGTTACGACGAAGCCGTGCAGATGCTGAATGACGCGCATGCCAAGGGTTTACTGGAGCAGCCCTTTGAGTATGGCAATGACTTTGGCTCTCCCGATGAGACGTACATATCGTCGCAGTTTGACAGTCCAGTGATGGTGCATCGCTACCCGGCGGCGGTGAAGGCCTTCTACATGGAGCCTGATCCGCAGAATTCGAAGTATGCGCTCTGCGTGGATGTGCTGGCGCCGGAGGGTTATGGCGAGATCATCGGCGGATCGCAGCGTATCGCTTCTTATGATCTGCTGAAAAAGCGGATTGAAGAGCACAACTTGCCACTTGATGCGTTCAAGTGGTATCTCGATCTACGGCAGTATGGCTCGGTTCCGCATTCGGGGTTTGGGATGGGGATTGAGCGCGCGGTGGCGTGGATCTGCGGACTGGAGCATGTGCGGGAGACGATTCCGTTTGCAAGGACATTGAACCGCATTTATCCGTGATTTGAGCTTGGGCGTGCGGACTTTAGCATTGATTGTGCCGCGCGTACCGTGGACTGGCGCGGGCTTCGGTCCGCGCATTGTTGTGAATAGCTAGAGGTTCCTGGGACGTTGTATGTCGAAGATCAGCGAGACGCTCGCGAATGAAAAAGCAGCCGTGACCGGTTCTGTCGTAGGACCTATCAAGAGTGGAGTGCAGTCTCTTCCGCCGCGCAAGATTCGCATCATTGGGGTGCCGCTCGATCTTGGCGCATCACGGCGCGGTGTGGATATGGGGCCATCGGCGGTACGTGTGGCCGGGCTTGAAGCGCGCCTCGAAGCTCTGGGCCATAATGTCGCCGATGGCGGAAACATCAGCGTTGCTATCGCGGAGACGAAGCACGTCGGCGAGGAGCATGCTCGCTATTTGAAAGAGATCACTGAGACGTGCACGCGGGCAGCGGACCAGGTGATCGAGACGCTCGAACACGGCATGACGCCGGTGATTCTTGGCGGGGATCACTCGGTTGCGGCGGGAAGCGTCTCGGGTGTTGCGGAACACTATCGCAGGCAGAACCAGAAAATTGGCCTCATCTGGATTGATGCGCACTCGGATCTGAATACGCCGGAGACTTCGCCGAGCGGCAATGTTCACGGAATGCCGCTGGCGGCACTGCTTGGCCTCGGTCCGGAGTCGCTTGCGAACATCTGCGGCTTTTCGCCGAAGATTCTGCCCGAGAATACTGTGCTGATTGGCGTGCGCGATATCGACGCGACAGAGAAGGAAAACATTAAGCGCACGGGGCTGACCGAGGTTTACACGATGCGCGACATCGACGAGCGCGGCATGCGGACGGTGATGGAAGAAGCCTTGCGCTCTGCCGGGCGCGGGACCGCCGGCTATCACGTCTCGCTCGATATGGACTGGATTGATCCGGAAGATGCTCCGGGGGTTGGAACTCCTGTCCGTGGCGGGGCTACCTATCGCGAGGCGCACCTGGCGATGGAGATCATCGCCGACCATGGGCGGATGCTGAGTCTGGAAGTCGTCGAGGTCAACCCGGTGATTGACGAACATAACCGGACGGCGGATCTGGCGGTTGAGCTTATTTCTTCCGCGTTTGGGAAGAAGATTCTGTAGGTGCTTTACGCCCTGCCGGTCAGCTCGAGCACGATCACGAGAGCTGCCATCACAGCGGGAATGAGCAGGGCCCTGATCTCGAAGAAATGGCTGCCGGTGGCTGCGAGCATGGCGCCAGCTCCATAAGCGACCCATACTGTCAGAAATGCCTTGATGCGTGTTGTGCGTGCACGTTTCTGTTCCGTATCCGTTGCTGGTGTTGCTACCTCGGTGCCCAGCTTTTCTATGTCGCCAGTCAGGAATGTGGTGTTCAGGTTGATTGGTCCGATCTGCAGGAAGGCGTCGTTTTGCAGCCCCATTGCCCACGCCAGCAATAGAAGCAGGGCGATCCGCAGGCGTTCGTGCAGGATAAGAAACGCGGCGGCTGTGAGTATTGCACACTCGATGGCCAAGCTCACGACTGCCGGATTGAACCTGATTCTCTCGGACTGAATCCAGCGTTTCAGAAAACGATTCGTGACGACGCCAGCGAAGAAACTGACGATTATTCCTAGGCGAAGGGCAGCGGACCGCCAGTGGCCTGCGACGGCGTGATATGCAAAGAGCACAGTGTTGCCGGTGAGATTGGCTACGAAGACGCGGCCCAGGCGGAAATATGCCAACAGATCAACAGCTCCGGCTGTAGCGCAGAGAAGCGAAATCAGCAAAAAGATGTGAGTCTCCCTTTGCTGTCGCGGAGGAACCATCTTCGTCATTTCTTTCGCTCGGGGTTCACATTCGCATTCTATGCGGGCGCGTTACACTCGGTTTAGTTCGATATGTCCAAGCTGCGTGTAGGTGTTCTATTTGGTGGACGCAGCGGCGAGCATGAGGTTTCGCTGCTGTCAGCTGCGTCGGTTCTGAAAGCGATTGATCCCAAGAAATACCAAGTGATTCCCATCGGCATCACCAGGGAAGGCCGGTGGGTTACGGCTACCGATGCCGAGCGATTGCTTGCCGGTGAATCGCTGCATCCGCGTCAGCTGCGCGCGGGCGATCCGGACGTGACGGCTCCGGCTGCGGTGCTGGCCAGGGGCGAGGCGATCATTGTGCCGCCGGTTCCATCGAAGAACAGGACCGGGTCGCTGGTTCCCTTTGAGACGCATGGGAACCAGGCGCATCAGGCGCTCAATGTTGATGTGATCTTTCCTGTTCTACATGGAACGTTTGGCGAGGATGGGACGATTCAGGGGCTGTTTGAGCTGGCGGGTATCGCTTATGTCGGATCGGGCGTGCTGGGCTCGGCTACCGGTATGGACAAGGATGTGATGAAGCGGCTGTTCGCGTCGGCCAAGCTGCCGATTACGAAGCATGTCACGTTTCTGCGCGGCGAGTGGGAAGCGGGATCGAAAAAGATTATCAGTCGAGTTGAAGCTGCGCTCAAGTATCCGGTGTTCGTGAAGCCGGCGAACCTTGGCTCGTCAGTTGGTATCAGCAAGGCCCATGACCGCAGGGAACTGACGCCAGCGATCGAGATGGCCGCCAGTTTTGACCGCAAGATTGTCGTCGAGCAAGGGGTTGGCGGGAAGCGCGGGAAAGCGCGAGAACTGGAAGTTGCCGTTCTTGGAAATGACAATCCTGAGGCTTCAGTTGTTGGCGAGGTTGTGCCGATCAAAGAGTTTTACGATTACGAGGCGAAGTACCTGAGCGAGGGCTCGGACCTGATCATTCCGGCGAAGCTTACGCGACAGCAAACGAGGCAGGTGCAGCAGATGGCGATTGCTGCGTTCAAAGCCTGCGACTGTTCGGGTCTTGCGCGCGTGGACTTTCTGCTCGATCCGGGCAAGACCGGCCGCATTTATTTGAATGAGATCAACACCCTGCCGGGCTTTACGGCTATCAGCATGTATCCGAAACTTTGGGAAGCGTCTGGCGTCAAGTATGCAGAGCTGATTGACCGTCTGATTCAGCTGGCGCTGGAACGGCGGGTGGAAAAAGACCGCACGCAATACTCGCGTTAAAGCCAAAATGTTTTTTCGTGGAACTCAGCCTTTGTTTGTGGTGTCAGAATAAACGTGGAGGTATGTCTCCTCAGATTGAAAGGAGTAGCATCTCCTTATGACTCTGCTCGATGCGCCCATATATAACGCCGCTCGCGCAAAACGCAACCGCAACATCATCATTGCCATTATTGCGGTTGTGGTGCTGGTTGCGGTTACCGGCTTTCTGGGATTCCTTACAGGGCATGGCTGGTTCTTCGCCACGGTGCCTGCCGAGCACAGGGTGAACAAGTTTCTTGAAACAGTGGAAGCCAAGGATTTCACCAAAGCCTATGGCCTCTGGAACAACGACGCCGACTGGCAGAAGCATCCCGAACAGTACAAGCTTTACGATTTCGACCAGTTTCAAAAGGACTGGGGACCGTCAAGCGACTATGGAGTGATTCGGAGCCATCAGATCGCCATCACGAAGGCAGTGGGGAACGGGACTGTGATGGGTGTCAACATTAATGGCGGCAAAACACCTCTGTTTCTCCGCGTGGACGACAAAACCAAGCAAATTGGTTTCTCTCCGATTGAGCTTTACGTCGGGCCGTAAGTTTTTCACATCATGCAACGGATTCCCTCCTCGAACATCTCTGCTTAGGTGGAGGGAATTTCATGGAAACACGTCTGGATTATCAGAAGGCATTTCCTGAGGGTGTGCAGGGGATGCTGCATCTTGAGGCGATCATTCGGCGTAGTGGTATTGAACCTTCGCTGTACGAGCTTGTTAAGATTCGCGCCTCCCAGTTGAATGGGTGCGCCTACTGCATCGACATGCACACCAAGGACGCACGCGCGAATGGCGAAACCGAGCAGCGCATCTATGCGCTTTCGGCGTGGCGCGAGGGACCATTTTTCACGGAGCGGCAACGTGCGGCGCTGGCATGGACCGAAGCGATTACGAATATTCAGAATGGACACGCGTCTGAAGACGTTTATGCCGAGGCGCGTTTGCAATTCAGCGAAGAAGAGCTGGCAAAGCTGACGTTTGCCATTACCCAGATCAATAGCTGGAACCGCATAGCCATCGCTTTCCGGCCGGAAGTGGGTGGCTACCAGCCGCAGCAGCGTGCCGCTACATCGGCTGCCAAGAGCTAAGCTACTCGGCTTCGCCTTCGGTTTCGATCCAGTCGACAGATTCAGCCCAGGGGAAGGCGCGGAGTTCTTCGGTCAGAGCGTTCATCATTTCGGCGTCGCGTGTCTTTGATTCGACAACCGCCTGCACGATGCTGCGCTCTGCATCGTCCAATTCTTCTGTACTGATTTTGCCGAGCGTGAGAGACCGGGCTTGAACGGCATGCGTGAGATGAATCTCGGCTTCCATCAAATCCTCTTTCGCACAGGTCAAGCGAACACGATACAGCGTATGCGCGTGGAAGGTCGCGAGGGAGCGCTGGTCGATGAAGCGTGCAAGCGGGCGCAACAGCGAGTTGATGGCGATGAGGAGCGCGGTCACGAAGATGGCGTCGAGCATTTCGCCCGAGCCCGCGCAGGCACCTACTGCTGCCGAGCACCAGAGCGTAGCGGCGGTATTCAGCCCGCGAACGCTGCCACCGTCTTTCATGATGGCGCCCGCCCCCAGAAAACCGACGCCCGAAATCACATAGGCAATGACCTGTGTGGACGATGGGGCCACGATGGAGCCGAGGTCGACAAACGCGGCGGCACCCAGACAGACCAGGGTATTCGTTCGCAGACCCGCGGCTCGCTGGCGCCATTGACGTTCAGCGCCAATGACCGCGCCAAGACAAGAGGCCAGCAACAGGCGCGGGAAGGTCGTCTGATGCATCAGCCATACGGAATCTGACCACCACCGATTCGTCATAAGGGTGTATGAGAAGCCCCCTTTCATTCTGCCTGAAATCTGTGAATTACAGGGGCTTAGCCTGAGTCGACTGTACGCGGAACGCATCAAAAGCGTATAGTCAGAGATTGGGTTCGGGTAGCATCCCTCAGGGAGCTGCACTGGAGACAAGAATGAGTGTTACAAATTTCTGTAGCGCGGATGCGCACACTGCCTCGGCGGCTCGCGCCAAGGTAACCTTCCATACACTTCAAGAAAAGAAACAGAGCGGCAGGCCAATCACGGCATTGACCGCTTATGACTACGCCACGGCCAGGCTCGTGGACGAGGCTGGGATCGACCTGATCCTCGTTGGCGATTCGCTGGCGCAGGTTGTGCTTGGCTATGACACGACGCTTCCGGTCACGGTCGATGAAATGCTGCATCACACGCGAGCGGTGCGCCGTGCGGTGAAGCATGCCATTGTTGCCGCAGACATGCCTTACGGTTCCTATCATGTGAAGCTGGATGAGGGCGTTGCAAATGCAGCGCGCTTTATGAAAGAAGGCGGCGCGGAGGCAGTCAAGATTGAAGGCGGCGCAAATCGCGTGCAGCTGGTCGAGCGGCTGACGGACGCAGAGATTCCGGTCATTGGACATCTTGGGCTTACACCGCAGTCGGTTCACCGCATGGGCGGCTATAAGGTGCAGGGAAAAACCACGGCTGCTGCTGATGTGTTGTTGAAGGATGCTCTTGCGCTGGAAGAAGCTGGAGCGGTTGCGATTGTGCTTGAGGGTATGCCGCGCGAGGTTGCGCAACATATCACGCATAGGCTAAATGTTCCCACGATTGGCATTGGAGCAGGCCCTGATTGCGATGGGCAGATTCTCGTCTTTCACGATCTGGTGAATCTGAGCTTTTCCAAACCGGCGAAGTTTGTGCGGCAATATGGCGATGCGGCGAGTCTGTTCCGCACGGCGGTTGATGGCTACCTGCACGATGTTGAGCGGCGCGAGTTTCCCAACGAGAGCGAGAGCTATCACTTGCCGAAAGAGACACGCGCGGCGTTCGAAGCTGCTTCGCCTATCCGTCGCAAAGCATAGTCACGATGCTGATTGCCAAGACAATTGCAGAGGCGCAGTCTGCTTGCGCGCGGCTGCGCGGTGACGGTCGCGTCCTTGGGCTGGTGCCAACGATGGGGGCGCTCCATGAGGGGCATCTGTCGCTGGTGCGGGCGGCAAAAGCCGCATGTGATGCCGTGGCTGTTTCTATTTTCGTGAACCCTACGCAGTTTGGGCCAAACGAAGATTTCTCGAAATATCCGCGCACGTTTGCTGAGGACTGCGCGCTGCTGGAGCGTGAGGGTGTAGATCTGATCTTCGCTCCGACTACGGACGAAATGTATCCCGCAGGCGCGAGCACGTTTGTGCTGGTCGAAGGCGTGAGCGACCGGCTGGATGGAGCTTCGCGACCGGGACACTTTCGCGGTGTCACGACGGTCGTCAGCAAGTTGTTCCACAACATCGGGCCGAACAAGGCTTTCTTTGGACAGAAAGATGCCGCGCAGGTGGCGGTGCTGCGCAAGATGGTGAACGACTTGAATTTTCCGCTGCAGATGGTTGTTTGCCCGATTGTGCGCGAGGCTGATGGCCTGGCGCTGAGTTCGCGTAATCGATATTTATCGGGAGAAGAGCGCCAGCGGGCTTTGGTGCTGCATCGTGCGCTCAGACAAGTGAAAGAAGCTGTTGCTTCCGGTGAAACATCTTCACAGGCCTTGATTCGGATTGCGCGTGGTGTTTTTACTGAAGAGCCTGGTGTGCGCGTGGATTACGTCGCGATTGTGAATCCGGACACGCTTGAAGATGTTACTGAAGTGAGCCATGGTACGTTGGTGGCGGTTGCGGCTTTCGTCGGAACTACCCGGCTTATTGATAATGTTGTGCTGTGACCGTTGAAGGCTGTGTTTCCCACCCTATCGCATACGCGATAGGATGGGGCACCCTTTTCGTCCTTCTGTCTGGAAAATCTTACTCAGGTTTTTTCATTTGCATGGCATTGCCGTGTTCTTCGGCCTTGGGCACGAATTGCGCGGGCATGGTGTTGCCACGATGGCATGTGCCGCAGGTTACCGTTTTGTCTGCCGGCTTGGCGTCCGGATCATCGATCTGCGTCATGTATTTTGAATTGATGTCCTGCACCATGGCGATCATGGTACGGGCGATCTTCTTGTCCGGTTTGGTATCGGCGGCGAAGTTCGGCTGATGCGTCTGCTCATTCACTTCATGACAAAAGGGGCATTGCACACCAAGAGCCTGTGAGTATCCGAACATCATCTTCATCAGGTCTTGCGGGGCAATGTCCTTTGGCAACACTTGCAGGTTTGTGGGCGCGGGCATGGGGCGGCGTGCTTGAGGGGCGGCCGCTGGCGCATCCTGTGCGATCAAGGCGAGGCTGGTGCAGGCGAGAAAGGCTGCGACCAGAGCGCACGTGTTGACTCGTTTCATGCGATGAGGCTCCTTTTTGCTGTTGACGCTGCCGGTACGACAAATGGTGTTGCCAAGTATACGGGCAAGTCGATGAAAAGGTCACCGGCTTCCGGAAACAAATTTATTCTTATCAATAAGAAAGCGGGCGGGTAGATCGGCAGCATGCCGGATGCCGATGCGCGGCGTCACCTGAATCGCTTCGGGGTGGTAGTTGTCGTCCTCGATGCGCAGACAGGATGAAGGGTCCGTCACATCCAGGCCATTGTGAGCGGCGCGGGTGATGTCGAGTGCCTGGCACAGACGACCCGGTCCTGAGGTAAGCAGCTGCGGCTTTGGATTTGGAGCGAGCTTGCGGAGTTTTGCCATCGTCTCCAGGCCTGCGACTGGTTCGAGCGCGCGAATGAGCACACCGCCTGCCTGGCCGTCGGGCTCGCAGGAAACGTTCAGGCAGTAATACATTCCATAGATGAAGTAGACATATGCGATGCCCGGTGGCCCGAAGAGGACAGCGTTGCGCGCGGTGCGTCCGATGTAGGAATGAGCGGCGGGATCTTCCGTGCCGAAGTACGCTTCGACTTCGACGATGCGGCCGATGAGACGCTCGGTTTTCCAATCACGAACAACCATTTTGCCCAGGAGAGCGCGTGCGACAATGTCCGGAGCGCGTTCGTAGAACGAAACCGGGACCACTGAAGCAACTTTGCTGGAAGAGCGCGCCGTCCGAGACATAGGGAGTTGAATCAGAAATCGAGAAAAGGAGCCGTCAAAAACGATGCGTCGCCATTCAGGATTCACGAGTATTGTCACATATGCCATTGCGGCACTGATGTTTGTTGCAACCGTAATTTCTGCCCAGGCCCAACGCATACCGCGGGGCACTACCATTGTGGTACGGAACACGGACGCGCTCAGCTCGGGCACGGCTACGACAGGCCAGCGTTGGTCTGGGACGTTGGTCAACGACCTTGCGGTGAATGGAGAGGTCGTGGCTCCCGCAGGATCGCGCGTGCGAGGCACGGTTTCCGATGCCGAGTCTTCAGGCCGGTTGAGCAAGCCGGGCACATTGGCACTAGAGTTGACTTCCGTGAACGGTATTCCTGTGACCACGGACATGTATGCGGTGGACGGCGAGGGTCACACCAAAAGCAACGTAGCGAAGATTGGCGGCGGAACGGCAGTGGGAGCGCTGCTGGGTGGAATTTTCGGCGGCGGCAAGGGCGCGGCGATCGGCGCGGCTGCGGGTGCGGGTGCAGGAACTGTTGGGGCAGCTGCGACCGGCAAGAAGGAAGCGAAGATCGACGCGGAGACTACGCTTACGTTTAAGGTTCAGTAGACGGGCTCCCAGGTCTCAAAATCGAGACCTGGGGCACCAGCATTTCTACTTTTTCAAAGATTTGATTACTTCCAAAACTTCTTCTGCGTGGCCTTCCGGCTTAACCTTCGGGAAGATTTTGAGCAGCGTCTGATCGGGGCCGATGAGGAAAGTTGTGCGTTCGATTCCCATGACTTTCTTGCCGTACATGTTCTTTTCTTTCAACACGCCAAACTGTTTACAGACTTTTTCGTCTACATCAGCAAGGAGTGGATACGGAAGGTCATACTTTGCCTTGAACTTCGCCTGCGCCTTGGGCGTGTCGCGTGAGATACCGAGCACCACTGCCCCGGTCTTCTGAATTTTCTTGAAGACATCGCGGAAGCCGCAGGCCTCGATGGTGCAACCCGGCGTATCGGCACGGGGATAAAAGAAGAGCACAACCGGCGTTCCGGCGTAATCTGAAAGATGAACGGTATTCTCCTGGTCATCCTGGAGGGTAAAATCAGCAACTTTGTCGTGAACTTCCATGAATGGGTCC
Organism: Alloacidobacterium dinghuense; assembly: GCF_014274465.1. Taxonomy (NCBI): domain Bacteria; kingdom Pseudomonadati; phylum Acidobacteriota; class Terriglobia; order Terriglobales; family Acidobacteriaceae; genus Alloacidobacterium; species Alloacidobacterium dinghuense. The sequence goes on along the minus strand of NZ_CP060394.1, from coordinate 4,497,811 downwards.
TTCCGCAAGCGTAAAGTTATGGGTCAAGTCGATTGTGTCGCAGACCCTGTAGCTATGTCACTGCCTGGCAGATTTCTCCAGTCTAGAATTTCGAGATCCTTTTTCATCTCGTCGATTTTGATCGCGGCGACGTGCGCAGCCGCGCATGCGCAGTATCCCGGCCACATTAAGAAAGATGCGGATACGACACCTACGTTGCGGGCTACGGGTGTTTTTGAGTGGACTGGCGACCTGGATCAACCCAAAGCCGGGCGATTAATTCCGCTGACTGTTTGGGATGGCCAGCAGTATCAGCCTGGAGGGCTGTATCTGGCGCAGCCGGCACCGCTGACAGTTCTTACCGGGACGGTTTATGAACTGGAGCAGGCAGGCACGCCGAAGGGACTTTTCAATGTCAATGGCGCGGAGAACCTGGAGGGTTCGTGGATTGCAGTTGGGTCGGTCAAGCCGGAGGTAATGAAGGTCAAGGCCAAGCCTCCGATGTCGAAACATCCGCCGCAGGTGGTAAAGGACACAAGCAATAGCGAAGCTACAACGGATTCTGACAGGCCTACGCTGCATCGGAAGGACGGCAGTGACAGTGGTTCCGGTTCTGGTTCGAGCAACACTACATCCGGTAATACTCCGACCGGCAATACTGGCGGCAGCAACACCACGGCCAGCAACACAGGATCGGGTAATGGGTCTAGTAATGGCTCGGGCACGCCTTCGAGTGATCCGGACAAGCCTACCTTGCACCGGCGGGATTCGAGTGACAGCAGCTCCGGATCAGGTTCGAGCAGTGATTCGACCAGCACTTCGAATGCGCCAACCGATGAGTCAGACAAGCCTACGCTGCATAGGAAAGATTCGGGTGATAACTCGCAGGATGCTCCTGCTCCCGATCCGGACCGGCCCACTCTCCACAAGCACAGGGACGCCGCCAATGCGGACGGCACTGTAAGCTTCCCTGCTGACCCCGACCGCCCGAAGCTACGTTATGGCCGACCCCAGACGCCGGAGGAAAGCGTCGTGCCCACCAAGCTGGAAGGGCTGCCGATGGATATGAACCAGATGGCCGCTATCTCGGATGTGAAGACGACCGAGCTTCATCCGTATACCTATAGCTGGGCGGATCCAGAGGATGCGGCCAAGATGAAGGCGGCGATGGAAGAGCAGGCGCAGAAAGCAATCGCGGCCGGCTTCACCACACAAACACCTCAGGCAAATGTAACCAAGACAGCTACAAAAACGACGGCAACACGGCGCAAAGCTGCGCCGCCTCCGCAGCTGCCGACACTGGAAGACGAGAAGTTCAATGCCTTCGAGCTTTCCTACAATGGCGGCGCGACACTGGTTTTAACGGCGAAGAGCACAGGCGCCGACGGCGAGGCAAAATACATTACGCTGGTTGCCCAGCCTGATTTTTATGGCACGCCGCATGTCATCTTCAAGCAACTGACGAGCGATAAGGCGCTGGATATCGTTCCACGCATGCGTCTTGTCGACGTTGCGGATACGGATGGGGATGGACGCGCGGAATTGATCTTCGAGCAGCGTGGAAAGACGGGAAGGTCCTTCGGTATCTATCGCCTCTCAAGCGGGCGCGTGCTGGAAGCCTTTAATACAGGCCCATTACCTTAATGGGCCTGTATTTGGATGAGGCTACAGGTTAGGGAGCTTGGTCGTGTCCCAACCGCCGCCGAGCGCCTTGATCAGCAGCACGTTAGCGGCAAACTGGCGGGTGGTGATGTCGGCCTGGGTGCGCTGGTTGGTCAACAACACGGTCTGGGCAGTGAGCACCACCAGATAATCGTCCAGCCCTTGCTTATATCGGACGGTGCTGATTCGCAAGGACCGTTCAGCCGCTGCGACTGCCTCTGCCTGCGTGACCGATTCATCGTTGAGGATACGCAGCGCAGCCAGGTTGTCCTCAACCTCCTGGAAGGCACTCAATACGCTCTGACGGTAGTTGGCGACGGTTACCTCATAGTTGTCGCGTGCCTGTTCGGTGACAGCATGACGACGGCCTGCGTCGAAAATCAACTCCGAAGCAGAAGCGCCCAGAGACCACAAAGCGCTCGGGCCCTGAATCCATGTGCCCGGATTCTTACTCTCGAAGCCTCCCGTTCCGGTGAGGGTAACGTTTGGATAATAGGCTGAGATGGCTACGCCTATCTGCGCGTTGGCAGCATCGGCGCGGCGCTCCATGCCCGCAACATCGGGCCTGCGCTCCAGCAGTTCCGACGGCAAGCCGGGCGGAACCTGCGGAAGCGGCAGATTGAGCGGCGCCTGGGTCAGGCTGAAGGTCGAAGCTGGCTCACCAATTAATGTCGCGATGGCGTGCTCAAACTGCGCACGGGCGACATCTACATCGATGTCCTGTGCCTGGGTGCTTTTCAGTTGCGTCTCCGCTAGCGCCACATCTGAATCCGTGGCCACGCCTCCTTTGAATCGCGTCTTCGTCAGATTCAGAGAGTCGGTGTAAGAGATGACGGTGTTATCGAGTAACTGTTTCTGTAGATCCAGGCCGCGGAGTTCGAAATAATCCTGCGCCAGTTCGGAACGAACGCTCAACTCAACGTTGGCCAGATCGGCTGCGCTGGCTTGTGCAGAGGCACGCGCCGACTCCACGCTACGACGAACCTGCCCCCACAGATCGGGCTCCCAGCTTGCTTGGCCGGCGAGCACGAAATCGTTGTACTGCGAGAGCGATGACGGAATGGAGACCGGGCGGTTCTGCGACAAGTGCTGACGGCTGATTGATGGGCCGGCGCTGAGCGTCGGATAGTAAGCTGCGCGGGCAACTTGAACAGCGGCACGCGCTGCAAAGTATTGCTCGGTTGCAGCCTTCAAAGTCTGGTTGGAGATCGCGATTTTTTCTTCGAGCGCGTTCAGTTGCGGGTCGCTATAAATTTCCCACCACTTGCCACGCAACACCTGATCGCTGGGCTGCGCCTGTTTCCACGATCCATTTGGGATGCTCGGGGGCGGAGCAGTTTCTTTAAAAGCCGGCGCTGAGGGAGCACTTGGCCGCTTGTAGTTGGGGCCAACCGTGCAGCCTGCGATCAGCGCGCATAGCGCAGCAGCACCGATAGCTGGGATACGAAGCGCAATCATGCTTACTCGGCTCCCTTTTGCGGCTGGGTGGGCGGGTTCTGCTGCGGGCGCACGACGTTCACAACTTCACCGTCGATGACTGAATCGGGCGGATTCTGGATCACCTCATCGTCGGGTTGCAATCCCTGCGAGACTTCGACAACTCGGCCGTCATCCCGACCGATCATGATGGGAACCAGTTTCGCCTTGTTGTCGATGACGGTTGCAACCTGCAGCCCTTCAGAACGGAAGATGAGGGCAGGCACAGGAATAATGAGCGTAGGCGATGTGCTGTCTAATTTGAAGTGAACTTGAGCATAGGCGCCGGGGACGAGTTCTCCCTTGCGATTGTCAACATCCACTTCGACCAGCAGCGTGCGCGAGGTAGGATCGATTGCCTTTGACGTGCGCACGGTCTTCCCCTGAAATTTCCGTCCTGGATACTGGTCGAATGTGAGATCCGCGATGACGCCGGGCTTGCAGGCCAGCGAGTATATCTGCGGGACGTTGACATAGACACGAAGCGTTCTCTCGTCAGCCATGTGGAACATCTCTTTGGACGCGCCGGAATTGATCAGTTGCCCAACATCAATGCCGCGGGCCGTAACAATTCCGTCGAATGGGGCGTATATCTTTTCAAACGAGACAAGCTGTTCTAGGCGTTGCATGTTTGCCTGCGCCGACTTGACTTGCGTGCTTGTGGCGGACGCCTGTGTTGTAAAGTTCTCCGTGTCCTGCTGCGACACAGCGTTGGCCTTCACCAGGTCCTGATAACGGGACGAAGTGGTCAGCGCGTATTTCGCGTTGGCTTCCGCCGTAAGCAGATCGGCCCTGGCCTGCGCGAGTTGCTGATCGACTTCGGGACTCTCGATTTCAGCGAGCAACTGGCCTTTGTTCACATGCGCGCCAATGTCGAAATACCACTTCCTGAGATAGCCATCCGTACGGGCGTAGATAGGAGAATCAACATACGCGAAAATGTTGCCGGGAAGGATGACTTCTTCCGACGGCTTGCCTTGTTGTGGCTTGGCTACCAACACATCGGGTGCGGCGAGCGCGTTCGTCTCGTCCTGCAGCTTGGTGCGCGCACGCAGGCGAGGAATGATGCCGGTGACGGCAAGGATTGCGGCAACAACCAAGACAACGATGAGAAAGGTGATGGCGCCTGCGCGAGAAGCCCGAGGCGTCTGATTGCCAGAGCTATGCGGTGCGGGTGTTCGATTCATATTTAGTTCTCCCCTCTTGCGGGCAGAGTGTTTTCAGCGTGCTCGTTCCGCTTGCGGCGTTTCTTTTCCCGTCGTCCGTGCAGAACGCTGAAGAATGTCGGGACGAAGAAGAGCGTTGACACAGTGGCGAGCAACAAGCCGCCGATAACCGCGCGCCCCAGCGGAGCGTTCTGCTCGCCGCCATCGCCAAGTCCCAGAGCCATGGGCACCATGCCGATGATCATCGCCAATGCTGTCATCAAGACGGGGCGGAAGCGAGTGAAACCTGCCACCAGTGCCGCTGCGGGTGCATCGCCTACGTTTTCTTCCAATTGTTCGCGCGCGAAGCTGATTACGAGAATTGAGTTCGATGTGGCGACGCCCATACACATGATCGCGCCAGTGAGCGCCGGGACGCTGATCCGCGTATGGGTGATGAAGAGAAACCAGACGATGCCGCATAGCGCCGCGGGCAGCGCGGAAATGACGATAAAAGGATCAAGCCATGACTGGAAGTTGACCACGATTAACAGATAGACCAGCAGGATCGAGAAGACCAGGCCTCCGATGAGACCGACGAACGAGGTTCGCATGGTCTGCACCTGACCGCGGACGACGATTTGCGACCCGCGCGGCAACTTGGCTTTGGAATCGGCAATGATCTTATCAATCTGTTTCGACACGCTCGCGAGGTCGCTGTTGACCACGTTTCCGTAGATATCAATCACGGGAGCGATGTTGTAGTGAGACACAGTGCCCATTTCAGCCCCGGGCGATACCGAGGCTACGTTACCGAGGATCTGAATTGGCGACCCGCCCATGGGGAGATTCACGGGTGTCGCCAGTGTTCCTGGGCCGTTGCTGGCAGCAGAGGCCGGAGTGGTGGATGCCGCGGTGCTGGTGGTGACCGGGATGTTCCTCAGATCCTGAAGCGTGTCCAGAGTGTATTGCGGCGACTGCACGGCAATGCTGTAGCTCACGCCGGTTTGCGGATTCAGCCAGAAATTCGGCGTCGTCTGGAAGCTTCCGCTTGTCGCGATCAGAAGGCTTTGCGCCACGTCCTTCTGCTGGAGACCGATCTGCTGCGCCTTGGCGCGGTCTACGTCAACCATGAGGTGCGGATTGTCGAAGGGCTGCTGGATGCGCAGGTCCGCAGTGCCGGGAACATACTTCACACGGTTGAGGAGTTGCTCGGCAAAGTCGCGATTCCCCTGAAGGTTCGGTCCAACGATCTGAATGTCAATCGGCGCAGGAAGTCCGAAATTCAGGATCTGTGTCACCATATCGACTGGAAGTTCGTAGAAGATCGTACCGGGAAATCGGTGCGCCAGCGTGCTTCGCAACCTCTGCACATAGGCCTCGGTGGGATGATGACCTTCTGCCAGTGAGACCTGAATGTCCGCGTCGGCGGGCCCAATCGGCGCCGAGTTGCTGTATGTGGTGTTGATACCGCTGTAGGGCAGGCCTATGTTGTCGATGATGGTGACCAGTTCTTTCTTTGGGATCACCTCACGGATGGTGTCGTCTACTTCATCGCACAGTCGCGCAGTTTCCTCAATGCGTGTGCCGGTGCGGGCGCGGAGATGCAATTTGAACTGTCCAGCATCGACCGACGGGAAGAAGTCCTGCCCAAGAAATGGATAAAGCAGGACAGCCGAGCCGATACAGAAAACGAAGAACATTGCCAGAAAGATGGCTGAGTGAGCGATGCACATCTGCAGCAGGCCACGGTAGGCGTTGCGAAATTTTTCGAAATTGTGCTCAAAGCCAAGCTGAAAGCGCACAAGAGGATTGCGGCTCTGATGCTTGCGTTCCATGGCATCGTCGTCGTGCTCCTGCAGTAAGTACTTCGCCATGGTGGGTACAACTGTCCGCGAAAGGAGATACGACGCAAGCATGGCGAAGACGACGGCTTCAGCCAGCGGAACGAACAGGAATTTCGCCACGCCGGTGAGGAAGAACATCGGCACGAAAACAATGCAGATGGAGAGCGTGGAGACGAACGCCGGAATAGCAATCTGCGCCGCACCATCGAGAATCGCCTGCTCGACTGCTTTTCCCAGCTCGATATTGCGGTTGATGTTCTCGATCTCAACGGTGGCGTCATCAACAAGAATACCGACGGCCAGCGCGAGACCGCCGAGCGTCATGATGTTGATCGTCTCGCCCAACGCGCTCAGAACTAGTAGCGACGACAGAATGGATAGCGGAATCGAGACGGCGATGATCAGAGTGCTGCGCCAACTCCCGAGAAAGACAAGAATCATAATTCCCGTGAGACAGGCAGCGATAACGGCTTCCCGCACAACACCGTCAATGGATGCACGGACAAAGATGGACTGGTCCGCAAGCGGCGTAATGCGCAAGGCCGGCGACAGTTGCGCCTTGATGCCGGGAAGCTTTGCCCGGATGCCCTGCACGATGTCGAGCGTTGACGCGTCGCCCGTTTTGATGATGCTCAGGAGCGATGCGCGCTGCCCATCGACGCGCACGATGTTCGTTTGGGGAGGAAAACCGTCTCGTACATGGGCAACGTCGCGAATGTACACGACCGCTCCGTTCACGGCGCGAATCGGCAGGTCGTTCAGCTCCGCTACTTTTCCGGGAGCGCTGTTGGTCTCGATCTGATATTCGAACTGGGAAACCTTCGCAGTGCCCGAGGGAAGGATCAGGTTTTGTGTAGAAATTGTATTGACAACATCTGCCGGGGAAAGACCTTTCGACTGCAGAGCCTGCAGGTTGAGATCAACCTGAACCTGCCGCTGTTTTCCGCCGTAAGGATACGGAATGCCGGCGCCATCGACCGTCACCAGCTGGGTACGGATGAAGTTCAATCCATAGTCGTTCAGCTGGGCTTCCGATAAGCCTTCGCCTGAAAGACCAAGCTGGATAATCGGAACGCTCGATGCGCTGTACTGAATGATCAGGGGCGGTGTGGTTCCTTGCGGCAGCTGCCGCAGTTGTGTTTGTCCAATAGCAGCTACCTGCGCGACCGCCATCGCGATATTCACTTTTGGCTGAAAGAAGATCTTAATTACACCGATGCCGTTCAGCGATTGCGATTCAATGTGCTCAATGTCATTGACGGTTGTGGTCAGGGTGCGCTCGCTCTGGAAAACGATGCGCTGTGACATCTGCTCCGGAGAGAGTCCGGTGTAATTCCAAACCATCGCCACTACCGGGATATCGATGTTCGGAAAAATATCCGTGGGCGTCCGCATGATCGAGATCGGGCCAAGGATCAGCAACAGCAGAGCAAATACAGCAAATGTATAAGGCCTGCGCAGTGCGAGGCGGACTATCCACATATTTCGTCAATCTCTCCTGCGGCCTGCATCGATACCTGCGCACGGCCGGAAAGGGTGGGTTTACCTGCGGAACCAATCTCTAGCGTTTACCTGCCCAGTCCACGCACAAAAGAACCAGCAATCGCGTCCTGGTCGACACGGGCGGGGAACGGTATAGCCGCAAAAAGTAATAAACGAAACCGGGTCTTGCCAGAGGGATTCGCCGAATGAACGCTCTATTTCAGTCACTGCTTGCCTGGTCGGGACCCAATTAGGTCAGACCTGCAAGCACTTCTATTTTACGGTAGACGACTCGACGGATAAAAAAGCCGAAAGTCGCAAACTGAATCTATCCATAGATATGGATGTCATTGGATCCGGCTTCGATTCAGAAACAAAACACGAGTGGTCAGTCCACCGGGACCGCCCGGCGTCTGCAATCGGCCTACCAATAGGAGCCACCAGGAATTGGCATCGGATTCGCGAGCCCACGACAAACCTAAGGCTGTCGCCTGATTGAACGGCACGTATAGATCGATACCAACAATCTCCTCCTCGTGCCAACCCAAGACCCGGAACTCACCGACTTCCTCAACACCCACTCGCCTTCGCTTGAACTAGCACGTTACTCACTACGAGACTGCGTTTAGGCTTTGGCTGATCGGCTACTCAGATGCTTCCCGTTTGTCTCTTCCGCTGCAGAATCAAAGGATGGAACGACACTCAAACTGTTAGGCCTGTCGCGTACCGCTTCTGAAACTCATTCATCTCCTCCCGATTCACCATCTTTTCTTCCCCACTTCGGCTAGCGGCAAATACACTTCGAATTCAGACAAACAGGAGGAACCCATGCCTCTGCACAACACTGAAGAGCTCAAAGCTGCCCCCACCAGTCAAGTCGAGTCCGATCTCCTGAACGACAAGACTGAGACCTACGAGTTCCCCAAGGATAAGCAGGACCCGCAGACCGTCTACCAGACCATCCACGATCAGCTCATCCTCGACGGCAACTCCCAGCAAAATCTCGCCACCTTCTGCACCACCTGGATCGAACCCGAGGTTAAGCAGATCATGGACGAGTCCGCCGACAAGAACATGATCGACAAGGATGAATACCCGCAGACCGCGGCCATCGAAGAGCGCTGCGTTCACATGCTCGCCGATCTCTGGAACTCCCCGGAAGCGGGCAGCACGATCGGCTGCTCGACCACTGGCTCCAGCGAAGCAGCCATGCTTGGCGGCCTGGCCCTCAAGTGGAACTGGCGCAAACGCCAGCGCGCCCAAGGCAAATCCACCGATACTCCAAACCTCATCATGGGCCCGGTCCAGGTCTGCTGGCACAAGTTCTGCCGCTATTTCGACGTCGAAATCCGCGAAGTCCCCATGGAAGGCGAGCGCCTCCTGCTCACCCCGGAAGAAGTCCGCAAGCGCTGCGACGAAAACACCATCGGCGTCATCGTCACTCTCGGCGTCACGTTCACTCTTCAGTTCGAGCCGGTCCATGAGATCAGCCTTGCCCTCGACCAGTTGCACGCCGACACTGGGCTCGACATTCCCATCCACGTCGATGGAGCCAGCGGCGCCTTCCTCGCACCCTTCATCCAGCCGGACCTTCTCTGGGACTTCCGCCTGCTCCGCGTAAAATCCATCAATGCTTCCGGCCATAAATTTGGCCTTGCCCCGCTGGGCGTCGGCTGGGCGCTCTGGAGGGAGAAACACGACCTTCCCGAAGAACTGATCTTTGACGTCAACTACCTCGGCGGCAACATGCCCACCTTCGCGCTCAACTTCTCGCGGCCGGGCGGTGAAATCATATGCCAGTACTACAACTTCCTGCGACTCGGCAAAGAGGGCTACCGTGACATCCAAACCGAGTGTTATGCTCTGGGCCGCGTTCTCGCAGAAAAGATCGCCGAGTTCGGACCCTTCAAAATCATTTACGACGGCGACGGCGGAATCCCTGGCCTCTGCTGGGAACTGAAAGACCCCGCATCGTCAAGCTTTACCCTTTACGATTTCGCCGATCGATTGCGCGAGCGCGGCTGGCTCGTTCCTGCCTATTCCATGCCACCTAACCGCGAAGATCTTGTCATCCAGCGCATCCTCATCCGCCACGGCTTCACGCGGAAAATGGCCTACGACCTACTCAACGAAATGCAAAGTGTGCTGAACCACTTCGCCCAACACCCACCAGAAAAATCATTGGCCCTTACTCCTGTCGGAGCAGAATCAAGCTCATACGATCATTCCGGCCGATAGCATCCACTCCGATGACTCACCATTGCAAATGACGCTGTATCGTGGCGAACCCCAGCAAGAGTTTGAGATGACCTGCCGACATGTCCAAGCGCATCATCGCGGTATGCGAGCGGGCGCTTCCAACCACCGTGAATAACATTCAGTACACGGAATCGCAGTCGTACAGCGGCGTGGGAGTTATCAAGACCCATTTTCAACCGGGTGTGAGGCACGGCGAAGATGGGCGACCGGGAGTACCTGGTTGGAACCAACAGCAGCGCGGAGACCATCGCAGAGTTGAACGCTCTGCCGATTCGTACGGTGAATGGCGCGGTGGTTCTGAAGGATGTCGCATGGCCGATCGTGGAAGTGCAGACCGTGCACATCGCAAGCTCGGAGCAGGTATTGACCTTGCCGGGCACTGTGATCCCACTCCGGAGCGCGCACATTTATGCGCGGGTCTCCGGGTATCTGAAGGGCCCGGTTTGTGGACCTGGGGGATACGGTACACAGGGGTCAGTTGCTGGCGATCATCTCGGCTCCAGACCTGGACGCCTCGGTAGCACAGCAGACCGCAGCCCGCGGCATCCGGAAGCAGGGCGCCGAAAACCCCATTTTCACCTCATTGAGAAAGTACGCGAGAGTAAGTTCAAGGGTTTTTGAGTATGGGATTTTCCACTTAGGTTATTGATTTTACTGAAATCGACCAGCCTGCGAAATCAGTATTCGCAGGGTTCAATTCCTGCCTGGTGCTCCAAAGCTCACCTTTCCAGATTCCCTCCCGCTTGCGCGCAATTCTTCGTTAAGTCCTGCGTCGGCTGCGGCGTCCGACTTCTATCCGTGTCGTGATCCGGAACACAATCTGAACCGCGCACAGATTCCCTGCGTAGAAAGCGCTGGGAGCCGGATACTATGGTGGCCAGAGAATGAAGATCAACAAAGTTTCTCCCAATTTGCTGCGCTTTTTCCTGGGGCTTTATGTATTGGCCAGTGTTGGCTACTGGTTATCAACGACTCTCGACCACTGGACTGCTGTCTTTCATCCGGAGCGCCATGTCCAGGCGCCATTTGTTTACGACAATGACACTTGCGTGATTGGCTCCCTACAGCCGGAGGCCAGAGCCGCCAAAGTTCCAGAAGGAGCCCACCTTGATTCCCTGAACGGCGTTCCATACTCAGCCCGGGTGTGGGATGAAATCCTGAATACTGCGCATCCCGACGACATGATGGATGTCGGATTCACCCGCAAAGATGGAAGTACGGGAACGGCGACGATCACGTTTGTTCCGCAGAAGCCGCTCATTGCAGGCATTCCTTATCTCGTTCTCTCGTTGCAGGAGATTATTCTCGCCGGTGTTGCCCTGGGCTGTCTCTTGATGGGCTTCTGGGTAGTGATCGCCAAGCCGACAGACGGCAACGCATGGCTATTGCTGATCTTGCTGAACTTCCCCACCGTGCTTTTTTCCTTGCACCACGGCTTTGCCACGGGGCTTGGCGCACTTTTTCTGGAATTCTGGTTTCAGACAATGCAGTTCGCTGCCTCCCCGGCGCTGCTGCTCTTTGGCATTTATTTCCCTGAGCGGTCCCGCTGGAATGTCAGGTTTCCGTGGGCAAAATGGGTAATCTTGATTCCTTTGCTGCTATGTGCCGTCATTTTCGGGCCGATCATCTATGGCTCGCATTACGGCGCAGGAAATGGCCCGATGCTGGTCCGCGCGGGCCACTGGGCGGAGCAGACGACGAACTTCCTCAACCTTGTCTGCCTGGTGCTCTCCCTGGCGCTGACCCTCGACAAGCTGCGCTCAGCCTCTACTGAAGATGCGCGGCGAAGGCTGCGTGTTCTGACAACCGGCATGAGCATCGGACTCTCCGCGCTCCTGCTGGTCTTCATTGTGTTGCCGCATTTTGGCATCACTCCCGCTCAAAAGGGTCGCTTATGGATTGGTTATGCCGGAATCACAGCATTCCTGTTTGCGCCTTTTTCACTCGTCTACGTGGTGTTGGTGCAGCGTGCCATGGACGTGCGCATCCTGCTTCGGATGGGCGCGCGCTACGCCCTGGCCAAGGCGACTCTATGGGTAGTTCAAATTGCCTTGCTCACGGTGGTTGCGGTCGAACTCATCCTGCCTATCTTTGGCAAGAAACAGCCGCAGCTCGCGGACCTGCTGGGCCCGCTCATCTTCTTCGCGCTCGTCATGATTTTGCGGATGGGCGTGCACAAGCGCATCCAGCAATGGCTGGATCGGAGGTTCTTCCGCGAGGCGTACGATGCCGAGCGCGTCCTCAATGAACTCGCTGAGGAGGTGCGGCGCTACACCGAGACGGAACCGCTGCTCGAAACTGTGGCCCGCTGCGTCGCAGAGACTTTGCACGTCGACCAGATCGCCATGCTGTTGCGGCGCGGAGAATATTTCGTACTGCAGCAATCGATCGGCATTGCCGCAGGCAGAACTCTGACGCTTCCGCTGCAGTCCTCTGCCGTGCGTTATTTGACAAATTCGAACGAGCCCGCGCGTCTGTACCGCGAAGACCCCGACGCATGGTACTTGATGGCAGGTACCGCCGAGCGATACGCGCTCGACAAAATGAATTCCGAGCTGCTGCTCCCTCTGCCGGGCAGGAATCGCATGATGGGCGTCATGGCGCTCGGCCCGAAGCGATCGGAAGCGGCGTATTCTTCGGCGGACCTGAAGCTGCTTCAGGCGCTCGCATCGCAGACCGGTCTTGCGCTTGAGGTGAGCGAGCTGGCTCGCTCTCTGGCCTCAGAGGCAGCGCAACGGGAACGCATCAATCGCGAAATGGAAATCGCGCGCGAGGTGCAGGAACGGCTCTTCCCGCAGGAAATGCCCGAACTGCCGGGAGCAAAAATCGCGGGCTACTGCCGTCCCGCGCTTGGCGTTGGCGGAGACTACTATGATGTGATCGATATTGGTGACGGCCGCGTGGGCTTGGCGGTCGGTGATGTGTCCGGTAAAGGCATCTCCGCGGCATTGTTGATGGCCAGTCTGCGAGCGTCGCTCCGCGGCGTAACTCTCGATAGTCCCCGCGATTTCGCCAAGCTGATGCACAAAGTCAATCGACTGGTTTACGAAGCCTCGGCCTCCAACCGGTACGCGACATTCTTCTTCGCCTCCTACGACCCGGCAACACGCAAACTCGAATGCGTCAACGCGGGCCACAATCCGCCCGTGCTCCTCCGAAATGGCGAGACCATCCGTCTTGAAGCCGACGGTCCGGTGGTCGGCCTGCTCCCTTTCGCCCCCTATACCGAGCAAACGCTGACTCTTGAGCCAGGTGACCTGCTCATCCTGTACACCGATGGCATCAGCGAAGCGATGACGAAAGAAGATGAGGAGTGGGGTGACGAGCGCATGATCGAAGCCGCGCGCCGCTCTCTGCATAAGCCCGCCAATGACGTGCTCGACGATCTCTTTGCCGCCGCCGACGTCTTCACCGCCGGGGCGCCGCAACATGACGACATGACGCTGCTGATCTTGAAGCTGGAGCCGTAGAATCGTAACGATGCATAAGAAATGGTTAGTCTGGTCAGTTGGGCTGTTGCTGCTTTCAGGCACCGCTCTCAACCTGCCTGCGCAGGACAATGAGCCGGTCATTCCTCAGGTTGCGCCGCGCGCAGCCGATACCCTCGTTATGCTGCCGGATGGCTCCACAGTCCACGTCGAATTGGCAAAGACGGAAGCCGAGCGCAACTACGGGTTAATGGGCCGCACGAGTCTCCCGCAAGGTCGCGGCATGCTTTTTATCCACGAGCATCCTGGCCAGTACGGCTACTGGATGTATCACTGCAAGATCGGCCTCGACATCATCTGGATGGATGAAAGTCATCGCATCGTGGAGATGTCGCCGAACACCCCACCCTGCAAGGGCAAGTCCAGCACATGCCCTTCCTACGGAGGGCACGCCACCGCCACTTATGTGCTTGAATTGCCCGTCGGCTCGATCAAGGCGCATGGCCTCGAAACGGGACAAACGGTCAACTTCAATCTGAACTGAATCAGTTACTTCCCAGCATTGGCTGCCAGTTCAACCGCCGCATCGTAGGTTCGTTTTTCTGGCGGCAAAGGAACGAGCTTGTACAGGATCAGCACGTTGCGGTCTTCGTCGTCGAAGGCATGATAGCGAGCCACCCGCTGCAAGGAATACTGCGTCTTCAGGTCTTCGAGCGTGCCCGGATCGATTTCGTTCCAGGCTGCGTACCAGCCGGGCTGATAGGCGTGAATGCGATACGGCAGATCATACGTGCCGAAGTCATCACATATCGAAGGCAGATGCGTGATGAGCGTGATGTTGGCTCCACTGATCGAAAGCAGCAGACGGTTGCCATTCGGATGCTGATCGATGTACCGGGTCAGGCGCCTGGCCGCGATGACGAAGCCGTGATCGGTATGGCGCATGAAGTGTGCGATCAGCCGAAGGTTGAAGCCGATGCTGACGACGATAACTGCCAGAGCAGCCACGCCCATCCATCTACGCTTCTCGAGCAACGCCGCCGTTCCAGTACACACGACGATGATCAGCGGAAAGGCGACGATCTGGTAGTAGCGCGGCTGCATGTTGTTATGCCAGCCGGTGAAGAAGATGTATCCGGCTGCAGCCAACAGCGACGCCACAATCAGAGGATTCCTCCACAGCCCGCGCAGCCAGAAAAATGAAAGCGCAAGCAAAACAACCGCCAGCAGGCAGAGAATGGTGTCAATCCACAACGCGCCATGAAGCGCGTACCAGAAGGTCGCAATCCAGCCGCCGAGCGTTGTCGGCTGCTCCCACTTATTTGCGTCAAATAGATAGTGATAATCGGCAAGGAAGCGCGGGCGGACAACGACGAAATAATAGACACCCCAGGGAACAAGGCCAGCGAAGGCCATGATCGCCGCGTCTTTGACAAAATCCTTCACCCGATACTGCGCTGCGTGCAAGATCAGGTAAACCGTGGCCGGAATCACGAAAATCGCCGTCGTCTTGGTAAGAATCTGCAGGCAGACCAGAAAACCGATGGCGACCAGCAGCACGTAGCGTTGTCCTTTCGACGACGCTCGCGAGAGCCGCAAGGCCAGCAGCCATGAGAGCAGCATCCAGAAAACAAGCAACGGCTCAAGGATCGCGAGGCGGCCAAAAGCATAGAGAAAGGCGCTTGCCGCGGCAATGGTCACGCCGAGCAGGGCAACAGGCTGCTTTTGCTGCGTGCGAATCAGCGCATAGGTCAGCAACAGGTTTCCCGCAAACACAGCCAGCACCAGAAGGCGCGCAGCGGCCAGGCTAACGCCTGTAAAGCGAAAGACCATACCTTCGAGCAGTGGCCAGACAGGCAAAGCGGCCGCCGGGTTGAAATCGCCCGGAACACGCCAGGAGCCGTTCAGAAAATGGCGCGCGGCAGCGCTGCCATACCATCCCTCGTCGGTGTACTTGGAGTAGTCCATCCAAGGCGAGAAGTTGGGGAAGTCGGCGCGCAAATGAAGAAGGTGAATGCCATAGAGCACGCAAATGCCGGCAATCCAGGCAAAGGTCAAGATGCGGGTCCGCTTCACCGTCCAATTCACCAAAGTTGGGGAGACACTCCTATGCCAACCCATAGCGGTCAGACTTAGTTGCGACGGGCGCACGGCTGCACTTTCTGTCAAGCAATTCTTATCTCCCGTTATATATGAGGCTTAAATCAAAGACATAGTCCTTTGATTGTCCTTCAGAAGGAGAGGATATTTGCCCTTGGCGCGCTCTTCAACGCCCAAAAAGCGCCTTCAAGCTGGCAGGGCAATTCCTGGACCGCGGAGGGGAACCGAATCTTATGTTCTTTCGTATTCTCTTGCATGAGCGCAGCCGGCACCATAACGTGGAATGGATGGGGCGTGGCCAGGACGGTATCGCGGGGCATGGATAAGCGCCCGCAATCTCCTGATCCATGGCTGCGGCCTCAGGATGCCGGGGTCGGCAGCGGGGCGCGCCGGTCAGCAGACAGACCAGGGGAAAGGCATTTGGACGCAGACTGGCAACTGATTGTCACGCGCTGTCTCGACGGCGACTCAACAGCATGGACAGAGCTGGTCAAAGCTCACCATCGGCGTGTTTACGGGCTCTGCTACCGTTTTACCGGTTCGCCGCACGACGCCGAAGATCTGGCTCAGGAAGTTTTTCTCAAAATCTACGGCAACCTGGCGACATTCGATGTCGCTAAAGGCAGCTTTCAGACCTGGATCACAACCCTCACCCGGAACCTTTTAGTCGATCACTTCCGCCGCTCCAAGCAGCAGCGTGTGACCGACTCGATGGATGCCGGATGGGACGAAAGCGAAGAGCGAAAGATTGCGGACCGGCTCTCCGATCCGCGACCCACGCCGCACGAGCATGCGGCACAAAAAGAACTGCAAAAGATGGTGCAGGCGGCATTGACCAAAGTGTCGCCGGAGCTCCGCGAAGCAGTGATTCTGCGCGACTTGCAAGACATGGACTACAAGGAGATCGCGCAGGTTTTACGTATTCCTGAAGGGACTGTAAAGTCGCGCATCAGCCGCGGTCGGGCGGAACTGGCGAGGCTTCTGCAGCGTAATGGAAGGCAGGTGGTTTAGATGTCAGAGCGCAACCCATTTCAACAGAATCAGACGGGCCCTCTGCAGTGCGAAGAGTGGGAAGCCCTGCTGGTGGATGCTCTCGATGGAACGCTGAAAGCTGAGGACAAAGCCGTTTTCACCTCCCACGGAAGCGAATGCCCCATGTGCGCCGAGATGCTGGCGCAGGCAAAGCAGGGGCAGGAGTGGATGACCTATCTGCATGAGGAGCCGTCGGTTCCTGGGGATCTGGTTTCGAAGATTCTTGGCCGCACCAGCGGAGCCTCGTTGCCGCAGCTGGCCGTAGCTGGCCCGGCCCAGCCAGTCGCTGTGCCGGTGGCACATTTCACCACGCGGCGCACCTTCCGCGATGCGCGCATGCTGATGACCGCCGCCATGGCTTTCTTTTCGCTCGCCCTTTCGCTGAGTCTCTTCGGCGTCCGCCTGGATACGCTGCGCCTGGCCGACCTGAAGCCTTCGGCATTGCAGACGACGATCGCCCGGCAGTTCTACGGCGCGAAGAAGCAGATGGTGAGCTACTACGAGAACATTCGGCTGGTGTATGAAGTCGAATCTAAGATGCGCGAGCTGCGCCGCGATTCCGAGACAGACCAGAACACGCAGCCGCGCAAGGACGAAAAGCAACCGGGCAATCCGCCGGGCGATGGTCACAAGACAGGCGGCAAGCTCACAACTCCTAATCACCCTGGAATGCCGGGGCCAGTCGTTGCGGGCCCGCCAGTGCTGGCCGACCTGGACCAGACGGAGACAGAGAAAGCGCAGAATCTGCGTAAAGAAGAAGTTGTAGAGGTAAATGAATTGGTCGTGAAAAGAACAGCAGACCAAGCAGAAAGGAGCTTGGCATGAACTGCGCGAATCATCCTGATCTTCCGGTTGCGGCATACTGCCAAAATTGCGGCAAGCCGCTTTGCACTCAATGCGTGCGCTCGATTTCGGGCGTAATTTATTGCGAACCCTGCCTGGCAGCAAAGCTCGGCGTTTCCGGAGCGACGCCCACCGCGGCGCCCGGCGCTCCGATCCCGGTAGAATCCGACGGACCGAATCCGGCCCTGGCTTTTGTTCTCGGCTTCATACCGGGCGTCGGCGCCATGTTCAACGGTCAGTTCATCAAGGCGCTGATTCACGTCCTGGTTTTCGTTGTGCTGATCGGTATTACCAACGAACACCCGTTGTTCGGCATTTTCATCGCAGCCTGGGTTTTCTATCAAGTCTTCGACGCCTACCAGACTGCGCAGGCACGCCGTAACGGATTGCCCTTGCCTGATCCATTTGGACTGAACGAACTGGGTCAGCGGCTTGTTCCCAACCGTTCCTATGCCGCACCGCCCATGGGAGCGGTTCCGCCCCAAGGTCAATATCAGGCGCCACCCGTACCGCCGCCCTCAGGATATGGAGAACCCTATACGCCTGTGGATCCCTATGCGGCCGTGCCGCCGGTGCCGCCCATTCCACCGATTCCGCCCATGCTTCCTGACCTCCCGGGACGGCGGCCTGAGCCGGTAGGCGCGATCGTGCTCATCATCGTCGGCATGCTCTTTCTCTTCAGCACACTGCATATATTCCGCTTTGACTGGATCGGGCGCGGCTGGCCCGTCCTGGTGATCGTCATAGGCGTCTGGCTGCTCGTACGCAGAACTCGCGAAGTGCCGCCGCCCCCTGCACCGCCGAGTGGAGGTGCTCAATGAATCAGTACATTTTTCTCCAGCGCATTACCGGTCCAGCCATGTTGCTCACTTTCGGCATATGCGCACTGATGGACCAGTGGGGCGTCCTCAATTTCGGACGCAGCTGGCCTTTGTATCTGATCGTCTTGGGTGTAATAAAGCTCGCTCAGCGCGCCGCTCTGGCAACTGCCGAGCCGCCTCAATATCAGCCGGGATACGCCGGTTATCCACCGGCTGCCGGCCCAACACCAGCGCCCGCGACAGGATCAACGGCACTCGTTCCAACCGACACCGGCATTACGCCGACCAACGACTCCGGGGACAGGAGGTAAGCCATGGCCGCAGCACCTCCTCCCTACAGCCCACGCGACAGCCGTCAGCAATGGAAGGATTGGCAGCGCGCGCAAAAAGACGCGATGCGCGCACGCCGCTACTATTGGCGCTACTATCATCGGCCCTCCATTGCCGGGCCCGTCATCCTGCTGGCCGTCGGCATTCTCGCTCTGCTCATGGAGACAGGCCGGCTAAACGCCGCGCGTTTCTGGTCGTGGTATGCGCAATGGTGGCCGATGCTTCTCATTGGCATCGGGCTCATTCTGCTCCTCGAATATTTCATCGACCGCAACAACCCGTATGCAGGCCGCAGGTCGATGGGGGGCTTTGGCTTCCTCATCATTCTGCTCATCATCGGCGGATGGGGCACGCACGCTGCTCACGTCTGGGGGCCGCTGAGCGACCAATTCTCTGACAATCGTGATGACTTCTGGTCGCTGATGGGAGAAGAGCACGACAACGACGTGCAGCAGGACGAAGCCATCTCTCCAAACGCATCCGTGCAGATCCAGAACCCGCGCGGCGACGTGACCATTACTGCTTCCTCCGACGACAGGATGCACCTGAAGGCCCACCAGGTCGTTCACACGTCCTCTGACAATGATGCCCGCAAGACCTTCGAAGCAGTAACGCCGAAGGTGATCAACTCCGGTTCAAACGTTGTCTTGAGCATTGAAGGCAGAAACAACTCACGCGTCGATCTCACCGTCGAGTTGCCGCCAACCGCGAGCACCGTCGTTAACGCCGGACGTGGCGATGTCACCATCGAGGGCCTCAAGACCGGCTCTGATGTATCTGCCAGTCACGGCGACGTGAAATTCGATAACATGGGCGGCACCGTTCACGCGCGCATGGATCACGGTGATCTCTCAGCACACCAGATCGCGGGAGATGTGACGGTCGACGGCCACTCCGGCGATGTTACCTTGTCCGACATAAAGGGCAATGTCACCCTCGATGGCGAATTCTTCGGCGACACGCATCTCGAACAGATCGGCTCGACCGTGCACTTTCATTCCAGCCGCTCCGACATCGCAATTCAGAGATTGCAAGGCGACATGACCATGGATTCGAGCGACCTGAATGTAAGCCAAGCCGTGGGCCCTGTGCGTATCGTCACCCGCTCCAAGGATATCGATCTGTCGCAACTCAGCGGCGACGCTCACATCGAAAACAACAATGGCGATGTGAACATCACGGCTGCCATGCCGCTCGGCAATCTGCAGGTCAGCAACCGGACCGGAAACATTACGGTGACCGTACCGGAGAACGCGAGCTTTGCCGTAACAGCGTCCAATGCCGATGGAGACCTGCACACAGACTTCCCCCTGACGATGACCAATTCCGACGACCGAAAGTCAGCTCAGGGGCAAATCGGAACCGGCGGCCCACACCTCGAACTCTCAACCGGCCACGGCGATCTGCAATTGCGCAGAGGCAGTCCGTCGGCGCCAGTTCCACCACCACCACCGACACCTCCCGCAGGCGCAAAACATCTACGCGCTCCGAAAGAGCCTACTGCGCCTGCAGCACCAACCGAGCAGTAATGAGGTCCTGAACCTTGTTGACCACCTCTTCAAGCGTCAGGTCAGTCGAATCAATCACCACAGCGTCGGGCGCGGGCCTCAATGGAGACTGCGCCCGGTTCCTGTCCCGCTGATCGCGCTCCCGAATCTCTTTGAGAATCGATTCCTGGGTCGTCACCTTGCCCGATTGCTCGAAGCGCCTCTCGCCTCTCGCCTCCGGTGAAGCATCGAGAAAAATCTTGATATCGGCATCGGGAAACACCACCGTCCCGATGTCCCGGCCCTCCATTACAACGCCGCCTTTTTCTCCCAGCTTGCGCTGAAGGTCGACCATCCAGCTGCGAATGGCAGGATGTACGCTGACCTGCGATGCAGCCTGCGTCACGGCAGCATCACGCACGCGTGCGGTCACATCGCTTCCATCCAGCAGCACGCGATTCCCCGCAGGCGTTGCTTCCAGTCCGATCGATGTCTCGGCAGCAAGCTTTTCAAGCGCCGCAGCGTCGTCGGAAGGAACGCCATTCTCGATGGCTTTGAGCGCAAAGGCGCGGTACATCGCTCCCGTCTCAAGGTTCAATAGACCAAAATCCGCGGCCAGCTTTCCTGCTACTGTGCTCTTGCCTGCGCCAGCGGGTCCGTCAATGGCCACAATCAATCGACGACCAATCATTCGCCGGATTTTTTCCCTTTCCTGTTATTTGGGCGCTTTCCAAAAGATGGCTTCCCGCCCGGACGACTCGGGCGCTTCGCTCCAAACGAAGGCTTTCTGCCCCCGCTCTTCGGTCCTCCGAAGCTTTTGCCGCCCTTAAAATCTGGCTTAGAAAAAGATTTTCTCGGACGCTCGGCGTCTCCGCCTTCAGCACGTCGCTCTCGCTGCGGCGGCTTCTTGCGGTCGAAGCCTGCGCGGCCTTCTCTGTTTTCAGAAGAGCGCTTGGCGCCAAAACGCCTTTCTCCTGTGGGCTTGGACCGGCGATCAGCGCCACCTTCTTCGCGGCGAGGGCGAAAGCCTCCGCCTGCAGACGAACGCGGTTTGAATTCACGCCGCTCGGTTGGTTCGCCTGTGCGGCGGGGGCGGAATTCGCTGCGCCCCTCGCCCGCGCTGCCTTCACGGCGCGGTTTCCACTCTTTACGCGGCGGTCTTTGCGGACCTCCCGTGCGCGGGAAGAATTTGCCTGCTGAACGCTTATCGCCAGCGGCGCGCTCGCGGTATGGTCTGGAGCCTTCACTCCCCTCAGTACGGCGAGGGCGGAATTCGATTCGCCCCTCACCTGCGCCTTCACGGCGCGGTTTCCACTCTTTGCGCGGAGGTTGCTGCGGGCCGCCCGAGCGTGGGGAGAATTTGCCTGCTGGCCGTCTATCGCCAGCGGTGCGCTCACGGTATGGTCTGCCGGAACCTTCACTGCCCTCCGTGCGGCGTGGACGGAATTCGCGCGGCTGTTCACCTTCGCGGCGCGGAAATTTTTCTCCCGATCCTGAGCTTCCAGATTGGCTCCGATACGGCTTCTTGAATCCGCCCTGGCCCGTTCCTTCGCGGCGCGGGCGAAATTCTCCTTGCTGCGGACGTGGCTTCCATTCTCTGCGCTCCGGCGCTCCCGAAGATTGTTCTCCCGTGCGTGGACGGACGGGTTTCTTGAAACCCTCGTCGCCGCCGGCACGACGTGGACGAGATTCACCCGTTCCAAAGGAGCGTTGATCTGGGCGCGGCTTCCATTCTCTGCGGGGACGATCTCTACCGGAGGTCTCGCCTCCTTCGCGTGCCGCCGGGCGTTCTCTAAAGGGAGGACGCTCACGGCGCGGACCACCACCCGGCGTGCTGCGCGGCACAAAAGGCCGGCGCTCGTGCGCCGCTGACGGACCCAGTTCTGGCAGCGTTTCGTTTGCGGAAGTTTCTGCTGGAGCCTCAATCACCGGGAATTCGGGCAAGCCACCGGCAATGTGCAGCAGACTCTGTGTGCCGAGAGAGATCGTGAATAGCTGGCGCGTAGCGGCCAGTCCTCGCACTACCTCGCCGATGCGGGAGCGCGGCGCAAGGGGCGACAGGAATGTTTCGATCTCCTCCGTAGTGGCAGCAATCGTCGAGTCGAGATAGAGCGAGATCAGCGCGGAAAGAGCCGTGGCCTGTGCCATACCGCCGCCCACCTGCATCGCCTTCTGATGGCTGGACTCGAAAAGTTCCCACGTGGTGGCCTCGCCAGGCGTATAAACCGGCAGCACCCGCAACGCCGTCCACAGTTCGCACAGTGCGCGAAGCACAGCGGCTTCCGTCAGTTCACGCCCCAGAAGCTCCTGCATCTCTGGCACGGTGAGCGCTCCTTCGCGCTTGAGCAATTTCCATGATTCAACCACCAGCGGAGAAGACTTCTCGCGCGGGCCACGCTTCCAGTCGCGGTCTCCACGTAACGCAAAAACATAGGGCAAGGTTTCAGGCGAGACGAGAAAATCCGGCTGCTCGGAGACTCCGCCCAGCAAATTGAGCGGCGTAGCCTTATCTGCCGCAAACAGCCGCGTGGCCATTTCAAATGCATTCTGTATCGCAGTCGGCGCCGGAGTGCCATTCGTTTCACCGAGCACGGCTTCAACAAAGGAAGGTGCGGGCGCCTGCAATTGTGTCTTTCGAGGCAGAAACAGGCTCACGGCAGTGGACTCGATCCACGCTTCTGCGTCCTCACTGGTGAGGAGAGGATTTGCCTGCTGCCGCCATTTTTCGGCGCGCGCTGCCTGGAGTTGCTCTGTTGTCAAAGAATCCTTCTTCTTGCGGGCGGCGGTTCAAATTCGCTGAAACGCCCGCTGGATGTCTTTCCAAGAATACCGCAATACGATAGGACGCCCGTGTGGGCAGCTCGTGGGATGGTCGGTTTTTGCCAGCTCCGCCAGCAGCCACTCCATGCGGACCGGATCGAGCGGAAAGTTGATCTTGATTGCAGAATGGCAGGCAATCGAAGCGGCGATGCGAGTCCGCAGGGTTTCAAGATTCTGTGCCTGATCCTCCCGCTCGGAGTGCTCCAGCACTTCCATCAGCGTTCGCTCCAGCTCTTTGCCTTCAAGACCAACCGGCGCGGCCTTCACCGCAATCGTTCGCGGCCCAAAGGGCTCTACCTCAAAACCATTGCGCTCCAACTCTGCGTTAATACGTGAAAACAGGACCATCTGGTGCGGCAGCAGCTCCACAAGCAACGGCATCAGCAGGCGCTGGTGCTGCACCCGCTCCACATCGCGCTCGCGCAAAAGCTTTTCAAACAGTACTCGCTCGTGCGCAACGTGCTGATCGATGATCCACAATCCCTCATCGTTCACCGCCAGAATGAATGACTCGCGCAATTGCCCCAAAGGCTTGAGCGACGACAGCGAAGTTAGACTCGCAGCCTGCTCGCCTTGAACCGGTATGTCCGCCTCGCACGCATGTTGCGGTGTTGGTCCAGTTCCGTTGGCTTCCGCCATCAACGCATCGGCAAAAGGCAATCTCACTTCAACCGGAGGAAGTGCCGGAGGCGTAAGGGTAAACTCAGCCACCTCTTCTGTGTTCAGCGGAGGCTCAGAATCGGGCATCAACGCCGGCGGCGTCGATTCCGGCTCGCCTGGCATCGGCGATACCGATGGCAAGAGTGACGGCGTTGCATGCGGATTCGTCGTGAGCGCGGCAAGAAATCCTGCCGCGGGCCGTGTCGAGATCAGCGTGTTGCGAATGCTGTCACGGACAAAATCATGCACCAAGGATTGCTGGCGAAAACGAACCTCGGTCTTGGCCGGATGCACATTCACGTCCACCTCGTGCGGCGGCATTTCCATGAACATGAGGATGACGGGAAACGATGTCGGCGGAAGGATATTGCGATAGGCCTCACTCACCGCATGAAGAATCAGGCGGTCACGAATCAGCCTGCGGTTCACAAAGATGTAGATCGAATTCCGATTGAGCTTCTGCAACTCGGGCTTCGAAATGAAGCCCTTGATACGCAGAAAACCAGGCTCCGGCGCCGCATAATCTTCATCCCGCCTCCACGGCGGAGGCTCCGGCAATCCGGCGCGATCGAACGGACGCTCCGCTGCCATCGAAAGCAACTGGTCCAGCGTCTCATGGCCGAAAATCTGAAAGATCCGCTCCTCTGCCTTTCTCACGGGAGGCGCAACCAGAAGCGCGTGCGTCGCCGAATGCAGCTCAAAATGCTTGTCCGGATGCGCAAGCGCATAATGTGTAACTAACGCAGTTACATGGGACAGCTCCGTTGTTTCTGCCTTCAGGAACTTGCGCCTTGCAGGCGTATTGAAGAACAGGTCGCGAATCGTGAAAGTCGTTCCCGAGGGCACGCCCGCATCATCCACGCGCATCACCTTGCCGCCAACAATTTCAATGCGCGTGCCTGATGCCTCATCCTCTGCTCGCGTCTCCATCTCCAGCCGCGCAATCGAAGCAATCGACGGCAAAGCCTCGCCGCGAAAACCAAGCGTTGCAATCGAAAGCAGGTCATCACTCGATCGGATCTTCGACGTGGCATGCCGCTCGAAGGCCAACAGCGCATCATCGCGCATCATGCCGTGGCCGTTATCGGTAATCCGAATCAGCTTGCGTCCGCCGCCTTCCACCTCAACGCGAATGCGTGTCGCGCCCGCGTCGAGAGCGTTTTCGAGCAGTTCCTTCACCACCGACGCAGGACGGTCCACCACCTCGCCGGCGGCGATCTGGTTGGCTACCTGGTCGGAAAGAATGCGGATGCGTCCCATCTGAAAATCACCTTAGCAGGTTGACCCGCGTGCGAAATACATACCTTGTGTGCAAAAAGAGAATGGCGGCCCGAAATAAATCGGACCGCCACATTCCAAGCGGGCGCAACTCAGCGCTTCTTAGTCTTGCCTTTCGCAGCAGCTTTCTTCGTCTGCGAATTGCCCAGCTTCTTCGCCGCAGGCGCCGTCAGGCGGTCGCCGAGAACATGGAGACGCAGAAAGTTCGTCGAGCCACTCTTTGTGCGGGTTCCCGCTACAATGCCGAGAATATCCTGCGGTCGAACATACCCACCTTCTTCGAGCAACTGCTCCGCCATATCGACCATCTGCTCGGCTGTATGTGCCTTCTCGCATCGGACAGGATGCACACCCCACAGCAGGTTCATGCGATGGATCACCGGCTCGACGCTCGACAAAGCGTAGATCGGCGGAGTGGGGTGATACTTCGACAGTTGCCGCGCCGTCGTCCCCGTCTCCGTAAAGACGGCGATAGCGGCAAGATCAAGGTCTTCGGCAGCGTGCGCCATCGATTCGCAAATCGTTTCCGCGATCGAAAGGCGTATATGGCTCGGCTGGGTGTTATGTACCGGAACCTCGGGTTTGTGCGATTCCGTCTCAAGGACGATCTTGGCCATCATCTTGACCGCCTCAATCGGATACTTGCCCGCCGCGCTCTCTGCCGAAAGCATCACTGCATCGGTGCCGTCGTAGACAGCGTTGGCCACGTCGCTCGCTTCCGCGCGCGTAGGGCGCGGATTCTCGATCATCGACTCAAGCATCTGCGTCGCGGTAATCACCGGCTTGCGGTGCGCCGCGGCGCGCCGAATCACATGCTTCTGGATCGCAGGAACCTTCTCTGGCGGCATTTCTACGCCCAGGTCGCCGCGCGCCACCATCACGCCATCGGTCACGTCCAGAATGCTTTCGAGATTATCAATAGCCTGTGGTTTTTCGAGCTTGGCCACCACCCAGGTGTCCGCTCCCAGAGCCGCAATCCGCTGCTTCACCACACTCACATCATCCGCTGTGCGAATGAACGAGACGGCAATCGCATCCACGCCATTCTTGATTGCGAATTCAAGATCGTTCTCGTCCTTTTCTGTAAGCGAAGGCACACGCACCGCGAGCCCCGGAAGATTGATTCCCTTATGCTCGCCAAGCGTTCCGCCGTTGATGACCTCGCACTCCACGTCCTCGCCGGGAATATCGAGCACACGCAGTTCGATCAGACCGTCGGAAAGCAGAATGCGTGCTCCCGGCTCCAGATTTTCTGCCAGGGTTGGAAATGTAGTGCTGATCGTGGTGGCGGTTCCAGGAATGTCGCGAGGTGTAATGGTGAGTTTCTGCCCTGTTTTAAGCTGGACAGGAATACGATTCTTCAGGCGGCCCGTGCGGATTTTCGGTCCTTGCAGGTCGCCCAGAATACAGATCGGCTTGCCTTCCTCCTCGGCCACGCGGCGAACCATTTCAATCAGCTTCAGTTTCTCCGGCTGGGTTCCATGGGAAAAGTTCAGTCTTGCCACATCGAGACCGGCACGTACCAGTTCGCGAAAAGTCGTTTCATTGCTAGACGCAGGCCCCAGTGTGCCCACAATCTTGGCGCGGCGGTTATTGCCGATGCCGGCAGCCGTAAAGTTCATCCATCCCCCAGATATTTGAGTGGTCGAGCTTATTTTAACTCGCCCGTATAAAGGTTAGACGGCTAGGCGGTCTGTCTTTTCCCGTGCTCAAGTACATCTTCTTCCTCCTCCGCATGCGCAGCAGGATGAGAAACTTGAAGCGGAAAAATCTGCGCGTTGAATTCAGCGCCGACGAGAATGCTGATCGAGACCATGTAGAGCCACACCAGCGTAGCCACAGCCGCGCCCAGCGATCCGTACACCACCGAATAGTCGGCAAAGCGCGTAACGTACAACCCATACCCAATCGTGATCAGGAACCACGTTCCTGTCGCGAGCAGGGCGCCCGGCACCACGCGCCGCCAGTCCTGCGTCTTCGGCGTGCCGAAGTGGTAGATCACCGCCAGCACAGCCACGCTCGTCAGCATGGCAATAATCCATCGCACGAGCCGCCAGAAAAAGATGACGTAAAGACGCAGCGCATGGTCGGCGTTGTCAATCATCCAGCGCTCAATCTGGTGTCCGAAAACGATCAGCAGCGTCGCAAAGAACATCGGCACCAGCGTGATCGGAATCAGACCGAAGGCCACCACGCGTTCGCGCCAGAAGTTCCATGTGCCGCGCGGCAGCCGATAGGCGCGGCGAAACCCTTCCATAATCGACAGCATGAAACCCGACGAGGCGAGAATCGCAATCGCCGTTGCCGACCACACCAGGCGAACCGACCGCGCATGGTTCATCTGGAAATAGTTCTGCACCAGGCCCATCGTGTCCGGCGGAAGAATGTCGTAGAAGGCGGAGCGAATATCACCCAGCGTTTCCGTCTCCGGACTCAGCGCCAGAAGCGTAGTGCCCGTCAGAATCGCGGGAAAGATGCTCAAAATACCCGAATACGCAGCTGCTTTAGCAGTGGTAAAGGCGTTGTGGAGAAATGCATTCCACGCGGCGCGCCTCAGATGTGTCCACAGCCACAGCAACATACCTTGTCGAGACTAAATCAATGCACTGCCATGAGGAAGTGTCAGCCCTGCGTCGTGCCGCTGCGGAGTCCCGCTTCAGGCCTTATGTTTCGGTTTCCACTGGTTCAGAAATTCGGTCACCGACGCCGGATCCATCTTGCGCATCGCCTCAAACTCGCCGTTTTTCTGGCTGTAGAGCAGCTTGCCGTGCGCATCCAGAACCGCAAGACCCGGAACCCCGCGCTTCAGCGGAACGTCATATTTGTCCGCGATATCCGTATTCCGGTCGTAGCGACCGATATTCACGTGGACGAGAACAAAATTGCTGTCCAGCAATTGCAGATTCGGCTGCTGGTGCATATAAATATCGAGCACCTGGCAATCGCCGCACCAGTTCCCGCCAAAGTCCAGAATCACGCGCTTGTGCTCATGCTGCGCCGTAACCAGCGCCTGCGTAATGTCATGGTGCGCATCTGCCGTGTCCGAGTAGATGGTGCGCGTCTGCGCACTTGCGGCGAGAGTGGCAGCTAAGAATGCGGCGACAGCAATGTGACGTAGTTTGTTCATGGCGCGGAGATTTCCCCAAGGTATCAATAGGATGCCACAGCCGAGACCGGCGATCCTAATTTGATTTCGCTACCGTAAACGCCCGAAACGGTTCGCCCTCGTCGCAGTTATCACTGCTGAGGCTCGTCTTCTTTCTTTTCAAAGTGCTCGGCAATGGCTCCAGCGCCTTCAAACCCGGCGATGGCCGCCGCGCCTTCGGTCAGGATCGATGCATTCGGATCCAGCTTCTTCACGCCTTCCACGGCCACCACGGCTCCCGCAATTTTCTCCGCATCTTCGAGCAATCCCATAACAAACCTCCTTAAAGGATTTAAGGGAATGACTTGCCACTCGATCTAAGGCGGAATCACCATACCATTCGCACTTGTGCAAGGACAATTCGCCGAATCTTATCCCTGTGTTCTCAATGACAAGAGCCATCGTCATGGAACTGGCCGCTCGCCTCCATTCCCGCCAGCGAGTGCGCGCAATTCAGAATCTTTTTGTCCAGCGGATCGGTCTCGAGCGCGTTGGGGGCAATATAGCTCAGATTCTTTCTCGCTGAAATCATCTTGTCGCTCAACTGCTGCATAAAGTTCAGCTCGTTCCCAATCAATTGAGCGGCATGTCGATCAGACTCGCTGGTCGCGGCAACAGAAGCCTGCCGGACGCTTGCCGCCGCCGGACCGCTGTAGTGATTCACCCAGTCACTATTCGTAGGAAACCCGTATTGCACAGCAGTCTGTAGCGCACTGCGCCACTCCCGGATCTCGGACATAGCTTCAATCGCTGCGCTCAGGAAGCCCTGCGTGAACCCCTGACTCCCCGGCTGGCTTGCAGAACCGCCGTGCAGTGATAACGTGATCTGATTTCCACTGAAACTCAGAGAACCGTTCATCAGACTTGCCAGCGGTTCAATGCCAACGCAGGACCCGCCGCCCGCAGCGATCACCGGAATTTGCCCGGAATGTCCATCGATGACAAGAACCTTCTGCTGGCCGTGCGCCATCGCTGACGCGCCAACAAACAGGCCGCAAACCAACCTGCCGTAACGCAATTTCATCCACATAGCTTCGCTCCCATCACAAACTCGCGTTTCAAGGCATTCATGGTAGCCTCAAGCGCGCGCGCCGGGAATTGGCAAAATTGCCAGTCTTCTGAGGACAAGTCCCCGGGCGCAGGCCAGGTGATCCCTGGTCAGTCGGTTTCGACGAGAGGGCCGACTTCTTCGCCTTCGGGGGTGAGTTCGAGGCTGTGGACTGGATGGAGATAGCCGATTTCGTCGAGTCGGCTGCAGTTAGAGGAGGCGATCTGGAGGCCGTAGAGCAGGAGGCTGGCTCGTTTGCAGTCGATCTGGTTGGCGGCGAGCGCACGAAGGACGTCGGTAAGGACGATCTGAACGGCGGTGCGGTCTTCTAGCATGGGCAGGGTGATGGTTGCGGACTGGGGCGCGGGCGCGGTGGCTCCGTTGGCTACGGCGGCGGCGGGAGTGATGGCCGAGTATCCGCGACGGGACTGAAGGTGGAAGTAGCAGAAGCGGTGGTCGCGGATGGCGATGGCGCGGCATTTCTTTCCGCTGGGACGAACGTGCTGGCACTCGTAGAAGGTGGCGCTTTGTCTGGCGGGCATGGGTATCCTCCCCCTCCCCCGGATGGGGTGGGCTGCTTTATTTATTTTCAACGACTTAGCGGGGGATCATCCCCTGCTATCCCTATGATTCGGCTTGAGTTAAGTGGTTTCTAGTGTTTTCAACGACTTACGGGAGGGTCCGATTCTCCTGGAAATGAAAAACGCCCGCTTTTGGCGGGCGTTCGTTTTTGATTTATGCTCTTATTTCTATTTTAGCAGGTTGAGCGAAATGGTACGCCAAATTACCGGAGAATTTATTTCCTTTTAAATGTGTGACTTAGGTCAAATTTGGAAGTCTAGGGGGCTTGACAGCATTTTGGTGTGATTTTCTGCTGTTTGTGGGCCCTTAAGCGCAAATTTCTGCCAAAAATGAGGAATTAAGAGAGACTGTTTTGGTTGCTGGCGCACTGAAGTCTAAAACTGACTTACGGGAGGGTCCCAGTTTCCCTGCAAATGAAAAACGCCCGCTTTTGGCGGGCGTTTCTTTTGATTTATGCTCTTATTTCTATTTTAGCAGGTTGAGCGAAATGGTACGCCAAATTTTATTCGTGACATAAGCCATTTTGAAATAATAACTTAGCGTGAAGATGCAGTTCTCAGGGACTTGACAAAGAATTATTGTGGGGAAATTTCGATGAAGCGTTTTCAAAGCAGGTCCAATCAACTCTATTGCTTTAATCACAAAAATGCGATGTTTTTGCATCTCCCCTCTTGAAAATCACAAAAAGGTGATGTTTGTGACTCATGTTCTTTGGGATTTCACCGATAATAGAAATCGAAGCGTCGTTCAAACGTGGATTGTGGAAGAAGGAATAACGAAACGTGACATTGGGCAGTTGAACCAAAAACTCGATATGCTGCAATTGCACGGAACCGCATTGCCTCCCAAACTGTTGGCTGGGCCGATCAACAAGCAGAAACACATCTACAAGCTGATTATTCATGGACAGAGAATGCTCAGGCCGATGCTCTGTAGAGGGCCATTCGACATGGATGGAGAATTTACCTTGCTGCTAGGCGCCATCGAGATCAATTTCAGACTCACTCCGGATGCTGCGGAGGCGACTCGGAATAGGGAGATTCTTTTGAGTGACAAAAGGAGACGAGCGGGACATGAGAGATATTGAATCGGCCTTAAGAAGTGAGTTGCGCGATCCGGAATATTCTGAAGGATACGCTGAATCCTTTTTAAATACTTACATAGCTTCACAGATCAAGGTCATTCGCGAACAGCGCGAGATGACCCAGTCAGACCTGGGAGAAGCCATCGGGACGACTCAAGCTGGCGTATCTCGCTATGAAAATGCTAACTACTCGTCTTGGAACATTAGAACTCTCATCAAGATTGCTAGGGCGTTTCATTTAAGGCTCAAGGTGTCTTTCGAACCGTTTGGGACATTGCCCAATGAAGTTGTGCGTTTCGGTCGTCAATCACTAGAAAGGGTACCTAGAGAGGAGGATCTGGGTCTCAGGGAAGATGACCTGACTTGGACCCGACCCTTGCGTCCCTCTGGTCAAGAAAATTTTGCCGGTGCTGATCTCTATCTAAGACAGGCAATCGATCAAACTGCCGAAAGAGAGCTGGCTAAGCAACTCGCTCAGACTCCAGCAATGCAGCCCGCAGTCCCTCAAGTTGCGATTAATCTGCAAGCAAACCAAGTGCCCCAAATTTTAGCAACGGAGGACAGCATATGGAGATAACGGCCATTCTTAAGGCGCGTGCTCTGGCTAGGGTTGAACTAGATGAACTTAATCTGGGTGGCAGGGTGCGCTTTTTAGACTGTGTCGCTCCTCTTGTCGAGCGTTACCAGTTTGCGGTTTTTCCTCAGAAACCTGAAGACTTCGACTTCACGAAGAACGGAGTCAAATTTGAGTCTGGCAAAGCAAATGGCCTACTAATCGATTCTTTGGTGATTTATGACCAGGCGATCTACGTCGATACTCTGTCTTCGACGGATGATTCTCAGAAGATTCTACTTGAAATGATGGAGTGGGGGCGTGATGCCCTTAGACTTTCTTATCGGCCGGGAATGTTTAGAAAATGGGGTTATATTAGCGACATTACGTTTCAAACGGACTTTCCGTTATTGGCCTCTTTTAGTTCGCCATTGCAGAGACTTGGAGAAAAGACATCGGAGGTAATGGGTGATTTGTTTGACGGCCTTCACTATCAACCAATGTCACTCACAATTGGCCACGACCCTAACGTCAGAAAAAACGGCATAGCCGGACTAGTCATCCAGCATCGTGTCGGTACGCTATTCTCCGAGAACAAATATTTCTCTGAGGCGCCATTGCCTACCCATTTTCACATTAGGTTTCTTCAAGAGTTCGAGGCCGACGTATTAGAAGCTAGGAAGCTGCAGGCTCTGGCTGATTAACTAAGCCAATTGCTGGGCCCCGGCCGCAAAGCAGGACGCCATTCTAAGTTCGGATTCGCCTTTCCCAGCTGAGCTCAGTCCGGCATCGGGGACGATAATCTACCCAGATGGCAGAGACATACGACGTCATCGTCATCGGGCTAGGTGGAATGGGCAGCGCTGCGGCGTATCATCTCGCCCGCCGTGGGAAGCGTGTGCTGGGTTTGGAGCGCTTCACGCCCGCACATGATCGCGGCTCGTCACACGGCAGCTCGCGCATCATCCGGCAGGCCTACCACGAGAATCCCGGCTACGTGCCGCTGGTGTTGCGCTCCTACGAACTGTGGGAACAGCTGGAGCGCGATACGCAGGCGCAACTGCTCACGATAGCCGGAGGATTGTATCTCGGCACCGAAGACAGCGACGTGGTGCAAGGCAGCCTGCGCAGCGCACGCGAGCACAATCTCGCCCATGAGCTGCTTGACCAAAAAGAAATCCGGCGGAGATTTCCCGTCCTCCATCCACGCGCTGAGGATTGCGCAGTGTACGAAACGCAGGCTGGATTTCTGCGCCCTGAAGCGGCGGTAGCAGCGCACCTGGGATTAGCAACACGGGGACTGGCAATGCAAGGTGGAGCAGCGCTGCACTTCGAAGAGCCCGTTTCCAACTGGCAGATCACAAACGGCGGCGCAGTTCGCGTGACGACCGCGAAGGGCACTTACGAAGCCGGGCATCTGGTGATCGCGCCGGGCGCATGGGCAGAGAGCCTGCTGAAGCTGTCTCTGCCCTTGCATGTGCGCCGGCATGTGATGGCGTGGTTCGATCCGCCGGAAGGCATCGCCGACTTCTCGCCCGACTGCTTTCCGATCTACATCTGGCGGACCGGCGCCGATACAGTCTTCTACGGATTTCCGGCGACCGATTGCGAGCACTGCGGGGTGAAGGCCGCCATGCATTCCGGAGGAGATATCTGCACGGCGGAAACGATCGAGCGGAAGTATCAGGCGCGCGATATCGCCGAGATCCGTGAGCAGCTCGCCGCGTACATTCCAGCGCTGAACGGCAGGCTGCTGCATGCAGCGACCTGCATGTACACCATGACTCCGGATGAGCACTTCATCGTCTCCCGGCACCCTGACTACGCGCAGGTGAGCGTGGCATGCGGCTTCTCCGGTCACGGCTTCAAGTTCGCGCCGGTGATCGGCGAGGTGTTGGCGGATCTGGCCATCGAAGGCCGGACGAAATGGCCGATTGATTTCCTTTCCGCTGAGAGATTTGCAGGATAATTTCTGATGACAGAGTTGACATGATCCGGCGATCCGACTTATGGTCAACCTAGATGCAGATTCACCGCCATCATCGTCATCACCACCATCATCACGTGACGAGCGTGTCGGCGAATCCTTATGGCCTAGAGTAAAAAGCCAGAGATCAAAGGACCTAAAGCCCGCCGATGCGCTAAGCGCAGGCGGGCTTTTTGCATCTACCGTCTGCATGAGAAACGCGAAACCGGGTGATCAACGAAGGACGAGCGATGACGGACATAGCAATTGATTTTGCCAAGATGGATGGCCTGGTTCCGGCCATTGTGCAGGATGCCGCAACCGGTCAGGTGCTGATGGTTGGCTTCCAGAATGACGCGAGCTACAGGAAGACTCTGGAAACCGGCTTCGTAACCTTCTGGAGCCGCACGCGCCAGAAGCTGTGGATGAAGGGCGAGACGAGCGGCAATCGGCTGCGCGTGATTGAGGCCTCGACGGACTGCGACCAGGACACGGTTCTCTACCGGGTGCAGGTAGAAGGCGATGGCCTCGTCTGCCACGAAGGCACGGTGAGCTGCTTTACGCGGCCGATTGCGGTTAATGCCACGGCGGAGGTGCGCTGATGGCGAACAAGCTGAAGCTCGGGATTCCCAAAGGCAGCCTGCAGGATGCGACGATTGCGCTGTTCCAGCGCGCGGGCTGGAACATCTACGCCAACGGGCGCTCTTACTTTCCCTCCATTGACGACAGCGAGATTGAATGCACGCTGATTCGCGCGCAGGAGATGGCTCGGTACGTCGATCACGGCGCACTCGATGCCGGGTTGACTGGGATCGACTGGGTGATTGAGAGCGGGCGCGAGGTGAAGAGTGTCACCAGTCTCGTATACGCGAAGCAGAGCCGGCAACGTGTTCGCTGGGTGCTCGCCGTGCCTGATGATTCTCCGTATCAGAAGGCCGAGGATCTGGCGGACAAGATCATTGCGACGGAGCTGGTGGAGGTTACGAAGCGCTACTTCGCTGATAAGGGAGTTCCGGTCAAGGTGGAATTCAGCTGGGGTGCGACCGAAGTGAAGCCGCCAACGCTGGCGGACGCGATTGTCGAGGTCACCGAGACGGGAAGTTCGCTGAAAGCAAACCGGCTGCGGATCATCGATACGGTGATGGCGAGCGAGACGCACCTGATTGCGAATCCTGCGAGCTATGGTGATTCGTGGAAGAAGCAGAAGATCGACAACCTTGCGCTCATGCTGCAGGGCGCGATTGCCGCGCAGGGACAGGTAGGGCTAATGCTGAATGTGCAGAAGGCGAACCTGGCTGCGGTTCTTTCCGTGTTGCCCGCGCTGAATTCACCGACGGTTTCGGCCCTGAGCGATCCCTCATGGGTTGCAGTGAATACCATTCTTGAAGAGAGCGTGGTGCGCGATGTGATTCCCAGGTTGAAGGCGGCGAATGCGACTGGCATCGTTGAATACCCCCTCAGCAAGGTGGTGCTCTAGATGAAGGTGCTCCACACGTCCGGACGCAATGCCAGGCGGGCTCGGGCTGCAATCGCGCGATTGGAGAGCCGTCGCACTGCCGTGGACGAGCGCGCCACACCGGTTGCGCGACGGATCATCGATTCGGTGCGGAAAGGTGGCGATGCGGCTCTCCGTCGTTATGCTGTACGGCTCGACGGGATTTCTCAACAATTACCGTTACGAATTTCGGAAGATGAACTGAAACAGGCGTGGCGTGATGCTTCGCCTGCTTTCCGCACAGCGATTCAGGCTGCAGCGAAGAATATTCGCCGCTTCGCGCAGCGCCAGATGCCGAAGGCCTGGCGCTTTGAGCAGGTGCCAGGGTTGACTGTCGGACAGGAAGTTCGACCTCTTGAATCGGTTGGCTGCTATGTCCCGAGCGGCCGTTATCCGCTGCCGTCAACCATGCTGATGACTGTAATTCCAGCGCAGGTAGCGGGAGTGCGGCGCATCGTTGTGGTATCGCCCAAGCCAGCGGCTGAAACTCTTGCGGTTGCTGGCTTCCTCGGTATTGCAGAGTTTTACCGCATCGGCGGAGCGCAAGCTGTGGCTGCACTGGCCAACGGGACGGAGAGCATTCCGCGTGTCGATAAGATTGTCGGGCCTGGGAATGCATATGTGACTGCAGCGAAGAAGCTTGTCTCATTTGATTGCGCCATCGATATGCTCGCAGGACCAACGGAAATTGTTGTTACCAGCGAGAACGGCGACCCGACCGGCATTGCTGCAGATCTGGTGGCGCAGGCAGAGCATGATCCGGATGCGGTTGCCGTCTTCATCACGGCAAAAGCTGCATTGGCTGAGAGAGTGCGCTCCGAGGTAGACAGACTCGCAACTAAAAATCCGATCGCAAAAAAAGCCATTCAAAGCAACGGTGCGATATTTGTAACGGATTCGGTTACCGAATCGCGTGCTCTGACGAATCGCCTTGCGCCTGAACATCTTACTGTCGATGCGGAGAGCGACCTGGAATGGATTAGGAATGCAGGATCTGTTTTCGTTGGACGTTATTCCGCCCAGCCATTGGGTGACTACATCTCCGGCCCTAATCACACGCTGCCCACGAGCGGCTGGGCACGGACCCGCGGCGGGTTGAGCGTTTCCGATTTTCTCAAGGTCATCACTGTGCAGACCTTCCAGCGCGAAGGCATTCAACAGCTTGGGCCTCCGGCGATTGTGCTGGCTGAAGCTGAGGGTTTGTTGGGCCATGCCGAGGCGATCCGCGTGCGAGGTGTCGATGGCTGACTATCCCAGTCCGCGCGCGGCGGTTCTCCGTACCAAGGAATATCATCCCCCGCTGGGCGCGCGCGATGGCGTGCGGCTCGATTTCAATGAGAATACCTTTGCCTGTTCGCCGAAGGTGCTTGAGGTGCTGGGAGGAATCTCGCGTGGCGACCTCACGAAATATCCAGAGCGCGAGCCGGTTGAGCGTCTCGTAGCATCGCACCTCGGTCTTCATGCCGGGCAGGTGCTGCTGACAAATGGTGTAGACGAAGCGATTCACGTGCTTTGCCAGACCTTCCTGGAAGCCGGCGACGAGTTCTTGCTTCCTGTGCCGACGTATTCGATGTATGAGGTGTATGGCTCGTCGACGGACGCGAAACTAGTTTGCGTACAAGCCGGGGAAGATTTCGCGTTTCCATTGGAAGGTCTACTGCAGAAGATCACGCCGGCAACAAAGCTGATCGCGATTGCCAACCCAAATAGCCCAACTGGCCGTGCTGTGCCGCGCGAAGCGATTCTGAAGGTGATCGAAAGCGCGCCTCATGCGATGGTTCTGGTGGACGAGGCCTATTTTCATTTCTACGGCCACACAGTACTTGACCTGATCGATCACATACCGAATCTGGTGGTGACGCGCACTTTCTCGAAAGCGTATGGACTCGCTGGTCTTCGGCTTGGCATGCTGGCGGCGCATGAGTCGCAAATGCACTGGATGCGGCGCGTGATTTCCCCCTACAGCGTGAATGGCCTTGCTCTCGCCTGCCTTCCCGCCGCGATCGAAGATGCAACGTATTTGGAATGGTATGTGGAGGAAGTACTCCAAGGGCGCGATCTGCTCATCAAGGCATTCCAACAGCGGAGTCTGCGCTACTGGCCGTCAGAGGCAAATTTCCTTCTGGTAAAGATTGGAGCGAAACACAAGCAATTCGTCAGCGCAATGCGCCAACGTGACGTGTTGGTACGTGACCGCTCGAATGACCCCGGTTGCGATGGCTGCGTGCGCATTACGGTTGGAACGCTCGAACATATCAACAGAGGGATCAGGGCGCTCGATGAATCGCTGGCAGAAATTAGATGGAGTCCTAATGAAGACTAAGAGCACGCTTCGCAGGCGAACGGCTGCAATCGAACGCAAGACCGCAGAGACGCAGATCGCTCTGCGCCTGACGATCGAGGGGACAGGCAAGTATAAGGTCAGCACCGGCATTCGCTTTCTTGACCATATGCTGGAGCTCTTCACACGCCACGGCGCGTTCGATCTCGACCTCACCTGCAAGGGAGACCTGGACGTAGATCAGCATCACACCGTGGAGGATATCGGGATCGCACTTGGCGAAGCCTTCGACCGCGCCCTCGGCGATAAGAAGGGCATCATGCGCGCAGGGTATTTTTTGATGACGATGGACGAGACGCTTGGCATTGCGGCAATCGATTTGAGCGGGCGTGTTTCCTCAGTGATTGATACAAAGGTCAAGACGCGGCTTGTGGGTGATTTGCAGTCAGAACTCGTCGACGATTTCTTTGAAGGCTTTGCCAGAGGAGCACGCGCGAACGTACATCTGAAGACGATGTATGGACGATCGAACCATCACAAAGTGGAGGCGCTCTTTAAGGCATTCGCGCGCGCACTACGCTTTGCCTGCATGCGCGACCAACAGCTAGGTGACATGCTTCCCAGCACCAAGGGGTTGTTGTGATTGCCGTTATCGATTACAAAGCGGGCAATCTCACCTCAGTGATGAAGGCGCTGCACGCAGTGGGGGCGGATGCGATCGCAACTTCCGACTCTGCTGTTGTCGTGCGTGCCGATAAAATCGTGCTTCCCGGAGTGGGGCATTTCTCTGCGACTGCTTTTCTGGAAGAGCATGGCCTGAAAGAAGCAACGGAAGAACGCATGCGAAACGGGATTCCGTTCCTCGGCATCTGCGTTGGGCTACAGTGGCTATTTGAAGGTAGCACCGAATCACCCGGCACCGAGGGGCTGAAGGCATTCGCCGGATGCTGCGAACGTTTCGGCGAAGGAGTCAAGGTGCCGCACGTGGGGTGGAATTCGATTGCAGTGAGAGAGTCGCGATTGCTGCGAGGGGTGTCAAGCGGAGAGTTTGTCTACTTTACGCACTCTTACCGTGCGCCTGTCGTAAACGGAACCGTGGCAGTTACAGAATACGATCTACCCTTTACTGCCGCCGTAGAGCGCGACAACGTGATGGGCGTGCAATTCCATCCTGAAAAATCCGGAACGGTGGGCCTGCGCATTCTAGAGAATTTCGTGAGGCTGCCATGACGCTGACAAAGCGCATCATTGCCTGCCTCGACGTCAACGCAGGCCGCGTGGTCAAAGGCGTTCAGTTTGTAGACATTATCGATGCAGGCGATCCCGCGGAGTTGGCGCGACGCCACGCCGAGGCCGGCACAGACGAGATTGTATTGCTGGATATTACCGCAACGCATGAGGGGCGAGGGACGTTGATCGAAACGGTAGAGCGAACGGCGAGGCAGCTTTTCGTTCCCTTCACTGTCGGCGGCGGCATTCGCACGCTCGATGACGCGGCTGCGATTTTCGATGCGGGCGCCGACAAAGTCAGCATCAACTCCGCGGCGGTTGCCCGGCCGGAATTGATTGATGAAATTGGCAGCAGGTTTGGTGCGCAGGCTGTCATCATTGCCGTCGATGCACGACGCGCGGGATCAGGCGATGATCCGGTTGCAGACGCGGAAGTATTCGTGAGTGGAGGTCGCAAGCCGGCGGGTCGCAAAGTGCTGGATTGGGCGAAAGAGGCCGAATCACGAGGAGCGGGAGAGATATTGCTTACCTCGATGGATGCGGACGGAACACGCGCAGGTTTTGACTGCGCTTTGACAGCGCGAGTGAGTGAGGCCATACAGATTCCGGTGATTGCGTCGGGAGGCGCGGGCACGGCTGATCATTTTGCCGATGTGCTTCTTGAAGGAAAAGCGGATGCGGCATTAGCGGCGAGCATCTTTCACTTCGGAATTGCCGATGTTCGCACGCTGAAGCAAGAAATTGCGAAGAGAGGTATTCCAGTGAGGCTGCCATGTTGATTCCGTCGATTGATTTGATGGGGGGCCAGATTGTGCAGCTCGTTCAGGGCGAGAAGTTGAAGCTTGCCTTTGACGATTTTGACTACTGGATTGATCGTTTCAGCTCGTACCCCATCGTGCAGCTTATTGATCTAGACGCGGCGCTGCGCCATGGCGACAATGCAGTCCTGATCGAGAAGATAGCGAAGCGCCTGCCTTGCCAGGTTGGCGGGGGCATTGCGACGGTTGAACGTGCCGCGCAGATGCTGGCCGCGGGCGCGCAACGCGTGATCTTTGGCTCAGCTCTCTTTCGCAGTGACGAAGGCGTCGGCACGGTGAACATTGTGCTTGCGAACGAAATCCAGTCGACGATAGGGGCGGACAGATTTGTGGCGAGCATCGATACAAAAAAGGGGCAGGTTGCAGTAAAAGGCTGGAAGGAGCAAGCAGGACTTACTCCAGAGCAAGCGATAGCAGCTCTGAATCCATTTTGCGGAGCATTCTTATACACGCATGTGGATACGGAAGGAACGATGCAAGGCTTTCCACTGGATGTAGCTCGACGGCTGCGCGGCCTGACGGAGCGGCAATTGATTGTCGCAGGCGGAATTCGCGAACAGGCGGAGATCGATGCTCTACACAGGATTGGCGTCGATGCTGTCGCGGGGATGGCAGTTTATACGGGGGCGCTCGCTACCTGACTTGTTCCTTGCGGTGAAAACGTAAACCGACAGCGAGAAACGCTATCGCAATAACGGCCTGCAGCCACGCTCGCTGCCAGCCCTGATGGAGGCCTGTGATGATCGCCGCCACGAACCAGAGTGATGCGATGAAAAACCAGACAGTGGATCGGCGCATACGTCGCAGCATATCATTTTCACGCCGCCGGTCTCGGAAAGACACTCACATTCCGCGAGATTCGGATAAGCTAGAGAGTTTGGCGTTGCACCGACTCGCATCACGCCAGCAGATTTTCCGGTGGAGAATACCTCAAGATGGTTACCAAAAAAGCCACGTTGCGTGTGGCCAAGCGTCTGGATGAAGTCGGTTTTTCCGACATCGTTCAGATTCGCAACAAGGTCATGGAACTGCGCAGCGCGGGCCAGCTTGTGCATGCATTTCACGGCGGCGAGCCTTTTTTTGAAACGCCCGAGCCAATTAAGTATGCAATGATCCGGGCTATGGTGGAGAACAAGACAAAGTATGCGCCCTCTTCCGGGATCATGCCGCTGCGTGAGGCCCTGGTCGAGAAGTTGCGAACCCGCAATCATCTCGATGTGGCATTGGATGATGTGCTGATTACATCTGGTGGGGCGCATGCGTTGTATGTCGCTTTTCAGGCGGTGCTTGATCCTGGTGATGACATGTTGCTGTTTTCACCATATTGGACGCCAATTCGTGACATGGTAACGGCTGCGCAGGCGCGGCCTCTGCTTGTCCCCACGGCAAGCGCGCGGCGCAATGGGCTGACTAAGGCGC
The DNA here is from genome assembly GCF_014274465.1 of Alloacidobacterium dinghuense. NCBI lineage: Bacteria > Pseudomonadati > Acidobacteriota > Terriglobia > Terriglobales > Acidobacteriaceae > Alloacidobacterium > Alloacidobacterium dinghuense. The sequence continues at coordinate 4,457,541 of NZ_CP060394.1, read as the reverse complement.
TGGAGCAGTTCTCCACGCCTCACACCAAGGCGATCTATTACAACACCCCGCAGAATCCTTCTGGGGCGGTATTCTCGCGCGAGGAAGCGGAGGAAGTTGCATCGTTTGCCAGGAAGCATAACCTCATTGTGATTGCTGACGAGGCTTATGAAGATCTCGTGTACGAGGGCGAGCACGTATCGATCGCATCTTTGCCGGGAATGGCAGAAAGAACAATTTCGACCTTCACGTTTTCGAAGAGTTATGGAATGACCGGCTGGCGCGTGGGGTACCTCGTCGCTAAAGAACCGTTCATAACCGGACTGCGCAAGCTGGTTCTTTATTCGGCCAATGGCGTTTCTACGCCATCGCAATGGGCGGCGCTGGAAGCATTGGCGACGACGCAGAGTTTTATCGACCGGCGCAGGGAAGAATATCGTGAGCGGCGCGATCTGTTGGTGAATGCGCTCAACGAACTCGGACTCGAATGCGAAATGCCACAGGGCGCCTTTTACGCGCTGCCGAGTGTCTGCAAAATCCACAAGGACAGCCGAAAGGCAGCTACGATTCTGTTGGAAAAAGCCCATGTGGCGACCATTCCGGGAGTAGTTTTTGGAGCGCAGGGCGAGGGCTGCGTGCGCTTCGGTTACTCAGTTCCGATGGCTGCCATCGAAGCTGGCATTGAGGCGTTGTCAAAATTTCTTAAATGATGGGGTTCGACGAAGCTCCTATCCGTTTTCTTTGCACCCAGTTGCCGACCTTCGCCGTCTAATCCAACATGCCACTACGCGGTTTCTTGACTCGATGTACTATTTTTGCCCTTTTGGCGTTCGTCTCGGTGTCTTTGGCGCGCGCGCAATCTGTTGCATCTGTCGATGACATTCCTGATGCTCCGGATACCGCTCTTGCGCAACAGACCTCGGATCAGAGCGGGGGCATGCGGAGCCAGCAGCAAACCAGTGCGGATCCCACCAACCTGGAGGGAAAGCAAACGAAACGTATCCTGTGGATTGTGCCGAATTTTCGTTCAGTTTCGGTTGATGAGAAGCTTCCGCCTCAATCGCTCAAGGACAAGTTCGTCACCACGACGCTGGACAGCTTCGACTATTCAGCGTTCATCTTTGCCGGCATGCTGGCCGGCGTAGCACAGGCAGAGAATTCCTATCCGGAATTTCACCAGGGAGCCGCTGGATATGGTCGGTATTACTGGCATACGCTTGCCGATCAGGCCGTCGAGAACTACAACGTCGAGTTCATCTTTCCGACTGTATTGAAGCAGGATTCGCGCTATTACACGCTGGGACGCGGCGGTATCATCAAGCGGACAGCGTATTCTTTCTCCCGCGTCTTGATTACCCGCACAGATTCCGGCAATGAGACGTTCAATACTTCGGAGATTATGGGCGCAGGCTCGGCATCTGCAATTTCAAGCCTCTACTATCCAAGCCGCGAACGAACCTGGACAAAGATTGGCCAGCATTGGCTCACAAATGTCAGCCTGGACGGCATGACATTCATCTTCAAGGAATTCTGGCCTGATATTAACAACGCCATTTTTCACCAGAAGCAGTAAGGTCTCGCTCTCTGTTCGGTTAGCATGAGAACAGCATCGCCATAGACCAGGGAGCGAAGTCTGCATGGTGAAGGTCGGAGTTCCGCACTGGACGGATGAGTCTTTACTCGCAAAACTGCCTGCGGACGTAGTTGTTCGAGTTCTGCCCAAAGCGCCGTCTGCGCCGATTGAGATCGATTTTTGGGCTGCGCCGTTATTTCGGAAAGACGCTGAGCCGGTAGCACCCTATCTGCGCGGTGTGAAGGTCGTGCAATCCCTGCAGGCGGGAGTCGACTGGGTGCGATCCTTCGTGCCACCGGGAGCTGTTCTCTGCGATGCGCAAGGTGCGCACAATGTGGCGACTTCCGAGTGGACGGTCTCGGTGATTCTGGCCGCGACGAAATTCCTGCCTTTCTATTTTGACCTGCAAAGGGCTGGCAAATGGATTTCGCGTGAGGCTGCGGAAGACAATTACCGGTCAATCTATAAAACCGACAAGCACAGCTATCCACCGGTCTTGATCGAAGAGTTGGCTGGCAAAACAGTCATGATCGTCGGTTACGGTTCGATTGGCAGGTCGATCGAGGAACGTCTCGCGCCATTTGGAGTGAATTTCATTCGCATTGCGCGTACAGCAAAATCTGGAGTGGAATCGGTCGACCGGCTTCTCGACCTCCTCCCGTCAGCTGACGTGGTTGTACTGATTGTGCCGCTCACTCCTGAGACGCACCACTTGATGGACGCCGGCGCAATCGCTCGCATGAAGCAGGGCGCGCTACTGGTGAATGCTGCACGAGGACCAGTGGTCGAAACGGATGCCCTGGTTGAGGCACTCAGGGAAAAGCGGATCCGCGCGGCGCTCGATGTAACGGATCCGGAGCCGCTGCCTGCGGGACACCCTTTGTGGAGCGCACCCAATCTGCTGCTGACGCCTCACGTCGGAGGATCGAGTCCGCTTTACATGTCGCGGGCTTTTGATCTGGTCGCGGAACAGGTGAAGCGATTCGCAAAGGGCGAGCCGCTTAAGAATGTTGTCGAGGGAGACTACTAATAACCTCGGCAAAATGCAGGGCGCGCCTGCTTGTGCTTTGAGCGATCTGTTCGCGGCAACTGAAGCCATCTGCAACTAACAATGTTTCCGGAGACGCCATGCGAACGGCCGGCAGCAGCACGCGCTCGCCAAGTGTCTGCGACACTTCATATTTTTCCTTCTCAAAACCGAAGGGACCAGCCATGCCGCAGCAGCCTGAGTCCAGCATCTCAACCTGTGCGCCCGTTGCCATAAGGATGGCGAATTCATCATTCATTTTCATCAGCGACTTGTGATGGCAGTGGCCATGCAGAACGATCTGTTGTCCAGCAAGGGACGGAGGCTTGTACCCGACGGCCTTTTGCGCAAGAAACTGGCTTAACAGGAGAGTCTGATCGCTGAGACGCTTTGCCCGCATGTCTGTGGGGAAGAAGTTCAGTAACTCATCGCGAAAGACGCTGGCGCAGCTTGGCTCGAGAAAAATAAAGGTTGTTCCTGCGTCGATCTGTGGAGCGAACTGCTGCAGGACTCTTTCAAGATAGCCGCGCGCCTCCTTTAGAAATCCAAAATCATAGAGCGGACGCCCGCAGCAGACATGCTGCTTTGGTGTGTACGGAGCGAAACCAGCATCCGTGAGCACTTGCCGCGCCGATTGGAGGACACGCGGATGGTAGTAGTTGTTCCAGGTGTCGGGCCACAGCAACACCTGGGCCTGCGAGCGCGCGTCTGAGGCCAGGTGACTTTGATAGCTGTGCGCGGCGAATCGTGGAAGCTCGCGCTGCGGAGCGATTCCCAGAGTTTGTTTGACTAGAGACACCACACCCGGGATCTGCAACGGCATGTTCGCGAGGCGCGTGGTGATCCCGGGAACTATCGACGCTAGGCGAGCCCAGCGGTCCATGAAGCCGAAAGCGTAGTCGCGCAGAGGATGACTGTGCCTTTCGTGATAGTGCGCGAGGAATTCAGCCTTGTAGGTGGCCACATCGACATTGACCGGGCACTCGCGCTTGCATGCTTTGCATGAAAGGCACAGATCGAGCGCCTCGCGTACCTGCTCATTCCCCCAGTCCCGATCGAGTACATCACGCTCCATCAGTTCCCATAAAAGATGAGCTCGTCCACGCGTCGAATGACGCTCTTCCTGCGTGGCCATATAGCTGGGGCACATGGTTCCGGGATTTTTTTTGCGGCATGCGCCCACGCCAACGCAGCGCAGCGTGGCCTCGGCAAACGATCCTTTGTCGTCCGGGAATTGAAAATATGTGTCGAACTTTTTGGATTCGTAACCTGCGCCCAACCGCAGGTTCTCATGCGGTTCGTAGACGTTGACCGGATCTATGAGCTTGCCGGGGTTCATCTTGTTCAGCGGGTCCCAGAGCGCTTTGAATTCGCGGAATGCCTGCATCAGCTCAGGACCGAACATCTTCGGCAGAAGCGCTGCGCGCGCCTGACCGTCGCCGTGCTCGCCGGAAATAGACCCACCATGCGCGATAACAATGTCTGTCGCGAGATCGAGAAATGTGCGGAATTTGCGGATACCGGGTTCGCTTTCGAGATCGAAGTTGATGCGCATGTGCACGCAGCCCTCGCCGAAGTGCCCGTACATGGGGCTGCGATAGTCGAACTCTTTCATCAGTTTGAACGTCTCGCGCAGGAAAGAGCCAAGTTTTTCCGGAGGAACGCCGGCGTCCTCCCATCCCTCCCATCCATGCGGCTCACCAGGAATGAAAACGGTCGAGCCCAGCGCAGATTCGCGAACATGCCAGACGCGCGGTGCCTCGGCACTGCTATAACTGCGAACGACGGCGGGCGTCTGCGCTATGGCTTGCAGAAATCTTTCGACCTGCGCATCGGCATCTTCCGCCGACCATCCACCGAACTCGACAAGGAGATGCCCGCGCCCTTCAGGTAGAAGAACGACGTCATCAACGGCAAGCTCCTTGCGCTTCATGAAATCGACCAGCATGCCGTCGAAGCCTTCGAGACCAATCGGCTTGTATTCGAGCACAAACGGCACGTGGTCCGCAGCGATGAAAGGGTCGGCAAAGCCGAGGCCAACCAGTCGCCGATATGGCGGACTTGGTTTCAAGTGCAGCGTTGCTCCCAGCACCGTGACGCACGTGCCTTCGCTGCCAACCAGGGCGCGTGCTACATGGAAGCCATTCTCCGGAAGCAATTCGTCGAGATTGTATCCGGAGACGCGACGCGGGATACGCGGAAAGCGCTTGCGCACGAGATCAGCATATTGATCGCGGATACGGCGGAGTCCGGTGTAGATTTCACCGCTGCGTCCACCGCCAGCGATGATCGCACTCAGTTCTTCTTCAGTGGTTGCGCCCACAGACAGCTTTGTCCCGTCGTAAAGGGCAATGTTGAGCGAGTGGATGTTGTCGACAGTCTTGCCGCCCATCAACGCATGAACGCCGCATGAGTTGTTGCCAATCATGCCGCCCAGTGTGCAACGGCTGTGTGTGGCAGGGTCAGGCGCAAATGTCAGGTGATGCTCTTCAGCAGCCTCGCGGACACGGTCGAGCACGATGCCCGGCTGAACGTAGGCAAGCTTCTTTCCCGGATCGAGCCACTCGATCGAGTGCATGTACTTCGAGAAATCGAGCACGACGGCAACGTTGCAGCATTGGCCGGAAAGACTGGTGCCGCCGCCGCGTGCCAATATGGGCGCGCCAAATTCGCGACAGGCAGCGATGGCCGCTTCCACGTCAGCGGCATCGCGAGGAATGACTAGCCCGATGGGCACCTGGCGATAATTCGATGCGTCGACGGCGTAGAGGGCGCGAGATGCCGGATCGAAGCGGACTTCGCCACGGATGACGGACTGCAGCTTCTTCTCTAGATCGCGAGAAGCATCAAAGCCTTCATGCGGATGATGCGTGTTATTCAGAACCGGGAAGGGCGAGACGGAAGTCACGCCAGTATCGTAGCAGTTCGCGGACTTACGCTGCCTCTGTCACATAGTCGGTTTCGAGCGTCGTGTCGCGTCCCCGTTCGCTGCCAATTGCGTCAAGAAGCAAAGTGACAATAATTGAGACCAGCAGATTTGCCAGAAGTGCAGGAACAGCTGCGTACACTGTCCACACATGACCGCCAATGTGCAGAGGATAGATGGAACTTTTCAGGTCACGGGCAAACGCCATACCAGTTCCTGTCGCCATACCTGCCAACCATCCCCAGAAGAGAGCGCGCCCGTGCAGCCAGCGCGTAAAGAGCCCTAAGACAACCGATGGAAAGAGCTGTGTAATCCAGATTCCGCCGAGCAACTGCAACTCGATCGCGTACTGCGCGCGAACAAAAAGTACGAAGACGAGAGCGCCCACCTTAATAAACAAAGACACGAGTTTGGCCTGCGTGGCCTCCTGCTTGGGAGTCATCGACCGGTGGATCAGTTCACCATAGAGGTTGCGCGTGAACAGGTTCGCGGACGCGATGGACATGATCGCAGCAGGAACAAGCGCACCGATGCCTATTGCCGCCAGGCAGAATCCGGCGAACCATCCGGGGAACTCCTGCACAAAGAGCAGAGGTACTGCGCTTGATGTGTTTGCCGTGTGAACTCCCGCGGCAAGCGCGACGAAGCCGAGCAGCGCGATGAGCGCCAGCAGCAGGTTATAGGCAGGCAACAGCGCCGCATTGCGCTTGATGACGGTCCCGCTGGATGAACTGAGCACGCCGGTCGCCGTATGTGGATAGAGGACGATGGCGAGGGCCGAACCGAAGGCCAGAGTCGCATAACTCAGGTACTGAGACGGCTGCAAAATGACCGAAGCGGGAGGCTTTTTCTGTGCGAGCGCCGTGCTGGCTGCGGAGAAAACATGCGCGTATCCGCCCAGTTTCATCGGGATAATAATGATCGCTGCCAGCACCATGATGTACAGCATGATGTCCTTCACGATGGCGATGACGGCAGGCGCGCGCAGACCGCTTGAGTAGGTGTAGGCGGCAAGAATGATGAAAGCAGCTATAAGCGGCCATTCGCCGTTGATGCCGAGAGCGGCAATCACTTCTCGCATCCCAACCAGTTGCAAGGCGATGTACGGCATGGTTGCAAGAATTCCAGTGAGTGCAATGGCAATCGAAAGTGACCGGCTGCCAAAGCGTCCGCGTACAAAGTCAGCCAGCGTTACGTAACCGTGACGGTGACAAACCTGCCACAGCCGCGGCAGCACAAGCATCATGTATGGATACAACAGAATGCAGTAGGGAATCGCAAAAAATCCCGGCGCGCCAGTTCCGTATAGCGCTGCAGGGACGGCGATGACGGTGTAAGCAGTGTAAAAGTCGCCGCCAATCAGGAACCACGTCACGAGCGTGCCGAAGCGACGTCCGGCTAGGCCCCATTCTTCCAGGCTGTTCAGGTCGCTCCGCTTCCAGCGCACAGCCCAGAAGCCTGCCAGCGTGACCAGCAGGAAGCAGGCACAAAAAATCCCAGTGGCAACTGCGTGCAGTGAGGATGTCATGTCGCGTGCCATTGATCTTAGATGATTTCAGCGAATCCTGACAGTCGGAGAACCAGAGTTTGACTTCTCTTCATTCACCTCTGCTACACTCAATGGTTTTCCAGTTTGAGGTTCCCCGATGTCTGACACACTGACTGCATCCACCCCGCTGCCACTTACACAACTGAATGAGGATGAGCAGCTTTTCCGCTCTACCGTGCGGGATTTTGCGCAACAGAGCATCGGACCGCTGGTTCGTCAGATGGATGAAGAGCAGCATTTTGCCCCGGGACTGTTGCCGCAGCTCTTCAATCTTGGCCTGATGGGAATCGAGACTCCGATTGAATATGGCGGCAGTGGCGGAACGTTCTTTGAAGCTATTCTCGCCGTTGAAGAAATCTCTGCCGTCGATGCATCCGTTGGAGTGCTCGTCGATGTGCAGAATACACTCTGCGTCAATGCGTTCCTCCGTTGGGGTTCAGAAGCGCAGAAGAAAACCTGCCTGTCACGACTGGCCACCGACACCGTCGGCGCATACGCCCTTTCGGAAGCTGCTTCCGGTTCGGATGCCTTCGCCCTGCAGGCACGCGCGGAATTGCGTGGCGATCACTACATCTTGAACGGCCAGAAGCTCTGGATCACGAACGCGAAGGAAGCCGGCGTGTTTATCATCTTTGCCACGCTCGATCCTGCTGCCGGATACAAAGGCATCACTGCATTTATCGTTGAGAAGGATTTTCCCGGTTTTTCTGTTGGCAAGAAGGAAGACAAACTAGGTATCCGTGCTTCTTCGACATGCGAGCTGATCCTCGAAGACTGCCGCGTGCCTGTGTCGAATGTTCTGGGCGAGCCGGGCAAGGGCTACAAGATTGCCATCGAGACGCTGAATGAGGGCCGGATCGGCATTGGCGCGCAGATGCTAGGGCTCGCGCAGGGAGCATGGAACTGCGCAGCGGAATATGCGCAGGAGCGCAAGCAGTTCGGCAAGCCGATCGCGGAATTTCAAGCTGTTCAGTTCTCGCTTGCAGAAATGGCAACCGAGATCGAAGCCACGCGACTACTCGTCTATAACGCCGCCCGCTTGAAGGATGCGAAACTCAGCTATATCCGCGAAGCAGCGATGGCCAAGTATTTTGCCTCGCAGGTTGCTGAACGAGTCGCTAGCCAAGCGGTCGAAATCTACGGTGGCTATGGTTTCGTCAAGGATTATCCGGTTGAAAAGTTCTACCGCGACGCCAAGATAGGAAAGATCTATGAAGGCACGTCAAATATGCAGCTTGCAACCATTGGCAAGCTTGTGTTGAACAGCAAGTAGACCGGCAGATGGTAGTGTCGTTCGCCACCCTCGCTCATCTAAACTAGTGATTGGCAGACATTCAGACTATCTCCCCCGAAGTTCCAGTTGAGCTGCACCCCAGACATCGCAGTCTGCTGCCGTTTCTTGGCTTGGCGTGTGGTGTAGGTGTTTCGAATATTTATTACAACCAGCCGCTTCTACTCGAAATGGCTCACAGCCTGCACATCGACCACAGCAAGATGGGCACGGTTGCGGTGGCCACGCAGGTCGGCTATTCCATCGGTATTCTCGCCTTTGTTCCGCTCGGAGATGTAATCGAACGCCGCAGCCTCATGGTGCGGCTTTTCGCTGGAGTCGCGATTTCGGCTCTGCTTGCGGCCTTGGCGCCCAATCTTGCAACGTTGCTTGCCGCGAGCATCGCGATAGGTCTCACTGCGGCGGTAACCCACGTGGTTGTTCCAATCGCTCCGGATCTTGCCGACGACGAAGAACGCGGGCGGGCGATTGGCACAGTCATGACGGGGCTCCTCCTTGGCGTCCTGCTGGCGCGCTCCGTCTCGGGCTGGATCGCATCTTTCTTTGGATGGCGATCTGTTTTTATCTTCGCTGCGCTGTGCAATGCGGTCTTCGTTCCGTTGATGCTGCGCAAGCTGTCTAAACTGCCGCCTCATTCGCCCTTGCCTTACGCGCAAGCACTTCGTTCGCTCTGGACGCTGACACGCACGCATCCGCTATTGCGTGAATCTGCGATCATCGGCGGCCTGGTCTTCGCGGCCTTCAGCGCATTCTGGACAACGCTCGTCTTTCTGCTCGGATCAAACCACTACCACTTGGGGGCCGGCACGGCAGGTAGTTTCGGAATTCTAGGCGCAACAGGTGCACTCATTGCCCCTGTTGCCGGGCGCGTCGCCGACCGTCGTGGATCGAGAGCCGTGGTTACGCTTGGCCTCTCGTTGCTCGCAATTGGCTTCTGTATCCTTTGGATGCTGGGATATCACATCCTCGGGCTGGTTTTGGGCGTGATTGTGCTCGACCTCGGTGCACAGGCGAATCAGATCGCAAACCAGACGCGCATCTTCGGGCTTGAGCCTGGAGCACGCGGCCGCATCAACACCATCTACATGATGATTTACTTTCTCGGCGGCTCACTCGGTTCACTTCTTTCCACCATGGCCTGGTCTCGCTGGGGCGGAGTCTGCGCGCTGGGGTTGGGGTTGCTTGGGCTGGCGGGGCTGCGTCACACCACAGGAGCACTTGCCAGCCGGGCTGTTGAAACAGCTTAGAAGTGTAGATAGGCTCCTACAGCCGGTTCGCTGCTCAGGCGCCATGTTCCTGTCTTGAATCTCGGGTCACCGTAGTCGGGAGTCTGATGGTAGAGGCCGCGATACTGCACGCGCAGGCCAAAATGTGACGTCAGGATTGGGAAATCGCCTCCCACACCAAACGTAATCGCTGCCCGCGCTTGTGCGCTTGCGTTTTGTCCGCCATTCAGAGTCGGCGCATATAAGAGAGCGCTGACACCCGCAAGCCCAAACGGCCGAACTCCCAGAAGACTTGGAGAACTCAGCAGGTAGGAGCCTTCGAATTCATGCACGTTGTGCTGTATGGCAAATGGGTAGCTGGAGTAGCGGTCGGAGAAGCGTGTGTACCCGTATCCGGCTTCGTATCCCAGCAATGGGCTGTAGACGTGGCGGAAGGTCGCCTGGCCGCCGATAGAGTCCAGCGGCTTCACTTCAATGCCGTTCCCGTTCGATGAGCTGGTGAACTGGCCGAAGACGTTCAGCCCGACTTCGCTGTTCTTGAGGTAACTCTGTGCGCTTGCCGGTTGAGCAAACAGTGACGCCACAAGCAGCGCCGCAAACATCAGGGATGGCTTCCAACAGCTTCGGTACATTGCCAACATCGGGTCTCCCTTAGTCATACTAACGAAACTCTTTGCGCCGCGGCAGTAACCGCGGCGATGCGGGTTTCCGCAGAGGCGTCCGCGCTGGTAAAGTCAAACTATGATCAAAGGCATTACCTCAATCCGTCAGACCAGCACTCCGGCTGTGTTCGATACGCTTGAGAGCTTCTTCTCTGCACTGGGGTTTGAGCGTGGGAAGGACTGGGACGAGGAGCAGAGCCGTGGCCGCGCCTTTCTCGCGCCGCTGGGCAATCTGGAGTTCATTGACGGAACGCTGCCGTCGAATGCGGATGTCTTTGTCGAGGTCGTGAGCCTGGATTCCGTGCGGGAGGTTGCGGAGAAGTGGCTGACGAAGAACCTTGGCGATGCCGAGGCGTCGCGGCGCATTACAGCTACTGCGGATACGGATTGGAAGTCGCGGATGTTTACGGTTGAGCCGGTTCCCGGAACTGCGTTCTCGTTCTGGGAGTGGCTGGATCCGCTGAAGGGCAAGCCTGTTGCGCTGGAGGGTGATCTTTCGGCGGAAGGGATGCGGTTTGCTGTCATCGTGGCGCGTTGGAATGCGGTGATTACGGATCGGTTGTTGCAGGGCGCGCTCGATTGCCTGTATCGCAGCGGAGCAAAGCGTGACGACGTTCAGGTTCTGCGCGTTCCGGGAGCATGGGAGATTCCTTCGGCGGCGCGAAAGGTTGCGAAGACGGGAAAAGTTGACGCAATTGTGACATTAGGCGTGCTTTTACGCGGTGAAACTGCGCATTATGAGGCGATTTACAACGAGGTTTCGCGCGGAATCGGCCAGTCGCAGCAGGAGACAGGAATTCCGCATGCTTTCGGCGTGCTGACCTGCGAGACGCTGGAGCAGGCTCTGGATCGCGCCGGGCTGAAGGCAGGGAACAAGGGATTTGAGGCGGCATCGGCGGCGATCGAGATGGTGTCGCTGCATCGCAAAGTTGGAGCTACGGCGTGAGCGCTCCTGGTAAGCGCCGCAAGTCGCGCGAACTTGCCATGCAGATGCTCTTTCAGCTCGACATGGGCAAGAACACGCCCGATCAGGTTCGCAATACATTCTGGAAGGCTCGCGACGAGGATGATGCTGACGTTCGCGGCTTTGCTGAGGATATTTTCCGCGTTGCCGTTGCCCGTGAGCCTGAGGTGACCGAGCTGATCGTGAAGCATTCGGCGCATTGGAAGCTGGAGCGCATGGCCAGCGTCGACCGCAACGTTCTGCGCATGGCGATTGCCGAGATGCTTGGGTTTCCGGGGACGCCGGCGCCGATTGTGATTAACGAGGCGCTGGAGATTGCGCGGAGGTATTCGGCTCCGGAGTCGATTAACTTTCTCAATGGGGTTTTGGATGCTGTGGCCAAGGCCCGGCTGAACGGGTAGTCCCCCTCCCCTCCTGTACTCTTCCTTTCTTTTGTTTTCAATGGTTTACGGGGGGATCATCCCCCGCTATCCCCATGATTTTGCTAGGGTTAAGTGCATTTTAGTGTTTTCAATGACTTACGAGGGGGTCCGGTACTCTTCTGGAAAAGGAAAACGCCCGCTTTTCGACGGGCGCTTTTGTATTCTTCTTCTATTTCTATGATAGCAAGTTTTGCTAAATAGTACGCCAATGACTGGCTTGTCTTAAGTGGTTTATTTTTAATGATTTGTACACCAAGTTACTATTGATACCTCTTGACAGGTTGTGTGCCGCTGAAGGGAAAGCAGATCCTTCGCTCTTGCTCAGGATGACATCGGTTGGCATAAGGGATCGCCCTCCCACCCTTTCGCAGACTCCGCGAAAGGATGGGGCACCCTTCCGAGGCGAAAAGCAGGCCTTTTGCTCATGACGACATCGGTTTGGTGGAGCCCTCCCGGCTGCGTTGGTCGACCACTTCGTCAAACGCCCTGTGCGCGGGTGGGTAGAAGAGAATTACCAAGGCAGTAACGAGCGCAATGAAACCAATAATGACGAGTTCCATAAGAGACCGCAGGCTAGGAGGGAACGATTCCGGTGATGGCTTTGGCAGCTTCCACAGCTTGATCTCGGTCGGGATATCTCCTCATGATCACGACCTCCCCTGAGAAGGCATCGACTACCAGAAGTTCGTGCTCTTCAAAATCAGGAATTTCGCGCACATTGGCGCAGAGGCCAAGTCGTTCGTTTGTGAAACTGGCAACCAGGAATGGGGGATCTACTGCGGTACTCATGCAACCTCTTCATAGGCAGAATATTGCATCTGCATACTCAAGCCTATCGAGGCGATCCGGACCCCACAATCCCACAAAGGGGTAATCTTGAATCCCCATAAGTAGGGCTAGACGTTCTTCACGCTGCGCCGGATCAAGGCGAGACTCAGGCGGAATATCGTACCGCTGCGCGGTTCATCTTTCCCTGTTCCTTAGACATACGGGTCCCGTGAAAATTATCATGGCAGTCATGTCGCTGAGCCGCCGTGAATTTCTTCGTTCGAGTGCCATTGTTGCTGCCGCCTCCACTGTTGCCACCCATTCGCTTCTTGCCAAAGCTGGAAAACCCTCACCGATCCGGCTGGGGATGTGCAGCTATACGTTTCGCGAGTTCGACCGGGCGCATGTGATCCAGTTCATGAAGGAGCTGAAACTTACCGATCTGAACGCGAAGGATGTGAGGGACCATCTGCCGATGACTCCGCCGGAGGCGACGCTGGCAGCGGTGGCCGACTACAAGGCGGCGGGCATCACGCCGCGGGCGGTGGGCACGGTTTACTTTCCCAAGGATGAGGACGATGACGTGCGCTCGCGCTTCGAGTATGCGAAGCGCGCCGGAGTGAAGGTGATCGTGGCGGGCGATCCGACGCCGGAGACGCTGCCGCGGATTGAGAAATTTGTGAAGGAGTATGACATTCGCTTCGCCCTCCACAACCACGGGCCGGAGGACAAGATCTGGCACTCGCCGCTCGATGTGCTGAAGGCCGTGCAGAACATGGACCCGCGCATGGGCTGCTGCATCGACGTGGGACATACGGCGCGCGCAGGCGTTGACCCGGTAGAAGCGATCAAGGCCGTTGGGCCGCGCCTCTTTGATGTGCACATGAAAGATCTTGCCGACATGAAAGTAAAAGAGAGCCAGGTGCCTGTGGGCGAGGGCAAGATGCCGGTGCGGCAGATCTTTGAGACGTTGATTGCGATGAAGTATCCGGGGTATGTGGATTTAGAGTACGAGATTCATGGGGATGATCCCATGCCTGGGGCGACGAAGAGTATTGGATACATGCGTGGGGTTTTGGGGGAGATGGGGTATGTGGCTTAGTTAATCGGATCTTGATGTCGCGGCCCCCGATTCAGGGCTTTTTCGAGTGTTCGATCATGTTGTAGAGCGAGGGAATACCGAGCAACTTTAATTGCCTTCGTTTATGCTTACCAATTAGCAAGATGCCAGAAGCCTTCAAATAGGCTTCGACCTGCTCTTTTATAAACTTATCGGCGTCTAGATATATATTCGCGACGCGCATGTGTTTGTACCACTTTCCCCAGCCATTAATTAAGTTGGTTAATTGCTGTAAGGTCTTGAAGAGACTGTTTCCGCTGTCAGGTTTTAGAATTTCCTTAACTTTTCCCTTAAATCTCGTCACCGCTTTGCTTGCTGGGTAGATTTCTTGACCTTCGAAGCGAATACCGAGAAAGAGCAGCCCGTCTTTTGAAAAACTTCCGATCTTGCTTTTAGAGCCCTGTTCGTCGAGAGTATGAATTTTCAGGTTAAGGGTCGTTAATGTGTCTCTGCAAAGCCCATGTGCTCTATGAGCATCCTCTAGGCTCTTACACATTACTACGAAATCGTCAGCATACCTCACTAGATTGAAGCTGTGCTGAACCATTCTTCGGTCGAATTCATACAAATAGAAATTAGCAAGCATTGGAGATAACACTCCACCTTGAGGAATGCCCGTATTGGCGCCAAAAAACAGTTCTTGGAATTCGGTGTGATGGCTTTGAAGATCTTCCAATTCCAAATCGAAACATTTACGAAGAAGGCTCAGGAGACTTTTTTGGCGGACTTCTTTAGAAAACATTTGCCACAATACTTCGCGGTCAACCGAGCCAAAGAAATTGATTATGTCAGCCTCGAAGTAATACTTATTACCTTGATCGATAAGTTGATGTATTCGATTAATCGCCGGGGTAACGCCCCGTCCTTTGATAAAGGCGAAACTGCAGTCCAGATTAAATTGATTGAACCTTGGTTCTAAGAATAAGGCGATCGCCTTCATCACAACGCGATCCCTCACGCTGGCGATCTGAAGTGGACGTGGTTTGTTAGATCCGGACTTTTTAATGGCATGAGCTCTCAGCTTCTTGAACTCATACTTGCCTGTGCGCAATTCATTGCTAATGTCAGACAGATTCTCGTCGAGCCGGCTTTTGAACGCTCTTATGGTTACATTGTCTAGCCCTCTGGACTGCATGTTGCGTTTGGAGATTTCTCTCCAAGCTTTGCGAAGAAATTCCTTGTCAGAGACTCTAAAGAGGGCTGATTGTGCGTTCATGGTTGAAGTTATGCCGCCTGCGGAGAATTACGGATGCAGGCGGCGTTCACTAACGGCTTTGCTTGAGCAGTACGACAAAGATCCGTACGCTTTTCGCAGTCGCCTTCGCTTCGTGTCGACGCGACGCCTCCACCAAGACTCCATCGAATCGCAAACCTAATTGCTAGGTTGCCAGCCAACGGAGCGGTGGTGCAGTTTATACAGGCCAGATAGATGCAACAAACCCCGGCCGCTTTCAGCGACCGGATCACCCCATTATCAATTCTAACCAGATTGGTTTTTTGTCAAGCCCTTTCGAGCTCCGCCCGCCTCTCGCCTCCAGGTTCTTGCTACTTGCCATCGTTCTCCTTTTATCCTCGACAGCACCTTTAGGCGCTGCAGGTGTGGACTGTCTCTTAAGACCGGCCCGGCCTGCACGCTGTGGATGTCGTCCGAACTTCACTAACGGCTTTGCTTGAGCAGTACGACAAAGATCCGTACGCTTTTCGCAGTCGCCTTCGCTTCGTGTCGACGCGACGCCTCCACCAAGACTCCATCGAATCGCAAACCTAATTGCTAGGTTGCCAGCCAACGGAGCGGTGGGCACCAATGAATAATGATATCTCTATCTGCATGAGGGATACGAGGTCCTTTCCTGCGCAAAACGCGGAAAACTAGGGCGCAAATATGGTGGGAATCAAAAACGTCAATAACAAGTAAGTAAGAGGATATTTAATTCTTAGTGGACGGTGGCCATTCAAGCCATCTTTTGGTCTGAGTGGGATAGTTCGACTGCGGTGCAAAGCTTTCCCACCGCTCGCCCGCTCGCGATCCACTCGGGCTCGATCTCAACGCGTCTTTCTTATTTGTAACGGTTGTGACGAGGAATGTTCCAGAATGCACAGGTCGCGGTGGAGCAGACATTGGACGCGATTTTATCGCGTTTACCTCAGGGGCTAAAGCCTCTTTAGACGGGGCTTCGATGGCACGGCTTCAGCCGTGCCCTTACGAACCATTAAGAAATTTCACCCTCGTTCGCCATGGTGGAATCATGTACATTCCCAAATTGAATGAAAAGTCGCCCGCTCTTGTTCTCTGCTAGTTGATTCGTGAGCGCCCGCTGGCGCAGCTGTCATCGTTCAGATTCTTTCCTTCGATTGGGCTCAGGACAGGCTCTCCCGCTGGTCGTCAGAATGACGGCTTAATAAGGCTTGTTGCTGGGATAAGAAGCCCCTCGTTGTCTTGCGCGTTTTCACCGGCCTGAAGGCCGGTGCTTCTACCGTTGAATCAGTGCGCGCTTTGCGCGGTCTTGTTCGACCCCACCCCTTCGGCAGGCTCAGGGAAGGCTCTATCTCCTCGAACTGCGCGAGGAGACAGGATGAGGCAACCGTGTTCTGTTGGTGGTTTGGGTTCATGTCGTACGTTTTTGCTTCGAGGTGGTGAGCGAGAGGGATCGTTGAGATTCTTCGCTGCGCTCAGAATGACGGGCAGGGGGCGAGAAAGATGGTTTGAGGCGATCGAAAAAATCTTTTATTCTCCATTGAGTTGCCCGAAATGAGGCACCCTTTTCTGCGAATCCGTAAAACACTCGGGTGGATTTTTGCGTCTATTTAAGAAAGCCCCCAAAACAGTTGCGATCGTATGCGGGAGCGACGCGGTGGATTCCTTCAGTGCTCTTGGTGTGTCATTTTCTGTCTTGCAAACGCCGCTTCTCAGTGCGAAGAGAAGCTATAAAAGGAAAACTTACACTATGTATATTCCCCGGCATCATGAAGAGACACGTGTTCCCGTGCTGCATCAGCTGATGCAGCGGCAGCCGTTCGCTTCTCTGATTACATTCGGTATCTCCGGTCTTTATGCAACGCATCTTCCCATGGTCCTGGATGAGCAGGAAGGATCGCTGGGCGTGCTGCGCGGGCACATCTCGCGGGCCAACATACAGTGGCGGGAATACTCGCCGGATGTGGAGTCGCTGGCCATCTTCTCCGGGCCGCATCATTACATCTCTCCTTCGTGGTATGCGGAGAAGCAGGAGACGGGCAAGGTGGTTCCGACGTGGAACTATGCGGTGGTGCATGCCTATGGCTATCTGAAGGTGATTGAAGACGCCGCCTGGCTGCGAGCGCACGTGGAGCGGCTGACGAATATTCACGAAGCGACTTCGCCCGAGCCGTGGAAGGTGACGGACGCGCCGGCAGGCTATGTGGCGTCGCTGGTGAAAGGCATTGTCGGGCTGGAGCTTCCGATTGAGCGGCTGGAGGGTAAGTGGAAGGTCAGCCAGAATCGCTCGGAGGCTGACCGGCGGGGCGTGATTGCCGGGCTCGAGGAGCTTGACACGACCAACAGCATGATGATGCGGCAGATGGTATCGGATACGCTGTAGCCTTACTGGAGGAGTCCGGGATCACACTCGGCGGCGAACTGAGCTTTGCGAAGGCTCGTGGCGTCCTTCGCATTCCGAGTGCGCGACATGCTAGACTCAGCGGTTCACCATGAGCTACGAAAACATTCTTGTTGAGATTCGCGACGCTGTCGCTGTTGTTACGCTGAACCGTCCCAAAGTTTTGAATGCGCTGAATGCGGCTACGCTGAAAGAGTTGGGAGCGGCGGTGGAGGAGTTGGTTGCGAATTCTGCCGTGCGCGCTCTTTTGCTGACTGGAGCCGGGGAAAAGGCCTTTGCGGCCGGAGCTGACATTCAGGAGCTTGCGCGCGTTTCGGCGATAGATGGACATGCTCTGGCGCTCTGCGGGCAAGGCTTGTTTGATCGCATTGAGAACTGCGGAAAGCCGGTGATTGCCTGCGTGAATGGATTTGCGCTGGGCGGCGGGTGCGAGCTGGCGCTGGCCTGCACCTTCCGGATCGCGAGCGAGACGGCGAAATTCGGACAGCCTGAAGTCAAGCTGGGGATCATTCCCGGGTATGGCGGATCGCAGCGGCTGCCGCGGCTGGTAGGCAAGGGCGCCGCGTTGAAGATGATTCTTACGGGCGAGATGATTCCGGCTCTGGAGGCGCTGCGGATTGGGCTGGTTGAGGAGGTTGTCGCGCCCGATCAGCTAGTGGCGCGTGGCGAGCACATTGCGCGCACGATTGCGGCGCAGGCTCCGCTGGCGGTGGAGAAATGTCTTGAAGCCGTGCATAGCGGATACGATCTGCCGCTGCGGCAGGCGCTTGACCTGGAGGCATCACTCTTCGGGCTGTGCTGCGCGACCGAGGACAAAGCAGAGGGAACGAAGGCATTTCTGGAGAAGCGTGCGGCGGTGTGGAAGGGCCAATAAAAAAGATGCGCAGTGGCATGTGGTCCACTGCGCGTAGGAGGCCAACAAATTCCGGAAAGTAGAACCTGATTTACCGGCTTTGAAGGTCACAGTAAATGGTTTTACCAAACCGTGCGGACATTAGGCTCTTGTAGAATTCGCATTGTCAAGTAAATGTTTTCACAAGTTCCCCGATTCCGGGACGCAGGATGGGTGGGAAAATTCGATTCTTTTGTCGTTGTGGACGCGTACCTGAGTGAAGGTGAAACGCGTTTGAATGACGGAAAAGTAGTAAGCAATCGGTTTCCTGCTGCGCAATCTTGCTGGATGGCGTGAGCGCACGCTTGATATGCTGCGCAGTAGTGTCCCTGATTGCATGAAGCTTAGAAATCGTCTGACCGCATTTGTTGTTGCTCCTGCTCTGATTTTCATTGCAGCCTATGTTGGTTGCAGGCGTTCGGAAACGCCGGCGGCCGGTGCTCCGCCGGATGCGGCGGCGCAGGCGCGCGAACAGGCGAAACAACAGGCGCAGGCAGCGGCCAAAAAGATCGATGCCGCGCGCGAGGAACTGGAGCAGATTCCGCCGCCAGCAAAGAGTCACTACATGGCCATTCACACGACGGAGAGCTGGAACAATCCCTTTTTGATTGTGGGCGGACAGAATGTGACGCTGCGGGTGATTTCTCCGGATCAAACCGGGAGCCCCGCGCTACCGAGCGCAATGCTGAAGCCGGCAAAAGCGCGGCGGCAGGAACTCGAATTGCGGCTGGGAGACTTGCCGGATGCGCTTGGCGCACTGCCCTCACAGGATTGGCCGTATGGGCGGGTGATTGCCGTCGAGGAAGACCCGGCGGAGACGCGCGCGAACCGTTTGCAGGTTCGGCGGAACGTAGAAACAACGATGGGAGTGCTCAATAATCTTGGCGTTGTCGTCTATGAGTGGCCGACCACCGGGACAGCCCGTTAAACGAAAATCGCAAAGACTGCGCTGCGATCGGAAATAGCAGCTCTCATTTTCAGGTTGGAATCTAGACGAGCTTGAGGGCGGGAGCGGTGCGGCGGATATTGCGCGCGTGCGGCTTTGACGAGCGGTGCACGATGGTCAGCTTTTCGCGGTCCAGGATTTTGCGCTGTTGGCCGCGCGCGTGGTTCGCCCACGGGCCAGTATTGTCCAGCTTGAGATAGGCGGTCCAGTGGCGCAGGGCTTTGCGGCGTTGTCCGGTGCGCTCGTAGGCCAGGGCCAGGTTGTAATGCGCGTCTGCGTAAGTAGGCACGAGGCGGATGGCGGATCGATAAGCCTCGATGGCCTCTGGAAGATGCTGCAGCTCGTCGAGCACGTTGCCAAGGTCAAAGAATGCGAGCGCGTATTCGGGGTCGACGGCGGTGGCCTGACGGTAGAGGCGCTCGGCCTCTAGAAATTGCCGCTGATTGTAGTGAATGGTGCCGAGGTTGATGCAGGCTGGCGCATGCATTGGGTCGAGCAGCAGGATTTCCCCGTAGATCGCGGTGGCTTCGGCGATCTTATGAGCTTCCTCGCAGCGGACAGCGTCGAGGAACAGACCGTTGGCCCGGGCTTCGCGATGGACTTGATCGAGCACCGTACTGCCGAAGGTCGTCGTGTTGCGGGCGGCGCCCGCGTCGAAATCGAAGACGAACTGGCGGGCGATGGGTTCCATGGTGGCGCCGGAATGACGGAAGAGGAGACGCGAACCGCGGCGCGCTGTTCCAGCCTCGACCAGTGGGTTGGACATGCCGGAGACCGAGCGCATGGCGGTCACTGACTCGCTGATTTTCGCGGCGGACATCCGCTTGGCGCGGAGATCGCGCAGCTTGCTGAGTTGGACCAGATCCTGAAAGGAATAGGTTTCAGTAGGGGCGATGAGGCCACTGCGCTCCCATCCGCGCAACTGCCTGGGATGGATGCGCAGGATACGCAGCACGTCCTGACGGTTATACGGGTTCACAGGGCGAACCGTTTCTCCTTGGAGTCATAGACCCCGCCTCTTGAGGCGATTATGCGCATCGGGGCGTTTGGATACAAGGGGATGAGTATGAAAATCCGTGGATAAATGGTATTTAATTCGATTCCGGCTGTGGATTTCCAACTTTTTCCTAATGAAATTGACGCCGTTCAGACGGCGTGATCCGATGAAAGCTAGTGAGTCGCAAGCTTGTTCTTCCGGTCGATGAAATTCTGCCGACAATCCTCTCTTCCCTAAAGCGCTCTCCGAACCTCGTGATCGAGGCGTCACCCGGTGCTGGTAAGACGACGCGCATTCCTCCCGAGATGCTCAAACTCGTGGACGGTGAGGTCATGGTGCTCGAACCTCGTCGCATTGCGGCACGGATGGCGGCGCGGAGAGTTGCCTCGGAAATGGGTGAACGGATCGGCGAAACGATTGGCTACCAGGTTCGATTTGACGAAGTCGCGGGCCCGCGCACTCGGCTGCGGTTTGTGACTGAAGGGGTGTTGACGCGGCGCCTCATTTCAGACCCGAATCTCAAAGGTGTCGCGGCCGTAGTACTAGATGAGTTTCACGAACGCCATCTCGAAAGCGATCTCGCTCTCGCCTTATTGAAGCTGCTGCAAGGCAGGCGGCCTGATCTGCGCATCGTGGTCATGTCAGCAACGCTCGAGGCCGCATCGGTCGCTCATTATCTTGATGACTGCCCGATCATACGATCCAAGGGAAATTTGTTTGAGCTTTCGATCGAGCACTTGCCCTATTCCCCAAAGCCTCTTGAAATGCAGGTGCGGGATGCAGTGGAAAAGCTGATCGCGCGTGAAAACTCCGGGGATATTTTGGCATTTCTCCCCGGCGCTGCTGAGATTTACCGGGCAATGCGCGAGTGTGAAGAGAGTGCGCGACGAGCGGGCCTGGTGATTCTGCCGTTGCATGGCAGTTTGTCTCCAGAGGAACAAGACCGTGCGGTCACGCCAGGATCGCAGTGGAAACTTATATTGGCGACCAATGTCGCGGAAAGCTCGATTACGGTTGAAGGAGTACGCGCTGTCATTGACAGCGGTCTGGCTCGAATGGCGACCTGGTCGCGATGGACCGGATTGCAGACACTGCAGGTCGGACGAGTGAGCAAGGCTTCTGCAACGCAGAGAGCGGGACGAGCCGGGCGCACCGGACCCGGGCGCGTGTTGCGCCTTTACACTAAAGAGGATTACCAATTACGGGCGGAGCACGATACGCCGGAAATTTTGCGCAGCGATCTGTCGCAGCTCTGCCTGACGATGCGCGCGATGCAGATTGATCCGGTAAAAGATGTGCGATGGCTGGATGCGCCGCCCGACGGCGCGATGGAAAGCGCCGGTTCACTTCTGGATCGCCTTGGAGCCACTGGAGATATGGTGCGGCAGTTGGCGCGCCTTCCGGTGTCTCCGCGGTTGTCGCGGCTTGTGATCGATGCGCAGAAACGAGGTGTGGGGGAGGACGGCTGCGTGGTTGCAGCGCTGCTCTCGGCAGGCATCGAGCCGGGGAGCAACGATCTTCTCTCTGCCATGGATCAGGGTCGGGATCAGGGTCGGGATCCTCGACTGGAGCAGCCTCTTGAACAACTACGCAGAATTGCGCGACCGTCTCGACGCCAACATCATGATGAGGATGCTCTACTCAAGTCTGTGCTGACAGGCTTTCCAGACCGTGTGGCGCGACTGCGAACGGGGAATCAGTTACTGCTCTCGTCAGGGGCATCGGCTGAGGTGAAGGGCCAGCCTCCTCGCTATGAGTTTATGGTGGCTGTTGATGCCGAAGACCGCAGTGATAAGCCTCTGCCATTGGTCCGCATGACAGCACGCATCGAGCCGGAGTGGTTGATCGATTTGTTTCCGGATCGCGTGCGAGAGCAATCCGGCGTCGTATGGAATCGGTCGGCGGAGCGGGTGGATGCCGTAAGCATGCTGCTCTATGACGATTTAGTGATTCAGGAATCGCGCGGCGCCGCGCCTGCGCCCGAAGTGGCTGCCGAATTGCTGGCACAGAAGGCGATCGAAGCGGGGATGGGACGCTTTGTCGATCAAGACAAGCTTGATCTCTTCTTGTCGCGGGTTGAGTTTGCCGGTCTTGAGCCGCCGGATGTACTGCAAACGCTTCGGGAGTTGTGCGTTGGATTGCTGAGCTTTGCGGAACTGAGAACCGCATCACAAACCTTCATCCAAATGCTGGAGCGGAAGGTCGGTGTCCGTCAACTCAATCAGATCGCGCCCGAATCGCTGCGATTGCAGAGTGGACGGCAAGCGAAGATTCACTACGAACGCGGCAAGGCACCCTGGATTGCTTCGCGATTGCAGGACTTCTTCGGCATGCGAGAAACTCTGCGAATCGGGCAAGCCCATACACCGGTGGTCGTTCACCTGCTTGCGCCGAATCATCGACCGGTGCAGACCACCACGGATCTGGCCGGATTTTGGGAAAGGCTCTATCCCCAGGTTCGCCGCGAGCTGATGCGGCGATATCCAAAGCAATCATGGCCTGAGCGACCCTAGAAGCCTGTCGCGCAACGAAGGGATGGTCGGTACGGTATTCTTCTCACGCCGTTTGGCAAGGCCCAGGAGTGAGCATGGAAATATATCGACGCCTGTTCGGTCGCATCGCGCCTGTTTTGATTCTTTGGATTGGCTGCACGGCTCCGCGCGCGGAGGACAGTGCGGGGCGCATGGACCAGGTTGTGCAGTCTTATGTAACGGGCAAGCAGTTTATGGGATCCGTTCTTGTGGCGCGGGATGGACAGATGCTTCTCGACAAAGGCTATGGTTACGCCAATCTGGAGTGGCAAATACCGGACTCACCGGAAGCGAAATTCAGGCTGGGATCCATCACAAAACAGTTCACTGCCGCTTCCATTTTGCTGCTTGAGGAACGCGGCAAGCTGAAAACTGAGGATCCGGTGAAGAAGTACATGCCCGATGCGCCACCGGCTTGGGACAAAATCACGATCTACAACCTGTTGACGCATACTTCCGGAATTCCGAGCTTCACTGGCTTTCCGGACTATCACTCGAGTGAGGCCACGCCGACTACGCCTGAGAAACTGGTCGCCCGTTTTCGCGACAAACCTCTGGAGTTCCAGCCGGGAGAAAAGTGGAACTACAGCAACTCCGGATATGTGCTTCTGGGATACTTAATCGAAAAGATCAGCGGCAAGAGCTACAAGGACTTCGTTGAAGAGAACATCTTCAAGCCGCTGGGCATGAACGATTCCGGGTACGACTCGAATACCGCAATCATTCTGCATCGCGCCTACGGCTACTCCCCTGGAACGAACGGTCCGGAGAAAGCGGGCTACATTGATATGAGCATTCCTTTTTCGGCGGGTGCTCTCTACTCCACGACTCACGATTTGCTGCGCTGGGAAGAAGGGCTGTTCGGGGGTAAGCTTCTTTCTGCTGTGTCATTGAAGAAAAT
The DNA here is from genome assembly GCF_014274465.1 of Alloacidobacterium dinghuense. Taxonomy (NCBI): domain Bacteria; kingdom Pseudomonadati; phylum Acidobacteriota; class Terriglobia; order Terriglobales; family Acidobacteriaceae; genus Alloacidobacterium; species Alloacidobacterium dinghuense. The sequence continues at coordinate 4,434,171 of NZ_CP060394.1, read as the reverse complement.
GACCACGCCCTTTAAAGAGAACTATGCATGCGGGCTCATGGTGCGAAGCGTGAACGGGCACAAAGAGATTGACCATGGCGGCGGCATCGAGGGATTCAATACCGAACTCGCTTACTATCCAGATGAGAAATTGACTGTCGTGGTGCTTGGAAATCTTAATGGGGGTGCACCGGGAGATATTGCTGCAAAGCTCGCGGCGGTTGTTCACGGCGAAAAGGTCGTACTGCCTTCGGAGCGCAAAGAAGTCACTGTGCCTTCGGCCGTCCTTGCCAAGTATGTCGGCACCTATGAACTAGCGCCGACGTTCAGCATGGTGATTACCCTCGAAGGCAATCAATTGATGGAGCAGGCTACGAATCAGCCCAAGTTCCCGATCTTCGCAGAATCCGAGACCGAGTTCTTCCTGAAAGTGGTGGATGCACGGATCGAATTTTTCAAGAACGATAAAGGTGAGGTCACACACTTGGTGCTACACCAGGGTGGAAGGGACACTAAGGGTGTGAAGAAATAGCGTGCGGAATACTCTTTATACGCTTAAAAAGGCATTGATTTAGAAGGGCTTGGAGCCGACGACCGGACTTGAACCGGTGACCTGCCGATTACGAATCGGCTGCTCTACCAACTGAGCTACGTCGGCCTGTTCTTTGAATTTTATCGTAAAGCAAGGGATGCGTACACTCACGGGGAGGGTATGCCGCTATGCCTGATCGGATGAATTCTGACGCCGGTAAGCACTGACTAATATCGCAACGGTGATCGCGACATAGAGAACACCCGTGATGCCTTCCAGTGCAGCCAGCATCCGTGCCTCGCTCTGAAGCGGAACCACATCGCCGTAACCGACGGTTGAAAGAGTGATCAGGCTGAAGTACAACAACTCGCTCTGACGATCGGAAACGGTGTTGTTGGGATGCCCAAAGGAGCCGGGGTAGACGACATCCATCGCGCAGTAAACAGCGAACCAGGCCATCCCGAGCAACAGATAAATGCTCATCGCGGTATAGAGATGCTCACTGGTAACGGAACCAGCATTCCTCAGGTATGAGAAGAGCCCTATAACAGCAAGGCAAAAGAATACAGCCAGCAATCCCCATTTGATTCCGAGTAGAGTTCGATTCGGCCAGATCACACTTGCCACGCCCAAGGCCAGGACGCCGAGCATCAAAAGAACCGATACCCTCATCCATCGCTTTGTTTGCGATAACTTCACTGTCGACAGAATGACGGGCACGAACATCAATGCACTGAGGAACATTCTCCGCAGGTCGCCCTGATCCAGGAGGGGATACAGCAGAATAACGAGCAAGAGGGATATCGGGAGCAAGATGTCGGGTCGTGATTGAATTCGTGTGGGCACCTGGACAGTGTCAGTTCGAACGTCAAAAATTGAGGCCTGAGAATGAAAGAAGCCGCCCGGCAACAGGGCGGCTTCCTTCTTTAGGGAGAATAGTTCCAACGGAGGCAAAGCCATCAGAACTTTCTGGCGAAATACTATGGGTGCACCAAAGGGGTGTCAAGGCAAAATCAGGAGCAATATAATCCATTAAAAATGAATAGGTTACAGAACTCGTCCTGTTTCAGTCGGAAATTCACAGAATTTCGCCCTCTGTTCGCCATGAGCGAGGTCTTGATCTGTAACGGGTTTAATTTCTGATACTTAAATTAGTTCTGCACTGCGTTTGGTGCAAATCCGTTCTTCTTCGCATTTATCGCAGCTTCAGGCTGATGAACTCCTCATCGTTCAGGGTGGAAATTGGCTTGCCGCGCAATCGTCGAAGTGCGGCGCGCCCACCCCCGAAGAACAGACCTAAGATGATGGCTGCCGCCCCGAGAATTCCTGTGAGATAGGCGATGCCCAGCAAGAGGCGCGCTGTCTTCGAGGCTTCACTGACGTATCCTTCGGGATGGTTCCAGGTGATGTCGGCGCTGTAATTGATGGAGTTCAGCAGCTTACGTGCTTCGTCGACAGAGAAGCTTCCACTGGTGATGGCGATGAGCGGCCCACTGCGGCGAACCAGCAGGCTCGCTTCATTGCTGTCCGCGAGTGCTTGCGGCCATGCGGCTTGTGGTGAGTTCCCGGTTTTCAGCAGCGTCTGTATCGTCTGCTGCTGATGGATCGCCATCTGCGGCGTGGGATACATGAGAAGCGTCAGCGTGCCATCGCTGCTCTGTGTGGTGTAATTCGCCGTTACCGCTTCGGCTTCTCGGTCGAAGTCAATCACATTTGGGGGCAGGACCCCTCCGCTGCGCGCATACGCCACTGGGCCAACAGCGTAGTGCACCGTATTTGGATTAAGCGATGTGATGGGCAGATATTTTGGAAGTGGCGGCGCGACTGATGTGGGGCCGCTGGTTTTTGGAAGATCGTTTGCCAGTTCACGCAGTTGTGCGGCGGACATGGCGGTCAGGTGATCGAAGGTTGCATCGATCACAATGGTTCCGGTCCAGAAAAGAACGTGGGCACCATCGAATGCTCCATCGCTGCCGATGTCTTCCTTCAACATGCCCGGACGTCGGTAAAAAGTGAAAGCTCCGTATGCGCCGGTTGCATCCTGGAAACGGATGGCGCGCACGTTCAGTTTGTTGTCGGGTTGCGTGTAGTTCGCTGCAGCGAATTCCGCGAAGCCGTATTCGTGCAGCACTGCGGCATTGGCCTGGTCGGCTGCTTCGGGTGCGGTGCTTCGCTGTGGAGCGACTGCCTGGCGCCATCCTGCGAAGTCAGCAGGCAAAATCGGGGGTGGCGGGAGCTTGTCAGGTGGAAACGGGACCCCAGGAGGCCCCGCTGCACAATTACAAGTGGAGACTGCGGCGAGGACTGCGATGGAAAACAAGCGGCGAAACATAACGGCTTGTTGTTGAGACTACCACCGCAAGCGTTTCGTTGCAGAGTCCAGGTGCCGCAGTTTTTTTCACTATCACGGCGCATCATGCGGCTAGCCAGCGAAAGATGGCGGTTCGCCCAATCCAGATCGCGCGAATTCGAGACATAAGCAAGATGCTTTCAAGGCACGTCCGAGGAGGATTCCGTGAAAGCCTTTCGCATATTACTTGCACTAGTATGGTTGATGCCTCTCCAGGCTCTGCAGGCTCAGATCGAGGAGCGCGCGCTCTTGTCCGTCAATATTCCTTTTGCCTTCACTGTTGAAAATACCCACCTGCCTGCCGGGCACTACCTGATTTACGCGGATTTTGCCGTCACGATGGATCAGGCCCAGGCTCGTCCAGGCCGGGCGCGATTGATCTTCAATCGCTATAACACGGAATACGTGCTGCACCAGATCGATAACAGTGCTGGGAGGACCACGGCGACACTGCATGTCACGAAGCGGGAACGACAACTTGCAAACGGCAATGCTCGGCCCGACATGGCAATGGTCTACGCCGAGACCAGGACCCAGCGCGAATAAGTCTCCCAAATGCGAAGAGGCGTCGATCCAACCCTCGACACCCTCTTCGCTCTTTTTTATTTGGTACTTGTTACTGCAGCAGCGTACCGTTTTCCGCTTCCTGCTTGGCTTCTTCCGGCGGAATGACGACCGCCGCCGCCACCTTGTCATCTTCTTCAAGGTTCAGAAGCTTGACGCCTTGCGTGGAGCGTCCGGCTGCGCGGATGGTCTTGGTATCGATGCGGATGATCTTGCCGTACTGACTGATGACCATCAGCTCCGAAGTCTCATCGACTAGTTGGATCGACGAAACCTTGCCGTTGCGCGCCGTCGTTTTGACGTTAATGACGCCCTTGCCGCCACGGGTCTGCAGGCGATATTCGTCTACATCCGTGCGCTTGCCGAAGCCTTGCTCGGTGATGCTGAGGATGAGGCAGTCGCAGTTGGCTCCCACTTCATCTTTGCGGCGCTCACGCGGCGTTACGGCACTACCGACAACATAATCCTTCTTGCCGAGGTCGATGCCACGCACACCGTAAGCCGGACGGCCCATAGAGCGCACATCGTTCTCGTCGAAGCGGATAGCCATGCCTTCATGCGTGGCGAGGAAGACGATCTGGTTGCCATCGGTGATGCGCACGCCGATCAGCTCATCGTCTTCTTCAATGCCGATGGCTATGATGCCGCGTGCCATGACGTTCGAGAAGTCCTTGAGCGGAGTCTTCTTCACAGTTCCGTTGCGCGTGGCGAAGAAGACGAACTTGCCTTCTTCTTCGAGATCGCGCACGGGCAGGATGGTGCGGACAGTTTCGCCTGCCTGCAGGTTAAGCAGGCTCTGCATCGACTTGCCCTTGCCCGCCGCGCCCACGTCGGGGATTTCGTAGACCTTGAGCCAGTAGACGCGGCCCGTGTTGGTGAAGCAGAGCAGATAGGCGTGCGTCGAATCGACAATGAGCTGCGAGACGAAATCTTCCTCGCGTGTCTTCATGCCGGTGCGGCCCTGTCCGCCGCGGCGTTGCTGGCGGTAGGTGGAGATCGGCGTGCGCTTCAGGTAGCCCTGATGCGAGACGGTGACGGCAACCTGCTCGTCGGCGATAAGGTCTTCGAGTTGCAACTCGGCTGTCTCGTCAATGATCTGCGTGCGGCGCTCGTCGCCGTAGTCCTTGCGGATGGCTTCGAGCTCCTTGACGATGACGGCGCGCAGCTTCTTTTCGGAGCCGAGAATCGATTCGTACTCCTCAATGCGGCTGCGCACGTCGGCGAGTTCCTTGAGCAGCTCGTCGATCGAGAGCTGCGTGAGGCGATAGAGCTGCAGTTCGAGGATCGCATCGATCTGGCGGTAGCTGAGCGTCAGCGTCGGCGAGATGAGGGTTGCCGGGTCGATGGCGTAGCGGGCCGGGTCGAGCTTGACGCCAGCGAGCGCCTGATCGCGAACGGTGATTGTTTTTCCGGAGAAGAACTGGAAGAGATTCTCACGGGCATCGGTGCGGGAGGATGATCCGCGGATGATCTTGATGACGTTGTCGAGATGATCGAGCGCAATCTGGTAGCCGAGCAGGATGTGCTCGCGCTCGCGCGCCTTGCGCAGCAGGAAGGCGGTGCGGCGGCGGACGACATCGATGCGGTGATCGAGGAAGTGGCGGATCGCGTCAGGCAGCGCGAGTTCACGCGGCTGACCGTTGACCACGGCCAGGAAGATCATCGAGAAGCTCTCCTGCATCTGGGAGTGCTTGTAGAGCTGGTTGAGAATGATCTGCGGTTCCGCGCCGCGCTTGAGTTCGATGACGATGCGCATGCCGTCGCGGTCGCTCTCGTCGCGAACGTCGGATATGTCGTCGATGACCTTCTCGTTGACCAGCTCGGCGATGCGCTTGATGAGCGTGTTCTTGTTGACCTGATAGGGGATCTCGCTGACAATGATCGCCTGGCGGCCCTGGTTCATGTTTTCGATGGCGCACTTGGCGCGCATGAGGAAGCGCCCGCGGCCTGTCTGGTAGGCATTCCTGATGCCGCTGCGTCCATAGATGAAGCCGCCGGTCGGGAAGTCCGGACCTTGTACGTGCTTGAGCACTTCATCAAGCCCGGCATTCGGGTTGTTGACCATTTCAATGGCGGCGTTGACGACTTCAGTCAGGTTGTGCGGCGGGATGTTTGTCGCCATGCCGACGGCGATGCCGTTCGCACCGTTGATGATGAGGTTCGGCACACGCGCTGGCAGCACTGAGGGCTCAAAGGTGGACTCGTCGTAGTTCGGAGTAAAGTCCACCGTCTCCTGATCGATGTCGGCGAGCAATTCACCTGCGAGCCTAGTCATGCGGGCTTCGGTGTAACGCATGGCCGCGGGCATGTCGCCGTCGACGGAGCCGAAGTTGCCCTGACCGTCGACGAGCACGTAGCGCATACTGAAGGGCTGCGCGAGACGGACCATCGTGTCATAGATCGCCGAATCACCGTGCGGATGGTAGTTGCCCATCACGTGGCCGACAACCTTGGCGCACTTGGTATACTTCTTGTTATGCTGCAGCCCCATGTCGTGCATGCCGTAAAGGATGCGGCGATGCACCGGCTTCAGTCCGTCGCGCACGTCGGGAAGAGCGCGCCCGATGATGACCGACATGGAATAGGCGAGATACGACTGTTTCATCTCCTCTTCAATGTTGATCGGGATAAGGTTGGCTGCGCCGGGTCCGGTGGGTCCGTTTTCACCGCCGCCATTGCCGAGGGGAAGCTGAGGGTTCTGATCGTCTGCCATAAATTAGATTTCGAGTCTCAAACGGCCCGGGTGGAATGCGTGGTGAGGATCGGGCGGAATGAATCTATCTTTATGATACTAAAATAGTTATGCCCCAGCAATGCGGCTTTAGTCTATTGGATTCAGGGGTTTGCAGCCGTTGAAATTCTGGCCTCGGAGAATGTCCGGTACACTGAGGTCAGAACGCCACGAAAAGATGCCGCCTTCGACCGCCCACAGCATCCGTAAATTCCGCTTTAATCGTCCCCAACAGATCGCGGCCGTACTGCTTCTCATGCTGTTGGCGCAGTGTCTCTGGGTTGTGAAACATCAGACGCTCAGTGAAAGTGACTATGAATTTGCGCGCTGCGGACGGGAGATGTGGGAGAAGCCTTCGCCTCTCGCGGGATATTTCACGAGTTGCGGAAATATTCACGACGGAACGCTTGCGTATCGTGCTGCCGGACTGCCGCTGACCATTCAGAGAATCCTGGCCGGGCAAGCTTCTTCGACTTCGACGTGGGAAATGCGGCATGAAGTGAGCTATGTGAAGCTGCTGATGCGGCTTCCATTTATCTTCGCCGGGCTGGCTCTTGGAGCCTGTATCTGGTGGGTCACGCGGCGACTGTACGGCAACACCGGCGGCTACATTGCGCTCTCGCTTTATTGCTTTGCGCCGCCGATCGTGCGTGCCTGTACGTATCCCAATAACGAGATATTGGCGGCCTTCGGCTTGTTTGCTGTTGTGTACACGGCAATTGGTGTGGCACATGCCATGCAGGGTCCGAAGAAAAAGTGGCGGCCTCGGATCGTTCTGCTGACGCTGGCCTTTGGTTTTACGGCTGCGGCGCACGTGTCGGCATTTTTGTTGGGCCTCATTTTGACGATTGCCTTCATGGCCTATGTCGCTGAGGGCCGACGCGCTTATCTTCCTACGCTGGCCATAGTTTGGGTTCTAGGTGCATTATTCTTACTGTTTGCTTCGTATGCGTTTCGTCCCGATGCCTTTAGCTATGTTTTTCGCAGCGAATCGGCGAAGATGTGGTTTTCACTCGGTCAGGCTGGGGCGCTATTTGCATCGCTGATCAACTCCGGGATCACAATCGCTGCGGCGGGTGCGCTCGGGCTGTATCTCGCATTTCGGCGGTCGCGATACTTTGGAAATACCACCCCTTTGCTGGTTGCAGCTTTTCTGCTGTTGCTGGTGACACCTGGAGTGCAGAGCGAGCCGTGGCTGTGGGCGCTTCCATTTCTACTTGCGTTCATCGGTGGCGTCTTTGCCGATGTGCTGGAGACGCGTTATCGCAAGCCGTTTCTCTGGGTAACGGGCGCGATCGTTCTGGCTCAGGTTTCGTTGTGCGTTGCCGGGCTGCCTCTGCTCTGACAGTAAGTCAGTTTGAAGCTGCAGTGAAGTTACGCTTCAACGGGTGTGCCTCAGTATTGAAGACGATGGAATCGAAATCGAGCGTCGACGGCGGCGCAAAGAGCAGATAGAGATATTTCATCGTCTCAGCAAAGAAAAAACTCTCCATGCTGTCAGCCTTCTGCTTGGTGCGGACGTCACTGAGTGCGGCGAAGCCGACGTCGTTGCGGCAATACTTCATCAGTGAGTCAAAAAATGTCTGCCCCATCACGAGATATTTAGGATCGTGTGTGTAGTGATACAGATAGTAGGCCGACTCGATGATCTCCGGCCGTAGCGGATAGTTCGCGTCTTTGATCTGCATGGCCGCGTAGTTCAGTGAGTCAGGCTCTATACCGGCGAGATTCCACATAAGGTAGCTTGAGTCTTGAAGTTTTGCCGCTCGCTCGCGGTCGCCGCCAAGTGCCAGCACTGCGGGAAAGAAAGCATCGAGCGCTCCGTAGTAGGTTGCAATGCGTTTTCCGGTGCCCATATTTGCCTGTCCGTACCACAGACCGTTGGGGCGCTGGTCGGCAAGGTATTTGTTGATTGCTGCCGCGCTCTCGTTCCACATGCGCTCGCAGTCCTTGTCGTTGAAGAGGATGGCGCACTTCAGCAGGTATTCGTAGTAAGAATCGATGCCGCCCATGATTCCTGCCGTGCGGTCTGTCCATTTGCCGGTTTCGACGTTGATGCCAAGGCCGACGAGTCCGATTTTTGACTGACGCTTGTACATCGCGACGACAGCCCGCTTTGCTTTGTCGTAGTAAACCTGCTTGCCGGTGAGCCGTGCCAATGTGCCGTATTCCAAGAGCAGGCTGCCAACTTCCGCAGGATTGCTGTTGGGTCCGCGCACCGCCCCCGTGTGCAGGTTGACGTACTCGTATGGCATGCCGGTCGGCGAATTGAACATGGGGAGCATACGACGGCCAAGATCGTCGGCCAGTTCGAGCAGCCGTTTGTCGCCAGTCAGCTGATAGCTCGAAAGCAGACCGCCCATCATGCGGATGGTGATCTCGAAATCCTTTACGTACATGTCCTGATCGAAATTGAGCTGGGTGTCGATCAGCTTGCGCGCTTCGTCGGCCTGGGGCGTCAAGCCCATCAGGATCATCGTGTCCAGTCCATCGACGGGTGTCATCAGAAGCGAATGCGCATACCAGTCGTGCGGTTTCTTGCTCAGCGGTTTTAATGCGTCGTGTCCCCATGCGTATTGGCGGTAGCCGTCCCACGCGTGCAGGAACTCCTGGCGAACGCGCCGGGCCATCTCCGCCTTTTGCTGATCCGTCATCGAGAGAGGCTGGGGAGCAGCCTGAGCGAATGCGAGCGGCATCGGCGTGGAGAACAGAACACAGCCGAGAAAGACGAGCACAGAAAGGCGACGCATGATACTTACACTTTAATGCAAATGCTCGTCGTGGGAACGATTCCATTGTCGGGTTGCGCATGTGTTTCTGCAAGCTGCTACACTCCGAGTGAATGGCAGGCAAAGACGATCCGGAACGGCTTGTAAGTGCGGCGCGCGCCGAGGATGAGAGCTCTTTTGAACTGAAGTTGCGGCCGCGCTGGCTGAAGGAATTCATCGGCCAGCCAAAGGCCAAGGAGCAGCTGGCGATTGCCCTCGAAGCAGCGAAGAGCCGTGGCGAAGCGCTTGATCACGTTTTGCTTTTTGGGCCTCCGGGGCTAGGTAAAACGACGCTTGCCTCAATCATTGCGAATGAGATGGACGTAGGCTTCCAGCAGACCTCGGGCCCGGCGCTGCAGATTCAGGGTGACTTGACGGCAATTCTGACCAACCTGCGCGAGCGCCAGGTGCTCTTCCTCGACGAGATCCATCGCCTGCAACCGGTGCTCGAAGAAAAGCTCTACACCGCGCTTGAAGACTACAAACTCGACATCATCATCGGGCAGGGCCCGGCTGCACGCACGCACGTGATGGACATCAAGCCCTTTACTTTTGTCGCCGCCACCACACGCCCCGGGCTCCTCTCATCGCCGCTGCGCTCGCGCTTCGGCATCCTGCTGCGGCTGGAGTTTTACACCGATGACGACCTGCGCTTTATCGTCGAGCGGTCCGCGGAAGTTCTCAACGTACCCATCGATGAAGATGGAGCCGCCGAAATCGCCATGCGCTCGCGCGGAACGCCGCGCATCGCCAACCGCCTGCTGCGGCGCGTGCGCGACTTTGCCCAGGTGCGCGGATCGGGAAAGATTGACCGCAGCACCGCAGAGCAGGCGCTGAAGATGCTCGAAGTGGATGCGCATGGCTTCGACGAGCTTGACCGGCGGCTGATGATGACGATCATCGAAAAGTATGACGGCGGTCCCGTAGGCCTGAACACGCTGGCTGCGACACTCGCCGAAGAAGAAGACGCGCTCGAAGAAGTCTACGAGCCGTTCCTGATCCAGATTGGTTTTCTCGACCGCACGCCCCGCGGACGCGTGGCCACGCGGCTGGCCTATGAACATTTCGGGCTGCCGCTGCCACGAAAACAGAATCAGCTTTTCTAAGGAGACACTGCGATGGCCAGAACCGAATCCGCCATGCTTGCTCTGGGCACGCATGCCCCGGAGTTTTCACTGCCCGATGTTGTCAGCGGCGGCATGGTTGATCTGCAATCCGCCTCAGGCCCGAAAGGGCTGCTCGTCATGTTCATCTGCCGTCATTGCCCTTTCGTAAAGCACGTTGAAAAAGAACTGGCAAAACTGGGCCGCGACTACGAAGGCAAAGGCATCGGCATCATCGCCATCAGCAGCAACGACGCAGCTAATTATCCGGATGACGCACCAGCGAGTCTCGCTGAGCAGGCTCGCGCTGTGGGCTTTTCATTTTCCTACCTCTACGACGAAACGCAGGAAGTCGCCCGGGCATACGCCGCCGCCTGCACTCCTGATTTCTTCCTCTTCGATGGGAACTTGAAACTCGCCTATCGGGGGCAACTCGACGACAGCCGTCCGGGAAGCGGTATTCCCGTTACAGGCGAAGATTTGCGCACTGCCATGAACACGGTGTTAGCCGGCGAGCCAGTGCATCCGATCCAGAAGCCGAGCCTCGGTTGCAACATCAAGTGGAAATAAAAAGCCCGGTGTAAGATCCGGGCTTTTTATTTCCATTTAGAACAGATCACAGTACCAGGGACTTCAGATATTCGCGGAACTGCGGCCCCATGTCTTCGCGTTTGAGCGCGAAGTCGACCGTGGCTTTCAGCATGCCGAATTTATCACCAGCGTCGTGGCGAATTCCGTCGAATGTGTAGCCGTAGACCTTCTCGGTCTCAAGCAGGGTCTTGATGCCATCGGTGAGCTGTAGTTCTCCACCAGCACCGAGAGGGGTCCTCTCCAGCAACTCAAAGATTTTCGGCGTGAGAATGTAACGGCCGATAATTGCGTTCTTCGAGGGCGCGTCAGGCGGCTTGGGCTTTTCGACCATGCCCTTCACATTCATTACGCGCGGATTCTTTGCCGGTGTTCCATCGAGCACTCCGTAGGCTGAAATTGCCGGTCCTTCCACGATCTGTGTTGCGAGCACGGATCCCTGCAACTCATCGAAGACGTCGATCATCTGCTTCAGGCATGGCACGGGCGCGTCGATCACATCATCGGGCAGGATGACAGCGAACGGCTCGTCGCCAACCAGATCGCGCGCCATGAGAACTGCGTGGCCAAGTCCGCGCGCTTCCTTCTGACGAACGTAGGCAAGCTCCACCAAGTTGGAGACATTGCGTGTAACAGCAAGCAGTTCTTTCTTGCCGCGACGTTCAAGGGTTGCTTCCAATTCAAAGCTCACATCAAAGTGGTCTTCGATCGCCGACTTTCCCCGGCCGGTGACGATGATGATCTGCTCGACGCCCGCCGCGAGCGCCTCTTCCACGCCGTACTGGATGATCGGCTTGTCGACGAGCGCCAGCATTTCTTTAGGAATGGCCTTGGTGGCTGGAAGAAAACGGGTTCCAAGACCCGCAGCCGGGAATACTGCCTTTCGCACCTTCTTGTTCATTCGCTTCGTTGCTTCTTTCTAATCGAAATGTGCAGTTCGTGGGCGTGGCAAATGCCACCGAAGTATGATGCAGATTTATGCTTCAGAGTGTTGGCGAATTATCGCCCAATAATGCCTGTCGCACAATCTTGATCGGAGCCCCTCCTTGCCGCATAAAGTTGTCATGGAATCTCTGCAGCGAGAAGTCTGAGCCCTGCTTCTTTTCGAGATCGGCGCGCAGTTTCATAATCTGCAGCTTGCCAAGTGTGTAGTAAAGGTAGGTCGGGTCCGCGGTGCCGCGCTTTGTCTCGACCGTTCCCACAGACCTTGACTGATAGCCTTCCTTCACGAAAAAGTCGACGGCCTGATCGAAGGTGATTTCGCCGGTATGCATCTTGATGCCGACGATGAAGCGCGCGTCGCGCAGCAGCGCATCCTGCAACTGGCCCAGCCGAATCAGGTGCGCCTCGCGCTCGTCCTTCGCGCCAGTGCCCGGCTGTCCATAGCCCGCATCCAGCATCATCTGCTCGCAATAATGGGCCCAGCCTTCGATATTCGTGTTAGCGCCGATCAACTTTCGTACCTTGCTCAACGGCGCGTAATTGGTCCAAAGAAACTGCACGTAGTGCCCCGGATAAGCCTCATGCACGGACGTGCTGATGACCGTTCCAACGTTAAAGGCGGCCATGTGCTCAGCGATATGTTCCGCGGTCCAGCCCTTTTCCGGCAATGTAACGTTGAAGTATGCCGTGGTCGAGTGCGTCTCGAATGGTCCCGGCGGATCCATCGACGCCTGCGTCGTCGCCCGCATGAACGGCGGAGTTTCTTCGAGCGTTGGCCGCACATCAGAAGGAATGGTGATGATGCGGTTTGTCTGGATGAATGCGATCAGTCCGCTGAACGTGTCGCGGAAGGTCTGCAGCAGCTGATCGGGAGCCGGATGAATCGACCCGAGTTCCTCCACCACTTCCTGTGGTGTCTTCGAAGGGTCTACCTCTTTGCCTACACGCGCAAACTCTGCCTGGTTTTTGTGCATGTCGTCGTAGGCGATGTCGAGCAGCTTCGACAGCGGCGTATCGACCATCTCGTCATATTCAAGCTTCTTTGAGAAGGTCTCGGCGCCCAGGCGAAAATCGCCATTCGAGCGCGGCAACAGGTCCTGCTTCAGCCATGATTCGTAGCTCTTGAGCGCAGCGATCACTCCGGCATTCGTCTTTTTGAATTCGGCCTTAGTTGCCGGATCGGTTGCGTCCTTGAATGCCTCTGGCACATCGCTTTCGAAGAAGCTGATGATGCCCGGCAGCTGTTCGAGAGCGATCTCTGTGTAGATGTGGGGAGGATTCTTCAGGTTCTGCCGCGCTGCGGCAAAAACTGCGGGCATTTGCTTTTCGCGAGCAATCAGAGATCGGAGTCTTTCGTCCGACGGTGCAAAATTGCGCTCCATCAGAACGAACGCGCTGTTGGTGATGCCGCTTGAATAGTTGTCAGGGTTCTTCTCCCATGGCTTGATGGTCTGCAGCGTGAGCAGCTTGCTGCGAATATCGTCGAGCACCAGTTCGCGGTCGGCCTGAGTAGAAGTATCCATCTGGAACGCCGGCAAATCGTCGAACTTCTTCTCGAAATCCTCAAGCGTTGCAATTTGCGCATCGACCGTGGCATGGCTGTAGTTCTCGAGCTTCGAGTCGTACTGGTGCAGCCCCGCCATCGTGCCGAATGTGGGGTTATAGGCAAAGGTCGCGCGTTCAAAGTACTGATCGGCAAGATCGCGGAATTTGGCATTGACATCCAGCGTCTGTGCTGCAACGGTTGCGGCCATCACGCCTCCAAAAGCTAACGAAAGGAAAACTAGTTTCTTGCTCACTGCAGCCTCATTTCAATTTGTGACTACGAATGATCTCATTTTGCTGCCACCGGTTCCACCATCAGCTCATCCAGCAGCAAACGTATTTCCATCAGCACTTCATCGGGCCTGGTTTGTGACAGCGGATACCGCAAAACTCCCTGCGGCGTAAACTGCGCGCCGCGCTTGGCATTCTTCGCCACCAACTTCATCAGCCGGCCAGGGTCGACGTTGGCTTGCTCAGTAAAGCGAATATGCAGCTGGTCGCGCTTGCGATCAATCTGAGCTACTCCGACGCGCTCGCACTCGGCGCGGAGCAGCGCTGCTTCAAGCAGAAGCTTTACCCCGTCGGGCAGCGGGCCGTAGCGGTCTTCAAGCTCGGCCTGAACGTCGGCCACGGCACCCTCGGTCTGCGCCCCGGCAATGCGCTTGTAGATGCGCAGCCGCTGATTCTCTTCGGTAATGTAACTCTCGTCGATCCGCAGGCTGATACCAAGATTCAGCTGCGTCACTGGAACCTCGACGCGCTCTTCGCCCTTTAGTTTGGCCACGGCTTCCTCGAGCATGCCGGTGTACATTTCAAAGCCGACGGCTTCGATGTGGCCGCTCTGCTCGCCGCCGAGCATGTTGCCAGCGCCGCGCAATTCAAGATCGAGCGCCGCAATCTTGAACCCTGCGCCGAGGTCGGAAAATTCCTTCAAAGCTGCAAGCCGGCGCCGGGCTACATCCGTCAGCTCCTGCTCCGGCGGAATCAGTAGATATGCATAGGCGCGGCGATTCGAGCGGCCGACGCGCCCGCGCAACTGGTACAGCTCAGACAAGCCGTGGCGATCAGCACGGTTGATGATGATCGTGTTCGCCAGCGGGATGTCGAGGCCATTCTCGATGATCGTTGTCGCCACCAGCACGTCGTGCTCGTGATGCATGAACGAGAGCATCACCTTCTCGAGTTCGCTCTCGCCCATCTGTCCGTGGCCGACGGTGATGCGCGCCATCGGCACCAGCTCCTGAATTTTCGCAGCAATCTCGTAGATCGTCTCTACGCGGTTGTGCACGAAATAGATCTGCCCGCCGCGCTCCAGTTCCACTTCGACCGCAGATCGGATCAGCTTCTCGTCAAACTTCGCAACGACTGTCTGAATCGCCATGCGGTCCTTCGGCGGCGTTTCGATCACGCTCATGTCACGCAACCCAACTAACGACATATGCAGCGTGCGTGGGATCGGCGTTGCCGACATTGCCAGGACATCGATCGACTGCCGCATCTGCTTCAGCCGCTCTTTATGGCGCACGCCGAAGCGCTGTTCCTCGTCAACGACCAGCAAACCGAGATCATGGAACTTGATGTCCTTCGAAAGCAGCCGATGCGTGCCGATCAGAATGTCTACCTGACCCACTTCGACTTTTTCAAGAATCTGTTTCTGCTCCTTTGGGGTGCGGAAGCGCGAGATCATCTCGATGGAAATGGGAAAGAGACTGAAACGTTTCTTGAATGTCTCGAAATGCTGAAAGCTGAGGACGGTCGTCGGCGTCAGCACGGCTACCTGCTTGCCATCCTGCACCACCTTGAAGGCCGCCCGCATGGCCACTTCCGTTTTGCCGTAACCAACGTCGCCGCAGAGCAGGCGATCCATCGGCATCTGCGATTCCATGTCACGCTTGATGTCGTTGATCGCCGACATCTGATCGTCGGTCTCGTTGTAGTCGAATGCGTCTTCAAATTCGTGCTGGAATTCGTTGTCTGGCGAGAAGGCGTTTCCTTGCGCGGCCTTACGCTGCGCGTACAGCTTGAGCAGCTCGTCGGCCATGTCCTGCATGGCCTTCTTCACGCGCGCCTTGGTCTTGGCCCATTGCTGCGAGCCGAGTTTGTTGAGCACAGGCGCAGTCCCGGCTTCGCTCGAACGGTATTTTTGAATCAGGTCGAGTCGCGTAAGCGGCACGTATAGCCGCGCCTGCTCCGCGAACTCTAGGATCATGAATTCGATGTTGACGCCGTCCTGCGCAATCTCCTTGAGGCCCATATAGCAGGCAATGCCGTGCTCGACGTGGACAACGTAGTCCCCAACCGCGAGATCGCGAAAATCGGAAACAAAAGCAGCTGTTTTCGATTTCTTTGGCGCGGGCCGAGCGGCAATATCCGCTTCGTCAGAGAAATCATTCGCACCGAAGACGATAAGATTCGCATCCGGCAGGCTTACGCCGTTGGTCAGCAGACTGCGCACCAGAATCGGCGTGCGCAGATCGCCCGCCAGATAGCTCGACTCGTCATAAATCGTCTCGCTGCCCGCGTGCTGGATACGGCTGCCAAGCCGGTAGGGAATCTCGTATTCGCGCAGCAAGCTCGCCAGCCGTTCCACCTCGCCCTGGTTAGGTGCGGCCAGCAGCATGCGCGTCTCCTGTTGCATAAGTGTGCGCACTTGTTCGACGAATGCCGGAATCGATCCGTGAAAACGCAGCGTTGGGCGCGAATGGATTTCTATCTCGCCCAACGTCTCATCTTCTTCGAGCACATCGACGGCGCCGAGTTGATCGATATCGAGACCAGGATGCGAGGCAAGTTGCCCCTGCAACAACTCAGGACGCATGTAAATGTCGTCCGGCTGAATCAGCGAGCCGATGCCGCTGCGGTCGTGCCGCTGCTCCACCTTGTTCCACCAGCGATCAAGCTGATTCTTGATCATCGCCGGCTCTTCCACAAAAAGTGTCGCGCGCGGAAAAAGATCGAGCAGAGTTTTGCCTGCTCCGGCAACCGTTGAGAAAAACTCCCATCCGGGAAAAACAGTAACACCGCTCGCCGCAACTGCTTCGGCCACCAGATTCGGGTCATCCGCCGACTCGAGGTGCGCTCCGCTCAGCCGCGCATGCACCGCTGCCAGCAAGCGCTCAGTAATAGGCGTCTCGGTGAGCGGTAGCAACACCGCTTCATCTAATGGCGTTGAAGACCGCTGCGACTCCGGATCGAACTTGCGGATGGAATCGATCTCATCACCAAAGAACTCGACGCGCACCGGTCGGTCGGCCTCCGGCGAATACACATCGAGAATGCCCCCGCGCCGCGTGAACTGCCCCGGCATCTCCACTATGTCTGCCGCACTGTAACCCACGCTGGTCAGGTGCGTGATCAGTTCATCGATGTCGATCTCTTCGCCACGACGCAATGTGCGCGCCAGATCGGCATAGTACTCCGCCGCAAAAAATCGCATCGCCGACGCTTCAACTGGCGCAATCACAATCGACGCCGCCCCGGTGGCAATCTTCCATAGGGTCGCCGCGCGCTGCTCTTGCACTTCAGGGTGCGGCGAAAGATTTTCGAAAGGCAGCACGTCATGCGCTGGAAGCTTCAAAACGCGCTCGGGAGCGATAGCACCTGTTAATTCGCAGCCGGCGCGCAACGCGATCTGCAGCGTGTCAGCAGCCTTGTTGTCGGCAACAACGACGACAACAGGAACATTCGCCGCCCGCGCGAAGAGCGGAAGATACAAAGAGCGAGCTGTCGAAGTCAGTCCAGAGACACGACGACGCCCACGGGCAAGGGCGAGGTGCCTTCGTGCCTGTTCAAAAGATGAGGAATGCTCCAGATCCGCCAATAACTCGCGGACGAACGGGAGGATCATGCAAATCCAGTTTACCAGCCGAGGACACGCGGGCCGGTGGACCTCCGCACGTGACCCTTCAGTTCTGCCAGTTCACATTCACGTTTCCGGTCCCGCTGCTCGGAACAATCGCCGGCAGCATAAATATGCTACGGCCCGCTTCGATTCTTTTGCTCAATATCTAGTGGCAGCCGGCTTTCCCGCGTTTCAGCCGCTGCTAAAATTGGACTATCTATGGCTACCACAGTGAGCGTGCCACCAGACGTTCTGGCGAAGTACGAACCGGTCATCGGACTTGAAGTGCACGTCCAGTTGCTGACGGCAACTAAAGCCTTCTGCGGCTGCTCGAACCAGTTCGGCGCGCCTCCCAATACGAATGTTTGCCCAGTGTGCCTTGGCCTGCCGGGCGCCCTTCCCGTTTTGAATGAGCGAGCCGTCGAGTTCGCCACACTGGCCGCTCTGGCGCTGAACTGCACAGTGAACGACCGCTCCGTCTTCGCGCGCAAGAACTACTTCTATCCCGACCTGCCCAAGGGCTACCAGATCTCGCAGTTCGACAAGCCGCTCGCCGAGCACGGATGGATCGAAGTTCCGACGCCGAACGGCATCAAGCGCATTGGCATCACGCGGCTGCACATGGAAGAGGACGCAGGCAAGAGCCTGCACGACGGCTTCCCTGACTCCGCTACGCGCACCTATGTCGACCTGAACCGCTGCGGCACGCCGCTCATTGAAATCGTCAGCGAGCCGGACATTCGCACGCCCGACGAAGCCTACGAATACCTCACGCGCCTCAAGGAAATCTTGCTCTACACCGCCGTCAGCGATTGCAACATGGAAGAAGGCTCCCTGCGCTGCGACGCCAACGTGAGTGTGCGCCCGCGCGGACAGGAAAAATTCGGCACCAAGGCCGAAGTCAAGAACGTGAACAGCTTTCGGTTCATCCGCTCCGCGCTCGAATACGAAATCGAGCGCCAGGTGGAAGTCATCGAATCCGGCGGCCGCGTGGTGCAGGAAACACGCCTGTGGAACGCGAACGAAGGCCGCACCTACTCCATGCGCTCGAAGGAACAGGCGCACGACTACCGCTACTTTCCCGAGCCCGATCTTCCGCCGCTGATCCTCACGCCACATCTCAAGGCTGAAGTGGCCAAGCGCATGCCCGAACTCCCGGAAGCGCGCCGCAAGCGAATGATCGCCGAATACGAAATCAGCGAGCAGGACGCCCAGACTTTGACGGCCACGCGTGCTCTCGCCGATCAGTTTGAGGCTGCTGCCAAGGCCGCGAAGAGCCCGAAGCGCGTCGCAAATATTTTTCAGAGCGAGTTGACCAGCCGCCTCAAAGCAAAGGGCCTCGAACTCGAACAGTCGCCGATCACGATGAAGGGCATCTCCCTTGCCGCCGATCTCGCCGAAGACGGCAAGCTCTCCAGTAAGCAGCTCAAGCAGCTCTTCGATACAGCATTCGAGACCGGCGAAGATTTCGGCTTGGTTTATGAACGGGAAAAACCGCAGCAGATCACCGATCCCGCGGCTATCGAGAAGATGATCGACGAAGTCATCGCCGCCAACCCGAAACAGGTAGAGCAGTACCGCGGCGGCAAGAAGACGGTGGCGGCATTCTTCGTTGGTCAGGTGATGAAGCTATCGAAGGGACAGGCAAATCCTGCCCTGCTGAACGAACTGGTAACGAAGAAGCTGGACAGCTAAGCAATCGCCTCGCTGTACCAGATATCCTGTCCCCAGTCCGGCGGATATCCCCCGATTCGCACGAGCGTCCCAATCTGAGCCCAGTGCCGGATGGCGTGTACCAGCACATGCAGGCAGAGCTTGCGCCTGCTTCCGTAACTGACGCGCCCGGTGATGCGCGACTTGAATTCGAGCTGCTCGTCGAGGGACGCCTCAGATGTATTCGCCAGAAACTGCAGTAGCTTCGCCACCGCCGCATCCTTGAGCGCAAAGGCCGAAGCGATATCGCGAACCGTCACCGTTCCTTCAAGGTCTGTCACTTGCTCGCCAAGCAATCTCTGCGCATGCCGGAACGACGCAGCATAGATGTGCCACACCAACTCGCCAATATTCTGCGATTTGGCAATGTCCGTCGGCACTAGCGACGCGCCCGGATTGGCCTCGAAAAATTTTGCCCAGCGAGCAGCAGTTGCTTCGTAATCGGCGAGCAGAGCCTCAAGCGTAACGGCTGAGTGTTCCATCCTGTCCCCTACAAGTAGAGCCGTCGGTGCAGCAGCGAAAGCACCAGCCCCTTGCACTGATACTCAAGTTCCGGATCGTAACGATAGCCCTCGTCGCGCATAAAAGCATGCGCTCCGTTCACTTCCATCCATTGATAATTCGCGCCCACCTCATCCAGCCGCGCTTTAATCTTGATGCGTCCTTCGAGCGGAACATGCGGGTCCTGCCGTCCCCAGATGTGAAACAGCTCGCCCTTGATCTCACCTGCGCGCGCCAGCGAATTATCGTTCTTGCCTTTGCCCAGCGATCCGCTGTGAAGGTCCGTCGCGTAAAAGCATGCAGCAGCGCTGATCTCCGGATTCATCGCAGTACGAAACGCAAGGTGACCACCCAGACAAATGCCAATCGTCCCGAGGCGCCCGTTGCACTGCGCCATCGTCGGCATGTGCTCAATCAGCGCCTTGGCATCGCCGTCATACGAAGACAACTCCTTCGCATACTTGTCCTCGTTGCCCTTGTCCGCGCCTGCCTGATCGTAAGCCAGAACAGTCCCCGCAGTCTCCAGTTCGTGATACACCTCTGGCACCGCGACTAAATATCGATGGCCCGCAATGAACGAAGCAAAGCGCCGGATCGGTGCCGTAAGCTGAAAAATCTCCGAATAGAGAATCACGCCGGGATAGCGTCCCTCCGATGCGGGATGAAAGAAGTACGTCCGCATCGGCCCAGTCGGCGCAGCGACGTCAACAACCAGATCGTCTTTAATGACCATAGTTAACCTTCGACTTCAGCGCCCTGTGCCCGATATCTCGCCGATAATACATGCCCTCAAAGTGAATCCTGCTAATACCCTCATAGGCCAGTCCCAGCGCACTTTCCAGCGAATCGGCCGCAGCCGTAACCCCCAGCACACGCCCGCCGTTCGTCAGATAGCTGCCATCAAGGAGAGAAGTCCCCGCATGAAAGACCTCGACGCCGCCAGTCTTCGCGGCGTCGTCGAGACCAGTGATCACATGGCCGTTCGTATAGCTGCCCGGATATCCCTGCGACGCTGCAACCACGCATGCCGACGCGCCTGGTCGCCAGCGAAACTCCGTATTGCTCAATCGGCCCTCGACGCACGCCTCGATCCCGTCGAGCAGATCGCTTTCAATCCGCACCAGAATTGCCTGCGTCTCCGGATCGCCGAAGCGCGCATTGTATTCAAGCACCATCGGACCGCGCGCCGTCATCATCAGGCCGCAGTAAAGCACGCCGACGAAAGGCGTATCCTCGGCAGCCATACCGTCAATCGTGGGCTGCACGATGTGATGCATGATCCACTCACGCATCTGCGGGTCGAGCATGGTATCGGTCGAATAGACCCCCATGCCCCCGGTATTTGGTCCCGTGTCGCCTTCGCCAATGCGCTTGTGATCCTGCGCCGGCACCAGCGGAACCGCATTGTGGCCATCGCTCAAAACAAGAAACGAAAGCTCCTCGCCCTGGAGGAATTCCTCAATCACCACGCTGGTTTCCACCGAGCCCAGCAGCTTGCCGCTGAACAGTCCGGCAATTGCGTCCTGCGCTTCCTTCTTCGTGTTCGCAATCACCACGCCCTTGCCTGCGGCGAGTCCATCGGCCTTGATCACGACCGGCAGATGGAAAAGCTCCAGCGCCTTCAACGCCTCTTCCTGCGTAGCGCATACAGCGTAGTTTGCCGTTGGAATCTTGTATCGCTGCATGAAGCGCTTGGCGAAGGCCTTGCTCGTTTCCAGCGCCGCCGCCGCCCGTGTCGGGCCGAAAACAGCAAGACTGCGCCGCTGCATCTCGTCCACCAACCCGAGCGCGAGCGGAACTTCCGGCCCTACCACGGTCAAATCCGGATTCTCCGCCACAACCGCGCGCAGCAGATCATTTACGTCTTTCTGGTTGGCATTCACCAGCCGCGCAATTTGCGCGATGCCGCCGTTACCCGGCGCGCAAACCACCTCCCGTACGCGCGGCGACTTACGAATCGCCCACGCAAGCGCGTGCTCCCGCCCCCCGAAGCCGATGACGAGGACTTTCATTCCGGTCTTAACTCTCCCTTTTTCTTAAACAAAGGCTACAGCACGGCTGAAAAGTCGCCAAGTCCGGTTCAAATTGATGAATAATTGTTAATAAAGTTAGTTAACTATAGTTTACTTTCCCGATTTTTCGCCCTATACTCTGGTTCAGGTCAGGCGCGATGGCAACCCCGACAACACAATCCGCAGCGGTGCGAACACGGTCCAAGCTGCCGCGCATGCGCTCGTCCGAGCTGTGGTATTACTTCGGGCCCGCCTTCGTCGCCAGCATCGCCTATATTGACCCCGGCAATTTTGCGACCAATTTCGACGGCGGCGCGCGCTTCGGCTACAAGCTCCTTTGGGTTTTGCTGTGGTCGAACGCCATGGCCATCCTGATTCAATACCTTGCGGCAAAGCTGGGCATCGCGACTGGAAGAACCCTGCCACAGAGCTGCCGTGAGCATTTCTCGCGCCCCACGTCGATCGGCTTATGGGTCGCCGCTGAAATTTCCGCACTGGCCACGGACCTCGCCGAGTTCCTGGGAGCATCGCTGGGCTTTTATCTATTGTTTGGCGGGTGGCTGACGCATTACGGCTGGAGCAAAACAGAAATCCTTCTCGGGGCCGCCGTGGTTTCCGCGGTCTGCGTCTTCGCCATTCTTGCGCTCGAATTGTGGGGTTTCCGCAAGCTTGAGCTGGGAATCGTGGCCTTTGTCTGCATCATCGGCATGTGCTACGCGGTCGAAATGTTTTTCATTCACCCCGACTGGCATGCCATTGCCATCCATACGCTGATCCCCACGATTGACAGTAAGAGTATCTACATTGCGGTGGGCATGCTTGGGGCAACAGTCATGCCGCATGTCATCTATCTGCACTCTGCCCTTGTGCAGCCGCGTGTACAAAGCGAAATCGCCGACACGCCCCGCCGCCAATATCTGGCGCGAGCGCGGCATCTGCGCTTTGAGACGATCGACGTCTTCGCAGCGATGAACGGTGCGTGGCTCGTCAACTCCGCGATGATTATCGTCGCTGCCGCTGCTTTCGCCGGGCGCCAATGGCAGAATGGAATGTCGATTGAAGAGGCGCATCAAACCCTCGGTCCGCTGCTCGGCGGTACGTCGGCTGCGGTCTTTGCAATTGCGTTACTGTGCTCTGGGCTCTCCTCGTCGACAGTTGGCACCATGGCCGGGCAGGTGATTCTTGAAGGCTTTCTCGACATTAAATTCAGCATCTTTTTGCGCCGCCTGCTAACGCTTATTCCCGCGATCGTCGTCATCGCGACAGGTCTCGATCCATTGAAGATACTGATCCTCTCGCAGGTGGCGCTCAGCTTCACGCTGCCGTTTGCGCTGGTGCCGCTTCTACTGCTCACAAGCAGGCAGCAGGTTATGGGCGCATTCGTCAATCGCAGGCCAACACGTTTTCTGGGCTGGCTTACGGTTGCCGTCATCGTCTCACTGAATCTCTTTCTTCTCTGGCAAACACTTTCGTCGCACAGTTAGGGCAAGCTCTCTATTGCCGGTGGTATGCTTTCCACCGCTCGCTGATTACCAAAAGGAGAGGCCCCTATGCGCTTTTGTCCCCGCTTGGCGCAGTCCGCAACAATCGCATCCACCGTCCTGCTGGCTCTTGGTCTTGCAGGCCCAACCTCTAGCTCGGCGCAGTCCACAACTTCAAATCAATTCAGTATCGGTTCATCGCTTGAAGCAACGGCAGACCCGCCGGTGCCACGTCCTCACACGAAGCATTGCGAAGTGACGCTTCTGACCGACAAGGCATTTGCTGACTTCAACAACAAGAATTTCAGCTTTACACCGCCAGCCGATTGCCCTGGTCCCTGGTCCAAGGTCATCTTTACCGGAGACTTCTCCATTCAGCCAGGCGTCCAGTTTGACCGCACCGGGCTGGTTTTCTTTGGGAATGTGAACATTTACTTTGGCACGACAGCCGAACCTCTACAAAGCCAGACTGACACCTGGCACGTGGAACGCGACCTGACTGACTACAGTTCGCTCTTCAAGACACCGCAAACCGGCTTCGCCAGCCTCGGCAACATCGTCGGCGTGGACGGGCTCACCTCGACCATCTTCGGCACATTCAAGATCGAGTTCTATCAAGCTGATTTCATCAATCCAGCCCCTAGAACGGCCGACCTGGTATTGCCTTTGCCGGACAACGGGAACGGCGCCGTTGGCCTCAACAACACAACTCCCGAATTCACTCAAACCTTCACTCTGCCGAAAAATATCGAGAGCGCATATATCGACGTACTCGCAGAGAGTCAGAGCAGTGAGGAGCAATGGTTCCTGTGCCTGCCCAGCAATGTTGCAAGTGACGTAGGCGTCTGCGGCAATACAGCCTTCCGCCAAGTAAACATCAGCATTGACGGCAAACCTGCCGGTGTTGCGCCGATCTTTCCATGGATTTACACAGGCGGCGTGGATCCCGGACTCTGGATCCCGATCCCCGGGGTGCAGACCCTGAATTTTCTTCCCTATCGCGTAGACCTGACGCCCTTCGCCGGCGTTTTGAGCAATGGCCAGCAACACACGGTCGGGGTAACCGTCTTTAACGCCTTCAACTTCTTCAGCACGCTTGCAACCCTTCTGGTGTATCAGGACCACGGAAGCAATCAGGTAACCGGAGCGTTGACAGAGGACACCCTAACGGATCCTGACCCGGCAGTCGTGAGCAATGTCGCGTTCGATTCACACGGCAATGGTGGAGGCACCGCGACCGTAACCAGCAAGCAAAACTTTACCATCGCTGGTTTTGTGAATACCTCGCACGGGCGGGTGAACACGAAAGTTGACGGCAATGTGAACTTCAGCAACGTCCAGACCGTCACTTCCACCGCAAACACGTTCGGACAGGGCGTCGTCCAAACCTCTACGGTCAACCAGAAGACAACCACGCAAGACGGTTTCCTCTTCACTACGAAAGAGAACGACGTCTCGTATCCCTTCAACATCAACTATCTTGAAACGCTCGAAAGCAATGGCGATATTGGCCAAGTCACGACCGTCGATCAGAACTTTCAGCGCAACGAGACCGATACACTCGAAGGATTTCCAATTTTCCGTTCAAGCGTAAGCAACGAAGTGAGCTCAGGAGACACAGCAACGTTCGTTGCCTCCCCCACGGGCTTCTCGCTTGGTCCCAACAGCGGGCAGAGCAGCAAGCAAACCTACGTCTACCACGACACGCTGGGCAATTGCTACAGCCGCACACTCACGGCTGCCAACAATAAACTTACAGGCGTAAAAGATGGAGCGTCTTGTCCGCACGGCATTCGCTGGTAAACAATAAAGGCCCGGCATAACCACCGGGCCTTCGCTTATCGAAGCGAGACTGTCTCTTGGAAACCGCTTACTCCTTAGCGGCGCCCGTGCTTTCCGAGCCCCCCGAGATTACTGGCTCACGAGCGATCTGCGGCTGAGCAGCGGGAAGGCGTAGTCCTGCGTTCACCGCCTTCAGTAGTTGCGCATCGATTGAGTCCTCACCGAGCTCCCAGACCATCACTCCGCCCAGACCATGCTCTTGCGCGTATTCGCCCTTGAATCGCGCCGACGCCGGGTCTTCATAGGTCCAGAAAGTATTGCCGTCATACAGCCATGGCGCCTGCGCCGCCGGGTCGCGATACACCGTCGACGAGGCGATCAAAGTCTGAATATAGCGGTAAGGGCGATCTTGATGAACAGCCTCTCCCGGCTGGAAGAGTCCGTGATTCTCCTCGCCCACGGAGTTCCAGGAGTATCCATAGAAGGGAACTCCGAGCAGCAGCTTTTCTGGGGGCGCTCCCGCATCTTCGTAATCTTGAACTGTGCGGTCGGCGCTGCCGCCGTTCTCACTGTAGAGCGGCGCGTGGAAACCCGTCACTTTACGCCACGGCCCGCTGTAGTCGTAATTCATCAACCCAATCTCATCCACGACCTTTGCCACTTCGCCAAAATCCACGCCATGATACATGTGCGGGCTCGGACCTGCAGCAATGGTCAGCTTGAGCCCCGGACGGACCGCATCCAGCTGTTTTCTGAACTCCTGGAGAAGTGCCAGATAGTTGGCCGCATCTTCCGGCTCCGGATATTCCCAATCCACATCAAAACCATCGAAGATTCCGCGTGCATGGATCTGCGGAGCAAAGTGCCCGCGCATGAACGTGTCAATGCACGAAGAGACAAAGGCCGCGCGATTCTCAGGCTTCGCCGCTTCTGCAAAGGAATGCGCCTTGCCTTCTAGCGAAATCAGGATCTTTATGCGTGGATAGCGTTTCTTGAACTCTTGTAGTTGATGAAAGCTCCCGCGCAACTGTGATGAAGCGCTGTCCGCCTTGCCGTTCACGCTGTTGGCTTTCGTGTAGGCCAGGCTCAGGTCTGCGTTCGGGTCGGCAACGGCGCAGCGAGCATTTACGATGAAGCCCTGCGCATAGTTCAGTTGATCGAGCAGCGTAGCAGACCCGCTCGTGATCAGGTCTTTCACAAAGTATGGGGGATCGTTGTAAATACCCCATTGGGGGAAATAGCCAACCAACAGCGGTTTTGCCGGGTTCGCCGTCTCGCCAAAGAGATTCAAACCGGACAGCAGAATGCTCAGAAGCAAAAGCGAAGAAAAAGTAAATCGTCGCATGATCGTAGCAGGTTTCCTCGAAAAAGATTTTGCGTACCAGGGAACTCTCTGCAGTACATTGCCGCAAAGATGCTTTGCTTAACAGACGCGGAAGTTCTAAGAGCGGTTGCAAAAACCGGCCTTCAGCGATTTTTCTGACGCCCTTGATCCTGGATTGGCATGACTCTGATGACACCCGCGTTAAAATAACAGCAGGACCATGAACAGTCTCGTCCCGCCCCACCTCAAGCGCTTCCATCGCGGCCACCCGGACCGTGGACGAATCCACCGCATCTGATTAAGCTTTTCTGTTGATTGCATCCGCGCGCTCAGCTCACAGCCTGTGCGGAAAGAAGATTCGCGCCACATCGATGGCCTCAGCCAAAAGGAAGGATTCTCCACATGAGCCAGGTTAAAACCCAACTCGGAAACAGTTTTGGCAGCTTGTCGCAATTGAAGATCGGCAACCGCACTTACGAAATCTTCCGCCTCGACGGGCTCGAGAAAAAAGGCATCGCGCTCTCGCGCCTCCCCTTCAGCCTCCGCATCCTTCTCGAAAATCTCCTTCGCCAGGAAGACGGCAAGAGCGTCACCGCCGAGGACATCGAATTCCTCGCCAAATGGGACCCGAAGGCCGAGCCTTCGCGCGAAATCGCCTACATGCCCGCGCGCGTTCTCATGCAGGACTTCACCGGCGTGCCCGCCATCGTCGATCTTGCCGCCATGCGCGATGCCATGAAGCAACTCGGCGGCAACCCGGAAAAGATCAACCCGCTGCAACCCGCCGAGCTGGTGATCGATCACTCCGTGCAGGTCGATGAATACGGCACAACCAATTCGTATTCGCTCAACGCAATGCTCGAATTCCAGCGCAACCGCGAGCGCTACGCCTTCCTCAAATGGGGACAGTCGGCCTTCCGCAACTTCTCCGCCGTACCTCCGGGCATGGGTATCTGCCACCAAGTCAACCTCGAATACCTCGCCCGCGTCGTCTTCACCACAGACGGCGAAAATCCGCGCGCCTATCCTGACACGCTCGTCGGAACCGACTCGCACACCACCATGATCAACGGCCTCGGCGTTCTCGGATGGGGCGTTGGCGGCATTGAAGCCGAAGCCGCCATGCTAGGCCAGCCCGTTTCGATGCTCGTGCCGCAGGTGGTCGGCTTCAAGCTCACTGGCAAGCTGCGCGAGGGCGCAACCGCAACAGACTTGGTCCTGACCGTCACCGAAATGCTGCGGAAGCTCGGCGTCGTCGGCAAATTTGTCGAGTTCTACGGCTCGGGCATCGCCGAACTGCCTCTTGCTGACCGTGCCACCATCGGCAACATGGCCCCGGAATACGGCGCCACCTGCGGTATCTTCCCTGTCGATGCGGAAACGCTTCGCTATCTGCGCCTCACCGGCCGCAGCGAAGAGCAGATCAAGCTCGTCGAGACATACTACAAAGAGCAAGGCCTCTTCCACATCGTCGATTCACCCGAAGCCGAGTACACGCAGACCATCTCACTCGACCTCGCAACCGTTGAGCCAAGCGTTGCGGGCCCCAAGCGTCCGCAGGACCGTGTGCTGCTCAAGGAAGCCGGAGCCAGCTTCAAAAAGCAGCTTCCGAATCTCCTCGGTCCCAATGCTGACAAGAATGGTGTGCGCCAGGTTGTCCGCTGGGAGGGTGAAGGCGGCCATTTCGCCGACACGCCCGAATCGGCGCACGGCGTGCACGAATCCGGCCCGATCTCAACAGTAAAGGAGCGGTTCGGAGTCGAGGTTGATCAATACCTCGACCACGGCTCGGTGGTCATCGCCGCCATCACCAGCTGCACCAATACATCGAATCCATCGGTGATGGTCGCCGCCGGTATCCTGGCCAAGAAAGCCGTCGAAAAAGGCCTAACCGTCCCGCCGTGGGTTAAGACTTCGCTGGCCCCTGGCTCACGCGTCGTCACCGATTACTACGAGAAATCGGGCCTTCAGCCTTACCTCGACAAGCTGCGCTTCAACGTCGTCGGATACGGCTGCACCACCTGCATTGGGAACTCCGGCCCGCTGCCAACAGACGTCTCAAAGTCCATTGAAGACCATGGCCTCGTCGCCGTCTCCGTGCTCAGCGGCAATCGCAACTTTGAGGGCCGCATTAATTCGGACGTGCGCGCCAACTACCTCATGTCGCCGCCGCTCGTCGTCGCCTACGCGCTTGCGGGTCGCATCGATCACGACCTCGAAAGCGATCCGATCGGCAAGGGAAAAGATGGCAAACCCGTCTATCTCAAGGACATCTGGCCGACCCAGAAAGAAGTCTCCGACGTCATTGCCTCATCCATCAACTCCGAAATCTTCCGCAAAGAATACGCGACCGTAGCCGACGGCGACAGCAACTGGCAGGGCCTCAAGTTCCCTACGGGCGACGTCTATCAGTGGGAAGCCGACTCCACTTACATCCGCAAGGCTCCGTACTTCGACGGCATGCCCTCGAAGCCGACTCCGGTCGAGGAAATCCAGAACGCCCGCGTCCTCGCCGTCCTGGGCGACAGCGTAACCACCGACCACATCTCGCCAGCTGGTTCGATCAAACTGAATGGCCCAGCGGGTAAATATCTCACCGAACATGGCGTTAAGCCTGCCGACTTCAACTCCTACGGCTCGCGCCGTGGCAACCATGAAGTTATGGTGCGCGGGACCTTTGCCAACGTCCGCCTGCGCAACAAGCTGGCTCCGGGAACCGAGGGTGGCGTCACTCGCCTGCTCCCCGAAAGCGAGCAGATGAGCATCTTCGACGCCAGCGTGAAATACGCCGAACGCAAGACACCGCTTATCATCCTGGCCGGAAAGGAATACGGCTCCGGCTCCTCACGCGACTGGGCCGCCAAAGGCCCGCGTCTACTGGGAGTGCGCGCCGTCATTGCCGAGAGCTACGAGCGCATTCACCGCTCGAATCTCGTCGGCATGGGAATTCTGCCACTGCAGTTCGAAGCCGGTAAGAACGTCGAGTCACTCGGCCTGACAGGCGAAGAGACCTACACCATCCTCGGCCTCAAGGAACGGCTTGATTCCAAATTCGCGATCGGCCGCACGGTTGCAGTAGAGGCGACCGCACCAGATGGTAAGAGGAAGGTTTTCGAGGCCCGCGTTCGCATCGATACGCCGCAGGAAATCCTCTATTACGAAAATGGCGGAATTCTACAGTACGTCCTGCGCCAACTCGCAGCAAAGTAAGCAGATAGCCGCGATGCTCCCAAAATGACAAGGCTCCAGGAAGACCTGGAGCTTTTGTCGTTGTCAGCCTATACAATCGCTGACTGAACGTCTTAATCGCCGCAAGCTTGGTGGCTAGATCCCCATCCCGTATGCGTCGGATTGCATCTGATCGCCCGCATGCGAGTACACGTCGTAGGGCGTGCGGCGGTTAAACTTATACCGCTGGCGCAGCTCGCGGCCCACGTACAGACCCAAGGCAACAACACCCACAGCGACCGAGCTCCAGCCGATCGCTTTCAGCGCAACCGTAGACTCGTTTTCCTTCTTTAGACCTGGCAGAACAATCACTTCAGCCTTCTTTCTTGACCGAAAAAGCCGACGCTTTAGAAGCGGCCTCATGCGGACATAATAGCGCAAATCGCTTGCAGCCTGCCCATAGCACATCGGTCACTTCGCTCCCTCTCTTTAGACAGTTCCCTCGATTTGATGTAACCAGCGGACTTTTTGTTCCGGTGGAAGAAAACTGGCCTCAATCGAATTCGATGCTAGTTCTCTAAGCTGCTCCTGGGTAAAGCCAAACTCGTTGCGCGCCAGCAAAAACTCGCCTTCCAGATCGCTTCCGAACATCGTCGGATCGTCGGAATTGAGCGTTACCATTAAACCTTCATCGAAATACCGTCGCACCGGATGGTCCTCGAGCCGCGCACAACATCCCGTCTTGACGTTTGATGTCACGCAAATCTCCAGCGGAACCTGGCGCTCGGAAAGCAGATGCATCAGCTCCGGGTCGTGAATCGCCATCAGCGCATGCCCAAGCCGTTCCGCGCCAATATTCAAAGCCCCCCAGATACTTTCCGGCCCAACCGCCTCGCCCGCATGCACGGTCAGGCGCAAACCCGCATCCCGGGCCTCGCTGTATGCGTCGCGAAACAGCTCCGCTGCACCGTTGCGCTCATCGCCGCCAATACCGATGCCGACGATGCTGGGGTATTCGTCCTTCATCGCAGCAGCCTTGCGAAAGACCCGGGCCGCTGGTTCGACTCCGAAATGCCGAACCGCATCGAAAATCCAGTAGAGACTGATCCCGAAGTCTTTTTGAGCCTGTTCTCGCGCCCGCTCCACCGCAGCGAAGATCGGCTCAAACTCGCTGCGTCCCCAGTAATAGACAAGCCCAACTGCGATATATGCCTCGGCGTGAACTACGCCTTGTGCGGCAAGTCTTTGCAGCATCTTGTAGGTGATCAGTTTATAATCTTCGGCCGTGCGGAGGCGTTCGGTCACCGCTTTAAATGCCATCAGGAAGCCGAAGAAGTCGGTGTATTGATACAGCGCCCGCGCCTGGTCCAGGGTCAGAGGCTGAGCGTCGTGCCTGCGGCTCAATTCCGCCAGCGTCTCAGGAGAGATCGTGCCTTCCAGATGCAGATGGAGTTCAGCCTTTGGGAGACGACGGAGGAAGTCTTTCGGTCTTGAGGCCATAGCAATTGTGTATCGTGGCTTAGCCATAGGATTCAAAGCTCGCCCCAGTAAACGAGGACTATTTGCAGCAGGCAGCAATCGCGGGCGGTTCGCCGCACTCCGCGTAAATTATCGTGCTCTATGCGGCGGGCAGAACTCACTCCGTCTGCAGCTATAAAAGAAGTAAATGCACAGCCCGATCGCGAGCCAGACGAAGAAGCGCAGCCAGGTCATGATCGGCAACCCAGCCATCAGCAGCACACAAAAGAAGATGCTGAGCACTGGAAACACCGGCCCTCCTGGACAGCGGAAGCTGCGATGCCGATGAGGATCCTTGTAGCGTAGAATCAGCACTCCCGCCGACACCAGCACGAAAGCAAAGAGCGTCCCGATATTCGACAAGTCCGAGAAGGTACCGATATCCAGTAATCCCGCCGGAAGTCCAACAACAAACCCAGCCACCCACGTGGAAACCGCCGGTGTCCGATACTTGGGATGCACCTTGGAAAAAACAGAAGGCAGCAACCGGTCGCGCGACATGGCGAACCACACCCGCGCCTGTCCGATCTGGAAGACGAGGATGGATGAAATCATCCCCAGCAGGGCGCCAATCAGGATCACCAGCCGCACCCAATGCAGCGATTCGCTGCCCGATGTCAGCGAAAGCTTCCGGAGCGTGTTCACCACCGGTGCAGCATCGCCGATCAGCAGGTTCCACTTGATCAGCCCCGTTAGCACCACCGCAACACCGATATAGAGCGTCGTGCAGATCACAAGAGTCGCGAGAATGCCAATCGGCACGTCGCGCTGCGGGTTCTTACATTCCTCGGCCGCCGTTGAGACAGAATCAAACCCGATATACGTGAAGAAAATAATCGAGCCACCCGTCAGCAGCCCCGACCAGCCATTCGGATAAAAGGGATGCCAGTTCGATGGATGAATAAAATGCGCACCGAAGGCCACGAAAATCAGGATCGCCGTGATCTTCAGCAGCACCATGATGTTGTTCGTCTCCGCCGACTCGCGGATGCCGCGCACCAGCACCACCGTCAGGAGCATGACGATCAAAAACGCAGGCCAGTTGAAGCCGAAATGCCAGCCCGCCGCATAGAGCGTATTGCCGTGAAAGTCCTGCAATCCGCTAGGCAGATAGGCAGGAGAAATCCATCGCGCCGACGGATGAATCCCCAGCCAGTCCATCAAATCGACAATGTGCGCCGCGAACCCAACGCACACCGCCATATTGGAAAAGGCATATTCGAGAATCAGATCCCAGCCGATAATCCACGCAATCAGCTCACCCAGCGTTGCATACGTATAGGTGTATGCCGACCCCGCAATTGGAATCATCGAAGCGAGTTCTGCGTAGCAAAGACCCGTAAAGGCGCAGACAATCGCCACCAGCACCAACGACAATGCCAGCGCGGGCCCCGCTCCGGGTCGCCCGACCAGCGCCGTGTGGTGAATCAGATAATCAAGAACGGGAGTATTGAGAATGGACGAGGTATCAAACTGTTCGCCGGCAATCGCCGTTCCGATCACGGTAAAGATGCCCGAGCCAATCACCGCGCCAATGCCAAGCGCCGTCAGCGACCAGGGGCCAAGCGTCTTTTTGAGGCTGTGCTCCGGATTTTCCGAGTCGCTAATGAGTTTGTCGATTGATTTTCTGGCGAAGACTTGTGTCGGCAGAACCTGGCTCCTGCAGTCTTAATGAGGGGAGTGTAGCTGTTGGAGGGCTGGCGCGCGAAGAAAAATCCGTGCGCCAGCCCTTCGGATCACCCTTTAGCGCTTGTTTTGCCCGCGGACCAGTTTCCTGACCTTCTTCTTATTCGAGCCGCGCGGAGTCGTCCGCTTGGCCTTCGGTGTCGCCTTCTTGCGCGCCGTGCGCTTTATCTTCTTGCGTTCTTCCGTGCTTTCAATCTTTTTGGTATTTGCCATTCTTCTCCTTCAATTTCCTGCCCGTCCCCGAATCATCCGCACAATCACAGTTGTCATCCTGAGCGGAGCGCCATCAGGCGCGTAGTCGAAGGACCTGCTTTTCATCTCATTCGCGATATCGGATGCCCCAACCTTAGCCTCTGGCTAAGATTGGTCTTCGGTTTCACGAATAGCCTTATATGCGTTCCAGCTGCGCAAACTTCTCCACCAGCTTTTTCACACCGAACTTGGTAAATTGTACCGTGATCTTGGCGTCCTCACCGTCTCCCTCGCGCCGGAACACAACGCCTTCACCATACTTCGGATGCCGGACGCGCTGCCCGCTCTTGAATCCTACCGCACCCTTCGGTTCCGCAACTTCAATCTTCGGGCGTGACACGCTCCCGCCGCGCCCGCTGAAAAACTGTGCAATGTTATCCAGCGATTCGCCGCCGCTCTTCTTTACCGCATTGCGAGTCGTCGAACCGCTGCCATTGCGCGGCCGCATCGGCCTCTGGTCTTCATCCTCATAGTTGTAGTGATGGCTCCCGTCGAAGCCATCGTCGTACCCGCGATTCTCGCGACGCCGCATCCAAGAAGGCTGCTGCGACGCAGCCGCGGCATATCCGCCCCAGCTCGACGCCCTGTGCTGGATGCCGCTCAAATCCTCAAGCAGCGACGGCGGCACTTCCTCCAGAAACCGCGAAGGCATCGACGCCTCCGGCATGTCGTTCCCGTAGCGCCTCCGATAACGCGCCCGCGTCAGCACCAGCGCATCCATTGCCCGCGTCATGCCCACATAAGCCAGCCGGCGCTCTTCTTCCATCTGGTCCGGCTCGTTCAGCGTGCGCGAATGCGGAAACAGCCCCTCTTCCATGCCCGCAAGCAGCACCAGGGGAAACTCCAGTCCCTTCGCCGAATGCAGCGTCATCAGCGTCACGCGAGAGTCCGGCTTGTACTGGTCCGTATCGCTCACCAGCGCCGCATGGTCGAGAAACTCATCCAGCGTCTCGCCGCGTTCCTGCGCATCCTGAGCCGCATTCGCCAATTCCTTCAAGTTCTCAATCCGCGAGAAAGCCTCCGGCGTCCCCTCTTCCTCAAGCGCGCGAATATACCCGCTGCGGTCGATGATGAAGCGAATCAACTCCGGCAGCGTCGCCGCATCCCCGGGCGCGCGGAATCCTGGCACAGCTTCCTCGGTCTTTTCAGGCTCGACGCCCTTCTCGGCTTCTTCTGCAAATGGATTGAACTCCGAAGCCTCGAAGGCAACATCGTCATCACCAAATGCAAACCCATGCTGCACGTCATCGCCAAAGTCAAAGCTCGTATCTTCGTTTTCCGATGCGTCAGCAGCAGCTATATCAAACGAAGCATCCCCACCTTCGGTCGCAACATCCGCCGTCAGCTTCTCGGCGAATCCCGGAGACAGCATCGCCCGCGCATCTTCGATCAGCTTACGGAACGTATCGAGAGCGATGCACGCCCGCGTCGGCAGCAGTCTCTCGCTGAGCACTTTTTCGGTAGCAGTCCACGTGCTCGCGCCGGTTTCCAGCGCAATCCGCTCCAGCGTTTCAAGCGTCGCCTTGCCAATCCCGCGGGTCGGAACATTGATCACCCGCTGCAAGGCAATCGCATCATGCGGATTCTGAACTAATTTTAGATAGCTCAACAGGTCCTTGATCTCAGCCCGCTCATAAAACGAGAAGCCGCCGACCATCGTATAGCTGATCCCGTACCGGCGCAGCCCCTCTTCAACCAAACGCGATTGCGAGTTCGTCCGGTAAAGCACTGCCACGCGCACGTCTTGGTGTTCCTGCCCTGCCTTACGCAGATACTTCTGGATATAGTCCGCAATGAACAGCGCCTCGTTCTCGCCATCCGGAGCCTCGTAGTATCCGATCAATGCACCGCCTTCGCGCTCCGTCCACAGATGCTTGCCCTTGCGCTGCGAATTCCGCGCCACCACCGCGCCCGCCGCCTCCAGAATCACCTGCGTCGAGCGGTAATTCTGCTCCAGGCGAATCACCTTAGCGTTGGGAAAATCCTTCTCAAACTCCAGAATGTTGCGAATATCCGCACCGCGCCACGAGTAGATGCTCTGGTCCTCATCGCCGACCACGCAGACATTCTTTTCCTCACCCGCAAGCAGCTTCATCAGCTCATACTGTGGACGGTTCGTGTCCTGATACTCATCGATCAGCAAATAACGATAGCGCCGGTTGTACTTCTCCCGGACCTCGGCAGAAGACTTCAGCAGCCGCACCGCTTCCAGCAACAGATCATCAAAGTCCAGCGCATTGTTCTTGCGTAGCTCCTTGCGATACGCCTCGAAGATGTGCGCCACCCTCTCACTCAACGGATCGGCCGATTGCAGGTAATACTCCTGCGGATCGATCATGTGGTTCTTCGCCCACGAAATCTTCGACAGCACCACCCGCGGCGTAAACTGCTTGTCATCGATTCCCATGCGCCGCATAATCTGCTTCACCAGCGCCTGCTGGTCGCTCTCGTCGTAGATGGCGAAAGTCTTCGTCAGCCCTTCATTTCCAATCCGCAAAGCCTCGATATCGCGCCGCAACATGCGCACGCAGAACGAGTGGAAGGTCGCAATCAGCGGCTTCGCCAGCGTCGTATGCCCGATCAGTTTATCGACGCGCTCGCCCATTTCGGCCGCAGCCTTGTTGGTAAACGTCACCGCCAGAATGGAGTCCGGTGCAACCCCGCGCTCCTGAATCAGATACGCAATCCGGTGCGTAATGACGCGCGTCTTCCCCGACCCGGCACCGGCCAGAAGCAAAACCGGCCCGTCAACGGATTCAACCCCAGCCCGCTGTGGCGGGTTCAACTTGTCCAGTAAATGCGGCAAAACAGATGTCTCGGAAACTTTCTCGGCGGGTGTTCTTCTATCAGTGTATCGCTGTTCCACTCCCTTCGCCTGTCATCCTGAGCGCAGCGAGGATCCATACAAAGGCAGAATCTGTCATAACAACTAGATAGCTTTCGGGTAGAAGCACCGGCCTTCAGGCCGATTACAATGAGGCTTTAGCTCGGAGAACTTTCATGGCAGATTCAGTGAAGAAAACAGATTCAGTTCAGACCTTGAAAGGTATCATCCCAAAACCGCTATTCCCTGTTTCCATTGAGGACATGAATCGGGCAATCGCCGAGGCTGGAGAAGAGGCGGCCCGGACTTCTATGAAACGTTGCGAACGGTCTGAGACCCCAATCAAGCTCAAGTAAACTTCTCTCGATGCCCACCTCCACCAATCCACGCATCTGCGTCTTCTGCGGATCAGCCGACGGAGCCGATCCCATCTACGCCCAGACCGCAAAAGAATTAGGCCAGCGCATGGCCGCAGCCGGCATCGGCCTCATCTACGGAGGAGCCACCGTCGGCCTCATGGGCATCCTCGCTGACGCCGTCATCGCCGGAGGCGCGGAAGTCGTCGGCGTCATGCCCGACGTGCTCATGGACCGCGAAATCGCGCACCGCAACGTCACGCACTTCCACGTCGTCAAGACCATGCACGAGCGCAAAGCCCTCATGTACGACCACGCCGACGCCTTCATCGCGCTCCCCGGCGGCTACGGCACGCTCGACGAGTTCATCGAGATCGTCACCTGGGCCCAACTCAAGCTCCACCAGAAGCCCTGCATCCTCATCAACGCAAATGGCTACTACGACGGCTTCCTCACCTTCCTCGACCACGCCATGTCGCAAGGCTTCCTCAAACCCGAAAACCGCAAGCTGATTCAGGTAGCCAAAAACGCGGCATCCGCGTTAGGCATCGCGCACAACCATTGGAAGACACAAAGAACTACACCACTGCATGATGAAAAGCTCGATGAGCTGATCGGAAGATAAGAGACTTTGGGTGCCCCATCCTTCGCATAGCGAAGGGTGGGATACATATTCCTAAGTTCTATCAGTCACACCCATGTGACTTCTAACCAAGATAATATTTGCGACTGAGAGCCAAAGAAGTCCCACGATTGCCACTGGCCCAAACGTATAGCCCAATTTGTAAAAAGCCATCAAACTGGCAAGGATAATTACATTTGTAGAGATGAATCGGAATTTGCTGCCAACGCTCAGCACCTCCCGCGATGGCCGACGCCAAGGCTGTAAGGCACCAAACGCCGCATAAGCAGCAATCGGATAGATAGCGATACCCGCTAGTATTGCCACCATGAAGATAGAGAGCCCCGCCATTGAATCCGGTTCAGTCGGGTGTTTCAAGTGATGAGCGATTTCTACTTTAATCCCAATGAAAAAGAAGAGCACAGCAAGAAGAAAAGCAGGAATCAGTGCACTGACTAGAGCAATCAATAGCGCCAATCCGGCATGCAAATTACATCGTCGCTGTATATCCATATGAAAAATTGCAACAGCTATGGTGCTGTGGCACACTCGGCACACCCACAATGCCGTCGTAAATAATCCCAGGAATAAATCCCGCTCTGGTGCCCGTCATTCCAGTGAAAGCTGATCGCATACCGCCCCACCGGCGTCACCGACTCAGGCCGCGGTGGAGCCTGGTACATCGGCAACAGCGTCTGCGGTTTCGCCTTCGCCTCACCCGGCCTGCGTCCCGATTTCTCCCGCTCATCATGGCAAGTCGCGCATGGGCAGGCATCGCGCAGCCATCCAAAGGTCCAGCGGCTCGTATGCCCGTCTTTCCATTCGATCTCCATACCGGTGCCTCCGGTCTTGTCCACGCGCACCTTGGCCGGAGTCTTCGCCTCGACCGACAACTCGCTCTCTGCGGCCTGCGCACGGCGTGCCTCTTCCTCAGTGATGAAGCGGATTCCCTCGTGACTCATCTCTTCCAGTCTATCGCTCTGCGACTATCAGCGCCCCTGTCACTCATAGCGGAAACTTGAGCACAAGAATTGCCAAAGCAAGGCCAAGCGTGACTGAGTTGGCCAGAATCATCGGAACAGAATGAATCAGCAGGCCATGCACCAGCCACATCAGGAATCCAAACGAGAACAGCAGAAAACGTGTGCAGCGAGATGTCGCGAGCACTTTTCAGTCCCCCACACTAGAACAAGCTGGGGCACAAACGCCAGCTTCGTCGAAAAAGCTGCAATCGAACCAACAACACTTGCCGCCAGTTTCATAAGTCAGCTTTGCTTCCAGAAAAAATACGCAGCCATGCCCAAACCCAGACAAACCACAGCCGATCGCATCAGCACAGGATTGAGCTTGCGCGAAAAGCGCGCGCCGAAGTAGCCGCCCATTGCAGCGGTCAGCATCATCAGCAGGCAATGCTGCCACAACACCTGCTTCTCTACGACGAAAACCAGCACGGCCACGCCATTCGCCAGCGTCGTCGTCACAACTTTGAGCGCATTGATCTGATTGATATTCTCAATCCCAAAAATCGCCAGTAGTGAGATGATCAGAAACCCCGCGCCCGCTCCAAAATAACCAATATAGAAACAGACCACCATCATCCCGATAAAAAGTGGCAGATGCGATGGATGGCTGGAGCCCGGTGCTTTCCCTCGGCTGCGCCTTTGCAGCCAGCGGGAAATAGGCGTGCTTGCCGCAAAAAGAAGCGCAGCCACGAGCAGCAGCCACGGAACCAGATGCAGAAAAGTTTTCTGGGCAGTGTGCAGAAGCACAATGCCGCCCGCCACGCCACCAATGGCTGCTGAGACGCATAGCGGCAGCACGAGGCGCAGATTGTGCTTCAGGTCCTCAAAATATGCCGCGATCGACGTAAGTTGTCCGGGCCACAGCGCGACCGTGTTCGTCGCATTCGCCTGAATCTGCAACACGCC
This sequence comes from Alloacidobacterium dinghuense, assembly GCF_014274465.1. Classification (NCBI taxonomy): domain Bacteria; kingdom Pseudomonadati; phylum Acidobacteriota; class Terriglobia; order Terriglobales; family Acidobacteriaceae; genus Alloacidobacterium; species Alloacidobacterium dinghuense. The sequence goes on along the minus strand of NZ_CP060394.1, from coordinate 4,396,061 downwards.
TACCTGCAACAACGCCGGAAAAGAGAGAAACGAACCGCCGCCCGCCACGGCGTTCAAACCGCCCGCAATCAGCGAGGCAACAACAAGCCAAATATGATTTCCATCCCATCTCACGTGCATTTCTTTTAGATTCTGTTAAGAGCCGGCAGGTCGCTATGCCATTCGCAGCTCCGGAGTTGCCTGGATCAGCGCCTTGGTATAGTCCTGCTGCGGAGCGTCGCAGATCGCATCGCGCGTGCCGAATTCAACCAGCCGGCCGCGTCGCAGTACCGCAATATTGGTTGACAGATAGCGCACCAGCGGCATCGAATGCGAGATGAAGAGATATGTAAGCTGAAACTCCCGCTGCAGATCGCGCAGCAGATTCACAATCTGCGCGCCGACACTCACATCCAGCGCCGAAACCGGCTCATCGAGCACGAGCAACTCGGGCGGCAGCGCAAGCGCTCGAGCAATATTGATCCTCTGACGCTGCCCTCCGGAAAACTCATGCGGATATCGAGCGAGTACCGATTCATCCAACCCCACGGCCCGCAACAACTCCACGCATCTTGGTCGAAGTTCTTTCCGAGGTGATGCGCCATGAATCACCAGTGGCTCAGCAATGATCTCGGCTACACGCATCCGCGGATTCAGCGCTGCAAACGGGTCCTGAAAGACAGGCTGAACACGCCGCCGCATCGCGCGCAACCTGCTTTGTGGAGCGCCGTTTACCCGCTGTCCGTCGAAGGTCACACTGCCCGAAGTTGACTCAATCAGGCCAAGTACCATGCGAGCTATCGTGCTCTTGCCGGAACCTGATTCACCGACCAGCCCCAGCGTCTCTCCGCGATGAATGTCGAACGAAACGTCATCCACCACAAGCGCATGTTCGGCGCGCAAACCACTGTGTCGTGAATAGCTCTTCGAGAGATGCTCAACTTCAACAAGAGGCATAGGTCATTCCTGCATTAAAGCTTGGGGTGCTCTTTCTCAAATCCCGTCGCATCCTGATATGCCTTCGCAAAAGAACACAGTTTTGCATCGTCGTAGTGGCCGCTGAGAAACGTAATGCTCACAGGAGTTCCCGGTCCGCCAATCGAATCGTCTTCTCCCGTGTCTACCTTCGGCGGCACCGGCGCGTCATCTCCGCGAATGCCATTCGGCAGAATGACTGCAGGATGCCCGGTAAGATTCGTAGCTACCAACTGCTCACTGTTCGTCGAAGTAACAATTACGTCCACATTCTCGAATAGCCTCGACACCTCGCGAATCGCCAGCGAGCGCGCGCGGTTGGCCTGGACGTACTCCACTGCAGGATAAAAGCGGGCGGTACGAAAAATATTCGGCCAGTCGTCTTCGCTCTGCTCAGTCAGTAGTTTGTCGCGCCCCGTCATCGTCAGATTATCGAAAGCGGCAGCGGCCTCCGCTTCCAATAAGGGAGTCATCGCACCGTAAGGAAGATCGGGCAACTCTAGCGGAACCAAATTCACGCCCATGCTGCGCAGCTTGTCCAGCGCAGCAAGATCATACTTGCGGTCGTAGTCGCGTCGCGCCCGGGCCGCAGCAGCAGCTTGCCGGCGATGTTCCGCCTTCTTCTTTTCCTGCTCGGTCAGGGAAGCTGTTTGCTTCTCTTCGTGCGGCTGCTCCTTTTCCGGCGCAAATTCCTTGTGGAGATACCCGACGCGTAGCGACTTCCAATGCAGCTCCGCGTTCCAGTTGAACGCTGCATCGCGTGTGGACAGATCTTCGCCATCCGGGCCGTAGATCGCCTGCATCACAATCGCGCAGTCCTCCACAGCGCGGCAAATCGGACCGAGCTTGTCCATCGTCCAACTCAACGCCATTGCGCCCGTGCGCGGAACAAACCCGAACGTGGGCCGCAACCCCGTCGTGCCGCAGCGTGTCGACGGCGAGGAGATCGATCCCAGCGTTTCTGAGCCAATGGCGAACGCGACGCACCCGGCCGCCGTTGCCGATGCCGATCCCGCCGACGAACCGCTCGATCCCTGTTTCGGATTCCACGGATTGCGCGTGCGCCCTCCAAACCACTTGTCGCCCAGAGCCAGCGCGCCAAGCGTCGTCTTCGCAATCAGGACTGCGCCTGCGGCATCCAGTCGCTTGACGACCGTCGCATCCTCATCGAAACTCTGCTTCTCAAATCCACCTGCGCCCCATGTCGTGGGATAGCCTTTCACCGCAAGCAGATCCTTGGCACCCCACGGCAGCCCATGCAATGGTCCACGATATTTCCCCGCCGCAATTTCTGCATCCGCCTCTTTCGCCTTCGCCAGCGCCCGCTCTTCCGTGATCGTGACGACGAAATGCAGCGTCGGATCGTAGCGTTTGATTCGCGCAATATACATTTCCGTCAGGTTCGTCGACGATACCTTTTTCCTCCGCACCAGGTCGCCGAGATCTACAACTGACGCAAAGGCAAGCTCTTCCAGATTGGCAGGCAATGTGCCCATTGCGGGCGCCGTGCTGTAGCGCGGCTCGTGTCTTTCTGCGTTGACTTTTGCACCTGGCGGCAACGGATCGAAGATGTAAGCCGGAGGCACGCTGTTCGGCAGATGCAGTTTGCGAATCGCATCGTAGGCTTCGTGCTGCTGGTTCAATCCGTCGAGCATCATCTGCTTCTGCTCGGCGGTGATCGTCACGCCAGCAAGCGCCGCAGCCGCATGGATCATCTCCGGCGTGATCTTCGTCTTCTCATCCGAACCGGTCTTCTCCTGTGCGGCCAGCGTGTATAAAGCGCCGGGGAAAAGCGTAGATGCCAAGCCAAATCGGCTGCAGGTAGACAAAAAAGCCCGACGGTCCAAAGCCATAGTGGACGGTAGCCTCCAAAAAAGATCGCGAAAGGGAAGTATACCGACCGAGCCTCACAGACAAGAGCATTTCGTGAGGCTGGTGAATTCAAGTTGTCAGCCGATTGGATGAGATAGGCTGTATTCGCCACAGAAATGCATCGGAGACGGCGCTGCCGGGATCGGTGATCGTCAGCATCGTGTGTTCGCGGTCAAGATCGTAGAGACGGCTCGTGTGAGCAAGCTTGTCATTCACAAAGAGTTCGAGAACTGAGCCGTCCAGATACAGGGACACCCGCATCTGTCCCTGAGGCAGAACTGTTCCAACCGTCTGCGCGTTGTATGTAAGCGTGCCATGCGTCGCGTCGAGATGGAAATGAACCGCTGGCGTGGCCTCGGTTCCGATCGTCAAATGAACGGGCCCACGCAACGGCTGCACCCACAACTCCGCTTCGGCGCTCAGGTCCAGCAGTGGCCACACGGTGCGATCCTCGCCGCTCTGAGGCTGCACAGGGTCGCCGCTGCGCAAATCCTGAACGCGGGGCAGCACCTTCATCTCCAGCTGACCATTTGCATCAAGCGTCAGGACGCGAGGCAGAGACATCATCCCCGCCCAGCCCGCGCGCGAATACTCCGCTTCTGGCCGCGTCTCCGGAATCCAGCCCCACAGAATGCGGTTTCCATTCTTATCCAGCATGGTCTTCGGAGCGTAGTAGGCACGCGGGCCGTAATCGAGTACACCTTTTTGTTGCGAAGTAAAGCGATGCTCCATCGCGTCATACTCGCCCGCCATCCAAAAGACCTTGCGCTCGGTCGAATAGAGCAGCACATGCTTTTGACCCAGTCGAAAGAAATCCGGGCACTCCCACATCTCTCCGCTGTCTACTGGATCGCCGGCCGCCTTGCCGTTCCATTCACCGCTCACCAGCGGATGCAGATATTCCCACCGCCGCAAATCAGCCGATCGGTAAAGCAATACGCAACCACCCTGGTTACGAATACCGGAGCCGATGCCCATGTACCAGGCATCATCTTCCTGCCAAAGACAAGGGTCACGAAAGCCTGTGATCTTCATCCCCGCCGGGGGCGAAGGCAAAACCGGTTGTGGTAGCTTCTGCCATGTCCTCAGGTCCGCATCGCTTGAAGTCGCCAGGCACTGCGTCTCGCGGAAATTGTGATGTCCATCGCTTAGCGTAGCCTCGTTTGCGCTGACACTCTTGACTCCCGTGTAGAGAAAAGTGGGCACACCGTTGAGGACGACAGCGCTTCCGCTGAAACAACCCTCCTCATCCGGCCCTCCCTTGGTCGGAGCCAACGCCATCGGCAGATGCTGCCAGTGAACCATGTCCGGGCTCATCGAGTGCGCCCAGTGCATGTCTCCCCACATGGCGGCGTGCGGGTTGTACTGGAAGAACATGTGATACTTGCCCTTCCAGAAGATCGGTCCGTTTGGATCGTTCATCCAGTTGGCCGCAGGCAGCAGATGAAATTGCGGACGATTGGAATCGTGCGCAAGATCGACAGCAGCCAATGCATTTCCCCGCAGAAGGGACGCGACGGCTACTCCCGCACATCCCTGAACAAATCCTCGCCGTGAAATCTCACCCGTCATCGAGAAAAGTATAATCGTCAGTCACGGCGGCAGGGTCTGCGGGCCGGGCTCAGATCTCAACTAAGGCGTAGGGCCCGTGTGGACAACGAAGGCAACTGCATTCGACTTGGAGCCGTTTGGCCCCGGGTTTACAACAACTAAGGAAGCAACATTGGGAGTGGCAACATCAGTAGCCTCAATGTTCGCGATCAGGTGGGAGCTATCCTGAAACATCGTAGACCGCGGCATGCCGTTCCATTGCAGAATTGATCCCGGAACAAAGCCGATTCCACGCACAGTTAGCTTGAACGCTCCGACCCCGGACGTAATGTTGTCCGGGTCCAGTCGCAGGCTGATCTGGGGTGCCTGCTCTTTTCCTTTCACCGCCAGAAATCCGTGGTCCACGCTGTCCTCGTCCACGTATTGACCAACAACCTCCGCCGAATCATTGAACGCGAAGCCGAAGGTAGAAAGCGCTCCCGGGTAGTTGATGTGAACGTTCCCGCTATTGATGAATCCATGATTCTTGTTGTGATCGCTGAAGCTGCCAACAATCTGGCCTGACTCGTTGACGCCGTATGGGTTCGTGCGCTGAGCTCCAGGGAAATCAAAACTGGTGAGCACACCGGCCTTGTCCACAAATCCGTGGATCGTTCCACTATCATCGGAGTAGTTCCCGACGATCACACCCGCATTGTTGATGCCAAATGCCTCTGTCCGGGCTGCGTTGGGATAATCGATCGAAGTGAACTTACCCCCTTGATTCAGATACCCATGGGTAACATTTTTTTCGTCCTGATAAGAACCTACGATCTGCCCCGACGCATTCAGTCCGTATGCGCGGGTGGCCACCGCGTTGGGATAGTTCAACGCACTAAAATTCTCCGCATCGTGCAAAAAACCATGAATCTTGTTGTCCGGATCGATGTAGTACCCGACAATCCACGCAGCCTCGTTGATGCCGAAACCGAAGGTGCGACTGGCTTTCGGAAAATCGAGGCTGGTGAATTTCCCCGATGTACAGATGAACGCGTGCGCCACTCCGTCATTGCCGAAGTACGTGCCTGACGTCTGCCCGCTCTTGTTAATGCCAAACACTCCCGTATTGAAGGCTGCGGGATAGTCGATTGTCGTGTAACTATAACCAGACTGCGCTGTGGCAGAAACAGCGCTCATGATCAAAGCCAGCATGATCAGAACGAAGGTGTGGCGAACACGCATAGTTTCCTCTCGTGCGCAGGTTCTGCTCCATCGGGCAAGCCTAAACCTGGTCCCGAGTTGAAACCCGCAAAGTTATCCTCGTGAACTCTGGGGTAGTTCAAGGCCGGGACTCTCTCCATGCTGGTCCGGCGTGGGAAATTGTGCACTTTTTCCTGCAGAGGAAACAAGCTAATTTTTTGCAAAGGCCGGGAACGCGCCCGTACCGGCGGTGTTGAAGACCAGTCGCAACTGTTTGCGATCTTTCGGGAAAGGGTGAGTGTGCAATGAATTGCAGACCTTGAAATCGGATTGCTGTCCCGGACAGAAGTTAGAAACCCTTCTGCCCGCTCCCCTTAGGAAAACGTTCGCCCTGTGTTCACCACAGAGGTACAGTATTCTACGTTCCGCCCTGAATGCTGTTTTAGTGCTCGGGGCAGCGTAGTGCGTGTAGTTCGCCGGAGGGATCGTGAATCAAAATACGAATCTGACTTCTCGCCCTTTTCTGCTCATGGAGGGCGGCCCGCTGTTCAATATTCAAAGACGCGTGGGACTCGTTAAACAAAATGCTCCTCTCTTGAAAAGAAGAGCCCTCCTGAGCGCCATCATCACATGGCTTCCACTGTTGATTTTGTCGGTGATCCAGGGGAGAGCCTTTGGGCATTCCGTGCCCATTTCCTTTGTAGACGATTTCAGCGCCCACACCCGCTTTCTTCTTGCCGTTCCCCTGCTCCTTCTGGCCGAGGGCGTGGTTGGCCCGCGCGTGGCGGGAGCCGCTTCGCATTTTGTCAGTTCCGGGGTTGTGATCGAAAAGGACTTCGATCGATTCAACAACATTGTCGATCGCACTCTGCGGGCGCGCGATTCGATCGTAGCGGAAATTGTGATTCTGGTTCTGGCCTGGTTTTTTTCTATCGTCGCCTTTCGAGAGACCGCAGTGAATGTCTCCAGTTGGTACGCAACGAGCACAGATGGCGGCGAGTCGGTTACATGGGCAGGCATGTGGCTGGTCGGAATCAGCGTGCCTCTTTACCAATTCCTCTGCTTTCGATGGCTCTGGCGACTCTTCCTCTGGTTTCAGTTTCTCGCCCGTGTTCGCAGGCTCGACATCCAGCTTTTTGCAACTCATCCGGATCAGGCCGGAGGGTTAGGCTTTGTGGGCGACGCCCAGCGCTTTTACGGAATTATTCTCTTCGCATTCTCGGTCGGATCTACGGGCGTCCTCGCGAGGGACGTTGTGTATGGCAAGACACCGCTGGTGAACTTCGCCCCGGCGATTGCCACATATGTAGTCGTTGCTTTGCTCATCGTGTTAGGTCCGCTTGTTCTCTTTACTGGAACCTTGCTCAGAACAAAGCGCATCGGGCTTCATCAATATGGGACGCTGGCGACGACCTACACGGGCTTGTTCCACAAGAAATGGATTGAGCACCAGAATCCTGAGAACGAGCCACTGCTGGGAACGGGGGACATTCAGTCGCTGGCGGATCTCGGCAACAGTTTTAGCGTGGTAGAGAAGATGAAGCCCATACCGCTTGACCCGCGTACCATCATCCATCTCGTGGTTGCGAGCCTTCTTCCGATGACTCCTCTACTGCTGACCGTTATGCCGCTCAAGGATGTTCTGAAACTGTTGCTGAAGGTGCTGATGTAAGGATTGGCGGCATGGGCAGACACGAAGCAGTTGCTGCGAGGAGCCGCCGTGCCTAAACAAAGAATGAAGATCAAATATCCAGGTTCTTTACATCCAGCGCATTGTCTTCGATGAACTTGCGGCGAGCCTCAACGTCTTCACCCATCAACGTAGTGAAAATCGTTTCCGTCTCGGCAATGTCCTCAAGCTTGACGGTAAGCAGCGTGCGGTGCTCGGGATCCATGGTTGTCTCCCACAGCTGCGCTGCTGTCATTTCGCCAAGACCTTTGTAACGCTGCACCTGGTATTCGCGCCGACCCTGTTCGATGACGTATTCGAATAGCTCGTGTGGCGTCTGCTTTTCGACCGGTTCATGCGAGGCGCGGCCAATGCGCTTTGGCGCCGGCTTGCCGGCTTCGATCTCGCCCGTGGTCTCGCCTTCGGTTTCTTCGGGATCCGGCTCAGCGGCAGTCGCGGCCTTCGACGCATATTCGATCAGGAACGGCGGTTCAAGCAGGTCCTTGATTTGTGAATATTTCGCAAGCATCTGCCGCGTCTCGGGCGCCGATGCAAAGGTCCAGTCAATCTTCCGTTCCGCGCCTTGCGCGTCGTGGAAAATGAGCGACCAGGTCTGATGCTCTTCGTCGTGCACCGGCTTATCCAGACCCTTGAACTGATAGTTTTTCTCGATCTTCTTGAGTTCGTTGTAGAACTCCGTGAGTTTGGCTGGGACGGTTGATGCGTCGCCCTCGAAGTCAGTGCGCTTCGCTGGCTCCTTGCCTTCATGCGCAAAAAGCTTCGCGAACAAGCCGGTAACTTCGTCATTGCGCAGGCGCTTGTTCACCTTGTCGAAGAAGCCGAGATACTCGTTCAGCTGCCCCATGAACTTGGTGAGCGCAGGGCCCTCAAGCTTCGTAGCATTCTCGCCATGACGAACAATCATGCCATCGGACGCGCGCTTGACCATCACCTTCACGAACTCGCGGTCATCCTTGATGTACTGCTCAAACTTGCCCTTCTTGATGCGATAGAGAGGTGGCTGAGCGATGTACACGTGATTGCGCTTGATCAGCTCCTGCATGTGGCGGAAGAAGAAGGTCAGCAGCAGCGTGCGAATGTGCGAACCGTCGACGTCCGCGTCGGTCATCAGAATGATCTTGCCGTAACGCAGCTTCGCTGGATCGAAGTCTTCCTTGCCAATGCCAGTGCCCAGCGCCGTGATCATGGCGCGGATTTCTTCGTGCCCCAGCATTTTGTCGTAGCGGGCCTTCTCAACGTTGAGAATCTTGCCCTTGAGCGGCAGAATCGCCTGGAAGCGGCGGTCGCGCCCCTGCTTGGCTGTTCCCCCTGCTGATTCGCCCTCGACCAGATAAAGCTCACAGCGTTCCGGCTGGCGCTCACTGCAATCGGCGAGTTTGCCCGGCAGTCCACCACCGTCGAGCGCGCCCTTGCGCCGCGTCAGATCGCGTGCCTTTCGCGCAGCTTCACGTGCGCGGGCCGCATCGATTGCCTTGTTGATGATCTTGCGAGCGACCGGCGGATTCTGTTCGAGAAACATGCCAAGCTTTTCGTTGACGAGCGCCTGGACGGTTCCGGCAATGTCTGAATTGAGCTTACCCTTGGTCTGGCCTTCAAATTGCGGCTGCGGCAGCTTCACGCTGATGACGGCAACCAGTCCCTCGCGCACGTCGTCGCCGGAGAGGTTTTCCTTTACGTCCTTGAAGAGGCCCATCTGCTGACCGATCGCATTGATCGTGCGCGTCAGCGCCGTCTTGAAGCCGGAGAGATGCGAGCCGCCGTCGACCGTGTTGATGTTGTTCGCAAAGGTAAAGACCGTGTCTGAGTAGCCGTCGTTGTACTGGAGCGCAATTTCCATGTCGACGCCGTCGCGCTCGGCTTCCATCACAATCGGCTTGTCATGCAGAATCTGCTTGCCCCGGTTGATGTGCTTGATGAACTCGGCAATGCCGCCGGCATATCGAAACTCCGCGCGCTTGGCCTCTCCCGTTTTCGGATCGGTAGTGCGCTCGTCGGTAAGCGTGATCTCAAGGCCCTTGTTCAAGAAGGCGAGTTCGCGCAGACGCTGCGCCAGCGTGTCGTAGTTGTATTCCGTGACGGTAAAAATCGTCTTGTCGGGCAGAAAGTGAACTTTGGTCCCGCGCTTCTTTGATGTCCCCGTCTGTCGCAGCTTTGAGACCGGATGACCGCGCTCGTAATCCTGCTCATATGTGTGATTGTCGCGCCAGATCTCTACATCGAACTCTTCGCTCAGCGCGTTGACGCACGATACGCCCACACCATGCAGACCACCCGATACTTTGTAGGTCGAGGAATCGAACTTACCACCCGCGTGCAGCTTGGTTAGAACAACTTGCACGGCAGGCATCTTCTCGCCGTTGTCGAGAGTCTTTTCATCTACAGGAATGCCACGGCCATCATCAATGACCGTTATTGAGTTATCAACGTGAATCACTACCTCGATCTTCTTCGCATACCCAGCCAGGGCTTCATCAACCGAGTTATCGACCACCTCATAGACCAGGTGGTGCAGTCCCATCTCACCCGTCGAGCCGATATACATTGCCGGACGCAGGCGCACCGCCTCAAGGCCCTCAAGCACCTTGATATTGTCGCTTGTATAAGCGCCGTCCTGACCGTTCATCTTCTTCTGGCCATTCTGTTTTACGGAAGCAAGTTCAAGTTCGTCGGGGGAAACTGTTGAAACGGAAAGCTCTTTGGTGGACATGAAACTCCGGCAAGGCAAAGCCTTCGATCGCCTCACAGCCGGACCGGCTGGAATTGGACTAACAGATTGAAAGCGAAGAGGTTTTTGCCTCGATTATTCCTTAATTATAGCACGCGGAGCGGGCTTTTTTTGCGGTTGGGGATGGGTGGAAAACACGGCTACAAATCGACGCCTATACCGCCGTCAACGGCTTCGTACAAGCTTGCTCAACTGGATGGATTACTAGCGGGAATACCGCAATTTCAAGCTATGTATCAAGCTTGAAGTGGTAGGGGAAATCGCGCCATCTTACCGGCAATAAAATGTTGTTGGTACGCCATTTAACGCCATTCTTTGAGCACGTGAGAAGCAACATTCAGCTCCGACTTGGCGTCGTAGACAGTTGCTCGCTTTTGCTTCTATCCGTCAGACAATACGAGCTTTAGTAACTTTTTCAAGGTTACTACTTAGTAGAAAGTCAGTCTTGTTCCCCCCGGGCATACGGTCTATCGTCAATTACATTGGCTTGGAATACAGCATGGCGTTAGCTCCCATCTCGAGCATGCTCACTTACGCTGACCCCTGTCTCTGGGCGGCGGCGTTCCTGGCCTTCATGCGTGTAAGAAAACACGCTGCTTTGTCCGCGTTCGGAGCCTTCCTGGGCATCCGCATGGCCAGCACACTCATCATGTTGGGACTGTCGCGCGCCCATATATCAGACAGCCCGCTACTGCATTCCACCTATTTCTATACTCACTGGATAACCTACTTGGCTGGCTGCGTCGCATTGTTCTTCGCGCTCCAGGAGATCTTCATCAACATGATGGCGCCGCTTCCCGGACTCAGGCATCTCGGGCTGGCGGGTTTCCGGTGGGCAGCAGTCGTGTCCTTGGTTCTTTCACTTTCATCCGTCGTAACGCTTGCCTCGGCCAGTTCCATACACGACCACTTGGCTGCGATCTTCACGGAAATCGCGGTCTGCTTCAGCGTACTGGCGCTCTGCCTGCTAGCGTTCCTTGTCGTCTCAATTCACGCACTTGGACTTTCCTATCGCAATCGGGTCTTCGGCATCTGCGTTGGGCTCATCCTGCTCTCGGCCACGGATCTGATGGTGAACGCTTTCCATTTCTCCAGTATCGGAAACTGGGCTGTGCAGATATCTGGAATCGTGACTGTTGTGGCTCTGCTTACTTGGGTTGCTTTCCTGGGCTTCCACGAACATCTCGAACAGCCGACCGCCACGTCGGTTTCATCGTCCGCGCTTCTCTGGAACGATCTAGCCCACGAGCTCGGGCCGAACGCTCCGAAACCTGCTCCCCAGAGTGGCTTCCTGCAAAACGTCGAAAGCGTGGTCGACCGCGTACTCGCGAAGAACTCGCTTACCGGTTAGCGAAGAGTTTTGGAAACGAAAAGAGCTTCGAAAAAGCTTCGAGGCTCTTTTCTTGCCTTTACGACACATCCCACCCACAGGCATTCACCTGGATGCAGTTCGTAATTGCCGATCAACGGAAAAAGGCCGGAGCACGATGCTCCAGCCTTTTCCAATTAAGCGAAACGAGCTTACTCAGCTGCTACCGGTTCAACCGCTACAAAGCGGCCCATGCGCCCGCGGTCGACAAACTTTACCTTGCCGGTGATCTTGGCAAAGAGTGTGTCGTCGCTGCCGCGGCCGACGTTGAGGCCGGGTTTCAGACGCGTGCCGCGCTGCCGGACGATGATCGATCCGCCGGTGACCAACTCGCCGCCAAAAGCCTTTACGCCCAGCCGCTGCGCGTTAGAGTCGCGTCCGTTATTAGAACTTCCGCCGCCTTTTTTATGTGCCATTTCTTAATCCTTGCGCCGGCCTGACCGGCTTCTAAAAATTTGCCGCACAGCTTACTTCTGCGCGCTGTAGGTCGCGCCGTCGACCTGAATCTCGTTGATGCGAACTTCGGTGAAAGCCTGACGGTGTCCTTGCAACTTCTTGTACTGCTTCTTCCGCTTGTAGTGGAAGACCAGGATCTTGTCGCCGCGTCCCTCGCCGAGGACCGTGGCAATCACCTTGGCCGAACCCGGTTTCGCAACCGAACCGGCATCGCCGGAAACGGCCAGCACATCACTGAACTCAACCGTGCCGTTTTCGTCTGCGGCTGCCTTCTCAATCTTCACCACGTCGCCCGGAGCGACACGATACTGCTTACCACCAGTGCGGATCACCGCGTACATAGAACCTCCAGCGCCCATGTTCCGGGTCGCGTAAACTTATGAAAGCTGGGCAGATACATGCTTGCCTGGGGCGCAAATGCTCAAACCAAAGACTTCAGTGAGCCGAGTGCACCGCTAAAGAGCAACGGGCAGGATCGCCAAACTTAATTAGTGTACTTGTTATCGGGGTTGGGGTCAATTACTTGGGAGCTTTTCCTGAGCGCCCGATCTCTCAATCGAAAGCCTTACTCCATCGCATAAAAGGCCGACATCAAGCGGTAAAAGCTCCATAAATCCACCTTCGACGACATCTCATACGGCGCATGCATTGAGAGAAGCGGAATCCCTACGTCGAGAACCTCCATATTGCGCAGCGAAAGAAAGCCGCCAATCGTGCCTCCGCCGCCCACCTCAACTCTCGGCGTCTGCGTCTGCCATGCGATGTGGTTCTGGTCAAGTACGCGAAGAATCCGCGCGGTGAATTCCGAGTTTGGGTCGAAACCTGCACCATATCTTTTGATCGCTACGCCATAGCCCACAACCGCAGCATTTGACGCCTCTGAATTCTGCGGGAAGAGCGGGTTCACTCCATCGTTGCAATCGGCTGAAAGAACGTCCGCGTTGCGCAGAGCGTTGCGAACAGCCAGATCCGTGGCCGGGGGCTTCTGCGCGTCGACGAGTTCAGTGAACAGCGTATCCAGAAACTGCGACCCCGCGCCGGTATTGTTCGGCGATCCCACTTCTTCGAAGTTCGTAATGTAAGCCAGAGCGGTCTTACGCGGTGTGCCCTTCAGGTCAAGAATGGCGCGACTGGCGACATAGGAAGAGAGCTTGTCATCTTGACCCCATGATCCGGTCAGTCCGAGGTCAAGACCCACATCGGCTGGCTGTGTGGCCGGCACCAGTTCGAGTTCGGCAGAAACCAGATCCTCGTCGTGGATGTTGAAGCGCTGCCGCAGCGTCTCCATCACCTGCTGCGCAACGGTGGAGTGATCGCCGGGAATAGAACCGGCGACGGGATTCATTTCTTCGCCTCCAAGCACCTGCGTGTAGGTCCGGGTCCGCAACTGGCTGTCGGAGTGCGGTGCGCTGTCAGCAATCACGAAGACGGGATCTCCGGGCGCGAAACCGATGTTCACCTGAAGATGCCGCCCGTCCACCGTATCGATGCGGCCAACGAGCGCCAGAGGAAGATTCGACCACTGATATTTCTTGAGTCCGCCATAGAGTGTAGTTTTGAAGAGCGCGACTGAACCGGGCGCTTGTATCACCGGACGAGACTTGAGATTGATATGCGGCGAATCTTCATGCGCCGCAATGACGCGCGAGCCGGTTTCGATCGGGTCGGACCCAATGACGACGAATGCAATGGCTCGATCGCGATTGTTGATGATGAGCCGGGCGCCGGACTTGACCTGCGAGGGCGAAGTAAATGGAGTGAAGCCGCTCTGTTGCGCGAGTGCCGCCAACGTGGCTGCGGAAAGCGCAGCGGACTTGGCGTGGCGCAGATAGTCCTTGTAAGGTTCCGCGAAGCGCATGACTTCGGTCTTCTGTTCAGGCGTCAGCTCGAGCCACGCCGATTTCGCCGCAACCGTGCCGGTATCGCTGGGAATCGCTTCCTGTGCGAAAAGCGCGAGAGGGAGGCAGAGGAGCAGAACAGATGCAAGAGTCTTGCTGGTCGACATAGCGGAAGGATACAGCAGACCAGAACGAATGCTCGCCCCTGAAATATCAGCATCACGCTTGAGAGGCCCTTCATCAAAACATCGACATGAGCAACGAACTGGTACTCGTCACCGGCGGATCAGGCTTCATCGGCGCCCATTGCATCCTGCATCTCCTCGAAGTGGGCTATCACGTCCGCACAACCGTGCGCTCGCTCAAGCGCGAGTTAGAGGTACGCGCAATGCTAAAAGTCGGCGGCTCTAATCCCGGCGATCGCCTGTCCTTCTTCGCCGCCGATCTTACCGCCGAAGCAGGCTGGCCGGAAGCGGTCGCCGGTTGCGACTTCGTGCTGCACGTCGCCTCGCCCCTTCCGCCAAGCCTGCCAAAGAACGAGAACGAGATCATCATCCCCGCGCGCGAGGGCACTCTTCGCGTTTTGCGCGCCGCTCGTGACACCGGCGTAAAGCGCGTCGTGCTGACATCGTCTTTCGCCGCCATCGGCTACGGCCAAAAACCACGGAACGGGCCGTTCAACGAGACCGATTGGACAGATCCCAACGGGGACGACCTGATGGCCTACACGAAGTCGAAGACTTTGGCCGAGCGCGCCGCCTGGGACTTCATCGCTAAAGAAGGCGGCCGCCTCGAGCTTTCAACGGTCAATCCGGTGGGCGTTTTTGGCCCTGTTCTCGGCCCTGATTATTCCGCGTCCATTCTCTTGATCCAGCGCCTCATGGACGGCGCGCTTCCCGGCTGCCCGAAGCTTAACTTCGGCGTTGTTGACGTGCGCGACGTTGCCAGCCTGCACCTTCTCGCCATGACTCACCCTGCCGCCAAAGGCGAACGCTTCCTTGCCACCGCGGGCGACTTCATGTGGATTCGCGAGATGGCCGAGGTTCTCAAAGACCGGATGGGCGAGCCAGCGAGAAGAGCGCCCACCAAGGAACTCCCGAACTGGCTTTTGCGTCTCGCTTCGCTGAGGGACCCGGCAATCAAGTTGATCCTCCCAGAACTCGGCAAAGTGAAGAACGCCACCAACGCAAAAGCTGTGCGTATGCTGGGCTGGACACCGCGTTCCAGAGAAGACGCTCTCGTCGCGACTGCCGAAAGCCTTGTCCGGCTCAGGCTTCTCAAAGACAGTTCTAAAGCCTCTTGAAGAGATTGACCCGCCGCCGAGCCTTCGGTCACACTCAAAAGAGAGGGTTCTCAGCCCATGTGCCGGAACATCAAAAACCTCTTCAACTTCGACCCGCCCGTCAGCGACGAAGAGATTCGCGCCGCCTCGCTGCAGTTCGTTCGCAAGATCAGCGGCTTCAACAAGCCATCGAAGGCGAACGAAGCAGCCTTCGACGCCGCCATCGAGGAGGTAGCCTCTGCCTCAGCCCGTCTCCTTCACGCGCTTGAAACCACGGCGCTCCCCAAGAACCGCGAAGAAGAAGCCGCGAAGGCACGGGCTCGCTCCGCCGAAAGATTCCCCGCTACGCCAAACTAGATTCCGCCAGCAGCCCGGCAGTTTGCTCAGAGTCTCTGCGAATGTCATTCTTAAAGGATGAAGCTGGAAGGACGACTCTGCGTGATCGCGGGATGGATGCTGGCCTGTTGCGCCGCAGTCACGGCACAGGAATTAGGATATTGGCGGGCTGCCGGTTCGTCAGCGCAGACAGTTACAGGCGATGTTGGATTCTCTGACGCCAAGATAGCCATCAACTTTTACACTTTCCCCATCGTCCGCGCGCGCGATCTCGAACCGGGAGAGGTAAGCTCCGTCTTCGACGCTGACAGCAACTCCGGCCACAAGGGCCATCTCTACAAACTGAACATCCCCGCCACAAGAAAGTTTATGCACAAGAACACTCTCTGCGGGGCCGAAGACACGCAATGGCTGGCAACGTACGTTGAAGGGAATTCGCTGAACCTCGCATTTTTCTCTGGAGAAAAGGCACCGGTCTTCACCCTCGATGCGATCTCGAATTCATCGCACCTTTGCGGGACCTACACCTACGCACGTTGAACGATGCAGCGGGCTCACGAGCGCGCAAACCATCGTACCCGCCAGCTCTTTTCTGCCGCCTGAAACAGATATACGCTCAGAATCGCAATCAAGGGCTCGAGCGGATGCCGGAACCGCGCACCGGGAGTGACGAAGTAATAGCTGATTGGCAGCAGCAGAAATGCCCAAAGAAACAATCCGGTTGCAGGAATGCGTCTCCGCCACGAAAGCCATGCACCCAGCAGGCCCGAAAAGGTCAGGAAGGAAAAATTAATCTCGCGGACATATTCCCCAGCCGGGTGCGCCTGATCAGGATGCGGCACCCCGATCCAGTAAAAATAGACTCGCTTCAGGCTGATCTTCACAAAATGCGCCGGATGCGAGCGGATATAGGCCTTCGCCATCTCGTCACGCATCTTTACGAAACGCACTTCTCCCATGCTCCGATACTCGGCGATCCTCGGCCCGCCATCGACAATTGGCAGCGTGCCGCCCCATGGGAAACCCGTTGAACCTGGACCGTTGCCGGCATACAGTTCAGCTCCCAGGTTTCCCCGGATCGGAATGAAGGCGTGAAAAACGCGCCAATTGCGGATAGCCCACGGCGTCAGACACGAAAAGAAAACAACAGCTGCCAGAACTGCTCCCCTGAATGCGGCAACTCTGTCCTTCGACCCAAATAAAATCCACAGTCCGCAAACCGGTAGGAACAACAGGGGCGACGGATTCGAAAGCGCGACTCCGCCCCACAGTAATCCAAACAGAAGCCAGTACTTCAAAGTGTTCCTGGCATCTCCATCCACGCCACGCATGCGGAGGGCAATCACCAGCACCCACGCGAAGAGCAGCGTCGTGAGCGTCATCTCCCACACCCAGCGCACCGCATACTGCATGGCAGCTGGATACAGCGCCCACAGCCATCCTGACCACTGTGCAACGCTCGCGCCGTTACGCTCCCGCCCATAGCAACGCCGGGCAATTTCATAAATCGCGGGAATCGTCGCCGCCGAAAAAACACTGTTGATCGAGAGAATGACCCAACCGGAAAGCGTCGTGTAGGCACCGAAAAGCTTGAACACTCCCGCGAGAATCAACGGATAGAGCGGAGGGTTCCACGCCGTAGGGCCGGTGTTGTCGACAAAGGGATCAGCGTAACCGCGCCCGAGCGCCAGCGCGCGCGCGATGCGCCCCATCTCCCAGCCAAACTCGAAGTGATCCGCAAAGGCACGGAAGTGATAACTGCGTGCAATCGTGATGTACAGGACCCGCACCAGGAGGCCAACCCAGAACATCGTCCAGGGCGAGCGCCAGTCGATGCGGCGCTCGTGGGAAATTTCGTGGTTTGGATTCGTTTCTATGACAGCCATTTCAAAATTCGGATCGCGCCCATCGATGCCGGCTTCGAGTGTGCCGAAGCGTCTGTGCGCGCATAAATCTCATCTTTCCTTTCCGCATAGTATTTGTAGGCGCGGGTCAGCATCTCCTCATTCGTCAGCGTCGGCTTCCATCCCAGAAGCGTCTGCGCCTTCGTAGTGTCGAAAAGAAAGTCCTCCGCAATCATCTGGTAGTGATACGGTCCCAACGGGGAAATTCTCAGCTTGTGCGCCAGCTTCATCGCCGCAAGAGTCGGCTCTTTCGGCAGCGATCGCACCCGTGACTTGCTTCCCGCATTGCGAATCACCGCCTCATACACCTCACGCAGAGTCTTCACCTGATCCGAGCCGACATGAAAGATATCCGAACCCTTGAAATCAAGCGCCCGAATGCATGCAGACGCCAAGTCCTGCGCGTAGATGAATTGGTAGCGGTTGTCGCCTTTACCCACAACCCAGATCGTGTTGCCGTCATTCATGAACTCAAAGAGGATCGCGAGCAATCCCAGTCGTCCACTGTCGATAATGGTTGGGCAGCGCAGCATGACAATATCTAGATCGCCGGTGTACTTCGCCAGCGCCTTTTCCGCGGCGAGCTTCGATTGCCCGTAAATCTCAATAGGATTCGGCGTCTCAGCCTCCGTAACCGGATGCCCGAGGTTACTCGCCCACAGACAGTTCGTAGAGATGAACACCATCTTAGGAACGCCGTTCTCGCGACATTCCTTCGCCAGATTTATAGTTCCATCGACGTTCGAGGTCCAGAGCGTGTCGCGCTCGATCTTTCCGTGGGCCAGCATCGCCGCGCAATGAATCACAGCATCGAAGCGCTGCTCCTGAAAAACTTTTGCGAGAAGCGCAGTATCCCGCAGATCACCCTGGATGCTTTCGAGTCCAGGCAAACGCTCCGCATCAGGAAGAAGATCGAAGTTCACGCAGGTGAAACCTTCGCCAAGCAATCTGCGCTTAAGGACGCCGCCAAAAAAGCCGGACCCGCCGGTAACAAGTACATGTGGCATTTTTATTAGTCTAAATTGTCAGGACGTGCTTGACCCTGACGCAACGTCACGCCTGAATATCTTCGTAGAGGGACACCTTATGGACCACAGCATCGGCTCCATGCAGATTCAGGAGTTCGCTCGACGCACCGGCGTTACCGTGCGCACGCTGCACCACTATGACCGCTTGGGCCTGCTCAGCCCGAGCGGTCGCACGGCATCCGGCTATCGCCTCTACGGTAAGCGCGAACTCATCCGTTTGCAGCAGATCGCGACGCTCAAATTCATCGGTTGCTCTCTGAACGAAATCAAGGCGATCCTCAGCGGACCGTCATCGGATCTGGGCGAAACCTTGCGGCTCCAGCGCGAGGCACTGGAGCGGAAGCGCCGAACACTCGATCGCGCTCTCCGCGCGGTTGATCGCGCG
Source organism: Alloacidobacterium dinghuense (assembly GCF_014274465.1). Lineage (NCBI taxonomy): Bacteria > Pseudomonadati > Acidobacteriota > Terriglobia > Terriglobales > Acidobacteriaceae > Alloacidobacterium > Alloacidobacterium dinghuense. Next base: position 4,377,492 of record NZ_CP060394.1, on the reverse strand, counting down.
CAGAAGCTCTTCGCCCAATCTGGAGAGGCCGACTGGAATGCCTTGCAACACATCATCGAGGTGATTCAGATGGAACAGGACAAATCGTGGATGTTGCAATACTTCACACCCGAGCAACAGGCCGTACTCAGGGCACGCAAGTCGGAAATTCGTATTGAGGGCGAAGACGGATGGGCAAAGCTGATCCCGGAGATCGAAGCCGCTGCGAAAAACAACGTCGACCCGGCCAGCGAAGAAGCACGCTTACTGATCGAACGCCACGAGCAACTCGTCAGCCTCTTTACAGGAGGCGACCCGGGCATGCGAGCTGCGCTCGAACGGCTCTATGCAGACAAAGCCAACTGGCCGAAAAGCTTCAAACGCCCTTTCAGTGAAGCTGCGCAAGGCTTCATTGAGAGAGCAAAACAGGCTCATAGCATGAGCTGCGTTTAAACGAAGTAGGAATAACCCCGCTCTGCCTTCTCGTCGATCGAGGAAGCAGAGCGGAAATCAATCATCGACAGTTCCTCATTACTTCCGAATCAGCGACGCTCTCGCCACGCAAAGCTTTTTCGCACCTTATCCCAGCGCATGATGTAAAACTTCTCTGTGCCTGACCCAAGGATCACCGAATTCATCGAGAAAGCAATTGCTGCGGGCATTCCGCAGGATTCACTGGTAGGAATGCTCACCGCACGCGGCTGGCCGGAGAAAGAAGTCTACGACGCCCTTGCCGACCACTATCAGCAGTTGACCGGAGTCGATATCCCACGCCGTGCAGGAGCCGGGGCATCCGCCAAAGAAGCATTTTTCTACCTGCTCATCTTCTCCACGCTCGCGACGTGGACCATCGGCTTCGGGTGCCTCGCCTTCGCGCTGATAGACCGATGGCTCGCCGACCCGCTCTTCTCCAGCTATCCGGCATACGACACCTACACAATCCCGTCATCCCTGGCCGCGCTCATTGTCGCGTTTCCGCTCTACCTGCTCATCTCGCGGATTGTGGTGAAAGAATCGGCAGCGCATCCGGAGAAACTGGATTCGTCGGTTCGGAAATGGCTCACCTACATGGCACTGGTCATCGCCGCGAGTGTCTTCATGGGCGACCTGATCACGGCACTTGCCTACCTTCTGCGCGGCGAACTGACCTCTCGATTCCTCGCTAAATCGTTTGTCGTACTGGTGCTTTCGGGCGGTGTCTTCTACTACTACTTCGGCGGTTTACGAAAGACCGAAGCGCCTTCCATCGGCCTAAGCCGCGACAGGCTCATGGCCGGACTATCCTCCGCCGCTGTTGCGCTCATGATCGTTCTCGGCTTTTTGCACCTAGGGCCGCCAAATGTGCAGCGTGAGTTTCGCGCAGATTCCCAGCGAATCCACCAGCTTTACGACCTCAGCACAGAGATCAGGGAATATTGGACTAAGCACGGATCGCAGCTTCCAACCAGCATCGATCAGGTTCCAGGGCGCGTGCATAAGGATCCCCTCACCCGAACGCCATATGAGTACCACCCAAAAGAGGGAAGTCAGTACGAGCTCTGCGCAGTCTTTACGCGGAACAGCGAACCCGAGGTCAGCCCGACTCCGGATCCATGGATTCACCCGGCCGGACACCACTGCTTCTCGTTAGACGCAGCGGCCACGCAGCAATATCCTCCGCAATACTTTGGCAATTGATGCCCAGACTCGACCTGTGGTGGCAGGTCTGCAGACGGAGCGAATCACTCGGTGAGCGCTAGGTCTCGCGAAACCGGTATCCGATGTGGCTATCGGTCAAAATGTACTCAGGATTGACTGCGTTATCGTCGAGCTTCTTGCGAATCTGACCGATAAGCACTCGCAGATATTCACCGTCATCACCACTCCGGCAGGCGCAGGACGCTTAGGCAACGCTGGCGTCGGTATTCTGCAAGGCCCTGGCACAGCGGCCGTATCGCTGGGTCTGGCAAAGAGCTTTCCGTTGACCGAGCGCGCCAAGCTGCGCTTTGAATCGACCTTCACGAACGCTCTCAACCACACCAACTTCGCCCCGCCCGCCACGCAGATCGACAACACGTCAACCTTCGGCGTTCTCAGCGCTGCGCAGACTTCGGAGAACGCAGGAAACCGCACAGGACAAGTTGCTCTGCGAATTGACTTCTAAATCCGAATCAAATGAACATGGCGGTAGTGTCCTAATTTCGTGACCGGCTCACGTATAAGTGGTAATCAAATTGCCTTCTGGACCGCTTCTCGAATTCTATGAAGATGGCACTTGGCAAGATGAAAGGATTCATAAGCCAAGAAGCCTAGACGAATACTTGGAAGAGATAGCTGCTCACAACAAAGTGCTTGAAAATCTCTAAGAAAGTTTGTCCGGAAAATGGACAAATGAACGGACGGCAACTCAAACAGAAAACGCCCCTTTTTAGAGGCGCTTCCTGTTTTTACTGACGACTTGATTTGACCCGTCGCAGAGCCAAATAGATTTGGAGTACGAGTAGGATCGCCTGCAAATCGACCACAAGGTAGTGCATATTACACACCTAAATGGAAATGACGGCCTTGGCCGTTACAACCGCGCTCTGCCCTTGCGACACAGAGTTGCCGTCCGTTATATCACTTGTTTTCTCTAGGCCGCAGCAGTAGATAGCAGTTCTTCCAAATCCCAAACATGATTTGTCAAACCCGCTGCCATAGCTGGAGTGATTCTCAGGCTTTGGTGGATACGGCAAAAGTTGTAATGCGCGAAGTGCAGGGCTATCGCCGCTTCGAGGTTCTCCAGCTTCTTTGAGAAGGCGTTGGTCAACCGAGTCATACGGCGCATCTGCATCCGCATGGTTAGATTCTGACGTTCGATGTAGGACGTAGAGACAGCGGACGGTGCGGGAACACCTGAAACGGTGGAAGCGTAGGCCGACATAAACTTGGCCGCCGCATACCATCCGCGTCCGCCAGTTCCTTGCGGCACTTGGCCGTAGACCTTAATCAACTGGGCGTAGTTCACATCTCCGCCAAATGTGTCTTCTACGGCTCTCAGATAAGGCTTAAAACCATCCGTGGTTAGCTGGATGCGTCCTACTACCCTTTCGCGCAGATCACGCATGAAATAGTAGGCTGATTGGCCGTCTCTTTTGCCTACCAGATGCGAGATAACCAATTTGGTGTCTGCATCCATTCCCACGAAAACGTATTGATCGCCGATATGGGGTTCATCGGTATCAATCCCGATCCTTGCCTGTTTCTTGAACACGTATGTCCAGATTTCATCTGCCTGTACTCGCTCGGCACGAACACCCCGAACTTTCTTGTCCAGAAAATTGAAACAGGCTTTTCCCGTTCGCGTCGTTAACCGCATGATCGTATCCCGATGGATGCCAGTCATCCGCTCCGTACTGCGGATGCTGTTTCCTTCAATCATGGCGTTAAGAGCGACGACCTGTTTCGTAAGCGGCAACGTGTTCATGTAACAACCATACGTGAGCCGCTCACGTATGTCAAGAGGAAATTATGCAAGAATCTACTTGCCCGCTGTGCGAAGAGTATCCCTGGCTGCCGCTGCTTCCCGAGACTTGGCGAGAGCCTTTCCGTAGGTCTCTCCTCCACTTTCATCCGCATCCGCCGACTGTTTCCTGTACTGTTTCTCAAAATCAGGATGAATCTCTTGTAACAAGGCGCGAAGCGCCTTAATCTCTCTTCGCAAATCGAAAATCATGCCTGTGTTGGCGACGGTCAAATCCAAGGAATTCGCCAACATCTCACGTTCTTCGCTGTTCATCGCGTCTCCTCGCGGGGTTTTATTAGGTAGCTTCTGCCTTGACTACGAGAGCCGTTCTCGTATAATTGGCTACATGGCGAAGAGCAGTGTACCACCGGAACTGAGAGAGTATCTGGCGAAGTTGGGAAAGAAAGGCGGCAAAAAGGGCGGCCCTGCGAGAGCTGCCGCTATGACGCCAGAACAGCGTAGCGAATCCGCCAAGAAGGCGGTTATGGCTCGGTGGGCGAAGAAAAAGGCTTCTGAATAAGCAGATCGTACATCTGGCTTTCTTGGCTTTCCATTTTCTGGACGGCAGCTTTGATCTCTTCTTGCGAAACCGTTACGACTCCTGAGTAGTCATCCAAGCAAAACACGTCAATAGGCTCCCCGCAATAATCGACGTATTGAGTAGCCTTCTTAATCAGGTATGCAGCCAAAGCGATTCCTTCTGACCGCTTGAGGCTCTCTTGATAGAGATGATCTCCTAAATATCGAATCAAGGACGTATCGCCACAGCCGATTGTTTGTACTCCCTTTCCGGCCTGATGCAGAGACCGATTGTTGAACACAAGCAGTACAGGGTTTTCAAACGGCTCTACCACCCCGACCAACATAAAAAGACTGTTATCTAAGAAGTGTTCTTTCCATCCCATGCTGGTCAGAACGCCTTCCACGGTTTGCTGTACTAGATCAACGGTGGGAAGTTCAGCTAACCGTAGAAAGCCCATAATCTTTTGGTGAGCCTCTTTAAACAAACCAGGATCGCCCGAAAAAACAAATATGATTCGAGTGGAAAGATCACCTTTGTCTTCAAAGGCAAATTTCTCTTCGTGATACTTGAAGAACCCTTGCGAGGTAAATTGCCGATCCGCCGCTATGACTATTCCGTCGTCACAGTGAAACCCTACAGCAATTGTCATTGCCTTAACTCTCTTTGAATTCACAGGGAGTATAGACAATGATTCTCGTTTTCGATAATTAGGCGGAAAATCCGCCGTCGCCCCTGCAACTAAGTTTTCCACAGCCTTAATCTCCATACGTGAGCCGCTCGCGAAATTAGGACACTACCAACATGGCGTTATCCTTGCCTCTCAAGGCACTTTTGGGTAAACTAGAGATTCGGCACCAGTATGGGCATCGGACTGTCTGCTTGCCCGCCCTTCTCGCACATCGCGATGAATGCAGTAACAGCGGGTTCTGGTCTGCGCGAAAGTTCAGGATTTTGGAGTGAGTCATGGCTCAGGTTTGCGATGTCTGCGGCAAAGGCCCGCAATTCGGTAACAATATCTCGCACGCGCACAACATCACCAAGCGGCGCTGGAACGTCAATCTTCGCCCGGTAAAGGCGAAGGTCAATGGCGGAGCCAAGCGTCTGCGCGTCTGCACGACCTGCATCAAGAGCGGCAAGGTCGAAAAGGCTTAACTCGCGGATCCCCGTTCGCGAGTACCAAGGCCCCGGTAAATTCCGGGGCCTTTTGTATTCTGGAACTTATGCAACTCACCACGCAGAACCGCGCCGTCATTCGCCTGCAATGGATCACCGTTGCCTGGATGACCGTCGAGTTTGCAGTCGCTGTCGGTTCCGGCCTTCGGGCTCACAGCCTGGCGCTGGCGGCCTTCGGCGGCGATAGCGCCATTGAGTTGTTCTCTGCCGCCGTTGTGCTGCACCGTTTCTACTCGGGCGACCACATGGAGCAGCTTGCCAGACGCATGGCCATGATCATGCTCTACGCGCTGGCCGTCTTCATCGCACTCAGCTCCGGCGCATCCCTGGCGCTGAAAATGTCCGAAGCAAAAGGTTCTTACCTGGGGATCGGCATTTTGCTGGCGGCTGCGATCATCATGCCCTGGCTCGGACTCAGGAAGCGCGAGCTGTCCGCGCAAACGTGCAGCAAGGCATTGCGCGCCGACGCGGTGCAGAGTTCTGTCTGCGCGTACATGTCGTGGATCGCTCTTGCAGGCATTGCGCTGAACACCGTTTTTCACCTTCCGTGGATCGACAGTGTCGCAGCGCTGGCGCTGGTGCCCTTGATCCTGATCGAGGCCAACAAGGCTCGCAAAGGGGATGACTGCTGCTAGCCGGAAGCGTATCCCCTCCCCCGTCCCAGTTTTCCTTTCTTTTATTTTCAATGGTTTAGCGGGGAATCATCCCCCGCTATGCTGCTGATTCTGCTTGAGTTAGGTGGTTTCTAGTGTTTTCAATTACTTACGGGAGGGTCCTCGGTTTCTCCTGCAATGAAAAACGCCCGCGCAAGCGGGCGTTCCTTTTGATTTCTGCTTTTATTTTTATTTTAGCAGGTTGGGCCAAATAGTACGCCAAATTACCTGAGGCTTTATTTCTTTTAAAATGTGCGGTTTAGGTTGAGTTCGAGGGCCTTGGGGGCTTGACAGCATTTTGATGTGATTTCTTGCCGTTTGCAGGCACTTAAGCGCAAATTTCTGCCAGAAATTGGAGGTTAAGGCCAGAGATTGTGGTGTCGGCGGGCCGGAATCGGGAAGAGGTCAGGCAAAAAAAGGCTCGAGTGGGGCGCCCACCCGACTGAGATAGGTGCAATATGAGAGCAATAACAGTTCCTGGCGGTGGGGCCCCTCTGGGAGTCATCTACAGACACGCTGAAGAAACGCCAAGTGTTCGCTGGCTTCCGCAACTTCATCCTGGCCGACCGAAAAGTAAGGTCAACACGAGTAGACAATTACTAACTGGAGATTCTTATGGCAAGTACCCGCGTGCAGAAGTTTCTTCCTAGCATCAATGGAGTGCAATTTGGCAACAGCTGGCCCAACATTCCTGACTATACGCTTAGTCTCCTTGGTCAAAACATCTCAATTGGAAATGCTTCCAATGGGCTGTGTGGAGGCATGGTTTTTGCGGTAGCAGACCTATTTAACGCTGGACTCTTGCCGCCGCGGACAGGTCCGGTAAACCCGGCTGGAGGAACTTCAGCATTCAACTACATAGTTGCTCGCTTGACCAACAGCTTCGATTACGACGATGTGAACCAGTATCTCTCCTGGATCCAAATGTCTGATCATGATACGTTGATCGCGCATGGCCTTGCATGGCACGAGATTAATGAAGAGTGGCCGAAGATTAAGGCGGATCTAGACAGAAACCTGCTTTCTCCTCTCGGTCTTGTTCATGGTCAAGAGCCACCGACTATCGGAGTTCTCACAGGCCTGCAGGACCTAGGAATGTGTCATCAAGTTCTTGCCTGGGGCTACGACCTGAACGGAACCAATCTCAGCATTTTCATCTACGATCCAGACAATCCTGGTGTTGACAACGCCACGATCGCCTTGGATATCGGTAACCCGGCCCACACCACGCCGATTGCAGTTTCCAACTGGCCGAGCGGAACGTATCGCGGATTCTTTCACACCCACTATCAGTTTCACGATCCAAGTACCCCCGCATCGGGTTCGTATATCGTTGAGGTCGTCTCAAGTCCAGGCTTTCCGAACGGAGGTTCCATCCCTTCCTTTCCAACTAGTACCGCGAACCAGATTGCGGTTCAACAAAACCAAGATGGAAGAGTCGAGGTTTTCTACCTAGGCTATGATGCCACGATCTATCATGACTGGCAGACCGCACCCAACTCGGGCTGGACTGCCCTTACTCCCGACTTAGCCGCCTTGGGGGGGCGTGCGAAACAGATCACTGCAGCACAGAATCTAGGCAGGCGGCTTGAGGTTTTCTACGTCGGAACCAACAACGACATCTATCACAACTGGCAAACCGCACCCAATTCGCTATGGGCCGGAGAAGCTGCCCTGGGAGGCGCTGCCCTGCAGATCACGGTCGGACAGAACCAAGATGGTCGACTTGAGGTTTTCTATGTCGGAACCGACAACAACATTTATCACAACTGGCAAACCGCACCCAACTCGGGCTGGGCTGGAGAAGCTGCCCTGGGGGGAGCTGCCCTGCAGATCACGGTCGGACAGAACCAGGATGGTCGACTTGAGGTTTTCTATGTCGGAACCGACAACAACATTTATCACAACTGGCAAACCGCACCCAATTCGCTATGGGCCGGAGAAGCTGCCCTGGGGGGAGCTGCCCTGCAGATCACGGTAGGACAGAATCAGGATGGTCGGCTTGAGGTTTTCTACGTCGGAACCGACAACAATATTTATCACAACTGGCAAACCGCACCCAACTCGGCGGCCTGGGCTGGAGAAGCTGCCCTGGGTGGCGCTGCCCTGCAGATCACGGTAGGACAGAATCAGGATGGTCGGCTTGAGGTTTTCTACGTCGGAACCGACAAGAACCTCTATCACAACTGGCAGACCGCACCCAACTCGGGCTGGGCTGGACAAGCTGCCCTGGGGGGAGCTGCCCTGCAGATCGCGGTCGGACAGAACCAGGATGGTCGGCTTGAGGTCTTCTACGTCGGAACCGACAAGAACCTCTATCACAACTGGCAGACCGCACCCAACTCGGGCTGGGCTGGACAAGCTAACCTTGCAGTCGGGATCTTGTTGTAATGGTTAGCACAAAAGACAAGTCGCTTTAGTCTAGGGGGAAGTTAGCGGGTGAACCCAAGAATTTGTTCCTGCCGTTCGTTTGTAAAGCTCAACTTCCAGTGACCACAATTACTCTGAGCAAATTGGGTATACAGTCAGTGTGTGGGCTCTTCTCACGGGGAAGGTCATTTCGGTGCCAGTAGACCCAGCGACTTTGTATTTGGGCAAGAAGGCTATCGACATCGCCCTCACAAGGGTCGAACAGTCTCTCCGCGAAGCCAAGGACGACAGAAGAACAGAAGTGGAGAGATGTGCCAGTTTTCTTGAGGCTTGCAAGGGTGCAATTGTAGGGCTGGAGCAAGAATATGACGAGATTGTCGAGCAAACAGTCAACTCTACAGATGATCCGACGGCAATTCGAGAGCTGAAGAAGAGGATCGACGATTATCTTCACATTGATAAGCTACGTCTACAATTGATCGATGCAACGAAAGGGCTAGAGCACTATCTCGAAATCTTTGAACAAAGGGCGACGACGGTCCTGCAATGGCCATGGAAGCGTCCCGACAAAGAAAAGGCCGTTGATTTATTCAGAGAGAATCTTGAGCAACTTGACGGATATCTAGATAAATTGAATCGTTCAGATCTGCCTTTCAGGCCCTCAGGCACAGGCGTGGGTTTGACGGCGATGTTTGCAATCTTAGAAGAGATTGAACGGATTGATGGTCCCGCACCACGACGGCCTCGCCGAAGTTTTCCGACATCGTTGGTAAGAGAATTGGGAAAAAAATACCGTTCCGAACGGGACAAGGAGCCGCTGATCGAAATTGTCAGGCGGATTCGGGCGACGATAGAAGAAATGCGGAAAGCTTTTCTTTAGCCTGCGCCGCATCGCCGAGACAATGGGGAATTAGGGAAGAAATGAAACAGCCCCAGTAAAACTGGGGCTGTTTCGTTTGCCCCGGACGGCCAGTCCGCGTGTGGGTTTACGCATAAGGTGAAAGTTCGGCGCACGAGGAATCAGTAGTTTGCCGTGCGCGGTACCCCATAACATTAAAGTTCACGACCCCATAAGATGAAACTTTCCGTGATAATTTACGCATAAGGTGGAAGCTTCACCTTAGGGCCTCATGAATCAGCTGCAACACGCTAATTCTAAACAGGTTACTCTCTGCCAGTCATGTGGTCTAAAAAGCTCGAACATCACAACATCACAGCCCTTCGGGCCTTTCTGCAAACGATAAACGCGCGTTGTCTTCGAACCGGTTCGCTGTTAGCGACCCTTGTGGCGTCCGTTGGACCGGCAAGTTGCAGGCGCGAACCCCCTTGCTCGGAGTGCCGAATTTCGCGGTATTCTCGGTCAATACGGCTGGTTTCCGTAGAGATCGCTTCGCCCCAGGAGGAAATGCGATGCCCGGTATAAGCGAGCAACGCTTAAAGCACCTTGAGTTCGTCCAAGGAGTAGTAACTCGCATGGCGGGGAACTCGATGACAGCAAAGGGCTGGTCCGTCGCACTCACAACGGCCTTGATCGGGCTCGCTACTGCTGAGCATTCAAATCCGCGCCTTGTGCTTCTTGCTCTCCTTCCGCCGCTGGCATTCTGGACGATTGACGGCTATTACATGTTCCTGGAACGTTGCTACCGGGATCTGTTTGACCGCGTAAAAGGGGAGACGGACGACAAATGGGGCGGTTTCGATATGGCTCCCTTGACGACGAGCAGGTCGTATTTCTGTGACGGGCTCGCACGACCGGCTGTGTGGAGTATCCATCTTCTGATTGTGCTTCTTGGTTTTTCCGCCTGGTGGTTAGTAACGCGAGGATAAAGACTATGATCTATCTTATCGCGCCATCGGTCACGAAATGCAATGCAGAAGGTGCGTCGCTGATCTGTACCACGTGCGAACAAGCGTTACGGCGTTACGTGCCTACGTCGCCACTGGATAACGACGCGGCAGTTCGACTTGTTACGGCGGGAGCTAACGACACAGCAATTTTTTTCAATCCAACGACCGAAGTGAATCTCAGCAACGCGGCGATTAAACTGCTACGGTCGGTAGGCCACGCGTTTCCGATTGCGATGACCGTGTCTTCACGCCGCCCTCCGGATGTGGCCAACATGCGCCAGAGCTTTGATGTCACGGAATACCTGGCGCTCCGGGGCGGAGAGCGAAATATCGACCTGGCCGGAGCTGCATTTGCTCGTGAAGTTCTTTCAATGATTCAACCTTCGCTCATGAGATCCCGTCTTTCGCTATTTCTCAGCCACCGCCGCGCTGATGGAGAGAGCCTTGCGCGAGCTTTCTGGGAGAAGCTGCTAGTTCTCAGCCAGAACAGTTTTCGTGACCTTGCGGACATCTTAATTGGTGAAAGCGCCCAGGAGGTGCTTGAGTCGCGCTTGCGTCAAAGCGACGCAGTGCTCTTCTTCGATACTCGGCTTGCGTACACATCCGAATGGGTCGAACGGGAACTGCGAATCGCCCTTCGCAATGGCATCCCAATCGTTTGGATCAAGGTTGGAACTCACGGTCTGCCAAACAGTTTTCCACACCCTGCCGCGACGCCGCACCTTTTCATTCAGGATGGAGCCGTGACCTCCGACGAGGCGGAACAAGCGGTGTCAGCTGCTGCCGACCTAGTGCGTGAGAGCGCAGTCCAGATCCTCGATGCCGACGCCCGGCTGAAAGAAGTGGAGAACATTGATGTCGAGATCAGAGACCCCAACAAGCTGATCAATGCGGTTCGCATCGTGTGCGGGAAAGGAATGCCATACCCGCTCGAATGCACTACCCATTTAGTTCAGTTTTTTGGCACACATCCACGTCCCGACGATGTTCGTGGACTTGCTGACTTTCCTGGCAAGTACACGGCGAGGCTGCTGCTCCTGCGCGGTCCAATCCCAGACACTCTGAAGTCTCAGACAGGCCCGATTGCCGCCCGTGCGGAAGATTATGTCGATTGTCTGGAGGACTATATGTCGCCGCAACACAAAGCCAGCAAGCAGCGGGGCGTGATCATCTCTGGCGCTTTCCCTGATGGCTGCACTCCGAAAGATCAGCAAGACATCATTGACGCAGTGCGTGCCTTCGCCCAACGAATTCTCCAACGCGGTGGAACAATCATGTTCGGAGCCCACCCAACCTTCGTGCCCCTCATTGTCGCCAGTGCAAGACAGTTGAGGTCGAACGACGTTGAAAATGCTCTACACCTTTACTACTCAAAGGAATTCGTATCTGATCTGGCGCAATACAACAACCACGGAACAGTAATCGGCGTCCCGAAAGCCGGGGGACGCAATGCGAGCTTGACGCTGATGCGCGAGAGAATGGTCGCGGATGAGTTTGCAGTTGGTCTCGTTGCAATCGGCGGTCGGCTTGTCCGACCGGGCATTGTTCCCGGCGTGGATGAGGAGATGGCGCTCGCACGGAAGCGAAATCTGCCCGTGCTGCTTATCGGCTCCGTGCAAGGAAGGGCATCTGAGATTGCCGCGGAATTTGCAGTCAATAATTGGGAGAACGCACCAAATTCCTTTACGCGCGAGGAAAACGAACGTCTGAGAACAAGCGGCGATTTTGCGGGCCTTGCTTCAACTTTCCTTCGTCGTTTGGGTATTTGAATCTCCCCCAAACCGACCCGCATTATTTGTTACTGCACCAATCCAGTTCGATTGCCGCAAGCTCCGAAAAGTGACACAATTCAGACCCCTCCCGCTGTGCTAACCTGCTCCCAAAATGCCTACCGAGTCTCCAATCAGATCAATTCGAATCAAAATGCCGTCAATCAGCCGTTGGATTCTCTTGCCTTTCGTTAGCGCAACGGCTCTTATTGTCTCGTTCCTCGTATCCAATTCCGGGGTCCTCAGTTCTGCAAAGGTAAGTCCTCAATACACGGTTCAAGATCCACCTCAAAAAATCCTCTTCCACGTTTCAAATCCGAGCTTCAGATCCGTCTATGGGAGCGGTGACGGGAGGTCGCTGTGGGCGATCTGTCCATAATTGATTTTAAATCAAATACTTATGACCATTTGGCGACTTCTTTTATAGCAATTCCAGTTTGCTTGTAATTTTTTCGTTTTCTTGTAATGAGCTTATATCGACCATGCACCATCAATCGACCACTCGACGTGTTACCGTCTTTCTGCACTCACTGTTGATTTAAAAGGGTGAGCAATCAATAATTTGGTGCGGATCGAAATAGCGGTCCATGCAATGCCTTGGGAGCAAGAGGTAATCAAATGCCATTTTCGTATTCCTGTTTCATTAGCTATCGACATACAGAAAATGAGTCAAATCGAAAACGTACCAAACAGATAGCGGAAGCGTTGAAGGGGGAACTCGAATATGTAGTGCCATTGAATGTCTATTTGGATGTGGAGCGCCTTAAGGGAGCGCCATTCTATAACGAATCTCTCGCTTCGGCTTTATGTCAAAGCGTCTGCATGGTCATGCTATATTGGCCAACGTACTTTTCCATGCAGCACACGTTTTGTTCACGTGAATACAAATTGATGGAGAAACTTGAAACACAGCGATTACAAATTTTGGCCCAAACCAACTCATTAGAAGCACAAAACGGACTGATTATCGTCTTGGCTGTCCGAGGGTTTCATTCCATCCCAGAAGAAATTCGTAGTCGCCGCAAATGTTATGACTTGGAATCATGGGCTTCCAGTCCAAGCATGACCAAAACACTTGCATTTAGACAAACGGTCATCGAGATAGCTGATTACATTGCTAACAGGTCCAGAATCCTGGGGCAACTGCCAACACCACCCGACCCTTGTGAACAATGCCCTAACTGTCGGCTGCCGTCAATTGAAGATGTCCTGCCATGGCTCCAACAGGTTGATCCAAACCAAGTGGGCTTAACGTTTCGGTCGGCATTGCCCACTCGTCAAATTGGATATATTTAATGGAAAAAAGGACGATATCGGGGCCTCTAAGAGAAACTGGCGAGATTATAACGTTCTACTCATATAAAGGGGGCACTGGGCGATCGATGGCCTTGGCCAACGTTGCGTGTATTTTGGCGCAACGATGTGGGGCAGACCAAAAAGTGCTTCTAATCGATTGGGATCTTGAAGCTCCTGGTCTTCATCGGTATTTCGGAAATAGGGTAGAGAGACGCTTTGGGTTAGGACATCACGCGGCAGAAGAATACGACAAACATCCTGGTTTGATTGAATTCTTTAATCATATACAGACTCTCTTCTTACCAGAATCCCAGAATGAAGAGCCGACCCAAGCACTTCGCACTTCATTGACTACCTTTATCGAGAGCAACCAATACATTATAGAAACCGATATCCCGCGTCTTTCATTGCTCAAAGCCGGCGCATTCGATAAGGAATATGCCAGCCGGATTAATCAATTTGATTGGAACTCATTTTATACGGCCTGTCCGTGGTCCATTCAATTGATTGCTGATGCCCTTACTGAGCACTATCGCTATGTGCTGATTGATTCCCGTACAGGAATCACAGACACGAGTGGAATATGTACGATGCTTCTCCCCGAAAAGCTTGTTCTCGTCTTCACACCGAACAGGCAGAGCCTTGATGGAGTTTTAGACGTTGCTGAATGGGCCCTACAAGTCCGCCGAAATTCCGATGATCTAAGAGCTTTGACTATTTTCCCCCTTCCTTCTCGCATTGAAACTAGCGAAGAGCGACAACTAGACGAGTGGCGCAAAGCAGAACCCTATGGCTATCAACCTCGTTTCGAGGCACTTTTTCGAAAAATTCGAGGTATACCGGAATGTGATCTTTCCAAGTATTTTGAAGAAATACTTGTCCAACATTCTCCGACATACGCATATGGAGAGAAAATCGCTGTCTTAATCGAGCAAAGTGATACTCGTATCTTTCTTAGAAGTAGCTATATCACTTTTGCAAGCAAACTTATTGGCTCCAATGAGCCGTGGGCGCGTGAAACTTCGACCGCAAATGACTGGGATATGCGTGCCGGTCTTGCGATAGCAAGACTTACCGCAGAAGAACAGCTGACTGCACGCAACATACTATTGCGGCTTGTGCGCGTTGGGGATAGGGGCGAGAAAGATGTTTCCGTCTCGGCCCGAATCGACGATTTTAGCGGAAAAGAGGCAAGTGTCATCAGTATGCTCACGCAAAGCGGGATACTGCGAGTCGAGCGTGATGACTCGGGAATAAAGATCGTGGAATTCGCTAAAGGCCTACTGGACGGATGGCCGGAGCTCCAAAGCTGGGTCGGGAACAACCGCGAGTTCCTCGCGTGGCGTCAAAGACTCGAAGCCATGCTTCGCGAATGGGAAGGCGCCGGGCGGGTGAGCGGTGGACTCTTGCGCTCCGCCTCATTAGTCGAAGCGGAGCGTTTTATCAGTGCTCGAAAGGAAAGTCTCACCGATCGACAGATTGACTTCATTCAACGAAGTGCGAAGAGAAGAACGCGGGTCAGGATCGCGGTTGCGATCTGTGCGTCTATAGTATTTGTCGCCTTAGTTGCCGCCTATACTTTTGGTCGAACTTCTACCTTTCAGGTTTATAAGATTCTGAAGGATGTCCCATTGACGAGTGCCGCAGCATCACAGACGCCCGTTCCTCTCGGAGCTGATGAGCCTGTGATTCCAAATACCAGGTGGGCGGAAGCACTGGTGAAAACGAACCGAATCTCAGACGCGATAGAAGCCTCGAAAAAATTTCAAAATACTGATGTTCTACGTGCGTCTTTCGACATTTCTGTCGCGGAAGCAATTCTTAAGCAGGATCCGACTGATACGAAGACTGCGAAATACTTTTGGGATGATGCCGATAGGATTACTCAGAAGAGCCCTAATCCGATTCGCAAAATATTTGAAGTTAATCGTTCCGCCTGGGAAAGCGGCCCCACATCGGCCATTAATGTGGCAAACGGGATAGACAATCCGGCCCTGCGAACGTCTGCGTTCACTGCTTTGATAAAAGTACTGATTGCGCGAAAAGATGACCGCGAGATAAGTAATGTTTTTGACGTTTGGAAGAAAGGCACTGGAGCAACAGTTCAATATAACCCTTACCTAACTGATGGGTTTGTACCGAATAACCCGTATGCAGACGTAGTTCGAGCGTCCGGCAGTAGCAAATATCCGGACGCTGTCGATGAGGAGGTGATTAAGGGGTTGACAGGAAGTGATTTGGAAGCAGGTTTAGCGGCACGAGCGGAAACGCTTGGGAGAAATCTGACAACGGAGATTGCACATCAATTTCTCGCGAAGATTAGTGATCCACAGCTTCGATCCAAACTCAACTTTGCTTTGATCGCCACTTTGGCTGAAAACAGAAAAATCGAGCTTGCACAAACACTTTTCGATGAATCGCCGAAAACTGTAGACAATTCTTTGATGGCACCCTCTGGAGCCGAAAATGCGCAGAGGGAAGCAACTGGGCCTGCGACACCTGTTGTGTCAATTTCCCTTCAACTCACCAGCCGAGAGCGAGCTGTGTTGGCAAAGGCATGGGAGAAAGAAGGGGATCACTCAAAGGCCATAGCGCTTTTGGAGGAGGAACCTGCTTTTCCGCCTGTCGGCAAGGCATTAGTCAGCGCATCAATCGCGGATGGTATTGCAGAAAATGTACAGAGCCTCTCAAGACCCGAAGCATTGGCACGGCTTCGCGAAGCCGAAAATATAGCCAGGCAGATCGATCAAGAGGCTATAAGATCCGCGGCTTATAGAGAAATCGCCTCTCACCTGGCAGAAAATAACGACATATATGACGCACGACTTTTGGCGGATCGATGCCAGACATCAGATCGAATTATCGCTTATGCCCAGATACTGGAAGCTGAATATCATCAACGTTGACTGATATTCGACCGAGTTCATGTTATTTTAATGAACGCAGCAGGTCCAATTGATGTTCGGATCCCAATAATTAGCGCAAGTGTTGAAGATTTGGTAATGCGTACAACCGTCACCGAATTGACGCCATACTTGGACTAAGCAGCCATTGGCTTGGCCATACCACCAACGAAAGGGCCCTGGGTGGGGATTGATGCATCTTCCTGCGCAGCCCTGTGTTGGAACCGCGTGCACAGAGCCAGTTTCAGAAAACTCTAACAGCATTCCTTTGGGTCGGCTTTTACTAGCCACAAAAATCTCGTTTGCAACAGGCGTCCTTTCACTGAAAAGTCTCGTCGCTCCCCTGGGAAAATGCGGAACCACTAAGTAATCAATCTCTCGATCAAGAGAGCTCACCGCTTGTTGATGAGTTCCCGGAGCAAATCCGAATCTATTTTCCTTGGATCGGATCGGAATTCCGACGATTGCACCAAGGATGATGGAAACGCAGAGAGCTTTCCGCCGTTTGGTCCATCGTAAAATCCTCATTGCGTCCTCGGAGGAACCCGCCCATCGTATTGAACGGTCTTTCCCGATTGCAAACCATACCATGACCCGGAGAAATAAATCCAGCTGATTGCTGGACTGATGGTTATGAAGGCAACCCAATCTAAGCATCAATCGGTTATGCATCTTGCGGTTGTGGCCGGAGCTGCGATTTGTTCAATCGGATTCCAGATGAGCGATAGCAGGGCTGTATAAGCAGCTTCCATCCATGATCCAGCAACGACAGGGCTCGTAACAGGCGTTTCCCACTTTCCCACAGCTCCGGCTGCGGCTAAATTTACAGAATTACCTGTACGGAATTAGGGGCAGGTCAGCCCAACTCTCGTTTGTAAGTAAGTCTGCAGCAGACCTACTCCCATACGACGACGACACCCAAGGGAAACACCGCATACCTTATGCCTTCGGCCACATCCGACTCACGGCGGCGTCTGTAGTCCTCAATCAGTTGCGATTCAGTAATGCGAATCCGAGCAGTGAATACTTCTTGCATATCGATTCTGCTCCTGATAATCCCTGCAAAGACACCACGAAGCACTGCAGCCGAGTCAGGGCCTATAAGCTCGGTTGAATTTCCATCCGGCGACACAACCCAGACGTGGAGGTCTGATTTTTGTTCACCCCAGCAGCCCACTCCCGGCTCCCGCCGGATACCCCTCTTTCACAACACGGTTAGACCACGCGTGGGAAGGATGATGTTATGTCTGAGGAATTCCTTTGGAGTCCTAGCCCGCAAGCGACAGTCCTCGGCTTCCGTTTCCGGCATCAGCATTGGGGATTGGCCAAGGCTCCAGTTCAGTTCCATTTCGAACAGTTTCTGACATCAAAGTATTTGTCCTGCTTGCCGGACTATGCTGTGACAATTGCAGCGGATTTGTTCATCATGGTCTATACGATCTCGCAGTTTCGGATACTGGAATAATCCTGCCGCTTAGCTACGTGTTGCCGACGACTCTAAGACATCTTTCGGGACGCCGTAGGTCGCAGAGAAAGACACGTTCTGTTGCCCCTTGTATCGTTGCACAAGGCGGCGAACCCACTCATAGCCGTCTTCTGGAGATATTTCGACGTTCAATAATTCAATCCGATTCGAAAACACCTCGACTCCAATGATCCGAATACCGAGAAGCTCGCATCGATCGATGACGTGGCTGAAGCTGTTGGCGTCGAAATGCGATATCAGAGACGAGTCGTAGCCTATATTGAGGTTTGGCAATCCATAAAATACGCGCTTCTGTAGAAATGCCGTGTCTTTGGCGATTCTGTCCTTCGATGGACCTTGCATCAAGTCACCGAAAAGTTTTTCATCATTCGTCATGGTAACTGGGGCAATTTTACATTCAGATCGAGACGACATTTGGCCAACACCGAACAACAAAAGCAACGGTCCGACGCAGTTGCTTAGTTGGAGTCTGAACGTGAGGCTGCATCTCGCGCACGTCGCCTGCTTTGACCGGTTTTCTGTTGACATATTCGGGAACAATACACTGTCGCGGCACCAGACATTTCTGCGGCATGGCGACGGTCTTCAGGTATGGTTCCGCTACAGCGAGGACACAGGAACGGCAACGTGGAGTGTCGCGAAGGCTGGTGAGCAATGATCTGGGATCTATCGGCGTGTCCGATGTGGAATCTTCCGTAACCGAATGGACTAAGGAGACTAAAGGGGAATAGACGACCGGAAGACTGTGCCCTTCGCGGGAAATTGAATGAGCTTCTCTTGACCTTGAAATACGCACGCAGGCTATGAAAAGGGCCCGCCTAAGCGGGCCCTTTTGAGGACTTCAAACTTATGAGGTAGGTGACTTCAGCATTATGGGGTCTCAACTTCAGGCTTATGAGGTCAAACTTTAGCCTTATGCGTTAACCCACACGCGCGCCGCCGGAGGCATTGTTTTGTTCTTAGCTGCAGCCGCTGGTGCTGCCGCAGGACATGCAGCGGTAGCAGCTTCCGTTGCGGACCATGATGGCTCCACAGGTGTGGCAGCTAGGGGCGTCGCCCATGTCGTAGAGGTCCTTCATGGCGTCGGCGGCGTGGTAGATGCCCCTATCTTGTAAATGCAGATCCTTCGCTCCGCTCAGGATGACATCGGAGGAAGAGCTGGCTGCGAGGTCGGAGAGGATTCCGCCTTGCGGGGCGTCGGTGTATCCCATGCCTCTTGGTTGCTGTGGCTGAAAGCTGCCGGGTGCTGTGGCGCTCGATGCATCGTATGGATTCCTCCCCCTCTCTTCGCTCGGGGTCGGAATGACGACCTGATTAGAGGCGTCGCCGGCTGGGGCGGCCAGTCCAGCGAAGAGCGAGAGTTGCTGGCCGGAGAGGAAGCGTAGCTGGAGCCAGCGGAAGATGTAATCCATGATGGACTTGGCGAAGCCGATGTGCTCGTTGCCGGTCCAGCCGGAGGGCTCGAAGCGCGAGTGGGCGAACTTTTCGCACAGGACTTTGAGCGGCACTCCGTGCTGCAGGGCGAGCGAGGTGGCGGTGGCGAAGCTGTCCATGAGGCCGGAGACGGTCGAGCCTTCCTTGGCCATCTTGATGAAGATTTCGCCGGGCTGCCCGTTGGGGTAGAGGCCGACGGTGATGTAGCCCTCGTGTCCGGCGATGCCGAACTTGTGGGTCAGCGAGGCGCGCTCTTCGGGCAGGCGGTGACGAATCGCTCTCGGTGGCGCATTGAGATCCTGCGTATCCCACCCTTTGCTTTGCAAAGGATGGGGCACCCCGGATAGTGTGGCCAGTGCGGCGGTGAAGGCCTGCGTGGCGTCGACGACGGACTTGGCCGTGATCTCAATCTTCTCGGAGAGCTTGGCTTCGAGCGTCTTGACGTCTGCCTCGGGCGCGGTTTTGCCGCTGGCGAGCGCGGCGAGGACGCGATCGGCGGCTGCGGTTACGGCGTCGTCGGCATTCTCCTTGGCGCCCTTGATGGCTTTGGCTCCCTTGCCGTCGGAGACGTTGAGGGGCTGCGCGCCCTTCGACCCGTCGCGGTAGATGGCGACAGCCTTGAGGCCCTGACGCCAGGACTCGGCGTAGGCTTCGGCGACGTCTTCGATGGTGCAGTCGTGCGGCAGGTTGACGGTCTTCGAGATGGCTCCGGAGAGGAAGGGCTGCGCGGCGGCCATCATTTTGACGTGGCCCATGTAGTGAATGGAGCGCGTGCCCTTGGCCGGCTTGAAGGAACAATCAAACACAGCCAGATGCTCGGGTTTGATGCCGGGCGCGCCTTCGATGGTGCCGGTGGCGTCGATGTAGCTGACGATGGCGTCGACCTGCGCGTTGTTGTAGCCGAGCTTGAAGAGCGCGGCGGGCACGGTGTTGTTGACGATCTTGATCATGCCGCCGCCGACGAGCTTCTTGTATTTGACGAGGGCGAGGTCGGGTTCGATGCCGGTTGTGTCGCAGTCCATCATGAAACCGATGGTGCCGGTGGGCGCGAGGACGGTGACCTGCGAGTTGCGGTAGCCGTGCTTCTCGCCGTGGGCGAGGGCCTTGTCCCAGCAGTCTTTGCTGGCGGCGATCAAATCATTGAGCTGTGGCACTACGAAGGGTTCGGACTGCAGGTCCCTCCGCTCCGCGCTTTGCGCTCCGGTCGGGATGACAACATTGTTTTTGGACTTGCCGATTTTGTTGACCTCGGCGCGGTGCATGCGGATAACGTCGAGGAATGGCTCGCGGTTGATGTAGTAGCCGGGGCAGGCTCCGCCTTCATGTTCAGCGGTAGCCGTGAGCGGCGTGGCCGAGGCCAGCGCGGGGCAGCGCTCAGCGATGCGCGACGACTGCAGATAGGCCTCGCCGCACATGATGGCGGTGAGGGTGGCGGCGAAGTCGCGACCCGCATCGGAGTCGTAGGGCAGGCCGAAGGCCATGAGCAGCGCGCCGAGGTTGGCGTAACCGAGGCCGAGCGGCCGGTAGTCGTGCGAGTTGCGCGCGATGGATTCGGTCGGGTAGCCGGAGTTGTCGACGAGGATCTCCATGGCGGTGATCATGACGTCGATGGCGTGGCGGTAGGCGGCGATATCAAATGTGCCTGCGGGTGTTACGAATTTGAGCAGGTTGAAGCTCGACAGGTTGCAGGCGGAGTTGTCGAGGAACATGTACTCGGAGCACGGGTTCGAGGCGTTGATGCGGGCCGTGTTCTTCGAGGTGTGCCAGCGGTTGATGGTGGTGTCGTACTGCATGCCGGGGTCGCCGCACTGCCAGGTGGCTTCGGCGATCTTGTACATGATTTCGCGCGCCTTGCGGGTCTCGACGGGTGCGTGTTCTTTCACGGTGTAGGTGGTGAACTCGCCGTCCTTCTCGTAGGCGCGCATGAACTCGTCGGTCACGCGGACGGAGTTGTTGGCGTTCTGGAAGAAGATGCTGCTGTAGGCCTCAGAATCCGGACCTGAGGAGCCGTCGTAGCCTTCGCGCATCAGAGCCCAGGCCTTGGCTTCTTCCTTCATCTTGCATTCGACGAAGTCGAGGATGTCCGGGTGGTCGACGTTGAGGATGACCATCTTCGCGGCGCGGCGGGTCTTGCCGCCGGACTTGATGACTCCAGCGAAGGCGTCGAAGCCGCGCATGAAGCTGAGCGGGCCGGAGGCGGTGCCGCCGCCTGAAAGCAGTTCCATTGAACCGCGGATCGGAGAGAGGTTGGTGCCGGTGCCTGATCCCCATTTGAAGAGCATGCCTTCGGTCTTGGCGAGGGTGAGGATGGAGTCGAGCGAGTCATCGACGGCGTTGATGAAGCAGGCCGAGCACTGCGGCTTGCGGTAGCCGGTCACGGAAAATTCTATGGCGCAGGTGTGCTGGTTCCAGTGCCAGTTCTGGGCGTCGGAATTGGGCTCAAGGCGGTCGCAGCCCACGTTGAACCATACGGGCGAGTTGAAGGCGGCCTTCTGCGTTACTAGCAGATGCGCCAGCTCATCGTGGAAGATGGCGGCGTCTTCGGGCGTGGCAAAGTAGCCGTTGGCCAGGCCCCAGTCGCGGATGGTCTCAGCCACGCGGCCGATGAGCTGACGGACCCCGGTCTCGCGGTCGGGAGTGCCGAGCTGGCCGTGCAGGTACTTGCTGGCGACGATGTTGGTCGCGGTCATCGACCAGTCGATGGGCGTCTCGACGTCTTTCTGTTCGAAGATGCTCTTGCCGCTGGCGTCGGTAATGGACGCCGTGCGGCTCTCCCATTGGACTTCGTCGTAGGGCGAGACTCCGGGCTTCGAGAAGAAGCGGTCGAATTTGAGGGCTGCGGTTTGGCTGGCTGCGCTCCTATGTTCGTGTGTAGGGGCGGGCGCGGCTTGGGAGGCTGGTGAGCTGGTGATCTTCTTGGTGGCCTCGGCCATGGGGTACTCCTCCGTTACGGATACGAATTTTTGATGGCCCCGGGGGAAGGGCGGTCTTGCTGTTTTCTGGCGTAAAAAAAGCCAGAGGTGAGCGCGTTTAGCGCCCCCGGAAAAGGTCTAAAGCGAGTCTGGAAAAGAACTGCGCGGAACTGGCTGGCTGCAGGAACATCGTTGCCGTTCTTTGCGCGTTGCCAGGGTCATCCTGCGTACCTTTATGCCGGTTTTATAAAGTGCTGCAGAGGCGAAGGTAGCTCTGTTAATAGTGTGTGTCAAGCGAGAACCACAACATCTAGTATTTTAGATGCAAATAGGTACTCAATGTGTTCCGTTTTGGGAGTTCGCCTGTGGAGAACCGGAAAAGAGCCCGCCGACCGTGGAGATCGCCCCTGTGGAAGACTTTTTCCCATTGATCGAGGCTATGCCCTCAACGGACCCGACTCAAGGTGCAGAAACGGTGCAAATGTTGTGGATGGCTGTGGGAAGTGTGGACGATCGGACAGGCAGCGGATATATGCGCCATACCCTACGTGGGAAACTAAGGCATGTTGATCCGGCTGGCCGAACCTGCGGATGCGATGGCGGTAGCGCGGGTGCATGTTCGCTCCTGGCAGGTGGCCTACAAAGGGCTTATGCCCCAGGGGTACCTCGATCAACTGCGTCCGGAAGAGCGGGCAGCCCGGTACACCTTCGGAAGCCTTGATCCAAATTCGCCAACCACGGTGGTTGCCGTGGAAAATACCCAGATCTACGGATTTGCAACCGTCGCCCTAGCGCGCGATCAGGATGTGCCCGGTAGCGGGGAGCTATACGCTCTCTACGTCGATCCTGAGTGGTGGGGGCGGGGCGTGGGCGCGCAGTTGATGTCAGCGGCGCGGAATCGTCTCCTCGATCTCGGTTTCCAGCAGGCGGTTCTGTGGGCGCTTAAGGGCAACTCTCGCGCTGAGCGTTTCTATGCCGCCGATCAATGGAAGCCGGATGGCATGCAGCGCACGGACACGGTTTGGGGCGTGGTGGTCGACGAAGTGCGCTATCGTTGCACACTTATAACCGAATAGTCCGCCGTCGTCGTTCCCACATCAGCCGGGTCTTTGCCTTATGCCAAAGGTCGGCCTTAATGCTCAGTTCGCTCAAGCTACGGTGTTAGACAGTGTACCGATGTGCTCGATCGAGATGTCGATCTGGTCGCCGCTTTGTAGCGTGAATGCATCCGGGGGAACAATGCCGGTTCCTGTCATCAGGAAACTGCCGCAGGGAAAGCTGTTGTCGCGAAAGAGATAGTCGGCTAGAAGCTGTGGCTCGCGCTTGAGTTCGGTCAGCGCAGTCTTGCCCGCAAAGGCTGTCGCTCCGTTGCGAAGGATCTTAAGTTCGATCCGGGTATCCCGGGTTAGTGGATCGGGCCTGAGCAGAATGCACGGGCCGAGGGCGCAGCTGCCGTCGTAGACCTTTGCCTGCGGAAGGTAGAGCGGATTTTCCCCTTCGATGTCGCGCGAGCTCATGTCGTTTCCGATGGTGTATCCGATGATCCTGCCGCTGCTGCTCAATACCAGAGTCAACTCCGGCTCGGGAACAGACCACTTTGCATCGCTGCGGATGCGGACCTTGTCTCCATGGCCGACGACGCGGCGCCCCGTCGCCTTGAAGAACAGCTCCGGTCGCTCTGCCGCATAGACGCGGTCGTAGAAATCACCACCGCCGGCGTCTTTCGATTCCTCCATCCGGGCGGTGCGACTGCGAAAATAGGTCACGCCGGAAGCCCACACCTCCTGGTTCTCAATCGGCGGCAGAATCTCGGCCTCAGAAAACTCGCTGGAAGGCTGTGCGTTGCTGATCGCAGCCACGCAGTGATCGTAGAGCTTATCCTGTGCCAGCAAAGCATCCAGCGAATTTTCTTTGAGGCGATAGAAATTGCCGTCGGAGAAAAGGAAGATGGCGTTCTTCGTGCGATAGAGTTTCATGTTTCGCGTCCCCAGATAGTTTCGCGTCCTCAGATAAGGTAGCAATCGCTGCATTCTATCGCCAGCCGCTCGCGCAAGTTGCGTGACGGCTAACTTTTCTTATAGACCAGCAACGCATGAGCCGCGATGATGCTTAGAGGATGAGCGGCTGCGGTCTGCCGGTCGAGTCATTTAGCCAACGAACTTTCCTTTCAAGAATAAGCTGCAGGTGAATATGCATCGATTGTTAATTCTTCTGCTGGTGTTTTCACCAGCCGCATGGACGCAGCAAACTGCGCCGACTAACGGAATGGTAAAGACGCCCGATGTGGATCTGGCGTACGAGGTCTACGGCGCCGCTAGTGCAAACACGCCGGTGATTGCGGTAAATGGCGGTCCTGGCTTGTCACACAAATACATGCTGCAGAATGATGTCTGGTCGCGGCTTTCTCAAAAGCGACAGATTGTCTTTTACGATCAGAGAGGAACAGGCAAGTCGCAGCGGGTGAGCGCGAATGCATCGCAGGGAATGGATGCGCAGGTTGCTGATCTGGAAGCAGTGCGCGCGCACCTCGGCTTTGAGAAGGTTGACCTCGTCGGCGACTCCTATGGAGGTTTGCTTTCGATGGCGTATGTCTCCGCGCACCCTGAGCACGTGCGCAAACTGATTCTCAGCGACTCGGCTCCGCCCGCGTGGAAGGAGATTGTGCACCTGCTGCCCCAGGTCTTCCCCGATGTTGAGGAGCAGGATGCGGCGATCGGAAAGAAACTCGGCAACACCGATGAGGCCGCGCAGCAGGAGTTGATCAACCACTTCCGGATGATCTTTTATAGCCAGGATCTGATGCACAAATATCTGGATGGCATTGGCGATATCGGTTATGTGCCGAAAGTGGGCGAGGCAGTTGGGAAAGCGACCGAAAATATTGACCTGACGGCTCAACTGCCGAAGTTCACTCAGCCTACGCTGATCATTACGGGCCGCTTCGACATGAACGTCGCTCCGTTAACGGCGTGGAGAATGTACAAGGCTATTCCCGGCGCAAAGCTAGAGATCTTTGAAAAGAGCGGGCATCTTTCCTCATACGAAGAGCCCGACAAATATGTGCAGATTGTTGATACATTTCTGAGCGGCCAGTGATTTTTCCAGACATAGAAAAGGCGTAACGGAAGATGTCCGCGATAAAGAGAAAGTGGTCTTTGCTTTTGCTTTGCTGTGCGCTGTGCGGATGCATCGCAGAGGCGCAGGAGGCGTCGAAGGCAGGAGTTCCTCAGCCCGAACAGCATGAGTTTGTTATTCACAATTTTCACACCGAGAGCGGGACGGTGTTGCCCGAAGCCCGCATTATCTATGGCACCTACGGACATCTGAATGCGGCGCATGACAATGCGATTCTTCTGCCCTCGCATTACATGGCAAATCTGCATGGATATGAATGGTTGATGGGCACCGGCCATGCTCTCGATACCTCGAAATATTTCATGATCACAAGCGAACTGTTCGGCAATGGAAGATCTTCATCGCCGAGCAATACACCCGAGCCATTTCACGGACCGCGCTTTCCTGTCATGACGATTCGGGATAATGTGCAGGCCGTTCACCGACTGCTCACCGAAGAGCTGAAGATCACGCATCTGCGCGCTGTGATCGGCTTCTCCATGGGAGCACAGCAGGCATTTCAATGGGCGGTCAGCTATCCGACCTTTGCCGATAAGATTGTTGCGACCTCGGGCACGGCGAAGACGTATCCGCATGGCGTTGTGCGGCTGGAAGGCCAGATTGCTGCGCTCACGGCAGATGCAGCTTTCAAAGATGGCGACTATACCTCACCGCCGAAGAAGGGACTGGAAGCGTTTGCCACAGTCTGGACCGCGTGGCTGTTTTCCCAGGAGTGGTGGCGCCGTGAATTGTGGAAGTCCACTGAACCGCCGGGCACGACCTTCGAGCAGGTGCTCGCGCACTTCCGCACAGATTTCATACCGGGCGCGGACGCGAATGATCTGATTCTGCAGATGCGCACCTGGGAACGCCACGATGTCGGGTCAACGCCCGGCTTCAACGGAGATGTGGAACGGGCGCTGCGTTCGATCAAAGTTCCGCTGCTCTACATGCCGTCGGAGACGGATCTGTATTTCCCACTCGAAGACGCGCGTTATGAGGCCGAATTCATTCCTCAAGTTTCGCTGGTCCCCATTCCATCGCTGTGGGGACACACGGCAGGC
Organism: Alloacidobacterium dinghuense; assembly: GCF_014274465.1. NCBI lineage: Bacteria > Pseudomonadati > Acidobacteriota > Terriglobia > Terriglobales > Acidobacteriaceae > Alloacidobacterium > Alloacidobacterium dinghuense. Next base: position 4,351,484 of record NZ_CP060394.1, on the reverse strand, counting down.
GCGGGCAGCAATCCCGCGGATGAGAAGTTTCTGAACGACAAGATCGGACAGTTCCTCAGCAAATGAGCCTGAACCGGCTTCAGAGAAAGATGATCCGGATGCCGGATATTGAATGCGCTATACTGCTCTTCCCCTTCGGAGAGCTGAATGAAACGGATCGTTTTTCTCGCCCTCTTTCTTGTGTCGGCGTACCTCGCAGCCCAAACCGGTCCTAACCCCTCCAATCCGAAAGTCAGGGCGATTACCGGTTTTGTGTTGCTGGATCGCGACAATTATCAGAAACAGATTGCCGACGCTCTGGTCGTCCTGCGCAAGACGAAATCGCAGTTCGAATCCGCTGGCTACGAAGTGGAAACGCTGCGCATCACGACTCAACCCTTGGCTGAACTTGTCTCCGGGCTCCCCGAAGATCAGGCTCTGGCGTTTCTCAAGCAGCTGGACGATCTTTCGGTGAAAGAAAATTTTCTCCCGAACGTGGGGCCGGCGATGTGGCACGACTCCGATGATCCAGCCACGATGCATCTGCTCGAGCGAGCGCTGTCAACTCTGCCGAACATAGAAGCGAGCACAATCATTGCGGATGGGACGGGCATTCACTGGAAGACGATTCATCGCACCGCTCAATTGGTGAAGTATGTCAGCGAGCACAGTCCGCACGGCCAGGGGACATTTAATTTCACAGCCACAGCGATGCTGAACCAATTTTCGCCGTTCTTCCCGGGCTCGTATCACCTTGGCAATGGCAAACAGTTTGCCATTGGCTTCGAAGGCGCGAATGTCGTCATCGACGTTTTCACGAAAGACAAGGGGAATTATGACACCGCTCTTGCCGACCTGACGGCTGCGCTGTCGAAGCACGCGTCGGTAGCAGACGCCATTGGAAAGAAAGTGGCGGCGGAAACTGGCTGGGACTTCTTAGGGGTTGATCCAACTCCCGCGCCTCTCGGGGATGTGTCCATTGGTGCCGCGATCGAAGCGTTCACGGGAGCGAAGTTCGGTTCGAGCGGGACGCTCACTGCAGCGCGCATCATCACGGCCGCTGTAAAGGCCGTTCCCGTCACACAGGTTGGTTACTCCGGCCTGATGGTGCCAGTGATGGAAGACAAGCTGCTGGCGCAACGCTGGGCCGAGTCTGCCTATAACGTCGACTCGTTGCTTGCGTACTCTGCTGTTTGTGGAACGGGGTTAGATACTGTGCCGCTTCCAGGCGATGTCAGCGTGGAGCAGATGGAGCGCATCTTCGGCGATGTGGCCTCGCTCGCGACGAAGTGGAACAAGCCGCTTTCAGCGCGATTGCAGCCTGTTCCGGGGAAAAAAGCCGGCGACCGGACTGAGTTTCAGGACCCTTATCTCTTCAACACGATCGTGCATACGCTGCCGTAGCAAGGTGATGATTAGGACCAACCGAAGGCATTGCGAAAAAGTTCGAACTCCGCAGATTTCTCTTCTTCAAAATAGATCGACAGAATGTCGAAGCGCGCAGGCGATTCCTGACGTGGAAGCCTACGCATATAGCTGCGCGCGAGCCGCCGAAGCGTGCGGCGCTTGTCTTCGTCAACCGCTGCCTCGGCGGTGGCCACGTCACGCGTGGTGCGGGTTTTGACTTCAATAAAGCAGAGCGTTTCATTTTCCCATGCGATCAGGTCGATGTCCCCGCGCAGACGGCCTGAGCGCCAGCCGCGCGCTACGACGATGTATCCCTGGCGGCGGAGATAGAAAAAGGCGGCGAGTTCACCGCGTCGGCCCGTGGTGAGGTGTGCGGGTTCCGATTGCCTGCGGCGCGCAGCGGCCTCAGCAAATTTCTCGAAGAGGCGGAGGCGCGCGGATTCAAGCAGAGGCATGGCTGCGCTCATTGTCGCCTGAATCCGCGGAGCTTCTGCGCAGGCATCAGGATTCGATCCCTGCCGTGACTACACTTTAGTGTTGCGTGTTCTCTTTGATGAACTTGCCCAGCGCCTCGTACTGGTCGCTGGCGATGTAGTCCACGCCTGCTTCGAGTGCAGCGCGCCAACGCGCTTCAGCGGCGGCATACGATCCGAACTGATAGCCCGAGAACCAGCCGTGGCAGCTCAAGTCTTGTTTGTTGTCGACGCCGTCGAGCGTGTAGAAGCGAATCCACAATCCATTCTGGTGGGCGTGTTCAACGAGCGCCCGCAGGCGGAGATTGTCTTCCTTCGTCCAGTCGCCGGCCTTGTTTTGGCCGCTCTCCTCAACGACTCCCCACGGGTTGTTCCACCAGCGGCGGTAATTGGTTGCACGCGCGGGTTCGAGAATCTCAGGGGCGGCCATCTTGTTCTTTGTATTGGTGTGCGCGGCTCCGAAAACAAGCAGCTTCGCGCCGACGGGAACCTCGTTGTAGAACACTTTCTCTTGTGCGTCCGATTCGCCGGTCAACACGAGGATCGGGCGGATATCGAGTGGCTGCGGAGTGGTGCCGTCAGCAGTGCGCTGCGCGGTGATGAGCCAGTCCTTATATTCGTTCAGCAGCGCGAAGACAGCGCGCAGGTGCGCGGGCTCCTCTGTCTTGAAATCGAGGTTGAGCGTGATGATCGGCCAGTCGCCATGATTTCCGTCGCGCAGCGCCTGCTCGACGATGGGGCGGACGCGTTCAAAAAAATACTGCTTCATGGTTGGCTCGTTGCCTTCGCCGGGCAATCCATGAGTGACGATCGACCATGATTTGCCGGTCTTCTTATCGGTGTACCAAGCGAGATCCTGTTCGATGGCGAGAGGTGTTCCAGCAGAGAGTGCGCGGTCGATGCGGTCGTACCACCATTCGTAGTAGGGATAACAGTTGTGCGCGTCCATGACCGTGCGTGCGCCGGGGTGCGCTGCGCTCTGTGCCATGAGTACTGGCGTGACAGCGAAGAGTGTGGCGGCAGCAATCGCAAAAAGCAGATCCTTCCCCTTCACTGCGTTCAGGGTCAGGATGACAGAGGCTTTTTTCATTTTTTGTCTTCCGTGTAGTTGAGATAGATGGGGTTGCCGAGGAGGATCAGCTTACCCTCGGGTGAGACGACATCGGGACGCAGCCAGTGCTTTTTGCCGTCTGACGGCAGGGTAAGTGAGATGCCCTGGTCCGCCTGTGAGATGTTAGAGTCGAGTGAAGCAACAGGCTGGCCATCGAGCAGGAAACGCAGCTTGTTCCCAGAACAGGCGACGACATGCGCGGATATCTGCACCGTTGAGCCGGCTGGGGCAGGCAGCGCATCTCCCATGATGCCTTTTTGATTGCCATCTTCAGCGGCGATCTCAAAGCGACGGTCGCGCGTTGCGCTGAGGTCGATGAAGACGTGTCCTTTGCGGATGCCGTCAAGGATCGCTGGCACAGATAGATTGTCTGCGTAGATCACAGTCGTTGGGCTGCCGATAGCGCTCCTCGACCCGGCTGGCGCTGGCGCGTTGTGGTTGTCGCTGCCGCCGATGGCGGTAATGCGGTAGCCCTGATTCAGATATTTCTCCCAGAAACTGATGCCGGAATACTGGCCCTCCTCAGCACCGCCGTTCACCGCTTCGATGGACTGGATCAGATGTGGATCGACGGCTTCTTTCGGTGTCCAGCCGCAGCCCATGCAGACTTGGCCTGTAGGCGCATTCGGATGGTTGATCGAAAGAATGGCATGCATGCGCGCTGCTTCTTCAAAGAGCATCTGCGCGGAAGGAACAGTTGTGCCGACGCGGAAGTCGACAAAGTCTGTCGGGCCGAAGAGGTTGGCGTGTCCCCAGAAGGTTGTGATTTCGCGGCCGGGAATGAAGAGCAGCTTGTCGAAATAGGGCTGGAGTTCGCGCAGAGCATCGTAGTGCGAATCGGTGTTGTGATCGGTGACGGCAATGAAGTCGAGACCGCGCGCTGACGCCGTCTCAGCGGTAAGGAAGACGGGGCATGGCACTTTCTTGCCACTCTGACTTTGGCAGCTTCCATCACTGTGTGCCGTGTGAATGTGGAGATCGCCGCGATACCAGGCTGGGCCATCGCGCAGAGGCGCGTCCGCGAACGATGTCGGCGTGCTCTTCTCTCGCGTGAAGAAAATGTTCGCTTCGTAATTGGACGTGACCGTCTCACGGATATTGGGGACACCGATAATCAGCTTCCATTGTCCGGCTGGAAGCGGGCCGGGAAGATAGGATGGCGTGGCGCTGGTCGTGCTTACGGTGAAGTGGTCCTTGTTGCCGCCGCTCCAGCCGCGAAAACGCTCAGGATCAAATAGCCCGAGATCGAGTGCGGTGTGCTGTTCTTTCCCCGTGTAATGAAATGTAACCGTGATCGATACAATCCCGTCCGGCACTGTGAAGGGCGCTTCGACGTAGCTGTTGTTCTCGCTCCCTGTGATGACGCCTTTGAGAGTGATGTCGGGTTTGACTTGTGCGGAGAGGGCTTCCAAAGAAAAGAAAGTCAGGCAAAGGAGCGACAAGAGTCCAGGCAGAATTTTCTTGATCATTGTGTTCAGAGCATTCCGGCACCCGACGCGGGATGGCAGTTCAATTTGTAAAGCGCCTGTTCAAACTTACGCGGAAAGAAGTAGGGCCTGCATTTCTGCAGGCCCCGCTTGTCAATTCTCAGTTAGAAGGATATGCGCAATGCAAACTGCATGACGCGAGGATCGCCGGATAGCGTGGTGATACTGCCCGCAGAACTGCTGGTGATGTTGTTGCCGGGCTGGCCAAACTCCGGCGTATTGGTTACGTTGAAGACTTCCCAACGAGCCTGAAGATTGACGCGTTCAATGGGGAAGTCCCGCATCAGAGCTGCGTCGAACACATTGGTGCGTGGTCCGATGAGCGTGTTGCGTCCACTGTTGCCGAATTGACCGGCGGGCGCAGCCACATAGGCATCGGTGGTGTTGGGCGCGAATTGGGAGCACGCTTTGTTCGTCGAGATGTAGAAGTAGCATGCTGGATCGCCGATGACGCGCGGCTTGCCGACGACGAACGGCGTAGCTACAGCATAGCCATAAGGATCGAGTGCGCTGGCGAGCGTGCCACCGGAGTTCACCGTGAACGGGTGCCCAGAGTAGAAGGTGTAGACGCCCGAAGTACGGAAGTCTCCGAAGATCCACGAGAGCGGACCGCTGTTCAGCATCGACTTGCCATGACCGAAGGGCAGCTCATAGACATAGCTGACAGAGACGCGATTGCGGATATCGAAGTCACTGTTGCCATACCACGCGGCCGCGTTGCGTCCATTCGGCGCATCGCCAGAGTTGCTTTCGAGTTCCTCCGGCGCGTTATCGAGGCTGTGTGAGTAGGTATAGGCAGCCTGCAGGCTCAAGCCTGCCTGGAAGCGGCGCTTGAGGCTTGCCTGCAAGCCGTTGTAGTTGCCGAAGCCGATCGGGTCTGTGTATTCGATCTGGCCGAAGTTGGAGTAGGGAATGACCGGCACCGTTTTACCGCTGCTGTTTGTCGTCGTCTGAACAGTGTTGCCAGAGATAATCGGCTGGTTGTAGTCGCGGATGATGTCAAGATGCGTTGACTTGGTGCCAACATAGTCCACCTCAGCTGTCCAGGTGTTTGCAATAGCGCGCTGAATGCCGAAGCTCCACTGTTGGACATAAGGCGTGGGGTCGTTCGAGTTCAGAGCGCGGATATGGAAGGAGGTGAGGTTGTTGAGATTGATGGTCGAGGGGTCGAGATAGTTCGACGGGAAGCCCTGCTGCGCGATCATGGCCGGAGTCGTTGAGGTTGAAGCAGCCGACTGTGTCTTGTTGATGAGGAATGGTGGATTGAGCGAGAGCTGGTCTTCGCTGCCGTAGCGCTCGAAGACGGTGTAGTAGATGCCGTATCCACCACGCACGACTGTTTTCTGGTCGGGCGAGTAGGCAAAGCCGAGGCGCGGGCCGAAGTTCTTGTAGTTGGTGTCGACCAGCGAGCGCGACTTCAGGCTGCCGGAGCGAGCGAAGACCAGCGAGCCCGAGTCGGGATCGAAATTCGCCATCTGGTTCTTGGCGTTGAGCGCGGGTGTGGCAAAGTCATAGCGCAAGCCGAGATTGAGGGTGAGCTTCGGCGTGACCTTCCAGTCATCTTCAAAGAAGCCGGAGAGCATCCAGATGCGCTGATCGACGAAGTGGACGTTGGTGAGCTGGTTGCTCTGCACTTGGCCGAGCAGGCCGTCGGCATAAGGAAAGCCGGTGTTTGAAATGCACTGGCTGGATGCATTGCGTTCGCAGGTGAAGATGCCGGTAAAGGTCATATCGCCGCGCATGCCGGGCTCGTCCTGGAAGAGGTTGCGCATTGGCGCATAGAGCGAGGCGCCGATTTTATAAGTCTGCCTGCCGTGCGTGATCGAAAGCGTGTCGTTGTACTGGAATTGCTGTGGCACCTGCTGCTTGGGCAGGAAGTCAGGTGATCCAACGAAAGCTCCGATTGAACCGCTGAACGTGGTGAGCGGAACACCGCCGCCGACCGCCGGGTTGATGGGAATACCGGGAACAAAGTTTCCGGCATATTCCGTCAGAGCAAACGGGTCCTGCTCTGCGAAAGAGTAATTGCGTACCCAGCCGAAGCGGAAGTCGTTGACCATGCTTGCGCTGAAAACATGCGTCCAGCCGATAACGAGGCTGTGGTTCTTCAGGTATTGGCGGCCCCACGCTGAGGTGCTGCTGCCGTCGGCCAACCCGCCAAAGTAGCCGGGGATGAAGCGGAAGCGATTCGAATAGTTATAGCGCGCGAAGACGGTGTCGTTCTGCGAAGCTGTCCAGTCGACGCGGCCGTTATAGCTGTCGTTGTTATCCTGCACGCCGCCGGTGCGGAAGTAGTTGTTTGTTTCTGCAAACGAGCCGTTCGAAGCTACATTTGGTTCGGGGAAGAGCGCGATGAGACTGGCGACAACCGGGTCGATGCGGCCTGCCGGGATTTTGTTGTCGGCGAAAGGCTGGCCAGTCTGCGGATCGTAGATCGTCGGATACTTGATGCCGACCTTCGCGCTGGTTTCTGGGCTGAAGTCGCCGATACGCTCGTTATCGAGCGGCACGGTGGAGGTGCGGTTCACGCCCTGCTTGATGCGCGTGCCCTCGTAGTTAAAGAAACCAAAGAGCCGGTTCTTGAGGATCGGGCCGCCGAAGCTGCCGCCGAACTGGTTCTGATTGTTTTCCGCCTTGGGCTGGTTGTGCTGCTTGGTGATGAAGTCCGTAGCGTCAAAGTACTGATTGCGCACGTACTCATAGGCGAGGCCGTGGAACTGATTGGTGCCGCTCCGGGTGTTGACGGAGACTGCGGCTCCCGGTGCGCGTCCATACTCAGCCGAGTAGGGATTCGTGATGATGTTGAATTCGGCGATGACGTCAACCGACGGGTGCGCAGACTCAGTGCTGAGTTCCTGCACGTTTTCCGAGAAGGTGTTGTTGTCGATGCCGTCGAGAATGAAGTTGTTCTGAAGCGAGTGGATGCCGTTGACGTTGAAGTCGCCGGTGCGTCCGGCTGAGGTGGAACCGCTCTGCTGCGTGAAGCGGCTAATCTGCACGCCGGGAACTGTGCGAAGCAAGTCATCCCAGTTGCGCAGGTAAAGCGGAGTCTGTTCGATTGTCCTCGAGTCAACGACTGTGCCGATCGAGGCGTCATCGGGGGAAAGGCCTATGCCCTGCGCTTCCACTTGGACGGTCTGTTGCTCTGAGCCAACCTGAAGCGAGAAATCGCGGCGGCCCTTTTCTGCAACATTGAGAGTTACATTTTCCTGGTCTGTCGTAAATCCGGGAGCTTCCACTCGTACCGTGTACTGCCCGATCGGCAGGTTCTGGAAAGTGTAATAGCCGGCGTTGTCGGTGGTGACGACGCGCGCATAGCCGGTGGCTGGACTTGTAGCATTGACGGTTACGTTTGGAACGGCTGCGCCGCTCGGGTCAGTAATTAAACCGGAAAGGCTGGCAGTATTAACTTGAGCGTTAACGGATGAGCCGAGAAATGCGATGACAGCGAGGGCTATGGTGTAACGATACCATGCCCATGAACGAGGGTGTTTCATAGTAGCCTCCTCAAATCAGTAAATTGTCGTGCAGGGAGTGATTCAGGCCTACGCACAGCAGATTTGTGTATTCGGGCGTAACTACAAAGACACTAAAGGTTCACTCTAAAGGGGCTATGAATGCAGCATGAACAGAATGTAAAAACGGCGAGAATGCCCGGAAAGGCATGCGCAAAGTCGCGCCAGAGATAGAAATGCCCGCCGCTTTTGGCTGCGGGCATCTTCTGTGGAGGGCTGAACGAATTAAGTTGTTGTGCGTGGTTGTACCGCGATGAACTGGACAGGAACCGCCGTGCTGGGATCACAAACAGGCGCTCCGTTTGCCGGTTGCTGGACACATTTTGGCAGCTTAGGATTAACCGTCTGCGTATCAGTGAGCGATTGAATATCAATGAAGTGCAGCAGATTGTCACCCGAGGTGCCGACGAAGAAAGTCGAATCATCGGGGCTGAATGCGCCGGAGAGCGGCGCCTGCGCTCCGGTTGAGAGCTGCACATTCGACACTGTTCCAGCAGTGCCGTACGTTGTCGATGGAGTATAGGCCGGCAACAGGCCGGTTGCGCTTGCTGCGCTGTACGTGACGAAGGCAATGGCTGCAGTCGGGGATGAGACGACCTGATTGATTTCAGTTGGAGTGATGCTGCTGAGCGCCGAGGTATTGATGCTGTAGTCGCCAGGATTTGTGCCCGAACCCTGCTGCAGCTTGATGCCCTGATTACTCGACGGGCATGATCCGATGGGAATTTTGACCGAGATATCGGCAATCTGAGCCGGGTTCGCGGTTGCTCCCAGAATGTGATTGCCGTCATTGGTAGCTGTGACGTGATCCGAGGCCGTCGCGATGGTCGCCGCAAGCGGATAATAAACCGGCGGACTCACCGTCGTATTCGGGCAGAAACCATTGGCCGTGGTGTTCGATCCGGTGATGAAGGGACCGATGCTGGGGATCGCAACGGTAATGTCTGGAGAGCAGAACGGGTCAAAGGTTGTAGTGTTGTTGTTGTTATTCAGCTGGGCTGTGGTGCAGACATTCGTGCCGCCATTCGAGTTCGTGTACGTGCTCCAACCGGTCGCTGCGTTGTAGACGTAGAAGTTGTTGGGCCCGATGATGTAGAGATTCTTCCCATCCGGAGAATACTGCGCGCGCGTCGCGAGCCCGCCAACGCTGGTGAATGACCCTTTGCTCCCGTTGTAGAGATAGATGATCTGATTCACCTGGTCGTTGATGACTGCAGTTGCGCTGTCCGGCGAAACCGCGAGCACGACTCCGGGAACGTTCGTGTCTTCCTTGCTGAGCGTATTGGTTCCTGCACTGACGACCATCAGCTCGTGATAGCTGCCGAAGTAAAGATTCGTGCCGTTCTGATCGAGCACCATCGAGTTCGGAATGTACGGCAGCTTGATCGGCGTCGGTGCTCCGGTTGCAGTCAGGTCGAGCGGCGTGAAGTAAGAAGATTGCGACGAGGCCAGCCACAGCTTGCTGCTGCTGCGTCCCGGAGAGTTCACAATGACAGGATTACTGGTAACAGGCAGGCCGGTTCCCAGCTGGCCGATGATATTTACCGGCGCGGGATTGCACGTGCCGGGTTGGCATATTGCCGTAATCGTGGTGGTCGTCGGGAAGGTAGCGGTCACCGTACCGGAACTGCTGACGGAGATCTGTTTGGGCTGCGTCGAGGTGTAGTCCAGCGAGAGGCCGCTGATGCCGGTCCCGGTTGTGTCAGGAATATTCGCCAGGAGATTCTGCGGGCTGCTGGCGGTCACGGTCACGGGAGTAGGCATACCCGTTGAGCCGTTGAGCGTGAGTCCAATGCTGGCTGGCGGACAAGTGAAGAAATATCCGGCGGCAGAGGTGGTGCCTGCGAGCACGGCGTTGATGACCGTCGACCCAGGCTGGAGGGCGGTGGCGAGACCATTTACAGGATTCGTGCTTGTGGTGTCTGTCGTGTTGTTAATGGTGACGATACTGCTATTTACAGGGTTGTAGGTGACGGTGCCCACGTATTGGGAAGGGATAGTCACGCCGTCGGGACCAAAGACCTGCGTATTCACCGTCAGCGGCATGGGCGTGGTTGTTCCCGGATAATTTAACGTCTGGTTTTGGGAGACGCAGGCTGTCTGGGAGCCGATCGTGATCGCCGTGACCGCCGGATGAATATAGATGCTGATCGGATTGCTGGTCACCGCCGAAGCGCTTGCCGTGACCTGAGCGACTCCCGGCTGCGTTGGCGGCGTGCAGATGGTGAAGTCCGGGATCCCTGAGGCGCTGTGACGGTTCCATGTGCCGGCGCAGATCGCACCGGTCGACGGATTAATGTCGGCGAGGTTCAGGTTCGTTGTGCCGTAAACATAGTGTGCGACGCTGACCGTGCCGCCATTGCAGTTGAAGCCGGTAGGCTGATTTACCTGGCCGGTCTGCCCATAAGAAAGGGAGATTCCGGTCGACGCCGGTCCCAGGTTGATGTGGTCAAGGTCTGTGACCTTCTCACCGTATCCGTGGCCATTCTTGATGCAATAGTTGTTAGGGTTTGTGCCACCACAGCCTGCGATGGAGATGCCGACGGGAATCGAAAGTACAAATAAAGCAATCAGGGCGAAAAACCGCTGCATGAAACCTCCCCGTCTGTATGGACTCGCCACGCAGACGGTTGTCACTGCCAGAGATTCTCTGGGAGTCTCTTCAAGGATATAGTTCCGAAATTTGAGTGTAAAAGCTTGAAAGGACTTCAGCAAGCGATTGGGACCGCCGCGAAGGGAGATCGATACGCCGCGGGCTAATCGTTAGCCATGGGAACAGGCGGACCGCTTCTGCTGCGTGGCCTGCGGGGAGTGGTTGAAAAAGCAGGCTTGGAGTTCCCCCCTTCGAACGCTGTGGAAAAGAGTTGCGCAAGAGCGGTAAAGAGCGGAGGCGCTCGTCGCTGCGAGCCTGGGCCCTGCAATGATGGAAGCGCCTGCACGCTGGTAAGAGGTCCTAGGGAAGATCCAAATCGGTCATATCCCATCCGTGATGGTGTTGCTCTAGCAGATCCTCAATGCGTACAAAGAATCCGTGAACATCGCCGTTTGCTGTTGAGTAATGACCCGTTATCATGCCGTTTTTCAGAGCAACAGGAGTGGTATCGGTAGCGCCAGGAACATCAAAGGACACGCTGTGGCCATTTTCTTTTCTGACAAATCCGTGATCCTCGTTGTTTCCGTCTACCCAGAAACCCGCGATCCTGCCTGCCGGGCTAATCCCCTGAGGGTTTGTAGCAACAGCATTCCCAACGCTGAACAGACTAATCGTACCGTTTCGCTGCCGCAGAAACGCCTGCTCGGTCCCCTGAACATCGGTATAAATTCCCGTGATCTGCCCACTCTGGCTGATTGCGGTCGGTTTGGTCGACGTTGCCTCAGCTACATCATCCACATTGAATGTAGTGATGGCGCCATCCGGGTTTTGCACAAAGCCAAGTTTCGGCCCCGGTCCATTCGAACATGACCCAGTGACGTGACCGCTCAGGTTTACAGCCACGGCATCCGTAAAGCCGAGAACGCGGTTTTCGCAAGCAGCGATTGTATTTATTGGCGCCGCCGTCCCGTTTGGCTGTCGGACGAAGCCATAGTCGAAGGTGTCAATATCAATGGTTTGCTGGCATTGCCCAACGATCTCGCCGAATGCATTTGTCGCCCGAGGAAATGTCTCACCGTTTTCAAGAAAAGGCGGCCGAGCGGAAGAGCATGCATCAAAGAGCACGATCGTTCCATTCGGGTGCCGTATGAAACCCCGAATGGTGTTAAAAACCAAAGGTTCCGGTTGACTGGTCGGGCCATCGGAGTACCCAATCACATTTCCCAGCGTATCAATTGCTGTTGGAAAAGTCTCCGTGGAACCAGCCACGTCGAACCTGATAATGGCGCCATTTCTTTCTCGCAGAAATCCATGGTGCATAAGGTCCGCACCCGAATAGTCGCCTGTAATCTGTCCTGAAGGATTGATCCCTGTTGGATCCGTATAAACAGCGTTCGGAACATCAAACGTAATGATGTTTTGCCCATGGAGGGCCGAGACAAGGCCGACGAACAGCAATGCCACAATAAACACACGCTCTTTCGACATCATGGTTCCTCAATTCCATCGCCATCGATTCGTTATCATTGGCGTGCATTGCAAAAGAACTCTTCTCGTATTCCTGCCAGATTTTTCGTCTGTTGTGGCCATAGTGATCCCATATGTAGTCGCGTTTCACCATGAACCGCCTTCGAGCGCTCTCACCACCGGCAGGAAAATTTTCTTATCTCGAGTCTGATTCTTGTAGCGAAGATGTATCAGCTCTCTTCGCCCTCGGTAATTGAAAGTTGCAAGCGTGGTGGGCCGAAGATCAGCCCACCACCCTGTTTCTCTGTGCCGCAGCGGCAACTACTTTGCTTTGGCTGCAGCCGTGATGAAGGAGAGTCCGTCGGGAACTCCCCAGCCGGTTACGTTATCCCAGCCTTTCGTCACCGTCAGCGATGTATCCGTGCCGAAGCTGAGGTCGACATACTCACCGCCCAGATTCCAGAACGCGCTGACATATTTCGTTGTGGTGAAGAGCGGAGGAAGCAGATCGTTGGATGAATAAAAGGTTGAACCATTCGAATCAACGATGACGCCAGAGACGTTTGTGACACTGCTCACGGGGACGACGTCATTGATAACCGATGGGGCAAGACCTGCGAGCATAGGAGCGGCCTGCCCAAGAGGCTTTCCAGCCTTTTGATCCGCAATTGCCCAGATGCTGGAAAAGATAGGCGCCGCCAAACTGGTTCCGCCGATGCCGGCCATGGGAGTGCCTCCCAGAACAAAGACCACCCCGGTGAATGGATCAGCCAGGGCTGCAATATCCGGAGCTTGTCGTGTCGTCCCAGGGAAGGACTTTTGCCAGGATGGTTTGGCAATGAAGCCGCTCACGCCTCCTCCTGCTCCAGCGTAATTTCCCAGCCCCTGTGGCGGGTCTAAGACTGCATTGGTTGCAAAAGAGAGGAAAGTGACATTGTTGCCCCAGCCGACTTCCGCTCCGGTTGTTGTTCCATTGGGGATGCCGATGCTCGTTCCGCCAACAGCCGTGACGAAGGCTGATGTCGAGGGATAGAGTGCGCCGCCACCGCTAGGCGAGCCGATTCCTTCGTCACCACCGTCTCCGCTGGAGAAGGCGGCGGCGATACCGGCAGCCGCAGCCTTCTTCAACACTTGCTCAAATCCTTGAACAGTAAAGGCCCCAAAAAGAGCTTCCGGCAAACCGTAGCTAACCGACATCACATTGCCGATTTTGTTTTGCCTGGTGAAGTCGATCGCGAACTCAAATTCCGTCCAGTCTGTCGTAGGCAGTATTTCGATGACGATCTTGGCCTTGGGAGCCATTGCATGAACCCACTGAACATCGAGTGACGATTCGTCCTGCACATTTTCAACTTGCAGCGCCAGAGCGCTTGGCTTGCCGTCTGGATAGAGAATCTGGAAGTTCGAAGAATTGATTGCCGGAAGACCGGAGAGCTTGGAGAATAGAGCAAGATCGGTCGTCAATTCTGTCCCATCTGTTGGGCCATCGAGGATCACGATCGTCTGTTTGGTTCCGTCAAGACCCGCCTTATATGCCTTATCCAGGCCGTAATGAGTCTGGAGTTGCGATGGAGTCCAGGAGCAGGAAATCGATGGGGTGTCGTTGAAGGCTGTGTCATAGTTATTCCCAAAATAGATCCCGACAGGCAGGGTGGCTCCGGCTGTAGTGAGCGTGACTGATGAAGGGCTCGAGAAGCAGTCGTTGGTCGCAATTCCAGACCATCCGCCGCTGACCTGCTTAAGTGTGGCAACTGGCAGCTTGGCCGGCGCGGTGTGCGGCTTACCCGTTCTAGGATCAAGCTGATATTTGATCAGTGGCTTAAGTTTCATATCGCTGAGTCCGGTGACGCTACGCACCAACGAGCCAGCCGGGCCAGCCAGTCTCGCCGGCGTTACGTTGGCGTGGAAAGTCTTGCCCTCGCGTTCAAATTCATGAATCTGCGTCTGGAATGCCCTCTCAACACTCGAAGCCGCACCGCGGACACGAATGGAGAGATTGTCGGAGCCGACAGAGAGAATCGAAAGGCCGTTCGACACAAGCTCTTTCTTCACGGTCTCAATCTCGGCCGGTGACGGCGCAAACCGGGCCAGGTCGCTGTCTGTCATCCACTGGTGATAGGTGGGTGAGCCAGGGCTGTAAAGATCTTCGACAGCCTTGTCGAAGGCTGCCTGATTGCGCACCTTCAGATGCACCGTAAGAGTGATTTCCTGAAGAGGGTGAATCGGACCATGATCGGAAGAAAAATCGGCGATGGGCGCGCGTTCAATCTGCGTTTGTGCGTGAAGTGCGGGGCCGGCAAGCAAAGTGCATGCAATAGATACACTGCAAGCCCAGGCCCAATTTGAGAAATTAGCTTTTCGCAACATGAGAGTTCCATCTCCTGCGTGGGAAGGTGTGAGGGTTTACGTTCGCCGGAGGGGGGAATGCGAACGCAGCGAGGCACCACAGAAGTGACCGATGAACTGAGAAGGACTTACAACCTCAGCAGAATGCGCGAGGAAAGAATTCAGCAGCGACAGGAAAAAGCAGCGGGTTGTTGCATACGTGTCTCTGAAACAGCCCCCCTAATCTGCCACACGGTTACGGTTGCGTCAACAGAAAAACTTGTTCAAGGGGGGTGTGAACTGCAGTGAAGCATATCGCGGGACCGAACTGACGGATCCAAAGATAATGCCCGGCCTGTGACCGGGCATTATCTTGTTCGCTATCAGGTCATTGCGCTGGCATGTATTGCTCGAACCAACTCAGTGCGCGTTCCAGCACGTCGCGTTGATGATCGCGCGAGACAAAGTGATGGCCTTCATTGGGATAGACGACCAGTTGCGTCGGCACATGCTGATCGCGCAGCGCATGCCAGAATTCAAAGGATTGCGGCATCGGGCATTCGCCATCGCGGTCGCCCACAACCACAAGCGTAGGCGTCTTGACCTTATGGATGAAGTTAATGGCTGAACTCTTAGCGTAAACAGCCGGATCGTCATAAACCGATGCGCCAAAGAACGGGATCATCCATTGGTCGATGGAGTTTTCGCCATAGTAGCTCTGCCAGTTGGCGATGCCCGCGCCGGCCACGGCCGCGCGGAAGCGGTTCGTCTGCGTAACCGCGAACATGGTCATAAATCCGCCATAGCTCCAGCCAGTGATCCCGACGCGTTCCGGATCGACCGAGTATTTATTGGCCACGGTATGGACCCCGGCAAGAATGTCCCGCAGGTCGCCATAGCCGAAGTCCTTGCGATTGGCCTGGGTGAACTTCTCGCCCTGTCCGTAGCTGCCGCGCGGGTTCGGCTCAAGCACAAAGTAGCCGAGCGCAGAGAATGGCGCTGCCCCAAAGCCGGCTCCCGGCCAGTGCGGCGTCGCCGCTGCCGACGGTCCGCCATGAACCATAACAATCAGCGGATATTTCTTTGCCGGATCGTAATTGGCAGGGTAGAGCAGCCAGCCCTGCACGTCATAGCCGTCGTTTTTCCAAGTTACAGACTCGGATTTGCCCCACGAGGGCTTCAGGTTGTCGTTGTAATGGGTGATCTGCTGGAATTCATAGCAGTCTTTCGCGCATTCCCCATCGACGTCTCTGGCGACCCAAACCTCTGGTGCTTCAGAGAATGAACTCTTGATGAAGGCGAAATCACCACCTCCATCTGAGAGACTCATCATGAGCCGTCCATCACCGATGTTGGCTGGAAATTGAAAATTGAGAACGGTGTGCTGCTTGACCGTATCGGTGGGCCTATCGAGTACCAGAGTATTGAACTCGCTGGAGCCTCCACGAATGGCTGAGTATTGAATTTCACCGGGTCTGGGCCAGGAAATCCAACTGGTTGTAGCAGTCTGCCCGGGAGTCATGTTGATCGGCTCCCCTCCAGTTGCAGGAACCACGTAGAGATCGCCGCCAGTTGAGCCCTGATCGGACATCAATCCTGCGATAAAGGCGATCTGCGAGCCGTCAGGCGACCAACGAGGAACGGCGAGTTGCAGGCCGAAGACGGGGCTGTGGCCGGTGGTTGGATCAACTACTATGCTCGGGTCGAACGTGGCGCGGCCTCCCGCAAAAGGCTTTGTTCCCGGCATAAATGGCTGCGTATAGAGCTTGGCGACCCACCAGTTGTTCTCTCCCGGAGGTTGCGCAGCAATGTACGCCAGTTTCTTCGAATCCCGAGACCAGTTGAACTCATAGACATGCAGGTTGGCAGGCGTGATTTGGGAGAGGTCTCCCGAGGCAGTATCCACAACGGCGACGCGCTGAATTTCAAGTCCCTCAACTCCAATCACTCCCGCTGGCGGCTTCATTGCGGCAAGCGCTCCGGAGGGACGAGTCGCCCCTTCAACATAAAGCAAGCCGATAAATTTCCCGTCCGACGACCACTGCGGGGAATCCGCATATCCATGGAATGTCGTCAGGCGCCGCGCCGGAGTCTTCGCCGCTGGCTCTTCAAGGTAAAGCCCCTGCTGATGCTCGCTGTTGCAATCGGAGAAGAAGGCCAGCGTTTTCGAATCCGGTGACCAGGCGATCTCATTCTCCTCGCCCTGCTTGCCCTCTGCGCAGGCCGTGACCTGGAAGGTAGACGACGGATTGCTGACCGGCGCAGCTTCGATCACGGAACCCCGACCTTCCTCCGCACGCACGACCCATGCTACCCAGTTGCTGTTGGGGGAAATCGCGGTCTGTCGGGGAGCGCGAACCGCTTCGAGTTGGGAAATGATCTGGCCGATGCGCGGATCTTTTGCCGGGGCAGCGGCCGGTGTCTGGGCGAGAGCGGTAGCGCCTGACAAAAGACAGGCGAGGAACACAATCGGCTTGCGAAGGGACATAATGCGGGATAGTAGCAGACAGCGAAGGAATAAAGGCCGCTGACGCTATTCATGGAATTGGCAGAATTCGCTGTCAAGTCCCATCGCCTGCGTTGGCACGCGTAAGCTATTCAAATAAAGCTACTTGCAAGCGAAATCAGTTTGGCGTGTTTTCTCGCCAAACCTGCTATTCTGGATATAAGTGGGAAGTTTCTGGAGAGAAGACGCCGCAATCTGCGACGTTTTTCTGTAGGGAAAGGGGATCCCCCGCTAAGTGATTGAAAACACTAGAAAGTACCTAACCCTAATCAAGTCAATGATCTAGCGGGGGATGATCCCCCCGTAAACGATTGAAAATAAAACAAAACGAAACGCCCACCCCGGGGAGGGGGAGGTAAGCCCTAGGCAGTCTCCCTCTGCACCAGCAAAGGCAGCCTCCGGACCAGCAATTTCAGGGTCCATTCGCACACTTAAAGGTGCTAAACTACCGTTAAGAGCGCTAAGAACACGCGAAAATTGTGAATTTTTGCGGGGTTTGTTGACTCAAATAAAGGTACTTGGTACTCTTAGAAGGTTCCATGAGAGTGCTCTTCGTGTGCGTCTTATCCGGAGAGCAGCCACGACCTAAAAAGCTTCGCAGTAAGGCCAGTCGGAGAAACTAAGGACTGGCGGATACGGTATCTGCGAACCCCATCATTCTCATGAGATGGGCGAATCGCATCGGTGCCTGCGACCCCCTTCACCTTGAAGGACTATGCAGGCCGGAATCAGCGAAACGGAGTCGGCTTTCTTTCGTTCCCGATTATGCGGGACAGAGGAACGTGCGGCCACCGTCCTGATTCTCGTCTGGGATTGAAGCAGTGCAGACGCGAAGCAACACCGGACTTCGCGCGGGCTGATGGCGGATTTTGCGCTGTCACGAATCGTGCGCGAGCGGTGGTGTCGCGTCAGGCGGTAAAAGAGTTTTTGAGTTGGTAAGGAGTTTGGATTGCCTACATTCAGTCAGCTCGTGAGAAAAGGGCGCACGGCGCCGAATTATAAGACGGCATCGCCTGCATTGCAGGGATCGCCGCAGCGCCGCGGAGTCTGCACCCGTGTTTACACGCAGACGCCGAAGAAGCCGAACTCGGCGCTCCGCAAGGTAGCCCGTGTCCGCCTGACCAATGGCATTGAAGTCACGTCGTACATTCCGGGCGAAGGCCACAACCTGCAGGAGCACTCGATTGTGCTCATCCGCGGCGGCCGTGTGAAGGATCTGCCGGGTGTGCGTTACCACATTGTGCGCGGCACGCTCGACTCGGTCGGCGTGGTGAAGCGTACGCAAAGCCGCTCGAAGTACGGTGCGAAGCGCGCCAAGGGCGGAGCTGCTCCGGGCAAAAAGTAGCCGCGTTCGCGCGGCTGTCCTGAGCGCAAAGCGTGAAGGATCCACCAAAGTTTAGAAACGCAAGGTTAAAGGTTTATGCCGAGAAAAGGTCACATTGCGAAGCGGGAAGTTGCAGCCGATCCGGTCTACAACTCAACGCTGGTCACGAAGTTCGTTAACTCGATGATGTGGGGCGGCAAGAAGTCGACCGCGCAGGGCATCTTCTACACCGCCATGACGAACCTGGAGCAAAAGGGCGGCGACGAAGCGCTGAAGCTCTTCAAGAAGGCAGTCGAGAATTGCAAGCCGCTGCTCGAAGTGAAGACCCGCCGCGTCGGCGGCGCCAACTATCAGGTGCCGATCGAAGTGAACCCGGAGCGTCGCACCTCGCTGGCGATTCGCTGGCTGGTGACCTATGGCCGTGCGCGTGGCGAAAAGGGCATGATCGACAAGCTGACCAATGAACTGCTCGATGCAGCCAATGGCCGCGGCGCTGCGATGAAGAAGAAGGAAGACGTTCACCGCATGGCCGAAGCCAACAAGGCCTTCGCGCACTACCGCTGGTAGGATTGGCCGTCTAGGCGGACGCGCGCTTTGCGCGCCAGGTCTGGGTTGATGAAGGAAAGTGGTTAAAAGTTGGGAGCTGAAAGCTGCTCCCGAATGAAATTTGAACCTTGGGCTGGTAAGGCCTGAGAGAACTAGAGAGAAGAGACAGTGGCTCGCCAAGTACCGTTAAATCGTTGCCGGAACATCGGAATCATGGCGCATATCGACGCCGGGAAGACGACTACGACTGAGCGCATTCTGTTCTACACAGGCATTACGCACCGCATCGGCGAAGTGCATGAAGGCACGGCGACGATGGACTACATGGAGCAGGAGCAGGAGCGTGGTATTACGATCACGTCCGCTGCGACGACCTGCACCTGGAACAACATCCGTATCAACATCATCGATACGCCGGGTCACGTTGACTTCACCGCTGAAGTCGAGCGTTCGCTGCGCGTGCTTGATGGTGCGGTTGCGTTGTTTGACTCTGTATCGGGTGTGCAGCCGCAGACGGAAACCGTCTGGCGGCAGGGTGACAAGTACAAGGTTCCGCGCATTTGCTTTGTCAACAAGATGGACAAGGCCGGTGCCGATTTCGAGCATGTGATTGAGACCATTCGCAAGCGCCTTGGCGCTCGTCCGGTTGCGATCCAGATCCCGATTGGTGCGGAAGCGAATTTCAAAGGTGTTGTCGATCTCATCGAGATGCGCGCTATTGTGTGGCACGACGAAACGATGGGCGCGAAGTATTCAGTCGAGCCGGTTCCGGCTGATCTGGTGAAGAAGGCGGAAGCCTTCCGCATGCAGCTGATCGAGACGGTCGCCGAGAACGACGACGACATGCTGCACAAATTCCTGGAAGGCGAGACGCCGACTCCGGAAGAGCTGAAGAAGGCGCTTCGTAATGCCACGATTGGCATGAAGGTCTTCCCGGTGATGTGCGGTTCGGCCTTCAAGAACAAGGGCGTGCAGACGCTGCTCGACGCGGTGGTGGATTATCTGCCGAGCCCGCTCGATGTGCCTGCGGTTGAGGGTATCGATCCTGCCGATCATTCGGTGATTCTTGTCCGTGAAGCTAAGGATGATGCACCTTTCTCCGCGCTGGCATTCAAGCTGATCAACGACCCGTTCGGCAAGCTGAGCTTTATCCGCCTCTACTCGGGTTCGTTGAAGACGGGCGACACGGTTTTGAATCCGCGCACGGGCAAGACCGAGCGTGTGGGGCGACTGGTGAAGATGCACGCGAACAAGCGTGAAGATATTACCGAGATCTATGCCGGCGACATTTGCGCTTGCGTGGGCCTGAAGGAACTCAAGACGGGCGATACGCTGTGCACGCCGCAGCATCCCATTGCGCTGAGTGCTATCACTTTTCCCGCCCCTGTTATCCACGTCGCGGTCGAACCGAAGACAAAAGCTGACCAGGAGAAGATGGGGCTTGCGCTGGCGCGGCTGGCGGATGAGGATCCGACGTTCAAAGTTCACACGGACGAAGATTCCGGTCAGACGATCATCAGCGGCATGGGCGAGTTGCACCTCGAAATTCTTGTCGACCGTATGAAGCGTGAGCACAAGGTTGAGGCGAACGTGGGCGAGCCGAAGGTTGCGTTCCGCGAGACGATCCGCAAGCCTGCCGAGGCGGAAGGCAAGTACATTCGCCAGACCGGCGGTTCGGGTAACTACGGGCACGTCAAGATTCGCCTGGAGCCGAACGAGCCGGGCAAGGGCTTTGAGTTCATCGACGCGATCCGTGGCGGTGTTGTTCCCAAGGAATACATCAAGCCGACCGAGCAGGGTATCCGCGAGGCGCTGCACAATGGCGTACTGGCTGGCTACGAGATGGTCGACTTCAAGGCGACGCTCTTCGACGGCAGCTATCACGATGTCGATTCGAACGAAATGGCCTTCAAGATTGCCGGTTCGATGGCCTTCAAGGAAGCCGCGAAGAAGGCGAGTCCTGTGCTGCTTGAGCCGGTGATGGCGGTTGAAGTCACGGTTCCGGAAGAGCACATGGGGACGATCATCGGCGACATCAACTCGCGCCGCGGACGCATCGAGGGCATGGAGCACACGGGCGGTTCGCAGGTGATCAAGGCGATGGTTCCGTTGAAGGAGATGTTCGGATACGTGAACGATATCCGCTCATCGACGCAGGGACGCGCTTCGTACTCGATGCAGTTTGCCCGCTATGAAGAAGCGCCGCGCATGATTTCCGAAGAGATCATCGGACGCAATCAGGGAAAGTAAAAGTTTGGAAATGGCTGGGCCTCATTGAGGCCTGGTGAAGAAGAGCATTAGCAGGAATACGAGAGAGGAACAAGGCAATGGCGAAGGAGAAATTTGACCGGTCGAAGCCGCACGTGAATGTGGGGACGATTGGGCATATCGATCACGGGAAGACGACGTTGACGGCGGCGATCACGAAGGTGTTGTCGAAGCACAACCCGAACAACAAGTTCCGCTCGTTTGACACGATTGACAACGCTCCGGAAGAGCGCGAGCGCGGCATCACGATCGCAACGGCGCACGTCGAGTATGAGACGGGGAACCGTCACTACGCGCACGTCGATTGCCCCGGCCACGCCGACTACATCAAGAACATGATCACGGGCGCGGCGCAGATGGACGGCGCGATTCTGGTCGTTGCAGCGACCGATGGCCCGATGCCGCAGACCAAGGAGCACGTGCTGCTGGCCCGCCAGGTAGGCGTGCCGTACATCGTGGTGTTCCTGAACAAGTGCGATGCGGTTGAGGATCCGGAACTGATCGACCTGGTCGAGATGGAAGTGCGCGAGTTGCTGTCGAAGTACAACTTCCCCGGCGACGATGTGCCGGTGGTTCGCGGCTCGGCTCTGGGAGCCCTGAACGGCGAAGCGCAGTGGGAAGCGAAGATCGACGAGCTGATGGAGGCGGTGGACAAGAACGTTCCTCGCGCGTGCGATTGACCAGCCCTTCCTGATGCCGATCGAAGACATCTTCTCGATCCGGCCGTGGCACGGTGGTGACGGGCCGTATTGAGCGCGGCAAGGTGAAGGTGGGCGAGGAAGTAGAAATCGTCGGTTTCCGCGAGACCAGAAAGACGGTTGTGACGGGCGTGGAAATGTTCAAGAAGCAGCTGGATGAAGGTCTGGCTGGCGACAACGCTGGGCTTCTGCTGCGCGGTATTCCTAAGGAAGACGTCGAGCGCGGCATGGTGCTGGCCAAGACGGCGTCGATCACGCCGCACACGAAGTTCAAGGGTGAGATCTACGTGCTGTCGAAGGAAGAAGGTGGCCGTCATACGCCGTTTTTCAACGGCTACCGTCCGCAGTTCTACTTCCGCACGACGGACGTGACCGGATCGGCGCATCTGCCGGCGGGTACGGAGATGGTGATGCCGGGCGACAACATTTCGCTCGAGATCGAGCTGCATACCCCGGTGGCGATGGAGAAGGGCCTGAGGTTTGCGATCCGCGAAGGCGGACGCACGGTGGGCGCCGGCACCATTACCGAGATCTTGCAGTAGACGCTGGCCGCGTCGGGCAATCGCCGCCTTGCGGCGCATAAAAGTGAGTGGGTTGGCGGGATGAACTGCTGACCCACAGGAAGATTGACACGAGATGGTTGGACAGAGAATTCGCATTCGGCTGAAGGCTTATGACTACCGCGTACTCGACACTTCGACGGGCGAGATTGTAGACACCGCGAAGCGTACGGGCGCGCAGGTAGCCGGGCCGATTCCGTTGCCGACAGTGAAGAACAAGTATTGCGTGCTGCGTTCGCCGCACGTCGACAAGAAATCGCGTGAAGCTTTCGAGATCCGTACGCACAAGCGGCTGATCGACATTCTCGAGCCGACCCAGCAGACGGTCGATGCCCTGATGAAGCTCGATCTTCCTGCCGGTGTGGACGTCGAGATCAAGGCTTTCGAAAAATAGGACTAGCCGTCCAGGCGATTGCGCCTTGCGGCGCTAGAAAGCCACGGCAAGTTAAGAAAAACCTTCAGTGGCTGCGGAGGTTGCGCAGACATGATGGGGAGAGAAGACGATGTCAGTTACAGGGATTTTAGGCAAGAAGATCGGTATGACGCAGGTGTTCGATGAGAAGGGTGAAGTTCACCCGATCACCGTCCTGCAGGCCGGTCCTTGCGTGATTACACAGCTTAAGACGGCTGCGAAGGACGGCTACGACGCAGCCCAGATTGGACTGGTCGAGTTCGTGAAGGCTTCGAAAGTAACGAAGCCCCTGCAGGGACACTTTGCCAAGAACAACGTTCCTCCGGTGAAGCTTCTGAAGGAAGTTCCGGTGGAAGTCGCTGCGAAGAAGCCTGCCGAGGGCGAGGAGTCCTCGAATGGCGCTGTCAAGGCCGGCGATAAGGTCCTGGTCGATATCTTCTCCGACGAGAAGTATGTCGACGTTGTGGGTACGAGCAAGGGCCGTGGATTTGCCGGCGTTGTTCGCCGCCACAATTTCGGCGGCGGTCCCAAGTCGCACGGACACATGTTCCAGGTGCAGGGCTCGATCGGCGCATCGTCGTTTCCTTCGCGCGTGTTTCCCGGGCAGCGCATGCCGGGTCACATGGGCGTGGATCGCGTGACGGTTCGCAACCTGCGTATTCGCGGGATCGATATTGAAGAGAACCTGATCATGGTCGAAGGTGCGGTACCGGGTCCTCGCGACGGCTATGTGCTGATCTCGAAGGCGAAGGCTCCGCCGCGCGAGCGCCGCGGATTCGCGGGTTCGGGCACGGTCGATCCTCTGAAGGCTTCAAAGAAGGCTTCAGCAAAGAAGAAATAGGACTGCGCGTCCAGCGAACACGCGGCCTGATGGCCGCCTAGTTAGCAAGACGCTTTAGGGCTGAGACAAAGGTCTCAGGCTGAAAGAGAAAAACGATGGCAAACATTGACGTATTCGATCTCGGTGGACAGAAGGTTGGCTCGCTGGAGCTGGCTGATGAAGTCTTTGCGCCGAGCGAGGTAAACGAGGCGCTTCTGTGGGAAGCGGTGAAGCACTATCGTGCTTCGCTGCGCCAGGGAACGGCGGCGACGAAAAATCGCAAGCTGGTTTCCGGTTCGGGCAAGAAGCTCTGGAAGCAGAAGGGCACGGGCCGCGCGCGTATCGGCTCGGTGCGTTCGCCTCTGTGGCGGCATGGCGGCACGGTGCACGGACCGCAGCCCCGCTCCTATGACTATGCCTTCCCCAAGAAGAAGCTGCTGGGCGCGCTCCGCTCAGCGCTTGCCGCAAAGCTGCAGGACGGCAAGATCACGGTCGTCGAGAGCTTTGAGCTGAGCGAGCCCAAGACGAAGCTGTACCGTCAGGCGCTCAACAAGCTCGAAGCCAAGAAGACCGCCCTGCTGGTTGAGAACAGCAAGGAGCTGAGCCCAAATGTGGTTCTCGGCGCGCGCAATCTTAAGGGTGTAGAGCTGATGCTGAACAACGAAGTGCATCCGTACGATCTG
This sequence comes from Alloacidobacterium dinghuense, assembly GCF_014274465.1. NCBI lineage: Bacteria > Pseudomonadati > Acidobacteriota > Terriglobia > Terriglobales > Acidobacteriaceae > Alloacidobacterium > Alloacidobacterium dinghuense. The sequence goes on along the minus strand of NZ_CP060394.1, from coordinate 4,327,310 downwards.
CTGCGCTATGAGCGCGCGATCTTCTCGCGGCCTGCACTCGAACAGCTGCAGGCGGACCTCAAGAAGACGGTTTCAAAACGTAGAAAGGCGGAGGTGGCCTAATGCCGACAACGTATACAGTCATTCGCCGCCCGCTGATCACCGAAAAGGGACTGGGCGTTAAGGAAACTGAAGGAACGCTGGTTTTTGAAGTAGCCGCGAAGGCGACCAAGACCGAAGTGAAGCAGGCAGTCGAGGCTCTCTTCAAGGTGAAGGTGTCCGCTGTGCGCACGGCCACTGTTGCCGGCAAAGAGCGCCGTCGCGGTAAGTTTGCCGGTTTCCGCCCCGACTGGAAGAAGGCGTATGTGCGCCTGAAGTCGGGCGAGAAGATGCCGGATTACGTGAACAACCTGTAGTCAGAAGAACGACTCTGGTTACGAAAAGATGGATTGCTGCTCAGGAGAAAGCTATCTGAGCAAACGCTGGCTGAAGTGAGCTGGCGGCGAGAGAGAAGATAACGATGCCGATCAAGACATACAGACCGATCACACCATCGCTGCGGTTTCAGACCACGCTGGTGAATGACGACATCACGACGGACAAGCCGTATAAGCCGCTGCTTCAGATCAAGCAGCGCACCGGCGGACGCCGCAACTCGGGCGACCTGACCATTCGTCACCACGGCGGCGGCCACAAGCAGAAGCTGCGTTTGATCGACTTCAAGCGCAACAAGTATGGCGTTCCGGGCAAGGTGGCAACGATTGAGTACGATCCGAACCGGTCCTCCCGAATTGCTTTAATCAGCTACGCGGACGGCGAGAAGCGCTACATCCTGCAGCCGGTTGGGCTGAAGGTTGGACAGACCGTGATGAGCGGTCCCGAGGCCGACATCCTCGTCGGCAACGCGCTGCCGCTCAAAAACATTCCTGCCGGTACGACGGTGCACAATGTGGAGCTTCGTCCGGGCAAGGGCGCGCAGATGGTGCGCTCGGCTGGTTCTTCAGCGCAGCTGGTGGCCAAGGAAGGCGACTACGCGCTGCTGAAGCTGCCTTCCGGCGAAACCCGCAAAGTGCTGGTGGAGTGCATGGCGACGATTGGCCAGGTGGGCAACACCGATCACGAGAACGTGACGATCGGCAAGGCCGGACGCAATCGCTGGAAGGGTATCCGTCCTACGAACCGCGGTGTCTCGATGAACCCGGTCGATCACCCGCACGGTGGTGGTGAGGGCAAGACCTCAGGCGGACGTCATCCGGTGACCCCGTGGGGCCAGCCGACACGCGGCTACAAGACGCGCAACAACAAGCGGACCGACGCATTCATCGTCAGCCGCTACAGCAAGTAAGAGCGAAGAGGATTCCTGATGGCACGGTCGACGAAAAAAGGCCCGTTTATTGATACCCACCTGACGGTGAAGATTGATGCGTTGAACCAGGCGAACGATAAGAAGGTCGTCCGCACCTGGTCGCGTCGCTCGACGATCCACCCTGATTTTGTGGGACACACAATCGCGGTGCACAACGGCAAGAAGTTTGTGCCGGTGTACGTGACGGAAAACATGGTGGGACACAAGCTGGGTGAGTTTGCGGCCACGCGCACATTTAAGGGTCACTCGGCGAAGGCCGCGGAATCGTCGGCGAAGCCGCGGTAAACGCGAAGTTTTAGAAGGATTAGAGGCAAGCCAATGCAATTGGACACACGGGAATTTCGGGCTGAAGCCAAGTTTCAGCGGGTATCGCCGCAGAAGGCGCGGCTGGTGCTCGATCTGATCAAGGGCCGCGGGGTGGAAGAAGCGCTGAATACAGTCGCGTTCACCAAAAAGGCTGTTGCTCCGCTGGTTGAGAAGGTGCTGCGCTCCGCGCTGCAGAACGCCAACTATCTGAGCCAGGAGCAGGGGCTCGACGTGGATGTGGACAACCTCTACGTGAAGAATGCGATTGCCAATGAAGGCCCGCGTATGAAGCGTATCCGCCCGGCGCCAATGGGCCGTGCTTATCGCTATCAGCGCCGCCTGGCCCACATCGTGATCTCCGTGGCTGAGCGCAAGCAGGACGGTCTGGTCCAGACAGTCGACGCGGAAGCGTCTGCCGCGGCGAAGCCCGCCAAGAAGAAGGCTCCTGTAAAGAAGGCCGCAGCCAAGAAGACTGCGACAAAGAAGCCGGCAGCGAAGAAATCGCCTGCCAAGAAGGCTGCGAAGAAGTAGGTGAATCGCGGAGCGAGCGCCGAGTAGCGCGAGCAAAGCGAGAGGGTAGGGACGAGAGCCAAAGGCGCGAAGTCACAACCCTAAAAGGTAGGAATTAGAGGGAACTATGGGACAGAAAGTCCATCCTTACGGATTTCGGATTGGTATCAACAAGCCGTGGCGTTCGCGCTGGTTCAGCGAGCGCGACTATGACAAGCTCCTTGTCGAAGACGTCAAGCTCAAGAAAGAGCTCAAGGACAAGCTGAAGGCCGCCGGCGTCAGCTCGGTCGAGGTCGAACGTCCGGGCAACAAGCTGCGGATCATCATCCGCACCGCGCGTCCGGGCATTATCATCGGCCGCAAGGGCGCTGAGATCGAGAAGCTCAAGGTTGAGTTGCAGAAGCGCACCAACCGTGATGTTTTCATCGATATTCTTGAAGTCAACAAGCCTGAGCTCGATGCGCAGCTGGTAGCCGAGAACATCGCCCTGCAGTTGGAGAAGCGTGTCGGCTTCCGTCGCGCGATGCGCAAGTCCGTCGATTCGGCGCTGCGTTTCGGCTGCAAGGGTATCAAGGTTCGCGTCTCGGGCCGCTTGAACGGCAACGAAATCGCCCGTTCCGAGTGGTATCTGCAGGGTCGTCTGCCGCTGCACACGCTGCGCGCGGACATTGACTACGGCTTTGCCGAAGCGCGCACGACGTATGGCGTGATCGGCGTGAAGGCTTGGATCTATCGCGGAGACATTTACCAGCAGAGACGGCGTGAGCCGCAGGCTGCGGTGGGTACGTCGGTATTTTAGATCCCGCCCTGACTTCGTCAGGATGGGGCACCCAGCGATGCGATTCGCTGAAAGCTAGTTGAGGGTTTCATTATGTTGATGCCAAAGAAGGTCAAGTATCGCAAGCAGCAGAAGGGCAAGATGCGCGGCAAGGCATGGCGCGGCTCTGAGCTGTCGTTCGGCGATTTCGGCCTGAAGGTCATGGAGTGCGGTTATATTACAGACCGCCAGATCGAGGCCAGCCGTATTGCGATGACGCGCTTCATCAAGCGTGGCGGCAAAGTCTGGCTGCGCGTCTTTCCGGACAAGCCGGTCACGAAGAAGCCGGCCGAAGTTCGAATGGGTTCGGGCAAGGGTCCGCTCGATCACTGGTCCGCGGTTGTGCGTCCAGGCAAGATCCTGTTCGAGATGGAAGGTGTAGCGCCGGAGATCGCGCAGGAAGCCATGCGCCTGGCTTCGAACAAGCTGCCGCTCAAGACGCGTTTTGTTCAGCGTCATACGGTCAAGGCTGTGGTCGCAGCGAAGTAAGGCCAACAGATTCAGGGAGACTCGGGTTGCATTAGCCCGCTGTCCCGGAGAGAAGACGAAGAAGAGATGGAACTCGAAAAGATTCGCAATCTGAGCGACACCGAGCTCAACGTCGAAGAGCACAAGGCGGCTGAACAGCTGTTTCGCCTGCGCTTCCAGATGAAGCTCGGCCAGAGTGAAGGCGTAAAGAAGCTGCGCGGGCTGAAGAAAGATATCGCTCGCATCAAGACGATTTCGCGCGAGCGCGAGCTGAAGCTGCATGGCGAGGCTCCGAAGGCGGAATCGGCAGCGCCGGTGAAGGCCGCGAAGGCAAAGAAGACCAAGAAGGAGGCTCGCTAAGCCATGACTGAAGTAAAGAGCGAAGCCACAGTAGAATCGCGCCGCAACGAGAAGGTCGGCCAGGTCGTTTCGACCAAGATGCAGAAGACCATCGTCGTGGAAGTAGAGATGCGCAAGGCGCATCCGAAGTACAAGCGCATCGTGAAGAGCAGCAAGAAGTTCTATGCGCATGACGAACAGAACTCGGCGCGCGTGGGCGACGTGGTCCGCATTCGCGAGACCCGTCCGCTAAGCAAGCTGAAGCGCTGGCAGCTGGAAGAGATTGTCCGCCGCTCCGCGCTGGCACAAGTAGAAGCAGCAGCACCGGTCGCTGAGTAAGCGCCGCTTTTGAATTTAGTAACGGGTGAATTGCGGAGCGAGCGCCGAGATAGCGCGAGCAGAGCAAGAGGGCGAGAGCAGTAGTACCGCGAAGCCCTGGAAGGTGGAGAACTACGATGGCAGTGCAGATGAGAACCATGCTTGAGGTGGCCGACAACTCCGGCGCCCGCAAACTGCAAATGATTCTGCCGCTGGGTGGCGCAAGCGGCAAGAAGGCCGGTCTTGGCGATGTCATCACAGCCGCGGTGAAGGAAGCCTCGCCCGATGGCCAGGTGAAAAAGGGCAAAGTGGTGAAGGCCGTTGTGGTCCGCACGCGTAAAGAAACGCGCCGCCGCGACGGAACCTACATCCGCTTCGACACGAACGCCGCCGTGCTGATCAACGAAGCCGGTGAGCCGGTCGGAACGCGCGTGTTTGGCCCAGTTGCTCGCGAACTGCGCGAGAAGAAGTTTTTGAAGATTGTTTCGCTGGCTCCTGAAGTTCTTTAATTCAGCCCGGCAAGTAAAGGGAATCGTATGAGTTTGAACATACAGCGCAATGACCAGGTGGAAGTGATCGCAGGCACCGATAAGGGCAAGCGCGGCCGCGTGCTGCGCGTCGTGCCTGATGAAAACCGTATCCTCGTCGAGCATGTGCGGATGATCAAGAAGAATGTCCGCCCGAATCCGCAGCGGAACATCAAGGGCGGCATCGCCGAGCAGGAAGCTCCGATCCACCTTTCAAACGTGGCTCTGGTTTGCCCGAGCTGCGGTCCAACCCGCGTGGGACACAAGTTTGAAGGCGACACGAAAGTTCGCGTGTGCAAGAAGTGCGGACAGACGTTAGCGCCGAAAAAGAAGTAGGACTGGTCCAGACGATCGCGCCTGAATGGCGCAAATCGATTACCCTCCGTAACGGTAAACGGCGAAATGCTAACCCGAGACCGGAGAAGAAAAGAGAAGAAGCAAATGGCAGCAAGACTGAAAGAGAAGTATCAGAAGGAAATCAAGGGCGCGCTCCAGAAGGAGCTGGGTCTTGAGAACACGATGGCGGTTCCGCGCCTCGAGAAGATCGTTCTGAATATGGGTCTGGGCGAATCGACGCAGAACTCGAAGATGATCGACCCGCTCGTGGCCGACCTCGCCTCGATCACCGGTCAGAAGCCGGTGCTGACCAAGGCGAAGAAATCCATTGCTGCCTTCAAGGTGCGCGAGGGCATGTCGATTGGCGCGATGGTCACGCTGCGCGGCGATGCGATGTACGAGTTCCTCGACCGTCTGATTTCCGTAGCGCTGCCCCGTGTTCGCGATTTCCGCGGAGTTTCGACGAAGAGCTTTGACGGCCGTGGCAACTACACGCTTGGCCTGCGCGACCAGCTGATCTTCGCTGAGATCGATTACGCGAAGGTCGACAAGCTGAAGGGCATGAACGTCACGATTGTGACCTCGGCCCAGGACGACAATTCGGCGCGCGCGCTGCTCAAGCAGTTTGGCATGCCGTTCCGCCAGACGGCGTAAGGAAGTAGAGGATCTAAGAAATATGGCAACGACCGCAAAAAGAGTAAAAGACGCCCGCAAGCCGAAGTTTTCTTCTCGCCAGCACAACCGCTGCAAGCTGTGCGGACGCCCGCGCGCGTATCTGCGCAAGTTCGGCGTCTGCCGTCTGTGCTTCCGTGGGTTGGCTCTCAAGGGAGAGATCCCCGGCGTAGTTAAGTCCAGCTGGTAGGACTGCGCGTCCAGCGATACGCGCCTTGCAGCGCCTAACAAATTCGCGTTTGAGCACAATGCTCAACGCCAAGACATTCCCGCAGGTTCTCTGCTATCGCAGAGCGAACGGGGGATGAAGGAGAAACGATGAGCTTTACCGATCCAGTAGCAGATTTCCTGACGCGCTTGCGGAATTCGATCCGCGCGCGCCACCAGAAGCTGGATGTTCCGGCCTCGAAGCTGAAGACCGAGATCGCCCGCATTCTGAAGGAAGAGGGCTATATCGCCAACTACAAGGCCGCTGAAGAGAATGGCCGCAATGTGCTGCGCGTGTACCTCAAGTACGGCGCCAACAACGAAGCTGCTATCCGCGACCTCGCTCGCGTTTCGCGCCCGGGCTGCCGTGTCTACATCGGTCGCGACGAGATCAAGCGCGTACAGGGTGGACTTGGCATCAGCATCATGACCACGCCTCGCGGCGTCATGACCGGCCGTCAGGCACGTAAAGAAGGCGTAGGCGGCGAAATCCTCTGCGAAGTCTGGTGATGCTGGCCGCATCGGGCGGACGCGCCTTTGGCGCCGTTCTTGCCTGAGCGGATGATATGGGTCGCGCCGTTGGCGCGAATGCAGGAATAAAGTTGGGCGGGCGAAAAGCTCGCTGGCTGCAGTGGAACGGATCAAAAATCCGGGACTCGCAAGCCGTAAAGGATTTGAAATGTCGCGTATTGGTAAGAAGCCGATTCCGTTGCCGCAGGGCGTGAAGTACAGCGTCAAGGGCAATACCATCGTTGTCGAAGGCCCGAAGGGCAAGGTTGAGCAGGTGATTCCTTCCGGCATCAAGCTGGAGACGGAAGACGGGCATATCGTTGCCAGCCGTGAAAGCGATTCGCAGGCTGCGATTCATGGTCTGACACGCGCTCTGGTGGCCAACGCTGTCGAAGGCGTGACCAAGGGTTGGTCGAAGGATCTGGACATCGTCGGCATCGGTTACCGTGTTGAGTTGAAGGGTAAGGACACCGTGGTGTTCACGCTTGGCTATTCGCACCCGATTGAATTTCCGCTGCCCACCGGCATCACGGTGGCGATTGATCCCAAGCAGACCCGCATTACCGTCAGCGGTATCGATCGCCAGAAGGTCGGCCAGATAGCTGCTGATATGCGCTCGTTGCGCAAGCCCGATCCGTACAAGAACAAGGGAGTGCGTTACTCGGACGAGAAGCTGAAGAAGAAGGTTGGCAAGACTGGAGCGAAGTAATCGCGTTTGCGAGGCGTTTGAGCCTCGCGCGATTATCCTGAGGAGCGCAAAGCGCGACGAAGGATCTCGACGCTAGCTGAATCGATAACCGAACGGACCCGCAGGGCGGCTCCGCTGTTAGGAAGGAAGACGAGAAATGATTACGCAGATCAACAGAAACGAAATTCGCCAGCGCATTCACACGCGCATCCGCGAGAAGATGACTGGTACTCCAGAGCGTCCGCGCCTCAATGTCTACCGCTCGCTGAACCACATCTATGCCCAGGTCATCGACGACTCCAAGGGTGTCACCGTGGTTTCCGCGTCGACGAAGGCAGCCAAGCTGAAGACCGGCGGCAACATTGCAGCGGCGAAGGAAATTGGCAAGCTGGTGGCTGAGCGCGCGCAGGAAAAGGGCATCAAGAAGGTTGTCTTTGATCGCGGCGGTTATCTCTATCACGGACGCATCAAGGCCCTGGCCGATGCGGCGCGGGAAGCCGGTCTCGAGTTCTAAAAGTTTTAGGCGCGGCCTAAGGCCTCGCCAGAAGGAAATCAGGAAGCGAATGGCAACACTGAAAAAGAAACTGGATGCCGGACAGTACAACCTGAAGGATCAGGTTGTCGCGATCAACCGCGTGACCAAGGTCGTCAAGGGCGGCAAGAACATGTCCTTTGCCGCGCTGGTCGTCGTGGGCGATCCGGGTGCCGGTGTCGTAGGCTATGGCTCGGGCAAAGCGAAGGAAGTGCCGCAGGCAATCCGCAAGGGCATTGAAGCGGCCAAGAAGAACCTGGTCCGCATCAACCTGACGGAAACAACAATTCCGCACCAGGTACTGGGCCGCTACGGTTCGGGCCACGTGCTGTTGAAGCCGGCTCCGGAAGGTACGGGCGTGATCGCTGGCGGCGCAGTGCGCGCGGTGATGACCTCGGCTGGCGTGCAGAACGTTCTCACCAAGAGCCTCGGCACTGCCAACCCACACAACGTGATCAAGGCGACCTTCGACGCCCTCGTTCAGCTGCGCGATCGCGAGGAAGTGGCAGCGCTCCGCGGCAAGCAGGTACAGGAGTTATAAGTCATGGCCGAAACCAAGGCAAAGATCAAGATTCAGTACTACCGCTCGTTCATTCAGGCTCCCGTGAAGCACAAGAAGGTCGTCAAGGGCCTCGGTTTTACTCGCCTGAACCAGGTTGTCGAGCGTGAGGATACGCCGTCGATTCGTGGCATGGTCAATGCTGTGCCCCATCTTGTACGGATCGTCGAGAACTAGCCGTTCAGGCGAACGCGCCTCACGGCGCATTGAATCTGGCGTAAGCCAGCAATTTAAAAGCGAGTCGGTCAGGGCAAGCCTGCCCGGCGTATAGCGAGGACATCATGAATCTTTCCAATCTCAGAGCGCCGAAGAAGGCGAACAGCAACAAGAAGCGTGTCGGCCGTGGTATGGGCTCCGGCATGGGTAAGACCTCGACCCGTGGACACAAGGGACAGGGTTCCCGCTCGGGTTCGAGCCTGATGCGCGGTTTTGAAGGCGGCCAGATGCCGCTGCACCGCCGTTTGCCGAAGCGCGGCTTCACCAACATCTTCCGCACCGAATACACGGTTCTGAACCTCGACCGCCTGGTGGAACTGGGCGAGACCGAGCTGACCATCGAGTTCTTCGCGGCCAAGGGTCTGATCAAGAAGCACGAGGGCCTGCTCAAGGTTCTGGGCAACGGCGAGCTGACCAAAGCGATCACCGTCCACGCGCACAAGTTCTCGAAGTCCGCTCAGGAAAAAATCGAGAAGGCGGGCGGCAAGGCAATTCTGGTAGCGTAAGGCGAGGGGCCTCGCGAAGAGGCTCGAGTGGGAACCTGAATCTTCATGTTTGAGAAATTCGCCAACATCTTCCGCATCCCTGACCTGCGCAAGCGAGTCCTGTTCACGATGGCGATGCTTGCCGTTTACCGCCTTGGCGCATTCATTCCCACTCCAGGAGTGAATGCCACAGCGCTCGAACATTTCTTCGACTCGCAGGCCGGTAGCTCGCTTGGTCTCGTGAACTTATTCAGCGGCGGCAATTTGCGCCGACTCACCGTTTTCGCTCTGGGGATCATGCCGTACATCACGGCATCCATTATTTTCCAGCTGCTGACGGTGGTCTATGAGCCGCTGGCGCGCCTGCAGAAAGAAGGCGAGTTGGGGCGGCGGAAGATAACGCAGTGGACGCGTTACCTGACCGTTGTGCTGGGCATTGTACAGTCGCTTGCGATTGCTCTGACTCTGTTGCATGGCTCGGGCGACTTGCAACTGGTGCTAAATCCTGGCGCCGGCTTCGTCATTATGACGGTGCTCACGCTGACCACTGGTACGGCATTCATCATGTGGCTGGGCGAGCAGATTACCGATCGCGGCGTCGGCAACGGCATGAGCTTGCTCATCTTCGCCGGTATTGTCGTAGGCCTGCCGCGGGCAATCGGAGAATTAGTTGACACCGCCAAGGCGGAGAAGTTCGGCGCTTTTACGGTTCCGGCGCTGATTCTGCTGGTTGCCGCCATGATTGCCGTCGTGGCCTTCATCGTTTTCGTCGAGCGCAGCGAACGCCGTATCCCGGTGCAGTATGCCAAGCGTATCGTCGGTCGCAGGCTGATGGGCGGTCAATCGACACACCTGCCCCTGAAGGTGAATTCCGGGGGCGTTATGCCGGTCATCTTCGCAGCGTCGGTTTTGTCGGCTCCACTGCTTTTTGCGCAGGCGAATTTCGTTCGCAACAGCGCATTCCTCACACGTGTCTTTGACGCGTTGCATGCCGGCGAGCCATGGTATGAGCTTTTATATATGGTAGCTATCGTCTTCTTCGCATATTTCTACATCTCGATCGTCTTCCGTCCCGATGACATCGCTGACAATATGCGCAAGTACGGCGGTTTTATTCCCGGGATCCGTCCGGGCAAGCGGACATCGGATTTCATCAACGATATCCTGACCCGCATTACGCTGGTGGGCGCGTTGTACCTGATCGTCATTTCGATCATCCCGCAGATTCTCATCAGCGGTATCCACCTGAACCATCTCTGGTTGATTGGGCCGCTTTTTGAACGTCTACCGCTGTGGGTGACCAACGGTCTCGGCTTTAATTTCTACTTCGGTGGAACTTCGCTGCTGATCGTTGTCGGCGTAGCCATGGACACCGTCAACCAGGTGGAATCGCAGCTCATCATGCGCCATTATGAAGGCTTCTCCCCGCGGAGCGGACGCATCCGCGGAAGGCGGGCCTGGTAAGTGTCTGTTGCGGTGATTGAGAAGCGGACGGCGGACGGGAAAACCATGCGCGTCAACCCCGGTCCCATTCTTCTACTCGGAGCACCCGGAGTCGGCAAAGGAACCCAGGCCCAGGCCATCATGGGAGCCTGGGGTATTCCACAGATTTCAACCGGCGATATCCTCCGTTCCAATGTCTCCGGCGGCACGGAACTGGGCAAAAAAGCCAAGGCCATCATGGACCGGGGTGAGTTGGTCTCCGACGATCTGGTCAATGACATGGTCGCCGACCGCCTGCTGCGGCCCGATACCGCCAACGGCTACATTCTGGATGGTTTCCCGCGCACTCTGGGACAGGCAGAGTGGCTGGATTCGTACCTGGCGGCGCCACCGGGCAGCCTTCCGGTCATTGCTGTCAGCATTAAAGTAGGGTATACTCAGTTACTGCGCCGTATTACCGGCAGGCGCACCTGTCCAGTCTGCAAGAGCAGCTATAACATCTACTTGCAGCCGCCGAAGGTCGATGAGAAATGTGATCTCGACGGCACGCCTCTGGCGCGGCGATCAGACGACACGGAAGAAGTTTTTGAAGAGCGGATGCGGACCTATGAGTCGCTGACAGCTCCGGTCGTGGAGCATTACCGTGCTCTGGGACGGTTTGAGGAAGTGGACGGAGAACAGCCGGTGGACGCAGTTGCAGCTGCAGTGATGGCTGCTGTTCTGCGTTTGAGGGGATGACCGGCCGATGGCGATCATGATTAAAACACCGCAAGAAGTTGAGAAGATGCGGCGCAGCGGAACGGTAGTTCGCGAGATTCTGGACTACGTGAGCGGCTTTGTGAAGCCGGGCGCGACGACCATGGATCTGGAGAACGTAGCCGCCGCCAAGATGGAAGAGATGGGCGCGACGCCAGCGTTCAAAGGGTATCGTGGATATCCTGCTGTGCTGTGCACGTCGGTCAATAGCGAAGTGGTGCACGGCATTCCATCTGCGAACCGTGTGTTGCGCGAGGGCGATATCGTCTCGATTGACACCGGTGTGATCATCGATGGGTTTTACGGTGATTCGGCGATCACCGTGCCAGTAGGTGAAAAAATTGCGCCGAAGACGCAGCGCCTTCTGGAAGTCACGAAGGCATCGCTCGAAAACGGCATCCGCGCAGTGAAGCCGGGTGCATTCTTAGGCGATATCGGCGCTGCGGTGCAGGAAGTAGTGGAGGCCGACGGCTTCAGCGTAGTGCGGGAGTTTGTTGGACACGGGATTGGTACACGGCTGCATGAAGATCCGCAGGTGCCGAATTATGGCCGCCGTGGACAGGGTTTGAAGCTGCGCGAAGGCATGGTGCTCTGCATCGAGCCGATGGTGAACTCAGGCAAGCCTGGTGTGCAGGTGCTGAGCGACGGGTGGACTGCGGTGACGGAAGACGGAAGTTTGAGCGCACATTTTGAGCACACGGTAGCGGTTACGGCTGAAGGCGCTGTTGTTCTGACGCAGTGAGCTCTGTGGTTTTGACGCAGTAAGTTTTTGAGGCGAGGCCTGCGGAAGGCAGGCGGAATCGGGATATCTGATTGTCGAAGGAAGACGCGATTGAGGTAATGGCAACGGTCCTTGAGACGTTGCCAAACGCCATGTTTAAAGTCGAGCTTGAGAACAAGCACCAGGTTCTGGCGCACGTCTCAGGCCGCATGCGAAAGAACTTTATTCGCATTCTCCCGGGAGACCGGGTCGCGGTAGAACTCAGCCCATACGATTTGACGCGCGGGCGCATCGTCTATCGTTACAAGTAAGGGAGCAGTCAATGAAGGTTCGTGCATCGGTAAAGAAGATTTGTGACAAGTGCAAGATCATTCACCGCCGTGGTGTGGTGCGCGTGATCTGCGAGAACTCAAAGCATAAGCAGCGCCAGGGTTAAGGCCTAGGCGTCTGATCCAGACAGGCAAGAATCTGAAAGCGGTGGGGCTAGTTAGCCAGGAAAGGCTTGCGATGAACCCCAAGATTCAAACAAAAAGCCTGTCAGAAACGCCGGTCTGAAATCAGACCGGCTTAGCCGCCCCGGAGTTTCTGGGGCAACATAGAGAAGGACAAGCATGGCACGTATTGCTGGCGTCGATCTGCCCCGCAACAAGCAGGCTCGGATCGCGCTCACTTACATCTACGGGATCGGCAACCCGCGTGCGCTGCGCATCCTTGGAGCTGCGAACGTTGATCCGTTCAAGAAGATCCAGGATCTCGGCGAAGACGAGGTAAACCGCATCCGCCAGGTAATCGAGAATGAAGGCGATGTCGAAGGTGACCTTCGCAAAGACGTCTCGATGCACATTAAGCGGCTCATCGACATTCAGTCTTATCGTGGACTGCGTCACCGCCGTGGTCTCCCCACGCGCGGGCAGCGCACACACACCAATGCACGCACCCGTAAGGGGCCGCGTAAGGGCACGGTAGCGAACAAGAAGAAAGCGACGGCGAAGACCTAATGGCAAAAGCACAGCAGGGCGCTGGCGGAAAGGCCGCCACCAAGAACAAGAAGTTCAAGAAGCGCGAGCGCAAGAATGTGCCGTACGGTCTGGTCTACATTCAGGCTTCGTTCAACAACACCATCGTGACGATCACCGACGGTCAGGGCAACACCATCTCGTGGAAGAGTTCGGGCTCGCTCGGCTTCCGTGGCTCGCGTAAGGGCACCCCGTTCGCCGCGCAGCAGGCAGCCATCAACGCCGCCAACCAGGCGCGCGATCACGGTCTGCGCTCGGTTGATGTCCGCGTCGCCGGTCCCGGGTCGGGCCGCGAATCTGCGGTACGTGCGCTGGCAGCGGCTGGCATTGAAGTCCGCTCCATCCGCGACGTTACCCCGATTCCGCACAACGGCTGTCGTCCGCCGAAGCGTCGCAGAGTGTAAGTTGCGTTTCACCGCGTGGGCATTCGCTTATGCAGTGAAACTACGATAAAATAAAAAGGTTTGGACTGGGATGAAGCGCCTGCCTGCGCGTAAACCGGTCGGCCTCTGAAATTAGGAGAAGAGAATTGGCACGTTATACCGGAGCAGTCTGCCGCCTTTGCCGTCGCGAAGGCACCAAGCTTTTTCTGAAGGGCACCAAGTGCTTTTCTGACAAGTGCGCCATTGAGAAGCGTAATTTTGCCCCCGGCCAGCATGGTCGCGACCGCAAGGCGAAGATCGTAGGCTACGGCCTGCAGCTTCGCGAAAAGCAGAAGGCGAAACGCATCTATTTCACCCTCGAAGGTCAGTTCCGCGAGTACTATGAGAAGGCTTCGCGCGCGCAGGGCGTTACCGGCCAGCGCCTCATCCAGCAGCTTGAGTGCCGCCTGGACAACGTTGCCTACCGTCTTGGTTTCGCAACATCGCGCCGTCTGGCTCGCCAAATCGTTCGCCACGGGCATGTGGAAGTGAATGGCCGCAAAGTGAACATCCCTTCGTTCCAGGTGAGCGTGGGCGATGAAATCAAGATCCGTCCGAACAGCCAGAAGCTGACAGTGCTTGAGACCTCGCGTGAGTTCGCCAGCCACCAGCCGGCTCCGGCATGGCTCTCGGTCGATCATGCGAACCTGTCGGGCAAGGTGCTGTCGCTGCCGAAGCGCGAGGACGTGAACCTGCCGGTCAACGAACAGCTGATCGTCGAACTGTACAGCAAGTAATCGCTGAGAACGCAGACTCCCGGAAGCCGTCATTCTGACGACCAACGGGAGGAAGAATCTCAACGGATTTAGAGTTCTTGAGATTCTTCGCTTCGCTCAGAATGACGCGCGACTTTGTAAACGAGTTTTCGAGCAAGGCTCGAAAGATGTACATCGCAGCAATGCGGTGAAAATTCAATCAACGGAGAAAATAACGCAGACGCTGCAAAATGCTTCGCGGCCCTGTGTTGGAGAGCGATAAAGATATGCTTTGGAGAGGATTTCAAAAGCCGAAACGGTTGGCGGTCGATAGCGATTCGCTGACAGAGAAGTATGGGAAGTTTAGCGCTCAGCCCTTTGAGCGCGGCTTCGGAACCACCATTGGCAATGCGCTGCGCCGCACCCTGCTTTCGTCCATCGAAGGCGCTGCTGTCACCGCAGTCAAGATCGAGGGCGTGCTGCACGAGTTCCAGTCCATCACTGGAGTCGTCGAAGACGCAACCGACATCATCCTGAACTTGAAGCAGATTCCCTTCAAGTTAAACGGCGAAGGCCCGAAGGCGCTCTATCTGCGCGCTGAGACGCCGGGAGTCGTGACCTCGGGCATGATCGAAGCCGATGGCGACGTGGAAATTCTCGACAAGGACATCTACATCGCAACCGTCAGCGAAGGCGGCAAGCTGGACATGGAAATGCGCTTGAAGCGCGGCCGTGGCTACATCTCCGCTGACAAGAACTTTGACTCCGATCTCGGCATTGGTTTCATCCCGGTCGATTCGGTTCACTCACCGGTGCGCAAGGTGAACTACACGGTTGAGGCTGCTCGTCTCGGTCAGATTACTGATTACGACAAGCTCACGCTCGAAGTCTGGACCAACGGCACCGTGCTTCCAGCCGATTCGATTGGCCTCGCGGCGAAGCTGCTCAAGGACCACATGAGCATCTTCATCAACTTCGAGGAAGAGATCGAAGCTGAGGCGCAGGCTGAAGAAGGCCGCACGTTGCTGCGGAACGACAATCTGAACCGCTCGGTCGAAGAACTGGAGCTTAGCGTTCGCAGCTACAACTGCCTGAAGAACGCCAATATCCAGACCATCGGCGAGCTGGTGCAGAAGACCGAAGCCGAGATGCTGAAGACCAAGAACTTCGGCCGCAAGTCCCTGAACGAGATCAAGGAAATTCTTGCGCAGATGGGTCTTTCGCTCGGCATGAAGATCGACGAGCACGGTAACGCAGTGCCTGGACCGACGAGCATTCTGCCTTCGGCCACTCTGGCGGCTGCGAGCTTTGGCCGTTACGACGACGACGACGAAGGCCTGGACGAAGCGGACATTCCGCTGCCGACCGAAACTGAAAACTTTTAACAGGGCTCGTATCAGGGCACGGTTTTATAGACTGTGCCCGAGCCCTGAAATCAGATAGAGAGATTTGCCATGCGCCACCGCAATGCAGGATACAAACTCGGACGCAACCCCAGCCACCGCCGCGCTCTGCTGCGCAACCTGGTCACGTCCGTTATTCTTGAAGACCGCGTCGAGACGACCGTCGCCAAGGCGAAAGCCGTTCGTCCGCACGTGGAGAAGTTGATCACCCTGGGTAAGAAGGGCGACCTGCATGCGCGGCGTCAGGCGCTTTCCTTCCTTCAAACCCGTGATGCCGTAACGCGCCTGTTTGACACCGTAGCCCCGCGTTATGGTGACCGAAACGGCGGTTATCTGCGCATCGTGCGCCGTGGTTTCCAGCGCGGTGACGGTGCTGAGAAGGCCTTCATCGAGCTACTCGGAGCCGAGGCGATTCTCGACGAGAAGCGCCAGAAGCGCGCCGAAGCCCGTGCCAAGAAGCGCGAAGAACTGCAGAAGGCGATGGCCGAGGAGCAGGCTCAGGCTGGCGAAGGCGGCGAAGAAAAGGCTTAACCCTTTACGATATTTATGCCGGCTTCTTGCGGCACCGCGCACCTCCTTACGTGAGGTGCGTTTTTATTTTGGCTGAACCTCCACCGGCTCTTTAAGCGCAGTAGTCTTCGAATTTGTCTCCGTCACGGTTACATACTTTCCAAGTGCAAGATAATGCGCAATGACATCGGCTTCAGCCCAGTTGAGCGCCCAGCCATCTTCAATAGCAACGACCGTGTATTTGCCGGGAATCACATCGAGCAGAGCAAAGCTTCCGTCGGAATCGGATTGATCGCGGCGGAACAAGTCGCGATTATTAGCCGGGTCCTCGGGCACAAGAACGATCATCGCTCCGGGTGCTGGCTTTCCGGCTTTTTTAGCGAAGCCTGTTACCTCCAGGTTCGGATCGGGATAGACCGTAGCCGCGATCATCACAGGACCACTTCCAATGGTGATGCGACTTCCCTCAACTTGCGCTCCGTTTACCGCAAGTTTTGACACAAAAAGGTGTTTCCCGTTGCCCCAGGCGTCCGGTCTGTATTTTCCAGGTGGCATGTTGGCCATTTCAAACGTTCCTTCTTCACCTGCAACCGAGCCATTCCTGTTCTTTCCATCAGAAGAGGTCAGAGTCACGACAGTGCTCCGCGGCAATGCCTCTCCAGAGGCCATAGCAACCCTGCCGGAGATGTTCGCTAAAACCTGGCCCGTGCCAGCGTCTATGGATTCGTCTGAAGTGACGTTGACAGCGCTGAGCCGTTCCGAGGGAGAGTTCACGCCTCCACGTAAATGAATCTGATATTCGCCCGGAGCAACGCTGATCTCTGTCAAGCCCGGTGCAATGGCGCGCGTGTTTGTGTCTACGTAGTCCGATGTTCCGAATACCTCTTTTGACAGTGACGGCATCGGCGTGCCCAGATTGGGATCGTCAGACACAGGCGAATGCACCAGCAGATGGAGTGCCGGCAGCGGATGCAACTCAAAATTGATCTGCACCCTTTCGCCGCCCTTCAGCGGGATGGGAGTGGCATCGTCAGGATTTGTCGCCTCAGCATAAAACGAGGTTGCATAGACGAGGTCCAGCGGCGAGTGGGGAATATCCTTAGCGTCCACGGTGTTGGGGCGGCGTGGCATGCCTTCGCCATTCTCCGCGTACCACGGGCGCCCGCTCACCGTTATGAAATAGTCGCCCGGTGCGACGGTGCTGAATTCATAAGCGCCGCTGTCATCGGTCATCGTGTTATCCGCCATCCGTGCCTTTTCACTCCCAGTGTCATGCGTCTGACGAAAGAGGGACACTCGTGCATTCTCTACCGGATCGCCCGAATCCTCAGTAACAATGCCCGAGATGACGGCATCGGGTGCCAACCGCAATACGAGATTCTCCGAGCGCAGACCCTCACCGGTCACAATTGCCGTCGAGTACTGTTCATGCTCGTCATAAGCCGCTGGGATAAATCCGCGCCGCGCTCCCGTCAGCGAGTATTTGGCTGCTGGCAGGCCGTCGAATTCGAAATGACCGTCAGGGCCGGTCTGCACAGACTGCGTTATGGCGGGGGGCTTTACTGTAGCAATCGAGATGTCTGCCCGATTCAGCGGTGCACCGGTGGCCGCATTCACGACGGTTCCCGAAATGCGATAGGGTCCACCACCTTTCTCTTGTGCCCGCAGTTGCGAGCCCCAGATAACGAACAGAGCGCACAGGCTCAATCGGCAAAGCTGCAGCTTGGCTAATACGAGTGGACTTCTCATGGCGC
Organism: Alloacidobacterium dinghuense; assembly: GCF_014274465.1. Taxonomy (NCBI): domain Bacteria; kingdom Pseudomonadati; phylum Acidobacteriota; class Terriglobia; order Terriglobales; family Acidobacteriaceae; genus Alloacidobacterium; species Alloacidobacterium dinghuense. Next base: position 4,309,755 of record NZ_CP060394.1, on the reverse strand, counting down.
TGCCTCTGCCGGTGTTACATCGATCTGGAGGTTCGTTGTACCGTTCGGCTCCATCGTAATGATCTGTCCCTTGCCGGTGTAGGCTTCCAATGCCTTCGGATTGCGATACTCAAGATCCATTTCGCGGTCGAGCGCAAACGCGTGATATGTGCCGGGCGGAATGTTGGGCAAATAGGATGCCTGGGCGGAGATCATGACACGCTGCATGACAAAGGAAGAGTCAAACTGAGGGAGAAGATAGAGGTACCCATGCGGTTGGTCCTCACCAGCCTCACTCGCTGATCCTGTGGTCTTCAATCGAACGGATAAGGTCGCGGTGTCGTTGCGCAGCACGATGTCTATCGGAGCAGATGCGCCGCCCGGCCCAATCACCAGAGGATCACGCGCGAGGTCGGTTCCGCCTGCAGTGATGGATGCGACATATCCCCCGTTCGCGTAGGGCTGCACCCAGTACTTGCCTGGAAAAACATTTTCAAGCTGCCATGACGAATCGTCGCCCCCCGGTTCATGGCGAAGATTGCCGCCCGTATTGCCCCCGTCGGTTGCGGAGATAAGAACCAAATTGACATCTGCTTGAGGCTCAACCACCTGCCTTCCGTTTTCGATCCGTATGATCTGAGCGTTGCTATTGTTGGTGGGCGCCGTGAATTCTTTGCGGATGGATACCGAAATGGGGCGAACGGGCAAAATGACCGAACCCTCTGCATGGACAGGCGCGTCACGCACCGTTAGTGGCTGGCTCGCATAGCCGGGAGGCGAGTTCGGCGAAAAAGATTGAATGATAGCGCTGTAATTTCCGGCTGGGAGCCAGGCGGAAAGCCCTTGCTGTTGCGGGCCCAAAAATGGCGATGCCGCGTAAGGTCGACCCATTCCGTCAAATATCTGCGCTGAGAGTCCCGGGGCTATCACTCTACCTGGAAGTGAAATGGTTACAGGATAGAAGGGTGTGCGAGTAAGTGCCATTTGCACATTCACCTGTTGCCCTGGATTGATCTTCAACGAGCCGTTGGCATTACTATCGCCCTCTTCGGGATACGAAACCGGGGAGAAGCCCCAGCGAATGGAGACTCGCTCAGACGGAACATCAGATTCGATGGCGCTATCGGTGGTCAGCTTGTACTCGCCGGGTTGCAAACCGCCAAACCGGAACGCTCCTTCGCTGTTTGTCGTTTTCATCGCCACAGGCTGCCAGAGGGCGAGTCCTTCCTGGATGTTGCGACGCATCAGCTGAACAGGAATATTGCCGCCCGGATCGGACGCCGGCAAGGTTATCTGACCCGTGATTGTACCCGCCGGCGTAAGTGCTAACGTATGCTCGTGAATGTCGGGCCCCACATCAACGGGCACGGAGAGATCGCGCGAGAAGTTTGAGCCAAAAAAACCGGGCCGTCGGGCCACTAACGTGGATCCTCCTGCCCGTACGTTTGGAAATTCGAAGCGGCCTTCGTTGTCAGTCAGCTGCGAACTGGACGACTCTTGTCCCGCAATGGTGACCAAAGCACGCGCAATCGGTTCGTGCGTCGTGCTGTTGATAACGGTGCCGCGAACATCGTAGGTTCGCTGTCCGCCGTTGTCCTGGGCCTGAGACCGCAAGCCGTCAGAGAAGAAAAGCAGCATACCGCACAACACAGAAAGAGTCCGCGAGTGAGCCATGGATGTCACTAGGTTTTTGTATCGTGGGTATTCTCTCCGAATCAGTTGAAAAAGCAACTGGTGTCTGAGGCTGGTTGTCAGACGGCACACAAACGAAAAGGATAGGACAGACTGTGCGTGTGTCCGCCATTCGGACAGCTTGCGTACGAACCGACAGAACTCAAGAAGGTGATTGAAGCTGAGCATCAGGGCAGAGGAAGGAGGTGAAAAAGGCTTGATCTTCCTCATTCCTATTGACACCACTGCTATCCTGAAAGTGAAGGCACAAAAGGCATGGCCAAATCGGTCGTGCCTTTTGGTTTGGCTCGTAAATTATTGAAATAGGCGAATTTAGAAAACCGCGGGGGGTAGCAAACAGGGTTTATCTTAAAAAAGCGACGGGCGTGTGAAGGATGACTTTACGCGCCCCAAGAAATCGAACCGAGTGCTACTCGACGTGTCCTAGACTACTCAACGTGATAGTTTGGGGCCTCGCGCGTGATGATGACGTCGTGGACGTGGCTTTCACGCAGGCCAGCATTTGAAATGCGCACGAAACGCGACTTCGTCTGCAGATCTTCAATCGTCTCGCAGCCCAGATACCCCATGCCCGAGCGGAGCCCGCCAACGAGCTGATAGACCATTGCCTCCAGCGGACCACGATGTGGCACGCGTCCTTCGATGCCTTCGGGAACGAACTTTGCCAACCGGTTCTGTCCATTCCGTTCGCGGGCGACTACACCCTCGGTGCTCGGAGCCTCTTCAAGATCTCGGCTGCTCTGGAAGTAGCGCTCGCCGGAGCCTTGAGCCATGGCGGAGAGCGAACCCATGCCACGATAGGCCTTGAACGACCGGCCCTGGTAGAGAATCGTCTCGCCCGGACTCTCATCCACGCCGGCAAAAAGCGAGCCAATCATGACGCTGCTAGCGCCTGCGGCGATTGCCTTGGCTACGTCGCCTGAATACTTGATGCCGCCGTCGGCGATGATCGGGATATTGTGCTCGCGGCCTGCCTTGTAGGCTTCGCTGATGGCAGTGATCTGCGGCATGCCCGCGCCGGTAACCATGCGCGTGGTGCAGATGGATCCGGGACCGATGCCGACCTTGACGCCGTCAGCACCAGCATCAATTAAGGCCTTCGCCCCCTCGTAGGTAGCGATGTTTCCGGCAAGAAGGTCGACGTCGGGAAAACGCTGCTTGACGTCCCTGACAGCTTCAAGAACGCGTGAAGAGTGGCCATGGGCGGAGTCTATGGAAAGAACATCGACTCGATTCTGCACGAGCGCCGCGGCACGCTCCAGATAATCACCCGTGGCCCCGATGGCTGCTCCAACACGCAGTCGCCCCTGATTGTCCTTCGAGGCATTCGGGTATTTTAGTTTCTTCTGGATGTCTTTTACCGTGATCAGGCCCTTCAGCTCGTACTGGTCGTTAACGACAAGCAGTTTCTCCACGCGGTGCTGATGCAGGATCAACTCGGCCTCTTCGAGCGTCGTGCCCACAGGTACCGTGATCAGGTGTTCCTTGGTCATCACGTCGGCGATCGGAATGTCGGTGCGCGTCTCGAATCGCAGGTCGCGGTTGGTGAGAATTCCGACAAGCTTGCCTTCTTTCGTGACAGGCACGCCGGAAATCTTATATTTCCGCATTACTTCGAGAGCATCAGCAATAAGCTGGTCCGGTGTCATCGTTACCGGATCGACGATCATGCCGCTCTCAGAGCGTTTTACCTTATCAACTTCGCCGGCCTGCTGCTCGATAGTGAGATTGCGATGAACGATGCCGATTCCGCCCTGCTGGGCCATAGCAATGGCCAGACGTGACTCCGTCACGGTGTCCATGGCGGCGCTTAAGAGCGGTGTATTCAATAGGATACGGTTGGTAAGCCGGGTCTGCGTGCTAACCAGAGCAGGAACAACTTCACTATATGCAGGTACCAGCAAAACGTCGTCAAACGTTAAGGCTTCGGGGACGGGATGTTCAATCATTATGTTCCGTAGTGCGAAAAGGTGTCTTCGCGGGCTAGAGGCAAGTCAATAACGGCGGCTTCTTTTTATTTCATTAGATTGTAGTGGGGTTCAAAAAGTACCGCAAACTTCTGCGGAACGGAAATCGGGGCACTTTCGTACCGACCTTTAACGCATGGGGGGGCGCCATGGCGCATTCGTATCGTTTCCAATTTAGCCGAAGATTGGCATATGTATCGGCAACGGTCCTTCTTGGAATGTGCACGACAATGCGAGCGGACGACAAGAAGTCCGATAATCTGAGTTGCGATGGCGATCCAGTCGCGGTTTCCGACCGTCAATATCAGCAGCAGGCAGGGGACGTGCTGGAGTCCCGTCATCTTGAGATCGTCCGATTGTTCGCAGGAACCGGCTCGTTAAATGTCAGTGTTTGCAATGCGCAATTGCGCGTGCGTACCAAGCCGGACGCGAAGGATCTGAAGCTTTCGGTTGAGCTTGGAGACAAGGTAGAAAAACCCGCAGCGGATTACATCCACATTCTGCGCGTGGATCCCGAGAGTGCCACGATTCACCTTAAATTTCCTAACAATTCTCACGCGATCGTGACATTGACTCTTCCCATGAACAAAGGTTTGGAAAGTGAATTCAACCTGGGCAGAGGCGATTTGAATTTTGACGCGATAGGCAGCGCCGGCGAGCGGGAAATCAATGTGGGTTATGGCCATGCAAAGCTGCTTGTCGACGGCGACAAGAGCTATGCGGACATGCAGGTGAATATTGGCATGGGTTCGCTCCACGATCACAGGCCGGGTGGCCATGATGGCCATTTCGTTGTGAGCAAAAGCTACAGCGGAAGCGGTGTTGGCTCCCTGGAAGTAAACGTGGGCATGGGAAGTCTCGACATCGCTCAGGAATAGAGAGCGCATATGAAGATATCGACAATATGTACAGCTATTGTTCTAGCCGGAGCGGGCATAGTGCAGGCGCAGGATACTGCCTCGCGGCAAAAGCTAGATTTGCCTAAGCCAAATTGCCTGGTTATGAGCAAGGGTCTTCCGGAAAACGGCACATTGGTAATGGAAGTAAATGTCGGAGAAGTGCGCGTTGTTCGCAGCGATGAGTTGAAGACAATCCGACTCACGATTGAGCCGCACGGATTTTATGACGATGCGACCGTACAGTCATGGATCAAGCGGTTCGGCGTAGCAGGTGACCGCGCTTCGATCGATCTCAAATTGCCAAAGAACGAGGATAACCACCAGGGCGCAAGCGTTACAGTCTCTGTCCCGGCGCAAACGGATCTGAAACTTGAACTGGGTGTTGGCGACCTTTCGGTGAAAGGAATTGAAGGCAACAAGGAACTACACGTAGGCATAGGTGATCTTACGGTGGGTGTAACAGATAGCGCGAAATACAACGACATTCGTACCGGGACAAAGATTGGAGACGCAGAAGATGCGGTTTCCCATCAGCGCTCGGATGGATTTTTTCCCAAGACGCACCACACTTCTGCGCAAGGGATGTACAAACTGCATGCGACCGTGGGTATTGGCGACGTGAACGTTGTGCAGGACTGAACTTTACCCTTTTTTGCCACCTAGATTGTTGACGTGTTCTTGCTGGCGATCCCTTCCAGTTGTTGCAAATGATTCAGGTCGTGCCCAGCCATCGTTTCCACAATCGTTCGGAAAGTCATCGTACCACGCTCAGGATGAGTCACCTGCTTTTCCTGATCCGCTTGAGACCTGCTTCTGATGAGAGCCAGGTTCCAGCGTCGAATAGAAGAAAAGACCGCTAGCGCTGAAGGAGCGTCATAGGCTTCATAGGTGGTCGCCCATTTCTCCTGATCGAAAGGCTGGATTACGTGATTCTCTTCCGCAAGTGCCTGCCTCAGGCGGAAGGCGAATGTTATTTCGCAATCCGCTAGATGACAGAAGATTTCACGAGCGCTCCACTTGCCCGGAGCCGGTGACCTCTCAACACCATCAGGACCGAAGTGGTTGAAGATAGCTCCGAGCTTTGTCGGAGTGCCGGAAATGATCTCCTGTGCATCGCGGCCGCCCAGAACTTTTTCGTAAGGATTAAGCATGAAGCTCCCCAGAACAGAGTTACAACCTTGTAGCACGTTTCCGGACGACGTTTGTGGTTGACTAAATCCGGCAGTTCGAGTGATAGCGCATCCTAGCCTGCTGTAGTTTCCGAATGGCATCCTCTTCAAGGAGTCGCGGACAGCCGAGTTCGTGCGCAGCCAGGCATACCTGGGCGAAGTGCTCCGTGGTTTCGAGCTTCATGAACGCATCCAGCAGGTCTTTTCCATAGGTAACGAGGCCGTGGTTTGCCATCAGAATCGCGTCGTGATCGCGCACATAAGGCGCCAGGCTGGCGCCTACTTCATCCGTCCCGGTGGTCGCGTATGCCGCCAGAGGGATCTTGCCCAGCGTCATGAGAAGCTCCGCGCAAAGCGGCATATCAAGAGCCATGCCACAGGAGGCAAAGGCAGTTGCAATCGGTGGATGCGCGTGCACAACCGCCTGCACGTCCTGACGGGAGTCGTATACGGCAAGATGCATGCCGATTTCGCTGGTAACATTGCGTGAGCCCGAAAGCAGCTTGCCATTGAGGTCGACAATGACCATGTCCGAGGCGCGTAAGAGGTACTTGCTGCAGCCCGTTGGGGTTGCAAGAATACGCTCGCTGTCAAGCCGTGCCGAAAGGTTCCCAGAGGTTCCGGGAGCAAAACCAAGCCGGTACATCCACTTGGAAAAACGCGTAAGCTGGCGGCGCAACTCGCGGTCTGGTCGCTCAATATTGACGACGTTCGCCGCGGGGGCCGGACGAATTGGTGCAGGGGATTCGGTCAGAGTGATTGCGGGCTGCGACGTCATGCGAATGCGACCTCCCTCTGAGGACTGCTGAATCTACCGATGCATTTTCCTAGACGTTCTGTTACGCAAAACGGTCTTTTAAAAGTTGAGCCAATGCCGGTTTGATGCAGGGCATCCACCGGCGCATTTGTTTCAAGCTGAACATAGATAACCCCGACTGCGAGTTCTGGCAAGTTATTTTCGATTCGCTTCACGGATTTCCCCGAAAATTTGCTGAAAGCATGTTCGTTTCGGTACTGAAATAGCCTCTCGAAGAGTGCTATTTATCCAATGAAAAAAGAAACCAGTGTTGCTTTAGCACTGCTGAACGCAGCTTGTCTCGTGGTGAGGCAGAAGCTTGGGAATGGAGTGGACGAGGGTATGCGATGCACGTCCAGCAAATCCCTGTAGTTCGCACGGCAAGTTGCCGGCCAGCCAGAAGGCACCGGCCGCCAAAGTAGACATCAGAAAGAGGATGATTTGAAGCGACTTGAGGGTTGTGTCCGGGGGATCAACCCAAGGGGCAATACACAGGGCGAGAATGCAAGTGAGGCAAAGCAGCGCCAGAACGACTTTTATGGCCCTCGCCATCCTGCCAGAATCGTAGTTGGATTTCCTGGGCTTGGCAACCGTATAACCTCGACAAATCGGTTTGAAATCGAGCTCCAAGAGGAGTATTCTGAAATAGCAGACGAGTTTGTCCGTGCCCTGTCGTGAGTCAGCCGAGGGCTCGGAGGAATGAGTGGGCGAAAGCCCACTTTTCTTTTGCTGCAAACTCATTCATCGATGGCCTTGAATCTGGATCAAATTCGCGCCACCGCGCAGCGGGTTGCCGCTTCGCACGGCCTCGACGTGGTTGAAATTGAGTACCAGAGTGGCAGCAAGCATCGCGTTTTGCGGGTATTTATCGAGAAGAATGCTGAAAAACGCGCGAACCTGGCCGAAGCTGCGAAAGCTGAAGAAACCATGTCCGGATTACCCTCCGGGGTGGAAATCGACCAGCTGGCGGGGATCACACACGAGGATTGCCAGCAGTTCAGCCAGGATTTCGGTACGGTGCTGGACGTCGAGGAATTGGTTCCCGGAGCAGATTACACGTTGGAGGTCTCATCGCCGGGACTCGACCGCAAGCTTTATGGCGAGCAGGATTACCGGCGATTTGCCGGCAGCCTGGTGAAGTTGCAAACCTTTGAGGCGGTTACGAGCAACCGCCACTGGCATGGGAGGCTCACACAAGTGAAAGGGCATTCCATTGTGCTGGATCTTTCAGCGGTGAAACAAAAAGGCAAGAGTAAGAAAAAGGACGCAGCGAACACAACTGTCGAGATCGAGTTCTCGAACATTGAAAGGGCGAATCTTGTTCCGGAATTTTGAGCGAGCTGCAGCAGGTTGCGATAGGGCTCGCGATGGCAATCGCTGAGGTATTGAGAGAGAAAACATGGCAAGTGTGCTGTATCAAAGCATTGAGGCGTTGAGCCGCGACAAGGGAATCGATCCGGGCGTGGTTGTGTCGGCAGTCGAAGACGCAATTGCGCTGGCGACACGCAAGTATTACAAGACACAGGAAAATATGCGCGCCGAACTCGACAAAGAAACAGGCGAAATTCGCGCGTATGTCTACAAGACGGTTGTCGAGGCACCAGAGCAGATCGAAGATCCGGTGAACCAAATCGCTCTCGATCAGGCCCGCGAACTTGCGCCTGAGGTTGAAATAGGCGGTGAGATCCGCTACTACAAGCCGACGGATGTGCTGGGACGCATTGCCGCGCAGATGGCCAAACAGGTCATCTTTCAGAAGGTTCGCGAGGCTGAACGCGATACCGTTTTCCAGGAGTACAACCACCGTGTCGGTGAAGTGATCAACGCGACCGTAAAGCGTTTAGAGCCGCAGGACGTCATCTTCGATCTGGGTAAAGCGGAAGCGCGCATGCCCAAGCGCGAACAGTCACGGCTGGAGCAGTTTTCCGTGGGTGAGCGTATAAGGGTCGTTTTGCAGCGCGTCGATCGCGCCGCCAAGGGGCCCCAGGTGATCGTTTCCCGCGCGGCCCCAGAGCTGGTGCAGAACCTCTTCCAGAGCGAAGTACCTGAAATCTACGACGGTACCGTCATGATCCGCGCGATTGCGCGTGAAGCAGGCGAGCGCACCAAGATCGCAGTCATGTCACGTGACAAAGACGTCGACCCTGTCGGCGCTTGCGTCGGCATGAAAGGTATGCGCGTGCAGTCGATTATTCGCGAGCTGCGCGGCGAGAAAATCGACATTATTGAGTTCAGTGAAGAGATCACCACTTTCGCCGAGAAGGCTTTGCAGCCGGCCAAGGTAAGCCGCGTCAGCATCACAGATCTTGGTGAAAAGCAGCTGGAAGTCATCGTCGACGACACGCAGCTGTCTCTGGCGATTGGCAAGAAAGGGCAGAACGTCCGGCTTGCCGCGAAATTGCTGAGCTGGAAGATCGACATCAAGAGCGAGGAAGAAAAGCGTCAGGAAGTCGAGCAGCAGATGCAGGCGATGTCTGGTGGTCCGGCGACGCCAATCGAGCAGGTTGGCGAACTGGGTGAAGCGATCATCCAGAAGCTGGTCGCCGCAGGCATCACGACTGTTGAGGGGCTGGCTGACATGACTCCTGAGCAATTGGAAGAGATTCCGGGTATCGGCGAGAAGACTTTGGAGAAAATTGGTACGGCGGTTCGCCACTACTTCGGACAGTATGAAGAGGGCGAAGAGCGCCCGTTGCCGACAACTCCCAATCTGGCGGAGGCTGCGCACCTCGCGGACGTGCAGGCTGAAGAAGAGATCGAAGCACTGGAGCAGGATCTCACGCAGGCTGGCGAAGATCGGCCCAGTGAGGACGGCTCTGGACTGATAAGCGACGAAATGGCGGAAGAGCGCCTGGCAGAAGTGACCGAAGAGGGCGCCGCTCTGGCAGATGAAGGGGCCGAAGCTGTTGTTCCGGGACGCGATGACACCAGCGAATTATTGGCCGAGCATCACCCGAATACGCGAGCGGTTCACAGTGATGCTGTTCTCGAGGGAAATATGGACGAGCCCAGAGACGAAATCGGCGAGCACAAGATTGACGAGGATGGCGTGTAAAATGCGCCATCTACAAATGCAAGAGCCTGAGATATGGACGCTAAACGCATCATTTTCAGGTGATAATACAAATATGATTGAATCCCATTGGCATGAGGTTGCTATGAACAGCTGAGCGCTTGGGATGTGAGAAGCAAAAGGGGCGGATGAGCAAAGTTCGAATCAACGATCTGGCACGCGAGCTGGAAGTAAAGAGCAAAGCAATTTTGGACGTACTTACAGATGTCGGCGTGATTGAGAAAAAGACGCACTCCAGTTCACTGGAAGCGGATGAAGCCGAGCGTGTGCGCGCACACTTCAACCGTGGCGGCAAGACGGGCGGTACCTCCGCGGCGGCTCGCGCCGAGGCCGAAGCCAAACCTAAAATCGACTGGTCACGCGTATCGAAGCCTGGTGATGTGCTGAAGGCCATCCAGCAGCGAAAAGAAGAAGAAGCGCTGGCTGCCAGTCGTCCAACACCGCAGCCACCCGTTGCAAAGCCCGCTGCTGCGCCTGTGGTCACCCCGGTTGCAACGAATGTTACGCCCAGGCCACCTGTCTCGCAGCCGGCTCCCGCCGCTCCACCTGAAGCTGCGAAGCCCGCTCCGCGCAGGATTGTCCCACAGCCACGACCTGCCCCGGCTGTAATTGCTCCTCCTCCGCCGCAGACTCCCGCAATCGCCGCCAAGCCACCGGCAGGCCCGGTTGTGGCCAAACCGCCCGTCGCTCCAGCGGTTGAGGCAAGGCCAGTAGTTGCTGCGGTGCCGCCTTCTGTGCCTGTCGCAGCTAAGCCCACAACGCCGCCGCATGTAGCTCTGCCGCAGAGTGCTCCGGTTCCACCTGTAGCACCAGTAGCAGCCGCGTCTTCTACACCTGCGCCCGTCGAGCCACAGGTTCAAGCACCAGTTCCAGCACCGTCCCAGGTTGAGCCAACTGCACCTTCGGCCGCCTCAGCCTCAGCTCCTGTTCGGCGCGTGATTATGCCGCAGACTGGCCCGCGTCCTGTCTACACCGCTCCACCGCCACCTCCACCACCGCCCGTGCAGGCGTCGTCGGCCCCAACGGCACAGACGCAAGGCGGGTTGCAGCGCGGTCGTCCTATATTTGATCGTCGTCCGGGTGGTGCTCCTGGTGGTCAGCGTCCACAGGGCGGTCCTCCGGGACAGTTCCCCGGTGGTCGCCGCCCCATGCATCCGACGCGCACTCAGCCTGGAGGCCCTCCTGGAGCTGCTCGCCCTGGCTTTGGCCAGCGTCCCGGTTTCGGTGCCCGTCCCGGGTTCGGTGGTCCGCGCCCCGGAATGGGTGGCGCTCCCGGCGGTCTTGTACCGCCTCCGGGCGAAGCGCCGCGTCCACAGCGTCCAGGTGGCCCGCAGCGTCGTGGCCGCCAGCAATATCCGAAAACAAAAGAAGGCCCAATGAAGGGCTTTGCTCCGCCGTCGCGTTTCGGTGGTGCGCAGGTTCCTTCGGAACCGTTACCCATTACTCGCACGATTACCGTGACCGAAGGCATCAGCGTTAAGGACTTGGCAGAAAAGCTTGGAGTCCGCGGCAAGGATCTTATCGCGACCCTGCTCATGCGTGGCGTTTTTGTAACTGTTAACCAGTCGCTTGACGCGGAACTAGTGAAGGATGTGGCGCACCAGTTCGGTGCGGACACGCAGTTCATCACGTTCGAGGACCAGATGGCGAACGAAGCCATCGAGAGCATGCTGCAGCAGGAGAACCCGGACGAACTGGAAGTGTCCCGGCCGCCGGTTGTCACCGTCATGGGTCACGTAGACCATGGTAAAACCTCGCTGCTCGATGCGATTCGAGAGACGGATGTCGCCGGTGGCGAAGCTGGCGGCATTACGCAGCATATCGGAGCCTATAAAGTTCGCATCGGTAAGCAAGATTCGCCCGCGTTTGGACGCGAGATCGTTTTCCTCGATACGCCGGGTCACGAAGCGTTCACCCGTATGCGTGCTCGCGGCGCCAAGGTGACAGACATCGTTGTCATCGTGGTGGCTGCCGATGATGGAGTCATGCCGCAGACGCTTGAGGCCATTGACCACGCCAAGGCCGCCAATGTTCCGATCATCGTTGCAGTGAACAAGATCGACAAGCCTGAAGCACAGCCAGATCGTGTGAAGAAACAGCTCGGTGATCGTGGACTCGTTCCAGAAGATTGGGGCGGCTCGACTGTCTTTGTGGATGTCTCTGCGAAGAAGCGGCAAAACCTCGATCTGCTGCTTGAAATGATCTGCCTGGTAGCCGACCTCGGAAACCTCAAGGCAACACCGGGTCGCTCTGCTGTGGGCACCGTCATTGAAGCGAAACTCGACCGCGGACGCGGTGCGGTAGCATCCGTTCTAGTGCAGAACGGTACATTGCGCAATCAGGACAGCTTCATTGTCGGCAATACCTTCGGCAAGATTCGCGCCATGTTCGACGATCGCGGACGCGCTATCGAAGAAGCCGGGCCATCAACGCCCGTCGAAATCCTCGGCCTCGAAGGCATGCCGGATGCCGGCGATACCTTCCTGGTGACCGCTGATCGCGACAAGGCCAAGAGCATTGCGCAGTACCGCAGGATGAAGGAGCGCGAGGCGCAGCTGGCTAAGTCCTCACGCGTGTCGCTTGAAGGGCTGGCTGAGCAGATCAAGCAGGCTGGCGTCAAGGAACTGCCGCTCATCCTTAAGGGTGATGTTACGGGTTCGGTCGAAGTGCTGGCTGATTCGCTGCAGAAAATGTCGACCGAGAAGGTGCGCATCAAGGTCATCCATTCCGGTGTTGGTGCTATCACCGAAAGCGATGTCTTGCTCGCCACCGCATCGAATGCCATCATCATCGGCTTCAATGTACGTCCTGAGCGCAAGGTCGCCGATCTTGCCGAACAGGAAGGCGTAGAAATTCGCCTGCACTCGATTATCTACGAGTTGCAGGATGAGATTCGCAAGGCGATGCTTGGACTGCTGGAGCCGGTTTTCAAGGAGAACTACCTTGGTCGTGCTGAAGTGCTCAACGTCTTCAAGATCCCGAAGGTCGGCACGATTGCTGGTTGCCGCGTGACCGATGGCGTGCTGCGGCGTGATGCGGAAGTGCGGCTAATGCGGGATGGCGAGCAGGTCTTCAAGGGCAAACTGACGTCGCTCAAGCGCTTCAAGGACGATGCTAAGGAAGTTACGAACGGCATGGAATGCGGTGTCGGATTGTCGAACTTTAACGATGTCAAAGTTGGCGATACGATTGAGGCCTTCGTAACCGAGAAGGTTGCCGCGGAGCTTACGGCAAGCTAAATCCATTACCAGCAATAAAAGGCGTGCGGATTATCCGTACGCCTTTTTTCATTCTTGCGACACCAGTTGATGCCTCAGTCTGAGGTCGACACGCAGTACGGAGCGTAATATCGCGAGCCAGTTACCATAAGACTTTCGATCTCCTCGACGCTCTGAATGCCACCTCGGGCACCGGATGCCATACAGTTCAGCGCAGCGGCAGCGCATGCGAAGTCGAGTTGCCGGTCGAGCGGCCAGCCCTGAAGCAGTCCATAGATAAAGCCTGCGTGAAAGATATCTCCTGCCCCTGTTGTGTCCACCACTGGAACACAGTAGGCGGGCGTGTGATGAAATTGTTTGCCATCCCACGCCAAAACACCATCTGGTCCTAATGTTGCGGCGGTGAGACGGCATCCATAGCGACGTTGCATGCGGTGCAACGCTTTCTCCAGATCTACCTCTCCGGTAAGCCTGCAGGGAAAATCTCGGCTCACAATGAGATAGTCAATGTTCTCAAGGAGCTCTTCCACGCCAGGATATAGCTCGTCCAGATCGCCAACGACCGGAATACCCGCAGCCCGTGCCCAACGGGCGGCTACTGTTGCTGCGGCAGTATCGTGCCCATCAACATGGAGAGCCCGTGCGTTCACGATCCATTCGCGATTCAGTTCGTTGGGCTGGAGAACGAGCCGATCATCGCGGCGGCACAACACGGTTCGTTCGCCTGCACCATCTACGAGTATCAGTGACTGTGGGCTTGCTCCTCCTGCAACCGTAATGAGCTGTGTTTCGACGCCCGCGCAGGCGAATGCTTCCCGGTGAAGCCGGGCTGCCTCGTCATCGCCGAGCTTACCCACGTAGCGGGAGTTCATGCCCCACTGCTGGCAGGCCACTACCGTCGTTGCTACCTGGCCGCCCGGAGCTACCGTCGCGGTGCGGTACTCCACCTTGGAACCGAGGGCAGGATAGATAGCGAGGGGGATCAGCGTGTCAGTAGCATTTAGTCCAACGCCGACAAGGTCGACCTTCGACACCTTCGTCATATTTTCACTGTAAATGATCTGTGAACGCATCGTTGATCGGGCCGAGGATAAGGTTCTGGTAAGTTGCCTCTATGGAGAATGATCCTCCTCTTTGCGAATGCTGCCTTCGTTTCATCGAGCGCGCCACTAAGACAATCGTTTGTTTCATGCAATATCACTTGACAGCTCTTTGGTTATTTTGGCCCAATGTGGGCATTCGATTCTCCCCATGGCCGTGCTGGTTCTGGTGAAGAATCCCGTTTAAGACCAGTCAGCACAATACAGGGAATGACACAGTGATAAAGAACATAATTCTCCTTGGGGCCACTCTTGCTGGGCTTGCGCTTCCACTTCAAGGGGCGTCTTATTATCCGCTTCGACTCGACGATTCGAAGGCCGTTTATCTGACAAAGGATCAATTCCGCGTAGCAGGGGACGGCCTGGCAGACGACAGTGAGGCGATTCAGTCCGCCATCGACAAGGCTGAAGATCAACATGGTGAGGGCATCGTCTTTGTCCCTGAGGGCCGGTATCGCATCACGCGCACGATTTACGTGTGGCCGGGCTTGCGACTGATTGGCTACGGCACGAACCGCCCCGTATTTATGCTTCCCGATAACAGCCCGGGTTATCAGCAGGGGATAGCGTACATGTTCTTCTTTACCGGAGGACGGCCCGGTGGAAGCCATTTCAGAGAGCGCCAGCAGAGCGGCCCGCGTCCCGTTATGGAGGGAACGGTTCCTCCAAGTAACAACGTCGTCGATGCGAATCCGGGAACCTTCTATTCAGCGATGAGCAATGTGGACTTCGAGATTGGGAGCGGGAATCCAGCAGCAGTGGGAATCCGGTTTCATGTGGCGCAGCATTGCTACCTGGCGCACATGGACTTTCACATTGGCTCTGGCTTGGCTGCGCTTAAAGATATCGGCAACGAGGCCGAGGATCTGCACTTCTATGGCGGGGACTATGGCATCATCACCCAGAAACCATCGCCGGGCTGGCAGTTTACGCTGCTCGATTCAACATTCGATGGGCAAAGGAAGGCAGCAATCCGCGAGCATGAGGCAGGATTGACGCTGATTCACGACGCCTTCCGCAACGTTCCGGAGGCAATTTCTATCGATCCGAATTACGCTGAGGAGCTGTGGGCGAAAGATGTGCGCTTCGAGAACATCAGCGGACCAGCCATTACCATCAGCAATGTCAACAACCCGCGCACGGAAATCAATCTCGAAAACATTGCATGCCATCATGTTCCCGTCTTTGCGCTGCTGCGGGAAACCGGAGAGCAGACGGCAGGCTCCGGTGAGAGCTACGTGGTGAAAACCTTCTCACATGGATTAACAATGCGCGCGCCCGGCGACGAAGGGGCAATTCGGACGAGTTTCGACGCAGAAGCAGTAAAAGATCTTCCGCAGTTTGGTGCAAATGTAATCGCCGCGCTGCCGCCTGCAAACACCTGGGCAAACCTGCAATCGCTTGGCGCAAAAGGCGATGGAGTAACCGATGATACCGCCGCCGTTCAGAAGGCGATCGCGGACCATCGTATGCTCTATATTCCGATGGGACGCTACGTCGTCAAAGACACATTAGAACTTCGCCCGGATACAGTACTCATCGGGCTGCATCCGAGCATGACGCAGTTTGATCTGCCGGATGGAACGGCTGCCTTTCAGGGGCCCGGATCGCCGAAGGCACTCCTCGAGTCGCCAAAGGGTGGGCAGACCATCGTAACCGGAATTGGCCTCTCAACGGGCGGTATTAACGGCCGCGCAGTGGGCGCAATGTGGATGGCGGGCGCTGATTCTCTCATGGATGATGTGCGTTTTCTCGGCGGCCACGGAACCAATGCTGCCGACGGCACTCGGATGAATCCGTACAACAACACGCACACAGCGGACCCTGATATTCATCGTCGCTGGGACGGTCAATATCCCAGTCTGTGGATCACGAATGGCGGAGGTGGCACCTTTGCAAATATCTGGACACCGAGCACATTCGCACAGGCTGGACTCTACATCTCGAATACGACCACGCCTGGTCGAGTGTACGAGCTATCCAGCGAACACCACGTTCGCAATGAGGTCAAACTGGATCAAGTTGAGAACTGGGAACTGGACGCTATCCAGACAGAAGAAGAGCGGGGCGAAAGCGGCTTTGCGGTTCCACTTGAAATATCGCAATCGCGAAACATCACCATTGCCAACTATCACGGCTATCGAGTAGTGAGCAGCTATCAGCCGTTTCCTTACGCGATCAAGTTGTCGGGCTCGCATGATATTCGGTTTCGAAATATACACGTTGACAGCGACAGCAAGGCTGCATTTGACAACTCTGTCTTTGATGCGACGACTCGTGCGGATGTGCGAGCGTACGAGTTTGCAACGCTAAACGTTCCAGCGAAGTATGAACCACAGAATCAGGATCAAACTGTGTCGACGCTGAAACAGGGTGCGCAACTGGAGAAACTGGCAACCGGGTTCTTCAATATCTCCGGCGCAGCCGTCGATCCGAAGGGGCAACTGTACTTTGTGGACGCGCACTGGCAAAGGATTTACAAGTGGTCGCCAGAAAGCAAAGAGGCGATCGTCGTACGCGACAATCCTCTGGATCCGGTGAACCTCGGCTTCGACAAAGCTGGAAATCTAATCGTGGTGTCTTATGGAGGCACAGGAACCGTGTATTCTTTCCGGCCCGAATCAACTATGGATCAGGTGACACTGTTGCAACCTCAGGCAGCCGCCGACCGTCCAGAGATGAGGCCTCTTTTGCCTGTGGACGTTTGGAGCGTTCGGAGTGTTCCCGGTGACCGGCCATTCCAGTATGTCTCACCCGATCAGACCATCTTCATACCCGCTGGCGAAGACTTTGTGCAGGGGAAACTCTATTACGGGACGAAGATGGCCGATGTGCTGCGGGCATTCAATTTGGCCCAGGCAGCGCCTGGTCACCCCTTTTACATCAGCGACGAATCGGACGAGAGAACATACAAAGGAAATGTAACTGAGAAAGGCACAATTACAGATTTGCAACTCTTTGCTGAACGAGGCGGTGAGAGTGTTACGCAGGACCAGGAGGGAAATGTCTATCTGGCCGCAGGGCAGGTGCTTGTCTACAGCCCGAAAGGTGAATTGCTCGGGCGCATCGATGTGCCTGAGCGTCCGATTGACCTTGTGTTTGGCGGAGCGGATCGAGCTACGCTTTACATCCTGACGCATGCCTCGCTGTATGCTGTGAAAACGAGAGTCCCGGGTTTATGAGCAAGAACCGCGAGACAGTAGGGCTTTCAATGCTGAATGAATGGATCGTTTTGTAGTAGAGGTTGCCGAAATATGAGCTCACTTTTCAGCTCATGGGTCGCGAACCAGAATTTTGACAAGAGGCTTTTTAGGATCGTCGCAATATCATGGGCAAAAAGAAGACCAGTTCTAACTCCTCTGCGGAACCTGTAACGCTCAAGGTCCTTGCAGCCCATCTGAAGCTCGATCCCGCTACTGTTTCGGTTGTGCTGAACAACGTTCCCGGGCGCTCGATTCCTGAGGCAACACGGGAACGCATCCGCTCTGCGGCGCAGAAATTTAACTACCGGCCCAGCTTCGTTGCGCGCTCTTTGCGCAATCGCCGCACGATGACGATCGGCATTCTCGTTCCAGTGCTTGCCGATGGTTATCACACGGAAGTGATGAGTGGCATCGGCGATCATTTGCTCGAGGAAAACTATTTCTATTTCATTGCACATCACCGGCACCGCACCGATCTGATCGAGCAATATCCGCATATGCTCGTAAGCCGCGGTGCGGAGGGCATCATTGCGATTGATACCCACCTTGATCACAAGCTTGCTGTACCGGCGGTTGCTGTGGCT
Source organism: Alloacidobacterium dinghuense (assembly GCF_014274465.1). Classification (NCBI taxonomy): domain Bacteria; kingdom Pseudomonadati; phylum Acidobacteriota; class Terriglobia; order Terriglobales; family Acidobacteriaceae; genus Alloacidobacterium; species Alloacidobacterium dinghuense. The sequence continues at coordinate 4,292,075 of NZ_CP060394.1, read as the reverse complement.
GGGCATCGGAGGATCAAGAGCGTTACCAATGTCGTGCTGGACCACAATACGGCGGCGGAGATGACTCTTCGACACTTGTACGATCTAGGACATCGCGATATTGCATTCATGCGCGGGCAACCATACAGCTCCGACTCAGAGGTCCGATGGCAGGGGATCGTGAAGGTTGCCTCCGATCTAGGGTTGGCGATTCGGCCCGAGCTGACCATTCAGCTCACAAAAGACCTGACGACGCCAGAGCTGGGATACCCGGTTGTTCAGCAACTTCTGGCGCATCACCGCCGCTTTACAGCCATTGTCTGCTTCAACGACATGGCTGCCATCGGCGCGATCCGCGCGCTGCACGACGCACAGCTTCGGGTCCCGCAAGACATTTCCGTCATCGGATTCGATGACGTTCCCCAGGCAGCTTTCCAGACACCAAGCCTGACCACTATCCGCCAGCCCCTGCACGAGATGGGGAAACTCGCTGCACAGCTTCTGCTGGAACGTTTGCGTGAGCCAGCTGTGATTCCGCAGGAGGTTGCGGTCAAGCCGCGCCTCATTGTTCGTGAAACCACTTGCGCCCCGCGGCAGACCAACCCGGCTCGAACGCGAAGAGAAGCTGTCCGGCTCTAGGGCACCCATACTTTTTGTAAATTCTTCCAAATACAAGTACTTAGAAGGTTGCAGGTTCTCAGCAATCCTCGCTGTATTGACCGGCCCTGAGGGGCTTTCTATCTCGTGAATCACCCGGGGGCGATCGATGCTGAACCCTCCCCCGGTATTTTGTAAATTCGTCCAAACAAGGAATTTACGAACGTCTGCTCGCTTGATCCAGGCTCGATCGGGGCTTGCCTGATCCAGGCGATACATCTCCCTCGCATGGTCTCCATGCTGAAGAGTCGATTCGCAAAATAGAAAAGCCCGCTTCGTAGCGGGTGGCCTTTTCTTTGTCCTCTATTTCTATTTTACCGGAATCAATCCATCTTTCCGCCAATGCTCGTTGCAACGAGTATTAATTCTCTTATTGGGATTCCCGCTTTGGAACTGGACCCTGTCCCATAGAATGGGACGATGGATCCGCAGCGTTCGGACGATATCGACGAACTCAATCAGGCTACTGTCGCGTTCCTCGGCGTGCGTCCACGGCTGTTCGGCATCGCCTACCGGATGCTGGGAACTGCCGCCGAAGCGGAGGACATTGTGCAGGAGGTCTGGCTGCGCTGGCAATCCACTGACCGGAGTGTCGTCCGAGATGCGACGGCATTACTTGTAACAACGACGGTGCGGCTGGCGATCAATCTCGCGCAGTCCGCCCGCTCTCGTCACGAAACATACATCGGCCCCTGGCTCCCAGAGCCCGTAGACACCGCAGCCGATCCTACCCTTGGAGCAGAGCGCGGTGAAGCATTGGAATTGGCGGTTCTGATTCTGCTTGAAAAACTATTGCCGAATGAGCGTGCCGCCTACGTTCTTCGCGAGGCTTTTGATTACTCCTATAGCGATATCGCGGACATCCTTCAGCTCACCGAGTCGAATACACGTCAGCTGGTCACTCGCGCACGCAAACACATCACTGACGAGCGGAGAGCTCAGGTAAGCTCCTCCGAACATCGCCGCCTTCTTGAAGCCTTCCTCGCTGCGGCGCAAAAGGCAGATATATCTGCGCTCAAAGAGATCTTTACCGAGGACATTGTTTCCATTACCGATGGTGGCGGAATTTTAGGAGCGGCGCGTATTCCTGTTCTCGGGCGTGAGCGTGTAGCGAAATTCATCGCTACCTTCTCTTCCCGTTTCTGGGCGGACTGGACTGTTACACGAGTGCAGGTGAACGGGCAACCAGCCGCGCTTATAAGAAACAAGGGAATCGCCTATGCGCTTGTTGCGATAGATGTTTCACCGCAGGGCATCGGCCAAATCCTGTGGGTTATGAGTCCGGCAAAGCTTGCGGTGATCTCGCAGGCATCGAGCCAGTCTTTATAGTCGCATCGGAAAAAAATTAGGCTACATTCCGAGATGGCATGTCACAAAACACTCCTCTGCCAGGTCCTTGCTAGTACATAAGCCCGCTCTGCATCAGCAGTTGACTCGGGCAACGAGAAAGGAGCTATCCATTGAAAACAATCTTGATGCTGCTGTGCCTCATCTCCGGCCCGCTCATGGCGCAGGAGGCAAAGGTCACTCCGCTGATGTCGAAGGATTTGAAGGACTTCCCTGGCAAAGAAGGCCTGATGATCACAGTCGAATATCCGCCTGGCGCTTCGGATCCCATTCATCGGCACAATGCTCACGCGTTTGTCTACGTACTCGATGGAACCGTCGTGATGCAGGTAAAAGGCGGAGAACCTGTCACCCTGACACCTGGACAGACCTTTTACGAAGGACCCAACGACGTTCACATTGTTGGCCGCAATGCCAGCAATACCAAACCGGCCAAATTTATCGTCTTCCTGGTCAAAGACAAAAATGCGCCTGTTCTGATTCCGGTGAAGTAGCTTCGACGGCTTACCGGTAACCCACTTAGAACTTCAATCACTCTTTCCGAGGAATTGGATTTTGCAACGTGCTCATGGCGGGCACGGCGAAAGGATTTAGTCATGAAAATCGTAGTCATCGGCGGTAGTGGACTCATTGGATCAAAACTCGTCCCCAAGCTTCGTGAACAAGGGCACGAAGCGATAGCAGCGTCCCCGAATTCGGGCGTCAACACGCTCACCGGCGAAGGACTGGCAGAAGCGCTGAAGGGTGCATCGGTTGTCGTGGACGTATCCAATGCTCCGGCCTGGGAAGACGCGGCTGTGATGAATTTCTTTGAGACATCAACCCGTAACCTCCTCGCCGCTGAAGCAGCTGCAGATGTGAAACATCATGTTGCGTTGTCGGTCGTAGGAACGGAACGTCTGCTTGAAAGCGGCTACTTCCGGGCAAAGATGGCTCAGGAGAAGCTCATCCAAGCATCATCGATCCCTCATTCGATCGTCCGCGCGACGCAGTTCTTTGAATTCGTCAAGGGCATCGCCGATTTCTCCACCAAGGGCAACGAGGTGCACCTGCCGTCTGTACTTATCCAACCTATGGCCGCTGACGATGTCGCCAGTGCAGTAGGCCGCGTCGCGACAGGTTCACCAGTGAATGGCATCGTAGAAGTAGGGGGGCCGGAGCAGTTCCGCCTCGATGAACTTATCCGGCATGGTCTGACCGCATACAAGGATGCGCGAAAAGTTGTCGCTGATCCGCAGGCGACTTACTACGGCATCAAGGTGACCGAACGCGCACTCGTTCCCGAAGGCAATGCAAGCCTCGGGAAGACACGATTCGACGAATGGCTTGCCCAACCTGCTTAGATTTAGAGAAATAAATCACCGAATCCGTGGCCCCCGGGCCAGCTTTGCTGGCTGGGGGCAGGGGCTTCTCCACGCCGCTGGTAAACCTTCACATCAGTGGTTCGCCGAATGCCTGACGATGCTCAGTGGAAAGAGAGTCGATCGATTGACCAGTTTGCTTTCGGCCAATTGAGCTGATCGCGAAATTGGCGAAGGTTAAGCGCTCCAGCTACCAGACCAGTGTCGTGACGGAATCCGGTGGAAGGGAAACGGTCAGCGATTGGTCGCGATGCGCGCATTGCACAGTTTCCTCGCGGCCGGTGTTGGTAAGGATCAGGACGTGGCTGCCATCCGGATTCTGGAGTGCGACGTGATCGATCTTATCGAGATCTCCCGAGGACGCAATGACGGATGCGCCGCGCTGGATCACCTTGGAATAGTGGGCGAAGGCCCAGTATTGCCCGCTGCGCGTGAGTTCGCGTGTCCTCGAGTTGATCGTTAGCAAGCCGCCGCAGGAAAAGGGACCGATGTTGGGCTTGCCATTCTCGTCGAGCACCAGGTTCCAGCTCACGATGCACTTCGCCCAGTTGCGGAGGATTCCCGTGAATGTGCTGGACCAGTTGGCCCAGTCGGTGGCGTAGTCGGGCGCTTTGAAATCCGGCCCGCCTTCGGTCCAATAAGCATTCTTCTCGGGAAACGTATCGTGCACGCGCGTCATGGACGAGGGCGGCCCGTAGTATCCGTGCCAGGCCACGCCATCGACATATTTGTAGACGTCGGGATCGCTGAGCTCATCGACAACGCGACCCCACAGGTTGTAGTTGTGATCGAGGATCCAGATCTTCGTGTCGAGCGAGGCCTTTTGGAGTGCCGGGCCCAGGTAGCTCTTCACAAAATCCATCTCGTATTCCTGGCCCCAGAGCGCCTGGGGCATACGGCCGTCCTGATCGGTATCCACTTCGTTTTGAACGGTAACCGCGTTGATTTTGACGCCGTCAACAGAGTACCCCTGAAGGAACTTTACGAAGTACTGTGCATAAGCAGCAAAATAGTGCTTACGCATGGAACCACCGAGCAGGGAGTTACCTGCTTTCATCCAGGCGGGCGGACTCCAGGGAGAGGAGAAGTAAAACAGCTCGGGGTTTGTCTGGCGGGCCTCCTTCAGCAGCGGGAGGATGTACTTGCGGTCGTGGTCGATGCTGAAGTGGGTGAGTTCAGGGTCTGGCGACTCGGAGTCGTCATAGCTGTACGCATTGAGCGAATAGTCACTGGAGCCAATGGTCGTGCGTGCAACGGAGAAGCTCAGGCCTGAAGGGCCAAAGCACTCATCGAGCAATGCTTTCCGCTTTTCGGCGTCAAGTTGCTCAAGCAGGTAACAGGAGGCATCCGTGAGCGCCGCACCAAAACCGAGCACCTGTTGATAGCGCTGCTCAGGGTCGAGACGGATGCTCATGGGAGAAGTCGGAACGCCTGTTTGCCAGGCGGGCGCCTCGATCGGAACACACCGTTGCGCTCCCGACGTGCGCCAGGCTTTGACGTGAGTTCCGCCTGAGGGCGCATCGACCACGGTCCATGCAGTAAGCGGACGGGAGGCGCTCGAGGAGGCCGCGACAGCTGCGAGTTTCAGGAAGGTGCGGCGGGTTGTTTTATTCATGATGCTTCAATCGGCTGAGACGACCCATCCTCGCATATCTGAAGTACTAAGGCAAAGGTTTGTCTAGGAGTGACACGGAGAAGAATTCGCTTGACAACCGTATTTGCGAATTGTTTTCATCGACAACGCTTCGTACTTTAGGAGCTTTCTTGCGTCCTTAAACAAACGGTTGTCTTTGCTTTGTGAAAGGAAGCGTGGCAGTTGCTTTGAATGCGGCAAATCATCTCCGCCCGGAAAGAGGTAAGGACAACTGCACTCCTGCCTCACCGAACGGAAACAGTTGCGAATCGCAAGTCGCATAAGAATGGGGTTCAGTATTTACCCAGAAGCGCCTAGTCTTCAGCGAAGCTGAGACGAGGCAAAAGCAGATGGACTTTTTTCAGGAGGCAAGTATGTGCAAGTTGATTCGCAGCAGCCTCGTCATTGCCTTGACACTTTCGGGCATAGCGGGCTTTGCGCAAAACACAAATTCAGGCGATATTCGCGGTGTCGTGACAGACGCCACAGGCGCTGTTGTTCCGGGCGCTACAGTCAAGGTCGAAGACGTCGACAAAGGGATATCCCATGTTTATACAACCGATGGCGCTGGCCTGTACGATACGGGCTCCATCGTTCCGGACCACTATCTGATCACCGTTACAGCAGCGGGTTTTCAGACCTATGTTCGCGGCCCCATCACACTTGGCGTAGAGACGGTCGCCGTCAACGCGTCGCTGGCTGTAGGTGCGGCAACACAGGAAGTGGTCGTCAAGACCGATGTACCGCTCTTGAAGACTGAAACCGGCGCGCAAACAAACACGCTTGAGTCGACCCAGCTCCTTCAGTTGCCGCAAGTGGGCGCGGACTGGCAGAACTTCGTGCAATTGCTTCCCGGCGCTTCGAGCGTGAATTACCGGACAGGCCAGACAGCGTCGATCAACGGCAACCTGCCCTATAACACCGTGCTGGCGGATGGCGCGACGACCACCCTCCCGATGAGCCAGAACGCCGACGTGATGGTGCTGGAGACGGTCGCTGAAGTGAAGATCGACACGTCGGCATTCTCGGCGCAGTACGGTATCGGTGGCGCGACCTTCAACCAGATCAGTAAAGGCGGCACGAACCGGTTCCACGGTGCGGGCTATGAGTTTTTCCAGAACAATGCGTTGAATGCCGCCAATTATGCTTTCGGCGCGAAGACCACGGTTGGGCTCGTCCGTTACAACAATTTCGGCTTCTCGGTTGGCGGTCCAATCCTGAAGGACAAGATATTCTTCTACTTCAACTACGACAAGACGATTAATCCTGGAAGCGCGAACACCGGATTTGAGAATGTGCCAACGGCAGCACTGCTCAGTGGCGACTTCACGGGCTTTCCCACCATCTACGATCCGACGACGCAGACGGTCGACGCGAAAGGCGTTGCCCATCGCACATCCTTCGCAGACGAATACCACAACGGCAATAAGATTCCCGCGAACATGATTGATCCGGTCGCGGCTGCTATTTCGAAGTACTATCCGGCGCCAAATACAGGCTCGGGCATCACCAACAACTTCTTCTATAACGTACCCAGTTCAAACCCATTCACAAAGTATTTCGGACGGCTCGATTGGCAGATCAATCCGAACAACCACATTATTATTTCCGAGACGAACAGCGATAACCCGGCCCAGTATCACAATCAGGGAATCTGCCCCATTAACTGCCAAAGTGGTGACGTCAGCCGCGACAATGCGCAGGTCTCCTGGGTGTGGACGATCAGCCCAAACCTTATCAATGAAGCCCGCATGGGTTTCACAGACCAGCTGAACTTCTTCGAACCGTACTCCCTCAACCAGGGCTTTCCCGCCAAGCTGGGCTGGCAGTTCGCCAAGGCCGATATTTTCCCGGACATCCAGATTTCAGGAAACGGCAATTTCTATGAATTACAACCGAACACGAATTCTGTGTACAAGGAATTCGTGTTCGATCCTTCGGATGTGGTCACGATGATCCGTGGCCGGCACGTGCTGCACTTCGGAGGCGAGTTCCTGATCAATCGAGCGGACTCCACCGCATGGGGCAACACCAATGGAGGTCAGATGGGCTATACCGGCGTGTATACAAACTCCACCAACGGAGATACGACGACCGGCATGGGTTTTGCAGACTTCCTGCTGGGCCAAACCAACTACTGGAATGCAAAAGTGACGCCGGAATGGGGCGGCCGACTGAAGAGCCCGCAGATCTTTGTCCAGGACGATATCAAGCTGCGTCCGAACCTGACGATCAATGCAGGCCTGCGCTGGCAGGGCATGACCGGCTGGCACGAAGTGAAGGGCAACATGGCCTCCTTCGACCCAAGGGTTATCAATCCCGCGAACAACTCACTGGGTGCCATGTGGTATGGCACAACGAAGGCGAACGGACGTGACAGCCTGCAGGCGCCGAGTTGGGGCACCTTTCTGCCTCGTTTCGGATTCTCCTACTCCTATAGACCCAAGACTGTGCTTCGAGGCGGTATCGGACTGTATGGCTATACCTGGAGCGACGATACCTATGGCGCGGGCATGGGAGGAGCCTTTGGGTCCAACGGCAATCTTTCGGATAGTACAACCGGCACCTACCCAGTCGTGCTTCTCTCCTCGAATGGAAGCACAGCCTATCAACCGTCTGGGAAAAGCGTGAATTCGGCTTATCTTACTTCCCCGACGACTCCGGACGCCTACAATAACACGGCCCCTCCTGCGTATCAGCAATATCACACACCGGTCCCAAAGATCCTGGAGTGGAACGTTGAGATACAGCAAGAATTGACTTCCACGATGGTCGCGACGGTGGCCTATGTCGGCAGCCACGGTCATAATCTGCTCTTCCCGGTGGACATCAATCAGGTGCCTGAAGCCAGCCTGGGACCAAACGATCAGGGCTTACGGCCCTATCCATTGTTCCTGGGAATTAACAGTGGTTCTGGAGCGGGTGGAACGAACAACGCCCGCTCAAACTACAACTCGCTGCAGACCACAGTTCAGCAGCGTCTCACACGGGGTCTCGATTTCCAAGCAAGCTATGTGTGGTCGCACATGCTGGATACCATTGACTCCTCCGGTTGGGGCAGCAGCGCGGGGAATCTCTATTATCAGAGGTCCTACAATCCTGATGCGAACTATGGCGCATCGAACTTCGATGTCCGCAATTCCTTCAAGACGGCGATACTCTATGATCTGCCAATTGGTAGAGGGCGCCAATTCCTGAACCATAGCGCGCTCCTGGATGCGTTGGTTGGAGGATGGCAGGTTTCGCCAACCTTCGTCCTGACTTCCGGCAGTCCGTTTACCGTGAACATGTCTACGGACAATTCTTTCTCGCTGGCAGGTAACAGCCAGCAGTATCCAAACCAGGTTGGAAGTCCAATCTCTACTCACCAGGACCTCAATCATTGGTTCAATACTGCTTCGTACGTGCAGCCGGCTGCTGCCACATTCGGCAACACGCAAAGAAATAACATGTACGGCCCGAGCTTCTTCCTGTTCAATGCTGCACTTGGTAAGACCTTCCATATTCCCTGGGAGAGTATGGGCGTCGAGATTCGCGCGTCGGCAAACAACGTGATCAATCATCCCAGTTTTGCTACGCCCAATGCGACGATCAACAGCGGAAACGAAGGCACGATTACCGGCCTCACGGTCTACGGCCGCACCATGCAACTCTACGGACGTATCTTCTTCTAACCTTTACTCTTTACAACCGGAAAGGACGGCGCTTACCACGCCGTCCTTTTCGTATCTGCATGTACCGACGGCAATGGCTCGGTATGATGGAATGTCATGTCTTTAAAATCCATGTTGCTTGCACTGTTCTTCTTGCCATCGGCTTCTCTTGCCTTGCTCGGGCAAACAGCAGCGAGCAACCAAGCCGAAATCGAGCAGCATCAGCGGCTTGCACGGCAATATCTGCAGGAACAACGGCCCGACCTGGCGATTCCTGAGCTACAGACTCTTGTTGCGTTAGACCCTCAAAACACGGACACTCAGGCGAATCTCGGCGTGCTGCTCTTTTTTCGTGGAGACTACCAGGGGGCAGTTCCTCATCTGCGTACCGCGATCAGCACACGGCCCGAACTATGGAAGATTCAGGGACTGTTGGGACTGGCCGAAGGCCGATCAGGTGATAGCGAATCAAGCCGAAAAGACCTCGAAGCAGTGTTTCCCCATCTCACGGAAGATAAATTCAAAACCGAAGTCGGGCGTGCGCTGATCGACAATTACACATCGACGGGCGATCTTGAAAAGGCGGCTACGGTAGCATCCACACTGCTGGCCTCGCAGCCTACCGACACATCTCTGCTTTACATTTCGTATCGGCTTTATAACGATCTTGCAGACAAGGCAATGCTTACGCTTGCGCTTGCCGCTCCGAATAGCGCGCAGATGCATCAAGTCATGGCGCGTGAACTGGCAAGGCACGGGGACGAAGCTCCTGCTATCGCCAACTATCGCGAGGCCATCAAGATAGATCCGAAGCTTCCGGGGGTGCACTTCGAACTTGGGAATCTTCTCTACAATTCAACCGACGAAAAGCTGCAGGCAGAAGCGGAGACAGAATTCAAGGCGGCTCTCGCGGCAAACCCTAACGACGAGAAGTCACAATTGATGCTCGGAATGATCGCTGCCAAACACGGAGATTCCAAGGCGGCTTATGACGACTACTCACGAGCGTTACAGTTGCAACCAGACGATGCGGACGCAGCGCTTGAACTCGCCAAGGTTCTCGTGACGATGAACCAGAGTGAGAAGGCGCAAGAGTTATTAGAGCGCGCAATTCAAATCGATCCTTCGAATTCGGTCGCACACTATCGTCTCGCTACGCTTTATCGCCGCCAAGGAAAAACTGAAGAGGCCGACAAAGAGATAGCCGAATACAAAAAATACAAAGAGATGAAAGACAAACTGCAAAAAGTTTTTCACGACATGCGAGTCGAGTCAGGCCAGAAAAACTCCGATGACGCTGATCTGCCGAAGTAAGCACGGAAGCTTTTCTGCAGTGGTCATTTTCCTGGCTCTGTTGTTGGCGCCGCGTCTCTATATATTTCCGCAGCAGACTCAATCGGCTTCACATCAATCGGCTGCCACATCCGTCGCAACTCATGCAGAATTCCCTCAACTCATCGACATTACGGCTGCAACAGGTATTCACTTCAATCATCTCTCTACGCCCGAGGCGCGGTATGTCGTCGAGTCTATGAGTGGAGGCGTTGCGCTGATTGACTATGACGGTGATGGCTATCCCGATATCTACTTCACGAATGCGCAGAGCGTGGAGATGGCGCTCGCCGGCAAGAAGGCGAAGAGCGCGCTTTATCACAACAATCACGATGGTACCTTTACCGACGTGACAGACAAAAGCGGAGTTGGTTATCCGTGTTGGGCGATGGGTGTGGCAGTCGGCGACTACAACAATGATGGATTGCCTGACTTGCTGGTCACGTGCTTTGGTGGCGTAGTGCTGTACCGAAACAACGGTGACGGCACCTTCACCGATGTAACCAAGCAGGCCGGTTTAGGCAATGACACCGCCTGGGCCACAGGAGCTGCGTTTGGCGATTATGACGGCGACGGTTTTGCAGATCTATTTGTTGCGCACTATGTCGACTTTCATCTCGACGATCTGCCGACATTCGGCTCGCGACTAACCTGCAAGTATCACAATGTTCCCGTGCAATGCGGCCCCAGAGGCCTGAAAGGATTTCGTGACAATCTTTATCACAACAATGGTGATGGCACTTTCAGTGAAGTCTCAAAGCAAGCTGGAGTGGACGACCCACAAGGTTTCTTTGGGCTCACGGCAGTGTGGTCTGACCTAAATGGTGACGGTCGTCCCGATCTCTTTGTCGCCAACGACGGCGAGCCCAATTATCTGTATCGCAATGATGGGAACGGCCACTTCACCAACGTGGCCTATCAGGCTGGAGTGGCCGTCAATCAAGATGGCGCCGAGCAGGCGAATATGGGAGTAGCGCTTGGCGACTATCTTCACACCGGGCGCTTCTCGATCGGAATCACTCACTTTTCCGAGGAGTACGCGGCTCTCTATCGCAACGATGGCGATCTTAACTTTACGGATGTTTCTTACGCGTCGGGAATTGCGCAGAGCACGACTCCACACGTCGGATGGGGAGATGCATTTTTCGATTTGGACAACGACGGTTGGCCGGATTTCTTCATGGTGAATGGCCACGTCTATCCCCAAGTTGGCGCGGCTGGAATAGGCACAAAATATCGCGAGCCAAAATTGCTGTTTCTGAATCAGCGCAACGGCACTTTCAAGAACATAAGCCAGGAGGCAGGCGCAGCGATTCAGATTCCGCAAGTGAGTCGAGGGCTTGCGGTGGGCGATCTTTTCAATGATGGGCATATCGAACTCGTAGTTGAAAACCTTGAAGGTGAACCGATGATTCTTCGGCCTGACGGCGGTCCGCAGAATCACTGGGTCAGTCTTGCCCTGCAGGGGACAAAAAGCAACCGTCTTGCACTGAATGCGCGCGTGCGCGTCACGGCTGGCGAACTTGTCGAGGAAGATGAAGTGCGCAGCGGAGGCAGCTACTTGTCTCAGAATGATTTGCGTCTGCACTTTGGTCTGGGCAAGCACGAGAGCATCGATCGAGTCGAGATATTCTGGCCATCGGGAGCAAAAGACGTGCTCACGCAATTACCAGTCAACCGCTTTTATACGGTGCAAGAGGGGCATGGAGTCGTGAACTCCCAACCGGCGGCGAGGCCACTTTCTTTCGCACCTCACCCTTAATCCAATGTCTCCAGCATGGTTTTCTAGTTCACAATAGATTGGACTGTATCTCGGCTGTAATATTCGCGAAGAAATGCCACAATATCGAAAGCGCAGTAGTTGCGTTTTGCGGCAAGTAGGAGGGCCATGAGGTGCGAAGCAGAAATGCAATGATAAAGCGATTAGGCAGTGCAATCGCCGCATTGCTTCTGCTGGCTCCTTCGACAATCTTGCTAACATCACATGCGCAGCAAGAAGCGCAACAGAGTAGCCAGTCCGAACCTGCATCTTCGCAACAGGCAACGACTCCGGATGAGAAAGCCAACGACTCCTCTGACTCGAAGCCAGCCACAGACCATGCGACATCACCGGAAGATGCGCGCCAGGCTCAATTTGCCGCGGACTCGCAGAAGCTATATCAGCTTGCCCAGGAACTAAAGGCCGAGGTAGATAAGAGCAACAAGAATACTTTATCCATCGCTGTCACCAAAAAGGCCGAAGCGATTGAGAAGCTCGCAAAGAGTTTGAAAGAGCGAATGCGTACGCCTCCCGCCGTCACGAGGTAGCATGCAGCATCTAAGACCGAAAACGATCAGCGTCGCTTGAGCGCTTCCAACTCGTCCAGTGTACGCGGCCAATCCGATCCCAGCAGACGCGACAAGCTACGATCAGCGAGGACCTTTCCGCCGGTCTGGCAATTTGCGCAATAATTTGTTTCGTTATCGGCATAACGAATGCGCTGAATTTTTTGGCCGCATCGCGGGCATGGTTCTCCATAGCGTCCGTGCACTGCCATGTCCTTGCGAAATGCTGTGACCTTTTCCGGAAATCCAGACTTCGCCTCATTGCTGAGCCGGTCTATCCAGAGTTGCAAAGTATTGCGGGTAGCTGTGAACAGCAGCTCCCATTCCTGAGGTTGCAGCTTGTGCGTGAGAGTAATGGGTGACAACTGCGCCGCATACAGAATCTCGTCGGAATAGGCGTTGCCGATCCCGCTGAGGATACGCGGATCAGTAAGAGCGCGTTTGAGGGTGCGGTTCTCCGCGGTGAGCGCTATGCGGAACGAATCGAGATTGCTTGAGAAAATTTCAATACCTCCAGGATCGACCGAACGCAATTCCTCTTCATTCGCAAAGACGTGCAAGGATGCTCGTCGCTTTGTGCCCGCTTCAGTCAGCACCAGGGAACCATTGGGAAAATCAAACGCTGCCAGACTATTCCGCCCGGCCAGTTTCGCGCCTGCTGCTTTCCAGTGCAGTCGGCCGGCAATCATCAGGTGGAACACGAGCCACAAATCATTGTCGAATTTCATGGCAATGCGCTTGCCGATACGGCGTAACTCTGCCACGACATGGCCTTCAACATCGGAAATGGGCGGCCGTGCCGTACGCAGTAGAAAGGCGCTGTTGATTCGGACATGCTCAAGCGGCTGTCCGGCGATGCGAGATTCCAGTGCGCTGATGTAGGCGGCTATGTCGGGCAACTCCGGCATGGCTATCAGATTGCACGGAGGCTCGTGATTATGCAACCCGGTTGAAGTTATTCGAAGAGCACTGGCTGCGCAGGAGTTTCTCTGTGGTCGCAGAAATTACTCAGGCCCACGCCGACAAGGCGGAAACGTCGCTCCGGTCCCAGCTCCACTCGTCCTCTCAGCGACAACGCAATTTCTGTTAACTCTTCACAAGAAGACGGAGGAGAAGCCGGTGTATGGCTGCGGGTCAGAATGTTAAATTCCGTTGTTTTCAGCTTGAGAACCACTGTATGTGCGATGCGAGACTCTTTGCTGGTAGCCATCCAGACCTTCTCAGCGAGTCGGCGGATCATCGGCTCTGTATGCTCTAACAGTACGTCATGCTCGAAAGTATCCTCCGCGGAGATGGACTTCGTTGGCCTGTCAGGAACAACCGGGCTGTGGTCTATGCCGCGGCCAAGCTCGTGCAGCCGGATTCCATAGCGCCCAAAACGGCTCTCAAGAACTGCCAACTCCAGACTGCGCAGGTCTCCCACGGTCCTAATGCCGATTTCCTCCAACCTCCTTTCAGTGACCTTTCCCACGCCTGGAATGCGGCCGACAGGCAGCGGCGGCAGAAAGGTGTCGATATCTTCGGGCTGGATTACGAAAAGACCATCGGGCTTGCGCCAATCGGACGCAATCTTTGCCAGAAACTTGTTGGGGGCAACGCCCGCAGAAGCGGTCAGATGCAACTCTTCGCGAATCTGTTCCCGGATGGTTCGCGCTACGCGGGTAGCTGTCGACAGGTTGCTCTTGTTTTCGGTCACATCGAGATAGGCCTCGTCGAGCGACAGAGGCTCGATCAGATCGGTGTGGCGTGCAAAAATCTCGCGTACGCTGCGCGAGACGGCGCGATATCGAGGAAAATCAGGCGGGATGAAGACGGCGACGGGGCACAAACGCTCTGCACGAACACTCGGCATGGCTGAACGCACGCCGAAACTTCGTGCTTCATAAGAAGCTGCGCAGACTACAGACCGATTACCCTTCCATGCGACTACGACCGGTTTGCCGCGCAGGAGCGGATCGTCCCGTTGTTCCACCGAGGCATAAAACGCGTCCATGTCGATATGGACGATCTTGCGCACTGTCATCTGGCAACATCATATGCTCGGTGTTCAGAGAGACCAAGATGGGCACAAAAAGCTTTGTGCTCTGGGTCCGGAAAGCGCGGCATCACTTCGCCACCGGTCCGGGCACTCCTTTCGGCCTGCGCAAAAGTGTCATCGATATGTATGCGCCGATCCAGGAACCGGTAGCTGCAAAAACAACGTAAACCCAATTCTTGGTGTAACTGATGACGGCAAACGCCGAGAGCAGATACCATACGCTGCTCCATGTTGCAGCGGGCACGCGCCGATGCGATGATACTGCCGCATTGAACAAAACATATACCGCGTCCGTAGCGGCAGTGGATAGCAAGACGCCGAGTGCCAACCAGGGGTCTACGTGTGGCATGGTTTCATCTCCTCGATCGAGCTTCCTGTGACGATGAATCGATTCTCGTCAATTCCCTCATTTTTGTCGTTGAGATATTTCCCGGTCAGAAACAAGGATGGAATCGTCGGAGGAGATCGATGGAATACCGGACGCTTCTTTCTGAGATCCCCGACGCTGATGGGAGGATTTCACCAGCGCCGGGTTACGAGGTGCGGAGGTGAGGAACCCTAGTCACCTGTGCCGCAGCTACATATGCCTTGCCCGCTGCCAAGCGTTTGGACGAATGAGCATTGGGCCTGCAGCGAGGACGAGAGCGTTGCATTCAATGGCGAGGCCGAGAAGGTATCTTCTGTGCTTACAGTTTGACCTGTACTCGACTTAAGCAAGTGGGTAGACCATGCAATCTGCGCACCTGTAGGCGTCATCGCGCTGGCGTTGCATGAGAGATTCGAGGCATAGTCCGCAGAGACAACCATAACCGTTCCAGATTTCGATTGCACTCCGGTAAGCGGATTGTTCAGCAAGTTATTGTTGAGCGAGAGAGTTCTGAGTCCATTCTGTGAGACTAGGCAACCGCAACACTCGCTCAGCTGTTGATCGTTGTCGAAGACATAAATCATGGCGCACAAATCCTGCCCGGTTATGGCTGGATTGGTGATGCGCAGGGTCGTGTCGACGCCGCTGGTAGCGTCGAAATAGCCAACAATTGCGAGAGGTTGCACGGTGATCGTCGCCGATGCTTGGACACCGTTCAGCGATGCAGTTACTACTGCGGATCCCACCTGCAGGCCGGTTATCATGCCGCCGGGCGTGATAACCGCGATATCGGGTCTGTCGACACTCCATGTGATCTGCGAGGTCACATCCTGAGAACTACCATCCGTGAAGGACCCAAGAGAGGAAAGCTGTAAATTGCTTCCAAGTGGCACTGTCGGCGCAGCCGGCGAAATACCGATCGACGTGAGTTCTGCTGCGGCTACGTTCAGTCCCGTTGCGCCGGTCACCGCGCCAGAGGACGCGAGCACATTCGTTGCCCCCTGCGCTTTAGCAGTCGCCAGGCCCGCATTGCTCACTCCAACAACATCAGGCGATGCACTTACCCATTGAACGGCGCCTGTTAGATTCTGGGTACTGCTATCCGTGTAGACACCGGTGGCGTTGAGTTGCTGTGTACTCCCAAGCGGCAACGAAGACCGAGAGCTGCTTACCTGAATGGACACAAGCGCCGCAGATGACACGGCGACTTTGCCAGAACCTGACTTGCCAGCGGACGTAGCGGTGACCGCCGCGTTTCCGACCGCCTTCGTTGAGACGGCGCCAGCGGAACTCACAGCGACGATTCCAGCGGGCGAGCTGGTCCAAGTAGCAGTGCTCGTCAGATCGGCTGTACTTCCGTCTGTATAGGTCCCAGTGGCGCCGAGTTGCCCGTTTGTTCCTAACGGAAGCGCTGCGCTCGGACTATGAACGGCGATAGAAACAAGAGTTGCTGATGTGACCGTAAGCTTATTGGACCCGCTGATTCCCGACGCAGTAGCGGTGATCGTGGCAGTTCCTGCGGCCTTGGACGCGGCCAGGCCGTTTGGTGCAACATTTACGATTCCCGCAGGCAGGCCCGTCCAACTCGCTGTGCTCGTGATGTCACTCGTACTCCCATCTGTATAGGTGCCCGTTGCAGTAAACTGCGCGTTCACCCCAAGAGGCACAGTAGCGCTTGTACCCTGAACGGCGATCGAAACAAGTGCCGCGGGCGATACCGTAAATGAGCCTGTGCCAGTCACTCCGGCCGATACAGCGGTAACCGTAACGTTCCCCACGGCGTGGGTAGCAGCAAGTCCGTTGGTTCCGATGGCGACAATTCCGGACGGCGTACTTGTCCAAGTCACCTGATTTGTAATGTCAACTTTGCTTCCATCGGTGTAAACACCCTGTGCGGTGAACTGCTCCTTGGTGCCTAGCGGAGTAGCAGCGGCCGCACTCCCTACAACAATTGCGCTGAGTGCTGCCGGCGAGACAGCTAGTTGATTCGAAGCAGTAATGCTGCCGACCGACGCAGTCACGGTGGTATTCCCAACAGCCTTTGACGTGGCAAGCCCAGCAGTGTTCACTGTGGCCACCGCCGGCTGAGCGCTACTCCAGTCTGCGACTGATGTTAAGTCCTGTGTTGTCTTATCACTAAAGGTTCCTATAGCGGTAAGCTGGGCGGCCTGACCTAAGACGACCGAAGCAGACGGCGGGGTAATCGTCAGCGTTTCGAGCGCGGCCTTGGCTACAACGAGGGAGGCGGTCGATGAGTGACCGTTCCAACTTGCAGTCATGTTGATGGTTCCAGGAGTCACCGAGGTCGCGAGTCCGCTCGGACTGACGGTTGCAATGCCGGTATTCGAGCTTTGCCATGAAACCGAACTGGTCAGGTCCTGAGTTTGGCCGTTATTCATATAGCCGGTAGCCCGGAATTGAACTGTCTGGCCTAGGGAGACGGACGCAGTGTGAGGAATAATTGCGATGATTTCTGATTGCTGCGTGTCGCTCCCGCCTCCGCATGCCGAGATCAACAGTCCGGTTAGAAAGAACATTGTGCAGGCAGAAAGTCGTGACAGAAAAGCAGTTGCATGGCTCTGAACAGACATAGGCACCAAACCTATCCCCCTTACTGATTGACTAGCTATCTATAGCTAGCCGTGAAGACTACGCGTAGTTAGTCCTATTGGTCTAGTCGCATACGGTACGCAGTGAATGTAACTCGCGATTTGTACTTTGCAATCCCCATTGAGGTCTACATAGTACGTAGCACTACTTGCGTGTTAACCTTGCTGGCTTAATCCAAATGGCCTATACGCATCAGCTAGCAAGAGGGAATAGGTTTAAGGGGGTAATTACTGGGGAGAACGAATGAGAATAGCACTAAGGCTTTAGTTGAGAAAAGAAATTACTGCGGAATTTTGAGAAACAATTTATTGCAGAAAATTATAGTAGGAATGAGAGTTCAGATAAGTAGCCGTCTGACTGGAGCTTCTGCTTTCTAGTCCAGCGTACGTGCATAAGCGTGGGGATCTTCATCGCGGAATCGCCAATAGGAATCTCGCAGCGCACGACGGACGACTTTTGCAGTGGACGCTGTGTGACTACGCAAACGCTGTCCTCGTTGATTGTGCGTATGCGTACTGGCAGAGTGGAGGGTTTTGCCGTTGCCTCAGTTCCGAGCTGCGGGAGCGGCCGAACCAGCATCTCCATGTAGCCAAGAGGCTGGGGTTGATGGCGTCGATCTTGTGCCGTTGTCACTTTCACGTTGACAAATGATCGCGCTGAAAGACGCCTTCAGTAAATTCTTCATATGGATTAGTTCGCGGTGGTTACCATAGATAAATTTATGGTTTAGGGCATCGGACCTACGAATTTGCCAACGATTCCCGACCGTGTCGATACATCCATCTTGACCATCACCAGGCGAAGAAATGCTTTGACCGTATTGGGGCTAATGTTCATCCGAGCAGCGATCTCCTTACTCGTCAGGCCTTCGAGGAGAAGCGCTACGGTTTCGCATTCGCGAGCGGTCAGGTCAAACTGACGCGACAGATCGCCCAGAGCCGCAACACCGGACAGGTGCCGCTCCAGCAGCAAAGCAACATCGAAAGGCATCTTGCGTTCGCCTACGCCCCCACTATCAACATGAAAGGCGCGACAGGTATAAAGGCGTTGACCGGACTTGTATTCCCGAACGAACTCAGGTTCGCCGGAAACGTGCCGATTGAGAAGGCTTGAACGGATCTTGTCGGAGAGAAAGAGCGGAACCTGCTTAACACGGTCCGGCTTCATCGGAAAACAGAGAATCTGAACTGCCTCAGAATTATAAGCGACGGGGTGGAGCTTCGCATCAAGCAGAATAAACCCCGGAGTCGAAACCGTCATGCCACGCACGACCCCTCCTTAAATCAGTTATTTGCGCACGCCCACTGGAGATGTCCAGCGGATAAACAACTTGTTGAGCGAAGTGGGGGGTGTGCAAGATGGCAGAACAATCACTTTTGCTCTTTGTAAGACTTCAAGCGTCTTGACTACGACATGAGCATTACACCGTCACAAAGTCTGTCCTGAGAGCAGACAATTGTCAAGAGTTAAGTATTGCGTCCTTTGGGCATACCCATTAGCATTAGCTTCCCCCATATTTCGCCTAGTTCACCGGACTAAGCCAAATGAATGATTGCCGCCTGATTCCTACCTATGATGAAATCTAGGCCGCAGTAGAGGAGGGCCCTGTGCAACACGCTAACTCAACTTTAATAAACAACCATGATTGCACGCCACTTATAACTAGTGCTTTCGGATTAAGCCACAAAAGTGTCATGGCAGCCGTTACGTTCTTAGCGCTTGGTACGTTCGCTTCAGCTCCTCAATATAGCCACGCAAGTGGCTTCGCGCCGCAACAGCAGTCTACTGCAGCCTCGGCCGAGGCATCCGCGAATGGCGCGATCTGCAATGGTGAGCCGAGTACAGCGAAGCGGAGTGTTCAATCGTCCTCTGAAGAAGCTGGCGAGCCCTCCATCAAAGACCACCTGAAACTCTCGACGAAAACTTCTTCTGACGAGAATGTCGATGCACAGGGACAATTCTGCAAGCGTGAACACAAGGAAGATTCTTCGCGAGAAGCTTCAACCGAGAATGCGACGCCCAAAGCGGCTGGCGAAGTAGTGCGGAAACCCGCACCGCAGCCAATCGCAATACTTTCCGGTGGAAAGCTAACGATAAAGGCTCAGGGTGAGGACCTTTCCACGGTCATGAATGCCGTGAAAGCAGCGACGGGGATCACGATCGAAGCGCCGAACCAGCCCGAGAATGAGCGAATGTATCTCGACATCGGGCCGGCGCCAGTGCGGGACGCGTTGGTGGCACTCCTTGAAGGTTCCAATTACAACTACTTGATTCAGAGCTCGTCAGAAAATCCGCAGATGGCAAAGCGACTGGTCCTCACCCTGAGAACATCTCAGGCCACGACTACAGTTGCGTCAGCTCAGCTTCATAGCGAAACTGAGGAGCCATCACTCTATGGTGGGCAGGGTGTTCAGCAAGACGAGCAGCAAGCGGCGACTGCTCCTGAGCCGCAAGCGCCACTGCCGGTTCAACCAACCGCGATTCCTTCCTCGGTTCCAACAGGGATCAACGTGCAGCAAATGGCCGCAGAGTCTCACCGTTCAGTGGGAGAGGTGTTGAACGACCTCCAAAAGCAGCAGGAGCAGTTGCTGGATAGTCAGGCTGCAGCCCAGCAGCAGTCGCAACCACAGCAGTAACTGTCACGCAAGGTAAACTAGCTTCCTGGCGAAGAGCGACCTACGCGCAAACCCGTATCAGCGATCGGCCAGGAACAGGCTCTTCTACTTATAAGCCCCCAAAGATTGCTACAAGCTGACAGCTAACGCAGGGCGTTTGAGGTTGTCGCTTGAACAGGCTTAGTCCAGCAGGCTAGTTTGCGAGGAATAAGAGATTGGGCTAGACCCCCTAGGTAGTTGTAAACGCCACAGAGATAGATAAAGTCTTGCATCAGCGCTGGCAGCTGTCGTTCCCCGCAGCCGATCGGCGCCCAGGAGGAATTACGAATGAAACTTACGTTCTGTAAAACTCTGTTCCTGGCCCTGGTAGTCGTTGGCCTGGTTTCGATCGGCGCTGGCGTTGCCTCGGCTCAGGACGTTTACAAAGTCAACTACTTCTCAAACAATGCGGCTCCGGCTCCCGATGCCACCGTTCGCATTGACAACCCCGGACTGACATACGGAAACCTCTGCGCCATGATTTACGTGTTTGACGCTGACCAGCAGCTCACAGAGTGCTGCGGATGCGTTGAAACACACAATGGCCTGCGGACGCTTTCCGTTCGTTCCAACCTGACTTCCAACCCGCTGACCGGTAAGGTGTCAACAAATGGTGTCATCAAGGTTGTGTCTGCGGCAGTGAACAACTCGCCGTGCGATCCGACTGCAAACGTATCCCCCAAGGCAAACCTGCGCGCCTGGGTGACTCATATCCAGAATCCTGTGGGCGCAGCCTTTCCGATTACTGAAACCGAGTCCTCCGACTCTACCCTGGGTGCAACCGAACTTGCCAACCTGCAAGCTCAGTGCGCATTCGTGAACATCCTGGGCAGCGGACAAGGTATCTGCAGCTGCGGTACTGGGGACTAAGTTGTCGTAGTAACGAGCAAAGGCACGTTTCCCGGTCTGGGGACGTGTCTAAGGACGAAGAATACTTCGCTGGATCTGCGTGCGTGCCAGCAAAAGGGCGCACGCAATGCAATGCCCCCAAGTAGACCAACACTCCCCCACATATTGTTTCAGGATGACAGGAAAAATATGTTTATAACCTTCAGAGTATTAGTCCAGAGGGTTAGTTTGCCGGGAATAGAACATTGGGCTAAGTCCACTAGGTAATTGTAATTAGTCGAAAGATGGTTAGAGTTTTGGCCAAGCGCTGGGGAGCTGATTTTTCCCCGCAGCCGATCGGCGCCCAGGAGGAATTACGAATGAAACTTACGTTCTGTAAGACTCTGTTCTTGGCCCTGGTGGTCGTTGGCCTGGTTTCGATCGGCGCTGGCGTTGCCTCGGCTCAGGACGTCTACAAAGTCAACTACTTCTCGAACAATGCGGCTCCGGCTCCCGATGCCACTGTCCGTATTGACAACCCCGGACTGACGTACGGAAACCTCTGCGCCATGATTTACGTGTTTGATGCTGACCAGCAGCTCACAGAGTGCTGCGGATGCGTTGAGACACACAATGGTCTGCGGACGCTTTCCGTTCGCCGCGACCTGACTTCCAACCCGCTGACCGGTAAGGTGTCAACAAATGGTGTCATCAAGGTTGTGTCTGCGGCAGTGAACAACTCGCCGTGCGATCCGACTGCAAACGTATCCCCCAAGGCAAACCTGCGCGCCTGGGTGACTCATATCCAGAATCCTGTGGGCGCAGCCTTTCCGATTACTGAAACCGAGTCCTCCGACTCTACCCTGGGTGCAACCGAACTTGCCAACCTGCAGGCTCAGTGCGCATTCGTGAACATCCTGGGCAGCGGACAAGGTATCTGCAGCTGCGGTACTGGGGACTAATGTCGCAATGGAAACAGAGGTACGTATCGCGATTCGATCACGTGCCCAAATGACAGAATATTCTGCTTGTGCGCCAGGGATGTCGAGAAACAAACCTGGCGCACTTTATAAACCTTGCTCTCGTGAGACAGAAAAGGAAATCCGCGATGAATAGTAGATTACGTTGCGCCTGCTTGCTGGTTGTGGGCTTGAGTCTGAGCGCTGTAGCGAACCTGTGGGGACAGAGTGACCCGGATCCAAAAGGAGTGGTCGCCAAAGTGAGCGGTGACAACCTGACGTATGCAGATTTGCAACGCAGTGAAGGCGGCAAGCTTCTGCAGGCGAAGTACCAGTATTACCTGAATGAGCGGAAGGCACTGGAGGAACTGATTGATAACCAGTTGCTGGCGGATGAGGCAAAGAGGAGAAACATTTCGCTTGATCAGCTGTTGAACGCCGAAGTTTACAAGGACGTGAAGGATCCAACCGAGGATCAGCTCGAGGTGTACTACGAAGGCCTTGATACACAGGAACCATACGCTTCAGTTCGGGATGAAGTATTGCAGCATATCCGCGAATTGCGCCGCGCCAAGGCGCGCGCTGCGTTTGTCGACAATTTACGCAAGCAGGCGAATATCAACATCCTGCTCACGCCTCCCGTCGCCGATGTGGACATCGCGAAGGCCTATGCTAAAGGCTCGCCGGATGCACAGGTGACTCTGGTTGAGTTTGCGGACTACGAATGCCCCTACTGCCAGAAGGTCAATCCCCAAATCCAGCAGATGAAAAAGGAATATGGCGACAAGCTGACCATCGTGTACAAGGACTTCCCTCTGCCCATGCACCATACGTCAGAAAAGGCCGCGGAAGCAGCCCGTTGCGCCGGCGAGCAGGGGAAATTCTGGGAGTACCACGACGTTCTGTTTTACAGCAAGCAGACAGACGTAGCGGCTCTCAAAGAGCATGCACAAGTTCTTAGACTGGATACGGATCGCTTCGATGCGTGCTTGGACAACGGAACAGAAGCAGCCGCAGTAAAGAAGGATCTGGAAGAAGCGAAGGGCCTGGGATTAACGGGCACTCCCAGCTTCTTTGTGAATGGCCATTTCTTTAGCGGAGTGGTTGACTTGGGCACTCTCAAAGACATGGTGAACCAGCAACTGAATCTTGCTGCGACCACGCACGCAAAGCAGCAGGTTTCACAGAAATAATCGCGTAACCATCTGTCGGTATCCGCCAGAAAGGGACCATTGGGGGAATTTATGAAGCGGGTTTATAGGCCAATTGGGATCATACTCTTCGTACTCTCCCTCCTCAGTCTGGCGGGTCAGGCTAAAGCGGCAGTGGTTGTCTCGCCGAGTTCAGTCCAGGTGAAGCCTGGCGCCCAGGTACAGTTCAGCGCGACTGGAGCCACGATCGTAGTATGGGGTCTTTCGGGTGCTGGCTGCAGTGGCATCAGCTGCGGGCAAATCGACTCAAGTGGTCTCTACACGGCTCCTGCCGCCGCACCAAACCCGCCAACGGTTACGGTGACGGCGACCTCCATTCTTGACGGCACTATGGGGACCGCGACTGTTACGATCGGGTCCGCGACTACGGTTGCCGTTTCGATCTCTCCCACTAGCGCCACGCTTTCTGTTAAGGGACAGCAGCAATTCAAGGCAACCGTTACAGGAAGTTCTAACACTGCGGTGAATTGGACGGTGTCGGGCATCGGCTGCGTATCCGGATCGTGCGGGACGATCACCTCTGCCGGCCTTTACACGGCGCCTGCAATAATTCCGAATCCAGCTCTGGCTTCGGTGACGGCAACGTCCGTTGCTGATACTACGAAGTCCGCTTCGGCCACCGTGGTAATCGAAGCCGCTTCTTCCATTTCAGTTGCCGTCTCTCCCACTACTGCACAAGTGCCGGCCGGAGGTCAGCAGCAGTTCACGGCAACAGTGAGCGGTACCACCAACACAGCGGTCACCTGGAGTTTAACAGGGTGCAGCGGTGCCGCATGCGGCTCGATATCGAACTTCGGCTTATACACCGCACCCGCAACCGTACCCGCGTCACCAACTGTCACCGTCGTCGCGACCTCGGCCGCAGCACCTAGCCAGTCAGGTTCGGCACACGTAACCATAGTCGCCGCTTCAGTACTTACGATCTCGCCAAGCAATCCTCAGGTAAAGCCTGGCGCTCAGATACAGTTCAGCGCGACCGGTCCGCAAAGTGGGGTTGTTCTCTGGAGTGTGACAGGAAATGGATGCTTCGGCATCACCTGCGGGCAAATCAGCTCAACCGGCCTTTACACGGCTCCCACGACCGCACCGAGTCCCAATACTGTAGTCGTCACCGCGACATCGCTCTCGAATGCCACCATAAAGGGCTCGACGACTGTAACCATTTCAGCACCTTCCTCGGTGAGCGTAAGCCTCACGCCCACTACGGCACAAGTGAACGTAAGTGCCCAACAGCAATTTAAGGCCACGGTTACAGGATCGACCAACACAGCAGTCACATGGAGTGTCACCGGGCTTGGTTGCACCGGCTCGACATGCGGAACTATCAGTACAGCCGGTCTCTATACCGCTCCTTCAACTGTTCCGAATCCTTCGTTTGTGACGGTTACCGCGACATCATCCGCTGACTCTACAAAATCCGCCAGCGCCACCGTCATCATCATGCAGCAAATTTCGGTAGCGGTGACTCCGAATCCGGTGCAGGTTGCGGAAAATGCGAGCCAGCAATTCACCGCGAAAGTGACGGGTGCGGCGAATACAGCGGTGACGTGGACCCTTCACGGCTCCGGTTGCTCTGGATCAGCCTGCGGCACCATCACTGCCAGCGGCTTATACACAGCACCCGCCAGCGTTCCCAATCCGGCCCAAGTTACGGTAACGGCTACATCGGTTGCCGATGGAATAACAACGGGGACAGCAACGGTAACTGTTATTGTGCCTGTAATAGTTACAGTTTCTCCCACAAATGCAATTGTTGCGGTTAGCACGACGCAGCAATTCCGCTCCAGTGTCGCCGGCTCATCCAACACCGCGGTTACGTGGAGTGTGAGCGGAACAGGCTGCTCCGGCAGCACTTGCGGCACGATCAGCACGGCGGGTCTTTACACAGCCCCTGCGAGTTTGCCAAGCCCGGCGACGGTCACGGTAAAAGCCACGTCGCAAGCAAATACATCCGCTTCCGCATCCGCTACGGTGACGCTGGTTTCCACCAACAACTCGAAGCTTGATGGCCAGTACGCCTTCTTCTTCACCGGCTTCGATAGCAACGGCGTCTACCAGGCTGCCGGTTCATTCACCGCAAATGGTCAGGGCCGGATTACAACCGGCACCGAAGACGTGAACAACGTTGCTGCGCCAGCAACGGACCTTGCGATCACAGGTACATACACGGTAAGCAGCGACAACCGGGGCACGATGACGATCAACAGTCCGCTCGGAGCGTTCACCTATAAATTTGCGCTCAACCTGTTAGGTAATAAGGGGCGTTTTGTCAGCTTCGATCAGTCAGGTGTCCGGGGTTCAGGTGTCATCCTGAAGCAGGATCCGACCGCCTTCGATCCTTCTGTTCTGGCGAACGGATATGTGATGGGTCTGTCCGGTTCCGACATGGGCGGCGCTCGCGTCGGAGCTCTCGGCCTCATGTTCCCGGATGGCATCGGCTTCATCGCAGGCAGCACGCTCGATGTGAATGATGGCGGCTCCGTCTCTCCAACCTTCGCCTCCTTCAATGGTATCTACACTGTGGATTCCACGGGTCGCGGCACAGCCACTCTGCTGATTCCAGGTTTCGGCGGCGGAACTGTCGACTTCGCGCTCTACGTTGTCTCTGCGAACGAATTTCTGATGGTCTCTGTCGATCCGATATTCCAGAACGGAGTGATCATCGGCGGACCAGCGGTGCTGCAGAACGGCGCTCCCTTCACTTCATCCTCGTTCAAAGGTGGTTCCATCTTTAATCTCAGTGGCACAAATGGAAGCGCGCCAGAAGACATGGTTGGACGGCTCCAATTCGATGGCACTGTCAATGTGGGTGTCACCTTCGATCAGAACAATGGCGGCAACATCACCGTGGGGGGTTCAATGACCGGGGCATATGACCTTGAGTTGAATGGCCGTGGCACATTGAACCTGAATAGTCCGAGTACCGGACCCATCATCTGGTACGTGTACGCCACAGGTCCGAATCAGGGCTTTGTCATGGATGCATCAACGGCAGCTGCAAGTGTCGGCCAGATGGATCCGGTGACGATTGTGCCACCATTCTCCAACTCCGACGCTCTTGGAACATACCTGCTCGGTTCCGGAGAGCCAATTGTGCAGGCAGTGCCGCTGTACTCGGGCGAGAGCAGCTTTGATGGAAGCAGCAACGTCCGGGGGCAGGGCACGCTAGCTGGTGCAGAGGATATAAGCAAGAGTTCGGCGTTGAGCCCCAATCAAACTCTTGCCGGAACTTACTCCGTCTCAGCGGTCTCCAACAACGGAAGAGGAAGTATCTTGTTGACGTCTCCCAGCGCGGCAACAATCGCGCTCTGGGTGATCAGTCCATCTGAAATGGTTGGACTGGACGTCGATGCAACAGTGACGCAGCCTACAATCCTGCACTTTGAGCAGTAAACAAGCGGCCTGCGTCAATTGTGCAACGAGGCTATCAACAAGAGGGGATCGCGTTATGAAGCAATGGATTTCAGTGGTATTGCTAGCTGTAAGTGCGCCGCTGGCGTTTGGCGTAGCAGGTCAGGACAACATCGAGGCAACCAAGCAGAAGGCGCTTGCCGGAGATCCGGCTGCTCAAGTGCAGGTTGGCATGTCGTACGCGTTTGCTACGCCGCGAAATATCAAGGAAGCGGTCAAGTGGATGCAGATGGCGGCAAACCAAGGCTACGCCGATGGCGAATATCGTCTCGGCGGATTGCTCGACGTAGCCGTAAACCCGCAGAATCCAACCGAAGCAGTGAAGTGGTACACGCTAGCTGCCAAGCAAGGCCATAAGGACGCCGAGTTCAGGCTTGCCCAGATGTATGATCGCGGACGCGGAACGACGAAGGATTCTGCAGAGGCCGCGAAGTGGTATGCCAAGGCCGGAGAGCAGGGGCGCGCCGACGCACAATTCAGGCTCGGTGAAATGTACGAGCAGGGGGATGGCGTTAAACAGGACTATGCTGCAGCAATGAACTGGTACATGGAAGCGGCTAAGCAGAACCGTCCCGAGGCAGAATACAAAGTCGGCTATTTATTTGAGAAAGGCCAGGGTGTTACGAAAAACACTCAGCAGGCGATTGCCTGGTACGAGAAGGCCGACAAACTTGGGTATCCCGATGCGCATGATGCACTGAAGGCCCTTGAAGACCAATAGCCGGAACGTAGGTTCCGGCTATTCCTGACATCCCACACCCAGTTCCTAATGCACTCTCCACTTCGTGGAGAGCGCTGCGAGTTTGTCATTCAGAGTGGGTTGTGATTTTGCTGGTTGCTTTGCTTTTGGTGCGGGCTGCCTGCCAGGTTCCATCAACGCCTTCATCGAAAGCGAAATGCGTCTCGTCTTCTCCTCCACGCTCAGTACCTTTACTTTCACGATCTGTCCGGCCTTAACGGCTTCCGATGGTTCTTTAATGAACCGATTCGACAGTTCGCTGATATGCACGAGGCCATCCTGATGCACGCCAATATCAACGAAGGCGCCGAATTTCGTCACATTGGTCACTATGCCTTCGAGCACCATTCCGACTTGCAGGTCTGAGATTTCCCTCACGCCCTCATGAAAATTGGGGGCGACGAACTTGTCGCGTGGATCGCGGCCGGGCTTGCGCAGTTCATCGAGAATGTCGTTCAGCGTAAAAGCACCTGCTTTGAGCTGCGTGCGGTCAACCTTCTCAAGCAGTTCAGGACTGCGGATTATTTCGCCAATCGGCGTTTGCAATGATTGTGCGATCTGCTCGACGACGGGATAGGACTCAGGATGCACAGCTGTCATATCGAGCGGATTGTCTCCATTGCGAATGCGAAGAAATCCAGCCGCTTGCTCAAAGGTCTTTGGACCGACGCCTGAAACTTCAAGTATTTCTGCGCGGGAGCGAAACCGTCCATTCTCATTGCGATGATTGACGATATTGATCGCCGTGCGCTCGGTCACTCCAGCAACATAGCGCAGCAGTGTCCACGATGAAGTATTGAGATCCACGCCAACGCGATTCACGCAGCTTTCGATTACGTTTTCAAGAGACTCTTGCAAGCGCCGCTGGTCGACATCATGCTGATACTGACCGACACCGATCGATTTCGGATCGACTTTAACCAACTCCGAAAGTGGATCCTGAAGACGCCGAGCAATGGAGATGGCTCCGCGCACGGTGAGATCGAGATCAGGAAATTCCTGCCGGGCAATGTCAGAAGCAGAATAGACGCTTGCGCCTGACTCGCTGACCGTGACTGAAAAGATTTCGTGAAGCTGCTTTTCCCGCAGAAAATCCCTTACGAATGAATCCGTTTCCCGTGAAGCTGTTCCATTACCAATAGCGATTGCGCGCACGTTGTGTTGACGCAGAAGGTTCTCCAGCTTTTGATTCGATTCCGCAATGCCGTGCTTCGAGGTATGTGGATAGATCACGTCATGCGCCAGCATCTTTCCCGTCTCATCGACAACGGCAATTTTGCAACCCGTGCGCAAGCCAGGATCAATACCGAGAACGGAGATCGGTCCTGCAGGTGGCGCCAGCAGTAAGTGATAAAGGTTGTCGCGAAAAACCTGGATCGCCTCAACATCAGAGCGTTGTTTCAGCTCAAGGCGAATCTCCGCCTGAATCGAGGAGTTGAGCAATCGCTGCCATGCGTCCTCGCAGGCCAGTTCCAGTTGCCTGGTCCAATCGCCCGCCTGACGAAGGACATGCGACTGTATGACGGCAAGAGGTCGCTGCGTCTCAAGCTCAATAAGAAAGTAAAGTACGTTCTCGCTTTCGCCGCGACGAATAGCCAGCATCCGATGAGAGGGAATCGTTTTCACTGGTTCTTTGTATTCGTAATACATCTTGAACTTTTCATGCTCGTCGCTGGCGTCGAGAGACTTGCGGCTGATCACTACGCCCTCATCGAACATCAGCTGCCGGAGAGCTTTGCGCAGATCTGCAACTTCGCTGATCCACTCGGCAACGATATGCCGCGCCCCTTCAAGTGCATCCTCAACCGTTGTCACTCCGAATTCTGCGTTCACAAACATTGGAGCCATGCTGTCAAGTGTCTGCGCGCCGGGTTGCTGCGCCCACAGATATTGCGCCAATCGCTCCAGCCCTTTTTCTCGCGCTATCGTCGCCTTTGTCCGTCGTTTAGGTTTGTAGGGAAGGTAAAGATCTTCGAGCTCACTCTTGTCGAGGATGGCTTCGATGCGCGCCTTTAACTCATCGGTCAACTTGCCCTGTTCTGAGATGGAAGACAAAATCGTTGTGCGTCGATCCTCCAGCTCGCGAAAGTAGGCGAGCTTTTCTTCGATGTTGCGAATCTGCACCTCGTCAAGGTTCCCAGTAGCCTCTTTGCGATAGCGGGCAATAAAGGGAACCGTTCCGCCCTCATCGAGCAGCTCAATCACGGAAGCAAGACCGCGAACGGGAAGGTTAAGAGTTTGAGCAATATGAAGAAGAATTTCAGGCGAAAGAGATTTTGCGTTGCTCATGGGACTGTCTAAGTTCATGCTAAATGGCCGAGGTGAGGAAATTCGGACATCCACAGAATGGCCTGCGCTTCTTCCACGAGCTGTCCCGAAAAAATTTCCTAACCGCATGCCCACAATCCTGTCTAATGCGCTGAATGGGGAATGACGACTACGCGCTCATCCGGACCGTTCTAGCCGGAGACAAGGACGCATATGGCCAGCTCGTGGCACGCCACAGTCAAAGTGTATTTCGTGTCGCCTTCCGCATTACGGAAAACGAGGCCGACGCCGAAGAGGTTGTGCAGGAAGCATTCCTCCGAGGCTATCGCGGCCTCGAAGGTTTCGATGCCCGATCCAACTTTCGTACTTGGCTCTACAGGATTGCTATGAACTGCGCACTCGATGTCTTGAACAAACATAGGAACCAGGCGGTGATGCCCATTACCGAGGAATACGACGGTGAGCAGGCAGCCATTCAACTCCAGGACCGCACCGCCGGACCCGACCGGCTTCTGCTCAGCCAGGAGATCGAGGCGCGTAGACAAGCCGCCATGGAAAAACTGACGCCGACCGAGCGCGTCGCCTTCGTTCTTCGCCACATGGAAGACCGCTCAACAGAAGAGATTGCAATCGCACTCGGAATCGCGCCGAACGCAGCAAAGCAGGCCGTGTTTCGCGCAGTACAAAAAATGCGGCAGTCGCTCGCGCCGCTTTGGGTGAAGTCATGAAGCACTTGACAGAAGAAGAGATGATCGAGCACTACTACTCGGAGGATTCCCATAAGGTTGATGCCGAGATACATCTTCAGGCCTGCAAGCAATGTGCCCAGGCTTATGAAGAGCTGGGAAAACTGCTCGGAAGTATTCGCGTGCCGGAGCCGCCGCCGAGAAGTTCAGAATACGGAGCCCAAGTCTGGCAATCCATCCAAGGAGCACTGCGGCCTTATCAGCCTAAACGGAAGCGCAGATTCTTACTCTGGCCTCAACTTGCATATGCAGCAGCCTGCCTGGTGTTTCTGGCTGGAGCATTTTGGGCGGGACGAATGTGGGAGCATGCTCACACCAAAACACTGCAAGCAGGCAATCCGCAACAGGCAAAAGAGCGTGTTGTACTCTTTGTTCTCGACAATCACCTCGACCGGTCAGAGCGTCTCCTTGTTCAGCTGAACCATGCTGGCGCCGAAGGGGAGAATGTTGATTTACCGTTGCAGGCTGAGGCCCGGCAGCTGCTCACCGACAATCGGTTATATCGGCAGAGCGTCGCTCAAACCGATGATCCTCTTCTCGCTGCCGCGCTTGATCATCTTGAGCGCGTGCTTCTTGAGGTCGCCAATTCACCTGACGATTTGAGCAACACAGACATCGCGCGGATTCAACAGGAAATGAACACGCAAGGCCTGCTCTTCCAGATCCGTGTTCTACGCACAAAGGTTTCCGAACAAAAAACAAATGCTCAAGCTTCCCAGAAAGGAGCAAATATTTAATGAGAACAACCCATTGGTTTTGGTCTGTCGCACTTTGCGGCGCCTTGTTACTGCCGGTTCCAGGTGCCTCGGCGCTCATCTTTCAGCCCTCTGAAGGCGATGCAGCGCAGGCGAACGCGCGTGAGGATCAGCTTTACGCCGACGCGACCCGCGCCATCAATGAGAGCCGCTGGTCGGATGCGGAGTCGCTGCTCAACCAAGTAGTTGATCAACATGGCCGTCGCGCCGATGGTGCTCTCTACTGGAAGGCCTACGCGGAGAACAAGGAGGGCAATTCTTCTGATGCCCTGAAGACGTGCTCTGATCTTCGCCTGTCGTTTCCAAAGAGTAATTGGCTCAAGGAATGCAATGCGCTCGAAATCGAAATCCGCGGCAAGAGTGGCAGCCCTGTCCAGCCGCAAGCGGAGCAGGATGAAGATCTTAAGTTGCTCGCCCTGAACTCGCTGATGCAAAGTGGAGATGCGAATGCTCTGCCAATCCTTCAGCACATCCTGGAAGGGCAACAGTCTGAGCGCCTGAAAGAGCGCGCCCTCTTTGTGCTTGCACAGGATCAGTCGAAGCAGGCACAGGATTTGCTTGGGCAGATCATTCGCGGCGAAAAGGATCCTAACCTGCAGGTCAAGGCCATTAATCTGCTCGCGGTCACCAAGGGAAATAAAGCTGCTGACACGCTTGCAGATATTTACGCTCGGTCAACCAACGAGTCTGTCAAGAGAGCTGTTCTGAATTCCTACCTCGTGATGAATGCGCCCGACAAGTTAGTACAGGTGGCGCAGCACGAATCCGATCCCGAACTGGCGCGGCATGCTATTTCAGAACTCGGCGCTCTCGGCGCTGTCTCCCAGCTATCGACCCTGTATCAGGCGACCAGTAGCAAAGACGTCAAGGCGGCGGTGATCAACGCATTTGTTCCCGCCGGCGCCAAAGGAGCCGAGGCACTGAGCGCAATCGCTTCGTCTGAACAGGATCCTGAGCTTCGCCGCAAGGCGATCCGGAATCTGGGAGTCGTCGGCGGCTCTTCCTCGGTTCCAACATTAATGTCGATCTATTCCAAAAGCACAGATGAAGAATCGAAGAAGGCTGTGCTCGACGCGTTGTTCGTTGCCGGGGACGCACACGATCTTGTCGCGCTCGCACGCTCTGAGAAAGATCCTTCCGCAAAGCGAGATATCGTCGGAAAGCTCGCGGTGATGCACAACAAGGAAGCGACCGACTACATGATTGAAGTTCTCAACAAATAAGGAGCCAGGTTATGAAGAGGCATCTACTTGCAATCGTCATCTGCGCATCCACGCTTGCACTTCTGGCGCAGCAACCGAAGGTCACCAACACTCAGTTCACGGTCGAACCGCTAGGAGGGAAACTCACCGTTGCGGTGGACCGATTTCGCCAATCAAGTGAGCAACTCTGGCTGGGATATGAAGTGGCGGCTCTTCCACAATCGCATCTATCTACGTGTTCAAACTGGTCAGATACATCACAGATGGACGATGGATGTTGCGGTGAATATCGACTGGAAGAGAATGACCACAGCATGAGCAGTGGCGACCGCGCGCCGGTTCCACAGAACATCTATATTCTTTTTCGCTTGGATCACGGTCAAATTATCAGGGTCAGGCCAGTTATGGCCGGATGCCATCTCGATGCGGGCGGTGTTCCATTCACGTGGTTAACCGGAGTCAATCCGGATGAGAGCGTCGCATTTCTTGCTCAACTCGCGACGCAGTCATCGCAATCGGATCACTCCAAAATTATCGATGGCGCACTCCTGTCGATCAGCTATCACGAGACGCCGGAAGCCACGCATGCTCTCTCTCAAATCGCATTATCGACTGCGTCTATGCATGTGCGTGAGCAGGCAGCGTTCTGGCTGGGAGTGCAACGCGGGCACGAAGGCTTCGTAGCCTTGCAAGCTCTGGAAAAGCAAACTACCGAAACAGCATTTCGAGAGAAGCTGCCATTTGACTTCTCGCAAAACTCCGATCCCGAAGCGCAAGATGAATTGTTGCGGATGGCGAAATCCGACGCCAACCCTAAGGTGCGAGAACAGGCTCTCTTCTGGTTGGCTCAGAAGGCCGGCAAGAAAGCAAGCGCCGCAATCACCGATGCGATTCAGAATGACCCTGAGACGGATGTAAAGAAGAAGGCTGTCTTTGCCCTCAGCCAATTGCCAAAGGATGAAGGCGTACCACAGCTCATTCATGTAGCAGATACAAACCCGAATCCCGTGATCCGCAAAGAGGCCTTCTTCTGGCTGGGACAATCCCAGGATGCCCGCGCCCTGGCATATTTGGAGCAGGTGCTGAAGCGATAAACACTCTTCCTGGACGCCCCGCCCTCCAATTTCTTTTGCCTAGGCCACCGTTGGCGGAAGCGACAGGCTCCACCTGTCATCTATGCCAGTTCCCTCTTTCCCAAAATGCTCGTATTTTTACCTCGGATAGGAGGTAGAAATGCGGCTAAGACAAGGTATGACGGTTTTTTCAACGGCGCTCGCCGTTGCTCTCCTGATGCTCACTGCAGGGAGCGTTGCCGCGCAGGATGTCAAATACAACGCCATGCCGGGAACGGACTTTTCGAAATTTCACACCTATAAGTGGGTGGTAGTCCCAAACGCGAAGTATCCGAACCAGATTGTGGATGCACAAATCAAGGATGCCATCAACTCTCAGCTGTCGGCCAAAGGCCTAACCTCGACGGATAGTGACAAGGCTGACCTCTATGTCGCCTATCAGGTGTCAGTAGCTCAGCAACAGCAGTGGAACGCGTACGGCATGGGCGGCGGATTGCGGTGGGGAGGCGGGATGGCAACTGCGACAAGCTCAACCATTGATGTTGGGACTCTCGTTTTGGATATGTATGATCCGACCACGAAACAGCTTGTTTGGACCGGAAGTGCGACCAAGACACTCAATCCCAGCTCAAACCAAGAGAAGAACCAGAAGAATCTAAACAATGCCATGGCGAAATTATTGAAGAATTATCCCCCTAAACAGTAGCAGGACGAAGCCCGAGATAAATCGTGGAAGGAACGTGATATGAGCAAAAAAAGATCCCAGGGGATCAGCTTCTCACTGATCCTGTGTTGTCTAGCCATTGGCTCAGTACTGACTCGTTCGATGGGCGCTCAGAATCCTGAGATGCAGCAGCGGGTTGCCGATCTAAAAGAGGCCATGGCAAAGAATAAGCAGGCGCTTGCGCAATACAGCTGGAATGAGACTGTCACTATCAGCCTGAAAGGCGAGCAGAAGAAGCAGGAACACTTCCAGGTGCGCCTGGGTCCCGACGGTAAACCGCAAAAGACCTCGCTTGATCCCCCAGCCCAGCCCGCCGCGCAAAGTGGAGGAAGAGGAGGGCGGCTCAAAGAACACGTAGTCGCAAAAAAGAAGGAAGAATACGAAGACTACGCCAACCAAATCAAGGCGTTGATCCAGCAATATGTCCCACCGGATAAGGATGCGATTGAACAAGCCCGGCAGAAGGGCAACATTGCTTTGAGCCCAGAGGCAGGCACGCCGGGACAATACAAGCTGGTGATCTCTAATTACCTCAAGCAGGGCGACAACATGACTCTGGTTGTGGACAAGGCACAGAAGAGTATTGTGAGCTTATCCATTGCGAGCTACTTAAGTGACCCCAAGGATGCGGTCAACGTGACGGTTCAATTCAGCGCTATCCCCGACGGACCGAATCATGTGTCGGCGGAGACCATCGATGGCGTCAGCAAACAGTTGACGATCGCGATCCAGAACAGCAACTACCAGAAGGTTTAATCGACTCCAGTGTCGACTTATCCGGACAGTAGATACTCGAGTTGCGCTCATTCCCCCTTTGCTAACTGACACTTGTGCCAGTTGATGTGCGTCTGGTGACGATATACGGTTTGGCTCCTCGGGACCCAAGGCCACGAATTGGATATCTAAGGAGCGAAAAGTATGTATATACGAAGAATATCTACAAAATTCGTCGCGATAAGCGCAGTGGTGCTGACCGTCATGCTGGCTGGGAGCAGGCCGGCATTTTCAAGAGACAAGTATGAAACGATCGACGCCACGGCGTTCGGCACGGGCACGCAACTGGGCCAGAATATCGGCGTAACATTGAATATCTACGAATTCTCAACACCTGCAGACAGAACAAATCTGGTGCAGGCTTTCGAGAAGGGCCAAAACCAGGGACTGGTTACTGCGCTCCAGAAGATGCGAGCCGTAGGGCACATCGAGATCACTGGCACGTTGGGCTTTGATTGCGCCTACATTGCGATGACTCCGACACCGAACGGCCGACGGATCGTCTTTGCCACCAATCGACAGATCAGGTTTGGTGAGGCCTGGACGGATAGCCAAACGATGTCGTACGACCTCACTGCCGGCGTACTAGAGCTTAACGATCAGGATAAGAGCAAGAGCACAGGGCTTCTCTACCCATTGGCGCAACTGATTCTTGACAAAGAAGGCAAGCTGCAATTGGACCTCAATCAGAATCCCTGGAAACTGCAGGACATTATCGATTGGAAAGGCACGGCTGGGGTCAACTAACCCGCGCCTGCCTGCGGCTACCCTTTCATCCGGACTTAGGAAACAAGGGTTCAACAGCTTTCAATAGCCGGGGTAGTTTTGACTATCCAAGCGAGGTACGTTATGAGGTTCCTTCGACATTTTGCTATCCGATGCACTTTGCTCGCGATAGCGCTTGTCCTGTTCGCCGAGGCAACCAAGGCGCAGGATAAAAAAAGTGAGTATGCCTGCTCGGAGCCGAATCCCGCATCGGTTTGCACTGCCAGCAATACATGCGGATCGGCTTCAGAGCCCTGCTCTGTTGATGTCAAGCGCACTGCGGACTCCGCTTCGGCGACTCCCAGCATCCAGGACGCAAAGGGAAACTCAACCTTCTGCGTGAAGGCGGGTACGGCGGTGGTCTGGAAGAGCGACACGAGGCATCAGGGCTTTATCGTTGACATGGGGCCGAAGACACCGTTCTCGACTGACGACATTATCGGTGGCTCGGACAAGTCCGTGACTCTGGTGGCCAAGACTCCGGGCTGCTACAAGTACTCCGTTGGAGCTTGTCTTTCTGGTGCGATTTACGGGATGTGCGGAAACAGCACGGCGGAGCTTGTTGTGGTCGAGTAGCGATTTGATGACTCGGATCTGCGACGGCAAGGACTTTTGGGAGCAGGAAGGTCTTTGTTTGCTCGGCTGACTCGGGGGCATCTACTGTTTCTGCATTCAGCCTGGCCTCTTCTGCTTTTCGGGCGCTCAGTTCTTCGGCTTGACGGAGAAGGATTTCGCCGAGGCTGGGTGGGCGTTTTCTGGCGGCGGCTTCTTCCGGTTCGGGGCTCTGTTTTTCCGGTCCGATGAGGGTGCCGTCTGCGTGTTCGTGGGCTTCGCGAACCGTCTGCTCGATCGGTGCTGCTTCTTTCGCGGCCATGGCGGCGCGGTGGCGGTTGTTTTGCGAGGCCACCTGCAGGCCATAGATGAGGATGCGGGCGCGGCGGGAGTCGATGCGGTTGGCGGCTAATGCCAGGACGACGTCGGAGATGGCGAGCTGGATGGCGTCGGCGTCTTCGAGTGGCGAGAGGTTGAGGGTGGTCTCTTTGGGTTCGGTGTAGGGCTCGTAGGGCTGGTTCGCGGGCGATGGGCGGCGGCGGGTCTTGTGGTGGAAGTAGCAGAAGTCCTCGGCCTTGAGGGCGGGTGACTGGCATTTGCGTCCGCTGGTGAAGATGTGTCGGCACTCGTTGTACATTGGGTTTGGTCCCCCCTATATTTTTCGTAAATTCTTCTTTTTGCTGCTGGTTAGGGTGCGTTCTGCGCGGTCTTTTTTACCCGATTCCTGAGAGCGTGTTTATTGGGGCGATGGTGTCATCCCATGTCTTTTCAAGACATGGGGCACCCGGATTTCTGGATTGAGGCCGGTGAATCCAGCAATGTGCGTCTCGCACACGTCGTTCAGATTCTTTCTCCCGTTGGTCGTCAGAATGACGGCTTAATTAGAGTTGCTGTTTTCACAGCGGGAAGACGTGAGATTGAGGTTCCCCAAAAACACGAAAGCCCGCCGGGTCTCGGCGGGCTTTTTTCTCTCTATATCCAGTTTAGCAATTTTGACGGTAATAGTACGCCAGTTTGGCTTCGCTTTTTTCGCTTTGGAATGTGCCGGTTAGAAGATTTCTGTGCCGGAGGGGGCTTGACAAGAATTTCAGGGGATCAGGATTGAACGCAAATTGATCAGAAAACAAGGGCTTTGTTATCGAAGTCTGGCAATCCTAAGGTGTTTTGTCACTCGTTACGCGCACCCTTTTAGCGACAAAATGTAACAAGGGCGACAGGAAACTACTACCAGCCCGCACCCGCGAAGCGCTACAATCCTGTTGCATTCCATTCGGCAGTTCTTTAGCTATGGCAGTTCTGTAGAGTATTCAGGCTAATCCAGACTGGCCCGGGCCCCGAACGAATAAAAAACAAGAGCTGGTCTGGCGCAGCGATTGCGGCAACCCCACTTGATCTGAGCAAGAGGCTATGGGGACCATTCGAGGCAAAACGCTGTTCGATACCTTTCGGGAGTTTGGCGTTCGAGCACCCTGCACGTGTGCCTGGGTTGCTGCCCTTGGCATTCTGTTCTGGGTGGTCATGGGTGCTTGTGCGCCGGCGCAGACAAACGCCAAAAATGTGCTGGTCGTCTTCAGCACCTTTGAGCGCGACCCTTTACCGCTGCAATTGATTGAATCCTCGGCGCGGGCTCGTGTTCAGGGCCCGGTTAACTTTTCTGTCGCATATTTGGATTACCGGCGCTTGGACGATAACTTCTATCGCGAAAGCCTGGCGGAGACCTTTCGCCGTGAGTTCAGGGACGTGAAACCGGACGTTCTGATTGCGGCTTCAATTGAGGCGATTCACTTCGTTATGCAATACCGTAACAAGATGTTCCCCGGAGTGCCCATTGTCTTCTTCGGAGTCAGTGCGAGCGAACTGGAAGGGCAGACGATGTTGCCCGATGAGACTGGGGTGACCGCTTCTCCTGCTATTCGACAGACAATCGATCTTGCGCTTCGCCTTGATCCAGATACAAAAGCGGTGGTCATCATATCGGACATACCGAGCAAGAATGAAAAGTACTGGGTGGGCGTCACGCATTCCGAGCTTCTTCGTCATCAGGACAAGGTGAAGGAGATCGATATTATCGGCCCTCCAAGCCGGGAGATGCTTGAGAAGATTGCCGCCCTTCCTCCCCATACAGTAGCCCTCTTCCAACTCGCGCCGGCAAATTCCACTGAGCCAACGATCGGAGCTTATGACGTGCTGTCTGCGACGGCACGACGCATGCCCACCTATTCTGCCTGGGAC
The DNA here is from genome assembly GCF_014274465.1 of Alloacidobacterium dinghuense. Classification (NCBI taxonomy): domain Bacteria; kingdom Pseudomonadati; phylum Acidobacteriota; class Terriglobia; order Terriglobales; family Acidobacteriaceae; genus Alloacidobacterium; species Alloacidobacterium dinghuense. The sequence continues at coordinate 4,253,880 of NZ_CP060394.1, read as the reverse complement.
ACTCTTTGTTTGAACTATGGGTGCATTGGCGGCGCCTACCGCGATTGGAAGAAGGACGATCTGTTGACGGGAGACATCGCAGGGAGATTGCTGGCAGGCGAGCGGGCAGAAAACATTCCGCCCGTAGACACGACTAATTCTCAAATCCAGGTGGACTGGCGTGCGCTTCAGCGCTGGCATATCCCGGAGTCGGCGCTGCCGGCGGGTAGTGTGGTCCTGTATCGGGAACCTACGTTTTGGGAACAACATCGACAGGTTCTGATTGTCGTTATCGTATTGATCGCCGTTCTGGCGCTTCTGATTGTTGGGCTGCTGTGGCAGCGAGCGCGCAAGCGGAAGGCGGAAGCGGTGCTGCGGGAGAGCGAGGAACGCTTCCGCGTGATGGCCGATAGTACGCCATCGCTGGTCTGGATGTGCGACCCGCGTGGCAAGATCACATATCTGAATGAACGGCGTATGGCGTTTACCGGCCCGGATCTCAAGGCGGGCTATGGCGACTCGTGGGCTGCGTATGTTCATCCGGATGATGTGAAGGGCATTCTCGACAGGCTCGCGCAGGCGCTCAAAGACCGGCAACCGTTTTCGATGGAATACCGGCTGCGGCGCAGCGATGGAGTCCATCGGCGGATGTTTGACGTTGTCTCGCCAAGAATGAATGGGGATGGATCGTTTGCCGGGTTTATCGGTTCGGCCATCGATGTAACGGACCAGAAGCTGGCTCAGCAGGCACTGGAAAAGGTGAGCGGTCAACTGATTGAGGCGCAGGAGAACGAGCGCAGCCGCATTGCCAGAGATCTGCATGACGATATTTGCCAGAGGCTGGCGCTGCTCTCGATGGAGATTGAGCAGGCGAATCGCAGTCCGAACGGGCCGGCGAAGAGCCTGGAGGAGATTCGGAAACACTGTTCTGAAATTGCAGGCGATGTTCAATCGCTATCCCATGAACTGCACTCATCGAAACTCGATTATCTCGGCGTGGTAGCTGCGATCAGGGGCTTCTGCAGCGAGTTTTCCAAACAGCACAAGGTGAGCATTGCGTTTACGGACAGCAATGTGCCCGGGCATCTGTCCAAAGATGTTTCCTTATGCCTCTTCCGCGTTACTCAAGAAGCGTTGCACAATGCGGTGAAATATAGCGGGACGAAGCAGTTCACAGTAAGGATCAGCGGGACTGCCGACGAGGTGCAGCTTGAGGTTCGCGATGCGGGCACCGGCTTCGACGTGGCAGAAGCGAAGAAGAGCCGAGGATTGGGACTTGTGAGCATGCAGGAACGGGTGCATCTGGTGCACGGCAGGCTCTCTGTCGAGTCGCAGATTGGGATGGGTACAAAAGTTCTTGTTGTAGTGCCCTTTGGCGTTGAGAATGGATCGGCCGCAGAAGGCGACCTATCGGAAGAGATTGCAGGAGTGACAGGGCTGCTATGAGGCGAACAACCATTTTGCTGGCGGATGACCACATGATGTTTTGTGCCGGGATGCAGAAACTGCTTGAGCCTGTATTTGAGGTGATTGGTTGTGTTCAGGATGGCCGCGCTTTGATCAAAACAGCCGTGGAGAAGAACCCCGATCTCGTGCTGGTGGACGTGGGAATGCCTTTGCTGAATGGGCTCGATGCCGGGCGAGAGCTGAAGAAGCTGATGCCTCGGGTAAAACTCATCTTCCTTACGATGAATCCCGATGCGGAAATTGCGAGCGAGGCATTTCGGATCGGAGCCTCCGGTTACCTGCTGAAGAATTCACCGGGTGAGGAACTTCTGCAGGCCGTCCATAACGTAATCCGCGGAACTTCCTATGTCACGCCGCAAATAAGGCATGCGATGGAGGAGATGTTCGTTCGCGATCCGATGTCGCTCAATCGCCCCAAGGCGCTGACCGACCGACAGCGGGAAGTGCTGCAGATGCTTGCGGAGGGCCAATCGATGAAGGAGATCGCCTACATTCTCCAGATATCGCGCAGGACCGTGCGTTTTCATAAGTACAAGATCATGGAGGAATTGGGAATCAAAACAAATTCGGAGCTGGTGCAATACGCCATCAAGCACTCGGTCATTTCTCCGCCATAAATGAGTAAGTCTCCAGCAAAGAAGTTAGATCGTGATCTAGCAGCAAGCCGCTTGATCCTTTCATACCTCTTACCATCTTCAGATTTAGAGCATTCCAAAAAAAATCAGCTGCGACTTCCCCTTCCTTGCCCTGGCGCCATGAGGTGTGCGTCGGCACTTTTCAACTCGCCTCATTTGTGATGAACTAGCAAACAATGAAAACAGTTCCCGTAAGGGGCAGTACGAAAAGGAGAATGCCGATGAAGTTACGATTGAGCTATCACACAGCACTGCTGGTTGCCATCGCTGTTGTTCTCACTCTTGGCTGGGCGCAGACACAGACAATGTCCGCACAGGATGACGTCTTTCATATTGTGAAGGGCGTGGTCAAGCATGTCGACAAGGATACAAAGACGATGGTGGTTAAGGCCGGCGACGGCACAGAACATACGATCAAGTGGACCGACAAGACTACCGTGGAAGGCGGCAAGGATATCGGCGATGGCATTAAGGAAGGCAGCAAAGTTTCGGTGAAGTACACCGAAAAGGCCGGCGAGAAGACCGCCGTCGGAGTGAAGGACGCCGGCAAGGCTACTGCAAAGGCAGTCAATAATTAGATTAAGCTTCCTGCGATTTGTTCAGGCCTCCGCGAACTGAACGATGACTTTAATGTCTTCTGAAGTTCGCGTCAAGGCCTTGGCAAAGTCTGCCGGACGTTCGCATCGTGTTACGAGTTGCGCGAGCCATGAGCGGTCGGCGCGCGCCAGCGCCTCGCCAGCCTTGTACCAATGCCGCTTATTGGCGTTCACGCTTCCCACGACGACATTGTTGCGCAGTACCACATGAGCTGCCACATCGGCGATGTGCATCTGGCCAATGACGCCGCCACCACCAACACCAGTAAGGCAGATGACTCCACCCGACGCAACCGCTCCGATCGTGTCTTTTATGACTTTCCCGACGCCGGTGCACTCGATGATGACATCCGGCTCGAAGCCGAGGTCCGCAATTGTGCCGGTGTGATAGGTTGCTCCGAGTGCGCGAACCAGTTGGGGCTTCGGACCTGAATCCGCAATGTCGATCACGTGGACGTCGAGTCCGCGCTGTTTGCCGAGCAGCGCCGCCAAGAGACCGATTGGCCCTGCACCTGTTATCAACACCGTCCTTGGTTCCCAGAAGGACCGCTGCCCGACGGCGACGACCTGTTCCCACGCCTTCGCCACCACCGTCGTAGGTTCGAGTAACACACCGAGCAGCCCGAGAGAGCGGTCAACCTTCATTGCAAAATGGGGCTCGATCCGCCAGCGCTCCGACATGAAGCCGTTGATCTCTTTAATGCCACGTTCCGTGTATTGGCCGTTGCGACACATGTCCCACTCACCCACCGCGCAGTTCGGACAGGGCACGGGATCAGGGCGGCGTACGATGCCGACTACATGATCGCCCTTCTTCAGCGCGGTGGACGTGCCTGGATCGACGACTCGACCAAGCGACTCATGACCGAGCACCAGTCTTTCTTTGCCGGGAGGAGCCCAGCCATATTTTCCTTCGACGATCTCGACATCGGTTCCGCACACTCCAACAGCTAAGGCTTCTACGAGGACGGCGCCCTCGCGCTCATCTGGTTCGGGAATATCCTCAAGCTGGGCGCTTCCGGGAGTCATCGGTCTAACGGTAATCGCCTTCATTTTGCCATCCTTTTATTCGTCCCGGTTTTCGCAGGACAGCCGAATCCGCGCAAAACGTTGAATGCCAGTGAGCTGCTGCCTTTATGGGCGAGAGTTCATGCAGAGATGCTGGACTCAGTACTCGCAACGAGCAACTGTCAAACGTGACAGCATGACGGCAGAGGAGTATAGGTGGCGGTGTGATGGATCGATCGCTTTACAACGCGAGAGGTCGCTTTTTATTGACTTGCAATCTTCCTTGGATACACTCTGAACTTAGTCGAGGAATTCTGACATGGTGGATGTAAGCCTTCAAATTCCGCGTCAGCGCGACTTGAAAGAGAGAGCCTCTGAAGAATTCAAGCGCTTCATCGTAATCTTCCTTTACCTGTGGGTCGTGTTTGGGCTGCTTTCGATCCACAAGAGTCTTGTCCTGTCACAGCGACATTTGGATTACGAAGAGCACACTTTTGCAATTATCAACGCGTTCGTTTTCGCCAAGGTCCTCTTGACCGGTGAACATCTTCACTTCGGTACTCGGTTTAGTGGCAAGCCGCTCATCTACCCGATCCTCCATAAGTGCTTCGTCTTCACGGTTTTACTCATCTCCTTTCACATCGTAGAAAGTGTGGTGGTGGGAGTCTGGCATGGAGATACCATTCGAAACAGCATTCCACCGATGCTTGGGTGGAACCCCAGGGGGCTGCTTGGAGTGGGTATCATGTGCTTCGTGTTGCTGTTGCCGTTCTTTGGATTCAGAGAGATTGCACGAGTGATGGGCCACAGGGAGATGCGGGCTCTCCTATTTGGTCGAGGGGATCACGGCAGCGAATCAGACGGGCCAACGGTCGCAAGACCGAGCTAGAAAGCTTCGCCCACGCCCACGCCCCATGTGAAATTGTCTTTACCCCAGGCGAAATCTGTTCGCAGATTGACGTGATACTTCTTGCTCAACATGTAGCGAATACCTGTTCCGCCTGCGGGGAGCAGATGGTTCGCTCGAAAGAACTGATCTGAGCCCGGAGCGACTGCGCCAACACCGCCAAAGCCAACCAGGCCGAACTTCCATGGCAGAACCAGCCGATATTCGAGCTGGGTGGCAAACATATAGTGATCCAGATACCGACCGGCGGTGTAGCCGCGAAGCTCATTGCTCGCACCATAGATGCAGTTGCCATAGAACGGCGGCGTGCCGCCTGTGCCGCACCAATAGAGGTTGTAGGCGAGGACCTGCTTGTCGGGGAGGCTCAGATATTTGTTGAAGGTGAACTTGTAGGACTGAAAGGAATATTTGCTGCCGAGATCCTGCGCGAAGAAGTCGCCAGTGAAGTCGATCACACTGCCCTTTAAGGGATAAAAGCGATTTGGACGCGAATCACGCCACACTTCCATGCCCAACGCGCGGAGATCTGTATGCAAGCCGATGTCTGGCGGGATCGGTGGAATTTTTTCGGAGGTTGGCTTGAGCGTGATAAACGAGCTTCCGGTGGTGAAGCGCCCACCGACATAAAAATCCCAAGGGATTCTGCGGAGGAGCTTGATGAAGAATATCTGGCCAGATTGCTCCAAGGGCAATTTGAGACCCGCATTTCCATTCACGAATCCCTCGCCGTATAGGTTGTACTCGAGGTTTCCGTGCGCGTAGACGGACTCAAGCTCATAGCGCGCTTTGTCGAGATAGAGATCCGCACCTATGCCGAAGCCACGGCTGCCATCGTTGGTGATCAAGCCACCTGCGCCAATAACCGATGGTTCTATTCCCCGGTCCTTTGCCGGAATGGGGGTAATGTAGCCGAGAATGGGTATGATTCCAGCTCCCAGCGCAGGGCTCACAAGCGGCAGCGGAGCGATGACGAATGATCCGGCATGATCGGACTTTTTTTCCTTTTTCTTTTTCTCCTTTTTCGTTTCTTCGTTCGTTTCAGATTTCTCTTCTGCTTTTGTTTCAGTTGAGGGGGTGGATGAGGATTGTCGGGTGGAATCTTGCGGAGCCTGCGATTCCTTGCTGGAGGGTTGATTGGTCGGCAGATTGGCCCCGGCGGAGGCCAAGTTCACAAAGCAAAGGCATGTTCCCATGCAGAGAAGGAGAATGACGGCCCGAAGTGTCCGAAAATCTCCTGAGGCTTTCATTTCGCTCCCCGCAATCGCAAAGCTCAGAGGTGTAATTCTTCTGAAGCGTCATGGTCTTCGATAGAGGTCCCTGTTAACGGGCCCGGCTGAGTGATCAACGACTGGCAAAGGGGTGGGTCACGGGCTGATATGCTCGGTCGCTTTGCCACAGATAACGCCGGTGGGAAAAAAGGGCCTGCCTTACTTTGCCTCTGTTCAAAGACGTGAAAGCAGGCCCGGTCGCCATGCAAAAACTAAACGTCTTTACGAAACAGTCTCAGTCCAAGCCCCGACAATAGGGTCAAGACTCCGAGGAGACCGAAGAGAGGCAATTCAGTTCCCGTCTTGGGCAACGTTGCCGGCGCAGCCTCCGCGACGGCAGGAGCCGGCGCGGCTGGCGTGACCGGCTCAGCTACAACTATGAGGATGGGAACATCTGCCGGTGGTGGCGGAGGAGGCGGTGGCATTGTGCCCGTCAGCTTCGCTTGTTGCGTCACTACGGTCTGCGGCTCTTCGACAACCTGAGTTGCGGAGACGGTCATTCCCTTCTTCAACCCCCATGCATCCGTCTGTTGCCCGTTTACATCGAATTTCTGACCTTTGGGAATTTTGAATTGTTGGTTCTTTCCGTCTGCCATGGTCAGGATCACTGAGTTCGGGGGCTGCACGTAGAACACCGTGCCCGTCACGCTCTTCGTCGTGGTAACAACCTTGGGTGTTGTGGTTGTAGTGATCGTTTTATGGAGGGTCATGCCCACTTTCAGGTCGTGGATGCCAAGCTCCTTCCCATCCACCTCGACACGGGCGCTCTCCGGCACGTTGTTGAAATGCCGGAGCGTGCCGTCCGCCATCTTTACCACCAGGTCGTTCCCGCTGACGTAGACGACCTGCGCACTTTCAACCTTCACTGCCTTGGAGGCTGTTCCAGCTGTGGTATTGGTTTCGGTTTGCACTTGTGCGTTTGCGCTTGCGGCAAAGGTCAGGCAAACGGCCCCCACCGTGAGCACAAAGCACCGCGACGTCCATGTATTTTTTCGGTTCATTGTGTACTCTCCTTTTTTGGCTTTCGGAACTATGGAGCCGGAGCCCGTAGCGCCGCATGTTTAAACATCTGTTTGTGTTGCATCCGTATTTGTTTGTCCTTCAAAACTCTGCATCTTCACTCCTGGGCTGTGCCTCTGCATCTGGCCCTAGAAGCGATGCCTGAACGATGTATCGTTGAGGAGCGCTGCCGATGAAGTAAAAGGGATAGCAAGTAACGAGGGTCACAGAAGAACGCGAGCGCGGAGCCAGCACTGAGACATCGGTGGGATTGACGATGGTGATCTGATCAATCACATAGGTGGTGGTCTCCTTCTGTGTCAGGATCTCGATCTTGTCTCCGGTTACGACATCCTTTAGTTCTCGAAAGAAACCATCTCGATGCCCAGCGATCCCGATATTGCCGTTCTCTCCTGGCGCCGTCGTGCCCGCGATGTGTCCCACTGCCCGGTTCAGGGTGAGATCATCGGTTCCCTCCAGAACCGGGACCTCCAGATGAATCCTGGGAATACGGAGAAGCGCGACGGCAGGTTGAAAATGAGAAGCCAAACTTTCCTGATACGCACGAATGCGTTTTTCTGACCAAAGACTGAAATCGGGCGATTTATTTGCGGAAGCTCCACCATTCAATTCCTGCGCCAGCAATTGCTGACTCTTGAATTTCTCGATCTCCATTCGCGAAAGAACGAATCCGTGAATACGGGCTAAGGCATAGATGAAGAGGATCAGTGCACCGAACGTAATCAACAGGCGTTCAAGCGTCTTCTTCTTCATCGTCGTTTTACCTACATCCGCGGGATCAGCGTGGACCCCGAAGTGCTGTGGGCATGAAGCCTGAAGCTCTTCGGATGTGAAAACTGTATGTTCGCGAAGGCACTGGCGAAACTGTCACTACTGACAGTCCTTCCCAAATCTATGGTTCCAGCTATGGCGTGGCAGATGAGACAGGACTTAAATGAGAATTTCTCGATCGCACCTGTCTGAAGTGACAGTTATCGCCGGCCCAATTCCGTAGTGAAGTAGCTAACTGTTCGCCGATCGATGCGACGTGCACCCGCACGGAACGCGCGGTTGATCTGCTACCGGAGCTAATGACCTCCCTCAAGTGCCGGACCGGAAAAGCAGACCACCGCAGAACGATTGGCCGAACGCGCAGAAGAGGAGCGTACCAAATTTGCGCGCTCCTCCTTCTGTGCGGACAAGGAGTCTCTTGTGCTGAGATCCAACTCCCTGCGAGGCGCGAAATGACACGAGCCAGTCGGGAAGGACGAGTGAAATCAGGCTTGAGGGTGTTGACTCTTCTGCTGCTCGTTACAACAGGTTCAGCTTTCTTACATGCTCAAAGCGACGAAGAGTTCGATTCCTATAAAGCTCGCATCAGCGCCTTCTTGTTCTACTCAAACCCTTCGGGGAATATTCAGGGAAGCAGTGATGCTAATGCCGTCGACCTTAACAAGGATTTGGGGTTCAACAGCTACTCAACCTTTAGCGGAAAAGTGGACTGGAAGTTTACCCACAAGAATCATTTCTACCTTGTAGGAGCCAACTACAATCACTCGAAGGAGAAGGTTCTCGCGAGAACCATCGAATTTCAGGGCCAGACCTTCAACGCGGGTGCAACCGTAGACGCGGAGCTCAATGCTCCTGAGATTGCGCCGGGCTATCAATACGACATCATTCGGCGCAAGCGCGGACATCTCGGAATTGGCGTTCAGATTGATCTATTCAATGTCTCGTCGAGCATCAGCGCGGCAGCCCATGTAACAGGTGAGGGTGTACAACAGGCCGCGGTTACGGCCAAGGCGTCGCTGTTGGCTCCGATTCCGGTCGCAGGTCCTGACTTTCGCTTCTATCTGACGGATTCACCTCGTCTCTTCGTGGAGGGACAGGTGAATGGCATGTATTTCTTCGGCTACGGAAACTTCGTATCTACTGCTGATGGTATTGGCTTCACGATCTCAAAGCACTTAAGCCTCGACGCGGGATATCAGCTGGGATCGCGACTGGTGGTGAAAAACAGTCCCAGTAGTAACCGGGTCGGTCTCCGTTTAACTCAGAGTGGCGCAATTGTCGGAATTGAAGCTTCGTTTTAGTGACCGGATGCTTCGCACTGATCTTCGTCGTTGGTTGAGTGGCTCCGTTCGCAGCTCCGGTTCGGGATGGCTTTGCGCCACATTGACGCCTGAAGGCTCTTACTACTGTCCACACTGACAGTAGCGGGGCCCGCTGCTCACGACAAGAATGCTCATTGTGTGGTGTTATGGGTAAGATTCGAGTGTTGCTTGCGGATGATCATGAGGCGATTCTGGATCGGGTTCGCGCGGTGCTCGGCGAGGAATTTGACATCGTAGGCACAGTGAACAACGGCCGAGACGCTCTGGGGGAAGTGCGACGTCTCGATCCCGATGTACTCGTTCTGGACATATCCATGCCCGGTCTCAACGGACTACAAACCGCCAACGAACTGAAATTGGCCCAGAACCGAACTAAAGTCGTGTTTCTAACTGTTCATGAAGACCCGGATTTCGTTGCCGCCGCATTCTCCGCCGGCGCTTCCGCTTACGTTGTTAAATCAGACGTTACCACTGATCTAGTTCCGGCCATTCGTGACGTCCTGGACGGACACAAATATATTTCGCAGTCGATATCTTCATAGTTTCCAACCTATCCCACGAAAGCTGTTCGGTACTGTCACATCTGCCAGTAGAAACGCATACCTCAGTTCGATAGCTTAAATGACGCCTCGCAAAGCTGCGATTGCTTTGCTGCTGAATCGAGAAGTCGAGCGATGGGTACTTCCTTGTTGCAACAGAGGATGCGAAGGAGCGATGCCGATGCTCCATCCTTCAGTGCGTACATCGAGGGCAAGATGAAGATGATCCTGGTTAAGTTGAAAAAGACTTTGGTCTATCTGCTGGCTTGCCTTCTGGTCTTCGCGACTATTCCGAAGGACGATGCGTGGTCGCAGGAACCCCCACCGCCGCCAGCGCAAAACGGGGGTTCTTCATCGTACTCGGGGCAAGGCGCGCCTCTATCGGCGAATGACCTGCAGCAATTAGTTGCGCCGATTGCGCTGTATCCGGACGCTCTGGTTGCGCAGATTCTTGGCGCCGCGACTTTTCCGGATCAGGTTGCATACGCTGACGACTGGCTTCAGCAAAATAAGAATCTCACCGGCTCGGCTCTCATGCAGGCCGTGGATGGCCAGCCGTGGGATCCCAGTGTGAAGGCACTTACGCAGTTTCCCTCGGTGATGGACAACCTGGCGAAGAACCTCAGCTGGACTTCCTCACTGGGTGAGGCATATCACAATCAGGCGGCGGATGTGATGACGGCGGTTCAGACTCTGCGTGCCCAGGCAAAGGCTGCGGGCAATCTGAATTCGGGCTCACAGATTACGGTTGTGCAGCAGTCGCCGCAAACGATCGTGATTCAGCCGACCAATCCGCAGGTGGTATACGTTCCGCAATATAATCCCACGGTCGTCTACGGCACTCCCTATGCGACACCGGGTTACAGCACGGCGGCCGTGGTGACGACCGGACTGCTTGCCTTTGGGGCGGGCATCGCGCTGGGTGCGGCGATGAATAACAGTTGCTGCGGGTGGGGCTATAGCTCCTGGAACTGTAACTGGCACGGTGGCGCCGTGGTTTACGGGGGCGGCGCGTACTACGGCAACAATGCATGGCACGGCGGCTATTACGGCTCAAGCGCGACTGCTTATGGCCCGAACGGCGTCGCGCGAGCAGGCAATGCCTACAATCCATCCACCGGAACGTATGCGCGAGGCGGATCCGTTTCAACGCCCTACGGAAAGACGGCAGCCGGCCAGGCGTACAACCCAAACACCGGCGCCTACGCCGCAACCCACCAAACTTCCAACGCCTACGGGAACTATGGGAGCTCGGTTTACTCAAAGAACGGCAATACCGCGTACACCCAGCATCAGACCACTGCTCAAGGCTCGGTGGGAACAGTACAAACTTCCAACGGTGGCAAGGGAATAGCAGGGTCGAACGCGAACGGCAACTATGCTGCGGGCCAAACTGCAAACGGCAACAAGTATGCGACTGCGAACGGCAACGCTTACAGGAACACGGGAAGCGGCTGGCAGAAAGACTCGAACGGAAGCTGGAACAACGTCGAGAAGCCTAGTTCGAGTTCAGCGAATGGCTGGGGACAGCGAGAAGGCGGCGGATCGTCGGCCTGGGGTGGAGGCGGAGGTGGATGGCAAGCCCGGTCTGAGAGTGCTCGCGGCGCGGAAAGCCGTGGCGGCGGTGGGGGATGGGGCGGTCGCAGGTAGTTCACTGCGGGATGAATGGGTAACTTCTGTAAGCGGCGTTGATGAGGAGCCTTGCCGCTGTACTTCCGGAGGATGCGATGTCGCTTAAACACTGCAGGGTCTCGCTCAAGGCATGGTTACTGCTCCTGACGCTTGTCCTTCCGCTGACCGCTTGCAAATCGAACAAACCATCGATCAGCACCTTTGCCACGCCCGACGACGCGGGCAATGCGCTCGTGGCAGCGGCAAAGTCGGGCGACCAAAGCGCGCTGCCGGCGATTTTAGGTCCGGACTCGAAAGAGGTCGTCTCCTCTGGCGATGCAGTGCAGGACAAGAACACCGCCGCAGCTTTTGTGAGGGAATATGATGTGATGCACCGCTGGCGCAAGATGCCGGATGGCTCGCAGATTCTTCTAGTCGGCTACGATAATTTCCCGTTCCCAATCCCGCTGAAGAAAAACGCCAGCGGCCAGTGGTTCTTCGATACAGCGGCTGGAAAAGAAGAGATTCTCAATCGCCGTGTTGGCCGGAATGAGTTGGCGGTCATCGACGTTTGTGAAGCGGCGGCGAATGCTCAGGCTGAGTACTTCTCACAACTTCATGATGGCGCGACAAGGAAACAATACGCTGAGAAGTTCATCAGCGATCCTGGCAAGCATAACGGCTTGTACTGGGAATCTCCGGAAGGTCAGCCCAAGAGCCCGCTCGGACCGCTGGCAGCGTTTGCAAGCGCCGAAGGATATAGTGTCAAGTCCAATGCGCACACACCTTTCCATGGTTACTACTTCCGCATGCTGAAGGGGCAAACCGGCGATACTCCGGGGGGTGCGAAAGAGTATGTGATCAACGGGCAAATGACTAATGGATTTGCATTCGTTGCCTATCCGGCAGAATACGGTAACTCGGGCGTGATGACCTTCATGATCAACCAGGATGGCGTGCTGTTGCAAAAGGATCTGGGGAACACAACGACGGCAACCGCAACCGCAATGACGGAGTTCAGCCCCGATAAAAGCTGGGTAATTGTGGATTGAGTTGCAAGCGCGCACTAATTAACAGAAATGAGGGAAGGCCTCCACTTACTCCCCCATTCCGACGGCTTCGGCCCCATGACGAAGTGCAGGGTACTTCCAGCCTGGATCTGCTCCCACGTGATGACCGGAATGTCGAGTGGGTTTCCGTTCAGGCTCGCTGATTGAATATAGACATTCTCCGCTGAGTTGTTGCTTGCCTCCACGCGGAAGGTATTTCCATTCGCCAGTGTGAGTGAGAGCTGCGCGTACATCGGGCTTCCGATCATGTATTCTCCGCTCGCGGGATTCACCGGATAAAAGCCCATCGCGGTAAAGAGAAGCCACGCCGACATCTGGCCGCAATCGTCATCTCCATCGAGACCGCCTGGGCTTGCGTCATATTCTTTTGCGGCAATCTTGCGCACCATCGCCTGCGTCTTCCACGGCTGCCCGCCAAAGTCGTACAGATAGCCGTAGTGGTGGCTCGGCTCGTTGTTGTGCACGTTATGACCACCACTGAAGTGCTGATCCAGCTTTGCGTCATAGTTTTCCGCTCCGCCCATTAACTGGATCAATCCTGCCTGGTCGTGCAGTGGCGACCACGTATAGACCCAGGCGTCGCCTTCGGTCCATCCGGAAACAGACCGATTCTCGTTGTCGTCCCTGCCGCCACCGATGGGCGCCCACTTGCCGTCCGACGTCTTGCCGTTCATAAGTCCAAGTGCGGGGTTGTAGAGGTTGCGGTCGTTCAAAGATCGCTTGAGGAAGAAACGGTAATCCTTCGTTCGTCCGAGGGCTTTCGCAATCTGCGCGACGCACCAATCGTCGTAGCTGTCCTCCAGTGTTCGCGAGGAGGCTTCGTCAGTCTTGTCCGTTGGAATATAGCCAAGCTGCGTGTAGTAGGTGAGTCCGGCACGAGCTTCGTAGGGAGTATGCTCTTCGCGGTCCAGCCATCGGCGCGTGGTGTCTCCGTCCGGCGGTGTCATCGCGTCCTTATAGACTGCCTGCCATGCGACCTGCTGATCGAAACCGTGGAAGCCTTTTCTGAAGGCTTCGGCAACGAGCGAGTCAGCATGCGTTGCAATCATGATGTTGGTGTAGCTCGGATTGGGCCACTTCGGCATCCAGCCGCCTTCCTTGAAATTCTGGAGAAGGGCGGTGATCATGCCGTCGATGCGCTCTGGAGCCAGGAGTGTCAGCATGCTGTTCTCGGCGCGGAAGGTGTCCCAGATGGAGTACGCGGTATAGCTCTCTCCGGCGTGGATGGTGTCGTCAAAGGCGCTGTAGTAGTGGCCGTATTCAGAGAAGGCGCGCGGATACAACAGCGCGTGATATATGGCCGTGTAAAGCAACGTCCTGTTCTCATCAGTCGCTCCGCTGAGCTGAAGCCGCGATAACTTGTCGTTCCACGCAGCGCGAAGATTTTGCTGCACGGATTGAAAATTCCATTCAGGTATTTCGCGCTGTAGATTTGCGCGTGCCTGCTCGATGCTGATGAATGACGTACCTACGCGCACCTGAATGGTCTGCCCGGGTTTGAACTCCGCGTACGCCCCGCGGCTTGATTCAGCTTTGGCATCGTCCATGCCATACGTCTTCATGTCTACTGGAGCCTGCTGGAACTGGACCACGAAGTAGCCCTTGAAGTTCGGCAGCGCGAAGGGTCCCAGGTGCGCATCCATGCGATGCGGGTTATAGCCTGTAATCTCGCGCGCTTCAGGATTTGCCGATGCCATTCCCGCAATTCCGGGTCGCGACGCTTCGATGATGACGCGGGCTTCTGCGCTCGTAGGAAACGTGAAGCGGAAAATTGAGCAGCGCTCGGTAGCGGTCATCTCCGCATCGATCTTGCCGTCTGCGCCAGCATCGAGCGAGACACGATAGTAGTCCGGCCGCGCCGTCTCAGATGCGTGGTTGTAAGGAAGCTTGTGCGATTCCGGCGTGGTGCGTAGTTCGCCGACTTGCGGAATCACCGTTACATAGCCGTAATCGCCCATCCAGATTGCGGGCTGGTGGGTGCCGATGAATCCCGAGATCGTCGTGTCATCGTAGTTGTATGACACGACGCTGATCTTGTTCTGTCGCGTCTGCGGCGTCCAATCCGTCATGCCGAACGGCGTCGTCACAAAAGGCATGGTGCCGCCGTATCCGATGGCGCTGCGCTGCGTGCCGATTAACGGATTCACGTACGACACCGCATCCTTTGAGGCGGCCAGGCTTGAGAGCGATCCGAATGTGAGCATGGCAAGGGCGATTGCAAAGCGGGTCATTACCGGGAATTGTATCTTGCGCGCCGTGCTCTACCGCATTGCCTGATTTCATTGTCAGCCTTCCAGGAGTCCGAAACCCTTTGTTTTCGAGATCGTCCAATGAGCAGCCTCTCACGGCAAACACCTGATCTCGATGAGCCAATCTTTCTGCATCCTCGTACGTTGCCACGGTCGTATAGATGAGTGAAGGCAGGAGATCACCTGGACACTCAAGAACATTCCTTCCGCGCGCTCATGCTGGAGCACCCGGATCAAGTCATCCGACGATCTGCCTCAAAGCGCTGTACAGCGATTTGAGGCAGTGGCGCGGGATTAATTGAGGCCGGCGGCCATAGTTTTCACGATGGTGCCGTTGGCGTCGTCGTCCTTGAGAGCCCAGACAAATGCGCCGCCGAGGCCCCCACGAACGCGCGTGCGGACGTACGCAGTTTTGAGCCACACGGTGACAGGGTCATCGTAGGACCAGAAGGTTTGCGTGCCGGGATCATAGAGCCACACGGCGATTCGGCGGTAATCGTAGTGGCGCGTGTAGCCGGTCAGGCCGGTGAGCGTGAGATAGGTGATCACGCCGGGCGTTTGCAGGTAATCGGACGAAGGAAACGGAGCTGGACCGGTGGAGGTTTGATACAGGCCATGGCCGGTGCTCGGAACTCCAGTCCAACCGCGCGCATAGGTGGGAATGCCGAGGACGAGCTTTTCTCCGGGGACGCCAGCCTGAAGATAGGAGCGAATCGTGTAGTCGATGTAAAAATTCTCGGAGGAGTCGGGATCCTGCTTGTCGTCGAAGAGGGGAGACGCGTGATTGGTCGAAGTCTCCCATGTGCCGTGGAAGTCATAGCCCTGCACATTGAAAAAGTCCAGCTGGCGGGCGACTTCGGCCAGTTGGATGTTAGAGAAATTCTGCTGGCCGGCGGGTCCGAACATGGTCAGCAGATAATGCTTGTGGTTGGCCTTTCCCAAGGCGTCGAGCTGCTTGCGAAATTCCTGGAGCAGCAGCGTTGCGTTTACCGTGTCAGCGGCACTGGGAAATTCCCAATCAATATCGATGCCGTCGAAAACTCCTGCTGCAGAAATTCCGGTCGCGAGATTGCCCTTGACGAAGAGGTCGATGCAGTTGGAGACCATGGCCTGACGGCCTGCCGCGGTACTCGCAGCGGCCGAAAAACCGTCGGCTCCGGCGAGCGAGATCAGCACTTTCAGATTCGGATGCAGTTGCTTGAGCTGCTGCAGCGCGGCGAAATTCCCGTACAGCGGCCCGGTGTAGGTCGCGCCGCTGACGCTTGGAAGAGACGGGTCCTGATAATCAGCCCAGCTATCCGCAATGGCGCAGCCGGTGGGCGTGGCGTCGCCGAAAGCGTACGTCAAATGCGTGAGCCTATCTGCAACGCCATTGGCCTGTAAATTGGCAATGTTGTAACCGGCGAAATAAATGCTCCACTCTTCGAAGTAGCCGCCGACCACTTTGGATTGATTATCGTGGCGCGGCTCATTGGCGAGACTGGGGCGCGCAAGAAAGAAGGGAACAAGCAGACTGGCGAGGACGAAGGTGAAGGCGCGGTTCGGAAGACACACAGAAACACGGGTCGACATAGGAATCACCTGGACGTAGAGGATGTGAGACTGGCGCAGGAATATTAACCTATAGAGCGGCTTTGGCAACAGACAATTCTTTGCGATTCCAGCAGAAACTGATGCGACACGCTCAGGATCCTGGTTGATTCACTTTGCGGAACTGCTTATCCGGCCGCGTAGAACGGTCATGGATGCTGGCGGAAGTACAAAGCTACGGGCGCCGTCCGGCAGAGTAGACTTATCCGCCGGTCCGTCAGGATCTGCGTAACCATCTCTCATCGCTGAATGCCAGCGGTACTGTTCCTTGCCAAATGTGATTCTGGTAACTGGTCCCACATAGGAATTGTCTGTGCTGGTGTCTGCATCGTGAAAGGCGATTTTTACCGAGTGGGGGTTGTCGTAGTCTTTGTTGATTACCATAAGCGACCATTGCCCGTCGGGACGCTGCACTGCATACGCCGTGACCAGAGTCCGTCCCATGGAATCCTTGATATCGCTTGCGGCGTGAAAGAGACGATGCTCGCCATCTCCCGGTTCAGCCCATTCCTGTGTCAGCATCTGCGTCGCAAAAAACTGCGAGGTGCGTTGCTTGATCAGGTAGTTATGGTCGGTTGTAAACATGTGATACGTGCCCCAGCTATTCCAGCATGCCGGATGAGGCGTAGAGTAAGGCAGCGCGTGATGGTAGTACGATGCTTTTCCACCTGCAGTGAGAAAGGCAGGGAAGGTTTCGCCAAGCCACAGCGCTCCAAACACGTCGACTGCCGCATCGCCGCCTGGAGCATTTGTCTCGGTATTAAACATGGGAACGTTTGCGGGTAATCCGTCATCCCGCCAGACCTGAACGATATGTGTGAGGACTTCGGGCTCCTTAAAGAGATTGCTCCATGGACCCTGGCAAGTTCCATCGTAGTAAGGGTAATGCTCATACGACATGAACGACAGATCAGAAAGGCGGTTGTGAGCCTTCAGATAATCGAGGAAACGCGTGAACCACGAGGTTTTGCCTTGCGCATCAGGCCAGAATTTGATGTCTTCGCTGACGCCTTCAAAAACCGGGCCTCCTAACTTGAGATCCGGATCGATCTTGTGCAAAGCCGTGGCCCATTGCAGATACAAGGTTGCGTAGTCCTCAGGCGCCATATACTGACCGTCCGGCTCTTCTCCCATTTCTATGTATGAGATGGGATAGCCGCGTTTCTCAAGGTAAGTAATTTGTGCCGCAGCGTCCTCGGGAGTGCCATAGAGCAAGGCCACCGGAACCATCGCAGGCTGCCCGCGCGTAATACCGCTTGTGAAGAAGAGATCGAAGCCCACCTGATCGCCGGATTCCATGCGGTCGGGAATTACATACAGGTCAGAAGGCTGGTGCCAGGGATCAATCGATGAACTAAAGGTAAAGGTCTGGTCCTGACCCGGAGTGTGATGCAGGATGTCGTGAAATTCACCGTTCGTCTGCGTTCCGAGATAGATCTCTTTGATTGCGTATCCAACACAGTTTCGTGGATCAGACTTTCCGTGAGTATCACAGGTGTTGGAAGATTCCGTCATCAGCACGCGCACATATCTAGTTGCTAACGGAGTTGGAGAAACCTGAAGTGTAACCGTCCCACCCTTTCCATCCGAGACGACTCCGGACGGAAAGTCTTTCCACTCGCCGTCTTCCGGATCGTCCATAGCATCGCCTTTTCCGAGCCAGTATTGCACCCGATAGTTGCGTGCGTACGGTTCTGCCCAGGCGATGCGTATATTCGTAACGATCTCTTCCGCCTGTAGCCGGACGACCACCCACTGCGGATGAAGGCTGTCATCCTCTCCGGTGAATGCCTTTGTAAGATATGGATTGCTCTTCCAGTAGGTGTTGAGATCGCCATCATCCAGCCGCGAATAGCCGTCGAACTCCGATCCGTTGTTGCGCGTCACCCCGCGATGCGGAAGATTGTAACCGTAAGAGTGACGAATTGATTCATTTGTCGGCTTCGCATCTCCAACAAAATAACCTTGACCCGACGAGTCGCTCCAGGTCCCTTTCGGATTCCAATGCCAAGCCTGAACAAATAGTTCGGTGTTCTGACGATAGGTGACTGGTCCCCAGCCCGCTTCAAGAATTTGTTTTATCTGGTCGGGCCGGAAAAAGATGTCTGTCGTATTGCTGGGGATACGATCTACGGTTGTACCCAGCGCGCGGAGCGGACTGAATGTGTTTGCCACGTGACTGGGAGTAGCGTCGACGGTGATAGTTTGTCCCTCGGCTCCAGCCCCTGACATTGCAGACAGCAAAATAAGAAAGGATGTGATCAGTAGCTTTTGCGACATCGTTGAATATTTCCTGGCCAATAATTTCTTTGAAAGGCAGGTTTTTGGGGCAACGTGCATCTATTTCACACCGGCACTGATGTTGCCGCGGAGAATTGTGAGTGAGGACTTAGGCAGCTGGTAAAGTGTATCCGCGCCACCATTCAAAGCAGACTTCAGGGGAGGACCATCAGGATCTTCATGCCCCATCGGGCCACCTGGGCGCCACTGATATTGGGACTCTCCGAGAGTGGTCTGGTTGACTGCGCCAGAAAAGAAGCTATCTTGCCCGGCTTCTGCATTTGCAAATTTCAACTTCACGGCGTGATCGTGATCGCGATCTCTGTTCACAAGCATGACGGACCAGCTTCCATCCGGTCGCTTGATTGGGTAGGCAGTGACAAGTGTGTTTCCGGAGTCATCTGTTATATCACTCGATGCCTTGAACAGTTGGTGCACTGTATCTACGGGTTGTGCCCACTCCTGCGTAATCATTTGTGTCGCGAAATATTGCGCCGGATATCCCACAACTTGATAGCTATCGTTCACTGTGAGAATAGGGCCGGGATGGCCGGGCGTTGGGATGTAGTGAAAATAGTAAGTGCCGCTGGCTCCCGCCGTCATCATTGAGCCGACGTAGTCTGCAAGCCAGAGAGCCTGCTTGATGTCCGCACCTTTTTCGTAGTTCTCCATATTGCCTTCGGTCATGAAGAACGGGATGTCAGGCGGCAAACCATCGTTTTTCCAGACCTGAACAATGTGACTCACAAATCCCGGCTCTCGATACAGGTCGTCCCACGAATGGTTTGGCGGATAGTGCTCGAAGGAAAAGAATGTGAAGTCGCTCAAACGGTCGTGAGCCTTCAGGTAGTCCAGGAAACGGCCAAGAAAAGAAGCGTTGCCATTCGCGTCCGGCCATACCTCTACATCGCCAAGTGTTCCTTCGAATGATGGTCCTCCCAGCTTAGCGGTCGGGACCAGGCGGTGAATCGCAGTCGCGAATTGTATATAGAGCGCCCCGTAATCTTCGGGGAGCATGCGCTGTCCATCCGGCTCTTCTCCCATCTCGATTCGCGATATCGGATAGTGCCGTTTGTCGAGATAGGCGATTTCATTCGCAGCATCCTCGGGAGTTCCATACAGCATTGCGATCGGAACAATCGTTGGCAGGCCACGAGTGATTCCACTCTTGAAGAAGAAATCGAATCCGACCTGATCACCCTTCGTCACGTCGAGATCGGAGGTGGAATGCCAAGGATCAACCGAGGAAACCCAGGTGATTGTTTGTTTCCGGCTGGGTAGATGATTGATTGCATCGGTAAACTTTCCATCCGGTGAGAGAGTGCCGGCATAGAGCTCATTGATTGCGTACCCGACGCAGTTTCGCTTGTCATTGGAATCATGCGCGTTGCATGTATTGGATGATCTGGTCATCCAGATGCGGAGATATTGAACAGGAATCTTCCAATCAACAAGCTTCAACGTTGTCGTTCCGCCCGTTGCGTTGGTAACAGATCCCTTGGGAAAGGTTTGCCATGTGCCCTTGGTGGTTCCGTGATAGAACGGCTCCAGCTCCCCCGTCCAGAACTGGACCTTGTAATCCAGCGCAAAGGGGGCAGCCCAGGCAATCTGAATGGCGTCGATGTCTGTCTTCTTGCCCAGATCGATCAGCACCCATTGCGGGTGCAGTGCATCGTCTTCCCCGGTGAAAGAGCTCGTCAGATATGGATTACTTTTCCAGAAACTTTTCGGATCGCCATCTGTAAGCCGAGACCATCCATCGCCATCGCCCACTGTGTCACCTCGACGAGGAAGCGGATAAGACCATGAATGATGAATCGTTTCGGTTGGCTCAGCACTGCCGGTGAAGTAGCCATCTTGCTGAGAGGGGTTACTCCAGGCACCATCAGGATTCCAGTGCCAGGCTTCCATCTGCAGTTCAGTGTTCTGCCGATAGGTGACGGGTTGCCATCCTGCTGAGAGAATCGCAGCGAGCACCGGGCCAGACAGTAACTGGTCGGTGTTTCTCTCCACTTCTTCTTTCGTGATGTCGCGGCGATTCATCTCTGGAGCACCTTCGCCTGCTCGTAGTCTGTCCACCCCCGCACCCAGTGCGCGTACAGGGCTGAATGAATTGGCGACATGCGATGGCGAGGCGTCAACTACGATTTCCTGCGCCTCCGCCATACAAGCGGAGGCGCATAGGACAAACATCGCAGCATACATTCCAGTGAGGTGAAAGTTTGTCCTATGGTCCACGCCATCTCCTCAACGATGCAGTGCTCGGCTTTATTGACAGCTGCGGATCATGCATTAGAAAGATATGCGCGCATTGAGTTGCATCGTTCGTCCGTTCACAGTAAGCGACGTGATGTTGGTGGGCGAGCCAAAGAATGGGTTCGCGTTAGTAGAACCATCTCCTCCTGAAACGAGGCCTAAATTCGGTTGGCCAAAGCTCGGATGGTTGAAGGCATTGACGGTATCGGCGCGGATTGAGAGCTCAACTCCTTCGTGAAGGATGAACTTCTTGCCGGCTGAGAGATTGACCACATTGATTCCAGGACCATAGAGGCTGTTCCTTCTCATGTTGCCGAAGGTGCCAGGCGCCGGGAGAGTGAATGCGGATGGATCGAACCACTGATCGATGGTTTGATGACGGGGAATGGGATTTCCAATTTGATTCGGATACCAGTCTCCCGCCTGGGAGAACGAATTGTTGCTGCCGCTTATTGTCGGCGTGAATGGTAAGCCGGATTGAAAAACCATTGTGCCCGAAGTCTGCCAGCCACCGATCACCGCATCAAGCAGGCGGCTCTTATTCAGGAACATCTTTCCCCTGCCGAAGGGAAGTTCATACACGATTCTTCCCTTGAAAGCATTGCGAGCATCGAAATTGGAAGAGCCGTAGCTGGCCGACGGATTGTAGGATCGCTGTACAGTCTGCGTTCCCGCAGCACCGCCATATCCCGAAGAGTCCTGATCGTCGAGGAAATGAGACCACACGTAGTTGAACTCGAAGCTTAGTCCTGAAGTGAAGCGCTTCTCGATAGAGAGCTGCAACGAGTTGTAGTTGGAAATGGCGTTGTACGTGTCGCCGGTGATGCTTTGATAGATCGGGTACGGTAATGCGGAGGGGCTGTCATTTGGTCCCAGCTGGCTCTCAGGCACCTGGTTGATATCGACCGGGAAGCTGAGGTTGTGGGCGTGGCTGGCAACGTATGCCGCCTCGGCCACCATATTCGTGCCCAACTCATGCTGAATCGCCAGGTTCCACTGGTAAATGGTGGGAACGGGCGTGTGGTACTTGTTATAAACCACGCTCTGCCCATTGAGGGCTGCGGGATCGGTCGTAGGTCCGATGTAAGGAAGGCCCGATCCATCTGAAGAAAGAGTTACGACCGGTGAAATTCCATTGGTCTGATCGGTGGCGTTCCCCTGGAACTGGATGGCCGTTCCCATGCCTGTGCCATAGACATCCAGACCCCAGCGATAAGCGAACATACCGAATCCACCTCGAATCGTCGTGTCCGGTTTGGGTAGCCAGGAAAACCCCAGGCGAGGCAAGACAGTTCCATATGAGCTGGCTTGCAGGCGGTCGCGGCCATTTGCATGGGTCGAAGCGTACCATATCGCACCGTTGGTGTCGGTTTCAGGGTTGGTGACCGTGGGGTCAAACGCGCTTATGTTGTTCTTGACTTCCTTCCATCCCGTTTGAATCTGATAACGCAAGCCAAGGTTCAGAGTTAAATTGGGGCGTATCTTGAAGTCGTCCTGAATGAAGAACTGCGGGTTCTTCGATCGTGGTCCATATTCCGGCGCTACGAACGCACTCCAACTCTGCGCCTGGCCTAAAAGAAAATCAGCATATCCAATGCCGGTGGTGTTATCCCCTACAGTGGATTGCGTGTAAGAGCCGTTATAGGTAAAGGTTCCCGCATTGATGTTGCCCCAAGTCGTTGTGTCGGTTCTGTAAACCAGTACCTCACCTCCAAAGTGAAGGATGTGGCGGCCACGGATCATGGTGACGACATCGGAGAAATCGAAGACCATCTCCTTTTGTACGGCATTGACAGCGGGAGCAAGGGTAAAGCAGCAGTTTCCCGTTATGCTGCTACTTGGGAACTGATCAGCTTTGGCAAATTGCCATCCCAGCTTTGCGGGGAAGCCCTGGTTCAAGGTGGAATCGACATAGTAGTTGAGCTGATCCGTGAAGCCTACTCTGGCCTCGTTCACCGTCTTCGGGCTGATGTTCCACACATCGGTGATTTGCGAGTTATTGCTGTCCGTGTCGACGTTGTCGCAGCCAATAGGGCAGGTGTCTTGGTTATTCTGAACGGCTGGACTGTCTCGCTGAGTATCGGAGATGGTGAGTCTGTTGGTGGGCGTAATATCCCAATCCAGCCGGCCAAAGTATTTCGTAAACGGGGTTGAATTCTTTGCGTTGTAGTAATAGTTGTTTATGACTGCGCCTTGAGCGACGTTGCCGGGAACATTGGCCTTCGGGTAGTAGCCTTGTATTGCCTTGGCAACCGGATCGATCAAGTTCGCTGGTATCTTGTTCCCGTTACCATACTCATCGGCGAAGGATTGCCGCGTTACCACAGGGCCATTCGGGGTCTGCGTTACAACCTGCGTGGTCGGGTCATAGATTGTCGGCTGTCCGGTAAAATCGCCGGCCAGTTCGGCGTCTGTTGGGACCGTAAGAAATCCATTGCTTGAACCCGAGGTGTGCAACTTCTCAAAGTTGAAGTAGAAGAACATCTTTTTCTTGATAATCGGTCCGCCGATCGATCCGCCAAAGTTGTTATAGCGAAGAAACGGAACGGTTACCGGATTGCCAAAGCCATAACTCTTGGCATTCAAAGCGTCGTTTTGGAAATACTCGTACACTGCGCCGTGAAAGCGATCTGTGCCGCCCTTGCTGATCTGGTTGAAGACATAGCCGCCAATACCGTATTGCGCGGAAAAGCTGGACGTGCTGACCTGAACTTCGGCTACCGTCTCAAAGGTGGATACATCCGAGTTGCTGCTCGATGGCAGCGTGGTGACTGATCCGTCAGCGAGCATGGCGTTATATGGGAGGTTGCCATTTACCGCCACAAATTGGCCTGGGTTAGCGGAACCGAACACACCGGAAGGAGAGCCCGAAGTGCCGGGAAGCAAAATGGTGAAGTTCTCCCAATCTGTTCCTACATTCGGCAACTGTGCCATGGACTTCGCTTCCAACGTGGTCTGCTGTGTCCCGGATTCGGTGTTGAGGAGGGGAACGTTGGTGGTGACCACAATTTGCTGTGTTGTAGAACCAATCCTCAGCTGGGCATTCACCCCAGTAAACCCAACCTCGACCGTGACGGGGCCACGAACAAGCTGCTCGAATCCCTGTTTCGTAAAGGTGATTTGGTAGCGTCCGGTCACAACCGAAGAGGTGTCATAGAGGCCGTCGCGGTTCGTGACATAGTCTTTCGATACTCCGGTATCAACGTTCAGTACGTTCACCGTGACGCCGGGAACCAATGCGCCGGTCTGGTCGGTTACAGACCCACGAATGTCACCGGAGTTGGTGCTCTGTGCATAGCTAATACCTGCCGCTATGCACACGACGAAACAAGATAGCCTGAAGAGACTCGCTTTGCTCATTGATGACCTCCCAAATAGGTAGTACGCCGGAGGCGGTAGTTTTCGGTAGACGCCTCTCGTTGCTCCCGGACTAAAAAAAATCCAGCAATTGTGACACCCGCTCAACGGTCGAACGTGGAAGTTGCGGTAAGGAACTGGTACGCCGTTATCTGCTCCGTTATCTGCGCCCGTTATCTGCTCAAGGAGTGAATTTCACTCACATTGAATCGATTCAATACGGATGGTTGTTGATAGCACAGTCGCCAATAGCAGTGGAAGAAAAAAATTATCTTAAAATTCATCCGGCTGCAAAAACAGCCACACCAACCGCAAAGATCAGGTCCAGGCAGAGTCAGGAAAGCGCTTTCGTTTCAATTCCTCTCTCACTGATCAGGTGGCAACGAAAGCGTGCGGTTGGGGTTGCGTGGAGACGTGTGAAGACGGCTGCCGTTTTCAACGCGCAGGGTGTCTGCGGCAATCTTGTCTACGTAGCTGACCGCGTCTTGATTCATAGGTCCTAAGGAGCGGCCATCTCGGGGCGCCGTCAGGCGTTTGTTCCGCCGTCAAGTTGGCACCGGTGATATATGCTGCCTCCGGACTGGCCACGAATGCGACCAGGGCTGCCACTTCGTCCACATGGCCCGTAGCGATTCAGCGCCGTATTGGCAAACTGTGGTGCTGCCCAATCGCCTGAGGCAGGATTGAGGTCCGTGTCAATCGGGCCAGGAACTTTTGTGAAATGAAAAAGATTTGACGAGCAGCACGTTGACAGTTCTTCTCGGGCAGGGCCATCATAATCGGCGTTCGACTTTGCAAGGCTCACATTTCCCCGGAAAGCGGCCCCGTTTTGCTCTAACCTGTTCGGGTAAATAAGAAGCTACAGAACGTCCAACATTACGATCTCGCCCCCGGGTGATTCATCGCCCTGCCCGAACCTCATCCCACGGAGGTTATTCATGAGGCAATTAAGAAGATTGATGGCACTGGCCGCGGCCTGTGTAACGATCGCGGTCGCCATGTTCATCTCCAGTCACATTGTCCACGGACAAAGTGCCCCAACGGTCTACAACCCGTACCCGCCTGGGATCCTCCCGGCCGATTTGAATTCCGAGATAGCTCGAGTTCAACGGGAGATTAAAGGCATTGAAAGTCACTATCTCGCAGCGTGGCATGCATTACCGCCTCCGAATCTTCAAGGAAACCCGCCGACACTTCAGGACAGCGGTTATGCGGCAGTGCGCATACTCGGCGGCCTGCTGAATTACGACTTGAATATCTCTCCATTCAAGAATATTGCCTGCTCGTCCTGCCACATGCCGTACGCCGGTTTCAGCGGCCCGATACCGTCGGTCAATCTGACGATGATCGCGTATCCGGGAACAGTTCATTTCCGGGCCGGCAAGCGGACGGCGCAGCGATATACATATTCATCCAGGTTCCCAGTGCTCGAGTACAACTCCACCCAGGCTGCCTTTTTCGGCGGAAACTTCTGGGATGCACGCTCGACTGGATACAAGCTGCAGAGTGCTGACGCCGAGCAGGCACAGCATCCTCCGGTCGATACGCAGGAAATGGGCTTCCCTGATACAGCATGCATAGCGTTCCGGCTCTCCACGGCGGAATACCTGCCGCTGTTTGAGACGGTATGGGGAGACTCTTTTGATATCGCCTGGCCGTCCGACACTGCGACGATCTGCGCGACCCCTGGGGGAGCGGCGACGTTCGGAGGAAGCGCCACGCCAATCCAGTTGTCTGCAGGCGACCGCACCAAGGCCAACAATATCTACGATCACTGGGGGCAATCCATCTCCTTCCTCGAAAGCTCAGACGATGTCAGTCCTTTCACATCGAAATTCGATGCCTATCTGGCCGGCAAGTACACGCTCACTGCTGACGAAAAGGCAGGTTACAACCTGTTCCGGGGTAAAGCGAATTGCAACTCATGCCATCTGGACGGCAGGTCAACTGCTCCCAGTCCGACGGCCCCAAGCGCCAGGGACACCGGCACGGCGGCGAGTACCGCGCCCGTGTTCACATGCTTTGGCTACGCCAATCTCGGCCTCCCTAAGAATCCGAGGGATGCCTTCTATTACCAGACAACACCGGATAGTTTTGGCTTCACCGCGAATCCGGCAGGCTTCACCTACACAGATTTTGGATTGGGAACTTTTTTGAGAAGCGGTTTCGGAGCCGCTCCTAACCCGAACTCGGCCTGGCGACAATTTGCTGCAAGTTCCGACGGCCAGATGCAGACGTCAACGGCACGCGACGTAGCCTTGGCGCCACCCCAGTGCCCCACCACCGAAGCTCCAGGGCCCTACTTCCAAAAGGAGTTTTTCCACAACGGCTATATCAAGAGCCTGAAGCAACTCGTCCATTTCTACAACACCCGGGATAAGTATCGGATGGCGGTTGAAAGCGGCGAGTGCCCGGCAGGAACGGTCGAAAGGGTGACTTGCTGGCCGGCGGCCGAGGTTCCGCAAAACCAGGATATGACCATCGGTGATCTAGGTTTGACGGATACGGAGGAAAACCAGATCGTCGCCTTCCTCCAAACACTCAGCGATGGCTTCACAAAACCCTATCCCTTCGTTGGGACTTACACGGGTGCTTGCATGACTGGTGGTACTGCCGCCACTCAGGGTAACTCGACGCTGATTCCAGCGTCTGTGCTACGACAGTTGGCTAAACAGCAATAGGTAAGGCAGAGCGCAACACGGCAGAGTGCAACACGTAAGACGAGGGCGCATAGGCAACCGACAGGTTGTCTATGCGCCCCGAATACGCTTCGACAAAAATCCAGGGAGCAGTTCCTGTGTCTGACCTATGAAACGTCTCTTCGGAAATAGAGTGCTTCTCATACTCGCAGCTGGCCTGCCCTTATCGTGGCCGGCTGCCGCCCAGACGTCGTCTTACACACCCAAAGACATTCTGCCACCGGCAAAAAGAGCAGTGAAGGTGCAGATTAAGGAAGGACCAGCCCTCGAATCGTTCAGGAATGATGAGGCCATCATCCGGTGGACCAGCACCAATCCTGGCGGCACTGACGAGCACTTCGGTGTCGTGCACTACGGTACCGATCCTGAGCACCTGACCGAGATGGCAAAATCTCACATCCGGCTGAACCAGAACCATCCCGATACAGTGTTCCGCGTTCGAGTGGAAGGCTTGAAACCTGGAACAAAGTATTACTACACGGTTGACTCGATGCAAGCCACCGGCGAGAGCGATGGGGTGAAGAGCTCGGTGAAGCACTTCATGACCCCCTAGGGAAACCTCACGGGACGCAAGCGCCGGATATGCCGAGTGATCTGCGAGGCAGCCCCAGCAATGACGCGCGACTATTCTTCATAACGCGATTCAGTCGCTTCTTCGCCCATAGAGCATTATCCGTTGTTCTCATCTTCTACTTGACGGGCATCGGGCTCAGCGAATCACGGATAGGAGCGCTCCTCACCCTGACTCTTCTTGTGGACATCGTCATCTCCCTGATTCTTACTACGCAGGCAGACCGAATTGGCCGACGCCGAATGCTCGTCATCGGGTCAATTCTTATGGTCGGCGCCCGGCGTTGCCTTCATACGTAGCTTCTTATTTCTAGTAGCTTCTTATTGCTGTGACAGGCTGATCAACTGACGCAAGGTGATAAGCCAAAGCGCAAAACAAGTCCGGTGACAGCGGGCAGGTTGGGATGTTTGGATAATCAAAGCGGGAAATCAAAACAGGGTTAACGGAGTGCGCATATATGCGCGCCAACGGAGTTTCATGATTATTGCCAGTTGGAATGTCAATTCCATTCGTGCTCGCGTCGAACAGGTCACCGCATGGCTTCAGACTAACAATCCCGATGTCTTATTGCTGCAGGAACTCAAGGGTACGGAATTCCCGGCAGACCAATTTAGAGCGCTCGGGTATGAAAGCGCTACGGTGACTCAAAAGACCTACAACGGCGTTGCCGTCCTGTCGCGACACCCCCTTCAGATCATCAGCACGACGCTGATGGGCGATGAAGCGGATAGCCATGCGCGTTTTCTTGCAGTGATCGTGAAGGACATTCGTATCGCGAACATCTACCTGCCGAATGGCAATCCAGTAGGAAGTGAAAAGTTCGCTTACAAGCTGGCGTGGATGGACCGTCTGGGCAGGCAATTGGCGCTCTGGCTACAAAGCGATACTCCCACTCTGGTGGGTGGTGATTTCAACGTCATCCCGGAAGACATTGACTGCCACAAACCCGCTTCGTGGATTCACGATGCGCTATTTCAACCAGAGCCTCGGGAGTGGTATCGCGCTTACCTCGGTCTTGGCTACATCGATGCTTTCCGCACCTTGCATCCTGGGCAAGGTGGCCAGTTCACATTCTGGGACTATTTCCGGCAAGCCTTCGAGCACAATCGCGGAATCCGCATTGATCATTTCCTGTTATCGCCGCAACTTTCCTCAAAGTTGCGGAGCTGCGAAATAGATAAAGGTCCGCGCGCACAAGCGAAGCCGTCTGATCACACGCCAATCATTCTCCAATTGGGCTAAGAGAGAGCTGTCGTTACAGCTTTCCAGCACGTCTAAAAACCTTCTGAAGCCACATTTGGCTCACTTGCCGCATCTCACAGACCTACAAATCCGAAGTCCCACCCGCGATGCTATCGACTTCCGCCCGCACGAAGCTGGGTATCTGGAACTGATATCTCGTCTCACATCATCTCCTGGTCTCCGCTTATGCATCGACCGAGTATTCGAGACACAATGGCCTGCTCGTGAAGAACGTCCTTGCTGTCTGGCATGAGGCCGATGCGGCGATAAGCAGGCTAGCGTTCATTGAGGCGGACGTCGGTATGACCTTCGCCGGGGCAGCGATTCAAGCGCAAAGCACGGGAGAGTGCCTCCATTATCGGCGATTGTCACGCCAAGCATATGACAGCGCCAGCCGGTTGATAGAGAGGATACGATTGACCGAACCAGAAGCAAAAGTCTTCTCCGCTAGGATTGGGCGGTTGAAACTAGCCCTCATAAACTTGGGGGATCCTCTGATGCATAAACAGCTATCAGCCGATCAAGACAAACTTAGAGATTACTCCGTCTTCGATTCGGTTGCATGACACTGTCTCGCAAGAATGAGTTCGTTGCAGCTCTCCACAAGAGTCTCCAAAGCGATTGTGGTTTCTTCCAGCAGTAAGGAATGAGTAGAGCGGAGACGCTGGGATGCTGCTATGAGCTGATTCAAGGGAGGACGTGATGGAACAAGGTCTGGTTCAGGAGTTTTTCCTGTGCCATTTCTTTTCGACCAGCGAGATTCCAGCCACGCATCCAGGTCGCGGCGATGAGCAATGACCGCACTTTTGTGATCGACACCAGTGGGCCTACGGACGGGTAGACCCAAGTCCTGCTCCCAACGCTGTACGGTACGCACCCCCTTGCCCAGGTATTGGGCAATTTCTTTCCAACAGGTGAGGGGTGACAAATCCTCCGGATTTAGCTCGCTTTTCACTGGGCGAACTCTTTTCACTGGGCGAACTGTTGACCTCGCCGTACTCGCTGATTTGTATTTCATTATATTTCAACTCCCGGCGCCACATAAAATCTTTTCCGCTCATCTGACTCACTGGGCAGGAGAAAGTCATGGCGAACCGCGACTTGGTAGTGATCGGCGCGTCGGCAGGCGGAATTGAGGCTTTGCAGCAACTTCTCGGCACCCTCCCGGCTGATTTAGATGCAGCTGTTTTAATTGTGTTGCACACCTCAAACCACGCCGGCAGCCTGCTTCCACAAATCATGCAGCACGCCAGCAAACTGCCGGTCATTCATCCGGAAGACCGGACTCGCATTGAAAAAGGGATGATTTATATTGCTCCTCCAGACCGCCACATGATTGTTGAAGGCAGTCTGCTGAGGGTCATTCAGGGGCCGCGTGAGAACCTTCATCGGCCGGCTATCGAT
Organism: Alloacidobacterium dinghuense; assembly: GCF_014274465.1. Lineage (NCBI taxonomy): Bacteria > Pseudomonadati > Acidobacteriota > Terriglobia > Terriglobales > Acidobacteriaceae > Alloacidobacterium > Alloacidobacterium dinghuense. Next base: position 4,224,039 of record NZ_CP060394.1, on the reverse strand, counting down.
CCTCTATTCCGCTCCGCCGCATCGTCCTTTGGACGGAGGGTTATCGGCGTCGTCCTGACTGGTTCCCTGGACGATGGAACTGCGGGATTGATGGTCATCCGCGCTCGTGGCGGCGAAGCCATTGTGCAGGATCCGGAGAGTGCCATGTTTTCATCGATGCCGCGATGTGCGTTGGAGCAGGTTCCCGACGCTCAGGTATTGTCACTTCCCGAAATTCCGGTTGAGCTGCTGCGCCTTACGCGCGAAATCATACCGGAAGAGACAGCCGCTGATCGTGTGCAGGATATTCAACCAATCCAGGAGACTAAAATTGCGGAGTTCGATATGTCTGAAATCGAGAATGACGGTCGTCCCGGCCATCCCTCCGCCTTTGCGTGCCCCGATTGCGGGGGCGTGCTTTGGGAAATCGAAAACAGCGGCTTTTTGCGCTTTCGTTGCCGGGTCGGTCATGCCTTCACGGCCCGCCATCTGGGAGCGGAACAGCGTCACGCCGTAGAGACAGCCCTTTGGTCCGCTCTTCGAGCATTGGAGGAGAGTGCTTCGCTGTATCGCCGCATGGCGGATCGCGCCACGGGTGATAACCATGACGAAACAGCCGAACAGTTCGAGGAACGCGCCTCCGATATCACGGAAAATGCAAGAGTCTTGAGAGACTTCCTGATTCGCGTCAATGAGGCCAACGAAGAGAGGTTTGCCATGGAGGAGTCCTGACTCTCCGTGGAAATCCCGTCAAAACCGAGTCGCAATCCTTCGACAGTTATTGAAGGAAGAGGGTAGGGTGGGATCCGAGGTTAGAATTCCGGGTTCGCTGTGGGAAATAGTTCTCGAACCAATGTTTGACGAGGCTGTCTGATAGCACAGTCCGGCAGAAGCTCTTGCATCGTTCTCAGCAAATCCTCAGGGTTGGTTGAGCCCTTTATCAGCACCGCGTCGACGCTTTTTTTCGCGCTTTCTGGAATTTGCGGGTCACCTGTGAGCATCACAAGCACGAGGCCTGGCACACATACTCGAAGATCCCGCGCCACATCTTCACCTGTAACTGTTTCACCAAGATGACAGTCGATCAGGGCGAGATCGAATGGTTCATGCGTTGCGGCAGCAAGGCAGGATTGCGCGTCGAGCACTGTGACGACCTCGCAGCCGAACTGCTCCAGCAGCATCTTGCGAACGAGAAGATTTGCCGGTTGGTCGTCGAGGCAAAGTATCCGAGGCTGCCTTCCGGCCATGCGGTTCCTCTCCACTGTTATGAGATGCGGAACGATGGGCTCGAAATAGGCCGCCGCTGTTCTCCAGGCGACCTGACCCTTCAATTTGCCGTGATGTTCAATCGTTCCGTTCTTCTTTCGAATGAGGTCTATAATCTCATTTCTTGCATCTAGTCAGAGAGCGGGACGCAAATATTTCCTGGCCGAAAACGCTAAGAGTTTTTAAAACAACTGCATGATGCCCCGATTCTTATGACTCCATCGAAGAGAAACAACACGGCGAGTAAGCGCGGTGCGCCCTTGCGCCCGAAGCGAGCCCGGGAAGCTGAGGCGCCGGAAGAACCGTATCGCAAGAGCACCTTTCCCATTGTAGGCATAGGCGCATCCGCCGGCGGCCTTGAGGCTTTTACCAGCCTGCTGAAGGCGCTCTCGCCCGACCTGGGGATGGCCTTTATTTTTGTGCCGCATCTCGACCCCTCCCGCGAGAGCGCCTTTACCCAGATCCTGGCCCGCGCCACGTCAATGCCGGTCCTTACTGCAAGCGATGGTCTGGCAGTGGAGGCGAATCATATCTATGTGATTCCTCCTAATCGTGATCTCAGAATCTCCGACGCAACATTGCACGTTGATAGCCGCGGAGAACCACGATCCTTTAACACGACGATCGATATATTTTTTCGCTCTCTTGCAGCCGATCAGGGCAGCAACGCGATTGGGGTAATTCTGTCGGGAACGGCCTCAGATGGAACATTGGGCTTGACTGCCATCAAGGGAGAAGGCGGCATTACCTTCGCCCAGGACGCCGGCACAGCAAAGTACGACGGGATGCCGGCAAGCGCCATTGCTGCGGAATGTGTGGATTTTGTGTTGCCGCCTGAAGGTATCGCCATGGAGTTAGCCCGCATACGTCAACATCCGTATGTCGCAGGCGCGCACATGGAGCACGTGGATGCCGGCGACAAAGGGCTGGATACCTATTTGTCACAAGTATTTCGGCTGTTGCGTAGAGCCACTAAGGTCGATTTCTCCGAATACAAGCCGCCGACGATCGGCCGCCGCATTCAGCGTCGGATGGCCTTGCACAAGATCGAAAAGATAAGCGAATATCTGACTTTATTGCATCGTGATCGCATTGAGTTAACTGCCCTCTATCAGGATCTTCTGATTAACGTCACCAGCTTCTTCCGTAACCCTGAAGCATTTGACATTCTCAAGCAAGTTGTCTATCCGGCAGTGCTCCAGGCCCGAAACTCTACTCCTGCCCCTATTCGGATCTGGGTGCCTGGATGCTCGACTGGTGAAGAAACATATTCTCACGCCATGTCGCTTGTCGAATTTCTGGGCGAAGAGCGGACAGAAGTTCCAATACAAATATTTGGTACGGATCTCAGTGAGAGCGCGATTCAACGCGCACGGGCAGGAGTTTATAAAGAAAGCATTGAAGCCGACGTAAATCCCATGCGGCTTCGGCGCTTCTTCCATAAATCTGACGGCGGATACCAGATTAGTAAGACAATCCGCGATCTTTGCATATTCTCCACGCAGAATGTATTCAGCGATCCTCCGTTCTCAAGAATGGATCTGGTAAGTTGTCGCAATGTGATGATCTATCTGAGTCAGACACTACAAAAAAGGGTGATTCCGATCTTCCATTACGCTCTAAATCCGACTGGATTTCTTATGATCGGCAGTACAGAAGGTCTTTTGGGCGCAGGTTCCGAGCTGTTCGAAATGGCTGACAAAAAGCAGAAAATCTATCGTAAGAAAATGGTATCTACCCCAGTCACGTTTGGTTTCTCGATTGGCCAATCAGAAAGTAAGATTGGAGGAGCCGAGAACCAACCGCCGCCTGCAAAAGTGCCTGACACTTCCAAAGCTCCGATTGAATTGCAGCGGGAAGCGGATCGTTTACTGCTGGCCAGATATACCCCTCCCGCTGTTGTGATCAACGATCAGCTTGAAATTTTGCAGAGCCGCGGACGGACCGGATCTTTCCTGGAATTGCCTACCGGAAAAGCGAGTCTAAACCTGCTGAAGATGGCCCGACCGGGACTTCTATTTGAACTGCAAAACGCTGTTGAAGAAGCACGAAAAAGTGGAGTCGAGGCAAAACGTCAGAATGTAACTACCGAGTCCAATGGAAGTGCGAAGCAGATCACGGTGCGGGTTATACCCTTCAAGGCTCCGATTCAGGACCGCCAAAGCTTCCTGGTGGTTTTCGAACATGCATCTCCCGAAACGCAACAATTGACAGCTACGGAAACGAGAACGCTAACGGAAACTGAGCAGTCAGAAAGAGACAAGCAAACCGCGCAGCTGAAACAGGAGCTGGCCGCGACCAAGGAATATTTGCAATCCATAATCGAGACGCAGGAAGCAACGAACGAGGAACTGCAGTCGGCAAACGAAGAGGTTCAATCAGGAAATGAAGAGCTGCAAAGCACCAATGAAGAATTGCAGACCTCGAAGGAGGAATTGGAGTCTGCTAACGAAGAATTGCACACGGTCAACGAGGAGATGCAGCACCGGAATGAACTGCTCGCCCAACTCAATAACGATCTGACTAACCTCCTAAATAGTGTCAACTTACCGATGGTCATGGTGGGAGCCGACCTAAGCGTTCGCCGGTTTACACCTCAGGCGACAGCAACCCTCGGATTGATGACGAGCGACGTGGGCAGACCCATACCTCGCCTTAAGCTGAAAATTGACGTTGCCAACCTGGAGCAGATGATGCTCGATGTTATTCAGGAAGTTCAACCTCGGCAATATGAGGTGCAAGATCAAGAGGGCCGTTGGTGCAGTCTGCGCATTACGCCATACAGAACCCTGGACAACCGCGTCGATGGTGTCGTTTTGAGCGTCGTCGACAAAACCGCTTTCAATGATCTCCCTCATGCTGATCCATCAAAAACCGTGAGGCAGTCGCCAACAAACAAAACCTCCCGTGTACGCAAACCAAAGAAAAGTACTTAAGATTCTTAGCGAAATAAACGCTGCTTTTGGAGTCAGATGAAGGCCGTTCGACAACCATTCGCCATTTGTATGCGTTCTCGCTCTCTTAGGAGTAGGCGTTACGTTTCGGTTTGGTCTCAGCGAGGCTGCTCCGAAGCGCATCCATGATGTTGACAACTTCTTGGCGGGGAGCCTCCCGGCTCTTCTTTAGGCAGAGGCTTGCCCTTGCGTTTCTCGTCGACCAGCTGTTGTTCTCTCAGTCGTCGGCTTGCTTCTCAATCGCAAAACATCTTCGGGGCTGCACCTGTGCATCCGCTCCTCATCTGCGAGATCGTCTTTAGACCTCGCTGAACAAATGGTGCGATAGCAGAGCGGGCAGATTGAATCGATCGTGCCATCCTCGTTCAGGCGGTAGGCAAATTGGGTCTGTGCGAAACGTTCGTCCCCGCTCATGAATCTAAAGATCATGCTTGGATTCTTCGCAGATTCACGGCGCTGAACAAGCGCCATTTGACGCCAAACTGCGAGTTCGCTTTGCTCGCGACCCATCAGTTGACAGCATAGCAAGTGAATCCGTTCTCACCGCCGTTTACAGCCAGTTCCAGAAAAAGTTGTGATTGCCAATACCGGGGCGCATCATGGAACCCATTGGAGAAGTCGAAGATGAGTTCAGCCAAGGGATATCAACAGGGCGAGGGCCGCAACGCTCATAATCAGCGCGCACATCCACCCCAATGCTCGCGTGCCAAAGGAATTGACACGATTTCCCATCACCCTTCGATCGCTGGTCAGCAACACGACCATGATCACTAGAGGTGGAGCGAGCAAGCCATTTAATACGGCGGACCAGAACAGCATTTTCACGGCATTGAGTTTGGCAAAATTAAATGTGAGCCCAAGAAATATAGCGATCGCAATCACGGCATAGAATTTGCGAGCCAACGGAGGCTTTAAATTGAGGGAGGCTGATCTCCACTTTGATCCTTCCGCGATCGCATACGCCGAGGAGCCCGCCAGAACTGGCACGGCTAGCATGCCGGTGCCAATGATGCCCAAGGTGAACAGCCAATAGGCTCCTTTGCCCGCGAGTGGACGGAGCGCCTCGGCCGCTTGCTTTGCCGTCTCGATATTCTTTGTGCCATTTGCGTGCAGGGTTGCGGCGGTCGTCAGGATTAAAAAATACATGATCAGGTTGGAAAGCGACATTCCCGTGATCACGTCTCTTCTTGCAATCCGAAGTTCTTTATTCGTCGAACCGCGCCTCTGGGCAACGGTCATTTTGCCATGGTCGCGATCCTCCTCAACCTCCTGCGCTGCCTGCCAGAAAAATAGGTATGGCGAAATCGTTGTTCCCAGGATGCCCACTAAAATAGCGATGTAATTCTTGTTCCACTCCATATGTGGAATAAAAGTCGCTCGGGCCACAGCGGCCCAATCAGGGCGAGCCAGGAATGCAGTAATCACATAAGCAAACAGCACAAGAGTGAGCCACTTGAAGATCTGGGCCATTCGCCGGTAAGAAGTCCAAAATAAAAGACCAGTAATGACTACTGCTAAAAACGGAGTCCAGAAATATGAACGGATGCCGGTAACCATCTGCATTGCATCGGCCATACCGCCGAGGTCGGCACCGATGTTGAAGACATTCGCGACAACAACGAGGGTGCAGGCAAACCACAAAATCCAGCGCGGATAATGAGTGCGTATCACGCTCGCGAGTCCGCATCCTGTCACCATGCCCAGTCGAGCACACATCAGCTGGACGGCAGCCATCAGGGGAAAAGACAAGAGAGCTGTCCACAGTGTTGCATATCCGTAGGACGCGCCCGCGACAGAGTAGGTCGAGATGCCGGACGGGTCATCATCCGCAGCGCCGGTGATTAACCCCGGACCGAGTTCTCCCAAAAATCGTTGCAGGCCATGAGGTAGCTTAACTGGCAATTTGGATTGCAACGGCGTATCAGGCGGTGGTTGGTGCACAGGCCATCGTACCTTAGACAAAGCCTGGGGCAATTGCATGGAACGAGGACGACCGAACGCCGCGAGCCTCACGAATCAGAGCTCAATGAGTGCTAAGGCCTGTGGCTGTTGAAAGCTCGTTTTCTAAGACAACAACCGCAAATTCGCAGGATGTCACCGAGCGTAACCGGAGCTTCGATATAAAGCAGTCCGGCGACTTCATTGGGGTGGTCTGCCGTTCCTATCAGAGCCGGCAAGGCGCCCATATCGTGCGCTGCATTACTACGAGGTGGTTATTGAGTTTACGGACGGTACGACATTCTCGTGCGCGATGGAACAGCGATCAACGATGAAATCCGTCCTTTTCCGTGGCGGCGTCGGCACGCCGGAGATATTCCTCCCGCTGAGTGTCCGACGAGAGTTGCATTTTTCAGGTCCAACGTTTCGAAGAGTGCCGCGAGATCGTCGGCATATGTATCCATCTCATGGCCGTCCCACGGCTGGCTTGAACATCCATGACCGCGGCGGTCGTGAGCAATCACACGATATCCGCGTTGTCTGAAGAACAACAATTGCGCGTCACAATCGTCGGCGCTGAGTGGCCAGCCATGACAAAATGCGATTGTCTGCCCAGGACCACCCAGTCCTAATAAATCTGGGTCCCATCCTTGGTCGTGATTGTCGGCATGAGGAAACTCATTTAAGTATTGCCACGGTCAAACCATTTTGCACAACCGATATGCGGAAGAAAGGCTGTGGAGGGCTTCGAGGAGCATCTCCACAGCTTGTCCCCTACTTCTTGATGAAAGCCAGCAGGTCTGCATTGATCTGCTCTGCATTTGTTGTTGGCATACCATGTGGGAAGCCAGGATAGAACTTCGTCTCGGCATTCTTCAGCAACTTCGCTGACAGTGGACCGGCGTCGGCGAATGGCACAATTTGATCGTCTTCGCCGTGCATCACCAGCACGGGCACGGTGATCCTCTTGAGATCATCAGTGAAATCGGTCTGAGAGAAGGCGACGATGCCGTCATAATGCGCCTTCGCGCCGCCCATCATTCCTTGGCGCCACCAATTCTCGATGACCGCCTCGGAGGGTTTAGCGCCCGGCCGATTGTAGCCATAGAAGGGGCCCGACGCGACGTCGCGATAGAATTGCGAGCGGTTTGCTGCGAGCTGCGCCTGGAATCCGTCGAAAACCTCCTTGGGAAGGCCCCCCGGATTGGCCGCGGTCTTCACCATCAACGGCGGCACCGCACTGATCAGCACAGCCTTCGCCACGCGGCTCTCTCCATGCCGTCCAAGATAGTGCGCGACCTCGCCGCCACCGGTTGAATGACCAACATGAATGGCATCCTTCAGGTCGAGATGTGCCGTCAATGCCGCAAGATCGTCCGCATAATGATCCATGTCATGCCCCTCGGCCACCTGCGTCGACCGTCCATGGCCCCGGCGATCATGGGCAATGACGCGATAGCCGTGGTTGAGGAAGAACATCATCTGCGCGTCCCAGTCATCGCCCGAGAGTGGCCAGCCGTGGCTGAACACGATCGGCTGCCCCCTGCCCCAGTCTTTGAAAAAAATTTGTGTACCATCTTTCACAGTAATCATGTCCATGGGATTCTCCTTTGAGTGTTGGTCCGTGAATACGGGATTGAGGATTGAGGTGTGAGGATATCGAGAACATCATCCCCATTCGTCTCCGGAGCTAAGCCTTCAGGAAGATATCCGAAGCCCTTTTGCCCATTCCAGACGCAGACTTCTGGATTCGACCCTATCCATAGAGAGCCCGAGTCGCTTAGCGCCAGAGACTCCCCGTAAGTACAGTCAATTCCTTCGGTCTTACCAAAGCATTTGAATGTGTCTCCACTTAACCGGCAGAGAGGTCCGGCGTTATCCCTCTGTCGGGTGCGCGTGACCCAGATATTGCCGCTCTTGTCTTCCAGCATGGCGTTAATGCGTCCAACACGCTCGCGGATCACGTTGAACCGATTGTTCTTCAGTCGAGTGAAACTATTTCCCCCGATCAGTAGGCTCCCGTCTTTTGTGCCCAGCAGCGAAACGACGCCAAGACCGGCAATGAATTTACCCCGAGGATCATGCAGGCTAGTAAATCTCACACCGTCGAAGCGGACCAATCCTGAACTGGCGCCGATCCACAAATAACCGTCAGCCGTTTGCGCAATCGGACCTGGTGTACCGTCGAATGCGGCATCCTGGATGCGCCAGGCGGTGTGCCCGTATTGCGTCAACTTTGGCGTGAAATCTTGCGCGCTCGCGCGGGAGACCGTGCTCAACAGGAGAACATTGAGCAAAAACACGCCCCGCAAGTCGCAGTAAGCATTCAGCATCCATCGCACCCAAAACGCTGTAGCATGCTTATATCAATCCCCATGGGACAAAGGCCAGAGGTTGGATTTGACATTATCAGTGGCAAAACCGACACCAAACCCAGGCCCGCGCGGCGGCGAGATTGGAATATTGGTCTATCCGAACTCACAGGCCGCCGCAGTTCACGGATTGACAGACCTGTTCTGCGTGGCGAACTCCGTCCACCATGCACAAGGAGGAACGTCTGTAGGAGAAATTGTCGTGAGCCACTGGAAACTGAGTGAAGTTTCGGGCCGCATTGTGCGTACCTACACGACGTGTTCGGGACGCAGCCAGAAGCTTGCTGCCATCATTCTTCCGCCGAGCATTGGGGTTCCCGAAACCAGCAACCCGTCTCGAGAACGCCTTTGCCGCTGGCTGAAAGCAAGACATGCACAAGGAACAGCACTCTGCTCGGTTTGCGCGGGCGCTTTTCTTCTGGCGGAAACCGGTTTGCTAAATGAGAGAACTGCCACGACTCACTGGTCTCACGCACAGGAATTGGAACGCCGGTTCCCAAAAATCAAGATAGAGATAGAGAAACTGCTCATTGACCATGGGGGCGTTTTCACTGCGGGTGGCGTGATGGCCTGGATCGATCTCGGCTTACGATGGATCCAGAAACTGATGAGCCCAACTGTGATGTTGGCGGCGGCGCGATTCTTCGTGGTCGACCCGCCACGAACTGATCAGCGTCTATATACCGCCTTCTCTCCCAACCTCTTGCACGGTGACGCTCAAATTTTGCAACTCCAGCATTGGATCCACAGCAAGTACTCCGAGGAACTAACTGTTGCGGCTTTGGCGAGGTTGGCCGCAATCGGTGAGCGTACGTTCTTGCGCAGGTTTTATCGGGCGACGGGCCTGAAGCCAAGCGAGTACTTTCAACAGGTTCGCGTTACCAAGGCCCAGGAGGCACTCGAATTTTCACTTCACACCGTTGAAGAAATCACCTCCATGGTCGGATACCACGACATCAGCGCATTCCGGCAGGTGTTCAAGAAAGTGGTAGGACTCACTCCGGCAGAATATCGAGTTCGCTTTGGGCTTGGAGGTAAGCATCGCGGATAGATATAAGGATCTCGCTCGCTTCACTCCTCGCGAAGGAGTACCGGAGGATCAATAGATAGTGGCGGCGATGAGTCATCGTCGGGGTGGGACGCGTGTCATTCGCCGCACCGCGTCCTAGTTCAAACCGGTGCAATCAACCGACAATTTGCATCGTTGGGATGAGTGCATAACCGCGCCGAGTCACTCATGGAAGCTGGGTCGAAATCGAAAGTTGGACTTCTGACGGGAGCGACGGGACTCGAATCCGCGGCCGCCTGCGTGACAGGCAGGCGCGCTCTAACCAGCTGAACTACGCCCCCGCATGAATCGATTACCTCGTTACCGTTAATTCCTTTCCCTGCCTATCGATTCCCATGACTTCCCGAGAATTCCGTGACAGCCAAAGGTCGTAATTTACAGAAACAAGTGTCAGGTTTTCGGCGTTATGAGCTACTCAGTAGGACAGAGGAGGCAGGAAATGGCGGTACGTGTCGCTTTAGGAGTCCAACGGAGTCGCGTAATAGGGCTGGTCGTCAGACAGGATATGTCAGTTGCTGCTTTGGGATTGGCTGCTGGACTCTTAGGCGCATTCGGCCTGACTAGGTTCGTTTCAAGCTTTCTCTATGATGTGAAGCCCACTGACATCCAAACCGGTAGTTACGCGGGACGAGGAAGCCAGCTGGAGTCGATTTATGAGATAGGTTCTAATCTGACGATCAAGGCATGAAGGCAGCACGCCAATTCGGGATAGTCATTCTGCTTCCTCCACGATCCAGACAAACTGAAGAGATACGAATACACTGGCATCGGCGGTGCGATCATTGAAGACCCGTGAGGCGTGTCGTTTATCACGCCTCACGGGTTCGTGTTCCTAACCGTGCAATTGTCGCATCTGAAGTATCAAATCGAACAGGCATCGCGCACATACTCAGGGGAACGAATCCTGTTATCGGTCGAATTGGCCGGGTCTGAATCTCGGCAAAAGCTGTTTGCCAACATTTGCGGGCAGCTTCGGTTGCGTGGTCACGACATCCGCAACCGACTTGTCTATGCTTTCATCTACGGGGGTTGCCAGAAAGGCGTGGGTCTCGCCCGTATGAGGCCCGCTGAGCACCGTTGCCATGCCTGAGATTTGTCCGCGCTCGTTGATCTGGTTAGCCATGGTTGGGGAGAGGTTGGAACTTGCAGGAAATAGCGTGCCAAGGTCGGTCATCACGCCGTCCTGCCAGATGAAGGCATGGGACCAGTTAAAATTGGCATCCTGGGTGCTTCCCACCACTTGACCCTTGTTGTTGATGCCGCTGGCTATGGCGGTAAAATCTCCCGGCAGAGTCCGGAGGTTTGTGAGTACGCCGTTCTGCCAAAGCGCGGCATAGTAGGTTGAGTTGTCGGGGCTGCCGACCAGCCCAACAATTAGGCCCCGGTCGTTAATGCCGAAGGCGGTGGCGCCTGTTCCGAGGTCGGGAAGCGGGGAGGCCTTGCCGTTTTCCCATAGCACGGCGTGCAGCGCTGCGGTGCAGGTTCCCGAGTAACCCACGACTTGGCCTCGATCGTTGATGGCGTCCGCGGCCCCGTCTGGATCGCTACCCACTGTAGGAAGAGGTCGGGGTTGGCCTTTTTCCCATAACACCGGGAGCGCAATCCGATTATTAGTTGTGTTAGCGGGGCATGTGGAGTCCAGGATACCGTTTTCCGCAAATCCTATGATTTGTCCGCGGTTATTCATGGCGCTGGCCTGCGCGTTATTTCCGCCGAGCGTCGGGAGAGCACTCATGTGGAAATATTGCCAAAGAAACGGACGACACGTAAGGTGTGTGCCGAAGCCGCAAACGTCTTCCCCGTCCGGATCTGGAACAGATGTTTCGGAGTAACCGACTGCCTCCCCTCGATCGTTGATCTCGCCGCCAAAGGGGTTGTCCCAACTGTTCGGTCCTCCGAGAGTGCCGAGGTCGAGCTTGAATTCGTCGATGGTTATCGCCACCCGCCCCTTTACAAGCTTCCCAGACGCGTCCAAGACCCCGTACTGGGTCTCCGTCCACCCCTGATTATTGACGCCCATGGCACAACCAAAATACCCATTGTGGAGAGTGCCCAAATCGGTAACTCTATAACTCGCTTGAGCGACTGCATTGCCGGCGCAAGCCAGCACAATTGTCGTAACACACGGTATCCGGAAATTGCACAACTGTCTTAGTGTGTTCATGTCTCCTCTTTTCTCCATATGAAAGTCGCCGTGGCGAGATGACTGGCGATTTACGTCACGTATCACCCGACGCTCCAGCAGTGCAGAGCGGAATCGGCGCACAACTCCACAAATTCCTGCCGAGTGACAGCTAACGGAGCATGTGGCGTTCCACGTTCATAACGATTACGTGACACAACAGGCCCAACATTTCAGATATCGAAGCAGAGTGGCAGACTAACAACTTCTTGGGACGGGCCCAAAGCGCCTAGAACGACTGTTTCTCCAACTTTTCATACACACACTGGCGAGAGATTACAAAATTCGAGAACACTGAGCCGCCAGGAGTCAGTCGGATCATTTTTATTGACTATAAAAATGATTAACATACATACTAGTTCGTATGTTAGCTGATCGCGAGAAGAAGCGAAGGACCCGTGATCCGGAGCGAACACGGGAACGCCTGCTGCAGGCTGCTTTTCGTGAGGTCCACAGATCAGGCTTCCAGAGTGCCAGCATCGATGCAATTCTCGCCGCCGCCAAGGTCACCAAGGGAGCGCTCTATTACCACTTCGACAGCAAGGAAACCCTGGGATATGCCGTCATCGAAGAGAAGGTCGCAAAACTTACGCACGACAGGTGGTTGCGTCCTATGCGTAGCGAGGGAGAATCCATCGACATTTTGATCGGCGTTGTCCGGCGGATACCAGATCGGACCCAAGATGTTCGCGCCGGTTGTCCGCTGCTCCTTTTGGCACAGGAGATGTCTCCGTTGGACGAGCAATTCCGCAAGCGACTGGAGAGGATATTCCTTGACTGGCAGCAAGGTGTTGCAACGCTTTTGCGGAAAGGGCAGTCCCAAGGAACAGTTCGCCGTGACCTGAATCCAGGCGAGGCTGCCAGCTTTCTGGTGGCGATGGTCGAGGGCTACGCCACATTAGCGAAGAATGCTCAAGATGCGAAGGTGTGGAAAGCGGGGATCAGAAATATCGTGGGCTGGCTGCGGTCCCTGCGCGCCGGGCAACCGCAAACGAGGTTGAAAAGGAGAACGAACTATGAAAAGGGTCGCAGTGTCGCGCAGGAATCTGCTCACAACGGGAGCCTGCGCGCTGGTGGGCGCCGTGAGCCTGTCGGGACCGGCAAAAGTTAGCGCATTGGGAGACCAGAACTTAACGAACGAGGAGGTAGTTCGGAATTGGTACGCAGCCTGGAAGAAAAAAGACTGGGGCCCAGTAGATAGCTTGCTCGCCGACAACTTCACCTTTACAAGCGCGGCCGGCGACGACCACATCAACAAGAGCACTTTCAAAGCGCGATGCTGGGAAACACAGATCGATTTCATTGGACATTTTGACCTGGAGCGAATCACCACTGGCGCGGACGATGCTTTTGTGAAGTATCTTTGCCACACCAAGGACGGTAAGTCGTTTCGGAACGTGGAGTATCTCCGAATCAAGAACGGAGAGTTGCAATCCATTGAGTGTTATTTCGGCGCGCAATCGAGCTTTCCGTCAGCAGTGAGCGCTGGGCAGAAGTAACTATGGGCTGGAAGGTAAGGCCTAGGGTGCCGATCTGCCGAAATCACCAACCAATCGACGCGTTTATTGTTCCCGTGGGTAGATGGTCAGACGGATTCAGTGCCCCGGTTATGTAGGACCATTTTCACGTAGAAGCAGCGCACTCGTCAGTCTCGCTTCTGGTAGCACGAAGTGGAAACGAGTCGGCAGAGGGAGGTTCCATCGTGAACGCCCGCAAGAGTCAGAACAAGAAGACCATTGCACGTGAGATGTTTGTCCAACTAACTCACGCTAATGCAGAGGCTTCGGCTAGCTCACCGCAGGGCAATACGACTTGCTCCACCAAGAGCAAACGGGAATACACTCTCGAATCGACAGCAGGGGATGGGTTCTACGAAACTATAAATACTCCATCGCTTCCGGTAGCCCGAGTTGATGATGCCAACCTTATCCGAGCCTTGCAGCAATTGGAGGTTCTAGCAAAACGACAGGCGCCACGAATCGCGTGCAAGGCAAAGGGAAGAATCTTATTCCTGGATTTAGCTGAGATCGTGGCAGTACAAGCCGAAGGCAATTACGTTTCGTTGCAACACCGGCCCAATCCCTATTTGCTGCGGGAATCTCTCTCGTCTATCGCGGAAAAGCTCAAGCCCTACGGCTTTATTCGTATTCACCGCTCGGTCGTCGTAAATATTTCCGCCGTGGAGGAGATCCAACCTTTACCGACCGGAGAGTACAGGCTGCGGGTAAAAAATGGGAAGAACTACTTGGTAACGCGCCTATACAAGGACAACCTCAGAGATCTGGCTCAACTGTGGGTAGGCTCAGAGCGCTTTCCCGGCTAAGCTCTGAGTGTGCGCCACTTCGTTAACTTCATCTCTGAGCGGCCAGATCAATTCGCACAACTTACTATGGATACATCTATGCGTCTGCCCATGCTCGCTGGAATGTATCTGTTACTGTTTGGGTATCTGTCTGCTTTCGGCCAGTCTTCCAGTCAAGCGCCCAGCCAGTGGCAAGACGCCGGGGAAGATAAAGATCCGAAGGTCATCCTTGAACTTGGGGCAGCTACAAACTGGAACTTCGGCGGCGGCGCAGCTACGTTCGCGCCGAATCTTGCCGCAGAGATTACGCCTATCGAGAATTGGCTAGAGATTGAGGCCGGTATCTCACCTTTCTACACCCGGAAATCCACAGAGTGGGACACGGATCTGCTCTTCAAGAAGCCATGGACCTTATCGCGCAAGGCGGAGTTTATGTTTGGCGCCGGTCCTCAATGGGTTCACCTCTCACAAAATGGAAAAACGACCGATTCGATCGCTGGTGAGGTGGCAGGAGACTTTATGTTTTGGCCAACTGGCAAGCACCGCTTCGGTTGGTTCCTCGAACCGGCTTACGACTACAGCTTTGCGGGTGGCCACCAGCAGTCCATCGGCATGAGCGCCGGTTTGTTGATTGGTTTTTTTTGAATCGAATGTCCCATTTAGCCTATCCTAGTGAAAAGGGCATGAAGGCAGCGCGCCAATTCGGGATCATCATTCTGCTTCTGGTATCGTATCTGACGCCAGCGATGGCCTGCATGGTGTCCGATGTGCAGATGAATGCCGAGGAACGTGCCTGCTGCCTGGCGAAGAAGAACCACTGCGAGCAGATGGGGATGCCCGCCTCGCATGGCTGCTGCCAGAAAACGCCCAAGAGTGCTCAAGACAATGCGCTCGATACAAAGGCTGTCACTTATCATCTGGTTGCGCTTGCCGTAGATTGGCTTTCCGCAACCGACTCGCTAATCGCGAATCCTGTTGCCACAGGATTGGTGGAGCACGCCGACGCCTCGCCTCCACAACCGCCGCTCAGTTTTATCTCCGTTCTAAGAATCTAGTTTTCACCTTTCTCGCTCTGCTTTCGCCGAGCGCAGACGTACGTGTCTGCGCGCTGGCGATGTTTTGAACAGCAATCGAGATTGGAGTCCGTATGCACGTGGTCTCATTTGTGACCGCCACGCTCGTGCTCGCCGGTGCGCCTTCCGCTTCTGGGCAGCTTACAGCCGCGAACACACTAACACCTTTGTCTCAAACCTCAATTGAAGGTACCCCTCTTCCTCCCGCAACCACCATGAACGCGCCCGCTGTCCTGCGAGTTGCGACCACTGCCTACGAAGTGGATCCCGACACCATCGCAGGTGTTGCTGTTCAGACGATTTCAGTTCAGCCTTCATCGTCCGAGCTTTCTCAGATGAGCAAGAGAGAAGTGAAAACGCTGATCAGAAGTGCAAAAACATCTGACGATCACAGGGAAATCGCAAGCTATTTTGCGCGACAAGCTCAGATCTTCGCGAAGGAAAGCAACGAATACCAGGTCCAGAGTGACCTCATCGCTGCAAATCCGGCGAAGTACAAGACAAATTATCCTTCCGCCTATGACCAGAGCCGATTTTGGGAACAATATTTTGCGACGAAATCAAGAGAAGCTGCGACCGCAGCAAACTTGCATGAGCAACTCGCGCGGTCTCTAGCGGAAAAGGAGACGGAAGTCAGATGAATCGGCACCGTGCAATTGCGCGCTACTTTGAACGTTGGGGCCATCCGATGAAGTCTCTCTCTACGCTGACGATCACGCTCGTGCTGGCAGTTGCCTCGCCTGTTTTGGCACAGGAGGCGGCAGTAAGTTCGCCAACACCTCTTACTCAGCTCTTGGCCGAAGCTGAGGCAAGCAATCCGCAGATTTCAGCTTCCGATCATGAGGCGCGAGCCGCGCGGCAGATGGCGCCGCAGGTGACCACGTTGCCTGATCCGAAACTCACCTACCAGCAGTTCAGTGTCGGCAGCCCGAAACCTTTTGCCGGATATACCAACAGCGACTTTGCGTACATCGGCATCGGCGCTTCGCAGGAACTACCCTATCCGGGAAAACTCAGGCTGCGTGGACAGGTCGCTGATCGCGACGCTAACACAAAAGAGGCTGAAATCGATGTGATCGAAGTCGGCATCGCCGATGCGGTGAAGGCCGACTACCTTCAGCTTGCTTATCTGCAACAGACCCTTGGCATCCTGCACCAGAACGAGGCCGTTCTCGACCAACTTATTCAGGATGCGACTGCCCATTATCAAGTTGGCCAGGGAATGCAGCAGGACATACTCGAAGCGCAGGTGAACCGCACGAAGATTGTGCGCGAGATCACCATGCACCATCAGCAGATGGGGCAGCTACAGGCGCATCTCAAGGGGCTGTTGAACCGCGATCAGACATCACCTGACATCGTTACTGAAGATCTGAACGAAACTCCGCTGAAACTCCGCTCTGATGAACTGCTGGCACTGATCAAGAACAACAATCCTCAGATTCAAGTGGATGCGAGTGCTATTCAGAAGCAAGATGCGCAAGTCGCATCCGCGAAGCGTGAGGGCAAGCCCGACTTTGAGGTCGGCTACATGTACCAGAACACCGACCGCAAGTATCGGGACTATTACGAATTCACCTTTAATGTTCGCTTTCCGCGCAAGAAGCGCGTCAACGCGGAGATCGCGGAAGCGCAGGAAGAACTTATCGCGTCGCGGCAGACGCTCGATGCGCATTTGGCGCAGCAGCTCTCCCAGGTTCAGCAGGACTATGTGCAGGCGACGCGGGATGAAGACCTTTTGAAAGAGTATCGCGAAGGCCTGGTTCCCCAGTCCGATGCGGCGTATCAAGCCACTCTCAGCGCCTACGCATCGAGTAAAGAACAGTTCACGCATGTGCTCTTGTACTTCACTGATCTCCTCAACCTGAAGCTCGAATATGCGCAGACGCTTCTCGATCATGAGACTGCGCTGGCCCACCTCGAATCTCTGACAGGAGCGACACTGCGATGAACAAGTATATTTTGAGAACCTCTCTCGTCTGGATGACCGTCCTGGCAGTTCTCGCAGGGATATGGACTTATCGATCTCACTGGAAGAAACAGCCTCAAATGATGAAGACGAATATGCCGATGTCAGGCGATGTGCAGCCTGTAGCTGCAGGGCCAGCTTCCGACATGGAGAAGTCTGCGTCATCGATGCCGGTCATGTCCATGCCGGAGTCGAAGGATGCCGCCCTGGTTCCCGTGCAGCTTACACCGGAGAGAATGCAGAGCATCGGTGTGAAAACGGGCACAGTCGAATACAAGCAACTAAGCGACGATATTCGCGCGACAGGCACCGTAGATATAGACGAACGGCTTCTCTCGTATGTGCAGGTACGTTTTCCCGGCTATATCCGGAAGGTCTTTGCCAATGCAACGTATCAGTATGTGCGCAAGGGCGAACCGTTGTTCACCGTGTACAGCCCCGATCTGGTAGCGACACAGCAGGAATATCTCCTCGCGCAGCAGAACCAGAAGATATTGCAGTCGAGCACGGTTGATGGCGTAGCCGCAGGGGCGGCAACGTTGTCCACTGCAGCCGAGCAGAGACTGGAGCAGTGGGAAGTGCCGGCAAGCGAGCTTGCTAAGCTGAAAGAGACAGGCAAGCCGGTCACCGATCTCACCATCTACTCACCAGTATCGGGATACATAACCGAACGCAATGCTCTTCCGAATCTTTACGCAGAGCCATCAACCCGGTTGTACACCGTTGCCGATCTCTCCCGTGTCTGGGTCAACGCGCAGATTTTCCAGGATGACATTGGACGGCTGAAGCCGGGCGATACGGTTGCGATAACAGTGGACTCGTATCCCGGACGTACATTTGCCGGCCGGATCGAAGAAATTTTGCCGCAGGTTGATATGGCGACACGTACGGTGCGCGTGCGTCTCGCGATTGCCAATCCCGGCCTCAAGTTAAAACCAGGCATGTTCGTCAACGTTGATGTGAAGAGCAATCTGGGACGCCAGCTTGTAGTGCCTGCGCCTGCTGTCTTTCAATCAGGAACGCGGCAGTTGGTTTTCGTCGATCACGGCAACGGTAGCCTTGAGCCGAGAGAAATTGCAGTCGGACCTCGTGTTGGGGATGACTTTGTTGTGCTCAAAGGATTGACCGCGCATCAGTCCATCGTTACCTCGGCAAATTTCCTCATTGATTCCGAGAGCCAGTTGCAAGCCGCCGCAGGTTCTTTTGTGCTTCCTCCTCCAGGCTCCGGAGGAATGGGCACACCGGGAAACCAGTCTCAATCAGCGCAGGGAAATATCGAGTTCACAACAGATCCAAATCCTCCCCAGAAAGGCAATAACCTCTTCCGAGTAAAGCTCACTGATAGCAAGGGAGCCGTTGTCTCGGGAGCAGACGTGAGTGTGACGTTCTTTATGGCAGCAATGCCGGCAATGGGCATGGCGGCGATGAATGCGACAGCAAAGCTGAGCGATAAAGGCAACGGCCTCTACGAGGGTGCCGGATCGCTTGGCTCCGGAGGGACGTGGCGAGTCTCGATCACCGCCCAGAAAAATGGTCAGATCATCGCCACCAAGCAACTGAGTGTCGACGCGACAGGAGGCATGTAATGCTCTCGAAAGTCATCGAAGTCTGCGCTCGCAATCGGTTTCTTGTCTTTACCGGAGTGCTGCTGCTTACGCTCGCGGGTATCTGGTCTCTACAGCACGTGCCGTTGGATGCATTACCGGACATCTCTGATGTGCAAGTGATCGTGCATACAGCCTGGGCGGGAGAACCGCCAGATGTCATCGAAGACCAGGTGACCTATCCCATTGTCACCAGCTTGCTTGCCGCGCCGCATGTAAAGGCAGTGCGTGCGCAGACCATGTTCGGCGATTCCTATGTTTACGTGGTTTTTCAAGATGGCACCGACCTCTACTGGGCACGCTCTCGGGTCATCGAGTATCTGCAGCAGATCAGCGGACGCTTGCCAGAGAACGTGCATCCTTCCATCGGTCCGGATGCGACGGGAGCAGGTTGGGTTTATGAGTATGCCATCGTGGACAAGAGCGGTAAGCATAGCCTGGCTGACCTGCGTACCTTGCAGGATTGGCATCTGCGGTACGCGCTGGAAACAGTACCCGGAGTGGCAGAGGTGGCCACCATCGGCGGTTATGTCCGGCAGTATCAGGTGCAACTGGACCCTAACAAACTGCTGGCCTATGGCATTCCTCTCTCCACGGTCATCGACAAGGTGAAGATGAGCACGAACGAAGTTGGTGGGCGACTGCTCGACCTAAGTGGCGCGGAATATATGATCCGCGGCCTCGGCTATTTGCGCTCGCTTGACGACCTCGCGATGGTTGCAGTCGGCAGCAAGAACGGAACGCCAGTGCTGCTACGCGATCTCGGAACGGTGAGCTTCGGTCCGGATATTCGCGAAGGCGTTGCCGAGTGGAATGGAGAAGGGGAAACAGTCGGCGGAATTATCGTGATGCGACAGGGCTTGAATGCTCTGAATGTCATCAACGGCGTCAAGCAGAAGCTGCGCGAGATCGCGCCATCGCTTCCGCCAGGTGTCCAGATCATGCCCGGCTACGACCGCTCCGGCCTCATCGATGCGTCGATCAAGACTCTCCAGCGTGACCTGATAGAGGAAGCGATCATCGTCAGCGTCGTGATTATTGTTTTTCTCTTCCACTTCCGTTCAGCACTCATCGCAATTCTCGCTTTACCCATTGCTGTTCTCGTCTCATTCATCCCCATGTATTGGCTCGGCGTTACCTCGAACATCATGTCGCTCGGCGGGATTGCGCTGGCCATCGGAGTTCTTGTCGATGCCTCGATCGTGATGGTCGAAAACGGCTACCGCCATCTGTCTGAGCGGCAAGAACACAACACTGAGCCGGTATCGGAACCTGAGCGACACCAGATTCTCATCAATGCAGCGAAACAGGTCGGCCCGGCACTCTTCTTTTCATTGCTCATCATCGTCGTTTCCTTTCTGCCCGTCTTTCTTCTGGAAGCACAGGAAGGACGCATGTTTCGTCCATTGGCCTGGACCAAAACGCTGGCTGTTGGTTCGTCTTCCATCCTTGCCATCACGCTTGTGCCGGTTCTCATGGTGATGCTGATGCGTGGAAAGCTGCGTCCGGAGGAAGCCAATCCTATTTCACGTTTCACCAAGGCTATTTATCTGCCGATTCTCAAGTTCTGCCTGCGGCATCGCTGGCTCACCATTGCTGTCAACCTGATCTTTCTTGTCGCAACTTTCCCATTGGCTACAAAACTGGGAAGCCAGTTCATGCCGCCGCTCTTTGAAGGCTCGACCTTGTATATGCCCACGGCGCTTCCGGGGATCTCGATTGAGCAGGCGAAGGTATTGCTTCAGCAGCAGGACAGGATTCTTCGCAGCTTCCCGGAAGTAGCAAGCGTCTTCGGCGCGGTTGGACGCTCTGACAGCGCTACCGACAACGCTCCACTTGACATGTATGACACAACACTCATGCTCAAGCCACGCGAGCAATGGCCCGCGGGCATGACCTATGACCAGCTCATTCAGCAGATGGACGAGAAACTTCAGTTCCCCGGTCTCTCGAATACCTGGACCATGCCGGTGGAGAATCGTCTGGACATGGAACTGACCGGCATCAAGACACCGCTTGGCATGAAGGTTCAGGGGCCAGGTGTGGAAGGCATTCAGCAACTCGCATCGCAGATTCAGAATGTTCTTTCCGGTCTTCCTGAGATGCGTTCGGTCTTTGCAGAGAAGGTTGCGCAAGGCTTTTACATCAACGTAGATGTTAATCGCGAGGAAGCCGCTCGCTATGGCCTGACGATCGCAGATGTGCAGACCGCCGTACAGTCTGGCATTGGTGGGCAAAGTATTGCAGAGAACATTGAGGGCCGCGAGCGCTATCCCATCAATGTTCGCTATCAAAGGGATTTTCGTGACAGCGTCGAGCAGATGAGCAAAGTCCTGATCGGTACTCCATCCGGCGCGCAAATTCCGCTCGGCCAGGTGGCGCGTGTTTCCTTCTCACATGGTCCTGCAATGATCCGCGATGAGGACGGCGCACTGACGGGATACATCTACATCGATCTCAAGAACACCGACTACGGCGGCTTTGTCTCCAGAGCTGACAAGCTGTTGCATGAAAAACTCGCTCTTCCTGCGAATTACACCTTTCAGTGGTCGGGAGAGTATGAACTCGAACTCCGAGCGAAGCAGCGGCTGCAACTGATCCTGCCAGTTGTTTTCTTTGTGATTTTCATTTTGCTTTACCTGGTCTTTCACTCGGTTGCTGAGGCGCTTGTTCTGATCTTTCCCACGATCTATGCGATGAGTGGAGGACTGTTGCTGCAATGGCTGCTCAAGTACAACTTCAGCGTTGCTGTTGCAGTGGGATACATCGCGCTTTTTGGCATCGCGGTTGAAACTGGCGTCGTGATGGTTGTCTATCTTCACGAAGCGCTCGAACACAGACTGAAATCTGGAAAGACTTTGACGAATGCCGACATTGAAGCCGCCGCGATCGAGGGTGCGGTCCAGCGTCTACGGCCTAAGCTGATGACCGTTTGCGCGGTGCTTGCCAGCCTTGTGCCTATCCTCTGGGAGTCCGGCATCGGTTCAGATGTCATGAAGCCGATTGCGGCGCCGATCGTCGGTGGCATGATCACCTCAACCATTCATGTCCTGATCCTGGTGCCAGTCTTCTTTGTCATGATGAAGGAGCGGGCGCTGAAACGAGGAAGGCTTACTCCGCTTGTCACGTCGGAGTCACTGGTTACATCTCAATCGTAGGAGGCGTTCGATGCTCGCGGCAATCGGTCACGCTCTGATGATGTCGTTCGCAATGACCTGGGAGATTCTTTGGGCACTGATTCTCGGTTTCGGGCTCTCCGCAATCATCCAGGCTGTCGTGTCCAAAGAAGAGATGAGCCGATTGCTGCCCGACGACTCGGCTCGTACCGTAACTGTGGCGTGCGGCTTGGGGGCAGCATCATCTTCCTGTTCCTACGCCGCCGTCGCGCTCGCACGCTCCATGTTCCGCAGAGGAGCGAACTTCACGGCTGCAATGGCCTTTCAGTTCGCTTCCACCAATCTCGTTGTCGAACTCGGTATCCTGCTGGCCTTGCTCATGGGCTGGCAATTCACGCTGGCCGAGTTTACAGGCGGACCGCTCATGATCGCGATCATGGTCCTCTTGTTCAAGGCATTCCTGACGCCCAGGATTGTCGAAGCCGCGCGGCAGCAAGCTGACAAAGGCATCCAGGGACACATGGAAGGACATGCGGCTATGGACATGTCTATTCACGAAGGAACCATCTGGCAAAGGAT
The DNA here is from genome assembly GCF_014274465.1 of Alloacidobacterium dinghuense. Lineage (NCBI taxonomy): Bacteria > Pseudomonadati > Acidobacteriota > Terriglobia > Terriglobales > Acidobacteriaceae > Alloacidobacterium > Alloacidobacterium dinghuense. The sequence continues at coordinate 4,201,636 of NZ_CP060394.1, read as the reverse complement.
GTTTTCGAGCAAAGGGAGGACTGCGATCAGCCACTTCTTCGTCATGGACTGGGTGATGATCTGGATCGATCTTGGCGGAGGACTACTCATTGCCGGAGCGCTTGCAGCCTGGGTGCCGCAGCACTTCTGGCAGGCATTCTTTCTACAGGGACACCCGATTCTGTCGAAGCTTTGGGGTCCCCTTGTTGGCCCGATAGTGGCCATCGTGTCATTCGTCTGCTCCATCGGAAATGTGCCTTTGGCCGCGGTGCTGTGGAATGGAGGCATAAGCTTCGGCGGCGTGATCGCGTTCATATTCGCCGATCTCATCGTTCTTCCCATTCTCGACATCTATCGCAAATACTATGGACTGAAAATCGGCGCATTTCTGCTGGCTATCTTCTACGCCGCAATGTCAGCAGCGGCGCTTGTGGTGGAATTTGTTTTTCAGATATTGCATCTGATCCCCCAAGAACGAAAGGCTCAAATTGTCGAGGGGACCATTCGCTGGAACTACACAACCATTCTCAACATAGTCTTTCTGGCGCTTGCGTCGGTTCTGGTGATCCGCTTCTTCCGCACGGGAGGGCCTGCGATGATGCGCATGATGAGCGGTCCGGGTCATCACGGAGAGCATCATGCCTAATTGCCACATTAGATAACGAGTAATGGGAAAATTTGCGGATCTGGGGCGCTTGGTCATTTGACCGCAGAACGCAAAGTCTGTTTTTTTCAGCTCGCACAGAATTTCCTGTGGCCTTCAAATTCAATCGGCGTCCGCGGCGGGATTTCAACCCGCGTTTCGCATGGATCACGGGCATTGTGTGGAATCCAGTGTTTGTCGTTGGACGCAACGATCGTCCAGCCCGGTAATTCATCTGGCTTTAATGCTGAGAGCTGGAACAGTTGAAACCATGGTCAACGGGACTGTGATGAGGTTGTGTGCCGCGAATCCAGCTTTTCGACCTGCCTATAAACGTATCAACGGTATCCTGATTACGCTTTGTGCCGTGTTTCTTGTCTTGTGTCCTTTTCGGGTGCACGGGGAAGTCTGTGCGCGTCCGCAGGCCGGAAGCGTTGTTACCGAGCCGCCTGACCTGCGCAGCAAAAACGGGATACTTGAAATCAACATGACTGCGGAAAATGTCAAGGAAAGCGATGGCCGCACACGCTACTGCTTTGTCGACGATCAGGGCCGCGAGTCCCCCAGTCTGCGGGTGAATCCGGGCGATCGGATCATCATTCATCTGAAAAATGCGATGACGGAGATGCCCCACGCGGCCGCTGTGGCGCAGCATGCTCATTCCCATGCGGCAGGTGGCGAGTGCGCGAGTGGCGCAATGACGCTGGTATCAACAAACCTGCACTTCCACGGGTTGACGATTCCGCCTACGTGCCATCAGGACGATGTGCTGAAGACGTCACTCGAGCCGGGGGACACGTTCGACTACAGTTTCCGCATCCCGGATGACGAGGCTCCGGGCCTCTACTGGTATCACCCGCATATTCATGGGTTCGGCAAACCGCAACTGCTGGGAGGCGCGTCGGGAGCGCTGATTGTCGAGGGCATTGAGCGCGCGAAGAAGGAAGTTGCAGGGCTGCCGGAGCGCGTGCTGATCATTCGCGACCAGGACCTTGTGAACCCCAACTCCCCGCCGTCGAAATCGGAGCCTGTTGTGCCGAAGTTCATGATCGACAAGGATGGAGATTCGGCAAACAACGGGACGGGATTCGGCAAGCCGGCGAAGGACCTTTCGATCAACTACGTGCCCGTGCCATATCCGGACTACCCGCCGGCAACGATCCAGATCAAGCCGGGTGAAAAGCAACTGTGGCGGTTACTGAATGCTTCCGCGATTACGTATTTAAACATCCAGATGCTGTTCGGCCATACGCCGCAGCAACTGGGGCTGGTCGCGATGGATGGCGTGCCGATCGGGCTTGGGACAGGGAATCAGGATGCGCTCGACGCGGTGAACTGGCAGACGCATCTAGGTATTCCACCGGGCTCGCGGGTGGAGTTTATTGTGCAGGCTCCGGCGGCGGGGCAGGATGCGCTGCTGGTGACGAGAACGGTAGATACCGGGCCGGGCGGCGAGAATGACACGAACCGCGCCCTGGCGAAGATCGTGGCTTCGGCGGATGCGGCTGAGCCAATTTCGAGATTGCAGAGCGCGCCGCAGCCGCTGCTTTCGCCTGCGGAGAAGTGGCTGGGCGCTGTGGCTCCGGTGCGAGTGCGGCACTTGTATTTTTCGGAGAAGCTCACGGATCCGAATGATCCTGCGAGCGCGGTCGAGTTTTATCTGACCGAAGAGGGCAAAACTCCGAAGATGTTCGAGATGAATGCGCCTCCGGACCTGGTGGCGCAGCAGGGGACAGTCGAGGACTGGATTATCGAGAATCGGAGTGCAGAGCTGCATGCCTTTCACATACACCAATTGCATTTTCTGCTGCTGGAATACATGGGGCGGCAGGTGAATGAAAACTTCCTTAGGGATACGGTGAATGTGCCGTATTACGGTGGCCGCTTGCTCACGTATCCGAGTATTCGCATACGGGTGGATTTTCGCGATCCGAATACGGTAGGGATATTTCCCTATCACTGCCATCTGCTGGAGCACGAGGACAAGGGCATGATGGGGACCATCCTGGTCGAGCCTGCGCAGGGGGACCAAAAGATGTCGGCAGAGGGACAGCACAAAGCACTACCCGAGTCACGTACTGCTCAGTAGCCCTCTTCAGTTTGTGAACGCCGGGTTAAACGTTCGTGAATCATTAACCGGAAATAGAAACAATATTTACACATTCTTAAACATCTGGACACGAACCCGCAATTTTCGCGGCCATATCCTCGACCTGGTTGACGGCTTGAGCCCCAACCCCCCAGGAGGCAGTTGAATGACCGTAGAGCGACTCGCATCAAGTATTGTGCGAACCGTGCGCGCGGGTGTAATTTCCGCGGCTGTGTTCCAGTTTGCAATCGGTAACTCTTTACTTCAGGCCCAGTCTTCGAGCAATTCCCGTGACAATGACACCAGTTCGCCGATCAAGCACGTCATCGTTATCATCGGCGAAAACCGCTCCTTCGATCACGTTTTTGCAACTTACGTTCCAAAGAAGGGAGAGACGGTGTGGAACCTTCTTTCCGAGGGCATCATCAAGGCGGATGGAACACCCGGCAAGAATTTCTCCAAGGCCGAGCAGAAGGCAGCGTTTGACCAGGCGCCGGACGCATTTCTGCTGAGCCCAACGAAGGACACTTTCCCTGGGAACTTTCTTCCGTCTCCGCTGACGGGCGGTCCAACGGACTCGTACGTCCCCAACGACAGCCTCAGCGTTGCGACGGCGTCTGAGAACGGCCTGCCGAGCGATTATTACAAGTACCTGGTCTCGGGCGGAACGGGTCTACCATCGAAGACTCCGGACACCCGTATCAAGGATGTGGACGTTCTTCCTACCGGACCGTTCCAGCTGACGAACGGCGATACCTTTACATATAACTCCTATGCGGCAAGCCCGGTGCACCGGTTCTACCAGATGTGGCAGCAATTAAATTGTGATGCGACAAAGGTCAGCACGGATAACGGCTCAGGCTGCGATTCCTCCCTATTTGCCTGGGTGGAAACGACGGTGGGCGCGGGTACCAATGGCAAGAAGCAGGCGGCAAACTTCAGCACGGAGTGGTATCCGGGTGCAGCCACAACCGGCGAGGGGTCCACGGCGCTGGGCTTCTATAACGTGCAGAAGGGCGATGCGCCCTATTTCAAGCAACTAGCCGATAACTATGCGATGAGCGACAACTTCCACCAGTCAGTGAACGGCGGAACGGGCGCAAATCACATCATGCTGGGCCATGGGGATGCGATCTGGTTCAGTGACGGCAAGGGTAATCCGCTCAGACCGCCGCACGGTCAGTTAGTAGTTGCGGGCACGGCGAATGCGGGCGTAGTGGATGAGATTGAGAATCCCAACCCGCAGAAAGGTACCAACAACTGGTATGCCGAGGATGGTTATGGCGGTGGGTCATTTGGATCTGCTTCGTTTGGCGGCGGGTCGTACTCGATGTGCGCGAGCCTCGCGCAGCCGGGCGTGGCTCCCATCGTGAACTATCTGCAATCGCTGCCGACGCCGATCGATCCCAACTGTGAGAAGGGACACTACTATCTGCTGAACAACTACAACCCGGGGTATTTCGGCGACGGCAGCAATGCCTTTACCGATACCAATGCGAACAACACGGTGTTCACGATTCCGCCGTCATCGGTGCGCAGCATCGGAGACGAGATGCTCGCCAAGGGTATCTCGTGGAAGTACTACGGCGATCAGTGGAACAACTACCTGAAGGACAAGTACCAGCTCAACTACGCGGCGATCGGCAAGAATACGGACGAGTATTGCAACATCTGCAATCCGTTCCAGTACGACACTTCCATCATGAGCAACGCGAAGGTCCGTACCGCCCATCTTCAGGACACGGCCAATCTGTACAACGACATCAAGAACGGGACGCTGCCCGCGGTCTCGTTTGTGAAGCCGAGCGGCCTCGTGGATGGGCATCCCGCTTCTTCCAAGCTCAACCTGTTTGAAGGCTTCACGAATAAGATTGTGGACGCGGTGAAGGCGAATCCCACGCTGTGGAAGGACACGGCCATCATGATCACGTTTGACGAGGGCGGAGGTTATTATGACTCCGGCTACGTGCAGCCGTTGGACTTCTTCGGCGACGGCACGCGCATTCCGCTGATCGTGGTGTCTCCGTGGACGAAGCCGGGCCACATTTCGCACGACTACTCCGACCACGTTTCGATACTGAAGTTCATCGAGCGGAACTGGGGCCTGGAGACGGTGACCGACCGCAGCCGCGACAACTTCCCCAACCCGGTGACGGATCCGGCCAACCCGTATGTTCCGGTGAACAGCCCGGCGCTAGACGACCTGTTCGGCCTGTTCGACTTCCCTAACAACGAATAACGGCAACAATGAGAGCCTCCCGTCGCGATTTCATCGCGCGGGAGGCTTTTCCTTTTTGCGGCCCAGGTATAGTTTTCAGTGCGACGCCGCCAAAGGGGGCGCGAGATATTCTTTTTCAATTGTTGCTCCCAGGGAGATGCGCTCAGCGAGAGTTTTATTCATGAAGACTCAAAGAATTGGAATCAAGTCTGGCGAGGACGGCGCAGACAGTCATGAGTTTGGGGGCAGACGGTTGACGGCTCTCTCAACAATTCGGTTTTAGTCGGCGCACGCAATGATTCCTACTTGAGTCTGATTTTGATAATTCCATCGAGAATGATGCAAACTACTGAGGGCAATAGAATGCTTCTCACGGGCCGCTCTCTCTGCGTCGGGCGAACTTGCATGTTGCTATGTGCTCTATGCATGCCTGCGATTTGGATCGATGATCATGTGCGCGAGGACCGGCACTGATGCCGGAGTCACTACCGCCGATGATGAGGAAGCGCATGCCGGTATCCTCTCAGGCATTGATTGCAGCTTTATTATTAACAGGCGCCGCGGAGGCAAAATAACGTTTCCGCAACCAGAAGGCCACATTCACCAGACCAATCAATGCCGGGACTTCTACCAGCGGCCCGATCACGCCTACGAAAGCCTCACCAGAGTTCAGTCCAAAAACCGCGACGGCGACGGCAATCGCCAACTCAAAGTTATTTCCCGCCGCCGTGAAAGACAGCGTGGCGGTCTGGGCATAATCGGCACCTAGCTTTTGCCCCATCCAGAAACTCACCAGAAACATAATGAGAAAGTAAACAACGAGCGGCACGGCGATACGCAGCACATCGAGCGGAAGCTTCACTATCAGATCGCCCTTGAGGCTGAACATGACCAGAATGGTGAAGAGCAGGGCAACCAGGGTAAGTGGGCTGATATGAGGAATGAACCGTGTCCGATACCACTCCTCGCCTTTTGCGCGAACCAGCATGAAACGAGTCAGCATGCCAGCGAGAAACGGGATGCCGAGATAGATGAAGACACTCTTGGCTATCTGCTCGATGCCAACATTTACAACTGCACCTTTAAAGCCGAACCATGTGGGCAGAATCGTAATGAAAACCCAGGCATAGATGCTGTAAAAAACAACCTGGAATACGCTGTTCATGGCCACCAGACCTGCCACGTAATCCGAGTCGCCTTCGGCAAGTTCGTTCCATACCAGCACCATGGCAATGCAACGCGCGAGACCGATGAGAATGAGACCTCGCATGTATGCAGGCTCTCCCCGCAAAAACACGATCGCCAAGAGGAACATCAAAATCGGACCGATGATCCAATTCTGAAAGAGTGAAAGGCCCAACACATGACGATTGCGGAAGACCTCGCCGAGCTTTTCATAGCGGACCTTCGCTAGCGGAGGGTACATCATTATGATCAGGCCGATAGCAATAGGAATATTGGTTGTGCCCGACTGAAAACTGTTCACGAAGACCGCAGACCCCGGGATAAAGTGGCCGATGGCGACCCCGATTGCCATTGCCAAAAAAATCCAGAGAGTCAGAAAGCGGTCCAAAAAGGAAAGCCTTTTCCGAGCAGCAGGCGCACACACCTGGCCTTGAGTGTAAGGGACACTGGACATGATTTACCTCGACGCCAAGATTGGAAATGAGTTAACTGGCGTTGGCAGGGGCACACCCTGCAACGTCCCGAATTTCTCCGGCATGCAGCAAGCCTTGGTTAGTTTGGCTCGGTCTGCCTGCATCGTCTTTTCTTCTTTGAACCACTGAAGCATCTGCTGTAGAACCTGGGCTGCCCCCTCATTGGGGGGCATGACGATCCGGTAATGCATCCATTTGCCATCGCGACGAGCAGTGACGATGCCTGCATTTCGCAGGTAGGCGAGATGCCGGGATATCTTCGGCTGTGACTGGCCCAGGATCTCGACGAAATAGCAGACGCATAACTCCTGATCTCCCATGAGGTTCAGGAGGCGCAACCTCGTGTTGTCCCCTAGTGCCTGAAAAAAGCGTTCCATGTTGAAGGATTTCTGTTTCGCGGCCATGTTGTGATTATATTCGCATTGACATATACGTCCAGTGAATAATATATTTGTTTTGGCGGATATATTCGGAGGAGCCGATGGAAGAACAAACAGTGCTCGAAACGGTGCGATCCAAGTACGCAGCGGTCGCTGAAAGCGAACTTTCAACGAAACATGAAGGAGTGAAGGCTGTTGCCGAGGCATTCGGCTATAGCGCTGAGGAGCTAACCTCGATACCCGCCGAGGCCAATATGGGCTTGTCCTGCGGGAACCCGACAGCCATTGCATCCTTGCGGCCAGGCGAGGTCGTTGTGGATTTGGGCTCCGGAGGTGGTCTGGACATTTTTCTCGCCTCAAAATTGGTGGGACCCAATGGTAAGGCGATCGGTATTGACATGACACCGGAGATGATCGAGCGCGCTCGCGGAAACGCTCAGAAGGGTGGCTATGGCAATGTCGAATTTCATCTTGCAACCATCGATCATCTCCCACTTCCCGATGCATCCGTAGATTGCGTCATCAGCAACTGCGTGATCAACCTCGCGCCTGACAAGCCTGCAGTCTTTCGCGAGATCGCCCGGGTGCTCAAACCAGGGGGGAGAGTTGCCATCAGCGACATTGCTCTTAAAGGCGACCTGCCACCTGCAATAGCGCAAAGCATGGCTGCCTATGTTGGCTGTATCTCTGGAGCAATGCGAATTGACGACTATCGTCAGAGCCTTTTGACTGCGGGATTCGAGCACGTCGAAATCGTTGACAGCGGAGCGGACCTCAACGCCTACGCCAAGGTCGAAAATCAAGCTGGCTGTTGCTCGCCATCTATGACGAGCAACAATGATCTAAATGTGCTTCCCGGAGCGTGCTGCTCTCCCGCAGATTCGACATCTGCCACGCTTCATGAAGATCTCAGCAAGCTTCTCTCGGAATACGACGTGAACGGGGCAGCCGCGAGCGTGAAAGTCTATGCGGTCAAGCCGGTAACCCTCCGGAATGAGTGCTGCGGACCGACATGCTGCCCTCCGAAATAAAGCTCATGACACTCGGTTTACAAATCGATGCAGGACTGGAAGCTCAACTGGAATTGGCTAGACAAGTCCAATTGAGCCTCCTCCCCGAGCGGGGCTGTTGTCTGGGTGGCTGGGAAGTCGCCTTTTCCTACGAGCCCGCGGGCTTGTTGAGTGGAGACTATGTCGACCTGATTCCTGCTGGGCCAGATGCTTTCTACTTTGCGCTGGGAGACGTGTCAGGCAAGGGAATCGCTGCATCCATGTTGATGTCTCATCTCCATGCCACCCTTCGGACATTGTTGCCCTTGAAAGCGAGCATTGAGGCGGTTGTGAAAACTGCAAGCCACACCTTTTGCCAGAGCGCTCTTCCCGCTCAATTCGCAACCTTGGTGATAGGAAAAGCAGAACGCAACGGAATGGTGGAGTTGGTCAACGCTGGCCATACTCCGATATTGCTTGCCGACGCCAATGAGGTACAAGTGATAGTCGCGGCAAATCTTCCTGTGGGAATGTTTTGCTCGACCGATTTTACGGCTGTGAAACGAATCGTTAGTCCTCGAAGCACCCTTGTTCTGTATTCAGACGGGATTACAGAGTCAACGGACAAATCTGGTAATGAGTACGATCTGAGTCGACTCTCTGAAACACTGTTCCAATCGAGACACCTATCCCCGCGCGAGATCTTGGATACGATCAGCGCCAGTATTGCTGACTTCAGCAGTAGTGCACCGGCCAGCGACGATCGCACGATGCTCGCGCTTCAGCGACTTTAGAAAGGATTTAGGGATGCCTGCACATTACAAAGTCTTGTTTCTTTGCACCGGGAACTCCGCCCGATCCATCATGGCTGAGGCGATCATGAAGCGTAAGGGTGTGCCGTACTTTACTGCATACAGTGCCGGAAGCCATCCGTCAGGAATAGTTCGCCCGGAAGCCCTGCACCAGCTTGAGATAGCAGGACTAAGCACGGCGGGTTTATATAGCAAGTCCTGGAATGAGTTTGCCGCATCAGATTCTCCGCGGCTTAATTTCGTTTTCACGGTTTGCGACAATGCCGCAAAAGAAGTTTGTCCACTCTGGCCCGGTCAACCGATGACCGCACATTGGGGAGTACCTGATCCTGCCGCAGTCCAAGGCACCCCGGAAGAAATTGAACGTGCTTTCCGCGAAGCCTTTTCTATACTCGATCGCCGAATCAGTTTGTTTCTCTGCCTTCCACTTTCGAGCCTGGATCAGTTTGCGTTGCAGAAAGAGATAGATGAGATTGGAAGGCAATAGAAACCCGGCTATTTGCCGTAAGCGTCACCAGGGCCGTTAATGCACACTTCGTCAGCACCTGGTGGAAACCAAGTGTCGGAGGACTCAGTGCCCAAAGATCCTCATGATTCGAAGCGGGTTATCGTAAATGGCTCCTGAGTGAAGCGCTTCGTTTATGATCGACTGTGAATGCTATATGAATTCCTCATGGATTGTCTTCATGGGCAAGATGGTGACGCGATACGCTAAAGGAGGAGAAGCTCTTACGGACGAGCTGATTTGCATGAAACCCAGACTCAAGGAGCATGTCAGAGAGTGCGAACTTTTATTTTTGCCTGCGTTCACAATGCCGGTCGGTCACAGATGTCGGCAGCGTTCTTCAATCAATTTGCGGATCCGGGATTAGCGCGGGCCATTTCTGCAGGGACTCATCCGGCGGAACATGTGCATCCGGTAGTGGTCGACGCGATGCGTGAGGTTGGAATTGACTTGAGCCATGCCAAGCCACAGAAACTTACCGCGGAACTTGCGCAGAATGCTGAAATGCTGATCACGATGGGTTGCGGGGATGAGTGTCCCTATGTCCCTGGTCTTCGCCGGGATGACTGGCCGTTACCAGATCCCAAAGGACAGGGAATTGAATCCGTGCGGCAGACTCGTGATGAGATCAAGCGGCGAGTTTTACATCTATTGGCTCAGGAGCAGCTACCCGGCGTGTTAGTTTCTGGTTAACGTAGAAGAGTCCGACTCCTTCTTTGTCCTCACTATTTCCTCTCGATTCCTCTGTTTGCTAAGGATTCCGTGCAGATGCCTGGGATGCATCAACCTTGACGTAGAAGGGCCGCGTCAAAAGCGAATACTCGGAAGATGACATCCCGCTCGACCCTGCTGTTGCTCAGGTCTTGCTCGACTGGCAGCAACGCTGTCCAGCAAGCGCGCCTGGTTGGCTGTTTGCAAACCCGGCAACTGCAAATCCATATCACGCGAGCGAGATTTGCAAGAACCATATACGGCCGGCGGGAGAAAAGCTGGGTCTCGAAAGGATCGGCTGGCATACGTTCCGCCACACCTATTGCACTCTTCTCGACGAAACTGGCGCGCCGATGAAGGTGCAACAGGAACTGATGCGGCACGCCAACATTCAGACCACGATGAATGTATACGGCTCTGCCATGTTGGAGAGCAAGCGAACCGCGAACAGCAAGGTCGTTCGCCTGGTTCTAGCTCCATCACCACAACCGGGAAGCGAAAAGGGCCGCATGCCTGCGGCCCCTAATGTTCCCTTTTGTTCCCCCGTTAACGGGGCAATCTCTCGTAACCTATTTAATCTAATGGTTGCGGGGGCTGGATTTGAACCAGCGACCTTTGGGTTATGAGGGCAACTAAATCCTTTGTTTTCAACAATTGAGCGGCACTAATGGCGACGCTAAACGACTGAAAACACTTTAGCACTACACGGTACCTGTCCCTGATCTGTCCCTATCATGCCCATTCTGTCCGAATAGGGCAAATCCATAAACATGAGCTGGAGGGCACTTGTCAGGGAAGCTGCCTTTTTAGATCAATCGCTTAACCGTCCCCACAGGAATTGTAGTAATCTTCAACCCAAACACATTCTGTTTGAGACCAAATGCGCAAGCGATCATCGTCAAGAAGAAGCAGTAAAGAGGCGCCGTTCTTTCCGGGCATGCTCACCCCGAAAGAAGCCTTTCGGCATATCCGCAACTATCTTGCTGGCCAGCATGTCGGAGCCACCCGTGACGATGCGTTGCTCGACGAAGTTCTGAAATGCCTGTTCTGCAAGCTATATATCGAGAGTTCCACCGCCCCGGAGATCCCCGCCAATCTCGACGTAATGGAGAAAAGCAAGCGAGTTCGCCAGGTCTTTGCCAAGGTGCGCTCCGATTTTCCAGACATCTACGATACAGACACCGAAATCATGCTTGATCCGAACGCGGTGAGCATGATCCTTAGTGAGTGCGACTTCTCGCTATTCGACGCAGCGAGCGACCCCATCGGAGACGCATTCGAAGTCTTCGTGGGGTCTGAATCTCGAAGCCGCGCGGGTCAATTCTTCACTCCACGCCCAGTGAGCGATTTTCTCGCTCGTGCCTTAAATCCACAGCCCGGGGAGACAGTCATCGATCCCGCGTGCGGCGCCGGTGGCTTCCTGACGTCCGTCACTCGCCATTTCATCGCCCAGGGCGTTCCAACGAACGAACTGGAAGCGATCACTTCGAAGACGATCTACGGCATCGACAAAGATGCCTACCTGGTCAAGCTCGCAAAGCTTCATGTCGCGCTGATGACGAAAGGTCACCCGCACGCGATCTTCGCCGACAGCTTAGCGCTTTCGAACGGCGAAAGTTCGATCAAGAAGAGACTACCGAAGGACGGATTCGACGTGCTTCTCACCAATCCTCCCTTCGGCGTGCATATCGTTGCGGCGAACCCGGACGTGCTGAGGACGTTCGAATTGGCGAAGAAATGGAAGCACGACATGCACTCAAATAAATGGCTTCCGACGAACATCCTTCAGATGCAAGTTCCTCCTCAAGTCCTTTTCGTGGAGCGTTGTCTTTCGCTTCTCAAGGAAGGCGGACGCCTCGGAATGGTACTCCCGGAAAGCATCCTGTCGAACAAGTCTTACCGGCATGTGATGGAGTTTCTCTTCCAGCACGCCGACATACAGGCAGTCATTGGAATGCCGGAGTCTCTCTTCAAGACATCGGGGAAGGGCGGCACGCACACTAAAACATGCTTGCTCATTGCGCAGAAGCAGACCCAGAGACAATCGGCCAAGGTGTTCATGGCCGAGGCCAAATGGTGCGGCCATGATTCCCGTGCACGGGCGATTCCGCACAACGACCTTCCCGCGATCTCCGACAACTTCGAGCTACACAAGCAGCACAAGCGCTTCGAAGAATCGGCACTGGGCTTCGTCCTCAACAAGACCGAGGTACGTTCGAACGTCCTCTGTCCGCGCTATTACGATCCGCAAATCACCATTGAACTGAAAAGCCTCACGGAGACACACACTCTTGTTTCCTTCAAGGAACTCGCCACCGACGGCGTGTTGTCAGTCACCACCGGCGACGAGTTAGGAAAGCTCGCCTACGGGACCGGAACGATCCCCTTCATCCGAACCTCGGACATAAGCAACTGGGAGCTAAAGGCCGACCCGAAGCACGGCGTGGACAGGAATCTCTTTGAGACGTTCAAGCGCAAGCAGGACGTCCGCGCGGGCGACATCCTACTTGTGAAGGACGGCACCTATCTCGTCGGCACCTGCGCCATCATCTCAGAAGCCGACACGGAGATCATCTATCAGAGTCACTTGTTCAAGATCCGCGTCAATGCGAACAGGCTTGGGCTGGATCCGTATTTGCTACTCGCGATCCTCAGTTCGCCAATCGTGCAGCGCCAGGTCAAGGCGAAGCAGTTCACACAGGACATCATCGACAGCCTGGGCGAACGTCTCTACGAGTTAGTCATTCCAATTCCGAAATCTCCGGAATTGCGACGCGAAGTAGGTGAGAAGGTCAGGAAGGCGGTAAAGCTGAGGATCGAAGCGCGCGAGCTCTCGAAAGAGGCACGCGCGCGTGTGCACGGGTGTGCTGTACTAGACGAGGTGTAGCTCCTCGTAATTGGCAGCGATCTTCCGAAGCAGTTGCCTTACGGTCGTCAGGCTTAGCGATCCCTGGATCCGATTGCCGTCCTCCGAGATCCAGCTAATGTTGTCCGCGGTATGACCGAACACATCATTGCCCGGTTCGTCGAGTTTTAGGGGATTCAGATGCCCCACTTGGAAGCTGGACTTGCCGTGCTGCGGGTTCAGAAGCGCATCGCGGAACACCGGAAACGACATCGGTTCCTGAGTCACTGGGCAGCGGAAGGTCTTCAGATCCGCTGGCAGTATCCCCTCGCGCTGCAGGGTCTCTCGTGCAGCAGGAGGAAATCCCTCGAACGCACAGAGCTGCGTAACGAGCACGTATTCGATCTCCATCGCGGTCCTACGCGTTGCGAACTGCACCGAGTGTGGATGCGTTTCCCACCGCTTTTCCCGGTTCGTCTTATAGGGACCAGTTTGCGCGCGGTCAGTGAGATAGGTCTTGACCTTGATCTTCCCGTCCAGCACCGCCTTGAAGAACTCGACGTCCGGACTCGTCTCAGGCTCACATAAGAAGCGGCGCAGCTTGAGAGTGCGGAGCATAAGCTCGTCATAGATCCAGCCCAGGTTGCCAAGGCGATGGATGCGCGTCGAATGGTCGTCCTTCGCCGGAACCTCTCGATAGTCGAGCGGCGCCTCGTATGCAAAAAGCTTTTCATCGCAGGAGAGGCTGAAGAGTTCGCGATGGTTCTCGGTCTCAAGCCATGGTCCGAGCTCCGTCAGCAGTTCCGCTGCGATTGCCAGGCACTCGTCGAAGGAACACTCTCGCTGATCGCCCGCAAGCTGTTCGTACCAGCGCACGCGGAACTTGGTTGATTCTATCTTTGGCACCTTCACTAGTTCGATCAGGAACGCGTGCCTTAAGATGATGTCGCGCAGCTCCTCGTAATGCTCTCCAAGGCCCTCTTTCAGAGCGTCAAGGTGCACGCGGGTGAGTTCGTGCCGCTCGACAAGTGGCCATGCCGCTCGGCTCAACTGGCCCATATTGAACCGCTCTACATCAATAAGTCGTTCGATAATTTGCTGCAACTATTCCTCCCATCGAAGTTCGACGGGAGTGAAATCCTGCGTCAACTTCCCTGGCCTATTAATGCTCGTTCTCATCACCGGAACCGATTTCCATTAATGATAGAACCCGCAACGGGCTAAGTCGGTTCCTATTCCGAGTTTACTTAAAGCGGCCGGTAACTTCAGTGATGGCCCGAATACGCCAACGCTTAACCGCCAGGATGCGCGCGTTCGGCTCAATCGAACATGCCCAAACCGTGGGTTGGTCGGTGCCAACTCGCTACCGTGACTTAAGAGTTTCAAGCCTAATCGTTTTGGAAGGAGGTGAGGTTATGCGCTACTTATTGTTCCGCGCCATTGGCAGCTTTCTGGCCTTTCTTATGGTCGGTGCCGCTTTTCGCTTTATAGAACGTTCACTGACATCGCGTAGAGGATAGTTGCCAATCGGCAACTATATTATTCCTGATCGTCGAATAGGGTGACGGCGGGCTTGACCGTCTCCTTCTCTCGGGGCGTTTGGATAGCCGTCCTTATGCTCGACAGCAGGTCTGTTCCGTCTTCAGTAAGGGTCAGCCGTTTCATCCGGGGATTCGTGCCGTCCCTCTCATGACTCAATAGACCTGCTCTCACTAACGAGGCGACGAGTTTACTTATGGCGTCCTTCCGCAGCCCAGTCTGGTGGATGACCTCCTGTTGCGTCACGCCTATCACCCTTTCAGCAGCTCGGAGAACGCAGACAACGCGACCAGCATTACCTGGCACGCCGCGCTCATCGAGCAGGCGTTCGACGCGCATGGCTTGCTCAGCAAACTCCCTCAACGATTTCTTAGTTGCCATATTGCAACTATAGCCCACGCAATGGTTTCGGTCCGTGCTTCCCTTTTGATAGCCGTCCGCCGAATTGCCTTTGTCCTGCGACCTGATCCCGCCCGGACGGTCGCTCCCACTCACTCCAACATGAAAGGACCAATCACTCCATGTCGAAATTACCTCGCGATGTCAAGTTCTTCCTCGAGGAGATCATTCAGAAGTACGCTCACGGCGAGCGCGGCGAAGAGTTCGCCGAATGGGTAGCCACCAAGGCCATCTTCATCCTGGAATATCGTCAGTTGCTATATGGCAACTGAGGGGAGGATGGTAGGTTCCCGTAGCATCCCCTAATCACCGTACCTTGTCTTACCCCGCGTCATTGCTGGGGAATTGACGCTGTCTTTGGTACTCCTACCTCTTTATTCCATCATCGCGATGTCATCAGGAAGGTGTGGGCGCGAGCCGCAGACGTCGCGCTGGACGGAGCTTTGGCCCCCACCGTTTGCTGGACGAATTCAGTAGGAGAAGCCAAATTGCTTAATCACCATGAACGCAGGCTGCTGGTGCGGGGCGAAGTTGAAGCCCTGCTCCAGCTGCCACCGAATGACGTGCAGCAGTTGATCGATACTCGCCAGCTGCTCGCTATCAAGATCGCTGGTCAGGAGCGCTTTGACTCCAAGGACCTCTACCAGCTTGTTGAGACGTACAAGATCACTGCCGCGAGGAGGGTCCACTAAGACATGACCAACGAAGAACACGTCCGGAAATACAACGCAGGCGATCGCGCCTGCCCCGTCTGCACTTCACCGCTTCCTGCCCACGAAACTTGGCCCGGAGCACGCTACAAGTTTTGTGGCGGAGCAGTATGTGCCAGGATTCTGAAGCAGAGCAAGCGGTACATGTACATCGAAGCCAATCGGCGCAAGTGCGAGGGGCCGAACTGCGATAACTTCATTCCCGAAGGCCGTTACGACCTCAGGGCGGATTTCCTGACCTGCTCCGGCGAGTGCTGGCTCCGCCGTCGTTCGAAGGGAACGCGGCTGCTGACGTGCGGATGCGGATGTGGTCAGGAGTTCCTCGGCAAGGCCGAACGGAGGCCGACCAATGGTCTCTACTTCCTGAACTCGAAGCACTATGGGGTCTATCAGCGCGAACAACACATGATTGCTTCGTGCGGTCCCCTGTTGCCGATCGCGAACAAGTATTTCAACGGCTGGGCGCCCAGTCACTATCGCGAGACGGACACGGTTCGATCATGCATGTACCCCTTTTTCGAGTTCTTGCAGATCCGCGGAATTAATTCGCTTGACGATGTGACTCCCAAGATCATTACCGACTACCTCATTTGGGGAAGGGAAACTGATCGCAGAAAGGTCGCCAACAGCCCTTCGTTCATCTCAACCTTCTACAAGTGGGCTCGCGCCACAGGGTACTGCACAATCGCTAGCCCTGTCGTCCCGCTTGTTCACCAGACCCGTAAGCCGAAACGGCTCCCTCGGCCGCTGAAGAAGGATCAGCTGGCATACCTGTGGGAGCTGTTGACCACGCGTGGTAATGCCCGGCTTCGGCTTGCCGCGGCCATTGCTGAGGAAGCAGGCCTTCGTATCGGTGAGATCTGTCGCCTTCGGTTGGAAGATCTGGATCTGGTTCGCAAGCGCCTGTTCGTCCGTCTCCCGAACAAGGGCAACCGCGAACGGTTCGCGTTCTTCTCCGAGAAGACCGAGCGCTACTACGCCGAGTGGATGGCAGAACGCGACCCTCGTTGTAAGCACGACCACCTGCTGCACAATACCCGCCTTAATCCCTGCCTGGGCGCCGCACTGGCAGCTGAGTTCAGCCGCGTTCTTTGCAAGACGCACCTTGGGAGGAAGCTGAACGAGGAAGGCTTCGATCAGTGGTCTACTCATGCACTGCGCCACACGATGGCGTCGAACTTGGCTGCAGCCGGTGCAGATGCAATGACGGTGATGCAGTCCGGTGGGTGGCAGACCTACGAAGCGATGTGCGGATATACCGAGATCGACACCGAAATGGCGCGTCGCGGATACGACGAGGCCATGAAGCATGCAGCCCAGCAGAAGCAGGCCCCACGCAAGAAGGCGATCTCTCTTGCTGAGTTCATCGAGCGCGAGCAGAAGAAGGCGTGATCTCGTCCTGCGCCGGTGCCCAACGTGGCGTGTAATCTGAGTTACATGCCACGTTCGAGGGCAGTGAAACGTTGCGTATAAAGTGAGTTACACGCAACGCTCTCTCCACCGGCTCTGAAGCCAAACTCATGTCCACAATTGAAAGGAGTTAACCATGGAGTTTGAGGCATTTCTGTCTCATTGGCAGGCCACCAAGAACGTCAGTCCGCAGACGATCCGGGCATATCGCAGTGACCTTCAATTCTTCGAAGCCTTTCTGCAACAGGAGGGCACTCGCGGGATCGAACAGGTCGACCACGGTGTGATCAATAAATACATCGAGTATATGAAGCAGATGCCGAATCCAAGGTTCGGCCGGACTGGGCTTTCGGACGCGTCCATCTCGCGCCGATTGGCCTCGCTTTCCAGCTATCTCGAATTCACCCGCGCTACATCGAACCACCAACTCCACAATCCAATGCTGGATTTCACCCGGCGCTGGAGTAAGAACGACGATCCCAAACCGATTGAGGAGGTTGATCTGGATCGGCTGCTGTCGGGCGTCACGAGTCTGCGCGACAGGTTTCTGCTCACGTTGTTCGTTGCCACGGGCCTTCGCGTGTCGGAGATGTACCAGCTCAATCGGGATAGCATCACGATCGAGGAAGAGGTCGGTGACATCGGTGACGTGCGGGTGCTCGGCACCGGCGAGGTGATCGGAAAGGGAAATAAGAAGCGGCGCTTCTTCGTGGATTACGAAACATTGCGGCTCTACGCAGAGTACATGGCCACACGTGCGGACGAGACTCCGGCGCTGTTCCTCTCAGAACGGAAGCAGCGGATGAGCGTCCGGGCAATGGAGTACACGCTCGCAGCATGGTGCCGGAAGTTGAGTCTGAGCCATGCCAATGTCCATAGACTGCGCCACAGCTATGCGACCAGGCTGGCAAACGCGAACATCAGTTCCCTGATCCTGAAGGACCTGATGGGCCACACCAGCCTGTCGACGACACAGAGGTACTTCAAGCTGCACGACACGACTCTTGCCCGTGGGTATTTTTCGGCTATGGAGTTCCTCAGGACAGGTTCTTGAGAGTCTGAGTCGGTGGGCAAATCACTCTTAATCGCCTATGGGCGCAGAACTAAGGTATCCACCTGATTTTGGTACTTGCCGCCCGTTGCGCAGAATCAATTCAGCAATAACTACGCAGGAGATTCGATGACTCAGGGTAATACAGCATTTCTCACTGTCAATGAAGTCGCACAGCTTTTTCGCTGCGATCCAGAGACTGTGAAGCGCCAGGCGCGGAGTCGGAAACTGCCAGCCTTCAAGTTTGGCAAGGCTTGGTTCTTCCGTCCTCGCGACATTGACGCTATGATCGACGATGCCATCAGTGCCGCTCATCAGGAGAGTTAATGATTCCTCATGAGCAGCGTCTGCGCTACCAGCACGGGACCCTGGAGCGCATGAAAAGAAAGATTGGTCCTGATATCTGGACTTACCGGTGGGTCGAACGCGGCAGCGGCAAACGCCGCCGCGTCCGTCTCGGTACAACAAAAGAACTCACAACCATGCAGGCGGTCAAGAAGGCGGCGGATGGTTACAGGCTCAGCGCCAATCGCGAGAGCGATGCGGTGTCGCATGTGACCATGGCTGCTGTACTGGATCGTTATGAACGCGAGCTGATCACTCCGTATGTCAACGTGCCCCTGGGCGCTGTTGACGATGGCAGGATCAGCTCGATGACAGCACGTGCGTACCGGTCCTACTTGAAACGTTGGATTTGTCCGCGCTGGGGCAAGTACCTCATCAGCGATTTGGCAAAACCACAACTGCGTTCCTCAATCGAAGCGTGGCTGCGTGAGCTTTGCGAGTCTGGCAGGCTGGCGCCGAAGTCAGTTCGGAGCATCGGATCTCTGCTGCGCCTCGTATTTCGTCAGGCGGTCAAGTGGGGCTATCTCGATCACAGCCCCATGGACTACGTCGATCTTCCGGACGGCTCGACCTTGCGGAAGAAGGAACCTCGTGCGCTGACGCCGGCTGAATACCTGCAGCTGGTCGAATTGTACGGGCCACGGGAACGACTGGCGATCAAGATTGCTGGTTGGCTCGGAACACGACGCGGTGAAGGATTTGGCCTTCGCTGGCAAGATCTGGATCTCGATCGTGACGTCGTGACCTTCCGCCAGGGCTTCGTCTCCGGCCGGATTACTCCGCTCAAGACGAAATCCTCGAGGGCAGAAATGGCTATTCCGGCGGACGTGAAAGAGGCATTGCTTGAGTGGAAGAAGCATACCGCATATAGCGCGCCGGAAGACTGGGTCTTTGCCAGTCCGATTACGAAAGGAGAGCGCCCATTCTGGCCGGACTCAATTCTGGCCAATCACATCCAGCCCGTTGCCGAAGCCGCAGGTTTCGGCCGAATGGGATGGCACACCTTCAGGCATTCGGTTTCGCAATGGTCGAAGCAGGCACTGAAACTGGAGGAGACGAAGGAAATACTCCGTCACGCCAACATTCAGACCACGTCGGACATCTATAAAGGGCTGCCGCTTGAAGCGAAGCGAGCAGCACAACAGCGCCTCGTGGAGTTCGTACGTGAGGAAGCAAAGAAGTCATCGGACCAGGCAGTGTCCGCTTAACTGTCCTCAACTGTCCCCGGAGGTCCGCGGCCAGTCACTTTTCTGATCTTGTATGTGATTGAGATGAGATGAGTTGATTGGTTGCGGGGGCTGGATTTGAACCAGCGACCTTTGGGTTATGAGGAGAGGCGGATTTTACAAAGAAAGGACTTATGCACAATGGAACGAGGATGAGGCCTTGTAGGATCAATGACGTACGACCTCTGCCTCCGTACATCACTCTTATCTCACTCTCCGTTGTTGGCCCCGAAGACTGCGCTTTTCCCACTTCTCCACAGAGAGCTAGATTTTGACAATCGCATGTCCCCCGAAGCGTGCAGAAAGAGCATAACTAGGCTTGGTGTGATAAGTCAGACTGCTTTTTCTAATTGATTGTGAGAAATTGGCGGGCTGTGTCATTAAGTTGCAGGTTATCTTGACTTTCAGTTTCGACTTTCTTACCATCAAGCAGCCTTGAAACCCAATGGAGTGAGTTTGGGGCGTCAATACATTTCCATTGGGAGACAAGGAATGCTCGCACAGCAAACGAATCCACCGCAAGAAATCTCGACGGCCGTTTCCGAAAGACAAGAAAGCGTTGATCCTAGCCCGGTTCTTCATGATTACCTACGGCGCGAGGACCTAGCTAAAGAGCTTGGTGTAAGCCCACGAACAATCGACAGATGGCAAATGATGCGCATGGGCCCCCCTCGTGTGCATATCGGGCGCACAATCTTATACAGCGCTGAGTCCGTACGCGAGTGGTTACGCTCTAGGGAACAGGCATCGCCTCGCGCGACAAGGCGGCGGTATCACCGCTAGGGCGAGCACCTGGGCTCTTAGCCTCTGTCACTGATTTATTCCTTCACAAGCCGTTCATCACGCCCTGGATTCGGGACTAATCCAGCATGAGCATTTTCACGCGCAGCCGGTGGAACATCTGGCTCATGAGGTGCTCTTCACTCAATATCACTTCGTCCATAACGGAGATGACACCCCTATGTAGAAGGGCAGCCAAGATTGCAACCAATTGCAGGAAACACCATAAAAACGAATTCGATTAGGAGATGAGAACCATGCAAAACTTAGCCCGCTGGTATGAGCGTGAGCGTTGGCCGTACGCGGTAGACCGGCAGATCGTAGAAGAATATGCAACGTGGATTAGAACGATACCGTGGCAACTGTTCTGCACATTCACCTTTGCATCGCGTGTATCCGACCAGCAAGCCGAGAAAGTCTTCGCAGAGTATATAAATCAACTCGAGAAATTCTATCGGAGCGATATAGTCTACGTGCGCGGTGATGAAAAACGTCTTTCTGGATGTGGCAAACCAGCATCCGGTCGTCACTTTCATGCCCTCTTGACCAGTGCCGCACCACTGCGTCCGCTCTTTGTGGAATCCATTTGGACAAGAATGGCTGGCAAGAGAGCCAATGGGTCTGGCGCATCGGCCAAACCATACGATAGCACTCGGAATGGCGCTTCATACATCCTGAAGATGATGAATCACCCTGACGGAGGGTTGGCATTGCGGAAACTTCATCTATTTCATCCAGAAGCTGTACTGCTCAATAAGAGAGAGAGACGCCACCTAAGTCGGCATCGTACTCGACAAAAACAATTTGGGAATACGGGGCCTCCACAATGCCATCTACGACCGTAGGTCAGGAATCAGTGGGAATCCGATTTGAGTAGCGAATATTGCGAGCGAGCCTAGGCTAGAGAACGCGAGCGATGCCTTTGCGGCGAGCAAGGCCGAGCCGCGGGTTCTTAAAAAGAAAAGAAGCCTGCTTTGGCGCCGAACGAAGTGGAGGCGCTGATTGATTTGGCGGCGAGCAGGTCGAGCCGCAGGTTTTTCTGAGCAGCAGAATCCGATCTGCATATGCTCAGCGGAGAAAGGGTCCAAAAGAATGCCACCATCGACTAAATCATCGAAGCTTGCATTTCATTGGCAGTATCAAGTAGCTACAGCGCTGAAAGCTGATTCCGCACCATTAACCCCTAAACAGGCGGGGCAGTTAAAGCAGCTTTATCGAAAGCTGGGGATGTATACAGAGCCAGTAGTTTCTTATGCGGTCAGTCACTGGTGTGAATTCACGACACGAGCCAAATGTTGGAACGGACTGGCAACCTGTCCTGACACCCCTCATATCGGATTTTTGCTCGCACATTGTTTTGTAGCAGTCAGCTTGATGACTGACAAAAAGCTCATAACCTTGGACGAGATCGAATGTGCGATGAAGGTCTTATACGGGAAGGACATGTACGCCTAGTTCGATCCCAGTTCGGAGGAATGCCAGTGCAATCGATTGCAATTCTTGGAATTGCTTCGAGTTCTGCTTGCAATCCCAGAGTCCTGGGGCAGGACAGAAGGTTCTGCGTCGAAACAAGTAAATAAGGTGTCAACAGTCGAGAAGCCTAAATCGTGCTACCGTGGCTCAGATCGATAGACCAGTCATCGCTGCGTTGCAATTGATTGCAATTTGGAGACGGCTACACAAGCGAGCCTGAACACTCACCAGCACTTCGCGAAAGCGAAGCGACCGACGGACACGAGGGTATCAGTGTCTCATCTGGGCGCATCCGGATGGGTGGTTTTAACTCCAATCAATTGCAGGGCGCGCGCAATCAAGAACACTCTTTTTCACCAATTGCGAAGCAACACACATATCAGTTGAAGATTTTGTGCGGCCGCGTCCTGCTATTGATTGCACTGGGACCAAGAGAGAGTGGAGAAGAATAGCCCAGTTAAATCTTGAAACGCCAGTCCCCTGTGGTCAATACACGCCGATCTGACGCAATCGCTGCGATAAGGTAATTCGCAACTCTCTGAGATACACCTCAAGATGCCCATTTGGCTCAATTTGCGTGTCCGTCGCCTCAAGCAATAGCTCGTTGACCTTACGTTCAGCGGCGGCCAGACTCTTGCTATATAGCTTTCTAGAAGCGTCGCTCGCCTTACGTTGCAGTTCCCATTCGTATTTTTTGGCTCTTTCTCTAGCTTCAGCCCTGTATTTCGCCGCGGCGATCTTGCGTTCGGCCGGTATCTCGTACTCGTCCGCCGCCTTAACATCGGCGGCGGTCTTTAGCTCGGCACGCTTCCGTTTGACGCCTTCCTTACGATCTTCGTCGGCCTCGCGCTCAGCGGTTCTGAGTTTCAAGACGGCGTCATAGCACTGTGCTGACGCCCCCTTCAGCACAAAACCCGAGAACTTACTCGTCACCTGCTTGCTTTTCATCTTGTCTTCCGCCCCATAATTGCCTAAGAAATCGCCTATCTTCCTGCCGATGAAGAACAGCTTAATGCATTGCACTGTGGCGTAGAAGTTACCGCCAGCGGCGTTTTGGACTTAAAGGCGAGTGATCTTGTCTGCCAAGAATACAAGCCACCGCCCTGCGCCGACGAGTTACGAAGGTACCGTTTCGCCGAAGTCTGCTCAATCTGCGGGCAGCACCTGCAGCAATCAATTGCAGGTTCAGGGCTATCGATCCGCAGGCGGCGACGGGATCAAATTGCAATCAATTGCACAAAACTATTTGGATCGTGAAACCGTTCTGTCGAACACGCAGGGCGCGTTCAAAAAGGAAGCAGGAGGCCTGATCGAAGGGATTTCCGGGTGGCACCTCTGACCTCCCTCGCGACAGTTAGCGATGCGCTCGCAGTTCGATTGACGACCGCATTACAATTTCAGCTTCGCCGGAGGAGGCGCTTGCATGATCAGCAAGGCTTCGCTCATCTCGTTTGGTAACCTCGACCTTGCCTGGTCGCGCATCACCACGGCCATGAACCTCCAGCACAAGCGAATGTTTCGCCACCTCTACCGCGCATACGAGCCTGGGCGAAAGGCGAACCTTCAACTGCTGCACGAAAAGCTCAAGGGCGGATGGAAGCCGACGAGCCCCATTCGCATGTACCTGCCAAAAGCGTCCGGGCTACTTCGCCCACTGACATTGCTCGCGCTGGACGATCAAATCGTCCTTCAAACTATCGCTAACCAAGTGGCGAAGCAGATGTTTAAGCGCCGGCGAGCCGTTGAGAACAGGCTGGTCTTCAGCTCGTGTTTGAATTCGAAGCCAGACTCAATTTTCTTCCTGCAGGACTGGCGACGGACCTATCACGATTTCAAGTTGCGGCTGGCAACGCATTTGGTCCGCGGCAATCACTGGATTGCACACTTCGATCTGGCTGCCTTCTACGAAACGATTTCCCACAGGGCACTGCAGAACGTCGTTTCACCGTCCGGAGGTAGTAACGAAGCCTGGGAGATGATTCGGAAATGCCTCAGCGTCTGGACCTCTGATACCAAGGGTATCCCAGTCGATCACGGCATACCCCAAGGGCCCATAGCTTCAGATTTCCTCGCGGATATTTTCCTCTTGCCGGTGGATGAAGCGATGGACAAGGCCGGCATCCCTTACATTCGCTACGTCGACGATATCCGCGTTCTGGCGAAGACAGAGGATGAGGTTCGGCACGCTGCCGTTGTCCTGGAAATGGAATGCCGGCGTTGGAGCCTGATCCCGCAGGGGTCAAAGTTCAAGGTGTCCTTTGCCAAAGACGTCACGGAAGCTTTGGGCACACTACCGAGTATTGCGGAGTCGACGGGCCGTGACCCCGACGAAACTGACATGGTCGAGGACGCGGCGGTTGAAATATTCGGCGATGCGATCGGAGGCCGCCCGCTGCGCGTGATCGACAAGAGCCGGCTTCGATTTGTGCTTTACCGGAGTGGCCCATCGCGCACCATCTTGAACAAGGTCCTGAAGCTCCTGCCGACGCATCCCGAGCACATCGACGCATTCGCAGCGTTCTTTCAGAACTACCCGAAATCGCGGCTTATAGTCCGTCACGTCACATCCATGCTGAAGAAGGGTGTGCTGCACGACTACGTCCAAGGAGAACTTTGGCTGATAGCATCGCGCCAGGCCAGGCCCAACGAGCTGCAGGTTCTGCTGCCAGTAGCGATCGCTCAAGCAAAGCGCGGTAGTCTCTCATTCTCGATGCAGCGGGCGATATGCGTTTTCTTCCTAGCGTGCCGGAACGCCGGGCTGTATTCCAGCTTCCAGGCACTCAAGCGTGTGCGGTCCAAGAGCCCATATATCCAGTCCCTGCTGGTCCCATATCTATCGAACGAGGATTATTTGAAGGGCGGCATCGCAGCTGAGCTTTGCCAGAGGCCCATGCCGGCGCCGGGCATGACTCTGGCGGAGGAAATTGTCGATCGAGGACTGTCACCGAAGCAGATGGGCATAGCTACCTATCGCCTTTCATTGGAGGTCAAGAACGTTTTTCAAGGCCTGGGGCTAATCAGCGTTGGGTTCAAACCACACTTCGATCAGATCGGCGATATCCTCCGTACGTCCTATAAGCTGCGACCTTGGCGCGGCTGGAAGGCGCTCCTCGGATCGAATTATCAGCACGCCCTCCAGCTTTTGCTGACCGCGGAGAACAAGTTCGACTCGGATCGCTCGGGCTGGCTCGCCTTGCAGAACTCCTTCAACGATGCCGTCTTCGGGGCATTTCAGGATGTCCTGAATACCGAAGGCTTGCCTGGTGCCATGCCACGCAAGGGAAAAACCGGCAAGTGGATATCGTTCGGCGTGATGTTGGAAGCGGCTGCACCGTTCGCACAGCACTTCCCAGCGATGGCGGCGGCCCTGCGATCGACGAACGACAGGCGAAACAGCATACCCGAAAGTCACCCATTTGAATTCAAAACTGGTCAGAAGACGAAACCCCTCAAAGTCAGAGAGCGCGACAGCATCAAGATCGACCTGACCGGCGTCTATCGCGACATTATGGATTTCCTAGACGCTCTTCCTTGAGGCGTATTTCTCGGAGGTGATGAACACATCGCCGTATGGCAGATGATCTCGCTGCGTGTCAGCGGACGGAACAGCACAGCATCGTATGGTACGTGTCTGCCGCAATCGAGACAGACTTTGTAGGTCTGATTGCCATGGGTGAACGGACGCGACAGGCGGTCTTGCTTATGACGGCAACCAAACACCAGGCTCAGCAGGTTCGACATCCAATTCATAACGCCTCATTAAAGAATAGCCGTCCGCCGAGGTGGAAAAGCTGCTCAGCGATGCCTGTACTGAAGTCGATGAATATATCCAGTACACAGCTGAAGAACCGACGTGACGATCCGGCGCACCTCCCAGACCGGCCGATTGGACCATTGCTGTAGCTTGAGAATCCCCGGAATCTGGCTCACGACCTCGGTACGCGATTCCGATACTGCGAACAGAAAAGTGTTGATCTTAGGTTCTTTGTGGCGAAATATCAGTTGTCAGGCGACCCGGCGAGGGAGACCTCTCCCTCACGCTACACAGACATATTGCAATCAATTGCAATTCTGGGGGCTCAATTTCCTTCAACGCGCTCCACCCAAAGGACGCGGGAAAGCGAGGGTAATACTTGTGAAGGCTGCAGAAGAAAGTAAAACAAGAGCGTCATCACCATGTTCCGCGTTCAGGTGCTTGTTGATTCTCCTCTCCGTTGGGCTGTTTACAATGCAATGTTCTGCGCAAAAGTCCCCAGCTACCAAAACACAAAATAGCAATCGCGGCATTTTGTTGGAGAATCTCTCATGGGACGAAGCGGAGCCGATATTGACGCCGGATCGGGTAGTAGTCATACCATTGGGCGCGGAATCGAAAGAACATGGGCGGCATTTACAGCTCAACAATGACTGGGTGATGGCGGAGTATTTGAAGAAACGAGTGCTGGCCGCGACTCCTGTGGTGATTGCACCGACCATCAACTACAGCTATTACCCTGCATTCCTGGAATATCCTGGCTCGACATCTCTCGAGTCGAATACAGCACGCGATATGGTCGTGGAAATCTGTCGCACGCTTGCATTACATGGCCCGCGGCGCTTCTACGTCATCAACACGGGAATTTCAACCATCAAGCCGCTTTCCGAGGCGGCCAAGACGCTCGGTTCTGAAGGCATAACCATGACGTATCTCGATCTCGACGAGATCGATGACGTAGTTAAGAAAGTGCAACAGGAGCCAGAGGGCACTCACGCCGACGAAATCGAAACTTCCATGATGCTCTACATCGCTCCTGACACTGTGAGGATGTCAAAGGCTGAGAGAGACCTGCATCCGCACCATCGAGGAGGGCTCACACGAGACCCGAACGCAACCGACAAAACCTACTCGCCAACGGGAGCATGGGGTGACCCGACGCTGGCGACGAGAGAGAAAGGACGCATCCTCACAGAGGCAACTGTGAAGGCCATCCTCAACGACATCCAGAGCCTACAAGAACTTCCGGTGAACCACGCCGCGCGTTGATCATATGCATTCGGCCACGCACTAATCGGAATTTAGGGGCTAGATGTTCGGATTTGTGCCCACCCTTGCTCCTAGATTCAGACGGGACGTCGGACCGTTTGCAATCAATTGCAATCCGACGGAAGCTCCCTTGCCCCACAATGCGGCCGGAACATCGGAAGGATACCTTGTGGATGGCAGCGTAAGGTCTCAATTGCAATCAATTGCATTCACGGACCGAGAGGCCTTCCGAGAAAGATCAGAATCTACGTGCTTCGAGAAAGAGTGAGGATGTCAGCGCGGAATATGTGTCTCAATGTAGAAAGTCTGGGGAATCTACCAGCATCCACCGCCTAGGGCATGCGGCAAAAGCCGAGAGTTCTGAGTAGCTTCTCAACGATTGTAACTATGTAGAAACTGGCGACCGCAATGCCGAAAATTCATATAGAGGCTCAACTCTCCGATCAACTCCAGGGTTTGTCCCTATGAGCCGATCATTAGGCCGTTCCTATTTTGCAATTGATTGCAGTGGAAGACCGAACGTGCCGAGAGTCGTATACAGTCGCCAAAACCGCAAAAAACGCGACCACCCAGCTCCACCGTCCCGCGTAGTCCCTTCCTGCCCACACTAGATATCGATAAAGCCGTCCTTCACCAGGCACGACAGCGTCGTGAACGCCAGTAGCTTCAGGCTAACTAGGCTTATAGGATTTATCGGATTGGCTGAAGAGGGTCTTCTCTCGCCTACTATTTTAGGCGGTATAGCGGCGTGGCTTAAATGGTTTTCTCTTCCAGTACGCGACTACGGCTGAGTAAGGTTCCCACGCTTCATAACCTCGGTGCTGATCGACGGTCGCTATGAAATTGACAAGAATGTCGTGGACCCGGATTAGTACACTCCGAAATGATTCTTCTAACATCTGCTCATCTGCCACTTTGTTTCGATACGCCGAGGCAATCGCCTCGAGGTGATTCAGGAATTCGACAAAATGGAAGCGAAGCTCCCACTCGGGAGTGTCTGGTTTGGCCGTATAGATTGCTGCCGCATCGGCCCTCGTAAGCTCCGTAGGTGTACCTTTACTGTCGAGATCGATGAGACCAGGTCGAAGCCTCTCTATCGCTTTGCGATGGATAGAAGTCTTCTCATTCCAGCCCGCCACGAGGATCGCTGTGTACTGACGTCTGTTCCAATCATGGTTTGCTCGGAGGGTCCAAACCGCCACGAAGACTCCGACTGCAGTGACAATGGGCCCGAAATCCTTAATTACATCGAGAACACCCGTATACGAGACGCTCATTCGCCTGATCACCTCGTGGAGAAGGATAACGTAGAGCGGCGCTAAACGAACGCAAGATGATTTCGGAACAGCTAGCATGATTTCGGAACAGCTAGCCTTCTTAGCGCGGTTTTGTCGTTGTGTTCTCAGCTCCTTCGACTGGCGGTAGTGCGAGCTTCTGTTTTGAGTTCATTTCTTGTTGCAGAAGGGCTTTATAGTCGGCGACCTTACCCGAGTCTAGAGAAATCGCTACATCGTTGATAGCAGCCATCTGTGTATCGACCTGATGCACATAACTGTCCAATGTCTCAGGCTGCGCATTCTCGGTGCTGCCTGTCGCACAGTAGCTCGCAATCCGGTTGCCAAGTGCCACATATTGCAGGTATAACGCCTTATTTGCTGTGATATTGTCCTGCTCCTTAAACACTGCAATAAGAGAGAAGAAATATGCCCCGATAACAGTTGAAATCACGAAAGTGGTTACGACGTAGTTGCTCGCTGTCGCCCATCCTTTGTTTGCGATGTAAAACAAGCAAATACCTGACACCGCTCCAAGGATGGAGCTCATAATGATGGCGCGATAGTAGTTTGCATAAAAGTAGATCATTACATTCAAGTGGTGCTGAATCCGTCCTTGAACTTCCTGCACGTCATCCTCTAGCCGAAGAGTCACTGCTCCTGCAACCTGTCCTGGTGGCTTGCAGAAACCGGCTTTGCCTGGCTCACGTAGACCATAATGCGGCCGAAGGGGAGACACCCATTCTCTCGCCAAATGGCTGGCATGCCAGTAGGCGATTGAAGAAGTCACGAAGCTCGCAACGATCAGGACCGCGGCGATGGTCGCGTGTTTTCCAAGTTCAGTGCGAACAAACCCGGTCACCAGGTTAAGCACAATTCATCTCCAGTTCGTTGTGACGAATTGGACCGCCGCGTTTGTCCCAAAGAGATCCGGTGCTTTGGGACCGGGCAGCGGGGCCTGTACATAGAAGCTCTCGTCATCCGACATAAGAGTAGGCGTCATTGGGATGCTTGGCTCAAGGCTCTCTGACGCCCACGAGTACTTCGTACGGTAAATCGTGCTCTCTTCTTCGCCCACCTGCTCCAGTTGGACAACCAGAGAGTCTGACCACAGAGGAAGTCGCTCGATGTGATCGCCAAACACTAAAAAGCCTTTTTCATACTGCTGCCCATATAAGGCAATCCTGATCATATATCGCATAGTGCGATCGTCGCGCTTGTTAAGCAAAAAGCTAGTAAACAGGGGCAATTCGTTATCAGGTTTGTCATAGCGCTTGCGATAAATATCTTGGTCGATCGCATCAGCACAGTAGTGCTGAATGGTACGCTCGTGCATGAGGATAGCTAGACCTCGGACGGATACTTGAGTTTCTACAAAGTACGAGAGATCTGGAGTATCAGGGTTATCGTTTTCGGAGTAATCCAGGACAAATTTGACCAGGGACATGCGAACCTGCACATTCCCGAAAAAGAACCTCTGTAGGTTTTGATATCCTTCTTCCGAATTGACCATGCCGAACCGGCCACTGTGACTACGGTGAATATATGCTCGGTGAGCGCCGTGCACATAGGCACTCTCCAACTGCACCAAACCGTCGCTCTGAGGACCAACGGCCGATCGTGAGAGGCCTGCGGCAACAGCATAGTCACCGGCGTTGGTACCAATTACGCAGAACACACGCTTGGTATCGAAACTGTCGGATGGCATCTCGCGCGGATCGAAATTGTCCGGGACCGTTTTCATTGGATTAGGCGTGAGGAACTCGTACATTTTTTCGGGCCCAAAATTGTCGGAGCCGTGATAGCCGACCAGATCGCGAAGCTTCTCCAGGAGGCGTCCGCCACTAATATCGAAATGAATGCCACCATGAGGAGTACCATAGGTGAATAACTTATCAACATAGTTCGAGGCTTCTCCCTTGGGATAGATCTTCTGCAACAAGCAGCGGCAAACAAGTCCTCCCATCGAGTGAGCCACAAGGTACACCTTGGTTAGAGGCACGGAAGCTAGATCGGTGCCTAGGGCTTTAGCCTGCGCAAGCTGTATTGAGCTGCGAACTGTATTGATGAAATCGCGGAGTCCGTCCGCCGCCTGTTCGATCGTGAGGCGTGTGCCTCCGGGACGATCAAACGTTTGCGATGTCGGGTCATAGTAGCGATAAATCCAGATGGTCCGCTCTGGGGCCTTTGGATTCGGTGGCAGTTGTTGGACTGTGCCGTCGATCACATCCTGATAGCCGTGGTCGCGAAACAACCGAGCAAATGGACTGACGAACATAAACATGTCAGCTTTCCCGTTCATCATCTGGCGGATGTGTGTGGAACCAGTGTTGAAGCCGTATGTGGGGTCATCGACTGTCTCCTCGACGTCGGACTGAGTTCCTGCATAACCCCGCACGTAAACGATCGGAAAGTGACTATTCACTTGATCCCTCCCCGGGAAGGCCGGAAAAGTAGCTAGTAGGCAGCAAACTCTACGAAATACCAACCGCCTTCTGTGAAAAATGTGTTAAATGGCAACCTTTACTTCGACACAGCCATAATCAGGAGCGCGAGCCTCCATGCACTCTCGGTAAGCGATAATCCCGCTTATGACCTATTGGGTGTGTCATTCGCCAATCAAGCGCGACTCCGGTCAAGACAAATTAATTTGTTCCGCAGAAGCCAACAATAACCCAAGCGACGATCATCGCGGTCATCGCGACCGCATTTGCCCAACCGGCCCAGACTGCCATCGTCACGGGAATTGCTTGAGTGTTGAGCAGCGTAGGCGGAGTAGGCACGGAACCGAGCACATCTTTTTCCGTCTGAGCATATTCAATTCCTACACGGCTTGAGTAGCGGGCGATAGAGGCACTCGTGATAACGGTTAACAGGCTCTTAACAATAAATACAATTGCGATGACATGATAGATTCTTGGCGAAGGTTTATTCTTTTCGGTGAACGTCAGCAGCCAACCCATCGCACCTAAGCTAAAAGTCAAGAAAACGGTATAGAACTTAATGTAATTATCCCAAGCCGCGCGGAACATAGTGCCTAGTTCTTCGTGTCGTCGCTTCAGCAGCCAAAGAGCGACTCCCTCATCTGCGGATTGCGTCGTTAGAGTAGGTTGAGATTCCCCCATGGGCCCGAATGCTATTCCACGAGCCGATTTGTTGGCAATAACGTTCAATACTTCACATGAAAAGTCGGGCTATCCTCCGGTCTGGCCTTCCACCAATCGTAGAGGCGTGCTTTGAGGCCAAGCTAGAAGGGTCGCAACTGAGTTACGCGAGACTCTTCCGGGCCAACTTGGAAGGGGCCAACTTAAAGAACCTGAGCGTGCGCACAGCTTGACCACATTCCCAAACCGGAGACTGCTGCCATTCGCATTTTTCCGCTATCCCCACCAATAGTTGTTCAGCGTGTCTACACCGCAGCCTTTTTCGCCGGGCGTTTCCGGGCCGCCTTCTTCGTTGCGGGTTTCTTCCGTAAAGGAGTCTTCGGTGACGTTGCGGGCCGAGCGGCCTTGGCAATTTTCTTTGCTTTGGCGGGCGTGACTTTGGTGACAGTCTCGCCCATCACGAACTGCGTCAACTGCAGGTTTTCACCCGCCATCTGGTAATCCTGCCAGGCGTCGGAGTCTTTGTTTCCGTCGTAGCTTGGCTTTACCGGAATCGGGGGCGCCTTAGTTCGTTTTGCGGCGGGTGGCGCCGCGTCCTTCGCCTGCCTCCATGCGTTGTACAGCCATTTGTAGTGACCATAAACGCCGAGAATATTGACCGCATATTCCTGTGCCAACCCCGGCGCGTCTTCGATGATCACAAGATTGTCGTCGTTCGATTTGCTCGCTTTCGGCCCCAGATTGTGCGACCCGGTCATCACCACTGGCTTTTCTCCAAACGGATCGACTACCACTACCTTGCTGTGAATCATCACGTTGCTGAAGTGGAATTCTTGGTGGAACCAGTTCATATTCGCCTCGGTGATCTGATGAGGTGTTATGGCTTCGGTGGAAACCGGGTTCTGAATCTCGTTGTGTTCGGTGAAACTAACGGTCGATTTAGCGCCGCCTCCCGGCTCGTCTTTCTTCGGAGCCGCCTGCGTTTGATTGATGACGCCATGGATATACAGACCCCGTTGGCCCAGGGCTTGGATGTCCTGAAGCAAAGACGGTTCCTTACCCTTGGTTCCGCCCGTTCCGGGGTTGAACATCAGGAACAGGACGCCTTGTTTCGCCGCCCGGATGTATGCCTTCGCGTCTATCAGATCCACGTACTTGTTGCAGGGGACATTCCAAGCAGTGATAGAAGCCGAACCCAGTGGTGCCTTTGCCGGCGTCGATCCCTCTACCATCAATGACGATGGGTATCCGTTTCCAGCCCCCTTCAATTCAGTCCAACGAGTCTTATAGGCCGCCGCGAGCGTAGCGTCCTCGATGAGCAGACCGTTATTGACCTGGGTGCAAAGCCCGGTGACTGTTGTATTGGTGCTACCCGTCCACAACGTCGTTGGATTGCCCTGCTTATCGCAGAAGACGATGAATTTGTTGTGCGCGAAATGAACACCTCCCACGATACGGTCGTAAAGGTTGATCTTGCCGGCTTTACGCAAGGTGGCGCGGACCTGGTAGTTTTCATCCGTCTGCTTGTGGACGTCCTTGCTCGTCTTGTTGAACGCTCCCGAACCGAGCAGCAGATTGCACCTCCTACCGAGTGCCGCGAGGCCTGAAAGGATCTCGCGATCGTTCAATTCATAGAGTGCGGCGTAGATCGTCCCGCCATCACTTTTGGCCTGTGCCAGAAGGTCCAGAAGAGCCACACGTAATGGGCCAGAAAGGAAAGTCCTGACCGCGTTCGGCCGGTTGCTATTAATGTCGCCGGTGAGCGCCTTCGTGAAATCCGCACTTGAGCTGAACTGTCGTGACAGGAATTGGGCACCTACTATGCCGCGGTTGAAATAAGCCTTGAAACCCGGCGTCTGGGCGGTCCCTACTGTGATCCAGTCAGACCAGTCACTCCACTGCGATTGTGGCGCTTGCCTCAGATTGCTCGCCGGACCGAGCATGGGGACAACCCGATAGCGCACAGTTTGACCCTGACTGGGCGCATAGTCGTTCCAGATATACCGTTGGACTGGCCAAACCGTCGACGGTTGCGCCTCACCGCTGGTGTGCTGCTGTCCCTCAAAGCCAACGTAGGTGTTGACGAACCCGTCCTTCGCGTCGCCGGCCGCCCCTCTTACCTGCCGCTCGAGCGCGAAACCACGGCATTCCGGGATTTTTCCATCAGCCTGCCAGGCAATCAGGGTCATGTCGCAGTTTACGAAGACTCGAATCTTCTGAATAGACGGCATTGGTCACTCCAGTCCACGTTGCTCTGTAGAGTCCACTAAGATGTCTGAGGGTACGAGGGAAGGCAGCTCCAAGCGTTGCGCACTCTTGCGATTAGGTCAAGCAAATTTCTTGCCAACTTGGGCGAAGTGTTCCTAAATGGGACTTATTCAGCTCCGCGATGCGGAATCACGTTACCTGGGGAAGGCGGAAACGCATTGATCCCAAAAAACTCTCACCTTAACCATGTCGAGGGCGTGCAATACATGCATCGCGCGGGCCGCGATGTCATGGAGAGGATCCTCACCCGGGAGGGACTTTTTCCGTGACTACCGCGACCTGGCGGGCAAGGGAAACCAGAACCGCGTCGCTGCCAAGAAACATCTCTGGATAAGTGAGCCGTTTCTGCAGCACTATTCCTCGAACTCGTGTCGATCAAGTTTGCTATTCGCGAGTCAGTTCTGCGGTTTTATCAACATTTCGGTGGAGAACAAATGATTCATTGGAGAATGTGCAAAGCGTCCAATGCTTATTTCCACCGAGCTATAATTTGTGACGCATGTGGCAGACCGACCAATTTTACAGTGTGTATCAGGAGGATGCTCTTCACCTGATCAATACTCAAATCGGGACTGTGAATTACTTGCTTCCTCCAATAGCCCCGCGAAAGCGTATACCGGATGCATCCACCTTCACAAATGAAGAGCTCTGGACGAACCTCTTACCACCTAAGGAGCTCTATCGCGCGGGGATGACATTGAGCCTAGAACAATTTTTCCTCTTCGAGTGGTTCCCGCGAGCTCCCGGCTTGTATTTCACGAGAGAAGGTAAGCAAGCTCGACTCTACGCCCGCGAATTCCTCCGACGCGTTGCGGTGCCACGAAAATCGGGAACCCATATGCTGGACACCAATCGTAAAGATCGGGAATTTCTGGACATTTACGATCCGTATGGGAAAATTTCCATGTTAAAGGGCGGCGTCGGCTGCATTCGTTTGCGTCCCAAGGTGCTTGATGGCGGAACCGCATGGTTTCTATCTGCTTCATCTACGGGTGTGGCTCATGAGGGTTTTCCGGTCGCCATCCCCGATCATTTGTTTCAACGCTACATCGATTCGATTAAGAGCGCAGGCGCTCTGCGATGCACGTTGCGAGGTAAACTTCAGTTTCTGCCGGACCCGGTCGCTGAACTATACCGAGAATATCGCGGCGTACCACAGTTGTACCTGCTAGTTGAAACGCTCATTCCGGAGACTAACCAGGATCACGAGCACCTGCTCGTAAGCGCAGGAATTAGCTTCATGAGCAGCTTTGAAGGCATGAATAAAATGTACGCGTCTTACGCAACCTTCGATGCTGCTGTGTCTAATTCCGTTGATGAGATAGTGGACTGGCTTCAAGAAGTCTATGTTCAAGGTCTGTATGGCGGGCGCGTAATCACGGATTTCGACGAACAAATGACTCATTTCCCAAACGCGACATTCAGCCTGCGAAACGTCATGAATAATCAATTAGACCGTGAAGCGGTACAAACAGTTGTTCAAACAATGAACCTTTATGCAGCAGATACCGCGCAACTATTCACAGGCCTGAGTACAATCGGCACGATTCAAATAGAAAGGGTTGAGCGAATGGAACAGAACAAAACCATCAATATCGGCTCAGGCGCGACAATAACAGCCCCGGTGGTCATTGCCGATCATTTACAGGAGAGCTTTAACGTGTTGGAGCAATCCGGAGCAGACAAAGACTTAAAAGACCTTCTGAATCGTTTGCTTCAGGCCGTTGCAGGAGCGGCGCGGTTGGCTCCGTCGCCTGCTGCGGAAAATGCAGCACGTGACTCGCGAAATCTTATTGAAGAGGCCACCGCGAAAGCACCGCGACCAGGTGAAGGCGTGCGTCTGGGAGAAAGAATCATGGACTGGGCTAAGGCAATCGGCGAGACCGGCAAGCCAGTCGTCGAATTGGCTGCGGCGATAATACCCTTGTTGCCCCATTGACTGGCGCAATATTCCCGCAGATGAGATTGATTTTGTCGCTATGGTTCATGCCGTCAGCTCAATCGAAAACAAGTATGAAGGCGGCATTTCTTAGCGTGCACACCATCGCGCTCGGCGCATCTGTCCGGTGCAATCAATTGCAATTCTCAGAATTCATGCAATCAATCGCTATCCTTCCCCCATAAGCACAATTAGTCGCTACACGTTCCTTGATGCTCGCCCACTCTTTCCCAATGCGAGAACATTCGCGCCTTAAAAAGTCGCCAAGAGGAGCACCGACTTCTACATCAAACTCGTGACACGCTAGAATTCCCAGCGTCGATCGTTTCTGATGTGTTGATTTGCATTTCCGCACATTTCACCGCCTTGCCCAAACAAATCCCCGATGTTGGAAGCGCCATCTTCAAGCGCCCTCTCAGCCCTATTGAAGTTCCCCTCTCCCTCAGCGCATTACCCAGAAAATTATCGCTTAACGCGTTTATTTTTAGCCACTTAGAGGAACATACGAGCCTCTTCTTCCGTCTAAGTTAATAGGTACACCATTCCAATGAAATTCGCAGAAGAGTCCTTCTTTTTGAAGTCATTCAGCGGGGGGACTTGGTACCACATCTCCCGCGATGCCAGGACCTGCGACTGCGCCCAGTTTCGGGCAATGCCTGGTCCAGCATGCAAACACTTGAGAGCCGTTGGCGTCCACAGTGAACGACGCCCATTCCTACCTACAGTTCGGCCAACGTTTTCTCAGGCGCTTTCCGGACTGGTCAAATCCCTCCGACTGCGACGGCCCGAGGATGCCGTGTATTGGCTCGTCTACCTAAATACGTTTCGAGAGCCGGCTAGTCGATTGCGAATGGCGCGGCGCCTGCTCATCGGGTCGGCAGAAGACGGTCATTCCATCGAGGTCATGGAAGGTGTCGTTGGCAATTTTCCGCAGCTGGTGCTTGCTCGGGTAGACATCCTTTACCTGGCTGCGGAAGCACTCCGCATCTGCAAGATGCCAAACTGGTGGCATCCCTTATCAGGAGGCAAGGACTATATCTACAGTGGCCTTCTTGCCGAGCGCAAACTCCTACATTTTGACGGGCACCACACACTCGAAAACATGACTCGCATGATTGAAGTAGGCATCGCGGAGCAAGATACGGTTTCAGCCATTGCCGGAGTGATCGGCCTTTCACATGCCCGACTGAGCGCCACCCGGCAAGCGGAATTCCTGGCGGGGATGGCGGCGAAAACGACACATTCTCTTGCGCAGAGACTAGTCGAGATTCATCTGCGGGCCAAATCGGCATTGTCGAGCGACAACAATTTTCTATGTCAAGCAGCATGGATGATGGCGGGAGGCTACAGCCCGGTTGCAGACCGGAGCGAGCCGGTTTTTGCCACAGACGTGTTTGACCTAGTTGACACTGCACGCGAGCGGTGGAAGAACCCACAACCGATTCCGAGGTGGTGTTGCGATGGCCTTCACTCAGCTGGCGACGACGTCCGTTTCATGGGCGTCTGGTTCCACATGTATGCAGCCTGTCTGGCATTCGAGCGTTACGGACGCCTCGACCCGCAGGACAACTGGATACCGAAGTTCTACTGCTACGACGGGCTAACGATCGCCACTGAACTCCCGCCAAGCATGGGTGAAATTCCGCCCTGAGTGCTGCCTCGGCATACTAGCCAAAATACAACAAACTACCCATTCTGTTGCATTCTCGGATATCCTCAGCCGCTAAACAAACCCCTTACGAACTGAAATGGGAGAGCCTCAACTCAATATAAAGTTGCATTTCAAGGAGAATGAACGTGAATCCTACGGGACTTGGCCTCAAGCAAAACGACACTTCCATGCAATACCTCGAACCCGCTGAGGTTCTTGCGACTCTTCGAGCCGCAAGAGCAAGGGGCGCTCGTGAATGGGCAATGGTACTTGTCACCTACAAACACGGGATGCGTGCTTCGGAAGTATGCAATCTGCGGCTCGAAGACATTGATCTCAAGAACGGCAACATCCTAGTCAAGCGCCTGAAAGGCTCTCTACGGACGACCCAAGCCGTGACCGAACACCGGGGCGAGCCTCTTCTTAACGAGCACCGAGCCATTCGGGAGTGGCTACGAGAACGCCGAGCCGATGGCTCAGATTACCTCTTTATAAGCCAGAAGGGTGGTCAAATTCATCGCTCGCAGTTTTTCCGCCTGTTTAAGCGACTGGCCACCGAAGTGGGGTTGCCGCCGGAAAAGCGCCATCCTCATACGCTCAAACATTCCCTAGCAAGCCATCTAGTCGCTGCGAACGTCAACCTCGCACTTGTGAAACAACAGCTCGGCCACAAATCTATCGGATCGACTATGCGTTACGTTCGGACTACGGATCGTCAAGCATCAATTGCCACCGCTTCAGCACTGATGGCGATCTTCTGAGGAGGGCAAATTTGAAATTGCAATCAATTGCAACGAATGAGGTCGCCCCGGGGGACTCGTACAGATTTAACCAATTCCATCAGGAAGGTCCGGCATCTCTCCGGACATCGGCTCCGACCTGTAGTTCTCATCCCGCAGAGGCCCAGTCGTGCTGTATAGCAGATTCACAGGCTTGTGCCTGCTTGTTCCGATGTGGGACTGGGGTTGAGATGAATCGGAGGAATTTCCGGGAACGTCACTACAATAGTGCGTGTTGCTTGTTGAGATCACAGCGGACTTGCACTATCCCCCGGTCGTACAATTCTTATGTTGAGGGTCGTCTCCTTGGAGAAGAAAATGGAAGAGTTCGGTGGAGTTCTGGATGAAGAAGAGATTGTTGAACGAGTAGCCGAAGCACTTCAGGCAAGTGGGCTCGATGCAAGCTCGCAGGATACAGGCGGCGACATCTACTGTGTGGTGCTTCCTACTCAGGTAGGTGGCGAGATCGTCTGGGGCACGGCGGACGTCAACTGGGGAGCGACTGTGACTGACGAGAGCGGGGAGATTGTGTCGTCAATCTCAACGACATGCCCGAGCGAGAGCCAAGACATCGAGACCATTTCCGAAGTCATTAGGTCTCGTTCGATAGAGGCTGGTGCGGCATCACTCTGATGCTTTGCCCTGCAACAGGGACGAGAATACTGTATGCCTAGACAAGAGACATTTCTGAAAGAGAGTGCAGGCCCCGTGACAGTCGAGGTAATCAAAACCTACGACCGCGACTTCGCCCGCGAAGTGTTTAACAGCATGGAACAAGATGCGAAGGAGACACTTGCACAGGCTCTCGAACTGAGCAAGAAATTCGAGCCGGAGGACATCCCGAACTCCAATGGAATTGAGTACGATGACTTTCTTTGGGAAGAACTCAGCGAGGACTCCCTTGAGGATGTCAGGCAGTATCCCAGGCAGCATTCATTCTTTGTGGTCACCGTGAACAAGGATGGCAAATCTCAGGATCGTTACGTCTCCACCGACTGGCCGAGCGCAGAGAGCTATGCTAAATCCGCACTTCAAAAGTGAGGGTGTAAGTACGTCTAACGACAATCTAGGAATCCTGAATTCTCTGGCTTGCAGATCGTCTCAGTCAAAAGCAAATGCAAGCGCCCTGATGAAGATCTATTGAAACCTGTTCGAC
Organism: Alloacidobacterium dinghuense; assembly: GCF_014274465.1. Taxonomy (NCBI): domain Bacteria; kingdom Pseudomonadati; phylum Acidobacteriota; class Terriglobia; order Terriglobales; family Acidobacteriaceae; genus Alloacidobacterium; species Alloacidobacterium dinghuense. The sequence goes on along the minus strand of NZ_CP060394.1, from coordinate 4,162,680 downwards.
TAGCTGGCGATATACGCTCGTTTCCGGTCGTAACGACGGGATATTCGATGGAGTGTTGTGGTCAACTTACGCATTGCAATCAATTGCAAATTCCACCAAAGTTGTCCGATGTTTGCCGGTGTTGATCTGCATGAACAAATGCGCCAGTTCTATTGGCGACTTTGTTTCTCCAATCGAGACCAGATGCTCCGGTGAAACTCAGGACATCGATGAGATCGTCCACGCGATCAAAGGGCCTTCCTTCAGCAACGGCGCAGTCATCTCTCAGACCTAAGACAGTGGCTCCGTTGGGTGTGGTTGGGCCGGATTGCAACCTATATTGCTGCTGTATATTAAGTTGCTTGCGCTTCCTTTCAGAATCAGCATTTGCTTTAGGAATTCTCACCGATGCGCCCACCCGGGAAGAAGCCCAATCCGGGGCTTTCGATATCCCCGACCACACAGGCCCGATCAAGGAACCGATTGAATCGTTCGCAAGCGGTTTCCGGAACTAAGGCACAGCCATGGCAAGCAGCGAGATTGCAGGAATCTGGACCCTGTCCCCCCCGTCGGCCCATTTCCAAGCAAACCGGATCGGCGGAACACCACGATGCAGCTTCTAGGGCACGCCGGATCATCGGTTCAAGGTAGCCGGGCTGACCCATCCGAACTAGGCCGCCCATGGTACCTTCTGCATCACCCGCAGCCGTATAGATCAGAATGCCAGCCATAGGAGCCTTCCGGTTTGGCGAAACGAACAACCGCTCTCGAAGTGCCGCGGAACTGTACCCACACTCGAACGTGAGGCGGTTCATCAACAGATGAGCAATAGTATGGAGGAGCACAAATCGCGGGACGATCGGTTCAAAGGGCTGGCGTCGATTTCCCTGCAGGATTCGATAGCTGGCATCGAGGCGACGTATTCGTTCCCCGATCTCAGGGCGCTGTTCCCATTGGTCGATCAGAGCTTCGTGAAACTCAAAGAAAATTCCTTCTCCATAGACTAGGTAGGCCGGCAACCATGGTTCTAAGGGGGAATCGCGCCGAAGTAACCGCACTTTTTCCTCGAGGGTGGCAGCAGCAGTTGGAAATACTCGAGTGAAGCCCGTTAGTGCGCGAGTTTCTCGAAGTTTGTGAATAAGCATTATCCGTTCGAAGGCGCCGGCAACTTCCGTGTCATATTTGCTCATTTCTGGAGCCCGGATCAGGAGCTGATCTTCGTCACGTGCTATCCGCAATGCGCGGTATTCTGCTCTTCGGAATGCCATTTCGCTGTCGTCACCAGGCAACCCAACATCAGCCTCAGCATCTTGCTGCCCAGCGCCAGTGACAATTCCGATGGCCCCGGCGATCTGTTCATCGGTATACTTCCGCAGAACGATGGAGTGTTGGTTTCTGAGCATGTCAGGCTTTATGGTCTTGACGGCACCCTTCAACAAACTGATGAGCGTTGATAGTGGTGGTTCCTGCAGCCGATCGACGAGGTCGGATGGTGCATTTGCGCTGCTGCGGGGCAAATATAGCGCGGTCTGAACGTCAGCAAAATATAGGTTCGACGCACTGCGGAGAGAGCCGCGAAGAGGTCGAGGACACTGCTCGACATCTTCAAGTCCGAGCCACGGTTTCAATCCGCGGCAGAGGTACAGAGTGCCGCTGTCATCGAGGTTGCTGCTTAGAAAGGTGGTCTCCCCCGACTGTGCGGCTGTCGTGATCTGCGCGAGTGTACGGTGAGCGCCACACTCACATTCCACTTTTTGAGCTGACAGAGATGCTCCGCCGGTAGCCACCAGTTTCAGACTCTTGTGACAGGATGGACTCGCGGTCTTGTGGACCCATTCACGCCACGGGAAGTCTTGAAGGTGTCCCTGGTCGCACATGGCAACAAACGGAACCTGCAATAGAACGATTCGCTTTTTTCGAGATTCAAGGCATGCTGGGCAGCGTTCGCGCGTCCTGACCGTAAGCGGCAGTGTGACGAGAAGATTACACGATGGACAAAAATGCCATTTGGGAAATCTCAGAAAGGGGACCGTTAAGTAAAAGTTAGGAGCCTTATCACTCTGGCGCCGTACACGGAAGTCTGGAGGGAGTCTGAAGTGGTCAACACCGAGTCTTCTCTGAAGACGCCACTCTTCAATTCGAAACTCATTAACGTCGATGGTTTGGCCGCTCTCGTCCCTCTGCTCTCTTTCATACCAGTGGTCAACGCCACAAGTAATAACCGAGGTGCCGTCTCTTACGACAGAAAGTGCTCCAACACCAAACGGTGCCACAAGTTGGGCCCTTCGGATCGGACCTTTAGGCATTGTCGGCTCCCCGGTCGTTCAAATAGAGAGTTGTGATCTCGACCTGGCATTCAGCATCGACGGCCCGCATCGATTGGGGAGTGGGCCAGGAAATTCGAACGTGCTCGGGACTTGCATATCCTCCGGCTGGCCGCAGAAGCGGAATCTCTTCGTCTGACGGAGCTCCGCTATACCGGTTGCGCTCCCATCGGCGCCACTCATCTGTTCTTGCGTCATACAGTCGTTCGAAGCTCGCCCTCTCGTCGGGGTCAATTTGAGTCACACGTGGCACAAGCAGGTCACGAAGTGCAGCTAGCTCCCCCTGGGGTATCGGATAGGGGCTACGTCCTGCCGCCTCCGTGCCGAACTGCCGCACATAGGCAACCATGACGGCGTGCAGCGCTCGCTCCAACGCCGGGCGCGAATACGGCGTTACGCTCGTCGGTTCTACTTGGGCGTACAGCCTCTCGTGGTAACTTCGGAATTTCTCGAAATGGGAGCGGTCACGGGGCTTTGATGCAACATATATTGTCACTACCACCCCAGGACGCTCCCACCAGCGTCGCCCCACGCGCCCTGTGACCTGAATGTACTGAGATGTGGTTTTTGGCTGCCCCACGACGGCCATGAGCGAAAGACGATCTATGTCCACACCTACCTCAATGATGTTCGAAGCCAGACAGATATCAACAGGTGTCCGCTGGCCTCCGTATTCCGCTTCAAGCGTTGAGATTGCAAGGGGGATCTCTTCGCTAGGAAGTCTACCCGTAAGCTCCTTCACATTACGGAGACGCCGAATCAGGTCCGGTGCCGCGCCAGTCCGGTTTCGAATGACTTTCAGGTAGTCCGGAATATCGGACTGCAGAAGGGATAGGGTCGTGCCCAATTCGCGCAGACTGTTGAAGAAGGCGAGGATAGTCCACCATGGATCTCTTGCCGCGTCGGGCAGAGCCAGCGGTGCTTGAAGCAAGCCAGTAAATGCTCGAACTTGAGCGGTCTGGAGAGACCCGAGGCCAGGAGCGTGAACACCGACGTAAATCCGGCCGGGAGCGAGAGAGCCATCAGGTCGCCGCGCGTGCTGCGCGAAAAAAGAATCTGATGCGCTAAGGCCAGGAGGCGGAAACAGAGCGACCGTCTCGCGGCCGTAAAGATCCCTAACCTGGCTCGCATACCTCCTAATTGTGGCAGTTGAACTCACGATCTTGGGAGGGACAGAACCGTTGCGGCGGTCTGTACAGAGCTCTTCAATCAGGGCTTCGTAGAGGCCCACCATTGAGCCAAGCGGGCCAGAGATTAAATGGAGCTCGTCTTGGATTATTAGTCCTGGCGGTGACGATTTCCGTGTTCCATTCGAACCAAGACCGAAGATCGCTCTAGCCTCGGGCCGCCACGCAAGCATTGCGAATTTGTCCACTGTGCCGATAATCAGGGTAGGGCACATGTCGTAAATATCCTCGTCGATGACGACGATTGGAAGCCCCGACGAGAAATCACATGTGCGATCTGAGCACTTAAATACGACAGTATCGCCCTGCCTTTCATAACCGTGCACCTTAGGGATGGCAGAAGGTATTTTCCCCTCCAGTTCCACGGGTCCCATTTCAGCCGCACACCAGGGACACTTGGTGATGATGAACGGATTCTCTGCATAAGGCTGAGCCTGGCTGAGGGCCGTCAGTGCACTGCGAGCCTGCTGCCGTGAATTTGGAGTAGAACTTCCGCCCAACCAGATGCCGATTGAGAATCGAACTTGGCCGAGATCTTTCTCGTTTGTCGGTTGCCGCCGGAGGTACTCCAGAGCACATAGTAGACCCGCAGCGCGCTGAAATTGCTGGGCCGTCAAAAGGCGAAGCGTGTAGCGCATGATCACCTCGACCCCCGCGTCAGCCGGATTGCGGAGCCGGCGCATTAGAATCGAAAAAGCTGAAAGCGCGAGATAAGCCTCCGTCTTCCCTCCGCCGGTGGGAAACCAAATGAGTTCAACCGTGCTGCGGTCAGATGCTCTGCCGTCCGCCGTGGATCGGAGCGTCATGAGGAGGAATGCAATCTGAAAGGCGCGCCACTTTCCGCGGCCAGCCGTTTCAATGCGCGTGTCCTGTGCAACGTACGGATCAGAAAACGTCAGCCGCTTTCCCTTTGTGTCATAAACTAGCCGACGCGATTCGCGGCGGCTATGCAGCTGCTGCAACAGAATCGCCTCATTTGCGAGCCTAAAGGCTCTCATGGCGCGCGGATCGGAATTGAGAAAGTCTATGCCATCGCGCATGCGATCTGCGCAGCGGGCGCATTCCCTCATGTGGCGTTCAGCTGGAGTTCTGTGCTTAATGTCCAGAAGAGAAATCCCCTTTTCCCTTTCATCTATCCATTGCTCATAGGCGGCCACTACATCCTCAAGGGCATCGAGTCCGTCGTCGCCTTGGATTAGGCCAGCAAGCGCGGCCATGGAGACATCAATCGCGCTGCCGTCCTGGCGGCGGATATCAGGTGTGACGCTGGGTGTTTCAAACGTGGGCAAGCACTCGCCTGTGATTGCGAGTGCACTAGTCCGTGTTGCGTTGATAGACCAGTCAGCGGCACACCCATGCCCAATCGCAAAGGTTTCGGTTTCTCTGTACAGCAACGCGAGGGACTGCTCCTCATCATCAGGTTTTTCCAATTCGACCGCAGGGTAAGGAAGAATCTCGGCCTGTTTTCCAGTGGATTCGAAATGCGCCTTGAAGTGGAATTGGAAGAGACTACGCTCATCAATCGACGAAGCCGACGAGCGGTTGACGAGACAAACGGTGAATAGCCGGGCATCTGAGATCGAGGAGGGCCTGCCATATACTTCGATTCGAATGTCGAGATCACTCAGATTAGTGCTTTCGACATCAGTCGGTTGAATGAGCTTCTTCTGAATGGAGAGGAGGTCGTCGCGATTGAATTGTGCGCGCAGCCTGACTGGAGACCTAAGCCACCACGTCCGTTCCTTTTCTTCGATCGTAACGGGAAAGCGCTGATAGCGGCCTCCTGTAGCCTCGACGATTAGCTGTGCGCCTTTTGGAACCGAAGCAAGAAAGCTGACTGCGACGCTGCTTGGGCGGTAAGAGTTCGCGGACGACAGGTCCAAGTCCTCCGTTTCTGGTTCCGCTGAGGATCTTTCAGTGCGATGTTGAATATCCTCAAGGTCTCTTCGGGCCTGCGCTGTAAGGGGATCGTCTTGTGGAGGGTCCAAAGCGTCGGGAAGAACCACAGCTGGCTGCGTCAGCAAGGCATCAACACCAGAATCATCTTGATCGAGAGTCTGTGCCGGGTACAAGACGCCGATGCCGTAGCGTTTCGTTGGAGGGTCACGTTGGAGAACCTCTTCGCCGTTTTCTTTCTGACGCCACGGGCCATATGATTTATCTAAGGCCGCAAACGAAACGGGCTGCGTGCAGTCGAGTTCTTCACCGCGAGGATCAGGACCGACGAGTTCGCGGCGGAGCGAATCTAGCAGGAGTGCGCGGTCCGCGATGTGATTTACCATGATGGCTCTCCGGATGAGTTAAGGTTCGGAACAGCGCCTTGTCCCGTCAACGCACGGATGATGTCGGGGCGCGCGGACTCGTGAACTAGAATCGTCAGTCGGTGCAACGCGCGCGTTACAGCAACATAGAACAAATCCACCGCTGCGTCGCCAGTCAGATGTTCAATGTCCGTAACGACAACCGCCGAGGCCTCTAGTCCTTTGAAAGCATGGATTGAAGCATAAGAAATTTGTCCTCCCGTCGACTCAGCGCATGGGCGGAGGCGGCTGCGCCAGGGTTCCTTCGCTACGTGTGCAGCAAGGCTGGTCCGGTCTGCACGCGGCGACAATACGACGATTTCACCTCCACCGAACCCTTCTCCGTACCAAGACTCCAAAACCTGGAGGAAAATGGCTTCTTGTTCAGCCGACGACCCGTAGTATTTCAATTCCGGTTCGATCCCGTTGTCCGGCCGCAGTACGCGGCTGTAATTTGGTGCGAGGCCTCCGAGGAGGTGCACCAAAGTGGAGATTCGCGGCGAATTGCGACAGTTGACTCTGAGCGAGAACAAGGGAACGCTGCCTGTTCGTTGCTGCAGAAGCGCAACAGGGTTAGGAATGCTGCCTGAATATATGGCCTGTTTCTCCAGATCGCCAAAGAGGCGCCATCGGCCCGATGCGAGCCCTCCTCGAAGGAGCAGGTCGAGAACGTCCAGGTAATTGGCTCGAAGAAGATCCTGCGCCTCGTCGATAATGAGAGTATCGAAGGGCGTGAATTGAGGATCACGTTCGACTAGCGCCTCGATTGCCCTCTCTGGAAGCTCCTCCTCCCAGAACGATGTGCTGACGCCTTCACCCTGAGGAACGCAGCCCGCAAGCGATAGGAGAAAACTGTGGAACGTGGATGTGGTCATAGTCTCCCCCAGAGGGGCCATCTCCTCCTGAAGCCAGCGCCCAAGGAGACGGTTGAAACAGACGAAGAGACACCGTTCTCCTCCGGAATGTGCTCGGCGTGCTGATTCAATTGCCAGCAGTGTTTTGCCAGTCCCGGCGGGGCCGGTAAACAGCACGCGCGAGTTGGCCTGCATCGCGTCGAGCGAGGCGAACTGCTCCTCTGTGTAGCGACGTACTTCTTTATCCCAGCGGTCTCGGCGAACTTTAGTACTTTCGAAAATCTCGAAGCTCGGACGCAGTTCCTGCGCAATCGCTTTGGCCTGCTTAGGTGTGAGAGTAGGTAGACCTGCATTGAACCATCGGGCACTCTCGCAAGTCGACAAAAATTCACGGGCATTCTTGAGAACGTTTTCTATGCTTTCTGGAAGAGGGCGCTGCCTGAAGTGCGCGGCATCAATGACCTGCCAGTCGTGCCACTCGTTGGATGGAATCTTGAAATCGATGTACGGAAGGACAACCGCCGACCAGAACAGGATGTGAGCCAAGTCTGGTCTTTTTCTAATTAGGCGGTTCCGTATACTGTGCATGGCTTCCGACGCTTGGCGAAAGGGGCCGCGGGAATCTGGGATTTGCTCAGAGCCATAAAGCCAACCGGCTTCGTTTCGATGTATACGCCGATAGGCTTTAACCTCCAGACAAAGAACGCCTCTAGTTGGAATGATCACGACGAAGTCTGCTTCACCGCTCACTCGCCGGACGTGGTGGGCAATATCCAGAGAATGCAGGACGATCCAATCTGGTGTATTGGAACTATCTTTGAGTCGCGCAAATACCTCGCGTTCCCCTGGACTGGGGCAGCCACTGAAGATCTCAGCTGGAAACATTTTCGCCATACCGCGTTCAGAGCTCGAATGGATGACCCAAACCGTGAATGTCTACGAGTTGGGAGTCGGGTGATACGTCGAGAACGCGGAAAGCCGTAAACCCTCCAGCGTCCATCTCAGGCAGCGTTATCTCCATACGACCGACACGTTCGAGCTCGGTCAGATCCAACTCCTCTAGTTTCCTAAGCAGTTGACGCCGGATACGATGGCCCGCAAGGCGGTGGGCATGATCAATCTCACCCATCATGTTCCAATAACGCTGCCACTCTTCACCCAATCCCACGAGACGCATGATGGCCTGAAAGTCCTCCGTGGCGCGTGTTCTGATGCTCCGGGGTGACAAATAGTTCCGAACGTTGATCTCCTCTGCGCTAGACGAACCCAAGTCGATCAATCGCACACTGGTGCCCAGGAGACCATCCTTCTGCACTTCCTGGCGCAAGAGTGCCTTCCAGCGCTGTTGCGCTTCGCGGACCTCCGGGGCGCGGCCTTTGAGGAAATGACGGTCGGCCTCGGTGACGATATAGTCGCCGCCGCCGCTCGTGCGCAGGAGTAAGAAGGTACCCGGCCTGACCTCATTTGTGGCGATCCGCGCAAGACGTTCTGTGCTTTCATCGGCATCCAAATCGATGGTTAGGACTGACGCCCCATCAGCCGCCTCAAGAAAAACAGCACGCTCACCTTCTAAGAGCACCAGATTGGCTTCCGCCGACTCAAGCGTATTTTGCAGTTCAGCAGCGGCAATCTTCCGTCCTATGCTTCTCCAGTCGACAACTGGGAGCAGATCGGCGGCGTCATAACAATCTTCGTGCTCGGCCGGATCGTCCTCCATCTCGAATGTCGGTTCGGCGGCACAAAGAAACCTCTTGGCGTCCTCACGATGCCCGTCCTTTATCCATGCATACCGGATGACTTCCGTTTTCGTGGAACGTGGGGCATCGAAAATGAAGCTAGGGAACCACCTTGCCGCACCAAGAACATAGAGCACATCGAAGCACCTGTCTCTTGTCAGCTGAGCTGGTGTAATAACGGATAACCGGCGTGTTGAGGGGTTGCGGTAGAGCTGGCGTTCAGCCGCGATAACTAACCGGGAATCACTGATGAGCACTGCTCCGTCCCCAGGATTTCGAAGAACGGCCTCTGCAAGCCAAATTCTGTAAGGATTCTCGTTGCTCTGGATGAGTGCTTCCAGGCACTGGATTGCCCTTCCGAACTGCATTGCTTCGGCCGGATAGACCATCGCCAGGGCTTCCTTACGGGAGTGAAGTTCTCTGATGTCCAACGGCTGAATTGATGGCTCGTTGAACGGCAAGGGGGCTGCACACAGGGCAAATCCGTACCTGCGGAGCGGTGTGAGAATATGCTTCCAAGGCTCTTCGATAACTGCCTCTCCTATACCATGAATGAGACGCCTCACGGCTAGGGAATAGGCTCGAAAACGATCATGCGAAAGCCTTGCGCGGACAAGCACATTAGTTGATCCACAGTCATAGATAGTGCTAGTGGCCGCGAGGGTTGTGATTCTCATTGCCGGTCCTCTAGATGCACCATGAGTTCAATTCCAGCGGGCGGTGCGATGAGCCCGGACAATGAAAAGTCGTCGAGTCGATTGAGGTACCGAGCATTTGCCGAGTCGATCGCGGTTCCGTATTCACACTCTGTTCTGGATAGGATCGAAACCGAATCGCAGTGCGAGTATTCATGGGCCCATCGAAAGTGTGAGACGGCGCCATCGAGGATTAAGAGCGAACTTTCGGCTGTCGAACCGCCGTTCTGGATTGAGTGGCCCCTCGAGCGAGCGTAGACATCTGCCCGACAACCAACCCCGCCCGAAGAGAACTTGGCGACCCGGATTAGATCCTGAAGGACACCCTCGACGTGGTGAATCCCACTCGGAACTGCAAACTGAGTTTGCACAAGCTCGGTTCGAAGGCGATTCTTTTCTCCGATAATGAGTACCGATCTTGCTGTGCTGCACAGAATCCTGTAGTGCTCCGCCAAAGTAAAGAACCGGCCCACGAAAGGTTTCGGATTCCTCAGTCGGCCGGAGTGGCTTATTGGTTTGCCGTTCTCACTTTCCGGTTGCACTTCGACGAACAGACAGTGGCGCTTCGGGATCATGCAAGTCCCTCCGCGGTGGATGGCCATACGAATGAAGTGGCTGTTAGATTGCTTCGCAATACCCAGGAGCGGCCCATTGTAAAGAGCTTTCCCATTGAAGTAGATCAATGGAGTGTGCGTCGGCAAAGCGGCGAGCATGTCGAAGTGAGCATCAACAGCACTCTTCGCTGGTTCCGAAATCGGCTCACTGAGAACGCGGCCGAGAGCAATGAATGCAGCGGCGAATGATGGGGTCGGCACTGATAACGCCGCAACGATCCTGCGTTCGGGTGAAAGAGCCGCCGACATGGCGGCACCCAGCGAGATAAAGAACCTTGCCCAAAGGGGAATCGGCCTCCATTGTATGCCGTCCCAAAATTGCATTCCGAGACTCTTAGCTACCCGTTCGACCATTCGTGAAGACTATCGCCATGACACGTTGTGATTCTAACGGGCCAATCAGCAGGTTGTGGTTGCAGCATCAAAGTAGTAGGTTACCGTGGTACCCTGCGTCACCGCACGTTCAGGTCCGTGAGGGGTCTCGTGCTATTTTTTAGAGCCAGCCTCTGTTTTCCCGAGAAACCGCTTAACCTGGTCTACCACCGCGCCGGAATCTTTCAACTGACATTCCCAAACGACGAGCGTTTCCCAACCCAGCCTGGTCAGCTCCGCTTGATGTTTCCGATCACGCTCAACATTGCTCTGAAGTTTTGGTCCCCAATAGGACTGCTTCGAGGCCGGCATTTTTCCCTCCCGGCAAGCAGCGTGCTGGTGCCAAAAACAGCCGTGAACGAAGATGACCTTCCGGCGCGACGGGAAAGCGATGTCTGGAGTACCTGGAAGGTCTTTGCGGTGGAGGCGGTACCGATATCCCATTCCATAAAGTAGGCGCCGAAGTGCTACTTCAGGGCTCGTGTCTTTAGATCGAATCTGCCGCATGTTGGCACTGCGGCGCTCAGCACTGAGTCTGTCCATTCCGGGCCTTTCCTAGACGGCTAGATCCTCTGAATCCCTCCAGTCCGTCTAGTAATCCCATACCAGAGCGAGCTCTCCGGAAGATCCTAAGCGCGGATCGAACAGGCTGAATTAGCAGTGGTAGCTCGGTCATAGCCTAATGCGTCGATAAGCGAATTTGCTAGAGCTTCTGCCAATGGTGGCGGCACAGCATCCGACACGAGACGGATCTGGTCCGATAGAGTCCCGCATAGCTCGTATTCGGGAGGAAATCCCTGCAAAAGCATTGCTTCATAAACACTCAGTCGCCTGGTTGCGCTCGGATGAATGTGTACCTCACGATTTCCGTAAGCAACCGTCCAACTTGGCGCGTCCCACTTCAGGACTCGAAACGGACGACCTTTGATTTCTCCCTCCTTTAGCGAACCATTAAAGAAACGATCGGATCGCGGGACCATGCACCAATGATTTGGATGGTGTGGAATGTCGGTCACGGAAGTACCTCTCTTGAAGAACAGTGGTGCCGGCAGTTCGGCGATAAGATCGCGGACACTTCGCTTCGGTGCACCGTTCTGGGTAGGGAAAGTGAAACTGATATTCGGGTACTTGTACCGATTCAGCCCGACCACAAAAAGGCGCCTTCGAACTTGTGCTACACCAAAATTTTGTGCGTTCAGTTCTGATTCGAAAATCCTAAAGCCCGCCGCCGAAAAGAGCCGTTTAATTTGCTTGAATTGCTCATCGTGACGATCCTGTCTTAGGCCTAGAACATTCTCGAAAACGAAGAAATCTAGATCGCAAGCGTCATTTAATTCACGAAGGATCGTGGCGTAGGTCTTGGAAAGCAATGCGCGCGGATCGTCGTCACGCTTTTGCCAGTTTCCTTGGGAAAAGGCCTGACACGGCGGTCCACCAACAATACCGATCGGCTTTACCGTGGTGGATAGTTCAGATAGACGCTCCAGGATGTATTTTCTTGGGAGCTTGGATAGATCACGTTTGAACACTCGGGTGCTGACATGATTCCGTTCGTAGGTTCGACACGCAGCAGCGTTAGCGTCGATGGCAAGTATGGACGTGAACCCGGCGTTTGCAAATCCAAGATCGAGCCCACCGCAGCCCGAGAATAAGCTGATAACTGGGAGCGGGCACACCACTTCATGGTGATCGGCACGTGACGGGTGGTTACCATTGCTGTAGGCTGATGCTTTGTTCGCGTTGTTGGTTGTCATACTGTTTTCCATGAAACTTGGACGCGCAAATCAAATACCAGCAGTACCAGAGGGTAAGCTATTGTGTCACGCCAGACTGCTCGTCAACTCCGATCCTTGCTGTTCGGCAATGCGACTGAACTAATCGAACTCACCTATCAGGTGCGATAGACTCTTTCGATTTCGTCGGAATACGTCCCGTCTTCACCATAAAGAATTTTACGCACGACCATCTGCCTTACTGATGGCCAGACATTGAAGGCAGGGTCCCAGATTCACTCACAGTCTCCACAGATAAATCATACGTGGACGCGCGAAAGAGTTCTTCGTCGCTTTTTTCCACCGGCCGTTTGACTTGATCTCTTCTCCGCTCAAGAGACTGAATTGCTGATCGGTCAGAACGACTACCCTCGCAGGGTGTAGCCAAAGAGGGCCATCCCCGCACGAACACTGGCGCTCAATATCGCTTCTTCTTCGATATCACTCGGGCTTCTTTCGGTGTTTGAATTCGGGAATCAGTGTCCGCCTACAAATGCGGACATAGCACGGACACAATAGATTGTTTTTTAGAGGATATCTGAGGAAACCCGCGTCTTTATTGGCTGCCCCCCAGGCAGCCATATGTGCTGATTTCACAGGTATTTAGAGATGCGAATCAGGTAAGTACCCCCTTTGATACCCCAATATTTTCGTGGATGAGTTCGCACCATTCGTACAGCTTGGAACTGTTTCGACCTGTCACGGCCGCACGCGCATTTCGCTCTGCGCGATCAACGATACTGCGCGCTCGGATTTTATGTCCGTTTTCCACAGCGCGAATAACGTTCACACAACCAATGAGTTGGGCGCATTATCCAGCGCGCACTTAATTTTACTGAAATGCACCAAATGAAAGTACAAAGTGGCACCAAACGTGGCACCACTTCCTCACCAGCGTTTCATGTTTAAGACTCGGCGGCCGCCTTCTTTGTTGGGGCTTTTTTGGCTTTTTGAGGTTCACAGCTACGCAGAAGCGCCACAGCATAAGCTTCGGCGCTACGCTTCACAAAGTCGGCATTGATATAAAGTACCAACAATAAGAGGACCGCAATAGATATGGCCGCAGAAAGCACCCACAAGAAAGAAAATCCTCGCCCGCGGAATATCGCGCCACCTGATGCAATGCAGATAGAAGCGACCACGATACCAAGCCAGCGGATACCGTACAGATTGCGTGCGAAGCCATAGTTGCAGTTTTCGTTGAAGCATAGCCTGAATTGCTTTGTATCTCGTCTATGCTCCAGGAGCGCCTTAATGGCCGAGCTGTAAATCATGTCGGCGCGAGCTGGATCACTCTTTTCCTCTACTTCGGAGGGAAACGTCAAGCCGCAAAGCGTCTGTAGTGTAATTTTTAGGCGTGCTTTTGTTAGTGGGTCCAAAAGGGAGTTTTCATGACGTAAAATGCGAGTGGTCGGCGGTCCCCCCCACCGGTCGAAAAGCCGTTTTTGTTGTTTAACTCCACGATCTCGCGCAATGCGTCCTAAGAGAAATAGGACAGCTCCTTCAAGTAACGTTCCGATCCCCGCCGTACCAAAGGGATTTCGCGTAGTAGGCGCGACAGCATAGACAAGCGCCATGGCCGGAATGCTGACGATGAGTGCCGGGAAGATGCGTGCCCGAAGATCGTATTGATCGAAGGGGAAATTCATAGAATGTCAGTTACGAAACTCGAAATTCATTTTCTCCATGTCGGCCACGGTGACTGTACAATCATCGATTTCCCCGACAGACTCACTGTGGTTGATATTAACAACTGTAAGAAACTGGCCGGTCCGACGCGCGACGAGTTGCGGAAAAGGTATTCCCATGGAGCTACGTTCTCGAGCAGTTCTCTTGCCGCGTATGTCGTGGATGCACAGGTCGACAAAGATCAATCTCATCTCGTTGACCCGATCGATTATCTGAAAGCGAAATTCCCCGGCAGGTCGATATTTCGATACATACAGACCCACCCGGATATGGACCATATGGGCGGTTTGAATAGGCTCGGTGATGAGGGCTACATAGTCACCAATTTTTGGGACACTGACCACTGCATCAGCAAGGATATGGAGCTAAACAAGTGGGCCCAGGTAAATCACGACGAAAAGGACTGGGATAGATATCAGACGTTCCACTCAGGAGGTTTCAAAGACTGCACGATCCTGAAGCTTCGGGAGGGCGCGGTAGCGCAGTTCTACAAAGATGATGGCATTTCCATCTGGGCACCATTTGAAAATACAAAGTCCACCGACCCGGAGGCCGACCCGAATTACTTCAGTTATGTTTTGCAGATACAGCACGGAAAATGCTCTATCGTGCTGGGGGGCGACTTACCGGCAGAGATGTGGGACAAGCTGCTCGAACGAAGGAAAGGGGCCCTCCCGAAAGCTCACTTGTTAAAAGCGTCTCACCACGGCAGACGAAGTGGCTACAGCATAGATGCTGTAAAGGCCATGAACCCAGATGCCACAATCTGTTCAGTCGGAGAACTGCACAACAAACATGATGCATCCGCGAGTTATGAGCGTTTCTCCACGCATGGCTGCTATTCAACGATTGACCATGGAACTATCGTTGCTAAGTGTTGGAGTGATGGGGATGTCTGGTTAATGAATAGTTCTGGCCAGAATATTCTTAAGACAGGTCCGTCCTGAGAAACCAGCTTACGGCCCTTCCCTTTTGACCGGTCTTCCGCCATTCTTCCGGGTCCATTTTTCGTGATACGGATGGCAGGGACCAAGCGCTTCGCGTAGCGTGCGCATCCCCGGCCCCCCTGCGCTGCGTGCAGACCGGATGCCCCCTTCCGCTACACTGATCCTTGCTGCCACTCCCCGCGAAGGCAGGTCCGGTGTTGCCGGTTGGAGGTGCAACCGGCAGAAAACAAGGGACGTAAGAGAAGGGTACATGGCATGATGATTGTGACAATGGGACAAGGAAATGCTCTTGACAGCATATGCGCTTGGGAGCATAATCAATGAAGTGGTCGGTAAGTTTTTACGAGGAGTTTGAGGCGGAATTCGACGAACTGCCCGAAGAAGTGCAGGACGAATTCTATGCTGAAGCTCAATTTCTCGAAATGAACGGTCCAGCCACCGGGCGACCGCATGTCGACACGCTGAAGGGCTCCAAGTACCCGAACATGAAGGAGCTCCGATTTGAAGCGATGAATGATGAATGGCGTGTGGCTTTTGCGTTCGATCCGAAGCGTGTTGCCGTTATGCTTGTTGGAGGCGGCAAGGTCGGCATGAGCAAAGAGCGTTTTTATAAAGGTTTGATCAAAAAAGCTGATGCCCGATACGCGCGGCATTTAGAAAAGTTGAAACAGGAAGAGAAATCGAAGAAGGAAGAAAAAGGGAAAAAGCGATGACGACCTTACAGGAAAAACTCAGCCGCTTGCCCGAGGCGCGGCGTAAGAAGATCGACCAACGCACAGCCCAGCTTGTCCTTGAAGAGCAGTCCATGAAGGAACTGCGTAAGGCGCGAAAATTCACCCAGGCGGACCTGGCGAAGGCCTTGGACGTGAAGCAGGAACAGGTTTCGCGCATGGAGAAGCGGACGGACTTGCATATCTCAACCCTCCGGCGGCATGTCGAAGCTCTGGGTGGCGAACTCATAATCTGTGCCACATTTCCCAAGGGCGCGACGATCAAAATCACCGGCCTTGGCGAACTGTAGGCCTAGAATTTCGTACCGAATAAGAGCCCCCTTTGGGGGCTCTTTATTTTGCCTTTCTCTCCATTTCCTACTGCCCTATCACTCGCTTGAGAATGTGCCGCGCCAGCGTCACGCTGTCACTTACGATACTTAACAGGCGGCGACGGTTTATTTATGCCTGGTTCCCGCGCCAGCCGCAGAGCGACGATAATGCTTTGCAGGTGTCGCCAGCAATTCGCACAAGATGGTGCTGCGAATATATCGATGAATCAGTAACTCGCTCTGCTTCCCTCGAAGACCCAGGCGCAAACTCGATTGTCAGTCAGAGGTCTCCCAGCAACGGGTGAACAAGCGTGGGACGCGGAATCGGGGTACTAGTAAATCGCCCTCTTTGACAATCGTGCGCGCCAGAAATCCAAGCCGCTCCAGCCGCTCCAATTGAAGTACTACGGAGCCCTCGTCTTCGTCGAAGAGAGTCTGAACGTCCTCGAGCTTAAACTCCATAATCTTGCCAGCCCGACAGTTTCGTACAAACGCGGTCGCAGCTCGAAAATCGCTGATCACCTCTTGATAGCTAAGCTCGGATAGCCTTGTCATGGCCTGAGCGACTTCCTTCTCAGTGAACAATGGAATGCGCCGTCGGCTTGCGTCCTTGGCGTTTTCTTTGGCGAGGTTCAAGAACAAAATGATTTGGCGGGGCGCGATATGATTCTTGCCGTTTTTCAGACTCTCAAACAGCCACTCCTCAAACGGTTTGCCCTCGACTTCTGTCGGAAATACGATCCGAAACTGTATCTGGGCAAGAATGCTTGACTCAATTGCGGCTACGTTCAGCGATTCCATGATGGCGCGAAGGCCGACGTTCGAAAACAGTCTTTGGAGAAGCTGTTTCCTTAGCTCCTCGCGTGTCCAGTCGAGACGCACGGTCCGCGAGACAAACTTGTTTTTCTCTTGAATATCGTAAAGCTCGAAGAGATCAGTCCGAAGAAGTACGACCAATCGTATGGCCTGTCGCAACGATAGGAAGGATTCGGCGAGAAAAAGTCCCTGCACGAGCGCTTCCTGTCTGTCTCTTTGATATTTAAACGCCTCATCAATTTGATCAAAGACAATCAACAGCCGTCGATCCGTGGCTTGTAAAAGCCGATCGGTGCGATCAATGAATTCGTCAATTTTGATATCGCTTCCGAGCCATCCGCGCCCGCGGCGGCTCAGATTAGGCTCAACCGTGATGGGTCCGAGCTTTAAGGATACTTTCTCGGGCATGATGGATCGTAGGGCCGCCGTCCATCGTGACGCTCGACTCTCACCCTTAATCGAGGCGGCCCAGCCGACGCGCCGCAAAATCGTTCGCGAATCCTTGACGAATGCTTTGGTATGCTGGTCATCGCTAGTCGTTGGGACATCAACGTCGCGGGCCGCCAGAGCCGCGGAGTACAACAGCCAAACTGCCTTGAACCCATCCGCCGATGACGTAACTGAATCGTCCGGAGTCATTTGCTGCACGAATGAAGCAGGATTTTGCGATGCAGAGGTTATGGTGCCGGGCTTCGCAGCGGCAGGCGCCGACGCGGCCCCATTTAACCCTTGCAATGCGCGAAACATCGCGCTCTTTCCCGCGCCGCGGTCGCCCAGGACGATCGTTTTGGCGCCCGATGTAACAGAATTCAGGTCACGCGGCGGCATGAAATTTTTTTTCAGAAGGGCGTCTCGTTCCGCAGCTTCGTCGCCGAACTTGAACTCGTTAATGTCGATATCATTTGTGATGAGGTTGTTTTCGAGATGATATTCAGCAAGCGAGGCGTGCGCGAACATCACCTGCCTGTTGCTTGAGCTGATCAGCATCGATCCCCAGAGTTTCCCCAGAGCAGCCTGTGCCCGTTCGACGGGCAACCCTGAGATTTCGGTCAGATAATCTGTTGAAACGGGCTGGAGAAAGACCAAGAGGCTCAAGAGCAGCCGCGCATCCACCCCCGTCTGGTCAGACCCGAGGAGTTCATAGTAGAGACGGTCGAGGACGGCGCGGATCGTGTCAGTCTTTTCGAAAGTCGCAAGGTCGCCATACTTCAGGAAATAGCTCGCGAATAGGTTCAAGAGCAAAGGGTTCCCATTGGCTCTCAAAACCAGCTGCTCAAGAGCGGGCCCCGTAAGGAAGGGGTCGGGAAGCAACCGACGGATGAATTGCACCGCTTCAGCCTGAGTCAGAGGCGTCAGAGTGAAGGCGTCGAATGCTGTGCGCTTACCGAGGCGATTGACTTTAGAGGACGGGTCGGATGTCACCACCATGCTGGCCGAACTCAGACGCTCCGCTAAGCTTTCCACCGCGACGACGATGTCTCCAGCCTCGTACACTTCGTCGAGGCCATCTAGAAAGATGTATGCACGACTTTTAATGCCGGTGCGCTCTATTACTAGTTGAATGATCCGTTCAAGCAACTCCGCCGCCCGGGATAAATCTTGCAACACTGTGAATTGGTTAGCGAACTGAACCCGGATTTGATCTAACGGATCAGACTCTAGAGGCTTGTCTTGTGCCTGCGTCTGATCCAAAAAGGCACGCGCGATCTGCACGAAAAGCTGGTTGCTGGTGTCGATGTCGCGAAGTCGCACCATTACCACGAGACAATTTTCGGCGCGAAAGCTGTTAGCAAGAAATTGGAGAACCGCCGTTTTGCCGGTCCCAGGAGCTCCGATCAGAAAGGCGTGTCTCGCTCCGGGCCGCGAGAGAAAGTCGCGGAGAGCGGCAACAGTCGGTGTGACTATGAACTCTTTGGAGAAGTCGAACTCTTTGGAGAGGTCCATTGCGAATTCGAGTGTAGCTTGTTGCGGAACTTCTGGGGAGACTGTCGCAGATCAGGCGCACCAATCACTTCCATTGACGTCAGTGTTGTCACGCGCTGTGCTGTCAGAGCAGAGGTCGACCGGACAATCGGATTAGTAACGCTAAACGCAGTTGTGGCGTACACGCCACTCGATCTAGAGAGCAATTGACCTGAAATCCGTGTGGAAATCAAATTTAAGAGACAGCATTGGGGCGTCGATTGACATTGGGCCGTTTCCAGTTTTGCAATCAATTGCAATCTCTCGCGACCGCAACTCATTGTGAGGGACATCGCCCCGTCTCGAGCCTGAGTTCAGATCGTCACTTCGCCTAGCCTGACTAGACGGAGTTTCTGCTCCCTGATGCCTTGCCGAACTCGTCTTGGTTAAATCTCACTTCTTCCGAAAGGATGAAGGGGTAATCTTGCGACCAAAACGCCTGGTTGTTAACTGCAGGAGAGAAAAAAATTGCAATCAATTGCAATTCCCGATGCAAGACCTTCTTTGTAGATCGAGCCGTGCCTATCTGGTTCGAATCTGTCTTCAAGAAGTGTCAGCTCTAACTCTTCCACGACTCCGCGCTAACGCCAACCGGCACACAAATATTGAGCTTGCCTCTAAGGGAGAAGCTCTTCTCTCGTTCCTCCGAGCACAGCGGTGATCCCGATCCGCGACAGGTACGATACGTCTCCCAGAAAATGGCCCGATTGAGACCCAACAGCAGCCCTCGACTTAGGCCATCTTTGTAAGCAGCGCGACTAGCTAGATTTCTTGGGCTGCTCAATCGGAGCTGACTGAACAGCTAGTTATCTACGAATCTCGATTAGAAATAATCAACTTTCATGACTAGATGTAAGGAGGAATAAGTTCGACAAGATCAAATGCTTAGATGGCGTATTTAGCATTGATAACATCTGATAGCTTAGCTATATTATGGCGATTACATAGAACATAGACTACTATCCCGTAACGATGTCTTTTACTGATCAAGATAGTTTGGCGGTGTTTTATGCGACATACTCGATGGCTAGCAACTTAGCTTCGCCTGGTAAGGGTGAGCATAAGAAATGAGAAGGACTCTGATCTATGAATGTTGAACATCTGAAATCCCAGCCCCAGTTCGAGCCTCTCGTGAGTGCGGAGGTCGCGGGGAAATACCTTGGTTTCTCCGGTGAGAAGGTACGCCAGATGGCGCGTGAGGGTACAATCCCTTGCGTTCCATTTCCTGGCCGTAAGCGCACAGTCTGGAGGTTCCGCATCTCCGACCTACAGGAATACGTCACGAAAATCAGCAATGGAGTGAGATATGCAGAGGAACCGGTTTCAGAACGGGTACATTGAGCGCAAGAAGCGCAAGACGCTGCCCGACCTTTGGCTGCTGCGCTACAACGATGGTGCGAAGTACGCAACGCTTGAAATTGGCACGGTGGAGAAGTACCCGACTGAAGCTGCCGCTAGAAAAGCAGCACTGTCCCGGCTCTCTGAGATCAACGAGCGCGTTGAGATATTCACGTTCGGGCATCTGGCCGACCGCTACGTGCAGGACATGGATGATCGCCATAGCACAGTGGTGAGCGACATGTCGAACATACGCCGACTCCGCGAACGCTGGGGAGACGAGCGGCTCGACACCATGCTCAAAAACGCCTACGCCATCGAGAAGTGGCTGGCCGAGCTGAAGACGCTTCCAGGGCATGGGCCGATACGACCGATGGCCAGCAAGAGCCGGAACAACATCAAGTGGCTGCTGCACCGGATGTTCGATCGGGCTATGATTTGGGGCTTTCTGGAGCCGACCGAGAATATCATTGCCAAGCTGAAGGTGAAGGCCAAGCCGGGCGAGATCACCCGCGAACGCGACCTCATCGAGCCCGAGCAGTTCGAGTTCATGATGAACGACACGACGCTGCCGGTGATCCTGCGCGTGATGATCGCGGTCGCCATGTGTACCGGAGCCCGTATCAGTGAGATTCTGGCGCTCCGGTGGGAAGTGATCGACATGGAAGCCGGGTTCATCTCTATCGAAAGAGCCTCGGTGGGCAAGCATGTGGCTGGCACGAAGACCGTTTCCTCCGAAGAAGCCGTCCCGATGAACGAGAGTCTGTGGGTGATCCTACGGAGATGGAGGGATCAGTTCCCAAGCGTGAACGGCTGGGTGTTCGGCAACCCGGTGACAGGCCGCCCCTACTGGCGCGATTCGATGCAGGAGTATCTGGTGGAGCTGGGCAAGCGCATGGGGATCGCCAACCTGGGATTCCACAGCTTCCGGCACACGTACCGTAGTCTGCTGCGAGACCTGAAGACGCCGCTGAAAGTGCAGCAGTACCTGATGCGCCATTCGACCGAGCAGATGACTGAGAAGTACGGGAAGAAGAAGGGCGGCAACATTCCGCTGGTACGCCCGGCGAACGACGAGCTGGTGAAGGTGCTGGCCCTTCCAGCCGAGATTCCCACAGCCTTGAGTACCGAGAAGTCCACGAGCAAGAGCGGCTACTTCGGTGTGTATCCACAGGGGAACCACTTCGCCGCCAAAATGTCGGTCAACGGGCAGAAGGTGTACCTCGGCATCTTCGACAACGCTGAAGACGCCGCCAGGTGCTACGACGCGGAGGCGTACAAGCGGAACGGAGTGAACGCCAAGCTGAATTTCCCGGCTGAGTATGCTGACAAGATGATGCCAGCAGGAGAGATTTCCACAGAAATTTCTGAAGGTCAGGAAGAGCGAGATTCGAGCTCGTCCCCGCTTAACTCACTCTTATCTCACTCTGATGTCTTGTAATTGGTTGCGGGGGCTGGATTTGAACCAGCGACCTTTGGGTTATGAGCCCAACGAGCTACCAGGCTGCTCCACCCCGCAGTTCAATATTAACAAGCATTAAAGACGCGGGTCAAACAGCTGACTGTTGCTCTCGGCGACAGGGGCGGATATGACAGTGAAATATGTCAGCTATCCGCCGCTACTCCGCCGGCTTGGAGCTTCAAAACAGTAACTTCAAGCCAAACTGAATCTGGCGTGACGTCGTTGCCGTCGTCGTGATCACACCTGCGGTTGGCGAGGGAGTAGTCGATACGGATGAGTACACGACAGTATTCGGCGTACCGAAATTCGTGTGATTCAGAATGTTGAAAAACTCGCTGCGGAACTGCAGATTCACTCTTTCCGAGATCGCCGTATTCTTGCGCAGCGAAAGATCCAACTCCGACAGTCCCGGCCCATTCAGCGTATTCCGTCCAAGATTGCCGTAGGTTCCGGCAAAAGGTACAACGAATGCCTCCGGATTAAAGTACTGCGCCGGTCCCCCCTGGATTACGTTGCCGCGAAAATCAGGATTCACCGAAGGCCGCACAGGATTGCGACTGTCTCCATTGTTTGACGGATTGAAGCCAAGTTGCGGAGTGAAGGGAAGACCCGATTGCACATTGAAAATGGCACTCGTACTCCAACCGCTCACCAGCCTTTCGTTCCATGTGGACAGGCCTTTGAGCCACGTCTTGCCATTGCCGAAGGGCAGTTCGTAAGTGCCGTTGATTACGGCAAGATGGCGCACGTCGGTATTCGCTGGTCCGTAATCGAGTTGCGGCTCAGCTGGATACATTACAAATCCAGGCGCATTCGCTCCCACGCTGCTGTTCCATGCCGTTCCATTGTCGAGATTTTTCGAGAACGTGTAGACGCCGCGGAACTGCAGCCCATTGTTGAAGCGTCGATTCACATCGACAATCAACCCGTTGTAAGAACTCACGCCTTCAGAAATCCACGTGGTGCTGTTCGCCAATTTGGGATTCGCATATGGTGCGCCCTTCGGGTAGTAGACCGTCCCCGCCGCCAGATTTGACGGGCACGGCGACGCCGGGCAGATCGTCGGAATTGGCTCATTCACATCTTCGGAAAGAATTTGATGGTATCCGTGCGAGCCGATATACCCAAGCGTCAGCGATGTGGCAGGAGCAATCTGCTGTTCGATGTTCAACGACCACGAAAGCAGCGTCGGCGTGTACGCGTCTGGCTGAATGCCGCTTGGTGAAATCAGGGTGCCTGCTGGCGGAGGCGTGCCTGGAACAAAATTCAATTTCGACACAGCGATGTTTTTGACGCTCTGTGTTGTATTGAACGGAGCGTTCTGGTCCAGCCGGTAATCGAGGCTGTCGAGCAACGCGCGATAGATCCCGAATCCTGCATGGACCACCGTTCCGCTTTTCTGCGACGGAGTCCATGCAAGGCCGATGCGAGGCTCGGGCAGGAATTTCGCACGATTGTCGGTGAGCGCTGAATTGCCAATGTGAGGTTGCGTCTCGAGCGCACCGTTCTCATCAAAGATGAAATTCGAGGCTCTGCCTTGCGCTTCGTTCCAGCCGTCTGTCGATTCAAAGCGGAACCCAAGCCGCAATTCGAGATTGGGCCATAGGCGCAGCGTATCCTGGACAAATCCAGCAGCTTCGAGCGAGCGCCAGCCAAGCTCAGTAGGCGACGGGATAACGGTGAAGGTGGAAACAGTGCCTTGCAGAAACGCGCTTAAGCTTCCAAACGAGGCCTGTCCATTTTGATACTGTGCGAGATTGCTGTTCGACTGTAGTCTCTGCAGCCAGACTCCTGCTTCCAGTTGATTCCGCCCATGGGAGACATAAACGTGATCATCCCAGGTAAACAAATTGCGCGCAGCGGTCAAATTGCTGCCTGCGTTGGTGCCGGCAAGGCTGATCTGCGACGCACCATTCAAAGCCGTTCCGCCACCAATCACAATCGCGCCGATCGGTTTGCCTTGAACCCATCCGGGAAGATCAACCGGCGTCTGGCCGGTAAAAAAATATCCACCACGCGAGAAGCCAAATCGGAATGTGTTGAGAACGCGCGGCGAGAAAATATGCTGCTCCTGCGCGCTCAACACCTGCTCGCGCAGAGCCGTGTCCACCGTGCTGAGAGGATTGATCGTGGGCGTATCCGCGGAGCTGTCGTCGATGGTGTAGACAGCAAAAGCCGAATCTTTGGCGGAGATGTTGTCGTCGAGGCGCGTCGTCCCAAAGTCCTCGCGAATGCGCTGCAAAGGATGATTGAAGGCCTCGGCAATTCCGCCACCCAACTCCGGGCCATTTTGCAAGGGCCACAGGGCAAGCAACGGCTGCACGCTGGCCACAGCCTGCGCTCGCGCAGCGTTGTCCGGAACCAGCGTTACATTTGAGAGGCCGAGATTCTGCCGGAAGCCTTCGTAGTTCCCGAAGAGCAGAAGCTTGCTCTTCACCAAAGGGCCGCCGAGAGCTCCGCCAAACTGATTGCGCTGAAATATCGGAATGTCGCTCTGGTCAAAATAATTACGCGCATCCAGCGCGCTGTTACGCAGAAACTCGAACGCGCTGCCATGTAGTTTATTTGTGCCTGACGCAGTTACAATACTGACCTGCGCTCCAGTTCGCTTCCCATATTCTGCGCCATACGTATCAGAGACGACATTGAACTCGCGCACCGCATCCACGCCGAGTAGCTGGCCGCTCACGCCACCGGGAGTCACATTGATCTCTGACGCTCCGGTGTATTCGACGCCATTGAGCAGAAACAGATTGTCTTGTGGACGCCTCCCGGCAACAGCGAACATATTTCCCGGCGAGGAATTTGAAGTACCAATCGAACCCGACCGCTGCCCCGTATAGTTCACCACCGCCGGATTCAAGGTGATCAGTTCATCGAAGCTGCGGCCATTGAGCGGAAGCTCCTTCACTTGTCGCTCGCTCACCAGGCCGGAGATCTGCTGGGTCGTTGGATTCAGTGTCTGTGGCGCATCCGTTACCGCAACCTGTTCGTGCACCTCGCCAACGGCAAGCGAAAGATCGACGACCGCACTCTGACCGATCACAAGATTCACGCCGCTGCGAGTGGCTGTATTGAAACCTTCTTTCTCAGCCGTCACCTCATAGCGACCCACTGGAACCGACGGCGCAGCATAGTGGCCCTCGCCATCGCTTTCAACTTTGCGTACAGCGCCTGTTTCGAGGTTCCTGACCGTGATCGCCGCCTGAGGAACACTGGCTCCCGAAGCATCCCGAACCGTACCTGTGATCGATGCGCCGACAATCTGCCCATTCGCTGTCAGCGTGAAACTGACGCTCGCAAAGATCGCAACCCATATAGTGATTGCGAGGGAAAGTGCGCGTAGACGTCCGCGTCTCATAACAACTCCTTACAAATCATTCAAATCGTGCTGGATAGGGATGAACTGCGAGACGGGCGGGATCAACAACAGCGCAGAGGCAGCATCGCTGGCTGCAATGTGGGACCGGGTTGGAGAAATATTGGCCGCATCGTTTACCGGAAATTAAAAAGCCGCTCGGGAGATGCCCGGCGGCTGCGATGTAAAAGCTCTGTGAAGATAGCTAATTCACGTGCATGCACATGCCGGCGCAACAGTTGGATGCGCAACAACAATTTGCAATATGCCAAACGCGAATCATCGTGCACGTAGTCTAGGGGGAATCCTCCTCGAAGTCAACTCTCTGTTTGACATATCCGCCCATATGCGCGATTCTGAATACCACATGGCTTCCACGCTTTGTACCTTCGCCTGTCGAATCGAGTGTCGCTGTTGTTGCAGCATCAGCGCATGTCGGCGAGGGTGTAAGCGCTGTCGATAGACTACCTATCCACAAAGCTTAATCAGAAATCAACCCACGTCAGACTATTCTGAGCGTGGGTTTTCTATTTCTCGCTCAATCTCAAGAATCGACTCAAGAGATTTCCAGCCATGGCCAAAGCAGTCTACAGTTCGTCTACCTCTGATACGGCGTTGCCTACGCGCCTCACGCATCTCCAGATGCTTGAGGCCGAGAGCATCCACATCATTCGCGAAGTAGCGTCAGAATTCCAGAAGCCGGTGATGCTCTATTCCATCGGCAAAGACTCATCGGTGATGCTGCGCCTCGCGCAGAAGGCATTTCATCCTGCGCCGATTCCGTTTCCGCTTCTCCATGTCGACACGGGATACAAATTCCGCGAGATGCTTGAGTTCCGCGATGCCTATACGCGCCAGCTTGGTTTGAACCTCATCGTCTGGCGCAATGAAGATGCGTTGGAGAAGGGCGCAAACCCGGTCGCACTCGGCACGCAACGTTGCTGCGGACTCCTGAAGACACAAGCGCTGCTCGACGGCCTGCGCACGCACGGCTTTGATGCAGCATTTGGAGGAGCACGTCGCGACGAAGAACGCTCGCGCGCGAAAGAGCGCATCTTCTCCTTCCGCGACAGCGCCGGACAGTGGGACCCGAAAAATCAGCGCCCCGAACTGTGGAATCTCTACAACGGCCGCATCGGCCCCGGCGAGAGCATCCGCGTTTTCCCGCTGTCGAACTGGACGGAACTCGACATCTGGCACTATATCCATCTCGAGAACATCCCGATCGTGCCGCTCTATTTTGCAAAAGAGCGACGCATGCTCGTGCGCGGCGACAGCCTCATCCCGATCGAGCAGCCTTTCGTCAAAGGCCTGCCAGGCGAAGAGCAGTGGGTGCGCTGCCGCCTGCGCTCGCTTGGATGCAGCCCGTGCACCGGAGCGATCCGCTCCGATGCCGACACGTTGCCGAAGATCATCGCCGAGTTGATTTCATTCCGTTCATCCGAGCGCGCGAATCGCATCATCGACCACGATCAGGACGGCTCCATGGAAATCAAGAAACGCGAGGGCTACTTCTGATGTCGCATGAATTGCCAGTGATCGACGACATTCGCGAGATCGTGGAAGAGCGCTTCGACATCGAGGACTTCCTCGCAGCCGAGCAGCAAAAGGATCTGCTGCGCTTTACCACGGCAGGTAGTGTCGATGACGGCAAATCCACGCTTATCGGCCGTCTGCTCTACGATTCGCGCAGCGTCTACGAAGATCAGATCAAAGCCGTTACACGCAGCCACTCAGGCGAAGCTTCGTCGATTGACTTCGCGCAACTCACCGACGGCCTTCGCGCGGAGCGCGAGCAAGGAATCACCATCGACGTTGCGTATCGTTTTTTCGCGACGCCGAAGCGAAAGTTCATCATCGCCGACACGCCCGGCCACGAGCAGTACACGCGCAACATGGTCACCGGCGCGTCCACTGCGGAGCTGGCAATTGTCCTTGTCGACGCGCGTAAGGGCATCCTCACGCAATCACGGCGCCATGCTTTTATCGCGTCGTTGTTGGGTATTCGTCATGTTGTCGCTGCCATTAACAAGATGGATCTCGTCGACTTCTCGGAAGAAATCTTCGCGCAGCATCAACGCGACCTGCTCGCCCTGGCCGATAAACTCGACATCCCGGATCTCCTCTGCATCCCCATCAGCGCGCTCGACGGAGACAACGTCGTCACGCCCAGTGAGCGCACGCCCTGGTACTACGGTCCAACGCTCCTCGAACATCTCGAGTCTGTGCCCATCGCTGAGCACCTGCCAAAAGCGCCGTTTCGTCTCCCAGTGCAGCGCGTCATCCGCCCGCACCAGCATTTTCGCGGCTTCGCCGGGCAGATCGCATCCGGCACCATTAAGCCGGGAGACACGATCATTGCTCTGCCATCAGGACAAACCAGTCGCGTTCAGGCCATCCACACCTTCGATGGCGAACTCGAATCGGCATTCGCGCCGCAGTCCATCACTCTCACGCTCGAAGACGAGATTGACATCAGCCGCGGCGACCTCATCGCGCATCAGCCAGATGCACCCACCGCCACCGCCGATTTTGAAGCATCATTGGTCTGGCTGCATGCCGAACCATTCGCAGCCAACAAAACGTATCTTCTAAAACATGCGTCGCAAGTCGTAAAAGCACAACTAGAAACCACGCACCGGCTCGACATCGAAACGCTGGAGCCACAGCACGCACAGTCGTTCGTTTTGAACGAGATCGGCGAAGCCAGAGTTCAGACCAGCCGGCCCCTCATCGTCGACACCTACCGCGACAACCGCACGACCGGAAGCTTCATCCTCATTGA
Source organism: Alloacidobacterium dinghuense (assembly GCF_014274465.1). Taxonomy (NCBI): domain Bacteria; kingdom Pseudomonadati; phylum Acidobacteriota; class Terriglobia; order Terriglobales; family Acidobacteriaceae; genus Alloacidobacterium; species Alloacidobacterium dinghuense. Next base: position 4,135,448 of record NZ_CP060394.1, on the reverse strand, counting down.
TCCTGCAAATAACGCAACGGTCGGCTCCGGAATGGTCCGTCGCGCCACGCACGAGGTATCGAAGCAGCCCACATCGAATGGCGGTGTTTTGCTCACGCTGCCGCATGCGGAGCTCACCGCAGGGCTGGAAGAATCCTTGCTCGCATCCGGAGAGGACGTAGTCATCACGGGCGTACAGAAACCGGAAGTCTGGCGCGCACTTCTCCACGCTGGCTTGATCGTCCTCGTGCACGCGCCGAACACAGTGCAGATAGAAATTGTGACTCTCAATCGGCAAGACGAATTCACCAAGCGGCCGCTATCGTCACAAATCGACAACGAAACAATCCTGCGCGAGTTGAAACTGGAGAAGGGAACTGGCCACGATGACGATAAGCTCTGAACCGGTCACCGGTCTCCTATCGGAGCTGGAAGAAAAGGTTGCCGCTGCTCGCGCGCTCGTTGCGGCGCACGTGAAAGGCGCCGCGACAGAATGCGTCACCTGCAGTTTCCAGGCCGAAGACATGATCGTGCTGCACATGGTGCGCGCCATTCATCCCAGCGTGCCCGTGCTTTTCCTCGACACCGGTTACCACTTTGCCGAGACATACACGTACCGCGACCAGATGGCCGCAGCGTGGAACCTGAACTTGATCAACCTCACGCCACGCCAGACCGTGCCCGAGCAGGAAGCCCAATTCGGCATCCTGCATCAAAGCGCGCCAGATCAGTGCTGCAAACTGCGCAAAGTAGAGCCACTCTTTGCAGCGCTCGCCAAATACGAAACATGGTTCACAGGCATGCGTCGCGAGCAGGCAAAGAGCCGCGCACAGCTGGAGGCGCTCGACTACTTCACTCTGCCCGGCGGAAAGCAGTTGCTGAAGCTCAGCCCGCTGGCCGAGTGGACCACACGCGACGTCTGGTATTACGCGCAGGAGCAAGGCATTCCGCTCCTGCCGCTTTATGACAAGGGCTATTCAAGCATCGGCTGTGAGCCGTGCACAAGCTTGCCATCGGACCCGAATGATCCTCGCTCGGGACGCTGGTCGGGCCGCAAACAGGAGTGCGGCATTCACATTCAGGCGCAGTAGCAAGTCAGGATTTTTATGGAACTGGCCATCGGTTTCCTCATCGCGTTCGCCATCGCAGTCACTGGAGTTGGCGCAGGCACCATTACCGCGCCGATTCTCGTGATCTTTCTGCATGTGCCGCTGCCGCTTGCCGTTGGAACAGCCCTGGTCTATTCCGCCATCGTCAAACTCATCGTCGTTCCTATCCAGATGTGGCGCAAACAGGTGAATTACCGCGCCGTAGGATACATGCTCCTCGGTGGCCTGCCCGGCGTCATCATCGGAGTGTGGCTCTTTCGGAGCGTGGTTCAGCGAGGCCACGAGAGCATTCTTTACGCAGCGCTCGGCAGCATCATCGTCATCACATCCGGTTGGCACCTTTACAGAACCTTCCGCAAGAACAAAGCGCTCCACGCAGAACGCAATCATCCCAAATGGCTCGGCGTGCTCATGCTTCCTATCGGAGCCGAAGTAGGATTCTCATCCTCCGGCGCAGGCGCACTCGGCACCATCGCGTTGCTCGGCCTTACCACTCTGAGTGCTTCGCAAATCGTCGGAACCGATCTCGCTTTCGGCCTCTGCCTCTCACTTGTCGGCGGGGGACTGCACCTCCTCAGCCAGAATCTCGACGCTGTATTGTTGGCAAAGCTTCTCGCCGGTGGCTTCTTCGGAGCCATCGCCGGGAGCGCACTTGCGCCGAAGTTACCGAATCAAAAACTCCGTCTTGTCCTCACAGCCTGGCTGCTTATGATCGGCATGCAATTTTGCTATCAGGCCGTGCATTCCCATACAGACGCGCAGTCAAAGGAAAAGCATCTCGCCTCAACCGCAGTCGTGCAGCCAGCCCTGCTGCAGCCCTTGAAAATTACGAAACAATAGCCCGTTCATCGCTTTCTTCTGCATACTGAATTCAGAAACGGAGAAAGCCAACATTGAAGAAGCAGACCGCCTATCGCCTTCTCGCCATACTGCTGCTTTCACTCGGAATCTCCGCGGCAGCCCAGAACTTCTCCGACATTAAACCTTCTCCGCAGCAAACCGCATGGCAGGATCTGGAATTTGGTGTCATCATCCATTTCGGCACGAATACATTCCTCGATCGCGAATGGGGTGACGGCACCGCAGACCCAAAAGTCTTCAACCCCTCCAGCGTTGATACCGATCAGTGGATGAAAGCGGTGAAAGCCGCAGGAGCAAAGTACGCTGTGCTCGTGGCCAAGCACCATGACGGATTCACGCTCTGGCCCAGTGAACAGACCGACTACGGCGTAAAGAGCAGCCCGTGGATGAACGGCAAAGGCGATCTCGTGCGCATGGCATCAGACTCAGCCCGCGCCAACGGTCTCAAGTTCGGCGTTTACCTCTCGCCCTGGGACCGCCACGAGCCAAAATACAAAGACCCCAAAGCCTACGACGAGTACTACCTCAAGCAACTCGACGAACTCTCGACGAACTACGGCGACCTCGTCGAGTTCTGGCTCGACGGAGCCGGTAGCGCTGGCCGCAAATACGACTTCGAGAGCATTATCAATGAGCTGCGCACCTACCAGCCGAACACGATGGTCTTCGCCGATGTCGCGCTCTTCAAGTACGCGGACCTCCGCTGGGTAGGCACCGAAAGCGGAACCATCTCTTACGAAAACTGGAACGTCATCGACCGCACCGGCTATCTCCGCTGGCGTCCCATCGAAGCGGACACGCCTTTGCACAAGCTGCACTGGTTCTGGCACCCAAATGACGAAGGCACACTGAAGAGTGTTGCGGAATTAGTCGACGTTTACGACAACACCGTTGGCCACGGCGGACAACTCATGCTGGGCATTGCCCCCGACAACACCGGCCGCCTGCCCGAAGCCGACGTAAAACGTCTCAAGGAATTCGGCGACGCGATTCGGCGGCTCTACAGCCACAACCTGATCGTCGATGAACACGCCAAACCCGCGTCCCCCGAGGAATACGCAGCCCTCGACAATGATCCCGATACCTTCTGGTCCGCGCCCTCATGTTCGCATCATGCAACTCTGGAAGTTACCTTTTCAAAGCCCGTCACCTTCGACCGCGCCCTCACCATGGAATGGCTTAACGACGGCCAGCACATCCAGAAGTATGCCATCGAAATTTACAAAGACGGCACATGGCAGCGCATCGTCGAAGCGCAAGCCATTGGCCATAAAAAGATCGACATCTTCCCGACGGTCACCGCGCAGCGAGTGCGCCTCAACCTGCTTTCGACTACAGCCGAAGCGCATATTCGCGAGTTCCAGTTATTTATGGACGCGGGACGGAGCGGTCGCTGAGGAAACAGCCTCGTCGACCTTCTGTATGCCCACGATCGTCAACTTCTGATCCATCCCCGAATCCGTCTCTCCGGGCTGCGCACCGCCAACGAATATTTTGTAATCGCCAGCCGTAACTGCCCGCTGCCCCTGCTCATCGACAAGGCTCAGCGAACGCGCATCCAGATCGAACGCTACCTGCGCTACTTTGTGTGGCTCTATGTGAACCCGCTTGAACCCGGCGAGCCAGTGGTTCGGCGCACCCGACGCCGCTGGCGGAGTCACGTACAACTCCGCTACCTCATCACCCGCGACTGCGCTCGTATTCTCCACATCGACAGTCACATGCAACGGCGCACCCGCATTCAACTTGGGAGCCGACAACTTGAGATTCTTATAAGCAAACTTCGAATAGCTCAAGCCGAATCCAAATCCGAACAACGGCTTCTGCCGGAAGTAGCGGTACGTCCGCCCTTCCATTGTGTAGTTATCAAAAGCCGGGAGCTGATCCACGGACTGATAAAACGTCACCGCTAGCCGCCCTGCAGGGTTCGCCGTCCCTGCAAGCACATCCGCAATCGCCGTCCCTCCCGCCTGTCCCGGATACCAAGCATCCAGAATCGCCGCAGCATGCTGCTGCGCCCAGTCCACCGCCAGTGCGCTGCCATTCAGCAGAACCACTACCAGCGGTTTGTTCGTGGCGCCAAGTGCATCCAGCAGATCGCGCTGCACTGCCGGCAACGCAACATCCGTACGGTCGCCGCCCGAGAAACCAGGAATATGGACCGGCATCTCTTCACCCTCAATCTCCGGCGACAACCCGACAAACGCTACCACCACATCCGCCTGGTTCGCAGCCTGAATTGCCTGTTGCCGTAGCTGCTCAACATCCGGCTTCCACTTCAGCCGAACCCCCGCTCCGTAATCCGCACCGGTCCGTGAATACTCCATCTTGAACGCGTGAGACTTCGCATCATCAAAGTGAACAGTAAACGTCAACGGCCTTCCCGGGTCGTGAGGATCGTTGCTCGCATCGCTCGCCACCTCTTTGCCGTCGAAGGAAACACTGTAGGAATAGGTCGACGCACAGTGCGGCTCGCATCCTGCGTGATCGACGGTGAACGACACATCGCCTGGGGCCAGCGGCTGAAAATTTCCCATCCAGCGCACGCTGAATGCCTTCGCGCCCTGAACCGGAACCGGCACCACGCGATTCCAGTCAAAATCGATATGCGCGTCTACTTGAGTCGTAGCCGACCCGCTGAAATCAGCGTTGGCAAAATATTCCGCCGTTAAGCCGCCAGCATGCCCGTCCTTATCGCTGAAAACAGTGCTCGGCACAATCACCGGCAGCTCAGCCACCAGCGGAGAGCCCTGCGAGAAGAGCACCTTCTGTCCCTTGTCAGCGAACTTTGCCTGCAGTCCGGCCAGCGGAATCACCGGATGCAGCGGCACGCCGTTGTAGTTACCCTCAAGCGACGTCAGCGACTCCGCGTTCGGTCCAATCACTGCGATCGTCTTCACCGAACTCGACAGCGGCAGCGTGTTGTTATCGTTCTTCAGCAGAACCATCGCCTCATGCGCAGCCTGCAGCGCCAGCTCTGCGTGTGCCGGAGTCGCATTCTCGCTCGGCCCGATCTGCGAATACGCATTCGATCCTGGCGGATCAAAAAGCCCGAGCTTGAAACGCGCCGTGAACAGGCGCGTCACTGCCTGGTTGATTGCCGCCTCGTCGATCAATCCCTGATGCACCGCGTCCACAAGCGCGGAATATTCCGTGCCGCAACTCAGGTCATCGCCCGCCCTCACTGCGGCTGCCGAAGCATGCGCTGCATCGGGAGAAAAATGGTGCCCGTTCTCGCTAAAGAAATCACTGATCGCGCCGCAATCAGATACCACGTACCCGTTGAATTTCCAGTCCTGCCGCAGCCTCTTCACCAGCAGATCCTCATTCGCGCACGCAGGCGAGCCGTTCACGCTGTTGTAGGCGCACATAATCGAGTCTGCCCTAGCATCCACCATCGCCATGCGAAATTGTGGCAGGTATGTATCCTCCAGATCGTGCGCAGACGGATCGATATTCGCCGCGTGCCGCGTCGACTCCGGCCCGCTGTGCACCGCGTAGTGCTTGGCCGTCGCGATCGTCTTGAAGATCTTCGGATCATCGCCCTGCAGACCTTTGATAAATGCACCCCCCATCTGCCCCGTCAGATAAGGATCCTCGCCATACGTCTCCTGCCCACGTCCCCAGCGCGGATCGCGAAAGATATTGATGTTTGGCGACCAGAAATCCAGTCCGCGATAAATGCTGTGATCGCCGTCCGCCTGCGCTGCGTTAAACTTCGCCCGCGCCTCCGTCGAAATCGTCTCCGCAATCTTCCGCTCCAGATCCACGTCCCATGTCGCCGCCAGCCCAATCGCCTGCGGAAACACCGTGGCATACCCGGCGCGCGCCACGCCATGCAGAGCCTCGCTCCACCAGTCGTAATCCGGAACCTGCAACCTGGGAATCGCCGCTGCATGGTTCTGCATCTGCGAAACCTTTTCTTCGAGCGTCATCTTCGAAATCAGATCAGTGACGCGCTTCTCCAGTGGCTGAGAAGGATCAAGATAGACCGGCTTATCTGGAGTAGACTGACAGAAGCCATTTGTAGCAATGGCGAGAACAAAGACAGTGGCAACAATAGCCGCAGAAGCAACACGTGAAGATTTCTTCATAGGTTTGATCAGCTTCCCGCACCAGTGTACAGATGCCAGCGAATTAATAAACCGATTTTCTTAACCCGAAAAGTTAAACGAGGGAATTGTAGTGCGGATTTCGCTTTTCATCACCTGCTACAACGACACCCTCTTTCCCGAGACCGGCAAGAGTGTCGTCCGCCTCCTCGAACGGCTCGGCCACGAGATCGAGTTTCCACTCGAGCAGACCTGCTGCGGCCAGATGCACTACAACACCGGCTACCAGCAGGAAGCGATGCCGCTGATGCAACGCTTCGTTGAAATCTTCAAAGATGCAGAAGTCGTCTGCATCCCATCCTCATCGTGTGTAGCCATGATCCGCGATCACTATCCCAAAATGGCCGAAGCTACCGGCGATCCCGGACTCATCAAGGCAGTCGATCGACTCCTGCCCCGTGTCTATGAACTCAGCGAGCTACTCGTGAACAAACTCGGCATCGAAGACGTCAACGCCTACTACCCCCACCGCGTCACTTACCACGCCAGTTGTCACTCGCTGCGCAGCCTGCACTTGGGCGAGTTGCCACTACGCCTGTTACGAAAAGTCCGTGGCATCGATCTCGTCGAGCTGAATGAGATCGACCAGTGCTGCGGTTTCGGTGGCACCTTCGCCATCAAGAACGGCGACGTTTCCGCCGCTATGCTCTCCGAAAAGCTCCGCTGCGTCGAGAACACCCGCGCCGAAGTTTGCACTGCCGTCGACAACTCCTGCCTCATGCACATCTTCGGCGGATTGCACCGCCAGCGTACCGGAATCAAAACAGTGCACCTCGCAGAAATCCTCGCGTCTACAGAAGACCAGCCTAGCGAAGACGAGGCTCAATCATGACCATCCGCGTGGGAGAAGCCGCCGAAGCTCCATCTTTTCAGAAAGCAGCATTCAAACTACTCGACGATGCGCAGCTGCGCAAAAACGTTCGTCATGCAACTGACGTCATTAGCGGCAAGCGCGCCATTGTCGTAAAAGAGCAGCAGGATTGGCAGCAGTTGCGCGCGACGGCAAGCGCCATCAAGCAGCACACTCTTGCGCACCTTGATGAATATCTCCTGAAGTTCGAAGCCGCCTGCACCGCCGCCGGCGGCCACGTGCATTGGGCTTCCGATGCTGACGAGGCCAACCGCATCATCGTCGACCTGGTGAAGCAGTACGGAGGCAAGGAAGTCATCAAGGTTAAGACCATGACCTCCGACGAGATCGGCCTCAACAAAGCCTTCGAGGCCAACGGCATTCACCCGCATGAAACCGATCTCGCCGATATGATCGTGCAGCTCGGCCACGACAAGCCATCGCATATTGTTGCGCCAGCCCTGCACAGGAACCGCCAGCAGGTACGCGAAATCTTCATGCGCGAAATGGGCTTGTCTGAGCTGACAGATGAACCGCAAGACCTTACCAACGCAGCGCGCCAGTACCTCCGCGAAAAATTCCTGAAAGTAAAAATCGGCTTCAGCGGAGCCAACTACCTTCTGGCAGACACGGGCGGCGTCTGCGTCGTCGAATCCGAAGGCAACGGACGCATGTGCGTCACGCTACCCGATATCCTCATCACACTTGCCGGCATAGAAAAAATCATTCCCTCGTTTCGCGACCTCGAAGTTTTCCTGCAACTCTTGCCGCGTTCCGCAACCGGCGAGCGCATGAATCCGTACAACTCGCTCTGGACCGGCGTGCACAAGGGCGAAGGCCCGCAGCACTTCCACGTCGTCCTGCTCGACAATGGACGCACACGTATCCTCGCCGACCCGGAAGCGCGCCAGACGCTGCATTGCATCCGCTGTGGCGCCTGCCTCAACACCTGCCCGGTCTACCGCCAGACGGGCGGCCACGCCTATGGCTCCATCTACTCAGGCCCCATCGGCGCCATTGTTACGCCACAGCTTTTCGACATGGAGCACTCGCAATCGCTGCCCTATGCCTCATCGCTTTGCGGAGCCTGCTATGAAGTCTGCCCGGTGAAAATCAACATCCCTGAGGTCCTCATCCACCTGCGTGGCCGTATCGTACGCGAGCAGCAGAGCGGAGCCAACATCGAAGCCATCGGCATGAAAGCAATGGCTCGCGTCTTCTCCAGTGGCCGCCGCCTGGAAGCCGCACAACGTCTCGGTCGCCTCGGCCAGTGGCCGTTCGTCTCCGAAGGTTGGATCAAGCATCTGCCAGGCATGCTGGGCAACTGGACCGCCGTGCGCGATATGCGCCCATTGCCCAAACAGTCGTTCCGCAGTTGGTGGCGTGAGCACGAAAAAGAGAAAAAGGAGGGCGCCGATGGCTGAAGGCAGGGACGCATGCGAAGCCATCCTTAACCGCATCCGCACAGCGAACACCAGCGCGAGAGCGGCAGCAAGCGCAGCTGAATATCCAGCCATTGAGCGAAATTATCAGCAACGCACCACTCTTGATCGCGAAACAATCCTGAAGACATTCCTCGATCACCTGCACGAATACGACGCGCACGTCTTCGAAGCAAACCCGGACACGTTGGCCTGCGCCATCGCAGAGGTTCTGAAATCCCACGATCAGAAATCCGCCATCGTAGCCGACGATTTCCCCGAAGAAGACTTGCCCACGGGCTTCACCTGGCAGCGCGAGTCAAAAAGTACGAAGGATCAGCTGAACACCACTGGTGGCGCCATCGCCGGATGCGAAGTTGCTATCGCACACACCGGAACCATCATCCTCCGAGGAACGCGCCAGTTGACGCTCCTGCCCGACCGCTTCCTGTGTGTTGTCTACGAAAATCAAATTGTCGACACCGTCCCCGAAGCGATGGCCAGACTTGAGCCATACAAGGCTGAGCCATTAACCTTCGTCTCCGGACCATCGGCAACGGCAGACATAGAAATGACGCGCATTCGCGGCGTCCACGGCCCGCGCTTTCTCGATGTAATTGTGGTCAGAGATTAGGCGACGTGTCGGACCTTATATCCGCTCACCGCAAAATAGAGCACAAATAGGTAGCAGGCCAGTGGAACAAAGAACGCCCATTGAATATTCGCAGCATCGGAAATGCGTCCCATCAGAGCAGGGAAGACCGCGCCACCCAGAATCCCCATCACTACCAGCGATGACCCACGCTTGGTGTAGGGCCCCAGGTGCCGGATGCTGAGCGCAAAGATCGTCGGGAACATGATTGAGTGAAAGAAACCGAGCAGCACAATCCCCGCCAGCGAAGGTGTTCCACTCGTGAAGATCACGAGAAGCACCGAGACCACGCAGCCAACCGCAAAGGCGGCGAGCATATGCGCAGGTTTAATCTTCTTCATCAGTGCTGACCCCGCGAAGCGCCCGATCATGAACCCCAGCAGGTGCAGTTTAAGGTAATTCGCTGCCTCCGTGTCCAGTGTGCCCGGATGCGCATGCTGCACAAAGCGAATCACGAAACTCGCAACGCCCACCTGCGCACCCACATAAAAAAACTGCGCCGCCACGCCCTTCAACAAATGCGGAAACGCCATAATTCCTGAAAACTGCGTCGATTCTTCTTCCGCTTGTTCCTCTTGGATCACAGGCAACTTCGCCGAATAAATGATCAGCGCCATCACCAGAAAAATGCTGACGATGATCATGTACGGCAGGCGCACGACATCTGCTTCTGACCCCGGCGCCGCAGCATGCGCTCGCGAAAGAATAAAAGCCGACCCGAAAATCGGCGTCACCACCGCGCCCACCGCATTGAATGACTGCGCGACATTCAATCGCTGCTCTGAAGTGCCCGGCGGTCCAAGAAACGTCACATAGGGATTCGCCGAGACTTCCAGAAACGACTGCCCGCAAGCCATCACAAACAGTCCGAGCAGAAAGACCGCATAGACGCGAATCGAAGCTGCCGGAATAAACAGAAAGGCCCCGCAAGCGCAGATCAGCAGCCCGCACACAATGCCGCGCTGATAGCCGATCTTCTCCATCAACCTTCCGGCAGGCCACGCGGCTAGGAAATATCCGCCAAAGAAAGCTACCTGCACAAACGAAGACTCAAAGTCCGTCAGGTGAAATGCGCCTTTCAGATGCGGAATGAGAATGTCATTCAGGTTGACGCCAACAGCCCACAGAAAAAACAGGCTGGTAATGAGCATCAGCGGAACGATGTAGCGCCGCTCCGTAAGTGGGCCGCCCGTTTGCGGAATCGATGTCGTTGAGATGCGCGATACTGCCATAGATGCAGCTACTCTCCGGCGACCACGGGGTTCACCAGCGTTCCCAGTCCGCTGACCTCGATCGTAATCGTCTCGCCCGCCTTCAGCCAACGCTGCGGACTGCGACCCAGGCCCACGCCCGCAGGCGTGCCGGTACTGATAATATCCCCTGCCTGCAGCGGAGTAATCGAAGAAATATATGCAATCAAATCAGGCAGCTTGAAAATCAGCTCGCGCGTATTCGAGTGCTGCAGCACCTCGCCGTCAATCGAGAGATTCACATCCAGCGCATGCGGATCGGCAATCTCATCCTTGGTCACAATCGCAGGTCCAAGCGGCGCGAACGTATTAAAGCTCTTGCCCAGCGTCCACTGGGTAGTGGCAAGCTGAATATCGCGTGCGCTGACATCATTCAAAATCGTGTAGCCAAAAACATAGTCCTGCCAGTCATCACGAGCGATGCGATTGCCGCCCTTGCCGATCACGCACGCAAACTCCGCTTCGTAATCTGGCTGCGATGAGATCTTCGGCAGCTCAATCTCTGCCTTCGGTCCGATCAATGCCGACGGCAGCTTCATGAAAATTGTTGGCACCTTCGGAATCTCCATCTTCGATTCCACCGCATGATCGCGATAGTTCAGGCCGACACAAAAAATCCGCGGCGCGTCCGGTAACGGAGCCAGCAGTTGCACAGTATCTAACGGAACGCGCACATCGGAGACAAGCGACCGCGCGGCGCTCAGTGCTTCTTCACCGCCATGAATGACCGAGAGCACACCGCGAAAGCGCGAAGAAATATCCACGACCGAGCCATCCAGCAATATCCCGGCCCGCGTAGTGCCGTCTCCAGCAGAAAACGTAACGAACTTCATTCATTTCTCCAAAAGCGTCCATCCGGATAGCTGTAATCATGCAGCGTATCCTCATAAATCTCGGCGCTGTAGCCGGGCTTCTCCGGAAGCACATAGTGCGCATTGCGAATCTTCACCGGGTCGACAAAATGTTCATGCAGATGGTCGACAAACTCCGTGACGCGGTCCTCCAATGTGGTCGATACACGCAGAAAATCAAAGGCCGACAAATGCTGTACATACTCGCAAAGGCCAACGCCGCCCGCATGCGGACAAACAGGAAGATCGAACTTCGCTGCCATCAGAATCACGGCGAGATTCTCATTCACGCCCGCAAGGCGGCAGCTGTCAATCTGGCAAACATCAATCGCCTCGGCCTGCATCAGCTGCTTGAACATTACGCGGTTGTGGCAATGCTCGCCCGTCGCTATGCGCACCTTCGGGACTTCACGCCGAATCCGCGCATGTCCCAGAATGTCGTCCGGATTCGTCGGCTCTTCCATCCACCAGGGATCGACTTCAGCAAGTTGCCTCGTTCGCTCAATTGCCTCGCCAATATCCCATTTCTGATTGGCGTCCATCATCAGCTTGTTGCCGCATCCGATCGTATTCCGCAGCAGCCGCGCGCGCCGCAAGTCATCATCCGGCTTTCCGCCGACTTTCAACTTGAAATGGGTCCATCCCTCGGCCAGCCCTTCGCTCGCGAGGCGCACAATCTTCTCGTCGTCGTACCCGAACCACCCCGCCGAAGTCGTATACGCTGGATACCCCGTCTCCTGCAATTGCTTCAGCCGCGTATCCATGCACGCTTTACGCGCGCGCAAAATCTCCAGGGCCTCTTCGCGGGTCAACGCATCGGTGATATAGCGAAAATCGATCGCGCGGACAATCTCCTCCGCGCTCATATCAGCCAGCAATTTCCAAAGCGGTTTTTCTTGCACACGCGCGTACAGATCCCACACCGCATTGATCAGCGCGCCCGTCGCCAGATGAATCACGCCCTTCTCCGGGCCGAGCCAGCGAAACTGGCTGTCCGAAGTCAGCAGCCGATAAAACTCGCCGAGATCATCCGTAATCGAAGACAGTGTCCGCCCGACCGCAAAGCGCGAAAGATACTTGAGCGCCTCAACGCACAGCTCCGTGCCGCGCCCCAGCGTAAACGTCAGTCCATATCCATGTGGACCGTGATCTGTCTCAAGAATGCAGTAAGCCGCCGAATAGTCCGGATCGACATTCACCGCATCCGACCCGATATGCTCCCGCGAGGTAGGAAAGCGCAGATCGACTACGCGCGCGTGGGTGATCTTTAGATCGCTCAATCGGAATCACTCTCCTTTCGCCTGCTCAAGCGGCGGTCCATCCGCCGTCAATCGCAAGCAATGAACCCGTCATGAATTCCGCTTCCTCCGAAGACACATAGCGAATCAGCGACGCAATCTCTTCCGGCTTGCCCACGCGTCCAATGGGCTGCCGCGCATTTAGCTCAGCACGAATCTTTTCCTTCTCATGCGCGTGATATTTATCGAGATACCCCTCCACAAACGGCGTCTGCACCGTCCCCGGGCAAATGCAGTTCACCCGCAGCTCCTTCGGATATTCCACCGCCAGTTGCCGCGACATCGCCAGCACCGCGCCCTTCGTGGTGCAATACGCAAAGCGCTGCTTGATACCGACCTGCCCCGCGACTGAGCCAATGTTCACAATCGAGCCACGTACTTTCAGCAGCAAAGGCAGAAACGTGCGTGTGACCAGATATACAGACTTCACATTGACCGTCATCAATCGATCAAAATCATCGGGCTCGACATGCGCGATATCGCCGACATGCGCGATGCCCGCGTTATTCACTAGGATATCCAGCCGCTCTATCGTCGCCGCCACAGCCTCAATCGACTCGACATTCGTCACATCCATACGCACCGCCTTCGCATGCGGCAGCGTAGAAGCCAATCTCTCGGCGGCTTCCCGATTGATATCCGCAACGATCACCGATGCACCCGCGCGCGCCAGTTCCTTGCAAGTCGCCTCGCCAATACCGCTCGCGCCGCCCGTCACCAGCGCTACTTTCCCGTCCAGCCGAAATGCATCACCACTACTCATCGAAAAGCAATCCTCTGCGCGTCAATCCGCGCCTGTCCCTTCGCCAGAATCGCAGCCGAAGGCGCATCCGTCTTCAGCGCCTCCATGGCAACATCATTCAGAATCTCCGCAAACGCCGGCAGATTCCTGCTGCGCGGCAGCTTACGCGCGCCCAGAGAAATCTCTTCTATCTTCGCGTACGCCGGAATCTGCTTCTGCACATTGTCACTTCTCCACGTCGAGAGCCGCACGCCAACGGTGCCATGCTTCACAATGCCCAGGTCCATTTCCGGTTGCGTCAGAAAGTGAATAAAGTCATACGCCGCCTGTTTATTCTTCGATCCCGTCCCGATCCCCAGAGTCCAGAATACGGAAAGGGAAGCCGGCGGCTTGCCTTCGTCGGAAGGAATCGGCGCAATCGCAATCTTGCCGCGCAGCGGCGAACCGGGCCGGTCACAGCGCGCCGCAAAGCCGAACCAGTTCACCATCATCGCAATCGCGCCGGATAACACCACATCCCCAGAGCGCGTCGAATCAAAATCCTCTGCCCCCGGATAGCACATCGAAGCATCGCGAATCGTGTTGCGATAAAAATCGAGCGAAGCCGCAGCTTCCGGCGTATTCAGAACCGCCTTGCCGTCCTCGTCTTCAAACTCGCCGCCGCGACTCCAGAGCTGCAGCGCAAAATCGTAAAGGGTATTATGCCCATCCGGAAAAGCCGCGAATAGGGTCCCGTAAAGATTCTCAGCAGGCCGCGTAAAAAAACGCGCAATGTCAGAAAACTGTTTCCACGTCCGCGGCGGCTTTAATTCGTAACCGTATTGATTACGAAATCTCTCCTGCTCACCGGCATCCTCAAACAGGTCTTTTCGATAGATCAGACACTCCGGCCCATCATGCCACGGCAGAGTGTAAAGCCTGTCTCCAAACAGCAGCGGATCAACAATCGACCGCGCCCACCCCTGCGGCCAATCTGCAACGGGCCTTTGCTTCATATAAGGAGTCAGCTCTTCAACCGTGTCCTCTTCCACTGCCTCGGCAAGCCAGTCGGTGCTGATATAGCCAATGTCCCACATACCGTTGCGCAGCCCGTTTTTCTCAAACATCTCGCCATGCAGCTTGTGCAGGTCCAGCGGAACTGCCTCGAACCCCACCCCCGGATGTTGCTTTCGATAAATCTCGATCTCTTCGGCAAGCGCATTCTCGAAATCGGAGAATTCTCGAACCGCGATGCGCAGAAGTGTGCTCGACATAATCAATGACTCATCAGCGGAACCCCGTCCCGCTCATTCGAAATATATGCAGCCTCAACCGTGCGCATCGTGTCGATGGCATCCTCCACGCTCGTCGGCAGCGTATCTGTGTCGCCTGTCACATAAGCCTGCAGCGAGCCCATCGAACCGATAAACGCATCCGGGAACCAGTTGCCCACAGTCGGCAGCGTCTGCCAATCCTCATCAGTCTTCGCGATGCTCAGCGTGTCCGGACGCCCTCGCGGGTAATCCAGGTTCACGCCCATCACCGCGTGCAGCGCGCCTTCCGTACCTTCCCACTGCACATAGCTGTGCTGCGAGTTCTTGAATTTGTGCCCGTGGTTGGTCGCAATATACACGCGCTTCCAGTCGCCGTAATCCAGCGTGATCAGGCTCTTCGTCGCTGCCAGATTCGCCGTCTTCGGATGCCGCACCGTCTTCGCCAGCACGCGCTCCGGGTTGCCGAACCACGACCGCACCAGGTCGATGTAGTGAATGCTGTGATACAGAATCTCGAGCCGCGGCGCTGTCGCCAGAAAGCCCCACAGCTCCCAGGGCATAAACACATTCACCCTGACTTCCAGGTCGTGCAGCTCGCCCAGCAGCCCGGCATCGGTGATCCGTCGCGCTGCCAGCATCACCGGCGCATAGCGCAACTGGAAATTCACCGCTGCCGTCATGCCTTTCTTGCGGCAAAGCGCCAGAATCTGTTCTGCCTCCGCCAGCGTGTTTCCCATCGGCTTCTGAATCAGCGCAGCCGACCCGTCCGGAAGCAGCGGCAGCACATCCAGAATCGCCCCCGCAGGGACTGCAACATCAAAGATGCTATCTTTCGGCGATTTCGCAATTGCCTCATCCAAAGACGACGTGGCCAGGGGAACGGAATGCTTCGCTGCCAGCGTCGCCGCCCGTGCCGAATTCGCATCCACCAGCGCCGCCACCGGAAAGCCAGCCTTCTGATATGCGGGAAGATGCGCGTCATGCACGATCCCGCCCGTCCCGACCACAATAATCGAACGAGGTTGACGCGGCAGCGGCGGCTTTGCCTCGCGCAAAGCCTGCTCAACACGAGATTGGAAATCCATGCTCACAAAAGAAAAGAAATCAAATCAAACTTCTATATGTAAAACTATTTATTTGTCAATAAAAGTATCGTACTGCGAAATCCGAACGCATCCAAATCCATCACTCGCCGGCAGGCGAAATCTTGAAGCTGTACGCGTAGTCTCCTGGAGCCTGCCCCGGTACATCCAAATGCAGCCCATCGCTCTCCTGCGTAAAATGCACGGTCTCGCTCGATCCCAGGAGCGCCACCGACCCGACCTTCACCCCGCTGCCGCTGCCCAGCGACTGAATCACCAGCTTCCCATCCGAGGGCCAGCCCAGCGCAATCGCATACAGCGTCTTGCCCTTGGTCGTGAAGCGAATATCCTGCGCCGTATAAGGCTTCGTCTCCGAATCGTTAAATGATCCGGCCACCACCTTCGTTGGCCCCTCGCCATATGTGGTCCAAGGACGCGTTCCATAGATCGCCTCGCCATTCACCTTCAGCCACGCGCCCGTGTGTTTCAAAATCGACTGCGCCTCGTCCGGAATCGTTCCATCCGACTTCGGTCCGATGTTCAACAGCAGATTCCCGTTCTTGCTGACAATATCAATCAGCTGCCAGACAATGCTCTCCGGCGTTTTATAGGTATCGCCCTTGATATATCCCCACGACTGTTGACTTACAGACGTATCGGTCTGCCAGTGCTGCTCGCGAATCTTGTCCAACTGCCCGCGCTCAATGTCGAGCACCGTCGTCCCATCCGGAAACGCATTGTTCTTGCGGAAGAGCACCACCTGCTGCCCGGCCTTCGCCGCCTGGTTGTAGTAGAACGCGGCAAAACGCTGCAGATACGGTTGGAAGGTATCCTGCTCCACCCACCAGTCGAAATACATCAGCTCCGGATGGTATCGCTCCACAATCTCGCCGCTGCGCGCGAGCCAGTCATTCAGATACGCCGTATCAGGATGCCCCGTCTGATCCTTGTCCGGATCAGGCCCTACATGCGCCGGCCCGTACAACGATGCATACTTCGGGTCCTGAACATCGGAAGGAAACTGCCGCCCGCCATTCATAAACCAGTAGTGCTCCGCCCGGTGCGACGACGCACCGAAGTGAATTCCTTCCGCCAGAATTGCAGTCCGCAGCTCGCCGATTATGTCCCGCTTCGGCCCCATCTTTGCCGCGCACCAGTCGCTCAGGTCGGACGAGTACATCTGGAAGCCGTCATGGTGCTCCGCCACCGGAATCACGTACTTCGCGCCCGACTCCTTGAACAGCGCCGCCCACGCCTTCGCGTCAAAATCCTGCGCCTTGAATTCCGGAATAAAGTCCTTGTACCCAAACTTCGTCTGCGGCCCGTAGGTCTCTACCTGGTGCTTGAAGTCCGGCGTGCCCTGCCGATACGAGTTGCGCGGATACCACTCACTGCCAAACGCCGGTACCGAATAGACGCCCCAGTGAATAAAGATCCCGAACTTCGCATCCTGATACCAATCCGGAATCTTGTATTCCTTCAGCGAACCCCAGTTCGGCTGAAACGGCCCCTCATGCGCGTCCTTGTCTACAGTAGCCAGCACCGCCGCGCGCTGCTTGTCATACTTCGCTACCGATTTCTGCCAGACGATATCGTCCGCATTCGGCTGCTGCGCCACCGCCCCCAGACCGCAACTTGCTACGAGCCCCCAGACCACAACCCTCAATCCGCGCTTCGCTTTCAATTTCGCTCTCCTGCTCAGAACTGACTTTTAGACCATCCTTTTATACGCTAAAAAACGTTTTGACGGGCAATACTAAATGGTTCTACAGTCTTCCGTCATAAGCGGTTTACAATCACTGCAATCCCCGAGAAAAACAATACGCGGGCACACACTTTGAAGACAGCAAAAAGACGCTACCCAACTCCGGCCCTCGAAAAAGGCCTCGACATCCTTGAGCTTTTCGCGCACGAGCCCTCCGGCCTCACCAAAAGCGAAGTCGCCCGCCGCCTCAACCGCACTGTCTCTGAAATCTTCCGCATGCTCCTCTGCCTAGAAGAGCGCGGCTACATCACCCGCTCCGACGAAGATGACCACTTCCGCCTGAGCCTAAGAATCTTCCGCATGGCGCTCGAATACCCGCCGACCAAGCGCCTCGTCTCCGAAGCGCTGCCCGTCATGCAGGAACTGGTGCATCAGCTCAACCAGTCCGTCCATCTAGGGGTTCTTGAAGGGGGCCACGTCGTCATCATCGCGCAGGCCGACTCGCCCGTAAGCCCCGGCTTCTACGTCAAAGCCGGCTCCATCGTCGACCTCATGCACGCCGCCACCGGCCACGTCATCCTCGCGCACATCCCCGCCGAGCAGCGCAACCGCGCTGTCGAAATGTGGCAGCACCAGACCGGCAACCGCGTCCCCAAAGATTTAGAGGAGCATTTAGAGAAAATACGCGAGCAGGGATACGAGGAGCGCGACAGCTACCAGATGCGCGGCGTCATCAACATCACCTATCCGGTACTAGACGAGACTAGCACCGCCGTAGCCGCGCTGACCGTGCCATTCCTGGCCCGCCTCGAAGACCCGACTACGCCCAAGACCGTCCGCACCGCCCTGCGCGACGCCAGCCTCAAGCTAACCGAAGCCGTCGGCGGCCTCCACCACCCCACGCACCAAGCGGAAAAGAAACCAGCCAAGAGGCCGCGCATCCCTCAACCCGAAGCCTGAGTTTCAACTGTCCGATTAGCTGTCATCCTGACCTGAGGGACGAAGGGGAAGGACCTTCTTTTACTGAGCAGGGGCACGAAAAGGGGTGCCCCATCCTATCGCGCATTTTTGCGATAGGGTGGGGGAGATCACAACCCTAGCCAAGCGTCATTCTGAACGCGCCATCCACGCGAAGAATCTATGCGATGCTAGACGTTGACTGCACTGCGAACCATTCGGTACGGTCGTTACTCATCCCGCAACGCAACCACCGGCTCCACAGAAGAAGCGCGCCTCGCCGGAAAGAAAGCCGCGACCAATCCAGCCCCAATCAGCGCCAGAGTCAGGCCGAGAATCCGTCCCGCATCCTTGTCCACGTGCATCTCCACCACCGAGCTGATGTACTTCCGTGCAAAAGCCGTCAAAATCAGCCCGATCACCACACCGCCACCGAGCATCCATCCCACGCGCCGATAGATCCCGGAAAGAATCCGCCCGCGCGAAGCCCCCAACGCCATCCTCACGCCGATATCCCGCGTAGAAAGCTCCACTTCGTGGCTGATCAATCCATACAGTCCGACAATGGCAAGCAGAACCGCCAGCGCGGCAAACGTGCCGAAGAGCCAGTTCTCCAGCCGCTCAAAAATCAGCGTGTCGGCAATCACGCTTTGCATCGTCTCCGGAGTGCGGAAGGGCAGTGTGGGATCGACATCGTGAAAAACCTTTCGCAGGCTCGGCCCAATGCTCTCCGGCGCAACCGAGGTCCGCACCACCAGCGTAACGTTGTTCAAGACGGCCTGCTCCCATCCCGGAGGAACCTGCGACGCCATGTAGTCCATCTCCGCCAGTGGAGGCTCATAAATGTTCTGCCGGATGTCTTTCACTACCCCCACAATTGTGTTGTGATCATCCTGATCGATCTGCATCCCGATCGGGTCGCGCCCCACCGGAATGAACTTCTTCACAAACGCCTCATTGACGACAATGATCGGCTTCGAGCCTCGCGTATCGATCGTCGGATCGAGGAGCCGGCCGCGCACCAGCCTGTCTTTGAAGACGTCGTAATAACCCGGCGTCATGATGCGGTCCTCGGCCAGCGTCACCGCGTTCGCCGGAGCCGGCGGCGTACCGATCACATGAATCTCCGAGTTCCACCCCCAATTCTGAATCGGCAGTACCTGAATGATTCCCGCCGCTTCAACGCCGGGAATCGCCCGCACCTTTTCCAGCATCGGCGTATAGAAGTCCGCCATCATATCGCGCCCGTCATAGCGTCCCGGCGACAGATCGACCTCCGCCGTCAGGATATGGTCCGGCGAAAATCCGAGATCGGTGTTCCGCAGGCTGCCCAGCAGATGCGTCAGTAGCCCGGAAACCACCAGCAGCGCCAGCGCCAGCGCCACCTGCGTCACTACAAACGCTGCCCGCAGACGGTGCTGTCCGCGCGAAGTCCCTACGCTCCCGCCTGCCCGGAGCGCCATGCTCGGAGCTGTCCCCGAAAGCCGCAGTGCCGGAATCAGCGCCGCCAGAATCGTGACCAGGACAGCTACAAATAGCGCCGCCAGCAGAACCGGAACATTCAGTGTCACCTCGGCCCCGCGCGAGAGCGCAGAAATCAGCAGCATGCGAATCACCCGAAGCAGTCCGGCCGCCAGCACCACGCCGCCCAGCGCCCCGCAAACCGCAAATACCAGCGCCTCGGTCAGAATCTGCCGCACAATCCTCGCCCGGGCCGCGCCCACGGCCGAACGCAGGGCCATCTCGCGCTCGCGCTTCACGCCGCGAGCCAGCATCAGCCCCGCCACATTCACGCAGCCAATCAGCAGCAGCGCCATCACCGCATACAGCAGCAGCTTCAGTGAACTGTCGGACTTGCCTAGAACAAACGTCTCCAGGTCAGTCAGCTTTACCTTTCTGCCCTTCGTGTCTGGATACTGCCGTCCAAGATCGTCAAAGACTTGCGACAAGTCCGCTTGCGCCTGGCTTAGCGAAACGCCCGCTCTCAGGCGTCCCACCGTTGGCATCCAGTGGCTCCCGCGGCCCTCTCTTTGTTGCTTCACCATGTGCAGCGGCGTGTAAATCGCGTTCACCTTACCGATCGGGAACCGGAACCCCGCGGGCATCACGCCGATTACCGTGTATGCATTCCCATCCAGCTTCACCTTCTCGCCAATGACGTCGTTCCGTCCGCCAAAAAGCTGCTGCCAGGTCTCGTAGCTCAGCACCACGACGTCGTTCTTCCCGTCTTCATCTTCGCCCGGCGCAAACGTGCGTCCGAGGATGGGGTTGACCCCAAACACATCGAAGAAATTGTCCGTTCCCTTAACGACGTGCAGCGCGATCGGTCCGGTCGGCCCCTCAAAATTCACCGATCCATAGCCGGAGTAACCCGCCAAAGCTGAAAATCCATGGCTCATCCGCCGCCAATCCTGATACTCCGGATACGCCGCCGGCTGCGTATAACCCTCCGGCGAGCGCGTCTCCAGCGCCACAATTCGATCCGTATCCTGATACGGCAAAGGGCGGATAAGCATCGCATACAGCACGCTGAAGACCGCAGCCGTAATCCCGATACTCAGCGCCAGGGTAGCGATCACTGTCGCTCCAAACCCCGGCGTCTTCCTCAACTGCCGCAGCGCATAGCGAAGGTCCTGCAGGAAAGATTGCATGGAAAGCCCCTTGTCCGAAAACGGGCAAATTATATGCCAATCATCACGAAAATGATCGGTCGCAGAATGAATAAGATGTCGGCTAGGGAAATAGGAATTCCCTAGCGGCATGCCCGTTTTTGCAACAGCCGCGTTCACAATTGGACACGAAAGGGCCAGCGCTAGACAGTCTAGGTAATCACCGCAACCGATTACGAAATAGCACTGCGCCAAAACCAATTTGGGATATCCGATTCGCCCAACCGGCGATAGAGTTCAATCATTGAGTAGCACTTGGGGGAGGGCTACTGAATTGTGGCGCCAGTGAACAAACTGTTCACTGGCGTTTCGCATTTTGGGGGAGAGGGGGAGCCTTCTCAAACTACGGACGGATTCCGTTGTTCTCCAGCACACAAGGCGGATCATCCTCGGCTTGTACGGCTGAAGCATTCGCAACGATTTTGAA
Source organism: Alloacidobacterium dinghuense (assembly GCF_014274465.1). Lineage (NCBI taxonomy): Bacteria > Pseudomonadati > Acidobacteriota > Terriglobia > Terriglobales > Acidobacteriaceae > Alloacidobacterium > Alloacidobacterium dinghuense. The sequence continues at coordinate 4,114,230 of NZ_CP060394.1, read as the reverse complement.
CGGGAATCCCCCGTCCGCTTTCACGCTGGCCTGATCGATTTCATGCTTCGCAGCAAACACCGGAACCGATTCCACCAGCACAACCAACATACATATCGCTGTTGCAATCTTTAACAAGCGTCCGTCTCCTTTTCCTTACTTGGAGAAATCGGAAGCCGCCAACGAAAGGCGACAAGAGTTCTAAGAAAGTTTTTGTGGACAAATGGAAGCGCTTTTAGCGCCGCTGAAATTGGCATCTGTATTTCAGGCCGGTTCGTCACGCTGAGCGCGCAACTCATCCCAAACCAAGTTGCACATAGCTGCGACAGCACTACACTCAGCTTCACCTCATGGAACTCGCCTGCCAACGATGAAAGCAGCACGACCGCAAGCCCGTATGCTCCTGCCCATCCTGCTCATCTGCACATTTGCTCTTGCGCAAGATACGTCGCCGAACTCCTCACTGTTCCGCAACGACCTCGCGCACTCCGGCATCTACGCCTCCTCTGGCGCGCCAAAGCTCAACAACATCAAGTGGACATTCCATACGCACGACGAAGTCATCTCATCGCCCGCCATCGTCAACGGCGTCGTCTACATCGGCAGCAACGACGGCAACCTATACGCCATCGATCAACAGACAGGATCGCAAAAGTGGAAGTTCCAGACCGGAGCCCGCGTTCCATCATCACCCGCCGTCGCCAACGGCCTCGTCTACTTCGGCAGTTATGACGGCAACTTCTACGCTATCGACACCACCACCGGCAAGCCGCAATGGAAATTTCGCAACGCAGGCGAGCGCCGCTATGCCGCGACTCACCTGCACGGCTCCGTCCCCGAAGGGGAAACCATGCCCGATCCCTTCGACGTATACCTCTCCTCGCCATCGATCTGGAACAACACTGTTTACTTCGGCAGCGGCGACGGCAACATCTACGCGCTCGACGCCGCAACTGGCGTACTCAAATGGAAATTCAAAACCGGAGACGTAGTGCACGCCTCGCCCGCTATCTCCGATGGCAAACTCTACATCGGCAGTTGGGACAGTTACTTCTACGCCCTCGATGCAGCTACGGGGAAAGAACTCTGGCGCTTCAAAACCGGCGAAGACCCCGACATCCACAACCAGGTCGGTATCCAGTCCTCAGCCACAGTAGACAACGGCGTCGTCTACTTCGGCTGCCGCGATTCAAAGTTCTACGCGCTCGACGCCGCCACCGGCCAGAAGCGCTGGAGCTTCGATAACAAAGGCTCGTGGGTCATCTCTTCGCCCGTCGTGAAGGACGGCAAAGTCTACTTCGCCACATCCGATACGGCACTCCTCGAAATCCTCGACGCGCAAACCGGAGCACCCGTCGAAACTCTGAAGTTTCACTGGCCCATCTTCGCGTCGCCATCGATCGCAGGCAACACGCTCTATCTAGCCGGACAAGATGGCAAACTCATCGCCATCGACCTCACCAGCAGAAAGCCCATCTCCACCTTCCAGTCAGAAGCCTCGCGCCAGAACCTCCCAAACTACTCCAAGCCCGATGGCAATCCCAACTACGAAGCCGCCTTCACATCGAACTTCTACGACGACATGCTCGCAGGCATCAGCAAACTCCACAGCGTAGGGACGATTCTTTCCTCGCCTGTCATCTCCGGAAATGTCGTCTACATCGGAACAGCCGACGGCAACCTCTACGCCATCGACTAAGCAAGCGCTCCGCCGTAAAACGACGACTTCTCCGTGAGTCGCGCAGTCTCTGTTTGCAATCTGCCGCCTTTCTGTCCCGCCCGTTGTATGATTCTCGCGTTCCCTCAGCCTTTGCAAGCAGTGCGCAGGAGAACCATGCGATCTCTATTGCTCAAACCCCGGCTTGTCTGCCTCATCTTCCTGATGTTTGTCCCATCCTCCATCGCAGAAGACCGCTCCTACGGCCGCTCCATGGTCGTTACGCCCTACGGAATGGTAGCCACGAGCTACGTTCAAGCCTCGCAGGCCGGTGCCCGCATCCTCGAACAGGGCGGCTCGGCCATTGACGCCGGAATCGCCGCTAATGCCGTCCTCGGCGTAGCTGAGCCTATGATGAACGGCATCGGCGGCGACCTCTTCGCCATCTACTGGGAAGCCAAAACCGGCAAGCTCTACGGACTCAACGCCAGCGGCTGGGCGCCCAAAGCCCTCACCATCGACCATCTCCGCGCCAAAGGAATCACCGAAATGCCGCAGGCGGGAATTGACTCCGTCACGATACCCGGCGTCGTCGACGGATGGACCAAGCTTCACGACCGCTTCGGCAAGCTCCCCTGGGCCACGCTCTTCCAGCCTGCCATCGCTTATGCAAAGCAGGGTTACCCCTTGCCTGAGGCTCTGCAGTCCTACTGGGAAGAAGCCACGCCGCGCCTGGCAGGCGATGCTGAGAGCCGCCGGGTCTTCTTGCCGAATGGCAAGTCCCCTGAACTAGGTCAGATCTTCAGCAATCCCGACCTTGCTCAAGCCCTCACCCTCATCGCCGACAAAGGCGAATCCGCCTTCTACAAAGGAGGCATCGCGCAAGCGATCCTCAAAACCTCAGCCAGTCACGGCGGCGCCATGACCGCCGATGATCTCAGCGAATTCTCCGCCCAGTGGGTCGATCCCGTTTCCACCACCTATCGCGACTGGAAGGTCTACGAGCTCCCACCGAACGGCGACGGTATCGCCGCGCTCGAAATGCTCAACATCATGGAGCAGTCGCAGCCGGCCCCCGACGGCCCGCTCAGCACCGCCGAACTGCACACCCGCATCGAGGCCATGAAGCTCGCCTACGCCGACGTCAAAGCGTATGACGGCGACCCCAGATTCAGCACCATCCCCGTATCTGAGCTGCTCTCGAAAGCCTTCGCCGCGAAACGCGCCCCCCTCATCGATCCCGGTAAAGCCAACTGCACCGTCGCCCCCGGTGCGCTCTCTGCTAGCGACACTACCTACCTCACCATCGTCGATCGCGAGGGCAACATCCTCTCGCTCATCCAAAGCAACTACTCAGCTTTCGGCTCCGGAGTCACGGTCGAGGACATGGGCTTCGTCCTGCAGAATCGCGGCGGTCTCTTCTCGTTCGACACCAAATCCCCGAACGCTCTCGCCGGTCACAAGCGCCCCTTTCACACCATCATCCCCGGCTTCATGGAGCGCGGAAGAGAGCATATCGGCTTCGGAATCATGGGCGGCATGAATCAGCCTTTGGCTCACGCCCAGTTCGTCTCCAATGTCGTCGATTACCACATGAACGTTCAGGCGGCGATGGAAGAAGCCCGCTTCACCGTCAGCGGCAAACTCGGCTGCAGCATCCTCATCGAATCCCGCGTCCCGCCCGAGACCCTTCAGCAACTCACAGCCATGGGCCATGTCCTCAATGTGCGCAAGCAGTATTCAACAACCATGGGACGCGGTCAGGCCATCCTCTACGACAGCGCCAGCGGCATCAAGTACGGCGCCTCCGATCCGCGAGCCGACGGCGCCGCCATCCCCGAGGCTCCGCCCAGGCCCTGATCGCAGCCGGGAGGCAATTCATCTGGTTACAACTCGATGGCGGTTGGGGTTGCGTCCGACGAGTCGTCCGAGAAACCGGGCTTCATAAACCAGATGGCCATCTTTTCCACAGCCGAACTTGTCAAGTCTCTGAACACATGCAACCTCAGTTAAATGAATGAAACCGAACGACTTCTACGACGAACCCAGCTGGCGTACTATTTCGCGAAAATTGCTATCATAGAAATAGAAGAACTTTTCACGATCAACGCCCGCTCCTGAAGCGGGCGTTTCACTTTTCAGGTAAGGGATCCCTCGCTAAGTGATTGAAAACACTAGAATCGACCTAAGCCGAATGAAATCAGCGGGTTAGCGAGGGATGATCCCCGCGCAAGTCATTGAAAATAAAGGAGGGTACCAGTAACAAAGGGGGAGGGGTAGCTACCGCGGAGGCAGGTACTTCCAAAGCTCGCCCGGTTCAGGACGAACCCGGAAATCGGCATGCGCCTCGGCAAAGAGGATCGTACCGTCCTGCGCAAGCACATAGGTAGCAGGCAGAGGCAGCATCCAGCTCTCATCCCCGTTCATGAATGGAATATTCACCAGAATGCTGCGGAAGTATTTCTGGTGGAACGGAGGAACCTTGTACGCAATCCCGAAATGCTGCGCCACGTCGCAATGCGAGTCATGCAGCAACGGGAAGGGAATCCCGTGCTGTCCAGCGGTAAAGTCGCTCTGTCGTGCCATCTGCGGAGAAATCCCAACCAGCAACGCACCGTGTTCCCGGACCACGGGATAAAGATCGCGCCAGGCTTCCAACTCCGTCATGCAGTAAGGACACCAGCGCCCGCGGAAGAAGTTGATTACCAGCGGCCCAAGCGCCAGCAGATCAGACGAGCGCACCAGCCGCCCCGAAGCATCCGGCAGGGCAAACTCCGGAGCCTTCGCTCCAACCGGAAGAATCCGCTCCTCGATCCCACTCGCAAAAAGATCTTCTACAGCATGCTCGCTGATGGCCAGCCGCTCCGGCTGAACAAGGTTGCGCGTGTTGGTGGTAATCTCGTCGAGCTGATCCTGTAAACGGTGATCGAGGTCAATCATAAGTGCCAAAAAAATCGAACTTAAACCCGCGAAAATGGCCATATTTTGCCGCTAATCTTGGCCAAGGCTGGGTAGAAGCACCGGCCTTCAGGCCGGTGAATTAGGGAACGTTAAGAAAGGGCTTTAGCCCCGGTTTCAACTACCGTCCGCGCATTCCGCCCAACATCCCCATCGCGCGGCGCTGCAACATTCCACCTTTACCGACGTTCTTGAACATCTTTCGCATCTGCGCGTATTGCCGCAGAAGCTGATTCACTTCCTGCACAGTTGTTCCAGAACCATTCGCAATCCGCTTCCGCCGACTGCCCGAGATGATCTCGTGATTGTTCCGTTCCTTCTGCGTCATCGAGTTGATGATCGCTTCGACGCGAACAAACTGCTTCTCATCCACCTGATCGGCCATCTGCTGCATGCCAGCCAAAGGTCCGACCGAAGGAAGCATCTTCATAATGCTCTGCAGCGACCCGAGCTTGCGGATCTGCCGCAGTTGGTCGCGAAAGTCTTCCAGCGAGAATCCATCGCCTGAGAGTGCCTTGCGCGCAAACTCCTCAGACTTCTTGCGATCCAGCTTCTCTTCTGCCTTCTCGATGAGCGTCATGATGTCGCCCATGCCGAGAATGCGGCTCACAATGCGGTCCGGATGGAACGGCTCAAACGCATCCGGCTTCTCGCCCATGCCGATGAACTTCACCGGCTGTCCGGTCACATGCCGAATCGACAGCGCCGCGCCGCCGCGAGCATCGCCATCCATCTTGGTCAGAATGATACCCGTCAAAGCCAGCCGCTTATGGAACTCGTCTGCGGATTTAACGGCGTCCTGCCCCGTCATCGAGTCGGCGATGAACAGAATCTCCTGTGGCGAGAGCAGCTTCTTGAGCGACTCCATCTCGCCCATCAGATCCTCATCGATATGCAGACGACCTGCGGTGTCGACAATCAGCGTGTCGCAACCCGAAATAACTGCCTCACGCCGCGCCTCTTTCGCCAACCGCTCCACCAGCGGAGTTCCGGCAACCTCGCCCTTTGTATCGCCTTCATAGAGATTGGCCTTGATCGACTTGGCCACAACCTTCAGCTGCTCACGCGCCGCAGGGCGATACACGTCAACGGAAACAAGCATCGGCCGATGTCCGCCCTTTTGCAGCCACGCCGCCAGCTTGCCAGAAGTCGTTGTTTTACCGGAACCCTGCAAGCCAGCCATAAGAATGACCGTCGGTGGCTTCGAGGCAAACTGAAACCGCGCCGTATCCTTGCCCAGCAGAGCGATCAGCTCATCGCGCACGATCTTGATGACCTGCTCGGTCGGAGACAGCGCTGTCATCACTTCCTGCCCGACAGCTTTGGCCCGGATGTGCTCGATCAGGTCCTTGACGACGTTGAGGTTGACGTCGGCCTCGAGCAGCCCAACGCGGATCTCGCGCAGGGCCTCGCCGATATTCTCCTCGGAGATGGTGCCCTGCCCGCGAAGGTTCTTAAACGCGCGCTGCAGTTTTTCTGAAAGATTTTCAAACATAGCTTCTCGTCTAGTTTACCAGCGGCTCTGCCCTGCATCTCCCCGCTTGTCTGCTGAATCTACTGCTACGAGAATCAACAGGAGCGAGCTATGGATTTGGGCTTAAAGCACAAGAGAGCGTTAGTTACGGGTTCCACCGCGGGAATCGGCTTCGCCATCGCGAAGCAGCTGGCGCGGGAGGGAGCGTTCGTCTACGTCAATGGCCGCACCGAAGAGCGCGTGAACCGAGCCGTAAGCGAGATTGAGGGCAAAGTCGACGGAATCGCCGCCGATCTCACCACCAAGGAAGGCTCAGAGAGGCTCTTCGCCAGGGTCAAAGACCTCGACATCGTGGTAAATAATCTCGGAATCTTTGAGGCAAAGCCTTTCCTCGACATCGAGGATGCGGAATGGACGCGTTTCTTCGAGGCCAATGTGCTCTCCGGAGTCCGCATTACGCGCCATTACCTGCCCGGAATGCTCCAGAAGAAGTGGGGACGGATCATCTTCATCTCCAGCGAATCTGCACTGCAGATTCCCGCTGAAATGGTGCACTATGGGATGACAAAGACCGCCCAACTCGCGGTCGCTCGCGGCATCGCCGAGTCTTTCCCCGCCAGCGGCGTTACCGTCAACTCAGTTCTCGCAGGGCCAACGGAAAGCGAGGGAGTCTCAACCTTCGTGGAAGGTCTGGCGAGCCAGCAGGGCAAGACCAAAGAAGACGTAGCCCGCGACTTTTTTGAGCACGTGCGCCCAACCAGCCTGCTGAAGCGCTTTGAAACAATCGATGAGATTGCCGCGATGGTCGTGTTTCTCTGCAGTGAAGCGGCGTCCGGAACGACAGGGTCTGCCATTCGCGTCGATGGCGGCGTTGTCAAGTCAATCGTCTAAGGCAATTTCGCTTGAAGTAGCACGAATCGTAACAGCAAGTGCCGCTATGTGACCTGAACGGTCTCGAAACCTAAACCGAGCAGCAAGGTCGTGACAGTCGCAGCGGCGTTCTTGCGGGCAGTATTCAGTATTCCGTCATCGACTGCCGCCTGCTGCAGGTCCTGCTGAGCACGGGCACGCACTTCACTTTCAAGATTCGGATCAGCCCCGACAAGCAGGCCTGTCTCGCGTGAGTAGACCCGGGTTTTCGAGTTGTCGATTGTGGTGGTGAAGACCTCGGGCTCCGGTAGATGCACGCGCACGGCTCGGCCATCGATTTGAATATCGCTGGGTTTGAACTTGCTGAGATCAATTCCGGCAATCGTCTGGCCATGCACTACGAGCAAAAGCTTGTCGCCAGCCAGAAAACTCGGCAGGTACGCATTTTCGCGCGAGCCTTCGACGACCTTGTCCATCGTGTAAACGACCGCCTCCAGCCGTTGCAGCTGCTGGATTTTCTCGATGACAGTAGGAAGGGAGGAGTCAAGCGATAGACTGCGTCCCGTGACCTTGGCCGCAATCTCGTTCCATAAGCCATTCGTTGCATGCCGCACAAACCACACGAGGGCAGCCGCGCCAAGAATCAGTCCGAGGAAGAGAGCAAGCAGAACCTTACCTGCGCTCGATTTTCTCGGTGTTTCCACAGGATCCAGAATGGGTACGATGCTCATGGGAGCTTTAGATGGCGCTGTTCCAGAATGTGGGCTTCAAATCAGCAAATAATTTCTGATCTGCTTAACCGCGCAAAACTCGTTCCCCAGCCAATTGAACCTCGTCCTCGCCAACCCTGTTCGCATAGCTGGCCTTGATGAACGCGCTGAAGAGCGGATGTGGCTCAAGCGGCTTCGACTTGAATTCTGGATGGAACTGGCAGCCAAGAAAGTAGGGATGGTCCGGAATCTCGACAATCTCTACATAGGTTGCATCCGGAGTCGTTCCCGTAATCCGCAGCCCGCCGCCTGTCAGCAGAGCCTCATACTCGCGGTTGAACTCATAGCGGTGGCGATGGCGCTCACTGATCTCCGTCGCCCCGTACGCTCTTGAAGCCAGAGAATCTGGCTGCAGGACGCAGGTCCAGGCGCCGAGACGCATCGTGCCGCCCATTTCTTCCACGCCAGTCAACTCGCGTAATTTATAGATCACGCGATGCGGCGTTGCCGGGTCAAACTCGCTGGAATTCGCCCCGTGCAAGCCGCAGACATTCCGGGCGAATTCAATGCAGGCCGTCTGCATGCCAAGACAAATGCCAAAGTACGGTACTTTGTTCTCGCGTGCGTAGCGGATTGCATTGAGCATGCCCTCAATGCCGCGCTTGCCAAAGCCACCGGGTACGAGAATCCCATCAAAGTCCTTCAGTTGTTCTTCGTAGTTGGGGACCTCAAGCCCTTCAGCCTCAATCCAAGTCACGCGCAGCTTCAGGTTGTGCGCCAGCGACCCGTGCACAAGCGCTTCCTTCAGCGACTTATAGCTGTCCTCGTACTCGACATACTTGCCGACAATTGCAATCGAGACCTCATCCCGCGGGTTGTAGCAGCGATTTACTAAGTTCATCCAACGGCTCAGATCCGGCTCGCGTGTTTCGAGATGCAGATACTTGAGCGCCAAAGCATCTACGCCTTCCTGCGCAAAGCACAATGGCACCTCATAAATCGATTCCACATCCTTGGCCGTAATCACAGCCTTCTCTTCCAGATTGCAGAAGAGAGCAATCTTGCTCTTAATCTCGCGGTTTAGCGAGCGGTCGCTGCGACAAAGCAGAATATCCGGCTGGATTCCAATCGAGAGCATTTCCTTGACCGAATGCTGCGTTGGCTTGGTCTTCAGTTCCTGCGCCGCGCTGATCCAGGGGACAAGCGTCACATGCACAAACACCGTGTTCTCACGGCCCAACTCCTGTCGCATCTGGCGGATGGCCTCAAGGAATGGCAGCGATTCGATGTCACCTACGGTCCCGCCAATTTCTACGAGGGCCACATCGCAGTCTGCCGCGACCTTGCGCATCGCGTTCTTGATTTCGTTGGTGACGTGGGGGATAACCTGAACGGTCTTGCCAAGATAGTCGCCGCGGCGTTCCTTGGTGATGATTTGTTCGTAGATGCGGCCAGTGGTGAGGTTGTTATCGCGGGTGAGTTTGGCGTGGGTGAAGCGTTCGTAGTGGCCAAGGTCGAGATCGGTTTCCGCGCCGTCATCGGTGACGAAGACCTCGCCGTGCTGAAAGGGCGACATCGTCCCCGGATCGACATTGAGGTAAGGGTCAAACTTCATCAGGTTGACCTTCAATCCTCGCGCTTCCAGCAGGCAGCCGATCGATGCAGCGGCTAAACCCTTTCCTAAGCTGGACACAACTCCGCCGGTCACAAAGATGTACTTTGCGGACATCGCTGCTTCACCTTTTTCCTGTGGTTTTGATTGGCGTACCAGGTAGGCACAATTGATTTTACCCGGACTTTAATAAGAAAGATAGAGGCCGAAGGAATCGCCACGAACCAAAGCTTTAAATACTTGGACTTGCATCCTACCCGGTCTAAAGATCGATAAAACCCTAAGTCATTTTGTGAGATATAACAGGGACACAAGTGACGCCGCTCACCGCAATTTCGTCTAAAAGACGCACTATGAAAGGTCTGGCTTCCATCCTGCTCGCATTTCTGGTGCTTTGCGCACTGCCTGCTCTCTCCCAGAATGCGAACAAGCGGCTCATCCTGAAGGATGGTTCTTACCAGGTCGTGTCGCAATATCAGATTGTAGGCGACCGCGTCCGTTACAAAAGTGCCGAACGTGGCGGCGAATGGGAAGAGATTCCCAAAGATCTGATCGATTGGCCGGCGACTGACAAGTGGAACAAAGAGCACGAGCCAGGCGCGCTGGCGGCTGCCGAAGCGGCCCGCGAGAAAGCCGAACAGGGCGACGCAGCCGAAATTGACAAGGAAGAACGTGCGGAGCGCGCCGCAGAATTGGCGCGAATGCCATTTGTCTCCAAGGGGTTGCGGCTGCCGGACGAGAGTGGTGTCTGGGTTCTGGATACCTTCCAGGGCACGCCTGAATTGGTCAAACTGCAACAAAGCAATGGTGACCTCAACAAGGCGCTCGGTCACAACGTCTTGAAGGCCGCCGTCAATCCCATGGGCGGTTCAAAGCAGCTCATCCAGATCGACGGAGCCCGCTCGAAATTTCAGCTGCATGTGAACCAGCCTGAGATCTACGTCAGTCTCGATGTCAACGACGGAAACGAGGCTCCAGAAGAAGCCCTGAAAGTCGACACGCACGGTGCAAGTTCAAAAGAAAAGGACAAGAACAACTACAGTTCCCCGACCAGTCACTATGTGATCGTGCGCGTGCAGGGACGGCGCAATCTGCGCGTCGTCGCGGCGATGAACATCAGCATGCTGGGCAAGATCTCCCATTCAGAAAACATCGTCGAAACCACGACACAGATTCTGCCCGGTAGTCGCTGGATGAAGGTCGTGCCCAAGGAACCACTAAGTTTCGGAGAATATGCGCTTATGGAAGTGCTTTCGCAACAGGAAGTGAACCTGGATGTGTGGGATTTTGGCGTCGACCCCACCTCACCGGAGAACAAAAATAGCCTCACTCCAATCCAGCCAGCGCGATAGCCTGTATCTAGCCTCAAACTCGTGCATCGAATAGACTAGGAAACAGCAAGAATGGTCGTGTCCCTGCCCACTTTCGACCTTAATCAGACCCAGGCGAATGACGATTCGCGACTTACAGACAAGCACGGTCGCGCCATTACTGATCTGCGCGTATCCGTGACAGATCGCTGCAACTACAAGTGTGTTTATTGCCGGACAGGCAACGACGGTGCCCAATATGCTGAGCTTCCCATCGCCGACTACCTGCGCATCGTGCGCATCTTTGTAGATCTTGGAATCGAAAAAGTGAGGCTTACCGGCGGTGAGCCGCTGCTGCGCAAGGGCTTGCCGGACCTCATCCGCGAACTTGCCAAATTAAAGACAGTTGATGGCGAGTCCCTCGATCTGGCTCTGACGACGAACGGGCATTTGCTGGCTGATATGGCGCAGACGCTCAAGGATGCCGGCCTCACACGTGTCACCGTCAGCATGGACGCGGTTGATCCAGACATCTTTGCACGCATCACGCGCGTGCCTGGCAGCTTTGACAGAGTACGCGCCGGGATCCGCGCGGCACAGCGTGTTGGCCTTGGCCCGGTGAAAGTAAACTGCGTTCTCCTGCGCGGCTTCAACGAGGACCAGATCGCCCCCTTCGCAAGATTCGCACGCGATGAAGATGTGATCGTCCGCTTTATTGAATTCATGCCGCTTGAAGAGGATCGCCTCTGGACACCAGAATCTGTTATCCCAGTGCGGGAATTGTTGAATCGTCTCAGCACGTTCCGCCCCGTTGTTCCTTTGCGAGCAAATACACTCAGTGAAACAGCGCAGCGCTATACCTTCGATGATGGCATCGGCGAGATCGGCATCATCGCCCCTGTCTCTCAGGCATTCTGTGGCCACTGCAGCCGAATCCGCCTCACCTCAGACGGCAAAATCCGTACCTGCCTGTTCTCACAGTTTGATCACGACCTCTACGGGCGCATGCTCCGCGGTGCAACGGACGACGAGGTTGCCACTTTTATCCGCTCCACAGTAGAGCGGAAAGAGGCGCGCCACCATATCGGCGAGCCGGATTTCCTCAAGCCATCGCGCAGCATGGTGCACATCGGCGGCTGATCACTTTCTTTGCCCGATCAGTGCATCGGTTATGTAATTCGCTTTGCCATCCGCCGCACCTGGATGGATTGACCGCCTGGTAGAGGAACGTCGAAGGTCTCAAGCGCCTCGTATCCATGCGCAACATACAAGGGAACTCCAGGCAACGTGGAAGCCATCTCCATACTATGGAATCCAGCTTTGCGTGCCTCTTCCTCGCAGCGTTCAAGAAGGGCACGCCCAACCCCTTTACGGGCATACTTCGGGTGGGTAAAAAAGGCACGGATACGTGCCGGCTCGCGTGCAGGATCAAGCATTACATCGTTTCGCGAATGATCGTAGTGGCTGGCTCCATAGAGCGTGCCGCGCTTGCTCCAACCTCCGCATCCAGCCACCTGTCCGCCGATCTCAGCGACGTAATACGTGCCGTCATCGATAAGCTGCTGATCCACTCCAAAGACGGAGTGCACGGCAGCTTCAATCTGCTCCGGCGTATACCAGCCCGCCTGCAACTCGCGCACGGAATGCTCGATCAGTTCGCGGAGCGCCGGAACATCATCAGGAGTTGCGATGCGAAGAAAGATGGAGCTCATGATTCTCTGCTCGTTACGCAATCTGCAAAGTCTTGGCCAGGTCGAAGAATGAGTAGAAGTTGGGAAACCATCCCGAATCCGTAACAAGGCCTTTAGGCCCGGATTCGTCGCTTACATTGAATCATAATTCGGGCCACCTCCGCCTTCCGGAGGTACCCAGTTGATGATCTGATAGGGATCCATGATGTCGCACGTCTTGCAGTGCACGCAGTTGGCAAAGTTGATATGCAACTGCTTGCCCGAAGGCGTTTCGCTCGACTCAACCATCTCATACACCGCAGCCGGACAGAAATACTGGCACGGATTGCCAAATTCTTTGCCACAGCGGCTGTTACAAATATCCAGATTCTTGACGACAAGATGCACCGGTTGATCGTCATCGTGTCGCGTGCCAGAGTGGTAGACGTCCGTGAGGCGATCAAACGTCAACTTGCCATCGCCTTTCGCATTGCCAAGAAAATGCTCGCGCCCATCGCCATACGGACTCAACGCATCCGCATGTTTCATGCGCAGATAGCCTGCTTCATTCTTATAGTCAGGTCCTAGGTTGCCGCCGCGCATGAGCTGTTGAATCCCGGCTTTCACCAGCCCGTCATAGAGCCCATGCTCAAACGCCTGATGAAAATTCCTGACCGGATAGAGCTCGTCATAGATCCAGCTTCTATCGACCGAAGTCTTGTATTCGCTCAGCGTATCGGCAGAGCTGTCGTCCGAAAGCAGAGCATCAAACGCCGTCTCGGCCGCCAGCATCCCGCTCTTGATCGCCAGATGAATCCCCTTGAGCCGCTGCGAATTCAGGAAGCTCGCCGAGTCGCCCAGAATCATCCAGCCATTGCCATAGATGCGCGGCATCGTCAGCCATCCACCATAGGGCAACGTCTTCGCTCCATAGCGAATCATCTTGCCGCCCTCAAGAAGCCTCCGCGCTAACGGATGCTCCTTGAAATCCTGAAACACATGGTGCGGATCGGTCCGCGGATCCTCGTAATCCAGCCCTGTCACATATCCGATCGAAAGCTGCGTATCGCTGATGCCGTAAATCCAAGCCCCGCCATATTCCTTCGTCGTCAGCGGATAACCGAGCGTGTAAATCACCTCACCCTTGGCCACACGCCCAGCGGGAATCTCCCAAAGCTCCTTGATCCCGACCCCATACGTCTGCGCGTGGTAAAAATCTTCAAGCCCGAGCCGCTCGATCAGCTGTTTGGCGCAGTTCCCACGCGTGCCCTCCGCCAGAATCGTAATCTTCGCCCGCAGATCGTATCCCGGCTCAAAATTCGACTTCTGCTGCCCCTGCTTATCGACACCCTTATCATCGGTACGGACTCCTGCCACGCGCGCAATCTCGGCATCGCGACTGTCATCGTCAAAAAGCAGCTCAGAGCCCGCGAAGCCCGTAAAGACCGTAATGCCAGCCTCTTCGACCTTCTGCCCGAGCCACTTCACAAACTTGTTAATCGAGATGACGTAATTGCCATGGTCCCGCAGCGGCTGCGGAACCATCGGAAACTTTCGCGCGTTGCCCTTGCTCAGGAAATAAACCGACTCCTTCGTGACCTCGGCATCGAGCGGCGCTTCCGACTCGAATCCCGGCAGCAGCTCCCGCATCGAGCGTGGATCAAGCAACGCACCGGATAAACAATGCTGCCCCACCTCGCGCGCCTTTTCGAGAACGTAGACGTTGTCCTTCGAAAGCTGCGAGTCCGGATGATGCGCATTGTGCTCATCAATCAACTGCGAAAGCCGCAGCGCACAAGCCATCCCCGCCGGCCCCCCGCCGATGATGACAACATCGGCCTCCATCTGTGGGCGTTCAATATCTTCAATCGGTTTACGAAAAGTGATCATGGTCGACCGACCATCTTACAGGATTAAACGTGCATATTATTTGGATCGGCCAAGCATCGAGCGCGATTCTCACAAGTACCAACTAAACAGAAGCAAAACAGCGCAAACAGAGTAGCCGCCAACAAGCATCCAAGCAATTGGCCTTGCGATTCTCGTGAATGATTTGATCCGCTCTGAAGGTGCATCGACACTAGATCGAGAAATGATCAACAAACAGGATGCACATATTAGTTTCAGCCCCCAAAACAGAACTGCTTTCCACTGAAAAGCCAGTTCTGTTTTGAGTAGACTCGACAACGGTGGATGATAGGTCGAATTCCCGCTGAAGAGCGTCTGCGCTTGAAAAGCTAAATAGATAAGCCAGCTAATGATGGCATTACCAGCCAACCAGTAACCAGCACCGCGTTGCCAAACTATAGCTAAAACAAGGGCGGGTAGGTCAAGCAAACATCCAAAAAGGAGAAATACACGAAGCCAGATGCCGATATTTGTAGGCGCGGTAAAAGTTAGCCCAACGTACAGAACAAACTCGACCAGAAGAAGTGGACAGCCAGCAAGAACAATGAGAAGGACGAATTTGAGTAGTGATCTTGATCTTTTTTCAACCGTGAGTTCGTTCATAACAGAATTAGTCGATAGTTGCTTACGCATTTGCCTTCTTAATCTCCTCCGTCAGCGCAGGCACCACATCAAACAGATTCCCAACCACGCCCACATCCGCAATCTCAAAGATCGGAGCCTCAGGGTCCTTGTTCACCGCAACAATCGTGCGCGAGCCTTTCATGCCAACTATGTGCTGAATCGCCCCGCTGATCCCCAGCGCCACATAGAGCTTCGGAGCCACCGTCTGCCCGGATGAGCCAATCTGCCGCTCCAGCGGAAGCCAGCCGTTATCGCAGATCGGACGCGAAGCCGCAACCTCGCCGCCCAACGCTTTCGCCAGCTCTTCGGCGAGCGCAAGATTCTTCTGCTCCTTGATCCCGCGCCCGACCGCGACAATGACCTCCGACTGCGAAAGATCGACCGCCTGCTTCGCCTCCTGAAACACCTCATGTGGAGTCACGCGCGCCGCGCCATCTGCAACCGCAGAAGTTACATTTTCAACCGGCGCAGATCCGGCCTCAGCCTGATCTCCACGAAACGCTCCAATCTGGAACGTAGCCAGCCACGGTCCATCCGAACCAAACGAAACGTCGGCCGCAAATTTCCCCTGAAACATCTGCCGCGTGAACAGCAGCTTGCCGTTCTCGTACTT
This sequence comes from Alloacidobacterium dinghuense, assembly GCF_014274465.1. Taxonomy (NCBI): domain Bacteria; kingdom Pseudomonadati; phylum Acidobacteriota; class Terriglobia; order Terriglobales; family Acidobacteriaceae; genus Alloacidobacterium; species Alloacidobacterium dinghuense. The sequence goes on along the minus strand of NZ_CP060394.1, from coordinate 4,098,845 downwards.
GTAGCCAATCGCGTCTGAGATCAGGGTCTGGCCAAGCGCCAGCGCCAACCGGGGCGCAAAATCACGCACCTGGTAGGTATGCGGAAAGAGCACCAGCTTCGGCTGCTTGTCGGCGATGAAGTGCTTCAACGCGAAAACATACGCGTCAGAAGTGTAAGCAGCGAGCACGGGAGCTTCCAGCGCATACACCCGAGCCACAGCCTTCGCAGCCAGCTCCTGCGCGAGCGATCCAACACCGCTCCCGGCAAGGACAACCTCGACCGCCCAGCCCGTCTCTTTCGAGATAGCCTGCGCAGCCGCAATTGTTTCAAAGGAGACGCGGTTCAGCTTGCCTTCGCGCTGCTCCGCAATCACAAGAATAGTGTCTGCCATACACACCTCAGGGGAGCCGAAGCTCCCCTCTGGTATTAATCAAGTTTGTCATCCTGAGCGAATGCGCCAGAGGCGCGAAGTCGAAGGACCCGCGGGTCTCCTCAACTAAAGACTCGAAAACTCCGGACGCCCGCGCTTCAGATACGTCCCATAAAGCCCGAAGACCACCGCCAGAATCCCAGTGAGGATGTTGTAGTACAGCATTGGATGCATCGCGCCCGGTGAATACTGCGCATCCTGCCCCGACCACAATGTAAGCAACACGGCGAAGAAGGCAAACTGTCCGCCAATTACCTGATACGTCAGTCCCCACTGACGGCGCTTGTCCAGAGCTTCCACTTGATCGGGCGTCAGGTTGCGTTCCTCTTCGGGAATGTTCATGTTCGGCATAGTGTTCTGATCTCCTGAAACGATCTATGACAATGATTAAATCACGCGGGCGGTATTTTTGAGATACTCGGTAATCTTTCGTGCCACTTCCGTCGGCGGGCCCTCGACCATTTCGGTCTTTTTCTGCTTCACGGGAACGTAGAGCCGCTCTATCTGCTGCAGGTTCTTGCTTAGCTTCGGCTCTACGTCAGCCCAGGCGATCTTGCGCAACGGCTTGTTTTTTGCCTGCTTGATCCCGATCAAACTCGCATAGCGCAGCTTGTTGATCCCGCTCTGGATCGTCAGCACCGCCGGCGTTTGCATATCGATGAACTGGTAATGCCCAGCCTCCAACTCCCGCTTCAAATGCAACCCTGAGTCCGTCTTCTCAATCCCGATAATGATCGTCGCGTGCGGCAGTCCCAGAATCTCCGCCAGCAGTACGCCCGTTTGAGCCGCGCCAAAATCATCCGACTGGAGCCCGGTCACGATCAGGTCGAAATTCTCCTCAGCCACAGCCGCCGCAATCGCGCGCGCCGTATTCGTCGAATCGAGCTGAACAAACTTGTCGTCTTCCAGATGAATCGCCCGGTCCGCGCCCTTGGCCAGCGCCTCGCGCAACACCTGCTGCGCCCGCGCCGGACCAGCCGTGATCACGACCACCTCGCCGCCATGCTTTTCCTTCTGCCGCAGCGCCTCTTCCAGCGCATAGGCATCCGGCTCATTGACTTCGTAGGAAACCTCCTCCCGAATCCACGTCCCGGACTCGTTCAGTTTCAGCGGAGCATCCTTCTGCGGAACCTGCTTGATACAAACCAGAATCTTCATAGGTGAACGCGTCAGTATATCGGATTTACCGTGAGTCGGTCCTTGGGCATCTAATTCCAGATTGGAAAATGCTGTCATCCTGAGCGCAGCGAAGGATCTGCTTTGCAGGATGTATGTGCCAGAGTGCGCTTCTGCTATTCTCCTGCCATCATGCGGATCAAAATTGGGTCTTGTGCAATGCTGCTTATGCCCCTCCTTGCGCCGACAGCCCCCGCCCACACACAACAGCTCTCAGAGCCCGAGCACGCCATAGTGAGCTACATCCAGGCCAACGAGCAAGCCTCGAACGACCTCCTCAAAAAGCTGGTAGAAATCAACAGCGGCACTCGCAACCTCGAAGGCGTCCGCGCCATAGGCAAAATCATCACCGAGCAGCTCGACGATCTGGGCTTCCAAACCAAATGGATCCCCATGGACGAGGTCAAGCGCGCCGGCAACCTGATCGCAGAGCACCCGTGCCCCGCGCCCGGAAAGTGCGGCAAACGCATGCTCCTCATCGGCCATATGGACACGGTCTTCGAGAAAGACAGTCCCTTCCAGCACTACACGGTGAGTGGCACCGGCAACGGCAACATCGCCACGGGCCCCGGCACCAACGACATGAAGGGCGGACTCGTCATCATGCTGTACGCCCTCAAAGCCATGCAGGCCGCTGGAGTGCTCAAGCAGACTGACATCACCATCGTCCTCAGCGGCGATGAAGAGGCTCACGGTGAACCTGCCACGATCTCCCGCCGCGACATGATCGCCGCCGCCAAACACAGCGACGTGGCGTTGGAGTTCGAGGGCACTCCGCGCGTCAATGGCGTCTTCTATGGCAGCGTCAGCCGCCGCAGCTCCATCACCTGGCGTATCAAAGCCACCGGCGAAACCGGGCACTCGTCGGGAATCTTCTCGGAGAGCAAAGGCGACGGAGCCATCTATGAAGTTGCCCGCATCCTCGACGCCTTCCGCACGCAGCTCCCCGAAAAATACCTCACCTACAACGTCGGCCTCATCCTCGGCGGAACCAGCGTCAGCGTCGATTCCGAAGGCATCTCAGGCAGCGCCACTGGCAAGGACAACATCATCGCGCCCACGGCGTACGTCAGCGGCGACATCCGCACCATCTCGAACGAGCAGTCTGATCGCGTTGAAGCGAAGATGAAAGCCATCGTCGCCCAGCACCTGCCCAAAACCAACGCGACCATCGAATTCGGCGAAGGCTACCCCGCCATGGCGCCTACTGAAGAAAGTCGTGCGCTGCTTCGCATGCTCAACGAAGCCAACAAGAGCCTCGATTTCCCCGAAATGCCCGAACTCGATCCAATGAAGCGTGGCGCAGGCGATATCGCCTTCGTGGCCGACACGCTGCCCGGTCTAGCCGGCATCGGAGCCACCGGAGAAGGCGCGCATGCCCCCGGCGAAACGGTTGACTTGTCCGCGCAGCCCATCAATACCGAGCGCGCTGCCCTGCTCATGTACCGCCTCAGCAAAGTCGATGCAAACGCCGACCTGAAGTCGCTCTACCCCGCAACGTCCCCGCAATAAACGCGAGATAAAATCAAGCCCATGCCAGACAATACGCAATTCTCCGAAGCGGTCCTCGATCGAGCCAAAAAAATCAAGCTCTTTCTCATGGACGTGGACGGCACCCTCACCAACGGCGGTGTCTGCCTCATCTCACCTCCCGGCGGCGGCGAGATTCTCGAGATGAAAGTCTTCAACGCCAAAGACGGCGCAGGGTTGACGCTCGCTCACATCATGGGCCTCAAAACCGGCTTCATCACAGGACGCAAGTCGCCCGCCGTGCAGCAGCGTGCCCACGAGGTTCATGTGGACTACGTCTATCTCGGCCAGGCGACCAAGAAGGCCGCATTCGAAGAGTGCATGCAGAAGGCTGGAGTCACAGAAGAAGAAACCGCCTACATGGGCGACGACCTCCCCGACCTCCCGCTCGCAGTACGCGCAGGACTCGCAGTAGCTGTCGCCGATGCAGCCGTAGAGCTGAAAGCTGCCTGCCACTTCATCACCACAGCCCGCGGGGGAGAGGGCGCGGCACGAGAAGTAATCGAACTCATCCTGAAGTCCCAGGGCCGATGGGAAGAAGCGGTTCCGAAAGCGCTGGCCTAGCGCGATGAGCCGACGGTTGTTTCCGGCACAAGGCGAACAGGTCCAAGGATCCCGGAAGGCAGTGGCTCCAGATGCTCCATATCCTGCGGGCTAAATTTCTGTCCGTACCGCAGATTCAGCAACCGATAATCCGGCAGAGAGCGTCCCGCAAGTGTATTGATCGCCGTATTCGCGACGTCAATCTCCAAATGATTTTTCCCGGGGTGCAGGAGCGCCGTCACGTCAACGCGATAAGGCGGTCGCCACACTGATCCGGCTTTCTGCCCGTTGACGGAAACCATCGCCACCTCGCGAATCGGCCCCTCCAACAGCGCGTGCATGCCGGGCTTGCGTGGATCATCTGCTGGCAATGTCGTACCCTCGCCAAAATCCAGAAAATAATGCCGGTCCGAAGTCAGCGCCGTGACCGAAAGATCAAAATCCTTCGAATACACAGCATGTCCCGAGAAGTAGCGAGTAGTTTCAGCCTCCGTCCACGACCGGAGCGAAGCCATGCTCACATGACGATGTAACTCCGGAAAATCAACCTGCCAGCCGTGGTTCAAATCGATCGTGTCACCGCCGACCGCTGCACCAACCCAACGCTCAGGCAACGAAATAGAGCCATCATGAAAAACGAGCACCCGCGACTCATACGGAGCCAGATTTAAATCCGCGTCAGCCCGATAAGCCTTACCTGAGAAAGCATCCCATTCCTCTGCCCCCGTCCATCGCGAAGCAAAGTGAGCCTTCATCGAAACCGCATGATTGCCGGTATTCGCAACGAAATAGACATCGGCGACCGGCAATTTCCGCCGGATGAACCCAACCTCCGGGGCAGGCGCGTCAAGCTGCATATCGGGTGCAACCGCCTTCTTCAGCAACCCTCCGGCCCCAGCATCATGAGCCGCGAAAAACCAGCCCGCCTCATGCGACAGCCTCCGCGAAAGCGCCTCCACTTTCGAAGTATCATTCGCGTCCTGCAACCCCGGAGCGCGCTGCGGCAGGCGCCCCACCGCAACCACCTTCCCGCCCCCTCGTACATACGCGGCAATCTTCTGGAGCGTTGCAAGCGATATCCGGTCCACATGCGGCAGCACTAGCACCGGATACCGAATCCCCAACTTGTCTATTGCTACGGAGTCGACGTAATCAAGGTTGTATCCAGCATCCAGAATGCTAGCCGACAGTTCCGGCGTGATGTAACCAGCCATGTACTCTGTCACCCCAACATGCCCCGGAGTAAAGTCGGCCTGCGCATCATCCGTCGGCACGTACACCGCAACTTGATTCGCCGGTTCACCCTGCCGCAACAAGAAACTCAACCGTTGAAGATACCCAGCAATCTCCGGCATCACCGGCCACCACGGATTGTGCTCATTGAAAACCGCCGCCGCGTAGAATGCGTACCCCGGCTCGCCCGCGTAGGCAGGCGAGTAGGGCCACCCATGCCCCACAAACTGATTCACGCCCTCAAGAAAAAACCGGTCCGCCTCCGCCTTCATGTCCAGCGGCACCGCGCGAAATGCCGGCGAGTGCAGCCACGTCCAACTCTCTGCCGAAGTCACAGGACGCCCATACAAATGACTTGCCGACGTAGCCCACCGTGTATAGGAAAAACTACGCCACTGCGGACCTTCGCCCTCAGGCAGATCCACCAGCGCATTGCTCGACAACGTAACCGCCGGCTCACCATACGTCTGTGAGCGAAACAGCGTGTGATGCGCGTGCGCCCACTCCGTCAGCGGCTCCAGATAGTTCTCGTCTACAAGCTCGCCGAGCGTTTCGCCCCAGTCATGCCGCACACTCTTTGTCAGCTCGTCGCTTCCAGCAAACAGCTCTGGCAGATGTGGCGTCAGATCGTATCCGCGCCGCTTCTCAAATTCGCTCAGGAATTTCGGCGTCCAGTCCGAGTCATAGACTTCCAAACTGTCGCTGAAGACAGACGAAGGCGGCTCGCCGCCAAGGGCTTGCAGCAGCTTCTCGCCTGCGTAATGAAGGTGATTCTCAATCGCCGCTCGGTCAAAGTGATCGAGCACAAATCCCTCAGCCCCAACCGCCGCCCGCTTCACCTGCTGCCCCGTTCTGCTGCTGATAAAGTACAGAACCACCCGCTCCGCATCGCCCGTAGGCACGAACAAGGCACCCTCGCCAGCCGAAGGCAACGCCAACCGTTTTGCCGACTCCGGATCGTAGCTCGCCGCCGTACCCGCAACTACAAAAGCCGCCAGCAGCGCCTCGCCATTTTCGAGAGCAGCAACGCCACGCGGTCCGCGCCCGCAGGCAGCGGCGCGGTAGCCAGCCGCAGCTTCCCGGCAGCCTGCGTCACAGGAACATGCGGTCCGCCATAAGGCCACCCGCTTCCCAGCGTGATGCTTACGCGCATCCCAAGCTCGCGTGCCGTCTTGTTGGCGAAACTTACAGACTGCAGAAAATCATCGGAGAGATACGGCGTATTGCGGATCCCTTTCGCCGGATCATCCAGCGTGAGCGCATATACCGGCTGAATCTCAATCCCGCCAATACCACCGGCTTTCATCGTGCGCAGCTCGCGCTCGAGCTCGCCATCTTCCACCGCAGGCCCGAACCACCACCACCGCATCATGATGCGCGCATCGTTCGGCGGATGGACAAAGTTCTGCCACAGAGAAGCAAGGGAATCAGACTGCGCGTGGCAACACGAAACACACAGGATAGCGATTAGCAGCAGCACGCACTTCCAGCGGCGATTCGTCAAAGCGCGCTCCGGCTTTTAATCAAGCAGACTGAAGAAACGCAACCGACTGCACGCCCGCCACCTCGAACCGCTTACGGCAGCGAATATTCTTGCACGCCACCATATCGTCTTTTCGGACCATATAGGACTGCGCCTTGGCAAAGCGCGCGCGGTCGCGCTCGTCTGCATGTCGAGGCAGCCCGTTGCGCTTGCGCCTTACCAGCCACGCAAGCTGATACTCGTCTGCCTTGCCGCAATGCGGACAGGTAAGCATATGGCTGCGCTGTTCATTCTGCTCATTGAAAAAGTCGCGTTCTTCCATAGCAAAACACCTCCACATCGACCACGAAAGTATTTCATACTGGTCGGACGTCAGGAAATCATTTACTCCACCAGCAACAACGGGACACTATGGTAAAAAAGAAGCCAAAGAAGTTCTCCGCGGTCAAAGCCGTCAAGGCCAATGCGCGCGAGCGCGTCGGCCAGCCAAAGGCAGAGCGCGTCATCGAAGACGCACCACGCGAAGAGCGCCGCAAAACGAAATACAAACCTACACTTGGAGAAATTCTCAGCAGCGAGGATTAAGCATGGCAAAGGCAATAGGTTTAGGTGGTGTCTTCGTACGAGCCCGCGATCCAAAGGCGCTCTACGCGTGGTACGAAGCGCATCTCGGGCTCAAACCCAACGGGGGCTGCTTCATCTTTCCAGCAAAGGAGCAGCAGGCTTACACCGTCGTTTCCTTCTTCACTCGGGACGACGCCTACTGGCCCACGCAGCAACCCGCCATGCTCAATTTTCAAGTCGACGATCTTGATGCCGTGCTCGACGCGCTCATCGCTGCCGGAATCAGTGTCGATGCAAAACGCGAAGACACCGAGTACGGCCGCTTCGGCTGGTTCAATGATCCAGAAGGCAACCGTGCAGAGCTGTGGCAGCCTCCTGCCTAAGAAAGCGCAAACGAAAGAATTCGTTAGGTAAAAGAGAAAGGCACGCGTATGCTGAGGAAATAGGGCAGTTCGCCCTTCTTCCTTCATCTGGCTGCCCCTGTTTCCGAGCGGCCGCTTGACCCGAGGCAAACGCTCTTCGCGAAATGAGGCAATATGCGCTCTCAGCTGGTCTACTCAGCGGCCGTAAAGGTCGAGAACCGTTTTCTGCTGGCTACAATCACCATTCGCGCAGTAAGGCGCCTGCACATTATTTCCACTCGCACGGAAGATACCGCAAATAGAGTGCTTACAGATCTGGCTGCCGGAAACTTTCTCGAAGTGAAGACGCCAGAACTGAAGCCGTTGCCGCTCATTGAGGCACTCTCCATCACGCCCGCGGCCTGATAGTTCGAAGAGCACACAGCTTAAGGAAATCTTCAGCTTATGCATGATACGCTGACCATTGGTGTATGTTTCCGAGGCTGATCGCATTTCTCCTATATCTTTTCTGTGTATGCCGAGTCCTGGCGCAAGCCGCGCCTAGTGATGAATGCACGATTCACTCCGTTAAACCCTGCATCGTTCACGTCGCGCAGGACGAGATGGGAATCGTCACCAGTCCGTTCCGCATCAGCGGAAAAGATCTGTTCTGGATCGCGCCCTTCGGCGTTGCAACCGGATTTGCCATCGACTACGACGCTCACCTCATGCGCGATCTCGGTGTGAATCCAAGCCGCGAGGACAAGTTCAAAAAGTTCTCGGACTACACGACCTATGGCGCCTCCGCTGCTCCAGTGGTCGGATACCTGGTTGGTATGGCGAAGCATGACGACTATCTTCAGGAATCCTCCGTCCTCGCCGGAGAAGCCACTCTCGACGCCATTATCCTGAATGAGGGCTTGAAGTATGCCATCAACCGCCAGCGTCCCTATCAAGGCGATGGAACCGGAAGATTCTGGCCCCACGGCCCCTCAACCTGGCCAGACGGCCAATCGATGCCATCGAACCATTGCATGATCATGTGGTCCTTTGCGCGCGTGATCGCTGGTCAATACAACGCGCCTGGCACCAAGATAGCCGTCTATTCGTTGGCGACTGCTGTATCCGTATCGCGCGTTCTGTCCCGGGAACACTTTCCCTCAGACGTCATCGTAGGCAGCACTTTTGGATATTTGATCGGCGACTACGTTTTCCGCCATCGATCAAGGCAGGCCGGCCTATTCTCGATATCGGCTGTAAATACAGTCAACGGCAAAGGCGTGCAAGTGGATATCAATTTAGGCCGCCATTAGTGCCATGTCATGTCGCAGACTGCTGCCAACGCCAGCAATGCGACGGGCGGTGTCAGAATGTCTCGCGTGATGCCTGCTCAAATCTTCAATATTCCAGCGCAATTGATGGCAGCCCAACCACTGACCCCACCTATAACTACTGGTATAAGGTGACACAATGCACCAGTGTGTTGGTTCTTTTGTGGACCGGGAGAGGCTCTCCCAAAGTTGATCGATGATATCGTCCGCATCAGGTCTTGAACGATTTAAGTCTGATCGGCTTCTCTCGGTTCCGTGGTTCGAATGCTGTTTAGGATGCTGCTGGGGCTGGAGCTGGGGCTCCTCTTCCGCCATTTCAAGAAGCGTTATCCGAGTCTCCATGTCCGGAGTTTGGTGCATCAGTTCCCTCATTTTTGCGGGACTTTTGTAGGCATTGGTTCTCCAACTCGTGCAGCTCTTTTGAATATTCATCATCTTTTGATCGCTGCGGATGACTCGCCACATACAGAGGTTGGATTTGTGTCAACAATCCACTAAGCTTGCACCATTCGTTTTCAAATCTGCTGATTTCGCTTCCTGCATTGCACTCGCAACAGCTCCTGAACTGTTCGCAATAGCGAGGCGTGAATCAGGAGCTGCCGAGTCGGGTTTCTTTTGCGGCGTATTGCCCACTGTCTTAGTGTCCATGGTCTGGACTAGAGGTTCCTTCGGCATTCACTGCTAGCCGACACCGGGTTGAAAACAGACGCTTGGCGCTGCACTCGGAACTGAGCGTGAAGAAAGAGTGCGTCGCGTAAGCGTTCGGGTGGAGGATCCAGTTTCTTCTTTTGGCCGCCTCAGCCGGGCCAGATGGAATGGTCTACCCTGAGGTTGGAGAATTAGCCATCGGAAGGCACAATCGCTTCTGAGTCGCGCGGTGTTGCATCTGCGGTTGGAATCGGGGACTGAAAGCCAAAATCCCCAAAGTCGCGGCTTGTCTTTACTCCTTCCGGGACCGCTCCATAATTCTACCTGTTTGTTGTTTGGGATCAACCCTTGGTGAAAAGGCCATTCCCATCAATAGGCAGATATGAATTCAAAAAGGTCCCAAAGGAACTGAGGATCGACGACTGTTATGGGGTTAAGGCTGTCACCCAAGCCGTTTCTAAGCAAGACTTGGTACGCCCCAACTGGAGGGTATAAACCGTCTTCTGGATTGTTGGGCGAAACGCCATCGAATTGGTCATGCAGTCCACGCGATCGTAACTGCCGCATAAAGGGTTAACTGCGGAAAAGTCTTGCTCGATAAAAAGCTGCCGTATAACCTTTGGACAATGTTTCTAAAACATCGAGCACGACACATCGTTCAAGATCTGGCCTTGGCAAACATGTTATTGAAAATATTCGCTACTGGGCAATCCCGTGAGTTATCTACTCTTGGTTCGGGATCTGCGAACTGGCGGGTGACCGACGATAATTTCTTAGATGTTTGTTATTTTTGGATAATGTTGTTTTCTTGTTATTGTGCCCGGGGAAAGAGAGAGAACTATTACATCAAAAATTCTCCAAATGCCTCAATCGAGAGCTTGTCATTTCCACATCCAGACAGTAGGTTCTGCTCAAGGAGTGTTTGATGAAAAAAATGGAGCTTGCATTCTTAGTGATGTTATTCATGCTTTCTCCGGTCATAATGCGGGCGCAAGTTGCTCCGGCTCAAACAGGGGGTAGCACTTTTAGGCTAGCTCTTGGAGCGGGTTTTTCCCCATTCAAGACGGACTATGCTCCTCAGTGGATGTATGGAGTTGCCGCATATGGGGACTTAGATTTCCGCAGGTGGATCGGAGTAGAGGTTGAAGGACGCACGGTTCAGTGGAATGTCACTGGCAATCTTCGCGAGGATACAATAGGAGGTGGCCCGCGGGTTAGAATTGCACATATTGGGCGATTTGTTCCATACGCTAAACTGATTACAGGTCTAGGGAGTATTGATTTCCCGCCCGGTCGTACAAGTCCTCACTATACCCACGATACCTTTTTTTACTGGGCTCTTGGCGGTGGTTCCGATTACAAACTTACACCGCATGTTTATCTGCGGGGTGAATATCAATATCAGTGGTGGCCTGGATGGAAGCCCAATGGCTTGACTCCCTATGGTTTTACCGTCGGGGCAAACTATCGGTTCTAGGGTCTAAGTCCAGATTTCTACACCAGAATAGTATGCCATCAAAGCCAACGCTCCCAGCACTCTTGAAGCATTCTCGTCACAAAAGGATCTTAACCATAGGGACCTCTATGCCATAGTTGTGGGACTGCAACCCTTGCAATTCGCTACGGAGTCGCGTGCCCTTGTGTGAGGCCATTCCGTGTATTCTGAGTTTAAATGTGAACTATGATCTCTATGGCATGTTGAATAGCTCTGCAGTACGAGTGAAAATCTTACATCACTTATACTCGCCGTCAGTATTCATGCCGATTCAATTAGCACTTGAGGTGCGCACTGCATCATGAAAAAGGCTTTAATCACCGGTGTTACTGGGCAAGATGGCTCATATCTTGCTGGACTGCTCTTATCAAAGGGATACGAAGTACACGGAATCAAGCGTCGTAGTTCGCTTTTTAATACCGATCGAATTGATCATCTCTATCAAGATCCACATGACCGGAACCGCCGGTTCATCTTGCACTACGGCGACATGACTGATACGAGCAGCCTTCAGCGTGTCATTCAGGACGTGCAGCCGGACGAAATCTACAATCTTGCTGCACAGAGCCATGTTGCAGTCTCGTTTGAGGAGCCGGAATACACGGCCGACGCTGATGGGATTGGCACACTCCGAATACTAGAGGCGATCCGGATTCTTGGCCTTGCTGCGAAGACGCGTTTTTATCAGGCCTCTACCTCCGAACTCTATGGAAAAGTGCAGGAGGTGCCGCAATCGGAATCAACGCCATTTTACCCGCGCTCCCCATATGCGGTCGCCAAGCTGTATGCCTATTGGATTACCGTAAACTACCGTGAGGCATATGGAATTTATGCATGCAATGGTATCTTGTTCAATCATGAGTCGCCAGTCCGCGGCGAGACATTTGTCACGCGCAAAGTCACACGAGGACTGGCTCGCATCAAGGTAGGATCGCTGGACACAGTTTTTCTCGGCAACCTCGACGCGAAACGCGACTGGGGGCATGCCCGCGACTACGCCGAAATGCAGTGGCTTATGCTTCAGCAGCAATCCCCCGACGACTATGTGATAGCAACCGGAGAACAACATAGTGTTCGTGATTTTGCCACTATGGCAGCAAGCAAGTTAGGCATTCAGATTACCTGGCGAGGGCGGGGCGTTGAAGAGCGAGGCTATGACACAAGTGGTAAGTGCATTGTCGCCGTTGATCCGCGCTATTTCCGTCCGACGGAGGTCGATACGCTGCTCGGTAATGCTGCGAAGGCTCGTCAGAAGTTAGGTTGGCAACCCCGAACTTCTTTTGAAGAATTGGTAACCGAGATGGTGAATTCCGACCTTGAAGCTGCCGAGCGCGATGCTCTGGTCCGTAACAGTGGCTATAGAGTCCTCGAACATCATGAGTAATGCAATGGATTTTGGTGCTCCTATTTTTGTAACTGGGCATCGCGGTTTAGCGGGCTCAGCTATCATGCGGCGCCTGCAAGCTTTGGGCTACAAAAATATACTACTGCGTAACCGGCAAGAATTGGATTTATTCGATATCAGGGCGGTTCGCGCATGTTTCCAGGAAACTAGGCCGGAGTATGTGTTTTTGGCTGCAGCGAAGGTTGGCGGTATTCTAGCAAATCGCGATTCCCCGGCAGATTTCATATCTCAAAACCTTCGCATTCAGAACAATATAATCGAGGAGTCATATCGCTCTGGCGTAAAGCGTCTTCTGTTCTTGGGGTCCAGCTGTATTTATCCTAAGCTTGCTCCACAACCCTTACGTGAAGAGTATCTGCTGACGGGGCCACTTGAGTTTACAAATAGAGCCTACTCAGTCGCAAAGATAGCGGGCATTGAGATGTGCCGTTCCTTCAATCGACAATATGGAACCCACTATCTTGCGGCAATGCCCACGAATCTCTATGGCTTGGGTGACAACTATGATCCGCAGACTTCACATGTCTTCGCGGCGCTGATACGTAAATTGCATGAAGCAATGGAGCGTGGTGAAGATCAACTCAGCGTCTGGGGAACAGGCAATCCTCTACGAGAATTTCTCTGCAGCGATGATATGGCTGATGCTTGTGTTTACCTAATGAATATGCCACAAGCTGAATTCGACAGGCTCGCTGCCAATGAAGTCGAGCCGCCAATGATTAATATTGGTTTTGGCAGTGACATCACAATTCGTGAACTGGCACACACGATGGCTAAGGAACTCGGGTTCCAAGGCAGAATCATATTTGATACAAGCATGCCCGATGGAACACCGCGTAAGCTACTAGATTCAACTAGGCTGTTTTCGTTTGGATGGCGGCCTAAGATACAACTTCAAGAAGGAATTCGATTAGCCTACGATGATTTCTTAAGACGTGGGCGATCCGACACTGCAGAATAAGAATCAATGAGTGCTTTTTGTCCTATCAAGGTGGTCGAGGTCTATCGGGCGGAGGATTTCAAAATATCAACGACATTTTCGATCACATAGTCGATTTGTGTTGAGGACATTGTTGGAAAAATAGGCAGCGAGAAATAACGCGCATATTCTTGAGTCGCGACCGGAAAATTGTCTGCGCTGTATCCATAAGTTTGTTTATAAAAAGGGTGCATGTGTAATGGAATGAAGTGAACGCTGCAGCCTATCCCGCGCCCGCGGAGTTTTTCAATCATCTCAGAACGTGTTATGGAGAGTTGTTCCAAATTCAGGCGTAGCACATACAGATGCCACGACGAATCACACTCGCTGCGAACGGTGGGGACCTGCAGGGAGGGTTCAGTCGCAAATTCCTTACTATAGAGACGCGCAATTCTTTCGCGAGCTATCCGCATTTCATCGCACTTATCGAGTTGAACAAGTCCGATAGCCGATTGGATATCAGTTAAATTGTATTTGAACCCGCTATCCAACACCTCATAGTACCAGGAACCCTCCGCGCTATAGCGTTTCCATGCATCGCGACCAATGCCGTGAAGCCGCATGATACGCATACGATTAGCCAGATCTTCGTTGTCCGTAGTGACCATGCCGCCTTCTCCAGTTGTTAAAGTCTTAGTGGCATAAAAGCTAAAGGCTGTGAGTTCACTAATCGCGCCGACTGGAACTCCGCGATAAGATGCCGGCAGCGAGTGCGCGGCGTCTTCGATCACGCGCAAATTATAGCGAGTTGCCAGATCTCGAATTGCATCCATGTCACATGGCTGACCAGAAAAGTGCACCGGAATAATTGCCCGAGTCTTGCTCGTGATTCGCCGTTCTGCGTCGATCGGATCTATGCAAAGGGTCTCCGGATCGATGTCGACCAACACCGGCTTTGCCTTGAAATAAACAACGACCTCCGCGGAAGCGGTGAATGTCGTTGTAGGGACCAGAACCTCATCCCCCTCTCTTAGTCCAATGGCATCCAAAGCCAGGTGCAAACCTGCCGTACAAGAGTTAACCCCGACGGCATGCTTCGCACCGACATACGATGCAAATTTCTGCTCAAATTCGATAGTCTTTGCACCCATAGTGAGCCAACCGGAGCGAACGACGTCAGCAGCCGCCTGCGCCTCCTGTTCGCCCACATCAGCGGAATGAAACGGAATAACCTGTTCTTGCACTTCTGTCATCTGATATCACACCCAAAACAACCATATAACATGTCGAAAGCACCACAGGCCAGATTTCATGTTGTGTCGAATACAATCAGCCTGAACCAACATCATAACTAATGTTTTGGCAATCATTCGTCCTGAAAACAATATGCTGCCTTTCCAGAGTCATAACATGCTAGGCGAAGGCGAAATCGGTTTATCCCTGCGGAAGATAGCAGTGATAGTCTGAATGATAATGGCCATATCTTTTCGGAAGTTCCGCGAACGTAAGTATTCTTTGCTAATCTTAATCTTGTCTGGAAGGATTACTCCTGTATAGTGTTTCACTGGATCTGGTGCAGCGCCTAAGAGTTCAGCCTCGTGTCGATACCGGATGGAAGCAGGATCAGTAATTCCCGGCCGCACGCGAAGAATTTCTTCATAATCTGAGCGAAACTGCTCGACAAAAGTCGCGACCTCTGGACGAGGTCCGACAAAACTCATATCTCCACAAAATACGTTCCATAACTGCGGTAGCTCATCAAACTTAAATCTGCGAAGGAACCCACCAATTCGTGTGATACGAGCTTCTTGCCCGCTAGTGATTTCTGCGCCAGAATTGCCATTGGTCATGCTACGAAGCTTCCAAAGGCGAAATCTACGGAAGTTTCTACCAATCCTGATTTGGAGAAAAAACGACGGTCCCGGTGAGTCGAGCCGCACCAATATTGCCATAAATAAGATAAGGGGCCATAGCAGCAATAATGCGAGCCCTGATACAGCGATATCAAAACCCCGCTTCAGCATTTGCTGGATGATCCTAGGGAATAAATAATGTTGGTTGATATTTCTTTGATATCTTGATCTATTTCTGCGCAAGAGCGACTGTATAAATTCATCCAGCGGTCTCGTTCTTTTAAAAACGAACTATTCAATTGAAATCCATTGACCCGATAGAAGGTATTGACCAATTCATTATTATCTCGATCGGTGGTCAAAAAAATATTGAGAACCCCAGCTTTCCTCGTTTCTTCACAAAATGATGCAAGTAGGGCTCGTCCAATTCCTTTGCCCTTTGCCTCTGGAGCAACGCCAATACTGCTAAGAAGGGCCGCAGAACTCACGTTAGTAGGCTTTTCGCCTCGATAATGGATAGCAAAGACGAATTTTCTTCCAACACGTATAGGATGACGGAGAAACGACGCCGCGCCCGCCCACAGAAATGCAAATCCCCGACGCTGAAGTAGTCGCCGAAAAAATCCCTCGGGCTGTATTGTCCCAGCGACGAATCCCGTTACAATCCCATCTATGCTAATCGCTACTAGACAGATGCCTGATGGCTCGACGATGAATCCACGATAGAGTTCGCGTAGAAAGCGTCTTCCCAGTGATTCGAGAAAGAATCCTTTGAATGCATCTAAGTGAATTTGTACGACGGCATCCACGTGCGAGCGGTTAGCAGAAATCACCTTGAGATTGCAAGGCATTACGGAATAATCATAGCGCGACGTCATCGACTAAGACTCACTCCTTGGGGAAGCTTCTCCTTAACGCCTTGGAATCCTGCGGCTTTCAAGATGACGTGCAAGACACGAGGCAATGTGAATTCTCGCGTAAGATTATGAAGTGCATATTCTCGTCCTGCCGCACCCATCTGATTCAACGTATCTTTAGACCGCCCGCTTGCCCTTATGATGGCATGCGCAATTATTTCAGATGAATCAGGATCAACGACCCATCCAGCTCCTGTTGCAAGTAAGGTCAAAGCTGTGTCTGATTCCGGTAGAACCGCAGCGATTACCGGGCGCGCCGAAAGGAGATAAGAGATGAGCTTCGATGGAATTGAACTAAGTGATTGACTCCTTTTTGTTGGCAATAACAAAACATCCGCCATTTGCAGAACAGACCCGGTCTCTTCAACTTTCCATGGACTGTGAATGATCACATTGTCCAATTGCTTTCTTTCAATTTCCTCGCGGCATGTTGGTAAACGCGAGCCATCGCCCGCGATCACCAGGAATAGCTTTCGGTGATTTTTCAATCGATCAAATACATCCACCAGCATCTCGGCGTTTGAAGCCATTCCTACATTGCCCGCATAAACAGCCACGAACGCGTCATCAGCAATCCCGAGGCGGCGACGGAACGCCAGAGCCCTGGATGTATCGGTGGCGATGAAATCTTCCTTTCCCCAATTGGGAATGACATGCAAGCGGTCCGCTTCGATCCCACGCTCTTCCGCATAGAGTCGCCGAAAACGGTCTGATATGACAACGATCTGTGCGGCCGAACGACTAGTCGCGGCATCCATTCGCTTCAACAGTCTGTAGAGCCACTGACGCGTGGACGAACGTTCTTGAGACTCAAGGGATTCAGGATAGGCATCCTGCACACTTAACACGAGAGGAATACCGCGCAGTCTCGCTATGATTGCTACTATTCCCGTGGCAAAGATTGGCCATGTGTTTGAATAGATCACATCGGGGCGCTTGCACAACAACGTTCGTAAGCCGGATGAAATTCCGAACGACAAGTTTTCCGCAAAGCGGCTTAACATTGTAGAACTTGGAGAGAATGTGCCGAAGCAACTGGTTAGTACGCACCCATCATCCATCATCTTGGTTGAGTACAGTGACCGGGTGTACCCCTTATACAATCGCCCTTGTGGACGACTGGGAAAAGGAGCGAAGATGCGTACGGAATGACCGCATCGCGATAATTCTTTTGCGATCGCCGCGCTCGTCTGTGCGGATACCATTGGTTCCGGAGGAAATACCGCCGAGACGATTAAGACTCTCATTCGACCTCAGATTATCACGATGATTCGACAGGCACTTTTAGATAGCTGAGCGCCGTGTGTTGGAAGCAATGCATTTTCTGATGATTAAATTCTTAATCGTGATGTGCGACAATGTTTATTCTAAACTATGAGGCTTTTTCAGAATTCCGGGGTGTACGCTCCTTATCTTTCTCACTTCCACCAAGTCAATCGAGAAGCCACGACGTTTAACGCTCAGGTCGAGATGTTCTTGGAAGATCGCTTTGGGGCCCTACATTTTCTGGCCCCTGTGCTGGCCGGCAGCTGCACAGCTTTCTTTACGAATGGAGATGATGAAATACTGCAGCGCACCTGGGCGCGCGAACAGGGAATGTCACCAAATGCGAGTCTAGAAAGTATCCTACTTGCCCAGATCGAGTCTCACCGCACTGAGGTTTTCTATAACTTAGATCCAATGCGATACAGTAGCGAGTTCGTTCGCAAGTTGCCGGGCTGCGTCCGAAGGACTGTTGCTTGGCGCGCTGCTCCGTCCCCGGGGGCAGACTTCAGTCGATATGACTTGGTAGTCTGTAACTTTCCCACTATCCTGAAGAGCTATGAGGCGCGCGGATGGAGGGCAGCCTATTTTGCTCCTGCTCATGATCCCGTGATGGACGAATATGCGCTCAATAATGACCGTCCTATTGATGTGTTGTTCGTCGGAGGATATTCGAGACATCACACCAGACGCGCGGCAGTGTTGGAAGCAGTGGCAGCTCTAAGAGATCATTATCGAATTGAATTCTGTCTTAATCGTTCCCGATTTACGCGCCTAGCGGAATCTCCGTTGGGCCGATTGGCACCATTGGGCAAGTACCGACGCCCCAAAGAGATACGCGCTATCTCCCGCGATCCAGTCTTTGGACGGCGTTTATATTCACTAATTTCAAAGTCTAAGATCGTTCTGAACGGAGCTATCGACATGGCGGGCGAAGACCGGGGAAATATGCGCTGTTTTGAGGCAATGGGTTGTTCTGCATTACTTCTGAGCGATGCGGGCGTATATCCTGATGGTATGCGAGATAATGAAACCCTGCTAACTTATGCGTCTCCATCCAAAGCGCATGGATTGGTTCGTTGCGTTCTTAACGATTGGACGTGCTATGCAGAGATGGCGAAACGAGCTACTCGGGTGATGCGTTCTCTTTACAATAAAGAAGGCCAATGGGAGGAGTTCACTCGGTTGGTTAGCGATATTTAGCATGGGTTTATTCGCGAGGAAGTAAGGAACAGCCTAGTATCATTTTGGGACCTTAACAAAGCTTAATTTTTGCCTGGGATCTAGAAATGCTCAGAAATTCGCTCGGATTGAAGGATATGATTCCTTTCAAAGTGAAAGGATGGCTCGACGCCATGTGCTATCCGTTCTACATAGCACGGGGACGCCGCCCATGGGGCCTCGGATACTACACTGCGAAACGGCGACAAATCGAAAATTCAATCGACGCCGAATTACTCAAGCCGGGTTCTATCCTCCCGGAAGGCTATGGGTACAGGCTGGATGAGCGTGTTATCGAATATCCATGGGTATATTCTCGATTGCCGAGTAATCCGGGACTAATGCTGGACGCTGGGTCGACCCTCAATCATAGTTTTCTTTTAAAAAGAGCCCCTGTTAGTAAGTCAAAACTCGCGATTTGCACTCTAGCACCGGAAAGGCAGTGTTATTGGAGGCAGGGGATTTCATATGTGTTTGAAGATCTCCGCGCGTGCATGTTCCGATCTGAAACATTCGATACTATTGTCAGCATATCAACGATCGAACATATCGGCTTAGATAATACGTTGCTTTATACGCCTGACGAAACTAAGCGGGAAAGTGAATCAAGGGATTTTCGCGCCGCAATTCGCGAATTCCGTCGAATCATTCGTCCAGGCGGAATCTGCTACATTACAGTGCCATATGGAAAGGCATGTAAGCGTGGTTGGTTTCAAGTGTTTGACGCACAGATGGTGCAGATGGTGCTTGACGATTTTAAGCCCAAGTATCACGAGATCGAATACTTCGGATATTCTCCAAGTGGTTGGCACGGTGCTGATCCTGGTGATCTAACTGAAGCGACTTGTTTCGACATACATCAGGAAAAAAACTTTGGCCCGGATTTCGCAGCATTTGCGCGTGGTCTAGCATGTATGCAGCTAGTCGCGTGAACACAGACGATGGCGGGCTTTGTCCCGGCGGGCTCTTCACCTACATTTTTGCCTGGGGCACCCAAAGTCAGCGTTTGCGTCGGAATTCTCATGGATGGGCAATGTTCGTAAGATCCCGCATTCCCTGTTGAACCTGCAGAGGGGGTTTCAGTGTTTCATTGCAACATAAATAAGGAGCCCAGATACGATGCAAGCATTTGCTAGAAGGCCGCGAATGCCGCAGACAACTCCAGAGTGGGACTGTCAAGAAGTGGAGTGGTGGGACGCGAACGCTGAGCATATTGAGAGGATTTGGGGCCTCTCGCAGCCGCTTTGCGTCGGGGTACGACAGAGATACATTGAAGATATCCGGGGGATATTTCTGCGACTTAAAGAAGTGAAACCCCTCAGGATATTGGAGATTGCCTGCGGGTCTGGGTGGCCGGGACGAATTCTGGCGTCATCGGAGCTTAGAGTGACAGGTGTGGACTTCTCTGAAATGCAGATTCAAATCGCTCGGTTGAAGGCGGCAGAGATTGGCCAAACCAATTGCGATTATGTCCAAATGGATATCAACGGGATGAACGAGTCGTTTCAGTCCGGTCAATTTGATGGAGCGTTCATTCATTGCGGCATTCACCATTTGAGTACTCCTGAACTAGTTGAGTTTTCAGAGCTCTTGGGCCGCAGTCCGAGGGGCTTCCCGGTCATTCTTGTTGAACCCGTCTATCTCGATCAAAAGCATTTGCTTGGCAGCTTATTAGGAAAAGCGATCAATGCGCTCTTTTACTTACTAGCGTTTTGTAGTTTTGCAGGCTTTCCTGCGGATGAGACTGTCCGCAAAACGACTCAAAGACTAGCGGACCTCGCAACGGATAAAGGATGGTTCTTTTCCCCTAAGGAGGTACCGTTTGACACCGATGAGATTCGAAGCCTGTTTTCGCCCTACTTTGAAATTATGGAAATCACCCCGGTTACTTATTTTGGACTCCGTGCTGCCCAATACGCGGCCACGTTGAGAGATGAAGATCGGGCCTCACGAGCGGCCTTAAGAATCATTCCCCTACTCAACTTTGTCGATCGTTTGCTGATTAAGACTAAATTGCTTCCCACCACTACAAGGGACTATCTCTTCTGTCGAATTGTGTTGATGCGATCTTAGGTACGAGATCGGTTATCAGAACGAGGGTATTGTTAGGATTTTAGGGCTCGTCGTAAATGCGTATTTGGATTACAGGAACTCATGGTTTTATCGGCCGCCATCTTGCGGCGTGGCTTTCTCGTCAAGGACACGAAGTGGCTGGCATCGGGCACGGTGCGTGGCCGCAGTCCGAGGCCGCAGCGTGGGGCGTTCGGCGCTGGCTCAATGGCGAAATTCACTCGAGCAACCTGCAGCAGTTGGCGCGAGAGGGTGGCGCACCTGATCATGTATTTCATTTGGCTGGAGGGTCATCGGTCGGAGCGGCGATTGCCAATCCACGCGAAGATTTCACGCGCACGGTGGCGACTACGGCTGAATTATTGGAATGGATGCGCCTTGAGGCGCCAAAAGCCAGGATCATTGCGGTATCGAGCGCGGCCGTTTATGGATCAGGTCACTCGGGCCATATCCGCGAAGACCAAACGCACAGACCCTTCTCGCCATATGGTTATCACAAATTAATGATGGAAAATCTGTGTCGCTCATATGCGGCGAGCTATGGGCTATCAGCAGTTGTATTACGCCTTTTCTCAGTATATGGAAGTTGGCTGAAAAAGCAGCTTTTGTGGGATATGTGCTCAAGACTTTCCTCGAACAAAGACGAGTTAAAGCTTGGCGGTACCGGTGAGGAGTTACGTGACTGGACTGACGTTCGCGATGTCGTACGGGCATTAGAGCTAATGATGGACTTCTCATTTGATTCCGGGGCGACACCGATTATTAATGCTGGATCGGGAAATGCGACAAGTGTGTCCAGGATTGTGGAACTGGTACTGAAGTGCTGGCCAACGGCGGCCGGGGTGACCTTCAGTGGCGAGTCCAGGCCCGGCGACCCGTATAGCTTGGTGGCGGATGGCAGCATGCTGCAAGCAATGGGCTTTCGATGGAATATTCCGGTCGATACAGGTGTTCACGATTTCGTGCAGTGGTACTTGCAATATTCAAGGAGCGGTGTTTGACGCGAGTGGCTTTCCCACTTATAGGTGGCGTAAATTGGACAGGAACTGGTGTTTATAATTACCTAGTGAATCTAATGCGTGTACTGACCGAACACGCCAGAAATCGCATACAACCGGTATTGTTTGTGGGTATAGATGCCCCGCTGTCGAATATCGAACCTTTTGGTGCCATTTCTGGCGTGGAGGTAGTCCGCTCTGCCGAATTTGACGATGAGAGAAAAAGCCAGCGCCTGCGCGATGCTCTAATTACAGGTTGTGATCGTGCGGCAGCCCAGTCCCTACGAAAACATCGAATCGACGTCTTGTTCGAATCAGCGCAATTTTGTGGCTGGCGTTTTCCGGTTCCATCCATAGCTTGGCTACCGGATTTCCAGCATCGGCACTTAAGAGAACTATTCACCTTTGGAGCATATTGGAAACGCGATCTAGGTTTTCGTGCGCAGATACTAAGTGGGCGGCACATCATGTTAAGCAGTGAAGATAGCCGGCGTGATTGCGAAAGGTTCTTTCCGAAGTCTATCGGTAGAACCTCAGTTGTTCGCTTTGCGGTTCTACCCCCTGACGCGTCCGATTTTGAAGGCCTTCGCCCGATCGTGAACAATTACAATTTACCTGAGCAATATTTCTACCTGCCGAATCAGTTTTGGAAGCACAAGAACCATCGAATTGTAATCGAAGCGCTGCATGTGTTAAGGCAAAAAGGCATTGATCTTGTTGTGGCGGCTTCAGGCAAGCCGGAGGACTATCGGCATCCGCATCATTATGAAACGCTTCAATCGCTTGTTGGTTCGCTCGGACTAAAAGAAAATTTCCGCTTTCTTGGGATTGTGCCTCGTCAGCATGTGTTCGCGTTGATGCGCGCCTGCACTGCAATGATAAATCCCTCCTTGTCGGAAGGGTGGAGTTCGACTGTTGAAGAGGCAAAGTCGCTTGGAGTGCCCATGCTTCTTTCAAATCTATCGGTGCATCAGGAGCAGGCTGGAGATTCTGCTCTTTTTTTTGATCCGCATGAAGCAGAACGGCTTGCCGCGCTAATGTCTCAGCAGAAAAATTTACCTGCTTCTTCACGCCATGAGATGGAAAAACTTGCCTCGACCGCTTCTCGGAAGAGAGTGAGTCAATTTGCCGCAGACTTTTCGTATACTGTCGAGCGTGCGTTAGCCTAGTTTAGTGTGGCTTTCTTTTCTCAACCGAACTTTCCGTACAAAGTATCCGCCGGTTAGTGACTACCTTCAAGTCAACTATTCGAAGTTGGACATATAGCTTTAGAACTGGGATCGAACCTCGAGTCAAGGTGAATTCGAACAATATCGTTCGAACAGAAAAGGCGCAAATCAGGCCCTGACGTGGGTAACCATTTCACGTTCTCCGGCAGCCTAAGTAAGACGTGGACCCACTCATCAACTTTCCTCGATCACAATTACAGCCGGGGAGCTATTTCGGAAGTGTATAATTGAAGCGGTCGCCGGAAGACAATGAATAAAAACAGTTTAATTTATGCGTTGCATAGATCTGGAGTCTATGGCCTCTTAGACCGAGGCCGTGATTACAGAGAGCTGTCGAAGGTTGCCAGCCGCCGGAGCTTTTCGCAGTTTGGCGAGGATTTATTCCTGCGCGACTATTTTGGCGATCGGAAAGGACTTTATATCGAGGTTGGCGGCAACCACCCATTCAGTCTAAGCAATACTTATTTGCTCTATAGGATGGGATGGAGGGGATTGGTTATTGAACCTATCCACAGGCTGTATGCAAAGCATAGACGGTTCCGTCCACGGGACATCCAAGTAAATGCAGCGGTTGGAGACGGTGATGGTGATCTAAGATTCTACGAGATGATCCCATCTGTTCTTTCCACTTGTGACCCGCAGGAAGCTGCAAATATGATTGCAGCCGGATCAGCGAAGTTATTCCGCGAATATTCTGTTCCGATGATGTCCGTCGCTGACTTGTACCATACGCATCTTGCTCCTCATCCGATCTCTCTCCTCTCCGTCGATACCGAGGGCCATGACATGGCGGTATTACGCGGAGTTGACTGGGAATTGATACAGCCCGAGATCGTCATATGCGAGGCAAACGATGACATCAGGAGATTGGAAATCAGCCAGTTTTTGACCAGTCATTGCTATGAAAACATTAAGAGTCTGGGCTGTAACATGCTCTTTAGACATAGCCAAGGTTAGAAAATGCCGCAATGATTTGAAACATCCCTCTCGGGTGTCGCATGATCAGCATTACGAAGAACAATATGGTTTCTCCTTGGCTCCGAGTGTAAGTGCGCATGTGCCTTTACCTCCAGTTTTGACTGTAACTAGAAGACAAAAACCTTTCCTGTTTCACAGTTCGGAGCAGAAGGAGACAGTAAACCTGATGATACGAAGTCTTTTTTGCTGCAATCACAGCTGCAGTCAATAGTCGGCGTACGTCCTCAATTAGATAATGGTAGTAATATCCTGGCATCAACTCTGCTGATACCCCAGACCGCAAAACCAATTTCGATAACGGGCGGCGATCTTACTCCGTTACGATTTATTACGAATCAGCCGATCGAACATGGGTCTGCCATCGTATGCGGCTCTGATGTTGAACTAGAGTCTTCACTATTTCCTGGCTCAGGGACAGATTTGGCCGACGGAATATTGGTCGTTAATTCTACGAATATCGTGTCGGATGATTTTCTGGCCCTCTGCTGGCCCGCCCCGGACTCCGCAGAGTTGACCCTGTAAATTTAGGCTGTCACCGGAGCTGTGGGAAAGTGGCAAACGCCGCAGGCGTTTGCCAAGTGAGCGGAGCTCACGTCAATTCTATGGTTCTGGGTTATGGCGACGCGCGCAGACACTCTTCGCGCAATCGGTCGTGAGCGCTTTCTATATGTCCGTTCTGCGTTGGCTTGCCCGGCTGGATATGTCGCAACTCAAGCTTCCACTTCAGTGCCCAAGCCAGGAAATGACACTGGTGAGTTCCGGGCCGATCACCGGGCGCCCGCGCATGGCGATGAACTCATCCAGCACCCGTGTTACGCGCCGACTGGCGAAGCCGGTGTCCAGTTCCAGCACCAGGCACTCTCGCGTAAAAGCATCAACGCTCAGCACTCGAATCACACGTTCTACCGCAAGCACATCGTGAGCGAAGTCCAAGGCCCACTCCTGGCTGGCGCCGCTCATCGGGAGTTGAGGAGTTGACAACGATGAGAAAGAACAGCCAAGTCAAGATTAGGAGATATCTCACAAAACTATCGTTTGTTGGTAGGGATTCTCCCGCTGTTACCTCTGTAATCTCCACGTTCACCTTCCATCATATCGACCCTAAAGCCTTCGACCTGAGCACTCCATGTCCTGAGTGCGGATACAAGATCCAATCGAATGAACTGATGTGGCTGGACCGCGAGCGCATGTTCTGCCCGCAATGCAAAAAATTGTGTTCGTGCCGACGAGGGGAATCTCAACCCTCGGCCGCCGATTTAAAACCAATAGCGCACTCCGATATTTGGGAACAGCGGTATCTGGTAGATCGGTGAGACGGGAACGTTATCGTAGCCCTGCATACAGCGGCCGCTTGTAGTGCATCGCGGCAGCCACTCATAGGCCAACAAGTTCTCGCGATTGAAGGCATTTTGCAGTCCTCCATAGATTGCCAGCTTTCGATCGCCGAGATTGAATATTCGATCCACCTGGAAATCCAGACGGCTATAGACCGGCCCACGAACAGCATTGATCCTGCTCGTGTCGTAGATCGGTCTGTTTTGTGCGATGGATGCGGCAAGCAGAAATGGCGTATAGGGCCTTCCCGAAGCGTACTCATAGCGGGCGCTTGCCTCATATCGTTTCCCGGACATGTAGGTCATCATCAGGTTTCCGACAAATGGATAATCCAAATTTCCGGGCCTGAAGATTCCGTCGAGTCCTGCGAATTCGCTACGGGCATACGCAACATTCGCCTGAGTATGAAGATGGCTGGGAATACTGCTCTCGGCGCTCAGTTCAACTCCTTCTGATCGCCCAAGGCCGCTACTAGTGAGTGGCAGCCAGATGAACTGCTCTCCCAGGTTATCAACCATATCTGCGAGCGACAAAGACGGATATTCGGTTGAGACCGGATAGTCCCAATACTCCTTTTTGTAAGCTTCGATCTTTGTCTTGATCGCGTGACTGTCCCAGAGATTGACCCCGGCAATATAATGCCGTGCGCGGATTGGCAATAAGTGACGATTTTGGGGAAAGGCGAAAAGGTAGGCTGCAGGTGCGAGCTGAGCATAATCGCCGAATGCAGCGTAAAGGCCAGTATGCTCGCTCATCCGATAGTTGAGTGCTGCTCGAGGAGTCACAGAGCTTGATCCATCAATCGCGAATGTCTGTATGCGCCCGCCTAGGCTGGCGGAGAATTGCTTGGTAAACTGAAAGCTGCCCTCGACATAAAATCCCGTTTCGCCCGAGGAAAGACGCGGAGCAAAACTTGTGGCATCCGATCGCGCCGGATTGAGACTGAGCGGTGATTGTGCGCCAGTCGGTTGCGCTATTTTGTAATTGAACCGCTTCAAGCTTCCCGCTCCGCCCATCTTCAGGTTGATGCGGGTGCCCAGTTGCGAGAAATAGTCGTAGCGAAGATTCGTGACGCCGTCATTTGTCAGTTCCTGGTAGACCGTAATCGGCGTGAAGGCACTTGCTGGAAGATCGCATGTGCTCCATTTCTCGCTGACGGCGCCAAGGAACTGATCCTGCTGGTTGATGTGCTGGTGCTGTTCCGAATCGGAAAGGGTCATGATGCCAAAGGCAGATGGAGAGAACAAGTGTTGCCAGCGCATTCCGTTTGTCGTACGCCAGCCGCTGTACTGAGTATTGATTGTGTTCGTTTCCCTGATGTCCTTAGCACATGGCTGAATCGCGATCGAGTCATCCCCTGACAGACTTAGAAGCGTGATCTTATCCCTCGCGGAGGGATTCATCGTTGCATTTCCAAGAGCATTCTCGAATATCGGGACACCGTTCAACCCAATATCGTTGGTGAACAGGTTCAATAGGCTTCGGTGGGCCGAAGCTAGAACGCCTCCCTGCCCCGACAGTGGAAACTCCACGAGGCCTCCAGCCCCAACGGTGCCCACTTCTCCCTGCTCTCTTCGCTTTCTGCCATCAATTTGCTTCGTCTGAATTGAAACCACTGATGAGAGACGTTCTGGATAGGAACTGTCATAGCCACCAGTGCGCAGATCTACACCCTGAATTGATCCCGTGTCGATCATCGAGACGAGGCCGCCCGTGGTGCCTTCAGTTGAAAGATGGTTGATATTCGGCACTTCAATGCCATCTACCAGATAGAGATTCTCGATGGGATTTCCGCCTCTAACAATCAGGTCATCGCTCTCGTCATTATTGAAGGCGACACCCGGGAAAAGCTGCAGATATCGAGAGAAGTCACCATAGGTTCCTGCCGAGGAAAGAATGTCCTCCCGGCTCGCATGGAGCGGGGCAACTCCCTTTATTTTGTTATCGTTTTGCTGGCCATTCACTTCAATCGTCGCATTGACGACAATGGGAATGATCTGGAGCGGCGACGCGCTCGTTGTTTCTTTTGCATTTAACTCAGGCGCATGGGAATCCGAAGCGAGATATTCCCTTGCCACAGCTTGGCCCCAGCAGCAGATTGCATTGGATATCAGGGCACTAGCCACGAGCATAATCCGCGCATTTCCCATATCCACCTCCCGCCTTTTCCTTATCGGCGGCGATGGGAAATGCAGCTAGCCAGAAATAGGCAGATGGAATTAGGAAATTCTAAGACTATTGCTTAGAAGGTATGCCTACGAGTGTTTCATGTAGGACACATCCTGCGCCCCTGTCCATGTATCACGAATGGCACCATGCCCACAGACATGATTGTGAACAAAGACTCGAATAACCTGCTTCCTCCACCGGGTTATTCGAGATAAATACGCGCTCACGCGTGAACTCGCCGCGAAGCTGAGTGAACTGGAGTCGGAGCGCGTGATCGAGCCATATTAGAAGATGACCGCGAAAAAAGGGGTAGATTTCTAGAGGCTTTGGAATCTATTAAGAGATGAGGTGATGATCAGGCTTAATCTTCCATAAACGAAATGGCCCGGCTTTTGCCGGGCTTCTTCGTTTGATTGTCTGTGGAGATTTGGATAGGATTCCGCCGCGTGAGTATACTTTTCCTATGCGTCTCGCCATCTGGGTACTCTTCCTGTGTTTGGCAGCGGCAGCGTTCGCTCAGACTCAGCAGCAGGTTTCATCTGCTCCGCAGGTACCCTCATCGGTTGAACAGATTCCATCCGATCTAGCCACTGAGCAGGTCCCATCCGGGTCTCTTGAGCATTCCCACGCCGGTCCAACATCCATGGTTCAGCCGAAGATGCAGCCGATGGCGCAGCAGGCTATAACGCGCATGTATATGCCGATGGGCAAAATGACCACGCCAGGAGCACCATCGAGAGTCTGTTTTCAGCCTGGAGTCGGGTGGCAGACTATGCCAGCATCTTCTTCCAGCACCCCCGCCGCCAGCCATAGAAGCGGAAATGAGTGTCCTGGAACCCTCACTGGTACAGCCCTGAAGAATTCAGAGCCGAATGTCAATTCCGAACCCCAACCCAACTCTATGGAAATTCCGTCTGCGATGGGTTATTCACCGACCAAGCAGCCCTATTCCTTGGGGGCGAAATCGACATCTGACCCCGAGGAGTTTGAGCAATCCAGCTATAAAAGTCCAGTCAAGCTTCGCAGGATGATGCGCGAATCCTCGGGCCTTGAGACTAAAATAGAGCTTCAAAGGATGGCCGAAAAGCAAGAGAAAAAACCGAAACCGACACCCGAATGGGAATCCGCCAGCAAAAAGACTGGGAGCAAGAGTACACATCCTTCATCGGCCAGCAAATCTGCAGAGTCCTCTGATAAGGAAGCGCAACCACAACCATGAAATTTCTTCTGCAACTCTATGACGAACGGTCAGAGGACGGCATGAAACTCGCGCCCAGGATTCAGGATTTCGGGTGAATATATCGCCTTCCGATTATTCATCGTAGACTTTTGGACTTGGGGGCACATATGCTCTCGATATCCCTAAAGCCATTGATTTGGCGATTATGATCCCTGCAGGCCTGTGCTTGATATCATTCTCCGCTGCCTATATGATTCGCCATCGTCGCAGATGCAAAGAACTGGGAGTTTCGCCGTGGGATTAATACTGGCTCTCTTGTTATTTCAAATCCCGCAGTTTACGATGCCAGCGGCAAAGCCTGTTTCCATTGCTCAATTCGGAGCCAAGGGAGATGCCAGGACTGATGACACCAAAGCCTTTATTGCTGCGATCAATGCTGGCGGCAATATCCAATTGGACGGAAAAACTTATCTGCTGACTTCGGCGCTCCAGATTCCACATTCGCTGTCAATTACCAGTACAGCAAAGAGCACATTGCTCTTCCGATCAGCCACCCCGCTGGAAGCTGCCTTCATCATCAATGACCAATCGAATGTTTTATTATCCGGCTTTATGATCCAGGGCGCCGGATCGAGCCTTGCTCATGGCATTGAGATCACGAACAGCCAAAACATCCACCTCGACCGTCTCCAGATCGATGGCATCCGCGGGACGCTTCCAATTTCGACGGCAGGAATCGTTCTCAATAGTGTTGACGGCGTGTGGATCACCAACAGTACGTTTACCGATATCGGCTCAGATTCGCAGAAGACCTCTCTCGCAATCTGGAATTATTACAAGAAACGCTCGGAACACGTTTATGTAGATCACAATCAAATTCACAACAACGTGGCCAACATCGCTATCGGATTATTCGATACCGAGAATTCTATCGTCTCAAACAATGTCATCGATCAGGGGAATACTTGTGTAAATCCCTGCAGAAACAACGGCTACGGAATTCTCTTTTACCTGGTAGACCACAGCAAACCCGATCTCACGGACGATTCCGCCCTCAACAACCAGGTTAGCAACACCGCTGGCAGTGCGATCTATTTCGTTGCGGTTAACAACGTTCACGTTGAAGGGAATGTTGTATCAAATTCAACGCAAAAGATGGACGATGCCTCACTTCCAGCCGCGGCCATCGCTCTCAATGGCACCGACACCGGAGAAATCAAGGGGAATATCATCCAGTCAGACCACAAGGGTGGAATATGCCTCGCGACAACAAAAAACGTGACGATCGAGGAAAATCAAATCCACAATGCTGGGGCGTGGGGAGTCCATTTACGTGTCGCTCAGAGTCACACGCTCATACGCAACAACACGATTGACGGAGCTCCAACAGCAGTGCTCGAAGAGAAAGATGCAACCGACACCAAGATTGAAAACAATGCAGAAAATCGGGTAATGCAAGCCCACGTTAAGCATCAGTGAAGTTCCGTGGCATATAGATAAAGAGCAGCATCCAGAGCAGCAAACCTCCGCCCAAAAGCGTCGTGAACAGTGATGCATTTGTCAGCGAGATCATACACATGCTCAGTGCCGCGCCGATGAAGGCAAGCCGGTAATTTCGCGCACAACTGTCGAGAAACCAAAACATGAAGGCGCAAATAATTCCAATAATCGGGATACCAATCAAACCAAACCCCGCGATGCCGTCCATCGCGAAGAAGCTCGCGTTCTCATTTCCCGTTCCTCTTGGGCCCGACCAGCCCATGAAAAAAGTGCCAATTTCCTGCCCTAGCGACTTTTCATAAGGATTCGTTACGAATAGATTCACGCCAGTGACATGCGATAAGTAGGTATGCGGGAAGTTCTCAAAGAAATATTGATAAGTGGCTATGAACAGTCCCGGAAGCGCTGCTGAGCGTACCACCGTTGCCGAAGCCGCTGCAAATAGCAGTTCGCTAATCGAGTGGATTGCAAGGAACGGGAGAGTGAATGTCACCGCAGCAAAGACTATTGCGAGAGCAGGAACCCATCCTCCGCGGTCCTTCTTGAGGGTGAAGTAGAAGACGGCGATTATAACGATCGACAAGAGAACTGACTTCGCCGCTGCCGCCATATAAAGCAGGACCTGGCCTCCACAACCAATCAAGATGAGGTGGTACTTTCGCTTGCTCCATCCATAAGCACACAGCAGCGGATTCATGACATTTGCCAGCAGGGAAGTCACATAGGTCATCCCCGGATGTTCAGCCGTTGCCTGCCGCGAAGCAAATCTGACGTCATACACCTCTTTGATACCGGCGAATTTCATCTCATTCCGGTAAACGAGAAAGACAGCAACATTCGCGAGGACGTAAAGGATTGCGAAGGCTACCCAGAACATTTCCGGACTTACGGGATAGCGCGGTAGTTTTATGGTGTGCAAATGATATGACAGGGCAATCAGCAACATTCCCGCAGTCATGCTCAATTGCAGCAGAAATAGCGTATAGCCCTCATCCAATTGCACGAAAATCGACACGAAGAGCGCCGGGACATACACTGAAAAAAAGATGAACCAATAGATAACTTGACTCGGCCGCGTGATAGTTCGAGGAGAAAATGCGCTCAGAATCATCGGCAACGTATAGGCGAGGAGCATCAGTCCCGGCACGGGAGCCTTGTACGTGACCCCGAGATATCCCCAGGATGGCGAAATCCATGCGATGTATGCCCAATGGAACGCCGCGCAGTAGAGAAAGACCCATCCCGGTGTTCCAATGCGCAAAAGTTGTCGAAAAGGGACTTGCATGGAACAAGTCTACTAGTTATCGACTTGCATCGCTGCTGCTCGGAGAGCAGAGTGATTTGGTGGCCGTCTTGATGAGTTTCCCTCCCAGCGCTCAGGCTCTTCTGAACACTCATCAAGAGATTGGCTATTAATTCCTGCCGCACCAATTCCTGTGAAACATCATTTGCGACCGTCGCAACGCTGTTACGTTCCATCGATAGACTAGGCATGATTGCTTCCACATTGCGCCTGAATCTGCGCCACAGGAAGGGCCTTTCTCATTCCTGCCCGGCTTTCCGCTTTTCGATCTTCGCAATCCTGCCAACCCTGGCATTTCCTAGTAAAAACTTCTCGTGCAAAATCGCCAGCGCCATCTGCAGTGGATGAAGCTTTTTTCCTTTGCCTGTTAGCGGGAACCATTTCAAAGCCCGGACTTTTGCGAATGGTGAAATACCGCCCAAGGGGCAGGAGATGTCCCCGGATGGAACCCAATCATCCCGAATCTTGTTCCCCTGCATCATGTGAACGGACTACGATTGTCCAGTAAATTGGAGGTGTGGCGTGTCCCGTGGTCGCATTTTTTGGTGTGTGCTACTGCTTTCCAGCATGGCGATTGCGCAAAGCCCTATTGTGGAGAGCCACGATCTTCCGTCAGCCATTGGGACTGTAGGAAAAGAGCCGGCTGCCTCCGAGGACGATACCGCTTATGTACAGGGGCTGGTTGATGCAGGCGCAATTGTGCCGCCGGGCACTTATGTCCTCCGCCGTACCATTGTCGTGCGGAGGCCCTACACAGTAGTTCAGGGATCCGGGCCCAAGACGATTTTTATTTTCCAGCCCAGTTTGCCGCTCGAAAGATGTGTGAATGATCGCGCTTTCACCACCTCTTGCGATAGTTTCTTCAACCCCATCACACAGACAAATGTCAATCGTCGCCAGATCGCGGCGCCAATTTCAATCGGAGACAGTTCGTTCCAGACCGTTGACGATTCGAGTAAGTTGCGGCCGGGAGACTGGCTAGTCATCACAGACAATGACTCGCACATAGGTCCTGTGGCTATCGACTGGGTACAAGTGGCCTCTGCCGTCGGCAACACTGTACGAGTGACAATTCCCTTTCGGACAGCTTTCCCTATTGCCTACAGTTGGGATCCTGTCTACTCGGGCCTTGGCTTCTTCAAGGTCGTGAACCCGGTTCATCACGTTCGGTTCCGAAACTTCACAGTCGAGGTGCCAGATTCCAGCATACATACGGCAGGAATCTCGATTTACAACGCCCAACATGTGGTGGTCGAGAATTTAAACGTCCAGGAGAGCAACGGCCAGGCTCTCTATAGCTTTCTATCCCAAGACGTCACGTTCCGGAACTGCTTTGCGTACAGCGGAAAAGTCTTAAGCGAATTTGCCTCGACAGTCGATTTGACGTTGAGAGGAAATGAATTTTCTTCCATTGGAGATGCTAGCTTTGGTCTTGATTTGGGGATCGGGTTTTTTGATGTTAGGCACAACAAGGTAACAAGCAGCCTTAACGTGGGTATGTATGTGCTCTACGCGGTCCACGATGGGAACATAGAAAGAAACTCGATCGGTATCGTGCCCTCGCAGCAAAGCGCAATTGGAATACTCGTGCGCGGTGCGCAAAACGTCACAATTACACACAACTATTTAGCGGGCGGTCAGGGGCCACATAGCATCGGTCTTTCTATCGGTCCTGAATTAAGCCTTGACGTTCCCATAGAATCATACGGGAATGTTGTGTCACCAAATACTTTTGGAACGTGGTATGAGGATTACGATCCCGATAACCAGCCATAGAGTCTGGGGATCAAATCAAATCGTTTTGCTCTGGCCAGTGCCTCCGCCTGCTTAATCAGCGAGTTTGCGAACAGAACGAGCGACACGGCTTGTTCGGCCCCTTGTAAACGCGTCGAGGCGATGGCGGCGGTCGCCGAAGGAACTGCTGGAAATCAGTCATGCGACGCTACGAACGCGCCAGTTCGCTGATTACCTCGAACAGACCCGTTGAAGATTGGGAAAGCTGCTTTGCGATTAGCGCAGCTGCCTCCGCTACGCTGGATCGGCTGCTGCATCACGGACACGTGCTCAAGTGCGGCCCACGTAGCTTGGTGAATCAAAACCGGCAGTCCGGGAGAAAGCCAATGACAATGCAAAGGCAAAAACAAAAAGGATGTTGGGCAAAGAACGCCCGGCGGCGTCGCGACTCGGGATCCAGGAGCCTCCCCGACGGAACCTCACCAAAGAATCCGAAAATCATCTCAGTTTTGTGCGGATCCAGGGGAGCAGGTCACTGCCACGCCTGCCAAGGCCGTAGGCCCAGGGCGGTTCCCACAGTGTTTTATGGCGTAATAGGACTGTGTCCAGTGAATGCCATACATTAAAGTCATTGCTGCACCGTAGCAAAGGATTGCGATTCTCGTGCCAAAGCCGAGATGAAACGGAAGCGTTATCGAACCTATTGTAAGTGCTAGTCTTGACACATCCCATACAAGTTGGGATCTTTGCCGTTCAAGGATACTTAAGGTCATTGTAACGGGCGAGTTGATGAAACTTGCATAAAACATCAATCCTAGATAGCGCGCATATATGCCTGCCTCGTACCAGATGTGGCCGAAAATAAATTGAAAGATGGAAGGTGCGAGCATCATGAATACGGCACATGGAGCAATCCCCAAATACAGCATCCTCCGAGTGGTCTTGAGGAAAATGTACATG
This sequence comes from Alloacidobacterium dinghuense, assembly GCF_014274465.1. Lineage (NCBI taxonomy): Bacteria > Pseudomonadati > Acidobacteriota > Terriglobia > Terriglobales > Acidobacteriaceae > Alloacidobacterium > Alloacidobacterium dinghuense. Next base: position 4,065,056 of record NZ_CP060394.1, on the reverse strand, counting down.
AGACGCTTTGGATCGGATCGAGAGAGTTTGGCCGCCTCGGAAGTATAAACTTGGGCGATGCTCGCTCCTATAAGTGCAGCGGGAACACCCAAAACACGGTTTACCAAGGCAAACCATCCGGTATCCTGCGCCCCATAATACTGGGCAAGAAATAATGAGGGTAACGCGAGGCCGGAGAAGTTAATTAGAGCGCCCCAGAGCGAAATCAATGGATATTCACGGTACCGAAGGGCGAGTTTCAGCATCTGCGACAGGCGAATAGCCCGAACCTGGTCCGCATATTCCTTCCATAGATCGCGTAGGAACCGCCCGCTTCCCACAACTCGTCCAACGGCATCTCCAATTAGCAGGCCGATAGAGCCGTGGGTTAAGAGGCCCACGCCCAGTTGTGTCCCTACCTGCGCGCTAACTTGCATGAACTTGGTAGTAGCGATTTGCTTGTAGTGGCTGCGCCGCATTGCCCAGTAGCTGAGCACTTGATACATGCCGGCTCCTACTATGCTGACGGGAAGAAGCCACAAGTGTCCCCTCAACACAAGGACACTGGCGGGCAATATCCAGTGATAGTGACAAACAATGACGACTCCAGTTACGACTGCGGCCGAAAAGAGTACACACAGGACTGACAATCCAATGAGATTAATCGAGCTCTGCTCATCCTCCGGAAGCAGTATTGCCACATCGTAGCGGCCAGTGGCTGCCACCAGAGCAAGACCCATCACCGAAATAAAGATTTGGAGCGCTCCAAAGTCGCTCGGCTTATAAAGGCGGGTCAGAAGCGGCGACGATATGACGGCAATTACTTGAGCCATCACCGTTCCACCTGCGAGTATTGACACACTTCTGGCGAGCCCGCCGCGTGGCAATGCTCGATCTATGAGTCGCGAAAGCGATCGCTTCACGAAAATTGTTTAACCTCACCCAAATGGCGGAAACCATCTGCAATGTATGCGATAAAGTGGCTCGGAATGTCATTGCCGGTTTCGCATTCTGGCTCAAGATCAATCGTAGACGAAGATGTCACTACATACTCTCGTCGCTGGTTGGGAAAACATATCCGTGGAACCTGGCGGAGATAAGCAGCCCACATACTGAAACCTGAGCCCGAAGAAATTAAGGTTGAAGCCTTCGAAAGTTCAAGCATGTCACGCAGGGCGGAATAAGGTTCCTCCAACGATACATTTGGTAGGTCTAATAAGGGACGCAGCAATTCCGCTGAGCCATCCGAAAACACCCTCGCATCCACGTCGCCGCCGATTTGCTTCCGAATTGAAAGGAGAATGCTTCGATACCATTCAATGGGCAACTGGACATTGCGCATTGTGCGCAGTGCATCAGGATCAGTAACACGAGTGAAGTCACCCGTTCGGACATGGATTCCGATAAACGACTTATGCGGATTCACAGGGGGGATGTGATCAGGCCGTGCAATTCGAAGGAGTTCTAAATGCACCTCTTCCGGTCTTCCAGAGATGGATTGGAAGAATCTTGTATTATTGGCTGCTTCATTCTCAAAAACAAGGATTCTTGCTCCTCGTTCTAGCTTGGCTTCCGATTCCTGATGCGCCTTGAATCGTTTAGCAGTAGCTAATAACCATGTCCGATAGCTGCCGTGAATATAAGCATCGGTTCGGAACAATTTATGATACGAACGCTTATCCATTTCGCGACGGAGGTAAGGACCGACTCGGAGGTAGAACCAGCGGGGGGCTAGCATAGGAACTTGGTTGTCCTTGCACCAAAGGAAGCATCGCGCCCATGCGAGAAGACTGTGTCCTAGTCCGTAGCGCCCTGGAAGGGCATATCCAAAAAGCCTTCCATCCCCTGGATCTTGGGTCATTATTGAATCCTCAAATATCTCTTTAGAAGCAATACGACGCCGTTTATCCGCTTTTATTTACTAGCTTGTTAAAGCTACGATGGCTAACGGGCGTATTAGGGAATTTCTAACAACAGCTATTCTTAAATGTTGTAAGAGATTGTTTGGGAAGCAGGTTCAGTCATGAAATCTCTTGGTGTCGTAGGCCTAAACAGATGAATAAATTCTTGAAGAGCAGAGATGACATCGCTTATTTGCTCTTCAGAGAGCTCAGGATACATCGGCAAAGATAGAATTTCACTCGCGAGACCTTCTGTAACGGGTTTGGAACGCGGCCCTGGGGCATCCAACGCTTGGTATGCACCGGTGAGGTGTAAGGGAACGGGATAATGAATACCCGTCTGAATTCCCTTTTGCTCAAGAAACTGCTTTAGTTCATTACGGCAGGAGCAGCGAACTACAAACAGGTGAAACACATGTTCATCCCCTTCCGGAATCACAGGCGGGATAATTGGGGAACCAGTAAGAGCACCTACAAGCCTTTTTGCATGATCGCGCCGGGCGCTGTTCCATTTGGTCATGTGCGGCAGCTTAACTGATAGTACCGTTGCCTGAAGAGCATCGAGTCTGGAGTTCCATCCGACCACACTGTGTTCGTACTTTGCGGGGCTGCCATGCTCGCGCAAAATTCGAAGTTGTTTCGTCAGATGAGGATCGCTCGTAGTTATTGCTCCACCGTCTCCATACGCACCCAAGTTCTTGCCGGGATAGAAGCTGTAACAAGTCAGACGCCCCGAAGAGCCAATTCTTGTGCTGCCAATCGAGGCGCCATGTGCCTGCGCACAATCTTCAATTATCAGCAGGTTATACTTTGCGGCTAGAGCCTCAAACGGCTCCAGATTCATTGCACGGCCATACAGGTGTACCGGAACAATCGCCGCCGTACGACTGGTGATCGCCTCCTCGGCGAGTGCTGGATCCATGTGAAAAGTCGTAGGATCAACGTCAACAAAAACTGGAGTAGCTCCTGCATTGCTAATAGCTTCTGCAGTGGCAAAGAAACTGTTTGCCGGAACGAGCACCTCATCACCGCGGCCCAAATCCGCGACCCTCGCCGCTAGAGTTATAGCGTCAGTCCCATTGGCCACACCAACGCAATAATTGGCACCTACAAACTCCGCAAATTCCCGCTCAAACTTCTCAAGAACAGGGCCTCCTACAAAATGTCCCGAATCGAGCACATTTTGAACTGCTTTATTCATTTCTTCGCGGAGCCCGGCGTATTGAGCCTTCAAGTCTACAAATGGAACCCGGATTACTGGATTACGCATTAAACTCCCTTCTTCCCGCAGGATGGTCTACCTTTTAGCTAGGCCTGACGCCACGCGCTCAAAAACTGCGCCGCAATGTTGACAGCTACAAATCGCACCAACTTCAGATGTGGCCCGCATCGGAAGCTTCTCTGCGCATTCGCACATCCAGCCGATCGGACGTGCAGGGTTCCCAACAACCATAGAATAGTCCTGTACGTCATGAGTCACGACAGCACCTGCGCCGATGAACGCGAATCGCCCAATCGTACGACCACAGACAATTGTTGCGTTGGCTCCGATGCTTGAATTCGCCTTGACAAGTGTGGGTACCAGGCTCTCCGGCCCCTTCTTGATATAGGCTCGTGGATTCATGTCATTGGTGAATACACAATATGGGCCCAGAAAGCAATTATCTTCTACGGTTACACGCGCCCACACCGAGACGCCGTTTTTGACTGTAACGTTATTGCCAATTGACGCTCCACCCTCGATAAAAACATGCTCGCCGATGTTGCAGTCTGAACCGACCTGCGCGCCATGCGTGACATGTGCAAATGCCCATACGCGCGTGCGATCGCCAATTTGGTCGGTATCAATGAGAGCCTTCGGATGCGCGAAAAATCCTGCCTCCGCGGCGGTTTGCTGCGCCATCGTTTAAAATCCCATCCGGATACCGGCAATGGCCGGTTGCGGAGTGTTCAAGTGAGAGCGATCAACGAGTTCAAGGACTTCCACTACTTGAGCTCCAAATTCGCCAGAAGTGATCGATCGTTCCCCCGTCGTAAAACAGTGAACAAAATGCTCTATCTCTTTTAATAGTGGTTCGGCATTGCCGAGATAGGGAGCGTGCATATCGCCGATGCGATAGGTCAGCTGAAATTCGCCAAAAGTCTGTGGCTGGCAAAAATCGACGCCGCTGTCATAAATCTTTACTTTCTCTGCTAAATCCATGTCGTCATAGACGATCATGCGCTTGGACCCCACTACACATGTGCGACGCATTTTCTGGGGAGATAGCCAGCTGATTTCATTCGAAGCCACGACTCCGCTGGGGAACTCAAGCCATAAAAACGCAACATCGCGCTTGTCATGCTGCACGCATGCGCGACCAAAAGAGGCTCCGTTAACGGGCATTTCTCCCAGCCAATACAACAAGATAGAAATATCGTGAACGGCGAGATCCCAGACCACATCTACATCTTTCTGATAAAGTCCTAAGTTAACGCGGGACAGGCTGATGTAGTGAACATCTCCGATCTCACCGCTATCAATGAGTTCTTTGATTTTGATAACTGGTGGACTGTAAATGAAAGTGTGACCAGTAAATAAAGTCTTTTGCCGGTCAGCTGCCAGCTCAACTAGCTCACGGGCAAGATCAGCTCGATGAGCCAACGGTTTTTCTACAAAAACATGTTTCCCAGCAAGCAATGCACGCTTAGCCAAGTCATAGTGGGTTGAAATCGGCGTGGCAATCACGACGGCGTCTACATCACTCGAGATGAGTTCATTGAAGTCGCGATATCCCTTAAGAAAGGGATATTGCGTAGTGATCTTCTCAAGACTTATCCGATTCACGTCACAGGCAGCTACAAAGTCGCACGTCTGCGATTGGTTCAATACACGTGCGAGGTTCGGTCCCCAATATCCCAATCCGGCTAATGCGATCTTGGTCATGCTACGCCTCCGTTGTCACAGCCAAAGTCTTCAGGCTTTCAGCCTTTAGCGCATTGCTCCGGACGATAGCATCGAGAAATTCTGAATTCACCTGTGACCGGAGGATATCAATATTTGGCATGACACAATGACCACCAATGAGCCCAGGGAAAACATGAGGGAGGAAATCTACCTCGTCGATATAAGCATTCACTTCATCGTATGTAGCTCCACGCTCCTGAGCTAGTCGTTCAACCTCCTGCGCCCACCCGACCAATACACCAAGCCATGTTGTTTCCAGCAACTTAGCCAATTCTCCGATCTCCGCATTCCGGAAACGAGCTGTTCTGAACCCAGCTGCCGCAAAATGTTGAATAATTGCTTCAGTCGTTTGAAAGTCATCGGCGCCGACAAACTTGCAGTAACGCAGCATGTCAGCTTCCATCTTCGCGTGTTTGCCGCGCACCGGACTATAGGCAACTGCAGCTCCGCTGCGCTTAGCTATAGCCCTTGTCGTCCCTGGAGCAACCGTGCTGTTTACAACACAATACCGAGGTCGATACTTTGCAACATAGGAGCAAGTGATCTCTACAAAATCTTTTCGTCCAAATGGAATACAAATATGTAATACCGAGCACGGCCTCGCAATCTCAACTGGCTGGATATCGACGCCTACACATTCGTGAGATCGGCTAAGAAGGTTTAGCAAAGGCTTGCCTACTTCTCCGAGGCCCACCACCACCACGAGTTCATCAGACACAGGCATAACTCCAAAGTATGTTTTCTTTATCTAAGGCAGGAAAATGTAACTGCAATCGACTAAATCATAATAAAGCACTCAAAGCGAGTTCCTATTACTATGCCCTAGTTGGGCTTCTCATCTTCTGCGTAATAAGCAGAATATTTTGAGTAAGCGTATCCGTAATAGTCGTCGGCCATACCAACGTCATTGATCACGATGCCGGCAACGTGTACGTTGCTGGACTGGAGCAACTCACTCACGCGTCGTAAGCTGGCACGCGGAGTATGTCCAATCCTCGATACTAAGAGAACTGTATCGGTTTTCTGAGCTACCAGAACACCATCCGTAATCGCTAGACACGGAGAACTATCAATGATCACGTGATCATATTCTGCACGCCAATCTTCTAGGAGCTCGTGCATCTTGCTTGACCCTAGCAGGTCCGCTGAATTCGGTGGACGCAGCCCCGACTGAAGAATATCGAGGTGAGGAGCCTCGGGCAGGTTTGCAACGGCATCACGCCAAATCCCTGCACCCGCAAGGGAGCCGCTCAACCCAAAATTCTGGGGGATATTCAGTTGCTCTGCTATCAAACCACGTCGTAGATCAGCGTCAACTAGGAGGACCCGGGCACCTTGCTGGGCAAGGACTGAGGCAAGGTTCACCGTCACAGTTGTCTTCCCGTCTCCGGGGAGCGCGCTCGTGATTAAGATTGTCTTGGGCGGCATTCTAGCGGAGGTAAGCAAGAGTGCGGTCCGCAGCGAACGGAACGCTTCAGAAACCTGCGAGTTTGGTCGCAAGAGCACAATCGGACCGACACCCTCAGTTTCGAATGGCGCCTTCATATTTGAACTAGCTCCCTTTAGCCGTGAGTTCTGATTCATCTTGAAGTGGGGAACCCATCCGAAGACAGGAATCGTCGTTAAGAATTCGATATCTTCAGTGCTACGGATGGTGTTGTCCAGATTTTCAGCTAGAAATGCAAGTCCGACTCCAGAACCGAGACCTAGAAAAATGCTTAACGCAAGAGTTAAAGGGATGTTAGGTTCTACAGGTCTTGTGGGTAGAGTTGCCGGATCAATGACGTCAATCGTGGCAGCCTTAAGGCTGGCAACTACACCGGCTTCTTTTAACTTCTTTAACAGGTCTTCATAAAGATCACTGCCTGATTCCACTTCGCGCTTCAAAATGCCATATTCGCTCAACCCTTCACTCATGTCGTAAGCTTTTTGTTTTTGCTGGTCAAAAGAAGCTCGCAGTTGCTTCTCGGCAACCGCCGATGCTTCGTAATCTGTGCGAAAGCGTTCTTGAATGTCCGCAACTTCCTTGTGGAGAGCCTTTTCTAGTTGGGCCATCTGATTCTGCAATTGGATCACCTTTGGATAGTGAGGCCCAAACTCAGTGCTTGCCAGAGCGAGCTGATTTTTCAAGTCCGCCTCCTGGCTGCGCAACACCGGCAAAACGCTGTCAGGGACAATCGTACCAATGAGTTCGGGATTGCCAGACTGCGCGACTCTGTACTTTGCTTCTTTTACGATCCGATCAGCTTCTGCGTCTGTAAGCTCTTTGCTGAGATCGTCAAGTTTGGAAAGCACCAAATTATCGTTCTCGTCCGTACCAAAAATGCCGGTTTCTTTCTGGAATTTGGCCAGTTTGACCTGCGACTCCTCCACCCTGGACTTAAGTTGATCGAGTTGACCCGACAACCAGTCGGAAGCCTTCATTGTGTTATTGAATCGAGTTACGAAATTGCGCTGTGCATAGGCACTGGAGAGTCGATTGACAACTTCTCGAGCCAGGATTGGATTTGCATCGCGAAAGGTGATCTCCACTGCCTGAGTACGAGCGATACTCTGCACAGTTAGCGACTTGCGAAACTTGCCCAATAGCTGATTCTGGCGCTCGGGACTCGTTTTATCTATCTGTGCTGGCGCATCTGGTGTCACATATGGCCCAAATAAAATGTATTTGCGACGGCCCGCAAAGGTCGGTTCCTTATCGAGTCGTAGCTGACTGATGACGGTCCACGCAAGGCTATTGCTCTTGAGAATACGGACTTGCGTTTCAAGCTTTTCGTCAAAATCAAGCCCCCCTCCCCCGATACTGGCGGTGATATCGCCCATATCCAAAGCATCAGATCCTTCGGGGTAGATGGCTAAATCCGAAGTAGCCTCGTATCTGCGAGTCTTAACGACGCAATATAGTGACCCGAGCACAAATACAATCACAACGGCAGCGATGATAATCCGAATACGGCGACGCAAAATTCTGACAAGGTCACTGAGACCGATTTCGCTAGGTCCGGATGGAATGCCGGGTCCCTCGGGGATGGGGGCGTTAAAGACCACTCCCGAAGTACGACTAGCTGGTCTGTTTTGAGTCAAGAAACTCACAAATTCTTCTCCGACTGGCGAATCTCAGATGGTTATCGCAAAACATATATCGAGGCAATCGCTGCCGAAATGGCACCTTGCAGGCCGATCGCCCCATAAGTCTTCACATTGCTCGTTGGAACGAACACAATATCTTCGGCATGTAGCTGTAGATCCGGAGCCTCACCCTGGTAGATTTTGTTCAGTGGAACTTCATACTGCAGCGTTCCAGTGGAAGTCTTTCTGAGGATCAGTGTGTGCTTCTGGGAAGCAAGCTTGGTGGTACCCTGCGCCAGCGCAATAGCCTTCAGAAAAGACATGGAGGTGTTATTTTCCATGAGAAATGCACCCGGCTTGGCCACCTCTCCAACAACGTAGACCACACCCGTTTTAGAAATAACGATGGTGTCCCCAGGATAAATTGTTACGTTTGCTTGTTCAAAAGATGTTCCTTCGGGAAGAGTGATGATCTCGGGGTGATCTTTTTGCCCAGCATGAATAATTGTTACAGCGCGGCCGGCCTTTACAGTTAATCCCCCCGCCGCCGAGATCGCGTCGAAGAGCCGATGCGGACCCATTAAGGGATAGATTCCAGGCGCATTGACTTCGCCAGAAACAGTCGTTCCCTGGGTCGCAAACTCTTCGATGAGCAGCGATACTTCTGGCTTCTTCACCATCTCCAGTTCTACGAGTTTCCGGGCAATCAGGAGCTGGGCTTCGCGAACTGTCATCCCAGCAAACTTCAAATCGCCAATTAAAGGCAGGTTAACGATGCCGGTGGAGTCGACACGCACCTTTAATATCAATTCCGGTACATCAAAAACTGTGAGATCGAGCAAGTCGCCTGGCCCAATGATGATCGCGCTCTGATCAGCCACCTTTGTGGGCTGAGAATCGTTCACCGAATTGACTTGCGCCCAGCTACGATGAGAAACAGTCGCAAGGACGCCGGCGAGTAATACATATGTGCAAAATTTGAAAAGTCTCATCGAATTAGGTCACCAGGATTTTCGCGCGACTTGCAGTTGATCCACGAGCGAAATCCCCTTATTCAAAATGAATCCTAAATTATTGTCCCGAAATGAGGCAATGAATACAGATTCAATCTGCATTCACCGTCTTTACAGGGTCCACAGTCAAATCCGATATGGCTCCGGCAGATATAGGAAGAATTGCAGTATCCAATCGCGAGTGCCGGTCAATGGTAGAAGGCAAATTTGATTGAAGTAGTAGTCAAACAACCGATATCGCAAAACAGCGAATTCTGAGTCAATCCCCGCCAACGCAGCTACGCATTCCAGTTAGCTGGATAATCGCTTGGATTCTCATAAATTAGCCATAAATGTTATGAGCGACTCACGTCTTTCGCCTAAGAAATAACGCTTCCTCTATTAAAAAATCTCCGGTCAGGGAATTAGTCTGCAATTAAAAACGATAAGCTTGAGAAGAACTTGACGGGCCTACATGTAGATCGAATTAGTTCAGCGGCCGTCTGAAGCTGAACTTGTCAGAGAGCCACTCTGGATTCCCCTCGCCAGAGGTTAAAACTACTTTTAATTGGAGATAGCTGGCATTGCGGGAACATACTATAAATTTCGTATCTTCATGACGTCATCAGCTTCATAGTGTCATGATATGGTCCCGTTTGGTAATCAATTGGTAATTCACGCAGCAGATCCTGAATGACTTCGTTGCTTTTCCGATCCCGCCCTGCCTTTTCAAGCTGCTGAAGTAACACGGAAAAATCGGTTGGCACATGCGAGGCTTTAACTCGAAATACATGGGGAAACGTTGTGGGGCCGACTTCGGCGCCTTCATTCCAAAGCTGCTCGTGAATTTTCTCGCCAGGTCGCATTCCCACTACTTTGATCTCAATATCTCTTCCGGGAGTCAATCCAGACATCTCAATTATTTCTTTTGCGAACTCAATAATTTTCACGGGGTCGCCCATTTCTAGCATGTAGACGTCTCCAGTTGAAGCTAGAGTAGCCGCCTGCAGCACCAGCTGTACGGCTTGCGGAATGGTCATGAAATATCGCGTCATTTCCTCATGGGTAATCGTCACAGGACCGCCATTCGCTATCTGGCGCAAGAAAATAGGAACGACACTTCCGCGGCTCCCAAGCACGTTGCCAAATCGCACGCAGGCAAATTGCGTGCCATGCTGGCGATGCTCGATCCCTCTAATCGCTCGTTGCTGAATCAACATCTCTGCGGCACGCTTCGAGGCACCCATAACACTTGAGGGCCGCACTGCCTTATCCGTTGAAATCATTACCAGTTTCTCGCAACCGAAATCGATTGCAGCGTCTGCCAGCTCACGTGTTCCGCATATATTGTTTAGGACAGCTTCGCAGCAGTTGTCTTCCATGACCGGCACATGCTTATATGCGGCAGCATGCAAGACAATATCTGGACTAAATTTTGCGAATGCATGACGAATTGCAGAATGATCGCGGATATCGCTAACGATCGGAATGGTAAGTTGATCCCTACTCTTGCCCTTGAGCTCATTCATTAGCTCAAAAATAGAGTTTTCATCGCGATCTAACACGATCAGCTTTTTCACGGACAAATCAGCTACTTGTCGGACTAACTCCGATCCAATCGAACCGCCTGCGCCCGTGATTAACACCACGCGGTCAGCAAAGCAATCAACCACCGCCGCGTGCGCCGTGTTGGCCGATTTTCGCTGACGCACATGTGAGATTTGATCGATGCCAACGACGCGTCTCACTTGCACGTTGCCTTTGACCAAATCGCCCCATGACGGCAGAAGTCGAACTTGCACTCCAAAGTGGGCAGCGACTCGCAGAATTTCATCTGCGCCGTGTATGTCAGCGCCTGCAACTATTACCAACTCGATTGGATGGGTGGCCAGGAGGTTTGGTAAGGAAGTAATGTGGCCGCGAACCAAAATCCCATCGATCCTTAATCCAACAAGACGCTCATTCTCCGTTACAAGGCCTAAGATATTAATGTTGCCTGAGCACCGAAGATGCCGCACAGCACTGGCTAGAGTGGTGTCGCTCCCAATGATGAGTGCATTTGCGCCGCTTTCAACCCGGTTCAATATCTCATGTCCATATCGTCTGAAGGTGCGAAGACCACACGCGAGCCACATGAATAAAAACAACTCGAACAAAAGAACAGAATAGGGAACGGCGGCGCCATTGTGAACCGCCGCTCGAAACAGCAATAATCCAGCGGTAACAAGTGCCGAGCGTGCCCCTAACTGTACAGCATCCCGAAGTGCAAAGAATCGCCAAGTCGCCTTATAGCCATTCGTGATCAATATGACGCAGGGGCGGACGAAAGCAATGATGATAAGCCATCGCGCCATCCCCCTGTGCTGAGCCGGCGGTATTGAGAAGTCAAAACGGAGCAAATATGCCATCCACAGGGCGGCTATTGCGGCCGTGCCATCTAGCAGCATTTGCACATTACGATGTAAAAGCCATGAGGGGATCTTGCGTGAAATTTGCCGACTCGTCCTTAAAAACACAAGGCGTCGACTCTCAATATTAATGAGCTTTGCCACCCCACTAAATGTCATTTCGTCACTCGCTTCTTCTTATAAAAAGGCCGCTTATGAATCACGTGTATTCAACAATGTGCGGCGAACGGTTTTCCACCAGAGCTAACTAAGCGGCTTGAAAGGTGCTCTTTTGTGAAGATATCTAAAAGCTAAACAGCAACGAAGTGTACGTATTGAGCATAGCAAAATTCGCAAATTCAACATGAATGTAATGTCATGTCATGTTGAGATCGGCATTTTGATGATCTTAGCTCACTATCGTTCACAAATTGATGAAACTCAGATAAGCTCGAAGCTGGAGCTTATCAAAAATTGTACCGGGCTATCTGTAGCAGGCTTTTCAGCACACTATCTTTCACATAGTTTAGTTAAAGACTCTCAATTATATCCCGCAGTTGCTTCGCTACTATTCCTGCTCCTTGATCATACTCGAGCAGGCCAGCATGAGAGTTCATATGCATATTCTCTCGTCGTCGCCGTTTGCGCAGACGCTCCCATTAAGGGAGGTCGATCTAATTCAACACCTGAAGAGGAATCGAAATCCGGACGCATCCCATCGTCTTCCGTGGCAATGAACTCCTTTGAATCCGCAAGTTGCGATGATATTCTCCCGTTCAGGGTTGTATCTGCAGAGAACTTTTCCAGCATCTCAGTCGTCTACGTATTAGCGATTCTGCAGTTTCCGGTTCAAGGGACCACTGGAAGGTTGATAAAGCTGGCTTGTTCCGGAGAATGCCACAGGCGCTGTGTTGCCTTCTTATAGTCTGTGGGTTTCGCGTCAAAGATATTCTGTACAAAGGTTTGCGGATTGCGGTCATACAGCGGAAAGAGGGTCGACTGCACCTGCACCATGATGCGGTGTCCCGGTTCGAAGACATGGTTCACTGTGGGCAATCTAAAACGGTAGGGCAGCGGTTTGTCCGGTGTGATGGGTGCTGGATGCTCGAAACTTGTACGATAACGGCCGCGAAAGATATCAAGCGAGATAGCCAATTCGTAACCGCCCATCCCCGGTTGTGAAGGCACCATATCGGGATAGACGTCGATCAGTTTGACGACCCAGTCGCTGTCGCTGCCGCTGGTCGAAGCGTAGAGATTCACCTCGGGCGCGCCGCTCAGGCGCAGAGATTTCGTCAGCGGAGCGCTCACGTAGGTCAACACATCAGACCGGCCATCCACAAAGCGCTGATCATTTATGAGCCAATATCTCCAGGCGTCCTCGTCGCCGACGAAGACTGGTCGTGGTCGGTAAGGCACGGGGTTCGCAGGGTCTGAAACATACTCGTCAAATTTGGCCGACGATCCGTCCGGGGCCTGGAATGACAGGCCGCCACCTGCGGTTAGATATAGCGGCTGGGAAGCGTGTGGGCAATTCGCATCACAGCTTAAAGGCCAGGACTTGAACCGATCCCAATGATTCTCACCGGTGTTGTAGATAAAAACCGGCGGAGTATCTGCCTTGGGCGCGCCGTCCAATAGATATTGGTTGAAGAACGGCAGTAATACATCACGCCGGAATTGCAATGCCGTATTGCCATCCCATCGCAGAGGTCCAAGGGTGTAGCCCTCGTAATTTACCTGGCTATGACGCCACGGACCCATCACGAGATAATTCTTGTCGTTGTTCGTGTCCTTCGGCTCGACGGCTTCATAGGCGTGAATCGCACCCCACATGTCTTCCTGATCCCATAAGCCTTGCAGCCACATGGTTGGTACCTTTAAAGGCAAGTTTGCCATGATCTTGTCGAGTGCCTGCCCCTGCCAGAAAGGATCGTACGCAGGGTGTTCCTCAACCTTGTGCCAGTATGGTAGCTGATCGAGGCCACCATAGCGCGCGAAATCCCCGGCTGAGCCTTTGCGGAGGAAGTTGGTGTAGTCATCGTAGCCTTCGCGCGGAATAGCGCCTCCAGCTCGGCGCACAGAAGTCTGTTCAGTAAAGTAATCGAGATTCACCTGACGAAAAGCCCCGTAGTGAAACCAGTCATCCCCCATCCAGCCGTCGATCATCGGGCTTTCAGGCGCGGCTACCTTTAGTGCTGGGTGCGGATCGATCAGCGCCATGACCACGGTGAAACCCTCATACGAGGAACCAAGCATGCCCACTTTGCCATTCGACTCAGACAGATTCTTCACAAGCCAGTCGATGGTGTCGTAAGCGTCCGTTGTGTCATTCGGGCCGTTGGGGTTCAGCGGTCCGTGCGGCGGAGGAGTCATGACGTAGTCACCTTCTGAGCCGTATTTGCCGCGCACATCCTGAAACACGCGAATGTAACCCGCCTTGATGAAAACATCGTCGCCCTGCGGCAACTCGTCGAGCATATGCGGCGAATCATTGCGGGCGGCGCGGCTCGCTGCGTTGTAGGGCGTGCGCGTCAGCAGAATGGGAGCATGTGATGCTCCTTTGGGAATCACGATGACCGTATAGAGTTTTACGCCATCGCGCATGGGAACCATCTCCACGCGCTTGACGTAGTCGTAGTCTGTCTCCGGCGGGGTGAATTTTGAAGGAATATCCGGAGTCATCGGGTTTGTCTGCGCATGCGATTGCAACGAACAGAGAGCAAACACCAGAGCAGCAGCGGCGAAGCGACAGGTCAAAGCCATTCGATCATTCCTCATTGTGATGGAGCCGGAGAATAGGCCTGTTCTCCGCAAGCGTCGATGTTTTTGGCAGCATTGTGCTTCTATAGTTGGGCAGTATAGCAGCCAGCGACTGCCGGTCAGGCGTATCTCCTGCGAATCTCTACTCCATGAATTGTCAATGGGACGATTCACGATAACCGGGTGCGGAAATAGCCATTCAACAGCCGATTTTGTGGGCCATACTGCTTGCGCAGATCACACGAGATCTTCAGCTTGTCGCCGTATGCATTTTGCAGGATTGCGGGCACGCTTTCAAGCAGGCCTGATAGTGATCTACGAATGCCATTCGCAGAAACATGCTGTGCGCGATCCGCGAAGGCAATCATTTGTCGCTGATACTCGAGACAGGCCTCGGTAAGAGACAGAAAGAGAATGACCGTACCGGCGATAACGCCGGCCATGAGATGCAACCAGAACAGGGCCTGCGCGGAGTAGGCGCCACTCTACATCTCCGCCCAGCGGCGCAGCAGGTTGTGATAGATGCCGGTGAGTTGCACGGCGGAAGGATGCGAAGGCGCATCCGTAGCAATCCGCTGCGTGGCAACGTCGAGATCGAAAAGCAAAGTGCGCTTGCCGTCGTCGCGGATCATGCTTTGAATCCAGAAGAAGGAAGAGGTACGCGCACCGCGCGTGACCGGGCGAACGTGATGCAAGCTTGTAGACGGATAGAGAACCAGGTGTCCCGCTGGCAGCTTAACCGTGTGAATGCCATACGTGTCTTCGACCACAAGTTCGCCGCCGTCGTATTCGTCGGGGTTGGTAAAGAAGAGTGTCGCGGAAAGGTCAGTGCGAATACGGTGGCCCGTGCCGGTGATTTGCCGGATCGCGTTGTCGACATGGGTGCCAAAGGATTGGCCTCCGGAATAGCGATTGAACAATGGCGGAAAGACACGCAAGGGAAGAGCCGCCGAGATGAACAGGCTGTTCCTCGCGAGCGCATTCAGAATGACGTCTCCAATCTCTCGCGCAACAGGCGAGTCCTCAGGCAATTGCACATTGTCCTTCGTCAGAGCCGATTGATGGCCAGCTGTAACGCGGCCATCAATCCATTCTGCGGCAGAAAATTTCTCGCGTGCATGGGAAACCTGTTCGGGTGTGAGGACATCGGGAACCGTGAGTAGCATGGCTTACCTCTGTTGAAGCGCAGCCCGCCCTGATTCCACTCAGGTTGGACTGCCGTCATGTTGTTTAGAAATTGAATTTCATGCCGAAGAGCGCGGAAGTGCCCGCCCCGGGAACGATATGAGCAGGATGAATCTCGTCGATATAGTTCCTGTTGCCGACGTTGTAGACATTTGCCTGCAACTGGATGCGCTCGTTGATTTCGTACGTCGCCATTGCATTGAAAACGATGTAGCTCGGAACCTGCTTGATCAGGCCGGTTGTAGGATCAAGCGGCACGGTGGAGCTGGCAGTGCGGCTGTCAACGTAGTTGCCGCCCCCGCCAACTTCAAATCCGCGTGGTAGCCGATACTCGGTCCACAAATTGAAGAGGTTTGCGGGAACGTTCGCGAGCGGATAGCCAACCGCCGCAGGATAGAATTGCGACTTCACCACTTCGCTGTGCATGTAGGTGTAGCTCGAGAGCAGTTCCCAACGGCTGGTGAGGTGGCCCTGCACCACCGCTTCTGCGCCGTCGACTCGCTGGTTGCCGGCAAGCACGTAGAGCAGGGAATTGGTGGGCGAGACTTCGCGCGCATTTTCCTTGTCGGTGCGGAAGAGCGAAGCGCGCAGCGCGAGCCTGCCGCCCCTCAGATCCCATTTGCTGCCGAATTCGTATGTCTGGTTCTCTTCGGGCGGCAGATTTGCCGTTCCCTGGCTGAGAGACAGCGTTTCTGCAGATGGATTGAACGATGTGCCGTAAGCGAAGTAGAGGCTCCCATTCGATGCGGGCTTGAACACAAGGGCCCCGCGCCATGTGGGCTTCTCATCCACGCGATTGAACTGAGAATTCGTAACCGTCGTCTGTCTCGGCGCAGGGTAAGCCCAGTTTGCAGCCTTGTAGTCGGTGTTGAAGCGGTCCCAGCGTCCTCCGCCACTGACGATCCAGCGCTTGCCGATCTCAATCGTATCGAGTACGTAGACACCGACACTGGTGGAAGTAGTATGCACATTCGAACTGGGTTGCGATGTTCCGCTGAAGGTCTGGTTCTCATTCGGATTGAGCAGGCTTGCTGTGGGCACCGTGTTGATGCTGAGTACTTTGCCGTTGACAAGCTGCGGCGCATAGAAGGTGGGCCGCACAGGGTCAGAGGTCTCGCGTCCGCCCTCAATGCCGACAACTCCGAGATGCTTCATACCCAGAAGGCTCTTATTGAGCGTTACATCCGCCTGGTCCCACAGGAAACTCTCCGTGCTGTCAACGGCGATCTGATTACGGTTGACCTGAACCTGCTCGAGTGGCGTCAATGGCGTGATGGAGCCGCTCGTCGCGGTGTTCAATTGCGGCTCGGTGATCTGTGCCTTGCGCATGTAGTTGGCGTAGCGGAACTGATCGCGCAGGAGCGTGTCTTCCGCGAGATCATGCTCACCCTTAAGCGTTGCCATGTCGACGTCGGTCTTCAGGAAGTTGGCGTCGCGGAAACCATAGTAGTTATGCCGCGCAACGGGTGCTACAGTGTTGAAGTACCACGGAATACCATAGTCGGGAATGTCGTTCTCGGAAAAATGGAAGTAGTCCAGCATAAGGCGCGTGGGCGACTGGAGGCCGAAGGCAAAAGTCGGCGCGAAGCCGAAGCGGCGGTTTTCCGTCACATCGCGCTCGGCCACGTTGGATTCGTGCCCCATGATGTTAAGGCGGACGGCCGAGCCGTGGGCGAAGTCCGGGAGCGGCTCATTGATGTCGGCCGTGAAGCGGCGCGTAAGATCAGTGCCAAAGGCTCCATCCAGATTGATGAAGGGACGAAGCTGTGGAGTTTTGCTTTCCTGGTTGACCACGCCGCCGGTAGAACCGCGTCCAAATTGAACGCCTGCCGGGCCTTCGAGCACGTTGATCTGGTCATAGTTAAAGGGATCGCGATAGTAGCTGCCGAAATCGCGCATGCCATCCAGGAAAATGTCGTTGCGCGCTGTAAATCCACGAATCGTAAGGTTGTCGCCCTGTGAGCCGCCTTCACCTGCTGCCAGGCTGATGCCGGGCGCGTTGCGGAGCGCATCGCGGAGGGTAGTCGCTGCCTGTTGAGCAAGCACATCTTTCGGGATGGCTGTGATGGACTGCGCGGTATCAATGAGCGGCGTGGGTATTCTGTCGAGCGCGACGCTGTCAGCGATACTGCCCGAAACACTTACGGTATCGGCGTGCTGCAAGCCGATGATGATCGTGTTTTGACCACCAAATGAGTAGCTCAGGCCAGTGTTCGCGAGCAGTAGTTCAAGAGCCTGCGGTGCTGGATATAACCCCGAAACACCCGCGGAATGAAAGCCGGGGATCGTATCGGCGGGGATGCTGTACGTCAATGAGATTCCAGTTGCCTTGATGAACTGGGCCAGGACGACATCAAGTGGGCCGGCGTGTATATCAAACTGCTGAGCGGGAAATTGCGCCGAGGCCGCGTTGGTGTTCTTCGAAGAAGAGTTCTGGGGATAGGGTGTCTGAGCTCTACCGCTGGCGCTGATAGCTGCATAGGCTGTCATTGTTCCCAGGGCAAGCCAGGCGCGATGCTTGGCGAGTTTCCGCTGCTTTCTGCTCATGTGGCTCTCCTCAAAACTGGCCCGTAGGCCAGTGGTTGAAGTTGTTCGTCAGCGGAACTTATGATGAAAAACAGCCCGCAGTGTAATCGCTGGGTCACAGGTCCTCGCGGTTTCTCCGCCAAGAGATACAACCGCGGGGACTTGCTATGTCTGGCTCTCTCAGGCCCAAATTTACGTAACCAGCCAAACGCTGCCCTTTGAGCAGCTTGCAATATAGGACAACTTTGGTCCTGTTAAATATACGACAACTTCAGTCTTAGTTACAAAAGCTGTGTGAAAAAAAGGTGAACGAGAAGCGCAATTTTTATTTGCGATCGAATCGCTCGGAGCTGCGTTAGCGAGAGAGGAACCGCATACTTGACAACTCTGGATGGCGCCGCCTAATTTAGAAAACGTTTGAGAAATCGTTTACTCGGGTCGTACAAATCTAGAAAAACGATTCTCTGCTAGCTGAAGTTCTTTCAGGAGTGCCAAATATGACGAAGTATCTAAAAAGCCTACCGGCCCTGTGCACTGTTGTGTGCCTTTTCCTTGCCTTCTCTCCTAAGGGCAGAGCTCAGGCTACAACGGGATCCATTACTGGCCAGGTAACGGATGCGACTGGCGCAGTTGTTCCGAACGTCTCGATTACCGCCACCGATATCAATAAAGGCATCACTTTCACCGGAAGAACAGACGGCGTGGGCATCTACGTCGTATTGAACGTCACGCCGGGGATGTACAAAGTGACCGCCTCCGCCCCGGGATTCGAGACGGGTGTAGCGCTCAACGCCAACATCGTAATTGACCAGAAACTGCTACTGAACTTCAGGCTGAGAGCCGGTGCCGTGGATACAACCGTCGTTGTTACTCAGGCACCGACGATGCTGCAGACGCAAAGTTCCGAGACCGGTGCCGTCATGGAGACGCAGGACATCACGGACCTGCCGCTGCAGGGACGCAATTTCTTCGCCCTCCCACTGCTGGTGCCCGGGGTGGTTTCCGTGGGTGGCAGCATCAATTCCTTCGCTCTATCCGTGAATGGCAATCGTGAATACGGGAACTCGATCAAAATTGACGGCGTCGAATCGACGACCAATCGTACGCAGGACGTTACGGTCATTCCCAGCGTGGATTCGGTGCAGGAGTTCAAGGTTTCCACTTCGGCCTATAACGCAGAATTCGGCAGCTCAGCTGGCGGCGTCGTCTCCATCCAGACCAAAGCTGGCACAAACCAATTCCATGGCGTTGCGTATGAATTCTTCCGGCCGAATTTCACGGCAGCGCGCCCTTATGGATTCTCCGGCGCAACTGTACCTCCTTCGATCCTGAAGCAGCACAACTATGGCGGAACACTGGGTGGCCCGATCGTACACAACAAAGCCTTCTTCTTCGGATCGTATGAGAGGACGAAGCTGAGCAATGCTTACACGTATCTGGACTCAACACCGCCGACCAACCAGATCAACTTCTTGCCAGATGGGTCTGTTGATCTGTCGCAGATGGTCGATCCGAATGCAGGGACGAAGGGAGTTCCTGCCGGCATCAAGATTCCGATCTTCGATCCAAGTGTTTCTTTTGCCTGTTATGGCGGATGCTCGCAGCAGTTCCCCGGCAACATCATTCCTGCGTCGCGTGTGAGCCCGGCTGGTAAGAGTACACTGCTCGACTTCTTTGCCAGGCCGAATCTTCCCGGAACCAGCAACGGCTGGTATAACAACTACTTTGTCGACTCCCCGGTTACCACCGATCAGAACCAGGTCGATGCTCGCTATGATCAGGAAATATCTTCGAAGGATCGCCTGTATCTAACGTACCACTACCTCAATCAAAATCAGCTTGTGACCGATCCCTACAACGGTGCGACTGTAGTCCCGGGCGGGGGCGATGCAGATCAGGGAAACAAGGAAGACCTGGAGACGCAGACGCTCTCGGCCTCATACACGCACATCTTCAGTCCAACAACCCTCAATGAATTCCGCTTTGGCTATTCGCGCTATGCTCAAAACCAGTTCAGCCTGCTAAGCGGAACGGACTATTCCACCAAGTACGGGGTGGGGAACATCGCGGTGCCAGGCTATGAGGCGACCGTAGGTTATCCGCAGATTTTTATGGGGACAGGATATTTGGCGGGCGGCTCGACCTATAAGCCCTACCATGTGCTGGACAGCAACTATGCGATCACAGACAACTTTACCTGGAGTTCCGTCGCACGGCACGAATTCAAGTTCGGCGAAGAATTCCGCCGCTTGAGCTCGCGTCCTGTTTTTTCATTGTTCCCGACAGGTTTTGAGTATTACGGAAGCTTTGGTTTCTCGCAGACGGCTGACCCGACCTACAGCTACTTCCAGAATGGGGCATTTTTCTACAACGGCGGATCAGACGTTGCCGATCTGCTGCTTGGCCTTCCCTTTACAGTTGATATCGGTTTGCAGCTGACCCAGCCCCACACGCAGAGCTGGAACCTCGGTCTGTATGCTCAGGACACTTTTAAGGTGTCGCCGCAACTTACTTTAAACTATGGCCTCCGCTACGAATTCCAGGACCCCTACGTTGAGAGCAACAACTACGAATCGAACGTTGACGTGGCCAGTGGCTTTATTCTGCTCGCAGGGCGGGGCGGCAATGCGCGATCGCTCATGGTGGCGCGCAAGAATGACATAGCGCCGCGAGTTGGATTCAGCTACCTGATCAATAACAATACAGTGGTTCGCGGCGGATACGGGTTGTTCTTTTCACCGGAGAATGATGGCCGTGAAGATTTCCTGACACAGAATAATCCATTCGCGCAGCAAGCCGTCTACACCAACTATTGGTACGACGGACCGCCTTATGAATATGTGCTGGACACGGGCGTCGCTCGCGATATCACCATCAATGCTCCCGCGAGTGGCAAGATCGATCCCTCGACGCTGGCCAACGGAAAACTTGAAACGACCTATGCCGTGCGGCCAAACCTCAAGACTGGCGTCTCGCAACTATTCAACATGGCCGTACAGCGAGAGCTGAGCACAAATCTGTCTCTTGAGGTAGCCTATGTCGGTTCGCTTGCTCACAACCTGTCGTACCAGATCGGGGACGTCAATGCGAATGCTGACGGCAGCGAAGGCCAAATCACGCCCTATCTCGGAAAGATTCAATACTTGGGTGACTACGGATCGGCGAACTTCAACTCCATGCAGGTGAAATTCACCAAGCGCGAGTCGCATAATCTGAGCTTCCTGCTTTCCTATACTTACGGACACAGTTTCGACAATGGCCCTGCGCCGTTCAATCTCGGCAAAATCAATAACGACGAGCCGCAGAATCCTTACAACCTGCCAGCGGAGTGGGGATCGTCGGATTCAGATGTGCGCCAGAACTTCGTCTTCAGCGGGCTTTACCGGTTGCCGTTTGGACACGGACAGAAGTTCTTCTCGAACTGGGGAAGGACGACGAACATGCTGCTCGGCGGGTGGCAGCTTAACTCGATCTACGTGATGCAGTCGGGATTACCGGTCAACGTAGTCCGTGTAAACAACCCGACGTCAGCTTTTCCAGGGCTCAGACCGGATCAGGTTAGTGATCCAAACATTCCCCGCAGCCAGCGGACGCTGATGAAGTACTTCAACACAGACGCTTTCAGCACAGCGCGTTTCACCTGCCCGACCTGCGATGCCAACGCTCCTGGCAATGCAGCCAGAAACATTGTTCGCGGACCGGGCAACATCAATCTCGATTCATCGCTGTTTAAGGAATTGCAGTTTACGGAGCGCTATCGTCTCCAGCTGCGTTTGGAGGCGTTCAATACACTGAATACTCCTCACTTCGCAAATCCCGACGGAGATCTGGCCAACAATACATTCGGCGAGATCACACGTACGACAGGCAACATGCGAATCGTTCAGATCGCGGGTAAGTTCATCTTCTGATCTTGCTCATGTGGCTCTGCCGCAAGTGTGCTGTATTGCCGTAGAGCCATCTTCTACTTTCAGCACAAGCTCTTCTGCGCATGTCATCGTTCAAATACATTTTCCTTGCGACCCTCTTTTCTGCGGCGGCTCTCAGCATGGCACAGAGCGCGGTTCCATCGGTAAATCAGAGAGTCTTTTATCTCGACTGTATGGCAGCGCAGTCGGGAGATGGCTCTTCGGGGCAATCTGCCTGGAACAGCCTCGATCTGTTGCAGAAACGATCATTCAATCCCGGCGACACAATCTATATCCGCCGCGGATCCGAGTGCCACGGAAGGCTGGCGCCGCAAGGCTCCGGCAGCATGCATGCGCCGATCCGCATCACCGCATACGGCGAAGGCGCGCGCCCCAAAATAATCGCCGCGGCTACGAGCGAGGAGTCTTTCCGTCTCTTCAATCAGGAATATTGGGAAATCGATTCGCTGGATTTCTCCGGGGGCCGCACGTACGGAATCTTCATCAGCGGCGACAAAGGGATCTTGCATCACATTCACCTGAAGAACCTGGCCGTACACGACGTGCTGGGCGGCGAGATGAAAAGCAAGGACAATGGCCTGGTGCTGATCACACCCGGAAGCGCTGATCAGCGCTTCGATGACGTACTGGTGGATGGAGTCACCGCGTGGAACACGCACGAATGGATGGGCATCATGATCGGCGGCGGCAGATTCGGATACCCTCCGGAAAGCAGCTGGAGCACGAATGTCGTCATCCGCAACTCGACGGTTCACGATGTTCAGGGCGATGGTATCGTCCTTTTTCGCGGGCGTGCCGGGAAGATCGAATCGAGCGTGGCGTGGAACACCGGAATGCAGATTACCGAGACCACAGGTACGCCAAACGCCATCTGGACGTGGATGTGCGATGACTGCACCGTGTCGCAGAACGAAGCCTTCCTCACAGACAGCCCCGGCGTCGATGGTGGCGCATTCGACATTGATTACGGCAACACAAAGAATTCTGTCATCGACAACTACGGACATGACACGCAGGGCTACTGCGTCGCCGTCTTCGGCGCGGGCTTTATCACCCGCGAAAGTGTAGTGCGAGGAAACGTCTGTGTAAATAACGGACGCAGTCCGCGCATGGCGAACTATCAGGGCGCCATCTTTCTGCTCACATGGAATGGAGGATCGATCGACGGTCTGACCGTTGAGAACAACACGGTTTATTGGAGTCCTTACGAGAAAGCTCCGGCACTGTTGAACGACGCGCAGATTGCGACCGGAACCGGAGTGTTTCGAAATAACAAGATCTATTCCACGTCTCCATGGCTGACCAGGAGCAATAGCCTCCTGGCATTTGACGCGAACCAGTACGCTTACTTTGGCGAGTCAAGGCCCGAATGGACATGGAATGGCCAAGGCTTTCGAAGCCTAACGCAGATGCAACAATCGGTGCAGCAGGAGAAAGAGAGCAAGTTCGATCAACGACCCTTCGCACAATGGTCAAGCGTCTTTCAACGGACAATCCCACAAGCCCCCGACACGAGAATCTTTGATCAGCGTTTCACCGATGATGCCGGTCATCCGTTTGCGATTACGCGCGAAGATAAATCCTGGCGTCTGTACTGCTGGCTACCCGTCTCCTTCGACGAGAATGGGCTGATAAATGACGAGGCTTTGAAGCAAATCGTATTTCTCAAGAGCCTCGACCAGCAGTATCGCGCAC
Organism: Alloacidobacterium dinghuense; assembly: GCF_014274465.1. Classification (NCBI taxonomy): domain Bacteria; kingdom Pseudomonadati; phylum Acidobacteriota; class Terriglobia; order Terriglobales; family Acidobacteriaceae; genus Alloacidobacterium; species Alloacidobacterium dinghuense. The sequence goes on along the minus strand of NZ_CP060394.1, from coordinate 4,041,683 downwards.
GTGGGCTGCAGACCACTCTTCTATTGACGCCGCCCAGTTCGATTTCCGTAGCAAGCAGCGTAATGCACAACGCGATCAGTGACCTTGATTTGAAAGGTATGCCTGTCGCCTACGCAGTGCGGAACTCAGATACAGACCAGGCCTATACGATCCTGGTCTCTCCGAAAGGCGAAGTGATCCAGCAATGGGAAGGATTCGCTGGTCCCGCGGAGTTGGGTCTTGCTGCAAGGTCATGGCTCGGTGAACCCGCATATTCGCAAATGGGAGTGAACGCAAATGATTAAGATGGTACGCAACGCGGTTATTGCCGTAGTATTCGGCGCGTCTTCACTCCTTTTCGCGCAATCCCCACAGAAATTCTCGGCGGATAAGCTTGGCTCTCCCACGCTGCGCGATCCCATTTCTGTCTACAACAACTGGTCATCATACGACGAACTCTCTGACAACATCCCGCTTACGCAGGAACTCGCCATGCGCGAGCTGAACGAAGTGCTACGCCTTCGAAAACTCGGTGTCCGCTTTGACTACTACATGATGGACGCCTTCTGGTTTGATCCTGACGGCGGCTATCGCACGTGGCGCAAACCAAATTGGCCCAATGGTCCAGACATCTGGATCAAGACATGCCAGCAAAACGGAATACGTCCCGGAATGTGGTTCAGCTCGAATACGCTCGTCAAAATCAACGCGGCTGCCGCGTGGCGCGATTCGCTGAATAAGCAGGGAACGGCCATGTCCTTTTACGAAGGCGGCTTCCTGCCCGACTTCATGAACACACTGCAGTATTGGTATGACCAGGGCATCCGCATGTTCAAATTCGACTTTGTCGATTTGACCGTTGCGCCGGCCAAAGACGAAGGAAGGCTCAGCAAGGACGAGATCATTCAGCGCAATACGAACGCGCTTAGAGGTGCGCTCGCATCCTTCCGAGCAAAGAACCCCGACGTCGTGCTCGAAGCATTCAATGGCTTCGGCGGCGACATGGATTCCACCTACTACCCCTTTCCGTTTAGGAGCCCGGTAGACCTCCGCTGGCTCGAAGTCTTCGACGCACAATATGCAGGCGATCCGCGGCCGTCCGATGTGCCCGAGATGAGTTTCTGGCGCTCTATGGACATCTACAGCGATCATCAGGTGCGCCGTTATGAGCAGGCCCATCTGCCAATCGAACGCATCGACTCGACCGGCTTCATGGTGGGCAAAACCGGCACGATTTACTATCGCGCGATGCACGCGTGGAAGAGTGCACTCATCCTGATGATGGCGCGTGGCGGGTGGATGGACACCACCCACGGCAATCTCGAACTCATCAGCGAAGATGACGCCCGTTGGTTTGCTCGCGTGCAATCGCTCTATCTGCACTTCCAGTCTGAGGGCAGAATCAAGAGCTTCGGCGGCATCCCGGGCGAGGTTCAGCCCTATGGTTTCGGCGCCCTGGACGCGGATGGTAGCGTCTATGTCGTCATGAATCCTGCTCAGGAGATTGCCCGTGTCGCCATGCCGTTGCTCTCGCAGGTACAGAAGCCACTCGGCGAGGGACGTATTCTCTTCCGCGACGCAGGATTCGTGCCACCCCTGAGCGGCGACTCGATTGAGCTTGGCCCCGGACAAATGGCCATGGTCGGGTTCGGCAAATATGCCACGTCCGCCTTCGATTTTGGCATCCAGCAGGATGTTGTCATTCCGCGATCCATCCGGCCTGTAGCTGCCGAGTTCCATGAGACTGGCAAAGGCACCATACAAGCGACCATTCCAGCGCCGAAAGGTGGGGATCTACGCCTCATCATGCAGCAGTATTCGCCCGATGGCAGCCTCCGCCGCACCTGGGCTGGGGGACCGCCCTCGGGCACGAACATGGGAAAGGTGTTTCTTCTCGAAGCTACCCAGAATGGAAAGCAGCTCCCCATTCGCGAAGACTATGACAAGATCGTCTGGAGTGGCTTGTCTTGGGCAATAGGAGAGGTCAGCGCAAAGGATGTAAGCGCGAATCAGCCCCTTACGCTGACATTCCAATCGATGGAGAAAGATCCGGTTACGTTGAAGGGCACGCTATACGTCGTCAATTACTGATCTTGTGACTCATTAAATGTTACTCGGCGCAGGCCGCGTGTGGTCTTGCGATACCCAAATATTGTAGTTATTAAACCCACCTTGGTGATGTCATCGGGTTGTCACATACTGCTGGAATTCTTCTCGCGTGCGACAGCTTGTCTGGCAAATGTCAAGTGCACCAACGCAGATAAGCTCTGGCCCGGAAGGTGGCGGGTGAAGAGTGACAGAGCAATTACATCTGCATGACATGCACGATATCCAGCCTCCCTATACTCCGATTAAGTCAATACCGATTCGAGGAAGTCATTCCTTGAAGAAATTGATTCACCGTAGACATGGGGGCTGGTGTTTTGCGATTTGTTCCTCACTTAAGGTTGCTCCACTTGGGCATTGCGCTGGCGCTTTGCTTCTGTATCCTTGGTCGAGCCGCTGCTCAGGATGTAGACGATTCTGAGAACCATGCTGGGCATGTTCCGGTTCTTTCCGGCGGCATAGCTTATGTCCACAATGTGAATGGCGGCGTCACGACACTGTTGCCGCAGATCAACCCAGTTCTGCTGGTTCCTTTCGGATCCCATGTGCTACTGGAGTCCCGAGCGGAATTCATTGGCGTCTATCAACGGGAACACCAAACCAGCGGCTCGTTCGGTGGAAAGGTCTTCAAGAATGTCGACTATGCGCAGGTCGACTGGCTAGCAAACACTCATCTCATGGTTTCGGCAGGCAAGTATTTGCTGCCCTTCGGGATATATAACGAGCGGCTGGCGCCAGTGTGGATACGAAACCTCCTGGATCAGCCCATTGACTCAAACATCGGCGTCGAGACAAGTGGCGCAGGTGACGGCGTAATGTTGCGCGGGGTCGCTTTACAGAAGCCGTCCTACACCTTGCAATACACCGCATATTTCTCTGCTCGTAGCAATATCAATCAGCTTCAGGCGGCGCGGACAACGGGTTACGACGCAAGCATTTTCTTAACGCACCCTCGCCTTGAGATTGGCACATCGTATCAGCGCTTTCTTCAGGATCACCAGATCAACAACGTCGCTGCCTATGTTTCCTGGCAACCGCCGAGCGTCCCAGTTGACCTGAAGGCGGAATACGATTACAGCTACAACGGCAACGGATACTGGCTGGAAACTGCATATGATTTTGAGAGGCTTCCGATTCCCTCATTTCTGCAGCGCCTGCAAGCCGTTGGTCGAATGCAGCAATTCTTTCCCTTGAATGGCGGCGGCAATGGCCTGCCCGGAGTCAACACGCAACGATTCGATTTCGGTCTCAACTATTACTTCCGTGACAATCTGAGACTCATGTCCAGCTATGGTAGAACCTTCAGTTCGCAAAGAGACGCGAATATCTGGAATCTAGGCGTAACTTACCGCTTCGTGCTGCCGCTGTGGCCTGAAAGGAAAAAATGAAACGCTATCTCATTTGTCTGTCACTCTTAGTTTTGTTTCTTCTTGGAGGAATGGGCGCTGTTGCTCTCCAGCAGGATCCACCGCCGGTCCAGACGAATCAAAAGTCCGCGTCCAGCGTCAGCAATACGAACGCACATGGTGAATCACCCACAGGCGAAGAGGTTTTTCAGGCAAACTGCGCACGATGCCACCGGCCACCAATGTCGATTTCTCCGCGAACCACGGGAACGATCATCATGCACATGCGCGCACGTGCCCGCCTGTCTCGACAAGACGAACAACTATTGCTCAAATACCTGGCGCCTTAAGTAGAACACTGCCAAAGTGAACAACAACATTAGATCTTTACCATCTCAAAAAAGGGAGAACTGAATTTTAATGACGAGATTACCGAAATTAGCAGCCTTATTAATCGCGGGCATTCTCGCGCTCTTGCCTGCGTCGTTGCATGCGCAGGATGCATCACAGACGATCGAAGTCCATGCCCACCGCTTCAGTTTTGAACCCGCGGAAATCACAGTCAAACAGGGCGAAACAGTCCATCTACATCTCGTTTCCGACGACGTCGCACATAGCCTTTTGATCAAGGACCTCGATGTCAATCAGGCAGTCTCAAAGGGTCATCCCGCTGACGTGACGTTCACGGCGAAAAACGCCGGCGATTTTCATGGTAAGTGTGGAAAATTCTGCGGCAGCGGACACGGGTCGATGGTCTTTACAGTTCACGTAACGCCAAATTAGTCCAATGCGACACCTCAAGGACATCAATGCTGAGCGCGGATGATGTGAAGACTGACCACCGCATGCGAATCGCAGACGGGAGATCCCTGATGCCGCAAGTGGATCTTCCGCTGCGCGCCAGGTTTTTTCCGCTTGGGTTTCCGCTTGAATTGGCTACGAATTCTAAAGCAGTGATGGCCGCGGCGGAAGAAAGCTGGAAACACTTCCGCTCGCAACTTGTAGAGGAGGTTTTAGAGCTTCACATCGCTGTACAGGATGCTGATGGCAGCTCAACACTGCCTCCGGCGCCGGTCTACAGTCAGCAGTGGAACACATGGCTGTGTGTCGCCGACGCCAACAACTTTGTCATGTGCGATCCAAATCACGGCCGTTCATTCGGATCGGTTGCGCAATCGACGGTCGACTCGTCCTTATATTTCCGCTACCACTTTCTGGAAGCGGCAGCTATGTGGATGATCAGCGCGCGCACAGCGCCCGTTCATGCCGCTTGTGTATCCATATTCAATTCCGGAATGCTGCTATGCGGTGATTCGGGAGCCGGTAAGTCGTCGCTGGCTTATGCCGCGGCCCGTGCCGGCTGGACTTATTTGACTGATGATGCCAGTTATCTTCTTTTGAACGGCACGAACCATCAGGTTGTGGGCAACAGTCATAGCATTCGCTTCCGCAATTCCGGAGTCGAGCTCTTTCCGGAACTGGAAGGACGTCGCATTACTCCTCGTGCGGCAGGCAAGCCAGCGATTGAAGTTCCAACCACTGAGCTGCACAATCTTGTCACAACGGATTCGGCAATCGTGGAGTACATTATCTTCCTCAACCGCCGAAGTATGAATAGCGATTCTCTCGTGCCGCTCTCAAAGGAGTCTGTGCTGCCATGGTTCATGCAGTTCATTACCGGAGCCAACGAATCTCGCGTCTCGCAGGAAGCTGCCTTGAAGGCGCTGCTCTCGGTCCCGATATACGAGTTGCGTTATAGCACCCTCGACTGGGCCGTACAGCGGCTCGATAAATTGGCGACATCAGGAAGGTAAGTTTCGATGCAGCCTCATCCTATCGGCAACGGCATATGCGCTCCTCGCATTCCCCGTGAGGTCGCTGCTCTGATAGCAGCATTGCAGCTTAAGGGCGCGAATACCGAAGCGCTTATGCGGCTCGAAGATCGTGAGTGGGAATCACTCCTACGGTTTTGCGATCCTTCACACCTAACTTTGCCCCTGTCCCAGGTGGAATCGCGTGGATTCCCTGAATGGGTAGTAGAACGCCTGCAAAGGAATGCTGCGGACAATGCGGAACGCTTTACGCACGTAAAGTCAGCATATCAAGAAGTGGCGGTCGTTTTCCGTGAGTGCGGCGTTGATTGTGTCGTGCTCAAAGGCTTCACCCAGGCTCCGGAGTTCGTGGCAAATACTCGGCTTCGTCAACAGTCCGATCTCGATTTGTACTGCCCGAAGAAAATGATCCGGAGCGCGAAGGCTGCTTTGGAGTCCATCGGCTATCAGCCGGAAAATATCCAGGACTATAGCCGTGCCGATCATCTGCCCACGATGATTCGTCATGGCGACTGGCAGTGGCGCGGCAATGCGTTTGATCCTGATATGCCGCTCTCGGTCGAGCTTCATTTCTGTTTATGGAATGAAGATGTCTCAAGGTTTTCTGTGCCTGAGCTGGACAACTTCTGGGAGCGCCGAATCACACGTTCACTAGAGGACATTTCATTCCGCGCGCTGGATCCTGTCGATCATCTTGGCTATCTGGCCCTTCACATCCTTCGTGGCTTGCTCCTCGCTGATTGGGTAATTCATCATGTACACGAATTGGCTACCTTTCTACACAGGCATGCGAAGGATGACCGGTTTTGGAAGACTTGGAAGGAGAGACACAGCACCTTTTTTCGCGCATTGCAGGCCATAGCGTTCTTTCACGCCATGTCGTGGTTTTGCTGCGACGTCCATGAAGAGGTCTTGTCCACATGCCGGCAGTTGGATGAAGGCATTCAGGAGTGGCTGCGCCGGTTCACTGGAGCTTCATTGGAAGGCATGTTTCGACAAAACAAGAAGTGGGTCTGGCTGCATGCATCGCTGCTGAAATCTCCAGTGGAAAAACGCCAGTTTCTCCGACAGGCGCTTTTGCCCTCCGTTATTCCAACAATGAGCACACCGTCCGTGCGCCTGAAGAATAGGGAGCCCAGACGTTTTGGACGTTCACATCTTTACGGCCAGTATCTTTCTTATCTTGCATCGCGCGTTGCAACGCACGCATACCTTATTCCCGCGACGCTCTTTCAAGGTCTAGCCTTGTGGCTGTCACAACGCCAACCCAGGAAGCAACTCTGAGCATTCGTGCTCGCCCTCAATAAGTAGTGCTTTTATCCGGGAAATAATCCTGACCATATTTGTTCTTATGCGCGGGCACGCCACTTTCTACCAGTTGCAGAACACCCAGATCAGTTTGTGTTGGACCGATCCGCACAGTGCGGGTCAGACCATTCAATTGCTTTGAATCTACCCCTTCGGCCCAGACGTGCATCTCGTAGGTGCCTTGAGGAACGTCATGCAATTCAAAGCCTCCCTGTTGAGAAGAAACTCCGACATACGGCGTCGCAAGCGAAATAACGACAGCACTCATCTCCGGATGAATGTTGCAAAAAATATAAGACACACCTTCATGATCAAAGCGGACCGTCTTATTACTGCCCTCTTCATAGAGTCCGAGATCGAATCGCTTGCCATTGAATTGAGAGAAGACGTTATGGAAGAAGGGATCCATATTAGGGAAATCAACCGAGCTACCCAGAGGTATAACCAGCAGGTGTGGATGAAAACTCTTGTCTTTTTGCACGAGGCGAAAATGTCCGGGCTTTGCTGAGGCCGGTGGATCGTCCGATATGGGATTGAGCCAGATCACCACTCCGGATGACTGAACACGGGTTGCTTTCTGCTGGTCGACGTGAGTGAATTGAACCTGAGCGACTACATCGACAGGCAGAGCGCTGCCTGGCCTGCAAATGAGCAGCGTCACCAGAGCAGTGATGAATCGCGTGCGATGAAAACTCATAACATTGAACTAGAAAAGATATCCTGCGGCCAGGCCCAGGCTTTGATTTGAATTTCCATAGCCGCTGATCGGCCAGCTATGAATGTTTCTATATTCTGCAGAGAAGAGCAGGTATGTCTTGGGTCGGTAAATCACGTTTGCGAATCCAGTGCGATTTCGAGCCAGGTTCTGGTAATCATTTGTTTCCCCTTCCAGATCTGAGCCGCGAAGATCGAAGGCGAAAGCGTTATCTTCACCCATGGCAAAATTTGCTTCGATGGATCGAGTCATTCTGATTTTGAACTGCCCCCAGCCGCCCTCTGCATTCAACCCACGCTGGATTGTGTCGTTATCAAAAGGCGCATAATCCTTGAAGGCTCCGCCTCCGAGTCCGCCAATGCTACGCCCGCGATAGAACTCGCCTGAAAGCTCAAGCCTTTGCGTAAATGGAATTCTCCAGTCGACTGTGCTCGCCCAGGCGTCTAGATGATGCCCTTCCTCATAGGCTTGCCTGCTGTAGTAACCTCCGACGCCAAACTCTATCGTGCGATCTCCAACAGGTATAGACGAGCTGAGCCTGGTTTCGTATCCCGGTTGATGACTTTGCTCTGAGGGACTCGGTGTGCGCAGGTTGGCGTTGGTTGGCGGTCCGGGAGCAGCCACGTCCATCAAACCGGCTTCGATCCCCAGCTTGCGATTCGAAAGCAGAGAGGTGTCTTTGAATTGAAGCTGCGGCGACCACGTCCACAAATTCCCTGACCACGCGAGGGCAGGTTCGCCAACGCTGAGGAACGACGTCGGTTGAAGTGGAGAAACAAGAGGCCTGTCGAATGCAGCGATGAGCGAGCGGTGAGACCAGTCCAGATTTGCATGAGCGGTGCGCATGCGCAAAAGCCCGGCACTCGTCGTGTAGTCAGCGTATGCAATTCCGCCGAAGAAGTCGACGCTGATATCGGCAGAAGACCGAGCCCCCCATATGGAAGGCCCGGTTGCCTCAAGTCCAAGAATAGTCTGACGGGCGGTTGCGCTCAGACTGCCCTCCGGCTGGTTGCCGTATTGATGCCGCGCGATGATGGGCACGTCGATATTGTCGACATTGCTGCTGTTTAAGAGCGAAGTAAACAACAACATGCCGGAGATGCGAAGAGGATATTTTGACAAGCTCTCGATCTTTGCCTGATCGTGCTGCTTTACCTCTGCTTGCAGTACATCGGTGTCTTCCCGTAATTGCTGCACGCTGCCTTGAAGTGCGGAAGCAGCTTGCGTAGGCTCTTCACTTGAGCGTGACTGAGCGAGTTGTGCCCTCAATTCCTGCACTTCAGCACGCATCATCTCCATCTCGCGTTGCGACTGGTTCAGTTGATCGCGCATATTGTCCAGCGCATTCATAAGCTGGTCCATGCGTTGTTCCATCTGTCGGGTCGAACCATCGCCAGGCGCGGGAGTCGGTTGCGGGCTATTTTGCTGAGCCTCAACAATCCATGCACTGAGAAATGCTGCAAGTACAAGTATGAGGCGGCTGTGTCTCGATCTTTCGCGATTCATTTTGACATCCTTGAACAAGCGAGATCATTCCCGGGAATATTCTTAGTGGGGCATTGCAATGGGCTCGTGATGCTGCTGCGCTATTTCTGCGAGATTCTTTAAAGTGGCTTTGCAGAGTGAGAGCGAAAACACAGTTCGTCCAGGCTGGGACTCTTCAAGAGCTACATTTCCGCCGTGCTCCTGGGCGATTTTGCTGGCCAGCGTCAACCCAAGTCCCGCGCCACCTTGCTTTCCTTCGCTTACAAAGGGTTGAAAGAGTGTTATGCGAATTGAGTCAGGTACGCCGGGTCCATTATCAGTAATGTATAGCCTGATCCACTCTTCAGTTTCCCAAAGAGAGAGATGGACCGAGGCGGCATGTCCATTCACTTTCGCCGCTTGGCTGCCGTTTAGCAAAAGGTTGTAGATTGCCCGTTCAACTTTCAATGCGTCCATCCACACTTCAATTTGAGGCATGGCGTCAATAGCAAAAGTCACGTCCTTCGCATCCGGATGGGCTCGCACCAACTGTAAAGCGCGTTCTACAAGAAAAGGCAGAGATTCGTAGGTGGGTTGAAGAGCCTGCCCGGTTCTACTGAACAGCAGCAGGGAGTCAATCAACTCAGTCATTCCCTCTACGCCGAGGCGGACCTCAGCCAGCAGTTCCGCGCGCTCCGCCGGGCTGGCGGCATCATAGCCAAGAAACTCGGCATTCGCGTAGACAGCAGACAAATAATGTCTCAGGTCATGAGAAATCGAGCTGGCCATGCGCCCGATCGTCGCCAGTTGCTCCGAAGCAAGCAACTCCTGCTGCGTTTTTTGTAGACGTGTCCGCATCCGATCAAACGCCGTGCTGAGTTCCTGGATCTCTTTGGCGCCCTTGTTCTGGAATGGATAGTCAAAATTTCCTGCACCGAGTGCGCGCGCCCCGAGCACAAGAGTTTCAAGCGGAAGCGTAATCGTCCGCGAAATGTAAATCGCAAGTGCTCCACTTATCAGAAGAACGAAGGCAACCAGGGCAACAAGCAGGTGATTCAATTGCGTCAGATAGCGGCTTGCCTTGTCATACGACTTCAGAACGACAAGCTGGATGAGCGGATCTCCTGCGCCTGACAGTTTCACAGACGCTTGGATATAGTGCTCACGATCCAGCCAGAGGTCCGCGCTGTTGAACGGATGATTGAGCAGCGTTTCTTTCTGGTCGATGCTCGCTTGCTGGCGTTTTGCTGCCAATGTTGTAGCCACAATCTCGCCATCCGCAAAAAAAATTACCTCGGCCGCTGCAGATTCGCTTACCTCTCTCACTACCTGATTGTTGACGGCGTATCCCACTGCCACATAGCCGAGCCTTGTCCCTGAAAGCGCGGAGCCGAAGTAAATTGGCTGAGCGGAAACCTCGTACAGTTTTCCATCGCGTAAAACGTAATGGGACTCAGTAGAGGTAAAGTCAGCTTCGGTGATACCTTGCACGGTTTTCGTGCCGTCCCACGGCACGCCTTGTTGAAAGAGTGCAACAAGACCGCCATTCGCATCGGCCAGGGCGAAGAAGTCGCCGCCGCTCAGGCGATAAAAATCCTTCGCCCCGTCACGAATCGTTGGGCCATCCTCAGTCGTCATCAATGACTTCAGGACCGGAAGATCGGCCAGCAAGGCCGCCTCACGCGAAAGCATCTGCCTGCGCTGGACCTGAATATTTTGAAACGTAACGATCGAGTGTTCAAGATCCGAGGAGATTTCGTTACGAATCTGCTTCTCGATGATGGTGTGGACAGCCAGAAGGCTCAGCGCAGCCAGCCCGAAGGAGACAGACACGAGGCTCAGCAAAAGCGTCGTTCGCATTCGCATTGCCACCGGCGTTTCGCCTCCTGCCTTCTCTCGTCCCCTTAAGCTTGCGGACTCTGCACGAACCTGTAGCCTACTCCATGAACCGTGCAAAAATGAACTGGATTCGCAGGATCGATTTCAAGCTTCTGGCGGAGCTTAAGCATCTGGTTATCAACGGTCCGGGTTGAAGGATAGAAGTTATATCCCCAGACTTCGTTCAACAGTTCTTCGCGGCTGATCACGCGTTCCGCATTTTCGAGAAAAAATCTGAGCAGCTTGAACTCATGCGCCGTCAATGCGATCTTCTTTCCGCCCTTTGTCACTTCCATTTTGGCAAAGTCCACCTGCACATCGCCAAAGTGCGCGGCCGGGCCTGGCCGAGAGCGCCTGGATCGCCGTATCGCTGCCTGCACTCTTGCCAACAACTCTCTCGGGCTAAACGGCTTGGTCACGTAATCGTCAGCGCCAAGTTCCAACAGCAGCACCTTGTCGGCGACTTCAGAAATGGCGCTCAAGACCACAACCGGAGTGTCAGGAGAACTTTGCTTCATGGACTTGCACAATTCCCGCCCTGACATGCTGGGAAGCATCAGGTCCAGAACAACCGCATCCGGAGTGGATCCGCGAAAGATCTCCAACCCCTGCCTGCCGTCATTCGAACTCTTGATTTCGTATCCTTCGGAGGCAAACAGGCGCTGAACCGCCTTTTGTATCCGCGCATCGTCTTCGATAACCAGAATCGTACCCATGCACTGTCCAAACTGCCGGCGATCGATTTGTAACCCGGCAACGCTGTCATCATTGTCCTCTAGATTGATAGCTTTACCGAGCGGCATCCTATGGAAATGACAATCAGATGACAAAAGCGCGACATTCCGGAGAGGTGTTAAGCGGCGAAAATGAGCGAGATCAACCCGACTTCGGGCTCAAAGAAGAGGTCGCTGATAGAAACTACCGTGCGCTGAATGACGGCAGCCTATCAAGAATGAAAAAGCTCCAGTTCTGCCGGAGCCTTTCATTTATCTGGACAGTTCGTATGTTCAGACACCCAGCCGAAGCAATTCTTGCAGCCCGATTCGACTTTTTTATTCGTACGGAAAGCGCGCCCGGTTCAAAAACTCAAACTAGACTGGAGCCCGCGATTCTTAGCAGGTAATCGTTTGCCATATATCCGTTGAAATGCGGTATCGATGATGTCAATAATTGCACTAATAGTGCGGCCCACTTGATCAATCGTAAGGCCCATGGCTTCTTTAGGATGTGTCAGTGCATTTCGAAGCCTGATCCCATCTTTTAGATGGGACCACGTTGACGATTGATAATCAAAGGCGTCCTCCACTGAGCATCTAGTCCATAACAAGGCGATTCTGTCATCGATTCTCTGCATTTGAAGAGACTCCTGCAGTGTGAAGACCCCTTGGCGCAAATCCACTTTTCGCTCGGAAAGAAAGGCGCGCTCGTGAACGCTGAGATCGGTTCGTTCAAGTTGGTCATCCACTATTGAGTTGATATGGGCTTCGAGGGAAGAAAAGCCAAGACTAAGAGAGGCATGCAAGAATGCGTGTATCGCTGTATCGTCGGAGGTTTCCTGAGCTTTCTCTAAGAAGCGCTTGCTCTCTTCGAGTAGGATAGACGCTAACGCGTCGATATCGTTCATCTATTTCGCCCCTTTTTCGAGGCGCTGCACTTCAAGTTGGCTTTGCTTCGCATAATACTTGGCAATGGCTACCTCGATTGCGCTCTTCGTAATGCCGTCACCCTTTTCGGCCTGATAATAGAAGAGTTCGACTAGCCTCCCTCGCTCTTTTGCGTCAGTTCGTGTACCGAGACCACGGTAGTTCTCTGGGTCTGTCTTATGCCGTCCTTTTGCCAAAGCAGCTGAGTTGAGCGGATCGCCACTAGTTTTCTCGCTCAGCGCGAAATGGCGTTTTAGACGTGCTTCATTATCCGTCAGGAAACCTGCTACATAAGCCCAGGCTGCAAGGATGGCGATATTCATTGCCTTCTCGCGGTAGTCAGCGGGCCCCTTCCTGCTCTCAATAGCCTTCCTTTGGGCGGCAACAAGCTTTGCAAATTGCATTCCTGCTCTGCTGAGCCTAGAGTCCTCCCAAATCGAGGGCTTGTGGCTGCGCAATTTGTCCCATTCCACGCCATCGATTCCAACGCTTGGGATGATCGGAGATGTGTCAGTCGTATCGAAGGGTTGTCTGGAATGTTTGACGCCCTCATAGAAATTAATAATGAAGGTTCGTGCAAGGCGCACAGTAATTGGGCCACTCCGCTGCGCCTTGTCCCCGAAGTCCGACTCTTTAGCGAGTAGCCCCGTCTGATGGCACCATTTTCGTAGTTCTGGTCCTTTTACAGTCTCCAGCATCCGATCGTAAAGATCACCGGATACGGCAATTACCGTATTCGATACGACCTGAACGTCCAAACGCTGTTCTTGATCCAACGCGAAATAGACTTTGACTTCGTGAAATTCATCGATACCTTGTGCCAAGGCCTCTTTAATCGCTTCCGTCCTATGCTGTCCACCGATCACTCCGAGTGGCGAAGAAGGATTTTGCTGCGGATTAAATTCAGCGACTATGTTGCTGAAGCTCCGTCTCTGAGAGGCGTCTGACTTCATTCGCTCGAAGGCGACATGGTCATTCACTATCTCGCGGTTGGCCCGATATTCCCCTTGCTCGTCTGGGTCGAGAGGAACGTCAGTCGTCGAGCTTTCGATGAATTTTGAGGCCTTGATATGGGATTCGAAGTAATGGGCGCCCGTGCGATGGTCGACAAAAACGAGAATCTCGTTCAGGTTAGTTTCGATCGGAGCGAAGAGATCGATAAATTCGTTGACTAGCTTACTAACTTCTTCTTTCTTTTCTTCATTGCTATTTCCGATGAAGCGAATTCGAGTTCTTGTCACTTCGATATTGCTCTGCAAGGTATCGTTCATGGTTGCCAACTATAGTAATTGATCTAAGAATCACCTCGATTCAAAGGAAGTTGTCTGTTAGACCGTAGTTGTGGTTGCTGGGCCTTGCTCGCGCAAGCAAGCCGCACATGAACTTCGTTCATCTGCGTCCTTCGACTGCGCGCCTCGCGCTTCGCTCAGGATGGCGACGAATTTAAGCATCGGCACGATGCGGCGAGTAGTCGAAGTGCACATCTCGAAATGAAAAAGCCCCAAGTTCTGCTGGGGCTCTTTCGTTTGCCCCGGACGGCCAGTCGGCCGCCGGAGCATCTTTTCTGTTTTCTCGCTAGACCGTGACGGTTTGCTCTACGTTGACGTTGACCGGCGTAAGCCAGCCAAAGCGGTCGGGTTTGAGGCCGTTGGCTATGCCGAAGAATTCATCGGCCAGCTGCTTGGTGATGGGGCCGGGGTTGCCGTCGGCTACCGGGATGCGATCGATCGAGCGGATGGGCGTGACTTCGGCGGCGGTTCCGGTGAAGAAGACTTCGTCGGCGATATAGAGGAGTTCGCGCGGCAGAGCCTGCTCAACGACCGTAATGCCGAGGTGGCGCGCAAGGGTGAGCACCGAGTCGCGGGTGATGCCGGCGAGGACGGAGTTGGCCAGCGGCGAAGTGTAGATGACTCCGTTGCGCACGACGAAGAGGTTCTCGCCCGACCCTTCAGAGGCGTAGCCGTTTACGTCGAGGGCGATGCCTTCGGCGTATCCATTGATGTCGGCTTCCATGCGGATGAGCTGCGAGTTCATGTAGTTGGCGCCTGCTTTCGCGAGCGTTGGCAACGTGTTGGGCGCCGGACGGCTCCAGGAAGAGACGCAGACATCGGCGCCGTCATCTCCGGCGACGTACTTGCCCCAGGGGTAGTTGACGATGTAGACCTCAATGGGCGAGTTCTTCGGATTGACCCCAACTTCGCCGTATCCACGAAGAGCAATAGGCCGGATGTAGCAGGGCGCCACACCGTTAGCTTCGATGAGCTCGACGACGGCGTTCGAAAGCTGGTCGAGTGAATAGGGCAGCGTCATGCGGTAAATCTTGGCCGAGTCGATGAGGCGCTGCATATGCTCGGGCAGGCGGAAGACGGCTGCTCCTTGTGGCTGCCCGTAGCAGCGAATGCCCTCAAAGACGGACGAGCCGTAGTGGACTACGTGGCTCATGACGTGGATCTGGGCTTTATCCCAGGGGATGAGGTTGCCATTGTGCCAGATCTTGCTGGTGGGCTGAATGGGCATGCGAGGCGAGTGCTCCTTTCCTACTAGACGCCTTCATTATAACTTTGCTGGCGCAGGTTTGGCGCTGGTTTCGATGATTGTGCGGGCACTTTGGGTACGTCAAATCGGGGCATGCGCCTGACAGAAATATCGGTTGACAAATTTATATCTACATATGTAGAGTTTGCCCGTGAAGCTGAGACTGTCGCCGCAAACGCTGAGTGTTCTGGATGCCTTTCTTGATGCTCCGAAGGAGTGGAGGTACGGGTACGACATCAGCCGGGACACGGGGTTGAAGTCGGGTACGCTGTATCCGATCCTTATGCGGATGGCGGAGCGGAAGCTGCTGGAAACGTCGTGGGAGACAGTGGAAGAGGGCAAGCCGCCGCGGCACCTTTACCGGCTGACGCCGGATGGGATGCAGTTTACGCGCGAGCACCGGCGGTCGCGTGCAACGGGTTTGCGGCGTGCCGCGCTGGGCGAGGCGAAGGGCTGATGTCGCGCGTTCGTGGATTTGCGAAGTGGCTGCTGGAGTTCGTGCTGCGCTCCGCGCCCCGGCACTGCGAGCAGTGGGCTCGCGCGATGCTGCACGAACTGGATTTCATCGAGGGGGACTGGGCTGCGCTGTTCTGGGCTCTGGGCAGCGTGGCTGCGATTTTCAGGCATTGCGGGCGCGAGCTGGTGCGCATGGGTTTCAGGAGACGGGAGGAGGCGGATATGAAAGAGACGGCGAAGAACGTGGGGTGGGTGTTTGCTGGGGTCGTACTGTCGGCAGTGCTTGTGGTGTGCGCGGCGATGCTGTTCCACTTGGCAGAGTATTTCTATCCGCCGATGAACCAGAGCATTCCGTGGCCAACCTGGCTGGTGGTGTTTTTCCTGCCTGAGACGCTTTTTGTGATTGGCACAGTGCGCCTCTGGCACAAGCGGAAGCCGATGGCGGTGGGAGTTCTGCTGGCAGCGTTGATCTTTGCCACCCACTTTGCCATGCATATTGTGAGTCACTTCCGGGGTTAAGAGCAGTACCTCAATGACTAAAGCTGCCGAGTCATCGGTCGTTTTATTGCGAGGGCTGAAGCCCTCGCCTACCTCAATGCTGACTCTGGAGATGGTGCTAACTACGTGCTTTGTGGGAGCGCGGCTCCGCTCTTTTTCAGCTCCTTCTTGCGGCGATAAATAACAATCAAGCGCACGGCTAGAGCAATCGATCCGCCGATCGCGGTGGAAATGGCGCGGCGTTGAGCGACGAGTGGGCCGGGGACATTGTTGATCGAGAGCAGGAAGACGATGTATCCGGTAATGCAGACCGAGAAAAGCGCGTAGTTGACGTTGTTCGTCCCATAGGAGAACCACGCAAAGATCAGGGTGAAGGCTGCGAGCACGGTCGGGGACGGGCTTGGAAGCTGCGCGAGGCAGGAACTGACGACGATCGCTGCGGCGAAGGTGCCGACAAGGCGCGCGATGGCGCGGCTGACGGTATCCGTGATGCCGGGCTTGAGGACGAGCAGGGCGGTCATCGGAATCCAGTAGCCGCTGGGGAAATTCATGCGGCGGTAGATTTCGGTCGTGACCGCAAGCGTAACAGCCAGGCGTAAGGAGTAGGGGATCGCCGAACTCAGAAATCGGCGTCCCAGGATCGATTGCGTGGCCATCAGATAAGCAGAGCGCAGGGCAAGCTGCTCAGCGTGGACATATTGGGCGAGTGAAGCAAGATGGCCCCCGAGCTGACGGAAAAGCCGGAGCAAAATCGCACTGAAGGCGAGTTGGATGGTTCCACCGGCAAGGATGAGAAGAGCGCGGTTGCATGCGGGTCCCAAAGACGCCGGAAATGCTGAGGCGACGAGAAATGTAATGACGCATTGCTGGCCCACCCAGCTGTAGCCCTCCTCGCGCGTGGTGAGCATGCCGTAGCCGAAGGCCCAGAGCGCGGCTATGGGAACCAGCAAGTAATTCGTGTAGCCGATGATCACGCCGAGAAATGCAGCGAAGGTCATGCCGATGGAAACGAAGAGCATCGGCAGCAGGCGGGAGTCGTCAATACTCTGCTTTGCGCCAAAGCCGACGGTCATCGCGCCGCCGCCCGCGATCATGCCCGCTGCGGGATGGCCGAGCGCGACGCCTGCACCAAGGCAGATCGCGATGGCCGGCAGCAGCACAAGGTCGTCGCGAAAAGTCTGGTTGTGCCAGTTAAAAACGTAGCTGTCGGTGAAGTATCCGCCGCTTTGTGGTCGTGCCGATGGTTCTGATGTTGCAGGAAGCGGCATATATCCAATCTTAAAGTGTGCGTGGCTCGAAATGCTTGAGATTCGCGGTGTTCACTGCCATCATGGGGCATGAGAGAGACGCTGGAGCGACGAATCGATCAGGCTCTCAGCCGGATGCCTGCCGATCTTGTCATTCGCAATGCGCGGATTCTGGATCTCGTTACTGGCGAGCTTCGTGCCGGGGACATTGCGATTTGCGGCGATCGCATCGTCGGAACTCTTGACACATACAGCGGCGTGCGCGAGATCGACGCGAAGGGACGCATCGCTGTTCCCGGATTCATCGATAGCCACGTCCATTGTGAAAGCACACTTGTCACTCCCGGCGAGTTCGATCGCTGCGTTCTTCCCCGCGGGACTACGACCGCAATCTGCGATCCGCATGAGATCTGTAACGTGCTCGGGCAGGAAGGGCTCCAATATTTTCTCAATAGCGCAATGGGCACGGTGATGGATCTTCGGGTTCAGCTTTCTTCATGCGTACCTGCTACGAATCTTGAAACATCGGGTGCTCGACTTACAGTCCACGATCTGGCGCCGCATCGGCATCATCCAAAGGTGATCGGTCTCGCCGAATTCATGAATGTGCCCGGCGTTCTGAATAAAGACCCCGAGTGTCTGGACAAGCTGGCTGCGTTTGAGGGGCAACATATTGATGGGCATGCGCCGCTGCTCTCAGGGAAATCGCTGAATGCTTATCTAGCGTGCGGCGTTCGTAACTGCCACGAAACAACAAATATCAACGAGGGGCGCGAAAAGCTTTCGAAGGGAATGCAGGTGCTGATCCGCGAAGGCACGGTCTCGAAGGACCTGGCGGCGCTGGCTCCGCTGATCAGCGAATTCACCTCGCCCTTTCTGGGATTTTGTACGGACGACAGGAACCCACTGGATATTTTTGAGGAAGGTCATCTGGACTGCCTGGTTCGTCGCGCGATTGCTCTGGCTGCGCCGGTGGCCGCTGTCTATCGCACTGCGAGTTGGTCGGCTGCGCGTGGCTTTGGGCTGACGGATCGGGGACTGGTCGCGCCGGGGTATCTTGCGGATATTCTGCTGCTCGATGATCTCGAGACCTGCGCGGTCAGCATGGTCTTGCGTCGCGGCCGCGAAATTACAGCCGAGTCATTTGAGAACCGTTCGCTGCCTGTTCCGCATGGTGAGAACTCGATGCGGCTTGCGCGTGTAAGCGCGCGGCAATTTGCAGTGCTCGCTTCAGGGCCTTCAGCGCCGGTGATCGGAATTATTCCAGGCAAAATTCTCACAGAGCACTTGCAAGCAAGTCTGATCTATCGCGATGGAGAGCGTCACGCAGACCCGGCAAATGACCTGCTGAAAATCTGTATTGTGGAGCGGCATGGACGCAACGGCAACATCGGCCGCGGTTTTGTGAAAGGCTTTGGGCTGCGGCATGGAGCGCTGGCCTCGTCCGTTGGTCACGACAGCCACAATGTGTGCGTAGTGGGCAGCAATAATGAGGACATGGCACTCGCCGTGAATCGCTTGGTTGAACTGGGCGGCGGTTTCGTAGCCGTCCAAGGCGGAGCGGTGCGCGCAGAGTTGGCATTACCCTTTGCCGGATTGATGAGCCTGAACACCTTCGAGGATGTGAGGCACAAGCTTGAGGCTCTGCGTGCGGCGGTGCGAGCCATGGGCTGTCCGCTGCCTGATCCGTTTTTGCAGCTTGCTTTTCTGCAACTGCCGGTGATTCCGCATTTAAAGATTACAGATTTTGGGATGGTGGACGTGGACCGGTTTGAGTTGATTGAGGTTTAGATTGTGCTTCATAAGTATGAAGAAGTATGATCTGTTCAGGAGTAGTTATGGCCAGTATTGAGCGCATGACGATCACATTGCCTACTGAGATGGCGGGCATTGTGAAAGACGCCGTGGAGGGCGGGGACTACGCTTCTTCAAGCGAAGTGATTCGGGAAGCCCTGCGCGACTGGAAATTAAAACGTGAGCTGCGAATCCAGAAAATCGCTGAACTCAAGGCTGAAATTGACCGAGGTTTAGAGGATGTTGCGAAAGGCCGAGTCAAGAAATTCAATGCACAACGCATTATCCAACGCGGGAGAAAGTTATTAGCCGAACGACCCTCCGTCTAACGGACGCTGCTGCAAGTGACCTGGCGGAAATCTGGAAGCACATAGCAGTCGAAGCATCGGAGGAAATTGCGACGCGATTTTTAACCTGCGTCGTTGCGAGATTTGATCAGGTCTTACGGTTTCCAATGTCGGGAAGTCCGCGTCCGCAACTTGCAACGCATTTACGCGTGATCTTTCACGACAACTACGCGATTTATTACTTGCCTCGTCTGAACGAAATCGTGATCGTGCGGGTACTGCATGGTTCTCGCGATTTGGAAGCGATTGCAGAAGAGGAAGGGTTTGCGCTCTAAGGATGTATGAGCGCTGAACCCTCCCTGGAAAATTCATGGCTGTGTAGGACTTGGATGCGAGACTGTGCTGCCGTCCGTCATGCCGAGAACCCACTTCACAGCTTCAAAGTACATCTTCCGGATATCGGGATCGCTCCAGGCTTCTTCCGTGTGGCCGAGGGTCGAGTAGAAGACCCGGCCCTTGCCGTACATCTTCGACCATGCGACCGCGAAATCATGATCCGTTCGATGAATGCGCGGGTTGTTGTTGTAATCGAGCCTTGAGGGATCAAGGCTGAGCAGGACGTTAACTTTGTCGCGGGACCATTCCTTGGGCTGGTAGATCTCGTCGTACTTCACGAACTCATGAGGAAAGTGGCGGACAGCGGGGAAGTTCGGGTCCTCATTGATGATGGGCGCGTTGAAGGTCATCCAGGGATGCTGGTCAAACCAGCCGCCGATCATTTCGCCGTATTCGGGCCATTTGTAATTCGTATCGAGCGCCGCATGGATGCCGACAAAGCCTTTGCCGTCTTCCTTGATGAAGGACATCATGTCGGCTTTCTGGCTGTCGTCCATGTCCAGCTCGCCCGTGGTGCTGGTGAAGACGATGGCGTCAAAGTAGTTGAGATTTTTAGCGTTTCTATTGCCGAGGTCTTTCTTGGTGAGCAGTTCGGTGTCGGTGCGTAGCGTCGTGTCCCACAAGCCGCTCTCTTGTCCCATGTTGAAGATGGCCGCCATCGCATCGGGAACTGAATCGTGTTCGAAGCCTTTGGTTTCACCGATCACCAGCACGTGCTTGAGGTGAATGGTCTTTGCGTGGGGCACTGGTGGAACGAGCGGGTTTGCTGCCTGCTGCGCGTGGGATAGGGTCGCAAACAAGAGACAGAAAACAGTGATGAGGGAAAGGCGAAGAATGGTCCGGTAGCAGCGCAAGTGGTCTCCTCTTCTGTGAAAAATCGAGTCGGCGAGATTCTACACGGAATCGGTTTAGTTCTGCATGGCGAACTGATTGAGACGGCACTGAGATAGAACACGGACGGAGAACCGGCTTCTATCAGGCGATCCTCCATAGCCTTCTCATTCCTCGCGCAGCAATATCGCAGGATCGATCGAGAGAGCGCGACGCGCCGGGATCCACGTAGCGAGAAGCCCTACCAACGACATTGCCAGAACGACACCAGCCATGACCAGTGGATCGCGGGGCGAGGCTTCATACACGATAACCGCGAGAACCTTGCTTGCGAGGATTCCGAGAAACAGCCCCGCTGCCGAACCAAAAGCCAGCAATTTGAAAGCCCGTTCCAAGGCTGCCTTTAGCACTTCCTTCCGTGGTGCGCCGAGGGCAACGCGGATTCCTAATTCCCGGAGCCGCTTGCTGACAGAGTACGCGGCCATTCCGAAGATTCCGGTGATTGACAGCACGGCGCCCATCACGCCCAGCACGCCCAGCGATACTGCCGCCATCTGGGAGGGAAACAAAGCCCCGCCGATTTCATCGTATCGGGCCTCAATCTGAACAGGCAGTCCCGGATCCAGTTGCCCCAGCGTGCTTCTTATGGCTGTCCCCAGTTGCTGCGGGTCCCGCCGAGAGCGCACCACTATCCACGCGGAGTTCGATGGATATTGCAGGATCGGGAGAAACATCGCTGCCTGGGGGTCTTCGGTGATAGACCCGTACTTGCCGTCCTCGGCAATCCCTATTACCTGTATGCGCGATCCATCCGGCATCTTGTAATAGCTGCCCACAGCGTTTTCTGCTGAGCCAAAGAGTCTGCGCGCGAACTCCCGATTCACAACGGCAACGCGCGGCGAGTTTTTGTCGTCGTGCCATGTAAGTGCTCTGCCATACAAGAACGTAGTGCCCTCCGCCTGAAGGTACTCGGGAGATACGTGGTATATACAGGCGCTGGCTGCGGCATTCGATGCCCGCATGTCTATGGTTTTATCGGTAAAGACATTTGAGGAGTTCGAACCATTCAGCAGCAACGTGTCAGTCAATCCCGCGAACTCCACTCCGGGAATCGCTGCGATCGCATCGATCAGGCGTTTTTGCATCGGAGCAACTCGATTGCCGCTGTAACCTGCCATACTCAGGTCCGCGCCCACCAGCACGGCATTCCGTGGCTCAAAGCCGTAATTGCCGTGCAGAGCGTGTGCCAGCCCGCGCACGGCAACCAGCGAAGACGTGACGAGTACGGCGCAGATTGCGATTTGCACTGCGAGCAATATGTCCCGGACGGTCATTCGCCTCCCCACTCTCGCGGACGATCCGGACTTAACAACTTCATAGGGATTTGTGCGAAGCACCTGGTTCACCGGGACCACTCCGAAGAGGAATCCGCTGATGAAGCTCAGCAGCAAAGCCAGTCCATAAACGGTCGCGTCGGGGTTTACAGGGATATATATGGGGAAATTCCCGAACGGCTGCCATTGGCTCAGCCACCGCAACAGCAGAACGGCGGTCCACATTCCAACAGCGCCGCCAGCAAGCGAGATCAGCACAGCTTCGGTAAACAGTCCGCGCAAAATGCGTCTGCGGCTCGATCCGAGCGCAAGACGCAAGGCAACTTCACGCCCACGGTCAGCGGCACGGGCTGCAAACAGGCTGCCCAGATTGGCGCATGCGGCCAGCAGAATCAACCCTGATAACAACAACAATCCCGCAAGAAATTCCTGGGCCGGGCGGCCAAACTGATCGCCCAGAAGTCCGGGACGCGCCAAAGAGAATTTCGTATCGCGCTCGTCTTTGGGATACGTCTTCTCCAGGAACGAGCCAATCGAGTTTAGGTCCGAAGTTGCTTGTGCCCGAGTGACGCCGGCCTTCAAGTGACCGATGACCATGAAAATCCAGCGGTTTTCGCGGTCATTCAGAGCGGCCTCCGCAGCGAGCTGCTCATGGTTCACGATCGGTACATAAAAATTGGGAAAGGCGAAGACAATCGTCCCGCGGAATTCGGGCGGGGCTACGCCGAGAATCGTAAACGGATGTTTGTTGAGTTCAACGATGCGGCCTACAACACCGCGATCATCGTGAAAGCGGCTGTGCCAGAATGCATAGCTGAGCACGATATACGGAGCACTGTTCGCGCCATGCTCATCGGAGGCATGAAAGAAACGGCCGAGATACGGCCGAATGCTTAAAGCGTCGAAGTAGTTACCGCTCGCCTCCTCACCCCAGACAAGAGATGGATTTCTCCCGGTGTCCAGCGCCACCTCAAAGATTGCAAAGGCTGCCAAGTCATCAAAGCTGCGATTTCTTTCGCGAAAATCGATGTAATCGGGATACGACTGGCTTGTATCCTTGTCGCTCGCACGCTCGATGAGGTACAGATTCTGTGCTTGAGGCACATTCAGGGGACGCAGGATTATTCCGTTGATAACACTGAACACAACTGCATTTGCCCCGATGGCGAGAGCCAATGTCACAATGGCGGTCAGGCTGAATCCAGGCGACTTGCGCAATTGCCGAATTGCGTAGCGAAGATCCTGCAACCAGCTGATCATTTGGATTACTCCGTCAAAGACGGAGCAATTTTCGTTCCTTTTAGAAAAACAACAAAGGGACTGAAAAAGAATCAAATGGGCCAGTTACACGGTTAGTCAGAGGCAGTTGCTGTCCACTTGTAAGCCATTTGTGTTCGAAAGTGGACAGATGGTTTATTTAACGCATGGCAGTTGTGATACATTCGCGGGCGATGAAAAATTCACGTTTATTGCTTCTCCTATTGTGCGCGCCTCCGCTTGCGTTGTTGGCGCAGAGCGCTCCGCATGGTGTCCTGCTGGTTGCGAATCAGACAAGTCAGAATCTCAGCATCATCGACCCGGCAACGGAGAAGCAAATTGCCGCCGTTCCCGAAGACGCATACACCGGCCACGAAGTCGCAGCGTCTCCCGATGGGAAACTGGCTTTTGTGCCGATCTATGGCAACTCAGGCGTGGGCAAGCCAGGCACCGATGGCAGCACCATGGACGTCCTCGACATTGCCAGCCGCAAGCTGGTGAAGACGGTCAGCTTCGGTCATGGCGTGCGCCCGCATAAGCCTGTCTACGATCCAAACAGCGGGCTGCTCTACGTGACGACAGAGCTCGATAACTCAGTGACCGCGATTGATCCGAAAACGCTGAAGATTGTCGGCGCCATTCCAACGGGCGCGGCGGAAGCGCACATGCTGGCAATCACGGGCGACGGCCATTACGGCTATACCGCGAATGTCGGCCCAGGCAGCGTCTCAGTTCTCGATTTGAAAGCGCGAAAATTAGTCACGGTCATTCCGGTTGCGCCGACAGTGCAGCGTATCTCTCTCTCAAACGATGACAAACTGGTGTTCGTCGCTGACTACACGAAGCCACAGATGGCGGTAATCGATACGGCGACGAACAAGGTCAAGAACTGGATCGTCCTGCCTGCGATCGGCTACGGCACTGCGTCGACGAAAGACGGCAAGTGGCTGCTGGTTGCGATGACCTCAGCGAACAAAGTCGCGGTCGTCGATCTGTCCACGCTGAAAGTGGCGCGGACGATCGACGTACCGCAAGGGCCGACCGAAATTCTGGTACGGCCAGACAACGCCGTGGCTTATGTTTCGTGCGGGCATAGCAATCAGGTGGCTGTGATTGATCTTGCTGCCTGGCAGGCAAAGACCGCGATCGACGCCGGGAAAGGCGCGGACGGTCTGGCCTGGGCTCAATTCTGAGCCTACGACCTCCCGTCGAGAGCCTCTCGAAGCGCCTGCGGCAATCTGCTGGTGTCACGGGAAAGGATCGCGTCGCCCGTGAGACCGCTGGCGTGGAGATTTGCGTCGGCCAGATAAGCGATGAACTGCTGCGCATCCTGCCGCTTGATGCGTATCGCTGATTCGATCGCCGACTCAATCGAGTCGGAATGCGAAATCTCAAACAAAACAACATCATGGCGTACCTTGTGCCAGAGTTCCTCAAGATGGCCGTAATTCGTGGCTGTCTCAACATCAAAGCCAGCCTTAACTAACGAGGTCGTGACCGCGGAAACAAGATGTTGATTATCACTGCCGAGTATGATCCGGGGGGATTGAGAAAAAGTAAGAGTACCCATCGTTGATTGTTTTGCTCCTGTCTTTTTGGCGTTCCGACAGTTTCAGGTGTTATCCCAACCAGGATTGGTTGACGATGTCGGGGCCCATATGGAAAAGCAAACGGGCGCTTTCTCCGGGCGGAATGTTAAAAAGCAGGAGGCATGCCAAACTATTTCTGCATTAAATTATTGATTTCGCACATCATAAACAGATAGCGGCCAGGGCAACCTTTCAGGCAGTCGCAATCTATTCACCGTGTCGAGAAGTTTTGACATGGACTGCCCATAGTTATTTACATAAGTAATTTATTTTCTAGTATTTAACCAAGGGTCCTCCGGAAGGATGCCGCCTCGGTGAGATAAGGTATTTCATTGGATATGTATGGTCCGGCGAACACGGCATTGCATGAGCTTCAGCATTCCACCTATGTCCGGTTTTCGCTGCTGGCTTTCAGCTCAATTTTCTTTCTGGTCGATCCATTTGCGGCGATTGGGTCGTTTCTGGCGATTACGGCAGGTGCAAATCCGGCACGGCGCAGGCGCATGGCCTTCAAGGCGTCCCTGACATGCTTTATCGTGCTCACGGCTTTCGCCTTTGCCGGGCAGTTTATCTTCAGCCTCTTCGGCATCAAGCTGCCGGCCTTTGAGATCGCCGGCGGGCTGATTCTGCTGCTGATTGGCATTGACATGCTGGAAGCCAAGCGGTCGCCTACCCAGGAATCGTCTGACGAGACGACAGAAGCTGCGACCAAAGAAGATGCGGGTATTGTGCCGCTTGGGATTCCAATGCTCGCTGGGCCGGGCGCGATTTCAAGCGTAATGGTGCTGGTAGGGCAGGCTCCGAACCACTGGCAGATGTTCGCTATCATCGGTTCCATCGCAATCACTGCGGCTGTCAGCTATGGCGTGCTGAATGGAGCCGATCGCGTGCGCGGGATCCTGGGAGAGACAGGGATTCGCATTCTCGTGCGCATCATGGGATTGCTCTTGGTAGCGCTGGCTGTGCAGTTCTTTGTGAATGGGTTGACCGATCTTGGTGTGATCGCTCGGCAAGACTAAAACCTCCGCTGCGAGAGAAAGAAAATCCCTGCTGGTCATCGAGTTTTCTAAGGGAGCCTTTGGGCGAGCGGCTGCAGCATGCGCTTGATGGTCGCGATCGTTTGACGCGGGCCACCCAGGATCAGGATTGCAGCGATAAGAAGGAAGAGCAGCAGCTTACGCAGGTTCATCGGTCTGGTCGTCTCATGTTCTCGTGCTCATTGTGCGCCAAGCCTGATGCGAATGCCGCTGTTACTTTGATTTCGTCAACCCGCACTTCCTGCCGCAGCCAATCTTTGGTAATGCCGGTTTTGAGACCAAACCCGGTCGTGTTACCGAGCTGGCCCTGCGGAAGAAATGCCACGTTTCTCATTCAAACGGATGCTCTCCGCTGCTTGCGGAGGATTTGGCCACGAAGGACAATTCGTCTAGGTGACTTCGTGAAGATCAGATCCACTTTCCTCAGTCCTGTCCTTCTTCTCATTGCAGTCGCAACTGCCCTTCCCGCGCATGCCCGTTTTGCGCAGCCTCCTCCATGTAAGAACGCCTTTACTCCTGATCGTGAGATTACTGAAGGCAAGAAAGCAGCAGCCCAGGTTTACAAAGAGATGCCGGTGCTGCCCGATTCGAATCCGGTAACGCAGTATGTGCAGCAACTGGGGGCGAAGCTGGTGCAGTTTGCTCCGGGGTATGCGTGGCCCTATTCGTTTCATGTCGTCAATCAAGCCGATATCAACGCGTTTGCGCTGCCGGGTGGGCCGATCTTCGTCAACTTAGGCACGATTCAAGCAGCGGAGACCGAGGCGCAGCTTGCGGGCGTGATGGCGCACGAGATTTCGCATGTCGTGATGCGCCATGCGACCTGCAATATCACCAAGCAGCAGGGGCAGGCTCCGTGGTGGGCTTTGGGGCAGCTGGCGGCGGGCGTATTGCTCCCCGGTGCTGGTGGAGCGATTGCGGCGGAGGGAGTAGGCGCTGCGGCCGGCATGACGTTCCTCAAGATGGGGCGCGATGCAGAGAAGCAGGCCGACCTGATGGGCACCGATATCGCGTATGACGCTGGGTATGATCCGCGCGGGATGGTGCAGTTCTTCGAGATTATTCAAGGCAAGTATGGTCAGGGCGGGACGCAGTTTTTGAGCGACCACCCCAATCCCGGCAACCGCACGGAGTATGTCAACGCCGAGATCGCGACCCTGCCGCCGCGCACGCAGTGGGTGAAGACGACGCCTGAGTTCCAGAAGATTCACAAGCTGGTGACGAGCATGCACGCGTACTCAGCAAAAGAGATTTCAAGCGGCGCATGGAAGGGGCACAGCGCCAACGCTCCTCCTGCAACAGCAGCTTCAAATCCCGGAAGCTTTGAACCCAACGGTCAATGGACGATGCTCGATGGTGCGGGGTTTTCCGTGCAGTATCCGGCGAACTGGCAAGCAGTCGAAAAGGCTGGCGTTGGCGCAACCATTGCGCCTCAGAATGGCGTAGTCGCTACCGCGACGGACGGCAACACGGTGATCTATGGCCTGATCATCGATGATTTCCAGCCGCAACAGGCGTCCGATATCGGCTCGGCGACGCGGCAATTGATTGCTTCAATCCAGCAGGGAAACAGCGGCATGAAAGCCACCACCGACGTCGACGAGATTCGCGTGAACCAGCGTGATGCGCGGAGCATCGAGTTCGAGAATCAGGGAGCATCGGCTGGCGGCGGAACCGAGCATGACTGGCTGGTAACAGTGGCGCGCGATGATGGGTCATTGAGCTACATGGTGTTCGTTGCGCCGCAGAAGGATTTCGAGACGCTGCGTCCCGTATACGAGCAGATGCTCAGGACATTTCGGGTGAAAAGCTGATCAATTTTTCCAGGTAGGATGCTTTGGATTCGTCCCTGGCTGGCAGCAAGATCAGGCTGCTTGCCAGCCGGGACAATTCTTTAAGATTGACAAACAATCGAACCATTCATGCCATTCGGGTAAAAACCACCCGAGCAGCGGCCGCCGTGGTAAACGATGTTCAGTACCTGCGACACTGTGCGCGGAATGCTCAATCCCTTTGCGTTATCGTCGTAAGGAGCCTTCGGCGTTGGGGGGATGTCAAGCGAATCCACAGCTGGACTGCTGACTGCGTTCTGGATACAGGCGAGTCGAAGTGAACCGGAATGTTGCGCTTCAACCCCCAGGATCGCTGCGGCCGCCGAGAGATAAGTGCGGTTGCTGATGAGTGGAGCAGCGCCCAGGTAGGCACTTACTCCTACATCTTCAAATTGTCTCGCCAATTTCAGCCAGCTATTGACGCTGGAAAAACCGTATCCAAGAGCATTGAGGTCAATTGCAGGTTTTTTGGCTGCCGAAGAGCCGAGGGCTGTGCGCAGGAACCGAACATGGTTGATTTCATCGTTGCGCAATGCGGTGGCGAGTACCGCCTGCGGCGAGGAGGAAAATTCCTTCACCATGTTGCCACCGGTTGTAGGCCCTGTCGTGTCGGCCTCAGGGATGACTCCCAGCGTCACCAAAGTCGCGCCATACGTGGCGACGGCATAAAACTCAGCCTCAAGGTATTCGAGGTTTAGAGCAAAGTTGAGAATATCGGCGTCGCTATACGCGGCGGCGCTTACGGTTTGCTCAGCGCTTCCAAACTTGCTATCGATGACGGCTGTGGTTGCAAGGCCGATTCCCGCGATTCCCGCCCCTTTTAAAAAAGAGCGACGATTGGCTGTGAAACGAGCTACTGTGTCCATTCGCATTTTGCGGTCTCCTGAAGTGTGTTGTCGTGAGTTTGTGAGGTGCATGGGCAGCGAGAAGTAGGCGGCCACACGCAGACGGGTGCGAGGCTTTCAGGTGCACAGCTTCACGGCACCCTTACTTTCCCTTGCTGGCTTGCGAGACGTTATCGGAGGTGGATCGTCAAGTGGACCTAGAGCGGCAGATGCCCTCGGGTAAGTCGTCGTGCATTGGATTGAAGAGGCAACCACAAGGGTTGACTGGGTATTGCGATCTGACGCGATATGACGTCACGGTAGCGGAAGCCGGTGCGGCAACCCGGCAGTTCATCGCTTCGATCCAGCAGGGAAATAGCGGAATGAAGGCGACCACCGGCGTCGACGAGATGCGCGTGAATCAGCGTGAGGCGCGGAGTGTTGAGTTTCAGAACCAGGGAGCGTCGGCTGGCGGTGGAATGGAGTATGACTGGCTGGTGACGGCAGCACGCGATGATGGGTCGTAGAGTTATCTGGTGTTTGTTGCTCCGCAGAAGGATTTTGAGACGTTGCGGCCCACGTTTGAGCAGATGTTGCGGACGCTCAAGGTGAAGAGCCGGTGCTGTGCACTTCGCGCGTGCTTGGGAAAAGCAGATCCTTCGCTTCGCTCAGGATGACAGCCCTGGATTGGCGATCGCTAGAGCCGCATAAACACTGGTCAAGCTCCTCTTTTCAACAGGCATTAACAGTTTTCAACAGTTGCAGTGGGGTCGCTCTGGTTGATAGTATTCATCTTGTCGCTACGAGGTTAACAAGGCGCTGAACAAGCGCATGTTGCTGCGAGCAGATGAGCTTGCAAGATGAGGCTGTCTGCGATAAGATGAGAAGCGATACGAAAAGCAGTGGCAAGTTGCTTCGCTCCCGGCCAGATGTTGGTGGTTTGAGTAGATAGCGAAGCTCAGGGTGATGGTTCGACAGCCGCAATGAGCGGCATTCAGAGCGAACAATCCATTGCAGGTTGGGAGTAAATCTCCCACAGGGCTGAGTGCCCGGCAGTAAAGCACGCTTTGCTGCGGATCTTTTAAAGTTTGGCGCTGTGCGGAATTTGCCGGGTGTGAGCCCGGTGACGATGCGAAGTGGTAGTCAGTAAGTCGGCGGATCAAGATAGATCGCACTTATGTGACGTTTGAATGACAAGTAAATGAAAAAGTTTACAAAATCGTTTGACGGATGCTTCAAACTTCGATAGTCTTAAAAAGTTCGCGCAAAAACGGCGCAACAAGTTCGAGGACGCACGACACGGTCGTGCTCTCGATCCAAAAGCAGCCCGCTCAGGCGGTCACTGTTGAGGATCTTTGACAATCAGGTTGAACATGCCAGTCGTGAGAATGGAAGAAGATCGGTTTGATCATTCTCACTATATTATGCTCTGCAATCTTTCGAGCATTGCAGGGCGATTGCCCCGCTGACCTCCGTCAGTCGGGTGCAATCATCAGGTTTCAAACGAGAGTTTGATCCTGGCTCAGAATCAACGCTGGCGGCGTGCCTAACACATGCAAGTCGAACGAGAAAGTGGAGCAATCCATGAGTAAAGTGGCGCACGGGTGAGTAACACGTGACTAACCTACCCTTGAGTGGGGAATAACTTCGGGAAACCGAGGCTAATACCGCATAACACCTACGGGTCAAAGGAGCAATTCGCTTAAGGAGGGGGTCGCGGCAGATTAGTTAGTTGGCGGGGTAATGGCCCACCAAGACGGTGATCTGTATCCGGCCTGAGAGGGCGCACGGACACACTGGAACTGAAACACGGTCCAGACTCCTACGGGAGGCAGCAGTGGGGAATTTTGCGCAATGGGGGAAACCCTGACGCAGCAACGCCGCGTGGAGGATGAAGTCTCTTGGGACGTAAACTCCTTTCGATCGGGACGATAATGACGGTACCGGAAGAAGAAGCCCCGGCTAACTTCGTGCCAGCAGCCGCGGTAATACGAGGGGGGCGAGCGTTGTTCGGAATTATTGGGCGTAAAGGGTGCGTAGGCGGTTCGGTAAGTCTTGTGTGAAATCTTCGGGCTCAACTCGAAGTCTGCACGAGAAACTGCCGGGCTTGAGTGTGGGAGAGGTGAGTGGAATTTCCGGTGTAGCGGTGAAATGCGTAGATATCGGAAGGAACACCTGTGGCGAAAGCGGCTCACTGGACCACAACTGACGCTGATGCACGAAAGCTAGGGGAGCAAACAGGATTAGATACCCTGGTAGTCCTAGCCCTAAACGATGATCGCTTGGTGTGACGGGTACCCAATCCCGCCGTGCCGAAGCTAACGCGTTAAGCGATCCGCCTGGGGAGTACGGTCGCAAGGCTGAAACTCAAAGGAATTGACGGGGGCCCGCACAAGCGGTGGAGCATGTGGTTTAATTCGACGCAACGCGAAGAACCTTACCTGGGCTCGAAATGTAGTGGACCGGGGTAGAAATATCCCTTCCCAGCAATGGGCCGCTATATAGGTGCTGCATGGCTGTCGTCAGCTCGTGTCGTGAGATGTTGGGTTAAGTCCCGCAACGAGCGCAACCCTTATTACCAGTTGCTACCATTTAGTTGAGCACTCTGGTGAGACCGCCTCGGATAACGGGGAGGAAGGCGGGGATGACGTCAAGTCCTCATGGCCTTTATGTCCAGGGCTACACACGTGCTACAATGGCCGGTACAAACCGTCGCAAACCCGTGAGGGGGAGCTAATCGGAAAAAGCCGGCCTCAGTTCGGATTGGAGTCTGCAACTCGACTCCATGAAGCTGGAATCGCTAGTAATCGCAGATCAGAACGCTGCGGTGAATACGTTCCCGGGCCTTGTACACACCGCCCGTCACATCACGAAAGTGGGTTGCACTAGAAGCAGGTGAGCCAACCGCAAGGGGGCAGCCTTCCAAGGTGTAATTCATGATTGGGGTGAAGTCGTAACAAGGTAGCCGTAGGAGAACCTGCGGCTGGATCACCTCCTTTCTAAGAGAGAACCTTATGGCAAGCTTATGTATCCGCGATGGCGGACGGCGAAAGCCGCGCATAAGATGTGCCATACACCCTTCGACTCGAGTCCCTGACTCAAGTTGAAGGAGCCTGAATCAAACCATCTCTGCTTCTTCCTGCTTCAAACGATGGTCATCGGTGGCGTAGCTGCCGAGCAAGTTCAACCTGGTCCTCGAAAACTTTCTCGAGTACGCAAAAGTGAGCAGTCTGGCTCAGCCTGGCGCCTGATTAAGGTAAGGCGTGAGTCGCCTGGGCAGGAATGCCGGGCCTGTAGCTCAGTTGGTTAGAGCGCACCCCTGATAAGGGTGAGGTCGGTAGTTCGAATCTACCCAGGCCCACCATTACTTAACGTGGGGCTGTAGCTCAGCTGGGAGAGCACCTGCTTTGCAAGCAGGGGGTCAGGAGTTCGATCCTCCTCAGCTCCACCAACCTCGTACGAGAGAATGCCCAAAGGTGAGCTTCTTGAAGAGAAGTTGATCTTTGGGCAGGCTGACGTAAGTCGTCAGCATGTTCGATTCGCCTGAGGGCGAGCGTCAGCGAAAGCTGATGTCTGGATGTTTGACAACGAAATCGATTGGGTAATTTATTACAAGGCTGAGCAAGGCTTTGTTCTGCGGATACAAGTTAGACTGCGGGGCTAAGTCATGTTCAAGTTGAGTGTCTTTAGATCAAAATTCTGTGACGTGCTTGTCTATGTAAGAAAGTAGATGAGTATGGTCACTAAGGCGGCAATATTACATAGTTTCAATTCCTGCATGGAATTAATTCTATGGTCAAGCTACTAAGGGCGCACGGTGGATGCCTTGGCAGAAACAGGCGATGAAGGACGTGGCAAGCTGCGATAAGCTTCGGGGAGCCGCACACAGGCGTTATATCCGAAGATCTCCGAATGGGGAAACCCTCCTGAGCAAACCTCAGGAACACCCTGCTGAATACATAGGCAGGAGTGAGCGAACCCGGGGAAGTGAACCATCTCAGTACCCGGAGGAAAAGAAAGAAATCTCGATTCCGAAAGTAGTGGCGAGCGAAATCGGAAGAGCCCAAACCCGTGGCATTTCGGTGTCTCGGGGGTTGTAGGACCAGCAACAGTAGAGTTACCAATCCGGTAGTTAGTCGAATCCTCTGGAAAGGGGATCCACAGAGGGTGACAGGCCCGTAGACGAAAACTATCCGGACTCGAAGCTGGCACCTGAGTAAGGCGGGGCACGTGAAACCCTGCTTGAATCCGCGGAGACCATTCCGCAAGGCTAAATACTCGTTTCTGACCGATAGTGAACCAGTACCGTGAGGGAAAGGCGAAAAGAACCCCTGTTAGGGGAGTGAAAAGTACCTGAAACCGTGTGCCTACAAGCAGTGGGAGGGCTATGCGCGCAAGCGAATGCCTGACCGCGTGCCTATTGCATAATGAGCCGGCTAGTTATTCTTGTCAGCAAGGTTAAGCGTAAGCGAGCCGAAGCGAAAGCGAGTCTTAATAGGGCGATATAGTTGGCAGGAATAGACGCGAAGCGGGATGATCTACCCTTGGCCAGGTTGAAGGTGGGGTAACACCCACTGGAGGACCGAACCGGTGTTTGTTGAAAAAAGCTCGGATGAGCTGAGGGTAGGGGTGAAAGGCTAATCAAATTCCGTGATAGCTCGTTCTCTCCGAAATAGCTTTAGGGCTAGCCTCGGATGATTTGCTGTGGTGGTAGAGACCTGGATGGACTAGGGGGCTTTCCGGCTTACTGAATCCAACCAAACTGCGAATGCCACAGACAACCAGTCCGGGAGTCAGACAGTGGGGGCTAAGCTCCATTGTCGAGAGGGAAACAGCCCAGACCGCCTGCTAAGGTCCCCAAGTTACAGTTAAGTGGGAAAGGAAGTCGGAACGCCCAGACAGCCAGGAGGTTGGCTTAGAAGCAGCCATCCTTTAAAGAAAGCGTAATAGCTCACTGGTCAAGCGGTCCGGTGCCGACAATACAACGGGGCTAAAACTGTACACCGAAGCAGCGGATGCACACCTATGGTGTGCGTGGTAGGAGAGCATTCTCAACAGCGGTGAAGCCAGACTGAGAAGACTGGTGGAGCGTTGCGAAGAGACCCTGCCGGCATAAGTAGCGATAATGAAGGTGAGAACCCTTCACGCCGAAAGTCTAAGGTTTCCTGAGGAAGGTTAATCCGCTCAGGGTTAGGCGGTCCCTAAGGCGAGGCCGAGAGGCGTAGCTGATGGACATCCGGTTAATATTCCGGACCTCCCAACTCTCGTTTGACGATGGGGAGACGCAGAAGGATAAGCAGGGCCTCCTATGGCTATGGGGCTTGATGCGTGTAAGCTGGTTCGCTTAGGCAAATCCGGGCGAACTTAACAGTGAGACGCAAAACATTAGGGCGTATGCCTGAAAGCTGCTGAGTTCACGCTGCCAAGAAAATCCTCTAAGGAGAGTAGTTGGGAACCGTACCCCAAACCGACACAGGTAGACGAGGAGAATATCCAAAGGCGCTCGAGTGAAAGCTTGTTAAGGAACTCGGCAAATTAGACCCGTAACTTCGGGAGAAGGGTCGCCCACTTCGGTGGGCCGCAGTGAAACGCATACGGCGACTGTTTAACAAAAACACAGGTCTCTGCAAAGTCTAAAACGACGTATAGGGGCTGACGCCTGCCCGGTGCCGGAAGGTTAAAAGGAGAGGTTAGCCGCAAGGCGAAGCTTTGAATTGAAGCCCCGGTGAACGGCGGCCGTAACTATAACGGTCCTAAGGTAGCGAAATTCCTTGTCGGGTAAGTTCCGACCTGCACGAATGGCGTAACGATCGTATGACTGTCTTAACGAGTTGCTCGGCGAACTTGTAGTACCGGTGAAGATGCCGGTTACCCGCAGCTAGACGGAAAGACCCCGTGCACCTTTACTACACCTTAACTATGAATTATGACTCTTACTGCGCAGGATAGGTGGGAGGCTTTGATCCCAGACTCTCGGGTTTGGAGGAGCCAACGGTGAGATACCACCCTGTGAGTGTTGTGATTCTAACCTACTCCCGTGATCCGGGAGAGGGACATAGTTAGGCGGGTAGTTTGACTGGGGCGGTCGCCTCCTAAATTGTATCGGAGGCGCGCGAAGCTACTCTCAGACTGTTTGGAAATCAGTCGTCGAGTGCAAAGGCATAAGAGTGGTTAACTGTGAGACCTACAAGTCGAGCAGATGCGAAAGCAGGCCTTAGTGATCCGGTGGTTCTGTATGGAAGGGCCATCGCTCAACGGATAAAAGGTACGCCGGGGATAACAGGCTGATCATTGCCAAGAGTTCATATCGACGCAATGGTTTGGCACCTCGATGTCGGCTCATCGCATCCTGGAGCTGTAGAAGGTTCCAAGGGTTAGGCTGTTCGCCTATTAAAGCGGTACGTGAGCTGGGTTCAGAACGTCGCGAGACAGTTCGGTCCCTATCTGCTGTGGGCGTAGGAGATTTGAAGAGGGCTGTCCTTAGTACGAGAGGACCGGGATGGACGAACCTCTTGTGTTCCAGTTGTCATGCCAATGGCACGGCTGGGTAGCGAAGTTCGGTTGTGATAACCGCTGAATGCATATAAGCGGGAAGCACGCTCTAAGATGAGATCTCCCTGAAGGGCCCAGGAAGACCACCTGGTTGATAGGCTGGATGTGGAAGCGCAGTAATGCGTGTAGCTTACCAGTACTAATCGCCCGTTCGGCTTGTCCATAGAATTAATTCTGTGCAGTATGTCGCACTGAAGATATTCAACAAGCCTTGTAAATACGCTGTTTTGAAGGGGCACGGCTTCAGCCGTGCCGTTACAGAGCTAGTACTAAAGGGGCTTTAGCCCCTGAGGTAAACCAATCGATTTCGTTGTGAAAGATCAGGTTGAGTGGCGCCAGTTGCCGTATCTCGTCCGGAGCAACAAACCGCAGACGAATCTGGCCGCGGGAGAAACAGCCCGCAAGCGCCTCCCAAGTTTGCCGGTGACCATACCGCGAGGGTCACACCCGTTCCCATCCCGAACACGGAAGTTAAGCCTCGCTGGGCCGATGGTACTGCACGAGAAATTGTGTGGGAGATTAGGTGATCGCCGGCATAATCATTAAAAAGCCCGCTCTTCGGAGCGGGCTTTTTGCATTTATGGGAAATTTCTTAGTCTCAAAGTAACCGTCCGGTCATTGCCGTGCTATGTTCTACGAAGTCTGTTCTGGCTTGATGACGAATGAGCAAACGTATAGTGGTCAGCTTAAAGGTTAAAAATCTCTGGCAGGCTGTGCGCAAGGTAGTATATGCGCGAGCGACGATCGTGTCGGTAGCATGCCTGATTGTTCTGTACGCCGATCTTGTATTAGCGTCTCCGGCATCGACAGCCCAGGAACGTTACGATCTGGGAGGCCCGTGTAAAGACCAACCAAATTTCCGTGTGTCGAAGGAGCTCCAAGACGCCGAGAGCGCCCACGAGTGGGACCGAGCTGTCGTGCTGGCAAAGGAGGACATCAGGGCCGGCGGGTGCAACATCCCATATAGATGGTACGGATTAGTCAACGTACTCCTTAGCGCTCATCGACCCGCAGAAGCATCGAGCGTTCTACAAGAGATAGACGCTCGCGGTTTCGACCTCAATCTTGCACTTTTGGCGAGGATTTCCCTGAAATAGTGAACTTCATGGAGGGCAAAGAATTTGGTGCATCCCCCCCCTGGGATTGAAATTTAAGCCCCTCGAGGACATATCGGATGAGAGGCGCATCAAGTTTCAGGAAGCCCTGAGTCGGATGCCTGCCAGTGAGAAGCCGCCGGACAATTATGTTGCCAAGGGCACTTGTCCTTTTGAGTGCTGCCGGTATGGCAACTGGACCGTGTTGGAAGACACGGATTTGGTTGCTAGTCCAGGCAGCAGCCGCGTGGTCGGCAGAGCCATGAAAGGAAGTCGTGCATTTGGTCTCACGGGCGAGGTGCATCTGAGGCCCGAGCCCGTTGTCGTGCTGACTGCACCCGAGTCCGATGGCGTGCTGACTGCAGACGAACTGCCAAAGAACAGCATCGCGTTCATCCTCGACTACGTAGGCGAGGGATACTCACACGTGTACACGCGTGGGAAGGTGGTCGAGGTCGAGACGCACTTGAGCTATGCAAAATATTGTTTCCATCCTTCGGAGTCTTGCTGGGGCGAGACGCTTTGGCCATCGAACGAAAGAAAGGAACAGATATGGTGGGTGAAGGTTCGACTTCCTAACGGAATCGTGGGATGGACTGATAAGACGAACAATTTCGGTGACAAAGACGCTTGCGCCTAATTGTTGGGATCAGGCGAGTCGAGAGGTTCCAGGGGAGAAGTTCATAAATGAGGTTGATGGGATGATCAGCGACCCACTCGAGGACGTGGCACAGATAGAGTTCCGGATCGAAACCGTTCAGCTTGGCTGTGCCCAGCAGCGTATAGATCGCGGCAGCGCGTTCTCCTCCAGGGTTGGAACCAGCGAAGAGATATTTCTTGCGGCTCAAATAGGGCTTCTCAGTTCGATTGACATCATGATGTCTATTTTGAGAGCATCATGATGTGCGAACGACTCTTTCCATCGATGATGATGTAGCCAGCCTGCTTGAGCAGGAGGTCCGACGCTCAGGGGAATCCTTCAAGTGGACGATCAACCGGCTGCTGCGGTTAGGCCTGATGGCGGCCAACCAGCCGCGAGAGCGCAAGCCATTCGTGGTTAAACCACGGAGCCTGAATCTACCGAGCTACGACTGCGTGGAAGATATACTCGAATTTCTTGAAGGACCGGAGCATCGGTGATCGTTGTCGACGCGAATCTTCTTTTGTACGCCTATGACGATCAATCGCCTTTTCATAACCGGGCGAGAATCTGGACAGAAGAGGTTTTTTCCGATGCCGCGCCAGTGGGTCTGCCATGGCAGACAATCTATGCATTTCTGCGCATCGTGACCAACCCCCGACTGCCGGGGCAGCATTTTTCGATGGCGGAAGGGATTGCTACGGTTGATCAATGGCTAACGCAGCCAAACGTTCGCCTTCTGTCTCCCAGTGAACGACATTGGTTGATCTTTCAGCAAATGCTGTTGGAAGGACAGGCCCGTGGCCCGATGACCACAGACGCGCAACTCGCAGCTCTGACCATCGAATACGGAGGAGTGCTCCACACTACGGACCGCGATTTCTCGCGCTTCCCGGGACTTCGCTGGATCAATCCGCTGATCCAATCATGACGAGTTGGCGTCTCGATTCACTTATCGCACACCCCACTCCCACATCCCAAAATCCACCTGCTTCGGCAACGGAAAGCCAGTCTGTCGCGCCAGCATGCCAATCTGTCCGCGGTGATGCGAATCATGCGCAATGATATAGCCGACAAAGGCTGCCGTATCCGGTTTGAATCCCTTGATACGCACACTCGACGCAAGCGACTCTGCGACCAACGTGTGCAAAGCCGCAGCGCTCGCGTCCAGCGCAGCAAGAGCTTCGTTAGCGGTCAGTATTCCCTTTCTCAGCTCCTCCGGAATTTCCTTGCTTCCCGCAGCCTTCAGCCACATGCGGCGCACGTTGTGAATATGCGCTACGATCGCGGCGACATTGCGGCCCTTGCCATCCGGTGTCGTCGCATGCCACGCCTTGGCGTCAAGATTCGCCACCAGATAGCGTGTGATCCGACAGTTGATATCCAAAGCCCGTATAAGGGAGTCGGTAAGCGGCAAAGCTGCATCAGCCGTTTTCGCTGGCATGATTTCCTCCTGCGCAGAGGGTCAAGAATGCGGGAGGCCAGAGTATCACGAAGATAGTTAGCGGAAGTGGAGCAGCCGGCTCCGCCTCCGATGCCGATTCGTGTTGCTAAAGCCAGTCTTCGGCAGCAAGAGCCGGCAAAAGCGCTCGGCTGCAAGTCATGATGCGGGGGGAGGGGTACGTCATGGGTTCTCCTCAGGAAACCAGCAAGGTTGCAAGATCAAGTGAGACACACGAATGAGCCGTCACCCGTCAGGATCGATTTGTGGAGATGCGCGGTCCCCAACGACGCAGAAGACTTGCAGGGGAAGTGGCAGGACAGTGCAGCAAAAGAACGGTAACTAGACGCAGATCATCGAGGAAGGGTTTTATTGTTAGCTTGGCGATTGAATCGCCCTGTTTCTACGCAGGATATGGGTCTCAAGATAGCGCTTCAGCGCGACCGCGTTGTTGTGCTCCGCATCATGAGAGCTGAAAACCAGCGTAACGCGGCCTGTCTTAAGTGCTTTCAGAATCGGCTCCAAAGCCTCGCGCCGTTGATCCAGTTCCGCAAAATATCTGCGCTGAAACTCCGTCCATTTCGCCGGATCGTGGCTAAACCATTTCCGCAACTCCGTGCTCGGCGCCGCGTCTTTCAACCAGGCAGCGATGTGCAATGCTTCTTTCTTCAGACCGCGCGGCCACAGCCGTTCCACTAGAAAGCGTGTGCCGTCATCAACGCTTGCATCATCGTAGGCACGCTTCAACTGGATCACGATGCACCACCTGTCGCTTCATCAAAAACCCGGATTCCTATGTGATTCTCATTCAGCGTTTCGCTTCAAGAAACTGAGTCCCTTCAACGCTGCCAATCACCACCCGGCTCGCCATTCCAAGAAACAGACCATGCTCCACCACTCCAACGGTCTGCTTGAAAGCGACCGCCGCCTCTTCCGCAGTAAGTCCCGACTTAGGCAGATCGCAATGCAGAATGTAGTGCTGCCCGTCCGTGATGAAGGGCTTGCCGTCATCGTTCACGCGCAACTCGGGTGCAAAGCCATGATCGCGCAGGCGTTTGGCCGTTGTCTCCCAGCCAAACGGAACCACCTCGACCGGCACCGTAAACACTGAGCCCAGCGTCTTCACCAGCTTTCTCGGATCGACCGCGATCAACAGCTTGCTGCTGGCCATGGCGACGATCTTCTCCCTCAGCAATGCGCCTCCGTGACCCTTGATCAGGTGCAGCGTGCCTTCCTGCACTTCATCCGCGCCATCGATCGTCAGGTCAAGATGCAGCTGATGCGCGAAGTCCGTCATGGAAATACCGAGGCTCACCGCTTCGCGATGCGATTGCTCTGAAGTAGCAATCGCAGTAATGCGCAGGCCCGACGCAACGCGGCGGCCCACCTCTTCGATCACCAACGCCGAAGTTGTGCCGGTACCCAGGCCAACCGCCATTCCATCTTCAACTTGCGAAGCAGCCCACTCCGCTGCCTTGCGTTTCGCTGCTTCTGCCGGATCCTGTGCCTTGATCGTAGTCATGCCAAGGTGATATCACGATGCGGCAGAAACTTCCAGCCGCGCAATTCGGCTCGAAGAATATGTCGCGCGCAAGCGGCACATCTGGCTCAGTGATGATGCCCGCCTCCACCGTGTCCACCCGAATGCCCACCCCCGCCTGAGTGTCCGCCCGGCATATGAAAACCGCCGCCGGAATGTGAACTGAATCCCTTCCCCCCGCTGAAACCCTTCGGCGCATGGCCGCCACCGAAAGAGTTCTCAGAAGAATGGCCGCCGCCGAAAAGATGGAAGCCACCTGAATGCGGCTGCTTGCCGGAATATCCGCTAAACCCATTGCCGCCAGATGCTCGGCCCGAAAACGCACTGCCGGAAAACCCGTTACCAGAAAACCCGTTACCAGAAAACCCGTTATACGATCGCTGCCCGGCATCATTGTGCGCAAAGCTCGATGCCGGGGCGCGATATGCAGGCATAGAACCGCTGAAAGTCGGGACCGATCTTCCTGAGAAATTCTCCGCAGGCCTCCCATAAAAGCCAGATCCATAGCTGGATCCGTAGCCCAACCCAGAGCCGGCCCGATAACCAGATCCATAACCAGGGCTCGAACGATAGCTTGGAAAGCTTGGACGACTATACTGCTGCGGGCTGCCCATCATCGGCGACGTTCGGTTGAAAGCCTCCTGTGTCGGCCGCGTATTCCCGAAAGCAGGGGCCTGATATCCGCGGCCATAATTCGTGGTCTGGCCGTAGCCATATCGTTGCGGCTGGCGGGCAAATCCCGATCCATATCCCCCGCCGTACCCGCCACGGTTATAGCTGGCTGTCGCAAAGCCATTGCGTTGTCCGGAAAAGGCGCGCATGTGCCCCGGCGGCAAGTGCCAGTCACGGACCGTGGCGCTGTTCGTGTAGTAATTCGACTGATGAAAGAGCACCGATTGCGTCAGCCAGTTCAATCCCCAAGTCAGCCAGCCAAACGGCGTATGGCTGAATGCCGACATCGCAATCCCCAGCCCCCACTGTATCGGCGACGAGCCAAAGAACGATCCCAGCGCCCCAAGCAGAGAAAATCCGGGATAGGGCGCGACCGGCTGCCCATAGACCGCCCACGGGTTATACGTCGGCACATACACCACCTGCGGATTCGCCGGATACAGCGCAATATTGCCCTGGTAGTAGCCCACCGTCTCCTGCGGAGTGTTCTGCAGGTTCCCCGCCGTCTGCGCGCGCTGGCGCATCTCCTGCACCGCCTCCATCACATCCTGCGGCTGGTTGAAGTACGCATTGCCCAACGCAGCAGTCCATTGCAGATTCCTATCCATCTGCGCCAGCACCTGCGGAAACGCCGTCAGTGCCTTCACACTCGGATCCCACGACGCAACATTCGCTTCAGCAGCAATCTGGTCGGCAGAAACATTGCCTTGCGCCTGCATCCAGTGATCGGCCTGCACCACCTGCATAGGATACGTCGAAGCCGCCAGCACCATCGCCACCAGGTTGTCGGGATAAAGAGCAATCGGCGCCACCAGCTGTTCCAGCTGATCCGCACCTAAAGCCTGCGTCTGACCACCGGCATACTGCTGTTGCTGGTCGCCATACTGCTGTTGCTGGTAAGGTTGCGGCTCCGCTTCCGCATCAACCGGCGGAGGCGCCCCATAATCCTGCGTCCCCCCATAGTTCTGCGCTCCATTGTTTTGCGCCGGATAGTTCTGCGCCCCATAGCTCTGCGCACTATAGCCCTGCGACTGCTGCGCATCATACGACGGCCCAATCTGCGGATACTGTTGCGCGAAAACCGTCCCCACAGGCAACAGGATCAGCGCGAAAAGCAATGCCCTGAGAAAATGGCGCTTCTTGCGGAGGACGGATTGTGCAGCAGAAGAACGATCCGTTGGGAGGTTAAAAAGCGAGGCTGGATGCAGCGCTCGCCAATGTTCGCAGGGTTCCATGTTGTTCCCCTCAGGACACGGAAACTGCCGTAGCCGCTCTTCCGCCCGCGACCGATCCCGAAACGCCGTCGCTATTCTCAGGTACTTTGTACACGTACCAGTTGGATTCGGCCAGAGAAGAACGATCAACTCAGTTCAAACCCAATCGCCCCGCAATAGTTCCGGCAACGTCTCTGACAATTCGCAGTCCAAGCCTGAAACCTGCCCTCAGGACCGTGCCCGGCGCGATAGCTTGTCCAGCCCTTGCCTTGAAAACAATGAGCTAGATACCTTTAACAAAGATCGGAATGGACTGACAGGGACCGGAATGGACCTTTTGTCCTGCGGAGCAGGACGACGGTAGAAGAGCGGGGCTTCAGCCCCGCATTAGGCCCAAACAAAGAAGGGGCTTTAGCCCCGGGGTTTCTCCACGCTCTTCCGTTGTCAAGAGGGTCCTCAGCAAAATAATAATAGTGATCCCTTTGACGGAGGATTTAGTTGGACTGATTGTCCTGCGCTAGCAGGACGGCGGTGAAAGAGCGGGGCTTCAGCCCCGCGTTAGAACCTCAACAAAGAGGGGCTTCAGCCTCGGAGCTTCCTTCCACGCTCTTCCGTTGTCAAGGGGGTCCTCAGCAAAATCATAATGGTGATCCCTTTGACGGAGGATTTAGTTGGACTGATTGTCCTGCGCTAGCAGGACGGCGGTGAAAGAGCGGGGCTTCAGCCCCGCGTTAGAACCTCAACAAAGAGGGGCTTCAGCCCCGGGCTTTCCCTGTTTCTCCTTTGTCAAGGGGGTCCTCAGCAAAATAATTTCCAAGTCGTTGAATCCAAATAGAAAATAGCCGGCCCAACTTGGCGTGGAATTATGCCCATCTGCGGTAAAATAAAAAGAGAGAAGAAAGAAAGCCTGCCGACACTCCGGCAGGCTTTTTCTTTGGGTAGTGGTGCAGCTTGTTTCCCTAATAAATGCCGATATCCTTGAGGACGCTATGGAAGCGAACTTGCAGATTTCGGCACTATCAGGAAGAATGTAGTTCCGACCTAAAGGAGTCTTTATGCCCGTCACTGCGAAAGTTAATTCAGCTTCGAATTGTCCACAACCGGTAACGGTGGCATTTGCGGGGCCTTTAACATTCCCAACGCACCCATCAGCTGAGCGGTCCTCAGGGCAGGCCCACGCCAATGCCAGCGGCAGTTCTCAGTCTTCAGATTCACAGACTCAACATCGCCACCCGAATAAAAGAGATCGCAGTCGGTCAGGACGCAATTAACAAAGAAGCAGTCTTCCATAACGAAAGCCGCCTTTGTAAATTTTTGGCCCTCGTATTTCGTCATTCTGTCGCGGCCTCCTATGCCGCTTTTCCTGTCCAAAAGTGCGACCAATTCTTCCAGCGACCGGACGTGATTGGCAATTCCTGCCTCCATCGCGGGCTAGTGATGATAGGCGGCGCAAGCGCAGCCCATGTCCTCGATGGGTTCAAGGACTGCATGCTTCGCGGTGCCCGTCATACGAACGATTGCGTTAATGCTGTTCCCCTCAACTAGAGCGGAAGTCACTTGTACGCGCTTAGCGGTGGAAAGGCGATTCATGACAATATAATTGTGGTTTATTGTCATATTTTTGTCAATATAATGCCACCATTTACCGTATTTGTTCGTCCAATAATTAACTATTGACAGTCAAGAAGATGTCGATATAATGCTCTAAGAACGTCTAAAAGTAGAGTGAACACTGTTCACTCTACTTTGATACGAGACTTGGGAAAGAGAGGATATAAATGGCAGCAAGCGCACTTCCCGTTATTGACCCTGACGTCAAGTTTGTTGGTGTCAGTAAGTTGCGCGATCTGAACGCCACCAAACTCAAGGAGCAAAGAGACGAAACGTTCGTTATTCAGGAGAACGATACCCCCCTTTCGGTGCTTCTCTCTTATAAGAAATTTCAGGAGATGAGAGAGGAATTTAACGCTATGTTGAGCATGATTGAAATGCTTTCAAACGAGGCTGAGCGTGCAAGTCTATTGGCAGCCTTCGAAGACATCCGTTCTGGTCGCATTCGCTCCCTAGCTGAAATCGAAGCAGATTTGGAGAGGGAGTAAACAATGGCAGGGAAGAATCGGAAGAACACTGGACAAGCAGGCCGGACTTCCGGTTTACCCTATGATGTCGATATGACAGCCTCAGCCGAGGCTGTCTATGTCAAATTAGCACGCGCCGCAAAGGCGGCTGAGGCAGCTGGGAACTATGTAAGCGCCAACTGCACAACCTTCAACATGGTCAAAGACGCCGTTAAGCGCATAATCCCGAACGATCCGCTCAACAAAAAGTACGCCCTTAGAGGCGATCTATCAAACATCTTCAGATTGCGGAAGGGCAGGCTGAGAGTTTGCTGGATCGCCTCATCGAAGTTGCGCCGCGTTTGTATACTTTTCATCGCGGAGACCCTGCGTAAAGAAGGCGACGCTAACGATCCATATGCAATCTTCCAGAGCCTTTTACAGTCGGGACTATTCGACAAAGCTATAAGCGAGTATGGTGTCCGCATTTCGCGAACATTTCCCCAG
The DNA here is from genome assembly GCF_014274465.1 of Alloacidobacterium dinghuense. Lineage (NCBI taxonomy): Bacteria > Pseudomonadati > Acidobacteriota > Terriglobia > Terriglobales > Acidobacteriaceae > Alloacidobacterium > Alloacidobacterium dinghuense. The sequence continues at coordinate 3,997,778 of NZ_CP060394.1, read as the reverse complement.
TCGCCAAACAAGCCAAACTAGCTAGCTCTTCTCCGTCGCTTCTTTAACGATACGCGCAGCAGTTTGGTTAATGTCTTCGCGAGACTTCTTCTTTGCAGTTTTTTTCTTCGGTTTTGGAGCGGCCTTTTCCTTCACTGGCTGTCCACAGTCCACCGCCGCTTCCGAATCAATTTTCAAACTGCACGACTATCTTGTTTTGCGGTAAATTTGCGATCTTTAGAGCCAATAGAATCAAATAGATAGAAATAAGCCCTGTAATTACAAATAGATAGCGCCATCTTTACCAAAGATCCCTGTTTCCAGGAATATCCGGGCTACCCCATCGCCCATGAGGACCAACCATGATCCCCGAATGCCAGCACGTCCTGCCCGGCGGAAAGAAGTGCCGCGCCATCGCCCTTCGCGGCAAGACCCACTGTCACCATCACTCGCCCACGCGTAAGCGGCACGCTCCTCGCCCCTACCGACTACGGCAGACCGCCCTGCTTGGGCCTCTTCCGGAACTCAGCAGCCATGATGCCGTGCAACAGGTTATCTCGCAGACCGTTCACGCCCTCGCGAACGGCGACATCAGCGTCTGCCGCGCACAGGTTCTCATCACCTCGCTCCAGTTAGCCGCCAAAACCTTGTGAGCACGATAGTCTAACGTTGATGAGTACCTCCAAAGCGATCTTCACGGCACTGATAGCCATAACCGTCTCCACCGGTCGAGCTGTCACCCACCACCCCGGCCCCTACGTCCCGCTATGCTCCCACATCACACTCACGGCGAACTACCTCGCCGAAGCCGAACCAGGTAAAGGACCGGGATTTGTATTTGTAATCAAGAACGATACAAATAAAGAGATCCGCCTCGCGGAGCCCGTTCCATCCAGCGCCCACTGGTACGCGCACGTTGGAACGAAATGGTTGTGGCGCGCATCGAGCGGCTCTGGTGGCAGCTTCGTCGATGCCGATAACGAGAAGGGCGAGGTCTTCGCCTACCAGCCGAAAGATCCGCCGCAGCATCCGCAATACATCGCGATTGCCCCACACGCCTCGCATGAATGGACCGAGACCGTGCACGATCATCCCGCAATCGCGTATCGTCCGAGCTGTGCCATCTGCAATAATCCGGGCGAGCACGAATACCGCGCGGTCTTCGCCTACGCCTATGTCCCGCACCCTCAGGAACATGCCGAAGGTCTGCTCGCCTGCGGCCTGCGCTCGGAACCGGCCGTGATGCCGCCACTTTCGACATCCCATCTCGCGCCGAAGTGATGCAATGAAACCCGCGCACAGATAAAAGTTGTGCGACAGGTCGCCTTTCATCCAACATTCTGCGTCTATCTGCATTGGAAGCGCCCATCCACCGGGGTGAGCGCAACCCAGCGCGCCAGACGGTGTTCTGAATCAGTGTTGGAGGAATCACACACTATGCGAAAAACACTCTGTACGATAGCACTCACTGGCCTGCTCGGGCTTGGAATGACGGCATTCGCGCAGGATCAATCCACTGCTACAACCACCGCGCCCCCGATGCATGAACCACACGGGCGTATGGACGCGAATAGTCAGCTGGAACATCTGACGAAAGCCTTGAACCTGACCTCGGATCAGCAGACGCAGATCAAGCCGATTCTCGATAGTCAGCAACAGCAGATGATGCAGCTTCACCAGGACTCATCGCTCTCGCGCGACGACAAGATGGCGAAGGCCAAGAGCCTGCACGCCGATACGACCAGTAAGATTGAAGCCGTGCTGAACGATCAGCAGAAGCAGAAGTACGAAGCCATGCAGCAAAGGATGCAGGAACGGATGCAGGAAAGATCAGGCGGTGGAGCAGGAACGCCCCCATCCCAGCCGCAGCAGTAATCTGTATCTGATTCAGTTACAAAAAGACCGCCGTCGAACCGGCGGTCTTTTTGTTAGTGTGTTGGAGGATTGACGACCGTCGCGCCCGCCTGTTGCACCGCATCGGCGTGAAACTTCTCGTAGTCGTTATCGGTAACGGCAATGTCGCCGCGCCAGCCAAGGATGCCGACCGCGTGAGCCACGACATGAGCCTGCGCGCCCGTCGGCAGCCAAAGCTCATTGTTAACAAGCTTCTGATCGAAGGCGAAGGTGCTTCCTTTGCCGACGCTGAACAGTCCAAAGCCGAGATGGAAGTTGTCATCGAAGCGCGCAATCATGCGCCGAACCTGGCGATCGTTTTCGTCAATCCAGATTGTGCCGGAGAGCTTCTTCGAAGCATTCTCCGCGATGCCATGCGTCTTCGCATGCGGATCGCCGGTAAAGTCGAACGCAATCACGCTGCGGCCATCCATCTGCTCGCGTCGCGCGTTCGAAACCTTCATGATCTGGAGCAGACGGCTCACGCTCACTTCGTTCTTGTCCAGCGATTGCCCGGGAGGCGTCTTCGAAGCCTTCTCTACTTCTTTCTCAACGCGCTCCTGTTCTTTCTTCTGCTGGTCTTCGTTCAGTTCCTTGCCGTCTTTCTTGAACTTGCGGTCGATTTCGTGGCCGTTTACAAAGAAGACGTTGTTCTCTTCGCTCTCGTTCTTCTTGATGTTGCCATTCTTGTCCAGCTCGTGGGTGATCACCACTTCGTGGTAGGTGTAGTTCTCGCGCACCTGGTCAAGCTTGCGCTGGTGATCCTCCACCTGCTTCATGAGCGTTGGAACGTCAGGCAAAGGTTGCAGCGTCGCCTGCGCGTAGCCACTTGCAGCCATCAGAACGGGAGCGGTCAGCAGAAGCCGGAGATGCATAAACTTCCCTGTCTTTACCTCTGGTCTTTCTTCCTGGATTATCTCAAGGTACGCTGGTACGGTTCGAGAGGTTCCCCTTAGAAGACGTTCAAACACTCCAAAAAGCGAGGTCAGAACAAAAATATGCTGCGGTTGCTGGTGAGATGGATTCTTGACGCGGTTGCCCTGCTGATTGTTGCGGAATTAGTGCCAGGCTTTAAAGTAGCTAACCTTCCGGCAGCGTTGATCGCCGTCATCGTGATCGGCCTGCTCAACGTGACGCTGGGATTACTACTGAAGTTGATCACCCTGCCCCTCGGAATCCTGACTCTGGGGCTGTTCTTTCTGGTCATTAACGCCTTCATTCTGAAGCTCGCCAGCGGAGTCGTTCCTGGATTCTACGTTATGACTTTCGGTGCCGCCTTTATCGGCGCAGCTGTGCTGGCCCTGTTGCACATGCTCTTTGAAGCCCTATCGAACTAAGGCTTCTCGGGTTCGGTGGATTGAGGTACGGCAACGCCTTTGGGTTTGTGCGCGTCGCGGGAAACCGTGGCGCGACCCGTAGCCTTTCGCTCCGAGCGGGAATGCGCGCCGCGTTCCGGAACCGCGACTGGCTGAGGCGCAATGCGCGCACCAGATGCCGCGCCGAGTCCGTTGCCAGGAACAGGCAGATGAACTCCGGTAGCGGGTATCACGCGCTGGTGCGAATGCTGCACGCTCCCAATCACGATGGCGATGCAGGCCAGAGCAGCAGCGACGGATGCGAAGACAATCCGTTGCGAGACAAAGGCGCCGAATCTGACGGCGAAGCCCCGGTGCTGCTCCGCTTCGCGGAGCAAACGGGCATGGATGCGGTGTTCGAGATTCGCAGGAGCTTGAGCCTGCGCCAAGAGATGATGCAATGCGGCATCGATCTGACGCTCAACGTCGTTTGCCGGATTCGGATGAGGGTTCATCAACTACTCCTCTCCTTTGTGAGCAACTCGGCAAGTTCGCGGCGCGCGCGGAAGATGCGGGAGCGGATGGATGACTCCGTCGTGGAACAGATGCTCGCGATTTCGGTTGTAGATAGCTCTTCGAGGGCGGAGAGCAGAAGCGCCTGCCGTTCTTTCGCCGGCAACTGATCGATAAGCGCCAGCACGCGCGCATGTTCCTGTGTGGAGATGACTGCGTCATCGGCGCGGCGTTCGGCGGAGGGCAGCGTTCGCACAAGATCTGCGATATCTTCGGTTTCCGGGCGCGATTTGCTGCGTCGCTTGCGGTCGAGCGCCAGGTTCCACGCGATGCGGACAAGCCAGACGCGCGCGTCGCGGATCTCACCGAGTTTGTTCTGGTGCCTGAGCACACGGAGGAATGTCTCCTGCACAATATCTTCTGCTTCTGCCGCATTGCGCGTGACCGAATAGGCAACGCGATAAAGCGTCGTCGAGTATTCGGCGACGAGCGCGGTGATGATTTCGCTCACGTCTTCCCGGGTCTTCAATACAGGTTGAGTGTAAAACCAGCCAGCGGCTTGTGCTTCGCAAGAACTCATCTTTCTACTGTGACTGACGGCTCACAAGCCTTTTGCGCTCATGAAAAAAGGGGCTACGCCACTAGGGAAACCCATTGGTTTATCCTGCTATGCTGTCTGCGATTGCGATGCGACGCCAGAAATGGTTTGAGTTCCACGATCACCGCCTGTATCCCGGCTTTCTGCGCGACCTGGTGACAGATGCGCTGGAGGCGATCTGGAACTACACGAACAGCTATCGCGTGATCGTTCCGCGTCTTCGAGCGGCAATGGAAGATGCCGGGACGCATCAAATTGTCGATCTGTGTTCAGGCGGCGGCGGACCATGGATCCACCTTCAGGAGCAGTTCGAAAGTGCCGAAAATTATCCGATTAACGTCGCACTCACCGACAAGTACCCGAATGAAAAGGCGTTAGCGCAGTCAGGGCTCTCGCTGGGATTGGAATTCTATTCCGCGCCCGTCGACGCCCGCGAGATTCCAGTTGGCCTCAATGGTTTCCGAACGATCTTCTCGACGTTCCACCATTTCAATCCGGTTGCAGCGCGGGCGATTCTGGCCGACGCGGTCGAGCGAAGGCAAGGGATTGCAATCTTTGAGGCTGCGAAGCGCAGCTTCCGCACAATGCTCGCAACCTCTATGGTGCCATTGCTCTCCTGGCGTGTAACGCCAGGGATTCGACCTTTCCGCTGGTCTCGCATTTTATGGACTTATCTGTTGCCGGTGGTGCCCTTTACATTGTTCGTTGATGGAGTGTTGTCATCTCTGAGAGCGTATTCGCTGGAGGATTTGCGCGAATTGACAGAGGGCTTGGGAGGTGGCGAATATCAGTGGGAGATCGGTGAGCAGGGCGGCGGAAGGATTGGAATCACTTACCTGATCGGCAAACCGCTCCGTTCGATTGCTCCTGACGAGCACCTCGTATCCGCTGCATTGGCGGACAGATGACAAAGGCCCGCTTGTGGCGGGCCTATTGTTTATGGGGTAGGGCAACTTTATGGATGTGCCGGCGCCGGCTGAGCGGTTGCGCCTTGCAGCTTTTGTGTGGCGATTTGCCCGGCTGCCGTGGTCTTATCCTGATCCTTGATCTCAGCGTAGAGGCGCTTGGCTTCGGCCGGTTTGGTCGTCTCATACAGACCGGCAAGCTGCAGCTTGGCCATGCTCGCCGGAACAGTGAGCGTAGGCTTGGCAATGAGCTGCTGATAAAGCTCGATGGCCTGAGGGTCACGTCCAGTCTGATGGTAGAGTCCGGCAAGGGCAAGCTTCGCCAGCGCGGCGACTCCGCGATCGTGCGAATCAGCTGCTTGCTTCAGCTCATTTTCGCCGGCTGCCGTCTGACCCATGTCGATGGCGGTCATGCCGGCAAGATAGCGTGAGTTTGCGCCTGCTTTGAACCAGCCGTAGCTATTCGCCACTTCTTCGAAGAGCGGATGTGCGTCCTTGGCGCGGGCGGCGGCGCTCGCGTATGTCTTAAGTCCCGGCTCTGTCGGCTGTCCTGGTTGGGTCACAGGAGTGTTGTAGATATCCATGGCCTGGCCGAAGAGGTTTTCAGCACGCGTGGAACGGTTGTTGTACGCAATGGCGCCAGCAAGAACAACGGCTATGACGACGACGACGACGATCGATGTCTTGATGATGATGGAACGATGGGCATCCATCCAGTTGATGCTGGAAGCGGTCGCCTGAACGAAGCTGTCCTGCTTAAGCGCGTGACGTGTTTGTGTATCCACGAGTTTCCTTCGAGATCCTTTAGGGAAGGGGAACTGGCAGGCAGGAAAATAGTGCTGTCTGCTTAGGTACTTAAAGTCTAGCAGCGTGGTTTAAGCGGGTCAAACCGATGACGGGTAGGGATTGCAGCCGCCAAGAAGGAACAAGGCTCCCCGAGGTGGGGAGCCTTGGTTGGCTGCTAACTCTGTTGCCGATTTTATCTATCGTGGTCGTCGTCGCTGGGGGCCAGGGCGACGCCGCGGAACGCTTCGCCAGCGCGCGCTGAGCGAATTGTGACGAACCTGTCGAGGTGACCGTTCGTTGCCGGCTGGGTGTCGCTGATTCGATCAGCGACTTTCACCAGCTTGTTGGGATCAGCGCCATTGTCTCCGTTCTGGCTGATCGTGGACGTGATCGCGTAAATCGTGGCGGTGCCGTCGTGGTTGACAACGCCGATTATGTTCCGGCATCCGCCAGCCGCGGGCTCGATCGACGCGGGATAGTTCCGGACGCTATAGGGCGCCCCAAGGTCGAGTCCATTCTGGATGACGTACTCGCGCACCCAGGTTTGGCTGCCACTCGCCGTCGTGGTGAGGACCCACTTTTGAAGACCGGCCGTCGCCAGCGTACCAGCATCTGCAACGTTCACCTGTCCATTGATTACCTGATTCGGGGTATAAATCAGGTCGCCCTCGTCACAAACGTACAACGTAGTAGCATTCGCAAACCAAATCCCAAAAGGATAGTCGCCGCCCGGGCTATTTGTGCTGGCACTGGTATCGGGGAATCCAGGAAGGATCGTAAAAGGTTCGTTGACAAGGCCGCCCGAGGGCGCATTTCCCGTGGTAGGCAGAACGCCCGGAGTACCTAGCTGATAGACGGTATTGATGCCGTTACCGCCGCTGCCCTTTGCGACATATAACGTATCGTTGAAGATTGTCATGCCGCGGAAGTTCGTATCCTTACCGGGCTTGTCTCCCGGGAACACGAAAAACGAGATCATGTTGTTGTCCGGCGGGACGAGCGGTGCCGCGCCAGGCGTGAAGAGTTCAGCACCGGTCGAGTGGGAGAGATTGAAGCCGAGTTGCGTCTCCGGCACCTGCTTCTTCGAGAGGCCACCGTTGTTGTCGTTTCCGACCGAGTAATACAGCCAATTGTCCGCCTTCATCACAGCGCGGGAGTTGTCGCCGCTGTAGGCGTCGCCATCGGTGTAGGAAATGTGGCCCCAGGCGTCCACCTCCGCGATGGAGCGGTAGTAAGCAGTCGGATTGGATGCGCCGGCATAGCTCGCGACCGAGGGATTGGTCGGGTCGCAGAGGCCTGGCGTACTCGAAGCGGAAACATCGATCAGGTTCGGCGCAGTGGGCGAGATCGGACCCACGTTCGTGCCTTGCGTCAGAGTGTTGGTCGCCGGATCCAGTGTCAGCGTCGGACAGCCAGGGCCGCCGCGGTAGCCCATGAAGGTTAGGCTCTTGCCGTCCGCCGAGCGATTCAAGGCAAGCTCGGATTTGGAGCTGAAACTGGTCACGATCTCATTACCGGGAACGTGTAGCGCACCGAGCAACGCGCCATCGGTGCTCAGGTCCCAGAGAACGATTGGCGAGGAGACGCCAAAGTTGGGATCCGTGCTCGCGTTATTCCAAACGTTGTGATTGTCATGGAGATTAGGGGCTTCGCCGTTATCGCTCGCAAAGCCGCAGGTAACCGTCACGGCTGTGGTGGTCGTAGAGGGCGTTTGGTCAGCGGGGAGGAGCGGGACATTCACTGTGGCAGGGTTAGGGTTTGTGACCGCGCCGGTGTTCAGACAGCCATGCGGTAATATTTCCCCCGGGGTAACGGTGTCGGCATTCCCAGCGTAGACTGTGCCGCTCAAAACGATGCTGCCATGTGCAAAACCATGGAAATCGTGATCGTGATCGCGATCGAAATCCTGCGCCTGAGATGCCAGGCCACCGGCAAGATAACCCAGGGAAAGGATGGCCGTTGCTGCAGCAAGCATGCTGCGATTGCTCACTTTTAGGGATTTTGTTGTCATGAGGTTGTTCTCCTGAAATGAGCGACACGATTGCAACCGCCATGCCGCCACGCAAGACGTTAGCAGCGGGTTGTTAAAGACGAATTACTTAAGACAACCTTAAGATCGGGCGGATAGCTGAATTTCTGACGGCTCAATCAGCGCGTAAGGCCTTCATGGGATCAATGCGTGTGGCAAGGCGCCCGGGAATACAACAGGCGATGAGCGCAACCAGAGAGAGAAAGAGGGCGATCGCCACAAATGTCAGCGGGTCGGTTACATTTACCGCAAAGAGCATTCCAGCCAGTGCGTGTGTGCAGAAGAAGGCCGCGATGATTCCGATGGCCACGCCGGTAAGAACAGGAGCCATGCCGCGATAAAGACTGTGGCGGAGGATCGCTTCGCGTGTCGCTCCAAGTGCGATGCGTATACCGATTTCTTTTGTTCGACGCGCGACGAAGAGTGCGAGCGTACCGCTCACACCCACTATGGGAAGGACTGTTTCTAGGCGTTCTAACTTCCACGAACAAACCGGCCTGAAGATTCATCGTGATAGGAGAGCGATGGAAGCAAGAAGAACTTCGACAACAGTCGGGAGCGTGAGTAGCCGTGTTCTATTCAGGTTGATGGGGGCTGGTGATGCGGACACACCGATGGTGGAAAAGCAGGTTTGCAGGACACCGAAAGGTGTCCTGCATTCTAGGCAGCGCGGACGGGGGCTTCGATCTGGCCGTTTTCAATTTTTCCCTGACAGTCGATGCAGTACGGGGTCCATGGCACGGCTTCAAGCCGTTTGGCGCCGATGGGATTTCCGCATTGCAGGCACTCGCCATAACTGCCGTCGTCGAGTCGATCCAGCGCAAGGCGAATTTGCGATAGCTGCGCATGGCCGCTTGTGCCCTGGGTAAACAGCAACTCCTTTTGATACGATGTTACCGCCTGATCGGCGACATCCTGCGTTGCGTCTGCTACAGTCTGGCGGCCTTGTTCAACGGCGGTCAGCATGTTGCGTTCGAGCATAGCCTGCTCCTCGCGCAGTTTCTCTTCTAATCGCCGTGCGTTTTGTGGGGACTGGGTCACTTTAGTTGAACTCCTTTATCGAATCATCTTTTTTCTCTCTCTTCCTTGCGAGACAAATATTGGACGCAGGATCGAGAAGAAAAGATTTGCGGCTGAGTTGCATTAATTGAGAAATTTGCGCAGGCAATAAACACCTTGACTAACCCAACGCACCCCGGGTATTATTTGGTTAGTCAAGGTGAACGACATTGCAAATGCCTGAAACACTTATCGAAGCCATCCGCTACTTCTCCGACGAACAAACCTGCATCAATGCGGTGGCTTATCTGCGCTGGGAGGACGGCAGTCCAGTATGCCCAAAGTGCAATGCGGCTCAAGGAGAGCGTAATCATTATTGGCTTACAACTCAGAAGCGTTGGAAGTGCTATGCGTGCCGCAAGCAATTCAGCGTCAAGGTTGGAACGATATTCGAGGATAGCCCAATCGGTCTTGATAAGTGGCTCACTGCCCTTTGGCTGTTGGTGAACTGCAAGAACGGAGTTAGTTCCTACGAAATCTCGCGCGATCTGGGAATTAGCCAGAAAGCCGCATGGTTTGTTCTACAGCGTCTCCGTCATGTTCTGAAGGACACCACCGTTATCCCGATGAAGGGGCCTGTGGAAGCTGACGAGTCGTTCCACGGCGGCAAGCCCAAGAACATGCATCGCAGTCGTCGCCTCAAGATGAGGGTTGCAATGAACGGCTATGAAGAGAAGACGGCGGTGTTCGGGATGCTGGATCGTGAGACTCGTAAGGTTCGCGCTCAGGTCGTCCCGAACGTCAAGCGGGAAACCCTTCAGAGGGCCATTCTTGACCGTGTAGGCTTCGGCGCGACGGTCTATAGCGATGGATGGCCGGGATATGACGGTCTAGACGCAAAGGGCTTCATCCATGAAACCGTCAACCATGTTGAGGAATATGTTCGCGGTCAGGTTCACACGCAAGCAATCGAGAATTTTTGGAGTCTGCTAAAAAGGGGATTGAATGGAACCTACGTTGCTGTCGAGCCATACCACATGGACCGTTATCTAGATGAAGCTATGTTCCGGTTCAATCACCGAATTGGTCATACTGATTCGACCCGCTTCGCACAGGCGCTCGCTCAGGTCGTAAGCCGTCGCCTTACCTATAAGGAATTGACGGGCAAGGAGGCAGGGTCTTGTTAAGCCCGGTCCTTTGAGGGGGAGTAAACGAATCGAGTATGACGTGAAGGTTTCGCTGCTTTGGCAGCCGCGATTGCGGCGCGGGAGGAAGCCGGGGAAGCTTTTGCAACCTTCGCCAAAGCGTCAGTAAATGCCTGAAATTCCCGTGGTGGCAGCCCCGAGTTTTTTCTAGGCGAATCTGACGACGATGACATATAACTGTCCTTCTCGGCTTTAACCGACGGATGGCCTACCAGAAGTGTATCACCGAGGGGGCAATCCGATGGATGACATGAACGTTGCTTATATAAATCCGCGCATCATTACGTGGGCTATGGCCCAAAACAATCTAGTGCCAGAGCAATTGGCCACGGAAGCCGTCACTGCCGACAAAATAAGAGCATGGGAACAGGGGGAACCGATCAGTGAAGATCAGGCGGAATTTCTTGCCAACAAACTCCAAATTCCATATCTAGTGCTATTCCTCCCGAACCCGCCTCAACCTGATCCGGTGCCAATTCCCGATCTCCGTACCCGCAGCGGAAAGCCTGTAGCCGAACCCTCACGGGAATTTATTGGCGTAATCAATGACGCGCTCATGCGCCAAGATTGGTTTCGTGAGCATAAGCTTCGCCAGGGAAAGCAAAAACTAACTCTTGTTGGCCGATTCACTACCAAGGATTCCGTCGCCGATGTTGCTGCCAATATGCGGTTGGTTATCGGAGTGAATGCCGATTTTCGGCAGCAGTGTAGAAGTTGGGAGAAATTCCTTCGTCAGCTAATCAAAAAGGTCGAGGTTGCGGGAATTTTGGTAATGAGGAGTGGGGTTGTCGGCCACTCCACTCATAGACGACTAGACGCGGAGGAGTTTCAGGGCTTCGCAATCAGTGATCCATATGCGCCACTAGTCTTCGTTAATGATACCGATGCAAGAGCGGCTCAAATTTTCACTCTCGCGCATGAACTTGCTCACATTTGGATAGGGAAAACTGGTATTTCCAATGCCAGACTTGCCGGGCGGAGTCTGAGCGAGTTGAGTAATATCGAGCGTTTCTGCAATCAGGTCGCCGCCGAATTTCTCGTGCCAGAGAAATCCTTCAATGTGTCATGGCAACCATCGCGGAGCATCAAGGCCAATCTTGAACGCATACAGCGACATTTTTGGGTAAGTTCATTGGTAGCCCTGCGGCGAGCCTATGATCTGAAAAAACTTAATTACGACGACTTTAAGGCCGCGCTCGACCAAGAGTATGCCCATTACTATGCAATCGAGCAAAGACGTAAAAAGCGTGAGGAAGAGGCCAAGAAAAAACAAACTGGCGATTTCTGGTCCACATTCAAATTGCGCAATAGCGTACTGTTCTCTAACGCTATTGCGGCAAGCGTCAGAAACGCTACGACAACCTACACGGAAGCCTCTAATCTCCTCGGCGTGACAATCGCGACAGTCGAAAGGTTCCTACATAGGGAGAAAGCCGCCGCTTGAGCAGCTACTGGCTCGATTCCGATGTTCTCGTGTGGGCGAAGGACAACGTAGCCCCATTGGGGTATACGGAATATGCCGGATTCTGGACTCTAATAGAACGCAACATCGCAAATGGTGCCATCAAGATCACCAAGCGAAATTTCAAGGAAATCACCGAGGGGCGGAAGGGGGACGACGAACTAGCTAAATGGCTCAAATTGCAATTGACCAAATGGCCAACTGTGCGAGTCTCGCCCTCCAAAAGTGTCCAAGAGTTTGCCGCGAAGATTGGAGAGTACGTCTACACGGAAAGTCGTTTCTATGCACGTCATCGTGCGAGGTTCTCTAGCGGGGCAGATGCGTGGCTCATTGCTCAGGCGGCCATCGACAACGGCACCGTTGTCACGAGGGAAGAATCCGCACCCATGTCGCACGAGCCAAAGATTCCCGACCTGTGTAAGCATTTCGACGTGAAAATCATTACTCTTACGGATCTGATGAAAACGCTCGGCACCACTAAGAAATAAATTATGGGTTAGCCAAGGTATTTATTGCCTTTGCGCAGTCTCTCGTCACACGCTTGATACTGCAGCGGCTGCCGTATACGCTTAAAGAAGCCATGTACGAAGACTTTCATGTGACTGATCGCTGGACCGGCGAAGATCTGCACTGCCAGTGGAAGGCAAATATTGTTGCCATCGCTACCCGCCATGCCGATGCCGTGGATGTTCGCTATGAAGTGAACAAGAGACCCGTGTGGATCGCGATGCCTTGCGAGGCATGGGTGGAGCAGAAGAAGCGGACCGGGCATGTGATTACCGATCAGCTCGCCGCGCAGATCGCGGGACATTACCTCAAGGGCGCGATCGAATCTGGCTATGACAATGGCCGCGAGATGTACACCATGAGCATCGATGAAGTACTCGATCATCTGGATGTGGTGCTTCATGAGGCAGGACATACGAGCAAGCTGCCTACTCTGCCAGCCAACGATGACGCGCAACCTGTTCCCTAAGATTGTTCGGGAAGACTCTCAACACAAAGGACTGCGTGAAGCAGTCCTTTTGTTTGTGCACTGTAACTTGTTTTGATCTAGTAGCGACCCCCACCACGTGGCCTTCTTGAATCGCGGCCGCCGGATTGTGCCTGGTAGCAGCTCTTGCAGAAGACGGGACGGTCGCCTCGTGGTTCGAAGGGAACCGTTGTCTGCTGACCGCAACCGGCACAGATTACGGATGTTCCCGTCGAAACATTCGACCGATATCCGCCGCCCCCGCCTCCGTAACTGCCACCGCCACCGCCCCCCTGATGGTCATTCTTTTTTGCCTGACGGCATGCCTTGCACCGCTTGGGCGCGGAATAACCGCGTTCGCGGAAAAATGCCTGATCGGCGGCACTAAAGGTGAATTCCTGTCCACAGTCGCTGCAGATGAGTTGCAGGTCCCCAGTCATATCGGCTCCTTACCTTGTTCGAACTATATTCGTTCCCGTCTGGAGAGTTCCTGCGCCTAATCCATATCTACTCGGTACCTGGAGGAGATAGACAGAAAGTCTGAGCAGCGGTTCGAGGGTAGTGCTTATTATTGCACTTTAGGGCGGCTCCGAATCATTAAATCGAAGCCAAGGTTTGCCGTATGCCCTCTTTATAGGGCGTTTTTGGCAGTTCACCTAACAGATCTTTCAGGCGCGTGTCGTCCAGAATGACTGGAGAAGTCTGCAGATAATGCATTTCAACCAATTCGCGCACCATGGGGTTGAAGAGGCCGAAAATGCGCAACATCGTCTTTCCGGCAACTGTATATTTCGGCTTACGTCCAGCTTGCGCAAAGATTTCGGCGGCCATGGCGCGGGTTGAGGTGACACCAGCCCCTCCCAGATTCCAAGCCTTACTCCATGCTCCTCGCGTAGCGATAAGGCGCGCGACGGTGGCGCCCGCGTCGGGGATGTAAACAAACTCGTGGGGCGTGTCGATAGGGCCAACGAGTTGAGCGCGCTTCCCCGTCTTGGCAGATTGAAAAGCGCTCCAGAGGAAGCTTTTATCGACACCAGGACCATAGAAGTCGGGCAGGCGCAGGATTGCCGTCTGAATTTTTCCCGTTTCGTGCGCTGCAAGTACCAGGTCTTCCTGCTCTTTGCGCATGCGGCCCTTGAATGTATGTGGTTGGCGCGGGTGATCCTCGCTTACGCGTTCGGCCTGTGGTCTGCCAAACGGATAGACAGTACCGATGAGGAGAAGCTTCTTCACGCCCGCGGCGACGGCTCCATCGAGGGTCTTCTTTATAAGCTGCGGATGAAGTTCGAATTGCCAATAGTTGACCCCCACCATGTAAATGGCAGTATCGATGTCAGCGAGCGCTCGACGGATCGATTCGGGAGAGTCCGGATTCCAGCTGACGAGGCTGGCGAGCGGATCAGCTCCGAAGCTTACTTTCAGCGAGGACTCTGATCTTCCAATGACACGGTAACGCGTTGATCTTGCGCTGAGCGCGGCGGCAATCGATTTGCCAAGGCTTCCAGATGCTCCAATGAGCGCGATCGACTCCATAGAAATTCCCTCTGATGTGCGGGTCTGCGTTGGCTGATGAATCTGAGAATTGTCTGCCATGTTTCAGAACAAAACTCGACGATAATGCTTTGCCATCTCACATTGCAGAATGGCACAATAAACAGTTTGCCCAAGGAGTGTATTTATGGGAGCTGCCACGATGGCAACTGACCTGCGAACCCTGACTGAAGGCCCTCACGTTCACCGGAATCTTTCTACCCCTCAACTCGTGGAAGCCGCCATTGCCCGCGGCGAGGGAAGACTGGCCGCAAATGGCGCGCTGGTGGCATTTACGGGCGCCCGCACGGGACGTTCCCCGAAGGACAAGTTCACAGTCGAGGATGATGAGACGCGCAGCCGCGTTGACTGGGGTAAGGTAAACCAGCGTTTCGATCCGGCGAAATTCCAAGCTTTGCTCGACCGGGTTACCAAACACATGGCGGAGCGCGACCTGTATGTCATGGATTTGTATGCCGGCGCAGATCCGGAATATCGTCTGCCGATAACGATCATAACGGAATACGCGTGGCACGCACTTTTTGTGAAGCAGCTCTTCGTGCGTCCGCAAATGGCTGAACTGGGACGCCATGTCGCGGAATTCACAGTGATTGCTGCACCAGAATTTGAAGCTGTTCCCGAGCGAGACGGAACCAAGTCAGGAACGTTTATTCTCGGGGACTTTACGCGCAATGTCATTCTCATCGGCGGTACGAAATACGCCGGCGAGATGAAGAAGTCCATTTTTGGAGTCATGAATTACCTTCTGCCTGCACGGGATGTTTTCCCCATGCACTGTTCCGCGAATATCGGCGCCAACGGGGAGACAGCTTTGTTCTTCGGCCTTTCGGGAACGGGCAAGACCACGCTATCGGCGGATCCTCTTCGGCGGCTGATTGGCGATGATGAGCATGGCTGGAGTCCCGCTGGAGTCTTCAATTTTGAAGGCGGATGTTATGCCAAGTGCGTCGACCTGTCCGAAGAAAAAGAGCCGCAGATTTATCATGCGATCCGCTTCGGGTCGGTACTTGAAAATGTCGTGATCGATCCGGTGACCGGTGTTCCTGATTATTCTGATATTCGCTACACGGAGAATACGCGAGTGGCGTATCCGATTGAATTTATCGAAAACGCCGTGATCCCTGGTGTCGGTGGGCATCCAAAGAACGTGCTTTTTCTGGCGGCTGATGCTTTCGGCGTGCTTCCTCCGATTGCGAAGCTTACACCCGAGCAAGCGATGTATCACTTCCTGTCCGGATACACGGCGAAACTTGCAGGAACCGAAGCCGGCCTGGGCAGCGAGCCTGTGCCCGAATTTTCTGCGTGCTTCGGATCGCCGTTCCTGCCGCTTGCTCCGCGCGTGTATGCGGAGATGCTCGGCCGTAGGCTAAAGGAGCACGATGCGCAGTGCTGGCTTGTGAACACTGGCTGGACTGGCGGCGCGTTCGGTGTAGGCAAGCGCATGAGCCTCAAGCACACGCGTGCCATCGTGCATGCGGCCCTCGACGGAAGGCTTGCCAAGGCTGAGTACGTCACAGAAGATGCATTCGGATTATCGATTCCTACTTCATCCCCTGACGTTCCGGCTGAGTTGCTCCATCCGCGCAATGCGTGGGCGGACAAGAAGGCTTACGATGCGCATGCTCGTCTCCTGGCGGCAAAGTTTGAAGAAAATTTTGCCAAGTTCGACGCTCCTGAAAATGTTCGCGCCGCTGGTCCAAAGTCTCGCGCTTAATCTGCGATGTACGCTCGCAAGCTGCAGGTCGAAAGCGTGAATCCTCACGGAGAAGCACAGCTGTGCCCCATCGCCTGGATCGACAATTTCGCCATGCGTAACTTCACGAACGATGCGGTTTTCGATGACACATTGCCTGTCGCCGATGGCTTGCTGGAGGTGGGTTTCCGAGTCCCGATTGATCAGCTCGAGATGGCGATGGAAGACTGGTTTCGGCGCAAGGGCTATATCAAGCCTGAGGAGAAGCTGCGCGTTACTCAGCTTCAGGACGGGTAGTATTCCAGATACAGCACAACTTCAAATGGGCTCGGCTGGCCATCCTTCATTTGCGGTTCGAAGACGAGGTTTCGCGCGTACTTGCGGATAGTACCTTCGAGGTGCTTGTCGTCGGAGTCGATGATCGATTCTTTCGTTACGTGTCCTTTCTCATCCACTGAAATTGCAATCTGAACGTTTCCATATATCGGCTGCGACAGGTCCATCTTCTTCGATTTGATAATTTTGTACTGGCTTTGCTGCGTGGGCTGCGATGGAGTGTCGGGTATTTTCAAGAAATTTTCAGGAAATGTTTTGACGGCTTCAACAGTGCCGGTTGCCTCGACAATCAGTTTCTTGTCCTCATAAATCCGGATCGCGCCCGGCACTGTATGCGAGCCGATCGGCAGCCACTGGTCATACATGATGGTGCGGTTGAACAACTGCGCGTAGGCAAACATACGAATCATAGGGTTAAAGCAGATGGCTGTACCGTCATTGTCATTCGCACACAGCACTGGAGCGCCTTCCAATTGCTCAGGGTGCATCGCGTCGATGCTTCCCGGCTCGGACTTGAAGCGGTCCACTGCGGCCGTTGGGAGGTCCATCACCTCGTCGAAATCGACTATCTTGAGCGGCATTTCACCCGTGTAATGAAGCCATTGAATGTGATCGCGCACATTGCTGATTCTGGTTAATTGGTAATTGTCGGCTTTGACCTCGACCCGCTCATACATGATTGGGTCGCGATAGATGTCGTACGTCGCAGTGCTTTCGTGTCCTTCCCGATCATAGAGTTTCAAGTCATAGTGAACGTGGTGGGGGATGTCAGTGGCCGTCGTCCCGGCGAGAAGGGACTGGGCGTGCGCCATCTCCCGTTCGTAATTCGTGTTTTGCATCACCTGGCTATGCGCATACGCGAAAGCGAACGTAAACAGGAGAATTGGAGTAAGGCTGCGCATTCGGCGATATGGTAGCGTTCTGCCGCGCGATGAGCAACTGTTTGCAGCGGCATGCATCGCGCAGGGAAACCCGCCAGTTAGTCTACGCGAAGGATCTTTCTCGCATCCCAGCTATTGTTCGTCAAACTTTCTACCGAGGTATGTTATGAAACTGGAAACCATGCGGGAGCTTCTGCTGGACGAACTGCAGGACCTTTATTCAGCCGAGACACAGATAACGAAGGCCTTACCGAAAATGGCCAAGACATCAACGAGCCCAGAACTGAAACAGGCCTTTGAGAGCCATCTTCAGGAGACCGAAGGGCATGTGCAACGGCTCGAAAAGATCTTTAAGCATTTGCAAGAGAGCTCCAAGGGCAAGACGTGCGAAGGCATGAAGGGTCTGCTCAAAGAGGGTGAAGAACGTATCAAAGACGGCGGCGAGCCCGAGGTTGTAGACGCTGGACTTATTGCTGCGGCGCAGCGCGTCGAACACTATGAGATTGCGGCGTACGGTTCAGTTCGCACCTACGCTGAACTGTTGAAGGAAAGCGACGTTGCGAACTTGCTGGAGCAGACGCTTGCAGAAGAGAAGTCGGCTGACCAGAAGCTGACAAAAATCTCCACGACTGTGAACAGGAAAGCCAAGGCGGCCTAATCTGTTCGCTTCACAGTTACAATTCCGTCCGGATTGCATGCGAAATGCGATCCGGGCTATCCAACCGTTGATGCAATCAGAACCATCTGAGCTACTGAAAGTGAGGTAGATGACATGTTTCTGATTCTGGCGTTGGTCCTGATACTAGCCTGGATTGGCGGATTTGTGGTGTTCCACACCGCAGGATTTCTCATTCACTTACTGCTGATCTTCGCGGTGATTTCGATCATCATGCATTTCGTTCGGGGTTCTGCTGCGAAAGCTTGAAAGGCGCCGTTGAGCGGCGCCTTTCTTATTCGTTGTAATGCAAGAGACTGAAGACGTCGTAGTCTTTGAACTTGTCGCGTCCTTTCAGGAAGTCAAGCTCCACGGCAAATCCAAGACCAGCGATGTGTCCGCCTAACTGCTGGACCAGCTTTACCGTCGCTTCCATTGTTCCGCCGGTTGCGAGCAGATCGTCGACGATAATTACCTTCTGACCTGGTTCGACGGCGTCGAGGTGGATTTCAAGCGAATCGGTTCCATACTCCAGGTCATAGGTGACGCGGGCCACAGGCGCGGGCAGCTTGCGCGGCTTGCGGACGGGCACGAAGCCGGCGTTGAGGCGATAGGCGAGAGCCGGGCCGAAGATGAAGCCGCGTGCCTCGATGCCGAGCACGAGGTCGATGTCTTTGCCGATGTAGTGCGCGGCCAAGGCATCGATGAGCTGGGCGAAGCCGATTCTGTCTTTCAGTAAGGTCGTGATGTCGTAGAAAAGAATTCCCGGCTTGGGGAAGTCAGGGACGGTGCGAACGAGCGGCTTCAACGGCTCGCAATCTAATGCGTGACTCATAACTGGCGTTACCAGGCTCCTTCAATCTGAAATGGTCCAAGGTCATTGTCTTCCGAATCGTCGAGCTGGTGTTCGATGACATGGTCGACACGGCTGCCCCGCGATCCGCGACCGAGGGCGAGGCGCAGGGCGGCAAGTTCGTTTGCGTCACCCGCTGCAACGACTTCGACATGACCGTCTTCTGTATTGCGCACCCAGCCACGCAGGCCCAGCGCTCCGGCTTCGCTGTGCACATACCAGCGGAAGCCGACGCCCTGCACGCGGCCTTTGATGAGGTAATGACGAACCATATTGGGGTGGACCGAAGACAAGTGTTGCAGATGCGCGGCTCGGGTGCAAGGCACGTCGCGCCTACCCCCTGGACCCGAAGTTCTTGAAATCAAACGATCTACGTAAAGATAGCGCTAACTATCAGATACGAATGCGCTTATATGCAAGTATTTGATTCTGCTGGCATTATCGATATGCGGGGAAATTGCTATTCGGCCTGTTATTCGATTCCCCTATTTATAGTTTACCGGAATCCGGCATAATCCCACGCCACTATTCGTTGCGACGATTAATTTATTTCGAGTCGAAGGTAATGCTATGAGTTGCGTCCGGATTTGCGATGGGGGCAAAGCCTATCTGCTCGTACATACGGGCCGCATCGGAAGTTTCGGCACGAAGTCGCACGATGCGAAAATGCTTTCTGGCTTCGGCGAGGAGTGTGGTGACGAGCGCTCTTCCGATGCCTTGATTCCGCCATGCTTGTTTCACGTAGACGCGCCTGATCCGGCCAATTTCAGGATTGGCGGCGAATGGATCGCAATTGAGTCCGCCTACGGCGACCAGCAGGCCTTGATTGAAGTGGCCGCAGAGGATCTCTCCGGGGCCGTCGAAGCGATTCTTTGCGCTGGTTCAGTCGTCGAGCAGCGTCTCGATGAAGTTGTAGCCTTCGCTGCGTGCCTCGGACTGCAATTGTTCCATTCCCGGCATGGGCAGCTCAATCTTCTGGATTGAGATCTTCGGTGAGGCCGTGCTCAATGGCGAATCGCCCACGCGAGTCCGTCGGGTTCTGCGCCGACATCGATATGGCCTGTAACTTCGAGTGTCTTCAGGTCGATCACGGCGACGTAGTTATCCGGAGAGCAGGCGACGTAGACGCGCGCGCCATCCGGCTGCATGACGATGCCGGCAGCACCGTGGCCGATCTTGATTCGCTTTACTTCTTTTCGCGTAGCGGCGTCGTAGATGGCCAAGTCGGGCTGTCGCAGGCTTGAGATGAAGACGAGCTTTCCGTCAGGGGTGAACTTGAGGCGGTTGGCTCCCTGCATGTTGGCTGCGAGTGTTTGCGTTACGGTTTTGCTGGCGCGGTCGATGATCGAGACGGTGCCGTCCTGTGCATTGGCTACCCATATCTCGCTGCCGGAAGGCGAGACATCAAATCCCTCTGAACCCTTGCCGACTGGAATCACCGTTTCATTCCAGTCGCCGCCGGGCGCGCCCATTGGCGGGGGGCCCGGTGGAGGGCCTGAACCTGCCGGCATGGGCGGCGGTGGTCCTCCGGGAGCCTGGCCTTTGATTTTCTCGATAAGGCTCACGGTTGCGGAACTCACATTCGTGGTGATGATCGACTGCACGTCCTGCGAGACGAAGATCATGTGCGTGCGGTTCTGGCCGGTTCCCAGGATCCAATCGACTTTACTGCCTGCAGGATCATAGCGGCCGATTGCTTTTGCCGCTTCGGCGGTGAACCACACTTTGCCATCGACAAACGTGAGGCCATGCGGTCCGCGCAGAGGGCCGAGATCGATGGAAGGCATTGCTTGCTGATGCACAAGATCGATGACTGCAAGCGTGTTGTACGCTCCAAAGCCATAGTTCGAAACGTATGCGGTGCTCCCGTCACTCGATGCAATCACTTCATGAGGATCATTGCCGACGGGAACGCGGGCTATCACCTGAAGGCTGGAGGGATCGACGATGGCAAGCGTATGCGCCCGCTTGGACAGGGCCAGCAAGGTCGTCTGCGGCGTGCTCTGAGCACCGAGTTGGAGCGACAGACACAGTCCAATGCAGAGGGATGCGAGAGCGAGCTTCATTTTCATCACGCGCAAATCTTACTCCCAAGCTGGTGCTGTTCCTATCGCTTTCGCGTTTGACTCATGGGAGATAGATCTGAGAGGTTTTCCCTTGAATTGCGGAAGAAAACAAAGTTGGATGTTACCGAGGTGAGTTCGAAAGATGGCCCACTTAGGATTTCTTACGCTGCACGTGATGGGACACCTCTTTCCGATGAGCACGCTGGCGGCGCATCTTAAGAGTCGCGGGCATCGGGTGACGTTCTTCGCATTCGCGGACTCGGAGGCCTTTATCACGCAAGCCGGGTTGGAGTGCGTTGTCGTAGGCCGCGAAGAATTTCCGCTTGGCTATGTTAAGCGGGCTTTCGGCGCGTTGAGCCGGATGAGTGGCATACGCGGAATTCGTTATACCGTCGACCTTCTGTGCAAAGAGGTTGGGGCTCAACTGGCTACGCTGCCGGAAGCGATCAGAGAAGCAGGAATCGACGCGCTGATTATCGATCAGTTCTATATCGGCGGCAGCACGGTAGCCGACCACTTGCAATTGCCCTACGTGCACGTTGCGAACGCTCTGTTGAGTAACGTCGACAAGAAAATTCCGCCGATCATTTTCACCTGGAGCGACGAACGAGGATTCATCGCCCTGGCTCGAATCAGACTTGCTCACGCGATCATCCGAAAGATGTTTCAACGGGTTTGGGACGAACTCAACAGGCAGCGACAAAAATGGGGGCTGCCGGTTTACACGGAATTCCTGAATGAGAGGTTTGGGGCGCAACCGCAGATCTGCCAGCAACCGCGAAGCTTTGAATTTCCCCGGAATTTGCCGCCCACATTTCATTTCGTGGGACCGCTGCATAAGAGTGAGAGCAGGCCGGGTACATCCTTTCCATGGGAGCGAATTGACGGGCGGCCGTTGATTTATGCGTCGATGGGAACGCTGCAGAATGGTCTGGAGTGGGTCTTTCGAGCGATAGCCGAGGGCTGCGCCGGAGTGGATGCGCAGCTTGTTCTTTCGCTTGGCGGCAATATGGATCCGGCGCAGTTTTCGCAGTTGCCGGGCGACCCCGTCGTTGTCCAGTTTGCGCCGCAGCTCGAAGTGTTGAAACGTGCGGCCTTGTGCATTACGCATGCGGGATTGAATACGGCACTTGAGTCGCTGGCTCAGGGCGTGCCGATGGTTGCAATTCCGATTACAAATGACCAGCCGGGTGTGGCTGCGCGCATTGTGTGGACAGGTACGGGCCAGCTGATTCCGCTGAAGAAACTCACCGCAAATTCTCTCCAACGCGCGGTGTCGGGCGTTATGTCGAATTCGACGTATCGCGAGAATGCGCGCAGGTTCAGAGATGAGATTGCGAACTTGAACTCGCTGGAGCGTGCGAGCGAGATTGTCGAAAGCGTCCTGCGCTGAGCGGCGCCGGTTTACACTGGCAATTGCTTAGCAGGAGGTGGGTTCGTGGCAGAGATTGTTGCGGGTGAGAGTGGTCTCGAAAAGGTGCGTGTCAGCACGGCTGCGGCTGAGGCAGACATTTACCTGCACGGAGCGCAGGTTACGTCGTGGCGCCCGGCGGGCGATGAAGATGTGATCTTCCTGAGCAAACAGTCGAAGTTTCAAGATGGCAAAGCAATCCGTGGAGGGATTCCGATCTGCTTTCCATGGTTTCGCGGGAAGGCCGATAACCCGAAAGCTCCGGCACATGGAGTTGTGCGCACAAAATCGTGGAAGCTTGATTCATTGGAGCAGCAGCAGGATTCAGTTGTGGTGACAATGTCGACCGAGAGCGATGACGGAACCCGGCAATGGTGGCCGCATGAATTTCGTGTGATGCATCGCGTGACGGTTGGTCCTGAACTGAAGCTGGAACTTATCGTGACGAACACAGGTTCGACCGCCATGCATTTTGAGGAAGCTCTGCACACGTATCACCAGGTTGGAGATGCAGAGAAAGTTCGCGTGTCCGGTCTGGATGGAGTTGTTTTTCTCGACAATATGGATGCGAATCGCGAGAAGACGCAGCGCGGCGATGTCATTCTGACGCAGCCGACCGACAACGCGTATCTGCAAACAAAGAGTGTGCTTGAACTGGTCGATGCAATTCTGGGCAGGCGGATCAAAATCGCCAAGGAGAATTCGCTTTCAACTGTGGTGTGGAATCCGTGGTCAAGCGGAGCGAAGGCTCTGGCGGATTTGGGAGACGAGGAGTGGCGGCATTTCGCGTGCGTGGAGGCAAGCAATATTCTGAGTTGCGGTGTGGACCTTGCTCCCGGCGCACAGCACACGATTGCGGCGAGGATCAGCGTGGCGGCTAGTTAAATCCGCGACGCGTCCTACGCTGGGACCAGTCGTCCATTTCACGCTCCGGTTCGCGTTCGGGGCGCGAGGGGCCGCGTGCCTTATCCTGCGCTGCGAAGCCGCGCTCTTCGGTCCTGCTGAGTCGATGATGCGCATACATGCCTTCGAGCAGGAATTCCGCGGCTGCGACGAGGTGTTCGGGATCGGATCCAGATTTGATTTTTAGCGGTGAGAGTTTTTCTGCGAGTCCTTGAATTTGCTTCAATTCAGCGGCAATGGACTTCGCGGGCTGGTCGTCATCGAACTTGATCGTTCCGCCGAGATTGAACCATTGCTCAATTTGCTGGGTGTTTGTTTCCACGAAATATTTGTCGAATATTTTGGCGACTGCAATACGAAGAATTTCGCGCACGACGGTATCGGCGCCGCGCATCTCGCCTTCGTATTCAAGCTCCAGCTTTCCGGTGATGCCGGGCAACGCAGCATACAGATCCCCGACGCGCGGCATGACCAGCGATTCGCCATGCATCAAGGCCCTGCGCTCCGCATTCGAGATGACGAGATCCATAGTTGAAATCGGCAGACGCTGGCTTACGCCGCTGCGCTTGTCGACCTTTTTGTCTTCGCGCGCGGAAAAGGCAATCTGTTCGATGATCTCGCGCATGTATTGCGGAATCTCGAGCGTGCCGAGACCGCGTGCGCTCCAGGCTTCCTGCGCGGTGATGGCGATGCCTTCCTCAATCGTTTCGGGATAGTGTGTGCGAACTTCAGAGCCGATGCGGTCTTTCAGCGGTGTGACGATCTTGCCGCGCGCGGTGTAGTCTTCAGGGTTCGCGCTGAAGACCAGCGCTACGTCGAGGGCGAGACGCACGGGGTAGCCTTTAATCTGCACATCCCCTTCCTGCATGATGTTGAAGAGGGCTACCTGAATTTTTCCGGCGAGGTCCGGGAGTTCGTTGATGGCGAAGAGGCCGCGATTGGCCCGTGGCAAAAGGCCATAGTGCATGGTCAACTCGCTCGATAAGTCCTGTCCGCCGCGTGCCGCCTTGATTGGATCGAGGTCGCCGATCAGGTCGGCGACGGTGACGTCAGGTGTCGCCAGTTTTTCGACATATCGCTCGTCGCGGTCCATGTAGGCGATGGGGGTTGCGTCGCCTTTTTCAGCGACAAGGTCGCGGCATCGCCTGCAAAGCGGATGATAAGGGTTGTCGCGGATTTCGCATCCGGCGATGTAGGGAGTCTGCTCGTCAAGCAGCGCAGTCAATGCGCGCAAGATGCGGCTCTTGGCCTGTCCTCGGAGCCCGAGCAAAATGAAGTTCTGCTTCGAGAGCACGGCGTTTACGATTTGCGGAACGACGGTGTCTTCGTAGCCGATGATCCCAGGGAAGATGGTCTCACGAGTTTTGAGTCTCGCGATCAGGTTTTCGCGCAGCTCGTCTTTCACCGTGCGCGATTGGAGACGTGCTTCAGAAAATGTAGAGCTCTTGCGTAGCTCGCCGAGAGTTTGAGGCAACTGGCGGTTGGTCGGCATCGTTACTCCTGATCTCTAGAGTATGACTTGTTTTTCAAATAGACGAGTGAAGACAGGGAATCAGTAGCGCTTTTCCCGGATGGGCTTCTTGAAAGTCATTGGCTGAGCGGAGCTACATGACCTGTCCATTGTGGGTTGCGACGCGGCTGGATATTGCGCCAATGCGGAGTTTGGGCAGCATGGTTTTGTAAAACTCAGACAGCATTTGCGTGCGCTCGGCATCGGAGCGAATGTTCAGCAGTTGCTGCTTGAATCCGAGATCGGCCGGTAAAGCCCAGGCGAGCTGAAAGGCGATGGGAGCATCGAGATTGACGTGCGCAGGTTGGTGCTCTACGCCGGCAAGCTCCAGGACTTCAAAGTGTAGGGCGAGGCATTCTTCGCGCGACTGCCGCGAGGACTCGGCTCCGTCGTCGGTGAAGAAGTCTACTTCGGCTTGCAGGAACGCTCGCGAATTGTCGAGTTGCTCAATCTCAAAGCGGTCGCCGCCATCGCATAAGATGTCGAGCCGTCCATCGTCATATTCCTGCAGAATGCGTATGATTCGCGCCATGCAGCCGATTACTGCCAGTCCTTCGCGCTGTGCGCGCACCACGCCGAAGCCGGTTTTTTCTGCGAGGCATTCGGTGATCATCTCTTTGTAGCGTTCCTCGAAAATATGGAGGGGCAGCGGGGTTCCCGGGAAGAGCACGACGTCCAGCGGAAAGAGGGGAACTTTCATGATCAAGCCATTATGCGCGTTTTGGTCGGGAAGGGAAGGTGTCCGACGCTCTTTGTTTTGATACGCCGCGACGGCGTTGCTATGAGGTCCGTTCGGGTCAAAGAGAACAACTACCCGGCCAGTTCCAGATCGTCGAGCATGGCCTGCATTTCACTCAGGGCATGCTGATTGCCGGTGCGGCGCGCGCTGGCGATGCCTTCTGCGAGCTGCGCTTTTGCCTCGTCGGCTCGTCCGGCCTTGGCCAGCGTCTGAGCGGCCATGAAGTATCCGGCGGTGTAGTCAGGGTGGTCGGCGAGCAGGCGCTGGAACTCCTGCATGGATGTTTCTACGTTGCCCTGGCTGGCGTGCTCCATGGCGAGGCCGTAGCGGGCGAAGGCGTTGGTTGGATCCTGGGTGAGTATTTCGGAGAGCGCGGCGATCTTATCCATCGGGTTGATTATTTCGCGCCGCGGAGGAGGACGCAAACTGCCGCGGAGAGCGTTTGCTTAAATCGGCGCCATTGCTTGAAACTGGTAGGTGGCCCCTTTGTGAGCGTTTGCGCGATTCTTAACGCATTTGCTTGCGGAAGGGTTGGGAAAGGCGAGTCTTGATGAATTTTTCCGGGCCTTCACGCCCCGTACGTACGGTTGCCGAATCGCAGTCGGAGATGACGGAGCTGATTCTGCCGAATGACACCAATACGCTCAACAATCTTTTGGGTGGGCGGCTGATGCACTTTATTGATCTGGTGGGAGCGATGGCAGCCTACCGGCATGCGCGCACGCATGTGGTAACGGCTTCGATGGATCACATCGACTTCATTGCGCCAGTGCACGTAGGGGATCTGCTGATTCTGAAGTCGTCGTTGAACCGGGCGTTCAATACCTCGATGGAGGTGGGCGTCAAGGTCTGGGTAGAGAACACGATTGCCGGAACGCATCGGCATGTGGCTTCGGCGTATCTAACGTTTGTGGCGGTGGATTCGCAGGGGCGGCGCGTTCCGGTCCCTTGCCTGGAGCCCGAGAATGAGGAGCAGAAGCGACGTTATGAAGATGCTGGGCGTCGGCGGGAGCAGCGGCAGAAGGAACTGGCGCACAAGCGCTCGGCCAAAGCCGAATTGGCTGCGCAAGGGCGCGTTTGATCGACTGAATTAGCGCACAAATTAAAGGTTTAAGCGCGAAATCAGCGCGCAAAGAGGAGCTTTTATGGCACATGGACATGCACCCCAGCCGCCGGCGCCGCCGCCGCTTCCGGGCGTGGCGAATATTGTGGCAATCGGTTCGGGTAAGGGCGGCGTGGGGAAGACCACGCTGGCGGTGAATGTTGCCGTCGCGCTGGCGAAGCTGGGCTACAAGGTTGGGCTGATCGATGCCGACATTTATGGCCCTAACGTTCCGCTGATGCTGGGGTCGGGGCAGCAGCCTCGCGTGCTCCAGAACAACCAGATCGAGCCGAATTTCGTTCACGGGATCAAGGTCATCTCGGTCGGCTTTATCTCGCCCGGCGACAAGCCGATGGTGATGCGCGGGCCGATGCTGCACCAGATCATCCGGCAGTTTCTACAGCAGGTGGAGTGGGGGGAGCTCGACTTTCTGATTATCGACCTGCCGCCGGGGACGGGGGATGTGGTGATCTCGCTGGTGCAGACGGTGCCGTTGACGGGCGCGGTGGTGGTTTCGACTCCTTCGGATGTTTCGCTGCAGGACGCGCGCAAGGCTCTCGAAATGTTCCACCAGGTCAACGTCGAGGTACTGGGGATGGTCGAGAACATGAGCCACTTTACCTGCCCGCATTGCCACCAGGAGATCGACATTTTCTCGAAGGGCGGCGCGGAGCGGACGGCGAAGCAATTCAACATTCCGTTCCTCGGGTCGATTGAGCTTGACCCGGAGATCCGGCAGGGTGGTGACAAGGGGCTGCCGGTTGCCCTGCTGGGCGAGAGTTCGGCCAAGGCCAAGGACTTTTATTCGGTTGCGCGACAGATTGCGGAGCGGGCGCAGGCGGAGTCGGCCAAGGCTGAGAACGTCTTTGAGATCAGCTAGGGCGCAACCCCGGTATATTTCTACGGAAATTCCTGATTCTGAACGGGTTAACGTGAATTAATAGGTAAATTATCTGTTTTCAATTACTTACGTTAAAAACAAGAAGGGCACGGTTTTTGAGGCCGTGCCTTTTCTGCTTCTGTTCTTATTATAGCGTTTTTTGCAGTAATTCCCTGCAGCTGCTTCGTCTTGCTAAGTCATTTATTAATAAATGACTTGCTGGTCGCTGGATGAGCCAAGGGGCTTGACAGCGTTTATAGGCGTCGATCGTTGACAGCGAAAGGCGAGCGATCTAACGTCAGACGTATCAGGAGACAGAAATGAGCGTCCAACTCACACGCGAACAGGAGGAACTGGTTCGGGCTAAGCTAGAAACAGGGCGATACGGATCGGCCGGGGAAGTTGTTTCTGATGCCCTGCGACTTCTTAGTGAGAGGGACCGCCTTCTGGAACTGACCCGCGACGAGGTCCACACCAAAATTTCGGCGGGCTTGAAGTCTCTCGATGAAGGCAAAGGGACGGACGGAGAGTCAGTGCTCGAACGGCTAGATGCCGAACTCGATCACTTGGAGCGCAGTGGACACGCGTGACGCGCTACCTTCTCTCTCCTGAGGCTGTTGAAGACCTGCAAAGCATCAAAAATTTCCTCGAAGAGGACGCTGGAGTCCGCGTCGCCCGTTATGTTCTCAAGGAACTTCGGGAAGGGATGAGGTTTCTGGCTGAGAGACCAGGAGCGGGACATACGCGTGAGGATCTGACGGACCATCCAGTCCGATTCTTGCCGGTGTTTTCTTATCTGATCGTGTATCGCGAACAAAATCAGCTACTTGAAGTGGTGCGGGTGCTGCATGGAAACCGCAACCTGCGTGCTTTGCTGAAATAGACCGGAAATGGGAAAAGGCCGGACGGGACGCCGACCTTTTCTGGTTCTGGGGTGAGGACTCTTATGCGGTCTTCTTGACGGCAACGGCCTTGACGCGAGCGGCGAGGCGGCTCTTGTAGCGGGAGGCGGTGTTGCCGTGAAGGACGCCCTTCTGCACGCTCTTGTCGAGCGCGGAGACGGTCTGCTTGAACTGCTCGTTGATGGCGGTGACGTCGCCCTTGGCGATGGCCTCGCGCAGGAGGCGGAGGCTGCCGCGAACGCGGCTCTTGTTGGCGCGGTTCACAGCCGTCTTTCTCTCGGTCTGACGGGCGCGCTTCAACGATGAAACATGGTTTGCCATGGTATTCCTTAACTTTCCTCAGGGGAATGGGATGCTGGGCAGGAGAGACACACAAGCCACATCCCGCGCAAAATATAAGTCTATGGGATTTGGGGGGTTGGGTCAAGGGACTAGCCAGAAGCAAGCAGGTTAGGTGCGGAATCTTTGAAGACCTTTCGGCTGTTTAATATTCGCTTGGCGCGACGCCATAAGCGCCAAGAATGTGTTGGAGACACACAAACGTCTCGGGTGTATGAAGGGGATGAGATGACGAATCGGGCAAGGCTATCAGGAATTCGGGAGTTCTCAGGTTGTTTGGCTTGTCTTTTAGATAATGCCATGCAAAGTTAGTGAAACCGAGAAGTGATACCAGTTGCTCATTGTTCTGCCATCGGCTCACTATCTCTTGCTGCCATTTTGCCGTTTCTTCGAATGCCGTATTCGGAGGCAGGTTTACGTCTAGAAAAACCGCGAATGGTATGCCGACAGTGCCTTGTTTTAATGCTTCACGGTAAAGTCTATCTATATCCGCCCGCATGCTCTCTCTGGCGGTAGGTCTCCCGGTTGGTGTAGAGAACCTGGTCGACGACGACTTTTTGTCTCGACGGCTAAGTTCTCACCTGTGTTTTTATTCCGTGCGATAAACTCCGGGTGTGGTTCCCTCCGACTTTCAATCCACTCAAGCTCAAATCCGCATTTAACAAAGGCGGCAGCGATAGCAACCTCATATCTTGCACCTTGAAACTCATTGTAATTTCGAAGTCTTGCCACTAGTTGATCTGGCAGGTGATTCACGCGCAATAGCGTATAAAGATCATGGCTCAAAGCGATCAATTCCGTTGTTGCGCCAGTAGCCGGAGCCCCGTAAACTCTCCCAGGCATTTGCTTCTGGGGTCTATGTTTAAGACCTTCCTCTCGAAATGATCTTAACCACTGAACCACTGCATGCCGTTCATTTTCTGGTTTTAGGATCTCTTGCTTATACCACTTCTCCCCAAATGTGCCCTTCAGTGGAACTTCTACAAGAAATTCGTGGAAGGTTTCTGTAATAGGTCGTAGGTATACTCTGTTCCACAACGCTATTGCACGTGTGTTTTGTTCTTTCCACGGAGTTTGTATTGCGCGGGGATTTGATGTGCGCAAAGGATTGAAGGTGAGTGCACGTAGAGTAGACTCGATTGCTTCCGGCGATGGACCAGAGGCTAGGTTTTGCCCAAGGTCGCGCTCTTCGAGAAGAACTAGCACATCGCAACCAGTCTCTTTTGCAGTATGACCTTTTACAACTGCAATAACAATTCCCTCTTTCCCGTTCTTTATCCCCTTACTATCGCCCGGTTTGTAGCTATCTTCCATGGTGCCGAAGTCGCTACCAGCAGGTACAGGAACGCCGTTGGACAATCGAACAAAATATCCATATTTGATCCACATAAGGTCAGTTCCTTTATAGCTAACTGGACAACACAATCATGAACGACCATTGTAATTTCGATAATCTTTTGCATTATTGTTGTTTGACAAGGCTGGGGGCTCCTCCAGAGAATTGCCCCGGGGCTAAAGCCCTTTTTGTTTTGGCGAGCTATTCATCGGCCTAAAGGCCGATGCTTTCACCGGGTCTTGCTGCGCAAGGCGATCCCATGTCTCAAAAGCGAGACATGGGGCACCCACATCCATTTTCGCGTGGCGTGTTCATTGCTGCTGGGGCTCAGGAAAGCGGGTCCTTTGACTTCCGCATCGATTCGCTCAGGATGACGGCAGTGGGAGAAAAGGCCCGGGGCTGAAGCCCCTTTTGTTTTGGCTCCCTATTCATCGGCCTAAAGGCCGATGCTTTCACCGGGCCTTGCTGCGCAAGGCGATCCCATGTCTCAAAAGCGAGACATGGGGCACCCGGCATACTCGGCGAAAAGCAGATCCTTCGGCTGCGCGCTTTGCGCTCCGCTCAGGATGACAAAACATTGGCGTACGGTTGCGGTATCCCACCCTTTCGCAAAAATGCGCGAAAGGATGGGGCACCCGGCGAGACATGGGGCACCCGGCATCGATTCGCTCAGGATGACGGCAGTGGGAGAAAAGGCCCGGGGCTGAAGCCCCTTTTGTTTTGGCTCCCTATTCATCGGCCTAAATCACCCCAACGCGCAAAGATCGCGCGTTGGGGACCCCGATGAAGGCCGATGCTTTCACCGGGCCTTGCTGCGCAAGGCGATCCCATGTCTCAAGAGCGAGACATGGGCGACCGGCTCGTTTGTGCGAAAGGGCTGAGGAGTTTGCATATTCTTCTGCAAGTGGCGCTCTTGCGGTCGATTCTGCGGCGGAGCATTTGAGGTCCCGGGGCTGAAGCCCCTTCATTTTGGTCCCGCTATTCACTGGCCTAAAGGCCAGTGCTTTCACCGGGCCTTGCCGCGCAAGGCGATCCCATGTCTCAAGAGCGAGACATGGGGCACCCGGCGAACTGCAGATCCTTCGGCTGCGCGCTTTGCGCTCCGCTCAGGATGACAACACAGATTATCCTCACAAAAACCCGTCGGCCTTAATGGCCGAGATGCGCTAGCGCAGCACGAAGTGGCGCGTCGGACACTCGAATGAGCCCCTCGTAAGGCGAGTACATTTCCAACAGCAGCAGAATCGCGCCGGAAACGGAGAGTGCTGAGACCAGCATCGTAACAATGATCGTTGGGTTAGGAGCGGAGAGAAGTCCCCAGATGACGAATGTCACGGTCAGCCAGAAGATCATGATGACCAGCATCGGCTTGGAAATGGACAGGGCTCCCTGCTCGTACATCAACCAGCGCATCTGACCGATACTCATGGCCATATTCAGAGACTGGGATCGTATGAAACGCTGTGAGTCGTCTTTTGGAGCAAGTGCCTCGATTTGATCGTAGAGTGCACCGGCGCCCACAGAAGTAGGGTCCAGCCGGGAAGCCTGGGCGCTATTTTCTGACCACAATTGATTGAGGATTCTCTCAGCTGCATTGCGCAAGGCCTCGCGCGCTTCTTTCGTTTCGGGTCCGTAACGTGCGAGGCCGCGGTCAAGGAAGGCAATGTTTGCCGACAGCTGGGTCAGTTCCGTGGTCTGCGCATCATAGAAGCCCTTGGCCGAAGCGACGAGCAGGCCAAGCACCAGCGCCGACATCGTCCCAACCAGCCCAGTGGCCAGTTTGATCACGTCTCTGGAATCATCACGGAGATGGTGAACAGGCAAGACCTTACGTAGAAGCATCCCGACAACTGCGCCTACGAAAATAATCACAAATGCAATGATGCTGGTACTAAGGGAGCCCATCATCTCCTCCGACCATCACGTCTAACGCAGTTGGGTTCTTGCTTTCCCACCCTGACTGCGACAGGATGGGGCGCTCCTTTTTTTGCAGCCCAAGGCGCGAACGCGATCGCTCCCTTCCACGCTCTGAGTGCGGAACGTGGCCGGCTGCCCGGCACCTACTTGCTTTCCAAAACAACCCGGCCGTACAGCGGCTGCGTCGGGCGTGCGTTGGCCCGGTACAGTTTTGAGAATTGCTCGATCTCCGCGGTTGTAACGGTCACCGGATGCTTCAGGACGTACCAGGTGACGCCTTCACTGCAAGGCGGCGTCGTGAGAGATCCATCGAAGGTGTAGTAACCGCGATCGGCGGGCAGCAGTTTGGCCAGATCGATCTGGATGTTGTTGAGATGTTCTTCTTTGTCCTTTTCTTTGGGGATGTCCTCCCACAGTTCGTGGACGAGAGGGTTGTCCTCTCCCTTCTGCAGGAGAACTGCGACGACGGCCAGGTGGCCCTGCTGGTCGGCGTGGACGAGATGCGCACCGATTTCATAGTCGACCCCGTTGATCCTTTCTTCACTGGGGCGGTGGAAGTGAAATTGTCTGAGTTCGTACCTCTTGCCGCCTACGGTGATGAAGCTGCCGGGGGCGTAGATGATCATGACGGTATGGCCGTTGTCGATGATGTCGAGCGGCGAAGGATTGTAGTTGAACTGGATGGGCGGGAGGTCGGCACTTTGCGGGTTGCGGATGTCGATGGGAGATTGGTGATGGCCATTCGCGCACGGCGCAAACTCGGGTCCAAGCTCAGCCCAATGACTTGGTCCATGCAAGTTGCTGTAGTCCCATGTATGCTCCGGATGCTGCTGCTGCGCTGTGGCTGCCGCTAAAACCAGGGCGCAAAAGATGAGTGCAGGGCGGCAATGCTTCGCTAGATCCATCCAGCCCTAAGTGAAACAGATCGTAGCGACGTATTTGAACTGTCAGAACTGTCAGTCGTCTTACGGACTCGAAGCAACTTTCGGGGCACCAGATTGTCAGTCGGCTTGAACCGGGCGTCGATGTAAGAAGAGATGGCGCAGTTGATCCTGACCCAGGACTCTTCGCACTTCGGCGTATGCGAAGAAGGGGATGAGCACAACGAACATGATCAGGGTGACGCAGATGATTCCCTTCAGGGTGCCACCGGCGATCTCGGTAATGCTTTGCGTGAATGGCCGGTGGTGAAAGAGGCCGACGATGCCGACTTCCAGAATTTTGAAGATAGCCAGGAGGATAGAAAATAAGGCGGACTTGAGGAGTGTCGGATAAATGAGCGGCACATCTTCGGCCATCTCGCCGAGGTGGAAAGCCTGGGCGAGGACGATGATCTTTCCGAGCGCCAGCGCGTTGATGAGCGCAAGGCCGCGCGTCTCGATACTAACGTTCTCCTCGGCCAGAATTACGGACTTGTACTCGACCAGGAGCGCAAAGATCACCCAAAGATAAAAGGCGACGACGAGGAATTTCTTCGTCTCCTCGATGATGACCTGCCTTACGGTTCGACGTGGTATCGCCATGTGATCTCCCTCCCATAAGGTCTTTCGGCGAGGTAAGGATATTCCTGTTGGGGCGAGGAGGGAAGCGAGTTGGAGTCGCGCTCCTTCGCAATTGGCTTTTCGGGCGCGACGATCCCCACTGACTGAAGAGAGGCGGTTACTTGGGAATTGTGAGCCTGATCATGTTGGATGGAAAGCTTTCCACTCCGTGCGCGTCCACGCTTTTCACCATGTAGTTATAGGTGCGGCCATTCTCAAGCAGGTAGTCCACATATTTTGTCTCTTTGATTGGGGACTTATTGAGCAGGTGATAGGCCGGGTCTCCTTCAGCCGAGCGGTAGATGTTGTAGCCGACGACGGGGACAGGCGAAGTGACGGGCGCATTCCAGCTAAGGTTAACGTGGTGCGGTTTGGGTTTGCAGGCGGCTGGAAGAGAAAGCAGACAACAGGCAAATAGCAGGCGGCTGATCGAGAAACAGGATGCGGTGAGCCGTGCGGGAGTCCTCAGGCGATTCGATGTCATCTTCTCCCATTATGGGGAGGAATTTCGACGAGGGATACCAGTATAAACACTGGGGCCATCGACGCTATTAATAGAGTGGGTTGCCTTCTATCAGGTTGTTTCCATTGGAAACTGGACGATGTTCGCTTATTTCCTGCGGACGGCGCTCCAGCGGCCATCGGCACGGCCTTCGACTTTCATTCTGCCCTTGGCCGTGTCCTCGTCGACCCACCCGGCGAGGGTTGCGGTGACGGTTCCGGGTTGATCGGGCCAGGTTCCGCTGAAGGTGAGTTCGACATAGCCGTCACGCCAGACGCCGTTGACAGGCTGATCCGGACCGAAGGCGCCTGACCATATACCGACGATGGTGCTGTTCTGGCGCACGAGCTTCATGGTGCCGGTGTAGGCGCCGGCGTCGCTCGCATACTTTACGTCCCATGTGCCGGCGGCTTCTCCGCCATTCTGAATCGGATCAGGTTTGGTGTTGGTGATTTTGAGATTGGAGAAGTAGGACTCTTCGCGGGCGTATGTCCAGAGAGCGACTGCACCCTGGAGGTCTTCGCCTTTGAGGCCATCGACGACGAGGCTCGGATTGGGTGAGTTGTTCAGAAACAGCTCGGCGTGACGGCCATGCACTTCGATCTTCATGTGCGTCCACTCTTCGGGCTGGAGGTCGGCGTAGGACTCGTAGATGAATGGCCATTGTCGGCGGAGCTTTTCCCATCCGAAATCCGGTTCGGAAACGTATTGGACGGAGTGGTTGCGCATGGCCTGATCGTCGGATCGCGAGTTGCCGGGGCGAAGGTAGAACATCTCGTAGCGGGATGCGTCGGGACGGGCACGAAAGGCAATGCCGGTGAAGCCGGGCATGCGGACGCCGGGAGGCACAAGAGTTTTCGTTGCTATGTCCGCCTCGATGGTTCCGTCATGAAACTGCGTTTCCTTGAGGAAGGCGAATCCGAATTCCTCCTCGGTGGTGAGCCGGATGGCCTTGCGGCCTCGGTATTCGACGGCTTCGGCTTTCACGCCCTGAAGTGTGAGATCTTTTGCGTCGGTGAGCGTGAAGGTCTGTGATGAGGGAAGGGATGGTTCCTGTGCCCTGGTAGTCTGTGCTGCGGAAAGGGATAAAAGAACGATTCCGACGGCGAAGGTCGTACTGCCGAGTCGAGACATGAGACACACAGTAGAAGCGGCAGGTTTGGGCGGCAAGAATTCTGTGACGAACTGCGGATATTCGTCGCGAATGATTTTGAATGCGGCAGAAAAGCGAAGGGGCGATTTCCCTTGCGGGATCTCGCCCCTTCTTTTCCGATTTTCGAAGATCCGGTTCGGAACCGGATCACAACTGTTTGTCGCTTCGGCTTTGCTCCGGACCTGCGAACCTTGCGGCCCGCGCTTCCTGAACTCTTCCGTCGCTTCCGGTCGTTGTAAGAGCTTTCTCGGTTCCATCCAAGGCTTTCGGTTGCCCGTACGCCTCGCGAGATCCGTTACCGGTTCTCCTGATGGTTCCTTGTCTGCTCTCTTCGCTGGAAGATCTCTCTTCCGTTGATTTGAAGCATACTCCCGCGCCGGCGTATTACAAGGGGGTAAAACAAATTTTCCGGTGTGGAAATGCAGGACAATTTGTGGAAAATATGTAACTGTGTCAGTTGCACATTATTCAGGGCATTTCTGCTAGCGAAATTGCAAGTTGTTGGAGAGTTGGGTGGTGGGTCAATTTGATTTGGCCGAGTTACCGAAATGCGGACTTTGCGGGCACTACACAGGATCACTTCCGTATTGCCGGTCACACGGCAGCTTGACGAATCGTTGGCCGTAATCAGCTATGATCCGTGCGATTCTCGCCAATCGGAACGCTCCTGCTCATCCCTTGTTAAGTCGTGCCAGCGACCTCCCCAGTAACCGGCCAAACGAATTGAGCGTTCCCGGTGGTCGATGGCGAGAGAGTGGATGCCACCTCGACCAACCTTCAGCGCCGATACCACCGTCAATGAGTGAGCATCGAGTACCAAAACTTCACTCCCCCAATCACGGTCCGTATCGACCAGAACCCAAGCTACCCGTGATCGTCCAATTGCGATGAATCGATCATCAGCAGAGTGGACGATCTGGTGAACGTAAAACCAATCAGGGACTACTGGCTTGAGAAGGTTCGGGAAGAATGGCAAATCGGCCTCTGAATCGCTCTTTCCAGAGTCGTCCAACAGGACGGCTTTCTGCTTCGTTCCTTCGCCCGACACCGTAAAAAACCGATTCGACGCTACAAGGTAGGTCGGTACGGCGGCGTCGTTCTTCGGGAATGTCAATGTGCCGTCGGTCACAGCATGGTCTCCATCGAGGCGATAGCGCCGGTAGCACTCGTATCCGCAATCATCGGGTACCCAAAACTGTTTAAATCCTGCCCCGAATATCGGTTCGCGGCCACCCACAGCAACTCCCAACACGCCCAGGTCCTGATCTGAGATCAATTCTCCTTCTATGCTCCATCGCTGACAGTGCAAGTGAACGATGGAAGCGTCGTTTGGACTGCGACCCTCCTGCGGTACATATCGCCAAAGTATGATCGAATCATCAGGGGCAAATCCTCCTAGAAACCTAGACTGGTATCCAGCCTCCAACGCGATGTTGTGAAAAGTGTGCCACTCTGACGAAAACTGCCCATGAAGCTCCTGCTTCTTCACGTTGAGAATCTGAATTGTGAGCTTCTCGGCTGGCAAGAGAGTGATCAGCCACTCCCCGTTACCGCTGAAGCCTTGTTCGCATCTCCACGGATTCGCGATCGTCGTGCGGATTACCTTTGCCGGGGCGCCGCGTGCTGCGAGGCGCGTCTCCAATAAACCCTTCTCGATGGTTCCGGTGGCTAACGTTCCATCCGCTGCGAAAGCCGAGCAGGTTCTAACAGAGGGGGTTTGACCGTTGGCGATGGCGTGTGCAAGAAAACAGGTAAGGACAACAACGAGAACTGAGCCGAAGGATTTCACAACCTCAAGGATAGTATGAGGCTCCACATCCAAGGCCGTGGTCGCATGATTACGAGTTTATTCCCGGTTTGTCGGCTATACGGAAGTAACCCATCGCTGGGGCAGCCAGCATGCAGAACGAAGTGCCTGAAAAACGGCATTATCGGTAACTACAATCTGTCAGAGACTTAAACTGACCCACTAGCGATGGTCGCCGGGTCGGGTGTCTTTTGTACGGGGCGGGTATAATCGCGTCTTGGCTTCATCGGAGGAGTCTGCGGTGCGGCAAATGCGATTTGATGCTGTGTGGGTGAGCGTGCTGGTGATGGGGGTTTTTCTGCCGGTGCTTTCTGCGCAGACGGCTCCGCACTCTGTTCTGACGACGCGCGATGGCGTGTATACAGCGGAACAGGCGCAGCAGGGAAAGGCGATCTACCAGAGCCAGTGCGGTATGTGCCACGGGGACGCGCTTGAGGGCCAGGGGGAGAATTCTCCGCTGGCCGGGAGCGAGTTTTTGAACAGGTGGACCGACCAGACGGTGGCCGATTTGTTTATGAAGACCATTGTCATGATGCCGGCGATGGATCCGGGGACAGTGCCGCCGAAAGAGGTGGCGCAGGTGCTCGCTTACATTCTGAGCGCGAGTAAATTTCCAACGGGCAGCAAGGAACTGCCGAGCGATCCGCAATCGCTGGAAGCAATTCACATCGTTAAGCCGTAGCGTGCAGGCTTCCAATGGGGCGCGTACTATATCTGCCAAGCCATGAATCGTCGCGAACTGCTTCGTAATTCGTTGTTGACCATGGGCGCGGCGGCGGTGACGCGACCAGCCGGAGCGCGGATTTTTCCTGCGGGAGAGGATGCTTTTCTCGAACTCCAGCGCGCTGACTGGACGCCTGTCTTTCTGAACCAGCAGCAGAACGAAACCTTGATTGTGCTGAGCGAGGCGATTATCCCAGCGACCGACACTCCGGGAGCGAAGGCGGCGCTGGTGAACCGGTTTCTCGATCTGGTGCTGTCGGTCGAGATCGAAAAAAATCAGCGCGAGTTTGTCGAGTCGCTGGAGTGGTTCGATACGGGTGCGCAGGAGCGCTATAAGACGACTTTCGCAAAGCTGACGGATGGTGAGAGGACAGATTTTCTGAACCTGGTTGCGTGGCCTCATACACAGTCAGCCTGGGGACAGGCGGGGGTTGTGTTCCCCGGCTATCTGCATTTCACCCGGCTCAAGGGTTGGATTGCCAGCGCGTACTACAGCTCTCCGATCGGCCTGAAGGAACAGGGCTGGGACGGCTGGGCGGCACGGGGCACATTTTCCGGTTGCGAGCATCAGCCGGGCGAACACAAGGCCAGTTAATCGGGAGCCAGTTAATCGGGAGATTGTGCAGAGAGATGTTTTTTCAGGATCCGCTGACTCGCACGTATGACGCAATCGTAGTGGGCTCGGGCGCAACCGGGGGATGGGCGGCGAAGCGACTGGCCGAAGCCGGTCTCGAAGTTGCTTTGCTGGAAGCGGGGCGCAATATCTCGCCGAGGGAGTTCACCGAGCACAAGCCAGTATTCGAGCTGAAATACAGAGATATGGGCGGAGCGGGGGAATGGCGCAAGACGCGCCCTATCCAGACGCAGTGCTACGCGTGCACGGAATACAACTACGACTGGTTTGTCGACGACCTCGAGAATCCTTACAGCACTCCTGCGGGCAAGCCTTTTACCTGGCAGCGTATGCGCATTGTGGGAGGAAGGACGCTCAGCTGGGGACGCCAGAGCTATCGGTTGAGCGATCTTGACTTCAAGGCGGCGAGCCTCGACGGCTATGGGAGTGACTGGCCCATCGCATACAAAGATATGGCTCCCTTTTACGACATTGTTGAAGACTATGTCGGCATCAGCGGCGCGGCGGAGGGAAATGACGCGCTGCCGGATGGGCATTTTCTACCCCCGATGAAGATGACCTGCGGAGAAATCCACTTCCGCGATGCTGTTGCCAAGAATTTTGGCAGGACGGTGACTATCGGGCGCACGGCGATTCTTACGCAGGCGCACAATGGGCGGTCCGCGTGCCATTACTGCGGCACCTGCGAGCGTGGCTGCATCTCTTTTTCGTATTTCAGCAGCCCCTTCACCACGGTGAAGGACGCGCTTAAGACCGGGAAATGCACCCTGCTGACGAATGCGATTGCGGCGAGTGTCGAGATGGATCCGGCAACGAACCTAGCGAATGGTGTAACGTTTGTCGACGGTACGACGCGGCAGACGAAGACCATCCGGGGGAAGACGGTGATCCTATGTGCGCAGGCGATGGAATCGACGCGCATTCTGCTGAACTCGACGAGCGGCAGTCACACGGTGGGCTTGGGCAATTCGAGCGGGCTGCTAGGCCGTGGGCTGATGGACCATGCGACCGGCGCCGGGGCTTCCGGAGAACTGCCGCAGTTCAAGGATGCTCCCGATGCGTACAGTGCGCCGCATCGTGCCAACGGAATTTACATCATCCGCTATCGCAATACATCGAAGGCGACGCGGCAGCCGAACTTCATTCGCGGCTATGGATATCAGGGTTCGGCAGAAGCCGATTTCCATTTCGAAGCGGAAGGATTCGGAGCCAGTTACAAGCAGGCGGTGAAGGCGGGCAAGTACATGATCTCGGTCGGAGGGTTTGGTGAGTCGCTGGCGCGCGATGACAATTTTGTCTCGATCGACCCGAACCTGAAGGATACGTGGGGCATTCCCGCGCTCCACATCTCGATGACCCACGGAGCGAACGAACAGGCCCTGATGGAAGATGCGGCCGCGACTGCTGCGGAAATGCTTGACGCTGCAGGAGCCACGAACATCAAGATTGGGTCAACGGTCGCCGAGCCGGGGATGGCGATTCACGAACTGGGAACGGCGCGGATGGGGAACGATCCGAAAACCTCGGTCACGGATTCTTATTGTCAATTGCACGATGTGAAGAATGTCTTTGCTATGGACGGTGCGTGTTTTGTCTCGTCCGGATGCCAGAATCCTACGCTGACGATGATGGCGATTACGGTGCGCGCCTGCGATCGCTTGATTGACCGGTTCAAGAAGCACGAGATCTGAAATCGTTCGCGGATCGTTAGCGCTGATCAGTTCAGCTTTTATTTCGTTCGGATTTTTTACGGCAGAAAAGCGAAGGGGCGATTTCCCTTGCGAGATCTCGCCCCTTCTTTTCCGATTTTCGAAGATCCGGTTCGGAACCGGATCACAACTGCTAGTCGCTTCGGTTTTGCTCCGGACCTGCGAACCTTGCGGCCCGCGCTTCCTGAACTCTTCCGTCGCTTCCGGTCGTTGTAAGAGCTTTCTTAGTTCCATCCAAGGCTTTCGGTTGCCCGTCCGCCTCGCGAGATCCGTTGCCGGTTCTCCTGATGTCTCCTTGTCTGCTCTCTTCGCTGGAAGATCTCTCTTCCGTTGATTTGAAGCATACGCTCGCGGCGGCGTATTACAAGGGGGTAAAACAAATTTTCCGGTGTGGAAATACGCGACTTATTGTGGAAAATATGTAACTGTGTCAGTTGCACATTATTCAGGGCAACTTATCAGCGAAATTGCAGGTACCCCCAGCGCTCGGGGACATGCATGTTGATGACGCCCTGTGGTGACCAGA
Source organism: Alloacidobacterium dinghuense (assembly GCF_014274465.1). Taxonomy (NCBI): domain Bacteria; kingdom Pseudomonadati; phylum Acidobacteriota; class Terriglobia; order Terriglobales; family Acidobacteriaceae; genus Alloacidobacterium; species Alloacidobacterium dinghuense. The sequence continues at coordinate 3,957,472 of NZ_CP060394.1, read as the reverse complement.
CCCAGTTGTCTTCTACTGGGTTGCCGGGCTTCCACTCGACGCGGCTGAAGTTGATGCGCCAGGTTGTTCCGGGCTGCGGTGGCGGCACGGCCTGTCTCGAGTTGAAGGCGGTGAGCGGATAAGCAATTTCGACTGTCCATCCGTGATCTTTGTCGCTGGGATGGTTGAGTGTTCCCTGAACGGCGATAGCGGTTTTGAGTCCGATGATGTCCCAGCTGTTGTCGGCTTTGCCGCCCTGGTTGTAGGGCTTGCTCAGGAAGAGATCCCAGCCGGTGTTGAGGGCATTGATTTCGAATTCGTAGTAGCTCGCGGTATCGGGAAGCGGCTTGATGAAGACTTCGAAATCGTTGTCCTTGAAGATGACGGAGTCGTGCTGGGTGAGCGTGGCGGTGACGTTGGGCTCTTCGAGTTCGGCGGCGATGTAGAGGTACTTGTCGTCGTAGAGCATCTTGGCCCGCGTGCGGAAGCGCGGGGTTGGTTTGGATGACCCTTCGATGTCGACGAAGTCGGAGGTCCACGGTGCCTGGTTCCACGCGGGATCGTCGAGCTTTCCGTCGATCACGATCGGAGTGGCTGTGCGGTGGCAGTCATAGGAGAGCGGCTGTGGCAGCGTCTTCTGTGCAAATAGCGCGGGAGCGATTACGAGGCAAAGGAACGTCAGAAGGCGGGTCGGGGAAGAAATCATGGATGGAAGTATTTTATTCAATCTGAACTTGCCAAGCCGGACTGCCCCGCCTAATGTGGATGCCACAACGTTCCGATGGACTGCGCGTTGTAGTTCATCATCCGCTGGGCCCCCCGCACATTCCATGACGAGGAGACTACACCGTGAAGCCCTGTCGTATCAGCAGTATTTCGATTTTGCTGGTTTTGCCTTTCGCATTGACTCTCACCAGTGGAACTTATGCGCAGCAGGATCAGCACCCGATTCTGGACAAGGTGGCAGCCAAGGTTATTCAGAAGTACCAGAGCGCAGTTGAAAGCGGAAAAGGCGGCGAAGACGCAGCCAACTCCCGAAGAGCAGAAGGCGATCGCGTTCCTGAAAAGCGATCCGCAGATGCGGACGATCTTCATCAACAAGATCGCCGCGCCCATCGCCAACAAGATGTTCGATTGCGGAATGATTCCCTAGCTTCAGGATGACGGCTGGAGGACGGCGCGCAGGCGTGCGTTCTCTTTCTGGAGTTCGTCGATGCGGCGGCGGAGCGGGTCGAGGCTCTCGGCGAGTTCTTCGAGCGTGTAGCGCGGGGTGATGTGCTGCGGGCAGTTCCAGTCGAAGGTTTCGACGTGGATGAGGACGGCGCGTTCAGCGGGCGTCGTTTCTGCAGGCATGCGCAGGGTCTCGAGCAATTCCTTTGCAGTTGCGTCATCTTCGTGGAATTCGGCGTGGCCGAGGATCTTGAGCCGGCTTTGCGACGGGTAGTCCATGAGGAAGAGCGTGACACGGTCGTCATGCTGGAGGTTGCCGACGCTGATGTACTGCTTGTTGCCGCGCAGGTCGGCGAAGCCGATGGTCTGTTCGTCGAGCACATGGAGAAAGCCTTTTGGGCCGCCGCGATGCTGGATGTACGGCCAGCCGGTTTCGCTGACTGAGGCCATGTAGAAGCTGTCGCGGGTGCGGATTATCGTCTGCTCGTCGGGACCGAGATGACTGCCGGCGATGAAGGACTGCTCGACGCGCTCATAGGAGCGGCGGCTGCCATGCTTCTCCTGCTGCTCTTTGACGAGCGGAGTGAAGGCGATTTCGGCGAAGCGTCGACCCATGCGGTTCTCCAGACTTTTGCAGGCTTATTAGAGATTCGCGAGGGTGCGGTTCGGATGCAGCGGTTGGCGCTTGCCAGCTGGCTATGGGGCCGAAGCGTCGTGGGCAGATCCGGTGTTGCGGTGGGTGGCTTTGATCTGCTTGTAGAGCGCCAGCTCGCGGTTTGCGTCTTCAGTGCGCCCGTCGCGACGGTAGGCGACCTGCAGTTGATAGTGGATGTAATCGGAGTCGGGATCTACCTTTGCTGCGATTTCGAGGTGTGGGATAGCTTCGTCGATCTTGCCATCTTCGAGCAGCACCTTTCCCAGCTGATATTGGGCTTGGGAGTGGTCGGGCTGCTCGGCGATGACGGTTCGCAGAAGGGACAAGGCTTCGTCTTTCTGCGAGGTTTCCAGCAGGGCGAAGGCGAGGTAGTACTGCGTCTCCACGTCCTGTGGGCTGAGCTTGAGTTCCGTGCGCAGCTCAGGGATGGCGTCGGTGGGACGGTCGAGGTGCACGAGCGTGGCTCCGGCTTCGAAGTGAGCGTGGGGCATGGTTGGGTTTTCTTCCGCCAGCTTTTTGAAACAAGGGACGGCGTGCTCGTAATTTTCCGTGGTGTTGTAGAGCTGGCAGACGAGCATGTGCACGTCGGGCGGCAGATCGCGCGCGGCCAGGTTGTCGATGATCTGGTTGGCCTGCTGCTCCTGATGCGTGCGGGCAAGCGAGAAGGCCCAGGCATAGGCGGAGCGCGTGTCCTGCATGGCGGCGTCACCGATCGGAGCGAAGTTCTGCGCAGCCTCGGCGAACTTCTCCACGTTGAAGAGAGACATGGCGAGCATCATGCGCGAGCGCTGGTCGTTCGGATCCTGCGCGACGACGGTGGTGAGGGCGCGGGCACTCTCCGGGTAATTCTGCAGCAGAAAGGCTGCGGCGCCAAGGTTGCGCATCAGGCCGGGTGTGGCCGGGTCCCATTTTTCAGCCTGCTGGAAGTGGGCGAGTGCCTGCTGATACTGCTGCTGGCGGGCTTCGGCGGTGCCCCAGTCGTTGAATCCGTTGCTCAGGACCTGGTGAAGCTGCTCATTGCGATGCTTCAGTTGCTGGGCTTTTGCGGGTGGCAGGTTGGACTGTTTTAGGGCTCGGCTCGTGGCTGTTTCCTGCTGGGCGGCGAGGTCGGTGAGCTTCTGCGAGGCGGTTATGACCTGAGCGGGGTCGCCGGATTGCTTTGCGGTTTGGTCGGCGTCGATGAGTTGCTGAAGCTGCTGGGTGGCGGCGTCAGGTTGTTGTTGCGCTGGCGCAGCAAGGGGGAGTGCGAGCATCATTCCCCATAGCCCGAAATTTGCTAAATTCTTGAAAACGCTCATCGAGTGGCGGAGAGTCACGGTAAATTATTGATTCCGGATATTTTATCTATAAAGTTTCTGGAATCAACAGTTTCCAGCATGTAGAAGTGCGCTGCATTTTCCGTACGCGTTTGAAAACTCTTCTATTGTTTGAAAAACTCTCCTATTTCTATTCTAGCCAATCCGAACGGGAAACACGCCAAGTTTGGCTGGGATTTTGCTCTTTGGAATGAGTGGGTTGCGACGAATTTTTAGCTTTTGGGGCTTGACAAGGTTTTGGGGGTTAGGAATGTTGTGAAAAGGCCCGATTTAGCTACCCGCGGTGGATGCTTCATGCTGTTGCGGGTGGTATTTGTCGCATGGATTTTTCCCCTTTGTGCCTCAGGGGCAGAATGAAGGCTCGTTTGCGTCTGGGGTTCCCACCCTTTGCTCCGCAAAGGATGGGGCACCCTTTTTCGTGCTTCTGCCTTGAAAAACAGGTACTTCCCCTTGATTGCATTCAGGGTCAGGATGACGGTCTATTGAGTGGTGTCTAAGCAATTTCACCTTTGCAGCCAGGATGGCCACATTCGCAGGCGATCTCGACTGTGTCTTTGCGTTCTTCACAATGGGCACTGCAATATTTTTCCGTGGTCATGCAGGTACAAGATGGATGTGCGCATTTCTTCGCGTCTGCCATGGGATTCTCCTCGGTGATCTGATCTCGGGCGTACGAAGACTAGGATGCGATTTACCCTTGGCTCGTTTGTGAGGCCGTTCTTCGATTGTTTGGCCGGAATTTTGGAGTCGCAAAGATCGTTCTGATTCTTTCCTTCGGCTTCGCTCAGGACAGGCTCTCCCGTTGGTCGTCGGAATGACGGGTGGGTTGGGGTATTGCTCTCCCACCCTTTCGCTCCGCAAAGGATGGGGCACCCATTTTCGTGCTTAACGATGCGATTGCGAGCCTTGCTCTCGCAAGGCTTCGCAGCTGTTTCCCGCTGCGGGTCCTTCGACTGTGCGCTTCGCGCTCCGCTCAGGATGACATTTGGGCCGGGGTGATGTTATGGACACACCGCTTCTCGTGCCAACACCTGCGAAAAGCAGATCCTTCGCTGCACTCAGGATGACAGCACTGTTGAAGTGGTGTGTTTTTTCGTTTGCAAAGAAAAATGGCAGGTTCCTTGCGGAACCTGCCGGAAAGCTCTTGGGAGAGCGGTTAAAAGTTGAAGTGGAGACCGTACTGGATCTGGCGAGCCGGTGTGCCCAGCAGACTTGTGGATGTGCCGAATCCAGGGGTCAGATCCTGCGCCGAGACGATGTTGTTGGTCGGGCTGCAGGCGTTGTAGAGTGAGTGGCCCGTTGACGGGTCGGTTCCCGCCACCGCACCGCAGTTGATCGCCTGAATCGGGTTCTGCGTGGCGGGGCTGAAGTTCGGATGGTTGAAGAGGTTGAAGAAGTCGAAGTTGAACTGGATGTTCACCTTTTCCTTGACGGTCCAGTTCTTGCGGACGGAGAAGTCAGTGTTGTTGAAGTTAGGACCACCGCAGAAACCGCGCGGCTCCATATTGGTGGGCAGCGTGCCGAGCGCATAGCCGACGAGGGTAAATGCGCCCGCGTTGGCGACCTGGTTCGAATTCCGGCCGGTGACGCAGCTCTGTCCGGTTTGGAGCGGACGTAGCGGCGAGGTGAAGCCGGTTTCGACCAGTGCGCCGTTCTGGTTCAGCTGGCTGCTTGCGCCAGCGACCAGATTGGCTTCATGCGCGCCCTGGTAGATGGTGAAGTTGTTGCCGTTCTGGGCGGTGATGATGCCGGTGGTTTCCCATCCGCCAAGCGTGCTGCGTTCAAGGAGGTTGGCTCCTTGCAGCTTGGGCAGATAATAGGTTGCGTTGGCTACGAACATGTTCGGGCGGTTGACGTCAGACGAGCCGTAGTCAAGGCGCGAATTCGTATAGTAGGTGCGAGACTGCTGGCCGATGCCACCGCCGGAGTCGTCGACGATGACGTCAGCCAGAGTGTGCGACCAGGTATAGGCGGCTCCCCAGGTGAGGGAGTTGCCGATGCGGCTCTTTACCACAGCCTGAAAAGCGTTGTAGTTTGAACCACCGTTGTGTGTCCAATAGGTGAGCGTGCCGTTGTTGCCGCCGGCGGGGTACGGACGCAGGTTGTTGGTGTCGGCACCGCTGTTGGCAAAGGTCGCCGTCAGCCAGTTCTGCGGAGCAATGCTGTTGACATCGTAGGAATCCGTCAGATGAAGACCGCGGTTGCCAACGTATCCGGCCTGGAAGGTGGTGTTCGGGCCGATGGCCTGCTCGATCGTAAAGTTCCACTGCCAGGAGTTAGGAAGGTTCGAATTTGGATCCTCACCGCCGGAGGGGCTGGCCGTTCCGGAAAGGCTGGAAGGCGTGGCGCCCCCGAGGGTGCGTGCGTAGTTGTTGGTGGTAAGGGCGAACGGAGCGTTGGCCACCAGTGTGTAACGAGAAACACGCTCACGCTGATAGAACTGGCCGCCGCCAGCGCGGATGACAGTCTTGCTGGTTCCGAAGGGATCCCAGATGACGCCGACGCGAGGAGCGATGTTGTGATAGCCGTTCTTGATGAGCGAGCGGTTGGGGCCCGGGGTTCCGCTTGAGAAGTTGGTGCCAAACTGCTTGTTGGCCGCGCCGCAGGGATCGGTTCCAGGAGCCACCCAGAGGCCGTTGCAGGCGTCTGATGCGGGCTTGGTGGGATCGTAGAGCGAGGGCTGGAAGCTGGTGATCTGGTCGTTGGGCTGGTAGGGCTGCAGCAGGAGCGAGTAGCGCGCGCCGTAGCTCAAGGTGAGGTGCTGCGACATCTTCCAGGTATCGCCGGCGTAGAACTCGTAGTCACGCCAGCGGAGCTGAGCGCGGATGTTGGTCGAAGTCTCGCTGATGTTGAAGGTGTTGCCGGTCAATTCGAGATTGGCCAGGGCGTCGTTGGTTTCAGTGCCGCCCGCACCGGTTGCGACAGCGCCAATGGTCGGACGCTCGCCGGTGGAGCTGTTGACGTCTTCATTCTTGCCATTGAAGCCGAGGAAGGCGCCGAACTTGTAGCTGTGCTGACCCTTGATCCACGACAGGTCGTCGCGGAAGGTGTAGATGTCGAGCTGATTCTGCCACGGAGCCTGCAGCGAAGTGGTGCCGCCGTAAGACCCGAAGTTGACCGAAGGAACGCCTTCCGCAGAATGCTTCAGGGATTCAGGGTACAGAGTTGGGATTGCGGAAGAAACCTGGGCCAGAAGACCGGGGTTGGTGCCGCCTGCGGTGATCTGAATGCGGTTGTTGGAGTAGTTGAAGGCCGCATCGTTCACCAGCGAGTTGGTGATGGTGGAGGTCCAGTGCGCGGTGATGGACTTGGACGGCTGAGCCCAGTTGCTGTTGAGCGCGGGATAAACGGTATCGCCCCAATAGCCAGCGTTGAAGGCCGGGTTCGACCAGGTGTCCTGGGTGTAACGGCCCATGATGTGGTTCTTCGCGTTGAGGTCGTAATCGCCACGGGCGTTTTCTTCACGCCAGAAAAGACCAGTCGGGAGCGACGAGGACCAGTTCTGACCGTTGGAGTTGAGCGCGCCGTTCTGCGTGGTGGGCAGGGGCAGCATCTTCAGCATGGTAGCTGTGGATGGATCGACTGCCGTCAGGGTGTGCGGGCCAGCCAGCATGTTGGCTGGTACTTTGCTGAAGTCAGGGAAGTTGGCTTGGTTGCAACCCAGGGTGGAGAAGTCACCAGCGAGTTCAGCCGAAGTGGGGACGCATTGGCTGACCTGGCGGCCCTTGATTTCGTGGTTCCACTCTTCAGAGAAGAAGCCGAAGAGCTTGTCGCGCTTGATGGGACCGCCAATGGAGTAGCCCCAGTCATTGCGGCGCTCCTTGTCCTTGCCGTTGAGGGGCAAGCCCTTGCCGGCGTTCGGAGCGGAGAAGAAGGTATACGAGTCGAGTGCATCGTTACGTCCGTTATAGAAGGCGCTGCCGTGGAACTGGTTGCTGCCGCTGCGGGTAACGATGCTGATGATGCCGCCGGAGGCCTGTCCGTACTCAGGGCCGTAGCTGTTGAGCAACATCTTGAACTCGGCAATGGCCTCGTTCGATGGATAGATCAGGATGGTGCGGTTGGAGCCTACGTCGTTGTTGTTGACGCCGTCGACGAGGAAGAGGTTGTTGGTGGTGGGGTTGCCGTTGATCGACATGTCCACGCCACCGTTGAGGCCCTTGCCGGTGTTGACGAAGTTGTTGGCGGCGGAGACGCCGGGCTGGAGCTGGGTGAGCTCGACGAAGTTGCGGCCGTTAAGCGGGAGTTCCTTGACCTGGGTGCTGTCGACGACGGCGCCGAGCGCGGCGCTGTCAGTCTGCACCTGGATGGCGTTGGCCTGCACGGTGACGGACTGGCTGACGCTGCCGAGCTGCATCTGCGCATTGACGTTGGTGGTGGTGGCGACGTGCACCACGGCGCCCTTGGTGATGTAGTCCTGGAATCCGGTGGCCTTGATTTCCACGGTGTAGGTGGATTCAGGCAGTTCGGCGACGGTGTACCCGCCCTGAGGGTCGGTGGTGACGGCTTGAACCTTATTGGTTGCGGTATTGGTGATGGTTACGGTCGCCCCGGAAACAGCTGCGCCGCTTGAATCGGTAACTGTGCCGGTGATCGTACCGGTGATTTTCTGTGCGTGCGCCGGATGCCACGACAGCAAAGCCGCGGCGAGGGCGATCAGCACGAGGAACACTCGTGATCGTCTCATTTGAATTAGCCTCCCTGATTTACGTCAAACAGGCTGGTCCTGTCCGGTTGGACAAGGCTGCCTTTAAGTTGTTAACCTGTATATACTTGTCTACAACGTTATGAGTACCAAATACATCAAAATTCCGTGCCGAAAATCATTTGTGAAAAATGAGATGAACCCGGAAAAGACCGTTAAGTAAACGGTTTGAGTACAGCAATGCCGGGGTCGCAATCCCTGCGTTGACTATTAGGCTTGTTCGAGTTTTGACTTGTCAAGAGAGCGACTCAAAAATGTGCTATGTTTTGCACTGGATAAAAAGGCTGTACTCATTAAAGTGATAGAAAACATTGAAATAAATCGTTTGATCTACTCCTCAAAGATTTTTGTGGAAATCTTGGCGATACTTCAAATGTAATCGTTTTCATTGTGGTTTGGTCATCGAAAACTGGGCGTTGGCTACCTTTAATAGGGCGATTCATCCCTAAAATCGCAGATTGAGATGGTCTTGAAGGGAAGTGGGGTCAAAAGAGCGCTGAGAATCGTCGCTTACTCATAAAACCAAATTTGCTCTGTGATGGCCTCGAAGCCTTGTCTGAATTGCAGATGTTTAATGATTGCAACTAGTTAAACCTCGTGATTTTCACCTGTGAAATCATTTCAGTTGGTTAAACAGATTTTCCCGGGAAACGAGGCCGGAACCTTCGCGGACGGCATAGAAATGATCGGCGGCGAGGTTGGTGAGCTTTTCGACGCCGCCGGAGGGCCAGCGGATTTCGACGGAATCGACTTTCGCGGCTTTGGCTAGACCGAAGTGGAGGCGAAGGTCGCTTTGAGAGATGTAACTGCCGCCGCTGCGGACTTCGTCGGTTTGCGTCATGCCTCCGGCGGTGATGGTGACGCGAGCGCCGAGGGCGAGACGATTGCTTTTCGTTCCGGCGAGTTCGAAGCTGACCCAGTGCGTGCCTGGAACGCCGTTGTTGTGGAGGATCATGGGTGAGCCGTCGATGTCGGAGATAACGATGTCGACGTTGCCGTCGTTGTCAAGATCGGCGACGGCGAGGCCGCGGCTGACGCGTGGCTCGATGAGTGCGGGGCCGGCCTGATTGCTGGCGTCGCAGAAGCTGCCATTGCGTTCATTCATGAAGAGATTTTTGGGCTGATGGTAGCGCGCGCCGGAGGGCAGCGAGTCGACCTGCGGGTAGACCTGGCCATTGACGGCGATAAGGTCTTCCCAACCGTCATTGTCCAGATCGACGAAGGCGTCACCCCACTTGATCCATGGAAGCACAGGCAGGCCGACGCCGGCATCGTAGGAAGCTTCGCGGAAGTCGTAGTTGCCGAGGTTCTCATAGAGGGCGCTATTTTCGTCGGCAAAGTTGGTTACGTAGATGGAGAAGCGCCCGGTGTGGTTGTAGTCGCCGATGGCGACGCCCATGGAGCCTTGTTCGGAGCCATCATTGCTGACGGCGGTGCCGGATTCGAGGCCGATGTCGGTGAACTTGCCGTTGCCGTCGTTCTTGTAGAGATAGTTGGGCGTGGAGTCGTTGGCAACATAGATGTCGGGTCGTCCGGTGTTGTTGAAGTCAGACCAGACGACGCCGAGGCCGTAGTAGCCGTCGGGATCGCTGACCCCTGCGGTCTTCGAGACGTCGGTGAAGGTGCCGTTACCGTTGTTGTGGTAGAGCGCGTCGCCTGCGCCTTTGAGTCCGCGCGGTCCGCACTGCACGTCGATGCCGCGATATTTGCAGGTGGGCTTGCTGCCAAATTCGGGCAGGTCGGAGAGCTTGAAATCGACGTAATTTGTAACCATCAGGTCTACAAATCCGTCGCCGTCATAATCGCCGAAGGCGGCTCCGGTAGACCAGCGGCCGTCGGCTACGCCTGCTTCTTTGGTTACGTCGGTAAAGGTGCCGTTGCCGTTGTTCTTATAGAGAACATTGCCGCCAAGGCAGGTGACGTAGATGTCGGGCCAGCCGTCGTTGTTGTAGTCGCCGACGGCTCCGCCCATGGCGAAGCAGGGTGTGGCGATGCCGGCTTTGTCGGTTACGTCGGTGAAGGTGCCGTCGTGGTTGTTGTGATAGAGTGCGCTGCGGGCTTTTTCTCCTTTGAGCGCCATGTCGACGGTGGGCGCGTTGGTGAAATAAATGTCGGGCCAGCCGTCGCGATCGTAGTCGATGATGATGACGCCGCCGCTCATCGATTCGACGATGTATTTCTTTTCCGGCGCGGACAAGTGTTTGAAGTTGATGCCGGACTTCCGGGTGACATCGACAAGCTGCGGGATGGGGCGGTCTTTGCAAACGCGTGATTTGACTCCGGCGGGCGGAGGCGAGGCCGGGCTGTGTGCCTGTGCGAAGGCCTGGACTACAAGCAAAAGGCACGCTGAGGCCTGACGCGCTGCGCTCAAGAAGGGCTGCCTGGATTGTGTTGTTCTGGAAAATTCCGCGGATGCGATGGGGCTTGGTTCGATGGGCACCTGAAAAATCCTGCTGTTTGAGTGGGCGAAGTTCATTGTAACGTGATGAGGGCCGGGAATGCTGTGTTTAGGGACACGGGAAGGATTCGTGATGGAAAACGCGAGCGATTCTGCCATTAAGGGATTGCGCGATTGTGTCGGAATCGCTGTTGTTCTTGCTGCGATGTGCGGTTGCGCTTCACCTGTGCTCGCGCAGCAATCTGCAGAACATGTACCCGCGGAGGATGCTCGTAACGCCAACATCACGACGGTCGACACGCACTTGCCGCTGCCCGAATTCACCAGTTTGAAAGCGTGGGAGCAGCGCAGAGTGTTTTTGCGGAATCAGATTCTGGTTTCCGCAGGGCTGTCGCCGATGCCGGAGAAGACTCCGCTCAATGCACAAGTGTTCGGGAAGATTGAGCGAAAGGATTACACGATCGAGAAGGTGCTGATTGAGACGCTGCCCGGCTTTTATCTGGGCGGCAATCTGTATCGCCCGCGCAACGGGAAGGCGAAGCACCCGGGTGTTCTCAATCCTCATGGGCACTGGCCGTATGGGCGGCTGGAAAATCAGCCGCTTTACTCCGGGCCTTCTCTCGGCATCAGCCTCGCACGGCAGGGATACGTGGTTTTTGCCTACGACATGGTTGGCTATACCGACACGATTCAATTGCCTCATCGATTCGGCAGCGCAGAGCAGCGGTTGTGGTCGTTTGGTCCGCTGGGATTGCAGTTGTGGAATTCGATCCGGTCGCTTGATTTTCTTGCTTCGCTTGACGATGTTGACGCGGGGCGGCTGGGGATAACAGGTGCATCCGGCGGTGGGACGCAGGCCTTTCTGCTGGCGGCTGTGGATGATCGCGTGCAGTTTGCCGCGCCGGTCAATATGGTGTCGGCGATCATGCAGGGCGGCGACTTGTGTGAGAATGCTCCGGGATTGCGCATCAATACAAGCAATGTTGAGATTGCCGCCATATTTGCGCCGAAGCCGATGCTGCTGGTTTCTGCGACGGGTGATTGGACGCGCAATGTTCCGCAGGAAGAGTATCCCGCGATTCGAAGGATTTACGACCTCTACGGCAAGGGCGATCAGGTGGCAGTTGTTCAGATGGATGCTCCGCACAACTTCAACAGGCCCAGCCGCGAGGCCGTCTATCGCTTTTTTGCCAAGCAGAATCAAGGTATAAGCGAAAGCGGGGAACTGATTGAGCACGACATTGATGTGCCTCCGCTGCAGGACATGATGGCGCTGTCGAATCGCACGCTGCCGGCGAATGCGCTCGACCTGGACAGTGTGTTTCGGCTCTGGCGGGAACGATCGGAGGTTCAGAACAAAAAGCTTGAAAATGGGGAGCTTCAGGATCGCGCTTTTCTTCGCGAGCGGCTCAGGCAGACGCTTGCGGTGGAGGTGCCACGGCAGGTCATCGCTGATCGCGATGGCCGCTCGATCGTTCTTGGACGCGCGGGGAAGGGGGATCGCGTGCCTGGGATCTGGATCGAGGGGAGTGGCGCGCCCGCAATCGTAATCGATCCGAGAGGTTCGGCGGCTGCTCTGGATAGTGACGTGGTCAGGCGACTGCACAAAGAGGGCCGGGCTGTTCTGTTGCTTGATGTGTTTCAGAGTGGGGCGGCAAAGGCTCCGCGTGTTGGCGACATTTCGAACGGACCTACCCCGAAGCTGGCCGAGGATGCGGATGATGAGGAGCGTGCCGATGCTGCTGCTGGGTATCCGAAGTTTTTGACTTTCAATGTGAGCGATGATGCGGCTCGCGTTCAGGATGTTGTCACGGCGATTGTTTATGCGAGCAGGGGCGATCAAAATGTAGAACTGTTTGTCACCGGGGATGCCGCGTTGTGGGCTACATTCGCAGCTGCAGTCAGCGATGTTCCGGTTTCATTGCATTTGGAGAATGTTCCCAAGTTGACATCCGACGCGGACTATCTGGAGCATTTTAATGTGCCGGGGATTTTGCGCGCGGGTGGGTTGACGGTTGCACAAGAGCTGAGTCAGGGGCATTGAGCCACTCTTCACGTAGATGCGGTGGGTGATTCTGGAGAAGGAAATCGGCATCGAGAAAAGACGGGTCGCTGGAAGGAGCGACCCGCCGAGATGCTGCATTCGTGAATTTACTTGATTGCTTTCAATACTTGATTGATGAAGGGCATGCCACTCGGCGTGCCCAATCCAGTGACGTTATCCCAGCCCGGGCCTGTGGCCAGGGACGAATCCGTCTCGAATGCGAAGACATCCCAACGCGTTGCTGAGGAGCTTTGGAATAACGCGCTCACAGATCGCGTTTCATTCGTTGCTGCGAATGGAGTGGCGCTGGAGGAGGAGAGCGGCCGCACCGCGAAGCCGCGCAACGTCGCCTTCATGCGTGGCGAGAAGGCGTGGCGGCTCTCCTTTCAAGGTGGACTTCTCCAACTCGGCTTCAATGATGGGTGAAAAGCGGTGCCAGGCGGAAGTGATATCTCCCGCGATGAGGACTAATTCGGGCGAAAGGGCAGCGGTGACCATTCGCAAACCTTGACCGATGTATTTGGCCTGTTTTGCCAGAGCTGCGACAGCATGCGCGTTTCCCTCTTCCGCGAAGTTGAGGAGTTCTTGAAACGTGATGCGCTTCGCCTTTGGATCCGACTGATAGTAGTAGCGCAGACCGGCGTTGCAAGATCCGAAAACCTCCCAGCAGCCGTTTTGTGTGCAGGCGCAGCGGGGGCCCGAGGGATCAATGGCGATGTGGCCGAATTCGCCGGCCATGCCGTTCTGGCCGGTTACGAGTTGTCCATTTGCGAGGATTCCTCCGCCGATTCCTTCGGAAACGGTGATCAACACTGCATCGCGGACGCCATCCATTCGTCCAAACCACAGTTCAGACATGAGGCAGGCAGTGGCGGCGTTTTCCATCTCAGTGGGAAGTTCCATGCCGCGCTCGACGGCTCCCTTGATGTCGTATTTCGGCCAGTGCAGGTTTGGCGCAAAGATCAACAACTGCGATTCCGTATCGACGCGTCCGGGAACGCTGATGCCGATGCCTTCCAGGGATTTCCTGGGATGGCTATCCCTGATTCGCTTCATGCAATCGATGATGCCGGCGACGGATCTGGCGGGATCAGAGCCGAGCGGCAGCGTAGACCGCGAAAGGAGGCGACCGGTCAGATCGATCATGGCGACGGTGACCTGGCGCGGATGAATGTCGGCGGCCAGGACCACCAGTTCATCATTCAGAAGCAGCATCGTTGGACGGCGTCCGCGTGGCGACTGAGCTACGGCGCCTTCGCGTATCCAGCGTTCCTGAATGAGTTGTTCGATGATCTGAGAGACAGTGCTGCGCTGCAATCCGGAGAGCCTTGCCAGATCAGCCCTTGAGATCGGTTGGCTCGAGTGGATCAGTTGCAGGATGATTTCTCGATTGATACGGCGCGCAGTTTCGCTGGAGGCTAACTCGATGGCATTCAGGTCTACTCGGCGTACGGCCTTCGCGGATGGCCCCGGATTGCTCAAATCATTTCCCAAGTGTTGCTTGTCTCCGTCCCACCATTTTATGTATGCGATTTCTCCGATCTGAGAACAAAGTGATTTCTCCCGGCTTCATCCAAGACAGCAGAACGGTCAACTGATTGTTTATATATTAGTTGTCATCTCCAACCAAAGGGATTATGCATGGATCTTCTGCTTTTGATTGGTTATGCTTTCGCGCGGATCGATGCAGCGCCGGTCGCTGTCCAGGCGCGTGAGCCATGTACATGGCGTGAGATGCTGTCTTGTCTCGACTAGAAATCTTCGTGGAAAGCTACTTCTCCTTGAACAGCAGTTTGATAGGCGGAAACGCGGCGCTCAAAGAAATTGGTCAATTCCTGCACATCCTGAAGATCCATGAACGAGAACGGATTCTTTGTGTGAAATGCGGGAGCAATGCCGAGGCGCTGCAGCCTGGAGTCGGCAACGTAGCCCAAGTATTGACGCATCTCGCGCACGGAGAGCCCACCCACGCCGCCGCTTAAGAGATCCTCTGCGAATTGAGTCTCCGCATCGACTGCTTCACGCAGCATCTGCACAATGTCGCGTTCCAGTTGCTCATCCCACAGGTCCGGTTCCTGACTGCGGACGACGTTTACGACTTCAAACGCAAACTCCAGATGGCAACTCTCATCACGAAAGACCCAGTTCGTGCCTGCCGCCAGCCCATGCAGCAAGCCTTTTGACCGCAGGAAGTACACATAAGCGAATGCAGCGAAGAAGAACAGTCCCTCAATACAGGCTGCAAAGCAGATCAGATTTAGCAAGAACTGCTTGCGATGCTGCTGTGTCGTGAGTTGGTCGAGTTCCTGAATCGAATCCATCCACTTCATGCAGAAGTTGGCCTTCTTTGCAATCGAAGGGATGTTTTCAACTGCGGCAAACGCTGCGGCTCGCTCATCCGGGTCAGGCACATAATTGTCCAGCAGTGTCAGATAGAACTGCACATGGACGGCTTCTTCAAATAATTGCCGCGAAAGATACAATCGGGCTTCTGGCGAGTTAACGTGCTTGTACAGATTCAGCACGAGGTTGTTGGAAACAATTGAATCACCCGTGGCAAAGAAAGCTACCAGCCGTTGAATCAGGTGTACTTCGGCAGGGCTGAGCCGCTGCTTCAGGTCTACGAGATCGGTCTGGAAGTCGACTTCTTCGACAGTCCACGTATTTTTGATTCCGTCGCGGAACATGTCGAAGAAGACGGGGTAACGCATGGGCCTCAGTGTCAGGCAGAGGCCGGGATCGAGGATGGTATCAGGCGCTTGAACAGAGGACATTCGTAATCTCCTTTAATGGCTTACTGGCAGGCTTCGCACGAGCCTGGATTCTCAAGCGAGCAGGCTACGGAGGACGCTGGCGACACATTGGCGTCCGCGTTTGCCGTGACAGTGGTTTTTGCAATGCGCGTTGCGGGTCGTGAGCGCAGGTAGTAGGTCGTCTTCAATCCGCTCTTCCAAGCGTACATGTACATGGAGCTGAGTTTGCCGATGTTCGGCGACTCCATGAAGAGATTGAGTGATTGGCTCTGATCGATGTACGCGTTGCGAGAGCGCGCCATGTCGATGAGTCCGCGCATCGGAATTTCCCATACGGTGCGGTAGACCTGCTTCAGATCGGCGGGGAGTTCCGCCAGCTGTTGCACGGAACCTTCGGCCAGTTTCAGGCGAGTGCGAATCTCCTCGTTCCACAGGCTGCGGTCTTTCAACTCCGCTACGAGGTAGCGATTGATTTGGAGAAATTCGCCGGAAAGGGTTTCGCGCTTGAAGACATTCGAAATCTGCGGTTCGATGCATTCGTAGCAGCCTACGATGGAGGCGATTGTAGCCGTGGGAGCAATTGCGATCAGCAGCGAATTCCGCACTCCATGCTTCTTGATTCGCTCGCGCAGCGCATCCCATCGAGCTTCATGAGACGGCTTCACATTCCAGAGATCAAACTGACACTTGCCTTCTGCATGGCGCGTTTCGCTGAATGACGGATGCGGGCCGAACTGTTCTGCAAGTTCGCACGATGCCGAGAGCGCGTAGTAGTAGATCTCCTCCTGAATTCGCGCCGACAAATACTGCGCTTCCGCTGAATCAAACGGAAGCTTCAGTTGAAAGAAGACATCCTGCAAGCCCATAACACCGAGACCGACGGGCCTCCACCGTGCATTTGCGTTTGCTGCCTGCGGAACGGGGTAGTAGTTGATGTCGATGACACGGTCCAGCATTGGCACCGCAATCTTTACCGTTCTCGCGAGCTTGTCGAAATCGAATGTGCCGTCTGCAACGTGGCGCGCCAGGTTGATGGAGCCAAGATTGCAGACGGCGGTCTCCTCGCGCGACGTCACTTCTGTGATCTCCGTGCACAGGTTGGAGAGATGAACGACGTTGCCGGGCTTGCCTGTCTGGTTGCACTTCAGGTTGCACGCATCCTTGAATGTCATCCAACCATTCCCGGTCTCGGCCAGGCAGCGCATCATGCGCGCATAGAGATCGCGCGCCCTTACCTGTCGCGTGAAGAGCATTTCTTCTTCTGCCTTTTCGTATGCCGCATCAAACTCGCTGCCAAACGCGTCGGGTAGATGTGAAACTGTCTTTGGATCGAACAAGGACCAGATGCCATCTTCGTCGACACGACGCATGAAGATGTCTGGAATCCAGTTCGCCAGATTCAGGTTGTAGGTACGGCGTGAAAGATCGCCGGTATTCTCGCGCAACTCAAGAAACTGCTCAATATCCGCGTGCCAGGGCTCCAGATACACACAGCAGGCTCCTTTGCGCTTGCCACCCTGATTCACCGCGGCAACAGAGCTATCCAGAGTCCGAAGCCACGGCACAATTCCGTTCGACAATCCGTTCGTGGCGCGAATCAGCGACCCCTCCGAGCGCACGCGATGGAAAGCGAGCCCGATGCCGCCTGAAAACTTGGACAGCAGGGCCACATCCTTGTACGCGTCGTAGATCGACTCCAGCGAATCCTGTGGAGAATCGTGCAGGTAGCACGACGACATCTGCGCATGTTTTGTCCCGGAATTGAAGAGCGTCGGAGAGCTAGGCATGTAGTCATGCGAAGCGATCATGCGATAGAACTCGATCGCTTCGTTCGGCGTGCCGGCCAATCCGCATGCGACGCGCAGAAAGAAATGTTGCGGCGTCTCGACTACTTTGCGCGAGAGGGGATCGCGCAGCAGATAGCGGTCATACACGGTCCGCAGGCCGAAGTACTCGAAGTTATCCGAGAAGTGTTCGTCAATGGCATGGTTGAGTTTGCGAGCGTGCACGCGCACAAACTCGGCTGTGGCCGCATTCACTACACCTTCCCGGAACCCGTGCTCCACGGACTGCGAAAAGGAGTGGAGGTTCTGTCCGGCAACTTCCTTCACAATCGTTCCGAGCAGCAAGCGGGCCGCCAGCTTTGAGTACTGCGGCTCTTCTGCAATCAGCGAAGCGGCTGTATCAATGGACATCGCATCCAGTTCGCGGGTGGTCGCTCCGTCATACAATCCGCCTATGGTTTTGCTGGCAACGCGGATAGCGTCGACATGAGCCAATCCATGCGCGCAACGCTGCACTGCGCGCACAATCTTGTTCACGTCGACAGGCTCAAGCGCGCCATTGCGCTTGCGCACATGCATCGTCGGCGTCACATCGGGAACAGGAAAACCCGGCACGATATCGGAAAGACTGGTTTGAGTCTGAACTGTGGCCATCTGCTGCTCTCCCTGGCCTCTGGAAGGGAAAAGAAGAAACAGCAGCACTCCGAGTCCGGAGCAGGAGCCACTGTCACCTCACCTCCCCTCGGAGGCGTAGCGAATGTCTTCGTGGCAGGTCTTCGGACTTGCAGGCTGCCTACTTGCTCCGGCTTCCCAGTTCACGGCTGAACCAGTGCTTGCTGTTGGAGCGTTTGTTCCTGCTTACCGCTGCGGGGCAGTTCCGGTCTTTCACCGGCTTCCCTTTTCACCCGGGTTTGAGGACCGGGCACCGCGAAGTGAAATCTACCGTATCAAGGGCTAGACTACGAGTCAACCGCAATATTTCGTGGTCCCTGTGCAAATCCTGGTCTCTCACATTGCGAGACTTATACTGCATTTTTCTTCTCAACATTGCCCGAATGTGAGTGGAACCTGAATTCTTAATCAGCAGAATAGAAAGCCACTTCTTTTGCTCCCAGGTGGAGTTCAAAGGTATCGTGGTTCGCGCTCACGACATTCGCAACGCCCGCCAGTGGACGTAGATTCGAACAACCAGCGAGCGCAGTATTTTCGGTGTTTAAAGTGATATTGCGCAGTTGATCCGCGTTGTTTGCTATCACTAATACGCGGTCTTTGCCGTCGCAACCGTGTGAGATATCTTCAGCACGGACAAAAGCAAATGCGGTAGGATCTTCATCCAGTACATCCTGCTGCTCGCCCGATTGCAATATGCTGTGCTGTGTGCGGAGGTGCAGCAAAGTACTTACCAAGCTATACATCTCCTGTTGCTCAGTGCTGCGGCTCGCGGCTTCAAAGGCGTTTGGCTGACCATCGTGAAACCCGCCGGGAAAATCATGGCGGTTGTCAGGGTCGTTACCGCCTCGCATCGCGATTTCATCACCAGCGTAGATTTGGGGCATGCCGCGCAACGTTGCGAGCAGGCCGAATGCCATCTTCAATTCAGCAGGTGTAGCGCCGGGTTCGCTCAGGAAGCGCGCGGTGTCGTGATTGCCGAGGAAGGTGACAAGACGCTCGGGGTGCGGATAGAGCCGGTCCTGTCGGAGAATATCTTCGAGTTTCGTGATCGGCTCTCCATGGACGAGCACTGAACGTAGTGTGAAATAAAGAGGAAAGTCGAAAGGCGTGTAGAGTCCTGTGTCAATGCCATTGTGTTCGACGCCTCCGGCGAAGTACGAGGTGATTGTCGGGTCGCCATTGAAGACTTCGCCGACTGTTGTGAGCTTCGGGTAGAGTTCACGCAACTGCGCATGAAACTGCTGCCAGAACGCGCGGTTCACATACGGAAATGTGTCGATGCGAAGGCCATCGAGGCCAGCCGTTTCGATCCACCAGACAGCGTTCTGAATCAGATATTTTGCCACGATGGGATTTTCCTGATTGAGGTCTGGCAGAACATTGGCGAACCATCCTTCGGTGATGTCGCGACGCTCGCGCCAGGATGCATGCGGATCGGGAATCGACTTGAAGTCGCCTTTAGCTACGGTGTGGTGTTCGAGCGTTCCATGGAACCAGTCAGGCAGCGGCGGGTCTTTGACCCAGGGATGCGCAGGGCCTATGTGATTCGGGACCGTATCAAGCACGATCTTCATGCGGTGCTGATGCAGAGACGAGGCGAGATGCTGATAGTCAGCAAGCGTGCCGAAGTGTGGATCGACTGCGTACATATCGGTCGCGCTGTAACCGTGATATGACTGAGGCGAAGGAATGTTCTTATAGACCGGCGTTGTCCACACGGTGGTAACACCCAGCGACTGCAGGTAATCGATGTGTTGTTCGATGCCTTTGAAATCGCCTCCATGCCACCCGCGCACTTTAGCACGCTCTTCGCTCGACTCGTCGTTCGATGAGTCGCCATCCGCAAATCGATCCGTCATGATCAGGTACATCACATCTGCAGATGAGAAGCCCTGAAAGCCGTCCGATTTCGGCCTGCGTGAATGCAATTGGAAATCTGCTTCTGCTTTGCCTGCGCTATTTGCGGCTGTGATGTGTATCGTCTGCGGCGAAGCATTCGCGGTGCTCAACCAGAGAAAAGCCCAGTGGCCATTGTCGGAAACTTGCGTCTTTTGAATGGAAACTTGATGTCCAGCCACCGAAATCCGGGCGCCAGAGAGGTATTCGCCATGAATGAGCAGCATGGGCGATGGCATATCGGCCCACCAGTCTGGCGGATCGATCTTGTCAATTGCGGGTCTGGCGCTTTGGGCACAGAGGGGAAGTGAAGCGCTCAGCAGGAATGCGACAGCAACTGCCAGAAAAGAAACTTTCAACTTCATGAGATCGGCGTCCTCGAAAAAAGCGCCACGCCGGAGGAGCCGTCGTGGCGCGAATGAATATTCAGCCAGCTAGAAGGTGAATCGCAGCGCGAACTGGATCTGCCGCACTGAATTGTATTGCAGGCCCGAGATCAAACCGAAATTCTGATCGTTCAGGTTGCCGTCAGGATTTGTGAATTGAGGCGTATTGAAAATGTTGAAGGCCTCAGTACGAAACTCAGTATTCACGCGCTCCGTGATCGGGATATTCTTCTGCAACGCAAAGTTCACAACCTTGGTTCCGGGGCCATGCAGAAGGCCACGTCCCGCAGTTCCGGGATTGGAGTAGATCCCGTTCACGTTAGCAGGCTCAGCGAACGAGGATGTGCTGAAGTAGGATCGCGTAACGCTGTGCGTAATAACAGCCGGCGCTACCAGATCGGCGAAGTCCGTCGGCGCATTGTGCGAATCAATGACGTCGAACGGCACGCCGGTATTCAGCTGTGCGATCATGTTCATCTGCCAGCCGCCGACTACGTAATTGACCGGCCTCGACACATTGCTGAAGAACTCGTGTCCCTTGCCGAACGGCAGATCATACAGCGTGCTGAAGTTGAAGACGTGGCGCTGATCCTGATAGGAGTTGCCCTTGTTCAGGTTCAGCATGGCGCTGTGCGTTGCGGGGTTGATGAATATCTGATTCGATTCATTCCCTAGCGGCGATACCGAATCATCCGTTGTATGCGCCCACGTATAGCTGGCCGTGGTGGTTAATCCTTTTGTGAAACGGTGCTCGAAGTGAAGCTGCAGACCGTTGTAGCTGGAGACACCGCTGTTGTTGTTCACCGTTGCGGCTCCGCCAAGCACCGGATAGAGGCGGAAGCCGTTGGCGTAGCCTAAGTAGCCGAGCGGCTGCTGGTTCAGGTTGTAGGCTGTTGTCAGGTGTGTGGCGCGAGTTCCAACATATGCCATCGTGAACGCTGACTGACCGATTTGCTGCTGCAATTGCAGGTTCCATTGTTGAATCGTGGAAGTCTGATTATTCGGCAGCTGCGCAATTACACTTACGTTCTGCGGATTGGTGATGTCTACGGTGCTGGCAGGGGCGGGAAGCGCAGCCGTTGCCAACCTGCTGTCGTTGGAGCCGGACGGTCCTTGTCCGGTAAAGGTCACACGGTAACCGTTATTGACGTTATAGCTGGCGGTTCCGTTGAAGTCGGGATTATTGCTGAGCTGGTTGCCGATGCCGCCGCGATCGAGGAAGTAGAAGATTCCATAACCGCCGCGCAGCACGCTGTTGCCGTTGCCAAACAGGTCGTAGGCAAATCCAACGCGCGGGGCAAAGTTGTTGTGATTCGTGTTTACCTGGCTTCGAGACTGGCCATTCTGCCCTGCGACGAGAAGCTGACCGGTAAGAATATCGAAGGTCGACTGCTGGTTATGCGCTGTGTAGGGATAGGTGTAGAGGTCATAGCGCAGTCCGAGGTTCAGTGTCAGGCGTCGCGTGACCTTCCAGTCATCCTGTGCAAAGTAACCGGTCTCCCAGTTATAGGTGCCGAAGAAGTCCGAGCTTGCTCCTAGAGAATAGTTCGAGAAACCAACCAGAGCTTCAGAGACGTCATACCCGGTCCAGTTCGGGTCACCGCTGCCAGCGCTGACAAAGTTGAAGAAGCCTTTCGAGTCGTTCCCCTGGAAGAAGTTGACACGCCGATTGATGATGTTCACGCCAAACTTGAAGGCATGCGCACCATGGTTCCAGCTCACCGCATCCAGGCCCTGCGCCGTGTATTCCTTGACCAGATAAGGACCGCCGTCACCGGTATAGGAAAGCTGTGAGTTGTTGTCGCCGATGAGCGCACCGCCGCTGGTGAGCTGATTTCGATTGGCGTTTACAATACCAAGGTTCTGCGATACCGGGTCGCCAAAGAAAGGTGGAATATAGCCGAACTCCGGACGCACATACGCGACGCGGAATTCATTCAGGAGGTTCGGTGTGATGATGCGCGTGTAGCTGCCGACGGCTGCGCGTGGATGGCTCTGATTCTGCCCTGTAGCAAAACCTGCGGGCAGGTTAGGGAAGAGCGATGACTTGGTGAAGTTGTCCTGTCCATAGCTGTAACGAACAAAGAACTGATCCTTTGCCGTCGGCGTGAAGTCGAGCCGTACATCGAAATCGTTAAACGAGGTGATCTGTTGCTGGATCGCTTCGTAGTTGCCTTGAATAAGATTCGGATTCGTGGGCGCGGGAAATGCGTTGAAATAGTTGACTGCGGCTTGATTCCAGCGATTCTGTGGAATGATGTTGCCGGTGAAAGGCTGGCAGGTGATGGGATCGTAGATCTGACCGGTCGACGCAGGCGAGGATTGTCCTGCAGGCACAGCGCATTGCGGAACCGTTGTCAGGTTCTGATTTCCGGGGGCCAGCAATTCGCTGAAGTCGCCCTGGCGCATGCGCGCGGTTGGAACCGTCTGGAAGGATGGGGCAAGTCCGGTCTTTTCACGCAACCCCTGGTAGTCGCCAAAGATGAAGAGCTTATTGCGAAGGATCGGCATGCCAAGGCTACCGCCGAATTGATTGCGAATGAAGTTAGGGAATTTCGAGAATCCTGCGCCGAGGAATTGATAGTTCGGGTTGGCGTCAAACTCAGAGTTTCGGAGGAAATCGAACGCTGAGCCGTGAATCTGGTTCGTGCCCGACTTGATTGAGGATTCGACGATCGCTCCGCCTGCACGGCCAAACTCTGCCGGAGCGACGCTGGTATTGACTCGGAATTCATCCGTCGCGTCGATTGGCGTGAAGAATACGATTGTGTTCACGAGGGACTCGTTGTTGTCCGTTCCGTCGAGGATGAAATTGTTCGACTGGGGCCGCAGTCCATTCACGGAGAGAGCAGCGCCGCCTGAATCGTTATAACGGAAGGTTTCCACATTGCCACCAGAACCGTTCGCCTGGTCGTTATAGTTGCCGCGGGTTACACCCGGAGTGAGCAACGCAAGCGCGGTAAAATTTCGTCCATTCAATGGGAGTTGGGTGACTTGGCGCCCTTTGATCACTTCGCCCGTCGATGAGCTTGCAAGATCGATGAGCGAAGCCGTGTCGGTGACTGTGACGGTCTGGCTTGTTCCACCTGGCTGGAGCTTTAGGTCGATTGCCCTCACCTGAGAAACGTCGAGCGAAATGGACTGTTCGATAGACGTAAAACCGGATGCGTCTACCTTAATACTGTAGTTGCCACGGGTAAGTCCGCTGACAGTGAAATTACCGCTCCCATCGGATGTAGCCGCGAAAGATCTGCCTTGGTCGGTGTTGGTGACGGTAATCGTAGCATTCGGAACAACCGCACCTGTGGGATCAGTCACCGTTCCCTGGATGCGAGCCGTATCTGTTTGGGCAAATCCTGAGCCTGCCATTAACGAAGTAATGAACAAGAGCTGCGAGAATCTTCCAAGCCAACTTCTAAGCATTGTGTGCCTCCTAGTGGGAAAGCCCGCACCTTCAGTTTTTTCAGGTTTTCGAAGCGAGGTGCGAGCCACCGAGTACTTGAAGACTTTTCTGATACGACTGGCAATGCACAGAGGGTCCTTTTTGCTTCACCGGGAGTTAGACAAATAAATGCTGAATAATGAATCGTTTGCGAAATTATTTCGTCAATAACTTAAGGTCTGATTTGCCTCTGAACGAGGAATATTACAAACTCAGAAAGGGCGCATCACCGCGGGAAGTATGTCGACAGCGGCAAAGACCGGATCGAAGGTTCACTTTGGCCTCTTCGAGGCAGATTTAAGGACCGGCGAACTTTACCGATCAGGCATACGCGTTCGGCTTCAGGCGCAGCCATTCAGGGTGCTCTCCATCCTTCTGCTGAATGCCGGAGAAGTAGTTTCACGTGAAGAATTTCAGGAGCGCCTCTGGGGCAAAAACACGGTTGTGGATTTTGAGCATGGCCTAGGAACCGCAATCAATAAGATCCGCGATGCCCTGGGCGACTCGGCCGAAAACCCGCGCTTCATCGAAACGCTGGCAAAGCGCGGGTACAGATTCATCTCTCCTGTTTCGTTTGCGCCACCACAGGCTGCTCATGTCCCATTGCCAGAACGTTTACCTCAGGCAGAAACTCCACTGCAGACAGAAAAGAAAGCTCGTTCTTCTGTCCCAGGCTGGTTGGTGCTCAGCATTTGCGGGCTTGCAGGGATCGCTGTAGGAGTCGGCGTTTTCTGGGCGGTCAGCCGGACGCAAGTGCCATCCTTGCAGATTTCCCGCGTGACTTCCTCCGGCCGCGTTTCTCCTGGCGACACCTTCCTCGAAGACCTTCCGGTGACAGTTACCGATGGCGTGCGGGTCTACTTCCCAGAACTTGAGAACGGGCGCATAACTCTGGCGCAAGCCTTAATCGCTAATGGCAAAACCTCGACATTGACGCTACCAGACGAGATCGTTGCACCACTACTAGGAGACATCTCCCCGGACGGATCGAAGCTATTGATCCGCAATCATATCTCAGCCGAAGCAGAACAGGCTTTGTGGATTGTGCCGACACTTGGCGGCGCAGCACGGCAGGTTTCTGGAGTATTAGCGCATGATGCCACATGGATGCCCGATGGAGCTCACATTCTTTATGCGAACGGCGATGGCTTATGGCTGGTCGGCGAAAACGGCGAGTCGCCGCAACGTTTGGCTACGCTCCACGGAAGAGCATTCTGGATGCGCTGGGCGCCCAATGGCAACTCCCTGCGCCTAACACTCCTGAATTCTGATACGCATACGACTTCGCTTTGGGAGTTAGGCTCACACGGGGAGAATCCGCATCAGCTTCTGGCGGGCTGGAACATTACTGCAAGCGAGTGTTGTGGAAGCTGGACCGCCGACGGCAAATATTTCGTTTTCCAATCCCGGCATAACGGCAGCAACAACATATGGATGCTTCGTGCGCAAAGTGGCTCACCTGTCCAGCTGACCTTCGGCCCGCTGGATTATCAGGCGCCGATTACTTCGCGATCGGGAAATCGAATTTTTTTCATCGGAACCGACACACGCTCCGAGCTGATGGAATACTCGCCGCCAAGTAAGAGCTTCCTGCCTTTCGGCGAAAGGCTTCGCACCGCCAACCGTGTTGCCTTCTCTCGCGACGGCAAATGGATGGCCTGGATCAGCACCGGCGATAACAGCCTGTGGCGCAGCCGTATCGATGGCTCGGAGCAGGTGCAACTGACCACATCGCCGATGGAAGTTTTCATGATGCAGTGGTCGTCTGATAGCAGCGAACTGGCTTTCATGGCCAGAGAACCAGGTAAAGTCTGGCAGGTCTTTCTGATCGGCTCGGACGGAGGAAACCTTCATCGCCTGCTTCATGAGGACCGTAATGAGGCCGACCCGGATTGGTCGCCGGACGGCCGTGAGATTGTCTTTGGCAGAGTGCCGGCCCTGATGGGAGAGACCGCTGAATCAAAGGCGATTTCTCTGGTGGACGTAGCTTCTGGGAAAGTCACTACGATTCCGGGATCGCAGGGATTGTTCAGTCCACGCTGGTCGCCAGACGGCAGGTATATCGCTGCCCTTTCGCTCGACATGATGAGAGTGATGCTCTATGACACAACCACGCAGAGTTGGCGGTTGTTGTGTCAGCAGAGTGCAGCCGATCCCGTCTGGGCAACTGACAGCAAGTCTCTTTTCTTTCACACGTACGTGCAGAGAAGTCAGGCAATCTTTCGCGTAACCGTGCCGGATGGCAAGCTAGAGCACGTCACGGACCTCAGCGATTTGCACTTTGCCGATGTCTTAGGGTATCAATTTGCCGGCAACACGCCCAGCAATGCGCCACTCGTGAATGCCAGCATGTCGACAGCAAATATTTATTCGACGTACATACGGGAACGGGAGCTATTCGCTGCGCCGGGCGCACATTAAGGTGTTTAGAGAAGACTTCCTACGCCCGGCACTCCGGCCGCAGCGGGTGAGGTTTTGGCATCGTTGCGCAAATTAACCGACTCTTAGACCATTCTCAGTCTATGCCTTTGGGGCCTGGCTGAAGATCTCTAGCAGCCGGTCGGCGATGATCTTGTCTTCTCCGTCTTTGAGTTGCCACATGGCGAAGCCAAAGCGGGTCGGATCGGCGGGTCGCCGGTGCTGCTCTGGCGGATGTGCCGGAGCATTGGGATCGCGCCCGCGCATCCCGCTTGCTCCTGCCCCCATGCTGCCGATTCCAATCGGTTTCGTATCAGCGAGCTGCTGCATTACTTCGTGCCCGGTAATCTTCAGCTTGGTCTGGTCGATTTGCCAACTGTAATAAGGCGTTACGTTGCCTAGTGCCTGGGCGTTGAATTCTCTCGGCCATGCCGTTACACCGAATTTCTTCATTGCATCTGAAATCACCTGCGCCCGCGAGTCATACATGCGCAGCACCGCATCGTAGTCCTGGTTGACGAACAGCTCGAGAGCCTTCAGCAGTGCAAAGATCGTTTCCTTGCCCACCTTGCAGCAGCGTCCGATTCGATCTTCCTGTGGGCTCATGTTCAGCTGCGCCCAGCGAATGAGTTGCTCCTTGCCGATGAGAATGCCCGAAGCTTGCGGGCCGCAGATATCTTTGCCGCCACTAAAGCCTACAAAGTCGAAGCCCACCGCTGGATACTCCCACAGCCGCTCCTTCGGAGGCACATCGGCAGAGGCATCGTTAAAGGTGTAGAGGTTATGCGCTTTTGCAATTGCCACGGTCTCTGGTCCGCTCACCTGGCCCTTATCTGAAAGAATGTTGGTAAAGTGAATGGCCAGCGTTTTCGGATTGATGGCGTTGATCATCTGCTCTTGCGTCTCCACTTCGATCAGCTTTGCTCCGGTTTGCCGAATCTGATGATCGAAGGGATTCCTGTGCGCCTTCTGGATGATGACTTCGGTACGGGGAAAGTCTGTCACATCCGGACAGACCCTGATACGAGGCTCGAGATCTTCCGTCATCATGCCCGCATAGGCAACGACCAAGCCCGCCGCCACGCCACCTGTTACCAGTCCTGTATATCCTGGCGGAGTCTTGCAGAGTTTCTCGATGTATCTGCCCGCAGCCACTTCCAGGTCGTTGATCATCACGAAGTGCTGGTTGCCTTGTCGCATCAGTTCCATAACCTCGGGCCTCATGACGGAGCCACCAATCACCGTCACTGTGCCGACAATATTGATCAATGGTTTGACGCCCAGTTCTGCGTACACGTCTCCTGTAGAGCCGAGCCCACTGGTGATGGGGACGATCGGGCTGCCGTCGATCGGAGACTGAGCGGATTCTTTTGTCTTCTTTGCAGCGAAGATTTCCGCAGGTGCAAAGAGGGTGCTTCCGAGGGTGCCAAGTGCGGACAAAAACGAGCGACGGTTCCATTTCGACTTCAAAATCATGTGTAAACTCCCTCTGATGATCTCCGTTAAGATTCTTACATTTCCACGCTTGGCTTGGGGCGGTTCACAGGCAACTGAAGAAATTAATGCAATGCCGACCATCCGATGCCGACCATCCGACCGTTTTCGACGAATGAAATGCCGGAGTCCAGTCCAAATCATGCGGAACAGCGTCAGGAGATCCTCACGCGAGAATTGTTGGCGTTATTTATCTGGTTACTTGGTGTCCGATTTGATAGCGATCACGGACGATGAGCAACTGGTTGGTCTTTTCATCGTTTGTTCTCAGGCAGACGCCGCGTTGAAACCTATCTGTGCACTCGTGCCTGAATCATTCTGTATCTTGGCTGGACCGGAAAAAAGATTCCCAATAACAACTGCGCGATCCACTTCTTTGCCTAGCGCAATATGCTGTTTGTTCTGTCGGAACTCGCAACCTTGAATCACAATGCTGCCGGAATTGGCCTGGATCGCAGCCTGGTCTCCTTCTTTCCCCCATTGCACAAATGTGCAGTCGCTGAATCCGACCGTACCCTGGCCATGAATCTTTGCAATCTGATTGCACGGCCCCCAGAACGCGCTATTGCTGATGCGAACGACTCCTTTATTGGCTGATCCGACCTCTACCATCGTGGGATCGTCGCCGTGGAACGATGTAAATTCGCCATTCGCGATAAGGAGCCCATACGGCGCGGCCTGCTCAACGAGAATGGCGCGATTGCAGTCGTCGGCTCCAATGCCGAGAAAGTTCCCGTTACAGCCACCGGTCGATGTTTCGACAAATTTGTAACCGACACGGTAACCAAAGCTAAATGTGTTCAGCACATACTCCCAATCGGAGCGGCCGAAAATGAAAGCTTCCGCGTTCTGTGTCTGCCATTGATAAACCTTGGTGTGAGAACTCCACCATGGATTGAAATGAACATTCTCGATGCGCCCAATATCGTAAATAGCGTCTACCCAGATGCCGCGACGAAGAGGCTGCCCAGTGACATTGCGTATGTTATGGCGCTCGTTCTGGCTTGCATCGATCACCTGATACGGATTCAGCAATTCGACATCAAAAACCGCCGGATTCTTGCCGCGCATCGCGATCGTCCACGGATACGCGACGGGTTCGCTGTCAAGCTCCTGCTCCGGATAATAGATAGTCAGGCCGCAGACCGAGCTGTTTGTATTCAGCATAAGGAATGGCGGTCCATCGTCGCTTCCGCGACCTGACACTACAAAAAGCGCGGTCCCATCATCGCCGGGTTTCGGCTGCCCCTTATCTCGAATCCCATTATGCGAAGGCACACAAGTAAACGAGCCACGCAGCGTTACTCCTTGTGGCACGATCAGGGTTCCGCGAAATAAGTATCGGCCAGGAGGAGCATACACTGTGCCTCCGCCGGCCTTGCTCGCAGCATCGAAGAATTGCTGAAATGCAGCCGTATCATCGGTGGCTGCGTCTCCCTTTGCCCCGTAATTTCTTACGTTGATGAAGTCTCTAGTTTCGTTTCCTGTAGAAGCAGCGTACGCGGGATTCGAAGTACCGACAAGCGCTGCAAGACCTGTAGCCGCACCCATCGACAAAAGACGCCTGCGCGATGACATTCCGGCACCCTTCACAATTGCTTCAGTATTGCTCTCAAAATTCATCTATAACCTTCGAGTTACTCTGCTTGATTCGACATGGAAGGTGGAGCAGCCGCTGGAGAGCTGCCCCATTGCAGGTTCGGCTGGTCAGCCATTTCAAGAATGAGTGTGCCGCCGTTGGCGATATCAGCATGCTCAAACCATGGCTTATTAAGGGGCTTCCCGTTCAGCGTAGCTGACTGGATGTATTTGTTGCGGTCAGAGACGTGATTTGCGATGATCTGAAACGTCTTTCCATTGCCCAGACGGATTGTGCTTCGGGCAAAAAGAGGGCTGCCGATTTCATAGACAGGACTGCCAGGACAAACAGGGTAAAAGCCAACGGCGCTCAGAACATACCAGGATGAAGTTGCGCCGCCATCGTCGTCGCCCGGAATCCCAAGCGGCCCATCACCATACCAGACATCCATCAGTTGACGAACGCGCCGCTGTGTCTTCCAAGGTTGGCCCGAGAAGTCATAAAGGTAGGGAATATGGAAGCTAGGCTCGTTTCCCTGTGCATAAAGGCCGACAAGCCCGGTTGCATCCGGAAATTGATCGAGAAAATGGAACTTCGAAGTCCCATATTGTTCTACAAAGAGCTGATCCAGCTTCTTGTTGAATGAATCGCGGCCGCCCATGAGTTGAATCAGGCCCGCGACATCATGTTGCACGCTGTAGGTATAGATCCATGAATCGACTTCGGTGAAGTAGTCGCGTCCTCCTTGTCCTCCGCCGAGCTTTGGATCAAAGTCCGCTACCCACTCACCATCTGCGC
The DNA here is from genome assembly GCF_014274465.1 of Alloacidobacterium dinghuense. Classification (NCBI taxonomy): domain Bacteria; kingdom Pseudomonadati; phylum Acidobacteriota; class Terriglobia; order Terriglobales; family Acidobacteriaceae; genus Alloacidobacterium; species Alloacidobacterium dinghuense. The sequence goes on along the minus strand of NZ_CP060394.1, from coordinate 3,927,983 downwards.
TCTTTGGAGCCATGAACCCGATGTCGCGATTGAAGACGATCTGATAATTGTGCGCCAGCTTGGTGAAATATTCTGCATCGGGTTGTTTGCCAAGTGCTTTTGCAATCTGGGCGACACACCAGTCGTCATATGCATTTTCGAGTGTGACGGAGACGGCCTGGCGCCGCTCGCCCGTAACCTCTGACACAGTTTCTGCCTCGCCCTTTGCCAGTGCTGGAAAAAATCCCTTCTCGAAATACACCTTGTCGAGGCTTGTCAACGGTCCGCGCCGCCAGGGAAGCATCGTTGCCTCAGTCGCGTTCTTCCGCATCGCCGCGTAGGCAAGGTTCAGGTCGAAGTCGCGATATCCCTTGGAATAAGCATCTGCAATCAGAGATGCCGCGTGATGGCCGATCATGACCTCCTGATCTCCGGCCACTGACGGAAAGGATGGCAGCCATCCGCTCTGCTGGTACATCCGCAGGTAGGAACGGATCATGTCTTCCTGCTGCCTTGCGTCAAGTAAAAGCTGCAGCGGATGCAGAGAACGATACGTATCCCAGATACCGTCATCGATATAGAAATCGTGTCCCTCAGCGTTATGGACAGCGTGATCGTACCCGCTGAAATATTTGCCATCCTCGGTGATATCTGTCATACGGCCGAGTGAGCGATACAAAGCGGTATAGAAAATCGTGCGTTGCCTGTCGCTGCCGCCTTGAACTTCCATGGCTCCAAGAGCCTTATTCCATACGACCTGAGCGTTGGTTTTTATCTGGTTGAAGTTCCACTGGGGAATATCGCGCTCGAGATTACGCCGCGCTTGTTCTGTACTGATATACGAGATTCCGACTCGAACCTCAATCTGCTCGCCGTCATTTGTTCTCTGGTCAGTTACAAATCCAAGTGAGTCGCCAGAACGCTTCTCTTCGTGACCAACATCATTGCCCTGCCACGTCGAATAGGATGGAAAAGGCTTCGAGAATTCCGCATAAAAATACTCTCTCGTCTCACCTGCATTGCCGGAAAGCTCGCCGACAGGGCCAATGACCTTTTCGCTCCCTTCCACTGCATTGCTTCCGACAACTGTGAATTCGGCATGATCCTTCATGTTCAGCACAAGATGCGCATGAGCACTGGCAGGGAAGGTGAACCGGTAATAAGCCGCCTGCATGGTGGCTGTCAGCTCGGCTTTTATATTCCAGGTTTGAAGATCGGCAGCATAGTAATACGGCGTAGATACTTCAAAATCATGGTCGAAATCTGAAGCGCAATCCTGCGTATGTACACTGCTGTCGCCGCCGACGGAAGCCATTAATATCGCCGGGCCTGCCGGGAAGCCGTAGATTTTATCGGCAAGGTAGCGATCAGTAATGCCAGGCGTTGTAATGGGAGCCAACCTTGCCATTCCGTGCGGATATTGAACATACGGAATCGTTGCCGTAAGCAATTGCCCAATGCCGCCTATATTAGGCGACACATAATCTACCGGCTCTTTTGTGTGCTGACCTTCTGTCTGCAAGTAGAAAAGCAGTGCTGCAAGGATGAATGCGTATCTATGTTTCACAGTTTGGATCATTCTTTAAGCCTTCCCACCCCTGAGTTCCAGAACGTTTGCGGCTATTCGTTGTTCATTTGCTTGACTAGAACTACAGACCACGCGTCAAGTTTCAACTTAACGTTCAATTCTCCCGCTTCGTTGGCCTGAGTAACCCGCTTTTTTGTATCCCAGGCAAGTTTCCGCAGCACAGCAGTCTGTTCTTGATTCGGCGGCTCCGGCTTTCCCATGGACACCCACTCCGCGACCGCGTCTCCGTGTTCCTTATCCAGTGTCTCAATCAGAAAAGAAGCATTGGCAGGCAGATGGTCAACGTGGAAGGTAAGATCGCGCGGGCTTCCGCTGTTGTCGATCTGATCGGCCTCGGCCAAAGTATTACTAACTGGCAAAGAAACTTTCATTTCGGGTGGATAATTGTAGAAGACAGCGGCAATGCGTCCAGTTTTGCTGTCGCGTGAGACCAGTCCGCCGACGGTTTGCGCAAGCAATTCATCTCCCAGATTATTCATAAATCGATAAGCATGGAAGGCAGGCTTGGGGATCTCCTGGTAATTAATCAGGCCAAAGCCTCCATGGAAGATCGAATCTGTATTTCTGTTCTCTTCGAAGACGTCCGTGAACGTCCAATAAGAAAGTGAGTCGACCAAGCCAACTGACTCGAGATTCGTTTTTGCGACAAATGTTGCGGCTGCCAGTGAATCATGCGAGTGATCCACGGGCGAGGGGCTGGAGTTCCATTCTGTCAGGTGAATCTCCGCTTTAGGATAGGGGCTCGCATCCATGATTCTTCGCATGGTGCGCAAATCGTCGCGCGTGGAATCGATGCTTCGCCGGAAGCCTTTGCCTTTTGGCATTCCCGGCTCGTCAATCGCGAAGTCCTGCGGATAGGGATGCGTCGATACAAAATCGACAGGCAGGCTGTTTTCGTGGCAATAGCGAAGAAAATCATCGATCCATACCGGCCGCCACGGAATGCTGAGCGGATCGAAGGGTTTGCCGGTTGTCTGTGCTTTCTTGATCGCATCGCCATCCATGTTGAAGTTGCTGGTGGCCGGACCGCCGACGCGGAGTTGCGGATCGACTGCTTTGACGGATTCTGCGGTGATTTTGTAGAGTTCGAAGTACTTTTGCTGTGATCCGCCGCGAAAGAATGACTGGTAAAGATTCGGCTCATTCCACACTTCGAAGTACCACTGTCGGACTTCCTCGATGCCATATCGATCGACGCAGTGCTTAACAAATGCCTGCACTAAATCGGCCCACTTCTTATAGTCGGAGGGGGGACTTCCATCCGCCCGCCACCAGAATGTCGTGTTGTGAACTGGCGACAGCGGAGCGGGGGAGAAGCTTAGTTCGACGAACGGACGCACTCCCTTTGCCAGCATCCTGTCATAAAGGTCATCGACATATTGGAAGTTATAGATTGGGTTTCCGTGCGATAAACGAACATATCGTCTTGAAAGATGCCGTGGAAGCGGACATATTGAAAACCAGCACGCTCCTTTGCCATCTCCAATTCTTCCTGCCAGGTTGAGCGGAGCCCTTCATTCGCGCGACCAGCGCCGACAACCTTGCTCCAGAAATGAACCAGCGGTTTGCCGCTCCCTTTTGCATCTACCGAGAGATGGATTGCCGTGCTTGCATCATTTGAATAAGTGCTTTTGGTTTGACCGGAGACACACACCACAAGAGAACCGCAGATCAAGCTGCCAACAACGAACGAAGATTTCCAGCGCATTATTTGTCCGTATAGTGATTCAGTATTTGTAGATAGAGACTGAGGGGTTGATTCAATTTGATGGAGAGGCGGACCGATAAGCTCGCCTCCATCGCTAATCGTTCTTCGTTAGAAGGCCAGGCGCGCTCCGATTTGCAGATTGCGCGGTTGGCCACTGCTCGTGATCTGACCGAACGTGCCATCCGTAATTGAGCCGTCCGGCATACCGAGGTTCCGATTGTTGAATGCGTTGAACGCCTCGAAGCGTAGTTCGAAACTTACGCGTTCGCCGAATTGCTGCTTGCGGTCCAAGCTCATGTCCCAGTTGCCATAGGCGGGTCCGCGAAGGTTCGGTTCGTTGCGGTTGCCATTTCCTGTTGTATATGCGGCAGGGATGGCATACGCCGAGGTATCGAACCATTTCTCAGGATTTTGCGCTCCATTATGGAGATGAGGATCATGCAGTCTGTCGGCCACGGCGCCGATTCCTGGCAGGTTGGTATTGTCTGGAACTGTGATCACAACAGAAGCCCGGAGCCGAAGGTAGTTACACCGCTCCACTGCCAATTGCCGATGACGTTCCCGATTGCTCCCGTGCCCAGCATTTGATGACCATGCCCGAAAGGAAGCTGATAGATGTAGTTCACAACCAGATATTGCGGTCGGTCGTATTCTGCAACTGCGCGGGAGAGGCCAAGGTTCGTCGGATCGACAATCGAACCGCCGCGACCTGCATAACGCTCCGGGATATCGTTGATCCCTTTGCTGAAAGTGTATGAGCCCTGCAGATACAAACCGTGACGATCGTCTCGATGCTGGAGTTGTAAGGTGAATGCGTCATAGTAGGAGTCGCCTATCGGATCGTGATACCAACTCACTCCTGTGTACTGCGGAAATGGACGGAGCAACTGGTTATACGCAACTGTAGGTGCGCCCAGTTGGCCTTGCAACTCACCCGCGAACGGATTTGCCACCTGCTGCGTAAGTTTTGATCCCAGGCTTAAATCCGTAATCGGCGCAGAGTTTTGATCCAGGTTGTACCAGAGGTGCTCGCCACGTGATCCGGCATAGGCGGCGGTAAGTACTGTATTGCCGGTGAGCGAACGCTGGACGCTCAGGTTCCAGTCCTGATGATTCGGGAGCGTGCCTGGACGGAACGGCGCCCCGATGCCCTGGCCGACCAGCGAGCTTGCTGGAGCAGGGTATGGCAGATATCCAGCAACAAATGGATTGGAAATGGTCGCGCCAGCCGGCGGCGTATTCGGAGCTGCTACCGGAGGACCCGTGTAAACGTTCGTGCTTACCTGGTATCCGGTGCCGGCTACGTTGCCGTCACTGTTTGTGACCCAGAAGAGACCGTAACCTGCGCGTATTGCGGTCTTGTCTCCGAGTTTGTATGCAAATCCGAGACGCGGGGCGAAGTTCGTATAATCCGTGTCGTTCTCCGCTCGCGGATTTCCATTTACTCCCGCGAATTGCACAACGCCCGGCAGGCTGGTGACAGGATCAGGTCCTGTGGGATCGAACCAAGTCAGCTTGTTGTAGCGGTCGGTCCAGCCGGTCAACACGTCGTAACGAAGACCCAGGTTGAGCGTTAGATTGTTCGTCACTTTGAAGTCATCGTTCACATAACCGTCGATGTTCTTTTGCGAGGAGGTTGCCGAAGCGTCTTTTGTGGTGTATCCGCCATCGGGTGCGCCGAGCAGGAAGGAAGCGAATCCCCATCCTGCGTTGGCCGTTGCGCTCGCTGGGTCAGGCCCCTGCGTGTAGGCTCTTCCGAAAGTGAAGTACCCTGCCGGGTTCAGCGGGCGGAACTGGTTGAAGAAGACAAACCTGTACTCGAACCCTGCTTTTATGGTGTGCGGTCCGGTCGCCCATGTAAGGTGAGCTTGTCCCTGATAGCTGCCTTCCGTGTCCGCATCTACTGCTGAGTTCTGAATGCCTAAGGGGCTGTCATCGGAGATACCGAGTTGGGGGAATACTTTACTCTCTGTCTGATCTACAAAGGAGCTTGAGAACCCGAGGTTGGACACATCGAAACCCTGGCTTGGCACGAGTGTGCCGAAGAAACTGCGTACAAAGTTTCCGCGAAACTCGATCAGCAGGTTAGGCTTGATCGTCCATGTGTCGCTGATTGTGCCAGTCCATGCCGTGTTAGTCGCGCCGCCTGGATCGCCATTGGTTCCGGTTTGGGGAAATGCAATGTTCACCGAGGGAGTGATGCCTGTGTAAGCATGGCGCCCCACTGTGACGAAGGCTTTGTGTTTACTGCCGAAGTTCTGGTCGACGCGCGCCAGGAATGTATTTTGCGTTGTTTTTCGCGTGGGCGTGATGACAAAGTTGTTGTAGATGCCCTGCACGCCAGTCGTATTCGGCAGGGGATAATAGCTGAGCGTCTTCTGCACAATCGGGTTATTGATGCGGTCGGCAGGGATGATATTTCCGGGAAACGGGCTTCTGGTCCAGGTATTGGATGTGCCGGGAACCAGCGTCGTCGTATTCGGGTCATAGAGCGTGATCTGGTTTCCGTTCTGATCGACCAGCCCCGAAAAATCGCCGTTGCGCATGGCAGGAGTAGGAACGCTGCCGGTAAAGATATCGGGCGTGCTCTGCGGGTCCCATTCAAGGTTGAGGAAGAAGAATGTTCTATTCTTGGCGTTATAGACCTTGGGGATCGACAACGGGCCGCCAAGACTGAAGCCATAGTTGTTTTCGTGATAGGTGCTGCGTTTTTGTCCGACGTGGTTCGGATACCACCCATTGGCATTGAAATCGGTATTGCGAACATATTCGTACGCACTGCCGTGATAGGTATTTGTTCCTGCTTCGGATGCTGCCGTGACTACACCGCCGCCGGACATACCGTATTCCGCTGAATAGTTGTTTGTAATGAGCTTTAGTTCACCAACTGATTCGAGCGGCGGCGTGTAAGCGAGATCGCCCGAGGAACTGTTAGCCTGCGTCGCTCCGTCTAGAAGAACATTGCTGGTATTGGCCATGCCGCCATTGATCTGCGCTCGGTTCCTATATTCCGGAAATCACTCGCGACCTTCCACAGAAGCCGGATCAGGCTGCAACCGAAGCAACTGCTCAGGAGAAACCGGCCCAACTGACTGAAAATCCCGCTGCGGAGATTGCGCCATTGGCAGTTGTGGCAAATTCCGCGGAAGACGCAGTGCGTCGTGTCGTTGATGGCAGCGTGCATTCCTGGAACCGCCGGAAATGGCTTGCCTTAGGATTGGTGCTCACAGTTGCCAACGTCTTACTCTGGCTCGGTTTTTGGAGCGGCTTCAGCCACAAGCCAAACGCAGCATCGTCCATGCTGCCATGGTCGCTGCTCTATAACTCTCCGCGCCCGCTGCAACTCATCACCAGCGATCCGGATATTGCCGAGATACAGGGATACACTGGCCAGGAGTTGTCTGTTTCCGATTATGCGAACCGCAACTACATTCCTCACCCGGAAAAGTTGTCGCGCGAGGTCAACCAGCTCTGCAATATCCTGCTTCATGGAAACAAAGCAGCTCTCGTCGATACTCCGATCGCTGTCAGCATCGCGGAGCTTGCCCAGGAAAATTCAAGAAAAATTGAGATCCATTCAGCGCGGAGTGTGGAGCTAGCTAATCTCCAAACTGACGACAACCTGATACTTCTGGGCAGTCCCCGGTCGAATCCCTGGTATGCCTTTTTCAGCGATCAGATGAATTTCCGTTTCGCTTACGATCCTGTATCTGGACAGGAAATCATTCGGAATATCCATCCCGGACCGCATGAACAGGCAGAGTATGTACCTACGGGATTAGGGTGGGCCACCGGTCAGTCCTACGCCATCATTGGTCTCGTCCGAAACCCTGACCAGAATGGACATGTATTGCTTCTGGCTGGAGCCAGCGCTGAAGGCACGGAAGCTGCCGGGAAGCTTGTGACTGACTTGCCTCGTCTATCCGAAGCGCTTAAGGCCTGCGGAATTTCCACCCCTGGGACCGCCGCGGAACTTCGAGCTGTTGCTGCGTCTTAAAATGATGGCGGGCTCTCCCATCAACATTAATGTGGAGGCGTGCCATACACTCCCTAGCGGCGCCATCCGCTAGGCCTTCATTCACTGACTGTCAGTCTCGATTGATGGATATGGTGGAATGAACGACTCATTCACGCTTAGACCTCCCAAGGTTTGATGGAATGCTCAAATCGTTCCATATCCACCCTCTCACCTTTAAACCTAACGCCCTCCAACTTGAGGCGCGCCTGTTGTTCCCGTGCGGCTGTTCCATGCAACTTGATCTCGCCTCCTGCGCCCAATACGCGATGCCAAGGTAGTTGATCGGGCGGATCTGTACGCAGAAGCCGGGCCACAGCACGGTGGTAGCGCGGATAACCAGCGGCGGCGGCAACTTTGCCGTAGGTGCTCACCTTGCCAGCCGGGATCGAGAGGATCATGCGACGAAACGCGAGATCGCGCTGCTGTTCTGGTCGCGATGCATCACGCAGGAGTCTCCGTGTGGCTTGCTGTATTGATAGTTGATCGACCGCGAAGTGGCTCATCAACGATTTTCGGCTTGATTTCGCGATCGAACGCATCTGTCTTCTCCTTAACAGTTCCGCATTGCCTTAGGGGGTAGTCCTGATTACGGGTGTTGGTATATAGAGAGCTAAGCATTTCTTTCGATGACTGCTTCCGGGCGCTGTGCATACTCAGCCCAGGATCCATCATACAAACTGACTTGCTGTGCTCCCACAACCGTGAGAGCGAGTGCAATCACAGCCGCAGTAACGCCTGAGCCACAGGTTGTGGTAATAGGCTGCGCGATGTCCACACCTTTGGTGGCGAAGTATTCGCTGAGTTCGATAACGGATTTTAGTCGACCATCTTTAAGTAATTCAGTGAAAGGCACATTTGTAGCTCCGGGCATATGGCCAGAGCTTATTCCGGGTCTGGGTTCAGGCATCTTGCCAGAAAAGCGGCCGGAAGAGCGTGCATCCAGAATCTGTGCGTGTTCCGCAATCAATTGACGAATCTCGGCGAAGTCCTTTACAGCACTCTGATCCAGATTGGCATGGAACGGAACTGATTCTCGTTCAACCTGGCCTGCGTCTATGGGAAGGTTGCCTTCGATCCAGGCGCTAAGACCACCGTCAAGTATATGTACATCCAGCGCTCCGAATGCACGCAGCATCCACCACGCGCGCGGAGCAGAGAAGACACCTTCCTGCTCGTAGACAATGATGGTCATCTGGTCACCGACACCGAGAGCTGACATGCTCCGAGAAAAGGACTCAGGGGTTGGCAGCATGTGGGGAAGCGATGTGGAGTGATCCGAGAGCTTCTCGATATCAAAGAAAACTGCGCCGGGAATATGCTGTGCGAGATAACGGGCATAGGTGTCTATTGCCGGCGTAATACCGACAGGAGGCAACGTAGCATCAAGGACGACCACGCCAGGATCACGGAGATGTTGACCCAGCCAAGATGTGGTGACGAGAGGATTCATTGTGCCTGCCTGCTTTTTCGCGTATGTGTTTTCTGGTGGGGATCAGCTAATATTTCGCAAACAGCGCGTAGCCAGATCGCAAGCGCCTTCGCTCCAGGGTCAGGATGACCGAGTACGCGATCCCCAAGGTAACTCGATCTTCCTAATCGTGGCTTCATTTGGGCAGTAGAGTCAGCACCTTGTTCCGCGCTTTTGATCGCAAGCAAAAGAGTTTCTCTCGATAGACCTCCTTCGACTTTCTTCAGGGATTTTACAAAAGGATCGAGTGCATCCAACATGGTTCGATCGCCAGGCATAGCGCCACCCAATTCGCTTATTGCTCGGCATCCTTGATCGAGCGCTTCGATCCACAGTGCAGCGTTCGTTGAGCCAGACCCTGCCAGAACATTCCCGATCCGGAGAAAGAGCACCGCGTACAGAGGTCCTGATGACCCGCCCAACTCGCGTCGCAGAGTTTGTCCCAACGCTCTCAACGTCTCGGAGATGTTATCGAGCGGATATGACTCTACTTTGCTACGAACGACCAGGGCCGCACGTTTCATGTTGGCGCCCAGATCTCCGTCTCCGGTAATGCGATCCAATTCAGTCAGCTCGGGTTCTGCTTCAATCAGAGCCTGGCAAGCGGCTTCTATGGCCAGCCCGACAATCTGCCCCATCTCAGTCTGCACTGCACTGCCGGTCCGAGAGGACGTGCTGACATCAACGTTTTGCTTGATTTGATCTGCTATTATTCCCGGGCGCTGCCTGAGCACATTCGGCCACGCTGGAGCAGTGGTTGTGGCATCGAGCCAGCCCAGCCTGACATCATTTATGCCAAGAACAGAAATTGAGATGCCAGCCATATCAAGAGACGAGAGAAATGTTCCTGCGTAGATTCGCTCGACGGTGTACGCCGTGCTTTCGAGAAAACGAAGAGCATGGCGGGAAACAATCGCAAGTTCCATGTCTGTCGTTGCACCGAGATTATTCACCATGACGGCAACGCGTTTCTCATCCCCAAATTTGCTATGCCCAAGAATTGTTTGCAGCAAGGTTTCGATCAGTTGGTCTGCATTCTTGATTTTGGTTCGCTCGACGCCGGGTTCGCCGTGGATACCCAGGCCGAGCTCCATTTCATCTGCGCCGAGTTCGAAGCTAGGCTTTCCCACAGCAGGTGAAGTTCCAGCCGAGAACGAAACACCCATGGTTCCGAGTGCCTGGATTGCCTCTCTGCCCAATGCCGCGATCTCGGCAAGGGTCTTGCCTTCGGCGGCGGCTGCTCCCACCAGCTTGTGAACAAGAACCGTGCCGGCCAAACCCCGCGCACCTGTCGCTTGCCCTGTTTCTTTGAGTGCGACGTCATCATCCACAATGATCATCTCCACTGGAATGCCTTCAGCTCGCGCCATTTCTGCGGCTAGACCAAAGTTCAACCGATCCCCGGTATAGTTCTTGACGATGAGAACAGCACCGCGTTCTCCCGAGACGGCTTGAATGGCGGCGAAGACTGAATCGCTGCTGGGAGAGGTGAAAACCTCACCGGCGACAGCGGCATTCAACATGCCCCTTCCGACATAGCCAGCATGTGCCGGTTCATGTCCGCTGCCGCCTCCAGAGATAATCGCTACCTGATGATTTCGAGCTTGTTCGGCATCGGCGCGAATTATGACTTTATGTCCTGACAATCGGCGCATCCCCGGATGAAGTATGGATAAACCGTCGAGCATCTCCTCCACGACATTTTCGGGGCGATTGATGAACTTTTTCATGACGCCAACCACTATATAGGGAGTGGCTGACATCGCGGCCGGACCCGCTCCGAGAGCTTTGCGGAGATTTCTCAGCCAAATATTATGAAGTGAGATGAACCCTCATCGGCGACCTATTCTTATTGACACTGACACGGCATCCGACGATGCTGTCGCGTTGATCATGGCTCTGCGTTCGTCCAGAGTTGAGGTCAAAGCCATTACCACTGTCGCTGGTAACGTCAGAGTAGAACAGGCGACACGAAACGCACTCTTCACGGTGGAGCTATGCGGCGCGGAGGTTCCAGTCTTCAGCGGCGCCGCAAAGCCGCTGGAGGGTGAACTTCAGACGGCTGACTGGTTCCATGGACAAGATGGACTAGGCGACCACGGATATGCACCCTCTGTGCATGCAACGGCCTCCGGAGATGCTGTCGACGCGATTGTCGCCGCTGTTCAGTCGACGCCGGGAATCGAGATCATTACGCTGGGACCCCTTACAAACCTGGCATTGGCGCTGGAGCGCTGCCCCACGATCGCACATTCGATAAGCCGATGTGTCGTGATGGGTGGGGCGCCATGCTGCGAAGGCAACGTGACTCCTGCTGCGGAGTTCAATATCTGGGTCGATCCTGAAGCTGCCCGAGCGGTTTTCGCGTCCGGCGCGCCCATCGAAATGATCGGCTGGCAGCTAGCGCGCTTCGATGCGGTGCTGAATGAGCGTGAGATTCAGGAAGTGCTGGCGTTCGAAACACCACTGGCAGAATTTGCCATCCGTGCAAACAGCACGGCCGCGACAGCATATCTTGCGCAGACGGGTGAGACCGGCATCTCTTTGCCGGATCCTGTAGCCATGGCCGTTTTGCTCGATCCCAAGCTCAAACTTGAGGTAAGCCCTCATTATGTGGCGATCGAGTGCAAGAGCGACCTGACCAGGGGAATGACTGTAGTCGACCGGCTCGGTGTGGCCGCCGACTCAAGGAATTCTGTTGTCTGGAGCGACGTCACGCAGAGGGACCAAAAAGTCGAGATTTGCTGGAAGCTGGATGTGCCTGGATGGAAGGCGGAACTGATCGCTGCTCTGAGACCGGAGAATCGACAGTCCTTCGCAACATGACGGCTGAGGCGTGGATTACATTTCGGGGGCGCCGCCTTTATCCTAGATAACAGGTTCCAATGAGCAGAGACTGTCGGATGGGCAAGAAGATCAATTATGTTCTGGTCGCCCTTTGCATCCTATTTCACGCTTCCGCTTCGTTTTCCCAAGCTGCTCTGCAACAAAACCAAACGCAAGTGGCCCCTCGGGCAAGGGTCATTGTTTTTGTGCATGGCCTTCATGGGAGCCGCGAATCCTGGCGGGCTTCGAATGGCGCCTATTGGCCGGATTTGATTCGCACAGACCCGCGCTTCGCCTATTCTGATGTTGAGGTTGCTGAGTATCCCACGCCGGCGTCGAATGGCCGGATGTCCAGTATGCAGCTGGCCGACATCCTCTGGACGCATCTCAAGCAGGATCATGTCTGGGAGCATCGCGAGGTGGTTTTCATCGCGCATAGTCTGGGCGGCATTCTTGTCGAAGAGATGCTGTTGAGACATCCTGCGGAGGCAGCGAGAGTCAAGTTCATCGTGTCGTATGGGACGCCGCACGAGGGCTCGCCGATCGCCCGAATTGCTTCCATCTATGACAAGGACCCGCTCCTCAACGATCTCAGCGATGCCAGCAATAATGCATTCCTGACTCAACTGGAAAACAACTGGCGAGGGCATGATTCCGTAAATGGCATTCATCGGTTCTGCGCTTATGAATCCGAAGACACAACTCCGGAAAACGGATTTGGCCGCTATCTCAAGACCCATGCCCGCGTGGTCAGCTACTTCAGTGCGACTTATGGATGCGATGTGACCACGCCGCCGCAGGAGATCCATGCCGATCACCTGCACATGGTCCGGCCTCTGGACCGGACATCAAGTGCCTATGACTTTTTTTACCGCGTGTACCGCGACAACCCGATCCTCGAAGAACAAGTTGTCACTCGAGACAATGTGATCGCGGGCCTGGAGGCTGGCTGTGGTCGAAGCAACGCGAATCCCGACCTGCAAGTCCCGATAGCTCTCGACAGCACAATGCACGAAAAAGTGACTGCGGCAACGGCCTCCCTGGTCGACATGATGGATCTTCGGGATGTGAACCCGCCGGTCGTTATCAGGATCGACCCGGACGGAGTGGCGCATGTTCAGTACGGATTCAGCGGGCCAGCTAAGAAGCTTCTCGTTTGCCTCGGGACCGCTCGCGCATCCTTGAAGGTTGAGTTTTCTATCGACCGCCAAGTACCAGTGCGCGAGCCATCGAATTGAGCCTGGTCGTATAAGCGTGTCCATCAGTACCATTGGTTACCTCGTGTATGCTTGAGCGAACCGCCACTCCGGTGGCTGGCTTAGCTTGGGTGTGGTCCGGAAACGACCGCGATCGACGACTTCGCCATCTTCGTTGAGAGTGCAGTAATGGCTCCAGCTATCTCCAAGATCGATACCGATCGTCATCCCAATCCGTGGACAGTCTGCGTGAACTTCGATGAGGTGATGCGCCTCTTCTTCAAGCGAAACAGTATGTCCGCGAAAACCCTCGGGGGTTACTGTGCGGAGTCAAGCATGGGAGTCTCGATCCGGTAGTTTGCCAGTCAAAGATGAACGTGGTGCTCCATTGATGAGTTCAAGGCCTCGTCACCAATACCATTTGGATCTGCCTGCCGGACTACTTCCGAGAAGCGCGTTTTTCACCATGAATCTCAACAGTCCGATCCAACACCACTCGCGGACTAAGTGAGTGTATCTGGCGTGTTCTCTCCAGTCATGACGCAGAGGTGCTGGCAATTACAAGTTGATTGGATTCAATAGGCTGCTGGATTATCATCGAGGTGATTGCCAACGCCTAGGGACGGTGCTGGGTTGCTCCCTTTTCCACCAGATGCTAGGATTTGGCCTTTCGAGGAAGATTTTGAGGAGCGGTTTGGCAAACGTCGATGCATTGGCTCATGCACCTGCGAATGAGCCATCGATCGAAGATTGCAAAGAGCAGGTTCGTCGGGTAGTTCAGTCCACGACCTTCCGAAATGCTGCAACACTGCAGCTGCTGTTTCAGTTTCTTACCGACAAGACGATCGGAGGCGCAGCCGAGAGCCTGAAGGAATACACGATAGGTGTCGAGGCACTAGGCCGCAAGCCTGACTTTGATCCCAAATTGGATCCGATCGTGCGGGTGCAAAGTCACCGGCTCAGAGTCAAGCTCAAGGAGTATTACGACGTCGAAGGCCAACTGGATCTAGTCCTGATCCAGTTCCCGAAGGGGCACTACGTTCCCACTTTTGAAGCGATGCCCGCTTCTCTTCCGGCCCTGAACGAGCCTGAACCCGCGGTGGACGACGCCACCGAAACGGCGACCGAGAAGATAACGGTACAGGAAGCGCAGCCGACTCGATCGGTATGGGGGTTCCTTGTAGCGGCGCTCACGGCTGTCGCGATGATCGCTCTTGGTTATTGGTTTGGCGCTTCGCGAGCCGACAAACGCTTCAGCGTAACCGGAGCCGCGGTAGCGGTTCCCAATGAAGGGATAGTGGAATCCTTCTGGGCGCGCTTTCTCGGCAACGATGCCTCGCCCGTAATCGCATATCCCGACGCAGTCTTTCTGCTGGACGACTCAAACGATCTCTTCCGGTTCCGGCATGGGGCCATCGACAGCCGAGGCGCGTTGGTCGATCCTCATGTGGCGCACGAATTTGCTGCAAACCCGGACATTGTTGCCAAGGCGGGCCAGCTTTATTACGAGAACGGATACACCGGCACCGGAGAGCTTGAGGCAGTCGGTATGCTGGCAGGCCTGCTTGGGCGGATGGGCGCGAAACCGATCATGAAGTCCAGCCGCGATGTGACGCCCGATGACCTGAACCAGCACAACGTGATCCTTTTGGGATCGCCCTTCCAGAATCCTGCCGTCGCTCAGCTGATGGCAGCCGGTGACTTCAGCTACAGCAATCCAGACCAGCACCACGAGCAATGGCGAGCCCAGATTCTGGATGCTCATCCCGTGGATGGAGAGAAATCAACCTATGGCACTGAGCGCGATCAGACGAGCAAGGTTCTGACAACAGACTACAGCCTGATCACTATCGCTCCTGGTGTCACGCCCGGGCGGTGGATTGCCATTGTTGGCGGTCTCGATACAAAAGGCACCGAAGGTGCAGCCATGTTTGTCACCTCGAAGCATGGAGTCGAACGCCTGAATAGCGTCCTCGATGGGATGGGTAGCGGAAAAGAACTTTTGCCGTTCCAGGCACTCGTACGCGTCCAGCTAGCAAAGGGCTATCAGGTTTTAGGCGCTGACCTGATTTCCGTTCACCGGCTTCACCCCGCAAAAGCCGAGCCCGAGGCCGCCATTCCTTCGCATTAAACCTCAATCTGGCTTCAGAATATTCGCCACAGTCCATCTCGCGTCGCGTCCAGTTCCCGAGCCAAGTCTGGTCAGCGCATGCGCCGTTTGCTGCGACTAAGGGGCAATAAAGCCTTTCCGGACGCATGTAACGTGCCCTGTAACAGCGATGAAACGTAATGGAATGTTGAGGAAAATGCAGGATGACGCTGTCTGGTATCCCCTGGGTAACTGGCGCACTCTACATCTTGATCTTTAGCGTTGCAGCTGTTTTTGGAAGGCCAATGGCAAGACGACGAGGTAGGAGGTCAAAATGAGATTTCAAGACAAATGCCGCCGACATAAAGTAAGCAACTTGATGCACGCAGCTAGAGGCGCGTGGAGAATATTCGCGCTTCTCGGTGTTTTGGCTGCCGCCCCATATATGCTCGCGCAAGGAGTAAGCGGACGCATTGTCGGGACGGTAGCCGATTCCTCTGGCGCGGCTGTCGCGAACGCCAGTGTGATCATCACCAACCAGGACACCGGGCTAAGCTTCAATACAGCAAGCGACTCCCGAGGCGACTACCGGGCGGACAATCTGCCGCCCGGAAACTATCAGGTGGAGATTTCAGCGCCGGGGATGCAGACGACGATCTCCAATGGGATCGTCGTGACCGTCGATAACAGCACCCCGCTCCCGGTTACGCTGCGAGTCGGCACCGCCAACCAGTCCGTGACAGTGACCGCTGCCAACGCCCTCATCGACACAACCAGTTCGTCATTGGGAGAAGTGCTCAGTAGCCAGGAAGTGACCACCCTACCGTTGAATGGGCGTGTCTTTTCCCAATTAGTCCAGACAGTTCCCGGGTCGGTCGCAGCCGGCTTCGGCAGTGCGCCTGAGGCAGCGGCTGGCGCCGGATCTTTCGGCTCCATCACCGCCAGCGTCAACGGAATGCCCTGGGGCGGCACCACCTACACGCTGGATGGCGTAAATAATATGGAGTTGCTGAACGCCTTTATCAACGTGACCCCTCCACTCGACTCCATTCAGGAGATGAAGATCTCCACCAACAACGCAGACATCACCGTGGGCACCTATGGCGGAGCGCAAGTCAACGCCTTCGTCAAGTCCGGCACGAACGCCTTTCACGGTTCCGCCTATGAGTATTTCCGCGACGATTTCCTGAACGCAAACAACTGGGGCGCAACCACCAAGGCTCCATACCGTTCCAACGAGTTCGGCGGATCGCTCGGCGGTCCCATCATCCGGAATAAAGCCTTCTTCTTTCTCGACTATCAGGGACTGCTGTTGAGCAACGGCATCAGCTATATCCTGACCACGCCAACCGAGTTGATGACGCAAGGCACCTTCCTCAAGAGTCAGTTTCCGGCTCCCATCTACGATCCCCAGACGCAACAGCCTTTCCCAACCGTCAGCACGCCGCAGGGAGACGCCTGGCAGATACCCACCAGCCGTTTCGATCCGGTTTCCGCAAACATGGTCTCCGGAAACAGAATCTGGCCGGCAGCAACCGACCAGTCGAGCATCAGCAATAACTACAAAGCAAATACGGTCGAGCCCGATGACAACCACCAGTTCGACGTCAAGGCCGATTACCAGATCACCGAAAAAGACCGCCTCTTCGGCCGCGAATCGTATCAGCGTCGCGACCTGTCTGCTCCATCACCAGGCACGCCCTTTATTCAGATTGGCGATGTGAACGCAAAAAGCCGCAATCACAACGCGGTCATCGGCTACAACCGCACATTTTCTCCCACGATGCTCAATGAGCTGCGCTTCGGCTTCAATCGCTTCTACACGCAAGACTATGGCAATGACCTGGGCACCAACGAGAACACCGCTGTCGGGATACCGAATGGCAACGATGCAGCCTTTGGTGCAACCGGTTTCGGCAACTTCAGCATCGGCAACATTGCATCCACCGGCTCGCAGGGCTGGACCAACTCGCATCGCATCACCAACGCCTACGAGATCACCGACAACCTGACGAAGGTATGGGGTGCGCATACATTCACCTTCGGCGAGGACTTCCGCCGCCTGCAGGCATCGCTCACGAATTCCGACGCAAACAAGAACGGCGACTTCACCTACATCTCCGACTACACCAGCAGCTGCACCCTGAATCCCAGCTGCGTGAACCCGGTAGGCGGCAACCAGTTCGCCAGCTTCCTGCTCGGACTACCTTCCTACCTGGATCGTGGCTATGTCGCCACCGATCCCGCGACTCGCGCAATTCTCCTCGGCATCTATGGCGGAGACCAATACCGCGTAAGGCGCAATTTAACTTTGACGCTCGCGCTGCGCTGGGACCTGATCACGCCTGCAGTCGATAAGGACAATCACCAGTCAAACTTCGACCTTGCCAACGGCGTCCTCGATTTCGCTACCGGCAGCAACCGCGCGCCCAACGTCAATAACTACTATGGCGGATGGTCGCCGCGTGTCGGCTTCGCCTACACGCCCGGAAGCCGCAACACCACCATCACAGGCGCATTCGGCGTCACGCACTTCCCCGGAAACTTCGGCGCGATCGGCGGCTTTCTCGAGCGCAACTTCCCGTTCTTTGAAGTCTTCACCAATCCCGCTCAGGAAAGAAACATCCCGCTTACGCCTCTGAGCGTCACCGGTCTGCCGCAATACATCCCCACCCCAACCAACGCGCCGATCGCACCACCGCCCGGCATCTCCGTCAGTCTCATGACAAAGAACATGCAGCCTGATGTTGCTTATGCGTGGAACTTCGGCGTGCAGCAGAAGATCACCGATGCCACGGCCTTCAGCCTGACGTATGTGGGAACGCGCGGCATCCATCTCTTCCGCCGTTACAACATCAACACTCCGCCTCCCGGCGATACGCCATTTAACTCGCGCCTGCCATACCAGTACTTCGACCCTGCTGGCGATCAATATGCAACGAACATTGGTTACGCAGCCGCCGACGGATCTTCGATCTACCATGCCCTGCAAGCTGAGATGAGGATCAACTTCACCCACAGTCTCGTCGGGCGCGTAAATTACACCTGGTCGAAAGAGATCGATGACATGAGCGTCTGGTGGCCACTCGACGACCGCTACAATCGCGGCGAAGGAACAAACCAGGCGCCGGACGTTCCACAGAACTTCATCGCCAGCCTTATATACCAGCTTCCCTTCGGACGCGGCCAGCAATGGGGATCGAATGCTTCTCGGCCAACGCAACTGTTCCTCGGAGGATGGCAGCTAAGCACCATCACCAAGCTGCAGTCAGGCACGCCCCTCACGTTCAATGCCGCGTATGACAACCTCGGCAGCGGCG
Source organism: Alloacidobacterium dinghuense (assembly GCF_014274465.1). Lineage (NCBI taxonomy): Bacteria > Pseudomonadati > Acidobacteriota > Terriglobia > Terriglobales > Acidobacteriaceae > Alloacidobacterium > Alloacidobacterium dinghuense. The sequence goes on along the minus strand of NZ_CP060394.1, from coordinate 3,909,791 downwards.
TAACGAATCGCGCCAACGTAACCTGCCCCTCGGTCCGGACCATCGGTTCCGTGGGGGAATGGTTCGACACCAGTTGCTTCACCACGCCCGCACCCTTCCAGCTCGGCAACTCGGGCTCGGGCAAAGTGCATGGACCCGGCTACTACAACTCCGATCTTTCGCTCGCAAAGTCGGAAACGATTCATGAGTCCATGAAGGTCACCGTGCAGCTCGATGCCTTCAACCTCACCAACACGCCGCACTATTCGAACCCTGACACCAATCTCTCCGATTCCAACTTCGGGCAGATCGGTGGAACGAACGGAAACCCAAGGCAGCTGCAGCTTGGCTTCCACTTCACCTTCTGAAACGGGTGTACGGCGTGTGCTAGGAATCAGCGTGCGCCGTACGACTCGCCGAATGAAAATCTACTCAAAGGATCGCATGTGAATAGGAGGAACTTTGTCTTAAGCGGAGCCGCAATGGCGCTGGCGTCTTGCGCAAAGGGGTTACCGGCCCTCAAGTCTTCAGCTTTGAAGACAAGCGAGAACCTCATTCCCGAAACGCCCTGTGAAGCGCCGAATTACTGGTGTACGTGGGCTGTCCAGAACTACATGTATGGGCACCATCTTCAGGAGCTTTCGCCGGAGATTCTCGAAGGCGACTCAGGCAGCCGGCTCGCGCACAACGCCATGAACGAGCGGGTACTTCTCGGTAAAGATGGATGGGCGCACGCATTCTTTCCACGCATCCGCAAAGATCTCTATCTCATGCTCGATGACGGATGGGAGTCAGGCGGTACCGCAACCTTCGAACTCGATGCGGCGAAGTTCCCATCGTTCTCTGGCTCGCCAGCCGAGCGCCTTGCAGGGTTGAACAAAGCCATTCAATCCACAGACTGGCGCGGAGCCGCTCTATGGTGCCGCAACACTCCAGGCGGCACCAAAGACGAGCACATCGAGATGTTGAGTCAGCAAGCGGATGTCCGCTACTGGAAAATCGATATCGGCGACCCTGAATTTCACCTCGTCGAGGTGCGCAAAGCAGACCATACGAGGCTGCAGTTTGAGCATGTTCACGGCGAGCCGCCATTGAACGGAGATTGGAGAGGTGATGGAAGATTCGGCGCGCAACCCCGTGGCTCTCACCGCCAGCAGATTCTCGCGCATACAGATGTGTACCGCACCTATGACGTAACCTCGATCCTTTCGCTGCCGACGACGCTCGATCGCCTGGCGGAAATGCTCAGAGGCGCGCAGGGGCAGACAGATGTGCGCGCACTGCTGAACGTCGAGGATGAGGTCTACGTTGCAGCCGTCATGGGATGCACGATGGGAGTCCTTCGTCATCCTCTCGACGGTTTGCGTCCCGGCCCCGATACAGACCTGTTCTTCAATGGATCGCGTCTGGCCAAGCGCCGAATGGACGAAGTGGTCCGTGCTCTGCGCTGGCAGCGCATTGCACCGCCTTTCGCAGCCGGAAGCGGAAGTGTGGAAGTCAGCGAAGAAATATTGACGGATAACTGGACCTTCGAACGCGGTCAGACATGGGAGACGGATCTTGTTGGACAGACCGCGCATCAGGGAGCGCCGGCATGCGTCGCGCGCAACATCGCTCTGCCTCGTGTGACATCGAGCGGCGAAAAGCCATTCGTCTTCGCATCGAGATTTCCCAACGGCGCCGTTGCCATCGGCCTACAAGAGCGAACGCGCTCGGGTCATGCATGGTACATGCCCCCAGCCAACGTAGAGTTGCACGTAGGCGACGCGCCGGGGCCATTCGGAGTCTTTGGCAGTTGTGCAACGATCAGTCTCGTATTCGACAAGCCCATCGCAGGCAAGCGTATCCTCGCCCAGGATCTCGCGAGCGACGAAGCGCTGGACGTGACCGATCATGTTCACATCGACCGTCAGGGGCTTCAACTCACGGAGGCAAATCTGCGAAGCTTTGGACTGCGGAGTGTATCGAACGGCGACCTCTCGTCGCCCGCAATGGTTTTGACTCTGCGCTAGTAATCGTCTATTTCAGCATGAGAATGAAGATTCGATATTTTCTCGCCGCACTCGTTCTCGCGGCAAGCCACATGGCCACAGCGCAACAACCGGCGTCGTCATCGCCGCTCGGATTCACGTCATCAATCCCGTGGCTGACGCAATCGTTCGCATGGGCCAAAGAACAAGCGCTTGCATACAGCCGACGCGGCTCAAAGACAATGGGTCCATGGTACGAAGCCGCGCTTCCCGGCCGCAACGCCTTCTGCATGCGCGATGTTTCGCACCAGACAGAAGGCGCAGCCGCGCTCGGCCTATACGCCGCGAACCGGAACATGCTCGGCCTCTTCGTTCAATCCGCCGCGGAGTCGCGCGACTGGGTGGCATACTGGGAGATCGACGGAGAAGGTCATCCTTCCGCGGCAGACTACGTTTCCGACAGCGACTTCTGGTTCAATCTGCCGGCAAACTTCGATGTACTTGACGCTTCTGTCCGCATGTGGCGCTGGACCGGAGACGATACCTATCGCAACGATCCAGTCTTTCAGCGTTTCTTCCGCATCACCATGAGCGATTACATCCAAGCATGGCAACTAGCTCAGGACAAGATTCTGACCCGGCCCCGCATTGCAAACCAGCGGCAGGCGGAAGGCCGTTTCGTTCAGTCTCGCGGCATCCCGAGCTATACCGAAGGCACAAAGGATTTCATCTTCGGCACAGATCTGCTTGCGGCCGAGTACCGAGCCATCCGCTCTTTCAACCAGATCACGAACGACAAAGCCCTGGCGCAAAAGATGCAGCCCGAAGCAGACACAATCCAATCGCTGATCGAGGAGGTCGGATGGTCAGAGCAGGGTCACCACTATTTCAGCACCATCCACAAAGACCAAACCGGGTCCGGATCGGGCGACACCCTCGTCCTGTACTTCGGCGCCGCCAAAGATCCGGCCCACATTCGCGGTGCGCTCGACTATGTCTCATCGCCCACCTACTGGAAGCAGATCAACATCGAGGAAGAGAGCTACGTTCCTCTTACGCTGTTTCGTTACGGCAGAAACGAAGCCGCCTACCAGATACTCGCAGACATCAGCAGCCCGCAAAAGAACCGCCGGGAGTACCCCGAGGTTTCGTACGGAGTGATCGAGACCATCGTCAGCGGCGTCATGGGTCTTTCGCCCGGCCTTATTGGTGGTGACTCCGATCTCAGCACAATCTCAAGATTGCCGGCAGAACACGATCAAGCGGCGCTCACGGGAGTCTCTATTCGGCAAAACCAACTCGACGTGATGCAAACTGGAACCTCGATAACGCGACTGAAAAATGCCTCGGGCCCGACACTGCGCTGGCGCGCGGAATTCCCCGGAACTCTCGCCCGTTTGAAAATCGATGGCAAGACCGTCTCCGCTAAGCATTCAACGACGGCCGAGGGTATCGCGATCAGCTGGACGGACGTAACCGTGCTCTCCGGGGCGACGGTTGTGGTCAGAAAATGATACCCTAGACGCGTCCGGCGGAATAGATTACGACCAAGCCGAGCGCTACCCGATCGGCGCCCGCGTGTTGCGCAATACGATCGCGTCGATCATTCTTCGCCGCGAAGACGAACGGACGAAGACACTGCGCGACACGATGGCCGAGTTCCGTTGCAGAAGCGGAACCATTGCGGAACGGAATCTCTTTACACCTTTGCTCTCAAGATTCGCAGGTTTCAAGCGCTTTTAGTGCAACAGGGCTTTCGCAGTCGGTCCCAGAAGTCGAGTAAGCGGACTCGATGAAAGCACGAATATTCGGACATCAAGTGAACCTCCGCCCCGTCAAATGTCCGAGATTCCCGTTTCTTGGCAGCTTGCCTAGGACATGAATGAATTCGAACGGCTCGATGAGTCCTATAAGCCGTTGCGGCTACCCGACGCTGCGAGTCGGCTCAGACTTTCTGCGACTGCATCCTCATTAAGCTTGAGATGCTGCGCCACTTCATTAGCTCGAACGGTGAAGTATCCTCTTGCCAATATCGGCCGTCCTTGTGCTTCCCATGGATCGCGATTTTCGAGGGCGTCCAGAACGGTGGCATCAATGGCTGTGATCCCGGCTCTCATTGCGGGTGAGCTGCAGTTGCACCGTAACCCTATCTTTAGGGCAGAAAAACGAAAAACGGCTAGACGGATGCCCGGTTTCTGCCGATATTTTTGACATAACCACTAAATGCATCACCGAGCCAGCAGACTTTACGAGTTCGCTGGTTTGTTTTTTTAGTTTGTAGATGAACCGAGGGGTGGTATAAGCCGAAGGTTAAGGTCTCGCTTCTTTACGAGACTCACACGGGTATCTGGCGCATCTGTGATCCAGAAATGCACCAGCGATCTCATTCGACGCTTCCGGCGAATTGAGCGTAGGACCTTTCCGAGGCTTTGGTTGACGTTCCTTCCATTCACACGCAGAACACGCCCAAAACGGGTTCTTCCAGATCAAACGAGGTGGAGACTTTTTCATCGTTGGTTCTGACGAGTTGTGCACGGCCACGATATCAACGGTAGAACGATGCACGACTCATGTAAGTAGATGTCTTCGTCGGGTGCACTGGAGCCCCGTCTTCCCAGACCTCTAGGTCATCATCCATGCAGCACGTTTATCAGGCGTTCCGTTGCAGTGGAAGGCTATCTTTCGGACATTCCTTAGTCGCAGGGGATCACGAGCACCGCAACCGGCTTCCCTTGCTCGTCGGCTTGCATCCAACCGGTACATGCAAGCGATTAGGCTTCGTTGTGTCTCTTCTGAATAATTACGTTAAGCAATGGCGAGATGAGTCTCGACGTCTCGGCGCATTTTCTTTATTGATTGAACTTAAGCGTGCTGATTTTTTGCTGGATATAGCCGATCACATATTCGACATCGAACGTCGCGAAAACCTCCGGAAAGACGCCGTGAAATCTTACAACACAGTGGTTGTAGTTTTGGCAGCGGAATCGCTCTCACCGACAGAACGCTCCAATGTCAACCGGCGTCTCGATAGCCTCAGAACGCGGCTGCAACGCCTCGGAATCGTGATCGAGCGGAACGACGACGGTGAACTCAAGGCTGGGTAAGTCACGCAGAGCACCTAGAATTGGCGACAACTCAGATTTGGAAACAGCCCTGTTGACCGCGTTGGTCGCACCCATGGCCCCCTTAGAGAGTAATTTGTACGTAACGTCGGCACCGCCGCCGAAAGAGAAACGCAGATGATCTAATTGGAAACGCACGCTCCGGATCGGAATTTCACGATCGTCGGCAACCACGCCTACTTGTACTACGCGCGCTTGAATTCCAACCCTAATTTGGATCGAGTAGCGCTTCGCCAACCCATCGAATTGCACAGAAACTGTATTTTTCCACTACAACCGATCTGGTCCACTGGACCAGGCCCACCTTGATCGTTAAGTTACAAGATCTCCTCGCCAGCCGTTGAAACTAGTTGCGACGCGAGCACAACACCCGATCCAGCGGGTATTTCAACGCGCGCGACCGCCTTCATTCGGTCGGTACGCTGGCTGCTGCTAGCTCAATGGATACAAGCCGCATTTCGCTTGAGAATGGCGCCGGCGTGGATAGCGAGTAGGTGACATATATGGTTTGGCCTCCGTTCGCGTCAAATTCGGAATGCGCATGTGCGTCGTAGACGTTTCCCTGGGCAGGCTGCATTGCAGTGAATGCGATGAGTTCATCCGACCACGGACCTTCTGGGTTGGGTGCGGTACGCATCATCACATTTTGTGAAAGCGGCGCGCTGTAGACCGCGAGGTATCGCTGGAGGTAGCTGTTCCACGCAACACTAAGGATGTTATCTCCAGCAAAGACCGAAACGGCATGGCCAGCCTGCGAAGACCAGTGGCCGTTGCCTGCGTAGTAGCTCCAGGTGCTCCGGTCGAGCACATTTGCCGGATTTACCTTGCCTAGCCTGCACCCCTTGTCGCTTCCGCTGGTGGGTATACCGCAGCCGTATATGTAGAGCGTTCCTCGGCAGATCAGCGCGGCCGAACCAAAACTCGGCTCATGCTCATTGAATAAAAGATCGGGATGACCCGCCACAACTGGCGGGTTGATCGTGGGACGCTGCGGCTGGTCCTCAAGGCTCTGCCAGGTGGCGACAGAGTTCCCGACGGCCTGGAAATTGAAATTACCCGGCAGCGAATAGACCAGCATATAAAAGACTAAAGCATGACCACTAACGGGATCTACCGCGATCGATGAGGGCCAAAGCGCCCACCTGGCCCCGCAGGGCTGTTTCTGGCAATTGTTGCTATTGTGAGCGCCGTTAAAAGCCTCTTCCATCGGAGTCTCCGGGAGAATCATCGTGGGCGCACCGGCGGAATCCAGGGGCTGTTGAAAGCCTGTAATATCGTTCTGCGCATTGAAGTTCCTGGTATAGGACCAAGAGTCGCTTATCAGCGTAAAGTCTTCTGCGTTGGACTTGGCGAGAAATGTATCTCCGTACAGCCATACTGAATACCCCTGGAATGCCGCACTGTAGCCGCCATCTCGTCCCAGAATGCCTGGATTCGTGGAAAGCGTGCCGAGATCTTTCACGCTCGCGATGGTCAGATCAGGCGAAGACGCGGAGTGGACGCCACACCCCGATATTCCAACACCGGCAACAGAAAGAAGAAAGATGTATGGCAGAGAACGGAAGTATCTCCAGCGAAAAGGCCAGACTCGAACAGGAACGTGGGGAAGGCTGTGGGGGAGGAAGAACGAAGCCATTGCTCTGCTCCGGCGCTGCATTGCGGCACTTACCCAGAGTACTAACTACAACACAAGCATAAGCATAAACGCATCGTTCTCCTAGCACTATGGAAGTGCCGGCAGAACCCGAAGCACACTGATTGAACCATGCACCGCAAGTAAAAGGGAGCAATGTACCCTGTTGCCGTGGCCATCGCAGTTCCAGAGCGATAACGGAGAGGTTATTTACATTGCCTCGATTGCGCATAGTCCGTCTTCTCACAGGTTTTCGCAGACGCCAACTGATCGTCCAGCTTGAACCGTCCGACCGTGCGCGCGCGATTGTAGAGCGCAAGGCCATGGTCAACGATCCTTCGTCAAACACGGGACCATAGCGGCACTGCAAGGAGCGATTTCTGCTGCCTCGTTCGTAATTCCAATGCGCCTATGCTAACGGGCGTGCCGGTATAGGTCATGCCAAAAGCTCGGAAAATCCCTTAAACTTGTTGAGCTATGGAAGGCATTCGGTTTTGCGGTGGCTTCTACGACGAAAGAGTTCAAACGTTGCTGAACGAAACTGGTGCACCGAGGCAGGCACATAAGTGTTGTCGTTGCGGACAAACAACGACGCCCGAGAGGAACAAGCTTGGTATTTGGGAACCCAGGAGTCACTTGGTGCGCCCAAAGAAAAAACCGAGCCCGGAAAGGGATATCTGGCTACTGAGCGATCCTTTTCGGCACTCATGAACGCTTACGGCTCGGCCCTAGACAACGCTATGCATTCGACCGACCCCTCAGTGCGCAATTCCGCAGAGATCGAAGATTACCTTTGCATCTAAAAGGATGAACTTCGCAACAACAATCAGCGTACCGATTCCAACTTCTCATCGTTTCGACTGCAAAGTGCATCGCCTACCATAGAGGTAAAGACTCGGGACGGAGCGAATGATACGACGGACTCGCTATTTTCACTTTTGGATCACTCATCTAGCCAAAGCGTAATGGTGGGACAATCTCATGCTGGCCCGTCCGGTCTAGATGGAATGGAATTGATCATGGTCGCTGAAGAGGACCTCGACATTCCGATCAATAAGATCACCGAAGACGAAGCGGAGAAGATTCGGACTGTGCAGGATCTGGTTCAGGTGGTTCAGGCCAAAATTTTCCCGTAGAGTTCCTAATTGCGGGACACACGGCAGGAACGAGTCGCTGATGCCAAGCCTTAGTCGCTCAGGTGTCTATCACTTCGTCTTGTACGGGCAGTCTAGGAGGACTAAACTCAACCGCAAAATTTTGTAGGCAAAGGATGATTCTATGGTGACTGGTTTTGGCGGCGACATGCAATGTGGGTCTACTGGCCCTTTTACACTCGAACCGGATTATCTCGTCACTTGGTCTCTGGTGGGATTACCGCCAGCCTCTCATGTCGGCAATGTATTTGCGCAGAACCTATGGTTCCGGATGGCAGTGTCAATGGCTAGTCCAACTGCCGACACAAATCTACCGGGAACATCCGTTTCAATCGCAGACACTGCAAGCACCGGACGATATGGCGATGCTGTCATCGTTGGCGAAGACGGGAACGCATATCCCGCCTTAACCGTGGTCAATACAAGTGAACTAACAGGCGGGAGTGGCCAGCTTGCGGTTGTGTATTTCAACTGGCTTTCCGTGCGTCCAGCGAAGTATGCCGTTGAGCCGGTTTAATGTCAAAAAACACTTGAGGACTCCCATCATGAAATTAAACGTTTTGTACGATAAAGCGGGAAAGGTAGTGGCGATATGTCACGCAGAAAATCCCGGTGGTCAGTTCGTGCCGCAAGATGGGCAGCACACTGCGATATTGACTATTCCATCAGAGCTTCAAGGTCTTAAACCGCACGAATTGCACCGAGCTGTCCGCGTCGAAACCAAAGACGGACTGCATCGTCTCGTCGCCAAGATTTAGCGTTCGTATCAGCCGTTCGGTCGCCGTTCGGCTGAACTTCTCGGCAGGCACAAAGTCCTGGTGCCTGCGCTCCACCGCGAGCATGTAGACCATCTTCCTGGCAACCGCAGCGTGGCCCGGTTAGAATTCCCTTCTCCAGTTCTCTGGCACGGATCACGGCGAGTTCATGGCACTCCCACATCTGCGTTGACGATATCAGGGCCTTAGCGCTTATTGAGTATTCAGATCCAGTCGAAGTCAGCCATGACCAGACGTTAGCTGACCAAGTAACGCCGGAGATCATCGGGGTTATAACAGTGGGCGAAGGCGGTTTCTCTGGAGATACGGCCGGCACGGATGAGTTCAACGAGGGACTGCTCCATGGTAAGCATGCCGTCCGGGCGTCCTGTTTCAATGCTGGCCCGGAGTTGGTGGTCGTCGCCGCGCCGGATCAGGTTGCGCGTGGCTCCCGTAGCGACGAGGATTTCGACAGCGGGGTAGCGAGCGGCTCCGTCCATTGCCGAAATGAGTTGCTGAGAGATGATGGCCAGGAGCGCAAGCGAGAGCTGCTGCCGAATCTGGGACTGGTATCCCGAGGGAAACGTGTCAAGAATCCGGGACACGGTTTGCGCAGCATCGTTGGTGTGCAGAGAAGATAGAACGAGGTGGCCGGTCTCGGCGGCGGTGAGCGCAGCGGCCATCGTATCGCTGTCGCGCATCTCGCCGATCAGAATGACATCGGGATCCTGACGTAAGACGGAGCGGACTGCCTGGGCGAAGTCAGGCGTATCTTGGCCCAGTTCGATCTGCTCTACAAGGGAATTGTGATTGGCGTGCTGGTACTCGATCGGATCTTCAATAGTAATGATGTGATCGTGGCGACGAGCGTTGATGCGGTCGACGAGAGCGGCCAGGGTAGAAGTCTTCCCACAGCCGGTAGGGCCGGTCAGAAGGACTAATCCTTGCTTGCGCTCGGTTAACATGGCGAGCGCGGGCGGGAGGTGAAGTGATTCGAGCGAGGGAACCTGCTCCGGCAGGATACGAATCGCGGCTGCGAGCGTGGAACGCTGATGGTGAATGTTGGTGCGGAATCGCCCGATGGAGGCGCGGACGAAGCAAAAATCCACAGACTTGTTCTCCTGTAGCTCTTTCGATTTGGACGCATTCAGAAGGGGAAGGAGAAGGCCATTAAGTTCTTCGGCGTTAAGGGGTGCGTTTCCATCGGGCTGAAGCTTTCCGCTCATACGCATCGTCACTGGGGAGCCGGAGACGAGGATAACGTCGGATGCGTTTCTTTGGAGGGCCACGCCTAAAATCTGATCAAGCGATCTCTTTTCGACGGATCTGACCTGAGTTGCGGACCGATTTAGTTGATCAACGATCTTGGTCAGCTCGGTGTTGTACTCACCCATGAAATTAAGTGTCTCGCAGCGATTATACGTGCAGGAATCAATTGAAAGTGTGCAGGGGCACAAGGAGTCCAACCTGTAACCAGTCTTGGGCAGAGGCTGAACAATGGACTGATGGTGAGCGAGGTGAGATACTCTCGGCAATCTTTAGTTGGAGGAACACAATGCCGGTCACAGTGAAAAAGATATCGCTTTGGCGAAAAGAGGACGAGAACAAGACGGGGCTTCTTGCCCTGACACTTGAGCCCCTTGCAAAGGCCGGTGCAAACCTCAGCGTTGTGATGGGGTATCGGCTTCCGGGCAATGAAGCCAAGGCGGCTATTGAAATCTATCCGGTCGCGGGGAAAAAAGTAACTTCCGCTGCTACAGAAACAGGATTTGTCACCTCAGAGATTCCGACGCTTTTTGTCGAAGGCGACAATAAGCCAGGTATCGCGCACAAGATCGCGCAAGCGATCGCCGAGACCGAAGTGGACCTCAACTTTTTTGTTGCCCAAGCCATTGGCAGAAAATACTCAGCGGTCATCGGTTTCGCAAACGAGGGTGATGCAAAAAAGGCAGCTACTCTTATCAAGAAGGCAAGCCGAAAGAAGTGAGAGTGAGCGCCATCGGCTAGCCATCTCATCGAAGGCGAGATTGGGGCCACATTCCTCTGGCAAACGCGAGCATATCATTCATGCGCCAAAATGAATTCGTATTTGTAGCGCTTTGCGCAGTTCGAGCGGATCTAGACATTCGAGGCCGAGGCGGACGTTGGAACGCACCAAAATGCGGGGACTTTCTGTAAATCGCTGCTTATAGGTTTGGCGCAGTTCGTCTTTTGGCGTATCGCTCGACGGCATGATGTACGTGATCATGCGAGGGCAGTGGATGGCTGGATTCTGTTCCTTTCGCTTTTGGGCTACCCGGCGAATCTCGGCGCGCCCTTCGTGCGTCGAAATGTACGCTCAACCACAAACCGAGGAAAATAACGAATGTCGAATGATGATCGCACCAAGATAATTCCTAGGAGAACGCCGGAATCAGCGGCCATGTTGGCAAGCGTCAAACGAGCTATGGCGATCACCGCTAATCTCAACCGTTTGACCTTCAACGATGCGGACGAAGTCCGAGCCTTGTTTAGCGATCTCATCGGCAAGAAGGTGGACGACAGTTTTTTACTAATCCCACCGTTCTACACAACCGGCGGGGTCGATATCAGTGTCGGACGCAATGTTTTCGTCAATCAGAACTGTACTTTTTATGACCTTGGCGGGCTCGATATTGCCGACGATGTGATGATCGGGCCGAACGTGAGCATCATCACGTCTGGCCATCCCATGGAACCTTCTCAGCGGTGCGCCTTCGTAGTCGGAAAGCCCATCGTGATTGAAAGAAACGTCTGGATCGCAGCCGGTGCGACGATCATCGGTGGCGTAACAGTAGGCGAAAACTCGGTCGTCGCTGCGTGTTCGGTAGTCACCAAGGACATCCCCCCGAATACTCTTGTCGGAGGAAATCCGGCGAGAGTTATTCGTTCGATTGGCGAGTGAGGGATCGTTCGCAGGAGTGGCAACTGGAGCTTCGAACTGACCCACTGCCGAATAGCTCGTAGACAACCCTGCTCAGCGTGACCGGACGTTGGGAACTAACAGAAGAACAGTCCGCTTCCATCAATCAATCGTTTCGGCTCAAGTTTCATTACTCGATTTCACGAACAACTTGGCACGGATTGCCAACTGCAAGGACGTTGTCCGGTAGGCTTCGAGCGACTACGCTCCCAGCGCCAACTACCGTACGAGACCCGATTGTGACACCGGGAAGAATTATTGCCCCGGAGCCGATCCAAACATCGGATCTGATCGTGACAGGCGCGCCAAACTCTTCATTTCGCCGTAACTTTGCATTTAGTGGATGAAGCGGGGTAAGAATCTGCACTCCAGAACCGAATTGGCAATAATCTCCGATTGTGATTTCACAAACGTCAAGAACAATGCAATTGAAATTGAAAAATACATGCTCACCAAGTTCGATGTTTGAGCCGTAATCACAAAAGAATGGCGGCTGAAGTGCGACGGTGTCTCCTCCCTTTTTAAAAATCTCCAAGCATAATTGCCTTCTCAAGTCCCGCTCCGTTTCACGCGAAGCGTTGAGGAGTTGGCAGAGGTCCCGTACACGTTCCCGTCGCTGAACCAACTCGGCATCGAATGCGTTGTACAGTTTTCCAGCAAGCATTTTTTCGAATTCGGAGCTCATCGTTTCTCTTTCTGCATTGGGACGAAGAGACGTCGCAACTGTGCAATCGAGTTTAAGGCCAGAGGCCGCTCGGCCACGATTTTTACATCACCAACTCACTATGCCAACCCCGCTGGAATACCAAGTATTGGACCATCATTTCAACGTTGTCGGACACATTACGCCCACAAGCATAGGGACGATTTTGGTCACGGACAACGACGGTGATGTCTGTGGGAAGCCTTCCTCTAATAGCTGACGCTCAAATATGAAAAGGCGAGAATAACTTCCGACCTTTGGGTTGGAATTCCTTTCGGCGTGCCCCCTCCCTTGAGACATCTGCTCGCTCTGGCGGCGACGAGCAGAAGTTTTACTTTTGCCCTCATGGTGAAGTTTTTGGGCGAGAAAAATAGAGCCCAGCGGGTCCGGGTCAAAATCCCCGGCCGTTTTGTTTATAGGCAGCATCAAGAGTTTTTATTCCGGATTACGGACTCCTTATAGCTCACTTAGCTAAGGTTTACGTGTTTCTTCCTACCATCGAGCCATACACCGCAGGGTAAGCAAATTAGGAGCACCATGCGCTCGGCTTCAAGTTTTCAGCGGAATACTGTCTTCATATCGTTTCTGTTGGCTCTGGTTATCGGCGGATTCTCTACGCGTCGTGCATTTGCACAAAGCGATAAAGGTTCCGGCTCACCGACCGTTGCACCTGTAGCTGACGACGATCCACAACCGAACGAATCATCGGTCCAGCCGTCTTCGCCCAGGCAGCAACCACAGGGGTTTTTTACTCGCCTGGGCCACGCTTATCTCAACGATTGGGCGCCTTCGAGCAGTCTTCCCGCAGCTCCCGATCCTCCGCGCAGAGGGACTCCCGCGCCTTTGAACTCGCCACCGTTTCCGTCCGCCGACTGGCCTATGGGTGGAACGGTGACGATCGGCGCACCCGACTACCAGACCTATATGCTGATGCAGGCGGTAAACAGCAACGAAAGCCGTTTCAAAATCTATGGATGGTTCGATATCGGCTACAACGCCAGCACATCGAACAAGGGCAAGTTCGCCAACGCACCTACGGCCTACGACGTGATTCCCAACTCCGTCCAGCTCGATCAGGCGGCCCTGTACTTTGAGCGACTGCCCGATACGGTGCAGAAAGATCACTTCGATTGGGGATTCCGCTTCGCCAGCATTTACGGTCTGGACTATCGCTATACGACGGCCTCTGGCGTCTTCAGCCAGCAATTGCTTAAGGACAACAATACCTACGGCTACGACCCCGTGATGTACTACCTCGATTTCTATTTACCCCACATCGGGAAAGGCACCGATGTGCGCGTCGGACGCTACATCTCGCTGCCCGACATTGAAGCGCAGCTTGCGCCGAATAACTATACCTACAGCCACTCTTTGCTCTATACCTATGACTGCTATACGCAGCACGGCATCAACGCCACCACGAAGTTAAGTGAGCATTGGACTATTCAGGCTGGCGTCTCAGCCGGATGCGAAGCCGCCCCTTGGAGCCACTATGCAAAGCTCACTGGCGATGCATGCGCTGCCTATAGCTGGAGCAATGGTGGCGACAACCTCTATTTCTGCGCAAACTCCATGAACTCGGCCAAGTACTCTTACAACAACCTGGCCGCCTACTACCTGACCTGGTATCACAAATTCAACGCGACCTGGCACTCATCGACGGAATACTGGTACCAGTACGAGCGCGACGTACCGAATTTATGTTTCGGGCTTGCTCCCTGTATCAGTTACGGACCGAATGCAAATATCGGAGCGAACTCCGGCGGGATCATTTCACCCGCGCTGATCAACGGAGCCAACGGAGCGCAATGCAATCCCCTGGCCACGCATTGCTATGCGCCCGACTGGGCCATCGTGAACTATATCGAGCATGAGTGGAACAACCACCATACGTCGCTCACGATTCGCAATGAGTTCTTCGACGACCTTAAAGGTCAGCGCACTGGTACGGCCACGAAATACAGTGAGCATCTCCTGGGATTGAACTATTGGATTGGGAGTACGGTAACCTTCAGGCCCGAGCTGAGGCTTGAACACTCCTATGATAAGCCCGCGTTCGACGCTCCCTTCAATGGCGCGCCTACAAAAACAACCCAGCTTACGTTCGCCGGCGACCTGATCTGGCACTTTTAGAGCTTGAGCAGAGCTAATTTGTGTGCCGTCATCTGACGACACCGAACAAGTAAGGGGAGGAAGAACCTCAACGGTCTTCTGTTAGAACGCGTGCGGTTGGACTTACTCTGAACTGCTCTCATCTGCATCCATCGTATCCAATCGGTGGAGACGGCAAAATTGGATCACTATGCACTCCACTGACGTGTGCTTTCGTCAGCTATGGCGCAAAGCTAAGAGGAATAAGGAAGGCCGTCCAATGACTTCTAGGGAGAGCGTTATTCCGCACGGGAATAACGAAGCTCGCCACGCGAAGAGCGCCAGCCAAGCTTACTTGCAATCTTCGTCTCCGCGAGCGTTTGCAAGTAAGACTCATGAAGTTTCTTCTGCAGCAGCTTCTTGTCAGCCCTTAATTGTTTCGAGGATGCAGTGGGTCTCTGTCACCTGGTGATGCCTAAAAGGCATCAAATCTTTTTCCTCGGGTTCGATAAACCGTCAGTATCTTGTCAGTAATAAGTTGAACTAAAGGACTTATCGCACAGGATCGATGATGTGGTGATGCCTAAAAGGCATCAACGTCAAATGTAAACACCCTCCGCTTTTCTGCCGAGCGTAGGCCATTCTCGAACTTCTGCCTGCTGCCATTATGGGTGAGCGGTAAATACCCCCTATCGGATGGTGCCGCTTTTGGTGCCACTTCGTACTTTCCTTTCGTGCGCTTCGGTGCGATATGGTCGCTGTGAATAATGCGTCCATGTAATTGAGTAGGTGGATGTTATTCGTGCTTGTGCGAGCTGGTGCAGGGAAGTGCTTCACTGCGAAAAACGGACTTAAAATTCGCAAACCGTAAGATTGTGGGGGTTCGAGTCCCCGCCGGGCACCACAGGCAATCATCAACAACATAAGAACTCTATGCTAATGGATGGTCGAAGCATGCCTCTTCCATCCGTTTGTACGATTAGCCGGTAATTCGTCCACGTGAAACAAAGTCCTTTGGTAAACAGAAGCCGGCTTAAGGGGTGCAATCTTGCGTTTCCGTCCGTAAGCTATTGATCAAGTGGTAATTGCCGTATTGCCGGTAATACGTCCAGAACGCCGAATTTTCTGAGAGTCGATGAGCGAATTCGCGATTTGCACTCGAGATATTTGCATTCACTAAGGGCCAGAGGAATCGGCTGGCCTAGTGAGGATTCAGTGCCGTCTTACGGCTGATAAAGCCATGCGTGATTCACTCCTGAACCTCCGGGCTTGGCATCACCGCCGGCCAACAGGACTCGGCCATCGCTCAACAATGTGGCGCTGGAGAAACAGAATCCATCCAGCTTCGCACCTCCCACTGGAACGAATGCTCCTGAGGTCGGATCATAGACCTCTGGTTGCTCGGCACCGCCTTAATCTCCATAATCCCAACCTGGATCACCGCGACCGCGGCGCCTGCGGCTTCCTTCCCCCCTGCAAATCGAAAACGCCTCCCACCAAGTTCACGGGCTTACCCAAAACTCGTCCTCGAGGCGTTTCCGATCTTGCGTAGCGGTGACGCTGCGAGATGCCTGTATCCATTGAGAATTCGAGTTGGCTTCCGCCTCGCTCCTGTCTCCAGTAGCGCAGTAATTCACCGAGTTAGGGAACCGTGGAGGTCGATTGCATATCGGTTTAGATCTCCCTCTCATCAGAACTGGACCAGGCCGACAGATTCAAGCCGCGGCTGTAGTCTCGGCTCTCTGCTGTAATCCTCGCCATGCGTGCTGTCGGAATGGGTCTTCCAGCGGCGGATTGGCGATGGTTCCGGTGTAGTTTGTGATCGTCGATGCCGCCACGATAGCGATAACTTCCAGGATCTGCTCCTTCGTGAAGCCGGCAGCGATAAACGAATCAAGCTCCTCCTCGCTCAAGTGCCCGCGTTTTTCGATGAGCCCCTTAGCCAGTGCGGAAAGCGCCGCAAATCGTTTGTTCGTGGGTAAGCGCCGCTCGCGAATTGCGGTTGTCTCTTCAGAACTGATTCCCTGCTGGAGAGCCAGCGCCGTGTGGAATGCTACCGCATAGGTGCTGGAGTTCGTGACTGCGTCTGTCAGCAGGACAATCTGATTCTCCGCCTCGCTAAGCCCCGGGCTATGCACCTGCCCAAACAGGCCAACGAGGGAGTTGATGAGTTTTGGTGAATTTGCAATGACCGCGGGAAGGTTCGGTAAAACACCAAAGGCCCTCTTGAGCTGTTCGAGCGCCGGCTTTGAACCCTCAGGCGCCGAGGCGATGGTATGAACTGAATAGTTCGGCATGTGATTCTCCTTTGTGATCTGTAGCGTCGCAAGCAATCCTGTACGCTACATGTTCTTGAGATTCTACCTATCACATGGTAGATTCAAAATGTATGCGCCAATTCTGTGACACAAAGGAAAGTAGGGGACCGGCGAAGTGACCGCAAACTCTCGAGAAGACATCCTGGCAGCAGCCAAACGGGTTGCGCAGGCCCATGGCTACAGTGGATTGAACTTCCGTGATCTAGCTGAAGAGGTGGGCATCAAAGCCGCAAGTATCTATTACTACTTCCCCAGCAAGGCCGATCTGGCCGAGGCTGTGGCCAGGCGCTACTGGGAGGACACAGCGGCAGTTCTGGAGGGACTGCTCAACGAATCCGGGGACCCGATCCGTGCCTTACGCCGATATCCTGAAATCTTCCGCCGGGCGCTTGAGAACGACAATCGAATGTGTCTCCACAGCTTCATGTCTGCGGAGTACGATGACCTGCCTGAGCCGGTCAAGAAGGAAGTTCAGACATTTGCTGACGTCAATACCTCCTGGCTGAGCAAGGTTCTGTCCGCCGCCAAAGTAGTCAGCCCTAAGCAGAGCCAGCGACGAGCTCGCGCCATCTTCGCTGCCGTCGCTGGTGCACAACTTATGGCAAGGAGTCGCGCAGACATTGCGCTTTACGATGCGTTGATCGACAGCTACCGGGTGGCCGGTCTTCTACCGACATAAGCGTTGGTGACTGGCAAGCATCCGCCCTGTCGCAATCCCATTAACTAGTAGAATAGGGGACACCCCACGAAACGGAATATTAAGTACGCCAATAGCAAATCTGCATTGATTCTAAGAGAGTTAATCTTCGGCTTCTTGTGTAGAAACTTTTCGCCAGAGCGGAGCGTTAAGCCACTGAAAAGACCATGCGAAGACTCTCTTAACGTACATAGCGTTCCCTTTCCTGAAGTCTCCCCTAGTTAGCGAATGGTCGCCAACACGGAACTGACCCAGCTAATCAACGAAATTTCTGTAGCCGGCAATTCGTCTACAACGCCAGTTTTTCAGAATCTCGGTGAGTGAATTGGCGATTTGTCGATAATCGAGAGTAGAAATTCTGTCCACAGATGGACATAGGAGTCTCAAAATTGGACGCATAGTATGCGCGAAGTCATGGTATCCCAAGGTCCAGGCTTGGCATGGCACTTGCATATTAGATTGAGTGATCCTCTCTCGATGCCTGCCTGCAATTCGTGCTTCCGCTAGAGCATTTGTACGAACACCAGGACTGTCAATTGCTCTCCTGCTCACGATTGCAATTGGAGTCGGCAGCAATGCTTCTGTGTATGGGTTTGTCCAGGGACTGACGAATCCCCGCCTACCACTTAAACATGCAGACAGGATCGTCTCGATATTAGGTCAGGACCGCTTCCACGAGTTAGGACAGCTCTCACATGCTGAATATCTCCAACTCAAACATAGTTCGAACGTATTTGCATGGATCGGCGCTGCCCGAATTGTGCCAACCGACATTGCAATCGATGGTCACCCCAAGATCGCGATTGTTGCTGCGGTCACTCTCGATCTAGCGGAGGCGCTAGACCTGCCACAAGGAGTCGGGGTCATTGTCAGCCAACACCTGTGGCAAAAGGAATTGGACGGCAAGGCCGATGTCCTTGGTCATCAGATTAGGGTCGATAACACAGACTTTCCGATCATTGGTATTGCACCAGAGCGAATGGAAGGTCTCTATAGTGACCGTAGCGTCGATCTCTGGATGCCTTTACAAGACAAAGATTTGCAAGGTGTGGATCGAAGTGCCCGGGATTGGTGGGTTCTCGGCTCGCTTCGAGCATCCATTTCGCCGGGTCAGGCGCAATCAGCTGTTCGCATGAGTGTGGGCCCATCCAGCGCTATCAGTGTTGTTCCTTTTACAGGCGCAGCACCGAGAACAATTCGGGGATTGTCGCGTATTCGCATGTTGTTGAATGTTACTGCCGGTGCTGTGTTCTTCATCGCTTCTATCAATGTTGCTTCGTTCTTGATGGGAAGGGCGTTAAAGCGGTCTCACGAGACATCTTTACGGGTTGCGCTCGGCGCGACCCGTAGGCAACTGATCAGAGAGTTATTGTCGGACAGTATCGTTATCTCTCTGGCCGGGGGAGTCATAGGAGTACTGCTGGCAGTCTGCACGGCGCGTATTATCCCAGCACTGCTCTTTGAAGAGGATGCAGAACACCTTGTCTTCGCGCCGCATTTGCCGCC
This sequence comes from Alloacidobacterium dinghuense, assembly GCF_014274465.1. Classification (NCBI taxonomy): domain Bacteria; kingdom Pseudomonadati; phylum Acidobacteriota; class Terriglobia; order Terriglobales; family Acidobacteriaceae; genus Alloacidobacterium; species Alloacidobacterium dinghuense. The sequence goes on along the minus strand of NZ_CP060394.1, from coordinate 3,890,922 downwards.
AATCTTTGCGGCCTCAATAGCAAGTGTCTGCATTACCATCATCAGCGGAATGATGCCCGTCTTTGCGACCGTGACTGATCGCCCCTGGATCATTCTTGGGCGGGAAAGCGGGTTGCCTTCAAAAAAGATAGAAAGTCTTCGAACCGGCTTGGTCATTGGACAGATTACGGCCTGCTATGTACTCGTAATCTCTTCAGTCTTTCTTGTTAGAGGTCTTCACGCAGCTTTAGAGACAAGCACCGGACGTAGCCTCGGCGATCCGATACTCTTAACCGTCCAAGCACAGATGCGACCGGAAGTTGATTTGAACTATTTCAACGAGGTCAAGAAACGGGTGAAATCGGTCGCCAATCTGTCACCATTGGCGTGGACAGCCCAACTTCCGGGCAATCAGCCAAAATGGCGATCGTTTAGCGTGGATCTGCCATCCTCGCAGTTTCGCGACGTGGAGATGGAGATCGATTGGCTCACCTCTGAATCGCTCAAGTACATAGATCGACCGCCGATTGCTGGGCGAATGTTCGGTGTCAGAGATCCAACCCGCAAGGAAGCTCTTGTCGATGAGAATGCTGCTCACGAGCTCTTTGGGGCGAAGACCGCTGGAATGATGATCCAGGATCCCTTCGGCTCCCCGGTTGAGGTCATTGGTGTGGTCAAAAGAATTCCAACAGATGCGTCGAATGAAAAGCGTCCAACAATTTATTACGATTACACAGATCACTTAATTGCTCCCGAGCCAACCATCCGTGGGCGCTTTCGTGCCCCCGTGTCATCGCCAGTCAACACCGAATTAAATGTGAACGTTGTTTCATCCGGTTATTTCGAGACACTTGGCATGCCATTGGTCGCTGGCCAAAAGTTCTCTGACCATCAGGTTGCCGGTCAAGGTCGAATAGGTATTCTCAACCAGGAAGCCGCCGATCTTTATTTCAGTGGCAAACCGCTCGGCGCGGCCGTTATTGATGACAGAGGTGTGAGAACACAGATCATCGGAGTAGTTCAGTCACAGGTGTTTGGGATATTCCAGCAGCACGCAGAGCCCGCCATTTACTTTCCCATATACCAGGATTGTCCGCCTCGTATGACGCTGATTATCGATCACTCAAAGTCAAACGCTCATCTGCCAGCCGAACTACGTCGAAGAATCAAGTCTGTACCAGGCTACGAAACGGCCCCCATTGCTATCAGCACCTTTGATGCCCAACTCGCTCAATCTGCCTTTGCGCCTCTGCGGATAGCGACGCTGCTCAGTGGCGCGTCAGCGTTGACGGCGTCGATACTCAGCATTTTCGGGCTATTCAGTGTGCAGCGCGATGCTCAACTCCAGCGCCGACGCGAGCTGGCGCTTCGTATTGCGCTCGGCGCTCAGCGTTGGCGTATCGGATTAAGGATCATGAGCAATGCAGGAAAACTTGTCCTTGGAGGCACCTTGCTAGGCACCTCGATTACACTCGCGCTTTTGCGCGTATTGCTGAGCGGCACAACGATCATCAGCTCGCCGCCGCTTTGGATTTGGGTAATCGTCGCACTCTCAACAGGAGTATCCGTATTGATTGCGAGCGCGCTTCCTGCAGTTCAGGCATCTATCGTGGATCCTTTAACAATCATGCGCGACGATCGGTGACTAGGGCAACCGCAGTCTGTCTGAATTGTTGGCTTCAGGGCTTTGCGCGCAGTGGGCCCCGGTAGAGCTTCCAACATATCGGAGGATGTGACAGATTTTTGGGTTTACGGCTGAGCCATCCCTGTCTCAGCGTGACAGGGTTAGGGTGTTTCCCAAATTCGTTTAGATGCTCAAGCAGGAGGCAACATCATGCGATTTGTCGTGGCGCTTCGAACAGCGCCATCGGCAGAGATGTCATGGTGGCCATGAGGGTCTTACTCCGCTTGTCACAGAAGGCAGACATTTTTGACCGCTGACAGTCCTGCCCAAGCTGGGCGGCGTTGGAAGTGTGCAGATTGTGGTGCAATCAGCTGAATCGAATGGGAGTGACGTAAGCGAACAAGCACATCGTTCGTCGTCTCTTGCAAGCGAGCTTTCGGTACATGAAATTTGCGGGTGGCCTTGGAGGTCAGCCGACAAAGATGATAGCGATTCGAAATATGGGCAAGTGCCCCGAACACTAAATCAGAGCGCATACTTTATTCACCTGGAGACCTTTCATCGCGTGTCTAGCGATAAGAACTGACGTGGCTTGGGATTATTCCCAGATTCCAAGCAAGAGAACGAAATTTATATCCTTCTGGCTAATCTCCAAAAACCGCGGCTCACGTGAGCCTAGTCGGGGCTGACCGAGTGGGAGACCGTGGCTCTCTCTTTGGTTCTACCAACAACGTGCAGCAAAGACTTGTTCTCCGGCCGATCTAGCCGCCTGGGAATATTTCGTTGGCCTCTCAGTTAGCAACGGCAGCGGGAGTGTGCGCAGTCAACGTAGTGCCACACAGTCAGCTTCACCGCTTTCACCAAACACCAATTGACTCAGCATCGATGCCCGGATGTTCTCCATGTCTAGCTATGCCATGGAAGCAAGCCCGGGCGAATCAGAAAGGAAGCACTCGAATGATGAGAGCATTACTAACGTTCTCACTACTTTGCACCAGCCTAATGGCTCAGGTGACTACCTCAACCAGTGCACCCACAGAAGAAACGAACGAGAATACGCCAAGCGTAGCTCGTCAGTCGCTCAATCCTGTTGTTCAGTGGAACCGGACGCTCCTGGTTATCGTGCGCACGCCCGGCGCTCAATCTCCAACAGTTCACCCTACCCGCAGCTTTGCCATCATGCACGCCGCAATTTACGACGCGGTCAATAACATCGATCGAACGCACAGGCCTTACTTTGTGAAATTTGCGGGAGTGTCACGAAGAGCTTCGGAGGCAGCCGCGGCGGATGCCGCAGCGCACGCCGTGCTGATTGCACTGTATCCGGATTTCGAGAAGACACTAAATGCACAACTGGACCAACTGCTGTCTCAGATTCCCGACGGCGTCCACAAAAATCAGGGAATCAAAGTTGGCGAAATGGTTGCTGATGCCATCCTCGATGCTCGAAGCAGTGACGGATCCACTGCTCAACCTCCGCCATCTGTCTTTGGAAGTGCACCAGGCGACTTTCAATCCACACCCCCGAATTTCCCGAAACCTCAGTTCACCGAATGGTCCAGAGTTACACCATTTACTCTGGAAGCTGCAAACCAGTTTCGTCCCGGACCGCCCCCGGAATTGACGAGCGACAGATACACCAGGGATTTCAAGGAAGTGAAGTCACTGGGAATAGCGAAGAGTACAACCGCAACAGCGGATCAGGCTCTAACTGGCCATTTCTGGAATGGGGCCATTCAGAATTACTGGAACGAGATTGCGCAGACTGCAACTCTTGCACATGGACTTTCGTTGCCGGAGAGCGCCCGGCTCTTTGCCCTGTTGAACCTTGCGTTCGCTGATGACGTAATCGCGTTTTACGACGCGAAGTACACATACACCTTCTGGCGACCAGTTACCGCAATTCGGGCCGCTGGCATGGACAACAATCCTGACACGACTGCGGATCCAAGTTGGCTCCCCGAAGTCGGCAAGACGACTCCCGACCCCTCATATCCTGGAGCACACGCGGTGATTAGCGCAAGCGGTGCCTTCTTGCTGAGGTCGTTCTTCAGAATAGATCGATTCAATTTCACCGTAACATCTGAGGTCTTACCCGGAGTCGAACGCTCATTCACAAGTTTCTCGGCTGCGCGGCAAGAGGCGACTCTGAGCCGAGTCTTCGCTGGAGTTCATTTTCGTTCGGACTTAACAACAGGAAGAGAACTCGGGGAAGATATTGGAGAATTTGTCTTTGATCACTTCTTGCGGCCGGATGATCGGGACCAAAGACCTGACCACGACTAATGACGCTGCCGCTACAGTCGCACAGTAGAGGGGCTTATCACTACCAGTTGCCTTAATGAAGGCGGGAAGACCTTGATCGCAGTGGCACAGAAGTTGGGCACACAAGCTGTATATAGCGCTCAAAGGTTGTATGCGTAGGCTTCTGCCGCTGCGGTCGCTAGGCACAAAATACATAGGCGAAATTTCCTTGATGCAGAGAATGCCAGTCTGGAGCAGGCTAACCGAAGGAGTCACTCTTCTCTGGGATAAGCCGCGACAAGAGGTGGGACCATAAAGCCGTGATGAAGCAGGCAAACGAGCAAATGGCACAGGCGATTGAACTTGGAATCAGCCGCGAATAAGCTCCAGAACAGCTGTGATCCGAAGTTCTCCATCCAGATACTCGACAAGCGTTGCGTCATCCTGATCACTGTGCATTCTGAGACCTCCCAGGCGCATTCGCCCATTCAATGAATGGCGCAGCGCGTGCTTGGCCCGGTGTAGGCGTGAGATGACCGTGCCGATTGGCAATGAAAGTATTTCAGCGATCTCCCGGTACGAAAACTCTTCCACTTCGCAGAGCAGAATGACTTCACGATATCGAGCCGGCAAGTTCTCCAACGCATCCACCACTGTCTGCTGATTCTCTTGCCGCAAAAGCAAGGCTTCGGGAGTGTCAGTGTGTGTAGCCGTCAAATTTACATCCATGTTTTCGTCTTCGAGCCATGAAGTATTTCGGATGGTGAGGCCGCTTCGCGAAGTCAGAAAGGTATAGCGCAGGATCGCCAGTCAACCAGTGGGCCAGGTTATACAAAGAATCGAACAACGGTAATGCCAGCTGCTCAAAAAACTCCAGGTCCATTCATTGCGCCTTCACAAGGCCACCGGGCAGGCTACTTCAGTGATACGGCTTTCAGGTACCGGATAATGTCTGCGCGCTCATCCGGCTTGACAACGCGAAAGGCCATATCATTATCTGCTATCAGTGAGTCCGTATTTGTCAGCCACTTGTCCAGAGAAGCGTCGTCCCAGGTTATAGCCGATGATTGTAACGCCTCGGAATACGTGAACCCGGGAACCTTGCCTGCCTGCCTTCCATAGACGCCCCTAAGATGAGGTCCCTCTTTATCCTGATCCAGAGAATGGCATCCGGTGCAGCGTTTTTCAAAAAGCTCCTTGCCGTGATCGGCGTCCGCCTCCGCGCGGCTTATGCGGGGAAATAATACGATTGCAACCAGAATCAAGATAACTGCACTGAACCCGACCACGAAAGCGTGAGAGGGATACCGGGACGAGTTATCCTGCGACCGATTCTGATGTGAGTTCAATCTGCGCAACGTTGTTTGTTTCATACCTATTTCTGCTCCGATACCTGACTTTTCACTCGCTTGCGCTCCGCCCTGGTCCATTCGTAAATCATCTGCTGATCCTCACTTGTGAGTTTTGCGCCTGGATGGAGAAGCAGGTAGTGCTTCAACGGCATCTCGCCGCTGCGCGCCTCCGCTCCGATCCGAGTAAGCAAATCGACCTGGCTTTCGCGGCTGTATTCTTCCCAGCGCGACATATTAAAGTGCTCACGTGCTTCCGACACATCGTGCTCCATAAACCACGACGCCGGCGCGAAGTTGCTATATACGGGCCAATGCGTGCTTTCTGAGTGACAGTCAACGCATTTGGTTTCGAGGACCTGCCGGACTTCGGGCGGAACCACTGCGCCTGTCAGCTTTGGCCTGTCTGCTCGCGCATAGGCGCGAAGGTTCCCCCACGGGTGCACGAGCGAGAGCGCTGTGCTCAGAATCAACAACGCTCCTCCTACCTGCAAAGTTCTCGACAGATTCATACTGCGCTCGGAGAATTTGATTCTTCACTCCCGGAAGCGAGCGTGGAATCGACGACTGCGAGTTGATGTCGTTGTGCTATGAAGTGCACGTCCGTGATTCCGAGCACACCGCGCAACTTCTCGGCAGGCACTTTCATGGGACCGGGAGACGGCGCGGCGCCCGGCGCAGGTTGGGGAAAGGCCGTGGACATGGCTGTGTGGAAGGTCGCGTTGCCCTCCACTTTTTGCATGACTTGGTGAATGTGCCCATTCAGCACGGTGACGGAGCCAAACCGTTTCAGCAGCGAAAAGGCTTGCTCGCTGTCTGATGTGCCCCAACCCCAGGTTGGATAGACCGCCCAAAGAGGGATATGCGCGAAAAGCACAATCGGCGTGCTGTTCTTTTGTTGGGTCAGGTCCTGTTTCAGCCAGTCAAGCTGCGCCTGGCCGAGTTTCCCCATACCTTCAAGCTGAACTACGTTCACCAGACCGATGAAATGCACGCCCTTGTGATCGAAGCTGTACCATCCATTTCCGGAAGAGCCTTTGCCATATCGCTCAAGGTAAGACTTTCCGTCGTCGACAGAGGTGTCGTGCTCACCCGGAACATAAAATATCTGTCTCTTGGCGTTTGTCAGCACTTGATCCATCGTGTCGAACTCGGCCGGTTTGGAAGAGTGCGTCAAATCGCCGGTGTGGATCATAAAATCCGGGGGACGGGGAATTGCCAGTATCTTGTCCACCGCGGTTTGAAGCGTTCCTGTAACATCCGCGTTCGCGGGCTTGTTAAAACCGATGTGGCTATCGCTGATCTGGACGAAACTGAAGTCCTCTTGCTTCTGCTGACGCATAGCTGATCCAAAGGCGCGCGACACTGGTACGCCGCCGGCCAGGCTCCATACAAGGCCAGTTCCGGCCCATGCCATGCATTTAAGAAATCCGCGACGGTCAATGCCATCGGACGGTGAAGAAGATCGGTCAGTGTCAAGAATTACTCTTTCAGAATGACTCTCTGGATTGTTCTCTTTCATGCTCAGTAGTGCTCCTGTGATGTGTGTTGATATTCACCTATGAAAACTGAGGGAGCTGGGTTTTATTCCAGAGAATCTGGAAACAAGCAGGTGTAGCAACTCTATTCGTTAGGCGTGGTCGATCGCATGAGTTTGCGAGAGTAACGGATTTCTTGAGGACGCTGCAGTTAAGAGGGGCATCTCTAACATTGCTCGCGCAGCCGCTTGTACTAGCCACGGAAATTGCTGTGGCAGCTCATTCGCTGACCATCCGCTCTCACCATCTGGAGCAACGCCGTTCATGATTAAGATAGAAAGCGACTGGATATCCATCGCACTGTTCGGGTCTGTGTATGTTGCAATAAAGGTTTGCACTGAGCCATGCCGGACGATGGGGAAATGGACACCGGATTAGCGCTTTGTGCATGCATAGACAAAGCAACACTTAGTGCCATAGATAGAACGGCAACCATACGCCTTAGTATGAAAGAAACACGCGACCAGAGATGCTCGTGAATACATAGAAACTGTTCATCTTGTATCCTCCAAAATTTCAGTGATCCAACTCTGTGGCCAAGGCGGAACAGATTCATGGTCCGTCGGAGTGTGGTTGCCTAAATGGATAACCTCCATGACTCAGAACTGAGCATCGTGGAATTTATTCGCAGCGGGGGCCGATCAGAACCGTCAAAACTCGCAGCTGCGACCTCCGGTGAACTCTACCATCACTGACTCATTCGGCTGTTCCTTGCAATCAGATTCCAATCGTCAATGGCTTTCACCAGTCCACTCAGCTATCCCAAGAAGAGGGATGAATCTTCAGTGATTGTGTTCGACCTTGTTGCACATGACACTTGGCTCTGCTTTCCAGTCAGTGCCCTCCAGCATTTCCCAGGTCACGGTGAACTGATGTGAGTCATTGACAACGTATTGAATCCGATGCGCCAAAGCTGATTGATCTTTGTTATTTGTCGAAGTAAGCATGAGCGTCTTCCCAGTCCAGCCCTCAGTGAAGTAGGAAATTGAAGTGGGATCGTCCGCATCGATCATGAGGAACTGACTCTTGTCCCGGTCGTACCCGACAAAATAGTTCCCGTTGAATCCGTCCTGACTCTCGCGAATTTCTGTCCAGGGCCCCGATAGACGAGGTGTCGCGCCTCCGGTGGCCCGATTGTGATTGCCCACTTCCAGATATGCGATCGAAGCGCCTGCTCCGCAATTCCATCGGCCGCTGAAATCAAACCCCTGCGGAGGATGCAGTCTCCGATCTACAGGAACAATCATTTGAGCTCTTGCTCTCGGGATTGCTGTTATCAGGCTTGAGAGTCCAACGACGATTGCCAATGCTGGGCGGATCTTCTGCGTAGTTCTTCTTTTGGGCTCATCTGGCTGTCTTATCTTCGGAGGCGTTCCGCGAAGGACCCTGGCGGTGCCGCAGGATTTGTACTCGCAGTCACGTCGAACGATGCGTCGTAGTAGGAGTCGCGGCGGCCAGGGATCGGCATGCAACACGACATGTTTCTCATTCATAGAGACCAGGGACTCCCTTTCTGACAACGGCTCTCTTTCATGTTTAGTCTGCTGCTGAAACCCATCTAGGAAAACTGAGACAAGGGAGATTTATTCCAGACCGCGTTGGAAAAAGTGCCGGAAGCTTTTCGCTTCGCAATGAGCGCTGTCTGTGCATTCAAGAAAGTTTCTGGCCCAATGAGGAATAAATCCTGCGCACAGCAGTTAGCGAGAGTACCGGGCCTCTGACTCTCTCGCAGGCGCAGTCGGCTGCGACAGTCAAAGAGCCCGGGATCAGGAGGAACACCAATGTCCCTTCGCAGGAAGGCTCTGCTTAGTGGATGCCTTTTGGCAGCGGCCATACCGCTGGCTATAGGCATTACCGGAATCGGTCAACAATCAGCCAAAGAAGCGCCGGCGGGCTTCAACACTCCCAGCTTCAACAGCGCAGCAAGCATTAGTAATGGAATCGTCGAGCCGCCCGGAGACTCGTTTGCTCGGGATCAGAATGTCTATGAGAAAAACGAGGCGGTAAAGGATGGACTCGGACCTGTGTACAACGCCACTTCCTGCGTCACTTGCCATCAAAATCCGAATAGCGGGGCGGCCAGCCAGATCACAGAACTCCGGGTTGGACACAATGATGCAAATGGCAATTTTGTAAACCCGACAATCTTCATTAACGACGGGAAAGACACGATTACCGGCAGATCCATTGTCGATGATCGCGCTATCGGTCCGCAGGCGCAAGAGCACATACCTGATACAGAAACCATCCGCACTTTACGAGCTGCCCTCAACACTCTAGGTGATGGATTTGTGGAAGCCATTGACGACAGCACCCTCATTGCGATTGCAGAAAGGCACCGGAACTGAGCGAGGGAAGAATTCACGGGGAGGTTGTGCAGGCCCCTATTTTCGAAGCTCCTGGACAGACCCGCGTCGGACGCTTCGGCTGGAAGGACCAGCACAGCAGCTTGCTCTCCTTTATTGCTGATGCCTATCTCAATGAGATGGGAATCACGAACCGGCTGCGCCCCACGGAGGTTACTCAAGTTCTTAACATCACCAAGGGCATTAACGATCAGCCAGATGACCTTGGCTTGGCCGACATCGATCACTTTGCTCAGTTTATACGCGGCACCATGGTTCCACCTCGTGACATAACGCTTGCCTCAACTCCTGCTGCTCTCAAGGGTCAGCAACTTTTCCGCCGGCTGGGTTGCAGCACCTGCCATATAGAAACCATCATCACGGCGCCCGCTGGAACGGTTATCGATGGTGGTCAGTTTACTGTTCCGGAAGCTCTTGGGGATAAGATCATCCATCCTTTCGGAGACTATCTGTTGCATGACATCGGCACAGGCGATGGAATCGTTCAGGTTGGACCACAGGACACAGCCAATAAATTGCGAACGGCCCCTCTGTGGGGTTTGCGCGATAAGGCTCGTTTCATGCATGACCTGAAATCTTTGTCCTTGGGGAATGCCATTGAACGGCATAAAGGCGAAGCACGCGAGGCTGAGAGGCGTTTCGATGAACTGAGTCCGGAAGAGCGAGCAGCGCTGTTCGCCTTTCTCAATTCTCTGTGATCACGGGCTATGGCAGATCGGCATCATGGCCGACTTGTCTTCGTAGCCAAGGGTCAACCGTCTCTCCTCGCAGCGAGACTAAACAGAATAAGAAGACATGTTGCGTGTGCGTACCCGTGTTTATGCAACTTGTGAAACCATTTTTGATCCCATAACCAAATTTCACAATTTGACCTACTTTCTTAGTAACTGGTTGTAACCGGCGAATAATCACTAAAGTCTCATGGCTGCATGGCTCCGGATAACTTCTTGTTCTTCGCCTTTCACTTCCAGAGCCGTGCGACTTGAGAACTAAGGAGTGCAGTAATGCATAAACGGATGCAAAGCATATCCATGCTTTTAGTGCTGGCCACAGCGATATTGCCGATGTATGCCAGTGCGGATGCCAACGACGTAGATAGCGCACACGCAGTCTTTGTCATGTCAAACGCAGCAGATCGAAATGAAGTGATCGCGTTTGCACGGGCCACTGATGGCTCATTGCAGGAGACTCATAGGTTTCCAACTGGTGGCCGGGGAAGCGGTGGCAACCATGACCCGTTGGAATCTCAGGGCTCTCTGACTCTCAGCCAGGATCACTCTCTACTGTTTGCTGTCAATGCAGGAAGTGGCGAGGTTTCTGTGTTCCGGGTTCACGGCTCTACTCTTGTTCTCTCGGACAAAGTTCTATCCGAGGGCAGTGAACCAAACGCAATTGCGCATCACGGAAATCTCGTTTACGTGGTCAACACAGGCGGGAGCAGTAACGTCGCAGGATTTCTCCTGGAAGGAGATCATCTGCGTTACATCAAGAACTCGCTTACCTTTCTCAGCACCAATACTTCCGGTGCAGCATCCATTGCCTTTAGTCCTGACGGCCAGTTCCTCGCTGTGACGGAGCGTCTCACCAACAACATTGACGTATTCAGAGTGCTGGCAGATGGCAAACTGTCCCCGATCGTGACCAACCCGAGTGCTGGCCCCGGTGTGTTCGCGGTCAGTTTTGCGCCTGAGGGGGTCGCGATCGTTTCTGAAACTGGGCCAGCGAACGTGACGAACGGATCAGCAGTTTCTTCCTATGCGATTCTTCCGAACGGCACGCTCTCAGCGATCAGCACCAGTGTCCCAACTCTCGGTGCAGCAAATTGCTGGAACGCAGTCACGCCTGACGGCCGCTTTGTCTATGTCTCCAATGCCGGTTCCTCAACTATCTCGGGATTTGCAATCTCCGCCACTGGTGTGCTGTCCGCGCTCCCAGGGACGGTTGTAGGCGAGAATCCCAACGGGGCCGGAAATCTTGACATTGCTGTCAGCGCCGACGGCAAGTTCCTCTACACGTTAAATTCTTCCAATGGAACGGTCGGCATCTTCGCGATCCAGAAGGATGGGACTCTCAGTAATGTGGGCTCGTCCACCGGCATCGGTCAAGATACTGGATTTAACGGAATCGCAGCGAACTGATAATTTGAACGCCTGCGCATCACAATGATCTTGTAGTCCGCAGGCGTTCTCTCATTCTGAGTCGGATTGATATCGTGGTTGAAAATTACCGAGCCTTCGTCTGGATTTGCGCTTGGCAATAGATTAGTTGCCAACTTCACCGCACGCGCCGAGCGGCGTCGGCTTCCTCTGCCATATTCATAAATGTCTGCAGGAACTCTTTCGATTGGCCGACGAAGAGCCCATCCGCAATGAAGCTTTTCGCCGTGGCAACAGCGCCTCCAAAATGGTCATCCAGTGGCCGGATGACAGAGCAGCGTGGCAAGTCTTTACTAATAAATTCACATGGGACGGGAAAGATCAGGTTGGTCTGGAAAAGGGGGCCGCCTGGCGTGACATTGAAATTCGGAAACGTTAAACCTTTGTCTGTTACGGGGGTTTGCGAGTTATCAAAACTAAAGGGCGGGCCCTGGACAGCGTTGCCCGCAAAATCCACCCACTCGAGAAAGTGAGCGATCTCGTCACCTCCGATGCCGAGCGTAATCTTGAGCACCTCCAGGTCCCTCACCTTTTGGCTCAAACTGGCATAAAGGCTCGAGCCGCCCTGCTCGATGTAGCCAAAATGAAATGCCGCGGTGTCAGCAATTGCCTGAATATGATTTGGATCATTGAAATCGGCATCCGTTCGGGGAATGGCAGGCCGATTGACAATCTTGATCGCTTGCGGGAACGTGGCACCAAAATCAGGATTTGTAGAACTGCGGTACCGAATATACCAGCTCGTGTCGACGTTCAGATGCATGAGGTTTGTGAGCCGGCCGATGTTCTGGGCTCCTGTTGCAGTACTGCCTTGCAAAGTGCGGAATTCGTCAAAATTGACTGGGTCCGCTCCTCGCGACTCCAGGTAAGCATTAAGGAATGTAGCGTGGCTGATCTCGTCAATGGTATTGCTGGTGATGTATTGGGAGCCATCGCCATCTAAAAACTGAAAGGCTAACTGATAATTGTTTTGCGTTCCTTCTGTAACTCCGCCGAGCTCTGCATATTGTTGCCACAAGTCATTTTCTATAAGCTCGGCAGCAGCTAGAAATCTGAGAATCGCCACGTCTCCTTTCAGAAGACGGATCTGATTTTCTTGACTCAGACTCTGTGCAAAGGCTTTCGCGCCGCCGGGCAACATGGTGCCTGCAGTTGCGACACCTGCAGCAATCACTCCCGTTGATATAAACACCCGGCGGTTCAATGAGGTTTTCTTAGGCTCATTCGAGTCATGCATTGTTATTTCATCTCCAATCCGCATCGTTCGCGCGTTGCCGCGCAACCATGAGAACTGAAGAAAGCCGTGTTTATTCCAGGAGCCTAAAAATACCTTTGCCTCTCATCACAAGCAAAATGTCACGAAAAAGCAGCGGTTTCTCCGGACTCGGGACGGATCGAGATAACCACGACTGGAAATCGATCCTGTTTACAAATTGGCGTCCCGGCATTCCAACGACGATTCAGGATTCCATTTTTCAACCGTTGTGATATATGGAAAGGTCGAAGGCAGCGGACTGGGTCTCGCAATAGCGAAGAAGATTGTTGAGGGTCATGGCGGGGAGATCTACCTTGATGGGAGGAGTGCGATCGGAGCTTTCTTCAAGATCAAGATTCCTTTTGCCATTCCCCAGCGATCAATCCGCCCGCGTCATCCGCTCGACGCGCATGTCAAGAGGCATGCCGCGTAGTGTGAACACGCCCTAGCATGTAGCTTTTTTTAGCCCACCAGGAAAAGCTCGATCCCGTGTGCCTTTCCGAGATTGCGCGAGTACTTTTTGTCGGCTCCATTGTTCCAATGTTCATGTACACCGAGGCTACGGCATCGGACGCCGTCGCGTTCAGGATCGTAGAACGTCTTTGATGGCGGATCATGAGCCAGAGCGGATTCACGCAGATAGTTGTCGGCATTCGCAATATCCGGAAGGTCGGGCCATTCCGAAGTCAGAAAATCGAAGCCGACTGAATCTATCGCGACGCCGTCAAGCGACATGAAGATGCTGTTCGGCCAGGCATCATTGAACGGTACCATCTTCCACTTACGGTGAGGCGGACCGTCAACGTTATCATTTCCATACAGCCCATCGATGATAAAGAGAACGGTCTTCTCGCCGAGGTCTTTATGCCCCAGGAAATCTGTAAATGCCGAGTAACTCGCCGAGCCGTCGCGATTGTGCTGGAAACCATCGTGCGCGTTCTTCCGCCAGTCGGTATAGATACTTGTGCAGCCGAACAGATTCTTCGCGCAAAGTGTCACTCCTGAACTCACATGCGCTCTCAATATCGCGGCATCGACGAGGTATGTGGCGTCTATCACCACGGTATCGAGCCCCTTTGCGTTGCGGCTTGTAATCGAGAAGGGAATCGCGTCAGGCTTGAATTCGGCCTTCACACCCCCGTCGCCGCCGACGTGGTCCACAAACACGACGCCTGGGAATTCATGGTGAACCTTCTCGTAGAGATTGCCGGGGATCCACCTGCTGGAATCGAAGATGGTGATCGACGCTTGCTGAACTTTCGCCGGCCCGGTCAATTGCCGGACGAGCGAAAGGATCAGATGAGGCGACGAATTCAGCCGGTCGATCGTGCCATGATCGGTTGTGTTATTCAGGTTTGCCTTGATGGCGATCTTCTCGCCGGCCTTGTATCCAACGTTTCCGCGTCCATGAGTGCGATTGAAATAGTGAAAGATGGAGCTCCACGCCTGGGTATCGCTCTTTTGATTGGTGAGGCCGCAGATGGACCGGGAGACCATGTGGTCAATCACAGCCTGGTTATTGTTGGCGTCCGTCCACCACGAACCTGTGCCATCCCAGGTCACTGCCGCTGGATCGTGCGCCCAAGTGACTCGGCCGGGAACCACGCCGCGGGGAACACCCATTGGGGGCAGCGGTTCGAACAAGGAAGGCCGCAGCAAGCTAGCAGCTGCAATTGACAGGGCAAATTGACGGCGATTCATTTCCATTTCTGTCTTATTCCTCTACACACAATCTATCGGTTACTCAGGTCAGTTTCCCAACGTTCGCAATACGAGAAGTGGTCTGTCGGGCTGTCCTGCCAACATGGAACAAACTCACCGCACGGTCACACGTAATCCTGAGGCATGGGGCACCGGGACTAAGTACTGGCCATGCTTGAGGGACGCGCGCTTCGAATCGTGCGTGATGTGCGCCTCCCGTGCGTCCAGTGCAGTCGCGTGTAGCGTTTCCGTCTCGACCGTGCTGCTGCGGCTTGGACCAAAGTCAAGTGACAGCTCCAAGTCATGAGCTGCGTCCTTATTCAGAATTACCACCGCCATCTCACCGCCTGGCAACTTCGCGGCATAGGCCGCGGCGTCTACGCCCGTGGCCTGAATCTGGCTGGTCAGATCGGCCTTCACCAGAGTGGCGCCGCAGAGTTCGCCCGCAAACATGAGCCCGTACGCCACGGGCTCGAGAGTGTATTGGTCCCCGAAGGTCGCGATAGGCGTGTAGAACGGGTGCGGGTGGCTGGCGATCTGTTCCGGCGTCTCTCCCGCGTCCTTCAGCATCAAGTCTCCCGGCAGAGATCCGCCCACCGAGTTTGCCACCGATTTTCCTGTGCCTCCGTGCAGATTCACGCCTGAGTAGTTTTTACTCGCCAACAGGAGCGAGTAGTCCGCCGACCATAACGCCGCTGCAAAGACATCGGATACGCCGGGCTTGCCGCCCCGATAACAGGTGTTACCCTCGGTCATTCGCACGCGCACGCCCATCTTGTCCGCAGCGGCGGTGGCTGTGTCGGCGGTTTTCTGCACGCGCAACATCGTCGCCGGTTTTAGCAGGTTGGAAATGCTGACCTCGGGATTCGTCGCGGGGCCGCCGAAGTAGTAATGGTGGGTCACCGTTGTGACGTGCGGTGGGTTCTGGACGGAGGGCCACATCTCGGCGATCTGCGTCAGCCAGCCTACGTTTGCCGCCACGTCCGGCATGCCAAATTTCGCGTCCGGAACCGCCTTTAGCACCGCCCGCGCGATGGCCAGCCACTCGTCCAAGTAGGTTTTCGCATTCCACGTCTCTGGATCGCGCAGGTGTCGACTGAACAGGTCAACCTCGTTACCGACCTGGAAATACTGCAGCCGTTCCCCCAGCGTTTTGGCCACGTACTCCGCCTCGGCCGCAGCCCCCTCCGCTGAGTTTGTCCCCATACCGATCCCATACAGGCACGTCCATCCGGTGGCCCGCAGGAAACCAGCGAGATTGCGCACGGCCTCAGCCGTCACGGGATAGTATTGCGCCTTGGGCTCGCCCTCCACCTCGCGCGTTTGCGGGTGCTCCGGCTCCTTTACGTCGGGCGTCGGCTTCCACCACTCGAACTCGCTCGTGTTGCCGCCGAGCCGCAGCACACCGTGCGCGCTCAGCGTCTTGAATACGCGAATTAGTCCCGTGTTCTTCGGCGAGAAAAATGTCGGATCCAGAAGCTGCTGTACCTCGTACGAGAGCCCGACGTAATCCTCTGGCATGTGCGGGCCGTTCGCCTCGGACGGAATGGTTAACGTCACATGCGCCGCTCCTTGCGCGCGAAGACGCGTGGCGGCAACACTCATTGCAGCGGCAGCAAGAAAATGGCGCCGGCTGATTCGATTCATCTGGATCGCTCTCTCCGCCGGAGGCATCGCGCTCGCTCCGGTTTTTATCGCACTTCAGTATAGACGGCGTATCCGTCGGGCACGCCGCGCACCGTCCCCCACGGGGATGAGCTCCACGTTGTCTTGGTCCTGTGAACGCAAATTGGCGTAATGCGATGCATACTTGGCGCGATCAGATTAGTCTATGCAGATCATCATCCTTACATTGAAGGTGTGGCAACGTACGAGATGTTTGCGAGCAGCCTGCATTTGAGAGAGGCTCAGCAGCGTTAAGGAGGCCACCAATAAAAGCGCTTGTACTTAACGCGATCGGCGGACGTTTCGATCTCGAGGAGATACAGATCTCTACGCCAACAGGACGCGAACTCCTTGTCGGCGTGCAGGCGTCTGGACTGTGCTATATCGATCTGTTGTGCTACACACGAGTATCCCTACACCTGCGGTGCTGGGTCATCAGGTTGCGGGAATCGTGCCGTGGGATGACGCTCGGATAAATCACGAATGGAGATCTACGAATGAGCAAACACATAAGCATCTCGCCAGCGGAAGCCGCGGACCGGCTCGCAATCAGGGAACTCGTCGAAGCATACGCACATTGCGCCGATCGCCGGGATGCCCAGGGTCAGATGGCTCTCTTCACTGCGGACACGCACTTCGTGGTGTACATGAACGCCAAGGATCCGACTCCCTCACAGGAGTTGCACTCTCGCGAAGCGCTCGCTCCAGTATTTGCAGATCTGAACAAGTACACTGCCACGATGCACTTCATCGGACAGAGCACGATTCGCACCTTGACAGCAGACAAAGGAACCGGCGAGACGTACTGCCTGGCACACCACCTTACCATGGTGGATGAAAAGCAACGGCTCATGATCGCAGCGCTCCGTTACTACGACGCATTCGTGAAAAAGGATGGTGAATGGTTCTTTGCGGAGCGCCTGCTCTATGTTGACTGGATCGAGGAGCGCGGTCTGTGATGACACCGATCGACCAGGAAGTTTCGGGCACCTCGATAACTGTTTCAACTGTCCGGCCTAAAGTGCTTCGTCATTCTTGGTGGTTGTGCGTTGTTGAGGATTTGTCATTGAAAGCGAAGCTTCAGTCGCGACCGGACTTGTTGCTGTCCTGTCCTTGTTAGGGGCTTCTTGTGCAGCTTTCGCAGTCGCGCACAGCCCGTTCGAAGAGAACATCCGACACGAGCGACAGACGTTCGGCGACGGAGGAAGCTATGAACCGGCGATAAGTCGTTGAGTGTTCTGCTCTTGTTTACTCCGGGTACGAGTCACTGAACATCGATTCCCGCTTTTGGGCTGTTGCTCAGCCTCGTCCTGAATGACATCCCGGTGTTCGACGAGATCCCACCCTTCAAGCGAACGACGTCGCTGCTACCGAAAGAGAGCGAACGCCGCAATTCCGAGGGCGACTGCATCTTCAAGAAGAGCAGCTGGTAGATCACGTCCAAACTTCCTTGCTAAAAGGCTCCTGGCCTTAGCTCCTCCAAATGTTCCGGCCACAGCCCCTATGATTCCCGCCACGAAGCTAATGATCATTCCGTTGCGAGGAAGCCCGATCGCAAGACCGCATAGAGCACTCATCACGATTCTGGTAATGAACTGAGGAGGTATCAATCGGCTTGGAGTCTTCGGAAGCTTGTCGTTGACCAACTCTCCGATCGCCATGAGGGTCAAGATGTACGGGGTGAACGCATAGCCCAGGAAAGCGAGCCAAGTGTGGTCTAGAGGCAAGATCCCAAAGCGGGCGCCCCAACTGACAGCGGCTAGTCCAATCAGGGCTCGTAGCCCGGAGGCGGTGCCAATAAGAAATCCGTTGATGAAGATAAACATGAAAACTCCTCAAGCTCGTCCGAGCGTTGTTGGATTGATCTCACAACTTGTGCCTGCGCCACGCCTGCGCGTAGCGAAGCCTTCTCTCTGATTGCAGAATGGGATACCGGTAGCCGTTGCCGCTCCAAGACAGCTTTGAATTTGCGTTTCCAACTGGGGCGAACTTGGAAATGCAGGGTGGTAGCGTGCGTTTATCCGTGCTTGGTTTGCGGCGTGATCCGCACGGATCTGTGAAGCAGATACACCACGAAGAATTGGAGGACGGCGATAAAGAGCGGCCCAGCGCATTTTCCAAGATCATGCTCAAACAGACCGATTCCGGCATCCAGCAATTGCATGGCGCCGGCGAGCGCACCCAGGATCAGCAACGCAGGCGTCGCCTGCTTGTAGATCGATCCCAATGCGAACAAAGCGAGAGGAATTGTGCGTGCCGCCGCGTACATCGCCAATAGCAACGACGCCTCCGTTGGAACGGATTCGGCAGGAACCAGGTATTGCGGACGGATGATCGCCGCAATGGAAAATCCGCTCGCGATCAGGACATTGATTGCCGTGACCAGCGAAGCCAGCCGAATCGCTTTTATTGTTGTCATCGATTCCTCTTTCTGAGTAAGCTCGTCCGAGCGTAGTTGGATTGATTTGACAACTTGTGTTCGCACTACGCCTGCGCGTAGAGCGAAACCTTCGTTGATTGAAGAGCGGGATACCTGTTATGTTTTCCCCCTATCAATTGTCGTCAGACCGTAAGAACTACCCTCCCGAAGGGGCGGCCTTCAACGAGATAACGCAGAGCCTCAGCCGCTTCGACCAAAGGAAACGTCTTAGCCACGATCGGTTTGATCGCACCGGATTGAAGTAGAGAGACGATTGCGTTCCAAGCGTCGGTAACGGTCGCCTGCGGCTGACGAAACATATTGAGACTCCGGATGCTGGCTTGCGGCACGATGAGATCTGTCACGTCGATAGTCGTCTTACGACTCGCGGAATACCCCAGTGTCGTGAGGCTTCCTCCCAACGCGAGCGCTTTGAGCGCTTCGCTCAACACCTCACCGCCGATCCCGTCGATGATGATGTCTGCGCCATAGCCGTCGGTGATACGACGTACGCCGTCGGTTAACTTTTCCACGGAAGTATCGATGACCTCATTGAATCCGAGCGCCATTGCCTGTTCAGCTTTCGCATGATTCGTGGTGCTTGAGATGGCGTGCTTTGCGCCCGCGGCACGCGCCAGTTGTGTCACCGCATTACCGACCGATCCCCCGATCGCAGGCGCCAGAACGGTTTTGCCTGGACGAAAACCGGCCAGAGTAAGAGCCACTTGCGCGGTGAGATACGCAACTGGGATGCCTGCGGCGGTTACGTCATCGACACCATCAGGTATCAAGCAAAGATCTTCCTTCCGAACAGCAATCCACTCGCTGTAGGTTCCGTCCTCAAAAGCGCCATAGGCACCCCAGAACATCACGCTTGAGCCAGCGGGAAAATCCGTTCCGCCTCCCTCCTCGACCACACCCGCCCCTTCGTTTCCCAGGACCAACGGCACCTCCGGGATGTGAAAATTGCCAAAGAGAATCGTATGGTCGAGCGGCGTCACGCCTGCAGCCGTGATTCGCACCAGTACCTTCCCGTCTGTGGCCGTTGGTTTTGGAAGCTCTACGAGCTTCAACGCTTCATAACCGCTAAATTTCTCCGCTCTCATTGCACGCATATCGCTTCTCCTTTTCCATGTCACTCCTGACCTGCGCCGCTGGGCCGCAACTTCGGAGATGTTAATGTCGATTCGAGACCATCAGCAGATCCCGAACTGCTTGAGCCCTTGTCCCTCGTCGAGCGCTGTGGATTATTGATATAATCCTCACACAGGATTAGATTCGTAATCCTGATTTGGTCGCACATTATTTTCGGAGAGGTTCAGATGGGTTATTCCCAGGCGCAAAAGGAGAGGACGCATAAGCGCATCGTTGCCATTGCCTCAAAGAGATTCCGCGAGAAGGGCCTCGCGGGATTTGGAATTGCTGAGTTGATGAAGGAAGCGGGCCTGACGGTTGGCGGCTTCTATAAGCACTTCGACTCTCGTGACGAACTCGTGGCGGAGGCACTCAGCGATGCATTCGGAGTCTGGCAGCGCCAAAAGGAAGCCGCTGAATCGGGTGGGCACTCGCTATCCTTCGAGAACCTTATCGACGACTATGTGAGCGATGTGCACCGCAAGAACCCAGGTGCGGGCTGTGCCTTCAGCGCATTGGCCCCGGAAATCGCTCGCAGTGACAAGCGGACTCGTGCGCTTACCTCTAAACAAGTCAAGGCAGATCTTGAATTGATTGTCGGGTTGCTGCCAGGCAAGGACAAGCGTGCTAGATCGAGAGCAATCTTGATTTTCAGCGCTCTCGTCGGAGCAATGTCGCTGGCGCGCGCCGTATCGGATGAGTCTCTATCGCGTGAAATCTTGAAGACGGTGGCAGACCTTCTTAAACATCCCGCCTGAAAGCGACATGGCAAGGTATTCGGTGCAGCGTCTCTCAATCAGACTTGCCCTCTGCCGCCATCGACGAACAGTTCGATACCCGTGATGAAACTGGAATCATCGGATGCCAGAAAAAGCGCGGCTTTAGCAATTTCATCGGGTTCTCCCATGCGTCCCATCGGGATGGTGGACACGATTCGTGCAATGGCGTCTGCAGGTTGCCCATCGATAACGGGCGTATCGGTCGGCCCTGGACTAATAACGTTGGAACGAATGTGACGGTCCTTGAGATCCGAGGTCCAGGTTCGGACGAAAGAACGGAGTGCAGCCTTTGTTGCGCCGTAGACGCCGAAGGCGGGCGTGCCCTTTACGCTCGCTACTGAGCCGTTCAGGATAATCGAGCCGCCATCGTTCAGCAACGGTAGGGCTTTCTGCACTGTGAACAGAGTTCCCTTGACGTTGATGTCGAAGAGTTTGTCAAAATGCTCTTCGGTGATTTTGCCGAGAGGAGCAAATTCAGCGACGCCGGCATTGGCGAAAACCACGTCGATTCTTCCTTTGATCGCAACAGCCTCGTAGAGACGATCAAGGTCGGTCAAATTGGCAATGTCTCCTTGAACGCCAGTGACATTGCTGCCAATTGCTTTCACCGCTTCGTCGAGCTCCTTTTGACTACGGCCTGTGATGAAGACGTAGGCGCCTTCTTTCACAAAGAGCTTTGCGGCAGCCAACCCTATCCCGGTTGTGCCGCCGGTAATCACCGCTACTTTTCCTTGCAGCTTCTTAGTTTTTGCCATCGGTCGTTGTCCTCTGCCAGCCTTGCTCTTGGTCGTCCGCAAAATGTGGGTCGACCATTTATGAGGGGAAACTCTTGCCAAACATGGGAAGTCCGCTGACGGATTCTTTCCGTGTGGCTTCGTCTTGCAACACGTCCCAATGCTCGGCCAGAAGACCGTCTTCAAACCGGACAATGTCTGCCGCGATCCAGGCTGCGGGCCTTCTGATTCCGGAGAAACGGCCGTGCGCAATGACATCGTCGCCTTCTGCGACAATGAGTTGGTTTTCGTAGCGCAACGCATCAGGCGTCGAACGGACCAGAGCAAACAGACCCTCTCGTCCCGGCGCGATGTGTGCGCTGTGCTGAATGTACTTCGGCGACCACAAGCGTTCTGCTGTTGCGTAGTCGCGTTTATTGAAGAGAGTGTCGAAGGCTTCGAGGACGATTGCCTTGTTCTGTTCGGGTGTTGTCTTTGGCATGTTCAGCTCCGTGTGAGTTCTGATGGTTGGTAAGTTGGGTAATCGGAATAGCCACGCGGCCCCGAGCCGTAGACGGTGTCCCAATCAACCTCAGCGAGAGGGGCGTTCTCTCGAAATCTCTGTACCAGGTCGGGATTTGCGATGTAGGGTCGGCCGAACGCCACCAGATCAGCCAGCCCATCCACGATAAGGCGATTGCCGCGCTCGCGGTCCATCTTCACGTTTGCGATCAGCGTGCCCTTGAAGAAGGGACGGAAATGCCTGAACATGCCATCGCCGGCCAACTTCTCGAGAGGTGTACCGCTGAAGTCCGTGGTATTGCCCATGAGCAACAAGTGCGAAAGACCGTAGGTGCTCAACTTCCGAATGGCATATTCGGTGACGGGTAAAGTTTCCTTGTTGGCTTGAAATGCGCTGCCTTCGTGCATCGGGCTGATCTTGACTCCAACCCGTTGTGCTTCGACCTCACCCAGGACCGACTCGACTACGTCGAAGAGAAAACGCGAGCGATTTTCCAAGCTCCCGCCGTATTCGTCTTTACGCAGGTTGGTAGCGGCATTCAGAAACTGCGAGATCAAATAGAGATAGTTGGCGAGGATCTGGACACCATCGAAGCCGGCTTCCATCGCGTTTCGTGCAGCTCGCGCGAAGTCCGCAACCGTGACTTGAATCTCCTGCTTCGTCAGAGACCGCGGTGTTACCGTGGGCTTTCTCCCCGTCGGTGTGACCGAGATCTGGCCTGGATCGACGTTCGATGCCGACACGGGCTGCGCGCCGTTCAGTAATTCAGGATGCGAGATGGCGCCGGTATGCCAGAGCTGTGCAATGATGCGGCCGCCGGCTGCATGGACAGCATCCGTAACGCGTCGCCATCCGCGGATCTGCTCCTTCGTCCACAATCCTGGCGTATCGGCCCAGCCGAATCCTTGCGGGCTAATCGCGGTGGCCTCTGCGATGATGAGTCCGGCCGAAGCACGCTGCGCATAATACTCCGTCTGCAAGGTCGTGGGCACATGATTATGCGATTGCGCACGCATTCGAGTGAGAGGTGCCATGACGATGCGGTTAGGAAGATCGAGGCCCCCCATTCGATAAGGTGTAAAAAGCGGTTGATTCAACATCACATGAACTCCTCTATAGATCGACTGGACGTTCTTAAGGGATCACTTCGACTGCATCGACGCGCGTGGGATAAAACGCAAGGTGGTCCTTAATGTCGGCAACTGCCTCATAAGGGTTTTCGTAGGTCCAAACGGCATATTCCGATTTCGTTCCACCAGTGGGAATGCTGTAGTACGTGCAATCGCCCTTGTACGGACAGTAGGTGTAGTGCGTGGTCCGAACGAGCAGCGACATGTCCGCATCGCTGCGCGGCAGGTAGTAGACGGGTGGATATCCCTTCTCCTCCAACCGAAGTGCTCGCGTCGATTGAGCGACTATCCTTCCAGCGACCGTTACACGCACCTTGCTCTCAACTGGAGAAATCGCGATGGGATGATCTGGGCCAGGAATTCTGATCTCTTTACCTTTGCTCGAAGTGTTATTCATTGAGTTCCTCACGTTGTCAGTTAAAGCTTGGAACCGCCATCGACGGGAATACTGGCGCCGGTGATCCAGCGCGCCCCGTCGGACGCCAGAAACGCAACGACGTCGGCGACATCTTCGGGTTTGCCGATTCGTTTGAGCGCCTGCATTCCCAGAGCGACCTCGCGTCCCACTTCGGTCTTTGTAAAATTCGACATGTCGGTGTCGATGATGCCTGGCGCAACAGCGTTTACCCGTATGCCGCTCGGCCCGAGAATAGCGGCCCAGTTTTTGACCAGAGTCTCAAGTGCTCCTTTGGTCGAGGCATAGGCAAGAATCGAAGCGTTTTCGAGACCGGGCTTGCCCACCACCTCGCGCGCTCCGAGAGAAGAGATAGCAACAATGCTTGAGCCTTCACCAAGAACCGGCAGGAGTTGCTGCACCAGGAAGAATGGGCTTCGGACGTTTGTGGCAAAGAGGCTGTCGAATTCCGCTACCGTGTGATCCGCAATGCGTGCCGCCTTGCTGATTCCGGCGTTGAGCACAAGCACATCCAACCGATCGCCGAAGGTGGAGCGCACCTGTTTGGCGAGCAACGATGCGCCGTCCGGAGTTCCTAGATCCGCCGAGATTGCATCGGCGCGTCCGCCTTTCTTTTGAATCTCAACCACTAGAGACTCCGCTTCCTGCTTTGAGCGGCCATAGTGAACCAGAACATGAGCCCCGGCCTCAGCAAGAGCCACTGCTGTCGCTCTGCCGATTCCTCTAGATGCGCCCGTTACAAGCGCCGTTTTGTTTTGAAGTGTAGTCATTGCTCTCTCTTGCCCTTTCACATCACGGGTAGATCGTTCTTTAGCCCATAGCTGGCGGGTGCGCTGTTTAGGCATTCATTCCGCCATCTACAGTAAGGTTCGCCCCCGTGATGTACGAGGACTCCGGACCGGCGACAAACGCTACCATAGCGGCGATCTCATCTACGTGCCCGTAGCGGTCGAGCGCTGTTGCCGCCTTCTGCGGTACTGCCCAATCACCCGAGGCGGGATTCAAATCCGTGTCGATCGGACCCGGCTGTACGTTGTTGACCGTGATGCCTCGGCTCCCAACCTCCCTGGATAGTGCCTGAGTAAACATCTTGACGGCTCCTTTCGTTGCCGCGTAGGACACCAGCCCTGGCGCAACGGCACGCTCGCCCACCGCCGAACCGACCATAATGATGCGGCCACCATCCTTCATGTGCTTCAGCGCCGCCTGCGTGGTGGCGAATACACCGCGGACGTTGATGTCGAGCACACGATCCATCTCCTCCAGCGTTGATTCCTCGAACGGTTTTGGAATCGCCGTGCCGGCATTGTTCACCAGCACATCCAGTCGGCCGAAGGTCGCGACGGCCTTTTCGACCGCACCCTTGACTGCTTCGACGTTGGCAGAGTCTGCCTGGATCGCGATGGCATTCCCGCCGCCGAGTTCAATCGCTTTGACTACGGCCGAGGCTGCGCTTGCGTCCTTTGCATACGTGATGGCTACACTTGCTCCATCGGCGGCCAGACGTTTCGCAATCGCTGCGCCAATGCCCCGGGAACCACCGGTTACGAGTGCCACTTTCTTCGCTAATTTAGACATGGATCTCCTTTGACCTGCTCGGAACAAGTCACAAAGCCGATTCAACTTCGATTCTGCTCGACCGTGCGCCGGCGCTTCTGAACCATTCAGTTCTATACGATGACGAAAGCGCAGCGAGGATGCAAAGATATTGAACTATTTAGTTCTTTATCGGATAATGTGTCTATGGGGCGCCCGAAGAACTTTAGCCGAGAGGAAGTGCTGGAGAAGGCGATGCCCGTCTTCTGGAAGCACGGGTTCGCGGACACAAGCCTCCAGGAACTGGAACGAGCCACAGGCGTGAACAAGTCAGGGCTGTACACCGAGTTCCGAGACAAGGAAGATCTCTTTGTAGCGTGCCTGCGGCACTACCTTGAGAGCCAGGAGAAGAGAGGATTTCTCACCAGGGAGCCTCTTGGCTGGAAGAACGTTGAGACTTTTCTTAAGAATGGTCCTCTCAACAAGGGGGAACAGCAGGGGTGCTTTTCCGTCAACTCTATGCGGGAGTTCGCTATCCTTCCGGATGAGGCTTATGGGGTCGTGACAGAGAATCGAGCGCTATTACAGCGACTTCTCGCCATGAACATCGAAGCGGAAAAGCCTAAGATGGCTGCTTCTGCAATTGCGGAGATGGTGCTGTCCTACTTCTCCGGATTGTGCATTGAGCGCAACCTCAAATCGGGTAAAGCCTCGTCTACCCGCAAGATCGAAAACTTTATGACAGCCCTTCGCAATCTCTAACCTGAGCCGACTCAGCTGCGCTTCGAACAGCTGCTAACATCTCCTGCCTTATTTGGCGCCGCGTAGGACATCGCGATCTACGTCGAATTCATCGGCGCGCGAAAGCTTTCTCAGTTGCAGGACAATCTTGCGAGCTTGGCGCTGGCTCTCTCGGCGGACCAATTGAAGATACTGGACGAAGCAAGTCGGATCGAACTCGGGTTCCCCTACCACCTTTATACGAAGAGATGGTCCGTGCAATCCGCTACGGCGGCCTGCGAGACCGGATTTTGGCTTGACCGTCCTTGTTGAAAAGCCGACATCAACGCGCTCCTCGCCGCATAGGTGAGCGTGCAGCTTATTTTGCCCACAGGTGCGAATTCGTCCCGATGAGCGTGCAACTGGCCTGGGCCAGTGAGGCTAGTGTCCGCCTACGGCCCGGGGGAGCCTCGGTTTATGCCAGCAGGCCAAGGCGCCCATCCAAGGCTCGTCAAGGCTCACTTTGCGGGCGCCTTCCGATTCCTGCGAGCGTCGGGTTTTAGAGAGTCGTCGATTCGCGTGCTCGCCCCGTAACGCAGGCCATCTACCAGCAATTCGACCATTCTGCGCGCATAGACAGGCTCTTCCCCGTGTGGTCCGTGGCATAAGGTCGCGACAGCTCGTAACAGATCGTCGGCTTCAATACCTGGGCGCACTACTCCCGCTGAAACAGCCGCTTCCAGTAGTGTTTCAAGTGCTGGCCGCAGGCGTTTGTCGAAGTATCCAGGCAGAGCGCTATAGGCCGGGTCGCCCGAGTGCAGCGCGGCTGCAAGCCCTCGCTTGGTAGCGACGAAGTCCATGTAGCGTTGCATCCAGCGAGCCAATGCCTCACCAGGCTCATACTTACTCGCGAGGTTAGGGGCCGCATCGGCGCAAGCATCCATTTGGGTCCTAAAGACGGCCAAGATGAGATCCGACCTGCGCGGAAAATGACGGTAAACCGTGCCGAGGCCCACTCCCGCCCTTTCCGCAATCTCACGGACCGGCGCATCAACTCCTGACTTAGCAAAGACCTTCATCGCCGCGTCAAGTATTGAACTCATCTTGCGCTGCCCATCGGCGCGCATCTGGCGAGGCTTGCTGTTTTCGAGTTTCTGATCGTCGGTTCGTTCTGCAATTCGCTTTTTCATGGCTGGAGAGCTTGCAATCGGAACAATGTTCCGCTTATTATATGGAACATGGTTCCGGCTATCCCTAAAGCATATCAGGACTCAGCCGCACACCGTAAAGGGAGGACAGTATGCAATCCAAACGCATCGCTCTGGTTACCGGGGCCAACCAAGGAGTCGGACTTCGGGTCGCAAAGGAACTCGTGGCGAACGGCGTCACTGTCCTGGTCGGGTCGCGCAACTTCGAGCGTGGCGAGGCTGCGGCCAAAGAGATTGGGCCTGGCGCCATCGCGCTCCAACTAGACGTGACGGATCGGGTCTCGATCGCTACCGCGGCGGAACGCATCCGAATGGAGTTCGGCCGCCTCGACCTGTTGGTTAACAACGCAGCTATCTCGAATACGAGGAAGGGCAGCTTGTCCCTCCAGGAGTACAGGAAGATAACCCTCCCGAGCAACGCATCCCTAGACGAAATCCGGGCGGTGTGGGAAACAAACGTGTTCGGGGCGCTCGCTGTGTACCAGGCTATGCTGCCACTACTGCGCGAGTCGTCGGACGCCCGCATCGTCAACGTGTCGAGCGGAGTCGGCTCGCTGACGTCGAACGCCGACCGATCCCACCCCTACCACGCGTCCTACATCCCGGTGTATCCGGCATCCAAGGCAGCTCTCAACGCGATAACACTGGCCATGATGATCGAGCTAGAGTCGACCGGGATCAAGCTCAACCTTGTCTCGCCCGGATTCACCAAGACGAACCTCAACGGATATGCGGGCACTGAGTCTGTCGAGGATGGCTCCCGCGAGGTGGTGCGCATTGCACTTCTTGGCCCGGATGGCCCATCAGGTACATTTACGCGATGGGAAAACGTAACGATCCCGTGGTGACGGGGCAACCATGAAAAAACACATATCAGGAGGAGATCAAGTATGACGATCTTAATTACTGGTGGAACAGGGCTCGTGGGTTCGCGACTTTTGCGACGGTTCGTCGAAGCCCGCGTGAATTGCCGTGCGCTCGTACGGCCAGGCAAGGAAGTTCTCGCCGGAGCCGCGCCTGTAGAGGGCGATCTTCTCGTTTCGGATTCGTTGAAGCAAGCTGTCGAGGGCGTCTCGGCGATCGTCCATCTTGCCGCGGTTTTTCGAACTCAGAACGAAGATGACATCTGGCGAGCCAATCTCGATGGCACGAAAAACCTGATCGCCGCTGCGAAAACCCACGTTCAACAGGCCCGCTTCGTTATGGCAAGCACCGGACTGGTCTATGATGCGGACGCATCCCATCCCGGCCTTGAAGATGACGCGACCAATCCCAAACTCGCGTATCCGGCAAGCAAGATCGCTGCGGAGAACGAACTCCGCAATAGCGGACTCAACTGGAGTATCCTCCGTCTCGGCTTTGTCTACGGCGATGGGGACGGACATCTGGCGGCGGCACCGAATTTGGCAGCGAGGTTCAAGTGGCACCCGGCAAGGACTTTCAGCCTCGTTCACCAGCGAGACGTTGCAGGCGCGGTCGAATTTGCTCTGACTGGGGCAATGGATGGGCACATCGTCAACGTCTGCGACGACGCGCCGACCACCCTCTACGAGATGGCCCGCCTTATTGGCTCCCCCATTGAGCCGTCGGCGGAGCCCTTGACCGATCCGTGGATGGGCCGCATAGATGGATCACGTCTTCGCAGCCTCGGCTTCCAGCCTACGGTTCCGACTGTGTATCAAGCTATGCAACAAGGAATATTGTGACGAGTGCCCGCGACCGGGTCCGTAAAAGGGGCACGGCCAACGAGTACATGCAGGAGTTGCCGGACAGCGTGAGGAAGATGGTCGGTGAGGTGTACGCCATGCTCACGAAAGGAGGGGAGTCTCAAGAGAGTCCGAAGCATTTGCCACCGAAAGCCACAAATTCATGCGAGGAATTTGCTGTAAGTGATTGAAAAGAATGGTAGGCACGAGGAGACTCGAACTCCTGACCTCTACCGTGTCAAAAATCTGGATGAGTGTAACTCATTGATTTCCGGAGCATCGGCGACTACCTAAGGCATCCGAAATCACCCTAAATCAAAGTTCCGTACCGTCGCGCTCTCGAAAGTAGAGGTCTGACGCATGACTAGAATCACAGGCTTAGGCGTCTCGTGATCTCTACCCGTGGTCGGTAGAAGTCTACGGCACACACAGTTAGTAGGCTTAGTTTTAATGCGTCTGCGTAATAGGCCTGCAGCGCGGCTATTGCGGCTCCGCAGTTTGCCCAATCGCTGGGCAGCAATAGCTACCCGTCTCAGAATTAGACGCTTACGCCCTGAGGCTGCACAGGTTTGGGAGGCAGAGCGGTGCTCAATTTCTGGATCGCGTCCTGGAGAGGCTTGTAACTTTGCGTCAATTGCATTAATTCAATGTAGGTATCCCCAATATCCTTCCACAGAACCTTGATGCTGTCGTTGGACTGCATAGTGCCGGTCACCGGAGTCTTGCTAAGGCTGTCGTCGAGTTTCCCGGAAAGATCGAACATGGACCTTGGAGTTCGGTTGGCTTTCGTATCCAGCCGATTGACATCCGCGTGCAGCATCTCGGCGAACCGTAACGCGCGATTAACCTGCGATTGCATCTTGATGCGCAGCAGGTTCCCCCCCAGGGCGTTAAAGCGAATGAGGTATTTCGCCTCCACACCTTTGGCTTTGGCAAAGTCGACGTCGCAGCTTTTCTCATAAGCGTCCACCAGACCGATGAGGTGATTCAGAATAATGACCGTTCCTTCCAAAGCCTTGGCGGAAAGGTAAATCTCGTAAGAGTCCTCGAACGCGCAGATCGCGTCCACAGCCTCGTCGGACGAGCGGTGAACCGCTTTTAGCGCCTGCAGCAGGTCCTGCAGTGCCTCGAAGCCGTGAAATCCCGTCAGCAGGCCAGTGCCCGCCTGCGGATGCGGACTGACCGCCGCGTCTCCCACCAATAACGCCGGAAACTTCGGGCTGATCACGTGCCGCGCCCGTTTGATTTTGACCTCGAAAGCTCCAACCGCCTTATCCTTTGCGTTCAACTCATGCATCACCTGGCCCTGATACGCCCGCCCTGCCACGTCCATGCACTCTCTCAGCTTCGTGGAGTTCTGCTTGAGCAGAGCGAAGTCGGCAGGGGTCGCCTGCTTCAAGGTCAAGAGTAGATACTCTGAGTTGTCCGTCGATATTGCTGTTGCCATCGCGATCGACTTAACTTCGTTCTGGAGCTTCGATTGCAAACTCGCGTCGTAGGTCTTGGTGTAGACGCCATAGATAGCAAAGTTGCTTGCGTTCAGGGTTTCCGTGTCGAAACCCAGAGTCTTTTTAAAGAGATCATTTTCGATTCCCGATGCGCCCACCGCCAGAATCAGGAGGTCCGCGCTGATGATCTCCCTCTTCTTCGTCGAAGCCGCCTTCTTCGCGTGATCCCATTGGGCGATGGTGATCGCCATACTCTTGAAACGCCCGTCGGAGCGCTTTTCCTTGCCGATAATATCGACGGCGACCCAGCCCTCTTTCATCTTGACGCCGCAGCTCACCGCTTTTTCATGAATGGCAGTTTCGATCTGGGATAAGGGCGCGGCTCCCGACTTGCCCACAGCTTGCGCCTTGATCTGAAGGTGCTCTAGGTGCTTGCCGACCGGGGTGGGCAGTGCGGGCACGTTCATTCGCGAATACTCGTCTGCGCGCATCTCCACCAGAGTCACCTTGCCGGAGTTGAACGTCTGAGCCGCCTCAATTGCACAGAAGAGCCCGATTGGCCCTCCTCCTAACACTACGATCTTCTTGAACGACATCCGAGCACCTCTGGGGGTTATCGCGCCACGGGATATCGAGCCGAGGACTGCGTCTCGGGCACGGGAGCCAACGGCGCGGCCATTATAGCTCGAACATGAAGACCTTTGATCAGTTCGACTCCAACTTCCGGCCTTCGATAGACGAGCGCCAGATAAGCGTCAAGCAAGTCAGAGGCACACTGAGTTGCTGACGCGTGCCGTACCACTCCGGCACGCCAATAGCCGCACAACCTTGGATATTTACACGCAGGCAGTAGCAGCTGATAAGCTCCAAGCAAGTCAGAAGCACGTTGAATTGTTGATAGGTTCAGTACCGTTGCGTACCGTGGAGAATGGCAGGAATGCTGTAAGTGATTGAAAATATGGTAGGCACGAGGAAACTCGAACTCCTGACCTCTACCGTGTCAAAATCCCGGTATTCGGTAATACAACAACTTCCAGGCTATCTGGGACTGCCAAAATCCTTGTTAATCCGTCATGATCCGTGTCAAGAGCGGAACTGGTGCGGAACGGAATCTCTCAGGCCGTTGCTCTCAAGATTCGCGGGTTTCGAGCGCTCTTAGTGCAGCAGGGCTTTCGTCGCCGGTCCTAGGAAGGAATGCGCAAAGGCAGCGGCATAGAAATGGCAATCTCAACCCAGAATGGGGCTTTGAGCTTTTGGGGGTAGTGTTGCAAGTTTCAAATGCAGACAAGTTTGTCGCCGAGCGTCTTTCGTGCGTTCTTAGGCTGCCAAGTCGAAAAAGGGCTGTCGATGAACCGAATCTGACGAAGAAGATCACCTCCTGGCACCAATCGAACTTGCCCCTTCCGCGACGTTTGTTGGCTCGATGATCCTGTTCGAGAATGTTGTTCAAGTACTGCACCGGTCGGTCTCGACAGCGCTTGCGCAGCGTCCCTTCCTTCTTGCTGTCGGGGATCGCGGAGCTGTAAATCGGCGCCAGTTCAGTTGATCACTCGAGGTTGAGGGTGGGATCGATCGCCGAGCGCCTTGCGCAAGAGCCGCTTGGAGCATCGGCGTCACAGAACGTTGTCAGCAAGAAATCGATGGTGGCACCCTTGGAATCGATGGCCCGATACAAGTAGCACCAGCGTCCCTTCAGGCGAACATGGGTTTCGTCCGCCCGCCACGACTTGTTTGTCGGCTTGAGATGCTGTCGCAGTCGATGCTCCAACTCCGGGCCGTAATCCTGCACCCAGCGCCAAACCGTTGTGTGATCTACCTGGAGACCGCGCTCCTCCGGCACTTCCTCAACATCGCGCAGCGAGAGAGAATGGCGAAGATATCACCGTACCGCACAAACTATGAGGCCGGGTTCGGTCTGACGCCATTTGAAGATCGCGGGTCGGGTTATCATTTCGCGATTCTTTCACGTCTCCAGCCAGCAGCCCTGAAAGTTGAAACGCATCCCTAATGCTTATCTTCTTAACGAGTGTTGGTACGATCTGGTATCGTCTTCGCAGACCGCTACCTACACTGATCGCTAGGCATACTACCGAGAAAGGCGCAGGATGCGGATCGTTGCTCGAGCCAGGCTTTGTGTCGGATAACGAGTAGAACATACGCAGGTCATGAGGTTTCCTGATGAGTTCGAACGCAGATCGGATACCGACTGCCGCAAGGCAAATGTCCGCCGCGATTGGGCTGACGCTAATACGCGTAACGATTGGAGCAATGTTTGTGTGGGTCTTTTTCGAGAATAAGGGAAAAGGCCTCTACACACCTGCCGGCTATGCAGGACTGATCAGCTACTACATCAAGTCGAGCCACTGCCCCGCTGTATGGAAGTCGGTGATGGCCCTGGCGGCAAGCCACGCCGCGATGGTTGCTCCCCTGCAGGCCATGACCGAGATTTCTCTTGGCATCCTGCTTGTCATCGGTCTCTTTACCCGTCCCGCCGCCTTCGTCGCCTTTCTCTTTCTCGGCAGCCTCTGGATTTCCGAGCTCGGCACTTCGTGGATCTGGGAGCTTCTCGTTTCCGTGCTCGCCGCGCTCGGGCTCGCTATCGGACGCGCCGGCCGGAAATGGGGCATAGACGCATTGCTGGCTCAGCGCTGGCCCGCCTCTCCGTGGTGGTGATCGGGCCGACTTTACGTGCGCGTTTCCGTTGTCATCCCCACTCACAATGAAGCCCAGGCGATCGAGCGCGTCTTAGCCGATCTCCCGTTCGGTCTAACGACAGAGGTCATCGTCGTCGACAGCAACTCGACGGACGGCACGCCCGGAATCGCGGCTCGAATGGGAGCCCGCGTCATTCAGGAGCCGCGCCTCGGCTACGGCCGAGCCTGTCTCACCGGCTTCGCCGCGGCAAATTCGCCTGATGTCGTAGTCTTCCTTGACGGCGACTACAGCGACCGCCCCTCCGAACTCCCGAGTCTTCTCGCGCCGATAGCAGAGGGCCGCGCGGACATCACCATCGGCTCCCGCCTCCACGAACGGAATTCTGCAGAGGCGTTGCCTTGGCATCAGGCGATGGGTAACCGACTCGCCGCCCACCTGATTCGCCTTTTCTATGGACTGGAAATCAGCGACCTCGGCCCATTTCGTGCTGGCCGCGCTGAGGTTCTGCGCGCGCTCGGCCTCGAAGAGACCACCTACGGCTGGGCCGTTGAGATGATCCTCAAAGGCGTTCTCGCCGGATACCGCATCGTGGAAGTCCCCGTCAGCTACTTTCCCCGCATCGGAAAATCGAAGATCGGTGGCACGCTCAAAGGCACCGCCGGCGCAGCCTGGTTCATTCTAAGCTTGATCGTGCGGTACTATTTTCGCCGCCGGAAGGCAGAAAGCCCCGCATAACTTCGCATCGACACACTATGGAATCTGCAAACCATACTGATCCGCCTACGCAGGAACCTCTACCCAATAGCGACCGCGTGCTCGTCATCATGGCGAAGGCTCCCCGACCCGGCGCAGTAAAGACCCGTCTGACTCCGAGGTTGCCCCCTGACACCGTCACCTCGTTTTATCGCTGCCTTCTCGACGACACCCTGGCGCTCGCGCTCTCCCTGCGCGACGTGGAAGTCGCCATCATGTGCCCAGAGCCAGACGTAAACGAGTTGGCGCAGTTGGTAGGCCCCGAAGTGAGCATAGTTGCGCAAAACGGCGCAGGCCTCGCCGCAGGCCTCACTTCCGTCTTCGCGCACTTCGCCGAAGGCCGCGGACGCCGCATCATCGCCTTCAATAGCGACAGCCCGCACCTGCCGGCTTCCGTCCTCGAGGGCGCATTCGACAAGCTTGCCGCGCATGACGTCGTCATCGGACCGACCTTTGACGGAGGTTACTATCTCGTAGGCGCGAAGGCTGCGCATCGTGCTCTTTTCGCCCGCGACGGAATGGGCACCAGCACCGCTCTCGACACGCTTCTCTCTCGCGCACAAGCTCTTTCGCTTTCTGTAGCCTTTGCAGAGCCTTTTTACGACATCGACGTAGCGGACGACCTTGCTCGTCTCGCAGCGGAGCTGCGTCTCGCTCCGGAAAAAGCCCCACGCACAGCGCGATGGCTCAAAGAGTGGGAGCTTTCGACGACACAACCACGCGCGGGCGCAGCACAATCATGAAGATCACCCCCGAGGCCAGGGTCTACTTATTCGGCATAGCATTGTGCGCCGCCCTGACCATCTGCGCACACAGCTTCAGCGATACCCGAGGAGCGTACTTTATGGCCGCGCTGGCGTTCGCGGGTATCGTCTACCTCCTCGCGATTCGCGAGTTTTTCGCTACGCCAGCATTTCCGCGCCGCCTCGTCATCATCGGACTCCTCCTCGCCGTCGTCTGGCACCTCGAATTGCTCCCCGCGCCGCCAAACGACGACATTTACCGATACGTCTGGGACGGCCGCTTGCAAAGGCTCGGCTACAACCCCTACATCGTCATCCCCAGCGGCCCTGCCGCGAGTAGCCTGCATACCTCGGAGACCCGCAAACTGAATAACCCCGATCTGCCTAGCCCATATCCAGCCGGGGCGCAGCTATTCTTCCGCAGCGTAACCGCCATTCACGAATCTGCCTTTGCGCTGAAGGTTGCACTCGTGCTTTGCGATTTTGCAATCGCTCTACTCTTGCTCGATATCCTGCGTCTCCGCCGCCTGGGGCCGCACCTGATCCTGGCCTACGCCTGGAACCCATTGCTTGCCATTGAGGTCGCGGCAAATGGACACATCGACATCGTTGGCACGCTCTTCTTGATGGTTTCCGCCGTCGCCCTCGCTCGTCGATGGCGCGCCGCCGCGGCCGTCTCACTTGGTCTTGCCGTAGCCGTGAAGTTCCTGCCCATCGTGCTCGTGCCTCTGTACTGGAAGCGCGTCCGCATTCGCGACGCCGCGCTCGCCGCACTTGTCGTCGGACTCCTCTACCTGCCATTCCTCAATCACGGACACATACCCGCCGGTTCCTTCGGCGCCTACGTCCAGAACTGGCGCTTCAACGGACCCATCTTCGCCGCTCTCACTCACGTCGCGCCCCCTAAGCTGCTTGCCGGGCTGGCGATGCTCGCGGGACTAGCGACCGCGGCATGGCTGAGAAAGACCGCGCCTGAATGGTCTCTGGGTGCGTTCGCCTGGCCTATGACGGCAACTCTGCTGTGTGCGCCCGCTATATTTCCCTGGTATCTTCTCTGGCTGCTACCGTTTCTCACCTCCTCCTCGACGCTCCTGCTCGTTCTCTGGACAGTGAGCATCACCCCCACCTACGTCATGTGGCATCTGCGTGCGCCGGGCACTCCATGGGGCGCGCTTCCCGGCTGGACTATGCTGGTCGAATATGGATGCTTAGCAATCGCTGCAGCATTGATCAGGTTCTACCGTGCGAGGGAACCCCGGCCGGTTAGCACTCTATCGGATTAAAAGTGTCAGACTGAAACTGTACTTAAGGATAAGGTCGTTGCAGTTATTCAGTATCCAAAGATGTCTCTCTGGCATCTAGACAGCGTCGGTTCAATCTAAGAAGGTGAACTTCCATGAAAAGATCGAGCTATCGTTTGACCATACCTCTTCTGGCGTTAGCACTGCTAATCCACGTCGCACCCTCCTCGGCGCAGAACCGCGCCCCCATCATCGATAAGATTGCGAAGGCCTATGGAATTGATTCCTATGACCAGGTTGAGGCTATCCGCTACATCTGGAACATCGATATCCCCGGGCTCTTCAAGGGCTCTCACAAGTGGGAATGGGAGCCGAAGACCGGCAGGATTTCCTTCGAAGGAACGGATAAAGACGGCAAGCCGGTTAAGGTTTCCTATCTTCAGTCCCAGCTTAACAGCCAGCCTGCCGACGTTAAAGACATGGTTGAGCCATCCTTCGTCAACGACAACTACTGGCTTATTTTCCCCTTCCATGCCTACTGGGACAAGAGCGCAACCATAACCGATGAGGGTATGCAAAAGCTGCCGATCGGGAAGGGAACTGCCAGGAAGGTTGTGGTGAAATATCCCGCGGAGGTCGGCGGCTACACACCCGGAGACACATGGGATCTTTACGTAGGGCCTGACTATCGCGTCCAGGAATTTGTGTATCATCGCGGTGGACCCAAAAAGCCCAGCCTTGTGACCGCAACCTGGACAGGCTACAAAAAGGCCGGTCCGCTCCTCTTCTCAACCGAGCACCGCGGCACCGCCGATGACAAGCCCCTGCATCTCTGGATAACTGACGTGGCGGTAAAGACGACCGGCTCCGACGCCTGGAAGAGAGCACAATAAGCAGAGGCGGACTCGTTCAACAGTCCAACCCCATGAAGGCGGACATCGAGCTGGATATCGCGCGCAAGACCTTCGCTTCTGGTCTCTTGCCGGACCTGATCGCCCTGCTGCGCCGCACCCGTCAGGGCGATCTAGTCGCGCTCATCGGTGACGACCAGCGCATCGGGCCCGACCTCGAAGCCTGGTGCCGCTTCACCGGCAACCCCCTTGTTGAATCCACAGTTGAAAACGGTCGCGCACGCTGGCTCTTTCGTTGCGGCGCCGCTCCGATGCCTCCGGAAGAGAACCGCCCAGTCGGCTCGCGCCTTTGGCTCTATACGAACTTCGACTGCAACCTGCGCTGCGACTACTGTTGTGTGCGCTCCTCGCCCGCCGCGCCCCGACGGGAGCTGGGACTGGCGCTTGTGCAGCGGATCGCTCGCGAAGCGGCTGAGCTGGGCGTTAAAGAAATCTTCGCAACTGGAGGCGAGCCATTTCTGCTGGAAGACATCGGCGAGATCCTGGCTGCCTGCGCCTCCGCTGCTCCTACCACGGTGCTGACCAATGGAATGCTGTTTGCTGGACGGCGCATGGAAGCCTTGCGAGCGTTGCCCCGCGATCGAATTGTCCTCCAGATCAGCCTGGACAGTCCTACCCCAGGGCGCCACGACCTCCATCGCGGGCCCGGAACATGGGCACGCGCCCGGGAGGGTATCAGGCGCGCCCGTGAGCAGGGTTTTCGCGTGCGATTGGCAGCGACCGTTTCGACTAATACCGAGGCCGAGGAATTCCGTCAATTCCTCGATGACGAGAAGATTGCTGCGGAAGACCGGATCATACGGCGGATCGCTTTGCGGGGTTCTGCGGCCGCGGGTATTGCTCTCGGCCGAACTGACTTGATTCCGGAAGTGACCATCACTGCCGACGGTGTGTACTGGCATCCCGTCGGAGCCGAGGATGCCGACCTGCTCGTCACGCGCGACATTTTCCCTCTCGCTGAGTCCTTCGCTGCCGTGCGCCGCGCCATTGAGCGTGAGGGTGAACACGCCAACAAGCTGGCAAGAATCTTCAACTGCGCCTGAACCTGAAGGTGCCTGCGCCTCTTACGCTGAATGCGCAACCTGCGGCTCGAAGAATCCTTGTTCGGCCGCGGCTTCCCGCAATGCAGCGTAGCCATCAGGGTGAGGCGGCAGCCAGCGCTTCAAGCCTTCAGTGTCGAGGATGACGCGATGAACCGGATTGTCGTAGCTCATCGCCGACAGAGCCTCCACAAACCGGCGCTCCTGTTCCGCGTTGAGGCCAGGCCGCGCCGTGAACATGCAGTGGTTATACGTCGGAGAAGTCCATATCTCCTTGAGGCCGCCTTCCGGCACGAGCCGCTCAGTCTGCACCGTGCTCCAGAAAGGAGCGCCAATCGCTCCGGCTTCGGCCCGCCCATCCAGTACGGCCCGCACCACATCTACTTCGCTTGTTCCCGTATCACCATGTTTGCCTAGGTCGCTGTCGAAGCGCAGGGTCTTGTAATCTCGCCCCTCGCGCAAGCCCTCCTGCTCCAGAAAATGCACCGGAAGGATCGCCGCGTGCCCGCTGTCCCTGCTGCCAAGCGCGAGCGTGCGATTCTTGAGGTCCGCCACCGTAGAAACGGGCCCTCCCGCAACCGCGACAATCTTTGTCATCCAGCCGAGATCGCTATCGCGCATCGCGATCGCGCGGCAGGCATGCCCGCTCCACTCGTCGGCCTGCAAGTACGCCAGGTTTGTGTTCCAGGCAATATCGATGTGCGGCGCCACCTCGCCCGGCTTGGCTAGTAGCGCCAGGACCTGCATTTCGTAGCTCTGAAAGAGCACGACCTCAACCGGAAGATGCGCCTCCTCGTGAAAATAGCGCCGCATCCCCTCCCAGATCGTAACCACCTTCGGATCGTATGCAACAGCTCCTACCCAGATCGTTTTGCTCATACACCCTCCACACTCTTTAGAACAGCGGAATCCCTAGTAGCGACTTCCCGATAAACTCCCGCATCACATCCGCCGTCGGCGCCATCACCGCGCCCGCGTGCGCATCGCGGAACAGCCGCTCGACCCCAAGATGCTTTGAGAACGCCGCGCCGCCGCAAACGCGCATGGCCGTTGAGGTCACGCTGATCGCCGTCTCGCCTGCTGCCGCCTTGCTTTCCATCACGCGCAGCAGCGTCGTATCGCGCGGCTCCTCAAGATGCTCGACCAGATCGTCAATGAGCGCCGCGAGGCTGTCAGTCTCAATCTGCATCTCCGCGAGATGCGCGCGCAGCGTCGGCAGGCTCTCGCCGAGGCTCTGGCCCAGATGCTCGAATCTCGCGTTCTTGAGATGCGTCACAGTAGCCGCGACCGCCGCCCGGCACAATCCCAGCGCCACTGCTGCCGAACCCAGATTGAATAGCGGCAGCAGCACGCTCATCATCGTCGGAAATCCAGCGCTGTCATCCGTAAGCTGAAAATCCGTGGAGACCTCGCACTCTTCCAGCGCAATCGGAGCCGAAGCGTTGGCCCGAAGCCCCAACCCGTCCCACGGCCCCGCAATCGAAAGCCCGCGCGTCTCCGCCGCAACAAGATAGACTGTCGAATCCGTCGGCCCCGAACCCTCTGGTGCGAGCGTCGAAACCACATAGCTATGGGCATGGCCCGCACTCGTCACCCACGATTTCTTCGCGCTGATACGGACGCCCTTGCCATTGCGGTGTGCCCGCGATACCGGCGCCCAGAAATGGCTGCGCGAGCCGGCTTCACTGATGGCGAGTGTGGTCAGGTGCAGTCCCGCGCCGATCTCCCGCAGCACCGGCGCTACTGCCTCGGCTATACCCGGCCGAGCCGCTGCAATCATCGCCGTGCCGAGGATGTGCATCAGATACACCATCGCTACCGAAGCATCTGCCTCGGCGAGCGTCGCCGTCACAGCAGCAAGCGTGCGCGGGCCCAGCCCCGCGCCGCCAAACTCCGCGGGCAGCATCAGGCCAAGCAGTCCAGCGTTGCCCAGCGCTTCAATCGCCTCGCTCGAAAATTTTCCAGCCTTGTCGTTTTGTCCCGCGGACGGCGTCAGCACGCCATTCGAAATCTCGCGTGCCTTCAAAACGGCTGCATCGTGAGTCATGATCGCACCTGTCATTCGCTATTTACTGGATCGAACCGGATTGTCGCCGAAGGTGCGCGCAGTCGTCAAACGGTTCCTGATTCTTATCGGTTCGAACGACATGCTCAAATTAAAAATAGATCGTATGAACAAGTTGCCCCTTTGACCACTCTCTTGACGAGCCTACAGCGTTCACTCCCCGGAGTCTTGTGAACTCCGCCCGACGCGCGCGTTGCATTTCCCGACGCTGGGTTGCCGCCGGTTTGCATTCTCAATTTGATGGCGACATTACTGACTGGCTCGTTGGCGAGCGGCTCGCGCAGCGGTATCCGGCATGGCCTTGCTTTCACACCACCATGTTTGCGATCGAGGTTGAGGATGTGCGATGCCGCATCATCCCGCGCACAATTGGTGACCGCCTGTTAGTCAACCGCAGCAAATTCCAGTTGGTTGAAGGCATTCTTGACGGAATCGAAATGGCGTCAAATCATAAGAGACGCGGTGAAGAACGACAAGGCCAGACAGGACACCCACGCCGGAAGATCTCGATTCCGCGAGTTGCGTTGGTTCAGCTCAATGTCACCAGCAGAAGGTTCGTTTCGTGCGTACCAATTGTTTTGACAGCAACACTAACCTTGTCGCATGTTTTCCTATGCTGCAGCGCTTCGGATTCCTCATTGCTTCTCTGCTGGGCATCTCCTCCGTATTCGTGCAGGCTCAAGCTTCGCCTGGTCCGGTACCATCCCATCCCACAAGCACGCCGTATTCGGGCGATCTTTCGATCTTTGAATATCCGGAACGTGACGCCAGGCTCCAGCCCCAGAGGATTCTTTCGCTTCTCGGCGTGCGTGCTGGTTCTTCTGTTGCGGATATTGGCGCTGGCGGCGGCTGGTTAGCGGTCAGAGCAGCAGAGCGAGTTGGCTCTGACGGCGTGGTTTTCGCCGAGGATATCAATCCTGAGGCGATCAAGGCGATTCGTTATCGTAGCGAACGCGAGCATTTACCCCAAGTCCGGGCGGTGTTGGGTCTTCCTGATGACCCGAAACTTCCTCCGCACAGCATCGACGCCGTTGTAATCCTCAAAACGTACCATGAAATTGCTCATCCAAAGCTACTCTTGCACAACCTTATCCCTGCGCTGAAGCCTGGAGCTAAGCTAGGCATTATCGACCGCAATGGAAACGGTGCAAATCACGGATTGGATGAAGCAATCGTCGTCCGTGAACTTAAGGATGCAGGTTTCCGACAGGTTGCTCGTTACGACTTCACGAAAGCCGACGGAGAAGATTACTTCCTTATCTTTGAGCAATCAGATGGTACATGACGGCATTTTCTTGGACTAAAGATCGGCTCGGAAACAGCACCCGCGTTCCGATTTACAGCGCTCACGTGGCACAGCTTCCACGGCTCAACCGAAGATCGGTTTGTCTACTACGGAATGAGCAATCCCCTGACGATGAAGCTCTGCGAATTTGTTCACAAGGAGTTGCTTAAGCAATCGTGAGCGTTGCTTGATATGTTAAGCAGCCGCGCAATGCAGCGCCGAAATCGTCCGCCAAGCGGCCCAATCAGCGATCTCTTACTTTTGCCTGACAGCCCGGTGTTCGGAACCCACCAGGCCCGGTCACAAACGACTTGGTCTTTCTCATTATTTGCAATTGTGGGAACCACGACTTCCGCTTAAGCCTTGGCTACGCGCAGTTACTAAAGAAATCTGGGATTCTGTGAAAGGTCATGAGAGTCTAACACTCAAGTCTCACAGGTAAAAGAGATAGTTTCCTTTCATTGTTTGGTTCGGACCTTCATTGTTTTTGGCCGAAACTTACTCGGGAGCAGGTCCCAATGTGGCCGGGAGCACAACTGAGTCTCCAATCCCTCTAAGGAATCAAATCGGTCCCCAGGCCCTTGTCTCAGGACTCATTGAAATGTTCAGAAAGAAGCTCGTAGTCTCTTTTTTTTGCTTTGCTCTTGCGGTGCTTCCAAGCAGCGCACAAGAACAAGCGATTCAGGCAGATACGCTTGTTGACTCTGTCGGAGTCAACACTCACCTTGCCTATACAAATACAAACTACTTCCAGAAGTACCAACAAGTGATTTCCGCGTTAAAAGCCGCTGGAATTCGTCATATACGCGACGGCTACTACAACTGGCCGACAGGGAACCAGATGTACACAATTCACTGGGGTATCGCTGCAGCCGGGATCCATACAGAATATGTAGTTGCATATGACCCGCTCCTTACGACTGCCGATCTTCAGAACTTCCAGTCCCTTGCCCGAGATATGGAGAGCATTGAAGGGCCAAACGAATATGACGATCAAAAAAACTCGCAGTGGGCCACCCAGTTGACGAGCTTTCTGCCGACCCTGCAACTCGCCGGTGCCGCTCTAAATGTTCCAGTTCTCGGCCCATCTCTGACACAACAGGCTTCCTACAGTGCATTAGGCAACATTGTCCCCTACATCACGTATAACAATCTCCACATCTACTTTGGGGGCAGGAATCCCGGCACGAACGGATGGGGTTCAACCAATGCTCAGGGCCATTCTTATGGAAGCATCGCGTGGTGGTTGGATAACGCAAATACAAATGCCCCTGGAGTGCCGGCGATCGTGACTGAGAGCGGGTACATGCAAGCGCCAACCACCACCAAGCCATATACAGTCACGAATGCTGTGGCCTCGGCCTATACCATTCAGACAATCTTCGAAATGATGACTCAAGGCATCTTGCGCACATACATGTATGAATTGATGGACGACCCATCTTCGCCAATGTATGGGCTAATGACGAGCACGCTGAGCGCGAAACCTTCGTACACATCTATCAAATCACTGACGAACTATCTTAGCGACCCTGGCGCTCCTTTCACTCCAGGCAGGTTGACGTATTCGCTCACCGGAACTACAGCGAACGTTCATCATCTGTTGCTGCAGAAGCGTGACGGGTCGTTTTATCTGGCGCTCTGGTTGAACGCATCCATCTACAATCCCGCAACAAATGCTCCGATCAGTGTTCCACCGCAAACTGTGCATCTTACTCTGGACTCAGCTCACGGTGTTCAGTCTTGTTTCTGGGTTGATCAAAATGGGGCTCCTCACACGATGAACGAGAACCTGACATATGCGTTTTCTTTAAACGTGACTCCAACTGTCACTCTTGTGAAGGTGATCTCAACAAATTAATCAACTACTCGTATTGACCTCATGCGGCGACGCTCACATGAATCTGCAGTGTCGGTGAGAATATGCAACGACACTCTCAACGGCTTGTTTTCAGTGATTGCTCAAACGCGAACCGAGGCGTCAGAGCCTAAGTTTTATCTTTTTGCCGCACCATACTGCAATCACACGCAATCTGCTTATAAGCAGTTGAGAGGCGTCCGGGCAAAAATCAGTATCAATGGTGCCGATATTGTTGATGCGTCTGAAGCCTACGAGACATGAACATAGAGCAACACTTTCCCGGATTCTTGTCTCAAACCTTCTAGCTCTTGCCGCAGTGAGCGCCGATGACCAGCCGCGTCAGCTCTTGGCTTACCTATTCGCTTACACTCTCGCTCTTGATCTGCGTATTGCACCCATTGGCATTGGGTCAGCCCGACCTCCAAGGGCAGTGGACCACATTGTCCAAGACCATGCCTATCAATCCGATCCATGTGGCGCTGCTCAGTAGTGGCGACGTCCTAGTGGTTGCCGGCTCAGGAAACTGCCCACCGTCGCAGACCGGATGTCCGTCGGGGCCACCCTACGGACCGTCGAATGGCTCCGGGGCATTGCTGTTGGATCCGGTGAGCGGCCAGACTATCACCCAGTTTTCTCTGTCATGGGACATGTTCTGTAATGGCATGGTGCTCCTGGAGGATGGTCGCCCGTTTATAGCCGGCGGCACCATACAGTACGACCCTTTTTTCGGACAGCCGCAGGCGGCAACTTTTGATCCGCTGGCAAACACATTCAGTAATACGCCGAACATGGCGCACGGGCGATGGTATCCGACGCTGCTGACACTTGGCGACGGAAGAGTCATGACGTTTTCCGGCCTGAAGGAGACCGGCGGTACCAATACCGCTGTCGAATTTTACTCGGTTGGCTCGGGCTGGAGCGCACAGTATATGGCGTCCTGGACCCCGGATCTCTATCCACGCTTGCACGTCTTGCCTAATGGCAAGGTGTTTTATTCTGGTGCGCAAACCACATCGAAGCTCTTCGACCCGTCGACGAACACCTGGAACACAAGCTTCGCGAGGACGAACTACAGTGGAACGCGTACCTACGGTACATCCGTTCTGCTCCCGTTGAGTCCGAACAACAACTACGATCCCAAAGTGATCATCATGGGCGGTGGCAATCCGGCTACCAATACCACCGAAATCATCGACATGGGGGCATCTACTCCAGCATGGCAATATGGGCCAAACATGAGTCAGGCGCGCATTGAGATGAACGCGGTGATTTTGCCCAACGGTAAGGTTCTTGCACTTGGCGGCTCTGTGAATGATGAAGACACGAACACCTCCAGCCTGAATGCGGACCTCTATGACCCTGTAACCAACACCTTCTCTTCAGCCGGAGCGAACGCTTATCCACGTCTGTATCACTCGGTGGCGCTGCTCCTTCCCGATGCGACAGTATGGCTGGCCGGGGGCAATCCTTTGCGCGGCACCTATGTGCAGCAGATGGAGATTTATAAACCCGCATACCTGTTCAACTCGGACGGCACAATGGCCACGCGGCCTTCGATCACGAGCGCTCCGAGTTCGATCTCATATAGCAGCGCTTTCACTGTAGCAACCCCGGACGCTGCGAACATTTCGTCGGTCGTTCTCGTGCGTAATGGAACCGTAACGCATGCTTTCGGAATGGATCAGCGTGAGGTGGGTCTGTCGTTCACCGCTGACAGCGGGCTGCTGACGGTCACGGCACCTCCCGATGGCAACGTCGCCCCGCCCGGCTACTACATGTTGTTCATTCTGAATCAATCCGGCGTACCCTCAGTTGCAAGCTTTGTGCAGGTAACTGCACCGCCAGATTTCTCGGTCGTGGCCACACCATCGTCCCAGACCGTGCCTCCAACAAAGGGTACGAGCTATACCGTGAGCGTCACACCTTCATATGGATTCACCGGAAACGTTAGCTTCAGCGTCAACGGATTACCCTCGGGCGCAAAAGCCAGTTTCTCACCCAGTTCAGTTTCGGATTCGGGATCCTCCGCTTTAACGGTGAATACTTCGACTTCAACACCACCTGGCACCTATACCCTCACAATCACCGCAACCAGCGGCACTATAACTCATTCCACGCAAGTGAAACTCGCTGTGAATGCTTTCTCAGTCGCGTCCTCTCCATCGTCCCAAACGATTTTGGAGGGAAACGGCACGACATATGCCGTGAGCGTCACACCTTCATATGGATTTACGGGGAACGTCAGCTTCAGCGTCACTGGTTTGCCCTCGGGCGCAACCACTACCTTCTCACCTACTTCAGTTACGGGTTCGGGATCGGCCACCTTAACGGTGAATACTTCGACTTCGACACCAACTGGCACCTATACCCTGACGATCACCGCAGCCAGCGGTACGGTGACTTACTCCACGCAGGTGAAACTGGTCGTAAACGCCTTTTTGCTCGCAGCCACGCCAACCTCCCGGACCATCTTGAAAGGAGATGGCACGACTTACAGTGTCAGCGTGACTGCATCTAGTGGATTCACCGGAAACGTCAGCTTCACCGTCACCGGCTTGCCCTCGGGCGCAACCGCCAGTTTCTCTCCCGCTTCATTTTCAGGTTCGGGATCTTCTACCTTAACGGTGAACACTTCGAGTTCAACGCCAACTGGCATCCATACTCTTACAATCACTGCAAGCAGCGGCCCTATGGCTTACTCCACGCAGGTAAAACTCGTAGCAAACGCCTTCTCGCTCCCGGCCACGCCAACCTCCCGGGTTGTCTCACGGGGAAACAGCACGACCTTTAGCGTGAGCGTGACACCATCTGTTGGATTCGCG
This sequence comes from Alloacidobacterium dinghuense, assembly GCF_014274465.1. Taxonomy (NCBI): domain Bacteria; kingdom Pseudomonadati; phylum Acidobacteriota; class Terriglobia; order Terriglobales; family Acidobacteriaceae; genus Alloacidobacterium; species Alloacidobacterium dinghuense. The sequence continues at coordinate 3,845,938 of NZ_CP060394.1, read as the reverse complement.
GGAAACGTAAGTTTCAGTGTCACCGGGCTGCCCTCTGGCGTAACGGCCAGTTTCTCCCCCACTTCCGTTGCGGGTTCGGGATCCTCCACTCTCACAGTGAACACTTCGAGTTCAACGCCAACTGGCACCTATTACTTTTGGATTAATGCCGCGAACGGTTCTCTCACCAACGCCACGGAGATAAAACTCATTGTGGTCGATTTCTCGATGTCGGTTTCGCCCAGCAGCCGCACGGTGGCGAGGAATTCGAGTGGAGCATATAGCGTAAGCGTCTCGGCTCTGGGGTCGTTCTCTTCCACTGTTACGTTCAACGTTAGCGGGTTGCCAACAGGTACCAGTGCATCATTTAGTCCTTCTAGTGTCCGGGGGACGAGCACTTCAACTCTAACCATATCGGCATCGGCGAGCGCTTCGACCGGCAATTATTCCCTTACAATCACCGCAACCGGGGGAGGGCTGACACACTCTGCGAACGTAACTCTGATAACTCAGTAATGTTTGAGGAAGCTGAATTCAAAGGAAAAATCGCCATGAAAAGCACAATCATGCCGTTTCGTGCTTACCTCCTTCGGTCGTTAACCTTGATGATCATAATGGGGGGCGCTTCTCTTTACGCTGCTACCGATATCAAAGGAAGATGGTCGGGAATGTTCTATTCGAACCATTCAGATGTCGCTCCCTTCACGATAACGGTCGTCATCAACCCGGATTCGCGCGGACATCTCGCTGGGAGTTCGAACTTAACCTCGCATTGTCTGAAAGGCGCGCATCTGGAGGTCACAGTTACTGGTTCTAACGTAGTCCTCGCCGGCAGCGACAAAGAAGGGGACAACGTAACGCTGCGGGGTTCGCTTGATAACACAGGCACACAGCTGAAGTCCACCTACATCCTGAACGGCAGCGCTACGGGCGGGTGCGAAACGGATGACGGAACGGGGACTCTGACGAAGCAATAGTCGTTGCCAATCTGGACCAGATCTCGAATGGCAGTGTTTTGCCCTCTAACTGTTACCTGCTTTGAAGACCATTCTTCTTCGTAAGGAAACACTATGATTACATCGCGCAGGCTCTTTCTTCGATCCGCGGGTGCCGGCGCCGTAGCCGGGATGGCTGCACGCCCGCTTACAGACTTTTCGAGCGCCGCTACATTCAAACAAGATGACGGTCTGGTCCGCCTCGACAACAACGAGAATGCGTATGGTCCATCTAAGAAAGTACTCGATGCCATACATTCTTCCGTTGGATGCGTGAACCGTTATCCGCTTATGGAGCCCAACTCCCTGACTGAACGAATTGCTGATCTGCACGGGAGGAAACCGGAACAGATCCTCCTTGGTTGTGGCTCTACAGACATCCTCCGCATGGCGGCCTTTGCATTCCTCGGCAAAGGCAAGCAACTGATCCAGGCTTCACCGACTTTTGAAGCCATCGAAGACTATGCACGTTCAGCCTCCTCGGAAGTCATATCAGTCGGGTTGACACTAACGTTCTCCCATGACCTTGACGGTATGCAAGCGCGTGCCGGTTCATTAACCACGCTGGTATACATCTGCAATCCGAACAATCCCACCGCGTCACTTACTCCTCGTAAAGATTTGGAAGATTTTATTGCGAAACTCCCAGCGTCCACCTTTGTCGTGATCGATGAGGCCTACCACCATTACGCGGGTCAATCCGGGATGTACGCCTCCTTTATCGATCACCCTCTCGATAATGAGCGGGTCATTGTTACGCGCACTTTTTCCGAGGTCTACGGCCTAGCGGGCATGCGATTGGGCTACGCCATGGCATCGCCGAATACGGTTCAGAAGATGCGGCAGTTCGCCAGTCAGGACAATATCAATACAGTTGTGATTCAAGCCGCTTTGGCTGCTCTGGAGGATACCGAGAGCGTGAACGATTCTATTCGACGCAATATGGACGACCGTCAGGAATTTTTCAATCAGGCGATGGCCCGTGCCCTCAAGCCGATAGACTCTCATGCCAACTTTGTGATGATGAATACCTTTCATCCGGCGGAAGAAGTGATCCAGCACTTCCACGAGAATAAGATTTTGATCGGTCGAAGTTTCTCGCCGATGAGAACATACATTCGAATCTCTCTGGGGCGTCCTGAGGAAATGCAGCGTTTCTGGCAAGCATGGGACATGCTGCCTTATCCGAAACATACGATGCACCACTAGGTGTATGTACGTTGATACTATCTGGCGTTGCCAACGGGAATGGTCAGATGACACACCTGAATCTGGATCAATGTCGAGCGTTAAGTCCATCACAGGGTGATATCGCCGATTGGACGGGTGGCATGGGGGTAGTCTGGCTAGCGAACCGCAGCGACGGGCGCTTTGAGCGCCGCGTGGCAGTATAGATCCTAAACATTGCCCTCATGGGTCCAGGTGGTGCAGGGCGGTTCAAGAGGGAAGGGCCATTCTAGGACGACTCTCTCATCCGCGCATTGCGAGGCTCCTCGATGCTGGCGTATCCGCCACGGAACATCCACTAAGACTTTTGGCATAGAATCGTGGCGTAATGTCTTAATCATATTAAGACTTGGGTACGAGCCATGGCTACTCACATCATTCACTTTGGGGTCGACCTTGCGACCCGAGTTCCGGTATTGAAGAGCGCCGGATTTCAAGTGGATATATGCTCATCCATCGACTCGCTGATTGACAAATTAGGGCGAGAACATGTCGACGCTGTAGTCGTGCCTGAGGACCAAGAATTTAACTTATATCGTGTTGCCAGTATTACCCAATCCAGACCAAACACCCCTGTGATTGTGTTCGCGGAAGCACCGAGTCAACTATGCGACGCGAAGTTCGATCTGGTGATTCCGGTACTCACTCCGCCACGGGAATGGTTGGCCCACATCGCAAGCTCGATTGCTCAGAGCAAGAACCTGTAAGTGGAATCAGAACAACTCGTTCCCATTTTTTCCAATTCTGACCGACACGATGAGCTTCCAACGGTGCGAAAGCAGACCAGACAAATGCTGTCGAAGCTGCCATCTTTGTTTTCGCTCATCGCGAAATGATAATCGTGTTTCATATCGTGGCCGTATGGACGCGGCAAGGTTCATGCCGATTTTCTCGCTTCGAATTCTTCAATAGTATGAACTGTTTTGCTGCCTAGGTGACCAGACAAAATGGTTCCGCAGGCTTTGAGAAGTAAATCAGGCCGGACATCACCATGCGGGAGACACAGTATCTGCATATCGGGATAGCTCTCATGCAGACCTCCGATGAATGCAGTTCTCTCCCTTTCGGCGAAGTATGGCTCCAGAATGACTAGATCAGGCATCACGGAAAAGATAACAGCGACGGCTCGTCCCAGGCTTGGCGCTTCAGTTGTTTCGTATCCGGCGCTTTGTAGGGTATCGCAACGAAACTTGGAGAGAAGATCACTCTCACCTTTCGAAACAAGAAGTATGTGCCGGTCCATGGCGACTCCGATGCATTGAGAAAGCGTTCATGTAATGGGATGCGTTTGGCAGGGAAGATCTGTGCCGGCGGAGACATATTGCGCAGCCCAATTTTGTTCGTCTCCGAGAGGATAAGGATCCACGAAAGGTCGCTAAAGAAACCTGACATTCTTGAAACGGGCAGCACTTCACCTGGCCGATTCTGGAGCACGGGAGCTCGCGGAATGCTCGGAGTGCTCCCAAACTGCATCTCGGACAAGTGGCGAGGAAGCTCCTAGGTCGTCATCAGTACAACATGTCCTCTACTCGTCGCAAGCCGCCTCTTTGGCGTGCCCCTGACCTGGAACATTTTCAACCATAGCGTGAAACTCCCAAATGGGAGGACACCATGATGCGGCAATGCTATCAGCGTGGTTGTCTGAGGTATGCAAAGCGTAAATCAGGTTCCGATTGTTGGGAGTTTCTGTGGCGAGAGACCGATGCGACAGGAAAGCGTGTGCGGCGTACTGCTTTTATAGGGACCGTTGGTGAGTATCCCACGAGAGAACTGGCTCAGGAAGCAGCAAATGGATTGCGAATGCGGGTGAATGAAGATCGCAATCGCGAGTCCTTGCGGGACATCGCCGTTGAAGATCTGGTCGATCACTATATACACACAGAACTGTCGGAGAGTGCCGACTGGCATTCGCTTGCAACGAGGATTGTGTATCGCGCATTCCTAAGAAGATGGGTACGCCCCTATTGGGGAGAAACAAGCATCTATTCGATTAGAACAATAGCAGTTGAGCGATGGTTAAGGTGGTTACGGCGTGCTGATGGCAACCTACTGGCGGATTCAACGAAGGCTAAAATCCGTAGCCTCCTCAGTGCGCTTTTCAATCATGCGATACGCTACGAATGGTTTGACCAGGGAAAAAATCCGATAACTCTGGTTCGTCAAAGCGCAAAACGTCAGAAAACCCCTGAAGTCTTGGAAATATTTGAGATCCAGAGCTTGCTGCAAGAACTTAATTCATGCTTTCGCTTGATGGTGATTTTGGATGTGACAACAGGATTGCGCCGTAGCGAACTGTTTGCTCTTAAATGGCGCGACGCTGATTTTTCGAATTTACAGCTTGATGTCCAACGGTCGATCTATTTAGGAAAGACCGGAAAATGCAAGACGGAAGCCTCTCGCAAGCCAATCCCTCTGGATGAGCGTGTAGCCGCTGACCTCTGGCTTTGGAAAGAAGCCAGCAAATACCGGGAAGCGGACGACTGGATGTTTGCAAGTCCTCACACTAATGGGAGTCGCCCGTTCTGGCCGGACGCTGTCTTGCAAAAAGTCATCCGCCCTGCCGCGCTAAAGGCTGGGATACGTAAAGTGATCGGGTGGCATACTTTTCGGCGTACTTATTCCACGCTTCTGATTGCTAATGACGAGAACGTCAAGGTCGTTCAAGAACTGATGCGCCACGCCAACAGCAGATCAACGCTGGAGATTTATTCGCAAGCCCGGATGGAGGAAAAGCGAAGGGCGCAGCAACGTGTGGTACAGGCTATTTTCCCTGACGAGGTAGATGTACAAGCGCCGATGATTCAAGGGGCCTTGATGACAGGCTATCTTGAGCGGAGGTCGACGGGGTGAGGCGGATTAGGAGAGTTGGTTTGGAATGTTTGCAACCATTTAGGCCCTTGTTGGAGCGTAGTGGAGCGGTGGGAAGAGAGCGAAAAATCTGTAAGTCATTGAAAGATATGGTAGGCACGAGGAGACTCGAACTCCTGACCTCTACCGTGTCAAGGTAGCGCTCTAACCAACTGAGCTACGCGCCTGTTAGGTTTCCTACTTTAACCTGAGCCGGTGATTCCACCAGCCCGGAGGGCCATCCATTTTCGCCTGTTCCTGCTGTCTTCCACAGGCAGAAAACAACTTCCCGATAGAGCAACTAGTAAAGAGAGTACAGAATGCCGGAACTAGTTGCGCATGGGTGAATGCCGGGGCCTTGTCATCACCTCATAAGCTAGATTGTAACAAAAATTGGAGTCTGTGGACGTCCGAGCGCCAGAATCAATCTGCGCAAGGGGGCAAGTGTGACGGTGCCTTACTCAGGGCGCAACGCCGGCCTTCGTCGAGGTAAGCCAATTGCTCGGTTCTTTGTAAACACGTTCGCCAAACTTGTTGAAGCTTCTCTCTAACGTATCCATCCGAGATGACACCGATGCCGAGGCAACCGACACAGATCTCAACCGCAGAATCGACGCCGGATTTCTTATCCTGCGGACTCGGACAAATTCTCTAAGGTTTTTATGCGCGATAACTAGGGTGTTTGACGGATGCAAAAAGCATTCGAAATCGCGGGACTATACAAACGGGTCAAAAGATGTGACAACGAAGTGAGAAAGCGGTTTGAAGCATCTTTGCTGCAAGTCTGATCACACTTGGAACTGTAGACGTTCTTAGACAGTTCTGATTCCTGAGTCAAAAGCAAGAGTCCCTGCAGTCCACAACTCAGGAGCGAAATCGCCGTCCGCCGTTTTCTCGGGCTTCGCTTCATCGGCATTTCGCAGCTCAGGCCAGACCAATGTCATCGTCAACTTACTCGGCTCGTCTGCTGAACGGACGGAGAAGATGCAGCCGTGCGCAATGTTAGCCCCCTACGTCCAGACTCTCTTAAAGGCTGATTCATGAGAACCCTCCCCTGTGCATTCTTGATTCTCTCGACATTCGCACTACAGTCGTTTGCCAGTATCACTGTCAGCAGTCCTGCCAACGCAAGTGAAGTGTCATCGCCGTTCGCCCTTTCGGCGAATGCTCCAAACTGCTCGTCGCAAAATGTGGCCGCGATGGGCTATTCGCTTGATGACAGTACAGACACGACCATTGTGAACAGCACATCGGTTCAGGCCTTGGTCACCGCTGCTCCTGGTACACATACGCTGCATGTGAAAGCATGGGGCGACCATGGCGCAGTGTGTGTTTCCGACATCCCTGTGACGATCGCAAGTCTTTCGAGCTCTCCCGTGGTTCCTTCGGATGCGATAAGTGTAAGTGGCATTCAAACACTGAGCAATTGGCAGGGAGTGAACGACTCGGGAAGCGGCTCCGGTATGTCAATCGGAAGCACAGCCATCACAAACTCTCCATCGCAATCGGGCCACACACGTCAATTTGCCACCACCTACGCGGACTCCGGTGCTGAGCGGTATTTCGTCTCTTTCGGGGACGATACAGAAGCCACAAACTTTCTGTACGATGCATGGGTTTACCTCAACGGTTCTTCCAGTCAAATCGCAAACCTGGAAATGGATATGAACCAGGTAATGCCGAACGGACAAACTGTAATCTTTGGAGTTCAATGCGATGGCTACTCCGGTACATGGGATTACACAACAAATGCGGGAACTCCTGCGAGTCCGTCAGACCGGTGGTTGCACTCAAAGGCATCCTGCAATGTGCGTAACTGGACGATAAATAGCTGGCACCACGTTCAGATCAGCTACTCCCGCGACAACTCGGGCAATGTTACCTACAAGTCTGTGTGGGTGGACAACGACAGGCAGGATCTAAACGCCACTGTGCCATCGGCTTTCGCGCTTGGCTGGGCTCCTGCTCTACTAACCAACTTCCAGGTAGATGGGCTCGGCGCAAAGGGATCGCCTGTCATCTATCTGGATAACCTGCGGGTCTATCGCTGGTAGACGAACGGTACATTCCCAGACGAGGGTGTCTAGGGTTTTTATCCAGACTATCTAGGGTGTTTGCCGGATATGCGGGAAGCCGACAATCGGCAAATATAAGGTCAAGCCCAAGGACGTGACAACTAAATGCGGGGGGCGATGCGGGGGCATCGCCTTTACCGGTCGACGAATTCAGAACACACGGGAATTCTGACTTTGGAGGACTCTTTGCCGTATCTTATTTTGGCCGATGATTCAGACATCTTCCGCGCGGGCGCAGCACGACTGCTTATGGCGGAAGAAGACCTGCGGATTGTTATGCAGTGCAAAGAAACCATCCGTTTGAATCGTGCAGTGGATTCTTATCCCAACGCAATTGTAGTAGTTGCCTCAAAGCTGCTGGCAAACTCTCCCGGCCTTCTTGCGCGCATTCAATTGAACAACGGGCGATCGATCGTAGTCGCCGAGATGGGGGAAGACGCGAAGACGTTTCTCGACCAGGGCGCGCACGGCCTGCTCTATCGCTCGGCTTCCGGTGCAATGCTGTTGGACTGTATACGTCAGGTCTGCCGTGGAGAGCACTATGTGCAGGCCGCTGACGTGGGTGCATCGCCCAGCGATCCCGTGGGCACCAGGGTCCGGGACGGATTAACGCCGAAAGAGCTTAAGGTTCTCTCTCTGATTATGCAAGGCTGCAAGAATCGCGAAGTGGGTCTCAAACTTAAAACCAGCGAACAGGTTATCAAAAATTACTTGCGTGGGATTTTCGACAAGGTCGGCGTGTCTGACCGACTGGAGCTGGCATTGTTTACGATTCATCACCCGACTTTGGCGGCTGCCGTGGCATCCGTGGAGGTAGCGTGAGGACAGCTCAGATGGATGCTTCAGAATTGGTCGATTTCAGGCGGAGCAATTTTCCCATCGCGCTTTGGCAGGACATGGTCGTGTTGAGTGTACATCACGACGAAAAGGGCGAGTTGCCCACAGACTGGAAGATTGCGACCGAACGCCTTGTATATGAAACGCTGTGCATTCTAGCGGCGGCCTTCAGCCCGGCAGCGACGCTCGAGCCAGATGCCTGGCTTGCGCAACGCTGGATCGGGACTGCTCCAGGCCAGTGCTGATGTGGTTCGCTAGGGCACATTCACGAAAATGATCTTGTGTGCAACCGCGTACTGAACCAATTCCGCTTTGTTGTGCAGATCCAGCTTGCGCATCAGATTGGTCTTGTGGGATTCCACAGTCTTTCCGCTTAAACCCAATATGATGGCGACGTCTTTGACTGTCTTGCCTTGTGCCAGCAACTTGAGAACCTCGCGTTCTCTCACAGTCAGGTGGTAATCAGCACCGGACTCTTCAATTGGCCGGTTGAAGAAGCGATCCGCCATCGGAATGTGCTTTTCTCCCCGATGTGCTTTCTCAATTGCGATCCTCAGCTCCTGCCTCTCGCTGGACTTAAGGACGTAGGCGTGCGCTCCTGCCTCGATCGCTCGCCGGATATATATGTCGTCGCTGTAGCCGCTAAGAAAAACAACTTTGAGACTGGGAACGGACTTTTTGGCAAGCCGAGATGCGTCGAATGGTGAATAGCCTGGCATGGCCACATCCAGAATAAGAATGTCGGCCCGCTCACGTACGGCGCAAGCCGCTGCTTGTCCGGCATCCTCGAAGGCGCCGACAAAATGGATGCCACCATCCCGCGCAAGCACTTCAAGCAAAGCTTGCCGTACCAGACTGTGGTCGTCAGCAATTACACAACGAATCAACTTTGACCTTCACGTTATTTTGGTTGTCATCGTTTCACAAAGAACCGGGCGTTTATGATCGGGGAAATCAATATTAAGTTCAAGTAAGACATCCTGGGCGGATGAAATTAGCCAATTTCGGCTGTTTTTTATAATTACCATGGCCCGAAAGTTATCAACGAAAACCAGCGAAGAATGAATATAGCACCACTCCCATCAGGAAGTCACCTTACGTAAGATCATGAGACCTTGGTGCGTGGACTAAGTAAATGAAATGGTTCCTATAGTTTCTGCCTCATCACGCAAGAAAGCAATCGACAGTCGTCGATTCCTGTCATCTAAAAAAGGCTGTCTCTATCCGGCCGCCAAACCATCTAGGATAGTTGAATGCGCCGGATCCTTCTTTTGGCTAACCCGCTCTTCGAGTCACTGAATGGGTCGGTTCTTCCGCGCATTCTGCGTGTCTTTGAGCAGGCCGGAGGCAAGGTCGAAGTTCTGGAGACGGGCGCGGAACGGGCGGCGGGGGGCAAGGCGAAGCGAGCGGTAGAACAAGGTGTGGATGCCATTATCGTCGCTGGCGGCGATGGTACGGTCTTCGATGTCTTGCAGGGAGTTGCCGGTTCGGATATTCCCCTCGGCATTCTTCCCTTTGGAACGGGGAATGTGCTGGCACAGAATCTGAAAATTCCTAAGAATCCCGCCGAAGCGGCCCGTTGGCTGCTGGCGGCAAAGCCTCGCCTCGTACCTCTAGGAAGAATCACTTGTTGCACTTCTGAAGGCAAGCGATCCTGGTTCTTTGCCATGGCTGCCGGCATGGGAGTGCATGCCGCCATGATGGAGGTTGCGCGGCGCAACCAGAAGGACAGAACGGGACGTCTTGCTTACTTCTCAGCCGGAGCCAGAGTGCTCTTTTCGCATCCTGTGCAGCCCTTCAAATTGAAGATCACAACTGTCGAGGGCGAAGTGCTCGAAAGGAGCGCCTCAGAAATGATTGCCGTGCGCGTGGCGGAACTGAATCTCTGGCGCCCGGGAGCCAGTTTGGATTTCCCCTTTCTGCGGCTTGCGAGCGTTGAGGGTGCATCGCGTCGACGTCTTGCGCAAGCCTCCTTCCAGGCGCTGTTTCTCGGTGCAGGCCAGCGCGAACGTCGACAAACCGACCGAGCGGCAGCTCGCTACGAGGACGTGTTGCGCGTGGAATGCGCGCCAATCCCAGGCATAACCTATGACGTGCCGATTGCAGTCGAAGCAGACGGTGAAATCCTTGGAGCTTCCTGCGCCACGATCGAAATGGCCAATGTGAGTGTCAGGTTGCTGTCTCATCCTGTCCCCGCTGCATGACTCGATCGTTGACATCGATTGAGTCGAAACCACTCCTCCAAAACAACCGAAACCACTCCTCCAAAACAACCTTTGAGTGGTCTGCTTTTTTCGCACTTGCCCTGAGAGTCAAACACTGCGAATGTGGGAGAGTCTTTGTTCTCTGGGGCTATCGATGCGAACTTCCGAATGGATCCAGGCAGGTTTCGCTACCATTCTGGCTGTAGCTGCGTGGATTCGACCGCTGCCCGCAGGACGCCGGCGGATCGTAACACTGCTCGCAGTTCTTGCCCTCCTTGCGATTGCTGCGGCGCGCTCCTCTCAACGCGTATTCGATCCCTACAGTGTCTCGGTTCTTCGTGATTGGTTGCCGGTGGTTTTGATGCTCGTGCCCTATTGGCAGACAGGCCAGTTCTTCATGGGACCGAACGAAAAAATTCAGAGTTGGCTCATCAAGACTGATCGCTCGCTATTGAACGTTGTGCCCCACTTGGGCGGAGCGTTTGATCGTCTTACCCGCGGCTCCATCGAATGGGCCTACATGTTTTGCTATCCGCTGGTGCCGTTGGGACTCGGTGTGCTCTACGCTGCGGGTTTGCGTCAATATACGAGCACCTATTGGTTTCTTGTTCTCGTGCCAACCTATGTGTGCTATGGCATCACTCCATTCGTGCCCGCTCTGCCGCCGCGGAGTATCCATGCAGAACCAAAAGCTGCCGCGAACAAAGGCCGTGTGCTCAATCTCTGGCTTCTGAAATATGGAAGCATTCACGCGATCTCGTTTCCCAGCGCTCACGTTGCCTCTGCGTTGGCAGTATCGCTCGTCCTGCTGCATTTCGTGCCGATCGCAGGTGTGGTTTTTCTGGTTGTAGCATTCGCGATTGCAGTTGCTGCAGTGGTGGGTGGATATCACTATGCAATCGATGTGCTCCTGGGAGCGGCGATGGCATTGATCGTCGCTGCGGCCTGGTTCAGTCACTTGATACCAAGCACCCTCATCACAGCGCCCGCCATGGCTTTAGCGGCAGGGTTCTGAGGCCTGCCATTCTCCGGAGTAAGAAAGATCGAGGATAGAAATCTTATTCCCAAAGGAAGTTTGGCTGGCGTGCCCGCTTGTCCCGGCGGAAAGAATCTGGCTAATGCCTGTCGTGGTTTTTCGCGAACAAGATCAATCATTGCCACTCGATGCACGCATGAAATAGTGCAATAAGGAGCGCAGGGCTTCCGCGTCCAGTACTCTCGCTCAAGGTCCTCAGACGTGTACTTCTCCAACGGGATCGCAGGGTATCCTCGCTGCTGCGAACAGTAGTGAACGAGCCCATCTTCGCAAATGTAGAGATAACGGCTCCCCGCCCGGCACTGCCACTCGTTTGACTGACCTAGCGCGAGATTCTTGTGAAAGAGATTGTCGTACGCGAAGGCCCAGAAAGCCGGCTTCCTCTCACTTTGTATCTGCTGGTATACAGATCTCTCCTCGCCCTCTAAAGGGCGAAGTTGTCCGCTGTGATCATGGATAATGCCAACCGTAGTATCAAACCCCAGCTCAAGCGCGCGGCGCGTAATCGTTAACGCATCTGCCGGATTTCGAACCCCCGCTCCCAAAACAGAGTTGATATTCACGTCGAACCAGGCATGCTCGGCCAGCCACTGAAGCTTTTTGTCGAGGACTTTCAGGCTCTTTTTCGACACATCGTCCGGTTGTACGTTATCGATGCTGATCTGCAGATGTTCAAGACCAGCGCGATTGAGTTGCTGAATGCGTTCCGGAGTCAGCAAGTATCCGTTGGTGATCAGCGTAGCGATAATGCCGTGGCTGCGAATTCTGCGAATGATTTCATCGAGTTCGGGATGCAGCAGCGGTTCGCCGCCACTGAACGTAATAATGCCTGTACCGAGAGCTGCAAGAAGATCCACACGACGAAGCATCTCCGCGATCGGCACGGGAGAGGATACCTTGTCATATTCATTGCAGTACGCGCAGGAAAGATTGCAGCGCCGGATTGGAATAATATGAGCGAGGATTGGATGATGGCTTGACTTGATGGCACGGCCCAGCATGCGCGCCTGACGAAAGCGGCGATCGAGGGATCGCAGGTTCCTAACCGATCGGGCAAGCGTCATTCTGACCACCCACACCTGCAAGTCTCATTCAGTTTACGCGATGCCTGAGATATCGAGCCTTTTCTGCCCGGTTGAGGGTTCGATTTTCAATCCTCGTGAGTCATTCGTCCATCAGATACGCCGCATTCTCTCAGGGGGCTTCTAGGACATTTGTCCTGCTCGAAAACCGTATTACAGCCTGATGACAGGCCGATCTCATCGTTGTTCAATTCTCCCAAGTCAAAAGTTGTACGAGAAAGGTTGCGTCGCTCCCTGAGTATTCCTACATCCGCTGATCGGCACGAGAGCGATGGCATATCGGATCGTCGGTTTTCCTGGGGTTCTGACTGTTTCATTCAAAATCTGGAGAGATAGAGAGCATGAAACGCTTGTTTTTGCTGTGTATTAGGCCAGTAGCAGTGGTTGGAATCTTCCTGATCGGTGGAATGCTGCGAGCCCAGGTTGCGAATAACACTGCGCTTGTAGGAACGGTGGTAGATCCGACCGGCGCCCCGATTTCCGGGGCGAACGTAACCGCCGTAAACGAAGAGACGAAGGTTGTCTATCCCGGTGCGACGAATGCGGAAGGCTACTACTCCATCACCTTTATCGTTCCCGGAACGTATGACATCGCCGTTGAGCAATCAGGGTTCAACAAGCTGACGAAGACCGGGCTTGTTCTAACCATCAACCAGGCATTGCGAACCGATTTCAATCTCACAGTTGGCTCAACGACTGCATCGGTGACTGTGTCCGCAACCATGCCTGCGATTGCGACCGACGATGCAACGCTCGGGGAGACATTCGATACAAAGGCAGTGGAAGACTTGCCCTTGATTGGCCATAATGCCCTTGAAGTAGCGGCCACAGCGTCGAATGTGATGATTGGCCCGACGAGCAACTATTCGGGCGTTCCTCCGGGCGAGGATTTTATTGGCGCCGGGCAGCGCGAGATTCAGAACAGTCTCAATCTCGACGGCGTCTCGATCATGAATAACCTCATCAGTCTTGCACCTGCGCGCCCCAGCACGGACATGATTTCCGAAGTGCAGATGCAGAGCGGCAACTACACCGCGCAGTATGGATCGTATCTTGGGCTGCACATTAATCTGATCAGCAAATCAGGCACCAACAGCTTGCACGGTGCTGTTTACGACTACATTCAGAACACTGCGCTCAATGCGGCTCCGTTCTTCAATCCTCAAGGTGCGCCGACGCCGATTCAGCACTACAACCAATACGGTTTTGATCTCGGCGGTCCGGTCTACATTCCAAAGATTTATAACGGGCGCAATAAGACCTTCTTCTTCGCTTCATACGAAAAAATCAATCAGGTACAGCAGTCGAATCAGGGACCTGTCTCCACGTTGACATCAGCCATGGAAGCTGGCGATTTCTCGTTCCTGAATGGAAGCCAGCAACTATACGATCCATATACAGGCCAGCCTTATCCCAGCAATCAGATTCCAGCTTCTGAGCTGAACACCCCGGCGGGGCAAATCGCCAAGAACATTGAACAATACATCGCGCCGCCGAACCTTCCGGGCAGCACGAATAACCTGAACGTGAACTATCCGGCGAATCTCTTCATTAAGCAGAGCCTGGACCGTATTGATGAGAATATTGGCGAACACGTTCGTCTCTTCGTTCGCTATCACTGGCAAAACCTGAGCATAGTGGGTGGCGATCCATTTCCGACCGACGCGTCGTACGGGCCCACGGATACCAGAAACATCGCGATCGGCTACACGCACATCATCACGCCAAACCTGGTCAACGATTTCCGTGTCGGCCTCAATACCGTCACTTCAAATAACCTCAACTATTTTGCTGAAAATGGTCTGACGGATGCGGGAACGAAGCTCGGCATTCCTGGCTTTGACTCTGATTCGGTCTACAACAACCCCGGAATCCCATCCATCAATTTTGATACTTACCATGAAGCTGGAAACGACGCGTCGAACTGGTACCAGGACGACCGCACCATTGACGGCTATGACCAGGTGAGCTGGACCCACGGCAAACATAACATCATGGCTGGCGCAGAACTGCGGAAGCTCACGATTGGACGTCAGGCAACGAACGAGCCTCGTGGCGCGTTCAGCTTCACTGGCACTGCACCCACCGATGCAGGCTACACGAGCACAGGCTATGGCGCTGCGGACTTTGTCATTGGTCTGGCTCAAAGCGCAATGACTCCGGTTCTTCCCGTCAAGGGATCGATCGGCGAATGGCGCGACGGCTTCTTTGTTCTCGACAACTGGCAGCCGTTTCGGAAGCTCACTTTGAATTATGGTTTGCGCTACGAACTCCCAACCGTGCCGTACAGCTTGAACGGTTATGCACGCATTCTGAATCCGGACCAGACGGCGCTCATTCCTGCTTCGAATGCTTCGGTTGCCGCAGACTTTACGCCAACTCCGGGATTCAAATTCAACGCTCCCAACCACAACAATTGGGCTCCGCGAATCGGCTTCGCTTACCGGGCCACGGAAAACACGACGCTGCGCGGTGGATTCGGCATTTACTACAACGCGAACCAGCTCAACACATACACGCTGACGACGCAGAACTATCCGCTGTCAGCCTCGGTTAATTACTTTTCAACGGCGTCGGCCTTGCTCTCGCTGTCGAGCCCCACTCCGGGTGCTGGATCAGGATCGCCAGTGGCCGGCACTTGTACTCCGAAGTGCACGTATGTGAGTGCGGTCACGATGGGGCCGTATCTGCCGACGCAGACTTTGTATCAGTGGAATCTCTCATGGGGGCAGGATCTGTGGAAGGGTGCCGGCGCTGAGCTGCAGTACCTGGGCTCGCATGCGATTCACCTGGATCGCGATTTCTACGACAATGCGCCGCAGCCCTCAACGAATAGAAACATCAACATCCGCAGGCCGAATCAGCTCTTTGGCTCGATCCGACGGATCCAGAACGATGAGTATTCGCACTACAACGGCTTCACGGCGATTTTGCGGCAGCGCGCAAGCCATGGTCTGTCGGGCATGCTGAGCTACACGTGGAGCCATGACCTGGACATCACGGATAACTCGAATGGCGCGACTACGACGATGGATCAGTACAACATCGGGCTCGATTATGGTGATTCGAACTGGGATATCCGCAACCGCTTCGTAGGCACAGTAACGTACGACCTGCCTAACATTCCCCATGCCAACGCTTTAGTGCGCGAAGTCTTGGGAGGATGGCAGACGAACGCGATTGTGACGCTCCAGACGGGCGAGCCGTTTAACGTCAACCTGGGCTTCGACAACGCAAACGTCGGTTTGCCCAGAGGCAACGTCCAGCGCCCCAACGTTCTTCATCCGGCGATGGCGCATTGCAGCCTGCACGACTACATCCGGAATGGCGGTTATAACAACGGCGGAACATCGTGTATCGATGCATCGGCGTTTGTTATTCCCGCGGTGGGCACCTATGGAGACTCAAGACGCAATTCCATCCATGGTCCGGGATACAGCAATGTGAACTTCTCCATCTTCAAGAACTTTAATATCTGGGAGAACCTGAAGTTCCAGTTCCGCGCGGAAGCGGGAAATCTCTTCAACCATCCCAGCGCCGGCAACCCGAACTCGGAGATCGAGCAGGGGTTTGATCCAACGAATCCGGTGGCCACGAGCAACTTTGGCACTGTCACGACTACCAGTACTTTCTACGCGCCGCGTACGATCCAACTCGCTGGAAAGCTGGTTTTCTGATGATGTCGAACCCCACGATGTTGGCCTCCCTACAGCCGCTGCACATGCAGCGGCTTCTTTTTCGGTCGACGTCGCGCTTAGGTCAATTGACGTATCTTTCGGCAAGGCGATGGGCCGATGACAGCGTGCCCGTTGATCTCTAAGTTTTAAATTTCATCCCTTCGTATGATCATGGGTTGGAGCTTCTTGGAGGGAGCAAATGCAGTTTGGCAAATATTGTTCATTAGCGGTTGTTGCGATTGGCACTGGGTTGGTGTCTGCCGGTGCGGCCAGTGCTCAGGATTACGACATGATTCTGCAGGGTGGCCACGTTCTTGACGCGAAGAATCATGTGGATGCGGTGGAAGATGTTGCCGTGAAAGACGGGTTGGTCGCCGAAGTTGCGCCGCATATCGACCCGAAAAAGGCTGTAAAGACAATCGACGTAAAAGGGTTCTACGTTACGCCCGGTCTCGTCGATATCCACGTGCATGTTTATGCGGGAACAGGTGAGAAAGAGTCATACGCGGGCGACAACAGCGTCTATCCGGACGGCTTCACGTTTCGCGTCGGTGTCACAACGGTCGTAGACGCCGGCGGTTCGGGATGGCGCAACTTCGAGGACTTCAAGCAGCGCATCATTGACCGCTCGAAGACGCGCGTCCTGGCGGATTTGAATATCGTAGGTTCCGGCATGCGCGGACCGAAATATGAAGACAATCTTGATGACATGGATGGCGAAGCCACCGGCAAGATGGCGCTGAAATACCCCGGAGTCGTCGTCGGCATCAAGAGCGCGCATTTCACCGGGCCGGAATGGAAGCCCTATGAGCAGGCGGTCATTGCCGGCAACATCGCGAACATTCCCGTGATGATCGACTATGGCTCCCGTCGTATTGAAAGGCCACTCTACGATCTGCTGTCTCAGAAGCTGCGTCCCGGAGATATTTATACGCATTGCTATTCGGGTCTGCGCGGAGAACAAGACCCCGAAACGGGCAAGGCCAGCAAGGCCCTACTTGTCGGACGCCAGCGCGGAATCTATTTCGATGTAGGGCACGGTGGAGGATCATTCGCATGGACCGTTGCGATTCCCGTGATGCAGGGTGGCTTTCAACCTGATTCGATTTCTACGGATCTGCACATCAGCAGTATGAATGCCGGCATGAAAGACATGCTCAACGTGGCCGACAAATTTCTGGCGATGGGGCAAACCATTCCGCAGGTCGTAACCGAGATGACATGGAATCCAGCGCACGAGGTCAAGCAGGATCAGCTCGGCAATCTTTCCGTCGGGGCTCCGGCAGACATCGCAGTTCTCAGCGTCGAGCACGGCAAGTACGGTTTCGTCGACATGTACAACACGAAGTTGATGGGAACGCAGAAGCTCATCTGTCAATTGACGGTGCGTGGCGGAAAGGTAGTCTACGATCTGAACGGCATTTCATCCGATCTTTGGAACTCGTCTCCCACCAGCGACGTCAAACTGGCAAGTCGCTGGACGACTTTCACCGAGCGACCCTTCGGCGGCGCAGCGCATAAGAAGTTTCCGGAGTCTACACCGGTGAAGTAATACGCATCTCGACAATGCGTCCGGATTGAAACGAATGATGCGAATTCTGTGGCGAAGCTCGATCTATTTGCTTGCGTTGGTTGGCGTGTTTCTTGCAGCGAGCACCCGCGCAGCCGAGCCGGTTCCGCAGCAGGTGGGCTGGAGCACGCTCAAGATGCTCACTTCTTCCAGTGCTGAAAGTTCTCCTGTGCGGCAATTGAATGGCAAGCGCGTTTCTATCCCAGGTTTTATGGTGCCGCTGGAAGACGATGCGCAGGAGGTCACGGAGTTCCTTCTTGTTCCATATGCTGGCGCATGTATTCACGTTCCGCCACCGCCGCCGAATCAGATGGTCTATGTGCAGCTCACGCATGGGGGAAAAGCGAAGATGTCCTTTACTGAGCCCATCGTTGTGACCGGAGTATTGAAAATAACGAATGTCAAGAGTCCGTATGGAGATGTTTCCTACAACCTCGACGGAGATGCCGTCAAACCTTACGTGGAGCAATAATTGTCAGCGGTCCATCTGCAGGACGTCACATTTTCTTACGAGCAAAACGCTCCACTACTTCAGATCGATGAATTGCTGATCGATGAGGGAGAACGTGTTTTCCTTTACGGCCCCAGCGGCAGCGGTAAGACAACGCTGCTTGGTATCGTCGCCGGCGTGTTGCGAGCCAATACCGGAGAAGTGCAGGTGCTGGGAAAGGACTTGCGTCGCATGTCGCCTTCTGCGAGAGATCGCCATCGTGGCGCAGAGATGGGCTATATCTTTCAGAGCTTCAATTTGATTCCGTATCTTTCTGTTCGTGAAAATATTGCCTTGCCTTGCTACGTGCATGCCAGAAGGATGAAGCGGATTATGGCTTCCACGCTTGACGGCGAGATTGCGCGCATAGCCGGGCGGCTTGACCTCGGCGATATCCTGCACAAACGGGTTACCAAGCTGAGTACAGGGCAGCAGCAGCGTGTGGCCATCGCCCGCGCTGTTATCGGAGCGCCGCGTCTGGTAATCGCTGATGAGCCCACTTCCTCGCTCGACCGCGATCGTCAGGAGAGCTTTCTTCGACTCTTGATTGAAGTCTGCGATGAGGCCCGTTCGACGCTGATCTTTGTCAGTCACGACAGCTCCTTGATGTCACGATTTGAGCGCCATATATCGGTGCCGGAAATCAATCAGGTGGTCTTATGCTAGTTCTGTTGCGCCTTGCCTTTTCCTCTTTGAAGAGTCGGGTCGTGACCACAAGCCTTACTGTTTTTTCCATTGCGCTGAGTGTTTTGTTGCTCGTAAGTGTGGATCGTATCCGGCAGGGCGCACAGGAAGGTTTCTCCGGCACCTTGAGCCAGACCGATCTGGTCGTTGGAGCGCGCGGAGGGGCGCTGCCGCTCCTGCTGTATTCGGTATTTCATATAGGCACGCCCTCAAATGAAATCTCCTACACATCGTATGAACATTTCCGTGATCATCCAGCAGTGCAATGGACGATTCCTTTGTCGATGGGCGATAGCCATCATGGCTATCGCGTAATTGCGACTGACGAAAATTTTTACGAGCACTATCGCTTTCATCGCGACCACTCGCTTCAGTTCACAGATGGAACAGCACCGGACGGCATCTTCGACGCCGTCATCGGGAAGGAGGTAGCGGAGCGCCTCGGTTATCACGTCGGCTCAAAGATTGTCTTGAGCCATGGGCTTGAAGACGTCAGCCTGCTGAAGCATGGCGATAAGCCTTTCACCGTGGTCGGCATTTTGGCGCGCACGGCAACTCCTGTAGACCGCGGCATCTATATCACGCTGTATGGTGAGGAGGCGATCCATCTGGACTGGGCTGGAGGTACGCCGCCCGCTCTCGGAGAAGAAGTTCCCGCCGCGAAAATTCGTAAGGAAGACCTGCACATCCAGAACATCAGTGCATTTCTTGTTCGCACGCGGTCGCGTGTTGATACCTTGCTCCTTCAGCGTGAAATTAACAATTATCGGGACGAGCCGTTAACCGCGATCATTCCGGCTCTCACGCTGCAGGAACTCTGGAGCATGCTCAGCTACGCGGACGTCGCGCTCTCACTTGTCAGTGGCGCCGTACTCGTCGTGGGCCTCGTGGCCATGCTCATTGCCCTCTACACCGCATTGAATGAGCGGAGAAGGGAAGTTGCCGTCCTCCGGGCAATTGGATTTCATGCGCGCCAGATTTTTATTCTCTTCGTGCTTGAGTCAACGCTCATCAGCGCAGCCGGAATGGCCTTTGGTCTTATTGCAGCTTATGGGTTGCTATGGCTTGCTCGTGCTCCTATGGAGGCGCACTTCGGCATACCTTTGGCGATGGTCGGTGTCTCGTCGCGAGTCTCCCTATATGCTTGTGTAGTCGTACTGGCGGGCGCGCTGCTCGGTTGTGTGCCTGCCATTCGCGCATATCGGAACGGATTGATCGACGGACTCAATGCGCACTGACGCGGAATGATATTTTTCAACGGAGTGTAGATGTCACCCGAACGCCGCTCGCAAGTACGTTTTTATCTTTCATTTCTTCTCTTCATTCTCAGCGCCGTCGCATTTCTTGATCGGACCAATATCTCAATCGCCGGGCTGCAGATCAGCGCTGAATATGGGCTCGGGAATCAGCATTTGGGTTGGATCTTTTCGGCCTTCCTTGTCGGATACGCCGGCTTGCAAATTCCTGCTGGCTGGATGGCCGCGCGCTTTGGCCCACGTCGTGTCCTTGCTCTTGGTGTTCTGTGGTGGGGCGTTGTCACCGAGCTTACCGCGCTGCTGCCAACGGATATGTCGCACGCAGTTGCTGTTTTGATCGCGATCCGATTTGCTCTTGGCGCGGGTGAGTCCGTTGTGTACCCCGCGGCAAACCAGTTTGTCGCACAATGGATTCCGCAGCAGGAGCGGGGTTTCGTCAACGGACTCATCTTCGCAGGCGTCGGAGCAGGAAGCGGCCTGACGCCGCCGTTGTTGACGTGGCTCATTACAAATCACGGCTGGCGCGCCGCCTTCTGGTTCAGCGCCCTTATCGGAGTCGTTGCCGGCATGGTCTGGTGGTTTGCTGCTCGCGATACACCCGAGGAGCATCCCGCAGTATCCGCGGCTGAACTGAAAAAAATTCAGGATGGCCTGGAAGAGTACCAGGAGCGTCCCGCAGTAGCGCCGACAACCACAGAAAGGCCAGGTTCCTCTGGGATCTCCTGGCGGGCAATCTTTCACCGTACTGACCTCGCCGCGCTGATGGTCGGATATTTCGGTTTTGGCTACATCGCCTGGATTTTCTTCAGCTGGTTTTTTCTTTATATGGCGCAGGTACGCGGCTTTGATTTGAAATCAAGTGCGCGCATTTCCATGCTGCCTTTTCTTTCGATGACAGTTTTCTGCCTCGCTGGCGGCGCTTTAAGCGATCGACTGACGCGTAAATACGGCCTGCGCACTGGCCGTTGCTATCTCGCCTCAGCCGCACTTTTTTCAACCGCCATTTTCCTGCTCTTGGGTTCGCAGGTACAAAGTCGCAGTCTCGCTGGACTGATACTGGCAGGCGGCGCCGGAATGCTATACCTCTCCCAGAGTTCTTTTTTCTCGGTCTCCGTCGATATTGCGGGACGCAGCTCCGGCGTTTTTTCCAGCATCGTGAACATGGGCGGGCAGATCGGCGGCGCGGTGACTGCTTCGCTCACTCCCTGGATTGCTCAACATTTTGGCTGGGGCAGTTCGTTCGGTGCGGCGGCAGTGCTGGCTCTGATTGGTGGGTTCTGTTGGTTGGTCGTTCACCCTGAGCGCCCGCTCGAAAGAACTTGATGGGCGCTGAGTGAATCGAAAAAACTGATTTGAGGCGATAAATGAAGCGCCGGATCGCCTTTACAACTTGCCCCGACTTGTGATGCCGTAAGAGTAATCCTTCCAGCATGGGGTGCTTTGTCCGATGTCCGCTCAAGCTCGTCCTCCGGCGTTCGAGGAGCGTCCTTGTGGGGCTGTGCCTGTTTGCCTTCTCCGTCGTCATACCCGCAAGAGTTTCGGCGCAAACAAATTTTCGCCTCTCTGAATACCAGAAGCAGGGATGGCAGGTAGAAGACGGCCTGCCGGAAAACAACGTCCGCATGATCGCGCAGGAGCCGGACGGTTCTTTGCTTCTTGCTACCGCTGCCGGCCTGACCACATTCGACGGCCTACGTTTCCAAAGTCTTCCCATCCCCGGAGATATCGACGGGGAGGCCGTGAATGCGGTCCTGATCGGAAAGAGTGGTGATCTCTGGATCGGGACCGACGGACGAGGCGTGTTGCAATACAACGGCTCCGGTACTCCCAACAACATCAGTGAGCTTGCTGGTCGTATGAATGAGCGAGTTCGAAGGCTGTATCAGGATTCGGCCGGCGTGCTCTGGATTGCAACGCAAAATGGTATTGAACGGTTTCATGATGGCCAGTTGGAAAGCTTCGGCGAGACTGGCATGATTTCCGGAGATATCGTCGCGCCTTTCGCCGAAGATAATCGCGGCGGCATGTTCTTTGTCACGTCGAACGGGCTCTTCCACGTGGTGCGCGGTGGAAAGCCGGAGCGCTATACGTTGCGCGATAGAACTCTGGGCAACCCGGTCGCCATTTATCGCGATCCGCTGCATCGCCTCTGGGTTGGCACGGCGAACAGTGTCGTTCAGTTAAAGCCACGCCAGCAAGGAGCAGCGTACGAAGAAGTCGTTGCAGCGCGCGTACCCACTCCCGTTACCGTGATGCTGGGCGATGCCCAGGGCAATCTCTGGGTTGGAACCCGTCACAGTGGCATTCGCCGAATCGGGAGTGATGGTGTCTCGTCGTGGTCGTCGCAGGATGGGCTGCCGGATGACACCATCCGCTCCCTCTTCATCGACAATGAGCACAACCTCTGGATCGGCATGTTCGCCGGCGGCCTGAGCCGCTGGCGCAGAGCGGCATTTGCTCCATATAGCGAACCGGACGGCTTTCCCGAAGCCTACGCATCGACAGTTTTGTCGGACAGCCATGGCGATCTGTGGCTGGGCACCTGGGACAAGGGACTCTATCGCGTCCACAACGGAAAACTCACGGTAATGACGCCGTCCGACATGCCTCTCTCCACGCATATTCGTGCGTTCGCTGAGAACCAGCGGGGACAACTGTGGATTGGAACCTGGTTCAACGGCATCTACCGCTATGACGGAACCTCCTTCCGGCACTATCTTCTCGGCACAGAGTCCCCAGGCAACGCCGTCAGCTCAATCCTGGTAGACCGCCACGGTGGTTTGTGGATCGGAACCTATCTCGGTCTGCTCTATTTTGCGAGTGGCGAACTCACTGGACAGCGGTCTCTGTTTCTCGATGCCAAGCTGATTACCTGCATGCTGGAAGATGTTGACGGCTCGATGCTGGTGGGCACGAATACCGGCCTCTTTCGCGTACGCGAAGGACACTCTACTCCCATTACCGATCTGCCGC
This sequence comes from Alloacidobacterium dinghuense, assembly GCF_014274465.1. NCBI lineage: Bacteria > Pseudomonadati > Acidobacteriota > Terriglobia > Terriglobales > Acidobacteriaceae > Alloacidobacterium > Alloacidobacterium dinghuense. Next base: position 3,823,006 of record NZ_CP060394.1, on the reverse strand, counting down.
ATTCGCATGTGATTTCGCTGATTCGCGACAGTCTTGGCTATACGTGGATCGGCACAAGAGCCGGAGGTCTTGCTCTTCTCGTCCATGATCGCGCAGAGCCATTGAGCGCAAGGAGCGGCCTCCCGATGCTGCCCGTTCGCACAGCGGTAGAAGACGCGCATGGTCGCCTGTGGCTGGGAACCTCGCGTGGCATTGTGCGGGTTACGGTTGCTGCTCTACATGCCGTCGCTGACGGTGAAGATCGATATCTGGCGCCGGTTGTCTTTGGACGCGAAGACGGCATGCAATCCAGTGAATGCAATGAATTTCCTCAGCCGGGTTCAGCTCGCGCTCCCGATGGCACGCTCTGGTTTGCCACGACCAAAGGCTTCTCGCGCACAACGGGTGAAGCCAATCTCCCGGCTGCTTCAGGCCCCATCACTCCCACCCTGGGATGGACCTTTAGCGACGACTTAAATCGGGATCATGTCCTCAATGGATCTAGTGTTGAAATCGCGCCGGGCCAGTCTGATGTAACCTTCCTGTTCAACGCGATTCATCTCTCCAATCCCTCTCAGATTGAGTTTCGCTATCGCCTCAGCGGCTACGATCCGGATTGGACGACGACACAGGCGCGCATGGCGCGTTATCGTAAGCTTCCACCAGGCAAGTACACATTCGAAGTACAGGCGCGCAATAGTGGTGAACCGTGGGGGCCTTCGGTTGTTTCCGCAACCGTAAAGCAGCAGGGTTATTTCTATCAGACCTGGTATTTCTATCTCGCAGTCTTGTTGTTAGCTGCAGCGCTGGCGGTCCAGTTCTTTAGACAGCGCGTGAAGTTAGTCAAAGGACAGATCGGTGTCGTCATCGAGGAGCGGAATCGAATTGCGCGAGAGTGTCACGATACCTTGATGGCTGGCTTTGCCGCCATATCGTGGCAGCTTGAAGCGACTTCGAAAATCTTCCGCGATGGCGCGCTGGTGGACACGGCTGCAGCGAAATCCTGCGAGCTCGCACGTGGTATGGTCTCTCATTGCCAGGCTGAGGCCCGGCGCATCATCTGGGACCTGCGCGACACAGGAGACATGACCAACATCCTTTCCCATGCCCTGTCACGCACCTTGAATGCGCAGGAGCCGGGTGACTCGCTGGTCATCACGTTTCGCATGGAAGGGGATGAGGTGCCGCTCGCGCCGGCATATGTGCACCATCTTGTCTGTATCGGACAGGAGGCTGTTTCCAACGCCATGCGGCATGCTTCTCCTTCCCACATCGCCGTTCATCTGCGCTATGAGCCGGATTCGCTCAATCTGACCGTCAGGGACGACGGCAAAGGGTTTCGAGGCGACTCCTCCAAAGTGGGACATTTCGGAATCCCCGTCATGGAAGAGCGTGCCAGAAAAGTGGGCGGCGTATTGCGCGTGCAAAGCTCACATGATGAAGGAACGGAGGTATCCGTGAACGTCTCCTTTAATGCCCTGCAAAAGGTCAGCGGGCAGCAACATCAGTACATTGTTCCCTGGATCGGCATATGAAAGAGATTCGTGTCCTTCTGGTTGAAGATCATTATCTGGCGCGAATGGCGTTGCACTCGGTATTGTCAGGTCACTCGCAGATCCGAGTCGTAGGCGAAGCATCCGATGGCGAAGAGGGAATCGTGATGTATCGCTCCCTCCAGCCCGATGTGGCCGTGGTCGACTTGCGTCTGCCGCGTATGAGTGGCTTTGAGCTGATCACGCAATTGCGGCAGGAGTTTCCCAAGGCGCGCATCGTCGTCCTCTCAAATTATCAGGGAAGCGAAGATATTTACCGCGCCGTTCGCTCTGGTGCCATGGCATATCTCACGAAGGATGCGAGCGGCGAAGAACTGGTCAACGCGATCCAAAGTGTCGATCGTGGCCTTCGCTACCTTCCTCGCATAGCTCTCGACCGGCTGGCCGAGCGGATTCCATCCGTCGACCTGACCCCTCGCGAGTCGGAAGTGCTTGCCTGCATCGCTCAAGGCCGCTCCAATCGTGAGATTGCCGACGAGCTCCACATCGCGGAGAAGACGGTGCGGATTCACGTATCTTCAGTGCTCGATAAAATGGGAGCTCGCGACCGCACGCAGGCAACGATCTTCGCTCTCCAGCGAGGTCTCATCCATCTGGATTGAAAATTCCAACACACACCGGAGGTTAAGTTGAAGGCATCTGTGTTTTTCTTGCGTCGATGCACCATCGTGGCAGCTTCTGCTGTTATTGCCTTGGCCGCTACCCTTACCGTTACGCACATCGTTCTTGCCGACACTCCAAAGACCGCAGCCGACTATGCCGCCGACCCTGCACTGATGATCGATGCATATCGCCACGTTGAAGCCGCGTCCGTCTCGGATGCGATTGAGCAGCTGCTTCACGAAAAGCGCTATATGTCGCATCGCATGCAATCCATCTTCCCCGCTAAATTCGCGGGCACTGCTCTCACGGTCAAACTGGTGAAAGAGGAAAACCACGACCCAAATGCCTTGGCGGGCATGCTGAAGGCAATCGATACAGGCGGTCCGGGATCCGTCTATGTGATGACCGTTGAGGATGGCGCCGACATAGCTGGCATGGGCGGTCTCATGGGAACCGCCATGTTTTCACGAGGCTTTACCGGCGCTGTCATTGATGGCGGAGTTCGTGACCTTCCGCAGCTCAAGAAGATCGGGTTTCCCGTGTACTCAACAGGTCCGGTTCCATCCACATCCGTAAGCCACTACCGTTTCGGTGGAATGAATGTTCCTGTCGTCTGTGATGGAGTGAAGGTGGAACCGCAGGACATCATTGTGGCCGATCAGGATGGCGTCGTAGTCGTGCCGCGTGAAAAGGCTCCTGAAATCCTGGTGTTGGCGCAGCATCTGGATGACAGCGAGCACTCGATGTATCCTTTCATCGAAAAGTTTCACTCGATTGAAGAGGCCGTAAAGCAATTCGGCCGCCTCTAGCGCGACGCCGTAGGGCATTTGTCCTAATTTGTGAAGGGGCGTGTGACCGATGACAGCATGCTGAGCTTCGCGTGGAATGGTTGCACTGAAAGATCTGATGTTTTTCTACTGCTTGCCATTGAGACGGATCTTCGTCTCCTGAACATCGCTTTGCGTGAGGTGGATCAAGGAAATGCCTAAACAGGGTGCGGACAGTCGCCTTTCCCGCAGAAGATTTCTCAGTTTGTCTTCTACCGCGGCTGCCGCACTCGGCATCGCTCCTCTCGCTGTACGGCCTTCCGAATCGTTTGCCGAAAACGCTCCTTCCGCCGACGACTACTATGCAAAGTTAGGCGTCGCAAAGATCATTAACGCGGCTGGAACCTACACGTACCTCACCGCCGCGTGTATGCCTCCGCAAGTACAGCGAGCCGTGGCGCAGGCTGCGCTGCATCCTGTGCGGCTGAAAGACCTGCAACTCGCCGCAGGCGAGTATCTGGCGAAGAAGTTGCGCTGCGAGGCTGCTGTTGTTTCTTCAGGAGCATCGGCGGCGTTGACGCTCGCCACTGCGGCTTGCATCGCATCGGCGAATGGCGCGAGTCCACAGGAGATTCCGGAAAATGTGGACAAAATGAAAAACGAAGTTGTCGTGCAAAAGGCCCACCGCTATGAGTACGACCACGCCATGTTGCTGTGCGGTGCTCGTATCAAGGAAGTCGTCACGCTGGAAGACTACAAGCGAGCATTGAGTCCAAACACTATAATGACGAACTTTTTCAATGCCGCGGAGGCTGGACCGGATGGCGCACAGATCGACCGCGAAACCTGGTTGAGGGTCGCGCATGAGCACGGCGTTCCCTGCCACAATGACGCTGCTGCCGACATGCCCCCGATCGAAAATCTATGGAAGTACACAGGCATGGGCTTCGATCTGGTGTGCTTTTCCGGCGGCAAGGGAATTCGCGGTCCGCAGAATGCCGGATTGCTCCTTGGCAAGAAGCACCTCATCGATCTCGCGGTGGCAAACAACAACCCCAATTCCGACGCGGTGGGTCGCGGAATGAAAGTTGCCAAAGAACAGATTGTCGGCATGGTTGCCGCCGTGGATTGGCTCCTGGAACAATCCGACGAAAAGAACCAGGCGGAGTACATGCGGCTGACGAACATCATCGTAGATGCGGTGAAGGACGTTCCCACAATGAAGACGCGTGTCTTCATGCCGCCCATCGCAAATCATGTTCCGCATCTGTTGCTCTCGTATAACCCGTCGGTTGTGGGCCTTACGCCCCAGCAGGTCCAGGAAAAGTTGCGCGCTCAGACTCCCTCGATCGAATTGAATCCGGCAACAGGCACAAGCTCACGAGTCGGTCTTCCATCCGACGAGAATACGATCGTGATTTCTACCTGGATGTTGCAGCCAGGGGAGGCGGAGATCGTCGGTCGTAGTCTGAGAACAGCTCTGATGAAGACTTAGGTATAGCAGAGGGCATTTGCTTCCAAACCCAAAGGAGAGAATAAGCATGAAAGAGCAGTCGAGAAGAGGTCTTCTCAAGAATGCAGCGATAGCAGCCGCAGCTGTGGGCAGCTCGGCAATTCTAAGCGAAACCGCTTCAGCCAAAACAGAGAAGCTTGAAAAGAAAAGCTATCCGCCGCCAAAGCCCGGAGAAACCCCGCTCTTCAGTGGAGCAGTCTCATATGGCAACCTTCTCTTCCTCGCAGGCGTGGGAGCGCATTTCGAAGGAACGATTGAAGAACACACCAAGCATGTGCTCGATGAGCTAGAGCAGAAGCTTCAATCGGCGGGTTCGTCCATGGACAAGGTTCTGAAAGTGAATGTCTATCTCAACGACATCAAGGACTGGGAGAGAATGAACACCGTGTACAAAGGGCGTTGGGGAAGCGTTCCTCCGGTACGCACGACGATTGCGCCGGCTGGCGGCATCCCCGGCAATTCACTGGTCGAAATTGATTTAATCGCGTACATCTGAGCTGTTGTTCTGCTTAACAACACAATTCAAGAAGAATATAAGGTCTGTCCATGTCTCTCTTTCGTAATGCGCGCCCGTCCCGGCGAGAAGTTCTGAAGCAGTCGGGAATGCTTACAGCCGTATCTGCCGCTACGGCTGTTTCTCCCTTGGTTGCAAACGCTGCAACGATCGCCAAGCCGCAGCGATCGATCCACACTGCCGTTGAGGGAATAGACGGTGACAACCTTTTCACGCGCATCGGTGTTCGTCCGCTGATCAACGCGCGCGGCACGTACACCATCATTACCGGTTCCCGCTCTCTGCCGCAGGTAAAGCAGGCAATGCTCGAAGCGTCGAACTATTATGTTCATCTTGACGAGCTGATGCCCGCAGTCGGCAGCGAGGTAGCCAAGCTTATGGGCGCGGATGCAGCGATCATAACCACGGGATGCGAAGCGGCAATTGCCGTCGCAACAGTCGCCTGCATCGCGGGCGCAGACCCCGAGCGGACCCAGGCAATGCCTTATTCGAAGAAGCGCGATCAGGTCATCATTCCCAGGCATTCCCGCAATCCCTATGATTTTGGCGTGCGCATGTGCGGCGTCGAAATTGTCGAGGTGGATTCGGAAGAAGAGCTGCGCTCCAAACTCTGCGAGCGCACAGCAATGGTCTACATTCTCTCCAGCCCTGCCGCGGAAAAAGGCCCGCTCTCCATCCCGAACATCTGCTCCATCGCGAAAGAAAAGAACGTTCCCGTCTTCGTAGACGCTGCCGCCGAAGAGCCCCTCGTTCCAAACATCCATATCGGCCATGGCGCAACGCTCGTAGGTTATTCCGGCGGTAAGTGTATGCGCGGGCCGCAGGCGGCTGGAGTTCTTCTCGGTCAAAAGGACATTGTGCGTGCTGCATGGTTCAATGCCGCGCCACATCACAACTGGGGACGTGCCCTCAAAGTCGGTAAAGAAGAGTGCATGGGCATGCTGGCAGCCGTGCGCGAGTGGTACAAGCGTGACCACGCTGCCGAGCAGCGTGAATGGCTATCGTGGCTTCAGCACATCGAAGGCCGCGTAAAAGGCCTGCCTTCGGTCACGACCGAATATATTCAGCCCGAAGATCTTTCCAACCGCGCTCCGCAACTCCGTATCAATTGGGACGCCAACCAGCTCAAAATCACTGGAACAGAGCTGGTCGAGCGCCTCGACAAAGGCACGCCCCGCATCCTTGTCGACAGTGGCACCGGCAGGCGTCCCGACAAGATGCAGAGTTCTCTCACGATCATGCCCTACATGATGGCTGCCGGTGAGGAAAAGATCGTGGCTGATGCGATTTACGAAGGACTCACGCACCCGGGCCACTACGAAAATCCGGTCATTCCGCAGGGTGCTCCGGTGCAGATCGCCGGCAACTGGGCGGTCGAGATCAAATATATTCGCGGCATCGGAGAACAGAAATTCACTCTGCAGCAAGATGGAGACCGCGTGACCGGAACCCAGCAAGGCGAAATCTATAAGGCAGACCTGAAGGGTCTCGTGCAGGCCGACCATATTGAGCTGACGAGCGACATGGAGGTGCCCGGTAACTCCATTTTCTGGACATTCCGCGGAGTCGTTTCCGGCAGCAACGCGAGTGGCACGGTTCACATGGGCGAATATGGAGATGCTACCTGGACAGCGGTAAGGAGCTAATATCGACGAACCAGCGATGATTCCGGGAGCGACATGGCAATTACCGTTACCCATCAGGACCCGCGTTACCCCACACTGAGAAGAAGCAGAAACCTCCGCCTGCCTCCGTCGGAAGCAGACTTCGCCAGCCGTATCGAACTGTGCGAAAACACGGCGGAGGTAGCTGAAGCCTTGCAGCGAATCGTCAACGCCGGGCTGCGTCCAACCGTGCGCAGCGGCGGCCATTGCTACGAAGACTTCGTCGTGAATAATCCGGGCGGTGCGATTCTCGATCTCAGCCTTCAGGAACCGCACTCCGCGAAAGATGGAACGGTGTACAAGATCAGCGCCGGAAGGCAATTAGGAGACGTCTATCTCGACCTCTATAAGAGGTACGGGGTAACCATCCCCGCCGGGACCTGTTACGCCGTCGGCGCAGGTGGCCACATCAGCGGAGGGGGATACGGTCTGCTTTCGCGCCTGCACGGACTGACAGTGGACTGGTTATCGGCCGTGGACATTCTGACAGTCGATGCGAATGGCAAAGTAGTTTTGCGTCACGTCGATAAACAGCATGATCCTGATCTCTTCCGCGCATGTCGCGGCGCAGGTGGCGGCAACTTCGGAGTCGTCACCACTTTCTTCTTCGACAAGCTACCTCCAGCTCCGCAGGAAGTCGTCCATTCAGGCCTGTCGTTTGATTGGACGACGATGACCGAGGAACGATTTGTCACCATCCTCACCACTTACGGTCATTACTGGGAATCGCGTGGCAAGGACCCTGATACCTATGGCCTCTTCTCCATTCTCGACATTTCTCACGCCTCGACAAAACGACTCGGTCTCTCGTTGCAGTTCTGTAATCCCGACGGAACCTGCAAAGACCTGAGCGTAGTGAACGAGTTTCTTGATCTCTTCTCTCCCTGCAAGCCGACGCCGGGGGCTCCTGCACCTACCGGACAAAGAGCGATACCCGGCGCCTCTGGCCCAGGCGAAGCATGCCCAGGGCTCTACCCGATGAGCCGACGGTTATGGCTTGACGCCACCATTGGCGACAGCGGTGGCGAAGGGAGCGGCCGAGCCAAGTACAAATCAAGCTACATGAAGACGAACTTTACGCCGGAAGAAGCGAAATGCATGTACAAGCACATGACGCGTGAAGTCTCCGGAGTGGACCTGCGAGGATTTTTCCTGGCAATCGATTCCTATGGCGGAGCGACCAACCGCGCTAACCTCGCAGAAGAAACTTCAATCTGGCAGCGTTCGTCGACCATGAAGCTGCAATTTCAGTCGTATTGGCAAAATGCGGAAGACGACGCGGGCCGACTCAAGTGGCTGAAGGATTTCTACGCTGACTTGTACACCAATTCCAAGGTAGACCCTCGCTACGCATCTACGCCCTATCCCGGGGAGCATTACGAGGGCTGTTACATTAACTATCCCGATAGCGACATGCTCGCATACTCATTCTGGCCGCAGCTCTACTACGGCGATCAGGGATTATATGAGTTCCTGCAAGGTGTGAAGCGACGTTATGACCCGAACAATGTCTTCCACCACGCGATGTCTGTCCGTACCTAGCACTATGAGCGAGAGCAAGCAATGGAATCGTCGTGAATTCCTACAAGGCATCGGATATACGTCTCTTCTCGGCACGCTGGACAAAGCAATGCCATTCGCGAAAGAGGCGATACCCGCTCAGGAGTTCGCCTTCGTTGCCGCAGCCGGGGAAGTTCACGCCTTCGCAGTACGCGGCGATGCATGGCAGTGGAAACAGAGCATACCAAGCCGCTCGCCCGTGTCCCTGGCCCTCCATCCCAGCCGACAAATTCTTTATGTAGCAAACGAGATCGACGAATATGAAGGACTGCCGCGTGGCACGGTAGAGGCGTATCAATTTGACGCCAATAATGCCGAGCTGAACTTGCTAAGTCGCCAGCCTCTGTCGCTCTCCGGTATCAATCCAAGGCACATTGAAGTCTCGCCCGATGGCAACTATTTCATCGTGGCCATCCACGGCGGCGGCGCCTTCAACGTATTGCCGATTGCCGCTGACGGTTCTCTGGGCCGGGTCGCGCAGATTTTGAAAGAGGTCGGTGCCGGTCCTCATCCCGACTACCAAGCATCCGCACACCCGCACACGGTTGCGTTCGATGCGTCAGGACAATATCTTCTCGCCACAGACGAAGGATGTGACCGCATCCATGTGTTCGCGTTTCAGCGCGGCAGGATGACACGAACGATTCAGACCGCTTGCCGTCCAGCGTCGGGTCCCGGACACATCGCCGTACATCCCTCCGGAAATTTTCTCTACGTATCAAACAGTCTCGATGAATCAATCGATTGTTATCGCTGGAATGCGGATGCTGCCGAAGTCAAACACGAACAACAAGTCTTGACGAATGCAGCAGCTACTCCGCATGAAGCGCAGCAACTTGTTATTTCGTCGTCAAGTGACGTTCTTTACGCGACATCTGCGGATGACCGCATTTCCTCCTGGACCATAAATCCTGTGACGGGAAAGCTGTCCCCCTTGCAGCAATGGAGGCTTGAAGGGCGATCTCTGCATTCCTTGAGGCTGTCCTCGGATGGCCGCCGCATCTTTGCCGTCGATAGAATTCAGCACGAAGTGCTGTCGATTTATGTTCATGACAGTGGCAAGCTGGGTAATGCGGTCATGGCGGCGAAGGTAACCGCCCCCATAACCCTCATAATGAGTTCGCCAAACCATACTAAAGTTGTTGACTCGGAAGACGATTTGGACGAAGTATGAAAAAGTTTGCAAATACAGTCTTGATTCTTTGCATGGTGTTGCCCTTAGTGGTGTGGCCCTTATCTGCCCCGGCACAAAACGCTCCTTCCCGGCGACCGTTTAGGCTTGTGGCAAATACTCCGTCCTTCTGGGATCTAATGAGCCATGATGCCAGGCTGGAGACAATGGCAACTGGCTTCGGTTTCACCGAAGGTCCGGTATGGGACAAATCCGATTTCGTGTGGGTCAGTGACGAAGAGCTGAACAAAATCTTTCGCGTCTTTCCCGATGGGCACCGCGAAGAAATGGTCGCGCTGGTCGATCCTGATGGCAGCACCTACGATCACGACCATAGGCTGATCAGCACCGCAAGCGCCCTTCGAGCGGTGATTCGTCTCTCGCAAGATGGAAAGAGTTACACCGTGCTTGCAGATCGCTTTGAGGGAAAGAAATTCAACAGTCCAAACGACGTAGTTTTGGGTCCGGACGGAGCCCTCTATTTCACCGATCCAACCCTCGACTTGCAGAAGGGTGAAAAACAGGAAACACCATTTCAGGGAGTCTATCGTCTCGACGCGACTGGAAAAGTCACTCTGCTTACAAAAGACCTCACGCAGCCGAACGGATTAGCATTCTCTCCTGACGGCAAGCACCTCTATATCGATGACTCAGAAAAGAAAAATATCCGCGTGTACGACTTTCATCCCGATGGAACCATCTCAAATGGACGCATCTTCGGCAGCGAAGACGACGGCACAAAAGACGGAGTTCCCGACGGTATCCGTGTCGACCAAAAAGGAAATCTCTTTGTCGTAGGACCGCGCGGCATCTGGGTATGGAGTCCGACAGGCGAGCATCTCGGAACCATCGAAGTCCCGGAGCAACCGGCGAACCTCTCATGGGGCGGTGCGAACAACTCGGTGCTCTACATAACCGCAACCACATCGGTATATAAGCTTCCGACCACCACCCGCGGATTTGTGCCGTACGATTAGGCCTTCCTTGCTTTGCCTTCGCTCTTCCTGACTAGGCATGACAGCTAAATACGCTTTGAGAACGGAGTCCTGTCTCTCAAGGACGGGACCCGCGTTCGGATGCTGTTGCAGTACGCAAATGTTTTTGTGATCGGCTAGTGTTTCACCGCAATCGCCGAAATTTCTATCTTTGCTCCGCCGATCAAGCCCGCGACCTGTACTGTGGCACGCGCCGGTTTCGGATCCGGCATAAGCTTCTTATAGACCTCATTCATTTTTTCGACATCGTTAAGATCTGTAACATAAACAGTTACCGATACGATGTCCGTCATCTGAAAGCCTGCCTTCTTGACAACTTTCTCGATCGCGGCGATAGCATTCGTGGTCTGAAGTGTGATGTCAGTACCAGTAACCTTGCCATGCGAATCAGGCCCCTGTTGGCCCGCGACATACAGAGTATTGCCGGCAATATATCCTTCACTGAAGGGCATGCCCGGCGTAAAGTCAACGGCTTGATGTTGTGCGAAAACGTTCCCTGAGCTACCTAAGATCAAAAGCCCGGCCATCCAGATGAGTGGTCTTGATATCGGCGAACTTGCTCTTTTCATGTTTTGCTATTTTCTCCTCGTTGCGTTAAATGTGCGTTCCACTTTGGAGGCGGCCGTTTCGGCAATACCACCTCGATCGTTCGCAGTATCGAGAGCCAACCGCACAGCGCCTATCAACTGTGCATCAACTCCCAATCCGCTATGAATGAGCTGCATGTTTCCGTGTCGTCGCCACTTTTCCAATTCCTGCCGAGTCGCATCCCCAAGTGCCCGATGCATTCCAACTCCTCCGCCCAACAGAAAAAGAGAGCAGTTCAACACCAGTGAAATGTTGTAAATCGCATAGGCCAGGAGCCGAGCTGACTGTTCGAGAATGGATCGCGCGAGCGCATCCCCGCTTACTGCGCCGTCAAATATCTCAGTTGCCGTCAGATCCTTGCAAAGCGATGTGCCTCCTTTGCTCCATCTCCGTCTCCACTCTGCCCGAATGCCTTCACCGCCAATCAATTCTTCGAGCGCCCCAGGCGTGCTCGTGTCTGCAACGCCGTCCGATACACCCGGCACAAGCATGTAACCAATCTCACCCGCCGACCAGTCCATTCCGCGAAACGGCTTACCGTCGAGAATGATGCCCGCTCCGATGCCCGTTCCCACAGCCAGGAAAACAAAATCACGCACACCCTTTGCGGCGCCGGCCCAGTATTCGCCAATGGCCGCCAGATTCACATCATTGTCCACCGCTGCGGGAACTTCAAAGGCAGCTTCGAGCAGATCGCGAAGCGGAACATTGCGCCAACCGAGCAGATAGGATGTGGCCACCACGATGCCTGCTTCTACATTGGTGACGCCGGGTGCGCCGGCAGCAACTGCTTTCAATGCGCTGCGTGGCACATCGGCTTGCCGCAAAAGCTCTTCTGCGCCACTTCGAATCAGATCAATGATCACATTCGCGTCGCGGCTTCCCGCAGTAGAAGAAGACCATTTGGCAACAATCGCTCCTCCCGCCATGTCTGCCAGGGCGAGGCGAAGGTTGGTCCCCCCTATGTCGATACCGAGAACGTATTGATTGCCGGATGTAAGCAGCTTATTGCCCCTTGATATTGGTTTCTAGTTGACTGCGACACTTGGCTTTGCGCTGATGCTCTCTAATTCGCGGCCCTTTGTTTCCGGAACGATAAAGCGCACAAAAAGCAGAGTAACGATACAGAAGCCCCCATAGATAACAAAGGTGAAGACATTACCCGCCGCTTTGATGAGTGAGAGAAATGTGAGTGACACAAGAAAGTTCGATGCGCCTGATCCCAGTGTTGCTGCCGCAACTCCACGTCCGCGAATTTGCAATGGAAACACTTCGGAAACAAGAATCCAGGCAATCGGCCCCATGCTGAAGGCGAAGCAGGCAATGTACACCACCAGGCAGACGGTAGCGATCATTCCAAGCGACGATCCGAAGGCGACCTGATGGAAAGCGATAGCCAGCATGAAGAGCGACACCGTCATTCCGCTCACCCCAATATATAAAAGTGGCTTGCGCCCAATTCGATCCACCAGGAAAAGCGCAATCACAGTAGCCAGCATGTTCGTTACGGCGACAATCAGAGTTGCGAAGATCGCGTTCTTGTTGGAAGTGATTCCGGCAAGCGCAAAGATTTGTGGCCCATAGTAGATGATGGTATTGATCCCTGTGACCTGTTGCAGGACGGTAAATCCGACGGCGATAAAAAGGGCTCCGCGCGCCGCGGGACTCCAGAGCGCACTCCAGCGCCGGTCAATCTTTGCTTCGAGTGCGGTATGAATGTCGTCCAGCAAGAGTCGCGAGCCGGCCTCGTTCGTGTACGTTGTCAGAACAACCTGCGCTTCTGTAGCCCGGTTTTGCGCAAACAGCCAGCGTGGGCTCTCCGGCAGAGTAAGGACCAGTAACAGAAACAAGGCAGCGGGAACGGCTCCAATGCCAAACATCAGCCTCCACGCCTGCTCTCCGGCGAGCCAGTAACCTACCAGGTCCGCAAGCGCAATCCCGAGAGTAAGCGCGAATTGGTAAAGGCTGATGAGCCCGCCGCGCGATTGCGGGGGAGCAAGCTCCGAAACATAAACCGGAGCCGTCACAGAGGTGAAACCGATGGCAAGTCCCAGGATCGCGCGAGCAACGATCAGCGTGAGCACATTCGGTGAGAGTGGAGCAAGAACCGAGCCAAAGATAAAAAGGCCGCCACCCCAAAGCAACGTTGAGCGCCTGCCGATACGGTCTGCGATGCTGCCGCCGATAATTGCGCCGAGCATCGCGCCAACAAGCACAATGCTTACGACCATTTCCTGCATCTGCGTTGAAAGGCCGAATGACTGGCGCACGAAAATCAAGGCGGCAGCAATGATCCCCATGTCATACCCGTAGAGAATGCCTCCCAGTCCGGCGATGAAGGAAACTCTCCAGAGAAAACCGCGATTGACTTGTATCTGTGAGGCGGCTATGGAATCAGACACGGGCATCCTTTTAACTCGCAAAAATAAAGCTACTGCTCCATCACTCCGTACTGAAAGCGAGGCGGCAACCGGCAGCCTGTTCGTTCCACAATGCCAAGCGTAAGCGCCTGCGGCACAAGAAGTGACGTAATTCCCTCCCACGGCTCGGGCACCGACTCGATCCTGACAGGAAACAGCTTATCTGAAGCCCTGTGCTCATCGTTCGAAATAAGAACGACCTTTCCGCCGCGTCGGTTGCACTCCTGCGCGAGCTTCACCCCAAGGTCCGCAGCCCGCCCTAGCGCGAAAATAATCGCCACATGTGAAGCATCAACATCCAGATTCGGCCCGTGCTTAAAACCTGCTCCAGTGTGCGCTGCGGCCCTCTGGCCGCTCATTTCACGGATACAGAGCGCACTCAAAATCGCGCCGCCGTATGCCGCGCCCCGGCCAATGATCTCAATGTTCGCAGCGCCCCTGCAGAACTTCTCCAATTCGCTCCGGATGGCGAAGATAGGATCGAGATGAGCCGCAAATACTGCTGCTGCCCGTTCCGCATCTTCCTCCCACGCGCATCCAACCATTTCCGATGCAAGAATGATGGCGGCGGCTGTAGCGTTTGTATATGTCTTGGTCGCATTGCCGTATTCGGGTCCAGCCAATATAGGCAGTCGGTTCTCCGCGAGATTCCAGCATGTGCTTGCAGAGTTGTTGCAGATCAAGCCCAACGGCCTGCCGGTACCTCTCTTGAAAAGCTCCACCAGTTCCGCGCTCTCCCCGGACGTTGTCAGCAACACAGAAAGTGCTGCGTCGGCCCAGATAGAGGATGCGTAATGAAGCCACTCGCCGGCATCGACGGAAAACGCCAGTCTTCCATGCGATTGCAGAAAAATGGATCCGCTGATCGATGAACAAAACGATGCCCCCATCCCGATAAAGAGCACCGGGCCTTTGCCCGCTGCGAGACTCCGAAATTTCTTCAATTCGCTGCGGATCGCCGGATCGTTCCCGTACGCGCGAATCAGATCGTGAAGCTTAGCAGGCTGTTCGCGGCACTCAATCTCCAGAATCTGTGTGCCGGTAGCCGTGAGCAGTTCTTGCGGCGGCTCGATGCCTGAAATCCAGCGCGGCGCCTGTTTCGTTTCTTCCATTTACTTGATTCTCAATCTTCCGATCGGTCTTAACTTCAAAGGACTTCCTAACGTTTATTTAGTATTCTGCCTGTGTCTGTTTTGAGCAAGGACTTCTTTGCATGTTTTGCCACAAATTCAAACCGAAGCGCGGCGAAATAAAATCGCAGAGACGCGCCCTTGTCGTTGAAGGCAATGAGTGAAAAGAAAGTCGATCCAGATCGGCAGGCCGTCCACGCTGCGTCACACGAACGCGCTCAGCATTCTCACGCTCCTGCGTGAATGTGGCTCCTGCTCAAGAGCCGACCTCGTCCGGGCCTCCGGTCTAAGCGCACCAACGGTCACAAACGTAGTGAAGGATCTCCTGTCAGAAAACCTGATCGAGCCTCTGGGCGAGGGAGAGTCGAGCGGCGGCCGCCCCCCTGACATGATTCGCTTCAAAGCCGAGCGCGGCTGCATCCTCGCAGTTGAAATCTCCGCAGAAAGCCTTTCATTTCTTCTCGCGGACTTGAACGGAAATGAACTCGATTCGCTGAAAATCGCGCTCAAGAACCGCAAAACAACCCCCGAAGCCGTTTGCGCCTACATTGGTAAGGCACTGCAAAATCTATTGCAGAAGCAGAAGAAAACGCGCAAGCAATTGCTGATGATGGTCGTGGGAGCGCCCGCGATCGCGAATGTTGAGGAAGGCAGCGTCCTATCCATCAGCACTCTGGATGGATGGCGAGCAGTTCCTCTGCGTGCCATGCTCAATAAAATCGTCGACTGCCTGGTCATCATCGAAAACGACACCAATCTTGCCGCTCAGGGAGAACACTACTGCGGCGCAGCGCAGACCGAGCAGGACTTTGTCTTTGTCGCCATCGGAACAAACGTGGGCGCCGGCATTATCCTGGGCGGCAAAATTCACCATGGCTCAAAATGGTCTGCCGGCGAAATCGCTTATCTTCGCCTTCCGCACATTCAGCGCAGGCAGCCCGCCATTCATGAGTTCGGAGAGCTCGAGACAGTCCTGACCAGTTCAGGAATTCTAAAGAGCTGGGATAAAGAGAGCAAAAGGATTGGCCGCAGTCACATTGCCACAAAGAGCGTAAAGCAGCTGACCGCGCTTGATGTCCTCGATATTGCCCAGGCCGGCGACGCAGACGCGCAAAGAATCGTCCGGTTGAGAGCTGACATTGTCTCCGACATCATCGTCAACCTGTCGCTCATTCTGAACCCGGGGCTCATCCTCTTAGGCGGAGAGATTGGCAGTCATCCCGTATTGGTCAGCTCGGTTCTCAAACAGCTTGAGGGCAGTGAGTTTGCGGTGCCGAAGATCGGCACCAGTGCCCTCGGTCCTCGCGCCGGGCTTTGGGGCGCGGTTTCCCTTGCGCTCGACGCCATCTCTTCCGTATTGCTCCCCCAGCCGCCAACTTGATACGCGACTCCGACCGAAAGCGAACAAGTTCTTGACAGGCTATTCGCCGTATGGTCGCATGGATGTTGGTCCTGACTTAGTTATGGAACATTAGAAACGCGTTCGTAATGCCTTCGGACCATGTACCGCCCCAATCATTTGCAGTTTATGAAGACGATCCGCCACTGCCTTTTGCTGTTTCACATTGCAGCCTGCATCGTGTGTCCTGCTCAAACCATGAGCGGCCAGAAGAAGCACCTTCTTGTGATCGGCGAAGAGAAGGGATATCGGCACGAGTCGGTTTCGCACGCCATGGCCACCATCGAGCGTCTTGGCGAACAGACTGGATTGTGGGACACGACCATCCGCACCGATACCGAAGCCCTTACGAAGAGAAAGCTCGAATACAACGCAAAGAACTTAACAAATTTCGATGCCGTTCTCTTCTTCACGGGTGGCGACTTGGAAATGGATGTACAGCAGAAGGCGGATCTTCTGTCTTTCGTGCATGACGACGGTAAAGGGTTCATCGGCGTTCATAGTGCGGCGATCACAATGACCAAGTGGCCGGAATTCGTCGACATGGTTGGCGGTACCTTCGACGAGCATCCCTGGGGAACGTTTGATGCGCCAATCGTTGTGGAAGACCCGAAGTTCCCCGGCATGGAGCAGTGGCCGCATGCTTTTACTCTTCGCGACGAGATCTACCAGATGAAATCCTCCTCGCGTGACAAAGTACACGTTCTCATGAGCCTCGATGCCAGCAAACTCGACTTGTCCAACCCAAGGGTGCATCGAACAGATCACGACTTCATTGTCACCTGGGCCAAAATGTACGGGAAAGGTCGCGTCTACTATTCGACATTGGGGCATCCGAAGGAAACCTGGGACGATCCACGCCTCCAACAGATGTATGTTGAGGCAATCAAGTGGGCCACGGGGCTGGTGAATGCAGACGTTACGCCGTCGCCTGCGCTACCTGCCCCCAAATAGTAGATCTCTCAAACGAGAGAGGAGTTGAATGCTGACTCGACGAGCATTTGCCAAACTTGCTGTCGCTTCCTGTGTCGCCAGTGCAGCGGCGCCGCTGCGCGCTTTCGATTCACTTAACATCGGTGTTGGAACCTACAGCTATCACGGCCTCTCAGTCGACGACATGATTGTCCAGCTGAAGGCTCTACGTGTTCGCGAAATAGAAATGTCCCGCGTCGAGTTCATGTTGCTGAGCCATCCTGAGGATGCGTTGTTCCGCACCGCTAAGGAAAAGCTGGACCGCGCCGGAATCCGCTGTGTTTCCTACTATGCCGCCACCTTCAAGAATACTCAGGACATCACCGATGCAATCCGCTTTGCAAAGCTGCTGGGCGCGACCAATATTACCGGCGACGCCACAGAAGATATTCTGAAGCAGCTTGACCACCGCCTCACCGAAGAAGGACTGACCTTCGGACTTCACAATCATTTCTTCCCGTATAAATTTGCTTATGAAAGCCCTGAAGATGTACTGAATGCCCTATCCGGGATGTCGAAGACCATGGGAGCCACAGCGGATACTGGCCACTTCGCGTCCTGCGGCTATGACACTGTTGATGCCATCCGCAAATTGGAGCCGCGTTTGCGAATGGTTCACTTAAAGGATATTCAGGCCAAGGGCGGAGAAGTGAACGTGCTGTTGGGCAATGGCATTGCAAAGATTCCGGAAGTGATGCAGGAACTGCACCGGCAAAACTTCGCAGGCCTCGTCGCCGTCGAATATGAGAAGGAAGGCGACGTCAATCAGGACATGGTGCAGGAAGTAACATTTGCCAGAAAGCTCGCGCAATAGTCGCGCCGAGCAACGCATGGAGGAAACGATGTTAAAGAGGGTCGCTTTTGCCGCAACAATGTTGCTTTTTTCTGTCGCTGTTTTGGCGCAACCGGCACATCCCATCCTTCCTCTGGGTTCGTCGGCTCCGGACTTCTCGCTGCCGGGCGTAGATGGCAAGACCCACAAACTCACTGACTACGCGAGCAGTCCCCTTCTGGTCGTGCTGTTCACCTGCAATCACTGCCCGATTGCCCAGATGTATGAACGCCGCATCGAACAGCTCTATGAAGATTACGGAAAGCGCGGAGTGGCGGTCGTTGCCATTCAGGGAAACGATCCGAAAGCCATCCGAATCGATGAACTCGACTCTTCCGATGTCAGCGACACACTCGACGACATGAAGATTCGCGTGCAGTACAAGCATCTTCATTATCCCTACCTGTATGCCGGCGATACCGAGTCGGTGACTCTCGCCTATGGGCCGCAGGCAACACCGCATGTCTTCGTTTTTGATAAGGAGCGGCACCTTCGCTATGAAGGCCGCTTTGATAACAACTACCGCATCGAAATGGTAAAGACCCACGACGCCCAGGATGCGATCGATGCTTTGCTGGCAGGCAAAGACATTGCCGTGAAGCACACAGGCGTCTTCGGTTGCTCCACAAAGTGGTCTGAAAAATCTGAGCAGAGAGAAGCCGCCGAGAGAAAGCTTGAGGCAGAGCCAGTTCAGGTTGAAAAAGTAGATGCCGCAGGGCTGAAAAAGCTCCGCTCGGGAACAAGCGGCCACGTCACGGTGATCAATTTCTGGGCGACATGGTGCGGCTCCTGTGTTGCCGAATTCGCAGACCTGCAGGACACCTATCGGATGTACAGCGCCCGTGACTTTGACATGGTTACTGTCTCGGCGAACATGCCGGATGAGGAGCCTGGTGTCTTGCGCTTTCTGCAGAAGAAGCACGCCACGACGCGCAATCTTCTCTTTGCATCTGACGACACCGAGAAATTGCAAGCAGCATTTGATCCGGCTTGGCAGTCCGCCGTGCCCTATACCGTTGTCCTCGCCCCAGACGGCAAGGTCATCTACAAAACGCTGGGCTCCGTCGACCTGCTCGAAATGCGCCGGAAAATCCTGGCTGCCATGCCCTCAGACTACATTGGCTTCAACAAGTATTGGGCTGGCGGTAATTGAGCCTGCAGCCACTGCTGCGTGCGTGAACCAATCAACGAGAGGTCCGATTTTCCGATTCAACCTAGCTCGCGTCGAATTCAGGATCGACGGGGACCTGGAGCGCCGTCGCTAAGGCATTTGTCTCGGAAGCCATTCTGACCACTGCCAGAAACTCGCTGTATTGCAGATCACTGATTCCCTTGGCTCGCGCGGCTGCTGTGTGCGAATGCACGCAGTAGCTGCAGCTGTTCACGGTTGAAACAGCAATATAAATCAACTCTTTCGTGATCGGATCGAGCGCGCCCGGTTCGATCATGACCGCCTTGATGCTCGACCATGTGCGTTCAAGCAACGCCGGCTCGTTCGCGAGCGCCCGCCAGAAATTATTCACAAAGTCGCTCTTGCGCGTGGCGCGGATATCGTCGAATACCGCTTTGATTCTCGGATGCAGAGAAACCTCTTCATCCGTCCAGAGCTTCACAGTAGCCATGCCTCAAACCTTTAAGAAGAATATGTCCAGATTGCTCGATCGCGTATTCGATGGCAAGGGGCAGGCAGGCGGTTCACTTGCTTAAGTCACAAAACAAACCAAAAGAGGACGTTTGCTGATATATTGCGGCAATCCAACCGAAGACAGGGTTCGGAGCTTCACCAGCTAAGTCGCTGGATGGCATGTTCTTGGGCCGGCTTTAAAAGCTTTACAGGAGGGAAGGATGAGCATCACCGGAGCAATAGCCGAATTGAACAAGGAGATCGAACGCCTGACGAAAATTCGCGACTCGCTTGCGCAGGTTGCGCCCACTGGAACCTCGGCGAAGACGGCTTCATCTGCCTCAACAAAAGGATCCGCTTCCGCAAAGACGGCTGCACCGGTGAGGAAGAAGCGTGTACTCTCGGCTGCGGCTCGCAAGAAGATCTCCGAGGCCAACAAGGCGCGGTGGGCAAGGATCAGGGGAGCGAAGGCGGCGAAATAGACTCGGCCTTCATCGCGCTGATCAGGCAAGATGCGCACTGGAGATCATTGATTGGTAAAAGGCATCGTCGTGCCTGCTCTCGTTCTGGCGCTCTTGGAAAACTTTCGCTCCAACCCAGTGCTCCAGCCGCAGGGTCTTCGGCTCATTCGTGCTGTATAGTCAAGATGATGGCATCGAAAGTTCAGGTAAGCGCAAAGCTGGAGGAGAAGTCTCCCGGCTTGCCATATGCTGCGCTCATTCTCGGTTGGCTGGTTCCTGGTCTGGGCCACGCGCTCACAAAGCATTGGATCCGCGCGATTTTGCTCTTTGTCTCCATTACCAGCATGTTCACCCTTGGAATCCTGATGCAGGGTAAGCTCTATCAGCCCAACATGGGCGATGTGCTGGAAATGCTTGGCTTTGCAGGAGATCTTGGCTGTGGCGCTCTCTACGGTCTGGGCCGCCTCATGGATCTGGGACACGGTGCCGTTCAGGTGGCAACGGCCGACTATGGAACGAAGTTCATCGTCGTTGCCGGCCTCCTCAACATCATCTCCGCCGTCGACGCGCACAATCTCCGCATAGGCAGGAAGCCCGCATGTTAGTGCTTTCCCATTTCTCCGCTGTTCTGCTCTTTGCGACGTTTGCCTCGGTAGTCTTCGCGATCACACAGCGCACCAATCCAAAGGCGATGGTTCGCTACGGCCTTTACTGCTGGGCAATGTTTGTGGGGATCGTGATCGTTGCCAGTTGGCTCATGTGGTTCATTCGCCGCTAGCTTAAGACTCTTTCGTCCAGTTCCAGGAGCGGTCCCAGACCATCGCGTCGAAGGAATGCTTTTCAACAAAGCCCACGCTGCGGTAAAGATCCACTGCGTTCGCATTCTCTTCCGTGACAGTCAGTGTCAGGCCGCGAAACCCGCGTCCCCGCAATTCCTCCGCGCATTCTTCAATCAGCCGCCTGCCCAGCCCGAGCCCACGCTGATCTCTCGCTACGCAGACCTGCGTCACGTGCCCGATGTCCTCACGCACGCGAGAGCACAAGAGCACCCCAGCCAGCGAGCCATCTGCCGTGCGCGCCATCGTTCTCGATGCAGCCGGATCAAACAACCCGCAACCGGGAAAGCGAACGATATTGTGCAGGAATCGAAGTGAGCCGCTTACCGACCGGTATTGATCATTGATAAAGCTATCCAGGTGCCCATTGTAGGCATCGGCAATCAGATATCCCGCCGGATGAAAATCGTTTTCCCGCCACCTGCTGAGAACAATGCCTTCTGGAAGCGGCCGACGCGATCCCGACGCTGCGAACTGTGTCAGATCAAGCTCCATGAAGAGGCGGCGAAAGAGCTTGAAGCCCGCCCGTTCGAAAATCTCGGCATGCAGTCCATGCGGATGCAGCAACAGCTGGCACTCTATGCGATCGATCCCCGGCGAGTGCCGAAGAAGCTCAATCAAATGGCGCAGCAGCTGGCTTTCTACTTCGGCAGGTGCATCGGAAAGAGAAAACACATCGCCGATGATCGCCTTATGGTCTTCGTACACGCAGAAGACATACCCGGCAATGCGTCCATTTTCCAGGGCGACATAGCCCGGCAGCACGCGGGAATCAAGGTACTGCAGCAACAGGTCCGCAGAAGTACGGTAATCCCATCGCAGCCGATCGCTCCAGAGACGACTCTCCTCGTCCAGCACCGGTCGCAGGCTGCTGGCTGAAAAATGCCTCAGGTCGAGAATCTCAAACTGCAATGCCGAGCTCAAGCTGTCTGCACCATGAACTAAGTGATTGATGTATCTTCAGGGCCGCGTTCCAGAACGAAGCCGTAATTCGGGAAGAAACACCCACCTGCTGATTTACTCTTCTGCCGCTACTGCGTAGACAACCAGATTCTGAGCAGGATACACGAACAAAGGCTCATATCGCCTGCCGGTAAGTTTTTGACGCAGTTCGTCGACATAAGATTCGCGAGCTATGAGGATATGTTGCTCCTTCGGAATCCCCTCATGCTCGTAATTCACTACTTTCCGGTTGCGATAGAACGACAGGCCAAATTCCACATCGCGACGAACCCGGAACACCGCAACCGTACCGTCCGGGGGACTGATTTGTTGCAGAATCTTCGATAGCGGGCGCGCCGAATACGTCAGGTCGATCAGCTGCACCGTTCCCTTCGTCGAGGCAATCTGCCCGAAACCGAAGAACGGCCCGATTCCATAAAGAAACAGCAGCAGAATCACAATCGGAATCATGGTTGCAATCCGCAACCGATGAAGACCGAACCGCGCTACCGTGATGAGGATAAAGATGGTTGCGGCAAATCCCGTCGCGCCCGCGGCAATCAGCGCATTCGCAGGGGGCATCTGGTCGGAGTGTTGAATTAACCGCGGCAGCAGCAGGACCAGCGTCGTAAGGCCGCCCGCAAGCACGCCGTGCAGAATCAGCAGCCACGCCTTCAACCCTCGCCCGCGCATGCGGTTCAAATAGTCACCGCTCAAAATCATCAGCGGCGGAACGGAAGGCAACACATAGCCCGGCAGCTTGGACTCCGAGAAGGAAAAGAAGACCACCGGAATCACCGCCCAGAGCACCAGAAACTCAGGGAAGGCGTCGCCCGTCCGCTGAAAGCCCATGTAGTGATACTTCACCCGTCGCGCCCGCCACTCTGCCATCGACCCCTGCACCGCATTCACCAAGGCCGCGATCGCGATCACTGTCCACGGCATCATGCTCAACACAACCACGGGCAGGTAATACCAGAAATGCTGTTCGTGCTCGAAGCGGTTGGTGGCAAAGCGCTCCAGATTGTGTTCGAGAAAGAAGACCCGCAAAAAGTTAGGATTGCGCTTCTGTACCGCGATAAACCACGGCAGCACCATCGCGAAGTAGAGCGCAACCCCCGGCCACCAGATGCTTCGTCGCAGGATCGACCACTCTTTTCGCAACGCCGCAAACGCCGCTATGATGACCAGCGCAAGAAAGGGAGCTACCGGCCCCTTGGCCAGAGTCGCCGCGCCTACAAAGAAGTAAAGATCAAAGAGCCAGAACTTGCTGTTCGTCTCATACCAGGCATACCAGCCCAGCATGCCGATACAGAACGGCGCAGCCATCTGCATGTCCGTTGAAGCCCCGCGCGCAAAGCTCAATATCCCCGCGCAGGAAGCCGTCAGCAGCGCGGCGTCCAGCTGTCCGCCAGGGCGAAATCGCCGCATGTGCAGAAAGATGAGCGTAACCAGCACAAACGCAAAGCTTGCCGAAGGGATTCGCGCCGACCAGTCATGCACGCCGAATTCCCTGAAGGCAAACATCGCTCGCCAGTAATAGAGCGCTGGTTTTTCCAGCCACGGCTTGCCATACAGAATCGGCGTCACGTAATCGTGCCGATTGAGCATCTCTCGCGCTATCTGGGCATAGCGCGGTTCATCCGCCCCCACCAGCCCGATGCCGTCGCCGCCAAAGATAGGCACTAATCCGTAAAACAGGAAGAAGGCAGTAAAGAGAAACAGAGTCAGTGTTTCCAGTGTCGTTCCCAGAAAAGGGAAGCGCGCCATAGCAGTCGTAGGGTTTATGCGTAGCGCCTTGATGCTCTTAGGGATAGCCACGTTCTTTTCTGAAATCCCGGATGGAATTGCTTTCCGAGTCAAGGCTATCAGATTAAACTATGCGACTCATGAACCGCTGCGCTCAGGGTGCGCCGGGCCACCTCGAGAATCATGTCCGTCGCATCCGGTAGCGGCCCATCGATCGTGCAACCGCTGGCATGCTGGTGGCCGCCGCCGCCAAAACGCTCAGCAAGCCGAGCCACATTCACATCGCCCTTGCTGCGCAAAGAGAGCCGCACCCGGTGATTGCTGAGTTCGCGCAGGAAGATCGCCACATCGACTCCGGCAATCGCAATTGCATAATTTACGATTCCCTCGCAGTCTTCCTCCGCTGCGCTCGTGCGAACCATGTCGTCATGCGTCACCCACATCCAGGCAATGCGTCCTTCGCGCCGCAGGTTCGAAAGAGCCGCGCCCAGCAGGAGCATCTTCGAAGTCGGGTGCGAAAAGTAAACATCCTTGGCAATCGTCGCCGACTTCGCCCCGTGCCGCACCAGCTCTGCCGCCAGCTCAAAGGTATGAGCATCGGTTCCGTCGTAGCAGAACGATCCCGTATCCGTCAGCACCGCCGTGTAAAGGCATGTTGCCATCTCTGGCGTAATGCAAACGCCGGCAACCATGGCCAGCTTGTAGACCATCTCCGCGACGGCGCACGCCTCCGTATCGATCCAGTTGATGTTGCCAAAGGTGCGCCCGCTCACATGGTGATCGATATTGATCAGGAAACGTCCATCCAGACCGCGCAGCCGCGAGCGCTCGATCCCGTCGCATTCCAGCAGAATCACCGCGTCGTATTCGCCTTCTACGCGGCTCACCTGGCGTACCACAGAAGCGCAGGGAAGCGACCTGTAGATCAGCGGCACCCGGTCACAGGAAACCATCTCCACCTGCTTGCCCAGCTGCTCCAGAATCATTCCGCACGCCAGCATCGATCCCACGGCATCGCCATCCGGCCGCGCATGTGCGCTGACCAGAAACCGCTGTCCGCGCTCAATCGCGTCCAATACTGCGTGGATAGTGTGCCGATCTCCCATGGGCCCCTGTTGGTTTCATACAAACTCAGGAATTGTTGTCCTGAGTGCAGCGAAGGATCTGCTTTTGCCTTTCTTCACTTAAAAGTTTCCCAGCCTTACTCAGCCACGCTTTTCTGTCTCTTTTGCGCCCGGCCCAGCAGTTCATCAATCCGCGTCTTCATCTTTTCTGACCGGTCGATATGGAACGAAAGATCCGGAACATGCCGCACTCCCATACGCTCCAGCAGTTCATGTCGGATGTAACCCCGCGCCGCCATCAAGCCCTCGATCGTCTGCTTTTCTTCTTCGGGGCCGCCATCGACCGCGACATAAATCAGCGCCGACTTCCCCCCAGGATTCAGCACAACCTGGCTTACATAGGCAAAGCTGATTCGCGGATCCGATAATTCGCCTTCGATCATCGCTCCTATTTCTTCACGCAGCGTCTCCGCCACGCGGTCCTGGTGGTACTTGCGCGCCCGTTGCTCTGGCATCTCAAACTTCCTTTGGTTAAACGATTGAGAATATCAGACCAGACGGCCTGCGTTGCACAAAAGTAAGCAGGTAAATGTAAAAGTTGTGCTGTCGCAATGAATGACGGTTGAAAGGAAACCACTTACGTCGGCGCAACAGGACCCGCAGAGAAAAGAAAAATTACCGTTGCGAAAGGACGAAAAACGCAACGAGGATCGGATATCAAAGTGGCGCCACGGCCTTGCAAGCGCCAGGTTTGCGCCAAAATGTAAAACGCCTGTGGAAGTTATTCCACAGGCGCCACAATTCAGTAGCCCTCCCCCAAGTGCTACTCAATGTTTGAAATGTAAAGTCTCTCGGGGCCTAAGCCAATCCCATCTTAGTTTCACGATGCCAAACAGTCGTAATCAACGATCGGTTACCTAAGTCGACAATAAACTGCAACAGATTTGTTAATCGGACCGTCAATCGGAGCATTACCCAATCCGAGGCGTGCCCAGCCTGGCCAGATCAGTTCTCCAGGTACTCCCACCACGCATCTGCCACCTGCGCGCCCAGATCGTTGCTGATACGCACAGCCGCATCCTCAACCTGCTTCATCAACCCGGCCAGGTAATCCCGCGAGCCTGAGATCGCAGCGACGCCAATCGTCGCCGACTGCCAGGTAACTGCTTCATCCATCTCTGCCACCGAAATATTGAAGCCGTTTTGCAGCTTTTCCTTCAAACTGCGCACCACCTGCCGACGATCTTTGAGCGAATGAGCATTCTCGATACGAATCTCCAGCGTGAGCACCGCAACCGGCATGGGCCTAGCCTAGCAAATGCTCTCTACATCGCGAAGGAATCGGTTCATCGCAGACAGCCCACAGATAATCCCAATTCAGTCGGACACCAAAAAGAATTCCGATACGCTGCCTTCGGCAAGCCAGGAGCTCTAAGGCGAGAGCCGGTCTCCCAGCGAATTGCGTCATCCTGCCCCCGAGGCCGTGGGTGGACAAGGCAACATCAAGCCCATCGCAATGTGCAGCTTGATATCGCTCCTGAAAAAATTTCGGAGCGACATGGAACAAAAACCGGAGATCGCAGTTTTACACGGGTAGAAGCAACTCCGAAACCTGCTTCTCGACCCTGCGAAAGGCAGGCGGCTTAACCCAACCCCAGGCCGCCTGCCTATTTTTATGCCTTCTCGCCAAAGAAAATGGCAACCTGATCCTTGCGTGGCGGCTTGGTCAGCGCGCTCACCACAACCAGGCAAAGCACCGCGACAATCAGTGCGGGAAAAATCGCGTCCCGCTGCGCCAGTACGGCGGGCAAATGATTGTGCACGAAGCTCGAATCCCAGAAGACAGTAATAAATGTACCCGCGAAAATCGCAGTCACCGCGCCGGCCGCATTCACGCGCTTCGAATAAAAAGCCGCCAGAATCACCGGCGTCAGCGCCGCCGAATAAATGGTGTAAGCATACAGCGCCTTTTTCAGCACCGACCCGGTATGCAGCGCCTGATACAGCGCCCAGATCCCCAGCAGCACCACCATCAATCGCGAAACGATCAGAATCCGCTTATTCGAAGCCTCCGGCGCAATGTAGCGCACGAAAATGTCATTCACCAGGTTGGTCGCAGGCGAGAACAGAAAATTATTCGCCGTCGAAATAATCTTCGCGAAGATCGCGCCCATCAGCAGCGCACCCAGCAGTCCTGGCAAACTGTGCAGCGCTGTAAACGCCAGAATCTCCCGCGGAAACGGTGACGCGCCGCTCTTGATCGCCAGCACATGCCCTACCATCGCGAGCAGCACAATCACCGTTTCCAGAACTACCGTGCCGCAGATCCACCCCACTACCGCCACGCGCGCATCTTTCTCTGACTTGGCCGAGAAAAACTTCTGATACATCGCCTGATTCCCCAGCATCAGCAGGCACGTCGGCACAAACAACTCCAACGCCTGCATCAGAGTGTCATCCCCCAGCGGAGTGAAATGCGAAGCAGGCAGCTCCGCATGAAATCCGCTCCATCCGCCCACCGAATGCATCAGCACCGGCAGCGCAATCAGCATTGTTACCGTCGCCAGCAGCCCGATCACCACATCCATATACGCGACCGACGACATCCCGGCAATCGCCGTAAACACAATCACAAACGCCGCCATGATGTATTTGCCGAAATCCGGCGAGATCACCGTGGGAAAAATCAGGCTGAGAATATCTCCGCCGCCAATCAGCTGATAGCTCGTAATCGCCGTGTACGCAAACAGCACCGCAATCACGCCCAGCACGCGCGCCGTCTGGTTATAGCGAGACTCCAGCAAATCGGGAATCGTAAACTTCGCCGACCGCCGCGCCCTTGGCGCAATAAAGTAGATCAGCAGCAGCCCCGCCCATCCGCCGCCGCCCTGCCACAGGGCCACCAGCCCGTGGTTGTAAGCATTCTCCGCGCCGCCCAGCAGCGACCCCGACCCGATCCACGAAGAGAGCAGCGTAAACACCAGCACAAACGCTGGCAGCGACCGCCCCGCAACCAGATAATCAGCCTTGGTCTTGACCTTGCCCAGCCGTGTCAGCGACACCACAAGCAGAGTAAGAACGATAGCGCCGACCACCACGGCGTAGAGATGACTCATGTTCTTCCTTTAGGAGACGTAAACTGTCAGTCTACGGGGAAAGCCTCAAACTGGGAACAACGTTACAAGGTTGTCATCCTGAGCGGAGCGAAGGATCTGCTGTTATTTGAGGTGTAGCACGGAAATGGGTGCCCCACATCTCGGAGAGATGTGGGAAAGCAAGAACCCAAACTAGGGAATCAAACTCCCAATCGATCTCGCACTAACTCGGACGTCACCCCAGTCACCCGAACCACCTTATTCCGCGACGCCACCACCAACAATCTCCACCGAAGATCGCGAAACCGCAAGCAGCTCAGCAAAGAAGGGAATCAATGCCTCATTCGCTCTTACCCTCCACCGGAGGAGCAGCCACGGCAACCTTCAATGCATCGCCAAGCGTCCCGACAATCTCCGTACGCCTCGCCCGAGACTGCATCCGCAACGCAAAGCTCACCCTGCTTCCGATTCCCGTAGCCCCATCATGCCGGTTTAGGCCGAGCCCCAAAGATCGCCGTCCCGATCCGCACCAGCGTCGACCCTTCCTCAACGGCAATCTCAAAATCGCCCGACATCCCCATCGATAGCTCGCCGAAATCCAGTCGCTGGTGCCGTGCCGCCCGCTCATCCCGCAGCAACCGCAGCCGCCGAAAACAAGCCCGTGCTGTCTCCGGATTTTCATCAAGCGGCGCCACTGTCATCAGCCCGCGCATCTCAAGATTGCCAAGATCCGGCAGCCGCTCCAGCAACTCAGCCAGTTCCGGCGACTCAGCACCAAGTCCACTCTTCGCCGCCTCATCGCTCAGCTTGATCTCGACCAGCACCGGCAGCCTGCGCCCAAGTTTCTTTGCCGCCTCATCCAGCCTCTGCGCCAGTCGCAGTGAATCGACCGTGTCAACGCCAGAGAAAATCTCCGCCGCCCGCGCGCTCTTGTTCGACTGCAGATGTCCAATCAAATGAACCGCCGCACTCTCACCAGAAGCCGCCGCAAGTCCTTCGACGTCTAACCCTAAGCCCTTTAAATCGCTGGCCTTTTGCTGAAATTCCTGCACCCTGTTCTCGCCAAACAGCCGCAGCCCCGCCGCAAAGCCGGCCGCAATCGCCTCGGCCGGGTGCGTCTTCGAAACAGCCATCAACTTTACTTGGCTTTCCCTCCGCCCTGAGCGCGCACAGGCCGAATGGATTCTCTCCGCAATACGGACGACATTTTCTTGGATCGCTTCGCTCGTGAACATTTCCAGACGTGATTGTAGCGCCCAGGCCGTTCTACAGGCTCTGGAATTGAGTCTTCTAAAAAATGTATATTTATTAATTGATTAATAAATTAACATTTATATTTAATTTATTAACTAATTGTTAAATAAGCATTTTGCCTCATTTCCTCATATACCCTTCCCAATGGTTAACTAATTGCACAATAGTTACTCCGAGATTAATAGAGGCTCGCCCCAGATAGAAGGCGGCTGGACCCACTCGGAATTGCTAGGTCAGTTGAACGCGTATAGGTGGAGAGGAAATGACCGATAAATTATTGAAATCAAAATTATTGTATGGAACAGTCGCCTTGTTTCTGGTCCTTCTTGGACTCCAGAATCGGGCCTTGGCGCAGGTCACATACGCCACCGTTCACGGCACGGTAACTGATTCCAGTGGTGCTGTCGTTCCCAACGCGACAGTGACGGCAATCAATACCAGCACAGGTATTAAGACAACAGTAACGAGCGATAGCCAGGGCTACTACACCATGCCCCAATTGCAGATCGGTGGCCCCTACACCGTTACGGTCCACGCTGCCGGCTTCGAGGACTTTCAGACCTCCGGCCTCACCCTGCATCTGAATGACAATCGCGACGTTCCGGCCCAACTTCAGATCGGTGCCGCCTCGCAGACCGTCCAAGTGCAGGCTGCAGCCGTCCAGGTTGAAACTGCGGACACGCAGCTCAAGCAGGTCGTCACCAGCCAGCAGATTGAGACCATGCCGCTCCTTGGCCGCGACGCATCCGGTCTTCAGAAGCTCCAGCCGGGTAGTGTCGAATCCAGCGATCGCTTCGGAAACTATTCCGCCAACGGCAGCCAGACGCAGAGCAACTCCTTCCTGCTCGATGGCGCTGATATCAATGATGGCCCACTCCAGACCGAAGGCATCGCCGTCAATCCAGACGCGCTGGCCGAAGAGAACATCGTCACCAGCACCCTGAACCCGGAGTTCGCCCGCAATAGCGGAGCCATCGTCAACCAGACCATCAAGTCAGGCGCCAACCACTTCCACGGCAGCGCCTTCTACTTCTATCGCGATACGTTTCTGAACAATGGAAACTACTTCTCGCAGACACGTCCGCCCTATCACCAGAACCTCTACGGCGCCACAATTGGCGGCCCGGTCATTAAGGACAAGCTCTTCTTCTTCCTTGGCTATCAGGGATATCGCCGCAGAACCGGTTCAACT
This sequence comes from Alloacidobacterium dinghuense, assembly GCF_014274465.1. Lineage (NCBI taxonomy): Bacteria > Pseudomonadati > Acidobacteriota > Terriglobia > Terriglobales > Acidobacteriaceae > Alloacidobacterium > Alloacidobacterium dinghuense. Next base: position 3,793,129 of record NZ_CP060394.1, on the reverse strand, counting down.
ACGCTGGCTCCGGTCTTCAATACATCGCAGATTGGCGGAGACTTCAGCGGTGACAATAACCTCGCCAGCAGCGGTGCGAACAACGCCACAGGCCTGTCCACAAACCCGATACCTTTTGCGATCAACGGTTGCCCCGCGGGAACTCCCTGGAATACCTGCTTCCCGGGTGGAACGGTGCAGCTCGCGCAATCCCAATACAATTCCATCTCACAGAATCTGCTGAATAAATTTGTCCCCGCGCCCAATGAAGTTCGCAACGGTGTCTCGTACTACAACTTCAACTCTCCAAATACCGGCGCGGCAGATCAGGGTGTCATCCGTCTCGACTACCACCCCACGAACAACGATTCCATCTGGGGATCGAGCGTCTTCCAGTCCAATCCTGATACGAGAACACTGAGCTTTGGTGGATCCGACCTGCCCGGGTTTGGCATGAACAATGCCCGCCACTTCAAGCTCTTCATGGCTTCCTGGACCCATACATTTAGCTCGACAACACTGAATGAACTGCGTGCAGGCTACTTCCGCTTCAACTATGCCGACGTTGAGCCGGCAACGGTTGTCGATCCGGCAACCTACGGCTTCAACATCGTTCCCAACTCTGCGCAATCGAGCCTGCCTCTCATCAGCGTGGCAGGTCTCAACAACAACCCCTTGGGCCTGAGCTTCCTTGGTTTCAGCAATGAAGGTCCTCAGCCGCGCAAGGACACGAATCTTTCTGGGGCCGACAACTTCACCAAAATCGTTGGCAACCACAGCCTGAAGTTCGGTGTGTCGATCGAGCAGTTTGTGGTAAACAACCCTTACTCCGCCAACAACAACGGCAACTACACCTTCAACGGTGCCGGACCATATAGCTCAGGCGACCCGATCCTCGACTTCGTCCTTGGCGTGCCCGACCAATACGCGCAGACCTCTGGCAGTGCCATCGATGCCAGATCGTATGAGTACTATGCCTATGGGCAGGACAGCTGGAAGATCACCAACGATCTCACCCTTAACTACGGCTTGGCATGGGATGTAGAGACTCCGAACAGCAACCACCAGTTCGGTGGTCTTGGTATCAACTGCTGGACTCCGGGATCGGAAACCTCTCAGGCCTTCCCCGGTGGCCCTCCAGGCCTTACCTTCCCGACCGACCCGGGCTGCAACAAAGCAGGCGGCCCCACCACCAGGTGGGATCACTTCGGTCCGCGCCTCGGCTTTGCCTGGTCGCCGTCTTCCGGCCCCGAGAAGCTGATCGGTCCTCAGGGTTCGCATGAGTTCGCCCTGCGCGGCGGCTTCGGTCTCTACTACAACCGCGACGCCGAAGAAGGTCAGTTGCAGAACCTCAGCGATCCGCCGTGGCTCAAGAACTCCTTCGGTGCAGGCGATTTCGGCGGCAGCCCAGGCTTTGCAAATCCCTTCACAGACGTAGCCGGAAATGGTTCCGAGCCTAACCCGTTCCCCTATGTCCGCCCCAGCCCAGGTGCGACGCTGAACTGGCCGAACTATTCCGGACTGGATATCAGCACATATCCGAAAAACTATTCTGTACCGTACGTTTACAACTACAACTTGAACATTCAGCGCGCCATCTCCCCCACCATGGTCATGCAGATCGGCTATGTTGGCTCGATGGGCCGGAAGCTGGTCCGCGCGTATGAGGGCGATCCCATCACCGCGGCTGGCCATGCAGCCTGCCTCGCCGATGCGACATGCACTGCGGGCCGGGCTCGCCTCCACCAAGACTACCCGCAGTACTTTACGCAGCCTGCGACCGTCCCGGGCACGACCATACCTTGGTACTTGAGCGTCGGCCAGCAACACACTGACGGTGCCTCAAGCTACAATTCCCTGCAGGCCAGCCTCACCAAGGGTCCGAGCCATGGATTGGCCTTCACCCTCGCTTACACCTTCAGCCACGGACTGGACAACGGCTCAGGCCTCGAAAGCTCCGGCTTTAACGGCGCGACCGTCAATACATTTCCCGGCTTCCAGTACCTCGCCTATGGCGATTCGGACTACGATGCACGTCATCGTTTCGTAGCTTCTTACGACTACGAAATCCCGATCTTCGCAAGTTGGAAGAACAACCTGATCGCGCGCGAAGCGCTCAGTGGATGGCACTTGACCGGAGTCACAGCTCTGCAAACCGGATTCCCCGTCACCATCACCAACTCCGGCACGTTCAATTCGCTGTATTGCGATCAGTACACCTATTATTCGTGCCCGGATAACGTGGAAACCTCCACCTTCAGCGTCAAGTCGCTCGATGTCCGCAAGACGGGCAATTGGTTCGACAACTCAATCTTTTCCCAGGAGCCCGTAGGCGCCTTCGGCAATGCGAAGCGCAACTTCTTCCATGGCCCCGGCTTCAACTACACCAACCTGGAGCTGGCAAAGAACTTCCCGCTCGGTGCTGAAGGTCAGCGCTACATCCAGTTGCGTCTTGAATCCTTCAACGCCTTCAATCACGCCAACTTCTCCAACCCTGACGCAAACTTCACCGACGGCGCGCAGTTCGGTGCTGTCCAGTCCGTTGTTGGAGCCAGCACCGCTGACGTAAACGCCGATCCGCAACCTGGACGCGCCGTGCAGTTGGCCGCGAAATTCTACTTTTGATCCAATCAGAAATTTCTGGTATCGGGCACCCTTTCACGGGTGCCCATCTTTTTGGTGCAGCCTTCAATGACGAATCCTGCACAGCCAGCCGCATCTCCGCCCGATACGGCCGCGCGCTTCTGCCGTCTACCGAATTCCATAGGGATATTTGCTGATTGTTAAATATCCGACCTCAAATCATTGACTGGATGAATATGTAGTCTTTCGATAAATGTATGAATTCTATGTATTTACCACTTGACTATCAAAAGCCGTCCGTTCGGCACTCAAATTGCCTGTGATGGGTCTGGTTTCACACTTCAATTCTGCTGGATCGGTTTTATCGGGGAGGCTGAATATGCCAAGAGCGACCAAATCTTTGCCTTTGTTATTTCTTCTGCTGTTAATGGCGGGTACTTCCTTGATCGCGCAAACGAGCAAGGGAACACTTGCTGGCGTTGTCCGCGATGCAAGCGGCGCCGTCGTGGCGAACGCAACAGTTACCATCGAGAGCCAGTTGACGGGTGAAGTTCGCACCGCCCAAACAAATGGGGGCGGAGAATACCGGCTCGATGCAATCAATCCCAGCTTGTACACCATCAACACCTCTGCTCAGGGATTTGCCGCGAATCAAATTAAAGACGTAGAAGTGACCCCCTCAGTGGTAACCTCGCGCGACATCATGTTGAGTGTTGGCACGGTCACCGGGACTGTCACCGTTCAGGGCACGACGAACGGCATCAACCTTGAAAACGGACAGCTTTCAGGCACGATTGACACCAGCGATCTGAAAACGCTGCCGATCTTCTCCCTGAATCCAATTGAGCTCGCCACAACCATCCCCGGCGTTCAATATGTCAACCCCATGCTGAACCTCCAAGGCGCTGGCGGCAATTACGAGCAGATTGAAGTGAACGGTTCGCGTCCGCGCGCCAACAACTTCATGATGGACAGCCAGGACATCAATGACGTGAGTCTTGGCGGCCAGGCATTTCAGCCGCAGATTCCCGACATCTTTCAATCCGTCACGGTGCTGACGAATTCTCCGGCGGCTGAGTATGGACGCGCAGGTGGCGCCGTTGTCAACCTGGTGACGAAATCCGGCACCAATCAGTTCCATGGCTCAGCGTTTGAGCTGTATTCCGGATCGGGGCTCAATTCAGTCGATGGCCAGACCCGCCTGATCACGCCCAAGAGTTCTGCCAACAAGGCGCGGTATGACGAGCACCAGTTTGGATTCACCGGAGGTGGCCCCGTATGGAGAAACAAGCTGTTTCTCTTCGGAGCTTCGCAGTGGACCCGCTTCTATGGCAATTCAAACTCATCCCCGATTGAACTGCCCGACCAGAACGGCTACAACGTGCTGACTTCCATTGGCGGACCCAATGTAGCGCTTCTGCAGGGTCTGCTCAACAGCGGCACATACCTGAATCAGTACAACTTCGTCGGCGCGACAGCGCCAATCAATGTCGGCCAGCCCACCACCGGCGCTTCTGGCGCCTGCCCTGCAAGCGGCTGCGTCGTTACCACCGGCCTGTTCGAGCGTCCCCCCGTTCCTCAGCAGGAGCCTGATCTGCAATACATCATTCGCGGCGACTACACTCCGAATCAGAAGGATTCATTTGCCGTCCGCTTCCTGCGCGACAATGCAACCTTTACTCCGGATCTTGGTCTGAACACTTCCGGCTTGCCCGGCTTCGATGGAGAGGTCGGAGGGCCGTCATATCTCAGCTATGTGAACTGGACGCATGTTTTCAGCCCGCGTCTTCTCAACGAATTCCGCGCCTCTATGACGCGCATCGATTTTCTCTTCCAGGCCACGCCCGAGACGAACGCGAATCCGCTGGCAAAGAACTATTCTCTTGAGTTCCAGGACGCGTACAACGGTGGAAGCACTCCGTCCTTTCCAGTTCTAGGCATCTCCCAGAACATTCCTCAGGGTCGTCTGGAAAACTTCTATCAGTTTCAGGACACAGTAAGCTGGAACATCGGCAGACAGTCCATTCGCATGGGAGCCGACATCGGCCGCATCCTGGAAACCGATCTGGTGGCTCAGGAAGCGCTGGGGCAGTTGACAGTCACGAGCAGCGCGGGCTTCACGGGCATGGGCAATTACCTGAATGACAATCTGGGCAAGGGCGGCACAGCCACGCGGACGTTTGGCCCCACACGCTTCGATCCACATATCTGGCGTTCAGCCGGCTTTGTTCAGGATGACGTCAAAGTGATGCCCGATCTCACCCTGAATCTCGGCCTTCGCTATGACTACATCACAGATCCAAGCAACTCCTTGCCATATCCGGGAATTGATGTAGAGGATCCCTTCGCGCCAATTACGAACGTTTACAAGGTCAATACCGGCAACTTGAACTTTGGGCCGCGTTTCGGCTTTGCTTATGCTCCCAGCGGAGGTGGCTGGCTGGGCAGCGGCAAGACTGTCGTGCACGGCGGCGCCGGTATCTTCTACGATACGGACTTCAGCAACATTCCGGTCAATTCCGCTCAGTCTTCGCCCAACGCCGTATCGACAACCTTGATTTCGCAAGATCCGACTGGCTTGGGCAACGCTCTCAGCTTGGTTCCATCCATTACGCCCGCTCCGATCAGCCCGTTCTCAAGTGTGTTGAGCGTCGATAAGAACCTGGTCAATCCGCGCGTATACCAGTGGAACCTGGGAATTGAACGTGCCCTGCCGGCGGACCTGAAGTTTACCTTCAACTACGTCGGCACCCGCGGACGTAAGCTGTATGCCAATCAGCAATACAACTACTTCGACTTCAACACCGGCGAACGGCTGAACCCCGATCGTGGCGCCGTGAATGCACGCGGAAACACCGCCGCTTCGGAATACGACAGCCTCCAGGCAGAGTTGTCGCGGAGGTTCTCGCACGGCCTCACTTTCCGCGCCGCATATACCTACGGTAAGAACCTGGACAACGGTTCCGAAGTCTTCACCCTCTTCAACAGCAGCACTTCGTACAGCGCGAACCTCGCTCCAGGTGGTCGCCGTCAGGACTGGGGCGCTTCCGCCTTTGATTTTCCGCAGTTCTTTTCCGTCGCCTACACTTGGGCGCCGCTCGGCATCCGGTCTGACAACCATACAACAGACATGCTGTTAAGCGGCCTTACCCGGCATTGGTCATTCTCTGGAGTCACGCAACTGCAGGCCGGGCCGCCCAGCACCTTCACTCTTCCCGGCGTCGACACGAACGGCGATGGCAGTGCTACCAACGATCGGCCTATCATTGGAAGCGTTCATGCTCCCATCAACACCGCAGGGATTGACGGTTTCTACATTGGAGGAACTCCGGGTGTCTATTACGACTATGGACAATTCAATTCAACCGGCAATGTGGTTGTCGTAAGCCCAAGCCAGGTCCATTGGCTGATTCCATACGGGCCGCAATTCATGCCCCTTGAGGTCGGTCGCAACAGCTTCCGCAACCCCGGAACAACCATCTGGAACGTGGCTGCCGAGAAGGACATTCCGGCTCCATGGACCCACCTTGAGAGCGCAACATTCCAGCTTCGGGCAGAAGTGCAGAACATCGGCAATCACAACGATGTTGGAGTTCTTGACACCAGCCTGCTGGACATCGGAACCACGAGCTTCATGAATACTACGAATGCTCGCGCCACCACCAACCGGAACTTGCGCTTCTGGCTGAAGTTCAGCTTCTGATTCCCAGTTCAGCTTAATAGTTCAGTGGATTTAAAAAGGGCGCTCAGTGAGAGCGCCCTTTCTTTTTTGATATTCACTTTGCACCGGCACGACTGCGCCAAGGCTAGAAGAAGTACAGCCTCAGTGCCCGTGCTCTTCCAGATATTTCTCCACCTCAAGCGCCGCCATGCAGCCGGTTCCTGCAGCAGTAATCGCCTGGCGATAGCGCCGGTCCTGTACATCGCCGCAGGCATACACACCGGGAACACGGGTCAAGACGTTGTCATGCGTCTTAACATACCCATCCTCGTCGAGGTCGATCTGCCCGTCGAACATCTTCGCATTCGGAATGTGCCCGATGCCGAGAAAGAGCCCGCTGATATTCAGAACCGACTCTGCGCCGGTAACCGTGTCGCGAGTGCGCACCCCGCTCACTTCCTTCTGTTCGACGCCGAGAACTTCCTCGATCACCGTGTTCGCGCGGAACTCAATCTTCGGGTGAGCAATCGCGCGATCCAGCATAATTTTCGAAGCGCGGAACTGATTGCGCCGGTGCAGCAGGCTGACCTTGGTCGCAAACCGAGTGAGAAAGAGAGCCTCTTCCATCGCCGAATCGCCGCCGCCGACCACCGCAATTTCCTTGCCGCTAAAGAAGAAGCCGTCACAGGTCGCGCAGGAGCTGACGCCGTGCCCGATCAGAGCCTGCTCTGAAGGAAGCCCAAGCCACCGCGCCGAAGCGCCGCTGGCAATAATCAGCGTGCGCGTATGAATCGTCTCGTTGCCAACCTTCAGCGTAAACGGCCGCTTCAACAGATCGGCGGACGCCAGATGGCCCATGCGGAACTCCGCGCCAAAGCGCGCCGCCTGCAGCTTCATATTCTCGATCAACTGCGGTCCCTGAATGCCCTCCGGCCAGCCGGGAAAGTTTTCGACAAGAGTCGTAATCGAAAGCTGGCCGCCCGGTTCATGGCCTTCCAGCAGTAGAGGCTTCAGGTTGGCGCGTGCGGTGTAAATGGCGGCGGTAAGCCCGGCGCAGCCGGAGCCAAGAATAACGGTATCGCGTATCGAATCGGACATAATTACAGTGAAACCTTGATTGTACCTTTTGAGGCTGAATTGGTAGATGTTTCACCCCGCGAAAAGATGCGGACCACCCAGGACACGCATGCGGGCAGGCTCTAAGATAGCGTCATGGCAAATCTGACTTTGGTTTATGGCTTACGGCTCCTGCCCGCCGATGAAATCGCGGAAGTTGGCGAGGCGCCCATTCAACTCAAGAATGGAAATGCAGCGCGCGTCACCATGCACATCCTCGAAGGTTCGCGGGAGCAGATCGAGGCGCAGCTTCGGCAAAGCATCGACGCCTTCTTCGATTTCTTTCCCGAGATCTGACGCAGCATCCAGCTTTGTCAAGAGGCAATCACCGAGCGATTCCCATTTCCGAACGCTGTGATTGCGTCCGTTCCGAAGTAAAACCGGCAGCAACACAGAGCAGCGCTTTGACCCTAAAGTCTGCGGGTTCCGTGGCCGAATGGAGACATGTTCTCCCCCAGCCGCAAGTTCTCCGTCGTGGCCGCTACGCTGATCTTCACGCACCTCGCCTTCGCCGGTGGCCCGCGCTGGGTCGCCGGCTCCAGCTACTTCAATGCATCGGTCAAAGGCCAGCCCGTCCACTGGAAGAACGGAGCCATCTCCTACTATCTCGATCAGGGAGCGCTCACACCACTGGCTTTCCATTCGCTGATGACTTCCTTGGTCGCCCAGTCCGCCAGCGTGTGGAACAACGTGCCGACGGCAGCGGTAAGCATCACCAATGGAGGCAGTCTCAACGAAGACGTCAGCGGCGCCAACGTATCAGCCGGACCGAACGGCATCACCATGCCCGCCGACATTCAGCCGACCGCCACATCCAAGCCGCTCGGAATCGTCTACGATGCCGACGGATCGGTCATCAACGCCTTCTTCGGAGCTGGCGCCAGCGCCGCTGATGATTGCCGCGACAATGGCGTGATGACCATCATCGACAACGTCGCAACCGACGGCACAATCCAGCATGCGCTCATGATTCTGAATGGCCTCTGTGCAGGAAACAACGCTCAACTCTCCGTCATGCAATATCAAATGGTGCGCGCGTTTGGCCGCATCCTCGGCCTCGACTGGTCGCAGGCAAATGAGTCGATGTTCGTCGGCGACCAGATCACAGCCGACGGCCTCGCCGGATGGCCCATCATGCATCCCGTCGAATACGTCTGCAGCATCAACGGCATCCCCTGCACACCCAACGGCATGGCCTTGCGCTACGACGACATCGCAGCCGTCAATCGCATGTACCCAATCACGACGGCCAACCAGAGCAGCTTCCCGGGCAAGAAGCTGACCGCAGCAGCAACCATCTCGGTGAAGGGAACCATTCACTTCAGGAACGGCCAAGGCATGCAAGGTGTGAACGTAGTACTGCGCCCGCTGAAACAGGGAACAAACACGCCCGACATTCGCTACACCGTCGCAGCCGTGAGTGGCTCAATCTTTCAGGGAGCGCAGCCAAATCCGGTCAACGGTTCGAGTGACAACCAGGGCAATCCCTTCAACAAATACGGCAGCGACGATCAGGCCGAAGAAGGTTGGTTCGATCTGAGTGGCGTTCCACTGCCCATCGGCACAACTATTGCTGACTACCAACTCACCTTTGAGTCGTTGAATCCGCTGTATGCGCTGGGCTATTCCGTCGGCCCTTATACGCAAGGACAGGTGAGCCCGTCCGGCGCCATGCCCGTGATCACTCTGAACGGCATGACCGCGGGCCTCAGCATCACGCAGGACGTCGTGATTCAGGACTCCGCCGACGAGTCCTACAGTATCAACGACGGCAATCAATCGGAACCTGCTCCCACCCCGCCGAGCGGCGAGTGGACAGGAAGAATCACCGGCTACGGGCACACCGGATGGTTCACCTGGCCCGTGCGTCCGAATCGCGAACTCACCATCGAAACCGTAGCCCTCGACGAGAGCGGCCATCCCAGCTTAAACAAAGCCAGGCCCGTGCTCGGCGCGTGGAGCGGCACTGACGCCAACGGCACTCTGCCCGTCAGCAGCACCGCGCAACCCTTCAACGGTGACCAGGCAGGACTGACAACGCTATCTGTCGCCACCGTGGCGCGAGGTTCGCTCACTCTCGGCGTCGCCGACAGCCGTGGCGATGGGCGCCCCGACTATCTCTATCACGGTCGCTTGCTCTACGCCGACAGCGTCATGCCGACACGCATCTCCTTGAATGGCGGCCCGATTACGATTCGTGGCATCGGCTTCCGGCCCAATTCCGTTGTGACGGTGAATGGAATCTCAGCCGCCGTTACCAGCGTCACACCCACCGAGATCACCGCCATCGCTCCACCCGCGAATGGAGCTAAGGGAGTCGTGCTCCTGACCGTGAGCGACCCTGCAACACTCGGTGTCACCGCAATTCAGGATGGTCTCAGCTACGACGCCCTGGGAGGCGATGCACTCGGCATCGTAACCGCGCCGCTGGGAGCCGTTGCTACCGGAGTTCCAACGCCATTCACCGTCAAAGCTCTTTCTGCCGATGACAAGACTCCAGCCGCCGGAATTACTGTAACTTTCACGGTGACAGAAGGCACCGCAGCGCTTGGTTGCGGTCAATCAACCTGCTCCGTTCTCTCCGGCGGCGATGGTCTCGCGACCATGAATGTCTCCGCAAGCTCCACCACCCTTGCGCAGGTAACTGCATCCCTGAGCGACGGCGCCAGCGTGATTACGGAATTCACCGGAAGCACGCCGCCAGCAATCGCAGCCCTCACCCCAAACCTCTACATCGCCATCGGCGCAACCGCTAAATGGTCGCCCCAGGCAGAAGTCTTGAGTGGCGGTGTTCCTGTGGCCGGGCAAAGCATCAACTGGTCCGCGGCGACAGGTACATCTCCATCCACAGCAACAACAATCACGAGCGCCAATGGAGTCGTATCGCCATCACTCAACATCGGACCACTCCCGGAAGGCGCAGACGCAACCCTCTACGCCTGCCTGCCTGGAAACACGACCTGCGCAACATTCCAGATCTATAGCGTGCACCCGCAGGTAGCGCAGCTTGTTGCCGTGAGCGGTGCCGGGCAGGCACTCAGCGCAAGCGAAACACCCAACCCGGTTGTATTGCGCGTGACCGACGCCGTCGGCCATCCCATGGCAGGCGGTGTCGTCACCTTCTACGAAACACTCAGGCAGTGGACGCCGGATTGCCCCACGCAGGGAAGATGCCCATCGGCTCCCATTCTCGCCATGCAGACGGTGCAGGCAACATCCGGCGCAGATGGATCGGTAACACTCACACCACTCACCGGCAACGGAGTCCCGACACGCCTCGATGTCACCGCAGTGACCGGAAGTGTGGCCTCGCTGAACTTCGAGATCGAACAGCACCCGTAAATCTCCGCAGCGAAGTTGCGTTACCCTGAACGTGGCGCCCTCACTATTCCATTCTCAGGATTGCGTATGCGATTTTGCAGCTTTCGAAGCTGGTCCCTGTCGTGTCTTTTGTTGTGTTTGCTATTTTCATTCTGCGCCACTGCATCTGCGGAAACCCCCATCCTCGTCAAGGTTGTGGTCGTCGCAATGTACGAGCAGGGAGCCGATACCGGCGATGCTCCCGGCGAATTTCAGTTCTGGGTCGAGCGCGAGCACCTCGACAAAGTGATTCCATTTCCAGCTGGCAATCACGATCTGCGCATGAACAGCAACGGCGTTCTCGGCGTGCTCACCGGAGTCGGTACAGCCAAAGCCGCATCCACCATCATGGCCCTTGGCATCGATCCGCGATTCGATCTCACCCACGCGTACTGGATCGTCGCAGGCATCGCCGGAGGAAATCCCGCGAATACGTCGCTCGGCTCTGCAGTATGGGCGCACTGGGTCGTCGATGGCGATCTCGCCCACGAGATCGATGCGCGCGAAATTCCAGCCGATTGGCCCACAGGCTACGTTCCCCTGCGCAAGGCGACTCCATACGAGCAGCCCGTCAACACCGATCTCGGCGAGGTCTACGAATTGAACGCACCGCTGGTTGCGTGGGCCTATCAACTTACCAAAGATGTTCCGCTGCAAGACAATGCAGCAATGGCCGAAAGACGTTCCCACTTCAGTCAGCCGACAGCCAAAAAGCCTCCGTTTGTTTTCATCGGAGACGACCTCTCTTCATCCACCTTCTGGCACGGCGCAAAAATGGACGCATGGGCAAACGCCTGGGTCAGCTACTTCACCGAGGGAAAAGGAAATTTCGCGGTTACCGGCATGGAAGACACCGGCACTTTGCAGTCGCTCAAATTCCTGGCTCACGCAGGCAAAGCCGACTGGAACCGCATCCTGATTCTGCGCACCGTAAGCAACTACGATCAGCCGCCTCCTGGAATGACTGCATGGGAAAGCCTCGCAGGCGAGAAAGCCGGCAAGTATTCGGCATTTTTGCCTGCGCTTGAAAGTGCCTATGCTGTAGGTCACGTAGTAGTTGACAAACTCGTCGAAGATTGGCCGCGTGTGAAAGATCAGGTGCCCCGGAAAGAGAGCAAATAGGCCCAACTCGTAAATGGCCATCGAGGCTATCGTTTGTATCGCTTTACGCTTATGGAGCATCTTTCTTTGTAAGCTGCATTCCTGAGGAGGTGCCATGGGTACGCCCGTAAGGAACACACAAGTTAATATCCCAGCGATAGAGGCTGGACGCAGACCCCGGGTTCTGATCCTTGGCGGAGGCTTCGCCGGGCTCAACGCAGCGCTGGCGTTGGCAAAGCAACCGGTCGACGTCACCATCGTTGACCGTCGCAATCATCACACCTTCCAGCCATTGCTCTATCAGGTAGCCCTGGCCGTCCTGTCGCCCGCCGATATCGCAACACCCATCCGCAGCATTCTGCGTAAGTACAAGAATGTTGAGGTCATTATGGATGAAGTGGTCGGCTTCAACATCACCAGACGTCGCGTCTGCATGAAGAGCGGCGTCGAATTGGACTACGACTACCTCATCCTGGCGACAGGTGCGACGCACTCCTACTTCGGTAATGATGCCTGGGCGCAATACGCTCCCGGACTCAAGACCGTCGAAGACGCGACCGAGATTCGCCGCCGAGTCCTGCTGTCATTTGAACTCGCCGAACGCCAGATGCTGGAAACCGGTTCACATCCTCCGCTGAACTTCGTAGTCATCGGAGGAGGCCCCACCGGAGTCGAACTGGCAGGAGCCATTTGCGACATCGCAAAGCTCTATATGCGCCACGATTTCCGCCACATCGATCCCTCCAAGGCGCGTGTTCTGATTCTCGAAGGCGGCCCGCGCATTCTCTCTGCCTATCCTGAGGATCTTTCGCGCAAGGCAGTCGAGCAGCTCAACGACCTCGGCGTGGAAGTCCATACCGATGCGCAGGTCACAGATGTGAAGCCCGGATACGTGATCGCAGGCGGACAACGCCTCGACGCCGTGGTGACGTTGTGGGCGGCTGGCGTACAAGCATCGCCATTAGGCAAGCTTCTGGGAGTCGAAACCGACAAGCGAGGCTGTGTGCTCGTCAATAAAACGCTCAATCCTCTGGGGCACCCCGAGATCTTCGTCTGCGGCGACCTCGCCTACGTGGAGCAGGATGGCAAGCAGATCCCCGGCGTCGCTCAGCCTGCCATGCAGATGGGTACGCAAGCAGCACGCATGATTGCCGAGGACCTGAAGCATCAGCCGCGCAAGCCCTTCCACTATTTCGATAAGGGAGATATGGCCACCATTGGCCGTCTGGCCGCCATAGCCAAAGTCGAGTGGCCCTTCAAAGCGCATTTGAGCGGCTTCATGGCCTGGCTCACATGGCTCACGGTTCACATCTACTTCCTCATCGGCTTCCGCAATCGCGTTGCCGTGTTCTTTGAATGGGCGTGGACCTACTTCACCTTCACCCACGGCGCGCGCCTCATTACCGGAAGCCAGGTGTTGCCCGGCTGGAGTGAGCAGCCCGGAGTGAGTAGCATGCCCTTAGATCCGACATCACCCGGTTTTCTCGATCACCAGCGCGTCGCAGCCGCGTCGCAAAGCAAGCCCGCTCTCGAAGAAGAGAGGAAACAGGCGATTTCCTGACGTCGCTACTCTTCCCCAATATCTTCGTTCCAGATCTCCGGGTGCGCGCGAATATAGTCGCCAAGCAACGTAACGCAATCCATATTGTCGAGATCGACGATTTCAACTCCATTGGACCGCAACCATTCGACACCGCCCTGAAAGGTTCGGCTTTCGCCCACGACGACAGTTCGAAAACCGAATTGCCGGATCAACCCACTGCAATACCAGCACGGCGCAAGCGTCGTCACCATGATCAAATTGCGATACGACCGCTGACGCCCAGCGTTGCGAAAAGCATCCGTTTCCCCATGTGCCGACGGATCGCCATGCTGCACGCGCCGGTTGTGCCCGGCTCCAATTAATTTGCCGCTCTGATCAAAAATCGCCGCGCCAATAGGGATGCCGCCTTCCGCCAGTCCTTGCCGTGCTTCTTTAATCGCCGCTGCAAGCATCGCTTCGTATTCGCTCATTATTCTCGTCACACTCCGTTACAGAATCTCTTGACTTGCCGTCAGATGCCCCTCAGACTAAACGCTCCGGCTTGAAAATTTGGTGGAAACAGGAGCCTGTAGTTGGCCTCGGATACTGTTTTACCGCAACCCGCCAGCAAACAAACCTACGGCTTGCGGCACGGTGTGCTTTCACCCATGGAGGTGCTGGCGCAATCCGTCTCGACCATCGCTCCCACGACAACTCCGGCGATGACCATTCCACTTGTCTTCGCCCTGGCAGGCAACGGCACATGGCTGGTCTACCTGCTGGCCACAGCGGGCATCGGACTCGTCGCCTTGCTGATCGCCACCTTTGCGCGTCACTCCGCATCACCGGGATCGCTCTACAGCTACGCAACTACGTCCCTTCCAACTCCGCTCGCCAGCCTGGCTGCATGGGCCTTGCTGCTGGCCTATGTCGCCACCGGCTCTTCTGTAGCGGGCGGATTCATCAACTACGCGAACGTGCTCCTGCAAACATTTTCCGGAGACCAGTCTCCTGCGACGCTGCTCGTGGCCACGGCCGTCATCGTCGCCGCGTGGATGGCGTATCGCGATATCAAAGTCTCGGCACAAGCCATGCTCTGGATGGAAGGCGTCTCTGTAGCCTGCATCGCGCTCGTAATGGTGCTGATTCTTTTCCGCCACGGCCTACACGTAGACCGCGAACAGCTCTCACTCAGCGGCGCGCATCCAGCCGGCATTCGTCTCGGCCTCGTACTAGCGATGTTCAGCTTCGTCGGTTTCGAAAGCGCCACAACTCTTGGTGCAGAAGCCAGAGAACCTTTGCGCACGATTCCACGCGCAGTGATGCAATGCGCCGTTGGCGCAGGAATTTTCTTCATGGTTGCCGCCTATACCGAAGTCCTCGGCTTCCGCCCCACCGGCACGACGATCGATAAGAGCCCAGCTCCAATGCACGTCCTCTCCCAGCAGGCAGGCGTATCATTGCTCGGCTTGGTAATCGATGTGGGCGCAATGATCAGCATGTTTGCCTGTACGCTGGCCTGCATCACTGCAGCGGCGCGTCTAGTGCTTCTGATGTCGCACCATGGGCTGGTGCATGGTTCCCTGCGGCGCACTCACGCGCGCAACGAGACGCCACACATTGCCGTGATCATTTCTGCGATTGCCGTTCTCATTCCAGCGCTTGTCCTTGCCGCGCGTGGAGTTTCAAGCGCCGACATCTATGGATGGATGGGCTCGCTCGCAACCTATGGCTTCATCACCGTGTACGGCCTCGTCTGCATCGGATTGCCAATTCGCCTGAAGCGACAGCAATCGCTCACGCAGGGAACACTTTGGATTGCTATTGCAGGCGCCATTGCCATGCTGCTCGCCTTTGTGGGCAATCTGTATCCCATGCCGCAGGCGCCGTACTCGTGGCTTCCCTATATCTACCTCGCATACCTGCTGGTGACACTGGTCGCCAATCAGTTGATGGGAAGCCCGCGCCGTTTCGTCAATGAGCAATGAGGATCAAGCGCAAGGCGAATCTCGATCCACCCGAAAAAAGCCTCTCGAAACAACGGCTATTCCTGACGAAGCGCTCGCGCCGGATCGATCGACGCAGCGCGCAGCGTAGGCAGAGTGCAGGCGATGATCGCGACTACAAGGAGCACAAGAAAAGCCCCCAGCAGCATCCACGGATCGCGGGAACTGCCGGATGCCCACAGAACCATCACGCGATTCAGCGCCAGGCTCAGGCTGATGCCGACCGCAGCCCCGATGAATACCATCAACGCGGTAGTTCGGAAAGCAAGATGCATCACGTCTCCGCGCTGCGCTCCCATCGCCATGCGGATGCCGAATTCACGCGTCCTCTGTGCCACCGTGTAAGAGACCACGCTGTAGAGCCCAGTCGCAGCCAGTGCCAGTGCCAGCAGAGCAAAGCCCACAAAGAGCGACGCAATAAACCGCTCCTTACCCCACGCCTGCGTCCAAAGGAACCAGCTCAGATCATGCACGTCGTGAACCACAAGTTGCGAATTCACCGTGCGCATCTGCTGGCGTATCGCCTCATACGCATTGTCCGTGTTGGTCGAGGTGCGAACCACCAGAAACAGATTGGGAGGCAGCACGAAAGTATAGGGAAGAATGACTGCTGGAATCGTGGGGCGGTCAACGCCTTCATTAATCGCATCGCCAACCACTCCAACAATCTCCAGATAGCCATCCGGATTATTCGTCAGAAGGAGGCGCGGAATATTCAACTTCAGCGCCGCGCTGCGAACGCTCTTCCCGATGGGATTCTGCCCGCCGAAATACTGCCGCACCATTGCCTGGTTCACCACCGCCACGTGCGCGGCGCGAGCCGTCTCCGCATCTGTAAACATCCGTCCCGAGATAAGGCGCAGGCGCAGCACCTGAAGTTCCTGCGGGCTGACCAGCTCCAGCGATGCCATCCTCTGTTGCTCTGCAGGATCGCCAAGAACCTCAATGGGCGCGTCGAAGGCAGGAAACGGCGGCAGATACGTGGTGGATACGCTTGCCGAAACCACTCCGGGCGTGCGCTCAACCGCTTGCCGCACAAACTCCATCTCATTCGCGCGCCCTTGCCACGTCGGATTTTCTTCCTTGGGCAGATTGATATTCACCGCCATCGCGTGGTCGGGATCGTAACCAAGCGGCGAATGGTAAAGCGCAAGGAATGCACGAATCGCCGCGCCCGCGCATGTCAGCAGCAGCATCGTGAGAACCACCTGGCTAAGAATGAGCGCAGAGCGCGTACGCCCGCTGCCCGAACTCCCATCCAGCCGGTTCGAGCCCGACTGCGCCATCATCTGTCCAATCTGTGGACGAGAGAGTTGCAACGCCGGTGCGATGCCGAACAACACTCCAGTCAGAACCGACGTAATCGCAGTGAAGAGAAGCACCGGCAGGTTCACCCCAATCGCCGCTTCATGCGGAAACGATCGCGGAGGCAGCCACGCGCTGATGAGACTTACACCTCCATAAGCAAGGGCAATGCCCAGCCCGGCGCCAATCACCGACAGCAGCATAGACTCCGTCAGCAGTTGCCGAACGATGCGCCCACGCGTCGCGCCAATCGATGCGCGCACTGCGAACTCATGCTGGCGCGCAGTGCCGCGTGCAAGCAGCAGAATCGAGACATTCGCGCAGCCAATCAGCAACAGCAGCGCGACCGCGCTGAACAGCAGAATCAGCGTTCCCTGGAACTGCCCGAGGACCTCTTGGTTCAGGCTCACAACCCGTACGCGGGTATCTTTTGGGTAATAGAAGTTGTCGCTTGATGTCCACCGCCCCACCATGGTTTGCAATTCAGCGCCTGCCTGAGCATACGAAACACCCGGCTTCAGCCGGATGAAAGCAAGCCAGTGTTCCGCCGGATCAGCGCTCGGCACGCCGGGCAGATAAATATCGGAGTCAGTCCAGGTAAAGCGCCGCGGAACAACCCCAATCACGGTGTAGCTCTTCTGGTTTAACTGAATCGTCTTGCCCAGAATGTCCTTTCGTCCCCCGAACTGGCGCTGCCAGAAGAGGTAACTAAGCACAGCAACAGGTTGCGGCACATCGTTGGGAGCATCCGCCGCGGTAAACTCCCTGCCCAGCAACGCAGGCACGCCCATAAAAGTAAAAAGATTGGGAGTGTTATAAGTAGCATTCACGCTCACCGGCAAATCGCTCGTAGTCAGCGTCTGCGAAAAGTACAACACGCCAAACGCATCCTCAATCGACGAGGCTTGCAGCAATTCGCGCCATTCCGTTCGATTTACCTGAATCAGTGAAGTGCCGGTCCGCTCTTTGCTGGTCCTCTCCACATGCACCATGCGATCGGCGTTCTGGTACGGATAGGGATTGATCAGCACCGCATGAATCACGCTGAAGACAGAAGTTGTCGCTCCGATACCAAAGGCCAGTGAAAGCACGGCGACGACCGCATAAGTTGGATTCTTAAAAATCTGGCGGAGCGCAAAGAGTAAGTCCTGACGCAATGCAAGCATGCAAATGCCTCCTGCAAACCCCCGCTCCAGACAAATGACGCAGATAAGTAAAAGATACGCCTGGCCATGCGCTTAGGTTCCAACGGATGTCCTGAGAGTGACGAATGCCGGACTTTTGGTGACAGAACCGATCTTCGGGCCGCACCGTCAACTTCGTCAGATCAGGTTCATGCTTCGGCTCGGTTTCTAGTCGATGTCTTTGCACCTGCAGCCTTCCCAGACACAGGCCATCGTGTCTTGTCGAGCACTCTCGCAAGTTTCTCAACCCCGCGCCGTATCGTTCGCGGATCAAAGGCGGTAAAGCCGAAGAGCAATCCAGGCCGGACATGAAAGATGGCGTACTTGGACAAAGGAGGAATATCGAGTCCTTCGAAGCGAAGCTCATCCGAACACGTGAAGTCGTTCACTTCCGCTGGCAGCAATCCAGCGATATTCATGCCGCCATCCGTGATCGGAAAACGAAGTGGCAGGCTGTGTCGAGCCACCGCATCCAGAAAGCTCTGCTGTCGCTCCGCATAATGCCGTCGGCATCGCCGCAGATGCGTATGGAAAGCGCCGCTATCCATAAACGCAGAAAGCGCAGCCTGGTCGATCAGCGGACCATGATCCTCGGCGATGTGCTTCATGCTGGCAAAGCGATCCACCAGCTCAGGCGGCAGAACCGCATAACCGATGCGCAACGCCGGAAATAAAATCTTGCTGAAGGTGCCCACATAAATCACGCGCCGGTTTTCGTCGAGGTTCTGCAAACTCGGCAGTGGCGGATTCTTGTAGCGGAACTCCGAATCGTAATCATCCTCCACAATCCATGTCTGCAAGCGAATCGCAGTTTGTAACAGCATCAGCCTGCGCCCCAGCGACATGCAGGTTCCCAAAGGAAATTGTCGCGACGGCGTCACGTAGATCAATGACACGGGCTGCGCATCCGATAGAGGAAGGCAGATGCCCTCATCATCAATCGGCGCAGACAGAATTTGAGCCCCCGCTTGCTTCCATGCAAGACGCGCCCCCAGATAACCCGGATCCTCCATGCACACGCGATCCCCCGGTTTGATCAGCAAATGGGCAAGAAGAAAAAGCGCCTGCTGCGATCCGGACGTGATCGCAATCTCGCGCCAGTCGCAGCAAACACCCCGGCTGTCCCGCAGATACTCGGCAATATTATGTCGAAGACTATCCAGGCCAGACGAGAAGACTGACTGGTAATGGAGTATATTTGCGCCGCGCTTCAGCACGCGCGCCCGATGCCGGTTCCATATCTTGATGGGAAAAAGCCGAACATCCGGCTGCGCAGGCCGAAAGGGCAATGGCGCGCGAAATTGGGTATTCGGCTGCGCATTATATGCATTGGCCGCGTTGCTGCGTCCGCCGCGAGTCGTTGGCCGAAGCTGGAAAGCCTGCGCCGCTCTCCCAACGTACACGCCGCTGCGCTGCTCGCTTTCAAGATAGCCCTCGCTCATCAGCACGTCGTAAGCGCCAATCACCGTATTGCGCGAAATATGCAGTGTCGCAGCAAGTTCACGGCTCGAAGGAATCCGCTCCCCTGCGCGCAGTTCGCCACTCTGAACCATCTTCTTCAGTTGCATGGCCAACTCGGACTGCAGTGAAATGCCTCGGTCCTTCCGAAGCTCGATCGTCCCTAAGGTTTTCATCGCCTAAAATCTGGACCCAGTATATCGCCGTTTTCTGGACCTTTACTGGAACCACGATTCACTATACTTTCACACTCATCGAGGGCCCGATTTCTTAAGGGCCGTGCCGTCGCTGTTGTTTTTTCAGCGTTTCTAGGTGGTTACTCTTCAGGTACTACGTTGCCTCATGCAATGCTCGCAAGACATTGCAGGGTGAACTCTATAGAGCGGACAGGCCATGCAAAAACAGCTGCTGCTTCTATGCGGCGCCATTCTGATCTCTATCTCTCCCATCATGGGGGCACAATCGCGCGTGGACATAATTGCAGTCAACGGGAAGATATGGACGGAGAATCCCAGCCAGCCGGAAGCGGAGGCAATTGCCGTCCGCGATCACCGCATCGTGGCCGTCGGCGATTCAGCCGCGATCCGCAAGCTGGCCGACGAAGGAACCAGAGTGATCGATTTGCAAAGTCGCCGCGTCGTGCCCGGATTCAATGACGCGCATGTCCATTTCTTCTGGGGAGGTCAGGGGCTGGCCAGCGTTCAGCTACGCGACGCCACCAGCGAAACCGAGTTCCGCAAGCGCATCGCAGACTTCGCGCGAACCCAGCCGAGGGGCGAATGGATTGTCGTCGGCAACTGGGATGAGGAAAAATGGACACCCGCGCGTCTGCCCACGCACGAACTCATCGATGATGTAACTCCCGACAATCCCGTATGGGTCAATCGCTCCGACGGACACATGATGCTCGCCAACGCGCTCGCCATGAAGCTGGCAGGCATCACGAAGGATACGAAAGATGTTCCCGGCGGCGTCATCGTCCGCGATAAAGACGGCAATCCCACCGGCATTTTCAAGGACGCCGCCAAAGACCTGGTGGAACGCGTCATCCCGCCGCCTTCCGACCAGCAGGTCGATTCGGCCATTCTTGCTGCGCAACAGTACGCGCTCGAAAACGGCGTGACCAGCGTGCAGGACATGGGCTTCACCGGCTCCAAGGCGACTGACATGCAGGCGCTGGTAGTGCGGGGCTATCAGCGCCTGTTTGCGCAGAACAAATTAAAGGTGCGCGTTTCCGCCCGTTTTCCTTTGAGCAAGTATCAACGCCTCGCCGATCTTGGCGTGATGACAAACTTCGGCAATGACCATCTGGTCATCGGATCGGTGAAAGCCTTTGCCGACGGCTCTCTCGGCTCAACAACAGCATGGTTTTTTGAGCCCTTCACCGATGCGCCGGAAACCAGCGGCGGCCCCAGCGATGAGCTTCGCAATCCCGAGCAGATGTACGCCAACATGGTGGGAGCCGATCGCGCCGGGCTGCACATCGCAACCCACGCCATCGGAGACCGCGCCAATAAAACCATCCTTGATCTTTACGAGCGCCTCGAAAAAGAAGATGGCGACGCCGATCGCCGTTTGCGCATCGAGCACGCGCAGCACCTGCGGCCGGAAGACATCCCGCGCTTTGCCCGGCTTCACGTCATTGCTTCCGTCCAGCCCTATCACTGCATAGACGACGGCCGCTGGGCCGAGAAGCGCATCGGACATCAGCGCGCTCTCACAACCTATGCGTTCAAGTCTTTGCTTGACGCAGGAACCACCCTCGCCTTCGGTTCGGACTGGTTTGTCGCGCCCATCGATCCCATGGCTGGCATTTATGCGGCAACCACGCGCCGCACCCTCGATGGCAAGAACCCCGATGGCTGGATTCCGGAACAGAAAATCACGGTGCGCCAGGCGGTCCACGCCTACACCGTCGGCTCAGCTTATGCCGAAAGCCAGGAGAGCGAAAAAGGCTCAATCGAAAGGGGAAAACTGGCAGATTTCGTTGTCCTTTCAGGAGATATTTTCAATCTCGACCCCGTGAAGATCGAAGACGTGAAGGTTGACGTAACGATGTCCGGTGGCGAGATCGTCTACGAACGAGGCAAAGCAGCCACGTCCAAAACCGCTGAATAATTTTTGAGAAACGAGGAGAGACTCGGATGTTTGTTCGGCCATGCTGGAGGCCATCGTCAGAGCAGGACGCGGTCGACCTGATAGAGAAAAACCCCTGGGCACTCCTTGTAAGTAACGGAGCAGACGGACCCATGGCAACAAACCTCCCTTTATTGTTCGACCACAAGCGCTCCGACAAAACCGTGCTGATTGGCCACATCGCAAGAGCGAACGACCATGCAGCCCTGTTAAGTCAGACGAGCGAGCCCATGCTTGCCATTTTCGAAGGACCCTACACCTACGTGACCGCCAGCTGGTACCCAAAACGCGACATGCCGTCGACGTATTACTACACCGCCGTTCACTGCTACGGCAGAGTCGCGCTTCAGGATGAACCTCAGCTCGACGAGTCAGTCGAGCGGCTCACGCAGGTCATGGAAACACCGATCCCCGGTGGCTGGAAGACCAGCGAAATCGAGCGCGAAGCAATCACGCGCCGTTACAAATCGATTCTTGGCTTTGAACTGCACATCGAGCGCCTCGAAGCAAAATTCAAGCTCGGACAGGATGAGCCGCTGAAAGATGCTCTGGCGGTCGCTGACCAATTGGAGCGCCACTCTACCAAGAGCGATCTCGAACTGGCCGCGATGATTCGCAAGCAAAACGCCGGCCGCGAAGACTGAACAGATCGAACAGGAGTTTTTAGAAAGCAAACACCAGGTCATACAAATAACGCAATTATTCCTTGAGGAGGTTCGCCATGAGAAAACGTAACCTGCAACTCGCAATAGGAATATGGGTGATGTGTTTCTTCGCATCGCCATGGCTTCGCGCGCAGAGCGAAAGCGGAAGCATCACAGGTCAAGTCACAGATTCGCAGGGATCAGCCGTTGCAGGCGCCGACGTCACCGTAACCAACATTGGAACTGGCGCTTCCATCCAGGAAAGAACAAACGGCGAGGGCACCTTCGCTTTCTCAACGCTTCATCCCAGCCACTACAAGCTCACCGTCCAGAAAGATGGATTCAAGCTCGAAGTCAACCCAGACGTCGATCTGCACGTACAGGACAAGCTGGCCATCAACTTTACCCTCACCGTCGGTTCGTCGAACGAAACCGTGACAGTCAGCGCATCCTCCGGCGCAAACCTTGAGACCTCCGCCGCCGTCACGACAACAGTCGACCGGCAGTTTATCGAGAACATGCCGTTGAATGGACGCAGCTTCCAGGCGCTCATCGCCTTAACTCCCGGCAACGTGACAGCCAAAACCTACTACACAAATTCAGGCCAGTTCAGCGTCAACGGTCAGCGTACCGACGCAAATTACTTCTCGATCGACGGTGTGAGCGCCAATGTGGGCATCACGCAGGGAAGCAACGTCTATCTCGGTTCCGCAGGCGCTGGCGCATCGCAGGCAACAAGTAACAACGGTGGTTACAATAGCCTCGTCTCCGTCGATGCGATGCAGGAATACAAGATTCAGACGTCATCCTTCGACCCCGAGTACGGGCGCACTCCAGGCGCGCAACTCTCCATCGTCACGCGCTCCGGGACCAACCGCTTCCACGGCACGGCATTCGAGTATCTACGCAACGAAGTCTTCGACGCCAACAACTGGTTTAATAACAACGCCGGCCTTCCACGCGCCGCAGAAAAACAAAATGACTTCGGCGGCGTCATCGGCGGTCCCATCTGGCGTGACAAAGTCTTCTTCTTCTTCTCCTATGAGGGATTGCGTCTCCGCGTGCCCGAATCCCGGCAGGACATCGTGCCCTCGACCGCGCTGCGCGCACGCGCCGACGCAGTCGTTGGCCCGTTGCTTGACGCCTATCCCCTCCCCAGCCACGCACTTCCTGGTTATCCAAACAACGACGCGCCCGATGCCGACACCGCCATCTTTGCCACAACATTCTCCAATCCTTCAACCCTCAACGCAAGCAGCCTACGCCTCGACTACACGATCAGTCCCAAGCTGAATGTATTTGTGCGTGGCGATTACGCTCCTTCCAACGGCGCACAGTACGGAGCCTTTGACTTCTACACGCGGTCAACGCTCAGCCACACCATCGCCAACGTCGATACCGAGACCGCCGGTCTCACCTTCACGCCGACAGGTAGCCTGGTCAATGACTTTCGCTTCAACCTCAGTCATGCCAAAGGCGCCACCGTCGTGACACCTACAAACTTTGGTGGTGCAACCATTCCCACCGATGCATATCTGTTCCAGTCGAATCCGATCTACACGACAGCAACCTCAGTCTTCAGTCTCATTCTCAACGATGGCAGCACAGATTATTACGTCGGCAACGATGCGACCAATCACCAGCGTCAATTGAATTTCATCGACACTGTGAGCTGGGTAAAGGGTCGCCACAATATGAAGTTCGGCGTGGACTACCGCCGTCTGACTCCGAAGAACGGCTACCGCCCATGGGACATAGGCTACAATTTCAACACCTTTGCTGATGTCCTGACGCATGTTCCTATCTCCGCAAGCATAGATACGACAGACACATCAGAGCTGCGCCCAGTCTTTTACGACCTGTCTCTCTACGCCCAGGATTCCTGGCAGGTTTCTCCGCGGCTCACCCTCACCTACGGTGTCCGCTGGGACTATGACCCGCCACCCGGTGAAGACTCCGGCCATCCTTTCTACACCGCGCTCAATCTCAACGATCCGCCGAACGTAGCACTGGCCCCATTGGGAACACCCTTGTGGAACGCCAGCAAGCACAACTTTGCGCCGCGCCTCGGCGTAGCCTACGTGATCAAAACCACGCCCGGAAGAGAGCTTGTCTTCCGCGGCGCAGGCGGCATCTTTTATGGTCTCGGTAATCAGCAGGGAGCGCAGGGAACGCTTGGCTTCCCATATTCCCGCAGCAAGTTTCTGTATGGAACGGACGGCACATACCCTGTGAGCCAGGCTAATGCCGCTCCCGTCCCGTTCACGCTTGATCCGCCATACGGCTTCGTCTTCGCATTCGAGCCGAACCTCAGAGACCCAAAAGTCTACCAGTGGAATGCTTCGCTCGAGCAGGCCCTCGGAGAATCGCGCGCTTTTCAAATCGCCTACGTCGGCAATGTTGGCTCCGATTTGCTCCGGCGCGACATGCTGCAACCCGACATGGGTGGCAATCCTAACTTTCAGTATCTTGATGTCGTCACGAACCAGGCCTGGTCCAACTACAACTCATTGCAGGCGCAGTTCCGGCAACGCATGTGGCAACACCTCCAGATCCTCGCCTCTTACACCTGGGCGCATGCGCTCGACAATGGTTCGAGTGTCGCATTACCCAACCCCTATTACACCGTCTACAATCCTGACCTTGATCGCGGCAATTCTGACTACGACGTGCGCAATTCCTTCTCAGCGGCAATTAGCTACGAACTGCCCGGAACGCGCGGCGGCAATGCCGTCGTCAAGTACATAACCAACGGATGGGCAGCAGACAGCCTGTTGCGAACGAACTCCGCCCAGCCCATTAACATCACCACCGGCCAATACTCCTTCGGGCTGGTGTGGAACCCTGATGCCATCAACCAGCGCCCGAATGTGAATACCGGTGTACCGCTGTTCGTCTCCGGCGCAGAATGCGCTGCGGCAAATGGCGGAGCCAACTGCCCCGGCGGCAGGCGTCTCAATCCCGCGCACTTCTCCGCGCCAACCGGCCTCTTCACGCAAGGCAACCTCGGTCGCAATCAATTGCGCGGGTATGACGCCGTGCAGGAAGACCTCGCCATCAGAAGGTCATTCCCGATCCACGAGACCGTCTCGCTCGAATTCCGCGCCGAGGCCTTCAATATCTTCAACCACCCCATGTTTGGAGACATCGGCACCCAGTCCGACGGTCGCAACCTGCTGAACAACTCGTTGTTTGGCATCTCCGCGCACACTCTTGCAGATAGCCTCGGTTCCGGAGGCGCCGACGGCGGCTTCAGCAGCCTGTATCAAATCGGTTCACCGCGCTCCTTGCAGTTTGCCCTCAAGGTGAAGTTCTAGATCCTTTCCAGGAGGGAGCGCAGCCGATGGAATCTGCGCTCCTGTTTTATTTCGCAGCTGCCAATGGATGGGTGCTCATGCAAGGAATGACTGCAAAATCCAAAGCCTTTAGAACATTGACGCATATAACCGCATGCGTCACGGTACTGGCGACGCATGCCGCCACCGTGGCCTCGGCGCAGTCGGCTCACATTCCTCCGCCGCCGACAACCGCGTCCATCAACACCGTCGAAACAATCCACGGCATTTCCGTGAGCGATCCATATCAGTGGCTCGAAGACTCATCCAGTCCGCAAACGCAAGCCTGGATCAAATCGCAACAGGAGTACGCATCGTCTCTCCTGAGCCAGCGTCCGGAAATGGATGCGTTGCGCAAAGACATCTACGCCCTCACCGACATCGAAGAGGCGCAGCGTGTTATCTACCGTCAGGGACGCTACTTCATCCTGAAGAAACTTCCCAGCCATGAAATCGCCGCTCTCTACGTGCGCGATGCCGAATCGGGTCCGGAAAAACTATTGCTCGATCCCTCCATCTGGAGCAGCGACCACACCGAGACGCTTGATCTGCTGAATGTTTCAGAAGACGGAAAGCTCATCGCCTACGGTGTTCGACGTGGCGGACGAGACCAGCTGAGCATCCACTTCTACGACGTCCCCACAGGCAAAGACCTGCCGGATGTTTTGCCCGAAGCGCGCTACATCTATTGGTCGCTGCCGATGACGCCCGACCGCTCCCGCCTCTACTACGTCAAGTTCGAAGATCAGGGCCCGCGTCTCTACGAACACAAGCTCGGCACAAACCCGCAGCAGGACGCGCTCATTTTCGGGCAGGGAATCGGGCCGCAGATGATCCTCGTGGCCGGCATCTCGCACGACGGCAGCCTCTTGCTGATGCACGTCCTCCACGGCGCATCCGGTTCCACGGATATCTACTTCAAAGACCTGCGCAAGCAGGATGAAATCAAGACTCTGGTAAAAGACATCCCCGCCACCTTCACGGCCGAGGCCGCCGATGACAAGATCTTCATACAGACAAACTGGAAAGCCTCAAATGGAACCATCATGGTTGCCGACGCAGCGCATCCGGAACCCGAGCACTGGCGCACGCTGATCCCCGAAGACAGTTCAACCATTCAAATGTTCAGGCTCGCGGGCGGAAAGCTGCTGGTGAACTACATGAACACCGCGCACTCTGAACTGCGTCTCTTTGACGAAAATGGCAAAGCATCGGGAAACATCGCGCTCCCAGGCATGGGATCGGTCGCTACCATCGACAGCGATTGGAAGTCGCCCATCGTCTGCTTCTCCTACACTTCTTTCCAAACGCCAACAACCTTCTTCTCTTACTCCGTTGCCTCCGGAAAGACGATAGCCATCTCCGCGCCACAAACTCCGGCAGCGCTCGCCGATGTCGTAGTCGATCAAGTCTGGTACAAGTCGAAAGACGGCACGCGCGTTTCCATGTTCCTGGCCCACAAAAAGAATCTCGTGAAAGACGGCAACGCCGCCATCCTTCTCTACGGCTACGGCGGCTTCAACTGGGCGCAGTTGCCCACCTTCTCGCCAGAAACCGGTGTGTGGCTCGAACGCGGTGGCGTCTACGCAGTAGCGAACATCCGTGGCGGCAACGAGTTTGGCGAAGCATGGCACCGCGCCGGTGAACTCGACAAGAAGCAGAATTCCTTCGACGACTTCATCGCCGCAGGGCAATGGCTCGCCGACAACAACTACACAAAGCCCAGCCGCCTCGCGATCCAGGGACTGAGCAACGGCGGCCTGCTGGTGACCGCCTGCATCACCCAAAGGCCCGATCTCTTCGCAGCGGCAATCGGACGCTATCCGCTCATCGACATGGTGCGCTACGAGCGCTTCTCCATCGCCCGCTGGTGGGCAACAGAATACGGCTCCGCCAGCGATCCCGCGCAGTTCCGCAATCTCTACGCCTATTCGCCCTATCATCACGTGCAGAAGGGAACGAAATACCCTGCCGCGCTGCTGATCAGCGGTGAAGGCGACACGCGAGTGGATCCATCGCACGCAAGAAAAATGACAGCCGCGCTTCAGAACGCAACAACGTCCGATCGCCCCGTCCTGCTCCTGTACGATTCGAAATCAGGACATTCCAGTTCGCTTTCGACAGCGGCAGAAGTCGATCAGACCGCGAACGAGGTTGCGTTTCTGCTCTGGCAACTCGGATCACCCGAGTAAAAACATCAAGTCCGAATCGATCGCGAGCCATAACACCAACGGAGGAAGCGTGAGCCTGGCAGTGGATGAAAGAGCACAGAAAACCGAAGGTGCTTTTCCCTGGCTTTCGACCTTCTGGCATCATCCTCGTAAAAGCTGGATTCGCCGCGCGCTCTTTCAGGTTCACCTATGGAGCGGAATCAGCGTCGGCATCATCGCTACGCTCGTCGGCATCAGCGGAAGCGCCATTGTCTATAAGAACGCGCTCGACAAAATTCTGACGCCGAAGTTGTTTCAGACAGCTTCCGCAGAACAGCGCCTGTCCACCGATCAGCTTCTTGCCGCGGCTCACGCAGCCCATCCCGGATGGTCAATCAGCTACGCATCCATCCAGCAAAAATATAACGCGCAGCCACCAGAGCCATGGGTCTTCTATCTCGTTCCTCCCGAACGCAGAACCACTCGTCTCACGCTCGCCTACTTCGATCCCGCAACCGGAAAAGAACTCGGCACAATTGGGGAAGCCTCCGGCATCATGAACTGGCTCGCCGAATTGCACTTCCATCTCCTCGGTGGCCCCACCGGAACAATCGTCAACGGCATCGGCGCTGCGCTTCTATTGTTGCTCTGTATGACCGGCATCGTCCTCTGGTGGCCGGGCCGTCATCGCCTGCACAGTGGATTCAAAATTCAATGGAAGGCGCGCTGGCTTCGTCTCAATTGGGACATCCACAGTGTCTTCGGCTTCTGGTGCAGCATTCCGCTCGCAATCGAAGCCTTCACCGGCGTCTATTATTGCTTCTTTGTTCCCATGGCGGCCGCCATGGTCTTCATCCTCGGCGGGGACGTGCATCAGTGGCATGAAATGTCCATCCCACCCCGATCCACCGTCATAGCTGGACAGGCATCGGTGCCGCTTGAGCCGCTCGTGCAGGAGGCATTGCAGCGCCATCCTGACTGCATCCTGCGCGGACTCGCTCTTCCTCTTTCGCCATCCGATCCACTTTCCGTGCAACTGGATCCGCCGCACGCGGAAGATCGCGGACAGTACGCGCAAGTCGTCTTCGATCGCTACAGCGGCAAAGTGCTCAGCGATGTCGATTCCCGCAACCAATCCCTGGCCATTCGCCTTGTGCTCTTCATCCGGCCGCTGCATTTCGGCACCTTCGCCGGCCACTGGTCGCGCATCGCATGGATACTCGTCGGCCTCATGCCCGGCGTCTTGTTCTTCACCGGATTCGTCATGTGGTGGCGCCGCGTTCCCGCGCGCTTGCTCCGGTCGTGAATGCGAGAACAAATTGTTATCTTTTTTGAGAGGAATGCTGGAATGAAATCTGCCTCGCTGCTCGTTATTCTTTCCGTTGCGTGTACATCGTTCTCGCACGCTCAGACAAAAATCGTCGACCCATCCGACATCGCCAACTTGAAGCGCGTAAGCGATCCCCAAATTTCACCCGACGGAAAGCTGGTAGCCTATGTCGTCAACACGCCCGTCGCCGCTGGCGCGCACAAAGACGCGCACATCTGGATCACGTCATCCGATGAAGCAGGTCACGCGCAGCCTTTCATCATGAGCGCTGGCACCGATACCGACCCTGCATGGTCGCCCGATGGCGAATCCATCGCCTTTCTTTCCGATCGAAAGAACCCGCTTGCTGACCCCAGTCACGCGCCCTTTCAGTTTTCGCTCACAGGCGTCGAAGGCAGAGGCGATCTCGAATGGCCCGATAACAAAAAAGACGGTTCCGATCCCGGCATGCAACTTTGGCTCATCTCGCTCCATGGCGGCGAAGCAGCACCACTCACAAACATCGTCGGAGGAATCAAGACATTTAAATGGTCGAAGGACGGAAAATCCATAGCCTTCATCCGCACCGATCAGGACACTGCTCAGCAGCGCGAGCGCAAGAAGCAGAAAAACGATGAGACCGTTGTCGATCACGACTACAAATTCGATCGCTTGTGGCTTTACGATGTCGCGCAGCATCAAGCGCGGCCTCTCACCAAAGCCGATGTCAACATCGACGCCTTCGACTGGTCGCCCAACGGCTCGCAAATCGTCGCCCGCATCTCACCCACGCCCAGGATCGACGACTACTGGCGCGTCTCAAAAATCCAAATCCTGAACGCATCGACCGGACTCGCCGAGAAGACCATCGAAGAGCACGCAGGCTACATCGAACCACGTTGGTCTTCCGACGGTCACGCCATCGCCTTCTCACAGATGACGGCGAAACAGATCACAGATCAGCACGTGATTTACAACCTGAGCGACGGCAAGCAAATTCTCGTCGAGAATTCTTTCCCCGGCACCGTCGAGCAAATGGAATGGCTGCCCGACAGCAAAGGTCTCCTCGCACAGGCAACAGAACGCGCGCACACCATCGTTCTCAAAATTGACGCCGTCACCGGCAAATCCAGCCCAGTCGAAGGAGTGACCACGTCAGCAGGCGAGATCCATCTGAGCAACGACGGCAAAAAGTTCGCCTTCCTCGGACAGACACCTGTGCAACCTGACGAGGTCTGGGTCTATACCGACGGCCATGCATCTCTGCTCACCGAAACAAATCCGCAGGTAAAAGATTGGAAGCTTGGCGCCGAGCGCGAAATCAGCTGGAAAAGCTCGAAAGATGGCCGCGCCATTCACGGCGTTGTCGATCTGCCTCCCGGATACGAAGAAGGCAAGCATTACAAAACCATCGTCCACATTCATGGAGGCCCCGAAGAGGCTTGGACCATAGGCTGGCACGGCAACTGGTATAACTACGCGGCCATGCTCGCCTCGCACGGCTTCGTCGTGCTCCTGCCCGATCCGCGCGGCTCCGATGGCGCAGGCCCCGCATACACGGAAGCAAATTTTCAGGACTGGGGCGGCGCAGATTTTCAGGATGTGATGGATGGCGTAGACTTCCTCGTCGCCAAAGGCATCGCCGACCCCGATCAGTTAGCCGTCGGCGGCTGGAGCTTCGGCGGATTCATGACCGCATGGACCGTGACCCATACCAATCGCTTTAAAGCCGCAATGGTAGGCGCCGGCGTGACCGACCTCTTCAGCATGGCCACGACCACTGACATCTCTCCCAGCTTTGAAACCGGATACTTCGGCGATTTTCAAACCTACCGCAAGGTATACGACGAGCACTCGCCTGTCCGCTACCTGGACCAATGCCACACGCCCGTCTTGGTTCTGCACGGAGAAGCCGACCCGCGCGTGCCCATCTCGCAAGGCGAAGAGTTCTTCAACGGACTCCGTTTCCTCGGCCGCGACACCGTCATGGTGCGCTATCCCCGCGAACCGCACATTTTCACCGAGCGCGAGCATCAGATCGACTCGCTCTCGCGCATCCTCAACTGGTACGAATCCCGCCTGAACAAGCAATAAGGAGGGATTTTCATACCTTCAAAATAAGTAAGTGCCAACCCTTTCAAATCGTGACCATTACCCCCTTCAGGCGATGGACGCTGGATGGTTTTGCGCCCTCCATTGCCATTCGTGCATCTAAATGTCATCCTTAGTACCGCCGGGAAAACCATGCCAGTCGCGCTCGATTTCTTCATGCATTACGGTTACTTCATCCTCTTCTTCTGGGTGATGACCGAGCAGCTAGGCGTTCCCATTCCCAGCGCTCCGCTCCTGATCACCGCCGGTACACTTACCGCAACCCATCGACTCAGCCTGCCCTTGGTTCTGCTCGCAATCGTTCTCGGCTGCCTCACCAGCGACGTCACCTGGTACTTCATGGGCAAGCGATACGGGGGCGCAGTCGTCCGCCTGCTCTGCC
Organism: Alloacidobacterium dinghuense; assembly: GCF_014274465.1. Classification (NCBI taxonomy): domain Bacteria; kingdom Pseudomonadati; phylum Acidobacteriota; class Terriglobia; order Terriglobales; family Acidobacteriaceae; genus Alloacidobacterium; species Alloacidobacterium dinghuense. Next base: position 3,761,786 of record NZ_CP060394.1, on the reverse strand, counting down.
GGCTGTCGATGGAGAGCAACACCTGCGTCAAAAAGACCGAAGGCTACTTCACGCGCAACGGTGAGCGCGCCCTGCTGCTGTCAAAATTCATCCCCGGACTCAACACCGTAGCCGCTCCCATCGCCGGGCAGACCAACATGCGGCTGCACCTCTTCATTGCCTACGACGCGGTCGGCTCGCTGCTCTACGCGCTTGCCTTCACGCTGGGCGGCCGCTTCTTTGGCGATTTCCTCAAGCACTCGAACCTCGTTTCCAGCGTCAGCCACACAGCCGGCGTTCTCTTTATATTGCTCCTCATAGGCTTCCTCATTTATCGCTTCACCCGCCAGCGAGCTTTTATCAAAGAGATGCGCACCGCTCGTCTCGAACCCGACGAGCTCAAAGGGATGATCGATCGCCATCAGGACATCTACATCGTCGACCTGCGCCACCCCCTCGACTACCTGCCCGACCCGCGCACGCTTCCCGGAGCCGTGCTGCTTACACCCGACAAGCTCGTCGCGCACACCGACGAGATCCCGCGTGATCGCGACGTCATTCTCTTCTGTACCTGTCCCAGCGAAGCCACGGCGGCCAAGATGGCCCTTACTCTGCGCAAGAACGGCGTCTATCGCGTGCGTCCGTTGCGCGGCGGCTTCGATGAATGGAAGCGCCTCGGCTATCCCCTCGAAGACATCCCCGAAGCCATTACAGCAGTGCAGGGAGCTTCCTGAAATCCCGATCACACGGCCGTGCGTTGTCGCCGGCCCACGCCTGTGCTACCTTGCTCTGAACAAATCTCAATCGGAGCAAGGAAAGAATGGCGTTTACTGAAACGTTCCGCTGCGAAGTCTGCGGCAAAGCCAAGAGTGGAGAATCGGAAGACTGGTGGCTGGCCTGGGCCGAGCAGTTCTCCCCCACGCCCGATGCGCAGCCGCTGCCGCAGCTCCGGTTCACGCCCTGGGACGTCTTGCTATCCCATCAACCTGACGTTCGCCATCTCTGCGGCGCGCGCTGCGCTCAAACGGTTATGGACCGCTGGATGACCAGCAGCAACGGCGTCTAGGCCGGATTCGACCAGCCGCCAACGTCCTTCGTCAGCTCGTCCGCTGCCGCAGGTCCCCACGATCCCGGCTCATACACATTCACCGAAGGCTTGTCGGCCAGCAGTGGATCAAGAAGGTGCCACGCCATCTCGACATAGTCTTTGCGCGCAAACCACGTCTGGTTGCCGCGCATGGCGTCCTCCAGCAGCTCCTCATAAGGAAGCAGCTCGTCCGTACCGCATTTCTGCTCGGCTTCCAGTTCCACCATGCAGCCCCGCAGGCGTTCTCCCGCTTCCTTCACAGATCCGCCAAAAGCGATCGCCGGCGTCGGGCTCAGCCGGAAGCGCACATAGTTCTGCGGCGGCAGATGTTCTGAAAATACCGGCGGCGTCTGCCGCAATTTGGCGATCACCTCCGTTGCCGTGACCGGCAGCGACTTGCCCGTGCGGATAAAGAAGGGAACATCTCGCCAGCGCCACGAGTTAATATGCAGCTTCAGCGCCGCATAGGTCTCCGTGGGTGAGTCCGGCTTCACTCCCGCTTCCTCGTGATATCCCTTGAACTGCCCCAGCACTACATCTTTTTTCTGGATGACCTGGACGCTCTTGAGGACTTTGAGGCGTTCATCACGCAGGCACTCGCGGGCTGGATTTGGCGGCGGCTCCATAGCGATATTGCTCACCACCTGCAGCAGGTGGTTCTGCACCACATCCCGAATCGCGCCCACTGGATCATAGAAAGCGCCGCGCCCCTGAATGCCGAACTTCTCCGCCATCGTAATCTGCACGGTTTCCACATACTGGCGGTTCCAGATCGGCTCCAGAAACGAATTCGCAAAGCGAAAGAAGATCACGTTCTGAACGGAATTTTTCCCCAGGTAGTGATCGATGCGGAAGATATGATTTTCGTCAAATACGCGGTCAATCTCCGCCGTCAGCGCCCGCGCCGACACCTCATCGTGTCCAAAGGGCTTCTCGATCACCACACTGGCGCCATCCGCCGAGCCCGATGCCTTCAACTGATCAATGACCTTCCCGAACAAAGACGGAGGAATCGCCAGGTAGTGCAGCGGATGCTGCGCCGCCCCAAGCAGTTGGCGGACTTGCTTGAAAGTCTCCGGATCGTTGTAGTCGCCATCCACATAGCGCAGGCTATTGAGCAGCTTCGGCAGTCCTTCCGGATCGGCCCCGCCATGCTTCTCTACGCTGTCTTTCGCGCGCGCCTTGAATTGGTCGAGATTCCAGCCCGCCTTCGCCACTCCAATCACTGGCCCGGGCAGCTTGTCGCGCTTCGCCAGCCGCTGCAGCGAGGGAAAAATCTGTTTGTAGGCAAGATCGCCGGTAGCCCCAAAAAACACTAATGCATCCGATTGTGTCTGATCCATATCACCTCTTTACATACTGGATGTTCCAAACAGGTCCCAGGTAACAGAACAAGTCAGTCTATCGCGGAATGAATAGAGACGAATGAAAGGGCCGTTTCATCTCGCCGTGCAAACCTCCGCGATTCCGGAGAGAAATGACAGACTAAGCCATTTGGCAATAGTGTGCGCTTTGGTTTGGAAGGTAGAATTGCCCGCCCGGGGAACCGCAGCTTGAGCCCCGGCGAAAGGCGAACGAAATGTTAGGAGACAAGATTGGTGAAACCAAAGGTAAGAGACTCGTAAGGCGTGTTCTCTCCGTCGAACCTCCAACGGCGGAGGTGTCCTTTGAAGACAGCGGCACGATGTTGGGTGTTCCCGTCACCGGCATCGGCACCTATCGGTCGGAAGTGCGCGGCGACGGCTCCATTTATGGCACAGGCCAGGGAATAAGTACGACGGAAGAGGGCGAAGCCGTGACCTGGACCGGGACGGGCTTAGGCCATTTCGGAGCTGGCGGCTCAATAAGCTATCGAGGCATGCTGTTTATGCGGACGACCTCACAGAAGCTGGGCCGCCTGAACAACGCCTGCGCAGCCTTCGAATATGAAGTAGATGGCAACGGCAACACTGTTGCACAGACGTGGGAGTGGAAATAGAGCCGAGTCGTCAAGCCTCCCCACTTGACTCCTCAATGTGCGCCCGGCCATACGAGTTTGGCAGTCAGCGAGCGAATCGCTCGAATGCTACGATCGCGACAACAATGCCGAGGCCAATCATCAAAATGATTCCTCGAGCCCTCAAGAGTTTGTCCTGCATGTACATGTAGGGCCTCCTGCTCGGTAAGATTATCGTCACCCTGAAAGGAACCTGTCAAAGATCGAAGTCGGCGGAGAGCCGAGACTGAGCAGTCAGTCTCCGTGTTCGAACGATCCGACAAATGAAGGTTAGCCTGTCAAAGGCCCCGCAATGATAAAAATTAAAAGGTGGCGTCCTCACGGTCCGCCACTGGACGGCAGGGCGACAGTCCACCTGAAGGAGGCTTATGTCATCGCTTAGGGAGTTCCGCTGTGAAATTTGTGGTCGTGTGACCACCAACCCGCAGCGTTGGTTTTTGATCGAGTGCGGCGCGTCCCGGTTAACGGTCGTGCGGTGGGAACCAGACTCGGCCAGTATTCCTGGTACGCGCCATCTCTGCGGAGAAGCAGACGCCCAGGTTTACATCAGCCGCTGGTTCCAGTCACTTTGCTCGCCGCCCCGCCCCGATTACTCGACCATGCCCAGCGGGAATTCGGATGGCTCCGGCGTCTGATTTGGTTCACAGTTGTACTGCGGGCCGCCGGTTCTACCGCGTCGCAAGCGTCAATGAAGGAGACTACTCATGAAAGTTATGGCTATCGGAACACTCGATGCTCCACTGACCCCGGAACAGCGGCAGCAGATTTTGCCGAAGGAAGTATCTCACACGCTCAAGCTATATCTCGATGGCAAGATCGAGCAGTTCTGGTTCCGCCAGGGCACCGGGCCGATCTTCCTTATGAGTGCTGATTCGGTCGAAGAAGCCAAAGCGACAGTCGATGACATGCCGCTCGTAGCCGGCGGCCTGGCGAAATATCAATTCTGGCCAGTCGGCCCTCTCGCTCCGTTGGGCCTATTGATCCAGGGCCAGTAGATGAGGGAAGGTGCCGGCGCCTTCTAGTTTGTGGCGGAAACGAGGTCTCACTTCCGGAAGACCTGCCCATCCTATTTCTTAGGGCTAGTCGGCGGGCCAAACCGCATGCTCGCATTGGGTCGGAGTGAGCTCGCGTCAACTCGCTCACCATTGCGTCGGATAAGCCCCTATAAACGCCCTTCACTCTGCTGATTTCTGGTTGTCGGCAACACGGAGGTAATCAGGTAACATTCCGTATTCCCGGGGACTCCTCAGAAACGAATTCGCCCCCGATCCATTAGGGCAGCCGATTGAGCTTCTTGAGAATCTGTTTGCGGAACGGTGCAAATGGCAGCAGCGGCGGCTTGGTGGCCAGTGACACAAATCCTGTACCTTGCTCGATGACTTCCCGTGTTGAGCTGCTCCACAATGTGAAGCGCAGACTGTCGAAACGAGCACCCCGGGGTAGGGCTTGCCCGGATACATCCTCGTCGGCATTTCGCAGGTACCACAACTGAAGCACCCAGGCGCAATTAAGGCGGTGGACCTCCGGCTCGATCTCCTGTTGCATCAGGGCGGGTAAAACCGTGATCTGGAGTGTGGCGCCGTTTTGCAGTCTTCGCCCAGCAAGTTCTTGGTACATCGCAATCGCGTCGGGTCCGGCAGCGGGTTCGTATTGATCCGAGCTGTGTGACTTCGTATGAACAATACAAAGCGAAAGACTACCCGGCTGAGACCAAGCTGAACAGCCTGTCATGACGATGAAACCGAGCGCTACTGGGACTCGGAGCTTCACGTTGCTCTTCAAGCATAGTTGATGCTGATGGTGAGTCAGCAATACGGACATTTCGGTCGACCAGCCCAAACCCGCCAATGCACAAATTGGTTCCTGCACTTAGGTTCCATATGCGAAAATTCCCAGGTCGACACTAAGCCGAACGGTTCGCCATCTTCCCAGGAGCAACCATATGCCTGAAGAATCCCAAAAGGTTCTGGCCTTTGAAATCGAACGTGACGGGGACACCGCCGTTGTGAAATGTCACGGCCGATTGGTAGCAGGCACCACCGAAGAACTCTACGAGGCAGTGAAAGATTTGCTGCCTCAGACAAAAGTGGTCATTGTTGACTTAGCAGAACTCAGCTATGTGGACAGCATGGGGCTTGGCGCGTTGGTGCGACTGCATGTATCTGCCCGGCGACTGGGATGCGAGTTCAAGTTGCTTCACCTCGGTAAGCAGCTTCGCAATGTGCTGAAGATGACCAACCTTCTTTCGGTTTTCGGCCAGTTGGAGGAGCACGGCATCAATATTCATTGATTTCCGCGATCGGTGCGCCCCCCCTTTGCCGAAGGAAGCCAAGCCTGACCGATATTGCATGATCTCCCGACTTCCCTACCACTGCACGTGAAGATCTGGAAGACTACCGGCGTCTAATAGCGCATAACAATACCTGTCTGCACGCTTTCCGCCGGGTAGAATATTTGCTTCCCGTTGTATGCCCTCGAACTTGAAACCAAGCTTCTCCGCAATACGTCGGCTGATTTCATTGCCATCGGAGTGCGTGAGACCGACACGCCTCATTCCAAGACAGCCGAAGGCATAACGTACCATCGCGTTGGCTGCCTCGGTTGCGATTCCACGCCCCTGTGCACTCTTGCGAACCCAGAATCCGGTGTCGCATTGACGCCCCTGCCAATCGATGTCATGGAGTCCGCACCAGACGACAGCCGTGTTTGTTCCCTTTTCGACGCCGATCAGTTCGATACTCTCACGCAGGATAAAGCTCGCCATCGATTGTCTGTTCCTGACCTCCAACAACTCGGCGGTCAATGCAGCAGGGTGCTCGGCCCAGCGCATCCATTTGTGCAAGTCCTCCCATGTTTCGCTGACCGCAACAGATGCGACTGCACCATCACCGACTTCCTTTGGACGGATGAGCAAGCGCGGCGTGCGAATCGGCATTGGAACATCAATGAGGACAGGACTCCAAGGGACCATAGCTCATCATTTTAGAAAACGCTCGCGTAATTGAATGCTGCTAGTGGACACTGTTCATCGAAAATGAACACCGATTACGATAGCGATGGCTAACAGCTCAGTCCTTGGGATGCGAAGTACTGAACCTTGACCAAGCAATAAACCACCTTCCCTCGTCCGGATCCAACTGGTCGAGTTGAAGAACGAATCCGGTACTGATCCCGACCATGCGAGTCCTGAAATAATAAGTCCCGCCCGGCTCTGCCTTCAATGAGTGCACCGAAACTCTAGGGCCTCCAATCATCTCGTGAGTAAAGGATTGCAGCATCGCGCATACGTGGTGTTCACCGGGGTCGATTGGCACGAAGAAGTACCTTCCACCATTGACGGCGCCCACCCACTTTTTCGTCAAATCCAAAAATTGTCGTGAGGTGGCCGTCCGCGACGACATAGATCAGCGCCTTGCTATCTTCCGGCGCGGGCGTCGGATGTTGCGATTCATCGGACTTCACTTCGTATTTCGCATCCTGCGGTCCGCAGCCTGCTTCCGCTTTAGATATCGCCCTCTTATCTTGGGCGAGCGCACAGCACGACAGTAGAACGATCGCGGCGATAGTCTTCATTGCGTCCAATCAATTGCAGGATCTTACTGTCCACGCCACAAGGCAATCGCGAAACAATTCTATCCTCACGTCAGAGTTGCGTAACATCGCTAGTACACTCACGGCCCAAAGTCCATGGTCGGTGAGTCAGCAATATGGACATTTCGGTCAACCTGGTCCAAACCCTGTGCGTCTCATTGACTGCCATGAGCCGATGAAGGGTCTCGCAGAGAGATGGGATCGCCAAGAAACCTGTCAAGCCCCCCGCGCGAAAGAAATCTTCTAACCGACACATTCCAAAGCGCAAAAACGCGCGCCAAATTGGCGTACTATTACCCTCAAAATTGCTAAACTGGATATAGAGAGAAAAAAGCCCGCCAAAGATGGCGGGCTTTTCGTGTTTAGGGGAAATGGCTTTTTTCAAAGGCGCGAAGCGCAGGGTAGAAGCACCGGGCTTTAGCCCGGTGAAACAAAACTTGCAGTCAAAGGGGCTTTAGCCCCGGGTTTTCCACCGCCTCACGCGAGCCCTAACCCAAACCATCTGAAGAATTTAGCGAAAACATACGGGGGAAGCCACAAGCCACAACCAGGCAAGAACCGGGTGCCCCATCCTGTCTCCTCGCGATGTTCGAGGAGACAGAGCCTGCCCTGAGCGGAGCCGAAGGGGTGGGTCTAAAAAGACCGCGCATAGCGCGCACCGTATATATAAGCCTCTAACCACCAGCAAAAAGAAGAATTTACAAAAAATATAGGGGGACCAAACCCAATGTACAACGAGTGCCGACACATCTTCACCAGCGGGAAAAAGTGCCAGTCACCCGCCCTCAAGGCCGAGGACTTCTGCTACTTCCACCACAAGTCCCGCCGCCGCCCATCACCCCAGAACCAACCCTATGAGCCCTACACCGAACCCAAAGAAACCGCCCTCAACCTCTCGCCACTCGAAGACGCCGACGCCATCCAACTCGCCATATCTGACGTGGTCCTGGCCTTAGCCGCCAACCGCATCGACTCACGCCGCGCCCGCATCCTCATCTACGGACTGCAGGTAGCCTCGCAGAACAACCGCCACCGCGCCGCCATGGCCGTGAAGGAAGCAACTATCGAGCAAACGGTCCGCGAAGCCCATGAGCACGCAGACGGCACCCTGATCGGCCCGGAAAAGCAGAGCCCCGAACCGGAAGAAGCCGCCGCCAGAAAACGCCCACCCAGCCTCGGCGAAATCCTTCTCCGTCAAGCCGAAGAACTGAGCGCCCGCAAAGCAGAAGAGGCCAGGCTCAAAGCGGAACGAGAACGAGCCGGACAACAAGAAGCAGGAGCTGAATCAGCCAACAACAACCTACCGCAAGCCGGGAACTCCGACGCGCTGTCTTCGCAAAGAGGAATCACAATCCACGCCGTCGCCGAAATGCCTTCGGCAAGACCGACCTCACGTTGCCGAAGAGACTGTCATGCATTCAGCCACCTCACTGTGAAAGCAGAGAGGTTTAGCCTGAATAAAAACCGCTGCCACGCGATGACGCGCCTTACTGACGCAGGCCCATGGCTGCCAAGCCCACAGCTCTAGTTGAGCCGTCATTCTGACGACCAACGGGAGGAAGAATCTCAACGATGTTTCGTGAGGCAATACCAGCGATATAGACAGAGAGCCACAGCTCAAAAAACCAGAGCAGAAGAAAACAGAAAGAGGTGCAAAGCACCTCAAGGTAGAAGCAGAGGGCTTTAGCCCTCTGAATAGGCAGCCGTCGAGAGACGGCGTACCTTGCTGCCGCAGGCAAGCATGTCAGACGCGCCCGAATCCCGACTCGCATTTGCATCCACAGCATTCGAGTAACATAGGAGGTTGCCGAAGGGAGACAACGTGGCCTACGACGACCTGCGTGACTGGATCAAAGCGCTCGACAAAGCCGGAGAACTGAAGCGCATCCGCGAGGAGATCGACCCGATCCTCGAAATCGCCGCGATTACCGACCGCGCCTCGAAATCAGTCACCAAAAGCGGCGTAAAAGGCGGCCCCGCGCTCCTCTTTGAGAACGTAAAAGGTCATCCCGGCGCAAAGGTCTTGATCAACCAGTTCGGCAGCGACCGCCGTATGAAGCTGGCGCTCGAAGTCGACTCGCTCGACGAAGTCGCCGGACGCATCCGCGCCCTGCTCGACGTGAAGTCTCCCGAAGGCTTCCTCGAAAAGCTGAAGATGCTGCCCATGCTCGCCGACATCGGCAAATTCTTCCCCAAAACCATCGCCGCAAAAGACGCAGCCTGCAAGGAAGTCATCCTCAGAGAGAACTTCAACGTCCTCGACTTTCCCATCCTCCAATGCTGGCCGCAAGACGGAGGCCGCTTCATCACCCTCCCATGCGTCGTCACCCGCGACCCGAAAACAGGGAAGCGCAACGTCGGCATGTACCGCATGCAGGTCTACGACGGCCAGACCACCGGCATGCACTGGCAGCGCCAGAAGAACGCAGCCGAACATCTGCGTGAACGCCTGCGCGCCGCAGTGGGAGAAACACCTTCATCCCACGTCAGCGCGATGGCCGAAACCGCAGGAGGAACGCAGAACATCACGCTCACCCGGGAAGGGAACGACCGCCTCGAAGTAGCCGTAGCCATCGGGACCGACCCGGCAACGACCTTTGCCGCCATCGTCCCCGCGCCGCCCGAAGTCGAAGAGTTCATGATCGCCGGCTTCCTGCGCCAGAAGCCAGTCGAACTGGTCAAATGCGAAACCGTCGACCTCGAAGTTCCGGCCCACGCCGAGATCGTCCTCGAAGGCTACGTCAAACTCGACGAGCTGCGCCGCGAAGGCCCCTTCGGCGATCACACCGGCTTCTACACCATGGAAGAGGAATACCCCGTCTTCCACATCACATGCATCACCCACCGCAAGAACCCAATCTATGCATCGACCATCGTCGGCAAGCCACCCATGGAAGATGCCTGGATGGGCAAGGCAGTCGAGCGCATCTTCCTCCCGCTCATGCGCCTCACGCTGCCCGAAATCGTCGACGTCAACCTGCCCGTAGAAGCCGTCTTCCACAACCTGATGATCCTCTCGATCCGCAAAAGCTACGCCGGACAAGCGCGCAAAGTCATGAACGGCATCTGGGCGATGGGCCAGGCCATGTTCACCAAGTGCATCATCGTAGTCGACGAAGACTGCGACGTGCAGAATCTCACCGAAGTGACCCTCAGAGTAGCGAACAACATCGACCCCGAGCGCGACATCCAGTTCACGCTAGGCCCCATCGACTCACTCGACCACGCCTCGCGGATGCCGAACTACGGCAGCAAGATGGGCATCGACGCTACGCGCAAATGGGCCGCCGAAGGCTTCACCCGCCTCTGGCCCCCCATGATTGAAATGGGCGCCACGACGAAATCCCGTATCGACGCAGTCTGGAAAAAACTAGCCATCGAGTGAATCGTCAAGAAGTGGAATCACCGAAGAAAAGGCTGTCATCCTGAGCGGAGCGAAGGATCTGCAATACAAAGGCGCCGAAAGGCGCGTTTCGCTGGACGCGAAGTCCTCGTATACTAAAGGCATGTCGATCGTGCGCAACATCGCGGCCATCAGCAAGGGCATGAGCATCACCTTCCGGGAGATCTTTCAGCCGACCGAGGTCGAGAACTACCCTGACGGCCCCGGCCCGACGCGCGGCGCTGTGCTCCAGGAGCGCTTCCGCGGCGCGCACGTTCTACAGCGCGATGAGAACGGACTCGAGAAATGCGTCGCCTGTTTCTTGTGCGCGGCAGCCTGCCCATCGAACTGCATCTATATCGAAGCCGCCGAGAACACCGCCGAGCAGCGGATCTCCAGCTCCGAGCGCTACGCTAAGGTCTACAACATCGATTACAACCGCTGCATCTTCTGCGGATACTGCGTCGAAGCCTGCCCCACCGACGCCATCACCCACGGACACGGCTTCGAACTTGCCACGCTGAACGCGACTAACCTGGTGATGCGCAAGGAAGACATGCTGACGCCAGCCGTCGGTACGCCCGGCGCGGTGGCTACCCAGTCCGACTCAGTGAAGTAACGCACCCGTCAGAGGGGTCGTATCGCGCTCGCCACCTTGTAGGCGAGGTGTCATGTCAGCAGTCGGCACGTGGGTAGTTCAAGACAAATGCCACAGTGCCCATGCAGCAATGATGCCAATCCCGACTACGAGATAGACAGCAAGCACCACAATGAAGGCAAGAGCCGCGCTTCCGTCCGGTTCTTCTTTCTGAATTGTTGACCGAGAAACAATGCTGAGGGGATACGACACACCGAGTACCAAGGCAGGGGAAGAGCTTTCAATCGTGTGAGCCATAGGTTTTTTGATTTGTTGGTTTACAACCTACAAGCCCAGTTACTCGCTTGGCCAGCCATTTTGAATGACGACCAGACATATCTGCCGCACTTTCGTAACATAAAACCGCATCGTCGGTCGCAGGCACATATAGTTTTTAGCTTGACACCGTAAACAAATGGCACAACAGTATGCCGGCCATGGACGCTCGTGGATCCCCTACGTACCCCTTTCGAATCCTCCGTATCGACTAAATGCGATTTATAATAGCGATTTGAATAAATGAAATTCGGTTAGGCTCAGGATTTATGGGCCTGCGATCTCTTCGGCTTGATCAACGTTATCCATCGCGAACTGCGACCGGATGACTGAACAAAACAGGGCCGAATGTTCGTTCCGATTGCGCTGCGACCACGAGCTTAGGTGCGTGGATCTATGAATTCTCCGAATTATTTATGAGGGCGAAATGTCACGACTCGGTTCCCGCTTGTCGGTGTTGATGCTGTGCACATTGAGTATCTTTTTTGCTTCGGCCGGGGCACAAGTGTCAGCGAGCTTGTCAGGAAGAGTTACTGATCCCGCGGGTGCAGCCGTTCCCGGCGCGTCGGTGACAGCAATCGATCTCGACACGGGAAATTCGCGCGTTTCTCTCACCGATCAGGCGGGGCAATATCAGCTGTTCGAACTTCCAGTCGGACGCTATGAGCTTCACGCCAGAAAAGACGGTTTTGCTGAGAAGGTGCGCACCGGCATTCTTCTCGTTGTAGGCCAGGCGGCAATAGCGGACGTAACTCTGCAGGTTGGTGAGGTAAAGCAGCAGGTCACGGTGACGGAAAACGTCCCGATCGTGAATGGATCGACACAGGACATTTCGGGACTCGTTGGCGAGCAGCAAGTGAGAGACCTTCCACTGAACGGCCGCAGTTACGATCTTCTGCTCACGCTCAATCCCGGCATCGTCAATTTCACGTCGCAGAAAACGGGAGGCATCGGAGTCTCGAACTCAACCACAGGTAACAATTTCGCGGTTTCAGGGAATCGCCCTCAGCAGAATCTGTTCCTGCTGAATGGCGTTGAATTTACCGGTGCTGCAGAGAACAATATGCAGCCTGGAGGCCCCAGCCAGCAATTGCTTGGCGTCGACTCAATCAGGGAGTTCAATGTGCTGCGGGATTCCTACGGCGCCGAATACGGCAAGCGTCCGGGTGCACAGGTGATCATCGTTACCCAGTCAGGAACCAACAAAATTCACGGCTCGGCTTATGAATTTCTCCGCAACAACGTGCTGGATGCGCCTAACTATTTTGATCAGGGATCGGCTCCGCCGTTTCAGCGCAATCAGTTTGGAGCCTCGCTGGGCGGGCCTCTTAAAAAGGATAAGGCGTTTCTCTTCGGCAACTACGAAGGCTACCGGCAACATCTGCATCAAACATCAGCCGCATTCGTTCCCGACCTGGCTTCGCGCGCTGCCGCAGTACCCAGCGTGCAGCCTTTGCTGAACCTGTGGCCGACGCCACCAGGCGATGCGCCTGACTTCAACGGAATCGCCCAGGTCTTTAGCAGCCCCCTGCAAACCATCCGGGAGGATTTCGGCACAGTGCGCTTCGACCTGAACATCTCGCCGAAAGACACATTTTCGACTGTCTACACCATTGACGATGGGGCCGATTACACGGAGACGATTGCGAACCCCTACAGTGCAGACATTCTCACTCTGCGCGAGCAGGTCCTGAGCCTTGACGAGACCCATGTTTTCTCACCAGCGCTGCTGAATGTAGCCCGCTTCGGATATTCGCGCGCCGGATACTTCTTCACCGGCGAGCCTACTCCCGGCACGCCGGCTGTCAACGTCCCCGGATTTATTAGTGGACGTCCAGTTGGCGCGGTGGTGGTGGGCGGAAGTGCGGCATCCAATCCGCAGGCCCAGGTTGGTCTAGCAGGAAGCAACAACGGGAGTAGCCTGCCTCTTGCGAGGAATCTATACACCTATGAAGATCGAGTGACGTGGTCGCACGGGCGCAATCAGTGGAGCTTCGGTGCATGGTTTCAAAACTTCCAGTCAAACGAAATCCTGAACCTTAGCCAGTATGGACAGGCCACGTTCGCAAGCCTTCAGACCTTTCTTGCCGGAACAACAAGCAGCTTCCTCTACAGCCCCGCACCAACCAAGATGAACTGGCGCTCGTTTTTCGGTGCGGTTCACGCCCAGGACGTGATTCGGTTGAATCCGAAATTGACCGTCAGCCTGGGATTCCGCGGAGAGTTTTCAACCGGCTGGAACGAAGCCCATGGACGCGCCGCCAATTACACATTCACCGGCTATACAATTTCGAGCCAGCCACGCATTGGCGACCACGCCTTTACCGAAAACAATGCAAAATTCCTGCCTCAGCCACGCATCGGTCTTGCCTGGAACGTGCGGCCCGGCAAGACTGTCGTGCGTGCAGGCTTCGGTATATACAACGAGCTGCTGGACGACCTCGGCTATCGCATGGACCAAAATGCGCCGTTCAATCCCACGTACAGCATCGCTTCATTGCCCGTTTCAAGTCTGCCGCTCGACCCAACGGCTCACAAGCCAGCAAAGGCGCTCCTCGTACCCGGTGGTGTTCAACCAGACGTGAAGATGCCCACCCTGATTTCCTACTCATTGCGAGTAGAGCAGGAGCTGACACCGAACACTTCGTTCACCGTGGGGTATGTCGGTTCTCACGGCTACCATCAACTCATCGGCGTGGATGGCAACCAGCCAGTTCCGACGGTATGTCCTGCATCTCCCTGTCCCGCTGCCTATCCGGCCAATTTCCCGGCGCCGCTCGCCAACTCGGCCGTTCCCGCGGGTAGCTTTTATATTCCTGCCGGAACTCCAAAAGCCAACCCCACACTAGCCAACACCTGGACGTGGTTCTCATGGGGCACGGCCAACTACGACTCGCTGCAGGTCGACGTAAATCATCGCTTCAGTCACGATCTCGCATTACGCGGCGTCTATACCTGGTCCAAGGTGCTCGACAACGGAGATTCGCTCAATGCAACCACTGCGGGAAACGCGCCTGGCCTTGTCTCCAACCCTTATGACATCCATGCTGACTATGGTCCGGGAACCTACGATGTGAGAAACATCGGTGTCGTGAGTGCGGTTTACATGTTGCCATTTGGATCCGGTAAGGCCATCGGTAAAGATCTGCATGGCTTCGCTAATGCTGCGGTCAGTGGGTGGTCCGTGGACAGCATCGTCACCATCCAGTCCGGGTTCCCCATCACGCCCCAGCTCAGTTACAACCCCTCCAACAATGGAGATACCCGGAATCCCGTGAGACCGTTTGTGAACCCGAATTTTCACGCGTCGCCAGCGATCATCGGCACTCCTCAGCAGTGGTTCAATCCGAGCGCGTTTCTTCCGCCTCCAGCGAACAGCGGCTTTTACGGCAATCTTGGCAGAGATACATTAACCGGACCCGGACTGGGAACCTGGGACTTCTCCGGGCGAAAGGACACTACCATTCGTGAAGGGCTTACGCTGCAGTTTCGAGGTGAGATCTTTAATCTGCTGAACCGGGCTAATTTCAATACCCCCAACCTTATTGTCTTCACACCCTCGGGTGTTTCAGGCACGGCGGGAGCAATCACAAGCACATCGACGACCTCGCGACAGGTTCAATTCGCTCTGAAGCTTCTTTGGTAGGGCTGGGCTCACTATCCAAAATTCAGATTCATGATGTCCACTTTTGGAATGTTGTGCGCCATCGCAGACAAAACTTTGCGTTGACGTTCGGTCTGTAATTTCTTACAGTTACTCAAATCTGCGAATAGAACCTCCTTAACTGTTCATGGAAAGAGGTCTGTTTATGAATTGCCCGACGATTGGGGCGGTATCTCCGGAATATTTCCGGTGTTTGACTTCGAGGCTGGCACGCAAAGTATTCTTCTTAATCATCTTCAGCATGAGTGTGGCAGCAGTCTGTCCGCTTCTGTACGGTCAGGCCACGGGAAGCTTCTCCGGCACAGTTACCGATAAAACCGGGTCGAGCGTTCCTGAAGCGACCGTTACGGCTACCTCTCAGGCAACCGGTCTTGAACGCACGGGTAAGACTGACGAGGCAGGCCACTATTCGATCCCGTTACTCCCCGTGGGTATATACACGGTACGCGTGGATTCGACCGGCTTCCAAAGCAGCGAATCCAAAGATCTCAATCTCCAGGTCGATCAAGCTCGCGAACTTGACTTCAACCTTGCTCCTGCGAGCGTATCCACTACCGTCACCGTTGCCGGCGAGGCAGTCGCTGTCGAGACAGCCAATCCCTCTCTCGGTCAGGTCATCACGTCGCAGCAAGTCGCGCAACTGCCCTTAAACGGCCGCGATTTTGTGCAACTCGCCACACTCACGGCAGGCGCCACAGCGGAGACGAATCCCGGCAGCTTCTTTACCTCTGCAGCAAGCAGTGAGGTAGCAGCACGCGGCCCCTTCTCATTGTCGGTCGGCGGCTCCCGCCCAAACAGCACCGATTGGTTGCTCGATGGAGTTGACAATAATGAATTGACCGCAGGCGGCATCGCCATCTTGACCTCCATCGACGACATTCAGGAGTTCAAGGTTCTCACCTACACCTACTCCGCCGAATACGGAACGCGCGCCGGTCCCACCGTACTTCTGACGACGAAGTCAGGAACGAACGACTTCCATGGAACGCTGTACGAGTTTTTCCGTAACACGGCGCTTGATGCCAAGAGCTATTTTGCGACCTCTGCCGAGAAATTCAACCTGAACCAGTTCGGAGGCGCAATCGGCGGTCCCATTCGAAAAAATAAGACGTTCTTCTTTGTCGATGGCGAACAGAAATATCAGCGCCACGGCATCACCTTCACGGGCCTGGTTCCATCACTGGCAATGCGCACAGGCGACTTCTCCGCCGATCCTTTCGGCAATGCCATCAGCGGTCTCGCCATCGTAAACCCGAATATGATTGGGGCCTCAACCAATCCCAACGTTTATCCGAATGTCTATTTCCAGTGCAATGGAGCAGGACAACCTATAGCTGCCAACCCTGACGGACGCCAGCCACAGGGAACCCCATGCAGCAAGATCCCATCCAACCTGATCAACAACATTGGGCAGGCGATGATAAACCTATATCCCACGCCAAACGCCAGCAATGCCGCAGCGGGATATAACTACGTCAACATTCCCGTACGCGAGCTCGACGAGACGAAGTTTGATGGCCGTCTGGACCATACACTCTCCACGGCCGATTCGCTCTTCGGCCGTTTCAGCTACGATCAGGCGTTCTCCTACGTGCCGGGCGGCTCGAATCCGCCATCCTTTGCTTCAGCTAACGCCTTCGGCACCAATCAGCGCATCATCAATCACGCTCGCAATGCCGCCATCGGAGAAACGCACGTCTTCTCCGCCAGGATGGTCAATCAGGCCACCTTCGGCTACAACCGCATCTTCGATTACATCTCTTCGCAAGGTACGGGAACCTGCGCCTCTGCCACCATCGTGCCCGGCGGAATTCCCAACGCTAACCTCGGATGTCCCCCTGGCGCCACCCCATGCGCACCGGGCGCCTATAGCTGCGGGCTGGTCTCAACACTCGTCCAAGGCGGCTATTGGGCTCTCGGAGATCGCGGGTATTCCCCCTTCCAGGGTGGAACGAATATCTTCTCCTTCCGCGACTCGCTCGATCTTATCGTCCGCAAGCATGACATTCACGTCGGGCTCGACTTCCGGGCCAATCAGATGAACGTCGGTACAGAGGCCTTTCAGGATGGCTTCTGGCTCATTGGCAATGGCGGCAACTTCACCGGTCTCAGCAGCGCGAATGTTGGGGGCAATCCAGAGGCCGATTTCCTTCTCGGCATTACCGGAGGGGCAATTCACGACCAGACGTTCAACGGTCCTGTTACCGGCCGTCGATGGAAGATCTATCGTCCTTTTGGTGAGGATGATTGGAGAATCACGAATTCTCTCACGCTCAATCTTGGCCTTGCCTGGGACATGACTACACCAATCTCTGAAGCTCACGGACGCCTCGCAAACTATATTCCCAGCACCGGACAGCTTCTTGTTGCCAACCAAAACGGTGTCAGTTCGTCTGCCGGAGTGACCATGGATTGGACTGCTCTAGAACCGCGCATCGGTGCGGCGTGGAAGTTCTTCGGCAGCGATAAGACCGTATTTCGAGCTGGCTTCGCCATCTTTCACGACTCAGCGTGGAGTCAGGGGGCGCAGGGTCTTTGGCAAAACCCGCCTTTCCTTGGTGAATCCGACGCCTTCCCCCCATCTATCGGCTGCGCCTTCGCAACCTCATACTGCTCCACTGTACTTGGACAGACACCGAACGCCATCAGTCTCTCCGACGGATTTCAAGCCATTCCAGCACCGCCCACCGTTGGAACATTTACCGGCTCGTTTTATACGCAACCCACAGACTTCAAGTTGGGCAGGGTGCGGCAATACAACCTGAACGTCGAACAGGCACTGCCGGGCAATATCGTGCTCACGATGGGGTATGCAGGTTCGCGCAGCAACCACATCCTGGTCGCGGGGAATGACATCAATGTCGGAAGCCCGTCTGCCTGTGTCGGATCACCTTCCTACACAATTGGCTGTGCGCCCGGAGGACAACCTTTTTCACCACCCTATGGGCCATTCACTACGATCTTCCTCTTCGGCGATGTGGGCAAAACAAACTACGACTCGCTGCAAGTCAAAGCAGAAACCAAGACATCGAAGGGGCTTTATGCTCTGATCGCCTACTCCTATTCCCATACGATGGACAATGGCCTGTCCGATGGTCTGGGGTCCCTGCTGAGTGCGCCATATTTCCCGCTCCCCAACTGGCAGAAGCTGGATTACGCCCTGTCGCAGATCAATCTTTATAACAGCTTTACTGGCAGCGTGATCTACGATCTTCCCTTCGGCAGGGGCAAGCAGTTCGGCAGCAATTGGAGCGGCCTGACCAATACGCTTCTTGGCAACTACCAGCTAACCGTCATCGAAAGGATTTCTTCCGGTTTTCCGGATCCCTTGATCGACAGTACCAACCATTCTGGCGCCTCTTTCCAGAACGGTGGCAACAGCAACAACTGGAATCGCCCCGATCAGGTTCCAGGATGCAACGCATACGCGGCGCATCACAGCCAGAGCCAGTACATTAATCAGGCATGTTTCGTTGCCCCTCCCATCGGACAACTCGGCAACGCATCTCGCGTCCCGGTCTTAGGTCCCGACTTCGTCAACACGGACTTCTCTGTCATCAAACAGTTTGTGCTGCCGAAGGAAAAAATGGGCGTAACCTTCCGAGCTGAGTTTTTCAATCTCTTCAATCACGCGCAGTTTGGTCTGCCGGTCAACGACATAAGTGCAGTCGGCTTCGGCTCCGTAAACTCAACCGTGAACAATCCGCGCCTGGTGCAATTCGCACTCAAGCTCACTTTCTGAGCCCTTCGCCCCAGAGGGCTGTTCCTTACTGTGGGATCAAAGTGGAGGGTTTGTTTCTGCGGGAGCCGCTGGCAAGGTGAAGTGGAACGTCGCGCCACGCCTGCTGGCGCCGTTTGCCCAGATTCTACCGATCAGTCGCGTTACCTGATGTCTTGATGCTTACGCGCTCTTAGTAGATTCCACCCCGCACATTGACGGTACTACCCGCATGCACAGTATCTGCGGCATGTTGAATGGTGCGCCAAGGTGCCCTTTGCGTGCTGGGATTCGAATCATCCCCTATCTTCGACACGTAGAAGGAGGAGATGGACTGGCCAAAGGCCGCCACAAGTCTCCCACATTGGATCAAAGCGAGGGTCATCCACCTTGACCAGGCTGCCCGTGGTGGTTTGCTCGCGCAAATATAGGCCAAGTGTCTTCAAAATCTTCAGGCCACGAGCACCTGCTTGATGTGCGCCAACAATAGCGTCCGCTTGCAGCTGGGCGTAATTCGGCTCTTGAAATAGGTTATAGGATGGTTCGGTGAAGGTATAAAAGCGTGTCGGAAAGGTCTTGTCGTATTGAGAGACTGCGCCTTGCAGCCCAGCGCCGAAACCGCCGGTGAGGTTAGTTTAGCGGGCGTAAGCTTCGGCAGCCGCCTCGTAAGCAAGCCGTCGCACAGCATCCTTCGCACGCCTCCTCTGTGGCGGATTATAAGATTAAATGAGTCATTGAGCATTGTGTCTGCTGTACTGCTCTTGATAGGCGACTATAGTCGGTTGACCGTCAACAATGCAGATCACACTTACCGCATATCAGAAGACATCGGACAAACTCATCGCTGCAATCCCTAGATGGTAAAGAAAGTTATAACGTAAACGATCGAGGTTCTCTCACAATCATCTATTCGGTTGCACTGCGAAACCCTAAACGGAATCCTGGCAATCCCTCTAGGAGATCTCTCATTCACGGGTGATTCCCTTGCCTGCTTGTTGTCTAATATTGGCTAATTCGGCGAAACGTCCGTGTGACCCGGCTTGCTCTGCAATTTACGGAATTCTTGCATTTCGCGATCGGCATCCGCGGGCTTTCCCAGTTTGCGATAAATGCCAGAAAGACCAAAGTGCGCTTGGGCGGCAAGCGGAGTATTTTTCTCCAAGGTTAGAAGATGCTGCCAGTACTTCTCCGCCATCGTATCGTCTCCATCCATAGCCGCCGCCTTTCCTAGCTGGTAGAGGGTTTCCGGCATGTCCTCTCTCAGCTGGTCGGACTGGACGAGTGCCTCGCGCGCTTCGTGGAATTTGCCCAACTGCAGCCGAGCTTCACCGAGACGATAAAATGCTTCGGCGCTCCCTGGTTGAGCTTCAGTTTCTAACCGGAATTGTTCTTCGGCTTTGTCCCATTGCTGTGCGCGGGCGTAGAGTTCGCCCAGCTGCAGGTGCAAACCCGCTGTTTGTGGGCGCAGACGCAATGCTTCGAAAAATTCCCGTTCGGCGTTAGGGACATCTCGCAGCACTGCGTAGTCCTGCGCCATCATCTCATGGGCACGAGCGGAATCCGGAAAGCGAGCTTCGAGTTCGTCAAAAACCTGCTTGGAGAGCAGGCCGGAGGCTCGGCCATAGTAATAGAGCAGCTCCGGGTCATTCGGACTTTGAGCCAGAGCTTTTTGAAGAACTGCCACGGCCTCCGGCAATTTGCCTGCGTCGAGCAGAGCGATACCGAGCGCGTCCTCGGCCTGCGCCTTCTCAAGATGTGGAATCGCTTCGGTGGCATACCCTTGAGCCAAAAGTGCGTAACCCAACAATCGGTGGGCCGCTTCGAGGTCGGGGCTGAGCTCAATGGCCCGCTTCAAAGGCGGAATAGCGGCCGCATAATCGCGTTTCTCGATGTATACCCCACCGAGATCGGCGAACGCGACTCCCAGTTTGGGATCGAGCTCAGTTGCCTTTTGAAACTCGGCCAACGCTGCGTCCAGTTGTCCGCGCTTTTCTGCGTCCACTCCTACATGCACATGCTCGATGGCCGGCGACGCGGAAGCCTGTATCATGAGTAAGACCGACAGGAAAGCACCAATCATGATTTCTCCGGCTCGCGGACTTCAAGAAACTGATTGGCTCTGACACCCTCAAGGATTTGATGGCAGCCAGAGGGCCAGTGAATTTCCACTTTGGCCAACTGAGCCGCGCCGAGGCCAAAGTGGAGACGCTTGTCGCTCGCCGAAATGTAGCTGCCAGCCGTGGTTGCGAATCGCTTCTGACCGTTGACCTGCACGGACGCACCTAGCCCATCGCGGTTACTGCGCGTTCCGCGCAAGGAGATCGAGAGCCAATTTCCAGATCCGCCGTGATTCAAAAGCATCAGCGGCTCTCCGCCCAGCGAAGTGACGACAACGTCCATCCAGCCATCGTTATTCAGATCGCCGAACGCCGCGCCGCGGCCGGCAATCGCCTCGGTGGTTCCTGCATCAGCTCGCTCAAAGCGCCCGTTGTGATTGAGCGCCATTAACGGCGCCTGCTTGTAATGAAGCATAGGGTCGATCGCTTCTACGTTGTCCAGCACATGGCTCTGGGCGACGAACAAGTCCTTCCAGCCATCGTTGTCGAAGTCCTCCAAGCCTATACCCCACCCCGAGCTTGCCGCGGAGAGCAAGCCCAGGCCTGCCTGCAGACTGCGGTAGCTGAATAACCCATTGCCATCATTATGAAAGAGTGCGTAAACCTCGCGGGGCAGCACCGTCACCAGGATGTCGGGCCTCCCGTCGTTGTCGTAATCCTGGAAGACAGTGCCCATGCCCGATAAAGGCTTGCCATCGGCGGTTAGCGCCGTGCCCGCTTCCAGAGCGCATTCTGTGAATGTCCCGTCGCCGTTATTGTGGAAAAGAAACTGGCGCATGCCGTCGTTAGAAACAAAGATGTCGGTGAATCCATCGTCATCGTAGTCCGCGAACGACACGCCAAGCGAGCGCCCCTTGACCGACGCAATCCCGGAGCGTTGGCTGACATCTTCAAATGTGCCATCCCCGCGATTGCGATAGAGGATATTTGTGGTTGCTGGGAACTCAGCTGGCGGGCAATATGTCTGCCACTCGCCTCCGCAGATCTTACTGTGTTGCGTATCCCATATCATGTAGCGCGTAACGAGCAAATCCAGGTGACCGTCATTGTCGTAATCAAAAAAGCCTGCGGAGCAGCTCCAACCGCCAGCCTCCACGCCTGCCTTGGTGGTGACGTCTGTAAACGTTCCATCCTTATTGTTGTGGTAGAGGGTGTTTTTCCCGTAATTCGTGACGTACAGGTCGGGAAAGCCATCATTGTCGTAATCGCCGACCGCCACACCCATGCCGTAATTGCCGTCACCCGCGTTCGCCAGACCCGCTTCCTTTGTTACGTCCGTGAAGCTTCCATCCGGATTCTGCCGGTAGAGGCGATTCCAATTCCGAGGATTTTGCCGGTCGAAGGTCTCGGGTGGGTGCATCGGATTCGCGAGCCGGCCGCTATTGACCAGAAAAATGTCGAGCAACCCGTCGTTGTTGTAATCGAAGAGCGCCACACCGCCGCCCATCGTTTCGATCAGGTACTTCTGCGGCGTGGGCGAATTCACGTGGTTGAAATCCAGGCCACGCGGATGCTTCGTGTCAAACAAGGACATGGGCCCGGGCAAAGCCAGGCCCATGGCGGCAAACGCTTCGAGGAAATCGCGTCGTGTGATCCGCCGGTTCATCCGATTTTGCGCGTGCTCCCGTCAGGCAATCGCAAGGTTAGCAGAAGTCACACGCGCGCGCATCGCAGTTGCAAGGCCCGTGGAATACAGCGTTGACGGTCATCGTTAGCCGCGATGCAGCATCCACCTTCGCTCCGCTCACCTGTTAGAACTGAAACTTCAGAGCGAACTGAATGAGCCTCGGATTACCCAATTGGCTGCTAGTAATTCCGAAACTCGTGTTATTCGATGTACAGCAAGCGGTATTCGGTGGGCCAAACTGGACGCGATTAAATGCATTGAAGAACTCCGTTCGGAACTGCACACCGAACTTTTCCGCTGGCCCGAAGCTCGTCGTCTTGAATATCGCGAGATCCCAGTTATTGATCCCTGCGCCCCGAAGCGTTGGATCCACGCGCGACTCGTTCCCGAAACCAAAGTCGCTGGGAGCTGTGAAGCATTCTGGGTTAAACCAGGCGACTCCCCCCACCGAATGGACGTGCGAGGTACCCTTGCTGCATCCCGCCGCAATATTCGGGCGCAAAACCCCGATTCCCAGACTCGCCTTTGACAGCGCTGTCGAGCCCCCATAGCTTATCGGCAAGGGGAAGCCCTTCTGAAACGTCGTGATGCCATCGAGGCCCCAGCCGGAAACCACTTTCCCGGTGACGCCGGACGCATCGGCCATGTACTTTTGACCGTGACCAAAGGGCAGGTCATAAACGTAACTGAGCACTACGCGCTGAGACACGTCCTGGGAAGAGAGCGACCACTCTGCCCTGAGGTTGTTCCAGTCCTGCACCTCTCCAACACCGGTCTCCAGCCAGGTGGTCAGGGTGTCTGAATTGGTCATGAGTTTTGCGTTTGTGTAGGCAGCCAGGAACGATCCGCCTCCGGTGAAGCGCTTGGTGACTGAAAGTTGAAACGAGCTATATTCACTGTCGCAGCAACCATCTCCGGCAAGGCTGACGCCACCATACTGCGGGTAAGGACGGAGCAGCTGACCGGCGATCACCGTAGGGTTTGTCGTCGGGTTCAACGAGCTTACCGTGTTAATCCCCTGGAACGGGTTGGGAACGTTCACTAGCAAGGCGCTTCCCATAGCCAGGTCCGCGTCGGGAAGCTGGTCAATTTGAGTCGCAGTCGGATTTGGCAAATGCACGCCCCGCGAGCCTGCGTACGCGGCATCGACGAAGATTCCTCCCGGCAGCTCTCTTTGAATGTCCAGGTTGAACTGCTGGACGTACGCCGGCTTATATGTGGTGTAGGGAGCTACTGTGATGTTTTGCCCGGCATCAAAGGCCGAAACGTTGCCTCTGCCAAGGGGAGTCACGACATTTGGACCGAAGGGTCCGTTTGTCGCGCAATTCAGCGTTCCCGAAGGAGCTCCCGCGCTGAATGCGCAGTTGCTCGCTGTCAGTGTGCTGGCGGGGGTGATGCCGCCGTTCGTGGTTGCAACCCACAGCGTCGAAGCCAGGTTGATGGCATCATTGCTGGGGTTCAGGTTGAAAAATATCCAGTTGGGGATGAAGAATATTCCATAGCCCGCGCGAATGGCTGTCTTCTGATCCACGGTATAAGCAAGTCCAAGACGGGGCATGAACTCATACTTCTTCAGCGGTATGTTGCCTCGGGTGTCATTTACTCCGTTACGAACGAGGAAGACGTCGCCTCGGCATGGCCCTCCGTTACAGCCCGTAACGGAGGCATTGGTCGCCGCCGGATCCCAATAGCTTATAAAGTCATGGCGCTCGGTCCAGGGTCCCTGCAAATCGTAGCGCAGACCTAAGCTGAGCGTTACTTTCGATTGGACTCTCCAAGTATCACCGAAAAAGAAGGCTCGATAGGCTTCCTTTTGCGCCACCAGGGCGGGAATCTGCGTCTCACCGAAATTGTGGTTGAACACGCTCGATTGGTTCAGGCCATATCCCAGCAGAAAATCGGCGAAGGAGATACCGCCTGTTCCGCCGGCAACAGGATTGCTCTGCGTCCAGCTGCCGTTGAAAGCAAAGGCGCCGCTGGCGATGTTCGTCTGGGCGTAGTTGTCAAAGGTCTCAATCAGTTGACCGCCAAACAACATGGTGTGACGTCCCTTGATCCAGGTAAGGTTGGGAGAGAGAGCCCATTGCGTGTCGTGATCCGTGATGAAGCTCTGGCCCTGCGAGCAGGTAACGCCGGGGTCTTGTGGCGTGAAGCAGGGCGTGAACGGCGACCGGCCAGCAGCCGGAATTGCCGTATTGTAAGACGACGGCCAGCCATACTGAGTCAAGTCAAAACTCGAGTTCTTCGGTGAACGCAAGTAGTGGAACCGGCTGCCGCTGAGGTTCACACTTAGCAACAGATTGGGCCGGATGGAGTTGGAGTAGTCTATGACGGCGGCGTTGGTCTGATACGTTTCCGCGCAACGATCCGCGCAGAGTCCTGTGCCGAAGGGATCGGTGGGCAAATCCAGAAGGTTAAAGAAGTTGTAACGGACAAAAATATTCTGCGTCGAAGTCAACTTTTGATCAACACGAGCTACGTATTGATTGGTGTTTCCACCCGAAGGCGCGGCCGCGGTGAAGTTCAGGTTTTCGGCGCCGTTTGTGGGCATCGGAAGATATTTAAGTTCAACCAATGCCGCCGGGCTAATTGATCCGCCAGGGATTGTGTTATTGGCGAATTGCGTACGGCCGCAATTCGCTGCCGTGGAGTTTCCGACACACGCCGCGCTGATGCTCAACGGATCATAAATCGGAGTGTCAGCGGGAAATACGCCGCTCCTCTCACCAACCGTGGGCACAGTGGTCGTAAAAATCGAGGATGCCCGCTGACGGTAACCGTCATAGGCAAAGAAGAAGAACGTCCTGTCTTTGATAACCGGGCCGCCAAACGTGCCGCCGAACTGATTCTGCACGTAGGGGGGATTCGTCGTCGCAAAATACGGCCGGGAATTCAAGACCTTATTGCGCAGATATTCATACGCTACCCCGTGGAAGGTGTTCGTCCCTCCCTTCGTGCTCAAATTGACAATGCCGCCGGAGAATCTGCCCCACTCCGGTCCGAGGTTGTTGTACTGCACCTTGAACTCGGATATGGCGTCCTGATCAGGAATCAGAATGGGCAGATTGATGTAACCAATGTTCACCGGTTGCCCGTCGATGTACTCGGCGCTCTCGTTGCCGAACGAGCCACCCACCTGGTAGTTGCCCCAGCTGAACGGATTCTGGCCCACCTGCGAACCGCCCGCGCCACCTTGCGCGATCGCAGCTGGAGAAAGAGTGATGAGGTTGAAAACGTTGCGGCCATTCAAAGGAGTTTCGTTGGTCTTGCGTTCGTCAATGACTTGGCCCAGGGACGCGTTATCGGTCTGCAGCAGCGGAGCCTCCGCGGTCACTTCCACCGTCTGGGTGTCGGCGCCGACCTCCATGGTGGCGTCAATGCGGACACTCTGTTGCACCTGCAAGTCAAAGGTGGCACGCTTAAAGCGCTTGAACCCGGTCTTATCCACATCAATTGTGTACTCACCTGGATTCACATTGACGAAGGAATAGAGTCCGTTTTGATCTGTGTTAAATGTTTCCTTGGCGCCCGTGGCGATGCTGGTCAGCGTGACCTGCGCGCCTGAGACAGCGGCGCCCGTGGCGTCCTTGACTGTTCCTGAAATTGAACCGAAGGTGGACTGCCCGCGGGCAGTAAAGCAACAGCCGAGGAAAAGCACCGTTGCGAAGACAGGAATCCATAATTTGTGTGAAATCACTGCGCCTCCTAAAAGTTCTGCAAACCAGCGGGCCCTATCAGACCGCATCTAGTCGGTGCGACTTAGACAGTGACCTTGGCGTATCTTTCGCCTGTTTTGTATACAGAGTCATCAACCCTGGCAAACTCTGCGGTTGCGGAGTCTACCGGGATGAAATCCAGGAAGGAAATGCAGGACAACATACATGAGACCTCAGCTCTTTCCATGCAAGGTACTAGTCTCAGAATGCTTGCGGGGGAATGTAACCATAGGGCTGTGACGGCTGTCAAGATTGCGGTTCTAGAAACCCTGTCGCGATCAGCAACGGCTATGAATTACTTTTTTAGACATTCGTCTGACTGAGAAAGCGGCCATTTTGCGAGAAGAAATATTTTTTTCTCATCCACCACGCCACAAACCGGATTATCCCGTACTTTGGTGGACGATAAGTAGCGACCTAGATCAGGAGATCGATTTTGCGCTAGTGATGCACGCGAGCAACTCAACGCATCTTGATTCGAGTCAACTCAGATGTCGTGGACAAATGGCAATTGAGGAAATGCGTCTCGTCGAATCGGCCCGACAGTTGATCGAGATTGAGGATGAGGCCACCAAAACTACCTCACGCCCAAGAGCGAAAAGAACCAACCACGAAAAGCGAGCGTTATCATTTGAAAGGGCTAGGCCATAACGAAAGAAAAGGCCCAGATAATCATGACCAAGAATGGCAAGTTTTAGATAAATAATGATTCTAAACGCTTTAGTTGTGGCGGAGAGAGTGGGATTCAATTAGGGTAAATTCCTCAAAATCAATGGTTTGAAGTATTTACCGTAACCGCTTTTCTGACAAAGATCTTTGAGTAGCACGCTCTTGCATATGGTGCTGTTTCTTATATGCAATATCGCGGATTTTCTCGAAAAACGGTATCAGTGGTATCAGTTCATTCTTGGTCAAGAAAGCAATGCTCTACACCTTCATTCAAAACAGCAGTCGAAGCGAGAGCACGGTAAAAAGGCAGAGCATAATAACGGCCAACATGGTGCAGTTCAGAGCTAATTTAGCCCAGACACCTTCTCTGGATGCTTTCCTTATTTCTGCTGCATACTCGGTCGCACGTTTCGCGGAATCCTCGCCCTCTTGTTTTACAAGCTCAGCAAGACCAGCAAACAGTTTTGACACATCAATCTTGTCTTCCCCGATTAGAATCTCCCCTTTGAGAAGACCGCTGAGTCCGGAGATGCTGACGTGAGCACGTTGGTGGTTATGAGCTGAACAATCAGCGGAAACCCGGGCCAAAACGGAATATACCGAAGAGTGCCTGTCGAGGATCACCCGGTAGCTGAAATAGATGGACAGAATCAAGAGAAGCCACGAAAAAGCCACCATCCATAAATGCGGATGTCCGCTCAGATGAGCGGCGCCCAGCCGTGACGACAGTGAACCCAAGAAAGTAACCGACAGAGCGATCGTTGCACCGTCCAATAAGATCAGCTTTTCGTAAAGGTTCGTTCCGATTCCTATTTGGCTGGATAACTTGTCGTATAGCTGCAAGCTAGTCTGCAAATGAAATCGTCGATGATCGTCAAATTCCTTGAACAACTCCTTAGCTGCGTTCAAGTTCGTGATGTGCAGCGGTATCGGCTCACTGGATGGCGTGTGGTCGGAAGGAGCGGTTGGTAGCTCAGAAATATCGGACAAAACCCTATTCCTTTTGTGTTTCGTTTATGGTCGGCGCTTACTACGACCCCGGTCATTGCATCGATTTGTACTCGTCTATTGCAGCATCCCACTCGGCGAGTTCTTCCGGAGACAGCAACTTCCGGTTTTGTTCCGTGACGATGCGCCCCGTCTTCTTCATCGCGTAGATAAGCGCCGGTCGGATATTCGCTTCCTTGGCGACATTCATCATTTCATCGAATATCTCTGACGCTTTGGCTTCAGAGAACGGCTGTGGGGTATCGGCGTCCGGGTCGAAAAAGATCGGATCGCCGGGGCCGGGATCGCGGTGAAACTTCTTGCGAAATGCCTTCAGTTGCTTCTTCATTGCCTGTGCTACTTCAGGCGACATTGGAATCTTCTTCTGCACTAAGGTTCCCCCTTTCGATGAATGATATATCGCATAGCCAAAACCGCATGAGACAAGAATTGAGCGTATCAGAGACGCCCGTGACTCTGGTAACGCAAGACTTGAAAGCGCGATGAGGTACAGTGCTTAGCTGGGCGGGAGGCGAATGCAGGCATGTTGAAGAGCGAGAGTTTGAGAAATCTTCTTTACCTTGCGGATCAGGCGTCAGCGAATTACATCATCGAAGTCAAAAGGCTTCAGGAAGCTGAACGGCGAATCACGATGCATGAGCGGCAAGACACGCATATGTGTCTGGAAGCCGGTTGCGGAAAGCCGGTGGTGGGCAAGCTGATGTTCGCACACTGCGAAGCGCATCTTGATTCATATGAGAAGCGATGGTTCAAGGAAGACATCGAATCAAGTCCCGCCCCGCTTCCAGAAACCAAGAGTCGATTCGATCAGATTTTCGAGGAGTTAGAGAAAGAACACGCGGGAAAGCTCGTCCAATTGCGAGAGCAGGCTTTGGCTGAAGCATATAAAACTGTCAGTACATTTTGGAGTGCACGGAGGGAACGGCGCCGTTTACTCCCGGAAGCACTGTGCAACAGGCTGGTGGCTCACGAAGCGTTGCTGATAGATATCGATGCCGTATAGTGTAAGCTATTGATTATAAATATTATGGCGGAGAGAGTGGGATTCGAACCCACGTTAGAGTTTCCCCTAAACACGCTTTCCAAGCGTGCGCCTTCAGCCACTCGGCCATCTCTCCAGCGACGGGAAGCTCTTTTCAAGTTAACACATTTGACCCCTTGGCATCTGTCTGTCTAAAGGAGATCTGAGAGGCGAAATTTGTGCTTGAAAGAGCCATTTAAGCGCCAAAAATTGGCATTTAGCGGTCCAATTCGTGCTCTTTTGGCGTCACGACATCATATTCGGGTTCGCTCTTGTCCATCAGGTATTTGCCGAACCATCCGGTGATGTGATCGAGCCGTTCGATGCGGTGCGCGGGCACTCCGGAGCGTGAGAGTTCATGCGACTCGCCGGGGAAGCGGACCATGACGGTATTGACGTGGCGATATTTCAGCATGCGAAAGAGCTGTTCGCCGCCGCTGGTGGGAGGGGTTCGGTAATCGGCTTCGCCAAGGATGAACATCATCGGAGTTTGGATTTTCTTGGCGTTGGTGATCGGCGAGCGGGCGCGAAAATCTTCGGGGGTCTCAAATGGCGGGCCTTTGAACCAGGTTGGCTGGAAGAGTGTGAAATCGGCGGTGTACCACCATGAAGTCCAGTCGGAAATATCGCGTTGCGAAACGGCCGCGACGAAGCGGGTGGTCTGCGTTACGGTCCAGTCGGTGAGCAGGCCGCCGCCGCTGCCTCCGGTGACGCCGAGTTTCTTGTCGTCGATGTATCCGCGGCGGATCAGCTCATCGACGCCGGCCATGAGGTCTTTGTAGTCGTCGCCGGGATAGTGATACTGAATGATGTTGCCGAATTCCTGACCGTAGGAAGTGCTGCCGCGCGGGTTGGGATAGAGCACGACGTATCCTTTGGCCGCCATGTAGAGAAATTCGTGATCGAAGACGTAGCCGTACGCGGTGTGCGGGCCTCCGTGAATGTTGAGGATGAGCGGATATTTTTTGTGCGGGTCGAAATCGCATGGCTTCTGTACCCAGGCTTGAATGCGCTTGCCGTCGAAGCTCTTGTAGGTGATCTCCTCGGGCGGGGCGAGATTGAGCTGGGCGAATAGCTCGTCGTTGATATGTGTCAGCTGATTCTCTTTGCCATCGGCGGTGATGGAGAAGAGATCGCCGATCATGAGTGGCGTTGAGACGAGGCCGACCGCTTTTGCGTGATCGGCTGAAAGAGAAAACAACTGGATTGTCTGATTGCCGGAAGTGAAGTCGGAAACCTTGCCGTTTGTCAGGTCAATCTTTACGAGATTGGCGCGGCCTTCTTTTGTGGCCACGTCGAGCAGAGTGTGATCATCGAGCCAAACGGGATGCGCGTTTCCTGCGGCGCGAGGCGCGCGATTGTCTCCGCCGATTGAGTCGCCGATGTCGTAGTCGTAGTCGGGTGCGACGTTTCTGGCTTCAGCGCCGGGCTTTAAGGCAATCGTCCAGAGATGCGGCTCGGAGTAAGAGCGCACGGGCACGGTCGTTGCTCCGCGAAACGCGACCTCGGTGCCGTCTGGACTGATGACCATGTCTTGCGCGCCGAAGGGTATTGCGGCAACGAGGCTTGCGTCTCCGCCGGAAGCAGGGACGGAATAGATGGCACTCTTTGGCGGCTCGTAGTAGGGTTCGTCGGAGGTTTCGCGGAAGAAGTAGATGCGGCTTCCATCCGGCGACCAGACTGGATCAGAGTCGCCAAGCCTGCCGTGAGTGATCTCCTTTGGTTTTCCAGATTTCCCGTCAGAGGCGATATCGATCATCCAGAAATGATCCGGATGATCGAAGTCGAGATACCCTTCGCCATTCATGCGATAGACGGCGCGCGTAATGACGCGCACGTCGCTCTCGGGCGTCTCCTCTTTTGTCTTTGCTGCGTCGGGTTTGGACTCGTGCTTCTTCCATTCTTCCGGCGTTGTGCCGCTTGTGAGGAGAAGATGCTTTCCATCCGGAGACCAGAGCGGGGCGGAAGCGCCCTCGGGGAGATCGGAGACGCTTTCGGCTTCGCCGCCGGCGAGATTCAGCAGATAAATTTGCGGCTTGCCCGTCTTGCCGTCTTTTTCTGTGGCGCGCGCAAATGCGATGGTTTTGCTATCCGGAGACCAGCGAGGGTGGCCGTCATGCGTGCCGGCGGTTAGTCTTCGCGGTGCTTCCACTGCATTGTTCAGGTCAAGCAGCCATAAGGATGTCGCGTAACCTTTGTGGTCGGGCGTCACGTCCACGCGGACGAAGACGACGCGTGAGCCATCGGGAGCAATCTGCGTATCGCCGATCCAGTGGAACTGATAGAGATCTGTTTCGGTGATGCTTCGTTTTGTCTGCGCCTGAAGTGGTGTGTTAGCGGCAAAAAACAAAATGCAGACAGCACTCAGTAACGATTTCGCGATACGCATCGTTTGGCTCCGGTTTGTTTCGAAAAGAGCAGTGGTTAGAGTTTTACCATTCGGGAGCGATTTTTCCGGTACTGATTTTCTGGAGAGGCGATGAACGCCTCGAATGTGACCGGAAGCGGTAAGCTGTTTTGATGAGTAAAGACGAAGCCGTCGAAATACTCTCGATTGAAGGCAGGGAAGTTCGGGTTACGCATCCGGATAAGCTCTATTTTTCAAAGCAGGTCAGACTTACGAAGCTGGACATCGTGCAGTACTACCTTGCGGTGGCTGCGGGTGCGCTTGCCGGGATTCGCGATCGGCCGGTGGTTCTTAAACGGTTTGTGACTGGCGCCGAGAGCGAGGCTTTTTATCAGAAGCGGGCGCCGAGCGATCGCCCCTCCTGGCTGAGGACGGCGACTCTTTCCTTTCCCTCGGGCCGGACTGCTGAAGAGATTGTGGTGGACGATGCGGCAGGGTTGGCATGGATCGTGAACTTGGGTTGCATTGAGCTTCATCCTCACCCTGTCCGCTCCAGTGATCTGGATCATCCCGATGAGTTGCGGATTGATCTGGATCCGGGGCCGGGAGTGGGTTGGACGGATGTGCGCCGCGTAGCCATGACGGTGAAGAGCGTTCTTGAGGAAATGGATCTGCATGGCTGGCCTAAGACGAGCGGTTCGCGCGGCATGCATATTAATGTCCGGATCGAACCTCGCTGGACATTTACTGAAGTTCGGCGCGCGGCGTTGGCATTGTCGCGTGAGGTGGAGCGTCGTGCGCCGGATCTGGCGAGTTCGAAATGGTGGAAGGAAGAGCGGCATGGAGTCTTTCTTGACTACAACCAGAACGCAAAGGACAGAACGACAGCTTCTGCTTATTCGGTGCGGCCTTTGCCGGACGCTCGCGTTTCTGCGCCGCTGAGCTGGAATGAGCTTCCTGATTGCGACCCTCAAGAGTTTACTGTCTTGACGATGCCGAAGCGCTTCGCCGAGATTGGCGATCCTTTCGCAGAGATGGAGGCTGCGAGAGGATCGCTGGAAGGTTTGCTGCAGCTTGCAGCGAAAGATGAGGCGTCGGGCCTGGGGGATGCGCCTTGGCCGCCGCATTTTCGCAAGATGGAGGGCGAAGCGAAGCGCGTTGCTCCTTCGCGGGCGAAGGCTGAGTCGAGCGGTGTGAGTGCCAGGAAGTCTTCATCACGAACGTCGCGGGCGAAGGCGCCTCTTCTCACCATTGCAAATTCGCAGAGCGAAGAAGCTGCCATGGCGGGTCTGGAGCGATGGAAGGAAAAACATAAAGAGGCAGCAGCTTTATTAGCTGTTGACGATGTTCTTATTGATCGGATGCGGGGCCGGTATTCTCTTTGGACACGAATCCGAATCAACCTGCGGCATGTTCCGGAGGAAATGCGACCTGCTCAAGAGACTCCTGATCCGGACGACGATCCGACCCGCGAATGGCGAAGGCGAAGATTAACTTAGCGAGACTCTCGTGTCAGCGGCCGAGGGAAAAGATCTCGGTGAGTTCCTGGGCGGGGACGACTTCCAGTTGCGCGTACGTGCAGTCTTCGGGTCTCTTGTCCGTCCGCCATCTCTTGAAATGCGACATGTGGCGGAATCGCCTGCCCTGCATGTGCTCGTAAGAAACTTCGACAACTAATTCGGGACGTAGCGGTTGCCAGGACAGATCCTTACCCTGACTCCAACGGCTTTGACCGCCCGGCATCCGTTGGTCGGGTTCATATTCAGCCCAAGCCCGCCATGGATGATTGTCGAGCGCATTCGCGCGATAGGGTGTGAGGAAGTCCAGGAGTTCGCGGCGTTTCTCTTTTGCGAAGCTGGCGCAGACGCCGACATGCTGCAGAGCCCCGGAATCATCAAAGAGTCCAAGCAACAATGAGCCTATGGCCACGCCCTCGCTTTCCTTGTACCAGCGAAAGCCAGCGACGACGCAATCGCAATCGCGTTCGTGCTTCACTTTGAACATGACTCGCTTGTCGGGTTCGTAGATACCGTCTATTGGTTTTGCAACTACACCATCCAGGCCGGCTCCTTCGAAGCGACGAAACCAGTCTGAAGCCACGCTGGTTTCGCGCGTTGCAGGCGTGATATGCAGCGGGGGTACGGCTGAAGAAAGCAGGGCTTCCAATTTGTTGCGACGTGTCTCGAACGGCTGGCTTTGCAGATCTTCGTCTCCTTCGGATAGAAGATCGAAGAAAACCATTGAAGCCGGAATCTGTTCGGAGAGGCTCTTGACCCGCGATGCCGCGGGATGAATGCGGAGTTGAAGAGCCTCGAAATCGAGCGCGCCGTTTTGAGCGATGACGATTTCCCCGTCGAGTACGCAACGACTAGGCAGTTGCTTTTGCAAGGTCTCGATCAATTCGGGGAAATAGCGGTTCAGAGATTTCTGGTCGCGACTTTGAATGAGGAGATCAGCTGCATCTTGAAAGACAATTGCGCGGAAGCCATCCCACTTTGGTTCGTAGATCCATCCATCACCTTCCGGCAGGCCAGTGACTCGTTTGGCGAGCATCGGCAGGATCGGTGGGTTGACCGGCAGATTCATCCTTCTTGTTATATCGCAAGAGGAGGGTAGGTTATTGGTGCGCGTCTTCACAATTTCGAGAATTGAAGTTCGCTGAAGTTTGTGTGCGGACTATTTGGGGAGAGTTTTATGTAGAGTTGTAGCATGCAGGTGCAATCGACGCAGATTGATGTGAAAAGGGAATTGCGCTCCCTGTTGGCGCTCGCCATTCCTGTCATTCTGTCGGAACTTGGATGGATGTCCATGTCGATTGTGGACACGATCATGGTGGGCAGACTGAGCGCTGAGGCGATTGGCGCCGTCGGCATGGGAAATGCCATCTATTATGCGCCTGCATTGTTTGGAATCGGGATACTTCTCGGGCTCGATACGCTAGTGTCGCAGGCATATGGACGCGGCGATTTCGACGAGTGTCACCGCTGGCTCTCTCAAGGTGTGTACATCGCAGTTGCCTTCACACCCTTGCTGATGATCGTTCTCTGGGCTGCACCTTTGTCATTTCCGTATCTGGGAGTCAATGCTGCAGTAAGCCAGCAGACTTCAGATTATTTGCGGATGCTCAACTGGGGCACACTACCACTTCTGCTCTATGCATCGTTTCGCCGTTATCTGCAGGGAGTAAAGCGCGTTGGTCCAGTCACGTTCGCACTGATCTCTGCGAACCTTATCAATTGGGCAGGGAACTGGGCACTGATTTACGGTCACCTCGGATTTCCGGCGATGGGTGTGCGCGGATCGGCACTGTCTACTTGCCTGGCCAGAGTCTACATGGCCGCAGTTCTGATATTTGCTGCGTGGAGAAATGAAGCAGGCAGGGGTCATCCGCTGTTTGCAGATTGGCCGGGAGTTGTCTTTGCCCGCATTTTGAGCCTGTTGAAGCTTGGAGTTCCAGCGGCTGGACAGATCGTGATGGAGGTTGGAGCCTTCGGCGCTGCAACAGTGATGGCGGGTCGACTAACGCCAGTCGCTCTGGCTGCACATCAGATTGCGCTTAACTGCGCAGCATTTTCTTATATGGTTCCATTGGGAACCTCGGCTGCCGCGGCAGTTGCGGTGGGGCATGCCATAGGCGCCGGAGACGGCCCACGCGCACGCCGTGCAGGCTGGCTGGCGATGATGGTCGGTGTCAGCTTTATGGCATTGGCCGCTGTGGTTTTCCTCCTCGTGCCGCATGCAGTTCTCGTCATCTACACAAATCAGGAGGCGGTGGTAAGTATGGGCGTGCCACTGCTCGCGCTGGCAGCGGCATTTCAGATCTTCGATGGGATTCAAACAATATCGACTGGTGCACTGCGAGGGCTGGGTGAAACACGTGTGCCAATGCTAGCCAACTTTGCGGGTTACTGGATCTTCGGGCTGCCCCTTGGTTATGTACTCTGCTTCTGGCGCGGAAAGGGAATTATCGGTTTGTGGACTGGCCTCACTCTGGCCCTAATTTTGATCGCGTTAGTGCTGCTGCTTCAGTGGTGGCGTGATTCGTCCCGGCATACCCTTAAAGCCTGCTAGACCGTACCTACGGGTTCGGATTCTGGTTGCCTTGTAGTGGTCGACATTCGGTCTGAGTCCTTGAAGGTGAAGAAGAATAGCACCAGAACGACTGCGGAACAGGTGGCAGAAACAATCCAGATCGATCGCCATGCATGCGAAATTGAACCGTTCGCC
This sequence comes from Alloacidobacterium dinghuense, assembly GCF_014274465.1. Classification (NCBI taxonomy): domain Bacteria; kingdom Pseudomonadati; phylum Acidobacteriota; class Terriglobia; order Terriglobales; family Acidobacteriaceae; genus Alloacidobacterium; species Alloacidobacterium dinghuense. The sequence continues at coordinate 3,726,724 of NZ_CP060394.1, read as the reverse complement.
CCTGTAATCGTATATTGGTCGACCACGTATCCGGAAAGCCATGATCCGACGAGCATTCCAGCGCCATAGGTAATGAGCGTGATCATTCCCTGGGCGGCGGCGCGCAGGGCGATGGGTGCCTTTCTGTCGACGTAAATTTGCCCAGTCACAAAGAAGAAATCGTAGCAGATGCCATGCAGGAGAATGCCGAGCCACAGCATCCACATTGCGCTTCCACTATTGCCGTAGGCGAAGAGAACATATCGCAGCGCCCAGGCTGACATGCCTGCGATGAGCATGTATTTCACGCCCAGTCGCCGAAAAAACCAGGGGATCAGCAGCATGCAGAACAACTCTGACATCTGCCCGCCGGTCATCTTTCCGGCTGCATTTTTTACGCCTGCCTCGTTCAGATAAAGATTGGTGAACGCGTAGTAAAACTGCAAAGGAATGCAGATAAGAAAAGATGCCAATGCGAAGATTGCGAAGCTGGGCTCGCGGAACAGGCGCCGCACTTCAACGGGGAAAAGATCGCTGACACGAAACTTGACGGACTGCATCAGTGGCGGCGTGTGCGGGAGTGAGAGGGAATAGAGAGCCAGGAAAAACGACGCGCCTGCCGCGACGCGCAAGGGTACCGATGTAGCCTCCAGTCGCAACGTGCCGATCAGCAAGCCGGCAACGATCCAGCCTCCGGTGCCCAGAACTCGAATCGGGCCAAACTCGGTCTTCGGGTCGGTCATCTGGCGAAAGGCAAGGGAGTTGGTGAGAGCCAATGTTGGCATGTAGCAAAGCGCGTATAGGAGAACGAGGATATAGAGAGGTCCGAATGAGGATCTGAAAGAGGCAACTACTAGAAGTATGCCGCCAAGGAAATGGACTGCTGCGAGCACCTTTTCTGTCGCGAAGAGTCGATCGGCAATAATGCCGACGAGAAAAGGAGATACGATGGCGCCTACGGCGGTCGTTCCAGCTACCAGTCCAATCTGAGCACCGGAAAATCGCAGGGACTCGCCTAACCATGTCCCCAGCGTTACATACCACGCGCCCCAGACGAAGTACTCCAGGAACATCATCGAGGCGAGACGAGCCTTCAGCAGCATTTTCATTCGCAATTAAGCGTATACGAACATGTGGGTGTTGGGGAACAAGTGTGGGCTCGGCTCCGAAGGACTAATGCGCTGATGTAAAATCACCGTGCTCAGATCCCATTGCGAAATCATTGCTCCAATCTGACTTTGTATTTCGAGACGGTAGAGTAGGGTCCTGGGAGGCCGTCATTCTAAAGCAGCGTAATGTCATCTGCATTATCAGGAGAAGATGGAGTGATCCTCAAAAGGTCAATTCGAATCGCTGTTCCTGTGGTCGTCGCAGCTATAGCGGGCTGCCTGTTGGCTCTGCTCGCCCAGACTCGGTCCAATTTCTTAAGGGCGGAGTTTCGGATGGGTTCTGCTGAAATGTCGCAAACGATAACGCCGACCATTGAGCGCTTTGATCCAGCTTTGGACCGAATCATTCCGGCTAAACCCACCTTGGAAAAGGTAGCCACAGGTTTTACCTGGACTGAAGGGCCGGTGTGGATTGCGGCAGGGTATCTTCTCTTTGCAGATATTCCCAGCAACAGTATTCGCAAATGGGCCCCTGGGGCCGGGGCGAGTATCTTTTTGCAGCCGAGTGGATATAAAGGAACGGCTCCCTATGGTGGTCCAGAGTCTGGCTCGAATGGCATGACCCTTGATGGCCACGGCCGACTTACTGTTGCCGGCCATGCGCAGCGGAATGTTTGGAGATTGGAGAAAGTTGACCCCAAGGCGCAGGTTACCGTGCTTGTCGATAGTTATGAAGGCAAGTCCCTCAACAGCCCGAATGACCTTGTGTATAAGTCCGACGGATCGCTTTACTTTACCGATCCACCGTACGGACTACGCACGCAGAAGGACAATGATCCAGACAAGCAGTTGCCCTTCAATGGCGTTTATCGCCTTCCCGGCGCGACCGCTCAGAAACCAGGTGCTCCTCCAGCCAACGGGCAGTTGCAGCTTCTTATCAAAGATTTGCCTCGACCAAATGGGATTGCTTTTTCTCCAGATGAGAAGTATCTCTACGTGAACAATTCGGAACCAAAGAAGATCTGGATGCGCTATACGGTCAAGCCTGACGGAACGCTCGCGGATGCGAAGCTGTTCTTCGATGCGAGTTCGGATACTCGTCCGGGGTCCCCTGATGGTATGAAGGTCGATCAGCAAGGAAATCTGTATAGCGCAGGGCCGGGCGGCGTCTGGATCTTTTCTCCTGATGGAAAACATCTGGGCACGATTGATATTCCCGAGAAGGTTGGAAATCTGGCGTGGGGAGACGCTGAACACAAGACGCTGTATATCACGGCGAGTTCGAGCGTCTACCGCAGTTCCTTACAAGTTCCCGGAATCTATCCGTCGATCCACTGAAGCACATAATTGATTGTGAGCAAATCAAGCGCGGTCGCAGGTTCAACAGGCCCATCGTTTGCGCGTCGACGTCGCTGGATTCCAATTAGTTTGCTGTCACTGGCGGCGCTCATCAACTATCTCGATCGTGGTAGCCTCAGCGTCGCGCTTCCGTTCGTTGCTCGCGATATGCAGCTTGATCCGTTGCAGCAGGGATGGGCTCTTGCTGCATTTTCGATCACATATACGCTTTTCCAACTTCCAGCGGGATGGATGGCTGATCGTTGGCGGCTGAAGTGGCTTTATGCAGGGGCGTTTGCTCTGTGGTGCCTGGCGTCGGCAGCCACAGGATTAGCCGGCGATCTGGCAATGTTGATTTTCTTTCGATTGCTGCTGGGCATTGGAGAGTCCATTAATCTCCCCGGCGGCCTCAGGTTCATCAGCGAACAGTTTGATTCGCATGAGCGCGCCGTTCCTTCGGCGATTTTCGATGTTGGTTGCAAGGCCGGACTGGCGATCGGCCTTGTAGTAGAAGCCTGGATCCTTCGCAATTTTGGTTGGAGCTGGATGTTTCTCTCTACGGGTCTGATCGGCTTGCTCTGGTTATTGCCGTGGCTTCTGCTCTATCCTGCTCCTTCGATTGCTGCAGCCTCACGACGTGCTGCTCCACCGTTGAGTGCGTTGATTGGAATCGTTCGCAGTCGCAACACGTGGGGAATGGCCGCAGGATTCTTCTGCTGGAATTACTTCTGGTATTTGCTCATAAGCTGGGGACCTTCATATCTCTATACCGTGCGACGTATTTCGCTGAGCCATCTTGGGTGGGTTGCCGGGGGGATCTACCTCGTCATCGCGTGCAGTGAGATCACGGGTGGTTGGCTTACTGGGGTCCTTATGAGACGCGGGTGGTCTGTCACCCGTTCAATCAAGACAATCATCGTCGTTGGCTTTTCACTTGGGCTATTCGTAATGCCGGCCTGTCTGGCAACAGGCCGAAATCTGGCGCTGCTGTTCCTTTATATCTCTGCACTTTCTGGAGTTTTGATCTCCGCAATACTGGTCGTTCCGCAGCAGTGTGCCCCGCCAAATGAGGTGGGATCTTACGTGAGTTTTCAGAACTTTATCGGGAATCTACCTGGAATCATTGGTCCGGTAATTACGGGCTGGATCGTGAGGCGCTCTGGTTCTTTTGTCCCCGCGTTCTCAATCGGCGCGGTAGCGTGCGTTGGGGGGATTGCATGTTACGTCTGGTGGATGAAGACATTCAAGAGTGAGAATACATCGCGCAATGTGAACGCGGCGGATCAAGCTATCTTCGAGTGAAATGCTTGGGGGATCGTTAGTTTGTTCGCCTAAAAAGTAAGGCTTCAAACCCCGGGCACGAGGGTGAGAACCTTATTGATGGCAGCCAGTATCTCGCCTGCGGTCGCGATGTGAGATGCTATAGCGGCAATCTCATTCTTCAACTTCTTAAGGTCATTATTCGTGTCGTTGATCTGGCTGAGAAGTGCCTCAAAAAGAGCTGTGTTTGCGTGAAGGCGATACATTGAGTCCTTCGTCAAAATGTTATCAACACTGCTTTGAGAGTCATTTAGCGCTTGCAGAATACCGGGGTCTGTCGTGTTCTCAATTGCAGTTTCGTACTTGTCGTAAAGATCCTGATAAGCTGCGCGCGCCTCGGGTGTGAGTGGAATGGTCGGTTGACTTGGCGGGTTTACAGGTATGCTCAAGGGTCAGGTCTCCGGTCCTTCTTACTGGCTTGGCAAGGATGAATAGAACTTACCGAGATTATCGCCGGCAGCTTCGAGATCCGCTAATTTGCCTTTGAGCGATTCTGAATTGTTGCCTTGGGCATCCGCTGCCAAAGCATGATGCGTAAGAGCCAAACGGACAAGCGAAGCACGAAGGTCAGTCAGTTGCTCGTCAGATGCCCGTTGCTGCCGGACGGTCCTGGGTAGTTTCATGATCTGTGCGCGGCGTTGTTGTGGATCGAGTGTGGTGGTTTCGCGAATGAAGAGGGTCTGTTGGTTGATAATCCTGTTGTAGTCCCGCTGTTCCTGACTCTGAAGAGTGTTGATATCCTGCTCGAGAAGCTTACATAAGGTCTCAACGTGAGGATCCATATCTTTCACCTTTCCAGGCAGCTCCTTTTTGATTTTCCTGCTAACCAGAAACTGTCCAAGAGCATTGACGGCAACACTGACACTATTTCGAATTTCCGGCGTAATCGGTGGAGCGGGTGAAGACGAGGTAGAAGATGTTGTTGATGTGGTGTTGCCGGTAGTTGTTGTGATTGTCGTTTCAGTCGTAGAGGCTGCAGCAGTAGCGACTCCGAGCGTGCTTTCAATGGCTGGCGCCAAAGAATTTCCGAGATCGCTCAGCGAATCCCCAACAGACTTTGAGGCCGCATCGAGTTCCTTTGAGTCGGTACCATTGGTGATGGCAACAATGGACTGTACATAGCATTTGAAGGCCTCAAGTACGGCGAGCCGGACCTGAATATCTTTGTCTGACATAAGTGGTTGAATGTTGCGCGGGTTGTAGACCGGTTGCGCAGCCTCGAACTCAGGGATTGCGTCATAGTCGACTCGGAGATCATGCAGTGCCTGGGCTGTACGATAAGCAGTCGCTGCTTGGTCGACGACCGGTGCCGTCGCAGTTGAGAGTGCAGCACTGTGCTTCGAGAGAGAGGACGTGCATCCAATCGTTGCCAGGCATAACGAAAGCATCAGCGCGAACGCGCGACAACGAGCAGACCATCCAAAAGCTCTGAGAGAAAGACTTTCCAGCTTGCCTTGCATTTCGGCAATGGGAAATTGGGATTGGGTGTATGTCAAGGCAAAAATTGGCCAATCTCGGAGGGTCCAGGCATGGTGAAAGAGTTGCAATTTGCCGGAGGTCCCTCAATGTCAAAACGGATTGTGTTATGTGCGAATGGAACTTTGGCAGTCTCCGGGGAACAACGCCAACGTGTACCGGTTCTATAAGGCTTTGACCGTCACTTCAGACCAAGTCACATACTACGACGATGGAGTGGGTGCCGATGCCTCAGGCTTGAATCGCATCCTCGAAGGAGCCTTTGATCAGGGACTGCTGCAGAAGATCATGGATTGCTACACAAAGATTGTCCCATGTGTATGAGTCAGGCGACAAAATTTTCTGTTTGGATTCAGTCGAGGCGCTTACACCGTCAGAAGCCTCGCTGGAATGATCGCGACATGCGGCCTGCCAACCGGAGCGTTCACCGACGATTGCGTAACGCAGGCATTCGCCGCATACCTTGATCCAATGAAGCGTACCTCCATCCTTGCCGGTTTGGGAGCATGCGGATTACGCGATGTAACGATCAAAATGCTGGGCGTATGGGACACAGTTGGGTCGCTCAGCATTCCAACAATCTTTAGTGGAGTGGAAGAGAACAAGTACGGCTTTCTCGATACCAGTCTTCATCCGGACATAAAGAATGCCTACCAATCGATGAAACAAGCACAGTTCCCGGCGACGCTCTGGACGTCGAAACCGGTAGGTGGTCAGACAATCGAACACGTGTGGTTTTCGGGGTGTCACGGTGACATGGGTGGAGGGACAGCGTTGGCAGGAGGTGTAGATGCAGGAACCTGTCTATGCGATATCACAATGGGGCGGATGGTGGCAAAATCGCAGGCGCTGGGCCTGACGTTTGATCCAGCCGCCGCGGCACAGTGCGGAACTCTGCCTGCAAAAGTTCGCTCTTGATGCGATTCGCAAAACATGGTCCCGGCCTGTGGTCCACCACATCCCCCGATGCGATGATCGCGAACAGCGTTGCTGTACGAGTACAATATTGCCTCACCTATACTCCAGAAAACTTGACGCTGAACGATGGTGTGCTGGGGCATGGGTTTTTCGAGAGTGACGGTTGTCAACGAGTTAACTCTCTAAAGCTACTTCGTAGGTGGGGCGACTGTGCCTCCCTGCTAGAGAGGATCTCGCGGCTATGCCCTGGCGACTTCATCGTGAGATTATCCCACTTCATTTTGTTCACTTGAAATCGTCAACGTCTGTCTAATGTCCGTACTCCCAATAGCTGCGTTGGAGAATTGTCTGCTACAATTCAGTTACGGAATTGTTGTTGCGATTCTTCAGTCGCTTTAATTGCTCGGTAGCAAGTCCAAAGTTAGTTTGGGGGACGTAGTTCAGTTGGTTAGAATGCTGCCCTGTCACGGCAGAGGTCGCGGGTTCGAGCCCCGTCGTCCCCGCCATACATTCCAAAAGAGTTAACTCGGAATGGCGGAAATCAATTGGGGTGCAAAAGAGCTACGGAAACGTGCCCCTTTTGCACCCCAATTTCAGTGCCCATATATAAGGTCGCTGATCCAAAGCCGTCAGAACGCACGCGTTTCAGACTCGGGTTGCGGAGAAAAGACAAGCGCCATAACTGCTGCCTGGGCAGCGTGCTTTGCCGGCGTGATCGCCTGGGTATAGACATCAAGAGTGGATCGTAGTGAAGAGTGTCGAAGCAATTCCTGCATAACCTTGAACTCAGTGCCCACGCTCCTCAACAGCGTCGAGTAAGTGTGTCGGAAGGTGTGCCAGCCAAACCTCTTTTCGATTCCGAGTGCTTGCGCCTTTGGCAGGATGTACTTCCGCAGGATCGCCTGACCCCAGTACGGCTTGCGGCCGCTGCGACGGCCACTAGCGAAAATCCAGTCGTCGGGCTTGCGGTAGTGCTGATGCTCCTTCCATTTGACGAGCGCCTCGATAATCAGCGGATGAATCGGGACCGGCTTCTGCGATGATTCGGTCTTGCACGGCCCGACAATGCCGCAAACGATCGAGCGTGTCACGTTCATCGTTCCCTCCGTGAAATTGATGTCGCCCCATTTCAGACCGAATAACTCGCTCTGACGTAAGCCAGTGGATGCGGCGAGCAACACCAATGTTCGTTCTCGATCGGCGAGACTATCTGCCAATAGCTTTATTTCGGACGGGGCTAAAACGCAGGGCGTTCCTTTGCGTTTTGCGCCCTGACGGACCAGATGAATCGGATTGTGATCGAAGAGCTCATATCGGCAGGCATGGTTGAACAAAACCGACATGACGCCTCGGATCTTCGCGCAACTGCTCTTTGCAAGCGGTAAGCGGCGAAGCCAGGACTCAACTTCTATTGTTTTGATTTCTCGCAGTTCATACTTTCCCCATTGGGGGACGACCCACCGTTTCAGGTATCCTGCGTAGCACTTCTTCGTGGAATAGCTGCGCCAAGTGTTGCTCTGCGCCAATTCGCATCGTTCGAAGTGATTGCACAGCGTAGAAAGTGTAATCGACCGAAGGCCTATTCGAGGATTGTCGGCGTTGATCCGCTCGATCAGTGATGAGACTGCTTGACGCGCTGATTGAGCGTCGGAATATTCATCCACTGTCCCTATGACTCTCTTGCGATAGATGCGCTTTCCCGAAATGGACTTGTCGGACCAACGGAGAAGCCATACATCGGAACCCCGCTTCCGGTTCTTCTTAATCAAGCTGCAGCGCTGCATTTTCGTCCTCCTGACCGCGATAGCGGTGCAGGGAAGATGATTACTTATGTTGGCCGCCGATGGCATTTAAGCGACCACCATCGAAGAACACTGCCTTGCGGCGGCAGAGTCCTGAGGATCTGAATCTTCTTCCTGAGCCTGGGCCAATCAAACGATCTGCTGCGCAAATATAAGACCCGGCATCCGAGGGGCGACGCTGCGTCTTGAAGGAAATGTGCCTAGTGGGCAGGACCTTGCGTTCGACCGAGGAGGGATCGACACTGGATTCACGCGTCCGCCTTCAGCTGATCGCAGCTCGTTCTATGAATCGCGTGTGCCATTCCGCGAGCCACTAGTCGTAGCCGTCTCAAGACCCGTAAGGCAAAGACGAAGCGCATCCGTATCGCTGACCTCCCAGGCGTGGCGCATCGTCACCTTTTTTAAACAATAATGAGTTAGGACGTGCAGGACTTCCATCATACGAAAGTATCGACCGATACCTTCGTCCAATTGTTACAAATCTGTTCCTCTGGCGTAATGACCACATCAACTGAAGCTTCAGTTTCGCATTCAGTCGAAGCTGGCAAAGACGAAGGAGGTCGGGCATGAATTCTCCGGAGCGGTGTTCGGCGATTTCGTCAAACATGGGATATGAGGCCATGTCACGTGATGAGGAGCTCATACTTGCAGCTAGGCGTGGTTCCCATGCAGCCTTTGCCGAACTGCAGAGAACTCATTCTCATCGCGTTTATCAGCGGATTCTGTCCATAACGCGGAATCGGGAGGATGCTGAGGACGCCTTGCAGGATACCTTTCTGAAAGCTTATCTAGCGCTCCCCTCATTTGAAGGTAGATCCAAGTTGTCCAGCTGGTTAACGCGAATTGGCATCAACACGGCACTGATGATCCTTCGCAGACGTCACTGCCGCCCAGAGATGTCATTCGAACAGCAGCAAGACTTTGAAGGTGCTTGCGCACACCTCGAGATTCCTGACGGCGCTCCCAACCCGGAACAACTCTACGATCAGCAACAGCGATGCCACGCAATCCGCCGCGCACTCCAACGGCTTGATCCCAAGTCTCGAGCAGTAATGGACATTCGGTTGTCGGAAGAGCATTCCACTAAGGAAATAGCACAGGATCTCGGAGTATCAGTGGCATCTGTGAAAAGCAGGCTTCACCGAGCACGAAAACGACTACTCCAATCTCCGGCCCTCGGAACCGGAGGGCCGGTCAATTCCACCAGGAAAACAGAGCAATGATTTTGACCCTTCATCCTCTCTAAAGCTTGGACAATGGGCTGCCGAGTCCGTAAAGGGGTTGCTTATTTCGAAGTCGATAGTGAGGAGGAGAAAAAGCCTATGCGCACGATCAGCCATTTCATCAACGGCCAGAGCGTCACGCGCCCTGGCGCACTCACCAGCCCTGTCTACGATCCCAGCACCGGGCAGGTGCAGGCCCTTCTGGAGCACGGTGACGCCGCAATCCTTGGTGAGGCTGTCGCGGCCGCCAAGGCGGCGCAACCCGCCTGGGCCGCGATTGACCCCCTGCACCGGGCGCGTGTGATTTTCAGGTTCAAGGCATTGATCGAAGAGCACAGGCAGGAGCTTATCTACCTGATGTCCTCCGAACACGGCAAATTGCTCGGCGACTCCAATGGCGAGTTGCAGCGCGGCCTCGACGTGGTGGAGTTTATGTGCGGTGTCCCGCATCTGCAGAAGGGCGAGTTCACCCAGGGCGCGGGACCTGGCGTGAATGTCTATTCCATCCGCGAACCACTGGGAGTCGTTGCCGGAATTCCGCCCTTCAACTTCCCGGCATGATCCCGCTCTGGATGCTGACCCCGGCCATCGCCGTGGGCAACGCCTTCATCCTGAAGCCATCGGAGCGCGTACCCTCCGCGGCCCTCCGGATCGTCGAGCTCGCCCACGAAGCCGGCGTGCCGCCGGGCATCGTCAATGTCGTGCAGGGTGTCCAGGAGGTCGGCGAAGCGATCGGGGATCATCCGGACATCAAGGCCGTAACCTTTATCGGCTCGACGGCCGTGGCGAAGTCCGTCTACGCGCGCGGCGCGGGCAACGGCAAGCGCGTGCTATGCCTGGGCGGAGCGAAGAACCACGGCGTCATTCTGCCCGACGCTGATCTCGACTCGGCTGTCGTGGATATCCTCGCCGGGGCCTTCGGGTCTGCAGGCGAGCGCTGCATGGCCATGCCGGTGATCGTGCCCGTTGGCAAGGAGACGGCCGAGGCGGTTCGCGAGCGCCTGCTCGAGGAGATCCCAAAGCTGAGGATTGGCGTCTCCACTGATCCCAATGCGCAAATGGGTCCGGTCGTCACCCCCGAAAACAAGAAGAAGATCGAGAGCTATATTCAACTGGCTGTCGACGAGGGCGCCGAGCTGGTCATCGACGGGCGGGGCGAAGCCTGCCGGGGCACGAAGAGGGGTTCTTCTTGTGGCCGACCCTGATCGATCACGCCACGCAGTCAATGCAGAGCTACCAGGACGAGATCTTCGGCCCCACGCTGCAGATTGTTCGCGCGGAGACGTTCGAGGAGGCGCTAAGCTACCCGAACGTCCACCACCAGGGCAACGCAGTTACGGTCTTTACGCGCAGTGGAGACTGGGCCCAGCGTTTCGTTGCCGGGGTCGAGGTGGGTATGGTGGGCGTTAATTTTCCCCTGCCAACGCCTGTCGGCTACTACAGCCATGGCGGCTGGAAGAACTCAGCTTTCGGCGACCTGAACCAATATGGCGAGGACAGCATCCGCTTCTTCACGCGCACCAAGAACGTGACACAACGCTGGCCGCACGGCGGACCAGCCACCGAACTTTGACAACAGACTGCGGAGTCCGTGCGAGAGGAAACGATGCGATCGGACGCTGTCACGACACGGGTAATTGAGTTAGACGATCTTATGACTGCACAACCGCGTCAAGAACTCTTCGAGCAGGCCCCTCGAGGCACCATCTCTAGCTGGTAAGGAGTGAACTATGTCCGCGCTTGAAAAGCGTCCGCTGATGATCTCTCGTGGTTGGATCCAGGCAGCAGGCATCGTCCTGATGATTGGATTCTTGATCATGGGTGTGCTCACCTACTACACCTACAATGATGAACCTCCCATTCCCCAGAACGTTAAAAACACACACGGCGCAGTCCTGTTCACTCGCGGCGACATCATGACGGGCCAACAGATTTTTCTCGGCAACGGCCTGATGGAATACGGATCGATCTTCGGCCATGGTGCGTATCTTGGACCGGACTTCACAACCGAGTATCTGCATCGCGCAGCGCTCTCCAGTATCGATTTTTATGGTGGCCAAAACTCCGACACCGCGCGCAGCCACACCATAAAAGACTTCAAGTCCAACCAATATGACGAAAGTACGGGCACGCTCGTATATACAGATGCTCAGGTACAGGCCCTCAAAGACTGCCGGTCCTACTACGCGACGTTCTTTGGAGAGCCGACAACCAAGTTCGGCCTGAGACCATCCGCCATTCGCGACCCGGAAGAGATTCGCAAGCTGACAGCATTCTTCAGCTGGACTGCCTGGGCAGCCTCTACCGCCCGGCCCCGCCATCCCTACTCCTACACCAACAACTGGCCGCCCGAACCACTTGTCGACAATCATGCAACCGCCGACTCAATCGTGTGGAGTGTGCTTTCCTTCGTTGTGTTATTGGGGGGAACGGGATTGCTACTAGCAGCCTTTGGCCGCTGGAATCTGATGGGATGGCATGGCCGCGAACAACAGACTATGTCTTTCCGCGCTCCGGATGAAGTTCAGCTCACGCCGGCTCAAAGGGCGTGCGCATGGTTTTTCTTCGTCATGGCAGCGCTTTTCGTCATTCAAACTCTGTTGGGCGCCGCTACCGAGCACTATCGCGCGGACCTGCAGACCTTCTTCGGCATCGATCTTGGACGGGTTCTTCCCTTCAATGTGGTCCGCACATGGCACCTACAGCTATCCATCTTCTGGGTCTCCACTTCGTATCTTGCTTCGGGCATCTTCCTGGCACCCATGATTGCAGGGCGAGAGCCGCAAGGACAAAAGCTCCTTGCATATGGTTTATTGGGTGCACTCGTCGTTGTCGTGGTGGGAAGTCTGCTCGGCGAATTTGCTGGTATCCAGGGCCTGGTTCGTAACGCATGGTTCGGCAATCAGGGATTTGAATATCTCGATCTTGGTCGCATCTGGCAAATTTTGTTGACCGTCGGCTTGTCTTTCTGGGTCGTGATTCTCTATCGAGGGCTTCGCGGCAGGCTCTCTGCTGAGCATGCAGGAAACATGCCCTGGCTCTTTTTCTTTTCTGCGCTTTCCATCCCCGCCTTCTATGGCATTGGCCTGCTGGCGAATCCTGGAGAGCATTTTACAACCACGGATTTCTGGCGCTTCTGGGTCGTGCATCTCTGGGTTGAAGACTTTCTGGAGCTGTTCACCACTGTCCTGGTCGCATACATCTTTGTTCTCTTAGGCGTGGTTGACGAGCGCATTGGATTGCGCATGATCTACCTCGACGTTGTTTTGTATTCTGCAGGTGGAATCGTCGGCACTATGCATCACGTGTACTTCTCGGGCGAGCCCGCTATGCACATGGCGCTTGGCGCGTTTTTCTCCGCGGGCGAGGTTATACCGCTGACGATCCTTACGCTTGAGGCGTGGAGCTTCCTGCAGTTGGGAACAGTGCAGAGCGCGGGATCGAGAACGCCATTTCCGCATTACTGGGCCGTGATGTTCCTCGCTGCAGTCGGTTTCTGGAACTTTCTTGGAGCCGGGGTCTTCGGCTTTCTCATCAACCTGCCTATCGTTTCTTACTACGAGATCGGCACCGCCCTGACTGCGAATCATGCACATGCGTCGATGATGGGCGTATACGGAATGCTGTCGATAGGTCTCGCTCTCTTCTGCCTACGCTATGTCATCCCGCAAAAATACTGGTCGGATAGGGCGGCCAGGATCAGTTTTTGGTCGCTCAATCTCGGGCTGGCGTGGATGGTTTTCGCAACCCTTTTCCCTCTGGGTATACTGCAGCTCTATCACTCGATCAGCGTGAGCTACTATGATGCCCGCACGCTGAACTACATCGGCAGTCGTGCCAACTCCGTGCTGGAGTGGCTACGCATGCCGGGCGACATTGTTTTCATCCTGGGTGGAACGCTTCCGATGCTCTACCTGTCTTTCCTCGGCATTCGTCATATGGGGAAGAGTTCGACCATGGAGGAGCCAAAAGACATCCTCTTCACCGACGTCGTGGCTCAGGTCGAGGAACGGTAGCTTAGATTTAGGAGCGATGAACCATGGTTCACGCATCTCTCGAATTCACATTGATTTTGGCATACGCTGTTTCCCTTGCGTTCATCGCCTTTCTATTGGAATGCGCCGCGCGTCATGCCCACCGGCGATCTCTGGGCGCCAGTACCGCCGGCTTCACTTATCATCCGGACCGGGACGTCTGGAGGTGCCCGCAGGACCAACACCTGTTCCCGATTTTCTCGGACTCAGCAAAGGGGGTTGTCGTCTACCGTGCGCCTGCTGCTGCCTGCAATTCCTGCAAGAGCAAAGTGGCTTGCACCGATTCCGACAAAGGCCGCGAGATTGAGCGAAGGGACCTGAACGGGCTGGAATACGGGATGCAACGATTCCATCGTGCCATGTCCCTGACGCTGCTGGTGCTGGCCAGTCTGATCCTCCTTGTAGAGCTCTTTCGTGTGAGCGGCCTTTATCAGCGGTTGATGCTTACATCGGTCTTAGCGCTGCTGTGCCTGATACTTGAACGCCTCGCTGTAAATCTTTCTCATGGCATCTCCAAATCGGAGTCAGACAGCCCCGCCGCGATGAGCTGCAAGAGGTGACTGACCAGTCTGAATAGATATGTCCAGAGATCACAGCACATGGCAGTGTGGGATGCCTTTGGCAGTCGAGGATGACGCAACGAATCGAATAGAGATCCTGATTCCACTAGCGATAACACAGCGCTGGCCGCACGGCGGACCTGGCGCCGACCTTTGACAACGGACTGCGGAGCCGATCCGAGAGGGTTGAATCCGTATAAAAACAACGCCAAACCACGCGTTGTCGCAAACCAAATGTGGGACGCGCAACGCGATTTAGGAGAATCCAAATGAGCTTGATCGAGAGCGCGATTGCGGCAAACCGTAAGAATGCAGAGCACCACGATCCTTCGCTGGCAAACAAACCAGCTCCGAAGATTGCAATCCTCACGTGTATGGACCCTCGCCTCAACCAACTGCTCGAGTGGCTGGACATCAAGCCCGCCGATGCGGACGTGATTCGGAACGTGGGAACTGCTGCAACGGAAGACGTTGTGCGGTCCCTAATGTTTTCAATTCACGTTCTGGGTGTTCGAGAACTCATGATAGTCGGGCACACTGGCTGCGGAATGGAAATGTTTTCGGAAGAAGAGTTCGAGCAGCACCTTCACACGCAGTGTGGCGCGTGGGCAGTAGCTCCCGATAAATTCCACTGCTACTCCGACGTGAATTGGCAGACACAAAAGCAGGTGCTGAAACTCAGGTCGCACCCCTGGATTCCTTCGAGCGTTATAATTCGTGGATTTGTTCTTGATTTGTCAACGGGAAAACTGAGCGAAGTAACGCCGGGGGACGAGAGCGTCCTCGACCTTGCGCACAAGAAAGCAAGCTAACCCGCAACACCAGCAAAAGGAAAACGGCCCGATTTGGGGCCGTTTTCGCGTATTCCCGCGCAAAAAAAACATAGGAAAGCCGGGTCGTGTTCGGAAATTCAGCACGATTTCCGTATCGATACCTTGCTCTTCACCGTGAAAATCTGCTGGCGAGTGCTGCTCCTGCCGGGACGACAACGCTCGTCTCCCCTCTGTATTTCCATTTCATCAAAGATCAAGAATTACATTTGCTTCCGGCTGTGAGCAGCACACCAGCACATTTCCAGTCGCCGGCCTTTCCAGCGGTTCCGGCTTGTAACGAATCGATCCGCCAATCAGACCCGTCATGCAGGTATGGCACACTCCCGTCCGGCAGGACCATCTGACCGGAATGTCGCACGCTTCCGCCAGTTCCAACAAACTCTGATCTTTGGGATCCCACGCAGCCGTGATCCCGCTGCGCGCAAATGAGACTGACGGGCCGGATCCCTGGGGGCCGTGGGGCAGGTGCGGTGTATGACCAACACTCGCCATACCGGGTGTCATGCCCTCAAGGGCACCGAAAATTTCCGTATGCACATTCTCTGCGCGCGCACCCCAGTTTCGCAGCCCACCCCGCATATTCTCTAAAAACGAAGATGGGCCACACACATAGAATTCGCTATCCCGCGACACGCCAATCTTCTCCACCAACGCTGCGTCGATATGACCTGACGCATCAAAGTCCAACCCGGGTTGATCGGTTGCTGCGGGTCTGCTGTACACGATGTAGCTTCGCCCGCGAGAAAGCTGTCGCAGTAGAGAACGTGACTCTCGCGCGAATGGATGGTCGAGACTATTGCGCGCTCCATAGATCCACCAGATCTCTCGTTCAGATTTTTCTGCGGCGAGTGCGTGCAGCATCGACATCACCGGCGTCGCGCCAACTCCGGCGCTCAGCAAAACCACGGGGTCCGCGCCGGAATGCAGGGTAAAACTTCCCCTGGGTGCGCTCACATCCAATGCATCGCCTTCTCGCACGTGGTTGCACAGAAACGAACTTCCAACTCCATTTGATTCGTTCTTGACGGTGATGCGGAAATGATCGGCTACTGGCAGATCGGACAAGGAATAGCTGCGAAGAATCGGAGGCTTCCCCGGATCGACCTGCAACCGCAAGACAACGAATTGACCTGCGTGGAAGGCGGGAAGAGGCTGACCATCGATCGGCGCGAGAACAAAGGAAGTCACGCTGTCACTCTCCTTACTCATCTGCGTGACTCGCATTTGCTTAAATCCGGGCCATGCCGGAGCTTGCTCCTCATGTGCGAGCCCCGGATTCCCTGCCGCAGTTTCGGAACTCGATTCTCGCCCGAGCATTGCCTGGAACGAACTCTGCCAACCCTTGCTAAGCGCAGGAATCCGCAGCGCGCGTTGCAGTCGATCATGGGAATGCCCCGGCAAATATAGGAGGGCGTCAGTCTCCGCCACGGTGATCCGCTCTGGACCGTCAGCAACTTTTACAATGTCATCGGCCGCGCCAACTTCTCCCTCTTGCAACACGCGAAAGTAAAATCCTGGTCTGTGATGTGCTACGAGTAGGGCTGCCATCCGAGGTTCGTTCATGCGGATGCCGACGCGATAGCACGTCACGCGTGGCTGCGTCACTTCAAATAGCGCGTCGCCGATGCGGTATCGATCACCAATGCAAACTTCGTCATCCGCAAGCCCGTCGACCGTAAAATTTTCACCGAACTGCCCAAAAGTAAAATCATTGCGGCCCAGAAAGCGCTCCCAGTAATGATACGAGCCCATCTGGTAGACAAAGACGGCGCGATGCTCGCCTCCATGACCGGCAAGATCACCTTGCCCGTCGCCATCGATATTGAGCTTGCGCACCATGTGCCGCTCCGCAACAGGAAATTTCCAAACTGCGGTTCGGACAGTTTTGCCGTTCCATGTCACGTCGCGCGGAAGACCGACATTTACAGAGAGCAATCGGGGCATTCCTACCTCCTTGAAGTCCAGACAGCGAGATTATGTGTCCATCCGCTCGACCCATTGAGCGCGCGATGCGGGAGCCACGAATGGATCCGCAAAGTACTGTGTTTCCCGCGCCACCTTGTCGCCCCTGAACTCCATGATGCTCACGGTGTAGGAGGGCTTGCCGTCATATGTCAGGATGAATTCGGTGATCCAAAGATCACCGCCGCTAATGATTCGTCGGACAGCGAACCGCTTTTTGCTTGGCTGACTAGCGCGTTGATTCTGTATGTTGCGTCGACCGCGGGTTCGCTCGCCTGACTGCGGGTATTCAAGCACCGCGTCCTCGTGATAGATGCGGTGCTCCGTTTCAAAATCGTTGGCATCGGATGCCGCCCAGTGCTGATCCAGTACCGCACGAATCTCTTGATCCCGTACTCCAGGATACTGCTCCTTCTTTTGTTGATCGTTCATCTTGAGCCTTCCGCGCACCGTTTCCCGGCTAGGCGTCGGCGAACTGCTGCCCCCCCATCGACGTCGGAGGTTGCGCCCGTAAGGGCAGTGTTGGTCATGATGTGTACGGCCAGTGCGGAGACATCTGTTGGTTGAACGACCCGCCGGATGGGCAGTCTGGCTCGAAGCTGGCTGCGGCGGTTTTCGAGTTCATCGCCCAAGAGCGATGCAGACAGCTGCGTGTCGACGAATCCGGCGGCGATCAGGTTCACGCGAACGGGTGCCAGCTCAAGCGCCAGATTGGCCGTAAGGGCAGGAAGTGCGGCGGTCATGGTCGACAAGATTCCGAGGCCAATGCTCGGGCGGCGCCGGTGTCCCCCATAAATATCAAACTCCCGCCGGCTTTTACCTTGCCAGCTGCGTCCCGGGCGACTTCGATGAAGAGTGAAAAATGCTCGTCCAGCACACGGCGCGCGTGGGCGAGATCAAGGTCGATGAGGCGGCCGAAATAGGGCCGGCCAGCTGTCACCATGGTGTGATCGATTGAGGTCGGCAAATTGCGGAAGAACTGCGCGAGCAGCGCAGGATCCGTGGCGTCAAAAGCGTTAGTGGTCAGCGCATCGACCTCGCTTGCCGCCCGCTGGAGGCGTTCAGGACTGCGACCAGTAAGGATTAGCTTCGCGCCCTCCGCGCTTGCTCTTCGGGCTGTCTCGAGGCCGATGCCGCCGCTTCCGCCGATCACGATGACTGTTTGACCCAAAAGTTCCGGGTTTCGCTGGGTGTGAGAAGCGGTAATTGCAGTGCTCATAATCGCTCCGATTGGCTGCAGCTTGATTAAGCCTGAAGCGCGGCAGACGATCTATTGGACTAACGTATCGATCAATACCAAAGTATTGGTTGGACGTCTGAGAAATGCGGGATAGCCCTAATTTCGGCTCCAGTTTGCTGCGATTTCGCAGGAAAGATCACTCTGTGACGTTTGATTAGAGGCAATGACACATCATTGGGTCCTGAGATCGGCGAATCTTGTGAGAATCAATCGCTGAATGACGGCAAAAATCATTGCGGTCGAAACACCAAACATGAGTGCACCATCGGCTGCTTCCAGCGGCCCCAGCAGCTTCCACGACGGCGACATAATCACATCCCCGTAGCCCAGGGTTGAGTAGTTAACCGCTGAATGATAATAGGCGAATGCAAAGTCTTTGAATTCTCCGCAGATTACAAATAGAACCGCCCACAAGGCGATCTCGATCAAGTGCGCCACGAAGGCTATTACTATCGTCAGCATAAGAATTGGAAAATCGACAAGCAAGCCTGCGCCGGTCCGGCCACGTTTTCTCTCGTAACGGAAAAAACGCACAGTTACGACTATAGCAAACACATGAATAAAGATTGTGGACAGGACGGCGACTGAGCCGACCGCCAACGGCCTTGAGATCGCGACTCCATGAATTTGCGTCATCTTATTGCCAGCGTCGAGCCGGCTGGACCGGACCCAGGCTTTCAACTCGCTGGGTACGACAATCGCTCCGAAACTCGGGGGTTTGCTGATCCTGAGCGCAGCGCCGCTGGCGATCGAGCGACTAACCGAGCTCCCATCTTTCTTCGCCTCAAATTTTCCGCGTGTGACAGAAGCTGCCAGGGACAGACAAAGTGAATCTTCCACATCAGCTTCGGAATTAGTGTGCTCTTCATCGAGGAAACGACCTCAGGTCAGTGGATCTCGGTGCTTAGAAGATGATTCGTATTCTTGCGCCGAGAAGAGTTGTCGTGTAAGCCTTAGTTGCGTAGGTCGGATGAATTGAAACCTCTAAATCCGGGCCAATCTCGACACTTTGAGTCAGACGAAGGCGATAAAACGACTCAAACACGCTCTCATGGTGCTTACCAGGGAAATTCGGCTGTGTGTAATTGAATGCAGCGCCGAACATGTCTCCCCGACGTCCGAATGGATGAACCTGAGCCAAACCGATCCCGTACTGGTCTTTAATGGCCGTTCCCTTATTGGTACCGAAAACGACCCTTCCAAATGGCGTCCAGCCGTTGGATAATTCATGGTCGAACTCAAAGCCGCCGCCATACCCACTCCCCATGTTCTTAGTATCGTCTCGCCACATGCCGATGCGATAAAGCCGATACTTTTCACCGACTGAGCCTGAGGACCAGCCCAGTTCCACGCCTTCCATGTATTTTCGATCGACGAGCGTTTCGATATTTCTCTGCTGTGCGCCCTCCGTGTCTACGGCGACGGCGTGGATGTAAACATGCCGTGTAGCCTGGAATTCAACCGCAGCGCCTCCGGCGTATGTCCCGTCGTCGGCGACAGCATCATTACCGTCGTTTGCCCCATTTAAGAATTGTGAGCGTTCGTCGTTATTGAACATGCTGAGAGTTATGTATTCGTTAGGATGGATCTTGCCCACATAAAACGAAAGTCTCTTCGCGAAGAAATCCTGCCGCCAGTAGAGGACGTTCAAGGTGATTGGCTCCTGCGGACCTCCGCCCTGTAAGCAGTTCAAGTAGAGCCCTGAGCCGAGTCGATCGTTAAGGTTCCACTGCTGGCTGTAGCCGATATTGGTGCCGGAACGAACAAGCAGGCTGATGGATCCCGCAGTGCTTTCGTGATCGTACACAGACCAGGCGCCGGTGAAATCGAGACGCCCGCTGGTCTGGTTGTGCCGGACACCGTCCGGCGTAATTGTTGCGTACTGGTTCAGAAAGGTATAAGTCGCGCCAAACTTCAACCGTAGAGAGTCAATGCTGCTATCTACAAGCCTGTCGACTGGGCGCAAGATCGGAGCTACAGGATCCGGTTTTATGAGTGGGTCGGCGGGTATCTTCGACAAGGCAATTACGTCCGCATCGAGCTCCTGCTTGAGTTCGTCAGGCTGCGCGTTCTTGATTGTCGACGGCCGGCCTTGAGTGGGCGGGCTCGATTGATCGGCTAGTGCAACGCCTACATGATTGCTTTGGCCGAAAGCCAAAAGGCTGGATCCAAGGAAAAACAGGAGCAAATGCGCTCTCACGTGTCTTCCCCCCCGACCCTGGCTACGTTTGTTAACGACGTCCTTCGTGGTTCCAGCAGTCCCAGTGGGCCGAGCGGTAGAAGGCGGGAGCTCGAAAACACTGATCGGAATGGGCAAGAACCAGCTAGCTTGAGATTTCCCGTCCATCAGTGAGAGGGGAATACACCGGCGATCGTTCTCGTGCGGCACGTGACTAGAGATGCAATTCGCGCAGCAATGTCTGCGTGCAGAGTATGAGACGAAGGTATTGGTCGATACCTTGGTACATAGAGTTCATATGTGCACGCGTGGTTGAAGAGGACGCTCATGATGTTCCTGATCTTTGCGCAGGAACCGCGAGCCAAAGGAAGCTGACGCAACCATAACTCAACCTCGATTGGTTTTATCCTGCTGAGTGAATAAGCGGCCCACCTCCGAGCGATCCACGCGGTAGGGACGACCATGCTGATCGCCCCCGCACAGATCCGCGCGAGGGCTCACCGGCGCATGCGGCTCTTATCTCGGATGAGTGGGGACGAAGCGGTCAAGGGGCCAGGGATGGAGCACGCGAGGAGTCGGAAGCCATTGTGCGGCTAGCTTCAGGCAGCGCACCCAGGCGCACCGCCGCGTCTGACTACGGCGCTTGAGCGTGTGCCCCCCAGTAACGAAGCACCCGTTCCCGAAATAGCCCTAAGCTGTCGAGGTTTTACCACACGCTAAGGACTGGGCAGCACAAGGCATGATCAATCTTTAATAACCGACTCTGTCGTCCAAGACTCACGGCTCCAGGGCGCATGCGGCCAACGACAACCAGGTCAGCCCTCACCTTCTTTGCGGTCTCTCTGATCGCAGCGATGACCCTGCCTGACGTTCTAAGGAGCTTTACGGGACTCCCGAATAAGCAGTGTGCTTGCTCCAGCCACAACATGAATCCAGTCTTCGTTCGTTGCTCGGAGGAGGGCTTGCTCGTGTCTTCGTTACCGGTGACGTGCAGAAATGTCACGTCAGAGCCGAAATTGGATACAAGGTCTCGGATCGTGTAAAGAATTCGGTGATTGTGCGCATCGAGTGTTGGATCGTCTCCCAAGTGCACAGCACAAAGAACGTTGCTCGGGATCGAAGGCGTCGTATCTTCAAAATGTTCTGTCATCCAAATAGACGCCCTGCATCGGTCGAGGAGTTGTGCCGTTAAAGAGTCATGGAAAAAGCGGGATATGAGGCTCTGATGATCTCGACACAACATGATCAGGTCGACTTGTTCACGGTCCGCAAAGTGTCGAATCAGATTGGCTCTGTCGCCAGTTAGAACGGCGGGGCGAGCCACGTCCTTACCGAAATACTGATCGGAGAAGTATTCTAGATCAGCAGTACGCCTTTCTCTAAGACGGGACTGTTCCTCGTAGAATGAAGGATCGTATGGGGGGCCAGGTGTATTGTTGTCGACAATGTGCAGTGTATCCAGGGCGGCTCGAAAGTGTTCGACCCAGACCCTCACGTGCTGGATGGCTAACGTGGAGCGCTTTGAAAAGTCGACCGGATAGAGAATCTTATATTGCATCGATGACATACGGCCTACCTTCATCTATATCAATCTCAATGATCCGACCGCACGTTCGTACGGAGTCGGCCAGAACACGATCTTCGGCTCAGGTCAGTATGCCCCTCATCCGCGCCGAGCCCCGGGAACCCATCCACTTACCATCTGGTTCGGACATGCAACATAGAGATGCCGGAGAAGGATCGAGATCTGCGAAGGCTACATGATACGAAAGTATTATTGGATACCTTGGTATAGCTGGGGCGATTGAGTTGTAAGGGAGAGAAGCAAGGAGTAGTGCTGGGCTGAGCCGGAGGACGACTTATTTGGCCGCAGCCACAACATTGGGAGCAGCTCGCATCAGGCGAAGGCGCGCTGCCATGCTCACCAGTGCTGGGAGAGATTCCGCCTTCATCTTTCGCATCAGACGGCCGCGATGTGCTTTGACGGTAATCTCGGTGATGCCTAGTTCGCTACCAACTTGCTTGTTTGGCACGCCAGCAACAACAAGTGCCATCACCTCGCGCTCACGCGAGGTGAGACGGGCATATCTGGCTCTCAATTCCCGAATCTCAGCCTCACGGCCAAGCAAGACTCTGCTGCGCTCGATCGCATTGCGAATGGCGTTCAACAGAACTGCGTCGTCGAAGGGTTTGGTGAGAAACTCGACGGCGCCCGCCTTCATCGCCTGCACTGTCATCGGTATATCCCCATGGCCGGTGATGAAAATAATGGGCATGTCGTGGCGTTCCTGCGCAATTCTCTTCTGCAAATCGAGGCCATTCAGGTCCGGAAGAGAGACGTCCAGCACCAAGCAACTTGGCACTGAAGTGTGGGGGCGTGCAAGGAAATCCTGCGCCGAGGTGAAGGTCTCCACTGCAAGGCCTTCATGGCGAATCAGAAGTTCGAGCGATTCGCGAACGGATACATCGTCATCGACGACGAAGACGATCGGTGAGGTTTGCGACATGGGGAAGGGCCTCCCTTCGTAGCCATGTGTACTCGCAGGCACCATTGTATATCCGCAACAAGAAGGTAGATAGATCACTCATTGCGCCTTGAAGGCAGCATTCAGGGCAACGATCAGGGCCGTATCGCTGAAAGGCTTGAACAAGCAATCAACCGCGCCTTCTTCGATCGCGCGCGACCGCACAGCTTCGTCTCTCTGCGCAGTGATAAAAATGATCGGGATCTTCGCCCGCCGGCGCTTCAACTCGCCGTGCAGATTGGGCCCAGTCATCCCCGGCATGGCAATGTCCAAGATAAGGCATTTCGTCTCCGAGAGACTATCCGATGCTAGAAACTCCTCCGCAGAAGAGAATGCCCGAGGCGCATATCCGAGCTCCATCAAGAGATCAGGTAATGACTCGCGTACCGATTCGTCATCATCAACTACCGACACAACTGAACGTATATTCATTCTCGATTTCTTACCCATCGAAGAACTATATTTATCAATACTGAGACCGACCATTCCGACGGCGTCGTTTTATAGCCTTCCGAGTTTGCCGTTCAAGCTAATCTTCGCTGCGCATCCACAATCCCACTGAGTTCCTTCTTGGAGCACCCTAGAAGCCATAATCCGCTGATGGCTTCGTAACGTCTAGTGTACTTTGGTATCCACTGATCTATGAGAGGGCCCGACACCCATGCCATCGTCTTTGGTTGTGTAGAACGATTCGAAGAGCCGATCGACGACATCAGGGGCGAAGCCAATGCGCCAGCATCCTGCACCGCCGGCCGTCACAATTCGCGACGAAAATCGAGCCTCCGACGTGATTACACGCCTGCGGGCTCCCTTCAAGAGGAAGACTGTCGTTGCCGAGCCCTGTGACCTGAATGAAGCCACGCGCGAAGTGGATCGTTTTGTCGTTGACTGACCTGCAGAGAAGCAGGGTCATTCTGCGTCATGAACTCGCCGACAACCTTCCACTGTCAAGTGAACGGTCAGGCCATCGTTGGACTCCGTCTTGATCATCAACTGCCTTGAACGATCCTCGATAGTGATCATCGCGTCTACGGCGTTCCACACAAGATTCATGATGACCTGCTGAAGCTGAACTTGCTCACCCGCCACCAGGCTGATGAATTGGGCCAGCAACAGAGCGCAGGAGAGATCGAAGAGTTTAGTTGTTTGGGAGTGTCGGAATAAACCCGGTGCGAAGCACCGGGCCGGCTCACTCCATACCGTTTCTCTACCCTTAGTGGGAGCCTATTCCCAAGGCTGAAGGCACAGAAGTCAAGGATACGCGCGACCGGCGCCGATCGATACGAAAGTATCCATAAATACCTTAGTCCAATCGACTCGACGTTGAACATCTGGCTTAATGACTGAAGTTGATTCGAGACCGAATCAGCTACGCAAGTCACGCGGAGGAACGGCGATGAGAGGATCAATAACATTCAAATTCAGCAGTGACATCGACGACTATCGTGTTCGCACCCTTAGAGAGGGCGATCTGGAGAGCAGCGATCTGGAAGCCATAATTGCCGTACTTGACGAAGAAATCAGGCTCAAGCGGCTGATCGCATCGGGTGAAATCGTACCCACCGCCGCAGATCCCACGGGCATTGGGCAGTTCCACGTTTGTTGGAGTAACTGAAGTAGACAGGCTATCGACAAAGCTTTTAAGTCTCAACCTTTCTCTACGTTGGCCCGAGATACACAAGTTGAAGGAGCTTGGTGATGCATTCTGCAGGATTTTACTCAACATCAGGAATAGCCGAAATGGAGCACATAGGCCGTCGAGATGGGGAACTTGTCGCTGCGGCGCGAGCCGGATCAGGCGCTGCTTTCGACGAGCTCCAGAGACTTTACTCGTATCGCCTTTATAAGCGAATTCTTTCGATCACTAGAAACCGTGAAGACGCGGAAGATGCGTTGCAGAATACCTTCCTTCGCGCCTTCGTGGCAATCGATTCCTTTGAAGGAAAGTCACAATTCTTTACTTGGTTATCCAGGATCGCCATTAACTCTGCACTCATGACCATACGTAGACGCCGTACCCGCGTTGAGGTGCGGCTCCAACAATCGCCCGAATCGGGAGCGGACGTTCACACCTTCGATATCTACGATACGGCTCCGAATCCCGAAGAGATCTGCGATCTGAAACAGCGACGCAACCGGATGTTCAGCGCAATAGAACGACTAGATCCGAAATCACGCAATGCAATCTGGATTTGGGTTTCGCAGGAGTGTTCGATGAAGCAAATGGCCCACACACTCGATGTCTCGTCCGCAGCCGCGAAGTCGAGGCTTCTTCGGGCGCGAAAGAAGCTTATTCAGCGTTCAGCGGTTTGAATCCCATCGGTGCCGCCAAGTTGAGTGAAGAACTTATATTCGGTTTTGGCGGAACTTCGTGGCTGTAGATTAGGCACGATTCTTGCGACGAATGGAATAATCCAGCCTATTCAACTGCAAAGGAGGATGAACATGAACGACAAACCCATTGAACCGATGAGTGCTGAGAACGTCGAGGAGGTCTAGGCATAAGGTTTGCTTTTTAGAGAGTCGAGTCGAGGACATCGAAAGTGGAGGAAGTATGAGCGACAAGATCAGGGTTTTGAATCTTGATGACCACCCCGTGTGGCGTCTCGGAGTGGCCAGCGTTATCAATGCTCAACAAGATATGGAGTTGGTGGCCCAACTTTCCACGGGACGCGAGACGATTGACTATTTTCGTAATCACGGGGCTGACGTCATTCTTATGGATCTCAGGCTTCCAGACATAAGCGGCATCGAGTTCATGATCGCCATACGCACCGAGTTTCCTGGCGCACGTTTTGTGATCCTCACTGCTTTCGCGCGCGAGAACGAGATTCGGCGAGCCTTGGCAGAAGGGGCGCAAGCTTACCTGCTCAAGAGTATGCCTTCCAGCGAACTGGTCGATGTCATCCGCCAAGTTCATGCGGGCAAGAGGAAAATTCCGGCCCCCATCATGGCCCAGTTGGCGGAACATTACAGCGACGAGCTGCTTACCGATCGTGAGGTGGAGGTTCTTCGTCACTTAGTCGACGGACATCGCAACCGTGAAATCGCGGAGAGGCTTTTCATCGCCGAGGAGACGGTAAAGGCTCACATGAGGCACATTTTGGACAAGCTGGGCGCCAATGATCGAACCCAGGCACTCGCTATCGCCTTACGTCGCGGGGTAATTCAGTTGTAGGTTTTGCTTTTCCGTTAACGAACCGGCCGGATTCACAAGCAGATGGAGCCGCTCGGGGAGAACGGCGAGAAACGCAAAGGGTGCGAAGGTAAAGCTACAACGAACTGCAGAATCGACCGGCTTGTCATCAGAGAGGATCTCGTCGTCCTGGGCATCAACGAACGGATTGCTGAACAGGATGTGAGCACGCTTCGGACCTTTCTGGAAGAGGAAAGAAGCGTAGTGGCCATTGACCTCGAAGACTTTTTTATCGTCGACCGCGAGGCCGTACAGCTCCTGGCGGTCCATGAAGCGAACGGAGACGAACTCAGAACGGCCGCGCCTACATTCGTGAATGGGTCAAGATGGAGCGGACACCAATGCGGCGGAGTAACGAATAAGAGGAACGATATTGATGTTTGATGAACGCCTGACCGATGCCGAGATTATGCGGGCGATTCGTTACCTCGATCCGGATGTATGCGCTGAAAGGGCCCGAGAAAACGCCGGTACGATTCTCGGGATTTGCATCACCTTAGTCACCGTCTTAACAGGCGCGCTCGCGTATGTCTGGCTTTACACGCGAACGCTTTGAGGAGGCTCCCGGTCGGACACCCTTCGCATGAGACCGGGGCGGGTCCGAATACGGAATGGTTGCGAAACTGTTTCTGTCTGGACGACAAGGGAAGCGAAATATCTCTACCAAGGATTACGACATGCGGTGCCTATCCTGGAACAAGCTACTACTGCTCAGTCCTGCACTTCTCGGCGGAGTGGGGGCCCTTGCGCAATACAGCCCGCCTGCTACGCCGGCGCCATACAATCCGATTGCTCTGGCCGAAGTAACAGGAACGCCACGGGCAGCCGTTCAAACCGGGCAGAATAACTATCAGAGCCTGTCGCAGAATCCGTACCTCGGAGGGGTTCCTGCAGGAAAGCTCAGCGCAACCCCAGTGGCGCTTTCGCTCGACGACGCTGTCGCCCTCGGGCTGAAGCAAAATCTCGGTGGAGTGCTGGCCACGGATACCGTCACCGACGCGCTGGGACAACGCTGGCAAGCGTTGAGCGAGTTGCTTCCGCATGTAATCACTGATACGGGTTTCGGAGTTCATCAGATCAATGTAAAGGCGGCCTTCGGTCTGACCATTCCCGGAGAACCTCCGATCATTGGCCCATTTGGTTATTTCGACTCGCGGGCTTATTTCACGCAATCCGCTTTTGATTGGACATCCATCGAGCGGGCGCGATCTTCAAGGGCGCAGCTGAAGTCCGCAGAGTTCAGCTCCAAAGATGCTCGCGAGCTTATCGTTCTTGTCATTGTCTCCAACTATTTGCAGGTCATCGCCGATCAATCGGAAGTTGAGTCTGCCACATCGCAACGAGATACCGCCAAAGCACTGTTTCAACAGGCATCCGACCAGAAGACTGCAGGCCTTGCTTCGGCCGTGGATGTTCTGCGATCAGAGGTTCAACTGCAATCACGCGAACAAAAACTGATTGTCGCGCGAAATAATTTAGCGAAGCAGAAATTGGTTTTGGCCCGAGCCATCGGTCTCCCTCCGGGCCAAACGTTCGAGATAACCACCCAGGTCCCTTACCAGGAGCTGACGGCCTCGAGTCTCGATGAAGCGATCCAAAGCGCCTACAAAGCTCGCGCCGATTTTCAGAGTCAGATGAATCAGGTCCGATCGGCTGAGCTCGTGAGAAAAGCCGCGTCTGCTGAGCGTTATCCATCGGTAGGCGTGGAAACCGACTATGGTCTCTCAGGAGTTAACCCGGGCTCGTCGCACGGCACTGTTGATGCGGCTGCCACGCTCCGCATTCCTATTTTTCAGGGTGGAAGAGTACACGGGGATATTCTCCGGGCCGACGCTTCGCTCACAAGGGAAAGACAGCGGTTGGAGGACCTGCGAGCCAGGATCGATCAAGAAATTCGCGACGCTTATCTCGACCTGGACGCAACTGCGCAAGAAGTGTCTGTCGAGAAAAGCGCGGTAATGCTGGCCACTCAGAACCTGGAACAATCTCGCGATCGATTCACTTCGGGAGTTACAGACAACATTGAAGTCGTTCAAGCGCAAGATGCGCTGGCAATCGCTAGTGACGCCTATATTGCCAGTCTTTATAGCTACAACGTTGCAAAAATATCTCTGGCAAGGTCGACCGGCGTCGCGGAATCACGCTTTGCTGAATACGTGGAGGGTAAATGAGTACGGCTGAGCAAAATCCGGCAACGAATCCGCCACAAGCGAATCCGCCACAAGCGAATCCGCCACAAGCGAATCCGCCAGGGCGAAACGCACCAGCGGCCAACGCCGGCGCAGCCGACTCGTTAACTTCGGCTTATCCGAGGAGGCGATCCCACAAGCGTTGGATATTTTTTGCCGCGTTCGTTGTTCTGGCCGTTGCTGGTGCGCTCTTTTGGCACTATCTTTCCGGCTTCGAATCCACCGACGATGCGCAGGTGGACGTCCATCTTTACCCTGTCAGTGCTCGCATCTCCGGATATGTCCAGAAGGTCAACGTTGAGGACAATCAATGGGTCGATCAAGGTTTCACACTCGTGGAAATCGATCCAAAAGACTATGAAGTGGCATTGGCAAGAGCTCAGGCAACACTCGACACTTCAGAGGCCTCCGCGAAAGGTTCGAATATCGATGTGCCCATATCTTCCGTCGATACCTCAAGCCAATTGAAATTCACGTCCTCGGATATTAAGAACGCGGAAGCAGCGATCCGGGCAGCGGAAAAACAAGAAGCCGCCGCGCACGCCCGCGTTTTGGAAGCGCAAGCGGAAAATGTAAAAGCTCAAGATGACGTCACCCGCTATCGCTTACTGCTCGCGAAGGAGGAGGTACCGAAGCAAGTCTACGACCATGCTTATGCCGCAGCAGCGACCGATGTCGCCGCCGTAGCCGCGGCAGAAGCAGACGAGGCCGCCGCTCAACAAGCCGTTCAAGAAGCGCGCAGCCGCCTCACTGAGGCTGAGGCACGCTACGAAGATGCCCAGGCCGGGCCGCAACGCGTTGCCTCAACGCGCGCCAAAGCCCTTTCGGCCACGGCAGACGTAAACCAGAAAAGGGCCGCTGTCGAGCAAGCGCAGTTGAATCTGGGATACACCAAGATATTCGCACCTGTAACCGGGGAGGTCACGAAAAAGGTTGTCGTCGGATTGAATGTCGACCCCGGCGAGCAACTGCTCACGGTCGTTCCCCTGGATCAGGTGTGGATCACCGCGAATTTCAAAGAGACCCAACTCAAACACATGCGCGTGGGCCAGAAAGCAGATATCGAACTCGACTCGAATGGCCGCACATATCACGGTCATGTGGACAGCATCGAGGGAGCGACGGGACCAACCTTTAGCCTGCTGCCACCGGAAAACGCAACAGGCAACTACGTGAAAATCGTTCAGCGTGTTCCCGTGAAGATCGTTCTCGATCCCGGCGAAAATGGTGACCGCCAGCTTCGGCCGGGTGAGAATGTCGAAGCCAAGGTGTACTTACGATGAGCGCCACAGCATTGGCTCTTCCGTCGGAGCACGTGGTCTGGCGTCCCAAAGTGAATCCCTGGGCGATCGCAGCCACTGTGTCGCTGGCGGCGTTTATCGAAGTCCTGGACACGAGCGTTGCCAACGTTGCCTTGCCTTATATCGCCGGAGGCCTGGGAGCCAGCTACGACGACAGCACCTGGGTACTCACCTCGTACCTTGCTGCGAACGCGATCGTCTTACCCATCAGCGGATGGCTCGCGGAGTTGATCGGTCGCAAGCGGTACTTCATGATATCGCTTACTATTTTCACCGTGTGTTCGCTGCTTTGCGGCTTAGCACCCAACCTGCCGCTATTGCTCTTGTTTCGAGCTGTGCAAGGCATCGGTGGCGGCGGACTACAACCGATGGCGCAGGCCATTCTCAACGACTCGTTTCCCCCGGAGCAGCGTGGCTCGGCGTTTGCCGTTTATGGCATTACTGCAGTTCTCGCCCCTACAGTCGGGCCGATGCTGGGCGGCTGGATTACTGACAGCTATTCATGGCGCTGGATATTTTTCATCACGCTGCCCCCGGTGCTCCTCGCTCTTTTTTTGACGCACATGCTGGTCGACGATCCGCCGTTCCTCCAACGCTTAAAGAGAGGGGGCATCCGGGTGGACTACATCGGAATATCCTTGCTGACGTTGGGAGTGGGTTCGCTGCAGATACTTCTGGACAAGGGACAGGAAGACGATTGGTTCGGCTCGCACTTCATCACGACTCTGGTAATAACGGCAAGCGTCTGCCTTGTCTCACTGGTCATCTGGGAGTGGGTCCACAAGGAGCCGATTATCGACGTCCGCATGTTCAAGAGCTTCAACTTCGCCGCTGCTAACTTGATGATGTTCATGATGGGCTTCATGCTCTTCAGCACCCTGGTCTTGATCCCGGCATTCCTGCAGTCGCTGATGGGTTACACAGCAGAGCTTGCCGGCCTCGTCCTGTCCGGTGGCGGAATTGTTCTGCTGGTGATGATGCCCATTGTCGGCCGGCTCACATCCAAGATTCAAGCCAGGTGGCTGATCGCGACGGGATGGCTGTGCCTTGCCATTGGACTGTTCTATTGCGCGAACCAGATTGACTTGTTCGTGAGCTTCAAGTTTGCGATGTGGCTCCGCACCGCGCAAGTCATAGGAATTGGATTCCTGTTTGTTCCCATCACCGCAGCGGGTTATATCGGGGTTCCTCCAGAGAAAGGCAATAGCGTCTCCGGCATGATCAATTTCATGCGCAATATAGGCGGCAGTATCGGAACTTCCGTTGTGACCACGATGATTACCCGACGAGCTCAATATCACCAGCAAATTCTCGTCGGCCACCTCACTCCCGATTCCCCCGCGTACCGTTTAGCACTTGCTGCTGTGGGCTCAAAAATCGCCCACTCTGGGCTGCAGACGAAGGACGCTCGCGACCAGGCAATTGCGAGGTTCTACCAATTGGTGCAGCGACAAGTTGGCGCACTGTGCTATATGGACGTCTTCTGGATCTTGGGCGCGCTCTGCTCCATCATGTTCGTTCTCGCATTTTTCTTGAAGAAGAATGATCCAGGAGCGGGCGGACAGGTCGCGGCGGGTTGAGGATAAACGCAATGATTCAAGCCATAACAATTGAGCGCGAGTTCGGCTGCGGAGCATCCGAGATTGCCAGTTTGGTCGCCAGCCGCCTTGGATGGAGTCTGTGGGACGACCGACTGACACAGGAAATCGCGCGGCTGACCGAGAGTACGCGGGAAGCAGTCGAGCGGAGAGAATGGCGAACCGATCCTGCCGTATACAGGATATTCAAAGATTTCCTTCGGGGCGGATTTGAGGGAGGCTTGCCGCCCACCAACCGGCTGCACTTGCTCGATGCGCGCCGGATCGCCGAAGTCTCGGAAATAGCCGTCAAGACCGCCCTTTCCAGCGGACCCTCGGTGATCGTCGGGCGAGGTTCACAGTTTTTCCTGCGTAGTCGCAAGGATGTCTTCCGTGTCTTTCTCTATTCATCTCGCGATCACAAGATCCGCAGACTGATCTCCAGGGGCGCATCTCAGGACGAGGCAATCGAACAGATCGACACAACGGATAAGGCGCGAGTTGCGTTCGTCCGGCAGTATCTCGGGCTGAAATGGCCGGAACCCCACCTGTACCACACAATGTTCAATACCGAGATGGGGGAGTCTTGTACGGCTACCATGCTCGTTGAGTGTGTCCGACAGTTTGAGCGCGACACTGAGTGATCTCTCTTTCGCTGTCACCAAGCCGGCATTCGCTGCCACTTTCGAAAGTGATGAATCGCGATGAAGGATACACCTGGCTTACGAGACATCCTCGCACCGAATCTGCGCGTCGCGTTCTGCGGTATCAATCGGCACTGAGCAAAGTCCAGGAAGAACTGTCCGCACAATAGTCTCGATAAGTAAGCCAGTCCTATCGCGTACCAGCAATAGTCTCAGATTCTACCTAACGCGCCCGACACAAGGTGTCGTCGATGCCATTGTGGAATTGTTCGCTTCTCCCCCTTCTCGTCAGATGTCATGCATGCTACCAAGGTATCAATGAATACCTTTGTTCAATAGATTTGCCTCCACTCTTCTGGCTTAATGGCAACTATGTATTTTGGTCTGGACAACGCGCGTTAGTCGGTCGTGGGTATCGGTGCTCTATCACCCAGAAGCTTACTTATCTCGTGAAATAGGAGATGCGCTATGCCACACGTTGCAGTCAGGGCTGGTCATGGGGTCAACTGCACGAGCGCTGCCTACCTTTACGAATCAGTGACAGTGGTCTGAATCCCGAATATCACAGCTACGGCTCAGTTGCCTCGTTTGGCACTGCCTGCATGCACGTCTTACTGAAGTTTTCGACGAAATGCGAAGTATAGAACAGCAACCTTGTGCAAGACCCGCGGCGAACGAATGAAGGAAAGTACTTGATATGAGATCGGGTCATCAAGCCAAGAATACTTCGTCGGGCGCAATCGTCATAAGGCTGCTTGCGGCTGCCGTGACGATGACATCGTTTCTATCGTCTGCAGCATGGGGCCAAAAGGCTCCGACTACGCCGAATGAGCCTTGGCTCCCCGACCACCGGACACTGGAGCGCCACACAATTGCTGTACCTCCTCACGAAGTGCAAATAGATGGCGAGCACGTTTACAGCCTGGGTGAGTTGATTGACATTGCAGAATCAAATAGCCCCGCAACACAAGCAGCTTGGAATCGAGCTAAGATGAATGCCGCCTCGGTCGGAATCGCGAAGAGCGAATTGTATCCGACGATCATCGCAGCGGTGTCCGGAACAAATTATCTCAACCCACAACTCTTTTATCGAACCTTTGTCCTGCAGGACTGGGCCATTTTTGATATAGATGTCCATCTGGCTTATACGCTTGTAGACTTCGGTGCGCGGCATACGGAGATTAGCGCAGCTCAAGCACGACTTGTTGCCGCAAACCTGTCGTTCAACAATGAGCATCTGGAACTTATCCGACAAGTTAGCCAAGCATACTTCAGCCTGCTCAGAGCAAGAGGATTGCGGGAAGCAGCAGAGGTCTCCCTTAAGGACGCCCAGACGTCCGAGGCAGCAGCGCAGGAGCGACGTAATAACGGACTTGCTACCGTGCCGGAAGTGCTGGAGGCTAAGGCTGCGACAGCAAAAGCACTCTATGATTTGAAGAGTGCGATCGGGGCTGAGCAAGTCGAAATCGGAAATCTCGCCAGGGCTATTACCGCGAATCCGGTGAAGCCGTTGAAAGTGGAACCGCTCGATCAACTGAGAATTCCGGACAAACTGGATCAATCAGTCGAGGATGCCATAAACACGGCATTCAAAGATCGCCCCGACCTGCAGGCCGACCAGGCTCGTGTGAGCGCGGCGCAGGCCGAAGTAAAACATGCGCACACCTCCTATTACCCATCGCTGACATTTGAAGGTTCGAAAGGCTGGATCCGCGGCTTCGGAGAGCAATATGGCTACCCTGGCACTTACGCACACACTCCAACCTACGCTGCCACACTCGCTCTGAAATGGACGGTTTTCGACGGATTTCGGCGCGAAAACAGCATTCGTCAGGCGAAGGCTGGGGAGAAAACAGCGATGGAAGAGATTCGCGATCGTCAAGACGAGATTACAAATCAGGTCTGGAACGACTACTCGGATGCGGCAACAGCGCTGGAGCAAAGACAGGCGGCGGCAGCCCTATTGAGTGCTTCGTCCGAAGCATACTCGGCGGCGCTGGAGTCGTACAAAGACGGCGTTCGCAATTTCCTGGATGTGCTGGCTGCTGAAGATGCCTTGGCACAAGCCCGCGCCATCGACGTCACTGCCCGCACTCAGGTACTCCAGACCTTCAGTGATCTTGAATTCCGAACGGGCGACCTGCTGGCAAATCATCCGAAAGGCAAAAATCCATGAGCTCGAATCATCAGTTGTTTGAGCGCTGCGCGAACCGACGCCGGAGGTGGATGAGGTTCGCGATAAGCCTGTTGGCACCGGCAACTGTCGGATGCTCCAGATCCCCAGAGTTCAACATCCTTGGATCGTATTTCCCGTCATGGCTTGTATGTCTTGCAATTGCGATTCCGTTGACGTTCCTGGTTCACACGTATGTCACAAAGAAAAAGCTTACGGAGCAACTTTGGCCATTACCAATTGTCTACTCTGCCCTTCTGTGTCTCTTCAGTTGCTCGCTTTGGCTGATCTTGTTCGGGTAGAGAGGAAAAAGGCCATGCAGATAACAAACTCAGGATCGCCGATACGACGCAAAGGATCAATCATCAGCGCGTGCATCGTCGTTGGCGCACTAATCTCGGCTGGTTTAGTACTTCGCGAGGTCGTGTTGTATCCGCGAACGGATGATGCGGAAGTTACCGCGAATTTCATCGGGATTGCTCCCGTGGTTGAAGGTCCGGTCGTGCAGTTACCAATTCACGATAACGAGTTCGTCAAGAAAGGCAGCTTGCTCTACAAAATTGACGATCGACCATACCTGTATGCGTTGCAGAACGCGGTCGCTGCTCAGGCAGAACTGGAGGGCGAGATCGAAAACGAATCCCGTCGAATTTCTTCCGAAGTGAACCGAGTGGATGTGGCGCATGCGGGCGAGCAAAATGCCCTAGCTAACGAGATTAGGGCGACTGACGAAATCGAGATCGCTAAAGCTGCGATTGCGCGATCGGAAGCTGCGCTCACCCAAGCACAGGCTGATGAGAGCTACGCGATGGGTAATTTTCATCGCGTCGAGCCGCTTCTTGCGAAGGGATTCGTAACCGTGGATGATGTTCACAAAGCTCGCACCACAGCCGACGCGAAGGTTGCGGCAGTGGATCAAGCGAAGTCTCAATTACAACTTGCGAAGGCGAGTTTGTTAGCCGCTTCGGCTCAGAAGGAGCAAGCTGAAGCGCAGATTTCACAAAGCCGGGCCGAAGTGAAGGAATCGGCACACTCGGTTTTGGTGCTGGCGCCTTTACTCGCACAGCGCGAGCAAAGAGCTGCGGCAGTTCGATTAGCGCGATACAACTATGAGCAATGCAGCGTGCTCGCGCCATTCGATGCCCGTGTTACTAACTTCACCACATCAGAGGGACAATACGTAAAGGTGGGCACGCAACTGTTCACACTCATTGACAACAGGACCTGGTGGGTTCTCGCGAATTTTAGAGAAAGTCAAATTTCTCATACCCGGGCTGGAACCCCCGTCGATGTCTTCCTCATGTCCGATACGAACGCAAAATATCGTGGCGTCGTCGAGAGTGTGAGCTTTGGCGTCACACCCGATCCGGACGTAGTCGGAAAGCTTTCAGAGGGATTGCCGGATGCACAGCGCACGCTGAATTGGGTGCGTCTCGCGTCGCGATACCCGGTACGCATCAGGATCATCGATCCGCCTCCGGCGACGCTTCGCGTCGGTCAGGTCGCAATCGTCAAGATGCGATCCAACTGAGATCACGGAAGTTCGCGATGACAACATATAGCGGGTCCAACTCGTCTGTTCGGAATCTCATCGAGGTGCTGCGCGCCGAACTCACGTGGTACCCGGGACGGCCCGCCTTGGTAGCGAGAATGGTGCTCGCTTGTACGAGCGTAGTCTTGCTGGCCGAGATTTTTCGCATTCCCGGCGCAGTATTGGGCGCTAGCTTCCCGATATTGATTTCACGCGACAATCTGAAAGCCACACGGAAAACTGCATTTCAGATTGCCTTGGCTTGTTCAATCGGAACTGCTGAAGTCATCGTCGGTGGCATGTTGACGGCCGGCTCACCATTTCTTCATGTGATGTGGGTGATCGTAAGCCTCTTCGCCGCATTCTACGTAATCAGCAGCTTGAACTTTACGAGTGCGTCTCTCACTCTCAGCGCGATACTCGCGATTGCAATCCGGTTATGGGACTATCCAATCCGTGCTGAAACACGCGTGGAATCTTCGCTCTACACCTTGCTCTCGATTCTTATAGGGTGTGTTGTTAGCGTCCTGATTGAGACTGTATTCTCGAAGAAGAGCCCGCCGGACATAGTGCTCGACGGAATTTCTCGCCGCTTGAGTCTGGTAGAAACCCTCTTAAATCGACCCTCCTTTGCAGACTTTCCTTCCTCGGCGTTGAGGATTCAGCTCGGTCGCGCTGCTTCCAGAGGTGTGGACGATTTGCGGCAGCACCTCGCAAATCCGAGCTATGACACGGGCTTTCGCGACTTGCTCGCAACGGTGATCGCTCTCACAAGGCAGCTCATAGAGCTGGGTTCGAATCTTGCCGAATCGGCTCCCGACTTGTCTGTCGAGGACCAGGAGCGTTGTCGAGCGATTGCGCGAAATCTGGCTTCGGTTCGTTCCAGCCTCGGGCGCATGGAGTGTCCGGAATGGATCGATCTTCCTTTTACAAGTCATTCATCAAATCCGATATTGATAGAAATTGAACGCACGACGGGTTTAATCACTCAGAGCTTCTGTAGTGAGAGTTTTCGCATCCACTGGAGCTCCCCCGCAGCAGCCCCAACGACGTCGATCAGTGAGTTTGTTACTGACGCCCTTCAAAATCCGGAGCATATCAAATTTGCGGTGCGCGGCACGCTCTCTGCTTTTCTTTGCTATCTCTTCTACATGAGCACGGGTTGGATGGGGCTTGTTTCGTCCACCCTAACATGTACCCTTACTGCTCGTCGATTGACAGGCGGAGGCCGGCAGAGACAGACTCTCCGATTTGCCGGATTCGTCCTGGGGGCAGGCGTTATCAGCTTAGGAACCGAGGTCTTCATTCTCCCTCAGCTAAACACTATCGCGGAATTCGCTCTGTTATCCGCGTCGGTCGTTTGGGTTGGTTCTTGGATAGCCACCTCTGGACCGCGAATAGCATTCGCTGGGTTTCAGATTATCCTGTCCTACAATCTGGTGAACCTTAACAGGTTCACCATCAATACCTCACTTGTGCCGTCTCGTGACGCAGTTCTGGGTATCGTGTTAGGCATTGTGGCGATGTGGCTTGTGTTCGATCATCTCTGGGCAGAGACCTCCGGTTCATCTGTCCGTAGCTTGCTCCTGGGCACGCTGCGGAACCTGGCGGACTTCAAGGCGGTCGCGGCGGAGACTCCTCAAGAGGCGAATCAACGGCTGGCCGCGACGAGTTCCAGGATTAACCGTGATTTCGACAAATTGCGAGATTTGGCTGATTTGTACGCTTTTGAATCTTTCCCCAAAATGCGGCGCGAAAGCCTTGTGAACCGTAGCATTCGGACGCTCTCGCCAGAGTTGCGCGCCTTCCTGTTGGTGAAGACTGGACTTCTACAGCACATGAAGCTGGCAGCGGCGGAACCAGACGCGATTGTTCGAGAAGTGGAAGAGCAAGCCTCTAGTGTGCTTCATGGGATAGCGAACGCAATCGAAAGCGAAGCACCTGAACAACTCTCGCGGCGGAATGTGGACGCTCAGGAACTCCGCGCCAGAGTATTCATCGAAGAAGAGAAATCAAGGGACTGGAAAGATCGATGGAAACAAATCGAGATGCGGTTGTGTGCGTCTCTATTGGAGATAGCGTCGCATCTGGCATGGCGAGCTCGATTGAATTTAGCACTGGAAGTTGGAGATGAGGAGGCGGTTGGAGATTGGCCTATCGGGAAGATCGTCGAGACATGATACAGTCTCACGCATTAGCTGAAGCCCTTGGGAAAACGAATTTGTAACGGCGAGAACGACATTGGGAATTTTGGGAACGTGTCTGCATGAGAGGCCATATCCGAAGTATCGGCCTTATAGAATCGTCCAATTTTGCGATTCTTGCCACGAGAACTGCTTGTCATGCCGTGTTTGATGCGCTACGAGGACTGGATCTTCCCAATTGACTAGCCGTGACCGCTCATTGCTAGAATCATCAACGTATTCTGTAGGGAATCGAGCGGGCGGTCAGAGCCTCCAAGAGAGGGCGTGCGTCTCAAAGAATCGAAACCAAATCTCGTCCACGCGGCTGTCAAGCTCGCAACCTACATGACCAGAAATGGGCTCAACGCAATGAGCGTAATTCTCGTATCGTACAACACCGGTTGAGTTGGAGTTTAATCGTGTGATAGATCTTTCGCAGTACAGACTGGAAACGCTCCATCAGGATGGAGAGTTCATTTTGTACCGCGGTCTCCGCCAGACCAACGCCGAGACAAGTCCGCCATCTATTCTTACTTTGTCGCCGCTGATGGAGCGTCCCGCTCCTGCAACCATCAAGCGGATAGAGCACGAATTTTCTTTGAGAGACGAGTTGGATCCAGCATGGGCGATTCCGCCGATCGCGCTCACACAACAACATGGCCGGGCCATGCTACTTTTCGAGGATCCCAAGGGAGAGCCACTCGATCGACTTCCTAGACGGCCTATGGAATTGAAACAGTTTCTTCGCTGTGGGAATGCTCTCGCTGCAGCACTCGGCCAGGTTCACAGACATGGTCTCATCCACAAAGACATCAAACCATCCAACGTGATTGCGAATGCTGCTATGGATCAGGCGTGGCTGATGGGTTTCGGTATTGCCTCTCGACTTCCGCGCGAGCGGCAGGCGCCCCTGCCTCCGGAGACCATCGCCGGCACGCTCGCCTACATGGCGCCCGAACAGACGGGACGGATGAACCGCTCGATCGACGCGCGCAGCGACCTCTACGCGCTGGGCGTCACGCTGTACGAGATGCTCACGGGCTCGCTGCCATTCGCTGCAGCCGACCCTATGGAGTGGGTGCACTGTCACATCGCCCGGCAGGCGATGCCGCCCGGCGAGCGGGTGCAGCATGTTCCGGCGACGGTGTCGAAGATCATCATGAAGCTGCTCGCGAAGACTGCTGAGGAACGCTATCAGACCGCGGCCGGTCTGGAACACGATCTTCGTCGCTGCCAGGCGGAATTCGAGGCTGTGGGACGCATCGATGACTTTGCGCTCGGCGAACACGACACCCCCGACCGGCTGCTGATCCCGGAGAAGTTGTACGGACGGGAGCGCGAGAGTGAGATACTGCTCACCGCCTTCGACGGCATCGTCAAGGGCGGCGCGCCGGAGTTGGTACTCGTCTCCGGTTATTCCGGGATCGGCAAGTCCTCCATCGTGAACGAGCTACACAAGGTACTGGTGCCACCGCGCGGACTGTTTGCGGCAGGCAAGTTCGACCAATACAAGCGCGACATTCCATATTCCACCTTGGCGCAGGCCTTTCAAAGCCTCGTCCGCCCGCTCTTGGCGAAGAGCGATGTCGAACTCGGCTACTGGCGCGAGGCGCTCCGTGAAGCGCTAGGCCCGAATGGGCAACTCATGGTGGACCTAGTCCCGGAGTTGAGACTGATCATCGGCGAGCAAACGCCGGTCCCTGAGTTGCCCCCCCAGGACGCACAGCGACGCTTCCAAATCGTCTTCCGGCGCTTCCTGGCTGTGTTCGCCCGACCGGAGCATCCCCTGGCTTTGTTCCTCGACGATCTGCAATGGCTCGATGCGGCCACTCTTGATCTGCTCGAAGACCTGTTGACCCAGACGGATGTCCGGCACCTCCTGCTAATCGGCGCGTATCGCGACAATGAAGTCACGTCCAGCCATCCGCTCATGCGTACGCTCGATGCGATCAGAAATGCCGGATCGCGTGTGCACAAGATCGTGCTTGCGCCCCTTGCCCGCGAGGACGTGGGTCGCCTGGTTGCCGATTCCGTTTACTGCGACTGCGAACGGGCCGTCCCGCTGGCGCAACTCGTGCATGAGAAGACGGCCGGGAATCCATTCTTCGTCATTCAGTTTCTCTCCGCACTGATCGAAGAAGGATTGCTCACGTTCGATCACGAAGCGGCGCGGTGGTCCTGGGACCTGGCTCGCATTCATGCAAAGGGATACACGGACAACGTGGCTGACCTCATGGTCAGCAATCTGATCCGCCTGCCGATCAATACTCAAAGCGCCCTGCAGCGACTCGCCTGCCTTGGCAACAGTGCACATATTGCGCTACTGACAATGGGCCGCGAGGATTCGACCGACGACGTGCACCGCGATTTGCAGCAGGCGTTGAAAATCGGTCTCGTGCTTTTTTCGGAAGGTTCCTATAGCTTCCTCCACGACCGCGTTCAGGAATCCGCCTATTCCCTGATCCCGGAAACGCAGCGCGCTGCGGCGCACCTCCGAATCGGGAGGCTGATGCTGAGTCACACTCCCCCTGAGAAGTTGGAGGAGGCGATTTTCGAGATCGTCAGTCAGTTAAACCGCGGAGCCGAGCTCGTTACATCCGAAGACGAGCGCTTCCAGTTGGCTGAGCTCAACCTCGTCGCAGGCAAGCGGGCCAAAGCCTCTGCCGCCAACGCCTCAGCTCTTCAGTATTTCATCGCTGGCGATGCGCTTTTGACGAATGAATGTTGGCAGCGCCGCCACGATCTTATCTTCCAAATGGAATTGCAGCGGGCCGAATGCGAGTTCCTGACTGGCCTGGCGACGACCGCAGCAGCACGTGCGGAAATACTTCGATCACGTGCCTCAAATACCGTCGAACTGGCGATGGCCACGTGCCTGGGTATGGATGTTTACATCACGCTCGGTCAGGCTGACCGTGCATTCGCCTCCAGCCTCGACTACCTGCGCCATATCGGTATCGAATGGCCGCTCTATCCGACGGAGGAACAAGTACGAAGCGAATACGAGCGGATCTGGTCACAACTAGGAAGTCGCGCGATCGAGGAGGTCATTGACTTCCCCCTGATGAGCAACCCCACGTCTATGGCGACTCTGGATGTTTTGACCAAGGCACAGCCTGCGGCATTATTGACGGATCGGAACCGTGTTGCCCTGGTCGTCTGCAGGGCGATCAGTCTCAGTATCGAGTGCGGCAACAGCGACGCTTCATGCACAAGCTATGTGTGGCTTGGCAACATAGCGGGACCAAGGTTCGGTGACTATAAAGCCGGATTTCGATTCGGTGAGCTCGGCAATGAACTAGTTGAAAAGCGCGGCCTGAAACGCTTTCAGGCTAGGACTTCTGTCACCTTCGCAACCGTCATCATGCCATGGATGAAACATCTTCCAGTTTGCTGTGACGCGATGCGTCAAGCCTTTGAGGTTGCAAACAAAATCGGCGACCTTACATACGCAGCATACAGCCGTGGAACCCTGAACACCCTTCTTTTCGCGACGGGAGTGCCGCTCGTTGAGGCGCAAAGGGAAGCCGAGAATGGTCTTGTCTTCGGGCAGAAAGCCAAGTTTGGTCTCATCGCTGACCTGATCAATCCACATTGCAGTCTTATCCGGACACTCAGGGGCTTGACGACAAAATTCGGCTCCTTTGACCATGCAGAGTTCGACGAGACAGGGTTTGAGCGTGATCTGGACAGTCACCCGGCGGTGGCCCAATGCTGGTATTGGATCCGAAAGCTGCAAGCGCGCGTCTTTGCCGGCGACTTTGCCACAGCCATCAAGGCATCATTGAAGGCCCGGCCGCTGCTTTGGACATCGCCGGCTTTTGAGTGGGCAGAATATGAGTTTTACAGCGCGCTTGCCCGCGCAGCGTTGTGGGATTCTGCAATGGCGGACCAAAGCCGGGAGCACTTCGATGCTCTCGAAGCGCACTACAATCAGCTTCAAATATGGGCAGAGAACTGTCCTGAGAACTTCGAGAACCGCGCCGCGCTGGTGGGGGCGGAGATTGCGCGCATCGAAGGCCGAGAGTTGGATGCCGAGCGCCTATACGAAAAGGCAATCAGATCGGCGCGTGAGAACAACTTTGTCCACAACGAAGCGCTCGCCAACGAACTCGCAGCTCGCTTCCACGCTGCACGCGGCTACGAGACCATCTCGCATGCATATTTGCGGAACGCCCGTTACTGCTATGTGACTTGGGGCGCCGATGGGAAGGTCCAGCAACTCGATGAGTTGTATCCGCAGCTAGGGGAATACAAGCCTGTTGCCGATCCCTCGAGCACCATCGAGACGCCTGTCGAACAGCTTGACATCCTTACGGTCATCAAGGTCTCGCAAGCGGTGTCGAGCGAGATGGATTTGCACAAGCTGATCTACACGGTCATGCCCGTCGCGCTTGAGCACGCTGGCGCTGAGCGAGGGCTTTTGATGCTCTGCGTAGGGGATGTGCAACGGATTGAGGCGGAAGCCGCGACAAGCGGTGACGGGATTGCCCTGCGCACGAGAGAAGCGGTCATAGGTGCCGTGCCAGAATCGATCGTCGAGTACGTTGCGCGTACTAGGGAAAGCGTGATTGTCGACGATGCGTCAGTTCAAAAAACGCCTTTCTCGACCGATCCGTACTTCCTACAGTGTCAGACCCGTTCAATTCTCTGCTTGCCGTTGACTAATCAAAGCAGGCTCATCGGCGTGCTTTATCTTGAAAATAATCAGGCCTCGCGCGTGTTCACTTCAAGCCGGGTCGAAGTGCTCAAAATCCTGGCGTCGCAGGCGGCGATCTCGCTCGAGAACGCGCGTCTATATCGGGATCTTCGAGAGTCGCAGTCTTACCTCGCAGAGGCGCAGCGGCTGAGTGCCACTGGCAGCTTCGGGTGGAAGCCCGTGAGCGGCGAGATCGTGTGGTCCGAAGAGACGTACCGAATTTTCGACCTCGAACGAACAACCAAGCCAACAATCGAATTCGCCCTTTTACGAGTCCACCCTGAGGACCGTCAGAGCGTGCAACAGCACATCGAACGGCTATCGCGCGGGGGGCATGAGTTAGATATAGAGCATCGCTTGCAGATGCCCGATGGATCAGTCAAATACCTGCATGTTGTGGGTCGCCCGTCTGAGAACGAAAGCGGGTGCCTGGAGTTTGTGGGAGCGGTGACGGACGTTTCCGGGCGCAGGCGGGCTGAGCAAAGATTCCGAGACCTTCTGGAATCCGCACCGGACGCGATGGTTGTTATGAATCGGCAGGGCAGGATTGTATTGGTCAACGCGCAGATGATGAAAGTCTTTGGTTATAAGCGGGAAGAGATGCTGGGGGAGGATGTTGAAATTCTCGTGCCGGAACGGTTTCGGGGCCGACACGCTGACCACCGCACGGGATTTTTTGCCCAGCCTCGTGTGCGGCCGATGGGTAGGGGTTTGAACCTCTACGGACGACGGAAAGACGGAACGGAGTTTCCCGTGGAGATCAGCCTTAGTCCGCTAGAGACGGAGGAGGGTACGCTAGTCTCAGCAGCAGTGAGAGATATTAGCGAGCGCAGGCAGGCGGAGGACAACCTGCAAAATGCTCTTGCGGAAATCAAAAAGTTGAAAGATCAGCTTTACGAAGAGAACGTAGCTTTGAGGCAAGAGATTGATAAGGCCTCGATGTTTGAGGAGGTTGTCGGCGCCTCCCCCGCCCTGAAAGCCGTGCTTTCTCGCGTATCGAAAGTCGCTCCAACCGACTCCAGCGTTCTTATTACCGGAGAGACGGGCACGGGCAAGGAGTTGGTCGCGCGTGCCATCCACAGGCGTTCGAAACGGTCAAAGGGGGCATTCATAAGCGTGAACTGCGCGGCTATGCCGCGCGATTTGATTGCCTCGGAATTATTTGGCCACGAGAAGGGCGCCTTTACAGGAGCGATGCAACGGCGCCTCGGCCGTTTCGAGCTGGCAGCAGGTGGGACGATATTTGTTGACGAGGTCGGCGAGCTTCCTGCCGAAACACAAATCTCTCTATTGCGTGTACTTCAAGAACATGAGTTCGAGCGTGTGGGTGGCAATGAGCGGATAGCGGTCGATGTCCGTGTCATCGCGGCTACGAATCGTGATCTCCAAGCAGCAATTGCGTCGGGGGCTTTTCGAAGTGACCTGTTTTACAGGCTCAATGTTTTTCCCATCGAAGTGCCTCCTTTGC
The DNA here is from genome assembly GCF_014274465.1 of Alloacidobacterium dinghuense. NCBI lineage: Bacteria > Pseudomonadati > Acidobacteriota > Terriglobia > Terriglobales > Acidobacteriaceae > Alloacidobacterium > Alloacidobacterium dinghuense. The sequence continues at coordinate 3,683,265 of NZ_CP060394.1, read as the reverse complement.
GCGAACGCAGAGAAGATATACCCCTTTTGGCGGAATACTTTATTGATCGCTTCGCAAGGAAAGCCGGTAAGTCGATTAGCAAAGTCAGCAAGAAAACTCTGCGACTGCTCGAAGCGTATCCCTGGCCCGGAAACATTCGCGAGTTGCAGAACGTGATCGAGCGCTCTGTGGTTGTCTGTGAATCGGAAACCTTCTCAATTGATCAGAGCTGGCTCTCCCAGCGACCCGAAGCAGCCGAGAAAACAAAATCCCTTGACCTCCGAACAAAATTTGCCGCGCAAGAAAAGGAACTCATCCAGAACGCTCTGCGGGAATCGCAAGGACGCGTCTTCGGACCGTCTGGGGCAGCCGAAAAGCTCGGCATTCCTCGATCGACGCTTGAATCCAGAATTCGTGCGCTAAGAATAAACAAGAATCGCTTCAAAGGTACGTCGTCGTAACATCAGAGGCGACTTCCCGCTGCTCACTGGATCCCCCGGTGACCATTCTCTCCTCGCCGTGCACTGTTGTCTGAATGTCGCCAATTGGCGAACTATCACCAACGAATATTCCGAATAGATCGTTTATTTTCAATGCTAACCGATGGCCCTATGAGTGCAGTTACAGCGGTCGGAGAGCAAAGGCGAATGCTCAAAATCCAGAGAGTCCAGAACGGAATCGTAATCTTCGGCCTGATCGGACGACTCGCCCTGGAAGAGATAGCCGATATTAAGAAGCTGCTTGCCTCGGAGCCCAACCATTTCGCCCTCAATCTGAAGGAACTGGCGCTTGTTGACCGGGAGGCGGTGATCTTTCTTGCGGAATGTGAAGCAGAAGGCATCGAGCTCAAGAATTGTCCGGCATACATCCGGGAGTGGATCACAAGAGAGCGAGGCGGTAGTTAGCTGTGCACGACTGACACCGACAGCCGACGCGAATGACACAAACGCGGCCTTCGCCGGAAGGATTTCCCCGCAGAATTAGGCATCTCGGAGATGACTGTGAAGGCCCCATCGAGAACGAGTGACGCAAGAGATGAAGGCGGCTGTTTCTGACAGTTTTGGGGTGGCCCGTTCGTCCGAGATTGGGGGGAGCCATGGCGAAAAACGAAACTGAGTGGACCGTAAGGTGGACCGAGGTCACGAACAAGTTTGTGGGGGCGCCTTCAGACACGAAACTTGCATCGTACCGACCTTTCATACTGTCAGCAGCGTTGGTGGTGCTCATTTCAGTTGGTGCTTGGTCGCAAACCGAGCTTGCGACTGTTTCCGGCACCATCACGGACGCCAGTGGCGCCGTTGTCCCCGGCGTCGGCGTCACGATTGTCAACCAAGACACTGGATTAAAACGGAGCAGTCTTACTGACGGTGTCGGCGAATACCGTTTCGCCGGCTTGCCAACTGGAAACTATTCTCTTTGCCTAGAGAAAACAGGATTCCAATCGCAGACTCGCGAAGGAGTTGAGCTCACTTCCGCTGCCGATGTGATGATAGATTCGCGACTCGCGATAGGCAACATTCAACAACAGATGACGGTCATCGCGAACGTTGCCGGGATCGATGACACGACATCGACTATCAATGGACTACTTCTAGAGAAGAGCCTGACGGAACTGCCACTCGATAACCGCGATCTCTTTAGCGCGGTTGCGCTGGTGCCTGGAGTCGCTCCTAACCCCAGCAGTGCTCCTTCATTGCTTTCGAACGGCAAGGCGGGGCAAGTGTCCATTAGTGGCATACGTCCGAATATGACGACCGTTCTGATCGACGGTATGGATGCGACCGATCCGGTCTGGGGCTATTCGCCCGCGGGCGCTTCGGGTTTTTTTCTCGGCCTGAATGAGTTGACGGAGGTCCACGTTTTGACCCAAACCTTCAACGCGGAGTACGGCGGGCATGGGGGCGCGGTCATCGAGATGATAACCAAGTCAGGCACTAACCAATTTCACGGATCTTTGTGGGAATTGCATCGGGATGCGTCACTCGACGCTAAGAACTACTTTGATTTGGGCACTAGCCCGATCCCGCCATTCGTCCGCAATCAGTTCGGTGCTGGAATCGGAGGGCCACTGAAGCGTGATCAAGCGTTCTTCTTTGTCAACTATGAGGGGTTTCGCGAAATACAGGCATCCACGGCGATCGCTACGGTACCAGATGCGCTTGCTCATCGAGGTTTGCTGCCATCCGCGAATAACCCAGCGGCCTGCACCAACGCCACTCCAAGCGGGTGCGTCGCCACTCCAATCAATGCTCTGATGCCACAATTTCTCAATCTGCTGCCTCCTTCGAACGGACCAGACAATGGGGACGGCACCGGCGAACTGATCACCGCTAACAAAGGCACTATTCGTGAAGACCATGGTATGATTCACATCGACCACAACTTCTCCAGCACCCATTCGCTGTTCGCGCGTTACACCGTAGATGACAGTTCTTCTCAGGTTCCATACATCGGGACGCCGCCGGGCACCTATGTGCCGGGATTCCCGGCTTTTCACCTGGCGCGGAATCAGTATGTCACTGTTCAGGACCGCAAAACATTCGGACCCGAATTGATCAATGAGTTGCGCTTCGGTGTCAACCGCACCACCGCGTCCACGTCAATCGATAATACGCATCCGGGCCTGTCTATTTCTTTGCTTCCTGACCGACCGTTCGGAATGATCGATATTACGGGTATGAGTCTGATAGGCAACAGCCCGGAATTTCCTTTAGGCGATTTTTCGACCGTTTATCAGGTTCAGGACCAAATGTCGCGTGCAATTGGTCGTCACACCTTGAAATTTGGCGTGGAGTTTCGAAGGCTCCAATACAATGGGCCGCTGGATTTCGCTGTTAACGGATTGTATAGCTTCCAAGACCTGACTCCCTTCGGGTTGCAGGGATCCAGCAACAACCCTGCACTCGAATTCTTCCTTCAAGGGTTGCCGCTGTCGTACGTGGGGGTCAATCCCTCCAACGCCGATTCTGACCGCGGATACCGTGAAACTTTCGCCTCTGGTTTTGCTCAGGACTTCGTGCGCGTGAACAGCCGTTTAACCGTAAATGTCGGGTTGCGCTACGATTTCTACTCGAATCCGACCGAAGCATTCGGCCGTCTCTCAGCTTTTCCAAACCCGGCGACGGATTCCGCGCCAACCGTCGGCAAGGTATTTTCCGGGACGCCGCTGGATCTTCTGTCACCCCAGGCAGGCTTTGCATGGAACGTCTTCGGCGACGGCAAAACTGTGGTGCGGAGCGGATTCGGCATCTATCGCGACCAACTCCCGGCAGCCCTGTTCGGTGTCGACCGGCTTCTACCGCCTTTCTTCGGTCTGGAGGAATTCGTTCTCCCTCAGTTTCTAAATACACAGAATGCTCTCCTGACCCAGCCGCTCGACGCTTTCGCGACAACCTACTACCCGAAGTTCCCGTACGCGCTCGACTATAACCTCAACGTGGAACGGGAACTCGCGCAGGGCATGATCCTCAGCGCGGGATACTTTGGTACGCGTGGCAATCACCTCACCCGCGAAGCCGAGGCGAACCCCTTTGAGCCGGCGTTAGGTCATCGCTATAATCCGAACTTGGCATCACCTCTGTTAGCGGATCTGACTGACGCGCAATCCTTCTATAATTCCTTCCAAGTGTCCGTTTCGAAACGCCATGCAGGTAATCTTTTCTGGCAGGCGTCGTACACATTAGCCCATTCCGTGGATGATGCTTCGGTGGATTTCGACATCGAATCTGTGAATGATCCTCCCGCATCTCAGAACATTTTCGATCGCAAGGGAAGCCGAGGCCGGTCAGATTTTGACGTTCGGCATAATTTCGTGGCAAATGTCGTTTACGGGCTGCCTGGAGGCGGACGTCTCCTGGGTGGCTGGCAGGTCTCGGCCGTTGCCAGCGTTCATAGTGGCCTCCCATTTACCCCAGTGCTGGCCTTCGACAATGCCGATTTGCAATCGCTACTCATTACGGAACGACCGGACCTTGTTGGCAACCCTTACGCGGGTGTCTGTCCGAATGGGGCCAGAGTGGGTACTCCGTCATGCTGGTTCAATCCAAGTGCTTTTGCGGTACCGCCTGCAGGTCAGTTTGGCAAAGCGGGACGAAATAGCCTGCGGGGGCCCGGCGTTCGCGCAATTTGACCCGGCGCTGTACAGGGCAAATCCTAACCACCGTCGGCTCCGGGCACCAGATTCAACTGGGCGGTCGGTTTACGTTCTGAAGGGCACCGGAAAGCCGTCGGACCGGGAGTCGCACGTGGATCACATCACGCAGCTCTATGGTTTCCTGTCAGAATAACTATCTGTTTTCGCTTAGCCCTGGCGACGAGGATGCTCTCAATGGCAGCAGCTTCTGAGTACATGTTGGAGCCAATCCGCGATGGCGCGGAATTCACGCTCTACCGCGCCCGACAGCACGGCAACCCGTCGCCCGTCCTGGTAGTAGCTCCTACCGCAGAACAACCGTTGCCCCAGAGTCTGCGCCGCCTTGAGCACGAATACTCGCTCGCAGCCGAACTTGAGCCCGCGTGGGCAGCCAAGCCTCTGGCGCTCACGCGTCACGAAGGACGGACAATCCTTGTTCTTGCCGACCCGGGCGGCGAGCCCCTCAACCGCATTCTTGAGCAGGACAGGGAGCAGCCTCTCGATCTGGCGCGTTTTTTACGCCTTGCCATTAACTTGGCAACGGCGCTCGGCCATGCCCACCAGCGGGGTCTGATCCACAAAGACGTCAAGCCCGAGAACGTGCTCGTCGACGAGGCCGGATGCGTGTGGCTCACCGGCTTTGGCATCGCGTCCCGGCTGCCGCGCGAGCGCCAGGCGCCGGCGCCGCCGGAAATCATTGTCGGCAGCCTTGCCTACATGTCCCCAGAACAGACCGGGCGCATGAATCGATCGATGGATACCCGCAGCGATCTCTACTCTTTGGGCATCACCTTGTATCAAATGCTGTCAGGCGGGCTCCCATTCGCTGCTGCCGATCCTCTCGAGTGGGTCCACTGCCACATTGCACGTCAGCCAGTGCCGCCCACCGATGGTCGGAATATCCCCAAGCCGCTGTCTGACCTCATCATGAAGCTTCTCGCAAAGAATCCCGAGGAACGTTATCAGACCGCCGCGGGCCTTGAAGCCGATCTTCGGCGATGTCTCACGGACTGGCAATCTCATGGCCGCATCGATTCGTTTCCTCTTGGCACAGACGATGCATCGGACAGATTGCTGATCCCAGAGAAACTATACGGGAGAGAGCGCGAAGTTGATGCGCTGCTTGGGACGTTCGATCGTGTCGTTGCCGGCGGAAGACCGGAGCTGTTGCTTGTCTCCGGATACTCCGGTGTTGGCAAATCCGCCGTGGTCAACGAACTTCACAAATGGCTTGTTCCACCCCGCGGCTTATTTGCGTCAGGCAAGTTCGACCAGTACAAACGCGACATTCCTTACGCAACAGTGGCGCAAGCCTTCCATAGCTTCATCCGCCCACTTTTGGGTAAGCCTGAGGCCGAGTTGAGCAAGTGGCGGGATGACCTTAATCAGGCATTACGTCCGAACGGATCGCTCGTTTTGGATCTGGTTCCGGAATTGAGATTAATCATAGGCGCGCAGCCGCCTGTTGCCGGTTTGCCGCCTCAAGAGGCGAAAGCTCGCGCGCACCTTGCATTTCGGCAGTTCATCGGTGTTTTCGCACGGCCTGAACATCCGCTGGCCTTGTTTCTCGACGATCTGCAGTGGCTTGATGCGGCAACACTCGACTTTCTGGAAGATTTGCTGGTCCAGCAGGATCTCGCCCACCTTCTTGTGGTCGGCGCTTATCGCGACAATGAGGTCGACGCGGCGCACCCGCTGATGCGAAAGCTGTCTGCAATCCGTGAAGCCGGGGGAAAAGTACAGGAGATCCGCCTGGCGCCGCTGGGCACCGGCGACCTGGGACACCTCATTGCAGATGCCCTACATTGCGATCCACGACGCGCGTCATCGCTCGCGCAGCTCGTACACGAGAAGACTGCCGGCAACCCATTCTTTGCGATTCAGTTTATCCGTGCCCTGGTGGATGAGAGGCTGATTGCTTTCGACCATGGAGACGCCCGATGGCAGTGGGATCTGAATGCTATTCGCGCCAAGGCCTATACCGAAAACGTCGTAGACCTTATGGTCGCCAAGTTGAACCGGTTCCCGGCTACAACCCAACGAGCACTTCAGCAATTCGCGTGCATTGGAAACAGCGCCGAAGCCGCCACCCTTTCTGCTGTTCTTGAATTGACTGAACAGGAAGTCGAAGCAGAACTGTGGAAGGCACTCAACCAGGAACTGATTGTCGAATCGGACGGCTTCTGGCGGTTTGGGCACGACCGCGTCCAGGAAGCTGCCTATTCCACCATTGCGCCAGAATTACGCGCCCAGGCTCATCTGCGAATTGGGCGATTGCTCCTTGCGCACACTCCCCCTGAAAAGCTTGAGGGGGCTATATTCGAAATCGTCAATCAGTTTAACCGTGGTGCCGAACTCATCACTTCAGAAAATGAACGCTTCCAGGTGGCTGAGCTCAACCTCGTCGCTGGCAAGCGGGCCAAGGCTGCTACAGCCTACGCCTCTGCCCTGAAATACTTCATCGCCGGCGAAGCACTTTTGAACAACGACCCGTGGGAGAGCCGCCGCGATCTTATCTTAGGGCTGGAATTACATCGGGCGGAATGCGAGTTCCTGACTGGCGAGCTTGCGGTTGCAGAGAAGCGCTTGACGACGCTTTCATCCCGCGCCGCGAACACCGTCGAGCGAGCAACCGTTCAGTGCTTGCGCATCGATTTGTACACGGTTCTCGAACAGCCCGATCGTGCTGTGGCCGCCTGTCTCGAATACCTTCGGCATCTGGGGGTCGAATGGCCAATCCATCCGTCCGAAGATCAAGCACGAAGCGAATATGAGCGAATCTGGTCACAACTCGGAAATCGCGAGATCGAGGAGGTGATGGATTTTCCCCTGATGAGCGACCCGACGTCTGTAGCGACTCTGGATGTTTTGACCAAGGTGTTGCCTGCAGCGTTGTTTACGGATTGGAATCTTGTTGCCATGGTCATCTGCAGGGCGATTAGTCTCAGCATCGAGCGGGGCAACAGCGATGGTTCATGTGTAGCTTACGTGTTTTTCAGTAAGGTTGCCGGACCGCGTTTCGGCGACTACAAGGCTGGATTCAGATTCGGTCAGCTCGGCTATGAGCTGGTCGACAGACGTGGCTTGGGGCGTTTCCGGGCCCGAACTTATCTCTGGTTTGCACAATTTGTCATGCCCTGGACGAGGCACGTCCGGGCCTGCCGTGGGCTGATGCGGCAGGCGCTCGAAGCGGCGACGAGGGCTGGCGATCTAACCGTGGTGGGATACAGCCTCGACAACTTGAATACAAACTTTCTTGCCGCCGGTGATCCACTGGCTGAGACGCAACTTCAGGCTGAGAATGGTCTCGAATTTGCCGAAAGGATGCGGTTCCGCCACCTGATTGACGTCATGGCAACGCAGCTTGGTCTAATTAGAACGTTGCGTGGTTTGACTTACAAATTTGGCCGTTTCGATGACGGACAGCTCAGCGAGGCGCTGCTGGAACAACACCTGAAAGCAAACCCCGCGACGAACGTGCCAGAGTGCTGGTACTGGATCCGAAAGCTGCAGGCGCGCTTCTTTGCCGGGGACTATCCTTCGGCACTCGATGCCGCAGCGAAGGCACAACCAATACTCTGGACATCGGCTGCGATGTTTGAAACGGCGGAATATCACTTCTATGCTGCACTTACTCATGCCGCATCCTGCACCTCCGCGGTTTCCAATCAGGACGACCCTTTATCTCAGCGTGTCGCGGAGGACGTCTATCCGTCCTTGCGCCCCAAGGAGTACCAGCAGCATCTCGAGGCGTTGGCGGCCCACTACAGACAGCTCGAGGTGTGGGCAGAGAATTGCGCGGAGAATTTCGACGACCGCGCCGCGCTGGTGGGAGCGGAGATTGCGCGCATCGAAGGCCGAGAGCTGGATGCAGAGCGCCTGTACGAAGAGGCGATCCGTTCGGCCGGCTCGAACGGCTTTGTCCATAATGAGGCGCTCGCCTATGAGGTCGCCGCCCGCTTTTACACGGCGCGCGGCTTCGAGACGTTCGCCGACGCCTATCTCCGGAATGCGAGAAACTGCTACGACCGTTGGGGCGCTTCCGGCAAGGTAAGGCTACTCGACGAACGCTATCCGCGCCCGCGTGAGGAACGAACTCCCACCGCTTCGGCCATGCTCGACCCGCCTGGCGGTCGGTTGGATATCGAGACTGTAGTGAAAGCGTCGCAGGCGATTTCGAGTGAGATGGTCCTCCCCAGGCTGATCGAGAAGCTCTTGCGAATCGCGGTGGAGAATGCCGGGGCTGAGCGGGGTCTGCTGATCCTGCGTGGAGGCGACGAATCGCGGATCGAAGCGGAGGCTACCACTGGCCCGGACAGGGTTGAGGTTGTATTTCGACAGGTAGCCGTTGCGCCGTCTGATCTCCCCCAATCCGCGCTGCATTACGTGATCCGAACACACGACGGCGTGCTCCTCGATGATGCCTCGTCAGACAACGTCTACTCCAAGGACGAATATGTGCAGCTGAAGCGCTCACGGTCGGTCCTATGCTTGCCGATCGTCAGGCAAACAAAATTCGTCGGCGCACTTTATCTGGAGAACAATCTCACTCCGGGCGCCTTCACGCCTGACCGGGTTACCGTTCTGACGCTGCTGGCTTCGCAAGCCGCCATTTCCCTGGAGAATGCTGCCCTCTATGGTCATCTGCAACTCCAAGTGGGGCTCTTGCAGCGTCTTCCCGTATCCGCCTGGACGCTCAAGCCTGATGGGACGCCGGATTTCGTCAATCAAGTTTGGCTTGAATTTTCCGGTCAGACGCTCGATTTCGTCCGGTCGCATCCCGAGGCCTGGATGACCGCAGTCCACCCCGAGGATCGCGAAGCGGCATCAAAGGCCTTTTGGGAGGGAATATGCTCTGGACAGGGTTTTGCGTTCGAAACCCGCTCTCTGCGCGCTCAGGACGGGACCTATCGCTGGCATCTCCAACAAGCCGTGGTCTTGCGCGATGCAGAAGGAAAAGTCCTCAAATTCGTCGGAACGACCACCGACATCGACGACCAGAAGCGTGCGGAAGAGAAGATCCGCCAAAGCGAAAAGGAAGCTCGCCAACTTCTCGACCTTTCGCCCCTGCACATCACCGAATTGGGGGCCGATGGGGCGCGCCTCTACACGAATCGCGCGTCACTGGATTATTTCGGCATTACTTTGGAGGAATGGCAGGACGCTGATTTGCGGCAGGTGCTGCATCCGCAGGACGCTGGGTTCGTGATAAATGAACTTCCTGCAAAATTCCAAATCGGATCGCCATTTGAATACGAAGCGCGGCTTAAGAGAAAGGGCGGACAGCATCGTTGGTTCCACTATCGCTTGAGTCCGATGTCAGACGAACAAGGGCGCATCACGCGCTGGTATGCCGCGGGGACCGATATTGAAGAACTCAAGCTGGCCGGGCAAAGGCTCCAGGAAGAGAACGTTTCGTTGCGCGAAGAAGTTGACAAGGCATCAATGTTCGAGGAGATTGTGGGAACTTCAGCGCTCCTGAAAAAAGTGCTCTCCGGCGTCTCCAAGGTCGCACCAACCGACTCCACCGTCCTGATAACCGGGGAGACCGGCACTGGAAAGGAACTTGTGGCGCGCGCCATTCACCGGCGGTCACGGCGATCTTCGCACGCCTTTGTGAGTGTGAATTGTGCCATGATCCCTCGTGACCTCATTGCCTCGGAATTATTCGGCCATGAGAAGGGCGCCTTCACGGGGGCGACTCAGCTCCGTTCAGGCCGCTTTGAACTGGCCGAGAAAGGCACGATCTTCCTCGACGAGGTGGGGGAGCTTCCGGCCGAAACTCAAGTTGTTCTTTTGCGGGTCCTGCAGGAACGGGAATTTGAACGCATCGGAGGAAAGGGGCCCATTCGCGCCGATGTCCGGGTAATCGCCGCCACCAATCGCGACTTAGAGTCCGCGATCGAATCGGGTACGTTCCGCAGTGACCTGTTTTACCGCCTGAACGTGTTTCCCATTGAGATGCCGCCTTTGAGGAAACGACAAGAAGACATACCCTTGCTCGTGACGTATTTCCTCAATCGGTTCGCAAGGAAGGCAGGCAGGCACTTTACCGCAATCGATAAACAGAGCCTTGATCTGTTGCAAACGTATGCATGGCCCGGAAATATTCGGGAATTGCAGAACGTGATCGAGCGATCTGTTATTGTAAACGAGACACAGACATTTTCAGTGGATGAAAGTTGGCTTTCCCCGAGGCCTTCGTCCCGCGGCGCATCGATCCAAACAAACCTCTTCAACCGGCCTCCCGCCCAGGAGAAAGCCCTAATTGAGGCTGTATTGCGCGAATGCGGAGGACGTGTTTACGGGCCCCGAGGCGCCGCTGCAAGACTCGGCATACCGCGAACCACTCTGGAAACGAAGATCAAGTCATTGAAAATCGATAAGAATCGCTTCAGAGGACAGATCTCCTGAAAGACAGCCACAGCACCCCGCCGGTTATTCACACCCCCCTGCAACTTTGCACCATATCCGTCAATTGACGGAATCCGTCAATTGACGGATACATCAATGTCTTTTATTTCAGTAGCTTACATTGGCTCTTGACTTGCGTCCTCAAACGCAGGGAATCGAGTAATGGGAGGGACCGCCTTTCAGCGCATCTTGCGGATTATGGGTCGTCTTCAGGAAGGAAACGAATGTTGAGAATTCACAGGAAGGCGAACGGTAACGTGGTCTTTAAATTGAGCGGCCGGATCGACAAAGAGAATATTGCCGAATTGGAAGCACTAATCGCCGCGGAAGGGACGGGTCGCCGCGTCACCCTCGACCTCAAAGACATAACTCTGACCGGGCAGGACGGCATCAATTTTCTCTTCCAGTGCGAAGAGTCTGACATTGCGCTGTTGAATTGCGATCCATACATCTGCGAGTGGCTTAAGAGACAGCGGACCGGAACGTAGCGCACGCCGATTCTTAATGAGAGGAAGAAGCGGAACATATCTCGCATTCACAAAGGGAATAATGCTGTGACTGCTTTTGCAGGTCAGGTCGAGGCAACGATGGTCCGTGGCGATTCAACGCGCAGAGTTGTTTCCTTCTCCTCTGCGTTGTTCCTGCGCCTCAAGAACTCACGAACGCTTATTGCAGCCAAGCTTTCGATCTTCCTTGGGATCGGGATCAACTTAACTTTGCAGTGTTCTTCGGCGTTTGCTCTGGATCCTCACGAGCCCATCGCGCAGCTCTACCACACCTCCTGGAATGCAAAAGAAGGCGTTAGCGGGAACGTGACAGCTCTCGCTCAGACCACGGACGGATACCTGTGGGTTGGAACCACCGACGGTCTCTTGCGATTTGATGGGGTCTCCTTCGAACGCTATCAACCTGAAGCTGGTTCCCTGACGGCCAGTTCGGTCTCTGCATTGATGGCTGTGCCTGATGGGGGGCTATGGGTGGGCTTCACGAGGGGTGGCGCGAGCTTCATCAAGAATGGCCGGGTCAGGAACTACTCAGACCCTGACGGGTTTCCGGTATACACGGTTCGGTGCTTCGCTCGTGATGAAACAGGATCAATCTGGGTCGCGGCGGTCGGTGGATTTGCGCGGCTGGAAGGCCAGCATTGGCAGCAGGCATATAGTGAATGGAATTTTTCGGACAAGACTGCATGGGCTCTTCTGGTAGACCGGCGGGGAACCCTCTGGGTCGCCACGGGAAGTCAGATCGTGTACCTGCCCGCAGGAGAGAAACGATTTCACAGCGCCGGGCTTCGAAGCGGAAAAGGCTCGGTGATGTTGGAAGCCCCCGATGCTTCCATCTTGTTTCAGGACGACGATCGCGGAAGGTTCTTGCGCTTTCGTTATGACGAGGCCAATGGATTCGAGGCTTTGCCCGACATCGGTATTCGCGTAAACTCGGCCATATTTGATCGCGACGGCGGGTTGTGGACCGGGAATGACGGATTGACTCGGTTGTCATTTCCTGATGGATTACGCGATCACAACCTCGAGCATGTGACGGAGAAGTTCACCCAAACGCAAGGACTATCAAACTCAGCCGTCGAGACGATTCTGGAGGACCGTGAAGGAAACATTTGGGTCGGAACCGGAGGAGGACTTGATCGATTCCGTCACCGAAATATTACTTGGTTTCCTCTGAGAGGAGGTCCCTTCAGCCTATTCGTCGGTCCCGACAGTAAAGTCTGGGCCGGGTCGAGGGGAACATCATTTCCTGTGGTCCGTGTCGAAGATCGAACATTGGTGGCCAACGGGCCAACCGATGTGTACACGGTCTATCACGATCCGGATGGAACGATTTGGTACAGCGGGAATCACACGCTGTTGCATTTGCAGGATGGGAAACTCGAGAAAGTCGCAGTGCCGGATGTAGTCGAAAAACTGAGACTCTCTGTTACACCACCTGATCCCATCATTGCCTCGTCGATCACCAGAGATCGTGCCGGCAATCTTTGGGTTGCATTCGGCGGTAGCGGAGAATTCCGCTTGACGAACGGCATCTGGAATTTCGTCCCGATTCTCCCGGACCATCCGGATTGGTCCGCCGGGTACACGATTACCGACAGCCTCGACCGCATTTGGCTTCTATGGGGAGACCGGATCGCTAGCTATGATCACGGCAACATACGAATCTTTAGCGCCAAAGAAGGTCTGGCCATCGGTCCGCCGGACGTCATGGCAGAATGCAATCAACTGATATGGGTTGGTGGTGAATCCGGATTGGCATTTCTCCAGGGAGGACGCTTCCACACTATACAGAGCGCTGAAGTTACCGGGTTCACGTCCGTTACTGGAATCGTGGTAACACCAAATGGCGACGTGTGGTTGAACACGGGATCGGGTGTCGTCCGCATTCCTGCCAGTGAAATCGAAACTGTGATTCAACATCCCGAACATAGGGTTACATTCGATCTCTTTGATCTGGTGACCGATTTGCCAGAACCAATTCAACGAGGGGAGGTTTATTCCCCGGGGGCCATTCAGGCTGACGATGGCAGCATATGGATTGCGACTAGAAGCGGGGCAGTTCGCGTGGACCCAAGTCATATTTACAAGAATCCACTTCCTCCGCCTGTTTCCATCCGATCGATTGTCGCCGACGGCAAAGTCTATTCTGCATTCTCCGATCTCAAGTTTCCGCCTTTAACAAACAACCTTCGCATCGAATATGCTGCCCCGAGTCTGTCAATTCCGGAACGTGTGCGTTTCCGGTACAAGCTCGACGAGTGGGACAAGAGTTGGCATGAGGCGGGCGGTCGCAGAGAAGCCTTCTTTACCCACCTGGCACCAGGAAAATACCTGTTCCGTGTGATCGCGTCCAATAACGATGGTGTGTGGAATCGAAAAGGTGCGACGCTCGCCTTTACCGTTGCGCCGGCATGGTTTCAGACAGTCTGGTTTCGGGGCCTTTGTGCCGCAATCCTTCTCCTGTTGCTTTGGGCCGGCTATCAATTGCGGCTCAAACGACTCCATCGGCACTTTGATATGGCGCTTGAGGCGCAGCGCGCAAACGAGCGCAACCTCCACCTGATCATCAATACGATTCCGACGCTAGCGTGGTCTGCGCGTCCCGATGGCTCCGTCGATTTCTTCAATCAACATTACCTTGACTACACGGGCATCACTAAGGGAAACGCGCAGGATTGGGGCTGGACGGCTGCGGTCCATCCCGACGACTTGAACCGGCTTGTAGACTATTGGCGCTCCATTCTGGCTTCGGGAGAGCGGGGTGAAATCGAAGCACGCGTTCGTCGCTTCGACGCACAGCATCGGTGGTTTCTATTCCGTGCGAACGCATTGCACGATCAAGTAGGCAAGATCATTAAATGGTACGGAACCATCACAGACATCGATGAACGGAAACAGGCCGAAGAACAGCTGCAACGCAGTGAGGCATTTCTCGCGGAAGGACAGTATCTCAGCCGAGTCGGCAGCTTTTCCTGGTGCATAGCGACTGAGAAAATCACTTGGTCCGAGCAGCTTTATCGCATCTTCGAGTTTGAAAAGGATGTACCGGTGACGATTGAGTTGGCTTTTACTCGGATCCATCCGGAAGATCTCCCGATGATGCAAGACATGGTAGAACGGGCGCGCGAAGGCGCCCGCAGCTTCGAGTACGAATACCGGCTGCTGATGCCTGATCACTCCCTCAAGTACTTGCAGCTGATTGCGCACGGAACAAGAGACCGGGAGGGCCGACTGGAATACATCGGTGCGGTTCAGGACATCACACAGCGCCGCCTTGCGGAAGAGGCACTGAGTAAGGCTCGATCGGAGCTCTCGCAGGTGACAAGAGCAACCAGCCTCGGGGTCATGACGGCGTCGATCGCGCACGAAATCAATCAGCCCCTGTCGGGCATTCTTACCAACTCGAACACTTGTATGAGAATGCTGGCCGCCGATCCCCCGAACCTCGAAGGGGCGCGCGAAACGGTACGACGAACCATTCGGGATGGGAACCGCGTGTCAGATGTCATCACGCGACTGCGGGCGCTGTTCGGGAAGAAGGCAGTCGCGTTCGAAGCAGTGGATTTGAGTGAGGCCACCCAGGAGGTGATCGCGCTTTTGTTGCCTGAACTCCAGCGAAATGGGGTGATCGTACGGTCTGACCTGGCCAACAATCTTCCGGCTGTCTCAGGTGATCGAGTGCAGCTGCAACAGGTCATCCTGAATCTCTTCAGGAACGCTTCAGACGCAATGCGTACCGTTGAGGACCGTCCAAGACAGTTGACGATCAAGACCGAACTAGAGGCCGACAATCACGTGTGCTTGACCGTGCAGGACGCGGGCCTGGGGTTCGATCATCAATCAGCGGAGAGATTGTTCGAGGCTTTCTACACGACGAAGAATGATGGCATGGGAATTGGGCTGTCAGTAAGTCGCTCTATTATTGAGAGCCATCATGGGCGTCTGTGGGCAGCACCTAATGATGGTCCGGGAGCTACATTCTCCTTTTCTATTCCTTGTTTAGTCGAAAGTGCGGTGGCTGCTATCCGGTCCGCTGGTGACGTCGCTCGCGCAACATTGGAGGACAGTCAATGGCTCCGTCACGCACACTCATCCCAGAATCGAAATCGAGACGGTGATCTTTCTTGCGGAATGTGAAGCAGAAGGCATTGAACTCAAGAATTGTCCGGCATATATCCGGGAGTGGATCACAAGAGAGCGAGGCGGTAGTTAGATAGTAATACGGGTGAACACATCAAGTGTTTCACTTGCAAGATGCGCCCGGTTCGTGGCTCATGAGAAGCCTGGAGTTATGAAAAATCTCAACAGCGCAATCTCGATTGAACAGGCTTATGCCGACCGTAGATCTGTCCAAATCATAGGTGGCAGCCCGGCTCTGGAAGCCGCCCTCGTGGAGGTAGAGCGAGTGGCACCGACCAATGCCACCGTCCTGGGGCTTGGAGTTTTGCTCTTGTCCGCGATTTCGCTTTTCGACAGGCTTCAGCGGGCCTTAACGGCCGTGTGACCGATCCACGGGGAGATGCACTAATGTCGCCCGAGTCATGACGGTACAGAGACGACGCTTACCCTTTTTCGTCGTCTAGAAAGTTTGAAAGACTTGTGAAAGCAGATTCTCCATCATTCACAGTGAGGCAGCGCGCGCGTGGCCAGACTTTGTCAGCGAACTTCGGTAATAGGGGAATCATGATTGACCGGCAGATACGAAGCCCCCATGCCAGCTAAAGCTTCTGGGAATTTTGGGGCAAGCGCTCGACACCTGCGCCGATGACATCGCCGCCCTGATGCGACGGTTCGCGGACTCCGTTGTGCCAAACCTGACACTGACATCTGGAAGAGCGGCCGTTAGCTACAGCGAGCCTGCGGCAGAGGCGAGAGACCCGCGAAACTGCTTAAAGGCCGAGATCACTTAAGCCCGGGTGGCCATCTGGCCGTCTTCCTAGAGACCAATGGAACTTTCGATCGGCTTCAGTGATGTGCAACTCATTGATGCTCGCATGCCGTGTATGCATCAATCCCTGTTCGTCGAACTCCCAATTCTCATTTCCGTAAGCACGGAACCAGTTCCCTGAATCATCGCGGTATTCGTAGGCGAACCGTACCGCGATGCGATTGCCATGGAACGCCCACAGCTCCTTGACGAGTCGGTAGTCCAGTTCTCTCGTCCACTTGCGGGTGAGGAATGCGACGATCTGTTCTCTGCCGATCGGGAATTCGGCGCGGTTCCGCCAACGTGAATCAACAGTGTAGGCAAGAGATACTTTCTCAGGGTCACGCGTGTTCCAGCCGTCTTCGGCAAGGCGAACCTTTAGAGTGGCTGTCTCTTGTGTGAAGGGAGGCAGTGGTGGACGTGAAGTCATGGCAATAAATTCCTTTCCGGTCAATAAGATTGTTTTCAGCGTTGAATTTAGCTTGCGCTCACTGAACGTGATGATCGGAGACCCATCGCGGCCTTCCCGAGTCGTTCGTCTCTTGCTTTCCCCAGGCTTACTTCTGCCCCACCGATCAGCAGTCCTTCAATGAACTCCGAGGACGTCGCATGTGGCCCTTTCTGCAAGTTCGTGAGTGGTATTGCTAGACAGCCATCCAGCCAAACCGTGGTCGAGATGGATCCCCAGCACGAGCAGGTCGATGTGCTTCACCCGCACTGCTTCAAACAGGGAATCGGTGACTGGCCCGCTGCTCAGAACAGTTTCAATTTCGATGTCGTGTTGCCTAGCTTCTCTTCGTGCCATTTCCAACAGTTGTGCGAATGATGCCTGCTGATCCTCTTCCATGATTTGGCGCGCTTCAGGACCTAACACCGTGGCATATGCGGCATATAGAGGAAGAGAGGGCGTGACGGCCACAGCAGTCAGAGTTGCATGGAACGTCGCGGCGAGGCGAATTGCCTGTCGTAACGCTCTGTGTGCTGCAGCTGATTGGTTCAGTCCGATAAGGATGTGACTATACAACGATCGACCTCCCACCCACGGGAACCCAGCTGACGCCAGGGTTAGCTCGCCTTCTTATGGGCAAGATTTATGCGGATTCAATACCCTCGCACGGACTCCGCAGTCTGTTGTCAAAGTTCGGTGGCTGGTCCGCCGTGCGGCCAGCGTTGTGTCACGTTCTTGGTGCGCGTGAAGAAGCGGATGCTGTCCTCGCCATATTGGTTCAGGTCGCCGAAAGCTGAGTTCTTCCAGCCGCCATGGCTGTAGTAGCCGACAGGCGTTGGCAGGGGAAAATTAACGCCCACCATACCCACCTCGACCCCGGCAACGAAACGCTGGGCCCAGTCTCCACTGCGCGTAAAGACCGTAACTGCGTTGCCCTGGTGGTGGACGTTCGGGTAGCTTAGCGCCTCCTCGAACGTCTCCGCGCGAACAATCTGCAGCGTGGGGCCGAAGATCTCGTCCTGGTAGCTCTGCATTGACTGCGTGGCGTGATCGATCAGGGTCGGCCACAAGAAGAACCCCTCTTCGTGCCCCGGCAGGCTTCGCCCCCGCCCGTCGATGACCAGCTCGGCGCCCTCGTCGACAGCCAGTTGAATATAGCTCTCGATCTTCTTCTTGTTTTCGGGGGTGACGACCGGACCCATTTGCGCATTGGGATCAGTGGAGACGCCAATCCTCAGCTTTGGGATCTCCTCGAGCAGGCGCTCGCGAACCGCCTCGGCCGTCTCCTTGCCAACGGGCACGATCACCGGCATGGCCATGCAGCGCTCGCCTGCAGACCCGAAGGCCCCGGCGAGGATATCCACGACAGCCGAGTCGAGATCAGCGTCGGGCAGAATGACGCCGTGGTTCTTCGCTCCGCCCAGGCATAGCACGCGCTTGCCGTTGCCCGCGCCGCGCGCGTAGACGGACTTCGCCACGGCCGTCGAGCCGATAAAGGTTACGGCCTTGATGTCCGGATGATCCCCGATCGCTTCGCCGACCTCCTGGACACCCTGCACGACATTGACGATGCCCGGCGGCACGCCGGCTTCGTGGGCGAGCTCGACGATCCGGAGGGCCGCGGAGGGTACGCGCTCCGATGGCTTCAGGATGAAGGCGTTGCCCACGGCGATGGCCGGGGTCAGCATCCAGAGCGGGATCATGCCGGGGAAGTTGAAGGGCGGAATTCCGGCAACGACTCCCAGTGGTTCGCGGATGGAATAGACATTCACGCCAGGTCCCGCGCCCTGGGTGAACTCGCCCTTCTGCAGATGCGGGACACCGCACATAAACTCCACCACGTCGAGGCCGCGCTGCAACTCGCCGTTGGAGTCGCCGAGCAATTTGCCGTGTTCGGAGGACATCAGGTAGATAAGCTCCTGCCTGTGCTCTTCGATCAATGCCTTGAACCTGAAAATCACACGCGCCCGGTGCAGGGGGTCAATCGCGGCCCAGGCGGGTTGCGCCGCCTTGGCGGCCGCGACAGCCTCACCAAGGATTGCGGCGTCACCGTGCTCCAGAAGGGCCTGCACCTGCCCGGTGCTGGGATCGTAGACAGGGCTGGTGAGTGCGCCAGGGCGCGTGACGCTCTGGCCGTTGATGAAATGGCTGATCGTGCGCATAGGTTTTTCCCCTCCTCACTATCGACTCCGAAATCGGCAATGCGCCTTCGGAGCGACTACCTCGTCACGGAAGAAACTCTCGCGCCGAGCAAGAGTATTCGCACCGAACTCTGGAACACCTCTCGATCGGGGCAAGTCCGTCGAGTCATGAGTGATAAGTCGTCACTGAACAGATTCCAGGCTGCTCAAACTTTCGCCCTGCTATCAAACATCTACCTGGAGCACGACCAGCGATCCCTGTAGCCTGTTCACTGCTTTACGATCTTGTTCGCCCTCGCCGCGACATTCTCCGGCGTGAAGCCAAGCTCGGACATCACGATCTTGCCCGGCGCCGACGCACCGAACCGATCGAGTCCAACAACGTCGCCGCCCGTGCCCACATACTTCCACCAGCCCTGTGTGGCGCCCGCCTCCACCGCCAGCTTGGGCACATCCGCCGGCAGCACGCTCACCCGATACTCCGCTGATTGCTCCTCGAAGACCTTCCAGCTTGGCATGCTGACCACACGCGCCGTGATTCGGTCCGCGGCAAGCAGTTTGGCCGCGCCCAGAGCCACTGAGACTTCTGACCCTGTCGCGATCAAAACCACCTGCGGATGCGCCGCGTCCTCCAGAACGTAGGCTCCCTTGCTCACGCCGCCGTAAATGTCATGCTTCGATGCGTCGATCACCGGCAGATCCTGCCGCGTCAGCGCAAAAAACGTAGGCCCCCCGCGCTCCAGCGCCAGGCGCCACGCCGCTGCTGTTTCGTTCGCATCTGCGGGGCGAAAATCCGTCATGTGTGGCACCGCGCGCAATGCCATCAGGTGTTCAATCGGCTCGTGCGTCGGTCCGTCCTCGCCCAGGCCAATCGAATCGTGCGTGAACACAAACAACGAGTTTGCTTTCATGATTGCTGCGATCCTCAGCGCCGGTTTCGCGTAGTCAGAAAAGACGAAGAACGTCGACCCGAACGGCCGTAGTCCTCCGTGCACCGCCATGCCGTTCACTGCCGCGCACATGCCCAGCTCGCGTACGCCGAAAAACACATTGCGCCCGCCCGGATCGTCTGCAAAATGCGGTGAGTTTTTGAAGATCGTCTTGGTCGACGCCGTCAAATCTGCCGCGCCGCCGAACAGCTCCGGCACATCATTGAAGATTGACGCCATCACCTGCTGACCCGCGTTGCGCGTCGCCATTGGCTTCTCAGTCCCGAAGCTGGGGATCGCCTTCTCCCATCCGGCACGCAGCTTGCCAGCCTGCGTCCGCTCGAACTCCCCAGCGAGCTCGGGGAATGCACTCGCATAGCTCGCGAAAAGGTCGTTCCACTCCGCTTCCTGCACTGCCCCGCGCTCTACCGCTTTGCGCCAATTGGCTAGTGCATCGTCCGGCACATAAAAGCTCTGATCTTCTGGAAATCCGAAGAACTTCTTCGTTGCGGCCGCATCTGCCGGCCCCATCGCCTCGCCGTGAACCCTATTCGTACCGGCCCTGGGGCTTCCGTACCCAATCACAGTGCGCACCGCAATGAATGACGGCCTATCTTTCTCGGCCTTCGCCGATACAATCGCTGCTTCAATTGCCTCCAGGTCGTTCCCGTCTTCCACGCGCTGCACGTGCCAGTTGTAGGCCTCGAACCGCTTATACCTGTCCTCGGTGAAGCTCCATTCTGTCGGCCCATCCAGCGAGACGAGATTGTCGTCGTAAAGCGCGATCAGCTTACCCAGCTTCAATGTTCCCGCCAATGACGCCGCCTCGTGCGATAGGCCTTCCATCAAATCGCCATCGCCGCAAAGCATGTATGTATGGTGATTCACGACGTTGAAGCCCGGCCTGTTGTAGGTCGCCGCCAGATGCTTCTCCGCGATGGCCAGTCCTACCGCCATGCCGAAACCCTGCCCCAGCGGCCCGGTCGTCACTTCTACGCCGTCCGTCCACCCATATTCGGGATGCCCCGGCGTCTTCGATCCGAACTGGCGGAAGCTCTTTAGGTCGTCGAGGGTGACTTTGTAGCCCGCCAGAAACAGCGTCCCGTAGAGCAGCATCGACCCGTGCCCGTTTGATAGCACAAAGCGGTCACGATCGGCCCACCTCGAGTGCGCGGGACTGTGCTTCATCAGCTTGTGAAACAGAAGGTACGCGATCGGTGCGCAGCCCAGCGGCGCCCCAGGGTGCCCGCTCCTGGCCTTTTCCACGCTATCCACGGCGAGCATGCGCAACGTATCAATTGAAAGCTGATCGATTGAAGTTGAAACCATATTAGTAGTTCCGGGCATTTTGGAATCATCCTTTCACTGAAGCGCCAGTCGCGGCGCGAATTGCTATGGGAAATTCGTACCTAGCGCCCCTGAACAAGCCGGTTTCTTCGAACAGCAGCGCTTCGCAGCGTCCGGCCTACGTGCCGCAAATGCCACAAAATGATGATGCCTTTTGCCGCTGAGCGAAGAGCGATTTTTCGTGCAAACTCTAAAACATCCCGTATGTCGTGCACATGTACTCCGTGTCGGCGCTTGTCGCTCTCTGGTCGACTTCTTTCCCCCAGTGGCGTATCCGAGAAGGTTCGGATCCGGCCGCCACAGCAATTAGGCCTGAAGTAAGGAAGCAGAGCAATTAAACGAAAGTATCCATTGATACTTTCGTATAGGTCGCCGCGACGCACGTCGGGTTACATCCAAACATCGCCCAGATCATTTGGAGCTTAATGAGAGGAACTTCGTGGTGCCATTCATTCCAGATCAGAAGCGGTATTGCCACAATCGATGCAAGTGCAAGAAGACAGATCGTCGAAGAATTGAACCAATCGAGCCGATCTCCCTGTAGCAATATCGTCGTCAGAGATCCCAGACCGATTATGACCAGCAGCGTGCCACGCCAATCAAAGATCCTGAACCTCCCGTAGTGAGGTGCATCCTATGGTAAGGCATACCAAACAAGGACTGCGGCTACGGCAGCGAGAGGAATGGATTGCAGGAAAATAAAATGCCAAGCCACGTAGTTCGGTCACTGACGCATAGGCGATGATCCAGGCGCAACCCTGGAATACGCCTTCAAGAGGCTCGAAAACGCTCAAAGAGTGAGTTAGCGATTTATCACCAACCGACCTAGACTGGATGGAACTGCCTCGCCCCTTCCTTATGCAGCTCTCGGCTGCACGAGTAACTTCGAGACAGCAGTGCACGGCCTCATTCGTCACGAAGTACGGCAAGAGGATCAACACGCGTCGCTCGTATTGCAGGAATCAAGCTGGCGAAGAACGACACGAAGACAAGCAACACAGTTACCAAGAGAAAAGTTGTGAGATCGCGAGAACTTACTCCATAGATCATGCTCGTAATCACACGGCCTAGAGCGAATGCTGCAACCAGTCCGATTCCTATGCCTGCGAGCGTAGGCTTCATCCCTTGAACTACGACGAGGCGCACGACATCGCGCAACGTCGCGCCAAAGGCGATGCGCAAACCAATCTCCCGCAAGCGCCGCTTCACCGCGTAGGCAAGGACGCTGTAAATACCAATCGCACAGAGAACAAGTGCCAGCGATCCGAAGATGGCAAGCAACTGCATATTGAAACTATGTTGCGTCAAAGTTTCGCCGACAAAATCTTCGAGCGTCATCACGTTATCGACAGGAATGTCCGGGTCAACCTGGTGGATGGCGTTCGTTACTGCAATCGCAAGGTTTTGAGAGGTTGTACTGCGCACAGTCATCTGCAGCGGGTACGAATCCCATGGGCCCATAGCTGAGCTAACCGTCTGCGCCAGAGGCCAATAGAGTGTAGCGATGCCGGCGGAGCTATCCAGGCCTTGTTGTTTCACATCGCCGACGACTCCCACAATCTCTCGCTCTTTGTCCGGGAAGAAAGACAACTTCAGATGGCGGCCCATGGGACTTTCGTTCGGCCAGAATTGCTTCGCCATACTCTGGCTGATGACAACTACGGCTGGGGAGTCTGCCGTGTCGTCTGCGCTGATATCGCGTCCTTGCAGCACAGGAATATGCATCGTCGGCAGATATCCCGGGGTTGCCACGCGGACGGATACTTCAGGCTGCTCCGATAGTGCGACAGCGGGATGCCCCTCAATGGCCACCGGCTGATTGGAACCGCCGTTCAGTGGCAGATTGTCGACCGCTCCGGCGGATGCGACGCCGGGGAGTGAGCGCACGCGCTGAAGTATCTGATCAAAGAATTGCGCTTCATGCGTCGCATCTTTGTACTGGTGCTTATGCACTAAAACCGAGAGCGTGAGAACGTTGTGCTCGTCGAATCCAGGGTCGATCGTCTGCAGCTTCCAGAGACTCCGAATCATGAGCCCCGCTCCGATCAGCAGGACTAGCGAGAGAGCCACCTCAATCACAACTAGCGCAGAGCGGGTCTTGCTGGTGCCGCTGTCGGCATCCGTGCGGCCAAGACCTTGTTTCAACGCATCATTTAGTTCGCCCTTCGTCATGCTCAAGGCTGGCAATAGGCCGGAAAGAATGCCTGTCGCAATGGAGAGTACGAACGTGAAAGTAAGTACAGGGGCATCAAGACCGATTTCACCCATGCGCGGCAATTTGTCAGCAAAGAATTTGATCAGCAACTCGATACCAAAATGAGCTGCAACCAGCCCGAGAACACCGCCAAATAAAGCAATGATTGCGGATTCGCCCAGCAGTTGCTGGATGATGCGAGGTCGGCTGGCGCCAAGCGCGGAGCGGATCGCGATCTCCTTGCGGCGCTCAAACGTGCGCGCAAGAATAAGGTTGGCAACGTTGGCGCAAGCGATCAGCAGCACAAATGCTACAGCGCCAAGCATCATGAGCGCCGCAGGACGAACTTCGCCAACTGTTTCTTCCCGCAAGGAGCGAGCCAGCGCGCCCCAGCCTTTGTCATCCTCGGGATAAGCCTCTTCAAGATTCTTCGAGATCTTGTTCATCTCAACCTGAGCTTGCGTAAGAGTGACGCCAGGCTTGAGGCGGGCAATTGCGAGAAAGTGATGTTCGCCCCGCACCGCCGCTTCTTTGGCAGTCAAGCCAAGAGGAGTCCAAACCTGGGCAAAGTCAGGTTTGGTCATCTTCGGCCCCATCACCCCGACGATGACATATGGTTCTCCATCAAAGTTGATTGTCTTGCCGAGCACACTAGGGTCCGAACCATAGTGACTTTGCCAAAACTTATAGGTAAGGATGACCTCATGATTATGACCCGGGCGATCTTCATCGGGTAGAAAGATGCGTCCGTAAAGAGGCTGAACGCCCAGTACGGAAAAGAAGCCATCACTTACGGGGGACGCACGAATTGCTTCAGGCTTTGCCGTTCCGGTGATGTCATAGCCGGCGCCCGTGTATAGCGCCATCTGCTCGAATACGTGATTCTGCTTTTGCCAGTCGAGAAAATTCGCAGCCGATACAGAGAACTCTGTCATTCCCGGAAAGCTTGACTGAGGCGGAATATGCCATAGCTGCACAAGGCGGTTGGCATCGCGGAACGGCAGCGGCTCCAGCAAAACTGCGTGCACCACGCTGAATATCGCAGTATTTGCCCCGATACCGAGCGCCATGATCATGACTGCAACAAATGCGAAACCCGGACTCTTCCGCAGTAGTCTCAGGGCAAACTTCAGATTCCGAGTAAATGCTGTCATTTTCTTGGCTCCATCAATATGAAAGCTGCAATCTCCATGCCAGTCCTAGACTCTAAATCTCTTTTCGGATCAACTCCTTCACGTAGCCAAGAGGCAAGGGTCTGTTCACTATTGAGCGTCAGTTGTCCGATAACGGGCACAGGTAGAGCGACATCTCTACCGAATATCACCGCATCCACGGTACGCGCTTTCCGGCGTTGTTCCTAGTGTGTCTCGGAGGGCTTGACGCTTAAGGGCGTAAGGGATGCCGCGCCGTAGTTCGATCTGCACGGCCGCGTTTTCGGTGGCTGCCATCTTAGAGCAGAGAGTTAACGCGGTTGGCTCTTCTGCCTGTGGGAGAGTATCGAAGGGGTCATCACGACCGGATTCCTGGAGTGGCCGCTGAACGAAGCGGCTCCGAGAATCGGGTCAATGGTTGAGCATTGGCCAGGGCAACACGCCTGCGAGCAAAAGAATGAAATCGACTCGCGCCTCGAAACGAAGGCTCTCGACGATCCTAGAGCACAAGGTAGGATCGCACCATCCTAACTAAGGTTATTGCTCGCCGACGTCGATGCAGCGTGACAATGTGCCTGTAACCTTTTCTGCAAGGGTGCAGTCATAGTTGGTGCCAGTTGATTCTCGATTTTCGTGTCAATGTCTCGATATCCGCAGACGACGCGAATCACTGACTGAGCACCGGTCCTGAAAGGTTCGGACATGTCACAGAGCACGTGGCGACTTGCGCAGGCTGCGGACGATGATTCAATCGCTGACATGTGCCGACATCTGTACCTTGAGGACCCCGGTCCGTCACCCATCCCGCAAGAGAATATCCATACCACTCTAGTGACCCTCCGTCGCAGCCCCTATCGCGGTCGAGCGGTTGTTCTGGACGTTCAAGGAAAGGTATCTGGGTACGCACTGCTGATTGCGTTCTGGTCAAATGAGTTTGGGGGTGACATCTGCGAGGTCGACGAGCTGTTTGTCATTCCGCAACATCGAAACCAAGGTCACGGGAGCGCTTTGTTTGCGGGCATCGTACAGGGAGAATTGTGGCCTGGCGCAATCACAGCCGTTGCGCTGGGGACTACGCGGGACAACGCTGCAGCGCGGCGATTATACGCACGGCTCGGCTTCGCGGAAGTTGGCCTAGCAATGATATGCCGTATACAGCAGAGGGTCGATTTGACGGCCGCTTCGGAAGCCTCTCGGCGTAATCTGCAATCATCTCCTCAATCTCCCAATAAAGACGCGAATAGTTTTCAAACCTGATAGGCGTTTCTTGTAATGTGGGCGTGGAATATTTAGAAAAAAGCAGTGCCAAGAAATCCTTCGCCAGTTCACAAGCAAGATTGGCATGAGCTCAAGGCCGCAATTTGATTGTCCATCTACTCTCCGACGAATCCGATGAGTGCAGGTGTCGCAATCGTGTCGATGAGCGCGGAAGGTTCATTTCATCAGCTTCTTACGACCGAGTACACCTGAAAGGCGGTGTATTGGCGAGAATGCTGCCGCTGCACGGCAGAGGTCGGAGCAGGGAACTCGAGGGTGCTGGCGAGGGTGCTGAAGGAGTGTCTACCAATGCTTTCTAGTGCGTTTCAGTGCTTACGTTAGCCAACGGTGCTCATGAGTTTCAATGAGTTATATCTGAATTCTGCCCTGTCACGGCAGAGGTCGCGGGTTCGAGCCCCGTCGTCCCCGCCATAGATTCTAAAAGACTTAGAATCGAATGGCACCCACAATGACAATCAGATTTGGGTTCGATAAAGGTGCGACAAGCCGAAATTTGCCCTAAATCGAGGTGTACTTTTCAATCGTTTCACCCACGACCTCTGCTCATCCCGATAAATTGAGCACGAAGCCGTTGGTACAAGGTTCGTCTAGCGACTAGCGGGAATTTCCATCCGCGTTGCAGCCGCGTCCTGAACCATCATTTTCACAACCTTGCTCTGTGCCGCTCGCTTATTCGACGGCACTCCCTGGGTGTAGACCTCAATTGTGATTCGACTGATAGCGTGTCGCAAAAGCTCTTGAACAGTCTTCACGTCCTCTCCCTCGGCAAGATCCAATTGTCCAAGTAGCACTCGTAAGCAGCTCGGGTCGAAAATGCTTTGCGTTCGTCGCGCTCTCCCGTCAATTCTTTCAGTCGGTAGTGTGCTACGAGTTCCGCAATCATGCCTGGTCTATTCTCTGCCTGTTGGGTTTGTTGGTTTGCGTCCATGCGCAATGCTTGGGCGGCTTTGAGGGCCACTGTCTCGTTGGGCAAGGTTACAACGCTTCCGGCAATGGCTTTGCGATACTTGCTAGCGCCGCCGGATCCAAACCTCATATCAACGATAGACCCAGACATCCGGCCCTTTTCGCCGCTTCTCATGCTGCACGCTTCCTTGCTGATACCGTGTTCGCCTAAACATGAATTCTCCTTTTTTCAGGCGGCAACGGACGACTGTGTCCAGAGTACCGCCCAAGTGGGCAGAGATCGAGCGCAGGTTAAGCGACTTGGTTCTGACTGACAGCCAGCTGTTGAGATCTGAAACGCGAAATCGCCAGCATTTGCCGACATGGTGTCCGAGGATGTCTCCGCGTCGGGCCATTTTCTGAAGCGTCTTGGGGGGATTCGGAGAAGACTGGCAGCCTCAGCGGTATCCAATAGAGGCTCAAAATCTGGAAAATCTAACGAGGCGCGATCAGAAAATTGAGAAGAGTGAAGAGTCGATGCATATGTCATGGCTTCTCATCTGTCCATTCAACCCTATGCCGTGTGCGCGGAGGTATGTTAACAAAATCTCCGGGGTGTAATACTCGTAAACCTTCTCCCTCGAAACGCAAGCCCGCCGCACCGGATAACAATACAACCCATTCATGCTGCTCCTGGTTACACCATTGCCCAACTGGTGTTGCCTGACCGAAAGAAACTATCCGTTCCAGTCTAAATCCTTCCCCGTGGATTATTTCCTGAAAGACTTCTTCAGGTAGTGACTGGGGCAATTAGGCAAAAATGTTGCCGACACCGTTAGCCATCATTCGGTCCACCTTGATCCTCCGCTGTTCGTCAAAACCGCTCACTAACTACAGAAGGCAGGCTGCCCAGCCAACTTCGAAGAAATAATACGCATCACTTCGGCACGATGTCGTGCATCCCAAACCAATAAATTGCACTGCTTAACCGGCGTTCCGAAATGTGAGATTGTAACGAACTCGGCCGAGTTGCGGATGAACACCATCTCGCAACGGCGCAATACCGTGATAGCGCAGCCTCGCTGGCCCTCCCCACACAAGCACATCTCCATGGACTATCTGGATACGTTGCGTGTTATCTCTCCGCTCCAAACCACCGAAAAGGAAAATCGCAGGCAGTCCCAAAGAAACCGAGACAATAGGTTGCGTAAAGTCACGCTCATCCTTGTCCTGATGCAACGATAATCTCACGCCCGGTTCATAGCGGTTGATAAGACAAGCATCCGGAACGAAGCCTGGGAAGCCTGCTTCTTCTGCGGCAGACGTGGCGAGCTTTTGAAATGCCGCTGGCATGGCAGGCCATGGACGATTTATCTCCGGATCGATCGCGTCATATCGATAGCCGGTTCGATCCGTAATCCATCCGAGCGCGCCACAGTTCGACATGGCAACGGACATACGGAATCCGCCGGGTGTCACCATGTTGCGAAACGGCGATCGCTCGACAACGCATTTGAGGGAGGAAATCAATTCGTCCTCAGTATCAAGTGCATAGCCAGAGAGAACTGCTGTACCAGAACCGAGAATATCTTTCGGGTACGGTGCAGGTTCGGTTTCAAAAAGCGACGCGTTCATGACTCTCTGCTATTCGGCATCATGAAATATGATGCCAACGGTATAACGCTCACCTGACCGCAGGGGACTGACACCGTGCCGGAGGTTGACTCTGTTTTGAGTTAATCGATCGTCATACTTTTCCCGCACAGTTCTTCCGAGCCAGCTACTGCTGAGGCGGACCATTTGTAGCTGCTTGGGTCTGCACTCCGGCAATGGCCTTGTTCTGCAGGACGCGGACGACGACGCGGCGGTTCTGTGCCTGGCCTTCCACGGTCTTGTCAGTGGTCACCTGGTCGCTTTCGCCCATCGCTCCGGGGGCAAGCATTCTGGTAAGAGGAACCTTGCCCTGCTGAAGCAGAATGTTGGAGACGTTCTGCGCGCGCTCCTGACTGAGCTTCTGGTTCACCTCGGGGCTGCCCACGGCCGAGGCATAGCCCTTCACTTCGATCATGTAGCCCTCGACCTTGCTGGCGTTTTGGGCCAGAGCCGTGAGCTGGGATGCGTACTTGGGATCGACCTTAGTTTTGCCATTGCCGAATAACACTGTGACTTCGTCCATGATGTAGTAGTCATCAAGCTGGCCGAAGCGCGCGATGGCGGCGTCGACGGCGGCCTTGTTGGCAGCGATCTTCGCCTGGTTAGCTGCGATAGCTTCCTGGTGCTTCTCCAAAGCTTCGTTCTGCGCCTTCAACTCGGCGTTCTGCTTGGCTAACTCGTCCTGATTCTGCTGCACCTGCAGATTTGTATCGTGCATGCCGGCCTGGATGGCCTTGGCCTGCTTCAGGTCGTTGCCCTTGAATCGTACTTTGGTGGCAACGAGGACGTTCTGGTTGTTGAAGTCGCCTTCCACCGAAACGGCGAGTCCGGGAATGAGGGCGGCCATGGACATCTGCTTGCTGCGCGCCTTCAACAGACCCTCCACCTGGCCCACGTCTGTGCTATCCGTCAACATGACGACCATGTTCGGGTCCTGGCTTGTGTTCAGGATGATGTCGGGGCCGCTGCGGCTCTTGATGAGGCCTTGAACCTTGGTGGATTGTGCAGCAACTGTTCCCGATGTGAGAGACAGAAACGACAGCAGTACAACGCCGGCCATTCCAAGTAGACGAAGTGCTTTCATTTTCTTGCTCCTTGCTGATGCAGCGGCCGCCAGTCTTTTTCAGGCTCGCGTCGAATTCCTTATGACTTCACCGTAGGAGGATATTCCTGAAGAGCTTCGCGAGAGCTTTGTTCTTGGTGTTTTTTTGGCGCTTCCTGGGCCTGGCCTTCGGTTCCACTCGCTCGTTGCGATCCATGTCGATGCTAGGCGGGCGCCTGCAGAAGTGTGAACTGTCAGAGTGGACAGGTCCTACAGACACCTGAGGATGGACTGCGGGTGGGCCGCCTTGACCCGGCGATATCAGAGGCATGCCGGGTAGAGAAACAGGAGCGTTACGGCCGCGACTCCATAGGCTGCGCCGAGCCCGTCGATGTCGCGCCAAATCCGGAGAACGGGCCGCACTTGTTTTGGATAGCCGGTTTCTCGGCCAATTGAATCGTATTCGCGGACACAAATGTGGTATCCGGGAAGGGCGTTAGTTGCGGCTCGACCGTCCGAGCGCCGCGCTGGTCGGGATCCGCGTGGACAAGCAAGATTCTGGCAACTTGTCCATGACTCGGTTTCTCAGGCATTTCCTTACGCAAGCCGGTATCCGGACTAAAAGGCAACTTTTGCAGAAGACTTCCATTTGTCTCCAGTGCGAAATTTCTCGGCATCCGAGGTTTGCGTCGATTCAATGGGGTCGCCGCGCGGGCCACTCGCCAGGAACTAAGAACCTCTGATAAGGAACGCACTCTATGGGAGCGCCTCGTCGTTCTTTTCTCTCCGTCTAACCGGCCTATCACTCCTAGCGATGGTTGCAGCGGACGGGATGCAGGCGCAAGATGCTTCATTGAGTGCATCGATTAGCTTCTCACGGTTCATCTTGCCATTCTTAGCCGTCACTCTTTGCTCCTTTCAGTTAGCCGCACCGTGGCAGTCGAAGCTGTGGCCTTTTTCCCTCGACGAGATGTTCGGGTCGCGCTCCGCTTCACGGGCTGCGCCGTTTCTGGTGAGATGAAGGGACAGTGTCTCACGCAGATCAATGCACTGAAGGACTATTGGTTCGATTGGCAACACTACCGTGGCATCTACCGGCATTGAGCTGAAGGAGGCTCTGGAGCCATGGAATGTTCCTGCCTCTAATCAGCCCTTCCTAAAATGCGAAGCGTAGGGAAAACTGCTGGACGTGTGGCGCTGTCAGGAGTGGGTTGTAGATGCCCAGCGAGCCGGTGGCTAGACCATTGCCGATGATTCCGCTGTTGATTGCGGCGACATTGTCGAAGACCGGAGCTCGCCGTTTTGATCAAGGTGCTTGTGGACCTTTACAGGGCCGGTTCGTACGCCATAGCTCTGAATGTGCCAGTTCGTTGACCATCCTGGTCCAGCACGCTGAAGGGCAGACCGCTCGTCCAACGCGTGAGACCAGACCACTGCCAGCCGCCAATTGCCGCGTCATCTCCGCCGGAATTCATCATATTGAATGGGCGCCAATGTGACCTGCCGCACGTCGCTAGATTACTCTGCAAACTCGTGCCTTCCATCAAGTAAAGATATTGCACATCTATAGCGGATCTCTGAAGACGACATGCTTACACATCGCCAAGTCCAAGAGGTACAGATTGTCTAGTTCTGCGTTGTGCCGCTGGCAGCAGCATTTGCCGCATTGAGCTTACGCCAGTCCTCGACCTCCCTGGCGTTTGCGCGGTCGGCTTCTTCCTTCAATTCCTGATACTTCTGGACGGCAGCGTGAGCTTCGGCAGTCTTGCCCATGTGCCGATATACCTGTGAAAGCTCGTACCAGGAGCGTCGCTGCATTTCACCTGTAACTGCAGTTGCGCGCTGAAACTCCTTTACCGCTTCTTCATTCTGGCCTTGCGTCACCAACGCGCGGCCGAGGTAATAATCCGCTCCGGTGGGGTTGCGATAAATCTTGACGACCTCCTGGAGCAATGGAAGCGCTGTGCGCTCCTGTCCGCTGTCGACCTCGGCGCTGCCCAGGTTGTACATGGCGATCGGATTCCCGGGTGTCAGCCTCAGTTGCTCAGTAAAAGCTTTCACGGCTTGATCGGCCTGGCCCAGTTTCCTGTACTCCCAACCCATGCCTTCGTATAACTCTGCTTCGTTCGGGGCGAGCTTTATGGCCAGTGGTATTCCTCAATGGCGCCCTTGTGATCCTGCGCCTGAGCGTCGATGGCCGCGTTCAGCCGGTGCAGGCGCCACGATGCCGGGTCGAGCTTGTATAGGGCGGTATAACTTTGTTTGGCCGCAGCCATATGCGCCTGTACCGAATAATCGAGGACGTTCTCATCTGTTGGCGCAAGTTCAGCGGCGCGGTCGAGTGGCTCGCTGGCAAGTTCGGGATGACCGGCGTTCAACTCGACAATTCCGAGCCACGTTAGCGCCTGGACATTCTTCGGGTCTTGTTTGAGTTCCTGGTGCAAGTCAGTAATAGCACTGTCGGCGTCGTTGGTTTGATACTCGGCGATTCCAAGAAACAGGTGGGCTCCAGGCGAAGACGGGTCGAGTTCAAGCGATTTCCTGATTGAGGCGATTGCTTCGGGAAGCTTGCCTTCTTTCAGTTCGGCGAGTCCAAGGTCGAGGCGGGCGGGAGCGAAGGATGGATCCAACTCGGTGGCTTTGCGGAACGCTCCCTCCGCCGCAACGGCATTGCCTGCATGCATCTGCTCTGCGCCTTCCCGGAATAGAGACTGCAGCTGATCAGGTGCCGACTGGCACAGCGAGGTCCCCGCAAAGATCGATGTCAGAGCAAGCAGCCAGCAATGTTGATAACTCGCAAAGCGCATAGAACTAGCGCCCACGCTAGAAGAGCAATCCAGCCTTGTCAAATTGAGGTGCCATAGAACACAAGCAAACTGCTGACATCAACAAAGGGGGGCGCAGACCAACCGCTACGCTCCCCTAGGAGGCCATGTTGGCTAGAAGCTCAATCTGCCAGTCACCTGAATCGCGCGCGGAGAGTTCGCCTGATACGTTGGTATGCCGAATGTGAAGTCTGCTGGATTGTCGTCCGGAGACCCGAAGAGGTGACGGTTGAATGCGTTGAGGAACTCAAACTTCAACTCGAAGCTCAAATTCTCATGAATCGGCGTGTCCTTAATGACGCTGAAATCCTCGTTCATCCAAGCCGGCATGCGTATATTCGTCACTCTCGGTGTGTTCCCAAGGGTGTACGGCAAATTGTCGGGCGACGCGTTCACTGCCGCAACCTGATCGATGAAAGCCGGTTTTGCGCTTCCATTGCGGTAAGCCGCTGCCGCGTTTGTGTCGGATGCATTGAAAAAGCTGTTCACATTAGGGTCACTTCCGTTGGCAGTGTTAAACGGATCCTGGTAAGGAATATTGTTGATGTTCTGGTTATTTGCCTGCAGGTTTTGGGCTTGGCTGCCAACATAACCGATGCTCGCAATCAGGTCCTTCGCGAGTTCCTGCTGCACCTGCAAGTTGTAGTTGTAAACGGCGGCCGGGCGCCCCGCCGTTTTCACAATATAAGATCCGGGAAGGAAGCTGCCGTTGAACTGACCGGGATCGAGATTCGGCGGCGCAGGAAAAGCCGGATATCCGGAGTCGATAACAAATGACGGGTCGAAGCCATTTTTTGAGTTGAATCCTGGATTCGATTTATAGCCGGCGTTCATCGAACCGCCGAAGTCGTCATATTGAAGTGGGCCATAGAGGATTCCGGCACCGCCGCGCAGCACTGTCTTGCCTTCAAGCCAAGGCGGTGTGTATGCGAAGCCGACCCGTGGAGCCCAGTCCTTGAAGTAGGTCTCCGCCCATTTCGTGTTGCATCCGCTACAAGTGGTGCCAAAGATCAGAGCGCCCGGAACGCCGTATTCCGGATCTATGGCAGTAGGACTGAAGTTAGAAGTGTTGTTGATCGCCTCGTGTCGCGGCACATCGACGCTGTAGTTCAAGCCCAAGTTGAGGGTCAGGTTTCTGCTGACCTTCCAGTCGTCCTGCACATATCCGGAGTAATACCAGGATATCCAACGCGACTGGTGCGCGTACACGTTCTGGCCACCAGAGCACGCAAGTCCAAGGAGCTCGCTCGCCAATCCGTTACCGTTGTTGCTCGACCCCTGATACGCGGACGTCTGCTGTGCACAAAAGCCAATCGACGGTGAATTATTGTTGATTGGCGAGTACTGCTGATATCGAATGTCGGTCCCGAACGTGAGACTGTGAGCGCCTTTTTGCCAGGAAACGCTATCCACCAGTCGCAGTCCGTTATCGATGTTATCGCCATTGTTTGGCATTCCTTCCTGCGCGGTCAGTCCATTAGTTATCACCGGGAAATTATTGCTCGTGGCATTCCCGATCCCGAGTATGCTGAACCAGTTTTTGCCCTCCAGGGCGGGGACGGCGAAGTTGATGCTGTTGGAGCGGTTGGATCCGATAATAAGGTGGTTCAGCAGGTTGGGAGAAATGACGTAGTCCAGTCCGAGGCGCCAGAAGTGAGTTTCAAAGTCCTGTTTCCAGGTGGCATAGTCAATGGGATACGGCAGGTACTGGGGTGCGCCGGAGATACGGTTGTTGTCACGCGAGCTGTAGGAACTCCAAAGCTTAAGCTTTTGCGTGATGTTCGTGTCGATGCGAACTGTCATCGTCGTGTTCTCGATCGGAGCCGTGCTCGAAAAAGAGAAATTGTTGAAGACATTCCCATTGGTAGGAGCGGGAAAGTACGCCAAAAGGGCATGCGCAACCGGGGAGAATCCTCCCGGAATCTTGTTACCTGGGTAGGCAGTGCGGCATTCCACGCCGTTTACGGTTTTGGTGGTCGAGGGATCGAAGATCTGACCTTGATAGACAGGAGTTCCGTCACACGGGTTGGTGCCGACCACATTTGATTGGTTGAACAGCGCCGGATTTGAGAAGTCACCAGCCAACTCATCTGCTGTTGGAACCGTAGTGATAGTGGTGGCGCCCAGGTTGTACTTCAACTGCTCCCAGGCAAAGAAGAAGTAGGTCTTGTCCCGTCCGTTGTAGACCTTTGGGATCCAAACCGGACCGCTGAAGGTGCCCCCGTAGTCATTCTTGCGGTCCACTGGCGTTGCGAAGGTGGACGCGCAGGCCGGGGTATCGTTTGCGCCCGTACACTGCATGGCCCGATTGCCGCCGTTAAACCACAGATTCGCATCGAGGGCTGTATTGCGAAGGATTTCAAATGCGTAACCGTGGAACTGATTGCCACCACTCTTGGTGACAAAGTTCTCGAAGCCACCCGTAGTGCGATTGTATTCGGCTGAAGGTAGAGCTTCAGTTACAGTCAACTGCTGCAGCGCATCAACTGATGGAGCCTCTTCGTCAAAGGAGGAGCCGTTTTCACTTCGCTGCTGGCTGAGACCGTCGATGAGTACCTCGGCGCCGTAATCCTGTCCCCCAGCGATCTTGCTGAAGAAAATGCCATTCGGGCTGTTGGCAGTTCCGGGACCAGTATTACCCGGCAGCAAGAAGATGAATGCCTCGGGCGAGCGGAAAGCACCCACGCCTCCCAGCGCGAGAGGTAACTTCTGGTATTGATCAGCGGTGATCGTGCCGGATATATCGGAGGACTCGGTTTGCAGTCGCGGCGCGTCGGCAGCGACGGTGACAGTTTCAGTCGCTGCTCCAACCTTCAACACGATGTTCACGGCGGCGGTGGTCTGAAGGTTCACCTGGATTCCGGTAAGCCTTTGCGGCTGAAAGCCGGCCGCACTCACGTTGATATCGAAGACGCCGATGGGGACCTCCGGCAGCCGGTATGTTCCAGCCGACGTAGAGACCGCCTCCAGTGTCGTTCCGGACCTCTCTTCGACTGCCTGTACCTTGGCGCCTGCGACAACTGCACCGGTGGAGTCGGTAACCGTTCCAGCGATGCCGCCGAATACTGTCTGGGCCTGCGTTGAAGGAACTAGCAGCACCCATCCCAGTATCGGGAAAAGTGTGTAGCCTAAGTTTCTCTTGATTAGCTTCATGAAGACCTCCTAAAACTCAGCTGCGCTTCAGAAAATCGACATCGTCACTGATTGGTGTAATTGAAGTAGGTGACGCGCTCTGAAAAGATGCATTGCTGCTGACCTTGCATGGTGCCGCATCACCTTAGCAAGGAGGCTTGACTCGTCTGATAGGCTGTACTGCTCGATGTGAAAGTTGCCCCACTTCATGTGAGACCCTTTCCGACCAAATTCATGGGCAAATGGTCCGAGGATCGAACATGCCCTTCTACATCTCCGAGCACTACATCGGACTCAGCATGTATCATTGCCGTGGTCAGCATGTCAAGCGACAAAATCGAGAAAATGAGCCTGGGGTTAAATCCAGAAGTAAGATGCTGTCAGCGCAGTAAGCGTTTACATCGCCAACATTTTTTTTGGGGGGATATTTGTTTAGTCGCAACCTGCTTGAAGTTCATTGGCTGCGTTTCAGAACTATCCTGGTCACGCTCTCATGCGGATAGATGTGTTCCAGCCGGTTTTGTGTAAGCCTGCCCTCGGAATTTTCCGGCACAACCAGTTCGGGGTTGTCTTCGTCATTCCCGTCGCTAATGCCAACCGCATGAAGTGTCTGTATTTCTGCCACTTGGGTCGCAGCAAAACCAGCAATCTTGATAGCCGCCGGAATGTCAGTTTCGAGGCTACGGTTGACACAAAACAGCGTGAGCGTGTCGCCCTGATCGTTCAGTGCGGCAACTACGTCAAGATATGGCACGTTGGAGATGTCTGGAATCCTGCCTACCCCGTGTTGCACAGAATAGCTACCGGACTGTACCTCCACACCTACCGGGCGCGTAGCATGCGCAGTTGAATACATCTTGAAGACGTAGTAACTGGGCGCGGCATACACCTGGCTGCGCCCTTTCCATATGCCGGCAAACTCCATGATTCCTGTCATATCGGAGACGGGCACAATCGCGCTGTTACGCATCAACATGTTGAAAAAGCCTCCAGCATCGATGGCGCCTCCCATGTTCCTGAAGCTGGGCGTCCCGGGACGATTGCCAATAAAAAGCCACTCGGTGAAGGCGATGTGCGTCTTGTTTGCAAATGCAGGGACTGAGTTGACTTGCTGCTGCATCTCCTTCAGCTTTTCCTCAAGACCAATCGGCAGGGCGAATGCCGCCTGCGTAATGAAGTCTGTGCTCGCGTGGGGCGTGCGCGTATCGGTGTTCGTGACGACAAAGTGAGTCGAGAGATAGTTGAAAGTATTTGCCGGATTGCTCAATTGAGTAGCGTTCCACTTCGTATAACCGTCCGGGTCGGCGCCAGTCGCGATGAGTACCGCCTGCGGATCGACGCCGCGCACTGCCTTGCTGAAGGCCAACGTGCGTCCGGCAAGCTGCTCAAGCGTCGGATAGCCGGTATTCCAGTTGCCCCATAGCTCATTGCCGAGTTCCCATGTCAATCCGCTGTGTTTGTGCCAATGATCGTCGATGTAGCGAACCCAGTCGGCTGCTTCCTTCGGCGTGCCGCTGCCGAGGTTCAGGGCAACCTGAGGTTCGGCTCCGATCAGGCTACAGAAGTACAGAAACTCATCGGTTCCGAAGGTGTTGTATTCGGGAATGCCCCATGCGGCATTCAGCATGTTGACCCGTTTATCGCGCGGTCCAACGCCATCCTGCCAGTGGTACCCGGAGGTAAAGTTGCCGCCAAAGCGGACCAGCGGCGTCTCCATGGCCTTTGCCATCGCGACTTCGTCTGGGTCGAGGCCATCGAGGGCGTCAGCCGGCATCAATGAAAACTGGTCAACTTCCACTCTCTCCTCACCTTCTAGCTGCACAACAAAGTCGGCCGGATCAAGGCGGTGCAACTTTCCATCAGGGAGACGCAGGTCGAAGGTGTATTTTGTCCAGGCACTGGAGGCAGTGTCGATATGGGCCGATGCTAACGCCTCAGTGCCATTGCGTTGACGGATGGAAACCGTCACTGCGGACGGGCCGCTGAGATGCCGCGCATACAGACTGCCCTTGTATTCAAGTGTCCTGTGAACGGGCAAATATACTTTCTGTCGGATGCCGGTTGGCTCACCAGGAACACCCATAATCACCAGTGAGCGCCATGAATTAGCGGCCGTTCCATAGCGAAGCTCATAGCGGTTTCCCTGGTTTGGATCCAACGGCTCCCAGGGAAGCGGTAGCCCGAGCTCAGAAGCGCGCGTGAGCGTAGGCTCATCATGGAGCATCCGACTGACATTGCCTGCGCTCCATAGTCCCGCTTCAAGGCTAGGATTCTGCAGAACCTCTGCCCATAGCCCGTTGTATGTGGAGTTGCCGATCGGCTCCAGAAAGCTTCCGAAAATGGTGCGCGGGATCGTGCTGCCGGCAGGTCGAGATGCATCCACCTGGATGGTTGCAGTAGACGGGATAGCTTGATTCACCGTGATCTGAGCGGCAGCATTGATGGGAACACATACACCAAGGAGCGTGATGAGCTCCGTAAAAACAGCGCGCATTAGCTGTTTTGCCTTCGGGTGATCCATACTCTGTTTTGCGACGCTGCACTCCGTCATTTTCGTTCTCCCTCTGCTTTCGTGCCGTATAGCTTTTCGCTCAGTGCGAGTTCCTCTTTCGCCCGGTCCAGGATGCCTGCTTTCCGATATGCAAGGCCAAGCTCATAGTGCAAGTGAGCATCCTTCGCATCCAGCGCAACTGCCTGTTCGAGTTGCCTGATGCCCTCCTGCAGATGGTCTGAAGTGATGAGCGCACGGCCGAGTTTCTCGTGGCATGCTGCGCATTTCGAATTCAATACCACGGCCTGTTCCAGCAGTGGGATGGCCTCACTGGCGCGGTCCTGGTCGATCAGGAAGCCTCCGTAGTCCAGGTATGGCCATTCGTCTGTCGATGGGTCCTTCTTTGCCAGAGCGATGGACTGTTGGAAGCTTCTGTCGGCATCAGCGAGCCGGTTCTCCGCGCTATACACTAACGCGAGATTTTCGGCGGCCTTCATGTTGCTGGGGTTCAATGCGAGTGCTTTCTCGAATGCTCTCTGGGCATCATGAAAGCGACTTTGCGCATAGTCGCAGCGCCCGAGCGAGTACCAGACCTCAGCATTCTTTGGATCGAGCTCCGCAGCCTTTTCCAGCCAATGGATCGCATCGGGATAATCATTGAGAAGAACGTAGTCTAATCCGGCAATGCGAAGTTCATCCGATGTCGGTGCCCGTAGTTTCGCGGCGCTCGTGAGCGTGGTCAAAGACTCGCGTGGCTTGTTTTCCCTCTGCTGCACCATGGCTAATGTGTACAGCGCAGCGGCGGAATCAGGATGTCTCTTTGCGTAGGTGGTTAGAACGCTCTCGGCCTCCTGCAGATGATTGAGATGCAGCAGCGATTTCCCCTCAAAAAGCAGGGCATCAGTCGACGCCGGGGCAGTCGCCTCAGCTTCGCTCATGAGGCGCGCTGCTTCTTCCCATTTTTGCGTGTCGAACGCCGCTCGGCCCTGAGCGTAGAGCGTATTTTGAGCGCGAGAGAGATGTGGAGACGCCAGAAAGAAGAGACTCGTTCCGAACAGAAATAAGGAGGCCAAACGGGACAATGAATAACCAGGACAAGGGTGGAACTTCACGCACTCATAATATGCTGGAAACCAGTGTTTCCGCGCAAAACAATATGTCTTGGCTGTGCTTTGATTGCGCTGCTCGGTGTATGCAAATCGTTTGCGCAGAGCGACAACTCCGCCTCTCCACAGAGTGCGGCATTAGATCGTTACGAGCTGGTCCTGAAACTGAACCCGCACGATGACGATGCGAGAAAGGGTGAAGTAGCAACCGCGATCGAAGAAGCCATGGAAGCAAAGCGAGTAGGTAAAAACGAAGTGGCACTCGCGTTCCTGCTAAGGGCGAATTATTGGGTGCCGAATGACGCGGAACTCCTCACTGATACTGGCATTCAGGAACAAGCCATGAATCTCATTTCCGACGCCGATGCAGCTCTGACAAAAGCGCAACAGCTTCGCCCCGGAAATCCAAAGACTCTCTACGCTATTGCCCGGGTGAAGATGGATGTGAATCAAACTCAAGCTTCAGAACAAGCATGGCAAGCCTATCTTGCGCAGCGTCCTGATGATGCGTCGGCACATTTTGGATACGGTCTGCTGTTGCAGATGCTGCAGCGCGGGGATGATGCGCGCGCCGAGTTCCAGAAATCAATAAAGCTCTCACCGCAACAGTCCGAGTCTTATTACCGTCTCGGAGAGGTTGCCCGCAACAACGGGCAAAGCGAAGTGGCAAAGCGGTATTATGAGCAGACAATCGAGCATAATTCGGCGCATGCTGGAGCTTGGACAGGTCTTGGCATTCTTGCCTTCAGCACAAAGCAATACGAGGACTCGGAGCGCGATCTTGAGAAGGCCGTTAAACTCGCGCCTGATTTCCAGCCAGCGCGGTATTATCACGGACTGGTCCTGGCAAAGCTGGGACGAAAAGACGATTCTGAAAAAGAGCTGGCCGTTGCCGTACAACTTGCTGACGCTGAGAACGCGCGCAGGACTCAATCTAAGCGATTGTCTAAAGAACCATATCAACCCCAATAACCGCACGATTCGCGATCATTCGTGGGTGAAATGGACCACAGATTTGTTCAAGGATTCTTTCGCGCCAGAAGCAGAGAAGTGAAAGTCAATATATGACCGATGGCAGCAAGCCTCAAAAACAGGCTGACAAGTAGATGCTACCCAGGAATTGTTACTGCTTACAAAGCTTGCTAATCTACGCACGATCAAGTTTAGTAACTCATATTCAGCACTCAAAGCCACGATTAAACGAACGGAGTCAACTTCCGGGAAGCCGGTTTTAGTCCAGTTGGAATCGCCTCTTGGGATTCAACTTTCGATACAGTGGGCTAGTTAAGTCGTTTGATGATAAACACCGTTTTGTCGTCGATCATGTCCGCTTCGCCGTTTTGACGGAGCCACTCATCTCGCTTGATTGCATGATCCAGTAACGCGTTGCAGATGTCCCTGGCCGGTTGTCTGTAGTATTCGCGCATAATCGCTTCCAGTAGCCCGCGCTCTTGCTTGTCACTGCCGTCGTAAACTCCATCGGTATAGAGAACAAGAATGTCTCCCGGACTCATCAGTGTGATCTGACCGAGATCCGAAGCGTCTAGCTCTGCTTGCCGGAAATCCATGGAATAGTACTTCTTACGATCCGGATGATCTGCAGGGATCTGCAAACCGAGCGCAAGAAATTGCGCCATACGGCTTTCATTGATGTTCATGAACTTCTGATACTCCGCCGAGAATACCAGCGGTGGAGGATGCCCGAAATTCACAAAGCGAAAATGACCGCCAGGGCGAATTTCGCCGTATATCATCGTTGCGATTTCCCGTGCTCCTTCCTTCTCGATGATCCCTAATGCGTTGCGGGCGGTTACCGATTGCGCCAGCCGCAGGTTGAGGTTGTCGAGCAGCATGGGTGTTGCTCTGCCGTATCGGTCCAGTTCGGTGAGCATTAAGGCATGGAATGTGTCATGCACCGTCGAAGCAATCTTGGCGGCGATGATTCCGTGTCCCTGTGCATCTACTACCAGGACACCTGCCGTCGAATAGAGGTCGCGCAACTCTTCCGCAACTCGCACCTGCTCGGAGCTTCTCGCGAATCGATATTCCGCTTCCATCACGGGCTTGTAGCCGGGCGTTGTTTTCAGCCACTCCACCTGATCGTCTACCGAATTTCGTAGCAGAACTCCTGGAGGAAGCGGTTCAAGAAACTCTTTCGACAGCCGTTGAGTCCGCTGAATACGTGCGTCAATGTCATAACGCTGCTGAAAATTGATGTATTCAAAAAGATCCCCACCGACAGTTTCAGCAGGAATCGAATTCCCAAACATTTCGATGCCGGAAATGTTCGGAATCGCCCCTTCCACCGGCATTAATCGCTGATGCAGATACTCATCGATGCTCGGAGCTGTGTCTGGTTTCGTCATAAGAGAGCCTGGCGCGGATGTGTTTTGAAATTTCAAATACTCCCAGTATTAGAAACAGTCGGACATGGCGTTACGGAAACCTTTTGTGAATCAATTCGGGCCCGCTCACGTGCTCTGCCTTGAGGTTGAAATCGACCTCGCCGCGCTCATCGATCTTCTTGCTGGTCATCCCGTAGTCCGCAAGGTCGAAGGGTACAATTCCCTGGACGTATCCTGAGCTGCTACCCTGCTCGGCGATTGCCAGTTTCAGTGTTGCCGGCTTGGAAACGCCGCGCATGGTGAAGGTGCCGACAAGGTCGTAGGTAGTTTTCCCCGTCTGGACAACTTTGTTGGATTTGAACGAAATGACCGGGTCCTGCGCGACGTTCAGCAAGTCCTTGCCCTTCACTTCGTCATCGTTCTTGCTGTCCCTGCAATGCACGCTCGCTGTCTGGATTTCGGCTTGAAACGCGGCCGATGTAGGGTCGCGTGACGCGAAGGTCAGCGTCGCATTCCATTTGTCAAAATTGCCAGTAAGGGGCCTCGAAGATGTCGTATTGATCCGGATGGAGCTTTGGATGGGAGTAACCTGGAAGACAGGCACCTGCGCCCGGGACGGCGGGCACAACATTGCACTCACTAGCACGAGATAGATGACTGACAGTCGCATAACGAGAGTCTCGATGCGGGAGGCATTGTTGTCAACCGGGCAACCGCTGGTTCTTGACCGAATTCAACCACTCAGGATTCGATGGGGAAGGAATCAAACGGTCCTCCGGCTCAAAGGTGAGTCCCCAAGCGACCTGCAATTTATATAAATCCAGGAAGTAGGCAGGGGCATCGAAGGGTTGGGACATCATGAGGCTCAAGCTGAAATACGGATTCCTTACTGCGCTGACTTTAGCGGCGTCGATGGCGTGGGCCGATACATTGGAGTTGAAGAATGGCAGCCTGATTAAGGGCAAGTTCCTGGGTGGCACGGAGACTGAAATCAGCTTCCAGGTCGGCTCGACCGTACAGAAATATAACGTTGCTGACACCGTTTCGCTCAAGTTCGATTCGGAAGGCGCAGCAAGTGCCCCCGCACCGCAGCCGGCGCCACAGCCGCAGAGTTCGCTTCCCGACAATCCCAGTCCGATAGCGGCTGTCGAAGCGAAGCCAGCCTTTGTCACTATCCCAACCGGGACACGAATTTCTGTGCGCACCATTGATTCCATCGATTCCACGATTAATCTCCCCGGGGACCGTTTCCAGGCCTCACTCGAAGAACCGGTGATGGTGGAAGGCGACGTGATAGTCGCGAGAGATGCCCTCGTCTATGGCCGGCTGACACAATCGAAGGCGTCAGGAACGTTCACCGGCAAATCGCAGTTACGTTTGGAACTGACTGGAATTGTAGTGAATGGAAAGATGGTGCCCGTGGTGACGGGAGAATATGAAGTGACGGGCAAGTCGCGCGGCGCGAGCACCGCAAAAAGAACGGTCGGCGGAGCGGCTCTTGGAGCGATCATCGGTGCCGTTGCCGACGGTGGCCAGGGAGCAGCGATCGGCGCGGGCGTCGGCGCAGGTGCTGGCGCAGGCTCGGAAATCATCACTGGGGGCGACCAGGTAAAGGTGCCTAGTGAGACCCTGCTCGATTTTACGCTGCAGGAAGATGTGTCGATACCGACGAGCCAGAGCTAATTCCCTAATTCCTGACAGGTCACGAGAGAAGCCGATCAAACGTTGATCGAGGGTGCGGGAATGTCGTCGGGTTGAATTTCAATCCACCCCGATCATGCGCTGGTGTTATGTGAATGAGAAGTTGCAGACTCGCACGGCGATCTACGATACACCACGCTTCCAGTTCCAATCCCCCAAACGGGATATTCGGGTAAGTTCGTCAGCCCGAGCTGCTCAGTTGCCGCTAAACGCCGACGCACCCACCGAGCAATCAGTCGCCGAGGTTTCCTGGGGAAAAGCCGATTGGTAAGGGCTCGGCCGTCGCTGCATCAAACGCTGAGGCCTCCTGTGATCGTTCATGATCGAAAACCTCAGTTAAAGAATTTAGATTGAACGTCGGAGATGTAGAAGCCGGATCCACCGATCTTGGGATAAATACTCGAAGTCTTGGGATGTCCAGCGCACGCTCCGCGGATATCACCGATCGTAGCTACTCCTGGCAGAACCCCAATGACATTACTCGCATCCTCAGTGTCGGGAAGGTGCGAATAATGCTCATTAAAGAATTCAATGGTCATAGATTGTTTCGCATCTTACAGCTCTTCATTCTAGTTCACGTGAAAGCGCGCGTCCCGAACTCAGTGGTAGTAGCGTCTGCAATGGATCGCCCTAATTAGACAACTAGACGCGCCTTGTGAGCTGGCGATTTCGTGGAACCTCCGGAATAGCTGACCAATCGGGGGATAAGGATCTTGTACGTATAGCCGGCAAACCCGAACCTCGCGGTGCAGCAGAAACCTCCCACTTGTCGACTATATGTCTAAGTTATTCATTCTGCTCCCAGGAACGCTCGCGCAGAAGCCATTGTGCGGATGAGAAGAAACTAGCTCCTACTTGGACTTACTCTGGGCTGCCAATTTATCTGCTGCTAGCTTCTCCACCGTAGTCAAGGCATCGGCCGCGCTGACCTTCACATCGGGTTCTACCCCTTTACCCTCCCAATCGCCTTTCGTGACAGGGTTGATGGGCCGACCGAAGGGCACACCGATCGTGAAGTGGTCACCGGCTGGCATGCTTTGCACAGGATGGGCACCGCCTCCTGTGGTTTCGCCTACGATGGTGGCGCGTTTTTGGGTTTTCAGATCGAAGGTGAACTCTTCACCACCAGAGAAGGTTTCATGTGAAGTGAGGACATACACCGGTTGATCAACGAAGCGAGGTCCGAGGACCCACGGGAGCGTCCAGTATTGGTGGGTCTCGTTATCGTGCCGGTTGGTCAGATCGTTAATGTGCGTAGGCTGCCGGAAGAGATAGGAAACTATGAAGTCAACCATATTGGGATCGCCGCCATGATTCTCCCTCAGGTCAAAGATGAG
This sequence comes from Alloacidobacterium dinghuense, assembly GCF_014274465.1. Classification (NCBI taxonomy): domain Bacteria; kingdom Pseudomonadati; phylum Acidobacteriota; class Terriglobia; order Terriglobales; family Acidobacteriaceae; genus Alloacidobacterium; species Alloacidobacterium dinghuense. The sequence goes on along the minus strand of NZ_CP060394.1, from coordinate 3,639,302 downwards.
GGCATCCGTGTGGGCCAGAAAGTTCATTGCAGCGACTACGGTGGGTCCGCAGATGTCTGGAGGAGGAAAGGCGCCTAATTTGATGTAGCCGATGTTGTGATTGAGGATTTCGAGCTTGGAGAAGGTACAGTTCTGCTGTTCAAGCATCGCGCGGAAGCGCGCCTGCTCGGCAGGGCTTGGCTCGTGAGGTCCTGAGGAGGAACCGGGCTGTTCAGGTAAAGCAAACGGATTGTATGCAACGAAAAGATGCTGGTCGTGGCTGACGGCGCGCAGGTCTCGGCTAAGGGCATCCGCGAATTCGTTGCCATCCGTTATGGAGTTGTAGTCGCCTTTCTTCTGATGCTCCTGGACAGCCGCGATCATTTTCGCGGCCACATCAGGATACACATAGTATTCGGTCAACTTTGAGCTGATGGCGTCGATAGTCTTCTGCCGTGTGGCGGCGTCAAGTTGGATATCATCGAGCTTCGCACCTGGAGGAAGCGCACGGATGCTGAGCCGCTTGACGCGCGGCGGTGCCGTGCTGGTGAGTTGCAAAACTCCGTAGGCATCGATGTTGTCTCTGCGGCCATGAACAAGAAAGGTGAGGCTGTCAGACGTGCTGTGCACAATAGAGACGAGTGTGAAGCCGCCCGTCTGGCTGCTGAAGGACGTCAGCCCGTCCGCATTGTTTTCCGGGTCGTACTCTTTCACATAGGCTGCGATGCGATCGTGATCTCCGCTGTCAAATGCATCGAGAAATGTCTGCAATGTGTGGCCGGCCGGGGTATCAGGGAGACTTGTGTCGGCGCGAGCAGAGAAGAGTATGGCTGCAAAAGTAACAACTAGTAGCGCGGTTTTAATGAAGGCGCGATTTCGTCTTTCCGATCGAAGAGATTGGCGGAGCATCTTGGCCCCCAATGTTTTAACGGAACCAGTGTGCCTAGAAACGGAACTGCTGTCTAGCAACGCGAGAGATTTCGTACACTGCGACTCTACCCCATGCAGTCACAAAAGTTTGGAATCCGGGGCATCCAGACAATATTGAAACCTGTCGACGAACTGCGCCACATGCAGGCCGTCGACTAGGGCGTGGTGTACATGGATCGATACTGGCATCGTGCAGCGGCCACCCGACTCAGTAATTTTGCCGAACGTGATGCGGGGCGCGGAGTCTTCGCGGGAGAAATCGCGAGCATGCGAAATAGATGTGAAGTCGAACCATGGAAGCACTGAATAACGGATCAGATTGGCCTCCGGATAGCTCTCGATGTCATCTCTCTGCCGTACCCGGTCGAGTTCGATAGCCGCGTCGCGCACGAACTCATCGATTCGCGGTCGGAACTGATAATGTCCCAGGCCAATGGTGCCGTTCTCGCGTCCCACAGCGCTGCCGGCATTGATCTGTTCGTAGCTCCAGACTGCGCCCCCAACAATACGTGTCTTGAAGTTCTCAACTTGGTGCGCAGCGACGAGTGAGCGATGCAGCAGTGACAAAAAGACTGACAGGTGATTCTGCTTGGCGTAACCGTAGGTTGCTGTGCAGTCAACGCGGAGGCAGACGCCGTGGTAGGGCTCGGTGAAACTCTTGAAGAAGTGAAAACTCGCGCGGCGCTCCCAGGTATCCAGGTTGACCTTCTGTCTACTGCCAACCACAATTTCTTGCATAACCCCATGCTAAATCGAAGAAGCCTTCTCTATCATTGCTGACGAGAAGCGCGTCTCCCATTACTAATCGTGATCAATGAACTGACATTGGCTGAATGAGTGCACCGGAATTTCTGGCATCACGTGCAGGCTCAAGAACGGCCTGTACCCGTATCACCCCATATACTCTTTATATCGTTGCAAATGCAGCCATTCTTAAATCTGGAGCAGCTAAGATCGTGGAGACCATAGGCTCGAAGACGCTCTGGTCATTCATGCCCGGGGAATCCGAAGCACAAGAATGCAAGTGCACCACAATACGAAAAATTGAACCTGTGAATGTACTGTCTTATCTTGAGTTGGCAACGAAGATTGCTGAGCTTCAGTACAGAAACCGCGATTATGTTCTGCTTTTCCGTGGACAGCCGAAAGACTATAAAAATTTCCAGCACAATACAACACTGAAGCCGTCTCTTTTCCGCGATTCTTCAGGCCGCAACCCCTCTGAAGATACTTTAAGGGGACGTTTCGAAGATTTAGACAATGCAGAGCGGAACCTGGTGGATTCCTATTCGCAGAGAGGATTTTTAGGGAAGCAGTGGGTTGAACGTCACCAAATAGTCCGATGGGCCATCCTTCAGCACTACGAAGTCTGTCCAACGCCACTGTTAGATGTCACACACTCTCTCCGCATCGCCGCATCATTTGCAACGACCGATGAGACTGAAGAGGCGTTTATCTTTGTCCTCGGAGTGCCTAACCTTAGCGGAGCAATCACAGCCAGCGCAGAGGCAGGAATACAGATTGTGCGCCTATCGAGTGTCTGTCCACCATCAGCGCTTCGCCCGCATATTCAAGAAGGGTATCTGTTGGGGGAATATCCGCAGATGGTTGGTTTCGAGCAAAAAGAGCTCTACCGACATTACGAAATAGATTTCGGACTTCGGTTAGTAGCCAAATTTCGATTCAACCCACTAACCTTTTGGAAGACGGATGATTTCCCAAAGGTGAATAAGCAGGCACTTTATCCGCTGCTTGCGGACGACCCACTCCGTGCAATGGCAGAAGACATCAAGAACCGGCTCCCATTACGCAACTGAATAGAACCAGTCAGCGCGTCATTGCCAAAACTTTCACAAGCAGCGATCGGTAATTAGAAGTCGGCTTATGGGAAGTGATCGCGCCCGCTCCCCGATGACCCTTTCCCGCCGAGAAAGGTCTGCCGACAACAGAAGTCTTCCCATTATGGGATGAGCGGGCTCGATAATAATACTCGTTGCAACGATCAGTGGCGTAGAATTACGGTCGATTTTGCTAAACTTGAAATAGGAGACATCAAAAGCCCGCCATTGAAAGCGGGCTTCTTAGTTTTGAAAACTGCTTCAGCCGATTCGCAGGCTAAATTCCTGATTCTGGCTAATTTACAAATATAGGGGGAGGGATCCAGACCGTTTTGACCTACAAGGCCCTGGAAAATCGCGAGAACATGAAGGCTCTCCTGGCTCAAGGTCTTTGTAGCTGATGAAAGCCGAGGCAGTCCACTGCTGCTCTCCCCAGGGACCGCTCAGCGAGTTGAGACCGGATTAGTATTCTGAAGTACCGTTTCCCAGAATTCAGGTGACTACAAGCGCGTCTCCCATTACTAATCCCTGATTCGTAACAGTGCTGCATCAAGTCTGAAAATGCTTCGCAGCGAGGAGGCACAGCGCCTCCTCCCACGAAGCAGACTATCCCTGCGTCACGGGCTTTGCGGCCAGAACGCTGCGGAAGCTATCCCGGTACTGTAGGAAGACCAACACCCACAACACACATGCCACCAGCGCCGGAGGGATGCTGCTAGGCGCAAGCGTCAGATGAAAGGCAAGGATGTTATACAACTCCGCCGCAAGCACCGTGAGCGCGAGCGGCACAAAGAAGCCTGAAAGCAACAGCAGCCCGCCAATCACCTGCATGGCGAAGAAGAACGCGGCAAAATGCGACGCGCCGACGGCAACAAAGAACTGCAGCGCAAGCGGATTCGACGGCGGCGGCTGATGAATGAAGTTGAGAAATCCGTTCAGGCCAAAGACCACAAAAATCAGTCCCAGCAGATAGCGCGCAATGACAGAAACGATCTTCATGTGCCGTCTCCCTTAGATCGTCTGCGCGTGCGTTTGCACGGCCTGAAGGTGCGGAGCGAGAAACGCATCTCTGTCCTGCCCGTAGTTGAGTGCCGCGGTTCCACCTGCCGTGAGGAAAGTCACATCCGTCACGCCGAGGAAGCCAAAGACTGACCGCAGATAAGGTTCGACAAAGTTGAAAGACGCCATCTGCGTCTGCGGATCATAGATCCCGCCGGTTGCGATGATGAACGTTGCCTTTTTGCCCGTGATCAGTCCTTTCGGCGTTCCATCCGCATAAGAAAAGGCCCTGCCCACACGCGCGATCTGGTCGATCCAGAGCTTTAGCACCGATGGCACACCGAAGTTATGCATCGGCACGCCGAACACGTACTCATCGGCTTGCTCCAGTTCGGCGAGCAACGTGTCCGAAAGCGCCAGCAGTTCCTTCTGTTGTGGAGTGCGCGCCTCTTCCGGCGTGTACGCTGCACCCACCCATTCGGCGGTGACAGGCGGGATCGCGGTTGCGTTAAGGTCGCGGTCGATGACCGTTTCCTCCGGGTGCGAGGACTTCCATTGAGTTACGAACGCATCCGTAAGCTGGCGCGAGATGGATCGCCCGTACAGCGGGCTTGAGTCGATGTGAAGAAGTGTGGCCATGTGAAATCTCCTATGCGACAAATGATGTTTAATCAACAAGTGTCGATTCAAATAAATCAACAAATGTCTATTAAACATCTAATGCTTTAGAAGGAGCTATGCTTAGACAGCCATGGCAGATGCAGTCCAACTTGGTAATACTGCGGAAAACACAGATCCCCGCGTCCTCCGCAGCCGTCAGATGTTGATGGAGGCATTACTCAGGTTATTGAACCGCAAGGAGTTCGACGACATCTCCATCCAAGAGATTGCCGATGAAGCCAACCTCAACCGGGCCACCTTTTATCTCCATTACCCGGACAAGAACGCCCTGCTGCAGGCAATGACGGCCGCCCGCTTTCGCGACCTCATCGCGCGACGCGGCCTTTCCTTCACAGACTGCGATGGTGCGCTGCGAGCCATTGCGCTAGGTGTCTGCGATTATCTCGCCGAGACTGTGGGCTGCCCTACCCAGTTAACGAAGATGCCGCTCGAAAGCTCCATCATCCCGGTCGTTGAAGACATATTCCAGGAAGGCGCCGAGAAACACGGAATCACACCAAGCGCCGATTCCAGAATGCTCGCGACCACAGTCGCCTGGGCCATCTTCGGAGCCGCGCGACGCTGGCACCAGACTCCCGGCCGCATGCCCGCCGAGGAAATGGCTGCCAAAATTGAAGCAATGGTGAAGCCGATTTTTCTCACTGCCTCCACCTAGGTTCTGGTAGGAATGTAGAACCGGTTTCAATGCTCCCTACACACAAGTTAGAAGAGCTTGGGACGATGTCGTCAAAAGTACAGCCTGACGTGGTGATTCGAACCGCCACACAAGAGGACGGTCCAGCGTGCGGGCAGATTTGTTATGACGCCTTCTCCGCAATTAATGCGGCTCACGGCTTTCCTTGCGATTTTCGAGGACCAGAGGCCAGTATCAAGTTGCTTTCGATGATGTTTTCCACCCCGGGCTTCTATTGCGTGGTGGCGGAAGGCGATGGCCGGATCATGGGCAGCAATGTCCTTATTGAACTGGGTGTAATCCAAGGCGTCGGCCCCATCACCATCGACCCCAAAGCACAAAACACCGGAATTGGCCGTAAACTCATGCAGGCTGTGATGGATCGCGCAAACCAGAACGGCGCCGCCGGAGTGCGGCTGGTGCAGGCTGCCTTTCACAATCGCTCGCTCTCACTCTATGTATCGCTCGGCTTTGACATCCGCGAGCCTCTCTCCTGCATGCAGGGACGGACGCTCGAACGGAGTATCCCTGGATGCGTGGTGCGAATGGCCCAACCAGCGGATGAGGACGCCTGCAATGCTCTGTCGCGTCGCGTTCACGGATTTGATCGAAGCGCCGAGTTGACGCAAGCAATCCAGCAGGGCACTGCGCGCGTGGTGGAGCGCGGTGGCCGAGTAACCGGATACACGACGAATCTCGGTTTCTTCGGGCATTCCACGGCGGAGACGAACGTGGACATGCAAGCACTCATTGCCGCGGCAGAATCTTTCGCTGGTCCCGGAATTCTTGTGCCTTCACGGAACAACACTCTGCTGCGCTGGTGCCTGGCGAACGGCCTGCGCGTCGTCCAGCCAATGACACTCATGACCACTGGACTCTATAACGATCCCGCCGGGGCGTGGCTGCCATCCGTAATCTTCTGAAGCTTTCCTGGAACAACCTTTCCGCGGAAAATTATTTTGCAGACTGGAAAATCCAGGACACATTCTGGATCAGAAAATTGCCGAAACGTATCCCTACGATGGGACCCGGCTAGTCCCAAAACGGGAAACGCTTGGGAAAATAATCATCGTCGCAACGACTACTGGCATACGATTATCTTCGTATCAGCTATCTTAGAAATAGGAAGCAAGACAAAAGCCCGCTGACCGCAGCGGGCTTTTTCATTTCACACGACACACGAAGCCCAGGGAAATGCAATTCTTCTAACCGCATTTATTTGCAGGAATTTATCAGAGCACAGGGGGAGGGTAATCAAGGGTAGCTGTGGGCTTCAGCCCACCGAATTAAGGCGAGGCCAAAGGCCACCATACCTTATTGCCGTAGGCATGAGCGCAGGCGCAGCAGAAGCGACAAGGAAGCCCCGCTTCCGCCAAAATAACGTGAGCCCTAACTGCCTGTATTTGGAGGAATTTGTAAAGGCAATAACCATACTTTACACACAGAACATAAGGCGCAAGATTTTCTTGGTTCGAAGGAGCAAGGGCATCCTGGCGCGATGGTTTTTGAGTACGTTTCGGGAAGCGAGTTTTTCAACACCCACGGGCCGATGCACTCGTTGAAGCCTGCGGAATCGATTGGCCTTCGCGAATGTCTCTGGTGATTGATTGCTATCACCAGACAGTTTTTCATTGCCGATCCTAGAACCCAAAAAATCAGATCAGCTAGCATTTTGAAGGCGAGGATTGAAAGGGACTGCGAGTAACCCTCTCGTCGCTACTTCAATTTGAGAAGAAGCCGATAGAGAATGACTGCTGTGGAGCATTGGGCCGAGAGCACTACGCTCCACTTGCGGCCCAATGAACTCAGTGACGCCCGACCACTACGATCATGAACGTGCCCGGTTTCGGCTTGGGTCTGCCCGTTGTTGCTGGCTCAAGCTCCGCGGTGGGTAGATAAATTAGGTGTGAAGTCTCGTCGACACCCATCGTCCGGGCGCCGTCCGGTGTTTTCACAACCTGTTCTACTTCGAACTTTCCGTCTTTCTCTCCTGCCACTGTGAGCGATCCGTCGCGGCAACTTGCGAAGGCCTTATCTGCCATGACCTTCGTGGCATCGACGCCCGCACCAATTGGCAGCGAGGCTTCCACCTGGCCGCTTTCGGAGCTCATTACGATCATCTTCTGTGGTTTACGACAGCCAATGAAGAGGCGATGAGTTTTAGCATCCAGCGCCATGCCCACCGGCTGACCGCCCGGAGCAACCGGCCATCGAGCGAGCACTTTTCGAGAACGCAGATCCACAACAGCTACGACATCCTTATCTTCCAGGTTGATGTAGGCTTTACCTGTCTCGTCAGCCGCAAGAAACTCCGGTGCTCCGCCCAGTTCGATAGGCGGGTCGATCTTCCCGTTTTTAGGATCGATGTCGGGTTTAAAAGTCATCAGCGCACCGCCATCGCCCGAAACCGCCAACACTCGTCCAGTGGCGGAGTTGTAGATGATGCCGTCAGAGTCCGGCATAGTCGGGATTTTGCCGAGGATGGCGTAGGTCTTTAGATCGAAGACCACGATACCGCCGCCTCCTCCTCCATCGGTGATGAAGCCGCGTCCGACGCTGGGAACGATCGCGACGCCATGGGCTGTTGTCTGCCCCGGTATGTCTCCGAGCACCTTGCCCGAATTGGCGTCAATAACCATGGTATGTGTGGACCGCGGAACGAAGAGTCGGTGCGTTTCGGCATCGACTGTGAGGTAATCCCATCCACCTTCTCCACCAATATGAAATGTCCTTGTTACTTCCCAATTTGTCTGTGCGACAACAGGCAGCATGTTCGCGGACAACAGGAATGCTAGGGATGCAATCATAATTCGAGTTATTTTCATCAATCTCTCCAGAAACGACTTTTATCAAGAAACCTGCTGCAGTAACTAACATGCGCTCCTCATGGCAACTAGTTCCGCTCAGGTGCTGCAGACCCGTCGGCATGCACACGAATCTCCTGACGTTTCCCGTTGCTCAGGATCTGAGCTTCATAGGCGATTTCGGCATTTGCTCTCACTTCTTCTACCTTGCGAATCGAGGCGCCAGCGGCTTCTTTTCGTATAGCCGTCATGGCAGCCACGGGAACCGTATTAAGCGATACCTGTTGCTCAATTTCGACAACCTTGCCCGACGGGTTAATAGAGATATCTCTGGATTTTCCACCAGCCGTCATCTCCACTTCATACTCAACCTTGCCGTTTTCTACTTCCTTCGAATAACGCCAGACAGTAGCTCCCTGACTTTCTCTTTGAGCAGTCTTCTGGACGGCTGCGGGCAAATCGTTATAGGTAATCTGCGTTTCGCCTGCTATCGCGGCGGCGGCGCAAAATCCCATAATCAGAGCACTTCCCAACACGAAGGAAAAGGTCTTTTTCATATTTTCCCCTTGCGAATCATGATGCGACGAATCACTTAAGCCAAACTGAAGCATCGCGACTTTTCAGTCACACAACGCCCGATCAGGGTTTCGCTAAATTGGAAATCGGGCGCAAGCTATCGATCGCCTGTCGAATTGGCTGAGTTCTTTTACCGCGGCACCATTTCTCGATCTGTTTGTTCTGAAATCTCCACGTCGATGCGGTTGTACTTTGGAAACTCCACTTCTTTGCCGTGTCGAATCCACCGTCGGTAGACCGAGAGCAGCGGCGTAGAATCCGATACCGGCAGCCAGATCACGGGATGCTGATGCCATGCCGACGATTCGTCCCGCTAACCCGAGACCATTTGAGCCCACGGTTGCTATAGTCTCGTGTACATATATTGGGTACACGAGAGTGGCCCCGAGCAGTGTTCCGACCTTCATCGGCACATGTTGTGTGAGGCGCGCTTCGAGCTGAGTGTCCGCCGGAATGGTCACCGCATATGCGCAAGCCTGGCTCAAGGCAGTTGCGATTCCGACTGTCAACAATACAGCAGGGAGAGCCGGATCTGGCAAACGCGTGAAAATCATAAGAGAGCTCACTGCAACGAAGGATTTCGCTCTAAAGGTGAAAAAAGGAAATTCCCTATACAGGTTTGAAATTTCAACTTAGACCGCAATTCTTAAATCACGCTTAAGTTGGCTTAGCCTCAGCGAAGGTGATTCAAACAGACTCCGTAAACCGGCCCATCAGGAGCATGCATGAAAACATCTCGACCTCGCTCAACTGAGCTTCCGGCGACTCTTCAGATACAAACGAGTATGGTCGGATCAGCAAAAATTTCTTGTCACAAATTCACTCTGCCCGTCGTTATAGAGGTGTAGAAGCATTGGCATGAGCGATCGCTGGATAGAAGCGGAGTTCGAAGCGATCTTTCGGGAGCATTATCAGCGCATCGTCCGTGTCACCCGGCGCGTGCTGTCGCGCGACTCCGAGGCCGAAGAGGTTTGCGTCGAGGTCTTCTTGAAGCTCTACCGCAGCGGTCCGGGCGTTGCGGCCAGTGGACTCATCGGCGGATGGCTCTATCGCACCGCGACTCGCGCGTCGATCGATGCCCTGCGCGCCAATCGGCGGCGGGGTATGGAGCAATTGGATGGCAGTGGCCCCGTTGAGCCAGAGGATCTCGCCGAGAGCCCACTGACCCTCCTGCTGCGTCGAGAAAGCATCGGTGAAGTGCGCGAGGTGCTGGCAAAGCTGAAAGTCGAGAAAGCGCAGCTCCTGCTATTGCGCCACACCGGTCTGAGTTATCGAGAGATTGCTGAAGCTTTGCAACTCGGCGTCAACTCGGTCGGGCAAAAACTGGCTCGGGCGGAGGCTGAGTTTTCCGCACTCTACGAACGACAGCAGCGCCAGAAGCGCAAGGCAACGCAATTGCAGACAGCAAAGGAGGGGCAATGAAACACGAAGAAGTGAATCAGGGAGTGCTGCGGGCCTACCTGGATGGCGAACTCGATTCCATGCGATTCTTTGCGGTCGAGCAGCACTTGCAGGGTTGCAGCGTCTGCTCCGGCGAACTCGCCACTCTACGGCGTCATGCTGCCTGTATACGTGAAGGCCTCGACAAATTGCCAGGGTTGCCGGACGCCGATTCATCTGCGAGGGCCTGGTTTGCGTTTCAAAAGAAGCGGGAGGAATGGATGGACAACGATCAGATTCGGTGGACCTTGTGGCAGAAATTATCCCTTGCAGGAGGATGCCTTGGCGTCGCCGCAGTCACTTTGGTGCTAACCGTAGCGCCAGTTCGGGCGTGGGCGGAAGGCCTGTTGGCCATCTTTCGCGTAGAGCGTTTCACCATACTCGAGATAAACCCCGCTGCCTTGAAGAACGAAGGGTTGCAAAACAATCAGTTGCTCAATCAGACGATAGGTCGCGTTCTATCCGATGAAATCACGATAACTCAGAGTCCACAAAAGCCGCAGCTTATGCCGAATGCGGCAACTGCCTCGAAGGTTGCAGGGTTTCCAGTGCAGCTTCTCCTCGGCCAAACCCCGTCCAGTCTCCTGCTGGAGAGCGGGATCGGCATGAATATGAAGCTCGATGGTGACCGCATCCAATCGATACTCGATGAGGCGGGACGCAGCGACCTACGGATTCCTGCATCGGTGGATGGAGCCATTATTGGCGTGCGAGTACCAGCTGGCGTGATGGCGTTCTATGGGAACTGCGGCGATGTTGCGTCCAGGATGATGGGCCAGGCGGGTCCCAACCCGGGCACGAAGAACCCTTCAGCGAGTGCCGATCATAGTGTTGTCGTTCATCTTGGCGGTGCGGATAAATCCGTCTCAGAGGCTGGCGTCGATGTCAGCGCGAATCAAGCCAGACACGCGAACAGAGTCAGCGCAGGCGAGACATCCGGACAGGAGGCCGATGCCACGTGTGTATCGTTATTCGAGATTCCCAGCCCGATGGTGTCTGCTCCTCAGGAAATCGATCCCGCTCAGATCGCGCAGGTAGCGCTTCAGTTTCTTGGCATGAGCGCCAACGACGCTGCTAACTTTACGCAGACCGTCGACTGGACCTCGACGCTCGTTCTCCCCGTGGTCCGCGGTGAGTCGAAGTATGAGCAGGTGCACGTCAACGGCAATGAAGGCGCATTGTTGCGCGCGGCAAATCAGAACCAGTCTGGCCACTTCTCTCTCATGTGGATCGACAATGGAATCGTCTTCGCTCTGAACGGAACGGGAGACGATACTACGGCAATCAACTTGGCCTCGCAGTTACAGTAGAGAGAGCCGGAACGTGCATGGCAACTCTTACCATCGATGCGTCGCAGCTTAGGAAGACCTACGGAACTCGTACTGCCGTCCGCGACCTGACCCTCCAGGTCGGTCGCGGAGAGGCATTCGGATTTCTGGGTCCGAATGGTGCTGGCAAAAGCACTTCGATCAAGATGCTGCTGGGCCTGGTAAAGCCAACCGGTGGCAGCGCTCTACTACTTGGTCAACCGGTGGGCACACGCGCGGTGCGAACTCGCGTTGGCTTTCTACCCGAACATTTCCGCTTCTATGATTGGCTCTCAGCTTCAGAGCTGATCGCATTTCATGGGAGGCTATGCGGTCTGGCAGAAGACAAGTTGCGTCGGAAGATCCCGCAGTTGCTTGAGCGTGTCGGCCTCGGCGCGCAACACAACAAGCCCATTCGTAGTTTCTCCAAGGGAATGATGCAGCGCGTCGGCTTGGCACAGGCAATCGTCAATGACCCCGAAATCTTATTCCTGGACGAGCCCACTTCCGGCCTCGATCCAGCCGGACGTAAGCTTGTGCGTGACGTTATCGCGGAGCAGTGTAGTCGCGGTGCTACAGTCTTTCTTAACTCGCATTTACTCGGCGAAGTTGAGCAAAGCTGCGACCGCGTAGCCTTCATTCAGGATGGCCGAATCATTGGCATGTATGAGATGGGCGCGTGGCAATCAGCTCAGACGGAAGTTGAAATCAGAGTCGCGCGTGTTAACTCCGCCGCGATAGAGGAGCTCAAAGGATTCACTCAGGATCTTCGCCTGGAGGGGCAGGTTCTGCGACTGCGCGTAGTAAAAGTAGATCATCTTCCAGAGGTTGTTCGCTGTCTGGTCGAGGCCGGCGCGGACGTTTTCTCCGTCGTCCCGCAGCGAGTAAGCCTGGAAGACTTGTTTTTGCAGATGATGGGACCGGACCCCGGCCTATGAAAGAGAACGCAATCGACGTGCGCCTGCCCGCAGGTACTCCCGAACCGCCGGCAAACGAGCAACCACTCATCGATTGCGCCATAGCTGAGCCATCCGCTTTCGGTCTTTCACGCGGACCGGGCGCATGGCGTACAACTTTGTTAATGGCGCGAGTCACCTTCCGGGAGGCGGCACGGCGCAAGATTCTTTGGATCGCGATGCTGGCAGGCGTCGCATTTCTAGGGTTTTTCTGGACGGCGCTTCATTTCGTTTTGAAACACAAGACGCGGCAGACTTCGACTGTCGATTTTCGTGAAGGCATTGTCATGATGACCATGATGGTGCTCTATGCCGGAAGTATGATGACTTCTCTGATGGCAGTGCTGACTTCCTGCGACACACTCTCCGGAGAGATCGCGTCAGGCACAATTCACGCCATAGCCACCAAGCCGGTGGAACGCTGGTGCCTTGTGCTTGGCAAGTGGATGGGCTTTGTAGGGATGCTGACGCTCTATGTGTTGCTTATCGAGGGTGGCTCGATCCTGATCAGCTGGCTCGAAAGTGGATACCGCCCTCCACACGGCCTCGCCGTGCTCAGTCTGATCTGGTTGCAAGCCCTGGTTCTGCTCGGGGTTACTATGGCAGCGAGTACGCGTTTCTCATCGCTGACCAGCGGCGCCTTCTCGCTCGGGCTGTATGGCGTGGCCTTCGTTGGCGGATGGATCGAGCAGTTCGGATCATTGCAACACGTGAAAGCTTGCATCAATCTGGGAATTCTCTCAAGTCTCATCATGCCTAGCGATGCCCTGTGGCGGCGCGCCGCCTTCAAATTCCAGCCACCGCTGCTTGGAACCGTTGGGGTCACTCCCTTCAGTGGTACATTGGTGCCTAGTAATGCCATGGTGGTTTACGCCGCCTTCTATGCACTTCTAGTTATTTTGTTGGCGCAGGTTCTCTTCTCACGCCGCGATCTTTAAGCGCAGCTTTCCTCTCTCTAGGATGCTGCCGGTTCCCGATAGTTCGTTCAGGCACAACGGAAGTATTCAAGTGGCCAATTAACGTCAGTACTCTATCGGAACTGCTCCGCGGATCGTCCCTTCCGACGGGCCCGACCGACAGGATCCTCAGTCCGTGGCGGTGCTCAGATACAAGCTCTGGCAACGGCACTATCGTTTGGCGCAGACACAAACAACTTCACGCTGAGACTGTCATATGCGTATATGCGTGTTCACGCTCGTCGGAGGGTGCCTGTTTCTGTTTTTTTGTGTCTCTGCACACGGTCAGACTTCTTCTAAGGCGTCCTCTGGCCGTTCGCAAAAGGCCAACGAGGACAAAGATCCGGTAGCCATCCTTGAGCTTGGCGCAGCAACAAGCTGGAATCTCAGTGGAGGCGCAGCGACGTTCGCGCCGAATCTTGCAGCGGAGGTGACACCTATAGAGAACTGGCTGGAACTTGAGGCAGGCATGTCACCCTTTTACACGCGTAATTCTACGGAATGGGACACCGACCTGCTCTTCAAGAAGCCGTGGACGATATCGCGGAAGGCAGAGTTCATGCTGGGCATCGGTCCCGAATGGATTTACCTTAAGCAGAATGGGAAAACGGCCGACTCCATAGCTGGTGAGCTGGCAGGAGACTTCATGTTCTGGCCAACCGGCAAACACCGATTCGGCTAGTTCCTTGAACCGGCTTACGACTACAGCTTTGCAAGAGGGCACCAGCAATCCATCGGTATGAGCGGTGGTCTGCTGATTGGAATTCCGCGATAGTTACCGAGCATGTAAACGCGCGTTAATCACCAGCCACCAGCCCGTAAGCCAATTCTCACCTGACCGCATGGCCAAGTCACTTATCGAACTGTTCGATCGATTTGCGTCTTTGGCACGGTCGATCACGTGTATTGCGTCTTTTCTTGTGCCTTCCGCGTCGTCGTGGAGCGTCAGAAGCCAAAGGTGTCTGAGAGGGGCGTTTGGCGCCCCCAGACGAGAGCCTAGAACGAGAAGGTGATCTGACCCGTGATGGTACGCGGGGTTACATAGTGCGTGCCGCTAAAGGTTGAGAGGAAGTTGTAGAGCGCGTACTTATCAGTAAAGTTCACAGCTGTAACGCGAGCAACCCATTTATATCTGTCGCCGTTAAAGATGTTATCTTCACAAGCGAGGCGTCGAAGAGATTGCGCGGCTGAATGCGAATGGCGGATTCTTGTCGTCGTTCTCAGTACCCGGAGCAGGCACCTTCACGAGGTTGGAAGTCAGTCCGTTCGCATCGCAGTTCGTAAACCCCGATGTCGGAGTGGCGCGCACCCCATCGCAGGCGAGACCAGCTTGTGCCTGTTGATCCGCTGTAAAGCCGCTCAGGTCGATTCCCGGCTATCCGTTTTGGGTAGGGTAATCGATGTTGCACCGTACCTGCTGTTCGGATCCGTCACGTTATAGCAGGGCACAGAGCCAGCAACAAGACCGCTATCATACCGCCAGTTAAGCGCTAACCATGGACCGCGATGAATCGGCACCTGATATTGCAGATGGGTCGTCTCGTTCTACCGTTCGTCGTGGTTAATGCGGAATGGAAATCCGCTCTGGCCTACAGTCGCTCTTGCCCCGGAGCTCTGCGGTGGGAAGAACCGCGCGGCAACCGAGGACATAACAACGAAGGCCGAAAAGTTGTGCTAGTTAGGTATATCTGCGCGCAGCACAAAACCCGGAATTTTGGAATTGTGCCAGTCGATGGGGAAGGTGATGGGAGTATTCCCTAGGACGCTGAAGTCGAAGGCATTGTGTGTACTTCCAGATGTAATCCCCGCTGACCACCACGTTCTTGCCGAAGGCCTGCTGGAAGCCCGCATGGAACTCGTTGCGGTATCCCGGCTGAAGTGTTCCCGAGACACCGGGCGTGCAGAGAAGCAACGGTGACAGCACGTCATTTCCGTATCCCTGGCTGGACAACACGAGGTTCTCGTTGAATGGCGTTTCCAGCGTGCGTGCATAAGAAATGCGGAGCACGGTGTTGCTTGGCTTGTGCAGTAGGTAATACCCACGCGAGGTTCCGCCTGACGAGCCACGGTCAGGCCATTATACAAATCGCCGCGTATGCCCAGATTGAAAAGCCAATTACCTGCCTTGATCTGGTCCTCGACATATAATGCCAGCTCCTTCATATCAGTATGACCAAAAATAGCTATAAAGGCTGCCGCTGCGAGTCAGGTCATATGGCAGCAGAACGGGGTTGAACGGTGTCGATGTAGCATTTGGATTCGAGCCATCGTTGGGAAACAGTCCTGCTGCAACGCATTGCGACGGATCGGTAAACCCGCTTACAGGATTCAGATTGACGTCAAGGCAGGGCGAATTGAAGGTTGAAGCAACGATTCCGAGGTTGTCATTCTCCCTGAGGAAGGTCTGCTCATACACGGCTCCTGCCTTGATGTTGTGGATTCCCTTTACGTACGAGTAATCCGAATGGACCCCGGCGTTTGTCAGTGTTCGGTATTGGCTAATGGTCTGGTTCTGCAAATTTGGTGGCCCAAGATCTGCAAATGGGTCGCCGCTTGGGTAATAGTTATAAAAATATCTGCGGACATATGGAGCGAAGTTGAAAACCGAGGTGGAGCCGATCACGTGCGTGTAGGTGGGCGCCATATCGAATGTCTGAATCTTGGAGCGCTGATCGGTATTGCCGACATCGCCGAAGACGGGGTTGCTCTCGTTGCCCCCGCTGATCACATTCATTACGTTCAGATTGTCATAGGCGTTCGGAGTCTGGAACCATGAACGGCTGTAGTTCAGGTTCATGTGGATGAAATCAACTGGCGTAAATCATAATCCAGGCGATCGAAGAGCTTTTCCTCGTTGCCCTTATCGTGAAATACCACGATCGAGAAAGCGCCCGGTTGAGGTGCTCAGCTTGATGTGGGAGGACCTCGACCCTACAACCAGAACTCTTTCGATCAGACGGTTGGCACTCGACGGTGTAGTCGCTGATGCGAAAAGCCAAGCATCGCGAGATGTCATTCCTCTGAGCGAAGATTTCCTTGGTTTTTGTTTGATGGCAGCAGGCGGTGCCATATTCAGAGGAGGATGGATGTTTCCAAGCGTTGTTAAGGGTCGGCCGATCACGCGGGAATTTTGATGCGCCGGTACCTAAAACCCCTTGCTTCAAAACTGGATGTCTCGCGTCTTTGGGTGGCATACCTTCGCCAGACGTTTTTCGGAACAAGGTTTCGATGAATTCTCCGCCGACGAAGCGATTGCTTCCGGATCGTCGACCACTGGGGGCCCGCAATCGGGGCAATAGATGATGCCGATGAAGGGGAGACCAGAGACAATTGGGACTCCACAGATCGCGGCCTTTTCTAAAGGCTCTAGAATCAATAACTAAATGGTTGCGGGGGTGGACTTGAGCCACCGACCTTCCCTCCGCTGATGTAATCGAAATCAATAGCGAAATCGAGGTTTTTCAACCCCTTTGGCTGGCCTAGGCGGGATCCGAAAATTCCCGCACCTTTGGGTTTGCTTGTGTGTGTGAGTCACCTTCGCCCAGCTCAGGCGAATCTTGTAGGCCGTTGCCAGTGTCATCCGTGTGCTGGCCAACCTGATTGGTAGATTGCGTGATTGTGTGATTACATGATTTCTGATTAAGAGATTTCTGATTGATGGATTCAGGATTGGGGGCGGCTGCGATGTTTCGGTTCGACAGAGACAATTTCCGTCACAACTGAATAAACCTCTGCGTCTGCCTTCTCCTCTTCAACTGAGTTTCGGAGGCTATCTTTCGGTCATGCATTAAGTTTTCTTCCATCAGACGGCATCGTAGAGATTGTTGGGGCTGAACAGACGCCGAATGCAAGCCTTGTGATTCCAAAAGACCACTACTCTCGAACTACTCGATACGCCACTTTCACGTTCTTCACCGGATTGCTCAGCGTCATCCTCGGATGTGGCGACGGGGTAGTCACTATTCCCACGGCCGTGCCCTTGTTCTCGCCAGATGGGGGAAGCTTCAGTTCGGCCCAGGTTGTAACAATCACTGCGAATCCGGGCGCAGAGATCTACTACACCGTGGATGGAAAGACCCCGACCACGTCATCCACTCTTTACACTCAACCAGTCAAAATAGCCACTTCAGCGACACTCGAAGCCATTGCGGTTGGATCAGACGGGAGATCAAGTACTGTCGCGACGGCAACCTATGTCATATCAAGTTCATCCGGCAGTAGCGGGATGCTTCCCTTCAATATTGTGTGCTGGGGAGATTCGATGACAGCGGGCGGCGCAGGCGTTGTGGACGTTGGGGAGTATCCGCCGCTTTTGCAGGCATATACGACGGGAAAGGTGGTCGATGAAGGTATAGGCGGACAGACCTCCACCCAAATCGGAGTGCGGCAAGGAGGAGTTCCGACCTCGGCTACTGTGACTGGTTCCCAAATCCCGGCCTATGGTGCTGACGACGTTACAATATCCTTTCCACTTGGGTATGAGCCCCTCACAAGTGTCACAGGAGCGACTTACGGATCTATCGCTGGCGTTGTCGGCAAAGTCACTTTGTCGGCTCCGCTCCCCTGAGGCACCTTCACCTTTAGCAGACTATCACCCGGCAATTCTCCGGTGAGTGCTTCAGGCCCTCAACCCTATACGCCATACAACTTGTTTAGGGGCTACACTGCCATACTCTGGGAAGGTCGGAATAACATTTTTAAGACTCCCTACGGACCTTGGGGAATTTCTCAGATTTTGTCTGACATTGCAGCCCAGGTTGGTACGCTCCCCTCCGGAATGAATTACTTGGTGTTGTCGGTAGCCAATGAGGCTACCCCAACGGAAATGCCCGGACAAGCACACTATTCGCAGTTGCTCGAGTTGAACAATGACTTGGCGGTCGCCTACGGGATTCACTACCTGGACGTTCGCTCCATCCTCGTGAATTCGTATGATCCTTCATCGCCGATTGATGTCTCCGATTTTCGGTACGATATCATTCCTTCCTCGCTCCGATCGATCGAAGGGATTGGAACGCTCTCGGGCGATATCGGACCTGCCGACCAATTGTTCACGGTCAATATGGCAGCCGGAACGTTGCAGAAAGGTTTCGTACTCACGGTGGAGAACGAGAGCATCTATGTCAGCCGCGTAAGTGGGTCGACCGTAACTGAGTGCATTCGCGGTTTCGGTGGCATCGTTTCCGGCCATTCGGCTGGCAGTTCAGTGACGGAGCTCAGCCCCACGCATCTCAACAAGCACGGCGATGCCGTGGTGGCAAACGCGGTTTCAATAAAACTGCACAACATTTCCGGCATTCCCTAGAATTGGCCAGATGAAGTCGCGTTGAGCAAACATCCAGTGCCGTGTTCAACGCGTCCATACCAGGCGATGAGAGGCGTTCAAGCTCTTGCTCTAAAAATTCACGCGACCAAGCAGAGAAGGGATGATTTGGCACACTGGGGAGGGGTGTGTCTCCACTACCGCTGCGAAGAGACTCCAACGTGTCGATGCGAAGCCGTAGAGCTTGCACCTGTGATGCCGTCACTGACAAAAATAAGTGACCTCGACAGGGTGCGATGATCGCAGGTTTAACCGAACGGGCAACCTCGGAGCGCCAAGGCCTTGACAATGCATTCCCAAGCAATCCAAATCATTACTCGCACGCGGGTATTGGTGCGAAAATTCAGTCGAGTTAGAGTGGGGGTTGTTCGCAGGAGGCCCAGTTTCCTCAATTGCCATTTCCGCGCGCTACGTTCACCCCAGCGAAGATGCTGTAATGAACGTATTTCTAGCGGATCCCGAAAATCTTACCTGAGACCGAACAGGACAACGACATTTTCCAGACATTTAACGCCCAAGTCGTTAGCAATCGCGACGACATCGACGGGAGCGGAGGTTTGGTGCTTCGCTCCGAACCCGCGACCTCCTGGCTATTTGTTGATCGAAACCGAGTTGCCCGCCTTCAAGGCCTGAATAGCGACTGCCGATCCTTCCAGTTCAAATGATTCCAATCGTCACAAGGTCCCCTCTTCTCTGCTTTTGTGGCCCATACCTAACCCACAGTCCCGTGCTGCCGGCGCGTTTCGGATCGAGCCACTGAATCTCCCAAGCGAGCGCGTAATGTGTCTGTCTGTGTATCGGTTATCTCTTTCTCAGTGCTGGAATAAGCCTCAACTGCTGCGCGAGCGAGAATAGGTTGCAACTCCCCAGTGATCGCTGATCTTGCCTTCAGTCCAGGCCGGAAAGCCACGCTCAACCCAGCATGTGCGCCGGGCCTGAATGATTTGTCTGTGGTTTGCCGACAGGTCCTTGACTTCATTGCATACGTCAGCTGGCGGGGATTTCTTCGGGACCAAATGTCAAATTGTGAGTAATTGCCAGCCAGCTAGCATCGGTAGCCGAGCTCGGGCACCGAGTGCTTTCGATTTACTGTGCCGATCTCGCTGGGCTTGCTCCGACAACAGCATTGGCCACTGGCTTGCACGATTCCATGCAAACGCAGGCTTCGAATTTGTTTGCCATTACGAAATGAGACAGGACAGGAGAGAGGGACATGGGTGAGATCGTTTCGATTTCAGGACGGGTTGCAATCGACACATCCAGCAGGATGCGGGACAGGCTCGCCGACGCACTGCGCTCAAAGCCGGACGCCCTCACCATTGATCTTACTCAGGTCGACTACATGGACACGTCCGGGCTTGCGACCCTTATAGAAGCGATGAGGCTGGCTCGCCAGCAGAATACTGAACTCCTCCTGCGAGGCGTTCAGGAGCAGCCACGATATCTGTTGAGGGTCAGTGATCTCGATCGCGTGTTCCCGATTGAGGAGGACGCGAAGCCATGAAGGCGCTTAAGGCCATCGGCGCAGGAACGATCCAGCAGTTGGCTTATATCGGCGGATTGACGGCCCAGTTCTGGTCGGGTATCAGCGTGCTGCCGCGCATACTACCGATATTCGGGAAGCGGGGACGCTGGCGCGCTGCGCTCAGGCAGATGTATGCGATTGGTGTGGAAGCCCTGCCAATGGTGGCCATCGTCTCAGCCTGCGAGGATTCATCCTTGCGATTCAGAGCGCCTCCGAGTTGAAGCGTTACGGAGCGGTACAACTGGTCGTCGATATCGTCGTGGTCGCGTTCACGCGCGAACTTGGCCCTCTACTCACGGCAATTGTAGTCAGCGGCCGCTCGGGATCTGCCTTCTCTGCCGAGATCGGCACGATGGTGGTAACTGAGGAGATCGACGCGCTGCGCACAATGGCCATCGATCCAGTGGAATTGGTGCTGGCTCCGAAGTATCTCGGTGCGATGATCGCGGTGCCTTGCCTGACAGTCATGAGCAGCGCCTTTGCCATGCTGGCTGGAGCCGGTTTCATGTTCCTCAGCCAGAACATCACGCTCCCGATCTTTTGAGATATGCGGCGGAAGCGATTCTCCTTCACGACGTCTTCATGGGGATGATGAAGAGCCTGGTCTTCGCCACCATCATCGTGCATGTGGGATGCCTGGAGGGTTTCCGCGTGAAGGGCGGACCGGAAGCAGTCGGCCGGGCGGCGACTTTGGCCGTCGTTCGGTCTACCTTCCTGGTGATCTTCGCCGACCTATTTATCACTACGCTGTTCTACATGCTGGATCGGAGTTAGAGATGACCACTCCGATTATCTCTGTGCGTGGCCTAACCGTCTCTTATGGAGATCATCGCGTGTTGAACGGAGTGGACCTTGACATCCAGCGTGGCGAGGTCCTCGCGTTGCTTGGCGGCAGCGGCTCAGGGAAGAGTACGATGCTTCGGCACATCATTGGGCTCGAGCATCCACAGTCGGGCACGATTCTTGTTCGGGGTATGGATATCAACCGCTGCTCGCCCGCAGAGTTGAAAGCCATCCGACGAGGGATGGGGGTAGCTTTTCAGGGCTCCGCGTTGTTCAGTTCAATGTCGGTCGCGGAAAACGTGGAATTACCCCTACGTGAGCTGACCACGCTGGCTGATCCAGTGATCGAGATCATGACCTACATCAAACTCGCTTCTGTAGGACTGGGCGAGGCGTGCAAGCTGCTGCCACAGGAATTGTCCGGCGGAATGAAGAAGCGGGCGGCCGTGGCGCGGGCGACGGCGCTCGACCCGGAGATCGTCGTTTTTGACGAGCCGTCGGCCGGGCTCGATCCGATCGTCGCAGCGGAACTCGATGAACTGATCCTTTTTCTGAATCGGGCATTCCACATGACGATTCTGATCGTGACGCACGAGATGGCGAGCGCGCTCCGGATTGCTGATCGGCTGGCCATGCTCTACAAGGGCTCTCTGATCGCGGTCGAGAGCAAAGAGTCTTTTACGGCCAGTACCGACCCGCGAATCCGGCAGTTCCTGGACCGGGTACCCGATCGCATCGCGGATAGCGAATCGGTGCAACGCCGCTTTCGCGAACTTGCGGGAATCGAGGATGAACAACAATGAAGGACATCGAAATCAAAGTCGGGGCATTCGTCGTGCTCTGCGCTGCGGTTTTGTGCGGGACCATCTACTACGTGAGCTACGCGAAATTCAACGGCGCCCATGTTCACTACAGGACCTACTTGCGAAATGCTCCCGGAATGGAGCCGGGTGCCCCTGTTCTCTTCGGAGGAATCACGGTGGGCAAGGTCACCTCTGTGCAACCGGACAGCGCCGATCCAACCAGAATTGAGATTGCGTTCGAGGTCTGGTATCGCCAGTTGAAATCCTTCATCGTTATGAATCGGTAAACAAGCGCCGACTCATCGGGACGAATTCGCACCTGGGAGGCAGAATAAGCTGAACGCTCACCTATTCGGCGAGGAGAGCGTTGATGCCGTCTTCGAAGAGTAATGGATCGCCATCTCCAGCATGGCTGATCGTGATCGGGTCCTCACGGTCGACAAGATCGGTCAGAGGCATTTCTCTCAAATGGCATAGACCAACAAGAGGCCGAATGACAAAAGAGGCCGAATGACAAGCACGATATGGAAGCCTCCGTCCAAGCCTCGGATGGCTCCTGACTCTTCAAAGGGGAGCGCACCAGCCACATTTACGCCGAAGCGACTAGCAACACGAGGCACTGGGCAAGCAGGGACACAATGAGCAGCGGAACACGGATCAATAACACCCTATCCCACGACGCCTGTAGCTCTCGACCGTTGTCGAGTCTTCCCCCGGTTTTTGCTGCTTCGGTTTGAATCCGATTGATTGGTTTTGACAAGAGATTGTAGAGAATGACGAATAGAATCAGCATGAGGAGCGATGCGAGATAGAACCAGCGCTGCCAACTCCTGCTGAATACGACCAGCAAGAGGTTGGACAAGATCGCCAAGACGCCCCAGATCGGCATCCGCGCGTCGGCGAACATGTGGAAGAAACCCATGATTTCGGTTCCGGCAGATGGTGAAGCCAATCTGAGAGCGGGACGGCCGATCGTCAAAAAGAACATGTCCGTGCCAAACACAACTGCTGTGCTTAGAATCCCAACCAGAGACACCAGCCACATCCAATGGCTCATAGTTCCTCCACCTTTCTAAGGCGCAGCCGCGCGCCGATTTGCTGGAAAACTTCCAGCAGATTAAGTTGTACTAGTGCTCGATCAGCTCTCTCAAATGGCATGGATCAACAAGAGGCCGACGAAGAGCATCACCGCGCAGGTCACGCCATGAACGGAGAACGCTGTTGCCTTTCGCCCGCCAGACGCCAAAATGTTGGACATGTCGCCAAAAGGGATGATGGCGAAAACTAGAAGAACTATGCCTGCCGTCCGGCTGTCCGTAGTCAGCATCATGGTCAACACGGCCAACCCAGCTACGATGTCCCGGATTCCTTTCAGACGTAGCCAGGCAAGAGTGTCAGCATCGGCTGCAGGCGGTTTTAGCCCAAACGATCCTAAGACTCGTTTGGGAGATGCGATGTAGAAACAACCGATAACCATGATCCCGACAGCGATGAGAGTCGCCAGGATGAGCGGAATAACATTGTGCATAAGACATCTCCTTGTTATAAAATCTAGCAACGCTATATATGATTCGGGGCATTTGAAAAAGTTTCAACGGTCCGCGCAAAAAATCTAGCGGCGCTATACTTTCTATCAATGGCAACGAACCGAATTGCAGAACGAAAACAGCGTGATAGGCAGGCCCGCCGGGCACAGATTATCAGTGCCGCCCGACGAATCGCGGAGCTTGAAGGGTGGCCCAACGTAACCGTTCGGCGGCTATCCGACGAAGTTTCCTACAGCCAACCCGTTTTGTATGCTCATTTTGGAAGCCGCGAAGGGATTCTCGCCGCGGTTGCTATTGAGGGTTTCCAGGAGATAGGCCTGGCTTTGGAGAAGGCACGGAAGCGGGTTAAGCGTGGAAATACGGTCGAATCGGTCGCGGCTGCGTATCTGGAGTTCGCCGCGTCTTCACCCGCACTGTATGAAGTGATGTTTTCGCTCAGCCTGAGCGTACCCTTCGATGATCCGGCTACTCCTCCGAAGCTGCGTTTCGCGTTTTCCCAGCTCCTGGAGTTGTTTCAGGGGCAGAGCTCGAAGCCAGAGGTTCTATCGGAACTGTTTTGGGCGAGCCTCCATGGTATCGCTGAGCTAACAAGAACCAAGCGATTCCCGCCCAGCCGTCAGAAAGAGCGCGTAAGGGCGCTCGTCGAGCTCTTCAATTTCCCAAGAGATGTAACGGCACAGGTGGTGAAAGCGCGATGACTGTAATAGGCGCTCTCGTCTTTTCGCAAACGAGGATGAGTCCTCACAAACGCGCTTATGTTTACTAAAGCTCAATCTCAATGAGTGCATAATCGCCAACTCGTTTTTCGAGCGAGCGCGGTTCTGGAAACATGCTAAGCCGTGTTGTCGTCAATTGACAATCGTCAGCTGACCTTCTGTCGCACACTCTGAAGAATCTCATCCGAAAGCCGCGGATCCTGGACGGCGCGAGCCAGTACGACGCCGCCGATCAACGCGGCTGCCTGAAAGATGGCTTCCTTACGGTCGCCCCCGGCGGCGGAGAGAATGTCCTCGAATCCCCGCTCAAAGGCTGCTTTGAGTTCGGGCGCTGAGCGGGCCACTTCCTGCGCCAGTGCGGCCATGGTGCAGCCGTCGCCTGGATTATCGCGATGCCGAGGGCTCAGATAGCGATCCGCATACGCTTTCCGGCCCTTTTTCGTCGCGCCGTAGCTCCGTTCGCGCCCAGCCGAAACATTCTGTCCGTAGGCAACGGCATCCTTCTCGAGTTCTTGTTTCGACGCGAAATGGGCATAGAAGGCGCCATGAGTAAGGCCAGCGGCCTTCATTACTTCGCCCACGGTCACGTTCTCAAATCCCCGTTCTCGAAAGAGGCGCGATGCCTCCTTCACAATCCGGTCATGTTTTGCGGCGGTCTCTTTGGCGGGGTACCGCATTTCCTGCATCCTCCATCTATGATGCTCATCATATCATATGTATGACGGCCATCATAGTTGAGAGGCCCCCGTCGTCAAGAAGGAATCATGAAGCTTGCAGGCAAAAAAGCCCTCATTACCGGAGGAAACAGCGGCATTGGTCTGGCCACAGCCCGGCTCTTCGTCGCAGAAGGCGCCGAAGTAGCCATCACCGGTCGCGACCAGGAGACATTGAAGGGCGCAATCACCGAACTCCGACCAAACGCTCGTGGCTATCGCGCCGACGTTACGGCAGCAGAGGATCGCAAGCAACTCTTCTCGGCCCTTGCAAAGGAATTCGGCAATCTCGATATCGTCTTTGCCAACGCCGGGATCTCCGGCAGAACAGTTACTGGCGCGACTGACGAGGCCATTTTCGAGAACATCATCTATACCAACCTGAATGGCGCTTTCTTTACGGTCAATTCAGCGGTCCCGCTGCTGAACGACAATGGCAGCATTATCTTCAACGGATCGGTGCACAACCATCTCGGCCAATCTGGCATGGCCGCATATGCAGCCACGAAGGGCGGCCTCGTCTCCATGGCGCGTGCCATCGCAGCCGACCTTGCACCACGCAACATTCGTGTGAATGTCGTCGCACCCGGAGCCACGAAGACTCCGATCTGGAAGCGTGGGTCCCGCGCTAACGACACTGCAGAGCAATCTGCCAAGCTCGCTGACTTCGTTTCCTCATCGATCGCGCTGGGCCGTTGGGGCGAACCGGAAGAACTGGCCAAAGCCGTACTTTTCCTCGCCTCTGCCGACTCATCGTACATCAATGCGATCGAGTTGGTGGTTGATGGAGGAATGACGGGTGCGCCTTTCGGAGCCCCCATTCTTCGCGGCTAATCGCGTAGGCGGTCCGTTTCGTGCGTCCGACAAATAATGTTCAACGCAAAAGGAGAGACACATGCCCAGAATCCACTTCCACCACATAACCAGGCTGACACCTGAGCAGTACGTCGCCGGGCTCACCGATTTCGGACCCGACCGTTCGAAACTCTTCAGCAACAGCGCCGACGAGTACCTCAAGGTGCATCAGCGGAGCCGCACGCAGGCCGACGTCACCGAAGGCTCTAGAGGCATATGGGAGCGCCTGCACTATGACTGGTCCGATCCCAACCACGTCGTCCTCACGACCACTGACTCGAACATCTGGGGAGGCGCTTCAGGCCACATCTACACCTTTACACGCCAGCTCGACGGCACCACAGACATTGACGTGGTCGTCATACGCGAGGGCAAGAATCTCAAGGGTCGCCTCCTGGGCCTTGTGCTCGGTACCATCGCTGGTAGCCTTTTAGAAAGGGCGTTTACAGAGAGCGTCGAAGCCATGGAAGTCCGGAACGGCGTCGCGACGGGGAGTTATGCAGCGTGAGGCAAGCAGGCTTTCACAGTACCTGACACTGCATTTGCACTGAAAGGCGACACAATGAAAAAGGGTTATTGGATAGTTTCATATCGATCGATCTCGGATCAATCGGCGGTGAAGGCCTATGGCGCACTAGCAGGGCCAGCCATTGAGTCTCTCGGCGGGCGTCTTTTGACCAGGTCCGCGAGCCAGGTTCAAGCCCACGAAGCCGGATTGCAGCAGCGGACGGTCGTTGTCGAATTCGACAGCTTTGACACCGCTGTCGCAGCGCACGAAAGCGAGGCTTACCAAAAGGCGCTTCAGGCACTCGGTTCCGGCGCGGAACGCGACTTTCGTATCATCGAGGGAGCATAAGCTTTCCTTGAAACGGGCCATTTCTCGTCAACCAACGCTATGGCCTATCGCCTTAATCCTTCAGCGATATGAGCAGGGCGGCCATAACTCGCAGCATATGTGTGATTTTTGGCCGCTCTACGCCCCTTGTTCAAACGGGTTTCATATCGAAAGTAGTTTTCCCTGGGCCATTGAGTGTGTAATCGCCGAATCGCTCATGAATGACAACTCAAGGAGCGCCTTGCCCTGATTCCATCAACGGAGGCGAGACGGGAGTCTGCTGGGTAACTGCGTTCAGGAGAGGTGCAGAAAGCAAATTTGCTAACACCTGAGGTCTGGATATGTGTGGACAGTGATCCCTATCGATAACCGTGGTGTTGTCACCACAGTCATTCGTGAAACGTACAGGCGATATTGCCCGCGCGTATTGGACGAAATTGATCCGCGTAGCGCCGTGGCGTAGTTCCGGTGTGTGCCCGAAAAACCCGCGTGAAGTGACTTTGATCGCCAAATCCGCATTCGAACGCTACACGGGAAGGAGAGAATGACCGTAGCAGACGCTTGGCCCGCAATGCACGCTGCTGAAGCTGGTAGGCATGTAGCGGAAGACCGAAGCGATTGCGAAAGGCTCTGAGAAGATGGAACTTTCGTAAGGCCCGTTTCCGTTCCAAGATCATCCAGACTAACATCCTCAGAAATGCGGTCGTGAAGGTACTCACGTGCACGGTCAAGGTTACTCGGTGCCGCGGATCTATCGATGACGCCTGACCAAGAACTAAAACGGCGAATCACCTCCGCCATGATGTTGAGCAGCATTCCCTGTTTTGCGAGAAGGCTAGCAGCTGAATCCAGAGTATGAAGCGCCTTCGACAAATCGTGAGACACAGATGGATCACTCAAGACTGTTTGAGAGAAGTGGAGACTACCGGGCAGCTTCGCTCGTTGTGAGACTACCTCACGAAAGCTGCTTTCCGGGATATGCACCACACGGAAGCACAGACTGGGGGCACCGAAACTATCTGCGCTATGTACTTCGCCAGCGTTGACGATTATCACTTTACCGGTAGCGAGATGTTCTATTTTGCCATCGTGATTAAGCTGCATAACGCCGGAATCAATCAGCCCGACGGCGAATTTCCTCCTGCCAATGAGGTTCAAAACAAACCCTTCAATGATGCTCATCCTTTGATGAACGCGAGTAGATCTGCGTTGATCGTGTTCGCATTCGTAGTCGGCATACCTTGCGGGAATGCTGGATAGAACTTCGTCTCAGAGTTTTTGAGCAGTTTCGCTGACAGGGGACCGGCATCGGCGAATGGCACAATCTGATCGTCTTCGCCATGCATCACCAACAAGGGCGCAGCGACTTTCTTGAGATCCTCTGTAAAATCGGTCTGTGAAAACGCGACGATACCATCGTAATGTGCCTTCGCGCCGTCCATCCTGCCTTGGCGCCACCAGTTCTGGATGACCGCCTCGGAGGATTTCACGCCGGGCCGGTTGTAGCCATAGAATGGGCCTGCCGCGACATCGCGATAGAACTGCGAACGATTGGCCGCGAGCTGCGCCTGCAATCCGTCGAAAAGCTCCTTGGGAAGGCCGCCCGGATTAGCCGTCGTCTTGACCATCAGCGGGGGGGACCGCGCTGATGATCGCAGCCTTCATAGGCCGAAAGCGGCCAGCCATGGCTGAACACGATGGGCTGCCCAGTTCCCCAGTCCTTGAAGTAAATTGACGTTCCGTCTTTGGTTTTAACCTCGCTCATTTGAGCTATTGCTTGATTCATGCGAAGCGCGGGCCGCGCAGGTTGTGATGAAATGATCTTTGGAAAAGGCGGAACTCTACAACTTCGATACGAGAACTACTCGGGGAAGAGTCCTGTCTCGACTCCTTTGAAGGAGAACAGACTACCTTCGCGCGAACTTGACGCGATTTCCCGATCAAGCATTCCCATGAAAGAGACTTTCTTCTGGTGGCGATTTGCGTGCATCTGAAGGCGCTTTTCGGGGTGCATCTTCTGAGATTTGGGGCCGATCTCAGTCTCATCGATTTCGATAGGTCCATTGCCGCCCATCTTCAGGAAAGAGCCTCCGCATCGCTTCCCGAATGCGGTGGAGCATGTGCCACGCGGACTTTTGGGTGATGCCAAGGATTCGCGCCAGTTCGTAGCTAGAGATGCCATTTTTGCAGCTAACCAGCATCCAAACTGCCGTCATCCACTTGTCCAATCCCAGCGGCGAATCCTCAAAGATCGTGCCGACTTTGAGGGTGAATTGCTTCTTGCATCCATTGCAGAACCAAATCCGACGAGTCTTCAGGAAAGAGTGAGACTCAGAGCCGCAGCGGGGACAATTGATGCGGCCATCGGGCCAGCGAAGCTCAATGGCATAGCGAAAAGATCTATCAAGGTCAGAGAAGTAAACTATTGCCTGCTGGAGGGTTACAGGTCTTTGAGTGTGTTCGACATAGGGCGTTCCTTCGAATTAAGAAAATCTTGCGCCTTATGTTCTTGTGTGTCAAGTATGTTATTGCCCTTAGTAAGGCTTGACCAACTTACGATCATCGAGTGCCCATTCCGGCGATGTCTGACCACGTTGCCAAGAAGTCGATCAATTCTTGCGGAGGCTGGAGCCATGCGTCAGCAATCGTCTTCCGGTATTCGTGCCGCACCAAGACCGAAAGCCCGCGTCCATTCAAGACACGGAAGGCATCTTCGTCCGTGAAGTCGTCTCCGAGGAAAGCAACGGGCGTCGCTGCATCTGTCGTTTTCAGAATCGCATCAATTACATCTCCTTTGTCCGGACGAGCAGCCCGGAGCTCGATACCACCATCGAAAGCTAGGAGCTTGATTCCTTGTACTCCCTCGAATTTATTCCAGCCTTCCTGGATGCGGCTCTGAACGTGTTCCACTTCTGATGCGGATAGCCCGCGCCAATGAACGGCAATGCCACCTGGTTTGATTTCAGTGATGGGTAGTAGCCCCGCCTGCAACAGCCAATCTTCAGCCTGTCGAATGATTGCCAGGGTATTTGGCTCGATCTCTGTGCGTCGGTAGAATCCATCTGCCGACAGATGCTCCAACCCATGGGCGCCCCATATCTCAAAATCAGTTAACTGGCTGAGCAAATTCTGTATCTCGATAACCGGTCTACCGGATACGATAGCGAGCTTAGTTCTGCCAGATCCAATGATCCGCTCCAGAATCGGCACGATACCCGGATAAGGGTAAGCCTGGTGACGATCTGTCTGAAATGGCGCCAGAGTGCCATCATAGTCCAACAAGAGCAGTGCAGTCGTCGTGCGATTGAACTGCTGAAAAAAATCGATGACTACTGACTTTCGATCATCAATTTGCACGCCGGGTCTCGTTTGGGGTTGTTTTGGATACCATGTCCCTGCCGAGGCGAAGGTCACATAGATCTCCGATCAAACTGCCTGCCCACCAGTAGATGTTGTGTTCCTTCACCGATCTCCGCATGCGCTGCATGCGATCAACGACCTCACTAATATCCATTTCCAGTGCCTGTGCGATGGCTTCGCCGGTCGCTTCCGTGTCATATGGATTAACGATGATGGCGTCTCGCAAATCCCGCGCAGCACCGGTGAACAAGCTCAGAATCAATACGCCTCGCTCATCCTCGCGCGCGGCAACATACTCCTTTGCTACCAGGTTCATTCCATCGTGCAAAGAAGTGACCATGCATAGGTGCGCGACACGATAGTAACGCCGCACTTCTTCGTGGCTGTGCTGACGATTCAAGAGAACAATCGGCCTCCACTTGCCGCGTCTGAACCGTTCATTGATGCGATTGGCTTCATTCTCCACCTCCTTTTGGAAGTCGGCGTACCTTGGAATACGGCTGCGCGTAGGCGCGCCGATCTGGACGAAAGTAAATTTTCCTTGATAACGCGGATGCCGTTCCAGAAAGGACTCTACTGCCAGAAAGCGTTCTATGATGCCCTTGGTATAGTCCATACGATCGACGCCTACACCCAGGAAGGTCGTTCCTATCCCGAGTTCTGCAATTAGCGCGCTTCGTTCGTCTGCCGTATCGTTGTCAGGAGAAATATTTTCGGCCTCTAAAAAGTCGACACTGATCGGGAACGGCAAAACAGCGGACCAGTGATTCCTGCGTCTGACCGCAAAATGCTCCCAGTCCACCCTGGCCTCAAGCACGCGGTCTACCGTGCTGAGAAAATTATTGCAATGCGCCTGCACATGAAACCCAATGATGTCTGCTCCGAGCAGCCCGTCCAATAATTCCTGTTGCCATGGGCAGATGCTGAATGCTTCCGGGTTAGGCCACGGAATGTGCCAGAAAATCGCAACCCTGGCATGAGGGATACGATCCTTCACCATGCGCGGCAGTAGAGCGAAGTGATAATCCTGAATCAGAACAACAGGATGCTCTTCTTCCGCGATTTCTTCCGCAAGCGCGTCAGCAAATCGCGCATTTACCGTATTGTAGTCCTCCCAGTCGGATGCTCGAAAGATGGGACGCGTGTGCGCCATGTGGCAGAGCGGCCACAGCCCTTCATTAGCAAAGCCGTAGTAATAACCCTCTTCTTCTTTTTCGCTGAGCCAGACGCGGCGTAATGTGTATTTGGGATTGTCTGGAGGAACCTGCAAGCGGTCGCGACTGTCTACAGTTTCTCTGTCTGCACTGCCGCTTCCCTGGGCGATCCATGTTCCTTCGCAGGCACAGAGAATCGGCTCAATTGCTGTAACCAGTCCGCTCGCAGGAACGGTCACCGTGATCTCGTTGCCCTGACGATTGTGGATATAAGGTTCGCGATTCGAGACCACGAAAAGATTGCTGCCGTCGAGCTTCGTCCGGACGTGGTCGGCTAATCGTTGTGCGGTCCACAGAGATTCGTTTGTATTCCGGAGCCGTGCTTCGATCTCTGCTGCTGCGCGTGCTTGCCGCATGCTTTCTGCGAGAGGTGCCACCTCTCTTGCCAGCGGCTGGAGAAAGTCGAGATCTTTTGCTGTTGGCGGAGCTGCGTGCCGATCCGTACGCAGAGTTTTCATCCACTGCGCAGCCCGCGCGATGGGCCCAGCCAGGCTCCAACGGACAATCAACAAAGTGATCGCGACAATTACGAGTACCTGCCCGGCGATATGGACAAATGCCTGGCCCCAAACACGGAAGATCTGTGCGCGGATATAGCCGGTATCGTAAACAACAATCATTCCGCCAGCTACGCCGTTGTTGATGGCATGCAGCGGTGCGGCGAGTATATACAGTCGCTTAAAATGCACCCGTGTGTAAATGGTTTCGGGACGATTGTGTAAGATCGCCTCTTTTAGCGCCTGCGGAATCGCAGGCACAACCGTACTAAGATCGGGACTGACGGCAAGAGGAAAGAATTCGGTATCGTATATACCGATACCAACCAAGTGGTCGCGGTTGCTGAAGCGCTCGATCATGGATTCGAGGCCGGGCTTGTCTCCGTTTTGCAGGTAGGATTCGGCGTTTGCAGCCAGGCTCTCACCGAAAGTCTCAGCTTTTCGCTCAAGGTCGAAGCGCAGTGCGTCTTTCTCGGTTCGCACCTGATACCAGGACGAGACCACGGATACCATGGTGACTCCAATGATCAACGCAATAATCAATCGTAAACTCAGAATCCGCATTTGCCCTCGTCTGACTCACGTTTGATGCGGTTGATTGTAAGGAATTGCCGACGACTCAATTTCGTAAAGAAAAGAAGGTGTTATTTAGTCACTCTTATCGAGGACCGGCCTTCTTATACCTCGCATGAAAGATGAAGACTACTCCGTGAAAACCACAATCAGCCCGGGACCACCATGCGCATTCCGATGACCGCGGCCTGGAATGCTCGAAGCCATAGTGCCAGTCGAAAGCCGTAAGAAGCAGTTCAGATGAAGCACAGAGCCGCCAGCGTCTGATACGTGATGAGATCTCACTCTCACCCTTATACGAGCAGCCTTTAAATTCACGGATAGATGCTCCAAACCCCTGATCATCGTAGATTCGGCAACGAAGACGCGGCCTGGCTGCAACCTGTTCTTTTTGGTAAGCCTCCGCCACTGAGAGATTCTCGAACACGGTGCAGAAAGGCGCGGCTCCGGAAGTGCCACCGAAATTTGGGTAACGCACTGCATGTTTTCCAGCCCTCATCCGCTCGTTCAATGAAGGCGGGTGCACACGTCCATCAAATAGTGACAATGTACCTGGATCACACACAATTCAAGTTTAACAATCCAGGAGACAGAAGGCTGGTCGCTTTGCCAGAAAGCCTGGCCTAACGGACAAGTGGCTTGCTCGCAGTTGTCTTGAAGCGTGAAGGTTGAATTTATTACGACTGAACACTGAGAATGTGCGTTCGCTCCGAGTTGTACATTCGGGCCATCACGTTGCGTCGCGCAAACCCGTCTTTAGGCGTAGAAGTGCCTAAATCGTCGCACTTCGGTCACCACGGAATAGCCGTGCTGCACGATCTCCGCAGCGCGGGCGCGATATATGCTGGGCTCTTCCGGAGCCCACGTGCCCAGACCATCCACATAGCCATTGCACATGCAAAAGACAGCGGCGATAAGAACTGTGTCGTGAATCTCTCTGTCAATAGCGCCATGCCCGCGAGCGGCAGTCACATCTTCTTCCGTTGCTCGTTCTCCGCCGTGCTGTACTTTGCCTGCGATGTTTAGCAGGGCCTTCAGCTTGGGAGAAATCGACGTTCGCCCAATCTGTCTTCACAGTCTGCACCAGCTTTTCATCGCGACCGAGCTGGGCTGCGGCGACCGCGCCGTGAATGGCCTGGCAAAAAGCAGCAGTCGTTCCGCCACGACACATGCGCCGCGATCATTTCGCGCTCGCCTCGAGCTAACGTGCTTTACCACGTAAGGACTATGTTGACGAGTTTATTGCGGGGAGGTAGGTCATCAAGCCAACGATATCAATGAGGCCATGCAAATTAGCTCCTAAACTGTTGTTGTAACACTGGTTAATAAGTAAATGACTCACTGCCATTCCATTCCGCATAGTGGATGCTACGCCAAGGCGCGCTCGAGGCGCCTCAACCGAAAGCATGGGACACAGTCCACCTCAGCCTTGACAAATTCAACCAACGCGGCAGACGTTTGTCCTGAGAACGGTCTCGTTCGTGGCGGTTTGCCATCTCGGGTGCTGGTTGGTTTCGCTACCGTATTCATCTACAGCTTCAGCCTGATGGTGAATGTTTCACGATTCGCCTGATTGCAGCCGATGGATGTGATGACGCTGCGCATGTATCCATCCTTGCGACTCTGACCAACGCACCCGTGAGACCGGGCGAGTCTCTAGCCGCGGGAATGTCTCCGAATTGCCAGAATCGACGTCCAGGCGCTTCCCGAAGGAACACACGATCCGATGCTCCTGCGTGGTGCCAGTGTCAGGAATCGAGTAGCAATCCGACGTTGGGGCCACATTCCTTGGTGAACGCGAGCATATCGTTCATGCGCCAAATGAATTCGTATTTGTGCGCTTTGCGGAATTCGAGCGGACCTAGAAACTCGAGGCCGAGGCGACGTTGTGACGCGCCAAAATGCGGGCACTTTCTGTAAACCGCTGCTTATAGGTTGGCGCAGTTCATCTTTTGGCGTATCGCTCGACGGCATGATGTACGTGATCATGCGCGGGCAGCGGATAGCGGCAGCGAACTGGGCGGCTGCGTCGATCCGCGTGAGCGAGGCATTGAAGGTTGCGTCGTCTTTCCGGAATTCGACCGGAAAATCGATGACAGCTGGCTTGATCTTAAGGCCGCAAAGCAGGTCGTTGGTCGCGGTGACGCCGGCTTGCATAGCCGGGCTCAGCATGATGTCCGTGCCGGGAAAGCCAATTTTCGCTGCCAGGCGCGCAAAGTCAGGCCACGGAACACGACCTTGCAACAGTACGCTGTTCAAGGAGAGGAACATGTTGCGCTCGTCGGCGAAAGCCCTGGAGGAGAGCGCTGCTACGGCGAACAACTTGCCAAACGATCTTCGGGATATCAAATAAGACACGCGCAATCGATCATACGCGAGTAGCATAGCGCTGAGGAGGCGGGAAGACATGAACAGACGGGAGATGCTGGCCACCACCGGTGCTGCAACGCTTGCAGC
Organism: Alloacidobacterium dinghuense; assembly: GCF_014274465.1. Classification (NCBI taxonomy): domain Bacteria; kingdom Pseudomonadati; phylum Acidobacteriota; class Terriglobia; order Terriglobales; family Acidobacteriaceae; genus Alloacidobacterium; species Alloacidobacterium dinghuense. Next base: position 3,604,962 of record NZ_CP060394.1, on the reverse strand, counting down.
ACTTTGCATGCCGAAGCTGATGAAGGCCGAGGCTCCAGCGAGCCGGGTTGCGATCGTGCGTTGCCATGATTACGCGCAGTATGCGCAGGCACTCTCTCTTGCGTTCGATCAAATCGGCGGGATCGAAAAGTTGGTGCGCGGAAAGACCGTTGCGCTCAAGCTAAATCTCACGGGAAATCCGAAGAACTTTCCGCTGACGCCTGAGCTTCCTTATCGGACGAATCCGCAGTCGGTGGCGGCGACAGTGTATCTGTTTGCCAAGGCAGGTGCGCGGCGCGTTCGCATGATTGAAAGCTTCTTCCCGGCCGATCAGGATCTCTCGTTGTGGGCACGCTACGGCTTGGACGTAAACGCGATTAACAACATGGGCGTGCAGGTGGTTTGGGAAAACGTGCAGAACCTGGGCAACTACAAGCAATATGTGCGCATGAAGGTGCCCTGGGGCGGGTACGCCTATCCGGCATACCACCTCAACCCGGCGTTCTATCAGTGCGACGTGTACGCTTCGATGGCGAAGCTGAAGAACCATTGGATTGCAGGCGTGACCATGACGATGAAGAACAACTTCGGTAACACGCCCTGCTCGCTCTATGGTGGGGACTGCGGACCTAGTGGGAACGAGCGGCCGACGAAAGAGCGCGGAGCTGTGCTGCACGATGGAACGACGCCTGCACCCTCGGGAGTAGATGCCGAGTTGCATCCTGATTCGCCGCGCGATCCGGGCTATCGGGTTCCGCGCATTCTGGTTGACCAGAACGGTATTCGGCCAGTTGATATCGCCATCGTGGATGGCGTCGAGACAGTGCGGGGAGGGGAAGGTCCATGGCTTCCTGGCCTGGAAAAGATGACACCGGGCGTGATCATTGCCGGGCGCAACGCCGTCTGTGTGGACGCTGTCGGGATGGCAGTGATGGGCTACGATCCGTATGCGGAGCGCGGCACGTCTCCGTTCATCCGAGGTGACAACTCGCTGCGTCTCGCAGAAGATGCCGGAATCGGAACACGAGACCTGAAGCGTATCGAAGTAGTCGGATTATCGATTAAGGACGCTCATATCAATTTCGGACCCGGCGCGGTAGGTAAGAGGCTGAGCGAATTGAACTCGTAATTCGCTCCCGGTGAAGCGGGTTGGGAGCGCTTGCTTACGCGCGCGCGTCCGTGAGTGGTACGCGTCCATTGAGGGCGTAGGTGTGTGGACGGCTGCCGATATATATTCAAGAACATGTTTGGCGGCATTGAAGCAGATGGAACCAAGTTTGTTTGCGGCATCGATACCGGACCTGACGATCTCAAGACAGCGCAATTCCCAACGTCTACTCCCGAATAACGGTCGCGAGTGTTATCGATTTTTCAAAACCAGCGGGACGCAATTCGATGCCATTGGCATCGGATAGTTCGGAGGCCTGTCGATCTCGATCCGAAGAAGTCGACGCTGGCGGGAATGGTGAGCACATCGATCGGTTTCCTTGCCACAGAAGCATCGTGGGGCCCGTTGACCAGGTGAGAGCCGCGAGCTTTTCAAAGCTGCGGTTCTGTTGCCGCAAGCATCGAATTCGCGATAGGTGTTGAAGTATGCGCCTGAGTCGCGATGGGCGACGTCTTCTGCCACGACAAGCGTTCAGGATGCCGGTAAGGGAGTGGGCGCAAGAGTACCGCTTTGACGATGCTGAAGATAGCAAAGTTTGCGCTGATGCCGAAGGCCAGGGTAAGGATGGCCATCGAGGCAAATTCGCGCGACCTGATTAATTGGCGCATGGCGCGGTACAGGTCACGTGCAAAGTTCTCTAGTGGGTACATGGGCGGCTCCGAGGGCCGGCGTGGCCGCGACTGCTAATTGACGCTGGGATTTGATTCCCGGAGCTCAAAGCACCGGATCAGCCGGCGTTCTCGGATCTTCTGCCTCTATGGCCAACGGCCATCACCTACGTGGCGAGTAATCTCTTCATCGCCATTATTTGGATAAACCACCATTACCTTATGCGGTTCGCAGTTGCTCCATCGCTGAAATTGATACGGATCAACTTCGTCCATCTTTTCATGGTATCGCTCCTGCCCTTTGCGACCGCGTGGATTGCGCGTACCCAGCTCGCGTCGTCCCCGTAGTGTTTTACGCAGGACTATTCGTGTGCATCGACATTGCATACAATGCCTTCGAGCACGAAATTTTAGCCCGCGCACGCGACGCAGGTGTCCGAGGATACGCGGCGCTTGGCAAGGCGCCGATCACTCGGTGTCCTTCTGAGCTTAACGACCGCTATGCTGGTTGCCTTCGTCGCGCCGCGCGTCGGGTTCGGTCTGATATGCGCCGCCCTGATCTTCCATTTGCGGCCAGACGCCGCCCCTGGCGGTGACTGGTGCGCTCCCTCCTGGACTCCATGCGAGCTATTGTGAAGGATCGAGTCAACCGCCTGAGAAATCGATCTCGGTCGCGCTTCACAAATCGATGACGACGTCGCTTATCGGTTGGGAGCAGCAAACGAGAACGTTGCCATCAGCGGGCTTGTCGAGTGGCTCCGGTCCGTAGACGACCGCCCCCGAAGCCAAACCGCTCTCACAGTTGTGACAAACACCGGTACGGCACGACCAACGGACCGGTACGTCGCACGCCTCCGCCAGTTCCAAAATGCTCTGGTAGACCGAGGCATTCCAGTGTGCAGCGATGCCGCTGCGCGCGAACGACACCAGCGGACCGGTGTCGGCCTCGCCCTTGGGAAGATGCGGAGCTCGCGTTGTTGTACCGACGACACCAGGTGTCATCGCCTCGCTGCCGTTAAAAATTTCGACGTGAATCCGCTCCGGCGCCACGCCAAAGGTTGTGAGCGCCGCTTTCATCTCAGCCATGAAGCCAGTCGGTCCGCAGATGTAGACATCCGCCTCCCGTGGTACACCGACCTCGTCGAAGACCGATTGCGACAGGTGACCGGCAGCGTCGAAATCCTCGCCCTTCTTGTCGCTCGAGCCCGGCTTGCTGTAACAAACATAACTGCGGCCGTGCGTGAGCGTGAGCATGAGGCGGCGGACTTCGGCCCCGAATGGATGATGCTGTTGATTGCGGGCCGCGTGCACCCACAAAACCTGTCGCGTCGAGCGGGCTCCCGCCAGCGCGTACAGCATCGCCAGAACAGGCGTCGACCCGATTCCGCGCTGAGCAGCACCACCGGCCGCTCTCCCGACTGCAGAATGAAACTTCCGCGCGGAGAACTGACATCGAGAACATCGCCCACCCGGACATGCTCCCGCAGGTAAGGTCCAGCCGCCCCATTCGGCTCGATCTTCACGCTGATTCGATAGCGCCCCGTCGAGACGGGTCCGGAAAGGGAGTAGCTGCGAAAAAGTGGCGGTCCGCCTGTGGCGCGCGGAAGACGCAAGACCACGTACTGCCCTGGCAGAGCCGTTGGCAGGGGCTGACCGTCCGCGCTCTGCATCGTCAGCGAGATGACGTCTGCGGACTCCTGATCGATCGCCATCACCGCGAGCAGCCGAAATCCTGGTGCGACCGGATGGGACGCGGCTGCCGGTGCGAGCCCCGCGTTCCCACTCTCCGCTCCCATCATTTGGTTCTGCAATAACGCCTCGAACGATGACCGCCATCCCGGCGAAAGCGCTTTGATTCGTAAAGCGCGATCGAGTCGTTCGCGTGGATGATTCGGCGAATAAAGAAGGGCGTTGATCTCTGCGACCGTCATTCGCGCATCCGCCTCTCCTGCCTTCACCATTTCGTCGCCGGCGCCCACCTCACCTTCGCGCAGAACGCGGAAATAGAACCCGGGCCGTCCGCTGGATGTCAGCAATGCCGGCATCCGCGGCTCGCTCATCCGAATGCCGACGCGATAACAGGTAACGCGAGGTTGAGTGACCTCGAACAGTGCGCTGCCGATCTGATAACGATCACCTATGCACACGGCATCGTCTGTCAATCCTTCGATCGTGAAGTTCTCGCCGAACTGCCCGTAAACGAAATCGGCTCTGTTCAGCTGCTGCTGCCAGTAGCGATAGGATTCGATCTGGTAGACGAAGACCGCTCGCTGCTCACCCCCATGCCCGGCAAGATCACCTTGACCGTCTCCCTCCAGGTTCAACCGGCCGACGCGACAGCGGCCATGCACCGGGTCCTTCCATATCCCCGTGTGCACAGTCCGGCCTTTCCATTCAATGTCGCGCGGAAGTCCGACGTTCACCGATAGTAGTCGAGCCATGCCGCTCCGTTTGGTGGGGGCCGATTACCACCCCGTCTTCAATTTTCGTGTTGTCGGCGTTCGGATGCCTCGTCAACGGTGAGCTCGCGATCGGGGCCGTGCGGAATCACAGTCTGACCCGGCTCCAAATGGAGCTGCTTGCCATCGAGCTGCACCGAGACGATATCAGGCTCGAACGACACAAGGTTGGAAATGCGGCCGACTTCAGGATAGGCATCAGGATACGACCACGCTGCAAGCCTTGCGTCGTCGATGTTGTAGTAGCTGCAGAGCCCTTTATACGGGCAGAAGGTTCGATGTTCTACAGCTGTCAGCGCGGACTCATCGATGTCGGCACGCGGAACGTACCAGCGTGGCGCAAAGCCGGATTCATACAGGACCATCGGCCGCTTGGTGTCGGCGACCACGCGGTCGTGATGGCGAACAACGAGGTTGCGTGAAGATTGGCGGATGTCGATGCGGTGATAGCTGTCGGCGGCATGACCCATGATCCGTTCGTCCTCTTCGTAGAAGGCGTCCATGGCCGGCCACGCGAACGCGACCCGTCCCTGCAACTCGCTCGCGTAGCTGGGCAGCTTCGCGTGTTTCCACGCCGCTCGGGGTGCGTTTTTTTCCCGCGCGGACGGTGTACCAGGACGTAGGCCCGAGGTCGCGGTGTCGAGTGGAATGCTCGGTCAGCTCGATGGTACTTGGAACAATATCGGTCTCTGGGAAATAGGCCACCGGATAGCGGTCGGGCTCGAAGAGCACAAGGACCTGCTCGCTATCGGCAATCCAAGTTCCGGCGAAACGGACGCGCATGCGGCGACGTAGCCGTTCGACATACAGGAGCCTCTCAGGCAGCGGTTCCGGAACGAGGAACCGGCCGATTGCTCCGGGCGAAAGCGGACCTTGTTGCCAAGACAATCCCATTGCTCATCTCCTATGGTTTAACTAAACAAGCTAAATGCTACACTTCGGGCACGAACAGCCAACCTTAGCGTCCCATCCGCGAAATTGCGGGGCGCAAACAGAGTGACTGCACTTTTGCGATGTTATTCACTTCGAGCCTCCAAGACTACGTTCGACGATATCCTCGTTCCTGTAGCATCCAGCCATTGCCGTCTGGGTCGGAAAACCTGGCAAAGCTGGCGTAATCTCCTCGCGCGGGATCAAGGCCCGGTGCGAACCCTCCATCCCAGGCTCCGGACGGTGTCTTGTGCCGGATCTCACCGACCTCAACTCCCCGTTCGAGCAGAAATCTCCGTGCAGCGTCGATACCTGTCACGACAAGATAAAGCCCGCGGAGTGAACCTATGGGGGCATCATTCAGGCCGATCCCAATCTGAATGGAGCAGCTAGAGCCAGGAGGCGTAAGCTGCACAACTCGAAATGTGTTGTTCGGCGAATAATCGACGTCCAGGGCGAAGCCGACTTGATCGACGTAGAACCGCAGAGCGCGGTCGACATTGCTCACTGGCAATGTAATGACTTCAACTGATAACGTTGCTGTTTCCATGGAAACTCTCCATTGCCGTTTTGGGTCCGGGATATTCTGTGCCCGGCTTTTGCAACACCATTAATAACTGTGCCCCAACTGGACCCGTCGGCCCAAGCGCCATGAACAAAAACCACGGTTGCATTTTTTTGAAATCCCACGGTTAATCCTTTCATTCGGTTGTGTTCAAGTGAGAAACTCTTCTCATACCTTGAAAAAATTGGGCAAGAAACTGATTCATCTTTTTCCGAATGAAGTCGAGATCCTCTTCCAGCGCGAAATGTCCGGTGTCGAGTATTTGAAGCGAATCTGCCAATCGCATTGCGGACTGACAGATTCGCTGCTGTCAGCCCAAGGACCGCATCCACTCAGCGACCGCTTGTCCGATCTCGTTCGGCGAATCTTCCTGAACGAAATGCACACCCTTGACCGTAACCTCAGTCTGCGACGGCCATGAGCGGGCAGTAGCGAGATTCGCACCGACGGCCAGGAGTGCGCCGGGTTCCGCCTTAATGAAAAGTTTGGGCACATTGCTTTTCGCCAACCAAGCCCCATAAGCGGACACGATTTCGGCCACGTCCGCGGGCTCACCTTCGATGGGGATCTCTCGGGGAAATGTCAGCGTGGGCCGTCTCCCTTCGCCCGGTTCGACGAACGGACGACGGTATTCGGTCATCTCCTCGGGGGACAGGGTACGCAGGATGGCCCCGGGAAGAATCTTTTCGATGAAGAAGTTCTCTTGCAAAACCATCTTTTCCCCGGCGTCGGAACGAAGCGCTTGCAAGAGCGGGCGCATGTTCATGTTGTCCCAATGATCCCAGCCTTGCGGCCCTACGATCGCCTCCATATATGCGATACCCCGCACAGCATCGCGGTGGCGATTGGCCCAATCGAAGCCAAGTCCCGAGCCCCAGTCATGGATGACGAGAGTCACCCGCTTGCGCACATCCAGAGCATCGAGCAAAGCATCAAGATAGCGGCGCTGTTCGACGAAACGATATGAGCCGGGGCCACTGTTAGGCAGCTTGTCAGAGTCGCCCATGCCGATCAGATCGGGAGCGATACAGCGGCCGAATGGTTCCAAGTGCGGTATCACGTTGCGCCAGAGAAACGACGATGTGGGATTGCCATGCAAGAAAACGATGGGGTCACCCTGTCCCACTTCCACGTACGCCATCTCGCGGTCGAGGGCTTTCCGCTTCTGCTTTGGGTACCTGGGTGTCGGAGAGATTGTGTTGACGTCTCCTGTTTTCTCATTCATGTTGGTTTCTCCTGTTTTATTAAGGGTAAGTTTTTGTTAGCGATTGACCTTCAAAGGCCCGATAACGTCTTTCGGCCTTTGGGTAGTTTTCTGTCAGAAAACTGCCAAAGAGTTCCCAGATTGTGGGACCAAACCCAGTTGCTTCCGAGTGCAAAAAGTAAATCGCAACACCATTAGTTGTCATCAATTTCTGGTGTTGAATTATGTCCGACACCGGCTTCTATCACTCATAGAGGTTTACCCTGTCAAGAAAAGCTATGCTTGAATTGATGTCTAAGAATTCGAGGTCAGTGGAGAAGAGGGGAGTATTCCTCGCAAGCAATTCGGCTCTGGACTTTTTGAACACGGAATGGCCGACTCCTTCCGGCAAAGAAGATTTCTTCGAGACAGATCAAGACGTCTTCAGCTGGCTGCGCCAAGCGGGACTGGCCTCTAAAGGTGTTGAAGAAGTACGCCCTACCGGAGCCCTGCTCAGGGCTGCGCGAGCACTCCGCTTCAGCTTCGCTAAACGCTGCGAATATTTGCGTGTGGGAATGCACATTGTGACGATCCAATGCGCTTGACCTTACATACGCGACTGGATTTTCAGGGAGCGCAACCCCGATGAGCAGGACTAGGTGGGTTGAGGATGTGAATTGCAATCGCTGCAGGGCCGATTGGCGTCATTACAGGCGATCACGGAGCATGTGGAGGTTTTAAACCTCTGTTAAAAAACTGAATTGTTGTGCTGAAAGAGAAGTTTCCAAAGGGAGAAAACGATGGATGCAATCAGTACGTCGAAGGAGCAATACAGTCGGAAGGAAACCGATAGCATTGGCGCAGTTGAAGTGCCGAGCACTGCATTGTGGGGCGCCCAGATGCAACGCTCGCTTGACCACTTCTGCATCGGACAAGATCTGATCCCGCGCGAGATGATCGCCGCATACGCCACTCTAAAAAAGGCCGCAGCTAATGCTAATCACGCCGGAAAACGTCTTGACGACCAGCCCCACAAGTTAATCGTCCAAGTCTGCGATGAAATCCTTGCGGGCAATCTTCAGGACGTGTTCCCCCCACACGTCTAGATGACTGGAAGCGGCACGCAATTCAACATGAACGATGAACGTAAATGAGGTGATTTCCACCGATGCTGCCAACTTGCGGGCACACTGCTGGGGAGTAAGGCGCCAGCAGCAGACGGAGCGCTCTTCGCGATGACAATTACGATTGGAGAACTATCAGCAGCCGCGCACTGGTCTGCTGAAAAAAGTCGCGCCGCCGGTGCGACAACTGCCAATGACACGACAAATCGCTCTTGATAGTGCAACGATCCAGAGATGAAAGCTCATCTGTGGTCGTCGTCATTCATAAGGTCCGCAGCGATAGGTGGCATACGGAACTACGCGCCGAGCGACCGACATCTCAGAAGTGAATCCTCTCGTTCTGCTTCTGCCTAGCAAGGTCGAGACAAGATATTCATTCGGGAATAATCACTCGGCCTTGCAGTCGTTCTAGCTCGAGGTGGGGTGGAGGGCAAATGCGTTCAGCCTGAAGACCGCATCCTGCATAGCATTTAGAGGGCCCCGCCAGACTGACCTCAATCAGATCAACTTGCTTATATCTGTACCTTATGGAGCGCGCCTAGTCTTACCCACCGTTGACACTAAAACGAACAGGGGTGATATTGCTTCCCTCCAATGGTCTCAAGAATACTCATCGAGTTCGCTTTAACTTCGCTTCGACTAATGCAAACCGGTATCCGCTATGGTATCCACATCTCAAAAATTACTGAAACTAAACGTCTTATTGGTCGGGGCGGAGGGATTCGAACCCCCGACCCTCTGCTCCCAAAGCAGATGCGCTACCAGACTGCGCTACGCCCCGACTCTGATCATTGTATCGTATGCGCAGTTCATATCAGTCTGTGACCGTGTATGTTTAGCTTTCTTCCCGATGCACTAGATGCGGTGCGCCAGCCATTCTGCGAACCAGATCAGCAGAATGGCTGGCACCAGGAAAATAACGGCAACGCATAACCCCATCGCCAGGAGAAAGACCCAGTCTTTCCACGTATGCCGGTGAGGTTGCTGCAGATGGCGCGTCATTAATGCGTAGTTACGCCGATTCGCCTTCCACGCGATGTCGAACATATCTCCAAACAACGGAATCGAGCCGACTACGACGTCGATCCCAAGGTTGATGACCATGCGCGTCAGCGTGACATAAGGTACGCCCCGAAACCACGCGGCAATGATCAGGATGCAGGACGCGAGTCCGGCGATCACATCGCCCAGCCAGGGGACAAGACCAATGATGCCATCCAGTCCAAAGCGAATCGAAGTGCCGGGAATACGGAACCAGTCATCGAGTAAATGGGCCAGCAAGTCGAGATTTTCATCCGCAAAGAGATGGCCGCCAACCCGCGAGCGCGGAGGCAGGCTCTTGCTGAGCGGCGGAAGAATATGTGGTTTCATGCTTCGACTATTTGTTAGATGCGCACGCCTTTGATACCTAAGTGGAGACACGACAGCGCGCCGCAAAATGCTACAATGAGTTACTGCATGGCGGCTATAGTTCAGCGGCAGAACGCCTGACTGTGGCTCAGGATGTCGTGGGTTCGATCCCCACTAGCCGCCCCAAATAAGCTTGATTCTAGACCCGCAAATCAACCAGAAGTCTCAGCCCGTAGGGATCTTTGTAGGCTGCTCCGGCTGGGCCTATCCTACCTGGAAACCGGATTTCTACCCACCAAAGATTCCCGCTAAGAAATTTCTCGAGTATTACGCAACACAACTGAATTCTGTCGAGGTGAACTACACCTTTCGCAGTCTTCCCAGCGCTAACACGACCGCTTCATGGCTTGCAGCTACGGGACCTGATTTCCGATTCTCCTTTAAGGCACCTCAACGCATCACGCATATTTCACGACTTAAGAATTGTGGGGCGGCGCTGACGGCCTTTGCGGAATCGATTCGGCCGATAGTCGACGCGAATCGTTTTGGCGTCGTGTTGTTTCAGTTACCGCCGAACTTCAAGGCGGACGCCGCCCCGTTGGCCGCCTTTCTGGAGGAAGCCGCATCGATCTCATTGAGGATGGCTTTTGAGTTTCGTCACGAGTCATGGTTTGTCGGCGAGATTTATTCCATTCTCGAGAAACACGGCATGGCATTGTGCGTCGCAGAGAGTGATGAGCTAACGACTCCGGATGTGCGAACGGCTGATTTTGCCTGTTATCGTCTTCGCAAGAGTGACTATTCAACGACGGAACTCCATTCCGAATGCGACCGTCTCCGCAAGGCGGCTCGCTCGGGCGATGTCCTCGCTTATTTCAAGCATGAAGATGAGCCTACCGGTGCTCTCCGTGCTGCCGCCGTTATGAAGGAACTGCGCGGTATATGACGGCGAAGACATACACCAAGCTTGCAGCTGCGATCTCCAACGGTTGGCACAGCGATTTCACTCCGCGTCGTTTCCTCAACAATGGCCACGTGATGACCCTTGCTGGAAATTTTCTGCCGCGGCATTGGTCATTGCCGGAACCGGAAGAACTGCTGGTCGAAGTGGAAGAGCCGGTCAAAGGTTACGAGGCATACGGGCCAACATCCATTCTTTGCCACTGTCACTGGCAACCTCTCGATGTTCGCAGGGAACGGCTGACCGTTGTGCTCGTGCATGGCCTTGAAGGCTCATCGGATTCGCAATATGTGCTCGGTAATTCCACACGCGCCTGGGCTGCGGGCTGCAATGTTGTCCGCATGAACATGCGAAGCTGTGGCGGCACCGATAGGTTTTCGCCTACCATTTATCACTCCGGTCGTTCAAACGATGTCGCGCGGGTTGTTGAAGAGATTCTTTCGCGGCAAGGTCTCCAGGCAGTTGCAATGATCGGGTATTCCATGGGCGGCAATCTGGTGCTGAAGTATGCGGGTGAGTATGGCGTCGACGCACCTTCCGCCCTCAAGGCGGTTGTTGGAATCTCTCCGCTGATGGATCTGGCTGTTTCGTCTGCAGCGCTGCATGAGCGGCAAAACCGCTTCTATGAAAAGCATTTTCTGCGCTCGATGATTGATCGCGTGCGGCGCAAGGCAGAACTCTTTCCTGAGATGTATCTGCCCTACTATGCCAGTGGCAAGTTGCGGCGGCTGCACAGCATGCGTGATTTCGATGAACAGGTGGTCGCCCGCTTTGGCGGATTCGCAAACGCCGACGATTACTACTATTCCGTTGCAAGTTCACGCTGTGCGTCGCAGTTTAGCGTGCCGACGCTCATCGTGCACTCGCTCGATGATCCTTTTATTCGTATGTTGCCGGAAACGCGACAGGTGCTGATCGAGAATCCCCACGTCAACTTTATTGAAACCCATCACGGTGGTCATTGCGCCTTTCTCGCCCCATCAGCAGGGTACGATGGCTACTGGGCAGAGAAGATATTGCTCGGCTTCCTCCTCGCGACGGTGCCCAATCAGGTGCATGGAAGCTGACTGGTCGGTCGAGGTCGGCGCTGATCTTCCCATGATCGCGGTGCCATGGGAAGGTTTTGTTGATTTGCGCCGAGGTTTCTCGTCGATCAGCGAGATTCATGAGGCATTTGCTACTCCTGAACTGGCCCAGGCGTTGATCAGGTTGAATCGCGAATCCTCAGGAGTCTTTACTTCCAAGTGCGACGTGTGGGCGCTTACGGCCGACGAGATTGATCCGCTGGAGTTCGATGCGGAGAAAAAGAATGCGGAGCAAGGCATTGCTTGTTACATCGACATGATTCTGCGTGATCAGGTGATCGGTGCGTCGTTCAAAGCACACGAACAGTGGGTGCGCTCAGCAAGCACTGAGTTGCGCCGTACCGAACTGCCGCAGGCGCGCGTCGAATTGGTGGTTCGGCCTGCCAATGTGGACGCGAATTCGGGTTTTGGGATCACACTCTATGTGGCTGCATGCGGCGCAGATGCCGTTGCTGCGACGAGCATTTTTCAAACCGCGCTCGATACTTCCGTAGCGATTACAATGAAGCAAGCAGCCGCAACGGGCGAGTAGCTCAATTGGATAGAGCACCGGCCTTCTAAGCCGGGGGTTACAGGTTCAATCCCTGTCTCGCCTACCAAAACGACTCGTTGATTTCGCCTGAAATCATACCTCAATCGTGGTACGGACCAGACGTCCTGATCGGTAGGCTCAAAAGCACTCTAATTCGGGATGCATATCTTTTGTGGATCCTCCATAGTGTTCATCAGTAACAGCAAGGCGACCGCGTACCTCCCGCCAAGCAAACCTCCAGCGAATCTTCCGGGTGCGCTCGCCTACTGTTACTCGATTTTTTTCCGATGTCGACAGTGAAAGCGCCTCTCAGGTGAGAGCGTCAGGTTCATCGGTTTCGGACTGAAAAGATGTCAGAAGGATACGGCCGCTGCGGCCCGAAAGAGGTAATGGATGAGCACCAACATCTATCCCGTCGGTTCAGTACATCGCAACCACGATCTCTGGGAAGAACTACCAAGTGAAGATTGCACGTCAATGTTTGAATCTTGGCGGGCCGCAGCGAAGGCCCTCTTCGTTCCTCTAGTTCTCAACGGTGCCCTGAGTTTTATTGGTTGGCTGCTATGGACGTTTAGCCGATGAATTTAATCAGGGTCGATGCAATCCTGTTGTGCACATAATCCACACTCGTCACCTGCGACTACTTCAAAGAACGAACCCGATTCCCAGGGGAAGTTTGCTGAGGTTTCATTCATTCGGTCCCATTTCTCTCCGCATACATGTTCCCGCCGCGTTCACGCCTCGGAAATTGGCCGAAAGATAGGCGATTTATAGCGAATCTACCCGCTGATTAATCCGAGTGGGTAGTTGTGAGCTGTTGTACAGAGATTCATCTTGGACGAAAGCGCCACTCCTTGCTTCAGGCAGCGCTTAGGAGAACCCAAGTATGCAAATCTCTCGTTGGAAATTCCTATCCTTGGCTCTAGTACTCGTTGGCCTCGTTATAGTGGGTGCTGGCGTTGCCTCGGCTCAGGACGTCTACAAAGTCAACTACTTTGCTAACAACGTGGCAGGTGCTCCGGATTCCACTGTCCGGATCGATAACCCCGGTGTGACGTACGGAAACCTCTGCGCCATGATCTATGTGTTTGCCGCTGACCAGCAGCTCACAGAGTGCTGCGGTTGCGTGGAAACGCACAACGGTCTGCGCACGCTTTCCGTCAAGACCAACCTCACGAGCAATCCGCTGACCGGCGTGGTTCCGCCAAATGGTGTCATTAAGGTCGTAGCTGCGGCAGACAACAACTCGCCATGCGATCCGACCTCGAACGTAACCCCCAAGGCAAACCTGCGCGCCTGGGTAACTCACATCCAGAACCCCGTGGGCACGGCCTATCCAATTACTGAAACGGAGTCGTCTGACTCCACGCTGGGCGCGACCGAACTTGCCAACCTGCAGGCCCAGTGCGCATTCGTAAACATCCTGGGCAGCGGACAAGGCATTTGCAGTTGCGGTACCGGTGACTAGTTAACTAAATCGTCTCGGCACCGCGGGGATGCATGAGACTACCGGGACCGGCGCGCGCCACTCCCGTTCTCAGTTTGAGGCGCAGCAAGCGAAAGATTCGGTCCGTGCATTGGAAGGACCTATCTTGCTTTACACTCTGGCAAATTCTCACCTGACAACGGTATGATCCTCAAATCATGCCAATCAATTTCGGTAAGACCTGCGGAAGCTGGTGCGTCCGCATTCCTTGTGTCGGTTGCTTGATCTTGCTTGTCTCGGGGTGTGGCACGCGTCCATCCTCGATAACAGTAAGTGCGAGCCATGCAGTTCGTCATAAAGTTGATCTCGCCTGGGAGGCACCCGCCAGTTCTCCAATCGAGGTAGTCGACTATCACGTCTACCGCGCGCCTGCGGGCACCTCTACCTACCAGCTGCTGAATGCATCTGTGGTTACTGAGACGGTTTACCTGGACAGCACCGTCCAGAGCGGCTTTTCATACGATTACATGGTAAACAGTGTCGATAGTTCCGGAGTCGAAAGTGCTCCGTCGAACCAAGTAGATGTGACCGTTCCCTAACTACTGGTTACCAAAGTGCGGTGGCGACTCGTAAAAATGTTTTGCCGATCGGTCCGCCTCATGTACGGTATGAGGACACACGAAACTACAACACATTGATTCAGAACTCCTGTTGAAGTCCTTTTCTGCTTGTCTCAAAGTTCTCTGACTTTCATTCACTAAATTTCGGGGGAAAACCATGAAGAATCGCTCGTCTCGATTGAGAACATTTCTGCTCCTTGGCGGAGTTCTATATCTATGCGGCCTTTCATTTATTGTTGGGCGCAGTTCAGCGGAAATTGGTAAGCCAACCGTGCATATGACACACCAGATGAATGAACTCGATCGGCTGCAGCAGGAAACGGCGAAGCAGAAGTAGCCTTTATTTGGTGCCTAATACTGCCTGGCGTTTTTCTTTGAGTGTATTTTCGAGTGATTCCGAGGCGAAGGGCTCGATCGTTGGTCGCAGCAAAGCTCCCATGCCGAAGGGAATGGATCTTGCGAGCGTAACCACTTCGCATTCGATATAGACGCCACCGTCGCGTTGTTCGACTCGCCAGTACGAGTTCATCGCCCACAGGAATCCGAACCCCTCGCCTTGCGGCAGCACCTCTTCGTCCGACTGACCGGCATTGCGCACTTCGCGGACACTCGCAGAGCGAGACCGCAAGCTATATCGACCATTGCCGAGCGGGATGAAGTCGATATCGTGGACCGTGTCGAGCACAACTGTCACGATCTTGTGCTTCTTCATCCGGTAAAAGACCTCGAAGTGATTGCCATGGTGTGAAATCAGCTGCACCTGCACTAATTCCGGCCCGTAGTACCTGGTGTAGTTTGTATAGTCCTGGTCGATTTTAAGAACCTGATCAAGCGTTGCGTTCGGCAGGAACTCGCCGCCGATCCAATCCTCGATTGTTCCTCTGTCTATTTGGGGGGCGTGAACTTCCTGGACCTGAATCTCTCCTTTGCGGACCGCTTCGCGACGCTGAGGGTTCTGGTCGATCCAGAGGTATCCTTCAACGGACTGATTCTGCGCGTCAAAGCGCGCCTCCAGGGCAGTGATATAGCTTTCGAATGCGGTTTTTGCCTGCGCCGGTTCTTCGGAGAAGACGGGAACAGCAGAGGCGATCAACACGGCGAATGCAATAGTCCGGAAACTTGTCAGCCTTGGTCTCACCGATCCGTCAGGAAGTATCTCGTCACGCCTTTCTATTTCGCGCTTCCAATCTGTTCGGTGGATCTTTGACTGAGATAACGGCAATTCTTGTTTGTACCCGGTGTCCAAGTGTCGCCGTCCGTATAGGTCACCTGCTCCAGTGTGACGGGTCCCACTGCGTAGGTGATGAGGTTCAACGGCAGAACCTGGCTAGAGTCCTCAGTGAGAGTCATGTAACGCGTGATCGTGGTTGCGTCGAGGTCGTAGATGTTCCGTTTCACTGTCAGTTCGACCCGAACCAAGATGGACTCAACTTTCTTGCCGCTCTTGTTTTTGTATTCGAACGCCAGACTATTGTCCGGGCCTGCTTCATATTGCACGGGCATGTATCGTGCTTGTGTTTTGAGCGCTACCTCGGTGAAAGCTACAGGGCACCCAATCTGGAGATTCGAAATCTCTGGATTCCGCTGGTTCAGGTCCGCCTTCTGAGTTGTGTTGTTTTGGGCTGCTGCGGCGATTGCAGATAGACCGATGAGAGCAAGAGTTACGAACTTCATTGAACGCCTCCATTCGGCGACGATCTCTCACTGTTGGACGCTAGCCTAGCATAAATGGAATGCTATCGTCGCCGCGAATGCCTTAACCTGCTGACATGAGGGTTCATCGCGCGACGGCGGCGGAAATTGACGATGCATATCGCATCGTTTCTGAGTACTACGAGGCTGTCGGCGTGCTTGTGCGCGACGATCGGACTGCGTTCGAGCAGGAATATTTCGTTGATGGAGCGGGTCTCTGGCTGGCGACTGTCCAGCATGAAATTGTCGGCTGCATCGGGCTGCATCGGCTGAAGCAGTTGCCGAACGGCGCTGAAATCAAGCGGCTGTATGTACGCATTGAGCATAGGGGGCTAGGGGTTGCGGAGTCTTTGCTCGATGCTCTTGAAGGGTATGCAGTCGAGCAGGGGTATACCGCGCTCTATCTTGATTCGAAGAAGGATCTGATGCCCGCGATCCGGTTTTATCGGCGCCATGGCTACCAGCCTTGCGAGCGGTATAACGACAATCCGCAGGCGACGATCTTTATGCGTAAAGAGTTACACTGAAGTCAATCCCATGGTCTTTGTTCTTGATAATTACGACTCGTTTACCTACAACCTGGTGCAATATATGGGTGAGCTGGGTGCGGAGATGACGGTTCGCCGTAACGACGAGTTGTCCGTCGACGAAGTGGAAGCGCTTGCCCCGGAGCGAATTCTCCTCTCGCCTGGGCCTTGCACGCCGCAGGAGGCAGGTATTTCGATCGATCTGGTGCGCAGGTTTACCGGCAAGGTGCCGATCCTGGGTGTTTGTCTCGGGCATCAGGCCATTGGCGCGGCTTTCGGCGGAAAGGTGGTGCGCGCGCCACAGTTGATGCACGGCAAGACGAGCGCGGTGACCCATGACGGCAAGACGATTTTCAGCGGCCTGCAGAATCCGATGACCTGCACCCGCTACCATTCGCTGATCGTCTCCGAGAAGGGATTGCCGGATGAACTTGAGGTGACGGCGCGTACTGCCGATGGCACCATCATGGGATTGCGGCATCGGGAATATGCGGTTGAGGGTGTACAGTTTCATCCTGAGAGTGTGCTGACGCAGGACGGCAAGCGTCTGATCAAGAATTTTCTGGAGCTTTAGCCTGCATGGTTGTGAAGTACTGCCTGGTTGCTGGTGCCGCTTGTTTCTCCACAATGGTGGCGTTCTGCCAGGATCAGCCGATTGCCTACGTCAAGACGGATGGCGTTACCATTTCCGGCTCGCTTCAGGTAGTGAACGGCAGGGCAACGATCGGCAACGACGGCAGCATCACGGCGGGCGATAAGACCGCGAATGTGGTGCTTGTACGAGGCGGAGATCTGCGGCTCTGCGCCTCAACGACAGTTCATATCACACGCGACCGCTCCGTGACTCCAGCTACCGGTGAGGATTCGACGGCACTGATGCTCGCGCTCGACAGAGGGGCGCTTGAAGCCAGCTATAAGACCGGACCGTATTCCGATGTTCTGCTGACTCCTGATCTGCGCATCCTTGTCTCAGGTCCCGGCGATGCCGATCTGAAAATGCGCGTGAATCAGAAGGGTGATACCTGTTTTGACAATCACGGCGACAGCGCTCCTTACGTTACGGTTACCAGTCAGTTTGAGGGTGGCGTTTACCGCATAAAGCCGAACCAGCGGGTGCTGTTTGAGCACGGAAGCCTGGAACAGGTTGTCGATAATGAGACGGAGCCCTGTGGTTGTCCACCTTCGATTCCGATCAATGTAGCCAGCAATGACAACAAGCCGGTCGGCGGGCCTTCTTCTACTCCCGCGGACACTGCGTTTCCGTTGGCGGTTAGTGAGGGATTGAAACCGCCTCCGCCACCTCCGTCGCAGCCGGTGGTTCCTGCGGGAACGCCACATGCCCAGGTCGAGGTTCCCTTAACTTATAACGGAGCGGCACCGACCCAGCCATCGGAAGCGCCTCCGGTTACGCCGCCAGAGCCTGAGGTTGCTGCCTCTCAGGCACCGACGCCTCCTGCGCCGCCTACGGCTACCCCGGCCCAGAAACCGGCGAAGTCAGGAGGATTGTTCCATCATATCGGGCACTTCTTTGCGAAGCTCTTTGGTGCGGGATAGGACCCCCCAAAAAGGCTAAATTCTAGAAAAGAATGGGGCTTATCTTATTTTCTTGCTCATCATCCCCGACAGAGGAAGCATCGAAAAGCCCAGGGCTAAAGCCCCCTTTGTTGAGGGTCCTAACGCGGGGCTGAAGCCCCGCTCTTTTACCGCCGTCCTGCGTCCGCAGGACAAACGATCCACCTCTATTCCTCCGTCAAAGGGATCACCACTATTATTTCCGCTAAATTATTGACTCTACGATGATTATTGGCGGGGCCTGTCTTTCAGCCCTGCCGCCGCAGAAATCGACCACGCCAGTTATTGCTTCATCACATCGGCATTTTTTTGCGAAGTCCTTTTGGAGCGGGATAGGGCCCACAAAAAAAGCTAAATTCTTGAAAAGAATGGAACTTAGCTCATTTATCCATCTAAATTATTGATTTTACAGGGATTATGGGTAGGTCTGTTTTCCAATTCGCTTTCCGGGCGTCTAAATAACGCCCCTATATCTAGTTTAGCGAATCAGGGCATAATAGGACGCCAAGTGAAGGCGTCTTTATTTCATTCAAAATCAATCGTTTAAGAAAAATTTTTAAGGTAAGGGGCTTGACAACGTTGCAGGGCCGATCACGGGGCAGTGTATCTCAATGAGGAGAGTGCAGCGGAGATGATCTCTATACCTATTCGGGCAGTCGTTCTTCTTTTTCTTACAGCTTTTACCCCGCCGCTTTTGGCGTCTGCGGCAGACAGTCAGGTGGTGAACCGGGAATGGCGATCCGCTTGTCTGGCGCAGAACAAGATTGGCACCGATCCGGTTCGGAAGATGGCGGTGTATCTTCCTGCCGGATACGACAGTCCGGGCTCGGCCGAGCGTTATCCGGTGATCTATTACTTTCCGATGGCTTCTGACGACTATCGTTTGCTCTTCGACAAACAGAGCGCTCAGCCGCTCTTTGATCGGGCCATAGCGCGAGGCGTGATCGGGAAGTTCATTCTGGTGTCGGTCGGCATGAACACGCCGCTTGGGCCTTCGTGGTACACGAACTCCTCGGTGACAGGAACTTGGGAAGACTTCATGGTCCGGGAACTGGTGCCATATATGGACGCGAATTTCCGGACGATTGCGAACCGTGATTCTCGTGGGCTGGTGGGTGACCGGATCGGAGGGTATGGAGCGATTCGTGTCGGGATGCGCCATCCGGAGGTTTTCGGATCGGTGTATGCGTTGCATCCGGTTGGAACCGGATCGGGCATCCAGATCATGCATGCACGACCGAATTGGGACATTCTGTGGAGCGCGAAGTCGATCGATGACGTGAGAAAAGACGGCTTTTCAACACTGTTCCTGACTATCTTTCAGGCGCATTTGCCCGATCCGGACAAGCCGCCACTGTTTACCGATCTGCCCGCGCACAAGGCTGGAGACCAGCTGGTGATCGATACCAAGTTGACGGATCGATTGCGCGACAGCTTTCTTCTGGAGACGATGATTCCGCAATATGCGGAGAATCTGAAATCGCTGCGCGGCTTCAAATTTGACTGGGGGCGCAGCGACGGGAATCAGGACCACGTGTATTCGAATCAGGCATTTGCTCACAAGCTGAACGAGTTTGGCATTCCCAATGAAGCGGAGGAATATAACGGCTCATTTGGCGAGCGGAACTGGGGAGAGGACGGGCGCGTTTACACCGACGTTCTTCCGTTCTTTCAGACGCATCTGATCTTTGCAGATACGGCAGTTAGTATCTTGAAACCATGAATAGAATGCGCCTAAGCCGGAGTGGCAAGTGGGCAATCTGCTGGCTAGCCGCGTCGATTCTCTGCTCCGGCGGTGGCTTGTCACCGGCGCAGACCACCGGGTCCGGAGATGCTTCTCTCGGGGTGCTGCAACGCGAGCACCAGGCTCTTCAAGAGGCACAGGATGCGCATGACAAGGCGCTCCATGCCTACCTGCTTAACAGCGCAGCGGAGACCTATGCAAGTGCGCTCGATGATGAGATTCAGCGGAAGGACAGAGCTGCAACGGCGCCGCTCGATATGCAGACGGAGATGGGGCCAGTCGTCAACGAGGCCAATCAGTATGGGGCTGGAGTCGTCTGGTGTGAGGTGAATGGGGAGTGGACTGTCTCACCCGATGGATATCTGGCTTATTTGGCGGAATGGCCGGACGGCCCTGACGCTGAGGAAGCATGGTGGCGCGGAAAGCTGGGCCATCTTGCAACCGCTTGCTTTGATGCGGCAGGGACGGAAGAGGAAACGGCGGGATTTGTGGCTGATTACACGGAGTTCCTGGCACGTTTCCCACATGGAAAACACGAGGAAGAGGCTCGCGCATTGCTCCGAGAATTTCAAGCTGATCTGGATAGCTACCGGCAGGAAAAGGAGCATAAGGAGCCCTGAAAATCAGGAATTGGGCCGAGAAAGGATGCTGCCCATGGCACATGCACCTTATTTCGTGCAATTTTTACTAGGCAGAGTGAGCTTCTTTCTGCGAGAATTTCTTCCCATGTCTTTATAGCGGTGAGGTTTGTCTCTATGGCGTCTACGGTTTGGAAAGGCTATGTTTCGTTTGGGCTGATTTCGGTGCCGATTCGTTTATTTGTGGCGGCGCGTGAGGAGCATGTGAGCTTCAACCAGATTCACAAGGAATGCGGGACGCGGGTGAAGCAACAGCTTTATTGTCCGACCGACCAGCGCGTGGTGGAGCGGAGCGAACTGGCCAAGGGCTATCAGGTGGACAAGGATACCTATGTGCTGGTGACAGAGGAAGAGCTGAAGACGCTCGAAGCAGAGTCATCGGAATCGATGGAGATTCAGCAGTTTGTGCAGCTGGACGATGTCGATCCTGTCTACTACCAGACTTCGTATTACACCGTTCCGGAAGATCCGGGCCGCAAAGCTTACGCGCTGATTTTGCAGGGCATGGAGCAGCTGAAGCTGGGTGCGATTGCGAAGATCACGCTGCATCAGCGGGAGCAGATTGTGATGATTCGTCCGTATCACAATGGGTTGGTGCTGCACACACTTTTCTATCCGGCTGAGGTTCGGGAGCTTGCCGAATACGGACAGGATCATGATCTGAAACTGCAGAAGGCGGAGATCGATCTGGCGGAGCAGTTCATGAAACAGCTGACGGCGAAGTTTGATCCTGACCAGTTCAAGGATGAATACCAGACACGCGTGGAAGAGTTGATTGAGCAGAAGGAAGCCGGTATGGTGCAGAAGTCTGAGAAGCCGAAGAAGCATCTGGCTCCGGTGATCAACTTGATGGATGCCTTGCGGAAGAGCATGGAGCAGCAGGAAGAGGCGGCTGGGAAGAAGGAGCCGCAGCGTGAGACTGTTGCTGCCAAGTCTACGGGGCGGAAGAAGAAGGCGGTTTAGGTTCGTCAGGTCTGTTTAGGATCGTGCTTTCCCACCCTTTGCTGCGCAAAGGATGGGGCACCCGTTTTCGTGCCGGTGCTGGTGAAACCAGGTCCCTTCGGCAAGCTCAGGGCAGGCTCTTTGACTGCGGACCTTCGGCGCTTCGCTCAGGATGACAACGTTAATGATGAGAGTGAAAATCCCGTCCTCGTGAGGACGGGATTTTTTGTTTCTACTTCTTTTTGGCTTCGAGGATATTGCCGCCGAAGCGGAAAGTTGGGCCGATGGAGAGGCGGGTGGTCCAGCGGCTGTCCTTCAGCAGATCGTTGAAGAGGTGATTGTAGACCTCGTCGAACTGGAAGCGCAGGGCCAAATGCTTTGAGGCGTTCCAGTCGACGCCTTCGCCGAAGCCGTAGAAGCTGGCCCAGCTGGTTTTTGTGCCGGAAGGTGCGAGCCCCTGAACGATGAGCGCAGAGATGGGATCGGCGGGGTGCGGGCGGGCTACTTCGCGGATGGCTCCGATATCGGGACGGATGAAGATGGTTACTCGGCGGAAGTCGCGGAAGGTGAGTTCCGGGCCGGCGGCAAAGGTCTGCGTGGAGGCGCCGGTAGGAACGGCCAGCTGATAGCCGGGGGGCAGGAGACCCTGAAGCGCGAGATCATGCAGAGCGGTCTGGACGACCAACTGGTCCGACATGGTGAGCAGGTTGGGGGTAAGGGAGTTGTGTCCAGTCGCGTTGGAGTAATCGAAGCCGACGGCCATCATGCGGCTCACGTTGTACCCGGCCTGAAAGTGGAAACCGTGTTCGTCCAAGTTGAGATTGGGCGTCATGAAATACGTGAAGCCGCCGTACAGGTCGAAGCGCTCGACATCTGTTTGCTGCGCTGAGGCGTGGGTGGAAAGAATGAAAGCCGTGAAGGCAAGCGTAAGAGGGACGAGACAACGAGAGAGCGTTCTTTTGAGCATGCAAACTCCTTGAACCGGCAACCAGCAGGCGGAAAAGTCTTACCAAAATATCGAAGCTTAATAACGAATAGGAAGAGTTGGCAAGTGCTTGCCGGGGTTCCGTTTGTGAAAACGCTCTATGTCTCTCGCACTTACGGGGGGAAGGGTATCAGCTTTTTGCGTTCTTCGCAGTGGAAAGGACTTGCATAAGGTGGAAGTAACGCATCGCGTAGGCCACGTCGCGGAGAATCTGGGCCTTGAGCGCTCCGGGTGAAGGGAAGCGCTTTTCCTCGCGTATGCGCTTGAGGAAAGTGAGTTCGAGGGGCGTTTCTTCAGTGAGGGGCACGGGGTGGAAATCGAGCAGATGGGATTCGACAGCGAAGGAATCTGCGCCGAAGGTGGGACGGTTGCCGGCATTGGTGACTGAGTTGAATGTGAGCGCGGCGGGACCTTCACCGATTTTCATGCGCGTGATGTAGACGCCGATGGCGGGAAGTAGTTCCCTGTAGGGCGCGAGGTTGATGGTGGGTACGGTCTGTTCGGCGCCGATGCCTCGTCCACGCGCCGGCTTGGAGAGGATGGAGAATGGGCGGCCGAGCAGCGCACGTGCGGCGGTCATGTCTCCTGCGGCAACGCGCTGTCGAATCTGGCTGCTGGAAACGGGGAATCCGCGCACGGTGCGCAGGTGATGCGCGGCGACGGTGAACCCGTACTCATGGCCCAGAGCGATGAGTTCATGGATTCCGGCCTGGGCCTGATAGCCGAAACGGAAGGAGTCTCCTTCGTGGACTTCGACGGCGTGAAGGCCCTGGCGGAGCACGTCGCGCGCGAAGACTTCGGCGGGCAGGTGCGAAAATTCTTCGGTGAAGGGCAGGACGACGGTTGCGTCGAGACCTGTTTCGGCGAGCAGGCGCAGGCGCTCGGGCATGGTGGTAATGAGCCGCGGCGCGACGTCCGGACGCAGAACGCGGACGGGGTGCGGATCAAAGGTGACAGCGATGCACTTTGCGTTGAGATCGCGGGCGCGGCTGCGCGCGTGTTCGATGATCCAGCGATGGCCGCAGTGGACTCCATCAAAATTGCCGATGGCGATGACGGTGGGACCGTAGCCGGCGGGTAGCTGATCGAGCGAACGGAAGACGCGCATGGCTATAACTCCACCGGGATGCGCAGGCCGTCGTAGGCTAGGCGGATGTGCGGCGGCAGTTCGTTGTCGGTGTCGGCGTGATGGAGATCGTGCGACATGTGCGTGAACCAGGCGCGGCGCGGTCTGAGACGGTCGATCCACATCATGGCCTGTTGGATCGTCGCGTGGCTAGGATGCGGGGTTTTGCGCAGGGCATCGATGATAACGACGTCGAGATTTTCGAGAAAGGGAAGGCTGGCGTCGGGAATGGCATTCATGTCAGTGAGATAGGCGGCATTGCCGAAGCGGAAGCCGGCGACTTCCTGTTCGCCGTGGATCAGCGGAATGCGCTGGAAGGTGGCTCCATGAATGACGATGGACTGGTGGCCCTGGATGCGATGCATCTTTACGCGTGCACGCGTTGGGTATTTGGATTCGGCAGAGAAAGTGTAGTCGAAGACTTTTTCGATGATGCGCGCGCTGGGCTCATCGGCATAGAGCGGCATATGGCCGTTGGGATGATGAAAGGTGAGCGGGCGCAGATCGTCGAGGCCGAGAATGTGATCGGCATGCGCGTGTGTGTACAGGACGGCATCGATGTGACGGATTTTTTCGCGCAGTGCCTGTTCACGGAAGTCAGGCCCGGTGTCGATGAGGATGCAGTGATCTGCCCATTGGACGGCGATGGCTGCACGCGTGCGGCGGTCGCGCGGGTCGGGCGAGGTGCAGACGCGGCATCCGCATCCGAGCGTGGGGATGCCCATGGAGGTGCCGCTGCCGAGGATGGTGAGAGTGGCTTGCATCGCTATATTCAGGATGAATGCTGGTTCAGTATTTGTGGTTCCCACCCTGACTTCGTCGGGATGGGGCACCCGTTTTCGTGCTGATGCTCAGAAAAGCAGATCCTTTCCCTTCACTACGTTCAGGGTCAGGATGACAAACTTGGAAGGCAATTCGCTTGTAGTCACTTTTTCTTTGGTGGTGGCTGCTGCGCCGATTTTGCGATAGCGTTGGTGATTTCAACGAACATCATACGCAGGTCGAAGAGCGCATTTTGTAACAGCCGCTGTTCCTTTTCGTTCAGGTTGCCTTTGGTCTTGTCCTGCAGGATGGCGAGCATGTCAATGCTTTGACGCGCGCCGACGATATCGATGCGCGGCTGCTGCCCTTGTTCTGTACCCGCACCCATCGCCATAATGGCAGAGAGATAGATGGATTGGATGACGTGCTCGAAAGTCGTATCCTGTGCGGCTTCCGCACCGGCATTGGACTGGCGGAGCAGATTGTCGACTTCGCGCGAGGACTGCTCATAGGCCGCGTGCTGCTCGGCGGATTCCTGCGCGGATGGGCCAGTGGGCTCTTCTTCCTGTGCCGCTTCTTGGGCGGGTTTCGGTTCTTCCGGCTTGGGGAAATTGATGACGCGAGCAGTTGTGTCGGCGCGTTCCGCCGATTCCTGTTCAGTGGGGGTTGCGGCTTCGTCACGTGGATCGCCTTCGAGTGTGAACTTGCGGCGGTCGGTGACAGTGAATGATGGTGGTTTCTCTTCCATAGATCCTTTTCCCGTTCAGGGTAATACGGGAGGCTCATCGAGCGGTGTAGCACGGCCTCCGGAATATGTGATGACAGCTTTACGTTCCAGTGCTTCGACGCGAATCATGCCCAGTGCGAAGGTCCGTGGCAAGCCGGGTAGCGCATAACGTGCGGCACTCGTGATTTCCCCGATAGGTTTGTCATCCCCTTCGGCAAAAATCTCCGTTCCGAGCGGGGGCGGCGCGCCGTGAAGTTCAAACTGGCGCAGGGTGCGGTGGACGGTGGCGCGCGAACGGATACGCTCAACGATTTCCTGGCCGAGATAGCAGCCTTTGTTGAAGTTGAGGGCGCGGCTCTGGTTGGTTTCCTGCGGGAGGTAGCGATCCGTCATGTCAACGCCATAGCGGGGTACGCCTTCAAGGATTCGGAGCGATTCGAGCGCGGCAAAGCCGGCTGGGGCAGCTCCGGCTTCAGTGAAGATGCGCCATACTTCTGCGAGATGCTCGGCTGACAGCCAGAGCTCGAATCGAGGGATGCGCACACTGTAGGCGCTGACGATGGTAATTGCGATGCCTTGCAGTGTTGCCGGGACGAAGGCAAGTGTATGAGGGACGGGCAGGCCGAGGGCCTTCAGGATGGACGGCGCCTGCGGGCCGGTTAAACCAAGAGTCGTGCTTGCTGCGTCTAACTCGTGTAGCTCCACGTCGTCCATGATGATGAAATGGTCGAGGTGGGGCAGAAGGCGAGACGATTGAACTCGATCCGTTTCAAGCAGAAGATGGTCGGTAGCGCGGAAGACATACCCATCACCCTGGATGCGGCCCTGTGCATTCAAAATGAGGGTATAGTTTCCGTAGCCCTGGGGCAGCGATTGCACCGTATTGGTGACCATGCCGTTTAGCCAGCGGACGCTGTCGTCTCCAGTGATGCGAACGCGGGTGAGGTAACCAAGATCGTAGATTGCCGCAGAATGGATGAGCGAGGCCAGCCCAGACTCAATGCCGGCAAAGACGCGAGGCGTAATCCGGCCGAGGTGCATCTGAAGCTCAACGGCCGGGAACAGGGCGGCCAGCGGAGTGAGTCCCGTCTCGGCGATTTGCAGCGGTTCGCTCATAATCAAATTATAGCCTTCGAGGCGAGGCCAAGTTGAGTCCGGGAAGGATGCGCGAAATGAAGATGGCAAAGCACTTAGTTCTGGTACTAGCGGCCGCCGTAGGGGTGTGTCCCGGTCAGACGCCAACCAGCGCGACGGTTCCAAAAGCCACACCGCAGGATGCGCACATTTCTCCAGCGCAGGCGAAAGAGCTGTTTAACTCCGTCGGCGTGATCCTGAAATTTGCATCCGATGACAGCAAACTGGCGATCAAGCATGACGTGAAGCGCAAGCTGACGACGCGCGAGGCGGTGGAAAAATACCTTGTCGAAAAAATGAACGACGACAAGGATGCCAAGCGGATGGAGCGGTCCGAGATTGTCCTCAAAAAGTTTGGGCTGCTGGACCGCGATTTTCAGCTGCGTCCATTTCTGCTGCAACTTCTGAAGGAGCAGATTGAAGCCTATTACGACAGCAAAACGAAGACGGTGAACCTGCTGGACTGGGCGACTCCGGATACGCAAAAGCCGGTGCTGGCGCACGAGCTGACGCATGCATTGCAGGACCAGCATGTTGATCTGGACAAATGGGAAGAAGGAACGAGCGACGACCTGTCACGCAACGTGAAGCAGGACAACGAGCATATCCAGACGGATGAAAGGGATACGGCGCGCGAGGCGGTGCTTGAGGGGCAGGCTATGGCTGTCTATCTGGACTATGCGCTGGCCCCCTCTGGAAAGAGCCTGCTGACTGCGCCGGATGTAGTGGATAATCTGGCGGACAGCAGCGATACATCGGATTCGCCGGTGCTGGCGCGCGCGCCGCTGGTGCTCAAGGAGTCGCTGCTGTTTCCGTATCAGGATGGCTTGAAGTTTGAGCAAATCGTGCTGAAGGATGAGGGGCAGGCGGGTGCGTTTGCCGGGGTGCTGGATCGTCCACCGGACTCGAGCTACGAGATCATGAATCCACGGGCCTACATGCGGAAGCGCCAGGTTCCGGTGCTGCAGATGCCGGATGTGCATCCGCTGCTGGACGCGGACTATGAACCTTACGATGTTGGTGTAATGGGTCAGCTGGATGTGCGCATGCTGACGGAGTTGTTTGGCGGCCAGGAGATGTCTTCCGCGCTGACGCCGGCGTGGGATGGCGGCATCTATTACGCGGTGCAAAGCAAGAAGGCGAAGACAGACGCTGAGAAGGATTCCACCACATCGGTAGCTCTCTTTTATCTTTCGCAGTGGAAGACGCCGCAGGCTGCGCAGGCCTTTACGAAGATGTACGCCGATG
This sequence comes from Alloacidobacterium dinghuense, assembly GCF_014274465.1. Taxonomy (NCBI): domain Bacteria; kingdom Pseudomonadati; phylum Acidobacteriota; class Terriglobia; order Terriglobales; family Acidobacteriaceae; genus Alloacidobacterium; species Alloacidobacterium dinghuense. The sequence continues at coordinate 3,577,875 of NZ_CP060394.1, read as the reverse complement.
AGTTGGGAAAGAAATATTCCAACGTGACGCGGGATACCAACGATGAGGCGGACAAAACGGAACAAATCTATAACACGAGCGAAGGGCCTGTGGTGCTGACCACCCAGGACCGCATGGTTTTTGTGAGCGAAAGTTTTGACCTTACAACGGCGCGCAAGCTGGCCTTTCTGGTTACGGGCGCACAACAGAATGACGAGGCGAATCAGGCGGCCAGGTTTCGAGTTCGTCCATTGAAGGGCGATCACAGTGCTGAGCTGAATGCCGGCATGGTGCACTTCTTTTCTACTTGTGGCGTGATGCGGGCTGCGCTGCCGCATTGAGTCGCAGCATTTATACTGAATTCTTCGCACTATCTCATTTCAGCTTCTTCCGCAGGGAAGAGTGCGACGGAGTTCGGTTTGCAACAAGCAGAAATTGGAATCATCGGGGGCAGCGGGCTTTACTCCATGCCCGGTCTGACCAACACGCGCGAGGAGCGCGTTGAGACGCCGTTCGGCGAGCCAAGCGATGCTTTTATTCTTGGCGATCTGGAAGGGCGCAAGGTTGTTTTTCTGGCACGGCACGGGCGCGGTCACAAGCTGCTGCCCTCGGAGCTGAATTTTCGCGCAAACATCTACGCGATGAAGAAGCTGGGCGTGGAGCGGATTCTTTCAGTTTCTGCTGTTGGCTCGCTCAAGGAAGAGCATAAGCCGACGGACTTCGTTGTGCCTAATCAATTCATCGATCGCACGTTTCATCGGGAATCGACTTTTTTCGGGAACGGCATTGTTGGGCATGTAGCCTTTGGCGATCCGGTCTGCGCCACGGTGGCAAAGACAATCGTGGATGCGTGCGCGGCGGCGGATGTGGTGGGCAAAGGCGGCGGAACGTATGTCTGCATGGAAGGCCCGCAGTTCTCGACGAGAGCGGAGTCGAACCTGTATCGCAGCTGGGGCGCGGATGTGATTGGCATGACCAATCTGCAGGAAGCGAAGCTGGCTCGTGAGGCCGAGATTTGCTACGCAACGATGGCCATGGTGACTGACTACGATTGCTGGCGCGAAGGCCATGACGATGTGTCGGTTGAACAAATTGTGGCGGTGCTGAACCAGAATGCGGCGAACGCCGCCAACGTAGTACGAGCGGCAGTGGCTGCGATGCCCAAGGAGCGCACCTGCGCCTGTGCGACGGCGCTGCAGTATGCGATTCTTACCAATCCGGCTGCTATTCCGGCCGAGACGCGCGAGCGGCTCGATCTGCTGGTGGGCAAATATCTCAATAAATAACGACAGGAAGAATTGATGGCGATTCTTGTAGTGGGAAGTGTTGCATTTGACAGCATTGAAACTCCTTCAGGCCATGCTGAGCGCTGTCTGGGCGGTGCGGCCACGTATTTTTCATTGGCCGCGAGCTACTTTACCGATGTGCGTGTGATTGCGGTGGTTGGCGAGGACTTTACTGCCGCCGAAGAAGATGTGTTGAAGCGGCGCGGCGTGGATACGCGCGGGATTGAGCACGTCGCGGGCAAAAGCTTCTTCTGGCGCGGGTCGTACTTGAAGAACCTGAACGAGGCACAGACGCACGAAACGCATCTGAATGTATTTGAGACATTTTCTCCAAGTGTTCCGGCAGAGTATGCCGACTCCGAGTTTCTTTTCCTGGCGAACATCGATCCTATGCTGCAGGCGAATGTTCGCAAGCAAATGCCGCGTGTGCGCATGGTGTGCGGCGACACGATGAATTATTGGATCAACGATCATCGGGAAAACCTGGAGAAAGTGTTGACGGGTCTCGACGGCTTGCTCATCAATGACGGTGAAGCGAAGCTGCTGGCAAAGGATGCGAACCTGGTACGTGCGGCGGAAAAGATTCTGGCGTCGGGGCCGAAGAGCCTTATCGTCAAGCACGGCGAATACGGCGCAACCGCATTTTTCGGCGATAAATTGTTTCCGGGCGAGACTAACCACGTGGCTCTTCCGTTCCGCGCGCCTGCATTGCCGCTGAGCGAAGTTGTCGATCCGACGGGAGCCGGTGATTCGTTCGCGGGCGGATTCTTCGGGTATCTCGCATCACACCAGGAAATTACTCCGGCTACGTTCAAGCGCGCTATGTTCTACGGCGGCGTGATGGGCTCCTTTGCCGTAGAGCGCTTCGGGACGGAGCGGTTGCAGGCATTAACGCGCGAAGAAATCGACCGGCGCTTTGCGCTCTTTCGCGAGTTGTCTCATCTTGACTGAGTCCAAAGCTGTACAGGAAGCCGATCATCTCTCGCTTCGGCAGGAGGCGTGGTTGGTAGGCTCGATCGCCATGGGGCTATCGCTCATGGCTCTAAGGTACTGCATGCAGGGCGGCATGCTGCTGCTGTATGGCGACGCTGTCGCTCATCTGCATATTGCGCGTCGTATCTTCGATTCACTGAATCCCGGTTTCCGGCAGCTAGGCTCGGTCTGGCTGCCGCTGCCGCACCTGTTGCTGTTGCCCTTTGTGCAGAAGATGGAATGGTGGCAGACAGGGCTGGCGGGGGCGTGGCCCTCGATGGCGTGCTACGTTCTCGGCTGTGCCGGTATCTATAGGCTGGCGAGACTGTGGCTACCTAGTTCGACTGCAGGGATTGCGGGCTTGTTCTATGCGCTGAACCCGGGGCTGCTCTACATGCAGACTACGGCGATGACGGAGCCGCTCTTTCTCGCTGAAATGATCTGGAGCGCGCTGCTGATCGCTGAGCATGGTCGTGCGATGAAAGCCGGCGACCAGAAGCGGGCGTCGCGACAGCTGGTTGCAGCAGGGCTCGTGCTGGTGGCAGCGATGTTCACGCGTTACGACGGGTGGATCTATGCGGCGTTTGCGTGGCTGGTGGTGGCGTGGGGAGTGCGGCGGCATCTACGTGAGCGCGTGGGCGGGGCCTTTATTTTGTTTACCGGGCTGCTGCTGGCCGCTCCGGCGTTATGGCTTTTGTATAACGCGAAACAGTTTGGCGATCCGCTGGATTTTCTGCGCGGACCCTATTCAGCAAAGGCGATTGATGCGCGTACTTCAATGCCGGGAGCGCCGCACTATCCCGGCTGGCACAGCATGCGCGTAGCCTCGTTGTATTTTCTGAAGGCTGCCGAAATGGGTGCCGTCCCGTTGCGCTGGGGCAATCTCTTGCTGTGGCTGTCGCTCGCGGGCACCGCAATCGCGGCATGGAGATGGCGGTTACGGGGAATTGCTGCTGCGCTGCTCCTGGGGATACCGCTGCCGTTTTATGCGTATTCGATTGCTTATGGCTCGGTGCCGATTTTCATTCCGTTGTGGTGGCCGCACTCCTGGTACAACGTGCGCTACGGAATGGAAATGCTTCCGGTATTCGCGCTGTTTCTGGCAATTTTTGTGCATGAAGTCGCCGCGTTCACGGCCAGGCGCCGGCCGCGATCCTATGCCTGGGTTGTCATTGCGGTTGCGGTTCTCGTGATGGCGAACAGCGTTGTGTTGCTGCGTGGGCGTCCGCTGGTGTTGCAGGAAGCGGTGGCCAATTCGCGGACGCGGATACCGTATGAGAAAGCACTGGCAAACGCGTTGGCGACGATGCCGGAGCAAGGGATGATCCTGATGTACACGTCGGAGCATCCGGGAGCGCTGCAGCGCGCGGGGATTCCGCTGAAGCGGACGATCAACGAAGGAGATTACTATCAATGGCCGCCGGCGCTGGAGCATCCGGCGCAGTCCGCGGCGATTGTTGTGGCTACCGAGGGCGACGCAGTGGCGCGCGCGGTAGAAGCGCATCCGGAGGGACTGACGCTGGTTAACGTAGTGTGTTCCACGGGTCAACCGTGCGCGCGCATCTATCTTGCGAAGTGATAGCATCACGCTCAAACAGCATGGCACACCTCCTTTTGGCGCTCGAAGAACCCGGCCACATGTTGACCTTCAATGGTCTGGAAGAAGCGGTTCTTACCGGTGGCGCGATTGGTCGTTTGCTGTTAGCGGCCTTTCTCGGGGGTGTGATTGGCATCGACCGCGAGTATCACCATAAGCCATCAGGTGTGCGAACGAACCTGCTGATTTGTTTTGGTGCGTCACTATTTACATTTCTCTCGTCCGTGGTGGCGGGCGCGGGGAGCGCCAATAAGGGACAGATCGCTTCCAACATTGTGCAGGGCATCGGATTTCTGGGGGCCGGACTCATCATTCGCAATCGTGACCGTGTGAGCGGCCTGACGAGCGCGGCGACTGTCTGGGCGGTGGCGTCGGTTGGGATGGCTTGCGGCGCGGGCCTGTACTTTCCCGCGGTGTTTTCTGCCGCGCTCATACTGATCGCGCTTGAGGGCGTGGGTTTTCTTGAGAAGCATGCAAACCTCAAACTGTATTCTGTGATCTACGAGGTGCGCGGCGCCGACGCCGACAAGATCTCTCTCTCAATTCTGAATGCGATGGATCGCGAAAAACGCAGGCTTGTTGTGTTGGACCAGCAGAGCATTGGAGAATTGAATCGGCTGTCATTTTCCGTAGCTGCTTCACGCAGGGGTCATGACAAACTGCTGGCAACTTTAAACGCGGCACCCGCCATTGATGAAGTGTTGACATTCCACGATCCGGAGGACGATTGATTCGGTTTGTGAAAGGCCACGCGTGTGGGAATGATTTTCTGATCGTGGATGCGGTGGAAGTAAGTGCAGAGCGGCAACGCGACTGCGCGGTGAAGTTGTGTGCCCGCAATACTGGAATCGGCGCAGATGGTGTTGAGTATCTGCAGTGGACTGGAGAGCGTTCGGGCCGGATTCGGCTCTTTAACGCGGATGGTTCGGTTGCCGAGATTTCCGGCAATGGTACGCGCTGCGTGGCTGCGTGGATGGCTCACGAACGAAAGCTCGGCGCGGGTGATAGCGTCTCGCTCGAGACGGATGCGGGTCCGCGTGAGTGCACCGTTGTGAAGGCGGGGGGCGACCGTTTTCAGATCGCCTCGCTGATGGGCGTGCCGGGGATTGTGCCACGCACGGTGAAGCTGAGCGATGAAGAGATTGACGGCATTTCTGTTTCAGTCGGTAATCCGCACTTCGTTCTTTTTGCCGAGGATGTAAATTTCAAGGTTCGAGGCCGAAGCTGGCAGGAGGTTGGCCGCGAGATTTGTTTCCATCCAGATTTTCCTGAACAGACAAATGTCGAATTTGTGCGGGTAATCAGCACAGATGAGATTGAGATTCGAATATTTGAGCGAGGTGTTGGGCCGACAACCTCTTCTGGAACGGGAACATGCGCAACGGCTGTTGCAGCGATGGTTCATCGCGGTGGTGCTTCGCGTCTGCAGGTGCGCGCTCCTGGGGGAACCCAGCAGGTTGAATGGCTCGGAGGCGAGAGCGAAATTCTATTGACGGGGCCTGCGGAGATTATTTCCTCGGGTGAGGCTTTCGGATGCTGAAACCGCCTGCGGTTGCGCCGGATGCGCGGGTTGCGGTAATTGCTCCAGCTAGTTCCTCAAAGCCGGAGAGACTTGCTCGTGGCATTGAGGCTTTGCGCGCGCGTGGGTATGACGCAGAGTTTGGTAAGCATGCACAGGGTCGGCAGGCGCCATATTTTTCAGGAACCGCGGAGCAGCGGCTTGCGGATTTGCATGCCGGGTTTGCGGACCCGGAAATGCAGGCGATATTTTGTACCCGTGGTGGTTACGGATCGAATTACTTGCTTGAGGATATCGATCTTAATCTGATTCAGGAGAATCCGAAACCACTTTTCGGATATAGCGATATGACTGCCGTGCAGACCTGGCTGCTGGATGAGATTGGGCTGGTTTCGTTTCACGGGCCGATGGTTGCTGCTGATTTTGCTGTCGATGATGGCGTGCATGATGTGAGCTTCGATGCTGCGCTCGATGGCGATGCTGTTGTAGCTGGCGCTGCGGAGGGGTTGAAGGTTCTGAGGCCGGGGCGCGCGCAGGGAGTGATGTATGGCGGCTGCCTGAGTATTCTGACTGCAACTCTCGGGACGAGGTTTGCACCGCAGACGGAAGGCAAGCTGCTGTTTTTGGAAGATGTGGGTACGAAGCCGTACCAGATCGACAGAATGCTGCGGCAGATGGTGCTGGGCGGGAAATTTGATGGTGTGACTGGATTTGTCTTTGGCGAAATGCTGGAATGCACATCGCCCGGGACGGGTCCAGAATTGTTGGAGCAGGTGATTCTGCGTGTGCTGGACTGGTTTGATGGGCCGATTGCGATCGGGCTGCGGTCAGGGCATGTGTCGCGCAGCAATGTGACGCTGCCGTTTGGGATTGAGGCGGAATTGATTTTGGAAGATGAGCCGGTGTTGCAGTATCTGGAGCCGGCGGTGCAGGTTGATTGAAGGATGCAGAAGAAACATATTCACTTGATTGGGATCTGCGGGACGGCGATGGCGTCTCTGGCTGGATTGTTGCAGTTGAAGGGGCATCGTGTGACGGGCTCGGATCAGGCGGCGTATCCGCCGATGTCCAATCTGTTGCGTGCCTTGAATATTCATGTTGCCGAGCCTTTTTCGGAGGAGAATCTCAAGCCGCATCCCGATCTGGTGATTGTAGGCAATGCCATGTCGCGCGGGAACTTGGAACTCGAATATGTGTTGGATCAGCGCATCCCGTTTACTTCGCTTGCCGAGCTGATTCATTCGGAGTTTCTCGCGGGCCGCGAATCGCTGGTCGTTGCCGGGACGCATGGGAAGACGACCACGACCAGCATGCTGGCGTGGATTTATGAAGTTGCGTCGCGCACGAAGCCAGAACTTGCGCCGTCGTTTCTGATTGGCGGAGTGGCGGAGAATTTTGGGACCAGCTTTCATCTGCGCGAGACGAGGCCATTCATTCTGGAAGGGGATGAGTATGACACGGCCTTCTTTGATAAGGGTCCGAAATTCATGCACTACTTTCCGGACGCGCTCATCCTGACGCATGTGGAGTTCGATCACGCAGATATTTATCGCGATCTCGATCAGGTGAAGACTGCGTTCAAGAGGCTGGTGAATCTGGTTCCGCGGCGTGGGCGTGTGGTTGCTTACGATGGCGCGCCAATTGTTTCTGAATGCGTGAGTAAGGCATTTTGTAACGTTGAGCGTTACGGATTTGGCTCTGACTCCGAGTGGCGCGTTTCTGACCTGCGATTTAGAGATGGACGTAGTTCGTGGAAGGTTTTTCGCGAGGGTTCGATTTGGGCTGAACTGGAACTCCCGATGGCGGGCGAGCACAATGCCTTGAACGCGACGGCAGCGGCGGCGTTGGCGTCCGGACAGGGGATTGAGACGGCGGCGATTCAGGAGGCGCTGGCTTCGTTTGAAAGCGTGAAGCGCAGGCTTGAAGTCAGAGCCGTGGTCGATGGGGTGACCATCATTGACGACTTTGCGCATCACCCCACTGCGATTCGGGAGACCTTGAAGGCATTGCGTGGAGCGTATCCTGAGGCACGTCTGTGGGCGGTATTGGAGCCGCGCTCGAATACGCTGCGCCGGAATGTCTTTGAGCGGGAGTTGATTGAGAGTCTCTCACTTGCGGATCGCGTTGTGCTGGCGGGTGTCTTTAAGCAGGAGAGCATTCCGGAAGGTGAGCGGCTGCACCCGGAGAGCGTTGTAAAGGGCTTGAACTTGCAAGGCAAATCTGCAGCGCTTTTTGCGAATGCAGACGCGATTGTCGCCGCCATTGCGCCGGAACTGCGCGCGGGAGATGTGGTTGCGATTCTTTCCAACGGCGGTTTTGATGATATCTATGAGAAGTTGCCGCAACGGCTGGAGCAGAGGGCGCTGGTGCGCTCGTAAGTCATGCTGTCGACGATTGCGATTGTTTTGTTCTATCTGATTATGGGTTTTCCGGCGGCCGTGATTGGTTTGCCGTGGACGCTGCTGAGCCGCGATATTTCCTTTCTGTATCGCTGGGCTATGTGGATTGCGAATGCGGGTTTGAAGGTCGGCGGGATTCGCATCGACGTCAGCGGGCGTGAAGAGCTTGATTCAGCGCTGAGCTATATTTTCATGTCGAATCACGTTTCGAACCTTGATCCTCCGGTGCTGCTGCCGCTGCTTCCGGGCCGTACGTCTGTTTTTTTGAAGCGGTCGCTGATGAAAATTCCTTTGCTGGGGTATGCGATGCGGCTGGGGGATTTTGTTCCAGTGGACCGCGATGGGCGCGTGGAGAGCGCTAAGCAGAGCGTCGAACGCGCGAGGCAGGTGATGACTTCCGGCCTGCATATCACCTCGTTTGTGGAGGGCACGCGGTCACGCGATGGACGGCTGCTGCCATTCAAGAAAGGCCCGTTTTATCTGGCGATGGAATCGGGTAGCCCGGTGGTGCCCATCTCAATCTGGGGCACGGAAAACATGATGAAGAAGGGCAGCATGCGAATCACGCCCGGGACCGCACATGTTGTTTTTCATACACCGCTGTGGCCTCGCGATTATCCGACGCGTGAAGAACTGCTTGCTGCGGTGCGGCAGTCGATTGCTTCGAGCTTGCCGGAGTGGATGCGCGGGGAAAGCGCTGTTCTAAAGAACTGACCGCAATTCTTAAGGTTTGAGGATGGCGTTGTACCCGTCGGCGAGGAGTTTGGAACGCATCTCCCTGGCCTGGTCGCGGGAGGCGAAGGGACCTACCTGAACATGCAGGAGACTGTCCTGTGATTCATTCCGCACGACTACGTTGTATCCGTGCTGGCGCAAGGCTGAAGCCAATGCATTTGCGTCTTCCGGACGTGTTACCGCCGCAATTTGCACCATTACCGATCCGCCGGTGACCGGCATGGAGACAGGAGTGCTCAACGAGGCTGGCTTGACGGTCGGTGGTGGGGCTGCTGGTCTCGATCCAGCAGCCTGAACCGCAGTCTGCTTTGCCTCGGAAGCAGATGACTGGCTCGGGGTGTTGTCTGGCGTTGAGTCCTCATCGAGGGATTCAGTGATGGCATTGGGATCCTGCGCGCCGCTGTTGCTGTTCGCTGCCTGCAGGCTCTGCATTGCAGATGGCTTGGGCGTGTGCGACGCTGCCGGGGCGGAGTTCTGATCGGGTGCGACTGGCGCTGTCGAGGCTGGAGTCTCGTTGCCGCGACGGCCGGTGGAGTATCCGAAACCAAAGAAGACGCCGCAGATCAGCACCAGGCCGAAAAAGATGCCCAGCAGCGTTGTCGCGCTGAGGGTAATCTCTGAATCGACTTCTTCGTGCTCGCGTTCGATGGGGCGTCTCATCACCGTTCCTCAGGCTTTGGCGCAGACGCTGCGGGGGCTCCGAGCTTCTGCAGGAGAGAAAGTAGTTCCATGGGCAGAGGGAAAATGACGGTCGTGTTCTTCTCTGTGCCGATGTCTGTGAGTGTCTGCAGATATTTTAACTGAAGGGTGATGGGCTGCTGCGCCAGCAGATTGGCGGCATCTACCAGTCGTTGCGCGGCGCTGAATTCGCCTTCGGCATTGATGATTTTCGAGCGCTTTTCGCGTTCAGCCTCGGCCTGTTTGGCCATGGCGCGCAGCATTTGCTCGGGCAGGTCAACCTGCTTTACTTCAACGCTGACAACCTTTACGCCCCAGGGCTCCGTGCGCTGGTCGATGATGGTCTGAATTCGCTGGTTGAGGGCATCGCGGTGTGAGAGCAGGCCGTCGAGTTCGACTTCTCCAAGCACCGAGCGTAGCGTCGTCTGTGCAAATTGCGAGGTCTGGTAGACATAGTTCGCGACTTCGATGACGGCCCTGAGTGGGTCGAGCACGCGAAGTGTGATGACGGCATTGACTTTGATGGTGACGTTGTCGCGGGTGATGACGTCCTGCGGCGGCACTTCGAGGACTTCCTGCCGCAAAGAGATACGAACAATCTGGTCAAGCGGTCTGAAGACCAGGATGATGCCGGGTCCTTTTGGCTTCGGGAGTGCCTTGCCAAGGCGGAAAATCACGCCGCGTTCGTACTCGCGCAGAATTTTAATGGAGTTCAGCAGATAAAGGACAATAACAGCAATTACGACCAGGCCCGGAATTCCCATAAAAAACGCCTCACTGAGGTGCGATTGTACAGCAACGGCATTGGGGAGGGATGCTCAAATCGCCGTCGATTGGCCATTGGGAACACGCTCCACCAATAGCGTCAGATTGCGGACAGCGCGCACGCGGACGTGTTCGCCAGGTGAAACAGGCGCTGGGGATTCGGCGAACCAGAGTTCACCATGCACCATGACCTGTCCACGCGGATCGAGTGGCTGCTGTGCGATGGCAATGGATCCGATGAGGGCTTCCGGGCCGGTAAGGACCTTATTTCGACGCGCACGGATCGCGATGCGAACGAGGAAGGTAGTGATCGCGCCGAAGGCAATGCCGGTTCCGACGGCAGTTGCTATGCTGACGCGCAATTCCGGAATGGGGCCGGCGACCAGCGTGAGGGTTCCAAAGACGAGACAGATGATGCCAGCGACAGCGAGCACGCCATGACTTGCGAATTTCGCTTCGAGGATCATCAGTGCGAAGGCTGCGAGCAGCAGCATGAGCGAAGTGTAGCGGACAGGGAGCAGATTGAGCGCGAAGAGCGCGAGGACAACCAGCAGAGTTCCCAGCGCGCCGGGAATGATGGTGCCGGGAGTATTGAATTCCAGATAGATGAGCAGGCCGCCCACGACAAGGATGAGCACGGCAAGATTCGGGTCCATGAGCTTGTCGAGGATGTTTTCGCGCAGAGTTGTGTCTACAGGAACGATATGCGCGTTGCGCGTATGCAGAGTTGTAGTCGAGCCATCGAAGCGGGTAACGACGCGGCCATCGATGGCATCAAGAAGGGCGGTGTTGCTGGGTGCGATGACGTCGATGAGCTTCAGCTGCTCGGCTTCACGCTCGGTGTAGGACTTTGAATTCAGAACGGCATCCTGCGCGGCGTCAGTATTGCGATTGCGACGCGATACGTAGGAACGGAGAAACGCCGTCGCATCGTTCTCAAGCTTCTGCTTCATCACGGGGTCGACGCTGGTGCCCATTACAACGGGATGGGCTGCGCCGGCATTTGTTCCGGGCGCCATTGCTGCGATGTCCGCCGATTCAAGAATGAAGAAGCCTGCCGAACCGGCGCGGCTGCCCGAAGGCGCGACATAGACGATGACCGGGGATGGCGAAGCGAGAATGTCATGCACGACATTGCGTGTCGAATCGAGCAGACCGCCCGGGGTATCCAACTCGATCAGCACGGCCTCGGCATGGATATCCGCTGCGCGGGCGATGCCGCGGCTGATGTACTGCTCGCTGATGGGCTGGATGGTGTCTTGCACATGCAGCAATACAACCTGCGACTGCTGCGGCACAGCACCTATCGCGCGGCTTGAAAGCAACACTGCGGCACAGACGAGAAGAAATGTCGAACTGTGCCGCAATGCTTTCATCGAACCTGCTGTCCTCTTTGTTCGAGAGCCTGCTTCATGCCGTGTGCATTGGCGTTGGTGGGCTCGATCTGGAGTGCCTGGCTTACTTCGCCAGCCGCCGCGCCGAGCTGGTTTGCCTGCAGATCGATTCGAGCCAGCACCAGATGCGCGGTTACGTTCTGCGTTAATTGCAGAGATTTGAGCGCTTCCTGACGGGCTGCGTCCGGATCGCTGCTACGCTCACGCACCTGCGCGAGTCCTGCATGGGCTGCAGAGGAAGAGGGATCAGCCGCAAGCGCGGCTTGAAACTCGCGCTCGGCTTCTAGAATAAGGCCGCGATTGAAGAACTGGCTGCCTTCCTGCGTGAGTGTTGCGGCTCGTTCAGCAGGAGGAAGCGCGCTTAGCCGCATGGTCTGCACCTGCTCCATTTCAAAAGCTGCCTGGCGGAAGCTGGCTTCGTTGTAGGTGCGCTTGATGCGTTCGAGCGGACCGCTGCCGGAACTGTTCGGGGTGGTCAGGGAGGCATTCACCTTGGTGGCCGCGGTTGGGTCTTGTTGTTCTTTGTGCAGCATTGCGGCAAGACTTGCCGCTTCGCTGTCCTGCGGTCGCAGCTTCACGGCCCGATCAATTTCGCGGACGGCTCCAGCGATATCGCCACGACGGCGCAGCGCTACAGCCAGATTGAAGTGGTAATCGACATCATTGGGGTCGGCTGTGATGGCCTGCACGAAGAGCGGTGCTCCATCTTTGCCTCGACGGGCAGCGGCAACTCCCTGGTTGTTGACAACCTCGGGAAGCGGAAGACGCGTTGTATCGAAGGCGAAGGCGTCTTCGGCCTCCAGATATTTACCGGTATAGAAGAATGACAGACCGCGGTAGAAGTCCGCTTCGAGTGCATTTGGGTCGTCCTTGCTCAAATGACCGAGCGCTGCCGCAGCCTGCTCAAAATTTTGGTTCGCGAAATAGGCCTTGCCCAATGCCAGCCACGCTGGATTGAAGCGCGGACTCAGCCGGACGGCCTCGCGAAGGTGACGGACCCTTTCGTCGATCGAACCCTCGCTCAAGCCGCGCACGTAGTTTTCGAAGGCGTCGAGACGCAGGTCGGAGTCGGCGGCAATGAAGGTCTGTTCGGCGACGGCATATGCGGGGTCAAGTTGCCGGGTGACCTGCCAGGCAAGGCTGTTCAGCGTTTCAAGCAGATGTGTTAAGTCGGCTTGATTGGTCAGCGGAGCGCCGAGTTTGAGGCCAGTGACGTCGAGAACCTGAGCGGTGGGGTTCAGCGTGGTTCCGGTCGTGGTGTAAAAGCCGAAGACAACGTAATCGGCATCAAGGGTTTGCGCCAGCCGGATGGCGCTGGCCCGGGATGGCTGAAAGTGCTGCGGCAGTCCAAGATGATCGAGCGCGTAGAGTCGGTCTGCGCGGCTGATGGGCAGAAATCCAGCTGAGGCGAGCCGCCGGTTGAAGATTTCGGGGAACGCCTGACCAATCCAGTCGAGGCTTGCCTGGCCGGTGTGGTTTTCAAATGGGAGCACCAGGAGTAAGCGTCCATGCGCGAGGGACTGTGTTGACGGTGGCGGTGGCGTCTCGGGCTGGGGACGCGACGCCGTGGTGGCGGGTTGCTGGGCGAATACAAACTGCGAAGCCGCAAGCAGCAGGCTGCAGACGATGGGGCGAAATGGAATCAGGAACCGCACTTCAAGGCTGATTATAGTGAAGCGGAAGGTGGTCGTGCTCTGTTTGCGTGGCCACCTGTGGGCGATCGAAGTGGAGCACCGCAGCCCATTGACCCTGGCGTTCGGCGCGCCAGACGACTTTTCCGCCGAGCAGGCGCGCGATCATTTCGGGTGGAAGATCGCGGTGGAAGTCGAAAAAGCGAGTGTCCAGGGCCTCGTTGCGGCGACCGAGGCTGAAGGGCAGGTTTGGCGGGTCGTATTTGGTTGAGAAGATCAGCCCTACAGTATAGGTTTCGCTCAATTGTGCCGCTCGTTCGATTTGCGGCAGTGAGAAATTGTCGATGGAGGCAGCCTGCATGGGCTCCTCTACATAGCCGAGTTCCGGCTTGTTTAGCTCATCGGTTGCAGGCCACGCGCTCAGCACGGTTGCGGTGGGATAGTGGGCTTCGATCTGCCGGATGGCCGCCTGATGCAGCAGGATCACATCGCGGTAGGCGAGATTATCTTCCGGCGCAAAGCGATAGGGAGGATTGATGAAGAGTCCGACAAGGAAAGCGACGGCGCTGAGGGCCACCAGATAACGCCATTGCTTCTGCCGACGGTAGAAGGTATTGGCACATAGGAGCAGGATCAGTGGGTATAGAGGAAGCAGATAGCGCGTGAGGAGCGCTCCGCCCAGCACTGAGAAAAGAATGAGGTTGGCGAGAATGATGACGTAGAACTGCAACTGATGACTGAATGAGATGCGCGCCCTGCCTTCGACTGGGGGCAACATCATGCAGGCCAACATGGAGAGCACAGGCACGAACAGATTCATGTGCGCGGTGATGTGCAGAACCCGATGGGCGAAGGCCAATAGAATTCGCAGTGGCGTGAGCGTGGCAGTGGCGTTGTAGCGCAGGTATTCGGGGTTACCGAAGACGAATCCTGTTCGATGCCAGTGATAGATGTACCAGCAAGCTAGCGGGATTAAGGGCAAAAGCAGGATGCCGGCTTTTATTGCATCAGAATGCGGTGAGGGTTCATTGCTGGCAGGTCTCGACTTATTTGGTGCAAAACACAACCACATCTGCCAGGCCGCTAGTGCCAGCGGTGTGATGATGGCTGTTTCCTTTGCGAGCGCAGCCAGAGAGAAGCACAGGATTGCGGTCCATAGTCGTTCTTCGAGGAAGAATGCCAGTGCCCACAGCGTCGCCGCTGCGGCGACCATATCCGCGTGCGCGAGCGAACTCTGCGCGAACCACACGGGATAGAGCGCGGTGAGGCCAACCGTTGCAGCGGCCACGTTGGGCTTGTTTGTGGTGATGATCGCCAGCCGATAAACAGCCAGCAGCGCAACTGCGGAAATCGCGCACATGGCAACACGGGTGACCCATGGCGTGAAAGTAAAAACCTTCCACCACAAGGCCAGATACAACGACGGCAGCGGTGGATGTGCGTTTGAGAGCGTGGAGTAGGGGATCAGGGAACCGGTGCGAAAGAAGTCATAAGCGGCAGGGATGTAATATCCTGCCTCATCCCAGTAATACGGCAGACGCAGCAGCAGCAGATGTGCCACGAGAACAGCCGCGAAGATGGCAGGGAAGACGAGCCACAGAGACGGCTGCTTGCCTCCCTGATATTGGCGGCTGCTCGGCAAGCTCTAGTGCACCGGTCCTTGCGGAATCGGCAGTGGGTGATGGGGCTCAAGCGCGATAGCGCCGAACGCCTGCTCATATTGGGAGATGTTCTGTCCGAGAATGTTCCAGAGAGCCTTTGCCTGCTGCGGGCTGAGGTAGATGCCCTGGCTGTTCTCGATGATGACCGACTCTGGCGAGTCCTGATGTACGAGGCCGAAGGCGAGGAAGAAATCCCAGACGCTCACACGTACCTGCACGCTGTTTGAATAATTCTCCCGATAGTCGGAGGACTTTGCGAGAGTGATTTTGGGCTGAGCTTGCTGCGCGGAATTCATGATGTTTTTCAGGGTATCGCTTTTCAAGGAAGGAGGAGGGATGGTGCGAAAGGGGGGACTTGAACCCCCACGGGGATTACCCGCCAGATCCTAAGTCTGGTGCGTCTGCCAATTCCGCCACTTTCGCATTTATAGACAGTAACTTATAACAATCTAGAGATATCGATCTACGACTCTTAGCATCATGTTAATAAGTTAACTCTCCGCGGGCCGTGCAAGGGATTCGATGCGCGTTAACCACACAGCATAAATAGTATACCAACCAAACTGGGCAGATGACTCGAGTGAGCGCCCTCCTGCGAAGCGCGGAGCCGAAGGATCTGCGTTGCTTTTGACACTAAGATAACCCGTGCGTCTGGCTGAGTGGTCCCACATCTGGCCTTCATCCTGGCTAGGCCCTTGGTTTTGGGTAGGAAGGAAGGATCATGAACACCCTTGAGAGACGGCTCCTGGTGATGTCTATCCCGATTGTTCTCCTGGTCTCGTGCGCGATCAATTGTGGCACTGTAGGGCTCGCGGAATCTCCAGATACTGTGATTACGCATGTGGAGGCGGTAATACGCGCGCGATTTGAACACATCGGAAAGTATGTGGTCAGAGAGCACTATGCGGTTTATAGAAATGGCGCGGCCGAAACAGCCGCCGAACAGACGGTCCAGGTCACATATCAAAAGAGCACGGGCATCACCTATACCACCGTCTCAAAGGTTGGTTCATCGATGTGGCTAAGTCGAGCAATTGAACCCGCCCTGGAATCAGAGAGGGAGGTAAATGATGTCACAACGCGCCACCAAGTCATGCTCACTGCAGACAACTATGAGTTCGAAGTCGACCCTGTCAAGGATTCAGTGAACGGTCGGGACTGTTTCGTCCTGGACTTGAAGCCACGAAGAAGGAGCCCCTATCTGCTGAACGGTAAAGCGTGGGTCGATGCAAAGACTTATTTATTGGTCCGCATTCGTGGTACTCAGTCCAGAAGTTCCTCTCTTTTTGCAGGGGTGCCTCTTATTACTCGCGACTTCGCACCCATAAGTGGCTTCGCGATGGTCGCTCACGAGGAAATAGAGGCACACACATTTTTGTTTGGACAGACGGTCATAAAGATTGACTACGATGCCTACGACATTCAGCGCGATGAGAGACCCTGAGTGAAGTGTCACAACCCCGGAGCAGTCATCGGAGTTGGATTCCTTTCGGAATTGTTGACTACCGGGAAGTTCCTGCCCGCAATAGTGGAGGGTGACTGCCATTTCTGGGGCAACCGCCCCTTGACACCTTTAGGTCCTACTATTACCATCGTTTCCCATCGATTCCTTTAGTATTCAATCGTTGTAATAGTCGTCATTTGAAAGGTCGGACCGCCATGGCTCGATTTATCAGACTAGGCTTCCTCTTCGGCGCACTTCTGGGAGCAGCTACCACGTGGGCAGCCATTACCGGCTCGATTTCCGGGGTGGTCACTGATCCAACCGGCGCAGTTATGCCGGGACTCACCATAATCGCCACGCAAGAGTCGACCAATGTCGCCACGACAGCCGTCACCGACTCCAAGGGGTTTTACAGTTTTCCAACCCTCAATGTTGGCGTTTACGACGTCAGCGTTAAGCAGGCCGGATTTCGTGACTATTTGCAGACTGGTGTAAAGATCGATGCGAATTCCGCCCTTCGCATCGACATCCCGATGGAGATCGGAGCAGTGACCAATACTGTAAGCGTCAAGAGTGATGCGTTACAGGTGGAAACACAGAGCACCCAGAATGGCGTAGTCATCGACGGCCAGAAGATTACTTCTGTGCCGTTGAACGGCCGTTCCTACATCGACCTGTTGAAGTTGCAACCAGGCGTGTCGCCTTATTCCCATAGCTCGGACAGCAGCACGTCGGGAGTTGGAGCGACGCAGGTCTCGGGTGACCTGGACAACGGCCAACAATCCGTCAACGGGGGCCGCACCGGGTCCAACGCGTTCATGGTGAATGGGGCAAATGCGGAAGAAGGCGTCCACAACGGCGCCGCCATGATTCCCAATCTCGACTCCATCGCGCAGTTCCGTATCATCACCAACAACTTCGATGCAGAGTATGGAAACTACAGCGGTGGCCAGATCAATGTAGTCACCAAGTCGGGAACCAATCAGTATCACGGCACGGCCTTCGACTTCCTGCGCAACACGGTTCTGGATGCCAGAAACTATTACGCTCCGACGCGCGGCGTGTTCATCCAGAATCAATTCGGCGGAACGGTCGGGGGGCCAATCCGCAAGAACAAGATTTTCTGGTTTGCCGATTACCAGGGTACACGGCAGATTTTGGGGCAGACCCAGAGCTATCCCGTGCCATCAGATGCCGACCGCACGGGTGACCTGACGGACCAGGCGACCGCGCTCACTGGCACAGTCGTAGGCGCCGGCTGGGCTAACACTCTCTCCCAGACATTGGGATATCCCGTAGCGCAGGGTGAAAATTATTACACTCCGGGCTGCGCGGACACCGCAACCTGCGTCTTTCCCAATGCTGTCATTCCCCAGAGCGCATGGTCGCCGGTTGCGGCGAACACGCTGAAGTACCTCCCTACGGCAAATGGAGTTGTCAACAATACCCCTAACTTCTCCACCTCTGCCTACAACGGGACGCTGAGCGACGATAAGGGCAGCGGACGGATCGACATTCCTACACGAATCGGCGCTGTGTTCGGTTATTACTTCTTTGACCGATTCAATACTGTGAATCCGTATACCCAAGGGGTCGGGGTCCCGGGCTTTGCCGCAACCAATCATGGACAAACCCAAATGGTCAATTTGGGTTTGACCACCACGTTTAACTCGTCGACCGTCAACGATGTTCGTCTCGCATATCTGCGCGATGTAAACCTGAACGGCCAACCCACCGCGGGCCAGGGTTTGGGTGTCACCCTTGCCTCGCAGGGTTTTGTTACTCCGTGGAGCCCCGCGGGCGGTATCTCCGCTATCAACCCCGCGTACGAGGGTGTGGCGAATTTCATATTCAATAACTTCACCTTTGGCATCCCGCAGGATGCATTGAGGCAATACAACAACACTTTTCAGATCATCGATAACGTCACCAAAATTCTTGGAACGCACACGCTGCAGTTTGGCACCAACCTCCACTACAACCAGATCAACGAGCGTAACTACGACTGCTACAACGGGTGTTTTGGTTTTAATGGTTCAGAGACGGGCCTGGACTTCGCCGATTTTCTGATCGGGGCGCCAAACAGCTTTGTGCAGGCTAGCCAGCAGCTTCTCGATTCGCGGAGCAAATACTACGGATTTTATGCTCAGGATAGCTGGCGTACTACCCGCAATCTCACCCTCAACTATGGCCTGCGCTGGGAAGCCGCTACTCCCTGGTACGACACCCAGAACAAGTTGGAAACGGTCGTTCCCGGGGAGCAGTCGCTATCATTTCCCGGCGCTCCCCTCGGTTTGGTTGTCCCCTTGGACCCAGGTATTCCTCGCACACTCGGCCCCACTAAGTACACCAACTTTGCTCCTAGAATTGGTTTTGCCTGGGCGCCAGACTTGAGCAACGGTTTTCTTGGCAAGGTATTGGGCGGTCCTGGAAAAATGAGCATACGTGCGGGTTACGGCATTTTCTATAGCTCTATTGAGGACGCCACTGGCTTTGTCGAGGTAGGGGACGCTCCTTACGGCAACTACTACTCTGTGTCATCGACTGAACTGGCCACCCCGTTTGTCGATCGGCCGTCGGGAATTTCGGCGGGACAGAAGTTCCCCTTCGTCTTTCCCCCAACCAATGTATCGCCTAAGAATCCCGACACAACGTTCAACTGGGCATCTGCCACGCCCATCGGGGGATCCGACTATTACTACTATAAAAACAAGGTGCCCTATGTTCAGGAATGGGAACTCTCTCTCCAGCGTCAATTGGGAACCGCAACTGTGCTCAGCGTCAACTATGTCGGCACAGTGGGAAGGCAACTGCTGACGTTTGAGGAATCGAATCCCGGGGACCAGGCGCTCTGCCTCCAATTGAGTAACCCAGCCAATGTAGCGCCCGGTACGACAACTTGCGGCCCATTCGGCGAAGATACGGTTTATACCACGGCGAGCGGTCAGACAGTGGAGGGAACGAGGCCTACCTTCGGGATTAACTTCAACAGCAATCCCTACATGAAGACGGCGGTCAGCTCCAGCTTCCACTCGCTGCAGGTGAGTCTGGAGCACAACGAAAAATACGTGAACTTCCTCATCGGATATACCTTTGAGAAGTCGCTGGATAACGGTTCGGACTCCTTTGATGCGACCAATCCGTTGAATCCGGCTCAAACCCGCGCATTATCGAGCTTTGACGTTCCGCATAACCTGGTCGCCAGCTTCACCGTACAGTTGCCCTTCGATCACTTTATCGGCGGAGGGGATATTGCGAAGCGGTTCACCGCGGGCTGGGAGCTTTCTGGCGTAGCTACGTTTGCCAAGGGAGAGCCGGTCACTCTCAATGAGAATGACGATAATTCACTGCTGGGCGCCTTTAATGCGAACGTAGACGTGCCAAATTACGCGAACAACGGCAGCCCTCTTTATATAAATCGGAACCCGCGAAAGGGGCTGCCATATTTCAACCCGGACCACTTCGTCCCGGAAACAATCGGGCAAGTAGGCAACGCAATGCGGCGATACTTTTCCGGTCCTGGCATCGATAACTATGATTTGGCGCTGCTGAAGAGCACGAACATTACCGAGAACACTAAGCTGCAGTTTCGGGCAGAAGCATTCAATGTCTTCAACCATGCGCAGTTCACGAATCCGAATGGGCTAGTCAACAACACCGGCCAGGGTGGTTTCGGTTATGTAACTGGCGCCAACGATCCCCGTATCATGCAAATTGCATTGAAGTTCCTGTTCTAAGAAAAACTTGTGTTCAGTATCTCCGCCAATTCTCGGTTCTTGGACTGGTATCGATCACGACTCTGCGCGCACAACAACCAGCGGGCCCGAGGGGCAGCTGCAGTAGGAAAGGAACATTATGCTG
The DNA here is from genome assembly GCF_014274465.1 of Alloacidobacterium dinghuense. Taxonomy (NCBI): domain Bacteria; kingdom Pseudomonadati; phylum Acidobacteriota; class Terriglobia; order Terriglobales; family Acidobacteriaceae; genus Alloacidobacterium; species Alloacidobacterium dinghuense. Next base: position 3,557,954 of record NZ_CP060394.1, on the reverse strand, counting down.
CCCGAGCGTGAGCTCAAAAATAGCCTGAATGATCGGCGATCTTTCCTTAGATTGCTGGCCGCTGCTCCTCTCTTCGCCACGATTGCCTCGCGAAGTCTTGCGAGCACCGTGGCGGCTACTACAGGAAGATCTTCCTCCGCCGATGTTTATACCCGCCTTGGGGTCCGGCCATTGATCAATGGGCGGGGGACGTGGACTTATCTGAGCGGGTCACTGGAACTACCGGGGGTGCGGGAAGCGGTCGAGGCTGCATCACGGCAATTTGTTGACTTGTTTGAACTGCAGCGCGCAGCAGGCAAAAGGCTTGCGGAGCTTTCCGGCGCCGAATCCGGAATGGTCACGTCTGGCTCGGCTGGCGCGATGGCTCTGGCGACTGCGGGCTGCATCGCCGGGACCGACCCAAAAAATGTGTGGCAACTGCCCGACACTACTGGTTTGAAACATGAAGTCGTGATGCTGGGAGGGCGGAGCGCATTCGACAGTGCGATACGGCTTGCCGGAGGCCAATTGGTGCTTGCTCATGGAGTGGACAATTTGCAATCGGCCATTACTCCGCAAACCGCCATGGTCTATACAACCTGGCGGGACGACCGCTTACCGAATACGCTGAAGATCACACGCGCCGCCGGCGTCCCCCTGCTGCTGGACGATGCGGCAGGCATTCCCCCGTTTGAGAATTTCAGACGCTACGCAAAGATTGGCGTCGACCTTTATTGCTTTAGCGGCGGAAAGGGTCTGGGTGGTCCGCAATGTTCTGGTGTGCTGCTAGGCCGGAAGGATCTGATTGATGCGGCAATGGCAAATAACAATCCATGGGAGGGCGCTGTATGTCGGCCCATGAAGGTCGGCAAAGAGGAGATTATCGGGATTCTTGCAGCAATCGACTATTGGTCCCAGGCTGATCTTGCGGCCCTAACTAAAGAGTGGCAGAGCCGGGTTGAACGCATCGAGAAGTTGGTTCAAACCGTACCAGGAGTCACCACGTCCATCATGACCCCCAAGGAAGAGAACAGCTATCCGACCCTGACTGTAAAGTGGGACGTGCAGAGGTTCGGTTTGACGGTGGAGCAATGCGCTCAACAGCTACGGGACGGCGAACCTCGCATTGAGGTGCTCACGAACAATAATCCAAGTGGAGTACCAGCAGTCCGCGAAGGCGATGATCCCAAGGCCAAAGAGGAGGCGGCTCCGAATGAGTTGCAAATTATCTCGATGACCTTACAACAGGGGGAAGATCTGACGGTCGGGAATCGCCTACGTCAGATTCTTGATAAGGCCCGCAAACAGTCGGGGTAAGTGCTTCTTCAGCCTTTGAATCGCAATCGCAAAACAGTGCTTTACCGGATTCAGGCAGAGTCGAATGCAGTGAACGGATACATAGACACCGAGAGACTTTCTTTAATCGCAATGTGCCACGGGGCAGACAGCCGACGCCATGCCATCAGGCTCGTGGCCCTGCTCATGGGAATTTTCTGCGCACCTCTGCTCCACGCGAACGATCGCAAGATCGATCCCACCTTTCTTTATCGTGATACTTCTGCGGTCGCGGAGAAGAAGTCAGATATTACGACGAAGACGTGCCACTACCGGGCGTTGTTCGGCCAGGGAGACTCGGATACATCTGTAGTCGTCGGAGTAGCGCGTTATGGAGAAGCGGTGATTGATCCGAATGGCGTCTGCGGTTCGGTTCAATATCCAGACGAAGACCAAGTGTACGTGGTGCTCGAAGGCACGGGCTCCGTGAAGTATGGAGATGCAATCGTCTCGCTTAAGAAAGAAGACTACTTATATATTCCATCAACGATTGCGCATGCTCTGAGCAATACGTCTGACATGCCACTCACCGTGATCATTATGGGTTTTCGTACTAAAGGCTTTGAGGAAACTCAACCACCGCCGCAGCCTCTTAAGGCCAACATCGAGGATGTCCCGACAACTATGGTGAGCGGCCACCCTGATTCGACTCGTTACCGTCTGCTGATGGGAGATGTCGACAGTAAGCGCGACCGCATTGCAGCCGGCCGCGTTTTGACCAGCCTATTCCTGATGGAAATCGCACCAGGCGGCACTAACTTTCCTCATCACCACGAGCGCGAAGAAGAGATATACCTGGTTTTGAGCGGCCACGGCGAGATGGTCGCAGGAAGCGGAATGGAAGGAATCGCAGGGCGGCATCCCGCTAAAGCGGGGGATGCCTATTTCTTCCGGCTTAATTGCACTGTCGGATATTACAGTGCCGCCAACGTCAAGTCCCGTATTCTCGCCGTGCGCTCGTGGTATCCGGGTATGGTGCAAATAGGCGCAGAACACTAACGCCCTGGGTGCAAGCCTGGTGCTGGCACAGTGGGTATCGAACGTTGAAAGAGGTCTTTGGCGAATGAGGAGTTGGTGGCACACGATCTCCGTCCAATGTTTGCTGCTTGGATTGGTATCGATCACGAATCTGAGCGCACAACAACCAGCAAGCACTGCCACTCCAGCGGATGTTCAAGGATCGATGCTCTTCGCCTCCAACTGCGGAGGTTGTCACGGGTCCGATGGTCGCGGGGGCGAACACGCGCCGGACATTGCGACTGCTCCAGACGTGCAGCGACTCGCCGATTCAGACCTGATTGCGATCGCGAAAAATGGAGTCTCCGGGACTGGTATGCCTGCATTTGACTGGCTCGGGCAAGAGAAATTGACTGCCATTGTTCAATACTTACGAACTCTGCAAGGGCGGCAAATCGAGATCAAGCTTCCCGGAAGCGCGAAGAGCGGAGAAGCTCTTTTCTTTGGTGGAGCACGATGCTCAGAATGCCACATGGTCAGTGGGAAAGGTGGCTTTATTGGCAGTGATCTTTCGCTTTACGGAGGTGACGAAAGCGCCAGCCAGATCCGAAGCATGATTTTGGATCCTGAAAGGAATTTGCCTCCCCAGAAGAAGGCCACAACCGTCGTGACGCGCACAGGGCAGAAGTTCACTGGAATGCTCAAAGTGGACGATAATTTTTCCGTTTCGATCCAGACAATGGACGGCGACTTTCATTTTTTTCAGAAGTCACAACTCACCCACATAGATCTTGGGTCTCACTCGCTGATGCCGGTCAACTACGGATCGATGTTGAATGACGAACAGATAAATGACCTGGTCAGTTATCTCCTTCATGTGGGAAGTGAAAACTCCAAACGCTCCCCAACACAATCTTCAAAATCTGACGATGATGACGAATAATCACTTATTTTTTCGCGCCAAGGACTCGTGGTTCAACATCGTCACCCTCAAGGTTGCGATAGCCGCTTTGACCTTGTTGCTGTTTGCGGGATCAGCCCACCGCCCAGGTTATGGAGAAGCGAACAAAGCGGCGTTCGAACTTCATGCCCTTACGCCCGAGTTTTGGACTCTCTTTGATCGAAAAGCACAGCTGACCAAGCTGGCTTCGGGCTTCGGTTTTACCGAGGGGCCTGTTTGGGATAGCTCCGGTTATCTCTGGGTAAGCGATGAAACTCTCAACAAGATTTTCAAGGTAAACACTTCCACTGGTCAAAAACAGGAAATCATCTCTCTGGGCGACCCCGATGGCAATACCTATGATCCACAACATCGTCTCTTAGACTGCGCCAGCGTGCTGCGGGCGATCATCCGTCTGTCGCCCGATGGCAAAAGCTACAAAATAGTCGCGGACCACTACCAGGGTAAGCGTTTAAACAGTCCCAACGACGTGGTGCTCGGTCCGGATGGCGCTATTTACTTTACTGATCCAACTTCCGACTTGCCTCGCGGGCAGAAGCAGGAACTTCCCTTTAAAGGCGTCTATCGCATCGCGCTGGACGGTCAAATTCAACTGCTGACAAAGGACGTAGAAGATCCCAATGGGCTCGCGTTTTCTCCAGACGGCACCAAGTTGTATGTTGATGATTCCACCCAGCGAAATATCCACGTATATGACTTCCACGCGGACGGTAGATTGAGCAACGGACGGATCTTCGGGACAGAGCCAGGTGGTCCAAAGGACGGCGTACCGGACGGCATGAAGGTTGATCGAAACGGCAATCTGTATGTGGTAGGTCCAAGGGGTATATGGGTATGGTCTCCGCGTGGCGTTCACTTGGGGACCATCGTAGTTCCCGAGCAGCCGGCAAATCTCGCATGGGGAGACCCTGACTACTCAACCCTGTACATAACAGCAACGACATCCGTGTACAAAATAGGGACCCTAGCACACGGATTCGTCCCCTATCTACAAGCGCACTAGAGCCTGTTAACAGGCCCTCATCTCCGGAGGAGAAATGATCGATCGGTTCAAGCGCAGCCTTCCATTCTTTACCTGCTTTTTTTTCTGCGCGTTCGGGCTCAACCTCGTTGCCCAAGACTCCGGATTCAAAGTCATTCAACCGCAGGACTATGCAGCTGCCGGTTCGTTCTATAGTCCTGGCATTCTGACCGGGGACACGCTCTACATATCCGGTCAAGGAAGCCGTAAGCCCGACGGCACACGTCCAGCGTCGTTCGCCGAACAAGTCGCGCAAGCCCTAAGCAACGTCCAGGCTGTGCTGAAGGGCGCAAGCATGAATTTGGGGAATGTTGTTTGGATGAACATCTATCTCGCGGATGAGCAGGACGTGGCAGGGATGAACGAGGTTTATTGGCAGACAATCGGCCAAAGCCCTCCAGCGCGGACTGTTCTGACGGTTGCCGCTCTTCCGGATGGGGAAAAGGTGGAAATCAACTGCATTGCCGTGGCAGACACGATTCACAGAGAAGCGATTTGGCCAGCAGGTTGGGCGCGAGACCCGCACGTGGACCCGCCTGCAATCCGGGCAGGTGAAATCGTGTATCTGTCGGCGCAGGGAGGTCGGGATCCGCTCACCGGGAAACAGGCGCCTGACTTTTCCGTAGAAGTCAGGCAAGCTCTCGATAATGTAAGTACCGTGCTCAAGGCTGCCCGGCTAAGCATGAAGAATGTTCTATGGGTGAATCCCTACATGAGCGTCGGCGGACAATACGACGTTATGGGCAAGATTTACGCGAGTTATTTTGAATTTGGCAATACACCGGGCCGCGGGACTATCCAAGTCGTCGGTCTGCCTAAAGGGGATCACATCGTATTTAGTTGCATCGCTGGAGCAGACCTCAGCAAACGCAAAGCGATCCGGCCAAGAAATATGCCTCCCAGCCCCACTGCCAGCCCTGGCATTCTCTATGGCGACACGTTGTATCTCTCCGCTAAAGACGGCTTCATTCCGGGTCAAGGCATAGTCACGCCTGACCTTGAACTGCAACTGCGACAGTCCATGCGCAATCTTTTGGATGGATTGGAAGAAGCCGACATGGATTTCTCCGATGTTGTTTTCAGTACAGTCTATTTGCGCCAGATACAGGACGCCGATCGAGTGAACGCGATATACGGTAAGTTTTTTGAGGGCCGTTATCCTGCCAGATCGGTGCTGCAGCAGAACCTCGAAGTGAACGATGAGGCTGCCGAGCAAATTTCCTTCATCGCGGTAAAACACTCACCCACCGGCCATGCGGCCAATTGACCGAGGGCGCACGTAGATGAAATTGACTGCCGTCAGCTGCTACCTTGCCTTTGCTCTCGTGGTTTCCTCGACGAGTGCTCAGCAGTCCGCACCCACTCCATCGTCTTCATGTCAAATTCATGCAGTAGTCTTCGACGGTTGGCAAGCCCAGGAGCTGGCGAACGAATGGGTGAAGTTGACCTTTGTTCCTCAGTTGGGCGGCAGGCTGATGCAGGTCAGTTTTAATGGGCACCCCTATTTATTCGTCAACCAGGTTTATAAAGGTAAGTACATTTCTCCGGCCGAGGCTGCGGGCCGTTGGATTAACTATGGCGGCGACAAGATTTGGCCTTTACCCGAAGGCAATGATGATGAGCAGCACTGGACAGGAGCTTCCACCCCTCTAGACGACGGTGCATATGCCTTCTCGATTTTGTCGCAAAACAATCGCTGCACCGTGCGGTTGGAGGGTCCACCGGACCCGCCTACGGGTCTCCAATACACGCGCGAGATAAGTATCGGCAGCGACTCCCCTGAAATCTTCTTTCATGCGATTACCAGGAACATCACGGGCCACTCGATCGCCTGGTCTGTGCAGTCCGTCTCTCAGTATGACCTGTCCGACGCCAGCAATCCTAACCACTACAATCATGACTTTTGGGCCTATGCGCCGCTCAATCCCCGCTCCTCATATTTGAATGGCTACCATGTCCGCGATGGGCTGGCGAATGATCCCTCTTTTAGCGTAAGGGATGGACTATTTCGACTAAATTGGAGATACCTCGAAAACGAGGTCTGGCTCGACTCAACTGCCGGTTGGATTGCGTTGGTCGATGGCGCAACTCACTATGCGATGGTCGAAAAGACCAGGTATATCGAGGGGGCAGATTATCCCGACAAGGCTTCGGTTATCTTCTACAAGAACGGACCCACTGTGCAACTGAATGCGCAGGGTATGCCCTATCTGACCTCAAAAAATCTTGAAGAGACTCCTTACTATATGGAGGCGGAACTGAACAGCCCTATGGCGGTCTTGGCGCCCGGCGAAACATACGCAATGGATAGCTACTGGTTTCCATCACGTATGAGCCCCGACTTGAAAACTGTTACTGACGCAGGCTTGGTGGGTCGGCCTCTCGCCGCAAAGAACAGTGCCGGGAAGCTCGAGCTTTCGGGCAGTTTTGGCGTCTTCTTCCCCGGCGCGCTGAAGGCATATCTTTATGATGAAGGTGGCGCAGAAACGGGGGAAGTCTCCCTCCAATCGGTTCAACCGCAAGACCCGGTTCAGCTCTCACAAACGATAACCACGACTAAGAGTGTGGCGCGAGTCTCGGTTCACTTGATCGATAGCAGCGGACTCGATCGCGGAGCTCTCGGGGAGGTAGTTGTAACCGGAAGGGATGAAGGGCGCTGACCGCATGAGGCTACACAGGAGATGGCTAATCGCCGTATGTGCGTATATGTTGTCTATTCCATTGAGCGGGCAGGATAGCGATCCATCCCTCGCACATGCTCCAGGCGTACAACCCTCACAACTGCTCTCTCGAACGATTAAAGACGACTGGCCTTCTTACAACGGTGATTACACAGGCAGGCGCTTTAGCAGCCTTACGCAAATCACGCCGCAAAATGTCGGACATCTTCAGGCTCAATGGGTCTTCCACAGCAGAAATGCCGGCATTCTTGAAGTTACCCCCGTGGTTGTCAATGGGATCATGTACGTCACGGCTTCCAATGATGCATATGCCCTCAATGCGCAAACCGGACAGATCCAGTGGCACTATTCTCGGCCCGTTTCCCAGGGCTTGATCGATGACGCCTCCGGGCATATCAACCGCGGTGTTGCTCTCCTGGGGACGCGACTTTACATGGAAACCGACAATGCTCACCTCTTGTGTCTGGATGCACGATCAGGAAACCTGATCTGGGACGTGGCATACGCCAGCTGGAACAAGAACTACGGAGCTACAAGTGCCCCACTGATCGTAAAAGACAAAGTACTGGTAGGAACCTCAGGCGGCGACGATGGAGTTCGCGGCTTTCTTGCGGCCTACGACTCTATTTCCGGCAAGTTGGCATGGCGTCTGTGGACGATTCCCGGCCCGGGAGAATTCGGCTCTTCAAGCTGGCCTGGAGATAGTTATTTGCACGGTGGTGGGACCACCTGGATGCCGGGAACATATGATCCAGAGCTGAATACCCTATACTGGGGCACCAGCAACGCAGCGCCGGATTACGATGGCAGCGTCCGGCCAGGCGATGACCTTTACACCGCGAGTCTACTGGCGATCGATCCGGATACCGGAAAATTGAAATGGTACTTCCAATTCACACCGCATGATCTATATGACTACGATGGTGCGGAGACACCCGTCCTGGTAGACATGCAATATCAGGGAAAACCGAGAAAGCTTCTGATCGAGGCAAACCGAAATGGGTTTATCTATCTCCTTGATCGAACCAATGGAGAATTCCTATCGGCTACACCATTTGCAAAGAAGATCAATTGGGCGACCGGAGTGGACGCCAATGGTCGTCCGATGGTTACGGACTTAAAGCCGACCCCGGATGGAACCCTGATTTGTCCCGGTGTCGTAGGTGCTACCAACTGGTTCTCGCCTTCTTATAGCGAAGCGACACACTTGTTCTACTTTTTGGCTCTTGAGGGTTGCTCGGTGTATTTTGTGAAACCAGCCCCATTTGAAGAGGGCCGAGAGTATTACTCAACAGGAACCAGGCACGATCCAAACGATAAAACGGAACGGATCCTTCTTGCCTTCGATCCCCAAACGAAGTCTTTTGTATGGCGCTACCCGCAAGCAGGGGATTCTCATTCCTGGGGTGGCGTCATGACAACCGCGACCGGTCTTGTCTTTTTTGCCGATGATGCAGATTTTCTTGAAGCGGCGGATGCCAAGACCGGCAAGTCGCTGTGGCACTTTAACACCGGGCAAACTCTTCACGCATCCCCGATGAGTTATGCGGTACGGGGCAAACAGTACGTCGCCATCGCATCAGGCACCGATCTATTCAGTTTCGCGTTGGCGGAGTGAATCGGGAGCGGACTATACATCTCGCCGGGTTCGATGCCAAGCCTGCCGTTCACAGCGACTCTCACACACTGCTTGCATCCAATGTAGCGTTACATAGTACGTGATATCTTGCAGCCAACCGTGATGTTCTGCTCAAAGGCTAGACTAACTACGGGGTAAGCAGATCGAGAGATCACTATGTAGGAGGTTAGGCGTGTGTTTTTCGGCGGCAATGAATTTTGTGGGCAGCGGGATTCTGGGCACATTGGGTGTCGTGACCTTGACCCGGGTGAAGCATCGGCGAGAACTTCTTTTCGCATCGCTCCCAGCTCTCTTTGCCGTTCACCAGTTCATTGAAGGGTTTGTATGGCTCGGACTCGATGGAAACCTGTCACCTAAGGTCACTCACGACATGGGTGCGGCATTCATGCTGTATGCGCAGGGACTCCTTCCATTTCTTCTACCACTCAGCGTGCTGTTGTTTGAACCGGACGCAAAGAGCCGGCAGCGCATGCAACCATTCCTGGTCATTGGAAGCTTAACGACTCTCTTTACATTGTGGGCTCTGATCGCGTATCCAACGCAGATTTTCGTCCAAAGCAACAGCATCGTGTATATCAATCAGGCCACAAACAATACGTTCGTCGCGATCCTCTACGTCATCGCGACATGTGGGTCGCTTTTGTTCTCGAAAGTGAAAGACATGGTGATCTTCGGAATTGCCAATCTGGCGATCCTGCTGGTCGTGATGGCGGTGAAGCGATATGCATTCACTTCGCTGTGGTGCGCCTACGCTGCGGTTGTGAGCGTGATCATTCTCGCCTACTTCTGGAGGAGCAGCGGAATCAGACCGTTTCAATATGCCGGGTCGGTGTGACGGTCTCCGCTCGTGATTGATCAACATCTCGGACACTTGAGAGGCAGCTAGAAATGTTGGAAAGGAAATCTCTGATTAGCTGGTTATACACTCAAGTGGTTCTTGCCAAGAAGGGATGGCGGACTCAAGGAAGCAAGTTACCGAAATCAACACTTTTCATGCACTACGTGAAGAAGTCGATGGGGTCGGCTAAACTTGGTGGATACGCAGCGCGTATGACGACCCTTCTTCAGGCACTGAAGAATACTCTTGCCTGACAATCTGTCAATGGTGATGCTGGTAAACGAGGTGTAGCATTGGCGGAGTCTATCGACTGGCCATATACAAGTCCAAAGCGGAATCGCCGCCGCATCTTTCTTATTGCCGCTCTTATTGCCGGCGTCGTCCTAAGTGCTCGGACGGCTCTGTCGTATTACGTAGACATGCTGTGGTTCCGGTCACTCGGCTACGGAGACGTGTTCTGGAAAACTGTGAGCCTTCAGTGGATTATCTTCACCGTCTTTGGCGTGGCGACGTTTCTCATTCTCTACGGATCGTTTTTAGCTCTTAAGAGAGCCCATCTCCCCGATTTTCCGAGCGGTCACACGATCTTCATCGGCGAACGATCGATGACCCTGCCAGTCGAGCCTGTCCTGCGCCTTGTCGCACTACTCGCATCGCTTGCCATTGCCGCTGCGACCGGCGCATCCATGATGGTGGAATGGCCAACGTTCGCGCTCTTCTGGTACGCGCCGCGTGCTACTACCGGTGCTGTCGATCCGATCTTCGGCAAGTCGCTGAACTTCTTTTTGTTCAGCCTCCCGGCGTGGCAGGTTGTCGTCGGCTGGATGCTTACTCTCGCTGGGATTATCTGCCTACTTTCCGTTTTTTTCATTCTCATTTCAGGCGGAGCTGGCGCACTAGCCAGGGACCGTCGCACCTACTTCCGATTGCCTTGGCGTGGATTCTCCATCACACTCGCCTTCCTGTTGCTGATACTCGCGACACGCGTGTATCTCAATAGGTTCGAGCGATTGTTTGATGCTCACACGGTCTTTGGCGGTGTAACCTACACGGACGCGCACGTCACTCTTACCGGACTGCTCTTCGTCTGCGCGGCGCTTGTTCTCGGCGCGGTGATCGCTGCGGTCAATGCCGTGTCGGCGCAACGCGGCCGCCGGCTTATCGTGGCGATCCTTCCGGCAGCCGCTTGTTTTATCGCCGTTCAGCTAACCGCGTGGTACGTCAGCAGCTTTATCGTCAAACCGAACGAGCTGGTGCGCGAGAAACCCTATATCGCCCACAACATCGAGCTGACGCGGCAAGCCTACGGATTGGACCGTTTCTCTCTGCGCGAGTTTCCAGCGGAGACGACTGTCGATTCGGCAGATCCGGCGAACAATCAACCCACGCTTCAGAATATCCGGCTGTGGGATTGGCATGCACTCCAGGACACGTTGCGTCAGATCCAGGAAATCCGCACCTACTATGACTTTCCCGATATCGACATTGATCGCTATGAAATCGACGGTGCGATGCGCCAGGTGATGCTTGCCGTGCGCGAACTAAACGTCGACAAGCTGCCGGAGAGCAGCCGGAACTGGATCAACGAAAAACTGATCTACACTCATGGCTACGGCATCACGATGAATCCCGTGAATGGGTTCACTCCGGAAGGGCTGCCAACTCTGATACTGAGCAACATGCCGGTCCAGAGCACGGTGCGCGGGCTCACCGTAACGCGACCGGAGATCTATTTTGGCGAGCTTACCGACACCGACGTGTACGTTAAGACGCGGCAGAAGGAATTCAACTACCCGCAAGGCCAGAGCAACAACCTCACCTCGTACGAAGGTAACGGCGGCATTGTCCTCGGCGGATTCCTACGTCGTTGCATCCTCGCATTCGACCGTGGCGATTTGGGAAAGCTACCGTTCAGTGATGATGTGAACGCGGAGAGCCGGCTACTGATGCGGCGCAACGTGCGCGATCGCGTATCGGCTCTTGCGCCGTTCCTCACCTACGATCCCGATCCATATATCGTAGTCGGAGACGATGGCAGGCTGTCCTGGGTCATGGATGCGTTCACAACATCGGATCGCTATCCATACGCCAGCCATTACCGTCTCAACGACACCGTCATTAACTACATGCGGAACAGCGTTAAGGTGGTCATCGACGCCTACGATGGGACGACGACGTTTTACGTGTTTGACACTGAGGATCCGGTCCTCGCAGCTTATCGCCGCATCTTTCCGAGCCTGTTCAAGGACGCTGCCCTGATGCCTCAGGGGCTCCGCAAACACATGCGCTACCCCGAGTTATTACTGAAATTGCAGGCGGAAGTGTACGGCCTTTATCACATGACGGATCCGGAGGTGTTCTACAACCGTGAGGATCTGTGGACAGTCGCTGCCGAGGTCGGCATGGGTGAGGGCGGTGAGCAGACAACACAGCCGATGCAGCCGAATTTTGTGCTGATGAAACTGCCGGACGAAACCGGTGTCGAGTTTGTAGAGATTCTGCCCTTCACGCCAGCCAACCGGAACAATCTGATTGGCTGGATCGCCGGGCGCAGCGATGGTGCACACTACGGCACATCGGTGGTATACAACTTTCCTAAAACGAAATTGGTTGACGGGCCGCTGCAGATCGAGGCGCGAATCGATCAGAACGCGCAACTTTCGGGACAATTGACATTGTGGAATCAGCAAGGCTCGCATGTGCGACGCGGCGCTCTGCTGGTGATTCCGACAGGACGTGCGCTGTTGTATGCAGAGCCGATTTACCTGCAAGCAGAGCGGAGCCCGATGCCGGAGTTGCGTCTCGTCGTGCTCGCGCTGCAAGACCGGCTCGCCTATGGGCCGACCTTCGAGGCCGCGCTCACGGCCATTTTTGGTGGAAACGCATCGTCCCTTGCTTCATCCGAGCCGCTGCGAGCCGCGCCAGCAACCTCCGGCGTGCCCCAGGCCGCAACGGATTTCAATGCACTCATCGGGGAAGCCGCTAAGGACCTTGCCGACTATCAGCGCCTCACGGCGGAAGGCAAGCTGGGTGAGGCTGGACAGAAGCTTGAAGAACTGAAGCACACAATCGATAAGCTGAACACGCGTTAAAAATATTAAGTAAAGTCTGCCGTGATAGGATGCGGAAACGCTGGCCCTCCCAGAGCGGTTTTGAACTCCTGGCACAAAGGACTCGTATGCGCACTGTGTCCGTTTGTTTGTTAATGCTTTCGTCGGTAACAACGCTTTTAGCAGGAGATTCTCCAAGCTCAAGTGAACCTTTCGACATCGTAATTGTGAACGGACACATCATCGATGGCACAGGGTCGCCATGGTATTCCGGAGAAGTGGGAATTCGTGCGGGCCGGATTGCAGCCATCGGCAATCTGGAGGGAGCGCCGCGCAAGCAGACGATTGATGCAAAGGGCAATGTCGTCGCGCCAGGTTTTATCGACATGCTGGGTCAGTCCGAAATGACAATGCTTGTTGATCCCCGGCTTCCTTCGAAGATTTACCAGGGAATTACTACTGAGATAACTGGAGAGGGCGGGTCAGCGGCGCCCCTCAACCCGACGATCATCGCGGCCGATCGCGCTGGGTACGATCACCTGAAGATTCATCCTGATTGGACTACGTTTCGCGAATACTTTGCGCGGCTGGAGCGTCAGGGCATGGGTATTAACCTGGCAAGTTATGTGGGAGCAACCAGCGTGCGACGTATGGTGCTGGGAGATGGCGACGTCCAGCCCACTGCGGCGCAATTGTCCGAGATGCAGTCGTTGGTACGACAGGCTATGCAGGACGGGGCCGTTGGGCTCTCCACTGCACTTCAGTATGCCCCAGCACCCTATGCCAAAACCGACGAGTTGGTTGCACTCGCCAGCGAGGCGGCAAAGTACGGTGGCATTTACGCGACGCACATGCGCAGCGAAGGCGACAGCGTGCTCGATGCAATTGATGAAGCAGCGCGTATTGGGCGCGAGGCACATATTCCGGTTGAAATCTGGCATCTCAAAGCTGCTGGAAAAGCAAACTGGGGCCGCATGCCGCAGCTAGTCGACCACATCAATGCTGCTCGCGCATCCGGCGTAGATATCAGCGCCGACACCTACGCATATACCGCATGGTTTAATACCTTTTCTGCCTTCATTCCTCCATGGGCTCATGACGGCGGCGACGCCAAACTCATCGAACGGTTACAGGACAAGACGGTCCGTGCTCGCATCCGCAAAGAGATGCTTAGCCCGGGCGGAAATTGGGATAACGAATGGCAGGAGATTCCCGGTCCAGAGGCGATACAAATTGCGGTGGTACAGAATCCTGAACTCATTCCGTTGCAGGGCAAGCGCCTGTCGGAGGTCGCGGAAATGTGGAAGGAGGATCCCATCGACGCGCTGTGTGACCTGCTCATCCGCGACAAAGCGTTCACTGAGGTTGCTGTTTTCGGCATGAGCGAGCCGGATGTCACCCTTGCGCTGAAGCAACCGTGGGTCTCAATCGACAACGATTCGCAGGGCACCTCACCTGATGGGCCGCTTGGCAAGGAACATCCGCATCCCCGAGCATACGGGACTTTCCCTCGTATCCTGCGTAAGTACGTGCGCGAAGATCATGTGCTGACCCTCGAAGATGCCATCCGCAAATTCACTGCTCTGCCCGCGCAGCGTATGAGGCTGACTGATCGCGGGGTCCTGAAGCTGGGCATGTGGGCCGACGTGGTTATCTTCGATCCCTCGACCATTGGTGATCTAGCTACGTTTGAGCAGCCCAACCGGCTTTCACAAGGGATGCAATATGTCCTTGTGGACGGAGTGCCTGTGATTGCCCAAGGAAAGATGACTAATGCTCTACCGGGAAAAGTGCTACGCGGCCAAGGCTATGTAGCTCACTAAAAGGCCTAAATGGTATCCCGATAGCCTAAGCAGGCAGATTGATATTTCCACTGCGACACGGACGCGGCGAAAAACAAAGCCTACGCCCGTTTTCGCGTCATAGATCATGTCATCCGCGTCGTCAGAAAGCGGAATGGAGTGATCATCCGTCAGGCGTGCTGCAAAAATCTTCTTCCCATAGCCATTCGAGTGGAGTATTATGCCTTTGCATAGTCATTCGAGTGGAGCCATACGGTTATGAAACGGCCTCCCGAAGCTGGAGATATTCTGCAGGGCACGCTGGACATGCTCATCCTGCGCACGCTGGTGATGGGGCCGGCACACGGCCACACGATTGCAGAAGTCATAGAGCACACGTCCGAAAACGCTCTTGAAGTCGAACAGGGATCGCTCTATCCCGCACTTCATCGTCTGGAAGACCGTGGCATGGTTTCCTCGCAATGGGGTGTGAGCGAGAACAATCGCAGAGCCAAGTTTTACCAACTCACAAGTAAGGGCAAGAGAGAACTCAACGCAGCTACAGGGCGCTGGCGGAGGATGACTCGCGCCATTGGCCTGATTCTGGGTGAATCGCACGAATAAAGCAGGAGGATATGCAGATGAGCTTGCGGCGTTTCACAAACCGCACCAGGAAAGATCGAGACCTCACTGAAGAAATCGATTCTCATCTCGCTCATGCACAGGATGCGAATGCCGCGCGCGGACTTCCCCAGGAAGAAGCACGGCGTCAGGCATATGTGCGTTTCGGAAATCCGCGCTCAACGCGTGAGCGGGTGTGGCGTTATCGGTCTCTTCCGTGGATGGAAGATATATGGCGCGACTTGCGCTTTGCATTGCGCGGACTCAGCAAGACACCGGGATTCACAATCATCGCCATTCTCGTGATTGCTGTCGGCATCGGCGTGAACACCGCGGTCTTTTCAGTCATTAACGCAGTACTGCTCAAGCCGCTTACGTATCCAGATCCGAAGTCATTGGTGGAAATGAGAAACACGGGCCCGCAGGGATCGTTTGCTGGAGCGAATATTCCGAAATTCAATATCTGGCATCAGCAGGCCAGTGTTTTTCAGCGGGTCGCGGCTTACGACTTCGGTGGAGCAGGGCTTAATATCACCGGCGGTGACCACCCCGAACAGGTGCAGGGCATTCACGTTTCTGCTGACTATTTCGCTCTGTTTGGCGCTCCAGTTGTTGCTGGACGCACCTTCACCTCTGCGGAGGACAGCCCGCACGGTGGACATGTCACTGTGCTCAGCTATGGTCTCTGGAAGAGTCGCTACGGAGCTGACCCGCGGGTTGTGGGCACCACAATCCAGCTTGATGGGCAGCCGTATCTAATTGTTGGGGTCATCGGCCGCGGGTTTGTGACCGATACTCCTGCGGATCTCTGGGTGCCTTTTCAGTTCGATATGAACTCGCAGGACATGGCCCACTACTTCACCGTTGCTGCGCGCCTCAAGCTGGGCGTCACGATGGCGCAGGTCAACGCGCAACTGCGGCTCGCTGCGGATGAGTATCGGCGTATCTACGGAAAAGACTCTCTTCCTGCCAATGGCGGATTCGGTGTTGTCTCTCTGCAGGAGGCGACGATCGGAGATACTCGCTTTCCGCTTCTTGTTCTCTTGGGGGCCGTCGGCTTCGTTCTTCTCATCGCCTGTGCCAATGTCGCGAACCTGTTGCTGGCAAGAGCCTCGTCGAGAAAGCGTGAGTTTGCTACGCGTGCCGCTCTTGGCGCTGGGCGTAGTCAGATCATCCGTCAATTGCTGACAGAAAGCCTTGCGCTATCACTCGCTGGCGGAGCGCTTGGTCTCATTCTTGGATTTGCCGGCGTTCGCTTTTTGCTCAGCATTAACCCGGGCAATATTCCTCGCATCGGCGAAGATGGTTCTGCTGTCACCCTCGACATCAACATCCTGCTCTTTACGCTCGGCATTTCTCTTCTCACCGGAATCTTCTTCGGCCTGATCCCAGCCATCAGCGCCTCTCGACCGAATCTAGCAGCTACTCTCAATGAAAACGGCAGCCACTCTGGTATCGGCTTTCGCAGCGGCAAGCTCCGCTCCGCGCTGGTCATTGGAGAAATGGCTCTCACACTTGTGCTGGTCATCGGTGCAGCGCTACTCATCCGCACATTCCTGAAGTTGCAGGCCGTCGATACCGGTTTCGCGACGCACAATGTCATCAGCATGGCCATGTCGATGAGCGGCGATCGCTTCCAGAAAACGGCTCCCGTTGCTCAGATCATTCGCGATGGCACAGATCGCGTGCTCGCGGTCCCCGGAGTTCTCGATGTTGGCGTGTCCAATTGCCTGCCGATGGCGGGTGGCTTCGGGATGATCTTTGATGTCGTAGGCCGCCCCAAGGGGAACTCGCCTTTCACCGGGGGCGCAGGCTTCTATTCCATTTCCTGGCGTTATTTCGATGCACTCACAATTCCGCTCCTGCGCGGTCGCAGTTTTACCGAACAGGACAATGGAGCAGCGCCTGGCGTCATCATTATCAATCAAGCTTTCGCCCGTCAGTACTGGCCCAAAGGCGATCCCCTTAAAGATCGAATTCAGATCGGACCGGGCGCCGGGCCAGCCTTTGCTGAAGGTCCACGTCAGGTCGTCGGCATTGTGGGCGACACGCATGATGGCGGACCGAATCGCGATCCCTTTCCCATGATGTACATTCCGCTTGCGCAGATGCCGGACCTCGAGACTGCGCTTAATTCACGAGTCGCACCGCTCTGGTGGATCATTCGTAGCCAGGTTAACCCGCGCACCCTTGCGGCACCCATCACTGCTGCTCTTCGCGACGCCAGCGGCGGATTGCCCGTTGCGCACATCCGCACGATGGACGAGATCGAAGCGCGCAATACCGCGCGTCAGCGATTCAACATGCTGCTTCTCACCGTTTTCGGATCTGCTGGTTTGCTAATGGCTGCTATCGGCGTGTATGGAGTCATGTCCTACTCCGTGCAACAGCGCACTCAGGAACTCGGTGTTCGCATGGCGCTTGGGGCACAGGCTTCCAATCTTCGCAACATGGTTATCAGGCAGGGAATGATGCTCACGCTGATTGGAGTGGTGATCGGCACAGGCGGGGCATTTTGGCTGACGCGCTTTCTTGCGAGCTTTCTGTTTGGTGTAAAGACTCTGGATCCGATTGCGTTTATCGTCACGCCTCTCTTGCTGTTGGCGGTCGCGCTGCTCTCCATCTGGATCCCTGCGAAAAGGGCTACTCGCGTGGATCCTATGACAGCACTTCGGCTTGAATGAAGAGGACAAGCTGAGTCTCATATTTGCTGAGTCTTTCAGCGGTTATTTAACTTATAGCAAAATCGTCGATTCACTCATTAACCATCGAAGGCAGTTCACTCATCTGTATCTCGAACACCGGGAAGTCAGCGAACAATGTGTCACGCACTTCTCCGGAAAGCCGGGTACACGTACAAGTGGGATCACTTCCGGTTTGCCCGTCACTCGGACGCAATCTCGAGAGGGCCGTCGGAATCTGCGCTTCCGACGGGAAGACTTCCGATGAGGTCTACCAACTCCCTGCTATTTCTAGAACATTTGGGATTCGAAGGCGATGGAATTAGGGACGGAGAGCGCGACTTCTGTTCCGGCATCGGCGCGGCTCCAAAGTCTGAGTCTGGCGCCGATTCTTTCCGCCCGTTCGCGCATACCCGGGAGCCCCAATGTCCCTCGCGTCCCGCACGCAGCACTTGAGGATCGATCCCGCAGCCGTCGTCGCGGACAACCATCCTAAAGCGCCTGGGGGCATAATCAATCTCGACTTCGATGCATCTGGCTCGGGAGTGGCGGAATGCGTTTCGCACTAGTTCCCGGCCGATGTGATAGACCTCGTCGCGAATGAGCGGGTGTAGTTTTCGGGCCGAGCCTAACACAATGACCCGAAAATCAATTGGAGCTTCGATGCCCAAATCTTGCGGGATTCGGGAAAATGCCTGCCCAAGATCGTCGGAGCCTGAATCAGATGAGCGGAGTCCTCGAACCGCGTTGCGGCCGTCTTCCATGGCGTGTCTCATCAATTCGAGAACGCGGCTTAATCGCAGCGTAGCGGGCGAATTCGCGGGTAGCTGGTCCACTGCAACATGTAGCTGCATCGCTGCGCTGACAATGCCTTGTAGCACTGTATCGTGCAGGTCTTGGGCAATTCGCGTACGCTCTGCTACGCGTTCCTCGATGCGGACACGCATCTCCCCGAACGTTGGCCGCAGACGAAAGAGATAGGGGTTTCTATACGCAAGAGGCAATCCATCGAGCCGCATGACATATCCTCCTTTTTGCAAGTGAAGGCAGTCTTACGCTCACCAGCCTGGGACCCGGGGGCAGCATCTAGCGATCAACAGCTCCGTGTTCGAGCTTTGTACTCGTGAGCATGGATAGATACTGTCAGGAACAGGCCACACAGGTCTTGAACGATTTCGCTGCGGTCGGGACGTTTTTGCTCAATTGTGAGGAAAGCGTTTCGCGATGGCCTGGGTCGTGTCTCAGCTTAACGAGCGGGTTCGATGTATCGGTATTCTTTGTTGCGTGTGCAGGTCAAGTCCGGCCTTCTCAGGCACCTCAATCCCGAAGCGGCTGAGAGGAGCCTGTGCTTTTCAATTGCAACGAATGAAACGACTTATCGTTGTTCCCAGCGGACTACGCTTGGGGGCATGCCGGTTATCCGACGAAAGTGTCTGGCTAAGTGACTCTGGTCGGAGAATCCCGCTGACAGTGCGATCTCCGACATCGGAAGATCAGTATTGCGAAGCATTTGCTGGGCGTGTTCGATGCGGCGTTGCAGTACGTAGCCATGCGGGGGTATACCAACTGTTTGCTTGAATGCACGCGCGAAGTGGTGTGTGGACAACCCGGCCATTTCCGCTAGCGCTTCGAGGCTTATGTTCTGATCGAGATTGGAGTTGATGTATTCGCAGATCCGGTGCGTACGCACTGGCGATAGACCGCCCCGATTGGGAGGCTGAGACTCTGCTATGGGCGCATTACGGAGCATGCTAATCCTCGGCCGCGAGTGAATTGCCACGGCCGTCGCAGAACGCCAACCCTTCGAGCCGCACAAAGGAGGAGTAATCAACACATGCCACCCCTCATCCGTACCGACGCGCGTGAAGCGCGCCGCGACATCCTCTTCGCGGTTGCTGCGAAAAATAGACCGATCATGGTCGAAGGCCATTGCTAGCGGCACGCCGCCACTCAGCCTTTCGTCATCTAGAGCAAAAGTCGTGCGCGCGACCCGGTCAGCACCGACGATCCGCAGGTCACCGTCGACAGCCAAGAGCAAAGCTGGACTGCTGTCATCGGATGGCGCCGCCGCAATCGTCCACACATTGCGAAACCACTCGCGAAATAAGCGTTCTTCCACTGCACGCGCGGCAACTTTTGTCGCAGCCAAAGCCAATGTCTGCGACTGGTTCGACGTCATTGACGAAGCGTCCAGCACCAACTCTAGCCTGCCGATGGGGTCGAAGATAGGTGCACCCGCACAGCTTAGCCCGATGTGGCGTGTTCGAAAATGTTGGTCACGATGGACGAGAACCGGCCGTTCTTCAGCAATGCACGTGCCGATCCCATTTGTGCCTTCGACTCTTTCCGACCAAACTCCTCCGACCCAGATGCCCCAGTATTTGAACTGTTCGGCCTGCGCTTCATCACCGCGGTGGTGAATAGCTATTCCATCGGTATTGCACAACAAAACGACATATCTCTCCTGGCGGACGATCGTATAAAGACGATCGACTTCTTCCTGGGCATACACAATTGCTTGGCCGAGCGGTTCGCGAGAAACCCTGAGTTCGCTGTCGGTTACGATATGGGGAGCCGTCTCGCCATCTGGATTGATAAGGAGTTCAGCCGTGCATCTTCGCCAGGAGGCTGACACTTCTTCGAGATCAGATGTCGCACCTCCACCCTGAACAACCGATTCGATTTGGTCGAGATGCCGCGATTCGGTGGTTCTATGGACTATGCGGAGTTTGGCTGCCGTAGCCATGTCGTCTTCTAACCCGTCGTGGAATTCGACCGCTGTGACTTGTACCCGGTCGGTGGCACCGCCCGCCTCGTGGACAACTTAGAGCGTGGGGATGGTTTCACGCTGCGATAGGCCCTTACGTAAGGTAGATTTACGCGGCTCTAAGCGATCCTGTCAAGAATTCCGGTGTTTGATTCGGACGGTGTAGCTACCGCACATCGCCAAGATGTGTAGTGTGGTGGTTCGCGATCGGCAAAGGACGATAACGGTCCGGTCAGGATTCAAGTACTTATATGGGGCGGCAGGCGATGGGATAGAAACAAGATGTTTCTTTAGCGGAATCGACGGATGTAGACGATGAGGTGAAGTGAGCTGGAGCCTTCGAGCGTAATCAGAAATATAATATAATTTTGTAGATATTATAACGTCATAATAACGAAAAGGGTTCCCCGAGTGAGGGGGCGCGATTCCAAAGGGAGAATAAATGTCACCAAAATCCAAGCCGGACGCAGCAAGCCGCACTTTTTCAGCCATGTCGCGTTACGCAGCGATACCGCTACGCGCCATTGCAGGAGGAGGCCTTTTGCAACACGGTTACGCAAAAGTCATCAAAGGGCCTGAAGCATTTGCATCGATCTTGCAGTCACTGCACGTTCCGTTCCCGCATCTGTCGGCGTACCTCACGATCTCAGTGGAGTTGCTGGGTGGGGTGGCGCTGCTGCTCGGGGCGTTCGTTGCATTGGTAAGTATTCCAGCGATCGTGGTCCTGCTGACGGCGATGTTTACAGTGCATTTGCCCTACGGGTTCAGTTCGATCAAGCTACAGGCAGTTGTGGATGGTCGAGCGCAATTCGGACCTCCGGGGTACGAATGCGACCTCCTCTATATTGGATGCATCCTGGCCCTTGTGTTCCTAGGCCCAAGCGAGTGGTCCATTGATCGTTATCGCTTGCGGGAGCGCAATGTCTGACTCCCAGTTGATTTTGCCGTGTGACGGGAAAGTTTCGTGACGAAGCGGACTAGATCGCCCCGATAAGACAATACCTCGTAATCAACGGGTCGATCACCTATGGTCTTCGAAGTTCGTTCGACTTGAAAGATCGGAGAACCGACCCTTACCTGAAGAGCGTCCGCGATAGCCTTTGTCGCGATTACAGCCTCCAATTCATAGTCTGCTTCGACTAGAGGAACGCCGTATTCCTCTTCCAGGAGTGCGAAGATTGGATGGAATCGCAGATCGTTGTGCACGATCTGTTTTCCGAGCGGGAGTGGCAGAAAGGTCTCGTCAAAGGAAATTGGCACCTCATCAGCGAGGCGCACCCGCTCGATCTGCATCACCTTTGTCCCCTTCGTCAGATGAAGGCGTTCTGCAACGCGTGCGGAAGCGCTGACAACACGCTGGCCTACTACCCGGGCGGTAGCCTTCCGCCCAACTGCATTCATATCCTCAACGAATCCGGTTAATTTCGTTAGTTCAGCTTCGATACGAGGCGCCAGAACAAAGGTTCCAAGTCCCCGGCGAATCTCAAGCAAGCGTCGATGAACCAGATTCTGGATCGCACGACGGACGGTGATCCGGCTAACCTGAAATCGCTCAAGCAGTTCGTCTTCCGTAGGCAGTTGATCTCCAGGGCGATACTCACCCCGGGCGATTTCTGTCGCGATCGTTTCCTCAACTTTGGCATAGAGCGTAGATGAAGACATAACGACATCATAATGTTATGGGAAGTTGAATGCTCTCTTTGTTGCGGCTTTCTTCAGATCGGACCGATTGGCAAAAATCAACCCCGGCCTATCGACGGCATATGCAGTGGCTCGCCGGGCATTCGGCAAACCGAATCGAAGAAGTGATGGATCAGCGAGTATCGGGTGCGCGCATCAGGAAGGAAATGTCATCTACTTTGTAGAGGACCTTGCCCGGGGGCTCTGGAATGGGGGAGGCTTTCCCAGCGCGCACCATATCGAACGCTGACACAAGTCGCGGGAGTATGGTGGGTGACGCGACGGGTATATTGTGCGCTCCCAGAACAAGCTTCACTCGTGGTCCAAGAGCCGCAAGTCGTCGAATAGACGAGGCATACGCGTCGAGATCAGTTTCGGGGCGGAAGAGCCAGATGGGGGCGGGATAGTAAGTGTCGCCGGTGAAGAGAAGTCCGTTCGCACGGTCGATCAGAGAAATGGCGTCCGGAGTGTGTCCTGGGGTTGCAATCACTTCTATAGTTCGACCGCCTAGGTCGAAGCGATCGCCGTCATGAGTGTAGGCTGTAATCTTCCACGGCCGCGTGAGGTAGGTTTTCGCGTCGAATCCGTTGGGCAAGGTACCGCAAATCTGATCAGGGGTGATCTCGGCCTGCGCGTCTTGGCGTGAGCCAAGTGCATTCTTCAGGGTGAAAGCTGTATCCATGTTGTAGATTGTGGCGAATTCCCAATTGCCGCCGACGTGGTCGTCATGTGTGTGGGAGTTCAGGACGATGATGGGCAAATTTGTGAGTTCGGCGGTTACTTTTTTGATGTCGCTGATTCCCATACCAGTGTCGAACAGCAGGGCTCGTTTCGTACCGACGATTAAGTAGCTGATGACCTCTTCAGCCTGATGCGGTTCGTAGATGGCGAAGACATTCGACGCCGGTTTATAGACTTCGAACCAGGGATCGCTAGTGGCGACATGATCGAGGGATTTGTATTCAGGGTGAGGGAGTACGCGGCACCAACGTGGAATTGGAGCCTGAGCGAACAACGACGATGTTATCGCCGTCAGGCAGATGGCGAGCCTGGCTATGAGTTGATGCAATGGGCGGCCTCCAATACTTTGAACGGCAATTTGTCTGGCCAGATTACGCTTATTGTCTGGCTTGGCGGACCATCTCGACCAGCACCGTCCTGGTTTCCATCGGGGTAGATACCTCGCGGAGGAAGTTGATACGAACGCCTTTCATTCCCTCATTCGTTTTCAATCGGAGAGTGAAGCCCAGTCGATCGACCGAAGTCATGGTCGCTTCCGTTGCTTCAACTGCGGCATGAGAGCGTGCCAGCAGGATCATTGAATCCATGTGGTCAGCGTTCATGTGGGCTAGGATGCCGGGTGCAGCACTTGCCAGCGGATCTGGGACCGCATCTTCATATTCTCTCGCATCGACCCATCCCATCACGCCAAAGCCGCCCACGTAGTAAAGGTCAATGGGTTGTAGCCTGAAGAAACTGAAGTCGGCGAAGTCGACCCAGTAACGGCTATTCTCGTGACGAGCAAGGTAAGCCTCTCGAACCGAAGGAAGCTCGCTTGTGGGAACAGGTTCGGCAAGGCCGACAAGGGTAGCTCTAGCGGCTCCGAGTGGATCGCCATCCGCATTCGCTTGTCCAATGAAGAGGCTGCATCGCGGCTCCGCCTTCAAATTCTGCGTGTGCATGGCCATGTTGCTGATCAGAAAAAGAGGTAGGCCCGCGGAGTCGAGTGCGAAGGGCATTAGAGATCCAAAGGGAAATCCCGGATACTTGCGGGAAATAGTCGACAGTGTGCCAACCGGGGTTAGCGAAATGAGGGTGCGGATTCGCTCAGCGTGACTTGGTTCCGGTAATTGCGGCGATGCCGGTCCGCTGGATGCGTGCTGGCGGGGCACCGTAGTTTCGTTCGAGGACATCGGCTTCTTCACCTTTCAACCCATGGTATCGAGAGAAGTCAGGCGGTGCATCCATCGATTGGCTTGCAGGAGCTGAGAAATAATAGGGTAAATGCAGAAAAGACAACATCCGATCCCTGCTTTAGGCATTGATTTTGGCACGACCATATAGTTCAGTGGCGCTGGCAACGGGAAATTCGCAGGTACAACTAGCCTCGTTTCCTGTTCGCGGCGCGGAAACTTCGTCATTCCGCTCCGTTCTCTACCTCGAACGGAAAAAGAAAACTGGTGAGCTGCAGCACACGCAGTCGTGGACCGGACCAGCAGTTGTTGAGCACTATCTTGAGGCTGACGACAAGGGCCGACTTATTCAGTCCCTCAAATCCCATCTCTCAAGCAAGACACTCACCGGCACAGAGGTATTCGGTCGGCGCTACTTGAAGAACTGGTCTCCCGGATGCTCTCCGATTGCGCAAACACGCGGAGCAGAAATTCGGGATACCTATTCGTTATGCCATGGTGGGACGGCCGGTGCGCTTCGTCGGTGCAGAGACGGAAGAAGATGATGCCTACGCTGTGACCCGGCTGCGTGAGGCCTTTAAGATTGCCGGCTTCGAGAATGTTGATTTTGAAATGGAGCGGGTCGCCGCACCTTACTCTTACGAATCCACGCTTGATCATGACGAACTGATCCTTATCGGCGACTTTGGCGGGGGTACGAGCGATTTCTCTCTGCTTCAGGTTGGTCCCGGCGTGCGCAGACGTGGACGCACAGCACGAGATCTGCTGGGCAACAGCGGCGTGGGGCTTGCTGGCGACGCCTTCGACGCTCGGATTATTCGCAAGTTGGTCTCGCCCGCTCTTGGGTCGGATTCCCACGCACGCTCGCTGAACAAGATACTTCCTGCCGTCCCAGCCTGGATTTACGCCAATCTCGAACGCTGGCATTACCTCTCGTTTCTACGCACCCGCAACGTAACGGAGATATTGAAGAGCGCACACAGGCGCGCTCTTGAGCCCGAGAAGATTGAAGCTCTCATCATCCTCATCGAGGAAGATCCCGGCTATCAGCTTCACCAGGCAGTTCAGCGGGTGAAGTTCGAACTTTCGCGATCCCACTCTGCGGAGTTTCATTTCCGTGACGGCAGCATGGATCTGCGCATTTCTGTCAGCCGCGATGACTTTGAAAAGTGGATCGAAGAAGAACTGCGGGCAATCGAGCACTGCATTGATTCGCTCTTGAAGGCTTCCGGCATCGGCCCTCGTGAAGTGGACCGCGTTTTTCTCACCGGCGGAAGTTCGTTCGTCCCTATCGTTCGCCAAGTCTTCGCGACGCGGTTCGGGGAGGATCGTATTCGAAGCGGCAATGAGTTTACTTCAGTTGCACGGGGTCTGGCGCTGTGCGCTGAAGAGATATTGAGAGATACTTCCAACTAGAACTTTGCGAAACTGAGCCTCGATTGCTGTGGCCGTGATATTTTGTGGCATCAGCGGCTGGACTCAATTCCCGTTTCAAACCGAGTGAAGACCACTATGCGAAAGTCCTCTCTGCTTCAAATTTGTCTCTTGTTCCTGATCGCGGTCCCCGCCTTTGGCCAGACGGTGAAGACCACTTATGTCAAAGCGGGCAACCTCTTCGAAAGCCAGAGCGGCGCGTATCGCTCAAACACAGTACTGGTGATTGAGGGCGAACGCATCAAGTCGCCCGAGGCTGGAGGATTCGCGATTCAAAGACACTCCGTTCGATTCCGCCATCGCGGGCGTGGTCAACGCGAAGAGGACGCTGGACGCCGGATTTACCTCTGTTCGTGATGTCGGTTCACGGCCATTTCTAGCCGTAGATCTGCGCAACAACGTCAATGCGGGCTTCATCCCGGGGCCGCGCATCGTCGCCTCGGGGCCGGGGATTTCCATCACTGGCGGACATGGAGACCTCAACAACTACTCGCCGCAGACTCGGGTAATGATGTTTCCCGAGCAACGCGACTTCCAGATTGCCGATGGCCCGGAGCAGGTGCGCGAGACCGTCCGCGCTCAGGTGAAGTACGGCGTCGACGTGATCAAAATCCTCGCCTCTGGGGGAGTTCTCAGCAAGGGCGATCAGCCAGGTGGGCCGCAATATACATACGAAGAACTCAAGATGGCCGCGGAAACAGCTCACCAAGTCGGCCGTAAAATTGCCGCCCATGCCCACGGCACGCAGAGCATCAAGTGGGCCATTCAGGCGGGCATTGACTCGATCGAACACGCCTCGCTCGTCGACGACGAGGGTATCCAGATGGCGAAAGCCCACGAAACTTACTTCGTCATGGACATCTACGACGACGACTATATTCTCGGCAAGGCCAAAGACTTTGGTATTCCGCAGGAGTTCGTCGACAAAGAGCGCACCCTCGGAAAGTTGCAACGGGAGAACTTTCAGAAGGCCTTCCAGGCTGGCGTCAAAATGGCCTTTGGTACCGACGCCGGAGTCTATCCGCACGGCGACAACGCGAAGCAGTTTCACTACATGGTGATGTACGGGATGACGCCCGCCCAGGCAATCCAAGCAGCCACATGGAACGCCGCGGACCTCATCAGCCGCTCCAACGACGTCGGCTCCCTAACGCCCGGTCACTACGCGGACCTGATCGCAGTCAGCGATGATCCGCTGCAGCACGTTGAGGTGTTGGAACATGTCCAATTCGTGATGAAGGGTGGCGCAGTGGTGAAGGAGGAGATCACGCGCAGGTAACTGGCCGACTTCTGGTAGTCGGTGGGTCGCTCAGTCCGAGAGCTGTCTGCCACCGGTTCTGGTAAGACGAAGTTACTCAAAAGTGAGATGAGTGGGCACCTCGGAAACGAGAGAGGCTATGCGCATGAAAGGCATCCGCAATACTTCATATTAAAGAGTCCACGCAGGGCTTCCAGGGGCGGGTGAATGCTTCCTTCACCCGATTCAGTCTTCCACGATAGCTATTGCTTGATCACTGTCCCATCCCTCTTCCGGATTTCGCCCCACCCGCCATTCAGATGGTTCGGGCCGTCGACAAATGAATACTTCGCCGCTGCTTTCTCATCGATTTCGATGCCCCATCCCGGCTTCTCATTCACCCAGAAGTAGCCGTCCTTCATCTCGGGGCATCCTTGGAAGATCTCCTGCGTTTCCGGGTTGAAGGGTGTGTACTCCTGGATGCCGAAGTTATAGCTCACGATATCCAGCGTGATATTCGCCATGTGGCCCACCGGCGAAACGTCCCCCGGTCCGTGCCATGCGGTTTTCACGCCATACTGCTCGGCCAGGATCGCAATCTTTCGCGCGGGCGTAAACCCTCCTGCCTGCGACACATGCACCCGGATGTAGTCGATCAGTCTCTGCTCGATCAGCGGCTGCCATTCATGAGGGTTGTTGAAAAGCTCGCCCATTGCAATCGGAGTAGCGCACTGCGAGCGTATTTGGTGGAAGTACTCATTGTCCTCCGGGGAAAGCGGGTCCTCCAGGAAGAACATCCGGAACTTCTCCGCTTCTTTGCAGAACTGCACCGCCTGGTTGGGAGTCAGCCGCTCATGCATATCATGCAGTAGCTCCACCTCCTCTCCCAAATCCGTCCTGCAGACTTCCAGCAGCTTCAGCGCGCGGCGCATCTGATAGGCAGGCTCGAACAAGGGTTTGTTATGGAGCGCCTTCAGCGGCGGAGCACTCCCGTGCGCCGAACCATAGCCTGCCATTCCGGGCAACCCAACCTGTACCCGGACGTTGCGGAAGCCCTGTGCCATGAGTTTCTTGGCTGATTCGACTACATCTGCGAATTCCGGGCCGTCCGCGTGGGCGTAGCAGTCGACAGCCTCGCGACATTTGCCTCCTGCCAGCTGGTACACCGGCATTCCCGCCTGGCGGCCTTTGATGTCCCACAACGCCTGGTCGATCCCGCTCAAAGCATTGTTGAGCACCGGTCCGTTTTTCCAGTACGAGCTGTCATAGCAGCTCTGCCAGATGTCCTCGATCCGGTCCGTTGTCTTGCCCAATAGAAACGGCTTCAGATACCGCTCCACCGCAGGCTTCACCAGTTCGGCCCGTTGCGTAAATGTCGCGCAGCCGTACCCGTACAGGCCATCCTGGTCAGTCGTGATCTTCACCACCGTCAGCCGTACTCCAGCGGGTGCGCACTCGATGACGCTGATGTCTTTGATACGTGGCGAGGGCATGGCTCGTGTAGCCTTTGCCAACTGCTCCTGCGCTCGAACAACAGGCGCTGCCAGGCTGAGCAGACCTGCGCCTCCGATGGACTTCAATAGATCACGGCGATTCATCGACATAGTGTAGAGCATCCCACGCATCTGGACTTTGGAAGCTTGCGAAGAATACCTCAAACGCTGGCTACTTTGATTGCGCTTTACTGCCGCCCGTCGTTAGGCCCAACGTAGGCACCCGAGGTAGGCGTCCAGCTGCTGTCGAAGCTCATTGAATTGCGAATAGAGGCGTCGCAAGAATCTGTTCGCGTACTCGCTTAAGTATTTTCATCAGCTCATGGGCGAGTGGCAGCAGATTGGCAGGTAGAAGGTCATTCGCGTCTGCCGCGCTTGTCAGTGCAGGCGGGAGTGTGGGAATCCGGATACTCAGGAGGGCCGTAACGCCTCCTGTCCTCTCCGCTTCGAGATAGGCGGCCATATCGTTCAGTGTCTGCGAGCACGACTGATCAAAATCTCGTAAGAGCGCTTCAGCCTGCGCCGACAGTCTTTCAGTCGCGCCAAAGACGCGGTATTGCAATAGCGCAAGTTGCAGGACGTACGCGGTGCGCAACTGGGCCTGCCAGAGACGTACTCGATCCCGCGCGGCCATGTGCTTCATACGAAGCGCGCCCAACTCAAAGGGAACAGCGTCTGCTTGAGAGTTGACGGCAGCAAAATTGCTAAAGATTTTGTTGCGCAGCCGACGGACGCCGACAATCGAATCGGCATCGTGCGGACGAAGAGTGTAGACGGCCAATTCAGCTAGCGATCGGAGGTTCCTGGTGAAAATCCTCAACATCTCATCGGTAGCAGTTGTTGGCTGCAGCCGTTCGAAGGCCAGCCACATCATCGCGATACCCAGAAGCACGCCGACGGTGCGGTCGCGGCCAATTGTGAGTGATGTTTGAAAGGTGAAGTCATTCAGGTGGATGAAATAAAAGGAGACCGCAATCTGGAGTCCGCAATAGGAGAGGCGCGAGCTTGCAGTTCCTACCCAGGCGGCGACTGTTGAAACAGCCACGAAGAGCAGGGTGAATGCAGTAATTGAGTCGATATTGGGCAGGATAAAGATCTGGGCGCCGAGACCGAAGATGAATCCGCCGATCACAGTTCCGGCAACGCGCAATACCTGCTTTTGCCGCGAGGCCCCGATGGTTGAAAGCGCCGTGAGTACACAGGTTAGGAGGGATGTAGCCAGCGGTCCTCGCCAAGCGAGCCCGTCACATACGACATAGCATAGAGTTCCCGCGAGGCAGCCGCCGAGCGCAAAGCGAAGATGGTCGGGATTGATGAATGCATCGGGCAGGAGGAACCCGCTCTCGGGCTGTTCCGGTTCGTGTGAGAGAGCCTGGAAAGCTTCCAGAGATGCCGAGCCTTGAATGACGCGCGGCAGGAGGGCGACCATCCCCTCCAGTTCCCGCAGTAAGGAAGCATTTGAGGGCGTCCCTGTCGTCTCGAGCATGGGCGGTTGTTGCCCCGTTTTGAGGAATTGGCGAACTTCCGCGATCTCTTTTGCAAGCTTTGCCGCGAGCTGGCTGTCGGCGGGAGAGACGTATGGTTGTGCTTGAGCCATGGCGGCAGCGAAGTCCTGCGATCGGCCTACCAGCGAAATCACGGCGTCCATCTGTGCGCGATAGAGTTGCGTATAGCGTGAACGAGCGAGAAAACGGCGGATAGTCCCGATGCCGATCGTGGCGAACTGAGTGAGTCTGGCTGCGGTTTCTTTGGGTATTGGCGTGCCTATGGAGTAACAGGTAAGCAGGTCTTCCACCGCCTTGAGACGCGCATCCAAACCGATCGTGATCTGGTCCTGCTTTTGAAATGCGTGGAAGACGGCCTCGACTACAAGCGTCACAGCCGCTCCGATGGCTGGAGACAGAACCTGCCACAACGTTTGCTCGACATTGTACTCGGCAGGTCCGGGCAGATACCAGAGCGCAACAGCCGAAGTGCCAATCACGCCAAGGATGGTTGCCACAGCGAAATTGGCAAGGGACCGCAGGAGAAAGAAAATCAGGAAGATGCTGAAACATTCCCAGAAAAAATGGGTGATAGGCACCGAGGCGAACATTGTGCCTCCGACCGGAACGAAGATGGTCGCCATAAGCACAACGGTTGCGATCGATACCGTGAATTTCGTTGTGGCAGCGAAATTTTCGCGCGAGATGAGAAACGCGATGATGGCACCGAGCGCACCGCCGGGAATGCGGAAGGTCATGGTGAGGATCATGGTGATGGTCGCCGCAAGTACGATGCGGGCGACCATGATGCCCCGGCCTGGATAGGGGGTGAGTTCTCCTTTGAGGAATTCCCAAAACCAGGAAATGAACCCGCCGCGGTTTTCCACGGACGAGATGGTTGCCGCGGTGGCCATACTTATTTCCGCTCGGAATCACCGCGAATCACCACGACGGCTGACTCGCTGAGGCGAAACAGATCGGATGGATGCTCTTCGATACGGACGCGGACAGGGAATCGCGATGCCAAGTGTACCCAGTTAAGGGTGCGCTGCACGTCGGGAAGCCCCTGCGTGAATTTGCCGACAACGTCCGCGTCAGGCGTTACGCCGAAGCCGACGCTATCCACGATGCCATGGAAGCGGATATTCGGACGCGACAAAACATAGACATCGGCTTTCATGCCGGGATGGATATGGCGAAGCTGCGTTTCCCGGAAATTGGCTACTGCCCACCAGACTCGCGAATCGATAAGCGTGAAAATTTCCTGGCCTGTGTGCGCATAGGCCCCTTCGGAAATGGTGAGGTTAGTGACACGGCCATCGAAGGGAGCAATGTACCGGCAGTTGTCGAAGTTGTACTGCGCAAGGTCGATGGAGGCGCTGCGTCCGGAACGCTGTGCGGTTAAAGGTTCGAGCGTTGTGACTGCATGGGTGGCCTGTTGTATCTGCTGGTGGCTTTGTTCGAGTTGCGCCTCAGCCTGCTTGTATTGCGCCTGTGCAGAATCGAGACTCGCCTGAGCAAGAGCGAGTTGAGAGCGCGCCTGTGCTGACGCCTGTTGGCGCGTCGTCTGCAACGTTTGCGCCTGGTCGATCTGATCCACAGTGACGAATTGTTTGGCGAGAAGAGGCTGAATGCGATGCAAGTTGTTGGTGGCATACGCGGTCTCAGCATCCGCGCGATCCACAGCAGCCTTCGCGTTGATCACGTCCGCTTTCGCCTCGTCCACGGCAGCGGCAGCGCGAGCGACGTTTGCGTCCGCGCTTTTGCTGCTCGCCTTTGCCACGTCAACGGCGCTGCCGAGCGAGGCGATGGTGCGGCCTTGATCGACGATCTCGCCTTCGAGCGACGCCCGCTGTGACTTGGCCTGCTCCAGAGCGTATGCGTAAGGGCGCTCATCGATGTCGAAGATAAGGTCACCCTGCTTCACTAACTGGTTGTCAACCACATTCAGCTTCACGATCGGACCGCTGACGATAGGCGCGACTCCGATGAAGTTGGCGAAGACTTCGGCGTCATCTGTGCGCGGGTTTATCGTTGTTGCGTGAATCACGAGCAGGCCGGTAATGGCCGCGCACAGAATGGATCCGATGCTGATGATTCGTCCAAGGCGGCGGCGACTCTCTTCCGATTCAATAGGCGACATAGGTCCTCTATTTAACTGAAAATGACCAGCCAAAGGGTGAAGGCAAAAAATGCAGCCACACAGGGGTACACGAGGATCGCGGGCTGGATATGCTTGTCGATCTCAATGCGCGTGAAGAACCAGTGGGCGCCCCACGCCAGCAGAATGCCCGCAATGATGCAGAAGAGCCACGCCGGAAAAAACGAGCCTAGAATGCTGAATGTGGGCGCGCGCTGGCAGCCGCTGAGTAAAGTCAGCGGAACCAATGCTGAAATCACCGTGATATTTCCCTGAGTCAAAGGCAGAGGGTGGCTTCCTCTCTTCCTCATTTTGTCTTCTCCATCCCAACTCTTTTCATCATGGGCCTGTCTTTGCCGGGGGCGTTGCAAGAAGATCGCCCGTCCGGAATGCGAGATCGGCAACCTGCAAAAGAAGCTGCGTGCGAGCGGTGACATCTTCTGTTCGCGCCTGTGCGAGGGCCTTTTGCGCCGCAACGACATCGAGCAGGTTGCGGACGCCATAACCATACGACTCACGCGCCGAGGTGTACGACTGATCCGAGGCGACGAGTAGCGCAGCGGCGGCTAGCTGCTGACGTTCCGCAGTCTTTACATTGGAATATGCTGTCCAGACTTCATCGGAGATTTGGTCGCGAAGTGAATTGATTTCCGCGAGTGTTGCTGACCTTTCTGCCTTAGCCTGAGCGATCTCGTGCTCACGTCGGCCGCCGTCAAAGAGCGTCCACTGAAGTCCGAGCGAGACGTCCCAAATTTCCGATCTGGCGTACGCCGAAGGTAGTTGACCCTGCTGGCCATACTCGTGGGTGAGGCCGCCGTTCCCATTGAAGAGAAGAGATGGATAATATCTTGATTTGGCCTGCTTGATGGCTGCGTTGGCGGCGCGCAGTTGCGCCAACTGGGCTTTGAGGTCAGGCCGTTGCTCAAAGGCACGATCGATGGCCGTATCGATGGATTCGGCGAGTTCGCTGGGCATTTTGAGCTCGTTGACGTCCTGCACGTGGAAGATGGTCTGCGGTGGTAGACCCATTGCAGTTGCCAGATCGCCATGGGCAATTTCTTGAGCCCCGGTCACGGTCTGCAGATCGTACTCGGCTTGCGCCCTGGAGGCAGTTGCCTCCAGCACGTCGGGCTTGGTAGCTAGCCCGTGATCCAGACGATCCTGGGCGTCCTCCTCGACGGCTTGGGCATTTTTCAGACTGGCCTCAGCCGCGTCCATCTGGCCCATTGCATTCAAGAGTCGATAGTAGGCGGATGTGACCTGGAAGATGATTTTCAAATGCGTATTGTTGAAGGTAAGGTTGGACGCCAGCAGATTCGCCTTTGCCGCGTCGATTGCACCGCTACGGCCACCGAAATCAAAAATTAGATATTCGACATGAAGCTCCGGCTCAAATGCGCCGTAGGTTTGTCGGACGAAAGCTGAATTGAAAAGAATTTGTGTGCGCGTTGTGTTGCCCACGGCTACTGCCGCCAGGGTGGGAAAAAGGGCGCCGCGTGCGATACCGAGCGCCGAAGCCCTCGCCTTCGCCTGCTGCCAGGCCACGCGCGTTTCCGGGTTGTGCTGTTCGGCGAGATCGATCAGCTCGGCCAAAGTGTAGGCTTTGGACGGGTCGAGCGTATATTTCGTGTCGGGGAGCGCCGAGAGCTGTTTGTTCAGGCTTTGCTCGGCGGCTGGATTATTCCATGGTTTATCAGGAGAAGCTGGAGCGCTCTGTGCGTTGACGCATAAGGCGCTCAAAGAAAAAACGCAGGTTGTCGCAATCTCCCGTAAATGTCTATGCATGAGGGTTATGAAAAACGACTGCACTGCCATTTTGCTTTATGGAAGCGTTGTCGACAATGAGTAACTGAAACTACCCGTCTTATCGAGAGCGCTCAGACGCAGGGAACAAGAAGTTCAGCATTGGCCCGACGCGCTGTGCCCAGGACGCTTCATCGTGCGTTCCTCCGGCGACGTGCAGGTATTGCAGGTCGATATCCGGTCGCCAACCGTTTGCTCTTAGACGCCGCTCCAATAGATCGGCGTCTGCCAAGGTGCGCCTGCCTTCTGCAGTACCTACGTCGAGCCAGATACGCGGCAGATGAGCCAGACGAGTCTCATTCACATAGCTGATGATGCTCTTGTGGTTCCACCAAACCGAGGGCGACAGTACGCCAAGCCTGCTAAAGACGTTTGCATATTTCAATCCAAGATAAAGGGTGGCCAGGGCTCCGAGGGATGATCCGCCCATGCCGGTATTCTCGCGGCCTTGCAGGGTGCGGTAGTTGGCGTTGATAAAAGGCATCAGCTCTTCGGTGACGAGCCTTCCATATTTGTCCGCTTCGCCGCCGCCCATCTTCCAGTCGGGCACATAAGTGTATTCCTTCAGCCTGTGATCACCTGTGTTGGCTATGCCGACAATGATGAGAGGGGTTACTTCACCGGCTTCAATGACGGCATCGGCGGTTTCAGCCACACGCCATGTGCGTCCGGGAACAAACGATGTGCTCGGATCGAAAAGATTTTGACCGTCATGCAAGTAGAGCACCGGAAAGCCCCGGTCCGGCTGCTCTTCGTATTGCGGCGGAACGTAGACCGTGATGTCGCGATCATCTCGCAAAAAGTGGCTGTGAAACCGGGGATGAAGGCTGACGCGCGCTGGCAAGGTGGGTGCGCCTGGCACTTGAGCGGCGGCGGAAATATCTGGAATCTCGGTTGCCAACTTACGGGTACTTCCTCTACGTTTTCTCATCAGGTGCTGCGATGTTTCTTTCTGATTCGCGCGGCCCTTGCTGCTACAGTATCAGGAATGTGAACGTGCGATGAACCGTGAATATCACAAATGGTGGTCCTGGCGTCTCGACCGTGACATGGAGTTGCTGGTCTTTGGGCACTCCGGCGTGCCGGCGGTTGTCTTTCCCACGTCGCAGGGTCGTTTTTATGAGTTTGAAGATCGTGGCATGATTCATGCGATCGCTCACAAGATTGAGAACGGCGAGTTGCAGCTTTATTGCGTAGATAGTATGGACGCCGAGAGCTGGTACAACCGCAATGTTCCTCCGCGCTGGCAAATAGCCCGGCACGTCCAATACGAAAACTATGTGCTGGAAGAGGTATTGCCTCTAGTCCGGCTAAAAAATAATGACCGTCATCTCATCAGCGTCGGGTGCAGCTTTGGCGGCTATCATGCGGTCAACATTGCACTTCGCCACCCGGACCAGTTCACCGGCTTCCTCTCGATGAGCGGGGCCTTCGACCAGACAAGATTCCTGCACGGCTATTACGACAACGATGTGTACTTCAACACGCCGCCTCATTACATTCCGAACATGGGAGATCCGTGGTATCTCGATCGCTATCGGCACAATACTTATGTTCTTGCTACCGGATGGGATGACCAGTGCCTGGGAGACAATCAATACATGTCACGACTGTTAGGGGAAAAGGGCGTTCCTCACAATCTCTATATCTGGGACACGTGGAACAGCCATGACTGGCCGACCTGGGCGCGCATGATGAATATTTATCTATAGACGTTTGTATTCGTATCTGAATTTGTTACAAATATCAAAAAATCTTCTGATTTCCACTTGAAATTTCGACGTGACCTATGCCACTATCTTTCAGGCAGAGGAAGCTGTAATGACTACGATCTTCCAATTCGGACCAAATATGCAGCCCAGGCTCGATAGCCTTATCGGCTCGTACCGGATTCTGTCCGCAACCGCCAGATTATAACGGCGTGTTGTTCCTCTGCTAAATCCAGAAAACCGATACAGGCCAAAGCTTACCTGCAATAGTGAGTGGTGTAGCACGCGGATACCTCGTCTTGACACGGCAACTCCGCCATAGCGACCGTTCCCTCGCGTTCCCAAAATGCGAAAAATCGCGCATGTTGGGGACACTGATTGCAGGCATGCGCCAGTGGTGAAGTGTGCGGATACTTCTTGGTCGGAGCCCGAAAGGGTGCGGTTCGAACCCGCAATAGCCGCATACGATGTTTCCCTGGCGTGAACAACTCCGGTGGTGAAGGCGCGGGATACGTCTCTCCACCCGCGTACGGCAGGCGAAAGGGAATCGCCAGTTCGCGCAAGCGAATGCCGCACGTGCTGCTCTTCCCCGGAGACTACTCTACGGCGCCAGGAATGCGTACCTGCATCTCTGGTGTACAACCTGAACCTTCAACCGTGTGCAAGGAGACACGCAATGAGCATCAGCATCACTGTGCGTAACGGCACTGCAATTGGCAAGGAGTCGCTCTGCCGCACCTGCCGTTACGCCAGCATCCAGCTGGGCTACTCCGAGAGTGAGGAGGAAATTCGCTGCGGCTACTTTAGCGAGTTGCCGCGTTTGGTGCCGTTTCCGGTCAGCCGTTGCAGCGACTACCTCAGCAAGCTCGCCCCGACTCTTTACGAGTTGGAAAAGATCGCATTCATCATCGATGTCAAGGATGTGAAGGCAACTTCTCGTGTCGGTTTTGCAGGTGCAGCTGTCACTGCCGGCACTTGTGAGGAGGGCAGTGAGTAGTCATATCGTTTGACTCTGTTCCGGCTTTACCAAGATGCCGGCTGCGAACAGAGCCGCAATGGCGGGCATCTTGAAGGGAGGCGCTCTATGCGCCTGAATATATTGAAACTTAGTCAACCCGTATTCAGCGGAGCGCCCTTGGTGACGCATGAGGGCGCACCCGCTGTTGTCATCAGCGCAGGAGAGCAGTTGAGACGCTCCGTGCTGGCCTGCATGTTGTGGGAGGACCAGTTCTACGAGGATGGTGTAACCATTGCCGAGCGCATCGCCGCGCTCGTTCCGCGGGTTGAAGCAGGGAAGGTGGCTGTGCTCGCTATCGAGGCGCGCGAGAAGATGAAGCTGCGCCATGCGCCGCTATTGCTGGTTCGTGAGATGGCCCGCTATGCCACGCATCGCGGACTGGTAGCTGAGACGCTGGCTCGCGTGATTCAGCGTGCAGACGAACTGTCGGAGTTCCTTGCTATTTATTGGAAGGATGGACGGCAGCCTTTGTCTGCGCAGGTGAAGAAGGGACTGGCCGCGGCCTTTACGAGGTTCGACGCGTATGCACTGGCAAAGTATGACCGTGCAGGCGCGGTCAAATTGCGCGACGTGCTGTTTCTGACGCACGCAAAGCCGTTGACCGCCGACCAGTCATTCACGTGGCGTCAGCTCGTGGAGGGGACACTGCCTTCGCCTGAGACCTGGGAGGTGCGGCTGTCTCGTGGCGAGCAGAAGCGCGAAGTGTGGGAGTCGATGCTGATCGAGAACCGCCTCGGCGCTCTCGCTCTGCTTCGCAACCTGCGCAACATGCAGGCTGCGGGCGTCGATCCGGAGCTGGTGCGCTATGCGCTTGAAGTGATTCGCGTCGAGCGCGTGCTGCCGTTTCGCTTCATCGCTGCGGCGCGTCATGCTCCGCAGTGGGAGCCGTGGATCGAGCAGGCGATGTTCGCGAGCCTGAGCGGCCAGTTGCGTCTGATGGGCAAGACTATTTTGCTTATCGACGTTTCCGGCAGCATGGACGCGAAGCTGTCTGCGCGTTCCGAGATGCCGCGGATGGATGCAGCTGCGAGTCTTGCGGTGCTGTTGCGCGAGATTGCCGAAGAGGTGAGCATCTATACCTTTTCGGATGCTCTTGCCGCAGTCCCGGCACGTCGGGGCTTTGCTCTGCGCGATGCCATTGGGCACAGCCAGCCGCATGGTGGCACGCAGCTGAGCCGTGCATTGAATGAACTGCGTGAGCGCGGTGACCGCCTGATCGTTATCACCGACGAGCAGTCTCACGACCGCGTGCCTGCGCCGAAGTACGGACGCGGATACGTGGTCAACGTAGCCAGCTACGGCAATGGAGTGGGCTACGGCGCGTGGACGCATATCGATGGCTGGAGCGAAGCCGTCATTGAGTACATTCGTTCTGTCGAGACAGCCGCATAAAGGGAAGCGGGCGAACCGTTCGCTTCCCGTCTTTTTCTTTAATCTTTTCTTTGCATGCAGCTGTTGCCTCAGCTAAGGTGACGGTGTGAGAGTTGCATTTCAACTGGGAGGGGAAAGACTGTGAAAAAGATCGGCGTTCTCTTTGGTATGGAAAACACCTTTCCCGGTGCGCTGGTCGAGCGCATCAATTCGATGAATTTAGATGGCATTACGGCTGAGTTCGTGCAGACCGGTGGTGTCTGGCTCGACAAACCACCTGCGTACTCGGTGATTGTCGACCGTATTTCGCATGACATTCCGTTTTATCGCGCCTTCCTGAAGCATGCCGTGCTGAACGGAACGGTGGTGATCAACAATCCCTTCTGGTGGTCGGCAGATGACAAGTTCTTTAACTACTCGTTGGCGGCAAAGCTCGGTGTTGCTGTGCCTCCGACTGTAGTTCTGCCGCACAAACACTATCCCGAGGGAACCACCGAGCGCTCCATGCGAAACCTGGAATATCCGCTGAACTGGGATGGAATTTTCGAGTATGTTGGTTTTCCTTCGTTTCTCAAGCCCGTCGACGGCGGCGGTTGGCGTGACGTGCATCACGTGCACAATCCCGACGAATTCTTTCACGCATACGACCAGAGCCGTGATCTATGCATGACTTTGCAGCGCGCCGTGAAGTTTAACGAGTATT
Organism: Alloacidobacterium dinghuense; assembly: GCF_014274465.1. NCBI lineage: Bacteria > Pseudomonadati > Acidobacteriota > Terriglobia > Terriglobales > Acidobacteriaceae > Alloacidobacterium > Alloacidobacterium dinghuense. Next base: position 3,519,658 of record NZ_CP060394.1, on the reverse strand, counting down.
TTCGGTGTTATGTGGTGGGACAGGAGAAGGTCCACATCATGCCCTATGACCCACGCCGTCCGCATCACGAGCGCTACCTGCGCAATCCGCCGGAGTATGACAAGAAATTGTTGAAACGTGTTGAGAAGGACGCCCTGGCGCTGTGTCAGGCCCTAGGCTATGACCTGAATACGGTTGAATTTGCAGTGGAAGATGGCATACCGTATGCGATTGACTTTATGAATCCAGCGCCGGATGCCGATCTGCATTCAGTTGGCCAAGAGAATTTTGACTGGATTGTCGAAAAGGTCGCTGATCTGGCGGTCAAGAAGGCTAAGTCTGCGCCGAAGGTATCAGAATTGCGCTGGAGTGCGTTTCTGAACGATGACGCTAAGCCTGCGAAGGCAACAGCAAAGAAGAAGAGCAAACCCAAGAAGAAGGCTGTCGAAGTTTCCCATGCCTGAAGCTGTTAAAAACTTTTGCGTAAGAAGGGAAGGGCTTCTTGGCAGAAATCGGTCTACACTCTTCTACTAGCTCAGGAAACCAAGCGCGGAGCGCATAGCCTATGATGCCATCATTCACGATCGGTATTGAAGAGGAATACCAGACCGTCGACCCGGTGACGCGCGATCTGCGCTCACACATTGCGACCGAGATGCTGGCGAAGGGTAAACGCCGTCTCGCCGAGCGCGTCAAGGCGGAGATGCACCAGTCGGTGGTGGAAGTGGGCACCACCATCTGCAAGACCATCAAGGAAGCACGCGAGGATCTTTTCGATCTGCGACGGCAGATGATTCATCTTGCGCGGGAGCACAATTTGCTGCTGGTGGCGGGGGCAACGCATCCGTTCGCTGATTGGCGCACGCAGGAAATCTATCCGGATGATCGCTACAAGCGCGTGGTGGAGGACTTGCAACTAGTCGCGCGCGCCAATCTGATCTTTGGCCTTCATGTTCATATTGGTGTGGAAGACCGTGAGGCGGCCATTCGGCTTATGAACTCCATGCGGTATTTTCTGCCGCATATTCTTGCTCTGTCGACCAACTCGCCCTTTTGGCGCGGCATGAAGACAGGACTGAAGAGCTACCGCGCTAAAGTTTTCGACAAATTTCCGCGCACGAATATTCCGGATAGCTTCGCAAGCTATGCGGAGTATGAAGGTTTCGTCAACCTGCTCATCAAGACCAATTGCCTCGATAACGCAAAGAAGATCTGGTGGGATATTCGTCCGCATCCTTTCTTCAATACGGTCGAGGTGCGCGCTTGCGATCTGCCTATGCGCGCCGAAGAGACTCTGGCCATTGCCGCGCTCATTCAGGCCACCGCTGCCAAGCTCTACCTGCTGCATTCGCGCAACCAGGATTACCGGCAGTATTCGCGCGCTCTGGTGATGGAAAATAAATGGCGCGCTGTTCGATACGGCCTTGATGGAAAGCTCATCGATTTCGGTAAAGAGACAGAAGTACCGGAGCGGGAACTTATACTCGAATATCTCGACTTCGTCGCCGAGGTAGTCGATGAGCTGAACAGCCACGAAGAGATTGCTTACATCCGCAAAATTCTTGAGATGGGCACCGGCGCCGACCGCCAGTTGCGTAAGTTTGAAGAGACGGACGATCTTAAAGCGGTCGTCGATTACATGGCGGAGGAAACTCAGGCTGGCCTCTTTGAAGATTAGGCGCTCGGAGACTTCATCGGCTTGTGCCGATTTTCCCTTGTAAGATTGCTGCTCTTCTGCGAGCCTAACGGCCATGCGTACACGCGCCTTCCTTCTGCTACTTTCTGCCCTGTTGGCGTTTCGTGCAGCTGCCTTTGCTGACGATGCTGCTTCGGCCCAACGCTGTGCGGAGCTGAAGCGCCTGGCAATTCCTGAGGCCAACATTGTCTCGGCTGAAATAGTTGCGGCCGGTGTGTTTACGCCTCCTGACCTGAAAACAGGACAAAGGGTGCCGCACGTGTATAAAACGGCTCCAAGCTTCTGCCGCGTGGTCGCGACGCTCAAACCCACAGCTGACTCCGATATCAAGGTAGAAGTGTGGATGCCTGCCAGCGGATGGAATGGGAAATTTCGAGGACAGGGAAACGGCGGATTCGCAGGCTATATCGCCTATGCCGGGCTCGCGGCTTCAGTAAGTCAGGGCTACGCGGCGGCCAGCACCGATACGGGGCATTCCACGCCTGGCGCGGAATGGGCTCTTGGGCACCCAGAGAAGGTTGTCGATTACGGTTATCGTGCTGTGCATGAGATGACGGTCGATGCGAAGGGCATTGTGAAGGCCTTCTACGACGATGATGTGAAACGGTCGTACTTTGCGAGTTGTTCGAATGGCGGACGCCAGGCGTTGATGGAAGCACAACGTTTCCCCGAAGACTATGACGGGATTATTGCCGGAGCGCCTGCAAATGCGTGGGTGCCGATGCTCACCAATGGGCTGAATCTTCTGCAAGCCACCGATCAGGCCGGCTATATCCCGGCTGCCAAAATTCCCGCGATCGGCAAGGCAGTGCTGGCAACATGCGACGCCAAAGATGGGGTGATGGACGGTGTGCTCAACGATCCCAGGGAGTGCCATTTCGATCCGTCAACGCTGCTTTGCAAAGGTGCGAATTCAGACTCATGCCTGACGGCCCCGCAGGTGGACTCGCTGAAAAAGATCTATGTGGGACTGCATGATGCCGCCGGCAAGCAGATATTTCCCGGCGTTCTGCCTGGTGCAGAAGAAGGGCGTGGCGGCTGGGGCACGTGGATAACTGGTTCAGAAGAAGGCAAAAGCGCGGGGGCATTCTATGTCACGGGATACTTCACAAACATGGTGTATGGCAAGTCAGACTGGGATTTCAAAACGGCGAAAATCGACGACTCACTCAAGCTGGCCTATGAGAAGACGGGTGATTCGCTTGATGCCATGAATCCCGATCTGAAGCCATTTCTAGCGCGAGGCAAGTTGATTCTGTATCACGGGTGGAATGATCCCGGAATCTCCCCACTGAACTCCGTCAACTACTACACCAACGTCGTCGGTGCTGTAGGCGCACGGACGGCGGAGCAGTCGATGCGTCTCTACATGGTTCCGGGAATGCAACATTGCGGAGGAGGGCCAGGGGCAACTTCATTTGGACAGGATGAAGCTGCGCCAAGAAGCGATGCCAGTCATGACATCTTCACTGCGCTGGTGCAATGGGTAGAAAACGGCAACGCGCCCTCGCAGATTGTTGCGACGAAATTCAATGAAAGCGACCCGGCGAATGATAGCCCTCGGCAGATCGAGATGACCCGCCCACTGTGTACTTATCCGCAGGTTGCAAAGTACAACGGTAGCGGCGCGAAGAATCTTGCCCAGTCCTTTGTCTGCGTCGCTGATGACCGTTGATTGCTGATCATCTGGTTGTGTGGCGCGTACGAAAGAAGCCATAATCTGGCAACGGAGTCTAACGATTAGAGGGCTCATGTACGCGATCCTGCAGAATTTTCGTCTTGCACTTCGCCAGTTGCGAAAGGGGCCGGGCTTCGCTGTCACCGTTGTCCTCACCCTGGCGCTGGGAATTGGCGCTACGACTGCGATCTTCTCGCTCGTTGAAGGCATTCTGCTCCGTCCGCTGCCGTTCAAAGATGCAGACCAGTTGGTTCTTCTCGGCGATCATCTGGCGACCGGCTACAACACTCCGGGCGTTACTGCTCGCGAAATTGAAACATATGTAGGCGCGACGCACGCTTTTTCGTCAATGGGTGCCTATACGTCGGGGGGTTATGAGGTCTCTGGATCTGCCACTCCCGAGCGAGTTTCTGCGGCCCGGCTGAATGCGAGCGTTTTTTCTACACTTGGTGTTCATCCTGTGCTCGGGCGTGTCTTCACGGGACAGGAAGAAGATGCTCATCAACCGCTTGTTGTTCTGAGCTATGCTCTCTGGCTGAACCGTTATCACCGCGATCGAAATATTCTCGGCGGCTCTATCGTTCTTGATCGCAGGCTCTACACCATCATTGGAGTCATGCCCCGGGGCTTCGAGTTTCCGCTGCAGCCTGGGCATCTGGATCAGGTGCAGCTCTGGGTGCCCCTGAGCCTCACGCCGGATGAACTCGCTGACCAGAGCCTTGGCTTCTGGGGATATCACCTGGTCGGACGCCTCAAGGATGGAGTCACGATTCCCCAGGCTGTGCAGGATACTGATCGTGTTGCGCAGCAGATCATGCGGAATTTTCCGGCAAGCCTGTCTGCGATTCACATAACTGGCGATGTGAAGCTGGTGCGCGAACTTCTTATTGCCGATGTTCGTCCACTGCTGCGTACTTTGTTCCTTGCGGTTGCGGTTGTATTGCTGATCGCCTGTGCAAATGTTGCCGGATTGCTTCTGGTCCGCGCCATCCGCCGCCGTCGCGAATACGCTGTCCGCCTTGCCCTCGGCGCTCGTTCTTCCACAATCCTCGGCGAGTCGGTCTCCGAAGGACTGTTGCTCAGCATCTCTGGTGGACTGTTGGGATTGGTGTTTGCCGCGGGCGTTATCCGCACTGCGCTACATCTTCTACCGGAATCGATGCCGCGCGTTGACTCGGTCACCATTGATGCGGGTGTGATCGTCTTTGCTCTCGTCACCGCGCTGGCAACAGGCGTGCTCTGCAGCCTTGCGCCTGCTTTCGCTGCATTGCAAACCAACCTGACCGAGAGCCTTAAGGAAGGCGTGCGGAGCGGCACCGGAACATCGAGCCATTCGTGGCTGCGCTCTGCATTAGTTGTTTCCGAGATTGCAATCGCGCTGGTTCTGTTGACCGTTGCGGGCGCGTTCCTGCGCAGCTTCCAGAAGATGCGTGCCGTCGATCCCGGCTTTCGTCCCGATCACGTTCTTGTTGGGAGCTTCACTCTCCCTCTCAATCACTACCCTACCGAAGCGTCAGTCGATGTCTTCCGCCATTCCGTCATCGACCAATTCAGTGGCAAGCCTGGAGTCATCGCCGCCGGTATCGCGGATTCTCTTCCCGCATCTGGCGTCTCGCGAGGTTCAGCCTACACAGTTGAAGGTGTGCCGATCAGCCGTTGGAAGCTGCAATTCGCTTCACTGGCAACCGTGTATGGAGACTATTTCCGCACCATGCGTATTCCGCTGCTCGAAGGCCGCTACTTCACCCTCAATGACAACGCCGACGCTCCACCTGTCGTGATCATGAACCAGAGTATGGCCAAGCATTGCTGGCCCGGTCAGGAGGCTATTGGCAAGCGAATCCATGTCGGCAACCCGAAGCGGACCTATCCATGGGCAACTGTGGTTGGCATTGTCGCTGATACCAAGATCGGCTCGCTTGACGAACCCAGCGCTGACCAATGGTATGCGCCGATGCAGCAACCCGCTATTCTCAACGGCCCGGAAGCTACCGGCACTCTCACGGACCCTTCCACCGGATACATCACGCTTCGCTCCGCACTGCCTCCGGAACAGATGCGGCAAACACTGCTCTCGGCTGTTTCTGGAATCGATCCGTTGCTCGCCTTGCAGCAGGTGCAGCCGATGGATGATGTCATTTCGAATGTGGAAGCGCCGCGGCGTTTCAATACGACGCTCATCACTGCTTTTGCCACTGGTGCTTTGTTGCTCTCGATTACCGGTATCTATGCGGTGGTTGCGTTCTCTGTCTCGCTGCGCACGCAGGAGATTGCTATCCGCATGGTGCTGGGCGCTCAGCGCACTCGTATTGCGCGCCTCGTTCTGATTTCAGGCGCAAAGATGGCCCTTATCGGCTGCGGCATTGGTCTGGTCTGTTCCCTTGCGATCTCGCGGATGATCAGCTCATTTCTTTTTGGCGTGAGCGCAACCGACCCTCTCGTCTATTTCGCCGCGGTGGTGATCATGATGCTGATGGCGCTCGTTGCTTCTGCTCTGCCTGCGAAACGCGCCGCCTCCGCTGAACCGATCGATGCGCTGCGGTCGATTTAGCGGTTTGCATTCCCGTGGAAAACAGGGGTATGCCGTTTCTGTGAATTTCCGGTAGGCTAATGGGAGCCCTAAAAGAGGCAGATCGATCCAGAATGATGTATTCCGTAACACCGCAAGCTCAGGCGCTGCTTGACACGCCATATCCAGAAGAATTCGCGCCCGGAGCGCATGCTGCTGTTTTCAACTGCCTTCGCATAGAACCCAGCGAGAGAGTAACGCTGATCACAGATCGGGAGACCACCCCCATCGCTGCGGCTATCGCCGCCGAACTGGCTGCCAATGGTTGCCAGTGGAATGCCTTCGTGCTTGAAGACCTGGCGCCGCGTCCGCTCAAAGACATGCCTGCCGCCGCGCTGGAAGACATGGAAACGTCGGACATCAGCATCTTCGCCGTAAAAGTGCAGCAGAATGAGTTGCGATCGCGCATGCAGATGACGGAAGTCGTCAACCGCCGACGTATGCGGCACGCGCACATGGTGAACATAACACCGCAGATCATGTGCGAAGGCATGCGGGCGGATTTTGCCCTCGTGGACCAGCTAAGCCAAAAAGTGATTGAGAAGGTGCGCTGCTCCAGCTATATTCGCGCGACCACATCTGCGGGAACGGATATCCGCGCCGACTTAAATCCCGGCTACAAGTGGCTTAAGACCTCCGGCATTATTTCCCGCGAAAAATGGGGAAACCTTCCCGGCGGCGAGATCTTCACGACTCCAGGAGAAGTGAACGGGACGTTCGTCGTCGACGGCGTTGTCGGCGACTATCTTTGTTTCCGCTATGGCCTGCTGGAGTCAGCACCGTTGACGATCGAAATCAAGGGCAATCGAATTGTCGACTGCCATTCCGAAAACCAGCAGCTGCGTGATGATTTCTGGGCGTACACGCACACCGATGAGAACTCTGATCGTGTGGGAGAGTTCGCTATCGGGACGAATCTCGGTATCAAGCAGGTGATTGGAAATATCCTGCAGGATGAAAAATTCCCCGGTATTCATATCGCCTTCGGCAATCCATACGGAGAGCATACGGGAGCACCGTGGACATCGACGACGCACATCGATGTCGTCGGCCTTCGTTTCAACATCTGGGTGGAAGAAGAGCAGATTATGCGTGACGGCCGCTTTCTGGTGCAACTTTAAAGCACTGTAAAACGTCACGTGGTTGCAGTTTTTCGAGGGCGGAGCCGGCTTCAATTTGTGAAGCTGGCTTCCCACGAGAAGCATCTTTATTGTGTATGCCTATTCAAGATCTTCCTGGAACAAAATTTGAGACGCGTCAGCTCGGTAACTCTGACATGCAGCTCACGCCCATCGGCTACGGAGCATGGGCCATCGGCGGCGGCAATTGGGAGTTTGCCTGGGGTGCGCAGGACGACAACGAATCTGTCACCACCATTGAGCGCGCTCTCGACAGCGGAATCAACTGGATCGATACTGCCGCAATCTATGGCCTGGGTCACTCGGAAGAGGTTGTCGCCAAGGCGCTTAAGAATTCACCGCACAAGCCTTATGTCTTTACCAAATGCTCTATGCGCTGGTCCCCCGACCGGCAGATTTACCGTAGTTTAAAGGCCGGCTCGCTGCAGGAAGAGATTGAGAACTCGCTGCGCCGCCTGCGCGTGGATACGATCGATCTCTACCAGATCCATTGGCCCAATCCGGAAGACGAAATCGAAGAGGGATGGGAAACGCTGGCGAGATTCCAGGAACAAGGCAAAGTCCGCCACATTGGCGTTTCGAATTTCAATGTCGAACAAATGAAGCGTGCTCAGAAAATTGCGCCCATCACATCGCTACAGCCGCCTTATTCGATTCTGCGGCGAGACATCGAGACTGAGATCCTGCCGTTTTGCCAACAGGACAACATCGGCGTCATCAACTACTCGCCGATGGTTTCCGGTCTGCTTACCGGCAAGATGACCGCCGACCGCATCAAGGACCTGCCCGAGGATGACTGGCGCAAGCGCAGCCCCAACTTCAACGAGCCTAAGCTTTCGAAGAACCTGAAGCTGGTCGAACTGTTGCGGGAAATCGGCAAGCCGCATGGAGTGGATCCCGGAGTCGTGGCGATTGCCTGGACTCTCCGGCATCCGGCCATTACCGCCGCAATTGTCGGAGCGCGCAGACCCGATCAGATCGACGGGGTGCTTCCGGCAGCAAGCTTCCGGCTCAGTGAGCAGGAAATTGCCCAGATCGAAGCGTTCCAGAAGGAAAACGCGTAAGTCTCTTCCAGTCCAAAATTGAAACCCCTTCCTGCGGTGGGCAGGAAGGGGTTCTTGCTACAGGGCTTATCCCTTCTTTGACATGCTGCGAATGTAAATGACCAGATTCCAGACATCGTCAGGCTTGGCGCGGCCTTCTTCGCCCGGCATCTGCCCCTTGCCCTTCACAATGATGTCGAACATCTGGGAATCGGTCATATCTTTGAGCGAGTCTGGTTTGGTGTAATCCCTCAGCGTGAGCTTCATGGAATCGGCCACATCGCCTTTGCCGTCTCCCTTTTCGCCATGGCATAAAGCGCAATCATAGCCCCAAATCTTCTTTGCATGCGCCTGCGATTCAGGCGTGGGCTTTACGGGATTTGCCTGGCCCGCTGGCGGCGGTTCCTGCGCGGTAACCGATAAAAAACAGACCAACAGCAGTGAGGACGAAAGCAGGAAAGTTCGTAGCATAGCCAAGCCTCCAGGCAAGAGAGCAATTCAGCATTGAGGGAGTGTGCGCCAAGCATGCTACTCCGCTCATAGATGAGGTGAAAAGAGATATTTCCGTCAGCCGCATCAAATAGTAACTAGTCGAAATCTCAGCGTTTTCCCGCTTCAGGATTGCGAGCGCGCGGCATTTTCTCAGCGGGCCGGCGCGGACGTTGTTTTGCTGAAACGGACTTGATAATGAGGTGACGGACGCCCTGCGGGTCGAAAGCCTTCACCGCTCTTGCGACCGCCTCGTTCATGAGCGTCTGCACAGAAGGCTCGTCGAGCGTCGAGACCGACGGCAACCGAATATGCCGGGCCACGTTTCCGCTTCCTTGCAACTTGTCGTCAGGATCGGGAAGGCTGGCTCCCTGCAGGAAGAACATGCTCACCCATTTGGGAAACAGGGCAATCGAGAAGATCGCCTCCGAGGCCCGCTCACTCGGTCCAAAGCCGATCGCAAGCGCATTATAGTTGTCATAGACCAGTTCGATCGCTGTGGGGTAGCGCTTCCGCATCTCCACCAGAATCGACTCGGCGAGCGAGGATATTTCGGGCGTGAATTTTGCCAGAAATGATGCCAGCTGCTTTTCCGGAGAGAGTTTTTGATCGGGCATAGCACTCCACAAGCGTTACCGATTAAATATCAGTACTGCTGGTAAGAAAAGTAATTTTGTAGCCGGTGACTCTGAGGTAAACCAATCGTGCCTTGACAGCAAACGGCATGCACGGTCTACTGGTCGCACTGCAAGCTGTTATCGAACTGCTGCCCCTAAATGCATCTGTGATGATCAAAACGCTAGTCGCCACATCTCTGCTTGCAGTCGCAGCCTTCACAGCCAGGGCTCAAAGCACTCCGACAGAATGGCCGGTGTACGGAGGCCAACTCGCGCAGGATCATTACTCGCCTCTCAATCAGATCAACCGGACGAACGTAAAGAATCTGCAAGTCGCGTGGACCTTCGATACGGGAGAAACCGGCGGCTTTCAGTCGAGCCCTATCATCGTCGGCGGCATCCTTTACTCCTACACTCCGTCGCAGAAGGTTATCGCGCTCGATGCAGCCACCGGCAAGCTGCTCTGGAAGTTTGACAGCGGCATCCAGGGCACACAGCCCGCGCGCGGGCTCGCCTATTGGTCAGACGGTACGAATGGCCGCATTCTTGCGGGCGTGATGAACTTCCTCTACGCGCTTGATACAAAGACCGGCAAACCCATCGCCTCGTTTGGAGAGAGCGGACGGATCGATCTGCGGGAAAACCTCGGGCGCGATTCGGCAACGGTTTCCATTGCGCTCACCAGTCCCGGCATCGTCTACAAGGACCTGATCATCGTCGGGGGCCGCGATCCGGAGACACTGCCGTGTCCTCCAGGGGACATCCGTGCCTACGATGTCCGCACCGGCAAGCTGCGCTGGTCGTTTCACACCATCCCGCACCCTGGCGAGTTCGGCTACGATACCTGGCCCGAGGACGCATGGCAGCGCAGCGGGGCGGCGAATAACTGGGCGGGGATGGCCATCGATGCTGAACGTGGCATCGTCTACGCCCCAACTGGGTCCGCGGCGTTCGATTTTTACGGCGGGGATCGGGTTGGTGACGATCTTTTCGCTAACACTCTCCTCGCCCTGAATGCGGAAACCGGCGAGCGTATCTGGCATTTTCAGGCCGTACGGCATGATTTGTGGGACCGCGACTTTCCGTCGCCTCCGGCGCTTGTGAGCGTTATGCACAAGGGCGCCAAGGTTGATGCTGTGGCCCAAACCACCAAGCAGGGCTGGGTTTATCTCTTCGACCGCGAGGATGGCAAGCCGGTCTTTCCCATCGAGTACAAGAAATACCCGGCAAGCGCTGTGCCCGGTGAGTCCTCCGTGCCGATGCAGCCGCTGCCGGTTATTCCTCCTCCCTATGCGCGGCAGGTTCTGACGGAGGACATGCTGACGAACCGTACGCCGGAGGCTCATGCCTGGGCTGTGCGCGAATTTCGCACCTTTCGCAGCGCCGGGCAGTTTGTTCCGATCGGCATCGACAAACTCACGGTTGTCTTCCCCGGTTACGACGGTGGCGCCGAGTGGGGCGGTCCAGCGGTCGATCCGGAAACGGGCATTCTTTATGTCAACGCAAACGAGATGGCCTGGGTCAGCGCCCTGATCGAAAATAAGCCATCGGCTGAGAGTGGAGTTACGCTCTATCAAAACCAGTGCAGTATCTGTCACCGCGATGATCGCAGCGGCTCTCCACCTGCTTTTCCGTCACTGGTCGATATCGGCAAAACGAGAACTGCTGACCAGATCCGCAGCACCATCCTGCATGGCCAGGGCCGCATGCCCAGCTTTCCGGGCTTTACCGACGAACAGCTCGACGCCCTGATTCGCTACCTGCGTACCGGCATTGAGGACAAGACCGAGCTGAAGAGTGAAAACGCATCAGCAGCCCCGATCGAGAAGTACCGCTTCAGCGGCTATCGCAAATTCCTCGATCCAGATGGCTATCCGGCGATTGCGCCGCCGTGGGGAACTCTCAGCGCTATCGACCTCAACACCGGCAAGTATGCGTGGAAGATTCCGCTCGGCGAGTATCCGGAACTTGCAGCCAAAGGCATGAAGAACACCGGCACGGAGAACTATGGTGGTCCCGTTGTGACTGCAGGCGGGCTGCTCTTTATTGCGGCCACCAGCTACGACAAGCAAATGCGCGCCTTCGACAAGACGACCGGCAAGCTTCTCTGGCAGACGACGCTGCCATTCTCGGGCAACGCGACGCCCGCGACTTATGAAGTGGACGGCAAGCAATTTGTCGTGATTGCCGCCGGCGGTGGCAAAGATCCCCGGTCGCCGTCGGGTGGCGTTTATGTTGCGTTTGCCTTGCCCCGGTGAGGTTTACCCCTCCCCCCATATTTTCGTAAATTCTTCCAAATAAAGGTGTTTGGGGGCATCGTGCTTGTGGCCATGCCATCGTTTTACATTCACCGCAGCGGGCTGTGAGGGACTGCTCTCACACGATGCGTTCGACCAGTTCAGGCAGGCTTCGTGCCGAGTTGGGAAGGATTGCTACCCTCCCCCTTATTTTTTGTAAATTATTCCAAAATAAAGGCAGTTGTGCGCATGCAGTCTGATTCAGTTCGAGTAAATAAAAAAGGCCCACTCCATTGGAGCGGGCCTTTTCGCTTCTCTATTTCAAGGATATCAGGTTCAGGGGTAATTGCATGCCAATAGTCGTTGGAACGAGGATTAATTTTCCCTTCTTCCTTCCCGTTTTGGGATTCGTAGTCACGAAGTGAAATATCCTAACGGTGACCCTCTTGCTCGCTCAATTCTTCGGCGCGTCTTCCGATTCTTTTGAGCATTTCTTCCATCTGGCGCTGCTCCTCGGGTGTGACATCCTGAAATGCACGTTTGATGAGAGCGGCATGCTGGCGGAAGATCGGTACGAATACTCGGCGTCCCTTCTCCGTTAGTGAAACAGTGCGAACGCGGCGATCGCTCTCGCTCTCCACGCGACTAACTAACCCCTTCTTGTACAGTCGATCGACTGCTACGCTAACAGATCCGGGGTTGAGGTCCACCTTCGGGCCAAGGGCGTTCACAGGCATCGGCCCTTGGTGCAGGAGAACGTCAAGGACCCGGAAATCCGAGTCCCCCAAGCCCTCCTTGAGAATAGGAGGGAGAGCCAAGTTATGGATCGTCCGTACAGCCTGCAACATACTGTCCCAGGTGTGAATTGCTTCCGGCATTTTTCCGCGTTCCATAAAAAATGAATTCGCCTTCCGTCAAAAATGAATCCGCCCCTAGTATAGTCGGCATCATATATATCGACATCGATAGAAGCGATATCGATGCTAATTCGGATGCGGCAGGTGGCCGCGGAGGAGAAAACAATGAAAGTTCTTGTTACAGGTGCAACGGGCACGGTAGGCGGCGAGGTGGTCAAGGCGCTTCTTCAGCGCGGAGCGGAAGTGCGGGCTTTGACCCGCAAACAGCCCAAACCAGGTACACTTCCTGGCGCGGTAGAGATCGCTCTCGGCGACCTGAGTGATCCGGTTTCAGTAGCGGAAGCGCTCAAGGGTGTCGACAAGTTGTTCCTGCTGATTGGCAATGTCGCCGACGAATTGACGCAGGCTCTTACCGCTTATGGCTTGTCAAAGAAGGCCGGTCTGAAGCATGTGACGTACCTCTCGGTCTTCAAGCCGGATCAGTTTCTCGATGTGCCGCATTTCGCTGCGAAGTATGCCGCCGAGGAAGCGATTCGCGTAGGCGGGATGCCTTTTACGATTCTGCGGCCCGCGTACTTCGTTCAGAATGAGCGCCAGCTCAAGCCTGTGTTAACCGGAGCCGGCGTATATCCGATTCCCGCGGGGAACCAGGGGATCGCAGTGGTGGATGTTCGCGACATTGCGGAGGCGGCCGCGATATCGCTGACAGAAGAAGGCCATGCGGGAAAGATGTACGACCTGGTTTCGTCAGAGCTGTTGACTGGTCCGAATGCGGCAGCCGCATGGTCGAAGCTGCTGGGCAAGGAGATCATCTACACAGGACACGGGGACTTCGATGGCTTTGAAGCGCAACTGCGGGAAGCAGGGCTTCCGAGTTGGCTGGCCCACGATCTTCGGGTCATGTACCAGGGTTACGTCGAGCGTGGATTCAGCAACACGGAGGACCAGACGGCGCGCTTTGCGGCCTTGCTTGGGCACCAGCCGAGAACGTACAGCAGCTTCGCTGAAGAACTGGCAAAGGAGTGGGCTGCAGCGTAAGCCGCAGCTCAGTTGGGTAGGTTCACAAAACGCAATTTCAAACAAGGAGCAGAAAATGTCTACGATATCAAACACGGTAGCGATTCCGGCCGACCTCGAAACGAACAAGGCCATCGCGCTACGATTGATCGAGGTTTTCAACGGCCGCCGACTTGACCTGCTTGAAGATGTGCTTCATCCCGAGTTCCGCGGGCGCGGAATCTCAGCCTTCGCGCCGGACGAACCCGAGGTCGGACCCGGTGCTCGGCGAAAGCTCTACGAGATGTTCCTTCAAGCGATCCCCGATGCGCGAGGCGAGGTGCTCGACATTGTCACGGAAGGCGACAAGGTCGTACTCGTCGATCGCTTCGGTGGTACGCATCGCGGGGAGTTCCTGGGACGTCCCGGCACGGGCGATCACATCGAGTGGATGGCGATCCACATCTACACCATTCGTGACGGAAAAGTCATTGAAGACGCCTACATGAGGGATGAGCTTGCCATTATGCAGCAGCTGGGTCTCGTGCCAAGCGCCTGAATAATCGCAAAAAGCGGCCTTGCTTGGGCACCAGCCGAGAACGTACAGCAGCTTCGCTGAAGAACTAACAAAAGAGTGGGCTGCGGCCCGCTAAGAAATAGGGAGATGTGCTATGTCAGATAAAATTCATGAATTGCTAAACCGCAACCTTCAGGAGGTTTTCGGTGAAGGCGACGCCGCCCGCCGCCGTGCGGCAATCGAAGAACTCTACACCGATGACTGCGTCGTCTATGTGCCTGCCGGCGTTTTGGTCGGGCACGACGCATTGGACAAGTTCGCAGGAGACCTGCGTGCCACTCACCCTCACTTCGTGTACACGCCTCACGGCGAACCGCAGGCGCTCCATAACGCCGGCCGTCTGGCGTGGGGGTCTGGTCCGCGTGGGGAGAAGCCCGATTACACCGGCCTGGACGTGATCATCGTGCGCGACGACAAGATCGCCGCGCTCTATGTGTTCCTCGATTCCATGCCTTCATGACACAGCGGAGTGCTCTCGCCGGGGTCGATCAGGTCGGGCCCCGAGAGCATTCCTCAATTTCAAACAAGGAGCAGAAAATGTCTACGAACTCAAACACGGTAGCGATTCCGGCCGACGACCCACGACGGAATCTGGTGATTGCAAACCCGGATAACAGCGATGCCGAACATCTCGCAGTCGCGGGCGATACGTATACGATCCTGCTGTCCGGAATGGATACTGCAGGTCGATTCACCCTGATCGATATGCACGTTCCTCCCGGAGGCGGCCCTCCCCCACATCGTCATGATTTCGAGGAGACCTTTATTCTTCTCGACGGTGAACTTCAAGCTACTTTCCGAGGGGAGCAGCGTATTGTGCGCGCCGGCGAAACGATCCACGTTCCAGCGAATGCTCCTCACCAATTTCATAACGCCTCGTCGAAGCCGGTGAGGATGCTTTGCATCTGCTCGCCCGCAGGCCAGGAGGAGTTCTTCAAAGAGATAGGAGCACCGGTTGCAACACGCACTACTCCGCCTCCCAAGGTGGATGCCGCGCAGGAAGCAGCGTTCTTCAAGAAAGTAATGGAACTGGCTCCGAGGTACCGAACCGAATTGCTCAAAGAAGCGAAATAGGGGGCGATTCAGGGCGCTCGCCGGCCTGATCGTTGACGGGTGCTCGCCATGTGCGCACGGTGAGCTAATTGTGGCCAGGTGAATCGGCTTGCTCAGAGATTAGTGTTAGTTAACAGACTGATCCGGCGTGGGGGTTGGTGAACGTATCGGCGTTGTCTTCGTCACTGCGGTCGAGACACGCAAAATCCTTTTCAACGATGACCTCGAGTTGACCTGCTTCGCCGATATTGACCGAAGTGTAGATACCGATTTCATCCGGTTTTCCCCAAGCGAGTGACTGGTCCTCGGAAAGAGTGACTATTACGGACTGATGTTCATATCTGACACTGACGGGCGTCGTCTGGCGAGCGGACTCGAGAGCGTACGTGAGTTTTGCGTCATTCTCGGGAGCGAAGTGAATCGTCTCTTCCACTCGCTCTCTGTTCTGGAAGCGGTCCAACTCCGAGCGCGACACTCTCAAGCGTATCGAGTTTCCTTTGATGCGTAGTTTCATTGGTGTTCCTCCCTGCTGGCCGATTCGCAGCCGGTAATGTGCTCAGCACCGTGATAAATGTTGAAATGATCTTCCCTCAAGAACCCGACCAGAGTGATATCGAACTGTCTGGCGACCTGTACGGCAAGGCTCGATGGCGCACCGACGGCTGCAACCATAGACACCCCGCCCATCAATGCTTTCTGAAGCAGCTCGAAGCTGGCCCTTCCAGAAAGCAGCAGCAAGGTATTGCGCAGAGGCACATGGTCGATGAGAAACTCTGAGCCCAGAAGCTTGTCGACGGCATTGTGGCGGCCAACATCCTCATGCATCGACATCAACTCGCCATTGCTGTTGAAGAGACCAACACCGTGAAGTCCACCTGTGTTGTTGAAGATGGTTTGCGCATCGCGGAGTTGTGAAGGGAGCGTATAGAGGAGTTCCGCGCTCATGGAAAAGTCATTGCGAACACGCGGTGGACATACGCTCCGTAAGGCCAGGAGCGAGGCTTTGCCGCAGATTCCACAACTGGACGTTGTGTAGAAATTGCGCTCAATGTGGGCGATCTGCACTTGTACATTCGGAGCCAGATCGACCCTGACGATGTTTCGTCTGGGTTGGTACGGCAGAATTGTTGTTTCACTCTCTTCTTCCGGTGACTCGTCCATTCCCTCGGCGGCATAGCCTAACCGTTCGATATCGGCCGGATCATGGATGACACCCTCGGTCATGAGAAATCCGGCAGCAAGCTCGAAGTCGTATCCGGGAGTGCGCATGGTCACGGAGATGGACTTTACTTTTCTGTCTGCTGGCGGCCCGTAGCCTAGCTGGATCTCGAGGGGTTCCTCGACAGCGAGCGTGTCGGTTGCGGCGTGGCCGGTGAAGCCTTGCACTTTCGCTATCGATGTTTCGAATACCGACCTGCTCATGCGACTCTCCCGGTTTCTCTGGGGCACTGACTACTTTCTGACTATAGCGCTATCCTACTCAACTGACAGTGGCCGGAATGACATGGATTCCAGGATCAGAGTCAATCCATTACAACCTTCCGGCAATACGTCGGGGTGACTCCCGGCCGGTTCAAGCGCTCCCTCTAGCGCCCTTTCATCTCACGATCATTGCTGCTTCTGTCGGTTCCAGAATTCAGCGCGGCGCCGAGGACGTTGAGCACACCGACTGCCGTCGCCATGCCACGGCGGGCATCCTTCGATGTAGCCTGCTTCGCAAGGGAAAGCAGAGAGGGTGATTCCTTTCCCGCACCAGCGACGATGTGATGTAGCTCGTCTGCATCGATTGAGCTTAGAAGATTGCTGAATATCAACACGATGCGGAGAGCAGTCACCATTTCGCGGGAACTCACGACGTTCACAACATGATTGACGACGGTATCGCCGGCGCTCAGCAACCCGTTCAAGAGATCGATGACCCCTTTCTCATGAAGCCGTTCGAGCAGATCATATGCTGCCAGGACTGCCTGGGCATGCTCAATGGGCGCCTGCTCGATTCTTTGAACGAGGTCGTCGCGTGAATTCTGCGGCTTGTATGTGCGGAAATCTACGGCTACTGCCATACTTTTCCCCTTACTTCTGCAGCTGAATCCGTATCAGTTTCGGTGAGCCCGGCATGCGATAGTCAGCGCGTTTCCACTTGCGCTCTACTTCGACGCCATTTTGCGAAGTCGGCTTGCCTGCGTAACGAAAGTTGAGTTGTCTGAGCGGATTGCTTCCCTGCTCCGGAAGTACCTTGATCTTGACTGCCGTCTCTTTGTAAGCAGGGGTGTGCGTTGCATTGTCTGCGTGCGAGCCGGTGAGGACATTGACTGGTCCTTCCTGCGAGAAGAGCGGGATGTATACCTGCTTGCCGTGAACACGGCTGGTGACGAGCACCTTGATAACGAGCGATCCGTGACGGCTGATGACGCGCACCCATCGGCCCGTGGCCATCCCCCGTTCCTCGGCGAGTTCCTGAGAGATTTCGAGATACCGCTCCGGGGTCTCCTCGCGAATGCCGCTGACCCTGTAGGTCATATTGCCTTCGTGAAAATGCTCCAGTTGGCGGCCGTTGTTCAGGAAGAGATCGAAGTCCTCATCAAGCTGTTCCTCCGGCTCGGTGAAGGAAACCGGCCAGAACCTGGCCTTATTGTCCGGGAAAGGAAACCCGTTCAGATACAGAACCGGCTGGTCGGCGCCATCCGAAGCTACCGGCCATTGCAGAGTGTTGTAGCCTTCCAGACGGTCATAGCGGACGCCTGCGTGTATGGGGCTGAGTGACGCCAGTTCATCCATGATCTCCGAAGGGTGACTGTAGCTCCAGTTGGCGCCCATCCGGTTGGCAATCTCCTGCGTGATCTTCCAGTCCGCCATGCTGTCTCCCAATTCCGGAAGCGCGTGGTAGAGCCGCTGGATTCTGCGCTCGGTGTTGGTGAATGTGCCGTCTTTCTCAAGTGCCGGAGAGGCCGGCAGGATGACATCCGCATAGCGGCAGGTTTCTGAAAAGAAGATGTCCTGAACGACAAAGAATTCCAATTTCTCGAAGCCGCCCGCGATCCAATTCGCATTGGAATCGGCAGAGATCATGTCCTCGCCCGACAGATACATCGCGCGGAACCTGCCTTCATACGCGCCCACCATCATCTCGTGGTTGTTCATGCCGACCTCTGGTGATAGTGGCACGCCCCACGTCTTCTCAAACCTCCCGCGGATATCGGGATCATTGACGCTCTGATATCCCGGGTAGTTGTTGGGCGAGGCGCCAATATCGCCGGCTCCCTGAACGTTGTTGTGGCCACGCAGCGGATAGGCTCCGCAACCAGGGCGCATGTAGTTGCCGGTGGTCAGCAGGAGATTCGAGATCGCTGTTGAAGTGTCGGAGGCACGGATATGCTGAGTGACTCCCATCGCCCAGAGGATGCACATTGTATCCGCCGCGACCATCTCCAGCGCGACCGCCTCCAGCGTATCGAGCGGAACCTCGCAAATCTTCGCCGCGTACTCCATCGTGAAGGGCTCAAGACTCTTCCTGAACTCCTCCTCGTTGTTCACCCACTGCTTGATGAAGTCCAACTTCGCGTGGCCGTGGTCGAACATGTAACGGCTCATGGCGCAAAGCCAGACAAGGTCTGTACCGGGGCGCGGCCGGAAGTGAATATTTGCACGGCGCGCCATCTCGTTCTCGCGAGGGTCGGCAACGATGAGCCTCTGGCCAAGCAGCTTGTGAGAACGCTTGATCCTCGTGGCGAGCACGGGATGAGCCTCAGCCGTGTTGGCACCGACAATGACGATCAGCTTCGACTTGCCGATATCCTCGATCGACCCGGCATCCCCGCCATAGCCCACGGTGCGGAAGAGACCGGTGGTAGCGGGAGCCTGGCAGTAGCGCGAGCAATTGTCGATGTTGTTCGTGCCGATGACGGAGCGAGCGAACTTCTGCATCAGGTATCCATCTTCGTTCGTCGTCTTTGACGACACGATGATGCCGATGGAATCGGGACCATGATCCTTCTTGATCTGTCCGAGCTTCTCGCTGACCAGAGCGAGCGCTTCTTCCCAGCTCGCCTCGCGGAAGCCGTTTTCTGTGCGAATCAGGGGCTTCTGAAGGCGTTCTTCGTGGTTGACGAAGTCCCAGCCAAACTTGCCTTTCACACAGGTAGATATCTGGTTGGCGTCGCCATGCTGGGGAACAATCTTGAGGATCTTACGGTCTTTCGTCCACACGTCGTAGCTGCAGCCTACCGCGCAATATGTGCAGACTGTCTTGGTTCTCTTGATGCGCTCTTCGCGCATCTTCGATTCGGTCTGCGAAACCTGCATGATTGCGCCGTAACCCATTTCGGGCTCAATGGCCTTCACCACGTCGATCATTTTGTTGAGAGATTCCTTCGGCATGCCGCTCAGGAAGCCGGCTTCACCGAGCATCGATTTTTCCATGAGCGCGTTGCAGGGACAAACGGTGATGCAATGGCCGCAGGAGACACAGCTCGATCCACCAATTTGCATCCCTCCGTCCCACAAAACGCGCGGATGCTCTAACTCCCAGCCGATTGAGAGTGTTTCATTCACCTGCACATTCTGGCAGGCCTGCACACACTGACCGCAGAGGATGCACTGGCTGGGGTCGTAACGATAGAAGGGATTTGACATATCCACTTCATACGGCTTGGGTTTGAAGGGGTGTTCCTGGTGCTGGACATTCAGTGCGAGCGCGGTGTTATGGACGCGGCAGTTCTCGTTGTTGTTGTCGCAGACGGTGCAATAGAGCATGTGATTGCCGAGGATGACATCGAATGCCTCAGCTCGTGCATCCCTGGCTCGCTGCGATTCCGCAAGAACCTTCAGCCCTGAGGTCACCTTGGTTCCGCAGGCGCGTACAAGCTTCCCATCGACCTCGACCATGCAGGTGTCGCAGGTCTGAATGGGGCCCATGAGAGGTGAGTGATAGCAAATGTGGGGAATCTCTTTGTGCCGGAGTACAGCCTCGACAAGAAGTTCGCCTTCTTTCGCGCGAACTGGGTCACCATCGATCGAAATCTCGACCTCGGCGGCTGTCTGATCCGCTGGAGCTGGCGGTTCAACAAGCTCTAGAGTACCCATATTCACCTCACTCCGTGACTCTGTCGCGGCATCGAAAATGTGGCCGCCGATACTTTAAGTGTCTTTGATTCCGCGTTCGAAGGATTTTTGTTTTCGCCCGGAAATTGTGAAATCTTCCGAAAGGGCAAGCGCTTCACTGTGGCTGGGTGTTTGGGATCCTCATTGCACTCTGTTCGGAACTGGACGGGGGTTTTTCGGAAGCGAACATCGCAGCCTGCTTTGAGAGCTTCGGGGCTTTCACTAACTCAATTGGAATCAGCCGATTTCCGAATCCATATTTTGGCTGGCAGAGTGCGTGGGCTATTGTGGAATTTTTTCTAAGAGGCAGCGATGGAAACCTTTCTACAGGATCTCCGTTACGCATTTCGGCAGCTGCGTCGTTCGCCTGGTTTTGCTCTTACAGCCATTTTGACGCTGACGATGGCGATTGGCGCGAACGTCGTTGTCTTTGGCGTGGTGAATGCGCTGGTGCTGCACCCGTTGCCGGTGCCTGAGGCTAGCCGGGTCTACTCTATCCAGCCGAGGAACGGGATCGCGATTTCATATCCGAACTTCGAAGACATTCGCGATCGCAACACCACGTTTTCCGGCGTTTCCGTAGTCAGGATTGCGCGCATGGGGCTGGACACGAGCGGGAGTGCGCGGCCGGTCTGGGGATATGAGGTTTCCGGGAGTTATTTCGAGATGCTCGGCGTCAAGCCGATGCTGGGGCGCTTCTTTACTCCGGCTGAGGACAAGAAGAGCAACGGCGAGCCCTATACGGTGCTGAGCTACAACTGCTGGAAGACGCAGTTCGGGAGCGATCCGGGAGTAGCGGGTAAGACGGTGCGGATCAACAAGCATGAATTTGTCGTACTGGGCGTCGCGCCAAAGGACTTCAATGGGACCGAGCGGTTTATCTGGCCGGAGGTGTGGGTTCCGATCCATGATGAGCCGGAGGTTGAGGGTTACAACTGGATCGAGAACCGCGGCGATTACAACGCATGGGTGGTGGCGCGGCTGAAGGCCGGCGTAACGCCGCAACAGGCGAATGCGGATCTTGGGAATATCGCGGCGCAGTTGTCACGGCAGTATCCGGATGTGGACAAGGGACTCGAACTGGTTCTCTCGCAGCCCGGTTTCCTGGGCGACATGATGGGCGGCCCGATCCACGGCTTTCTGCTGGGCGTGATGTTGCTGGCTGGTCTCGTACTGCTGGCTGCGTGCGCCAACCTCGGTGGGTTGTTTGCCGCACGCATCTCCGATCGCGCGAAAGAGATTGGCATTCGCATCGCCATCGGATCAAGCCGCAGACGGATTCTGCGGCAGTTGGTGACGGAATCGGCATGCCTGTCGTTGCTGGGAGGCGCGATTTCGGCGTGTCTGGCGGCGGGGCTGTTGCATGCGCTTGCGATGTGGCGTCCGCAGACGGATTTTCCAGTGCAGTTGCTGGTTGAGCCGGATGCCTGGGTCTATCTGTTTGCCGCGCTGCTTTCGCTGGCGACCGGTCTGCTTTTCGGAATCATTCCAGCTCGGCAGGTGTGGAAGACGGATCCGAACCAGGTGCTGAAGGCGTCTGGTGGTACGGCGATCGCGCTGCGCAGGTTCTCGCTTCGCGATGTTCTGCTGGCAGTGCAGATTGCGCTTTGCTGCCTGCTGGTGACGGCCTCGTTTGTGGCCTTGCGTGGGTTGCAGCGTACGTTTGATCTGCCGCTGGGATTTCATCCGGAGGGCGTGACTGTTGCGGCGTTGGACACACACCTTGCGGGGTACGAACATTCGGGTGAGATTCAGAAGCGACTGCTGGAGGCGGTGCGCGCGATTCCGGGGATTACGGGGGCGACGGTTTCGAACTCGATTCCGCTGTCGCTGAATCAGAGTGAGACGAGCGTCTACCCGCCGGGGACGACTACGTTCACGGCGGCGAATCAGGCGTTCTCGACAAATTACTACGAAGTTTCTCCGGGCTATTTCTCTGTTGCGGGAACGCGACTGCTGGCGGGGCGCGACTTTACCGATCACGATGACGACAAGTCGCCAGATGTGGCGATTGTGAATGAGACCTTCGCGAAGCGCCTGTTTGGAACGACGGATGTGGTTGGGAAGACGTATCCGGATGGGCCGGGGCATCGATTCTTGATCGTTGGCGTGGTGGAGGCGGGGAAGTATGTGACTCTGACCGAGGATCCCGCTCGGGTTGTCTATTGGCCGCTGGCGCAGCGAGGCAACAGCGACACGATTTTGCTGGTGCGCTCGCATCGCAGTTCGGCGGAGATGATTCCGGCGATGCGGAAGGCGATTGCGAGCGTCGATCCGGCGCTTCCGGTGTTCAGCCTGACGACCTGGCCGGAGGTGCTGAGTTTGGTCACGTTTCCGGCGCGCGCGGCGACCATTGCGCTGGGCGTGCTGGGGGCGCTGGCGATGATGCTGGCGATTACGGGCATCTTTGGCATGGCGAGCTACTCGGTTTCGAAGCGCATGCGCGAGCTGGGCATACGCGTCGCGTTAGGCGCGCAGAACCGGCACGTGCTGAAGGCGGCGCTGGGACGGGCTGTGCTGCTGCTTGGGATTGGCTCGGCTGCGGGGTTGGTGCTGGGAGTGGCGGCGAGCCGGGTGCTGGCGAGTATTGTGTATCAGGCGACGGCCTCAGACCCGTGGGTGATTGCGGCGGTTGTGCTGACGATGGGCCTGATCGGGCTGATTTCGGCGGCGATTCCGGCGAGTCGAGCGCTGTCGGCTGAGCCGGCTCGGCTGCTGCATGATGAGTAGTGGGCTTGTTTCTCGCGGCGTGTGATTGAGTAAAATTCGGCGCCGTGCCAGAGTCCCCCGGTTTGCGTTACCCTGTTGGGCGGGGTTGATTCTGTGATCGAGGCGTTACGTCGCGACTTTAATGAACGCTATCGCCCGGAAGCATATCGCAAGATGCTGCACAGTCTCGATGCGTGCGTGCGGACCCATGTGGAGTTCCGCGTTGCGGAGACGCCGTGCTTCCTGCCCAAGTCGCTGCTTGATGAAATGGCTGAAGTAGGTGTTAATTTAACGCACCAGCTTGTAGCGAACGAGCCATATTTGAAGGCCTCGCGTGCCATGATTCCGCCGCAGTATTGCGCGGCAGACGAAACGCCTCATCCACATTTCATGACTGCCGATTTCGGGTTGGTGCGTGAGCCGGATGGCAAGTTAGCGCCAAAACTTGTCGAATTGCAGGCGTTTCCGTCGGTCTTTGCATATCAATTTGTGCTGAACGAAGTCTATCGCTCGGCTTTTAATTTGAATGGCGATCTTGGTTATCTGCTTGGCGGCCACACTGAGGCCAGCTTTTGGAAGCTCATGGAGCGCGTGATCCTGCGCGGGCATCATCCTGAAAATGTCGTGCTGACGGAAGTCGAGCCGCGCAAGCAGAAGACGCTGCCGGATTTCCTGGTAACGGCGGAGCGGCTCGGGATTGAGATAGTCGATATTGCCGAACTCGTCGCTGACGTGAGACCGGGAAAGCCGACGAGATTGTGTTATCGCAAGGGAAAGAAGCTGATTCCAATTCGGCGTATCTACAACCGCGCGATTGTGGATGAGTTGATGCGCGAACAGATTGACCTGCCATTTGACTACCGCGAGTCGTTTGACGTGGAGTGGGCCGGCCATCCGAACTGGTATTTTCACATCAGCAAGTTTTCGATTCCGTATCTGGACCACCCCGCAGTTCCGCCCGCTATTTTTCTCCATGACTGGATGGCGGGTAAAGGCCGCGACCGGCTGCCTGAAGATCGGGAGCGGTGGATTCTCAAGCCGTTATTCTCGTTTGCGGGGAAGGGAATTGAGTTTGCTCCATCCGACGAAATGCTGGCTTCGATTCCCAAATCCCAGCGCCATGAGTATCTTTTGCAGCGGCGAGTCAATTTCGAGTCTGTGGTAGACACGCCACACGGCCTGACCCAGCCGGAGATTCGAATCCTATACCTGTGGCCTGATGGAGGCCAACTCGAGCCTGTTCTCTCACTAGTAAGGCTCGGAAGAGGGAAGATGATGGGTGTCGACCACAATCGCGATCGAGAATGGGTGGGCGGTTCAGCGGCCTTTTACCCTGCTCCAAATCGCTGATTTTCTGTGTTTTAAGCCACATAAGTAACGATCCTTATTCCTGAAACCGCAATTCCCCAAAGTAACTAATGACAAACATAGTTGTTCCTTGGTCACATACAGGGTGTAAACTTTGGTAATTCGGAGTAAGGGTTTCGCTCGGGGTAGGTTAATACAAGTACTTCAGGCATCCGATAGGAGTATGGATATGTCACAGTACTCCTCTCATTTTGACATTGATGCTGAAGGTTCGCGATTTTCCGTGCGTTTTCCCCTTCGTTTACCGGTGGTGATTCTGTCGGAGAACCGTGAGTTTACAGGAATGACGGAAAACATTTCAGCGAATGGCGTGCTGTTTCGACTGAAAGAACCTCTTCCAGTAAATGCCTCGGTTGAGTTTCTGCTGGAGATTCCAGCAGGTGAGTTGTGTGGTGACACTGCTGCTGTTCATTGCCTTGGACGAGTAGTTCGCTCTTATCAGGAACACTCGCATTGTTTTGCGGCAGCCGTTATTGACGAATATCGCTTCCAATAGCGACGAAGTAGGTAGAAAACGATGACATCGGAAGCAAAGCAGAGAACGAATGAGAGTGCCGTCCCGGCTACGAATGGCGCGGCTGGGGTTCCTCATACCAAGCCCGTGATCCGTGTGGTCATGGCGGATTCACAGGCAATTTACCGCGTTGGCATGCGCAAAGTCTTTGCGGTGGAAGACGATATCCAGATTGTTTCCCAGGTGGACAGCCTGACAGCACTTTTTGCCGCGTTGCAGCAGCATCCGGCAGACGTGCTGGTACTTGAAGGCAATCTGCTGGCCGGCAAGGGTTCGGGGATCGCCGACATCCTGCACCATGCGGCCAATCTGAAGATCATTGTGCAGGCGACCGCTACAGACGAAAACCATATCGTCGAACTATATCGCCGTGGAGTCCGTGGGGTGATCCCCCGGTCAATTTCGCCCGATTTGCTGGTGAAGTGCGTGCGGAAGATTGCCGCGGGCGAAACCTGGATCGACAATCAGTCTGTGACCTGGGTCATCGAGGCCTATCGCACTCAGGCTTCCGCGCTGGCGAGTCCCAAGAACCAGCCTCGCCTTTCTCCCAAGGAACTGGCAATCATCAACTGCATCACGCAGGGCAAGCGCAATAAGGAGATTGCTTACGAGCTGGGGACCAGCGAGCAGGTGATCAAGAATTATCTGCGCAAAATTTATGACAAGCTGGGCGTCTCAGACAGGCTGGAACTGGCCCTTTATTGCCTGCATCACCACATCCAAAGCAAAGGCGGCGAAGCCGAGGCGCGAGCCAGCATAGAAGCAGCTTTGGGCGAGACAGCCAAGATCTAAGACGACGCTGCGGCCTCAGGCATGAGCGCCTGGCGAACCTCTTCCAGTAGAGAGACGAGCGTCGTCAATTTTTCCCGGTTCATGTGTTTCAGGATCTGTCTCACGCCGTCATTGACGAGCGGATCCGTTTCTTTGAGCAGTCGCAAGCCTTCGGCGGTGATCGTCGCGTAGATGACGCGCTTGTCTTTCGGATTTCGTTTCCGGCGGATGAATTTCTGCTTCTGTAAACGGCCGAGCAGGCGGGTGATGTCGGGATCACTGCTTACGAGGCGTTCCCCAATATCAGAACAGCGAAGGCCCTCATCGCCAGCTCCGCGAAGAATACGAAGCACGTTGTACTGTGTCGGCGTGATGCCATGCGGCTTGAAGAGCTGCTGGGTGTGATGCTGCAGCCGGTCAGAAGTGCGCCGGATGTTGAGCAGTGCTTCCTCTTCAATGTTGACGAAGGGGCGAGTCTGTTTTATTTCTTCCTGCAGCTTGCTTACCATAGGCACCTTTTGCAAAGTAGCAGGTGCGTTCCTATGTGAATGGGAGCGCACCTAAAGTCTGCACGAAACAATTAGTTTCGTATGGACTGTTTTACTGCTTGATCAGTTCGATGTCCAATTCCACTTTAACGTCATCTCCGAGAACAGTGTCTCCCGACTTCAGGTTGCCGTTCCAGGTAAGGCCGTAGTCCTGGCGGTGAATTGTAGTGGTTGCTGAGAAGCCGCGGCGGATTTTGCCGTAGGGGTCAGCCTGTTCCTTGCTGGGGCCGTCAAGAGCGAGCGTGACCGGCTTGGTTACACCGTGGATGGTCAGATCGCCGATGAGCTGCAACTGGCCGTTGTTGTTGGTGAGACCCTTGCTGACGAAGGTCATCTGGGGATACCTGGCTGCGTCAAAAAAGTCAGGGCTCTTCAGGTGCTGGTCGCGCTGCGCTGTGCCGGTATCGACGGTAGCGATATCGACCGTGGCATTGACGTCGGACTTGGTGATGTCCTTCTCGTCGAGGTTGAGCGAGCCGCTGAGGTTGCCGAAGCGGCCGTGGACATTGGAAATGCCCATGTGCCTGATGGTGAAGTCGGCCTCGCTGTGCGCGGGATCAATCTGCCACTTCGATATCTGAGCCGAAGCAACGGCAGCGGAAACCGCCAAGAGTGCTGTGATGATTGCTGAATTACGTAGTGATTGCATTGTCTTTCTCCAAAATCCTCTTTTTCTGCTTCGACGTGGGGTCGGTCAGCAGTCATTTTCTTAGATACGCCAAGAAATTATTCGTTGCAACAAATATTTTGATGATTTAGGCAGATAGATTCGGATGCCGCTCTGGTAAGCTCCAATCTCCGGGTCTGTTGATGCCAACTCGTTTCTTTTCAAACTTCCGATTGCTCACGTCCCAGCAGCGTCATGCGTTTGTCGCCGCATTTCTGGGGTGGTCGCTCGATGCCTTCGACTACTTTCTGCTGGTCTTTTGTGTGTCCGCGATCGCGGCGGATTTTCATGCGCGGACTTCGGCGGTGGCTGAGGCGCTTTTTCTTACGCTTGCCTTTCGACCGATGGGGGCGTTTCTTTTCGGGGCGCTGGCGGACAGGTTCGGGCGGCGTCCAGTGCTGATGCTGAATATTGCCTGCTATTCAATCTTTGAACTGTCGTGCGCTTTTGCTCCGTCGCTGCATGCGTTGCTGATTCTGCGGGCACTGTTCGGAATTGCGATGGGTGGCGAGTGGGGCGTAGGCGCCGCGCTGGCGTTTGAAACGTTGCCGAAAGAAGGCCGCGGATTCTTTTCCGGGCTATTGCAAGAGGGCTATGCGGTCGGCTATCTGGTGGCTGCCGCTGCTTATGCATTGCTATTTAAGCCGTTCACACACTTGGTTTGGTTGGGGCACGTTGTAGGCTGGCGCGGGCTCTTTGTGGTGGGTGCGGCTCCGGCGCTTTTGGTTCTATATATCGGGCTAAAGGTGGAAGAGTCGCCTGTCTGGCGCGCGGGGCATCGGAAAGGTACGAAGCCTGTGTCGGCCTTCAGCGGGATTCGGCAGTACGGTCTGACATTTCTTTTTGTCGTTTTATTGATGGCCGGATTCAATTCGTTCTCGCACGGCACGCAGGATTTGTATCCGACGTTTTTGGAAAAAGACCACGGTTTTTCTGCCGCGCTTACGGGAGGAATCGCGGTCGTTTACAACATCGGGGCCTTGCTTGGCGGTGTTCTCTTTGGCGGCCTTTCGGAACGCTTTGGACGCAAGCGAACGATCATCAGCGCAGCTCTACTGGCGCTGCCGATGATTCCTCTGTTTGCGTTTGGACAAACGATGTACGCGTTAGCTGCGGGGGCTTTCCTGATGCAGTTTATGGTGCAGGGCGCATGGGGCGTTGTGCCTGCTTACTTGACGGAACTGTCGCCGGGGCCGGTGCGCGCGACGTTTCCCGGGCTCGCGTATCAGTTGGGGAATCTTCTTACATCGCGCAACGGGGTGCTACAGGCGAAGGCCGCGGAGCACTATGGCAGCTATGGCGGAGTGCTAGCGGTGACGGTGCTGATCGTGGCTGTGTTTCTTGCCGTCGTCACTCTGTTTGGACGCGAAGCTAAAGGTGTGGAGATGACTGCTGAGTAAGAAATTTTTTTAAGCGTGATGAGTATTTTTCACTGTGCAAAATGCGGTGCAAACTCTGACCCTCTCTGATCGCAGCCAAAATCAAGCATTCTTGCAATCAGAAATCATCTGGTCGAGTGGTACGCAACTTGCATCTAAGAAAGCGTACGAACTGATTGGACTGCGGCTCGCAAGATTGCGATCCGTTAGACAACGAATCATCGCGCTGGCAAACCTGACACAGATGACGCCGACCTTTTCGGCAAATCGCCAATAGCAGTCGAGCTTGCCAGCGTGACGAAGAAGCGGCCCACAACGGGCCGTTTTTTTTTTTGGCCGCAATCGATAGCGGCGGTTCGGGCATGCTTATGAACTCTTCACAACTTCCTTGCGCGATGTTTGCGGGTGGACGGGTTCAATCAAGATGTGAATTCAAATGCAATCGCGCTTTACCTGTTGCTGATTGTGGTGGCTGGCAGTGTCTGCTTTCTTGTGTGGACCTTTTGGCATCTGGCGCAGGACTCGCGGAGGAAGCGGCGGTAGTGGGCTGGAGTGGCGGATTTTGGGATCCGCCACTTCGGTGTTCTTCTGATTACAGATTGCCGCGGGAAGCCTGTTCCCGTTCGATGGCTTCAAAGAGCGCTTTGAAGTTGCCTTTGCCGAAGCTGCGGCTGCCCTTGCGCTGGATGATCTCGTAGAAGAGGGTTGGACGGTCTTCTACCGGACGGGTGAAGATCTGCAGCATGTAGCCTTCGTCGTCGCGATCGACGAGAATGCCGAGTTGCTCAAGTTCGTGAAGAGGCTCGTCGATTTTGCCGACGCGGGATTCGAGTTCCGCGTAGTAAGTATGCGGCACTTTGAGAAACTCGACGCCCTGCTGCTGCAGCTTGCCAACAGTATGAACGATATCATCCGTGGCTAATGCGATGTGCTGTACTCCGGGGCCGTGGTAGAACTCGAGATACTCTTCGATCTGCGATTTTCTGCGGCCTTCTGCCGGTTCGTTGATAGGGAATTTCACACGGCCGTTGCCGTTGGCCATGACTTTCGACATGAGGGCCGAGTATTCGGTTGAGATGTCCTTGTCGTCGAAATGTTGATAGAGCGAGAAGCCCATGATGTCGGCGTAGAAGTCGACCCAGCGATTCATCTCGTTCCAGCCGACATTGCCTACCATGTGATCTATGTGGAGCAGGCCGACGGTTCGGGCGAGGGGATCTTTTTCGACGGCGCGGTAGCCGGGCATGAATGCGCCGTGATAGTCGGCGCGCTCAACGAAGGTATGGATGGTGTCGCCGTAGGTTGCGATGGCGGAGAGCTTGACGGTGCCATGCTCGTCGCGCAGTTCGTATGGTTCATGTACGCTACGCGCTCCGCGCTTGGTAGTTTCTTTCCATGCGAGTTTGGCGTCGTCGACCCAAAGAGCAACGTCGTGCACGCCGTCACCGTGACGGTGGACGTGCTCGGCGATTTCACCGTCGGGACGCAAGGGCGTCGTGAGGACGAAGCGTACTTTGCCTTGCTGGAGCACGTAGGAGGCTTTGTTACGAACTCCGGTCTCGGGGCCGGAGTAGGCGACGAGCGTCATGCCAAATGCCTGACGATAGAAATACGCGGCCTGTCGTGCATTGCCGACGTAAAACTCTACATAGTCTGTTCCGTTGAGGGGGAGGAAATCTTTTTGCGTTTGCACTTCCGGGTGCGCAAGAGTGGACATCGAACAGTACTCCCAAATACTAGGTTAGACGCGCAGACGGGCGATTCAGATGCTACTCGGACCGCACTGCGACCCACTAACATATACCCAGAAGGCAAGAGTTGACCAGAGTACGAAAGCCTGATTGGCTACAAATTGTTTCAGTCCAGGAAGAGAAGAAAATGCCGGTGAAAATTACGGATCGCGACGCGCTGCTGATCATAGATGTGCAGAATGATTTTTGCCCGGGTGGCGCGTTGCCGGTGCCGCATGGCGACGAAGTGGTTCCGGTCATCAATCGGCTATCGCCGCAGTTTCATTGTGTTGTGCTCACACAGGACTGGCATCCGCGAGAGCAGTTGTCGTTCGCTTCAAGGCACGGTAAAGAGCCGTTCAGTACGACGCAGGTGGCGTACGGAGAACAGACGCTATGGCCGGACCACTGCATCGAAGGAACTGAAGGAGCGGCGTTTCACAAGGATCTTGACACGACGCGGGCACGGCTCATTTTGCGCAAGGGATTTCGGCAGGAGATCGACTCGTATTCGGCCTTTCAGGAGAACGACCGCGTGACGAAGACCGGGCTTGCCGGGTATCTGCGCGAATGGGAGATTGAGCGAGTTTTTCTTGCCGGACTGGCTTACGACTACTGTGTGCGGCACTCGGCGGTGGAAGCGCGCGCGGCTGGATTCGAAGCAGTGGTGATTGAGGATGCCTGCCGGGCGATTGGACTGAATGACTCTGTAGAGGTGACGCGGAAGGAGTTTTCGCGTTGCGGTGTTGCGCAGGTGCGAGTGGCCGATATTTTAGTTTGATGGTGCGATAGTCGTATGTTGACACTTCACAATTGGCGGTGAGATGCTCAAATGTTTTGAGCTGAGGGGTAGTTCCGCATGAATCAAGCCGCCACATCGTTGCGTATTGCCGAGCAGTATCTCATCCGGCAGGACTGGAATGCCTACACGCCTGAGCAGCATTCGGTATGGGCAGAGTTGGTGAGGCGGCGGATGCCGCAATTGCAGGAGCATGCTTGCGCGGAGTATCTCGATGGCTTTCATCAGATCGGGTTGCGCGAGGATTCGATTCCGGACTTGGCGGAGGTGAACAAGCGGCTGGGTCCGCGCACGGGTTGGAATGCGACGCCGGTAAGCGGGTTTCTGCCGCCCGACGCTTTTTTTGAAATGCTGGCGGCGCGGCAGTTTCCGACGACGACGTGGCTGCGCAACAGAGAATCGCTCGAATACACGCCGGAGCCGGATATCTTTCACGATGTGTTTGGGCATGTGCCGATGCATGCGCATCCGGTGTTTGCAGATTTTCTGCAGCAGTATGGGCGGGTGTGTCTTGGGCTGATCCACGACAAGGATAAGCTGGAGCGCATGGGACGGTTGTTCTGGTTCACAGTAGAGTTTGGCGTGATCCGGCAGAAGGGGACGATCAAGCTGTACGGGAGCGGGCTGATCTCATCGCATGGGGAATCGACGCATGTGATCAACCGATCCTCCGAGGGGGGCCCGGAGATTCGCGACTTCGATCTGGATGCTGTCCTGAATCAGAAGTTTCTTGTCTCGGAGATGCAGAAGGTTTTATACGCGGTCGAGTCGTTCGATCAGATTTACGAAGCAGCCAAGGCAGCCGAGGAACGGTTGGCATAAAGATATCCAAAACGCTCTCCGGTGAATCTATGCAGTATGGGGAGCGCAGGGAAAAGCCGGTGGCAGATTATTTTGCGGCAGATGACAGGATATGCCTGCCTGATTGCAGGTGTTGTGGGCTGTGTGCTGCCGATTATCCCGGGGATTCCGCTTTTGTTTGTCGGTCTGGGGCTGCTTTCGGTAGATAGCCCATGGGCTGCTCGCTTGCGCGACTGGTTGAAGGACTATATTGCGAAACGACTCTCGCGGCGGCGATCTAAGTCGCTCGGCTCTTCGTACTAACCTGATATGCACGGCGGTAACTTGCTGGGTCGCGCCTCGGTGCAGGTTTTCGCACAATTGTGACATAGCTGTTGCATACTGATTCCTGGAGGAATTCTTGCCGCGCATTCATTTCCAGCAGCAGCTCGCCGAGCTGAAAGAGAAGATCCTGGCGATGGCCGCGCTGTCCCAGCAGGCGCTGGATGCATGTGTCGATGCTTACCTGCAGCGGGATAAGGGCTTGATTGAATTCGTGCGCCAGAACGAAAGGGCGATCAATTCCGCTCAGCGCGAATTAGATGAGATGGCTTATGATCTGCTCGCAAAAGAGCAGCCTATGGCGATCGATCTGCGCTTCATTCTGGCAGTCATAAAGATCAACGGCGACCTGGAGCGGATAGGCGATCAGGCGATGAGCATTGCGGTGCGGACCCAGGATCTGATTGAATGCGAGCCGCTTGATCTGCCCATTGAGATAGATGGAATGCGCACGTGTGCCGCAGGCATGATTCGGACCGCTCTGCAGGCCTTGCTGGATGCCGACGCATACGTTGCCGAATCGGTTCTGGCCATGGACGACGACATCGATCGCATGAACCGGATCGCGCATGAAGAGCTGACCAAGTTTATCCAGAACAACCCGAACTGCAGCCAGCAGGCGCTCCAGGCCATTATCATCTCGCGAAATCTCGAGCGCATTGCGGACCATGCAACCAATATTGCGATGGACGTGATCTTCTGGGTGCGGGGCGCCGATGTCAGGCATCAACTGAGCGCCATCGTCGACTAGCTCGGCCATCGGTCCATCGTTTGCGAGTGAAACGCTACTAGATGCATCCCTTCGCCGGCAAACTGCTCGTCTGCTAACTCTTTCCTTTCTGCAAAGTCATATTTGCATCGATAACAATAACTATCGGCTTCCGGGCTAGTGGACCGTCTTTCCGGCAAAACACGCGGAGCCGAAGAATGTTTGAATTTTGCAGTATTTTAAGAAATGGGTGGGGTTTTGGACACACTTACACGTGCCGCTTATGAAGCGCATGTCAATCCACAGTGGGTTCGGCTGCTGAACCTGCTCGACATGAACGCAGAATACGATGTTTGCCGCGGTGAGAAGCTGCAAACCCGTGATGGCCGCGTCATTCTGGACTTTCTCTCCGGCTATTGCGTCTATAACTCAGGGCACAATCATCCGAGAATCATAGAGGCGCTGCGCAACGAGATGGAGAGCTGCGGGCCATCCATGCTGCAGAGCCATGTGGCGACGAGCGCCGGCGATCTGGCCGCGGTGCTGTGCTCTCGAGCAGGAGGCAGGATCAACAAGGCATATTTCGCGAGTTCCGGCAGCGAGGGCGTGGAGACAGCGATCAAGTTTTCGCGTGCAGCCACTGGGCGCGATGGGCTGCTGGCCGCGAGAAATGCGTTCCATGGTCTGACATGTGGAGCGCTCTCACTTATGGATCACCGCTTCTGGTCAGAGGGATTCGGACCGCCCATGCCAGGAGTGGGGTTTGTTGAATTCGGCGATGGTGATGCCCTTGAACGCGAACTGGCCACGCGGAAGTATGCGGCTCTTGTTCTGGAGCCGATCCAGGGCGAAGGCGGGATTGTTCTGCCCCCGGATGGGTATCTGCAGCGTGCGCAGCATTTGTGCAGGAAGTACGGAACGTTATTTGTACTGGATGAAGTGCAGACTGGCTTATATCGCACGGGCAAGTTTCTGGCGTTGCACCACTATGGCCTGGATCCCGACATGGTGATCCTGGCCAAGGCATTGAGTGGGGGATTGATACCTGTTGGCGCCGTACTGATGTCGGACGAGGTACATCATAGCGTCTACAGCTCCTTGAAGCGGGCCATCGTTCATACCTCCACATATTCAGAAAACTCGCTGGCAATGCGGGCCGGACTCAGCACGATTGAGGTTCTGGAACAGGAGAGGCTGGGGGAGCGGGCCTTGGTTATGGGCGAGGGATTTCGCCAGCGCCTGCGAGAAGCCCTTGCAGGACACGAGATGGTTTCCGAGGTGCGCGGGCTGGGATTTTTCAGTGGGATTGTCTTTGGACATCCCAAATCGCTCACTCTGAGGCTCTCATTTGAGGCTTTTCGCAGAATTCATCCAGCCATGTTCGGGCAGATGATCGTGATGCGGCTGTTCCGGGAACACGGCATTCTAACGCAAATATGTGGAAACAACTTTATGGTGCTGAAGGCGGCCCCGCCGCTGAACAGCGACGAAAGGAGCCTTGACCAATTTGTAACTGCGCTGGGGCAGGTTATGGAGGTGGCGCATTCGTCCAAGCGCTTTTGGCAGGATGCTTTGCAACTGGCGGCACGCACGGCAAAAATTTGAGTGGCTCGTTAATCACTTGCAAGATTCGAAGATCACCTGAAGAATTAGAAGATAAGTACATTTGCGGGAAGATTTTCTTTCTCAGCCTACTTAATGTGAATGTGAGACCGGCCACTCTATGCGAATTCTAAGCACGGCAACGGCATATCCTCCACACTACTTCTCTCAGCAGGAGATAGTTGAGGCTATCAAGGAATATTGGGGTGAAAGTTTTGAAAAATCCAGCCTATTGGAGAGGCTGCACTACCGGACAGGCGTCGATGGGCGTTATTTTTCGCGGGAGCTGGATGAATATCGCGGACTTGACACCTGGGGTAAGGCCAATGATGCGTGGATCGAGGTCTCAGAGGAGTTAGGCGAGCGGGCAATCGATTGCGCCTTGAAGCTTGCCGGTCTCTCTCGTGATCGCATCAATGCGATCTTTTTTGTTTCGGTTACAGGTGTTTGCAGCCCTTCGATTGACGCCCGGCTGGTCAATCGGATGGGGCTTTCGCGAAATATCAAGCGTAATCCGATCTTTGGGCTGGGCTGTGTAGCGGGAGCTGCCGGCCTGGCGCGCGCGGCAGACTATGTGCGGGCGTATCCGGATCAGGTTGCCGCGCTGCTTTCCGTCGAGTTGTGCTCGCTTACATGGCAACGGGAAGACCTTTCTGTCGCGAACCTCATTTCATCGGGGCTGTTTGGCGACGGTGCTGCCGCTGCGCTGATTGGTGGCGAAAAGATCCCTCTGCCGGGGCCGCGAATTGTAGCCAGCCAGCAGGTCTTCTATCCGAATACCCACGATGTAATGGGTTGGAGGATCTCGGAGAAGGGCTTCAACATTGTCCTGTCTCCAGATGTTCCCGCCGTTGTGCGGGAGAATCTCGGCAGAGATGTCGACGGATTCCTGGCACAACACGGATTGACACGAAACGATATCGGTTCCTGGATTATGCACACGGGCGGTCCGAAGGTTCTGGAGGCAACTGCGGAAGCGCTGGGTCTTAAAAATGGCGAACTAAGCGCGTCGTGGGAGGCGCTGCGCCGGGTGGGAAATTTATCCTCGGCTTCAGTTCTAGTGGTGCTTGATGAAGTGATGAAGCATCGACGTCCCGCGCCCGGAACGCGCAGCATTCTGGCTGCGATGGGGCCGGGCTTTTGCGCGGAAATCCTGCTACTGGAGTGGTAGTACCTCTTGAATCAAAATTCGTGTGATGTGCTTATTGTCGGCGGCGGTCCTGCGGGGCTTGCCGCCGCAATTGCTTTACGGATGCGTGGCGCCGTCGTACTGGTTGCCGACTCGCTCCGGCCGCCCATTGACAAAGCCTGTGGCGAAGGCCTGATGCCGGACGCTCTGCGCGATCTTGCATCACTGGGAGTGGATTGCGAGCGTGGTGAGAGTGCGCGTTTTCAGGGTATCCGATTCATAAATTGGACCGACGGTGAACGGGTCTCCGTGTGCGGCGAGTTTGAGCGCGGAGTGGGTCTCGGAATGCGCAGAACCGAGCTGCTCGGCCGATTGATCGAACGAGCCGCCGATATCGGCGTTCGCCTGCGATGGAAGACGCATGTCACCTTCGGGAATCGTGTTTCCCTGGATCGCGAGGCCATCCAATATCGCTATCTGGTGGGCGCGGATGGCCAGTCATCCAAAGTACGCAAGTGGGCTGGTCTTGAGCAGGGCAAGCTGATTTCCAGGCGGTTTGGCTTCCGCAGGCACTATCGAATCCCTGCGGCGAGTAACTATGTGGAAGTGCACTGGGGTGCTCTTGGCCAGGTTTACATCACGCCAACCGCGCAAGGAGAGATCTGCGTCGCTGCGGTGACGAGCCATGGTTCAACTCGTATGCAGCAGGTCGTTGACGCCATTCCATACTTGAAGGAACGGCTTTCTGACAAAGCAGCGTCCTCACGCGAACGCGGCGCCCTGACGACAACGCGACGATTGAAGCATGTGGCCAAAGGCAATGTTGCTTTGATTGGGGATGCTTCCGGGTCCGTCGATGCCGTCACCGGCGAAGGGCTCGCCATTGGCTTTCGCCAGGCAGCTCTACTAGGTCGCTCAATTGAAAAAGACTCGCTTGATCTCTACGCGAAGGAACACGAAACGAC
The DNA here is from genome assembly GCF_014274465.1 of Alloacidobacterium dinghuense. Lineage (NCBI taxonomy): Bacteria > Pseudomonadati > Acidobacteriota > Terriglobia > Terriglobales > Acidobacteriaceae > Alloacidobacterium > Alloacidobacterium dinghuense. The sequence continues at coordinate 3,483,616 of NZ_CP060394.1, read as the reverse complement.
CTTAAGCATGCCGAGACGGATGGCGCGTGCGTTGTTGGTCATGGACAGGTATCCGTCGGTGCGGAGGGTTGCCATGCTTGCGCTGGCAGGATTGCCTGACTTGTTTGACGGACTGCTGGGAGTGCATATGGGCGAAGAGAGTCTTCCGCATTTCCTGCTCTCCAGCAGTGTTGCCGCGGTGAAGCGTCTGGCGCAGTCGGGAACTTCTACATCAGACCCAGAGAGAGTTTCCCCGTGAATTTTGTATCTCGCAAGTATTGCATTTGTCTTTCCGCGGTAATCCTGTGTATCGCCCAGATGGCGCGGGCGCAGTCGTCCTCGCCGAAAGTCACCGTTCATCTTGATCCGCAGAAAACTGAGATTCATTGGACACTGCACGACATTTTGCACACGGTTCAGGGCACTTTCCGCCTGAAAGGCGGAGTGATGACGTTCGATCCTGTGACTGGCGCGGCAGAGGGAGAATTTCTTGTTGATGTAACGACCGGGGAGAGCGGGAACAGCACGCGCGATGGAAAGATGCAGAAAGAAGTACTTGAAAGCAGTAAATATCCTCAAGCCTTCTTCCATCCGGTAAAAGTGTCAGGCGATCTGAAGGCAGTCGGAACTCAAAACGTAACTGTTGACGGTACGTTTAATATCCACGGCGCAGATCATCCGCTTAGCTTACAGATTGCGCTTCAGCGGAACGGGACAGATGCGACGGCGACGACACGCTTCTCGATTCCCTATGTAGCCTGGGGAATGAAGGATGAGAGCACATTTCTCCTGAAGGTTGACAAAGAAGTGACAGTAGACGTCGTTGCCCGGGGAACGATGGAGGGGTTTTCCCCAGAAAATAAGTAAGGAGCCGGAGCTTCTGGAAGTAAAGGAGCCGTAGCCCCGGCAGGCGCTCCGGCCGAACGTACGAGCTCCTTACTTGAACTGGCTAATTGCGTCCCAAACGTATATGCCAATAATAGTGGCGGATAGAACACATGTTGCGCCCGTCATGATACGGACGAACGGCTGGATCCGGTTGCACTTTTGGACAATCAGTGCCTGCTCCTGCTGTTGGTGGCCTCCGGCCGGGTCAAGGAAGAGCTGGTCTTCCTCGTAACGGGTCAGAGTGCCACGGTAAGCAAGGAGCGCTAAGAGCAAGGCTGTGACGACGGCCCATACGATCCACAGAACAAGCATGATGCTCATGGAGCACCTCAGGATTCGAGTTTGAGCCGGTCCCAGGTACGGGCGGGTCCGAAGTTAGCGGGCTCGAGGGTATGTGGGGCCGCTTCGATTGAGAATCATAGTCCTTTTTCCGCAGCATTGAACAGGGGCTCTTTCCGGCGGCGAAACTAACTTGGCAACCTCTGGGCCTCGAAAGGATTCCATTCATGTGTCCCAGATGCGGGTGGAGGCGGCGGAATGAGAGTTCAAAAAATCAATGGTCACGATAGCTTTCTTGTTCGTTTTACTGTGGTTATGGGAATGTTTGCTGCGCTTGTGTGGCTCGCGGGCTGTAATACCAGCCAGCAATCCTCTGACGAGCAACTGAAGCAACAAGCGGCGCAAACAACGGCGCAGGCAAAAGCGGGGGCGCAACAGGCTGCTGCGGATGCCAAAGTGGCGGCAGCCAACGCGGAGCGCAAGGTGAACGACATTGCCGCCGGCGTCAAAGAAGGATTGAAAAGCAATGGAAAACCCGGTGCGGGTACGGTCAACATCAACTCGGCGAGTGAGGATCAACTCGTTGATCTGCCGGGGATTACGGGTGCAAGAGCGCAGAGGATCATTCGCGGCAGGCCCTACGGAGATCCGCATGATCTGGTGAGCAAGGGCATACTCACGAGTGAGCAGTATGGCCGGATCTCGGGTCAAGTCGTCGCAAATTAGCGAGAGGGTTAACCTTTTGCTTATCAATGATCAACAGGATGAATCCCTGGCAGGCGATCGTCATCGAATAAAGAAGAGTTGTATCGGCGATTTTTGGGCGTTACACTCTAAGAGACGTTCTTTATTTGAGGGAGAAATACATGGCAACCACTACCGTTATGCCGATTGAAACAACGGAAGTCAGGAAGGCGCCTCTTTCGCTCACGGATACTGCAGTTGGCAAAGTTCGCGAAATCATGGCGACGCAGGACCCGCTTCCTGCGGGTTTGCGCATTGGTGTGGTTGGCGGCGGATGCTCCGGTTTCCAATACTCCATGTCGTTTGAGAATCAATCGGGCATGATGGACAAGGTCTTCAGCTTTGATGGGCTGAAGGTTTTCGTCGACGCGACATCGTTGATGTATCTGAATGGCTGCGTAGTGGACTATGTCGAGACGCTGGAAGCGGCCGGCTTCAAGTTTGAAAATCCGAATACCAAGAGCACTTGCGGTTGCGGATCTTCGTTCAGCGTGTAATCACCGCTGACCTGAATAGAAAAAGCCTCGCTCCATGCGAGGCTTTTTTACTGCTGCGGCTGTTGTGGTGTCGGCGTTGGAGTCGGGGTTGGATTCGTCGGCGGATTTCCGAACGTTCCACCGCCAAAGCCTGTCCCGGATGACGAGCCCGATCCGAATGGGCTCGTGGGGGTTCCGGGGTTGGTCGTCCCGTTTGTTCCAGTGCCATTTGCCCCGTTCAAGTTGGGTGATCCGCCTCCGCCAAGCAGACTTACTGAACTCAGCATATCTTCCACCGGATCGTAGACAAACTCCCACTCGTTGTAGTGCTTCTGCTTTTTGTATTCCTTGATGGAAGCCTTGGTGTTTTTACTGGCGATACCGACCATCGGCGCTCCGCCAAAGGTCTGGCCGCTGTTGCCGAATGCGCTTGTCCCCGAGCTGCTGCCGAACGTGCTACTTCCAGTGCCGGCGCCGCTGCTGAACGGGCTTGAGGAGCCGGGGGCTGTTGTCCCAGTGGCGCCGGAAGTCCCGGATGGGTCCGTGCCAGTATTTGTGCTGGTTGGAGAGGATGAAAAGCCGCTGCCTGTTCCACCGAAAGAGGATGTCGTGCCACCAAAGGCAGACGTGCTTCCAGTTGGGCTCGACGACGATCCGGATGATCCAGTCAGAGAGCTTCCCGGGGTTGTTGCCATACTGCTGCTCTGAAGAGTCTGGCCGAAGAGACCCATCGGTTTAATGTGTGCCTCGCCGAGATGGATGATCTTCCAGTCGTCCTTGCCGGTCATGGGATCTATGTAGCGCTTGCGCAGAAATCGAATGTTGTTGGAGTTCTCAAGCTGGCTGATCGAAGAAGGATAGCCTCCGAATTTCTTGTTATAGAGCTTGATTGCTCGCTTGTACTGTTCGCCACGATGGATCAGCTCAGCTTCGCGGTCGCGCTGAATGTCGGCAGCGATGCGTGGGGCAGCCACGGCCAGGGCGATCAGAATCAGGACCGTCATGAAAATCACGGCAAGCAGAATGTAGCCTGATTCGGATTGGGGGCTGCGATGGCGCATACAGATCAGTTCTGGACCAGAGGTATGGGTTGAGCGTTCTGGTAAGGGAGATCTTCAATCTGCACAGAGAAGGGCGCGATGTTCAGCACCCGATAGCGATGATCTACTACATCTCCGACCGATGCAATGAAGACATCATCGCCATGCAGCAGGAAGGCCCTGCGTGAACCGTCTTTGCGAGCCTCATAGCCGAAGAACTTCAGGTCAATCGGTGGAGGAGGCGGCGGACCTTGCGGAACCTGCGTAGCGGCTGCGCTCTGACGAATGGGAGCCTGCACCTTCTCGATCTCTGGCGGAGCGGAGAATTGCGAGAAGATGTTGCGGCCATGTCCTGAGTATTCGAGCGACTCAGCCTGGGCCATCCATTCCGGATGAAGCGTTGGATCTAGGCTCGCGACAATGCCCGGGATGCGGACAGCAGCGTGATCGCCAGTCGTGGATGGCGCAGCAGGCTGGCTTGGCCGAGTTGCAGCAGTCTGCATCGGCGGAGGTGGCGCTGGAGTGGAACTTCCGCCAAAGATATACATCAGCGTATAAACCAAGGCGCCAATAGCACCAACGCCAAGCACGCCAGCGGCAATGACTTTTTTCTTGTCCTCAGCACCGACTCTCAAGGCCATCACCGGACCTCCTGAGGAGACAGCATTGCTTCGTTGTTGGCACTGCCTTCGTTGGCCGGCGTGGGAGGCAGGTCACCACTTGATTGCAGATATGTGGTCATACGCAGGCGCAAATTCACCAAACCACCCTGCTGTCCGCTGAGCGTAAGTGTTTTGATGGTGAAAAAGACGTGGTCCTTGTCGCGTTCGAGATCGTTGATGAAATGCATCAAGGCGGTGTATTCGCCGCTCAGGCTCGCGTCGATGCGAACTTCGGTTAGCCCGTTGATCGCGGGTGCAGGAGTGTACTGGGCGCGAGTCAGGCGAACATTGTTCTTGCTGACCAACGAGCCGAGCTGTCCTGCCATTGTCGAGTAGTTGGGCGCAATGCGATCTGCGTAGAACTTGTCGGCATCGCTGTGGGCCAGGTTTACTTTTTCCGGCAGCCCCTGCAGGTGTGACATCTGCGCCTGCAACTGCACGTAGGTCATGTGCCCGGCGTTGTAGTCAGCTGACTGGTCGGAACTGGCAGCGTGCCACGCGATGAGGAGTCGCGTTAACAGGAACAGATTTATGCCGAGCAACAGCACTACACCTGCGAGGTGCAGGTTGAGAAGCGTTAAGAGTTTGCGCACGTTCTTCATTGCGCACCTTCCTTTGTCTTCTGCTCTGACTCTTTCTCAGGCTTGTCGGCGTGCTCGCCCTCAAGAGACAGTGGCCGGTAATCAGCGAGGATGTCGAAATTTACATCGCTAGGCCCGTTGACCGGTGTTGCCTGCTGATTTCCGGTGTTGGCGGTGGCCAGCGATTCGTCGGAAAGCCGGGGTGAGGCAAAGTGCTTCGAGCCTTCGAGGTTCTTGACCAGTTCAAGGGCGCGTTCACGCGCGCCGCTGACTCTCATGCGTATCGTCACGTGGCCGTCCGGCAGGACCAGGGGCTCGATGCTCATTACTTGTACGCCTGCGGGCAGGACAGTTTCTAGGTCGCTCATAGTCGCTGTCCACGAAAAGGCTTTGTGGCGGAAGAGATCGTTGAGGAAGTCGGATTGCGTGAGCACGGCGGCGTTCTGCGGCTGCCGCATCAGCGCCTGATAGCTTTGTTGCTGACGCTGCATTTGTTGCACGCTGGCCTGCATACCGCGCACGCGCGCGGTGGCGACATTGGCCTTCTTCTGTTCGACGCGCGCGAGAAACCAGAGGGGAATAGCCAAGATGAGAAGCGCGCCCATCCAGATGCGAAGGCGCTGGTAGACGGGCTTCAGCTCGATAAATGGCCGTGTTGCGAGATTGACGGTAATGCGCATTAGCTTGCGAGCGCTCCTGACACTCCGGCCATCAGGCCCTTGGGTACGGTATTTCCGTTTCCAGCATTTGCTGCGGAAACCAGATCGCGGATACGGAACTGTTCGAGCTCAAGCACGCGCACCAACTCCTGTGAGCCGCCAGGGCCGGCGTAGAAAACAGCATCGGGGACAGATGCGAGCGTGTCTTCAAAATAGGCAATCGACACGGTGACAGCATGACGAATCTCTTCATCCCGCTGAGCCTGCGCGCCGGGCAATTCGATGGTGCGATGCAGCAACAGTTCGTCGCCGCGCGTGATTGCCGTGGTTACCGAATTTCCGTTCTGGTTCACCAGCAATGCAGGTTCGGACTGAACAAGCCCCGCGAGCGATGCCAGCGTGCTGGGCAGAACAACGCCGGGCTCATACCCCGCGAGTCGCACTGCTTCTTCGTATTCTACGAGAACAGCGTGTGGTATCACTGTGACGAGCGCCCGGATTTCCTCAGTCGTCTGCTGCATGATCTGATAGCTGATGGCCGCGTCGTCTACGTCAAAGGGAACCAGCTTGCGCAGACGAAAACGGATGACGGGCAGCGCTTCGGCGAGTTTCGCGGGCAGCGTGTCGAAATCGAGGATCAGCACGCGGGCGGCTGCATCCGGCACAACGATGGTAAGGCGTTTATCGCGTGGTTCCAGGGCATCGAGAGCGCGCTTCAACGCGGCAACGACTGCGGCCTTATCAACGATGTTCGGCGTCTTGAGGCCGGGGATCAGTGCTCCAGAAAAAAGCGGAGCAAATGCCGTGGTCGTCTGTTCCGCGTCTCCGAGTCGCGCCGCCACTACGCCTTCGGGCGTGAGATCACATGCCAAACGCGGACGCTGGACCTTGACCGGAATCAGGAAATTAAATGTCACTAGCGTGTCGCCTCGATGAATGTGACCTTGTTGATTTCTTTCAATGTCGTGAGGCCGCGCCGCACGCGATCCAACGCTGATTCACGAAGGAACTGCATTCCTTCACGCTGCGCGAGCTTGCGCACTTCCGAACTGGGTTTCTTGTCGAGAATCATTTCGCGGATCGGATCGGTCAGGTCGAGCAGTTCGTGGATGGCAGTTCGTCCACGATAGCCGGTGCCGCCGCACTCGATGCAGCCAGCGCCCTCGCGGAAGTCGAAGTTGCGCCACTCTGCCAGATCGAGTCCGCCTGTGACCAGGGTTTCCTCGTCATAGCGAACGGTGTGCCCGCAGTATTCGCAGATGGTACGGACGAGGCGCTGGGCGAGGATGCAATTCAACGCGGAGATGAAGTTGTAGGGCTCGACGCCCATGTTGAGGAAGCGGCCGAGGACATCGAATACGTTGTTGGCGTGGACGGTGGTGAAGACGAGGTGTCCGGTGAGCGCGGAGTTGATGGCGATCTGCGCCGTCTCCTGGTCACGGATTTCGCCGACCAGGATCTTGTCCGGATCGTGGCGCAGGATGGAGCGCAGACCACGGGCAAAGGTAAGTCCTTTTTTCTCGTTGACGGGAATCTGTGTAATGCCGCGAATCTGATACTCGACTGGGTCCTCGATGGTGATGATCTTGTCTTCGTCGCTCTTGATCTCATTCAGCGCAGCATAGAGAGAGGTCGTCTTTCCAGAGCCAGTCGGGCCGGTGACGAGCACCATGCCGTAGGGTTCGCGGATGTAGCGGCGGAAGCGGCGCAGGTCGTCTTCGGCGAATCCGACGACGTCGAGCGTGAGCTTGCGGAACTTTTCGCTCATCGATTCTTTGTCGAGGACACGAAGGACGGCATTTTCGCCGTGAACGGTCGGCATGACGGAGACACGGAAGTCGATCAGGCGCGTCTTGTAGCGGACGCGGAAGCGTCCGTCCTGCGGCACGCGGCGCTCGGCGATATCGAGTTCGCTCATGACCTTGATGCGCGAGAGGATGGTCGAGTGGTGCTCGCGCGCGATAGGGGCCATGGCCTGTTGCAGAACGCCGTCGATGCGGTACTTGACGAGCACTGAGTCGTCGTAGGTCTCGATGTGAATGTCAGAAGCGCGGCGTTCGAGAGCGGTGAAGATGGTGGTGTCGACGAGGCGGATGATCGGGCTGATGTCTTCTTCGGAGGTCAGCTTTTCGATCGAGATATTTTCATCGGAGTTGTCTTCACCGGTAAGAACGTCAAAGGTGAGGCCCTCGGACGCTTCATCGAGGACGCGCTGTGACTGTTCGGTCTTCTTGAGCAGGTCGGTGATCTGCGAGAGCGTTGCGACGCGCGCGGAGATGCGCTGGCCGAGGAGGCTCGAGATCTCATCGAGCACCATGAGGCGGCTCGGGTCGCTGACGGCGATGACGAGGCGGTCTTCCTGCTGCTCGAGCGGCACGAAGTTGTAGCGGAACATCATGTCGACGGGCACGGTGCGGAAGAGATCGTGCTGGATGCGGAAGTTTTTCAGATCGACGAACTCGCAGCGGTAGCGGATGGCGAGCGCCTGTGCGCGGCTTGTCTCGTCCTGCTCGACCGGGATGAATGCTGGTGCTTGTGCCATAAGAATCCTTTACCGCTAACCAGCCTTATCGCTGGAAGGTGCCTGCCTGACTGAGGGAGAAGATGGGGAGATAAAGCGCAATCAGAATGATGACTACGACAACGCCCATTACGATCAGGATCGCAGGTTCGATTAAGGCCAGCGATGCAGTAAGCGCGGTCTGTACGTCTTCCTCGAAGAATTCTGCCACAGAATTCAACATTTGCGGCAGTGCGCCGGTCGATTCGCCGACTTCAATCATTTCGGTTGATAGCTCGGGGAAGACTTTGGTGTTGACGAGGCTCTTCGCCAGACTTTTGCCTTCGCGCACGCTGCCCACTGAAGCGAAGACTGCTTTTGCGATGCGTTTGCTGGCGATGGAGCGGGCTGCGGTTTCGAGGGAGGGTACCAGGGGCAGGCCGCCGGAGAGCAGGGTTGAGAGCGTGCGGGAGAACAGCGCCACCTGGTATTTCAGCCAAATCTTGCCGAAGATGGGCAGCTTGATGCGGATGCCGTCGATGCGGTCGGCTCCGCCGTCGGTCTTGCTCCAGCGGTAGAGCAGGAAGGCGATGATGGCAAGCGCCGGGAGGATATAGAGGATGTAGTGCTGCGCGCCGTTTCCGAGAGCGAGGAGGAAGAGCGTAATCGAGGGCAGTTTGGTGCCGATCTGGTCGTAGAGCAGGGCGAAGCGCGGGACGACGAAGGTAATCAGGAAGATGAAGAGGCCGAAGACCAGCGTTATCAACAGCGCCGGGTAGACGAGCGAGGCTTGCAACTTCTTGCGGAAGGTCAGCGAAACTCTTTGGAATGAGAGATATCGGCCCAGGACTTCTTCGAGGTTGCCGCTTCGTTCGCCGGCGAGCAGCGTGGTGGTGTAGATGAGCGGGAATCCGCCTTGAGCTTCGAAGGCCGAGGAGATAGATTCGCCGGTGCGAACACGCGCGGCTACGTTCTGCAATTGCGCGGAAAATGCCGGGTTTTTCTGGTTTTTTGCGAGCATTTCAAGCGAACTGAGGATCGGGAGTCCGGCTCGAACAAGGGTCAGGAATTGCTGGTTAAATATAAGAAAAGTCTCGAGTTTCGCCTTTTTCTTGCCGCCGGCGAATCCGCGCGGCTTGACCGAATAGACGTAGTAGCCGGCCTGGGAAAAGCGCTGGCGCAACTCCTCGGCGGAGGCGGCGGACTGGATCTGTTCCTGCACGCGCCCGCGCTCATCGGCCAGCTTGATGACGAACTCTGCCATTCTTTTTCACAATACCAGCTTGCGGGCCGGAAAATCCCCTGAAACCCGGCCCGCGCCGTTCTCGCTCTGTTCTCTCGTACTACTGACTCAGACGCAGGGAGGGCGGTTTTCGCTCATCCGTGGTTCGTGGTCTCCCACCCTTTCGCATACTGCGCGAAAGAATGGGGCACCCATCATTTGTGCGGCGGCAGGGCTCCTAGTTTGGCGATGCGGCCCTTGGGGCCGACGATCCAGGGGAGGCTTAGGGCGTTCCAGTTGCCGTTGTCGAGGGGTTGCCAGGATTTGCCGTCATCGTAGCTGATGTCGGAGCCGTTGGTTCCGGCGGCGATCCACGCTCTCACGTCGAGGTCCCAGGCTACGGCGGAGCGATAGCCGTGCGGCGGCTTCTCGGCTGCTGTCCAGTGTTGGCCGCCGTCTGCGGTCCAGGCGGCGGTTCCGGCGGATTCGTTGGGCTTGGTGTAGTCGCCTCCCACGGCCATGCCGTGCTGATCGTCGCGGAAGGACAGGGAGAAGACTCCCGAGGAGGCATCGGTTCCACTGGCCAGCGGGAGGGGGACGTAGCGGCTGAGTTCTGAACCAGGTAGCGGTCCAGACCAGTCGAGCATCATTAGGGGAATCGGCCTAGCGAACTTGCCGATGTATACGTGCGCGCCACTCTTGCCGCCGGTGCCAACCCAGACACGATCCTTGAAAATCGCTACGGATGAATTGCTTGCAGCGAAGGCGCCTGTCCCGTCGGCTACGCGAACGCTGCCTTCTGTCGCTAGATCTCGCATCCAAGTTGTTCCACCATCCAGCGTCTTCATGATTGTCAATGCCAAATCGTTCTTACCGTCCGCACCTCGGATGGCTACCGGATCTCCCAACAATATTCCACGGCCCCGTTCGGTGAACTGAATCGCGTCCCAGAAACCATCCTTGTCCGGGTTGGTGTAGAGCAGGGTCCAGTGGGAGCAGCCGTCCGTTGTCTTGTAGAGGCGGGACTGGTCGCCGGGGCCGCTGGACATGACGATGGCTGTGTTCGCGTCCCAGGCCCAGATGCCGCGGAAGTCGAGTTTTTCTGCGCCGGGCGGCATGGCGCAGCTTTGCCACATGTAGCCGCTGTCCTCGGTGCGCAGGACGGTGCCGTTGGTGCCGCTGGCCCAGGCTACGCCGCCGCCCACGGCGTGGATGCCCCGCAGGCTCGCCGTGGTTCCGCTGGATTGCATCTCCCATGGGCCGGACTTCTCGACCTGAGTGTTTCCGATGACCGGGAGCAGGCAGATGATTGCCAGTGCGAGGGCTTTCATGGTTAGCAGGATACGCGATCTCGTGTGGGAATACGGAGATGCAAGATGGTGGGCTTATAGCTGCGCCTTTTCTGTCTTCTACTCCTCCATTACGGTTCATTCAGGGATAAATTCCGCGCTCTCGGCTCTCCAGTCTATGTTATTGTTATACAGCCAGTTAGCTAGCGATCGGCTCGACAACAAATTGTTGCTTATCTCCTATGGTGTCTTTACCGATTGTGGGTGAAAAGGCGCTTGACTTAGGAGTCGGTTTTAGAGAGCATAAGCATCTTGCATCACCCCCCAAAATAACCCTTCCCCAGGTTTGACCATCCCCCAGAAATTCAAAAAACTATTATGCGCGGACTTAGAAAGTTCCTGTGTTGGTGCTTCGCGGTAGCAGCTTTTGCCTTCATTGTTTTTCCGATGAAGGCACGTCTTGCTCACGGCTACTGGTCGCCGGGCTGGAAGTTTGCCCTCGGCGCAATCGTACCGATGGTGTTGGCTGCAGTCTTTGCGATGGCGTGGTGGACTGCCTTCAGTGAAAAGGATTCGGCGAGGAACTGGGGGATTGTCGCCAGCCTCGTGTATCTGCTGCTGGGGGTTTCTGTGACCGCCTTTTCTCCGGCAGCCAGCAAGGCGCAGCCGAGCTGGCTTTTGTCAGGGATCGGAGTTGCGGGTCTTATCGCGTTCTCGCGCCGTGACATCGCCGCGCCGGAGGGTGAGAAAACCTCTTCGCAGCGGAGCGGTCCTGGCGATGGAACCAACCCGATCCTCGATAAGCTGGTTTGGATCGTGGCTGTGGTGGGGTTCTGGCTGGCATGGAGCTACGGCTGGGAACGCTGGGCTCGCATGGAAGGTCTAAGCCTGCATCCTGGGCTTCAATATTTGGTCGAAGTGCTCATTGCCTCGCTCGCTGTGGTTGCCGTACACGAGTGCGGTCACGCTGTTATAGGCATGGCGCTTGGGATGAAACTGCACGCCTTCTTCGTTGGCCCGTTCCAATGGCGCGTGCGCGAGGGCAGGTGGACGTTTCAGTTCCTTCCGCGGAAGATCTTTGATCTGGGCGGGGCTACGGGCGTGGTTTCGAGGAGCCTGGAGCATTTCCGAGAGTACCGTGTCTGCATGATTGCCGCAGGCCCATTTGCCAGTCTGATCTTTGGCCTGCTCGCCTTCGGTGCGGCAATCACGGCGCCGAACAGCGGATGGGAGTCGGAATTTTCGCTGCTTGCGCAGATGGCGACTCTGTCATTGCTGGCTTTCGTTCTCAACCTGATCCCGATTCGAAGTAAAAACTCCTATTCGGACGGCGCGCAGATCTATCAGATCCTTTCTGATGGTCCATGGGGTGACTATCACCGAGCGATGTCCATTGTCGGGTCGACGCTGGTGACGCCCTTGCGGCCGAAGGATTACGACATAGATGCGATCCAGCGGGCGGCGGCGGGAATTACGCACGGACTTCAGGGGCTGCTGCTGAGGCTCTATGCGTGTTCGTATTATCTCGATTGCGGACGCTTTGCCGAGGCGAGCCAGGCCCTGGCGGAGGCTGAAGCGGTCTATCAGGAATCGGCTTCGGACATTCCTGCTGAATTGCATGCCGCATTTGTTTTCCGTGTTGCGTTCTTGCGACGCGATGCTGCCGGCGCTCGTGTCTGGTGGGAGCGCATGGAGGCGAAGCGACCGACTCGCCTGAATGTGGATTACTGGTTGGCACGCAGTGCGCTTTGCTGGGTGGAGAACCACCTTATTGAAGCGCATGAGGCCTGGGGAAAGTGTTATTCCCTGGCGCGGCTGCTTCCGCATACCGGGGCCTATGAATTCGAGCGGCACTGTATTGAACTGCTGCGCCGGCCTCTGTATGACTCGTCGGCACATCGGGCTCTGGGTGAACTGCGGTCACTTGTGGGCTGATCGGGTGAAGACAGCGTATTGAATTTGATCATCGCCAGCGCTGGATTTTTGGTGATCTAAGCAGAACAGCCGGATCGTTTGATCCGGCTGTTGCGTTCCATGAATGATCTTACCAACCAGCGTTACGCGTGTTCTCTCACCAGCGATAGACGGTCAGGTCGTCGATCAAGACGATAGGTGTTCCGCCGGAGCCAAGTCCGTCCACCTGGAAGTTGGTCAACAGCGTCGGAGCCCATCCGAGCGAGAATGCAGAGTAGGCCGTTGCATTGATGGGCTCCTGCAGGCCATCGAGCCATACTGACTTGTAGTTGACGTTGCCGGAGTTGTCGCGGGAATAGCTGATCTGAACGTGATGCCAGGCGTTCCTGCTCCAGCCACGCGGATTGCAATACGCACCCGAGTGCGCCCACTGGTCTGAAGGATTCCAGGCGCTTCCTCCGTTCACGGTGTAATCCCATGTGCTGGTGTAGCCATCACACTGGAAGCCGAAGATCACGGTCTGGCCGTTGGGCATGACTTGATTCAAGTCCATTTCCAGATTTCCGATGGAGGGGGCAGAATCGTTGAGATACACCCACACGTCATAGAGGAAGTTGGTGGATTCGTTGTCGTCTCCGAAAGTGGTGTGATAGCGAACACCGCCGTAGTTTGAAAACCACGTCGTGAACTGACGCGCATTGCCGCTGCGTGACGGAGTGCCGACCAAATTCATGCTTCCAGTGGAATAGCCACCCGAGGTGCCGACGTCATAGACTGCCTGCCAGTTGCTCAAGGTCTGGATGCTGCTGACGCTGACCGCATTCGAGGGGATGTAGGGAGCGTTCGATGCTGCGGTGACGGTGAGAGCAACATCGGTGACGCATGAGGCGCCATTCTGCCCCCATGCTTTGACGTGCAGAGTGTGCGAGCCGGTTCCGGATGAGACCTGGGTTTGCACGGACGTTCCGTTCAGGATGGTGGTGTCGATGCTGCCATCCAGCGAATAGCCCATTGCGACCACGTTCTGTGAGGAGCAAGAGGAAGCATACGCAGAGAGATTGAACGGCGAACTCACTTGATTGCCATTGCCTGGGCTGCTGATCGTTACGCCGGCGACTGCAGACGTTACGGGGATTACGAGTAGTGAAAAGGTGAGGGAGAAATGCGCGAAAGTTTTCAATTTAACTACCCTTGTGTGTTGCTAGTGGAATTTTTTTCGAGTTGCGGCTTTAAAGTCTGCATCCGATGCAATAACCTCGTCGCGTGCTTGAGGGCTATTCTGGTCGAGCACTTACAAAGACGTTGTCATTGGCCCGGGCCTTAGGCTTGCGGAGGCACCGGGAAGTCTCAATCGCACACATTGTCTTCGGATCATTTTGCAAGGCATAGCCTCAGCAAGATCGAGCCGAAGTCTCGCACACGTTCAGGAGAATGAGGCAGAGAACTACCCAAGCGGTTTCGCCATGACTTGAGTGCGCCGCTTGAGGTTCTTCTATTTCGGTCCCGAAATTCAGAGACCTTGAAGAAGGTTCAGTGGATTGCTAAAAGGCATACTACACACTTGATTTGCAGAAAAAAGCATTTTCTAGAGGGAATTTTAAAAAAATTGAAATTATGAGCATCCTTTTTCCTGCTTGTGCAAATAGTTCACGAAGCGCGGGGAAATAAGTACTAGCGACGGTAACAATTACATCGGAAACGAGGAGTATTTCGCAGGCTTAGCGTCGCAGGGATCCTGAAGAATCAACACAAGGAGTGTCAGCAACCTGAAAGTTTATGTCCTTAAGTCATCCCTGATAATAGCGAGCGTTCTGAGGTGAACAGGCGACGCAGCAGAGGAAAAATCCCATTGCGCCTGCAGGCCGATGTGCTTAGACTTAGTCATCTTTAACACTTTTGCCGTGGCGGTCGAGTACCAACCGTGTCGAAGTGTAGTTCGTCGAGCAAGCGGGCTCAGTTTTTCTATATATCGTTATCCTTCGACGAAGCGTTTTGTAGATTTGGGCTCATCCTCGGCAGCGTCAATTCCTTCTGGCGTTGAACTGGAAAAGGGGAAGGTGGTCATGTCCCAAGCTGCAGAATCGCTGGATGCGAGTCGTGTCCTTACTCTCGAAGAAATCAGTCAATTAATGGAAGAAAGCAGTCAGCCGGCAGACACGCTGATGCGTGTGGTCGTGCTGATTGCGCGCTACTCCAAGACAGATGTCTGCTCGATTTATCTGCTGGAACCGGATCGCGCGAATCTGGTTCTTGCAGCGACTGTCGGGTTGACGCCCATGTGCGTCGGGACCCTCCGCTTAGCGATGCATGAAGGTTTGGCGGGGCTGGTTGCGGAGCAGGTGCGGCCCATCGCAGTAAAACACGCGAAGAGCCACCCACGCTTCAAGTACATCAAAGAAGCGTGCGAAGACGCCTTCCAGTCATTTCTTGGAGTTCCGCTGATTGATCGCGGCGTGCTGCAGGGCGTGCTGGTGGTGCAGACGATTGAGCCACGCGACTTTCACGAAGACGAGATTCGCATATTGGCCGACGCCGCAATGCAGGTGGCGCCGACGGTGAGCGAGGCGCGTACACTGGCGCGATTCATTGCACCGATGCAGGAGCGGCTTTGGAGCCTGGCGCGCAATATCTGGTGGAGCTGGGACCAGGAATCGTGCGATCTGTTTCTTGATCTCGATCCCAGGCGATGGCGCGACCTGAACCACAATCCGGTAGCGCTGCTGAATGAAATGCCGCTGGCAAAGATTGAACAGCGTGCCGCGGAAATGGTTCTGCATAGCCGTATCAACTATGCGTATCGGCGCATGCGGGAATACACGCACGCCGATCGGACATGGGGCGCCATCCACGCGGGGATCTTGCGGCCTCGTCCAGTGGCTTACTTTTCGGCGGAGTTTGGACTGCATGAGTCGCTGCCGATCTATTCGGGTGGGCTGGGCGTGCTCGCCGGGGACCATATTAAGAGCGCGTCCGACCTGGATATTCCGCTGATCGGGATTGGCCTTTTCTACGGGCAGGGATATTTTCGGCAATCGCTGGACCAGAAAGGCTGGCAGCAGGAAGAATATCTCGACACGGACACGAATCAACTGCCGATGGAGCCAGCGATCGGTGTGGACGGCAAGGCGGTAACGATCGAGATTGCAACGCGGAAGAAACCGATCCTCGCCAAAGTATGGCGCGTTAAGGTTGGGCGCTGCAATCTGTTTCTGCTCGATTCAAATATAGAAGGCAATGCGCCGGAGGATCGCGAGCTTACATCGCGTCTCTATGGCGGTGATGGGCGGGTGCGCATCCGGCAGGAACTGTTGCTGGGCGTGGGAGGATTCCGCGCACTGAAGGCTATGGGCATCACGCCGGGCGTGTTGCACCTGAATGAGGGGCACAGCGGCTTCGTCATTCTGGAAGCGATTCGCACACGCATGCGCGAGGAAGGCATGACGTTTGCGGTTGCTGCATCACGGGTGAGCCGCGAGGTTGTTTTCACGACGCACACCCCAGTACCCGCGGGGCATGACCGTTTTGATGCTGCGCTGATTGAGGAACATCTTGGGCCGATGGCCGATGAACTCGGTTTGTCGGCCGAGCAACTGATGGGGATGGGACGCGAGCATCCGAGTGATACAAAAGAAACTTTCTGCATGACAGTGCTTGGGCTAAAGCACGCGCGGCGCGCGAATGCCGTCTCCGCGCTACACGGCGAGGCTTCGCGGCAGATGTGGACGGGGCTGTACCCGGGTAAGGCTGAGGACGATGTTCCGATTGGGCACATCACCAACGGTGTACATGTTCACAGCTGGCTTGCGCCGCAGATGGCGCGTCTCTATGACCGGCATCTCGGTTCGGGATGGCAGGAGCGCAGCGGGCGCGCGCACACGTGGGAGGGCATTGAGGGCGTCGATGACGGCGAGCTTTGGGAGACGCATGTTGGGCTGAAGCTGCGGCTGCTGGAGTTTGTGCGCCAGCGCGCGATGGAGCAGGCGACTCGCCGCGAAGAGCCGAGCGATACGGTGCTGAAGCTGGGCCGGGTGCTGAGTCCGGATGCGCTGACGATTGGGTTTGCGCGCAGGTTTGCTACCTATAAGCGAGCCAATCTGATTCTTGCGGACATTGAGAAGCTGACTGGAATGGTGAACGATCCGAAGCGTCCGGTGCAGTTTGTGTTTGCGGGAAAGGCGCATCCGCATGACGAGCCCGGGAAGCGCGTGCTGCAGCAGATTGCGGATCTGATGTATGACAGCGTCTTCGCGGATCGGTTTGTCTTTGTCGAAGATTACGACATTAATGTGGGACGACATTTTGTTCAGGGCGTGGATGTCTGGCTGAACAATCCGCGGCGGCCGCTGGAGGCTTCAGGAACGAGCGGTCAGAAGGTAGTGCTGAATGGCGGACTTAATCTTTCCATACTGGATGGATGGTGGGCTGAGGCATACGACGGACTGAATGGATTCGCTATCGGCAAGGGCACCACGCATTCGCAGATGGATGTGCACGACAATCGCGACAGCGAGGATCTTTACCGCGTGCTGCGCGAGGAAGTGGTTCCCCTGTACTACCAGCGCGACAGCGATGGTTTGCCGCGTGGCTGGATCAAGCGCATGAAGCGGACGATTCGCACGCTTGGATGGAGATTCAACGCCGACCGCATGGTAATGGACTACACGACGAAGTGCTATGTACCGGCAGCGGGCGGGACTTCGAGCGATATGCGCGGGCGATAGTGGCCGCGCATATCGCCTATTCATGCCTTAACGCGGTCTGCGGCTCGATGGAGGCTGCGCGGCGCGCGGGAATGAAACCAGCGATGCTTGCCGCGAACGCGAGTGTCATAATCGAGGCGGCGAGGACAGTGGTATCGACGCTGGTTATGTCATAGAGCTGAGCCTTCACGAAGCGCACGCAGAGCAGTGCTACGGGAATCCCGATAGCCAGTCCCAGCAAGGTCTGAATCACAGCCCCGCGCATTACCATTCCGATCACGCTGCTGCGCTCCGCGCCCAGCGCCATGCGAATCCCAATCTCGGAAGTCCGCCGGACCACGGTATACGCGGTGACGCCGTACAGCCCGATCGTCGCCAGCAGCAGGGCCAGAGCGCCGAAGAGCATCGTCAACCGAGCCAGCAGACGTTCTTCCGTGAAGCGGTCGGCAATCTGCGCATTGAAGGTCTGAAACTTCTGGGCGGTCAAATTGGGATTGATGGCCGCGAGCGTCTGCCGCGCCAGCGTTTCCATGTTGTTCATCGGGTGGTCGGTCTCGAGGACGATTGCGTTGACATACATGTCCTCGTCCTTTTCGATCGGCTCCTTCGTCCCCAGCGGTCTCTGTCCCAGCGGCACAAAATACATCAGGTGATTCTTCCAGCGGACATTCGTGTACGCCGTATCTTCCACCACACCCACAATCTCCCATTCGCTGGTGGAATCTGAGCCGTCCCCAAAATGCTGCCCGATCGGGTTTTCACCCGGTGCAAACAGCTTCCGGACAAATGTCTGGTTCACTACCGCCACCGGCCGCGTGGCCGAAGTATCCTGCACCCGGATTCCGCGCCCCATCACTACGCGCGTTCCCACCGAATCGAAATACTCCGCATTCGCCTTGATGTGCGAGGCCCACGTCCCATCCACAGGAGGCTTGCCCTCGACCGTCACGTCATCGCCGTTGTTGTTGTCCTCCATCGGCGTATACGAGCTGATGCCCACTTTCTTCACGCCCGGAAGCGCATGGAACCGCTCCTCCATCGTTCTATAGAGCGCCTCCACCTGCGTCTGCGCATAACCCGCCGTTTGCGCATTGAAGTGGACGATATAGCGATTCTTCGCATCCAGCTTCATGTCCATGCTCTGGAGTTTGTTCAGGTTTTGCGAAAACAATCCCGCGCCTACCAGCAGCACCAGCGACAACGCCGCCTGTCCCACCACCAGTGCGCGCTGCAGCAGCGAAGCCCCGGAAGCCGTCGCCCGCGAACTGCTGCGCAACACATCGGCTGGTTCAGCCTGCGCTGAAATCCATGCCGGAGCCACGCCAAACAGCACGCCTGTCGCCAGCGACAACCCAAACGCAAACCCCAGCACCTCCAGCGACGGGCTCGCGTTGATCGGAACATTCTGCTCTCCCGGAAACGCCAGCATCAGCAGCATGCGCGTGCCCGCATAGGCCACAAGCAACCCGGCAAGTCCGCCCAACACTGCCAGCACCAGGCTCTCCGTCAGCAATTGCCGGATAATCCTGCTCCGCGCCGCTCCCAGCGCCGTCCGCAGACACATCTCAGCCTTACGCGCCATACCGCGCACCAGGAGCAGATTGGCAATGTTCGCGCACGCAATCAACAGCACTGCCCCTGAGATCCACATCAGCAGATGCAGATGCGAAGCATACTCGTCCTGCATCCACTGGATCCCTCCACCGCCCGGCGTCAGCACAATATGCGCCTTGGCAATCAGTTCGTCATGGTGTGGACCCGAAAACGTCTCGCTCTTCGCAAAAATCTGCCGCAGCAATCCGCTCAGCTTGGCCTGCAGCGCGCCAAGCTGCACTCCCGGTTTCACCCGGCCGACGATATAGAGCCAGTTCTCGTCCGGATCATGCACATACGCGACATTCGCCAGTACCGGCATCGTCTCAATCGGCAGATAAAAGTCCGGCGGCGTGCTCACCAGCCGGTCGCCAAAGTAGCCTGCAGGCGCAATGCCTACAACCGTCACTGGTTTCGTGTTGATGTAGAACGTGCTGCCAACAACCGCAGGATCGCCCGAATAATCGTTCTTCCATTTCTGGTAGCTCATCACCGCAACCATCGGCGCACCCTGCACACCGTCGGTGTCCGTGAACAGCCTGCCCGCCTGCGGATTCAGCCCAAATGTCCGGAAATAGTTGCCGGAAACGAACTCACCCATCACTGACCGCGCCAGCTCTCCATTTCCATTGCGCCGCGCCGTCACAGGCCGGAAAGTAAAGCCCGCCTGGATCGCCGCCAGCTCTTCAAATTCCGGCGCATTCTTCTTCAATTGCTCATATGTATTGGTCGCGAACAGGGAGTATTCACCATTGTCGCTTGTCCCACCTGCCACGCAGCAATCGTCATGATTGCCCAGACGCACCAGCGTCTTGGGATCAGCCACCGGCAGATTCTTCATCAGGACCGCGTTCACCAGCGTAAAAATCGCGGAATTTGCCCCAATGCCCAGCGCCAGCGTCAGCACCGCGGTAATCGTGAATCCCGGTGTCTTGCGCAGCTGCCGCAGCGCATAGCGCACATCCTGAATCAAATTCGTATTCATCGCGACTCCGTTCCAGTGAGCGATCAGCTGCTTGCTTATCGCGGCTGCATTTCCGTCCGCGGGGGCAGGCACCTTTGCGTGCTGTTAGCAGAAGCAGGTAACCGACCAATTCGCGCATCCACTCAACTCAGTGTTTTCTGAGAGATACGAATTCAGAGTCAATCGTGTTGTGTTCATTCGTTCATTTCAATGTCCGCAAGCGGACATCCTGGAGGCGGTCATTCGGAACTCTGAACGTGGACTACGATTGGATGTGAGGGCCGAGGAATTCGACGTCCCATGCGTCCCCGAAGGCGTTTAGTGTAGGCATGTCCGGCTTGCCTTTTGCGAAGACATCATTGAGGTCGGAGAAGAATTTTTCTGCATTCATGCCGGGGAGCACCACGACCAGCTGGCTCGATGGCTTGTCGGAAATGTTGATGAAGCCGTGCCCGTCGCCACCGGGAATGCTGACTATCTCTTCCGCTTCGGCCTTGAGGCGGTTGCCGTTTACTTCATACAGATATCGCCCTTCGAGGATGCGGAATATCTCTGTTTCGCGATGGCGCTGGAGCGGCGGTTCGAATCCTGGTGCGTTGACGGTTTCGAGAATGGTTAGTGCCTGGCCTGCAGCTTCGGGCGGCAGACGCACGGCAAGCTCGAGGCATAGCTGGAATCTTCAGTGGCGGCTGCTTGTCATCGGCGGAACGGAAGAATTGAAAGGGCATGCAGGGCTCCTGTGATTCCAGCATTCTTCGGCAAAGGTCTTAGCGGTCGGCCTCTTCAAATGCGAATCTTCCGAGATGGAAGGGCGTGAGACCTGCGGTTTGGTGTCCATTTGATTTACCGGATAGGTATCAGGTGTGTTGGTGGGAAAGCCCCAGACCTTTCCATTCCTCATGTCGACGACGACTCTGCCATAGAGCTGCTTGGTGCCGTCGGGCGCGCGCAACATCTGCGTGCCCGGCTCGAAGTAGAACGGGTAGGCAGATGACGATTGCGCGTTGACGGGATGCGGCGCGATGTAAGGCCTGACGGCAATGGCTACGAGCGCGATTGCGATGATCAGCAGCAGGAGATTGGTGCAAGTGTTTCTTCGCATTTGGTTTTGATGCCTCCGGGATTCACAGGGAGATTGTAAATACGCGGTGGCCGCGTGCCCAGACAATCGGTTGACTTCAATGGATCAGCGTGACTGGGAGCAAAAATTACTTAGTAAAACGTTTAAGTTTGACGATCGTTTTCTCGCCATTTTAGTATGGCTTCGCGATCGGAAATCTGAAGGGGAAGCGATGCAGATTTGTGTGTTTCGAAGGTGCCTGCCG
The DNA here is from genome assembly GCF_014274465.1 of Alloacidobacterium dinghuense. Lineage (NCBI taxonomy): Bacteria > Pseudomonadati > Acidobacteriota > Terriglobia > Terriglobales > Acidobacteriaceae > Alloacidobacterium > Alloacidobacterium dinghuense. Next base: position 3,462,801 of record NZ_CP060394.1, on the reverse strand, counting down.
CTGGTGGCCGGGCTGATGGGGATTCTGATGGCGGCGGCTCCGGTGTCGGCGCAGCAAGGGGGCGATGGACGGACTGTGAGTGACCGTCCCTGGATGGACAAGAGCCTGTCGCCGGATGAGCGGGCAGACCTGGTGCTGAAGCAGATGACGCTCGATGAGAAGATCAGCCTGCTGCACGGTACCGGAATGGCGCATGCCGAGCAGTGGCAGACGCCGCTTACGTATCTTTCAAATGGCGGCGCAGGGATGACGGTTGGCGTGCCGCGACTTGGGATTCCGAACATTTATATGTCGGACGCTGCGTACGGCGTGCGCAGCAGCGGCGAGAACGGGCGCTACTCGACCGCGCTGCCTTCGAATGTGGGGGCAGCTTCGAGCTGGAATCCTGAAGCCACTTGCGATTATGGCGCGGTGATTGGCAGCGAGCTGCGGGCGCAGGGCTACAATATGACGCTCGGCGGTGGCGTGAACGTGACACGCGAGCCGCGCAATGGGCGGACGTTTGAGTACATGGGCGAAGATCCGCTGCTCGCCGGGACGCTCGTCGGAAATCTGATGAAGTGCGAGCAGGCACAGCATGTGATCGGCGACATCAAGCACTATGCGGTGAACGACCAGGAGACCGGCCGCAATATTGTGAATGCTGTGATCTCGAAGAAAGCGATGCAGGAGACTGATCTGCTCGCATTTCACATCGGGATCAATATCGGCAATCCGGCCGCAGTGATGTGCTCGTATAACCGCATCAATGGCGACTATGCCTGCGAGAACAAATACACGCTGACGGATGTTCTGAAGGGCGAGTGGGGCTTCAAGGGGTTGGTGCTTTCGGACTGGGGTGGTACGCACAGCACAGAGAAGGCTTCGGCGGCAGGGCTGGATAACGAAGAGCCGATGGGCGACTACTTCGGGCCAAAGCTTAAGGAGGCTGTCGATGCCGGCCGTGTGCCGATGTCGCAGATCGATGACCATGCGCATCGCGTATTGCGCTCGATGTTTCTCTCGGGGATTGTGGACTACCCGATCGAGAAGAGCGTGGTGGATGTTGAGCACGGACTTGAGATTGCGCAACACGTTGAAGAGCAAAGCATTGTTCTGCTGAAGAATGACAAGGGGATTCTCCCGCTCAATGCTTCGAAGATGAAGTCAATTGCGATTATCGGCGGGCATGCGGATGTGGGTATGATTTCGGGCGGTGGCTCGGCGCAGGTGGATCCGCCGGGCGGCAATGCAATCATGCCTCCGGGACAGGGCGCGACGCACTGGCAGGATCACATCTGGTTTCCGACGTCGCCGCTGAAAGCACTGACGGCGAGGCTGCCGAGTGTGAAGCTTGAGTTCAATGCCGGCAAGGATCTTTCATCGGCGGCTGCGCTGGCGAAGAGTTCGGATGTGGCGATTGTGTTTGCGTACCAGTGGACATCGGAGGGCATGGATCTTCCCAGCTTGTCACTGCCGGACAATCAGAATGCGCTGATCGATGCGGTAGCGAAAGCGAATTCGCGAACGATTGTGGTGCTGGAGACGGGAACGGCGGTGACGATGCCATGGCTGGGTGACGTCGCGGGTGTGGTCGAGGCGTGGTATGCGGGCAGTCGCGGTCACATTGCGCTGGCGAACGTTCTGACGGGCGAGGTGAATGCTACGGGCAAGCTTGCGATGACCTTCCCGAAGAGCGAGCAGGATCTGCCGCATCCGATGATTCCTCCGTTGACGCCGGAGGATGAGGGGCAGGGAACGGGCGCGGTGAACGGGCAGGATCATGTCGGGTCGAAATACTCGGTGAGCTACGACGAGGGCGTGAAGGTTGGCTACAAGTGGTATGAAGCCGAGCACAAGCAGCCGCTCTTTCCGTTCGGCTTTGGCCTGTCATATACCAGCTATTCTTATTCCGACTTGAAGACTGACAGCGGACAGAAGACGGTGAGCTTTAAGGTGAAGAACAGCGGCAAGCGTGCAGGCACGGAGATTGCCGAGGTTTATGCCGAGCTTCCGGATAAGGCGGACGAACCGTTCAAAAGGTTGGTGGGCTGGCAGCGTGTGGAACTTGGGCCGGCTGAGTCGAAGACGGTTTCGGTGACGATTGATCCGCAGATGCTTTCAATTTTCGACGAGGCGTCGAATGGATGGCAGCTGTTGAAGGGCAAGTATCGGATTACGGCTGGGGCGTCTTCGGAGGATACTCCGCTGAAGGGGACGATTGAGGTGAAGTAAGAATTCTGCCATTAATCTATTGGCCCGTCTGCTTACAGGCGGGCTTTTTTCTTTGCTCCTGATTAGCATGGGAGGGTGAGACATTCTTCATTTCGACGCCACTGGGCTATTCTTTGGCTCCTTCTGACTTCATGTGTGGCGCATGCGGCACAGCCCTTGCTGGCAAACAAGCGTGTGTTGTGGCTGGGCGACAGCATTACGCAGGCGGGCGATTACGTCACATTCGTCGAATACTTCCTCGAGAGACTGTATCCGGCTGACAGGTTTGATGTGATCAGCATCGGATTGGCGAGCGAGACGGCTTCGTGCCTTTCGGAGAAGACGCATCCCTTTCCGCGGCCCTGTGTTCAGGAGCGGTTGCAGCGCGCGCTTGCCCTGGTGAAGCCGCAGATTGTGGTTGCATGCTATGGGATGAACGACGGCATCTATCATCCACAAAGCGCAGAACGCATGCATGCTTTTGAGCAGGGGATTGAGAAGCTGACGTCGGCGGTGCATGCGGCGGGGGCGGAGATGATCCTGCTGACTCCTCCGCCATTTGACGCTTTGCAGGTGAAGGCGAAGGTTGTTCCGCAGAGCGCGCCTGATTTCGGTTTCATGGCGCCGTATGCGGGCTACGATGATGTGCTCGCAGATTACGCGCGCTGGGAGATGCAGTTGCCGAAGAGCGAGGCCACGGTAATCGATTTGCATACGCCGATGGATGCTTATCTGGCAGAGCAGCGTAAGATGGAGCCCGATTTTTCGTTTGCAAAGAAGGATGGGATTCATCCCGACGCGGCCGGACATTTGTTGATGGCGCAGATCGTGTTGCGCGGGTTAGGCATTCCGGCGGCAACGGGAGATTTACAGGCTGAGTTGAAGATTGTGGAGGCTGATCCGCTGTATTTGCTGATCAAAGAACAGCGGGAGGCGCGTTCTGACGGATGGCTGAAGTATGTAGGGTACACACGAGGCAAGACGGTGAAAGCGGACTCGGTGACAGAGGTTGAGGAGAGGAATGCGGCTTTACAGGCGAAGATTGATGCTCTACGCAAGCAGACGAGCAGTAAAGGTTTGCTGGACGCATCGTGCTATCCCACCCTATCGCTGCGCGATAGGATGGGGCACCCAGGTTCGTGCTGAGCGATCGAAAAGGAGATCCTTTGCTGCGCTCAGGATGACAACTCGGTTAGCTTAGACCGGGGGCATGCCTTCGATGATGTGTGTGCCGGCTGGCGCATGGAAGACGAAGTCGGCGTCGGTGGCGGGGGCGTTGGGTTGCTCGTCGCTGAAGGTGAAGAGGTTGATGGCGCCGTCCGTTTCTTCGATGCGCATGGACTGGATGACTCCCGCTGCGGATGCGGTGAGGGTGAACGATGCGATGCGCTGCTCCATGTTTTTCGGGATGCCGGAGAGCGTGAATGCGCCGTTTTCTGCCGGATTGATCTGCAGGTTGGTCAGCTCTTTGGCGAGTTGCGTGTGCCCGAGCAGGAAGCGCAGAGGCGAGCGCAGATCGTCAAGCTTCTTTGCCGTGACGCGAGGGATTTCCATGTCGCCGGGTGAGTAGAAATAGGCGTTGTCGCCGTCGAGAACGAAGAGTTTGCCTGCGGGCTGGTTGTATGTCCAGCGCATCTTGCCCGGTTTCTTCAAGAGCAGCGTGCCGCTTTCCTGGCGGTGCATGCCCATGCCGTCGTATTTTTGCGTGAAGTGGACGGAGAGCGAGTGGAGGGCGTTGTAGTGCCTGTCAATGCGCTCGGCTTGTGACTGGGCTGTGGGCGTTTGTGCGTGGAGCTGTGCGGCTGAGATCGTCAGGATGAGGATCAGGATTGGCTTGATTCTGGCATCGCTGAGATTCTTCACTACGCCTTTGGCTCCGTTCAGAATGGCGGTGTTATTAGGGAGGTTTCGTGCTTTCCCACCCTGTCGCAAATTGCGCGACAGGATGGGTAACCCATTTTCTTGCTGACCGATGCGAGAAGCAGATCCGTCGACTGTGCGCCTTCGGCACTCCGCTCAGGATGACAGAATAAAAATGAGAACATAGTTTGGGGAATGACAATGTTCCTTGCCATCCCCGCTGACTTGCTTGCGAAGCGCTGACCTGTTTATTGCAGGGGTACGGTGCAGTTCGTTCCACCGGCTGGGTCGGCTTTGATTTCGCCGGTCATGTCGATGCAAAAGCCACGGTGGCCGGTCTTACCGACGGCCTGCGGTACGGCTGTTGCTTCATAGCTGGTGTACATGTCCTGATTGTTGACCGTCGTCTTGCTGCAATTGACGATGTTGAAGAGGTAGCCAGCTTTTGAACCCGTAGAGAGGTCATGCTGCAGCAGCTGAGAACTCGTGGGGCTCGGCGGTCCAGAGGCCGAATCGCCGCCGAGTGCCTGCAGCGAGCAGGCGAATCCGTTGGCGGGGTAATTCGTCTGAAATTGGATCTGCGATTGATAAATGGCGCGGAGAGACTGGATGGCAGAGGTTTCATTCGCCTGACTGCGCAGGTTCAACATGTTGGGAATGGCGATGAGCATGAGGATGAGCATGATGGAGATGACGATGAGCAGCTCCATCAGGGTGAATCCAGCTTCGCTCACAGAGTGACTGGCGTGGCGCTTGCGGCGATCAGAATGTACTTGAGTCAGAAAATGAATCATGGGTCTGTGTTTCTCCCCGTGGCTGCGAACATGGCAACCACCGAGAAAAATCCTAAATGAGTAAGACGCAGGACGCCAGCGAAGTGCTCATGAAAGAACAGGAATCAAGCAATAGAGACCTGATTCCATCCTGCGTTCTAAGCCTTTTGTCTTAGCACTCGAGTTGATTGCGCGTGAGCTTGACTCCGTCGAGGCGTCCGAGGAGCGTGACTGCGACCAGCTCCGGGCGGAAGAGATGGTTGGCCATCGCCATTACCTGGTCTTCCGTGATGGCTTCGACCTTGTCGAGGATCTCCTGCATGCCGAAGAAGTAGTTGAAGTGCATCTGCTGGCGCGCGAGGTTCGACATGCGCGACATGGAGCTTTCAAGCGAGAGCAGCAAGTTCCCTTTTAACTGGTCTTTGGCGCGACGCAGTTCGTCGGCCGGGAGTGGCTCGCTCTTCAGGCGGCGAAACTGCTCCATGACGAGCTGCACAACCTGGATCGCCCGGTCGGATGAGGTTCCGGCGTAGACGCAGAGTGAGCCGGTGTCGCTGTATGGGTTCAGATCGCTGTAAATCGAGTACGCGAGGCCGCGCTCTTCGCGGACAGTCTGGAAAAGGCGCGAGCTCATGCCGCCACCGAGGATCGTGTTCAGAACGAGGGTGACGTAGCGGGATTCGTCAGCAATGGCCGGGGCGGGTACACCGAGACAAAGCTGCACCTGCTCAAGCGCCTTCTTGTTCTTGAGGATGATGCGGGCTGCGGTCTTGGGTGGAACTGTGACGGTAAGCGATTCTCCTGCAGGGAGCGATTCAAAGCGGCGCGTGACCTGCTCGACAAATACGTCGTGTTCGATGTTTCCGGCGGCCGAGAAGATCATGTTGCTTCCGTGGAATTGCTGCCCGTAGAAACTACAAAGCGTATCGCGTTCGAAGCGTCTTACGGTTTCCTTGGTTCCGAGGATCGGCTTGCCCAGCGGGTGGTCTTTCCAAAAGGCCTGGGTGAAGATTTCGTGTACCAGATAGTCAGGGTTGTCCTCGTCCATCTTGATCTCTTCGAGGATGACGCCGCGCTCGCGGGTGATTTCATCGCTGGCGAAGGTCGGATTGAGGACGAGATCGGAGAGAACGTCGAGGGCGACGGGTACATGCTCGTCGAGCACCTTGATATTGAAGCAGACTGTTTCTTTTCCGGTGAAAGCGTCCAGATTACCGCCAATTGCATCCACCTCGCGCGCGATGTGCTGCGCCGACCGTGACTTGGTTCCTTTAAAGACCATGTGCTCGACGAAGTGGGAGATGCCATTTACTTCGGCCAGCTCATGGCGCGAGCCGGCACGAATCCAGACTCCCATGGCAACGGAGCGGATGTGGTCCATTTTTTCGGTCAGAATCGTGAGCCCGTTCGGCAGGACGGTGCGGCGTATATTGCGTTCGTTATCCATTGCTAAATTCCTGAGTCTTCAAATGCCCTGGGGCGTGTTCTGGGCCGCTCTTAGGGGTGGGGAAGAATGCGCTATGCTTGTCTCTACGAGCTTTGGTTATGATGCCACCGGGCAGGAAAGAACCTATATCCATTTTAGACTCTCCGGAGGCTGCCGGGGCTCACAGTCTTTTTGGCCTTAATCTTCAACAACTTACGGACCTGTTGGCGCAATTTGGCACACCTGCGTATCGGGCAAGGCAGCTTTCCGAGGCGCTTTACCGGCAATGGGACGAGGATCTGGCCGAGATATCGACGCTGCCTAAGAATCTGCGCGAGGCCATGGTTGAGCATGGATACAAAGTGGGCTTACCCCGGATTGTTGAGTCATTCGTTTCGATCGATGGAACTGAGCGCTATCTGATTGCCGGGAACGATGGCCAGACGGTTGAGACAGTCTGGATGCCAGATGGCGATGGCGGCGAGGCTGGCGACGGCACCGAGGCTGGGACCGATTTGCGGCGAGCGACGATCTGTGTTTCGAGCCAGATTGGCTGCGCGGTGAACTGCCAGTTCTGCCTGACGGCGAAGCTTGGAATTATTCGCAATCTGACTGCGGGAGAAATTGCCGGGCAGGTTGTGTCGGTCCTGAAGCGCCACAAGGTCGAGATTGGGAAGAACAGAATCAACCTTGTTTTCATGGGGATGGGAGAGCCATTCCTGAACTATGACGAGTTCATGGCGGCGGTGCGGTTGCTGGTACGGGAAGTCGGAATTCCCGAGTCGCGGATGACAGTGTCGACTTCGGGGATTATGCCGGGAATTCTGCGCTTTGCCCAGGAGGCCATCAGGCCGAAGCTTGCGATTTCATTGAATGCTCCGAACGACAAGGCGCGCACAGAGATCATGCCCATTACAAAGAAATGGGATATCGGGCATTTGATTCAGGCGGTGCGTCAGGTGCCGCTGCGTCCGAAAGAGAAGGTCACGTTTGAGTATGTGCTGCTGGGCGGGTTGAATGATCGCGAGCGTGATGCGGATGAAGTGGGACAGGTGCTGCGAAGGGCGAATCTGCCACTGAAGGTAAACTTGATTGTCTGGAATCCGGGACCGGGGATGCCTTACAGCATGTCTGATCCGCATACCGTGCATATGTTCCAGTATCGGATTAAGTTCAACAACATTCCTGCGTATGTGCGGCGACCTCGCGGGCGGGATATTTTTGCGGCTTGCGGTCAGTTGAAGCGAACTACGGAAAATTTGGTTCAGTTGGGTTGATTTGGCGTATGTCGTCTGAGCCAAAGAGAAAAGCAGGTCCTTCGCTCCGCTCAGGATGACAGCTTTTGAATGCGATGAGCTACTTCGTCCCTTTGTCGGTGCGGACTTCGTCGCCGGTTCGCTGTACTTCCCAGTGAACCTTGTCGGTGGATTGCGCCTGCTCGAAGTGGATGTGGCTGTCGTCGCTGAAGTCGTTGGTGGTGCGATACCAGGTGGTCTTGCCGTCAGCTTCGCTCTTGCCCAGATACGTCCAGTGATTGTCTTTGATCTCCAAGTCACCCGGTCCGATGGCGGCGCCGTCCTTGGTGATTGGATTGGTGCGATAGTGGCCTTCGGCGTCGATGGGGACGAAGACGACGAGGGCCCCGGGATTGCCGTTGACGTTTTGCTCGCAGGCAAAGAAGAGTCCTGTGCGAGAGCAGTGGTTGATCAGCGTGTCGGTTGGTTTGCCGGGAATGCTGACTTTCCACGTGCCGTTGTAATTCCAGAGCGGGGCGTAGACGGAGTCGGGAAACCCTTGCGCGGCGGCTGTGATTGCTACCATCGAGAGGCACGCAGTCACGAGGGCGGTCCTCATCCGGCGTTCGGTCTCCGGCCGTTCTGCGGATAGAGCGCCAGATCGAGTACGCGTGCGGCGACGCGGTCGGCCGCATGGCGCAGCACGTCGCCTTCGTCGGCGAAATTTCCGGTGATGCAGCGAATTCCCATGGCCTCGACGCCATCGATGTCGGGCTGGATCGGTTCGGCTCCTTCGGCGGCGTATCGGGCGATCATCTCGTCGGAGATGGTTCCGGTATTGATGACCGCATAGTCGAAGATCGGACCGCCGGCATGATCGTAGATGCGCTCGATGTGCTCGGAGGCGGTGAGGTGCAGGCTCTCGTTGGCCTGGGTCATCAGGTTGCAGACATACACGCGCAGACCCTGCGCGTGGGCCAGAGCTTCAGGGACGCCTTTGACCAGAAGATTCGTGACGAGGCTGGTGTAGAGCGATCCGGGGCCGATGGTGACAAGGTCGGCGCGCTCGATGGCTTCGAGGGTCTCGGGCATGGGCTCTGCGTCGGGCGGCTCCATGGTGAGTTCGACGATCTGTTTTTTGCTGGCGGTGATGTTGGTTTCACCGCGCACCGTCTCGCCATCATCCATGAGCGCGGCGAGGCTGACGTCGGCGGTGGTGGCGGGATAGATATGCCCTCGTGTGGCCAGAATCTCGGCGGCCAGGCGGATGGCCTGGGCAGCGTCGCCGGTCATCTCCGAGAGCGCGGCGACGAAGAGATTGCCGAAGCTATGCCCTTCGAGCCCGGCGCCGGAGCGGAAGCGATGGCGGAAAAGACGCGAGATAAGGTGCTCGTCTTCCGAGAGTGCGACCATGCAGTTGCGCAGGTCCCCCGGCGGGAGCATGTTGAAGTCTTTGCGCAGACGACCGCTGGAGCCACCGTCGTCGGTGACGGTGACAACGGCTGCCAGATGACTGATCAGGCAGGGGTAATCATCGTATTCAGGCTGCGTAGCACCTGGGGATGGAACGTAGCGTTTGAATCCGCGAAGCAGGGTCGAAAGGCCGGTGCCTCCGCCCATGGCGACGACTCGCAGGTTCACTTTCTCTGCATTGGGCGGCGATGAATGTGAGGGTGCGAGGGTCGCTTGTTTCATAACGATGATGCGTTCAGTGTATCTTCTTTGAGCTTACGATCCGGTAAATTGGAAGCCTGAAGTGGAAAACTCTTTGCGCGGCAAAAAGTTACGGTGTTCCCAATAAACGAGAGTGTATCGCGAAATGAAGCGAGCTCATGGCTCCTGTCCAGGTGGATGAAAATGAAGTTGCATATCGTCGGGGATCATCTCCTTCGTGCCTAAAACCAAGCGCGTCCCGGAGAGCAGGCTGACGGTCTGCTTGTCGGAACGCAGCAGATCGGCAAACTCGGGCCCAGCCGCGATTTCAAGTTTCATATTGTTCTCTCCGAGGACTGCGCCGACGCGAATCGATGACGTCTCGTCGCCTGAGGCTATATTGTCATCGTGCGCCATTGGAACTGATGTCATTCCCCCTTTTCCAGTCGGCAGCACCGAGTGTAAGGGAACTGACTGGAGATCAGGCGCCATGATCTCCAGAACGTGAAGAGCGAACCCAGAGCGCGAATGGCTGCCCTGGCAATCGACACCTTCAATGAGGAGCCCTAAAGTTGATTCTGGAGAAGATTTTGTATGCCGGGTTGCTGCAACGACCTTGCCGTAAATCCTTCCGCCTTGAGGTATTGTGCAGCCCGCGATGCTCCAGCCTGAAAGCGTCTCAGCTTGAAACTCTTCGCCGATCTTAGTGTGTCCTGCGTCGACTCCAGTTCGCAGCTTGGCTTCGAGATAGCCAGAGGCGGGATGCTCAGGGTCCTGCGCCAGAATTGGCGGGAGCGATAACACACAAAATACTCCCGCGACAAGCATGGATCGAAGCGTGTACCAACCGGGAGCTTTCAAAGCGGCTCTTTTTGAGCGGTAACCACTACGATGTTTCCGGATACAGCAGTTCGGTAAAGCGCGGGTCGTCTGCCATGTCCTGGAAGTCGGAGTCGCTGCGCGCCTGGATCCGGTTCTGCGGGTTGAGTTCGATGGCGGCGATCAGGTGTTCGAGGCACTCTTCGGCCTGTCCCGTCATGCTGTCGAGAACGGCCAGCCCGTAGTGGGCGAAGTCGGCCTTCGCGTCTTTTTTGAGAATGCCTTCGAGTTGATCGCGGGCATCTTCATAGTCGCCGGTGTTGAGCAGCGATATGGCGTAATCGTACTGCTCGCCGAGGGTGGAGAATGCCAGCTCCGAGCGCTTGGCATTTCGCTCACAGGCAGCGAGGTAGACCTTGGACCGTTCGAGCAGCTCAGGCGGAGCGTGAGGAATGAGCTTCTCAAATGCGGCGCGGGCCTTTTCAAACTTACCCTCCTGCATGAGTTGCACAGCGCTCTGGTAATGCTGAAGAGCCTGCTCATGGGCCTTGTCGACGATCGGGCGCGTTTTTTCAGTTGCTGCGCGAGCGGTACGGCGAGTGCCAGGAGCCTGAGTTGTATCTTGCATAAATGCGACTTTTCCTTGATTTTCTCGAGACATACAGCGCAACTGGCGCCTGGAATGCAAATATCCCGCTGAACTCGTTTTTATACGCAGAACGGTGGTGCGAGTCAACTGGGGAACAGTAAGCCGGCGGGAACTGCGGTTAAGAAGCGGCCAGAGTGCATTTCGATGCCCGCAAGCCAGTTGTTCCTCGGGTGGCTTATTTGTCCGACCAGATTGCCAGTTCGTTGCCTGCCGGATCGGCGAGGTGAAAGCGTCGGCCGCCGGGAAAAGAGAAAGTATCTTTTGTGATTGTACCTCCCGCCTGTCGCACTTTTTCCTGCACTGCTTCGAGGTTCTTGGAGTAGAGAATCACCAACGCTCCCTTAGCCGGCCTGGACTCGCCGCAGGCGAAGCCGCCAATCGACACGGCCATCGCTGAAGGAGACATATTCATCGCCCCAGTCCTGGAACTTCCAGTCGAAGACTTCACCATAGAACTTTTTGATCGCGGGCAGGTCGGGGGCTGTGAATTCGATGTAGTCGATGGCTCGGTCAATGTGCTCGTGCTGCATGATCCTCCTTTGGCCTGCCTCCGAATCTCTGCTGGAAGATGCAAGAAGCAAGCCTGGTGGTTTCGTCAGATATCAAAATTTCACCGGTCGATCGCCTGCTCCGCGGCCACAGCAAGGAAGGAGTGACCGAAGATGGTTGGGTGCTCAGCATCCCAGAAGAAATTGGTATATGGGTTGCTGCACAGCGTCGGCGGGTTTACAGCCGTGTTCAGGCATGGATGGGTGATGTCGGTAAATCCGTAATGGCTGCCGTCGGCAACGACCCCCTGTAACAGGCTGTAGGTGTCACTGCGATAGAAGTGGGTGTTTGGCAGGAACGACTCAATGAACAGTCCCGCGTCCAGGTCCGTGTTCAATGCCTGCGTTGCAGCAAGCGCGAATGCAGCATTTCCTTGAGCAGCAGGCAGCAGTCCGATGTTGAAAAAGTGGGGAACGAAGAAATACCGGGCACCGGCGCGCTGGAGCTGCGCAATGCTGGAGAGCAGACCGAAAGCGATCTCTCCACCGAGCGTGTCGGGTGAGCCACCGGTTGCGTTGAGAATATCGTTGCCGCCGCCCACAACGATATAGAGCGCCTTTGGATCTGCCTTGAAGTTGTGCTGGCTAAGATAGAGGGCTACTTGTTCGGGAATACTTGGGATCGTTTGCGTGCTCCCAGCTACTGGCACCGCTTGCGTGACCTCGGCGCCGCCGAAGGCGTAGTCCGTGCCACCGGCGAGTGAAGGCTTGACGGTGACGCCATAGGTGCCTGCCAGATGGTCGATCCAGATGGGGCCGTTCGAAAAGCGTCCGTTGAAGTAGGGGGCAGCGGGGATGGTGCCATTGCTGGCGATGAAGATGTTGCCGACATCGCTATAGCTATCACCGAAGACGTAGATGGCGTCGAAAGCCGGATGCGACGCGGCATATGCAGTGAAGGACAAGGTGAGCATGAGAGCTGCGATCCCGATAGCTCGCAGCAGCGAAGGGCGTGAGCGCATAGAGGGTCTCCTTTTCAAGTGCAACAAGGCAGGAGAACGTAAATGATCGCGGGGGAGCGCGAAGAAAAGCCGTGGCTTTTCGCTGGTGTGCCAGCATACAGCAATCGATGAGCGCCTGGGTAAGAGGAAATTGAATCCTGCCGCCGATCAAGGTGGCCGACTACGACGCAGGCCCAGTCGGTATTTTTCAGAGGCGGTCGCTGCTAGTGAACCACCTCAAGCAGCAACGCACTGCCGTTTCCAATCTCCCAGTTCGGCTTGTTTGCAGAGAGGGTGATGGGCGAATTTGCGTCTCCATGAGACGCGATGGAGAATTCACGGAAGCCGTGCAGCCCGGTGGCCGTGGTGGAAAACGGGCCAACAGCGCGGGGCAATTCGCTCGGAGTAGATGGGCTGGCATACACACCGGAGAAATCGGCAAATCCTACGGGCTCGCTGTACTGGTTGTAAACCTTGCCCGATCCGGCGGAGAGGTACACTTCGTCGCCACCGATCTGGCGGGTCGTCCAGTCGCCGGGGTCGCTGGTTCCTCGTGCGGTCCCGCCGAGGGGCAGTCTTGCGTGCAAGACATTGTACGGGGCGGCGGCAGCGACCAGCCGGACACGAACGGGAAGCGTTTGTCCTTTCCATCGCAATTGGTCAAACAGAATACTGATCGAGGAGGCACTGACACCGACAACATGACCCGTGAGCTTTGTGCCCCTGGGCAGGTTGACGTCTTTCTTGACTGGCACTGACTGCACGAACTCCGCTGTGATTGGCTGTCCTAGTTGGAGATTTTGAGGCTTAAGCGTTTTGTTGAGGAGAACAGGCAGAGTCGCGCCGGCGGGCGGTGGCGCCAACTCTTTGCTAGCTGGTGCGGCATGGACCGGCAGGGCGACGCTGAGGGCGAGGAGTGCAACCAAGCATCGCATAGGTGGTTCTTCCTTTCAATTCGTTAGACGCGTGGGCTGAGTTGTTTGGTCCGGCTTTCACGAAGTTGGTTTGTTTGGGGTGTAAACGGCCGGGTTCAGGGCTGGATCGTTGTACATTTTAAGTTGCCGATAGAGCTTGAAGCTGCGCGTGCCAGCGAGAGTCTGCTGCCAGAGGCGGTCGAGGCAATGAGCAAGATCGTGGCGTTGGTCTTGGAGAATTTCAAGGCGGGCTCGATTGCGTTCGGCGTGGCCCTCGGGTGCGTCTGGGCGCTCGATTTCTTCGGTGGTGTGGAAGATCTTCAGCGATAGGATCGAAAGCCGGTCGATGATGAGGCCGGGGCTTTCGGAATTCAGCTCAGCTTTGGGATTAGGGAGGTTGAGCGCCCGCAGGTGGTCAAGCAGAACCACGTCGCAGCTCTCGGCCAGATCGTTGCGGCGCTGGTTGATACGGTCGATGGCGCGCTTTACTTCCGCGAGGTCGTGATCGGTCGCATGTGGTGCCCGGGCATCGTCTTCTGTGTGCCAGAGCTGGAAGTTCGCCAGATGCTGGGCGATCACACTGTCCAGAAATGTCCCAAGGCTTCCAGCCGGAATAGCAGCCCGCTGCTGATGCCAGAGGGATGTCAGGTGATCCTGTTGCCGGGTGATTTCAGCAGCCGAGAGAATTGTTGTGTCGGGCAAAGCCATAGTTTCGAGCAGTACAGTTTCCTTGCAAACACTTATGGTAGAGCCAAGCGAACCAAGGATGCGAGGTGCGGATGAAATTTGCTCGAGAGTTCTGGCTGGCTATGGTGCGGGGCTCTCTGGTGCTTGGCTGCGCCGATCCGATTCGGGCCTGTTGTTTTTCGCGGCATGCAGGAAGAGCCGTCCTCAAACGGTCTCTTCTGGTACGGCAATTCACAGACTTTAGATTGGTCTAGCGATACGCAATTACCAGGCGACCCATTCCGACTTGCGGTGGCGCGAGTTCTACACGTGAAAAGCCGGCATGTTTCGCAATGGTCTCAAGTTCAGCGAAGGTATAGGCATCGCCCGATGGAGTATTCGCCAGCATCGTCATGCTGAAGGCAGCCGGCGCGGGCGGAGTGACGCGATCTGGATTGGGAACGAATTCAAGAATCGCGGCGCGGCCACCTGGCTTGAGCGCGGCATGCACTCTCCGCATAAACGTGGTACAGGTCGGGGCATCGAAGTGGTGCAGGAAATTTGTGATCAGCGCCAGATCGTAACCGCTGCCGAGTTCAACCTCGAAGGCACTCCCGGGAATCAAGTGATGGCGATCGGCAAATCCCATGGCGCGCGCGTTCCTCTTTGCAACCTCGAGCACATTTTCCCAATCAACAGCATGGATGTGCGCGGCGGGATTCTGCTTTGCCACGGCGATTCCATACATGCCATGACTGGCAGCGATATCGAGAACCTTGTGCGATTCACCGCCCTTGCGAAGTTCGACAGCCATGATCTCAGAGGCCATCCGCGTGAGCGGCATCATGGCCTCGGCAAACTTTACCCAGATGTGATTATCGGGCTCGAGCACGTCGTCGCCTAACGCCGAGCCTCCCTTACGCACGGCGTCGGCCAGGCGCGCGTTACCTTCACGTAATCGAGGAGTGAGCATGAACTCAATCGCACCGCCGACATATGCCGGGGAATGCCGGTTGAGGAACAGGGCTGAATCCGGTGCGAGATCGTACTGTGATCCTTCTTTGGTCAGGAAGCCATGAATGGTCAGGAAATCGCATAGCGTGCGCGCGCCGCGCTCGGAAGCCGAACAACGCTTGGCAATGGTTGCTGCATTGGTATTCCCTTCGGCGATAGCGGTGAAGATTTCCAACTCGATGGCTGCCTTCAGTGCTTCCGTCTGCTGATAGGCATTTACGGCATTGAAAAAACGTTCTGGGGTAAGCGGTTGTTGCTGGGCTATGGCAGCCATTCATTCCTCCTGACGTTCAGAGCCTCCACAGTCTATATCAGCGATGGTTGTTGAGCGACGCGTATTTTTCGGGTCTGAAGCGTACGGAAAATGGCGGATACAGAAAGCCTCTCAGGGTGTAGTGTTTCTAGCATGAGCGAGCGGATTCTCTGTATTACGACCTATGAAAAGGGACAGGCATTCATGCGTCAGTGCGCAGCGATGGGCTGCCGCATCGTGCTGTTGACAGTCGAAAAACTGAAACACGCCGACTGGCCGCGCGACATTCTGGAAGATGTGCTGACCATGCCGGCTGACCTCGGTGTGGAAGGCGTTATCCGCACCGTGGCCTATGTTGCGCGTGGCTGGAAGATCGATCGCATGGTGGCGCTCGATGAATTCGATATGGAGACCGTGGCTGCGCTGCGAGAGCATATGCGCGTTCCCGGCATGGGGCGGACCACGACCGCGCACTTCCGCGACAAACTGGCGATGCGCTTTGAGGCACAACGAGCCGGAGCGCTGGTGCCGGAATTTTCTCCGGTATTGAACTACGACGATCTGCGTATCTACATGGCGAACGTTCCAGGGCCGTGGGTGCTCAAGCCGCGTGCAGAGGCTTCAGCGATCGGAATAAGAAAGATCCATGATCCCGAGCAACTGTGGCGCACGCTCGATGAGCTCGGTGATCGTCAGAGCTTTTTCCTGCTGGAGCGCTTTGTGCCGGGCGACATCTATCACGTAGATGCAATTACCAGCGAACGGCAGGTGGTCTTTTCCGCGGTGAGCCGCTATGGCAAGCCGCCTATGCAGGTGATGCATGAAGGCGGCGTCTTCACGACGCGGATCGTCCACCGCGGTGATGACGATGCGAAAGAATTGACGACGATCAATGCGCGGTTGATTCCGGCGATGGGCCTGGTGCGCGGTGTAACGCATGCCGAATATATTCACGCGAAAGACGGGCGCTTCTATTTTCTCGAAGTGGCGGCGCGTGTGGGCGGAGCGTTTATTGCGGATGTGGTCGAGTTCGCGACCGGCGTAAACCTGTGGGCGGAGTGGGCGCGCATCGAGGTGTGCTCTATGCGCGGCGAGCCGTATGTGCTGCCGTATACAAAGCAGGATTACGCGGGCAGCGTGCTGTGCCTGGCGAAGACTGCGGAGCCGGATACATCCATGTTCGACGCGCCGGAGATTGTTTACCGCATGAAGAAGCACCATCACGCAGGGATGATTGTGCACTCGACGGATCCAGATAGGGTGCGATCTCTGCTTGAGGACTACAGCGTTCGCTTCGCCGAAACCTATCTCGCGGTGGCGCCCGTTCCTGATAAGCCGACTGCTTAGAATAGACGACAGAAGCTTCACTGAAAGGAAGTATTCGTGAGCGATTCTGCCTACCAGTTCCCCCATCGCCGTTACAATCCGCTGCGCCGCCAATGGGTACTCATTTCGCCGCACCGCACACAACGGCCATGGCAGGGAGAGGTCAATCCGTCATCGGGATTTTCCGATGTGCACTACGATCCCATCTGTTACCTGTGCCCGGGCAATGAGCGCGCAGGAGGGCATCGTACGCCTCGTTATGAAAGCGTATTCATTTTCGATAATGACTATGCAGCGCTGCTGCCGGATTCTCCCGCGCCCCAGACTGCGGGAATGCTGCCGTTGCTGCGCGCAGAACAAGAGCGCGGCATCTGCCGCGTGCTCTGTTTTCATCCCGATCACAGTCTGACGGTGGCCGTGATGGATGAACCGGATATTCTGCGTGTGGTCGAAGCATGGGTTGAGCAATACAAGGAACTGTCTGCCAATCCGTCGATAAGCCATGTGCAGATTTTCGAGAACCGCGGGGCGATGATGGGCGCGAGCAATCCGCATCCTCACTGCCAGGTCTGGGCGACGGAGCATGTTCCTGACGAACCGGCGATCGAAACGGAGTCGCTGAAGGCGTATCAGGCGGAACACGGTTCTTGTCTGCTCTGCGATTACTTAAAGACCGAGACCGACCAACGGACGCGCATCATCTGCGAGAACGATGAGTTTCTCGTTCTTGTTCCGTGGTGGGCAGTGTGGCCGTTTGAAACTCTGGTCCTGGCGAAGAAGCATGTCGGTTCGATGGCTGAGTTTTCTGCGGCGCAGCGCGCGGCGTTGGCAAATATCCTCAAGCAGGTCACGACGCGCTACGACAATCTTTTCGAGACGAGCTTTCCTTATACGATGGGCTTCCACCAAACGCCGTGCGATGGCGAGCAGCATCCGGAATGGCACTTCCATGCGCACTATTACCCGCCACTGCTACGCTCGGCGACAGTGCGCAAGTTCATGGTCGGGTTTGAGATGCTGGGAATGCCGCAGCGTGATATCACGCCCGAAAGTGCGGCAGAGAGGTTGAGGGCGCTTTCTGCGACTCACTTTACCCGTAAGTGACAGATACGCATGCATGTTGCTCTGAGCCTGCCTGATTCGAGGAGCGCGAAGCTCCCGGAAATGTACAACCCGCTGAGCGACAATCGACTTCCTACTGGAGAGAGGGACTAGTCCCTGGAGGTTATTCCAAAATGTCCAATCCCAATCCTCAGCATCCTGGATCGCAACAGCATCAAGGAACCGACAAGGATAGAGAGCAGCAGGGAAGTAAGCAGCATCAACAGGAGCAGTCCGGGCAGAAGGAGCAGTCCGGGCAGAAATCTGGACAGCAAGGTGGCTCTTCCAGCACGCCGGGACAGCAGGGCGATACAAGACACGACATGGGTAACAGGAAATAGAAACGATCTCTGATAGGGGAGAGATGCGGCATTCGCCGCATCTCTTTTTTTTTTGGCCTTTTGCGGTTGAGTCGTTCGTCGCGGCCATGGTTTTCAGAAAAGCGCGTTAGGCCGAGCCTTCTATTGGACCTTTGGGTATTACTGTCGTAATTTTGAACAGGTTCTGCAGAAGGAATAACATTCTTATACCCCCGTATGTGAGCAAATGTTCTTCCTGCCGAAATCTCACAAGGCCGTCAGCGATGGGGAGATCAGTTCTTCCGCAGACTCTGTAGCTCTGTTCGCTGCTCACAAGGAGCAGCTGACTTCGCAGGAGCCGGTTTTCTGCAAGACCGGCTATCTCATTGACATGAGTTTTCAGCGTATGTGCTCAGTTGTGGTGGAGCATGCGGGCGAACCCGACATGGATAACCATTTCCGAGACGCGGTGCGCGACGCGATGGAAGAAATGCTGCATCATCGTCGTGAATGCCCGCGATGCTCGCGACACTCCATTGTTCAAACATCGCCGGAGGAAACAAAACGAGACAAGGACTCGTCGCCAGCAGACCGTTCCAGGCAGCGATCGAGCGGGAATTATATGGTCTTCGCGCCGGAGATCCCGCGATAAACGCCGGTGTGTATCGGACATCGCTGTTTGTATTGGATTGAGCGATGTACCTAGGTAACCGATGAGTGATTACAACATTGTTTTGCTGGGAAACCAATGGGGGCTAGGCAACTCTTGGACAGCCAGGTACAGTTCAATCATTGAGTAGCACTTGGGGGAGGGCTACTGAATTGTGGCGCCAGTGGACAAACTGTTCACTGGCGTTTTGCATTTCGGCGCAAAGGATACATAGATACAGGGCTCTGCATCCGACCTAAAAAGTCCGCAATTTTCTGATGGATTTCCCCGGATAAGATGGCCTGATTCCAGAGTGACGGGAAAGCGCTGATACGTGGTGAGCTCGCTGGGATTCGAACCCAGGACCCACGCCTTAAAAGGGCGTTGCTCTACCAACTGAGCTACGAGCTCACGGGATTTCCCGCTACTTCAAAGCTAACATAAAAATGACAGTTGGCGGACACGCAAGGCCGCATCCTATTGTCATATATGGATAGGATGTCCGCCGATTTTCTGCAGTCGGCGCTATACTGCATGCGTTTGATGAAAGCGCTTGGCAATCTTTCCGGGGAATGGATGGCTGTGAGTTGTTTGCGATGAGAAAGTGGATGGGTTTCGATTTTCTGCCGTGGATTCTAGTTGGGTTCTCGCTTGTGCCTTCGAGAACAGAAGCCGGACGCATATGACGCCCAATGGATCTTCGATGGTAGTGCCAAACTCGAAGACTAACCGTGGCGCCTCCCGCCGTCGATTCTGGTTGGCGATTTCGGGATTCGTCATGGCGCTTGCCCTGTCGCCCTTTTCTTACAAGATCGAACGTCGCCTGGAGACAGCCGTTCACATCAAAGGCGCAGAATCCGAAAAAGTTGACCAGGAACTGGCGCAGCGTTTTCAGTCTCCGTATGCCCATCGCCTGGTTCTGGTAATCAGCGGTATTCCCGAACCGGATTCGGCACAGGGCGCAGATGCATTGAGCTTTTTAACCAGTTCATTGCGCAGCGTGCCAGGAGTGTCGGGTGCGATCTCGAGTGTCGATTGGCCAGATCCGCTATTCACTGGGACCAATGGCGGGGCCTTGATCATCGTCGGTTTGGACCCGCACGATGAAAGCGTCGAGGCGTTGGTTCCCAAGTTGAGGGCAAAAGCGGACTGGATGGAAGGTCAGCTCAGGTCGCAATACCCCAATATCAAGCTGGAGATTACTGGTGAAACGCCACTGAACTTCGATCTT
Organism: Alloacidobacterium dinghuense; assembly: GCF_014274465.1. Taxonomy (NCBI): domain Bacteria; kingdom Pseudomonadati; phylum Acidobacteriota; class Terriglobia; order Terriglobales; family Acidobacteriaceae; genus Alloacidobacterium; species Alloacidobacterium dinghuense. The sequence continues at coordinate 3,443,251 of NZ_CP060394.1, read as the reverse complement.
CGCAAGGTGAGCGCAGATGATGTGAACCATGCCGAGGAACGAGCGATGCCGGTAACTCTGCTTCTGTTGTTGCTGGCTTTCGGCAGTCTTGTAGCAGCGCTATTGCCGCTGGGAATTGGAATGCTATCCATCTCGATGGCACTGGGGGCGGCTGCGCTCCTCGCGCATTATCTGCATCTGTCGATTCTGGTGCAGAATCTGGCGACAATGCTCGGCCTTGGCCTGGGCATCGATTATGGATTGCTGATGGTGAGCCGGTTTCGCGAAGCATTGGCCGAGGGGTATCCTCCTGGCTGCGCTGCCGATATTGCTGCCGTGCAGGCAGGCCGGACGCTGATCATCTCAGCAACGACGGTTGCCATCGGATTTTCAGCGCTGCTGACTGTGCCGATCAGCGAACTGCGCTCTATCGGGATAGCTGGCCTGCTGGTAACCGTTTGGAGCGTCATGCTGTGCACATTCATTCTGCCCTGGGTGCTGGGTCTGCTTGGGCATCGCATCAATGCCGCCAGAGTGCCTCTTCCAGTCAAGCGATTCAAAACGGCGGACAGTCTATGCGCGGCGAGCGAGCGTTGGGCGCGGTGGGGTGGCATCGTCACCCGCCGGCCCTGGACAGCGCTGCTTATCGCCGGGATTCCGCTACTGATTCTTGCATTCCAGGCACGGAGAATCTCCCCCGGGCTTCCTGAGCATGGTTCGCTCCCAGCCGCAGCCGATTCGGTAAAAGCCTTGCACACGCTTCGAGGCATGGGACGATCGGGTATAGTCGAGTCTCTCCGGGTGGTTCTGGAGTTGCCGACGCAGTCTCAGCCGCTCTCGCAAGCAGGCTGGCTTGCCGTCAGTCGCTTGACAAAGAGCTTTCAGAGCGATCCCAGAGCGGAAGAGGTTTTATCTCTTCCGACCCTCACCGGAATGTCCGACACTGCGGATGCTGTGACCGATGTGCCCGAGGCACTCCGCAAGAGTTTTCTGAGCACCGATGGCCAGGCTACCTTGATTGAGTTAATGCCGAAAGCCAATCTTTCGCCCAACGATCAGATCCAATGGGTGCGAGAGGTGCGCTCCTCCGATGTCGCCGCGATCACCGGCGTGCCGGGAACCGTGCTGCGCGTTGGGGGTATTCCCGCTCTTAATGCAGATTATGACGCGGTAGTGAAGGAACGCATGCCGAAGGTGATCCTTGGGGTTGTGTTGGGGAGCTTGCTGGCGCTCCTGATCGGATTACGTTCTTTATTTGCGGCGGTTAAGGCAATTTTGCTCAATCTGCTCTCTGTTGGCGCGGCATTCGGCGCGTTGGTTCTTGTTTTTCAGGAAGGCTACGGGAGCAAACTCTTTGGGCTCGACCAACCAACCGGTGCTGTGTTCCCGATTGTGCTGATTCTCTCGTTTGCCATCGTTTTTGGGTTGAGCATGGACTACGAGGTCTTCCTCGTCGCCCGAGTCCTCGAAGAGCGGCGGCGCGGCCTATCCGAGAGTTCAGCCGTGATCGAAGGCCTGGCACGGACGGCCGGGCTCATTACAAGCGCTGCGGCAATTATGATTGCCGTCTTTACAGCGTTCACCCTGGGCAGCTTTCTCGTCGTCCAAATGCTGGGCTTTACGCTCGCTGTGGCGGTGCTTATTGATGCTACCGTGGTGCGGATGATTGTCGGGCCAGCACTCTTGCAACTTGCTGGTGACTGGAATTGGTGGCCCCTTGGCTTACATGGAGTCCCGGTAACGTGTGAAAAGCAGGTTATTCCATAACAGCACAGAGCTGCGCAAGAATTTGATTCGGCGACCCGATTTATTTTGCCTGAGCACCGGACTGGCCGAGGTCAAAGTCTTTGCGTCCAAGATTTGCCTTTCCTGAGCCCCCTTCGATGACAAGCATCGAGGAGCCGGGCTTGCCTTGCATCTTTGCTTCTACTTGCGACGCGGACCAATCCCCACGGATCTGCCGCAGCCCGTAATAAATGAATTCCTTCTGTTGGCCCGTCCCGTGAAGCGTCTTGACGACATGCACTGGGAACAAAATGCTGCGGTCGATCCAGGACGTTACGGAGTCATAGTGACTCCGGTCCTGAGAGCCTGACGTGCTCTTAAGGACGAAGCAGTCGCGTGCACCGTATTTCGCCGGCGGCAGGAGTTGCTGATTCTTCCAGAAGAACTGGCTCTCTACCATGTCTTCATAGGAGAAGTCCGTTCCTAAGAGCGGGTCATTCCAATGTTCGAATGGCAACGAGCTAACGGTCTTCGCTCCAGGAAGCATTGCTTCGATGGTCACGTGCCCGCTTGCGTTCATGTGTAGCAGGAGTGTGGTTTTGTCTGAGGCAGCAGGCCCGGAGATCTCACAGAGCAGGAGCAGACCATCGGGAAACCAGTGCGCCTTGCCGACAAATTTATAGTTCGTGCGCTTGCCATCGCCGTCAACCTTTGTGAGGCGGCCGGTTGCGCGGTAATCCAATTTCTCAATCCGCTGGCGCGAGCCCGCCAGCACCGTCTCCAGGTCGGAACTTGCTGCGAAGGCGCGCGATGGATGCATCAGCGACAACAGCATCACCAACGCGAGGAATGCTCGAATCGTCCCAAAGGCGCGATTTGCCCATCGGGACTGTGGATACCGGCCAGGCTTGCGGCTGCGAGGGAGCATCACGATGTGGCGCAGGAAGATCATAGCTAATGTATACAGCCGAAGTCCGTGTTGCGACTACAACATCAAGTTTCCAGCGCTCACCAGAGCTTTTGACACCGGGCAGGGCCTTGGTTTCGATGATCGGATGGCCCGGGGTGCTCGTGGCGAACTGTCGAGCCGCTATTTGTAGACAGCCTGTACCAAAAGGAACAGCAGCGCCGCTGCCGATAACGAAATTTCCTTGTCCCGAGCCGTTTTGTTACGACAACTGATCAGCGAGGCCGAGCATTTCTGGTTTCAGCTTAAGCCGGCTTCCATGTAAACTCCCTATGTCCATGCCGTTATCTGTCGCTGAATTTGTCTACCGTTGGAAAATTAACTCTCAATCCGAACGCAGCGGAGCACAATCACACTTTATTGATTTGTGCGACATGCTGGGTGAAAAGCATCCTGCTGCAAGTGATTCGGCTGGCGAACGTTATGCCTTTGAAAAGCCTGTAAGCAGAACACGCGGCGGCAAAGGATACGCCGACGTCTGGATGCGCGACCACTTCGCCTGGGAATACAAGGGCAAGCACAAAGATCTCAAAAAGGCCTACGAGCAGCTTAACGACTACCGTGAGGACCTCGGCAATCCTCCCCTGCTGGTCGTCTGCGACCTTGACCGTTTTGAAGTCCACACCAACTTCACCGCAACCTCCAAGCGCATCTACGCCTTCAATCTTGAAGACCTCAACCGCAATCAGGTCACCGCAACCTGCCCTCTTCCGCCCATCGATGTGCTGCGTGCTCTCTTCGGCGACTACAGCATTCTGCGCCCCGAACGAACTGACGCGCAGGTCACGCAGGACGCTGCCCGCCTCTTCAGCCGCCTCGCTGAACGGCTTGAAATCGAAGACCGCAGCCTCGGAGCCACGCGCGCAGAAATCGCGCACTTCCTCATGCGCCTGCTCTTCTGCCTCTTCGCCGATTCCATCGGTCTGCTGCCCAACCGCGTCTTTCGCAATCTCCTCCAGAGCGAAGACCGCTTTACCCCAAAGCGATTCCTGCGCAAGCTCCGGCTCCTCTTTGAGGCAATGAGCGAGCGTGACGGCATCTTTGGCGAGCACACCATCAAGTGGTTTAACGGCGGCCTCTTCGACAGCGCTTCGATCATTGAGCTCGATCGCGCCGACCTCGGCATCCTCTATGAGATCTCGAAAAATTACGACTGGTCACACGTCGCTCCTGCGATTTTCGGCACTCTGTTTGAGCGGTCACTTGATCCCGCGCGTCGCTCGCTGATCGGAGCACACTACACCAGCGAAGAAGACATCCTGCTGCTGATTGAGCCTGTGTTGATGCATCCGCTCAAACAGAAATGGGCGGAGGTGCGCCAAAGAGTTTTGGAAGCTCTGGAAGTGGAGCGCGCGGAAGAAGCTGCACGGAATAGCCGCCAGGCGCGCCTGCGCGCGGACCGCCAGTCGGAGAAGATTCTTGGCGCGTGGATCGAGGAGCTTACCAGCGTAAGCGTGCTCGATCCCGCCTGCGGCTCCGGAAACTTTCTCTATGTCGCCCTGCGCCGCATGCTTGACCTCTGGCTGGAAGCAACACGTTTTGCCGCCGAGCAGGGTATTTCGCTGGTCGTTCCCAGAATGGTGTCGCCGAGCCAGCTCTTCGGCATTGAAACGGAGTTCTATGCACATGAGCTTGCCTCCATCGTGGTCTGGATTGGATTCCTGCAATGGAAGCACGAGCACGGCGTCTTGGAAGACCGCGAGCCTATCCTGGAGAAGCTCTCGAATATCGAGCACGGCGACGCCATCCTCCGATACGATGCCGAAAGCAAGCCCTATGAAGCGGAATGGCCACGAGCCGACTACATAATCGGAAACCCACCTTATCTGGGCGGCAATAAAGTTCGGCAGGAGCTGGGCGATCAATATGTAACTGACCTTTTTAAGGTCTACAAGGATCGGTTATCCGGCTTTTCAGATCTTGTCTGCTATTGGTTCGAAAGGGCACGAACAGAGCTCGAACGAGGCTGCACAAAACGGGTTGGCTTATTGGCAACACAGAGCATTAGAGGTGGCGTAAATAGACGCGTAATTCAGAAGATCGAAGAAACCGGCGCGATATTTATGGCTTGGAGTGATCGGGAGTGGCGTTTGGACGGTGCGATCGTACACTTCTCTTTCATTGCATTCGACGATGGTAGCGAAACACAACGTACACTCGACGGGCAATTGGTTGTTCGAATCAATTCCAACCTTACTGCAGACGCGGACACCACTGCCACAGTTAGCCTTCCGGAAAATGCAAAGCTTTGGGCGTACGGTTCTCAGTCGAAAGGCTCGTTCAACATTACTGCTGATATTGCAAATAAGCTACTTGTGTCGGTGAGTCCGTTCGGACGTGACTATCGGAAAGTCGTTTTGAGGAGCTTCAACGGCGGACAACTGCTCGATGGAACAACTCGTTGGGTGATCGATTTCGGTGAGAACATGAGCGAAACTGAGGCCTCGCTCTATGAGGCCCCGTTTGAGTACGTGAAATGTGTTGTGAAGACGGAGCGCGAGAAAAGAAGGGAGCGACGTCAGAGAACGCATTGGTGGCTTCACGCGAGGCCATCACCAAAATATCGCGCAATTCTAAAGACCCAGCGCCGTTATATTGCGACCGCCGCGACTTCAAAACATCGTGTGTTCGTGTGGCTGACTCCAGACATCCTGGTCGATCATGCAATCATCGTGTTCGCACGGGAAGATGACTACTTCCTCGGTGTGCTACAGTCATCGACCCACGAGATTTGGTCCCGGGCAAAAGGCACCCAAGTCCGCGAGGCAGAGAGCGGTTTTCGATACACGCCATCATCAACCTTCGAAACCTTTTCCTTTCCATGGCCGCCCGGAACCGAGCCCTCAGAAAAGAAAGATACCCGTGTTAAGGCTATCGCTGACACGGCCCGGGAACTTGTCCGTTTGCGCGATGCGTGGCTGAATCCGTCGGGGGTGAGTGAGGACGAGCTACGAAAGCGCACCCTGACTAATCTCTACAACCAGCGTCCGGAGTGGCTGGCCAATGCCCATCGCAGGCTCGACGAAGCAGTCTTTGCCGCCTACGGCTGGTCGGCTGATCTCACAAAGCAGGAGATTCTGGCCCGCCTCCTGATTCTCAACCACGAGCGCAGTGCGAAGGAGCAAGAGACCCCGGAAGAAATGTCAACTCAGAACCCCGCTATTCCTTCGACAGCCTCCTGATTATCCGCCCTTGACACGCCTGTTACCATAAAAGTGAGTAAAGCTCTTCCTGAAGCAAACGCCCGTGACCTACGGGCGTTTTGCTTTTCAGACAGCGCTGCTGAGGAAATGCGCACAAACCTTGCAGAATGAATAATTTACCAGAAAAAAAGTCATAACTACTCTGAAATGAGTAATTTGCAAAAGACATAGGGGTCCTCTTAGGCCAGGGAAGAAATCCAGTTGCAGAAGGGCAGCAAAGATGAAGCACCGTAAATACCATAGAAAAGAGGAATTTACAAAAACATAGGGGTGGGTGAAAAGGGTCAAACAGCTGATGTAGGTTCAGCGTTTTTCCCTGCTCATAGGCACGACCTGGACGGTGGTGTCGCGGACCTCAGCGAGGAAGCGGTTGATAATCGAGCCGCGCAGCAGAATATCGAAGCGCGATCGTGCGGATTGACCGAAGACCACGTGCGAGATGTTCTCTTTCTTGCTGAAGGCGATGAGCGCATCGGCGACATTCTTATCTTTGAGGACTACGACCTTAGCGCCCAGATCGCGCGCCATGCGCTCATATTCCTCAAGGCGTTGCACAGCCGTGGGGTCGTTGTTCCGCAGGTCCTTATCGGGATTCTCCACGTAAACGGCGTACCAGTTCGTGGCCAGCCGGCCTGCGATGCGAGCGCCTGTTCGGATCAGCCGCTCCGTGCCTGGGCGGCGGGAGACGCAGACCATCACTTTTTCGGGAATTGGGGCCTGTTCCAAGCCTTGCGTGCGTCGATATTCGGAGGCGGCCGTGCTCACCTGTTCGGCGGTTGTGCGCAGAGCAAGCTCGCGCAACATGTTCAGGTTTCCCTTGCGGAAAAAATTTGCTAATGCCTGCTCGACCTTTTCCGCGGAGTAGATTTTGCCTTCGCGCAGTCGGGTGCGCAGCTCGTCAATTGTAACGTCGACAGTTACAACTTCGTCGGCGCGCTTCAGGAAGCTATCGGGAATTGTCTCGCGAATCTGCGTGCTGGCAGAACGTGAAACGGCATCGTTTAGAGTCTCCAAATGCTGGACATTGAACGCGGTCATCACGTTGATGCCTGCATCGAGAAGCTCCTGCACATCTTCGTAGCGCTTGCGATTGCGCGATCCGGGAACGTTGGTGTGCGCCAGTTCGTCAACGATGCAGGTATGCGGATGCCGCGCCAGGATGGCATCGATGTCCAGCTCACGCAACGTCACGGAGCGATAGACGATCTCCTTTTGCGGGATGATTTCGAGGTCGCGAATGAGATCGGCCGTCTCTTTGCGCCCGTGCGTTTCGATCAATCCGATGACAATGTCGATGCCCTGGTGACGCAGCATGTGCGCGTCTTCCAGCATGCGATAGGTTTTGCCCACGCCCGGCGCAGCGCCGAGGTAGATGCGCAGCTTGGCAGGTTCTAGGGAAGTGTCCTGGGAGTCGCTGCTTAGATTAATCTGCGCGGACATCAGCCGATCTCCACTTGATGGCGCGAAGGCACAGCTGTGGCCATGGGCAAGGTAAAGCTGAAGGTTGTTCCCTGACCGAGCCGACTCTCGACGGAGACCTGGCCGCCCAGAGTTTCAACCAGCCGGCGCACCAGCGCGAGACCAAGGCCTGTACCAGTGCCAGAGCTGTCGGTGAAGCGCCCGAAGATGGTCGACAGGCGTTCGGCCTCGATGCCGCGTCCGCTGTCCTGCACCATGAACTGGATTCCATCCTTGAACTCCGATGCTACGAGACGAATCTGCCCGCCTGTTGGCGTGTAGCGCATCGCATTTGAGAGGAGATTGTCCATGATGCTGCGCAATGCCCGGCGATCGGCATGAACGTGTGACAGATCAGAGAATGCGTTGACAGTAATCTCTACATTCTTCTCGCGCGCCTGCTCGCGGAATCGATGATAGGTATCGTCCAGAATGTCGATAGGGCGCAGGCGTTCGAGCTTCATCTGGCGTCGGCCGGTATCGAGTTCAGCCACTTCGATCAGGTCAGCCATCAGGTCATCGAGTTTTTCAGCTTCATCGCTGGCGCCTGCGAGAAGTTCAGTTTGCAGAGGCCGTAATTCGCCGGCATGTCCCCTTGTGAGCGTGTATATCGCCAGGCGCAGGCGTTGCAGCGGATCGCGCAGTTTTTCTGAAGCAACAGTAAGAAAGCGGGTCTTGAAGCGGTCGATGTCCTGCATTTCAGTGACGTCTTCAAGCACAGTAACCGCGCCCAGGAGCTTGCCATCTCCGTCACGCATGGGAGAGGTGCGCAGGCGATAGCTACGCTGTGCGCTGCCGATGCGCATCGGCAGCAGGGTCGCTTCACCCTCGCCTGTCATCGCGCGCTGCATAGAAACCGCATTGCGGATGGCGTTGAGAATCTTTTCTCCGCCCGGCGTGTTCGTAAGGGCCATCCTGTCTGAAGCAGCCTCGCCCAGCAGCTCCGTTGATGCCTGATTCAGCTTGAGCACGTGACCTTTGGCGTCCGTTACGATCACCGGCTCAAAGATCGATTGCACGACGGCATCGCTCAGTTGCTGTTCCATCTGCCGCCGGCCCGACTCCGTTTCGCGCAGATCGCGGAGGCGGATAGCCATTCGATTGATTTCTGTAGCGATGTCGCCCAGATCGTCGCGGTTGCGCCACTCAATTCGTTGGTGCAGATCGCCCTGGCCGATCAATCGTGCGGTCTTCGCGGTGCGACGGATGGGCAAAATGACGAAGAGGAGCGAGACGACGGCGATGGCAATGGCTGCGATAAGGCTCGTTCCAGAGGTTGCAATGAGACGGGCTCGCAGCAGAAAGCGCTGATGATCGAGCGTTGCCATGAGGATGGTCCGGCTGCTGAAGAGAGTCCTCAGGTCGTCTGAAATGGATTGGTCGATCTCATCCAGTTGCGGGCGTAGTGTGTCGCTTGCCAGGCGTTGCCACGTTTCCGGTCCTGCGGACTTGAGCTGAGCCATCAATTGCGCATGCTTCCGCTGCAGCTCCTGCAATGACAGAACCTGCTGATCGGCGGCAATGGCCGGGGTTGCAGCGGTGATGTTCTGATCCGTTGCGCTGCCTTGCGCAAGAAGCTGAGTATAGAGATTCCGATCAGAAGCCGATGCCATGTGCGCGGCAAGCACCTGCTCACGGGCAATGGATGCCTGCACCTGCGAGAGCGCTCCCACGGCGGCGTCGGCTGTCTGCTGTTGCGCGTCGAGCGCGGAGAGATGCACAAACGAGTGGCGAACGAGCATCCCCAAGGCCCCGACAAGCGCAATGAGCACCAAAAATCCAAGGATGAGTCTCTGATACAGGCTCAGCATGAGTTACTGTACCGAGACTAGTGGCAGTGCCCTTGCGATGCAAGCATGTGTTTAGATCATGGCAGCCTGCAGACGATGACCGTAGAGTTGCGGTAGGGACAGTTGAACCGGGTATTGGCACCGGCACTCAGCAGAATCCAGGTAACTCCCGCAGGACGCAGCCGTGTGACTCTTTCCTGATCGCTGATGTGGTCGAGGCCGAGTTCGAGATCACGCTGCAATTTCCAGCGGGGCGCCAACTCCGGAAAAATGGCGACCACGCCGCCGTCCTTTAACTCGTCGACCAACGCGCTACGCACAGCACTGGCGCGAAAACCTTGCGTGTCTTCCGAATCTACTCTTGTGTAATCCGAATCGAGCGCGAAGATAGCGTTTTGTGGAGTGTTCTGGCGTATCCAGAGAAATGCCTGTTGCCAGGGGTTGCGCGGCGTGGCGAACGGCCATTCCACATGGGAAGATGCCATATACACCTGCTTCTGCACGAGAAACATCAGAACGGAAACGACCAGCAACAATGCTACACCCCACACCGTGCGTTTGCCGCGAAGATGTTCAGAAAGAAACGCGCCAAGCAGCAAAACTCCAATAATGTAAACGATCTGGAAGGTGCGCAGCGGCTGTATGCGGGCTAGAAAGTAGCTGCCGCTGGGATGAACGAAGCATGCTACGATAACGGACGCGGTGACGCCAGTTGCAATGCAGGAGAGGCACAAATTCCTGACCACGAGATTGCGAGTGCTGTATGCCGCAATGAGCATGAGCGTCAGCGGGATGACCAGCCCAAGCACTTCATACCAATGCCAGAACGCCAGGAAGAAATACGTCCGGGTCAGTACCGCGTCTTTGTATCCATCGGGCAAGGATGCATGCCGCGTTGCGAAGTAAATCACCGCCGAAGCAGCCAAGCTTGCCAGACACGCAGCGGCGAGCCCAAGCCACCACCTTCTGCTTACAAGGCCGTAGGCCACGAGAAATCCGGCGAGATACGCTGCCATGAGAGGATGCAGAAGTGCCGTTGCCACCAGCCACAAAGCTGTACGTTTCATGTCGCGGTCGATGCAGGCCGTCAGCGCGAAAAGAGAAAGCGGTGTTGAGAAGGAGCGCGCCGTCACATAGGGGTCCATGATCCAGAGCGCGGTGGCGGCTACAGGAAGCGTAAAGAGGGCGGCCGCGAGCAATGTCGCTCCCCATTGCAGTTGCGCGTCGCGGAATGCCCGCTGCGATAGCCGAAAACATCCCAACAGGAAGGCAAAAATCGAGAGCGCGTAAGCTGCGAAGAGGCCCACCTTAAGCGGAACGTGGAAGAATCTGACGACTTCGGCAAAGAGATGGGAGAAAATCGAGAATCGCGTGTGCGTGACCACAAAACTCGAATCCACACTGAAGAGCGTTGGGTCCAATATTTTCCGGATACCAGCAACATAGATGCCTGCATCGTCTGCGAATGGATGATATCCGTGGAGAAGGAGGACAAGAGGTGTGAGAAACGCCAGATAGCTTATCTCGCGGGTGCCCAGCGAGAGCGGACGATGAGAAATTCGCTCATCGAGAACGAGCGTAGAGGATTGCGCTTCCAGAACAGTGGAGCTCAAAATAGCAACCTCGCCATAATTGGCAGAGAATTTCTGCAGAGAATCAAATGTGTAGACGTAGAAACTTGTCTTCGTGTCTCAATCGCGACGACGATTTTAGCCTTATCGAAACAGATGAACCTGGACCTGCAAAAGTTGGACGACAAATTACGCTAATGCTGGCGGTAGCAGTGGAGCACGTCGTCCTGTGTGACAATGCCCTCCAGCGTACCTTTGCTGGCCCGGTTCAAGACGGGGAGCACTGGCCAGCGCGGAAAATGATGAAAGGTACTATCGAGCGGCATATCGGGAAAGAGGATTGGCGTGCGTTCAGCGGGTAAGGTGCTATCGATCGGCGTATCTGACGTCGACATGGCGCATGCGGACGTGAGATCTTGGGTGGTCATTGAGTACCATGAGCCATCCCAGAGCGATATCAGGAAGGCAGATGCCTGTGCAGCGGAGGCGATCTGCGCCGCATCGCTAATTGTTTGGTGTCCTTTAATAATCGGCACGTTGACCGGGTGCAGTGCATCTTCAAGGTGCAGCTCTGATTCTTCTCGCGCTTCTTCCATCGAGGGCAGTTCAAGACCGTCCTGATGTGTGAAGACCTCGAAGATAGGAACTGGCTGCAAAGCCCGCGACATGAGATAGGCGATCATGTTGGCGAGAATCACGGGCACAATAATCGAGTAATTGCCGCTGACCTCAAGCACCATGAAGACAGAAGTCAACGGAGCACGCAAGAATCCGGCGAAAAGAACGCCCATGCCGACCAGTGCATACGCGCCGACCGTGCCGGTCAGGTGCGGGAAGAACAGCTTTTCGAATGAGCCGACGGATGCGCCCAGCATTGCACCGATAAAAAGAGTCGGCGCGAACATTCCTCCCGGGGTGCCACTGGAAAAAGACAGTGTCGTAGCCAGAATCTTGAGCAGTGCAAGCGCCAGCAGAAGCTTCCAGGCAAACTGGCCGTGCATCGCCTGGTCCATCACTTCATACCCCGGTCCCATCACCTGCGCAAAACCAAAATATCCGATCGACCCGACCAGCAGACCGGCAATGCCAGACTGGCAATAGTGTGTCCAATGCGGTAAAGCGCGCAGACGTGGCCGCAAGTAGCCGAGAGACTTCGAAAAGACGAGCGCGGCGAATCCACCGACCACGCCGAGAACCGCATAGGCGATCAACTCGCGCGGGTCGCGGAGCGTGATCGTTGGAATTCGGAAAATCGGTTCCGATCCCCAGAACCAGCGGGCTACCACGACACTTGAAATTGCCGAGAGGACGATGGAGCCCAGCACTGCGGCGCTCCATTGGCCGATGACTTCTTCAATGACAAAAAGAATCGCGGAGATGGGCGCATTAAAAGCTGCAGCAAGACCGGCTGCGGCGCCGATGGGCGCGAACAGCCGCAGTCGCTGCCGCGAAAGATTCAAACGTCGGGCCACCATGGATGCCACGCCGGCGCCGATCTGTAGTGAAGGATCTTCCGGCCCGAGCGAATGTCCGCAACCGATCGCCAGCGCCGAGGTGACAAATTTTCCAATGACGGTTTTGAACGAAATGTAACCGTTGTAGATATATAAGGCGGCTTTGGTCTGATTCACACCGCTGCCGCGAGCAGCCGGGAAAAAGAGCTGGACCAGAGCCGCAACAAACAAACCAGCGAGAGCTGGAACAAGCAGGAGCCGGACTTGTCCAGCATGTGGCGCTGAGCCGAGTGTCAGAATCTTGATCCACTCGATGGCGATGCGGAAAGAAACGACCAGTAGGCCGGAGAGCACTCCGATGAAAATCGAAAGAACGAGAAAAAGCCGCTCATCCCGCGTCGGTGCAATCTTTTCAATCTCTGACTGCGTTAAGGGACGATAGGGTGCTTTCTTTGATTTGAGGGTCGCGGCTTCCTGCATCGGCTGTATGCTCATTGCTGCTCGACTGCATCCGGTGCGTGGCCGATCTTCAGCAGTAGGGCGTCGTTGCCGGAAGGCGCGCCGCATTGCTGGCTCGTGACCTGCTCAGTTTGGTACACGAGTTGCATGATTTGCTGTTCCATCTCCGGATTCTCTTCGAGTTGCAACAAACGGAGCGTTGCTGGCAGATGCTGCCATTGATCGGCTAGCGTTTGCAATGCGGGAGGACCCGTAGATTTGCTGCTCAGGCAGGCTGCAAGTCTTTCCTGGGCAATCTTTCGGCTCGCCAGAATGCGCTCGGCTCGCCCGCGAGCGCTTAGTTCGAAACTCGGATACAGCAACAGGATGTGATCCGCATCGGAAAGCATGTTGCGAAACTGTGCCTGATCCTCGGCAGGCTGCCTTTCAAACTCGGCATGGTTGAGCGTGCGCTCCAGATATTCCTTGGCCTGCAGAAAACGGTTGAGTTCATAAGCCGTGCGGGCAGCCCCCTCAAGCACAGCCAGCTTTGTGGGCTTATGCTGCAGGGCCTTTTGATATAGATGCAGCGCGTTTGCGGGGTCCTGCGCTCTTTCGAGCAATCCAGCTATCTGAAGCTCAATGTTGACTTCGTCCGGGGCGTTGCCTGCAGCAATCAATAGCTGGTTCCGCGCGCGGTCGTATCGTTTACGGTCAATTAAATATTGCGCCAGTTCCAGTCGCACCTCGCGGCGGCGAATATAGCCGTCTCCTTCCCAGGTTCCATCAAGCGCGGCTTGGTAGTGGTCGAGTGCGGTTGCTTCTTCGCCCTGTCTTGCCGCCAGCCGCGCAAGCTGCAGGTTGATCATCCCGTTGCCGGGATGCGATTCGAGCAGTGTGTTGAAGTAGGAGACAGCTTCTTCCGTGCGGCCGGCGGCGGCCAGCGCCTCGGCCAGTTCGATCTCAAGATTTTCATCATCCGGGGCATAGGCCAAAGCCGACCGCAATGCGTCTATGGCAACAAGGGGCTGGTTGGCTTGCAAAGCTTTTTCACCGCGTGTGTGCCACCGTTGCGCGAGTTCCCGGCGATGCATGGAAAAAGAATGGAAAAGGAAAAGCGTAATGAAGAAAAGGAGAATGGCGATGGCGAACAGGCTCAACAGAGCCGCCGTATCTCGCAGAATGAGCGTTTGCCTCTGCTGCCGTTCCTCGGGGGTAAGGGCCGATCGTAACTGAAGCACTGCCATCCTTCTTCTTAGAGTATCGCGCTTGCAACGGGCACACCAATTCATGCTCCTGACGCATCGAAAGGAGATGAACAAGGTTCGTCATCCTGCTTGCAAGGAGTAGGATGACGTTGAGGACCAATATGATGGAACGGCGTGAGTTTCTTAAGTCCGCGGCGATAACCGCGCTCGCCTCAACTCTCCCTCCTTATGCCGAGGCTGCGGATTCTGTGTCCGGCATACCCTACCGCACGCTGGGCAGGACCGGGGTCAAGGTATCCCTCGTCGGACTTGGCGGCCATCACATCGGCAGGAGTTACGTCTCGCAGGATGAAAGCACCAGGATTATCCGAACCGGCCTCGATTCTGGCGTCAATTTCCTCGACAACTGCTGGGATTACAACAAGGGTGTCAGCGAAGAGCGCATGGGCATCGCCTTAAAGGACGGTTATCGGCAAAAAGCCTTTCTGATGACAAAGCTCGACGGCCGCACCGCGAAATCCGCGCAACAGCAGGTTGAAGAATCCTTGAAACGCCTGCAGACCGACTACATCGACCTTATTCAGATTCACGAAGTCATCCGGATGGACGATCCGGAGCGCGTCTTCGCGACCGGCGGCTCTCTGGAATATCTTGAAAAAGCCAAGAAGGAAGGCAAGGTCCACTTCATCGGGTTCACCGGGCACAAGAGCCCCGAGATTCATCTGCACATGATCGAGACCGCGACCAAGCACAACTACACGTTTGACACGGTGCAGATGCCGCTGAATGTCATGGACGCCCACTTTGACAGCTTCGGCAGTAAAGTCATTCCCGCGGCAAAGAAGCTGAATATGGGCATTCTCGGCATGAAGCCAATGGGCGACAGCATCATTCTGAAGAGCAACACCGTTACGCCCGTTGATTGTCTCCGCTACGCGATGCATTTGCCCGTCAGCGTAGTGATCACCGGATGCGACTCGATGCAGATCCTGCAGCAGGCAATCGACACTGCTAAGAATTTCCGCGGCCTCAGCGAAGCAGAAGTCAGCGCTATCCTGAAGAAGACCGAGACGGTTGCGCAGAACGGGCAATTTGAGCTTTACAAGACAAGTCACGATTTCGACGGAACATATCAGAATCCGCAATGGCTGGGTTGATGACAGAGTTAGAAGGAAAAAGGCAGCGTCTGGATGCGAGGCTCCGCGAGTTGGGCAGCGTAATTGTTGCCTATTCTGGCGGCGTTGACTCGGCGTATCTCGCCCACGCTGCTCATCAAGTGCTCCACGAACAGATGCTTGCAGTCATCGCCGATTCTGCCAGCCTGCCGCGCAGCCATTACCGCGAAGCAGTCGAATTCGCGCAGGAGCAGGCGATTCCGCTGCGCACCGTTGAGACTGACGAACTGGAACGTGAGGAATACGCCGTAAACAAAGCAGATCGCTGCTTCCACTGTAAAGACGAGCTCTTTACGGTACTCGAAAAAGAGCGCCAGCAGCTCGGTTTCACTGCTGTCGCCTATGGACTAAACATCGATGACAAGAGGGATTTTCGCCCCGGTCAGCGCGCTGCGGCCGAACACGCCGTAGCCGCGCCGCTCGCCGAAGCAGGGCTGACGAAGGCTGACATCCGCACACTGGCGCAGGCCGCAGGTCTGCGGGTGTGGGACAAGCCCGCCTCCGCGTGCCTTTCGTCGCGTATCGAATACGGTCGCCGCGTAACTCCTGAAGCATTGCGCATGGTGGAAGATGCTGAGGAAGCTCTGCGCAGCATGGGATTGCGTAATTTCCGCGTGCGCCATCACGGCAACATTGCGCGCATCGAGATTGCGGAGAGCGAGCTGGCATCGACGCTCAAGCCGGAGACATTCTCTCAGATGGGCAAGGCAGTGCGCTCGGCAGGTTTCCACTATGTTGCGGTGGATTGCGACGGCTACCGTTCCGGATCGATGAACGAAATTCTGCCCGTCGACATGCTGGCGAAGGCAACCGGGAAATAAAGAATGCGAATTGGTTATCTCGAATGTTTTGCCGGCATCAGCGGAGACATGCTGCTCGGCGCACTCATGGACGTGGGTGTCTCTCAATCTTTGCTCGAAGAAACGGCACGTGCGTTGAACATCGGCGCTAGCCTGAGGTTTTCATCCGTCGATCGCAGCGGCATCGCGGCCACCAAAGTCGATGTGCTCGACGCGGCCAGCGGCGAGATCGCCGAGCATCGCCCGAGTCACGATCATCACCATAGCCATCACGATCACTCACACAGTCACGACCACGATCCTCATCATGAGGACAAGCATGTTCACGGACGCAGTTGGAAACAGATTCGCGAGCTGATCGAAAATGCGCAGCTAGCTCTGGATGCGCGTGCTCTGGCCCTGCGTGCCTTTGAGCTGCTTGCTCAGGCTGAAGCGAAGATTCACAGCGTCCCCGTCGAGACGGTGCACTTTCACGAAGTTGGTGCCGTAGACACGATCACGGATATTGTTTGCGCCGCAGTTGGTCTTTGCTCGCTCGGTCTTGACATGTGGTACGCATCGGCAGTGAATGTCGGCAGTGGATTCGTCCAGTGTGCTCATGGCTTGTTTCCGGTGCCCGCGCCTGCAACCGCGGAACTGTTGAAAGGCATTCCCACCTATTCGGCTGGCATTCAGAAAGAATTGACGACTCCCACCGGCGCCGCAATCCTCAAAGCTCTCGGATGTAGTTTTGTCGATGTTCCGGTGATCACAACGGAAGCGATCGGTTACGGAGCAGGCACGCGCAACCCGAAGGATTTTCCCAACGTCCTGCGCCTCAGTATCGGCGACTCCACGGGCGCCCGGAAAACATCCGGCGAGCGAGTCTCCGTTCTGGAATGCGCGGTAGACGACGCGACTCCGCAATTGCTGGCGCATACGATGGAACGGGTGCTTGAAGAAGGCGCGCTCGACGTGATGTGCGCGCCCGTAGTGATGAAGAAGGGCCGTATGGGCAGCCTGCTTACTGTGCTTTGTCGCCCTGACCGCCGCGAAGCTCTCGAAGAGCTTCTATTGCGAGAAACAACAACGCTTGGCCTGCGCGTACGAGAAGAAGATCGAGTTATCCTGACGCGCCGCTTTGTTGAAGTAGAGACAGCGTACGGCGCCATCCGCGTCAAGATCGGATCGCGCAATGGCGAAGACCTGAACTGGATGCCGGAATACGAGGACTGCGCACGTGCCGCGCGTGAGCACGGCGTTCCGCTGAAGCAGGTGATGCAGAGTGTTCTGTCAGCTGCAGATAAGAAGGTGGAAGCATGACCCGCGACGTGATCCTCGCACTGCTGCAACAGATTGAGCGTGGCAACGTGTCCTCGGCTCAGGCTCTGGAACGGCTATCGCGTCTCCCTTTTGAAGACGCGGGTTTTGCCAAGATCGATCATCACCGCTCGCTGCGCCTTGGCTTGCCTGAAGTCATCTATGCTGCGGGAAAAACTCCCGAGCAAGTAGCCGAAATCTTTGCGCGCATGGCTCACGCTGGCGGAGACGTGATCGCCACACGTGCCAGCATTGCCGCGTGGGATGCGGTAAAGCAGATGGTTCCCCAGGCGGAATATCATACCGACGCGCGCATCATCGGGCTCCGGCAGACAGACGCATTGGCCGACGCCGGCCCCGTTGCCGTTTTGTGCGCAGGTACCAGTGATATTCCAGTCGCAGAAGAAGCCGCAGTCACCGCCACATACCTGGGAGTGAAAGTGGAGCGCGTTTACGACGTGGGTGTTGCTGGATTGCACCGCTTGCTCGCTCAGCGTGAGACGCTCAAAGAAGCACGCGCTGTCATTGTTTGTGCAGGCATGGAAGGAGCGCTTCCGAGTGTCGTCGGCGGGCTGGTGGCGGCTCCTGTCATCGCCGTGCCCACGAGTGTCGGCTACGGTGCTGCGTTCGGAGGGCTGACGGCGCTCCTTGGAATGCTCAATTCATGCGCGCCTAACGTTGCTGTGGTGAATATCGATAACGGCTTCGGTGCAGCCTATGTCGCAGCCATGATGCTGCGTTCCATGCACGCACCTTCGGCGTCAGAGCTCCTGCGAGCTTCTCAAAGTAGCTAAAGAAGTTCAGGGCTGGAAGACAATCCGTGCATCGCGCTCCGGGTTGTTCCACACCGATTCCACGTCACGCAGTGCAATTGTTTTTATGCTGGCCTGGAATGGAGTCTTCGCGGCCACCTGAAAGAACTCACGAACAGCCTGTAGAATCTCATCCATCGACGCGCTGCCGAAACCGCTGCCCAGCAGCTCGATCCCAGAGCTGCGCAGTGTTGCCGCAGGAAGGGAGATGGTCGGCGCGGCGGTATTCCCCACTTGAATAAACCGGATGCGCGATGTGGCGTGTTTCAGCCCCTTTTGCGCGATAGCCGCAAGCACCGCCTCCGCTGGTTGACCCCATAGATAGTCGAGCACGACATCGACGCCATTTTCAGCGATCTCGGTCCGAAATGCGGAGACCAGCGCATCGCGTTCCTGCGTGAGCGAGATGACCGCGTCTGCTCCCAGCGCCTTCAATGCATCGAGCGATTGCGGATTGCGCCCCGCTGCGATCACGCGCCGAGCGCCCAGACGCTTCGCAATCTGCACCGAAAGTTTGCCTGCTATGCCCGTCGCGCCCAGGATCAGCACGCTTTCTCCAGCAGTGAACTTGGCCCTCGCCTTCAGCGCTGCCCAAGACGACATGCCTGGGTTGGCAATTCCGGCGGCGGTTACCTCGTCCAGACCATCCGGCAGCGGAATGCACATCCACTTCGCAGCAGCAGCTTTTTCTGCAAAAGTACCGTAGCGTGGTTTGGTTGTGCCGAAGTAAACGCGCGTGCCATCTTCGAGTCGGCCCGCACCATCGACTCCAGGGATAAATGATAGTTCTCCCGAGCTGCCGTAGTGAGTCCCATTGGCTAGCGCCCGCACGATTGGGTGCAGACCAGCGGCCGCGACTTTCACGATTACGTCACCGTCTCCCGCAACGGGGTCGGCAAAGGTCGTGTAGCGTGGCGGAGCATCGAAAGCGTGGACGACAGCGGCATTCATAGACGTTCTCCCTGAGCCAGAATAATGAACGCGAAAAGCTATTTGAGAAGAATCGAGACTTTAGAAGACTGCTGGTGGCGGCGGGTAGAATCGAACTACCGACCTACGGGTTATGAGTCCGTCGCTCTAACCATCTGAGCTACGCCGCCGGTTTTCAGGTGGGAAACCGCTGAAGTAAAACCACTTCTAATGATACGAACGAATGCTGCCAATGGTCAAACGCGCGTGGCGTTTCATTGGCCCGATTTCAGCCCAAGAAAAATAATAACGTAGCTATACGCCGTATAGGTGTTTGCTATACAGTGTATAGCTATGAAAGCAGCAGCGACTTCAGATCGCATTGCAGAAGAGGCGCTCAGGATTCTTGAGCGCGAAGGCGAAGACGCTGTGAGCATGCGGAGAGTAGCCCAGGCTGTCGGCATTACGCCGATGGCTATCTATCATCACTTTCCCAAGCGGGAAGCGCTGCTCGATTTTGTTGTGGATCGGGAGTTTGAAAAATTCCTGGGATACATGCAGGCGCGCCCGCTGCGTGGATCTGTCGAATCGCGCCTGCTTGGCAGCATGGATTCCTACATCAGTTACGCCTTCGACTGTCCCCGCATTTTCGACTACGTATTTTCGCAACCGCGTCCAAACGCGCGTCGCTATCCCGATGATTTTCGCGCGCGGCGTTCGCCTACTCTCAATCCGATTGCCGATCTCGTGGCGCAGGCCATGGAGTCGGGACTTCTAAAGCGCGATGATGTGTGGGAAATTGCGCTCGAGTTGTGGGCGCACGCTCATGGCTACGTCACCCTTTACCGGGGAGGGCGTTTTCATCTTTCGGAAGCGGAGTTTCGCGCGCTGGTACGCCGTTCGCTCAGGAGATTGATTCATGGCCTTAAAGCTTAGTAATTCCGCCCTTGTCGTTCTTTGCCTCGCAACCTCAGCCGCCCTTTTCTTTCTTGGAACCGGACTTGCGCCTGTCTGGCTATTTACATGGCTTGCCGCCATTCCTGTGCTTTGGATTGCGCCGCGCGTATCAGCCGCAGATGCATTCCTTCTTGCTGTTGCAGCATATGCGTTGGGCGGATTGAATGAATGGAGCTACTCCCGGACCGTGTTGCCAACTCTGCTCGTCGTATGTATTCTCCTGGCGACCGCGTGCCTCTTCGCCATTGCAGTCCTGCTCTTCCGCAGTCGCATCGTTCGAGGAAAACTGTGGCAGGCTGTGCTCATCGTCCCTGCGTTCTGGGTCTCGTGTGAATATCTGATTGCGGTTACTTCCGTCCACGGAACCTTCGGCAATATCAGCTATTCACAGATGAATTTTCTGCCCATTCTGCAGATCGCATCCGTTACTGGTATCTGGGGTATCAGCTTCTGCATCTTCCTGTTTGCCTCTACAGTTGCTGCCATGTGCAGCAGCGGAACTGTTTCGACAAAGATTTCGCTGGTGCTCGCCGTGTTTGTTTTTCTCGCGTGTGTTTTCGGATACGGAATCTGGCGTCTAGCTGCCACTCCCAGGGATTCGGCGACTGTGAAGGTGGCTCTCATCGCTTCTGATGAATCGGCCAACATTCATCCCCAGACCACGGCGCAGGCTGAGGCAATTTTTCAGCGATATGCGGAGCAGATGAAACCTTTAGCGGCACAAGGCGTTCAGATCTTCGTTCTACCCGAGCATAGCGGGCCCGTGACAGATGCGTCCCAGGCAGGATTCGACGCCTTTATGGGGCAGATGGCGAAGCAGACCGATGCTTACGTGGCTGTGGGGATCGACCAAAGTACTTCCAACGCGACATGGAACCAGGAGCGACTCTATTCGCCAAAAGGATCGTTTGTTGCTTCCTATAACAAGCATCACCTGCTGCCCCATTTTGAGGAAGAAACGCCCGGTACAAATCGTGCTGTCGTTACGGACGCGTCCGGTAAATGGGGCATGCAGATCTGCAAGGATATGGATTTCCCGCATTTGAGCCGGCAATATTCTCAGGATGGCATTGGCTTGTTGCTTGTGCCTGCGTGGGATTTCGTGCAAGATGGCTGGCTGCATGGACGGATGGCGGTGCTGCGTGGTGTCGAGAGTGGATTCAGCATCGCGCGTTCGGCGAAGCTTGGCATATTGACAGTTACAGATGATCGTGGCCGCATACTCGCCGAGCGCGACACGCTGGGCGTGCCATTTGCAACCGTGATTGCCACGGTTCCGGTCCGGCATGACGCGACAATCTATTCACGCTTCGGCGACTGGTTTGCCTGGTTGAATCTGGCGCTTCTCCTTGTGCTGTTGGCAATGCCCATGATCGGAACGCGATTCGTTAAACTAAGCTCTTAATCGTCTCAACGACATTGGGAGCATGAAGTGCGTATTTTAGGTGTTATCCCTGCGCGACTCACGTCCACCCGCTTGCCGCGCAAGGTTCTACGCGAAATTGCCGGCGAGCCCATGCTGGCCTGGGTCTATCGTGCAGCCCGTGCCTGCGCGCAACTCGATCAGTTGCTGATCGCGACTGATTCAGAGGAGATCATGAGCTTTGCGCACTCGCGCAACTTTCCTGCAGTCTTTACCCCTGAAGACTGCGCCAGCGGGTCCGATCGCGTCTATGCCGTCGCGCAATCCATCGCGGCAGATGTCTACGTCAACATTCAGGGCGATGAGCCGATGCTTCGGCCTCAGCATCTCGACGCGCTTCTCGAACCGATGACGCGACCTGAAGTGGAAGTAGCCACGCTCTCAACGCCATGCGCTCCGGAATTGATTCACAATCCCAACGCAGTGAAGGTAGTGACTGCCTCTGACGGATGGGCGCTGTATTTCTCACGCGCTGCAATTCCGTTTGATCGCGATGGCGTCGGCGGCATTCCCTATCAAAAGCATCTCGGCATTTACGCTTATCGCAAGTCCGCGCTAGACCGCTTTCCCAAACTCGCTACCAGCAGGTTGGAAGCGATAGAACGCCTGGAGCAATTGCGTTTCCTTGAAAACGGGATCGCCGTATATGTGACCTCAACTCCATTCGACACAATCGGTGTGGATACGGAAGAGGATTTGCAGGCAGCCGAGCAATTTCTGCTAAATCAGCAGGATAAATAATCGCAAAAATCGCTGAATCCTTACATGACTGGGGCCATCTTATTCGTTGTAACGACTATTTGGCGAAAGTCGATAGGAAATAGGAGGCCGTCATGGCAAATCTTCTGGTAGTCGAGTCGAGTCCGCGTTCATCATCCGTTTCTGGTTCTGTAGCAAAGGAATACGTAAACGAGTGGCAGCGTAAACATTCGTCAGGAAAAGTGGTTCGTAGAAATGTCGCCTCGAACCCGGTTCCCTTTGTCACGGAGCAGTGGATTGCCGCTGCCTATACGCCGGTCGAGAACCGCACGGTTGAGCAAAAAGAGGTGCTCTCCGTATCGGACAAGCTGATCGACGAACTCGAAGCTGCGGACACCATCGTCCTTGCGGTGCCGATGCATAACTTTGGCATTAGCGCTCAGCTCAAGGCATGGATCGATCAGGTTGTTCGCGTGGGCCGCACCTTCGCCTACACTGCGCAGGGTCCGCAGGGGTTGCTGGAAGAGAACAAGAAGGTTGTTGTGATTGTGGCGCGCGGTGGCGCCTATAGCGGCGAATCGCCTTATGCTTTTCTTGATCAGCAGGAGCCGTATCTCCGCACCGTGCTCGGATTTGTGGGTCTGAAGAACGTTCAGTTTGTTTATGCAGAGAACCAGGCATTGGGAGCCGAGGCCGCCGAGAAAGGCGTGAAGGCCGGCATCGATGCTGTTCTGGCACTTGCCTGAAATTAAGATGGGCTCCTTTCTGAAGCCGGAGGGACCCGTCTCCGGCTTCTGTTGTTTGCCAACCGTCATTTTCATCGACTGCATATCGGGATAGACGACTCCATCCTTCATCACGAAATCGACTTTTTCCATTACAGAGCTGATCGAGCGGATTGCCCGGTACGGCGACAGTCGCAATTCCTACTGAGAAACCGTGAAGTCTGTGGTGAGCGGTGTATTTGCGGACGAGTCGCCAACGTAAACAGTGAACTGGCCGGGATCGATCCGCCAGTCATTGCTATTGACGTCCCAATAAGCGAGCGCGCGGCGATCCAACGTGAGCGAGACATGCTGCTTCTCGCCGGGATTGAGACGCACCTTTTGATAGCCCTCCAGTTCCTTCACGGGCCGCTTGATTTTGGCAGAAAGATCGCCAACGTAGAGCTGCGCAACTTCGGCCCCGTGAAGGCATGCATGGAAAATCGGTAACCTCCAACTCGGCATGCATGCCGACGCAAGTTCACCGAATCAGAAGATCGGCAGAAGGATACGCGATCCCTTCGATCGTCGTCGTGATTTGCGGAAGCGATGGCGTCAGCGTGAGCACTTCGACTGCTCCATTGTGCAGGAGTGCAGTGTCTTCAACCTTAGCGCCGCGGATGCTCGGATTCCACGCAAGAACCTCAGTCTCGGTCAGTGTTTGTTGACCCTTCGGCGTCGCAATCCATTCGCGCTCCATATATCCTGCCGGGCCTCCCTGGTGATGGAATTGTTCTTCACCCGGAAAACCAACTATGCGATAAGCGTTCTCAGCGACGGCATACAACTCGGCAGAAGTGGCGCCGCTGCGGCTCGCATGCAGCAGCTTTGCATTCACTTCTGCGCAGGCTGCGAAAGCATCCGTGAGTTGCTGTGAAGGCGCGCCGAAGTGCACAAATCGTGTGATCGAAACGGCGAGTCCCCACTTGCGGGCACAAAGATTCAGCATCCCGTAGCGTTCCAGAACTGCTCCGCGTGAAACCGCGTGCTTATATTTGCGAATGCGGTCATCCGCAGCCATCAGCAGCACTGTCGGGAGGATGCCTTCAGCAAGCAGGCGCTGAGCGACATCGGCAGACATCTGATCTTCGGTAATTCCCGGCTCAAGCTCCGCAAGTGCCTCTGCTGTCATCGCCGCGGTGCGCTCCGCAAGCCAGCGGAAACGCTCTACTTCAGCTGCTGTGAGAGGCGCGCGTAATGGTGCCATGTCCACCGGAGTAAGCCCATCTAGCCCGTGATCTGTGCCGATCGCGCCATCACCTGCCAGCCGATGTATTGCGGCCACGCCGTCTTCATGCCAAGGCGTGATCACCGGCTCGTACTCAAGATCACAGAACTCTTCATCTGCCAGCCGTGGAGCCTCGTTATTCGGAGCGAGATAGTACTTGCGGCCTGTGCGCGTCAGCAGCAGGGAAGTAACAGCAGTTTCTCCAGGGATAAGTACCCGTGCTTCGACTTGTCCTGCGGTGATCCATGCAATGTTCTCATTGCACTGCAGGAGAATCGCCGACAACTGAGAGCGATCCAAAACAGCCTCCAGGCGCGACCATTTTTCATTCAGCTCCGAAGCGCGGAGACCGGGCTTGTGAATGGAATGAAGAAGAGCGAGACTGCGCGTTGGAGAGCATACCTGCTGTGGGCTGTTCATGGTTCTCCTTGATGGCTAAATTTATGAAAAATAAATCGATTTTCCTCGATTTCCACCTGTAACTGTACATGGCGTAAGCCACAGCACGCAAAAGCCGTACCTGTCAGAACTGCCGGGATACTTTCTGCAGGGTTCATGTATTTCCACTTATAGAAAAAATGTGGCACACTTAGCACGCTTCAATGTAGATGGCGGTGGACACTCTCAATCCGATTGGATGAAACGTGTACCGGCTTCGACATATATTGGTACTGTTCATGCTCCCCCCTGCTGGCAGCCTCCTTGCCGGCGCAGACAAAACAGAAGACACAACCGAAAGAAGCAGTAAACGTGTACTACAGGCCGTATTATCAGGGATCAGCACTGGTCTATCAGGTTGTGACATATCCATAGAAACAGTGCATCTGGCAGAAATAAGAACAGCCGCCCACTGGGCGGCTGTTCTGTTCATACAGTGGGGTTACTCGCTTGCCCGATGCGGCGGAAGAGTGAGCGAATTCGCCAACTTGAAGCTGACAACCGTTTCCGGCGCGAAGGTGATCTCTCGGTTATTCCCCGTAAGAGCGGCACCCGCAGTCCCGGCACCGGCTCCAGCCAAGGCACCGATCGCAGCGCCTTTGCCGCCACCAGCCAGGCCGCCGATCAGGGCGCCTGCGCCTGCGCCGCCGCCGATGAATCCAGCAGTGCGCTTGCCTTTGCCCGTAGATTGCTGACTATAGACGCTCGTAGTAATCGGATAGCTTACGCCGTGAACAGAGATCGACGAGAGCGTAATGCCGAGGCTGGCCGCGCCTTTGAATTTGCCCGCGGACTTGGCATCGGTCACCGTGCCGCTCACAGGTGAGCCAGCAGGAATCGCTCTCGCCCCGCCAACGGATACCGAATTGGCGAGCGTTCCATTAAACCCTTGTCCCGCCGAACTCTCCTTTGAACTCAACCCGGAGGTGAGCGTCACAGACAAAGTCGTTCCCGCTGGAATCACGATAGGCGGTGGCGGAGGAGGCGGTGGTGGTGGCGCCGGTGCAGGTGCCGGAGCCGCTGCCGGAGCCGCAGCTGGAGCCGAAGCCGGTGCACTCGGCGAAGCCGCAGGCGCCGCTGCCGGAGCCGCGGCCGGCTGGCTTGACGCAGGTGGGTTTGCAGCGGGTTCGCTTGCTGGAGCCGCGGCAGGCTGCGTAGCTGCTGCCTGCTCTTGATCCGAAGACTTCTTGCACCCGGCGAACAGCAATCCTGCCGACAGCAACGTGGTCACCAGAAATAGCTTTTGACGACTCATGATCGGCTACCTTTCATTTCCGTGGATGGGTGGAATCAATACTTGGCCCGAAGATTACCACTCTTCAGCTGCATCTGCACACAAATCGATGTCAGGGATTCCGAGAAGCAGAGGACTCGTGGACAGCATGTCGTCGGTCTGGCGCAGGGCGTGCTAAATCTTGTCAAGTCCAAAAAACTGTGGAAATTATCTAATCAATTGAAACGAAGCCACTTGCAGACAGTCCAAATTGGCGTGTTATGTCCGCTAAATTGGTATCCTGAATATAGGGGATATTTCAAGGAAACACCAAATGGACCCCCCGCTAAGTTGTTGAAAACACTAGAACCAGGTTAAACGATTTAGAATCATTGGCTTGGAGGGGGATGATCCCCCTGTAAATCATTGAAAAATATAGAAGACATCTTCCCGACCGGGGGAGGGGGACAGGCCAAGGAAGCCGCCACACCTGTGCCGCCCGAATCAGGCGATTCAAGCATTGATCTGCCGCGAAAATCTGGCCTTCGATGGACGAATTATGGATGAATTCACGATCCGTTGATTGCTCTGCGGGAGCCGACGCTCTAGCATGAATGATCTGCGAAGTATTCTGCCAGGCTGATACGCGCCCAAGGATCCGCCAACACTGGAAGGCTCTGCCTGGACCACACAGAACGAGGTTCAACAACGAGGTGCAACTATGGAGAAGCTGGCATTTCCGGCACCCATCGTGCAGATTGAGGACGACCGCACGGCCACCAGCGTGGAGGCCTTGAAACGGGCCATTCTGGACAACCTTTACTACATCGTAGGAACAACCCAGGCAAACGCCAGTAATCAGGAATTCTTCGCCGCAGTCGCCTATACGGTTCGCGACCGAATCCTCGCGAGATGGTTCGCGACGTTGGCCTGCTACAAGCAGCAGGATGTCCGCGTTGTGTGTTACCTATCGGCTGAGTTCCTGATGGGACCGCATCTGGCGAATAACCTCCTCAACCTGGATCTTGAAGAACCTATCCGGCAAGCTGTAGCTGAATTGGGCCGTGATCTCGGTGTCATCGAGGAACAGGAGAGCGAACCAGGTCTAGGCAACGGTGGTCTTGGCCGTCTGGCCGCGTGCTATCTCGACTCTATGGCAACGCTCGGCGTTCCTGCCATCGGATATGGAATACGGTACGAATTCGGTATTTTCAGCCAGCAAATCCGCGATGGATGGCAGGTGGAACTCACGGATTATTGGCTCCGATACGGAAATCCGTGGGAAATCCGGCACCCCCATGAAGCCGTCGAAGTGGGCTACGGCGGCCGCACGGAAGGCTGGACGGATTCAACCGGAAGATACCGGGTGCGGTGGGTACCCGCATCGGTAGTCAGGGGCGTTCCATACAACACCCCAATAGTGGGGTACCGGTCGGGCATAGCAAACGACCTGCGGTTATGGAGATCCGAATCGACTGAATCTTTCTATTTCGATCGCTTCAACAGCGGCGATTATCAGGGAGCTGTTGCAGGCAAGACCTTTGCTGAAAACATCTCGAAAGTCCTGTATCCAAATGACGAAGAAATTCAGGGCAAAGAGCTTCGTCTCCAGCAACAGTATTTTTTCACCTCGTGTGCCCTGCAGGACATGATCCGGCTGCACCTGCGTGCTGGCCGGCAAATCGACACCTTCCACGAAAAATGGGCGATCCAGCTGAATGACACACACCCGTCCATCGGCGTCGCGGAACTCATGCGCCTGTTGGTCGATGAGCATGGTCTCGATTGGGAGAAGGCATGGGAAATCACTTCCAACACATTCAGCTATACCAATCACACGCTCCTTCCTGAAGCTCTGGAACGCTGGCCTCGGCCGATGTTCGCCTCGATTCTTCCGCGGCACCTTGAGATCATCAACGAAATCAACGCGCGCTTCTTGTCGGAGGTCCGCAAGCATTTCGATGGGGATGAGGCGAGGGTCTCAAGGATGTCGATCATCGATGAACATGGCGAGAAGTTTGTGCGCATGGCGAATCTGGCTTGTGTGGGAAGCTATCGCGTCAACGGCGTTGCGGCGTTGCATACTGAATTGTTGAAGAAAGAAGTCCTTCGTGACTTCTATGAATTGTGGCCCGAGAAATTCATCAACGTAACGAATGGTGTGACGCCGCGGAGATGGCTCGCTGTGAGCAACCCGGAGCAATCGGCTCTGATGACGCGACGGGTAGGAAATGGATGGCTCAACAACCTCGATGAGTTGAAACAGCTTGAAGGGCTCGCCGAAGACGCTGCTTTTCGCGCGGAATGGCGCAGAGTGCAGCACGATGTGAAGGTTCGATTGACGAATTACATATTAGAAGCGACAGGGATTTCTGTAGATCCCAGCTCAATGTTTGACGTCCTCGTCAAGAGAATCCATGAGTACAAGAGGCAGCATCTGAAGGTCCTACACATCCTCACGCTCTATTTCCGGCTGAAGCGAAAACCGAACCTGGAGATGGCTCCGCGTACGTTCTTGTTTGGCGGAAAGGCGGCACCTGGCTACGCCATGGCCAAGCTGATCATCAAACTCATCAACTCCGTCGCCGAAGTCGTCAACACCGACCCGGATGTGAAGCATCGTCTGAAGGTAGTCTTTCTTCCTGACTATGACGTTTCGCTCGGACAGAAGGTGTATCCAGCCGCGGATCTTAGCGAGCAGATATCCACTGCCGGCAAAGAGGCTTCAGGCACCGGGAATATGAAGTTCGCCATGAATGGAGCGCTCACGATAGGAACGCTCGATGGAGCCAACATCGAAATCAGAGATGCTGTGGGCCATGAGAACTTCTTCCTGTTTGGTCTTACGGCAGATCAAGTGCAATCCACGCTGGCACAAGGGTATCGTCCGCGGGCAATCTATGAATCCAACCCCTTCCTTCGAGAAGTGATCGACAGCATTTCGTCGGGGCAGTTCTCTCACCGAGATCAAAACCTCTTCCGGCCGCTTCTCGATCAGTTGCTCAACAGCGATCCATATCTTCTCTTTGCTGATTATCAGTCGTACATCGATTGTCAGGACCGAGTGACGGAAATCTATCGGGACCAGGAGCAGTGGTCCAGGATGGCGATCCTGAATGCTGCAAGGATGGGAAAGTTTTCCTCCGATCGCTCCATTCGCGAGTACAGTGAGAACATTTGGCGAGTAGCAGCAATTACTCTTTGCTAGAGATATTGGCATATAGCCAACCACCAGGATGCCAACTCCATTCTTAGGGAGTTGATGTGCGAGGGCTGGCTGTGGCACGCAGGAAGTCGGATGTGTTTATATTCTTCCTGAGAAGGCGCAGCTCAGTATCGCCTGTCAGGAGGTTCCATGGTAAGCGAAGCAAAAGTGCAATCGCGTATTTCTCCGCTGGCCGGGCATCCAGCCCCGAAAGAGATGCTGATCGATGTCGACGATCTTAAGCGAGAGTACCTGGAGCGGCGCCCTGATCTGAGTGATTCCACCCAGATGGTGAGTTTCGGAACCAGCGGCCACAGAGGCACCCCGAAGCGCGGAACTTTTACCGAAGCTCATATTCTGGCCATTACGCAGGCTATTTGCGATTACAGGCGCATGCAGGGAACGGATGGGCCACTCTTCATGGGCAAGGATACGCATGCACTCTCAGCGCCCGCGCAGATTACTGCTCTTGAAGTGCTGGCCGCGAACGGCGTCGAGACTGTCATTCAGCAGAACGATGGCGTTACCCCGACACCGATCGTTTCGCACGCCATCCTTGTCTACAACCGGGGCCGCAAAGACCATCTAGCGGATGGCATTGTCATCACGCCCTCACATAATCCTCCGGAGGATGGCGGCTTCAAATACAACCCAACGAACGGCGGTCCAGCGGATACTGATGTCACGCGCTGGGTGGAACAACGGGCGAACGATTCGCTGCGGGCGAACAATGCCGACGTTAAGCGCATGCCCTATTCAAAGGCGATCAAAGCCGCGAACACGCACGAGCAAGACTTTGCTCTGCCTTATGTCAAAGATCTGAAAAATACTGTCGATATGGACGCGATTAAACATGCTGGCCTGAAGTTGGGAGTAGACCCGCTGGGCGGCGCGTTCGCGCCTTATTGGGAGCAGGTCAACTCGGTTTATGGTTTGGAGATCCAGGTTGTGAATCCGATCATTGACCCCACGTTCTCGTTCATGACGGTTGATCATGATGGCAAGATTCGCATGGACTGCTCAAGCCCGTACGCCATGGCGAGCCTTCTGCGATTGAAGGATCAATATCAGGTCGCCTTTGCCAATGATCCTGACTCGGATCGGCATGGCATTGTCACGCCATCCGCTGGCCTGATGAACCCAAACCACTATCTCGCAGTTGCCATCCAGTATTTGTTGACGCATCGACCACAGTGGCCGACCCATACAGTTGTCGGCAAAACAGTGGTCAGCAGCAGCATGATTGACCGAGTGGTGAGCAGCCTGGGCAGGCAACTTTCAGAGACCCCGGTGGGCTTCAAATGGTTTGTTGCAGGCTTGTTCGATGGGTCATTCTGTTTCGGTGGGGAAGAGAGCGCTGGCGCAAGTTTACTGCGGCGGGATGGCACGGTATGGACAACAGACAAGGATGGTCCCATCATGGACTTGGTGGCGGCGGAAATCACTGCCGTCACCGGAAAAGACCCCGGCCAGCACTTCTCCGAGTTGGTGGAGAAGTTCGGTATGCCCTACTACACGCGTATCGACGCGCCAGCCAGCCCGGAGCAAAAGGCAAAGCTCAGCAAACTATCTGCTGACTCGGTCAAGGAATCACACATGGCAGGAGAGCGAATTACCGGTAAATTGACGAATGCTCCAGGCAATAACGCTCCCATCGGTGGCTTGAAGGTTGTTGCCGAAAATGGCTGGTTCGCAGCGCGGCCCTCCGGAACCGAGAATCTTTACAAGATCTATGCGGAGAGCTTCAGAGATGAAGCTCACCTCCAGAGCATCGTAGATGAGGCGCAGCAGATCGTAACGAACGCGCTTGCCTGATATTGGCACGTCCGTTGGTGTTTCGCGCTCTCAGGCGTCGAGGGCAGGCTCGTGAGTGTGCAGAAACCAGCGATCCAGGACGATGCGTCGTGAAAACCAGTGAGTCCTCAGCAGTGATCCTGCGATTGACTGCATGAATCGTGGTGGTAACTTCCGGCCGATAAGCGTAGACCAGTCCGATCGTGACTCGCCGAATCGAGAGTTCAACATTTCTCGGTAGCGTTCGAGTCGGGAACGTGTATATTCCCCTTCGGCGGCGAGGATGGTGTCAGCCGCCAGTAAGCCGGATTCAATCGCCGGGCGGATTCCTTCACCGCTCTGCGAGTATGCCAGGCCGGCAGCATCTCCGATCAACAGAACTCCATCGCTGACAACGGGACGTTTTGTTTCGCGAAAGATGAGATAGGCGTGACCGCGCATTGCGGCAGGAAGAGCAAAAGCCACTTTGCCTGATTCCTTCAGCCAGCGCAGAAAGTCGGAGACATGACCGGGTAAGGAGTGGGCATCAAGCCTGCCCAAACCAATATTGAGAAAATTTTCCTTGCGAAAACACCACCCATAGCCCTTCATGTCCGAACAGAAGTAGAGTTCCGGAGCTTCACCGCGAATCGAACATGATTTCGCCTGCTCTGGATCCATCTCGAATTCGATTTCCTGCGCGGCGACCGCAGTTTCGTCGCGAGCCTTTGTACCCAGCAATCGGGCGACCGGGCAGAAATGTCCGCCTGCGCCTATCAGGAGCCGTGCGCGAATCGCGCCGTTTACGATCCAGGAGTCACCTGAGCGTTCCATGCTTGTCAACGGTGTTCCCAGAATGAGTCGCGTTCCGCAGCGACGCAGCAGATAGTCATCAAATTCAACTCGTCGAATTCCATAGCTGACCGGACGGCCATAGTCTGTTTCAACTTCCGTGTCGCCCATTCGGCTGGTCCGAAAGCGGGTAATGAGCTGCAAGACACGTCCACTTGCGTACTCAGTCAGATCAATTTCAAGCTCCCGGATCACTGCGGGCGTGATCCAGCCGCCGCACACTTTGTCGCGTGGAAATGCACTCTTATCGAGAATGATGGTATCGAGGCCAGCCTCATGCAGGCGCTTGGCGCAGGAAGATCCTGCAGGGCCGCCACCCACAATCAAGACCTGGCAGGAGTCCATTGAGATTCGTTCTCCAAGCGTGCGGACTCGGTGTACAAGTAGGCCCGGGTCCAGGGAATCTGCCGGCATGCTGAACCAGCGAAAACGACCTGGAACAGTTGCAGCATCCCAGTGCGGAAACTTGCAATGGAGCCGGCGAGATAGAGCCGCCAGGCACGAACGAATTCAGGTCCGAACATGGAAGACACACTCTCGACCGAGCGTTCGTACCGAGCCAGCCAGTGTTCGAGCGTTTTGGCGTAGTGAAGTCGGAGGTTCTCGACGTCGAGTACCGAGTAATTCTGCCGTTCAAAGATTTCGAGCGCCTCCCGCAGTGCTGGCACGTAAGCACCTGGAAAGATGCGTTTGCGAATCCAGGTACTGAATGGCGCTGGCCGATTGCGCCCTATGAAATGCATGAGACCTCGTCCGGAGTTACCGATTGTGCGTTGAAGGACCCTTCCCAGTTCTCCATAGTGTTCGCGTCCGATGTGCTCCAACATGCCGACCGAGACAAAAGCGTCAAATCTTCCGGAAATATTCCGGTAGTCGTCCTCAACGAACGTAACCTGATCCGTTAGACCTTCTCGTCGTGCTTGCGCACGTGCATATTGAATTTGTTCATGGGAAATATTGAACGCCTGCACGCTAACGCCGTAATGTCTTGCCATGTGCAGTGCGAGTGCGCCCCAGCCGCAGCCCGCATCCACAACTCTCTCACCCGGCTGAAGCCGCAATTTCCGGCAGACGTGTTCGAGCTTTGCCTTCTGTGCCTCTTCGAGGGTTGCAGAATGAGTTGGAAAATATGCGCAGGTATAAACCAGGTGCGAATCCAGCCACAGCTTGTAGAAGTCGGTATTCAGGTCGTAGTGATGATGAATGTTAGCTGCCGATCCTCCCCGAGTGTTGCCCTGCATGTGCTGCAGCCAATTGGAAAAGAGGCGACCATACCAGCTTCGTTTTCCGCTTGAGCGCATGGATCTGAAGACTTGTTCCAAGATGTTGACGAGATTGCCGTTTATTTCGATTCGGCCCTGCATGTATCCGTCGCCGAAGCCAAGCTCGGGATCGAGCACCATATGCGCGAGCGTTCGTCGGTCTCGAATGACAACGCTCTCATTCTTCGTCGGATCCGGAGGGCCAATCTTCTCTTGGTCGAATTCCAGTTGAATGGGCGCCTGACCAATCAAGCCCTGAATTCTTCTTAGTAGGCGATTTTCCAGCGTACTTTCGCGTTCAGCGGTAGACACGGTGGACAACTCCTGGATGAAATAGTAGTCATCTTCTCGATTGCATCATTGTGTCAGCCATTATGGAGCAGATTTAAGCTCCAATGGAATTAGCCTCCGAGCAGCCAGGAACTACGCACTCATCGCGCTATGGTCCTGATGGATTGCTATCTTATTCGATTTCGAGTCTGAATGACCATTCACTGTAAGAGGTGACCCAAGCCCGGCAGAGCAGAGATACGAAGACGGCGATTTCGATTGTGAGGTGGAATGTGAATAAGAGGATTCGGCCACATTGACCGATGATCCGTTTTTTGCGCCTTCTGGTGTTTGTCCGCATGAAGTTTTTTTCTGCGCCGGGCTCGCAGGGGCGGACCTTCTTTGGAAGATTTGAGTCTAAAGAAATGCGGTAGTTCGTGGAACGAAATAGACCGCTTTTGTATAGTTGCACCTGATCTGGGTGAGTGTTAAACAGGAACGGCCTCGATAAAATTCCACTGCAACATGCTATGAAGAACCTCAGGATACTTGCGGGACCTCTGATCTTCGCCGCTATTGTGATCAGCGCGGTTTTCGCTCAGCGGGCGTTCCGCGAGTATCCTTCGGTTGAATACGGTTTAGAGATACCGCTACCCGCAGACTGGAGCAAGCCTGGGGAGTGGACTTTTGCACGGCTGATGTTTCCTCCGGGTCCGCTGGACGGGTATCGCGGCCGGTTCGACGGACCATGGCAGCAGGGGCTCTCTCTCTGGACGCAGGATTACCCGCGTGCCGACCGCGCACTTGCGAACGCTGTCCGGCGGTTAACGCGCGTGGATGCGCGGTCAGTGGAGCAGCCGGTGAATCTGGACGATGGCGACGAGGTCTACAACTGGCCATTTCTTTATGCAGTTCAAGTGGGCGAATGGGGGCTGACCGAAGCCCAGGCAAAGAAGCTCCGTGACTACCTGCTGCGCGGCGGCTTTTTAATGGCTGACGACTGCCATGGTTCACAGGAGCAAGCCTATTTCGACAAAACCATGAAGATGGTTTTTCCTGATCGGGAGCTGGTGGACATTCCGAACGACGATCCAATCTTTCACACGCTCTTCGATCTGGACGATCGCTACCAGATTCCAGGTGCAGAGCACCTGGTCACAGGACACAAGAAGGATGGTTATGTCGCTCGCTGGAAGGGAATCTATGATGACAAAGGGCGCATCATGGTCGCCTTTTCGCTCAACTCCGATCTTGGTGATTCATGGGAGTTCCTGGACGATCCGCGTTATCCGGTCAAGTATTCTGCTCTCGGTACGAAGATCGGTGTGAACTATGTTCTTTATGCAATGACCCACTGATGTCATCGAGTGCTATTTACCCAGTTTGCCGCCTGACGCAGAGTCCGGTTTCATCAGGTAGCGATCAAAGAATTCCTCGCTTCTCGTCCAGGCATCGCGTAGTACGTATGCTCTTCGGAAAAAATGAATTTCTCCCGGATAGATGGCCATGTCGAATGGCTTGCCGAGCTTTTCGAGAGTGTCGATGACTTTGAGGGACTCCCAGAGTGGGACGTTCGCATCGTTTGTACCTTGCAGCAGCAATAGCGGCCGCGCCAGCTTATCTAAATGCTTGACGGGAGCAGAGCGATCGTAAAGCTCCGGATCCGTCACTGGTGTCTCGCCGAGGCGTCCGAGGATGAGCCCTCCTGTAGTCCAGCTTTCCCAGTCGCCTACACCTGCTGCATTGATGCCACATCGAAAGAGCGTCGGATCGGTTATTAAAGACTGCATCGTCATGAAACCTCCATAGCTTAGCCCCCAGATGCCGATACGATCCGGATCAACGTAGCTAAGGGTCTTGAGATAGTCTGCACCCGCATTCACATCCTGGGTTTCGCCGCCACCGAGATCCCTCGAAGTACCGGTGGCCCAGTCCCGGCTATATCCAGAGCTGCCGCGATAGTCGGGCGTGAGAATGACATAACCTTGTTGCGCGAGATACTGATCCATGGCGTAGTACATGCGGTAGTAGCCTGGGTGCCACGCGAGGTAGTTTTGATCGGCGCCCGAACCGTGAACCCAGATGATAGCCGGGTGTTTCTTCGAGCGATCGAGATGTTTATCGACAATCAACGTCGCTGGAACCTGCTTCCCGTCGGCGCGGCTCGGGTAGTGAACCGCTACAGGCGCCGTGAGATCTTCAGGGAGTAGTCCGGGCGGAAGGGAATTCGTAAGTCGGGTCGGCTCTGATCCGGCTTTTGCGGAGATGGAATACACCTCAAGTGGGTGTTCCACCGCGCTGCGCTCGTAGACCAGCATCGTGCCGTCGGGAGAGAATTCCGGAGCGCGATTAACGCCATGCTGAGTAACAATAGGCTCAATGCGCCCATCGTCGACGGAGGCAACAGAGATAAAGCGCTCCATCTGGTTGCCCTCTGCACTGTGCGTGAAGGCAATCCGTTTGCTGTCTGGGGACCACGCGGCGTAGCCGTCACCAAAATTACCTTTGCTGATTTGTCGGGCCTGCGATTCGGATGTCGCGTCGATCGGAATCACATAGAGGTGAGGCCATCCGCTTCGATCGCTGATGAATGCGATCCACTTCCCATCCGGAGAGGTGACATCCATTGCTCCGTCCGCCGACGAAATCCAAGCGGGGTCATGGTCCTTCCAAAGCGTGCGACTCTCGCCAGAGAGTGACGTAACCTTAAGCTCCATCGTCTTGTGATCTGGAGAAAATTCCTCATGCACAATCGATGGTCCTGCTGCCCATTGCTTGTCGGTGGAACCGTAATTGCGGGCGGAAACTGGAATCCACATTGGCTCCGCGGCATAGCTGTAGACGGAGACGATGCCGATGCGATCATCCCAGCTCAAGCTGCGGAAGACTTTCATGAGGTTCCCGTTGTAAGGAAGCGGTTCAGGCACTGACTCATGTCGAGCAGCGTCGAATGCCACATATAACCCATCGGGGGAAAAAGATGGGTCGAATGCCCGAAGGCCCTCCGGCATATGCGTGAGTCTGCGTCTGGTGTGTGCGCGAAGTGACCCAACCCACACATCGTCCTTTTGTACAAAGGCAATTTGTTGCTTATCGGCGGAGAGCGAAAAACTGCTGACGCCCTGATAGCCTGGCAGCGGTTCTGGCTTCCGCGTAGAGGTTGAGACGACCCAAAGCTGATCGCCTTTGCTGAAGATAATTTCCTCGGCAGAAGACCATTCAAAGTGGCCGATGTCAGATATAAGAAGATCGGGGTCAACGGGAAAGTCAGTTAGCGCAACGGGCGGAGAACCTGCTCTGACTATAAACAGATCTTGCTTGCCGGCCGCGTCCCACAGGAAAGCGATGGTCTTGCCATCAGGTGACCATCGAGCCTCACTTGGGTACTTGATGTCTGCGATTCGATCGATTGTGATACTTCCCCGAGGCTGCTGTTGAGCAACGGTCGTCCGGAGAGGACACAGAGACACTAAAAGTAAAAGGCAAGCAGGATAGAGTCTCATAATCATTTGTGTGAATCTCCTCATGCGTGGATCATGACGCGGCAGTGGGTCTCGTTTTGCAGATCATTTGAAAGGCGCGCTTAGCAACGATTGTCATCTGTCGTCGGTCAGCGCGCCACTTTTAGAGGACTGTTCCATTCGCGCAAGCCCCTGAGCTAGAAGCTGAAGCGTAATCCAAAGCGGGCAATGAACGGGTTGAGTTGATTCGTTGGTTTTTCGAAACTGCTGCCACCGGTTGGGACCTCACTGATCACGGTGTTGGCATTTGTGATGTTGAAGAGGTCGACGATTGGTTCAAGGTTGAACCTGTCGCCAAGATGCGTTGGACGGGAAAGACGCAGGTTAAATATATCTACATTGGGAAGACGGATTTTGCCGATTTGTTCGCCAATCACCGATACCTGCCCCTGATTCAGGTTCTCGAAGATTGCTGTTGGAGGTCCGTTGTTTGGATCGAGAGGATAGCCAGTGTAGTGCTGATAGTTGATGCCAAGAGCAATGGACCATGGAAATGTGTAATTGCTCAGTACCTTGAACATCTGGGTCGCGTCGTAGTTCAAAATCGAATTCTTGCGATTGATTTCATTGTTTGGATTGTTGAAATCATCTGTGAGGCCACGGGTATAAGTTCCCTTCTGCTGCTGAATTGTGTAGCCCGCGAGTACTTGCCAACCCTTGCTCATTCTCTTTGTTACCGTGAACTCAACCCCGTTGTAGTGGTTTGAATTGAGTTCCGAAATATTCGTAATTAAGTAGTTGGAGAGGCCGACGTCCGCGGGATTCAGATTGTAAAGTGTGATGGGCTGACCGGTGATGGAGTTGATGAGCGGATTTCCGCTGTTATCGACGGAAGTGGCCGTGTAGTCACTCGTAGGATTAGCGAGGTTCACACCTGCGAACTGGTTCTTGATGTTGCGAAAGTAGTAGTTGACGCCGACCATTACGGATGAAAAAACCTGCTGCTGATATCCAACGTTAACTTCGTTCGTATACGCGCGCTTCAGGTTTGGATCCACTGAGGTGACGACGCCACCGGACGCGGCAATTAGGTTTGCTGGAGATTTCCATTCGCTAGGCTGCGGAATACCATCGCCGTTTGTGTCGTTCCAGGTATAAACCTGCGTACTCAGGCCGTTTGGATTGATCTGCTCAGCGAGGCCGGCACCTTCGATGATGTCGAACTGCCCGAAGTACGCGCGGATTACGGATCGTCCCTGACCTGTGAGATCGTATGCGGCGCCGAGACGTGGACGGAAAGTATTCCAGGTTGCGATATTTGGAGATTGCGGAAACGTGCGCTGTGGGAAAAGGTCGGGGAAAGTAGCTGCCGGGCTTGATTGAGCAGGATAAAACGTATTGAAGTGATCGTACCGAACGCCGAGGTTGAGAGTAAGTTTGCGCTTTACAGTGACGGAGTCTTGAGCATAAGCGGCTGTCTCGTGATAGACACTTCTGACGTTCACAGGCGTGTTGTATGCAATTACCTCAATTGGCTTGCCATCGTTGTAGAGCGCATTGATACCTTGATTGACCGTGTAGTTGTAGCCATTCTTGTTGTCCGAAGTGTCGACGCCGAATTTAAAAGTGTGAGAGCCACCCCACATGTGGCCCTTATAGAATGACACACCTTCTGCGAAAGCAAAAACGCTGGCCGGATTCACAAAAGCATAAGGCGGTGCGCCTGTCTCCGTTGATAATGTCACGTCCTGACGGTTCAATGCGGTGACTGGAGTTTCAGGCTGATTCTCTAGAGGAAATACCTGGTGCAGATAACCGAACCGCGTGTCAAAGAGCCAATTGCGGAAGGTGCTTGTCCATTCCGCCTGTAAAATGTACGCCGGTTCGATCTGGCGCCAGGCGGCATCAGCACTCACAAATGCATAAGCGGTATCACGTCGGAAGAACCTATTTTGCTCGTTATACCACCAAACAAAGTCCAGATGATTGTTCTTTGAAAGTTGATAGTCGCTTCGAAGCGTGACGTTACTCTGGTGATTGGGATCGGTGGTCGGCGTGCCGTCTGGATTAGTAATTGACAGGACGCTTTCCTTGAGGTCATAGAGACGCCATGAGCCGAAGATCCACCATTTGTCCTTTAGAATCGGCCCTCCGAGATTTGTAGCAATGTCTCTCGCCATGATGAATGGCGTGCCGGAAGGCACGGGAACCCCATCATAGACAGGATCAGAGATTGTGGCTTGTGTGCCTGCCGACTGGTAGTAGAAGGCCGCGAGGCCGTGCATCTGGTTAGCGCCTGATTTGGGAACCAGATTCATGTATACACCGCCGACGGCAACGTCTGCGGGCGCGCTATCCGTTACAACTTGAAGCTCTGAAAGAGAATCATTGTCGACATAGAAAGATGTATATCCGCCTGTCGATCCGGGCCAGTTGAGACGCAGGCCGTTGAAACTATAAACCTGATCTCCAGGAAGACTTCCATGGACCTGCATTACTGACTGTTGAAAGCTCTGGCTGCCAGCGACGTCAAAGTCGCTTGATGCTACCCCTGGCGCCTGCGCGACCGTAGAGAACGTGTCACGGCCACTAGGAACATTTTGCAAGAGTGCATCATCAAACGTCGTGCTTGACGTGTTGTTCGTCGTGTCGACGACAGGGGCTGCAGCCGTAACCACTACAGACTGCTCGCTGGTCCCGATCGCCAGTTCGGGACTTATCGTTGCCGTAAATCCAGGCGTAATCGCGATATTTGACTGCACCTCAGTCTTAAATCCTGAGACAGTGAAAGTTAGTTCATAGGTTCCAGGCGGCAATGAGTCGAACAGATAACTTCCGCTCACACCGGTCGTGGTTTTGCGGGGTGTCATCAGAGCAGGACTCGTGGCGGAGATAGCAACATTCGGTAATGCACCGCCGGAGGCGTCTGTCACGACGCCTTTTATTTGCCCGGTAATTGCGACTTGACCAAGAGTGAATGAGGAACAGACACTCAGGAGAAACAGAAGTAAGAAGACCCTCTTCGTCATGACCTCTCCTTAGGCTTGTTACTAGGTGGACCGTTGGTATAGCGATGATGAAGTCTGCAGGCTCTGCTTCAACGCTTGGAACGTGGTATTGCTAGAACCGCAGTAAAGAGATGGGGCAGCTAACCGCATGAACGAATCGCTGAGC
Organism: Alloacidobacterium dinghuense; assembly: GCF_014274465.1. Taxonomy (NCBI): domain Bacteria; kingdom Pseudomonadati; phylum Acidobacteriota; class Terriglobia; order Terriglobales; family Acidobacteriaceae; genus Alloacidobacterium; species Alloacidobacterium dinghuense. The sequence goes on along the minus strand of NZ_CP060394.1, from coordinate 3,403,744 downwards.
GTGCAGTACAACCCGCATCACAACGCTTTTAGCAACATCCCCAAATGAAGTCCCGCGTGTGCCCTCTACCTAAAGAGCAGGGTGCTGCAGGTGCCAATCTGTGTGGCTCTGGTACAGTCGTGCGGCTTTTAGAACAACCGCATCGTTCAACGCCCGTCCCATGATTTGCATTCCGTAGGGAAGTCGAGCCGTGCTGAAACCACAAGGAACACTGATTGCCGGCAAGCCGCAAAGGCTCGAAACTCCGTCCGGTGCCCGACGGTCCATGTGGAACTTTCTCCCAGCCGCGGGATCGTCTGGATCTTTGTCCCTCAACGGCTGCGCTGCAGTTGGCTGCGCTGGAGAAATCAACACGGCGTAGCGGTCGAACATCGCGTCCGCTGTGCGCTGCAGCATGAGCCGGACACGCTGGACATGAAGGTAATCCGTGACAGAAAACTGTTCGCTCACATAGCCATTAATCTTGCCGAGTGGATCAGTAAGATTCTGGCAGCCGCCGGACTGTATCAAGTGCCCGAACGCGCTGGCTGCCTCCATAAGGATTGTCAATTCCGCGGCTTCTTCAAAAGGGCCATCCGGAAATTCGCAGGATTCGACTGTCGCGCCAGCTTTCTCAAAGACAGCGCATGCTTCGTCGACAGCCTTGTCAACACCGGTATCGCTCTTGCCGTAAACATTCGTGAGACGCCCAATGCGGAAAGTGCCATTCACGCTAGGCTCGGTCTCATGGTAGGAGAAGGGTTGCGCGCTGCTGCTGACCGAGTCGTGATCAAGCGGATCGTGGCCTGCTAGAACGCTCAACACTAGTGCGCAATCATCCGCAGTACGCGCCATGGGGCCCAGCTTATCCATGCTGTATGCAATTGCCATCGAGCCGTAGCGGCTGATGCGGCCAAAACTGGGCCGCAGTCCTGAAACCCCACACCATGAAGAGGGGCAGAGAATGGAACCGCGTGTATCCGAACCGAGAGCCCAAGGCGCGAGGCCGGCGGCGACAACGGCACCTGAACCACTCGACGATCCACACGTCCAGCAGTCGGGATTCCATGGATTGCGGGCCGGACCAGTGAGAGATGCTTCGCCTGAGCTATAACCCAGCCCACCGGCCAATTCGATCATTGCTGCTTTACCCAACAGGACGGCTCCAGCCTCGTTGAGGCGCTCGATCACAGTCGCGTTGTAGTCGAAGCTCTGATGAGCATAGGGCACAGCTCCCCAGGTGGTGGGATATCCCTTTACAGTCACAAGATCTTTGACGGCGTAGGGAACTCCGTGGAGAGGTCCGCGATGCTTACCTGCCTTGATCTCTGCGTCTGCCTGTTTAGCTTGACTCAATGCGAGATCAGCAGTGAGAGTTGCAAATGCATTGAGGCGCGCGCCGATGGTGCGGCTGCGTTCAAGGTATCCCTCTGTCAGTTCGACAGAAGAAAGCTGGCCTTCGCGGATAGCGTTGCCGAGCGCTCGAACCGACATGAAATACGTTTCCTGCGGGAGCATGGAGCCCTCTAGAAACCTGCTGAACTGAATTCGCTATAAGAAACGCGTGCCTTTGCGAAAGCTATTTAGACTTGTTTGTCGGCTGATGGCTGATTTGCGTCATAGACTCGCAGCGTGCACGCTGATACGTCCCCATTTTGGACCACGAACGATCTGATCGATGCGAGCATGTGTTGGTTGGTGGCGAGAATTTCTACGGTCTTCCGCTTCTCCTCTAGGGAGAGCCTTTGTCCATAAACCCTTAAGACGTTCGAGTATCTCGCACGGACTTCATCCCAATCTGCAACGGACATATCATCTGGTTTCAAACCTATATTTGCTTCTGCCTCCCCATCCTTCGCCGTTTGCCCATCGGCGATCGGACAAAGAGTGCCAGCAAGGCCCGCAACCAAACTGCCGGCAAACCTTCTTCGAGTTACCGCACCATCGTTGCGGCGCTCTTCATCACGAATATGCATTTCGATGAGCTTCGCTCCTTCAGATCGTTAGTCTGCAGTGCTGACACAAATTGCAGGAGGGTTGAAGTAGGCAATAAATTGAACAGAATTATATACAATAATAAATTCATGTCAACGTATATTTAAGAACCTCATAGGGGACATCGACACCGAACGCTTAGTTATCATCTGATGCGAGTCGGGACGCCTCATGCAAAAAGATGCGTTCTGATCGATGCAAGCGGTGAAGGTCATAGCCAAGCAAGAAAGTACGCTCGCTATAATCGCGGGAATTATAAACGCGGTTCTGATGCGATCACGGTTCACCGGGTAATTTCAAAACTCCAGGGGATCGAGTATTATGCAGACACTGCTATTGAATGCGACCATCATCGACTCCACGGCGCCCGAGCCAAGATCTGGAAACATTCTGATCGAAGACGGGATCATCCGTGACCCCGAAGCAAGATCATCGTTCGCGAAAGATTGCCAGGTGATCGACGTCAAAGGCCGGACAGTCATGCCGGGCCTGATTGACTGTCATGTGCACGTCGTTGCAAGCACCATGAATCTGGCTTTGAATGCGCAATTGCCTGCGGCAACCGCTGTATTGCGTTCGGCGCAAATCATGAAGGGGATGCTGGAGCGGGGATTCACAACCGTTCGCGATCTTGGCGGTGCTCCCTATTCGCTAGCAGAGGCTGTTGCGCAAGGGCTGACGCCTGGCCCCAGACTGATCGTCTGCGGAAAGGCGCTGTCGAAGACAGGAGGGCACTCAGACAGTCGCCCGAGGTATGACACATACGATGCGACCCGATGGGGGAGCAACTTCGGGGCGCTCGGTCGTGTCGCCGACGGGGTAGAGGAAGTGCGGCTTGCCTGTCGTCAGGAGTTGCGCCAGGGAGCTGCTTTCATCAAAGTGATGGCGAATGGAGGTGTGGCGAGCCCCACGGATCCGATCAACTGGTACGGCTACACGGTGGACGAATTGAAGGTGGCTGTCGAAGAAGCCCGCGATTCCAAGACGTATGTTGCCGCGCATCTCTACACAGCGGAAGGAATCGTCAGGGCGCTCGAATGCGGCGTGCATTCACTTGAACACTGCAATCTCATTGATGCTCATGCGGCACAAATGGCCGCAAAGGCAGGGGCTGTGGCGGTGCCCACACTCGTAACGTACGAAGCGCTTGCACAGGATGGTCCGTCGTTGGGATTTCCAGCCGATTCGATTGCGAAGATCGAGCATGTGAGGAAGGCTGGCATTGATAGTCTCTCGATTCTGAGCGATGCAGGAGTCTCCATCGCCTTCGGGACCGATCTTCTCGGCGAAACGCATGTTCGACAATGCGAAGAGTTCTCCATTCGCGCTCGTGTTTTGCCTGCCGCAGAAATACTGGCCAGCGCTACCACGGTAGCGGCGAAACTCGTCGGCATGGAAGGACGCTTGGGACTGATCACGGAAGGTGCGATCGCGGATCTTCTCGTGGTCGACGGTTCGCCGCTTGAAGATATAACCATCTTGTCGAATCCGAAAAAGAATCTGCTTCTGGTGATGAAGGAAGGGGTTATCTTTCACCGGAGGTTGTAAAGGCGAGTTCGGTGGGTTCCTTTTGATCCATCGATCGAGTTCTAAGCAATATGAAAGCCAACGTCTAGAGTTTCGCAAATAAGCATCAACCATTGCGGTTTTCCAAGGGTCACCATTCCAAACCGCGCTATAGAGCAGGAACTACTCGGCGCGTAGGGCCTCCACAGGGTTTACAGATGCGGCGCGACGCGCGGGCAGGAAGCTTGCCGCCATAGACGCCAGCATGAGCAGGAAAGCCACTCCACCGAGAGTGAATGCATCCCACACCTCTACGCCAAACAACAGCTTGCGAATTAACATCGACGCTCCAATCGAACAGACCAGACCGATGGCAAGCCCGGTGACGGTCAGCCATAGCGCTTGTCGGATGATGAGCGCGTAAACTGAGCTGCGTTGCGCGCCCATCGCCATGCGCACGCCTATCTCGCGCGTCCGCTGGCTTACTGCGTAAGCAATAACTCCGTAGAGCCCCACTACGCCAAGTGTCAGAGCCATCGCTGCGAATCCGCTCACGAGCCACGCCGAGAAGCGGTGCAGCAGCGCCGCTTGCGTAGTGCCAATCTTCTCGTCCATCGTCGCCTCGTCGGATACTCCCAGGTTAGGGTCGATCTGGCGCAGTGCGCTTACCAATGCAGGCAGCAGCGCTCCTGCGTCCTGGGATGTGCGCACTGCCAGACTGAAAGAGTGATCCCGCGTCTGGCTGAGGGGGAAATACTCCGTAGGTAAGATGTTGGTATCAAGCGGGCCCTCGCGAAAATCTTCTATTACGCCTACGATCTCCCACACGCTTTCGCGCCCGCCCTCGTCATCGGCTATCCTCTGGCCAACGGGGTCATGGCCAGGGAAATATTTTCGCGCCAATGCCTGATTGATCAGAGCTACGCCGGGCTTCGAAGCGTCGTCTGTTTCGGCAAAGAAGCGTCCTCGCACGAGCCTCACCTTGAGCGTGGGCAGATACTCCGCGCTCACATGACGCTCGTTCACTTCGTTGTGTTCGCCGTGAAACGGCCTGCCCGGGAACTGGATCCTATCGGTCGGGCAGTCACATTCCACAGGGAGCATGCTGGTGAGGCCTGTCGACTCTACGCCCGGCAGGCTTGAGATGCGGCGCCCGATGTCCCGGAAAAGCCCAGTTGTCTGTTCGTCACTTTTATAAGCTGTGCCCGGCGCCATCACGCGCACAGTTGCCAGGTGGGCTGCCTCGAATCCTAGTGGCACGTGTAAGAGGCGATAGAAACTCTGCCCAAGCAGTCCTGCGCCCGCCAGCAGCACTACCGCGATGGCTAATTCCACGACGACGAGGTTTGCTCCCAGCCTGCGCCAGAGCAGGCCCACTGCGCCACGATCCCCATCTGCCAGACCATCACGCACCTTCTGAAACGAAAGCCGCAGTGCCGGGGTGATCGCCAGCAACAGAGCGGCCAGCAAGGCAACAACGGCGGCAAATGCGCCTGTGTGCGCGTTTAAGCCAACGCCTCCCAGAAACGGCATATTGGACGCCATATCCTTGGGAATCAGATTTGCCAGAAGTCGCATGAGCCCCGCAGCAACGATTACGCCTGCAATGTCCCCAATGGCGGCAAGTAAGAGTCCCTCAGTGAGGAATTGCTGCACCATCCGCGCTCTTGTTGCGCCCAGTGCGCCTCGCACCGCGATTTCGCGTCTGCGGCTTTCGGATCGTACCAGCAAAAGACTAGCCACGTTGACGCACGCGATCAGCAATAGGAGGCCGGCTCCGCCGAGTAGCATCAATAGAATGGGCCGCACATTGCCGACAGCAATCTCCGTGAGAGGCACGACATTTGCGCTCAAATCGCGACCAACAATGCCATATTGACGCTGGAGTTGCTTTGCGATTGCCATCATCTCAGCCTGCGCCGATTGGACGGTGACCCCATCCCGCAGCCGACCAACTCCTAGAAAGGCATAGAACGTCCGTGAGTGTTCGTGAGGGCTCAACTCATTGACCGGCACCCAGAATTCTGCGTTACCGCTGAATGCGAGGAAAATGATCGGGGCAAAACGCCGATAATCGCATATGCGTGATTGTCCAGGTCCACCGTCTGCCCGACTACGTTCGGCTGAGCACCAAAGCGATTGAGCCATGCTCCATAACTCAGTATTGCCACATTCGGACCGCCCGGCCGGTTCTCGCCAGGATAGAAGTCACGCCCCAGCATGGGATGCACGCCGAGCGTTTGAAAAAAGCCGCCGCTCACGCGCACACCCTGCACTGGCTCCACGGCGGAGTTGGTGCGCAGAAGGTAGCCGCTCGGAGCGTAGGCAGAGAGCGAACTGAAAGATTTGTTCAGGGCTTGCCAGTCAAGAAAATCCGGATACGAGAGTGGCCAAAGCGGCGATTCAACGTTGCTTTCGTTGACTGACATCAGGCGCGCGGGATTCGAGTACGGAAGCGGTTCCAGTAGTGCCGCATCCGCAAAAGCAAAGATGGCCACACTCGCACCGATACCCAGAGCCAGCACGAGAATCGCAGTGGCGGTGAACCCCGGGTGTCTCGCAAGCTGGCGAATGGCAAACTTAATGTCGCGGGCAAGATTGTCCAACCACACTAGGTGGCCTCTCAGATAGAAGCGCTCTCGGGCCGTCTGCACATTGCCGAACTCGATCCTTGCCCTGCGGCGCGCCTCATCCTCGCTCAGGCCTTCACTTTGCAATTCATGGGCTTCGAGTTCCAGATGCGCCTTGATCTCGGCAGCAAAATCATCCGCATTCCGCCTACGTCTGAACATGTTAGACCTCCTCGCCGCTCGGTCCCCCATCCAGGATTAAGCCCATTGCTCTTGTCAACCGCTGCCATTCGCTCGTCTTCTGTACGAGGTGCTCGCGGCCTTTTGCTGTCAGCGAATAGAACCTTGCTTTGCGGTTGTTTTCGCTTACTCCCCACTTGGCGCTGATCCACTTCTTGTCTTCGAGTCTCTGCAGAGCCAGATAGAGTGAGCCATGGTCGACTAAAAAGACTTCTTCCGATTGACGCTGTATGGATCGAGCTATGCCTTGACCGTGGCGTGGTCCCAAGACAAGAATTTTCAGAATGAGAAGGTCCAGCGTGCCCTGCAACAGCGCGATACGGTCATCGTTGCTCTTTTGGGTCGTCATCCGACATGAGAATAGGATTTCTCGGGTCGGATGTCAACATGAATCCATGGGACTTGCTCCGAGTCGACTATTCAGAGCTGTGCTTCGAGGCCGGATTTCTCATTCATGGCAAAGGATTTTCTTCGCCTCCCTGCATAGTCCCGTTCAGGTCTGGCTAGCTTATGGGCTTTCCGATTGAGCCGGTGAAGATGATTTGACCATTCCGTTCGTCGCGAATCGCGAGAAAGAATGGGTGGTCGACAACCATGTGGAAGGGTGGTGGCTCGATTCTGATTGCTGTGGCGCGAATGCCAACGCTTGTCGCAGCGGCAGCTTCGGTTCCTTCCTCGTCGACCTTCAGGAACGAGGCGTGTCGCACTTCGCTGATTCTCAGGTGAGGCGGAGCTTTGCAGATGCCTTCGAAATTCGCGTGATCGCTGAAGGCATTCCCCATACCGAGTTTCGTCAAGATTGCATTCAGTGTCGCGTCGTATGTAATCGTGAAGCGCGGCAACTCGATTGTTCCCCGTTGTGGATGGAGGGACGACACGATCTTCGTAAATGCATCCGCAGTCAATTGTTGAAGAAACGATTGCATTGCGGTGTCATTCTTGGGTAAGACCACATACATCGCAAATGTGCCGTCGGCATAGGGTAAACGAATCGCTTCCAGCCCCTCAGCATTGCTGTACCCGTATTCAGCAGTCTGTTGCATGATCTGCACTTTACTTAGGGTGCCGTTCGCCATTTTGAAGTCATGTGGTTGCGTGACTTTCGGATCAAACTGCATCGTCCATTTACCTTTGAACGCAATTGCATTCGTTAGTAATGCGACGGTCGAGGGATCAACCTGATCGAGAATCTTTGGAATGCGATCATTGGTGTGTTTGGCGACCCAGGCATTGATCGTTTCTACCGCTGATGCCTTTCGAAAGTCCAGATTTTCGGCTTGGGCGCTATACGCAGCCTGGAGTGTCTGCCTAAAGGATGGGTTTACTGGAATATCTTGCTGTAGCCAGAGTGCATTCGCCATGGAGAGTTGTACGGCCGTTGTCCCGGCGATCTGCTCTTCAAGCGCACGATTGGCAGCATTGAAGGTCTCGACGGGTTGCCCGTCTGCATGCAAAGTTTGTAGGATCGCCTGCCGAGTCGCTCCGCTTGCGCCATTGGATGTCATAGCCAACGCAACCGCGATGTTGGTGGGCGAAACGAAAATGTTCTGATCAGACTTGTTCGACGCCAATTCCCGCAGCACATCAAATCCAAATTGTGCGTACGGCTGAGAGAGCACATGTGTATCGATGGATGAATTAGGTGCAGGCTCACCGCTAGCTCCGAACAACAGGCAAGCCATTGCGACGAACAAGCACTTCATCATGACGCTGCTCCCTATATTAGACCTGGCAGAACACCGGACGAGAGCGAATTGTCTTCAGCTCTTGAACGTTGATTCTAGAGTGCTCGCCTGCTATGAGGTGATGCAAGCGCTGTACATCCGGAAATGGAGAGCGTCTTTTGGGGTCGGCTCGGCTGCGTGCTTATCGCGCAGCCAAGCGAATATCTATCAAGCGGAGGGTTGTTGGGATGAAGAAAGTGCGACCGACGCCTCACTTGTCAGTACGCGGAAAGTGAATGTCTCCTGGAGATACAGTCGAACGATGGCGTCCGTATGGTTGAGATAGCCTATGGAAACATCCTGTCCGATATTGAGTTCGAAATCGCCGCCTCGCGTGGTCAGCACAAAGGCGCCATCAATGGCTGGCGCCCATACGATGTTTCCGTCAACAATGCGCTTGACGTGTTCCAGCAGGGGATATCCATGATCGCGGGTCTCAGAGAGTTCTGTGTACTCTTTCGCTCCAAGCAAAACGGAGTAAGGCCCATTCACGCCAACGATGCGCAATTGGCTCAGCGCCTGCGCAATAGCATCCGGGTATTCACGCACTTCCGCGGGTAAGGTCTTGACCGGATTGCTGGTACCTTCCCGAATGCCCTGTATATTCGCTGCACTATAACCATTGAAGATGGCGCGGTCTTCAGCAAATGCCATCTTCATCGCCGCGTCCTTGGCTGGCTGCCAATCGGAATCGTCGGAACCGCGCTCCACATCATCGATCGCCTGCCGAGTAAGTTCGAAGGGTACCCGCAGTTCGACGAGGGCCTTCACCTCACGCTGACTTGCAGCGATGCCGTCGGCTGGAGGCGCAATCGTCAGCAAGTGGCCGGTTGCGACTCCCGGCAGATCTAATCCACCTGGAGAGGGTACGTCGACGACTCGCCTACCGGCGAGATACCGCTTGAGCGTTCGCGTGGTCTCTTCTTCGATCTGAGCCCACGCTGCGTCTGAAATTGGTGCCAACTCCCGATGGAGATTATTCATCCTTCACTCCTTTTAACGATCCGATTCCAAGTGATGTGTCCCGCATGGGCGAGGCAGAAGACGAGTCGGACTCCACTGGTGGAGCGGCGATTGCCACGGCAGCAGGCTCATCTCCGATATTTTCGAGAAACGTCGCAGACGGTGCAAAGAACAGGCTTCCGGTGATTGGGCGGCTGAAGTCCAGCAATCTGTCGTAGTTGCCTGGTGGTCGCCCCACAAACATGTTTTCAAGCATCAATTCTGTGACGCGCGGAGAACGGCTGTATCCGATGAAATAGGTACCGAATTCTCCGAAACCGGGTCGTCCAAAGGGCATGTTGTCCCTTAGAATCTTGACCTCTTTTCCGTCCTCGACGATGACGGTCAAAGCGCTATGCGCCGAAGTGGGTTTGACGGCATCGTCTAACTCAATGTCGGAAAGCTTCTTGCGCCCAATAATGCGTTCCTGAGCTTCAGTAGAAAGAGCGTTCCAACTCTTCATATCGTGAAGATATTTCTGGACCAGAACATAGCTGCCTCCGGCAAACGGAGCGTCTTCTTCGCCGACGAGCGCGGCATCAAGAGCGGCCGTGCCCCTTGGATTTTCCGTTCCGTCAACGAAGCCGATCAGGTCTCGATCATCGAAGTAGCGGAAACCTTGCACCTCGTCGACGGCCGAGACAGCTTCTCCAATGCCTTGCATAATTTGCGTTACCAACTCGAAACAGCTATCCATTCGCTTGGCGCGAACATGAAAAAATACGTCGCCTGGCGTGGAGACGGCATGGCGTCCGCCCGCTCGGATCTCTCGAAAGGGATGAAGGTCGGCTGGTCGAGGACTGCCGAATAGCTTGTTCCAAGTGTCCGAACCGAAGCCCACGACGCAAGTAAGACCGGCCTCAATATCGCGGAATTCAACAGCTCGGATGAGCCCACCGAGGTCACCGCAGAACGAGCGCATGGTTGCGTAGCTTTCACGATCGGGCTTCACGCAGACGACCAGAAAGATCGCCGCGCGAGTGAGCGGCGCGAGCACCGGTTGCGGAAGCGCCTCCCGATTCAAGCCTTCGGTTACGATCATTCGACTTGCCTCACTCTGCTCAGAGCTTCGTTCATTCGGTCTGTCCCCTGAAACACAACTGTTTTAATTCCATTCCAGGAAGCTCGTGTAAGAACTAATGGTAATCGATCACTCGTGGCGCATGGTTGACGAGTAAAACCGAGATCTTAGTGACTACGGAGCTGACCAAGAGATTCTGCAAATGTGATTGATTTTATGGTGGACGCGGTAGGAATCGAACCTACAACCTGTCGGTTAAGAGCCGAATGCTCTGCCAGTTGAGCTACGCGTCCACATGCGCAGGAGGAAAACACTGCAGGGCTGATGAAGGGAAGCGTTCGATTTCGCGAACGCACTCCTAAGAATATAGCACAAAATGGCGTTGGAATTTCGCGCGTGAGCGATCTTAGAAGGAGAAGGAAAGACCACCCTGAACGCTGCGTTCTGCCTGCGCGAAGTAGAGCGTACTGCCATCCTGCGTGACAAATGGGCGATAGCCCTGTGCAAGCAAATTGCGTACGTCGATCAGCGCCTCTACGCGGTAGGGCAGGATACGACAGTGAATCGGTTGCCGCAAATAGAAGCTGAGGTAGGGATCAGGCAACTCTCCGTTGAATGGATCGACCGCGGTGACTGTGTCTGTTGGCTGCCATCTGTACGACGCACGCCATTGGGTGCCTGCCTGCTTCAGCTTGCCGCTCATGCTGGCAGAGAGCATGCCCGCTCGCCGTGGATGGAGGCTGTTGATTCCTTCTTCCAGCGAAACCTTTCCTGGCACAGAATTCATCGTCAGCGCATCACCCATGGCATAGGCAACGCTGAACCACGTGTCGTCGTTGATCCTTTCACGCATTTCGGCGAGCACGCCATTGCTGAAGAAGTTCTGCCCGGTTGCTTTCAGCAGATCGGTATTCGGGTCATACAGAAGATTGCCGCTATTCCAATCTGCGAGCGATAGGGTGCCACCGCCGCTGACAACGGGATTGTCGATGTGGTCCTGATAGACGGTCATCCGCCAGCGCAAATTGCCGTCGTGCCGCTCGTAAGATATCTCCTGGTGAAGACCTCGCTCGAGGAGAAGCTTGCCGTCTTTTTCCGTTAACGCAGGGGACAGAGTGCTCGCGCGATCGATCTCGTTTGCATGCTGTGCGCCAGGCGATGTAGATACGTGATATTCAACCGTGTTTTCACCGGCATGAACGCTCACTCCGGCAAATGGATGATTGGCAAACTGAGTTTCACCGAGATGGATCGCCTCGATCTCGTTCCCGAACTCAGCCGTGATTCCGTCCATCAGGTCCATGGATTCAGAGGAACGAAGGATCGCAGCCTGCATCCCCTGACCATCGAAGCCGCCTTGAATGTCTGGGCGATCCTCGACCGCCACCACTGTCCGGAATGTACGCCCTGGAGCGAGCTGCTTTGCGTAGCCAACGACTGTATTGAGGGACGCGCTCTCCGCCTGGCTCAGATCAGCTCGAAGAATCAATTGTTGATCGTCGCCATTCGAGCGCTGCATTTCGAAATCGTGGTGCATGCCGCCGTCGCCAAACTCATTGGCGCCGCCGCGAATGGTGACGCGGGCTTTCAGAGAGGGTGCGGTTCCGTCTCCATCGGAGACAACCACAAGCGGTCCATCTTCAAGCATACGCAGCAGTGGACGGTTGGCTGAAAGGCGCAGGGTCCACGTCCAATCGTCCTGCGGCTCATCCGCCTGGCGCGGTTTTGCCGGAAGCCATCGAAAAGCTTCATAGAGGGTGTTCAACGTTAAGTTGACGACCACTTTGGAGTCAGCGAGCACGCGAAGGTTTTCGCGCAAAGTGGGCAGGAAAAAGGACCCCGAAGCTTTGAGGTTGTAGCTACCCGGAGAAAGATCCCTCAGGGAGTAGCGACCGTGGTCGTCAGTGAAAGTATTTGCAATGACAACAAGATTCGGCCCCAGCAATTCAACCAGGGCGCCGACCTGCGGTGTGCCCTTGGCATCGCGCACAATCCCTGAGACAGCCCCTGGTCCTTCTGCATATGCAGACAGCGCAAACGCAGTGATCAGCAGCGCAAGCGCTGGGCCAAACTTGATTCGCAGATTGGGAACTATCATCCTCACCGATTTCGTTCGTCGCTAGAATCGGTTGACACTCTTCAGGCGTTCCTTGCTGTCCTGGAAAACGTCAAGCGACCCTAAAATACTCCTGGCCGATTGCCCCAAAATCGTTGTTGTTCAGAACCGGCAACTCTTGTGGTTGCTCCGTCCTTTGCTTCCTGCTACTCCACCGTAAACGGCGCCGACTGGGCAATCTCCTGATTGGAGACGCTGTCGTTCACCTTGATTCTGATTTGATACTTGCCTGGCTGAAGATTTGCAAGGGGGACGCTACGCTCCAGCGTTACCTGATCGGAACTGGCGCTCAATTTCTTTGAGTCCTCCTGCATATCGAGGACCGCCTTATTCGAGGCCAAATCAATAATCTGATATTGAATAGTTGCGGAGTTTTGTTTGCTCTTCTCGTCAATTCCTAGGTTATACACCTGCATCCAGAAATTCAGCTTCTGCGTCCGCTGGAATGATGGCGAAATTGTAGGATTCGAAGTGACCGCTGGCAAGAGCTTTGTGTTACCGATCACAAAATTTCCTGCGCCAATTTCTTTCGACGGCACCAGTTCCATGCGATTGGCAAGAATCAACGATGAAGCCGAGAGTTTGTCTTCGTCGTACTTCGGAACGTTGATCGCCTGCGCCCACACGCCGAGGTGGTCCGGGTTGTTCACATCCTTGATGCCGATGTCAACGCGATAGCGGCCCGGGCGCAGAGGAAGCGACTTCCAGTAAAGGCGTTTGTTGTCGAGAGTCTTGGTCAGGAGCTCCGTCGGAACTTCTACTTCAACCGTGTCCTCAAAGCTCTGCACAATCTTGCCTGTGATCGTTGAGACGCGACCGATAATATGAACTTCACCGACATCGATGCCGTCTTTGTTGTTGAAGGTGATGTCGCGGTTCTTGATCTGTAGAGTGATCGGTACCAGCACGGTGTCATCCGTCACTTTGACGTAGTCCGTGCGCACATCGAAGGGGAAGTAAGGCCCCGTCATAAGCTTGTGGTTCGACATGAATGACTCAAGCTCGAGGTCCTTGAACTTGATTACGGGCGGTGCCTGCAGCTTGGCATACTGTTCGAGTCGATCAAATTGCTTGCTCTGTTGCATGCCCGCCATAGGCCCATTACCCAGCGATTCCAGGCCGCCGCGGAAACGATCGGACTGCTTGGCCATGCCCATCTGCTCATACATCGTCTGGCCCGCGCCCGGCACGTGCAACAGCGCATCCTTCTCCGAGCGGTCAATGGTCATGTGATAGTCGCCGCACATGCAGGTGTCGACGAATTCAATGTCGATGTTCTCGCCGATGCCTTCGATGTAGCGGTAGTGCCAGGTTTCGAAGGGGTACGTCGAAGTTGTGCCGCCCCCTTCATCCATCGGTCGGTCGTAGGTGCCGCCGCTGGGATGGGAGTCGATGCTGTCCGGCTTCCCGTATGCGATGTACATGTGGCCGCGGTCGGTCTTCCAGCCTGGCTTGCCCGCGGCGAAATGCTCGTTCGCGTATTCAATGCGGCGATAGTGTTCTTCGCGGAACTCATTCTCAGGCGAATCGGGGTTTGGATTGCGGCGCTGCCAGAAGGCTTCGATAAAAGCGTCGCGCTCTTCGTCGTTGCTGAGACTCTTGAAGGCTTTTAATTCCTGATCGGTGATGATCCAATGAACGTCCTGATCAACCCACTTTTTGTAGGGTCCCTTTAACTCCTGCTTCAGTTCTTTTTGCTGGCTTCGGCGCTCTTTATCAGAGAGCTGGCGCTTGAGCGGATCTTCAGTGGAAGAAGCCGGCGTCGAAGGACTCTGGGCGTCGGCCTGCGGCGCCGCCGGGCGGGTCTGCAATTGAGGATCGCTCTGCGTCGTGGACTGTGCCTGAGAAATCGCGAAGGCCCCAAGGGAGATCGCGACAAAAATGGGAATACGGCCCTTCAACATATTGTTTTTCTGTTACCCCTCTACCGCATTCTTAATTCTACGAATTCATGAAGAAGGAATACAAGCCGCTGTTGCACATTGTTAGACGGAAATGAACGCGATTCGGTGCTATCCCATCAATAATTCCGCCTGATATCATGGTCAGCACTCGGCGGGGTAGACAATCCAGCGCACGGACGCTGCGATTTTGGGGAACCTGGCCCGCCAGATTTGCGTACTTCTGGGCGAGTGGACGGGCAAGGCGTTCGAGATCCGCAGACACAGGAAGACTGGCTTTGAAAAAAATCATCATTGTAGTTGCAGTAATTCTTGCCGTGGCAGGTATTGTCGCGCTCACCGTGGTTCGTGCCCAGTCCGGGTATACGAAGGTTCTTACCGGCAAAGTTGTACGAGGCAACCTGGTTTCGGTTGTCAGCGGGACCGGCCAGATCAAGCCTAAAACGTATGTCAACGTCGGCGCGACAGCTTTCGGACGTATCACGCACCTCTATGTCAAAGAGGGAGATCACGTAAAAAAGGGTCAGATCCTGGCAACGGTGGAGAGTATCCAGCCGGAAGCCAACGTTGACGCCCAGAAGGCCGCGATTGACGCTGCCAAAACGGATATAGCCTCATATATCGCGGCGGAGAAGACAGCGGAAGCCAATGTCGAGCATGCCAAGGCCGATCTGGAGCAGAAAAAGCTCGATTACGATCGGTATACGGCGCTCTACGCAGAAAAACTGGTTTCCAAGGCCGATTTCGATGCCAAAAAGGCTGCTTATGACACGGATGTCGCCACGCTGAATCAGAGCACCGCCGCTCTTGTGCAGGCAAAGGCGCAGACAGACTCCGCTCGCGGACACCTGGGCACCCAAGTCGCGACACTCCGTTTTAATGAAGACGCGTTGAACAAGACAGTCAGCCTAGCGCCATTCGATGGGCTCGTGACCAACCTGCCAGTGCGCGAGGGAGAGACAGTGGTCGTCGGCATCCAGAATGCCGAAGGATCGACGCTGATGACGCTCGCCGACATGTCGATCATTACCGCAGAAGTGAAGGTGGACGAAACCGACATTGTGAACGTCGCTCTCGGTCAGGAAGCTGACGTAAGTGTGGATGCGCTTCCGGGCAAAGTCTTCAAAGGGCATGTCACAGAGGTTGGCGACCAGGCTCTGTTGCGGTCTACCGGTGTTGCCACCAGCCAATCGACCAGCGGGACAGAGGAAGCGAAGGACTTCAAGGTAGTCGTGACTGTCGATCAGGCGACCGATCTATTAAAGCCGGGACTCTCTGCTACGGCGAAGATCACGACCGCGAGCCGGGCGAATACTCTATCCATTCCGATTCAAGCGCTAACGCTTCGCGCTCCTGAGGATGCAAAAGGAAAGCCACATTTTCAGAAGGCATCCACTGCCACCCCCAGCGCGCCGCCCGCTGCCGACGCACCGAAGGTGCAGGGTGTTTTCGTAGTGCACACGGACAAGAGCGGGAAGATGCGGGCTCATTTCGTACCTGTGATGACGGGGATTACCGGCACCACGGATATCGAGGTGACCAGCGGACTGAAAGAAGGCGATGAGATTATCACGGGCTCGTATCGGATCTTGCGTAATTTGAAGGACGACTCGCTGGTTAAGCGGGATACGACTCCAGTGACGGTAAACAAAGACGAAAGCGATTCTTCTTCGTCTTCATAGGTATGGGAGAATCAGGAGCAGGTTAATGACGACCCAGACAACCATGGAAGCTGAAGAGCAAATCATCACCGGCCCAGGCAGCCCATCACCGAATGGGCCTGGACCGGGTGACATCATTGTGGTGCACGACTTGTGGAAGACCTACGATATGGGATCAGAGCAGCAGGTGCATGCTCTGCAGGGCGTATCGCTGCGTATTAAGCAGAACGAGTACGTTGCCATCATGGGTCCGTCCGGGTCGGGCAAATCGACGCTGATGAATCTGATCGGCTGCCTCGATACTCCAAGCAAAGGCGAGTACTGGCTCAATGGGCATCTGGTCAGCGATCTGAACGATGACGAACTGGCGCGTATTCGCAACCGGGAGATTGGCTTCGTTTTCCAGACCTTTAACCTGCTGGCACGCGCGACGGCACTGCACAATGTCGAGTTGCCCTTAATCTACAACGGCACCCATGCTGCTGAGCGCATCGAACGCGCTGAGGGCGCTCTTCGAGCTGTAGGCTTAGGCGACCGCATGCAACACAAACCGAACGAGCTCTCGGGCGGTCAGCGGCAGCGCGTGGCTATCGCGCGCGCGCTTATCAACCGGCCATCGATCATTCTTGCCGACGAACCGACAGGCAACCTCGATTCGAAGACCGGCGATGAAATCATGGCTCTCTTCGATGAATTGCAGGCGAAGGGGAACACGATCGTGCTGGTGACGCATGAGCCGGACATCGCCGAGTACGCGCATCGCGTGGTGATGATTCGCGACGGCAAGATCTTCTCCGACCAGCCGTCGTCCCGAGTTCGGAAGCCACCAGAACATACTCATTCTTAGGTGCTTATCGCAACTGAATTCAACTTGCAGAGAGCGCCATTTCCGGCGCTCTTTTTCTTTGCTGCCATCGCCTATCACTTTCCGCTCCGTTGCCGATAGATTGCGTAGGCTGCCGTATATCCGGTGAGTCTGACAATCGAACGAGGCCTGGGGAGCAGCGGTGGCAAGTTTTTCGCAAGTGAGTGGTCAATCGACGGCTGATGCAATGATCGCCGACGAGGTGAGAGACGGCGGTGGGGAGCTGGCGCGACTGGGAGACATGGTGGCGCGCAGTCTTGTCATGCAGCGGCTCCTCTCGCGCCTGAAACATTCTGCTCAGCACCTCCGTATCGTCGCCATCGAAGGCGAGGCCGGTACGGGAAAGGCGATCACGGCGCGGACGCTGCACGCGTTGGGCGCTGCGTCCCAGGCGGCGTTTGT
Organism: Alloacidobacterium dinghuense; assembly: GCF_014274465.1. NCBI lineage: Bacteria > Pseudomonadati > Acidobacteriota > Terriglobia > Terriglobales > Acidobacteriaceae > Alloacidobacterium > Alloacidobacterium dinghuense. The sequence continues at coordinate 3,386,762 of NZ_CP060394.1, read as the reverse complement.
CGCCTGCTCTGCTTCGCGGTTTATATCCGCTGAGACGCAGTCGGTGCTGGAGGAGGTTCGCGGTGGTGCGCTGTTTCTTACCCGCATCCACGATCTCGGCGCGGACCAGCAATCGCGCCTCGTCGATTTCCTCGAATGGTGGGAACACCGCAGCGGGCGTGATGCCACCGGCTTTTTCCCGCGGCAACTTTTTGTCAGTTCATGCAAACCCCTTCGTCAAATGTCGGCCAGCGGCGAACTGCGTGCGGATCTTTGCTACCGGCTCACCGCTATTCGTTTTGAGCTGCCGCCGCTGCGCGAGCGCCGCGACGATATCGGCGCGCTGGCCGATTGGTTTGCGACCCGCTGCGGAGCGGCGCATGGCAAACCGGTGCGCGGGTTGGGGCAAGGGTCGCTTGCCCGGCTGCTCTCGCACAACTGGCCCGGGAACGTGCGCGAGCTTGAAACCATCATTACCAACGCGGCGATGAACTGTCCGGGGCAGTGGATTCGGCCTATCGACATTCCGTCGCTGACGACGGTTGTGGCGCCCGAAACTCAGCCGCAAGATTCCGTAGTCGAAAATGATCCGAATCTCGACCGCATGATCCTGCGCCATGTCACCGAGGTACTTGCGAAAACGGGCGGAAACAAGCTACGTGCGGCACGGCTGCTCGGGATAAGTCGCTCGACGCTATACCGGCTACTGGATTCAGGAAGTCTTGCTTCCTAGACCCCCTCCGGGTTTTTTGTAAAATCCTCTTTTTATTCGGGTTATGGGTGCGGAGCGGGACAGCGCTCCCGCGGCAGCGAGTCAATGCTTCGCGTCGGCAAGTCGGCTATTATCGCCCTCCTGACTGCTCTCTCTCGTGGTTGTAAGATGACCCCCTAACTTCTGTTAAATTCCTCATTTGACATGGGTTAGGGTGTATCTTGATCAATTTTAGCCTAAATTGCTCTATTTACGAGGGTTAGCGGTTAGGCTGATGTTTCTCTAAAAGAAAAAGGCACGGGATTCGTCCCGCGCCTCTAACTTCTATTATAGCAAACTTAGCGGTAATTTCTCGCGAGTCCTCGTCCGAGGGGAAGTCATTTGAATTGAGATAGTTGTGGTGCTCATGGCAAGCGGAGGGGCTTGACAGGTTTGTGGGGGCGAAGCTGGCCCCTCTCTTTTTGCGATTGAATGTGGATCTAGCCCGTTATGATTTACGCCCGTCCGTGATGTGCCACAAAACGCCCGTCGGGTCGCTCAGGTAGAGGACGCGGATTCCCCAAGGCTGCATCGCCGGGGGCCTGCACATGATTCCCGGGTATTTGTTGGCGAAGTCCAGACGCTGGATCTGCTCCCACCATGCGTCCGCGTCCTCGACTGCGAGGCTCATCATGAAATTGCCTGCGTGTTCGGCGACGTAGAAGGTCTGGAGCAGGAATCGGAAGGAGCCGATCTGGAACTCGGCGATCTGGTCGTTGCTCCAATTGATCGTGAATCCGAGGTCGGTGTAGAACTGCCGGGAGAGTTCGGGGTCTCGGGCGGGTACGAATGTCTTGAGATCGGTTACGGGGCTTGGCAGCATGGCGTCTCGCTTTACGTCGGAAGTCTGGGTTTGCGTGGACAGGATATGGGAGGGTGGTGGATTCCTCAAGGTGTTGCGTTTGTGGATGTGGGGGCGCGGATAAGGTGGCGCGTCGGTTGCCCGACGCGCGTCGTGAGTGATCCGCTGCGGTCTTCGACCTTTGCGGATGGGCCTGCGGCAGCAAGGTACGCCGTCTTCGACGGCGGTTTTATTTCACAGGGCTGAAGCCCTGTGCTTCTACCATTCTGATGTGCGCGCGGACTGGAAAGACCCACGTTAGCTCGGGAAGTCTTCGACTTCGCTCCTCCTAACATGGGGCTCCCGGCTTTTCGACGGCGAGTTTTTTCGCGGGGCTGAAGTCCTGCGCTACTAACCGGCCTTGCTGCGCAAGGCGATCCCATGTCTCAGAATCGAGACATGGGGCACCCAAAGTTAGATCTGAGGCCGCCCCACCCATGGATGCTTCCTCCGGTTGGTGGTTAGAATGACGGCCCCTATCAGATTCTCCCTAAGACACGAAGCCCGTAGGAGCGGGCTTTTTCTTATGGAGCTGGCATTTCACAGTAATAGCTTACGGACAGGGTGTTCTTTTCGTAACCAGATGGGAGTGTTCCGTAGTTGGCTGTTTTCTGCACTGCTCTAAGACAAGAGCTATCAAGGGTCGGAGAATTACTCGATTTGGCTACAGAAATGTGAGTAGCGTCTCCATTCTTGGATATTTCAAATGAGACATACACTCTGCGCCTGGAGGAGTAGAAGCATCAACATCGTTCAAATTCCAGTGATATTGCGTAACAATACGTAGCTTTTGAACATACAAAGGAAAACGACTGGCGAAGTTCTTATCTGTAGACGTCGCGCTTTTAGTGGGCGCTTTCTCAGCGTTCTCGCTGGGTGGGGTTTCTTGGCAATAATCACCATGGGTAACCATTGAGCAGATCATCAGAGCCAGCAAAAATAACGTGCGCACATTTCCTCCAGCGCATTCCCGATACGCTCACTAGCGTAACCGAATATCACTCAATTCCGGTCGTCCAAGTTCTTTCCGAAAGCAATTCAATGGTTACTCATGGGCGCACCGGAAGCCCCTCAAGCTTGCGTCCCAAATCTCCGAGGCGGTGCCGGGCATCCGGCTGTGCGTTATGGCAAACCTGTTGAAAGGCTGAAGATTGTGCCACAGCCCTCAGCGCAAGCACTGCACCGTATTCCGTCGTTCCATAGAGGTTCCCGTTGGTACCCGGAACCAACGCCGACATTGGACTGGAGCCATCCTTGCCGTCAAAGGTGTGCAGCGTCGTCAGGGTCCAGATGCAGTGACTCTGAAGACCGTGCCAAGCTCCGTTGTCCCGTAGATAGTTTGAATGAGAACAGCAGATTAAACGTTTGAGGATCGATACCAAGCTGATGGCAATCGGATTACATTTGGCTGTGACTTGGATTGAGGAGCTCTTCCTCCGGTTCCATGTGAACTAGAACTTTCGCTACACGGTCGACTTCGGCGAGGACCCGGTCCTCAACACGATGGGAAATTGCGTGACCGGATCGAACGGTGATATTGCCGTTCACGATCACGTGAAGATCGACATAGTATTGAAAGCCGACCTTGCGCACGAAGCACTTTTCCAGGCCCACAACGCCGGGAACGGACGCCGCAACCCGGCGGACATGTTGTTCGATCTCCGGAGGCGGAGCTGCGTCGAGTATCTCTGCCAAGGGAGTGCGGATCTGGCGTGACGCGTTGAAGAAAATTACCACAGATGCGCAAAGAGCAGCCCAATCGTCTGCGCGTGCATTCTTCGTTAAAAGGGCGACTGAGATTCCAATAAATGCAAATAACGAAGTGATGGCATCACTCAAGTGGTGCCATGCGTCTCCCCGGACTGCGGTGCTGTCGATGTTGTGAGCGACGGAGGAGACATAGCGTGCCAGCACCAGTTTGATAGCGAAGACTGACAGCAGAACCCAGAGGGTGTATCCCCTTGGCAGGGGATGCGGAGTGCGAATGAGATTGAAGCTCTCAATGGCAATGACCACAGCGGCGGCTGCCATTCCGAGGGCGACAACAATCGCGGCAACGGGTTCGGCCTTGCCGTGTCCATAGGGATGTTCTTTGTCGGGTGGCTTGATTGCGAAACGCAGCCCGAAATAGACGACAGCGGAACTCAGCACGTCCGATAGGGACTCGATACCGTCGGCTACGAGGGCAAAAGAGTGCCCGATGAGTCCGACAGTGCATTTACAAATTGTGAGGGCAAAATTGGAAGCAATGCTTACAAGCGAGGCATGGAGTCCGTGTCGTACCTCTTGTTCTGTTTTAGAACTGTTTTTCATTACACAACAGGAGACGTGGCTAATTCTTCGAAACTCTTCGATCTTACTATGCAAGGGCGCGAGATACGATTGTGGCTCATGGAAATTGCCTGTTTCTCGGTTGTGCTCTGAACAGGGCATCGCGGTCCCCTGATACACTTCGCTTTAAGCCCATCCTTACTATGAAGAAGCTGATTTCTTTCACTCTCGCCTCCTCTTTGTTCTTTATTTCCGCTATCCATTTACATGCGCAAGCTGCGCAGAGTGCTGCGGATCGCAGTAAGGCGCTAAGTGGGCTGTTTGCGGAGATGTGGGAAGACCGGCTGCAGCATTCGCCGGAGTTTGCTTCTTCGATTGGAGACAAGCGGTGGAATGACCAGCTCACGGACTATTCTGTCGCGGCCTACAATGATCGGCTGGCGAGGGGGCGCGATTATCTGCTTCGTCTTGCTGCTATCGATACGACGGGGTTGAGCGATCAGGAGGAGTTGAGCAAGGACCTGATGGCGCGGGAACTGGCGGAGCAGCAGGAGGCTGCGAACTTTAAGCCCTGGGAGATGCCGGTCGATCAGTTCAATGGGTTGCAGTCGTCGCTGCCGCAGCTGGTTTCGCAGCTCAGTTTTGAGACGGTCAAGGATTATGACGATTACATTGCGCGTTTAAAGAAGATGCCGGCGGCCTTTCAGCAGATTACAGACAACATGATGACGGGAATGGACGATCACCGTGTGCCGCCGAAGTATCTGTTGGAGAAGGTGCTGGTGCAGGTGAATACGATCGCCCAGGAGAAACCGGAGGACACTCCGTTTGCGCGGCCGCTGAAGAAATTTCCCAGCGCTGTTTCCGCGGCGGATCAGGAGCGGATCAAGGCAGAGATGCTGGATGCGATCCAGAAGCAGGTGCTGCCTGCGTACACGCGCTTTGCGAAGTTTCTGCAGGGGGTGTATATCCCGGCGGGGCGCACGGAGCCCGGCGTGTGGTCGCTTCCGGATGGCGACAAGTACTATGCCTTTCGCGTGCGCCAGAGCACGACGACCGATCTGACGCCGGACCAGATTCACCAGATTGGCCTGGATGAAGTGAAGCGCGATGAAGCGGAGATGCTGGTGATCGCGCAGAAGCTTGGGTTCAAGGATCTGGCTTCGATGCGCGCGTCGATTGCGAGCAATGCGACGCTGCATGCGAAGACGAAGGAGCAGATGCTCGATCTTTATCGGCATGACATCGATCAGATGAAGACGAAGCTGCCGGATTTGTTTGGGCGGCTGCCGAAGGCTCCGCTGGTGGTGGATGCGGTGCCTGCGTTCATTGAGAAGGATCAGGCTCCGGCATACTACGAGCATGGAACGCCGGATGGCAAGCGGCCGGGAACGGTGTATGTGAACACGTATGACTTTGCGCACCGCTCGCTGGCGAATGTGGAGTCGATTGCGTATCACGAAGGATTGCCGGGGCATCATTTGCAGATTTCCGTTGCGCAGGAGTTGACGGGGCTGCCGGAGTTTCGCAAGTACATGCATTACACCGCCTACACGGAGGGCTGGGGGCTGTATGCGGAGCATCTGGGGAAGGATGTGGGATTTTATCAGGATCCGTATTCGGACTATGGACGGCTGGAGGCGGATATTTTCCGCGCGATTCGGTTGGTGGTTGATACCGGAGTGCACTCGAAGCATTGGTCGCGGGATCAGATGGTGGCTTTCTTCAAGGAGCATTCGGGGTTGGACGATGCGACGGTCAATGCGGAGGTCGACCGCTATATTGCGTGGCCCGCGCAGGCGCTGGGATACAAGATGGGTCAGCTGAAGATTCTGGAACTGCGTGCGAAGGCGCAGAAGGAATTGGGCGCGAAGTTTGATTTGAAGGCGTTTCATGATGAGGTGGTGGACTCTGGGGCGCTGCCGCTGGATGTATTGGATGAGCGGGTGACGGCTTGGATTGCGCAGCAGAAAGGGAAGTAGGCTAGTCTTAGTTATGCCTTTTCTGTACAGGTGAAATTTCCTCAGAAGAAGATCGCCATTGTGAAGCACGGTGAAGAATATTAGTAAGTTGCCTTACCGATAGATCGCTGAGATTCTTCCTCCCGTTGGTCGTCAGAATGACGATCTCCATCAACACGAAATCTGATTCAGAGGCGAGATGAACGAAGATCTTTCTCAAGTACGTGTCGCGGTTCTGGGCGCGGGTAAAATGGGCGGCATTCTGCTGCAGGCGTTTCTGAAGCAGCAGCTTTTTCGGCCAGAGCAGCTTGTGGCGACGGTTGCCCATGAAGAGCGCGCGCAGGTGCTCTCCGCGCAGTGGGGCGTGGAAGTGACGACGGATAATGTCGCGGCGGCGAAGGGCGCGGACCTGATTCTGCTGGGCGTGAAGCCGTTTCAGGTGGGCGATCTGGTTCACCAGATCCAGCCGGCGCTGACTGCCGATAAGATGCTGATTTCGTTTGCGACGGGAGTGAAGACGAGCGCGATGGAAGAGGCTGCGGGCGTTGCCATCCCTGTGATTCGCTCGATGCCGAATACGCCTTCCATGCTGGGCGTGGGGATGACGGCATTGTGTCGCGGCAAGTATGTGACGGATGCGCAGATGCTGATGGCTTCGCGTATCTATGAGACGATTGGCCGCACGGTAATTGTGGATGAGAAGCACATGGATGCCGTGACGGCGCTTTCGGCGTCAGGACCAGCGTATATCTATATCATTCTTGAGTCGCTGGCGGAGGCGGGCGTGAAGGTCGGGCTGCCACGCGATACGGCAACCTTGTTGGCGGCGCAGATGACCTTTGGCGCGTCGAAGATGGTGCTGGACACGGGGTATCATCCGGCGCTGCTGAAGGATGCGGTGACCACGCCAGCGGGCTGCACGATCGACGGCATTCTTGAACTGGAAGAGGGCGGACTGCGCGTGACGTTGATTAAGGCAGTGATGCGCGCGGCGCAGCGGGCTAAGGAGCTAGCTGCGGGCTGACCTGCCTAGGTAGACGAGTCTCTGACGGGTCGACGCCAAAGTCTTCCGGTTTGTCCTTTTTCCAATCCTCGAATGACTCTTCAAGAGAGTATTGGTATGCGTAGCCGAGCTCCTGCAAGCGGCGCGGCTCGATGTTGGTGGAGCGATAGAGTTTGCGAATGCGCGTCGGCGAGACCGGTTGCTTGATGCCGAATATCCTGGCGATGAATTCGACTGGATAGGAGACGCCGAGGAGCAAACCACGGGGAATCGAGTGCGGCTCGCGGTTGATTCCGCCAACTTTGCGGATGGCTTCGACGTACTGGCTGAGGGCGGGAGTAGGCTGTACGGAGAAGTTGAGCAACGTCAAGCCCTCGCTATTCCTCTTCTGGTAGTCGACGCCAAAGAGGAAAACGTTCGTGAGTTCCTTTACGTAGCCGCCCGCTTTCCGCGTGGCTTTATTTCCCATGTAAGCAAAATAGCCCTTTGTCAGGCTGTGGATGAGGCGCGTGACGTTTCCACCTTCTCCGGGACCGAAAACCACGCCGGGGCGCACGATCAGAAGCCTTCTTCCGGGGGCTGCCTTCTGCCAGGCAGTATGCATCTTTTCGGCGACGAGCTTCGAGCCTCCGTATGGGGTCTCAGGGACAGGCAGCGATTCTTCGTGCTTGCTCTCCTCGGAGACCGCATAGGGAGAAATGGAGCTGGTGAAAACGATGTGGTTGCAGTTGACCGCATCGGCGTAGTTGCAGACGTGCATAGCGCCGAGGAGGTTTGTCTCGTAGTATTCGCTCGGCTGGTGGCCCGGCTCACGATGGACGGCGGCAAAGTTGAAAATCAGATCGGCATTCGGCAGCGCATCGACCGGCATTGGCTGGCGAATATCGTGCTGGACAAAACGGGCCTTGCCCGACCCCAACGCAGCCCGAAGGCCTGCCGCATAAGGCGCGGTTTGCGGTGGGTTGATGTCAACAAGTACGATTTGCTCGACACCGAACTCCCGCAGGAGTCGCTGCGCGGTGTGGGTGCCGATAAATCCTGTTCCTCCAAAGATGACGACTTGCTTCAAACGTAGTTCCTTCGGCAAAAAAATCTAACTAATCTAGTTCACAATCCCGGGGGAAAAGACGTGCTGTTTGGCCACATCGGTCATGCCTGATCAGGTTCAAGAAGCGATCAGCGATGTGTCCAATATTGAAATTTCGCTCCGCGTATGCGCGCGCTTGTTTTGCGTACGCGGCTCTTTCATGAGGATTATCTATGAATTTCCGCGCAGCGAAAACGAAATCTTCGGGCGAATCCGGTGAAACCAGGAGTCCGGCCTTTGCTGCCTGGATGACCTTGGCCGCCTGATTCACGTTAGGGGCGGCCATCAGAATCGGCCGCGCAGCACAAAGGTATGCAAGGGTCTTTGAGGGAACGGCAAACTTTCCGGCATCGGAATCGAGCAGCGCGATAAGGACGTCGGCGGTTGCCATGACTTCTGAAAGGCGCTCGTATGGCTGAAAAGGATGGAGGCGGAAGGCCTCCGGGCTGATGTCTTTTGTCTGATCGCGCAGCCAGTCTGCGCCTGCGCCGGCCGCGTTTACGATAAGGATTGCCTCACGCGTGGCGTCCAGATGCTTTGCGAGGCACAGCAGCAGCTCCGGGCGATGTTTCATGCCGAGCGTGCCTGAGTACATGAAGCAGAACTTCTGTGCAACGCCATTTTCACGCGCCCAGGGATTGTCCTTGGACATCGGCGTGATTTCATCGAGCGGGGACCAGTTTTCGATGAGGTGAATTTTTTCTTCCTCAATCCCCCAGTCCTTTACGTAATCGACGAAGCTGTCAGAGATGCAGACAATGGAATCGGACTGACGAAGGAGTTTCTTCTCCAGCGATTCATAATAGGCTCCGCCAATATTTGCCAAAATTTTTTGTCTGCGTGCCAGAACGAAGCGCACAGCCATGCTGTATACGTCCTGAAGCCAATAAATGAATTTCGCGTTGTGCTTTCTCGCGGCCTTCAGGAGGATCTTCTGGGCGTCCAGCGGCATGTTCGCCGAAATCACTACGTCGGGCTTGAACCTGCTCACTGCTTCAGCTACGGCCATGCCGTATTCGATATCGGCTGCACGGCGGCTGCGGATGGAGTGTTTTTCGAAGGCTCTCTTGATGTTAAGCCCGCTGATATTCAGGCGATGAGCGGTGTTGGCCGCCTCGACGGCGCCTTTCGGAGTGGATAGATTGCCGGAGAAATAGACGTGCTCTACTTCGTGACCGCGGATGACGAGTTCACGGCTGAGTTGGATCTGAAATGGGTGACCACAAAACTCGTTAACGAAAATCCGCATTCCCTGACCTGAGGAAAAGTCTTAAAAGTCTAACAAGTAGTAGCTAGTTAGCAAGTAGTAGCTAGTTAGGTCAGTTTACTGGGAAAGAGGCTGGAATTTCCACACGAATCTCGTGCGTTGGCATTACTCTGTCGTAATCGTTACTAAGAGTAGTTACTGTGGTGAGGTAGAGTCGTTGACTTTCTGCTGAGTTTCCTTGCTTTTGTCTTTTACTTTTTGGGTCGTTTCTTTGTTCGTATCTTTTACTTTGGTAGACGGCTCCTTATCGGGGTCGAATACCTTCTGAGTTCCTTCTTTCGTCTTGTCGTAAGCCTTGGTCGAGCCCTCCTTGGTCTTATCGTAGGCTGTTGTGGTGCCTTCCTTTGTTTTGTTATAGCCGGTGGTCGTGCCCTTCTTGACGGCATGACCAGTGCTCTTGGCGGCATCTTTTGTGTCGGTTCCGGCTGTCTTCGCGTCTTGCGACGCGGTGGTTTGGGCCGAGGATGCGGCGTAAGTGCTGAAGATTAAGGCAGATGACAGTAGAATCGGCGCAAGTCGTTTGATCGGGGGCGGAATTTTCATAGCGTAAGGTGAGATTCGATGCCCTGCCAAAGAGTTGCAGTGCCGGAGCGATTAGAATTGATGCAGGCGGATTTCTTTTGACGACAAGCGCAATACCGCTTTTTTCGGCTGAGGCAGGGCATTCAAAGGGCGTGCAGCGCTTTGCCTGGAGTGTGCTTGTCTATAACGTTGCGGTCATCTTGTGGGGGTCGATTGTTCGGGCCACCGGATCGGGCGCGGGCTGCGGGGAACACTGGCCGCTGTGCAACGGTACAGTCATCCAGCATTCGCCACGGATAGAGACCATCATTGAGCTGACGCATCGCGCCATGAGCGGCGTCGCTTTGATCGCGATGCTGGCGCTGGTGGCGTGGACGTTTGCCGCTACGGCGAAACGCCATATTGCACGGACCTGGGTTGTTGCGGCTGCCGTGTTGACTTTCAACGAAGCGCTCCTCGGAGCGCTTCTTGTGCTTCTGGGCAAGGTTGCGCACGATCAATCAGCGTCGCGGGCAGTGTACTTGTCGCTGCATCTGGCGAATACTCTGCTGCTGCTGGCTTCTCTTGCGCTTACGGCGCACTTTCTGTCGCGAACGATGGGGTTCATGCGTGGCGTCGTCGAGCACCGTTCCTTTGGCATCGCCACGGTTGGGCTGGTGGCAACGCTGTTTGTGGGGGTCAGCGGCTCGCTTGCTGCGCTGGGAGATACGCTGTTTCCTGCGGCTTCTTTAAGCGCGGCGCTGGCACAGGATTTTTCGTCGAAGAGCGCGTGGCTGCTGCGTATCCGCTGGATTCATCCGATGATGGCTGTTATTGCGGGAGCGTTTATCTGCTGGCTTATCTTTACGAGCGCGTGGCGGGGAAGGAATCGCAAGCTGGCGATTGGCGTGGTGTGCCTGCTTGGGTTGCAGTATTTACTTGGCGCTGCCGATATTTTTTTGCTGGCGCCTACGTGGATGCAGATTGTACACCTGCTGGGCGCGGATGTTTTGTGGATTGCGCTGGTGGTGCTTACTGCGCGGCTGTGCGTGGTTCCAATTGGCTGCACGGAAGGTCTTTGCCGCGTGTAGGTTTCGTACTTCTCAGACCTTCCTTCCCCCGGTCTTGCCTCTGAGTTCATGCATAAAGCAAACGGCCCACGGTTATAAACGTGGGCCGCGATTGAGTTGGTCATGCCCTAGGGTTTCCCCCTTGGCCTCCTGCCTAGGACAGACGAGCTAAACGACTTACAAATATTCCTACGACTGACAAACTATCGAGCCGTTCATACCGTCGGGGAAGAATCCACCCGAGCATTTACCTCCGTGGTAGACGATGTTGAGTACCTGCGAGGGCGTGCGCGGAATGCTCAGAGCGTGGCTATTCACGTCATAAAAGTTCTTGGATGTCGGGGGAATGTCGATCGAGTCTACAGCCGGGCTGGTGACACCGTTCATAATGCAAGCGAATCGAACTGAACCAGAGTGCTGAGCTTCGGTTGCCAGGATGGCGGCGGCTGCGGCTAGATAGGTGCTGCTGCTGATCAGCGGGGCTGCTCCCAGATAGGCGCTGACGCCAACATCCTCGAATTGCCTTGCCAACTCCATCCAGCTATGAGTGCTGGCAAAACCGTAGCCGAGAGCGTTGAGGTCAATCGCGGGCTTCTTGACCGCATTGCTGCCAAGAGCAGCACGCAGGTAAAGCACGTGATCGATCTCGTCGGTTCTTAACGCTGTAGCCATGTCTGCGGCAGGCGAAGCCGCGAAGCCCGGAACCCTTTGGCCGCCCGTCGTAGGGCCGGATTCGTCTTCTTCCTTAATTACTCCCAGTCTGACCAGCGTAGCTCCATAGGTGGACATCGCGTAGAATTCGGCCTCAAGATATTCGAGGTTCAGTGCGAAATTGAGAATTTCGGCGTCGCTGTACGCGGCGGCATGGACAGACTGTTCCCTTGAAAACAATCTGCCACTTACCACGGCTCCAGTGGCGAGTCCGACGCCAGCGATTCCGGCTCCTTTCAGAAATGTGCGACGGCTTCCTGTGACACGGTTGACTCGTTCTTTTTTCATTGTGGTCTCCTTAAAGGCTGTCGTGCAGTGGGCGTACTTTAGCGAGCGAGACGACAGTGGTCTACGGGCTCGAGGAGAATATGCGCGACGTTCGGGACCTGCGTGCCTGGTCAATAGAAGTACGCCATAGAATCTGGGCTGGATTTGGAGAATGTTGTTTATTGTGCCCCAAAGCTCCATCCGAGTGAAAAAGACGCTAAATGACGCTTCGTAGCAACTCCATTTGTCGGGCAATGTTCTGACAGACCGGGCAGACCGGACGTTTCAGCCCTGGGACTAGTAATGTAGGACTTGTTCAGGGTGAGGGGTGTCTTCCGCGTTTAGACTTTCTTGCAGGCGGTAATTGTCTGGGCCTTCGGCGTCTTGCTGCCTTCTTCGATGATGTAGAGCTTGTTTACTTCAAGATTCTTGAAGATGTCCACCTGACCGGAAGGCCAGTGAATCTCAACCTGATCGACGATTTTTGCCTGGCCGAGCCCGAAGTGCAATCGCAGGTCGCTTTGCGAGTAGTAGCTGCCGCCGCTGCGCACTTCGTCAATCTGTAACAGAGGTTGTTGCGAATCTGGATCCGTTTTAGCGATTACTTTTATGCGCGCGCCGATCCCGGTCCGGTTGGATTTTGTGCCGATCGTCTTGATCTTGATCCAGTTGCGTTTCCACTCGGAGTCGCAGCGGAGCAACTGGGGGAGGGAATTGACGCAATTGACGACGACATCCAAGTCTCCGTCGTTGTCATAGTCGCCGAAAGCGCATCCGCGTGCGGCGACCGCAGCTGTGATGCCGGGACCGGCTTTGTCGGTGACGTCTTCGAATCTGCCATTGCGCAGGTTGCGGTAGAGGTATTTGTGCTCGGCGTAGGGAGCTTCGGTTTTCGAACTGCTTACTTCGGGGTAGACATGTCCATTTGAGACGAAGAGATCGAGCCAGCCGTCGTTGTCCATATCGAAGAAGCCGAGGCCCCAGCCGAGATAGCGCGTATTAATGCCGAGTCCGGAGAGGTAGGTCTGGTCTTCGAAGCTGCCGTCGCCCATGTTTTGGTAGAGCGAATCGGTGTCGCCGGCGAAATTGGTTTTTACGATGTCGAGGTTGCCGTCGCGGTTGTAGTCGCCGATGGAGACGCCCATACCGGCCTGCGGCTTGCCGTCGGGTGAGAGGGCTGCGCCGGCTTCGATGCCGATGTCTTTGAAGGTGCCGTCTTTTTGATTTTGATAGAGGGTTGCGGCAGTGGAGTCGTTGGCGACGTAGATGTCGGGCCATCCATCGTTGTCGAGGTCGGCTACGGCAACACTCAGCGCGTAATTGCCGACGGTGTTCCACATGCCTGCTTTTTCGGAGACATCGGTGAAAGTGCCGTTGCCGTTGTTGTGGTAGAGGATGTTTTTGCCGCCGGGTAATCCGGGAGGGCCACATGCGACGAGGATGCTTTTGTAGGTGCAGGGGCCGGATTCTGGAGTGGGTGCGGTTTTGAGGTCGAAGTCGATGTAGTTGGCGACGAAGAGATCGAGATGGCCGTCGCGATCGTAGTCGAGGAAAGCGCAGCCTGAGTTCCAGCGCGTTTTCGGTTGGAGGAGTCCGGCTTTTTCGGTCGCGTCGGTGAAGGTGCCGTTGCCGTTGTTGTGAAAGAGAGCATTCTGTCCGTAATAGCTAACGAAGAGATCGTCGTGGCCGTCGTTGTCGTAGTCGCCGACGCAGCAGGCTTGCCCCCAGCCGCTGCGGGCGAGGCCTGCCTTCGCTGTTACGTCAGTGAAGGTGCCGTCTCGATTGTTTTTGAAGAGATGGCAGGTTGGTTCCTGTCCTTTGGGGAAGCCTTCGAGGCGCCAGCCGTTGACGAGAAAGATGTCGACCCAGCCGTCTTCGTCGTAGTCGTAGAAGGCGACGCCGCAGCCGGTCGTTTCCAGGAGGTATTTGTTTTTTCCTTCGCCGCCGTAGATTGTTTTGGCGTTGAGTCCGGACTGCGTGGCTACGTCGATGAACTGGACGCCGAGAGGCGTACCTTCGATGGGCGAGTGCGGCCCCGGAGGCGGCGGCATCGGTTTCGTGTCGTATGACCGTTGTGCCCCAACCTGGCCCTGCATCTGTTCTTGCGGCGCGGCGAGCCGGGACCGTTTCCACGGCGGAGTGGCCATGGACAACACGTCAGAAAACGGAAGGACAAGCGCGGTGCGGCTCAGAGATTGAAGAAACCGGCGTCGATTCATCAGGGAAGATTGCTGGGACGATTGCATTGTACGGGTTTAATTGGATGAGAGTACACAAGGAGGTTGACGACGAGATCGAAGTATCAGCTTACGGAGACATCGTTCAGATTCTTCCTCCCTTTGGTCGTCAGAATGACGCCGCAACTTTGGTCCTCGCAGAGCTTCTCTGGCTCTCGCCCCGACATGTCCTAAGGGCGATTGGATTGAAGTGCCGCAGCTTTGGCGCGTTCTGCGGCGGCGTCGGCGGTGCGTCCCTGACGCTCGTATGCGGCGGCGAGCTGTGCGTGCGCCTCGCGGTAGGTTGGATCGCTGTTGATCGCGTCCTGGTAGCGATCGATTGCGTCGGCTATTTGTCCTTTCTGCAGCAGGAGATTGCCTGTGTTGGTGGCGAATGTGGCGCGCTGGCGGTTAACGGCGACGCGCGTCAGATCGGCGGCTATTTTGCGCTCCGCGGCCGCTTCCTGCTTCTTGCCCTGTTGCTGGAGAACGCTCGCGAGCGTGATGTGGGTGCCGGGCTGATTGGGCAGGAACTCGATAGCTTTGCGCAGTGCCGCTGCTGCTTCGTCATACTTTGCCTGCTGTTTATAGACGCTGCCGAGGATGGCCCAGCCATCGCCGTTTTCCGGGCGGCGTTCAAGTGCGGTGCGGAGTTGTGCAGCGGCGTCATCGAAGCGGCCTTGCTGCATGTAGAGAATGCCGAGCGTGTATGGCGGGTCGGGCGAATTTGCGTCCAATTTCGCAGCGGTCTCTAATTCCGTGATCGCGTGCGGTAAATCATCTTTCAGTTTGAAAGCTAAGCCGAGGTTGTAATGCAGCTGCGGGCTTTCGGGAGAGAGTTCAAGTCCGGCGCGGAATTGATGGATGGCGTCGTCGATATTGCTTTCCTGCAGATAGGCGACGCCGAGATCCTGATGCGTGGTGGCATCATTGGGATTGATGGCTATGGCTCGCTGATAATCGGGGACGGCCTCTTTTGCTTTTCCGGTTTGCACCAGTGCGAGGCCCAGATTGGTGAAGGCGATTGCGTTCTGAGGCTGCGCCACGACTACTTTTTCGAAGAGCGGAATTGCCTGTTCCTCTTTACCGGTGCGCTGGAGGGCCATGGCCCATTCATTTGCAGCTTCGATGAGTTTCGGATCGAGCGTGAGTGCCTGCTGAAATCGCGGAATCGCGTTATCGTCCTGATTGATGGCGGCGAATACTTTTCCAAGCTCCAGCTGTGCCGTAGCATTTTGTGGATCAATCTGAGTGGCGGTTGTCAGCTCCTGAACTGCTGCGACGGTTTGGTTTTCGCGCGCGAGAATGATTCCTAAGTGGAGATGCGCGACGGCGAGTTGAGGATCGAGTCGCAGAGCTTGTTCGAAGGCGTTCTGCGCCTGCTGCCAATTCTGCATCTGCGCGTAAAGCGAGCCTAGCTGGTCGTAGAGAGCGGCGCTTTGCGGAGCGGCTGCGATGGCCGCCTTGGTTTTTCGTATCGCGGCTGGAAGCTGCTGCGTAGCGGCGAGGGCGCGAGCATAGGAGGCAAGCAGATCGGCGGAGAGCGGCTGCGATGCCTGATTCTCAAGGCGATCGAAGATCGGCAGCGCTTTTTGATAGTCGCCGATCTGGGTATAGGCGAGGGCGAGATTTTCGTGTGCAGCCTGATCGCCGGGTTTGAGGCGGAGTGCTGTTTCCAACTCAGGAATGGCTTTTGCATATTCGCCCATCTGATACAAGACGCCGCCGAGCGCGCTGTGACCTTCTTCCACCTGCGGCGCAAGTTGCACGGCTCGCTGAAACTGCTGCCGGGCCGTGTTCAGATCGCCGTTTGAAGCGGCAGCATATCCGGCATGGAAGGCTGCGTTAGCTTGTTGCAGATTCGTTTCGGCGGCGTGAGTGGTTTGGGCGCGCGCCATGGCCAGAGCAGAAAGCAAGTAGGCACAAATGAATAGGCGCGAGGGCAATGACATGGATCAGTGCGGCGCTTCCATTTTGGAGGAGCGGGAGGACTGGAGTTGTTCCGCAGTCTGGAACTCGCGAGCTGCATCCTCGCGGCGACCTTCAGTGCGATAGACCTGCCCGAGGAGGAAGTGCGTCATGTAGTTAGCCGGGTCCATTTGCCGGGCTCGTTCAAGATACATGCCCGCCATGACTGGATTCTGTTGGTTCAACATCAGCTTGCCCAGAAGGATATACGGACCGGTGGCGTTGGGTTCAAGGAGAACAGCGCGATTGAGAGCATGCTGTGCCTCGGTGAATTGCCGGTTGCGCAGATAGGCGTCGCCGAGGCGGTCGTAGAGTTCACCGTTGAGCGGATTGAGTTGTTGCTCTTTTTCAAGCTCGGCAATTGCGCCGGGTATGTCGCCGGTGGCGAGGGCTATTTCGCCGAGGAGCTGATGCGCCAGCGGCAGACTGGGGTTTAATTGCAGAGCCTTGCTTGCAGAGGCGTGGGCTGCGGGTACATTCTCCTGATGAAAAAACATGCGAGCGGCGAGCAAGTAGGCTGGAGCAGAATCTGCTGGAAAGCCGTATTGTGCGGCGAAGGCGTGGCGCGCGTCGTCGAGACGTCCGACCTGCATGTAGGCTACGCCGAGCACGTAATTGGGATCGATGTTCGCCTCTGATATTGAGGCGTGGGCCTGTTCGAGCAGGGGAATTGCGTCCGCTGCTTTGCCCATGCGGAAGAGCGTGACTCCGCGCAGCTGCATGGCTTCCGTGTCATGCGGGTCTTGTGCGAGCGCCTTGGCGAAGGCGGCGTCAGCTTCAACAAACTTGCTTTGCTGGTAAAAGATGAACCCGCGCAGGCGTTCGACTCCAAGCGGCTCCGGTGTCTGTTTGCCGAGAGTGTTCAATTCTGCGAGCGATTGATCGAGCTTGCCTTGAGCCAACATCTGCTGGGCTTGTGCCAGGGATGGAGCTGAGTCCGTGGAGTTGGCTGTAGTCGCTGAAGATTGCAGTGCTCGCGACGGCCATGAGAGAAGCACAGGGGCCCATAAGAAGGCGCATAGGAGAAAACATCTGCGCATAGTGATGGACGAAGTGTATCGCAAAAATAAATCAGGGGAGCTAACAGCTCCCCTGATATGAGTGACTGCGGTTGCGCTAGAACTCAACTCTGAAACCGAGTTGAAGTTGACGCGGGTTGCTGTAGCCATTGATAAACGGACCCTGGCTGATTGTTCCGTTGCCGCCGTCGATGTTGGTCTGGCCGGGGTTGCCGGCATTCATGTGGTTGAAGACGTTGTAAGCATCCAAACGGAACTGGGCGCTCACGCTTTCCCAAATTGGAATTGTCTTTTGCAGCGACATGTCTGCGGTGAAGACATGCGGGCCGTAGACGCTGTCGCGCCCCGCCGTACCGATATTGTCAAGCGCAGGAGCGGAGAAGCCCTGGAATGACGCCTGGGTCAGCGGAGTTTTGGTTCCGATGAAGTAGGTGCGTTGATGAGCTACAGGGTCGAAACTGCTCAAATTGGTCTTCAGGAAGCTTCCGCTGCCGTTTGGATAGCAGGGAGCGCCGCCTCCTGGAACGGCCGTATTGCATTCCGCGTAGCCGAGGGTGAAGGGAAGCCCAGTAGCCCAGTTGATCGTCGGGCTGAATTGCCAACCCCCGATGATGTAGTCAGCCCAGGTGGGAACATTGGTGGCGACCATCCCCTTCTTGCCAAACGGGAGTTGCCAGACACCGAAGCCGACGACCTGGTTTTCGCGAATGGCCTCGTCACGCCCGTATACTGCTGATTTCTCCCAAGATGAGTAGCCGGAGTTGTAGTTGAACCCGCGTTGCCAGGCGTAATTCACGGTGAAGGAAAGACCCTTTGTGAATTGCTTGGCCATGGTTGCCTGTAAGGCATTGAAGTGGGTATCCAGATTATCCGAGTAGTAGCCGATGCTTTGGGTCCATCCGCATTGCCCCGGTACGATGGTTGACGGGAAGGCTTTGGGGTTCTGCGCCTGGTATTGCAGAATGCCGGCGATATACCCAGCATTCTGACAGGCGGGTAATGTGCCTCCGTAGTAGCGCTGCAGAAGTTGGGTCTGTGAAACGCCGTTGTTCGCAGAAATGGTATTGCCAGGTACGCTCGGGTCATAGTGCAAGGTCTGGCCATTGATGCTCTGCGCGCCGGGAAGGAAGATACCAGGCTCATTCGGGTTGGTATTGTTTCCATCACCGCCGGCGAGCGTGTGGGTGCCTTTATTGCCTACATAGGCCATCGTGACGGACAACGTTGGAGTGATGGAACGCTGAACACTGAGGTTCCATGCATCCAGTGTCGGCAGCCGCAAACCGTCCGGACGCGCATTCACGCTGACGTTGTAATTCGGGGCCGGGAGCAAGCCATTAGACGGAACGGTCGGAAAAACGTTGAGTGGTGGGCCCTGGGCCAAAGTGAAGGCGGCAGCTGTCGAGCTGTTATTTCCGAACGCTTGCTTTGCCAGGACCGGAAGGTTCTGCGTTACCACGTGTCCGAAAATGGAGCCGAAGACGCCGATATCGAAACTGCGCCCGTAGCCGGAGCGAATGACCGTCTTATCGTCAAGTTGATAGGCGACACCAATGCGTGGGTTCCACGCATTGGATGGCAGACTCCAGTTCATGTTGGTGCCGATGCCTCCGACTCCGGCAACCCGGATAAAGCCGTCGTTCAGGTTCATCAGAGCGCCATTTCCCGCGCCATTCACGACTTCAGGGAAATAGAACTCGTAACGCAATCCGAGGTTGACTGTTAGCTTAGGACTGGGATGCCAAGTGTCCTGTCCGTAGAAGAACAAACGTTTCTGGAATTCCTTGGCATTCGTAGAAGAGCTGACGTACCGCTGCAATAGGGTAACGTCGCCCAGCAGGAAGGTGGCCATGCCAAGGCCGCCCGAGCCGTTGCCATTGGAAGTTGGGCCAGAGCCGATATTCAAAATACCTACGCGGCTTTGGTCGCTGGGCACGCGCAGATTGCGTGCATAGCGAAGGTCGGCGCCGAATTTGACCGAGTGATTGCCGATGATCTTGGTCCAATTATTGACAATCTGATATTGGTCCTCGCGCTCGGTTAGCGGGCAGTTGCACCGGTTCAGGTTGAGTCCGCTGCCGTACTGAGCGCCACCGTTCGTAGGATTGTTGGGGCCATTGGCGCCGGTGATCGTGAGATCGGCAATGTTGAAGTAGGGGGCGCCATCCGTGTCAGGAGTTCCGAGGTTCATGTTGGGAATTCCGAGTTGGCTAGCGAATGCGATGGTCTGGTCGTACATCACATCGATGACGTTGTAGCGGTAATAGCCGACGCGGAAATCGGTCAGCAGCGAGGCATTGATGGCCATGTCAAAGCCAGCCGCCAGGCTGTCATCCGCGCCCGTGGAGTTGCCGCCGTAGCCGTTAATTCCGAAGCCCGGGCCGCCCGCTGCTCCAAAGAGCGTTGTACCTGTGAGAGTGCTGGTGAAGCGGCTGAAACGCTCGAAGACGTGGGTCTTCTGGGTGGCCTGCCAATCTACTCGCTCGTCCCATTGGTTGTTGTTGAAAATGCCGGTGCCGCTTGATGAATAGTTGTTGGCCAGGCCGGCGATGCCGGTGGTGTTTGGTGTAGGCAGCAGCTGCAGCAGATTGAGTGCCTGGGGAGAAAGATCTGCGGTAGGAATGACGTTGCTGGGATACGGAACTTGTGTTCCATTGACATTGTGATAGATGAGCTGCTTGTTTGGACCGACGGCATCTGAGCGATAGTTGGCATACTCGCTGAAATCGCAGCCGGCAATACCGCTAGGCGAGGTAGCCTGTCCGAGGCAGGTTGACTTCAAGTATGCAGACGGGACAGTTGCGGTTGCCGGAGTGCCAACTCTTTGCCGCACGCCCTGGTAGTCGCCGAAGAAGAAGATCTTGTCCTTAATGACGGGACCGCCGATGAAACCACCGAACTGGTTTTTCAGTCCGCCAGGAAAGATCGTGCCAGGGAATTGAGTCCAGGGGTCGCGCGCCAGGTTCGCATTGCTTTCGCGATAGTCGAAAGCGCCGCCGTGGAAGCTGTTGGAACCAGACTTGGTGCTGGCGACGATGACGGACGAAACTGCCTTGCCGAATTCGGCGTCGAAATTCTGCGTTGTAATTTTCGTTTCGGCCATTGCATCGAGTGGCGGGTTAATGACGATGATTCCCAGGATCGGGTCCTGGTTGTCGGTGCCGTCGAGCTGATAGGCGACGCCGCCGAATGCCTGGCCGTCGACCTGAATCTGCAAGCTCGCTTGCGGGTTCTCGTCCGCAGCGTGTGCCCAGTTCAATTGCTGCGCTCCGGGAAGCAGCAATTGAATCGCGGTGAAGTTGCGATTCGGAAGCGGCACGCTGCTGATGTCCTGCGACGTAAATTCCGTGGCCACGTCGGCCTTATCCGTCTTCAGGATGGGAATGGCATCGGCGCTGACGGTGACTGTCGTGGCTGCGGCCCCGACAACCAGTTGGATGTCAGCTTTTGGAGAGCTGTCGGCGAAAACCTGAATTCCCTTGGTCTCGGCGGTTTGAAAGCCGGCCACGACCACTTTCACGTCGTAAACATCGGGTATCAGGTGCTGGACAGAGTATTCACCAGCGGCGTTGGTTACGACGTCCTGGGCGGTGCCTTTTGCCTCGTCAGTAACTGTAACGGTCGCATTGGGAACGACTGCGCCGGTGTTGTCGGTTACCGTTCCGTAGATTGATCCGTAGATTGCTTGTGCTTGAGATGTGAGCGGAAGGAAAGAGAAGAGAACAGCACCCAACCCGCAGGCAAGCGCCTTGCTTATGCGTGTCATAATTGTGGTCTCCCAAAAACTTGAAGCCGTTGCCGCTCCGCGTACGCCGTCTTTGTCCCTTCCACGAATTCTGGAAGGCAGCATGCGTAAGAGCGATTCTCTTTATCTGGTCTGAAGACGATGTTCTGTCAAATACAACAGGAAGCAGCATTACGAGCCGCTGCATAACTGCCGTTTCACGTTGCGGTGCACTGCCGCTAACGAGCAGAAACTATAGTGACTGACAGTTGCGATTGTCAAGAATGGCACCCCGCCGAACCTTGATGATTAAGATACTTGTGTGTCCAGCAGGCCCTATTCGGCGAAGAAGATCGCCCTTCCTGAGATCGCAGTGAGATGGTGTTTGGCCGTTGCGATCCTGCTGCTTGCGTGGCCTGCGGAAGCACAGAGCGCCCCTTTTGGCATTGAACTTGACGGCACGCCGGTTGCGACTCTTGCTTCTCCAGGAACGCGCGTTGTCGTGCTTTTCTTTGCCGCGTCGGATTGCCCGATTTCGAATCGATATCTGCCAGAATTAATGCGATTAAAGCAGGAGTATGCGGCTAGAGGCGTGCAGTTCTGGGAGGTGTACCCCAACCCGGATGAGACGGCGGCGAAGCTCAAGCAACATGCAGCGCAATTTGGTGATACAGACAGCGTGATCCTCGATAAGGAACAATCTTTGGTGCGCATGGCGAAGGTGAGAGTGACACCGGAGGCTGCGGTTTTTCTGCGGGATGAAAACGATTTGCGCGAGGTGTACCACGGACGCATCGATGACCGCTATCTGTCTCTTGGCTCTGAGCGGCCTCGCGCACAGCACCACGAACTCGAAGATGCGATTGCCGCAGCACTGGAGAACAGGGCTGCCCCGCAACCTGGCGGAGCGCCTGTAGGCTGCGCGATCGTGACACGGCAGCCATGAAGATTCAACTGAGGTGCGGCGGAATTTTCATGGGGCTTGTCGTGTTTGCAGGCATGCGAGTCGCGATGCATCCTCCTGTTCGTGCTGCGGACGCTCCCGTAATCTATGCGCGGCAGATCGCGCCGATTCTTTATAAGAATTGCACCACGTGTCATCACCCAGGAGGCGCGGGGCCCTTCAGTCTGATGACCTATGCAGATGCGCGCCGCTGGGGACAGCAGATGCTGCAGGTGACGCAGAGTCGCTATATGCCTCCGTGGCTGCCGGAGCCGGGATACGGAGACTTTGCTGACAATCGGCGGCTTTCGGATTCCGATCTCAAACTCATTCGGGAATGGGTGATGACGGGAATGGCGCAGGGAGATGCGGCGGATGTTCCGGCTGCTCCGCATTATGGCGAGACATGGGAATTGGGCCCGCCTGATCTGATTCTGAAAGTTGCGAAGCCATATACGTTGATCGCGTCGGGCACGGATGTCTTCCGCAATTTTGTTCTTCCGTATCCGCTTAAGCACACGCGTTATGTGCGCGCGATTGAGATTCTGCCGGGAACGCCGCAGGTTGTGCACCACGCGAATGTCTTGATCGATCGGACAGCGTCGTTTCGCAAGGCACATCCGAGGGATTGGCAGGAGGGTGTTGCCGGGATGGAGTTGGAAGTCGATGCAGGGCATACGTTCGATCCTGACAGTCATTTTCTTTTCTGGAAGCCGGATACGCCGGTTCTGACGGAGCCGGAGGGAATGCCGTGGCGACTCGATCCGGGGAACGATCTGATTCTGAACATGCACCTCAAGCCTTCAGGCAAGCTGGAGACGATGCAGGCAGAAATCGGTTTGTACTTTACGGACAAGCCTCCGGAAAAGCAGCCGATGCTGCTGCAGCTGGAAGATGATCGGGCGCTAGATATTCCGCCGGGAGCGCGCGATTTTGTCGTTCAGGATCAGATGAAGCTGCCGGTCGACGTCGAGGTGCTCGGCGTCTATCCTCATGCGCACTATCTTGGAAAAGACTTGCAGGGGTACGCTGTTCTGCCGTCGGGCGAGAAGAAATGGCTCGTTTGGATCCGCAATTGGGACATCGACCGACAATCGGTTTATCGCTATCGCACGCCGCTTCGCTTGCCGAAAGGGACGGTGCTGTACATGCGCTACACCTACGATAATTCGAGCGAGAACATTCACAATCCGAATAACCCGCCGATTCGGGTGAAAGCCGGGAATCGGTCGGTGGATGAGATGGGCCACTTGTGGCTACAGGTTTTGCCGTTGAAGCGGGCGCCTGATGCGCCTGATCCACGCTACCTTCTGGAGCAGGCCTGGATGGAGAACAGGCTGCGGAAAGATCCGCAGGATTCGATTGCGATCTTCAATCTTGCGGGCGCATACCTGGGGCAGGGCAAGTATTCGCAGGCGATTGGCGCTTATCGGCGTGAGTTGGCCATCGATGCCGACAATCCGCGCACGTTGACGGCGCTAGGGGTGGCGTTGGATAAGGCGGGCGAAACACAGCAAGCTGCTGAAACTTACGAAAAGGCAATCGACATCAACTCGGATCAAGTGGACGCTCGCTTTGATCTGGGACGTATGGATCTGAATCATGACGACGCTGCGCGTGCCGAACAACAGTTCCGCGCGATTCTTGAGCAGCATTCTGACGACGCTGATGCGCACAGCGGTCTGGGATTGGCGTTGTTGAAAGAGCAGCGTCCTGATGCGGCGCAACCAGAGTTTCAGCGAGCGCTCGAACTCAATCCACACGATGCTGCTGCGCTTGATGGCTCGGCGCAGTTGGCGATTGCTTCGGGTGATCCGGCGCACGCTGCCGATTTGTTGGAGTCGGCAGTTAAGCAGGACGATAAGGACGCTGAGATGCGTGAGCATCTAGCGATGGCTTATGTGCAACTCGGACGCTTTGGAGATGCTGCGACGCAATTAAAGGCCGCGGCCGCGCTGACGCCGGACGATCCGACGGTTCACTCGCTCTTATCACAAGTGCTGACAACCACCGGGCAATTAAACGACGCAATTGTCGAACAGCAGGCAGCGCTTCATCTTGACGGGAATGACGCTGATGGTTGGAACAACCTCGGTGTGTTGGAGGTGAAGGCAGGAAAGACGTCTGAAGCCCGCGAAGATTTTCAGCATGCGCTGCGCATCGCGCCGAATCATGCGCAGGCGCAGGCTAATCTGGCCCGCCTACAAGCCGCGACGACAGGAAATCATTGATGCTGGCCGCACGGTTGCGCGCCACTTTTGATGGCGAGCAGAAACGCGTGTGCCCTGGTGTCGTCAGGCGAGAAGAGAAGAACACGATTGAGGGCCTGGATAGCGGCTGGCGCATTACCTTGATTGCACTGCACAACGGCGAGGTCATATCCAGCGGCGAGTTGTTCCGGATCTTCCAAGAAAGCAGATTGCAAGAGCGGGATGGCATTTGCGAGATCGCCGGCCTGGATGCGCAGAATCGCGAGATCGCCAGCCGCTGTGCTTTTGTGTGGATCTGCCTTTAGCGCCGTCTCATATTCAGTTGCCGCCAGCTTGTTGTCTCCTGTTCTTTGCGCGAGAAATCCGAGTTGCGTGTGCAACTCGGCATCAGATGCCTGCGTTACATCGGACTGCTCGGCTTCCTTCAGATACCGCATCGCCTGATGTATCGCAAAGGGATCGCCGTGCAGGGCCATCTGCGCATAGGCAAGCCCGTATTCACGCGCCGTTACCGGCAAGTTGTCGACCGTTACGATCTCCTTCGATGTCGCTGTCATCGCTCCCGGCGTGAGGCTTGCGGGCTTCTGGATGCGGTGATCGGTGACCTGTTCGTGCGCAATGTCTGTTGTTGACTGGCGCGGCATGTGGCAGGAGGCGCAATCCGGATTTTCCGGATGATGTTTTGCGATAAATGCAGTGTCGTTGTGGCAGGTGAGGCATTTCGCGCGGTAATAGCTCACACGCTTCTCCGGTTCAACCGTGTTGTGCGGGTCGTGGCATGTGGTGCATGTGAGCTTATCGCCACTCTGCTGCTTGCATTTGCTTTCGAGAAGGGCCTCCCACTGGCTGGTCGCGCGTCCCGCCGGGCCTGTTGTGTCTTTGTGCACAAAGAAGATGATGTGATCGAAGAGATTGTCTCCGGGGCGATACGAGGTCAGGCTGTGTCCAGAACGCGCAATGGTGGATTCGCCTTCAAGATGGCACTGGAGACAAGCCGAATCCCTACGGATTGCGTCCAGCTTATTTGGGTTTAGTATCGGTCCCTTACCGTTCTGCGCCAGGTGGGACGATGGATCGCCGTGACATGCGGCGCAACCGATGCCTCCGTGCAAAAACGGCGAACCAGCGTAGTGATTTCGACCGCCCGGCAGCGGTGTTTGCACATCACTGGCATGACAACGAAGGCAGCCGGCATCGATGGGAAGGGTTAGCGGCATTTCTTTGGCCTGGAGAAAATGCGGAGCCATATCCCAGACCTGTTTCTTTGCGTACCAATTCACCGGGATCTCAAACCAGAAAGCCTCCTGTTGAAAGAGGTACGTTCGTCCCCGCTTGCCGGAGCCGAGGTAATAGATCAGCTCCTGTTTGCCGTCGAGGGTGCGTTCCGGAGTCGCATTGGGTCGCTGATAGGAGAGCCACGCACGCCCGTCCTGCAAAAACAGGCGGTAGTGCACGCCGGAGGCTGCATGCAGAAAGTCGCCGGGAATGAGGCCGTCGGCAGCGATGCCGCTTGCCTGTGCCATCGGTGTTCGTTTGTAGCTATCGTAGATTTTGCGATGACACTTTGCGCATGCGGCGTCGGGGTCCGGGGCCTTCAGCGTTTGCTGCGTCGCCGATGAGCTGCCTGCAATCAGCGTGGTGGTGACAGCCAGGAAGGCGATGACCCAAAACTGTATGCGACGCGGCATAGACTCCGACTTATCTGTATATCATCGCGGGCCGACGAAAGGCGCGGCGGGAGCACCTGACTAGAATGCACCCCGCTATGCAATGTTATTTCTTCGGGATGAAGAGATCTGTGGGCGGTGTGATCTTGTAGGTCTCAGCAAAATTGCGCTGGTTGATTCCCAGGCTCAATCGGCCACGCGAATCGATGTAGAAGAGTGGCTTGCCTAGCGGAACATCGCTGAAGGTTTTCTCGAAGGGGAATTCGTATTTGTGGTTATTCAGCGTTACGGGCACCTTATCGCCAAGTTGATAGCCGAGCTTGGCAAAAGTGTCGGACGGCACGTTCAGGACCAGATTCCCAAAAGGTCCATCGGTTCCGATGACCTGTCCTTGAAGACCTTTGTCGTCTACTGTCGCTGTGTGAATGTCGAGGCGCACCAACTTTGACACATCGAGTTCTGGACCAGCCTGCGTCCAGTCGTCACCACGGGCGAGATGCGCGCCAGCGGGAGAAAAAATGTCGCGGCCGTGAAAGGTGGAAGAGAGCTTCGATCCGATCATCCATTGAGTGTTCGTAATTTCGCGGGCGGCTTCGATGCCGTCGCGGTCCTGCACCAG
This sequence comes from Alloacidobacterium dinghuense, assembly GCF_014274465.1. Taxonomy (NCBI): domain Bacteria; kingdom Pseudomonadati; phylum Acidobacteriota; class Terriglobia; order Terriglobales; family Acidobacteriaceae; genus Alloacidobacterium; species Alloacidobacterium dinghuense. The sequence goes on along the minus strand of NZ_CP060394.1, from coordinate 3,360,687 downwards.
AGTGAGGAGTCCATTGTCCGGGAGAACGAAGTACTGGCCTACTTTTGATTTTGCGATGATCGCCTTGCGCGCGCTGCCGACTCCGGGATCAATGACGACGACGAAGATCGCGTCCTTTTGGAAGTAGGGTGCAGAGCCGGCGAGAAAGCGCGCTCCCTCTGCGATATCGAATGGCGTTACCTGGTGGGTGATGTCGATGATGCGCACTCCGGGCGCGATTCCGTCCATGACTGCTTTGCAAATACCGATGGCGTCATCGCGGACATCAAAGTCAGTCATGAAGCCGATGGTGTGCGGCGGCGGAGGGGGCAACGTGGTTTGAACGGTGTTGCAGCCGACTGAGATGAGGCAGACCGCCAGCATCGCGGAGGAGGACAAGAAATGCCTGCGCAAGAACGAGATCAAAGTTACATCCCCTGGAGAGAAATAGGACAGTGTTGCTAATGAATGTAGCAGGAGGTGCTATCGATGTAACGCAAAAGCGACGATGGTGTTGCCATGTTGGCCGGTCTCCGTTTCGACCTGCGATTCTAGTTCGGCCTCCAGCGCGTCAGTACCCAGGTGCATCTCGCATGCTGCGATTTCGTCTTCGCTCGCGTCGTGATAGCAAAGCTCGCAGACGCCAAGGCCATCTTCGGATCGCACTGGAGGGCCAAAAACACGACAGGTCATCGGACGGGCGGTATACAAATCGCACATGCCCGTCTCGGGGTCGAGCACTGGACAGACCTCATCGTTCGCAAAATCCGCAAATTGCTCTTGTGCCTCAGGTGACTCTTCCAGGATTCCGGTATGGACATTTCCGGGAAAATCGGCGGCGATTCGTGAAACCGAAAGGTGAACGCGTTCCAGAATTCGCGCAGCGCGTTGCGGGTCGGTCGCTTCAAGCTGTCGCAATCCTGTGCGGAGACGTTCCGCATCCAGTTGGCTGATGGCAAACGCTCCCACACAGCATTGCGTGCATCCCGGACGACAGACAAGCCACTCACCGCTGCGGAGAGCGGTATCAGCTAATGCTGCATCGACGATCTGTACGAGATGCTGATCACGCGATGGGAGCATGCCTTGAGCATAGCTGGAAATCGGACCAGTGCGGTCTCCGATTGGTTTTGCTTATGACAGTGATAGGAAATGAATCTGATTCGGCCGGTAGTATCCTGTCATCAACTATGCAGGAGTATCTGCTTGCCCCTGAAAACAGTCTTGTTGAAGCCCAAGCGGAAGAAAAAATCTGCCTTTGGCGTCCTTTTTCTGATGTGTTGCAGCCCTTTAGTGGTCCGACCACTTGCAGCACAAGACAATTACGAAATTCAGGTCTATGGTTCTCAGACGGTTGCACCGAAGACGACCATGTTGGAACTGCACAGCAACTTCACGGTGGATGGATCAAAGCCTCTTCCCGGGTCGGAATACACGGCAGACGGCACGTACCCGACAAATCATGCATTGCATGAGACTGTCGAGATTACGCAGGGGCTTACCAGTTGGTCGGAAGTGGGCTTTTACATTTTCACCAGCTCGCGGAGCGGGCAGGGCATTCAATGGGTAGGCGATCACATTCGGCCGCGTGTGCGCGTTCCGGACAGCTGGCACTGGCCTGTCGGTGTGAGCCTTTCGACTGAAATTGGATATCAGCGGCGCGACTTTTCGACGGATACGTGGACCTGGGAGATTCGGCCCATCGTCGACAAGCAGATAGGGCGCTGGTATTTCGCCGTGAATCCTGCGCTCGAACGCTCTTTTCACGGGCAGAGCGTTTCGCAGGGAGTTGGATTTTCGCCGAATGCCAAGATCAGTTATGACTTCACCAAGGTCATCACTGGCGGGCTTGAATACTATGCGTCATATGGGAGACTCGGCAGCTTCGACGATTTTCACAATCAGCAGCAGCAGTTTTTCCCGGCTATCGATCTCAATGTCTCGCCAAACTGGGAGATCAACTTTGGCGTGGGCATAGGTCCCACAGCGGGAACCGATCACCTGATCGTGAAAGCTATTGTTGGTCGACGTTTCGACTGGTCAGGCCACCATGAGCGCGGAAGTTCGATGAGTACGCAATGAGGATGAATCGCCGGGATTTTCTTGCGGGTAGCGGTGCTCTTGCGGCGAAGTCTGGTGTCGGTCATCTGACAAGAGCGTGGGGACAGCAGCCGGCAGATATCGCGCTGACCATCGCGAACCTCGATCTGGAGATTGCTGCCGGTAAGACGATCCACACTGTCGCGTATAACGGAACGGTTCCCGGTCCGCTGATTCGTTGGCCTGAGGGTAAGCCGATCACGATTGATGTTTCGAACCAGACGGATGCGCCAGAGATCGTGCATTGGCATGGCCTATGGATCCCTTCAGATGTGGATGGCTCCATGGAAGAGGGATCTCCCATGATTCCTGCGCATGGCCGTCAGCGATATAGCTTTACTCCGCGACCATCGGGCTTTCGCTGGTATCACACGCACACCTACGCCGGTCACAACCTGCGAAGAGCTACTTACTCAGGGCAGTTCGGCTGTTTTTATATTGACCCCAAGGAGAACGCGGGAGTTTTCGATCAGGAGATTTTCCTTACGCTGCATGATTGGAACGGATATATGGGTGGCGGCGGAGATACTTCGATGGACGTGAGCTACGACTATGCCACGATCAACAGCAAGATGCTTGGCGCTGGCGAACCGATTCGCGTGAAGCAGGGCCAGCGCGTTCTCTTGCATATTCTGAATGCGAGCGCGACGCTAACGCACTGGTTGGCGTGTTCCGGACATGAGATGCAGGTCGTCGCCATGGATGGTAACCCTGTGCCCGTGCAGAAGAATGTGCAGGCTGTGCGCCTCGCGCCGGCCGAGCGAATCGATGTTGCGATCGAAATGAAGCAGGCTGGCGTCTGGATTCTTGGAGAAACGCGCGACGATCTTCGCAAGGCAGGGATGGGCATTGTTATTGAGTATGCGAATCAGCAGGGCGACGCGCGATGGCTCTCTCCACCTGAAATACTCTGGGACTATGCGCATTTTGCACGTTCGCAAAAGGCAGCAGAGCCCGACGTACGCATTCCTCTAGTCTTCCGCTCTAAATTTACGGGGCATGGCGACTTTGACCACTGGATGATTAACGGCAAGTCTTTTCCTAAGACTGATATGATCACGCTGCAGCAGGGCAAGCGATATCGCTTGTCGATGCAGAACGAGAGTACCGACGATCACCCTATCCACCTGCATCGTCACACGTTTGAAGTCACAAGTCTTGATGGAACCAGCATCAGTGGCCTTATGAAAGATGTGCTTGTAGTGAAGGCGAAGAGCACTGCTGAGGTCGACTTCACTGCGTCGAACCCGGGCATGACGCTTTTTCATTGTCATCAGCAGAGTCACATGGATTTCGGGTTTATGATGCTTTTCCGCTACGCTTGATGCGTGAGCACAATCATTCCGATCACGTTGAAGGATCGCATTTTCGTTCTTACCGGCGCCGGCATCAGTGCCGAAAGCGGCATTCCTACTTTTCGCGATAGCGATGGGCTTTGGAGCGGATATCGGGTTGAAGATGTAGCGAGCCCTGAGGCGTGGGAGTCGAATCCGGAACTGGTGTGGCGGTTTTACTCCATGCGGCGACGGGACGCGCAGAGATGTGAGCCAAACCCAGCGCACTCAGCTCTGGCTGCTCTTGAGGCGCAATTGGGAGATCGGTTCTTTCTCTGTACGCAGAATGTGGATGACCTCCATGAGCGCGCCGGAGCACACAACCTGGTCCACATGCATGGAGAGCTTTTTTCTTCGCGCTGCGAATCCGATTGCGGTGCGCCGGTTTTCATCGACAGAAAGTTTTACGAATCGGCAAGCGAGATTCCAACTTGCGCATGTGGTGCGCAGATTCGTCCGAATATTGTGTGGTTTGGGGAGTATCCGCTGGAGATGGAATGCATCATGCGTGAAATCGATTTCTGCAGCGTGATGCTTGTGGTGGGGACGTCGGGAAATGTGCATCCGGCTGCCAGCTTTGTGCACTGGGCCAATCAGCGTAACTTGCCAGCAACGCCAAAAGTCCGCACCTACTACGTTGGACCCGAAAAGCCACTGAATGCGGGCGCGTTTACGGAGGTTGTGCTGGGCAAGGCCGGCGAGGTGTTGCCGAAGCTCTTTTCCGTTGAGCGATAACGCCTGAAGGGTTTGCCAAAGCCACGCTCCTCCCGGTAGCTTATAGAGTTTTGACGTCTTCGATTCAGGGAGAAACAATGCCAGCTTCTACGCTGAAATATCAGTCGGGGTTCGCCAATGAGTTTGCAACCGAAGCTGTCTCGGGCGCTTTACCTCAAGGACAGAATGCGCCACAGAAGCATCCGCTCGGTCTCTATACCGAGCAATTCAGCGGAACATCCTTTACATCACCACGGCACGTGAACCGCCGTACCTGGACTTATCGCATCAAGCCATCGGTTACGCACAAGCCCTACGAGGAATATTCGACGCGCCTGATGCGCAGTGGCCCGTTTACTGAAGTGCCGACGCTGCCGAATCAGCTTCGCTGGGATCCGATTCCGATCCCGTCGGAACCGACGGACTTCGTTGATGGCATTATCACGCTGGGCGGCAATGGTGATCCGGCGATGCAAACGGGAGTTGGCATTCATCTCTACGCCATCAATAAGTCGATGGACGATCGATTCTTCTACAACGCCGATGGCGAATTGCTGCTCGTTCCGCAACAAGGCGGTCTGCGCGTCCATACGGAACTGGGCATCATCGGTGTCGTTCCAGGCGAGATTTGTGTGTTGCCGCGTGGATTGAAATTTCGTGTTGTTCTCGAAGAGAAAGCGGCTCGCGGGTATATTTGCGAGAATTATGGGCAACCGTTTCGCTTGCCTGATCTTGGTCCGATCGGAGCCAACGGGCTGGCGAATGCGCGCGACTTTCTTTATCCGGTTGCTGCGTATGAAGATCGCGAGGGCGGCTTTCATATCGTCAGTAAATTTCTTGGAAATCTCTGGATTGCAGAGATCGATCATTCGCCACTGGATGTTGTTGCATGGCATGGTAACTATGCCCCGTACAAATACGATCTAAAGAACTTTAACTGCATTAACACGGTATCTTTCGATCATCCTGATCCGTCGATCTACACGGTGCTCACTGCGCCCAGCCTGATCCCAGGCACTGCCAACGTCGACTTTGCCATCTTTCCACCGCGATGGATGGTGGCGGAACACACCTTCCGTCCGCCGTGGTTCCATCGCAACATGATGAATGAGTTCATGGGTCTGATCTTCGGCCAATATGACGCAAAGGCGGAGGGCTTTGTGCCGGGCGGAGCGAGCCTGCACAACTGCATGGCCGGTCACGGTCCTGATGCGGAAACGTTTGAGCGCGCCAGCAGCGCGGAACTTAAACCGCAGTATCTTGGCAATACGCTTGCGTTCATGTTTGAAACGCAGCTGGCGGTGCGGCCAACGAAGTTCGCTCTGGAGACGAAAATCCTGCAGCATGAATATTACGAATGCTGGCAGGGGTTGAAGAAACATTTCAAGCCCGGCAATTGAACGGAAATCAGGACGAAGGAATGACAGTTACGCGTGCTCTGCTCGAAGGTATCATCGACTACGCAGGCCTCTTCCCTCCGGCGTCTCTCGACATGCAAACAGCGGTCCGCAACTACTCTGCGTATCGAACGTGCGAGGATGCATGGATGCTCGGCAGATTCGTCGTGCCTGCACAGAGATTGACCGAATTCACAGCGGCATTTGCTGAAGCCTGTTGCAGCGAACAGATGTCTCCGTGGCTTCTGAGTGTGCTTAGTTCGGGCGAGACGGATGAGGATGCGAATCTGATTGAGCCATTCAGCGAGGGGGCAGCTTTTCTGGATGCTATTGAGCTGAAGGCTCCCGATGTTGCGCAACTTGAGCAGAGGCTCGCTTCTGCTCCATCGGGCATGGTGGCGTATGCAGAATTCCAGTCGCAACAGAGCGACGCGATACTGCCTGTGTTGAGCAAGTTTGACGCAAGAGCCAAGATCCGCACTGGGGGCGTCACGGCTGATGCGATCCCAAGCACGCAGGAGATTGCCGACTTTCTGATCGCCTGCGCAAAGGCGAAGATTCCCTTTAAAGCGACAGCCGGATTGCATCATCCTCTGCGCTCGACGAAAAAGCTTACCTATGAAGAGAACAGCGCATCAGCCGTGATGCACGGATTTGTGAACGTATTTGTAGCAGCGGCGATTGCATATCAAGGCGCGGCCAGAGAGGATGTGATCGGTTTGTTGAATGAGGAATCGCCTGCCGCATTTCAGTGGAAGAAAGATACGCTGAAATGGAACAGCTATCGCCTTTCGACAAAGCAGATCAAGGCTGCTCGCCAACAGTTTGCGATTGGATTCGGTTCCTGTTCATTCACTGAGCCGGTTGCTGAACTGAAGGCTTTGGGATGGCTGTGACGGTGGATAAGAGCTGGGTGGAATCGGCCAACGATAGCGCAACGGATTTTCCATTGCAGAATTTGCCGTTCGGTGTTTTCTCAGCAAGTGAGCTCAAGCCTCGGATTGGGGTTGCGATTGGTGATCGGGTCCTGGACATTCGTGCCTGCGCTGAACAAGGGCTGTTTCGGGCGCTGGACCCTCTGTTGCAACAGGCCTGTACCGCCGCCACGCTCAATGGTCTTATGTCACATGGACGCCGGGCTGCAGCGACATTGCGCGCGCGTCTTATCGAGATACTTCGTATAGACGTCGCACCGGAAATCCGTAGCAAGGTTGAGCGAAATTTGCGTTCTGCGGGCGAAACTACGATGCATCTGCCTACAGCAATCGGCGACTACACGGATTTCTATGCATCGATCTATCATGCGACCAACGTTGGCAGGTTATTCAGACCGGATAACCCGCTGCTACCGAATTACAAGCACGTCCCCATTGGCTACCATGGGCGCGCGTCATCCATTGTGGTTAGTGGGACGGAAATCAAACGCCCCTGTGGACAGACAAAGGCAGCAGACGCTGAGAGTCCTGCCTTCGGTCCGAGCCGACTGCTTGATTATGAACTCGAAGTGGGATTTTTTGTTGCAGAAGGGAATCGCCGAGGCGAGCCTGTTTCCTTGTCTGAGGCCGAGAGCCACATCTTTGGGCTTTGCCTTTTGAATGACTGGTCGGCTCGCGATATTCAGGCCTGGGAGTATCAGCCGCTGGGTCCTTTTCTAGCCAAAAGTTTTGCAACGAGTGTTTCTCCGTGGGTTGTGACTTTGGATGCGCTTGAACCGTTTCGCACGCATGCTTTCGAGCGTGCTCCTGGCGATCCGCAGCCGTTGCCGTACCTCAATTCCGAGTCGAACCAGAAGCGTGGCGGGATTGATCTGAAGCTCGAGGTCTTGCTCTCATCGCGGCGCATTCGCGAAGCAGGACAAGCGCCCGCGCGCATCAGCAGAGGCAACGCACGCGATTTGTACTGGACACTGGCGCAAATGCTCACGCATCACACCAGCAACGGTTGCAATCTGCAGCCGGGCGATTTGCTGGCTTCAGGAACGGTTTCCGGCGCGGCGAAAGAGTCGGTCGGCTCTTTGCTGGAGATGACACAGCGCGGAGCGGAGCCGATTCCGCTGCCGAGTGGCGAAACGCGTAAATTTCTTGAGGATGGAGACGAGGTGATTTTTCGCGCTTACTGCGAGCGGGAAGGCCATCCCCGTATTGGTTTCGGCGAATGCCGTGGCGTGATCCAGCCTGCGTCCTGATGTTATGAATTCAGAATTCGGACTACATCCCGCACGGCATCTTCCGGCGTGACAAAGCGCACATATTCACGACCTTCCACGCCGCCCATCGGAATCTCGGCTTTACGAAACTGCATGGCGCTCGGTATCTCTGTTTCAAGAGCGATGTGAACTTCGCTCGCGCCGGTCGCTGCAAGAATGGACTGGACGTTGTCTTGACGAATTCCGCAGCCGGGCATGACGATGATGCGTCCTTTTGCTGCTTGGACCATTCTTGCCACCATTGGTCCGCCATCCACCACTGACGGTTGACCGCCGGAAGTGAGCACACGTGCGGCTCCTGTTGAAATCACGTCCTCGAGTGCTTCCAGCAGGTCACGCGAGACGTCGATGGCGCGATGAAATGTGACCGGCAGCGGTCGAGCCAGATCGACCAACTCCTGGGTGCGTTCTACGTCGACCGTGCCGTTAGCCCGCAGCAGGCCGAGCACAATGCCATCGGCGCCAAGCTCTTTTACCATGCGGATGTCATGCTTCATCGAGGCAAACTCGAGATCTGTATAGAGGAAATCGCCTCCGCGTGGGCGAATCATCACGTTAATGGCGATCTTTGCGTTCTCTCGCGCCGCGCGAATCGTTCCAGCGCTCGGTGTTGTGCCGCCCTCCAGCAAATTAGCGCAGAGCTCTATGCGCTGTGCGCCTCCGAGATCGGCGGCGATGACTGAGTCAACCGACTCAAGGCAGATTTCGAGTGTTATGGGGTTTTCCATGAAAGGTAAATCGTATTCCAATGTTACTTCGCTTGCGCGAAAGATACGTAATCGCGCCCGAAATAGAGTCGATATTGATCGCCGTCGGCGTTGAGCTGCAGAGGCATGGGTCGCTTCAATTCTGTATCGTGAGTCACTGGAGCGGTGAACAGATCATGGGCCGCAATATCCATCACAATGAAATGGTCTTTAACGATGCCTACGCCGTATGCGCCAGGTTTCAACGTCTGTCCGCTGAAATCGAGCGGAACTTCGGTGATGAAGTAGGCCTGATATTTCTGTTGCACTCCGCTGGAATATCCGGAGTTGTCAACCAGAGCGGTGAGCATGAACATATCGTCCGCAAAATGGATGCCTGCTGAGTTGCGCGTCTGCACGGTGGCCGACTGGCCGCGAAAGAATACGGCATCCGGCAGCACCTTTGCTGCCTCAGCAGCGTGCAGAATTGTCGGCGGCGTTGGCTGGGCAAAGATCGTGGTTGATGCGATGAGCAAGATGGCAGCCCACAGAGCTGCAAATACCTGACGGCGTGAAGCCTTCATTTTTGTGTCCCGGAAAATGAAATCAGCCAAAAGAGTATACCGTGTTCAGGCACTGGTTTAGCGCTTGCGCGCAATCCGCTTCGGTTTGGGGGGACACGTTGATTCGCGGATAATCAGCTCTGGCACTATGGCGATGTGCTCCGGATAATCCTTGAGTCCTTGAATGCGCTGCAACAGGAACCGGGCTGCATTGATGCCCATGGTGTGCAGTGGCTGTCGTATCGTTGTCAGGCTTGGATTGTGATACGCCGCCCCCTGAATGTCATCGAAGCCGACAATTGACACATCTTCGGGCACACTCAGACCGTGATCACGGAAGGCGCGAATGGCTCCGATGGCCGCTACATCGTTGAAAGATACGAGCGCGGTAAATGGACGGTTCTGCGCCAGCAACTGTTGCACCACTGGATAGCCAAGCTCGGGTGACGAGACGTTGACCTCCAGTTGCACTGTCAGTTCCGGAGGCACTTCGAGGCCCAGCTTTCTGGCGACGGACATGAAGCTGTTCCAGCGATCCTCTGAATCTGAGCTGAAGGTCTGTCCGCGCATGAAAGCAATTTGTCTGTGCCCTAACTGATACAGGTGATGCAGTGCCAATTCGGCGGCTCGTTTGTGATCAAGCGTAATGCTGGTGACACCTTCAATTTTCTTGTGCCCGGCAACTGCTATCACAGGGAGGGGCAGGCTGTGCTGCAACGCAGTATCGATTGCGATGAAGCCTTCGACGGAACGATCCATCAGAAGACGGGGATATTCTTCGATCAAGTCTGCTTTGCGCCGATGGCTTGCCGTCAGGTAGAAATAGCCTTCTTCGACGAGAACCTCTTCGATGCCATCCATTACCAGCACTGAGTAGCCATCGCTCAGCTCGGGAACAAGTACGCCGACAGAGAAGGATTGTTTTCGACGGAGCGATCGCGCATAGAAGCTGGGACGGTAGTCGAATTTCTTTGCAGCAGCCAGCACGCGATCGCGCGTCTCCTGTGGAATGGAACGCACGCCCGGGGCGTTATTCAGGACTAAAGAGATGGTGGCTGGCGAAAGATCTAGATAATCTCCCAGGATTTTCAGACTGATGGGCCGGCCCGGAAGGAACTCACTTTTCTTGAGTTCCATGACGGGAGACTTGCGTTTAGGCATACAAGTCTTTGTAGATGTTGCAGAAGAAATGTTCAATATAAATTCAGGGCTTAGAAGCTCGGAGGAATTCCTTCTCGCACAGAACGCAGCGCAGGATATAGCCGCCGAAACAGTTTGTAACCATCAGCATAGCTCAGTGTTGCCGCTGGATCAGGAGGAATCTGCTCGGCCACCCTGATTGCTGCAGCGCATGCGGCATCCGTATCAAGCCATGCGCCTGCTCCCACTCCTGCCAATAGCGCGGCGCCGAAGGCTGCACCTTCTTCGGCTACCAGAACATCGCTGATATAGCCATAAACGCCGGCCTGAATGGACCGCCAGAGCTGCCCGCGTGCCCCCCCGCCACCCAGGCGTACGCCCTTCACGGGAATTCCGAGTTCGGCGAATAGAGTGAATGTGTCCTTCAACGAATAGGCAACGCCTTCGAGCACAGAACGTACCAGGTGGCCGCGGGTGTGCGAAGCGGTGATGCCATAAAAGGCAGCTGTCGCTTGGGAATCGAGATGGGGGGTGCGTTCGCCAAGCAGATAAGGCGCCCAGATGAGGCCTTCGCTGCCTGCAGGAATTTGCGCGGCTTCGGAGGTCAGAGCGTCGTAGTTTGAACCGGGTGCAACGATGTCGCGCAACCAACGCAGAGAGAGGCCTGCCGCCTGCGTTACTCCCATCACATGCCAGCGTTCCGGAACCGCGTGACAGAAAGTGTGCAGGCGCCCAAGGGGATCTTTTGTCGGTGCTGCGGTTGCGGCAAAGACTACACCCGAAGTGCCGATTGTGGCCGACACGGAGCCCGGCTGCAGAATGCCCATCCCAACAGCGCCTGCGCCTTGATCGCCTGCTCCGGCGACGATAGGTGTTCCGGTGACCAAGCTTGTTTTCTCCGCTGCTTCTCTCGAGATGTGAGCGCAGATTTCGGGTGATTCGAAGAGCTGTGGCAGCCATGCCTCGTCGATTCCCGCGATCCGCGCAACTTCCGAAGACCAGCGTCGGTGGGTCACGTCAAGCAGAAGAGTGCCGGATGCTTCCTGCACGTCCATTGCATAGGTGCCGGTTAATCGGAAGCGAACGTAATCCTTGGGGCAGAGAACATGCGCAATGCGAGCAAAGATTTCCGGCTCGTGATCGCGCACCCAGAGGAGCTTCGTCAGAGTGAAGTTCGGCAGTGCTGGATTGCAGGTCAGTTCAATAAGGCGCTCGCGACCGATCCGTTCATGCAGCCAGTCACATTGCGCGTCGGTTCGTTGATCGCACCAGATGAGAGATGGGCGGAGCACGCGGCCCTCGGCGTCGAGCATGACTGCGCCATGCATCTGGCCGGTGAGCCCAATGGCTTTAATCCCAGATGCCGCTACGCCGCTTGTAGCCAGCACTTCCCGAATCGCTGCCTGCGCTGCTCGCCACCAGTCTTCCGGTTCCTGTTCAGCCCATCCGGGCTTCGGGCTGCGAAAGGGCGCATGTTCGCTGGCCGCTTCTTTCACCACCCGACCATGTTGATCGACCAATACCGCACGGGTCCCGCCGGTGCCTACATCGATTCCGAGAAAATTCACTGAAAGTCCTTAACTAAAGCGAATTAGTGAACGCATCCCAATGTATCACCTGCGGTTTTGTGAGGCTCTTCACAGTAAAAAGACGTGAAAGTCTATTCCGCCCGCAGAGCCATCAGCGGGTCTACGCTGGCTGCCCGGTTGGCCGGAATCAGGCTGGCAATGGCGGCTACCAAAGCGACGCCAAGCACTGCCAGCACGTAGCTTAAAGCGTCGTATGGCTTGACCCCGTAGAGCGCTGAGGCCAGCTCTCTGCTAACGAAGATGGCCAGGGGCACTCCTGCAAGAATGCCAATCCCAGTCATAAGAAGGCTGTCGCGCAGAACCATCCAGACGACTTGTTTACGCTGCGCACCGATGGCCATGCGCACGCCAATCTCTACGGTGCGGTTGTTCACGTAGTAAGCCAGCGTTCCATAAAGTCCGGTGGCTACGAGAACCACTGCCAGCAGTGCGAAGAAGCCTGCGAGGCGGCCAAAGAGCAGCTGCTGCGAGATGCTCTCTTCGTATTGCGCGCGCTGTGTCATGGGCTGCATTAGCGGCAGGTTGGGATCGATTTGCTGCACGACCTTGCGCACTGCGGGCAGGATCGCCATGGGATCGCCGTGTACGCGCATTTCGAAGTGCATTTCACCGATGGTCTTTTGCTGCGTGTACGCGAACCACTGCATGGGGATCGGTTTTTCTTCGATGCTGCGGTACTTGTGGTTCTTGACTACGCCGACGATCACCACGTCATCTTTGGGGTCGCGCCAGCTCAGGTGATGGCCGAGGGGATTCTCGTTGGGCAGGAAGCGCTGGGCGAAAAGTTCGTTGATGATGGCAACTTTCGGTGATGCCGCTGTATCGGAGTCGGCAAAATCGCGGCCCGCAACAATGGGCACACCGAGAGTCTGGAAAAAGTCAGGGCCAACAATATTTGCCCGGGCCATGGCATTGTCGCCGTCGGAATTGGGTGGCTTCTTGCCGTCGATTTTGCCCACGTCGTCGTTGTTCGACCAGCCGGAACCGATTCTGTCTTCCATGAGCGTTACTGACTGAACACCCGGGAGTGTACGCAGTTTGTCTGTCAGGTTCTGGTAGAAGGCCACGCCATCGGCGAACGAATGCACATGCTGAGGATTGATTCCGAAAACGACCAGTCCCTGCGTGCGCATGCCGAGCGGGAGGTTCTCAAGATTGCGTAATGTGCGAATCAGTAGTCCTCCGCCGACGAGCAAAACGAGGCAAAGCGCCATCTGCAGGGTCACGATGATTTTTCCCACACGCGCCTTGCCCGCGTCGGTATTGCTGGTAGCAGCAGAAGTCTTCAGCACGAGTCCCGGGCCGCCGGAGAGTGCCACGCGCAAAGGCGCCAATCCAAAGGCCAGCGCTGCGCCCAGCAAAATGACCAGCGTAAAGAGCAGTACGGTGCGATCCGGCGCGAGGCTGGCTTCGATCTGCGACCAGGCTGCAAGCGATCGCGTGGCTCCTGAGGCAAAGAGCCATGCCAGCACTCCACCGAGCGCAACCAGCAGCATGCTCTCGGTGAGTAGTTGGCGAAACAGCTCCTTGCGGCCTGCGCCGAGTGCAAGACGCAGCGAGAACTCGCGCTGCCGCGTCGTGTTCCGCGCCATCAACAGCATCACCACGTTGCTCAGAGCAATCAGCAGAACGAGCCCGACCATCGCCATCAAGATCCTGAGCGGCTTGCCGTAGTCTTCGTCATATCCGGGGAAGTTCTTGGCATCCTGAAAGCTGAGGACCGGGCGTTTTTCTCCTGGCTCAGGATTGCCGATGCCGATGTATGCCGCCGTCTGGAAAATGGGCTGTAGCTGTGCAATCGCCCGCTCTCTCGTAATACCTGGAGCGAGGCGCGCAAGCATCCGCAGGCACCACCAGTCAGGCCTCTGCAGATAGGTTTTGCCATCTTGTGCTGGTGTGCTCCAGGCGTTGAGTTCCACGCGGCTCTGTAGGGGAATCCAGAAGTCGGTGGAACTTCCCGGCTCAACGCCTTCAAAGCCTTCGGCTGCGATTCCAACGATTGTGAGGGGAACGCCTTTTACATAGAGGGTTTTGCCGAGAAGATCGGGGTTGCGCGAGAAGCGCTGCGTCCAGTAGTTGTAGCTGATGACGGCAATGGGAGCATGCTGCGCCTCATCCTGCGTAGTGAAGCCGCGTCCACGCGCCACAGATACACCCAAGCCGGAGAAGAAATTGCCGCTGACCATGTCGCCTTCGGCTTCCTCTGGTTGGGGGCCGACGCGGACGGCGACTTTGCTGCCACCGGAACTGATCGGGACGTATGCGATGACTTCAGAGAGCGCGTTCTTCTGTTGTCGAAGTTCTTCGTAAACGGGATAGGAAAACGAGGTATTCCAGTCGCCGGTGTTGTTGCCGTGATGAGGTGCGCCCGAAGTGTTGAGGTACACCACGCGTTCGGGGTCAGTTACGGGCAACGACTTCAACAGCACTGCATTCATCACGCTGAAGACCGCTGTGTTCGCGCCAATTCCCAGCGCCAATGTCAGCACGCAAACAACCGTGAACCCCGGAGTTTTTCTCAGTTGGCGAATTCCGTATCGCAGATCGCTTAGGAATGTAGTCATCCATTCACCTCGCCTACGGGAGTTCACTTCACTCGGTTCGCAGGGCAGTCAGCGGATCGATACTTGCGGCGCGACGCGCCGGGATCATACTCGCTGCGATGGCGACAACGGATACGCCAAGTATCGCGAATATGTAAATCGATGCGTCGAATGGTTTCACGCCATACAATGCGGAGGTTAACGCCCTGCTCGCCAGCATGGCGAGCGGTATCCCAACGCCAATGCCGACGGCGGTCAGAATCAGACTGTCGCGAAGAACCATCCAGACCACCTGTCCGCGTCCTGCGCCCACGGCCATGCGCACTCCGATCTCGACAGTGCGATTGTTCACGCGATATGCCAGTGTTCCATAGAGGCCAGTTGCGACGAGGACCACAGCCAGCAATCCGAAGAATCCAGCGAGACGTGCAAATAGAAGCTGCTGTGAGATGGTCGTCTCATATTGTGCCCGCTGCGTGATTGGTTCGATCAATGGCAGGTTCGGGTCCTGCTCTTGTATGACTTTGCGCACGGATGGCAGAATCGCCAGCGGTTCGCCCTTGACACGCAATTCAACGTGCATTTTGCCGACTGGCGGACCTTGCGTGTACGGAACCCACGCCATAGGGATCGGCTCTTCATCGATGCTGCGGTATTTGTGGTTCTTCACCACCCCGACGACTGTGAATTGGAACTTTCCATCATTCGTGCCGATGCGATGTCCAAGAGGATTCTGGTTCGGTAGAAAACGCTGTGCGAAGAGTTCGTTGATGATGGCGACCGGCGGCGAGGCAGCCGTGTCGGAATCGGCAAAGTCGCGGCCTTCGAGGATCGGCACGCCGAGTGTGTGGAAGAAGTCTGACCCGACGACATTATTGCGTACGGTCTTTGAGCTGTCAGGCACGTCGGGCAGCTTGCCATCTACGGTCATGGAGAAGTTATCTGACCACCACGAGCCGAGGCGCTCTTCCATGATGGTTACGGATTCGACGCCGGGGAGTGCGCGGAGCTTGTTGGTTAGCGTCTGGTAGAAGGTTATAGCCTCTGCCGTTGAGTGGGTGTTCGGCTTTATACCAAAGACAACAAGGCCATCGACCCGCATTCCGAGAGGGATATCTTGAAGATTGCGCAGCGTGCTGACGAGCAATCCGCCACCGACCAAAAGCACGAGACACAATGCCATCTGCAGCGCGACGACGATTTTCCCAGTGCGCGTTTTACCTGCGTCCGTGTTCGATGTGGCAGAGGAGGTTTTTAGCACCAGCTCAGGTCCAGACGAGAGGGCTGCGCGCAGTGGCGCCAATCCAAATAAGAATGCGGTCAGTATGAGAACGGTCAGCGTGAAAAACAGGACAGTCTGGTCCGGAGCTAGAGTGGACTCGATCTGCGCCCAGCTTCCGAGAGCTTTCGTAGCAGCCATCGCAAAGAGCCACGCCAGCCCGCCTCCCATCGCCACCAGCAGCAGGCTTTCGGTTAATAGTTGACGGAATAACTCTTTGCGCCCTGCGCCCAGAGCAAGGCGTAACGAAAACTCCCGCTGGCGTGTTGCGTTGCGCGCCAACAACAGCATGACGATGTTGCTTAGCGCGATTAACAGCACGAAGCCCACCATCGCCATCAGCATTTTGAGCAGCTTGCCGTACATATTGTCGTATCCGGGGAAGTTACTTGCGTCGTCGAAGCTCAGAACCGGTCGCTTTTCCCCTGGTTCAGGATTGCCAAGGCCAATGTACGCTGCGGACTGAAACACGGACTGCAACTGCGCGGCAGCCTGTTCTTTTGTCACACCGGGAGCCAATCGTCCCAGCAGACGCATGCACCACCAGGTTGGGTTGGTGATATAGGTCTTGCCATCTTCTGGAGGATTACCCCATGCATTCAATTCTTCGCGGCTCTGCAGGGGAATCCAGAAGTCGGTTGAACCGCCGGCCTCTGTACCTTCAAAGCCCTCTGCTGCGATTCCCACGATCGTGACCGGAATGCTGTTTACGTACAGCGCTTTGCCCAGCACGTCAGGATTGCGTGAAAAACGTGAAGTCCAGTAGTTGTAGCTAATCACGGCAATGGGAGCATGGCTGGCTTCGTCCTGTTCGGTAAAGCCGTGCCCACGAACGAGCTGCACGCCCAAGCCGGAGAAATAATTGCCGCTCACCATGTCGCCTTCGGCTTCTTCTGGCTGCATACCATAACGCACGGCGACCTTGGCTGTAGACAGCGGCACATAGGCCATCAAATCCGTCAACACTTGAGTCTGATGGCGGAGCGCATCGTAGACCGAATAGGGGAAGGTTTCCTGCGAGTCGATTGTGCCTGTTCTGTGCGGAGCATGGGAGGTGCGCAAATAGACGACATGCTGGGGATCGGCTACGGGGAGCGACTTGAGTAGTACGGAGTTCATCACGCTGAATACGGCGGTGTTCGCTCCGATTCCCAGCGCCAGGGTTAAGACGCAGACAAGCGTGAATCCGGGTGTTTTCCTCAATTGCCGAAATGAATACCGCAGATCGTTCAACAGGCTGGTCATGTAGGTGATTCCGTCGTTGGAGTCTGGTGAGCCATCAACTACGGTGCAGCTTGAGAGCCACAATGCGCCGCGCTTAACCCGTTGAAAACTTTGAAGGATACCTGGGGCAAGTGATGACTTCGCTGTCCACAAGCGGATGCAGGCGTCCGCTTCTGGACATAGTCTTTATGGCATTTTTAATCCGAGCGCGTTTACGATCGCCGGATCTGGAACGGCTTTGCCGTCTTTCTTGGTTACCACGCCGAAGTTTTCCTGATAGTCCCACATGGCCCAGCCGATCTTGTGGTTTTCGAACGCCACTCGCATGTCATGGACCCATTGCGCGCGCATGGCTGGGTCCACGTAATCGCGCAGGACTCCAAACTCTCCGCAATACACCGGAGCGTGGTGAAGATTGGACCACTTCTCGGCAAAGGCCAGCGTTGCGTCTACGCGCTGCGCGTCCCAGCGGTTGAGACCGTATTGCTCCACCCAGAACTGCCCTGCCAATGTGGGCTCCTGATTCACATTGGGCTGAACGGCTTCCGGTGTCGAAGGGTAGGGAACTGAACGCAGTGGCAGAACCTGCGAACTGGTCCATGTCGCTCCCTGATGCGTGAAAGGAAAAGGTTCGTAATCGTGGAAGGTGTAGATGACGTTGGCCAGGGCAATCGGTTCGAGCATCATCAGGTCTTCAAGCCCTGACCAGTGCGCACCAGCCGCGATGATGGTGTGGTTGGGCGCGGCCTGGCGAATCTGTTGGCCGACAAAACTTTCGATCCCCTGCCAGCGATATGGATCGTCCTGTTCGGGTTCGTTCATGATTTCGAAGAAGACGAGCTCAGGATCAGTTGATGCGAAGTGTTTCGCCAGAGCGCGCCAGAGTGCGGCAAAGTGTTCGACTCCTTCCGTTCCTCTCAGCAACTGCGCCTTGTAGCTGCTCTCGGGGTGAATGTCGATGATGACCGCCAGTTGCTGATCGAGCATGATCTTCACCGCTCGATCAAGCTCTGCTACAAACGGTGTTGTTTCTGGATCTCTCAACCAGGGAAGCAGCGGGTCAGCGTCGATGCTGACCCGGATGTGATCAAACCCGAGCTGGCGGATGAGCGCTATGTCATCACTCGTCGTGAAAGTGCGCAGGCGCTCCACCGAATAGTTGCCGGAAGACTGCGCGAACCAGATGCTTGCATTGATGCCGCGTTGCAAGTGCTGCGCTCGCTTAAAGGCGAGCATATCTTCCGCCGATGAGGTCAATCCGGCAATCACAAAATAGACAGCGAACGATAACGTTATCAGGCGCAGGGAAGATGTTCTTGGCATCTAAGTTCGTTCCTCTTTTGCGATGTGATTCAAGGATAACTGGTGCTGAAAATCATCGGTAAGAGAGTTGCCTTGCCTTGCGCATCACTTTCCGCATGGGAGAATACAGGTGAGCCCTATGAGCATCAAGACACTCGGCACCCGTGAGGTCTACCGCAATCCCTGGCTTCGTCTGCGCGAAGATGAAATTGAGCGCAGCAACGGCGCGCGCGGAATTTATGGCGTAGTCGATAAAGATGACTGCGCCGTGATCATTCCTATCGAAGGCGAGCGCATTTACCTGGTAGAGCAGTTTCGCTACACCATCCAACAACGCTGTCTTGAGCTACCACAGGGAGGATGGGAGACGGCGGACATCGATCCCGAAGAGCTTGCACGTGGAGAGTTGCGCGAGGAGACGGGATTTGATGCAGCCACCATGACCAATCTCGGCATGATGTATATCGCCTATGGGTTCGCCAACCAGAAGCAGTATGTATTCCTGGCGTCGGGCCTGACGCATGTAGGCACGGATTTCGATGCGGAAGAGCATGACCTGACTCTGCACTCTTTCACCATCGCTGAATTTGAAGAGATGCTGCTCGACGGCACCATTCGTGATTGCTGCACGCTGGCCGCGTGGGGACTCTACAAGGTGTGGAAAGAAAAACAGAAATAGAGCGCCGTGGCAGCGAGCCTGGGTCCAAGGAGCTTGTGGGGAGAAATTGAATATCAATAAGCGTTGAGGGTGTTAGAGCCAGTCGTCAGGATCACCACACCTTTGTTTCTTTGGGAACGTCACGCTCCGCACTCCCGTTTTCCAGCCAGCGATACATGTCGCGTATCGTCCGGTGAATTGCAGCCCACTCTGCGTCCACTCTATCCATCTTCTGCTCAAGATAGTCGCGCGATAGCTCGACGGAGTTTTCCTGGCTTCTAGCGCCAGGACGTTCCAGATGAGCGAATACACGCTTGTGCTGGCGCTGAAACCAATCTTCCAATTCCTTGCCGGTTTCTTCGATACGCTGCCAGCTGACGTTCAGAGCGATGAGCTGCTCGCGGAAGCCTGCTGCTGGAACAGAGCTTCGTTCCTGCGCCGGGGGTTGGGACATCCATGAGTGCGAAGGCATTGGCTGCGACGTCGCCATCGGTGTGGGAGCAGGTTGAGGCGTGAATTGCTGCGACATTACCGGTTCAGGTGTTGATGGTTGCGGTGGCGTCAGCGACTGGGCTGGTGCTGCAGGGGTCGTGCTGAGTTGGGCTGTCGAGGGTTGTGCGTCAAGATTCAAAATCGTCATATTCTCCATTCCAATGGCCTCATCTTTAATCTGCTCTTTTACTGCCTCGCTTTGTTTCTCGGGTGTCCTCTCAAGCCCCACTGCTGGCTGACTTATAGACGGTTGCATCGTAGAAGCCTGCATCGCGACAGGCTGACTTACGACAGGTTGATTCACAACAGAAGCAACCGCGGGCGCTTCTTCCTTGACCTCGGCATCGCGATTCGTTGTGACCGGGGGAGAATAATCCTGCAGCCCAAGAATCGTGCGGGAGAAATGAGCGCTGGAAATCGGCTCCTCTCCGTCTCCGTGCGCATGATCCTGAAGCCAGGTATGCCACCGATTCCAGAGAACAATTGGCACAGCGACCGAAATTCCTACGGCGAACAGATCAGACACTGATCCCGTTGCGGCGTTGGCCACCCGGCTATGTGTTCCCACTCTGTAAAGGAGAGCGCAGCCAATTAGCGCGCCGCTGAATCCCGCCATCCAGGCCACGTCCTGACGGCTCCATTCCGATCTGTGTTGGTACTTTTCAGCAGCTACCCACAGAAGACCGGCAACACCCAGGGCGCCGAATGCGCCCAGAATCAGCCATGTAGTATGCATCTGCAACCGTACCTCGCTTCCGATTGAGAAAAGGTAACGCGCGAATGATTCATCAGAATATTGGCTGCTTGTGTCCGGTGTAAGAGGAATGCCCAAAAATCGGCAGAGTAAAAGCGACATCCCAGCGCTTCCTGCCCACAGGGACGCGCAGCACGCTGTCAATGACGCGATTCGCTTGTTCATTCTTTAGGCAGAATCTCCCGGACCTCTGTTTTCGTGTAGTTATGCCCGAATCTTATCCAGTCGTAATCTAAAAAAGACAAAATTGTTGAAACGACCTTATTCTTTGGGCACCAACTAGTTAACAGCGTGGGAAAAATCCCGTAGCTGATCGCTCGTAATATCTGCAGAGTATTTCAGGAGTATCCGGTAAGGATGATTGGAAGCGAGGATTGTAACTAGATTGATTCCCCAGCCCATCATAACTCCCACTCTTTGAGGAACTACTATGCGTAAGTCTTCACCTTCGCCTCGCGCCAGCTTCTGGCTTGTGCTGGCTATGTTCGGCATGCTGGCAGTTCCGGCGGCTATCACGCTACATACAGTCCGTGCTTCCTCGCAGAATCCCACGCCGCACGGTTATACGGTAAGTCTACTCCTCTTTATCCTTCCCATTGCCGTAATCGCATTCTGGTTCATTCCGCAGGAGGGCATCCAGGTATCGAAGAAAGCTTTCGGGTGGACTATTGCTTTGCTCTTCCCTCTGGGAGCTTTACTCGACTTTTTCTTTGCGCAGTATTTTTTCTATTTTCCCAATGTCCGAGCTACTCTCGGCATCAAGGCTCCAGCGCTCGGCGGTGGTGTGCCGGTTGAAGAGTATCTCTTCTACCTCACTGGATTTCTAGCGGTACTTCTCTTGTATATCTGGCTGGATGAATACTGGCTGGCTGCTTACTCTATTCCAAACGATGATGAGAATCGGATTAGCTTCGTTCGCCTTCTGGAGTTTCATCCGCAGTCGGTTGTGCTTGGCATCTTCCTGATCCTGGCCGCGATTCTCTACAAGAAAAACTACGGTGGCCCCGGCTTTCCTGGATATTTCACATTTCTGGTACTCGGTGCATTGTTGCCGTCGTATATGTTTTTGCCTACTGCGCGGCCCGTGATTAACTGGCGCGCTGTTAGCCTCGTCATGTTCATGATCGTGCTCATCAGTCTTCTCTGGGAAGTGACTCTAGCGCTTCCGTATGGGTGGTGGAACTTCCGCGACGAACAGATGATCGGAATTCGCGTTACCGCATGGTCGCAACTACCGCTTGAGGAGGTATTTGTGTGGGTGACGGTTACGTATGCGACGGTGATCGTCTATGAAATTCTCAAGCGCTGGAAATCTTCCGGAAGAAAGCTAATCAATGCGTTGATGGGCCGCTAAACTGTTGGCAGCAACAAACGAAAGAGCAGGAATAGCAGCACTCCGGCAAAGAAGACCAGAGCCATGCGGATGCCTGGTTCACGGTTCACCTCGGGAACCAGATCGGTAGCCGCAACATATATGGCGACGCCTGCGGAAAGTGGCAGACCTGCCTGAACCCACGAAGGCAAAACACTGATCACAAGGACACCGAGCAGTGTCGCTGTTGCCAGTACGGATGCAGCGATCACGGCTGTCTTGCCGCTGCGTCCCGAGGCCATCATTATGGAGGCTACGGTGAAACCCTCGGGGACCTTATGCAGAAAGATGGCGATAAAAATGAGCCACCCCAGCCATGCTGACAGCACAAAACCCGAAGCAATGGCTACGCCGTCGAAAAGTGCGTGCACTGCCAGTCCACCGAGTACCGAATAGCTCGTGCGCGCGGAAACAAATTCATCGTGGTGCGTCTCTTCCCCGAAATGAAAATGGGGAACGATCGTGTGCTCCAGCAGATGGACTGAGCAGTATCCAGCCAGGACCAGCACCGGCGCCCATTTTGGCGAAAAGCGCAGGCTCTCGGGAAGCATTTCGAGAAATGCGACCGCCAGCATAAAGCCTGCGCCCATTGCCACCGAGTAACGGAGATAGCGCTTTTCCCAGTTCGCGCGCACGAGTAGAAGGCCACCGAAGACGTCGGCGACTGCAGCGGCTGCGCCAAGAACAAGAGCCAGAAGCATCTGTATCAGCCGCTGTGACGAATGTGCATCACGTCGCCGTCCTGCACCTGGTAGTCCTTACCCTCAAGCCGGAGCGTGCCCTGTGCTCGCGCCGCGGCCTCTGATCCGGCAGCCAGCAACGTGTCCCAATGAATTGTTTCCGCACGGATGAAGTGCTTTTCGAGATCGGAATGAATCGCGCCCGCGGCCTCCTGCGCGCGGGAGTTTACTGGAACGGTCCAGGCACGGCACTCATCTTCGCCCACAGTAAAGAAACTGATTAGCCCAAGCAATTCATAGCTTTTGCGGATGAGGCGGCGCAGCCCGCTTTCTGTCAGCCCATACGAACCGAGAAATTCAGCTGCTTCTTCATCATCCATCTCGGCGAGTTCGGCCTCCACTTTGCCGCAGAATGCTGTTGCTCCCGCATTCGGTCGCGTGGCCGCCTCTTCAATCTTGTATTTCGCCGCAGCCAGTTCGAGATCTTTGCCGAGCGTCGTGCTTTCCGAAAGGTTGAGAGCATACAGAATGGGTTTTTGCGAGAGAAACATGAAGCCGCGAATCAGCTTCTTCTCTTCCGCCGACATTTCCAACTCACGCAGAGGCTTTTCCTGTTCAAGCGCCTCCTTTGCACGTAATAAAAGCGCATTCTCCTTTTCGAGATCCGGAGTTCGCATCTTCTTCAGATCTTTTTGTAAGCGCTCGAGCCGCTTTTCAATCTGGGTGAGATCAGAAACCATCAGGTCGAACTCGACACTCTTAATGTCGCGTAAGGGGTCGATCTCACCGACATGAGGAATGGAGTCGTCTTCAAAAGCACGCAGGACGTGAATGAGAGCATCTACGTTGCGCAGGTTCGTGAGAAAGGACGTCTCTTTGAGCGCCTCCTGCCCGATGGCGGCAACGTCGGCGTACTCCACTGTCGCATAGATGGTTTTCTTAGGATTGTAGAGCGCGGCCAGCTTTTCCAGCCGATCGTCGGGCACCTTGGCAATGCCCAGATGGGCTTCGCGCGAGTAGCCGCGGTCTTCGACCTTTGCTTTCGTCAAAATCTTGAACAGAGAGGTCTTGCCCACCTGAGGCAGACCGATAATGCCAGTTTTCATGCTTGTCCTAGAGTGAAATCAGGAATGATGCCAATTCTCCATCATACCTGTTGTTGCGGTTTTGAACGGGTCTGCGGAACTCACTAATGAGCCACAACATACAGCGAAATGTGAAATGACAGGCCACCCTGCCCGTGATTTTTCCTATCTCATTACCGTACGCGTTCCGAATTCATCGGAAAGGAGCACGTCAATGACGGATCAAAAATCATCAGGCGACTGCGGTAACGAGAGTATGCGTCGTGATGAGCAAGGCATTACACAAGAGAAGCCTTCGCATATGAATCAGGGGAATCAGGCTTTTCGTCCTGACCAGCAGAAGAGCCAATCGCCTAGCGATCGGCGTGGAGATCAGAGAGGCGGACAGGAGAACGAGGAGCGGTCTCGCAAGGCTTCATAATTCACTTCGACATGAGAGGAGGGACTCAAATTTGAGTCCCTCTTAATCACGCGCTACAAGCGCCACGAGAACGATCCCAGCCAGCAACACGCCCTCTTCGACGTGCTCCGACACAGCATGCAGCTTGTTGAAGGCGACTCGATTCGGGTCGTTCGCAGAGACGGCGTCAATCGCGCCTCCCGCAGCGAGCCGGAAGCCTTCCATCCTGGGGATGATCCAGTATTGTGAGAAAGCCGTCAGCACCAGCATGATCAGTGCAAAGAGTAGTGGCAGCGTCACGCTCCGGGCATAGGCACGGAAGCGGGCTGCCGCCAGCAGCAGAATGATCAGCATTGCGCCGGAGAACAGTCCTTCATAGTGAAGAACCAAAAGACATTTGCGCACGACCGTTCCAGCGACGTGCGTATCTGCGATCGAAGAGAAGGCTGAGGCGGCGACTACAGGAAAGAACATTACGCCGCCAAGCCAGAGAACAATCAGCAGCAGGATCAGAGCGCGCAGTAGAGTCTTCATCTCTAGTTTTGTGCTCCATAGACACTCGACCGCCCGATCAGCCGCTCAATCCGTTTCGGAATCGGCGGATGCGTAGCGAAAAGACTGGCAAAATCACGACCGCTTAACAGGGGCTGAACGATGAAGAGATGAGCATTCGAAGGCGAAGCCTGCAGCGGTAGCCGCTTGGAATATGCGTCCAGTTTTTCCAAGGCACTGGCCAACGCATAGGGATTCCCTGTAATGTGCGCACCCGTTGCGTCAGCTTCGTACTCGCGCGAGCGGGAAATCGCCAGCTGAATGAGCGTTGCTGCAATCGGCGCGAGGATGAGCATCAGAAGCGCGCCGAAACCGCCTCCGCGATCGCGATCACGGCCTTCGCCGCCATATCCGCCGAAGAGTGCTGCCCAATACCCCATGCGAGCGAGCATGGTGATGGCGCCTGCGAGAGTCGCGGCGATGGAACTGGTCAAAATGTCGCGATTGCGGACGTGTCCCAGTTCATGAGCAAGCACGCCCTCCAGCTCATCATCGTTGAGAAGATTCAGAATGCCCTGCGTGACGGCGACCGAGGCATGCTGTGGATTCCGTCCCGTTGCGAACGCATTTGGCGAATCGGAAGGGATGACGTAGATCTTTGGCATTGGCAGCCCAATGCGCTGGGTCATGCGCTCCACCACCTGATACACGCGGGGGAGCTCCTCGCGGCTGACGGGCTGAGCCCTATACATAGTCAGCGCCAGCTTGTCCGAATAGAAATAGCTGAAGAAATTTATGCCGGCAGCAATGGCAAACGCCAGAATCATGCCATTGCGCCCGCCATAATGTTCCCCTAGAAGCACGAGGCAGAGGGTCAGTGCAGTGAGGAGCAGTGCAGTCTTAAAAGTATTCATCATTGCGGCCCTCCATGATAGATCGACCGCAAATTTATTGTTTCACGAAGGAATAACGAGATGAAATAGTGCCTCAATTGAGCAATCTACAGTTTTTTGTAGATCCGCCTTTAGTTTTGCGGATAGGATATAACTTATTATTAAACAATGAATTACAATTTAGTAACTATTAAGGCCAGATTAATGGCTTGACTTTTGTAGAAGATACGGATTCGAGGAAATTAACTCCTCTGACGGTATGAAAATTGCTGTGCCAATGGCTCATGAGCAATCTGCGTTTAAGAAATACAGCTTTTCAAAGCTTGGGACGGATCACCGTTCTGAGCTTTTTCTTCCTGGGCATGTGGTTGTTTGCGCACACCGCGTACTCGCAGTCGTTAACCTCGGGTGATATTGCTGGCACAGTCACTGACCCCAGTGGCGCAAATGTGGCTAACGCCAGCGTCTATGTGAAGAGTCTGGACACTGGTCAGGCTCAGACCGTGGCTACGAATGGTGCCGGCACGTACCGCGTTTCCCTGCTGAAGCCAGGGAAGTATTCGCTCACGGTAACGGCCCCTGGATTCGAAACTGCCTCAGTCAATGTGGACGTTAGCGCGGGTATTGTTGTTCCTGCCGATATTAAGCTCACGATCGGATCTGGCACGCAGACAATCGAGGTTTCTGAGACCGAGCCTCTGCTTCACACAGATAGCGCAGATATCAGCACTACGTTCACGATGCAGCAGGTGCAGAGCCTTCCCAACCCTGGCAATGATCTTACCTTCGTGGCCCAGACTGCTCCGGGCGTGGTCATGAATACCACGACCCCGTCAAACGGGACCTCCTTTGGGTACGGAAACTTCTCGGTTTTCGGTCTGCCTGCGACATCGAATACTTTTACCGTGAATGGCGGCTACGAGAACGATCCGTTCCTCAACCTGAACAATTCGGGCGCCACCAACCTGCTACTTGGCAACAACGACGTTGCGCAGGTTTCGGTTGTGAATAACCCATACAGCGCGCAATACGGTGGTCTGGCTGGATCGCAGGTGAATGAAATCACTCGCTCCGGCACGAATTCCTTCCACGGCAATGCAAATTATTGGTGGAACGGTCGCATCATGAATGCGAACGACTACTTCCGTAACCAGACGAAGGACATCACTCCTCGCACCTTTGACAACGTGAATCAATGGGCTGCTGGTGTGGGCGGTCCGATCATAAAAGATCGACTTTTCTTCTTTGTCAATACTGAAGGACTCCGCGTCGTGATTCCGGTTACTGGTACAGCGGGAGCGCCGAGCCAGGCGTTCGAAAACGCAGTGCTCAGCCCAACGCCCATTTGCCCCATGCCGACGGACCCGAAAGCTCCGGTGCCCGCTTGCGCGAATCCGAACTTGCCGAATGGCAACCTTGCGTATAACGGGAATTCAGCTCAGGTTCCTTATTACCAGCAACTCTTCAGCGTATGGAATGGCGCAAAAAATTATGCGTCGGCCGTACCCAGCGCCGGAGACCCGAATGCAGTTGTCTTTCCCTACTCGGTCACTAACTTTACGCACGAGTGGCTGTTGACTGCCCGTGTTGACTACCGTCTCTCCGATAAGGACACATTGTTTGGGCATTTCGAAGCGGATCACGGATTACAGGCCACTTACACGGATCCTCTCAACCCAATCTTCAACGCAGACAGCATTCAACCCCAGTATCAAGGTCAGCTGAACGAAACTCACATTTTCAGCCCGAAAATTGCCAACCAGTTCGTTTTCGCTGATATCTACTACAGCGCCATCTTCACCAACCAGAACCTGAAACAGGCCAACGCACTTGTGCCAGGCACCATGATCTTCCTCAGCGGCTCGGCATTCAACTCCCTCGGTGGCGATGATCTCGTCTGGCCGCAGGGACGCAATGTAAATGGTTACCAGCTTATTGATGACCTGAGCATCAATCATGGGAAGCACACTGTGAAGTTCGGCTGGAGCATTCGTCGCGATAATGTGACCGACTACAGCCCACAGGTTTATACCTCCCCGGAGCAGCTCTTTGTGGAGCCGGACTTCGCAGCTGGAAATACTTCTCTTTACTTTCAGCAATTTCCAACTCGCCTGACACAGCCGGTGTCTCTCTACAACATGGGCTGGTATGCGCAGGATGAATGGAAGATAAAACCAAACCTGCAACTGACGTTTGCTCTCCGCATGGAGCACAACTCCAACCCGGTATGCCACACTAGCTGCTTCGCCACACTCAATGGACCGTTTGAATCCTTGAGCACGGATACATCAACCCCATATAACAGCATGATCAAGACCGGCCAGTACGCGGCCTTCCCTGATTTCGCGAAGATCGGCTGGCAACCGCGCTTCGGCTTCACCTGGTCACCCGCCGGGCCGGACACGAAAACCGTCGTTCGTGGCGGCTTCGGTATGTTTAGCGATGTATTCCCGGCCACGATCGCTGACAGCATCCTGAACAATTCGCCAACGAACAACGGCTTTACTTTGTACGGTCCGGGGTTCGGAGGCTCGAATATTCTGACTGATCCATCCCAGGCGGGCAGTGCAGCTCAGACAGCGGCAGCCTCTAACGTGGCGTTCCTCGGTGCCTATCCGAATGGTGGCAGCTTCAAATCTTTGAGCGCTTCGGTTCCGGGATTTGCTGCTCCGAGCTTTACAACCCCGCTGAGCAAGATATATTACCCAACCTACGAAGAATGGAGTCTTGGTATCGATCGCCAGCTCGACAAGGCTACAGCTCTAACCGTTATGTACGTTGGCGATCGTGGCTATCACGAGCCTGTACAGAACAATGGAGTGAATTCGTTCCAGGCGGCTGGTCCAACGGTGATTGCCGGCTATCCTCAAGCTCCCGCGAATAATTCGTACTCTACAGTGACCGAAGTGGGTAACGGGGCGTCGTCGAATTACAACGGACTGATTGCCTCGGTCGTTCGCAGGTCCAAAATGCTGACACTGCAGGCAAACTACACCTACAGCCATGCTATGGACGAGATCTCCAATGGCGGTATTCTTGGTTTCTCGGCGGGCAAGAGTCTCATCTATCCCATCAATCCGTTCAACCTTCGCTACAACTATGGGAACTCTGACTACGATTCTCGCCACAACATTACGGCTGGTTATGTCTTTACTATGCCGTACTATCGTGGACCGCGAGCCCTGACCGACGGCTGGGAGTTGAGCGGGACCGTCTTCCACCACACCGGCTTCCCGTTCACCGTTGCCGACGGCAATATGTTGCTGGGTAACGGAGGAGTGAACATCGGCGGCACGAGTCAGTTCCCGGCCGCCCAGATCAACGGGATCCAGTCATGCGGTGGGAGCCACGTTTTCAACAACGCTACTGGCGGCGGGAATGCTTGCGCAATTACCCAAGCCAGCGGCAACTATACCAATCCCACCGGCTTCGGCCAGCAGGGGCGCAATCAGGTATTCGGACCAGCCTACACCGATACCGATTTAGCAGTTGTCAAGGGCTTCGCTGTTCCGCACTGGGAATCGGCAAAGCTGAAGGTGGGTGCACAGTTCTTCAATCTGTTCAACCACCCGAACTTTGCCAATCCGACCGCCGACATTGCGAACACAACGTTCAACGGCTTGATTACGAGCACTGTAAACACTCCGACCAGCATTCTGGGATCGGGGCTCGGTGGTGATGCTTCTCCTCGGCTTATCCAGCTGAAGGCAACCTTCAGCTTCTAATTTCAACCACGACACTCGATAACGGCGGAGGCTCAGGCCTCCGCCGTTGTTTTTCCTGCCTAGGAGCATACCGTCTTTTATTCGGATCAAAAGCAGGAATTTTGTCTCTAGCAAGGCGCATGCTTGCCGTGGGATGATTCTGTTTCCAAAACGTTTATGGAGGGTCGACGATGCAATTCAAATCCCTTGCGGTTGCAGGCTTCCTGGCACTTGCTGTGACTGGCCTGTCAGCCCAGTCCGCTACCACCATCAATGGCTATATTAGCGAGGCGCAGTGCGGCGCTTCCCATAGTTCCCCCAGCGCCGACAATACCAAATGCGTCAAGGGCTGCATCAAACGAGGCGCAGCACCGGTGCTGGTGAGCGATGGCAAGGTCTACAAGCTGAAAGGCGAAGAGGAGGCCGTCAAGAATCTGGCAGGAGAAAATGTGACCGTAACTGGAACCGTTGACGGCGATACCATTACAGTTTCGTCGGTCGCGGCCCAGAAGTCCTAACCATTCTCTTCTGTTACTTCCATACCATCAGACCGGTCTCCCGTCTGCGGGAGTCTATGTGTGTTTGGCTCGGTTGGAATGGTTGGGAGACGCTCCGTTCTTTCCATTCAGCGCGTTTTTCCTCGCCAATCGTTTGGCGGCGCGTGCTCGCTTCTTGACTTCATCCTCTGAGTACATTGTCTTGCGGCAATTTGCCGTGCCGCAGTTGCACGTAGCTTCATCGTCTTCGCCATCGTAAAGGCAGTAATCATACGTCAGCTCTTCGCCGGCTGCGATGTTGCGGATGGCCGTGATCCATACGCGACCGCGAATCTCATCGGTTTCGCAGTTCGGATCGCAGGAGTGATTGATAAACATCGCGGTGCCGTGGCCGTCGATGACCTGCGAACCATCTCCCAGGCCGAAGAGATAGGTTGTGGGTGAATTCTGATACTTCTCGTCGGCTTCGTCTTTGCTGATGCGCGGTCCGGTGTATTCGATGACGCGCGTGCCTTTCTTGATGGGAGCAGTCGTATAGCAACCGGCTGCGTGGATGGCAGAGGAACGGATAATCAGGCTCATGACAAAAGGATTCGAGCCGAGTATATCTCACTTGGCGATAAGAGTTTTACGCAGGCTGGCGGCGAAATGTTTTCCTTGCCAGCGAAAGAAACGTCTCTTCAAGTTCGGTGAGAGTCTCGGCGCGATACGCAAGTTCCAGGTGGCTGAAGACCTTCGAGTTTCGCAGCTTGATGCAACGCACTTCCTGATCGGCGATTCTCTCCACGCATGCCGGAGCGATCGTTACCCCCAGGCCTGTGCCGACGAGTCGTAGAATCGTGAGCCAATGCGGAGCTTCCTGCACAATCTTCGGTCGAAAACCTCCCTGCTGGCATAGACGCATCACCTTGTCCCATGCGTTGTGGCCGACCTCGGGTGAGAAGAGAACGAAGGGCTCGCTGCGTAATTCGTCCATACGAATGGACATCCTTGATGCCAGCGGATGCCGCGCAGAAACTACGGCGATATACGGTTCCGGCAGCAGAATTTCTGTCTGGAGCGTCTCTTCCTCGCCGGCATCACGGGTGAATCCGAGGTCTGCCGTTCCGTCGCGAAGAGCGCGCAGCAAGGCGCTGGTATAGAACTCGCGCAGGCGCAACTCCACCTCGGGAAAGCGGTTGCGGTATTCGCTGAGCATCTTCGGCAACACGGTCAGCATGGCTGAGGCGATAAATCCGACGGTGAGCGTGCCGACTTCGCCGCGTCCGATGCGGCGCGTGTTGTGTATGTCTTCGGCTACCTTGCGGAGCGTTTGTTGGGCGCGCTTCAGCAGTTCTTCGCCTGCGGCTGTCAGCCGCACGTTGCGCGAAGTACGCAGCAAGAGCGGATGCCCGACGGCCTCTTCCAGTTTGCGAATCTGCTGCGAAAGGGGAGGCTGGGCAATGTGCAATCGCTGCGCCGCGCGGCCGAAGTGCAATTCCTCGGCTACGGCAACAAAATACCGGAGGTGGCGCAGTTCAATGTCAGCAATATCCATAGCGTCTGAATGGAGACAAACAATATATTGGACATCTTATTCGCCCTATAGCTAGATAACAATATAAGGAGCGACCGAATGCAGGCCCTCATGCAAATTACCTTTCGTCAGTTCCTCCCGGGCGATGGTGAAACCTTTCGCAGGCTGAACGAGCAGTGGATCGCGAAGTATTTCGAGATCGAGGAAAAAGACCGGCTCACGCTCAATGATCCGGTGAAGTACATTCTTCGTCCTGGCGGGCATATTTATTTCGCCACATTGGACGACGAGATCGTTGGCTGCTGCGCGCTCATCGCCACCGGGGCCAATTCCTATGAAGTGGCGAAGATGGCGGTGGATGAGTCGGTTCGCAACCACGGCATCGGTAAAGCGCTCCTCGCGCATGTGGTCGCAGAGGCGCGAGAGCTAGGTGCGCGAAAGCTTACGCTGGAAACGAACAGCAAGCTGATGAATGCGATTCACGTTTATGAATCGCTCGGATTTAAGCACATCGATCCTTGGCGGGTTGAGCCGTCGCCATATAAGCGAGCCGATGTTTTTATGGAGCGCCATCTCTAAGATCCGATCGCAGATTTTCAAATCCTTTTGGCTCCGCATCGCGTCTACAGTTAAAGGATAGGAATTTCATGCGGCGGTTGGTTTCAGTTCCGGTTCTTGCTCTAGTTCTCTCTGTTCCGGGGGCATTTGCCCAGCAACAGCAGTCTTCCTCCGATCCCTACGCTTCGCCTCCGCCGCCACCGCAGGCTCCTTCCACGCAGCCGGACAAAGGCTGCAGCGGCCAGGCGACCCGTGGGGATAAAGGTCCGTGGAAGGCGAGCAGCACCTGTCCACCGGCAAGCGATTCGAGCAAAGACGCTCCCGCCTTGCAGCCAGCGCAAAATTCCGCGCAGCAGCCGAAGAAGTCGACGGCAGACGACAATCCGTTTCCTGAGGATATTTCAGAGAAGGCGGCTGCAGATGCCAAGGCACGCGACTCCGAAGCTGCGAAGCCGGCTCCTGCTGCAACCGGCGAAAGCTCGAGCCGGGATAAGCTCGACAACCTTGATCTTGAGGGCGATCGCGACACCCGGATTGCCGATGGCGCCGGTGGAGTCGTTCACAACCCAAAGCTGGCGGCGGACGATGTGCACGTCGGGCAGTTCTATCTGAACCGCGAAGACTACAAAGGCGCGTACGCCCGCTTCAAGGAGGCGACGCTGGCTGACCCTGAGAATCCCGAGGCGGTCTTTTATCTGGCGGAAGCGGCGCGTCGTATGAACCATCGGGACGAGGCGGTGACCAATTACCAACTTTATCTGGCGGCGCTGCCGGATGGTCCCAAGGCAAAAGAAGCGCATAAGGCGCTTCGGGATCTGAGTGCTTCGGCAAAGCACTAGCTGCGGCTAGCACCCCCCCATATTTTTGCTAAATTCCTCCAAACAAAGGTAGTTGGATTGGTGGGGAATTACCAGCTATCTGGCGGAGATGCTGGATGGTCCGAGGCAAAGGAAGCACACAAGAGCTTCGAGGACTGACTGCTTCGGCGAAGCCTAACTGGCCGATACCCTCCCCTATATTTTTTCCAAATTATTCCAAACAAAGACGGTTAGAGGTAAGCTCGCGTGACTGGCTAGCAAGAATGTCGATTCCGATAGCGGCTTTTGGCCCCTACTACTATGATATCCAACTGGGTCGAAAATCACGCCAGTAGTCGTTCTGACAATTATCTTTTGGAATGAGGCGGTTTCGGGCTGGTTTTTCGATTCCAGGCTTGACAGGGTGGGGAAGGTGTCCAAGATCGATGCATCCGACATTTGAATCCGTGCAGCAGGCATATGCCGAGGCGCTTGGGGGCGTCAGCGCGGCGAAGGCGCAGATTCGCCCCGACGCCGATCCCGGGAAGTGGTGCGCGCAGGAAGTGATCGAGCATCTGATTCTCACTTACCGGAGCACCGCCGAAGTGCTTGAGGAGCGCTTGCGGAAAGGACGGCCTACTCTGGCTCCGCTCCTGCCCGCGCATGAATCGAGTTGGCGTGCGACCATCATGGCGGGAAGATTTCCCGGGGGCGGCAAGGCGCCGGACCGGGTGCGGCCGGGGCAGTTACAGCTGGGCGAGCTTTCGGGTCTGCAACTGGCAGCGAAGTTCAAGCTTGAACTGGCAAGAGTGGATGGCCTGCTCGATGAGTGCGCGGAGAAGTTCGGCTCGCAGCCAATGGCTTCGCACTTTGCTTTTGGCCCGCTTACAGCGGATCAGTGGCGCGAATTTCATGCCGTGCATGCGCGGCATCACTTGACGCAGCTGTCACGGATTCTGTCCAGTGTCCATTAAAGCTTGATGTTAGCGAAAAAACTGCAAGTACCACTTCAAGATCGGCTGGCCCTGAAATACGGCATAGATGGCGGCGGCGCAGAGGAACGAACCAAACGGCAACTGTAGAGTTCTCATGCTCCCGCCTTTCTTCAACGATATCCAGAACAGTCCAAAAATCGCAGCAGCAACCATGGCCAGAAAGAATGCAAGCAGGGTCTGCCATGGTCCTAACCACGCTGCGATCATGGCCATAAGTTTCGCGTCTCCCAGTCCCATGCCTTCCTGTTTGCGCACGAGCCAATAGGCGCTTCGGATGAGGAGAATAAGACCGGCGGCTGCAACGGCGCTGACAACGGCGAGGACTGCCGCGCGCCAGCCTCCGCGTATTGCGGAATAAACGATGCCAAGTGCGATTCCGGGCACGGTGAAGGCGTTGGAAAGGAACAGGGACTCGGCATCCATGACTGCCAGCCCCAAGAGCAGGAAGCAGAGTACAACCATACCTGCGCCTTCGAGTGTCAAGTTGAAGGTAAGGTACGTCAGGAGAAATAGCGCTGCGGCGGCCAGTTCGACGAGCGGATACCGGAGCGGAATACGCGAATTGCAATGGCGGCAATGGCCGCCGAGCAGAATCCAGCCGACGAGTGGAAGATTGTCCCGGATCCAGATCGATTCTCCGCACTCGGGACACCGCGATGGCGGGTGGACGATGGATTGATGCTTCGGCAGGCGCGAGATGCAGACGTTCAAGAAGCTGCCGAAGCTGAGTCCGAAAAGTACGGAGAAGATGGCGACCACGATCACTGGACGAAGTATAGAGCCTCCTGCTTTCGCGCTCGGAACTGTGACAGGGCTGCTAAGCTGGTTAGTTCGCGAAGAGGGCATGGCATCCAAGTAGACATGATCACGGGAAGCGCATCGCCGCAGTTCGTGTCACGGAACAATCTGGAAGAAGTGCTTTCCGAACTGGAGAGACTGCCGGGCGAGCCTCGTTCTGGCTTCTTCGGTCCGGATTCGGTGATCTGGCGGGTGGATCGGGAGTCTGTGCTCTTTCTCGGAGCCGGGCGCGCAGCTCTGCTGCAGTTGGCGCATCCGTGGGTTGCGGCTTCACTCATGCAGCACTCGAATTTCAGGAACGATGCGCTTGCGCGGTTTCATTCTACGTTCAGTGTGGTCTACACCGTACTGTTCGGCACTCGCGCGCAGGCGATCGCTGCCTCACGGCAGCTTTACCGTCGCCATAGCGGAATCCGCGGCGAGCTGTCTCATGCTATTGGCGCACATCCGCGTGGCGAGCATTATGAGGCCAATGAGGCCAGCGCTCTGCAGTGGGTTTACGCGACGCTGGTGGAAGGCGCGGTTTTGGCTCACGACCTAGTGCTAACGCCGCTGACTCCGGCTGAGCGCGAGCAGTACTACGCGGAGAGCAAACGGATGGCGGCGCTCTTCGGTGTGCCGGTGAATGCGCTGCCTAGAGACTGGTCGGCGTTCGTTCGGTACACGACGGAGATGATGGAGTCGCCTGTACTGGGAGTCGATGACGACGCGCGCATGCTGGGGGAGAGTGTTCTCTCGGGAGTGGGTACGTGGGTTCGTCCCCCGCGCTGGTATCGGGCACTGACAGCTTTCTGGATGCCTCCGAGGTTACGAAGTGGGTTTGGGTTGTCGTTCGGTGCGCGCGAGGAAGAATCGGTGCGGCGCGCTGCTCGCCGATTGCGACTGCTGTATCCGCGCATTCCGCGCGCGGTTCGATTTGTTGGGCCATTTCACGAGGCTGAGGCACGGCTTCGGGGGCGTTCGCCGGGGTTCGTGGCGCGCGGGAGCAACCGCTTCTTAATGGGGAAGCCGCGGCTGCTTTATTCGGAACTGGCTGACCAGGACTACGCGAGCTGATTGCCCGGAACCTATAATCTGAGGATCATGCTGGTAATCTGAGCATCATGCTGGCTCTTCTTCGCGATCTTCGTTTCAGTCTGCGCGTGCTGTTCAAGAATCCGGGATTCGCTTTGGCGGCGATCCTGATTCTCGCTCTCGGAATTGGCGCGAATACGGCGATGTTCACGGTGGCGAGCGCGCTTTTGCTGCGGCCATTTCCTTATCACGACCCGCAGCAACTGGTGAGCGTGGAATCGAAGGACAAAACGGCGGAGCGCGGCGGCACACTGCTGCGCTATGAGCTGCTGCGCGATCGCAGTCAATCTTTTCAGTCAGTCGCTGCGTGGACGAATGACACTTTCGATCTGACGGGGCATGGCGAGCCGATGCAGGTGCCGGTGGCCCGCGTGTCGCCGAGCTTTTTTCCTATGCTGGGAGTGCGGCCGCAGCTTGGTCGCGTGTTCAGCGATGCGGAAGGTCGGCCCGAAGGCGAGCACGTCGTGATGCTCAGTGATGCGCTCTGGCGCAGCCGGTTTGGCGGCGATCCAAATATTGTGGGGCGGACGGTGACGCTGGATACGGCGCCGCATACGGTGGTTGGTATTCTTCCGGCTGACGCGCAGTTTCCTTTCATCGGGCAGGCGGATGTCTGGACCCCACGCTACTTTGAGCTGACGCTGATGACTCCGCAGCGGCTGCGCTCGGGGGTGGGATATCTCAGCTTTCTGGCGCGGCTGCGGTCCGGAACCACGGTGGCGCAGGCTCAGTCAGAGCTGGCGGTTCTGAATGAACAGTACAGGCAGCAAAATCCTACGGCGCCCGATGCCGATCCAGCTGTGATGATGATGGCCAGCCCATTGCGCGATCTGGTGGTGGCGAATGTGCGTGGCCGAATACTGATGCTTTCCGCCGCGGTTGCCGTGGTGCTATTGATTGCGTGCGCGAATGTGGCCAGCCTGCTGCTCTCCCGCGCGCTGTCCCGGCGACGGGAAATCGCAGTCCGCACTGCGATGGGCGCGAGCCGAGGTGTGATTGTGCGGCAGCTGCTGACGGAGAGTATCCTGCTGGCGCTTTTCGCTGGTGTGCTGGGAGTGGGACTTGGCTGGGCTGCGACGCGGGCAATGGCGACTCTATCGGCGAGCCAATTGCCGCAGGGCATGCCAATCACGATGGATTTGCGCGTGCTGCTGTTTGCTGTCGGGGTATCGCTGTTAACCGGAGCGGGTTTCGGTATTTTTCCGGCGTTGCAGCTGGCACGGGCTGACCTGAACACGACGTTGCGCGAGGAAGGACTGAGCGCGTCGGCTGGCCGCGAGCGGGCGCGAGTGCGCAGTCTTCTCGTCGTGGGTCAGGTGGCGCTTTCGCTCTTGCTGCTCATTGGTGCTGGGTTGCTGCTGCGCAGCTTTGCGCGATTACTGCGTGTCGATCCGGGGTTTGATGCGCATAGCGTACTCACCATGAATGTTTCACTTCCCACGGTGAAATATGCAAAGCCG
Organism: Alloacidobacterium dinghuense; assembly: GCF_014274465.1. Lineage (NCBI taxonomy): Bacteria > Pseudomonadati > Acidobacteriota > Terriglobia > Terriglobales > Acidobacteriaceae > Alloacidobacterium > Alloacidobacterium dinghuense. The sequence continues at coordinate 3,324,406 of NZ_CP060394.1, read as the reverse complement.
GAGCAGCAGATTGCTTTCTTTGACGAGGTGTTGCGGCGCGTGTCGGCGCTGCCGGGCGTGCGCAGCGCGGCGATTTCAGCGGCGTTGCCGTTGAGCTCGAAGCGCATTACGCCGATGTTGCCGCAAGGCCAGGCGGAAGTGCCGCTGGCGCAGCGGCCTTTTCTTGACATCGAAGCAGTGAGCCCGCAGTGGTTCGATACGATGCGGGTTCCTTTGCGCGGTGGCCGCTGGTTTATCGCAGCGGACGATGCGCAGGCACCCAAGGTTATTGTCGTGAACGAGACGTTTGCGCGGCGCTTCTGGCCGGGTGAGAATCCGCTGGGCAAGCGAGTCATCATTGGCCGCGCGACCGTAGGGGCTGAAGTGGTCGGCGTGGCAGGTGACGTCAAGAACCAGGGGCTGGCGGAAGAGACACAAGCGCAGGTCTATGTTCCGTTTCCGCAGTTGCCGTGGGGAAACATGAATTTGCTGGTGAGAACGGATGTGCCTCCGCAGGGGATGGCTTCGGCGGTGCAGAAACAGATTGCTGCCGTTGATGCGGACCAGCCGGTGACCAGCATTCAGACGGTCGACGAGTTGATGGATAGCTCGCGCTCGCAGCCGCACTTCACCATGATGCTGCTGGCTGCGTTCTCGGTGGGGGCCTTTGCGCTGGCGATCATCGGGATTTATGGCGTGCTGGCGTATTCGGTTGCGCAGCGGCGGCATGAGATGGCGATTCGCCTTGCGCTCGGGGCAGAACGGGGCGACATTTTACGGCTGGTGGTCGGTCAGGGGCTTTGGCTGTCGGTTGTTGGAATTGGGATTGGGCTGCTTGCCGCGATTCTGATGACGCGGTTGATGTCGGACATGCTGTATGACGTGAGCGCTCGCGACCTTATGACATTCATACTGGCGCCGGTGATTTTTCTTGGCGTTGCGCTGCTGGCCAGCTATGTTCCGGCACGGCGGGCAACGAAACTGAATCCGGTAGAGGCGCTCAGGCAGAGCTGAGAGCGGTCGTGGTGCATCATTTAAAGTAAAGCTGTATGCCCACACAGCAATTTGCCGAGGCAGTTGCCATTATGGCCAGGCTGCGGGCGCCGGGTGGATGTCCCTGGGACCGCGAGCAAACCTTCGATTCGATCCGCAAATACACGCTGGAGGAAACGTACGAGGTCTTTGACGCGATTGAGCGGCGGGATTGGGCTGATCTGAGAGAAGAGCTGGGCGATCTGCTGCTGCAAGTGCTTTTCTACTCGGAGATGGCGGCGGAGGCAGGCGACTTCACCATCTCGGATGTGATCGAGGGGCTGAACCGGAAGCTGATTCGCCGGCATCCTCATGTTTTTGGCGATGAAGCTGCGGCAGCTGCGGGCAATGTTGCCCAAGGGCTGGAGACGAATGGGATCGATGCAATACAGGTTCTCCGCAACTGGGAGCAGATCAAGCAGCTGGAGAAGAATGCTCAAGTAAAAGATGAGGAAGTAGCGGGTCGGCTGGATGCCGTGCCTCGGGCGCTCCCGGCGCTTGCTGAAGCGACGAAGCTAGGTTCGAAGGCGGCCAAGGCGGGATTCGACTGGCCGGATGTGCGCGGGCTCTTTGACAAGCTGCAGGAAGAGATTGGCGAGTTGGAGGCGGAGTTAGCTGAGCCGGAGAAGCACAATGCATCTGCGGTCGCCTCGGAGGTGGGGGATTTGTTGTTTACGGCGGTCAATCTGGCGCGGCATCTGCATGTCGACCCAGAATTTGCCCTGCGAGAGACGAACGCCAAGTTTCGCCGGCGGTTCGCTGCCATGGAAGCGGCCAGCGTTACGCCGCTCGAACAGCTTGCACCCGAGGCTCTGGAAAACCTGTGGAATGGCGCCAAAGAGCAGGAGCGCAGCGCGAAATGAGCACGACCTTTGTTACTCCGCAGGCGCGCACGGTGCTGATTCGCGCCTGCCAGGGATTTGAGGAACTGGATGCCTGCGTGCAAGTGCAGGTGGATGTCTGGGGCTATTCCGACGGTGATGTGATCCCGCGACGGGTGTTCACCGTGACCCAAAAAATTGGCGGCCAGGTGCTGGCGGCATTCGATGTAAGTGACGGAACTGACGACACTTCGGAGAATCTGGTGGGCTTTGCCATGGCTCTTCCAGCCGTTCGGCCTCAAAGTGGTCCTGGGGCCACTCCGGAACCGTACCTGCATTCGCACATGCTGGCAGTGCGGCCGGAATTTCGCAATGCCGGAATCGGTCGCCGGCTGAAGCTGGCGCAGCGGGAAGATGCTCTTGCCAAGGGATTCCAATTGATGGAATGGACTTTTGATCCGCTGGAGATCAAGAATTCTTTCCTAAATATCCACAGGCTTGGCGCCATAGTCCGCAGATATACATCGAACTTTTATGGTGTATCCTCATCTCGTCTGCAAGGAGGATTGCCTACAGACCGTTTGCATGCCGAGTGGTGGATGCAGTCGGAGCGCGTCGAGGCAATCTTGTCTGACGCTCCCACCGTGAAACCCAATACTGAGCAGGCGAATCAAATAGTAACAATTCAGGAAACGATCACGGTTCCGCACGAGATCGGCAAGTGGAAGTCGTCGGTTGAAAATCAGGACCGAGCGCTTGCTGTGCAATCGGAAAACCGCCAGCGGTTTGAGAAAGCGTTTGCGCGCGGCCTCGCGGTGATCGACTTCAGGACGGATGCAGAAGGCAACGGAATTTTTGGACTCGGGCACTGGCAGGAGCCAGTGTTTTCAATACCAAGAGATTGATGCATGAAAATTGACGCCATCGTTCTTCGAGAGATCCGCATGCCGCTGGTGCAGCCTTTTCAGACCAGCTTTGGAATAACCACCGAACGCCGCATTATGCTCGTCGAGATCAAGGCGGAGGGTTTCACCGGCTGGGGAGAGTGCGTTGCCGGGGAACATCCTTATTTCAGCGACGAGACCATCGACACCGCCTGGCTGGTGTCAGCGCAGGAACTTGCGCCGGCGTTAGCGAGCGCCGACCCGGAGCACGCCGGGAAGTGTCCAAACATTTTCGGACAGGTGCGCGGACATCGCATGGCCAAGGCGGCGCTGGAAAATGCGGTTTGGGATCTGGAAGCGCAGATGCGCGATCTTGCGCTGGCTGAATTGCTTGGCGGCATTCGCGAGGTAATCCCCTGCGGCGTTTCGATCGGTATTCAGCCGACGCTCGAAAAGCAGCTTTCCGAGATTGAAAAAGAAGTAGCAGCGGGATATAAGCGCATCAAGCTGAAGTGCAAACCGGGATGGGATGCGAGAGTGTTCGATGCGGTGCGGAAACGCTGGCCCGACATCATGCTCAGCTGCGATGCAAACTCGGCCTACCGGATGAACGACATCGAGCATCTGGTGAGTTTTGATGAGTTTAATTTGCTGATGATCGAGCAGCCGCTGTGGTCCGATGATTTTTATTTTCACTCATTGCTGCAGAAGCGGCTTAACACGGCGATCTGTTTGGATGAGTCGATTCGTAACCGGCGCGACGCACTGGCGGCGATCGAGATGGAATCCTGCCGCATCATCAATATTAAGAATGGGCGCGTTGGTGGCTTCAGCGAGGCGATTGCTGTTCACAACGCGGCGCAGGAGCGGGGCATTCCCGTCTGGTGCGGAGGGATGCTCGAAACCGGGATTGGGCGCTCGCATAATATTGCGCTTTCGTCGCTTGAGAACTTCTCGCTGCCCGGAGATGTGTCGGCCTCTAAACGCTACTGGAAGCAGGACATTATCGAGCCGGAGGTGGTGGTTTCTTCAGAGGGCGAGATTACGGTTCCGCAGAGCGCGGGGCGTGGTTTTGAGGTCCGTGAGGACTTGGTCAGGGAACTCACCGTTCGCAAGGAAGAGATTCGCGCCCTGGCGTTTGCCTGATACTCCACCATGCGAACACCGCGCATAGCGGGGACTCCGTTTGCTGAGATTAAGGAACGAAATTGGGTTGCAATTCGTATTACAAAGTGGCGGATTAGTCCGCCACTTTGTGCGTTTATACGCGTTTTAACAATGAACGGGTGCTTTTGAGGAGCATCCTAGGAGTTTGAGGGACTGTCATGACACCGCAAGAAAGCTCGATGCTTGAAGATCTGGTTCGCAAGGTAGAAGGAACACAGCTGACGGAAAAAGATCCGGAGGCTGAACAACTGCTGCTGGAGGGATTGGCGCGCGATCCGGACGCGATCTATAAGTTGGCACAGACGGTTTTGATACAGAACATGGCCCTGAACCAGGCGCGTGCGCAGATTCAGCAATTGCAGCAGCAAGCACAGCCACAGCCACAACAACCTGCTCGTGCGACCAGCTTCCTTGGCAGTTTGCTCGGCCATCGCGATCCCGCGCCGACAGCAGCTCCGCCGCAGGCGCAGTATCAGCCGGTGCCGGCGTACCAACCTCAGTATCAGGCGGCTCCGCAATACGCGGCGGCACCCCAGTATGCGCCGCCAGCTCCCAGCCCTGCGGGAGGCTTTCTGCGCAGCGCGGCCACTACGGCTGCCGGAGTTGCCGCCGGTGCGCTCGCTTTTGAGGGGATTGAGTCGCTGATGCACGGCGGTTTCGGTCACGGCGGCGGTGAATTTGGGGGGGGCGGTTACGGCTCCGGCTTCGGCGCACCTCCGGTTGAAGAGACTGTCATCAATAATTACTATGACGATCCGCAGCAGCAGGGCTTCGCTGAACATCGCGAGCATGAGGCATCCTACGACGACCGTCCGGACAACCAGGGTGACCTGCATGAGGCCAGCTACCAGCCCGACACCGATCCGACTTCCTTCGACGACACGCAGGGAGATGATTTTGGAAGCGGGGATGATTTTGGCGGGGATGACAATCTGGTCTGATTGCTATATAACTCACTTGTTTAGATGGTAACGTATGCGTTACCATCTAACGGATGATTGCGATACGGGAGTATCTGACTGAATCTGGCGAGAGCCCGTTCGCAGAATGGTTCCACGGCTTAAATGCTCCGGCTTCCGCTAAGGTCGCGACAGCGCTGGTGCGCCTTGAGAGCGGCAACTTTTCGAATGTGAAGGGTGTCGGTTCAGGTGTTTATGAATGCCGCATAGATTTCGGTCCGGGCTATCGGATTTACTTCGGGAAAGACGGCGACAGGCTGGTGATACTGCTTGGTGGCGGCAGTAAGAAACGCCAGCGGCGAGATGTCGCGGAAGCGATCGAGCTGTGGGCGAAATATAAGAAGGCAAAGTAGTCGAGAGGCAAAGCAATGGCACTCACACGCGATTTCAGAGAAACAATCCAGAAACGGGTTCAAAAGGACAAAGCGTTTCGCCGGGAACTTCTTAAGGAGGGAATCGAGTGCCTGCTTTCAGGCGATGTGGAGACCGGCAAGGTTGTTCTTCGCGACTACATTCATGCGACGTCAGGTTTCGCAGCATTGGCAGAAGCGACAGAGATTCCAGTCAAGAGCCTACTACGGATGTTTGGACCATCGGGCAATCCACAAGCTAAGAATCTTTTTCAGGTGATCGCCTATCTGCAAAGACTAGAGAAAGTACATCTAAAACTTACAGCATCAAAGGCCGCCTGATTGAGCCCGAAGACATGCTGGAAGTGCTAACAAATTGACTAGTGTTCGCGTCCTTCGGCCACTTGGGCGCTGCCGTTGTCGTTCAGCAGCATCTTGATTGCGTTCTGATAGCCCATTTCGGGCGGAACGGGCTCGAAGTGTGAGGCGTCTTCCGTTGTCTGAAAGCTGAGAGGCTTGATCATGAGAGCTTTGCCGGTGAGGCTCAACTTCATGTGAGTTGTCTCCCAATGGTGGTCGCCAACGTCGGCCTGTTCCACATGGATACTGCCGCCTTTGTAGAGGCGGCCAAGGATACCCCATCCGAAATCGACATCGGCGATAAGGTGGGCATCGAACTTTACCATGCGTTCCTGTGCCTTGTCGATCCACAACTCGCCTGCCATGCCGTGATACACCTCGGCTTCGCGGTCGGGCGGATTGAAGTTGGGATTGGGCTGGAAGCTGAGACGGTAGCACTGGCCGTTGGGGCCATCGACCATGTCTATGTATTTGTAGAGAAAGGCATCGGGCAGCAGGCGAAGCATTTCATTCGCGCGGTCGCTGTCTTCCTGTTCTTTCTTATGGCGATGGGCCTGAAGCTCAGGATGAATCGCGAGGTTGTTCAGGCGATCGATCTCAGCCTTTTGCGCGTCCGCATCAAGAGGCTTGTCGTTAAATGAGACCAGGCGAGCCACGTCACCGTCTTTGGTTTCGACAATCTCCTTGGTTGTGACCTTGCTGTCATCAACCTTGTGCAACTGATAGCGATACGGATGATTGCCATTCCCAGACTTCAACTCATTCTGTGAGGCGCGGCGTACCAACGCGGCAGGGTCGCTGGCAATGTCTTCGCTCTGCGCGAAGGCCGTATAAACCGGGAAGGCTATGGTGAGGGCTGTAAGAGTGACAAAGGTCAACAATCGACAGGGCCGATGAATTACGCTTTCACTCCTCATGGCCTGTTTTCCATCAGACATTTTCTCATCATGACAGCATTTCTGTGCATATTTCGAAATGCATCTAGGCAGTTAGACGCCGGATTCGGCAGTGAAGTTTTCCCGAATCAAGGAGTTCGCGCCCATTTTGGAACGACTCTGCAAGTGATAGTCGAGTCGAATGGTTGCAGGCTTGGTCGTCGTTGCGTATATTCGTGGCAACGTCCCAGTTACAGAAATTGAGGAGATATTTACATGGCTGCAGGCGACAGCACGACCGCCACGATTGGCAAGTCCGTCCAGATTCGCGGGGAAGTAAAGGGAAGCGAAGACCTTCTTGTGGATGGGCTGGTTGAAGGCACCGTTACGCTGACGGACAGCCGGCTTACGATCGGCGCCAATGCGCGCGTGCAGGCCAACGTGTCGGCACGCGATGTCGTGGTGCTTGGCACGCTGAATGGCAATATTAACGCCACCGGGCGGGTTGAGTTGCGATCCGGATGCCGCGTGACCGGAGACCTGCGAGCTGCCCGCTTGTCGATTGAAGAAAACAGCGTTTTCTCCGGCAAGGTAGACTTAATACAGGGCTCGGGCGCGACGGAGAAATCGGCAACGTCCGCGCAACCCGCGGTTCAGTCAGAAAAGGCGGGAGCGCTCTTCAACGCTCCGAATTAAGCGCCGTTTAACACGCGGGGCCGATCGCAGATGATGAAATTGCTGAAGGGCATGGAATGAGCGTGCTGCGAAGTATATTCAACCGCGGCCAGGCAGAGGAGCAGGGAAACAAGCCTACTCTGCTTGCGGGACCGCGCGTGCCGCGTCACTCCAGCGGCTGGTCCGCTTTGCAAAAACATCTGAAGACTGAACAGGCTCTGCGGGTGCTGGATATTGGGCCTACGTCTCCTTCGAATATTAATCAGCTTACCAGCCTCGGCCACAGTGTGTGGATGGCCGATCTCGTGCATGAAGCGGTGACCGGAGGATGGGAGACACCGCCGGCAGAAGCAGGAGAACAGCCGGTATTCGATGTCAAGGGATTCTTCGAACAGAACCTCAGTTTCAATGGGCGTGAGTTTGACGTTGTGCTGCTTTGGACCACGCTCGATTACATTCCCGAAGGGCTGATTGCTCCGCTTGTCGAGCGCCTCTACCAGTCGCTGCGAGAAGGCGGGCGCATTCTTGCACTCTTCCACACCAAAGCTACGGGACCTGAAACAACCTTTTGCCGCTACCATCTCACCGAAACCGAGATGATCGAGATGCAGGAGAGCGCGCCATTTCCGGTGCGGCGCGTCTATACCAATCGCAATATCGAGAAACTGTTTTCCGTTTTCAGCAACTATCGTTTCTTCCTCGCAAAAGACAACCTGTACGAAGTGATCATTACGCGCTAAACCGCTGCTTGACGCGGTCGGTTTGCGCTTGTTGCGGGAGCTTCGCCTGCTCAGGCCATAGCGATTGCTGAAGAGGTCCCGGATCGACCGGCGGAGTTTGCGCCGGTTGGAACTCTCCGCGTCTTTTTCCCAGTCCATACTTGTCATTCACCAGTGCGAGCAGATCTGCAATGCGCTTCTGGTAGGCCTTCGACACAAAGGCGTTGTCTTCATAGCGTTTCTCGTAGCTCGGCGCGAGTGTGGGAAAGTTCTGCTGCACGAAATCCATGAATGTTGCCTTCGAGCATGGTTTGAGAAACAGCGGATTGGCAGCCAGAAAGCTTGCCTGCACCGCCTTTGCGCGCCTGGCCATTGCATCGAAAGCCGCTGGGGTATCGTTGATGCCGGGCATGATTGGGCAGCAGAGGATACCGGCTCGCAAGCCGGCACTTCGCAGCGCAGCGACTGCTTTGAAGCGCAAATCGGGACGCGGCGCTCTGGGCTCAAGAATGCGCGCCAGCTTTGCGTCGGGTGTTGTGATGCTGAGGTGGATGGAAAGCCGGTTTCGCAGCGCGAACTCTTGCAGCAGATCGATGTCGCGGAGGATGAGGGTCGATTTCGTCACGATGCCGAGATTCAGACCGCGGCAATCCGCCATGACTTCCAGCAGGCTTCGGGTCACGCGCATTCGCCGCTCAATTGGCTGGTATGGATCGGTTGCGGTGCCCATCGCGATCTCTTCACCAGGTCGCAGCTTGCGGAGTTCCTGGCGCAGCAGCCATGCGGCGTTCTGCTTTACGAAAATGAGGCGTTCGAAGAGCGTGGGGTCGCGTAGTTCCATGAATTCGTGTGTGTAGCGCGCGAAGCAGTAGCGGCAGCCGAACTCGCACCCTCGGTATGGATTGATGGTTTTGCCGAAGGGGAGGCCGCGTTTGGAGACCGACTTATTGAGGATAGATCGGACATGAATTGCCCGGTATTCGGTCAAATGGCTGGTGTCGGCGAGTTCGGCCTGATTGGCGAGGCGCGCGATGCCGACTAATTTGACTGGAGGATCGTCTTCGATAAAGAGCGATTCGCCTAAGCTTAGATTCGCCTTTTCTTCGCCCATGTCGATGAAGTTACTCCGAGCGGGGGGAACCGTCAAGGGATGAAAGTCAAGGGATGAAAGTCAAGGGGTGAAATTTGAGTCAATCAAACACAGCGATTTTCCAAAATGCATGTGCGCATCCTAAGCTAAAGAAAAGACGCTTACCGTAATCCACCAACCAACACCAAAAAAAAACAAAGAGGTGCATACATGGCAGATTTGAAAGGTACGACTGTGACCTGGCTGGGACATGCTACAGTCCACATTGCTACGGCGAAAGGGACTTCCATCCTTATCGACCCATTTATCGAGCAGAATCCGAAATTTCCCAAGGGCTACAAGCTCCCGGAAAAGATCGATCTGATTCTGGCTACCCACGGTCATGGCGATCACGTGGCCGACTTAGTGCATGTTGCGACAACGCATGGGTCGACCGTCGTGGGCATGGTGGAACTGATGGGTTGGGCGCAGTCCAAAGGAGTAAAGAAGACTGTCGGCATGAACCTGGGAGGTTCGTGGAAGCATGAAGATGTGACGATCAGCCTAGTGGAGGCGAAACATAGTTCCGGAATAGATGGCGGCAGTCAGATCATCTATGGTGGGGAACCTGCAGGCTTCGTCATCACCGTGGACAACGGACCGGTTCTATACCACGCCGGTGACACGAGCGTCTTCCTCGACATGCAGCTAATCCGTGATCTTTACCAACCGCAGTTCGCTATGCTGCCTATCGGCGATCACTACACGATGGGACCCAGGGGTGCAGCGCTGGCGGCGAAGTATCTGGGAGTTACTACTGTGCTGCCTATTCACTACGGAACGTTTCCGGTACTTACTGGTACACCCGAAGAATTTGTGAAGTCACTTGAGGGAAGCGGAATTACGGTGAAAGCAATTTCGCCGGGTGAGAGCCTCAGGTAACCAAGGTGAAAGGCGGCGGCTACTCTGCCGCTGCCTTTGGATAGGCTACTTCTTTCCTGATTGCTGTTTTCTGCGCTCAGCCCAACGCTTCTTCATTGCTTCCGCAATCCGGCGGCGGCCTTCGGCAGTCATAGTTCGCTTGCGTGATTTCGTTGCGGATTTCTTGTTGTTCGATCCGCGATTCGGTGAAGATATTCCTGCAAGCAGGGCTCGGGCTTCCTTTAGCCGTGCAATCTCTTTATCCAGTTCAGCCACAATTTTGCTAACTTCCACTATTCCTCCATTCGGACACCACAATTGCCTGATGTTGTATTGCTACGGCAAAAGAATCAGGGATAGTCATCCGCGGCACTTATCTTCTGCACGCTGAATAGTCCGCTCTTATGCTTGCGATCGCACGGAACTCTTCCATGCATACGGAACCTGGAAATCCAAGTAACTCCCTCCTACTCTACGGGAGTGGTCAAATATTGACAAACATGCTTTCCAAAATAGTCGCGAAAAAATAAACAACTAAGTAATGGATCCTACTCGGAGCAGCCGCCTATGTTTCGTGATCGGATGGTCCCGAAGAAGGCTTGGGAGCGGGAATCGAATAGTCTGTCCCTGGCTTACCGGACTTTGGAGTTAAAGGTGACTCAATCGTTCCGCCTCTGTTACTGCCATCTCTATAACGACGTATATCTCGCAGCGTTTCCTGCTTGTCGCGCGCATACTCTACTGCAAGACGAGTAAGAGCATAGGTAACTATATCGCTGTGATGCAGTCCCTGCATATCGGGATCTCGGCGGAAGTTGAGCCACAATCTATGGACGAGTTGTACGTCATCGGCCTGCAGGGTAGGAGCGTGAGGTCCAATGTGAAAGCCCTGGGCGTCGCCATTCGGCATAACTACATAGAAGGTGAACTGCCGCTTTGGCTCGGCAAGATTCTCCCAGGCCTGCCCTACGTGATAGGCCTGCTCCTGCGCCGTCATCTTTGTAGAGAGGCCAGAGACGAGCGCTGTAACTTCGAGCGAATTTGCAGTCTGCACCAGCGCAGCGAAGATATCGCCAGCCGGGACGACGAGCAGCGAGATATGTTTGCCGAAACTCTCAGCTACTGAGACTGCTTTTGTAAAGAGCATCTGCTCGTGCTCGCTGAAGAGTTGCTCCGATGCATCGATGTATTCAGGACCGCCTGCGCCCATCATGCGCGCGGTCAGTACGACGATGTCCTGATCGTCCGCGTTGGTGCGCGATAGAGCCCACTTCAGCGCGAAGGGATTCGCAGCATCGCGCATGGTGACCAGAATTCCACCGGGCCGGATTTCCAGCGCTTCGCGCCCGATGGTTTCCGGATGCTCAAGCTGAAAGTGCTCCTTCATTTGCTTGGCTGTAGCCGCATGCTTGCGCTGGTTGCGCGCTTCGGAGACGGTAAAGATGGTGTAGAACGCAGCTGCGAATAAAATGCCGCTTTCGGTGGCCACACTCTTGGTGAAAAGATTCACGATTGCTGTCGAAAGCAGGACGAGAAAGACACAGAATAATCCGACCGGAAGTTCGGCTTTGCCGATTTTGATATTGATCGGCACCTTCCATCCGCGCTCGCCCTTGTACTTCCAGCGCAGCACAAGCATGGCGAGCGAGTTGAACGTAAAGCTCCAGATGACGCCGAAAGCGTATGCCTCGCCCAGAGTGATGACGTTGCCGCGGCTGACAATGATGGTGAAGAGCTGCATCGCTGTGACCAAGTTCACGATGCGATAGCTGGTGCCGTATTTTCTCTGCGGCTTGCGGAACCAGTCTGTCAGAACACCGTCTTCAGCAACGCGCATCAGTACGCCCGTTGAGCCAATGATGGAAGTATTAATCGCGCCGGAGAGAATTAGAAAGCCGACGATGACAACAAAGACGCGGAAGACAATCTTCAGAGTGAGCGGGCCCACGACATACATCGCAAGGCCAGCGATCAGGTTATCGCGGTAGACCGGAACACGTACCGAATCGGGAATCAACATCACTGCGAGCAGTGAGACGATTCCGGTAAAGACGAAACTGTAGATCGCGATCACGATCGCGGCGCGCTTCAGGTTCTTGAGCTTGGGATGCTCGATCTCACGATTGACCTGGGCCAGTGTCTCCTCGCCGCTCATGGCGAGCACGGAGTGGCCAAAGGCCATCAGGATGCCAAAGAGTCCCAACGTTGTGGCGAACTTTGTTCCCGCGAGGAAGCCGAGAGCATCATGCGAGAAGTGGAGATTCGACGGAATGGGAAGCGGCGGCAGCTTGGCGCTGACGTGAATCGCTGAGAAGATACCCCATCCGAGCAACAGAACCACCATGACAGTGGTGATCTTCATTACCTCAAGAGCTTTGTCTGTCGATTCCTCGATGCCCTTGATGTTCTGCCACCAATAGTAGATGGTGACTGCAGCGCAAAAAACTGCCGACGTCTCATTCATCGGCAATTGGCGTGCATGGCCTGCGTTGATCAGGGCGAGCGGTAACCATCCATGCGCGGCGCCGACCGTCATCAGTTCGTTTAAGAGTCCCGTGATGTATTGTCCGGCTGAAACGCCTGAGATTGGTCCCGTAAGGATGTAGTCGAACATGAGCGCGGAGACACTCAGCTTTGCAAATGTGCCGCCAAGAGCTTCCTTTACTACGCGGTAGACGCCTCCACGGGTGAACATGGAGCAGCTCTCGACATAGACTGCCCGCACTGCGAAGGAAAAGAGCATGACGCCGAGAATGAACCACGGCGCAGCTTTACCGACGGCTTCTTCCGCAATACCGCCAGCATAGAAGGCTGAGGATCCTAAGTCATTGAGAACGACGGCTGCCGCTCGCCAGAAGGATATGAATGTAAGCATGACCGAGGAGGCAACGACTAGCCTCACCCGGTTCGATTGAGGAGCGGTAAACGTTTGACCAACTGGCATGGATAAAGGTGAAAAACCTTGCTACTCACCACCGGGCCAACAACTGCCCCCGGCAAGGACGCTCAGCGCTGAGTGTATGTCTAGATGAAATTGCCGTCAAATGGAAAGCGCCCGATTACTCGCCGAAGAGTTCGTGTAGATCCTCAATGAAGCTGATAACAATCACGACGGCTGAGCCTGCCAGTCCGATGAAAAAGAGATACGTCAGCAGGCGCATTCCTAAATAGGCGAGTGTGCTCACACGGACATTCTAGCGCGATCTGTGATTGTGTCCAGGCAAGTACCTTCAGAATTGACGCAATGGTAGACTCAGCGTGAATGCGCACTTATCTCCGCAATCCCATTTTTCTTGGATTGCTCTCGTCTGTTCTTCTTGATCTGCCATTTCCTATCGCCGGGCCAATGCCGCCGTGGCGCGCCGTTTTTTCCTGGATTGCTCTTGTGCCGCTGCTTTACGGACTCCTCGGCCAGCGGAATGTGGCGGGTCCGCGCTATCTTCGTCGCAGTGCGCTTGCCGGCTATGGTTGCGGAGTGTTCTGGTACATCCTGAACTGCTATTGGATCTACGACACTATGCACCTTTATGGTGGAGTGCCACCCGCCGGAGCCTTTGGCATCCTTGTGCTCTACAGCCTGGTGCTGGGTTTGTACTTTGCCGTTTTCGGATTCCTGATTGCGCTCTGCCGCAAGGCATTTCGTACAAATTTGTTTCCGCTGGTGCTCGCGCCGTTCTTCTGGGCTGCGCTTGAGTTCGCAGCATCGCGGATCACCAGCGTTCCCTGGGATCAACTTGGCTACGCGCAAGTGGACAACTTCCTGCTTACGCGACTGGCGCCGTTTACGGGCGTCTATGGGATTTCCTTTGTACTCGTCGCGGGAAATGCGCTATTTGCTGCAGCTTTGCTTACGTCTTCTCTGCATATGCGACTGCGCATTGGAGTCGGTGCGATTCTATTTGCGATTTTGCTGCAACTCGGCTCCTTTTCTGCGCCGAAGCCAGTCGCCACTTCGGACTACGCCGTGCTGCTGCAGCCGAATCTCGATGTTGCAGTCAACCAGGCCTGGATCGGTCCCGAGTGGGATGAGCACGTTTCGTGGATCATGGAGCAGAGCCAGCGCAACTGCACGCCGGCGATCACGGGAATGCCAACGCGGCAGTCTGCCGTGGCAAGGCAAAATTGCGGGCAGAACACGCCGCCTCCGGGTATTGTTGCCTGGCCCGAAGCGCCGTCGCCATTCGTCAGCGATGATCCACGCACCATCGCCTTATTACGAAGCGTTGCCACTGCGAACAATGCGCCGGTTGTTGCCGGAATGTTCGGCCATGACGCCACAGGCACATACAACTCGGGTGTCTTTACTGCACCGGACGGTAACGTTCTCGGCAGATACGACAAGATTCATCTAGTGCCCTTTGGCGAATTTGTGCCTTACCGGGATGTCTTTTTCTTTGCCAAAAAGCTCACGCAGCAACTCGTAGATCTGCAGCGCGGCCAATATCGCAAAGTCTTTCGCGCAAACGGACACACCTTCGGCATCTTCATCTGCTACGAATCCGTTTTTGCCGATGAGGTGCGCCAGTTCGCCGTCAATGGTGCGCAAGTCTTCGTGAATATCTCTGATGACGGCTGGTATGGCGACACCAGCGCTCCATGGCAACATCTGAATATGGCGCGCATGCGTGCTATTGAAAATCGCCGCTGGATTTTACGCGACACAAATAATGGCGTAACCACGGCAATCGATCCAGCAGGGCACGTCACTCTGAGCGCGGCGCGTCATGCCGAGACAACGCTTGTCGTGCGCTACGGATACAACGACGATCTCACCTTCTACACGCGCTACGGCGATCTCTTTGCCATCCTCTGTGGGATAATCACAATAGTGGCCGTGGCGATGGCATTACGCCCAACGCTCCGAGTCAATCTTCGAATATAAAGACAGGTCACCTAAGTGTTGAACGATCTCGAATTCGCCTACACTCCCGTCCGGGACAAAGTCCGCGACCTGCGGGAGTATCTTTGACTCGGCCCGTCTCCATAAACAATTAGCTGAAATCGAATCGAAATTATCGGACCCCGGCGTGTGGGCCAATGCTGCCGTCTCACAGCCGCTCATGCGAGACCGTAAGCGCATGGAAGAGCAGGTGGCGTCGGATGACGAACTTGTACGTCGCACAGGAGATATCGAGGCTTACTTCGATCTGGCGCGCGAGGGCGAGCCGGTAGAAGCGGATCTCGAACGCGAAGTTCAGTCGCTGAGTGAATACGTTGACAAGCTCGAAGAGCGGACGATGCTTTCCGGAGAGACGGACGCGCTGAATGCCATTGTGACGGTGCATCCGGGTGCGGGCGGCACGGAGAGCCAGGACTGGGCCGAGATGCTGATGCGCATGTATCTGCGCTGGGCTGAGCAGCAGGGCTTCAAGACGGAGATGAACGATTATCAGGACGGCGAAGAGGCTGGCATCAAGTCAGCGACCTTCACCGTCTCCGGCGAATACGCCTTTGGCATGCTCTCGGGCGAGACCGGCGTGCACCGCCTCGTACGGATTTCGCCGTTCGACTCTGCCAAGCGCCGCCATACTTCCTTCGCGTCGGTCTTCGTCTCGCCTGAAATTGATGACTCGATCGAGATCGAGATCAGGCCGGAAGATATTCGGACAGACACGTATCGGTCGGGCGGCAAGGGCGGACAGCACGTGAACACGACGGACTCCGCTGTGCGCATCACGCACATCCCTACCAACATTGTGGTGCAATGCCAGAACGAGCGCTCCCAGCACAAGAACCGCGAGAAGGCGATGAAGATGCTGCGCTCACGCCTCTACGAATTCGAACTGGATAAGAAGAAAGCGGAGAGTAAGAAGCTCGAAGATTCGAAGTTAGACATTAACTTCGGCTCGCAAATTCGGTCGTACGTGCTTCAGCCGTATCGGATTGCCAAGGATCACCGGACCAAAGTTGAAGTTGGCGATGTGGATCGAGTGCTTGATGGTTACTTAGAGCCGTTTATTCGTGGCTATCTAATAATGCGTAGGAGCGGCGGCGATGGTGGTGTGTTAGTTGGTGTTGAAGACGATCTGGATTAGTTATGAACGAACCGACTACCATCCGGGAAATACTCGACAATGCTAAGACCATCGCCGTAGTTGGCCTTACTAACAAGGAAGGCCGCGCCAGCCTGGGCGTTTCGCGGTTTATGCAGAGCCGCGGCTACCGCATCATTCCGGTCAATCCGCTGATAGAAAGCTCGCTTGGCGAGAAGGCTTATCCTACGCTCGATGCGGCTTTGGAAGCAGTGGGGAAGATCGATGTTGTGAATGTCTTCCGACTGCCGAGGTACATTCCTGACATCGTGAAGGACACGATTCGCCTCAGAATTCCTTATCTGTGGATACAGGAAGGTATCGTGCATGAAGAAGCTGCGGCAGAAGCCGAGGCAGCGGGCATCAAGCTGGTGATGGACCGCTGCATTCTGAAAGACCGCATGGCTGCCGGCTGGGGACTGGCCGTCCAGGCAGACGCGCCTTCGGCGCCTTAGCTAAGAGTACGTTGAATCCTAGCTGCTGCGCATCTGCTCGGCGATTCCATGGATGGCTCGGTGCGCGGACAAGGCCGCGCCTTCCTGCCAGCCGACGATATGGCTTAGATAATCTCCGGCAAAGTAAATGCGGCCATCGGGCTTGTTCAGCTCGTTATATGCGGGTTTGGTATCGGGCATCATGTTCATCGCTAAACAGCCAAGGCTATACGGAATCTTCTGCCATGAAACATAAATCGGCTTGGTCAGCGACCTGCCATGACCGGGGTGCAAGACCTCGACGGCTGCCCGCGACGCGTCTAGTTTTCCCTGCGTTGATAAAGCGCCGAATGCAGTCGGCGATCCATCAGCAAAATCCTTCTGCTCGAAGTTGAAGCCGGAAAGGATGATCCCGGTTTTGGTGAACAGTCCGTTGCTCGGATACCAGACGAGGTCAACAGTCTGTTTCGGGAACGAAATTCCGCCGTAGATGTTGTATTGCTTCTCCCAGAAGCGCGGCGCCTCCCATCCGATCTTGTAAAGAGAGGCGAGTTTCATTCCCTTGAATGCCTGCTTCTTTTCGAGCGCGCAATCGATGTCGAGCGTGCGGAGAATCGTCAGCGGCAGCGTGCAGATGCAGTAATCTGCCTCAATCTCTTGCGACGATCCGGCGTTGGCGTATTCCACCTTTACGCCGGAGGAACTTTTGCCCACCTTTTTCACCACGCATCGATACTGCACGATGTCGCCCAGCGATTTCGCAAACGCATACGGGATGCGGTCCATGCCGCCGATTGGCTGAAACATCGTGGCCTGCCAGTCGATTTGCTCCTCGTATAACTCGCCGGTCGAGAAGTCTGAAACCAGAAGCTCATGCAGGCTCAGCGGTTGGTGCCACTTTTCCTCGTCGGGTCCTGCTCCCGGTGATACGACAAATCCACTGCGCTGCGAGCCTTTGTAGCTGTAGTCGTTCGTAAGGTCGCCATAGGTTTGCAGAAAATCGAGCATGCGCTGCGTATCTTCTTTGTCCAGAAGCTTGTCGAGGCCATGCTGATCGATCGACTTAGCCAGCAACTCGGAGATATAGCCGCGTGTGTCGTTGACGACCTGGCGCTGTTCGACTGGCTTTCCGCCATTCAGAGTGTCGGCTTGCATCAGCGTGCTGCGCGAGGTGTTGATCTCGACTTCGAGCGGCACGCCCAGATCTTCACAGTATTCGATCATGACGCGATGGATGGATGGCAGTCGCGCCGGGCCGACGTTCAGGTAATGACCTTCTTCCCAATCGCATGTCTGGACGGCTCCATCGGTGAATTCGACCTTGCAGCCGTTGCGCACGCTCCAGTTCCGGCCACCGGGGCGCTCGCGCGCTTCGAGAATGGTGCAGGTGAATCCGGCTTTGCGCAGTTCGTAAGCGGAGACAAGGCCGGCGATTCCACCGCCGAGAATTATGACTTTCTTCCCCGCGCCGAAGTTTGGAGGCAAGTCAGGCAGCGGTGAAGCCTCGGAAGTCGTCGCCAGCAGGCCGAGCGCCTGCATCGCTGTATACATCGCCCGATAGCCGGCTGCCGCCGCTACCCGGCCGAGGAAAGTACGCCGCGTCCACGTCATAGAAACTGACCTCTCCAAAAAACTGCGAATATGTAGCTGGAAAGCCTTCAGAACAAAGAGAGGTCTCAGTGTCGCGTGCCGGGGCCAGGTTTTGCAACATCAATGAATACGGCTTCTACGCCGGATAAAGGTATTCTTTGGCGGGTCTTGCTGTCGATCTATTGGATCCCAGTAAGGACAACAAAATAGACGCGTTTGATCTCACTCAAGCATCTGTAACCGGCAAGATGGCTCCGCCGTCCTACAATAAGAGTTACTGACGAATGCGTATCCGCACCTTGATCTCGACTTTGTGCCTGCTGATCTTTTCTGCATGGACGAATGTGGCCCTGTCTGCGCCCACGGCCACTGCGCAGCACCTCACTGTGCAATTGGTTGTGCCGCCGGCCGAGATCTATCCCGGCCAGAACTTCACCGCCGGGCTCTACTTCAAGCTTGAACCGGGCTGGCATGTGTATTGGATCAATGCCGGGGATTCCGGTGAGCCTCCGCGGATCAAGTGGACTCTGCCCGAAGGCATTACTGCGGATGCGATGCAGTTTCCCGCGCCGAAGCGGCTGCCGCTGGGTCCATTGATGGACTTCGGCTATGAGAACGAAGTTCTGTTTCCGATGGCCATGCATGTGAGTGGCGACTTCAAGCCGGCGGGCGAATCAGTCACTCTCGGCTCAAAGGTGGACTGGCTTGTCTGCCGCGAAGTCTGCATCCCCGGCAAGGCGTCGCTCGACATCGAGCGCAAGGCGCTTTCGTCACCGCCCTCGACGCCGACCTTCGTCGCAGCCGATCAGCAACTTGTTGCCCGGCTCCAGCGCACGCTGCCGCAGCCCTTGCCTGGAAGCATGCAGGCAAAGTTCATGCCAACGGCTACCGGCTTCAATCTCACGGTGATTACCGGCAGGCGCGAGGCTGACGCTCAGTTTTTCCCATTCGATCAGAACCAGCTTGCCAATGCTGCGCCGCAGCCGGTTACGCCACTCAGCAATGGATTTCAAATCAGCCTGAAAAAAGACGAGAACTTGCAGCAGAATCCTGGTCAGCTGCATGGGCTCGTTGTACTGGCAGATGGCAATGCTTTCGAGATCAACGCTGCGCAGGGAACAGTGACTGCCAGCGAATCTTCGCGCAGCAGCGATTTCGCGGGATTGGGCAGAGTGGCTGGTCTTGCTTTTATCGGAGGCGTCATTCTGAACCTGATGCCCTGTGTTTTTCCCGTGCTCTTTATCAAAGGGCTCGCGCTGGTGCAGTCGTCGCAGCATGAACGTCACAAGCTGCGCGCGCACGGATGGGTCTACGCGCTGGGAATTCTCGCTTCGTTCTGGGCAGTCGTGGCGGTACTTCTTGTTTTGCGCGCCGGTGGCCGACAACTGGGTTGGGGTTTCCAGTTCCAATCGCCCAGCTTTATCGCGGTGATTGCGCTGCTGCTGTTCTTTCTCGGGCTATCGCTTGCAGGACTGTTTGAGATCGGTCTTTCACTTACCAGCAAAGGCTCCGGCCTCGCCGGGCAGCATGGGTACGCAGGGAGTTTCTTCACCGGCGTACTTGCGATGGTCGTTGCCACACCGTGCACGGCGCCGTTTATGGGAGCCGCGATCGGCTACGCGCTTGCGCATTCGGCAATCGTCAGCTTTGTGATCTTTACCGCGCTGGGTCTGGGCCTGGCTGCGCCATACGTGCTGTTGACCCTTCAACCTGCGTGGACAAAACTGCTGCCGCGTCCGGGAGCATGGATGGAGATTCTCAAGCAGGCAACTGCGATTCCCATCTTCGCTACTGTGATCTGGTTGGTGTGGTTGTTCGCGCAGTCGGCGGGACTCAACGCGCTTGCCGGACTGCTCGCAGCTTTTCTGCTCCTTGCGGTTGCCGGATGGATTCTTGGACGCTGGCCGGCGAAGGCTCCTGCCACTGCGGCAGCGATTGCTGTGCTCGCGCTGGCGGTTGCGTTGCCCATTTACGGTGTGCGCAAACTCGGAACAACCTCAGCGCACGTGAACACGGCCAGCAACTCGCAATGGGAATCGTTCTCGCCCGCGCTGGTGGAAAAATACCGTACGCAGGGCCGTCCTGTATTCATTGACTTCACGGCAAGCTGGTGCCTCAGTTGCCAGGTCAATGAACGCGTCATCCTGAGCCGCTCTGATGTGCAGCAGAAACTGCATGACCGCGGTTTCGCGCTCGTTCGCGCTGATTGGACCAATGCGGATGAAAGCATCACGCAGACGCTGAACAGCCTCGGGCGGAGCGGCGTGCCGACTTACGCGATCTATCCCGGCTCAATGCAGGAGCCGCCGCATGTTCTGCCTGAAGTGCTGACGCCAGGGATCGTTCTCGACGCGATTGATCAGGTGCAGCCCAGGCAAGCGGCGCTCGACACTGCGCGATGAATCGCTGTGTGATCGCGCCTTAAATTCGTTGTCATTCTTCCATCCCGCCAAATATTGTCATGAACGCCCAGTAAATATAGGGCGAGGAACTGCGCAGAAACCGTTTGTAATGTTCATGTCACATATCTATGACATGTTTCTGAAGAGGTAACTTCCTCGATTACAAATAGATTTCTCTCGACCTGAACTGGTATCTCCTGCACAATGGAGGCCAAACCCAGATCTCGAGCGAAATTTATAGGACGCCGCAGGATTACTCCCCCCAGCCGCCACGACGGCTGTTCTCAACCTGCGGTGTACGCGCAGTCATTCGATTCGTACGAAAGCTAGTCAATTCAGGAGACCTGTGTTTTCTATGAAACGCGTATTTCTCTGTCTATCCCTCTCCCAATTCAGATTGAGCGCGCTCGCGGCGCTGCTTGTTACGGTGTTGACGTGCTCCCTGGGCCTGCGTGCGCAATCCACGCAGGGAACGATACTGGGCACGGTGCACGACGCCAGCGGCGCGATCGTGCCAAATGCAACGGTTACGGTGACAAATATCGATACCAGTGTCGTGGGTACTGATGCTACGGACGCTTCGGGTAACTATCAGGTGCTCAATCTGACCGAAGGCCGTTATAAAGTCGAAGTGACCGCTTCGGGATTCGGCACCACCGTCATTGACAATCTCGTCCTTGTCGCGCGCGAAGAGCTGCGGGCCGACGCGACTCTCAATGTCGGCACGGTGAACCAGCAAGTCAACGTCAACGCGGCAATCGGCGCCATCACCACGGAAACGGCCTCGATTACCGCGACCTACAGCGCTGTCGACGTGCAGAATCTGCCGGCAAATTATCGCGCCAGCGCGAATGGAACCAGCCCGCTGAATCTGATTCAGACGCTGCCCGGCGTTCAATCAGATACAGGCACAAGCACCGGCACTGGCGTCTCATTCTCGGTGCAAGGCGGATTGCCTTCGCAGGCTGATGTGACGATCGACGGCGTGACTGCACAGAACACGACCAGCAACACGCCGCTGCAAAATGCTTTGCCTTCCGGAGAGTCGATTTCCGAGTTGCGCGTTGATGGCGTGCTGAACAATGCGGAATTCGGCCAGCCAGGCGAGATTACATTTGTCTCAAAGAGCGGCACCAACCAGCTTCACGGCGGAGCTTTCTGGTATCACCAGAACTCGGCTTTCAACGCTACCCCGTTTGGAGCTACCACCAAGCCGCACATCGTCGGCAATGATTTTGGCGGTTCTCTGAATGGCCCGGTTGTCATTCCACATCTTTATAACGGGCACGACAAGAGCTTTTTCTTCGGGACGTATGAAGGCTTCCGCCTGCCCAGCGCGACTCCGTATCAGGCTTATGTTCCAAGCACGCCGATGAAGAAGGGTGATTTCAGCTTCCTGCCTTATCCGCTGCTCGATCCTTTCACCGGAACGCCATATCCGAACAATCAGGTGCCCATCAATTCTGCCTCACAAGCGTTTCTACAGTTCTTCCCCGATCCCAATGTGGGTGATCCGACGATCTACAATCCGAGTTCGCCGAATTACATTGTGAATCAGAACTCAAGCTATAACTCCAATCAGTTTGACGTGCGCGGCGACCAGTATTTCGGTCAGAAGGCTCTGGTCTTCGGACGCTTCACATGGAAGAACATCAACTATGCCCATCCCGAACCGCTGCTCATTCCTGGCGGTTCAAACATCGGTCAGGACCGCGTGCTGGTGGTTGCTGCGAACTATAACTTCACGCCAAACCTCATCAACGAATTTCGGTTTGGCTTTACCTGGGATACTAGCGGCAGCACCAACCCATTCAATGGACCCGGGTTTGCGAACTCCAGTGGGCTGCAGGGCCTGCAGAACCTTTTCTTTAACGGGCTCTCGGAGCTTGATTTCAATCAGCTCACCAGTCTCAACGGAGATCGGCTGGCATCGACTACTAAGTCACGCACCTATCAGTATGTCGACTCGGTTTCATGGGTGAAGGGCCATCACAGCATGAAGTATGGTCTCGACATCCGGCATATTGAGGCACTTACGCCGCTTGGCTTCTTTGGCGCGGATAATTATGGCACTTTCGCGTTCAACACGGGGCATAACTTCACGGGCCTCGGCGTAACTCCAGGGCAGGAGTTTGCCGACTTTCTGATCGGGACACCGCAGGGAACTGGCTATGACGTTGTTACTGCCGACAACGACGGGCTCTCCATCTACTACGACTTTTATGGACAGGATGACTGGAAAGTGACGCCGCGCCTCACACTGACCTACGGCTTGCGTTACGAATATCATCCCGCCTATCACGACCCATCGGGCAACATCGGCAACTTCGATCCTTTTATTCCGCTCTCAGGCGAAGCTGTCTTTCCGAACGGCGCGGAAAATACACTCAGCGCGGGCTTCCTGGCCAGCTTTAACGCCTGCCCGGTCGGTCAGTCTAGCGGAACGCCTGATGCAAACGGTGCGCCCTGTACGCCGGTGCTGCCCAACAACGCCGCCGGACTTCCATCGGGTCTACGCCATGCACCCACCAAGCGCTTTATGCCGCGCTTCGGCTTTGCCTATCGTCCGTTCGACAACGACCGCACAGCTGTTCGTGGCGGCTTTGCGATGTACAACATCACGACGCTCGGCTCCATCTTCTACTCACTCACCGGAACGCTGCAGGCATCGACGAACATCTACAACAATGCGGAAACTGCGACGGGTCCAGCCTACGCATGGCCGGCGATCTATGCGGGGTCAGGCTCGAGTTCCGCAGCGGGTGCACTGGGAACGGCCTACTTCGGCACCGCGAATGACATCAACTGGAAAGATCCGTACGCGGAGCAGTGGTCGCTCTCGATCGATCACGAATTCGGTCAGGGATACGGCGCCCGTATTTCCTATATCGGTATGAACACGCGGCAACTGGTGTGGGCGCCGAACGAGAACGATCTGCCGTACTCCAATACTGTCTCTGCCTATAACCAGCCCTTGAGCGCGCGGCCATTCCCCAACTGGGGCGTGATCAACGACCGTGCGACGGGCGCGAACGGCAGCTACAACTCGATGCAGCTTGAGGTGACGCATCGCTATACCAACGGCCTGACATTTGACTCGGCGTACACCTATGCGAAGAGCCTGGCAGACAATCAGGGTCCGAATAACAACGGTGGCTTTGCCGGTGAAAACGGCGGCCAGCGCACTTCCTATGGCCGCAGTCACTTTGTGGATTTTGGCAACGTCTACGGCACACGCCGCAACCGCTGGAGCACCACAGCGGTTTACGCTCTGCCGTTCGGCCGGGGTAAGCAGTTCGGCGCCAACATGAGCCGCTGGGCTGATATGGCCGTCGGTGGATGGCAGCTCAGCAGCATCTTCCTGTGGCAGGGCGGTCCTTATCTTACGCCGTACTTCCCCGGCGGCAGCGTCGATCCATCCGGCACGGGTTCAGGCCTGACTGGAAACTTCCAGGGCGGCTCGTATCCGGGGCGCGCGCAAAAGCCCGATCAGGTAGCCACGGCAAAGCCCCGTAGTCAGGGCCGTAATAACTGGATTAACATGGACGCGTTCATCTGTCCCGGCGTACCAAACTGGCAGTTTGGCCAGACCTGCAACGTCGGCTCTGGCCAGGTGGGCGCACCCAGTCCCATTGGGCGCTTCGGCAACGCGCAGGTTGGATCAGTGATTGGCCCGGGAACGGTGAATCTCTCAGCCGGTCTCAGCAAGAGCTTTCCGATCACTGAGGGTGTCCGTCTCCGCGCCGAGGGCACTTTCACCAACGTCCTGAATCACACAAACCTGGGTGATCCAAACCTCAACCTGACCAGCCCAAATTATGGCGTCATCACCGCTCCTCGCGGGTCTGACTTTGCTTCGGCCCGCAACGGACAGGTGTCTATGCGGCTGGAGTTCTAAAGTCGCACCCAAAATGAGAAGCCCGCTGCGAAGGCGGGCTCCTCAGTTAGAGATATTTGCTAATTCTGCATCGCTGAGATTCTTCCTCCCTCCGGTCGTCAGAATGACGGCTCACAAGGGGATTCTCAATATCGCCAGCTTGTCAGGTCCGCGCCTTTCGGTGCGGTCTTCTCAATCCGGTCGAGAATCTTTGGCAGGTACATCGTGTTGTAGTGCAGCCGCGACATATAGTTCGGCTGCGTCGGATCCCCGTTCCAGCAGTGCTCAGCCTTGTCACCGTATTTCACTTCGCCGTCATACGGAGGGTTCTTCGTCGACTTCAGAAAATCCTCGGTGTAATACACGGCGTTGTTCAGGAAGTAGGTATCGGCGCTGCCCACGTAGATGTGGATCTTGCCCTGGAGCTTCGGGCCGAGCGTCGGCCAGTTCTTTTCGATGATGGCGCGGAGATCATAGTGCTCCTTCCAGTATTCGGCAGTCTTGTGATCAATCACGCCTGTCTCTTTGTCGAAGATCGGCTGCGGATACCCATCGGCGCCCACTGGCCCGAAAACAGCTTGCCAGATGTCATATTTTTCGCCGGAGCGCCCGTGATCACCAAGCGCCAGTTCATACGCATTGTTGTCCTGCTGCTGCGCCAAGGTCTGTCCAAGGTAGTTACGCATGGAAGGCTGCGGCACCTGCTTGTGCGCGCCCTGCGTGTAGAAGGCATTCGCGTCGTCGTAGAGATTGATCGTTGTGTATCCGCGGAAATCAATGGGATCGGGGCAGGCGGCGAATGTTCCGTTGTAATGGTCGGGATAGAAGACCTGTACCGCCAGCGCCTCCCATCCACCGGTTGAGCCTCCGTACATGAAGCGCGCCCAGCCCTTAGCGATGCCGCGAAACTTCCTTTCAATCGCAGGAATCAGCTCTGTTTCAATCGCATCGCCGTACGGGCCGACGTTCGCTGAGTTCACGGCGTAGGAATCGTCATAGTAGGGATTGGCGTGGTTGATCTTCACAATCAGCACGCGCGGGAATCTGGGGCTGATCCATTGCTGGTAAAACTTGTAGGCTTCCTGTTGCTGAATGCGGTTGTAGCCTGAGATATGAAAGCGCTGGCTGTAGTCCGGCTTCAGGTTTGGATCAGGCGGCTCGGTGCGGAAATCACCAAAGCCCTCAGAGAAATGATCGTGAAAGATGATGAGCGGGAAGTGCGCATTCGGATGGTCGTCGAAACCTTCCGGTACGAGCACAATCGCCGAGAGATACATGGGCCTGCCCCAGAACTTCGTCAGCAGCTCACTCTGAATCTTCAAGTGCCGAATGTACTTGGTATCTTTCGCGTCGGGGATCGCCGGGATTTCCTGATCGAGCGTGATCGAAGCCATTGTTCCTGGTCCAACGTGCATCTTCTGCGGCTTGCTGTAGAGATTGCCGGGTGAAATATTCCAGTGCTGCCCCTCGCCCTGATCCATGTGCAGCTTCACCGTTGTGCCATCGCTGCGGTGAAAGGTCTCGTAACGATTGAGCACGCTCTGCACATAGTAGTCGCCCTCGGGGACGTCCTTCAGACTGCGGATCGGGTAGCCAAAAGCCGAGTCATCTACAGTGGTCGCATCTCCCGGCTTCCATCCGTCTACCGTTACGCCAAAAACCATCTGCGTACGTGCAGTATCGTCGATCTGCATGCGCGGTTCAGCACCGGGGTCATTCGACAGCAGCAGAAGAAGCCGCCCGTCAAGCGGCTGTGCGCTGCGTTCTGAAGGAAAACTGACGGAGAAGCGTGGCGACTGGGCAAGGGAGAAAACGGAAAAACAGCACACTGCAAGCGTGAGAGCAGTTTGTAAACGCAGCATGCTCGGAAGTCTATCGAAGTGACCGTTGAAACGAAAGAGTTTCTAGATGGGGCAGGGAGTAAAGATCCAATAAATAAGCCGTCATTCCGAGGAGCGAAGCGATCAAGAATCTCAGCGACGTCTCTTCTGCACTGACCGCTGAGATTCTTCGCTGTGCGCAGAATGACGCCAACTCGTTATCAAGGCTTGAGGGGCACTAACACTTCTTGCACTTGGCAAGAATGGCCTTCTGCAGACGATCGCGCAGTTCGTTCGGCAGCTCATACAACTCATGGCTGCGATAAATCTCGATCGTCTTGCGCGTGGTGTTCATGGTGATCACACAATGTTCACAAGTGCGCAGATGCTCTTCAAGATCTACCCTCAGTGTTTTCGATACCCGTTCTTCGAGCAGGTCATCCAGTTGCGCTATAAACTCTGTGCAGGTCACTTTGCACCATCCCTTTTATTCTTGCGAAAGTAACGGCTCAGCCGTTCCCGCAATTGCAGCCGCGCCCGCAGCAGTCGCGACTTCACTGCCGGGACACTCAGTCCCAAAGTCTCCGCGGTCTCTTCTGTTGAGAGACCTTCTACGTCTCGCAGTACGAACACCGTGCGAAAACCCGGCGGCAGACCTTGTATCGTCTTCCGCAAAATATCGGCCAGCTCCGATTGGCCATACTGCATCTCCGGATCCGGACCCCAGTCCGCCAGATCGCGCGGCATGGAGCCTTCATCCGTCTCGACGTCCTCGTCGATTGAAACCATCCTGCCGGTGCGCCGCTTTCGCAGCCGCATCAGCGATTCGTTCACCGCAATCCGTACCAGCCAGGTATAAAACTTCGAATTCCCCTGGAACTGGTCCAGCTTTTCGTACGCCTTCAAAAAGGCGTCCTGTACCACGTCTTCCGCATCTTCGCGGTTTTGCGTAATGTGCTGGGCAATTCTGAAAACCTGGCGATCATATTGCTTCACCAGCTTCTCAAACGCCTGCACATCCCCTCCGCGCGCCCGGTTTACGAGCAGAACGTCGGGGTGAACTTCTTCAGTTCCTTGTGTTTGGATGTTTGGCATGTCAGATGGCTTCAGGAAATCGACCTTTCATGACCGGAGCAGAACTGTGCCGCACGGTTTGGCCGGGGCCCGCTCCTGCTCTCATAGTAAATGATTTGCTGTGCCAGCCAGCAAAGTCGCTCATTCTGCATATGTTGATTTGCGGGACTCAGCACCATGCCGGCGATGAACTCTAGAAAAGGAAGAAACGGCGCTTCTTCTTTCCCAGGATTGGCGCTGGATCAGAAATCACCAGCGGTTCTGCTGAAATCGAAATCCGTAAAATGCTAGGGGTAAAACTCACCCCAAATTCTGGTTCGGGGGCGGGAGGATCAAGACTAAAGTTGGCGATAACGAGGCTTTGACACAAATCTTCGCCTGATGAATCCGTCTTCACGGTCCACTTCTTCAACTGATCATTTGCTGACTGTGTCAACATCTTGGGGCCAGAGATCGTTTCAACATCAGCGATCTTACCTGCTGGAGCGAAAGTTACTCGGTCAATTACAACTCCCGAGACTCGTGCGGCCCTAGCTATGGCAGGATAGAGCAGGGTGTCACTCTCACTTTTGCCGACAATCGAGCACCATCGCGTTTTCGCATGGCACGATAGTACAAATACGCTCACACTAAGTAGCATCGAGATAGCTGGTTTTTTCAAAAAGAGCTCCTGACGAAGCATATGGTACTCGTCAACATAAGCGAAGTCGTTGAGAGATGATGAGATAACTCAGCATTTGTGTCCACCGCTCAAAATGCCCAAAGCGGACCCCATTCCTGACATTGCAAAAACAGGAACGTTTTTGACTGAACATTATCAAAGGAGCACCGCTCCAGCCCATTTCGGCTTACATTGGATTAGGAGCGTGCAAGTTAGCAGTGAGTCGAGTCTTTTGCGGTAGAAATATGGTTGCAGCGCTGGCCCTGGCTGGTGCGTTGTCGGCGGTCTGCTGGTCTCAGGATAGTTCATCGTCTTCCACAACCCATAAGAAGCATGCATCAAGCACAGCTTCACACACCACGGGAAGTAAGACCACCCACTCCACGTCGCATAGCACCACCCACAAGACTTCAACGACTCACGGCAAGTCAAAGCATCGCCGACCGCTTTCTGCCAAAGCCAAGGCCAAGAGTCACAAGCTGCAGCAGGCATTCGTCGCCTCATCGCAGCTGCGGCCGATGGCGCAGCAGTTGGCGAGCATGCGAACGCCGGCAGCCTACGCGGGTGTTTCTGCCTATGCGCATTCGCATACTGGCGAAGCATCGGCGGCTGCCTACCTGGCGGTCGGACACGCCTATCTACTGGACCGCAAGTTCCCTGAAGCTGTGAACGCCTTCCGCCAGGCAAATATTCAAGGCGACGCGCTCGACGACTACGCCGATTACCTCGAAGCGCAGGCCGATCTGCAGTCGAACAACCTGTCGCAAGCGGAGACTATTCTCAGCACCTTTGCGCAGAGGCATCCGGACAGCATCTTCGTTCCCAGCGTGCCCGTTCTGCAGGCGAATCTCTTTCTCCAGGAAGGTGATCCGCAGGCAGCTTTGCGCATCCTCGACGCGCATAAGGGCGAAGCGATTGCCAATCGCGCCGACTACCAGCTGGCACTGGCAAAGGCTGACCAGATGGCAGGCCGTCTGCCGGAAGCCACCCAACTCTACCGCCACACGTTTCTTGGATTCCCACTGAGCAACGAAGCAGCAGTAGCCAAGACGCAGCTGGCGGCAATGGGAGCAACATCCTCGTTGACTATCGAAGAGCGCAGCCACCATGCCGACGCTCTCTACAAGGCGGGACGCTTTGCCGATGCTGCTGAGGAATACCACGCGCTCGCCAACGATCCGGGTGTCACAGACGGACTGAAAGGTTCGCTGCTCGTGGCTGCCGCGAATTGTGACTGGAAGCTCAAGCGCCTCAATAAGAACGAACTGGACCGCATCCCCGACAGCAGTGACGAGACAGGCGCACGCCGCACGTATCTGCTGATGGAACTTGCTCGCGACAGGGATGACGGCGAGACCCAGCGCAACATCGTCGAGCAGATGGAAACGCGGTTCCCATCCAGTCCGTGGCTTAACGAAGCGCTCTATTCGAGCGGCAACATGTACCTGCTACGCAAGGATTTTCCAACTGCCATTACTTATTACGGCGAGTTGGCGAAGCGCTTCCCGACCTCGTCATACGCGCCCAGTGCGCACTGGCGTGCCGCGTGGCTGAACTACCGCATCGGGCAATACTCTGAAGCCGCACGCCTCATGGATGAGCAGATCGCCGTCTATCACGGTGGCAAAGAGATTCCGGGAGCGCTGTATTGGCGCGGCCGCCTCTATCAGAATCAGGAGAACCGTCCGGACATGGCGGCGACCTACTACAAAACAGTCGCCCGCATTTATCGCCATTACTACTATGCATCGATCGCGCAACAGCGCCTGAGCGAACTGGGCAGCGTCACGCCGGCGAAACTGGATTCGCTCGAAGCGATGAAACCCGAACCAATCCCGACGCTCACCGACGATATCCCTGAAGACGATCCGCATGTCGTACGTGCCCATCTGCTTGCCAACGCCGGGCTGAACGAATACATCGCGCCCGAGATTCAGGCAGCCGATGGCAGCGACGAGTGGGGCGCTCTGTGCGAAGCAAAGATCTATGCGTCCTACGGAGAGAACTGGCGCGCCATGCGCTCAATGAAGCGCGCCATTCCGTTCTACACTTCGGCTCCGATCGATGCGATCCCGACGGAGTATTGGCGCATTCTCTTTCCGCAGGCTTATTGGTCAACCATCAAGTCGGAATCCGAGAAGAACGGTCTCGATCCGTACATGGTCGCCGCTTTGATTCGTCAGGAAACAGAGTTCAATCCAGGAGCCATTTCGAACAAGAGCGCCTATGGTCTGATGCAGCTGTTGCCTTCTGTCGGCAAGAGCATGGCGAAAGAAGAAGGGATTCACCACTTCGCGACCAACGATCTACTCGATCCGAATACCAACATCCGGCTCGGCACGCGCTACCTGCGGCAGACACTGGATCGATTCAACAGCCAGCCGGAGTACACCTTCGCTGCTTACAACGCCGGTGACAATCGCGTAACGGATTGGCAGTCGATCGGCAACTACAAGGGCATGGATGAGTTTGTCGAGTCGATTCCCTTCACCGAAACCCGCGACTACGTGCAGGCCATTATCCGGAACGAAGAGATCTACCGCGAGCTCGACCACGCATCCAACACCCTGGAGCGCGCCTCAGCCACTCACTAGCCATTGAGCGCAAACTATGAGAAGAACTTTCATCCTGCTGTGCGTTCTCACCGTGAGCGCCACAGCATCGATACTCGCCGTATTCACGCACTTCAGTGCAAGAGCGACAGCACAGTCCGTGGTGGATCCGGCACCGGCGCTGATTAACACCTGTCTCATCACCAGCGACGTCAACCGGCTTACCGCCTTCTACGCAAAGGTCCTGAAAACCGAACCGGAGAAGACCGGCAGTGACTACGTGGAATTTCGCACCGGCGCCGGAGTGCTGGCGATCTTTTCTGCTGAAGCACAAGAGAAATACATTCCCGGCTCGACAAAGCCCGGCGAGAATCACAGCGCGATCCTGGAATTCAAAGTGAGCGACGTCGATCAAGAATATGCGCGACTGCACGACGTCGTCTCAGTATGGGTCAAGGGACCGACCAATCAGCCATGGGGCACGCGTTCGATCTACTTCCGCGATCCCGACGGCAACCTCGTCGACTTCTTTACCACCCTGAATACAGCCTAGGCGGAAGTGACTGCAGGTCATTGACGCGCAGTGAAGCCCCGTCCCGTATTTGCGCGCTGTACTCGCTCTAGTTCCAGCAAGTATCCATAGAGTGCAATCGACGGACTCGGCGCATCCTGAATTGCTGTTTCCAGCTTGGCTCGCGCCGCTTCTCCATTAGCTCTGTTCAAACGAATCCGCTGCATCAGGTTCTGAATGCTCCAAAGCCAGTAGATCCGCACCTCGTCACTGGGCGGCGGCTCGCTGAGAAAGGCAATGTATTCGTTCAGCATCTCGTCGTAAATCGATGCGTCAGTGGGAGTGGTGACCAGCATCTGGGAATACAGCACGGCCTTTTCGATATAGAAATCTTCCTCGGAAGGCTCGCTGCCGCTGTCGATCCATTCGCGCAACGATGTCAGCGTGCTTGACGCACTATCTTGCCATTGCGGCGAGTCTTTGTCCCCGGAGCGCAGAGCGCGCACGCTTCCCTGCAATTGCTTCGCATTGGGTGATTGCCAATACGTCTGCGTGCTGCTTTCGCTCGCAGGCACCACCGATCCTGGCTTCACGTCTCCATCGCTGATCGGCGCGATTCCATATCGCACAAGCACCTGATTGAGCGCGATGAAGGAACTGCTGGTTGGCGTTGCGCCATTTACGCTTCCAGATTGGTCGCCGCACACGGCGCCCGAATCGTTTGCGATCAGGTAAGCCTTCGTGGCTTCCAGCAGCGCGTGACTCGCGCGTCCCGGCACTTGCGCCAGCCGTGTCACGTTTCGTGTGAGGTCGTTTTGCGTTGCGGCAAAGGAGCGGTAGTCGCCGCGAATCCCGCTGAGCGAGCGCGCAAAGGCTCCCTCGGCCCGCGCCAGCATTTCCGCGTCGAATTGCTGTGCTCGCAGCAACTCCGACGCCGAACCCACTTCGCTCGCGTGGTGCACGTCGCGAAATATAGATTCCAGAAAATCGTCAGGCAGCCCTTTCGCTTGTTCTTCCGGCGTAAAGCCTCGCTTGAAGACATTGCCGGCGGAGCGGTAATAGGCGGAGGGATCGTAGAGCATCGCGTCGGCGCAGCTTCGATTCGCAAGCGCTAGCGGGCGCAATTGCTGATACAAGTCACGTGCCCGCTCCGGATCGAGCTTCAGCATCGCCGTTACTGCGCGTGTTCGGAGAGAGAGCGAATCCAATCCCTGCGTCAAAGCCTGCGAGAGATATCCTGCACGCGAGTCGCTAAGGCCTCCTGACGCTGTCAAACGTACCGCATAAGGACTCTGCCCTGCCAGCATGTAAGCTTGTTCGATCAGCTGCCTCTGCTGTTCCTGCCGGCTGACTGCCTTGGCTTCGACCAGGCGCAGCAGTGCATAGGCTGCCAACTCCGGTGGAACAGACGTAGTCAGATCCTGAATCTGTTGCGTGAGGGCGGCAAGTTCAGCAGATTGTTCGGACTTTTTTGCGGTTGTAGTTTTCGGAGCCGCCTGTGTCTGCGCAACATCCGGCGTCTGCGCGAAAAGGCAGCAGAGAAGCACGGCAACCATCAGGCGGACAGATATGGGCCCAAGTCCCATGCTCGCATTATAAGGTCGCGCAACTGATGGCGACAGCAGCACAGGGATGGCCTACGACGCACGGTCTCCCTGAAACGCTGGTCCTCAGTTTGTGCGCAACGCGATCATCGGGTCGATGCGAGAAGCCCGACGCGCCGGCAGATATCCAGCAAGCAGCGCCACAGATCCAAGCAACAACACCATCCCCGCGAACGTTTCTGGGTCGGTAGGTTCGGTTCCATAGAGCAGGGAAGCGATCGCGCGCGCCATCACAAACGAAGCTGCTCCGCCCAGAAGAATGCCGATAAGAGCCAGCCGCATCGTTCTGCCGATTACGCCAAGCTGAACCTTCGATCGCGTCGCACCGAGCGCCATGCGAATTCCAATTTCCTGTGTCTGCCGAGTAACGGAATAGGAGATCACCCCGTAAATCCCCAACGAAGCCAGAAGCAACCCAAGTCCGGCGAAGATCGAAACGAGCAGCACGAAAAACTTCCGCGGCGAAACCGCATGGTCCACCAACGCTTGAATCGGCCTGAACTCCGTTGCCGGCTGCCCCGGATTCATCTCCTGCAATGTGCGCATCAGGCTTGTGCCCAGCGTGGCTGGAGGAAGCTTCGACCGCACCACAAGATAGCAACCTTCCGGCCCGAAGTTCTTGGTCGCCGGCAGATACATCTGCGCGCCCCCGTTGTCCTCAGCGCTGCTTTCGCGCACATCAGCAATCACGCCGATCACGCGCGCCTCCTGGCCACCGGCAATTGCTGTCCTGCCGATCGGATCCTGTCCAGGCCAAAGCTTTTTCGCGACTGTTTCGTTGATGATGACCACATTCTCGTTATTCGCCAGGTCCTCCCAGCTGATGTCGCGCCCCTTCATCAGCCGCATGCCCATCGCCTTCAGGTATCCGGGCGAAGCGATGTAGACGAATACTCCTATGAAATCGCTGTCCCTGGGCTTCTCCTGTCCTTTTGCGGCTATTCCCCAGCCCCGGTTCCGGCTCATCGGCAGGTTATCTGATATCCCAGCAGCCTCCACACCGGGAAGCATCGAAGCCCGACGCACAACCTCCTGCCATATCACTGTCCGCTTAGCCGTACTTCCGCCATCGTCATAGTCCACGCTGATAGCGGCAGCCCGGCTCGGCTCAAAACCCAGATCGACCTCCAGCACCTTCAGAAAGCTGCGCAGCAGCAGACCAGCGCCCACCAGTAACATGCAGGCCAGCGCTACTTCGCTGATCACCAGCACCGACCGCATCCGCTCATGCTTCCTGCCGTCGCTCGTTCCATGCCCGCTGTCCTTGAGCGACTCCTGAAGATCGTTGCGCGACATCCGCAGCGCCGGAGCGATGCCGAAGAGCACACCCGCAGCCACGGCAATCAGCAGCGTCCACGCGAGCGCCTTTCCATCTACATGCACGCTGCTCAGCAGTGGCAGAGCAATCGATCCCTGGTGCGCAAGGTAAGCCGTCACCGCATAGGCAATCGCGAGCCCAAGTATCGCGCCGGCTCCGGATAGCACCAAGCTCTCTGTTAACAGCTGACGTGCCAACCGCCAGCGATTCGCGCCGAGGGCGCTGCGCATAGCGAACTCTTTGCTGCGCGCCGCCGTCCGCGCCAGCAGAAGGTTCGAAAGATTCACGCAAACGATCAACAGAATCAGCCCCACCGCGCACCACAGCACAATCAGCGATCGCCGCAGCTTGCCGCTGATGTAATCCTTCAATCCAGTGAGCTGGCCGGTGTAGCCTGCTTTGTCGTTCGGGTGTTTATGATCGAAAAGGAGCCGCGGAAAAATCTCGTCGGCCTCTCTCTGTGCTGCCGCCAAAGTGACTCCGGGTTTCAGGCGGCCAACCAGCGCCAGGTCGTTTCCGTCATCGCGGAAGTCATCCATGATATAAGGCATGAAGAGGTCGACCTTGGCTCCCGGTGAAAATACCGAGCCAAAGTCCCATGTTTCCGGCAGTACGCCTATCACGGTCACCGAAGTATTGCTGAGGTTAATCGTTTGCCCTACGATGCTGCGATCTCCGCCCAGTTGACGTTTCCAGAACGGATAGCCTAACAACGCCACAGGCTGAGCGTGTTTCACAAATTCTTCAGACCGGAACAGCCGCCCCATGAACGGATCCACACCGAGCGTCTGAAAGAAATTCTCTGCCACCAGGATGCCGGTGACCGGAAGCGGCTGGCCATTGCCCACAAGCTTAAGGTTGTCGGGTCCGGTGAAGGCGAAGTAGCCGCTCACGGACTGGAAAGAGCGGTTCTGCTGTTGGTAGTCCTGAGTGGCATCCGCCGTATATGTTTTGGCGGATTCGTTGGTCCCCGCATTTTTCTCCACGATTCGCACCAGCCGTTCCGGATCGTGGAAGGGAAGCGGACGTAGCAAAATGGTATTCACTACGCTGAATACGGCAACATTCGCCCCGATGCCCAGCCCTAGAATCAGTACGGCGATGATCGTGAACCCGCGATCCTTAGCCAGCGTGCGGGAGGTAAAACGCAAATCCTGCATAAGCACATCCATCCATGGCAGACCGCGTGTCTCGCGATGCTGCTCACGCGCCTGCTGTAAACCGCCGAAACGAATCATTGCCCGCCTCCGTGCTTCCTCGGGATGCATCCCGCGTCGAGTGTTCTCCTCAACCGCCATCTCCAGGTGCGAAGCGATCTCAGCATCCAGCTCGCCATCCAATGGTGCTTTATGCAGGAAAGAGCGCACACGGCCCAGCATCTGCCGAAAGAGATAAATCATTGAATCAACCTTTAAAGTTCGCTGCACAAGCCAGGGTGCCCACGTCTCGTTTTTTGAGGCATGGGGAATTTTCAGTTCGTACGCAATGCAATCATGGGATCAATCCTGGAAGCCCGCCGCGCCGGCAGATATCCGGCAAACATGGCCACAATACCCAGCAGCACCACCATTCCCACAAACGTAAGCGGATCGGCAGGCTCCGTTCCATAGAGCAGGGATGCGATGCCCCGCGCCATTACAAACGAAGCTGCTCCGCCCAGAACAATGCCGATTAGAGCAAGCCGCAGTGTCTTCCCGATAACCGCAGCTTGTACCCGCGTGCGCGATGCTCCCAGTGCCATGCGAATGCCAATCTCCTGCGTCTGTCGCGCCACGGAATATGAGATGACACCATAGATTCCCAACGAGGCCAGAAGCAGCCCCAGCCCGGCGAAGGTCGATACCAGCAGCACAAAGAACTTCCGCGGGGAAACCGAGTGGTCGACCAATTGTTGAATGGACCGGAATTCCGTCGCTGGCTGTCCCGGATTCATCTGCTTCAGCACCTTCATCACGCTTGCAGCCAGCGCTTCTGGCGGCAGGCTGGTGCGGACTACAAGCTCTGCGCCAACAGGTCCGTTCTGGGTGACCGGGACATACATCTCAGCGCCCGGATCTATCTCCAGTCCGGTTTCCTTCACATCGGCAACAACGCCAATCACGCGAGAGTCTTCGCCATTCGCCACTGCAAGACGCCCTACCGGGTCCTGTCCGGGCCACTCACGGCGTGCGAGCGATTCATTGATGATGACTGCGTGCTCAGCGTGCGTTGAATCGTCCCAGGTGAAATCGCGTCCTTTGATCAGCCGCATGCCCAGAGCGCCGATATATCCTGGCGTTACTACCTGCACATACGTGCCAGTATCCGGTTTCTGATTCGGGTCCCTACCTTTCCGAAATAGATTCCAACTGCGATTCCGATCCAGCGGAAGCATGTCGGTGATGCCAGCCGCTTCGATGCCGGGGATAGCCTTTACGTGATCGAGCATATTCTCGAGAATCGGCCCGCGATTCTCATCTTTGTTGCCATCGTCATAGGTCACCTGCATTGAAGCCGCGCGGCTGGGCCTGAAGCCGAGGTCTATATCCAACACGTGAAGAAAGCTACGGAGTAACAGGCCCGCCCCTACCATAAGAATGCAGGCCAGCGCGACTTCCGACACGACGAGAATCGAGCGCATGCGATCATGCTTTCTGCCTGAGCTCGCGCCCATTCCACTGTCCTTGAGCGACTCCTGCAGGTCTCCGCTCGACATCTTCAGTCCCGGAGCCAGCCCGAAGAGTACCGCTGCCACAACCGCGATCCCAAGCGTCCACGCCAGCGCGCTTCC
The DNA here is from genome assembly GCF_014274465.1 of Alloacidobacterium dinghuense. Lineage (NCBI taxonomy): Bacteria > Pseudomonadati > Acidobacteriota > Terriglobia > Terriglobales > Acidobacteriaceae > Alloacidobacterium > Alloacidobacterium dinghuense. The sequence goes on along the minus strand of NZ_CP060394.1, from coordinate 3,287,950 downwards.
GTCTACGCGAATGCTGCTGAGCAAGGGCAGGGCAATCGATCCCTGATGCGCCAGCCATGTCACCACGGCATAAGCAATGCCAAGTCCCAAAACAGCGCCTCCAGCCGCCAGCACAAGGCTCTCGGTCAGGAGTTGCCGGACCAGCCGACTGCGGCGCGCGCCCAGAACGCTGCGCATCGCGAATTCCTTGCTGCGCGCTGCTGAGCGAGCCAGCAGCAAGTTCGAGAGGTTCACGCAGACGATCAGCATGATTAGCCCGACAGCCGACCACAGAACTACCAGCGAGCGATGCAGCTTGCCGCTGACATACTCTTTCAGTCCCCAGACTGTTCCGGTGTAGCCCTTGCCATATTCCGGATGGGTCTTTCTGGCATAGAACTGCGGAATGAGCATGTCCGCCTCAGCCTGCACCTGCCCGACGCTGACGCCCGGCTTCATGCGCCCAATCAGCGAAAACACATTTCCCCATTCGCGCATATCGTCCATGACGGCGGGAACGAAAATGTCCATCCTTGTTCCTGGCGCAAAGACTGATCCGAAATCGAACGTCGCAGGAATCACTCCGGCAACGATTGTCGGAGTTTTGTTCAAATTGATCGTCTGCCCTACGATCTTCGGATCGCCGTTAAATTGCCGTTTCCAGAAAGGCTCGCTCAAGAGGACCGCCGGACGTCCGCCCTTGATCAACTCGTCTTGAACAAACGACCGTCCCAGCTTTGGCTGAATGCCGAGCAGCTCGAAGAAATTTCCTGCCACCATTACGCCATTCACTGGCTGAGGCTCACCGTATCCGGTCAGCTTGTAATCGCCCTGTCCGTAAAAGGGGAAGTAGGCAGTCACATCCTGGAGAGATCTGTTTTGCGCCCGATAGTCCTCATATGCATCGACGGAATACGTCATCCCCGACAAACCACCAACGCCCTTGTTCCCGGTAATCCACACCAACTGTTGAGGATCGCGAAAGGGAAGTGGCCTCAACAGAATCGTATCGACCACGCTGAAGACGGTGACGTTCGCGCCGATCCCCAGCCCGAGAATCAAAATCGCGATAATCGTTAAGCTGCGATCGCGTGCCAGCGTGCGAAAGGTAAAACGCAGGTCCTGTCCCAGCACGTCTATCCACGGCAGCCCGCGCGTCTCGCGATGCTGCTCGCGCGCCTGCTGCACTCCGCCAAAACGGACCATCGCCTGCCGCCGTGCTTCTTCTTCGGGCATTCCCTTGCGCATGTATTCCTCCATTGCCAGCTCGATGTGTGAAGCCATCTCGTCATTCAGTTCGTGGTCGAGCGGATCTTTGCGGAAAAAAGAACGAAGGCGGTGAAACGCCCTTCGCAGCGACGCGCTCAGGGAGGTCTTCGATGAGGTCTTGGGAGACTTGTCCGTTATACCCGTCATCGACCACCGCCTTCGTTCTGCATGGCTAGGACCCGGCCCATGACACCCGCCAGCCGCTCCCAGTACGCGGCATCCTGCGCAAGCTGCTTTCGGCCAGCTTCGGTAATCGAATAGAACTTGGCCTTGCGGTTGTTCTCCGACGTACCCCAAGCGGCATCGATCCAGCCACGCTGCTGCAGCCGTACCAGCGACGCGTAAATGGTGCCCTGATTCAGCAGTAGCTCATCGCCGCTGATCTGTTCAATGCGGCGCGCAATGCCGTACCCGTGCAGAGAACCCATAGCTGCCAGTGTCTGTAGAACCATCAGGTCCAAAGTCCCCTGCAATAGATCGAGTTTCGAGTCTCCCAAGCTCATCTCCTGTGGCAGTACCACATAACTTTCTCACATTTATATGTGGTGATACCACAGGGAATTTGCAACAGAAAGGCTAGGCACTTTCTTCTCTTGCTTCTACTTGAGGTGGAGCGTATGGTACAGCCGGCTCAGGAATCGAAGCGAAAATCCCTCCAACGTTCCACATGCTGGCTTAGTGAGGCTGGTTTCTCCCTCACGCTCGGCATTCTTGGTCCTGAAACTCACTTCGTTAAGGACTGGAGCAAGACCCATGAAAAAACTCATAGGACTCTCTTTAGGGTTCTGTCTATCCCTTTGCAATCTGGTTGTTGCGTTCGCGCAAGATGCCTCCGATCAGGTAGTGCAACCTCCCAAAGTGCTGGTTATCATGCGCGAGTTTCTCAAGCCGGGCAAGGCGGGCAGCGTGCATGAAAAGAGCGAAAGCGCTTTTGTCAAAGCGATGACGGACGCCAAATGGCCGACCCATTACTTCGGAATGGACTCCCTCTCGGGCCGGTCGCGATCCCTTTTCTTTGTTCGCTACGATTCGATCGCAGACTGGGAGAAGGACAATCAGGCCACGATGCGCAACAGCACTCTCGCTTCAGCGCTGGACAGCGCGTCACTCAATGACGGAGAGCTGCTCAGCGAGTACGACACCACCGTTGCGACCTATCGGGAAGACCTGAGCCTTCGGCCAGCAGTGAATATAGCAAAGATGCGATATATGGAGGTTACACGCTTCGTTGTTAAGCCTGGCAAGGGCGATGAATGGGATGCCCTCGTCAAGGCTTACAGAAGCGCCTTTGAGAAAGCCGCCCCTGACGCCCACTGGGCTGTTTTCCAGAGCATGTACGGGACGGAGAACGGCGGCGTCTTCCTCGTCTTCACGCCCATGAAGTCGCTGGCGGAAGTCGATCAATCGATCGCAGACTCCAAGAAGTTCGGCGCCAGTCTGGGAGAAAGCGAGATGAAGAAGCTCGATGACATGGAGGCTTCCTGCGTGGAGTCCCGTCAGTCCAATGTCTTCGCCTTCAACCCGAAGATAAGCTACCCGCCGGATGAATGGGTCAAAGCCGATCCCGACTTCTGGTCAGCCAAATAGTTCCGTGATCGCCACCTGGTCAGTTGCAAACCATTTCTCCTCGAATGAAACTGACCAGCTGGCGTAGCGCGCTCGAATCCTAAGTGAGCAATCTGCTTCAGGAATTCCCGCCGTGTTCACGCTTTGAGACTTCAGCCAGCCAGTCACTGTAACGCTGCACGGGAATCTTGATCAGGCTGCGCACAGTCTTGTCGCGCACCGTAACATCATTATCGGGCAGCAGGGAAGATCCCATCCCGAGCCCGGTGAGAGATTGTTTGAGCGAGGCTGAAATGCTGTGAGTGGCGGCAGCAGAGGCCGTCGTAACTTCATATTCGAATTCCACCTGCTTGCGGAAGCGGATGCCAAATTCAAATTCATCGCCATTGCCAACAAGCTCCGCGAGCTTCGAATCGAAAGCCCACAATGCCTTCCGAACATCGTCGCTTTGACTCGGCGCGTACATCACGCACCAGGTCTCGTCATCGTTATGCAGGTGCGCCAGTCTGCTGACCAGCGCCGCATCAGCTGTTGTGTTGGCAAGATACCGGTCGAGTTCCTCGCGCACACTGGAGACGCTTCCGAAGATAAGAAGACCCGGATCGGGAATCGCGAGCCAGCGAACTTCTGTGAATTCGTTGAGCTCGCGCGCGAAGGGCTGAATCTGAAGGAGCGTCACACCGCGATAGTTGATGCTCTGCTGTCCGCTGTCTACTGCGGACTTGTAGATGTGGGCCGCATCGAAATGTCCGCTCATCATCAGAGTGTGTTCACTCAGGGCCCCCCGAGTGTCACCAATGGCAGCAAATACAGCGTGATGTACCCTGCGTGTACTGTCGACGCCCGTCAGCGCAAAGAAATCGTCCAGGTCGATGGTGTTGTTGCGGGTGATGAGTACGAAACTACCCGGCCGTCCCGGCGGCGCTGGTGAATCCATTCCGGCAATAATCTGCGCGCCGGGAGGAACCAGGGAAAGAAGTCTCGGATCAGAAGACAGGGCTGAGCTGAGGGGAACTGCGAAAAACGCAAGAAGGGCTAACCAAACTCCTGAGAATCGCCGCATATCGTCTCCATTTGCCCGCTTTTCGAGTCAAGCGAGAAATAGTGCGACCACCCAGGAGTGAGAATGACAACTCTCTTCGCCGACCGGATCCATCGGCAAAGAGATTGGGCGCTAATAAAGATTCAGCTTAATGACATATTCCTCAACAATACGCCCTCAATAGTGTCTCGACAGCCTGCCGAAGCAGATTGGCATTCGTTAAGATTCTTATACGAAGTATTTCGTAGGAAGTCAACGAAAATCTTCGTAGACTGCTTAAATTTCCTGCAAACTAGATAACTAATCTGTTACTGCTGCTAACTAATACGTCACTGCAAGGCGAAAGTTCCAACTTTATTTTCTTTCAGAAATTTATTCGGCGCTGTCGGGTCTCAGCCAATCCGAGGGATGCCGTTCGATGACGATGCGCACGAGCTGACTCCGCGTTCTCACTCCCGCCTTGTGAAATAGCTCCTGAATCACGGCCTTGACTGAACTTTCGGAGACCTTGAGATTCCAGGCTATTTCTTTGTTCGTCAGCCCGTCCAGAATGCCTCGCAATACTTCGCCCTGCCGGATTGTCAGAGGACGGACGCGCTCGAAACGCACCTTTTGTGTACTACCGCGCCCAAAAAGAGAATGAGCGGCGCCTTTGTCCAGCCAGATCTCACCCTTCACAACCTGATGGATGGCAGAGATCAGTTGGTCGAGGCTGCTGTGCTTCAGAAAGACTCCTGAGGCGCCGGCTTCCATCGCTTCGAGCGTACTCGCGTCGGACATGCCCGCCGTAACCATAAGGACTCTTGGTTCGCGAAGCTGACTCTTTAATTCGGAGAGCAATCGGGAACCCTGTTCTTCGCCGAGATCATAGTCCAGCAGAACGACATCGGTTGGCGTCTGAGAATATGCGGCAATCGCTTCGGTTATGGTTCGGCATTGGCCGACCACGCGGAAGGTGGGATCAGTCTCCAGAAACCTGCTAAGGCTTTCGCGAAAGAGGCTGTGGTCGTCCACCATCAGTATGCGAATTTCATCCACAGATTATTCCTGCCCCGTCGACAGCGCGGGAGTCAAATGAACAACAAAGCAGGCGCCGTCAGGAATTGGTTTGTAACGCAGATCCCCACCGAAGGAACGCATGAACGCACGCGATAGGTAGAGGCCCAAGCCGGTTGCTGCAGCTCCAGCCTGAAAAGGACGAAAAAGATCTTCCGGGCGAACGACGCCTCCTCCGTTGTCTGAGAATTCCACCACGACCTGGGTGCCGTCGTATTTCGCAGTAACGTTAAGCACCCGATCGCTGTTTTTGGAAAGCGCACGGACACTGTTGGTGATCAGGTTGAGAAACACCTGCATGAGACTTGGCCGATCTGCCCAAACGAGCGGCAGGCCAGCCTCAGTCAACCAGCGTGACGTGATCTCCTCTTCTTGTAACGAGGGCGCAACCACGATCTTCAATTCATCAAGCAGCGCTGCAAGATCGATGACAGAGGCTTGATCGCTCGGTTGTCGAAGGTTTACGTTGGCGATGCGTTCAAGCGCGACCACAAGGTTTCCAAGTGCTTCGAAATCCTTATTGCCGTTGAGCGAACCAGAGTGCGCGAGGTTCTGGTGAACAACGCCGATGGCGCCAGAAACATTGCGAATCTCATGGGAAACGGCGCCAATGGCGATCCGGGATCCAACAAGAAGTTGCTGCAGGCCGGACACCTCGTGTGTGCGAAATTCCTCCGAAGCATCCAGCACCATCGCGGTCAGGCGCGACCCGGCGTTTGTGCGATAGGTTGAGAAACAAATGTCAGCCAGAAAAGTTTCGCCATCTTCGCGTTGTCCGCGAGCCTGCATGACGGTGCGAAAATGCTGCGAGGCTTCATATCTGGAGACATTTGTCAGAGAAGGCAGATAGCGATAGATGATTCGCCCCTGCAGTTCCTTTTGTGGAACACCCAGCAGACGGTGAGCGGCCTCATTTGCCATCAGGACTCTGCCATCGGCCTCCGTGGTAACAATCGCCGCGGGGCTGCTTTCAATCAGAATGGTCAATTGCTCTTCTGCTTCGCGGCGCGCATCTCTTTGACTCTCAATTTCGTGAAGATGCTGCAAAGCGGCTTTGCGACTGAGGCTCACGCTGCGAACGTAGAAGCCTGCACCGAGGAATGCGACGAAGTAGAGCACATCGCGGGACAAGCCCGTGCGCAGAGTCCACCTGAGATCGTCAAATACTTCCGACAGCAGAGTGCATAAGACTGCAAAGAGGCATATCTCAGCGGGGCTGAGCACAAAGCCAATCGCCAGCATGGGAAGGAGGTAGAGAAATCCAAGAGGAATCTCGCCGACAATCCGCCAGTCTAAGAGGGCGATCGCAGCGATCATGACTCCTGCCTTGAGCAGGACTGATCGCTTGTTTCCCTTGAATAGTGCCGCGAACATAAGCTCCCGAGATGCTGCGCAGTATACGCGCGCAGCCCTAGCTCCATTGTAGATATCGCTGATGCCACTCCCTGTCAAACGATTCAACTGAAAGGATGTTTGGCCAAAAGATAGGGGGCAATGGCTTAAAGATGCATCGCGATACCTGAAAGATAGCGCCACGCGTAGTTGTCAGCAACCTATGCTGAAAACTATCTGCCACATGAGCAGCGTTTCTGCGATTGGGAGCCCACGCTCCTGAGCGTTCCTCGTGAGATTACAAGAGTTCTCGAATGCAAACTACAAAATCTTTATTCGACATCCGCGGCCCCGCCGTCCTGGGACTTCTGTTGGCATCGCCTCTTCTGGCCTGCGGCCAGGCGAGTCTCACCTGGGATCAGGTGAAGACGAAGTTTGAATCGGCAAATCCAGCGCTGAAGGCGGATGAGCTCAACGTGCAGGAGATGAAGGCCGAAGAAATCACGGCGTATTTGCGTCCGAACCCACAGTTCACGCTGTCACAAGACGGGACGCAGATTGCGCCCCATGACTCGACCTGGACTCCGCTCAAGGGGACCTATGTTGTTCCCACATTGAGTTACCTGCATGAGCGCGAGCACAAGCGGGAGCTTCGGCTCGAGAGCGCGCAGGAAGGAACGCAGATTGCAGCGTCACAGCACGAGGATCTGGAGAGAAACCTCGTGTTCAATCTGCGCGTCGCCTTTGTTTCGACGCTGCAGGCAAAGGCCATCGTGGATCTCTCTCGTCAGGAGCTGGATTATTACGACAAAATCATCGACATCAGCCGCGCGCGCTTCAAAGCAGGCGATCTGGCGCAGATTGATCTGGACCGGATTGAGTTGCAGAGAGTCCAGTACGAGTCAGATTTGCAGACCGCGGAAGTCAACCTGCGCACTTCGAAGATTCAGCTTCTGCAACTCCTCAATGACAGGACACCTGTAGACCAGTTCGATATACAAGGAACATTCGACTTCACAGACCAATTGCAACCGCTGGATTCCTTTCATCAGATTGCTCTTGATAACCGGCCGGACTTGAGAGCCGCGCTCCAGGCGGTACAGCAGGCCGATACCAACCACAAGCTGGCCATTGCGAATGGTTCAACTGATCCGACCTTCAGCGGCTGGTATACGTACAACTCATCGAACAACAACCCCAACGGCATTAATACCCTGGGCGCCAGCGTCAGTATTCCGCTGCGCATTTTCGATCGCAACCAGGGCGAGAAGCAGCGCACGCTGCTCGATATTGGCCGCAATCAGGAACTGACGGATGCAACGCGCGCGCAGGTATTCGGCGATGTGGATTCGGCGTATGTGCAGGTGAACAGCAATCTGATCCTGTTGCGCCCGTACAAGGACAAATACCTGGCACAGGCCGTGCGCGTGCGAGAAACGGTGACATATGCATGGCAGCATGGGGGCGCGTCGCTCATGGATTTTCTCAATGCACAGAGCGACTACCGCAATGTGCAGATGGCGTATCTGCAATTGATCGGCGCTTACCTGACCGCAGCAGGCCAGTTGAATCTGGCCGTAGGACGCGAGGTGATCCAATGACAAGTAAGTCTGCTCTGAAATCCATTTGCTGCCTCGCTGTCTGCCTTTCACTCGCGGCCTGTGAGAAGAAATTCAATCCTACAGACGGCGCGCCTCCTGCGACGCAGACCGTGCCAACCGGCGACATGAGTCTCGTCACCGTTGATAAGCCGGATCAATTTCCGCTCATTCGCGCCGATCAGGTTGAAGCTCCCACGGAGTTGAAAGTTACCGGATCGGTGAATCCGGATATTGCTCGCGAAGTCCCGGTTATCTCGCTCGCCAGCGGCCGCGTTGTGGATATAAAAGCCCGTCTCGGCGACGACGTGAAGAAAGGCGATCTGCTCCTGAAGGTGCAGAGCCCTGACATCACGAGCGCATTCGATACCTACCTGAAGGCCGCCAACGACGAACAGCTTGCGAACAAAGCCTACGCTCGCGCGCACGACCTCTACGATCACGGCGCCATTTCGCTCGGCATGCTGGAACAGGCCGAGGATACAGAAAAAGACGCCAAGGCAGACTTGACCGCGGCCGAGGATCAGCTAAACACCCTCGGAGTAAAGAAAGACCATCCGTCAAGCATTGTCCCGGTCTATGCGCCGATCTCAGGAGTCATCATTGCGCAGAACGTGACGAATTCCGCTGCTGCCGGCGTCACCTTTTCCGGCTCGTCGACCTTGTTTACGATAGCCGATCTATCCGTCGTCTGGGTGATCTGTGATGTCTATGAAAACGATCTTTCGAAGATTGCCCTGGGCCAATCCGCCGTCATCACCGCCAACGCTTTTCCAGACAAACCAATCACAGGTCGAATCTCCGATATTCAACCGATCCTCGATCCGAGCATCCGCACCGCGAAGGTGCGAATCGAGGTTCGCAATCCCGGCTTTTTGAAAGTCGGAATGTTCGTCACTGCTACATTCCAGAGCAGGAAAATCGAAGATCACGCCGTTGTGCCCGCGTCCGCTGTGCTGCACCTGCATGATCGCGACTGGGTCTTCGTTCCTGCCGACGACAACAAGTTCCGGCGAGTGGAAATACACGGAGGCCAGATGCTGCCGGGGAACAGGCAGGAGATTCTTTCCGGCATCAATCCCGGTCAACAGGTTGTCTCGAATGTACTTCAATTCGAATCGACTCTGGAGGCGCAATGATTCGACGGATCGTCGACTTTGCGCTAAACAATCGATTCCTCGTGCTGGGCGGGGCGATTCTGCTTTTCGTATGGGGTATCGTCTCGTTTCACAATCTGCCCGTCGAAGCCTATCCAGACGTAGCCAACAACTATGTCAACATCATTACGCAATGGCCGGGACATTCAGCAGAGGACATCGAGCAGCAAGTGACTGTCCCGACAGAAATCCAGATGGCAGGCATTCCGCACCTGCAGCATCTGCGCTCTACTACGCTGGCTGGTCTGTCGAGCATCATGCTCATCTTCGACGATGACTCTGATAACAAGTGGAACCGCGAGACAGTCGTTGAGCGAATGGGGATGGTTTCGCTGCCAACGGGTCTCACGCCGCAGCTGGGTACGGACTGGAGTCCGGTCGGACAAATTTACTTTTACTCACTCGAAAGCAAGAATCCCGAAATCGATGTGATGGAACTCAAGTCCATCGAAGACTGGACTCTCGAAAAACAATTCAAGCAAGTTCCAGGAGTCGTCGATGTCTCCAGCCTCGGCGGAGAGACGAAGGAATACCAGATACGTCTCGATCCCGACAAGCTCGTCTCCTACGGATTAAGCATTGCGCAGGTTGAGCAGCAGCTTGCGAACAACAACACCAATGCGGGCGGCAGCTTCATCGTCGCTGGCTCGCAGCAAATCAATGTACAGGCCGTCGGACTTGTTTCACGCGTACAGGACATTGAAAATACCGTAATCAAAACGCAGGCTGGAACAGCACTGCGTGTGAAAGATATTGCCATAGTCGAGCAAGGTCCGAAAATTCGCCTGGGGCAGAATGGCAGGACCATTCGCCGGGTCGACGGAAAACTTGTCGATAATCCGGATGTCGTTGAGGGCATCCTGCTTCTTCAAAAAGGCGATGACTCTGACCCTGTGCTGCGCGGCATTGAAGCGAAAGTGCGGGAACTGAATGATCGGATTCTCCCCAAGAGCGTGAAGGTTGTTCCATTTCTCGATCGCAGCGACCTGATTCACTACACCACGCACACCGTGCTGCACAACCTCACCGAGGGAATTGTGCTGGTGGTGATCGTTCTCTTTCTCTTCCTCGGCAACGCGCGCGGCGCTTTGATTGTTGCGCTCACCATCCCGTTCTCGCTGCTGTTCGCCTCTATCCTTCTCGACCTCCGCCACATACCGGCCAACCTTCTTTCCCTGGGTGCGTTGGACTTTGGCATGGTTGTTGACGGCGCCGTGGTCATGGTCGAGAACATCGTCCGACACCTCAACCGCAACGGTCACGGATCGCAGACTCCGCTCGAAAGAATTCGCGATGCTGCGCATGAAGTGCAGCGGCCGGTTTTCTACGCCATCGGCATCATCATCACCGCGTATCTGCCGATCTTTACGCTGCAGGCAGTTGAGGGCCGTCTCTTCAAGCCGATGGCATGGACAGTCGCCTTTGCTCTGCTGGGCGCGCTGATCTTCTCCATGTTGCTCGCACCGGTTCTGTCCAGCTTCTTGTTCCGCCGAGACGCCAAAGAGTGGCACAACCCGGTCCTGGCATGGCTTATCAAGCACTACAGAAGCACTGCCGCGTCTGCCATTCGCTATCGATACGTGACAGTTGGTGGCGCAGGCTTGATGCTTGCGGTGTCCGGCTATCTGGCGTTTAGCGGTGTCATCGGATCGGAATTTCTTCCCCACCTCGATGAAGGAGCCATCTGGGTTCGCGGAACGCTGGCGCCGAGCACCGGCCCCGACGAGAGCGTGGCGATCGCAAACAAAGCGCGGGTGCTGCTGGCCTCGTTCCCCGAAGTAACCGAGACCACCAGCCAGGTTGGCCGAGCCGACGACGGCACCGACACAACCGGCTTCTTCAACACCGAATACTACGTCGGGCTGAAGCCAAAAGAAGACTGGCGGCCGGTCTTCCACCAAGACAAAGAGGACTTGATCGCCTCCATGAACGAGCAATTGGGGAAGATGCCCGGAGTTATCTGGAATTTCTCGCAGCCTATCTCCGATAACGTCGAGGAGGCAGTCAGCGGCGTGAAAGGTGAGTTGGCGGTCAAGATCTACGGCGACGATCTCAAAACGCTGGAGCAGAAGGGCAACGAGATCGTTGGCATCATGAGCAAGATTCGCGGAATCGAGGATCTCGGTTTGTTTCGCGTCATCGGCCAGCCGAATCTCACTTTTACTGTAGACAGGCAGGCCGCCGCGCGCTTCGGAATCAACGTAGCCGATGTGCAGGATGCGATTCAGACTGCTGTTGGCGGAAATGCTGTAAGCCAGGTTCTGCGCGGCGAGGCTCGCTACGATCTCGTGCTCCGTTATCAGGAGCCGTACCGTGATACGCGTGAGGCCATCGAGAATGTACGTCTGCTGTCTCCATCGGGCGAGCGCGTTTCACTGGCGCAACTCACCAAGATTGCCACTACCGACGGCGCTGAAGAGATCTATCGCGAGGGAGAACAGCGATACATCGCCGTGAAGTACAGCGTTCGCGGACGCGACCTCGGCAGCACAGTCGAAGAGGCCATCGATAAGGTCAACAAGCAGGTGACTCTGCCTGCGGGATATCACATCGATTGGGCCGGAGAATACGAAAGCCAGAAGCGCTCGCAGAAGCGTCTGCTTCTCGTGTTGCCCATCACTATCCTGCTGATCTTCGTGATTCTCTACACGATGTTCAAGTCTGGAAAATGGGCGGCGCTGATTATGGTGAACGTGGCTATGGCTCCCATCGGGGGTCTGCTTGCCCTGCTTCTCACCCGCACAAACTTCAGCGTGTCCTCGGGGGTTGGATTCCTCGCGCTCTTCGGCGTCTCCGTGCAAACCGGAGTCATCATGCTTGAATACATCAACCAACTGCGCGTGCAGGGCCACTCGATCCTCGAAGCCGCAATCGAAGGCGCCGTGCTTCGACTGCGACCCATCATGATGACCATGCTGGTTGCGACTCTCGGTCTGCTGCCGGCGGCAATGTCGCATGGCATTGGGTCCGACTCCCAACGTCCCTTCGCCATCGTCATTGTTGGCGGTCTTGTTGGCGCCCTGGCTATCAACGTCTTTCTACTTCCCACGATCTACGTTTGGATTGCGGGAGACAAAGATGTGTTGCCGGTGCCTGAACCCGAGTTCGAGAACTGATTCCCATGTTTACAGCGAGATTGTTCAAGGCGACAGACAAGCGTGCCTTTGGGCGAGCAAGCAACAATCGAATGCGGCGACTCAGAAAGCCACATCCACGCCGCTTTGTGGATGTGGTCTACGTTGTGGGCGCAATCCTCGTTGGAACGTTCCTGCTCTGGGCTTTTTTGCTGGTGATTCTTCAGGCTCTGGAGCAGTGGCGCAGATAGCCGGAGAAATGACCGGTCCGGGGCGCGTTGTGAAATTGCAGGTCTGCCTATGAATCGAGCCCGGTCAGGCAATGCCTGAAACAATCTTCCGATATTCGTCCTCGGTAAACGCACGCAGCGTTTCTGTTTGAATGTTGCCGGCGGAAGCGAGAGTGAGAGCGGCTTTGGCGAGCGTAGCGTCGTCCGGTGCGTCGACGACAATGATCATGTCATACTGGCCCATGACCAGGTAGAAATCCTTCATCTTGATACCAGCGGCTTCAAACGCTTTCCTGCCTGCGTCCAGCCGCCCTGGGCTTTGCTTTACGCTCTGTATCCCCTGACTTGTCCATTTGCACAGCACAGCATATGTAGGCATCGGAACACCTCCGGCGGAAAGCCTTTCACCCGACGCTTGCCTGACGATTCAGCCCAATGCGTACGGAAAGTCCCGCCGGCACAGAATCCTACGCGAACTTCAACGGCGTGTCTCCAGAAATGATGTCGCGGAAATCACGACGATCTTGGCTGTACGGCGGGAAGTCCATTGACCGAAATCCGTATGGCATTCGTCTGTAAAGCCATTGAAACTAAACAGTCAATGTGCAAAATGCGCGGGCCGCTCCTCTGCGTGGCAGGAATGCGCGAAAATTAAAGAATGCAGTTCATTGACCTTAAAGCGCAGTACCGCAAGCTCAAGTCTGACATCGACAGCCGCATCCAGACCGTGCTCGATCATGGCCAGTACATCCTTGGACCGGAGGTTGCCGAACTCGAAGACCGCCTCGCCGCACGCACCGGCGCGAAGCACTGTATCGGTTGCGCCAGTGGAACCGACGCACTGTTGATGGCGATGATGGCGCTTGAAATCGGTTCAGGCGACGAGGTCATCACCTCGCCGTTCACCTTCTTCGCTACTGGAGAAATGATCGCGCTGCTCGGAGCGGTCCCCGTCTTCGTTGACATCGATCCGGAGACCTACAACATCGATCCGGTCAGGATCGAAGCCGCGATTACGCCGCGCACCAAGGCAATCATGCCCGTGAGCCTTTACGGCCAGTGCGCCGACTTTGACCCGATCAACGAAATCGCAGCCAGGCACGGCATCCCCGTCATCGAAGACGCCGCACAGAGCTTTGGTGGAACTTACAAGGGCCGCGAATCCGGCAACCTCAGCACCATCGGCTGCACCAGCTTCTTTCCGTCGAAGCCGCTGGGCTGCTACGGCGATGGCGGAGCGATCTTCACCAGCGACGACAGCCTCGCCCGCCGCATGCTGGAGTTGCGCAATCACGGGCAAGACCGCCGCTACCACCACACGAGCATCGGCATCAATGGCCGCCTCGATACCATCCAGGCAGCGATTCTGCTGGCCAAACTGGATGTCTTCGACGAAGAGCTAGCGGCGCGCCAGAAGGCCGCGGCGACGTACAACAAGTTGCTAAAGGACCCAGTACAAGCGCCGGTGGTTCGCGATGGATACACCAGCCCATATGCGCAGTACACCATTGAAGTCGATGACAGGGATGCCGTTCAGCAAGCCTTGCAACGGGCCGGAATCCCTACCGCCGTCCACTATCCGGTTCCGCTGCACCTGCAACCCGTCTTCCGCCACATGAATCTAGGTGAAGGTGGTTTCCCGCTATCCGAGCGGGCAGGCGAGCGTGTGCTGAGCCTTCCCATGCATCCGTATCTCGAAGCAAGCCAGATTGTCCAGATTGCGGAAACCCTCCGGCGGGTAGTCGCCGACGTGACTACGGTTACCAAATGAATACAAAAGTTCACCGGATGAAACCGCCGAGGGATTGACATCAGGCATCGCCGGGTGAAGAATCGCATCAAACATTTCACGACCGAAATGTTTGAGGTCATCGGCCGCCTATGTTGGCAGACCGCTTCACCACCGGCGATGTTCTGGAAATGACTGGCGTCACCGCGCGCCAGTTGCAGTGGTGGGATGAAAAGCGCGTAGTTGTACCAGAGCGCGAAGGCCGCAATCGGATCTACTCGACCGCAGATCTGGTCGAAATTCTCGTCATCGAAGAGCTTCGTCGCAAGCACATCTCATTGCAGCAGGTGCGTCGGGTTTTGCGCTTCCTGCGCCGGGAAGTGCACAGTCGGCTGGCCGACATCGTCCAGGGCAGTAAGGAACACCATCTGCTCCTGGATGGGAAGCACGTCTATCTGGAGTCAGATTCGCGTCAGATTGTTGACCTCATGCGCAACACAAATCAGCCGATGCTGTTGATATGTTTAACGGACACCGTCAGCCGGCTGAAGGTTGACGTGAATGAAGTCCTGGCCAAAGCGCCACGGAAGCCGGTCAGTCGGTACCGGAGCAAAAGGAGGGCACCGGAAGTAGCCAGAACAGCATAAAAAGGAAATCCAGGGAGCAGTACTGACACTATTCAATAGCAAGCCCCAAAAAGGAGGCGACTATGTCCGCAGAATTGCAGTTGTTGGAAGAATGGATCCCCGAGCAAATGGAACCAGGAACCCTGTTTGTGCTTGAGAATGCCGGCACGATGGGCGATGCGAAGAATCCTTATTGGGCTGTGCTCGCTTGCCCAAGCTGTGGAGCATTGGGCTTGATTACGAGGGCGCAATTTGCCGGCCTTGAATCGATGATCTGCGGCGCGAACAACTGCTCTGCTGAGTATTATCTGCGCGACGAGGATATTGAGTACCGCAAGCCGCACTAGCAAGGTGCAGGTTCGATCGCAATGGAAAAGGCTGCCATCCGGCAGCCTTTTCTAACAAGTTGTGGAAAAGCGATTCTTAGGCGCGCGTATACGATGCGATTGCGCTGGCTTCGTCATCTTTCACGTCAAAAACTGTGTAGAGCTTGGTAATCTGAAGCAGATCGTGAACCTTCTTCGTCAGGTTCAGAAGCTTCAATTCACCGCCCTGATTGCGGACTGTGGTGTAGGCGCTGACCAACTCGCCGATGCCCGAGCTGTCGATGTAATTCACGTCGGCAAGGTTGAGCAGAATGAGTTTTGATCCCTTTGCCAGTAAATCCCGAATCGCATCGCGCAACTGCACACTGCCTTCGCCGAGGGTAATGCGGCCGCTAAGATCGAGTATGGTTACTCCGTCGACCTGACGGGTATTCAGCTTCATGCTCACGTAAGATTCCTCCTTAGACTAACTGCCGGTTTGAGCGGTCCCAAGATGCTTAATCAGTGTCAGCTCGGTTCCAGGATGCAATAGCTTGAAGTGTACCTCATCCATAAAAGAGCGGATGAGAAAGATTCCGCGGCCCGAACCGCGCAACAAATTTTCCGGTGCAAGGGGATCGGGCAGCGTATCAGGATCGAGCCCCTTTCCCTGATCGGCGATGCGAATCACCAACGAATCGCCCGTATTTTCAAAGGATGCCGTAATCCGTTTGTCCGGATCGTAGGAATTGCCATGCAGAACTGCATTCACTGCTGCTTCCCGCACCGCCATGGCGATGCGAAACACCTCATCTTCGTCCACTCCGGCCTTCTTGGCCATCTGCTCGGCTGTTTGCTCAACCCGGTTCACGCTGTCCAGCGAAGATTCGAGTGTATACGTTATCCGGCTTGCCTGCGATCCCGTCAATTGTTGATCCTCGCCATAATGCATGGACATCCTTATCTTTAACCTGTTGTAGGGCAGTTTGCTTGCTCGGCCGAGCAATGTCAAGCAGGTGCGAAACCGGGGCCCGGAAATCATTCCGCGGATGAACAATCTGAGGCGCTTTACGGGCATCTCATTGAAAAAAACTACACACATGCAGGCGCCTGTTAGACTGCACGCGGGATACGAAACCAGATGGACGAAAAACGCAATGGACCCAGCCTGGCTCTGCTGCTCGGGACCCCGGTAACCGAACCGAAAGGGAGTCTGTTTGGACGGTTGAAGGACATTGCTGTGGCGACCGGCGCCGATGCAGGCCGAATTGCCGGCCTGGTGTTGAAGACGAAGAAAGGGTTGGAACTGGTGCCCGCCACGGAGGTCAGGAGTACGCCAAGCGGAGCGCTCGAACTGCGCTCCACGGATGCCGTGCAGCCATTGCAGGGTGATGAGAACTTCATTTTTCTCAAGCAGGATCTGCTGGATCAACAGATTATCGATGTGCACGGGCGCAAGGTCGTACGCGTCAACGATGTCGATCTGCAATGGTTTTCCAGGGACGAGAAGCAGGATCTTCGCGTCCGGGAAGTTGAGGTAGGGCTGCGGGGCGCTGTGCGGAGGCTGCTGCTTGGGGTGATACCCAAACATGCCCTGGACACGTTTTCGCGCAAGTTCCCGGCGCGGGTGATCCCATGGGAATTTGTAGACATGATCGAGGTGGACCCCGCTCGACGGGTCAAGCTGAAGATCGAGCATGAGCGCCTGGCGCAGCTCCATCCATCCGACATTGCAGACATTCTGGAAGATCTTGCCCCCGCTGAACGCGAGGCAATTCTGACCACCCTGGACGAAGAAGTCGCGGCTGAAGCGCTGGAAGAAGTCGAACCAAAGCTGCAAAAGGCCCTGGTTGAATCTCTGGATTCGGAAACGGCAGCTGGAATTGTAGAGGAAATGGATCCGGGAGCTGCGGCTGACCTGCTGGCTGAGCTACCCGAGGAACGCTCCGAAGCAATTCTCGAAGAAATGGGCGCGGAAGAGCGGCAGGAGGTCGAAGAGCTCCTCGAATTCCGGGAGGATTCCGCAGCCGGCCGCATGACCACAGCGTATGTGCAGGTGCCGGTCCAAGCGACAGTTGCAGACGGGATTGAAGCCTTACGGGGGTTCGAGGGTGATCCTGAAAGCATTACCGAGTTGTATCTGGTCGACGAAAAGGAAGTCTTGATCGGTGTGGTGCCACTGGCCCGGATGATTCTGGCAAAGCCGGAGACGAGACTCGAGGTTCTCACCGAACCACGTTTTATTTCATGCCAGGTGCATGCTCATCAAAACTTCGTTGCCGAACTGTTTGATAAGTACAATCTGCGCGCGTTACCCGTGCTGGATGATGATGGAAGGTTGGTGGGCGTTGTACAAGCGGATCATGTCATCGCTTTTTTGCGGGACAAGATTTAGAAACGAACTGCCGACGTTCCATCACTCTGCACACGTGATATGTTCGCCATAGAACGCTCCCCTAAAATTTTTGAAATGTAGAAAACCAGAGACTAGAACCCTGCAATGTTGAAACGATGGAGAACCCGGATATTTCTGTTTCTTGCTGTGCTCGGACCGGGATTCATAACAGCGAATGTAGATAACGACCCGAACGGAATTCTTACCTATTCGCAGGCAGGTGCGCACTTCGGCTACGCGCTGCTCTGGACAATGATTCCTATTACCCTCGCGCTGATCATCGTTCAGGAAATGTGCGCGCGGATGGGCGTTGTAACAGGCAAAGGCCTGAGCGATCTCATCCGCGAAGAGTTTGGCCTGCGCATGACGTTCATCGTCATGGTGCTTCTGGTCATCGTCAATTTCGGAAACGTCATTGGCGAATTCGCAGGCATTGCCGGAAGTATGCAGCTTTTTCATCTGTCGAAATACATCTCTGTTCCAATCTGCGGGGTGCTGGTGTGGCTGCTTGCAGTTCGCGGAGACTATAAAAGCGTTGAAAAGATCTTTCTCACAGCGTCTGCTTTTTACATCGCTTACATCATTACGGGTGTTCTTGCCGGGCCTAGCTGGCGAACGGCCATCGTTGCGACAGTCGAATTGCCGCCGCGAACACTTTGGGGGCAGCACGACTATCTCTACATGGTAGTAAGCGTAATTGGGACGACGATTGCTCCCTGGATGCAGTTTTACTTGCAGTCCTCCATCGTTGAAAAGGGAGTCAGCGTCAGAAAGTATGCGGCTACGCGGCTTGATGTGATTGTTGGCTCGATTTTCACGGACGTTGTTGCGTGGTTCATCATTGTTGCTTGCGCGGCAACGCTCTGGGCGCATGGCCTGGGCAATATTGCCATGCCTGCCGACGCGGCGGAGGCGATGAAACCCCTGGCGGGATCGTATGCCTTTCTGCTTTTTGCCTTCGGGTTATTCAATGCGTCTTTCTTCGCGGCGTCGGTTTTGCCTCTTTCCACCTCATACACAGTTTGCGAAGGTCTTGGCTTCGAATCGGGAGTGGACAAAAGCTTCCGGCAGGCGCCGTTTTTCTATTGGCTTTACACTCTACTGATAGCGGGCGGTGCAGCGGTTGTGTTGATCCCGGATTTTCCGCTCGTGCAGTTCTCCATCTTTTCCCAGGCTCTCAACGGCATCTTGCTGCCTATCGTGATCGTTTTCATGCTGCGGTTGATCAACCGCAAGGATTTGATGGGAACGCATGTGAATTCTCACTGGTTCAATGTTGCCGCCTGGCTGACGGCAATCATTGTGACCGTATTGTCGGGGATGTTGGTAATACAGCAGGTAGGGACCATGTGGAAGCACTGAAGGACAAAAAGAAAGCCCCAATCTTTGCGGAAGATTGGGGTTCAGGAGGTATTCGTTTTCAAGAGACATTGCTAGAGTACGCAACCGCAGACAGGTCGTCTTGAGCAAGATGGCTGGTTTTACCCTCCACCTTTTGGTGTACTCACCTAAGAGACGTACTTATCTTCGGCCCGGTCTCTCTTGTCGGCGATTCCGTACTTCTGCAGCTTGTAGAGAAACGCTCTGTATTCCAGATTGAGACTGGCGGCAGCCTGTCGCCGGTTCCATCGCGTGGCCTCCAAGGCTTCCAATAAGAGCTTGGATTCGGCTATACGAGATTGTTCGGCCAGACGATCGATGGATGATGAGCCATTCGAGGAGCCATTCTGGACGGAAATTCCATGATGGTGATTGGCAATTGCAACTGGCTTGGGCTTCGAGCACCCAATCGCCTGATTTAATTCGTCGACCAGCATGGATGGATGCTGATAGACGATAAAACGGCGCATGATATTTTCCAATTCGCGCACATTGCCGGGCCAGTGGTACTCCAGCATCGTTCGCTTTAGCTCTTCGGTGATGTGCGGCATTTCTTCACCCGGACGCACATGCCTGCGCAGCAGTACGTTCGCCAGGGAAAGGATTTCATTCTTCCGCTCGCGCAAAGGGGGAATGACGATGTTGATGACGTTTAGCCGATAGTACAGATCTTCGCGGAAATTACCTTGCTCAATCGCGCGTCGAAGATTGCAATGTGTTGCCGCAAGTACGCGCACGTCGACTCTTACTGTCCTACTGCTGCCGAGAGGTTGGATCTCGCCGTCCTGGAGCACTTGAAGAAGCTTTGCCTGAAGACGGATGTCCATGTCTCCGATCTCATCCAGCAAAATGGTTCCGCCCTGAGCGATTTCAAATTTGCCCGGCTTGTCAACAATCGCGCCCGTAAAAGCACCCTTCTCATAGCCGAACAATTCACTCTCGACTAACTCCGAGGGCAATGCAGCGCAATTCAACTTAAGAAATGGCTTGTGGGCCCGTGGAGAATACGCACACAAACGCCGAGCCACTACCTCTTTGCCAGCTCCAGTTTCTCCTTGCAGCAGAACGGGCACATCGGCCATTCCAACACGAGTGAGAAATGCCGTAGAAAACAGCGGAGAACTTCCACCGAGCAGTCCCTCAGAATGTGTAGTCCTGTCTTCCAGTCGAGCTTTCTCCGTCAGGATGCCGGCAGTGCGAGCTGCGTGCTGAACTGTCTGGATCAAACCATCCACAGATGCGGATTTTTGAAGCATGTGAACGTTGCCGTTGCGCACGGGAAGATCGCTGGGCAGGCTTCTTGCATTCTCCGGAAGCAGAAGAATCTGGAGATGGGGATGAGTCGTAGAGATTTCTGATAAGAGGTTAAAGTCCTGCTCCCGCCGCATGGTTACATTGCAGAAAAGGGCTACAAGCGCCTTGCACGACGGTTCGCGAAGATAGGGGACTGCTTCCGGGACGTCTCTCAGCCAAAGAAGGCTGTACGTGTCGTCGCGAAAGGCCTGGTGCAGGCAGGCATGTACGGTCCGATTTTCGCCGATTACAACAATCTCGCCTAACATAAGTCGTTCAACTCGCAAGCGTTGGATATGTTGAAAGAGCACTGCATGGCACCAGCCTGCAGCTATCATACGATCTGCTGATGCTCTCTCCTACCGCAGACCTGATCACCTTGTTCAACAACAATTTATTGGTCGGCGTGGGACGAAAACACGCACCATCAACACTGTGACACTCTTGGAACGCTACAACAACCCCTCTTTAGTCCTTGATTACCATTGAATTCTCAGTCCCATGCGGAGCCAATGCCAAAAGTAAGTTACCGAAAGATTAAGTCAGCTTTCTGCACCCTTTTCGTCTTTTAGGGAACAATGGCAAAAGTTGGGGAGGCAGCATGGCCGTTGATTTGCTGCAAGTACAACAAAATGTTGACGAAAGCGCGCTTCTTCGTTCTGGCACACTGATTGCTTCAAGCCAGTCAGCAACGGGGCCCATTCGACTGAGGAGGTTTCCAATGCAAATAAACGATCATTGGGTTATGACAGTGCCAATTCAACGTGACATCTACCCGAATTTGAAGCTGCGGATCTACACCAGCGGTCTTCGTCAAAACAGAATGGCAAAGATGCTCGGAATTGATGAAGCGCATCTCAGCAAAATTATTAACGGATTTCGCGAACCCAGCGAGGATCTGCGAGCGCGAATTGCGGAACTTCTCCACTGCGATTCGGCGTGGTTATTCCACAAGGTCTTCGTGACCGAGGAGAGCCCGGTAATGGACAGCGAACTCCGGCCTCCGAGCAAATAGGAATCATCTTCTATATCGATCCTGCCTTGACAAGAAAACGCAAAGCACGAATGCCCGGCAGGAAAAAGTAAGCTCCTCCTCGAACTGTGATGAACTGCGGAAGTGCCATGATCTGGCGCTTCGCAGTGTTTTCTTGTGTAAGGGAAAAAGCGCTTGTCCCTCCACAAGGGAGAATCGGCTCACGGTTGCCGAGTAGCGGATCGCTTTCACCTGTAAGGCCTGCAAACTTACTGCTCATCACCCATGCGCTTTGCACAAATTCAAATTGGCGCGAGATATTTGCCCCGAGACTGATGAAATGTATTCCACGGTTTGCGTCATCGGGCGGCGCTGGTTGCAAAGCATCTGCCACCGAGAGACCAGGGCCATATTCCCTTCCGCGGCGGAGCAGCCTATGAAAACGTGTTGAAGCGATCACATCCTGCCCATAGCTGCCTTCACCGAAGCCCAATGTGTGTTTCAGTTTCGAAAAGACATTGTCGCTGGCGCCGGGGAGATCAGTTGTTCGAGGATTCGCGCGGCGAATGTGCGCGCCCAAAGGGCAGCGCAAACCGTTGGTGTCCGAATCAAAAGTGAATTGATTTTGAATCGCATCCTTCTTGTCGATGCCTTCAATTGGCTCCTTACTGAGATCCACCAGAGGCTTGCCATTCTGCTTCCGGCCCACAAATGCTTCTGCCAAAGTCTGTCGGGTCTGGGGATCGGAATTTGCCTGTCGGTCGAGAAATTGCCAGAAGCCGCGAACGTCCTGGGTCAGTTGGCGGAGAACGAGATAAGTCCCGTTTCTGCCTAGATCGTAAAGCGCAGGCTTGTCTTCGGCGAATAGTAAAACCGATTTCTCGTCGTTGGTGGCGATCAGCGGACGATCTGTATATTTGCCGTATTCGTTCGGGTAGCCTAAGAGAAACTCGCCCAATGCCACCAGGTTTCCATAGGCGATCTGATCCTCTTTGGGCTGACGTTGCCGCTTCCAGTCAATTGTGGGCTGACTGATGCCGTCTGTAAAACCGAATGGTTCCACTCCGAACAGATTTGAGGTGGGGAGACAATCCAGCACGGAAAAGGCGCTTTCCCAGTCTGCTCCGCGAATCGTCTGCGACCAGGCCTCGAGTTGACCTTCGCGTGCGTAGATCATCACAACCAGATGAGGGTTCTTGCTCGATCCGCCCCACTCCCAGTATTGCGGAGAGTTTGCTCCCACGTCACCGAGCCGTCGCGAACGGTTCTTATCTCCGGCCATTCCCGAGTAGAACTCAGCGGAGAAGCCCGTGAGGATATCTTCTCCAATGCCGAGAGCGCGGAGCCCTTCGCACGTAAATGCAATCTGCAACGCAGTGTCGGGTGCTTGAGCCAACTCCACGCCAGTCGAAACAGGTGCGGAGTCAAGCCACGCGCGCGCCGTCGACGGATCTCTAATTTCAAGCAGAACAAATGAGGCTTCTGTAAGCGCTCCGTATCCAAAACGCACCAGGCCTTGTATGTCTGCAAAATCGACTGGAGATGGCGTGGTCATTACGATTCCTCTTTTAGAGCAGTTGGACCCATTGCTGTAGTTGCGAGTCCGGCATGCCCGGATTTTCAAGTCCCTGACGAATCAGCGTATTCCGCTGCATGCCCAGCGCTGTTAGACCGGGGTGCCCGTTGTACCAGACTTCTGTCGGCAGTTCATGCCGGCGAATGAAGTACTTAAATTTCTGCTCATCTTTTGCGCCACCCAGGACAAGCCAATTGGTGGTTGGATATCCAATGCCATTGCTGAAGACGACATTCAAGCCAAAGGCGACTTTGTCGATGAAGTCATCCATGTAGCTGTCGAGGCTGCCGTCGTAATTGCTGGCAAAGAAGAGCCGCTTTTTATCATCAAGAAAAACCCAGCGGGCAAAATGAATCGTAGTGACGCGCGCGAGCCTGCCGCGATTGAAGATGTGCCGCGTTGTGTAATTGATGATCCAGAGAACGTAGGAAAGCGCCCATCGCCGGAACAGGCCAGGTTTAACGCTGCCGAATGCGCTGAATTGATTTGTGACGTCGTAGTCTTCGAGAGTACCCAGTTGTTCAGCATGACTTGGAGTCGGGCGCGGAGCAATCTCGGGATCAGTTCGTTCCCGCCGCCGCAACTGAATTATGAAGATAGGCGCGTAGAGGATGAGCAGGGGTAGTAGGAGTATCAGGAGCAGTGGGACCGCGATAAGATGAGCGATGTCCTGCAACTCCCAAATAAAAGGAGTGGCGGGGTCTGGGGTGAGCGAAAGCCTACCGGCAGTTTGCTCGGAGACAATGTACGAACGCAAATCGCTCTGTAACTGACGTGGTGACAATTTTGTTCGCGAACTGTCTGCGTTAAGCCATTTGCGAATTGCCAGCCGCAAGGCTTCCTCCTCGCGAACCTGCAGCATCGTTCGACCCAACCAATTTATGTAGGAAGTTGCAGGGTTTCGATGATGGCCCTTCATCCACTTAAGGAGATCTGTTCCGGTTGAGAAGTCATCGCAATGTTCGAAAATGATCGTCAACCCGCCATGTGCGCAACCTACCAGTTTTGGGAGGAATGCATCGAGCGATCCATCGAAGTCACAAAAGAATGCCAGGTAAACAGGATATTGAGGCGGCGGAAGGTTATAAGCGCGAATGTCCTGAAGAGTTTGATCTTCGAGTATGACCAGTCGCGCAAAATGCAGTTCTTCGAGACTGCCAAACGGAATCAGCGCGTTCTGTGGATCTGCAACGCCCGGCGACTGGTTCATCGAAAGCAGCAGTTGCCGTAAATCGTCCACTCGCCCGGTGGCGATGGGCGCCACGAACGTCAAATGCGCTTGCGGAATCATTGTCCGGGGAACTGAATTGCAAAATCGATCAGTTTCGTCTTGTCCCAGTAAACAACTCCTAGATACAGACCGGGAGCGATCAGACGAATCTCATCGCGAATCCAATGCGCCAGAAGAGAAGTCTCAGAATAGTCCAGAACAATGCAGTCTTTTCCGTCGAACCAGCTTTCTCCCCTGTAAACTTTGGCGACAATTGCGTTCAAGCCAAACGGAAGAATGCGGTTTCGTAAGGTGCCACTGCTTGCATCGAAGGTTTTTCCCTGCCATGCGAAATGATTGATAAATGTTGCAATCTCTTGCGAATAGATAGTTCCAGGCGCGATGATCGCAGTTCCATTCGCTTCGCCGTTAGGAATGTCGCCTGGCAGGCTGGCGCTGAACAGGTCGTCGAGTTCTTTCTGGGACATGCCCAGCAATTGCGGAACGGTATAGGGCATAGACTTGTAACTCCTCGGAAAAACCGGAACACCTTCCGGTATAGCCGCACTCTGTCAGAAATAGTGCGCCCCAACTCTGGCGCGTTGCAGATTACGCGGTGAATTGCAGTCCAATATCGTTTGGAAGCCGGGAGTTGTCAATCGAAAGATTCAGTCAGAGGCCGCGCATCTTCAAGGATGACGTCGGCGGCCTTTTCTCCGATCATGTAAACCGCGCACGCAATAAAGAAGCCTGGAATGCGGGGAAAGACTGAGGCGTCTACTACCCGCAGACCTATCGTTCCATGTACGCGGAAGTGGCTGTCGAGTACACCTCCAGATTCGCGTGGCCCGATAGCGCAGGTGCAGGACGCGTGATGTCCCCACGCGTTATTTCGAACATATTGACGCAATTCGTCGTCTGACTGAAGCGTTTCACCGGGGAGCGTTTCTTCCGCAATTACGTCTTTGCGGCGCAGTCGGTCCGTCAGTTTGCGCACGAAGCGAATGCCATCTACTACTGAATCGAGGTCCTGGCCGTCATCAGGCGTGCCCTCCTCGAAGTAGTGGAAATTGACCTCAGGCATGTCGAGAGGATCTGCCGAGCGAAGCGTCACTCGGCCAGCTCGGTTGTTTGTGTGCGCTTTGAGCACAGCCCATGTGAGGTAGTTGCGGTTCGTAGCGAATACCCGAGAATAACCGGGGAAATATCCTTCAAAGCGGCCAAGCACTGCGAGACAAAACAGGTCGGGCAGAGGCCGCTCGGGCGCAGAGCGTTTGTACATCGAAAGTAGTGTGCCATTTGTCGTATAGGCGCCTTCCCGAGACCGATCCCAGCAGTCATACTGGGAGTCTCCTGTCGAAAATTCCGCACCCTCGAAGATTTCCCACTCCTCAAAATTCATCCGGTTCACAACGCCGATTTCATAACGATCCTGCAGATTTTTGCCGACTCCAGCGAGATCCACGCAGACTTCAATCCCATGGCGCTGCAGCTCTTCGGCTGGCCCAATACCCGACAACATGAGAAGCTGCGGTGTGTTGAATGCGCCTCCCGCCAGGATGACTTCGCGCTGGGCATATGCTGTGCGCCGCACACCAGGCATCATATTGGGGTGAGCGTGGGCTTTGTAGAGGTTTTGGCCCTTAAGATATTCAACGCCAATAGCTCGACGATTCTCGTCGAACAAGACGCGCGTGGCCAGCGCATTAAGCTCTGTATGTAGTCGATCCGGATGTCTCGCGGCAACTTCCAATACGCGCTCGCGCGTGCCGATCCGGGCATGGTCCTTCGTAGTTAGCGGCATGTAATGCAGGCCGATGGAATTTGCTCTTACCGTGCGCCAGTCATTTGGATCCAGTAAGCCTTGCAGAGACCATTCCACTTGATCGGCGACATAGCCCATCTCGTGAACTGCTTCCTTGATCGACGCTATCAAGACGTCACGCAGGTCTTTTTCAAGCAGCGCCGATAAGGGAATGGCACACTCCGTATGCAGCCATCCATGCCATCCATGGCGGCTTGGATTCATGCCAATTTGTGCCAGCAAGCGTTCTGGTTCACGATGATGACAATTTTCCAGCCGCTCGAAGTAGCGCCGCATATTCTCGCTGTTCCAGGAATTGTCCCCGGTCAACTCAGCGATGCCGTCCCAGTCATCGTCGTGTGGATATACAAAGATCATGGCGTTGTGCGCGGTACAGCCGCCGAGAGTTCCAGCTCGGGGGTAGAGCACGCCATCAACTCGCTGCCCGTCATTGATCTCGCGATATTTGGGATCGAGCTGCTGCGCCTTGGCATCGCTGTAGTGGCGGACAAAAAAATCCCAACGCATCGCTTCATTTTCCGAGGCGAATGTATGGAAACAGGGCACGTCATAATCGGCGGGCAACCTCTCAGCACCTGGTTCTCTGGCACCGTCCTCTAGAGGCTGCTTACAGTCACTGCCCGCCTCCAGAAGAAGCACGGTATAGCCGGCTTCCGCCAACCGAGCTGCGACAGTGCCCCCACCTGCGCCGGAGCCGACGACGATGTAATCCCACGAGTCTTGCGCTGGGTTACTAGCGTTATTAGCCATGAAGTTTCCTGATCTTCAGCATGCTATAAGAAAATCTCCCAGTGCAGACGTTTAGTTTCCGGGCTTAAAGAAGCTGTTTAGTATCTGTCGCATTTCGCGGTAGAATTCCGCTCTACTACTGTTGTACTTTCCGAGGAAGCGAATAGCGATGGCTCTTGGTCCGCGCATCAACGATGCAATTCTCGGCCTTGTCACACTGGAACATCGCGTCGATCCTTACTTTCGCGACGGCTTTAATGCGCTTTTTCAGCGACCTCTCGCCAATATGGTGCAGTTCTTTCTGCGCCTGCTTCACAAGAATCCAGAGACGCGGCTCTGTCAGGAGATTGCTGAAGCTGAAGAACAGGAACTCGCTTCGGCTATTACGGACCAAATGAAGGCGTTCACCACGCGTGAATATCAGGGGCGCGTCGCTGAACGGGCAGGAAACACCAAAACTTACGGTGTAGTTCGGGCAGAATTCCGAGTGCTATCGGGTATTCCAGACGATTTCAAGAAGGGTATTTTTGCTGGACCAGAAACCTTTCCTGCATGGGTCAGGTTTTCTGGCCCGGGTCCGCTCTCGCCTCCCGATGTGGCCGATGCGGGAATCCTCAGCATCGGCGTGAAGGTAATCGGTGTTTTAGGAAGCAAACTCTTAGATGACGAAAAGTGGACGCAAGATTTTCTGGGCATTAGTTGTCCGACGTTCACCACCCCGAACACGAAAGAGAACCTGAAGCTGCAACGTGCGATTTATGCCGGGACACCCGTGTTCTATTTCTTTAAGCCATTCGATTCCCATCTACTCGACGCCACGATGCAGGGTCTGTACGCGAGAATGAACAGAAGCCCATTGGAGGTCCAATACTGGAGTTGTGTTCCTTATCTTTGCGGCGAAGGAATGGCGGTTAAGTACTCTGTGCGCCCAACCTCGAAATATAAGACAAGGATTCCGTGGAACCCGCCTGATGACTGGTTGCGACAGTCCCTAGCGATGAGGCTCCGGAGTGAGGATGTGGAGCTGGATTTTTTGATACAGAAGCAGACGGATCCGCGACGCATGCCGATCGAGGATGCATCCATTGAATGGCCCGAACGCTTGTCGCCGTTTGTTCCGGTTGCGAAGATCCATTTTCCGCGGCAGCGATTCGACTCGCCTGAGCAACTGGCTTTTGCCAATGTGCTCTCATATAACCCGTGGCACACGACAGCAACACATCGTCCTTTAGGAAATCAGAATCGCGCGAGAAAGCTTATCTATACAAAACTGTCCGCGTTGAGGCAGGCAATGAATCACGTACAGCACTTTGAGCCTGATGGTTCGGAGAGATTCCCTCAGTAATTTCTGCTGCGATCAAAGGATTCGCTATGTTACTATCCTCGGCCATACAGCATCCTGTGAAACTATCAGCAGCGCCGATTCACTATTCGCTATATCTGTGCTTTGAAACAGGAGTCCTGAAGTAGAAATGACAATGACTCGGTTCTACCCTTCTCGCGCATGGATGGCTGGCGCTCTTGTCTGTCTTGCTTTGATGGCAGGCTGCAAGCGCGGCCCACAACCAAGCGAGGTGCAGGATGAAGCCCGTCGCGCGGGCCGTGCAGCATCCTCGTTTCCTGCCGCTGACGAAGATTATTTTCATGACATGGATGGCGGCATTGCTCTGACTCCTGACGAAGTCAAGGGCCGCAACATGTGGTTGGTGTGGACGGGTGGCAATGATAGATTCTGGGACACGATGGCGACTGCCAGTGTTGGAACGCTCGATTTTTTGAAGACGATATCGTCCTATCCTGGTTACAAATACGGCCGGGACAATCGCTGGAACTATCTAGGCCTGGTGAATGAACCATGTTTTCAAAAGGCTACTGGGCCGGATCAGCAGCATTTCGGGCTGTGGCTTGATCAACGCAGCGCCAGTTGTCCGGCTGATCCGTTCGCGAATGAGCAGAAGTACCCGGGTGTGAAGATTGGCTCGCGTCGTGACACTTTGCCAGTTGGCTCCTACTACGGTTATCCCACCGGAATCGTGGGATTGCGTCTCTTTCCGAATCCTGACTTCGATGCGGCAGCTGCCAAGCGATGGGATGCGAAGCGTTATTACGAGGACCCAAGCTATTACAACGACAAGAATTTAATCAGACCATATCGCGTGGGTATGTCCTGCGCGTTTTGCCACGTGGGTCCGAATCCAATCAAGCCTCCGGATGACCCAGAAAATCCGAAGTGGGAAAATCTGAGTTCGAATGTTGGCGCCCAATACTTTTGGGTGGATCGCATCTTTGTCTGGAAGCCAGACGCGAGCAATTTCCCATATCAGTTGTTCCATACCTCCCGGCCGGGCACGCTCGATACATCACTGATCTCCACGGACAACATCAATAACCCACGCTCAATGAATGCGGTTTATGGTCTCCGTGCGCGCTTGGAAGTTGCTAAGCGATGGGGCAAGGAGACACTTACAGGAGGAGAACTTAATAACAAACAGTTCAATGATTTTGTACATGAAGGAGAACTTACACAGTTCTTCCAGCCTCCAGACACAGTCCGGACGGCTCGTATTCTCAAAGATGGCTCCGACTCGGTGGGTGCGCTGGGCGCGTTGAATCGTGTGTATCTCAACATCGGTCTATTCAGTGAGGAGTGGCTGCTGCATTTTCGCGCGCTCGTGGGAGGCAAGCCGATTACGCCGATTGAGATCGCTGTTGCGAACAAAAACTCAGCATACTGGGAAGCCACGGAACAACAGACGCCGAATATGGCTTTGTTCTTTTTGAAGAGCACGGAACCGCATCTCTTGAAAGATGCGCCGGGTGGTCAGGCTTACCTCACCAAGGATCAGAGCGTGTTACAGCATGGAGCCACGGTCTTCGCTGATCGCTGTGCGCGCTGCCATTCAAGTAAGATTCCAGCGCCTGCCCCGGGCGTGGACCCCGATGGCTGTGCTGGTAAAGATTACCTAGCGTGTTGGAATACGTACTGGGCATGGACGAAGACGGATGAGTTTAAATCTGCCATGCGGAAGATCGTGTTGCAGAAAGATTTTCTCAAAGATAACTACCTTTCGACAGATATGCGTGTTCCGGTAACATTGCTGCAGACGCAGGCGTGCAGCCCTTTAGCAACAAATGCGATTGCGGGAAATATCTGGGATAACTTCTCTTCGCAGACCTATAAGGACCTTCCATCGGTGGGAACTGTCACGGTCTATGATCCCTATTCAGGCAAGCCGAGCACTTACCAGATGCCCGCGGGTGGGCGCGGTTACATGCGGCCTGCCTCACTGATTAGTGTCTGGTCGACAGCGCCGTTTCTACAAAACAATACCATCGGAAATTTCAATCCCAGCCCATCCGTTGCCGCGCGCATGACCTCGTTTCAGGATGCGATTGAGAAGCTTCTCTGGCCCGAGAAACGTGATAAAGATTCAGTGCTTGGCGATAAGATTCCTGGACTGATCGATCGCACAACAGAGACAAGTTATCTGCGCATTGCTGGCGGCTATCTGCCCGACTATCTGAAGCCGCTCATCTCGCCCGGCCAACGGTACTTCCCCGCGATATTTGGTGAGGGGGGATTGAAATTAGGCCCTATCCCTGCGGGAACTCCCGTAGATTTGCTTTCGAATATCGATCTTCTTGGCGAGCCCGCGAATGCCGAAGAGAAGAGAGCGCATGAGGAAAAGGTTCTAAAACTTCTGCTTAGGATGAAACACGATCTGGACGAGCTTCCCGGAAATGCGACTGACGATGATGCACGGAAGGTCTTTGCAAATCTCGTGCAGCCGATGCTCGAGCTAAACAAGTGTCCAGATTTCATCGTTAATCGTGGACACTATTTCGGCACCAGCTATTTTGCTGAAGAGCCAGCGCTCAGCGATCAGGATAAGCGTGCCCTGATTGAGTTCCTGAAAACGTTCTGATCATGAACGAGCCTGGTGACAGGGCTGAGGGGCAGGCGAGATCTCCCGTATTCGAATTTGCTGCGGTAGTCCTGTTCTGCGCTGCTATCGTTGCGATCTCAGTCGTTCTTCTTCGACGCCATCACCGTAGCGAAATCATTCCTGACGACGCAATGCTTGCGGGGAAGACGATTGCCGATTTTCCTCAAGCAAATATGCATGCCTTCGATGAAATGGACAGTGGTATTGCGTTGAATGATGACGAGACCAGAGGTCGAAATACCTGGCTACTGTGGACGGCTGGTGATCAGGTTTTCTGGGATCACATGGCGCAGCGGGGTTTCGGAATCGTCGATCTTCTCAAGACACTTGATTCCCGTCACCGCGCAACACGATTCGCAGATATGGGACTGATGAATGAGCCGGGTTACGCACCTGCTACACAGCCTGATCAATATGGTCTTTGGCTTGATCAAGGGGCGCAGGAGGAGGGCGTAGATGCGCGCGTCTATGGCCGCTCTTCTGGAGTGATCGGATTGAGGATTTATCCCAATCGGAAGTTCGATGCAGCTGCGCAACGGGCGTGGGATCCGCAGCGCTACTATAATGATGCCCCTTACTATACGAACCCTCAATTAGTCCGGCCTTACATCGTCGGAATTTCCTGCGCCTTGTGTCATGTAGCGTTCAATCCGCTTAAACCTCCTGATGATCCTGAGCAGCCGAAGTGGCAGAATCTGTCGTCGACGATTGGGAACCAATACCTGGTGGGCGCGAAGGTGTTTGCGGCAACTGCCAGCGCCGATAGTTATGCATTCCAGGTTCTTCATTCGTGGAAGCCGGGAACGATCGATACGTCGTTCCTGGCTACTGACAATCTGAACAACCCCAGCAAGATAAATTCCATTTATGCGATAAAAGATCGCCTTTCGGTTGCGCATACTGAGGAGATAAGCGGCGGCGCACTGTATTTCTCGAATGGCGCAACCTCAGCTGCAGTCCCGCATGTGTTGAAGGATGGTGCTGACTCTGTCGGACTGGCTTGTGCTTTGAGCCGCGTCTACGTCAGTATTGGAGAGTACAGCCAGGAATGGCTTCGCGATCATAACGTGATTGTCGGCGGTTCAGCGCAGCATCCTTTTGCAGTGGAGAAGGCGCAAAAGGGCTCGATTTACTGGCAGTCAACGATCGAGCGTATTCCTAGCCTTTCAAGATTTCTGATGCGGATGAAGAGTCCGCATCTCGCCGATGCTCCTGGCGGCAGGGAATTCATTACCCGTGATGCGAAATTGCTTGAACAGGGAAAGATCGTTTTTGCCGAGCATTGTGCACGATGTCACTCCAGCAAACAGCCACCTGCATCGATTGACCGGTCTTCGTCTGAATATACGCGGTGGATGAAAGCGGAAGTCTTGAAGGCCGATTTTCTGGATGAGAATTTTCTTTCGACTGAGGAGAGAATTCCTGTATCCGTTGTTCAAACCAATGCGGCGCGCGGGCTGGCTACAAATGCTGTTGAAGGACACGTCTGGGATAACTTCTCGTCGAGAACATACAAGTCATTGCCTTCCGTAGGAGAGATTGAGGTCACGAATCCGTTCGATCAATCGACCAGCAGTTTCTCGCTGCCCGCAGGTGGGCCGGGATATTACCGGGTTCCTTCGCTTCTTGGCATATGGGCAACTGCGCCGCTTCTGCATAACAGCGCCCTGGGAACCTACACTGACGATCCGTCGACGGCTGGACGCGTTGCGGCGTTTGAAGATGCCATGGAAAAGCTGTTGTGGCCGGAGAAGCGTCGCGGCGTGAACTCTATCCTGCGCACGTCGGAGCAAAGTTACATCGAGATTGCTGCGGCGTATCTTCCGAAAGAGATCAGCGAGTTTGTGTCCAATGGATATCTGCGTGTCGGGCCGATCCCGGAAAACACGCCCATCAACCTGCTGGCAAATGCCGATCTCGATCTCTCAAATCCACATGGAGAAATCGATCGGCTCAATCTCCTTGCTCGTGTTCAGGGTGAGTTGTTACGGATCAAGGTTGAAAAGCTGAATGCTGAGGAGGCCCAAAAGGCGCTGCTGAAGCTGGTTCCGGACCTGCTGAAAATCAGCAAGTGTCCGGACTTCATCGAAGATCGCGGACACTACTTTGGAACGAACCTTTCCGATGCAGATAAGCGCGCTTTGATCGAATTCATGAAGACCTTTTAGCGGCAAAAGGCGGCTGCCAGCCAGGTATCCCCCTCCCCCTCCCGCATCGCGGTGGGCCTTATTTGTTTTCAATCACTTACGGGGGGATAATCTCCTGCTATGCCTATGATTCTAATCGGGTTAACCTGTTTCTAGTGTTTTCAATCACTTAGCAGGGGGTCCGGTTTCCTTAGATTCTGCAATGAAAATAAAAGCCCGCCATTTGGCGGGATTTTTCTTCCTATTTCCAGTTTAGCAAATTTGGCGGAAATACTACGCCAATCCAGCTCGGGTTTTTTCGGTTTGGAATGTGCAAGTTAGAAGTTTTTTTGCAGATTATCCCCTTGACAAAGGAAAAGGATGTAAGATGCGCCGGGGCTAAAAGCCCCTTCTTGTTGGGGCCTAACGCGGGGCTGAAGCACCGCTCTTTCACCGCCGTCCTGCTTCGCAGGACAAACGGTCCAACTCCAACCTCAGTCAAAGGGATCACCATTGTTTTTTTCTGCGGAGGGGCTTGACAGACAAGGCGATCAGCTGCGCTGAGGCCCTCAAAAGCGTGCAACTGGCCGTTTAGGGCCAGACAGGATGCAAAGGAACGCGAGTCGAGCGAAGATGGTCGGAAGCCGGTCGGATGACAGCTACAGCCCGCGCCGACATTGGTGCCCGATTCGAAGCCCGATCGAAAAGCGTGGGTCTGGGGTTGCGTACAGATGTGTGATGACGGCTGCCGGATTCCAGCGACGATCTCGATTGGAAGTTTGCTCTGTGTCCGCGCCCCGGGCATCCGAAGTTCATACAGCTTGGCTGTTCGGTATAACTTCGACAAGGATACCAATCTCTCAAAGTTCAAAACTCACAAGTGGGTTGCCATCAGGTGCGCAACGCCGGTAGATGACATCACGGACAAGCAAATCAAGGCTTCAGTCGATGCCCAGTTAGCCACAAAAGGCCTGACCAAAGTCGAAGGAGATAATCCTCCGATCTGTTTATCGGCTATCAAACGGCCATCGGTACGGGAGAAGCAATTTACGTCGCATGACATAGACGGGTGGGGCTACGGACCCGGCTGGTATCGGGGTGGATGGTATGGCGGCGGGGGCGGGATGACGACAGGGCAAACCTCGACGATCTATACCGGACATGAGGGGTCAGAGCTTTCTGATATTCACGTAGTATTGGTCTGTTGCCACATCGAAGTGCTCACTGTCAAGAGGAGTGTTCATGGCCTGCCATCGGGTGGTGACTGGTGTGATGATCTGCCAGTGGTTCTTATCGCCCACCTTTACTGGCATCGCAAATGCCGGTTCGTCAGCTTGCCAGCGGTATGCGACGGTGTGAGCCTGCGAATCAAAGCGCAGCTCGAGCGTGGGAATGGCAGCATGACGGAGATACTCGTTGAAGATGGGGGTTAGATTGCGGCCGCTATGTTTGCTGAAGTAGGCCGCGATGTCTGTGGTCATGATGGTCTGATATTTGAAGTGCTGGTAATAGTCATGTAGCAGGGCAAACCATTCATGATCATCATCGATAACGCTGCGCACGGTGTTAAGGAATAGACCGCCTTTCTTGTACTGGTCGACTGGCGGCGTGCAGACTGTGCCTTCTTCGCAAATCACGGGCTCGGCATTCTTCACATTTTCCTTGCCTGTGTTGATGTAGGTGATGGCGTCTCCCTTACCCCACATATATTCGACAAATACGGACTCGCAGTAATTCGCCCAGCCCTCATGGATCCACATGTCGGACCGGTC
The DNA here is from genome assembly GCF_014274465.1 of Alloacidobacterium dinghuense. Taxonomy (NCBI): domain Bacteria; kingdom Pseudomonadati; phylum Acidobacteriota; class Terriglobia; order Terriglobales; family Acidobacteriaceae; genus Alloacidobacterium; species Alloacidobacterium dinghuense. Next base: position 3,253,761 of record NZ_CP060394.1, on the reverse strand, counting down.
ACGTGCGGTGATGCTGTTACCGAACCACTCGTGCGCGCTTTCGTGCACGATGATGAAGTCGAACCACGTGCCGATGCCGGTTTTAGGCCGTCCAAGGTAGCCGTTCTCGAAGTGATTTCCGTAGGTGATTGCCGTCTGGTTCTCAACGCCTGAATAGAGTGCTTCGATGAGCTTGTAGCCATCTCTGTAGAAGGGGTATTCGCCAAATGCATGCTCGAAAGCCTTGAGCATGTTCTTTGCCTGAAGGAACTGCCGCTTTGCTTTGTCCAGGTCTTCCGGAAAGACGTAATAGTCAAGAGTCAGCGGGCCATACTGATCGCTGTAGACATCGCTGAAGTGCTCATATTTACCGATGTTCAGCGAAACGTCGTAGTTGTTAATCGGATAGCTGACCGCCCAGTCCCAGCGCGTGAAGCCATCTCCAAGATCGGTCTTACGCTGAAGGCGTCCGTTGGAGACTTCAACGAGGTCGCTGGGAGCCTCGACACTGATGTCCATATTCTCAACTTCGTCCTGCCACTGGTCCTTATTCGGCCACCACACGCTGGCGCCCTCTTCCTCGCATGCGGTGTTTACCAGCGGCCGCCCCATTGGGTCGGGGCGGAAAACGAAGCCTCCGAACCGTCCCATCTCGACGGGATGGCCGGAATAGTAGAACTCAATGGTGTACGTGGTGCCCTTTTTCAGGGTCTCGGGAAAGTCGACATAAACAGTTCTGCCAGCCGCCCGTTCGTACTTGAGCGCACGCGTTGTGCCGCCCGCTTCATCGAGGACAATTTTGTCGATGTTGAAGGTTGGCACCAGATCGAGCTGGATACGCGTATCCGGCTTGAGCATGGCAAAACGAATGACATTTTTGCCGCTTAACATCTTTTGTGCCGGATCGACGCGCACGTCGAGGTGGTAGTAGAGCAGGTCGTTGTTGGCCCGGTAAGGACCGTAGGCTCCACGCAGGCGGTCGGCTTCACTTACTTCATGAGGGGCGCCGGCCGGAGCCTGCGCATGCGCCACGGGAAGGCAAGTTGGGACGGCCAGCAGGAGAGCGCATTGAAGAAGTTTGGCGGTATTGCGGAGCGAACTCGTCATTCTCAATTTCCTTGATAAGGCGTGCGGTTAGCTTCGAACGATCTCTACTTTCGCTTTTGAACTTCCGGCGGGAATGCGGATTCGCAGAGGCTTCTTGTCGTCGGGATGGAATGTGTTCGTTTCCTGGCCACAAATGACTTTGTAGCTCTGCTCCGGCAAGCCCGTGATTAAAAGCAGTGCCTCACCATTGGTTGTTGTCTCCGTCTCCAATGCGAAACGGAATTCCTGTTGATCGGTCGACCATTGGATGGGCTCTTCTTTGACGAAGCGCGCACCAGTCAATTCGAGATCGATCTGCTGTCCGGCTGTGCGCAGATGTAGACGCCGTCGGACGCCGTCGCGCGGGATGATGTGTAGCGACGTCTTCTCGGCGTACATCTCACCGCCGAAGCAGAAACGTCCGAAGACGGGGTCGTCCGCAACGATGGTCGCAGCGGTGCGGAGCGCGCCACAGTAGCCCAGATCTGTTTCGCAGGAGTAGTACCAGGAACCGCGGTGGTGAGGCTGTCCGAGCCAGGTCATGCCGTATGCTGCCGGCTCGAAGCCGCCGCCTGTGCCGCCATCGTTTGCTTTGCCCGGGAACCAGTAGCCGAAATCGCTCTCGTTCGTGCCTGTGTTCATCAGAGACCACGAACTGAGAAAGGAAGCATACCCCAGGCGAATGGTGGCGTCGGGCTCGCGGCGATCGTGCAGCGCGTGATTCAGGACGCCCCAGCCACCCATCGGTGACATGTAGCTCAGCGTGAAGGAGTCGCCAGCGCCGCCGCGATAGTCGCTGCCGTAGTAGTAATACGCCTTCTCGATGACTCCGCGGCAAAAGAGATTGGCGCGAATCTGAGTGACGGCGAAATTCTCGGCCGCCTGTGGAGTGATGCCTGGTGTGGTTGGGTGATCGAGCGCGTAACGCGCAATGGCCTGCGTTGACTCGAAGCCGGTGGAGTCAAATGCGTACTCCGATCCGAACAGGTTCGGGCCGCCGCTGACGAAGAATGCCACCTTCTTCTCCCAATGCGTGCGCAACTGCGCAGCCTCGTCGTGCTTGCCGACCAGATCGAGTTCTTCGATGAGTTGCGGTATGACGACTTCGTTATAGAAGCCCGTCTCGTATGCGGACCAGCCGGTGACGCGCATGGGAATGGTAAACATGCCGTTCGCCGTACCGTATGCCCGTTCCAGGTAAGTGGCGCGGTCCAACTTCATTTTCATTCCCGGATAATCGCGGGCGATGCGGTACATGCTGAGGTACATCACCACGATGTGCGGATAGTCGTATGGTCGCCAGATATGGCGCTTGCCCTTGTTGCCGGGATCGCTGCTGTCGCGGTTCTGCTTCCAGTCTGGGATGCCATAAATGCCGTAGCTATCCGTCTCTTCGGTGGTGCGCTGCAAGCCGCCCCAGACGAAGTGTTCAATGTAGTAGTCCAGCGCTTCGATCTCGGCCTGGTTGGGAAATTCGGCATTCTTGCTGGCAAGATGGGCGGGCTTGCTCAACCCTGGATCGTCGCAGGTGACCTCATAGATGCGCCAGCCTTTGATGCGGTCGTAGTTGTCTGGTCCCAGTTGAACCTGAGAGTCCATGTTCCACTCCGCGAGCAGACCGTTGTACCACTTGCTTGCATCGCGGACCTGATGCCTGGCAATAAACGCAGCGCGCTTGTGGATGAGCGTCTCCAGAGGCTCGGCGGAAAAAAACTCCAGCCGCGTGGCGCCTCCCGCGCCATGGTTCACAGTCAGCATGTTCTCGCCGAGGCGGTTGAATTTTACGCGGTAGAGCGTGCGCCCGTCCTTCTCGCCGAGGGAATCAATTGTCGTCTGTTCCGGATGCTCGGCAACGATGCTCTTGAGGGGATCATGCGACCGGACAGCGATGCAGGTGAACAGATTTGCCGGCACCGTCATGCCAGGTGCAATCTCGATATCGATTCCTCCCGCTTCCACCAGACGCTGTCGTACGCCTGCGTAGTCCGGCGCCCAGGCTAATTGGAAAGCGTACGTTCGATCAGCACCGGCTTTGCCAGCGGACGCCAGCGTGACGCTTGTACGTGGCTGGCGCCAGCGGCCTCCCGCTGCCTGTACCGATTCGCCTATGGCCACGGAGTGTATATAGGCGCGAAATGCCGGGCGCTGACCTTTTGTAGCAGGCGGAATGTGGTCCCAATATTCCAAGGATGTATCAGGTTCCGGCGTCATCACCAGATACGGGCCGACACTGTTCGAGCGCATCCAGAACAAGAACGAGCCGTGCCCGGAAATGAAGCTGTGCTTCAAGACTGAAGCGGTTGGAGGTTCTTTGTCGCTGAAGCTGGAGTGCATCGGCAACGGAAGCGCGATGTCGCCAATCTCGATAGGGTCGGAGGAATGGTTGGACAGGGCGATTGTCCAGCGGAGGATGCTGTTCTGAGGCTCCAGGCGAACGGCCACGTCGAGTACCTCGCCGCGATCGTCCAGCACATGGTACGTACCGGCAGAGTCTTTGGGTGAAGTGGCGTCTGCTGAGTGGAATTTCTGCCATGGGCCGTTGGGACGTCGCCATGCGATCTGGATGTGACCCAGCTTCTGCCCCGTTGCGATGTAGTTCGTTGGAAATGCATCGGCAGCAAAGCGGAGACTCGTCAGCGCACATCCGTCGAACTCAAGAAGGAACAGAGAAGCTGCATTGACAGCCTGTGCTGAAGCTTCCACCTCGGTGTTGTCCGCAGTCAGACCGAATGACGGAAAAGAAGTGCTGGCCGCAAAAGTGGCAGCTCCCAGCAAGAACTCACGACGGTTCGCGGCCATCGGCCACCTCGCTATAAATATAGTATCCAATTATGGATTCAAAAGAAGATTTGTCAATGCGAGGACGAATGGACGTCTTCTTTCACTCGATCTCGAAAGCGACGTATTGGATGACGCCCTGACGTTCGACTTCGAAAACCACGGCGTTGCCTGGTTTGAAGTTGACCAGGTCCTGGCGCAGGTGCGCTGTGTCGCTGACGGGCTTTCCGTTCATGGTGAGAATGAGGTCGCCCTGTTCAAGGTCCGCTAGTGTAGCCGGCTCGCCGCTGAGCAGACCGGCGACGAGAATTCCGGTCTTGGAGCGGGTTTGCATGGAATCGCTCAGCGGTCCTTTGAGATCGATGCAGAAGACGCCAAGCGATGCAATGAGATCGGTGCTGGGATTGATGAGATCGGAGAGACTGTCGACAGTTGGCGGCGCGTCGATAGGCATCACGGTAACTGTGACTGGCTGGCCGCTGCGCAGGATCTTCATTTGCATGGGAAAACCGCGTGGATGGAGGTACATGTAAGCCGTATATTTGGGCAGGGAATCGATGGGTATGCCATCGATGGCGGTGATGACGTCGCCACGATGCAAACCTGCAGTTTCTGCGGGACTGCCCGGGTCTGTGTCAGAGATGATCACGCCCCAATCCTGCGGGAGTTTCAGTCCGGAGGCGAGGTCGGGCGTGATAGTTTGCGCGTGCGCTCCGATGGTGATGGGATGAACACCGCCGTGCGCTTTGATTTCGTTATAGGCGAAGCGCACGACCGGTTCGGGAATGGCGAAGCCCAGGCCTTCGCTGCCTCCTCCAGAACTGAGGATGAAGGTATTAATCCCGATGAGGTTGCCATTGCGGTCGACAAGCGGGCCTCCGCTGTTGCCAGGGTTGATGGGGGCGTCGGTTTGCACGTAGACCATGGGGCGATCAAGTTCGGGTTGCCGTCCTATTGCGCTGACGATGCCTTTGGTGACGGTGTGATCGAGTCCCTGCGGTGCGCCGATGGCGAGAACGGATTGTCCTAGCCGAACGTGAAACTGCTCATTGGGTAGCGGCATTGCGGGGAGATTCTTTTCTTCGATTTTGATTACGGCCAGGTCGGCGTAGTGGTTCGTGCCAATGAGTTTGGCTTCGTAGACGCGCTGCTTGCGCGCAAGCGACGTGTGATAGGGCGCCATCTCAACCGTTGCGGGTGAGATGATGACACGGATGCGCACTGCTCCGTTGACAACGTGGTTGTTGGTGACGATGTAGCCGTCAGGGTCAACGATGACGCCCGAGCCCAACGAGCGCTGGCGTTGCAGCATCTGTGGAGTGCTGTTGTCGTCGTTGTGCTCGGGCACGCCGTAGCCGGTAACTTCTATTTCTACGACAGACTGCATGGCCTTCTCTGCTACGGCGTCGATGGCCTGATCGTAATCCTGCAGGATAGAAGGTGCGGCCGGCTGAGGTGACGGATTGGCCTGTCCCTGAAGATAGAGCGCGCTTGCAAATACAAAGGTAAGAACGATGCCGTGTCTCATTCGGGATGACTCGCTGATACGTACGGTTGATGATTAGGAAGACTTGATGGCTGTGAAGGAGTAGGCTCCTCGACTATACCCCACTCCAGTATCTTAAGGCCGAGAAAGAAGATCGCGTACATGACCGGCACATGAAGCTTGGTGACGACGGTTGCGATGAGCAGACCGCCTATTTGCGCGTAGCATAGAGGCTTCCATAGCGGCCCGCCGTGCAGCGCGAGAGGAAAGAGCGCAAGCGCCGTTGCGAAAACAGTGATGAGCACTGGGTGAAGCCGGAGAATGGCTACGTCGATGAGTTCGTTCTCGAAATCGTCCCCTGCAATGTGGCGTTCCTCAATGTAGTCGAAGAGGACGATAGAATGACTGACGATGACACCCACCAGCGACACCGAGGAATGCCATGAAGCTGAACGGCTCGCCCATGATCCATAACGCCAGGAAGGCTAGTGTCTGGAATGTCTCCGGCTAAAGGCATCTTCTATACTGGCCGGGTGTCAAGCCTACAAATTTTCGGAATGTAGTCGTGAACTGGCTTTGGTCTGCGAATCCACAGCGAAATGCAATTGCTACAAGTGACAAACTTAGATTCGCTAGTAGTTTGCGTGCATGCGCGATTCGTCGCTGCAAGACAAATCTGTGCGGGGTCATACCGACTGACTGGCGAAAAAGAGATACAAAGTAGTTGGGACTGACTCCTGCAATGTCAGCAAGGTCCTCAAGTCCAAGAGATCTATCGAGATTTTCCTCGATATATGAGCGCACTCTTCTCTCACGCGTTGGCCCAAGACCGCCTACGTATGCGGGACCTGTAGCGGATTTGGGACCATATGTTCGATACAAGTGAACCGCAATCACATTAGCGATCGACCCGATTAACAACTTGGACATGGTGCCCAATTTAGATTCACGATGAAGGACTTTTGCCATCTCGACGATGAAAGGGTCGCGCACCAAGAATGCAGGGGAGAGTTGTGGCACCCTGTCACCAAGCGAGTCCTGCGCGGCCCTATGAAAAAACTCGTCGTTTACATAGAGGTTCAACAGATTTGCGCGGCGATTCCAAAAAGTAGTATGCGCGACACCAGGGGGGATAATTGAAATGCAGTCACCACTGAGCTCTCGATGCTGAACGTTTCCGATAACACCGCGCCACTCTGCACGAATATAGGCCGGGTCGAAACCGACCATGATTTGCGTGCAAGTATGACTGTGTTCGCGCCAAAGAGTAGTCGGCTGTTCCGCGCAGTAAACACTATAGTCGGAGAGTTCATGCCACGCATGATTTTCAGGCAGAGGGTGCGCTAGTCCTGTAAGGATATGTTTTGATGCATTTACGTGCTCAGACATTTGTAACCTCAATATCTTTGGCAGAAAGATTCGGTCAGCTCAGGTCCCTTTAGGCAGAACAGCGAATTACACTGCAAAAGTTGATCCTTTGGAAGTGCAGGTCTTTGTCTACTGAGCCATCCATCTATATATGGATATGGCGTCAGCTGATGTTTCTCTTTGCGCGCGATGCCGCCGGAATCATATCGTGGCTATCAGCGCGGCAATTACCTCAGAGCCTATGAAACGTGAAGGCTTCACGGTTTCACCTTTGATTAAGTCAATAGACTGTGTGTTACGTTGACTCGAAAGTTCCAGATGTTTCCGGATCTTTGGTCCAAAAGTCATCAGGAAGATTGACGACGATTGGGTCCGGCGTACTTCGAACGACTATCCACCGGAAAGGATGATCGTCTGAAGGGTTCAGTTCCTGATGGGGCAGCCAACTTGGCACGTGCAGGAAGTCGCCAGCTCTGACCGTAACTGACTGTTTCCCACGATCTCCCCAGCGAACAAGGGCTTCGCCCTCCAGTACATAGACGATCGTCTCCTGCTCGCCATGATGGTGAATGCCTGTTTTTGCGGAGGGTTCCACCAAAAACAGTCCGGCCCACATCGAGGAGACGACGCCTTGCACAGCTGAGATTGCCGACATTCTCAGCGACCCTGACGTCTGCTGCGTTTGGGCGCTTAGTTCGGTCGGATGTACAACGGTTATGGAAGAAGAAGGATTATGTTGATGCGAACGCTTTAATTCCCTAGTCATGCCATTCCTCAATTATTAAAAGCGGGACCGTCAAAGTGCTCCGCGGTTAAGTAATGCACTGTGCATTACGGTGTTGGTCATTATGAAACAGCAAAACCAGCATCGGCACTTGCGACACAGTTGAGCGCAAGCACGCGAGCCATCATGACATCGTGGCGCGCGCATCTAAGACGAAGCGCGCACTCCTGCTCGGGCCAGCCTTCGAGGATCGTCATAACGTAGACAAAACGCTCGAATACGCCGAGTGCGCGAATTGCGCCAAAATGACTGTCCTCTCCTGGCTTTGCAATTCCTTCGACGCCGATGAATGAAAAGCTGTTCGTGGGTCCTGGAATCGGCATGACCAGTTGGATTGCATGCCTGATGATCACCCGCCGCGCCCATGACCGCGTACACTCTCTCAAGACACCGCCCTCGTCTACGCACTCTTCCAATGCGCGGAGAAAACATAGTTCAGCTTTGTCATTGTCGCCGGTTAGCAAGAGCGAGAGCAGGTACAGACTGGACATCTCGTCTGTGAAGATCTTGCAGAAGTCAGTTACGGTTGCGTATGGTGCAACGCTTTGGTCAACAAAGTGCGATGTCGTGAGCATATTTACCTCTTTCGCGCCTGACTCTCTGTCAAGTGAGCCGAGTGCTTTGAATCAGGAAGGTTGCGAGAAAGCAGAGCCATGACTGTGGCTCAGTTCAAGCAACGGACTGCTTTAAATGCGTGCCGTTTGACGGGACTTCGGCAACGGAAGAAACCACCTGCAACCGGGTGGCAGGTTGTTCTCCGGCCACGGGGTTCGCACGACTGAAGCGTACAAGTACGGCGTTCATCGTCTCCTGGATGCGAGTATTGGGTCGATGCAATTTGCGAGTTGCCTTCGCGGCCAGCTTCGTAAGCAGAAATTGGTTGGAAATGTGTGCCATTGCACCAAAGACGAGTTCAGAACGCATAGCATCCTCCGCTGACATTCACGTTTGATTTGCTCCTCAGTAGCCTTGACAGCTCCAATGCATTCGCCGGCCAAACTGGATCCGATAAAGTAGGTGTGCCCATCTCTGCAGTCTCCTATTTGTTGCGTATTGAAGGTTTGTTCCTGGATCGTGAGGCACGTGCCTTCGCAATCCCCGCTTCGATATAGGGCGGACAATTCGCCAACTCGAATCCACCTTTCATGTCGAAGGTGATCTTCCGCGTTTCTGCATCCAGCAGGGCCCGCAACCCATCCACCCGGCTCGACGCGGAGCCTGCCGCTGAGGAAAACGTCACAGCAGCCTGGCTCTCAGAAATGGTCTGAATCTTCCACATGACATTGGCAACGAGTCCGCCTCAAATTAGGCCTGCGGTGTTCTGATCGGCCGAGGCGAAATCTTGCCATCGTAAAGTGCAAGCGAGGGGCCAAAAGGATTGTGCTGCAGTATCAATCGCTTACCGGCCCCGCGGCGCACATGAATATTCGGAAATTCACGAATATTCGTGAGTGCCGACGGCGGGTCGACACCTCTTGTTGCATTCCAGGTAGAGAATGCGAGAGGGATTACCCGGCGATGATGGGCTGCTTCTCCCTAGGAATCTTCTTAAGAGCCGACTCATCGAGATTCAAGTGAGCGGCCGCCATTTCCGGAGGCATACGACCGATCCAGTTGTTCAATGAGAAGTCCACGAAGTGCGGCGACTTGAACATTTCGAGAAAGACAACATCTGTGTTGCCAATGTTCTCGATGTAGTGGCCTGCGACAGGGGGAACATAACCAACATCGTTTGCGTTGAAGTCCATTGTCCGCGCTCGTCCTTCAGGCATCACGATCGTCATGCGAGCTTTGCCTGCGAGCCAGAACTGCCACTCCGCCGCGTTGGGATGCCAGTGCAACTCGCGCATTGCTCCGGGCTTTAATTTGACCAGGGCAGCCGCGACACTGGTGCTGACTGGGAAGTTGCTCGAGTCCACAATGCGGACCTCACCGCCAGCACTCTGCACGGTCGGCGGCATCGATCCCATCTTGAAGGTGTACTGCTGAGGCGCAGCGATGCTGCTTCCTCCAATGGCTGCCCGGTCGGCAGCGAGAGAACGGGGCAGGCTCGCAGAGAAGATATAAAGCTGTTCCTTGGGGAGCTTCGCGATATCACTCGATGAAAGGCGGGAATTCTTTTTCAGAACCTCTGGTGGAACATGCGCAACGAACTCAGAGATTAGAAAGGTATTGTCTTCCGAAAACATGCCTTGATCAAATACCAATAGAAACTGGCACCCGTCGGGTCCGAGTCCCTGAATGGAATGGGGGTAGCCTGCCGGGAAGAACCAAAGGTCCCCTTCACTTACATCATCGATGAACATGGTTCCATCGGGGTTCATCACCGTGACGCGAGCGTTCCCATACTCCATGATGGCCCACTCGTCAGCAGTATGCCAGTGCAACTCGCGGAAACTTCCGGATGTAAGCCGCATATTCACACCAGCAAGGTCTCTGGAGGGCGGAAGCTCTCGCTGTGTTACCTGATGGGTCCAGCCGCCCTCTTCTACACGCTTGCGCGCGAGATCAAAGGAATACCAGATCGGCCCAATATCGCCGTGGTCGGTGGGTGGAGGCGTGTTGCTGTTAGGGTTGAGCCCGAGCAAAAGCTTGTTTTCGGGGCCCGGATCGCTTGACGAGTGATCGCCCTCTGCTCGGGTTGTGTCCTCGCGCTGCTGGGCGTTCGCTGCCAAACCTGATAGCGCAGCGGTTGCCAGCGCAGCTGATCCGACACTCACGAAACTGCGCCGAGATACCCCGTCGGCAAACGGTCTCTTATCATTCTGGTCGTTCATTGCTCTTTCTCCCTGGCTGTTCCAATGGTGAAGTGCTGATCGAGGCTATCGCACTCTCATGCTCTATCTGAATGAATGGATAGGGCCGAGCAGTAATTAGCTTCATCGTATTATGTGTATTCAGTAATTAGCATTTCTTATTACTAGATCTTTATCGACGAGTCGACATTGCACTGATGTATGGCGGCTTCAAATCTTCTTGCAAAGATTACGCGCGACGGAGACGAAGTGATTGACAAGAGGCGAGCTATTTCCCGCACCGAGCTCCTCTTCAAGTTTCTGGACCTGACCACTCAGAGAAGGTTGCGAGATATGAAGCTGGTTTGCAGCGCGCACAAAGCTTAACTGAGATGCTACGGAAACGAACGATTTCAAATGCTTTAATTCCACTTCATTCCTCGTCTCACGAGTACTATCCCTATCATTGCAACCGCGAAATGCTTTGGAGTCCAGTAGCTGTTCCTACGAACATTCTCAGCTTCGATGGAGTTCCGAATCCTTGGGTCAGTGACTTTTGCTTCAGATCCCTTTCAGTGCATCGCACGTTCTATATCGCGCTTTCTCTTTTCAGCCTTGTCTTTTGCTCGAAATTGCGATCCTAAAATTCAGCCGGGGTGGCCTCGCCACTTACGATGAAAAGAACCTGCAGGTGAACCTGTGGTGGATGATCGAGGTTTGTTGTTGACAAGCAGTTCGATGGAAGGAAACAACCTTGGCGACCAGATGCTGATTCTGGAGCTGTAGATCTTCAAACCACTACGCCGGGTATAGAGTCCATCTTCAAGACATTTAACCCATCTAGTAACTTTGCCCGGGCGAAGTGAAGACGCGGCATAGTGTGGATGAGATGGTTGTACCTGCGATCGCCGAGAGAGGGAACAGCGATTTCCGAAACTGCTTCGTCGCGAAGCTTACACTGCTTTATAACGTGATATAGGTGTACTTGCCTTCGGCCTGCAACAGGGCAATGGCGGAGCCCATCGATGCAACAACAAGAACCCCTGGAACGGTATGCGCCAGTATCTCATGAACGATCTCCTCCGGATCCTTTGACCAGTTGTTTCGTTTCGTCAAGACGCGCGCCTGTTCTTCCAATGCAGTATGGCAACTGAGGAACTGTACCCCCCTAGATTGCAGGGTCTCGATGCTCGTGTCCTGATAAAGGGAGTTCTTATCATTCACACTGCTTGGGGCATCGTTTTTGGTATTCAGAGTAGTTTTGTAGAAGGGGTTTCTTATCGCGGGTTTGTCCGTTACCGGATCGGTCACCTTCAACCACGCGCCGATTTCATACTTTTCCCAGATGAAATCGTCATAGTTGAGCATGTTCGCAGGACCATGCAGTGCGGCAACGATTTTGATTTGATGTTCTGGAATATTGAAACCAAAGCGCAGGCCGTTGAGCGAATTCTTAACATTGTTCAGAAACTTCCCATCGCCGATCTGGATGACATCAAACATCTGTTTAATGCGGGCTGGATCTTTCACCAGCTTTTCAAACTCGGCAAGCTTCCAGTCTTCAGCTTTCCATACGAGTTGTGCCTCAGCTTCTCTGGAGATGCTTCCAAATGCACCGAGCGCTGCGATGCCAGCAGTCGCGGTCGATACAAATGATCTGCGAGTTATATTTTGCATGGTTGTTGTCCCGAGAAACGTTCGGTTGCTAGCCTGCGTACTTGCGGAGTTTAGTGTCCGACTTGCGAATGTTTCGTCCAGATGCAGAACCACTTCACGAAGTGGCTCTGCCTTGTTCTATTTGCTCTCTGGCAGTTTGTACCTTACCTGAGATCAGGCAGTTTTCTTGAGCAATCCGTGCGGATCGAGGATGAACTTCTTCGCTACCCCTGAATCGAAGTCCTTGTAACCTTGTGGCGCATCGTTCAAGGAAATGACCGTAGCGTTGACGATTTTCGCAATCGGCAGCCGATCGTAGAGAATCGCCTGCATGAGAGCGCGGTTGTACTTGAGTACGGGTGTCTGTCCGGTGTAGAAGCGATGAGACTTTGCCCATCCCAAACCGAATCGCATGCTCAGGGAGCCATTTTGTGCCGCCTGATCTTTGGAGCCCGGGTCTTCGGTGACATAAAGCCCAGGAATACCAATACCGCCTGCGGCGCGCGTGATCGACATTAGTGAATTGAGCACTATGGCCGGGGCTTCAACCGTGTGTTGTGCTCCATGTCCCTTTGCCTCAAAACCGACAGCATCGATTGAGGCATCGACTTCGGGTACTCCCAACACGTCTTCAATCAAGTCCTCCAGCTTAGCATTCTTGCTGAGATCGATCGGCTCGAAACCAACCGACTTCGCATGCGCGAGGCGTTCCTGATTCATATCTCCGATCAATACTGCTGCGGCGCCGAGGATTTGGGCAGAAGCCGCAGCTGCTAATCCAACGGGACCTGCTCCCGCGATATATACGGTAGAACCAACTCCGACACCCGCAGTGACCGCACCGTGAAAGCCAGTAGGGAGAATATCGGAAAGCATGGTCAGATCGCGGATCTTTTCAAGAGCCTGCGCCTTGTCAGGGAACTTGATCAAATTGAAATCCGCATAAGGAACCATGACATATTCTGCCTGTCCGCCGACCCAGCCGCCCATATCGACATAACCATACGCGCCGCCAGCTCGGCTTGGATTGACATTGAGGCAGACTCCGGTTTGTTCTTCTCTACATGTCCGGCAGCGGCCACAAGCTACATTGAAGGGGACGGTCACCAGGTCGCCAATCTCGAGATACTCGACGTCTTTGCCTTTTTCGACCACCTCACCAGTGATTTCGTGACCAAGCACAAGCCCTTTGGGTGCAGTCGTGCGACCACGCACCATGTGCTGGTCCGAGCCGCAGATATTGGTTGATACGACCTTCAGGATCACTGCATGTTCAATCTTTTTTCCCGCTGGATTTTCGAATTTCGGGTAGTCGATGGATTGCACTTCGACACGATTCGGACCGAGGTAAACGACACCGTGATTGCTAGCCATATATGTGCTCCTTGCTTCGTTGTATCTGCTTCAGAACGCGCCTATTGCTCAGGCGCGCCAAATTCCTGCGGCATTGATTCAGTCGTCCGCGTTTGACATTATTTATGCGGCATTGTTTGCGCTGTCGCCACCCGTGACATCATACGTAGCGCCGGAGACCATCCGTGAGGCATCGGACGCGAGGAATACGACGACAGGCGCCAAATCTGCGGGATCGATCCAAGGCACTCGGAGCGGTGATCGCGTTTCGAGTATCTTCTTCGCGGCTTCTTCGTCTTTCTGCAGGTCGTTGGTTGGCACTCTGCCGGCAATTTCGAGTACTTGCGCAAAGCGTTCTTCATGCCTAGTCAAAGGCGTGTCAATCAGTCCAGGCACGAGCGCGTTCACTGTGATCTTGTATTTGCCGAGTTCCAGCGCAGCCGACTTCATTAACCCGATGATGCCCCACTTAGAAGCTGAATACGCTGCTCCGTACATCGTTCCGTGTCGCCCCTGCGTGGAGGTAGTGAGAATAATGCGGCCAGTTCCTTGCCTCACCATCGCGGGCGCAAAAGCACGGATTGCGTTTGCCGTCCCGCTTAGGTTTACATCAATCTGAATATGCCAATCGGGGTCTTCCATTTCGAGCAACGGCCTGAAGGCTTGAATCCCGGCATTTGCGAACAGGATGTCGATTCTCCCGAAATATTGCTCGATCTTTGCCGCGGTCGCACGAAGTGCCGGCAGATTGCGTTGATCAACCACGAAGCCTTCCCACTTTCCGCCTGCTGCCTGGACGAGGCGGCCGGTCTCATCGAGATCTTCCCTGGTTGCTGGCGTCACGCCTGACCGGGGATCGACCGTTGCACAGATATCGATTCCTGCAATGGTGGCTCCGCTTCGCGCCAGGCCGATTGCCGCAGCTCTTCCGATGCCTCGCGCAGCGCCTGTCGCGACCGCTACCTTGCCTCTGAGGATATTCGCCCAGGCAGCGTCGGACTCTCCTGTCTGCTCCTCTGCATTAGCCGAAAATGCGGCAGCCGCCAGTGCGGCGGACCCAACTCCCATAAAGCTCCTCCTGGATATTTGCTGATTCGATGGTGCTATATCCACGTGATCACTCATTCTCCTGTCCCTCCACATCAGTACAAGCCTGAGTTTCGCCCAACGCTATGTTCCTCGTCCTTTCAATATCTCGGAAAAATTGCGAAAACTTCGGGGCAAATCTCTCTTTTCGCATTGGGCTTTCGCTTGTGGGGAGACTTCTGCTCTTGCCGTGCGCCAGGCCTTATCTTGATGAATACCACTTACTACTGGCGCGCTAATGCCTCAAACCTCTTGTCGATGGATTTTCTACAGATCGTCCGCTCTAGTCTCAGCCAGGGTGGAGTTTGCTATTACAACACCACTTGGTCTGACGCAGCGCAGACCACTGCTATGGCTGTATTCCCGTATGCTCTGCGCGTAGCGAACTTTATTGCAGCCAGCGACAGCCCCATCATGCTTGACAAACTGCGCTGGCAAAACGTGCTGACTAGCTACCGAAGTGACGGCCGTCCCGTCTTCACTCTTTCTGATCCCAAACAGAAGATGCGAGTCAACGAGGTTCTGAACATGGATGAGAAAGAGCCGCACCTTTTTGTATCTCGCCAGAGTATGCTCGAACGATTCAAAGGCACTCGTCTGATCACTGATGACAACATAGGAGAGGAGCGGAGCCATTAACACGTGTTAATCAGAAGCGTCGGTTCCGATTTTAAAGCCCGCTTCTCAAAGCTGGATCTAGTTGTGGAAATTCGCTGCGCCGGTCCACGAAAAATTGCAGAACTTCTTGCAATCCGAAATTGGTTTTTGCTGAGACAGAATAGCAGTGCATTCCCGGACGGACGGCCTGAATATTGGCCCTGAGCCCGGCCTCGTCGAATTCAACGGCTCGAGCCAAATCTATTTTAGTGATTATTGCAACATCAGCGCTGTTGAAGATGGTTGGATACTTTAACGGTTTATCCTCGCCTTCGGTGACGGAGAGCAGGACGAGGCGCAGATTCTCCCCCAAGTCATATGAAGATGGACAAACTAAATTTCCAACGTTCTCGATGAAAAGAAAATCGAGAGGGCCAATTTCCCAACCGTTGAGAGCCCTTTCGACCATCGCTGCTTCCAGGTGACATAGGGTCCCTGTGTTTATCTGTCTCACCGGAGCCAGGCTACGTGCCAGCCGTACAGCGTCGTTCTCTGTGGCGAGGTCGCCTACCAGCGCGGCTACGCGATATTTGCAGCGCAGGAAAGTAAGCATTTTTTCCAGAAACGCAGTCTTGCCTGCGCCTGGGCTGGAAACGAGACTGACAACAAATATCCCGTCATTGCGAAAACGATCACGCAGCACTCGAGCAATCTGGTCGTTTTGCTTCAGGACATTTTTACGCACTTCCAGCAAGCGTGGTTCGGCGTTCATCTCGTACCTCCAGGCCCGTTATCATCAATTCTTTTCCGTGAATCACCTCTGAAGCTGGCACGCCGCACGTGGGACAGTAGAACCACTGCATGGATGTCAATGTCTTCCGTGTTTTGCAAGCTGGGCAATATACTTCGATCGGAACCTCGCGTATTACCAGCCTCGACCCTTCTAGCGGGGTACCGTTGCACGCGATCTGATAGGAAAAAAGCAATGCCTCTGCGACAACGCCGGACAGTGGGCCAAGATCCAGATGAACGGCGTCAATTGTGACCTGGCGAAATTTGGCCTCTTCAAGCGCCATGTCTGCAATGCTCATTGCGATGGAGAGCTCATGCATAACACTCTCCGTCGTTGGCGTTTTGTTGGAATACAGCGATTGCAGCCTGCCCAAGACTGATTCCACCGTCATTCGACGGGACCGCATGGTTGGTCCAAGCTCGAATCTTTCCCACATCAAACAGCGGCTTCAGATCCTCGAGTAGCAAACTATTCTGGAAAACGCCTCCCGACAGGACGACGGTGCGAATATCTCGTTCCTCACAGATTGTCCTAATGGATGTCCATAGACCCTGAGCAAAGCCGAGTTGAAATGATCGAGCAATCTCCTTTATCGGGCGTCCGCGAAGACGGTCGCGGATGACAGCAGTAAGCAGCGGGCGGAAGTCGAGCTCGTTCTCGGCGAACGGAAAAGGATAATTATCCGCAGGCGGCAGGTTTCGCGCCAACTGCTCGAGCCAAATTGCGGCCTGCCCTTCAAAGGTGATTTCTCTTACGAAACCGAGCAAGGCTGCCACGGTATCGAAGAGTCGGCCGGTCGACGTCGTGGGGAAAGCGCGCACGCCGCGGCGCACGAGTTGTACAGCGCTCTGATAGCGTGAGTTGAATCCAAACGGAGGCGCAGTCAGGTCTGGAAGATCGTCAAGCTGTGAAAGAAAGCCGGCTGCGGCCTGCATCGGATATTGAGCCGCCGCATCTCCACCGGGCAAAGATGCTTGACGAAGATGCGCGACGCGCTGGAAACCTCGCTGCAGGCTGCCAACGAATATTTCTCCGCCCCATATCATTCCGTCGTCTCCGTATCCTGTGCCATCGAGGCTGACACCAACAACGGTTTCCTCCCATTCGCCTCGTTCAGCAAGAACCGATGCAACATGAGCGCGATGATGCTGTACGGCGAACCGATTCATAACCGGCAAAGAGAGAGCATGCGCGGTCGATGCGTACTGAGGATGGCAATCGTGCACGAGCAACAGATCATGCCATCGCACGTCATACATCGAGACGAGGTCCTTCACTGTTTCTTCGAAGGCGCGGAACGCCTGGTAGTGATCAAGATCGCCGAGGTGCTGGCTTACGAATGCTTGTCCGTCAACGACAAGAGTGATCGTATTCTTGAGGTCCGCGCCTAGAGCGAGCAGCGGACGTTTTGTCGGGAGTACAGCAACTGCACCCGGTGCGTAGCCACGCGCTCGTCGCAAAATCACAGGGCCGAACGGCCCGACACAAGCAACGGAATCATCGACCCGTCGCGCGATAGGTCGCTCTCCGACAAGAAAAGCATCCGCGATTCCTCTAAGCCGATCGAGGGCATCGTCATCTTCATAAGCAATGGGCTCGCTTGAACGGTTTGCACTGGTCATGACCAGCGCTTCTGGAGCACCTGCGGCGAAGAGAAGATGTTGCAGCGGAGTATAGGGCAGCATTACTCCGAGCTCATCGTTCTCAGGAGCGACTCCGGCAAGCTCCAATCTCCGAGGGGCGAGAACAATTGGGCGCGCACTTGATATAAGCAGAGCTTCAGTATCCGAAGAAATATGAATGAGACTGCGCGCCACTTCAAGGTCCCGCGCCATCACAGCGAATGGTTTTTCTTTCCTGAACTTTCGTTCCCGGAGTGCAATACTTGCTTCTGGGTTTCGCGCATCGGAGGCAAGGTGATAGCCTCCAAGCCCCTTGATCGCGACAATTTTGCCTTCGTTGAGCAACTGTGCTGCGCGCGTGATCGCTGCCGAACCGTCAGTGATCGGCATCGACCCTTCGAGAAGAAAATAATTCGGGCCGCACGCAGGACACGCTACAGGTTGCGCGTGAAATCGACGGTTCGCAGGATCCTGGTACTCATCGCTGCAGTAGCTATCCATCGGCCACCCCCGCATGGTGGTATTGGGCCGGTCGTAAGGCAATGCGATGATGACGCTGTAGCGAGGGCCGCAATTGGTGCAATTGATATATGGATAGTGGTAGCGCCGATCGGACTGACCAAAGAGTTCAGTGAGACACTCCTCGCACACGGGTAGATCAGGGGAAACACGAACGGTCGGCCTGTCCTTCCGCTCGCTCTCCCGGATCGCGAATCCGGTCAAGCCTTCGCATAACGCAGGTTCGACTTCGAACTCAGCAAGTTCAGCCGCCGGCGGGGGCTGTGCTCGCATTTCTCGAACGAATGCGGCCATGTCCTGCTCGGTACCCTCAAGATGAATCTCAACTCCTCGCTCACCATTGAGGACCCAGCCCTTCAACGCATTTGCCTGCGCTAGTCGATAAACAAAGGGGCGGAAGCCGACGCCCTGTACCACTCCGCGTACACGAATCGAGCAGGCAGTCGCCATCACGACCCCGAACCCACAACGCAGCCATGGCCGCGCCAACCAACCTGAATCACTTCGCCGTCTTCGACAAGCACCGGAACAGTGTGGAGGGATCTGTCGAGAGAGCGCATGCGCTCTCTCGCGTCCGCGTCCGACTCAATGTCATATTCCACAAAATCGCGACGGGTCCACTCCAACCATTCGCGCAATTCCTTGGTGTAGGGACAGCTGGCGCTGCCGTAAAGCTCAAGCTTCGCCATGAGCGAGCACCTCCAGAGTGTCGCGGATGACGTGATAGGCGGAAGCCTGCACCTCCTGGATACGCGGGATGTAATCGCTGTGAACAATAATGGGAAAGTCGGCGAGGCCGCGGCGGTAGATTTCCCCTCCGTCATAGCCAAGAAGAGCAATCGTTAACAGCCC
Source organism: Alloacidobacterium dinghuense (assembly GCF_014274465.1). Taxonomy (NCBI): domain Bacteria; kingdom Pseudomonadati; phylum Acidobacteriota; class Terriglobia; order Terriglobales; family Acidobacteriaceae; genus Alloacidobacterium; species Alloacidobacterium dinghuense. Next base: position 3,235,067 of record NZ_CP060394.1, on the reverse strand, counting down.
GCGCTTGCGTGCTTCTTCAAGCGCCATCACGATGTTGCGAGATCCGCCGCTAGTTGATATCCCGATTGCAACATCCTGCGGCGCGGCTTGTGCAATCAGCTGCCGCAGAAAGATCACATCGGTACCTACGTCGTTGGCGAGCGCAGTGATGTTAGCCGGTTCCATCGAAAGCGAGATCGCCGGAACCGGACGAAAACCAAGCGGTGGGATTACGCAGTCGAGTGCCCAATCATTCGCGTCGGTCGCCGATCCTCCATTGCCAAAGAGGATCAGTTTCCCGCCTTTTGACAAACGCTCATGGATTGTTCTTGCTGCATTGCCGATTTTCTCGGCCTGTTCTTTTGCCAAATGGGTTCGTAGTTCCGCATCGTCGCGGACCTTCATTTGAATCGACGTGGCGACCTCTTCAACGACATCAGTCGTTTCCTGTTTTTCCTGTCCAAGAAACGGGTAGAGAAATGCCGCCTGGCCAACGTCCTGGCCGAGTTGGCGGTGCTCAAAGAATACGTGCACTGTCTCCCAAAGTGTGTGATAGAAGATCTCGATCAGCTCCTGATGGATAAATGAATCCTGCGTCACCGGCTCGAGTGCATACGAGGCCTCATTTCCGGGAAGGGCGAGTGTCATTGCTTTTCGCGCGTGCGCTGATCTCAAAGCAGCAAGAACTTCGGGATCACCTTCGGGAGGACCAAACCCCATCACGATGTCTTCGGGTCGGAGAATTGTTTCGAGCCACGGCTGGAATGCCATGGAAAGATCAAGCGCGGGAAGAGCTCGCTTGCCTACGATCACCGGGTGAACGAATTCGACTGAAACATGCTGCGCATCCGTTGTGTAAGGGCCTCGACCAAATGCAAGCAAACGCCCGCCCTGGAGGAAACGCTCCGACATCTCGCGACAAGCTTCCGCGAGAGGCATTGCTTCCCGTGAAAAGAACTTCTCAAAAATCTGATTGCGCATGAGCAGCCGTTCTTCGATCCGCGCCGCCAGTTTGCAAGCCGTCTGCATAGCCGTTGTCCTAACAAATTCTCGGCAGGGGATCGCCGACCAGCATATCTACAATCCGGCTGCCACCATATCGAGTGGTTACCAGCACGGCGCAGGATGGTTCGTTACGCACCTCGCCAATGACACACGCGTCCTCGCCTCCGGCTGTCTGACTCAAAGCGTTCACAGCGGCGTCAGTATATTCCGGCGCGACCACCGCCAGAAACTGCCCCTCATTCGCTACATGAAGCGCATCCAACCCGAGCAATTCGCAGGCGCCGCGAACCTCATTCCGCATCGGAATATCTTCTTCTGATAGGACGATGCCAAGACCGCAGTCGCGCGCAAGCTCATTCAGAGAAGTGGCAACACCTCCGCGAGTAGGATCGCGCATCCAGCGAATTCCCGGCGCAGCTTCCTCCGCCATTGTTTCTATCAGAGGAAGAACGCAGCGTGTGTCGGAAGAGAGATCTGCCTCAAGATCAAGTTCACCCCGCGCCAGAAGAATCGTAATCCCATGATCACCAATCGGTCCGGAAAGAATGATCTTGTCGCCGGGACGCACGGATTGCGGATCGATAACGACGTGCGCCATGAATTTGCCAATGCCAGTCGTCGTAATGTACATGCCGTCAGCTTTGCCGCGCTCAACCACTTTCGTATCTCCGCCGACGATCGTCACTCCCGCCCGTTCGGCAGCGGCCGCCATGGCGTGCACCTCGTCACTGAGAACAGATGTGGGCAATCCTTCCTCGAGAACGAATGTGACGAGCATAGCCTGGCCTCTTGCCCCGGAAACAGCGAGATCGTTCATCGTCCCATTCACGGCGAGTTCGCCGATAGACCCGCCAGGAAATTTGAGCGGTTTCACCACGAAGCTGTCGGTAGTCATGGCGACTGCTGAGCCGTCTATTTCGACGCGTGCGGCGTCACCGAGAGGCGCGGCTGTGTTGTTGAATAGAAGTGGTGCAAACAGGCCCTCTATAAGCCTGCGGCTCGCTTTGCCGCCGGCTCCGTGCGCCATCTCAATCTGCGGATCTCGAAAGCGAACGCTGGCGGCTACGGTTTTGACAGCGGGCTTTCCGTTTAAGCCACCGAACTGATGCTGGTCACCATTGCCGCTTTGCGGTGTTCGTAGTTGTAATACGCTGCGCATGAGCCCTCTGTAGAAACCATCAGCGCGCCGATGGGGTGTTCCGGCGTGCATTCCTTGCCAAACAATTTGCACTGCGCGGGCTTCAGCACGCCCTTTAGCACTTCTCCGCATTGCGCAGCTTTCGGATCGGTGACCCGAGTACCGGGGATGGGGAAGCGCTGTTCAGCATCCCATTCGGCATATTCGTCGCGGATCCTCAAGGCCGATTGCGAGATGAATCCAAGCCCCCGCCATTCAAAGTATGGCCGCAGCTGAAAGATCTCAGCCATTGCCTTCAGCGCAGCACGATTGCCTTCCCATGGAACAACGCGTTTGTACTGGTTCTCCACTCGCGCTTCGCCTGCCCGAAGCTGGCGGAGTAGCATAACCAGCGACTGCAACAGATCCAACGGTTCGAAGCCGGATGTGACGACCGGTTTGCCTTCACTTCTTGCAATCCATTCATAGGGACGGCAACCGATCACTGTCGAAACGTGCCCGGGACCGATAAAAGCGTCAAGGCGCATATCAGGAGAGTCCAGAATCGCGCGGATTGCTGGAACAATCGTGACGTGATTGCAGAAGACTGAGAAATTTGTAATGCCTTCCGACTTGGCGCGCATCAGCGTAAGAGCCGTTGACGGCGCAGTAGTTTCGAACCCGATCGCGAAGAACATTACATGTTTCTCAGGGTTCTTTCTTGCGATCTGGAGAGCATCTGCCGGGGAATAGACTATGCGTACGTCCGTGCCGCGTGCTTTGTGTTCGAAGGGGCTGCCCTGTGTTCCGGGAACGCGCATCATGTCGCCAAAGGCGGCGAAGATAACGTCGAAATTTGTGGCGACCGTAAGACCATCGTCGATTCGTCCCATCGGCAGAACACATACTGGGCAACCGGGTCCGTGAATCAATTCAATATTGGAGGGCAAGATATCTTTCAACCCGAAACGATAGATGGCATGTGTGTGGCCACCGCAGACCTCCATAATGCGATAGTGTCTGTCGGGATCGGCCAAGCGATAGATCTCCTCGGAGGCCTTAATGATCAACTCAGGGTCCCGAAACTCGTCAACGTATCGCATCTTCATGTCTCTACAGCGAAAACTCTTTCAGTTGGGCTGAGGATTTCCGCTGCTTTGCTCACCAGTCTCCTCAAATCCATAACCGCGTACTTCTTGCATGGCCTGCTCTGTTTCACCGAGCATTTGGAGAAGGTGCATCTGCTCCAGTGCATCCTGCTCGCTGATTTTCGTCATGGCGAATCCAACGTGGATCAGAACCCAGTCCCCGACGACGGGCATCTCTTCCAGCAACAGCCCCAGATCCACCTTGCGACGCACACCAGCGACCTCTACTGTGCCCAGATGCGTCTCACCGGGAACGAGCCCGACGATTCTGCCTGGAATTGCTAAGCACATTCAGCCTGTTCCTCTCATTCCTGCTTTCGAGCCACAATTTCAAAAGAAAACATTAGCCTATCTTTCAGCTTGAGGGCGCCTCCGGCAACAGAAACCAGGTTTGTGCCGTAATCGGTCTGGTCCAACGAGAAATCACCAGACGCACGTAGCATATTCCCTAGCAGCGTGACGCGCGAGGTGATTGGCTGGCTGCGCGTTATGCCGTGCAGAGTGAGGTCGCCGTTAAGGGAAGCGGAGTAGAGCATTTCTGACATCTTGGTCACACCGATGACGGCGGCGGCGTACCGTATTTCCGGGAACTTTTCCGTTTCCAAAACCTCTTTGTGCATGAGCCGCTCGATTTCGCGTCGATCTTTGTCGCTGATGTCATCCTGTACGCTCAATGAAGCGGTCTTAATGACGAGATAAAAAGAACCCGCTTCGACTTTTTCCGGGTTAAAGCTCATTCCACCGCTGAAATCGTGTATGCCGATGGTCGGGCTGTGGCCCAGCTTTGCCAGGAATCCTGTAGCAAAGGCGCGCACGGTAAACCGGCTGGCACGGCTATCGATCGTGTAGAGCCCTGCAACGACGTGGGGATGATTCGCAGCTTCTGTCGAAACTTCGCGCATGCGGGCTCCTCCGTCAACGTTGCTCACATCGCACGTAGTTTTAAATATCGTTCGACGTCTGGCATTGCCGCGTGGGCCAGATTGCCCACTCCGAGTTCAGACATATATCTGCGGATCAAGGGATTGGAAAGAACCAATCCCGCGCCAAACAGTATCAGGGACATGCCAGCGAGCATGTAAAGCATGTCCTTGTCGCCGCTGTTTCCGTTGATGTTGGTACTGGTTTCGGATAGTTCCAAAGCCACAATATATCTCCTTTCACTTGCAAATCCTTAACTGGCTGCCTTCGGATCATCCAAAATTGTCTGTACGAGTTTCTCCACAATCTTTACGGCCTCTGGTACCGCGGCCTGAACAGCATCACTCAGGCCCATCTTTCCGTCGTCACCACCAAATGTGGCAGGCTCGCACCCAACCAGAAGCACTCGTTTCAGAGAGCCATGCATTGCCGTTGCCATGCGAATCACGTTCACCGGATTCATGGCGTGCGGCTCGACGAAATTCACTTGCGCGAGTGAGGCGTCGGGAGCGTTCAGATCCGGCTCAACCACATCGACAGTTCCCGATGACTGGCCATGAGGGAAGGCGTCGATCAAGATCGTCGTCTCGTATCCATCCTGCAGGGCATAGGCAAGATCGAAGCCGCGTATTCCGAAATCGGCAACTCTCACCGAGGAAGGGAAATTGCCTTGAGCAAGCTGTTGCGCCACCTCGACCCCGAAGCCGTCGTCTCCCAGAAAAATGTTGCCGATTCCGGCGATCAGAATGCTGGGCTTTTGAACCACATCTTTGAGTTGCGGTTTATCTTGCGGAATCCGCTCAACCTCAGACGGATCGAAGAAAAATCGATGGCCGGGTTGTCGCAGCAATCCCAGATCGCGGCCAGGATCATCGTCGAGGACTACGCACACGTGCGATTTGCCTTCATAGTCCTGCTCGATGCTTTCGATGGTCGCAATCTGGCCATGTAAAGCTATGTCTAGCACGTCTCCGCCTTTGTGTGGAATAAGGCGAACACGATCGCCCGCTCTCACTTCCGAACCGGAAATGACGAGATGATCGACAAGCATCTTGTCTTCGAGCAGCTGCCATTCCCACTCGTTCATTGCGCCTCCCGCCTTGTTGCCGCTGCTGGATGCAATCCGCGCAATGCGCCGTGCAACTTCATGAATTGTTCAGGCGGCATGTTTTCAGTACGTTCGAGGATTTTGGCGGTGCGTTCATCCATTTGCCGCATTTCGCGCTTCTCTTCGTCTGTCATCGTCAGAATTCGCAGCGACAGAATTTCGTCGATCTCGGTCCCATCGAAGAGACATCCTTGGCTTTCGGGAGCGATCTGCGGGTAGTCATAGAGAATGATAGGCGACGACAATAAACCGTCCCTCTCGCTCTCGTTCCCGACAAGGACCGGCCAGGTTCCGACGTTGTTGCATTCTGCGGCAAGAGTTCGTAGATTTTCGGGAGGATCAAAGAGCGAGACAAATTGACCGTTTTCCGCAGCCAGAATCGTATGCGCAGAAACCAGCGAGTACATCAACGCATCAGCGCGAGACTGTGTTTGTTGTGGTTTGCACGGGGTTAGATTGCAAATTCGCACGGTTACTTTCGCCACACCGTCTGCGCAATTCCTCGCTTCAATCTCCACTGATCCAGAAAGAGCTCTCCACTCACGGACGATGACACCCACAATCAGTCCACCACTGTCGCGTATTGATTCAAGCTTTCTCGTGGCTGGGAACTCAAATAAAACTAGTTCCCGTGACGAAAGAGAGGCAGGATGGATCGGATGCACAGCTACTTGACGTTCGATTACCTCCTGCCATGAGATATAAGTCAGACCGCCAGCCACTAGCCTGTCGACAATCTCGAATTCTGGTTCGTCATCCTGCGGAAGCTCATCGAGAGGCTGTGCCAGCTCTCCAATCAAGCGACCGACGATCTGCAGAAACCGAACCTTGATTGTCACCTGTGTGGAAGCATGCGTTTGCAGAAGACATTCCGTCTGCATCCTCCAGGCCTCAACGCCGCTTTCCGCTTCGCTGTAAGCCCGAGGGCACAACACGCCGAAATTCCACCGCTGCTGATTCTTTACAGCGGACGCGCGATACGGGTAGAGCATGTAGCCCTCATAAAGAACGGCCTCGGCGATTTTCTCTACCTCGTCGAGATTCATGAGTGCACCGTTTCTTCTATCGGGAGTACACTTTCGAGCGCCTGTTCCCATGTAGGAATGCCGCGCTGAGTTTTGTATTGATAGAGGCGCTCAAACACATCTCGGCGCAGATTCAACCACGCGGTTTTGGGATAATAAGCATCCATCATCTCGCGCCACACTTTTAGAGCCAGGCTGAAACGAGCTTCCTGATCCCATGGAATTGGTGTTACCTGTAATAGGCCCTCGGAGTCGGCATAGAAGACCGTTCCGCTGAACATGAGGAGCAGAGGTATCTCACCATTTGTTAGTCCTTCGAAGTACTTCGTGACACCGACGTTGAAATCGAAGGTGCAGTGAATGGGGAGAAGGACCGGAGTGCTGCCCTGGAATGCAGGGACCACAACACTAACGTGGGTCCACAGAAGGCTGCGTAGAGTTTGGCTCCAGCGCTCAGGTTCACCGAAGAGATCGCGCATGCGCGCCTGTTCTTCAGGGAGATAGCGGCGTCGCGTCACGTCGATCTGGATCTGGCATCGCAGAACCACGGTATGAATGGTCTCGGCGGGGTCGGCGTTCATGATACGGAGCTTGAACGCGAGCGTGGGTGCAATCGCGAACGGGACTGCGGCTGCCCCTTCAATCTTGAAGCTCAGATCAGGCATGTGCTTCTCCACCGACAACATCAGCCCGCGATTTCAGGTCAGCGAAGAAGCGCCCGATCTCCATCCAGACTTCCGCTCCTCCAGACAATCCTTTCCAATTCGCGCGAATCAGTCCGACAAGCCGATAACAATCGTCGATCGGAGCAATATAGTACTCAGCGCTCGACAAGTCCTGCGCGTGTCCAATCCGATTGACAAGCAAAGCTTCGATGTCGGATCGCAAGTGGCTCAGGATCGCGTTCCTCTCAACAATTTCGTTCCATGCTTCCAGCGACAAGAGGGACTCGACCGCGCCAGCGGGGCTGGGATAGAGTGGGACCATCCTGTTTTCTATGCTTGAGCGAAAGAAAAATGCCATATTGATTGGAATCAACAGGCTGTTCCATTGCGCGTCTGTCATTTCGAAATCGGTCAGAAGCTTAGCGCACCGCGCCGCTCGACGATATCTGCCTTCGGTCATCGAATCGAAGAGTGTTGCACAAGCGTCGCAGGCACAAACAATCTGACGCGAGGAAAGCTCGATCAGATGCGGATGCTCGTGCGCCAAAGGCAGACTGCACAATTCGCACCGCTCCATAGGTCGCCGCACGCGCGCGAACTGGCGCAACATAGAAAATGCCTGATCCAATGGCGCAGATGTACTAGCGGGCATGATCAGCCTCTCTCCGCTGGAGTCGCCACGTGGGCGGCAGGTGACTTCAACAGATTCTCAACAGGGATGAAACCTGAAGCAGCTTCATCTTCCGGCGTGATTATGGAGAGGGAAGTCAGATCCGGCGCTTGATCGTAAAGGCACTCCTCCACGATTGCGTGCAGGTTCTTCGTCGTCGAACCACACGCGTGGCTAGATGTGTTCAGGCGAACCTGAATCACACCTTCGTGCATACGGATCAGTTCCACTTGCGCGTCGAACTTTCGCAAACGGACACACGCAGTATCCAGGCCTTTCAGAACGCGGGTTTCGAGGCTATCGGGATGCAGCGAATAAAGAAGCAGCAAGTTACGTACGAGAGGGTCATGTCCAAGCTTGTCGATGAGGGCTTCACCCTTCGGCCCTGACTCAAAGACAATCTCCATGATTCGCTCAAGTCCAGTCCCATGAATCTCCATGAGAAGTTGAACCAATTGCCGTGCCGCAACCTTCAAGCCTGCGCCCGGCGACTGGTCGAGTTCACCGACCAGTGTGCCGAGTTGTCTGATCTTGTCCTGGAATTCCTTTTCGCCAGTCACGCGTCTCCTTTAACTAAGGCTTTTGCTGTAGCCCGAACATTGGAGAATGGTGGGTCTCAAGCACTTTTCCATTCCCCAGGTACATATGCACGCCGCAGGGCAGGCATGGGTCGAAGCTGCGCACAGTCCGCATAATGTCGATGCCCTTAAAGTTTTCCGGACCGTTCTCTTCGAAGATCGGCGTATTCTGTACCGCATCTTCGTAAGGTCCGGGTGTGCCGAAACTGTCACGTGGATTCGCATTCCATGGCGTTGGCGGATAAGGATGATAGTTGGCGATCTTGTGATTGCGGATCACCACATGATGCGAAAGCACTCCGCGAACCGCCTCATGGAAACCGCATCCAATGGCCTCTTCAGGAACCTTGAAGTCATTCCATGTCTTTGTTCTGCCAGCATGCAGCTCAGCTAACGCCTGCTCGGCGAAATAGAGTCCGGCAGCAGCCGCATAAGCCTGGAAATACGTACGGGCGCGATCGCGTTCGATGGCATTGCTCCACTTGGGAATCTTCCACTCGAACTCAACCTCGGGCAGCGACATGGTCTTCGGAAGATAGATTTTTACGCTGTGTCCGGTGGCTTTGATGTAGCCGATGTCGACCAAGCCGGCCAGCGCCGTTGCCCAGAAGCGTGCGATTGGGCCACCGCCTGTGTCGAGCGCCAGATAGTCTCCTGTGCGCTTGTCATACCAGCGGGGAGACATTACCCATGTGTACTTTCCCGTAAAGTCGCGCTTCTGCGGCTTTGGATACGTAGTCTGGTTCCACGGGTGCCGTTGATCTACTGGATTCCCCAGGGGATCCTTTCTTACGAAAATTTCAGCGTTTTGCCAATCGTCGTAATAGGAGCTACCGAGCAGGATGCGTATGTTGAGATTGATGTCCACCAGGTCTGTGGTGACGAGCTCGCCGTCGACCACGACACCCGGGGTGACGAACATATTCCTACCCCAGTCGGTCATTTTCTCGTACGTATAGTCGCAGACATCGGGATTGTTGAATGAGCCCCAACAACCGAGAAGAATCCGCCGCCTGCCGACCTCTTCGTAACCGGGGAGGGCTTGATAGAAGAAATCGAAGAGGTCGTCATGCAGCGGCACAACTTTCTTCATGAACTCGACATACTTCATCAGCCGGACGATGTAATCGGTGAAGAGCTGAACGGTCGGGACGGTCCCAACACCGCCCGGATAGAGCGTTGACGGATGGACGTGACGCCCTTCCATTAAGCAGAACATTTCGCGGGTCATGCGGCTCATCTGCAGAGCCTCGCGGTAGAAGGCACCGGTAAAGGGATTGAGAGCGCGCATGATATCGGCGATGTTTTTATATCCATGCAGGTTGGCATGCGGAGATTCGGTCTTTTCCGCTTTCTCAAACACACCGGGATTCGTTTCTTTCACCATCTGCTCGCAGAAGTCCACACCGACCAGGTTGTCCTGGAAGATGTTGTGGTCGAACATGTATTCGGCGGCCTCGCCAAGGTTCACAATCCACTCCGCCATTGCTGGAGGCTTCACACCGAACGCCATGTTCTGCGCGTAAGTGGCGCAGGTCGCATGGTTGTCGCCGCAGATACCACAAATGCGGCTTGTGATAAAGTGCGAATCCCGCGGATCTTTTCCCTTCATAAAGATGCTGTAGCCACGAAAGATCGAGGAGGTGCTGTGACACTCCGCCACTTTGCGCTTGCCGAAGTCAATCTTTGTGAAGATTCCCAGGCTGCCGACGATCCGTGTAATCGGATCCCAATTCATCTCTACTAACTGGCTTGGCGGGTTGGCTTCTTCTTTGCGCTCGACTGTAATTGTGCCCATCTTAGTAACTCCTAAATTGAGTTAGCCGGGTTGGTAAGTTAATAGGATCTCGGATGATATCCGGTTGTCAGCTGAGCACGTGGATGTCGCCACTTCGGCTCTTTGTTCACGGTTTCGTTGGTAAGGGCTCGCAGAGCCCGAATTCCTTTGCCATAAGCGCCAATGGCCGTGCTCGATAGCTTTGCGCCTGGAGGCTCATCCATGAAGGGCATGAATTTATCAGGGAATCCGGGCATTGTGCAGCCGATACAAATTCCGCCCACGTTAGGACAGCCTCCGAGCCCTGCCATCCAGCCGCGCTTGGGCACGTTGCAGTTCACGACGGGGCCCCAGCATCCCAACTTCACGATGCATTTGGGTGAGCCGTATGAAGTCGCAAAGTCTCCGCCTTCGTAATATCCGGCACGGTCGCAGCCTTCGTGTACGGTCCTGCCGAACAGCCACGTAGGCCTGAGTTGATCATCGAGCGGGATCATAGGAGCCAAGCCGGCCACCTGATATAGCAAGTACAGAACCGTCTCCATGAAATTATCCGGCTGAACAGGGCAGCCGGGAACATTCACAATCGGCAAACCCGCCTTCGATTTCCAGTCCCATCCCAGATAGTCCGCCAGCCCCATGCAGCCCGTTGGATTACCTTCCATTGCATGAATGCCGCCATATGTTGCGCACGTTCCACAGCCAATTACGGCCAGTGCTTTCGGAGCAAGACGATTGATCCACTCATTCGTTGTAATTGGCTGCCCTGTGTCTGGGTTGGTTCCTAACGCGGCCCAATAGCCTTCTTTTTTTATCTTTTCGTTTGGAATAGACCCCTCGACGACAAGCACAAACGGATCGAGTTTGCCTTCCTCCGCCAGGTACCAGTACTTCAGGAAGTCATCGCCAACCTCATAGGCGAGAACAGGATTGTGCAGATGCACCTTCGGCAGACCGGGAATGGCGCCGAGCAAAACATCTTCTATACTGGGCTGCGTAGCCGCCGTGATTGAGACCGAATCTCCATCGCAGCCCAAGCCGGCAGTCATCCAGACAATGTGCACTTCTGCCACGGCCGGCGCTTTCTGAGTAACGCGGCCATGAGGTGCTTGTTTCGCTGTCATGATCTGCTTCTCCTTTTTTGCAAGTGCTTGCTATTACGAGGATGGCGGAGGAGTGAGTGAACGCCGCCGTCACGGGCGAACATGTCATCGGAACAGAGGCAGGATTCGATTTACAAGCGGGACTGATCCTATTTTGTCTTCGTCCCGAATACTCGTTTTGGCATAAGGGATTCCCTGAGGGAGTTGGCACAAAGCTCGACTGAATAGCTTCGGATAAGTCGAGCAATGCAAATGTAGAAGTTTCCAGGTCGCTATCGGAGCTTCGATTGAATGGCATGCTGTACAAGTTCGCGTCCGCTGCGAAGCGAAAGCTTGTCCTTGATATGTGCCTGATAGGTTTCAACCGTTTTTATGCTGAGGTGCAGCTTTTCTGCAATCTGGCGAGTCCCGCGACCCTCACCAATAAGGCGGAATACTTCTAATTCGCGATCGGAGAGAGCGGAGAGTTGTGAATCCAAATCTGTTGAAGCTCCACTGATGTACTGATGGAGCAGCTTGCTGGCCATTCGATCACTCAGATAGATTTCTCCCCCGAGAATGCGCCTTACAGCCACGAGAACCTTCTCCGTAGCTTCTTGCTTCATAATGTAGCCGTTCGCGCGAGCCCGTAGTGCGCGCTCCGCGTAGATGGACTCATCATGCATCGAGAGGATGAGTACGGGGAGATCTGGATAGAGCGCACGGATATTTTTCAGAAGATCCAATCCATCTGGACCATTGAGCGAGATATCAACAATCAAGATATCCGGCTTGTCTGCGGCGATTGCTTTCATCACTGCCTGCGCTTCTTCGGCCTCTGCGCAAACCATCAGATCGTTTTCGCGATTGATCATGAGCGCCAAGCCCTGGCGCAGCAGGGGATGGTCGTCCACGATGAAGACTTTCTTCCGCGCAGAGCGTTTTGATTTGGCGATCTCTGTCATGCGAACGCTATCCGCAATCTTTCATCGGAAAACTACAGATCACCACGGTCCCGCGCGGTGGGACTCGTTGTATCTCAAGCGCTCCTCCGACCATTCCAGCTCTGTAGCGCATAATATGTCGTCCCATTCCCTGGGCTCGTTCAGATACATCCGCAATGCCTTTGCCGTCGTCGCGAACGGCGAGTCTGCCTCGTTCCTGGTCAGCCGTCAATTCAATCACGATATTCTGAGCCTCTCCGTGCTTCATTGCGTTGTTCACGGCCTCCTGCGCAATGTGATATAGGTGCGTAGCTGTCGTCACGTCGTGAATCAGGACGGGCGATTCGCACTGAAAGCGGCATGATACTCCAAATAAATCCTCTACTTCTGCCGTCCAAACTTGCAAAGCAGACATGAGCCCGTGTGAATCGGAGACTACCGGAAGCAAACCGCGGGCGAGTTCGCGTGTTTTGTGTATGGCTTCATTAACAAGCTTCACAATCTTTGTGGCATCTTCTGTTTCCGACCGCTTGTGCTCCGCCAGTCTCGCCTCATGAACCTTGGCCATAAAAGCGATTCCGGTGAGATGCTGCCCCAAACCATCATGCAAGTCCTGGCCAATGCGGCGCTGTTCGCGCGCGCTGATGTCGAGAATCGCTTTTTCCAATTGCTTCCGTTCCGTGATATCGATTCCCGTAGCGATGACATAGTTTGAGGTGCCGCCGTTTCCGTGCAGCAATGTGCTCGTCCACGCGATCAATCGCTGCTCCCCATGCTTTGTCATCCAAGTGCTCTGGTAATCCTGAGTGAGCAGATCAGCGCGCAGCACTTCAAACATGGTCCTGAAACGGGCTGCTTCTTCGGGAAGGAGAAACAGGTCCCATATGCATTTGCCCTGCACCTCTTCAATCGAATAACCGGTGGTGAGTTCACACGCAGGATTAAACCGCAGGATACGTCCCGCGTCATCTAGGACGACGACCAGCGCTCCCACCGTGTCCAGAATCGTGGTTACAAAGTTACGCTCTTCCTCGAGCTTTTCTTCAACTCGTTTGAGATCCGATATGTCGAATGCCACGCCGTGAATAAACCACGGACGTCCATCATCGCGGCGCACCATACGGGCATCGCAATGGAACCAGATCACCCGTCCGTCTCGCGCAATGACACGATATGAGGATCGCAGCGGCTTGCCCGTTAGGAACATTTCCGCGGCTTCCACACTCCACCGCTGTTTGTCGTCCGGGTGGATATGCTGATACCAGCGAATGGGATCTTCCAGCCATTCTTCCCGCGAATAGCCAAGGGCCGCTTCGATCTGCGGGCTAACGTAAGCCTCACTGATTCCTCGATCGAGATAAACCATGAACACGACTGCCGGCATTTGTTCCAGCAGGGCACGGTATTTAGCTTCGAGGTCCGGCGTTTGCGCATCCGCACTCGGCGCATCCGAAACGCAATATTCTCCGATTGACCCCGAACCTGCGGACGAATTATTAAAAACACTGGCTAGATCGAAGAGGAGGGCCTCCGCCTGACCGATCTCTCTCAATTCGTCTCCGGCAACCGCAAACTGCGATAAGTGGGCGCCTTTCTCTCGGATCCTCTCGACGGGAGAAGCCATGTTGATTAGACGGCACCGTTTGCCGTTTTCCTCCATCTCTATCGAAGAGTTACGCCATTTCATTCTGGTTGCCTGACGAAGACATCTTCTGTCGCCAGATCGGTTCTTTATTGAGTGACGCCTGGGTGAACCGCCGAAGGGCGTGGATGGCGCGTCCGTAGGTTTGCACCGCGGCCGACGAAAGTAAGGAACCGGGCGGCTGATTCATAAACGGCATGAACTTGTCCGGAAACCCTGGCATCGTGCACCCGATGCATATGCCTCCAACGTTGGGGCAGCCGCCGATGCCACCCATCCAGCCGCGCTTACCCACATTGCATTGCACCACCGGACCCCAGCAGCCCAGCTTCACGATGCAGAGCGGCGATCCGTACTCTTCCGCAAACTGCGCCTGCTCATAGTATCCGCCCCGATCGCAGCCTTCATGCAACGTGCTGCCAAAGAGCCATGCGGGTCGCAGACATTCATCGAGCGGAATGATGGGAGCGCGACCGGCGGCCATGGTCAGCAGATAGAGCAGCGTCTCCATGAAATTGTCGGGTTGAACAGGGCAGCCTGGAACGCAAACAATGGGAATGCCCGCGATCGAGCGCCATTTCCAGCCAAGATAATCAGGCAGGCCCATGCATCCGGTTGGATTGCCTTCCATCGCATGGATTCCGCCATACGTTGCGCAAGTGCCTGCCGCGATGATTGCCCATGCTTTCGGCGCAAGTCGGTCAATCCATTCGCATGTGGTAATAGGCTGGCCCGTTGTACGGTCAGTTCCGAACGATGCCCAATATCCCACCTTCTTATTCTTCTCGTTGGGGACAGAGCCTTCCAGCACGAGAATGAAGGGCCTTGATTTGCCTTCAGCAGCGGCGTGAAAATGCGCCATGAAGTCGTCTCCAACTTCAGAAGCAAGAAATGGATTGTGAAAGTGTACCTTGGGAATCCAAGGAAGCGCTCCAAGAACAATGTCCTCAATGCTTGGCTGCGTAGCGGCTGTGGCGGCGATCGTGTCCCCATCGCAACCCAGACCCGCAGTGATCCAGAGAACTTCAATCTCCGAAATGGGCAGCGGCTGGCGGTCTGCCTTTTCCTGAGAACACATGACGAGGATGCCTGCTTTTTCCTGCGGAGCGTGACACCACAGAGAAAATACACGCGTCCATATTCAGCTTCAATCTTGATTTAGGCAAGAGAGCTGATGCACGGAGAAAAGAAAAACTTGTGCGCCGTATCGAACGAAACCACGCCTCTGATTGCGCGCCGATTACATACAGCGAATGCGGAGATAGCGGCGAATATCCGGTGCCAGCGTAACTAAAAGGGTAAGCATGCCCAAAGAAGCTAAAGTCCAAATTGCTCTCTTCATGCGCGACCCCCTGTAATTGTGATGCGAATGAATTTGTATTTCAAGGTCGTACGATGTGCGTTCATAAATATTTTCTAACCTCTGGCGGTGGCTCTTCCAATTAGAGCATCCTGTGATGGGATGCAAATAAGAACCATTACGACCTCCCGGCGGCAACTTGCCTTCTCGCGTCTTGAGGCGGACGATAGCCGGATTGGTCCCTCGCAAGCCAGCGTATCTTCAATAATCGGCTCTCGGCTGAACTTCTCGCAAATGTTTCGGCTCAGCTCGCTGGCTCGCGACATTATGTCAAATCCAGGTCGGCCATGACAGCGGTTGTGTGCGTTCTTTTAACGCGGGAAGTGCCAGATAATTTTTTCTTTATAGACATGGCGGACTGTGATATCAACAATCATTCGTATTCAATCGATTCAATGTGCTGAGTAACAATGAGATCATCTATCTCGCCAGGAACTGTGCAGCGATGTTAAGACTCTCGACGCCAGCAAAATAACTCAATAAAGACGAGCTCAGGAAAGTTGCATTGACCAGCGAGGACATACACGGATGAATTTCAGAATTTTCCATGATAGGCGCTCCATGGGCAGGGCTGCTGCAGAGCAGGCTGCTGCGGCGATTCGGGCGGCAATTCGCGACCGTGGCTCTGCGCGTATCGTAGTCGCGACTGCGGCATCACAGAAGGAATTTCTCGAGGAGCTAACCAATTCCCCTGGAATTGATTGGCGACTGGTTGAGGTCTTCCATCTGGATGAATACATCGGTCTGGATATTACTCATCCCGGTAGCTTTCGCAAAATGCTTTTGGACCAGCTCATTTACAAAACCGGAATCCTCAACTATCACTTGCTTGACGGTGATGGTGATGTTGCATCGGTTGTGCAGAGTGCCAGTCAGGCGATAGCTTCGGCCCCGATCGACATTGCGTTTCTTGGAATCGGCGAGAATGGGCATCTGGCTTTCAACGATCCACCAGCGGATTTCGAGGAAGAAGAACCCTATCTGGTTGTGACGCTCGACGAAGCCTGCCGTCGCCAGCAAGTAGGTGAAGCTTGGTTTGCTGATATCACCGCGGTTCCGCTGCAAGCGATATCAATGTCAGTCAAGCAGATTCTAAAGGTGAGAGAACTTCTTGCAGTTGTACCGGGTCCGCAAAAGGCGCCAGCCATCAAAGCTTGTTTCAATGGAGAGATCAGCCCCATGGCGCCGGCTTCAATCCTAAGAACGCATGCAAACGTCACTGTATATCTTGACGAAGACTCCGCAGCCCTCCTGGATCGGAAGTTATATTCTGGCTCAATCAGCTCAGCCCCTTCGAAATGAGCCTATCGAACAGAGCGCGGCCAATACTGTCGTTGCGCTGGTGGATTGGCGGCATTCTTTTTGCTTCGACCGTTATCAACTACATCGACCGCCAGACCCTGTCACTGCTGGCTCCCTATCTGAAGGTGCAGTATCGTTGGACGAACAGTGATTATGCCACCATTGTGATCGGGTTTCGTGTTGCCTATACCTTGGGGCAGGCCTTATCCGGTCGCCTGCTGGATCGCATTGGGGTTCGACGAGGCCTGACGATCACAGTGGTTTGGTATTCGGTCATTTCAATCCTGACGTCGTTATCTCGAGGTTTCTTCAGTTTCACGATGTTTCGCTTTCTGTTGGGAGCAGGTGAATCGGCGAATTGGCCAGCTGCGACCAAGGCAGTCTCGGAGTGGTTTCCGAAAGAAGAGCGCGCACTAGCCACAGCCTTGTTCGATAGCGGCTCATCGATCGGAGGCGCTATTGCACCCTTCTTGATTCTTCCGATCTACTTTCGTTGGGGCTGGCGTCCAGCATTTATGATTCCTGGACTGCTTGGTTTTCTCTGGCTAATCGTCTGGCGCTGGCTTTATCAGCCTCCAGAGAGGCATAGCCGCATCAGCGCTGCCGAATTGCAATACATCGTGGCAGATAAGAGTGAAGACGACGTGTCGAAAAGCGCGTTGTCTCCGCACTGGATCGACCTTCTGAAGTTTCCTCAAACCTGGGGAATCATCATCTCCAGGCTGTTTACAGATCCCGTCTGGTTTTTTGTCACCGATTGGTTTCCGATTTACCTGGTGGCGAAAGGGATCGCACTCAAGAGTGGCTTGATTGCTATTTGGATACCGTTCATTAGCGCAGATCTGGGCAACTTCTTCGGCGGCGCTCTTTCCGGTTACTTGATTCAACGTGGATGGCAGGTCGGCGTCGCTCGCAAAGCGGTGGTTATCTTTGGTGGCATTGGCGTGACAATGCTGATCCCCACCATTTTTACGAACAACCTGTATCTCATCGCAGGCCTATTTGGTCTGGCTTCTTTGGCTTATTCTGCTTTCTCAACGATGGCGAATGTGTTTCCGTCGGATGTGTTTCATGGAGGCTCGGTAGCTTCGATTAGCGGACTAAGTGGAAGTGCAGCTGGCGTCGGAACGATCGTGGCATTCTATTTCGTGGGACACCTCAGCGACGCGCGTCAATCAATGGGGAGCAACTCTTTCGACCCCATCATTGTTGTTGCAGGGTTAGTTCCTTTCGCAGGAATGCTCTTAGTGCTGTTGCTTGTGCGCAATACCAGAGCGACGGATGAAGGATTAATTAAGAGGATCTAGCTTTCGTCTGTATCGGCCACCGCGATTCGTTAGTTCCTGGGAGCCGAGCGGTTCGGCCAGCGGAGGATCGATGACAATTTTCGCGAGGGGTTCACTGCCGACCGGCTGGATGGCTTTAACCCATTGTCGCGGCACTCGGTCTAATGTCGCGATTCCCGCAAAACGGTATAAGCAATTCACCAGGCTAAGCCTTCAGAAAAGTAATCGCGATCCTAGGTCGCAGTGAGTGTAAGGCTATTCAGAGAACTGTAATCGAAAGTGATGTAAAGTACTGTGTTGTTTGACGGGCCAGCAAAAACTCTCCCGAAAAAGGGGACGCCATGCGTTCGGTCTTGCGGCTTCTCATCCTCCTGTTGCCTCTCGCAACTCTATCCTGCACATCTGTCCTCATTGCTCAAACATTTCGGGGCACTCTGCTTGGCACTGTGACTGATGCGTCCGGAGCGGTGATTCCCGGTGCTCCCATCTCAGTGAAGAACATGGATACCGGCATCGAACGAACGACGCAGAGCAATAGCGACGGCGCGTTTACAGTACCGGAACTTCCCGTTGGACGCTACAGCATCACCGTAAGCATGACGGGATTCAACCCGTACCAGGCTGACGGACTGGAAGTGACCGTAGGAAGTCAGGTAAATCTTAACGTCACGCTGCAGACTGGCGGCCTGAAGGAAGAAGTCGTCGTATCAGCCAATGCTCTCCAGG
The DNA here is from genome assembly GCF_014274465.1 of Alloacidobacterium dinghuense. Lineage (NCBI taxonomy): Bacteria > Pseudomonadati > Acidobacteriota > Terriglobia > Terriglobales > Acidobacteriaceae > Alloacidobacterium > Alloacidobacterium dinghuense. Next base: position 3,216,732 of record NZ_CP060394.1, on the reverse strand, counting down.
TTGAGACCACATCGAATACGCTGGGCGCAACTTTGACCACCCAGGACGTGAAGAATCTTCCCGTAAATGGGCGTGACTACACTAAGCTCATCTATCTCTCGCCCGGAGTCACCGGCTCACCCGATCAGATCAGTGATTCCCCTGGCTCTTTTGGCGCATTTTCCGTAAATGGCGCTCGCGGGCGTTCCAACAATTTCCTGCTCGACGGCACCGACATGAACGACGGCTACCGCAACGACCCGGCCGTCAATGAGCCCGGCGTTTTCGGCGCGCCGGCGACCATCCTGCCCATCGATGCCGTCTCGGAACTGCGGGTGCTTTCGAACTACGAGCCCGAGTACGGACGCAGCGCCGGTGGCATCATCAACATTGTCACCAAGAGCGGCACAAATGATTTTCACGGGACGGCTGCGGAGTACTTCCGCAACAACGCTCTCGATGCGCGGAATTACTTCAATCCCAGGGGACAAACGCAGGCGCCGTTCCACAACAATCAGTTCGGAGGGTCAATCGGCGGCCCCATCATTCGCAACCGTACCTTCTTCTTCTTCGACTATGAAGGTCAACGCGAGAGCGTCGGAACGGTGAGCCAGGCGTGTGTTCCGGATCCCGCGTACATTGCCAGTCTGGGCGGCGTCACCAATGCAGTCACTGCGGCGATCCTCGCCCGCAATCCATGGCCCACTCCGAACCTAAGCGGAGTAACCACAGGTCCAACCGGCTGCAGCGCGCCCAATGCAGCGGTGATTGCGCCCTCCAGCAATCTGATTACCAGCCTCATCGCAAAGGTCGATCACAATTTCAACCAGAGCAACATGCTCAGCGGGCGCTATTTTTACGGCGACAGTACGCAGAGTTTTCCGCTGGCGTTGTCAGGCGGTGGCATTCTCCCCGGATTCAACACATTCACTCCCACACGCGTACAGCTAGTCTCGATCTCGCTGGTTTCGATCCTCGGGCCGAACAAGGTGAACGAGGCCCGCATGGGATGGAACCGATTTGCCGAAGGATTCTTTCCTGAGGATCGTAGCTTTAATCCGAGTTCCATCGGACTGAATGTTGGCACCGGCTCAGCGGACGAGGGACTGCCTGTGATCGCTGTTGGCAGCTATTCGGTGATTGGCGCCAGCAAGTCCGATCCGCGTCAGCGCTTTGACTCCAACTGGCAGGGCTTCGACAACTTCTCCTGGACCACGGGAAAACACTCATTGAAATTCGGCTACGAATTCCGGCGCACCAGCATTACGCAGTTCCTGGGCACGAACTTTCGCGGACGCCTTGTATTTGACACGCTTGCTGACTTTCTCGCTGGAACCGTAACCAATGGCACACAATCGCTCGGCTACTCGCAGCGCCACAGCTACCAGAACAATCACGGTCTGTACTTCCAGGACAGCTACCGCGTGATGCCGACCCTGACTTTGAACTACGGAATGCGCTGGGACTACTTCGGTGTCTTCCACGAGAAGAACGACCTGCTGAGCAACGTCACGGCATTCGACCCCCCTGGAGGCACTCTGACCCTTACCCAGGTGGGCCAACCGGGATTGGGCAGCCTCTATAAGCCCGATTATCTAAACTTTGCTCCTCGCGTCAGCTTTTCGTACGATCCGCGCGGCAAGGGACAGACCGTTATTCGCAGTGGATTCGGCGTCTTCTTCGATGCCTATTCTCAAGATGTCTTTCTCGCGCACCTGCCGTATAACAGTTCCTTCGATCCCGGCCCCGCCTATAATCCGCTCGGCCCGGCGCCGATTTTCTCTGTGGCTGCCAATGGAGGTACCATCGTCTCCGGTGCGCCCGTGTTCTCTGCACCCGGAGCAACTCCCTCCGGCGACATCTTTTCGGTGGATCGTAATATTCGCACGCCGTACATGATGAACTACAACCTGAATGTGCAGCAGAAGATTGGAAGTTATGCTCTTGTGCAGGTTGGCTACGTGGGTTCTGTGGGACGCCGTTTGTTGCGCTTCCGCGATATCAATCAGCCTGGTCAGGCTGCCATCACCGCGACCGATATTGCGTTTGCACAAGGGAACACCTATCCCAACCCCATAACCGGAAACCGTGTTCCTTGCTATCCCGGTGGTGGGCCTGGCTGCATTCCCATCTTCAATAGCGCGAGCCGCGTTTACCTCAATAACCCCTACGGCGCGTTCTACATCAATCAGGAGGAGTCCACTTCTCACTCCAACTACAACTCCTTCCAGGTCAATCTGCGCGTCCCGGACTGGCACGGAATCAGCACCATTCTCAACTACAACTGGTCCCACTCCTTCGATAATGCGAGCGACAGTGAAGACTTTGTGCCGAATGCTTCCCAGCCAAACAACAGCACGCGCCCGGACCTCGAATATGCCGACTCGAATTTCGACGTCCGCAACCGTTTTACTTTGGTCTTCGGTTATGAGTTGCCAAAGATGCAGGGAAGCATGCAGCTACTCCGCAATGGCTGGGGGCTTGACAGCACAGTCACGCTGCAGGACGGCCAGCCCTTCAACCTGAACTACAACTACGAAGACGACTACAGCGGAAGTGGCGAAGGGTTCGATCGCCCCGACATCGTGGCGCGGCCGCAATACAAGACCAACCCTGCTGTATTCCTTGACCTCTCTTCGTTCGCAGTCCCGTGTTCGCTGACACAATATGCATTAACCAACGGCATCACCGGCAAGGCGCAGGACTGCGTTCCCGGCACGCGGCATTTCGGCAATCTGGGTCGCGATTCTTTGCGGGGACTTTCCTATAAGAACTGGGACTTTGCGGTTTATAAGAACACCAACTTCTCCGAGCGTTTTTCGCTTCAGTTGCGAGCGGAGTTCTTCAACATCGTGAATCACCCAAACTTCGCGAGCCCATTGCTGCCAGCATTTATTGCAGACGCCGCACCGAACGGCTTCTCCCAGAGCGGTTCGCGTGAAGTGAGCGCTGGATTTTACCCCATCACCGCAACCGGAGATGTAGGTTTGGGCAATCCCTTCCTCGGTGGAGGTGGCCCGAGAGGCATTCAGTTGGCTGCCAAATTTACTTTCTAAGGAAGTTTTGGTGAGTCAGTATCTGGCGTATCTTACCTCTTCTCCTGTTTACCCGCGCAGTCGCGCGGCGGACCATGTACTTACCTCCGAATCTTAACGCCCACCAGAAGTAAACAATGAATCGAGAAAAGGTGCTGGCAGATCGAGAAAATTTTCACAATAAACGAGAAACAATTCTTGACTTATCGAGAAGATGTTATTACGCTATCCGAAATGATCAGGCAAGGGTTTACGAAGTGAGCCTGTCGGAGATACTCCACCGCAGGAAATCTGAAAAGCGAAATGAGAAATTGATGAGGCCGTTTCATCGATGGGGGTTACTGTTCTTTACATTTTCGGTTGCAATTTCAGCGTTGGCGCAAGCTGGTACTCCAAGGCTGATCGACGTTCATGTGCATTACAACGGCGAACCAGGTGTTTTAGAGAAGCTTCTCGTTAAGTTGAACGCCGTCGACGGAATCGCAATATTGCTCACAACGCCTCAAGGACTGCCTGAGGCCACCAGATTTATCCGAGAACATCCGGATCGATTCGTCGGGTTCGGAGATGTGAAATTGGACGACTCGAACGTCATGGATGAGATCGACCGATTTCATCAGGCAGGCTTTCGTGGCTTAGGCGAGATTACCTCTACACTGAAAAACTACGATGACCGTTCTTACTGGCCTATTTATGATCGTGCCGACAGATACCACATGCTTCTTCTCTTCCATACGGGTATTGTCAACCGACTACACCCAGAGCAGCCAGCTGACATCAGTTTCGACCGAAGTCGCGTGACTCGTCTTGATCTGATTGCCCGGCACTGGCCGAAGTTGACGATTATTGCCGCTCATCTTGGAAATCCCGATTACGCCGAAGCAGCCGAAATTGGTCGATGGGATCCAAATCTTTACTTCGATGTTTCGGGAACGACTCTTCTCAAGAAGAAGAACGACTACCGCTTCTTCCAATCGATTTTCTGGTGGAGCGGTCTCGTCAGTCCTCACACCCCGAAGAGCGGAGCGAACGCTTTTGAGAAGCTTGTCTTCGGTTCGGATGTCTTCAATGGGGAACTCGATGAGTTTGATGGTGCGCTGTCACGTTATCACGCCATGCTGGATGCCTGTGCGGTTCCGCAGAAGTCACAGGAGATGATTTTCTCTGGGACGATGTGGAGCATTCTTCAACAGCAGGAAAGAGAAATGGCGGCAGATAAGCAGTAGCACCAGAGATGCTTCAGTGATCATGCTTCGATCGTCTCAGTGGAATTGAATTTAAAGATTGCGAGGGAATACTCCGTGGCGTGTAAGTGGCTTTATCGATTGTCTCTTTTTACATTGGCGGCAAGATTTCTGACTCTACCAGCTTCGGCGCAGATGGAACCCATCAAGATTACCCGCACGGGCTACACAGTCGAGGTGACAGTTGGGGCAAAGCCCTTCACAACCTTCAATTTCGATCCGAAGATCGCGAAAGCCTATCTGCAGCCAGTGCGAGATGCCGATGGAGCCGTGGTAACACGCAGCTTTCCTGACATGGACGTTGTCCCGCCGGAACACGAACATGACCGCAGCCTGGAACCGCATCAGCGCGGGATGTACTTTGGCCACGGTGATATCAATGGCTATAACTTCTGGGCGGAAGAGACGTTTAAGAAATACTACGGACATGATGTGTCGTCCAATTATGGCCGGATGGTCTTCCGCAAGATAGATGAGATGCATGGCGGGCCAAATTCTGGCAAACTGCGGGCGACATTCGACCTTGAGGGCCCAGATCAGAAGGCATTCGCGCAGGAAATCCAGGACTATACATTCAGCGGAGACAAGAGCACGCGCATCATCGATTGTGAAATCACAATTCGCGCCGGGAAGCAACTGGTGAAGTTTGGTGACACCAAAGAGGGAACGTTCGCTATCCGTCTTGCTCCCGAACTCGACGCACCGCAGGGAACCATGGTTAGTTCTGAGGGCGGAGAAGGAGAGCCTCAGATATGGGGTAAACGTGCCAATTGGGTGAATGTCGATGGAACGATCGACGGCCACGAACTTGGTGTCGCGATCTTTGATCATCCGAAGAGCTTTCGCCACCCCACATATTGGCACGCTCGCGGATACGGACTGTTGGCAGCAAATCCATTCGGGCTCTCTTATTTTCTCCGTGATACAAAGCAGGACGGCAGCTATACCATCCCAGCCGGAGAGTCGATTCACTTTCGTTACCGGCTCCTGGTCCACAAAGGCAATTACAAAGAGGCGCAAGTGGCAAAGCAGTACGATGACTATGCTGCGCACCCATAACGAAAGCTGCATAACTATTCATGGAGAAACGGGGTGAATAAATGGATGAAAGCAGGCGGGATTTTCTAAAGACGGGAGCGAAATCGATTGCTGTCGCGGCAGCCGGCACCAGCCTTCGCACGTGGGGCGATCAACCAAAAATTCTTGGCGCCAACAGTCGGGTGCGGGTCGCAGTTGTTGGCTTGCGCGGCAGGGGTGAAAATCATATTCAATCCTATGGGGCACTCCCGAATGTGGAAATCGCAGCACTTTGCGACATCGATGACAACGTGATGAGTGAGCGTCTCGCCGGAGTGCGAAAGCTGGGTTGTCAGCCTAAGACATATAAAGATATTCGTAAACTCCTCGATGACAAGTCGATTGATGCCGTTTCCATCGCCACGCCCCATCATTGGCATGCCTCGATGGCCATATGGGCGTGCCAGGCAGGAAAGGATGTGTATGTCGAAAAGCCCTGCTCGCATAATCTGTGGGAGGGGGGCCAGATCGTACGCGCTGCCGCGAAATACAACCGCATCGTCCAGCATGGGACTCAAAGCAGATCAAACCCTGCAGTAATAGAAGCAGTGCAGAAGATCCAGAAGGAAGCGTTGATTGGAGATGTCTATCTCTCACGCGGATTGTGTTTCAAATGGAGAGACACGATCGGTCACACTCCCGCGTCGCCTGTGCCAGCAGGCGTCGACTACGATTTATGGACCGGGCCTGCTCCGCTTCAGCCTTTTACGAAGAATCACTTTCACTACAACTGGCATTGGTTCTGGGATTACGGAAACGGAGATTTGGGCAATCAGGGGATTCACCAGATAGACATCGCGCGATGGGGATTGGGACTGGGATTTCCGAACAAGATTTCAGCGATCGGCGGCCATTTTATGTTCGATGATGACCAGCAGACGCCGAACACTCTGAACTGCGCCTTCGAATACAACCTGCCCAATGGAAAGCGCGCCCTGCTTGAATTTGAGGTGCGCCATTGGATATCAAACCATGAGGCTGGCATAGGACAGCGACGCGATGCGTCGGCGGCATCCGCCGAGACAGCCCATGGAGGACTGGGGCCAAAGGAAGGGTCTTACAACAGCGTGGGAAATATCTTTTATGGCTCGAAAGGCTATCTGGCGATCGACAACGTTGCCGGATACAAAAGCTGGTTGGGACAGGAACAGCAGCCCGGCCCATCGGCTCCAGAGGCGAAAGAGAATCACTTCGCGAATTTCATTGAATGTGTCATAAGCCGCAAGAAAGAGGACCTGCGTGCCCCGATCGAGGAAGGGCACTTTTCCTCAGGACTGGCGCACTTGGCGAACACATCCTATAGGCTTGGACGCACTCTCAATTTCGATCCCGAAACACAACTCGTTAAGGGCGATGATGCGGCCAACCAGATGCTTCGCGACGGAGATCGGGGATACCGTGCGCCATTTGCCGTTCCGGAAAAGGTCTAGAGGATTGTTACGAACCTCAAAGGCCGGTTGCTATCCCCAGATCAGGATTGGATGGCGCCGGCAATGGCGCGGCAGGACTCCCGTTTTATCAGCTCCGTAGGAATTTTGATTCGTTGCGGCTCAAGGTTCGGTCGGGCAATGCGGTTGAGCATTAGCTCTACCATCTGCTTGCCCAATTGCTCAGGGAATTCTCGAATGGTGGTCAGGCCGGGAAAAAGCCAGGCACCCACCGTATCATCACATCCCACGACGCTGATGTTGTCCGGGATGCTCAGGCCGCTATCTCTGATCGCTTTATAAACGCCATGTGCAGTCGAGTCGTTGCCAGCGAAGATGGCGGTCACAGGTTCTCCGCGAGCCAGCACGGATTTTGTTCCGAGATATCCCGCTTCCGCATCGTCTTCCGAATCGATGCTGCTGTGGCGCGCCTGCAGATCGCTCTCCTCCATTGCGCCCTTGTAGCCAGAGAAGCAGCGGGCGAACCAGGGCAAACGAATATTACCGACAAACCAGATGTCGCGATGGCCCAGCGTGAGGAGATAGCGGGTCATATCGTAGCCACCCTGTCCATCATCAGAAAAGATCAGATCGTTCTTTGAATCCTGTGATTCTCCAACGATATTGTTGCCAAGCGCCACGTAGGGGATTCCCTTGTAGTCCAGCAGTTCCAGAAGATTGGCGAAATTCGTCCCGGCGAGGATGACTGCACGGATAATGTCACGCCGCTGGATCACGCGAGGCAGATGCAATTCGTCGCGAGTGGCGTTCCGAGAATAGTGGAAAGACAAGAAGACCATGTCCCATCCGTGTGCTGCACAGTATGATTCTGCGCCGCTTAAAACACGTGAGTGGAAGGGATGAAGCATGGCGCGGTTGCTAAGCAGGAAAGCAAGCGCCTTTGTCCGGTTTCTTTGCGAGAGATCGATCTTCAGCTTAGCCGCTGAGCCGAGCACGGCTTTCTGGATCGCCGGATCAACGCGACTGTTTCCGTTCAAAACCCGGGAGACGGTAGCTACACTCACCTCAGCAGCAGCCGCGATTTCCCGTAGACCGACTTTCGACTTTTTGCTCTTTGCGCTTTTCATGAAGAGTGGTGAAGAAGTCTTTGAGAAACGTTTCGCATACGCTGGATTCCACCCAAGACTATATCTCTGATGGCGACATTTTCCAAACGAGGCACCTGACAAAGTCCCAGGCATTTCTGAACTGACTGCAAGACGCTTCAATTCAGGGGCTCGATTCTGCTCCGTGGTCAGTATATTCCAGGGCCTTTTCATCATTTATGAGGCCAATGATTTCTCCCTTTCCGTTATTCTTCAGATCCCTCTTTGAGAATCCATTTTGAAGCCTGATCGCAGAATCCTCCATAAGGGAATGTTATTTTCACTATTAATTAAGAAAATTTTCACATAAGTTGTGAAAATATTCTTGACCACGATAGGCCGTGAGGTATATCAAACGTACATCCCCAAAACGGACCACTCGTTGCGATGGTGGAAGAAAAACTCTGGGAGGCTCCAGTTGGAACGTACACAGAAACGGCAAGTGGCAAGATACAGTTGTCTGTTTGTGGTTTTTCTGGCTTTGGCAGGACTTCCGGGTGCCTGCTTCGGTCAGGGACTGGCTACTTTGTCAGGAACTGTGACCGATAGCACCGGGGCGGTCATTGGATCCGCCGCGATCACCGTATCCCAGATCGGCACCGGCACAACAACGGTAGTCAAAACGAACGACAGCGGAGTGTATCTCTTTCCGTCTCTGCCGCCTGCCGGCTATTCGCTCGGAGTCGTCGCCACTGGTTTCAAGGATTATCAGCAGAAGGGCATCGTCCTTCAGGCGGATCAATCGTTAACGGTGAACGTTGTCCTGCAGGTAGGGCAAGCTTCGCAGACGGTCACAGTCTCAGCGAACGCCGTTCAGGTAGATACGACTACCGGGACACTGTCTCAAGTGATTGATCGGACCCGCGTGAACGACCTGCCGTTAAACGGACGAAATGCGGCACAGTTGACTGAGTTGGTGGCAGGCGTCGTCCTCGGGCCTGTCGACAATGCTGATCAAGGTGTGACCAAGACGTTTCCGGCCGCCGTAACTGTATCTGTAAACGGCGCGCGAACAGCAGATACAAGCTATATGTTCGATGGCGGCAACAATATCGACGAATACACCAATGTCAATCAGCCGTTCCCATTCCCCGATGCTCTACAGGAATTCAGCGTTCAGACGAGCAACTACAACGCCGAGTACGGCCAAAATGCGGGAGGCGTCGTCAACATCGTCTCGAGGTCGGGCACCGAGGCCTATCACGGAAATCTGTTTGAATACGTTCGCAACGGCGTTTTTAATGCCCGGAACTATTTCGCTTCAACAGTTGACCCTTTGAAGCGCAACCAGTTTGGCGGCACCTTCGGTGGCCCGGTTTCGATCCCTCCACTGTTTCACAGCAAGCACACTTTCTTTTTTGTGGGGTACCAGAAGACGATCATCCGTGACCAGCAGGGTGGCGTGAATGCGTTTATCCCGACACAGGCAAACCTCGCTGGCGACTTTTCCGCGATGCTCAGTGCTTCGAATCCGGACAACCCACTCGGCAAAGCCGTGCAGATTACGAATCCGCACACCGGAGCGCCTTACCCAAACAACTTCATCGATCCGTCCACATTTGATCCCGCTTCGGTGGCGCTCATGAAGGATCTTCCGAGTATCGGCGGAAGCGGTTCCGTCTTTTATCAGAATCCTCTTGCACAGAACTTTGACGAGATCCTTGTCCGCGGAGACCAGGACTTTAGATCGAAGGATCATATCACGCTTCACTACTACCAGAATGACTTCTCAAACGCAGGCGTTCTGAATTCCTCCAATCTGCTCACATATGCGAGCCATTCCAACATCAGGGTGCAAAGCGCACTAGCGTCAGAAACGCATGTCTTCACCCCCAACATACTCAATTCACTTATCGTCAATTACTCACGCGAGGTGTCGGAGCGCGGTCCGTTGTCCAATTCACCGAGCGTGGCAGACTTCGGCGTAAATATCTATCAGCCTGCACAGAAAGCGATCGTTGGCATTGCAGCCACAGGATTCTTCACCTTCGGCGACAGCGCCTTTGCCGAGTTTCAGCGCAATAACTACATACTCGCCGACGACTTCCATTGGGTGAAGGGAAATCACAACCTGGCCTTTGGCGTACATGCGGAAATCAGCAAGGTCGATCTCAACAACGAGTTCAACGAGCCTGGCACCTTCGCATTCAATTCCAATAACACGAACTATGCCCTCGCCAGCTTCCTGCTTGGATACCTCTATACCTTTAATCAAGGGGCGGGTCAGTATTACAACGCGCGTAATCAGTTCTATGGATTTTATGCTCAGGACAGCTGGCACCTGACGCGGCGGTTCACCCTGAATTACGGTATCCGGTATGAGCCTTTCCTGCCGTGGAGTGAGTTGTTTCATCGGGTAGAGCAGTTCAATCCCGACGCTTACGCCGCAGGCCGCACCTCGACTGTTTACACCAACGCGCCTCCAGGCCTACTGTTTCCCGGCGACACGGGCGTTCCGGAACAAGGCGTCCGATCATCGTTCAAAAACTTCATGCCCCGCGTAGGATTTGCGTGGGACGTAATGGGCAATGGCAAGCTGAGTCTTCGCGGCGGTGCGGGCATGTTTTATGACACGCGTCAGCCCGCTATCATGAACAGCATTCCTTCTGAGATCAGTCCGTTTTCGTTGTCGGTATCTCTAACAAACCCTGTAGGGCCATTCAGCAACCCATATGAAGGAATCAACAATCCATTTCCGGCGCCAGTGCCGCCGCCTAAGAATGTCGTGTTTCCAACTCCCGTTCAAGCGAACACCTTCGACCCTTCTGGAGACTTTCAGGTTCCTGTGACGTATGCCTGGAACGTCACTCTCGAGCAGCAGGTGACCAATAACATGACAACAAGACTCGCCTATGTAGGAGCACACGCGAGCCACTTATTCGTCGACGACCAATTGAACCCGGCAACCTACATTCCAGGCAGCAAGTTAAGTACGGACCAGCGTCGGTATTTCGCCGGATATACGAACATCGGCGAAGCCAGCATGAGCGGTAATTCCGCATATAACTCTCTGCAGGCATCGATTCAGGAAAAAGTGGCGGCAGGCTTCAGCATCCTGGCGAACTACACCTTCTCGAAGTCGATGGACACACTGCCTTATCTGACAGGTAACACTACGCCTTCCAATGGACCGGGGAATCCATATGCATATTCCATTTACATGCCCAACTATAAAGCGCTTGATATAGGACCTTCCGATTTCGACCGGCAAAACGTCTTCTCAGCGTCGTATGTATGGCAGTTCCCCCGGCTTTCAGAAGGGAACTCGATCATGCGCGCCATCGTGAATGGTTGGCGCAGCACAGGCATCTTCCAAATCCAGAGCGGAGCGCCCCTTACCATCACCGCTGGCTCGGATATCTCGCAAACCGGATTACTTCAGGATCGCGCCCAATGGAATGGCCGCCAGCCCTATGGTGCAGGAGCCTGCAAAGCGAGTGCTGTCTGCAAGAACTATTTCGATCCCTCAGTGTTCGCGTTGCCTGCGACAGGTAACTTCGGCAACGTAACCAAAGGCGCGTTCCGGGGACCTGGCTACTTTGATTGGGATGCCGGCCTGGTGCGTTCCTTCCCGCTCAAAGGGGATGGCAACTTTGAGTTCAGAGCGGAATACTTCAATCTGCTGAACCACACCAATCTAAACAGTCCAGTCACGGCAGTGGGTTCGGGAGGATTCGGCAGCATTACGGGCGCCAACACGCCTCGCATCGCGCAACTCTCAGCCAAGATCAATTTCTAGCTGAGTACCAGTTCAAAATGCACCGACTCTTCGGACCGAATAAAGTGAGGCACCATATGCGACGAGCACATCTTGGAATGAAATGGCAATTGGCATGGACATTCTTGCTCATATATGCCGCAGCGGCAGTGTGCGGATGCAGGGCCACGCTGCCGGCGCAAGGTACATCCTCTTCAGCCATCGAGGCTCCAGTAACCGGGCCGTTCGCTGTCCAAGAGCTTCAGCAATTCACTGCGCTCGATCCCATCGATACACATACCCATGTCTATCAAAACGCGCCTGAATTGATTGCGTTGCTTGAACGGCTGAATCTCCATATTCTCGACATTGTTGTGGCGCGCGATCCCGATCAGAAGTCGCTGGATGTAGAGAGGCGCCAGGTTTCGGACTTTGTGAATAACAGCCACGGCCATGCAACCATGTGCACCACATTTGATCCGTTTCTGTACCGCGAGCCTTCTTTCAAGAAGACTGCCATTGCTGAGATTGATGGCGATTTCAATCACGGAGCAGCAGCAGTGAAGATCTGGAAGAACATTGGCGAACAGGTTAAAGATCCCAAGGGAAACTATCTGATGCCGGACGATCCTGTTTTTGAACCTATTTATAAGGAAATTTCAGATCGCGATAAAACACTCATCGCTCATGTGGCTGATCCAAATACTATCTGGGAGCCGCCGACTCCTAAAGCAGCAGATTATGAGTATTACATGCATCACCCAGAGTGGTACATGTATAAGAAAGCGAATGCGCCATCGAAAGCGGCAATTCTGGTAGCTCGCGATCATGTCCTCGAGATGAATCCGAAGCTTCGAGTTGTGGGTGCGCACCTGGGTAGTATGGAAGCCGATTTCAAACAATTGGCGGATCATCTTGACCGTTATCCGAACTTCGCAGTCGATATAGCAGCTCGCATGCCTTACGTTGTCATGCTGCCGCGGGCAGATGCGATTGCCTTCATCGAGAAGTACCAGGATCGGTTGATTTATGCGACGGATCACAGCCTTGCCGCAGAAGCAAAAGCTCAGGATGCGGTGAAGCAGTGGGAGAGTTCCTACGCCTTCGATTGGCGCTTCCTGGCGACATCCGATCTCCTTCAATACAGAGATCATCAGGTCCAGGGGTTAGCTCTTCCCCCTGCAGTACTGCACAAGCTTTACCATGACAATGCTCTGCACTGGATCCCAGGAGTCATAACCGCTCAACGATGAGCGGTTCATTATTCGCAGGTTTCAGCCAACAAGGAATGAACGATACATAGCGATCGCTTGAAGCGTGCAAAGGTGCAACGCTGAGAAGTTACGATAACCGAATAAATTCACGAGTATATGGAGCATTAGGAATGCTGGTAGAGAAGGATAGGATGCGAAGCTTCCAGGTTGAGGCCGCAAAAGTCGAGATTTATCCGGATGCTGTTTCTATGGGAAGGGCGGCGGCACAGGCAGTAGCGGAGGCCATCAAGGAAATTGAAAAACGTCACACAACAATCAATGTGATTTTCGCTACAGGTGCTTCGCAGCTTGATATGCTTGACGCGCTTACGAAGATCAACAACCTTCCTTGGAACAAGGTGCGCGGTTTTCACATGGATGAATATATCGGCCTTCCGATCAGCCATCCGGCGTCGTTTCGCGGATACCTGCGAGAGAAACTGACGGAGAAGGTGAGTCTGAAAGAATTCAATGAAGTAGATGGTACTGCGCCTGATGCCGAGGCATTCAGCCATGACTATGCCGCGAAGCTACGTGCCGCCGAGCCTCAGATCTGTCTCTTGGGAATCGGAGAAAATGGACATCTCGCGTTCAACGATCCAGGAGTAGCCGATTTCAATGATCCCTTGGACGTGAAGGTTGTTCACCTTGACCTTGTCTGCAAAGAGCAACAGGCTGCCGAGGGATGGTTTGCCAGCACTGATGAGGTTCCTGAATCTGCCATCACGATCACAATTCCGGCACTTCTGCGCGTGCCGCGACTCATCGTGTCGGTTCCAGGAAGCCGTAAGGCAAGGATTGTTCGCCGCAGCCTGACTGAATCGATTTCTACCAATTGCCCTGCTACCATCCTACGTGCACATCCCAACGCCACAATCTATCTGGATGAGGCTTCGGCTGCTGAGTTGGACGACCTGTTTCCCAGACCGTGACTCGTATGGTTTGCAGCACGACCGCCACCTATGACTTGGCCGCAACAGACGGAGAGAGAGATGAGTGATGAGTTGAATGGCGGTACAGACCGCAGAACCTTCATCAAGCAGGCAGTCGGAGCGGCACTAGTGGCCGGGATGGATGCGCGTTCTTATGCGCGTGTCCTGGGTGCGAACGATCGCATACGCCTGGCGCAATTGGGATGTGGCGGACGTAGCCATGGACACGTGCACATGGTGCAGCTGGCATCGAAACAGATTCCTGTCGAAACTGTCGCCGTATGCGATATCTGGAGCCTTGCCCGCGAACGGCGGGCTGCCCAGGTGAAAGAGGCATTCAACCTCACTCCGCAAACATACAAATACTCCGAAGAGATGTTGGCGCGTAAGGATATCGATGGAGTGATGATAGCGACCGGCGATTTTCAACACGCGAAGCTCTGCGCGGAGGTTGTGCGCGCAGGCAAGGACTGCTATGTGGAGAAGCCCTTTGCCAATGTGTTGTCAGAGGCGAAGGAGACGCGCGACACGGTGAATGCCTCCAGGCAAATGGTTCAGGTTGGTTCGCAACATCGCAGCGAGCCGTATCAACTTGCGGTACGGGATCTGATCCGCGCTGGCCGCATCGGCAAGATCGTTCACATCGAACAGGAGTGGAATGTTAATGAAGAGCGCTGGCGGTTTGTGGGCGCCGATACCGGGATCTCCCGCGAAATGCTGCAGGACCGCAACGTGGAATGGAAGGAATGGCTGCTCGGTAGGAATTCGCAACTCCGAGAAGAAGATACGGATTGGCAACGTTGGCTGCTCGGCAAGCCCTATCAGCCATTCGATCCTCACGTTTACCTTGAGTTCAGACTCTACAAGAACTTCTCCTCCGGGATTTTTGATCAGTGGATGAGTCATGGCAGCGACTTGGTGCATCTGTGGACGGACGAAACATATCCTGAAAGTGTGGTAGCGAATGGTGGAGTATTTGCGTGGAAGGATGGGCGCGAAAATCCTGATACTTGCGTCGCGGCTGTCACCTATCCCAAAGGATTTCTTTACACGTACAAAACGGTTTTTGGCAACAGCTATCGCAGTTTTTCGCGCATTCAGGGCCGCGACGGCACGATCGCGAATTATGGTGGCGAAGGAGCATCGCTCTTTACCATCAGCGGTGAAGGGGGCAGAGATGAATACTCCGGATCGCCACTGGAAACCTCACTACCAGTAAGCGTGCCGGCGGGAGATCATGAGGAGATCGTCAAGGTGGAAGGAGCAGAAGCGCCGAACTCAGATGGTCCCGGTGATGACAGCGTCATTCATGTAACGAACTGGCTCAAGTCCATGCAATCGCGTGTACAGCCGAATGCAAATGTGGATCACGGATTTTCGCACTCCATTGTGATCATCATGGCTGCACAGTCTTACTGGAGTGGCAAAAAACTCTACTGGGATCCACACAAGGAAGAGATCGTTGATCATCCGGTAGCTGGGTAGCCGAACCATCGCTGCAAAAGAAAAGAGCCGAAGCCGAAACCATATGAGCTCATCAGCTGATGTTGAGCAGCCGGAAGCGCTGCCTGCCAGAACTCGACGGCGCGTGGGAAGAACGCGCTGGTGGATCGTATGGACACTCTTCTTTTCGACGACGATCAACTACATCAGCCGTCAGACGTTCTCTGTGCTGTCCCCGGTCATCGCCGCTCAATTTCACCTTACACACACCGATCTGGCAAAGATCATTGGAGCTTTTCAGATTTCTTATGCGCTTACCTGGCTGATCGGAGGCATTTTCCTCGACGCCATAGGAACACGCATCGGATTGGCCATTGCTGTAGTGTGGTGGTCGCTGGTCAATATTATGATGGTGTTCGCCCGATCAGTCTCTGCCTTCATCCTATTTCGCTTCATGCTCGGTATCGGCGAAGGTCTCAATTGGCCGGGCGCGAGCAAGACTGTGGCTGAGTGGTTTCCCAGCGAGGAGCGGAGCGTTGCCGTTGCGATTTTCGATAGCGGGTCGAGCGTCGGAGGCTCACTTGCCGCGCTGATTATTCCCTGGATTGCGCTTGCCTTCGGGTGGCGATGGTCGTTCGTCTTCTCAGGCGCATTGGGATTTATATGGTTGGTGGCATGGTTGCGCATCTACCAGCCTCTCGATCGTCATCACCGTGTGCTCCCCGAAGAGGTTGCGCTGATTCGAGCAGGGCGGCAGACAGCATCGAAATCGGAGAAAAGGGGCGCGGAGCGGTGGTTGACATTGGTGCGCGATCCCAACGTTTGGGCGATTGTCCTCGGCCGTGCACTCACAGATCCTATCTGGTGGTTTTACGTCTTCTGGCTGCCGCAATACCTGGCGGATAACCGCGGGTTCGACTTGAAGAGAATCGCTCTGTTCGCGTGGATTCCCTTTGTCGCCGCTGATATCGGCAACTTCACCGGTGGCTTCCTTTCAGGCTACTGCGTCAAGCACGGAATCTCCGTCACTCGAGCTCGATTGTGGGTGTGTGTGGCGAGCTGCGCGCCAATGCTCGCCGGCATTCCCGCAGCACGAGTGGGCAATGCTCTTTTGGCCATTACGTTGGTCTGTGTCGCGCTGTGGGGATTCGCCAGCTGGTCGACTATGGGCTTGACATTGCCAGCGGATCTGCTGCCTCAGGACGTGGTAGCAACGGTTACCGGTTTGAGCGGCTTCGCTGCGGGTCTGGCGGGCGCCGGGTTTACCTATGCTGTCGGCAAGACTGTCGATCGATTCTCGTACGGGCCAGCGTTTTTAGCCGCGGGGTTACTTCCGCTGGTCGCGACCGCATGTCTGTTTCTACTGATAAGACCGCCACGCACAGGACCCGCCTAAATTGCCTGTCTCAACTGCAAGGTTCAGGGAGCATGCAGATATTTTGAACCAAAGTGGATCGTTATGACATGAGTAGAGGCGCCGGCCCGACCACGTGGCTAATCGGAAGTGCCTCACTTGGACGGTTAACGGTTAATGAGAAATGGTCCGCCGTTTGATGAACCAGCGAGCAACAGATCGGGGTACTCAGTCATGAACTGGAACGCATCGCTGATACCGATGCCGGTTGCAGTCGCATCCAGCAGATTCCGGGGAATATCCTCTCAAAGCCCAGTGGCGGACCATTTATATCCGGACACTAAGTCGTTCTGTAGGTAGAGCTAAGTGAAGATCTTACCTATGGAAGCGGATGCTAAGCCGCTTTCATGGGAATCACTTGCCCGAATGGTGCCCGGCGCGCCCACAATACGGGGGTAGGTAGGAGCTTCTCTCGGGAATGAGCCGCATAGATCGTTAAGGAGGACGAGCGCCTGAGGCACAACTTCGCGCTCGTCCAACTACCTGAAGACGGGCGCGAAGTTCGTTCCTCCTCCGCCAATCGGGCTAAAGGACGATAGGCTGCCCTGCTTGATAGACCACGGTCTTATGGACCTCAGTATTTGAAAGAGCACGTGCACCCGGCTCGGGCATTTTCCTTCGAGAATCGAGCGAATTTCTGCCTCGAAGAGACCCAGTCGGCGAGCGTGAATCGATCCCGAGCAGTCCACGGCGATGGCGATCCCCCGCGTCTTCACATCTGACACCTGGAAGATAGAGCCCAGCCCAGATGTACCGCCAGTTTGGCGGCATCCAGCTGTAGTCAGACGGAATGGTTTCTGACCGCGCGCAGCAACTCACGCCAATCCAGGCCTGAAGCTTGGGATTCTTCGAGGCTCCGAGTGACACCGGCGGGAAGTCAGGTTTTGCGACGTTCTCTGCCTGCTCGACGGCTATCTTCCATTCCCGCCTGTTCAGCTACCGTGTCGTCTCCTTTGGGCTCAGGAGCGTCAAGCACCTGACCAAAGGCGCCCGGTGTTGCGGCGCAGTGGGCTCGCCGTCCGCACTCTTTTTGTCGGGTTGTTTCCCGCTCTCTCGTCGGAGCAACAGCATCCGCATTTTCTCCTTCCCCGTTTGAGCTGTCCTGACCTTGCTGTTCGTCGGTCAGGTTGTAGATGCGCTCTGCTCTCATGCCGCGAAAGCGATGGTCGATGAGAACGTCCTTCGGCAGCGTCAGCCCAGCATCCAGGAGTAAGGGTTAATGGCATAGTCGCATGCCATATTCCAGCGCTTTCGATTACGGTCACCGCGACGTGTGTGGTGCTGAAGTGCCGGTGCATGATTCATGGACCAGAACGCCTGCAAGTTCTGCCGCGTTCAGCGTCTCGACAAATTCCGGATTGTAGAAGAGGGAGACATCATCGATGGTCATAGTCTGAGTCGAACTCGAGGGCCGTCCAGGGAACAGCATTGTTGCGGGAGGGCTCGGCAGGATGCTGACGGGAGTCACGGATATAATCCGAGCCGGCGTTGATGTCGGCGTACATGGAGGTTGCAACGCCATGACCATTAACCGCTACGGCATTGCGGCTACTCTTCAGACTCTCGCCTCGCAGGTCAGCGCTACGATCCTAAGCCATGAGTGGCAATGAGGACCCATCGACCAAGTCTTTTTGCCGGCTACTACCAGGCTTTGTGGAATAGCGATGTCCTTGTGGATTTCATCGAACCTCAGAGCCTGGCCAACAGCGACAAATACAAAGTCATTGTTGCTCCATAGCACCCCATAGCAAAGCAGGAGACCTGTGAGCGCTTGCGGCGATTCGTCGAGGGCGGAGGCGCACTCTCTTCTGGAAACCGGGTTCGCATCCTGCGATGAGCACATGGTATATAACCCTGTGGTTCCCGCGTTTGGGCTTGCCGAGGTGTTCGGCTACCGCGAGCAGGAAAGTCTGTACATGATGCAGAACGATATAAAGGACAACACGATGTCTGAAGATTTACCGCCGTCTGAACGTGTCTATATTGAAGGTCAACTCACGTTTTACAGAACCCATAAAAGCCCACCGTTAAAGCGCATACTTTCCTCACTCCGATCAAAGTCTGATCAGCGAAGATAATCGCGTCGTGTGAATCGACGGGAGCGAGCATCGAAGACGGCTCCCAGGAGGGCATGGATCTCGTCCGCGAGATCGTAAGTCAGGCGGTGCAACGGGTCATTTCGTCTGACAAGGTTCGCCCACGGTTGATTGAAGTCAGCGAACGGCAGCTTGTGATTGTCTTTAATGTCCGGATCACCGACCAAACAGAAGAGATCCAGGTGCCATCGATGGGCTCGAGCGCAGCGTTGGCGGCGGCAAGTGTGACGTGAGGCCGGAACTTGATCCACGGTATGTAGGCCATGTAGGGAACGTTGGCAAGATCCCGCATCAGACTGCCCGGCAGGTAGACATCGCCGACGCCCATGCTGTCATTGAATGCGAAGCTGCGCGGCATGACCCCGATAATGGTGTAAGGGGTGTAATTGATTTCCAGCGTTCGCCCAAGGATGTGCGGATCGCCGCTGAAGTGACGTTGCCAGAAGCGATAGTTGAGAACAACGACGGAGTGGCC
The DNA here is from genome assembly GCF_014274465.1 of Alloacidobacterium dinghuense. NCBI lineage: Bacteria > Pseudomonadati > Acidobacteriota > Terriglobia > Terriglobales > Acidobacteriaceae > Alloacidobacterium > Alloacidobacterium dinghuense. The sequence continues at coordinate 3,197,554 of NZ_CP060394.1, read as the reverse complement.
GCCGTTCTCTGCATCGGATTGCTCGATGTTGCGACCGAGAAGGGGGTGCACACTAAAGAAAATCCCAGCATTCTCTGTGAGGTAAATGCCCGAGATGTCTTCCGGCAGAGCGCCGCCGGTGATCTCCATGTGCGAGCTGTTAAAGCCAAGCGGCGAATCAACCGGGACTGCAAGGCGCAGGTCATCAAATTGCTCCTTGCTAAGGGGAAACCAGAGAGGCTCGTCAGGATGTTGCTCGTCAATGATGACGGGGTTCATGATGCGGTCGGCGCCGGCGTAGGGATACGGGTGCAGCAGGACGGCATAGATGAGCGAGAACATCGCCGTGGTGGCGCCGATGCCAAGCGCGAGTGAGAGCACGGCGACGGCAGCGAAGCTAGGATTGCGGCGCAGGGCGCGGAGGCCGTAGCGGAAGTCTCCGCCTAACTCATCGAAGGGGCGGAGGCCTATGGCGTCGCGGTAAGTTTCGTTTTGGGCGACGGGCTGGCCGAGGTCGATACGGGCTTTGCGGCGGGCTTCTTCTTCGGGCAGACCCTGGCGGATTAAATCTTCCTTGTAGGCGTCGAGAGTAGAACGAAACTCTTCTTCGACGTCGCTGTGGTGCGTGACACAACGGTGTGCCAGAGCTTGCGAATGGCGGCGAGGAGACTCATATCTCGTCCGCCTTCTTGTCGAGAATGTTGGCGACGACAGCGGCCATGTCGGCCCATTTGGCGGTCTCGGCTTTGAGCTGACGCCTGCCTGGAGCGGTGAGCGAGTAAAAGCGGGCGCGGCGATTGTTCTCCGACTCGCCCCACTCGCCTTTGATCCAGCCACGGCGCTCAAGTCGATAGATAGCAGTGTAAAAGGAACCCTGGAGGATTTCGAGGCGCTCCCCGGAGATCTGCTGGATGCGCAGCAGGATGCCGTAACCATGCAGGGGACCGAGCGAGACTGCCTTGAGGATGAGCATCTCGAGTGTGCCCTGCGGAAGTTCGACCGGTTTCGTCAAAGGCTCTCTCCTATCTGGGAAAGGAGAATACGCTCTCTCCCCTTTCCCGTCAAGGAGACTGCCACCCTAGCGATTGCATCTTCGGCCGGCTCTGCTAATTCGCTTTCGGGGTCCCGCAATTCCTCCATGTCAATTCTTAATAAATCGCCAAACCGCGCATCGGAGGCGGATGTGTACCGGGAAAATAGGATGAGCAGGTCTTCCAGAAGGGAGAGACTGTTCCCCATGAAGAAGACGACGCATCACCTTGCCGAGGAAGTTCCATGCAGACGTTTCAGGGTTGAGATGACCATTGGCATCGACCTTGGAGATGTCTGGAGTCATTACTGTACTCTCAACGAAGATGGCCGAGTGGCCGATAGAGGCCGTTTCCGAACCACACCGAAGGCTATTGAGAAGTGGTTTACCGATGTGCTTCACGCACGCGTGGCGATGGAGGCCGGCCTTAGCCCTCATTGAGCTTTTGTTACGGGCTATTACGCGTTCCGAGCGAGTGTGCGCCATGGATCATCAACAGAAGTCCATGTCAGATCTGATCGCAAACGATGCTTGATAATGTCCTTGATCATGCACACGTTGTGTCGCCAGAAAGTTAATCCAATCGCGCAGATTCCGAAGGCTGCGACCGCATGATGATCTCGAGCCCCTTGCCTTCCGGGTTGTTGCGCGTCGCACAGGGCGCGTCGAAGCACATGACCGCTCTAGACTCCTGCGTATAGCGCGGCCAATGAGGAAGCCCGCTGTGATTCGGATTTCCGGTGCGCGCGAAGCTGACCCACGATGTGCTCATTTGCTTCGACAGTGCAAATGCCGCTGGATCGCCTGCACTGTAGTGGTCGCAAAGCTCTGCATTGTCAAAAGCAAAAGAAATCTCACACGCGTGGAAAGTGCCTGGGCGACTGTCCAGCACCGGCGTGCGCCAGGAATAGATGTAGGAGTAGGCAGGCGCACCGCCCAACGCGGCCTTCCTCGACGCCTGCGTGAATGCCGGAATGCGCCATTTTGCAGTCGCAATGGTCGCGTAGAGGTCGAACGGCCTCGCATTCGGATAATCCTGCTTATACGCTGCGATGATGGCATCGGCGTCGATCCCGTACATCTCGTGAACTCGCCGGTTCATCTCCTCGGCCGTCATAGTATCTGCGCCAGGATGGTCGAGCCCGCTCACGCTCTCGTGGAGATTGGTGCCAGTGATCAATGGAATGTCGGCGGAGATCACCGGCGCACCCGGGTCAAAGGGATGAATCGGAAGAGAGTGGCCGTCGACGGTCGGACCCCAGCCGCTCTCGCCAAAGGAATCGCGGTAGGAAGGCTGTGGCTGCGGCGTCTTGCGAATGGCTTCCGCGGCAGCCCCCGATAGCTGGTCCACCGGAATCGTTTGCAATTTCCTCACCTCCGATTTTCGCAATCCGAGTTCGGCGAGCAACGTTTCGGTCACGCGATGTGAGTAATCTGGCGATAAGGCTCTGAGAAATGGTCCGCTTTGGATAATCGCGCGATGGAAAAGGCCCTTCGCCGCCGGCATGGCCAGCAGGGCCGCAACTTTTCCGCCACCACCCGACTGGCCAAAGATCGTGACGTTATTCGGATCGCCGCCAAACATCGAAATATGAGTGCGCACCCACTCGAGCACAGCCACCAGGTCCAGCATTCCCACGTTGGCGGACGCAGCGAAGTCATCGCCGCCTAGAGCCTCCAAGTTCAGATACCCGTACACATTCAAACGATGATTGTGGTTCACGAGTACGACGTCGTGATTGCGCGCTAGACTCTCGCCTTCGTATGAAAGGAGGTCGTGGCCGCAACCACCAGAGAATCCACCCCCGTGCATGTAGACCATCACTGGGCGTTTACCAGATCCATTGATCTCCGGCGTCCAAACGTTGACACGCAAGCAGTCTTCTCCAGGTACGCGGATGGCGTACCCGCGATGAAGCAGGAAAGCATCTTCGTCCGCGTTCGCGAGGTTTTTGCCGTCTGTATTAAAGTGTGCGGAATCTTCCTGCGGACAGATCCGCCCGTATGCCAACGCATTGCGAATGCCCCCCCAGGACTCCGGTTTCATCGGCGGCATAAAGCGGTTTGCTCCAGAAGTGGACGCGCCGTAGGGGACGCCTTTGAAGATGAAAACACCGCTTCTTTCGAATCCCCGAACCTTCCCCGCGCTGGTCTCGACTACTGTCACTTGATCTGAGGCAACGATCTTGCGTCGCTCGCAGGGTGCCTGCGATTCACATTGCCCCACCTGCGATGCAGCTTCCGGAGCTGCCGATGCGCTGGATAATCCGATCGCCGTGCTCACAATTCCCGCACAGGATGCCGCAATCCCAGTCAATACGTTTCTTCGTTCCCTTGAGAGTGGTACCGAAAGGTCCTTATGCGATTGCTTTTCAACCCGGTTCACTGCTCACTCCTCCGTCGGTCTTTTGCGGTTCCAAGGCGGTCAGTGGTTAAAACTAACGTATCCTCGGTGCGGCTATCCTGAAGCTATCGAAGATACGGCAGCCACTCATTGCAATAAAATACATGTTTCATTCACGTAGCATGATCGTTATTGATATAACAATCATTATGTGTGATCCTTGTTCCCGAGCACGAATTCTTTATTCCTATTCTTTATTCCTCTTGAGCGAATCGTGACAACTCTCACTCGACGTAGCGCGATGCGAATACTTGCTGGAGTACCTGCGCTGGTTCTTGGGCCTAAGATCGCTCATTCGCTGGTTGGCTCACCTCCATCTCAGGAGAGTCGCATAAACCAAATCATCGTGGTGTGCAAGACTCATTTCGATATCGGATATTCGGACAGAGTAGCCGATGTGCTGACCTTTTACCGCACGACGATGATTGATAGTGCGCTGGATCTGATCGATAAATCGACAGTGTTGCCTCCGGAAGAACAATTCATTTGGACCTGTCCCGGTTGGGTATTTGATCGAGTTGTTGAGGACTGGCCCGGACAGACCACCGAACGTCGCCAGCGACTGGATCGCGCTGTAAAGGCTGGCCGACTGGTCGCTCACGCGCTGCCGTTCAGTATAGAGAGTGAGTTGATGTGGCCGGAAGAATTTGCGCGTGGTTACGCATTTGCTGACGATTCAGGTCGGCGCTATGGCCTACCGCTACGGCGAGGAGCGAAAACTTCAGACGTACCGTCGCAATCGAGAGCGCTCGCGACGGGCCTTGCGCACGGCGGCATACGATTTATGCACATTGGGTGCAACTGGCCATCAGGGTATGTTCACGACCTTCCACCACTCTTTTGGTGGGAGGGTCCGGACGGGTCTCGTGTGTTGACGATGTATTCAACTATTTATGGCACTTGCACAGCACTGTGGCCGTGGGGTGGCGAAGGAGATCCCTACATTGGACATAACCTGATTCCTCCATCTGACTGGCCATATAAAACCTGGCCCGCCATCATAGTTACTTCGGATAATTCGGGACCACCAACTTTGGAGGCCGTCCGGTCCTTAATTGCTGAAGTATTAGAAAAGCTCCCGGACGTAAAAGTCCGAATGGGCACGTTGGACGACATCGCGGACGCAATCCTGGCAGAGAAGCCGGAACTAGCTGTCGTCCGCGCTGAAACACCTGACACTTGGATTCATGGATGCATGTCGGATCCAGGAGGAATGCGACATGCCAGAAATGTACATCCACTGATCCCAGCAGTTGAGGTTTTGGGTGCTCAATTGTGCCAGTGGGGTGTGCAAGCTAAAGCACACGACGAAGAAGTCTCGAAGGCGTTTGAACAAAGCTTACTGTACAGCGAGCATACCTGGGGCCTTGGACAGTCCGTTGACGTTTACGGAAAAGCCTTTAACGAACTCCCTGCGGACAAGTATCAAGAACTTGAAGCCTCTTGGGACGATAAGACCAACTACATCCGAAATGCAGCAAGCATCTCCTCATCGCTCTTGGACGCCGAACTCGCAGCGCTCACGCAGGCAGTTGACACCGAAGGACCTCGGGTTGTGGTCTACAATCCCTTGCCTTGGAAACGTTCGGGAATAGTTGATATCAATGGCTCATCTTTTCATGCCAAGGATATTCCGGCACTCGGCTACAGGACATTTCCGCCTCCGCCCTCTCCAGGGTCGAAGACACTGCCCGGTGACATTCTGGAAAACGAGTTTATGAGGGTAAGGCTCGATCCTGCCCGTGGCGTGATTGCTTCGCTTGTCGATAAACGTACGGGCCGCGAGTGGGTTGACGGGTCTATTGAATATGGTCTGGGACAATATCTCAACGAGCGATTTGAAAGTTCGCAAACAGAGGACTACTGTCGCGCGTATCAACAAGGCAGATGGGGCACACATCTTCATCCTGGAATGTACAAGCCTGGTCTTCCTGCTGGAGTGCCCTACCGTCGCGCTTCAGGCTCGAACGGCTCTATGCATCTGGTCAAGCGAGGTGAAACGCTGACCGGCACTCTAGAGATGCCGGGTGATTTGAATAACCATCTCCCTGCAACGTCTTTGCGGGTGACCCTTTGTGCTGACGTTGCCTATCTTGATGTCGAGTTGACGATCAAGGATAAGGCGAAAGACAACTGGCCAGAAGCCGATTGGCTTTGCCTACCATTCAGACTAAGTTCGCCGCAGTTTCGCGTAGCCCGGACACTGGGAGTCATGGACCCGGCACGCGATATCATGCCCGGCTCAAATCGCCACATATATGCGGTTGGAGCTGGATTGATAGTCACGGGCAGCGATGGAGCGAGCATCTCACTCTGTCCAATAGACCACCCATTGGTCAGTCTCGACACGCCGGGCATCTGGAAGTTTTCGCTGGATTTTGTTCCGAAGAGGCCGGTGGTCTTTCTCAATCTGTACAACAACCAGTGGAATACGAATTACCGTTATTGGTATTCAGGCACTTGGAGTTCACGAGTACGCATCTGGTTTGGCAACCAACTCGCCGTGCCCGCACTGGAAACTATGTTGCCACTGTTGGCTTGTGCCGGTTCTGGGGCTCGCGGGATACTTCCCTCAAGTCAGTCCGGAATCAGCGTGTCGCGTCCGGGCGTGGTGATCACTGCGCTTAAGCAAAAGTCCGAAAGTAAGGTGACCACCTTGCGGCTATGGGAACTTGCGGGAGAATCTGGCAAAGTAACCGTGCGACTCCCTTCCGGATTACTCGCACGCTTAGCCAAACCTGTGGATCTCCGCGGCGATTCACTCGGTCCATCAATTGCCATCGAAGGCGGATCCTTCGAGTTCTTTCTCAATGGCTTTGCTCCAGCTTCGTTCGAATTGGGATAGTTTCGCATCTAGTTAAGCGCCCTCCATTGAGACGTCTCTCGTCGGGAAATTAGTCGCCGATCCAAGGGACGGGGATGATCCTCGATTACGATGGGCGCAGGCGGCTCATGCCCACCTTCGATGCGTTCTTGCCCTCAAAACATAGGCACCTTACTGCCTGGTCTATGGTCGAATATCAAAATGAAACGCGCGTATTAAGAGATCAATACATGCAATTACCTGCATGAATTTCATCAAATCAAATCGATGTGCTCAGATTTGACCGCTATATAAATGCCGTGGACCCCTCTCAAATCGCGACATCTTGGGAAAGCCCAAACCTCGATTATTTAGAGTGAAAATGTGCAATACGATCATTGTTTATGATTGACAACGCACCATTCGCTCTCCTATGATCCCCGCCAACTTAAGAATCAAGGCCGCAATCCGATGGGTGGCGGCAATGAATCATGCAAGCCCGGATCAAAGTCTTTTTGGAGGTCAAAGCAATGAACAAAGCTGCTCGGAATACCAAGGTGCATGACCTGAAGTTTTCAGTTGAGCGGTGGAAGACCTGCAGAGTATTTGCCCTGTGGCAAGCGTGTCTTCTGAGTGGCATTCTATTGCTATCCGGCACGGGGTTTGCACAGCTATCGACGGCCTCGCTGAGCGGAGCTGTCCGAGATCCCAGCGGCGCGGTGGTTCCAGGCGCCAATATCGTGCTGAGGAATGTGGCTACGGCTGTCGAGCACTCAACCACATCCAATGGTGCGGGCGCCTATCTCTTCCTGGATATCACCCCGGGTAGATATACGGTTCAAGCATCGGCTTCAGGCTTCGCGGAGCAGCGGGTTCCTGAGTTCATACTTGCGGTCGGACAAGCCGCGACGATTGACTTTGCTCTGACCGTTGGTTCACAAAGCACCGTAGTGACGGTGCAGGGCGCCACACCGCAACTGGAAACGACAAGCGCCAATCTCGGCACTGTCATCGGGACGAAACAGGTGAACGATCTTCCCCTTAACGGGCGTGACTTTACCCAGCTTCTTACTCTGACCCCGGGTATATCTCCGGTCAACAATGGGCAGTCCGGTCCCTCAGGAGGCCAATATGCAACACCGGAGCCTATTAATCAGGCATCTGTGATTCCTTCCGTTAATGGGCAGGGTAACCGAAGCAATTATTTTTTTACGGATGGTCTGAGCAATTTCGGCGCCTTCCACAGTGTGTATGCGGTCCCACCCATCATCGATGAAATGCAGGAATTCAAGGTCGTGTCTCATACAGACAGCGCGGAATACGGGTCTGTAACCGGTGGGGTCGTCAATGTAGTCACCAAGTCCGGCACAAACGACCTTCACGGCTCAGCGTTCGAGTATGCCCGCAATGCAATCTTCGATGCTCGGACCTACTTCCTTCCAGTTGATTCGCCCAAGCCGTCTTTTAGCCAAAACGAATTCGGTGGAGTTGTCGGAGGTCCGGTTTGGCTTCCGAAACTGTACAACGGCAGGAACAAGACCTTCTTCTTCGGGGCATACCAGGGATTCCGTTATTCGGAAACCTCCGATAACCCTATTAAAGTTCCGACTGCCGCGCAGCTTGCGGGGGATGAGAGCGCTTGGCCGACACAGATATACAACCCGTTTTCTACTCGACCGGATCCAGCCCACCCTGGCCAGTTCATTCGTGACCCGTTTCCAGGGAACCAGCTTACTCCAGATCCCAACATGGTAGCTTACGCGAAGTTCATCTTCCCTGCAGCTGGGCCTGTACTTAATGCAAGCGGAGATAATGCGATTGATCCAACTCCCGTCACCCAGACCATCAACCAGTGGACTGCCCGAATTGACCAAAAGATTGGCCGGAACGACTCAGTATGGTTTCGGTATAGCTACGACACCAGCGTACAGAGTGCTTCCGATGGCGCTCCCGGAATACCAAACGTCGTCACTGTTCCGAACAGGAACTATGGCGGCAGTTACGTACATGTCTTCAATCCCAGTCTCATTCTTCAGGTTGAATTTGGCCGAACTACTGTCGGAGACAACGCGGTAAGTATCTTTACAACGGGATCGGCAGGCATCATCAGCCAGATTGGGTTCTCGCCGGCATTTGTGGGCAATTTCACGGCAGCACCAGGGAAAAGCTTTCTTCCTTCACCTGGAATCGCCGGCGGATATGCCGGCCCAGGCGAAGGCGTGGCGCTGCATCCTAAAGTTCCGAATGCCAACCAATACAGTGGCGTATTGACGAAGACATGGGGAAACCACGAGATTCGCGTAGGTGGGGGGTTCATCAGCAACAAATTTTACAGTCCGATTACGGTCGATGGTCTCACATTCGGCGCGTTGCCAACCGCAGACACAAATCCTCAAGATACGGTCAATACCGGCGACCCATTTTCCTCCTTTATCCTCAACGTTCCAGTGGGAGCGGACCGGCGCAATGTCGTTACCGAAACGCGTCCTGGCGGTGTAATGAGCGAATTTGTACAGGATTCCTGGAGAGCCACAAGTAAGTTAACGATCAATGTGGGCCTTCGCTACGACCTCACATTTAATCCACCTATGGGTACCGACAAGCAAATTGGTGTGAATGGTGGGCCAGAGACAGGTGACGTTGATTTCAACAACGGCACCTATATTATTCAGAAGCTTCCTCCTCCCTGCAGTGTGCGCGGCTATGCGCCTTGTATTCCCGGAAACGGCACGCTCCCGGCGAACGTCGTCGTGTCTCCAAACGATAAAATACTTCATAACACAGACACGAATGTCGGCCCCCACCTCGGATTTGCCTATAGGGCGACGGATCGCTTAGTCGTTCATGCAGCTTTCGGCATCGTGTATGACAATTGGGCCGGCGTATTGCAAACGTCACAGAATATCAGCGGACTATGGCCCGACATTGGTCAACAGGAAGCCGCTAACTTGAACACGCCGACTACAAGTTCACCAACACCGACGGTTACAGCTCAGAATCCATTCGCAATCGCCGCCAATAATAACTTCTTTCCGGCGCCTACCCCATTTACTCAGGTCGGCTTTGAATACGATCCGAATCTAAAGAATCCCTATTCAGAACAATGGAACTTTGGCGTGCAGCAACTCCTTACCTCATCGACTACACTGACGGCGAATTATGTTGGCTCGAGTTCGCACCGGCTTGATGTTGGCGGCATTTACAATAGCGCGCTTACGCCAGGACCAGGCGACCCCCAGTCACGCGCTAAGTATCCCTACATTGCCCCGACGTTTTATGACCGTAGCCAGGGCAATGGTAATTACAACGGGTTGCAGGTCTCGCTGGATAAGAGGTACACCAATGGTCTCTCGTACGGAGTGGCCTACACCTGGTCAAAGTCCATTAATGTCGGAGGCGATGGATATTACGGCGTTGAAGGCGGCGTTCCGCAGGACGCCTATAACCCAGCTCGCTATGATCGGTCTGTGTCAGGACTTGATTTAACGCACATTTTATCTGTGAACACGCTTTACGACATTCCTGTTGGGAAGGGAAAGAGATTTTCCACTGGGCACGGTGCGCTTGATTACATCCTGGGGGGCTGGCAGTTTAACAACCTGTTCCAAGCCCATTCGGGCATTGCTTTTACTCCCCTCAGCAGTAGCGATATCGCGAATACTGGGCAAGCACTTGGTTATGAACATTTGAACCTTGTGGGAAATCCTGGGCTTGCGAAGAGGACCGCAGCGGAGTGGTTCAATACCGCGGCGTATGCCACGCCGGCGCTTTACACCTACGGCAACGCAGGACGCAATTCCATCCGGGGCCCGTCCTATTGGGAGTTGGACTCGTCGCTCTTTCGCCAATTCCCTGTGGGAGAAGGGCGACGGTTCGAGTTTCGAGCCGAGGCATTCAATTTGTTCAATAACGTAGACTTGGGTCAGCCCCAGAACGACATCGATAGCGGACCAGCCTTCGGTACGATCAACAGCACCGCAAACACCGCGCGACAGATTCAGCTCGCATTGAAGTTTATCTTTTAAGACTGTCAATGGCGGGGAGCACGAGTGCTCTTCTCGCGCCGAGAAACCGATAACAACGCGTTGCGAGGCGAGGGGGCCTTCCGTCATCTTCGAGCAATTCGCGGGATGGCAAGAACAACTGCTCTCGGGTTTCGCACCGATGGTTATGTGCTGCGCTCTTAATTTCGGCTACACCCGGGTTACTTCAATACCGAGTTTTTCGAAGGGCGCAATGGCTGAAGCGGGTGCCCCGGTATCAGTAATTAATCTGTCTATACCCTTTGTTGGACAGAGGAGGTACTTGCTGACGGAACCGAGTTTGCTGTGATCAGCTACCACGACCTTCATCTTGGCATGTTGCGCGAATTTGCGCAGAACTTCAGCCTCGGAAGAATTTGTGCACGTCAGGCCTTTTCTTGCATCGATGCCATCGACGCCGATGAACATGATGTCGGAAAACAGCATCTCGGCTGCAGCCGTCGCGAGGGGACCTACGAGCGTAAACCAATTTCCGCGGAGGTGCCCTCCGGTCACGATCACTTCGATATCTTTCCTGTTACTCAATTCCATCGCAACATTCACCGTATTCGTGATAATGGAAATGTCGCTGAGCACCTTAAGGCTTCGAACCACTTCGATGGTCGTAGTTCCGCCGGTCAACGAGATAGTCTGGCCCGTGCCGACTAGTTTCGCTGCTGCGAGGCCGATCCTACGCTTTTCTTCGGCAAAGCTGCTCACCTTGTCCTGAAACGAGGTATCATGCCGAAACGGTTCGTAGAACAGTGGTCCGATTGGTACGGCGCCGCCGCGGGTGCGCCTGAGCAAAGACCGGCTTTCAAGGTCTTCTAAATCTCGGCGAATGGTGGCGATGGATGCGCCGAGCGTCGAGCAAAGCTCGTCAATGGCGACGGAGCCGGTCTCCTGTAACCGCTGAAGGATGTATTCGTGGCGTGCAACCAGGTTGTCACTCTTTGCGGGCATAATGCTTTCGCCTAACGAGGCGGTTCGTGTGGCCGCGCTCTCCAAAATAGTAAGTCTACAAGTGATTGTACGGATCGATAATTCGAGCGTTACAGGATAAGAAGATCATATTAAATGATTGAAATTTGAGTTTAGTTCGCATTTAATGATATAAATTCGATCCTGAATATCAAAGCCCCAATATCTGCTCCATACCATTTTGGGGCGAACTCGTAGACTCCCTCCGTAGAAACGGAGTCACGCAACACCGGTTTCACTCCGGTAGCAGCATAGTCTTTGGGGAGGGCAGCCAATCATGAGCAACACCTCGAGCGGAATCGCAATCCTCATTATTGCCGGCATTACGAATGCTAGCTTCACAATGCCCATGAAATACGCCCGGAAATGGGCCTGGGAGAACACGTGGCTCGCCTGGACAGTTTTTGCGCTCGTAGTTCTGCCTTTCGTGGCCGCCCTGCTGACCATCCCAAATCTATCGATGGTGTACCGCTCAGCCACGCCGGACATCATTCTCGAAGTCTGTGGATTTGGCGCGGCCTGGGGAGTAGCGCAGGTCTTTTTCGGCCTTGCGGTGGATATGATCGGGATTACACTCGCATTCTCTATCGTCTTAGGAACCTCTGCGGCCGTAGGCAGCCTAATTCCGATGGTGTCTCTGCACAGAGAACACCTCAACAGCGCGGCAGGGTATGCAGTCCTCGGCGCAATCGGTTTCGTTCTATTGGGTGTGATGCTCTGTGCCTCCGCCGGAAGGATACGTGAGGGACCAAATGCACAGTCTATTTCTGCGCAAAAACGGACCTCGCAGGGGCTGCTGCTTTCTATTCTGTGCGGTCTTGGCGCATCCTCGATGAATTTCGGAGTCGCTTTCGGAACGCCGCTGGTCCAAGTAGCTCGCTCCTTTGGTGCAAACGGGCTCAACGCTATCAATGTAATTTGGTTGCCGCTGATGCTTGCCGGTGCAGTTCCAAATCTCCTGTATTGTGCTTGGTTGATGAAAAGGAATCATTCGGGACATAGATTCCGAGTGGGAGGTTCGCATTGGGCGCTGGCAGCGATCATGGCGATCTTCTGGTTCGGGAGCACGCTGCTTTATGGACTGGCAGCGGGTCAACTGGGGGCTTGGGGTCCGATTCTCGGATGGCCGTTATTCATGTCACTGATTGTGATCACCGCGACCATGTTGGGTATGCTTACGGGCGAATGGAAGGACTGTGGACCACTTCCTATCCGCATCCAGTGGACAGGCGTGACCGTGCTCGTGCTGGCGATTTTTATTCTGGCAGGCTCAACCCGCTATTTGCACTAATTCCAAACCCGGGAGTTCGAACAGATGTTGGCTTTGTCGATTGACATGGGCGGCACGCACATTGGGTGTGGCGTCGTTCGGGACAATGAGTTGCTGGGCTCATCATCGCTCGATTCGGAGCGAGCGGAATCGCTCGAATCACTTTTGCCTTGCGTCACGGCGGCGCTCAAGAAGATCTTGCGCGAAAGCGGTGTAACTGCTGGGGAGTGTCACGGCGTTGCAGTTGGGTTCCCGGGGATAGTGGATGTGCGCAAGAGCCGCATTCTCTCGACGCTGAAGAAATACGAAGATGCAATTCGCCTCGATCTCGAGCAATGGGCAATTGAGCAATTCGGTCTCCGTCTTCGGATAGAGAATGATGCACGGATGGCCCTGCTTGGCGAACAATACGCCGGAGCGGCTCAAGGCGCGCAGGATGTCGTTATGATCACGCTCGGCACCGGAATCGGCGGCGCGGCAATGATGCTGGGAAAATTAGTACGCGGTGCCCATTCTCAGGCTGCATGTCTCGGAGGTCATTTGCCGGTGAACTATCGGGGCCGCAAATGCGCATGCGGCAATGTTGGGTGCGCCGAAGCAGAAGCGGCGGGCTGGTCTCTGCCACAGATAGTACGAGAAACACCGGGGTTTCATGAATCCAGCCTGGCCGGTGTCGCGCACATCGACTTTCAGACGCTCTTCGCCGCAGCGCGAAACGAAGATGCTGTCGCGTGCGCAGTTCAGCAACATTGTTTATACGTATGGGCGGCTAACGCGGTCGCGCTCATTCACGCCTACGACCCCGAGGTAGTCGTATTCGGCGGAGGCGTTATGCAAAGCCCTGATGTCATCCTGACATTCGTGCAGAAATACGTGGAAGAGCACGCATGGACAAGTTGGGGAACACCTCGCGTGCGCGCGGCAGTCCTAGGTGGAAACGCTGCGTTGCTGGGGGCAGTTCCGCTACTATCGGAAGACCTCCGGCACACGTAGTAAACTCACCCGGCTGATGATCTTTCAGCCAGTTGTTCTGAGTGAGACCACCCGTTGCGAACCGACGCTTTGATCGTCGCGCAGCTCTTTCCGATCGATTGACTGGTTGGCGAGATTCTATAGGCGCCAATCTCTGCCGGGACAATGAACGTTTCGGCATAGTGAACAACGAACGGTTCGAACGCGTTGGTAGGACTCTCGACAATCGCCTCCTCGCCCTCAACAAGGTTGAGAACATTGACAGTGTCACGGGTTTCGTGAGGCGTCGTACCTGTAAACCAGTGTCTGCGAGTCTCGATAAACTCCAACTGGTGAAGTCCGGTGCGCTCTTCTCGCCATCCTGGGCCTTCCGCAACCAGTTCTATCTGATTGATGAGGTTCTTTCGGACCCAATTGGTGTCGCGATCCCAGGCGATGTTCCTCAACCCGTGGTCAATATGAATCGGCCTTGGCAAACCATCCAACCCGAGCCGGTCCCAATCCCACAACTTAAACGTGAAGATGTATGGAGTAGCACTGATTTCAAGAATCATACTGTTCTTGCCTGAGCAGTGGACAGTGCCCGCCGGGATCAAGAAATGGTCGTGTTTCTTGGCCGGAAACTTGTTCACATACACTTCTGCCCTGAAAGAACGGCCATTTGACTGAGCCGCCTGCAATTCCGTTATCATGGCGTCTCGATTTACCTGATTCTTAACGCCAAGATAGACACTTCCATCTTCGGCGGCATCCAGAAGGTAATAGCTTTCGTCCTGGGTATACTTCATCCTGAATTTTTCCCAAATGTATTTCCTTTTCGGGTGAACCTGCAGCGAGAGGTTTCCGCCGCCCATGGTATCGAGGAAATCGAAACGAATGGGAAATTCAGCTCCGAACTGAGAGTAAACACTCTGGCCCAGCAACTCGCGGGGATGAAGTAGGGTGAGGTTCATTGCTGGAATCTCGACGCAGGTCGATCCGAATTTGAGCAGTAAACTGTTCTCTTCCGGAACGCAGTCGAAACACCATGCATGATTCGGCACGTTGTTCGGCAGATCGCATACCTCCTCCATCCAATGCCCACCCCATGGGCCGGGGTCGAAGTAAGGAACTACGCGAAAGGGACGCTGTACCAGTTGGCGCAATCCTTCCCGCATGGATTGTCCGGTAACTAGCTTGGGGATATCATCGTTCGTGTCGAGCCAAAAATCTATACGCGAGAACAACGAAGCCTTTAGTCGGTCGGCCGCGCGCCAATCCACAAAGAACGCCCGTTTGTACTTCAGGCCTGCGCTCTCTCCGAGGTTGTCGGCTCCGAAATTCCCGATCGCATTGCGGCGCTGACGCTGCTGGATCTCCCATCGCGCCATATCAGCATAGATAAGGAGATTCGGTTCCGGGACTACAAGAGTGGCACCAGTGCCGACGATGATCAGCAGGCCTTGGTTCCAATTCTTTGCCAGATCGCGAGCGTTGCCGAGTTTCCACTCATCGAAAAAGTCCCGGATTTGAATCTTGTTCATCCTGCCGAATACAGGGTCATCGCCTAACACGTCGCCGACCATTCGCTCGATCGCTGACGAACGCTTCAGAAGATCGGTTGTCATTATCACGGCTGCGGACTGCAGGCCTTCTTCGAGAGTCCTCCTGAGCGCGAGTTCCTGAACGCCTGGATAGCATTCGATGCAGATCACAGAATTGGTTTCGGTCGTGTAAGCCCTCAAGCGATCAAGAATTAGGGGCCAACTCTCCCAACAATCCGATCCGGACGTGGAGACAGAAATGATTGGGAATTTATCGTAATTCGATTTTCGCCGCATCTGTCCTCGCCTCGTTCAATGTCTGTGCCGCATATTCGATCGCAAACGCCTACGATGAAAGCCAGTATCGCTTTATTGTTCTCTTTGTCCTGAATCCGCGTGTAAGATCACGCAAGATGATCAAAAGCGCCGCGTCATGCAATCGTGCTTCTGTCCCATTGTTGTTCGCCGCCGTGCCAGAAATGACTCGGCATAAGTGTATTTTCCATTTATGGAGATGTACCAAAATCCTTCGAACGTTATCCTGAGTTTGCTCTGAAATATGATCGCAAAATACGATTAAAAATGTCAATATCACTCATATATAATGAGTGATAGATCACTGTGAACCGCGACTTCGATTGCCGCGAGAAAATTCGGCTGGAAGAACCCATGTACCAGCACCTAATTCTGGAAGGCTGAAAACACTCGACAAGAGGAGAAACCAGCTGTCATTGGTTGTATTCACAGTAGCGCATTTAATCTTTTGAATGCAGCTTCAAACCGATCAAGCGTTTCGGGAGACAGCTTCGTCGCCAATGTGCCGATGTGTTCCGCAAAATATCGTGAAGGCCTATAGTGATTGAATGCCGCGTCTTTAAGCGGCGAGGTTTGCAAATAGCTATCGAGTGAAGCCAGAACTCTCTCACGTTTAGGAAGATCGGAGAGAGTGATGGGCTTCTGAAGAGTTGCTTTGTATTCTGCATTAACTAGCTTTAAGTAGAAATCAGCTTCAAACATGTCTTCGATGTCTGCTTCCTTCTTGCCGATAAAATCCGCAAAGGTGAGGACGTTCTTTTGTTGCAAGAGCTTTTTCTTGTATAGATTGTCGATGCTTTGCTTGTCCTTTTGTTGGATGTCGATAAGCGTGGCAACATTAAGGTCTTGCTGGGAACCCAAAAGTGCGGCAAACGTTGGAACCTTGTCAGACCCACCCACAGGCGTAATAGTCCACGCTAGACTGAGGCCTTCTCGCCCGAGAGACTCTAGTAACGGGGAGACAGTTTGAAGAAAAAGTAAGTCGGACACGCCCTCAACGATGAGTATGTTGGGCCCGACAAACAACGTTTGTGAAAGGGTGTCTCCGAGCGCACCTTGAAGAGGAAAAAGACTACCTTCAGAAACTTCTAAGACGTCTGTGTACACCTTCGTTCCGGGAATCTCCTCCTCATGAATATCCTCGATCTCCGTGCTTTTGTCCTCGACAACTCGCACTCGATCGAAGTGTTTGGAGTCCACCATAAATGGCGAATGGGTTGTATAAACTACCTGATGATGAGGCTTTAATTCCTTCTCTATGTAACGAAGCAAGTCCCCTTGGGCTGTACCATGCAATGCCAATCCAGGCTCATCCAAAAGCAAAATGATCTTACCTCCCGTCTTGCGCTGTTGAGAAAACCACGCGAGAAAAGAGAAAAACCATACGAAGCCTTTTGATCGGGTGCCCAGCCGAGTGGTCGCAGAATGAACAGAGTCATAAACCAATCCCCACAGATTTGTTCCCTGTTGCATCCCAGGTGGGTCGTTCGGCTTCGCTGGACGCACATCAAAACGAACAGACAAATGCCGATTCTGCGACCAGTATTTGAGAACTTGCTTCGTAAGATGATTCGAGGTTCCTTCGAGCTTGTTCAGCAGGGCCTCCGTACGGTTTGTTGATATAAGCTGATCCAAATTCAATCGTGCGAGATCGATCAAACCGATCATCGGCCGATCTGAGTCATATAGTGTGTTTGAAGCCTGACGCTGTTTCAGCTGCTCGATATTAAGTTGGCCTTCCATTTGGTAGTACTCATCGAAATAGAGAAACTTTGGTACGCTGCCAACTAGATATTTGTCATAAATGTATTTAGTGATCCCAGTGTTGTTGACTGAAGCGAGATGCTCCCGCAGGGTCTTGGCCGCCGCCGTTTCTTGTAAGAGTTGCGCGTCATCCAGCGCTTTAGCTTTAGCGTCAGCGTCTGGGAGAGCGTTCGCTGCAGTCTGAGCAGCAGTAAATGCTTGAGCCTGGTTCTGTGAACGCTTCACTAAAGCCGCATGAAGCTCCTTGAGTGTCTTCCAGGTGATATTTTCTTTCTCGAAGACTTCCGACAGTCCTGCCTTGGATAGCAAGAATTGGCCGGCGATCTCTTCTTTAACCCACAGCCAAGAAGCAAGAACGTTGTCATATCCCTTCATCAGACACAAGGTAGGAAGTGATAGAACTCCAGCCCCAAATTCAGCCTCAATCGAGGCAACCTCGGTCGCATCAAGAGCAAACCTAGCATCCACTACACGAGCTGGCCCGCGCTGTTTTCGTTCGACGGCCTGTTAATAGTCTTCTTTGTCGGCACGAGGAAAATCTTCGGTCACGTCGAAGTTACCTTGATTTTGAATGATGGGGTTTAGGCGATATAGAGCCTGCAAGATAGCCGTTTTTCCTGACTCATTTCGTCCAACGAGGCAAGTTACATCCCCTATATGGAACGTGCCTGAATCTTTGACCGACTTAAAGTTCGTAATATGGACCGACTCAAGCTTCATCTACATCGCCTCCAACAAGGTTCAATAGGGTCGATAAGTGATTCAATAATAAAGGACAACAACTAGATCGGAGATCGAAACTTCATATGGACTACGTTATTGGATCATCACCGAAGTTCTGCATTGAGTGCGGATATTCGGCGCCACATCCCGTGCTCGCTGCGCGATCTATACAGGGGGTGGGGGGCAGAGGTCGGAATGCTGAAAGCTCGCGGAACTGCGCAAATGTCTCAGACGCGGATCGCCTGCCTCGCAGCATGCTTATTCGACGTGTAATTCGACATTTTCTAAGAGCTGTCGGACGGGCAATTGCAATCTATTAAATTTAAAGGATTTATGGTGGGCGCAGCAGGATTCGAACCTACGACTTCCACCGTGTGAAGGTGGCACTCTACCGCTGAGTTATGCGCCCGATAGGAGAGAATATGGCGATTTCTAGATTATCATTTAGGCGATTAACTGCCAACGCGTGTGTCAACCAGGCATCTTTGTCTCCTGAAATAGATCTTCTGTGGGACGTCCTTTCGGCATCTGTTTACAATCAAATGGATAGACGATCATGCTTCCCGGCAATCCAGACGCGCCTTCCGAGCATTTCGCAAGTTCCACGGGAAGGAGCGGCGGAGGCGATGATGATCCCACGTCCACTGATTGGTCGGATGAAGCCGGTGAGGACCTCGAGGAAAACGCATCTTATCCGCAACCTGGGGACAGTTCCGGTGTTCCTAGAGATATGGCAACCATTGCCCTTGACCGAGTTCTGGATCAACCACTGTTGAAGGGTGCTCGCAATGAGGCAGTAGCCAGTGCGCGAGTGTCCGACTGGAGCGCCCTGAGCGATGCGGAGATCATGCTGCGGGTCAGCGAAGGGGACGATCAGGGCTTCAATTATCTGATTGAGAAATACCGTAAGCCCATTATCCACTTCATGTTCCGCATGGTGCACAACCAGGCAGTGGCGGAAGAGCTGGCCCAGGAGGTCTTTCTGCGGGTGTACCGTTCGCGCCAGACCTACAGGGCTGAGGCTCGGTTTACGACCTGGCTCTATCGCATCGCTACGAATCTTGGCGTTAACTATGCCAGAGATACGAAGCATGAGCGCGCCGCGCAGAATGTGTATCTGGACCAGCCTGATCCGGAGACGGGTACAACGCCTGACGTGGCGGATGCTACACCGTCGGTCGAGCATGATCTTGTCCGTGGTGAGCGAATGCGGGCGATCCGCCAGCATGTGATGGCATTGCCGGAGCGGCAGCGGATGGCGGTGCTGATGCATAAGTATCAAGGGATGGACTATAAGCAAATCGGCGAAGTTCTGAAGCTGAGCGAGTCCGCCACGAAGTCACTCCTTTTTCGCGCGTATCAGACACTGCGCGAGAGGCTGAAGGAATTTGTTTAAGCAGTGAGGGAATTATGATCTGCCGGAAAGTAAAAGCGCATCTTGCAAACCTGCTCTTCGAGCCAGAGTCGGTCCCGGCTGATGTGCGCAACCACCTGGAAGATTGCGCAGATTGCAGCATGGAACTGGCGTCGATGGAAGCGACGATGAATCTGATGGACGAGTGGCAGGCGCCGGAGCCGTCACCGTATTTTGATTCGAAACTGGCCGTGCGCATGCGCGAAGAACAGCGGGCGGAGCCTGCCGGATTGCTGGAGCGCATGCGAGCGCGGCTGCTCTTTGGCAGCAATGTGCATCTGCGTCCAATCGCGGTAGGCGCGCTGGCGCTTTTGATTATTATTGGTGGGGGCACGTATGCGGGATTGATGTCGTCGAACTCGGCGGCTCCGGTAAAGACCTCGGCCGCAGTCGAAGATCTCAAGTCTCTGGATGACAACGCGCAGGTATTTCAGCAGCTGAACTCTCTGGACCAGAACGATCAGGACGATAACGGCGGTTCGTCGAACGATCTCTAGGGGCGGGTGAGAGTGTATGAAGAATTGCGCAGAGACCACGAGATTTTCAACCGATGGCCCTGGTGCGCACGAATCGAAGAACGAGCCTTGGAAACATATACGATGCGAGCACAAAAACAGCACAGGAAGGCAGACCGCAAGCGGCGGAATGCGAACACTCTGCTGTCTGTAGCGTGCGCGCTGGCAACGACACTTTCTCCTTTCACAGCTTTTGCCGGACAGCATAACGGAGGGCATCCGCCGGCTCCGGCTCCGCATATGCAGGCGCCGCATTCTGCGCCGCCAGCGCGGCCGCAGTCGATGCCCAAGCAGCAGATGCAGCCTAAGCCAGCGCCGGGAACACAGCCGCACTATAACGAGCAATTCAACAACGGGAACGCGCAGCAATTCAACAACCGGAATGTGCAGCAGTTCAACAATCGGCCCGGGCAGGCAGGGCACTTACCCGAATGGTTCAATAATCATCAGAATATGACTCCGCAGCAGCGGGAAGACGCATTGCGGAAGGAGCCGGGCTTCAATCGCCTGCCACAGGACCAGCAGCAACGGCTTGTTAACCGGATGCATGCGCTCAATAACGCGACCCCGGAGCAGCGGCAACGGATACTGCAGCGGAACGAGATGTTCGAGCACCTGAGCCCCGAGCAGAAGGCTGGGGTGCGGGGCGCTTCTCAGGCCTTCCACCAGATGCCGGCAGACCGCCAGACCGAGATGCGCCGCGCATTTCAAGATTTGCGCGGCGTTCCGCCGGCGCAGCGGCAGTCGATTCTGAACTCTGCCCGCTTCCAGCAGCAGTTCTCGCCGCAGGAGCGGACGGTGCTGGGGAATCTGCTTACAGTTGAACCGTATCAGCAGCGTGCGGCCGGGCCTCCATAAATCCATGCAGGGGCCCCCATATTTTGTAAATTAGCCAGAATCAGGAATTTAGACTGCGAATCGGCTGAAGCAGTTTTGAAAACTAAGAAGCCCGCTTTCAATGGCGGGCTTTTGATGTCTCTATTTCAATTTTAGCAAAATCGGTCGTAATTCTACGCCAGTGCTCGTTGCAACGAATATTATTATAGAGCCGCTCATCCCATAATGGGAAGACTTCTGTTGTCGGCAGATCTTTCCCGGCGGGAAAGGGTTCATCGGGGGAGCGGGCGCGATCACTTCCGACAAGCAGGACTTATCAGGACTAACCGTTCAAATCAGCGCTACTGAACGCTAGAACTACCTGCCCAGTTGGCAATGTAAGTCTCCAAAAACCGGCTGAATTCTTTAGCGTCCGCTGACAAATGGCTGCCTCGGTTGCTAATTTGATAAAAGTCAAGATTCACTACAGGGTCAATGAGCGCGCTCATTGTGACTTTGCGGTTGCGGCAAGCGAGCATACCAAACGAAGGGATGACGGCAATTCCCTCGTTGGCCTCGACAAGCGCAATCTGTGTTTCGAGTAATTTCACTACCTGTCCACGTTTAGAAACTGCACCGACTTTTGCAAGCTGTTTGTCGATAACCAACTGATGGGGATAGTCCTTTGTCAGAGAGATTAACCTCTGCCCGCGGAGAGATGACCATCGCATCGCCACACTGTTGATCGCAGCCCCTTGATCGGGGAGCACTGCCATCAGCGCAAAGCGAAAGAGTGGACTTCTCCTCACTCCAGAGGAGATCTTAAAAATTCCAACTCCCATATCAAGCTTTCCAGCTTGAACGCGCTGCTGAATCTCGTCTAGCCAGCCGTCCAACAAGCGAATACGCAGATCTGGACGCCGCTCACGGAATTGCTTGATCGCCGGCGGTAGTACATTTGCCGCAAGCCAGGGAGTAGTTCCGACTGAGATCCATCGTTCCCGGCCTTTGGCGGAGTCTTCAATGCGAGACATGGCAGCATCGAGCACACCTAAACCGGGTTCCGTTACCATAATCAGTTCATTTCCGAAGGTCGTCAGGGTGACCTGTCTTGTTGTGCGATCGAATAAACGGAATCCAAGTTGTCGCTCCAACTCGCGGATCAGAACGCTCAACCCCGATGCGGTAATGAGCAGTTCTTCAGCCGCCCGGGCAAAACTACGATAACGCGCGACCAGGTGGAAAGCTCTGAGCTGTCTTGAAGAGAATTCCATTGTTGAATATTCCTCAACACATGATAACTATTAGGAACTTGTTATTAACGTTCCAGGAGCTTAAAACCAGCACAAGGAGATCCTGGCCGAGGAAGGCCGGACCCTTGGAGGAAGAATGAGGTTTCAAAAATATCTGTGGCGACTGCTCCCCGCTGTTGCCCTTGTGTTCACCGGCTTAATCGCCCGCGCTCAAACGACTAGTGAGACCGCCATCAAGAACATAGTGCTCGTTCACGGTGGCTTCGTCGATGGCTCCGGATGGGAAAGCGTGTACGAGATACTCACAAAGAAGGGCTACCACGTCACGGTCGTGCAAAACCCCACAATCTCTCTTGCGGATGATGTTGCAGTGACAAAGCGAGCCATCGACGCGCAGGACGGCCCTGTGATCCTCGTCGGCCATTCGTATGGAGGTGTGGTGATCAGCTCGGCGGGAGACGATCCGAAAGTAATCGGGCTTGTTTACATCTGTGCTTTCGCAGCGGAAACCGGCGATTCCGTCCTCTCTCTCATCAAGACGGCTCCGGCGAACGCACCAGCTCCCCCAATTTTGCCACCACAGGACGGCTTCCTGTTTCTTGACCGCCAGAAGTTTGCAGCATCCTTCGCTGCTGACGTAAAGCCCGAGAATGCAGATTTCATGGCCAATTCTCAGGTGCCGTGGGGATTAGCGGCGGCAAGTGCCGGGGCCACAGCGGCTGCCTGGAAGACGAAGCCGAGTTGGTATTTGCTTACTACAGAAGATCATATGATCGCCCCGGAACTTCAGCGATTCATGTCGAAGCGAGCCGGTTCCAAGGTGGTTGAGATCAAGGGAAGCCATGCGATCTATATCTCTCGGCCCGATGCGGTTGCGTCCATCATTGAGCTGGCTGCGGATGGGACTGCCGCCAGGTAAGAATCAAATCAGTTGCTAGAGCTTGGCCAGTTCGATGGCCACAGCGGATTTTGGTCGGCTCCGAAAGATGAGCCAAGCTCTAGCTCCCTCTTGCTGCTGGATATTCGTCAATAGTTAGTGACTGACAATAAGTAACGACAAACGCGCATGTGGGTATGCAGGGGCCCCCATATTTTGTAAATTAGCCAGAATCAGGAATTTAGCCCGCACGCATTTGCAGGGTCCGATCTAAAAATCAGTGGACCGTCCTGGAGCCGCTTCTCTTCGATCTTCCAGGGGTCTTCTTGGAAGGTAAACGGCCTGGTTCACCCCTATATTTTGTAAATTCGCCAGAATCAGGAATTTAGCCCGCATCCATTTTGCAGGGTCCCATCGAAGCATCAGAAGGCTGTCCTGAGCGGATTCTCTCTTCGATCTTCCAGGGCCTGCACGGAGGTCAGAACGGTCTGGAACCCTCCCCCTATATTTGTAAATTAGCCAGAATCAGGAATTTAGACTGCGAATCGGCTGAAGCAGTTTTGAAAACTAAGAAGCCCGCTTTCAATGGCGGCCTTTTGATGTCTCTATTTCAATTTTAGCAAAATCGACCGTAATTCTACGCCACTGCTCGTTGCAACGAATATTATTATCGAGCCCGCTCATTCCATAATGGGAAGAGTTCTGTTGTCGGCAGACCTCTCTCGCCGGGAAAGGGTCATCGGGGAGCGGGCGCCATCACTTCCCACAAGCTGACTTCCGAGGACCAATCTGTCGTCGGCGATTTGGCGATTTGTTGGCAACAAACGAGATTCGCCGGTCACGATTGCTTCCCACAAGTTAAGGTGGACAGTCGCGCGAAGCGCGATCCTTCCCGCCAAGCCCCTTCATCGCTCGCCGAAAAATCCTATCAACATATGCGTTCGAAAGCGCACCTGTCCCCATCTGCAAACGGTAGTAGATCGGTCCGTACAGAATGTCGATAACATCGGCCGGATCAATATCCGCAGACATCTCTCCCTGTCGAATCGCTTCCTCGACAACAGCGATCCCCAGTTTGCGCCGAGGCATCGTCCATCGCTCGCGAAACGCCCTGGCTAACTCCGGATCGAACTGTGCCTCCGCCAGCAGCGCCCTGACCAGCGCACCATCGTCCCCCCGGAAAGACCTCGCCATCGCACGCATCTGCAAGCGGATGCTCTCCGTCGCACTCTGGGCCTTCGGAAACAGAGACCCCGACCCGACCCTGTCCGTGAAGGCGTCCATCACAACGGCTGCCTTGTTAGGCCAGCGACGGTAGATGGTGGCCTTGCTCACGCCCGCGGTGGCGGCAATCGATTCAACGCTCACCGCGCGAAATCCAACCTGAAGTACAAGATCGTAGGTAGTTTGCAGGATGGCCCGATGAAGTTTCTCGTCTCGCGGCCGTCCGCCCGGAGCAGATCGCATAGAAGCAAGCATATACGGGAATTCAAAGAATCCAGTAAAAAACATGAATCGATACGATGCGTACCGTATCTTATACACCGGCAGCGGCAGGAAAGTTGATGTGCAGACTGCTACCAGGCGCCACTTCTAAGAATCAAAGTAGAGCCCGGCGAAAGGAACTCCATGTCAAATACAGCAAAGAAACTCTTCACTCCGGTTCAGCTTGGCCCCCTTGAGTTGAAGCATCGCGTCATCATGGCGCCGCTCACGCGTTCACGATCAACACAACCTGGCGATATTCCCAGCGATCTGATGCTCAAGTACTACACACAGCGTGCCTCCGACGGCGGTCTCATCATCTCGGAAGCCACAAGCATCTCCACCACCGGCCGCGGCTGGTACGGTGCTCCCGGCCTCTATACCGACGAGCAAGTGCGCGGTTGGAAGCGCATCGTCGACGCCGTCCACGCAAAGGGTGGCTCTATGTTTTCGCAACTATGGCACACCGGCCGCTCCTCCAACATCGAGACAACCGGCGGTACGCAGCCTGTCTCCGCCTCCGTCAACCCCGCTTATTGGAACGACACATCGCACCTTGTCTCCGCTCCCAACGGCTGGGTCCAACCCTCACCTCATCGCGCGCTCGAAACCGCTGAAATCGCTGGCATTGTCGAGGACTACCGCAAGGCTGCCGAACGCGCTAAGGCCGCAGGGTTTGACGGTGTGGAACTGCACTCCGGAAACGGCTATCTGCCCGATCAGTTTTTGCAGGACGGCAGCAACAAACGAGCCGACGCCTACGGAGGCTCCATCGAGAACCGCTCGCGCTTCCTCCTCGAAGTCGTCGATGCAATGGTGTCGGTTTGGGGCGGCGACCGCGTGGCCGTACGAATCGCTCCAAGTGGAACCTGGAACGGAATGTCCGACAGCAACCCGAAGGCCTTCTTCTCATACGTCGCCGAGCAGCTGAACCGGTTCGGCCTCGCGTACCTCCACATCATCGAGCCTCGCGTAAAAGGCAACGTCGTCATCGCCGAAGGCCAGGCGCCCGTCGCAGCGCAGCTACTGCGAACGATCTTCAAAGGTAAAATCATCGCTGCTGGCGGCTTCGAACCAGACACCGCGGAGGAGGTCATCGAAAAGGGTGATGCCGACGCCGTAGCCTTCGGCCGTCACTTTGTCTCCAACCCCGATCTGCCAAAGCGGATCGAGCTCGGAGTACCGCTCAACCAGTACGACCGCAATACCTTCTACACCTTCGACGCCCACGGCTATATCGACTACCCGTTCTACGAAGACCGCGCATCAGCCTAAGCGCCAAAGAAGCCCGGTACCACTACTGGACGAACCAGGTCGGTGGATCGACGATCCACAGGCAATCGAAAGGAGTTTCAAATGAGCAAGCTAAACGGCAAGGTAGCAGTCATTACGGGCGGGTCAAAAGGAATCGGGGCCGCAATCGCCAAATCATTCGCCGCAGAGGGCGCATCCGTCGTCGTGAACTACGCGTCCAGCAAGGCCGGAGCGGAGAAGGTTGTCGCTGCGATCACCGCTGCGGGCGGCAAAGCTATCGCTGTGGGCGGTGACATCACGAAGGCTGCTGAAGCTCAAGGCGTCATTGATGCCGCAATCAAGAACTATGGACGGCTCGACATCCTCGTCAACAACTCCGGTATCTACGAGTTCCTTCCCATTGAGCAGATCACCGAGGAGCACTTTCACAAGCATTTCAACCTCAATGTACTCGCCCTGCTGCTCACGACGCAGGCAGCCGTGAAGCACATGGGTGAGGGAGCCAGCATCATCAACGTCGGCTCCAACATTACGCGCCTCAAGCCTGCAACCACCGCGGTGTATACCGGGACCAAAGGTGCGGTCGACGTAATAACCTCAGTGCTCGCCAAGGAACTTGGTTCGAGGAAGATTCGTGTCAACTCCCTCAATCCTGGCCTTGTCGAAACTGAAGGCACTCATGCCGTTGGCGTCATCAACTCAGACTTCGAGAGGGCGCTCGTCTCCCAAACGCCGCTTGGTCGCATCGGCCAACCCGGGGATATAGCTGCGGTCGCCGTCTTCCTGGCTTCGGACGACTCCAACTGGGTTACCGGCGAGGTGCTTCCTGTCGGTGGCGGTCTCTGATCGATACACTGAGAGAGATTCAGTAAGCTGCTTACGTTCACAACGAACGAGAAACAGGCGTTTCGCATAAATAGGCATATTTCGAATTGTCGACCTAAAGGCGAATCTCGATGAGTGCAATCACCAATGCACTCATCGACCACGGCCCGTTTCGCTTTTGGATCATTAGTCCTGTTAAACGCGCATGTGGGTAGTGACTCGGTTGGTGAACAGACGACTTCTCCATACAAATGTTCTGACTGGAAATGGCTAGAGAAGGCTCTCAGTCCTCGCGCGCGGCGGCTTCCAACGCGGGTAGGTCCATCTTGATCATCCCCATCATGGCTTCCATCGCTTTGGGGTGACTGATCAACTCGCCGATATTGCGTGGCACGATCTGCCAGCATAGGCCGAAGCGGTCTGTGAGCCAGCCGCAGGCCATGGGTTTGCCGCCTTCGAGCAACTTGCCCCAGTAGCTGTCGATCTCTTCCTGGGAGTCGCAGCGGACGAAGAACGAGAAGGCGGGGTTGAGCTGATACGAGGGGCCGCCGTTGAGAAAGACCATCTCCTGACCCTCAAGCTCGATCGTAATCGTGGCAATCTTGCCCACGGGCCAAGGACCTACGCCTTTGGAACGCACCTCATCGAGCTTGCGCGCATGCGGGAAGACGCTCAGGTAAAACTCGGCAGCCTCTTCAGCGTTGTCATTGAACCAGAGGAATGGCGCAACTTTGTTCATGGCTGGCATCGTAGCAGACAGGAGGTCACTTCCGACAAGCTGGCTTTACTGAACGGATCCCTCGCCAGCGATTGGTTCAGCAGACACCTGCGAGGCAGCACGTGCCATAAGAGTTTCGTTGCGCCCTGAACTCTGCATCTTCGTTACTTATTTTTCGTTTTCTTCGTTGCCCGTCCGGAAGGCTTTTTCGCAGCTTCGTCCTTTAATTGAATGGTATGTGCGTTGACGATCGCGCGAATCAGTCCCGGAAAGCGTTGCTCGATCTCCGCGCAGCGCGAGGTGTTATGCACTTCGACGCCGCGCCGTTCTCCGCGGATCAGCCCTGCCTCTCTCAGCGCTCTGAAGTGCTGCGAGAGCGTGGACTTAGGGATCGTCTTGTCGCTGACAGTCAAGAATGTCGAGCAGTTTTGCGAGCACTCCTGCGACACGATATCTGCGTAGATAGCCACGCGTATCGGGTCGGACAAGGCGTGAAGGATTCCCTCAACCGTCACGTCTTCGACCGCGGGATGGTACAGGGGCCGCATGACTATAAGAGTAGTCAGGGAATAAAAACGGTTCAATAGTTCAAAAATACGGAACTAATGAATCCTTCTTCAGACGACCTCATCTACTCTTCAGAATACGCAAGGGGCGGCCGAGTGAGGCAGCCATGAAGGCTTGGAATCAGTCTGGTTCCGGAAAAGAGATAAAGATATGAGTAAGCTCACAGGTAAAGTTGCAGTTGTTACGGGTGCCTCCAAAGGTATCGGAGCCGCCATCGCCAAATCACTCGCCGCTGAAGGCGCTTCCATCATCGTCAATTATGCCTCCAGCAAGGCGGGCGCCGACGCGGTCGTTGGCGCCATCGCCGCTGCCGGTGGCAAGGCCGTGGCCGTTGGCGGAGATGTCTCGAAAGCCGCAGAGGCACAGGGCCTGATCGACGCAGCCATCAAGAACTTCGGCCGCCTCGATATCCTGGTCAACAACTCGGGTGTGTATGAATTCTCACCCATCGAAGCGGTCACTGAAGAGCAGTTCCACAAGATCTTTAACATCAACGTGCTCGGTGTATTGCTTACCACGCAGGCCGCCACCAAGCACCTTCGTGAAGGCTCCAGCATCATCAACATCGGCTCCGGCGTCAGCCGCATCACTCCACCGAACAGCGCGGTCTACACGGCGACGAAGGGTGCGCTCGATGCCATTACCGGTGTGCTTGCCAGGGAGCTTGGCGCGAAAAAGATCCGCGTCAACTCTGTAAATCCCGGCGTCGTCGAAACCGAAGGCACACACAGTGCCGGCGTTATCGGCTCAGACTTCGAAAAGGCGCTCATCCAGCAGACGCCGCTCGGTCGCGCTGGCCAGCCCGATGATATCGCTAGAGTTGTCACTTTCCTCGCCTCCGAGGATGCGAAGTGGCTTACCGGCGAAGTTATCATTGCCAGCGGCGGCCTCCGCTAATCCCCTGGCACACGGTCCGCTGCTAAGTGCGATGCGGCAGCGGGCCTTCGCATCGACCCCAACAACATTCGAAGGAGAGAATCATGGGAAAGCTCGAAGGAAAAGTAGCCGTTATCACTGCGGCAACTTCTGGGATGGCGCTCGCAACGGCGAAACTCTTTGTTGAAGAGGGCGCGTACGTGTTTATCACGGGGCGTCGCAAGGATAAGCTGGATGAAGCCGTAAAGCTCATCGGAAGGAACGTGACCGGTGTGCAGGGCGATGCGGCGAATCTGGCCGATCTCGACCGGCTGTATGAGACTGTCAAACGCGAGAAGGGTAAAATCGATATTCTTTTCGCCAGTGCAGGTCAGGGCGAGCTCGCTAAGCTCGAAGAGGTCACGGAAGAGCACTTCGACAAGACCTTCGATTTGAACGTGCGCGGCACCCTTTTCACCGTACAGAAAGCGCTGCCGCTGTTCAACGACAACGGCTCGATTTTCATGAACGGATCGATCGCTAGCATCAAAGGGTTTCCGGCCTTCGGCGTCTACAGCGCCAGCAAGGCGGCTGTGCGCTCTTTCGCTCGTACCTGGCTGCTGGAACTAAAAGAACGTAGAATTCGGGTGAACATTCTCAGTCCTGGCACAATCGACACGCCGATCCTCGATCCTCTCGGCACCGAAGCCAAGGAGTTCTTCAAGTCACAGATACCACGCGGCGAGATGGGACGACCAGAAGAGATTGCGACTGTGGCCCTCTTTTTGGCCTCCAGCGATTCCAGTTTCGTCAACGGAGTCGAGCTCTTTGTAGATGGCGGCACCGCTCAGATCTAACCACGAAACTCCGTAGTCGCGGAGCGAATCGGAGGGACCCGTTCCCGGTAGGCTGTATAGGCTCTCGGGAATGAGTCCTTTGTGGCGGCTCTCACCTCGAGGCATCCCTTCGCCGCCGCTGCTCGCTCTCCTTCATCATTTCGTTCAAATCCGCAACCGGCCGTATCTCAATCGGTCCAAGTCCATACTTAAAGCCCGGGAGCTCTGAGACAAGCTGAATGGCGTGATTGAGGTCTCGCGCCTCAAGGATTTGAGTGCCGCCGAGTTGTTCTTTGGTTTCCGCATAGGGGCCGTCGGTCACCGCGACTTTGCCGTTCTTCCAGTACAGGGTGGACGCGGTCTCCGGAGGCTGAAGAGCTAGTTCGGCAACAAGATGTCCTTTGGCGCGCAGATGGTCATTGTGCTCAAAGCATTCGTCGAGCACTGCGTGTCGCTCGTCCTCGGTCGTCCCTTCGAATTTTCCTGGCTCGATGTATCCCAAACAGATGTATTTCGTTGTCCTTCTCCTTCGTCAGTCTCAGCGTGCGGTGTTCTGTCGCCGTCGCTGCTCACTTGCTTTCATGATTTCGCTCATGTCTCCCACTGGTCGTATCTCCCACAACGTTCCGTACTTCAGGGCCGGATGCTGCGACATGAGTTGTACAGCATGATTCATGTCCCGCGCCTCAAGCACGCCAAGGCCGCCGAGCTGCTCCTTGGTTTCCGCGTAGGGACCGTCGGTCGTCGCGACTTTGCCGTCCTTCCAAGACAGGGTCAAGGCGGTTTCCGCAGGCTGAAGAGCCGTTCCTCCGGTCGAATGCCCGTTGGCGCGAAGATGGTCGTCGTATTCAAAGCATGCATCGAACATGGCGTTTCGCTCGCTCTCAGGCATGCCATCGAATTTTTCTTTGTCGTAGTAGCCGAGACAGATGTATTTCATGGTTCTTCTCCTTCTTCATCTCTTCCGGGGTGGAAGCCAGCGTCACAGCGGTCGCAGATTTTTCTGTCACTGTTTCAAGTAACGAAGCGCAACAGATCCTGATTTTAAAAAAGTCGTTGACTCGACAAGTTTTAAGTGCAGTTTCTCCGGCAGGCTAACACCTTCCAACAACCGTCTTCCTTCTCCTACGATGTTTGGCCTAACGACAAACCGATATTCATCCACTAGACCAAGCTCGATCAGTTGTGAAGGAATATCCACGCCACCGACTAAAATATTTTTGCCTTGTTCCTGTTTCAATTTAAGTATTTCGTCGCGAAGGTTTCCGCGAACAATTCGCGTATTTCCATCTTCGGCGCTATTCAATGATCGCGAAAAAACAACTTTGCGGGTGGAGTCGAATGCCCGGGCAAATTCGATATCTGCTTTTGTCTCAGACGACTGGTTTTTGAGGACGTCAGGCCAATAGGGAACCATCAATTGATAGGTTTTACGCCCAAAGACCTGCAGGTCAACCTCTCGCAAGAGGTTAATAAAATATTCAAGCATCGCTTCATCAGCAACCTGCTTGGTGTGGTCAACGCAGCCATCCAGAGTGATATTGATCGCGAAAATTACATTTCTCATTTGATTGCCCTGACCTTCCCTTGAGCTTCCTCATTTTTTCGTCTCCTTTCGTCGAATGTTCCGAAAATCGCGGCGGTTCGGACTGTTACTTGCTTTCGCCGGGTCCTTGTTCCGGAGCCGGGAAGAAAAGAAGTTCGCGCACCTCGCCGGGTATATCGCAAGCGATGGCAGCCTTCTTCGCCCATGCAAGTGCCTCATCCAGATTGGCGGCTTCCAGTATCCAGAAACCGCCCATGTGCTCCTTGGTCTCGGTGTACGGTCCGTCGGTGACGAGCACCCTGCCGTCGGGCTGCTTCCGCACCGTCTTCGCGTTGGCGGCCGGGGAAATGCCGCAGGCGAACTTCCTGGCGCCGGCAGCAATCAATTCGCGGTTGAGCGCGTGGATCTCTTCCATCATCGCTTCGGTTACGGTGGACGGGTCGAAGTTGTCGGGGATGTAATTACAAACCAGATATTGTGGCATGACTTTTTCTCCTGTAACGTTCATTTCCGCTGGGTAGGGGACAGCAGCACCGCCTCGCGCTGGCGACGGTTCATCCTATAGTCGTCGCTCATAGAGAAAATCGACAGCAGCAACGAATTATTTTTTATCTAAAATTGCAACCCATCTCATAAATGCACTCAAGCCGGTTTTTTGGCACGTGATTCGCAGATAACTTCCGTATTGCCGGTGATACGCCAACTGGGTGAAATCAAGTGGCTCTTTGGCGAATGCATCAACAGGATCTCAGTCGATGACGATGTGATTACTCTCGTAAACAGTCGTCTGGCAAAGATCACTTGCCCAACAGGGCGGTGAGACACCGAGAAGGTTCCAGAGACAATCCGCATTCCTCCTGCCCCTGATGCCAGCGCCATAGCCCTTGCCGGCTCGCCCCTCCTGCGCAGAGTATCAATCAGCACAGGTGTCAGGGTTCAGAGATCAGGGAACAGAAATCAAGAATCGCAAAATTCACACTTGACATTGACCAGACAATACACAACCATAGGGTTGTGGATAATCTGGGTACAACATTTGCGGCTTTGTCTGATCCAACCCGCCGGGCAATGATCGAACGACTCTCCCATGGGCCAGCCTCTGTGCATGGATTGACGGAACCGTTTGCACTCTCGCAGCAGATGATTTCAAAACATATTGCCTACCTGGTGCGGGCGCGGATTGTGATCAAGACGAAGCGTGGACGAGAGAGTGTGTGCACGCTTAGGCCAGAGGCGATCAAGACAGTCAGCGACTGGGCGATTAGCTATCGACGATTCTGGGAAGAGAGTTTCGACAAACTGGAAGTAGTTGTAAATCAAATGAAGAAAGAGGAGGCCAGAGATGGCAGAAAACACGGTTAGCGAAATTGAGCGGATGGTCGTTACAAGAGTTTTTGATGCCCCACGCGAGTTGGTTTGGAAGGCGTGGACAGACCCGAAGTACATCATGCAGTGGTGGGGACCGAAGGGCTTTACTGTGCCGGTTTGTGAGATGGATTTTCGCGTTGGAGGAAAACTTCTCTGCCGCACGAAGACGCCGGATGGGCAGGAGTTCTGGAATGCGGTTGAATACCACGAGATTGTTCCGTACGAGAAGATCGTTTCCTTGATGTACTTTTCCGACTCGAAGGGGAACAAGGTTGACCCTGCACAATTAGGAATCGAGCATGAGGCTATCGACGGTGCGTACGACGTGACCACCTTTGAGGATCTCGGAAACGGCCAGACGAAACTCACCTTCATTGGAAATGAACCCATGGAGAGCGCGAAAAATAGCGGTCAAATGGACGGCTGGATCGAGATACTCGATAAGGTTGCCGCAGTCGTTGCGGGGCTGGTGCAGGCGAAATAAGAAGTTGATGCTTTGACGATCGTCATGCGCGAGATACAGCTGAGGCTAGCGGCGAAGGCTTGGTTAGAACAGGCTTCTCGCCGCTCGGCCGAATAGTCGCCTTTCCCGATAAGTGACCCTTGGCTCAACTGTTGACTTCAGGCCTTAGCGCTCATTGACAGAGTTGTAGTTGGTTTGTTTGTCGGCTATCCGGAAGTAACTCTGCCACGGCTTCGCCTACCAGAGGCATTTATGAGATGGGTTGAAGTTTTTATTTCAAATCCTCGAGCCGGCGGGCGAGAAAACGGCGCTCCGGTTCCTGCCGCGCCAGGGCGAGTGCCTTCTCATACGAAGCACGGGCCTCCGGAATCCGCCCTAATCTTCGGCACAGGTCCGCACGGGCAGAGTGCGCGAGGTGATAGTGAGAGAGGTGCTCGCGCGCCAGCAAGTCATCGATCAGACAAAGACCCTGCTCCGGACCTTCGCACATGGCAATGGCCACTGCTCGGTTCAGTTCAACAACCGGGGATGGCTGGATCCGAAGCAACCGGTCGTAGAGCAGCGTGATCTGACGCCAGTCCGTGGATGCCGGGGAGGAACTCTCGGCGTGAACGGCTGCTATGGCCGCCTGCAGAGTGTAGGCGCCGAAGCGCCGCGATTGAAGAGCGCTTTCGGTGAGCGAAATGCCTTGCGCGATCTGCTCCCTGTTCCACAATGACCGATTCTGATCGTCCAGCAGGATCAAGTCTCCGTCAGGCGAGGTGCGGGCGGCGCGGCGCGACTCCTGCAGCAGCATGAGCCCCACGAGGCCCATCACCTCAGGTTCCGGAAGCAGGTCGAGCAGGAGCCTGCCCAGACGGATCGCTTCGCGGCTGAGTGCGGCGCCTGTCGTTTCAGCCGAGTATCCCTCGTTGAAGATCAGATATACGACCAGGAGGACGGCTCCCAACCGGGCCGGCAATTCCGCGGAGACTGGCACTTGGTAAGGAATTGCCTTATCGCGGATA
Organism: Alloacidobacterium dinghuense; assembly: GCF_014274465.1. Classification (NCBI taxonomy): domain Bacteria; kingdom Pseudomonadati; phylum Acidobacteriota; class Terriglobia; order Terriglobales; family Acidobacteriaceae; genus Alloacidobacterium; species Alloacidobacterium dinghuense. The sequence goes on along the minus strand of NZ_CP060394.1, from coordinate 3,163,969 downwards.
ACAGCCTTCGCGCGCACAATGCGTTGGGCGAGCGTTGCCGGTGTAACGAGAAATGCCCGGGCAATCTCCTCCGTCGTCAGGCCACAGATTTCGCGCAGGGTGAGTGCAACCTGCCCTTCCGAAGGCAGAGCGGGATGGCAGCAGGTGAAGATCAGGCGGAGGCGATCGTCCTCAATCTCCTCTTCATCGCGGGGCGCTTCGTTGACGCGCTCGATGTAGGCAGCCAGATCTCTCTGTGCTCCGTCGAATCGCACGCGCCGGCGGATCCCATCGATGGCCTTGAAACGTGCCGTAGAAATGAGCCAGGGGCGCGGGTTGTCCGGTACGCCGGTGTGAGGCCACGTGTCCAAGGCAGCGGCGAAGGCCTCATGCATGGCCTCTTCGGCGAGATCCAGATCTCCGAGCAGCCGCACCAGCGTAGCAAGAATCCTGCCCGATTCGGATCGGTAAAGCGTCTCTATGGCTCTGCTGAGATCTTCGGGAACATTCGGCGGCATGCAGGTCAAACTAACAAACGAACGTACTCCATACAACTGCGCCCGGATCGCTGTTTATCCACAATTTCTATAAGAGGCCAATGCGTTGATTGAGGGCGGCCTTGAGCTGGAGCACCAGCATAGGTCCTGGAAAACGCACTTCGCCGATCGCGATACGGATTACGGTCGCTATGCCGAGATTTCGTTACTAATCTAGGTTCACATCCGTCGTCGACCGCTTACGGCGTTTCTCTGGGCTAACCGTTTTCAACCCGCGCCTTTATGTCCGAGTACGCCGTCTCGATGAGCCTGTCGAGCGCTGCCGTGTCTGTGGCCGTTCCCGGTTTCAACTTCACATGGCGCATGAACTTGCCGTTGCCTTGCAACAAGCGGGCTGGATCCGGCAGCGCTGCGCCGTGAAAGAACCCCACGTTTACGTGCGAAGTGAATACATTGACGTAGCCGAAGGGCGCATCGCCCAGACATGCAACCGGACAGCCGTCATGCAAGGTCTCCCGGACTTCGTCCCCGCATTTTCGCATCACCTCAAACCACTCGTGCGCGATGGCTCCCAGTTCGCCTCTATGCTCTTTCATCCATGCATCGATAGCGGGATCGCGTTCGACAGTACCGTTCAGTCGAAACAAGTCCGTTCTCATCATCACTCTATTATCGCTTCCGGATCCATGTTACGTGGCATCACTCGTCGCAAATGGCAATCCGATCACAATTCTCAGGAAGCTCAGCACGGCTCTCGTGTAGTACCCTCGATTTTCATTTAACTGTATGTTTCATATGCTTTCAGCGGCTGTTGCTTCCCGTGCTGCAATGAGCTGGGAATAGTTTGCGCTACTGGGATTTGAAGCGTTGTGTGGATGAAGTGCAGCAAGTCGTTGCGAAGGCGCTTGCCAGAGGCCCGTCGACTCTCCTTAAATCTCAGCCCGGGTGAGGGCCAGGTCCATCAGGGTTTGGTGCGTGCCCATGGCCTCCGGGCCATCGGCTCCTTTCGCCGGACGCTGTTGCGTGTATGTCGCGTCAGATCCCAAAACCCAAGCCTGCCGCTGATCTCGCAGCAAGATATCGAGGATATCCCAGAGGCGCTGTTTTGGTTCTGCGGCAAATACGGGCGTGACCACTTCAATCCGCTTCGAGAGATTGCGGAACATCCAGTCAGCCGATCCGATGAAATATTCGCCTTCCGCAGGATCCTCACTTCCATTGGCGAAATAGAAGATACGCGAATGTTCGAGGAAACGCCCGATAATAGAGCGGACGCGGATGTTCTCAGTGCGGCCGTGCACTCCGGGGCGAAGGCAGCAAAATCCTCGAATGATGAGGTCAATCGCGACTCCTGCCTGTGACGCATCACATAGCGCTTCAATCATCTCCGGGTCTTCCAATTGATTCATTTTGGCGATGATGCGCGCGTGACGACCCTCGCGCTTGTTTTGAATCTCGCGATGGATGAGTTCAAGCAATCGAGGCCGCATGGTCAGCGGAGCCACCAGCAATGCTGTGCAGTTCGGCTGGTCGGCATGGCCGGTGAGATAGTGAAATAGATGAACGGCATCATTTGTAATTCGTGGGTCGCAGGTAAACACGCCAACATCGGCGTAGAGTCGAGCGGTTTTCACGTGATAATTGCCGGTACCGATGTGGACATAGCACCGCAGACCGCTCGCTTCCTGACGGACAACCAGCGCGGTCTTGGCATGTGTCTTAAGACCGCTTACCCCGAATGTAACGTGCGCCCCGGCACGTTCAAGTTCGGTGGCCCAGTGCAAATTGCGCTCTTCGTCGAAACGCGCTTTGATTTCCATGACGCATGCAACCTGCTTGCCTTGCTCCGCCGCGCGAATCAGAGATTTGACAAAGGGCGTGTCATCGCCGATGCGATACGCCATCATCTTGATTGAAACGGTCTGCGGATCGTCAGCCGCAGCGCTGATGAAGTGTTCGACACTCGCATCGAAGCTGTCGTAGGGGTGATGGACAAGGATGTCTCCCGCATGAATGACCGCAAAGATCGACTCTGCTCCGTCTAAAAGCGATGTAGGTGATAGAGGCGTCCACTCGCGGTCGCGCAGTGCAGGCTTCGGCAGCCCCAGAAGTGCAAAGAGCGTAGTGTAATCCACTTCCTCCGGGAGATCGTAGAGGTCTTCTTGTTCAAGACCGAGCCGTTCGCGTAATCGATCCTTAATTTCTGGATCGGCTCCCGGGCCAAATTCAAGCCGGACAACGGGCTCGTAGCGTCGCTGGCGAATCTCTTCTTTCACATGAGCGCGGAAGTCGGCGGAGGAGCTGTCGTCAATGTCGACTTCGGCATCGCGCGTGAGGCGCATGACCGTAACGTCGCTGATTTCCATGCCGCTATAGAGCTTATGCAGATTGGCGCGAACCACTTCAGACAGAGGAACCATCAGCTTTTGACCGGAATCGAGGTCCGCTTCCAGTGACACCCACTGTTTGAGCACCGAAGGAATCTTTACCCGGGCAAACATCGATTCGCCTTTGACTACGTCGCGAAGGCGGAACACCAGCGAGGTAGACAGGTTGGAGATGAAGGGAAAAGGATGGACTGGATCGATGACAAGTGGTGTTAGTGCAGGGCAGAGCTGAGATTCAAAATACTCAGATGCTTCTTCCTGTTGCCGCGGTGTCAACTCGGACCAGTAATGCAGAAAGACTCCTTGCTCAGCCAGGCCAGGGATGATGATTTTCCGATAGCACTCTGCCTGACGCTCAAGCATGGGCAACAACTTCTCGCGAAGCTGGCGCAAAAGCGTGTGTGGCGCATCGCTGGCGCCTTGGCGAAGGACGGATTGGCGCTTCATAAAGAATTCATCGAGGTTCGAGGTGAAGATGGCCAAAAATTTGGCGCGCTCGAGCAGTGGAGTACGCTCGTCGAGAGCCTCGGCGAGGACCCGCTCATTGAAATCGAGCCAGCTCAGATCCCTGTCGATCCATATTTCCGATAGCGACGGAGAAAGACTGGCGTTGAGAGCGCCCCGGTCGCCAATCGAGGCCATGACAGTTGTTGCCATAATGTTCTCCTGAATGTCTTCGTTTCGCGCGAGCCCAGAGACGCTACAAATTCTATGGTTTGCATGGGAAAGAAGTGTGAACGTGAGGTTTCAATGAAGAATTCATTTTCAGGGCTCATCAGGGAGGATTTTTTCGGACGAGGTGACTGTCCAGGTCAGAAGTCGACGTGAGTCAGGGGAAACGGTCAGGATAATGCGAGAAGGCCTTTTCGGAGATCTTCCGGATCAGTGTCCTTGAGGAGCGATTCCAGCTCGCGATGCGTCTCCTCCCAGATTGGCATAGCCGCCGCGAGGACTGTCTTGCCCTCGGCGGTCAGGCTCAGCCGTCGGCTGCGCCGATCAACATGATCTGTCGTTACCTTGACGCGGCCACGCCGCTCGAGTGGCTTGAGCGCCGCGGTAAGGGTGGTGCGATCCAGGTTCGAAATAATAGACGGCAGAAAATGATGATTGCGAAGACTTTAGTAGTTCACGTTCTTACAAGGACCGGAACAGCGGGTGATGCCGGATTGGTGGCCGAGTTGAGCAGAAATTATTCCGAGAAAAAAAGTTTCACAGCGTGTCGATTCTGCGGCGCGACGTTCGACGTGTCAGTAGAGCATGGGATAAAACGGTAGGTCATCCTGAATGCTTACTTTGAACGAGAAGAAATTTCAAGGATCCACTCATGTCCTTCCTTCGTGATCTGAAAATCGCCGTCCGCTCTCTCTGGCGCGTTCGCACTCTGTGGTTCACCGTCGCTCTCACGCTGGCCCTGGGCATTGGCGCCAACGCCGCCATCTTCAGCGTGGTGCGCGCCGTGCTATTGCGCCCGCTCGCCAATCGCGACGAAGATCGCCTACTCTATCTCCGCCAGAGCGCGCCCGGTCTCGGCGTCCAGAACGCAACCTTCTCCATCCCCGAGATCGATGACCTCAGCAAGGACCTCAAGACAATCACCGAGCTCGGCACCTTCTCCACTGTCGATTTCACGATGATCGGCCTCGGCACGCCGCGCGAAATACCCGCAGGCGTCGTTGACGGTCACTATTTTGAAGTCATGGGCCTGCGCCCGGTGCTCGGCCGCCTGCTCACAACATCCGACGATGGCCCAAACGCCGCGGGTGCGATTGTCCTGACCTATCGTTTCTGGAAAGAATCCCTCCACGGCGATCCAAGCGTCCTCGGCAAGTCAGTGCATCTTGAAAGCTTCGGCGGACCGCGCAACGCGACCATCATCGGTGTACTCGAGCCCTCTGTCCCTTATCCCGTCGCTACTGAGATCATCGCCAACGTCGTCACCAGCCCGCACCATCTTTCCGCCACCATGGTCACAGGCCGCGAGCATCGCATGACCGAAGTCTTCGGCCGCCTCAAGCCTGGAGCGACATTAGAAGACGCTCGTGCTGAACTGCGCACGCGCTACGCCGCCATCCTGGCCGCGCACCCTGACGTATACAAGCCCGACAATCATTATCAGATCGACGTAAAGCGCATGCACGAACAGATCAACGCGCGTGCCAACACTATCCTCTGGGTGCTCTTCGCAGCCGCGGGATTGCTCTTCATTATTGCGTGCTCGAACGTCGCCAACCTCGTCCTTGCCCGCACTGTTCGCCGCGAATCCGAACTGGCCGTGCGCTCGGCTCTTGGAGCCAACACCGCATCGCTGCGTCGTTCGCTACTGGCAGAAAGTCTCGTCCTCTGCGGCAGCGGTGTGCTGGCGGCATTGCTTCTCGCCTGGCCGATGGTTGCCGTGTTGGGGCGCTATGCCGCGCGCTTCTCCGTGCGCGCCGACGGGCTCACACTCGACTTCAATCTAGTATGGTTCGGCATCGTGCTCGCGTTTGTTGCTGCTGTCTTCCTTGCGTATATTCCTCGTCTGCCCTCGACCGGCGCACAACTCGGTCCAAGCCTCACCAGCGGCGGATCACGCAGCAGCACCGGAAGCAGCAACCGTCGCCTCCGGATCTTCGCTGTCATGCAGATCACCGCCTCGTTCCTGCTGCTCACCGGAGCAGCCATGCTCATGCGTACGCTCTACACCCTCGAAAACACGCGTCCGCCATTTGACACCTCGCGCGTCCTCGCCGTGAACCTGCCTGTGCTCACCTATGGGAGATCGCCCGAGCAGATCCAGAACTTCTATCACGATGTCGTGCGTCAGGTCGGCGCGCTTCCCCGCGTTGCCCACGTTTCCACCGGCTTCAGTGTGCCTTGGCGCGATGATCAGGGGCTCGACATCAGCTTCGCATTCACGGCGCAAGGAGCCACGCGCAGAAACGGCGTTGACGACTGGCGCGCGAAATTCCGGTCGATCTCGCCAGGATATTTCGAGACGCTCGGCGTGCCTTTCCTCGCAGGTCGTGATTTCCGTGACACAGACAAGGCCGGCTCCGAGCGTGTAGTCATTGTGAGCCAGAGTCTTGCTAAAACGCTCTTCCCCAATGGAGACGCAATGAACCGCGAACTCCACTGGACTGACGGGGTGATGAAGTTCGTCGGCATCAGCTATGAGCAGCGCCGGATCGTCGGCGTCGTCCCCGACATCGACGACGAGAACATCATCCCGGCGCCCGCCATGACCGTCTACCAACCGACCGATCAGGAAGGCTGGCAGGGACGCCTCTTCGTGCGCAGCAAGAGCGATGATCCATACGCGCTCGCCCCATCCATCACACGCACCATTCACGCAATTTCAGCCGACCAGCCGATCGAGAAGGCCAGCACACTGAACGACATTCGCGCAGAGGTGATGACGCCTGACAAACTGAATGCGGTTGTCTTTGGCGGATTCGCAGCTGTGGCGCTTCTGATCTCCGTTGTAGGCGTTGCGGGTGTGCTGGCATTTTCAGTAAGCGGCCGTACACGCGAGTTTGGCATTCGCATGGCTCTCGGCGCTCAACCACGCAACATCCTGGCCGATGTTCTGCTGCAGGGCCTGACGATTGCCGGCATTGGTGTTGGAGCCGGCATTGTTTTTGGCATTATCTTCGCAAGTGGCGTCGCAAGATACGTGTCAGAGGTTCGCCAGCCAGGCATGCTTGCTTTCATTGTTTCGGCCTTCGCCATTTTGGTCTCTGCGGTCATTGCGTCGGCTGTGCCAGCGGCTCGCGCAGCCAAGGTGAATCCAGTGGAAGCGCTGCGTTCAGAGTAGTGTTCTCTTTGCAACGGGAACTCCTGTTAACTGCGGAAAGCTTGTTTGCAACTGGAACTGTCAGAACTTACAGGTTAGCGGTTTGCGGAGATACGCCCAAAATAATGCAAATCCCATTGTGCACCTGGAAGTGCTACTATCGGAGCGCGATGGATTGCAACTAACAGTCTTAACAATAGCGAGTTAGTTAGCTCTGTCGGATCAATAGTTAGATTTGCACCCGTAGGTTTTCGCGCTGGGAAAAACCAGTGCGCATCGGTATAGGCAGCTTGGGGAATCCGGTCCCCGAGAAACGAAGTCGATATGCCTGCTATCTCGATCGACAAAGCCTTTCGGGTAGCACCCCTGCTGCGCGTTGCAGTTTTGTCTTGTGTTCCGTTGGCTGTGGAGAGAAATCGCAGACCAGTACAGAGGCTCCGTCCGATGCGATCGCCCAATCGGCAGAAGCACGGGCTGCGCCTATTGCATATGAGCAGCAGATAAATACTTTCAACCGGCCTTCTCACCCCGTCTGGATGCGCAGCTATTCGGTGAAATAGCGCCACTGGATTCTCAGTGTCGTCGGAATCACCGAGCAGGTGATCAAGAACTACCTTCAGGCCATTCACAACCAAAACCCGGAACCAGCAACGGCGCGGTGCCTGTTGTTTATGTGTTTCAACCGCGGCTTTGCAGAGTTCCTTCGGAGGGAAAATGAAAACGGCCATTTCAGCAATCTTGACTGCATTTCTGAGCGTTTTGTTCGGCGCTCCGGCGCAGTCGCATAGCGTAACGCTTAACTGGAACCCGCAGTCTGGGGATGTAGGATTCAAAGCTTACCGCGCGACCGAAACTTGCCCAAACTATATTAGTGCAACCGACCCGAAATTCTCGTTACTCGCGTTACTTACGTCTCCGACCTACGTAGACACGAAGGTCGATGCGAGCGCAACCTATTGCTATTTCGTGACAGCAACGGCGCCGAATGAGCCGGATTCGCCACCATCGGGCGCGATCACTGTGCAGATTCCCGATAATAGCGGGAATCAAACTCCGCCGCCTTCGCCGCCCATCTTGAAAGTAGTCATGGCTTCCAGCGCCGGCCATATCGTGGCCCTGGCCTGGGTGCCGAATCCGGACGGATCGGATACGGGGACCTACGGAATTTACTTTTCGAGAACGACTTGCGCTCTAACAAAGTCATGGATTATGGCGACGAAAGAGCAGGTCCAGCTTTTTTACACGTTCGACAATGTCATAGACGGAAACCGCTGCTACAGGGTGACCGCAGTTGCGCATGGCAAAGAGTCTGCGCCCTCGAATGCGGTCGACGCGATCATCGGGTCAACAATGCCGGGGGTGGTAGTTTGGACAGGAGCACGATGAAACGCTGACGGCAGAGGGTCTTTGTCTTCCTTGGCAACACTGATTTTTGTTCCATCGGCAAGGGAACGAAATCGCGCCAGCATAGGGGCCGCCAAAGATTCTCAATCCCCGCAGACTTATGGGCCGGACGACCATGATGTGGTCTTCCCGAAGGTGATTTATGCTCCCGATCCCGAATCTTCGGACAAGGCCCGTCGGAAAAAATGAGCGGTATATGTGTCTTCTCGGTGTTGGTGGACGTGCAAGGGAATCCACACGACGTTCAACTGGTGAAGGCGGCTGCCGAGGAAGTGAGCGCTAAACAGCGCTCAGCAGTGCAGAGTCTGGATCAAAAAGGCCTGGAAGCCGTGCGCCAATACCGTTTCCAGCCAGCGACACTGCACGGGAAGGCCGTGCTCTATCGAGTGAAGACTGAGGTGCTTATCGAATCTACTAGTGGTGACGGGTCAGGAGCAGGGCGGTAAGCGTGATGAGGACTGCCAGCAGAATGGCAAGTCCGGCGCCCATGACACGGAGGAGGTTGCGGAGAGATTTCACGTTATCCACAAGCTCGGTGTGCTCGGTTGCGTTGCGCTCGACCGTTTGCCGCAGGAGCGTGACCTGATCTTTGATGCGCTGCATCTCAACCGTCTGATCCTGGATCTGGAGATGGAGTTCCCGGTGGCCGGTCTCGATTTCGACCAGTTCCTGGTGCAACTCTTCTTGAGCGGCGGATTGTGCTGGGGTGGTTCCACTGGCAAGATTCACCAATTGCGCAAGGATCTGCACTGCGCCGTGGTCCACCATGCGCAGACCGCCGTAGAGGATGGGCAGAAGCGGTTTCAGCTTCCCGAGATTTTTGAGTAATCCGGCTCGTGGTTTCTTCACTTCAGCCAGAGAGGTTTCCTGCGAGGCAGGAGCGGATTCGGCTGTAAGTGTCTTTTTCTGCGCGGCTTCGATGACGCGGTCTTGCGCGCCTTCAATGGGCTGCTTGGCTGTGGATGTTCCGTCGGGCATTGTCACCATGTTCTATCACATGGGATGCTGGCGCGGGGCGCGGCTGCTTATCGTCGGCTATTTCTTCAGGTTTTTCTGATAGTTATCGAGCGTGGAAAAGGTCTCGCTCTGCATTCTGTCGATGTAGACGCGGCCGTTCAGGTGATCGATCTCGTGCTGCAGGATGCGGGCGTACCAGCCGGTTGCTTCAATGGTCCGTGACTGGCCGTGCTCGTCGAGGCAGATAACGCGGATCCTCGATGCTCGCGGGACGACCGCCATGAATCCGGGAAGGCTGAGGCAGCCTTCATGGAAGGCGATGTTGGATGGAGTGAGCAGTTCGATCTGAGGGTTGATGATGACGTGGAAGGGAACCGGTTTGCGGTCGCGATCTTTCAGGTCGGACTGGCTTAAGTTCTTGTGATAGTCAGACTTGTCTTCGATTACGGCAAGTTGCAGGAGCTGGCCGATCTGCGGCGCTGCCAGGCCGACGCCGGGAGCGTCGTGCATCGTGTCGCGCATGTAGGCGATCAGGTCTTGAATCTGACTGCTACGGATTTCATCGGATTTGAGTGGGCGTGCCTGCTTGCGCAGAACAGGATCGCCCACACTGACGATTTTCAGGATCATCGAGGTTTATATCAGCTCCGTTTCCCAGAGATCGTGGAGGTGGACAACTCCCAGGATTTGGGATGCGCTGTTTACGACCACCAGGGAGGTGATTTTTTTCTCTTCCATGATGCTCAGGGCTCGCACCGCCAGCTCTTCCGAGCCGATGGTTTTCGGAGTTCGGTTCATGGCTTCGCCTGCGGTTTTTTCGAGGACGTGTGAGCCGTCGCGTTCGAGCAGACGGCGGAGATCACCGTCGCTGATAATGCCGGCGAGCTTGCCTGCGTCTTCGACCGTGGTCATGCCGAGGCCTTTGCGCGACATTTCATAGATAACCTCGCTCATGGGTGTGCTGAGGCTGACACGCGGAATTGCGTCTCCCGAATGCATTAAGTGATGAACGCGAGAGAGCTTTTTGCCCAGCTTGCCGCCGGGATGAAGATCGGCAAAGTCTTCGGCGCGGAAGCCCTTGCGCAGCGAAACGGCGATGGCTAGCGCATCACCCAGGGCGAGCATGGCGGTTGTGGATGCGGTGGGCGCGAGTCCCATGCCGCAAGCCTCTTGTGGGACGCTGCAATCGAGCGCTACATCGCTGGCGAGAGCGAGGGTCGATTTCAGATTGCAGCAGAAGGTGATGAGGGCGTCGCCGATGCGCTTGATGGTGGCAAGAAGGCGCAGGATTTCTTCGGTTTCGCCACTGGCGGAGAGGGCGACGACAACATCGCCGCGCGCCAGCATGCCGAGGTCGCCGTGCACGGCTTCCGCGGGGTGCAGGAAAAGCGCCGGGCTTCCGGTGGAGCTGAGCGTGGCGGCGATTTTCTGTGCGATGATGCCGCTCTTGCCCATGCCGGTGACAACGACGCGGCCGCGGGATTGTCCGCATTGGACGATGAGGTCTACAGCCCGCTCAAAATCCGCTGCCATGGTGCCTTCGAGGCGGGCGGCAAGCTGCTGCAAGGCTTCGGCTTCAATGCGGACGAGTTGTGCCGGGGTGTGTTGCGCCATGATGACCAAACATTTTGGATGGTATCAAAGGCGCCGGATGCTCGACAGGCGGGAAGTACGGGAGATAATGTCCGGTGCCACTGTCATCCCTTAAAATGGAAGAAGCAGAAGAAAGGCTTGAACTTTGAAACGCAATCATCTGGTTCTGATTCTGGTTGTTGCAGCGCTCGTGCTGATGGTCTGGTCGGGAGTGGCGAACTATCGTCGCCGCAAAGCCGAGGCGCAGAAGCTGCAGCAGATGCAGGCAATGCTGGTGCCGGTGGCATCGCCTTCATCCAGCGACGCGGCATCCATACCGGCGGAGGAAGAGAAATCGCCACTCGAAGGAAAGCCGGCTCCGGCATTTACGCTGGAAAATCTGCAGGGACAGAAGGTCTCGCTCGCCAGCTACAAAGGAAAGGCCGTCCTCGTGAATTTTATGGCTACGTGGTGCGCTCCATGCAAAGTGGAGACGCCGTGGCTGATCAAGCTGCGCGATCAGTATGCGTCGCAGGGCTTTGAGATTCTCGGCATTTCGACCGACGATCTGGACAAGGACGATAAGAAGCAGAATGCGCAGGACAAGGCAGACATTGCCAAGTTTGTAAGCAACATGCACATCGACTATCCGGTGTTGATCGACGGCGATTCCATTTCGCACCCCTACGGTGGAGTGGATGCGCTGCCGACTTCCTTCTTTGTGGACCGCAGCGGAAAGGTGGTTGCATCAACCATTGGCCTGCATGACCGCGACGAGCTTGAGGCGAATATCAAGAAGGCTCTGGCGGGTGGAGCGTAATTCAATGCGTCGGGTGCTCTCGATTTTATTAGCCGGAACCTTTTGCCTGGGGTTGCAGTTTGCCGTTTCGCAACAGCTTGCGTGGCAGAGCGATGGGCAGTCGAAAGGGAACCAGAAGCAATTTGTGCAGTTTCTATATCCTGAGCAGGTCACGGTGGAGGCAGGTAAGGCCAGCGTGGTGGAATTGCATTTTCGGGTGAACGATGGACTCCACATCAATTCGCATACGCCCCGTGAAAAAAGCCTGATTCCTACACAGCTCATGGTCGGAGAGCCTACTGGCGTAAACGTCGCGAGTGTGGATTTCCCGACAGGCACGGAGTATTCGCCGGCGTTCAGTCCGAATGACAAGCTGAGTGTGTATAGCGGGGAGTTCGTTCTGCGCGCGCATGTCACGGCGGAGCGCGGCGAGCATCTGGTGCAGGCTGGGCTGCGGTATCAGGCTTGCGATGCGAATTCCTGCTATCCGCCGAAGACAGTTCCGGTGGCTGTCAGTCTGATTGCGAAGTAGCTAACTGGAAACGGCGACTGCTTCTGCAGCAGCAAGCCGCTTCGTGACGCGCTCCTTGCCTAAATTCACCATCACCGCGAAGAGACTGGGGGCGACAGCCTGTCCAGTAAGGGCGACGCGGGCGCCATTGATCAATGCTCCGGCCTTCACGCTCTTTTCTTCTGCGAATGTGCGCAGGATCTGTTCTGTGGATGCTTCAGTGAATTCGGCGGCGGCCTCATAGCGTGAGGCCAGTTCGACAAGCAGCGCGCGAACGGCATCGTCTTTGAGGAACTTGGTCACGGCGGCCGGATCATAGGCGAAGTCATCGCTGAAATAGGCGCGGAAGGCTGTGGCGAAGTCCTTGAGATTGCGTGCGCGAGGCTTGACCAGATCGATGGTGGCGAGCACTTGTTCGCCTCGGCGATCGGGCGCGAATACTGCCTTTGCCCATTCTTCTTCAATCAATGGGAGCAGCTTTGTTGCATCATAGGCGCGGATGTATTCAGTGTTGAACCAGGCGAGTTTGTCGTTGTCGAAAACAGCGTTCGATTTGGAAATGCCGCCAAGTGAAAAGAGACGAATCAACTCATCCGAGCCAAAGAGCTCGCGGTCTTTTCCTTCTTCATCTTTGCCGGCGGCTCCGGGTGTCCATCCGAGTAGTGCGAGGAAATTGCGAAACGCTTCGGGTACGATGCCCATTTCTTTGTAGGCGATGACGCTGGTGGCGCCGTGGCGCTTGGAGAGCCGTGTCTTGTCAGGGCCGAGAATGAGCGGCACATGCGCGAAGACGGGCATAGTCACGCCGAGAGCCTGATATTGAAGCACCTGCTTGGGAGTGTTCGAGATGTGGTCCGCGCCGCGGATGATGTGGGTGAGACGCATGTCGATGTCGTCGGTGACGACGCTGAGATGATAGGTCGGGATTCCGTCGGAACGCAGGAGTACGAAGTCTTCGATTTCCGCGTTGGCGAATTCCACTTTGCCGAAGACGGCGTCATCGAAGCTTGTCGCTCCGCCTTCGGGAACGGCGAAACGCATGGCGCCGGCTTCTCCCGCAGCTTTGCGACCGGCTGCGACGGTAGGCTCAATCTTTCGGCAGCGGCGGTCATACATCGGCGGACGTCCAGCCGCGACTGCCGTAGCGCGCCGCTGCTCCAGCTCTTCTTTTGTGCAGAAGCAGTAATAGGCGTGGCCGCTGGCCAATAGCTTCTGGGCTGTCTCGCGGTAGAGATCGAGCCGCTTCGATTGATAAAACGGGCCTTCATCCCAGTCGAGGCCGATCCAGCGCATGCCTTCGAGAATGCCTTCGACCATCTCTTCAGAGGAGCGTTCGAAGTCGGTGTCTTCAATGCGCAGGATAAAGGTTCCACCGAAGTGGCGCGCGAAAAGCCAGTTGAAGAGGGCAGTGCGAGCGCCGCCTACGTGGAGATAGCCGGTAGGGGAGGGCGCGAAACGGACGCGGGGGGTGCTTCCAGTGTCTGACATCTTTGAATGAAGGTTCACTCTTGATGCTACGAGACTCCGCGCCGCTTCGCAAAATGGCCGGGGGGTTCGTTAGATCTGTGGAGGATAGTTGGGTACTGGGTATGCGTTTGGATTTGGCGGCATAACCTTCCACGGGGAAAAAGCGAGAACGTACAGCAGCACAAGGTTGACGATCGGTACCACCATAAGAATGCCAAGAAACGGCGGAAAGCCTGCTTTCTTGAAGATCATCCAGTAAGGAATAACAACGATGAGCGAACCGATGATGATGAAAAGGGGCAGAAAAACCATCATGGCTTGCAGGGCGTGTAACTGATGCTGATCCATTGGAGTGCCTCACAATGTGAATTTCGCATCAGCTTAGCTGATTGCCTTGCAGGGCGGCAACGCAAAACGTGTGCCTACTTTTCGAGTGGCAGGCCGTCGAGTTTGGTAAGACGCCCGACAGGGTAATCGCCCACATGGTTCGCGGCGTACCAGGGTGAGTGCTCGTAGAAGAATTCGAGGCGCTCCGATGGATTGGCGGCGAACGGCGGATCATTCTCAATCTTGCGCTCGAATTCGGCCTTAAGCTTCGGGTCCTTCTCCATCATTTCGCGGGAGAGCTTTTCGAGCACATAGGCTTCACCATATTCCTTCTGCTCGAAGCTCGGATCGAAGAATCCCCAGGCAACGGCAGAGTCAGGGCCTTGCGGTTCGAGCCACTCGATGACGACTTTCGATAGCCGTTGATTCAGCGGGACGACAACGGAGCCCGCCGGATATGTCATTGTTTTGGTTACGAATTCACAGCTGCCGAACTTGCCCGGCTGACCGCCGCCTTCTCCGGGGAAGAGAGGATGGCGGCCCTCAAAGGGAGGGCCTTGCCACTGCATGCCATTGCAGTGGTAAGTTTCTACCTGACCGCTCCACTCCGCGGTTGTGCGCTGCATTTGCACCTGGTGTGCGCTCAGAACATCGATCACATGAGTCCACTGGCGCGGGATGATGTACGCCGCTGGAGGAACCGTCGACGCGGCAACCTTGAATCCGGAAGCCAGCGGCAGTGAGACATCCCAGGGCTCATGAGAGTAGCTGATCCACATGGCTCCAGAGACTTCGCTGAGCTGGCGCGTGTATTTGTATCCGCGAAAAAGAAATGGCGTTGTCTGGCCGTTCCATGCGACGGAGAGCGGGAACTGCACATTGCTGAGCGGGTGCGCGCCGAGGCGAGAGGCATCCGCGTCGGCATCTGCGTTCAGTTGGATGAGCTTGGCGGCGTCGCGATTAACGACTTCCATCAGAGCGCGCAGGATCTCGTAGTTTCCGGTGACGCGCGTTTTATAGTCCTTGAGCATGTGCAGTTCGACGAGCATGCCGGGACGGTTTTCGAGGATCATGTATCCGGTTGAGAAGCGCGGCGGGTTGTCGTTGAAGGCCAGGCCTTTTGCCGGATCCGTGTCGTCAATCAGAGTGATGTAGGTGGGCGAAGCGAGGTGGCCGCTGTCATCGACGGATTTCGTGAGGTATGGCGTAACGGTGTCGTCGATCCAGCGCGCAGTGGGGCCATAAATATTGGGGCCGTCGTCGATAGTGAAGGTGACGTCGTACTGATAGTCGGCGCCGTCGGTTACGTGATCGTCGACGAAGAAGTCAGGCAGCCACTCGTGGAACATCTTGAGGAAGGCGCGGGTCTCGGGTGCGTCGGCTTTGAGGTAGTCGCGGTTGAGATTGAGGTTCGTGCCGTTGGCGCGCCAGCCCATTTCTTCGGGGCCGTTCTGGTTGATGCGATTGTATTTCGAGCGCTGCTCATGGCCGTCGGCATTGTAGATCGGGATGAAGACGAACACGGCATCGTCGAGCAGATGCTGCTGCGTTTTGGTGATCACCATATCGCGCAACAGTGCGAGGCAGGAGTCTTTGCCGTCCATCTCACCGGCATGGATGGAGTTCTGCACGAGCACGACAGGGCGATGCGCAGCGTGAATGGCAGATGGATCGAAGACGCTGTCTTTCGACGCGATCACGATGTCAAGGTCGCGGCCTTCACCGGTTTCTCCGAACTTTTCGATTTGCACGGTGTTTGGCGCTGCTGACGCGACGCGCTGAAGGTACGCCATCGTTTCGGCGTAGTCAGGAGTGGTCCGGTAATCGGATTTTTCAGCGGGTGTGAGCCAGTCGGACTTGCTCTGCTGCGCCTGTAAAAGCGGCGCAGCGGCAAAGATGAGAGAGGCAAGAGCAAGCATCCGGTTCATGCGTTCTCCGTGGCTGGTTGGCTCTAGGTTATGTCTTCGGTGTCGAAGGTCTTCTTGCGTTCCGGAGTCCCGTGCACCTGGCTTACGAGGTCCTTGACGACATCTTCCAGCTGTTTCTGGCTTTCGATGACTGCCGTCATGCTCTTGAGCTGTGTCGGATCTTCGACCTGTTCGAGCAATACAGCCGCGTGGGCCTGAGCTACGTGGTCCGCGTTGAGGCCTTCCGGCGTCTTCGCCTTGATGCCGACCGCATTCGGCTTGATGTCGAGCAGTTCCGCCACGCGCTCGCGCATGTCACCGGCGATGGGCCCGATCTTGGGAGCGGCGAGGACGAGCGTTGTATCGACGTTGACGATGCGGTAGCCGGCGTTCTGAATTTCTTCAAGCGCCACGTTCAGAAAAATTGCCGAGTCTGCATTTTTCCAGCGCGGATCGCCGGGCGGGAAGAAGCTGCCGATGTCTCCAGCAGAAACTGCGCCGAGCAGGGCGTCCGTGATGGCGTGAAGCAACACGTCTCCGTCGGAGTGGCCAGCCAGCCCTTCGGGGTGGTCAATGGCAAGGCCGCCGATTTTCAGCGGCACTCCTGGTTTGAAGGCATGTGAATCCCAGCCAAATCCAATTCGCATGTTCATGAGTTGTCTCTTTCTAATGTACTAATGACGCGAGCCCGCCAACTGCTTGAGATGAAACTCCGCGAGATCAAGGTCCCCCGGCTGTGTAATTTTGAGATTCGCGGATGAGCCTAGTACGACTGCCACAGACGCACCAGCCCGTTCGACGATGCTGGCTTCATCGGTTCCCAGGAAGCCGTCGGCCGTGGCTTCGGCGAAGGCGCGTTTGAGCAGGCCATAGTGGAAGCCTTGCGGCGTTTGTGCCTGCACAATGTATTCGCGTGGAATTGTAGCGGTGATGATCGCTCCGTCTGCCGTGCGTTCCACTTGCTTGATCGTATCCACGGCAGGCAGGCCGACGATGGCGGCGTTATGCTTCTCGACTGCTTCGATCGTGCGGATAATGGTGGCCGCGTCTATCAGGGGACGCACTGCGTCGTGCACCAGCACGATATCGTTGTCATCGCAGTGAAGGGTATCCAGCGCATTGGCCACGCTTTCCTGCCGAGTATCGCCGCCAGTCACGATGTGAACCTTATCGGCGAAGCCGTATTCGGCTACCTGGGCCTCCACTCGGTCTCGCTCATTGCTGCGAACGGCCACGTACATGGCGCTCACCTGCGGAACTTGCGCAAAGGCCCGCAGGCTGTGAATAAGGATAGGCACGCCCGCCAATTCAAGGAACTGCTTGGGCGCCGACGGGGCGTGATGGCCTACAGCCATGCGCGTGCCCAGGCCCGCTGCTGGAAGAATGACGAAAACCCGCATAAACATTGGAGTATACAGGAAAGTGTTCAAGTGTTGATCAGCGTCGGAGTGCTGCGGACCAAATGAGCGCGCGGAGGCTTGCAGTACACTGGGACGGCTTGAAGGAAAACGTTCTCCGAGGTTGCCAATGAAGCGTTTTATTCACGGCTGCGCATTCACGCTCACGATGCTTGCGGGAACTTCTCTTCTAGCGCAGAGTCGGGCAGTACTTGCGCCAGTGCCGCCGATGGGCTGGAACAGCTGGGATTCGTACGGTCTGACAATTACTGAAGATCAGTTCAAGGCAAACATTGAGTGGTTCAACAAGCATTTGAAGCGGTATGGATGGCAGTATGTCGTCATCGATGAGGGCTGGTATCTTCAGCACGCCGAGAACGCCGGGACAAAAGGGGCCGACCAGGGCTATACGCTCGATAAAAATGGCAGATATCTGCCCGCTCCCAATCGTTTTCCCTCAAGTGGAGGGGATGCAGGGCTAAAACCTCTTGGTGACTACGTTCATTCGCTGGGGCTGAAATTTGGAATCCATATCATTCGGGGTATTCCGAAAGAAGCAGTGGAGAAGAATCTGCCGATTGCGGGGACGTCGCTTCATGCTGCGGAAGCCGCGAATACTTCCGATCTGTGCCGGTGGAATCCGGACAATTATGGCCTGAAGGCGAATGCAGCGGGGCAGGCCTACTACGATTCGCTGGCGAAGCTCTACGCGAGCTGGGGGCTAGACTTCATCAATGTCGATTGCATCTCGCAGCCGTACGACGCGGATGAAATTCATATGATGAGCGCCGCGCTCAAGAAGAGCGGACGGCTAATTGTGTTGAGTCTTTCTCCGGGACCGACTCCGATTGAGCAGGCAGACGATGTACGGAAAATATGCGCAGCTGTGGCGGATTTCCGATGACTTCTGGGATGTGTGGAAGAAGCCGGATGCGGATGCGAGCGCATTTCCGCAGTCTTTAACTGGGCAATTCGCAAAGTTGGCGCAGTGGTCTGCGCACGTCGAGCCGGGACACTGGCCGGATGCCGATATGCTTCCGCTGGGATACATTGGGCCGAAGCCGGGCTGGGGCGATCCGCGACATACACGCCTGACCGCAGACGAACAGCAGACGCTGATTACATTGTGGTCGATTGCGCGCTCGCCGCTGATCCTCGGTGCGAATCTCACGCAGATGGATACATTCACGGAATTATTGCTGACGAATCCGGAAGTGATTGCGGTCGATCAGCATTCGAGCGGGAACAAGCCGGTGATTCAGACGGATTCCACGGTCGTGTGGACGGCGAAAGGCGCTGACGGAAAGCAGTATGTGGCCGCTTTCAACATCGGCGAGACAGAGCAGGCTCTTTCTTATGACTGGAATGAGCTTGGCCTGTCTGTTGCTAATCATACGCTGCGGGATTTGTGGCAGAAGAAGGACCTGGGCGCGAGCACTGCTTTGAAAGTCACACTCGCTCCGCATGCCTCGGCGCTCTATGTAGTGCAATGAGTGGAGTGCGGTGTCCTCTGCAGTCAGGTTCTTTCGCTCGACGCGCAGTGCCTACTCCCACTCGATGGTGCCGGGTGGTTTTGAGGTGATGTCGTAGACGACGCGGTTGATGCCGCGAATCTCGTTGACGATGCGGCTGGAGATGCGCTTGAGTACGTCATAGGGCAAGGGCACCCAATCGGCGGTCATGCCATCTTCAGAATGCACTGCGCGGATGGCGCAGGTGTAGGCGTAGGTGCGTTGGTCGCCCATAACGCCGACACTCTTGACCGGAAGCAGAACCGCAAACGACTGCCAGATCTGCTGGTAGAGTCCGGCGGCTTTGATTTCGGTGACGACGATGTCGTCGGCTTCCTGCAGTAACGCTACGCGCTCCGGAGTGATCTCGCCGAGGATGCGGACGGCAAGGCCCGGACCGGGGAACGGCTGGCGCTGCAGGATGTCTTCCGGCATCTTCATATCGCGGCCAATGCGGCGGACTTCATCCTTGAAGAGGTCGCGCAGCGGTTCGATGAGTTTGAGCTTCATCGTCTCGGGCAGGCCGCCGACATTGTGATGGCTCTTGATGGTTTGCGATGGGCCTTTGACGGATGAGGACTCGATGACGTCGGGGTAGAGCGTACCCTGCACGAGCCAGTCGACTCCGCCGGTCTGCTGCGCGATGCGATGCGCTTCATCGTCGAAGACGCTGATGAATTCGTTGCCGATGATCTTGCGTTTGGTTTCCGGATCGGTGACGCCGGCGAGGCGCGAGAGAAAGCGTCCGCTGGCATCGACGGCGACGAGGTTCAGGCCGAGCTTCTCGCAAAGATTTTCCTGGACTTTGAAGAATTCGTTCTTGCGCAGCACGCCATTGTCAACGAAGACGCAGGTGAGTCGGTCGCCGATAGCGCGATGTACGAGCACTGCCGCGACCGAGGAGTCGACGCCACCGGAGAGCGCGCAGATAGCGTGCCCATCGCCCACTTTTTCTCGAATGGCGGCGACGGTGGACTTGATAAAGTGTTCAGGCGTCCAGTCCGGCTTTGCTTTGCACACGTTGAAGAGGAAGTTGCGCAGGAGTTCCGTTCCGTGGCGCGTGTGGTGTACTTCGGGATGGAACTGAACGGCCCAGATATTACGGTCGGGGTTTGCGATGCCTGCGACGGCGTTGGATGTTCTTGCGGTGAGATGAAAGCCGGGTGGAAGATCGAGCGCCTCGTCGCCGTGGGACATCCAGACATGGAGATTGACGGGCAGGCCGGCAAAGAGCGGTATAGCCGGATCGACGATAGAGACTTCGGCGTGGCCGTACTCCCGCTTCTCGGCAGAGCGGACTTTGCCACCGAGATGATGCGTGATGAATTGCAGGCCGTAGCAGATGCCGAGGATTGGTTTACCCAGATTTAAGACCGCGGGATCGGCGTTGGGTGCATCAGCATCGTAGACCGAGCAGGGTCCGCCGGAGAGAACGATGCCGATTGGCTTGCAGCTTTGAATCTCCTCAAGCTTTGCCGTGCAGGGCAGGACCACAGAAAAGACATTCTGCTCGCGAATGCGGCGCGCTATGAGTTGTGTGTACTGGGAGCCAAAATCAAGGATGACGATCGACGAGGTATCCACTTATCAGTTTACTTTGACGCTGCGAAAGTTGGGGATGAATTTGACTGCGATCCTTTGAACAAACGCCAGAACTGTATGAAGGCCACCAATCGGGCGACCTGGAAAAAGTCTGAGGCGGCAAGGTACATCAGCGATACCAAGGCCCACCAAATGTAAAGCGGCGCTCCCTGCATAACGGATTCAAAGGGAAGCGGCGTGGCTGAGAAGACCATGGCCAACACGATGAGCGCCAGTTTGATGATGCCCATGACGAGATTCACTTCAACCAGCTTGCCCTTGAGAGGGCCGAGATGCAGGCTGCGATGGAGACTCGTCGCGACTCCGCAGTTTTCGAGAACTACGAGCAGCGGCGCGATCGAGAAAATCCAGCTCAGGAGCGCCCAAAGCGTGAAGATTCCCAACGAAAGGCAGATGACGAGAGCGCAGTAGAGAACGAGGTTCGGCTCCGCGTCCGGAAGCGCGTAATTCGCAGCCCAGTGAATTGCAAGGAACCATCCGACAAAAGTGCCGCCAAGTGCGGCAACACGCAGCAATTGCAGGAAGATGAGTGGCAGTGGCCTCATCTGAAATGTTGAGTCATAGCGTCGCAGAACGAGATTGCGGCCAATGCCGGAGACGATGGCCCATCCCACTGCAAGCAGCGGAAAGAGCCAACTCGCCGTGTGCAGAACGGGCGGCTTGAGCACGGCAATAGCGTCGGCGATCATGACGGCGCCGTGCATCGGGTCCTGGAGCGAGAACTGTTCGATTCCTGTGGTTTCAATCTGGCTGGCTGTTGCAGCCAGGATGCGCGCGCCTTCATAGTAGAGAAGGAGAAGCGCAGGGGCGCCAAAGAGCCAGCGCCATGCGATTTCCAGAACAAGGAGTGAGGGACGCGACCAACAGCCCGCCAGAGTATGAACCAGAGATTGCGTCCCGCGAACCGTTTCCCGAGGCGACATCAGCCCTTCACTACGATGTTAGTGAGCTTGCCGGGAACGACGATCACCTTGACGATCTGCTTGCCCGCAGTGGCCGCCTGCACTCTTGCATCGGCCATTACCGCTGCCTGCGTCGCGTCCTGGTCGGCGTCTGCGGGTACGCTAACTACGGCTCGCAGTTTTCCGTTCACCTGCACAGGAATTTCGATTGTCGATTCGGCCATTTTGCCCGGGTCTGCTTTCGGCCAGGGCTCTTTATTGACTGCGGTGGTCCCGCCAATCTCTCCCCACAATTCCGCAGCGAGGTAAGGGGCAAACGGCGCGAGCAAGAGCACGAGATTCGTGATGATCTCACGTGCTCGGCCGTCGGATTCGACAGCGGCAACGATTGCATCTTCGTGTTCGTTGAGTAGATTCAACAACTCCATGATTGCGGCGATGGAGGTATTGAAGTGCCAACGTCCTGCAAAATCCTGCGTAATTTTGTGAATTGTCTGATGCAGCTTGCGTTCGAGATTCGGTGCGATTGCTGCGTCCAGTTGGGTTCCACTCGCCGTGGTCGGCTGGCGCATTCCCGGAGCTGCCTTCATCACAAAGCGGTAGACACGGCCCAGGAATCGGCTCACGCCTGCAACACCGTCCTCCTGCCAGTCGAGGTCACGGTCTGGTGGCGCGGCAAAGAGCGAGTACATGCGAGTGGCGTCTGCCCCGTAGCGGGCGATCATGTCATCGGGCGAAACCACATTGCCCTTCGACTTCGACATCTTTGCGCCGTTCTTGATCACCATGCCCTGGGTGAAGAGGCGGTCGGCTGGTTCGTCGTTTTTGACGAGCCTAAGATCGCGCATCACTTTGGTCCAGAAACGCGAATAGATCAGGTGCAGAATTGCATGCTCGACGCCGCCGATGTACTGGTCGATGGGGAACCAGTAGTCGATCGCGGCTGAGTCGAATGGTGCTTTGTCATCCTTCGCGCTTGTATAGCGGTAGAAGTACCAGGACGAATCGACGAAGGTGTCCATGGTGTCCGTTTCGCGGCGCGCGGGCCCTCCACACTTCGGGCAGGTAGTGTTCACGAATTCCGGCAGCTTGGCGAGCGGCGACCCACCTTCCTGCGTGATCTCGACGTTGTCGGGCAGGAGCACCGGCAACTGATCGTCAGGAACGGCGACAATCCCATCCTTCTCGCAGTAGAGCATGGGAATGGGCGTGCCCCAGTAGCGCTGTCGGCTTACGCCCCAGTCCCTCAGACGAAAACTGATGGTTGCCTTTCCGAATTTGTTTTCTTCGACGAAGGCGATCATCTTCTGCTGCGCTTCTTTGTTGCCCATCGAGCTGAAATCGCAGGAATTGATCAGCAGGCTGTCTTCATCGGTGTAGGGCAGCGTCGATTCCGTTTCGCCCTTGCCGTCGGCATCCTCCGTGCGCCGCGGCAGAATGACGATGCGCATCTCGATGCCGTACTTTTGGGCGAATTCGTAGTCGCGCTCGTCGTGTGCAGGGACCGACATGATCGCGCCCGTGCCGTATTCGCCGAGGATGTAATTGGCGACCCAAATCGGCAGTCGCTCATTGTTGAACGGATTGACGGCATAGTGACCGGTAAAGACGCCGTGCTTTTCAATCTCGCCGATATCACCGGCCTCGCGTGCCCTCTTTTGCTGCTCCAAGAGCGCGTTTACCTGCTCAGCAAGCTCGGCGTTTGCGGTGGCAAACTCCTTTACCAGCGCATGCTCCGGAGCAAGGATGATGCTGGTCGCCCCATAGATCGTGTCGATGCGCGTAGTGAAGACGGTGATCCTGGCGCCGGTTGTTTTGAGATTTTCAACTGCGGACAAAACGGCTGTGCCCTTGTGGCGCACCTGCTGAAGCTCGTCAACCGGCGTGTGGGTCGCGTCTTCTACTTCGAAGTCGACTTCCGCGCCCTCGCTGCGGCCGATCCAGTTGCGCTGCATGGTGCGCACTTTTTCCGGCCAGCCTTCGAGCTTGTCCAGGTCCTCGAGCAATTCCTGGGCGTAGTCGGTAATGCGCAGGAACCACTGCTCCAGATCGCGCTGTTCGACGATGGTGTCTTCGTGCCGCCAGCAGCGTCCGTTGATGACCTGCTCGTTGGCGAGGACCGTGCAGCACTTCGGACACCAGTTCACTTTGCTTTTCTTGCGATACGCCAGGCCCCGTTCGAACATGCGTATAAAGAACCACTGATTCCAGCGGTAATAGTCGGGCAGGCAGGTGGTGACTTCGTTAGCCCAATCGTAGCTGAGGCCAATACGGTTCATCTGCCGCTTCATGGCGGCGATGTTGGATGTAGTCCAGGCGCGTGGCGGTGTGTTGTTTTTGATGGCCGCGTTTTCCGCAGGCAGACCGAAGGCATCCCAGCCCATCGGGTGGAGCACGTTGTAGCCTTGCATCCACATGTATCGGGCCAAAGCATCACCAATGGCATAGTTGCGAACGTGGCCCATGTGGAGCTGGCCCGAAGGATAGGGCAGCATCTCAAGCACATAGTATTTGGGCTTGCCGCTGGATGCCGGTTCGGCGGCGTAGAGATCAGGTTGCTCGGCCCAGCGCTCTTGCCAGCGCGGTTCAATTTCAGCAGGGGTGTAGCGGACTTCGGGAGAAGCTCCGCCTGTCGCTGCCATTGCAGCGGTTTCTGTGGGCTTGACTGAAGACATACTCCTCTTATTTTACCGATTGTTTACGATTCGCCCTATTTGCTGTTGGTTTGCCCGCTTTCTCTGTTGGATGAACGAGAGACTTGAGCAGGGCAACGTTTTTCTGGTCGTCGTTGGGCTGCTCGACGGGAACCTCTGCGATGAAGGCGCAATGCGCGAATCGCTTATCGTTGAGCAGGCGGCGGAAGGCTTCGACGCCGATCGTTCCTCGGCCGATTTGTTCGTGTCGGTCCAGCTTTGAGCCGCGTGCTGCTTTGGCGTCGTTGGTGTGCCACACGCGGACAGCTTTCGCACCGATAGTCGCTTCGATCTGGCGCGCAGTTTCTTCGTAGCCCTTTTCGGTGACGATGTCGTATCCGGAAACGTGGGTATGGCAGGTGTCAAGGCAGGCGCCGACGGGAGCGACGTTGCGGAGGCGGTGAATGAGTTCGGCTACCTGCTCGAAGCTGCTTCCGAGAGAAAATTCCGCGCCGGCGGTGTTTTCGATCAGGATTTGGAAATCGTTGATCTGCGGGTTGAGTCCGTCGAGCGATTTTGCAATGGATTCCGCTGCCAGCCGCAGGCCCTCTTCGCGAGTGAGGCCGCGCCACGAGCCCGGATGGAGGACCAGATACTCGGCTCCGAGAGCCAGGGCACGCTCGATCTCGCCGTGGAAAGCGGAGATGGACTTGGCTCGGACGACTTCTGACTGACTGCAAAGATTTACCAGATAGCTGGTATGGATAACGAGCGGCCAGCAGTCGTAGTTCTTCCGGAGCTCGCGCATCCGCTCGCAATGGACCTGTTCAAGGCGGGCGGGTCGCCACATACGCGGGCTGGATGAGAAGATTTGAAAGGTGTTGGCTCCAATCTGGTTGGCGCGCTCAGCCGCGTTGAAAACCCCTCCAGCAGTAGAAAGATGAAAGCCGATTCGTGGTTTGCTCATGCTGTTTACAGTGTAGAAATGATCGTGGACTATACAGCTATACAGGTGTATTGTCGTTCGAGAATGAGAAGTGTATGCGCAGAGTGATTACAGCAGAGAAGCTGCTGACCCCAGACAAAACGTTTTCCCGTCCGGTTGTGGTGATCGAGGATGGAGCGATCTCCAGCATCACTTCTCGCGCGGACGGGGCTGTGGCCGCCGGCGAAGTCCGGGATTATCCAGGCACCACGCTTGTTCCCGCCTATCTTGACGTTCATTTTCACGGCAGCGGTGGCGCGGATGTGATGGACGGCTCACGCGAATCGCTCACGACGATTGGACGCTTTTTGGCGCGTTATGGCGTCGGGTCGTATCTGGCGACAACGATTTCCGCACCTGTCGACACGACACTGCGTTCGTTACGTGGGCTGGCTAAATTGATCGGCTCAGAGATCGAGGGTGCAAGACCTCTCGGAATTCATATTGAAGGCCCATTTATCTCGCATGCAAAACGCGGCGCGCACGCGGAGCGTGATCTCCAGTTGCCCACGCTGTCGTTGTTCAACCGCATGTGGGAAGCTGCGGAAGGGCATATCCGGCTGATGACGATCGCACCGGAACTACCCGGTGCGGACGAAGTGATGGCGCGTGGAAAAGAACTCGGAGTGCGCATCAGCCTCGGACATAGCAACGCGGGAACGGAAGATACCTTGCGAGGCATACGCGCCGGTGCGACTTCTGCGACGCACACCTTTAACGCTATGCGCCGCTTCGATCACCGCGAGCCGGGTATGCTGGGCGTCGTTCTGGACAGGCCCGAGCTTTTCGCCGAGATTATCAGCGACGGCTTGCATGTGCACCCTACGGTCGTCCGCATGTTCTGGAAAGAGAAAGGCAGTGAACGAGCGATTCTGGTGACGGATGCAATGAGCGCAACCGGCATGCCAGATGGCAACTACCGGCTGGGTGAACTCGAGGTTCGCGTGAAGGATGGAAAATGCATCATCGGCGAAGACACACTGGCGGGCAGCACGCTTACGATGGATCGCGCTGTGCGGAATTTTGCCGAGTTTACCGGCGCGGACATTGGTACAGCAGCAACACTGGCCACTCGGAACCCGGCGCGGATGATCGGGCTTGATTCACAGGTGGGAGCGCTCGAAGTTGGACGCGCTGCCGATCTGATTGTACTTTCGCCGAAGGGCGAGGTGATCGAGACGATTCTGCGCGGGCAGCCGGTGGCTGCGGCATAACAATGCACAGGCTATGCGGTTTGCTTCCTGCAATTGGTTCCCGTTTGACTGAGTTCATGACAAAATTCAAATCGTTCATTCTGCTGGCTGTGGTCTTCCTGTTGACGCAGGCTGCTCATGCTGCGTCGACGTCTGCTTGCAGCGACATTCCGCATGCAGATCATCCGAAAGCAATACTCTCGAACGGAGATGTAGAGGCGGTTGTCTTTCTGCCTGATCCCGAGCGCGGCTACTACCGCTCCACACGATTCGACTGGTCGGGAGTGATCGGGTGTGCTTCATACAAAGGGCATGCGTTTTGGGGCGAGTGGTTTTCGAAATACGATCCACTTATCAACGATTCCATCACCGGGCCGGTGGAAGAGTTTCGCTCGCAGGACGGAGCTTTGGGCTACAGCGATGCCAAGCCGGGCGATCCTTTCGTGAAGGTAGGAGTTGGCGTTCTCCGCAAAATCGACGACTCGCCTTACAAGTTCGGTACCTTCTATCCGATCGTCGATACTGGAAAGTGGACGGTACATACCAGCAAGCGGTCGATTACGTTTGAGCAAAAGCTTCAGTCGCCCATCGGTTTTGCCTACATCTATAAGAAGACGCTGGAACTGGATAAGGCCGGTGCAGTGATTGCGCTCAAACATCAGGTGAAAAACATTGGATCCAAACCAATTGTGACCGATGTTTACGATCATGATTTCTTCATGTTCGATGGACGGGCAACCGGTCCGGGAATGACAGTGCGTTTTCCCTTCACTCCCAAAATTCAGGATTCACCCGATACCCACTTCGATCTATCAATGGCAAAGATCGAGGGCAATACCATTTCGTATTTGCAGGAACTGCAGCCTCACCAGACGGTCGCGGGCTACATTACGGGATATTCGGACAAGGCGGCCGATTACGACATCACCGTCGAAGATCAGACCGCTGGCGTTGGAATTCAGCAAACGTCAGATTCGCCGATCGCGAAGTTCTATCTCTGGTCGATTCGCACGACTATTTCGCCGGAAGCATATATCCATCTGGATGTCGCGCCGAAGCAAACGCAAAGCTGGACGATCCGATATCGTTTGTTCGTCAAGTAACTAGTGGACGCGATTGCGGGCTCTCCATAAAGCGCCGATGACAGGATCCACTGCCTCTGGCAAGACTTCGACGGTAGGCAGCGCGCGATGGATGGTTTCCACCATGCTTTCGCGGACGAACGCAACGCTCTTCAGGATGCCTCCGACAAAGGCGATTCCCGGAAATGGCGCATCGGGTTCCAGCGCGCGAAGTCTGCGGACGGCATGCACTGCATTTTCGCCGAGCATCTGGCCGCCGAGTCGCAGAACGTCGAGTGCGACGCCGTCGCCAGCCTCCGCACATTCCACTACCAGCGGCGCGAGCTGGGAGAAGTCAGGAAACGGTGTCTGGTTGCCGATGTTTGCCAAATCTCCGAGAGTAGCCGCCGACCAGAATCGCATCACCTTTTCGATAATCATCGTCGGCTGCTGGAAGTCATGCGCCCGCAGCGCTCGCTTGAGACCCTCATGTCCGATCCAGTAGCCGGAGCCTTCGTCGCCCAGCGCTGAGCCCCATCCGCCTACGTTGAAGGTTTCGCCTGTGCTGGTACGGCCAAGGATGTTCGAACCTGTACCGCCGATCACCAGCACGCCTGCTTGTCCGGGAAAGGCAGCGTCAAGAGCTGTGGTTTCGTCTCCGACGACGAAAATTTGACCGCCCGCGTGACGCGAGATGATTTGCTCCATCCACTCTTTCGTCTGCGGAAAGCGCACGCCTGCCGTTCCGACGCAGGAAACGGCGACCTGTTTCAGGTCAATGCCGCTCTGCTTAGAGATTTCGTCGAGCAGGCCACGCATATTCGCCTCAGCCTGTGCAGCCGTAACGCGCAGCGGCTTGATGCTGCCATTCTGTGTGCGGGCAATGACATTGTTTTCGTCGGCGAGGGCGCAGTCGGTTTTGGTGCCGCCTGCGTCAAATCCAAGATAAAGGGCCATTCGTTCTGCTTTCTATTTTTGACGATTATCGAGCCGCATCTGTAAGGGCGGTGGAGAGAATGTTGAGGCTGCCATCGGTGGGCGGCGCTTGCAGTTCGAGGATCTTCGCGATGAATGGATACACATTCACGTTTTCAAAAGGCTTAAGCGTGACGCCCTGGCGTATATCGGGGCCGGCGGCAAAAAAGGTGGCCTTCATCTCGGGCACATCTCTTGGGTCGTAGCCATGCATCCCCATCGTCGGAGTGTGATCCTGCTCTCCGGCCTCTGGGCCGCGCGCGCGAATGGCGTGCGCGCCTTTAGGTACGATGATGGGATCTCCAGCGCGTGGGTTGCTGTTGTAGTGCAGCCACGAGGGCATCTGAGCGCGGCGATAGACGACGAAGTTGCTGTCAGCTGCTTTGAGTTTCTCGTAAGCCCTCTCGACGTCGGTTTCTGAATTGCCATAAAGGAGTGATCCGACAGTTGTGAAATTGGACAGGTCGGTGTACTGATCGAGGTTGATCCACGGACCTTCTTCGCGGGCCATACCGTGATCGCTGAGGACGATCAGGTCAACAGGCAGGTGTAACGCGTCGAGGCGGTCGTGCAGTTTTCCGATCAGCGAGTCGACTTCTTTCACGGCTTCAGCGACCTGGGGGCTGTTTGGGCCGTGCTCATGCCCGGCATGGTCGACATTCGAGTAATACAGCGTAATCAGGTGAGGGCGCTTGTCTTCCGGCAGTTTGAGCCATGCCACCACCTGGTCGATGCGCTCCTCGTCGGGAAATTTATTGTCGAAATGCAGATAGTAGCTTGGACGCACACTCCGAATGGCAGCTTCTGACCCCGGCCAGAAGAAACAGGCGGAGCGCATGCCCTGCTGCTCGGCCAACACCCATAGCGGCGTGCCGCCATACCAGGTGCCATCGCCGTTCGTCTTGGAGTCGGTATAGGAATACCGTTCTTTCCGTTGCTCATCGTAAAAGCTGTTGGCGACGATGCCGTGGTGTTCGGGATAGAGGCCTGTCACCAAGGTGTAGTGATTTGGGAATGTGAGCGAGGGGTACGACGGGATCATGCCGTCGGGCGCGCTCGCGCCCTGCTTCGCAAGCGCCAGCAGGTGAGTTGCGCCGTACTTTTTCGCGTAGTCGTAACGGAAGCCATCGAGCGAGACGAGCACAACGTAGTGCTTCCGTTCCTGAACGAGTGCGTTGGGCCCATTGTCGACGGTAATGACTGGCGCGGTCTGCGCCAGTGTGAAGACGCTGCAAAGCAGGAGGGCCGTAAAGAAGAGGCGGAGCCGGGTAAGCATGTTTGTTTCCACGAACAGATTACTTTATCGTTCGTCTGAAATGGGGCGCAGGCCAATATTCTCCGCCCGTCAAAGGCTTCGTTTCGTTAGAGATGCAGAAGCAGAACGGTGACGCAGACGGCCATCCCCGCAATTCCGAACCCCATGCCGAGATACCAGTAGGCGCGTTGCCGCGTGAGCAAAGTTATTGAGGTGACAACGAGACCGATTTCGAGAAGAGCCTCACCTAGATCAAAGCGGTTGGCTTTACGCTCAGATCGTCTTACCTCGGCTTCAAACTCATGAGCCTTATCTTCTTCCTGTTGCAGGTCGGCGCCCCATTTGTCCGAATGAGCTTTGTAGCCGTCCATCAGTTTCTTTGCCTTGTCGTCATGGACGGCAAGAATGGACAAGATGTCAGAGGTCAATTGCGTTTCATTCAGACGGATTTTCTTTGCCTGGTATTCATTCCATTGATCACTGGCCCTGGCTTGGGCAAGGACTGCCTCCGTGTGCGTGCGGTGTCCAAGCACTGTGGAAATGGCCACGAGCACGGCGAGTACGCTCATGGTGAAGCTTACGGGGCGAAGGCTGGGATTTCTGGCAGCCTGTTCATGTTCTTCCTGCAATTCCTGCGCTTCATTCGGT
Source organism: Alloacidobacterium dinghuense (assembly GCF_014274465.1). NCBI lineage: Bacteria > Pseudomonadati > Acidobacteriota > Terriglobia > Terriglobales > Acidobacteriaceae > Alloacidobacterium > Alloacidobacterium dinghuense. The sequence goes on along the minus strand of NZ_CP060394.1, from coordinate 3,134,228 downwards.
TCCATGTCTGGGTGATGTTCCGTCCAATGAGTTGATCTTATTTGTGGGATGTTACAGAGGTGTCGCTGACGACTCCCCTCGTCTACTTATTTAGCGTAAAGCCTGGCGGCATTGTCATGCAGGTATCCGTGGGCGAAGGCGAGAGCCTGGTCATTGGTGACCTCGTGGTTCAAAAGCATTTCCGTGAGCGCTGCAGCAAGCGCTACCCGCGCAGAGCGGACGGCGATCCAATAACTCTCCTCGGCGCCTACGGCTTCACTGAACGGAAAAGCATCGGAGCCAAATACGACTTTATCTGGAAATAGCAGCAGCCAATGGCGCAGCACATTCTTTAAATCGGCGGGATAAAGATATAGGCCCATCAGCGATGAGTCGAGGTAGACATTCTTGCGTGTGGTCAGCCAGATGGCCTGCTCCTGAAACGGATATCCACCATGCAACAGCACAAATGTGGTGCTGCTGTAGCGTGGATCCCTCAATACGTTTTCGAGCTGGAGAGCCGTGCCGTTCGAGACGCTGTAATAATCGCCGATGCCGACAGCAGAGTGGATTTGGACCGGGAGATGCAGGCGTCCTGCTTCGCTGATCAGGTAGCGGAATAGATAATCCTGAAAGTCCTTGTATTCCGCTTCCGAAGGGGTGCCACCGTTCCGATACTTTGCATAGGTGGTTTCTGCAGTCTGCTTTGGAGGGTCATCGAAATGGAGCGGGCGAAAATAGGCTATTTCAAACTTGATGCCGACGCCACAGTGCTGCTTGTTGTCTTCAAGCAGGCGGGTTGCGAATCTCAGGTAGTCATCAAGTGTTGCAGGAGGTTGTTGCAGCTTCTCCTGCGATAGCTCGTTCTTGAGTTTCTTTTCCTGGAGCGGAATGAAAACTGCAAGGTCGCCATTCCGGGCGATGAGCGCATGATTATTGAACGGGAAAAGAAGGGAATCGACGAAGAAGACCCAGAGAAAACGCTTTGGAGAAAGATAGGTGCCAAGTTCGACGCGGTTGGCGACTGCCTGCTCTATGTTTAGCTCGTCAAGAAGCGTATCAAAATATTGATAGCCCTTCTCTTCCTGCTTCAGTTGGGCCTTCTTTTTTGCCAGCCACTGCAGGTGTTCCGGCGAATTGTCGTCAAAGGGATAGCCGAAGAGTGCTTTTGAGGCAGCGATGAGCTCGGGGTTCTCTGCTCTAAGACGGAAGGCCGCGCTTGCGTCGGGCGGCGAAACCATCGCATCGACATTCGAGTCGTCAGCGAAGCCGGGGTGGCCGTGATTGTCGAAGATCGGAATGGCCTCGATCGCCTTAAGCAGGCGGTCGTAGGTCTGCTGATACTCAGCCGGGGTAGCCGGAACTGCTTCCGGTAATTGCTGCGCGGAGACTCTGCTTGTCGGCAAGAGGAGAAATACGCAGACTAGCGATGCCGTCCTTCGACCGAGCGCGGCTGTTAGTGAAAAACATTCTGAAAATGGAGTCATCGGCGTGGAAGGCTCACTGCGTATAGATACCATGCTGCATGCGGAAGCCATTGCTCCGTCCAGCGCCAGTCGTCATCTTTTCCAGTGACAGCATAGCCTTCGTTGAAGGCGATTCCGTCTTCGTTGTCAGATGCTGCAGTAATGCCATTGAGGATCGAGCCGGGCGCATTCGTGTACTTGTATGACTTAAAGAACATGTACGGTGCATTCCGATGTCCGCTGCCAATCAGCATGCTGGCGTCGAAAGGGTTGCGTCCCAGAATCCAGTGCAATTGGTTCCACGCATAGGTTTCCAGCTGCGACTGAAAGCCGGGATCTGCTGCGAAGAGCGGAGCAGCCATGCGTGCGGCAGCTGCCATTGAGGCGAGCCGTGCGTCTTCTCCCTGCCACCATGGGGCTGCTTCCGTGTCGTAGGGAAAGAAGAAGGCAGTGCGTACCTGGCCATTGCCCATTCGGACGATTTGTCGCGCGTATCCAAACGGGTTGTTGACTTCGCCAGTCACCGCAAGTTCGAAACGCAGTGATTTTTCCACTGCAGCAGTAATTCGTTCCTGCTGCGTTGCATCGGCAATCTGCCTGTATTCAAGAAGGCTTATGATCGGCAGTCCCGCGTCGGAAGGGTGAAAGAACGGGCGCTTGCCATCATCTGCGCGCCAATAATCGTGAAATGCATCATTAGTCGTGAGCCGCGACATCAGTCGATTGGCGCGTTTGTTGGCAGCATCGCGGTAGAGCTGATTCTTTGTCGCTCGATACAATTCGGTGGCAGCCATGAGTGCGCAGTAATCGTCGAGTATGTTTTCTTTCCCGTCATTGAGCAGTTCGACGTTATGCGCATTCAGGAATTGAAACGCTTGTTCGGCCGTACGGATGTACGTGGCGCGTGAGAAATCTCCCTGTTCAGGCATGGTGCCAGCGAGGGCCAGAGCTGCGATCGCCATGCCGCCACCTGCGCGAAAGCTGGCTTCATAGGCATGCGGGCCGTTGGCGGCCCCAATGCGCTCAGTGGAATCCGAGGTACTTGTCTTGATTTGCGTGTGCCAGTTTGGGTTGCCGATGGCGCGATCCTGCGGGAGCTTGTCCTTCCCAGGGCCAGTAATGGATTCGAAAAACGAACCGTTGGGCCGTTTGATGCGAACCAGGTAATCTGCTCCATACAGGCCCTCGTCAAGGAGGCGCCGTTCGTACTCGCTGAAGTTGTCATCGTGACGCGCCTGAAGCGCCAAATAGCTTTTCAGAAGGGACCAGGCTACAAGTGGCACTTGCTGCGGATTGAAATATGAGGTTGGATTTTGATGCGAGAGATGAATTCCATAGTCGCCCGTCGCGTCGTACCAGCCGCCGTGAACGTCAACAAAGCCGTTACCATGCGGGAGACGCAGGTGACTGTCCGCACGATCGATTAAACCGCTGGAGCGTTGGCCCTTAAAGTAATAGATCACGTTAGAGAGCGTGCTGCGTTCGAGAAGATTGCTTTCGATTTCGAAGGGACACGATCGCACAGGGCCTGCGTCGGTTCTCGTCTCGATTTCATAGTGGCCGGCCTTTTGCCACGTTGAAAAGTCTGCTGTCCAGAATGTCCATTGATCCCATGCATGGACCGTTCCGGAAGGCTGCACGGCGCCCTGGAAAACCGCCTTGCCAGTATCCGAGTCGATAAGCGTGAACTGCTGTGGATGGCCGGCTTTTGTGCCTTCGATGATGGCCTGTTTTGGGGCCGACGATTCGTATCCGACCTGGTCGACCAGAACACGCACTTGCGCCAGAGATGTCGAAGCAAAAAACACAGAGAGGCCAAAAGCGAGAAGGTGCTTGCTAGTGTGTATGATTTTTCCAGTCCTTTCTGGTCAGTTTTTGCAATATAAATCATTTGTGCTGCGCACGGCGCGTTCCGATGAAAGGCGCACAGGAGACAGGATTGAGGGAGCATATTTTTGCGGGTTTGATGCTCGATTTGCCGGGTCCACAGTTCTTACTTCGTTCCTTGAAGCGCAGCATCTGCCTTTGTTGCGTGATGCTGCCGTTTCTAGCGTTACCTCGTCTGTTTGCCAGTACGCCTGACAAGGTGTCGCAGCCCGCAATCGTCGCTTATGTTTTTCCGGGGAACTCGCTCATTCAGCCAGGCGATATCGCGGCCCGCAAGTTAACTCGAATCAATTTTGCTTTTGCCTTGATTCAGAACGGAAAAATCAGCACGGAAGACCCGCAGGACGCCGCCAATTTGGCGACGCTTGTTTCGCTCAAGAAAGAGAATCCCGGGCTTACGGTTTTGATTTCGGTGGGTGGGTGGCTTGGGTCAGGAAAGTTTTCCGACATGGCGCTGACGAGGGAAAGCCGCGGCATTTTCACTCAGAGTGTCCTCGCGTTCATCGAGCAGTACCAGTTCGACGGGCTGGATGTTGATTGGGAGTATCCCGGTTCGGTCGGCGCGGGGAACAAATTCCGGCCCGAGGATAAACAAAACTACACGCTGATTCTAGCTGAGCTGCGTCAACAGTTTGATCGCGAAGAGAAGAAACTGCATCGTCGATTATTTCTTACGATTGCCGCTGGTGCTTCCAGTGAATTTCTTGAGCATACGGAGATGGGCAAGGTTCAGAAGTATGTCGATACGGTCAACCTGATGGCGTATGACTACTATGAGCCCGGTTCTGATACGACGACTGGAAATCACGCGCCGCTATTCGCCGATCCGCTTGATCCTAAGAAAATATCCGCAGACAGATCTGTTGAGGAGTACGAGCAGGCCGGTGTGCCTGCGGCGAAGATTGTGCTGGGTGTGCCGTTCTACGGGCATGTTTGGGGACAGGTGCCAGACCGCAATCACGGACTTTTCCAGCAGGGTAAGCCAGTCCCCAACGCTTTTGCCGATTACAAAAACATCTCGACGAACATGCTAAGTAATGGTTTCTCGCGTTATTGGGATGCCGCTGCTTCCGTGCCCTATCTCTACAACGCAGCACAGCAGATCTTTGTTTCCTACGAGGATCCGGAGTCGCTCGCACTGAAGTGCAAGTATGTCAATGACCACCAGCTAGGCGGCATCATGTTCTGGGAGTACGAAAGCGATCCCTCGGGAAAACTTCTCGATGCGATTGACATAAGCCTGCATCACGAGCAATCGGCGAGTATGGGACAACCATAGCCTTCAGGAAGAATGTCTTCCTAGAAAAACGGGGGCGATGTGTCGATCGAAGAGGTTTTCCGTCACGTTTCGAGCGATGATAGCTTCGTTGGCATCGAGCAATTCAAGGTACCGGCTGCCCATCTTTGCAGCGACCTTGAAACCGACATGAAGAAGTTGCCGCAAGCTGTTGTTGTAACCCGGCGATTCAGGATTGTGGCGTAGTGCAGCGGTGTACTGGTCTGAAGACCAGCGGGCCACGTCGTTGGGGGTTGGGAGCTTTGCGGGGTCGATGTTGATGACTGTCGCATAAGGCGCGCACAATTCCTCGCGGTGATCATAGGCCTGCTTGTAGATCTCTTTTGCCAGATCGAGGCTTTCGTCGCCTGCTTCGGCCAGTCCGATCAGTTCCTCAAGCCAGGTAGTACCAGCTGTTTTGAGGTGCACTCCCGTGTCGAATCTTTGGATGGTTCGATGAATGGGAGCGTAGATGGAAAACTTGTCGCTGCCGGAATGGACGCTGAGTTTCAGGTTTTGCGGCAAATCATAATGCTTCACGGCGTGTGCGATGGTGGCTACGTCGAGTGCGAACTCCTTCTCAAATTGAGTGACATTACCGACGTAGTCCACGCCTTTGTTGAATCTGCCACTGAACTTTGGCGCGATCGTCTGAAGCGGGATTCCTGCGTCAGCAGCGGCGGCGAGAATGATGAGGAGTTCGGCAGGTGTTTGCGGCGAGTCGGTTTCGTCCATCGAAACCTCGGTCACAAAGTTCCCCGCACCTTGATTCGCCTCGATTTTCTTGTAGATCGAGGCTGCTTGTTGGATTGCTGCAAGGAATTTGCTAGAGACCTTTTGCAGGAATTCGGTGCTGATCGTCAGAGGTTGATCGATACCATCAATCTTGATTTCGCCGAGCAGTTCAAGGTGCGATTTTAGAAATGAATCGATGATGGACGGTTCAGCCGGGTTACCGATGAAATCGGCAACGTCGATGGTGAAGAAGTCGCATGCGTTGAAGAATCGGTCCACGGTGCCGATACCGATGTGGTCGGCATCGCAGAAGTACGGTTTAGTCCAGGCGAGAGCCTTCACAGCTGCATCCGCTGCAACACGTGTAGATACGGGCTCGGAACCGATGATCGCGTGCTCGCGGTTCGACTTATTCCAGACAGGAATTACTTCAACACCCGACTCAGAGGCTTGCATGCAGGCTCTGAGCTGCGCCTTTGCCTGATGAGCAAAGCGGTCTCCAACGCCTAGCGAATACTTCGGCAATTTGATCGCGCTGCTCACCCTCGCCTCCAGTGGTATGACCACTGTATCATGCAGAGTGTTGAACTTCTTGTGAGCCGCTTTACGCCCCCTCAGGCAGATTCCATTGCTCTGAGCGAGTCTTGAATCGATGGAGCCAGACCTGCGTTCACATCGCGGCGCCGGATCTGATGGAATCTGGACAGCACTGCATTGGCGCTGGCGAGCGCTTCAATGCGCTCTGTGTAGGCGTTCAGCTTTGCGCCGGGAATTGCAAAGATGGCAACATCATCGGTCAGGGTATCAAGGTAAGCTCGAGCACCACAGCAGCCAAGGCTCAATGCCGCGCGCCCGGTATTCATGACTTGAGGCACGATGGCGCATGCTGGACGTCCCATTGCGGGAGCGTTCTGATGTTCCACTTGCTGCGCTGCTTCTGAGAGGATAAGCGTCTGGTTTGCATTGACGAAGAGCAGGACGACATCTGGAGACAGCGCTGTTTCAGACAAGGGCGCGTAGATGACATGGGAAGGCTGCGTCTCCAGGGCCGGAATCATTGGCAGGTCTTCTTCACGAACGTAGCCAAGCTGGGCAAAGACCTTGAGAGCATCCATCAAATCAGTTTGCTGTGCCGGAGATGGTTGCAGGTGATGGGTGTAGACGCCAATCGCACAAAGCTCATGGTCCCCAGACGACGTTGCGAAAGCTTCGGTCGCAGCGTCCTGCCAGAAGCGGCATCCGGCGGGAACGCGACCCTGATGCTTATCGATTCCGTCTGGCACAGAATCTGCGAAACAAATGGCAATCGGAGGTTGCTGCAAATCGAGGCAGTTGGCTAGATTCTTTGCAGTCTCCACGTAGTTTGTATTCTGCGACATGTTCTACCTGACTTATTCGACTGAAGTTGTATTGCGCTATGTTCTCGAAACAAGTTCTGAAGCCGAATCTCAGCTTCGATGCTCTGGCTCTGCAGTGAAGCCGATCTCTGCTATGAATGCCTTCAGTCGATCTTCCGTGACCGTGGCTGGCTGGTACTTGATCGTTGCGGAAGCGTCGGGATAGCTGGCCTTGACCCACAGGACACCCTTTTGTTGGCGCAGCAATGTTTCAAGCCCAACAGCGCATGTGACGCAGGTGAACCCCTTCACCTTATAAGTGATGGTGTTGGTATCGGCTGCCTCCAATGGTGTGATCGTCGTCAGGCTGGTGGCCCCTGCAACAGTCATAAGCTGAATGAATCGTCTGCGTAACATTCTGTTTCTCCTGGATATCTACTTGGCTGTTGCGATGCCGGGTTGATACTTCCATGCGGTCTGGATACTCGCATTGTCAGAGAAGCGAGTATCGGTGTACTCGGAGAAATCGATCTTTTTATTCAGAACGCCGGTTTCGATCATCAGATCGCGAACCATATCGAAATCGGCTTTGCGTGGCGAAAGCTGACTGTACACAACCCTGTCCAGCGGATGCGTAAGCGCCCAGCGCAGCAGCGCCGGTTTTTGATTGTAGTAATAGCGGCCTACGAAATCGGCAGCGTCTTCGCGGTAAGGCTTGCCTTTGTCGAGCCACAGACCGGATCGGGCAATCCCGTCTACCAATACCTGCACTGCTTCGGGCCGCTTATCGATCAGGTCCTGACGCACAACCAGAATGCACGACATGTAGTCCGGCCAGTAATCACGCGCCTGGAAAAGAACTCGGCCGAAGCCTCCCAGTTCAGCCTGCGATGGGAAAGGCTCGCCCATGACGAAGCCATCGATCGCGCCAGCAGCAAGCGCGCCGGACACATCTGGCGGGGCCATTTCCACCATCTTGATATCTCCCGGCTTCATGCCCCAAACCTTCATCGCGCGAAACAAGATCAGGCGCTCGTCAGAAAATCGGCTGGGAATGGCGACAGTGCGGCCGCGCAAGTCAGTGAAATTCTTTACAGGTCCGTTTTTGCGAACGACCAGAGCACTGCCATAACGATGGCCCAAATAGACAACCTTGATGGGAACCCCTTGCGATACCAGCGCGATCGCCAGCGGCGCGACAACAAACGCCGCCTGCACCTTGTTCGAGATCAGTGCTTCTTTAATCTCAGGAAAGCCCTGAAACATGCGCGGGAAAAAAATCTCGCCGTTCTCTGAAAATTTCGAGATGTAGTCCGTCACCGGGCACGTGAGCTGGCAGGTGACAGGAATGTAGGCCACGACAACTTTGCGTTTACCCGGCGGACGGAAATCGTTGAGAACCGCGCCCCAGTTGACATTCAGGTAGCAATGGAGCGCAGTGATTAACACCAGCCATCCGGCTGTGCAGACTAAAATTTTGCCTTTAAGACTCACTGCGGAACCCCCAACGAACAGGCTTCAGCCTCTCCAGCCGGCGAATACCAAAGTCAAGCACAAGACCAATCAGTCCGATCAGTAGAATCGCCGCGACGACAAGGTCATATCGTTTCCCGGAATTGCGCGAATCGATGACCAGGTATCCGAGGCCTGAATCGACAGCGATCATCTCCGCCGCGACGACGACCAACCACGCTATGCCAAGCGCAATACGCAAACCGACAAGAATCTGCGGAAGCGCGGCTGGAAAGACAACCCGTGCGAGAAGCTGTGGTGGAGTCAATCCAAAATTGCGGCCGGTGCGCCGGAATACCGAAGGTACATTGGAAACGCCATTGATGCAGGCCACGACGATCGGAAAAAATGCGCCTAGAAAGATCAGAAAAATAGCAGCCGAGTCGCCTATGCCAAAAAAGATGATGGCTACTGGAATCCACGCGATTGGGCTGATAGGCCGCAGAATCTGCATCGCGGGATTCACGACCTGATTTGCCGCCGGATACCAGCCGAGCATGAGCCCAACCGGGATGCCAAGCAGCACAGCTGCCCCGAAACCGATGGCAACGCGGCGCAGGGAATCGCGAATGTCGGCCCATAGTACATGGTGCTGAAACAGCCCGACCAGTCCCTTCTCGACGCTACTGGGCGAGGGAAAGACTTTGGTCGCCGTCCAGATGACAGAGTAGTGCCAAAGCGCGAGCAGCAGCCCTGTCGCGAGAAGCGGCCAGAAGAATTTCTCCCATTTCCGTGGTTCTGCAAGTGAGTTCATACGTGGTGGGCTAGTCCAATCTGCTTGAAAATGCCGTCACGCAGTTCCAGGTAGCGCGCCGCGCTGATATCGCGCGGATGGGATATGTCGATGTCTACGATCTGCTGAATCGTGGCGGGACGCGCGCTCATCACCACTACACGGTCGGCGAGCTGTACTGCTTCGTCAATGTCGTGCGTCACAAAGATGATGGTCTTGCGCTCCGCCTCCCATATGCGCAGCAACTCGCCGCGCATTACCAGGCGCGTAATGGAGTCAAGCGCGCCAAAGGGTTCATCTAGGAAGAGCATGTCCGGATTGACGGCCAGCGCGCGCGCGACCTCGAGGCGCTGCTTCATTCCGCCTGAAAGTTCCGGCGGATAGGCCTTCTCAAACCCCTCGAGACCGACCATCTTCATGTAGTACGCAGTGCGCTTTTCGCGTTCGGCACGTGGCAGATTAAATAAGCCGAAGCCAATATTGCCCTCGACCGTCAACCAAGGGAAGACTCCACGCTCTTGGAATACGAAAATCCGGCGAGGGTCAGGGCCGCGGACAACTTCGCCGTCGACCTGTATTTCTCCACTCGATGGAGAAAGAAAGCCAGCCATGGCATTCAGAAGCGTAGTCTTGCCGCACCCGGACGGCCCGAGCAGACATACGAACTCTCCATCCCGCACGTCAAGGTTGATATTTTCGAGTACGGCAGTACTCTTGCCGTCGCGCTTGAACGTCATGCTGACGTTCTCGACGGATAGCTTGGTCTTAAGGGCGGGAGCCACGGCGCTTTCCTTGAGTAGCAACGTCTAATCCTCCGAATAGCTCCAGCGAAAAGATTTCACTCTTTCGAGTGAGCGCATTCCCGTGTCGAGCAACAAACCGATGATGCCGATGATGACCATCCCGGCGACCACAAGGTCATATCGGTTGCCGGCGTTACGCGCATCGATGATCAGGAAACCCAGGCCAGAATTGACTGCAATCATCTCAGCGGCAACCACTACGAGCCAGGCGATTCCGAGAGTGATCCGCAAGCCGATGATCAGTTGCGGAACTACCGCCGGATACAGCACCTGATAGACAAGCCGCGCGGGTCCGAGGCCAAAATTTCGACCGGCATTTACGTAAACTGCCGGAACGCTCCTTGCGGCATTGATGGCAGTCAGCAGCAAAGGAAGAAACGATCCGAGAAAAATAAGAAAAATTGCCGCCAGATCGCCTACTCCAAACCAGAGGATCGCAATCGGAATCCAGGCGAGAGGAGAGATCGGCCGAAGAATCTGTATGATCGGATTAAACGCCATCTCCGCGCGCCGATACCAGCCGATGGTGAGGCCCAGAGGTATGGCCAGGACTGCCGCCAACAGAAATCCCCACGTCACCCGGAAGAGGGAGGCAACCACGTATTTCAAAAGCAAGCCGTGTTGGACCAGATCAGCGATGCCGCCAGCCGTTTCCCAAGGTCCCGGCAACAGATGTGCCGGCTGTCTGCGTGCTCCGATCTCCCAAAGGATGAGCAAAACTGCAATGAACAGAAGCGGACGAATCCATGCACGCAGATTCATGCTTGGTCTTCTCCCGTTCTGATGTACTGGATCGTCATCCTGGTGCGTTTGTCCTATTCACTCACAACGGCCTGGGCTACTTCGCGCATAACCGCAAAGGCGACGACTGATCTTAACTGCATGAGATGGCCTCGCGCCTCGATCAAAAGTTGGAGGCGGAGACAACTTATGTCTAGCTGAGACATTAGTGACGAGCCAGCGGTGTGTTCCAGTGATAAACCAACTCCAGGTAGCCCATTTGCGCGTTCCGGTTCGCGGGATAAATCGCTCCCACAACCGACTTGCCCCAACTGTATGCGTAGTACAGATTGACATCCAGATAGTGCGTCGCATGCCAATCGGAGCTGATGTCGAATATGGAAGTCATAGATGAATGCCCATTGCTGGGGCGTCCCGTAAATCCAAAGACCTTGTTATCGAACGCACCGCCTCCCGAATACCAGAGATCTTTACCGGAAGTCAGCTGGATCCAGTGCAGATCGCTCCGCAATTCCCACGGCTTTCTTGGGCGGTCAATCACCTGCACGAACCCATCTTCCAGGTTCATCAGGTTGTAGATCGGAAATCGAGCGTAGCCGCGCGGTGTTGGGAGCAGTTCGACAAATGTGCCGTGCTTGTTATCGCTGGGATTGTTGTCACCGCTGCTTCGAAACCATCCACTGCGGAACCATGGTGTGCTGGCAACGTGTAGGAACTGGTAGCCACCCTCGGCGGTCCAGGCACCTGCACGCTGATCCTGCGGTCCCCATTGGCCATTCTGCAAAACTCCCCAGCCGATGAAGTCGAATTGTCCAGGTCCAGCAGGGATGGCGGTGAGGAAATCAGCGCCGTACGTTCCAATGCGAATGTTCTGGTGATCAGCCTGTCGGACGGGTAGCGGCCGGTTGTCCGTTTTCGCGATGCCCGTGCGGCCATCGTGATATCCAATCGCGAACACGCGCCACAGGAAGCGATCCTTCCAGTCGGACTTGGTATAGGCAAGGTATTGAACGTCAACGTTTAGCTCCGGATTGCCGTTCATGTTGAAGACACCCTGGTTCGCGCGTGCTGCCATGGCGGTTATGTCCCATGAACCCTGACCGTAGTGAGCATCAACTCCGTCGAAGCTGCGCTGTGCAACCGTGAAGCTGAAGTTGCCTACTAACCTCTGAGCGACGCGGTTGGGCTGAAGATAGGCGAGAGTTGGATTTTTCGGTTTGGTCTCCAGCCCATCGAAGAATTCAAAGCGTCCGAGTCGTAGATTCTTATCACCTTCTCCAAAGTTGTAGCGTGCAAATGCTTGCTTCAAGAATGCCGCAGCAGGATAGGAATTGTTGCCGTTGGCGGCATAATAGGTGCCGCCAAAGCCAAGCTGACCTTGCGCGGTCACGGGGCTTACAGCATAGTCAGGAGCGTCGATGATCGTGGGCTGGGTTATCTCCAGTCGCCAGTCCCAGTTCCTGATACTTTGTGTAAGACCAAAGCGCAGCAGCGATTCACCGTATCCATAACTGTTCTGATACGGCGGCGCTTCATACCAATCCCACCCCTGAGCCCGGGCCCGATCGTAAATAAAGAAGTTTACGGAGTGAGGCGAAGAAGCAAGTTGTTGCTGCTGAGCCTGTCCGGAGAAGGTGGCTGCCGCTGACAGCAGGACTAAGAAATAAATAAAACTACGCAAATCTGCCTCCAAAAAGAACTGCTTAGTTTCCCGGGACTCTTCTTCCCGATTTGCGTGGCAGAGATTTCTACTGGTGCTTCAGCGAATCGTTCCCACTTGTCGAAGTGGAGAGCCACACAATCTTTGATCTGATCTCAGCAAACATGAATGAAGTAGGAGGACCGGGTCAACCACCTAAAGTTTGAAATTGATCTAGAACTTATAGGCAGGGATAGAGAGCAGCAACCCATAGATTGAAGCGAGAGGTGCGCTTCAATCAAAAGTTTGAAATGGTCATCAACCTTTCGGTTGATGACATTGCTGTCCTCGATGTCATTAGATTGAGTGTGCGCTGCTGTCGTCCTTATCTGTCGTGGAGACGTGTAGGCAGAAAGAGGAGAAACTGTTAGACCTCAGGAAATTACCAGGCGCCCAGTCAGGAGGTTCCCAGTTTCACAAGCCTGATTCGAATGCGATATGTTCAGTAGAACCTTCAAAATAAACGATTGCATGAGAATCAGCACACGCATTAGAGAGCTCGGGAAGACCACTCGTGAGCTTTCGGGTCGTACTGCAGTCTGCACCGTGGCTGCTTTTACTTTACTTTTCGCAGGATGTCGCTCCGCCGAGCGATTGCCTGATCCATCTTCGAAAGCCTATGCCGATTTTGTTTCCACTTTTTACGTTGGACTTGCTGCCTTGCAGGTGGGCGATGACGTTCGGGCCGAGAGCTACTTGGGAAAAGCGACGCAGCTAGTTCCTGGGGAGCCGGCCGGATGGGCTAATTGGGGCATCCTGGCGCTGCGGCAGCGTAACTTCGATTCAGCGTCGCAAAGACTGGACAGGGCACGCGAGCTTGCTCCGAAGAACGACCGCATCTCTTACTTACTGGGGCTGCTCGAAGGCGATCGCGGCAATTCGGCCAAGGCGATTGGAGACCTGCATCAGGCGATTCAGTTGAACCCCGCGAATCTTCGCGCCATCTATCAGCTCGCGTCAGAGGTGGAACGACAGGGTGACGCGAATAGCGACGCAGATTTTCAACGTCTGATGGAACAGATTCTTGCCGCGCAGCCGAATAACCTTGCGGCGTTGCTTGAATTGAGCCGCATTGCCGCAAAACGCGGTGATGCGGCGACGCTCCATTCCGCTGTGGATAAGATTGCAGCCCAATCCGGAGCGTGGCCAGCGGATGTGAAACAACAGCTGACGGCTCTGCAAGGAGCGGCGGGAGGTTCTGAGACGAGGGCAGCAGCGACGCGTTCGATTTTTCTGCGGAACGTTCTGATGCAGTTGCCAGAATTTCGGTCCAGCCTGGCAGAGATCAAGCCACAGCCCGGAGAAGAGGCGATACCCTTTGCCCATTTCCTTCGGCTGACCACCCCAGTTTTCAAGCCCGCTCCTTCTGATGAGGCAATGTCGTTCGTGGCTCAGCCGCTGCCTAATATTCCTCAGGGAAAGTGGAACTGGATCGGTGCAATTTCGTTGAACGGTTCGAGCGTTCCCGCCGTCGCGGTAGCGAACGCGCGCGAAGTGCGGCTGTCAACGGGAGCAGCCTTCGCATTTCCAGGCGGTTCCACGAACGTCGCGCCATTACCGGAGAGCATTTTGCCGGTCGACTTCAACTATGACTTCAAGATGGATTTGGTGCTTGCCGGTGCAGGTGGGCTGCGTTTCCTGCGACAGGATAACCCTGCGACATTCGTCGATGTAACCAATCAAACCAAGTTGCCAAGGGCCATCACGGACGGCTCTTATACAGGCGCCTGGGCTGTCGATATCGAGGCGGATGGTGATCTTGATATCGTCGTCGGTGCAAAAGATGGGCCGCTGACCGTCTTAAGGAACAATGGCGACGGCACTTTTTCGCCGATTCATCCTTTCAGCGGCATTTCTGGTCTGCGGCAATTTGTTTGGGCCGACTTGAATGGCGATGGAAATCCGGATGCAGGGTTGATGGACGGTTCAGGCCAACTGCATGTTTTCATCAATGACCGCTCTGGGAGATTCCACGAGCAAACGCTTCCTCCGGGTTTCTCTGGCATCAAGGCGATTGCCGTGGGAGACGTAGACCGCAATGGTATGCTTGCGCTCCTTGCCGTTGGCGGTGATGGTGCTGTTGTTGCCTTGTCCGTGGGTGAAGATAACAAGAACTGGACGACGGCCGTGATTGCGAATGTGCCAGATGCCGCGAACTATCTGGCGCACGAAGTTCGTCTGCACGTAGGCGATTTAGATAATAACGGCGCCTTTGATCTACTCCTTGCATCGGTTGATTCTGCACAACCTGCTCTCATATGGCTTCAAGGTGCAGACGGCAAGTTTGTGCAGATGAGCAAGCCTGCCGCTACGGCTATGGTTTTCGATGTAGCCGATCTGCAGGGCAATGGACGACTGGATCTTCTGGAGATTGCCGCTGATGGTCAACCTTTCCAGGGCGTGAATCGAGGAACTAAGAATTATCACTGGCAAACGATCCGGCCCCGAGCACGTCAGACAACGGGCGATCAGCGCATCAACTCTTTCGGCATGGGCGGTGATATTGAGATCCGTTCCGGACTGCTGGTACAGAAGCAGCCAATTACGAGCCCTGAGTTGCATTTTGGTCTCGGCGAACAGACGGAAGTGGATGTAGCACGCCTTGTCTGGCCGAATGGCTCCGTACGCGCTGAATTTGCGCTCAAGGCCGATCAGGAGATTGTCACAGAGCAGCGCTTGAAAGGTTCGTGCCCATTTCTCTTTGCGTACAACGGCAAGCAAATGGAGTTTGTAAAAGACACGGTGCCCTGGGGCTCAGCCATCGGTCTGCGTATCAACTCGCTTGGCCCTGCCCGCATTGAGGCAACGCAGGAGTGGTACAAAATCGGTCGCGACCAGCTTGTTCCACGGAACGGATTTTACGATCTGCGCATCACGGGCGAGCTATGGGAGACGTATTACTACGACTATCTTGCGCTTATGGCAGTCGATCATCCGGCAGGAACAGAGATATTTACCGACGAGCGCTATGCGGTGCCCCCTGTAAAGCTTGCTGTGACCGCCGTGGCGGCGCCGCAACCAATTGCGCGCGCTGTCGATGACAACGGACAAGATGTTACAGATACTCTGCGCTCCCTTGATGGCAAATACCTGGACACATTCGGGCGTGGGCAATATCAGGGCGTGACCCGCGACCATTATGTCGAGATTGATCTTGGGGATCAGGCTCCTGCGACCGGACCCCTGTGGCTGATCGCGCGTGGCTGGCTGCACCCCTCGGACTCGTCGATCAACATCGCCATGAGTCAGGGGCACCATGAGCCTCCGCACGCGCTCAGCCTTGAGGTTACCGATGGCCGCGGCGGTTGGAAATTAGCGCGGGCGAATCTAGGCTTCCCCGCAGGCCGCAACAAGACATGCCTTATTGATCTGACAGATATTTTTGTTTCCGGAGCTCCCCGCAAATTGCGGTTGAGAACGAATCTGGAAATCTACTGGGACTCGATTGAATGGGCCAGGGGACTTCCCGATTCGCCCATGAAGATTACGCGGCTCACGCCGGAGACGGCCGATCTGCATTATCGCGGCTACTCTGTGATTCATCAAGCCAACGACTCGTCTCCGGAGATTCCCGACTACAACCATTTGCTGGCGACAACGCAGATCTGGCGTGATCTCGCCGGATACTATACCCGTTACGGCGATGTTCGCCCGTTGCTGGCGGGCATTGATGATCGCTACGTCATCATGAATGCAGGAGACGAGTTGGCGCTCCGCTTTGCTGCTCCGGCGCCTCCGCCAGCGGGCTGGGTGCGTGATTACGTCATCGTCGGCGATGGCTGGATCAAAGATGGTGATTACAACTCCACCTATTCCCGGAGTGTTCAGCCGTATCCTTACCACGCTAAGACGGAATACGACACGCCGCCCGGCAAACTGGAATACGACTGGGTATACAGACATCACATGGATGATTGGCAAACGTATCAAACGCGCTACGTTACGCCGGATATTTTCGACAACGCATTGAGAGGTAACACCAGAAAATGAAGCGCGTACCAATTGCACGGATTGTATTGATTCTCTTTTTTGTGGGGCTTCTGCTGACGCCCATTGTGGTGCGGCGCATATCGTCTGAGCGCAAGGCCTCTGCTGCGACGCTCGATATCAGCTCTGCCATTGCTCGCCATGGCTTCTATCTGCAAGAGGTCTCCCACGCCTCCGGCATCGACTTTGTTCATCAGGCACCGACGCTTGATCCGAAGCTTGCGCACATCATGCCGGAAGTGGCCTCGATGGGAGCGTCAGTGTCGATTGTGGACTTCGATCGCGATGGCTGGCCGGATATCTACGTAACAGATAGCAAAGAGGGCAGCAAGAACCATCTTTACCGCAACATGCACGACGGCACATTCAAAGACGTAGCAGAAGAGATGGGCATTGCTGATGTGAACCAGGCAGGCACAGGCGTCTCTATGGGCGCCGTGTGGGGTGACTACGACAACGACGGTTATGAAGATTTGTACCTGATCAAATGGGGTCGTCCCGAGCTTTTTCACAATGACAAGGGGCACGGCTTCACCAGGGTGAGCGAAGAGGTCGGGCTGCCGCCGTGGATCAACGCAAACACGGCGCTCTGGTTCGACTATGACGGCGATGGCCTGCTCGACTTGTTCGTCGGCGGCTATTACTCGGAGGATGTCGATCTGTGGCATTTGAAGTCAACGAAAATGATGCCGGACAGCTTCGAGTACGCCAAGAATGGCGGCAGGAAATATCTCTTCCATAACCTGGGTAACGGAAAGTTTGAAGAAGTGAGTGCAAAGCTGGGGATCGTCAGCAGACGATGGGCCTTGGCTTCGGGTGCGGCAGACCTGCGTGGCACGGGACATCCTGATCTCTTTATCGCGAATGACTATGGAGTCTCGGAACTGTATCTCAATGACGGGAAGAGCTTCCATGAGGCCGGCCAGCAGAGTGGAGTAGGTTTCGCTCCCAAGAGTGGGATGAATGTTGCGTTCGGTGACATTTTTAATCAGGGCCGGTATGCGGTTTATGTCTCGAATATCTCAGAAGATGGTGTGCTGATTCAGGGGAATAATCTTTGGGTCCCCAAAGAAAATGCGTCAGGCAAAGACATCAAATTTGAGAACCTTGCCCGTGATATGGGCGTGGAACTAGGCGGGTGGAGCTTCGGGGCGCAGTTTGGCGATCTGAACAATGACGGGACGCTGGACCTTTTCCTGACGAATGGCTATGTCTCACTCAATCACAACAAGAATTACTGGTACGACTTCTCCAAGGTTGCCGGTGGTAATTCGTCCATTATTGGAGATGCTAAGGACTGGCCGGCAATGGATGGCCGAAGCCTCTCAGGTTATCAGCAAAAGCACGTGTGGTTGAATGACGGCGCTGGTAAATTCGTGGACGTGGCACAAGCGGTTGGAGTGACCGACACGCACGACGGACGCGCTGTTGCCCTTGCAGACTTGTGGAATCGGGGAGTCCTCGATGTCGTGGTAGCGAATCAGCGCGGACCGTTGCTGCTCTACAAAAACACAGTAACTCCGGGTAACGAGTGGATCGAGTTTGCGCTCGAAGGAACGAAGAGCAACCGCAGCGCTATCGGCGCGCAGATCGCATTGTTCTGGAACGGCCAGGAACAGGTTCAGGAGGTTTCCGGCGGATGCGGCTTTTCCGCGCAAAACGACCGCCGCGTCCATTTTGGATTAGGAAAGAATCCGCAGATCGAGAAAGCAGTGATTCGCTGGCCTTCGGGCAAAGTGCAAACCTTGAATGGTCTAGCGGCAGGCAAACTCTATAAGATTGAGGAGCCCGCATGAGCCAACCAGCCATTACGACTCCCGCATCGCCTTCTGGTCAGGCATCCCGGTGGAAGCAGGTATTTAGTCTCGATAACAGGTTTATTCCGCCTCTCTTTATTACGCTCATTCTGCTGGTCGGTCATCTCACATTCGGCATTCTGGAGAGCTATCAGAAGACGCTGCTTGCCATTGGTACGAGCATCGCGGCGGAGCTGGTGTTAGGCCGTATCTTCTTTCACAAATGGCCACACCTGGCCAGCGCATACATTACTGGAATCAGTGTAGGCATTCTGCTGCGTTCTCCCGGCTTCTGGCCGTACGCTCTGTGCAGTCTTCTGGCGATAACCTCCAAATATGTACTGCGCGTAAAGGGCCGCCACATCTGGAACCCATCGAATTTCGGCATTTGCGTAATGCTCTTTCTGGCAGCGGAAGCCGTCGCCAGCCTCAGCATTCAGTGGGGCAACAATCTCTGGGCAATGCTGGTCATCTGGGCGCTCGGAGCGGCGATTATCTGGCGTCTCCGCCGTTTTCACATCTGTGCTGTCTATGTCGTTTCTTTCATATTGCTCGCTCTTCTGCGCGCGAAGATTACGGGAGACCCGTGGCAGTCCGAGATTTCCCCGATAACGGGACCGGAGTATCAGCTTTTCATTTTCTTCATGATCACAGATCCGAAGACAACAGTACGTTCAAAGTTGGGGCAGTGTATTGTCGTCTTCTTCGTGGCAGTGGTTGAATTCCTTCTACGGCTGGATCAAAGCATTTATGCTCCGCTTTATGCACTGTTTATCGTCGGGCCAATTGCCATGCTGATTGAGATGTGGATGAACTCGCGCCGTTCAGCGAGCATTCCCGCACGAGCCTAACAACAATATGGATGAGGGACGGAAAGGAAAGTTCTATTGATGTTGTTGCGCGTGCGGGTGGTCCGCCTTTTCCCACTGGTTGCAATTCTTCTTATCTCCGGCTGCACACGAACACCCTCAACCCCGGCCCCGAAAAACGAGGAACCAACTGCAAGTCATCCTGCGGCAGCCGTTGCGCCTGAGTCGAACACGAGTGTAGAGGCCGCCCCCGTACGTCCCTCCGGCCCTATTCGGTTCACTGACGTTACAACGCAGGCGGGCATCCATTTCAAACACAACAGCGGCGCCTTTGGGAAGAAATACCTGCCCGAAACCATGGGCAGCGGCGTGTGTGTTTTGGATTATGACAACGATGGCTGGCAGGACATTCTGTTCGTCAATTCCATGGATTGGCCCGAGCATAAGACGAGCAAGTCCTATCCCGCCCTCTATCACAACAACAAGGACGGCACATTTACGGATGTGACTCGGCAGGCTGGTTTAGAGGTAGAAATGTATGGCCTTGGCTGCGCCGCCGCCGATTACGACAACGATGGATTTGACGATATCTACATCACAGCGCTCGACGGCAACCATCTTTTTCGCAACCTCGGCAACGGGAAGTTCGCCGATGTAACCGGCAAAGCAGGAGTACGCGATCCAGGGTTTTCAACGGGCGCGGTATGGTTTGACTACGACAACGACGGCAAGCTCGATCTTTTTGTTTCACACTATGTCGAGTGGTCTCCTGCCACGGACCAATACTGCACGCTCGATGGCAAACACAAATCCTATTGCACGCCCGAACTATACAAAGGCCAGAGTGCAACGCTGTATCACAACAAAGGCAATGGCACGTTTGAAGACGTAACCAAAAAGGCCGGCCTTTACGATCCAGGCAGTAAGTCGCTCGGTGTTGTTTTGCTTGACTACGACGATGACGGCTGGATGGACCTCTTTGTCGCCAATGACACGCAGGCGAACAAGCTCTACCACAACAATCACAACGGCACGTTTACCGACGAGGCGTTCGCTACAGGGGTTGCCTTCAGTGATGCGGGCAAGGCGCGCGCAGGCATGGGGGCCGACGCCGCTGACTACGATCTTTCCGGCCATCAAAGTCTCGTCATCGGAAATTTTGCCAATGAAAGCATGGCGCTCTATCAGAATGATGGTTCTGGCTTGTTCACGGACAAAGCGATGACTGATGGAATTGGTCCAGCGTCTGCGAGTTCGCTTACTTTCAGCACCTTTTTCTTCGACTACGATCTCGACGGCTTGCCGGATATTTTTGCCGCCAACGGTCACGTCGCCGATGACGTGAGCGTAGTGACGCCTACCCTTCATTACGCAGAACCGCCGCTGCTCTTCCACAACAAAGGCAATGGAAAGTTTGAAGATGTGACAGACAAAGTTGGCTCAGCACTGCGCCAGCCAATGGTTGGGCGAGGCGCTGCCTACTTGGATTTCGACAACGATGGGGATCTCGATCTGGTGATGACAACCAGTAACGGTCCGGCGAAGCTGCTGCGCAATGACAACGGAAATCAAAATGACATGCTCAAAGTGAAAGCGATCGGAACACGATCAAATCGCGATGGCATCGGCGCGAAGATTACAGTTAAGACCAGCAAAGGCCTCCGTCTATTCGGCATGGTGAGAGATGGATCAAGTTATCTTTCGCAAAGCGAATTGCCACTCACCTTCGGGCTAGGCAAACCGGATGCAGACAAGACAGTAGTGCTTGAGATCGTATGGCCGAGTGGAAAGAAGGAGTCAATTCCCAATATCAAGGTAAACCAATTCATTACGCTCGAAGAGGGCAAAGGCATGATTTCAGCAGTGCCGATCGTATTTTCAAAGCCAAAGACCGAACAATAAGCTACGAATAGAAACCGCAGGTGTGCAGCAGCTGGGCAATCTCATCCGGGGTTGCTTCTACCTTGGTTGCCGAGCGAAACAGGTCTTCTGCGACGACCGGATACCAGTTGTGCCGGTCTTGCCTGCAAAGCCCTGCAACATCAATCGGCTCAATCACGCGCAGAACCTCTGCAATCAGGTTCGCCGCATCCTGCTCGCTTTGAATATGCAAAGCGCGATCCAGCAACGTTCGACATGCCGGCCCAAAGGTCAGATGATCATGCAACAAAAATGACGGCGCTAGATGCGGCTTCTTCAATCTTCGAGCAGTCTCTGAGAAACTGGCCGCCGCAAAGTAAAGCAAAGAAAGCGCAGCAAAGACTGGAAAGTTGTTCATGTTCGCGTACAGGCTCCCGATCAACTGCCCCGTTGCGTGTACTTCAGCCAAAGTCTTTGTCGCGTATCTTTGCAGACCTATGTCGAAATGGCGCGAATTCCATTCACGCTCAAGAATGTCGGCCAGCCTGCTAATTCCCAGGAGCGTAAGCGGGAAACCTGTCGAAAGCAGCGGATCGACGAAACCCGCCGCTGACGGGAGCAAGGCCCAGCGATCGCCACAAACCGTGTTGCTCAGGAAGGATAGTTGCCGAACACAGGTAAATGGGCGTAATGCCCTCGCTTCGACGAACTGCCTCTTAAGCATTGGCATAAAGTTAAGCAGCCGATCCCATGCAAGCGCTCCATCCTCAAAGTGCAACGCAGCGGCGGTATTCTCGGTCGCTGCAATGCCGGCACTGGTGATTCCATTGTTGAAGCGAAGTACCCAAATCCAGCCACCATCAAAAACATGATGAACCGCCGCATCGTCGACGGGATAGGGTGGGACATCTTGGAATTGATTGATCTCATCGAGACGCTTTACGCCCGAAAAGTGGCTGTAGAGAGCTTGTGTGGAAGGGTAATTCGGTAATTTTGCCTGTTGAAGTTGCAAGGCGCGATGCAGAAAGCCTCGAGGACCCGTAGCATCGACAATAAACTCGGCGCGCAACGAAATAAGGCGGCCATCTTTCCGTCCCTCTAGCTCAACTTCATCGTCCAGAAACGTCGGTTGTCCAAGTTCAATTTCATCGAAATAGTCAACGCCCAAGCTCTGAGCCTGACTTACCAAAAATGCATCGAAGTCTGCGCGATACCAGTGCGTATCGGCTATTTGGTCGCGGGGACTTGCTGCGACCAGGAGCTGGTTTGTGCGCTCTTGATCTGGTGTGCAAGGCTGACCGAGTACGTGATGATAAAAGGTAAAGCCTCGCTTCAGACCGCACCCTATCTCCGGATAATGTTGCTGCCAACTGCCCCACTTTGCTAAAGGCTTGATTGCGGGCAAGTCGTAACGATCGGCCAACTCTTCGAGAAGCAGGTTCGAGAGTGGCGTCGACGATTCGCCGATCATGAATCGGGGGTGTTTGCCTCGCTCAAGCAGGATGACGGAAAGGCCCAGGCGTCGGGCAATCATGGACATCAAGGAACCCGCGAAGCCCGAGCCCACAATGGCAATGTCGTACTTGAATTTCAATCGCGCCCTTCACAGTGGGTGCAACCCGTGCGAGGCTGAATGCGCTGCGTGAGATTCATTTCACGCAGTCGAGCGACACGCTGGCTGAGGCACTCCGCGCACTCTTCTGTACTCGCAGGGAGATCCCATAGGTCAACCAAGACGCGTCCTCTGCGCAATTCGATTCCGTACTCGGCGGCTGCTTCTACGGTCTTAAGGGGAGGCGGTGCAAAGTCTCCGTGCCCTGCCAATATTTCCATAGCGCCATTTCCACCGCGCGTTGGAATCAGCGTTGCGGCAGTTGCCCCACAGTCGAACGCAAAGTCCAGAGAGCGCTGCGCCCAATGGAGTGACTCAGCTGGCGGCATAAAAGGAGGCTGCACAAGGATGAATACTCTGAGATCAATCGCGCTGCTCCGCAGAAATTCCGCCGCTGCCGAGAAGTCATCGAGCGTCATTCGTTTATTCAAGCGATCCAGAATTTCCGGATGAACGGTTTCCAGCCCCATTGCCACTTCCAGCTGATTGGAAAGCATGTCGCGAAAAGTGAGGCACGCGTTGCCGATCAAGGCAGGATGGCTTTCAACAATGGTTCTCTCGAACGAAAGCACACGGTTTGCGATCGCGGAGTAGTCCTCTGCTGGGATCGCCCTCCGGTCAAAAAAGCTGCCGCTATTGTAGAGCTTGATCTGTCTTGCCGGAGCTAGTCGTACCAACGCGTAGTCGATTTGTTCTGGTATCGCTCCTGCAGGGACAGATTCGGTCAGTGTATTCCGCCAGAGATCGCACATCACGCAGCGCCAAGGGCATTCGCAATTTGTTAAAAATACCGTGGCCACCGGCGCAATCTCTCCTGTAGGCGAGCACTCCTCTTCGACAAAAAAGGAGTATGGTTGCCGAGGATCCAGAGCATTGCGCTGCGGCCGCTGTGACAGAATCCAACTGTCACGTTCCGATAGCCGAACTGGATAAGTGAGAGTCGGGGACATTTCACTGATAGAGAGACAGAAACTGCTTTCGATACTCCGCTTCGCGAAAAGGCAGTTTCCGGCGCAGCGCATCTTCGGGCAAAGCACCGTGCTGGAAGCGGCGCTTCGGGAATACGGGCATCTTCAACCCCGTGAGCTTCTCTATTCCTCGCGAGACAATCTCACCCTTCAATTCATAGAGCCGACCGACGCTGTAATCGGTCAACTGAATGAAAGGAATCGCCTCTGCCACAGCGACAACGTTCGGCCGCGTATAAGGGCTGAAACCTAGAAAACCGAAGTGGTGAGCCGGCGCATAAGTGCGTGTATACGAGCGGCTAAGGCCGCCGCTGTAAGTCAGAGAATGCTTGATTTTTCCAACGCCCCAGCCTTCCTGGTACAGCATCCGATTGTGGACGACGCTGCGGATTGTAAGTTCGGGATTCTCTTCGATGGGATAGTCCTTAAGATTTTCATCTCCGCCATCACCATCCATTAAGTAGCGCCAATCGGGATATCGTTCGCGAATCCCGCGGCAGAGAGCCAGCGCCATCGTCGCAGATTCAATATCAAGCGGTTTGTAATCCTCAACAATCCGGATCGTCTCTTGTGCATTGAGCGTCGAAGCGTGTGTCTCAATTGGCTCAAGAAAGATCCCGAGATCAAGAGCGTTGAGAAAAGCCCGGGCTTGTTGTACATCTGGACCGTTGCCGAGATCGAGAACAAAAGCTTTGAGTCGGCTCAAATGCATGCCGCGTTTCTGCATCACATGGTAAGCCGTGAGGAAAACGCTGCCGCTGTCGATGCCGCCGGAAAAGCACACGCCAATCGGCTCACCTGAAGGCACACGGGTGAGCCACTGCGATACTTCCTCATCAAGCGCTGCGATGTATGCCTCGCCAATCCGCTCAACATCTGGGGGCAGCGTGCCAAGTTCGGGAGTAAAGAAGCGCGTGTAGACGGGATCGGGGTCGGGGCATCCAACGAGTTGAATTTCGACCACGTGATGAGCCGGTACCATCCGCGTGTAGCTGGGATGGAACTGGCCATCGAGTCCTTCACTTTTTAGCCAGTCATAAATCGTGTCGATGCGTGCTGCCACAAGCAGAACGGGGCCCTCTTGTCGCTTCGCAAGAAAATAGCGCATCGGCCGGTCGAGTGACCTCGCCATCTTCACTGTTTTCCCCGAGCGTGCGATGAGAGCAAATGATCCCTCAATGCCGCGAATAGCAACGGCTGGCTGTTCGAGCAAAAGGCGTTGCGCCTCTTCCAGGGTAAGATTATAGATCTGATTTGATTCCGGCTCTGTGAGGTCGACAACTCTTTCGATGTATTGCTGCACTGCAATCCTCTAGGTAAGCTTCGTTTGCAAACAGTTTACGCTTTTTATCTTGTCCGGCGTACGGCTCCCATCACCCGATGGACATGGATGCGATGATCGATGATCGTCTTCGCCGTCCTCTATAATCATTTGCGTCAATGCGAGTCAACTTCTCTCGATTTATCCCTTTCGAAAATTCGCAAGAGCCCCATTCCGTATCTTGCAGGCCTCGTCGCAAAACTTCGATTCGTTTAAGCACGGTCGCAATTCTCTTCTTAACTGTGGCTTTTACGAACGTTCTCCGTGCCTCAACGGCGGATACCTCTCGCGATACCGTCGCTGCAGCGAGGATCAACAACACCGGCGTGGCGCTGATGAACCAACAACTGACGGAGAAGGCATTGGCGAAATTCGAAGAGGCGCGCGAACTTGATTCGACAGCCGCCGTGCCCATGCTGAACCAAGGCATTGCCCTGCTCTATTTGCGTAAGTTGCCCGAGGCAGAAGAGGCTCTGAAGCAGGCAGCCGCTATTGATCCGAACAATGTTCACATCTGGTACAGCCTGGGGCTGACGCACTTCACCGGCGACAACCCCACGCTCGCGATCGATGACTTCAACCATGCCCTCAAAATCGATCCGGATGACGCGGACACCTACTATTACCTCGGTTCGCTCTATCTCAATCTCAAGAAATATGACGATGCCATCAAAGAGTTTGAGAGTGCACTACAGTTAAACCCCCTCCATGCTTCGGCGGAATTTGGACTGGCGAGCGCGCTGCAGCGTTCTGGGAAAGTGGCCGAGGCGCATGAACACCTCAAGCGCTTTCAGCAGATCACGCAGACTAAGGTTGGTACGCCTCTCACTGTGACCTACGGTGAACAGGGGCATAATGCCACGGTTCAGGACATGCTCGCCCCGTTGCAGGCTGCCGGGCCAATGATACCCGTGCATTTTGTAGCCCAGACTGGATCAACCGCTCCTGCGGATGCTTTGCCAGCGGCAAAGAATGCAGCCGGTGGCGGCGCCTGCATTCTCGACGTAGAAGGGAAGGGCGATAAAAATATCGTCGTCATGAGCCAGGGCGATGCGGCAATCCGCGTTTATAAAGCTCTGCCGAGTGGCGCATTGGAAGAGATACCCGCACAGCAGACAGGACTGGAAATAAGCGGTCAGGGGATCGCTTGCGCAGTGGGCGATTATGGCAACGATGGCCAGCCTGACCTGGCTGTTGCCTTGAGTGATCGCGTCGTGCTTTTTCACAACCTGGGGCACGGAAAATTTGCTGACGTAACGAAGACCGTCGGGATCGAGCAGTTGAATCACCCCGCCGGGCTGACATTTGTCGACTTTGATCACGATGGCGACCTGGATCTCTTTGTGACTGGCTCTCCGCTTGCGTCTGGAAAAGGCCCAAGCGTTCTCTGGCGCAACAATGGTGACTCGACCTTCACTGAATGGACCGGTCCGACAGGACTCGCGGGAAGCGCAAACACGACAGGAGCCACGCTCTCGGACATCAACAATGATCGCGCTGTCGATCTGGTCGTGACGGGTGCCGGCAGCGCGCCGACGATTTACGAGAACCAGCGAGAAGGCGCCTTTAAGGCAGTATCGTTGTACAGCGATGCCGCACTCGCGCCCACTCTAGGCGTCTATGTTTTCGACTTCAATAAAGATGGATGGATGGACGTTGCGGTCACCCATGCCGGATCTCCTGGGATTAGCCTCTGGCGAAATGTGGAGGGCAAGCATTTCGAGCGCGTCTCGTTACCCATCGCTGGCGCGACGGCAGCATGGGGAGTTACCGCGATCGACTTCGACAATGATGGCTGGATTGATCTTGCAGCTGTCATCGAAACCGCTAAAGGGCCAGAGCTGCATGTCTGGCGTAACCGAGGCCCCGAGGGATTTGAAGATGTCAGCGACACCCTGGGTCTGAGTGGGCTCAAGCTCGTAAATCCACGTTCCGTAGTAGCCGCTGATATCGACGGCGACGGAGCAGCTGATCTCATCGTCACGCAGTTGAACGTTGCGCCGCTTGTTTTGCGCAATGTAGGCGGCAATCGAAATCATTCTCTGCGCATTTCCCTTACTGGTCTGGCAGACAACAAATCCGCGATCGGTACGAAGGTGGAAGTGTTCTCCAATGGCCGCATGCAGAAGTTTGAAGTGGCCGGTGGCAGCGGATATCTGAGCCAGGGCTCAACAGAAATCCTTGCAGGGCTCGGGCAAGCGGAAAGCGCCGATGTGGTTCGCTTGCTATGGCCGACCGGTGTTCCACAGGACGAGTTGGATGTCGCCGCCAACAAACCTGTCGCGTTGCAAGAGCTCGACCGCAGAGGCAGCTCCTGTCCGGTGCTGTTTGGATGGGATGGCAACAAATATCAGTTCGTATCGGACGTGATTGGCGCCGCTGTTGTCGGCCACTGGGTGTCTCCTGCTGCGACGAACAAGGCCGACCCAGACGAATGGGTTAAGGTCGATGGTTCGCAGCTGAAGGCGCGGAATGGTTACTTGAGTCTTCGCTTTGGCGAGCCCATGGAAGAAATCAATTACATTGATCAGTTAAGACTCGTGGCTGTCGATCATCCTGAAGGTACCGAAGTCTATCCCGACGATCGTTTTCTCAATGAGCCCCCATTCGCTTCCGGCGCTACAGTAGTTGCTTCTGCGGAAACGCGACCACTCGCGGGAGCGTGGGACGACCAGGGGCACGATGTTCTGGCTCTCTTAGCGAAGCGCGATCACAAATACGTGCGCGACTTTACCAACCTCAAATATGCGGGCTATGCGAACATGCACACCCTTACGCTCGATTTAGGCAAGTGGTCCTCACAGAATCCGCTGCGTCTTTTCATGAGCGGCTTTATTGAATACTTCAGCGCCAGCTCGATGTATGCGGCATGGCAGGCAGGCCTGCAGCCGATCTCGCCTTTCGTCGAGGCGGAACTGCCGGACGGCACCTGGAAGCGTGTTGTCGATGACATGGGTTTCCCGGCAGGGCTGCCACGAACCATCGTCGTCGATCTTACAGGTAAACTGCCGCAGGGTACGCGCCGCATCCGCATCAAGACAAATCTGCAGATTTATTGGGACCAGGTTTTGGTCGACAACGGGCCGGAGCAGGCAAGCAATACCAGGCGCATAGAGTTGCCCTTAGCGACTGCGCATCTTGCGTTCCGCGGTTACCCTCAACAGGTCGATGGCGAAACCCCCGGAGACCTGACGTATCACTACGACCGCATCAGCGCCACAGGTCCGTTCCAATGGCAGAGAGGAAGCTACACGAGATACGGAGATGTAACTCCGCTCTTGCAAGGGGTCGATAATCGCTACGTCATATTCGGCAGCGGTGAAGAAATTGATGCCGAGTTCAGCAATGCATCACTGCCACCGTTACCAGCGGGATGGAAACGTGACTATTTCTTCTATGCAAATGGCTTCGTTAAAGACATGGACTTTTATGAAGCGATGCCTTTTACGGTCGCGCAAATGCCATTCCATGAAATGAGCACGTATCCTTATCCGGCGAATGAACATTATCCGGAGGACACTCAGTCCTGGCAATATCGACTGGATTGGAATGATCGTTTCGAGTCTGGAGAGCGCAAGCAGCGTTTCCAGTTCAATTACGTTCCCACGGAATCACAACCAATCATTCACTGAGACAACACATTCACTGCAGCGGAGGAGGACGATACCCAAACTCGCTTTCCACCGCTGCCGCCACCTTCAGCACAAGCTCATCGTCATACGGCCGCCCCGCAATCTGAACCCCGATCGGAAGCCCATCCTCCGACTGGCCCACTGGAACCACAGCAGCGGGCGCGGCCAGCAGATTGAACCACTGCGTAAATCGCATCGCATCGAAATAGTGCAGTGTGCGTCCTTCTACCGTCCACTGGCGCTCACCGTGCCGAAACGCCGGAATCGCGCTCACCGGCATCAACAAAAGAGGGAACTCCTGCATCTCCGCAAGAAGCTGGCTGCGCACCATGTCGCACTCCGCCCATGCATGCAGCAGCGATTTCGCCGTCAATGGCGGCTCAGATTCCGCAATCTCAAGAAAATTCTGAAACGTCGGGCTCAGATCATTCCTGTGCCCCGCAGTAGAAGACTCGTAAAACATCGCTCCGCATTGCACAAAGAAAACATGCCACAGCCTGCGTGCCTCTTCCAGAAACGTCGGCCGGAATTCCTTCACCTTGAAGCCTTGCCGCTCAAGCGCATCCGCGGCATCGCGCACCGCCTGTCGCGTCTCCTTCGTCACCGGAATCAGCCCATCATCCTCAAACCAACCAATCGGAACGTGCTTTGCTTCCTCAACAGATACCTCACGTAGATGCACAGGCGCAGCTGAAGGATCAGACGGATATCGGCCAGCCGCCACGCGAAACAGCAGATCCACATCGGCAACTGTGCGCGCCATCGGTCCAATCGCGCCCAGAATCGAAAACGGCCCCACGCATGGCGGCAAATGTCCAACCGCCGGAATGCGCGCCGAAGTCGGCTTCAGTGAGCAGATGCCCGAAAAATGCGCAGGCTCGCGTACCGATCCGCCGCTGTCGCTGCCCAACCCGCCAGCCGAAAGCCCTGCTGCAATTGCTGCTGCTTCGCCGCCACTCGATCCGCCCGCCGTTCGCTCCGTTGCCCAGGGATTATTTGTCTTCCCATACAGCAAGTTGTCCGTTTCATACGCCATCAAAAATTCAGGGCAATTCGTCGTCCCCAGAATCACCGCGCCAGCGCGGCGCAGTCGCGCTACAGACTCAGCATCCTCTTGCGGAATCTGCCCGCGATGCAACACACTTCCAATCTCGCATCGGTATCCCTTCGTGGCGATCGACGCCTTCACCGTAACCGGCAGACCACTCAACGGCCCCTCGACTGCGTGACGCGCTTGCCGGCGTGCCTCTTCTGGATCGAAATGGACGAGCGCGTTGAGAGTCGGATTCCAGCGCTCAATGCGGGCAATATGCTCTTCCACCAGTTCGAGCGGCGAGATTTTTCTTTCTCGCAGAAGGGCAAGCTGTTCGACAGCAGGCAGAAGGGCGAGGCTCATGGAATGTGGCTTTCAAATCCTCTCAACGCAAACGATCATGAAACCAATAGAATCAATTAGAGAAAGCTTATTACAGAGTCTCCGCGTATGCGATCGGGCTCACTCAGGGAAAATGCTGGTCGTGCTGAACGAGTTTTTTGATTGGAAAACCCGGCGCATGGCTGCTGTCGAAGCCAGTATGTACGGCCGGGAGCCTCAATGAAGCAGACCATTGCAGTTGTAACCACGTCGCGGGCGGATTATAGCCATCTCTACTGGCCGCTGAAGGAACTGCAAGCACATCCCGACGTGGACCTGAAGGTGATCGCGCTGGCAGCACATCTCTCTCCGGAGTTTGGCAGCACCGTGCGCGAAATTGAAGCTGATGGGTTTCCCATTGCCGCGAAGCTTGAATGTCTTCTGAGTTCTGATACAGACGTCGGAATGGCAAAGAGCATCGGGCTTGGGGTTCTTTCACTTGCCGACGCGCTCGGCCAGATGAGGCCCGATCTTCTCCTGCTCATCGCCGACAGATATGAGATGCTTGCTCCGGCATCGGTCGCGCTGGCACTTCGCATTCCAATCGCGCACATTGAAGGCGGAGAAATCAGCGAGGGCGCCATCGATGACGCCGTTCGCAATGCTCTTACAAAGCTAAGCCATATTCACTTCACGTCGACAGAACTAGCGCGGCAACGAGTCATTAACATGGGAGAAGAGCCATGGCGTGTGCATCGTGCAGGAGCTCCATCGCTGGATCACTTCCGGCGTAGTCGATTGTTAACGCGGCAGGAACTCCAACAGAATCTTGGTCTCGATCTCACACAGCCGACAATTCTCGTTGCGTATCATCCCGTCACGATTCTTCGCGATACGACGAGGGAGACCGTCGCTCTCTTCGAAGCGCTCAAAGAGCTTCCTGATCAACTCGTATTCTGTTACCCGAATGCCGATGCAGGCAGCCGTGAACTCATTGATCGCGCCGAAAGATTCTTGAAGAATCGTCGCAACGGGCGCTTGTTTATCAATCTGCCTGCTGTCACATATTGGAGCCTGTTGCAAAATGTCCGGCTCATGGTCGGTAATTCTTCGAGCGGCATTATGGAAACCGGCTCGTTCGCCTTGCCGACGGTGAACGTCGGCATGCGGCAGCAGGGAAGAGAGCGACCCGCGAATGTGCTCGATGCATCGCCAACGCGCGAATCCATCCTGAACAAAATCCGTGAGGCTCAAAGCCCCGAATTTCTGCAATCCATCGAAGGCATGTCCAATCCCTATGGGGATGGCCACGCTGCGGAACACATCGTCCGAGTACTGACTACTCTGCCATCTTCAGAGCAGCTACTCTTGAAGCGTGCCGCGTCAGCGGAGTGTCCATGAACATTCCATTGTCACAGCCCGACATCACTGAAGCAGAAATTGAAGCGGTAGTCGCTGTTCTTCGCAGTTCCAGACTGAGCATCGGCCCAAAGCAGGAGGAATTCGAACACCTCTTGGCCACTGATATTGGTGTGCCGCATGCAGTTGCCGTGAGTTCAGGCACGGCCGGGTTGCATCTGTGCATCCGGGCACTGGGCATTGGCAAGGAGGACGAGGTGATTGTTCCCTCATTTGCCTTTGTCTCTGCGGCGAATGCAATCCGTTATGAAGGCGCCACGCCAGTCTTTGTTGATATCGAGCCGGCAACGCTCAACATGGACCCGGCGCGCATCGAAGAGGCCCTCACGCCACGGACGCGCGCCATTCTGGCGGTGCATACTTTCGGTTGCCCTGCAGACATGGACGCAATCCTCGATATCGCACGCCGCCATCGTCTTCTCGTGATCGAGGACTGCTGCGAAGCGATCGGCGCGGAATACCGGGGACAAAGAGTCGGATCGTTTGGCGACGCGGCAGTATTCGCGTTCTATCCCAACAAGCAGATCACGATGGGCGAGGGCGGTGTCGTGGTAACCCGCAACGCAGATATGGCGCGCGATATTCGCGCGCTGCGCAACCAAGGGCGATACGAATCGGATGAGTGGTACCAGCACAAGGTACTCGGCTATAACTACCGTCTTTCAGAAATGAGCTGTGCACTCGGTTGCGTCCAGATGCAACGAATCGATGATATCCTCGCCCGCCGTGAGGCCGTAGCGCTGAAGTATCACGAGAATCTACGTGGTCAGAAAGGAGTGATCGTTCCTCCGACCCAACTCGATCAGAAGCGCATCAGCTGGTTTGTGTATGTCATTCGCCTGGCATCGGGGTTCCAGCAGGCGGATCGAGATGCAATCGTTCAGTCTCTCGGGGCTGATGGAATCAGCTGCGGCCGCTATTTTGCTCCGATCCACAAACAGCCGGCATACCAGCAATTTGCTGCTCTGCGTTCGCTTCCAGTCACTGAGTCGCTCAGCACACGGACGGTCGCGCTTCCTTTTTTCAATCGAATTACCGATTCTGAAATCGAATATGTCTGCAGTTCCCTGGTGCATCTGGCAACCACAGCTTCTCTGGAGCAATAGCTATACATGTCGCAATCGAAGTGCGCAGACCTCGTGCATTTCGTTGCTCTCTGAGCGTGCGCTAGACTTAACGGTTGAGTTGCGGCCGGTTGCGTAGCGCGGCGGCAAATATTCTGCGAAAATTATCAGTTGGACAATCAAAGATTATCGCCTGAGTCTAAAGAGAGCCTGGATTACGGTTGCGCTCGCCTCAGATCGATGGATCTTTGCATGTTCCCGGGAAATGGATCCTATGTCTATGAAACTGGCAGTGCCTGTTAGCGCGGACTTTACGGATGAAGTCGCAGAGTGGATTGAGGCTTTCGATCAGGTTGTTGTCGATGAGGGCCCGGAACAAGCAGCAGAGCTGATGGGCGCGCTGCGGCAGCGAGCACGCGAGGCCGGCATCAATACACCTGGCGAAATCCGCACCCCCTACCTCAATACCATCCCCAAACATGACGAAGTGCCGTACCCCGGTGACCGAAACATAGAGCGTCGCGTAGAGAGCCTGATTCGCTGGAACGCCATGGCGATGGTGCATCACCAGAACAAAAAAGATGCCGGTATCGGCGGCCATATTTCGACCTACTCATCCTTGGCGACGCTCTTAGAGGTAGGTTTCAATCACTTCTTTCACGCAAAGTATCCAAGCCACGCGGCGAGCGGGGGGCAAGACCAGCCCGGCGACTTCATCTATTTCCAAGGACACGCTTCACCCGGCGTCTACGCGCGTGCCTATCTGGAAGGCCGCCTGAATGACGATCATCTCAAAAATTTCCGCCACGAATTGCGCGACAAGCCAGGCCTGTCGTCCTACCCCCACCCCTGGCTGATGCCGAATTTCTGGCGTTTCCCGACAGTTTCGATGGGTATCGGTCCGCTGAACGCGATCTATCAGGCGCGTTTTATGCGCTATCTCGAAAACCGCAATCTCATCGAGAAGACCCCGCGCAAAATCTGGGCCTTCGTCGGCGACGGCGAAACAGACGAAGTCGACACTCTTGGTGCAATCTCAGTCGCCTCACGCGAAAAGCTCGACAATCTGGTCTTCGTCGTCAACTGCAACCTGCAGCGCCTCGACGGCCCAGTACGCGGCAATAAGCGGATCATCGACGAGCTCGAAGGCGTCTTCCGCGGCGCTGGCTGGAATGTCATCAAGGTCATCTGGGGCTCGGATTGGGATGTCCTCTTTGAGCGCGATCACAAGGGCCTGCTGCTGAAGCGCATGGAGGAGTGCGTTGACGGCGAATATCAGGCATTCAAAGCCAAGGGCGGCGCATATCTGCGCAAGGAATTCTTCGGCAAGTACCCCGAACTCCTCGAACTCGTCAGCGATATGACCGACGAGCAACTCGCGCGCCTGCATCGCGGTGGCCACGACCCGGTAAAGATTTACAACGCCTACAAGCGCGCCGTCGAGCACCGCGGGGGGCCCACCGTCATCCTCGCCAAGACGGTTAAAGGCTACGGCATGGGTACCACCGAAGCCCGCAATGCAGCGCACCAGGAAAAGAAAATGACCGACGACGCGCTCACCACCTTCGTGAAGCGTTTCGACATCCCCGTTCCAGAAGAGTCCGCCAAGCAGGGTAAGCCCTACAAGCCCGCAGACGACGCGCCGGAGATCCAATACCTGCAAGAGCGCCGCAAGGCGCTCGGCGGATACATGCCGCAGCGCGAAACCCCTGAGCTGAAATTCAAAGCCCCTGAGATCGACTACTACGCCGAGTGGACCGCCGGATCGAAAGGCCGCGCCGTATCCACTACGATGGGTTTTGTCAGCATTCTGCGCCACCTGCTGAAAGATCCTGAGATCGGCAAGCTGATTGTGCCAATCGTTCCCGACGAGGGCCGCACCTTTGGCTTGGAGTCCGCCATCCGCCAGGTTGGCATCTACGCGGCCGAAGGGCAGAAGTACAAGCCGCACGATCTCGACATGCTGCTCTACTACCGTGAAGAGCAGGACGGCCAGATTCTTGAAGAGGGCATTACTGAAGCTGGATCGATGGCCTCCTTCACCGCCGCAGGCACCGCTTACTCCAACTACCGCACGCCGACCATCCCGTTCTACATGTACTACTCGATGTTCGGCTTCCAGCGCGTTGGCGATATGGTGTGGGCGTTCGCTGATTCACGCGGCAAGGGCTTCCTCATGGGAGGCACCGCCGGACGCACCACCATGCTCGGTGAAGGCCTCCAGCATCAGGACGGCCACAGCCACGTCCTCGCCAGCACCGTGCCAACCTGCCTGAGCTACGACCCGGCATACGTCTACGAACTCGCCGCCATTCTGCAGGACGGCATCCGCCGCATGTATCAGGAAAATGAGCCGGTCTTCTACTACATCACCATGTACAACGAAGACTATGCCATGCCGGAAATGCCTGAAGGCGTCCGCGAGGGCATCGTGCGCGGCATCTACAAATTCAAGAGCGCCCCGGAGGGCAAGGCCGCAAAAGCATCTGTAGCCCAGCTCTTTGGCAGCGGCCCTATCCTGAATGAAGCCGTCCGCGCCCAGCAGATTCTCGCCGAAAAATACGGCGTACAGACCGACGTATGGAGCGTGACCAGCTACAACGAACTACGCCGTGAAGCCCTATCCATCGAGCGCTGGAACCGCCTGCACCCGGCAGAAGCGGAAAAGACCCCGTACATCCTGCAAGCCATCAAGGGCGCAAAAGGCCCCATCATCGCAGCGACCGACTACATAAAGTCTGTCCCCGACCAACTCTCACCCTGGCTCGCCGACCGTCTCGTGACACTCGGTACCGACGGCTTCGGACGCAGCGACAACCGTGAGCATCTCCGCGCGCACTTTGAAGTCAACACTGAATCCATCGTCGCCGCCACGCTTTCCAGGCTGGCACGCGACGGCAAATTCGACGCGAAAAAAGCGCAAGCGGCTTTTCAGGAACTAGGAGTGGACACCGAAAAGGTAGACGCAGCCAAAGCCTAGTCGGAAGCTGCTCGTGAAGAGATTGTCATCATGACCCTGAACGGAGTGAAGGGGAAGGATCTGCTTTTTCAGGGCAGCAGCACGAAAAAACCGGGGTCCCCAACGCGCATGATTTTCGCGTGTTGGGGTGGGAAAGCACGAATCTCAGCCAAGGATTGTTGAACACGCGTCCGTCTATTGCGGCGGCTTTTCGCCAGCCTGCTCACGCACCATGTATTCGGCATACCAGTCCGGCCAGTTCTCATCGCGTTTCCCAAGATGCTTCTCGTGTTCACCATGCGCAGCCTCGGCACGCCGTAGCGCCTGCGCCAGATCAGTCGCCGACCCATATGTCGTACTGCCGACGACACGCCCCGGAAGCCGCGTCGTAATCTCCTGGAAGAGCCAGCCGTTGCCGTCCGGATCCTTGAACGAGGCGAAGGAGCAGTAGGTGCGATGCTCTGGATCCGGGCCGCTGACCCGGACGCGACCGAACAAGTAGGGCTCGTCCGGGCCAGAGTACACGCCGTCGTTGTGGAAGACCTCGCTGACCTCAACGCCGTGACTGAGAAATTCGGCGCGAGCTGCAGCGATGTCAGCAACGATCAGGTAAAGGCCCTGGGCCGTGCCGGGAGTTGCCCCGGTAACATTCTTGCCAAAGATGACCGGACACCCGGAGCCCGGCGGCGTGAACTGGATCACGCGAAAGTCGTTGCCATTGTCAAAGTCGGCGTCGAGCCGCCACCCGAGTTTCCCGCCGTAGAACTCCTTTGCGCGGTCAACATCCGAAACAGGGATGACAACGATTTCAAGCTTCGTGTCGACTCTCGCGCTATTGCTGCGAATTTCGTCTTGTCCCATGATTTCCTTCCCGGTTGCAGAGAGATGAAACCGTATCACGACATTTACTAGTGGATCAATCGGACCGTCAAACCCCTGGGAGGTACTTACGGAGAGAGTCGAACGCGAAGCCTATTAACTTCTCTTTCGCAAAAAAAAGAAGTAGAGTAGGCCTCACCTGTCCAGAGGTGGGATCGTATGGCTGGGGTTTTTATCAGCTACCGCCGGGATGACAGCGCTGGGTTCGCGGGCGCACTGGAGCGCGAACTCGTTACCCGTCTTGGCCGCGATCGTGTCTTCATGGACATTAAGGACATCGAAGGTGGCACGGAGTTTCCCACCGCGATTGACCAGGCATTGAAATCGAGTGACGTGGTGATCGTTCTCATCGGCTCGCGCTGGCTTGACGCAACGGATGCTCAAGGGATTCGCCGCCTGGAGAAACCGGGTGACTTCGTCCGCCGGGAAGTCGAATTTGCCCTTGCCGGCCGTGCACGTGTCATTCCATTGCTGTTGGATGGAACGCTGCTTCCAGCAGTGGAGAAACTGCCAATCGACCTGCAGCCGCTGAGAAAACGGCAGACACTGGAACTACGTAACAGCCACTGGGACGAGGATATCGCGAGACTGCTAAACCATATTCGCGAAGCGATGTTCGCCCTGAACATCCAAGAGACAGCAGAAAAGATTATAGGAGAGGGCTTTAATCCCAACCCACCCAGCAGTGTGCAAGTCAACAGCCTGTTTTACTTGGGGCTGGCGCTAGGTGTGATATTTGTCGTCACAGGCGTTGTTACGGGCATTGAGTCTTTCAGGCACCAGCTTCCTTGGTACTTCGCGCTGATCTTTGGTGGCGCCGGCCTCCTAATGTGTGCTGGCGGTGCGCTTCCTTTCGCGCTGCGGGATAGGCGACGCCGCATGACGAAACGCCTGCTGAAGGATGGAAGGCCCATCCTTACCACCTTTCATCGCGTGGAAGAAAACACCACCATCGAGGTAAATGGGCGCCACCCGTTCTACGTCACCACACTATGGCGGAACCCTGTCTCGCATGATCTCGTGCAATTCCGCAGCCCTGCGCTGTGGGCGGATCCCACTGCTAAGGCCAGCGACCGCATGATTACCGTTATGATCGACCCGGACAACCTCCATCACTACGTGATGGACCTTTCATTTCTCTATCATGCGGATCCGGCTATCCGTCGGTTGTAACGCGAGACCTTCGCGCTGTCGTGCTGGCCTTGCCTCGCTTCGACGAGGGCTGAAATTGCGACTTTACCGGGTCTTCAGAACGGGATCGGCGTATATGCGCATCGTGGTAATCAGCAACCGAGCAAACCCCGCGTCCGTCTGCTGCGTGCGGGGAGTTGGTTTTGCCTGTACTTGAGCTTTACGAACCATAGCAGCGACCTTCTTCGTTGTTTTCCCAGGGGTAAGTTTGGA
The DNA here is from genome assembly GCF_014274465.1 of Alloacidobacterium dinghuense. Lineage (NCBI taxonomy): Bacteria > Pseudomonadati > Acidobacteriota > Terriglobia > Terriglobales > Acidobacteriaceae > Alloacidobacterium > Alloacidobacterium dinghuense. The sequence goes on along the minus strand of NZ_CP060394.1, from coordinate 3,096,996 downwards.
GCGGAGCGAAGGTGCGTTGGAAAAAGGCGTCATCCACCACGTAGCATTCGCCGTTTTCCCCGCGCACAATCCAGTCGCCGCGTTGCACATTGCAGAAGCCCAGATCGGTAGTGATCGTCTTTGTTTCCGTGCATTGTTGAGCATCTACCAATAGGGGCCTGCGAGTACGAAATGCGCTCATGATTCCTCCGCCGGAATGCCGGCAATCTCAATTCAAACGATGCAAGCGTAAAAGAGGAATAGGCGCTTTCTAAAGGTTTCGTTAAGGCTGTGGAAAAGTTTGTCAAGCCCCTCAACGCCATGAAATTCTGCAATTCGCACATTCTAAAAGAGAAGAATCGCGCCGGAGTTGGCGTGTTAATTCGCGCAACTTGCTAGAATAGAGATAAGAGCAGAAATGAACAGAAACGCCCGCCATCCAAGCGGGCGTTTTTCATTGTGCCGGAGCTAATCCCCTGCTAAGCGATTGAAAACACTAGAAAGCACTTAAAGCTAATTGAATCAGATGGATAGCGGGGATGATTCCCCGCTATGTCATTGAAAATACGTGAACCCGGTTTCTTCGGATGGGGGGAGGGGGGACCCACCCCCGCCTGCGCGGAAACAGGCGAACAAGAAACGAAAATCAGGATAAAATGAGCGAATGCTGTTTCCGCCTGCCTTGCCGGAGGAAAGCGCGCAATCTGCGGCGATTCCCGAGAGCCTCGCCTGGGCGCATCCCGTCGTGCAGGAATGGTTCGTTCGCAAGTTCGGCACGCCAACCGAGCCGCAGGAAGAGGGCTGGCCCCACATCCTGGCAGGCAAGCCAACGCTCATTTCAGCGCCGACAGGTTCCGGCAAAACGCTGGCTGCGTTTCTCATTTGCATCGACCAACTCATCCGCAAGGCTCTTGAAGGCCGCCTCGGATCGGAGACGGAGGTCGTCTACGTATCGCCACTCAAAGCGCTCTCAAACGACGTACAGAAGAACCTTGAAGCGCCGCTGAAAGAAATCCAACAACTGGCCCTCGATCGCGGCTATTTGTCACCGCAGATTCGGACTGCGGTTCGCACAGGCGATACTCTCCCCGCCGAGCGGCAGCGAATGCTGAAGCATCCGCCACATATTCTGGTTACCACGCCGGAATCGCTCTACATTCTGCTGACAGCCGAGAAGAGCCGCAACAACCTGCGCCGCGTGAATACAGTGATTGTGGATGAAATTCACGCCGTCGCCGATGACAAGCGTGGCGCGCACCTGGCCCTAACGCTGGAAAGGCTGGACGCGCTGGTCAGTGGCGAAAACCGCCTTTCTGTAGGCGATTGGGTTACAGGTGGCCGCGAAGTACCACAGCGTATTGGCCTATCGGCTACGCAGAATCCAATAGAGCTGGTAGCAGAGTTCCTGGGCGGAAATCGCGGCAAGAGCGTCGAAGTTGTACAGGTCGGACAGCGACGCACACTCGACCTTGCCATCGAAGTTCCGGACGAAGAGCTGGGCGCAGTCGCAAGCAACGCCATCTGGGACGGCATCTACAAGCGACTCGCCGAGCTAGCGCTGGAACACCGCTCAACACTGGTCTTCGTCAACACGCGACGGCTCGTCGAACGACTCGCATTCTGTATGGGCGAGCTTCTCGGCGAAGAGAACGTAGCAGCGCATCACGGAAGCCTCTCCCGCAAGCTACGCCTCGAAGCGGAGCGCAGATTGAAGCAGGGTGAAATTCGCCTGCTTGTAGCGACCGCGTCGCTCGAACTAGGGATCGACATCGGCAACGTCGATCTGGTCTGCCAGATAAACTCGCCGCGTGCGATTGCCGCAGCCATGCAGCGCGTAGGCCGCGCCGGACACTGGCGAGGCGCGATTCCGAAGGGCCGCTTCTTCGCCACGACTCGCGACGACCTGCTCGAACACGCAGCCCTCATCCGTGCCATGCGTTCCGGAGTTCTCGACAGGCTGGAGATTCCGCCGCAACCGATGGACGTGCTGATGCAGCAGATTGTCGCAGCCTGTGCCGCCGAGCCGTGGGAAGAGGACGCGCTCTTCGAAGTGCTGCGGCGTGCGCTGCCTTATCGCGACCTGACTCGCCACGAGTTTGACGAGGCGCTGTGTCTCCTGACCGACGGCATCGAAGCCAGCCGAGGACGCTACGGTTCTTACCTGCTGCGAGATCGCGTCCACGGTCGCATCCAGGCGAGACGAGGCGCGCGGACAATCGCAGTCTCAAACGGCGGAACGATCCCTGACACTGCGCTGTACGCAGTCATCGCGGAACCCGAAGGCGTGCAAATCGCGACTCTGGACGAAGACTTCGCCATCGAGTCGATGGCCGGCGATATCATCCTGCTCGGGAACACAAGCTGGCGCGTGCAGCGAGTCGAGAGCCGCGTCGGGCGTGTGTTGGTGGAAGACGCTCATGGGCAGCCTCCTAACGTGCCCTTCTGGCGCGGGGAAGCGCCGCAGCGGACGATTGAGTTGTCGCAGTTTGTCTCCGAATTGCGACAGGAGATCGACCGGCGGACGACAACCGTTCTTCCCGGTTACATCAGCCAGTCGAATGCAGAAGTTGCGGAGACAGTCGCATGGCTCAAACAGGAGTGTGGTGTCTGCGAGTCTGGCGCAGAGCAGATGGTTGGGTACATCACGGCCGGACGTGCCATTCTGGGCGCAGTTCCAACGCTTACGACGGTCATCGCCGAGCGCTTCTTCGATGAGGGCGGAGGCATGCAGCTCATTCTGCACGCCCCCTTCGGCGGACGCATCAACAAGGCTTGGGGATTGGCCTTACGCAAGCGCTTCTGCCGAGGCTTCAACTTCGAGCTGCAAGCCGCCGCGACAGACAACGGCCTGAACATCTCGCTTGCCGAGCAGCACAGCTTCCCACTGAGCGATGTCTTCCAGTTTCTGACGGAACACACGGTTACCGATCTGCTGGAACAGGCCTCGCTGGCATCGCCAATCTTCAAGGCGCGCTGGAAATGGGATGCCGGACGCAGCCTGCAACTGCTGCGCTTCAAAAACGGGAAGAAGATTCCGCCGCAGATTCAGCGGACGCGCGCGGATGATCTGCTGGCAAGCGTCTTCCCACAAGTAGCGGCGTGCCAGGAGAACATCGAAGGGGATATCGAGATTCCCAACCATCCCCTCGTTCGTGAAGTGATGAAAGATGTGCTTGGTGAGGCTATGGATCTCGAAGGACTGAAACGAGTTCTTCAGGACATGCATTCCGGCAGGATCCGTTGCCTCGCCGTCGACACCGCAACGCCGTCGCACTTTGCGCACGAGATGCTGAATGCGAATCCGTATGCTTATCTCGATGACGCTCCGCTGGAAGAGCGGCGCGCGCGGGCGGTCAGCATGCGCGGCGTTCTACCGGACAATCTGCTGGGCGACGCGGGCAGGCTTTCTCCGGAGGCAATCGCTTCAGTTCGTGAGGAAATCTGGCCCGATATTCGCGACGAGCACGAACTCCATGACTTGTTGTGCTCGCTGGTCATTGTTCCTGCGGATGTCTTGTCGCATCCAGCGGCCCGTGATTGGGACATCTTCTCTTCGCGTCTGGAAGAACAGAGACGTGCTGCCTTTGCCATTGTGGATCAGCGCAGTTACCTGTGCGCCGCTGAACGTGCTGATTGGTTGAGGTTGCTTTGGCCTGAAGTCAAGTTCGCCGATTCCGGCCGTTTCGTATCTGTACTCGTGACAGATGCAGATGAGGCTTTGCGCAAGGTTGTACAAGGTTGGATGGCGATTCTCGGACCAGTGTCGTCGCGGTCATTGGCGGGAAGGCTTGGCGTTGCCTCGAGCGAGATCTGGAAGCAGATGCTTCGACTTGAGATGTCAGGGACGATTCTACGCGGCGTCTTCGAGGGCCGTGGATCCTTAGAATCTCTGCCCGATGAGGATGTGGAATGGTGTGAGCGGCGGCTGTTACAGCGGATTCACAAGCGGACGCTGGTGGCTCTGCGAAAGCAGGTTGAACCCGTCACACCCTCTGTCTTTATGCAGTGGCTATTGAGGTGGCAACATGTGGCTCCCAATACTCAGCTTACTGGTGAAGCAGGGGTTCTCGAGGCGCTGCGCAGGCTTGAAGGCTTTGAGGCTCCGGCAATTGAGTGGGAGCGGTCGATTCTGCCTCAGCGCGTTGCCGGCTACGATCCGCGCTGGCTGGATGGCCTGTGTTTGTCGGGCGTTGTGGGGTGGGGGCGGATTTCGCCACATCCAGCATTCGCTTCCGTGAAGTCAGGCGGCCCGCGGCGCGTTGTGCCGACGAGCATGGCTCCGGTGACGTTCTTTGTGCGGGAAGAGGCACTCTGGATGGATTTGTGCCTCTCCGAGCGCAAGATTCCGGAGACTTGCCTGACAGCCTGCCTCAGTGAGCTTACCGGTCGCGTTCGTGATCTTCTCTCATCGAGCGGGGCGATGTTTGCCGGCGATCTGGTTCGTCGGCTCGGCGTTCAGGGGGCGGAACTTGACCTCGCGCTTTGGGAACTGGTGGCTGCCGGACTTGTGACGGCGGATGGCTTCGACAGTCTGCGAGTGCTGATTGATCCCCGGCGGAAGCAGGTTGCGGCTACTCGGGTGCGGGCGAAGCAGGCGGCTGGGCGTTGGAGCTTGTTCCGGGCGTTGGAAGATCCCGACGGCGGCCAAACGGGGACTCATGCCGTTCTCCGGCGCGAATCTGAGATCGAGTCGGCTTGCCGGATGTTGCTGGCGCGCTATGGCGTCGTGTTTCGCGACCTTCTGGAGCGGGAGACTACGGTTCCGCCCTGGCGCGAATTGCTGCAGTTCCTACGCCGGATGGAGGCTCGCGGCGAGGTTCGGGGCGGGCGCTTTGTGTCCGGCTTCGGCGGCGAGCAGTTTGCGCTGCCTGCGGCGTTGGAATCGTTGCGCGAGGCTCGGCGTAGCGGGATCAAGCTAGAGCCGGTCACGGTGGCGGCTGCCGATCCGTTGAATCTAATCGGGATTGTGGTGCCGGGCGAACGCGTGGCAGCCGTGGCCGGCAACCGGGTTACGTTTAATGAAGCTGTTCTTATGCCCCTAGAAGGGAATGCTCTCTCAAGTGCCGATCGGGTTTCCTCTAAAGCGCCATCCCTGTCTTCATCGGGATGGGGCACCACGGATTCCACGCTGCGGTTGCCTTTGGCAGAATCGAGTTATGAGCAACCTCCCACCGTCTGACACCGCGCCCTTGATTGAGGGGGTGGATTACTACATGGATGGGCCTTACCTGGTTTTCACCGAGGTGTACCACCTGAAGCGCGGGTACTGCTGCGAGTCGGGGTGTAGGCATTGTCCATGGCGGCAGGCCGAAGCTCTTGAGGATGAGATGTGACTCCGATTTTCATTGTCGTGACAGGCGCTTTTTATCTGAGTGGCCTTTCTTTTGGGATTTCGTGTTTTTCTCCACGCGCAAGTTCCAGGCGGTGGTTAGGGCACCGCGCAATGAGTCCTCGTCGGCCTTTTCGAGGACGATGTGTGTCATTCCCATGCGTCCCCAGCCTCCTTTGATGGGGACGAAGAGGTCAGGGCGGTCTTCGATGAAGGCATGTTGCTGTTCTACCGTGAGCATGAGGTTGCCGTAACCCTGGCTTTGGGCTGCAAGTGTGGCAAAGATTCTGCCTTCGACGCGAAAGTCGGGTGCGCCCATGTGCGAGCTTTCTTCCGCCCCTTCGAGGCTTAATGCGATGCGGCGAAAGTCTGCTGCGTACATGTCTATCTAAGCCGTGTAGAGGTTCGTGTCCAGAAACGCGTTGCGGAATTTGCCGCCTGGGTCGTGCTGCTTGACCAGCGACTTGAAGTCGGGCAGCTTTGCGTATTTTGCTTCCAGCTCCTTCGGCGGGATAGTGAAGAGCTTGGCCCAGTGCGGGCGCGGGTCGAAGGGCGCGAGCTGTTTTTCGATGAGCGGGAGGATTTCTTTCACTGCCGGCCATTCGGGTTTCCAGGTGAAGTGGATGGCGAGTGAATCGCGCTTGTAGGCCATGCTCATCCAGAGATTATCCGCGGCGATGGTGCGCAGCTCGGTGATGAAGAGGTGCGGGGTGATGCGGTCACGCAGCTTTTCGACGGCGAGGATGGCTTCGTAGCCGTGCTCGCGTGGGACGAAGTATTCGGTTTGCAGCTCGGCTCCGCTTGAAGGTGTGAAGTTCATGCGGAAGTGCGGCATGCGTTCATACCATGGTCCGGGAATGCCTTGCTGTTCGGTGCAGGGGGTGGCGTCGTGTCCCGTGATGGGGTGTAGTTTCTGTGTGGCGAGCGTTGCCCCGTAGAACTCCGGCGGCAACGTGGATGACATTCCCGGTTCCATGCGTTTCTTGATCCAGACCTGCGTGGCTTGATGCTTTTGCCAGTCGGTGAAAAGGCTGATGCTGTATCCGCTGCCGAAGATGGCGTCGAGATTGTGCTGGAGTTGGTCGAAGGAGAGATCTTCGTAGACCGCCTGCCGCATTTGGAAAGTGGGCAGCAGATCGAGTGTGATGCGGGTGGAGACGCCGAGGGCTCCTAGAGCGACGACTGTGCCGTTGAATGTATCACCATCTTTGGCGCGGGAGAGCGTGGCGAGGGTGCCGTCGGCCTGGACGAATTCGAGGGCGGAGACGGCGGTACTGAGGTTGCCGTTGTGGATGCCGGAGCCGTGGGTTGCCGTCGAGCACGCTCCGATGACCGTGATGTGAGGCAGAGAGGCGAGATTATGCAGGGCGTAGCCTTGAGAGTCGAGATAGGGGGCAAGCCTGCCGTAGCGGACGCCTGCTCCGACGGTGACAGTGTGCGCCTTGCTATCGATGGTCATCTCATCGAGGTGTTCGAGCGAGATCTGGTTGGCGGTGCTGTCGGCGATGGCGTTGAAGGAGTGGCGTGCGCCCAAGGCGCGGAGCTTGTCGCAACGCTTGACGACCTGCTGGACTTCTTCTACTGAAGTCGGGGTGTAGAGATTGTTTGTCGAATAAGTGAGATTGCCAGCCCAGTTGGTGCGCGGTCCGGTGGTCCCGCTGCTTTGGGCTTCAACTGCTTCTGGGGGAACGAATCGGGACAAGGTGGCTCCACTCAGTAGTATGCCGGATGTTTTGAGGAAATCGCGCTTGTTCATGTTGGGGAACGTTGTATCACGCCGGTGGAGGTTGTGGCGAGGCACAGGACGGGTGATGCAACGGCGGGGAGATCTAGCTTCGCTTCCACAAATAGGCGAACGAAAGAACAAAAATCGCCACGAAGGAAATAGCCATGACTATGAACGGAGTATGGTCCACACCACCGGCAACGGCTCCAAGTCCCATTCCACGGGTTCGCTGAAGGAAGCGAAGATACAAGCAAACCCACCAGATCAGAATTCCCAGAATGGTAAGCGAGATGAAGCTGAATGCGGCGAACAGCCGGATTTCAGAATGCGGAGACGCATGGGAGAGATGACTCTAGCTTGCAGCGTTGCGAAGAACCCTGGGATAAAATCCCGTTCGTCTCGCAGCAAGGAACATAGTTTACTCTCCGGTGGGTCTTGATAGCCCATTTGACGCGTCCAACGTATCGGATGTAACAAATGGGTTGTTTCAAGAACACATGGGGGCTCAATGGGCAGGTTCTGGGTTAGGTTTGCACTGGTCTGTTTTCTGGTTTTATTCACGCAACGTTTCGCGATGCTACAGGCCACAGGACAGGCACCCTCCGGTTCAGATGAGAAAAAGTTGATACCGCCCGCTCCGGAAGTGGCAGAGAACGCAATCACGAGCCAACGGCGTATCAGCCTTGATGTGGTTGCAACTGATTCTTCAGGCAAAGCTCTGTCCGGATTGGAGCAGCAGGACTTTACGATTCTGGACAACAATCAGCCCCAAAAGATGACTTCATTTGAAGCTTTGCAGGGGACCACGGCTGATCCGCCGGTTGAAGTGATCCTGCTGATCGACCTGGTAAACACGGGCTTTTCGCGGGTTGCGTATGAGCGGCAGGAGATTGATAAGTTTCTTCGGCAGAATAACGGGAAGCTTGCCTATCCGACGACCATCGTCGTGTTTACGGATACGGGCACGCAGATTCAACCACAACCATCGCGGGACGGAAATGCGATGGCGGATCTGCTGGACTCGACCAATTCGGCGCTTCGAGTCATCGGCAGGTCTGCAGGCTTCTACGGTGCGCAGGAGCGGCTACAGACGTCTTTCACTGCTATGGATCGGTTGATCAGCTATGAAGGCACAAAGCAAGGTCGGAAGATGGTTCTTTGGCTCAGCCCAGGGTGGCCGCTGTTGTCCGGGCCAAATGTCGAGTTCAGTTCGAAGGACCAGCAGTCGTTCTTTTCTTGGATTGCGAATTTCAGCAACGCTCTCCGGACGTCACGCATGACGTTGTACGCCATCGACCCAGTCGGTGCGGGAGACGGCAGCATGTTGCGCACGTTTTATTACGAGAGCTTTTTGAAAGGCGTGAAGAGCTCAAAGCAAGCGGGCCCCGGCAACCTCGCGCTGCAGGTTCTGGCAACGCAGAGCGGCGGGCGCGTATTGAATTCAAGCAACGATTTGCTGGGCGAGATTAACTCGTGCGTTGCGGATGCGAGCGCTTACTATTCGATGTCGTTTGATTCCGCTCCGTCGGACCATGTGAATGAATACCATCCGCTAACGGTAAAGGTTGATAAGCCTGGGGTGAAAACGCGGACGAATGCCGCTTATTATGGGCAGCCTTAACGCTGGTTAGGGGTGCCCGCGTTCTCAGGTTTGCAGGACGCCGGGGTTGAATCTTGGGATCTCGGCATTGAATGAAGCGGCTTCTAGAGCAGTCATCAGGGTTTCGCGTGTTTTGGCCGGGTCTATGATGGCATCGACCCAGAGGCGCGCGGCGGCGTAGCGGCAGTCGGTTTGTTCTTCGTAGGTAGCCTTGATCGAAGCGAGTAGTTCTTCTTTTTCCTTGTCGCTTAGTTTTTTACCGCCGCGTTCGAGCTGGCGGATTTTGATTTCGACCAATGTATTCGCAGCCGACGCCCCGCTCATGACGGCGTAGCGCGCCGTGGGCCAGGCGAAGATGAAGCGCGGGTCGTAGGCTTTACCGCACATGGCGTAGTTGCCTGCGCCAAATGATCCGCCGACGATGACGCTGATCTTGGGCACCGTGGAGTTGGAGACGGCGGTGACCATCTTTGCGCCGGCGCGAATGATGCCGCTCCATTCGGCGTCGCGGCCCACCATGAAGCCATTGACGTCGTGCAGGAAAATGAGCGGGACGAGATTCTGGTTGCAGTCCATGATGAAGCGGGCGGCTTTTTCGGCGCTCTCGGAGTAGATGACGCCGCCGAATTCGACGCGCTTCTCTCCGGTGTGGCTGGTCTGAGGCTGCGAGGTTTTCTGGTTGGCCACGATGCCGATGGCGGTGCCTCCGATGCGCGCGTAGCCGCAGAGGAGGGTACGGCCGTAGTCGGGGCGGTACTCGTCGAACTCACTGCGGTCTACGATGCGGGCGATGAGTTCGTGCGTGTCATAGGCGTTGACGGCGGCTTTTGCCGGGTTGGGATCAAGCAGGGAGTATAGATCGGCGGCTGCATATTTCGGGGCGTCTTTTTCCGGGTCGAATTTAATGCGGCTGAAGGGGGCTTGCGGTCCCTGGCCGATTTTTGCGACGAGGGAGCGCAGACGGGCGATGCAGAGGTGGTCGTTCGGTTCCTTGAAGTCGACGGTGCCGGAGATTTCGGCGTGCATGGTTGCGCCGCCCAGTTCTTCTGCCGAATATTTCTGTCCGATAGCAGCCTGAACCAATGCCGGTCCGGCGAGGAAGAGGCCGCTGCCTTCTGTCATAAGGACGTGGTCGGTCATGACGGGAAGATAGGCGCCGCCAGCGACGCACATGCCCATGATGGCGGTGATCTGCGGAATGCCCATGGCGGACATGACAGCGTTGTTGCGGAAGATGCGGCCGAAGTCGTCCTGGTCGGGAAAGACGTCTTCCTGCAGGGGGAGAAAAATGCCCGCAGAGTCGACCAGGTAGAGCGTCGGGATGCGGTTCTCCAGCGCGATGGTCTGCGCGCGGATGACCTTCTTGGCGGTCATGGGGAAGAAGGCTCCGGCTTTGACCGTGGCGTCATTGGCGATGATCAGGCAGAGCTTTCCCGCGACGCGGCCGAGGCCGGAGACGACGCCTGCGGAGGGTGCGCCGCCCCATTCTTCATACATATTAAAAGCGGCGAAGAGGGCCAGCTCGAATAGTTCTGTATTGGGGTCTAGGAGCAGTGAGATGCGTTCGCGTGCGGTGAGGCGTTTCTTGGCATGTTGCGCATCGATGGCTTTTGCGCCGCCACCTTCACGGATTTCCCGTTCCTGCTCGTGAATGCTGGCGACGAGCGCCATCATGCCCATGGCGTTGTTGCGAGCGCGGTGATTGCTGGGATCAAGTTTGGAAGCGAGGGTGTTATTGAATCTGGATTCTGGACCGTTCATAGCAAACTCGTCAGCATAGCATTTTCAAGATGGTTCGGTTTGATGCACCACAAAAAGTTACCTGGCACTTACATTGCTATGATTATCTTTCCGCATCTCGAGGACGCTTTGCATGACGATTGGCCTACCCTCGAATCCGCAGCCAAGGAAGGCGCTTCTTGTAGGCACTGACGCGCTCGTGACGAATACCGTTTCGACGGTTCTCTCCGCATGGACTCTCATACGTGTGAACGATAGCGAGGCGGCACTTTCTCTGCTGAAAAAAGATTGTGTCGATCTCGTGGTGACTGGAGAGCAGAGCCACGCTAACGAGGACATCGGGCTGCTCAGGAAGATTCGGCGCGCTTGGCCCCATACGCGGATGATCATCCTGACGGACGAGAGTACTCCGGCGGACGCGATTGCTGCGATTCGCTTTCACGCATTCAGCTATTTCTCGAAGCCGTACACACAGCAGGCCCTTAGCGATATGCTGCGACTTGCATCCGAGGCTCCGGCGTGGGACGACGGTATTGATTTGATTTCGGCAACGCCGGAATGGATCGTTTTGACTGCGCGTTGCGACCTGGGCACGGCTGAGCGGCTATTTCAATTTGCTCACGAAGTGGCGGATTTGCCCGAATCGGAACAAGAGAGGGTGGGCCTGGCGTTTCGGGAGATGCTGCTCAATGCCATGGAGCATGGTGGCCATTTCGATCCGAGCAAACATGTCGAGATTTCGTACACGCGTGCGCGTCACGTGGTCATGTGCAGGATCAAAGATCCGGGAGAAGGATTCTCCAAGGGGGAGAATCCTTATGCCGCCAGCAGTAATCCTCCGGACGATCCGTTTCGCCATTTGAAATTCCGCCAGGCTGACGGCGTGCGACCCGGAGGATATGGCATGGTGATGGCCAAGCAGATGGTCGATGAGGTGATCTACGGCGAAAAGGGAAATGACGTGCTGCTTATCAAGTACCTCGATATGACGGCCACCGAAAACAGCAGTGGTACAAATTGATGCTCGGTACTACTTGCCGGTGAAGATTGCCTTCGGGCACATCGCGTGCACGCCGACTTTTCCATCGACAAGCTGAGTGATGTCGACGTCTATCGCGACGCTGGTGAGTGCGTAAGCCTCGTCGCGGCTGAGATGTTTTTCTGTTACGAGGAAGTCGATCATGTTGCGGACGGCCATCTCGGTTGCTGCTTTCAGATCCTCGTTGAAGCCCATGGCGATATAGGAGGTGGGCGTTTCGGCACGCGGCCAGAGGAGATGCTGCTCTTTGTGCACGATGAACTGGAAGGTTCCAGTGAGAAAGGTTTCCATGGCAGTGATGTCGACTTCGCCGTTGCCTTGCCCGGCATGGCCGTCCCCCACTTCAAAGAGAGCGCCTTTCGCGTGGACGGGAATGTAGAGCGTGGTTCCGGCGACGAGTTCCTTATTGTCCATGTTGCCGGCGTGCATCCATGGTGGAGCGCTGTTGTAGCGGCCCGCACCCTCGGGCGGAGCTACGCCCATACTGCCGAAGAAGGGATGAAGAGGGATTTCGATTCCGGCCGCGAAGTGCGCAATCATCTTTTCACGGTCGAGCGGGATGACGCGGTTTTTGCTGTAGGGGAAGTCATCAGGCAGGAAGCCGCGGCCTACGCCAAAGGAGTTCACAGCATAAGGGGTGTTGAGCTCGGTTTTGAGGATACGGACCTCGAGGACGTCTCCAGGCTCGGCTTCTTCAATCGCAATGGGCCCGGTAAGAATATGGCCACCGGGGCCTTTGTCGGTAACCTTCTCATGCACGTCGCGGTAGAACTGTGGGATCTCTGTCGCCTTGATCCCGGCTTGGTCTAAGAGTTGTTCAAGACGTTCCGGAGGCGGACAGGCGCAAGAAGTTTCGACACGCACTGTGTCACCGGAGTGGATGCTCAGAACCGGTTTGGCTTTAGCTGAGTAATATCCCCAGGCAACAGTCGTGGGACTTGCACTGAGGGTGTACTCGGCTCCGTAGCAGGATGGAGCCAACGCGAGACCAAGACAAGCTGAGAGCAGCAGGCACTTTTCCATGCGCCATCCTAGCATGCATGTGATCACGGTTCGTCTGATCGCTTGAGGCTGTCAGCGCCGGGATTCAACGACTCGGCGATTCTTTCGCGGAATTTTGCATCGCGCAATAGATGTATATACATCGAAACTGCATGAAAGAGTCTGAATTGCCTCAGCTTCCCTGCCTGTGTGCGAGTTTTCGCCGCGCAGCGCGAGCCTTGACACAGCATTATGACGAGGCAATCCGACCGCTGGGCTTGCGAGTTACTCAGCTTACGGTACTGCAGGCACTTTCTCTGACAGGAGGCATCTCGCAAGGAAAGCTAGGCGAGATTCTGGCTATGGATAGCACGACCCTGACGCGGACGCTGGAACTCATGCGGCGGTCTGGTTGGGTCTCAAGAAAACGCGGCGCAGACCGCAGGGAATGGTGGTTGCAGTTGTCGGCTTCGGGCCACGATCAACTCAGGCGGGCGCTTCCCGCCTGGAAGAAAGCTCAATCGCAGATGGCTGACCAACTTGGAGACAAGCTCTGGCACGATCTTTTCAAGTTGGCCGACCGCGTAACAACTGTTGCAACAAACCCGGGAGACTTGTCATGAATGATGAGAAATATCGCAAGCTTACATCGTGGCTGATTGCAGCCTGGTTCGTTTTCACCCTATTGGCATCGGCACTTCACCTGTTTCAGGCTCCGCCTACTGCCCCTCCGATTGCTTTTGGATTGGCGGTACTGACCCCGATCCTGATTTTCGTAGCGTGGTTCAGGGTTTCTCCGGCATTTCGGACGTTCGCGATGAACCTCAGTCCGGGTATTTTGACCCTGGTTCAGTCGTGGAGGGTTGCCGGGTATGCTTTCCTCGTGTTGTACACATTCGGCATCCTTCCAGGCGCCTTCGCATTGCCGGCCGGTTTGGGTGACATTGCGATTGGCCTGACTGCGCCTTTTGTTGCGATGAGGCTTGCAAGCCGTTCGCACCGGACTGCGTTCATCGCTTGGCAGGTTCTGGGGATGGTTGATCTGGTAACGGCGATCGTTACCGGCACGGCGTCACGATTTATCAGTCCGGGAGAGGTGACAACGGCGCCGATGACCGCATTGCCACTGAGCCTGATTCCCACATTTGCTGTGCCTTTGCTTTTCATCCTTCACATTGTCTGCATGGCGCAGGCCAGAGAGTGGCAACCGGTGCCACAGATGAGCGGCAGAGAGCCTCTGCCAGGATCCGTAGCCTGAAGGGGCGAATCGATCCCCTGGAGGGGGTAGGTGAAGAGAAAAGTCGATGAGCTAGTATGTAGTAATCTATATACTAGCTCATCGATTCTTCGTCTCTTCTAGATGGGATGCGAGGTGGCTCATGAGGCTTGCCGGATGCAGGGAATTCCATCCTTCCTTGCTTGTTGCTGTTCTAGCTCTTGGGCTGACAGCAGAAGCGCAGATGACCACGTCGCAATATGACAATGCGCGTACTGGCGCTTACCTCAACGAGTCAACGCTCACTCCGCAGAATGTCAATCCGCAACAGTTTGGAAAGATTTTCACCCTGAAGGTGGATGGAGATGTGTATGCGCAACCGCTCTTTTTGGGAGGTGTGGAGATTCCAGGCAAGGGCAGGCACGACGTGGTTTTTATTGCGACAGAGCATGACAGTATGTACGCCTTCGATGCTTATGGGAGTCCTTCTGAGCCGCTGTGGCAGGTCAGTTTTCTAAAAAATGGTGCTTCGACGGTTAAATCGTGGGCTGTGCAGTGTCCTTTCATCGAGCCAGAAGTTGGGATCACCTCAACTCCGGTGATCGATGCGAAGTCAGGAACACTATATGTCCTGGCCCGCACAGCAATGACACACACGATCTCTGCTACCGAGTTTCACCAGCAACTGCACGCGCTGGCGGTAACGACTGGTGTGGAGAAATTCGGTGGCCCGGTAGAGATAAGGGCTACGGTGCCCGGACGCGGCGATGGCAGCAGAAACGGCAATGTGGAGTTTGGGCCGCTGCGGGAGAATCCGCGCGCAGCGCTGCTACTAGCAGATGGCACGGTGTATCTAACGTGGGCGTCTTCCTGCGATGTTGGGCCGTATCATGGCTGGGTGATGGCTTATGATGCGCAAAGCCTGAAGCAGAAGGCGGTGTTCAACGCTTCTCCGGATGCAGATGACAGCGGAATATGGGCGAGTGATACAGGGCCTGCGGCAGACCAGGCTGGCAATGTTTATGTGGCTACGGGAAACGGGCAATTTGACGCGGCGGCGAACGGTGGGCGTGATTTTGGTGATTCATTACTCAAGCTTCAAGGCCAGGATCTCAAACCGATCGATTACTTTACGCCCTTCAACGCAAATGAATTGGACCGGAACGACGACGATCTGGGCTCGGGCGGTCCCATGCTTCTACCGGATCAGCCGGTGGCTCATCCGCATCTGGTCGTTGTTGGTGGGAAGGCTCCACTTATCTATGTTCTGGATCGCGATCATCTGGGGCATTTTCGGCCGGGAAGCAATCTGCAGGCAGTGCAGACGATAGCAACGAAGGGTGGCATCTATGGGTCGATGGCGTACTGGAACCACCATGTCTATGTGCTGAGTGACAGTGATGCGCTGCGTGACTATGAAGTGATCAACAGCAAACTTACGCCGAAGGCAGCCAGCAGCTTTACGTTTGTGGACCACGCGGCTACGCCGACGGTTTCCGCCAATGGGGACAAGAACGGCATTGTCTGGGTGGTGAGTTCCAAGGCTTGGAATTCTGGGGATCGCAAGGCGGTCCTTCATGCCTGCGATGCCACGAATATTGCGCATGAACTCTACAACAGCAATCAGAATGCGGCGCGCGATCAGGCCGGCACGGCTCTTCGATTCAACATCCCGACGGTTGTGAACGGTCACGTATATGTGGGAGCCAAAAGCGAAGTCGATGTCTATGGGTTGCTTCCTGTGAAGCGATGAACGTGAACCATTGGCTTTGAGGCTCGACGTAGAATATAGGTTCTGCGACCTCTTGAACGGGCTGACCGATGCGATGATATGATGCTCGGCGTTAGAGGGGTCCCGATGGCTCATCTCTTTTCGTATCGATTTACTTCTTGCATCGTTGCTTTGATCGCGATTGCGGTGTGCGGTTCGACCGTGGCGCAAACGGCTTCGACGGCAGTCGAATCGCGGGTTGCTCTTACGACTGTCTCCGGATCGAGCCCGCTGCAGGATGGTTTGCAGGTGCAGGCGGGTTCTGCGCAGATTCGCATCACCGCGCTGCGAGACGGCATACTGCGCGTTCGCGTTACACCTGGCGCAAGTCTTCCCGAGGATGCTTCGTGGGCTGTATTGCCAAGGCATCGCGGCAACTCGGTGCAGGTGCAGGCAACGCAGGACTCTTCCTCCGTTGGGTTTCGCACCTCGGTGTTGGATGTTCGGGTGGAGCGCAATCCTTTGCGGCTGGTGGTGCGCGATCTTGCCGGGAATGTGATTTGCGCTGATGCTGTCGGTCGCCCTACCGAATTCAGCCGCGGTGGATTTACTGTCTCGAAGGACATGCCGTCAGGCGAGCACTTCTTCGGGCTGGGCGATAAGACCGGGACGTTTGACCGCCGCGAGCAGGCCTACACGCTCTGGAATACGGATGTCGGACCACAGGAAGCAGTTGATCCGCTCTACAAGAGCATTCCATTCTTTCTGAGCATCACTGGCGGGCGCAGCTACGGGCTATTTCTCGATAACACATGGCGAACCTGGTTTGACTTTGGCAAGCAGGCGCGTGATGCATATTCGTTTGGCGCCGAGGGTGGGCCGCTGGATTACTACATCATTTACGGTCCGACCCCCAAGCAGGTACTCGAGGGATACATCTATCTCACGGGTACGCCACCGCTGCCTCCGTTGTGGTCGCTGGGGTTTCAGCAATCACGCTACAGCTACTCGCCGGAGTCGCAGGTGCGCGAGATTGCCAATCGGCTGCGCGCCGATAAGATTCCGTCGGATGTACTCTACATGGACATTGACTATCAGGACAGGAATCGCCCGTTCACAGTGGATCCGGCGAAGTTTCCCGGCTTTCCGGATTTCGTCGCTGACCTGCACAAGCAGAAGTTTCACCTCGTGCTGATTACCGATCTGCACATTGCTCACGTGGCTGGTCAGGGATATATGCCGTATGACACGGGGCATGCGGGCGATCATTTTGTGAAAAAGGCTGATGGCAGTGAGTTTGTCGGTATTGTGTGGCCGGGCGATGCGGTTTTTCCCGACTTTACGCGGGCACAGACACGTGACTGGTGGGGCGGACTATATGCGCAGTTTGTGAAGGACGGCGTAGACGGTTTCTGGAACGATATGAACGAGCCGTCGGTCTTCGACGGACCAGGAAAAACGATGCCGTTGGACAACATCCATCGCATCGATGAGCCGGGATTTGCGAAGCGCACGGCGACGCATGCCGAGATCCATAACATTGTGGGCATGGAGAATGAGCGTGCCACCTATGAGGGGCTGCTGAAGCTGCGTCCCAATGAACGGCCGTTTGTGCTTACCCGTGCAACCTATGCGGGTGGTCAACGCTATGGATTTACCTGGACGGGGGACAACTCGTCGACGTGGAATCATCTGCGGCTGGCAACCCAGATGTTGTTGAACCTTGGGCTCAGCGGGATTTCGTTTGTTGGCGATGATATTGGCGGGTTCAACGGTTCGCCTCCGGCGGATCTGCTTACGCGCTGGATTGAGATGGGAGCATTCAATCCGATGTACCGCGATCACACGACGCTCGGATCATTGCCGCAGGAAGTGTGGGTGCACGGACCGGAACAGGAGGCGATTCGCCGGCGCTATATCGAAACGCGTTACCGCATGCTGCCGTACATTTACACGTTGGCCGAAGAGGCTTCCCGCACGGGGCTGCCGCTGGTGCGACCGATCTTCCTGGAGTTTCCAGAGGTGATGGTTTCGGGCTTTGATGGCCTCGACACGGAATTCCTTCTCGGGCCCGATCTGCTGGTTGCGCCTGCATCTTTTGGGGAGATGATGGACGATTATGCAGTGTCGTATCCGCCGGGAGACTGGTTCGACTTCTGGACTGGGCAGAGAATGCCGCAGCAACCGGTGGGGCCGAACATTGTGCAAATTGCGAACTCAATCTCAAGCGGCGCCAACACAAAATTTCCAGAGCCAGCCAAGATTCATCCTCTGCTCGATACATTGCCGGTCTATGTGCGGGGAGGCAGCATATTGCCGCTGCAGCCGGTTATCCAGAGTACGGATGACACTCCGCAAGGGTCTCTCGAGTTGCGGGTGTATCCGGGCAAGAATTGCAACGGGTCGCTTTATCTCGACGATGGTCACACGTTCGACTATCAGCACGGCGCCTATCTGCGGCAAGCATTCACATGTAGCGCACAGGGCAACGCGGTGTCAGTCGATCTGGGCAAGCGCGAAGGAAGCTATGCGCCGTGGTGGAAGACGATTGAGGTTGTGATTTACGACTGGCCGTCTGCAGGGGCCGCGGCGAGCCTTTCGAATTCTGCCAGCGCTCTGAATACAACCTATGACGCCTCGCAGCATGCATTGCATATCGTGATTCCAGACACTCCGGGCGAGGAGCGGCTTCAGGTTGGCGGAAGGACGCCCTGAAAGCCCGTCGTACTGTTTTATGAAGAAGTCGGCGTCACTCTCTCCAGCCCAAGCGCATCGGCATCTTTCTGCATCGCAGCGATGCAGAAAGCGATGTGATCGTCGAGCGGGACGCCAAGTTCCTCAGCGCCTTTGATGATGTCGTTGCGATTGACGCCTTTTGCAAAAGCCTTATCCTTCATCTTCTTTCTCACGCCGGCCACTTCTACGTCGTGGATCGATTTGGTGGGCTTGACCAATGAGCAGGCGGTGAGGAATCCGGCGAGTTCGTCGCAGGCGAAAAGTGTTTTGTCGAGGTGCGTGACACGTGGCACGCCGGAATATTCAGCGTGGCCGAGGATGGCGGTGCGGACTTCTTCTGGCCAGCCACGTTCCGTGAGGATTTTGCTGCCGACAAATGGATGCTCTTCCTGCGATGGGTATTTCTCGTAGTCGAAGTCGTGCAGCAGCCCAGTCACGGAGTACAGATTAATGAACACATCGCGTTCTTCGCTGGTCAGACCCTGCGTATCGGCTTCGCGCTCACCATAGGCGCGCACACATGTCTCAACTGCGAGCGCATGCTTTAGCAGGCTGGGGGATTGCGTGTATTCATTCAGCAGAGACCAAGCGCATTCGCGCGAGTAACTGTTCTGGTTCGACATAGATTCGTCCTTTTTAGGTTTTCTTCCTATTATCTTCGGGTTTTTTAGGTCAGAATCACAGTTTTCACTTGACAACAAAGGTACCTTCCCTGCATCGTATACGAGGGTTGGCAAGATTCCGGCATACAATGCCGGCGCTTGACGACCGGGAAGCCTTGCTCTGGCCTCCGTAAAACAGATTATGGCAACAACCCTAGCTACCGTTGAGGCACGCGAGGTTCTACGTTGCGAACATTGCAGTCTGGTGCAATTCCGCACATCGAACTCACTCTGCAGGCGCTGCCACAAACCTCTAGAAATTGAAGAGCCCGAACCACTCGTTCCGCAGCTGGTCACGGAGTCGAATCCGGCCACTTCCGGAGGATCTGGTCTTGATGTCGCTCGGGCGGTGCGCGATATCCGTCGCTCACGCAAGCTGAGCCAACGGCAACTCGCAGGACGCATGCAGGTGCCACGCACTTATATTTCGAAGATTGAGAATGGCAAGGCCGTGCCGACGCTTTCTTCGCTCCAACGCCTCGCTACAGCGCTTGAGATCGATATCTGCGATCTGCTTCGCGATGCGCGCAGCCGTCAGCATGAAGAGGCAACGGCAATTCTGGCCGATCCATTTTTGAAGGAAATTGCGCCGTATGTGAGCCGGATGGATGCGTATCAGAGGTCAATTTTCCTGAACCAGGTGCGCGACATGGCAATGGGACGGCGGCGGTTGGCCTAAGTTCTTCATCCATTACGCATTGCAGTCTGCATTTTGAGGAAAACTCCAGCCGAAGAATCGTGTTCTTACCTTGTAGGTAAAACGACATGGCCCGTGCGGGATGTCGTAAGGTGAGACAAGATGATTCCCAGATCGGCGTTGTACAAAATTTGGGCGCAGACAAAGACGCCCGTACGTTTCTTCGAGGGTGCTGCTTGGCGGTCTTTGATGGCCGTTACTCTGATGACTGGACTGCTTTTCGCCGGCAGCGGGAAGCTGTCTGCACAGGATGTCCCCCCGCCTCCGCCAGACGCGCAGGACCAGCAGCAGGCTCCGCAATATGGTGCTCCATTGCCGCAGGATCAGCAGGCGGCTCCGAATTCCTATCCCCAACAGCCACAGGGCGAATACCCTCCACAGCAGGCACCTGCTCCTCAGGGGCAACCGCTTGCGGCTGATCAGCTGAATCAGTTGGTAGCGCCGATTGCACTTTATCCTGACGCTCTGGTCGCTCAGATTCTTGCGGCATCGACCTATCCGATGCAGGTTGTGGAGGCGGACCGCTGGGTACAGGCGCAGGGAAATGCACCGGCAGATCAGATCGCGGCGGCCGCAAATGCGCAGCAGTGGGACCCGAGCGTGAAGGCGCTGACGGCATTTCCTTCGGTGCTATCGCAGATGGATCGCAACCTGCAGTGGACCACTGATTTAGGCAATGCCTACTACAACCAGCCGCAGGATGTGATGACCGCGGTACAGCAGATGCGCCAGCGCGCGCAGCAAGCGGGTACGCTGGAATCGACCCCGCAGCAGCAAGTAACGACCTATGACGATCAGGTTGCCATTGCTCCTGCAAATCCTGAGGTCGTTTATGTGCCGGTGTACAACCCATGGGTGGTCTATGGAGGCCCAATTGTTGCATTTCCGGGTTATTACTACGCACCGCCGCCGGGAATTTTTGTCGGAATCGGATTTGGGCTTCACATTGGCTTCGGTTGGGGCATTCCGGTCCGCCCGTGGGCTCCGTGGGGCTGGGGATGGCACAGCTGGGGTATGGGCTGGAGCAACCGCACCATTGTCTACAATCGGACTACCTACATTACCCGCAGCACGACCGTGATCAATCGTGGCTGGAGCCGCCCGGGAGGACCTCCGGTGCAGCTTGCGGGGCAGCGCGGCTCATTCGTGAACCGCCCAGCGTATGCGGGATATGCAAATCG
The DNA here is from genome assembly GCF_014274465.1 of Alloacidobacterium dinghuense. Taxonomy (NCBI): domain Bacteria; kingdom Pseudomonadati; phylum Acidobacteriota; class Terriglobia; order Terriglobales; family Acidobacteriaceae; genus Alloacidobacterium; species Alloacidobacterium dinghuense. The sequence continues at coordinate 3,076,399 of NZ_CP060394.1, read as the reverse complement.
CGTGGCGACGGGTGCGCGGCCTACGCCGAATGGATTTGAGAATCGGCCGGGGAACGTCAACCGTCCGGGTGCTCAGCCCACGTATAACCACGCTCAATCTGGCTTCAATCGGCCTGCGCCGACTAACGGACTTGTAAATGGCAGCCGGCCAGCCGTACCGGGCAACCTTCAGCGGCCAACCTCCACGCCGGGACAGACGTATCGCCCGAATCCCGGCGCTCCGCAGTACCATCCCTCGGCTCCGCAGAACTACAGCAGGCCGAGTGCGCCAAGCAGACCCGAGCCAACACCGCGCCAGATGTCTGCTCCTCATTCAGCTCCTGCTCCGCATGGAGAGTCACATGCAGAGCATGGAGGCGGAGGAGGGGACCATCGACACTGAGCGGTCTTCAGACAAAATTCACACGGACACACTACAATCTGGCGCGTGACCATTGCTGATTGCGATGGTCACGCCCGTGTGCTAGGGTCGAATTAGAGGGTTGATTTGAGCCGGATTCAAGAACTACCGCCGGAAGAGCTGGCAATCTACCGCCGACTCGATCCGGAGCGCCTGCCAAAACATGTCGCCATCATCATGGACGGTAATGGACGCTGGGCTGGAAAGCGCCGTCTGAAGCGGTTCCTCGGGCACCAGCAGGGCGCGGAAGCGGTACATTTCGTGGTGGAGACAGCATCGCGCATCGATCTACCCTGGCTGACCCTTTACGCCTTTTCACTGGAAAACAATTTGCGACGGCCTAAGACGGAAGTCAGCTTCCTGATGCGGCTGTTGAGTGCGTACCTGACCAGCAACGTGCAGCGGATGAACGACAACAACGTGCGCATTCACTACGTCGGACGTACGCATGAGTTGCCGAATGAAGTGCAGGAGCGTATGCAGTGGGCGGCGGAGGCTACCCAACAAAATACGGGGACCACACTGACGCTGGCGCTCAATTATGGAGCTCGCTCAGAACTGGTGGATGCTTTCAAGCGGTTGTACGCAGAGATTGAGCAAAAGCATATTCGTCTGGATGACATTACGGAACAGGATATTCAGCGGCATTTGTATACGGCACACATGCCCGATCCTGATCTGCTCATTCGCACTTCGGGGGAAATGCGGATATCAAATTACCTGTTGTGGCAGATTGCCTATACGGAGATCTTCGTTACGAATCGGCTGTGGCCTGATTTTCGTGGTCTGCACATGCTCGAAGCGATCGAAGACTTCCAGCGTCGGGAGCGCCGCTACGGTGGACTTTCTGACGGCAGCGAATCCGATGATGTGACTTCCTTGCCGGCGAATCAGCTGGTCAATAGCTAGCAGTCGATGGCGGGAAAGTCATTCCTTTTCTGAGTACCTTCAGGCGTAACTAAAGGCATGGTGTCCATCCGGATTCGCGCTCCTATGATGGAGCAGTGAGCAGTGTTGCGACACTTCCGGCAGAGCGGTCGATTGAGGGGCAGCAAGCCACAGCGAGCCTCCGGTCGCGCATTCCTGAGTTGGATGGAATCCGCGCGATTGCGATTGCGCTCGTGATCAGCTGCCACTATCAAGCGTTTGCGGGCAGCTTTCATGGTCTGCCGGAATTCGGATGGGTGGGTGTCGAGATATTTTTCGTTCTGTCAGGCTATCTGATTACGACCAACCTGCTTGCGCTGCGAGGGACCTCAGGGGCTTACAAGAAGTTCTATCTTCGTCGCGTACGACGTATCTTTCCGCCCTATTTCCTGACGGTTGCCGCGTGCGCCTTGTTCTTTTTTGCCTTCAGGCGCCTGGATGTGCGCACGATTCTGCTGCACGCAGCTTTTCTGCCGTCTTTCGTGCACACCGGGGAAATATTGCGTCAGGCTGCCATCAGCCTGCGCCATTTCAACTTTCCATCTTTGTTTCAGTCCGCGCCGCTTGAGACGGTGACTCCGGGAGTAGAGCCGCACAGTATGACGAATGCCTTGTGCGCGATGTGGTCGCTTTCGGTCGAAGAGTGGTTTTACATTCTGTGGGCGCCGATCGTGCTTCTCTTCGGACGGGCCGGCATTATTTTCGCGACCATTCCTGCCTTTCTCATCGGGTTCGTTCTCCGCTGGCTGAATCATGCCCAGGGACGCTTCTGGTACACGGAATTCTTCTGCCGCTTTGATCTGCTGGCGATGGGCGCGCTGCTGGCTCTCTGGCTCTACTTCAGAAAAGACTCGTCGCAGCTTGATGCGAAACGGGGCGATCGGATTCTGTGGGGTCTGGGACTGGCTTCTTTTCTCGCTCTGGTTTTTCTAGTCAATAGCATTCGCCCGGTTATGGGGCGGGAAATTCGCGATTCGGCTCTCTTCGCAGCATTCGGAACGGTGCTGATCGGGATCACAGTGGCCAGCGGGATCGCCTTCCTGGTGCTGTCCGGAAGCGAGCCTCGATTGCTGTCGCGTGTTCTAGGCTCGAGGGTTGCGGTGTGGGTGGGCAGGAGAAGCTACATGATCTATCTGGCGCACATTCCCTGGTATTGGGTCGTCTGCGCGATTCTCGGAAGCGCAAGCTACTCCGGCTGGACGGCCGCGATCACGGCGCTTGTTTTGACGCTGGTGACAGCGGCGCTTTCCTGGAAATATGTGGAAGCGCCGCTGCTGAGCCGCTAAAGACCACTCACTCTACTGCGCTGGTCCCACTGGCACTCTTTGTGGGGCATCGATGCTCATGTGCGATACGTCGGTCTTCACCTTGAGTTCGACCAGGTCCTGCTTCGGTTTCGCTCGAGCGGTGAAGCCGAGCTCGTACTGGTTCTGAAGACGCTTGCTGAGGTCGGCCAGGAATGGCTGGAAACTGACCGGATTCGACAGTCCCTCATAGTAAAGATTTCCTCCCGTTGCCTGCGCGACCTGCGAGAGCAGATTCTGCCCCGCATTGGTCTCGTAATAGGAATTATCGAAGCGTCCAGTATCGCGGAAGAAGATCGAGTAGACGATCAGTCCTGCCTTCTGCGAGTCGGTGATGGAGGCCTGCATGTATGGGTCATCCGGGTCGTAGCGTGGATTGTAGCGGTCGACGCCGTCGGTCACCATCAGCACTTCGCGGCGGTTTTTGGGATCCTGCACAGGCCAGTGCTTGGCGAGATCGGAGAGGCAGAAGTAAGGACTGGCGTTGGATCCTGGAACTCCGCTGGTCAGGTGAATGGCCTTAGCGGCGAGGGCGTGGTCGGCAGTCAGGTTCTGTGCGAAGGCTGCGCGCCCGTTCTCCATGTATGCAACACCGACCAGAGCCGTAGGCGGCAAGGACTGGATGAATTTTTCGAGGTCGTTCAGTTGTAGTCCGAGGATTGAGCGAGCCGATCCATCAATGAGGACGACAAATTCCAAACCGGCGCGGTCTCCGCGAAACGGCTGCCATTGGGTGATCGAGCTTTCCTTGCCATCGGCCCAGACCTTCAGGCTTTGCTGTTGCAGGGGCGGCTCTTCGCCACTTTTAGGAAGCGCAGTCACTACTGTCTGGGCGGTGACTGTGTCGCCCCGCTGCGCGACTGCAGACAGCACCGAGGTCAGCATGCTCAATACCACGCTTGCAGCCACAGCTTTTAGCTTCATCATTTCTCGTTCTCCTGACTGATTAGACGCCTTGGACGATCGATACGACGCCCTTTGTGGTGATGACCGTGTATCCTGCCCAACAGGGTCTCTACGAACGATGAAACGTGTTCTGACTGCAGTTGTTTTGATTCCTCTTGTTTTGCTGCTTGTTTTCAAGGGTTCGCCGTGGCTGGTTGCGCTCGCAACTGCTGTGATTGCGGCCTTGGCGGTATGGGAGTTTTTGGCGCTCGCTGACGCATTAGGCGCGAAAACTCCGCGCATAGCGGTTTTGTTCGGCATTGCCGCGCTCTTCACCTGCGTCCTCGTGCGGCCCGAATATCTGGCGCCACTGGTTGGGTGCGTCATGTTCGCGCTCTTCATTTTGTGCGCCTTTCACTCCCCTTTACCGCGCGTGCTGCCTGACACCGCCTACTCAGTCTTTGGATTGCTTTATATCGGCCTTTCATTGACCTCGATTCCATTGATCTGGTCCGAGGAAAACGGTTCATCGCTGCTGCTCTTTCTTTTCTTTGTGGTGTGGGCGGGAGATGTCGTCGCACTTTACGTGGGGCGTGCCTTTGGGCGCAGGAAGCTCGCTCCCTCGATCAGCCCGAACAAGACATGGGAGGGGAGTGCCGGCTCGGTTCTAGGGAGTCTGCTGATTACTTTGCTGCTCGTTTTTCTTGCCAATGTTCTGGCGAGGCACGGTTTCGACTGGCTCTCGTATCCGGGATCTGTCTTCCGTTGGCTGGGGCTGGCTGTGCTGTTGAATGTGGCGGCTCAGGTCGGCGATCTGATTGAGTCGGCGATTAAGCGTGGTGCTGGCGTGAAGGATTCAGGCACATTGCTGCCCGGTCACGGAGGCGTTTTGGATCGCATTGACGCTCTGCTGCTGGCAGCGCCGGTGCTATGGTACGCGCAACTTGCGCAGCAGTGGTTTTAGGCATTGCAGACAGCAGATGCGCCTATGGCGCCATATTCAGTGCGGTGGTTTTAGAATCATGCAGGGCAGGTGGTCTGCAAATGGGTCTGGGAGAAAAACGATGAAGCGGTTTCTGCTGCTCGCGGTTCTGGTTTTGACTGCAGTCACTACACTTGCTGAGACGAAAGATCAATTTGAGGGCCTATGGGAAGGTTATGACGGTGAGTGGGTGCACGTTTCCCGTCAATTGACCGAGTTGGCTGAAGCGATTCCCGCCGACAAGTACTCATGGCGTCCTGCGCCGGGAGTGCGGTCGGTGAGCGAAGTCTTTATGCATATTGCACTGGCAAATTTCTATCTGCTGAGCGTGACCGGTCCGAAGATGCCGCCAGATCTTACGGAGGGCATGGAAAAGACGGTTACTGCCAAACCCGAAGTGATCAACTGGCTGAAACGCTCGTTGGATGCTGTGAAGACAGGCCGCGCGCAGTTGAAGCCAGGTGATCTCCAGCGCAAAGTCACGATCGCCGGTAAGCAAGTCACGGTGGACGGCATGTACCTGCGCATCATCATCCACGATAATGAACATATGGGACAGCTGATCGCATATACGCGCATGATTGGCGTTGTGCCGCCGTGGTCGCAAGCCGCGTCATCAACGAAGGATTAGGAGCGGGGCTCAGATTTTGAAACAGATCGCTATCCTCGGTTCGACCGGCTCGATTGGACAGAGCACGTTAAGCATCATTGAGAGCTTTCCTGATCGCTTTGCTGTCGCGTCTCTCGCTGCCGGACGAAATATCGACCTGGCTTTTGAACAGTGCGCGCGCTGGCGCCCTCGTGCCGTCTCGGTAGCAACGGAAGAACTGGCCGCGACCCTCTCGGACAGACTGAAGGGTGCCGGTGTTAGCGGTGTCGAGGTTGTCTACGGAACCGAAGGTACGGTACGGGTCGCTACTCTGCCAGAAGTGAATTTCGTTGTTTCAGCCATTGTAGGGGTTGCTGGGCTGGAGGCCACCTATGCGGCAGTAGAAGCAGGGAAGGCAATTGGGCTCGCGAATAAGGAGGCGATGGTTGCTGCGGGAGAGATTCTGACGGCTGCGGCGCGAGCGAAAAATGTTCCCTTGCTGCCGATCGATTCCGAGCACAATGCGGTGCATCAGTGCATGCGGGCCGGAACGAAGAATGAGGTACGGCGCATCTGGCTGACTGCTTCCGGGGGGCCGTTTCGCACATTCCCGCTCAATGCATTCGAGGACATCACTGTTGAGCAGGCGCTCAAGCACCCAACATGGGTGATGGGAAGGCGCATTACAGTTGATTCGGCGACCATGCTGAACAAGGGCTTGGAAATCATCGAAGCATGTCGTCTCTTTAACTTGCCACCGTCCGCGGTCAGAGTCACGGTGCATCCGCAATCGACCGTGCACTCATTGGTCGAATACATCGATGGCAGCATCCTGGCGCAAATCTCTGTAACCGACATGCGGTTGCCGATTCTTTACGCCATGAGTTATCCGGAGCGAGTCGAGTCGGACTTGACCTTTGACATGGCGGCGCTCGGCCAACTGAACTTTGAGCCGCCAGATGTTACCCGTTTTCCTTGTCTTCGCTTGGCCTATGAGGCGGCGGAAAAAGGCGGCGCTCATTGCATTGCACTTAACTCGGCAGACGAAATCGCCGTCGACGCCTTTCTAGAAAGACGCATCCCATTTCCGGGGATCGCGCGTACAATAGAAGGAGTACTGCAGGCAATCCCCGAGAACCATCCAGGGACCATCAGCGAAGTACTGGCTTGCGACAGGCTGGCGCGTGAAATGGCTCGGGAGGTTCTAATTAGGGCCGGACATGAAGTTACTGCCCCACGGTCTTAACGCCCGCTTATAGGTTCTAGACAAAGACATGCCTTTCGCTCTAACCGCTATTCTCTCCATGCTCGTTGTGCTCGGCATCATGGTGCTCGTGCATGAGTTAGGCCACTTTGCGGTGGCAAAGTTTTTCCGTGTTCGCGTTGAAGTATTTTCGGTCGGCTTCGGCACGCGGCTTTTTGGCTTCCGCCGCGGCGACACGGATTACCGTCTGAGCCTGTTGCCCCTGGGCGGCTACGTCAAGATGGCGGGCGAGAATCCGGGTGAAGAGCGCACTGGGGATCCAGGGGAATTCGCTTCGCATCCTCGCTGGCAGCGTGTGCTCATCGGGCTAGCTGGTCCGGTTGCAAACTTTCTCCTCGCTTTTGTGCTGATGACCGGCTACTACATGATGCACAACGAAGTAGAGCAGTATCTTTACGGTCCGGCGGTTGTTGACTTTGTTCCGCCGAATTCGGCGGCGGCTCATGCCGGATTGCAGTCCGGCGATCGCATCATCAAGTTCGACAAAGATCAGAACCCGACATGGGAAAAAATGCGCATCCGGTCGGTGCTCGATGCCAATTCCACGGTTCCATTTACCGTCGAGCGAAACGAAGACGGCCAGACTAAGCAATTTTCGAGCGATCTTTACCTTCTCGATACGACCAAAGGGCAGGATTTCGAAATTGAGTCCCTTGGTCTCATTCCGCGCTATCAGACTGATCCGCTAAAAGTGCATGATGTTGAGCCCGGTTTCCCGGCGGACAAGGCTGGGTTGAAGGCGGGAGACATTATCCAATCCATTAACGGACAGCCACTGCACTCAGTGCCTGCGGTGATGGCGTTTCTGCAGCAGCAGAATGGCCAGCCGGTAACGCTCAATGTCGATCGCGATGGAAAGCCTCAGTCGCTGCATGTACAGCCAACCTGGGCTGACAACGGCGCCGGACAGATGGGTTATCGTCTGGGTTTCAAGGCCAACCTGCCACCTTTCCGCGTCGAACAGCTCCCTCTTTCCGCGGCTGTCAGCCGTTCAATCAGCTTCAATCTGCATAACTCTGGATATATTCTTGACGTGCTGCATCGTCTCGTGACGCGGCGCTCGAATGTGCAGCAACTGAGCGGGCCGATCGGGATTGCGCGTGATACGGGCGAGGCGATCACCATGCCCGGATGGCAGCCGATCATCACGCTGATGGCCCTTATTAGCCTGAACCTGGGCATCTTTAACCTGCTGCCGATACCGATTCTCGATGGCGGCATGATTTTGCTGCTGCTGATCGAGGGAACCATCCGCCGCGATCTCAACCAGCAATTTAAAGAGCGCATCTACCAGGTTGCGTTTGTGATGCTGGTGCTCTTCGCTGTCTTCGTCATGTTCAATGACGTGTCGAAGTTCAACATCTTTTCAAAACTGAAGCCGTAAATTTGACGGCAAAGTGAGTGGAAACCTGCTCCGCGCGGGCTTTTTTCTTGTTTACACTCAAATCTGCATGCAGCAAACCTCAACGATCACAGTGCGTGTACGATACGCAGAAACCGACCAGATGGGCGTCGTCTACCACGCCAACTATTTTGTCTGGTTTGAAATGGGACGCGTCGAATGTCTGCGTGAACTCGGGTTTGAGTACAAACAAATGGAAGTGATGGACGATTGCCATCTTCCCGTCGTCGAGGCCACCTGCCGTTACAAGGCGCCGGCTCGCTATGACGAGTTGCTGATACTTGAAACCCGCATCGTTGCGTTGCGATCAGGAGTGGTCAAGTTCGCCTATCGTCTTTTGCGCAGCGAAGGATTTCAGCTTCTGGCTGAAGCCCAGACAACGCATGTCGTTGTCGATGGTCGGATGCAAAAGCGCACGTTACCGGACAAGTATGCGACGGCCTTGCGTACACAGCTGCGGTGATAAGCGTGAATTTTTTTTCACGCTCAGCGGTAAACGAACTATGTGTATCCGATCTCTGCATTAGAATCGACAGCGGAGGGATTGCATGACGTTCGCTCGCACGATTCTTCTCACCTCAGCTGCTCTGTTACTGGTGACCGGCTGTGAAACAGGACGTTCCAACAAGGCGCATGCGTCGTGGCAATATCTCTCAGATGAAACGACGACTGGCAAGCCTGACCTCACCGCTTCTGCCCCCGCTTCAGGACAGCCGCCAGTACCGGGATCACCCACCGCAGCGGGGCCGGATGGCCTACAGCCTCTGAATGACAATGAAGCGCGGCAGAGCGTCGGAGCCGAAGAGGGCCGTCCAACGCCTCCACGCGAGCAGAAGAAAGATCCCTTCCAACGGCAGTAGCTCCAGCAACTGCGATAGCATTCATTTCGTTCTAATCTCAGTCCCATGGGATGGTACGTCCGCAGGCTGTCACGGTGTTTGGTGGGCTACGTGGTCCTGATTGCCCTCATCGCAGGTGTTACGACTTCACCTTTTCGCGGATAAAGCTGATGGTGGTTTCGAGGGGTGTCCCTGGTCCGAAGATGGCAGCTACACCCTTTGATCTTAGGAATTCGGCGTCCTGCTCGGGGATGGTTCCACCGAGCACGACGAGAACGTCGTCTGCGCCGCGTTCTTTCAACAATGCTGTCACGCGAGGCACGATGGCGTTGTGAGCACCAGATAAAATGCTGAGGCCGACACAATCGACGTCTTCTTGGATGGCCGCGTTGACGATCATTTCTGGGGTTTGGCGCAGGCCCGTATAGATGACTTCCATTCCGGCGTCACGTAAGGCGCGGGCGATGATCTTCGCACCTCGATCATGGCCGTCGAGGCCGGGTTTTGCTACGAGCACCCGAATGGGAGTTGTGCGTTCTTGAGACATGAACTCGAAAGAATAGCACAGTAGCGCGGAAGTGACTGATTGCTACTTATCGCGGGCGACGACAAAATCCGGTACCCAGAGGAGCGCACGCTTGAAGTCTGAATCCGGCAGGGAAGCAAGCGCGGCGCGCGCTCTTTCCGCGTGCCGGAAGGCGATGTTCATTGCGTAATCGACGGACTGGTTACGAGAGAGGATCGCAAGAATCTCTTTGTGTGTTACACGTTCGAAGTTCTGGTCCGTAAGCACGGTAAGGATCGCTTCACGATCGGTAGGAGTGCCGTTCTCAAGTGAGTGGATGACGGCAAGAGTTGCCTTCCCCTCACGCAGATCGCTGGCGACGGGCTTGCCTAGGACCTCTTCGCTTGCAGTGAGATCCAGTATGTCATCGACGATCTGGAAAGCTAGGCCGAGCGCATGGCCGTACTCGCCCATGGATGCTTCTGTCTTACCGTTCACCTTGGCGAGCACTGAGCCCAGCCTCATTGAGACTTCGAAGAGACAGGCGGTCTTGCGGTAGATCAGGTCGTTATATTCCCGCTCGGTGACCGGACGGCCCAGAGTCTCCATTTGTAGAAGTTCGCCCTCGACCATCTGTTGCGTCAGGCCGATGAGTAGATCGAGCACGCGGAAATTGCGTTCTTCCAGAGCGACACGGAAGGCCTGCATATAGAGCCAGTCACCGGCCAGCACGCATTTCGAATTACCCCACGTGGTGTTGGCTGAGGGGCGGCCACGGCGCGTATCTGCTGCATCGATGATGTCGTCGTGGACGAGGGTGGCCGTGTGCACCATTTCGACGACCGCGCCGAGGCGGACCATACCGCCTCCGGAATAACCCTGGGATTTTGCTGAGAGGAGCAGGAGTGAGGGCCGGATGCGTTTGCCGCCGCCTTCGCGCAGGTAGTCGGAAATTTCCGTGATGGCCTTGACGGAGGAGACGGCGTCATCGCCGAACTCGCGTTCGATGGCGCGCAGGTCATCGTGGAGAAGATCGAAGACTTCTTTCGCCGTCGCTATGGTCGTTGTACTCACTGGCTCTTCGCTCGTGCTCAAAAAACTGGGTCCTGCTCTTCCTTTAGTTCGACCGGTAGTTCGTAAACTGCATGTCGATGCCGAGGTCCTTCGCCTTCAGCATCGCGATCACTTCCTGTAGAGTATCGCGATCTTTGCTGCTGACACGAACGGTATCACCTTGAATGGATGCTTGCGCCTTCTTTTTGGAATCTTTAATGATGCGGACGATCTCCTTCGCCTTTTCGCCGGGGATGCCCTGCTGCAACGTGATCTTCTGGCGAACGCTCGATCCGGTGGCGGGTTCGAGCTTGCCATAGGTAAGCGCCTTGAGCGATATGCCGCGCTTGACCAGCTTTTGCGCAAGGATCTCCTTGACCGCCTCCAGCTTGTACTCGTCGGCGGAGGCAAGTTGGATAGCGTCGTCGCCTTCGAGCTTGATTTCCGAGTGCGAGTCCTTCAGATCGAAACGCGCGCGCACCTCTTTGATAGCCTGCTCGATTGCGTTACGCACTTCCTGTATGTCAACTTTGCTTACGATGTCGAATGAATTGTCCTGAGCCATACCCGATCTCGCTCTCTACGGCAGATTATCCGCGCAAACCACTGATCTCAGTGTGCCATGCTCGCTGTGATACTGAAAAATCGGTGAAAGTTTTCCGTGGTATGGGAAGCTACTTCGTCAGCAGACAGATTGCGGATTTCGGCCAGTTTTTCGGCGACTCCAGCGACCCAGGCGGGTTCGTTGCGCTTACCGCGATTGGGCACCGGAGCAAGAAATGGCGCGTCGGTTTCGACCAGCATGCGATCGAGTGGGACCTGCACGGCCACGTCGCGGATCGGCTGCGCCTTCGGGAAAGTAATGTTGCCCGCGAAGGAGATGAGAAAGCCGCAATCCATCGCGCGGCGGGCATGGTCCCATTCGCCGGTGAAGCAGTGCAGGATGCCGCCCAGTCCTTTCGGCGCCCATTCGGTTTCGATCGTGTCCAGCGTGTCGTCCCAGGCGTTGGTGCTGTTGTCCGAGGGACGGCAGTGGATGATGATGGGCTTTTTGTAGGCGGCAGCGATTTCCATTTGCTGGCGAAAGACTGTCTTCTGCGTGTCGCGCGGCGAGTGGTCATAGAAGTAGTCGAGCCCGATTTCGCCGCAGGCGATGACTTCCGGTTCCTGTAATAAGTTGTTGAGTTTGGTGAGCGCAGCTTCGTCGCAGAGCTGTGCTTCGTGGGGATGGACTCCTGCGGTGGCGAGGATGCGCGGCGTTTCCGGCCGGCCGGCATATTCGCGGCTCAGCTCAAGGGCGCGGTACATTGTATCCGGACCGTCGCCGATGCCGATGGAGAGCACGCTGCGCACGTCAGCCTGCCACGCGCGCTCGAGCAGGGCGTCGCGGTCCTCGTCGTAGCGCGGACTGTCGAGATGCGCGTGGGAATCGATGAGCAATTAGACCTCGCTTATTTCAGCCGCGCGCCGATTTCCACGTCTTCGAGGAAGCCGGCGAGCACCGGCTTGTCCTTTTCGCCTAAAGAAGCGGCGACGATCATGCCGTTTGACTCGAGTCCGCGCAGCTTGCGCGGCGCAAGGTTGGCGACGATGATGACCTTGCGGCCGATCAGCGATTCCGGCTCATAGGCTCCCGCAATTCCTGCAAGGATCTGGCGCGTTTCATAGCCGAGGTCGACTTCGAGACGCAGCAGCTTGTCAGCTTTCGGAACGCGCTCGGCGACTTTGATCTGCGCGACACGCAGCTCGACTTTGGCGAAGTCGTCGATCGTGATCTTATCCGGAACTGCGGGCGCCTCCGAAGCTGCCGTGGCTTGCGCCGCAGCTGGAGTTTCCCGCGGTCCGCCGGTGATATCGGCCCGGATCGCACCCGCGAATGCCGCCACTGTGCTGCTTTCGCTGGTGGATTCCGACATAGCGACGGCCAATCCGTCCACGATGGATTCAAGCTTCGAGGTGTGGTGCTCCGGGGCGGCGTGTGCTCTGCTCTGGCCTGCGGCTGCTGCCGCGCCTGCGACTTCGGCTGGAGCGGGCACGGCGGCTGGAGCCTCATCCGGTTTCGGGGTGTTGTTCTGCTGTTCGATTTCCTGCATACGTGTGATCGCGTCCTTTTCTGCGCGGGGAAAGACGGGGCCGAGTTCGCCGAGTTTTGTGCCGGGCTTGAGGTCTCCCCATTTGAGATTTTTCAGATCGGCTTTCTTGATGTCGCCGAGGCCCAATTGAGCCCATACTCTGGCGGCTGCGTCGGGAATGATGGGATAGACGAGCGCGGTGATGATGCGGATGGCTTCGGCTGCGGTATAGAGAATTTCTGCGCGGTATTTTTCCTGCTCTTCTTTTGAAAAGCCAACAAGATCTTTCCAAGGCGCTTTGCTGGTCAATTCGCCGTCTACCATTGCAACGACGAACCATATTCTCTCAAGAGCAGCGGCAAATCGAAGATTGTCGTAGTCCTCTGCTACAGGCTCAATCGCACCTTGGGCTATATCCTGTAGTAGAACTAGGCCGCCTGTTTCACTATGCGGGGGCCGCAAGGGATCCCCTGATAAATTCGGAGTAGTTCTTATGTCCGCTTCCGGAATTGCTTCGTCAAAATATTTCTGAATCATAGTCAGCGTGCGGCTAACGAGATTTCCGTAGCCATTAGCCATGTCAGCGTTATAGCGCTGAACTAACGCATCGAATGAAAAACTGCCATCCTGCCCAAATCTAATTTCGCGCAACAGGAAGTAGCGCAGCGCATCGGCTCCGAGGACATCGAGAATCGTTTCGGCGCGCACGATGTTGCCGCGCGACTTTGACATTTTGCTTTCTTCAAAGAGCAGCCAGCCGTGGGCGACGATGCTCTTTGGCAGCGGCAGTCCGGCGGCCATCAGGAACGCGGGCCAATAGACGCAGTGGAAGCGACTGATCTCCTTGCCCACGATTTGCAGATCGGCGGCCCAGTAGCGATCGAACTTCGATGCGTCGCTGCTCCCGTAGCCGAGAGCAGTGATGTAGTTGGCGAGCGCGTCGAGCCAGACGTAGATGACGTGCTGCTCGTCGCCGGGAACGGGGATGCCCCACTTGATGCTGGTGCGGCTTACGGACAGATCCTTGAGGCCGCTGCGCACGAACGAGATCACCTCGTTGCGGCGCGTCTCGGGGCGGATGAAGTCGGGGTTTGCATCGTAGAACTCAAGTAGCTTGCGCTCAAAGGCCGAGAGCTTGAAGAAGTAGTTCTCTTCACTGAGGGTTTCTGTGGGACGGCCGCAGTCCGGACACGGAGCACCCGGAGGAACATCGACGAAAGCCTCATCGAAGACGCAATACTGGCCGGTATACGAGCCCTTGTAAATGTATCCGCGTTCCTTAAGCAGAGTGAAGAATTTCTGCACGGCCTGCTTGTGGCGCGGCTCGGTGGTGCGGATGAAGTCGTCGTAGGTGAGACCCAAGCGGTCCCACAGGCCGCGAAATTCTGCTGCGACTTTGTCGGTGAAGTGCTGCGGGTCGATTCCGGCCTGCTTTGCAGAACGCTCGATCTTCTGGCCGTGCTCGTCGGTTCCGGTGAGGAACCAGGTGTCGATGCCGAGGGCGCGCTTGCGACGTGCGATCGCATCGGCCACGATGGTGGTGTATGCATGGCCAATGTGCGGGCGAGCGTTGACGTAGTAGATCGGGGTGGTGAGGTAAAACTTTTCGGGGTTCGACATGCGCAGATATTTCTTGAAGTTACTCTCTTTATCTTAGCTCAGGCAATGGCGCGCCCAATATCTCGAGAGATGTGGGAACAGGAATCCTGGGTGAAACGATCTGTCAAACCCACATCTTTTCGCGATGTGGGGAACCAGCAGTTCTCCCTGTTAGAATCAAGTAATAAAATCAAGTATTTGACCCGGCGCGCCGCGCACACATTTCCCGGTGAACCCACGTGTATTTAAGAGAACAGAAGAAGCTGCTTGAACGTCTGCGCGCTGTGCTGCGCGACAAGTTCCAGGTTGAGTTGGACACAATTGCCATTGAGCAGCCGCCCGAGATCAAGTTCGGCGAGTATGCGCTGCCGATTGCGTTTGAACTGGCCCGCAAGTTGAAGAATGCTCCGCGCAAGATCGCCGACGAGATAGTGACGGAGTTGTCTCCGCTGGAAGGCTTTGCCGGATTCGAGGTTGCCGGCGCGGGGTACATCAATGCGCGGCTGGATCGCGGGGTCGCGGTTTGCGATGTTGCAGCAGGCGCAGATGTTGAGATTGCCGGTGGTGGTCTGCATTCTCTGGTGGAGCACACGAGCATCAATCCCAATAAGGCTGCGCACGTGGGCCACCTGCGGAATGCGATCCTTGGCGATACGTTCGTGCGCCTGCTGCGTGCTATCGGGCAAAAGGTCGATGTGCAGAACTACATCGACAACACCGGGGTGCAGGTGGCCGATGTGGTTGTGGGGCTGATGCATCTTGAGGGAATGTCGCTCGGCGATGTGCAGGCGTTGATGGCGAAGCTTGCGGCGAGCGGCGAGCGCATCGATTACTACTGCTGGGATTTGTATGCGCGCGTTTCGCAGTGGTATGAGGAGAATGAGGCGCAAAAGCAGGCGCGCAAGCAGGTCAGGCTCGATACATTGCACGCGATCGAGCATGGCGGCAATGAAGAGTCACAGGTTGGCGAGCTGATTTCGACAGCGGTGCTGCGGCGGCATCTCGAAACCATGTTGCGGCTTGATATCGAGTACGATCTGCTGCCACGCGAGAGCGAGATTCTGCACCTGCACTTCTGGAATCTGGCTTTCGAGCAGTTGAAGGCCAAGGGCGTGCTCTATTTCGAGACAGAAGGCAAGAACAAGGGCTGTTGGGTAATGACCAGAGCTGGTGCCGCCCAGACCGAAGATGCCGCTGACGGCCCCGACGAGGACGCGAAGGTCATCGTGCGCTCGAATGGGACGGTGACGTATGTCGGCAAGGACATTGCGTATCACCTGTGGAAGTTCGGCCTGCTTGGGCGCGACTTTGGCTACCAGAAATTTTTCGAGTATCCAAATCACACGTGTTGGATTTCAGCAGACCAAGGCGAGCCGGATCATCCGCACTTTGGCGGTGCACAGGCAATTTATAATGTGATCGACTCGCGGCAGTCTGATCCGCAGGCAAACGTGATTGAGGCTCTGCGCGGGCTCGGCTATACGGATCAGGCGGCGCATTACACGCACTTCTCGTACGAAATGGTTGCGCTCACTCCGCGCTGCGCTGAGGAGCTTGGGTATGAGGTTGCGGAAGAAGATCGTGGGCGGCCTTACATCGAGGTCTCAGGACGCAAGGGCTTTGGCGTGAAGGCTGACGATCTGATCGACAAGCTGATCGCCGCATCGCGATCGGAAGTGGACAAGCGCCACCCCGAATTGAGCGCCGAAGAGCGCGTACAGATTGCGAACGAAATCGCGATCGGCGCGCTGCGCTACTTCATGCTGAAGTACACACGCAACAGCGTCATTGCTTTCGACTTCAAGGACGCGCTGAGCTTTGAAGGCGAGACGGGGCCTTACATCCAGTACGCCGTTGTCCGCACGCGCAGCATCTTTCGCAAGGGCGATATCACTGCGGAGCAGGCGATGGCTGAATTCGCGGGCGTGGATGCTTCTCCGTACCTTACCGGAGAAGACGGCGACAGCATCTGGCAGGTGTGGTTGCGGGCTGCGAAGACGACTCTGCTACTCGACCAGTGCATCGCGACGGCGGAACCTGCGTATCTGGCGAAGCATGCCTTCCAGCTGGCGCAGGAGTTCAGCAATTTCTACCGCAAGCACCACATCCTGACCGAGGCCTATCCTGAGCGAAAGAAGTTTCTGCTGGCCACGGCTGCGATTGCGCAGCGCGAGTTGATTCGATCGCTGGCGTGGCTGGGGATTAGTGCTCCGGAAGTGATGTGAGTCGAAGCTTCTTCATTCGATGGTCGCCATTCTGACCCCGGGCGAGGTGAAGGGGAAGAATTTTAGCGATCTGCCTACATCGCTGAGATTCTTCCTCCTTTCGGTCGTCAGAATGAAGGCTCTAACACAACTATCGCCCTGACCTACTGCAGTGGCTGTCCGTCGGCGGTGAGCGTTTGCAATTGCTGCTGATCGTATTGCTTCACTCCGTCGGGCAGAGGCGCGTAATTCAGTGTGCCTGCGGTTGCTTGTCCATCTGTGATGATGTACTGCGCAAAATTTTTCAGTGCGGTGCGTTTTGCCTTGCCTGCGCCGTCTTTCGGGATGATGAGAAAGGTCAGGCCGGAGATTGGATAGGCATCGGCGGCTGAGGCTGGGGGATTTACGATCGGAAGGCGAGGATCCTGCGAAAGCTGCCCACTGAAGGCATTGATGGCGGCGGTTGTTGCGGCGGCAGTAGCGGCGACATACTGTCCAGCTTGATTCTTGATCTTTGCTACAGGCAGATGATTCTGTTCGGCATAGGTCAATTCGACGTAGCCAATTGCGCCCGGAGATTGGCGAATGTTTCCAGTAACGCCTTCACTGCCTTTGCCTCCGATGCCGACAGGCCAACTCACGGAATTGCCTTTGCCAACCTTTGCCTGCCATTCAGGGCTGACAGCTGAGAGGTAGGTCGTAAAGATGTTCGTAGTGCCGCTGCCTTCTGCGCGGTGTGAAACGACGACGGGCTGTTTGGGCAGCGTGACACCCGGATTGTCCTTTGCGATTGCCGAATCTTGCCAAGTCTTGATTGTGCCGAGAAAGATGCCCGCAAGGGAGTCGGCTGAAAGTTGTAGCGGCTGTTTCAGGTCAGGGAGGTTGTAGGTAATGCAGACCGGTCCAGCCGATTCCGGAATCTGGATCACGGGCTTCATTTCGCCGAGCTGCTGGTCATCCAGTGCTGCGTCGGATGCTCCGAAGTCTACAGTGCCCGATTTAACCTGTTGGATTCCGCCACCGGAGCCGATGGACTGATAGTTGATTTGAACGTTCTTGTGAACCCCAGAGAAGTCCTGAATCCAGCGTTGCATTACCGGATATACAAATGTGCTGCCTGCTCCGGAAAGCGCTACATTTTCCGAGCCGCTGTTTGAGTTGCATCCCGCGAAGCCGAACAGGGTAAGCGTGAGAGTTGCTGCCGCGAACTTTTGGATCGTCGTGAAGTTCCGCACTTGAATCCCTCCTCTTTGAATGTCTGTTGTTTGCATCCGTTCAGACGGATGCTTCCTGCCTAGGCTTATTCAATGAAAATTTATATTCAGTCTCAGGGTTTTGCACGGCGTTCTCTGGCAACCGCATCCGTGAGAGCGTCTTCCTACAAAGTAAAGCACGCAAAATCCAGATGGTATGCCGCAGAAGTGGAGGTAGATGGCATGCAGCAAAACCTGACAGGTAAGAGAGTCGCAATTCTAGCCACGGATGGCTTTGAACAGGTTGAACTTACCGAACCGAAGAAGGCACTCGAACAAGCCGGCGCCGTGACCGAGGTGATCTCGCCGAAGTCCGGCGAAATCCGAGGGTGGAAGTCTAAAGACTGGGGCGACTCTATAAGGGTCGATAAAGCACTGGGCAGCGCCAGCCCGAGCGACTACGACGCGCTGGTGTTGCCCGGTGGCGTCGCGAATCCCGACCACCTTCGCATGGATGAGACGGCTGTGCGCTTTGTGAAGGAGTTTGCGCAATCGGGCAAGCCGGTTGCCGCGATTTGTCACGGGCCGTGGACATTGATCGAAGCTGGAGTGGTGAAGGGTCATACACTGACCTCATGGCCGTCGTTGAAGACCGACTTGAAGAACGCCGGCGCGAACTGGGTCGATAAAGAAGTGGTGCTCGATGGGAATTTCATTACCAGTCGAAAGCCAGAGGATCTTCCGGCTTTCAATAAGAAGGTGATCGAAGAAATTGCGGATGGGAAACATCTGAAGGCTGCCTCTTAAAGTCGTGCTCTGTTCGACAAGAAAGCGCGCCATTTCGGCGCGCTTTCTTATTTCTAACTTACGTTTAAGCCCTACTTTGCGTAGCTGCGGACCCATTCGACGATGCTGCGTACCGCTACCCCGGTCGGTCCTTTGGCGGTCCAGGGCTTGGCGTCGTCCTGCCAGGCCATGCTGGCAATGTCGAGGTGTATCCAGGGTGTGTCTTCGGCGAACTCCTTGAGGAACATGGCGGCGGTGATGGCCCCGCCGTAGCGGCCTCCGGTGTTCTTGATGTCGGCAATGTCGGAACGGATCTGCTCGCGGTAGTCATCGTCGAGCGGCAGACGCCAGAAGCGTTCGCCGGACTTTGTCAGACCGTCGGTGAAGTGCTGGAAGGCGTCTTCGTCGTTGGAGAAGACTCCGGCGTTGATCTGGCCAAGGGCTACGGCTACGGCTCCGGTGAGCGTGGCGGCGTTGATGAGATGCGTTGCTCCTAGCTGTCTTGCATAGGCGAGACCGTCGGCGAGAACGAGGCGGCCTTCAGCGTCCGTATTGATCACGTCGATGGTCTTGCCGGACATGGCCGTGAGCACATCCCCAGGCTTGTAGGCGCTGCCGGAAGGCATGTTCTCGGTGGCGCAGACGATGGCAATGACGCTGACCGCCGGCTTGAGCTGGGCGATGGCGCGCATGGCTCCGATCATGGCCGCGCCTCCGGCCATGTCGTACTTCATCTTCTCCATGTTGTCGGAGGGCTTGATGGAGATGCCTCCGGTGTCGAAAGTGATGCCTTTGCCGACGAGGCCGATGACGGGGCCGTCAGCAGGGGCATTGGCAGGCTCGTAGCGGATCACGATCAGCGCTGGCGGTTCTTCGGAGCCTTGGGCGACGCCGATGAAAGCGCCCATCTTGAGTTCGTGGAGCTTTTCCATGCCGAAAACGTCGCATTTGAGGCCGACTTCCTGTGCCATTTCGGCTGCCCTCTGGCCGAGGATGGTCGGGGTCATGCGGTTTCCCGGCTCGTTGACCAGGGTGCGGGTGAAGTTCTGCGATTCGGCGATGATGACGCCTTCGTTGAAGCCGGCTTCGGCGGCCTTCGGGTCGAGGCTGGCCGGAGTGAGTACGGTGAGTGACTGGATGCTCTGGTCTTTGCGGTCGCTACGGTAGGTGTCCGGGTCGAAGTCGGCGAGGATTGCTCCCTCGGCGGCGGCGCGGGCGGTTGCGGCTGCGTTGAAGGTGGTGGGGAGCAGGACGGTCAGCTCGCGCAGCTTGCGGGGCTTGGCGAAGCGAACGGCCGTTCCTGCGGCCTTACGGACGTCATGGACGGTACATTTTGCGGACTTGCCGAGTCCGACGAGGAGCAGTCGCCTGGCTTTGAGGCCTGCGGGCGCATGCAGCAGGATGGCTTCGTTGCCGCCGCTGGCGAATTCGCCTGTTGTCAAGACATTGGCGGCGGCTTTCTGGATGGCTTCTTCATCTGCCAGGAGCGAGATTTCGGGCTTGGCGTCCTTGCCGGTGGCTGCGTCAGTCGTAAAGACGACGAGGAGTTCGGTTTCGATGGCGGCTGCGGAGCCAGTCTGGAGGGTGGTCTTCATGTTTCCAGTGTAACCATTGCCATCGCGTGAAGCGGCGCTCGCTATTCGCTCGCTCTGACACTCAGGTGACATTGCCCTGGTAGATTAACCCTGAGTCCCCCCTACTAATTCGTAAATTAGCTGTTTTCATATACTTAGATATGTTTTTGCGCTAAATTCCCTTGTTTCAGCTAGTTACGAGGTGTTCTTTGGCGTGGTTTCTTTGGAATCAGCGAGTTAGCTGGTCTCTTGAGGCAAGCGTCCTATTTCTATTTTATCTGACTGAGTCGAAATAGTACGCCAGTAGTTGTTGGAACGAATAAATTATCTCTGAGCTGGGATTCCAATTTGGGAAAAGGAATCCACCTGAATTTCTGTGCGTACCGCGACGGTTGTGTCTTTCAGGACTGCGAGTGGCGACTCATCTCCAGCGTTTGAGCTCTGGCCAGAATGTTTGCAGGTTCCACTTGAAACCGCGGCAGTGATAGATCGGCAGCCATTCGTCCGGGCGTGAGAGCGGGTCTTTCGTGTCGCCGATGACCGAGTAGCTGGCGCAGTCGTTCTGCATATTGCTCTCGTCGCCCTCGCCCAGGACGATGAGGCTCTCGCCGGTGTACTGACGCGGACCCCAGATCCAGTAGTTCTGATGTCCACCGATGGCTTTGGGAAGGCCGTACTTCGGCCCGAAGAAATCGATGGCTCCGGCTTCGCCGTAGTTGTTCGCGAAGATCGCTGTTTTCTGCTGGTCTTCAGGAGAGAGCGTGTGGTAGTAGGCAGCCACCCGTTGCGTCATCCCTTCCCAGCCAAACATGTCCGCGTAGAGCTGCGGCAAGACTCCCTCGCGGGAGTGCTCGAACTTCTGCTGCTCGATGCCCATTCTCTGCTCGTAGGCAAGAAAATGGGAAACGCTGAGGATGGGCAGAATCGTGGGCGCATAGATGCCGCTGATGGCGGTGATGGCCAAAGCGAGAGCAGGCTTGGCCCAGATCCAACGCTTGTGGCTGGTTACCGATTCGAGCCACACCGCCCCGCCGGCGAACATGATGGGATAGACGGGCGCGACGTAGTACATCTTGCCGTGGAGAAGCATCATTTCCGCGAGAAAGATGAGATAGGCCCATCCGAGAACGCGGAAACGCTGTCCTTGGCGCGAAAAGAAGAAGATGAGGGCAAACGGCACAAGCAAAGCTGCGACAAAACCCAACATCTGCGCCTGCGCCAGAAGGTAGGGTAGGGGAGAGAGCACGATGTCGCGGCCGCTCTCGCGAATGTTGTGCATCAACTGAAGAAACGGGAACTGATGCTGCCATTGCCACAGGAAGTTGGGTAGGGCGATGACAGCGGCGAGAGCGCAGCCCAGCCAGAACCAGCGACGACGCAGACTCTGACGAAGGGGCGTAAGGCAAAGGCCGATGATTACGCCTGAAAGCCAAAAAATAACGGCGTATTTGTTGAGAATCGTGATTCCCGACAGGACGCCAATCGCGAGCCAAAGACGCTCATTACCACTTTTCGCCACAAATACGATGAGCAAGGCAATCACGGTCCAGAGCAGCGGGTCGAAGGCATTCATGGTAAACAGGTGCGAGAGAGCCAATGAGACGGGGGCCATCAATGCCGCAAGCGACGCCAGGAACATTGCCCAGCGGCGACCTCCCAACTCGCGCGCAAGCCGACCGGCAAGAACGATAGTCGCGACGCCTGCAAGGGCGGACGGGAGCCTTAACGCCCAGAGCGATGTGCCGATGGTGTGCTGGAGAAGCCACGCGATTCCGGCGATCAAGGGGGGCTGGTCGACATATCCCCATGCAAGATGTTCGCCGCATGCGAGGTAGTAGAGTTCATCGCGAAAATATCCGTAGTTCGGCCCGGCGATGAAATAGAGAACAATGCGCACGAAGGCGACATAGCAGACGATGGCTGTTCCAGAAGTGAGAACAGAAGACTCGCGGTCTTCTTTAACAGCCGGATCGGTCGTGGTTGCGCTCATTGGATCAGGTACGGATCAAACGACCGAAATGTTCAGGCCGGCTGAGATCACGAGGTTGGTCAACAGTGTCGTGGGATTGCATATTGCTTTCTCGGATAGGTCTTGTATGCTTCTCTTGTAAGCTCCGATCCAGCCGACTATCGCAGACTGAATTCCTAAGACAACGCTGCAGGCGCTGCCTTGGCGCGCTTACATCTCGCGGACAAAGAGAAGAGTCTTCTGCCCGTTGTCGAGAGCGGCAATCACGCGCACCTGCTCTCCTTTTCCCGGATCAAATCTCTCGGCGCGCGCCGCGCCGGTTGCGGTCTCAGCAACGGCGGTATCGCCGATCTGGAAGGTCTCCTCGGAGCCTGAATCGGTTTTGATGGTCAGCGCATGTTTGTTGAATTTGACAACGGTCCCGGTGTCCTTCTCAATCGGTCCGGCCCCCAGGTTTTGCAGGGCAACGACGGTGCGGTCGCTGGATTGGCCAAAGCCGCCCCCGAAGTAATACACGATGACCTGCGCGCCCTTATCCTTAAAGGTGTCCGCAGGCATGGTGCGGGAGCGAATGTCATTCTCAAACAAGAGCGCAACATCGGACTTGGTTTGTTCGTTGAAGAGCCCGAAGGAGCCGTCGTTGGTGTTGACGACGATTGTTTTTGCGGCCGGATTAATTGCGGTCACAGTACCGGACAAGGCATGGACCACTTCCTGAGCGCTTGCAACGAAAGAGGCAGTGAGAGAGAACCCGGTAAGCAAACAGACCGTGAAGCACCGCCTTAGCATGATTTCTTTCCTTTCTTCTTGCGATTCGACTGTGATGCCATCAGGAGAGCGCCTACCAGACTAGTACAACTCGCATCCCTTCAGGAAGCGGGCTGGCCTGTGGTTGGTTGTACTTGTTTCGCGTTCAGCAGAGACGGATCGCAGCTGGCATCACCCGCCTCACAAGCTAACGCGTTGCGCTGGCGTGCGGTATCGGCAATCTGCTTCGCCTCCGACGGACTCAGCTGAGAGGTATCGCAATAACCCTCACCGCTTTTGCAGGCAATAAAATTTCTTTGGTGAGCGATGACCGCTGCTTGCTTTGCTTCGGTGGGCGTCAGCAGAGATTTGTCACACTCACCTTGCCCGGTCTCGCACGCGAGAAGGTTCCTTTCGTGCTCGAGACTCTTCACTTCAGACAACTGGGCGGGCGACAGCGCCGAGTGATTGCAGATGCCTGACCCCGTCTCGCAATTAGCAAGATTTTGCAGGCTGATAATCCCGGCAACATCCTGTGTCTCAGCTGGAGTCAAGAGAGCTTTGTTGCAGAAATCTGTAGTCGTTTCACAGGACAGGAGATTCTGACGATGGGCGGAATCCTGCGCTTCCTTTAGCTCTGCCGGAGCTAATATCGAGCGATTGCAGTCGCTGTAGTCGACCATGCAGGCCCATAGAGCCTTATCGTGGTGCAGGGCTGCGATCTGCTTGGCGTGCGTGCTTGTCAACTGTGAATGATTGCAGCCTGGGAAGTTATCCAGGCAGCTCAGTAGGTTTGCCTTTCTTGCATTGAGAGCCGATTGACCGTACGCGGCACAGACGAAAGTTCCAATCAGCAGACAACATACTGCAAAGGACTTCATGTATCCTCCTCACTCCCCGAGGGTCATGAAGAGGCCGAAGCAAGCTACGGGCCAAGAAACAAGGAAAGACGTCAGGCAGAAACATTTCACAACACCGAATACCGACTCTGAGTCAGCATTTTGACCGGGTTTGGTGGCTTGCTCTAGTCCCTTCCGACCACTGATTAGACGCATTTGGTCGCAGAATGTAACTAATATTTTAGTTGTTGCCAGCCGGTTCGGGGAACTAGAGTTGACTTGCTGTATGGGCTCGAGCCATAAATCTTCTTCCACGGTCCCTGCTATGATGGCCGCAAGACTCCCCCAAAAAAGACAATTCAGGATCGAATTATGGCCACAGGAAGGCGACCCATTCGTCGCCAACAAGCCATCTTTGCGGTCTGCCTTACATTGCTGGTCATTGGTTGCCGAGAGGGCAGAGTCAGTTCCACCGCCACGAGTACGACACGTGCGAAAGCTGGGCATTTTTACAGCACCACGTTTCCACGGTCGGAGAAGCCGATCAGTGAGAGCGGAAACTGGGTGGGAGGAAGCGACGCGGGAGCGAGTTTCTGGGCGGGCGGGAGTTTTCTTGAAGGGGAGCGTCTGTGGGGCAACGTGCAAACCGTCTCCGGTTTCTCTTATGGCGTGGATGAGCCTACCAAGTACGGCGATCCGACTGCCATTCTTACCGGCACATGGAGCCCGACACAGACGGCTACGGCTACGGTCAAGCTCAACAAAATACCGACGGGCGGTTGCTGCCACGAAGTCGAATTGCGGCTCAGGACGACGATCGCTGACCACAGCATCACGGGCTATGAAGCCTATTGCAGCGTTATGCCTGACAAGCCGTATTGCCACATTGCCCGATGGAATGGTCCCAACGGCAGTTACTGGAACTTCGAGACAGGGAATAGCTCAGCATATCTGTCGGATGGTGACGTGATTCGGGCCACTGCAACCGGGGCGAATCCGACTGTGATCACCCTGTATAAGAACGGCACACAGATTCTGCAGGCTACGGATTCGGGGGCTGCGGGAGGAGGGTTTGGGGCGTTTGGACCCTGGACCTCGGGGAATCCTGGCATCGGCTTCTACGATGATCACGACAGCCATTGGAAGGATTTTGGCCTGTCGTCCTTCAGCGCCACGGATGGTACAGAGCTGGGCCGCTAAGGCGAGGTCACTCAGGGATAGGGCTCATTGGATTTCACGATCCGATGCGATGATCGGAAAATTTGTAATGGCCTCCCGGCAGTTCGATCTTGGGCATATGGCAGGTCACGCACTTGCTTTTCGAGACTGAACAGGCCTTGGCTCCCGGTTTCCCGCCGTTATGGCAGGCCTGGCACTGCATCGTAATCCTCGGGCTGAGAGATCTCTTCTTCGTGTGGGTTATGGCAAGCAACACAGCATCCGGGGCGTTGTCCGGGTCGTAACATTGGCTGCCCGTAAGGCGATAGGGCTGGAAGCGAATATTCTCAATACTAGGCTTTCCCTGCATGGCAATTTCGGCCCAGGTGCGGAATCATCTTAACCAGCGTCAGCTGGGCTCCGTGAGCTGCATTCGTGGCGTGGCACCCGAAGCAGAGCACCTTTTCATCGGGGCTGATCAGGCGTCCGGCGGCTTCATTGTTCCGAGAGGGCTAACGGCGGATCGGCGTCGTGAAGGCGTTTTTATTCAGGCGCGAATCGCGCGAGTCCTAGGCAGCGAGGTTTTCACGCACCCTTATTGCGGGCGATTGCCGCTCGGGCTTCGCGATCGGCTTCGCGGCGGCGTTCGGTTTCGCGCTTATCCCAGTCCTGCTTACCTTTGGCTACGGCTAATTCGCACTTAACGCGCCCGTTGCGGAAATAAAGGCGGGTGGGGATGAGCGTAAATCCCTTTTGCTGCGTCTTGCTCAGTAGTTTGCGGATTTCCTCGCTGTGCAGCAATAGCTTACGAGTGCGGAGCGACTCGTGATTGGTGTAGCTGCCGTGAGAGTACGGACCGATATGCGCGTTGAGCAGAAAGGCCTCGCCGTCTTTGATGATGCCGTAGGCGTCTTTGAGATTGGCTTTGCCTTCGCGGATGGACTTGACCTCTGTCCCAAGGAGGGCGACGCCCGCCTCGAATTTGTCGAGGAGGAAATAGTTGTGTCCGGCAGCGCGGTTGACAGACGCATCACGGGTGCCGGACGCGACCGGGTCTCTGGGCCGCGACTGGGGTTTGGATTTCGGAGGGGCGGCCGGAGCCACCTGATGGCTGGTTTGGCGGGCCATGGGTACAAAATCTAATGCTAGCATGCAAGGCAGATGTATCTTTTCACGGGGATTGCGATGCTATAATCGGCCAGCGTCGTGGCATGAAGAGAAGCTGGTGGTTGGCCCGAATTCCTCTGTCAGAAGATGCCTCGCAAGCCCTTCTACGAATTTCCTCCCCAGAGATGGTTGCCTGGAGTTGCATGAATTATAGAGCCGTGAAACTGTGCTTTTTTTTTCTTGGATTTGTTTTTCTTTTGGGTTCTTCCGTTACGGCCCATGCGCAGTCTGCAAAGTCGTTTTATAAGCAGGGCATAAACGCCGAAGCCAAGGACGATGTAGAGACGGCTTACGAGGACTATTACAAGGCCTTCCAGAAAGATCCTAAAGACCTGCGCTACAAGACCGCCTATGAGCGTACGCGTTTCGGCGCTGCCGCTGCACATATCCACAAAGGCCAAAAGCTGCGTGACCAGGGCGATAACACCGGCGCGCTGACCGAATTTCTGCATGCGATCGAAATCGACCCCAGCAACGAGCTGGCACAGCAGGAGATTCGGGCGACGCGGGATAAGTTGAATGCGCCTCCGAACCAGGAGACCTCGGTTTCGCCGAATGCGACCGCGGCGTTGAACGACATTGGCGGACCGCTGGAACTGAAGCCGCTGTCGAATGAACCGATCACGCTGCACATGGTGGAAGACAGCAAGATCGTCTACCAGACGGTGGGCAAGGCGGCAGGCGTCAATGTGCTGTTCGATCCGGAATACACGTCGAAGCGCGTGCAGGTGGATCTGACCAATGTGTCGTTGTACGACGCGCTGAGGATTATCGGCACGATTACAAATACGTTCTGGCGGCCGATTACCTCGAACACGATTTTCGTAGCACAGAACAATCGCGGCAAGCGCGCGGAACTGGACGAACAGGCGGTACAAACGTTTTACCTGACCAACGTTTCGCAGCAGCAGGACCTGAACGATGTGCAGACAGCGCTGCGCAACGTGTTTACGACTGCGAAGCTGTATGCGGTGCCGAGCCAGAATGCGATCATCATGCGCGGTACTCCGGATGAGCTGCTGCTGGCGCAAAAGCTGATCAACGATCTGGACAAAGCGAGGGCGGAGGTTGTGGTCGACGTTGCGGTGATGGAAGTGAACCGCGACAAGCTGCGGCAAATCGGTATTCAGTTGCCGCAGACGGCGACGATCAACTTCCAGCAGTCGAATGCAAACCAGAGTTCAACTTCTACATCGTCTTCGTCATCTTCAACCAGCACGAGTAGTACGAGTACGAGCAATGGTTTGACGCTGAACGATCTTGCGCACCTGAATGCGACGAATTTTGCCGTAACGATCGGGCAGTCAACGGTCAATCTTTTGCTCAGCGATTCCGATACGAAGCTGTTGCAGAATCCGCGCGTGCGTGCTTCAGACGGTCAACAGGCCACGCTCAAAATCGGTGAAAAGCTGCCGGTGGCTACTGGGTCGTACCAGACGGGCGCGGCGACGGCGATTGTAAGCTCGCTGGTGAATACACAGTTCCAGTATCTGGACGTGGGCGTAAATATCGACATGAAGCCGACGGTGCACTATGACCGCGACGTGACGATCAAGTTGAAGATCGAGGTCTCATCGCAGAGCGGTACTGTGAACCTGGGCGGCATCAACGAACCGATTATCAAGAATGACAGCTCAGAGCAGACGATTCGCCTGAAGGAGGGCGAGGCTAGCATTCTGGGCGGCATTCTTACGCGGCAAGACAATAAGTCATTGAGCGGCACGCCGGGATTGGCGGAGCTGCCGATTCTGCGTTACATCTTCGGGTCTGAGACGCATGAAGTCATCGACGACGAGATCGTCTTCGTTGTGATTCCGCACGTGGTGCGGGCTGCGCAGATTTCTCCGCTTAATACGCGGCAGATCGATTCGGGCACGACGAACACGATCGAATTGCGCAGAATCCAGGGGCAGGCGGCGCCTCCTCAGCCAACTCCGGCAGTTCAGCCGGTTCCGCAGGCGGGTAGTGTGCCAGGGCAGACGGCTGAAGGCGCGGCGGCGAGTGCCGTGAGCCAGATGCAGCAGCAGGCGAATGCCGGCGCTCCGGTGAGTCTGCAGTTGGCTTCGCCTCCGGCGGCACAGAAGGTGGGTGGAAGTTTCCAGGTGGCGGTGAACCTTTCGGGAGGGCAGGATATCTTCTCGGTGCCGCTGCAGATGCAGTACGACAGCTCGAAGCTGACCCTCATCAATGTGGATTTAGGGACGCTGCTGGGCAAGGATGGACAGGCAGTGGCGCTGGTGCATCGGGATGATGGCAGTGGTGGCGTGGCGATTTCAGCTTCGCGGCCGCCGGGTGCGGGCGGGATCAGCGGCTCGGGATCGGTGCTGCTGCTGACCTTCCAGGCGAAGGCGCCAGGAGATGCGTCGATTGCGATTACGCGGCCGATGGTGAGAAACAGCTCGCAGCAGGTGGTGCCGGCAGTTGGATCGCAGGCGGTGGTTCATGTGCAGTAGTGCGCGGCGGTTTCAGCTCACGCGACGATTCGTTGTGGTTGTTTGCTGATGTGTTTTCAAGCTAAATCCAGGCGCGGCGAAGCCGGTCTTACGCTGGTGGAGCTGATCGTCACTGTGGCGATTCTTGCGATTCTGGCGTCGGCGGCGATTCCGCTGACTCGGCTGGAAGCAAAGCGGATAAAGGAGCGAGAGCTTCGGTACGACCTTTGGCAGATGCGCGACGGGATCGATCATTACAAGGATGCGGCCGAGCGCAATGCCTTCATGACAAAGGTGGACAGCTATAACTATCCGCCGGATCTGCAGACGCTTGTGGATGGAGTGGATGTGCAGGGCAAGAAGGTCAGGTTTTTGCGGCGAATCCCGGTCGATCCGATGACGGGCAAGGATGACTGGGGAATGCGGTCGATGCAGGATGATCCGAACAGCGATTCCTGGGGCGGACAAAATGTGTTCGACGTGTATTCGAAGTCGGATGGAACGGCGCTGGACGGAACGAAGTACAACACGTGGTGACGATGCGGTCTGAGAGAACAACACGTAGGCCCTGGTTGCAGGCGGGCGGCTTTACGCTGGTCGAGCTGATGGTGGTGATGCTGATCATCAGCGTGCTGGCCGCGATCGCGGTTCCCGCTTTCATTGCATCCATCAAATCTGCACGCGAAGCGGTACTGAAAGAAGACCTTTTCACGATGCGACGGGCCATCGACTCCTACACGATGGATAAGGAGAAAGGGCCGCAGTCACTGGATGATCTTGTGCAGGGTGGATACCTCAAGGAAGTTCCCGTCGATCCGATGACGCATAGCCCGACAACGTGGGTGACGGCGACCAGCGACGTGCTCGAGAGCGTGGACCAGTCTGACCCTGGGATTAACGATGTACACAGCGGGTCAGAGCAGGTAGGAAGCAACGGGCAGCCTTATTCGAGCTGGTGATTCGGCCCGTAAGTCTTGCCGTTTCTTATTTTGGCATACAGAAAGCGGATTCTGCACTCTGATCGGCCCTGGATGAGAACGACTAACATCTAAAGAAGCATGTTGGTCGATCAGAATATTCCCGATACAGCGGAAGTCTTTGATCACTTTGAGGCTTTGACGTCGATTGCGCCGGAGCCCGGTGGTTTACTGGTGTTTTATGGCGAACTGGATGGCCGCGGGTTAGCGACGGCGGTTGCTGCGAATATTGCCGGTGCAGCGTCGCTGGGCGTGGATGCGGATGCGGCTCGGGTGAAACAGGCGGTGCGGCAGGGGCTTTGCGATTTCATGGTGAACAGCCTGGATGAGGCATTGCGGATTTTGAAGAACGAAATCCGCAAGAAGCAGCCCGTTGCTGTGGCCCTGGTGGGCGATCCGGAGCGCGTGGTTGCCGAGATGCTGGAGCGTGGCGTGCAGCCTGATCTTGTGGCTTGTGGCGGATTGCAATTTGCAGGCTTTATTGAGCGCGGTGCGAAGGTGCTGCCGGCGGCTGTGGCGAACACGGACTGCCTGATTGTGACGTGGAGTGTTTCGCAGGATGCAGCGCAGTGGCTGCCGCGCGTGGACGCAGTGGCCCTGGATACATTGAAAGGCGCTACGGATCAGCGGGTACAGTGGATCCGGCTGGCTCCGCGCTATCTGCAAAAAAGTTTGTCACGCGAGCGCTATGTGCGAATGCATGCCGAAGAACTTGCGCGCTTCGTTGAACTTCTGCAGGAGCGCACGCGGTCGGGAGAGATTGCCGTGCCGGTTCAGATTTCAAGTGATGGCCAAACGGTGGTTCATTCTTCGGCTGCTTTATAGATCGCTGACCACACTTCTTTCAATCCAGCGCCGGTTTTTGAGGAGCACAGGAGGAGATCTTCGACCGCGAGTCCTTTGCGGAGGTCGGCTTGTGCTTTGACGCGTGCATTGCCCGAGAGGCGGTCGGCCTTGGTCCCGACGACGAGAAAACGGCGGTTGTAGGACCTTAGAAAATGGATGAGCTGCGCGTCGCTCTTTTGCGGAGGGATATTGCTGTCAACGAGACAGAAACACAGCGCTAATGTCGGGCGGTCGGCGAGGTAGGGCTCGATAAATTTTGGCCACTCCGCGGAGATGGATTTTGAAAGCTTCGCATAGCCATAGCCGGGGAGATCGGCGAAGTACATTTGTGGCTGCTGGCGCTCGGGGGAGTCGGTGATTGAGAAGAAGTTGATGGCGCGGGTGCGTCCGGGGGTAGATGAAACGTGTGCTTGCTTCGAGCCCAGAAGCGCGTTCAACAGACTTGATTTGCCAACGTTGGAACGGCCGAGGAAGGCGATCTCGGGCATGGTTGGCAGTGGGAAGCGCTCGGGGGAAACGGCGGACAGTAGGAATTTGGAGTAAACACGCTGCATGGTGAAAGGGCAAGTATAGAGGAGATTCGTTGGCGGACTGAAAAGGTTGGTTAAGTTTGTGTCTTTCCACCCTTCGCTATGTCCGGGATGGGTCCGCCGTTATCGTGCGGTTGGTTAGGAAATGCAGATCCTTCGCGTTGCTCAGGATGACAGCCTTCACACCTGCTATAACTTTGTGAGTGAGGAATCATTTAGGGCGTATTCGGGCTCTGCGTAAGCAGATGCGGGAGCAGGGAATTGACGCGATGCTGGTGACGCATCTGCCGGATGTTCGCTATGTATGCGGTTTTACCGGATCGAATGCGGCGCTGGCTGTGACGGCGAAGCGCGCGGCGATGTTTACCGATGGGCGCTACACTTCTCAATCCAAAGAAGAGACGCTGGGCGCTCGCGTTGTGATTGCGAAGAAGTCGGCGCTGCGCGAGGCCTGCGCGTGGCTGGAAGAGCCTGGCGTTGCTGCTGCGTATTTTGATCCGGAACAGACTACGGTGGCTGCGCTGGAGATAATGCGCGATGCGCTGAGCAAAGGGAAGCGGCGTGGATTCTTTCAAGCTTTGAAAAAGCCCATTGTTTCGGAACTGCGCATGGTGAAGGATGCCGACGAGTTGCTGCTGATGGAGCGGGCTGCGCTGCTGGGGTGCAATCTGTTTACGGCGGTGCTGCCGCATATGCAGGCGGGCGTGACGGAATCGGAAATCGCGGCCGATCTTGAATTTTTTGCGCGCAGCATGGGCGCGGAGGGCATGTCGTTTGAGACGATCGTGGCTTCGGGAAAGCGGTCGGCGCTTCCGCATGGACGCGCGACAACAGCGAAGGTGCCGGGGCGCGGCTTCGTGACGCTCGACTTCGGTGTTATTCTCAATGGTTATTGTTCAGATATGACGCGCACTGTCCACATGGGCAAGCCGGGCAGGGAAGAACAGTCTGCGTACGAGGCAGTGCTGGAGGCGCAGGAGGCAGCGGTTGCTGCAGTAAAGCCAGGCGCAACTTGTGGAGAAGTAGATGAAGCCGCGCGGAGTGTGCTGCGCGGGGCAAAGCTGGACAAGTACTTTACCCATTCCACTGGGCATGGTGTCGGGATTGAGATTCACGAGTCGCCGCGGGTTGCGGCAGAGCAAAAGCAGGTGCTTGAGCCGGGCATGGTGATTACGATAGAGCCGGGCGTTTACATCGAAGGGAAATTTGGCATTCGCATTGAAGACATGGTTGCCGTGACAAAGAGCGGCGGAAAAATTCTGACGCCTGCGCCGAAGGCGATGATCCAGTTATGATGCTGTGAGCCACAGCGAGATATCGAGATGAATCCAGAAGAGATGAAAGAACTCAAAGAGTTAATTGAGTTCCTGAAAGAAAGTAAGATTGGCGAGTTTGACCTCGAGCGCGGCGACCTGAAGGTCCGCATCAAGTTTGCCCAGGAAGGCGCTTCGGCTGATCTGGCGAGTTTGAGTCGGCTGCTGGCGGCTGCACCTGCCGCGGTTCCTCCTCCGATTACGTTGCCTGCGGTGCAGGCGGCGGCTGCCGCACCAACTGCGGCTCCTGTTCCCGTGAGCGATGATGCTTCCCTGCACATTGTGAAGTCGCCGATTGTCGGGACATTTTATGAGGCGCCTGGTCCGGGAACGCCAGCGTTCGTGAAAGTTGGCGATCAGGTGGAGCAGGGGCAGGTGCTCTGCATCATCGAGGCGATGAAGTTGATGAATGAGATCGAGTCCGATGCGACGGGCGAGATCGTGAAGCGTTTTGTCCAGAATGGCCAGCCGGTGGAGTATGGCCAGCAGCTCTTTGCGGTGCGTCCGCACTAGGTTTCTATGTTTCGTAAGGTTTTGATCGCCAATCGTGGCGAAATTGCGCTGCGTGTGATTTGTGCCTGCAAGGAACTGGGCATTCGCACGGTGGCTGTATATTCCGAAGCTGACCGCAACTCGCTGCATGTGCGCTTTGCCGATGAGGCCATTTGCATCGGGCCGCCGCGCTCAGCGGAGAGTTATCTCAATGTTCCGGCCGTCATCAGCGCGGCCGAAATTGCCGATGTGGACGCGATTCATCCCGGCTATGGACTGCTGAGCGAGAACGCGAATTTCGCGGAAGTGTGCCGCGCTTCGAATATCAAGTTCATTGGGCCGCCACCGGAAGTGACGCGGTTGATGGGCGAGAAGGAGAAGGCGCGTCAGGCAATGAAGAAGGCCAAGGTGCCAATTCTTCCCGGTTCAGACGGCGTGATTCAGAACGAAGACGAAGCAATCGAATGGGCAAAGTCGGTTGGCTTTCCGGTGATTCTGAAAGCGACGGCTGGCGGCGGTGGACGCGGCATGCGCGTCGTACGTTCTGCTGATGAGCTGCCGGGGCTTTTCCAGGCGGCGAGCAGCGAGGCGGCGAATGCCTTCGGCAACGGCTCTCTCTATATGGAGAAGTTCATCGAGAGGCCACGGCACATCGAATTTCAGATTCTGGCCGATGAGCATGGCAATGTGATTTCGCTGGGCGAGCGCGAGTGTTCGATTCAGCGGCGGCATCAGAAGCTGATTGAAGAGGCTCCGTCGCTGCAGGTGACGCAAAAGATGCGCGACGACATTGGCAAGACGCTGAAGCGGTCGCTGGAAGGTGTCGGCTACCAGAACGCGGGCACGATTGAGTTTCTGATGGATGAGGATGGCAAGCTGTACTTCATCGAAATGAACACGCGCATTCAGGTTGAGCATCCGGTGACGGAGATGGTGACGGGGATCGATCTGGTCAAAGCGCAGCTGCGCATTGCTTCGGGCGAGAAGCTTTCGAGCATTCTGCCGGAGCCGACGACGATTCGCGGGCATGCGATTGAATGCCGCATCAACGCGGAGCATCCGGAGAAGTTCACGCCGTCAGCCGGAAAGATTACGGTTTTTAATATTCCGGGTGGCAATGGCATCCGTGTGGATACTGCGCAGTACGCGGAAGGTGTTGTGCCTCCGTATTATGATTCGCTGATTGCCAAGCTGATTGCGCATGGCAAGGATCGCAATGAGGCGATGGCGCGCATGCGGCGAGCGCTCGATATGTTCGTGGTCGAAGGGATTCACACGACGATTCCGCTGCATCGCGGAATTTTTCTCGACGATGAGTTCCGTGAGGGGCAGTTCGATACGAAGTTCATGGAACGGTACTTCGAGCGCGAGAAAGAGCGCAAGGAAGCTGAGCTTGGGGTTTAGTCATTCATTAAGGCTTGAAGATTCCAAGTGAAATGCATTTCCTGTATCGCTGAAAATCTTCATCGAGCGTGAAGACCTCCCATTTACGTCGTACGGCTACAGCGGAGATAAAGAAATCAATGGGATTTCCTGCCACTCCTTCCGCCCGGCAACGATTTGCGATCCTCGCTGCTTCTTCGTGATCTTCTGTCGTGATGACGACGTCGTGAAAGGCACGCAACGTTCGACGCAATTTTTCAAATTGTTGCTGGTGACGGATTCCGCTAAGCAATTCCTGCCGTATAACTCCCAGTAACTGCGCGCGCCCTTCCATTATCAACTCCTCAAGCGCACGACGGAGCCGCAGTTGCTGGTTATTCAAATTTTCCTGTTGACGTCGTAAGGCTAAAGACCAGACAGAGGTATCGACGAGCACGATCACTGTTTGCGCAAAGACCTTTCTGCTTTGTAGTTGTATGCGGGAGCGAAGTCTATTTTGCCAAAAAGCCGGATGACTTCAAGCTGCTTATGTCGCTGAATGTATTCCTCAAGCGCAGCTGTAACTGCAGCCTTCTTGGATTTGTGTCCTCCGATCAAGCGGGCTTCGTTGATCAATTCGTCGTCGAGAGCGAGATTAGTGGCCATGTGTATATTGTTACACATTACATTGTGTGATTACGGGAAAACGGAAAGCTAAAATCGCGGCTTTTCATCTTCTGACCAATACCAAGTCGGCTCAGTGTGGCTGCCGTGTTTTTTCAGCAGATCGTCGACTTGTTTGTTAATCGCAGCGTGGCGAGGCGGGACTCTGGCGCCGGCTGCTATCAGTGTTCTAATGATTGCGGTGTAGCGCTCGGGATCGCCCCCGTGTGCTGCCGACCATAGGGTCTGGCCGAGCACCGTTCCTCCGTAGATATTTTCGAAATCAAGCGGCGGATTGTGTTGCAGCAGGAGCTTGATCGTATCCAAGTGGCCTCCGATGACCGCACAATGCAGGCCGGTTTGGCCGTCACCTCCGTGTGTTGCGAGATCGATACATTTCGTTAGCAGAAATTGGACGACTTCTGTATGACCGTAGCCGCAGGCGTATAAGAATCCTGATTCCAGTTGCTTTTGAGTAGCGCTCGGTTTGAGCACGCCGCCATCTTCGAAGTAATTCCTGACAAGATCGAGACGGCCGATACCTGCGGCGGATTCGAGCGTCAGTACCGCACCACGCTCGGCGAGAAACGCTGCGGCTCTAAGACGGCCGTTTGCAAGGCAGCTCAAAACTGCCTGTGGGCGGTTCCTTGGGCTATCTAGCTGCTCAATACTTGCACCATGGTCGAGCAGGGTTTGAAGAAGCCCTACCTGCACGCCGGCGAGTTCGGGGTGAATGCTTGTCGCTGCGAGGCCGAGTGTCGTTGCTCCGCCGCCATAGACATTTGCCGTTGCATCGATCTCGGCGCCAGCTTCGAGCAGAAGATTTGTGATCTGCACAATGTTCTTTGGAGTTTTCTGGCGGTAGTTTTCGACTCCGTTCGCCGCGACGTAATGCAGCAGTGTGGCTTGGTGTTCGCGGGTCGAGCGCATGTGGATGAGTTGGGGGTCTTCGCGCAGCAAGCGCCTTAACGCTGCAAATTTACCTGTGATAATAGCGTCGGCTGCAGCTTCGAATCTGGAAAGGGATGAGCTCTGTTTCGCTAACGCATTAAGATGCTTTACGAACTTCGGCCAGTTCTCGAAGCCGTGCGAGCGTGCGATAACAAATTGTGCACTCGATAGCGTGCAACTTTCAGAAAGCTGTTCTCGCGCGAAGCGTTCAGTTCGATTGGCATCGCGCGTCTTCTCGATGGCCGGTCGCTTACCATGTGTGTGCTTGGCGATTGCTTCGATCCATCGGTTGGTCCACTCGCTGATCGCGGTTTCGTCGCTTGATTTAGAGGCCTTGAGGAGTTCTTTGGCTAGTTTCCTGTAGCGTTCGAGGCTCGGACGTGGAGGGAGGGGCAGCACATCCTGCGGATTGGGCATACGAATCTCCTTTCAATGCATGCCTGGAGTCCGCACGAGTCAGGCTGAAAGAAGGTTCGTGACCTTCGGTTGTGAATTCTTTGGGTGGGCAAAGCCCTTTCCGCGGACTGGGTGCGCCCCTAACGCTGCTCTTCTCTTATCACAGTGAGGAAAGGGCCGGCAACCTGAAGTCTTGTCTGGTTTTCATTTACGCTGAGGGCATGGCTCTTTCGTTGCCGCCGCTTTACCCAATTCTTGATGCGTCGTTTCTGCCTGACTTCGAACGAGGCGCTTACCTGATGCGCGTCGTTTGCGAACTGGAGGAGGCCGGTGTCACGCTGCTGCAGTACCGGAATAAGCACAGCGTTGAAGAGATTCCGCATGATGCACTGATCATGCGCGGGGGTGCTACAAGCGCGGTTAGGCTCATCATGAACGATCATCCAGAGCTTGCGGTCGATGCTGGCTTTAATGGCGTGCATGTGGGGCAGACGGATGTCGCTCCGCTTGAAGCGCGCAAGGTTGTAGGGCCGGAACGGATTGTCGGCGTTTCGACTCACAATCGTGCACAGCTTGAGGCTGCAGATAAAATGCCGGTGGATTACATCGCGTTCGGGCCGGTGTTCACGACGGCGTCGAAGGCTAATCCTGACCCGGTGGTGGGGTTGGATGGCGTGAGCGAGGTGCGCAGTCTCACTAAAAAGCCTCTGGTGGCAATTGGCGGGATTACGCTTGAGAATGCGCGCTCAGTGCTTGATGCTGGCGCGAACTCCGTCGCCGTGATTTCAGCGATATTTGGGCCGGGCAAAGATTCTGCGAAAATAGCAAAAGACTTTCTCCGCATTTTCCGGTAGAACAAACAACAAGTGACCACGAGTACCCGACCCTCTCCAACACAGGCAGAAACTGCCAGCCCGCATCTGGTGCAGCGGCTTGGTCTGTTTAGCTCGACGGCGATTGTCGTCGGGTCGATGATTGGCTCCGGCATCTTTATTGTTCCTGCGGAGATTGGCCGGGGCGTGGGATCGCCGTCGCTGATGATTGGGGCGTGGCTGGTGACGGCGGTGATGACGATCATCGGCGCACTCAGCTACGGCGAACTGGCTGCGATGATGCCGTCGGCAGGCGGACAATACGTCTATTTGAGAGAAGCACTTGGCCCCATGTGGGGCTTTCTTTTTGGGTGGACACTTTTCCTCGTGATCCAGACGGGCACGATTGCCGCAGTGGCTGTCGCTTTCGGGAAGTTTCTGGGTGTTTTCTTTCCGGCGATTTCGTCATCGCACTGGGTGCTTCATCTGGGGCACGTGCCTGCCGTCAAGCTTGGACCGATGGTGCTGGGAAATATGGACATTGGCCTGAACACGGCTAATCTGACGGGCATCATTATCATGCTGGTGCTGACCGGGATCAATATCCTCGGCGTGCGGCTGGGGGCGCTGGTGCAGAATGTTTTCACAACAGCAAAGACGGCAGCGCTACTGGGGCTGGTGGTGATTGGGTTCCTGTTTGGACGGAATCCGGCGGCGATTGCAGCGAATTTTGGTCACAACTTCTGGCATGGCGCGTCGTGGAGCACGCTGCATCCGGTGCAGGTGGGCGTGGGTGGCCCGATTGCGATGGTTGGGTTGCTTGCGATCCTTGCCGTGGTGCAAACGGGGTCGCTGTTCTCTGCCGATGCGTGGAACAACGTGACGTACACGGCGGGCGAGATTCGTAACCCGAAGCGGAACCTGCCGCTATCACTCGTGTTGGGCACGGTGATTGTGATTTCGCTGTATGTTGCAGCGAATTTTGTTTACCTCTTTGCGTTGCCGCTACATGGCGATCCGCATGGCGCTACTGCGATCGCGCGCGGAATTCAATATGCCGCGGAAGATCGCGTGGCCACCGTGGTGCTGCAGCAGATTTTCCAGAATGGCGGCGCCTTCCTCATGGCGGGCGCGATTCTGATCTCGACATTTGGCTGTGCCAATGGGCTGATCCTTGCAGGGGCGCGTGTCTACTATGCGATGAGCCGCGACGGGCTGTTTTTCAAGTCCACGAGCAAGCTGCATCCACGCTATAAGACCCCAGCTGCGGCGCTTGTGATTCAGGCGGTGTGGACTTGTTTTCTGTGCCTGACGGGGTCGTATAGTCAACTGCTGGAATACATTATCTGCACCGAGCTGATCTTTTACATGTTGACGATCGCCTGCTTGTTTGTACTGCGCAGGCGGCGACCAGATGCCGAACGTCCTTATCGTGCGATAGGATATCCGGTTCTGCCTGCGATTTATATCGGTATGGCGGCGTGGATATGTGTCGTATTATTGCGCTACAAGCCGCAATTCACATGGCCGGGAATAATGATTGTTCTGCTCGGGATTCCCGTATTCGCCGTGTGGTCGCGCCGCGGGCAGGCCGTGGCGGACTGATTTCTGATTCGATTTCCCCTGGAAGGAAAAAGCTCGTAGATGGCTAATCTGTTTGCAGTTAAACATATCTCCACGCTGAAGAGCGAAGCCGGCGAAGAAGGAGAGCACACACTCAGGCGGTCGCTGGGGCCGGTGAATCTGATTACGCTGGGCGTGGGTGCGGTGATCGGCGCAGGCATTTTTGTGCTCACCGGGCAGGCTGCGGCGCTGCATGCGGGGCCTGCGATTGCGCTGAGCTTCATTCTTGCGGGGATTACGTGCGCCTTTGCCGGACTCTGTTATGCCGAGTTCGCCTCGCTGATTCCGATTGCCGGGTCGGCTTACACCTATGGATATGCGACGCTGGGCGAACTGGTGGCGTGGATCATCGGCTGGTGCCTGTGCCTGGAATACGCCTTTGGAGCAGCGACCGTGGCTTCGGGGTGGTCCGGATATTTTCTGAGTCTGCTGGAGCAGCTCGGGCTGACGCCATCGGCATCGCTGGCTCCGTTTACGACGACGTATGGCAATGTGCTGTATCTCTATCACGGTCGCTGGCTGCCGTTTATGTCGCTGCCGATGGGTGTGACGGACGTCTCAGGTCTGCCGCATGTGACGGGCGTCTTCAACCTGATTGCTTTTGTCGTGATTGGGGTGGTGACAGTGGTGCTAGTGCGCGGCATCAAGGAGTCGGCCAATCTCAATTCTGCGATCGTGTTCGTGAAGGTCGGTGTTGTCTTTATCTTCCTTTTTCTGGGCATCGGATTTCTATTGCAGCATCCTGATCTGGCGCGGATGAACTGGCATCCTTTCATTCCACCGAAGATCGGGCCGGGGCAGTTTGGCATCAGCGGTATTGCAGCGGGCGCGGCGTCGGTCTTTTTTGCGTATATCGGGTTCGATGCGGTATCGACAGCGGCGCAGGAGGCGAAGAATCCGCAACGCGATATGCCGATTGGCATTCTTGGATCGCTGGTGATCTGCACGATTCTTTATATTGCTGTTTCGCTTACGCTGACGGGATTGGTGAGTTATAAGGCGCTGAATGTGGCCGAGCCGGTGGCTATCGGCATTGACGCGACGGGCGTGAAGTGGGGCGGCCTGCTGGTGAAGATCGGCGCGGTGTTTGGACTGGGCACCGTCATGCTGGTGATGTTACTGGGGCAATCACGTGTGTTCTATTCTATGTCGCGTGATGGGCTGCTACCGAAGTGGGCGGGGGCAATTCATCCGAAGTTCCGCACGCCGTGGATCTCGAACATTATTGTCGGCACGATCGTTGCCTTTCTTCCGGCGCTGTTGCCGATCGACAAGCTGAGCGCCATGGTGAATATGGGAACGCTGCTGGCGTTCGCGATTGTCTCGGCGGGTGTGTGGATTCTGCGCGTGCGGCATCCAGAGATGGAGCGTCCGTTCAAGACGCCGCTGGTTCCGCTGGTCCCGATCTGCGGGATTGTCAGCGCGCTTTATCTGATTGCGAACCTGCCGACGCTCACATGGATTGTGGTGGGCATCTGGCTAGTCGTCGGGCTTGTGATTTACTTCAGCTATTCGACGAAGCACAGCAAGGTGCAGAAGCTGGAAGCTCGTGCTACTGCGAAGCAGTAAACATTACGGCTAACTCGAAGTGCCCATCTTCGGCTCGCGAAAGATGGGCATTTGTTTTTAGCCTGAAGCGCGTTGCAAATGCTTTTGCATGCGGGTTTCCAGCCGTGCCTTCACCTCTGGCCATTCTTCATCGATGATGCTGTACCAGTGACTGTGCCGCGCGCTGCCATCGGGCATGATGACGTGATTGCGGAAAACTCCTTCGGGCTTGGCGCCGAGAGCCTGGATGGCAGTCTGTGATTTCACGTTCTGCTGATGGGTCTTAAAAGCGACGCGACGCGCGCCCATCACTTCAAAAGCATGGCGAAGCTGAAGGTATTTCGCTTCGACGTTGATCCCGCTCCGCTGGTAGTCAGGGTACACCCAGGTCCAGCCGATTTCTAACGTTTTATGGAAGGGCTGGATGTCGGCGAATCGGGTTGAGCCGATGATGCGATTGTCTCTTTTCGAGCGAGTGGCCCAGGGCATGGCTGTGCCTGCAGCGGCAGCATCGAGCCCGGTCTGGATATAGCGGCGCAGGTCGTCCTCACCTTTCATCGGATCGGTCATCCAGCGCCAGATGTCAGTGTTGAATGCAATCTCGGCGAGTTCAGCAAAGTGACTCATGCTAAGTGGTTCAAGACGAACGACGGTGCCTTCGAGCGTAACGGGAGCAACTTGCATGAAAGTAGTGTAACCACTCGCGTCCTGTTTCTGGCGCCTTAGCCTCTTGGGGCGGGTGGTTCGCCCTGCAGTTGTGCGATTCGGCCTTCGTCTCCATATAATGAATGTTTGTGCGGGTGTAAGCATTTTCACTGGAAAGCGTCCTGCATTGATCCTCCGAGGAACAGGTATCACTCTTTGATTGCAGGCTGCTCGAAAGCCGAAGTGAGAAGACTATTTCCTGCGCTGCTGGCGCTTCTATGCCTTGCACTGAGCACAGTTGCGTGGTCGCAGCATGATGAGATTCCAACGTGGGGCGGCGAACTGCGTGATTCCAGCGGCGTTCCGATAGCAGACGCGACCGTATGGCTTACCGAACAAGGGCATAAGCACGCCGCTGTTACTGCCGCGAATGGGAGCTTTGCTTTCAAAAACCTGCCGGCCGGGAGTTACACGCTGTCGGTTGAGACTGCGGGAAAACTGAGCAACGCGAGCCAGCCAGTCTTGCTGGCTATGGATCATGTAACCGTATTGGTTACGATATCAGACCGGGGCGGGCTGGCAATTGCTGAACAAAAGGAGCAGAACGAGGCCACCGGTGGGGAGCAGCTTTCCAGCCGTGCCGTGAGTGAGTTGCCACTGAACAAGCGCGACTTCAGCACTCTGCTGTTGCTTGCCGCTGGAACCATGACGGACACGAACGGCGCAACCAACTTCACGCAACAGTTTGCGATTAACGGGCAGCGCGGCGTCGAGGCAACGTTTGCGATGGACGGATCCGATACGAGCGATCCGGAAATGGGTGGCGGCACTTTTACCAATTTCAACGTCGATGCGGTGGAGGGGATTCAGTCGAGTTCCGGATGGATGCCTGCCGAGATCGGGCGCGGTGCTGCCGGCTTCACAAACATCATCACGCGCTCCGGCAAGAGCGGCTTTCACGGTTCGTTCTTCGAGTTCTTGCGCAACTCGGCCCTGGATGCGCGGAATTATTTCGATCATCCGACAGAGGGTAGAATTCCGCCATTCCGCCGCAATGAGTTTGGATTCACGAACGGCGGACCGGTTGTGATCCCGCACCTTTTCGATGGAAGCGGGAAAACGTTCTACTTCGGTCAATATCAGGGCTTTCGCCAGGTACTGGGCACGACGCAGGTGTTAGCGGTGCCTACAGCCGACGAGCGTTCTGGCTCGGACACGAGCGCGTTTCCGGGTGACACGCTGTATGTTCCGGTGGATTCGCAGATGGCGCGCATACTGGCGCGGTATCCGCTGCCCAATTTTCCCCAAGGACCGTACGGAGCGCACACCTATGCGACTTCCTCGAAGGTCATTACGAATGCCAACCAGTTTTCAATTCGCATCGATCAGACGCTGGATGAGAAGTCGCAGATATTCGCGCGATTTACCTGGGACAATCTGACAGGACCGACGACCAATCCCGATCAGACGGCGATCGATCCGAGCTTTGCCGTCGAATACAAAGATCATCAGCGCAACGGAGTGCTGACGTATTCGCGTGTGATTTCGCCGCAGTATTCCTTTGACTCGTCGATTGACTTTACGCGCTCCACGCCCGGGTTTCCGACGCCGAACCACACGGATGCCGCAGTGAAGTTCAATGACGGACTCTTTGAGGCCTTCAATTCTGCCGGCGGTTCGGTGATGCAGGCCTATGGCAATCTCATTCAAGCACGGCAGAATTTTTCCTACATCAGAAGCGGCCACGCGTGGAAGTTTGGCGGCGAAGTGCGGCTGAACCGCGACACGACCTATTTCGGCATCAGCCCCAACAATGAATATGATTTTGGCGGCGGTACGGCGTATTCGCCGGTCGAAATTCTGTCTCAAAGCGGTACGCACAATGTGAATGTCGGAGATCCGCTGCCTGATACGCTCTCCGGACTGTTGACTGGCACTCCGTTTTCCTACAACGTTGCGGTCGCTCCGCCATACTTTTCGGGTGGCAATCACATCGGGCCTGCGGCGATCAATCGAAACAATTTTGCCTTTTACATTCAGGACACCTGGAAGATTTCTGATCGCTTTGTGCTGGACTACGGCATTCGCTATGACGTGTATTCGCCCATCACGGAGCGGGCGAAGCGAACATCGAGTATCGTGACGACGAAGACGGCGACCGGGTATCAACAGGAATTTCTTGTGAATCCGCAGCCGGGATACCAGACAAACTACAACGGCTTTGAGCCGCGCGTGCAACTGGACTGGCGCGCTACCCAGAAGCTGCACGTGCGCGCTGGCGGAGCGATGATGGTGATTCCGCCGAATATCTGGCAGGACAATTCGCTGACCGGCTCGACGCCGTTTGTGATTTATCCACATCTGAGTGCTGCACCGGGCGCGCAATTTCATTATGGCTTTCAGATCACACCGGATGAATTACCGCGTGCCTATTCGACATCAGGAGTGGACATCTTCGCCAGCGGCAATACGAAAGATGTGCCTGCGAATACCGTTCTCGACGTGGACCGCTACGAGCATGACATGGCGGCGCTGACGCCAAGCCACCAGATCACGCCGCTGAATCTTGCCGGGATTGACAGGAATTTCGGCAACGGATGGCTGGAAACCTGGACGCTTGGACTGGAGCGGCAATTTGGAAACGTCACCGCCGATGTCGCATATGTAGGTACTGCGGGCGTCAAGCTGCCACGCATGACGTATCCAAACGGATTTGCCGGGGCGAGTCCGGAGTACGCTCCTTATACGCAGTTCGACAGCTCGGGCAACGTGATTGGCGGTTTCGGCGTGGAGAATGTCGTCGATGACACGTCGCATTCGAGCTACAACGCTTTGCAAAGCTCGCTCTCCGGAACATTTCCGCATGGCGGTCCGGGCGTGCAGGCGAGCTATACGTGGTCGAAATCGCTGGATGACGTGAGCGGAGTGATTGGCGGCGGAACGGGTTCCACGGGCGCGCAGGTAGCGTTCGCTCCGCAGGATCCATTCAATACGCATCCTGAAAAAGGGCCGTCGACGTTTGATGTGGCGAACTCTTTCAGCCTGAGCGTGGCGCAGGACCTGCATTTGGACAGTGTCAATTTTCTGGAAGCAGTGACAAAGAAAATTACGCGCGGATGGGAGTTGCTGAGCATTTCGACGATTTCCAGCGGTTCGCCATTCACCATCTATTCGGGGATTCAACAGACAGGCGCGGGTTCGAACGGAACGGATCGGCCCGACCAGATTGGCAAGCCTGATTTATCGACGGCACGCAAAGTGCGCGAAGACTACTTCGGGCTGGGCCCCGCAAATGCCTCGTATTTCTCGATTCCCATCAACCTGTCGGGCGGGACAGGGCCAAACAGTGGACGCTTCGGCCTGCTTGGACGCAACACATTTCGCGGCCCCGCATATTACAACTACGACTTTGCCATGATCAAGGACACGCCTTTCGGCACTCGCACGAGCGGGAGCGAACTGGTAGACCTGCAATTCCGGGCGGAGTTCTTCAATCTCTTCAACATTGTGAATATGGGGCTGCCCGCGAACACGATCAAGGGATCTGGTTTCGGCGAGATCAGCAAAACAGCCGGGACTTCGCGGCAGATTCAGTTCTCGTTGAAGCTGATTTACTGATGAGCGCCTGCCTTCGTCGCAACCAGTTGCAGGATAGAACGAAGCTTCGCCGCGGGTTGCTCCCCAATTAACTTCTCGACTTGCTTTTGGGCCTGCCTCCAAAGCGATGCTGCTTTCTTGTACTTGACCCGTCCGGTCGTGGTGAGCGTGACTTCGCGGCTGCGACGGTCTTTTCCAGGCTGGATCGAGATGAAGCCATCGCGCTCCATTGGGGCCAGGTTGCGCCCCATCGCGGTTTTGTCGGTGTCCATCC
Source organism: Alloacidobacterium dinghuense (assembly GCF_014274465.1). Classification (NCBI taxonomy): domain Bacteria; kingdom Pseudomonadati; phylum Acidobacteriota; class Terriglobia; order Terriglobales; family Acidobacteriaceae; genus Alloacidobacterium; species Alloacidobacterium dinghuense. The sequence continues at coordinate 3,032,480 of NZ_CP060394.1, read as the reverse complement.
ATGCGGCAAGATCGGTGATGGTAGCGGAACCGTGGCGCGCAAGCAGGTAAGCGATGGAAAATTGCGTCAGGTTGAGGCCGCTGGGCGCAAGTGTCTCGTCGTAGATGCGGGTGAGTATGCGGCTGGCTTTCCTGACGGATGCGCCATAGCATGGGATTGCGTCCACGGCTTCAGGCCTTTCTGATACATGCATATGCACCTATCTTAACTCCAAAAATTCCTGAATCATAAGATATATGCATATGCATCTATTCTGATGTAAGCCCGGAGATGCAGATTCCGGGAGAGGAGAAAGGATGAACAGGTTAGAAGGAAAAGTGGCCATCGTGACGGGAGCGTCAAAGGGATTGGGCGCGGCGATCGCGAAAAAGCTGGCGGCAGAGGGTGCGTCGGTGGTCGTGAACTACGCCTCGAGTAAGACCGATGCGGATCGCGTCGTCTCGGAGATTGCCGCAAAGGGTGGCAATGCGATTGCCGTCCAGGCGAATGTGGGAGATCGGGCAGAGATAGCAAAGCTCTTCGCGGAAAGCAAGAAAGCTTTTGGCAAGCTCGATGTCCTGGTGAACAACGCGGGTGTGTATGAGTTTCTGCCGTTGGAGGCGATTACGGATGCGCACTATCGCAGGCTGTTCGACGTGAACGTTTTAGGCCTGATTGCGACGACGCAAGAGGCAGTCAAACAGTTCGGTGAAAATGGCGGAAGCATCATCAACGTCAGCTCGATTGTGAGCCTCACTCCGCCGGTCAGCGCGTCTGTTTATTCGGCGACGAAGGGCGCAGTCGATGCGCTGACAGTTTCGTGGGCGAGAGAACTGGCTGTCCGCAAAATCCGCGTGAATACAATTCATCCGGGTCTGATTCCCACCGAAGGCGTACAGGCGAATATGCAAAACGGCAATTATGCCGAGGAACGGATGAAGAAACTGATTTCTGTCACTCCGCTCGGAAGGTTAGGGACGCCGGAGGATGTTGCCCATGCGGCGGTTTACCTTGCTTCGGATGAGTCGGCCTTTATGACAGGGGAGGGGATCGTGCTCTCGGGCGGCTATCGCTGATTCGCTCCAAATTAGAGGTATTGAAGGGGATTTCCAGACGGAAATTCCTTTTTTTTCGTCTTAAGAGCAAGGTCGGCTCGGGTTGTCCGGAAACGGACACATGGTTCCGGAAATGGCCAGTAGCGAGTTCAGATGGTCTGGGCCAGTCATTCACAGCCATATGAATCTAAATGAGTTATCCGGATTTTCAGAATGGTGCGGCAGTTGCAACATTCCTGATCAATGGATATCGCTCGCCCAGATATTAGGAAGAAGAAGTTACGCCGGCAGATCGTTATCGGCGCGATCGGCCTGGTTGTTGTCGCGGCAGCAGCAGCGGCTGTTTACCGGCTGAAGCCGGCGGCTCCGACGGTCGATGCCAGCACAGTGTGGCCGGACACGGTCAAGCGTGGCCCAATGATCGTGCAGGTGCGCGGGCTAGGAACGCTGGTTCCCAGTGAGGAAAGCATCCGGTCGATTCCGTCACAGACGGAAGCGACGGTGACGCGCATTCGCGTTCTGCCGGGCACAAAGGTGACGCCGGACACCGTCATTATGGATCTTACCGACCCGCAACTGGACCAGGAACTGCTCAATGCGCAACTGCAGCTGAAGTCCGATGAAGTGGCGTACCACAATCTGCAGGTTACCCTGCAGAGCGCCCTGATGGACAAGAAGGCATCGGCCGCGACAGTGAATTCCGATTACAGCCAGGCGCAGCTGCAGGCACAGACGGACAAGCAGCTCTATAACCTGGGCGTGATCAGCGGTCTGGCCTACAACAAATCGAAGTCTTCGGCAGATGAATTGACGACACGGAACAAGATATCCGTCGATCAGGTCGACATGAATGATAAATCCATCAAAACGCAGCTGGACGTGCAGCAGGCGAAGATCGATCAGGATAAGGCTCTGCTTCAACTGAAGCAAGACCAGAAGGCTGCGCTTCAAGTGCGCGCCGGAATCGACGGCGTGCTGACTTCTCTTGGCCAGCAGACTTCGACGACCGGGGCTGGCGACCAGGCCACCTTGGGTGTCGGCACGCACGTTGCGCCGGGCACCACGCTGGCAACGGTTGTCGTACCGAACCAGCTCAAGGCCCAATTAAAGATCGCTGAGACCCAGGCACATGACATTCTGCTGGACCAGCCGGCAGAAGTTGATACGCATAACGGCATTGTTCCAGGCCATGTAACAAGAATTGATCCGGCAGTAGTGAACGGAACGCGAACAGTTGACGTAAAGCTAGATGGGCCACTTCCTGCGGGAGCGGTTCCACAACTGAGCGTGGACGGAACGATTGATCTGGAACGTTTGAAAGACGTGCTGTATGTGGGTCGTCCGGCCTTCGGGAATCCGGACAGCACAATCAGCCTGTTCAGGTACGATCCGGACGGCAAGACGGCAACGCGCACGCAGGTGAAGGTTGGCAAGGCATCGGTCACGCAGATTCAGATTCTGGGTGGTCTGCAAGAAGGCGACAAGGTCATTCTGTCGGATATGTCGCGGAACGACAACGTCGATAAAGTTCGTTTGGAATAGTGGGAAAAGCGAGGAGCGAGGTAGACATGGAGAATCCACAATCGTTGATCAATATTGAGGGTCTGACGAAGGTCTTCTACACGGATGAGATTGAGACGCACGCGCTCTCGGGCATTCATCTCACCGTCAACAAGGGCGAATATGTTGCGATGCAGGGCCCGTCGGGCTGCGGCAAATCGACGCTGCTTTCGATTATCGGTCTGCTCGATACGCCTACCGCTGGCAAGTACCTGCTGAACGGGCATGCGGTCGAGAACTTGAATTTTGCGCAGCGCTCGCGCATTCGCAACCAGGAGATCGGCTTCATCTTTCAGAGTTTCAACCTGATCGGCGACCTTACGGTTTACGAGAACGTCGAGCTTCCGCTCACCTACCGCACCGGCATGTCGGCGGCAGAACGCAAGCGCCGCGTCCAGGAATCACTGGAGCGCGTGAGCATGGCGCACCGCATGAAGCACTATCCTTCCCAACTCTCCGGCGGTCAGCAACAGCGTGTTGCGGTGGCGCGCGCCCTGGCCGGTTCGCCGTCAATCCTACTGGCTGACGAGCCTACCGGAAACCTGGATTCGCGCAACGGCGAAGCCGTGATGGAGCTGCTGCAGAACCTGCACAAGGACGGCGCCACGATTGTGATGGTTACACACGATCCTCGGTTTGCGCGCCACGCCGAGCGAAACATTCATCTCTTCGACGGCAAGGTGGTAGCCGAGGGAGATGCGCTCGAACAGGTACTGGAAGCGCGGTAATTTTCACGTTTATGGGGATGGTTCGCGTCGCACACGGTCAAGGTGTGCTCAGGCGAGCCATTGCCCTAAATGAAGTATTGCGGGACGACGGCAGCGCCCTCGACTTCGACTGATAAGGATGCTCTGCTTAGGATGACACTCGCTGGGACGACGCATAATCCCAACGAGGAGGAAAGCGATCTCCATGATTGAACTGAAAAATATTGAACGCAGCTACAAGACGGGCGCAGGGCAAACGTGGGTGCTGCGCCGCATTGGTCTAACGATTCAGGAAGGTGAGTTTGTCACCATCATGGGGCCTTCGGGTGCGGGCAAATCATCGCTGTTGAACGTGCTGGCGCTGCTCGATGATCAGTGGCTGGGCGAGTACTGGTTCAAGGACCAGCCGGTGCACAAGATGAACCGCAAGCAGCGTGCGGAACTGGCGAAGAAAAACGTCGGCATGGTTTTTCAGAGCTATCACCTGCTGGATGACCTGACGGTGCAGGAGAACATTGATCTGCCTCTGTCCTACAAAGACATTCCACGCGCAGAGCGGCAGGGGCTGGTTGCTGACACGCTGGATCATTTTCAGATCGTCGGCAAGAAGGATTTGTATCCATCGCAGCTTTCCGGCGGGCAGCAGCAGCTTGTGGGCATTGCGCGCGCCGTGATTCATAAACCCGCGCTGTTACTTGCCGACGAGCCGACAGGCAATCTGCATTCAACCCAGGCAAAGGAAATCATGGAGCTTTTCCGCGAACTGAATCAGCAGGGAACGACGATCATTCAGGTGACGCACTCTGAATTGAATGCTTCGTATGGCAACCGCATTATCGAAGTCCGCGATGGCTGGATGGTAAAGGATACGGCGCATCCGGAACTGGGCGCGGAGGTGAGCGCATCGTGAGGAGCGGGTCCGGGATTCAGCAGCAGTTGATGGCAGTCGCTCTTTGCTGCCTTGTTTCTTCGAGCACGCTGGCACAGACGGCTCCGTCGTCTTCCCAGGAACAACAACCATCTCAGCAGCAACAGACGACAGCGCCTGGCGCGACCACTCCTGCTCAACAGCAAGCGACGCCTACCCCGGATGCGCCTACAGTCACTCCAACACCAATGCAGCAGACCATCGCTCAGCAGGCCCAGCAAGCGCAGCAAGTTGGTCCCGTGACATCCCAAGCTCCGTTTCACATTGAGCTGCCACACTCGCGCAATCCGTTTGCGCCATATATGCCGAGCACCGTGCCGCCCACCAATCTCACGAACTCGCCTCGCCTCCAAAGCCTGGAACGCGATGGCAAACTGTACGTTTCGCTCCGCGACGCCATCGCTCTCGCGATTGAGAACAATCTCGACATCGCCTATTTCCGCTACAACCTGCCGATTGCGCAGGCCGACCTGCTGCGCACCAAGGCTGGAGGCTTCGCGAACGGTGTGAATACCAGCATCGCGCAAGGTACGCAGGGGGGCTTCAGCTCTTCCGGTGTAGGCAGCGGCGGCGGCGGTGGAAGCACCGGAGCCACGGCGGCCGGCGCCCAAGGCCTTGTCACCTCAACTCTCGGCAACGGCGCCCCCATCAGCTCTTTCGATCCGCAGCTTGCCGTGCAGGCTCTTGTCGACCACACTACGCTCGTACAGGTCAACAAATCTCAGACCGGAGTGCCCATCTTAAAACAAAACACGATTGAGGTAGCGTCCAGCTACTCGCAGGCCTTTTCGCTCGGCACAAATTTTACGATCACTGACTTCGGCGAACGCCAGACCACGAACAGTATCTTCAATATTCTCAGCCCTCAGCTCACCACGAACTTCAACCTTACGATCAACCAGCCCCTGCTCCAAGGCTTTGGACTCGCCACGAACCAGCGCTTCATGCACATCGCCAAACAGAATCTCCAGCTCACGGACCTCGGCTTCAGGGCACAGGTGATCGCCACCATTACCCAGGTTGAAAATATCTACTGGGATCTTGTCAGCGCCTATCAGGATGCTCAAATCAAGGAGCGTTCGCTGGCCTACGCCAACGAGACTCTTTCCGACGACCAGAAACAACTTCAGCTTCAGAACGTTCCTGCTATGCAGGTCATGAAGGACGAGGCCGCTGTGGCCACTGCCGAAGGCGATCTCACTGTTGCCAAAGCGACGCTCAGACTGAACGAACTTCTTATCAAGAACGCGCTCACCAAGACCATTGAAGATCCTGCATTGGCAGACATGCCGGTCATTCCGCTCGATCTCATAGGCTCACCCGACCCTAAGGCTGGAGAGCCGATCGATCAGCTCATTATTGAAGCCGAAAAGAACCGCCCCGACGTGGCTGAAGACCAGATCGCCATGCAGATCGCGCAGAACAACCTCAAGACCATTAAAAACGAGCTACTGCCCAGACTTTCGCTCTACGGACAGTACATCGGCGTAGGCATCGGCGGTCTGATGAACCCTGCTTGCGCCTCGCAGATTATCGATTGCAGCACCACCCTGCCTTCCGATTTTGCCGGAGCCTTCCAGGACACCTTCAATTATTCCTCACCGGAATATCAGGTCGGCTTCTCACTCGTCGTCACCCTCCGCAACCGCGTCGCTAAGGCCGACCAGTTCCGCGCTGTGCTCGACTATCGCCAGAAGGAGTTGAGTTACGAGCAGCAGAAGAAGCAAATTCTGCTCGATGTCCGCAACGCGCAATATTCTCTGCAGCAGGCCCAGGCCCGCGTCAACGCAGCGCAGAAGGCGCGCGATCTGGCACAAAAGACCTTTGATATCTCCAAGCAGGAGCAAAATCTCGGTGCTATGTCCGCATACGACACGCTCACCAGCGAGCAGGCTCTCGCGGTGGCCCAATCCGCGCTTGTCGTGGCCCAGACCGCATTCGAAAAAGCCAAGGCATATATCGACCAAGCTACCGGATTCACGCTTGACCGTACGGATGTTTCCATTGATGACGCGAAGAGCGGTGTAGTAACCCACATGCAACCATAATCGCTGAAGGCGGCTATACTCAGGTCTTTAGATGGCCACGACCTCACAACTCGGCGGAGTACAAAACGACGTTCTGAACAAGCAGGTTCCGCGCGTTCTGATTGCTGACGATCAGCCCCATATTCTGGATGCGCTGGAACTGCTGCTCGAACCTGAGGGATATCAGGTAGAGAAAGCGCGCTCGCCGATGATGGTGCTGGAGGCGTTGCAGGTGGGTTCGTTCGATGCGCTCCTGGTTGACCTGAACTACACGCGGGACACGACCTCGGGCAAAGAAGGCCTTGACCTGCTGACGCAGATTAAGGCGCTCGACAGCCATGTTCCAGTGATCGTGATGACGGCCTGGGCGAATGTTGAAGTCGCGGTGGAGGCGATGCGACGGGGCGCTCGCGACTTCATTCCCAAGCCCTGGGACAATGCTCGCCTGCTGACAATTCTCCGGACCCAAATCGATCTTCATAACGCCGTGAAGCGCGCGTATCGGCTGGAAGCCGAGAACCGCATGCTGCGCGGGCAAAATCTTCCCGACCTGATTGCTACCGCGTCGTCCATGCAGCCGGTGTTGAGCACGATTACACGCATCGGACCTTCGGATGCCAATGTTCTCATCACGGGCGAGCATGGGACCGGCAAGGAAATCGTGGCGCAGATGCTGCATGGCTTGTCGCAACGCGCAACGCGGTCGCTGGTCGCGGTCAATACCGGCGCGCTGCCTGAGGGCACTTTCGAAAGCGAGCTTTTTGGACACGTGAAAGGCGCGTTTACCGACGCCCGCACCGAACGTATCGGGCGCTTTGAACTGGCAGACGGTGGAACACTGTTTCTCGACGAGATTGCCAATGTGCCTATGCGCCAGCAGGCAAAGCTGCTGCGTGTGCTCGAAACCGGCGAGATGGAGCGGGTCGGTTCGTCCAAAACGCGGCGCATAAGTGTGCGCCTGTTGTCGGCAACCAACGCCGATCTGCATGTCGAAGTCGAGCAGGGACGCTTCCGCGGTGACCTTTTGTTTCGTCTCAATACCGTCGAGATTCATCTGCCGCCACTGCGCGACCGCCGCGAAGATATTCCCCTGCTTGCAGCGCATTTTCTGAACCGGTATGCGTCGCGCTATCGCAAGCAGATGGAGGGTATCGATCCTGCCGCCCTGCAGGTGATGTTGCAGCATCCGTGGCCGGGCAATGTGCGAGAACTTGACCACACGATTGAGCGCGCCGTGCTGATGGCGCGTGGGACTAGAATTGAAGCGTCCGACCTGGGATTGAACCAGGCACGGGCATCCAGCCAGGCACTTGAAGATATGAGCCTGGAGTCTGTAGAGAGTATTCTCATCCGCAAGGCACTGACTCGCGCCAATGGAAACGTGAGCCAGGCTGCTGAGGCGCTCGGGTTAAGCCGAGGCGCTTTGTACCGGCGGATGGAGAAATATGGGATCTAGAAACAGACGCGACCACAACCACAGGAGAACGGCGGCCACGAGCAAAATTCCCCGAGAGGGATTCAGCTTCGAGACCAAGATCAAAATCCTGATTACGTCGCTGTGTGTTCCTATTTTCTTACTTTGTGCCGTTCTGCTCTGGATCGAGCATGTTTCCCTGTCTCTCATTATTGGTTCGCTGACGACGCTGGGCCTCGTGGTTCTGCTGGTGGCGTCGATCTTTCTTGAACAGGTGGTGCGACCGCTGCAAACGCTTGCCAATGTTGTGGCGGCTTTGCGGGAAGAAGATTTTTCTTTTCGCGCTCGCGGGGCTGCGCCTCAGGATTCGCTGGGGGAACTGGCGATCGAGATCAATCAGCTGGCCGACGCGATGCAATCGCAGCGGTTGAGCGCACTTGAGGCGGTCGCGCTGCTGCGACGGGTGATTCTTGAGATGGATGCGCCAGTGCTCGCTTTTGATGAGCTGAGCGCGTTGCGTGTCGTGAATCCTGCGGCTGAGCGCGTACTGCATCTGATCGCAGCGCGTGATTTGGGGCGCACTGCCGACGAGCTGGGCCTCCGCAAAATTCTGGATGAACCCGATGAAGGCATTACCTCGATTGAAGACCAGGGACAGCAGGCGCGGTGGATGGTGCGGCGGAGCAGCTTCCGCCAGCGCGGGGTTCCGCATACGCTGCTGGTGCTGTCCGATGTGAGCTCTGCGCTGCGCGAAGAGGAGCGGCTGGCATGGCGCCGGCTGATTCGCGTGCTTGGGCATGAGCTGAGTAATTCACTGGCGCCGATTAAGTCGATCGCCGGGAGCCTGCGTTCACGCATTGCGCAGATGCCTCCTGAAAATGCAGCGAGCTTTGAACGAGGATTGAACGTTATCGAGAGCCGGGCGGAGTCGTTGAATCGGTTCGTGCAGGCTTATCGGCAGCTGGCGACATTACCGTCTCCGATGTTGAAGCGAGTGCCGCTTCCTGAGTTGCTGGATCGCGTTGCGGTGCTGGAGACGCGACTGGTCGTGGAAGTCGAAGATGCGCAGTCCGTGAGTCTCAAGGCTGATCCTGACCAGATGGAGCAGTTGCTGATCAACCTGGTGAAGAACGCAGTGGATGCTGCGGTGAACGAGCGCGAAGAAGCTGGACTGGTGAGCAAGCCTGCAGTGAGGATTCGCAGCCGGTTTGCAGGAGACATGGTGTCCATTCTGATTGAAGACAACGGGCCTGGACTCACGAATCCCGGCAACCTTTTCGTTCCGTTCTACACAACAAAGAAGAGCGGCACTGGCGTTGGCCTAGTGCTGGCGCGGCAAATTGCCGAAGCGCATGGCGGTTCGCTTGAACTACGAAACCGGATGGATGTCATCGGGTGCCAGGCTGAGGTACGGATTCCGATAGTTTCGCCAGAGCGAGAGGCGTTGCATCGTCCCGAGATTCCGGAAAATGAGCCGGGAACTGTTCGACGCGGCGCGTAGGTCTTTGAAAGATAGGTCAGACACTTCCGATAAGATGGTTGTCAGTTACCCATTCAACTCAACAAGTCGGGAGAGACAGGAATAGTGTCCGACGCGCAGGCGGCAAAAGTGAGAGCGGCAATTCTTGGATTCGGAACGGTTGGCAGTTCAGTGGCGCGCATTCTTTGCGACTCGAAGCCTGCGGGTGTGGAACTGACGCACATCTTCAATCGCAACGTAGCGCGGAAGCGAGTCGATTGGGTTTCGCAAAGTGTGATCTGGACTGAAGCGATCGAAGATGTTTTGTCGGCGCCCGTAGACGTGGTGCTGGAACTGGCGGGCGGTCTTGATCCCGCGGGCGACTGGGTGCGGCGGGCGCTGGAAGCCGGTAAATCCGTTGTGACGGCTAACAAAAAGCTGATTGCAGAGCATGGGATTGCACTCGACAAGCTGGCGCGGAGTAAGGGCTGCCATTTGTTTTACGGAGCGGCTGTAGCCGGTGGTGTGCCGGTTATTCCCGGTCTGCAGCAGGGACTCGCAGGTGACCGCATCACCCGAATCGAAGGCATTCTGAACGGCACCTGTAATTTCATCCTGAGCAAGATGGAAGATGGTGCTGACTTCGCACAGATTCTTAAAGAAACGCAGGCACTGGGATATGCCGAAGCTGACCCGACCGAAGATGTGGCGGGATTCGACGCGCGGGCGAAGCTGGTGATTCTCTTGCGGATCGCGCTGCGTGCCGATGTTGCGGTGAGCGATGTTGCGGCGAAGTCTATTACGGAAATTGCGGCCATTGATTTCGCGTATGCGCGCGAGATGGGATGCACGATCCGGCAGATTTCACGTGCAGAGCTGCGGGGCGACGAAGTTCTGGCCACCGTCGGGCCAATGCTGGTGCCGCAGGATTCGCCGCTGGCGTGGTCACGCGGCACGGAGAATATGCTGCTGGTGGGCGGCGCCTATGGCGGCGACGTTGTTTTCTCCGGACACGGCGCGGGCGGCCATCCGACAGCTGTTGCGGTCATCTCTGATCTGCTGGCGATCGCGCATGGCTCATGTGCGATTGGTTTGCCAAGCAAGAAGGTTGGAGTCAGCGGAGATTTTTTGCTGCGCCACTATATTCGGTTGGTTGTAAAAGATCGCCCAGGCATCATTGCACAGATTGCTGGCGCCCTGGCGGAGCAGGAGATCAACATCCACGCGATCCTGCAAAAGCCCGGGCATACGAAAGAAAGCCTGCCCTTCGTCGTCATCGTGGAGCCGTGCCCGTCTTCCGCGCTAAGACGGGCTTTGGCAAGAATTGCAACCTTCGACTATCTGTTGGAGCCGACTCTCGATCTGCAAATCCTGGAACCAGAAGCGGGTCTGTGAATCCACGGCAGGTCGTGAACTACTTGTGACCAAGAATCGGATGCGGCTCGTATGGTTCTTCGAGCGCTCTGAGCTCTTCTTCGCTGAGATGAACATCGAGCGCTGCAAGAGCATCGTCCAGATGATGTGGCTTGCTGGCTCCAATGATTGGTGCGGCAACTGCCGGCTTCGACAGCATCCAGGCGAGCGCAATCTGCGCATTGCTGACGCCGCGTTTCTTGGCAATCTCTGTCACGCGGTCCACGATGGTAAAGTCTGAGTCGCGGTAATAGAGTTCGTGGGCGAAGGCATCGGTTTTGGCGCGAAGGGTTTCGCCACGGTCCTGGCGGCTGCGGTTTCCGGCAAGAAAGCCGCGCGCGAGCGGGCTCCAGGGAATAAGGCCGATGCCCTGGTCTTCGCAGAGAGGAATCATCTCGCGCTCTTCCTCGCGGTAGACGAGGTTGTAGTGGTTCTGCATGGTGACGAAGCGGTTGAGTCCCAGAGTGTCTGACGTGTGCAGCATCTGCTGGAACTGCCAGGCGAACATCGACGACGCGCCGAGATAGAGAACCTTTCCGGAGCGCACCAGGTCGTCCAGCGCTTCGAGTGTTTCTTCGATCGGCGTTTCATAGTCGAAGCGGTGAATCTGGTACAAGTCGATATAGTCGGTGCCGAGGCGGCGCAGACTGTCGTCAATCGAATGGAAGATGTGCTTGCGCGAGAGACCGCGTTGGTTTGGGTCATCACCCATCGGATTGAAAAGCTTGGTGGCGATGACAACCTTATCGCGTGAGGAGCCGAACTCTTTCAGCGCGCGGCCGGTAATCTCTTCGCTTACGCCGAGAGAATACATATCGGCGGTGTCGAAGAAATTGATGCCTGCTTCCAGCGCGCGGCGGAAAAAAGTTTTGCTCTCGTCTTCTTCTAACACCCATTCACGCCACTTTTTCGAACCGTAGGTCATGGTTCCAAGGCAAATACGAGAAACTTTGAGTCCAGTAGACCCCAGATTCACAAACTGCATGCCGCCTCCTGCGACGAATAGGAAATTGGATTCGTTTAATTGGATGAATGGAGAAAGATAAAAGGCTCAGATGGGTTGAAGAAGTCGTGACGAGCAAATATGATGAAAAGTTTCATGTTAGAAGAGGCGCGCATTGCTGAGAGTTCAAGCATAGCGCAGGGATTTCACTCGGCAGCGACATATGCGTAGGAGCGCATCCAAGCTAAAAGGACATCTCCCAATGAGCACAGTAGAAACTTCCTCCGGACACTTGATCTCCAGTTTGCCTGATTCGCCCATACATGCTCCTTCCTGTGAAATTACTCTCGATGGGGTTTCGGCCTCCGGCTATGTCGGCGAGCATCTGATTGATGCGATCAATCGCACAGGCAAGGAAGTGCCACAGGTCTGCTATCACCATCATCTCGGACCGATCCAGACGTGCGATACCTGCATGGTAGAGGTGGACGGCAAGCTGGTTCGCGCCTGCGGAACGAAGGTAGCTGCCGGAATGCATGTGGTGACGGAATCGCAAAGAGCGCATGATGCGCAGCATGAGGCCTTCGACCGCATTCTTGGCAATCACCTGCTTTACTGCACGGTCTGCGACAACAATAACGGCAACTGTACGCTGCACAACACCACGGCGATGCTGAATGTCGAGCATCAGCAGCGCCCCTATAAGCCGAAGCCGTATGAGAAGGACATGTCGAACCCTTTCTATCGCTACGACCCAGATCAGTGCATCTTATGCGGGCGTTGTGTCGAAGCGTGCCAGAACGTGCAGGTGAATGAGACGCTTTCGATTCGATGGGAAGACGACCATCCGCGCGTGTTGTGGGACGGTGGTGAGAAGATCGGCGGATCGAGTTGTGTGAGTTGCGGGCATTGCGTCACAGTGTGTCCGTGTAATGCATTAATGGAGAAGTCAATGCTGGGCGAGGCTGGGTATTTTACGCATTGGCCGGCCAAGGCCCTGGAGGGAATGATCGATCTGGTGAAAGAGATCGAGCCGGAGGTTGGATACGGACCGATTCTTCAGCTCTCTGAAACCGAATCGGCAATGCGCAAGGTGCGAACCAAAATAACGAAGACCGTCTGCACCTACTGTGGCGTCGGATGCTCGTATGACATCTGGACCAGAGACCGGCACATTCTGAAAATTGAGCCGAGTGAGGGTGCGGCGAACAACATCTCAACCTGCGTGAAGGGCAAATTCGGATGGGATTTTGTGAATCATCCGGACCGCCTGCAGAAGCCGCTGATCCGCGAAGGCGATGGCTTTCGCGAAGCGAGTTGGGAAGAAGCACTCGACATGGTTGCGCGCCGACTGGGCGAGATCAGGGCAGCTCATGGACCAGATGCGCTCGGATTCATCTCATCTTCTAAGTGCACGAACGAAGAAAACTATCTGATGCAGAAGCTGGCGCGTGCTGTAGTCGGTACAAATAACGTGGACAACTGCTCGCGTTACTGCCAGTCTCCAGCTACGCAGGGACTCTTTCGCACCGTAGGGTACGGCGGAGATTCGGGATCGATCAGCGACATTGCGCAGTCATCGTTGGTGTTGATTATCGGAAGCAATACAGCGGAGAGCCATCCGGTGCTTGCGACGCGCGTGAAGCGGGCGCACAAACTGCATGGCCAAACGTTGATTGTGGCTGATATTCGCGAGCACGAGATGGCACGGCGCTCAGATATTCACCTTCGGCCACTGCCTGGCACGGACCTCGTGTGGCTCTCGGCGATTGCAAAATACATTATCGACAACGGCAAGGCGAAGACGGACTTCATCCATCAATGGGTGAATAAGTTCGACGAGTACAGGAAGAGCCTTGAGCCCTTCACGATGGACCATGCAGCACAGGTCACGGGCATTCCGAAAGAGACGCTGATAAAGGTTGCTGAAGAGATCATTGCGGCTCCTTCCATGTGTGTGCTGTGGGCGATGGGCGTGACGCAGCATTGCGGAGGCTCAGACACTTCCACCGCGATATCAAATCTTCTGCTTACGACCGGAAATTACATGCGTCCGGGGACAGGAGCCTATCCGCTGCGTGGACACAACAATGTGCAGGGCGCAAGCGATTTTGGCTGTATGCCAGCGTATTTCGCCGGCTACGAAAAGGTGGTCGACGAAGAGGTGCGGAAGCGTTACGAGCAGGGATGGGGAGTAGATCTCCCGACCAGCAAGGGGCTCGACAATCACGAAATGGTCGACGCTGTGCACGAAGGCAAGGTGAAAGGGATTTACCTCTTCGGCGAAGACATGTACAGCGCCGATTCGAATGCCAACTACGTGGGCGCGGCCTTTTCTATGCTCGACTTCTTTGTGGTGCAGGATATCTTCTTCAGCGAAACGTGCCGTTATGCCGACGTGGTGCTGCCCGCAAGCCCGAGCCTCGAAAAAGAGGGGACGTTTACGAGTACAGAGCGTCGTATCCAGCGGCTCTATCAGGTGTTTGAACCTCTGGGCGAAAGTAAACCGGACTGGAAAATTGTGCAGGAAATTGCCAGGCGCCTCGGCGCGAAGTGGAACTATACGCATCCCGCAGATGTGATGCATGAGGCCGCATCTCTTTCTCCGATGTTCGCAGGCGTTACATATGACCGGCTCGCCGGATACAAAACACTGCAGTGGCCGGTAGCGCTGGATGGTACGGATCAGCCGCTGCTCTACACCGAGAGATTTAACTTCCATGATGGCAAGGCAAATTTTTATCCGCTGGAATGGATTCCTCCGTGCGATGTGATGGATGCCGAGTTTGACCTTCATCTGAATAACGGCCGCATGCTCGAACATTTCCATGAAGGAAACATGACCTATCGGGTTGCCGGAGTGCACGAAGAGACTCCGAATCGATTCGTGGAGGTATCACCGGAATTGGCCGAGAATCGCGGCATTTCAACGGGTCAATGGGTGGACATCACGTCGCGACACGGCGAGATTCGCACGCAGGTGCTGGTGACGGATCGGGTGAGCGGAAATCAGCTGTATATGCCGCTAAATTCGCCGGAGAAGCCCGCAAATCTGCTGACCGGAAGTTTTACCGACAGGACTACGCATACGCCTGCTTATAAAGAAACTCCGGTGAAGATGAAGGTGTTGCCATGGCGCGGTGAAAATCCACTACCGCGCATCAACTTCCGCTATGGCACGCCCACGCCGCAAAAAGGTGTCGAGGTAGAACGCAAGTGGAAACGTGTCGACTACAAAATGCCCGGCAATGGATTGGTGCAGATTCAGACGGATAAATAGGAGCGACCATGGCCAAGCCGATTGAAATCAAGCCGCAGCCCCGCAATGCGCGCGAAGAGTTGCAGCGCCGTCTGGACAACGCGCCTGTAGAACACGCGGACGCGATGCTTTCGCTGTACGAATTACTCCAGCAACTGTATGACTCCAGAACACTCGATCTTTTGCGCGGAGCACTGGGCGCGGGTGATGAAGTGCTGAATCACGTCGTCCGCCTCACGACGCAGCCTGAGTCTGTGCGCAGCATTCGCAACCTGCTGATCATGGCCAAACTGCTGAGCAGCATCGATCCCGAAACCCTGCACCGCATTTCGGCAATGCTGCCGCAAGCGGTAGAGCAGTCTGAGAATGGAGATCCGCCATCCCTGTGGGCGCTCTTGGGACGTTTCCGTTCGAAGGACAGTAGGCGCGCACTTGCAGCCGGCGCAACTTTGCTTGAAAGCGTTGGGCGCGAACTCAATTGGAAGAAGTGATCGCTCAGGCGCGGCGCTTGCCGCGTTGCACAGCGGCAAGCCCGGTCGACTCTCGAATGATGAGCTCCGGCTGCATGACGATCTCTTCCGGGAACTGCTTTTCGGGATTCGAAATCATATCGAGCAATATCTGAGCACCTTCGCGGCCCATTTCGCGCAGCGGCTGCCTCACTGTTGTGAGACTCGGTTTGTGGTAGGCGGCGCTCATGATGTCGTCGAATCCGATCACGGAAATGTCTTCAGGCACGCTCAGTCCGGCATCGTAGATGGCACGTATGACTCCAATTGCAGAGATATCGTTAAAGCAGAAGATTGCTGTGAAGTCGCGTGTGCGCGCGAGTAGATCGCGCATTGGCTCGAAGCCAACTTCTGGCGACCAGCTGTCAGCATCGAGTTGAATGCAGTGCTCAGCCTGTACCTTGAGATTGAGCTGTCGCGCCACTTCAAGTATGGAGCGCCAGCGATACTCGGTGTCAGGAATGATATTGGGTCCTTTGATGAAAGCGATTTTCCGGTGTCCAAGATCGTAGAGGTGCCGAAGAGCAAGCTCTGCAGCCTTTGAGTGGTCAAGGATGATGTTGGTTACGCCCGGCGAGTTGTTATGAGCAGAGATGGCGACGGTAGGCAGCGGGCTACGGATTTCAGATGGAGTATTCAGGAATAGAAATCCATCGACGGCGCGCTCGGCGAGCATGCGCGGATACTCGATCATCAGGTCCTGATCCCAATAGTGGCTGGCAGTAAAGTAAAAATATTGCGCGCGCATCAGATACTCTTCGACGCCGTTCATGACCATGGTGAAATAGCCTTCGCTGAGATCGGGAGTCATGACGCCGATCGACATGCTGCGATTCTTGCGCAGTGAGCGGGCGAAATAATTTGGACGATAGTGAAATTTTCTGGCAGCCTGAAGCACGCGCTCACGAGTGCGAGTCGGTATAGATTTGGCCGACGGCGAATTGTTCAGCACCAGCGAAACTGTCGTCTGCGAAAGCTGGAGAATCGCGGCAAGCTGCTTTAGATTGATTGGCTCACCGTTGTTTGGCTGCTCTTGCTTCTCTTGGCGGTCATCACCCATAGGCGATTTGTAGCACGTTTAAGAAAAGAGCACTACCAGGCTTAGGCGATGCTGGTTTCTTCGTAGGTTCCCATCACCTTCTTCAGCGCATTGCAGATTTCGCCAACCGTCGCGTGAGCCTTTACGCAATCGAGGAGATACGGCAGCGTGTTCGTGGAGGAAACTCCATCTGTAACCGCCGATGGTTCTTTTTCGGCGGCCTGGCAAAGAGCGAGCAATGACCGGGCTACTGCTTCATTGGAGCGGTTACGACGCAGCTTCTTCAATTTTGCCGTTTGCGCATCGCGCACCGACTCATCGATGTAGAGAATCTCCGGCGATGGCTCCTCGACCACGTATTCGTTGACGCCGACAATAATCTTTTCGCCCGCTTCCACTGCTCGCTGATAGTCGTAGCTTGCTTGTGCAATTTCTTTCTGCGGAAAGCCGTGCTCGATAGCGCGCACCATGCCACCCATAGCATCCAGCTTTTCGAAATATTCAAAGGCGGCCTTCTCCATCTCGAACGTCAGCCGCTCTACGAAGTACGAGCCTCCAAGCGGATCGGCCACATCTGCGACTCCTGATTCGTAGGCGAGAATCTGTTGTGTTCGCAGAGCGATGCGGACGGCGTCTTCCGTTGGCAGCGCCAGAGCTTCGTCATAGGCATCGGTGTGCAGGGATTGCGTTCCCCCGAGCACCGCCGCCAGCGCTTGGATCGCAACACGCGCAATGTTGTTTTTCGGCTGCTGGGCTGTGAGCGAGACTCCAGCAGTCTGCGTATGGAAGCGCATCCACGTCGATCGGGGATTTCTTGCGCCGTAGCGCTCTGTCATGACGCGATACCAGATTTTGCGCGCGGCACGGAATTTCGCGATCTCCTCAAAGAAGTCATTGTGCGAATTGAAGAAGAAGCTGAGTCGCGGCGCAAAGTCGTCGATGGCGAGGCCGCGGCGAAGCGCCCACTCCACATACTCGATACCGTCGTAGAGCGTGAAGGCTAGCTCCTGCTGTGCGGTCGAGCCTGCTTCCCGGATGTGGTACCCGGAAATTGAGATCGGGTTGAAGCGCGGCGTAAAGCGCGATCCGAATTCAAAGGTGTCGACCACGAGGCGCATCGACGGAGCGGGCGGATAGATGTACTCCTTCTGCGCGATGTACTCCTTAAGGATGTCGTTCTGCAGCGTGCCCGAGATTTTTGCAAGGTCCGCGCCCTGCCGCTCAGCGACCTCAAGATACATGGCCCAGATGACGCTTGCGGGCGAGTTGATCGTCATCGAAACGGTGGTCCGCTCAAGATTGATGCCGGAGAATAGCGTCTCCATATCTTCAAGCGAATCGATGGCAACCCCACATTTGCCGACTTCGCCTTCACTCTGCGGATCGTCTGAGTCGCAGCCCATCAGGGTGGGAAGATCGAAGGCGACAGAAAGACCGCTGCCACCGTTTGCCAACAGATATTTGTAGCGTTGGTTGGTTTCTTCCGGCGAGGCAAAGCCCGAGAACTGACGCATCGTCCAGAGCTTGCCACTATATCCGTTGGGATGAATGCCACGCGTGTAGGGCGGTTGGCCGGGTGCGCCGAGATTGGATTCCCAGTCGTCGGGAAGATCTGCTTCTGTGTACAAGCGGTCGACCGGCACACCCGAGATCGTCGAGAATCTGGCCCGGCCTTTGTCGTCAAGATTGCTGCCCGTTGCCGCGCCTATGGGGCGCTCAGGAGTCTTGCTCAGGGCTGGGTCAAGAGTGTGCTTGTCCCATCGGGCCCGTTCCACGGATGCATTGGACGTGAGCGAGTTTGTTGGCGGCGCATCCGGCATTCATTCACCTCTGGCAGGAAAACTTCTCAGCATAGGGGAAGAGGACCAGCATCGGCAAGCCAAGACTCCGCGCTTAATTCGTTAGAAGTCGTCGTCGTCGCCAATCGGTTGCCCTGGCGGCGTCTCAAGTTCTGCAGGGGTTGCGAATTTTAATGGGTCCTTGCTGAAAGTAGCGATCTCGTTTTGCGCTGCTACCCAGTGTGCATGCAGCAACGCCGGAGCGTTTGCGTCGCCTGCTTTGCCTTTAAGCCAGGTGTTGAGTTGATCGGTTTCCGACAGGGCGATCGCTTTGGCCTCCGGTGAGGCGGTTGGGGACGCCGCCAAGGAAAGCAGGTGGCGGAGGACAACATCCTCTACTGTGAGCTGCGTAGCTAAAGTGATCGTTGCCTGGCGTGGCGCATACCAGGTGGCCTTCAGGGTCTGGTTGATGACGTCATCGAGTCCGGGCAGCGAACTGTTTCGCAGCTTGTATTCGACAAGACGGCTCGCACGTGCCGGTTCAAAGAGAAGGCTTGCCGTCAGGTTTGCTGCGGACTCCACCGCGCCCTGCGGGTCGAAGGTGAGACCGGTGCGTCCTGGAAAAGACTCGCGAGTGGTTGGATAGGCCGGGGGGCGCGGCGACAAAATTTCAAGCAGTGACTGCGGGAGTGTAAGAGCAAACGGATCGAGCGTGCGTAGCACTGCATCCAGAGCTCTTTGCTGATCGGCGGGAGAGACGATGCTTGTGATCAACTGACCGTCGCCTCGAATCGCATAGCGATAATCGAGACCACCAATCTCTTTACTGGCGGCCTCTGTTTGATAGCGGTGCAAAAGATACAGCGGCACGAGCGTATCTTCCAGTTGCGCCATTGGCTGACCCGGCTGAATCGCGTTCTCGCCGAACCGCTTCAAAGCGGCAGCGCGGACTGTGAGAATGCGCTCCAGTTCCGCCGCTGGGTCAGCGCCGTTGTCCCACAAGTGCGAGCGCGGATTAGCGCTTCCGAGTGGACGCGAATCCTCATCGGTAATGAAGATGAGTCCACTGTCGGTGGTCTTGCGCAAGATCGTGTCGAGGGCTTTGTGTTCGTCAGTACCCTGTGGGAAATCGGAGTATCCGTAGGTGATCGCGACCTTATCCCAGCTTCCGATACCGGTGGTGTAGGCGTGCGAGAGATCTGGCGTGCCATCTGGCTTGAGCGTGATCCATGGATGCGGATAGTCCATCACCGACGTTCCGGGCGCGATGGAACTGGCGGCAAAATTGTGCGCAAGGCCGAGCGTGTGTCCTACTTCGTGGGCGGCGAGCTGGCGGATGCGCGCGAGCACCATCTCTCTCATCGCGTCTGGAACAGGCTTGCCTTGTTCGTAAGGAGCGAGCACAGCTTCCGCAATCAGGTAATCCTGACGCGCGCGCAGCGAGCCAACCGTTACCTGTCCTTTGATGATCTCGCCGGTGCGTGGATCGATCACACCCGCGCCATAGGACCAGCCACGCGTAGAGCGGTGCACCCATTGGATGACGTTGTAGCGCACATCCATGGGATCCGCTCCTTCAGGTAGCACTTTCACCTGGAAGGCGTTCCTGAAGCCGGCCGCCTCAAATGCCTGATTCCACCAACTCGCTCCTTCCACAAGAGCAGTGCGGATCGGCTCCGGTGCGCCGCGATCCACATAATAGACGATCGGCTTGACGGGCTCGCTGGTTGCCGCAGTCGGGTCTTTTTTCTGCAAGCGATGGCGCGAGATGAGGTGGATGTCCACCGATTGACCCAGCGGAGCCGAATAATCGCGATAGCTGACGTCGAAATATCCAGAGCGAGGATCGAAGGCGCGCGGTTTGTATCCGTCGTCGGGCAGCTGGATGAATGAATAGTGCTCATGCACCGTGACTGCATGTGCGTCGGGAGTCACAGAGGCCACCAGCGGCGCGTGCACCGGGCCTTCGGTCGTGAAAGTGAGCACAGATTCAACTTCAGTGTTGAGGGGAAAGTTTTTTGTGCCTTCCATCAGGATGGCGCTTCGTGTTGTTTCGAGATGGTAAGTGCCCTGTTTGTTTTCCTCCAGCCGCTCGGCCACTCCGTGTGCGTCATGCAAGAAAAAGTCGGTCGCATCGACGAGAACTTTGTCGCCATCCTCGGCTTCAACTTTGAAGCCCCAAAGAACGGATTCAGCGAACGATTGCGTGACATCAAGCTGCTCGTCGGCGCTCGGTGAGCTCGAGCGGTACTCGAGATTGCGCTCGATCAGCAGCACCTTAGGGCCGCTGCGATAGAAGCGTACCACGCGTCCCCGGCCTAACTGCCCCCGGTCTAGTCCAAGATCGTTTGAGCCGACACCATAAGGAAGGGAATCGAGAAAGAGAAAGTCCTTGCCGAAGGTGTCGATCTCAAGATAGAGCTTGCCTTCCTTCGCATCCCACGCGATGGGAAAGTATCCGTCAAGTTTCTGCATCGCTGCGGTCTTTTGTGCGATAGAGACAGGCTGCACGGGCGGTGTTTGCGACATACACGGCAGGGACAGGGCGAGGAACAGCGGAAGGGCAAAGAAACGGCGCGGCAGCTTCATCGGTCAACCTTAAGAAATGAACCGGGGATAGACGGAGCCTATCGTTTTTGGCGGAAAGAATCTAGCCTTTTGCCGCGTACCATGCCTTGGCATATTTCCAGCTCACATAGGCGGAGTGATAAAGGTGCAGGAGAAGTCCCTCGCGTCCGTCGAGAAACCCAAGACGGAGGACATAATTGTAGAAAAACGTTGCAGCAGGGTTGAGAAGCACATTCCACAAGAATGCAGGCCAGCTCCGGCTGGTTTTGTTCTTCGAACTCGCCTGCTCTGCGCCCAGTGTACTGTAGCGGTTCATGTGCTCGATGTAGTTCTCAATCGTGGGGTAGGCGTGGTGGATCAGGTCGCCGCGCAGCGTGCGGGTCGGTCCGGTGTGTCGCAGCGTCTCATGCACCGCTCGCTCTTCGAACCAAGCAGCGCCTTTGCGAAAGAGCCTCAACTTGGGATCAGGGTAATAGCCGCCGTGTCTGATCCAGCGGTCAAGAAAGAGATTCCGCCGCAGCACAAAATATGCGTGTATGTCAGGAGTCATTTCCATTAACTGTGTAATTTCCTGCGCGAGCGCTTCGCTGACCTCTTCGTCGGCGTCGAGTGACAACACCCATTCACTGGTGCAATGCTCTATCGCTAGATTCTTCTGCTTCCCAAACCCACGCCACCCTTCGCGGATCACCTTCGCTCCGAACAGGGAAGCAATCTCGATGGTCCTGTCCGTAGAACCGGAGTCGACGACGACGACTTCATCTGCCCAGCGAACGCTTTCCAATGTTCGCGGCAGATTTGCTTCTTCGTTTTTGGTGATGATGGCTACAGAAAGAGGCTTTCCCATCCCGCGGCCTGTCACTGCAGGGTGACGGAATCCGTGCCGAGGTGCTCGTTGATAAGGCGCGCGACCAAGGGCTTGAGTTGAGTGCCGTCCTTTGGCAGGATAAACGTGCTCTCCTCATCAGACCAGTCCAGCTTGAAGCTGGTTGAAAGCGCAGAAATCCATATCTGGCGCACAGGAGTATTGGGGGTAATGACGAATTTCGCAGGCGGCTCGTCAAAGACAATATTTAGCACACCGTTCTGTTCCTCGGCCTCGAAGTCGCTATCTTCTTCAGCAGCGATTAAGCTTTTCTTGAGAGACTCAATCGCAGCATCCGCATTTTTGCGGAAAGTAAGCTCATCTAACATGGAATCAGTGTAGCAAGCAAGGTTACCGATTTGGGACAAACTCCGGTGGGCATGCAAAACTCGCCTGATTTTTACATGACACAGAAAAAATCTATCGCAAAATCGCAGCATCTAAGACTGAGACTGGAGGAAATGATGATGCGGTTTTCCCGGGCCGTTGTGTTTCTTGCAGCCTGCAGCCTGTTGCTTGCTTGCATATGTCGCGCGCAGGCCACCGCACCCTCTCCACAGCAGCAACTCATCAAAGACGTTGCCTATAACGAACTGCAGGACCGCGAGCGGGATAGCTTCTGGGCATACGATATTGACCAGAAGGTTGGCCAGAATAGCTACGCGAAGCGCCAGGTGGAAACCCAACAGGGCCCCATCTTCCGAATCCTTGAGCAAAACGGAAAACCTTTGACGGATGCAGAGGCGAGAAGAGAGCAGGCCAGGCTGGAGCATCTCATCAACAGCCCAAGCGCTCTTGCGAGAAATCGGGAAGACCACAAACAGGACGAAGAACGTCTGCAGCGCTTAACCAAATTGATGCCGAATGCCTTTCTGTTTGAGCAGGACGGTCCAGCTTCAGGGGATCTCGTGACATTCCGCTTCAAACCGAATCCAGACTTTGATCCTCCTACATATGAAGCCCGCATCTTTCACGGGATGGCCGGAGTCATCGTAATCAATCAACGATTGAAGCGGTTCGTCTCCATGCGGGGAACAGTGATCAATCGCATTGACTTTGGCTATGGTCTGCTTGGCTATGTCGATAAAGGCGGACGATTTGAGGTTCATCGCCAGCAGGTTAGCACTACATGCTGGAAAACGGACCTCGTCGATGTGCACGTTTCGGGACGTGTCATTCTCTTCAAGAGCGTAAGTAAGGATCATCGCGAAGCGCGGTCGGATTTTCAGCCCGTCCCAACAGACATCAGCCTTACGGATGCAAAGCATCTCCTTGATCAGGCTGCCTCGGAGAATGAGGCCGAACTGAAAGGCGATCCAAAGTCGAAGTAGAAATCGTAACCGCCTTTTTCTGATGGTGTCGACTTTACCGTTCCGTTTTTGGACTGCCTCGTATAGGCGGTCAAGATCGCCTAGGCTGGCAACATCGCCCCTGCACTGCCGTGACATTCTTTCCTATCTCAGCAACGGCGGCATCCAGTGCCTCCTTGCGGCGACCCGTCATAAAGACACGATCCATGCCTTCCTGAACGAATCGCTTCGCGGTGGCAAGGCCCATGCCAGTGGACGCACCCGTAATGACAGCGGTTTTTCCTGCAAACTTGTTAGACACACCCAGCTCCTTGTTTTAGGGAAACTCTGATTTTGATCGCCTGTCAAGACGAGTGGTGCCTGTCTCGATGGCGGGACATCACATCAATACCCGCCATGCCAAGCTCTACTGGGCCGTTATCGTTTATCCAAGGTGAAGAGAGCCAGGGGGTATGCAAGTGTACGCCCCC
The DNA here is from genome assembly GCF_014274465.1 of Alloacidobacterium dinghuense. Lineage (NCBI taxonomy): Bacteria > Pseudomonadati > Acidobacteriota > Terriglobia > Terriglobales > Acidobacteriaceae > Alloacidobacterium > Alloacidobacterium dinghuense. The sequence goes on along the minus strand of NZ_CP060394.1, from coordinate 3,009,197 downwards.
TCTGAAGTTCTGCCTCTTATCGCGCAGGTTCAGCGATAAGTGAGGCTCTAGCTGTATCGTGTTCGAGGACTCTGACAAGGTCCTGTTTCAGAAGGTAGATCGATACTGCCAACAGAACCACGTCTTTCATCAGAAATGCAACGTTGCCCACCATTGCAGGGAATCCGCCTGCGGACGGCGCCCAACCATCTGGCATAAAGGGAATGATCGTGACTGTCGTAATGAAGGTAAACACCGAGCCGAGAGCTCCCAACACCCCGAGTTTCTTGTTCCAGAAACCGGCGAGCAACAACGCTCCAAACAGCCATTCGGAAACACCCAGGAAGTAAGAGGAGCCTTTGATGCCGAAGACCGGGTACATCCAGAAGATCAGCGGCCCATGGGTGAAGAATGGAATGAGTCCCTGTGCTTCATAATCAAACCACTTCTGATACCCAAAGAAGAAGTAGATGATGACCATCGATGCGCGGACGAGATGGTAGTCCAGGTCTCCCTTGAGAAGGCGTGTTTTTGCTAGAAGGTTGATAAGCCAGTTCATGACGTGCTGTCCTTTCTCCAGAATGCGGCATCAGCCGCATTCCGGAACAAAAAGCGATTATTTACTTTCTGCCGCGAATGCCTGATCGATAGGCGCGGGTGAGATGTGGTCTAGATAATTGCTGATGGTCTTGAGAGCAATGCCAAGCAGCAGCTCCATCACCTGCTCCCTCTTATAGCCAGCAGCGATGAAGTTCTGAATGGTTTCTTCCTTGGCATAGCCGCGCTCACGAACAAGTTCTTTCACCAGACTCACGAGAGCATTGAGTCTTTTATCCGGCACCGGCGTGTTGTTACGAATCGCGGTTACGACCTCAGCTGGCGTGTGGAGGGCACCTTTCGCGACCGTGGAATGCGCGGCTGCGCAGTAGTTGCATTGATTCTCTACGCTTGCTGTCAGCAGAATTAGTTGTCGTTCCCTGGGAGTGAAGGAGCCCTTCTCATAAACGGCATCCAGCGACAAATAGCCTTGCAGGACGGTCGGGTTATTGGCAAAAGTGGCCATCAGATTCGGGATAAAGCCGAAAGACTTCTGAATGTTCTCAAGCACAGGCTTGGAAGCCTCAGGGGCGTTCGCAATAGTTAATGGTGTGTAGAGTGCGTCGGTTGTGGTGCTCATGTCTTTTTCCTCCTGGTTCGGCGATTTCAACGCCGTACAGATCAGTAGATCCTTCAAGCGGTGAGATGATCCGTCGTATGTTTCAATCAGACTGATAGCAAAAGGCGATCATGTTTAAGAATGCGAAAATCGCCTCATTTTTCTCGGCGATTGGCACTAGAGAGTCCCGAGGCTTGCGCCCCCATCTACAAATAACGTTTGGCCTGTGATGAACGCCGCTTTCTTCCCTGCAAGAAATGCAATCGCCGCCGCAATCTCCACGGGTTGTCCGAACCGTTTCATCGGCACTTTGCTCAAATAGCGGGCCTCTCCTTCACTACCTTGCGGATTGTTGGCACGGAATAGCTCGGTTTCCGTCGGGCCTGGCGCAACGGCGTTTGCAGTAATGCCGTCGGCTGCAAGCTCAATCGCCATAGTGCGCGTCAGGCTTTCTAGCGCTGCCTTTGCTGCTGCGTAACTTGAACGAAATGCGAACCCGCGAGTAACCAGGCTGGTTACGTTAATAATGCGGCCGAACCGCGCGGCTCGCATGCAGGGCAAAAGAGCTTGAGTGAGCTGCAGCGCTGGGCGAACATTCAAATCCATGACCGCAGCGAACGCTTCTGGATCCACTGTGTCAATCGCTTCATGCCTGGCAATGCCGACATTGTTGACAATCCCAAGGACATTCCCGCGAGCGGCCAAATCGTTGGCGAGAGCTTGGGTCTGATTCTGGTCTGCGAGATCTGTCTCGATAAAGGTGCCCGGGAACGATTGCGGGGAACTGCGAGCGACGCCTATCACTGACCAACCCTCTTCTACTAAAACATTCGCGGCCGCGCGGCCGATCCCCTTTGATGCTCCGGTAATGATGATGCACTTGGTCATGGCAAGCTCTTTAATAGCTTCTTGGAGGATCTATTCCGCGATGAAAACTTCCTCAGTCCAGCCTTACTTAAGCAGAAGCTCTTGTTAGTGCCGCCTCGGCAGCGTTCCGCACCGACGGCGTAGATGTAAACAGCGGTATCAGCCCCTCAACCAATGTTGGGTGAGTCAGAATGGTGTCGCGTAGCACGGTATAGGCCAGCCCAGCGCCCATCGCAATTTGTACCGAAGTCATGATCTCGGCCGCGCCAACACCGAGAGCCGTGAAGCCTAGAATGCGGTCTTCGTCAACAGCGACCAAGGCTTTCAAAAATCCTCGCGTTTCTGACATCGTGCTCGCACGCATTACCGCTTCCATCGGAACCTTGAACAATCGGTAGCTGATCTCTTGTGCTTTCGCTTCCTTTTCACTCAGGCCGATATGGGCCAATTCTGGATCGGTGAAAAGACAAAATGGTACCTGTCTTCCTGTGGTCACACGTTTGCCGCCAGTGAGGCTGGCATGAACTACACGAAAATCGTCGACGCTTACGTGGGTGAACTGCGGGCTGCCCGCTACCTCGCCGATCGCCCAAACTCCCGGCGCCGTGGTCTCCAGGCGCTCATTCACCTTGATGTAGCCGCGTTCGGTGAGTTCGACGCCGGCAAGCTCCAGTCCGATTTCCCGGGTATTCGGAGCGCGGCCCGCTGCGACCAGCAGATGACTGCCCTCCAGCGTCTTTTCGGTCCCATTTTTTTCGACAAGGATTCTGACCGACTGTCCAGACTTCCCGGATATCTGTTTGAGCCGTGCGTTCAGCGCGACCTCAATTCCTTCGTCGTCAAACAGGTTTTGAAGCGCTTCCGTTACGTCGTCGTCTTCTCGATGCAAGAGGCGGTCATTGCGATCGATCAGAGTCACTTTGCTGCCGAAGCGGCGCATTGTCTGGGATATCTCCAAACCAATGTAGCCGCCGCCGATGACGAGAAGATGCTCGGGTACTTCATCCAGTTCCAGTGCTTCGATGTGTGTCAGGGGATGCGCGTCAACAAGGCCGGGAATTGGCTCAAAGGCAGCGTGCGTGCCAGTATTCACGATCACATTGGCTCCCCGGAGTTGACGCGTTGTTTCGTCAGGAAGTGTAACCTCCAGCGTTCTGGGGCCGACGAAGCGTCCGGATCCGAGGATGAACTCCGCTCCACTCTTCTCGTAGTTGCCTAGGTAAGCTTCATTCCAACCCGAAACCATCCTGCGCTTACGTTCACGAACTGTGCGCATATCGACTGCGAAGTCTCTTGTGGCAATGCCGAACTCTTCACTTCTGCGCAGGTATGAGGCAACCTTCGCACTGTGAATGATGTTCTTGCTCGGCAAACAGGCGATGTTCGGACAGGATCCGCCGATGTATTTGCGTTCGATCACTGCGACACGCTGTCCCTGGCCGGCGAAGGTCCAGGCGGCGATTGTGCCTCCCGTGCCGCCGCCAAGAATGACCAGATCGTATTCTTCGGGGCCGCCTTTTCGAGGTGGCTGAGGTGAAGAAGTATTTTGCCTAGTGGTCATGTCCTCTCCTTTTTCAAATCGCGCCTATTTTGAAACATCTGTTCTCCAGGGCATGCGCTAGTGGCTCGATCGGATCATCTGCAGATCCAGCCCGGCTTGAGCATGTCTTGAGGAACTCGAAGAATGAAGTCTCTTCATGCAGATTTTCTTCACTGAGCCACTAATTCAGCCTTGGCTTCCTTTGATTTTCACGAGATCGGCTGCCGAAGCTCCTTCAAGCGACAGTCCATATCCAACTTCTCGCACAATGCGCTCTTTCAGTGGTTGAATGAAATGCACACGCGTGTTGCGGCGCGTCACCTCGGGAGCCTTCAAATACAGGCCGGCCAATTCCTGCGCCCGATTGAGCGCTTTGCCGTTCGGCACAACCTCCGCAACCACTCCCCATTCATAGGCCGTGCGCGCGGGCAACGGCTGTGGGTTAAGCAAGAACGCCTCCGCCCGCCCCGCTCCGGCGCGATAACTCCAGGTGGTAAAGATCCCATCGCCCGGCACTACGCCGGCGGCAAAGTGCGCCCCATCCAGGAACGTCGCACCCTCCGCCGCCACAATCACATTTGCTAGTAGGGCGTACTCGGAGTGCACATGGGCGCGTCCCTCGATCGCCGCGATGACCGGCACACGGATGTTGGCTATGTTTTCCAGAACCTGAACGCCTTCGTCGTGAATTTGGCTCCAAACTCCCGGATCCGATACGTTACCGAACGATGGCCATTCGACACCAGTAATGAAGCCTCCACCTGCGCCCGTTAGGATCACGATTTTGTTGGCCCGATCCTGCGAGATCCGGTAAAAGGCATCCACAATCTCCGTGTGATCCTGCGCGGCAAAAGTGAACGGGCCGCCGTTACTGTGAAATTCGGCAATAAGAACACCGTTGGCGTCTCGTGTCAGCTTCAGGCTGCGATAGGCATCGAAGTATTCCGTTTGTAGTGCGTGCACAGCTTTCTCCTTTCTGGTTTACTTGCTCGGGTTGAATCGCTCCTGGCCGAAGGCTTGCGGATTTTTTCTTCCGAAACGCCTGATAGAGTCATGGGCATCGTTCAACTGTTTATACGAATCGCTCTTTCATCGTGGACAGAAACCTATATTGCAATGCTCGTGCCAACTCCGAGCTTGTGGTAAACGATTGATATCGAGTGAATCGGTCAAACGCGGCCGCCGGCTACCATCTCGGTGTCAAAACTGTTGAGTTGACGTTGACAGCTGTCGTAACGGTTTCGTTGCCATCACGTTCAGCCATTTGAGTCCTCATCGGATGCTTTCTTGACCACACCCTGTGGGCTCCTCTGGCTCTTGCGGGCGAGTTGTCGTAAGACCTCCTTCATAAACACGCCGCACTGGAATTTGACCTTTTCGTTTATCAATTGCAGTAGCACGCGTTCTCCTTCCGGACTGATCGCCGTTACACCCCTCAGATCGACGATAAGTTCCCCTTCATGAAGGCCCGCTTTGGCGGCCTCGCACACGGTCGTCAACTCAACGGTCCAAGGTGCGACGAGCTTACCCTCTACAATCAGCCTGCGACGGCGCGTGTCTTCGACAACCGAGATCTTCAACATACGCATCTGTCCTTGACCGTCCCATGGGCAAGTTATATGCCAAACGCTGAGAGCATAACTGATTGTGTTTTCAGGCAAGATTGAATTTAGCTGTGGAGAGGGTTGAGACTGTCAACGCGATCCTGACAAGTCATGGCTGAATGGGACATCAGGCGTACTGCTTGGGATCGATGCCGAACTTTTTCATCCGGGCTAGGAGCGTTGTGCGATTGATGCCCATCCGCGCCGCAGCTCCGTCGGAACCGCCAACGCGTCCCTTAGTTTCAGCGAGTGCGCGCACAATTGCGTCGCGCTGCTTATTGGTACGTTCATCAGCAACACCGTACTTTCCTTGCAGAGCGTTGATTGTTTCTCTGACTATGCGAACCACATCGTCGTGATTTGAAGCAGCCTGCATAGGTTCTTCGGTTCTCACCTTGCGTAACTCTGCAAGGGGCGCCTCCAGGGAGCTGTTGCGCGTCAGGATCACTGCGCGCTCAATAAAATTCTCCAATTCGCGAACATTTCCGAGCCATTCCCATGCCGCCAGCGCTTTCATCACGGCTGCCGGAATGGTGTCGATCTTCTTCTGCATCTGTTTCGCGAACTTTTGAACAAAGTAACTCACCAGCAGAGGAATATCTCCCTTGCGCTCCCGCAGCGGCGGAATCCGGATCGGAAATACGTTCAGCCGATAGTACAGATCGCTGCGAAATTCACGTGCTGCGATCATCTTCTCAAGATCGCGATTGGTGGCGGCTATGAGGCGAACGTTCACTTTACGGGTATGCGTGCTTCCGAGGCGTTCAAACTCCCGTTCCTGCAACGCCCGCAAAAGTTTCGGTTGGATTTCAATCGGGATGTCGCCCACCTCATCCAGAAACAGCGTTCCTTGATCGGCCAGCTCCAGTCGGCCAATCCGTTGCGCGATGGCGCCTGTGAAGGCGCCCTTTTCGTGGCCGAACAATTCGCTCTCCAGAAGACCGGTTGGAATCGCGGCACAGTTCAGCTTTACAAACGTTCTATCCTTTCGACCGCTGCGGTCGTGAATTGCACGGGCGATCAACTCCTTGCCCGTTCCTGTTTCACCGAGCAGCAAAACCGTTGAATCGCTGGGGCCGACGGTTTCGACCAGTTGCAGGATGCGCTTGAGCGCTTGACTGTTTCCCACGATCTGCTCGAAATCCATGTCGCTGCGAATTTCCTGTTCCAGATAGAGCTTCTCTTGTACCAATTTCTCTTTGAGCTCGGAAATCTCGCGGTATGCGTCGTGAAGCGCGAGGTTTTCTCGATAGAGTTGGTCTTTTAGCGCTCTGATCTCCCCTTCGGCGCGCTTCTGCTCGCTCAAATCGAGCACGAATGCCACACCTTCGCTCCTACTTCCCTCGAACATAGCTGAGCCGACGAGTACAGGAACACGGGTGCCATTTTTTCGGAAAAACTCCTTCTCGAAAGGCTGAACGCTCCCGGTCCTTATCACGTCTGCTATGGCCTGTTCATCGCGCTTGCGCCATTCTTCCGGTGTCAGGTCCGTCCAGCGTACGCGACCCGAGGCCAAATCTTCGCGATCGTAATCCACCATGCGCAGAAATTCCTCGTTTGCCCCGACGATGCCGCCTTCCAAATTCCAGAAGAAAATCCCCAGAACATTGGCGTCGACCAGGCGTCGAATCTTTGCTTCGCGGTCTTCGAGATCGCGATAAAGCCACGTATTCTCGAGCGAGATTGCTGCTTGCGAGGCAAGCACCTTCAGCACGGTGGTCCGCTCAGGAGTAAAAACGTGGGAGGCTAGATTATTTTCTAGATACAGAACACCCGTGAGTTCTGCCTGGTGAGTCAGCGGCAAACAGAGGACAGAACGGGTTTGATGCTGAAGGAAATAGGGATCGGTAGAAAACCAGTTCTGTGATGAAGCATCATCAAGAATCACTCTCTCATGAGTCCGCATTACATAGCGGACGAGCGATTCCGGCAGCCCCACTCCTCTAGCAGAAGCGTCTCGCATGTGCACGGTAACATCGTCTCCCGAAGTGGTGGCTTCCGCCTCTATCTGCAGTTCATGACCTCGTGAAAAGATCAGAATCCCGCGCGTGGCCCCCGCGTGCTCGATGGCCGCTCGCATGATCCTGTCGATCAGTTTCTCCAGAACCATCTCGCCCGAGACGGCTTGCGAGACTTTGATTATAGTGCTCAAATCGAGAACTTCGACCGGCGCCACGATTGTTCTCGCGCGGCCGGGAGCGGGTTCTTCTTTCTTGAGGTGTGGATACAACTGATCGAGCTGCTTCACCTTGCCGCCGGCTCCCCAGCGGAGATAGCCGTAGCGGGCATCACGCAAGTAGACGTCCGCGATCTTGTCGAAACCACGCGCCGCGTAAAATCGTGCCGTGAGTTCGTTGGCAAGCGCCTCATTATGGATAAAGCCATTCTCGTGCGCCGAGCGAATTGCCTTCTCATAAAGTTGCTCGGCATCGATCACACGGCCCTCTATGCGTGCGATCTCTGCACTTACCAGCGCCGCACGATTCTCGAAATTCTCCGGACAATTTTCTGTCCAGACTTCAAGCTGCCGTTGATGTGCCGCCAGAGCGCCGATGGTCTGTTGTTTCTCGATAGAAGACGCAGAGTCCCAGGATGCAGCGAGGGAGAGCGCGCCATAGTAGTGATAATCGACTGCTTCAAAGTTTGATGGAGCTGACCAAAGCAATCTTTGTGCATGCAATGAAGCATCCACGGCGGAAACGTAATCCCCGGCGAAGAAGCGAGCTTGCAGTTTTCGGATCCAGTAAAAGCACTCGGGTTGTGCCAGTGCCGAGTCGCTGCCCAAATGGCGTTCGAACCGTTGTTCCTCAAACTGTTCATCGTCTAAACGCCCAAATTCCGGCGTCAAACCACGAAAGGTCCGGATTAGGGCAAGCTGCACGCTGATGACGTTAATGGCGAAACCAAAGCGAGTCCGTCGCGCGAATTCGAAGCCATTTTCGGCCTCCCGCTGGACCTGCGACAGCGGGTCTCCCGCAGCCAACAGGTGTGTGTTGAGGTTGATGCCGCTGAACGCTGCAAAGCAGAGATCGCCAATCCTGTTCGCGACCTCGAACGTCTGATATATCAGATCGCGACCAGCTCGGACATGTTTTGCCCACGGCAGCACGTGACATGCGAAGACCATAGAGGTCCTGGCCTGAAAGCGCGTCAAGCCTCGTTTTTCGACCAGCTCATAGCCGAGAAGTCCGAATCGATATCCGGCCTTATAGTCGCCGAAGTGCGGTCCGGCTATCTGACCAAGCCATACATAGGCAACACACGAGCCGTCGCTGTTTCCTCCCTCAAGGCTGAGGTTGACCGCCCTGCAGATGGCCAGGGAGAGCAGGTTCGCATCCGAAAACAATGCTGGTGGTAATACCTTGGTCAGAACATCCAGTGTTGCGAGGGACACCGGGTTGTTCATCAACGGCAGCTCGACAAGTTCCTCGATGTCGCGGTCTCCGAGCCTTGACCAGATCTCCGCGTATTCCCGCTTCACTTCTTCTTTTGTCGGATGCGCCGACCATTCCATGCCTAGATGCCGGAGGTAGTCGAGGCAGACGGCAATGGCGCGGTCATTCTGGTCGAGGCTGGTGTACAGATCGACCTGCAAGCATGTGACGGTTGCTAGTTCGATCGTGGTCAAAGCGCGGGATGAAAGCACGGTCAAGCGCTCTTCTGCAGCCGCCGACTGGCCGGTTACGAACTCACACTCAGCCCGGTTCAATTCCAGCGAGAACCTGAGCTCATGCAGACGCTTCCATGAGTCATCGCCTAAGAATGATGTGCCGGCAGTGAAATACGTGAGCGCTGAGGTGTAAGCAGCAGAGGCCTTAGCGCGTTTGCCCGCGATCAGGTTAAGTTCGGCCAGTTGTTCACGTTCGTCTCGCGCGGTGATCAAGGCCGCACCGCGGTTGAGCTGGTTGACGACCTCGAAGATACGCTCTTCCCGACTCTCTGGTGGGGTGTGCGCGGCTAGCAACCTTCCTATTCGGAGATGGGCTTCCGCGCGTAATTCTTCCGAGATCAAAGAATAAGCTGCTTCCTGGACGCGATCGTGCAGGAATCTATAGGAATCTTCCATGCGGAAGATGAGGCCCGTTCGAACCGCCTCCCAAAGCCAGCCATGTACTTCCTCGTTCGAGTGTTGGGAAGCCATCTCCAGCAGGACAAACGCCGCGCTGTTGCCCATGCACGCAAGTAGCTGCAGTGCATTCCGAGTTTCGACGGACAGGCGATTCAGCTTGCCGATCAAGAGGTCGACCACATTGTCGGTGTAACCCTTGGCGCGAATGCGATTCAGGTCCCAGAACCATCGCCCATTGCCGTGGTCGAAGATGAGTAAACCCTCTTCGGCAAGTGCAGAGATAAACTGAATAGCGAAAAACGGATTGCCAGCGGTTTTTTCGTGGATTAGCTGAGCCAGCGGGGTGGCACGCTCCGGTTCACAATAAACAGAATCTGCAAGTAACAGATCCAAATCTTCAACGGCCAAGGGCGCAAGGACAATCTCCTGGACGCTTGCCCGAACCTGGCGGATCGCTTCCAGTTTTCGCATGAGCGGATGGGAAGAATCGACTTCGTTATCCCGGTATGCGCCGATTACCATTAAATGCCGCACATCCGGTTGAGTCAGAAGATCCTCGATCAAGTCGAGCGTTGCAGTATCGAGCCATTGCAAATCATCAAGGAACAGAACTAGCGGGTGCTCAGGCCGCGTGAATACGCTGATAAATCGACGAAACACCAATTGAAAGCGGCCTTGCGCGTCTTGTGGAGGAAGTTCAGGAACGGGTAATTGTTCCCCGATGATCAACTTGAATTCGGGAACCAGATCCACAATGAGCTGACCATTCGGAGCCAGCGCTTCATGAAGAGCGTCGCGCCATTTGCTCAGCTCTACCTCGCTCTTGCTCAGGAGCGGAAGTAGAAGGTTCTGAAGAGCCTGCGCCAAAGTGGCATATGGGATGTCGCGCTTGTACTGATCGAACTTGCCCGATGCGAAAAGGCCACGCGAAGGAACAAGGGATTTATGAAGCTCATTGACGACGGAGGACTTGCCGATACCGGAGTAGCCGGAGACAAGAACAAACTCCGGGCTGCCGTCAGCCACAACCCGGTCGAAGGCGGCGAGCAAGGCGGCGATTTCGGATTCTCGCCCGTACAATTTCTCCGCAACGAGCAGTCGGTCTGACGTGTCTTGTTTGCCAAGCGGGAATTCGTCAATGCGATGTTGCGTTTCCAATTCTGCAAGGCAGTGCTGAAGATCACGCTCCACGCCGTAAGCTGCCTGGTATCTGTCTTCGGCAGTTTTGGCCAGCAACTTGATAATGATTGCCGACACCGGACCAGGTATGCCATTTATCCGTTCACCTGGTGGCATCGGCTGTCGCGCAATATGGCAGTGCACCCATTCCATCGGATCGGACGCCGCGAATGGAAGATCGCCGGTAAGCATCTCGTAAAGCGTTACCCCTAGAGAGTAGAGGTCGCTCCGCGAATCAATCGAGCGATTCATTCGCCCGGTTTGTTCTGGTGACATATAGGGGAGCGTTCCAGCTATGAACTCAGGAGGCTTGGGCGCCTGACGCTCTCGCGGAAGGCGCGATGCGATCCCGAAGCCCATCAGCCGGACGTGCCCCGCGGGGTCAACCAGAACATTTGAAGGCTTTACGTCTTTGTGAATCAGCTCCTTTTTGTGCAAACCGCTGAGTGCCGTTGCGAGACCGACAGCCAAGCGCAAGAACCGCGTTATTTGCATCGGTTCTGAAAGGAATTGATCGAGAGTTTCGCCGCCAGGATCTTCGAGCAAGAGCGCCGTCTGCCCGCGGTGATCGGAAAGTGCTAAGGGCCGAACCGCCCAGGCGGGATCCAGTTCATCCCTTAAGGAGTATTCGTGCTCTATCTTCTTCAGGGTCTCGAGCGCCGGATGGAGGGAAGCAGGAACCAGCCGGAGAACGGATCGTGAGCCGGGCTGGTTTGTATGCTCGTCCCGATACAGGATGAACTCCTCATCCTTGCGGACAGCTTCGACATATTGCTCTACGCTCATTGTTCTCCAACTTCAGGGGTGTCTTATCGGTCGATAACCATGATTCGAAGCCGGCGAGTGTTTTCGAAGGGGGCACTCGCGGATTGTTTGGTGTGTCGACCCAGCTCCCATGGCTGAAGTGTCAACGAGTAATTGACACCTTCAACAGTCAATTATGTCTGCGCCTTTTGAATCAGATCAAATTCATTATATTTCTGGGGCTTAATCGCGCGACAGATGGCCAATTTCGACTACCCGCAACATGGGATGCCAATGAAACATGGTTCATGGCGGGGCACAACGCAACCTCTGCAGATCACTCTCCCTTCGTGTTTCTGCGCGGTGTCTTCGTGGTTTGTTTGGCATAGCTCTGTTTAGACGATCTACACTGGCAAGCGGCGCACATTGGAATCTGACTTGCACTGCGTTAGGCATTCAAATCACTCGAATGACAATCGCAAGAGTAGATATCAATCATCGGTCCAAAGCGTCCAGCCCTGATCGAGATCACATCGAAGAATTCACTCGCGTTATCTCGCGCCTCCTTCCGGCCTTCCATCGCATAGCACTTCGCCGTCTCGGAAACATCGCTGACGCCGAAGACGCTGTTCAGGACGCCCTATTGTCCGCTTATAGGCATTTAGACCAATTCAAGGGAGAAGCAAAGTTCTCAACGTGGCTAACCTCAATCGTCATTAATTCCGCCGGTTCTAAACTGCGTCGGCACCTTCGGCATGTGCACATTCCGCTGGACGGAGAAGATCAAACGTCGAACTATCACTCTTCATCACAGTCGTTATCGGATCACCGGCCAAATCCGGAAGAGGTCTGCCGAAGGTTGGAAATTGTGGACCGTGTGCTGCGACTTTCAAAGAGTCTTTCACCGAAGTTGCGAAGGGCCTTTGAACTGCATTATGTACATGGATTAAGTACTGAGGAGACAGCAGAGGCTTTGGGAGTGTCGAACAGCGCTGCAAAAACTCAGCTATCAAGGGCTCGCGGAAGGCTCAAGCGTCTGGTGTTGGAACATACAAACGGAAAATCTGTGCAGATGCGCGAGAGCACTGGCGAACGATGTCATACAAGACGATGTCTTAGATGATGGAGTGCTGGTAACCCGCTCTTCAATGATCAAGGGGCAGGCCATTGGAATTAACTCTGCTATGCTACGTGACTTCGGGGGATCTAATTTTCGCCTCCCGTGCGTTTGGAGAGTCACTCTTAAGGCCTCCGAACATGTAACGAAACGTGCTTCCCGTACCTCTTATCTTTGGAAGCGTCCTAAAAACTCGAAATGGAGTTACGTACATGTTTGATATGAAGGATCTGACTCGGCTGAAGAAGCTGGATGAGAATGCACCTGAAACGATGAAGGCCTTTTGGGCTTTTGATAAAGAGGCGTTCAAAGAGGGTGCCATCGATGTCCTACACAAGCAGTTGATGGCGGTGGCCGTTGCGCTGACTACGCAATGTCCATACTGTATTGAGTTGCATGTAAGAGCAGCCCGTCAAGCCGGTGCAAGTGATGCGATGCTGACGGAATCTGCGATAGTCGCGGCGGCGATGCGCGCAGGTGCGTCAATCACTCACGCGACGCACTTGTTTAAGGACTAGTTGGGGCCCGATGTCTAGGCGGCTGTTTCGAACGTTGATGCTTGCCGCCTTGCTGGGAAAACGCTGTGCGTTCCCACTCTTCCACAGAGCCGACGACTGCTGAATTACAGATTTGAAGAGTAAATGGACACGAAAGCCAAGGTGCGTGTCTAGAAAGGAATATCGTCGTCCGTGATCTCAGCCGATTGCCCGTAGTCCTCCGTGGGAGCCGACGACCGCTGATCAAAGGACGAAGTGCTGGCTGCGCGTGTATAGCCGCCACCGCCGCCTTCTTCGCCACGTCCGCTTAACAGTGAAAGATCATTGATGATGATCTCGGTGCGGTATTTCTTCTCGCCCGTTTGCTTGTCGTCCCACGACCGCGTCTGGATCTTGCCCTCAACATAGAGCTTCGAGCCTTTCTTCACGTAGTCGCGGATGATCTCTGCCGTGCGCTGAAAGGCAACGAGGTTATGCCACTCGGTGCGGTCGCTCCAGTTCCCGCCCTGATCCTTAACACGATCGGTGGTTGCCAGCGAAAAGTTTGCGACCATGGTGCCGCCCGCCGTGGCGCGAATCTCGGGGTCTTTACCCACATTGCCGAGAAGAATGACTTTATTGACGCTCTTTCCCATAAATCCTGAATTCTCCCAATCCCTGCCGCGTGTGCTCGCGGCTAATTCTGAAGCATACCAGAATCGACTGATTATGCAGCTATTTGCGCCTCTGAACTGTAGATTAGGGTGGTTTCCATTAGATTCCCGCTAGCGCTACCGCTCTGTCTACTGGGCAATGATCATTTGAGAGTTACTGCTGATATTGACTGTCTGTCTTTTCCAGAAGGGAATCCAGAGGGGCATGGCATAGGTAACTGCCACTTGCACCGCATTTCCTGGTGCATTGCATGTGCCGCTGGAGCAGATTGACCAACTGGTTGGCTCTGCGCTAGCGGTGTACCACGTGGTGGTTACAGTAAGGTTGCTGGAGTTGATACCGGGATAGCCAAGGCCCTTAACATAGTTCTGAATCTGCGCGGCAGTCGCGTTGCAGTTTGTTAGATTGGGCGTGTTCGTGCAGGAGCTTGAACCACGAACGATGGCATAGCGGGTACCTTCCCGCGCTCCTTCGGAAGCGAAGTCGTAAGTGTAAAGCGCGAAGGCGATCTGGATGATGCCGAACAACAGAGCCAAGAGGACCGCGGATGCAATGGCCATCTCGACCAACGCCGCGCCTTCCTGGATGCAGATCCTGTGAACGAATTCTCCTCCGACGAGCCGTTTGGCAGTTCTTTCGATTGAGGCAACCAGCCCTTTTACTGTAGGCACTTTTGTATCGCCTGTCCTTTTAACGTGAATGTTGTTGGAAATCCGGGAAGATGAATCAGCGGATCGAACGACACCTGCGTGTTAACGGTGACGTTTTCCTCAATATTAGAAGTTGAGCAGGCGGAATTATCCGTACATGAGGCGGCTGTGCCATCGGAGCAGATGCAGGAGATGGAGGAGGTGGTGCTGAGGCCGGTGAGATTGCCTGCGTCGTTTGCGGCTGCATTCGAGATTCCGGTTGTGTCGGAAGCCGTGCTGCCGTTCTGTGCGCCATATCTGGCCCCAGCGCTGGCTGCGTTCGCGACTTCAACGGCGGCAAAGGCGAGTCGGCCGAACTCAGCAGCACCCACGAGAATAACGATCAGAAGAGGCGCAACCAGTGCCAATTCAAGGATCGATTGGCCGCAATCGCAACCCATCCTCCGAATCCATCTGCGGTGATCGAGCTTTGCGTTGATCATCGTGCCGTATCTCCTTCCTCGTCTTACTCCACCAGGGTGACCACCCTGAAAGGCGATGTGTCGGGATGGACGACGCTGTAATTGGGAATGGTGATGAGCGAGGCGTTATCGTACATCGAGTCTGCGACGATACCTATGGCTGTTATGTTCCCGCCGTTGTCCTGCAAAAATACCTGCGCGCACGGAGCATAGATAATGCCGTCGAGCGAAGAACTGCTGCCGAAGACCAGCTGCAACTGCGTAGGATTACTTGAATTGCAGGGATAGGAGCTGTTGGTCGAGGGCACCATGAGAGAGATGCCGTTGTACGGGTTGCTTACTGTCGTGGATGCAGTGTAGTTGATCGTGGTGTTGCTGGGCTGGTTGTAGGTGCCGTCAGCAATATCGATTGTCGCGCCGTTGGCGGTTACTGTCCCGTTGATGGTGACGCCATTGCCGAAAGCGTAGGTTCCCGGACCCAAGGTCGCCCCATTCAGCGTAATCGCCTTGGTGTAACAAATCGCGCTACCAAGACCAGGACCAGCTATGCTGCCGGTAAGGGTCGTGGAGCTGCTATCGACGGAGGCGCAGCCGGAGCCCGTCAACGGGTTTGGGTCGGGAGGATGCAATGGCTCGCTTCTAGGTGCGGCATTCAGGGTGGGGGCTGTGGGCGCTGTGGTGTGATTTCCAGTGGCATTCCCTACCACATCCACAAATTCTGAATTCATGATGCCGCCGTTGCCAGTAACACTAATAGCGCCGGAGGAAGTCGAATTCACGTAGATGCCGCAGTCGGTAGCCTCGATGTCATAGGCGCCCTTGAGCTTGAGCCCGGTGCCGGTTTTTGACATGAGCCAGATGCAAGGTCCTCCTGCAGTAGGTGCGCCAGCTACAGCCCGGGCCGACACGGTGACAGAGCCCTGATTGAACAGCTTCATGAAGAATGTTGGGTTTGGTGTACTGACGATCGCCTCCACAAAGCCTGCCGAGCCAGAGTTAGGGCCACTGGACGCGGGAACATTCAGGGTGACGATTGCTCCACCGCTGCCGTCCGTTACACCGTTGAGGCTGGCGGCGGCCTTGCCTGCAGTTTGTGCCGACGTTGTCGATCCGTTGTACAGATAATCGACCGCACCGGCACTGGCAGCCGCATCTGCGGCGATCTGCAAGTTGCGTTTGGCATGGAAGAGCATACCCACATCGGCTGCCAGGCCAGTAAAGCCCAAAAGGACAGTCATGCTCAAAGATGCGAGTACTAGTACGTGTCCGCTTTCATCGTGTTGAATTCTCATCAAGGCCTGACCTCCATGCTCTTGCATTCGTTCCGCCTGAAAACACGGTCGATGGTCAGAAACAGCGCGGAATTCCCAAAGGTCAGCCGTTCTGGAGCTAAAGCCGTGGGGCGCTGTTGCAAACCTGCAAGTCATTGCCGAAGCCAGATGAGCAAACGAGTAAGCTGGCCGGGGCCGTTAAACTGCTGTGGGGGAAGAATGTGTTCAAAGTACGGTTACAAATGCAAGGCGTCAACCGTTGGGATGAGTACGGGAGTAACAGGGATGAATACGGTCGTAACCGATCTGCTTCAGGCTGTCTTAATGTTGATGTGCCTTGGGCAAAACCTTCTTACCATTCATCGCAGGGCAGCGAACATCTAAATATCGTGGGTGGCTGTTCGTTCTGCAACTCAGTGCAACTCGGTGTCACTCAATATGTCTTCCGGCACATGCTGGAGCATTGCTTTGAAGGTTCCCATCACGACCACGCCAAGAAAAAGGTTCAAGAGTTACAGGGTGGTTCCCATCAGGATTCCCACGATGGCTCACGCGCCTGCTGAGTCGATAGAGGATACCGTGACAAATCCTTCGCCCGGCTATCGCCTTCATTTCACAGCGGCTTAGCTGTAAATAATCTGAGATGCTTTGCTTTCTGTTGAGTAGCGACTCGCAGAATCAAGCGCTTAGCTATTGGTTTGAAATTCTGAAGCATAGCAGAAGTAGGCAGGCTCGCCATATCTGCCTGAAAAGATTCATCCATCTGCCCGTGACCCTCGTAAGTGCGTTCTGAAAAGTTCAGTTCCAGAAATTTGAGGGTCGAATTTAACTTGACATGTATCAAAAAGATATATATCTAATGGTTGTACTGAAGAGCCAGGATATGATCCCATTCTTCGTACTCGCCGGAACCCTCATCATCTGCCGCCTCATCGGATGGGCAGGCGCTGAGTTCTTTGCGACATGGCAGCATTGCCTACGTGTAGCCGTGGCCGCGATGTTTCTGCTGACGGCATCCGCGCACTGGGGCAAGCGCCGCGCCGATCTCGTTCGCATGGTGCCTCCGGCATTCCCGCGTCCAGAAATGCTGGTCACGCTCACCGGCTTTGCCGAAATCGCCGGAGCCGTCGGAATGCTATGGACGCCGGTGACGAAAGCCGCCTCGCTGGGGCTGGCTGTTCTTCTGATCGCGATGTTTCCAGCGAATGTCTATGCCGCCCGGCACGAGCTGACGATCGCAGGCCGCGGAGTGCCGGGGCTCTTTATGCGGACCGTGCTTCAGATAGCCTTTCTCGCAGGGGTTATTCCGGCGGGGTGGTGCTGAGATGCCGCGTGTAAACCAGAGCCAGTTCGCCTTGCTCGGACTACTCAGCCTCGGGCCCAAGTCCGGCTACGATCTCAAGCAACTGATTTCGTGGTCGGTGAACCATTTCTGGCGCGAAGGCTATGGGCAGATCTATCCTACGCTGCAGCAGTTGGCAAAGCAGCGCCTCGTCACCAAAAAGACGCAGCGGCAAAAGGGTAAACCAGACCGTAACGTCTACTCGCTCACGCCCGCCGGACGCGAACGCCTGAAACAATGGCTTGCCGAGCCTGCCAGCCCAGAGGTTCCGCGCAACGAGCTTTTGCTCAAGCTGTTTTTCGGCCAATGGGCTCCGGGCGCGACGAGCCGCAAACAGATCGAAGACCATCGCCAGCTATGGAAGCAGGAGATCGCCGACTACGCAGGCATTCGCAAGCGCCTCTTTGCCGAGAGCGACGAAAGAAATCCAGGGCTGCCGTTCTGGGAGATGACGTTGAGCTACGGCGAGCACATCGCCAAAGCTCAACTTGCGTGGAGCGAAGAAGCCTTGAAAAGGCTAAAAGACACGGACTAGACCGCAGAGGAGGTCACGCCATGCATGATCCACTTTGGATGAAAGCATTTCTTGCCGTTCATATCGCGGCGGGGAGTTCGGCCTTTGTGCTCGCTCCTCTCGCGCTGATTACGGCAAAAGGCGGCAACGCGCATCGCCGCTGGGGAAAGATCTACTTCTGGGCAATGGCCGTAGTCGCTGTCACGGCGATCGTCATGTCGATTTACCGTCCCATCCTGTTTCTGGCGCTGGTGGCCATCTTCAGCTTCTATTCGGCGTTTGTCGGCTATCGCGTGTTGGGGCAGAAGGCCGCATACAAGGGGGAAAAGACAGCCAAAGCACTCGACTGGTTCGCCGCAGGATTTACCTTCATGGCCAGCGCAATGCTCGCGTCTCTCGGAGCATTCAAGCCGGGGCTCGTCCAGAACCTCGGCATTCCCGCGATGGTCTTCGGCGGCATTGGTATGTGGATCGCGGGCACAACCGCCTGGGCATTCACCCATCGTCCAAAGGAAAAGATGTTCTGGTGGTACGCGCACCTTTCAGGCATGCTCGGCAGCTACATCGCTGCATGGACGGCCTTCAGCGTTGTCACCATCGGCCCTTTGCTGCACCACGCCTGGTGGATATGGGTAGTGCCGACGGGAATCGGCGTTCCGGCAATCGTGATGACGCGCGCTTACTATCACAGAAAATTCGCTCCCAGACCAAAAAACAACCTGCAGGCCACAGCGTAAGCGTGCAGTATCATTTCGCTAGATGCTCGCTTCTCTTCGATTCATCTGGAACGCAACTCGTGGTCACCGCCTGCGGCCCTGGCGCAGCGAGTATCTGAAGTGGCGCATCGAAACCTATTCCGGCAAAAAGGCTGAAAGCCTCCAGCCCAAGGAAGTCATCCATTTTCTATGGACTGAAAAACGAAATCTCGTGCGCTTTCTCCATTGGACTAATGAAATGGATGACTTCAAGAGGCTGTCATCCCGCAGCCAGCACTCTTAACCTGTAATTCGTCGTTAGGCGCTGCATCGATATAATCGCTTCCAAAAACATGCATCTCAGATCGACACGCCGCCAATTTCTGCGACAAAGTGCAAATGTAGCCGCAGCCAGTCTCCTGCCGTGGGATCAAATCCTGGCCGAAGATGTCGCCGGGCCGCAGTCGCTGCGCGCGCATGCGCAAGCGCGAGGACTGCTCGCCGGTTGCGCCGTGGTCCCGGAAAAGCTCGCCGGCGAGCCGGCCTATGCAAACACCGTCGCCGAGCAGGCGAATCTGCTCGTTGCCGAAAACGCGATGAAGTGGAAAGCGCTGCGTCCCGCTCCGGACAAATATAATTTTGCTCCGGCAGATGCGATCCTCGCCTTTGCCAATGAGCACAACCAGCGTGTTCGCGGACACAATCTTTGCTGGCATGAAGCGTTGCCGGACTGGTTTCAAGCAACGGCCACGCACGAAAACGCACGCGAGCTGCTGATCGACCACATTGAGCATGTAGCCGGACACTTCGCCGGAAAACTGCACTCGTGGGATGTGGTCAACGAAGCGATTGACGTTAAGGACGGCAGGCCAGACGGACTGCGCAAATCTCCGTGGCTTGATCTGATCGGTCCCGACTACATTGAAATCGCATTTCGCACGGCCCGCAGAGCAGATTCCACCGCTCTGCTGACCTACAACGATTACGGCATCGAACTCGATACGCCAGAGCAGGAACAAAAGCGCAGCCAAGTGCTGGCGCTGGTCAAACAACTTCGGCTCAGAGGCGTACCGATCCATGCAGTCGGTGTGCAGAGCCATCTAACAGCAGGAGAGGGCACACCCGGCGCTGGGCTGCGTGAGTTTGTCCGCGCTGTTGGCGAACTGGGTATGCAGGTTTTCATCACAGAACTAGACGTCTCAGACCATAAGCTTACAGGCTCGGTAAAAGAGCGCGACACTGCTGTAGCCAAACTCTACGGCGACTATCTCAACCTGGTGCTTGCCGAGCCAAATGTAACGGCGGTTCTCACCTGGGGCATTACTGACACGTACTCCTGGCTCAATCATCATCACGCGCGCAGCGATGGTCAGCCGCAGCGCTGTCTGCCTTTTGACGCCGACTACCAGCCGACTCCCGTCTTTTTTGCCATGCGCAAGGCCTTCGATGCACGGCGCCAGGCAAGCCCCGGACTTGGCAGTTGAGCCGCGCTTTGTTGTCATAGAGAAGTGACCTCTCATTCCCTTATCCGCGCAGCGCTGTTCGCCGGGTTTTTATGCGGTGGTGCGCAGATTTCCGTAGCCCAGGAACCGTTTCCGGGAGAACCCGTGACCGCTCCGAAGCCACAACAAGCCGCGCCAAACTCAACGCAGGGGCCAACGGCGAAGCCCCTGCCGGAGCAACAGTTGCCGCCCACAATCCGTGTCAATACCAGCGTGGTATTGGTGCCGACACTGGTCGAAAAGCCGACCGGCGAGGTGTTGTACGGTTTAGCAGCGAAGGATTTCACCCTCGAAGACAACGGCGTGAAGCAGGACATCCACGTAGACGACGATCTAGACGCGCAACCTGTGTCCCTGGTCGTTTGCATCCAGCGCGGGCGCTCCAGCGGTCTTGAGTTCGGCAAGCTCGCCAAGCTTGGCCCATTGCTCGATCTCTTCACCGCTGGCGGACGCGGAGAGGCCGCACTCGTCGTTTTCGATTCCAAGCCCGTTTACCTCGATGCCTTTTCGCGCGACACCAACAACATCACAGAAGACCTGCAACAACTGCGGCCCGGCGATGGCGGCGCAGCAATTTTCGATGCTGTCGGATACTCCGTCGACTTGCTTGAGCATCGTCAACCCGACCATCGCCGCGTGCTGTTGCTCATCAGCGAGTCGCGTGACCATGGCAGCAAGAGATTCAACGCACAGGATCTGGTCGAACGCATTGGCACCAGCAATACTCTTGTGCTGAGCCTGACGTTCTCGCCCACTAAGGCAGGACTCATGGATTGGGGAAGCGGAAATGCAGCAGGAGGATCATCGATCAATGTCCTCGCACCCCTCATGATGGCCATTGCCGCCGTGCACAAGAACGCAGCGCGTGAAATCGCCACCATGAGCGGTGGCGAGTACGCCTCCTTCACTAAGGAAAAGGGTTTTCAGGATCGCGTCGATGAACTGGCGAGCCACTCCAGAAACCGCTACATTCTCAGCTTTCATCCATCCGATCTGACGCCGGGCCTGCACACCATCCAGGTGAAACTCAACAACGACTACAACGCACGCGTGGTGGCACGGGCCAGTTACTGGGCTGTGAGCGATGCGACGAAGACCACAGGTTCAGCGCAATAGCCCTGCAAACCTCAACACAAAACAAAATTCCTGAAGGGAGTGAGGAGAGATTCCATGAGTGAGTGGTTGCAATTGACAGCAAGCGACGGACATTTCCTGGATGCATACATCGCGAAACCGGAAAAGGAACCTATCGCTGGTCTGGTTGTCGTGCAGGAGATTTTCGGAGTGAACGCCCATATTCGTTCCGTCGCGGACAGCTATGCTCGCGACGGATTCCTGGCGATAGCCCCCGCCATTTTTGATCGCATCGAGAAGCATGTTGAATTGGGCTACGAAGGCGCCGACATGCAGAAGGCAATGTCCTTCATTCCGAAGCTGAACATCGAGAGTGCGCTCCTCGACGTTGCAGCAGCGCTCGACTACGCGCACAAGGAGACAGGTAAGAAAGCGGGCGTAATCGGCTATTGTTTTGGTGGAACCGTAGCATGGCTCAGCGCCACGCGACTAAAGACGGATGCGACAGTGGGATATTATGGTGGCGGCATTGGAAGCTTTGCAGAAGAAGCGCCGAAGGTTCCGGTGATGCTTCATTTCGGGAAGCTCGACACCCACATTCCCAAAGAAGAAGTGGATCGCGTCCACACCTCTAATCCTGAGGTGCAGATCTTCTGGTATGACGCAGGCCACGGCTTCAATTGCAATCCGCGGTCAAGCTATGAGCCGAATTCAGCCCGGATTGCGCGCGAACGGTCATTCGCCTTCCTGACGGAAAACTTGAGAGGCTGATTCGAGTAAAACGAAAACCGCTTGAATTTTCTTAAAATGATGCATTCTAAGCGTCGTTGAGCTGCGGAGATGCATCTACGACAAGACATACTTTTTCAGTCGTACTGCAAGTCCTGTTTTCCTGTAGGGAAAGGTGGCCTCCGCAACAATGGCGGCAAGCGAAACCATTGCTGAACCAAAGCTCATAGCACAGGAACGATGGCGGCCTCGGGTCAATCCCTGGGTCATCGCGGCGACTGTGGCTCTCGCCGCATTCATGGAGGTACTAGATACCTCCATCGCCAACGTTGCGCTGCCACACATCGCCGGCAGTCTCGGCGCCAGTCAGGATGAGAGCACCTGGGTTCTGACCGCCTACCTTGTTTCAAACGCGGTCGTCCTGCCCATGGGTGGATGGGCGACGAGCATCATGGGCCGCAAGAACTTCTTCATGTTCTGCATTGTCATCTTCACCATCAGCTCGTTCCTCTGCGGCATTGCTCCCTCGCTCGGGTTCCTGCTGCTGTTTCGCGTGATTCAGGGCGCCGGCGGCGGCGGGTTGCAGCCAATGGCACAGTCCATCATGGCCGATTCATTCGAGCCTGCGAAACGTGGCCTTGCCTTTGCGCTCTACGGGCTCGTTGCGATTCTCGCTCCCTCCATCGGCCCCACTCTCGGCGGCTGGATCACAGACAATTACAGCTGGAATTGGATTTTCTACATCAACATTCCCGTCGGAATACTTACACTGATTCTTACCAACCGCCTGGTGGAAGATCCGCCCTGGATCAAGGCCGACCGCAAGAATCTGCTGAATGTGGACCGAATGGGCATAGCGCTGCTCGTGATTTCCATGTCCGCACTACAGATCATGCTCGACAAAGGAGAAGAAAAGGACTGGTTCCAGTCGGATTTCATCCGCTTCTTTGGGATCACTTTCGCGATTTCGTTCGTCGTTCTTCTCGCGTGGGAGTGGTTCACGAAAAATCCCATCATGGAATTGCGCCTGCTCAAGAACCGCAATTTCGCCACCTGTTGTTTCCTCATGCTCTTTACCGGTGGCCTGCTGAATGCGACAACCGTGTTGCAGCCGCAATTCCTGCAGGCGCAGCTTGGCTACACGGCAACCATCGCGGGCCTGTCGCTTTCAGCAGGCGGAGTTGTCCTCCTATTCATGGTGCCGATCGCGGGGCAGTTAGTAAGCCGAATTCCGGCGCGCAACATCATCGCGGGTGGCTTCTGTGCCGCCGTTGTTGGCTACTATTTCAGCGCGCTTCACATCAATCTCGGCTTGAGCTTCGGAATGGCGTCTATCATCAGAATCCTTCAGGTTCTCTTCATTCCATTTGTCTTTATCGCGGTCACTACTGCGGCCTATTTCGGCATGCCGGTGGAGAAGAACAATCAGATTTCCGGTCTCATCAATTTTGTCCGCAACATTGGCGGCAGCATTCTCATTTCGCTCACCAATGCGGGCGTGATCGAACTCGGTCAGTTTCACCAGAACCAGTTGCTCAAGCACATAACTCCAGATAGCGCGAATCTGCAGAACCAGGTCAATGCACTCAGCAACGTCTTTACCCGAAGCGCAGGCTCGGCAAACGCGAACTACCTGGCACAGGGGCAAATCTATAACCAGATCCAGCAGCAGTCGCACACGCTTGCCTATCAAGATATGTACTTTATCCTATGTGTCACGTCGTTCATCATGATTCCGCTGACTTTTCTGCTGCGCAAAAACAAACCCGGAGCAGGCGGGGAAATCGCTGTCCATTAAAGGTAGAATTACCGCATGCGCGCCGTCGGTGTCACAATCATGGTCCTGCTTCTCTTTGCCGGGATTGTGTCTTCGACCGCATGCGAGATGATCTGTACTCCGGGGAACCAGTCAGCGGTCTGCTGCACGCATACGATGCAATCCTGCACGAGCGCTGCGTCTGTAACAAGTGAGCGTCAATGCGGCCATCCGCAGGAAGAATCTGCTCTCTTGACCGGAACCGCGCAGTCGTTACAATCTCACGTTCCCGGCAACCTCGTTTCAGATCTCGTCGCCCCGACAATTCTCGCCTTTGTCGCAACCAGCAACGCCTCGCCTCGCAACAGTCTTAGTCGATCGTCGTTTACCCCGCCTCTACGCATCTGACATCGCCGCTCCTCTGATCGAAAGGCAATGGCAACACGATGCCCATTGCATGTTTTCGCCCGTTACCTTGAGGAGTTTCCGTGAAGCGCCTGTTCCTTTTGCCGCTGCTGTTATGCAGCGTTGCGGCCATTGCCCAGATGTCGATGCCGATGAGTGATATGCCCGGCATGGGCGAGATAATGAATCGCGATAACAAAACATTCGCACAACAGATCTTGCACCACGCCAGCTCCGGCACCAGCGCCGAGCCAAACTCCACGCCAACGCCGATGTGGATGAAAATGCATGGTGACTGGATGCTGATGTTCCATGCCAACGCATTCATAACGGATGAGCAGCAGACCAGCCCCCGTGGTGGCGACAAGTTTTTCTCCACCAACTGGTTCATGCCGATGGCGCAGCACCAACTCGGCCCCGGCTATTTAACCCTGCGCACGATGTTGAGCCTCGAGCCAGCGACCATCACAGACCGCAGATATCCGCTGCTCTTCCAGCAGGGCGAGACCGCATACGGCAATCCCATCGTCGATGGCCAGCACCCCCACAATTTCGTGATGGAACTAGCCGCGCTCTACGACTGGAAGTTGGGCGAAAAAACGCTGTTCTCGTTTTACGCAGCCCCAGTCGGCGATCCGGCAATCGGCCCAACAGCATATCCCCATCGCGCCTCGGCGTTTGAAAATCCAGTAGGCACGCTCGGCCATCATCAGGAAGACTCAACCCACATCGCCTACGACGTGCTCACGATGGGCTTCACCCACAACATCGTCCGCATCGAGGCGAGCGGTTTTCACGGACGCGAGCCAAACGAGCACCGCTGGCAAGTCCAGCAGGGCGCCATCGATTCGTGGTCCACGCGCCTCACTCTGCAACCGGGTAGGGATTGGAGCGGCCAATATTCCTACGCTCGTATCCACAGCCCCGAAGCCCTCTTCCCGGATGAAAACCAGGAACGTATGACAGCATCCGCGATGTACAACCAGCCGATGGAACATGGCAACTGGGCCAATACCATCGCGTGGGGAAGAACACGCTCGCTCACCGACAACGTCATCCAGAACAGCTATCTGCTCGAATCCACGCTGCGCTTCGCCGACAAGAACTACGCGTGGACGCGTATCGAAAATGTGGATCGCACCACAGAACTCTTGCTGGGCGAAAATCCCGCCCCGCAAGGTTTTCAGGAAGAACCGGCCGGCCGCGTGCAGGCATACACTTTCGGCTATGACCGCGACTTCAACCTGTTGCCTCATTGGGAAACCGCGATAGGAGCGCAAACGACTGTCTACACACCGGGGTCGCGTCTGCAACCTATATATGGAAGCGACCCGATGGGCGTTGCCATTTTTGTACGCCTGCGCCCAATTGGGAAATAGCACGCGAGCATTTGCGGACCGTTTACAGATTCCATCGCATCGAAACAGATAGGATCAAATAAACGACTCTTTGCGAATGGCGCTCAATACAGAAGAAAAAATAGAACCGGAAAAACCGGCATCCTCGCTTAGCTACTCGTATGCGTGGCGCGCGCTGCGCCACCGCAACTTCCGCCTGTTTTTCGGCGGGCAGAGCATTTCGCTCATCGGCACCTGGATGACGCGCATCGCCACCTCGTGGCTCGTCTACCGTCTTACGAAGTCTTCGCTGCTTCTGGGCACCGTCAGCTTCGCCGGGCAGATTCCCACCTTTCTGCTCGCTCCGTTCGCGGGTGTCCTCGTCGATCGGATGGACCGCCGGAAAGTCCTTGTCTGGACACAGGTGCTCGCCATGGTGCAATCCCTGGTACTGGCCGCACTCACGCTGACGCATCGCATCAATATTCATGAAGTATTAGCGCTGAGCGTCTTTCAGGGCATGATCAACGCATTCGATATGCCCGGCCGCCAGTCCTTCCTGGTGCAGATGGTTGAAGATCGCGGCGACCTCTCGAACGCCATCGCCATCAATTCGTCGATGGTGAACCTTGCCCGGCTCGTCGGTCCCTCGCTCGCCGGCCTTGTCATTGCCGCCACAAACGAAGGCTGGTGTTTCCTGATCGACGGCGTCAGCTACATCGCCGTCATCGCGTCGCTCCTGCTGATGCAAGTTAAGGTGAGCGCTGTAAAACGTGCAACCGCCTCCATGGTCGATCAGCTCAAAGAAGGCTGGGAGTATGTTTCGAACTTCGTCCCCATCCGTACTATTCTTTTGCTCTTTGCCCTTATCAGTCTCATGGGCATGCCTTTTGTCGTGCTCATGCCCGTTTTCGCAGCCCAGGTGCTGCATGGCGGCGCGCACACATTAGGCTTTCTGATGGGTGCGCTCGGCGTTGGCGCGCTCATCTCGGCGCTTTCGCTCGTGGTGCGAAAGTCCGTCCGCGGCCTGACCAAGATGATTCCCATCGCAGCCGCGATTTTTGGAATTGGCCTTGTCAGTTTTGGCCTGTCGCACAGCCAGTGGCTTTCGCTGCTGCTCATGTTGGTCACCGGCTTCGGTATGATGCAGGGCATGACCGCGAGCAACACCATCATTCAGACGCTCGTTCCCGAGGATAAGCGCGGACGCGTGATGAGCTACTACACAGTCGCATTCGTGGGCATGGCGCCATTCGGAAGCCTGCTCGCCGGAGCCCTGGGGCACGCCATCGGTTCGCAAAGAACCGTGATGTTAAGCGGCGTTGCCTGCATCCTCGGGGCAATATGGTTCTGGTCGCGGCTCAAAGTCATTCGCAAAGAGATGCGCCCGATTTACGAGCAGCTCGGCATCGTGCAACCCAAAATACCTGTCGTCGTGGAAGAAGAGGCCAGCACGAGCTAGATGCAATTTCAGCCGCGCTTGCTCATCTGCGTGCGTCTCTTTTAGCCTCCGTTTCGTCTGCTATCCTTTGTATCCATAATTGAATTGCAATCGACTCAGGGGAGCCAGCGATGTCATTCTCTGCTTTTTCCCGCGGAGCCATTACGCTCTGCGCGGTCATTTTCTGCCTGCAGGCCACAGCGCAAATGGATCAGACTTATGCGCGTGACGCAAAACAGGCCATCGATCAGGACTACACGCAGCGCATCGCCAAATACACCACGCTGCCCGAATTGAATTCGCCTCTCACCGACTATCTGCCCGCATCCCCGACAGTGCCCACGCCAGAAAAGGTGCTAGGCGACGTTTCCGGCGCGCCTGACATCCTGCCCTACGCCGAAGATGTCTATCGCTACTTCCGCATGCTTGAGTCAGCCAGCCCACGCGTGAAGGTCTTAACCATCGGCCATAGCGAAGAAGGCCGCGAGATGATCGCTGTAGGCGTCGCCGACGAGTCGTTACTCAAAAACTACAAGGAAAACGATGCGCGCCTCGCAAAGCTCGCCGACCCGAGAATAATCAACATGAACGACGCAACGGCAGCGGACCTCGTCAGGCAGTCCGTACCCGTCTACTACATCACTGGAACCATCCATTCCCCCGAGACAGGCGCACCAACCGCGCTCATGGAACTCGCTTATCGTCTCGCCGTGGATGACGCGCCCTACATCCAGTACATCCGCTCGCACATGATCACGCTCATCACGCCCGTGGTCGAAGTCGACGGTCGCGATCGCATGGTCGACATCTACAAATGGCACAAGGCGCATCCGAATGAGAACTATCCGCGCCTTGTTTACTGGGGGCACTACGTCGCGCATGACAATAACCGCGATGCGATGACACTGACCCTCAACCTCTCGCGCAATGTCCTCGATACTTACATTGGATGGCACGCCCAGGTACTCCACGACCTCCACGAATCGGTGCCGTTCCTCTACGACAACACCGTTGGCGACGAGCCCTACAACGCGTGGCTCGACCCGATCCTCACTAACGAATGGCAGATGATCGGCTGGAACAACGTCCAGGAGATGACGAAGTTCGGCATGCCCGGCGTCTTCACCCACGGCAATTTCGATACGTGGAGCCCCGGCTACCTCATGTTCCTCGCCGCCATGCACAACGGCATCAGCCGTCTCTATGAAACCTTCGGCAACGGCGGAGCAGACACCGTCGAGCGCATCCTCACACCCGACGAATACTCGCGCACCTGGTACCGCCAGAACCCACCCTATCCCAAAGTGAAGTGGTCGCAGCGCGACAACAATAACTACGAGCAGACTGCGATCCTGGTTTCGCTCAGCTACTTCGCGCAGAACGCGCAGACTTTTCTCAACAACTTCTATCTCAAGAGCAAGCGATCGATTCTGAAGCCAAGCGACTCCGGCCCAGCCGCTTACGTGCTTCCTGCAAACGAAGAATCGAAGGACCGCCGGCGAATGCTCCTCGACATCCTGCGCGCGCAACATGTCGAGATCAGCGAAACAACCGAGGCCGTCACCGTATCGATACCAGTTAAGCCAAAACGCGAGAGCAGGGAAGAGGACTCCACAACTAAGCCGCAGCAGCCGAAGACAGAACAGCGAACCTTCCCCGCAGACAGCTACGTTATCCGCATGGACCAGCCGTACTCGCGCATTGCCGACGCGTTACTAGACCGCCAGTACTGGGCCCCCAACGATCCGCAGAAGACTCCCTATGACGACACAGGATGGTCGCTGCCATCTCTTTTCAACGTAGAAGCCGTGCGCGTAACCGAGTCCGCAATCCTCAAATCTCGAATGCAGCCGGTGAAGGATCAAGCCTCAGGCGACAGCCCGTCCGGATCAGGTTCTGTCTACCTGATTGCGAATCACGCCGATCCAGGGATCATCACACTCCGATACTTACTGAAGAATGCCACCGTATCGGTCACAGATGCTGCAACAACAGTCGATGGCCAGCAATTTCCAACCGGATCGCTCATCATTCAAAATGCGAACGCAGACGACGTGAAGTCCGCGCTGGAAAAGACCAAATTAGCCGCAACCGCAGTGAACGCGGCGCCATCTGTCGCCAAGCACAACGTGGGTGCCCCACGCATTGCCATGATGCACACGTGGCTCAGTACGCAGACCGAAGGGTGGTGGCGGCAGGCGTTCGATAAGCTAGGCGTACCCTTCGACTACATCAGCACCCAGAGTGTCAGCAATGACGACAATCTCGGCTCGAAATACGACGTGATCATCTTCGCCTCCGTTGGCGGGGCGCGCACAGCACAGATCATTCAGGGCTTGCCGATGTGGGGCAACGCGCTTCCATGGAAAAAGACTGAACTGACGCCAAACCTGGGCCGCATCGACTCAACCGACGACATGCGCCCGGGACTCGGCTATAGCGGTGTCGAGCATTTGCAGCATTTCGTCGCGCAAGGCGGTCTGCTCATCACATCCGGAGACACAGCGCAGTTCGCCATCGAAATCGGCCTCGCGCCCGGCGTCTCCGTGGTCACGCATGGCGATCTGAAAGTTGTTGGCACGCTGCTGGCAACAGTCACCGTCGATCCGAAATCGCCCGTGCTCTACGGATACACCAAGCCACTCACTGTCTATAGCGAAGACGGCCTTTCGATGAACGTGAGCAACACTGTTGGCGGCACGCGCGCCCCGCGTCTCGCAGGCAGCGAAGAGCGCACCACGGGTCGCGGCGGCCCGGATGACCCCGACATCCCTCAAGGCCGTCCTTATATGGCTGCCGATGATCGTCCACGGCCAAAGCCATGGGAGCCGATGCCGCTGAATGAGGAGCAGACCCGCAACAACCCCAACGTCATCCCAGCGGAGCTTCGACCGCAGGTCCTCCTCCGCTATGCCGATAAGGAGTCATTACTGGTTGCAGGCCTGCTCGATCACGGCGATCTAATGGCGCAGCATGCTGCCATCGTCGCCGCCCACCTGGGCAAAGGAACGGTGCTGCTCTTCGCGAACAACCCTGTCTATCGCGGCGAGACGATCGGTAGCTATCCGCTGGTTTTCAACGCAATTCTGAATTTCAACCAGCTAGGACAACGCAGCGCATCTGGTAATCAAGCAGCAAAATAGGAAATTGTGAAGCATCGATTAGAAAGTGTTGAGGGTGATTATCCGGAAGCATGGGGGCGCCGTAGATATCGCAGGTGGATGTCTACGCGTTTGCTCGTGGCTGCTGGTACATGCCTGATAGTTGGTCTGATCGGTATCGCAGAAGACTTGTCCTGGTTGGCTACGCTGCTCGCCTTAGTTCTGCCGCTTATTGTCGTTCCGTATTTCTCTTGGCTCTCCAGTCTGAACTTTCGCTGTCCAAGATGTGGAAACCTGTTTGGAGTTCGCTCAACGCGAGGAATCGGTTGGATCACGCTGCATTGGCGGAACTCCTTTACCCGACAATGCATGACCTGCGGTCTTCAACTTCATACCGTCGAAAGAGATAGCCATGCTTAGGCAGGGCTAATTCCGCTTCCAGTCACAAATCTGTAACTATGGGCGAATAAATTTCGCCCATAAGAATATCTTTTCACATACAATTCCCCAGTCCGATAATTCACCTTGAGGGATTGCATTGAAATTTGTCCATCGCACCTTCGCCTTAGTCGGCGCCAGCGTCGTCCTCATCGCCGCGGGCTTAGTGGGTTGCACGCAGCAGCCAAAACAAACAACGGAGAGCACGCCCGCTCCAAAGTCTCCCGACCATCCAGTCGCGGCGATTCAGGACACCGAGACGCCCGAGCAACGCGATGCCCGCATGGCATGGTGGCGTGAAGCCCGCTTCGGCATGTTCATCCACTGGGGACTCTACTCCATTCCAGCTGGCACATGGAACGGCAAACAAATTCCCGGCATCGGCGAGTGGATCATGAATACCGCCTCCATCCCTGTCGCCGACTACAAAGCACTCGCGCCCAAGTTCAATCCCACCGGCTTCAACGCGCATGACATCGTCGCCCTCGCCAAGGCTGCCGGCATGAAGTACATCGTCATCACCTCGAAGCATCACGACGGCTTCGCCATGTATGACTCGAAGGCGAACGACTTCAACATCGCCGCCGGCACGCCCTTCAAGCGCGACCCAATCAAAGAACTCGCCGAGGAGTGCAAGAAGCAGGGAATCAAGCTAGGCTTCTACTACTCGCAAGACCAGGACTGGACCGCTCCCGGCGGCGCTGCTCTCAAGACCGGCGACCACCAACCGCCCACCTATCACTGGGACAAAGCGCAGGACGGCAATTTCCAGCAATATCTCGAAACCAAAGCCATTCCTCAGCTCAAGGAGTTGCTGGCCAACTACGGCGATTATCCCGCAGTCATCTGGTTTGACACGCCCACGCCGGACATGACCCCGCAGCTGGCAGCCGAAATCGTCACCGTCCTCAACCAGTATCCAAAGCTCATCTGGAACAACCGTCTCGGCGGCGGATATAAGGGTGACACCGAAACCCCCGAGCAGTTCATTCCCGCGCAGGGTTATCCCGGCCGCGACTGGGAATCCTGCATGACCATGAACGACACCTGGGGTTACAAGTCCTACGACAAAAACTTCAAGTCAACCGAGACGCTGTTGCGCAACCTCATCGACATCGCCAGCAAAGGCGGCAACTACCTGCTGAACATCGGTCCCGATTCGCACGGCGTCGTTCCGCCTGAGGAAGTCGTGCGTCTCCATCAAGTGGGCAAGTGGCTCGACGTAAATGGCGAGGCGATCTACGGCACCCAGCCCACTCTCTTCGGAGCCGAAGCTGGCAGCTTCAGCGATACCGAAAAAGACAAGGACGGCAAGCCGAAGTTCATTCCCGCGTGGGATTGGCGCTCCACCACCAAGGCCGACAAGGTCTACGTCGAAATCTTCAAGTGGCCCCACGGCACCTTCCATCTGGACAAGATGCCGCGTAAAGTCACCGGCGCATATCTGCTGGCCGATTCCGCCCACAAGCCACTCAAATTCAACCAATCGGGTGACAGAGTTGACGTCCAGCTCCCGGCAAACGGGCTTGATCCCATCGCCACTGTTCTGGTCCTTGAAGCAGCGAAGTAGGTACAGGAATATCCACAATAAAAGGGTGCGGCATTTCCGCACCCTTTTCTATGTCTCTGACTGGCTCGAAAAAGCAATCCATGTTACTCTTATTGCAGACACTTAGGAAGTGTAACGAATAGAAATTAGCAATAGGAGTAACGCACTCTCGTGCTGGCACCTGCAAAAAAAACCGACATTATCTCTCGCTTTCGCACTCACGACTCCGACACCGGCAGTCCTGAAGTGCAGATCGCGATCCTGAGCGAGCGCATCGGCGAGTTGACCGAGCATTTCAAGACCCACGCCAAGGACCATGCGTCCCGCCGCGGCCTTCTCATGCTTGTCAGCAAGCGCCGCCGCCTGCTCGATTACCTCAAGACGAACGATTCTGACCGCTACCGGGACGTCATCGGAAAACTGGGCATCCGCAAGTAGCCGCAAGCTCAAACCTTTGTCTCCTACGCGCACGCGACGAGAACTTCGTAAAGGATTGGAAAACGTCAGCCGGGTCAACGGCTGGCGTGTATCCACGTCAACGGCTATTTCCGCCTCTAGCGAAGCCCACATACCTGTCGTGTATCTTCCCGCCCGCGCGCACTCCCTGCGTAGCTCCTTTGCACATCAAGAAACGAGGAAAATATGAAACACGAAGTGACAGTTGAGCTTGCCGGTGGCAAGCGGCTGACCTTTGAAACTGGCCGTATGGCCAAGCAGGCCTCTGGCGCAGCCCTGGTCACCCAAGGTGACAGCGTGGTGCTCGCAACCGCCGTGGCCGCCCCCGATCCAAAAGAGGGAATCGATTTCTTTCCCCTCACCGTCGATTATCGCGAGTACGCCTACGCAGGCGGCCGCATTCCTGGCGGATTCATCAAGCGCGAAGGCCGTCCCAGCGAGCGTGAAATTCTCACCAGCCGCCAGATCGACCGCCCCATTCGCCCGCTCTTTCCTGAAGGCTTCCGCAACGAGACCCAGGTCATCGCCCTCGTCTTCTCCGCTGACAAGGAAAACGATCCCGACGTCATCGGCATCAACGCCGCCAGCGCCGCCCTCGCCCTCTCCGATATTCCCTTCGGCGCAACTGTGGGCGCAGTTCGCGTAGGTCAGGTCAATGGCGAGTTCGTCATCAATCCGTCCTACACCGATCGCCGCGACAGCAAGATCAACATCACCGTCGTCGGCACCAAAGACGGCATCGTGATGATCGAAAGCGGCTCCGAAGGCGTGACAGAAGACGTCGTCGTTGACGCCATCGAGTTTGGCCACGCCGAGATCAAGAAGATCGTCGCCGTGATCGACGAGCTGGCAGCCAAGGCCGGCAAGCCAAAGCGCCCCGTCACCG
Source organism: Alloacidobacterium dinghuense (assembly GCF_014274465.1). Classification (NCBI taxonomy): domain Bacteria; kingdom Pseudomonadati; phylum Acidobacteriota; class Terriglobia; order Terriglobales; family Acidobacteriaceae; genus Alloacidobacterium; species Alloacidobacterium dinghuense. The sequence goes on along the minus strand of NZ_CP060394.1, from coordinate 2,976,184 downwards.
CTTCTGAGTTCGATCAGGCCTACTACGACGCGCTGTTCGCCAAGGTCGGTGATCGTCTCAAGGACGCGCTCGACACCAAGACCCACGCCAAGACCGAGAGCTATGCTCTCGTGAAGCAGATCAAGGACGAGCTGGCAGCCGAACTCAAAGAGCTGCCCGAAGCAGAGCAGGGTGCAGCCAAGAAGAAGCTGGCCACCTACTACGAAACTTTGCGCGAGCGCATCTTCCGCGAGCAGGTCACCAAGGACCGCATCCGCCCCGACCGTCGCGCCTTCGACGAGATTCGCCCCATCACCATTGAAACCGGTGTGTTGCCCCGCACCCACGGCTCCGCGCTCTTCACCCGTGGTGAAACCCAGGCGCTCGTTACCGCGACTCTCGGCACCAATGACGATTCGCAGCGCCTAGAAACCTTCGAAGGCGAGCAGAAGAAGCGCTTCATGCTGCACTACAACTTCCCGCCCTTCTCGGTTGGCGAAGTGGGCCGTATGACCGGTGTTGGCCGCCGCGAAGTGGGCCACGGCGCACTGGCGGAACGCGCCATCAGCGCCGTGCTGCCCAGCGAAGCCGATTCACCCTACGCCATCCGCATCGTCTCCGACATTCTTGAGTCGAACGGCTCGTCGTCCATGGCTTCGGTCTGCGGCGCCAGCCTCGCTCTTATGGATGCGGGTATTCCGCTCAAGGCAGCGGTGGCCGGTGTGGCTATGGGTCTGGTGAAGGAAGGCGACGACTACGCCATCCTCACCGACATCGCTGGAGCCGAAGACCACTACGGCGATATGGACTTCAAGGTTGCCGGAACGCGCGAAGGCATCACCGCCCTGCAGATGGACATCAAGATCAGCGGCATCACCGGGCAGATCATGCGCGAGGCCATGGAACAGGCTCGCCGTGGACGACTCTTCCTGCTGGACACGATGGACGCTGCGCTCAACGGGCCACGTACGGAGAAGTCGAAGTACGCGCCGCAGATTCGTACCCTGCAGATCCCAACCGACAAGATCCGCGACCTCATCGGGCCGGGTGGCAAAACCATCCGTGGCATTATCGAGGCCACGCAGGTCAAGATCGACGTCGACGACACCGGCCGCGTCAACGTGGCTTCATCGGACGAAGAGGGCTTGAAGAAGGCACTGGCGATGATCAACGACCTCACCGCCGTCCCCGAAGTCGGCAAAACGTATCTTGGCAAGGTAGTCCGTCTCGCCGAGTTCGGCGCCTTCGTCGAAATCTTCCCCGGCACTGACGGTCTCCTGCACATCAGCGAGATCTCTGAGCACCGCGTGAAGGACGTGAAGGACGAGCTGCGCGAAGGCGATCAGGTGCTGGTCAAGGTTCTCGGCATCGAAGGCAACCGCATCAAGCTCTCGCGCAAGGCCCTCTTGAAGGAGCAGCGCGCGAAGCTCGGCATCACCGAGCCCCAATCCGGCCAGATCGACGACGTAGCCGCATCGGGCGAGCCGCAGGAAAACCACGACCATCGCGAACGGCCAGCGCGCACCGAAGAGCGCCAGCCATCCTCGAACGCCAGCACCATCACCATCGAAGGTGGCGACGATTTCGACGATGAGGAAGGCAGCGGCGAAGAGGGCGAAGAAGTGAACTTCAACCGCGCTGATGGCGCACCAGCCCACGCAGGCAGCGGCGATCGCCGCCCCGGTGGCGGAGGTGGTGCCAACAACAACCGCCGTCGTCGCGGCCGTGGCCGTCGCGGCCCAGGACGCGGACCCGGCGGTGGGGGCGGCAACCGCGGTCCACAGTAAACCGTAGGAAGCTAAGAAAGGGCTGTGCGAAAGCGCAGCCCTTTTGCTTTTTCTCCTATACCTGCAAGTCGATTGGTGTCCGCTTGCAGAACGGCAGCGTCCGCATGCGAACATCCTTTAATACCTCCGCCGCCGATTCCTCTTCAATCCAGACACCGCAAACCTAGCCGTAACCTCCGCTAAAGCAATGGAACAGGCACGTCTACTCCACACAGTTCCGAAACCGTCTCGAAATTGGTCGCCAGCGTGCTCCCTCCGATCCTGAATGCATGCAAACTTCGGAGGATTTCATGTCGAAACGTACTTTCGAGTTACTGTTGACCGTCTTTCTCCTCACAAGCACGTTATGGGCAGCCGACGACCCCTTCACTGGAAAATGGAAACTGAACCCGTCCAGAAGCAAGCTCACCGATCAGATGAAAGTTGAAGCACTTGGCGCAAACAGGTACGCCCTCAACTTTTCCGGTGACAACGTCGAGACCGTCGTAGCCGATGGAACCGATCAGCCCGGCCTCTTTGGCACCACACTGTCCGTCACCATCGACAGCCCTAACTCCTGGAAGGTCGTCCGCAAGACCGATGGCCGCATCATCATCATCGGAATCTGGAAGCTTTCCGAAGACGGCAACACCCTTACCGATAACTTCACTGGTTATCGCGCCAACGGCTCTACCGTCAATCTGCATTACATCTACAAGCGAACAGCAGGAACGCCAGGTTTCCCGGGCACATGGGAAAGCACAACCGAGCAGGTGGACTCAACTTACGAGATTCAGATCCAGCCCTATCAGCAGGATGGTCTTTCTTTCATCAATCCGGGAGACATCAAGAGCATAAAGTTCGACGGAAAAGAGTACCCCAGCTCAGGTTCCTCAGCAGTCCCCGGCTCCACCACATCGGGGCAACGGATCAATGATCAGACTCTAAAGGTGACTGAAAAGATCAAAGACAAGCTCATGGACACCCAGCAAATTGAGCTCTCTCCCGATCACAACACCCTGACGATGACCATATACGACCCAGGACGAAGCAAACCCAACATCCTCGTCTTTGAGCGAGAATAAGAGAGAGTGTTGTGCCGAGCACTCAAGTCGCGAGGTTTCGTGGCTGAGTAGAATCTGCTTGATCGCCGCCGGAGCAGCCGACTGTCAGGGCCTGCACGAGTCCACGGCGCAGATTGGACGACAACCTGTTTCGAGTGTTTACGCCTTCGCAACTCCGGCGCTTATCAATCCCTGACTTGCGATAAGGCCGGAATCTTCGATAAAGCTAGTCGACCCGCTTGTTGCTCGCTCGCCGGGGCTTCGCTCTGCTCTTGCCTTCAAGATTGAGCGCCACTGCAGCGCGGATGAGATCCTTCAAGGCAGCCTCATTCACCTTGTCGCCTTCGTGGATGTCGATGGCTCGCCTGACATTTCCGTCCAGGCTGGAGTTGAACAGACCTGAAGGATCCTGCAACGCAGCCCCCTTGGCGAATGTCATCTTGACGACGTCCTTGTACGCCTCTCCCGTGCAGACAATGCCGCCATGCGAGAAGACAGGCGTCCCCATCCACTTCCACTCTTCCACGATCTCAGGGTCGGCCGCATGTATGATGCCGCGCACTTTCGCGAGCATCTTCCCGCGCCAGTCCCCAAGTTCCTTGATCTTTTGGTCGATGAATACCGAGGCAGATTCCACTGGGATGGTCCTTCCACGCTCGCATCTAATTTAGCTGCGGTGGGGGGACCCATTCAAGCCTGGTTTTGGTGTTCAGTTTCATGACATGCTTTACAAAATGTCTCCGGACATCCTTTACACTCCGCGGCGAGCGCAGCGAGCGGCGGAGTGTAAAGGCGAGATGGGCTGGAAGACGATGGATGTACGGCAGCAGCGGGTGGAGTTTGTAGTCGCGGCGACACGCGGGGAGAAGCCTTTCAGCCGGCTCTGTGAAGAGTTCGGGGTATCCCGTCCGACCGGGTATTTGTGGTGGAAACGGTATCGTAGCGGAGGTCTTGAAGGCATCGCAGAACAGAGCCGGAAGCCGCATGCGAGTCCGACCCGGATCAGGGAGTCGCTGGAAGAGCAGGTGATGGCGTTGCGGCGGCGGTATCCGGATTGGGGAGCGCGTAAGTTGAGCGTGCTGCTCGAGCGATCGGGCCAGCAACTTCCGCCCAGTACGATCCACCGCATCTTGCGCCGCCACGATCTGGTGCGCGATCGGTTGCAGAGCAGCCGATGCTGTCAGCGGTTTGAGCGCAGCCATCCCAATGAGCTGTGGCAGATGGACTTCAAGGGACCGAGCGGATGGAATCAGGAAGTGGGTCCGTTATCGATTCTCGATGATCATAGCCGCTACCTGATCGGGTTACGGGCGCTGGGCAGCACGCAGGCAGAGCCGGTGCGCGAGCAGTTGGAAGAGGCATTTCTGCGCTGCGGGGTGCCGGAGGCGATGCTGATGGATCATGGCATTCCATGGTGGGGGCCGCGATCCCCGCTGGGGCTGACGAAGATCTCCGTCTGGCTGATGCAGCAAGGGATCCGGCTGTACTGGAGCGGGGTGCGGCACCCGCAGACACAAGGCAAAGTGGAGCGTTTCCACGGCACGCTGCTGCGTTCCATCCAGAGGAGGCGCCTGTGGGAGCAGCGCACGCAGCAGTGGCTGGATGACTATCGCTGGGAATATAACCATCTTCGGCCGCATGAAGCCCTGGGGATGAAAACCCCGGCGAAGGTATGGCAGCCGAGTCGGCGGAAATATCAGCCCCACCCGGCCGGCTGGGAGTATCCGGAGGGAGCGGTCTTGCGCAAGGTAGACGCCGACGGCAAACTCCAGGTAGGCGGGCAACAGTGGCATCTCAGTCGCGCTCTGAACCGGCAATGGGTGCAGATCGTGGCTGTGGAGCAGCGTGTGCTGGTCTACTACTGCACCACGCTGATCCGGGAACTGGACTTCTCTATCCAGCGATCGACGATCGTCGATCGCTGGATAGAAGACCCCTTCTGAAATCCAAAACTGTAAACAATCTCTGGAGACAAACTGTAAAGTATCTCGTGGAACTTTACACCTGGTTTTGGCTTGAATGGGTCCCGTGCCAGTACATCATATAGTCGGGCAATCTCCGAAGTCGCGGTTCCGGCGTATTATCGGCAACACGCCACTTACCAGACACGATTCAACTCATTTTGTAAATCTCATCCATTCGGGATGTGGGATGATTTCACCGGAGGGATCTTTGTGAAAAGAGGACTTTGTTTTTTATTTGCCCTAGTGATGGCTGTTCCCGTTGCTCTACTCGGACAGGAGAAATCGCCAGCGAATCCGATTACTGCCAGCGAGAAAGGCTTCTATTCATTTGTAAGCAACGCGGTCATCGGTGCGGCGCAGAAAATGCCCGATGAAAACTACTCCTTCAAACCAACACCGGAGGTTCGCAGTTTTGGCCAACTGGTGGGTCATGTGGCCGACGCAAATTACATGTTCTGCTCGCTAGCCTCGGGTGAAGCGAATCCCATGAAGGACATCGAGAAAACGAAGACCTCAAAGGCTGATCTGGTGGCTGCATTAAAGGACGCGGTTGCGTACTGCAACAAGGCGTTTGACGGCATGACCGATGCCAAGGGCAGCCAGATGGTGAAATTTATGAACTACGATATGGCGAGGCTCACTTTGTTTTCGCTGAATACGGCGCACACGGATGAGCACTATGGAAACATGGTGACCTATTTGCGAATCAAGGGAATTGTGCCGCCGACTAGCGAAAATCCACCACAATCGCCGAAGTAAAATTCGTGATCGGGGTGGGTGGCCCACCCGCCCCGATCACGACGACGGGTCAGTCCTTCCGCCACCCAATCACGCTCTCCGGGGATAGTAGCAGTGGAGGTCAGCAGGAACATGGCTTACCACGCAGTAATAGCGCCACAGTCGCGCCAGAAATAAAAGAAAAATTATATTTAACGCCCCAGATTTACACCCTTACCAGGCCGCGGAACCCCCTGGCAGCGTAGTAAGATTCCGCGCCGTTGTGATACAGGAAAACAGTGTCATAGCGGCGATCGCAAAAGACCGCGCCGCCGAGTTTTCTGATATTAGAAGGTGTTTTCACCCAGCTCGACGTTTTCTTATCGAAATCTCCGAGCTTCTGCAACTCTCGATATTGTTCTTCCGTTAAAAGCTCAACGCCCATGGCAGCTGCCATATCTATGGCATTATCTTCTGGCTTAAATTCCTTTCTCGACTCCAGCGCTTCACGATCATAGCAAAGGCTACGGCGCCCTTTAGGGCTCTCCGCAGAGCAGTCGTAAAAAATGAACTCGCCAGTTTTTTTGTCATGACCAACAACGTCCGGTTCACCGCCAGTTTTTTCCATCTCATTCAGTGACCGCAGTTTTTCAGCATTCGCCTCCAGTTTTGCCTGCGCGTTGGCCCATGCGAGACCTTGATGGCGATTCATGTTTTTCTCAAAACGAGCCTTCAATGCTCTGAGCAGTTCTTCGCGTTGTTCTTTTGTGATATTTTTCGTCTTCATCTCAGTCAGCTTGCCAGTCGTATAACGGCCACCGTAAAGGCCACGGACAGTCACCGGTGAGTTGCCGAATCCATTTCTTCCAGTTCAATGAGACCTTCTCAGAACTTTTGGGCCGTCTTAGGCCAGCTAGGCGTTTTAATACCGAACAGCTCGGCGTACTCCGCGTTCAGCCGCTGCCAGCCGACGAACTTCGCCACGTCTGGACCGACCATGCGCCCGATGGGAGTTCCGTTAAGGAGGTGATCCAGAACGTCGATACAAATGTGCCACCCGGCAGCACCCATTGCGATGAAGCGGCGATCGATGTTGTGCCACAGCGTCAGGCGCGTCCCGCCATCAAGGGGTTTGAGCTCCCACCGGACATTGAATTTGCCCCAGTTGTACTCCAGCGCCTCGGGTGCGTCGGCTCGCATCACGGTTGTCTCGGTAACGTGCAGCGTGGGAACTCCCACGGTGGTGAGGTTCACCGTAGCTCCAGCCTTACCGAGGCTGCCATCCGCGTCAAAGGGAGCCCACTCGCGCAAACGCGCAGGATCAGTCAGCGCCCTCCAGATTGTTTCCGGCGAGTGGTGCAGTTCTCTGATCAGAACAAGCGTCCATTTCTCGCCGTCCTTTTGTACCTGCGCTCCATGGGCCGGACCTGGTGCATACTGTTCAAGATCGCCCATCTTCTTCTCCTGGTCATTCCATCGTGCCTAGCCGTTAGCCCTGCCACATCAGCTGCGTCACCTGAATCAGATTGCCACAGGTGTCCTTCAGCATGGCGATCTTGGATGCGGTCACGTCCGTGGGTGGCATGGTGAACTCGGCGCCGTGCTCTTTCATTCGCTCGTAGTCGGCCTGCAAGTTGTCGGTGAAGAACATGGCCGCAGGCTGATTTTGCTGGAACAGGGCCTGCTGGTAGGTTTTGGCAGCCGGATTATTGTTGAGCGCCAGTTGCAGCTCCGTGCCGTTCGGGTCTTCTGCTGAGGCTACCGTGAGCCAGCGATACGGCCCCTGGCTGAAGTCGTTTTTCTTCACAAAGCCCAGTATGTCGGTATAGAAGCGCAGGGCCTTCTCCTGGTCGTCCACATATACGCTGGTCACTTTGATTTTCATTTCACTTCTCCTTGTCAAATTCGCGGCTTGTGCCGCATAGACTTTCACTGGTTTTCTTTCACTACCATTGTTTGATTCGTTGCCTATCAGGCCAATTTCCTCGAAAAAAATCGCCGAACGAGATGGCCTTTCCACATCCAAAGCCCCGTAAGGAGAATTACAGGGAGGAAGAAAAACCGGGTAGCAGGGGCGTACTGGGGAATTTTGTCGAACGGACTATAGATATAGCCGATAATCGGAATGCCAAAGACGATGTGGATCCAGCGAAAAATCGTACGTTGAGTCGCATTACCGATCATTGAAGCCCTCCGAGCACACGCTCTAGACCATCGAAGAATTTCTGCCATCCGTACTTTGCACCCTGATAAGCTGTCTTCTGATCGGGACCGAAGCCGGACTGCTCCATGCGAACGTGCGTGCCGCCCTCCGCAGGAGTCAGCGTCCAGAGCACCACCCATTGAAGCCCGGCTTCGCTTTCCCCAACACCCCATGTATAGGACAGGCGTTGGTGTGGATCGACGATCAGCACCTCGCAGTCGACAACACCATTCCAGTTCGGCTTGGGCTCCGTCCGGAATTGAAACCTCCGCCCGACCACTGGCTCAAAGTCATTGCTCAGCATCCATTGCGCGAGGAGGGGGCTCTCCGTGAGCGCCCGCCACAGCTTCTCGGGTGGATGCGGGAATACCCTCTCGACCACAAGGGTGGTGGGACTCTCGACAGGGCTGCTCATTACTCCATCCTTTCCAAAAGGGCTTCAAGCCGGTCAAACCGGTCGCGCCAGAAGGCGCCATAGAGATTCAGCCAGTCCACCATCGGCGCCAGCGCGTCAGGCTGCGCGCGATAGTGCGTTTCGCGTCCCTCGCGGCGATGCCGTACCAGCCTCGCTCCCTTCAGCACGGTCAGGTGTTTCGAGACAGCGGGCTGGGACACGCCCGCGTAGCGAGTCAATGCGTGGACGGTCTGTTCGCCCTGCCGCGTCAGTTCCTCGAAGATAGCCCTGCGCGTCGGATCGGCGAGAGCACGGAACACGTAATTGGCATTGGCCGGCTTCACACGCAAAAACCATAACCAAACGGTTATGGTTTGTCAAGAGGAACATAACAGAGTTGTGCCGATTGCAACACGACTGTCTCCACCAACAATCGTCCAGAATCACTTCATCAGGGTAGTTTCAGATTTTTTCCTCTGAGCTGCCGTCTTTTCCCTGCATTTTGCGATTTCTCAGTTGGAAGGTTACAGGTCTTCCCCTTACCAAACCGGTAACGCGCAGTTCTCGTCAGCCACGGTACTCAAATTTCACCCGACTTAGAACTCCAACTGAAACGCAGCGCGAGAGTCGGCATGTTCACCGCACAGGTATTGGAGATGTTGAATGATCTACGTAGACGATTTCTTCAATTTGCACCCTTTTACGTTCGTTTCTGAGCTTGTCCGTCGCCAACAACATCGTTACGAGATTCCCTTCACCGCTACGAATCGAAAAGCCCACTCTCGAGATGAACACGTCACCAAATGCGAGCCGCATCTGCATTTTCGATGGATCGACGCTTTCGATGAAAGAGGCGCGCACTATCTGCGCCGGCATGCCTTAAAGGTTAGGCACCCCAGGTCTCGATTCTGAGACCTGGAATGCATGCTCCGGAACTCATGGATGACAGTATCCGTACCTAGAAATGCGCCTAATGAAAGTAATGCAAATCGGAAAAATTCATGCAGGACATTCCGAAATTCCAAAGGAGGAGATTCCGCGAAGCATGCTCGCTCCAAAAAATGTGACGAACATAGTAACCCTTGGGATAACCGGGCTTACCGAGTGATGAGTCTCCCGTCTAAACTGGGATAAACTGGCTTACGATGAGCGCTTCAATGTACATTGTCGTTGAAGGAGAAGACCCCGGATTTGACATCTTCGTGAACGGCCACGCCCTCGCGCGTAATGAAGACTCCTTGGAAAAACTGGCCCTGCGCCTCGGGGTCAAGCCGCTGCTCGAATTCTTCTCCGCCGACGAAAACTCCATGGCGCTGCTACTCGAAGAGGGAGCCGGCGACCCGGAATGGGCCAAAACCCTCCCGCCGCCGCAGTGGTTCTCACCCGATGACGGACTGGAAACGATCAGCACACTCCTCGAATTCCTGAGGGAAAGCCCTTCGGCCCTCGGCTCCGAGACCATCCCGATCGTCAGCGAGCTCGAGGAATACGAGCGCGTCCTGCAAAAGACCTCCATGCGCAACCTCCGCTGGCAGCTCGCTGTCAGCTGGAAATAGCCCTCAAGTTCTCAATCGCAACGTATTCATTCCAAAGAGAAACTGTCAGTCCTGGTTGGTTTCCATTGAAGTGAGCAAGCTCCGTGCAATGGGGGGTGCCCTCAAGCCTCCAGCTGCTTCTTAAGCATTACCAACTGCCCGAGGTGATAGCTGTTGTGATCGGCAGCCAGCAGAATCTCGCGCAGCAAAGTCTGCCCATCGCCCCAGGGAATCTTTGCGTAAAGGTTCGAGTGGGGATCGCCGGTGAGCCGTTCAAACTCGGCAATATCCGCTTCGATCGCCCGCACCGAAGATCTCCATGCCTCGTTTGAAGGTGGCGCCGCATCCTTGGGCCAGAAATCTTCCGGCCATTCCATCGCGGTGTATTTGGGGTTAACGCAGAAGTCCAGAATGTCGTGCAGTGCAATACGCAAGTGCTCGAGCAACTGCCACGCACTATACGGGGTGCCTTCCGGCTTCTTGCCGTATAGCTCAGGCGGGAAATCTTTCATTGCGGATTTGAAATCGATGTGTGCGCTGCCGCCGCGCAGAAGTTCGAGAAGATGATCACGAAGGATACGGTCGTCGCCGGGCATCAGGCCCTCCTGCTACTTGGGATGCGCAGAAGGGCCTGTCGTTTCAGAGATTATGCTTCGACCGCAACCGTTTCGCGCCGGTCAGCAAAGACATTACCCATGCGTCGGATCTGGGCGCCTACGCCCCGCAGCTTTTCCTCGATGTGCTCGTAACCGCGATCCATGTGATACACCCGATCCAGGATCGATTCCCCGTCGGCGACGAGAGCAGCGAGCACCAGCGAAGCGGAGGCGCGCAGATCCGAACACATGACCGCCGCCGATGAGAGCGGCGATTTGCCGCGCACGGTAGCCGAGCGCCCATCCACTTTGATGTTCGCTCCCATGCGGACAAGTTCCTGTACATGCATAAAACGATTTTCGAAGATATTTTCCGTCACGACCGACGTACCTTCTGCTTGCGTGGCCAGCGCCATATACTGCGCCTGCATGTCGGTGGGGAAGCCTGGATACTCTTCGGTCGAGATATCGGCAGCCTTCAAATTGCCTTCGCTGCGCACGCGAATCTGGTCCTTGCCCAGGATTTCGACGCGGACACCCGCTTCCTCAAGTTTGGCGATGAGCGCACCGAGATGCGCCGGGTTGCAATTTGCCACGCACAGGTCGCCACCCGTAATCGCGCCCGCAACGAGGAAAGTCCCAGCCTCAATGCGATCCGGATTGATGCGGTGCCGAGCACCGTGCAGCTTCTCAACTCCCTGCACACGAATCTTCGAGGTGCCTGCGCCTTCAATCTTGGCCCCCATTGCGGTTAGGAGCGCAGCAAGATCAGTCACCTCCGGCTCGCGAGCACAGTTCTCCATGACCGTCTCACCCTCTGCCAGCACCGCGGCCATCAGCAAATCTTCGGTCCCGGTAACCGTGATCTTGTCGAAGACAATGTGCGCGCCTTTGAGCCGCTCAGCGCGGGCTTCGATGTAGCCATGCTCATAGCCGATCTGCGCTCCCATCGTCTCCAGCCCTTTGATATGCAGATCGATCGGACGTCCGCCAATCGCGCAACCGCCAGGCATAGCAACGCGTGCAAGCCCGGTGCGTGCAACCAACGGTCCAAGCACCAGCGACGAAGCGCGCATGGTTTTAACAATTTCGTACTTCGCCACAGGATCGGAGAGCACGCGGCAACTAATCGAAGTGCGATGTTGGGCGCGCCCGTAGCCAAGCTCCACCTCGGCGCCCATCGAGACGAGAAGTTTACGCTCGGTTTCGATATCGCGCACCTGCGGAATGTTTTCGAGGATCACTTCGTCCTCGGTAAGAATGGCCGCGGCCATACAGGGAAGCGCAGAGTTCTTCGCGCCGCTGACGCGAACTGTGCCGATGAGGGGGTTGCCCCCGCGAATCACATATTTGTCCATTGAATATCTACCCAGTCTGATCTGCCGTACTGGATAGTGTAAACGTGCAGCTTGTGACTTGCTTTGAAAACACGTATCACCCTAGATACTTCCAGCCCACTGTAGGGCGGTACGCTGCGCGGCATACGCGAAAGAGGAATCTACAGATCCATTACCGAATCTTCAATTGCCCGGCGGACGTTTCCATCGGACTGAGCCAACCGGCGCACTGCCTCGGGCTTGTCGACATTGGCCTTCAGCATCACCAGCGCCACGGGAACACTTCGTCCGGCGGACTTGATGGTACGCACGGCCGTATCGCGATCGATCTTGCAGGCGCGCATCAGAATACTGATGCCACGCTCAACCAGCTTCGAATTCTGCATGTGTACGTTGACCATCAGGTTCTCATACACATATCCGAGTCGAGTCATGGCGCCGGTTGTGATCATGTTGGTGATCATCTTCTGCGCCGTTGCGGCCTTCATGCGTGTGGAACCGGAAATCACTTCCGGTCCAACGTCGGCGATGATCGCGATGTCGGCTGCACCTTCCAACGGAGTGTTGTGATTGCAGGTAATGCAGGCAGTCTTCGCTCCCCGCGCGCGAGCATAAGCGACGGCAGAGACGACGTAAGGGGTGCGTCCGCTCGCAGAAAGTCCGAGCACCACGTCTTTCCTGGTGGGACGACGGCGCGCGATGTCCCGCTGTCCGAGTTCTTCCGAATCCTCGTTGACTTCGACCGGCGATGCAAGAGCCTTAGGGCCACCCGCCATGATGTATTGAATCTGTTGTGGCGAATTCGAGAAGTAAGGAGGACATTCGCACGAGTCGAGTGCTGCAATACGTCCGCTTGATCCTGCTCCAACATAGATGAGGCGTCCCCCGTCGCGCAGGCTTCGCGCCACCGCATCGATCACCAGCGCAATCTCCGGCAGCGCCTTCTTGACGGCGGCTGCGACCTTGGCATCCTCATGATTGATGATGCGGGCAATCTCCACAGCCGACTTCGTATCAAAGCCCTGCGATGCATCGTTAGGGCTTTCCGTGATCAGATCCTGAAGGTTGGTTACGGGTGAGATATGTGAAGAGTGTCCGTTACTTGTGCGGTGTGACTCGGCCGGTGGAGCAGGTGTTATGGTTGCCATTGGTTGGATTATCTCGACAATACGCCATCTCCAATTGTAGCGCTAACGACTGGAAATGGGTCGCAATTTTTATTTTGTGGAATCTTATTTGATGATGGCGTTCCGATAATGGAATCGCGTTTTCACAGGCCAATGTAAATTGCATCGTGAAAGGCCGGACGTATTTGCTGAATCGCTTTATTAGAACGATCCGGCCATGTGCGATTCGTCAACAGCGTGACGGCAAGCCTTCTCTCTCGATCGATCCAGAGCGATGTCCCCGTGTATCCAAGGTGGCCAATCGAGGATGGGCTGAAATGTTTTCCCGACGATGAGGGCGCAGTCGGCGTGTCCCATCCGAGTGCACGCGATGTTCCAATCGGTTCGCTTTCCCGTGTCACAAAGAGATGCACTGTGTCAGGCCGAAACAGTTGCTCTCCGGTTGCCGTGCGGCCATCTGACAAAATGCACGAGGCAAAGTGCAAAACATCGAGTGCATTTGCAAAGAGTCCAGCGTGACCGCCGTAGCCGCCCAGCACAAATGCGTGTTCGTCGTGCACGTCACCTTGAATCTTGCGCCTACGAAACGTTGTATCGATTTCGGTTGATGGAATCTGCGTGCGCATCGAAGCCGGCGGGCAGAAGTAGCTGCTGGTTAATCCGAGCGGAGTGAAAATCTCCCGCTGACAATATCTTGCCAGGTGGTCACCGGCCAACACCTCGAGCGCCTTGCCCAGCAGAATAAACCCAATGTCCGAATAATCAGCCCTTGTTCCCGGCGCAACTTCGAGTGGCAATTGTAAGCATGCACGCAACAGCGCGTTTGCAGAAGTGTGCTGCTCGAACAGGCGAGCATACGCAGGCAATCCAGACGAATGCGCCAACAGCATGCGGATGGTCACGCGCTCTTTACCGCTTCCTGGCGCGCGTCCTATTACGAACGCCGGAAGTATCTCGCCGAGCGGCATATCAAGATCAAGGATGCCGCGATCAAACAGCAGCATAGCCATCGAAGTCGTTGCCATAACTTTGGTGACGCTGGCGAGATCGAAGACTGTATCTGGTGTCACTGTCGGCGCATCGGCATCGTAGGTGAAGCGTCCGACCGCGCTCAAAACCACAACCTGCCCATCGAGCAAAACTCCATATGCCGCTCCGGGAAAGGCGCGGTCGATCACCGCTTGTCCTAAAACTGCATGCGCAGCCGCAAAGCGAGTTCGCTGGTCTAGGTTGGCAAGTGGCAAAGTCATGGGATGGCGAGTGGCAAAGTCATGGCAATCGAAAGCGAGTGCAGTTATAGTAAGCGAACTTGAATGAAACAAAGGATGAGAATGCGATTTCTGTTTGTAATATTTCTTCTGATGTCTGCTTCTGCGACACTGCATGCGCAGGAAGACACGGCGCTCAAAGCAAATTTGCAGGCTCTAATCCAGACTCACCAGGGCCATGTGACCCTCTACGCGTGCGACTTGAAGAGCGGAAAGACCGTAGCCATCAATGAAGACACCCCGGTGCCGACGGCCTCAGTCATCAAGCTGGCAGTCCTGTTTGAAGCCCTCAAGCAGGTTCAGAAAGGCAAAGCCCATTTCGAGGACAAGCTTACGCTGACGAAAGCCAACCAGGTGGAGGGCTCCGGCGTGCTGATGTTCTTCGACGCGCCGCAAACCCTGACGTTAAAAGATGTTCTGACGATGATGATTATTGTCAGCGACAACACTGCGACCAACGTCGCCATCGACTACCTGGGCCTCAAAAACATCGATGACCGAATTCAGTGGCTCGGCCTGAAAGACACGTGGCTCTATAAGAAAGTCTCCTTGCCGGCGGCAGGTCCCGTTCCTGCCGATCAGAAGCAATTCGGCCTGGGCAAAACTACAGCGCGTGAAATGGCCGGGATCATGGAGCACTTCGCTACCTGCAATCTGAATGCGCCGGGCAGCTCGGCCAAGCCGACCGAACAGGACGAGAAGCTTTGCGCCGCAGCCATGCATATGTTGAAGAACCAGTTCTATCGCAACAGCATTCCCCGATACCTCGAAACCATTGATACGACAGAGGGTGAGTCCAAAATTGCCAACAAAACGGGAGCTTTAGATGAGGTCCGCAACGATGTAGGAGTGGTCTTCGCCAGGAATGGCCCGATCGTCATTTCTGAATTCACCTATGGCAACCAGGACAAGAGCTGGACGCCGGACAACGAAGCCGAAGTCCTCTTGGCCAAGCTTGCAAAGACCATCGTAGATGGCTGGCAATAGCTAACTTCCTGAGTCAGAAAAGCGTCTACAATAATGTCTGGAAGGGTTCCATAAGACCAGAAGAGTCGGATCCCGGTTTGTTGGCAGCATGACAAACTCCCCGCTTTTGAAGAAACCGTGAAATCTGACTCGATGCATTGCAAATGGAACGAAAGCCTTGACTTTCGACAGGGGGAGCAGCCATGCGCGGATTGAAATATTGGCCCATAGCCGCAGTCGCAATGGGATTGCTCGCAGCAAGCGGGGCAATCGCGCAGCAGCCCGCAACGCAGCAAGCGGTTCCGACGCCAACCGGCAGCGCTCAGCCAGTCAATGCAACGGCTTCGGTTCAGGCAAAGTCGACGGAGATCCCATCGGGAACGAAGGTCCTGCTCGAACTCAGATCGGCAGTGAATACCAAGACCGCGAAACCCGGCGATAGCGTGTATCTCTCATCAAGCTTTCCCGTCGTAGTCGACAGCCATGTTGCGATTCCAGCTGGTGTCTACGTTCAGGGCATCATCGACGAGGTGGTTCGTCCCGGCCGCGTCAAAGGACGCGCTGCCGTGCGCATGCACTTTACCTCGATGATTTTCCCTAACGGATCAGTCGTGACCATTCCGGGAGTCGTGAACAGCATCCCTGGTTCCGACGGAGCCAAAGTACAAAACGAAGGCGAGATCCAGCAGGCTTCCAATAAAGGCAAAGACGCCGCAACCATCGCGCAAAGCACGATTGAAGGAGCGAGCCTCGGCACCATTGGCGGTGCGGTAACAGGTCATCCGGGTGCCGGAGCCGGATACGGTGCTTTGGCCGGCGGAGCAGCTGGGTTGATCTACACCCTCTTCACCCGCGGCGATGAAGTGGTTCTTAATACAGGCCAAGGTCTGGAGATGGTTCTGCAGCGTCCGATGACAATTACGCAGGCTAACCTCTCCGGTCCCGACGTCGCCGGGCAGGCTGCAATCGTTCCATCCGCACAACAGCCGATGCCCAAGCCGAAATCGAACATTTTGTGTCCGGTAGGAGGACTGGGTTGCTCGTAAAGAGCAATACCATTTGACTTAAAGGTCGATGAACGAAGAAAGCGTGCAACAAGAAACAAAAACAAATCCGCGCCACCACCTTCAGCTGTGGTTGCGTGACTTCATCATTTCGGTGATGGCCTCATTTTTCATCATCACCTTCCTCTACCAACCGGTGAAGGTCGAAGGCACCAGCATGCAGCCAGAGCTGCGTGATCAGGACCGTCTCTTCGTCAATAAGTTTGCCTACGATTTCGAGAAGATTTCCCGCGGCGACGTGGTCGTCTTCTACTATCCGCGCGACACGCAGAAGAGCTATATCAAGCGCGTCATCGCGCTTCCCGGCGATAACATCCGCATCGACGATGGCCGGGTCTACGTCAACGGTCAGCGGATCGACGAGTCCTACGTCCCCAAGCGCTTCCGCGATGCACGCTCAATGGCTGACATGGTCGTTCCGCCTGAGGAATACTTTGTGATGGGTGACCATCGCTCCATCTCCAGCGACAGCCGCGACTTCGGCCCCGTCACCCGCAAGCTCATCTACGGCAAAGCAGCCTTCATCTACTGGCCGGCCGATAATATGGGCGTCATAAAATAGGGTTGAAGATTATCGGGCGTAGTATCCGGCCTTAGCACGAACCGTCAAATTGCTTTGTTTCGGTTGAATCACCACTTTCCGAAACGTTCCATCCTGGGCCTTGTTCGTGGACTGGTAGGCGATGGAATAAAGAGAGCGCAACTCGTCGCTGATCTGCTGAAAGGCTTCCGGCAGATCGGTGTGCAGTCCATCGAAATCTGAACCGCCGGTCTGCGCTGCAAGATGCCCCAGCACGCGCATACCGTACTTATTCCGTGCATTCATCGCGCCATGCTTTGTCTGCGTGTAGCGAACCGCAAAGATCAGAACATCGGAATCTTGTGCCACGGAGATGGCATCGATCAGGTCGTGCTCGCTGGAGTTTTCCTCTCCATCCGTGAATAGAATCAGAGCCCGGCGGCGATTGTTGTCACTCTGAAGCTTCTCTTCAACGCTGAAATAGATAGCGTCATAGAGCGCCGTGCCAAGTTCTCGCTCCTCTTTAGGCCCAATCTCCGGAAAATCCATGTCGCCTTTGTCGAAACTCTTCAGACCGTCCATGATCTGCGAGACGGAAGAAGTGGTGTCGCTGACCAGGCGGAGATGATTCCCGAAGCAGACTGCGAACGCCTGATCGCTTGGGCGCAAAATTCCTTTCAAAAAGATTTCGATATCGTGTTGATGGCGTTTTAGAAACTTATCCTGACTATCGCTGACATCCACGATGAGTCCCAGAGAAAGCGGCAGCTGATCTTCACGCGCGAAAAACCGGATCTTCTGCGGCGCGCCATCTTCAAAAACTTCGAAATCATCGACTGCCAGACCAGCTGCGGTTTTTCCGTCAGGACCACGAACGCTGAAGGTCATGTTGACCAGATGCACTTCTGAATGGAAAACAGTTTCCTGCGCCATCGCAGAAGACATTGAAAGGGACAGGGCGAACGAAGTAGCCCATAAGCAGATCCGCAAGTCTCGAAATGAGCGGCGCATGCGTTTTGAAGTACGCTTCCGGTTCGAGGGAAGTTCCCCCGAGAAGCGTGCTTCGATGTATCGCGCTGCAGAGGTAAAACTAAAGAGCTGTCTGAGAACTATTTCTCATTCGGGTTGCACTCACTCCGCATCAACGCCCACTCTTCGCACTGCTTCCCGTTCGGAAAGGTGCAAATGCCAATCTGGCCGCCATCTTTTCCCGTCTCGATCTTCAGAGTGCCGCCTTGTTTGGTGCAGTTAACCGAAGCGGGATTCGGCATGCCGATGTTTTTACTTTGCGACCCGCCGATGCGCTTGAGTGTGAAGTTGAGCTTTGAGTCGATCGGCTTCATGTCGCCGTCGAGTTGCTGCAGGGTTTTATCGCCCACGCGCAGATAGTACTGCTTGCCCGGTCCATCCGGATCGAGCTGGTAAACCGTTGCGTTGTCGTCGCCGGGCCGGCCGCGAAGGATGGTCCACTCGCCGTATTTCGTGAAGCTGCCGCGGTCGATGTATTTCAACTGCAGCCGGTAGACAGCGTCGATGTAATTGTTCGGGTCTTTCTGGTAGAGCGTGAGGGTAGTGATAATGCCGCTACAATCCGCGCACGGAGTTGTGCCCCGAAACGTTCCCATCACATGCATTGTCTTCGTCATGGCTGCAAATTTTTCTTGCTGCTCGTTATTCTGGGTCTGGCTGACGGCGATCATCGAAGAAGCTAGAACGGCGAAAGCGAGGAGGCTTCGAGGACGAAGAATCATGCAATCCCCCGGTTGAAAAATTCATCCAAGAATATCGCAGATGCAGCGCGGCTGAGGCGTTGAAACCTGATAAAATCTATTGAATCCACTCCATGGAGAAGCGATGCAGGCTATACTTGCGCTCGAAGACGGGCGCATCTTCCGCGGCGAAGGCTACGGGGCCAAAGGCGAGTGCTACGGCGAAGTCGTTTTCAATACATCGTTAACCGGCTATCAGGAAATTTTCACCGATCCTTCCTACGCCGGACAGATTGTCGTTCTTACCAATCCGCAGATCGGCAACTACGGAACCAATTCTGCTGACAACGAAGCCAACAAGCCTTATATCGAAGGCCTTGTCACGCGCGAATTCTCGCCGATCAGTTCGAACTGGCGCTCGCAGCAGGTGGCAGATGAATACCTTGAGCGCTTCAACGTTCCCGTTATTTCCGAGATTGATACGCGCGCTCTTGTGCGCCACCTGCGCAACAACGGCGTGATGCGCGGCGTCATTTCGTCGATCGAAACCGATCCCGAAGTGCTCGTGCAGAAGGCTCGTTCGATCCGCAAGATGGATGGGACCGATCTTGCGAGTGTCGTCACCACCAAGACGCGCTACGAATGGGAGCCGGAAGTCGATCCGCTCGAGTCGGAAGAAAACGCTGTGGGACTGCCGAGGCCCGATCTCCACGTCGTGGCCTACGACTACGGCATCAAACGAAACATTCTTCGCATGTTGTCGAAGGAAGGCTGTCGCGTAACCGTGGTTCCCGCGCAGACTTCAGCAGAAGATGTTCTGGCCATGAATCCCGACGGTGTCTTCCTGTCGAACGGTCCGGGCGATCCGGAGCCGCTTGCCTACGCGCAGGAGACAATCCGGCAGCTGGCAGGAAAGAAGCCGATCTTCGGAATTTGCCTCGGGCACCAGCTCATCGGGCTGGCGCTGGGTGGCAAGACCTTCAAGCTGAAGTTTGGGCACCACGGCGGCAATCATCCGGTGCAGCAGACAGAGACGGGCAAGGTCGAGATCACCAGCCAGAACCACAACTATGCAGTGGATGCAGCTTCGATCAATCAGGAAGAGCTCGAATTGACACACGTCAACCTGAATGACAATACCGTCGAAGGGCTGCGCCACAAATCGCTCCCGCTCTTCAGCGTGCAGTACCATCCTGAAGCCAGTCCCGGGCCGCACGATTCGCACTATCTCTTCCGCGATTTCCGGAAGATGATGGAAGATTTTAAGAGGTAAGCGGCGGGCTTCAAGTCCCGCCATTTTTTTGAAAGCCAGGATTTGTAGAGGCACGGTGCCTGATACGCGGTGAATCAAAATCTTTGAAGGGGCACGGCTTCAGCCGTGCCGTGACGGTGAGATAAAAAGGGGGCTTTAGCCCCTGAGGGAACCACGTGAGGCTCAAGCGAGAACCAGCGACGAGAAACCGCCAAACCTATTTCGTCACTTCCGAGACGAGTGAACGGCGGCCATTCTTCCGTTACGAACGTTGGTCGAAATTGTTTCTTGAGACCCTCTACAGCTATCGAGCGGCAGGCAATTTTCAACTGCACGAATTTGTCCTGCCCGACCATTTCCATCTCATCATTACGCCAGAAGGGAGTCTCGAAAAAGCAGTGCAACTCATCAAAGGTGGATTTTCAAGACACGCCTCATTGCAGTTTGAAACGAAACATAACATCTGGCAGCGAGGATTCGCCGATCACAGGATTCGAGATATTGAAGACTTCCAGAAGCACAAGCATTACATCTGGTTGAATCCGGTAAAGGCAAAATTGTGCACGATTGGCCAGGAATATGCATACAGCTCGGCATTTCCGGGGTATCAACTGGATGCAATCCCTCAGGGGCTAAAGCCCCGTGCTATAGACGAGGCGCATGGCACGGCTGAAGCCGTGCCCCTTCAAAGATTGAGACCTGTTTCAGATCAGAATTCAGAGACTTTTGGAGCAGGGACTACTCCCGACCAGAATTATTAAGGAAGAGCAGAACAAGATGCCACGCAGGAATGACATCACCAAGATTCTCGTGATCGGCTCCGGCCCGATCGTCATCGGGCAGTCCGCCGAGTTCGACTACTCGGGCACGCAGGCGTGCAAGGCGCTCAAGCAGGAAGGCTATGAAGTGGTGCTGGTGAATTCGAACCCGGCCACCATCATGACTGACCCCGAGCTTGCCGACCGCACCTACATCGAGCCGCTCACGCCCGCCTATGTCGAAGAAATCATCCGCATCGAATCGCAGATGCTCCGTGACGAAGGCCGCACCGGCAAGTTCGCCTTGCTGCCGACCGTCGGCGGACAGACGGCGCTCAACCTTGCTGTCGATCTCGCCGATTCAGGAATTCTCGACAAGTACGATGTCGAATTGATCGGCGCGAAGCTTGAAGCGATCAAGAAGGCCGAAGACCGTCTCCTTTTCAAAGACGCGATGACGCGCATTGGCCTTGACCTGCCAAAGTCTGCGCTGGTCAACAACATTCGCGACGGCCTTGAGTTCGCCATCAAGATCGGCTTCCCGGTCATCATCCGTCCGTCTTTCACGCTCGGCGGATCGGGCGGCGGCATTGCCTACAACCGCGAAGAGCTGATGGAGATCCTCGCCCGCGGTCTCGATCTCTCGCCGGTGCATGAGTGCCTCATCGAGGAATCCGTTCTCGGCTGGAAAGAATACGAACTTGAGGTGATGCGCGATCTCGCCGACAACGTCATCATCATCTGCTCTATCGAAAACATGGACCCGATGGGCGTCCACACTGGCGATTCGATCACCGTCGCGCCCGCGCAGACGCTGACCGATCGCGAATACCAGAGGATGCGCAGCGCCGCTATCGCCGTGATGCGCGAGATCGGCGTCGAGACTGGCGGCTCGAATGTGCAGTTCGCCGTGCATCCCACGACCGGCCGCATGACGGTGATCGAAATGAACCCGCGCGTCTCGCGATCTTCCGCGCTGGCATCGAAAGCGACCGGCTTCCCGATTGCGAAGATTGCAGCGAAGCTCGCCGTCGGCTACACGCTCGATGAGATTCCGAACGACATCACCAAGATGACTCCGGCCTGCTTCGAGCCGACCATCGACTACGTCGTCACCAAAATCCCCAAGTGGCAGTTCGAAAAATTCCCCGGAGCCGACGAAAACCTCGGCCCGCAGATGAAATCCGTTGGCGAAGTGATGGCGATTGGCCGCACCTTCAAGGAATCGTTGATGAAGGCGCTGCGTTCTCTCGAAACCGGCAAGAAGACCGGCACCGAAGTCCTCGACCCACGCCGTCTCACCCAGATGCTGGTCACACCGAAACCGGGTCGTCTCGAATACATCCGCTTTGCCTTCCGTCGGGGCTTAAGCGTGCGCGAAGTGGCGCGCATGACCTCAATGGACCCCTGGTTCCTTTACCACATCAAGGAAGTGACCGACATCATCGCGAAGGTGGCTGAGTTCAACCCAACGAATGTGTCACCGGAACTGTTACGAAAAGCGAAGCGCATGGGTGTCTCCGACGAGCGCATTGCCGCTGTGTGGGGTATGCAGGACCACGAAGGAATCGCGCAGGTCCGCCAACTGCGGTATCGCCACGGAATACGTCCCGTCTTCAAGCTCGTCGATACCTGCGCTGCCGAATTCGAGAGCATGACACCGTACCTTTACTCGACCTACGACGAAGAAGATGAAGCCGCCCCAACCGCGAAGCGCAAAGTCATTATCCTCGGCAGCGGCCCCAACCGTATCGGGCAGGGAATTGAGTTCGACTACTGCTGCTGCCACGCCGCCTTCGCGCTCAAGGAAGACGACTACGAGACGATCATGGTCAACTGCAACCCTGAGACCGTCTCAACCGACTACGACACCAGTGATCGCCTCTACTTCGAACCATTAACTCTCGAAGACGTGCTCGCCATCTACGAGCACGAGTCATCCGGCGGCGCCGAAGTCGGCATGATCGTGCAGTTCGGCGGGCAGACTCCGCTCAACCTCGCGCTGCGTCTGAAAGCCGCAGGCGTGCCAATTCTCGGAACGTCGCCCGAGTCCATCGACCTCGCAGAAGATCGCAAGAGCTTCGGCAAGCTGCTCGAAGACCTCGATATTCCGCAACCCCCGGGCGCAATGGCCACCAGCGTGGGAGAAGCGCTCGAAGGCGCGGAGCGCATCGGCTATCCGGTGCTCGTGCGTCCTTCATACGTGCTTGGCGGACGCGCCATGGTCATCGCCTATGACAGCGATGCCGTATCTCACTATATGAGAGAGGCAGTCGAGTACTCGCAGGAGCGACCCGTCCTCATCGACCACTTCCTCGAAGACGCGGTCGAAGTCGATGTCGACGCGCTCTGCGATCGCGAAGACGTTGTCATCGCCGGCATCATGCAGCATATCGAAGAGGCTGGCATCCATTCCGGCGACTCCTCCTGCGTGCTGCCCGCCGTCGATCTCGCTCCCGCCGTACTCGACACGATCCGCGCCTACACTCGCAAGCTAGCGCTGGCGCTCAACGTCATCGGCCTCGTCAATCTGCAATTTGCGATTCAGCGCAAAGCCGGCGAACCCGATAAGGTCTACGTCATCGAAGTCAATCCGCGCGCCTCGCGTACCGTGCCCTATGTCTCCAAAGCAACTGGCATACCGCTGGCGAAGATCGCTTCGCGCCTGATGACGGGCCGCAGGTTGCGCGAACTTCTGCCTGAACAGGTCAAGAGCGGCAAGGACCTCGAAACCGGCACGCACTACTTCGTGAAATCGCCAGTCTTCCCATGGAACAAGTTCCAGGGCGTCGACACCGTCCTCAGCCCCGAGATGAAATCAACCGGCGAAGTCATGGGAGTAGCCGACAACTTCGGCGAAGCCTTCGCCAAAGCGCAGCTGTCAGCAGGCCTCCATCTGCCGCTCAAGGGAACAGTCTTCCTCAGCGTGAATGACCGCGACAAGCAGGCTGTGGTAGAACTGGCGCGTCAATACGTCGAGTTAGGCTTCCATCTCGTCGCAACCGAAGGCACCGCCAATGTTCTCGAAAAGGCCGGCATGGTGGTCGAGCGCGTCTTCAAGGTGAAGGAAGGGCGCCCGAATGTCGTCGACCTCATCAAGGGTGAGCGCATCCAGCTCATCCTCAACACGCCGCACGGCCAGGATCCCTTCTTCGACGAAAAAGCAATCCGCCGCGCAGCCGTTCTTCAGCGCATTCCAACAATTACAACCATCGCCGCCGCGCGTGCAGCAGCGGAAGGCATCCAGGCGCTGCAGAAGCACACCACTAAAGTCAACGCTCTGCAACACCTGCACGCGGAGCAGGAAGCCGTGAAGTAGCAACTAGAAATATTGCAATTGGTTGGTCGCCAGACCAGCTTTGAAGGGGCACGGCTTCAGCCGTGCCGAACAACGATGTTCGAATGCAGCTTCAGTCGCCGAGGAGACGCATTCCTCCCTTCGGCATATATCTATGCAAAGTTTTCCCATTGGCGTGTGCTAAGGTTGGCTTCGGGAGTCGTCACATTCGCATGAAGTGGTACGGTATCGCACTGGCAGCCATCAGTCTTTACACCGTCGCAGCCCGAGCGCAAGTCACAGATCAGCAGGGCATCGATCAACTGAAGAACCATCAGCCGCAGCAGGCGCTGGCAACATTCCAGCAGCTGCTTCAAGCAAATCCGAACGACGTTGCCATCAATCTCTATGCGGCTGACGCTGCGCTGCAGCTCTATCAGGGGCAGGCCGCCGTGCAATACGCAGAGAAGGCACGCCAACTCGATCCCAACAACTGGAAGGTTCACACCACGCTGGTCGTCGCCTACGCCATAGCAGGCCGTACAGCAGATCGCGATGCCGAGCGTGAAGTCCTACACAAGCTGCACGCCGACCCGAAGGCCCCCGATGCGATGCAGTCCAACGGCTTTCTAGTCGATATGTTTCCGGTAAAACAATACCGCATTGAAGCCATCGAGTTTTTCCAACCACTCGGCAAGTTCCACATCTACTATCGCTTTATCATTCGCAACCAGCAGGGCAAGCGAGTGTGGACTATTAGCGTTGAGAGTAATGACTTCGACGAGAAATCGTGGGAGCAAGCGCACGCGCAACAGGCTGCCGACGGTGAGAGGCAATTCCAGATGGTGGGTGAGAGTGGGAACAAGCACGTTGACCATCGCATGTATTCGGGGAAGCCAAGCTACGACAGCGCGAAGGCGCAGTTGCTGCAAATCATCAATGCGCAGACCGCGCCCTTCCCCGGCGAAACGCCGTAGCTCTGCGGTCTCGGTCTAGAATAGAACCATGCTGCTAGAAGGCATTTTCACCGCTGCCACCACGCCGTTCTATCCCGACGGACGCCTCTACCTTCGCAAGCTCGAACACAACATCGACCGCTATTCGCGCACGCCGATCGCGGGTATTGTGATCCTCGGATCAACCGGCGAAGGTGTCATGCTCGGTGACGAGGAGACACGCGAGGTCCTGCGCACAGCGCGTGAATCCGCGGCGCCGGAAAGAGTCCTGCTTGCCGGAGTAGGCCGCGAAAGCGCTCTCGAAACCATCAAGCTCGCCGAATTTGCCGCCGCCCAGAATTACGACGCAGTACTGGTGCGCACTCCGAATTATTACGGCCCGCAGATGCGACCGCTGGAAATGCTCACTTACTTCCGCACGGTGGCCGATCGCTCGCCGCTGCCGGTGGTGCTCTACACCATTCCCAAGTTCACTCACTACGATCTGGCAACGGAACTCGTCGCTGAACTTGCGCAGCACCCCAACATCATCGGTCTCAAGGACTCAAGCGGCAACCTCGATCGCCTTGCAAAAATCATCGAAGCTACGGGCTCCGCGCCGAAGCGAGAAACCGCAGTCACCAACATCTTCACGGCCTTCACCAATCGCATGCTGCTGGCGCAGCCGCTCGAAGCCTCGACCTTCGTCCCGGCGGATATCCTGGGAGCGAAAACCACGGCCGTCGCCGTCCCGCCGCCGAAGCCGAAAGTTGTTACGCGCATCAAGGAAGTCGGCTTCCAGGTGTTGACCGGCTCCGCCGACACGCTTACGCAAGCACTCGATTTCGGAGTAAGCGGCGCAGTCCTGGGATTCGCCGCCTGCGCCCCGCAGGCCTGCCAGGAAATCTATACCGCATGGAAAGACAACGACCCCAAGCTCGGCGCAGAGAAGCAGAAGCGTATCGTAGAAGCCTCACGCGTTGTAGGCGGACAGTTCGGCATCCCAGGCATCAAGTTCGCCTGCGAACTCAACGGCTACTACGGCGGACGCCCGCGCATCCCGCTGCTCCCTTTGAATGCGGAAGAACAGGCGTATGTCACGCAATTGATGACCGATGTGCGGCACTAAACTGGTGTCTCATGGCTTGTTTTTGATGGCGTACACACCATTTAGATCGCCATACTTACCACTTGGTGACGGATTCCCCCATTGAGTCCCGCAAACGCCCGATTCAACCCCTAAGCCATCTATAATGAAGAGTGAAAGATCGCATCTTTCCCACCTCCACTTGAAGGGAACTTCGCCCAATGGCGACAGGAGATGTTGCGCTAGGCCAGCAAGCCTCCAGCGCATCTGCAAACGGCGCCTCCAAGCGCGTCATCAATGACTTCAGCATCCAGGTAGCCACAGTCAACGGATCAGGATCGCAATCCGCCAACAGCGTTCTGCTCAAGAGCATCTTTGGCATGGGAATCCCGGTCAGCGGCAAAAACCTCTTTCCATCGAACATCGCCGGACTGCCCACCTGGTACACCATTCGCGCCAGCAAATACGGCTACGTCGCCCGCAAAAAGGAAATCGACATTCTCGTTGCGATGAATGCGGAGACCGCGAAGGAAGATATCCTTTCGCTGCCAGCCGGTGCGGTAGCCATCTACGAAGACGCGCAGAATCTCAAGCAGTATCGCGACGACGTTGCCTGTTATCCCGTTCCGTTTGATAAGCTGACCGCCGCCGTCTGCCCCGAAGCGCGTCTGCGCAAGCTGGTCAAGAACATGATTTACGTCGGCATCGTCGCCCAGCTTCTGTCATTCGACATGACCGCCGTCGAAGCCGCGCTACGCCGCCAGTTCGCCAAGAAGCAGAAAGCTGCTGACCTGAACTGGGCCGCCGTGCAGGCCGGATACACCTACGCAGCCGAGTCGCTGACCAAGCATGATCCCTATGTCCTCGAACGCATGCATGCGACCGATGGCAAGATCATCATCGACGGCAACGCCGCCGCAGCGCTGGGCGCGATGTTCGCTGGCGTCACCGTCGTCACCTGGTATCCCATCACACCCTCATCGTCAGTCGTCGAACAGCTCATCGACTACTTGAAGAAATACCGCATCGAGCCCGATGGCAAAGCAACTTTCGCCGTGGTGCAGGCTGAAGACGAACTCGCTGCCGTCGGCATGGTGCTTGGTGCTGGCTGGTCGGGCGCGCGTTCGATGACCGCAACGTCAGGACCCGGTATCTCGCTGATGTCTGAGTTCGCCGGCCTCGGCTACTTTGCCGAACTGCCCGGCGTCATCTTCGACATTCAGCGCGTCGGCCCGTCTACAGGTCTGCCTACGCGCACTGCGCAAGCCGACCTGCTGTCCATCGCCTACCTTTCGCACGGCGATACGAAGCACGTCATCCTTATTCCCGGCAGCGTCAAGGAATGCTTCGAATTTGGCATCGCCGCCTTCGATCTTGCGGAGCGGTTGCAGACGCCGGTCTTCGTGCTCAGCGACCTCGATCTCGGCATGAACAACTGGATGTCCGAGCCATTCGACTATCCGGAAAAGCCGCTTGACCGCGGCAAGGTTCTCACCGCCGAAGACCTGAAGCGCCTCGGCGAATTCGCCCGCTACAAGGACGTAGACGGCGACGCCATCCCATATCGCACACTCCCTGGCACCGACCACCCCAAGGCAGCCTATTTCACCCGAGGTAGCGGACACAACGAGAAGGCTCTCTACACCGAGCGTCCCGACGACTATCAGAACCTGATGGAGCGCCTGAACCGCAAGTTCGAGACGGCGCGCACGCTCGTTCCGCTTCCCATCGTCGTGCAGACAGGGAAATCGAAGATCGGCATCATCGCCTTCGGCACATCCGACTTTGCCGTCCTCGAAAGCCGCGACCAGGTCAAGAAGGAATACGGTGTCGAAGCCGACTACCTTCGCATCCGTGCCTTTCCCTTCACCAGCGAAGTCCACGAGTTCGTCGCCTCGCACGACCGCGTCTACATCGTCGAGCAGAACCGCGACGCGCAGATGCTGAGCCTGCTCAAGCTCGACCTCCCGGCTGAAGACGCCGTGAAGCTGCGCTCCATCCGCCACTTCAACGGGCATCCGATCGACGCCCGCTCCGTCACCGATGAGTTTGTGCTGCAGGAGGGAATTATCTAATGGCTGCAACGACAGCAACACCCACTCCCGCGCCGAAGGTCAATCGCCTCGGGCTTCCCATCCTCGACTATCGTGGCGGCAAGACCACGCTCTGCGCCGGCTGCGGGCACAACGCCATCTCCGAGCGCATCATCGACGCGCTCTACGAAATGGGCGTGCAGCCCGAGCGCGTCATGAAACTCTCCGGCATTGGCTGCTCCTCCAAGAGCCCAGCCTACTTCCTGTCCCGCGCGCATAGCTTCAACAGCGTCCACGGACGCATGCCTTCAGTCGCTACAGGCGCGCTCCTAGGCAACAAGACGATGACCGCGCTCGGCGTCTCCGGCGACGGCGACACCGCCTCCATCGGCATGGGGCAGTTCGTCCACCTGTTGCGCCGCAATCTGCCGCTCATCTATATCATTGAGGACAATGGCGTTTACGGCCTTACCAAGGGCCAGTTCTCGGCCACCGCTGACCTCGGGTCAAAGTTGAAGACCGGCGTCATCAACGATCTTCCGGCCATTGATACCTGCGCACTCGCGGTCCAGCTGGGCGCAACGTTCGTTGGCCGCTCGTTCTCCGGCGACAAGAAACAACTGCTCGCTATGCTCAAGGCGGCGATCGCGCACAAGGGCACGGTGATGCTCGACGTCATCTCGCCTTGCGTGACCTTCAATGATCACGAAGGATCGACCAAGAGCTACAAGTACATGCAGGAGCACGAAGAAGCCATCACCGAAGTCGGCTTTGTGCCGCACTTTGAAGACATCGCCATCGATTACGACGCAGGTTCGACCTACGATGTGACCTTGCACGACGGTTCGCACCTGCGCCTGCGCAAGCTGCACGAAGACTACAACCCAACCAGCCGCGTTTCTGCTGTTAAAGCGTTGATGGAAGCCCACGAAAAGGGCGAAGTGCTCACCGGCATCTTCTACGTCGACACCCAGAAACCCAGCTTCACCGACCTGCTCAACCTTGTCGACGAGCCTCTGGCTACACTGCCGCAGGAGCGCACGCGCCCCTCAAAGCAGGTGCTCGGTGAGATCATGGCAAAGCTAAAATAGGCTGCAACTCGAGATCGATAAAATGGCCCTGCTTGCTGAAACGTTGATAGATGAGTGGCTCAATAGGCAGGGCTTTTTTACTGTCAGAGGTATTAAGCATGACACCAGCGGTAAGAATGCGGGCGTAGGTGAAATCGATCTCTTAGGGGTACGACCGTCTCGACATTCAGATCGGCTTGATGCATGGCACCTTGAAGCTCAGGTCAGCTTTAGACCCGTAGGCTACATCACTCCTTGGACTGCACATTTGATGGAAGATTTGAAGGTCAAGAGAAATAGTGCAAAGCAGAGAACTGATCAACAACGACAAGAGTGCGTTCAGGAATGGGTTGAGAAGAAGTTTCTAACTAAAGCCAAGAACAACGCCCGAGAAAGGGCTTGGGAAGGGCAGAGCTGGAAATTCGTGTTTGTACATGGGGTAGCTAAAGATCAGCGTGAGATCCATGAGATAGGGAAACGCGGAATAGAAGTTATTCCTTTTGCCAAAGTGCTGAAAGAGCTTTGCGATCTAGAAAAACCAGGTCTAACAGGAGCAGCAGGAACTGATATAGCTGAATTGATCCGATTTTTCCATGAGGAAGCAGAACCTATGGCAGTCGATCAAACATACTTGTTTTGAAAGGGTATGGCTTTAGCCGTGCTGTAGGAGCCTCAAACAAGCGTGGCTTCAGCCTTGACCCTCACAACCAAAATCCCTTTCTGCGGCATGAAACAAGCTTCGCAAAACTCACTTGAATTATCGGTATTGTGATACAACAATCACAAGCATGAAGCTCCCGCTTCCATCTGCGACCCGCCAACTCCTCGGCTGTTGTTGTCGCTGATCTCTTCTCGCCTTTTCCCTGAAATCTGAATATGCAATTGCGGTTCCATCCGTATTTCATCTTGTTTTGGAGCAAGCCTCTATGTCCACACCCGCAAAACGCCGTCTTTCATTCGATAGCTGGGCTGTCCTGCTCTCGCTCGTTCTCGCCCTGCTCGTCCGCGCCGGAATCCTCAAGTCGGTGCCCTGGTAAGCCAAAGGAGAACGAACATGGCAGACGCGGTAGTCATCCCTAGTCCCCAGACGCGAACCCAGGCAGAGGCAAAGCCAGCCAGTTTCCTCAGCAATTTCCTCCGCCTGATTCCCGGAATTCTGCTGCTCGCAGCTGTAGGCTACGCCGGAAAATTCATCGAGCAGTTCATCGCGCGTTACGGCAAGGCGCATCATCTCGTCCTGCCGAATATCGAATATGTCCTCTGGGCCATTGTGATCGGCCTCGTCATCGCAAACACGATTGGCGTGCCCGAAGTCTTTCGCGCAGGCGTGGCAACATACGAATTCTGGCTCAAGGCGGGAATCGTTTTGCTCGGGGCGCGCTTCATTCTCGGCGACATCCTGCGACTGGGCGGCCTCAGCCTCATTCTCGTCTTCATTGAGCTGGCTCTGGCGCTGACGTTTATGACCTACCTCGGGCGCGGGTTCAAGCTGTCTCCCAAGCTCATCACGCTGCTTGCCGTTGGCTCCTCCGTTTGCGGAGTGTCAGCCATCATCGCGACCCAGGGCGCCATCGATGCCGACGAGGAAGACTCCTCCTACGCCATCGCCGCCATCCTCGCCCTCGGCGCGATTTCACTCTTCGCCTTCCCTCTGATCGGCCACGCTCTGCATCTTGGCGATCACGCCTATGGATTGTGGGCAGGACTCGCCGTCGACAATACGGCGGAAGCGACCGCCGCAGGCGCTATTTACTCGGATGCGGCAGGGAAGTTTGCCGTACTGGCGAAGACCTGCCGGAATGCGCTTATCGGTTTCGTAGTGTTGGGGTATGCAATCTACTGGGCATCGAAAGGGCAAGCCGAAGAAGTCAAAAACAAGGGCGCGTTTCTCTGGAAGAAGTTTCCGAAGTTCGTCCTTGGCTTCCTGCTTATCTCGGTGCTTGCAACCATCGGCTTCTTCACCAAGCCTCAGCTGACCACGCTTGGCAATCTCTCCCGCTGGGCCTTTTTGCTCACATTTGCTGGAGTCGGCCTGCGCACCAGCTTCCGCGAACTTGGCAAGCAGGGCGTGCGACCCTTCATCGTGGGTGCGGTCGGCGAAATCGCTATCGCCCTCATTACGTTGGGACTTGTCGTTGGAGCAGACCGGTTATTCCATCTCGGTTGATTTCAGCTGTTGCCATAAACAGGCACGGCGGCGCCGTGAATCACTGCGGCGTCCTCGCTGCACAGGAACAGAATCACGCGGGCGATCTCTTCCGGCTTCGGCCACTTACTGAAGTCCGCATCCGGCATCGCGGCGCGGTTTGCTTTCGTATCGATGATGCTCGGCAGAATTGAATTCACGCGCACGCCTGTGCCTTTGAGATCGGCGGCAAGCGAATCCATCAAAGCTACAGCTGCTGCTTTTGAAGAGGCATACGCCGAGGCGCCCGCAGCATGATCGACGGCTGCCTTCGCCGCGACGTTGACGATGGCTCCTTGCCCCTGTTTCAGCATCGCCGGAACCACTGCGCGCGACAGCGCAAAGCCCGAGCGCAGGTTCAATTTGAGCATCCGGTCGAAGACGGCCGCATCCATGTCCCACAGCTTCAGGCCACCGGCATAGCCGCCCACCGTGTTGACCATGGCATCGAGTCTGCCGCGCTTCGCAATTACGTCATCGACAAATCTGCGAATGGCAGCCTCATCGGTCACATCGACGCTCTGTCCTTCAAGCCACGCTACATTGTCCCGCGCCGCATTCTGTAGGTCCGCAAATTCTTCTGCGTCAAAGTAGGGAACGGCGACGTATGCGCCCTCGGCCAGGAAGGCCAGAGTCACGGCGCGTCCCAGACCGCCTGTGCCTCCGCTGACCAACACTGATCTTCCGGAAAATCTCTGCTCCATCACTGCCTCCGCTCATTACCGTTATTCCTTCAATGTACCTTGCGCGGCAGAATGGAGAAGCGAACTATAGGTTTTGGCGGATGAAGAATTCGCCAAAAATATTCAGAACGGCATCGGCGCCAAGATTGAAGCCGATGGTCTTACCGAGTACGCGATTGCTTTCAAGCTCCGGCACGCCCAGTTTCGGATAGTAGATACCCTGCGCGATCAGTGCCGCGCCAACCGTGCCTCCAAGCACAGGCAGATTCAGCATCCTGTGCCCTGAGTTCAGGCGTCCAACTACGATGCCGGCCAGCGCGTTGGCAAAGCGAGCGCCCGCTGAGTGGCCCGGGCCAAGTGGGATATAGCGCGGATCCATGACAAGCGGGGTGGGCAGGACAAACTTGCTGAGAAGCTGTTGCGTCTCGGATTCGCTGATTCCTCCGATAAGCCGCCGCTCGTGGTAGCGGACATTTTCTTCCATGGTATCGCGCCACGTCTGAAGGTCGTTACCGTATTGAACGAAACTGGTGTAGAAGGCCTGAGCCTGCTCTTCTGAAGTGATGTTGGGCTCAGATGGCTCTGCCGGCTCCGGCGGAATGTCGGGAAGACCTGCCAGAAGCGCTCCCTGAACGAAATTGCGAATGTAATATGTGCTTCGCGCCCAGCAAACAAACTTTCCGCCCACGGAGAGGGGATAGTAGGAATCTTGCGTGGCCGGGCCATGCGCGTCAGCCATTTCGACATCCGGTTTCATCACCGTGCGGATCAACTCACGGCTGGCGTTCGTTGCCAGATCGCCGCCGAGACTGTACGCAATGTATTTTTCGGCGAAGTGGCCGCTATGAAGCTCGGCAACATCAAATTGCCGCGCGTACACGGCTTGCCCCATGTAGGCCGCGGCGATCGTTCCTCCCAGTTTTGAGTAGTTGGGAACAGAGCTACCGCTGTTGCTGTGCGTGACGACAATCGAGCGAACCGCCTGCCACATGCGCTGTCCGAAGCTGCCTTCAATATTGGCCGGCACGTAGCGCGGATCCTGATGCAACAAAGTGGGAAGCACAAGATTGCTGAGATATTGGCGCGTTTCTGCAGTTGCCAGGCCGACAGCGAAGCGCCGGCTCCGGTAGCGCAACTCCTCTTCGCTGGAACGCCGCCACGTGTCCATTGCCGTGCCGTAGGCATCCATGGTGTTCGTGTAGCTGTTCATGCTGTCGTCAGAGATAATGGCCGGTGCCTGCGGCTGCGGTGGCGCAGAGGCTAGATCCGGAATTCCAGAAATAAGTCCAGCCTCGAGGAAGTTACGAAAAGAATAAGTACTATGCAGATAATAGCTGACCTTCTGTCCAAAGGTCAGAGGAGTAACTCCGTCTGTATCAAGGTAAGACGCGGGGTAAGTCGTCGGACGGCTCGCAACCGTAGTTGAGGGTGCGGCGGGCAAGCCTCCGTCCTCGGCATTTATCAGGCGGTTGACCGCGCCAAAGCACGAGCACACCAGCAGAGTCAGCAGAAATCGGCGCTTCATGCCATTTCCTCGAATCCATATTGTGGGGATCTGCGTAAACCTAGCCCTGATCCAATCCGTCGGCAAGATGCAAGAAGTCACTGAGGGCGATTACTTTTGCCTTGATTCGATACAACAGAGGCTCTAACTCGACAACTCCAGTTTGCTATCTGGGGAGCGAAGCTCGTCAGCAGGCTGATGAGTCGAAAGCACTAAGAGGAGAGAGTAAATTCCCGTTTACATTGGTCGATAGGGGCGAAAGTAACCATGTCAGCTTGGTTGGCGCTGTGAGTTCTTTTTCGGGAAAAGTAATGAAAGTTGCGTGAACACGCTTCGCTGCTTGCGGCGAGGCCATGTTAACGGCCTTCGTGGCGCATACATACATACCCATTTTGCGAATGAATGGTGCGATCAGAATCCCCGGTGCACAAAGAACTCGCCAAAGATATTCAGCAGTCCATCCGCTGCAAAGTTGAAACCGATGGTTTTTGCCAGGACGCGATTGCTCTCAAGTTCCGGCACGCCAAGCGCGGGGTAGTAAAGCTCCTTGGCGGCAAAGGCCGCGCCCACGGTTCCCGCAAGCAGCGGAAGATTCGCCATCTTACGGCCGGAATCCATGTGCCCGATTACGACACTCGTAAAGGCATTTCCCAGGCGTGCTCCGGCCGAATGCCCGGGGCCGAGGGGAATGTATCGCGGATCCATGCCGAGCGTCGTCGAGAGCGCGAAGTTAGCCAGAAACTGTTGCGTCTCCGACTCGCTGAATCCGCCAATCAGTCGGCGTTCATGGTAGCGCACATCGTCTTCCATATTGTCGCGCCACGCCTGAATATCCTCGCCATACTGCACGAAGATCGCGTCGAATTCGAGTGCCTGCTGTTCGGTGGTGATGTTGGGCACAGCCGGCTGCCCGGGCTGGTCGGTTATGTCCGGGATCCCCGCGATCAGTGCGCCCTGAATGAAATTGCGCATGCCGTATGTGCTGCGCGCCCAGTAGACGAACTTGCCGCCAATCGAGAGCGGATAGTACGAGTCCTGCGTGGCCGGGCCGTCTGACGAGTACATCTCGATGTCCGGCTTGATCGCCGTGCGAACCAGTTCGCGCCCGACATTCGTGGCCAGATCACCCGCCAGGCTGTAGCCGATATAGCGCTTCACAAACTGATTCGTTTCGAGTTGCGGAACATCGAACTTCTTGGCATACACCTCTTTGCCGATGAACGCCGCCGCCACCGTCCCGCCGAGTTTCGAATAATTCGGTTCCAGACGCCCGCTATCGCCGCGCGTCACTGCAATCGAGCTGACCGAATGCCACATCCGCTGACTGAAGCTTCCGTCTATGTAAGCAGGAACATAACGCGGATCCTGATGCAGTGCCACTGGAAGAGCAAAATTGCTGAGCATCTGCCGCGTCTCAGCCGTTGCCAGTCCGACTCCGAAACGCCTGCCACGATAGCGCAGTTCGTCCTCACTTGACCGCCGCCAGTCGTCCATCGCATCGCCGTATGCATCCATGGCGTTGGCGTAATTCTGGACGCCGTCGATGGTGATAGTTGCCGGCGGCTGCGGCTGAGACGGTGCCGCAGGAAGATTCGGAATCCCGGCAAGAAATCCCGCCTCAAGAAAATTGCGGAAGGACACCGTGCTCCGCAGGTAGTAATCGAGCTTTATACCCCAGGTCAGGCTGGTAACAGGCATTGATGGCCGGTATGAGGTCGGAACATTGGGGTTGGCCGGCGTGGAAGGAGTGGGCACAATCGCCGCCAGCGATGGCCCGGCAAAATGGGCACTGGGCGCTGAAGGCAAATTATCATCTGCTATCTGTACCGACTGGCCGTAGCCTCCGGCGCACACGCATAGCAGGACGACGAGCAGAAATATCTGTTTCATCCTGGTAGTCCCTTAAATTTTGTTCTTACGGGGGATATCGGCGAGCTGTTGAGGTAAGAGTAGCCAGAACGAATTCAGATCACAAGGAACTAAGGTTACTTGGCGGTTACGTTAGTTTGGGACTAGGGGGCGAGGAAAAGGATTTATTCGCCGTTGCTTTAGCAACCGGTTAACACGCTCGTCTGCATGTTCAGCGTGAGGTCAGGAAACTACGATCCAAGAAGATGCACTACCGCCCGTGTGATGTCGAATGCAAACCACAGCTGCGCGGATAAGAAAAACAGCAGTCCGACGGCGATGGAGGCCACAATCAAATTGATGTTGGCATTCGGAAACAAAGCCCATCCAATGATGATCAGTAGCACGCCGAGGACGCTCAGCGCGAAGTGCCAGTGAGCCATAGTCTGGTTAAAAGAAAGGTATCCAATCGAATAGAAGAAGGCGAAGAGCCCGAACAGGGTGCCAATCAGGTAGAGCGGTGTCTGCGAAGCAATGCCGTAGCCACGGTGCCCACTGATCGCCAGTGTAATTCCGGCTGCCCCCGGAACCTTCGAGAGAACGAACCCAAAGGCCAAAAACGCGACACTGCTCAAGGCAAAGAGGTTTTGTACTCTGAACATGTTTGCACTCCAGACAGAGAAGCGATCCGGCAATTCCAGATTGCTCCTTAACTGTACGCCGAAATCAGTTACAGTTGCCGCCACTCCATCGGAACGGGTGCGTTTATGAAGAAGAGCAGGCTCTCATCATGAAGTTGGCCGACATCGCAAGAGCGGGACTTTAGAGAGAGATGATCTGGACCGGTGAAAAACAAAAAGCCCCGCTTTTCGCGGGGCTTTTTGCTGCGCCGAAGGCGCGGTTCGCTGAGCGCAGAGCTCAGTACATGCCTTCCATGCCGCCGCCGTGGCCGCCTGCAGGTGCAGCAGACTTGGGCTCCGGAATCTCGGAGACCATGGCTTCGGTGGTCAGCATCAGGCCGGCGATGGAGGCCGCATTCTGCAAAGCAGTGCGGGTCACCTTCGTCGGGTCGATGACGCCAGCCTTTACCAGGTCCTCGTAGACACCGGTGGAGGCGTTGTAACCGTAGTTCTGGTCCTTGGACTCGTGGATCTTGCCCACAACCACAGCACCTTCTTCACCGGCATTGCCAACGATCTGGCGCAGCGGCTCTTCGAGGGCGCGGCGAACGATCTGTGCTCCGATCTTCTCATCGCCTTGCAGCGTCTTGATCAGCTCGTCCACTTCCTTTGCGGAGCGGACAAGTGCCACACCGCCGCCGGGGACGATGCCTTCCTCGACTGCCGCGCGGGTCGCGTGCATTGCGTCTTCGACGCGAGCCTTCTTCTCCTTCATCTCGGTTTCGGTAGCTGCACCAACCTTGATGACGGCGACGCCGCCTACCAGCTTCGCAAGACGCTCCTGGAGCTTCTCGCGATCGTAGTCGGAGGTGGTCTTCTCAACCTGGCTGCGAATTTCCTTCACGCGGCCTTCGATCGCCTTGGACGCGCCACGGCCTTCAACGATCGTGGTGTTGTCCTTGTCAATCGTGATGCGCTTCGCCTTGCCCAGATCTTCGAGCTTGAGGTTCTCGAGCTTCAGGCCGAGGTCTTCCGTGATGGCGTTGCCGCCGGTGAGGATCGCGATGTCGCCCAGCATGGCCTTGCGGCGGTCGCCAAAGCCAGGAGCCTTGACAGCAGCCACATTCAGCGTGCCGCGCAGCTTGTTGACCACGAGGGTCGCCAGCGCTTCACCGTCCACGTCTTCCGCGATGATGAGGAGCGGCTTGCCACCACGGGCAACCTGCTCAAGCAAGGGCAGCAGATCCTTCATCGAGCTGATCTTCTTCTCGTAGATCAGGATGTAGGGCTCTTCGAGCACTGATTCCATGCGATCCGGATCGGTGACGAAGTACGGGCTCAGGTAGCCGCGGTCAAATTGCATGCCTTCAACAACCTCGAGCTGCGTCTCCAGAGTCTTCGACTCCTCAACCGTGATCACGCCGTCCTTGCCGACCTTCTTCATCGCCTCGGCAATGATGTTGCCGATGGTCGAGTCAGAGTTGGCCGAAATGGTGCCGACCTGGGCAATCATGTCGCCCGAAACCGGCTTCGACAGCTTCGAGAGAGCGCCGCCAGTAACAACGCCGTTCTCATCGCGCTTGCCGTTGATGACTTCGACAGCCTTGTCGATACCACGCTTCAGCGCCATCGGGTTCGCGCCTGCGGCAACCGTCTTCACGCCCTCGCGATAAATCGCCTGGGCAAGCACGGTCGCGGTGGTGGTGCCGTCGCCGGCAACATCAGAGGTCTTCGAAGCAACCTCGCGCACCATCTGTGCGCCCATGTTTTCGAGCGCGTCCTTCAGCTCGATTTCCTTGGCTACAGTTACGCCGTCCTTGGTGATCGTCGGCGAACCAAACTTCTTCTCAATGACGACATTGCGGCCCTTGGGGCCGAGCGTCACCTTTACTGCCTCAGCCAGAGTGTTCACGCCGCGCAGAATCGCCTGACGGGAATCCTCTCCATGCAGAATTTGCTTTGCCATTTCCAATTCTCCTTACATCGCGGAGCCGATGCTCCGTATGAAATCTCACTACAGCCTTCTAGGCTTTTGCGGCGAAGCCGCGTCCGCCCGAACGGCTAGTTCTACTTCTTCAGAATGCCGAGGACTTCTTCCTCACGCATGATGAGGAACTCTTCGCCATCGATCTTGATCTCAGTGCCGGAATACTTGCCGAAAAGGATGCGGTCGCCGGACTTCACATCGAGCGGAAAGGTTTTGCCTTCATCGTTCGACTTGCCCTTGCCCACGGCGATCACTTCGCCTTCCTGCGGCTTTTCCTTTGCGGTGTCGGGAATGATGATTCCGCCACGAACGGTCTCGCCCTCGTCTACGCGGCGGACCAGGATGCGATCATGCAGCGGCGTAAAGGTAGTGGCTACAGTTGCAGTTGCCATTGCGGTGCTTCTCCTTCGCGCGAGGGTTATCCTCGCGGTTTTGATTGCTGAGTTTGAGAAAAGTCTTACTGTAAGCGAGGAGCTTTCATGCGACAGGAAGGCCGATTTCGCAGCCTTTAGCACTTCCACTCTTCGACTGCTAATGTAGGAGAGTCCTGCAACGGTTGTCAAGTGTGGAACCGAAATATATGAGTGTGTCTCGCTCATATATTTCAGGAATGTGAATCAAGGCCGAAACCAAGTAACCCGAACAAACGTCAAATACTTGTGCAGACGGGTATCGCTTCTCGAAACGATTCAAACATGGTGCTTTTGCGGCATGTTTCGTTTCAATAGAATGCGATTTTTCTATTGATTTTTGGAGAAAAACTACCTAAAATAGAAGAGTTTGTAACTTCCCGGCGAGTTCTGCTGGTTACAATGTTTCCCGCCAACGCCGGAGTATCTGCACGTCACCTTACTGCTAGGGGTAAATAATAAATGGCAAAACGTCGTGGTAATCCTAACTGGGGCAAACCGGAGCCCATTGGACCGGTCGTGCCCACTGTCACCTCCTTTGAACAGGTGGTCAAGGAATATAAGCTCACCCCGGATCAATATATCCGCTCGACTCGCCTGCGCGAATGGGCCCGCCGTAACCGCAACTCGAAGTACATCCCCGAGGGCCTGCTGGAAGCATGGGGCTTCGAGATCGAGTCTACCCTGTAAGCTGAGTTCTGAGTTCAGTCGATGAGAAACGCCGCCCGCCAAGGGCGGCGTTTCTGCTTCAGAAGTTGTTCGTAATCCGCAAGTTAGCTCGACTTCGGCGGAAAGTCCTTTAACATCTTCCCGATATCCCCATCCAGCGGTTTCGTGTTCTTGTTGGTGTTGCTTGAAAGGTCTGCCGTAGCCAGCCCCCTCCAGAGTATGTTCTTTCAAAATGTTGAGTGGAATCCTTACAGATGGTGGTTACCGCACATCCATGTTGCTCTTACCCGTCAGGGCCGTCAATTAAAGTTCCGCAGGCAAGGCAGTTAGAAAAATTTCGGGTCGCGCGTCGCGACCTGTCCAAATGGCCACCTCCCGTGCGTCACGGTAGTGACGGGCCAATGACCCGCCTACAATTCATCACGGAGGGAAATTCATGCAATACCTATTACTTCTCTACGCCAACGAGTCCGGCTGGGATCAAATGACGTCGGAGCAGCAGCAGCAGGGATACGCAGCCTATATGGCCTACACCGAAGCGCTCAAGGCAGCAGGCGCCCTCAAAGGCAGCAACCGCCTGCGGCCAACCGCAACCGCAACCACCGTGCGCGCCAACAACGGCAAATCACAGGTGCTGAACGGTCCGTATGCCGATACCAAGGAGCAGTTGGGCGGCTACTATCTGATTGACGCTCCGGACCTCGATGCCGCACTCGCCTGGGCAGCCCGTTGCCCCGGATCGGGTCACGGCACAGTCGAAGTCCGTCCGGTATGGGAAATGGGCGCAGCCTGAGAAGGTCGAAACATGGGAGGCATCAACTTTCGTTCAGCCACAATCGCTACGACGGAACTCATGCCTCCACCCATTTTGTTCGCTGGAAGTACGGATAAATAGAACGTCGCCTGATCGGCGTGAGATTTCGATGCTCACAGAAGAGTCCACACCGCCTCAAACGCTTGCTATTGAAGCGTCATCGCCGGCCGCCGGATGGCCATGAGTACAACGGGGACTCCTGCGATGCCATGTGAATCCGGTGACCAGGCTTATAGCATGGCAGAAGGAGTCGCCCGCCGCAGCTACGGCAAACTCGTAGCCTTTCTCGCTGCGCGAACGCACGATGTAGCCGCCGCCGAAGACGCGCTCTCGGAGGCTTTTGCTTCAGCATTATCGGACTGGCCGAAAAGCGGCTGCCCAGACAACCCGGAAGCATGGCTTCTCACCGTGGCCCGCCGCAAGTCGATCGACATGATCCGCCGACAACATACCGATAGCTTCGTCGATGAGGATCTGCAGCAGATTGCCGCCGTCCTCGACACAATGGTCGATACAGATATCCCCGACCGCCGTCTCGCGCTCATATTCGCCTGTGCCCACCCCGCCATCGATCCTGAGATTCGTGCGCCCCTGATTTTGCAGGTCATTCTCGGACTTGACGCAGCACGCATCGCCTCTGCCTTTCTCATGGCTCCGGCGACGATGGGCCAGCGTCTCGTCCGCGCCAAAAGCAAAATCCGCAAAGCCGGTATACCGTTCCGTATTCCCGAGCGCGAAGAACTCCCAGCCCGTCTTGACACAGTGCTCGAAGCCATCTACGCCGCCTTCGCCGAGGGCTGGAGCAACGCCGCCGGAACCGACGTAGCGGATCGCGATCTCGCCGAAGAAGCCATCTTCCTCTGCCGTGTCGTCACCGAGCTGCTCCCAGACGAGCCGGAAGCGCTCGGCCTGCTAGCGCTTATGCTGTACGCCGAAGCTCGCCGTCCAGCGAGGCGGGGCTCCAGCGGCGAATATGTTCCCCTCGCCGATCAGGATGTCGCCGTCTGGAATTGGCAGATGATTGACGAAGCCGAGGCCCTGCTTCACCGCGCGAGCACATCCAACTCCATTGCCCGTTATCAGCTTGAGGCCGCGATCCAGTCTGCGCATGTAAGCCGCCGTCGGACGGGCCACGCCGATTGGTACGCGGTGCTCGAACTCTACGACGCGCTGCTCGAAATCTCTGGCTCGCCCGTAGTCGCGATCAACCGCGCCCTCGCCGTCGCGGAGATTCACGGCGCTAGAGCCGCGCTCGAAGCACTCGACGAAATAGCCGCCGACCCGCGTCTCGCTCAGTATCAGCCATGGTGGGCGGCACGCGCCGAATTGCTCGCCAGAACCGGCGCAATCCATGACTCACACCACGCCTACGAAGTCGCAATCGGCCTCGAACGCGATCCCTCCGTGAGCCGTTTCCTCGCACGGCGTCAATCCGCGCTCGTGCAGTGAGGCGTTTCTTGTGCAAGAATTTCCGTAAACCGTGAAATTCTTCCCGACGAACTTTTTAAAGTGTCGGGCTCTAACCATCACATAGAAAATGACTTGTGATTAGAGGGTCGTGGAACGGAACGTGCTTTCACGTTAATCGGAGATAGATCTGTCAGTTCTCTCCGGAGGCACTATGGAAGACTCGCTTATTCCAACAGCGGCGCCTTTTGTCAGGCGCGTTGTCCCTTATGTTGTCGCAGTTGTGATTGGCGGTGCCGGTGTCGGCTACGCCGTCCATGAGCACCATGCCGCACAAAACCTTGCAGCGCAGAATGAGCAGGTAACGGCCCAGCTCAACGCTACGCACAGCCAGCTCGATGCTCTTACGGCAAAGGTGAATGATCTTGCCACACGCAGCGAAACAGCTCCTCCTCAGCCAGTACCTGCCGGCACGAGTACGGCCAAACCCCATGCCGCCACTGCACCGCATCCTCACGCACAGGACTCGCGCTACAAGAAGCTGCAGTCGCAGGTTGATGCCCAGGGGAAGGAAATCGAGGCGACGCGGACCGATCTTGTAAGCACTCGCACTGAGCTTACCGGCTCCATTGCGCGCACGCATGATGAACTCGTAGTGCTCGAAAAGAAGGGCGAGCGAAATTACACCGAATTCGATATCCAGAAGTCGAAGCAGTTTCAGCGCGAAGGACCGCTCAGCGTCAGCCTCAGGAAAGCCAATACGAAGCATCAGTATGCCGACCTGCAGCTGATGGTGGATGATCGCAACGTCACGCAGAAGCACGTGAATCTTTACCAGCCGGTGATGTTCTACGTGCCCGACAGTCCGCAGCCCGTCGAAGTCGTCATCAATGACATCACCAAAGACCACATTCACGGGTATGTAAGCGCGTCCAAGTATCGCCAATCGGAGTTGACCGCAGCGGCGAACGCTGATGCCAACGCGGCGCCAGGCTCAACGCAGACAGCAAACTCCAATCCGCCTCCTGCGCCCAGACAGAAGTTGCCAGTACCGCAGTAGCGACAACTGTCCGGCCCTGCTTTCAGCAAGGGCCGGACAGTTACGATCCTGCATATAACCACCCTCTAAGCGGTACCAGCGAGTTGACTTTCCTCCCGGGCGCAGCGTCTTCTTAAACTGAGGCGAATGTCAGATGAGAGCAATAGCCGGTCTCGCGTTCACTCTCATATCCACGCTTGCATGGAACGCACACGCGTCTCAGAGCGCGCCGCCTGCTGCACCCCGAGAACCTTATACCGCTGCGCATCCTCCCGATCAGTCACATGCCGGCTCGAAAGTATCGATTGCCTGGTTGAGTGACGTGGAGGGTGAAGTGCAACTCGCAAGCGCTGCTGGCAAAGAGTTTCAGCGTGCGCTCTCTCACACCTCCGTTCTTGAGGGGAACATCATTCGGACCGGGATGGGCAGAGCCGAAGTGGAGCTTCAAGATCTAAGCACGATCCGCCTCGGTCCTTATTCCGTGATTGCATTTCCTCAGCTGGAACTGCTTCCTTCCGGCATCAAGGCGTCCAGCGTACGTGCTTTTCAGGGAACGATCTACATCAGTTTGATGCCCAGGTACATCGTCGACAGCAAAGGTAACGAATTGCAACTCACCTTCGGCCAGCAACAACTCCAATTGCAAAACTCCGGCCACGTTAGATTGGAAATGGATGCCACGGAAGCACGGCTCGCGTTGCTTGATGGCAAAGGCCAGGTGAGCGGGCCCTTTGGCTCAATGGAACTGGCCAGGAAGAAAACCTTCACTTTTGATCTAACCGGGCAGTCTCAACCTGCCGTTTCAAAGAAAGTGGTTTCCAACCCAATGGATAAATGGGACATGACCGCTGTCTTCTATGAACGGCACGGCTCATTGTCATCCAGCCGTGGGCTTTTCAGGGGGCCATAAACCCATTGTGGCGGGAACAGCCTCAATTGGCAGACAATAGATGCATGGCTGCCAAAGCTCCATTTACCGATGTTCCAGGTGCAATCGAAGAGATCAAAGCAGGACGCATGATCGTCGTCGTCGACGACGAGGACCGCGAAAACGAAGGCGATCTCACCCTCGCCGCTGAGTTCGTTACTCCTGAAGCCATCAACTTCATGGCCAAGCACGGACGCGGCCTTATCTGCCTCACCCTGACCGAAGAGCGCGCGGACTATCTCCGCCTCGGCCCCATGACGCAGCAGAACTCCTCGCGCTTTGGCACGGCGTTTACTGAGACCATTGAAGCCCGCGAAGGAGTCACCACCGGCATCTCCGCGCATGACCGCTCCCACACCATCAAGGTAGCCATCGATTCGGCGTCAACCGCCAATGACCTGGCCCGCCCCGGACACATCTTTCCGCTGCGCGCCCGCAAAGGCGGCGTCCTCGTCCGCGCCGGACAGACAGAAGCCTCCGTCGACCTCGCTCGCATGGCTGGACTCATCCCCGCCGGCGTGATCTGCGAAATCATGAAAGACGACGGCACCATGGCCCGCGTCCCCGATCTGACCGAGTTCTGCACTCAACACGGCATGAAGATGCTGACAGTGGCCGAACTCATCCGCTACCGCCTGCAGAACGAACGCTATATCGTCCGCGTCGCCGAAAGCGAAGTGCCCACGCCCTACGGCGACTTCCGCATGATCGCCTACGAAAGCGAAGTCTGTGGTGGTGAGAGCCATGTTGCATTGGTCAAAGGCGACGTAAGCCAGGGCAAAGAGCCGGTGCTGGTGCGCGTCCACTCGCACTGCCTCGCAGGCGACATCTTCGGTACGACGCTCTGCGACTGCCACAGCATCATGCAGCGCTCCCTCAAAGCCATCGCCGAAGAGGGAAGAGGCGCGCTCATCTACCTGCACAACACCAGCCGCGGATTCGACATCGACCGCACCATCGCGCCACATCGCATCATCATGCACCGCGAAGCGCGCGCCCGCGAGCACCACGACGACCGCCATCAGAGAACGCTGCGGCAAGTCGGCTTAGGCGGCCAGATCCTCGCCGACTTGGGCATCCATAAGGTCCGCCTGCTCTCGAACACCCCAACCCACGTCCCCGCCCTGCAGGGCTTCGACGTCGAGATCACCGAGCAACTCCCCATCCCCGAGAACGAAACCACGGAACTGAATCGCAGCTGACTGCGAGGGCAGGCAAACCACTATTGAATCTGCACAGGTATAAGAACGTAATCCCGCAGCTTCTCCGATAGTTCTTCCGCAGGCAGGATCTCGCCTTGGGAGCGTTTTCCCTTGAATGCAAATACGAGCTGATTTTCTCCGTCGTCGGGAATAGCGATTACCGTGCGCCCATGGAAAGCATTGCGGATGTTGTCTATCGAACCCTGATCTTCAGGGCCGCATAAATTAACGACCATCAGCCCATCGGGAGCGAGAGCCCGATAACAGTTTTTGTAAAACGCCGGCGAACATAGCTGTGGAGATTGCCCGTATGCATCGAAACCATCTACCAGCAGCACCTCTGTCCTATCCTTCGTGTTGGCTACATAATCGGCTCCATCTCCCTCAATCACACGAAGTCGATGATCGTCTGGTGGAATAAGGAACTGTTCTCGTGAAGAAATAACATCCGGATTGATCTCGATGACAGTGATCCCTGCATCAGGATGGTTTTGATAACACCACTTCACCACGGATCCACCGCCTAATCCGATGATTGCAATGCGTTCAGGCTTCTGGTGAAAGAACGAAAAAGCCATCATGGCCCGGGTATAAGTGAGTACGAGGTGATTCGGGTCGCTCATGAGCATCTGGCTTTGAATCTCCCCGTTCGCAAATTCCAGGCTGATGCAATCTCCGTCCTGATAAATGCGGGGGTGCGAATGCCGACTGGTTTTCTTATGCATCAACTTCAATTTGCCCATTGGTCCGAACACTGTATCTTCGACAACTGCAGGGAAACGCTCGTCTATCGCCCCATTGTTGTTGTTCAATCATATGAGATGAAGAAAGAAGAAGTGAACGACCATCCAGGCAAGATTCGTTGTTCATGGGCGCAGAACGATCCGCTCATGCGTGAGTATCACGATAAGGAATGGGGTGTGCCCGATTTCGATAGCCGCTCCCTGTG
Organism: Alloacidobacterium dinghuense; assembly: GCF_014274465.1. Taxonomy (NCBI): domain Bacteria; kingdom Pseudomonadati; phylum Acidobacteriota; class Terriglobia; order Terriglobales; family Acidobacteriaceae; genus Alloacidobacterium; species Alloacidobacterium dinghuense. The sequence goes on along the minus strand of NZ_CP060394.1, from coordinate 2,931,318 downwards.
GGAATGCCTGATGCTCGAAGGCTTTCAAGCCGGACTGGCCTGGATCGTCGTGCTCCGGAAGCGAGAGGCCTTCAGGTCCGCCTTCCGTCAGTTTGATCCGGCAAAGGTCGCTCGCTTCGCCGAAAAGGATATTGCCAGGCTACTTGAGAACCCGGGCATCATCCGGTCCCGCGCAAAGATCGAGGCGACGATCGGCGGCGCCCGCGCCTTCCTCGAAATGCAGGAAGCCGGCATCGATTTTTCCGATTGGGTTTGGGAAATGGCTGGAGGTCAGCCAATCCAGAACAGCGGTCCGGTCCCGGTCAGCTCGCCGCTTGCCGAAAAAATGTCAAAGGAACTCAAGCGGCGTGGCTTCAAATTTGTAGGACCGGTAATTGTCTATGCATGGATGCAGGCCGCCGGCATTGTCAATGACCATGCTACAGATTGCTTTCGACGCAACATTTGTGCCCGAAAGAAGAGAACAGCCCGATGATACAAACACCCGGTGCCCATAGCCTGCACTGAGCGTAGCCGAAGGGTCGCGCGAACCGGTTGTTCTATATTCTCGCAAGCTAACGTGGGCCAAAACGACTGCCGTCAAAGACGGCATACTGATTCTCTCTACTCACTCCGCAGCGCCACCATCGGATCAATCGACGCCGCTCTTCGCGCCGGAATCCACGCCGCAACCACAGCCAGCAACAACATCAGCAATGGCACAACACAGAACGTCAGCGGATCAAAGGGCCGCACCTCAAAGAGAAACCGCCGCAGCAGGCTCTCACAAACAATAGCGCCTGCAAGCCCGGCAACCGAACCCGCAACCGCCAGCAACAAACTCTGCCGCACCACCGCGCGCACAATCTGCCATCGCGGCGCACCCAGCGCCAGCCGAATCCCAATCTCTCGCGTCCGCCAGCTCACAACGTAAGCAATCAGGCTATAGACACCCACCGACCCAACACCAACCGCCAGCGCCCCGAATCCGAGCAACAGAATCGCCAGTGATCGCGGCGTCGAATTCGAAGCCGCCACCACCTCATCCAAAGTCCGCACATGTGTCACCGGAACCAGCGGATCGATTTCCGCCACAGCCCTGCGCAATCCATCTGCTGTCTGCGCAGCCGGAAGATGCGAATGCAACAGCACCATCATCTGAGGCTGCTCATTGTCTCGCGTCATCGGCAAATAAACTTCTTCGTCAAAACCGCTCGCCAGGCTATCGTGATGCGTATTGCTCACCACCCCCACCACAATCGAAGCAACATTCGGATTCAGCATCCCCGGCGACGGCTCATCCGCCACTGACTCAAGGTGCTTGCCAATCGGGTCCTGCCCCGGCCACAGCGTCTCCGCCATCTTCTGATTGATCACCGCCGCGCGGCTCGCCCCCGACTGATCCGAATCCGTCAGCAGCCGCCCACGCAGCAAATGCAGTCCAACCGTCTCAAAATATCCCGTCGAAACCGTTCGTCCAGCCGCCTGCTTCGCCACCTGCCTCGCATCACGCGGATGCCCCTCAGCGTCGTAAATATAACTCAGGTCCCACCCCGTCATCGGCAGAGTGTCGACGAGGGCCGCATCCTCCACGCCAGCAATCGTGCGCGCCTTTTGCTCTACCTGCTGAAAGAACGCGAGACAATATCCCGGCTGCCTGCATGCCGAAGCATTCAGCGAAACCTCCGCAGTCACAATCCGACCCGTGCGGAATCCCGGATTCACCTGCGACAAGCTATACAGACTGTGCAGCATCAGGCCCGCCGCCGTAATCACCACCACCGACAAGCCAATCTGCCCCACCACCAGCAGCATCGAAACCCTGAACTGCGATCCACGCCCCGCCACACTCAAACCACCCGAACGCAGCGATTTCTGCAGATGCGGCGATGCCATCCGCATCGCCGGAACCAGCCCGAAGAGCACGCCCGTCAGTACCGACGCGACCGCCGCAAACAAAAACACATCCCAGTGCAAACCAACATCCGCGATGCGCGGCGTGTCAGCCGGGAGCAGCCGCGTAAGCGCGCGCAGACTCAGCGCCGCAGCCGAAAGCCCCGCAGCGCCCGCCAACAAACCCAGCAGCACACTCTCCACCAGAAGCTGCCGAACAATCCGCCACCCCGAAGCCCCGAGCGCGCCGCGAATCGCCATCTCCCGCTCCCGCGACGCCGCCCGCGCCAGCGCCAGGTTGGCAACATTCGCGCACGCGATCAACAAAATCAACCCGACAGCCCCGAGAAGCAGCAAAAGCCGCGGCCCCGTGTCCCCCACAATCGAATCGAGCAGCGGAGTCACCGTCGTCTCCGCCTCCCAATCCGTCGGCATCACCCACGGAAACAACGGCATCAGCAGTTTGTGCAACCGCCGCCACTCCGCCTGCGCCGCCGCCGTCGTCACTCCATCCTTCAAGCGCCCAATCGCCTGCTTGTCAAAAGGATGCCCCCACGCATCCGTCGCATCTCCACCCTTGAACGAAATCGGCACAACAAACTGCGTATCCGCATAAGGAAAGCGAATCCCCTGCGGCATTACACCAAGAATCTTGCGCGAAACGCCATCAATCCGAACCGTCTGCCCAATCACATGTAGATCGCCCGCAAACCGCTGCTGCCAGTAGCCGTAGCTCAGCACCACGACCAGATCCCGCCCGGCAATTTCGTTCTCACGCGCAAAGAAACTCCCCAGCGCAGGATGAACACCCAGCGTGTCAAATGTATTCACCGACACCGTCGACCCGAACACCCGCTCAGCCGCATCCGTGCCCTCAACATTCGCTTCCGCATCCGTCCCATAGCCAGAGAGCGAAGCAAACGACTGCCCATGCTCCTGATACGCGCGCACCCATCCCTTGGGAAAATTCCCCGAAATGCGCATCAGCCGCTCCTGGTGCGGATAGGGAAGCGGCCGCAACATGATCGAATCAATCAGCGTAAAGATCGCCGTGTTTGCGCCAATCCCCAGCGCCAGCGTCGACACCGCCATGACCGTGAACGCGCGATACCGCACAATCTGCCGCAGCCCAAACCGCACATCCGGCCAAAGCGAATCGAGCGAAGGCCACTGCCACGCCTCCCGCCCGCGCTCTTCCATCAGAGTCACATTGCCAAACTCGCGTCGCGCAACATGCTCGGCGTCGATGCGGCCCATGCCCTCAGCCACCAGCGACTCCACCCGCTCCTCCAGGTGCTGGCGAATCTCTTCCGCGAGATCGTCGTAAGCCTTATCACGCGAAAACAAATTGCGAAGCCAGCGCATGTGCGCCTCCTGTGTGAGCTACGACTCAGCCGGTGAAAGAACCAGATGAATCCCCGCCAGCATCTGCTCAAAGCGCGACTTCTCGCGTTCCAGATGCCGCACACCCGCCGCCGTAATGTTGTACTCACGCACGCGCCGGTTCGTTGCCGAAGTCTTCCACTCAGCCTTCACCAGTCCATCCTTGAGCATGCGCTGCAGCGCCGGATACAGCGACCCCTCTTCCACTTGCAGCAGCTCATTCGACCGTTGCTTGATGTGCTGCACCAGCGCATATCCATGCATGGGCTGCCACCGCAGCGACTGCAGCACCATCATCTCTAGCGCCCCAGGAAAGAGATCGCGAGGTTCAGTTTTGCCGGATTTCGTCATAGGCTTGTCCGAGACATGCCTAGACTAAAATAGTATAAGAGGAGAAGTCAATATGTATTCATTGATCGTCATTCTGACGACCGAAGGAAGAGCCTGTCCTGAGCGAAGCCGAAGGAAAGAATCTCAACGATCCTACAGCAGGCCGAAGAAGCGGGTCGTCGCTATAGGAGCGGTTCAGATGGATGGAAACGACTTACCCCAAAGGCAGCACCAACTCATCCAACAACCCACGAGCCTCAAGATCCCGCTGCAATTGCTTAACATCCCTGAACTGAATCCCAACCAGCCCAACCTCTTCCGCCGCGCGAATATTCTCAGCCTTGTCATCCAGAAACAGAGCCTCGCCGGGAGCAACGTCCAACTTCTCGCACGTGTAGGTGTAAATCGCCGGATCGGGCTTCGCGATCCCCAGTTCACACGACCATGTGTGATGGTCGAAATCGCCCAGCCACGAAAACTCCTGCCGCATATAGGCGAGCGTGTCTTCTCCCATGTTTGAGAGAATCCCGATCCGTAGCCCCGACTCAGCCAGCGACTTCGCCCATTTCAGCATCGGCTCATTGATCGTGCACCACATCAGCACATCGTTCTCAATCAGCCGCTCAATCTCCGTCGCCGTCAACTCAATCGCAGAGTCGGAAGCAAACTGCTTCCAGTAGGTATGACCGTTCAACTTGCCCATGTCATACGCATGCCGATGCGTCCAGTAGTGCCTGTCAAACGTGTCGCGATCGAGCCCGGTAATGGTGAGCAGGTTATTCAGCGCGCCCGGCTCCTGCGCCTGGCTCAGCACCATTCCGTAATCGAAAATCACAGCACGAATCGCCATGCAAGCTCACCTCTCTATTCCATTATGCGGGATTGTCAATAAAAGAAAGAAAAAGCAGGCGCCCCTAACCGCTGTCATCCTGAGCGAAGCGTAGCGCAGTCGAAGAGCCTGTCCTGAGCGCAGCCGAAGGGTTCGTGCGAAGCCTTGCAAAGCAAGGCCCGCTTTTAACTTAGCAACAGCACGAAAATGGGTGCCCCATCCTGACGCAGTCAGGGTGGGAAAGCAAGAACCCAACCCAGCCGAGCTTAAGGCAAAACATGAAAGGATAACCCCATGCCTTTCTCCGCGCGCACCAACTGGGAAACTACTGAAACCGACCTCGCCCGCGCGTTACGAGAAAGAAGGGAATCCGGCCAACCGATCTGCGACCTCACCGCCTCCAACCCAACCCACAGCGGATTCACCTACGACGAAGCCGCCATCCTCGCCCCATTAGCGACACCAGAAGCCCTGATCTACGACCCGAACCCGCAAGGCATCCTCAAAGCACGCGAAGCCGTCAGCGCCTACTACAAAAGCCACGGAGCAACCGTCGATCCTGCGCAGATATTCCTCACCACCAGCACCAGCGAAGCCTACAGCTACGTCTTCCGCCTCCTCTGCGATCCTGGCGACGAAATACTCATCGCGCAGCCTAGCTATCCACTCTTCGATTTCCTGGCCGCGCTCGACGACGTCAAGCTCACGCCCTACGCCCTCTTCTACGACCACGGCTGGCACCTGGACATGGAAGCCGTCCGACGCCGCATTACGCCATGCACCCGTGCCATAGCGCTCGTCCACCCGAACAACCCAACCGGCCACTTCACCAAACAGAACGAACGCGCCCAACTCGAATCCCTCTGCGCCGAGCACAACCTCGCACTCATCATCGATGAAGTCTTCCTCGATTACGCCTTCGATCCAACACGCGCAGAAAGTTTCTCGACAGGTCCGCATCCCGCTCTGACATTCGTTCTAAGCGGACTGAGCAAAATCGCGGGACTGCCACAGATGAAGGCCGCCTGGGTTTCCGTCTTTGGTCCCTCCGTATTCGGCCCGAACAAAGCGTTAAAGCAGTCCTTAACCAGCCTCGAAGTCATCGCCGACACCTTCCTCTCGATGAACGCGCCGATCCAGCACGCCCTGCCACACTGGCTCGCGCATCGCCGCGCCATCCAGCAGCAGATCAGCGAGCGGACTGCGAGTAATCTCGCAACCCTCGACGCGCTCCTCGCCGAGCAAACCATGATCACCCGCCTCGAAGTAGAAGCAGGCTGGTACGCCATCCTCCGCATCCCCGCCATCCGCCGCGACGAGGAAGTAGCCATCGACCTGATCCGCAACGCCGGAGTCTCAACCCATCCCGGCTACTTCTTCGGCCTCCCCGGAGAGGGCTGGCTGGTGGTCAGCTTACTGGCGCCAAAAACCGACCTTAAAACGGGATTAACGGCAATAATCCGCACTTATCCCGAATGAAAACGCACCATCTTGCTGCTCCAATAAACGAAGATGTCATCCTGACCCTGAACGCAGTGAAGGGGAAGGATCTGCTTTTTCTTGGCGGCAGCACGAAAAAAGGGTGCCCCATCCTATGCAAAGCATAGGGTGGGAAAGCAATATCTCTAACCAACCAACCGAAAGAGGTGCAAAGCACCTCCCGGGTAATCGGCTAAATAATAATGGTGATCCCTTTGACGGTGGTTGGAGTTGGATCGTTTGACCTGGAAGCAGGAGGGCCGTGAAAGAGCGGCGCTCAGCCATGCGGTAAGACCTCAAGAAAAAAGGCTCTAGAGGGTGCTGAAAAACCGTTGCTTTGAAGGGGCACGGCTTCAGCCGTGCCGTAAGTGCCACAAAATGAGCGCGGCTTTAGCCGCCGAGGGGAGGAGGGTTTTCACTCACAATCAAACTTCTTACGGTAGCCCTCATTAGCCCCGGGCTTTTCCCTGCTTCTCCTTTGTCAAGGGGATGATCGGCAAAATAATTCTTAAGGTATTGAAAACAAATCAAATAAAGATACAGAGATGTGGCTGCCGGAATTATTCTGCACCGAATACAGGATTTAGGCTGCACCACTAGTGCAAGATAATTCCTGTATTCCATTTTTCATACTTCCCGAGACGCCACGGTAACCAGACTCTCCCATATCTGTGGGATATGATGTTCTGGCTCAAATGGATACCTCCAAGAACGCCCGGATTCCAACTCTCGATGGATGGCGCGGCATTGCGATCCTGCTTGTCCTGATTGACCATGTGCAGCATTCCTGCTTTAGGGCGACCCGATATGAGACTTTCAGCTACCTCGGCCAGCATGGCGTCACAATCTTCTTTGTCCTCAGCGGCTATCTGATCACCTCAAAACTTCTGAGCGAACTCAACACCACAGACACCATCGACCTCGGCAAATTTTACAGGCGTCGTTTCTTTCGCCTGATGCCCAGTGCGTGGCTCTATCTAAGCATCGTCACCCTCGTCTGCATCGTGCTGCACAGCGACAATTTCGGGGTCATTCCAGCACTCTTTTTCTTCCGCAACTACGTCGGCCACAACCTGCTTACCGGCCACTTCTGGACGCTCTCAATCGAGGAGCAATTCTATCTCGTGTGGCCCGCGATCCTTCTTCTGCTGCGCAGAAAGGCATGGACCGTCGCAGTGCTCGGCTGCATCATTGTCTGCCTGTGGCGCATCGCAGACTGGAACATTCTGCTGTCCGAGCATGTCGCCTACAGCTTCCTGACGCAATATCGCGCTGACGCCATACTGTTCGGCTGCCTGCTAGCGCTCATGATCGTCCGCCTGAAGAAGATGCTCCGCGCCTGGATGCTCTGGCCGCTCTTGCTGGCTTTTGTCGCCTGTATCGGCTCTTATCATAAGTTCATCCCCACGCGGGAATCGATCGTCATTGCACTGATCCTCGCAGTGACATCCACGAGACCAGATTCGGTTCTGTCAAGGCCGCTTAATGCGAAATGGCTGGTCAGCCTCGGCCAGATGTCCTACAGCCTCTACATCTGGCAGGAGTTTAGCCTCATCCAGTTTGGCGGCCATTGGTATATCGCGCTGCCCACGCTCCTCACGATCATCTTCGTGCTCGGCTACCTCAACTATTACTTTATTGAGCAACCGTTGAACCGGCTTGGGCACAGCCTACTTGAAGCTCATGATTGTCCCACCCCACCACCCAGTTGCAGCAAGTCCATTGTTGAGTGTGGCCGTGATGCTCGTCTGCGCTCCATTGGTTAGCGTACCAATGCAGGGTGCAGCCCCCGAGCTGAACCCCGCTCCGAAGGATGCCGCATAAGGCCCAATCAAACCAGGCTGAAATGTGCCCGCATTGAACAGCGCGTCCGGACAAACGATGACAAGGCCCTTTGCCGAGGTGGAAAAGGCGTTGCTCGTATAGAGCGAGACCTTGCTGCCGGTAACGATGTTTGAATAACTGACCCCATTATCGACGGAAGTCAAAAAGCCGGGACGAAACTGCTCGACGGTCAATCCAACAAAATTTGCTGAAGTCCCAATGCTATGCGTGAAGGTTGCAGTGCCGCTGTGAGTGACGAAACTATAGCATCCAAAGTCATATCCCGTTGCGCCGGATGGAGAAATCGAGTTGATGGTTCCACAGGTGAACGTGTCGCCTAGGGAATCCGTAATTGACATCGTTGTTTCGCTCGCACTGTTACCCCTTCCTACAGCGATAACCAGGTCACCTGCAGTAAAAGTGAAGGACGATGCATAGTCGCCTGTCGATAGAGTCACGCTAGAAACAGTGGATGACCCCGAGAAAGTAGAGCCCGTGTTTACAAGGGTGGGCCAGTTTGTCTGCGGGACATACTTAGGTGCCGATGACACGGCAAAATTGCCAATCGATCCCGAAGCTGTACCCCAAAGCACATCGGCGAAACTAATGAGATATTCAGTGTTGCCGAATGCGACCAACTCTGGATGCGAAGGATTAAAGGTTCCAGCAGGCCAGGGAGCATTCAATGCGCCGAGGCTGCTGCCAGCCGGGCTGTAAATCGAGCTGGTCCTCACTGCGCTGCCAATCTTGCCGCCCCATGCGCCAAAATAGCTGACCCCTTTACTTCCTGATGTAGTTGCTGTTCGCAAAATGCGCGAACCCTCATAACCCAAGTTCGATGTGGAAGCCAGCACCGACCACGAGTTAGCACTCGGATCAGCCGTCGAGCTGAGAAACTCAGAGCCTACGCCCGAGCCTGGATTTCCCGACACTATCGCCATGGTCCACAAAGAACAGGTGCTGGCGGAATAGTTCCAGCTTGTGCAGGCCATATTAGCGTCATAGTTTGATGAGGCACTTGGAACCGTCACCGTTGATGCGGCTGGCGTAACATGCGGGCCACCCGACAGCCAATCATCAGTTGAAATTGACTGTGATGTGTAAACAGTCGCGGGGGCGTTGCTAGTCGTTGCCCACGTTCCAATTAACAGTCGCTCTTGGTTGTTGATGGGGTCATAGATGATATCGCCGGCCTGGTCTTCATAGACAGCGCTGCTCCTGCTTACGCCGAGCGAACCGAGCATTGTCAGCGTCCCACTGACCAGATCATAAGAAAAAATCGCGTTTCCAGAATCGAGCGTTGTGCTTGTAAACCCTCCAATGGACGCTATGAAATAGGCTACCGAGCCTCGCATATAGGGGCGGCCATCCGGATAGGTTACAAGCGCAACGTCACGCATCCCCGTGCCCCCGAATAGCCCCGTCTTCAGATTCGCCAGCTTCCAAGTTGTCGCCTGCGAAGTAAATAGCTTGACCGCCGTCTGAAATCCGGTCAGATTGCCCGATGTACGCGGGTCGTAATAAGAAGACACATCCCCCGTCGTGATCTGCTGCCATCCGCTGCCAGAGTTATAGAAAGCCGTCGCCTGCGAACCCATCAGGGAGAAACCCAGATACCACGGTGCGGATGGGGCGGTAAAAGACGCCGAGCCGAGTACATGGTCTGTCCCGGCGTAGAGAACATGCATAAAGCAATTTCTGCCCACCATATCCACTTCAGCGTTGATCTGCAAAGTCGGATTAGAACCCGACTCAGGCGCAGTCATCCCCAGCGCAATATGATCCGTGCCGCTCGTCGTCCCGTTCTGCATAATCTCGACTTCGATAAATGTATCCGGAATCGAGAATGACGAGGCGGAACTCCCAATGACATAGTTCGCCCCGGAAGCAGAACCGGTAGTGATTGTACCCACGTTCGACGCCACACTGAACGTCGTCGTCGCATCGTCCTGGCGGATTGCGGTGAAGTTTGAAGTAGAAGCGAACGCGTTGTTATCCGAGATCGTCGACGCGGGCTGCACTTGGGCGTTCGATAATAGCGTGTAGCCAGGCTGATTATTGTAAGGAGCGACAGCGGTAAACGGGCCGAAGTTGTATTGAAGAGGCGTCAGCTCGCCATGCCGACGCGAAGCACCCGCGCCGGTCTGAGCCATCGCCGGCACAGTCGTCAACAAGACCAAAATTGCGGTCATAAATCTCATTGCAAATCTCCTTCAGCAACCCACACATTGGTTGCGATCTGCTTGATCGCGATCGTTGAATACTGAGCCCGGCAAGAAAGGCTGGTGGGAGTGTTGATCGTTACTCCGGCACCTGCAGCCAAGGCTGTCTGTCCTGCTCCGAGCTGGACAAATTCGAGGACGGTGCCGACCGGATAATTCACGCTGGAGTTCGGTGGAACAGTGACCGTATTATTCGCCGCATTGTTCATCGTCACAGTCCCGAGTCCGTTGGGCGCATCGGAAAGCTGAAGCGTATACGAGGTTCCAGTCTGCGCATCAACTGGTCCGTACAGGTTGCCGCCCCCGCCGCCACCCCCAGCGTCAATCGTGACCGCACCGGTTCCCCCCGAAGGCGAAATAGTGACATTGGTTCCTGCAATGATCTGCGTGACACCGCCGCCGCCCGATCCGCTTCCACCAATGATTTGAAACTCGGTGCCGTCGTATGCCAGCTCGATGATCTGACCCGCTGCGATCTCGCCGCCGGTCAAAGCGGTCGTGCCCGCCTTGGTGATGTTGATCGCCGTACCGCCGTTGATGCTGACCGTGCTGGCTCCAGTGTTGGCGTGAGCTGCCTTCATCTGGAATCCAAAGCCTGCAACCAACGATGGGGCCGGTGAGATCGTCACCGCGTATGCGTTAGCTGATCCGCTATCGGCAAAGTATCCATTGATTGCCGCTGTCGCACGTCCCTTCACGTCAAACGTGACGGTCGGATTGTTATATGTACCGGCTGTAACGCCAGAAGCTGCGAGCGTGGCCGCTGCGCTGCCAGGGCCGGTTGCCGTCACATCTCCGGTGAGCGCAGTGATGGCGCTCGCGCCGGCAGGCGTGACGTTATCCCATGACGTTCCGTTGTCGCGCCAGATCTGCTCTGTGTCCGTTGCGAAATAGAGGCGGCCAGGAATGCTCGCGGCCGGCAGCGCGGAATACAAACCCTTTTCAATAACACTTGCTAGCGTGCTCAATTCGGAACTCCTGTCACCACGATGATGTCGCCGCCCGCTGTGGGCGTCGCGGCGAAGATAAAGTTTGCGTTGCCGTCCGTCAGCGGCTCAGAGTGAGTAGTGCTGATCGGAGGATTCACCCAGCTCGGCGCTGCGCTCGTGCCGTCTGTCTGCAGGAGCTGCCCAGCAGTGCCGGCAGGCAGGCGCGTCGGCGTGCCCGATGCACCGCCGTAGATGATGTCACCCTCGGTGGTCATCGGATTCGTCATGCCGCTCGATCCATTCGAGGCCGCAGTGATGCGGCCTTTTGCGTCAACGGTGATATCTGGATTCGTGTAGATTCCGGGCGTCACACCGGATGGGGCGAGCGTCGCCTCAGCGAGGCCGTTGGCAGGTCCGGCTGTTACGTCGCCGACGAGCTGGTAGAGGCCAGGGCCAACGCCATACGCGCCGAGGAATCCAGTCGGCGCTCCCGCAACCAAAGTGCTGACCGGAATGGTTGCCAGTCCTGAGCCGGTATAGGTTGGGTTCGGATAGTAGTATGTCGTGATGCCAGCGCCCGCTGTCCCGCCCGATCCCACTGCTGTTTCACTGTTGGCTCCAGCGGCGAACTGGACATATACCCAGTAGTCATGGGCGGAGTCCGTCTGTAAGTCGATGACATCCGAATAAAACGTCGTCATCGCTGGCTCAGTTGGCAGCGTTGGCGCGGCTTGGCCGCCGATGGTCACCGGCGTGAACGACAGTACCGAGTCAGAACCGTGCAGCGTGGTGTAGATGCCCATGCCCGCAATCACAATGGGACCAGTGCCAAGGCTGGTGAATGCCTGGAAAGCGAAGTTCCACAGCGCTGGATACTCCAGCAACAGCGTTCCGTCGATCTTGAGGTAGATGACGCTGTTCTGCCAGTCGTTGGCGGACGACGAGAACGCGTTGATGCCACTGATGGGCGTGCCCGCAGAAACAACTTCGCGCACGCTGATTCTGCCGGTGGCATCCAGCTGGATACTCGTCCCATCCGGCATAACCAGGCCGAGCGAGGTAGGCGTCGCAGCAGCCAGAAATGCAGTAGTCGGAATGGGATCAGCCTCGGTTCCGAGGTGCGCGTTATCCGTGCGGAAATGCACGTTTGCCGCATTCGCCGGCGGTGCCGGATCGCTCGCGTTCAGATTTATCCAGGCCATCAGTCCTCCGTCACGATGAAGCCTTGCGTGGCTCCGCTATTGCCTGCGCCTGTCACAGAAACCTTCGCCGATCCTGAAGCGCTCGTATCCGCCACGCTGGTTGCGGTGATGGTGTGCAAGCCACTCGTTACCGGCGCGGAGTAGTTGCCGCTGGCGTCGATGGTGCCCACAGTCACGTTGCCGCCGGCGATGCCGTCTACGCTCCAGGTGACGCTGGTATTCGCATTGTTCTGGACCGTCGCCGTGAATGCTTGCACCGAGCCAGCGGGCATCGTCACAGAACTGGGCGAGACTGTCACTACGGTCGGCGTGGCGCTGCCCGAGGTGCAGAAGAGGCCGAAGACGTCGGCGGTGCCGTTCCACTGGTGGCCTTCGCCGTCCTCGAACATAATGACCACATCGTTGTTGCCGTCGAGATAGCATGCGCCCACGCCGTGGGCAGGGTGATCGACGATTTGAAATCCACTTGGCCCGGCGATCGCCTGCAGCGTCGATCCATCACCGGCAATGGCCGGCAGCGCGAAATTCGCGCCCTGCGACATGCCAAGGCCGCAGCCCACGCCGAACACCTTTCCGTTTGTGAGTGTGCAATGCATCCACTTCACGCCGCTGTCCGTCTCGGTCGTCACTGTGCCCATGTTGTTCTGCCAGGCGAAGACGAGCACCTTCGCATTGCCGTGCCAGGTGTTTCCGCTGCCGTCTTGATAGTTGAGGTGCACTGTGAGCGTTGATGGATCGACGAAAGCTGCCACGCCATGTGCGTCGTTCCCATTCGTCACAGCATCATGCGGATAGGCCACTGCAAAGCACTTCGCAGCGGTGAAACCGCTTGGCAGCGGGATCGAGAAGGAACCGTCGCCGGCAACAATCGCTTCGCCGAAGAGAATGATTTCGCCGCCGAGCAGCGTGAGTTGCAGCCACTTCATCGCGCCGGACGTCGTGGGCGCATAGCTTCCCATCCAGGTGAGAGCCGCGAAATTCACGTCGCCCGGCCACTCATTCTCGCCGCCGTCTTCATAGGTCAGCGTGAGCTGCCGCGTGGACTCGTTGGCATCGCACAATGCGATGACGTGCATGGGATGGCCGTATTCGATGTAGCCCTGCGGTCCGGCCCAGGCGAGCAGGTTGCTTGGCGTGAAGCCCGTCGATGGCAGTTGGAACACGCCGCCGCTCGCGAGCGCGCCGGTAAAGAACACACCAACGCCGCCGCCAGCCAGATCGAAGCCCGTGAAGCTTGTATCGTTGCCGGGATCTGAGCCCGGAACGTTCAACCAGCCTGCAGCGTTCTGATTGCTCGTGTCATAAAACACGGCTTCGTTGTAGGGACCGAGATTGAATTCGATCTCGCCGCTATTTGCATCAGGCGTGAGCCGGATTCCGTCGCCAGAAGAAGATGCAGACACCGTTGTTGGATAAACGGTGAGCGGCTCAAGTACCTCGTATTCGCCGGTATACGTGAAGCTCAACGTATCGTCGACCGTCACATGATCGCCAGGACGAATCGAGGCAGCGAGATTGCCGAACGCATCCTTTGCGAACAATGGCACGCGCAGCTTTCCCGCCGGCGGCGTGATATAAGGCGACTGATCGAGGCCGAGCGTGCGATCGCGCTCATAAGTGCTGATGCGCGCGGCCTGGTCAAACGTGCAGGTTGCGAAATCGAGCTGGTTCTTCACCTTGTTGCGCTGGCGCACAATGCCCACGCCGAGAGCGCCGCGCGCCAGCATGTTGGTCTTGTGCCAGAACTCCGGAGCGCGCTCCTTGAAGCGCGAATAGAGCAGGCCCGCGTATCCGCCTTCGCCCACGCTGGTGGGATAATTCGAGCCCTTGCTGTGCATGGTGAAGGTGTAGACATCGTCGATTCCCGGATCGGCCGGAGTGGGAACCTGGTCGACCTGCCACTCGCCGTCGTAGACGGTGCCAGTGCCACCAATCGCAATCCAGTCAGCGTTCGCGAAGGGATGCGGCAGGACGGTGGTGACGGTCGGCTCCTTGTGATCAGGGCAGCTGATCGATGCGATCTGCGCGGCCGCCGGAATCAGCAGGTCGCGAAACTGCGCAATGTAGCGATTGGCAGCGGTGTGCAGCGACTGATCGCTGAACTCAAGACTGCCGGGGATGACATGCTGGCGCGAGAAGGTGAAGATCGAAGGCCGCGGCGCATCGCAGATGAGCTGAATCTTCCCCGCATATTCACTGCAGAAGCTGCGGCAGCAGAGCAGGATCTGCGTAAGGACAGCCTGCAGCGTGGTCTGCGAGCTGAAGGCATAATTGCCGGTGAAACGGCGACGGCCGTTCGCGAGGATCTCGTCGAAGTATTGCGCCGAATTGTAGATCGTCTCCCAGTCGAAGCGCGCTGCGACGGCAGAGGGCAGCGGATCCGGACCATTGTTCAGATCGAGCGCGTAATCAGGAAAGAGCTTGCGCCGCAGCAGCACGTCGACGAAGTGCCATGCTGGATTGGTCGTGAAGGCATAGCCAGTTTGATTGCCATTGGCGTCAAAGAGCCGGCAGCGGAGCGCGCGCCACAGGCCGATGGGATTGATATCGGTCCACTGCGTCGGATCGTCCTGATGATCGTTCTGCGGATTCTCGATCGCCTGTTTGCGGAAGATCGAGTAGTACGCGATGCGCGAGTAGTGCAGCGGATTGATCGCCGAAGGAAAGTACTGGAAGAAGCTCTCGACGCCCTGGTCCGGTCCCGAGCTGGAGGGCGTCATGCCCGAACCGATAATTGAATCAGCGCCGCGATGAAAGTGGAACTGCGTCGGCTGATCGTTCTCGCTGCGCCAGATCAGGTTGTCGTTGATCCACAGCTCATTGCAGCCATCCCACTCCCCATGACCGAGCAACCATATGCCGACGCGCGTGTAGTCGAGATATTTGTTGCCGGTGTTCTGGAGCATGAAATACTCGGCGCGCTTGCCCGTGACCCATGCGTAGCCATAGGCCAATGGGATCGGTGTGCCGGTGGTATCGCTGGCCGAAGATGCGAGCGTGGTAGAGGAGTTTGCCACTCAGAACCTCCTCCGGCGATTGATCACTTGCTGCGCGGTGTTAGCCAGCGCTTCGCCATAATTTTTCTCGTAGTCGTTCATCACGACCATGATCCTTTCGAGCACCTGGCATGTCTGATAGCTGTAGCTGCACTCGGTCGGCTGCGTGGATCCGCAGCGGCGTCCGGCCCACTGGATCTGGCACGTCTCCGAATAATTTTCCAGCGGCGTATCGTCCTGCGAAGGGTTGATCAGTTGCGATCCGCGCAGCGTGACGGTGTCGACTCCCACCGGCTCGACGCTCAGCGTTCCATGCACTTCGAGCCATGCCGCCTCGGCATCCGGCTGCCAAAGACGATAGACAAACAGAGCGCCTTCAAGAGCGCTGGCGCGAATGATTTTCTCCATGTCGCGCGAGAGCGTGTCGCCTGAAATGTTCTGGACGACAAATGATCCGGTGTCCGTCTGCAGCGAGCGATGGAAGGCGAAGCTGGGCACGCTCAGCAGCCACGGCTTATAAACGCCACCATTGCTGCCTGCAGGCGCTGTATAGTAGACCGCGAGCGCGACGAAACTGATTTCCATCGCTGCGATGACGGGATGCGGACCGAGCGAATCTTGCACCGAGCAAGTGATCGAAGCATTCTGGATGGCCGCTGCAGTCGATCCGATGCTGCCCGTGCTTGTGAACTGGCCGTCGAAATCCGTAAGTCCATTGCCTGGGATATTGAGACCGCCGCTGCTGCTCGGCGTGCCGCTTACTGCCCAGGTCGCCGTTGCGCTGGGCTCGGTTGTTGAGAAATTGAGGACCGCAACGGGATAGATTGCCTGGATGACCGCGCCAGGGGGAAGATTCGGCAGCGCGAAATTCTGCCATTCGCAAAGGTACGTATGCGGCTCCAGCCCACCACTCGAAGACATCGATGCTGCGCCTGAAGTGAGCGTTGACGACGCCCCCCCATTCGGGCCAGGGCCAGTCGCCGCAGTCTCCGTCGCATAAGCCCAGGCCAGCTGTTGGCCGGCGGGCACGGGAACCGGAGGAGTCACGTTTGGGGCAGGCGCCACGCTGCCGGTGATCACAGGTGTCGCATCGGAAGGACGATCCGACCAGTAATAGAGATTGCCGTTGATGTCCTCGACGTCGAGCAGGTTCACAGGCGCGATGCCGGTCCGCGCGCCGCCCACGGCGAGCAGCGATGGTGGATACTGCGTGGCCATTAGCGCATCACCTGCAGCCCATACCAGCTGATCGCCGCGCCGGTCGAGCTGGCGTTCTTCGTCGCGTCGACGACCACCTTCACGCGATGGATATCGAGCGAGACGTTCGGCTGACTCACTGCGATTTGCACGCCTGCATCAATACCAGGTGAGGCGGCATAGCAGTCGACGGTCGTCAGCAGCACGTCGTCGAGATATACGTCAGCCTTTCCCATCGCTGGGCCGTTTACGAGATAGAGCTGAAAACCATACCCGCGATATTCGAACTGCGCCCAGTCGCCCGCGTTCGTGCCCGGATTGGTCATGATGACGCCAGGAAGATTTGTGCGCAGGATGCCGCCCAAGGTGATCTGCGCCGCTGCATAACTCGCTTCCGACCACGCGCCGCTGGTTGCGAGCTTCTGATCGCCGAAGTCATTGTTGACCCCGAAGAAGATCGAATCGTGGTCCCAGTCGCTGGGATACTCGACCATGGCCACGCGCGGGATCTCTTCGAAGGTCACATTCTGCACGTCCCATCGACCGTTGCCCGTCTCGGTCGGAACGACTTCCGAGCTAAACCGACCGACGTAATGGCGGCCGCCGCCGTCCTGATCAATGATGGTGAAGAATCCATCCTCGTACTGCTCGTAATACTGCTTGAGGCGCTGCACGCATAGCCACGAGCGCTGCAGCCAGGAGAAGAGGAACGTATGTCCGGTGTTCTGCGTTTCGCGCGTCCACGGTGTTCCGCCGACGGCTTTCTTTCTCAGCTGCGTCGTGGCTCGTTTGCGCGTGAACCCATAGTCCGGCGTCATCGAGTCTTCGATGTCGCTCTGCCAGGTAGTCGTCGGATTGAGGATGTCAGTCTCAGGCATCGGCCCCTCCGGAGTCCTCGCCATAGCTCGCATTCATTGCCTTGCGGATGCTGTGTTTATTGGCCATCAGGAACTGCATCGAACTCTTCGCGTCGATCGCGCTGAGATGCAGGTGGGTATCGCCGCTCCCCGTATCTGCAGGCATGTATCGCGGACCCGCACTCGCCATCGACCCGTTCTCGATGGCGCTTGTGATGCGCTCATTCTGATCGGAAGGCATGATGCGCTCGCCTTCGTGGATGAACGCGAACCCATCGCGCGGCACAGAGTCGGTTCCGACAGCATATTGCGCGGCGCTCACGCCGTATTGGCTGCGCCCTGCCCGCTGCTCGCGTGATAGCTGGCCGAGCGCATCGTTCAACTCTTTCTTGATCGTGTCCTGGTAGTAGCCCTGAGCGCCTGAACCCATCTTGTTGGTCTGGTTCTTCGCGTCAGTCATCAGCGTTTCGATATCCGTATACGCAGTGAGGTAATCCATGCTGCCCTGGTTATAGGCATCGAGATCGTTCTTCATTTGCGGGCGCACCTGCTTGATGTCGTAGAGGTGCGCAGCATTGCGTCCGCCAAAGCCGATCGCGCCGAGCACCGCTCCGCCGGCTGCGCCGATCGCCGCGCCGATCGGACCGCCGAGATCCGCGCCGAGCTTGGCTCCGCTCAATGCGCCTTGAGCAGCTCCGCCGAAGCCGCCCTTGCTCTCGAAAGCGCCGTAGAGGCCCATCGCATCGCCAAACAGGCCGCTGGCTTTGTCGAACGCATTACCAGCTCCCGATGCGGTACCGCTTGCGCCCGGCGCGGAGGTGTAGGTGCCGTCGGCATTGAGAGTGCCGGGAATATCGGGCTGCGTGGTATCGAGCGTCCCCGAGTCCGAATCGCTTCCCGATCCGCCCTTGCTGCCCTTGAAGATGCTTTGGAGGCCCTTCGCCGTGCTGATGCCCTGGTTGATATTGCCGAGGACGCCAGCCGCGCCGCTGCCGCTCGATGGAGCCGAGCCAGTGCCCGTGAATCCGCCGCTCACAGCGCCCGCAGAAGAAGATCCCGCGCCGCCGATGGTGGATCCACCGGCAGAGAATCCTCCGCCGAAAGATGTTGCGCTTCCGCCACCGGCGTTTATCGCGCCTGCACCGGCCGCCCCAAATGTGCCCGCGCCGCCGCGTGCAGCCCCGCCAGCGAATCCGCCGAAGGAAATGGATGCGCTGCCTACCTGAATCATTGCGGAGGCCACAGAGAGCGTGCTGCTCGCGCCGCCGGCAACCGAGGGCAAACGCCCCGCGCGGCCACCAGGCGCGTGCGGCGTCCCTGCGATGTGATCGAAGATGCCGCCGAGAATTCCCGTCCCCGTGCCACCGTCGCCGGTATTGCGGCTGAAGTGATTCTGCAGGCCCTGAATGATCGACGCGCCTGCTTGGCCGGCCGCCTTGTCCCCGAAGTTCTTGAGCGCATCGAGCGGATTCTTGAAGAAGCCGGCCAGCTCGCCCGCGAGCTTCTGCCGCGTGGCCTCCTGCTCGGCGATCATTTCCGCGTTGCGCTGTTGTTGTGCGGCGAGGACGCGCCGGCTGTAATCGTCTTCGGAGATCTCCTGCTGCTGCAGTTGCTCCTGGTATTTCTTCAGTCGCGCTTCATACTCAGTTTCAATGGCGGCCGTCTTTTGCTTCTCGGCCGAGAGAGACTTTGCGCGGGCTTCGGCCTCGATCTGCGCTGTCTCATCCGCGTTCTTGCGCGCGAGGTCCTCTTCCTGCTGACCGGCTCCGGCGTTGACGGCTGACTGCCCGCGCCCGAGCTGCGCGAGACCCTGCTTATAAACAGCTTCGCCACCAGGCGTGGAACGGTCGATCTGGCCGTAGGTCTCCTGAAACTTGCGCTGCAAATCGTCGAGCTGCTTGCTGGCTTCAGCGTGGATCCGCGCAAAGCCGGAAACCTGATGGGCTGCAGACGCATCCGCGATCTGATCAACATTGCGACCGAATTCCTGTTCCTGCTGAAGAATTTGCTGATTGGTTTGTTGGCGCGCAGCAGCAACACGAGCATCCTTCGCTTCATCGGAAAGATTGTCGTTGCCGCGTATTTTCCCGATCTCGATATCGCCTTCAGCCTGGGTTTTGCCAATGCCTTTCAGCCCGGCAGCCGCCGCCTCGGCCTGTATCTGCTGCGTCTCACGCGCCTCATCCTGCAGGCGTTTCATCTCCTCGTTGTGAAACTTCTCATGGATGGCCGCTCGCGCAGCGACCGAATCCATGTCCTTGTTCTTCAGGTTCTCAATTGCAGCCGCTTCTTGCGCGGCATAGAGTGCGTTGCCACGCAATCCTGACTGGACGGCCTCCTGACGCAACCGCTGCAGCTCCTGCGTATGTTCGCGCTGCAGATTGAAGGTCTGCGCATCGGCCTGGCGCTGCGCGATGCCGTTCTTCATGCGCTCTTCGGCCGCTCCTGAGTCCGCCGCAACAGGATTGCCTTTCGCCTTATCCATCTCCGTATTGGAGCGGCGATTTTCAGCGTTGATCTCGCGCTGCTTGGCCAGTTCAGCGGTGATCTTTGCATGTCCGCGCAGTGAACCGTCGAGCGCGTGGTTGTACTCGATCTGCTGGATGTTCTGCTGATGCTGCTGTTCCACCTGGCGCGGCGTGAGCTTGTCGATCTGTCCGTGATTTTTCTCTGCCTGATCGGTCAGTTGTTTCGCGATGAGGCGATTAGTTATGAACTGCTGAGGGTTCGAAACGAAGCCGCCGACCTGGCTCCAGAAGCCGCCACCGGAAAGCTCCTGCGCAGCGGCATTGAAGTTCTTCATCGCCTTCGTCGCGTCGTCGATGCGCAGCCGCGTGTCCTCGATCGAGCGCGTGTTGCCGAAGTCTTCATCCTTCGCCTTCTGCGCCTCCTCGTTGTATTTTTCCGCTGCGCTCGTGAGTGACAGATAGCCATCCCAGACGTGTTTCAGCCCTTCAGCAATGCGGATGCCGATATCGATGGCACCTATGGCCAGCAGCCCTTTACCGATTCCGCCGATCACGGTCATCATGGCCTGGCTCGACGCGATCGCTTTCTCCATCGAACGCGGGATGCGGACACCGAGATCGTCGCGCAGCAGGCGCACATTATCGAGCGCGGTGAGCGAATGCTTGCCCATCTTGTCCATGCCCGCAGCGACCTTATCGCCGGAGCTGGCTCCGGCCGCGCCTGCGCTGTTCAGGCTGCGCTCAAGCTGCGCGATCACCTCACCGGAGTTGGCGTCCGTGACGTTAATGACAATCTGAACCGCTGAGGAATCTACCGGCATGCTTCACTTTTTCCTGGTGCGGAATTTGACGCCACAGTTCGAGCACTCGCGATTGAAGCGCGTGTCCTGCCTCGCTCCGCATGCCGAGCATGCAGGATGCCGCGACTCATACGCGCCGCGCGCGCGGTCAAGCGCAACCAGGCCATCGACCTCCCAGCAGCAGAGATCGCGAAGGCTGAAGACGATGCCCGCGCGTCGCTCGGCATCAATGGCGAGCAGGTATTCGGCGACGCGGTAGTAGCCGGGCGACAGCGTGCGCCGGGGAATCTGCCGCTGCATGCGCTCCTTGGTTTCGGGCGTGGCCCCGGCTGATTCGCGATCGATGCGGGCGCGCACGAAGTCCTCTTCGAAGATTTCTTCGAGGGCCTTGCGCACGCCTTCCGCATCGCGAGCGACATCGATCATTGCTCCTCTTCGCTGAGTTTTGGAGCCGCCGGCGAGAACAGCTGATCGGCAGCAGCGACCTTATGGTAGGCATCCATGTACTCGACAATCGCCGCGCGATCCGGCATCGCGCCGCTCACGGTGTAGCCATCCACGCTTTGAATCAGCTCATCGTAAAGCTCGATGAGCGTGGCCTGAGCGCCCAGCCAGCGCGTTTTGCCGCTGCGCGAGCCTCCTACGATCACCGAGCGGCTGGCGTCGCGCGAGAATCGCCTCTGGTGCTCAGCGGATGGCGTCTGGAAGTTGTGGCGCAAGCCGTGATACTTGCGCATGACGCCGGACTCGTCCGCGCCCCACACGGCGTCCAGGGTGATCGATTCGTCGCCCAACCTGATCGGCTCGTCATCGTCGCCCGCCTTGTCCGAGCGCCTCACATCGATGAGCGCGTTCGCCACGCCCAGCCGATGCGAGAGAGGCAACAGCTTCTGCCATCCGGCGATCTCGGTCACGGGCTTTTCGGACTTGTATCCCTTGGCGTCGGCCAGGACTTGCTCGGCCAGCTCCAGGCGAGCGGCCGATGAATCAAAACTGTCGAGACGCTTGCCGTCCTGATTCTCCGAGGTCGAGACGATGCCCTCGAAGTAGCGCAGCCACTGCTTTTTCGCAATGCGGGCAACGGTGAATTGGTATTGTCTGCGGCGATCGTCTTCGATCACGATGATGCGCGGTGCGGTAAGTTCAATTGCAGCCATGAGTCCTTCTTTCGAAATAGAAAATGGAATATTTAGTGCTCGGAATTACAAGGGTGAAGGACCCTGTATTGCCTGAAGGCTGCGAAGTGGTGCTGCCCTCTCTTGCGGCGGAGTGGGGCCGCAAGTACTGCTGAAAAATGAGGGCGCGCTTCTGGCTGAAGCGCTCCCCCTGGGAAAAACTATGTACCCGGCGTCAGATACGCTGCGACGCTGTTGATGGCCTGAATCGTGATAGGTGGAACGCCCGCAGCCTGGTAGCAGGTCGTCTCATCCCCTTCGATCTCCCAGACCACCATGTCGCCGTCGAGGCCGAGCTTCGTAGTCTTCAGGTGCGTCTGCGGGATCGAGATATTGAGCTGCGCTGCCGCTCCGGAATTCACATTCAGGGTGAATGCCGAGGGCGTGTCATTGGTAAACAGCGTGTAGACGTCGTCTGTAGGCTTGGCCGCGATCGTCGTCGCGATCGAGAACTTCGGATCGCCCTTGCGCACGAAGATGCCGTATAGTCCGCCTCCTGGAGCCTTGTGGACCGTGAGCTGGTTGTCCAGCTTCAGCGTCGTCTTCATGTGCCGCCCGATGAATGAGGCCGGGCTGCCAACCGGGCCGAAGGAGAGCGCCGCATCCGAGCCGAGCAGGTACGTATCGGTGCCCGAATTCGGCAATGTCGCGATCGATCCCATCGTTTGCAGGCCCGTGCCCATCATCGACATCTCGGCCATGATCGCGCCGATCTCGCTGATCGTGAGCGTCAGATCGTTGATGCACATGTCCGGGCAGGTGTAATGCACATCGTTCGTGTCTTCGACGTAGATGCTGGTCGCCACAGCCGTGCGGGTCGATTCGTCGAAGGTGAAGGTGTGCGTGTAGGGCGCGCCCGTGCCCGTCACGGTCTCCTTGCCCATAAGGAAGGCAAAGATGTAGCCAACGAGCCAATCACTCAGCTCCGCCTTGAAGCCGTCGAGCTTGGTGTCATGCGTGGTGATCTGGCCGTTGGTCGCAAACGAAGTGCCCTTGCCGGCGTAGTCCTTGTCCGAGCGGCGGCTGATCGAGCGCTCCAGCACCGTCGCGCCGTCGAAGCGCTGGCGCTGCGTGAGCGAGGTGGTAAGGCCGGTTCCCCATGCCGGCTGCTTGGCGGCGGCGAGCACGAGGTTTCGTAGCCAACTTGGCTGTGCTTCAAAATTGTATGGTCCGGGCATTTAGTTGCTCCCTTCCTGGGCAATTTCCTGTTCGAGTACCGCTTCCTCGGCCTGCAGCGTTTTGATCTGGTCAGCCGCGCTCGTGGCGCTCGTCGTTCCGGTCGAGACCTGGAAGATCGCCTGGCCCTGGTGCTGCTCTTTCGAGAGCACGCGCGACCACTCGCTGGTAAGCACGCGCACCGGCTTGCCGGGCGTGAAGACGTAATTTAAGTGGCCGTTGGCCACGCGCACCTGCTTCAGCTCGGCGGCCGCCGGCGTCAGCTCGATATCGACGAAATCAGATTTTTGAGTGGTGCTCATTGTCCAAACCTCGCGTTGGCTCCGCTGTATTGCGCGATCCCTCGGATCGCGATCGTGATGGAAAACAGTTGGTCGATTGGTCCCTGGTCAGTGACGATCGGCGTGACCGCGCGCAGTTCAATCGGCGCGGAGCTGGAGCCGTCGACCAGGGCAAGCCGCGCGCCGGCGAGCTGGTCCTGAATGACCTGGACGAGCTGCAACGTCTGCAGGCGCTCGTCAGCCTTACTGCGCAGGGATTCCTCGAAGCACATCACCTCGAACAGCATGGATGCTTCGTAAGAGAGGCGCTGGTTATCGCGCAGATTGTTGTAATCCGCGCCGCTGAAACGGATGCGAATCGACGGTGGCTGCAGAGTCAGCGTGCCATCGTCGAGAAAGTCTTTGTCTCCGATGGAATCCACATCGATGGCCGCGCCATAAGCCGTGGAGACATTGCTGCCCT
Organism: Alloacidobacterium dinghuense; assembly: GCF_014274465.1. Lineage (NCBI taxonomy): Bacteria > Pseudomonadati > Acidobacteriota > Terriglobia > Terriglobales > Acidobacteriaceae > Alloacidobacterium > Alloacidobacterium dinghuense. Next base: position 2,907,835 of record NZ_CP060394.1, on the reverse strand, counting down.
GCAAGAGCGTCAGCAGCGCGGCCTCGACATCGGCGACCTGAAACTTTGTAGGCAAGCCGCTCATGCTTTGCCTCCCAGCCCGGCTTCAGCCTTCTTCTTCGCGACGAAACGTGTCACGATGCCGCGCAGCCGCCCAGGATCTTCAGGACGAAAGACCAGGTAAGGCCGTGGCGGAATGTTCTGGTGGCGCGTGTGCGCCCGCGCATTCACCAGCGATGCATTGCGCGGCCCGAGGATCTTCATGCGCGTCGAGCGCAGAACGCCGCTCTTGTCGGACTTCTTCATCTTCCCCGTGCCCAGCTCGCCCGCCTGCCGGTAATAGCTGCCGGCCTTCACGTCCACCGTTGCCTTCGATTCCGCTTCCGTCTGCGGACCGATGGCAACGCTTCGATCGCGCGACCCGAACTGATGCACAGCGGCATACTTGAGCGATGTGCCGATGACGACCGCTCCGGTCTGCACGCGATAGGTGATCGAGTTGAGCAGCGTGCCTTTGTCGATGAGCAGCTTGTGCCCATCGCCATACTTTCGAGGATTGCGCTTGATCGTATTCGGAGAGAGTGGAACCCACGATCCAGCCGGCGAGCCTTGTTCGCGGAAGGTTCGACGGATCGACACGAGCTGCGCCGCGCCCAGTTCGCGCATCAGCTCCTCGTTTTCCTGCAGCGAGAGACGGAATCGTCCCAGCGCCACGAGCGCCCTGCTGCTGTCGACCTGGATGACTGCGGTGGTCACGGTTAGACGAACCCTTCGAGGTTGTGGTCTCTGAAGCGCAGGCGGCAGTCCTTTTCGGAGATCTCCGGACCGGCGATTGAAGTCTGTGGCGTCTGCGAAGTCGCAGGCTGATCGAGCGATGCCTTGGCGGTCGCGATGTCTTTCAGGAACGCGATCGCCTGGTTGAAACGCTGCTGCACCGTATCGGTGATGCGCGTCTCGCGCCGGCGGCTGAAGAGCAGATACACAGCGATGTCGAGCGTCAAGGACTTCACATCGTCGCTCTGCTGCAGCGGCGTGACATACCTAGCGCGGCAGTAGCTGTCTACGCGTCCAGACGCCTCTTCGAGCACGGCCGATACGAGGGATGCGGTCGTGGCTGCGTCGGTCGCCGGGTTCCCGCTGGGAACGTCGACGGTCAGCTCGGTCACGTCCTTCTGCGTAAGGCGCAGGGGAACGAGATCGGATTGTACCGCGTATGCCATAGCTCTCCGGTATCAACAGGCGGCGAGGCCGATTACTCGGCCTTTGCTTCTGCCTCGACGTCGGCTGCGTTCTTCGCGACCACGCCGCGTTCGATCAGCGTCTTCGCCTCATCTGCGGACAGCTCAACGATGCTGCCAGCGCCATAGTGCTTCAGGTTGTGACGGAGCGGCTGCTTCACGCGGTACTTCTTCGTCGATTGATCTGCTGCCTTGGCCTTCGCCATGTCGTTCCTCCCGTTTGCTGTGCCTATGAAAAAGGCGCGCCTCAGTCAAAGCGCGCCCAGGTTATTCGCTTGGCGTTATCCTTCTACGTCGCTCGGGATCGCGCCCATCGTCGGCGCGGCCACTGCGTTGAGGATCGGGATCGCCGTCTCGACTGCGGTCACCTGCAGGCCGTAGTACCAGTCCACCGAGGCCCAGTACTTCTTGGCCGACTGGTGCGGATCGATCCACTCCAGCACGCCGTAACCATCGACCGTGTTCATCGGACCAGGAATCGTGCCACCCTGGCCGTCGTTGCCGCCCGCCCAGACAAAGGTCTTGGCGCACGATACGTCGTCCATTGTGGGCGCGGCCTGCGTGTATGCGAGCAGCGCGTTGTTGCCCCACACCCAGCTGGCGTTGTTGCCCTTGTCGAGCTGGATGGCGCTGGCCACGATCACCTCGACACCGAAGGCCGAGCTGAGCTGATTGAGACTGATCGCTCCCTGCGGGTTGGTGAACTTGAAGCGGTCGATCAGGTCCGGGTGGTTGCGCAGCTTCACGAACACCGGATCGCTCAGCAGCAGGCACATCTGCGAGTCCTGGATGCCGGCCTGCCGCAGAATCGCCTTGTAGGCATCTACGACAACGATCGGATGCGAGCCGTCCGTGCCCGTCTCAGGCGTGGACGGATAAGCGTCCCACATCGACGTGCCCGAGAGCGTGACCCCGTTCGGAAAGTTGGTGGTATTCAGCAACAGGTTCGCGATGCGAACTTCGCGATCGAGATTGATGACGTCGATCAATTGCTGCGTGAGCTGCTTCTTGGTGGAGAAGCCCAGGCCGAGACCGTATGCTTCCGACTCGAACGGGACCGAGCCATCGAGCGCATGCGATTGGCACATGTACGGCGCAGTCGAGTAATCGCGCCGCACGCTTCCGGGTTTGTCACCAGGCGCACGCAGCGTCGATCCGGGCACGCGCATGTTGTCGCGATTCCAGATCACGTACTGGTAGCTCTGACGCGCCACGGGAACGCGCGGCGCAAACCGCTCGCCCACCAGGGCATTGTTGCGGAACTCTTTGGCGAAGTTGCTGAGCGCAACGTTCAGTGTTCCGGCCGGCATTGTAGGTACAAATGCACCCATCTATCGTTCCTCCTGCCCTCGCGGGGTTAAAACTTACGGAGCGTTAATTGCAGCGGACTCGGCGGATTTAGGTAGCTGTACCCGTTGCGTCCGTGCTTTCGCGCCCCAGATCAACTAGGGATGAACCGCGCCCCCATCCACCACCAGCACGCAGATGAAGTCGCCTGCGTTCGTGCCGCTCTCCAGCGCGCGGGCCACGATCGTGTTGGTGCTCACGGCCGGAATCAGCTGGCCGGTCGCGTTCGTCGCCAGCAACTGCCCAGCCGTAACTGCCGCGCCGATCTGCGCCACCGTCTGCCCGTGCTGGACCACAGCAACAGGAAGCAGCAGGGAAACCGCATCTTCCTCGACGATGCCGGAGATGGCCTCGCCGGCCACCCCTGCAATCGCGCAGTGGTATGCATCCGAGCCGTAGGTCACAGCCAGGCCACGCGCCGTCGGCAGCGCCGTGGGCAGCAGGCTCTCTTTGATCTGCGGCCCCTTCGGGCCTTTCAGTTCGACATTGATGTTCGTCATCGCTTCAGCTCCTCGCGTTCGAGACTTCGTTAGCCGGCGGACGTGTCACCGGCAAGATTTGCTGCGGGGCGCTAGACAGCGCCTGCAGCGGCAGCGCCCGGCCTGGTCAGCTCCGGATTCTCCTGCGCAACCTGGTCAAGCGCCTCGGAGAAGGTGATGTTCTTTTCCTTCTGCCGCGCGCGGGCCGCATCCGTAAGCGGATCGCCTGCGCCCTTCCCGCCTGCAACCACGGTCACGCCAGTAAAGTTCGTGCCACCGGGCACAATCTTCGGCAAGCCCTCCAGAAACTCGACCAGCAGCTGCAGCGGCGCAACCTGCTTCTTCGCATCGCCCTCGCCAAACTCGACAGTCGCGGATGTCTTCGCCAGCTCGCCGAAGACCAGGCCGAGGCCCATCTTCTCGTAAGCCGGAATCCACTTGCCCGCAGACTTCAGGCGGGTGATCGCATCGACGCCGCGCTGCGCGACTTCCGCGCCCGCGATCTTCTGCTCGCGCTCGGAGAAAGCCGTGCCCTGGCTCTTGAGATCGGTTTCAAGCTGCGTGATCTTCGTCGTGAGCGGCTGCGTGGCGGCCGTAACGGCTTCGCCGGCAATGCGCTTCACATCGGCCTCGCTGAAGGTTGCGCCTTCCGTCTTTCTGCCGAACAGCTCAGAGAAGAACGCCTTCAGGCGCTCCTCCATAGTTTTTTCGTCTGCCACAGATTCCTCCTCGCCGAAGACGATGAACGTCCGGCCACTGTCGTTGAATTGCACGTCCTGAAGACCCTTCACTTCGGGCGGCTGCGCGCCGAGATATGCGACATGCCGCAGCCCGGCGACATTGCCTGCAGCGTCCTGGTAAAACGCGGCAGATCGCTTCTTATAACGCCCAGCCTGGCGGGCCTCATTGAATTTGGGATCTACCTGCTTTTCCCTGGCGAGCAGCACGTCGCCATCGAGCGCGAGACGATCAATCCAGCCATACGCGGGCAGGTTGTCTTTGGGGTGCCCAACGCACACCGGCGCTTCGTGGTAGGTCGGATCGTAATTGCGAATCACTCGCTCCAGGTCGCTGCGCGTGATGACGCTCTTGCCCTGGGCACGGTAATCGCCGGCGCGGAAGATTTCAATCCAGGGAGACTGCGCTTCACCATGCTCGGAAGTCTTGAGGTAGGTGTCCGTGAAGTTCTTCGTGTCGAGGCCCGCGTCTTTTGCGGCGGCCGCGATCTTCTTCGCCGTCGCTGTCATCGCGCCTTCCGGCACATGCTTCTCATGCCCGAACATCTTCAGCGCGGACTCGATGTGGTCTTTATCGATCGGCAGATGCCATGTGGCGATATTCTGCGCATCGCCCACATAAGCGAACTTGCTTGCAGGAAGCGGGTTGCCGTCGACTGTCTTCGTGAGTTCGGCCACGAAACGAATGTAAAGCGCGGAATCAGAGCATCGTGCGGCACGCGCGGATCACGCGGTAAATGCGGAAGAAATACTTATATTGCGTGGAGGAGCGACGTGAATCCTTGCTGCGGAACCAGCACCATCGCCAATGCTGGCAAGCGTTCCAGTCCGCCCTGGTCGCTGTCCTTCGGTGCTTCCTCGGCGGGGATCGGCACAACTGAACAGCGGCAGTTGAATCCAGATGGAGGATAAATCTTCAGCCACACCGGGTCAATGGCATGCGCGCAGAAGCCGTCGAGCACCGCATGTTCAGGCCGCACGCGCAGATCGCCGACCGTCCAATACTGCCAGAACGGCAGTGCTTCCATCATGTGCGGCTCGCGCATCTGCACCAGGCGTCCGGAGCTGTATGCCTTCTGCATCGCGGTGTTATATGCGGTGTCGAGCGTGAACGCGTTCAGCTCAGTGACACCGGCGTCGTCGGCGATCTTATTCGCTGCTGCGCGGAAATCGCTGGCCGTGCCGCCCTTGCTGGCGATGTCCGCGAGCGCGGCTTGCACCTTCTGCACCAGGCGCACGTCGCTCGTGGCTGCGAGAGTGAACGCATCTTTGCGGTACTGCGAGGTGAGACCGTCGAAGACCTGCTTGGTGACAGGAGTAAGCCGCGAGACGTAATCGGCCGCGTCGTTGCCGCCCACGTCGAAGCCGATGCCGAGATCCACGTCGCCTTCGTCGAACTTCACATGCGATCCAGCAGCGCTCAAGGGCAATTGCTTTTTCGTCTTCGCGTAAGCATGGCGCACGATCTGCAGGCGGCCGAGCATATCGGCGCTGGCGAGCTTGCGTGCAAGCAGCTCGCCCATGCGCGGAACAAATGCGTTATCGCGCGTGACGCCGTGGTGGATGGTGATTTTCACGCTACTGCCAGCTCCAGCCGCTTCGCGGCCGTCTCGCAGAATGCCTCTTCGCGCTCAATGCCGATGGCCTTACGCCCGAGCGTGCGCGCTGCCAGCAGCGTTGTTCCTGAGCCTGCGAAGGGGTCGAGAATCGTCCCGCATTCCTCCGGAGCATGCTGGATACACCAGCGCATCACCTCCAAGGGCTTTTGCGCGCGATGTACTCGTTCCTCTTTGTTCTTCATGTCCTCTTGAAGAAATCCGTTCCAGCGCCATCTCAGCTTGCGCACTGGCTTTTCAAAATTCGTCCAGGCCAGCTCGCAATCGGCGAATTGGTTTCCGCCATTGTCCTTGTCCCAAACGAGCCAGCAGCGCGATGGCGGAAGCGGAAAATAGTTCCCGCCGAAAATGATCTGCCAGCGTGAATTCTCTCGCAGCAAATCAAAAACCCATCGTGATGGTGGCGCGTCATCCCAGTCATAATCGCCATAATCCCTACACTGCACCGGCTTTCTGCCTCGCATCATGCCGGACCTGCAGTGCTTTTTACCTCGTCCACCGTTCCAGCTGCGCCTTGCGACGCCGATCCCGTATGGTGGGTCTGTGCATACCAGGTCTGCTTTCAGGCCCGGCAGCAGTTCGCGACTGTCAGCATTAAACAGAACGATTCCGTCGCGTTCGTAGTAAGGCTTCATTGTCTCCTTTTCACTCGTTTTGTTGGACTGGATGAGCCGCCGATACAAGGTGGCGCGTGCGTTCTGCGAGCAGCGGATCGGCGCTTTCCTTCAACTGCTCGAAGAGCTTGTCGAACTCCTGCAGCTCCTTCTTGTTCTCGGCGAACGATGCGTCGTTGTCGCTGTTGTCGTTGAGATTCACCTGCGGCGCTGCGGCGTTCGGAACCAGCACGGAATCCGCTTCTTCGCCCACGGCTAACGGCACGTCATAGCGCTTGGACACATAACCGGCCGTGAATTGCTTGCCCATCTTCTGCAGCCCTGAATCCACGACGAGGCGTTTTGCCTGGTCTTCTTCTTCGCCGATATCGAATCCCCACTTCGGCATGGGCGCAGCCGGACCGAAGTTCCAGAGCGTCAACGGGCGCACGAACTGTTTGTTGATGACAGATGCAGTCGCGAAGCACAGCTCGATCGTGCGTTGCTCCAGGGTGTCCGCATGCGTCTGACCTTGCGCTCTCGAACCCGTTCCGCCTTCATTGCCGAAGCTGGTGAGCGTTTCGCCGAGGATCTTCCGCGCGATGGAATATTGCATCGCCTGGAAGAAATGTTCATACACCGCGGGGTCCTGCGAGCGCGCGATCTTCAGCAGCTCCTGGTCGTACTTGAAGCTCTGCGGCACCGCGATCGCAACGTTGTCGGCAATAGCCTGGGCGATCTCGACAGCCTGCTGCCGCTCCGCTACGTTGTCAGGGTCGTTGTAGAAGACGACTGCGGTGCCCGGTCCTTTCTCCGCATACTGCATCCAGAGGCGTTGAATGTTGCGCTTGAACCAGCTCGGCCAGAAGACGGACTTGAGCAGCGGCCGCCCCATGCGGTTGCGCGAACGCTTGCGATAGGTGAAGACGATGAACTTCTCTTCAGGAACCGGCTGCCCGGTTGAAGCCCACGGCTGCGAAAGAAATTGCAGCTGCCCGATCTGAGGCTGATAGCGGTCTCCGAAAAGGAAAAGCTCCTGCGGGCAATCGTTGATTTCCGCGATCGACGCCTGCCCCATGCTCGTATCGAAGACCATCTCCTGCACGCTGAAGCCATAACCAGGCGCGTCCAGGATGCAATCGAGCACGGAATGAAAGTCGAGTTGCGTCAGCTGGTCCTGGATGAAGTTGGCGGCGTCGAGCGCGAGCTGCGAATCGTCTCCAGGCGTCACGCTGGGATCGCGCTCCAGCACGCTCAGCCGCAGGCTGTCGAGCGCATTGGCAACGTCTTCGTCCTTGTCCTCCAGCTCGCGATAGAGCAGCATCGCCTGCGGATGGTTGTAGACCATCGTCGCCCAGTTCGTGCTGGGATCGCGCATGCCGCCGAAGGCGAGCGAGTTGCGGTAGAGCGAGATCTGCGTGTCGTACAGAGCCTGCTGCGAAACGATCTCGCCCTTCGGCGGCAGCGGCGGAATGGTGTCATCGGCCATCAGAGGTAGCCTCCTAGTCTTGAGTAGGAAGTGGGCGTCTGCGGAAGCTGTATGCCGAGCGCGCAGACATCCGACTCAGCGGCATAGGTTGCCAGCGCATGCGCCCAGAAGTGATCGGCGTGCGCGTAGGACTTCTGCTTTTTCCCGCCGGCGACGCCCGTTTCCAGCTCGATCCTCGGCGCGTCGAAGGTGACGCCAGTCGCCGTGGGAATGCGCTTGATCGCCTGCAGCTCGGCGCGGATTTGCAGATCGTAAGGGATACGCTCGCGCAAGCCTTCATGCGACCGCTTGATCTTCACCGCGAGATCAGTCTTCATGCGCACGGAGCCATCAGCGACTCCGCTTGTTGCCGGATGCCTTTTCTTTTGCTCGTCGCGCACGCGGCTGGATCCGGCGAAGTTGACGCCCATCACGCGGCCGCTGTTGTTCACATTGAGCAGATCATAGAGAGCAATGCCCATGCCGGTGGAGTCGATCGCCGTGCGCAGCGTCATCTTCACGTATGGTTCGAGGATCTCCGCCTGCTTCTGAAATGGCACCTTGCTGAGAGCGAGCACCATGCGCGTCCAGAGCACGTCGCCGATCTTCTCTTTGAGCCAGAACGAAGTGCGATCGCCAATGCGGCCTACGTCGATGCCGCCGAAGAGCGAGCCGCGCGGAGAATACCCGCCGGGCCATTCGAGCGTCGCGCCCTGGTCTTCGGCCTGCTGGATGAGATCGAGCGGCAGCCATGAACCGCCGGCCTTCAGGAAGATGCAATAGAACTCCTGATTGACGATGTCGTCGTCTTTAATCAGGTCGCGCATCTCCTGCATGTCGATCGGGCAGCCGTCTGCGACCGCCATGTTCACGTCGATCCAATGGATCGACCAGCCCTTGACGACAGCGAAGTTGTGCTCCGGCTCGCCGTCCGTCAGGCCCAGCTCTTTGCAGAGATCGTAGAACTTGCCCTGCTCGCCATTCGGAGTCGAGAGCACGCGGACCTTGTGTCCGAGCGCTACCTGACGCGTGATCGCCGCCCAGATTGCATAGCTGTCTTCGTGATGCGCAAACTCATCGAGGATCGCGTTGCCGGGATAGCCGCGCGCCGTGCGCGGGTTTGCGGGGAGCGCAATGAGGCGCGATCCATCCGGGAACGTGATGCGCTGCTGAATGGCCTCGATCTTGCCCAGCTCGTCATACCAGTCTTCATCGCGGTAGAGTTCGGCCGTTCCGAACATCAGCTCGATGTGCCGATGGCACGTCTCGATGAACTCGACCGACTGCGCCTTCGAGGCGCTCAGCACCGTCCATGTCGCGTTCGGCGTATGCAGACAATCGAGCACGGCTTCGAGGCCGGTGCCAAACGAAAAACCAATACGCGCAGATTTGACCGCGATCTTGAAGCGCGAGTCGTCCTGGATCCAGCGGACCTGATACTGGCGCAGCGGCATCGCTGCGGGAAGCGCGGCAACACTAGCCATGCGTGGCCACCGGCTTGAGGCCAAACGTGCGCTCGGCCAATCGCCCGAGATCCTCCGGAGTGAGCTGCCCCTTCGAAAGTTTCTTGGCCGCCTTCTCCGTTTCCGCTTCGAGCTTGCGCCGCGTCAATTCTTCGCGGGCTTCGAGAGCCTTCAGCTTGCGCTCATCAACAGCCACCTGGCGTTCACGGATATCGTTCTTGCGCGCTTCCTGGACAACCTCAGCGAGCGCAAGCAGAGCCTTCGAGGCATACATGCGCGAGCCATCATCGGCGCGCTCCATAAGGCCGAAGATGATATCCCGCGCGGCATTCATCACCGCATCATTCGAGTTTTCGAGATCCGCAGCGGCGAATGCCTCAGCGATTTTGCGCGCCTGCTGCGCGCGGTTGAGCACTTCCGCCTGCACCTGCTCGACGCGCAGATCGTACCAGCGATGCAGATTCGTATGCGGCAGACGCAGATCGGGAAAGAGTTCGAGGACGGGAGTTGGAAGCGCATCCCAGGCTACGAAGCCGCCTTTGTCGACGGGCAGCGCGGACAGCTCTTCGATCTCCTGCCACGTCTTGCCCTTGCTGCGCAGCGCCTGAATCTTGTCGCGTACTTCGATGGGCAGGCGGTCAATCTTCAGTGGTTGCCGCGCGCGCCGCCGTTCGCCCGTCTTTGGTCTCGCCATGCGGCTCCTCAGTCGAATAAAACGTCGTCGGTGCTCTTGCGCCTGGTCACCAGGCCAATGCCCGCAGCGGTCAGCTCGATCTGCTTGATCTCCACGCGCCCGCTGAATTCGTTGTGCTGCGATTTGAAGCTGAGCAGCGAAAGAATCTGCAGGTCCTGCAGCATCGTCAGCACCTGGTCGCGTCCGAGGTTGATGCCGAGGTCCTGCAGAATCGCCCACACTTCAAAATCGTCCATGCGGGAGAGCTGCTTCTCATGCCCCTGCCGCACGAGCTTCAGCACGATGCCGCGCTTCCGCCTTGTTTGCACCAGCTCGTGTTCCGCGCTCATGGCCCCTCAGCCTCCATCGGTAAGCTTCGCGTGCAATTGCTGGATCGAAGCAGTTAAGTCGCGCAGGACTTCATCCTGCCGGTCGAAGCGCTCGTACACGTTCGGGAATTCCCGCGCCGCGTAAATCGCCAGCCGCTGCACCTCTTCGTACTGGCGGCCGCCCTGGTCGGCGAGCCTGGTCAAAGCATCCGCTGTGCGCGTCGACGCCTCGGCGCTTTGCTTCACGCTCTCGGCCATCATGGAGAAACCGTCGCGCAACAGGTTGCCAAAGCCGGTGAGAATGCCGCCGACGGTGATGATCGCCAAGAGCGCAATCAGGAACCACGGTCCCCACGCCTGGAGCAGCGCGAATGATTTATCCGGCTGATGCTCCAGCAGCTCGTAGCCGCTCAGCACCACAGCCGTTCCGCCAGCGCCGCTCAGGACCAGGCTGATGTGCCGGAAAATTCCCTGACGGAAGCCGACGCGAACATTTGTGCCTGCGTCTCCATGAGCACCCAAACCGAGGACCGTCATCTGCCGTTTTTGCTCCTTGTCAATGGCCCAACCTTCTGCTGCACTGCAACCCTTGCATAGGCTGCCAAGTCTTTCAGAGTTTGAGCGCCGATCTTTGCTCTCAGCCTATTCAAAATGCGCCAGATTTCTTTCTCGTGACGGCCCGTATATTCAGCGAGCCGTTTCGGGTCGGAACTGAAGCTGCCCAGGAGCCAGAAAATCTCGGCCTGTTCCTTCTTCAAGGCCAACCGTTTTTCGATCAGTTCGACCATCCTCATAAATCTGCCATCCGAAAAGATTTTCCAGCCCATCGCAATCGCGCAGATAAATAGCGACAATAATTACCACGGGCTATCGTCGTACCGACGCCTCGCTTTTTCCGCCGACGCCTTAAAACGGCTCCTACGGCATTTCGAGTATTCGGGCCTTTGGCCGGTTAGCCTCCGGCCCGAATCTCTCTCAGTGGATAACTTTCGCTGCGCCCGTAACCGCCTGCTCCACGCCGGCGATCTTCTCGCTGATGCGGGTCTCGATCCCCTGCAGCAGCTTCTCGATGTAGGTCTTGATCTCGGTGGTGACCGTGGACCCGAAAATATGCGATGCGAAAATGCCGAGCACAACGCCGGCGAGTAATGCGAACCCAGCTAACAACATGCTTCCTCCTTTATTCGGGCTTTTGCGCCCGGTTGCCTACCACATCTGTCACGCGATTGATGCCGTACAGCGTGCCGCAAATCGATGTCACGAACACCGTCAGCGTGCCGACAAAGCTCTGAACCTCGCCCAGGGTCACCGGCTTGCGCACCTTCAGCAGAAGGCCGGTAATCCATCCCAGGGAAAACATCACGACCAGCGCGATCATGCAGCGCGTGCTGGACACGGTGCCGTCGCTCTCGGCCAGCATTGACCGGAAGAACTTTCGTTCCCAGCCGCTGATGTCGACCATCGCTCACTTACTCGCTTTCGCGGCCGCGTAACCGACCGCAGCACCGATGCCGATATCGCGCGCGTGGATAGCAAGGCGGTGCAACAGGCTTCCGCCCTTGGCCGCCTTCTCCCAGGCAGCAGACTCCTTCTGCTCGTCCGCCAGCTGCCTCTGCGAGGCGGCGAGCTGCGTATGCTCATCGTCGCGATCGGCCTTGCAAGTCGAAAGCGACTGTTCATCGGCGCTGCATTGCGCCAGCTTGTCGAACACGGGCTTGGCATCCGCCTGCGAGACCATGAAGTCTCCCGCCTGGACGGTAGGCGCATCGGGAAGCTTGGCAGCATTGATCGTGCTCGCCTGCTGCGCCGTGATCTGCTGCGGCGCAGACGGCAGTGTGATGTACTGCGGCAGTTGCTGCTTGATTTGCGCCAACGTCTGCACGCTCTTGATCAGGTCCGCCGTCTGCGACTGCTGCTTGGCGTCAGCGGTGTCGCGCGCGTCCATGCGCTTCTGGATCGCGTCGATCTGCTGCGCGGCCTGCTGCTTGTCTTTATCTGCGGACTTCGCGACAGACTCAGCCTGCATGCGCGCGTCGTGCTCCTGGAGCCACTCATGCCCGACGTATCCCAACACGACAAGTAAGGCGAGCGCGACCGCCAGCGTGATCTTGTGTGCGGTGGTCATTTGCGGCTACCTTTCTTGCGCTGGTAGAAGCCAGTCACATCGCGATGTGCGCCGCCCTTCGTCTGAGTTGCGAGCTTGACGATGAAGATCGGAGGATTTCCCATTACGCAACCTCCGCAGCGGGCGCGGCCGGATCCGGCTGGATGTCGTACTGCGTAAGATCGAACTCCTTCACCAGCACCATGAGGCTCGCGGCATAGTTCGGATTCGTGGAGTAGCCGCAGCGGTGCAGCTGCTCGGCAAACATCTCCACATCGCTGCGGCACGCCATTGCCGGCTTGTACCGCTCCGCCAGTGCAAGCAGGCGAGCGTGCGCGGCGAAGCCCAGCGTTGGCGATGGATACTTCGCGAACTGCGCCATCACCGAAGTCTTGCGGCCGTCGACGAACTCAATGGTGGGGAATTCCTCATAGGTGTCCGGCGTCGCGTGGGCAACGGCCTTCACCCCGAAGAAGTTGTTGCACTTCTGCGCGAGCGACGACTTGCCCCATCCCGATTCGAGAATCGCCTGGGCCAGCGTGATCGACGCGGGCACGCCATAGGTCTTCTGCGTGTACTGCGCGGCGGTCACCGTATTGCGGAGGAAATCAGACTGCAGCTGGTTCATCCGGCCACCTCCGCAGGGCAGGCGACTCCACGCGCGAATGCTTCGCACTCAGCGCGGCGGTCCGTCCAGCAACGTCCGCAGAATTGAAAGACGATGGCGCGCAAGATACGGGTCACGCCTTTTTGGCGGAATACGCGCGCACAGTTGGAGCAGAGAATTGGCCGCATCAGTCCCTCCCAGCGGAACGGCCCTAGACTGCTGCCCGGAGCAATTTGCTATCTGCTGACCGTGTGCTGCTCCGTCGCTTAGCGGGCGACATGCGCGTCAGCAGATTCAAATCTGGTCCGGGACTTATGCCGTCCGCTCTGGCCCGCCGCGATCATCCTTTCCAATGGGATTGGCCGATTCGCAGTGCCATGACCGTTCTGGTCTAGGTGGAGCATAGGGCGCAGCTTCGCTGCGCTCTGCGGCACGCGCGGCATGTGCGGAAAATGCGGAAGAGGGGATTAAATAGTACGAGGCGGGAGCTTAAATCTGGCCGAAGAGCGCGCTAGACGGCTGACGCAGGCGTCTGTCCTTCAGCACAGGCAGGGTGTCGATCTACAAATAGTCCCGCCCACTGACCACAATAAACACATTTTGGCATGAATGAACAGTCTTTCTGATTGGCGGGGGAATGCCGAATCGAAACAGCGGCGAGAGCATTCGCTCTCGCCGCTGCGGTCGTGGCTTACGTTCGTTTCGTTGTCTTGCGCGGAGCCTGCTCTGACGATGGCGCATCCGCGATCCACTTGAGCACCTGTCCGACGATGCTGTCTTCGCCGTCGTGCTTGAGAACGCGAACAGATTGTCCAGACGCTTCGTTCAATGGTTTGAGAAAGTACACATTGCGATCTTTCTGGAGCATGCGAACATCGATTCCAGTTACGGTTCTGACGGCGACCACACACCCGGCAAGGCGGTCTGCATCGCGACGGCTTACATCGATGATCGCAATGTGGTCTCCAGCGATCAGGGGAGATAACGGGTTGTTGTGAATGGTTACGGCTCGAATTGTTCCACCTTCGGAGAACCAATGATTAGGCAGGTGCAGGTTTTCTTGAATTTCAGCAACATCCATTTGGCCCAAGTCACCTATTTTTAAGGGATTCTTTATAAGTGGAATAATACGGAATGGACTCGCTGTGGGTAACGTTACGCCGGTAACGTCAACTTCTGCACCTTCCATGAAGCCAGCCTGTTTAGCCGCCTGATCGCGCCACCACTGGCGCTCACTTCCCTCCGATACCAGCTCAGAAATTTTTAAAAGTATTGCGGGCGAGGGCTTCATGACGCCCTTTTCCCATTTCACGACCGTGGGTTGTTTCACCCCGAGCAACGCGGCCAATTGGGTCTGATTCAATCCTCGTCCCTTCCGGATGGCACGAAGGCGGGTGCCTATGCCTAAAGACACCTCCGGTAACATAACCTTGGCTATTTTCTTCTTGACCAATTTATTCCAGCGGCTATATTCTTGGTTTTCAGGCGGGACGCTGCCACGCGATGACTTGTCCCGCCTCTTGCAGAATATATGAACTCCTCCGTCTATCGAAAGAAGCTCACCACCGGAATTTACAGCCGCATTGCTCGCCAACTTGGTATTGGACGCCAGCACGTCTCCGAAGTAGCAAACGGAAACAGGCGGTCTACGCGAGTTGAATCGGCCCTCCACGCCGAATTCGCCCGCATTGACCAGCTCGTCGCCAAATTCGAGCGGAAACAAGGGGAGCGCGCTGCGTGAGAAGTGCATGGACGCAGCATGCGGGACCCGACTCCTCCGAGTCATTGCAGAATTCACAGTCAAGAATCCGCAACGGCGGACAGGCCGCGCTGAATTTCGAGCGCCGCAGATTGGATCCCGCTGGCTACAACGATGACTCTCTTGTCCGGGAGTCCATAGCTCACGCCATTAAGGGCTGCAGCAAGAGCCGGGAACAGATCGCCGACGAGATGACCTTGCTGCTCGGCGTACGTGTAACCGAGCGCATGCTGAACTCTTTCACGGCCGATGCCAACCAGCTGCATCGCTGGCCAGCTGCCTGGGACCGTGCCTTCTGCCAGGCCACAGGCGATGACGCATTGCTCGTGTGTCGCGTGCAGCGCGCCGGCCTGCATGTGATCACCCCTACGGAATATGAGCTGCTCGAACTTGGCCGCGAATATCTGCGGCAGAAGCGGGCAGCGCAGGAAGTCGAAAGGCTCGAAAAGCGCCTTTCAGGAGTGGACCTATGAAAACCGCTGTCTTCTTTCTCTTCAACCTCGTCGCCGCCTTCTTCGTCATCCACTGGCTGATGCAGATGGTCACCAACGCCATCACCGTCGTGCTTGGAGCCATCCGCTAATGAGCGCGCAACCGGCCACGAGCCTCTATCTGCTGCCGTCATCGAGCGCAGCGGAATGGCTCACAGCGGAGCAGGTGATGACCGCGACGGGATGGTCGCGCCGGACATTCTTCCGGAATGTCTCGGGCCTCATCGCTCGCGATTCTGACCGCACTGCGCCCAATGGCCGCAAAGTTCGCGAATATCTTGCCGCATCGCTTCCCGCCGAAGCACGCGGCAAGATCGGGGTCTCCGGCGACGGGCGAAAGCTGCAGGCTGGTGAATCAGCCGGAGGATTGATACCCAATCAGTCCCTGCTCTTCACCAGCCTGCCCTCCCCCACGGACGAGCACCGCATCACGCTGCCCGATCCCGAGGACCAGGCGCAGGCCGAGCAGCGCCTCGGAATCCTGAAGCCCATCCTCGAATTTGGCGACGATCCGGGCCGCTACGCTTCGCTGCGGCTGAAAGATGGCCGTCCAGTCACATCGCCGACGCGCCTGCTGATGTACCAGGCCGAGACGCATGACATCGCGGAGCGCACGCTGAAGACCTGGATCCAGCGCTATCGCGCCGGCGGATTTCCCGCGCTCGCCGACAAGCAGCGCAGCGACAAGAACACGTCGCGCTGGTTCGCCCACAACGAGAAAGCTGCGCACCTGGCCGCATATCTCCACCTCATCTGCCAGCAGAGTTACCGCGTCTGCCACGAAGCCATCCAGCAGGATGCGGAGATGCTCGGCCTCGGCGACGATCTGCCGAGCTATGAAACAGTCCGCGCCTGGCTGGCCAGCGCGCCTCCGTACCTGAAGGCGTATGCCCGCGAAGGCCGCCGCGCCTACCAGGAGCGGATGTCGCCCTACATCAGCCGCCATTACGCCGATGTCGCCTCGAACCAGATATGGGTCAGCGATCACATGATCCACGACGTCGAGGTCATGAACGACTGCTTTCCGGAAGCGCCCTACGGAACGCCGATCCGCCTGCGCTTCACCTGCCTGCTCGACTTCCATTCGCGCTATGTCGTGGGAGCGAGCTGGTGCTGGGAAGGCAGCTCCCGCTCGATTGCGACGGCCCTGCGCCGCGCGGCGCTGCGGCATGGGGCTTGTGAGCATTTTTATTGCGACAACGGCAAGGACTATCGCAAGGTCGCCAAGGGCGCGATGCCGGCATACCTGGCGAAGACCGCCGTCGACGAGCAGGAGTGGTGGGCAAACGAGACGCGCTGGCTCGACGAGATCGGTATTCTCGGCCGGCTGCAGATGAAGGTCACGCACTGCATCGTGCGTCATCCGCAGTCGAAGCATGTTGAGCGCTTCTTCCGCACGCTGCATGAGCGCTTCGACAAGCAGTGGTTCCAGAATTACACCGGCGGCGCTCCACATCTCCGCCCGGATGCCACAACAGCAGCGATGGAGCTGCACCGCAAGCTGGTGAAGCAGGGGCGCGCCAATGAGTCGTTCCATCCGCCGGCCAGCTACTTCATCGCGGCCTGCATGGCCTGGATTGACGAGTACCACCATCGCGTGCACGAGGGTGAGGGCATGGATGGTCGCACGCCCGCCCAGGTCTTCGAGCAGGACCGCCTGGACGAGTCGCGGCCAATGCCCTCGGAGCGGGATCTCGCGCTGCTGCTGGCTGAGCAGACACGCCGCAAGGTGCGCGAGTGCTCGATTGAGCTGAACAAGCGCCGCTACACGTACTACGACGCTGAATCGCGCGACGTGCTGCATGAGATGAATGAGCGCGATGTCCTGGTCGCATACGACCCCAACGACACCGAAGGCGTCGCGATCCTCGACCAGGACGGTCACTTCCTCTGCTGGGCGCGCGAAGAGCAGATGCTCGGCTTCAATCCCGCTGATCCGGAGATCCAGCAGCAGATCGGCCAGAGCATGGCCGACCGCCGCCACCTTGAAAAGTCGGCGCGCAACCTGCTCGAAGGCATCGCGCGCACGGCCCGGTCCAATGGCGCGCGCACGCCGGTCGAGATGCTGGCCGAACGGACGAAGGTTTCACCCATCGTGGAAGCGACGCTCACGCATCGCGCTCCAAAACTCAAACCTGATCCCGAAGCAGCCGCTCCCCCATCGGCAGCCGATATTGCACAGAACTTTCTGGAGGCTCTGAAGTGAAAGGCCGCACGGTCAAAAACGAAGCAACTTACGAACGCATGGACGCGCTTGCGACCATGCAGCAGGAGAGCGACAGCGTTCGCGCGCTCTTGCTCGATTATCTTGGGCGCACGGGCCTGAAGGTGGATGACTTTGCCCGGCGCATCAACTATTCCGGCGTCACGCTGCGTTTCTTCCTCGACAACCGCTATTACAACGTTGGCCGCACCGACATTCGCGTCCGCAAGGCGGTCAAGCACTTCATCGAGACGCATCCCATCGAACCGCCGCAGCGGGTCTCGGGCGAGCTGTACGACACCGCGAACGTCCGCACCATCCGCGAGACCTTTCAGAAGCTGCTGCCGAAGCCGGTGGCCTACATGGTGTACGCGCCGCCGGGATCGCAGAAGAGCTTTGTGCTGGAGCATGAGGTCGCAAGGCTCAACCAGGAAGAGCTGCACAAGAACGGCCACGGCCAGCGCGCCTACTACGTCTACGCGCGGCAGAACCTGCGGCCCCGTGATCTGATCCGCCGCGTGTGCATCGCCTGCGGTTCCCATGCCGGCAACGACATAGACCGCATGCTCTCAAACCTGCGCTTCGACTTTCAGACGCGCCGCACGCTCCTGGTCGTGGATGAGGCGCAGCATCTTGAGATCGAGTGCTTCGAGGTGCTGCGCGAGCTGCTCGACCAGCCGCCGTTCTTCTCGCTGCTCTTCGCCGGGTCGCACGATCTGAAGCAGAAGTTCGATCGCTTCTCGGCGACGCTCGAACAATGGAACTCGCGCATCATCGCCAAGGTCAAGCTGCCCGGCCTGCAGCCGCAAGAGGCAGAGGGAATCATCCTGCGTGAGATCGGCCATCTGCTCGCGCCCATGCCGGAAGCCAGGCGCAACGCCCTGATCGAAGGCCTGATGAAGCAGGCCACCACCAAGGACGCGTTTGAGAAGGCCCGCACCTACATCAACATCCGCACGCTCACCAACGCGCTTGACCAGATCAGCCAGGCGCACGCGGCGAAGATCGGGGTCCCCGTCGACAGGTCCACGTCGACGGGGTGTGAGGAGGAAGCATGCGCGTAGACATCTTCATGCAGCGCGAGGGTGCGATCGTCGTCGCGCGCCAGAAGCAGGACGTGGATATCACCGTCAGCCTCGCCGCGCGGAGGCGCATGCGCGCCGCTGACCGCCTCGCGATCACTGCGATTATCTTCGCGGTGCTTTGGCTCGCTTGCGAACTTCTGCCGGCCCTTTTCGACGGCCGCATTGCCCAGGTGGTGCGCTGATGGCGATCACGACCCAAGTCACCTGCGACGTCTGCGGCCAGCAAAAGAAGGATGGCGAGAGCTGGCTGGTAGCCGTGCGCCGCATTGATGCTCCAGGCATCGGCTTTGGCGCGGAAGGCGCCATGTATGAAGGCCGTTCACAGGATCTCGCAATCGAGCACATCTGCGGACAGGGTTGCGCGCACACGCGGCTTTCGCGCTGGCTCGATTCTCAACTTCACCAAACTACGGAGGCAGCATGAATCAGACCTTTATCCGGCCAGAACCGGAAGTTGTTGATGCGCTCGCCAAGCGCTATCAGGACGCCAAAGAGGCTCTCGCCCAAAAGAAGGCGGAGTTCGAATCCATCGAGCAGGAAGCGGTCGCGATGGTCACCGAGCACGGCATTGTTCCGCCGTATGCGGAGAAATCGCGCCGGCTCACAGGCAAGCTCGCTGAGCTGACCGTCACCAGGGGCGACACGCTCACCATCAACGATGAGCGCGTAGAGACGCTCAGAGAGGCGCTCGACGCCAACGGGCACGGTGCGTTCTTCCCCAAGCTCTTCACGCTGCGCTCGAAGTATGAAGTCGTCGAAGGCGCGGAGTCCGCGCTCAAGAGCGAGAGCCTGCCGAAACGCCTGGCTGAAAAGGTCCTGAACCTGTGGGGCCGGTGCATCAGCGTCAAGGCCAAGAAGCCATCGCTCAAGGTTGTCCTCGCCGATCCGGCAAAGCCGGCGAAGAAGGCGAAGAACGGGGTCCCCACGGACAGGTCTTCGTCTGTGGGGTTTCAGAAAGGCGGCGCGCAATGACGCTCTCGCACGCGCAACGCATGGTGCTCGAATTTGCCGCCCTGTGCAGCTCTGAGTCTCATCCGCTCGTAGTGGCAGACTTCGAGCGCTACTTCGCCGCAAATCAGTTCCCGATGCCTGTCGACAATATCGAGGCGGCGCTCATCTTCCTGATGAACGCCGAATATATGCGCCTGGAAGCACCGGAAGGCTCCTTGCCGGCGTGGGGCTTTTGGACCATCACGCCGAAGGGCCGCGCTTTTATTACGCAGACCAGAGGCACGTTCCGCAGCATGATCGAGTCCACCGAGCATCTGCTTGACCGCAAGTATCCCGACGTGGGCAAACAGCATCGCGAACCCGTCAAGTTCGACGTGCGCGTCTCTGAGGCTGCTCTCGACGCATGGTGGGAATCGCTCGACCACTTGATAAAGGCTGAGCTGTTCAACAAGTTCTGGGAGCCGCTCGAAGAGCAGATCGAGAAAGAGGCCGCCCGATGATCGTCAAGATCATGCAGCTCTATTGCGACTCCTGCAGAGTGCACGACGAGCCGACCTATGATGCCGCGATCTTCACTCCAGCGGAGATGAGGTCCCACGCGAAGCGCGCTGGTTGGCGACGCAAGACGCTCGACAGCGGCATATTGCGCGATCTGTGCCCAGCATGCGCCAAGAAAGCAGGAGGCCGCTGATGGCAAATGATGACGGCAAAATGTCACGCGTCCAGCCTGATCAGATCACGGCCCTCGATCGGGCGGCCCAGCTACTGGGCATCGAGTATCGCGCCAACCTCGTAGTCGTGATTACCCCTACGCAGGGCGTCTGCGTTCCAGGCGGAGACGTGAGCTTCGGCGAACTCGCTAAGAAGCTCCGCAGTATCGCAGATGGCCTCGACCAGGCGCACGCGCGCTATCAGGGAAAAACCTTTCAGCAGGTACACACCTTGGAGGGAATGAACTAATGCCTTGCCATCCCTACGTTGACGAACAGGGGCACGTCTTCCTCATCAATTGCAGAGAGCCGCGCCTTCCTGCATGCGAGTTCTGCGGCAAGACGGCTCCGAAGCTATGCGACTTTCCCACCGGCAACGGAAAGACCTGCGATGCCACGATCTGCGACGCGTGCGCGAAGTCCGTTGGCTTCGATCGCGATTACTGCCCGGCTCACGCGCCACAGCGTTCGCTGTTCGGGGGGCAGGAATGACGGCCAAGATCGAGCGGCTACTCGCCGAAGCCGACAATCACATTCTCGATATTCGCGTGTGCGCCAACGCTGCTCGGCGCATGGATGGCGAGACGGCGAAGGCATTCGTAAAGATGGGCGAAGCTGCAAAGCGTGAGCTGGCCCACACGCTGCGCTTGGCGCTCGATGAAGCCACGGGCAGAAAGGCTGCGCGGTAATGCAGAACTCGCTCTTCGAGACAAGGACGCCGGAGCAGCTCATGCAGGAGCGCGAGGATCTGGTCGACCAGCAGGTGCTGAACCTGCTGTGCGGCCGGACGCAGTTTCCCGTCACAGAGCAGCAGCGGCACATTCTTGAGCTGTTGCGTTATCGTCGCGGACGTTCCAAGGCAATCAAGATCAGCGAAATCTCATCGCGCCTGAATCTGAGCGCCCGCTTCGTGAAGGACATGGTGCGCAGCCTGGTCGTCGACTTCAAGCTGCAGATCGGCGCGTCGCGCGACGGCGCTGACGGTGGCTATTACCTGGTGATGAGCGACGAGGAAGCGCTGGACACCGCGCGGCCTTACATCGAAGAGGGAATTGCCATGTTCAAGCGCGCCCAGGTGTTCGTGGGCACGCGCGCCATTCTTGAGCTGCGCGGCCAGCTCTCGATCGAAGAGGAGACACACAGCGGAGGGCAGCAGTGAATTACTGGTGCTATCTGCCGGAAGAGCGCTCTTACTATGAGCTGGAAAAGCTCAGCAAGGATGCGCTGATCACGATGGCGCGCGGCTATCTCCGGGTCTTATGCCTGGATGAAGCGGAGCGACTGGAGATCATCGCAAGGGCGAAGAAGACGGGACGGATTGTCAGCCTCGGCCGCCGCATCGACGAGTTCAATGCCGATCCGCAGAAAGCGATTGCTCGCTCCATCGCGAGAAGCAAGGCCGCCAAGAAGGCAGCTCGCAGAAGGAGGAGAGCGCGTTGAGCGATCACAGTCTCGAAACCGAAGCGTGGGATCAGTTGTTCTCCACGCAATGCGAATGCGGATCCACAAAGGTCAAGAAACAGTCCTTCTGCCGGCGCTGCTATTTTTCACTGCCCCGCGAGCTGCAGCAGGCGCTCTATCGATCGTTCTCTGAAGGCTACGTCGAGGCATGGTCCGAAGCCCGCGACTACCTCAAGGAAGAACGCACAGCAAGGAGCCACCGATGAAAACACCTCCCCTGGGAACGATGTGCATAGATTGCGGCTGCTGCCGCGCCGATCTCTATGCCGTCGACGATCCCATCTGCTGGGCTTGCGATGCTGGCGAGCCTTGCAAAAACAAACAGCAATCACAATCAGCGCCGGCCCACGCGGCCGTCGCACAACTGGAGGAAAACGTGATACGCACTACCGATGACATTAAGCAAAAGATCATCGCTGCCGATCCATCGATCTCGAATGTTGAGCTTGGACGTCGGCTCGGCGTCAAGGATGGAACGGTGTTTTACATCCGCAAACAGCACGGCATCCGGAGCACCGCGAAACCGGGCACCCGCGCTAAGAAGACCGCCGCCGTGACGGCTTCGTCGTCGACCACCATGACGGTCGACGGAACGCCGGCAGCTACGCAAACCCAACCGCAGACGATCAGCGTATCCCTGACTCCCGAACGCATGGATCTCGTGTGGGGCTATTTCTCTCCTGAAGAAAAGGCCATCGGTATCAAGGCCATCCTGCAGGCCCAGCTGGAGGCGTGCTGATGCTTTGCGCCAAGTGCGCCGGCGAAACTGTCCAGGCCAAAGACGGCCTGTGCCGTGGCTGCCGGCTGCGCACCTATCAGGTGATCCGCTATCCCTGGACGTCGCAGATGGACGACCAGCTGCGCCAGGCATACCGGATCGCCCGCAACAAGACGCAGCTCTCGCGCGAACTGACGCGCCTGAGCAACACCTTCAGTTATCCGCGCCATGTCCTCAATCAACGCGCGCAGAAGATGCGCCTGATCCTGCTCATGCCGCGCAAGTGGAGCGACGAGGAGATCGAGCAGGCGCGTGGGTTGGCCGGCGAGATGCCGCTGCGCAAGATGGCGAAGGTGATGCGCCGTTCGCCGTATGCCATCAAGTGCAAGCTGCACACTCTTGGCATCGGCGTGCAGGTCCTCGACGGCTACAGCACGCGCCTGCTGGGCGAGCTGCTCGGCGTGCACCACAACCGCATCTCGACGTGGATCGCGCGCGGCTGGCTCGTTGTGCGCGAGGGCCGCATCACAGAAGCCTCAGTCCAGCGCTTTCTCTGGGATCACATGGACGAGTACCGCTTCCGCTTGGCCGACGAAGCGTGGCTCAAAGGGATGCTCAATCCCAGCATCGGAACTCTGACGATTCGGCCAAAGAAAGAAGAGGCGGCATGATGCAAGTGGATACGGCAACCTTGATCCAGTGGGAACGTGCGAAGGGCGAGCTGCGTGCTCTTGTGGTCGCCTGCCAGCAACAGGACGACGACGTGGAAGCGTCGGAGGAGATCAACAATAGCGTTCAGAACATGATCGACGAGGTTGATGGGCTAATAGAGGGGGAACGATAGGGCATGTCCCCACGCCGCCCACGTAAGGAACCTTCCGATCATCGCCACGCGACGGTGAAGAGCTTGCTCGCGGCCTATTGGTCCGTTGAGAATCCCGATACGCCGGACCTTCCGTGGGGCGCGGCCGAGGCGGGATGCGTTGGGGCGTTCCTGCGCGCGCATCCATCGATCAGCGTCGGCATAATCGACCAGTGCCTGCAGCATCGGCTCACCAGCGATGACCACGCACCAGGCGAAGGCATCTATCGCTGGTTCCGCGATCTGCTGCGCTACAAGAATGGGCCGCTCGATCGCTTCCGTCTTCCGAAGAAGGTCAGCTCCGAAGCGACGGTTGGCATGCAATCCGCCGAAGTCGAATCGAAAGATGATGTACGCGCATGGTTTCTGGAGCGCGCGAAAAAGCGCAAGGATAACGGCTCGGCGCTCGATTCGCTCGATCTTCGGTTACTGCACGAGGAGGGTTTGCTGTGATGGCTGCTTTCAACTTCAAGCAACAGTTCAAGCCGATGATCCTCAGCGGCCGCAAACGTCACACCATTCGGGCAAAACGCAAGCGCTGCACGAAGCCCGGTGAACGCCTTTATCTCTTCTGTGGGATGCGTACTAAATTTTGCGAACGACTGATGGAGCCGGTCTGCACAAAAGTGCAGGACATTGTTATTGATTCAACAGGCTCGATTTTTATAGACGGCGAGCGTCTTCATAGCGATGAGCGTGAGGCGCTCGCTGCTGCTGATGGCTTTGCCAGCTATGTCGACATGATGAAGTTCTGGAACGGTCGGCTACCTTTCGAGGGCGACATCATTCACTGGAAATTCTCAGGAGCGCAAGCGTGAAGCAGTTCCTCCACATCGCCACCGAGATCGGCGCGCTGGTCGAGAAGAAGAACGCCGCTTATGGCAGCAGCTTTGCCAAGTCCGGTGCCTTCCTGCGCCTGCTGTATCCCGATGGGATTCGCCCTGAGCAATTCGACGACGCGCTGCTCATCACGCGGGTCTTTGACAAGCTGCAACGCATTGCAACCGACCGCGACGCCCTGGGCGAATCACCCTATCGAGACATCGCCGGCTACGGAATACTCGGCGCATCCATGCACGAAAGCAAGCTGAAGGAGAAGGGATCAAACGGTGGGCGCAAACCCCATGTACCTACGCGTGTGTCAAAGAGCCGGATGCGGCAAGCCCGTAAAAAGAAACAGAGACCGCTTCTGCAGCGACAGTTGCCGGATGAAGGACTTCAGGGAGATCAACGGACGGAAGCCGCCAACTTGCCCGCATTGCGGCAAGAATCTTCGCAAACCTGGACGGCCTCTGGCCCGGTAGAAGGTATAACGCAGTTATAAGTCAAGTTAGTAAGTTGATCTAAGTTGGAGTGAGTCATGGAAACGAAGATAACTACAGGTCAGATGAAGCGGCTGCAGGTGCTCTATGGGCAGTTAGCTCGTCATACCTTTGACGGCGGCAACGGCGGCCGCGAAGCACGCCTGGAATGGGCTTCGCAGCTCGTGCGCCGCAAGATTTCTTCCTTCAGTGAACTCACCTTCGAGGACGCGCGCCATCTCATCGATGTCACCCAGGCGCAGCTCGGCGTGAAGGCTCCGGCCACGTCGAAGCGTATGGATCGCGAGCGCGCGCGGCGTGCCGGCACGGAAGGGCGCAAGGGCAGCGACGACAGCAGCGTGACGCTCGTCGGCCCCGAAGAGCTGGCGCGCATTCAACGCGCGCTCGACGTGCTTGGATGGAGCCAGGCGCAGTTCGAAGGATGGCTGCGCTCGCCTCGCTCACCGCTGGGAAAGAAGTCCAATCCGAGCATCCGCACGCTGCGCGAAGCAAATCGCGTATGGTGGGCGCTGAAGGGCATGGCCCAGGCGCGCGGTCTCTGGAAGGACGAGACGGCTTACAGGAGACAGAGCGCATGACCACACGAGAGATAGCCGATTTGTTGCTCCATGCATTTAACAAGGCGCTCAGCGATAGTGCCGAGTGGGCCAAAGCGATCGAGCACGCAGACGCTCACGGCATTGACGTCGGCGTCAAGGCAGAGATAGAGATCTATGTCGAGCGACAAGTTGATAACGCTGCTGTTCCTTCAGACGATGACTTCCTCCGCCATCTGCGCATTGTTCCGAATCTGAAGGTGGAGTAAGACATGAAGCTTCGTATCCCTGACCAATTACTGCTGCCCTGGAGTCCGAGGGTCACCATCAGCGTCGAGCGTGCTGCCGAGATCCTCGACGTCTCGCGTGACACCATAGAGCGCATGTGTCAGGACGGAACGCTGATGTCTTACAAAGTGCGCCCAGGTGTGGCGCGCAGCCCGTGGCGCATCAACTATGATGCCTTTGTAAAATACTGCGAGGATCTGCACGAAAAGAGCGGCCTGGAGAAGAGGTTTTAGATGCTGATAGGCTGCGTTCCGAGGGCGATTCTGGACCCTGTCAAGTACCCTCCCGAGAATATTTTCGAGGCGAATCTATGATTTTTAGTATGTCCGGCATGGCACTTGGATTTTCGCCTTCGGAGCGCCGGATCGGGCGTGGCACTTGGATGCCCGGAGGCGGTTTTACCCGCATCGGTGGCGGGAATCACGAGTTTTCCACCGTTTGCGGACCGGCCGAAAATCACCGTGGCACTCATGGCACTCGGATTTGGCACGCAGCCGGACGGGAAATCAGTCACTTAGCGTCGAAATCCAAGTGCCAAGTTCCATCTCGGTGCAGTGCAAAGCCTGTATCGGTTCCAGTCCGAAATGCTGTGGAAAAATGCCCCGCGCCCGCGTCAATCCCGCTGTTTCACGCGCCCGCCCGCCATATCCCACCAGTGCAGCTTACTTTCTGTACTCACAAGAGACTTGGCGTGTTATTTCGCCGAAACTGCTATCCTTGAAATAGGAAGCAAAAAGCCCGCCATGAGCGGGCTTTTCCATTTACAGAAACGAAGACCCCTCGCTAAGTTGTTGAAAACACTAGAAACGACATAACCCAAACAGAATCAGCAGGATAGCGGGGGATTATCCCCCGCTAAATTGTTGAAAAATAAGGAACCGGAAGAAGGGCGGGGAGGGGGAGGGGGTTTACCCCTGCAGGAAAGGATTCGAATCGCGTTCTTCCCCGATCGTCGTCGCTGGCCCATGTCCCGGAATGACCTGCGTTTCATCCGGAAGCGGTAGCAACCGGTCGCGGATCGACCGCAGAATCTTCCCATAGTCCCCACCCGGAAGGTCAGTCCGCCCGATGGACCCGGCAAAGAGCGTATCGCCAGCCACCAGCAGGTTCAGCGGAGCGAAGTGCAGGCAAATGCTCCCGGGCGTATGTCCCGGAGTATGCAGCACCGTCGCCGGATACCTCTCCAGTCCGACGACAAGGTGGTCATCGGCGCTCGCGTCCGGCGGCGCCACCTCGGGAGTAGCAGTTCCCAGCCACCCCGCCTGCATCTCCATCATCTCCAGCAACGGCAGATCATTCTGGTTCAGAAAAATGGGCGCACCGGTCTGCTGCTTGAGTTTCAACGCGCCGCCAACATGATCGATGTGCGCATGCGTGACCACAATCTGCTTCAACTTGAGCCGATGTTTTTCGAGACGCGCAACAATTTGTGGGATGTTGTCACCCGGATCGATCACCATCGCCTCGCCGGTCGTCTCATCTCCGAGGATCGTGCAGTTGCATTGCAGCATGCCAACAGGAAAGGTCTCGAGGATCATATTTTGATTGTCTACGATTGTTTCTCTGGGAAGCTGCCCAAAACGCGCAAAATGCGTAACAATGATTCCGCTATGGCAATCCGCAAAGAGTGGACCGAATGGCATCTGACGCCTCGCGGCTGGGAGCGCGGCGCCTCGCGCGTACAAGGACAAGGAAACACCTGGGTCGAAGAACCAACCGACCGCGTCCTCAGCTTCGTGTATCAGGAACTGCAAGGCGATGACTCGCCTGAAGCGAAGAAATGGGGCGAAGAGACGTGGCGCTCGAAGAAGGCGCAGAACATCGACGATCTGCTCAAGCAATACGGCCCTGCGCCGGAGAAACTGTAGCTTCAGGCCAGCGTCACTTTCCCAGTTCCTATGTCGTAAACTCCGGCAACAACCTTCACCTTGCCCTCCTTGACCATCGGGGCGATCACGGTCGATGCCTCGCTCAGCAGTTTCGCCTGAACCTGAGCGTTTGCCTTCGTGACGGTAGCAAGATCGGAGCCTGCCTGATCGATCGCTGGCTGAATATGCGGGAAGAGCGCGCTGATCTGGCCAGGCGCATCTTTGCCCTGAATCGCCGCTTTTACCGCGCCGCAGTTGGCATGGCCGAGAACGAGAATTACCTTGGTTCCAAGCACAGCAGCGCCGTATTCAAGGCTGGCGATGATCTCGGTTGTGGCGAGGTTCCCCGCAACGCGCGTGACGAAGACGTGCCCGATCGTCTGGTCGAAGATAAGTTCCACCGGCACGCGGGAATCGGCACAGGCAAGCACGGCCGCGTAGGGCTCCTGCTTGTCGACGGTGCGTTCCTTGAGCACTTTGAGATCATGCTCAATGCTGGTCATGCGTCCAGCGGCGAAGCGTTCGTTGCCATCCACCAACTCCCTGAGAGCTTCATCAGGAGTGAGAGGCGATTGCGCGCTGAGATGCGGAGTTGAGAGGAAGTCGAGCGAGCCTGCGGCGACGAGACTCGCTGCGGAAGCGCCGATGAAACTGCGACGGGAGAAAGCCATGCAATCCTCCGTGCCGGAACTGACAGAGAGACCATGATAGCGCAGTGCATTGCAGCTGCATGATTATTGCGCCAGCGGCTTCACAACCGATCCACTCTTCATCACCCACGCAACACGCTCCATCACGGTGATATCTGTCAGCGGATCGCCTGACACCGCAACCAGATCGGCGTATTTACCCGGCTCAATCGTTCCCATGTCCTTGTCGAGCGAGAGCAGCGTTGCACCATTGATCGTCGCTGCCTGCAGCGCTTCAAGCGGAGTCATGCCGCCCCGCACCAGTGCTCCAAACTCCTTCGACACGGACTCATCAACGTCGGCATCGTCGACGCCGTAGGCGATCTTCAGGTGGTACTTGAGAGCCCGCCGAAACGCCGGTCCCTGCTCCTTGACGATGTCGATGCCTTTCGCCATGCTGCGCGGATCGCGCCCTTTCGACAGGCCGGTTTCGAGGTCATGCTGGAAGCAGTAGAGTGTAGGCACAAGCCACGTCCCACGCTGCGCCATCATCTGCGCGCCCTCATCGTCGAGCATGGTCCCATGCTCGATCGAGTCGACGCCTGCGCGGATCGCGGCCTTGATGCCAATCGTGCCTTCAGCGTGCGCCATGACTTTGCGTCCCGCGCGGTGCGCGACTTCAACCGCGCGAGCCATCTGCTCGTCACTGAGCTCTTGCACGCGGTAGTCACTGATCGGGTCCATCACGCCGCCAGTGGCCATGAGCTTGATCCAGTCCGCTCCGTACTTGATATCGCGGCGCACGATGCGGCTCACATCGTCCACGGTGTCTACCGTGTTGGGTTGCTCAAGGCCCGGCTTATCCGGCGAGAGGAGATCGCCATCCCCATGTCCACCTGTAACGGAGACGAAACTCCCCGCAGCGACAATGCGTGGCCCGGTGATGAGTCCCTTGGCAACGCCGTCACGCAGGGCGAACTGCGGATAGGATGGATACTCTTCCCCCGCATCCCGCAGGGCAGTGAATCCATGAGCCAGCCATACTTGCAGGTTGGCAACGCCTCGCACAGTCGCTTGCGGCGCTGACGTCATCAGGTATTTGCCGGCTGTTTGCGTCGTCGGATCGGAAAGGATGTGTGCATGGCAATCGATAAGCCCCGGCACGATGGTATACCTGCTCATGTCTATTACGGCATCACCCGGGGGCGCACTGGTGCTGATGGCTTGAATGCGTTCCCCCTGAATCAGGATGTAGGCGTCAGAGGTAACTTTGCCGCTACGCACGTCGATTACCCGCCCGGCATGCACGGCAATTTCCTTGGAAGACGACGTCTGTGCCTGAATGGGAAGAAGCGCGATGGTCGAAAAGGCAAGGAGAAGATAAAGCGGGTTCTTGGAACTCACTGGTGGGAATCCTTAGTTGGTCTGTGAGCGTGATGGTAACAGAGCTAGCGCTGCAAATAGTAAAGGCAGGCTTGTGGCCTGCCTTTTGAGCAACTAAGAGTGAGTGGGGTTACTTCTTGGCAGGAACCGACTGCGTCGCCTTTGTGCCTTCGAGAACGGAGTGTCCGCCCGTGCGCTTCTGCATAAGGATCGTAAGGCCGATGGAGGTCAGCATGAAGATGATGGCGCACCACGTTGTAAGCCGCGTCAACAGGTTAGCTGCTCCGCGCGGACCAAAGGCTGTCTGTGAGCCCTGGCCGCCAAATGCGCCGGCAAGATCAGCGCTCTTGCCCTGCTGCAGCAGCACGACGATGACCAGAAAGACACAGACGATGACGTGGAGAACAACCAATAAATAAAACATGCGTGATTCTTCAGGAAACCTCGGAAAGATACGTCGGACTTTTTTGGTGCGGAAGGGGGGACTTGAACCCCCATGCCTCTCGGCGCCACCCCCTCAAGATGGTGTGTCTGCCAATTTCACCACTTCCGCACTTTGTAACTGCCAAACCTTCAATTACTTATCCGGTGCTCTCTTGAGAACCCGTTGAACCTGCACCGGATTTTGCACCGACTCGGTACGTCTTGCTCCCCGAAGGCCGTCCACTCTGCGATCCAAATCTCCCAAAACGGATAAACAACTTTTGAACCGCGTTCGCCTGTGGATGAACGTAACGCATCGTTGTCTTTATATTATCGTGGCCAGCTACATACTGCAATGTAAAGGGGTCCGTGTACTCGCCGGTTTCGGTCAGGAAGCATGCCTCAGGGCATGCTTTCCCATTCCCATTTTTCGCTTGCCATACGGCGGCGGACCAGACATTCCGGATTGCTGGTCACTCGCCCGAACTCCGACAGTTCGGGTTTTCTCTGTCTGGATTGGTCAATGAGTGACTCGGCGATTATGCATGAGCTGACGGCGCGTCCGGTAAGCAGCCTTATAGCAAGCGAGCAGATGAATCTCGCGGGTGTTCGAGAATGGACATGCAGGAGGAAAAGTGACCACTGGCAAGCCGGGCCTGGAAGCTCTCGCACAAGCTATATCACTGATGAGCAATATCTTAGGCTTTGACGCGCTTTGGCGCACTGAATGCTGGCGTACCACGCAGTGCTATCGTTCCCTAAGAACAATGTCCCTGGGAGGCGGCTATGGCAGGACTGCTTCGGGATACACGCTTTGCCGTGAGACAACTGCGCAGGAATCTCGGATTCACGATTGCGGCGACGGTGATACTGGCTGTTGCCATCTGCACCAACAGCACGGTTTTCAGCTGGATCAACGGAACGATGCTGCATCCGATTCCTGGAGCGCGGCATACCGGTGAACTGGTGAGCGTGATGCGAGGCGCGTGGAGCACCTCTCCAACGCCGCCCCTCTCTTATCTCGACTACCGCGATCTGAGAGATCAGAATCAGAGCCTGACCGGGCTTCTTGCCTATCACTCTGACTGGATCACGTTGACGGGCGCGGGAGCCGCGCCTGAGCGCATCTATATCGGGAATGTGTCAGCGAACTTCTTCGACGTGCTGGGAGTGAAGCCTCTGCTGGGGCGGTTCTTTTTGCCCGAGGAAGAAACGCGGCCCGACGCCCAGCCGTATGTCGTGCTCGGCTATTCAATTTGGAAGACGCGCTATGCGGGAGACCCGCAGATTGTGGGCAAGACGATCGAGATTGCCCGGCATCCTGTGACGGTGATCGGCGTAGCGCCGGAGGGGTTTATCGGGGCGGCGCCGGGGCTTCGGGACGATGCATGGCTGACGCTGAACCCGCTTGGGACGAATGAGTATCGGATCACGCATCGCAGCATCGCCTTTCTTATTGTGTTGGGGAGGCTGCGGCCTGGAGTGAGCCGCGAGCAGGCGACGCAGGACCTCGAAACGATCATGCGGCGGATCGTGGCGGCCTATCCGAACGATCACCTGGGAACGAACACCATCACGCTGGACCCGATGTGGCGCTCGCCCTTCGGGGCAAACGTCTACATGGCTGACACGCTGCCTATCCTGCTGGCTATCGCCGGAGTGGTGCTCGTGCTGACCTGCGCCAACGTGGCTACGCTAATGTTGGTCCGGTTTGTGTCGCGGCGGCGCGAGATTGCGATCCGGCAGTCGCTGGGGGCGCAACGCGTGCAGCTGGTGCGGCAGATGGTGCTGGAGGGCGTGATTCTCTCAGCCGGTGCGGGTGCGCTGGCTCTGTTGCTGACGTCGTTGACGGCGAAGACCTTTGCTCGATTCATTCCTGCAAACTCGAACCCCATTGTGCTGAACGGAACCGTGGATCAAAACGTGGTGATTGGGGTCGTGGTGTTGGCGGCGCTGGCCAGCGTGCTCTCCGGCGCGCTTCCAGCGTGGCGATCGTCAAATGTCCCTGCGTCTGAGGCGCTCAAGGATGAGTCGTCAAGCATCTCAGGAGGCTCGCACAACCGGCGGCTGCTCAGCGGCCTGGTGGTGGCGCAGATCTCGTTTTCGCTGGCGCTGCTGGTGATTTCGGCACTGTTTCTGCAGACGCTGCGCAATCTCTCCGCGGGCGACCCCGGGTTCGAGCAGGATCATGTGTTGACGGCGTCTGTGGGACTGTATACCGCCGGCTACTCCAGCGACGAGGTGGATGCGATCTGCCACAAGATTCTCGACCGGGTAGCGGTATTGCCGACTGTAACGGTTGCGTCGCTCACCGATTGGATGCCGATGAACTTCAACCGCAAGACGGATGACGCATACCCGGAAGGGTATGTGCCACGCCCGCATGAATCGCTCGAGGTGCAACATGCTGAGGTGACGCCTCGATACTTCGAGACGCTGGGCGTGCCTATCCTCGAAGGGCGCGACTTCGCACAGTATGACGACCGAAAGGCGCCGCTGGTAGCGATTGTGGACCAGACGGCCGCGAAACGGTTTTGGCCAGGGCAGGACCCGGTGGGGAAGAGGCTCCATATAGGGAACAGCGTTGCTGCGGTCATTGGCGTGGTGAAGAACACGAAGCACGAGTTTATGAACGAACGCCCCGCGCCGATGGTCTACATGAGCTACTTCCAGCGAGGTTTCGAGACCATTGTGCAGGTGAGGACGCAAGGCAATCCGAACGACATAGCACCGGCGGTTGAGAGCGCAATTCACGAGATTGATGGGCAGCTGCCAGTCTTCGACATCCGCTCCATGCGCGAGACCACGCAGATGGCGACGATCTTTGCGGTCATGCAGAGCACGTTTGCGGGCATCCTGGCGGCGATCGCGCTGATCCTCGCGACGACCGGCATTTATGGTGTCGTGGCGTACCGCACGGCGCTTCGCACGCACGAGATCGGCATCCGCGTCGCACTTGGCGCTTCACCCGGTGACGTTCTAAGGCTCGTGCTGATGCAAGGGCTTTCGCTAACAGCGATCGGGCTAAGTTTAGGGCTGGCGCTCTCGTTCAGCCTCGCGCACTTCATTGCCGCGTGGCTCTACGGGGTGGGAGCCAACGATCCTCTGACGGTCATCGTGGTTGTGGTGTTGCTTGGGGCGATGTCGGTTCTCGCATGCTACTTTCCCGCGCGACGCGCGACGCGCGTCGACCCCGTTGCTGCAATACGCGCGTCGTAAACGAAGGCGAATTCGCGCTGAGGTTGAGCAGTAGTCCTAGGGAGGGTCGAGCCCTCCAACGCTCCCGCCGAAGAATATTGATGCAATCAGGCCTTAGCACTTTGACATCGTGTTCCTCGCCATTGTTTTAGCTTCTCCAGAGCACGCTGCGTGGACGAAATCGTAACGGTCGCCTGGACGAGCGTCGTTTTGGCACCAGATATCCAAAATGGCAAAGTGACTTCGTATGATATGCGATGAACGCAAAGCGGCCTCAGCGAGCATACAGAGGTGGAGCGTCGAACAACTTTATTCTCAATCAATCATAAACATCCCATAACTGGCAGGTAGGTGGGCATAGATAGGCGATTCGAAGGCGAAGCGGGTCATCCCGACCTTTTTATTCAATGAGCATGAGCCGAGTTTTGGTTCGGCCGCGCTGATCAGCGGAGGGAGAAGTGGCGTCCGATCTTTCGCTAGACGCATGGCATTTTTTAGCAATATATACACTAGCTTCGCTTCTGTTGTCGTCGATAGACCTGCTGCGCGAAGACGAGTGCATCGAGTGCCGCTCGATCTTACCAACCAAAAAGGCCCACGACAGCGAGTTCGGCGGCTCGGTGTCGTAGGCCTTAGATTGATAAGATTAAATAACGTAATTGTGGATTGTTAAGATACTACATTTTGCGTTTTCCTATGAGGGCGGGTTTTGAAGACAGGACTTCAAGGCGATTGCTATCAATTCACACGCGAGTACGGTCGAAATCTCTCACAGCTTTACAATGACCGTCTTTATCTCAGTGTACTGCTGCAGTCCATACTCGCCCAGCTCGCGTCCAGTCCCTGACTGCTTGAACCCACCGAAGGGAGCTCTGGTGTCTAGGATGTTGTAGCAGTTCACCCACACCGTACCAGCCCGCACGTTGTTAGCGATTGCGTGAGCCTTCCTGATATCACGGGTCCAGACACCTGCCGCCAACCCATAGTTCGTCTTGTTCGCCCTTGTGACAACCTCCGCGAGATCCTTAAATGGGATTACACTCATTACCGGTCCGAAGATTTCTTCCCTGGCAATCTTCATGTTGTCGTGAACATCGGCGAACACGGTAGGCTCCACGAAGTAGCCTAGATTTCCAACACGCTTGCCGCCGCAGGCAAGTGTGGCGCCCTCATTTTGCCCTGATTCGATATAACCCATCACTCTGTCGACCTGTGCTTGATCGATTTGCGGACCCTGCTCGGTCTGGGGATCGAAGGGGTCTCCGACGATGCGTTTGCTGGCGCGGGTTACGCTCTTTTCTACGAATTGATCGTAGATCTTCTCTTCGACAAACACTCTTGATCCTGCGCAACAGATCTGGCCCTGATTGGAGAACAATCCCAGGTGAGCGCCCTCCACCGCTTCGTCAAGATCTGTGTCCTCAAATATGATGTTCGGGCTTTTCCCCCCCAGTTCGAGAGTGACTCGCTTTAGGTTTGATCTCGCGGCAGCTTCCAGGATGAGGCGCCCAATCTCAGTGGAACCGGTAAATGCCACCTTGTCTATGTCCATATGACGCGCGATCGCTGCGCCGGCTATGGGGCCAAAGCCAGGCACCAGGTTGACGACGCCCTCGGGAAAACCCGCATCCACTACCAGTTCCCCTATGCGCAGCGCGGAGAGAGGTGTTTGCTCGGCCGGCTTCATCACGACGGTATTTCCCGTGGCCAAAGCCGGGGCAAGCTTCCACGCCTGCATGAGCATGGGGTAATTCCACGGAATGATTTGCCCCACCACGCCGATGGGCTCATGACGTGTGTAGCAGAAAAAGTCGCCGTCAATGGGGATCGTTTTTCCCTGAACCTTGTCGGCCCACCCTGCGAAATACCGATAGCAGGCAACTGTTTTGGCAACATCTACCCGCTTTGCCACTGAGACAGGCTTACCGTTGTCCAGGGCCTCTAACTGTGCGAGTTCGTCGGCGTGGCCTTCGATCAGGTCAGCGAGACGGTAAAGTAGCTTGCCGCGTTCGGACGCATGCATTTTTCTCCACGGTCCTCGCTCGAAGGCATTCCGCGCTGCCTGGACAGCCTTGTCCACGTCGAGTTCATGGGCTGCGGCCACCCGACAAATCTCCTCGCCGGTAGAGGGATTGATCGTCGCGAAAGTCTCACCCGACTCGCTCGCAATCCAGCGATTGTTGATCAGAAGCTCAGTCGCTGAAGGAACAATTCGGGTTTCTGTTGGCATTGAATAGGTCGAGGCCATGCGAGGGAACTCCTTTCGACAAGACTTTACAGGTATGTTGTTATCGCTTTTTAAGCGCTACCGTTAATCACCGGTGACGCTGATGAGTTACAGGATCGTCAACATGCTAGTAGAAGGCGTAGAGATCGCAGTTGACTCCTGATGATTCGGGAAACCAGCTGAAGTAGAAGCGTCAACCTCTGTTGATTGTGGCGACATCAAGACATCAACACCGCTGGCTTTCACTGCAACTCCGCCGGTCCGTAAACGGCGCTTTTTCTGTGCCCATATGTACTGCAACCAGCTTCTATAGATGCAGACCGCTGTCTCGCGCCAGGTGTTTTCGACATCTATCCGCTCCAATTTCCCGAAGACTTGCGCCAGTAGCTCGTCACGCGGATTGATCGTTGCTTCTTGTTCCAGTTCCGTCAATGCAATCACTGTATCGCGGTCGAAATAATCCTGCGGCATTAAAGGATACCGATTTGTTTCTCCTCGCAGATACCGGCCTACATCTCTGCGATATTCGAGCAGAAGAGCATTGGATTCGTATTCGGGATGACCTTGGAAAAAGACAAACATGCTCTTGTACTTTTTGATGAATGTATCAACGCCGGCATCCGCGGTCCTGGTGAGCACCGAATATCCTCTGGAGGTCAGTTCGCTTTCCGGCAAACCGTTCCACCGGGAATGCGGAAGCCTAAAGCGAGAGGGTGTCTTTGCAGTGAGTGAATGATCTGAGACTCGGGTGCAATTAAAGACCCCGGAGTGTTTATGGTCGCTTCTGATCCTGTGAATGCCGTCGAGATAGAGAGTAGCAGCGTGAGTGGCAAGACATGACCAGATAGTCGAGTAGGTGTTGTCCCGCGCCCAATCTAGGACCGCCGTGAAACTTTCCCAGTATGGTTCGTCCGCGAGATTCGGCGTCGCAGGCTCCCTTCCGGTAACAATGAGCCCATCGATCTGTGTGTCCCACAGGTTCTCAACGCTCGAATAGGACTTACTGACATGGCGGGCACCCAATTCGTTTCGAGGGACACCCGGCAGCGAATAGAGCACCATGCGGACTGAAATACCGTGAGAAGACGAATTGAGGAGTGAAAGAAACTGGCGTTCCGTTGCCTCAAGGACTCCATCCGGCATGTTGTTGATCAATCCAATTGTGAGGGAGTTACCCGACCGATCCAAGCACTCCGCAAACGGCTTAGCGCAAAGCCCTTTCGCGCATGGTTGCCTGTCGGAACTGGATGGATTTGTTTGCAAAAAGGCAGGCATAAATATCTCCCTCAGGTTGATATGAGCCACTCGGGGAAAAGGAATCAGCCTAGACCGTCGCGTCGAGCGCCTGATCCAGATCTGCGATGATATCTTCGCTGTGTTCGATCCCGATGCTGAGCCGGATCATCTCCGGCTTGACGCCGGCGTGGAGTTGTTCTTTTGCCGACATCTGTCGGTGAGTCGTCGATGCGGGATGGCAGGCCAACGACTTGGCATCACCCAGATTGACAAGGCGTGTCACAAGTGTGAGCGCATCATAAAACTTAACTGCAGCCTCGAAGCCGCCCTTGAGACCGACGGTCATCAGAGAACAGGCGCGGCCACACAGATATTTTTTCGCGAGCGAATAATACGGACTGCCAGGCAATCCGGTGTAATTGATCCATTCGATCCTGGGATCGTTGCGGAAGAACTCGGCAACTCTCCTGCCATTTTCGACGTGGCGGTCAATCCGCAGCGCAACCGTTTCGATTCCCTGGAGCAACAGGAACGCGCTCATAGGCGACAACACAGCGCCGGTGGTCCGCTGATAAACACTGCGGCAGCGTCCAATGTAGGCTGCCCTCCCGTAGTGTTCGGTGTAGACCAAACCATGGTAGGAGGGATCCGGCTGGTTAAACATGGGGAACCGTGAAGTGTGCTCGTTCCAAGGGAAATTCCCGCTGTCGACAATGGCCCCTCCGAGTGTTGTGCCGTGTCCACCCAGAAATTTTGTAAGAGAGTGAATAACAATGTCGGCGCCATACTCAATCGGCCGTAGCAACATGGGCGTAGCCACTGTATTATCGACCAGCAACGGCAACCCATGCTTGTGCGCGATGAAGGCTAACTCCTCGATGTCGCAAATATTTCCTGCCGGATTCCCGACACTCTCACAGAAGAGCGCGCGCGTTTTGTCATCGATCAATCTCTCCAGCGCTTGCGGGCAATCCGATTCTCCAAATCGGACATTCACACCCTGGCTTGGCAGGAGGTGACTGAACAGGCTGTGCGTGGTTCCGTAGAGCTGAGGAACCGACACGATGTTGCTTCCCAGCTCAGTGACGTTCAGGACCGCATAGTAAACCGCGGCCTGCCCACTGCTGACGCACAGGGCGTCCAGCCCTCCTTCGAGCGCCGCGACACGCCGCTCCAGTACTGCGGTGGTCGGGTTCGAAATCCGCGTGTAGCGATATCCTTCTGCCTCCAGATTGAATAGCGCCGCCGCATGATCTGCACTATCAAACGCATAGGAAACCGTTTGATAAATAGGTACAGCCACAGCCTTCGTGGTTGGATCGAGTTCGTAACCACCATGAACGGCAATCGTTTCTCGTTTCATACTCCTCATCTGCTCGTGGACTGTACAGGGATAGCCACTGTCTGATTCGACATGCTTTGACCCGAATCTTGTAAGAAGAGACGGTTCATCTCGTCCACCACCCAGTGAATATCAGCCTCAGTCGTTCTGAAACTCGTGATGCACGCCCGCAAGACTGGAGCCCCTCCAATCGAAGCTTCCGACATCCATGCGACCTGCTGCTCTCGGAGTGTGGCCAGAAATCTGGCAGGAACAAGTCCATCTCGGGTGAAGCAAACCAGAGGGAGCGGTGTTGAGTTGATAATGCGCCAGCCGGAGGCATCGAGCGCCTCCCTCAACACGTTACCCATACGCGTCTGGTGCTCGATCAGGTCAGCCTGCCCTGATTCGCCATGCTGCGCAAGCGCCATGAAGAGCTTTAGACCGATAAAGCGGCGGGACCATTGCACCGAGGTCATGAGAGGATCCGTGACCGTCTGATCCGTTTTCTTCGGCATGTAAGAGATGTCCACACGGAATGCCTCGAGAACGCGATCAGGATGCCGGCAAAAGAACATCCCACAGCCCATGGGGACAGAGAACCACTTGTGCGCATCGCATGTAATCGAGTCTGCGGTATCGATTCCGGAAAGATAATGCTTGAGCTTTGGTGAGATGATTGCTGCACCACCCCACGCCGCGTCGGCATGAAACCATAAGCCTTCTTCCCGGCAAAAGCGCCCGATCTCGTCCAGGGGATCGATGATACCGGCCGCCGTAGTCCCAGCGGTGCCGACAACCATGAACGGGGAGAACCCGTTCTGGCGATCCTCAGCCACTCGTCGTTCGAGATCGCCGAGATCCAGCTTCAGATGTCGGTCCGTCGCCACCGTTCGGAGGGCCCTTCTACCCAGCCCCGTCATATGCGCAATTTTGTTGTACCCGTTGTGAGCCTCTTCTGTGAGATAGATCGCGGGCGATGCAGCCAGGTGCCGAAGCCCGTGTTCGCCATAGTCTGGGAAGGCCCGCGTTAAGGCGACAACAACCGCTGAAAGGTTCGCTTCCGTTCCGCCGCTCGTGAACGTCGCGATGGTCGTCGCAGGAAGACCAAACTTTGCGGTTAGCCAACCGAGCGTATGCCTTTCGATCTCATTCGCAACCGGCGAGGTTCGCCAATTCGCAAGTTGGGGGTTGTACATAGCAACAAGCGTGTCGGCGATGACAGATGCAAGGGTTACGCTCGGGTTGAAGAGGCCAAAGTAGCGAGGATGCGTCACCTGCACCTGCCACGTCCGCAGCATTTGCTCTACGTCGGAAATGACTTCCTCAAGAGTCCGCGTTTTCTTGAAGTCATACCGTGAGGCGAGATAGCTTCGGATCTCATCTGGCGTCACACAAGGGAAAATGGGGCCGCGCGCAATTTCTGCCTGCAGCGTTTCAAATTCGTCCCCAAACTGACTAATGATCATTCACACCCTTTTGCTTAAGCGCAATCTCGATAGAGATGAATTTGCATGTCTCGAAAGTGCTCCCTGGGACCGGATTCTGATTAGAACCGGAAGCTACAGGCGAATCCGTC
This sequence comes from Alloacidobacterium dinghuense, assembly GCF_014274465.1. Taxonomy (NCBI): domain Bacteria; kingdom Pseudomonadati; phylum Acidobacteriota; class Terriglobia; order Terriglobales; family Acidobacteriaceae; genus Alloacidobacterium; species Alloacidobacterium dinghuense. The sequence goes on along the minus strand of NZ_CP060394.1, from coordinate 2,868,952 downwards.
CCTTTTGAATGCGATCGTAGAGAGTCTTGTCGAGCTGAACAAAAGCCTCCAATTTTGAATTATCAAGATATATAGGATCCGACGTGATGAGAGGGTCATATCCTTGGCGCACCAGATCCGTCTTCGAGTACTTAAAAGTTCCTGTGACTTCGATATCCTTCTGAATTCGGAGGAATACAGGGCGCGCGTACGAGGGAAGGCGGCTCACCAGGTGTTTCCTAAAAGCAGAGAGATCCATCTCGTGATCGGCAACGATCGCAGCCATGCCAGCCCGGCCTTGTGTAGAGGGAATAGTCACTCCGTAGACGTTGGCGTGCATCACTCCAGGAAATGCACAAATTGCCTCAGAGACCTCGGAGGTTGCAACGTTCTCGCCCTTCCATCGAAATGTGTCGCCGATGCGGTCGACGAAATAGAAAAACCCCTTCTCGTCCTTCCGCATCAAGTCGCCGGTGCGAACCCAAGCGTCTCCGCGCTCAAAAACATCGCGCAGGATTTTTCGTTCTGAGGCTTGCTCATCCAGATAGCCCTCGAAGCGGCTGCCTACGTTCGAGGGATCGTGCACGATTTTGCCGATGGCTTCGCCGGGTTCGTCCGGAGCACAACGAATACAGAATCCCTGATCATTGCGAACTGGCTCGCCTTTGTCGACATCGAATCGCACCAAGGCCGGCGAAAATCGATGCGCCAAATAAGGTGGGATGCGGCCAATCGCGCCGCATTTCCCTTCTACGTTGAACAATGAGACGCCACCTTCGGTGGAAGCATAGAATTCAAGAATCCGCGGAATTCGGAACCTATCCTTGAAGGCATCCCACACATCGGGTGCCAGCCCATTACCACAGGCTAATCTGATTCGATGGTCGCGGGCCTTCGACGGCGGAGCGACGTGGAGTAAGTAGCGACAAAACTCGCCGATGTATTGGAACATCGTGCAATCCCAACCAATAACATCGCTCCAAAACTGACTGGCCGAAAACTTCTCGCAAATGACGACGCTACCGCCACCGACAAGAGTCGCGCCCGGTACGAGCACCCCGCCGATGCTGTGATACATCGGTAGGCAGTTGTACATTCGGTCTGCAGGCTGCGCATCCATCATGCCTGCAAACCAATGGCTCCATTGGAGGACACGAGCATGGCTGATGTTAGCGGCCTTTGGCAACCCCGTGGTGCCGGAGGTAAAAATATAAAGTGCCCGATCTTCTATAGTCAGCAACGGCCGCTCGCTGCTGTTCAGCTTTTCACAAGGCTGCTGTTGAATGTCGTGGTCGATACGTTGGAATCGGGAATGGTCTGCTCCGTGTGTCCAGATCGCCGGTGGCGCCGCGACCCCCGGCAGCGCAGTACTCAGCGAATCAACGAGTTCTCCGGCCACGATCAGATGCTTTGGAGCGACAATATTGACGCAGTGAGCGAGAGAGGGCCCGATAAGATTGGTATTGAGCAGGGCGACTACACCGCCGACACTTGTGATCCCAAGCCATACAGCGAAATATTCAGGCCGATTCGTCATCAGCAGGCCGACGACGTCGCCTTTTGCGATGCCTTGCCCGAGCGCCCAGCGTGCGTATTGGTTCGAGCGCTGAGCAAGTGCCCTGTATGTAAGGCACTCGCGGTCGGAAAGAAGAGCTGGCGCGTCACCGAAATGCGCAGCTCGTTCCTCGATCACTGTCGACATGATGCGATCGCGATTCCGGACGATGTTTGCGGTTAACTCCAGCCCGCGCAACCAGCATTTGGCAACAGAGCCACCAGAATTGAGAGGAGCTGTTGTCTGTACTTCACTCAAGCCGTATTTCCCGCATCGACGGTCAGTACCGTACCCGTTATATTCTTCGCTTTATCGCTCAGAAGAAACTCAACTGCATTTGCTACATCGTCTACGTCTGCAAGGCGCCGGAGGGCGCTGCGGCGCTCAATTTTCTGTCGCTGCTCATCGCTGAGTCCCTGCGTCATGTCGGTATCAATGAAGCCTGGAGCGACTGAATTCACGTTCACACCCATGCGGCCAACCTCGCGCGCAAGAGACCGGGAGAATCCGATGAGTGATGCTTTCGTGGCGCTATACACCGAGAGGCCGCTATAGCCGGTGAAGGCGGTGATGGAAGCCAAACTGACGATGCGCCCGCCCCCGTCGGCCATCATCGAGCGCACCACGAACTTCGTGAGCACAATGGGCGACAGCGCGTTTACACGCACAAGCTGCTCGATCTGAGAGGTGGGCATGAGGGGGAGAGCCCCGTCGAAACTCACACCGGCATTGTTTACGAGCCCATAGATCGCACCGAAGTCCTTCCGCAATGTCTTGACCAATTCTGAAATGTTTTCAATCTCAGCCAGATCAAACGGGGCAAAATGAAAGGACCCGGGATTGGCGATCTCGGCCTCCTGCATAGCTGCCGTAAGTTCGCTGTTTTGCCTGCGAGCAATGGCTATGACGCGGTATCCCGCGCCGTTGAGCCTGCGGGCGATCCCCAGTCCCAAACCCCGGCTCCCGCCGGTTACGATTACATTACGCATTGCGACGCATGAGCTTCCCTGATTCAGCGACCGCCAAGGCGGGGACAAAATTGATCGCGGCCGGGACTTTGTGCGGTGAAAGGACTTCCCGGCAGAGCAACAGGATGTCGTGCTGAAGTCCTCGCCCATCGTGATCGTCAGGCTGTGAACTTGTCTTGAGAACTACGTCGGCAACCACGAGCGCGCCGGTAACTGGATTCTTCTTTGTCTGGACAAGCGACATGTGTACCGCCGGATGGCGATTGATGACTGCTTCCACTTCCTCAGGATGCACCTTCAAGCCTCCAACATTGATGACCCCATCTCTTCGGCCGACAAAGTAATAGCGGTCATCTCGCAATTCGATCATGTCACCAGTGTCGACAAAACCATCCCTGCCCTTCAAAATAGGAGCGTCTTCGCCCATATAGCGACTCGCCGTCCGAGTTGAACGGATCCACAATGTGCGATCCTCAACCTTCATTTCCACGTGGGATGTGTTTTCTATCACACTCGCGGGGAAGCCCGCGACACCGTCGTTCACCTCAAACGCCAAACCAGCCTCGGTCGTGGCGAAGGCATGGACGATTTGAGCTTGAGGGTAGACGCACTGGAGATGATTCAGAATGGCCTGATCTGCGATTTCTCCTGACAAGCGAACATATTCCGGCGCAATCCGGTGGGCCGCCGGACTCATCAGCGCACGGCGCCAATGCGATGGTGTTCCAGAGATATGGGTGATTCCGTGAGAGTTGGCCCGAGCCAGAAAGTCCGCCGTGGATTCCTTAGCACTCGACAGCACAAGCGATGCGCCCGTGAGAAGTGCGCGAAGAAAGATCTGCAAGCCGCCGTAACGGCGAATATCGTAGAACGTACTCCAAACGACCTGTCCTGTCTCGGGGCTCCGGCGGTCTATTGCGCCAGATAGGCTAAGCAGGGTGTGGACGACCAGCTTCGGCAACCCGGTCGTACCCGATGTCAGGAGAATCCATTCCGTCCGGTACTGTGCTGTCCTGTCACTGCTACAGAGCGCAATCTCCCCATTGCACGGAATAAATCGTCCGACCCGGCGGTTGCCTAACTCACCCGTTCTCCCGTCCGACACGATGGCATCCACCCCAGCTGACTCGATGACATAAGAGAGATATCCAAGCGGCATGTCGGGAGGATAGAGAACAACGCGGCGTGCGACACCGTCGAGTTCGATCAGCGCCAACGCCGCGGTTAACTGGCTCGTCGTCGCAATAAGAACAGACCGCCCACGCAGTTCATCCGCATGGCCATAAAGCGCAGATCCTTCAGCCAGATCGCCCAGAGCCCTGTCCGCTTCCGCGCCGAATAGAAAGCGCGAAGACAAATCATTTGCGGCGCCGAGCGCACTCCAAATTGATGCGGGGTTATCTTGCAGCATTCTCATAGAAATGAACAAACTCGCCGAAAGTCACCGGGAAAATAGCATCTTCGGAGGTGCTGAGTGGATCGAATCCCAATTCCGACTCAAGCCGCGCGACCACGATAGCGAAGCACAGCGAGTCGAGACCCGATTCCAGTAGCTCCAAGTCATCGGTTAGCGCCGCTAGTTGTAGTCCCTGTTCTTGGGCGACCTGAATGAATTGGTCTGCGATTGTGGATCGAACATTCATATCTGCAAATTCTCTACTTTCCAAGACAAAGGCTATACATACGGACGATTCTTGAGAAGTTTGACGTGGCTTCTAAGTCCGTCGCGTTAGAACCTAACATGCTTACAGGACTTCTTTACGATTTCTCAAGGGGAAATAGCCATTCAGCCATTCTTCAGTGTGCTGACGCACCGCCGCCCGAGCTTGGTGGTTCGCAAAAGAATGATTGGCGCCCTCGACCGATCGTACGACAACCTGACTTCTGCGACCGGCCAATCCCATAGCGTACTTAAAATAGTCGAACTCACCGACTCTCGGTTTCGCACCCTGCGTCTTGAATCCTGGTGCCTTGAGGATAAGGATAGGCATGCCGGTTGATGTCATTTCCTTCCAGCGGCGGAGGAGGAGAAGATTCGCATTCTCGGGGAGCACATTTCGGCGAAAGGCCAAACGAATCCCCTTCACGCGATCAAAGATACTGCTTAAGATTCCGCCAAGACGACTTCGTGTAGCCCAGAGGCTCAGCTGAGCACGAATCTTCGGTCGTATCGTCTGCCGGAACTGGAAATAGGGTTCCATCAAAATGAGGCCTCTGCATTCTTTGGTTGCGGCTGCCGTAAAGATTGCAGATACCGTGCCGGCACAATGTCCCACCAGGAGTACGCCCGATAAGTTGAACCGTGCCACGAGTTCTCTTACTTTGGCGGAGGCAACCGATGCATAGCCCCCCAGATTAATGAAGTCGAGCCAATCTTCTGGAGGGTCTCCCACAGAGTCTCCAAATCCTGGGAGATCAAGTCGAAAGGACGGATAGCCGCACTCAGCAAACCAGTCGGCCCACCAAACCGCGGCATCGCCATTCCCGGCTCGGGTGGCCGAGAGGCCGTTCAGGATCAACACGCCGACGCGATCTCTGTTGATCAGTTCAGATTGCGAGTCGTAACTGTCTTCGCAAGTTTTGTGATAGGTAGCGATGGCGGCGGCATCGAGGCTATCCAGTACAATCAGCTCACGCCCTTGAATACTCTTCTTCATGACTCCCTAGAGTTGGTAGGCCTAAGGCTCCGGTAATCCAATCGAAATTGCACGAATACAGCCAACTACAATCTTTAACTTCGTCGTACCTCGAGTACGGCATAGCTAAAGAAGCTGCATCTTTGCCAAATCTAACTATCTTCACAGGCTTCTTGTAAGCCTGGTAAGACAAGCCTTCGTTTTCCATGTTTGCCGGCAGAGTGAAACCAAAAGAGTCGTGCCAAAGGCGCCTCGACCATAGATATCCGTGGACTTCGATAAAAGTGCCTCGCTCAAGTTGGCGAATGTATTCAGAGGCAGGCGTTCGATTCTCGGGAGCCTCCCAGAGTTGTTCCAATCCTGCCCAACGCAGGAGGCCCGAGCGTAGCACTTGGTTTGCGTTAGCAGGCGGAGACCATAGGAGTAAAGCGTCACCAGTACCCTCATGGAAAGCCCTACCAGCGAGGATGGCGCCCATTTCGAGACCATGGAGGAGAAGCGGCATACTTGGCGACCTACTCGCAACCCACTTAGCAATGAGCTGGACGTCTTCGCTCCAATTTTCAAGACTCAACTCTTCAAAGACTCCCGTGCTTTCACCGACACCGCGATAGTCATAGCGAAGAACTTCGATTCGCCTCGAGGCCAGATATCGGGCCCAGCGGACCCACGGATGATATGAAAAATGCCGTTCGGCAGCAAATGGTCCTACAAGCAAAACTCGGGCCACCGGATCCATCGCCTGATGCAGCACGGTGTAAAGATGCGCACCCGGTACCGTGAAATACCGAGCTTGCTCTGGCAATCCAACTCTTGTTGGACTCTGTGTTTGCATTTGCGATGTTCCTTGTGGCTCGATCAGGCTGTGAGGATTGATATCCGCTGGAAGATGATGGTTTGAATCAGAGTTCTGAGCAGATAAACACCTTCCAGGGGGTCCGCCCCGACACTGAGGGGGTTGACGGTCATCTCCGCGACGAGTGCCGTGAAAAGCCCCTGGGTGTGTGCAATATCACAGACACCGTGCACATCTGTGTATTCCATCTCTGCGGAGCCTTGGGCTGCCGCTAGGTCCGCCAAGTAGGCCATAAACCTTTGGATGAATCCTTCGAAGAAGGCCATCGTTACAACCGACTGCACTCCTGAGAGCCGGCCCAGGAACAGCCGAACATTCGTCAAGTCTTCATGCACGGCGAGCGCGTCTGTGTCCGTGGGAAGAGCGCCGGCTGCAATTGCGAATCTCCGCAGCATTGCAGGATGAGCATCGCGCACTTCCTCGTGGAGATTATCCAGGAGAATCGGACGGGCTTCTTCCGACTGGACCGCGAGATAGGTCGCGGTCATCCAATAGATGAAGTTTCCTTCAAGGACAGAGGTATATCTCGCGATAATCCCACGCCGCTCTTTGTTAGTTAGCTTTTGCGGGTCGGGCAGCGAAGTCACGAGTTCATTTATCATGCTCTCGATCTTCGGTTGGATACACGCAACAAGCGATTCGCTCTGTAACTGCGGATAGGACACTAACGTAGTCATAGTCTATTTTCCTCTTGGCTTAGCCAAAACACTGGTATTCAACGTAAGCGAGGGGAGATGCGAGATTAGGTTCCTCGGTAACTTAACGACCTACGCACTTAGACAAATGGCGATTAATTCGGCGGAAACTCAACGGCTGAAGCGCAACAGATCGTTGGTAAATACAATCGGCGGGTCACGTTCGTAGCCGTCTTGGCGCCGATTGATTTTGGCATAATAGGGGTTGATTCAGCCCCCTGCTGAACAGGGCTTCGCCTATGTCACTCCCAACTGGCCCTATCACTGCAGTGGAACCTCTTAACAACCCGCGGCCACCCATCCGGTTCAAGCGCGGTCAAGGCAATGGCAAAAACTTCAGACCGCCGATAAAGATCGACAGCCACAACATAAAGCCCAAGTATATTCAGCAATCTAGCAGATACCCAGATCGCTTTGGTAATAAGAAGCTACTAATTGGTTAGCGAGGCGCCTGGTTACTGAATCGAGAAGAGCAGGTTACTCCGAACGAAACTCTTGGTACTTCTCTGCTGTTCGTTCACCCACTTCAGGCGCCGTTCCTGACCCTTTTAAGGACTGTGCCAACCCTGCCACAACGTCGAAGCTAGAAATGGAGTAGATATAAGGCTTTGTCCCTACCGCCGCCACGATATCCGCCCTCCCCTTGACAATCGAATGGAGCGTGCATTACACATCTTGATTATCAAGAGGAGCAGCCACGCCTATGCCCGAATCAAGCGACCTTGTCCAGGGAACTCTGGAAATGCTCGTCCTGAAAACCCTCGCCCTCGATCCCATGCACGGCTACGGTATCGCCCTGCGCCTCGAGCAGGTCAGCGACGGCGTCTTCCGGATCAACCCGGGCTCCCTGCTGCCCGCCCTCAGCCGCCTCGAGCGCGCCGGCCGAATCAAAGCCGAATGGCGCGCCACTGAGAATAACCGCCGCGCCCGCTACTATCAGCTCACGAATCGCGGCCGCAAAGCTCTCGCAGAAGAGCGCGCACAGTGGGATCGTCAGATCTCCGCTATCACCCGCATTCTCGAAGCCTGATCGGAGGATCGCGCCATGTTCAAATCCCTTGTCACCGGACTTCGTGCTCTCTTCCGCCGCGAGCGCCGCAACGCCGACATCCAGAGCGAACTCGATTGCTTCTTGCAGGCGTCCATCGACGACAAGCTGCGCCGCGGCCTCTCCAGCGATCAGGCAGTCTCCGCTGCCCGTGCCGAAATCGGCAGCGCCGAGACCGTTCGAATCAAAGTCTGGTCTGCCGGCTGGGAATCTGCCGCCGATGCTCTCCTTCAGGATCTTCGTTTCGCTGTCCGCCAATTACGTAAGAACCCGGGATTCGCAGCGACCGCGATCCTGGTGCTCACCCTCGGGATCGGCGCGGCTGTCACAATCTTCAGCTTCGTCGACGCGGCGCTCATTCAGCCACTGCCCTACGCGCAGCCCTCGCGCCTCGCCATCGTCTACGAGAGCAACACCCTCGGCCCGCATTTCCATCTCTCATACCTGGATTGGCTCGACTACCAGCGCCGTAACACCGTCTTCACTTCGCTCGAAGCCTTCGCGAACTACGGCTTCATGCTCGCAACGCCCGATGGGCCTCAGCCCGTCCACGGTACGCGCGTCACAGCCGGATTCTTCCGTACCCTTGGCGTCTCACCCGTACTTGGCCGGGATTTCCGCCCCGATGACGACCAGCCCGCTGCGCCCTTTGTCGCGCTCATAAGCTATTCCGCATGGCTGCATCGCTTCGGCGGCGGCCGCAACATCATCGGCCAAACCGTCACCCTCAGCGGCAATGTCACCTCCATCATCGGCGTGCTGCCGCCGAGCTTCCACTTCGCTCCCGCCGAGCCCTCCGAGTTCTGGGGAACCGAGCGACCGGATGGCGGCTGCGAAAAGGTGCGCGGCTGTCACAACCTCATCGGCCTCGCGCGCCTGCGCCCAGGCGTGGGCTTTGCCGCCGCTCTCGCCGATGCCCAGCGCATCGGCCTCCAACTCGCGCAGCAGTACCCCGGCGACGACCACGGCCGCGGAGCCACCATGGACCCGCTCGTCGACGCCATCCTGGGCAGCATCCGACCGCTTCTGCTCATGCTGCTCGCCGGTGCCGCGCTGCTCCTGCTCATCGCCGCCATCAATGTTTCCAGTCTCCTGCTGGTCCGGACTGAGCGCCGCCGCCGCGAAATGGCTGTCCGGGGAGCCCTCGGCGCCTCGTCCTCGCGCCTCGTCTCTCAGTTCCTCACCGAAGGCATCGCTCTCGCCGTGTTCGCGGGCGCACTGGGCCTCGGCTTCGCGTTCCTGCTCATCCGGCTGGTGCTCGGCCTCATCCCCAAAGACTTTCTCGACACCATGCCCTACGTGCGCGCCGTCGGCCTCAATGCACACGTCCTCGCGTTCACCGCATTAGTTACGCTCATCGCCGCGATCATCTTCTCGCTGCTGCCTGCGTTGCGCGTCTCGCACGCCGACCTGCGCGATGGCCTCCAGGAAGTCTCGCGCGGTGCATCCGGCACGGTCTGGCGCCGTTTCGGTTCTAACCTCGTCATCGCCGAGCTTGCGATTGCCATGATCCTGCTGGTCGGCGCGGGCCTGCTCGGTAAAAGCTTCTATCGCCTGCTCCACGTCGATACCGGACTCAACGCCGATGGCCTCGCCACGCTCGATGTCTCCGGCACCATCAAAACCGGTACCGAGCCGGAATGGATCAGCTTCGAGCGCCGCATCCATGCTGAGCTCGGCGCGTTGCCCGGCGTCGCCTCCGTCTCAATCACCGAGCAGGCGCCGCTCGGCGACGGCGACGGCTCGAGCAATTTCGTGATCGTGGGCCGGCCGCCTGTCGATCACAACGAGGTCATCATCCGCGACGTCAGCGCGGGCTATTTCTCCACGCTGCAGGCGCGCCTTGTCCGCGGCCGCTTCTTCGCCGATGATGAGGACCAGTCGCGTCAGCGCGTCGTCGTCATCAACCAGCAGCTCGCGAAGCTCTATTTCCCCGGCGAAGATCCGGTCGGCCAGCAGATCGCTATGGAAGATGGCGATCAAAAAAGCCCCATGCTCGTCATCGGCGTCGTCGACACCATTCAGGAAGGCCAGCCTGACGCCGCTCCGCAGGCCGCCATGTATCGGCCCCGCAATCAGAATCCGTCCCCTCCGAACGATGGATTCACAGTGGTGTTGCGTACCGGTCAATCCGAAAGTTCTGTCCTCTCCGAGGCCGCATCGGCCATTCACGCGGCCAATCCAACCTTGGCCGTCTCCGATCCCGGCACAATGCTTCAGAAGCTGTACGATTCGCCTTCCGCTACGCTGCATCGCGCCTCGGCATGGATGGTGGGCAGTTTCGCCGCGCTAGCGTTGCTGCTCTCTGTTGTCGGCCTCTACGGCGTCGTCGCGTATTCGGTCAGTCTCCGCACGCGCGAAATCGGCGTGCGCATGGCGCTTGGTGCGCAGCGCAGCACGGTCTATCGCATGATCCTGCGTGAAGCCGGCGGTCTCGCCATGGTCGGCATCGTGCTCGGCCTCGCCGGATCGCTCGCGGCGACCACGCTGCTGGGCAAGCTGCTCTTTCAAGTGCGCGCGTGGGATGTGACGACGCTCGCGGCCGTCTCCATCGTGCTTGCCATTGCCGCTCTGGTCGCCAGTTTTCTGCCCGCGCGCCGCGCCGCTTCGGTCGACCCCACAGAGGCGCTTCACGCCGAATAAGTCTCCATGTGCACTTCATCGACAGCCACGTTTACCGACGCCGACTACCAAACGAAAAGTCGGTCGATAGCGCTGCTCTTATAGACGGTCAATAGGAATCTAAGCTCTCAATTGTTGACGCCGTTGCGTTGATATAGCTCGTCAAATATTCAGCCAGCTCGTTGCGATTATCCGCTTGGATAAGTGCGCACTTGGCGATCGGTCTGCGACCGAAAAAAGGAAATCCAACTTTGGCCCCTTTGGACTCCACTCAGTTAACGAGGATGGACTTCAGGAACTCCTTACTACCGTCAGGACCAGTGACTCGGATGGTGATCGGTCCCATCTGCGGTTCAGCCGTCATTTGGAAGGTGAGGAACGGACAACACTCGCGCTCAGCGATCAGCAATTGTGCTGCAAGATCCAGCCATCGTTTCTCGCCGGGGACGCGAAAGGCATATCCATCCGGAAGTTCTTCTATTTTGGTAACTGCGGACTTGAACTCAGCCAGAAGGTTCGTTTCACGTGTGCGCAATTCTTCACTCGTCAAGTTGCAGGCTATTGGTATTCTGTCGTGCTTCATGGCTTACTCGCGGGAGGAACCACGCCGTTCAGGCGCAGATACTCGACCATTTGTCCGTAATGGTCAAATGCATGAATTAACGCCTCGACTGTTAGCGCCAAGCGCGTTGTCTTGCTGCCAGGCAACGGTGAAATCGGAGAGGATTTAACCATTGTGCTGCTATCGCCGATAGCGTCAATCGCTTTACCAAGATGGGCAAAAGAGGCGTTCAGGTAATCCAAAATCTCTGATTTTGTTCGTATATTTTCGGGTCCCTGCTCGTCCCCGGCATCGGCGGGCGGCTCCTCGCCAAGAGCGGCAGCTGCCAGGATATGGTTGGTCGTCGCCAGATGTTTCACTTGCTGACCGAAAGTACGGACCCCCTTGAATTCGCCCTCGGCCGGAGCAAAGCTGTACTTTACAGCAGGCATTGCATCTGCAGCAGAGACGATTTGTGTCTGCACAGAATTAAGAAAAATCAGTAACGCAGCTTTTTCCCGCTGTGCGTCAAGAACGGGAGCGTTGTTTTCACTGTCTTGCTGACGCACGTCAACGGCACTTTTCAAAACGGTCCCTTTAGGTTTGCCTGTTTGCGCCATCGCGATGGTGCCATACACCAGCAACAGCAACAATAAGAGAATGCAGTGTTTCTGCTTCATTAGCGTTTTCTCCCGCGTGGCAGGGCTCAGGACTCTGCCCACAGAAACGACGGTACAACTTAAACCTGACTTTAAGGCAAATCCCCAATTTGTAATTGTTTTGTTGTCAACTCCAAGCGCAAACGAGATTCGCGTGCTTTAAAATGCGACAAATGGCGCAACTCACCGTCTCCGAAGTCGCGCAGCAAGTTGGAATCCGACCGTCTGCGATCCGGTATTACGAACGGATCGGTGTGCTTCCGCCTGCCCAGCGGATAAATGGTCAGAGGCGTTATGACAGCATGGCGGTTCATCGGCTGGCCGTCATACAGTGGGCAAGGCAAACAGGCTTTACACTGGATGAAATCAAGCAACTATTCTTCGGTTTTCGAGATGGTGTTCCGGCGTCACGGCGATGGCGACAGCTATCACGCAGAAAGCTCTCGGAACTTGAGTCGCAACTGAAGCGAATCAAGACGATGCAGCATTTGCTTCGGAGAATGATGCAGTGCTGCCGTTGTGACACTCTGGATGAATGTGGGCGCGGAATATTTCGAAAAAGCAGTGGCAAGAAATCCTTGGCCAGTTCATGATCGTCCCAGTCGTTTGGAAGAGCGCGGAAGTGTCATCCCTCAGCGATTGGCTTTTGATCGCGTTAAATCGGTAGCCAAAGCGAAGATGAGTTCCGCGCGCGTGCCCTAATAAATCGCTGGGTCAGTGAGATCATTTAGCACTTCAGGTTTTCAGGCGCGCAGTGGTGAAGGTTTTGTCCATACACTGCGAGCACATTTTTTTCGGTTGTCCGGTTATCAATGGCTGCGTCCGAAATCGAACAACAAAACCGTTGTTTCACCGATAATAGCGCGCTTTTTCTCAGAAGAGTCCGCAACTTAGCTCAATCATCAATTCGGGGAGAAAAATGCTTGTTCTTTGAGCGTTGTTGCGGAGACAGCAATGAAGGTCGTCTTGCACTGGGCATGATGTTCCTGAAGATGTTGTGGCTTACACCCACCCAGGCAATACCTTCCCAACTTTGGGGGGTGCCTCCATTGTTGGGCCGTAATCTTGGGCCATCAGATTCGCAAAGGCAGTGCAGTAAGAAAAAGCGGCGTCAGAAGCGATCTTCCAACTCCGTAAAGGCTGCAAGTTCCAACAGATACTGGCCATTTTGGACTACATCCACAACTTCGTGTTCAAGCACCCAGGTGTGAGGGTGCTGAATGAATACTGCGTGCAACCCGGCTGCGAGAGCCGGATTGATATCAGACTTAGGGCTATTGCCGATCATCCATGTTTTGTGCGGCCTTAATTCGTATTTTTGGCACACAGCGCAATAGGCGTCGGGATTTTTCTCACGTGGAATCTCCACGGAAGTGAAATGATGCGCCAGCCCTGAGCGCGAAAGCTTCTCGGCCTGCTCCACTTCATTTCCTTTTGTCATCAGGATGAGGCGATGCCTCGAGGCGAGCACTGGAAGCACCTCAGCCACACCGGGCAGCAGTTCGATTTCATGCTCGCTAATAGCTTGAGAGAAGCTCACGATTCGCTCGTGTTTCTCGGCGGAGATGGGCTCCGTACTGAGCCGCTCGAAGCAAGTAACAAGCGAGTGCCGGAAACTAGCTAGTCCGTAGCCGCGCTCACGGACAGTCTCACGTTCAACTTCGTTCAGAACCAATCGCACTTCTTCATGCGTGTACGAGTGATGGTTCAAGTACGAGATGAAGGAAGCGATGGCGCGCTCAAAGTAGATGTTGTTTTCCCATAGGGTGTCATCGGCGTCGAGCAACAATGTCTGTCCGGGCGCGAACCTGGGAAGTGCATTCATACATTAAGGGTAGCAAATACGCTCGACACAAAGAAGGACAGGCGACAGCGGTCATGCTGCGGAGTGAACGTGGTAATCGTTGATATAAGCAGAAGCTGAAGTCTCACCTGTAAACATGGAAACGCATGCCGTTCACGATCGGTGATATGTATCAGTCCTTCGTATTTCCCTGATACTCACGGTCCAACACCGACATTAAGAAGAGGGAATGGTATTTACCGTCGCGGTATATCGCTTCGCGAAAGATGCCGTCTTGTTGGAAGCCCAGAGTGCGGTATACATGCTGGGCGCGTGAGTTTGATTCGAAGACGTCGAGCCATAGACGATGCGCGCCGAGTTCTTCGAATACTTTCTTCAGCAAAAGCTGCAAAACTCTCTTGCCGTGACCTTCGCCGGGGGATCGCATTACCACGCGTTTCAACTCAAAATTGCGATGCTCTGACTGAAGTCCACGGAGGATGATGTAACCAAGCTGCTTTCCGTTTTCGTCTGTCGCGATCAGGTAGAGTGTATCCCGATCGCGCATGGCTGCCGTGTGTTCTTCATTCGTCCATTGACCGATGTAGTCGCGCAACGCCGGTGGGTGTTCGACTTCGACAATGAAGGGAATGTCGGCTGTTGTTGCTGTCTTCAGTTCCATGGCAGCTATTGGGCTAAAGCTCTGGTGATTGCTGATTCGGCAAGCGGTGCCATTACGCGATATCCGGCGTCATTCGGGTGCAGCCCGTCATCGGCGAGGTCCGCTTTCATCATGCCGTGGCTATCTACCATGGCGCTGTAATAGTCGAGATAAATAAGCTTGTTTTGCTCGCAGTACTTGCGCAGCCACTGATTCAGTTCCAGGATTTTTTCCGGCGAGCGCTGCAGGAACATCGTTTGCCGTTGAGCCACATAATTATGAATCGGTGTGACCGATGAAAAGATGACGCGAATGGAATGCTGGCGAGCCAATTCGGCCAGCGAAGCATAATTTGCCTCAATCTGTTCGACTGTCATTGGACCTGTGTTGCCGGCAATATCATTTGTTCCGGCAAGGATGACGACGATCTTCGGCGAAAGGTCGATGACGTCCTGGCGAAAGCGAATCAACATCTGCGGGGTTGTCTGGCCGCCAATTCCGCGATTGATGTACCCCTTGCCTGGGAAATATGTATCAAGCTTCCACGCGTCGGTAATGGAGTCGCCAAAAAAAACAACCCGATTTTCGCCGGAGAAAGGAGACTTTAGCTGCGCGTCAGCTTCGCGATACCGATTGAGTTCACCGAAATCATTCATGAATGTGGAGATGCGGCTTTCGCGCCAAAGTTCGAGACTAAGAACGGCCTGCGCAGCCGGGTCATCCTTTGCCGAGATTGCAGATTGTGTCTGGGTGATGCCCGGCGCGGAACAAACGAAGCACAAGGTCAGGATCCATGCAGATGTATGCATGAGCACAACATATCACTCAGAGAAAGAGCAACTCCAGCATCGTGCAGTCGTCGGTGGCCGGCGTGGCTTCGCAGAAGGACTGAAGGGCCAGCGCGACGCCATCCAGATTGCAGCTTGACCCGACCGCATGCTGCAGGCGCGTATCTCCGAAAAATGCGCCCTCTGCATTTTCGGCTTCGGTGACTCCGTCGGTTACCAGGAAGACGCGCGTGCCGGGCACAAGCGCGGATGTGCCCGCGCTGAAACTTGCATCGTCAATCAATCCGACGGGCAGATTCGATGCTTGAAGAGGCTGCACATGCTGTCCGGTACAAATGATCGGCCGTGGATGACCGCAATTGATGTAGTCAAGTTGGCCGGTCTTGCTGAGTTTGAGAATGCAAAGCGTCGCATATCTGCCAACATTCTTAGCGCAGATGTACTGATTGACGAGCGTGGCCACCATCTCAAGTGAGTGACCCGCCTTCAACTGCGAATAGATCAACCCTTGAAGCGTTGACGCCAGGAGAGCCGCGGGAATGCCTTTCCCGGAGACATCGACGATCACAAGGTAAATGTGATCGCCTTCGACGATAACGTCATAGAAGTCGCCTCCGATTTCTTTGCAAGGCACAGAGCGGGCCGACACTTTCGCATGAGGGAGATCCGGAATCTGCACTGCCATTAGGCCCTGCTGAATCTTTGCGGCGATGTCGAGTTCTTCCCGGTACCGGCGTGCTTGTTCCTCAGCGATGACGAGCTGGGCGTTGTCGATCAAGGCGGCGGCCTCCGAGGCGATACTGCGCAACATTTCGCTGTCGACCTGCGTCAGATTGCCGGCATGCAAACGACTGTCCAGGTAGAGAACACCGAGAAGATCATTTTTGCCATTTGCGCGTTCAAGCGGCGCCTGTTTGCGCCGGCTGCGCAGAGGTATGCAGATGATCGAGCGAATGTTCTGCATGATCATGCTTTCCGAACGCAGAACGGCTTCGGCTTTGAGGGTATCGGTGACGATAAATTCGCTGGCTGACGAGATGGCTTGCTGGATGGCGCTTCTTGAGAGCGTCGAGTCATCGGTGAGCGATTCGCCTTTGTTGTTTCGTCCGGCGGCGAATCGTGGCTTGCCATTTTCATCGCAAAGGAAGAAGTATCCGCGCTCAACCTTCGTGAGATCGAGTGTAGTTTCGACCAGGCAACTGAGAATTTGATCTACAGCCCCAACGGCGTTCAATCGCCGTGCCGCCTCCAGAAACCAACGAAGCTTCTCCAAACCGGTGGTCTGGCTCGATACCGCGGCGGGAAGCTGCACAAGCAGTTCCCGAATGGTTGAGGTCGAGCTGGCGTCGGCAATGCCGAAACGCAATTTCGGACCTTCCAAGGAGCCAAAATGGACTGTGTCCTCAGGAGAGAGGCGCTGGCGCTGAACACGAACGCCGTTGACGAAAGTACCGTGGCGGCTTTCCGTGTCGGTGACGTGGAAAGCGCCGTCCTCGTAACTAATTTCCGCATGCCTGCGCGAAACGTGAACGTCTTCGAGGATCAGATCTCGATCGGGCAGCCGTCCGACAGTAAATGGCGAGTGGTCGAGGATCCCGGTGGTCCGATGAGAGCTGTCGAGCACTTCGTAATGAGTCGGTGGAACGTGATTCATGTCTGATGTCCCTGAAAAAATCTGCAGTCGAGGATAGAAGGTCAGCGTGGGGGCAATTCTTCGCAAGCTGCTACGGGCCGATTATACAAAGATGCGCTCGGCTGCTCGCGCCAGAAGCCGGGAAGGGCTGGACAGGCGCTCAAAGTGTCTTGACGAAAGAATTTGTATCAGAAATATTGACAAATCTTGCGCTGTACGTGCAGACTGGTGCGTTTTCTCAATGGTGTATGCCTCCCTGGCCTGGCGGACGCAGTGCTGCCAGGCTTTCTTTTGGCCGCATACAGACTCCTATAATTTCTATTGATGACAGCAACTGAGAAAAATCTGAGACCGCTCGAATCGGGCATCTACACCGACTTCCATGACCGGATGAGCTATTCGGGGTATCTGTGCCTGGACGCCCTGCTTGCGCAGCAGCGTCCGCTTTCCAATCCCGAACATCATGACGAAATGCTGTTCATCATTCAGCATCAGGTTTCGGAGCTTTGGATCAAGCAGCTGATTCACGAGCTGACGGCAGCGATCTGGCATGTCAAGCACGATCATCTGGATCCTTGTTTCAAGATTCTTTCTAGGGCCAAGTTGATCCAAATGCAGCTCTTTGACCAGTGGGCAGTACTGGAGACGCTGACGCCCTCAGAATATATGGAGTTTCGCAGCGTGCTGGGGCATGCTTCGGGCTTCCAGTCGTTCCAATACCGGAAGCTGGAGTTTTTGCTCGGCAATAAGAATCGGGATGCGTTGAAGGTCTTTGCCGACTTTCCGCAGATTCATGAAGATTTGCTGAAAACGCTGGAGGCGCCGAGTCTCTATGATGAGTTTCTGATGCATCTGAAACGTCGCGGCCTTGCGATTCCCGACGCCTGTGTTTCGCGCGACTGGTCAGAGCCTTATGAAAAGAATGAAGAACTGGTCGACGTGCTGCGGCAGATCTACGAGCGGCATCGAGAACACTGGGATGCTTATGAGATGTGCGAAAAACTTGTTGACGTAGAGGAATATTTCCAGCTCTGGCGGTTTCGCCATATGAAGACGGTTGAGCGCATCATTGGCTTCCGTCCGGGGACGGGTGGTTCTTCAGGTGTCGGTTTTCTGAAGCAGGCGCTGAATCTGACCTTCTTTCCTGAACTCTTCGCCGTGCGCACGGGCCTGAAGCAGCGATGAGTTGTCCAATTCAGGAAGCGGTGGCCAAACTTCCGTCGGGTCCGCTGAGTGAAGAAACAGTGCAGCGCCATATTGCGCCGCTTTTTTCTCGCGTGCTTGCGAACGATCGCGTCTACCTGGCGAATCATTCTCTTGGAAGACCGCTGGACAAGATGGCGGAAGATGTTCGCGAAGGCATTACTTTGTGGGAGACGAAACTGGGCGACGCCTGGGATGAGTGGCTCGCCGAACAGGATGCATTTCGCGGAAGGATCGCGAAGCTGATCGGTGCGCCGCGCGTTGATTGCGTTGTACCGAAGACTTCCGCGGGGCAGGGCTTGCGTGCCATCTTGAACGTTTTGCACGGTCGGCCTCGTGTTCTGAGTACGCGCGGTGAGTTCGACTCCCTCGATTTGATCCTCAAGCAATATGCGGCTCTGGGCCGCATCGAGATGGAATGGCTGGAACCGGATGGTGAGGGCCGCTTTACCGTCGCAGACATGGTTCAAAAATTACGTTTCGGGGTCGATCTGGTTGTGATTTCGCAGGTCATGTTTATGGACGGCCAGATTGTTCACGACCTCCCGGTTCTGGCGGATGCATGTCATGCAGTCGGAGCCAGATTGCTTGTGGATGCGTATCATGCGGTCGGCGTGATTCCAGTCGACGTGGCGGCCATGCACGCTGATTTCGCAATTGGGGGCAGCTACAAGTATCTGCGCGGTGGTCCCGGCGCGTGTTTTCTCTACATTTCTCCCGAGGCGCTGGCGACGGGACTACGTGTGCTGGATACAGGATGGTTCGCCCGGGAAGATATCTTTGGCTATGAGCGGCATGATCCTCCGCTGCTGCGCGCCGGAGGCGATGCATTTCTTGAGTCGACGCCGCCGGTTTTGACCTACTATCAAGCACGTAGCGGTCAGATGTTAGCGCTCGCTCTCGGCGTGGAGCGGATGCGAGCTTATGGCTTGGAGCAACTCTCGCGTTTGAAGGGTTATCTGCGCGACGCTGGCATTGACGCGATTGGCGCAGATAGCGATCACGGAGCATTTCTCGCTGTGCAACTCGATGACGCTGCTGGCATTTCTGCGAAGCTGGCGGAGCAAGGTGTGATTACAGATGCGCGGGGACCGTGGCTGCGCCTGTGCCCGGATTGCCTGACGCGGGATCAAGAACTGCGAGGGGCTGCGGCGATGTTGGCTGAAGTGTTAGAGCGGGCCAGATCTTAAGAACCAGCCCTCTTCGCGATCACCTCTGTAGTTGATCCAGTGCCAGATTCAACTCAAGCACGTTGACGCGTGGTTCTCCGAGCACGCCGAACTGACGCGGCTGGATGTGAGACTCGACAAGGCTATGAACCTCGTCCTCCGTCAGATTGCGCGCTTGTGCGACGCGCTTTACCTGAAAGAGTGCCGCAGCCGGTGAAATATCCGGATCCAGCCCCGAGCCTGAAACAGTTACCAGATCAATTGGCACCGGTTGGCTGTTCCCATCCTGCTGATACTTTGCGACATCGCCCTGGATGCGAGAGACAAGCTTCTGATTGGACGCCGCGAGATTCGAGCCGCCAGATGAGGTCGCATCGTAACCGTTGCCCGCAGCCGACGGACGGCTATGGAAATACTTGTCGCTGGAGAAGCTTTGTCCGATGATTCTGGAGCCAATAACCTGACCATTCCTGGTGATGAGCTGCCCATCAGCCCTGTCTCGAAAGACCAGGTGTCCAAAAGCAGTGACAGCCAGAGGATAGGCGATTCCCAGCAATAGCGTGGTTACAAGTGTGAAGCGAATCGAAATGATGAGTGCTTTTTGCATGGTTTTCCTTAGATCAGGTGCAGCCCATTTAAAACAATGTCGATGAGCTTGATACCAACGAACGGAACGATGATGCCACCGATGCCGTAGATGATGAGGTTGCGGCGAAGCAGCGCCTGTGCGGACTTCGGCTCATATTTCACTCCGCGCAGAGCAAGTGGGACGAGCGCAATGATAATGATGGCGTTGAAGATGACAGCCGACAAAATCGCTGAGTGCGGAGTCTTCAAATGCATGACGTTGAGCGCGTTCAGCACTGGAAAAACACCTGCGAACATGGCCGGGATGATTGCGAAATACTTTGCTACGTCGTTGGCAATAGAGAAGGTCGTAAGCGCTCCCCGGGTCATGAGCAACTGCTTGCCGATCTCGACAATTTCGATCAGTTTCGTCGGGTTGGAATCGAGGTCGACCATGTTTCCGGCTTCCTTTGCAGCCTGCGTGCCGGAATTCATGGCCACGCCTACGTCGGCCTGAGCGAGAGCGGGAGCATCGTTGGTGCCGTCTCCGGTCATGGCAACGAGCTTTCCTTTGCCCTGCTCGCGCTTGATCAAATCCATTTTGTCTTTCGGCTTCGCTTCGGCAAGGAAGTCGTCTACGCCTGCCTCCCGCGCAATCACTGCTGCGGTCAGAGGATTGTCGCCGGTGATCATGATGGTGCGAATGCCCATGGCGCGGAGACGAGCAAGCCGGTCCTTGAGACCGCCCTTCACAATGTCCTTCAGATACACGACCCCGAGCGCGGTGCTGTTATCTGAAACGACCAGTGGCGTTCCGCCCAGCCGGGCGATCTCCTCAACCTTATCGGTGACTTTTCGTGGGAGGCTTGAGCCTTCCTGTTCCAGGTGACGCGCGATTGCGTCGGCGGAGCCTTTACGAATTATGGTTCCTGGGAGGTTCACGCCTGACATGCGAGTCTGAGCGCTGAATGGAACGAACTCAGCTTGCATGCCCGTCAGATCGCGTCCGCGCAGGTTGTATTTTTCCTTCGCGAGAACAACGATGGAACGGCCTTCCGGTGTTTCATCGGAAAGCGATGCGAGCTGGGCTGCATCGGCGAGGCGCTCTGTGCTGATGCCTGGAGCTGGGAGAAACTCAGTTGCCTGACGGTTGCCGAGGGTAATGGTTCCAGTCTTGTCGAGCAGCAGCGTATTTACATCGCCTGCAGCTTCGACGGCGCGCCCTGACATGGCCAGGACGTTGTATTGCACCAACCTGTCCATACCGGCGATTCCAATTGCCGAGAGCAGTCCGCCGATCGTGGTTGGGATGAGGCATACGAGCAGCGAGACCAACACAAAAATCGTCTGCGGCGCGTGCGAGTAAATCGCAAACGGCTGCAATGTAGCGACGGCCAGAAGAAAGACGATCGTCAGGCCTGAGAGCAGAATGCTTAAGGCAATCTCGTTCGGTGTCTTCTGTCGTTCAGCGCCTTCGACAAGCGCGATCATGCGGTCTAGAAACGTCTCACCTGGATTCGACGTGATGCGAATCTTGATCCAGTCGGAGAGTACTCGCGTTCCGCCTGTGACCGCGGAACGGTCACCACCGGCTTCGCGGATGACTGGAGCCGATTCACCAGTGATGGCCGACTCGTCGACGGATGCCACACCTTCGATGACTTCGCCGTCGCCGGCGATGAACTGTCCAGCTTCAACTTTAATGATGTCGTCGACGCGAAGCTGAGAGCTGGAAACGGCTTCGGTACTACCGTCTTTCCTGTACCGATAGGCCATGGTTTCGCCTTTGGCCTTACGCAGCGTGTCAGCTTGCGCTTTGCCCCGGCCCTCTGCCATGGCCTCTGCGAAATTGGCGAATAGGACAGTGAACCACAGCCACAGGGTGATCTGCAGATCGAATGCAAACCCAGGCTGGTGCCGGATGAGATCTTGAATCAGGAGCGCCGTAGTAAGGACACTCCCAACCTCCACGACGAACATGACCGGATTCTTGACCATGGCGCGTGGATGGAGTTTGGTAAACGCGCCAACAATCGCCTGGCGCAAAATAGTTGGATTCCAGAGACTCTGTTTTTCTGCCATTGCTTTCTCCGCTGCCTAGAAGAGTTGTCCTGCGTGCAGCAGCAGGTGCTCAAGGATGGGTCCCAGGCTCAGAGCCGGGAAAAATGTGAGCGCGCCAACGATAAGGACCACACCAGTCAACAGAACAGTGAACAGGCCTGTGTTTACGGGGAACGTTCCCGGTGACGGAGGCACACTCTTCTTTTGTGCCAGGTTCCCGGCTATGGCGATCATTGGAACCATCATCAGGAATCGGCCGATGAGCATGGTGAACCCGAGGCTCATGTTGTACCAGTGCGTGTTGGCACTTAATCCAGCGAATGCAGAACCGTTGTTACCTGCGCTGGAGGTAAAGGCATAAAGAATCTCGCTTAAGCCATGAGGCCCGTTGTTCGTCAGGCTGGTCAGTCCCATTTGGGGTGAAAGCACGGAGATTGCGGTGAGTGTCAGAATGATGAGCGGAAAGATGAGCACATAGAGCATCGCCATCTTTACGTCGTAAGATTCGATCTTTTTCCCCATATATTCCGGCGTGCGCCCTACCATTAGCCCAGCAATAAATACGGACAGCACGACGTAAATCAGCATGCCGTAGAGCCCTGCGCCGACTCCGCCGAAGACGATTTCCCCGAGCATGATATTGGCCATCGGAACCATGCCACCTAGAGGCGTGAAGGAGTCATGCACCGAATTGACCGCACCACAACTGGCATCCGTTGTGACTGTTGCAAACAGAGCAGACTGTGAAATGCCGAATCTTACTTCCTTGCCTTCCATGTTTCCGCCAGACTGCAGCGTGCTAACGTGCTGATCTACGCCATGCAGCAATGGATGAGGTTGCGATTCAGCCCAGTAGGCCGTTACAAATCCGGCAATGAAGAGGATGGACATGCAGGCAAAGACTGCCCATCCGTGGCCTGAAGATCCTGTCATCTTTCCGAGCGTCACCGTGAGCGCGGCAGGGATGATGAAGATCGAAAACATCTGAAGGAGATTCGTGAGCGGCGTCGGGTTCTCAAAGGGGTGAGCACTGTTCGCGTTGAAGAAGCCGCCACCATTTGTGCCGAGCATTTTGATGGCTTCTTGGGAAGCGACTGGTCCCTGCGCGATGGTTTGTGTTTGGCTTGGTTGCTCCAGCGTTGCAACCGAGGTATAGCTCTTCAGGTTTTGCACAACGCCTTGCTCAATCAATGCGCCTGAATAAATCAGACAAATTGGCAGCAGGATGTACAGAATTGAGCGCGTTGCGTCGGCCCAGAAATTACCAATCGTCTTCGATTCTCTGCGCGCAATGCCGCGTACCAGGGCTATCGCAACGGCGATGCCAACGGCCGCGCTCAAGAAGTTGTGATAGGCGAGACCCACCATTTGCGTGAAATAGCTCATGGTGGTTTCTGGCGTATAGGATTGCCAGTTTGTATTTGTGGTGAAGGAAGCAGCCGTGTTCCATGCTAAGTCAGGCGCCACACCTGCGAGATGCTGTGGGTTCCATGGCAGGAAGTGCTGTGCCCGTTCGATGACGTAAGTCAGCAACATGGAAACGAAGCTGAAAAGAAGCAGCGCGACGGAATATTCGCGCCAGTTCATCTCTTCTTCCGGCCGTACCCCAGAGAGCTTGTAAATGAGCCTTTCGATTGGCCTTAGAACGGGGCTTAGAAACGTGCGCTCGCCTTCGAGCACGCGCGCAATATAGATTCCCAGCGGACGCATGAGCGCAAGCAGCAGGGCAAAAAAAATGAGGGACTGGAGCCAACCGTTGGCTGTCATTTCAGAACTTCTCCGGATAAAGCAATGTCACCACGAGATAGACCATCATCAGGACGGTGACAGCAACGATGATTAGCGTAAGTATGCTCATGAATGGCTACCTCAGGCGCTCACATGCGCTCACGTAGAGCAACGCAATCACAAAGAAAATCAGGGTAAGAAACAGCATCAAAAGGTCCCACATAGCGCCCTCTCTTTTTGAACACAGACACGGCAAAAGCCCGCGAAAAGCAGGCTTTACTTAGTAAATGGGTTACACACTAAGTCGGGCGTAAGGGATTTATAAGGAAGTCATAAACGGGTCTATTCTGGCGCGCCTTCAGGAAGGAAACGATAGCCAACCCACGGTTCGGTCTGAATGTATTCTTTCGCCGTTTCGCCCTGTAATTTCTTTCGCAGCTGACCCACAAAGACGCGCAGGTATTCCGGCTGTTGAGCCGACTGTGCACCCCAGACGGCAGTCAGCAGGGCGCGATGCGTAATTACTTTTCCCGCGTTGCGCGCGAAGTGAAGAAGCAGGTCGAATTCCTTTGGAGTGAGATGGATTGGACGTCCGCTTACTGTCACGCTGTGGGCTGCGGTATCGACGACGAAATCGCCGACCTCTATCGCGACGTCGGTGTTGCGCTCCGGAGCACGCCGCAAGTGCGCTCGTACACGCGCCAGCAGCTCCTGCGTACTGAATGGTTTCGTCACATAGTCATCGGCGCCCGCATCCAGCGCTTCGATTTTCGTGCGCTCCTGATCGCGGACGGAGAGCACGAGGATCGGAATATCACTTTTTGCGCGCACAACTCGGGCTAACTCGACACCGGTCATACCCGGCATCATCAGGTCGGTGATGATGAGGTCCGGCATCCAGTCCTCTACTAGTCGAAGGGCTTCTTCCGGCTCATTTGCTGTGCGCACATCGTAACCCTGAGCGGAAAGCGCGGCTCGCAGAACGCGCGTAATCTGCATTTCATCGTCAACTACCAAAACTCGTTCGGCCATACTTGGATACAGTATCATCGCGCTTGGGATGCAAAAGTACAACAGTCGTGCGGTAACGACGATACTCAGTTATGCGGTATCAACAGCGCTCGCCTTTGTGTTAGTGGTCATATTCCGTCGCGTGGTTCACGTGAATGCCACAACAGTAGCATTGAGCTTCTTGGTACTTGTCCTGATTGTGGCTACGCGATGGCGGCTCGCCCATTCTGTTTATCTTTCGATTTTGTGCACTTTACTTTATAACTTCTTCTTTCTACCCCCGGTAGGAACACTTACCATCGCGGATCCGCAGAATTGGGTGACACTTTCAGTGTTTCTTGGCACCAGCGTACTGGTCAGCCAGCTTTCAGAAAGGGAGCGCAAGCAAAGAGAGCTCTCGGAGCAACGACGGGGGGAAGTGGAGCGGCTGTACGAATTCAGCCAGCAACTTCTACTGCTCGAGGACTTGCGCGATCTCGCGCGGACCACCCCATCCATAGCTGCGAAGATTTTTGGCTTACGTGCTGTCGCGCTCTACGTGACCGGCCAGAACGCCACCTATTACTCAGATCCCAGGAATGAGCTTCTTCCCGCAATTGATCTAAAGCAGGTTGCTCAAAGCTCAGAGCCCCGTGTTCGCAAGGTCGAAGGCGCCTTTGCTCTACCCCTCGTATTCGGTATGCAATCAGCCGGAGCCCTGGCCATCGTAGATGGCGCGTATTCACACGAGATGTATGAAGCGATCAGCGGGCTGGTTGCTATTGCGCTGGAGCGCGCCGCAGCCCTGGAGCGCACAAGCCACATGGAGGCAACGCGCGAAGGAGAGCGCCTGCGCAGCGCGCTTCTTGATTCTGTAACTCACGAGTTGCGAACTCCCCTCACGGCGATTCGTGCAGCAGCAACGACGTTGATTGGTCATCCAACTCTTCCAGAAGCTGAACGAAATGAGATGTACGCCGTGGTAGATGAGGAGAGTATGCGCCTGGACCGATTGATCGGCGAAGCTCTGGAAATGGCTCAACTGGATTCGGCTGGTTTGCACGTTCGTCCGCGGCTGGAGAATGTCCGCGAACTGATCGATATCGTGCTGCTGGAAGAACAGACGCGTCTCCGCGGGCGTGTGATTGAAGTAAGTGTTCCAGAATCTCTCCCGCGTGTTCCTATGGATCATGAGTTAGTTCGTCGCGTGCTGCGGCATTTGATCGAGAACGCGCTGAAGTATTCGCCGGCAAAATCTTCGGTTGAAATTTCAGCAGAAGTAATGAATGAACGTTTGCTTGTTCACATCGCCGATCATGGAATGGGAATCGATCGATCGGAACAGCCGTTCATCTTCGACAAGTTTTTTCGCGGCAGCAATCAGCGTGATCGCGTAGAGGGAAGTGGCATGGGGCTAGCCATCGCGAAGGCTATTCTTACGGCGCATGGTGGCGGCATTGAAGTAAAGAGCGAACGGGGCAGTGGGGCGGTGTTCACTTTTTGGCTGCCTCTCTCCGGTCTTTCTTAGCATGATGGGAAAGCAGTACTTATCCTCCGCTGACTTGAAGACCTTGTCTATGGCGGCAGACATATTCAAGACAATGATATCTTCGCTGAAAGACCAGGGAAAATTCTCATGACGAGCATGACAGGGACAGTGAAAACCTGCACCGAGTACCTCTTTTTCAACACGAAGAAGCGGCGCGAGATGGTGCTGCTAACACCGCGCCTTGAAGAGATAGTCGACAAAAGCGGAATTCGTGACGGCTTCTGCTTCGTTTCAGCGATGCACATCACTGCTGCCATATACGTAAACGACTTGGAGGACGGTCTGATCGCCGATATTCAAGAGTGGCTGGAAGAGCTGGCGCCTGCGCGGCCGGACTATCGTCATCATCAGACCGGGGAAGACAATGCGGATGCGCATTTGAAAGCGCTTCTGCTGCATCATGAAGTGACATTGCCGATAACGAATGGCAAACTCGATCTCGGCACGTGGCAGCAAGTGTTCTATGCCGAATTCGATGGGCAGAGACGCAAGCGCGTCATTGTGAAACTTATGGGAGTGGTCTAGCTGTTGCCTCAGCGGTTGCGGTTGGGGCAGGAATCGCTGCGGCAATCGCCGCTGGTTTCGCAGCTGGAACATGGACCGCAGGTGACGCTGGGGTTGTTACACGAGGCAGCACGATAATGTCGACTCGCCTGTTCTGTGCCCGCCCATCGGCCGTTTCATTGGATGCCGTTGGGTGGTATTCCGCATAGCCAGACGCGGATAGCCGTGCTGGCGCAAATTGATGGCCTACGATAAAGATGCGTGCCAGGTGCGTCGCTCGAGCCGTCGAGAGCTCCCAGTTGGAATCAAACAAGTCGGTGTGGATAGGCACGTTATCCGTATGCCCCTCTATGCGAATATCGTAAGGGGTGGTTCGCAGGGCCTCAGCAATCTGACCAAGCGTTGCAAGCGACGATGGATGCGGTACCGCGGAGCCGCTGTCAAAAAAGCCGGCCTCGCGCAAGGAGATGATCAATCCTTCGCGGCCAATGCGCAGAGCAACGACGTGCCGGGCAATCTGGTTCGAAAGAAGCCCTTCGAGATGTCGCTTAATGCGTTCAAAGTCCTCCTGCACCTGAGGAGAAGCGAGCATCTGATCGCCCATGACAACGTTCATTGGCGTTACAGTTTCATCCTGCGTTGCGGCGGGCGCTGACCCGGCATCCGTTGCACCCTGGAGTTGCTTTGTCGGAGTGGCGGACTGAAAAAGCCCCAATGATTGGAAAGCCGAGTTGATTGCGGCAGCAGCTTCGGCCTGTTTTCTCTGGTCGGCCTTGGATGTTGCGTACATCACGACGAAAAAGGCAAAAAGCAGGGTGATAAAGTCGGCATAGGAGACGAGCCAGCGCTCGTGGTTTGCATGATGCTTATCCTTGCGCCGTCTCATGGCTGTTGTCCTTCCGTCGTTTTCTTATTTTGAGCAAGAAAGCTTTGCAGTTTCACCTCGATCATGCGCGGATTCATGCCTTCAATGATCGAGATGACTCCTTCGAGCGTCATCTCCTTGATGCGTTGGTCTTCATGCAGCCGCAGGCGCAGCTTGCCCGCTGAAGGCAGAAAGAGGATGTTTGCCGAACCGACGCCATAAATCGTGGCGACGAAAGCAACGGCAATTCCGCGACCCACCTCATCAATGTGGTCAAGATGCTGCATGACCTGGATCAGCCCCATCACTGCGCCAATAATGCCGATGGTTGGCGCGAATCCGCCCGCGGACTCGAAAACGGAGGGTATGGCCTCTTCTCTCGCTGCATGGTTGTCGATCTGCAACTCCATGATCTTGCGCAGCTCGGCAGGTTCGGTGCCATCCACGGCAAGCGTAAGCGCCTGCTTTAGAAATGTATCCGAGATCGTGGGCAGGTCCTGATCGAGAGAAACGATGCCGCTGCGCCGCGCCTTGTTGGCGAAACTCAGAAGCAGCTTCACAGTGGCGTCGTTATCGACCTTTCTCGTGAAGAAAACGCTGGCTAGGCGCTTGAAAGCAGCGCCGATAGTCGTCAGCGGGAACTGCAACATAACCGCGCCGAGCGTTCCGCCAAGAACAATCATGGCTGCTGTAGGCTGAAGAATCTGGCCTACACGGCCACCCTCGATTAGAAGCCCTGCAATTATGCCGGCAAACGCAAGTGCCACTCCACCAAAGCTGCTCTTATCCATATCGGCTTTCTTCCCAATAGAGTCGTTCCAAAGGTCAATCGGAAATGCTGAGTTACAACAATTCGTTTCTGCGCCGGCGTTGCTGCGCAGTGTCTTCTGATCCGTCGGGCAACTCTCCGGAATGGATGGCCTGTTCCGCTGCCAGGGCGCGCAGGCTTGCGCCGCTCGCTGCGATATTTGCCAGGTCACTCACACTGCCCGAAGAGATCTGAGCGAGTACCTGAATCAGAAGCATCGCGCGATACGCCGAGATGCGCCGCACCACTTCTTCGCTTGGCTCCGACACGACAATCTTTTCGCCGTGGATCAGGGTGAGCATGGTGTCCGGCGACGACTCCACATACTTAATCAGATCGCAATTCACGATCATTGCCTGTCCATTGAGCCGGGTAAGTTCAATCATTGGCCCTCAACCTCCTGCGTCGTTGAGTGATTTATCGGCATCGGGGCTGAAAGATTGATGGGCCAACTTCGATAGTCATGTTCAGGCAATAGCTTCTGGCCGGACGCACGTAGTATGCCAAAGCGCGGAGTTGAAGTACGCACTCCATAAAGTGCATAGGGCGCGCGCCGATGAAGGCTGTGGGTAACGTGGTTCCTGTGGAAACGGTGACCCGGCGATGAACATTGCGTTCCTTGACCGGTCAGGCACCCGAAGCGGGCAACCTAAATCAACGCAAAGAGGAGCACACGAATATGTCATTGGGTGTCCTGAATAACATCTCCGCGATCTACGCGGAGAACAATCTGAACCAGACGCAGGCCGGACTGCAGAACACGCTGACGCAGCTTTCGTCCGGTTCGCGCATCAACTCGGGCGCGGACGATGCAGCCGGCCTTTCGCTCGCGAACGGCCTCGGCGCCAACTCCGCCGCCCTCACGCAGTCCTCCACCAACGCCGCTGAAGGCGTCGGCCTTTTGCAAGTCGCAGACGGCGCGCTTTCGCAGGTAACGAACCTGTTGAACCGCGCAGTTACGCTGGCAACTGAAGCGTCGAACGGCACTCTGAACGCAGCGCAGGACAGCGCCGCCAACTCTGAATTTCAGTCGATTCTGGATGAAATCAGCAACATCGGCAGCACAACCACCTACAACGGGCAGCAGGTCTTCGGCAGCGCCGCCGGCTTCCAGATCTTTACCGGAGACGGAACAAAGGGCGGTGGCTTTGCTGACACGATTACCCTGGCCGCTCTTTCCAGCGCGACAGTCGGTGACAGCACCGGTTCCGCCGGCCTTACCTATACCTCTGGCGCTGGCGCAGCAACGTCAACCCTTACCTACGCACCGGTTGCGGCCAACAGCGTCAACCTGGGCGCGGATAATCTGACTTCCGCGGCCAATGCTCAAACTGCACTGAACGATGTTTACAAGTCTGTGCAGGATGTGGCGGCGGAACGCGGTTACACCGGCGCTCAGATCAACACGCTGAACGCAGTCAGCAACGTCGAAAGCACCGAGCAGGAGAACGTGGTTTCGGCACAGAACTCCATCCAGGCGACCGATTACGCTTCGGCCACCTCGAACCTCTCGAAGTACGAAATTCTGAGCCAGACGGGCATCAGCGCTCTGGCCCAGGCCAACAGCACCGAGCAGTTGGTCACCAAGCTGCTTCAGTAGTCCGACGGCAGTGCGTGACGCAGGGAGCCATAACAGGCTCCCTGTTTCCTTTAGAGGATATTCAGGGGGAGGGCTAAACCCTCTCGGCGGGTGGCCCATTCAAGCCATCTGTTGGTGTTCAGTTTCATGACATGCTTTACAAAATGTCTCCGGACATCCTTTACACTCCGCGGCGAGCGCAGCGAGCGGCGGAGTGTAAAGGCGAGATGGGCTGGAAGACGATGGATGTACGGCAGCAGCGGGTGGAGTTTGTAGTCGCGGCGACACGCGGGGAGAAGCCTTTCAGCCGGCTCTGTGAAGAGTTCGGGGTATCCCGTCCGACCGGGTATTTGTGGTGGAA
The DNA here is from genome assembly GCF_014274465.1 of Alloacidobacterium dinghuense. Taxonomy (NCBI): domain Bacteria; kingdom Pseudomonadati; phylum Acidobacteriota; class Terriglobia; order Terriglobales; family Acidobacteriaceae; genus Alloacidobacterium; species Alloacidobacterium dinghuense. The sequence goes on along the minus strand of NZ_CP060394.1, from coordinate 2,839,144 downwards.
ACGGTATCGTAGCGGAGGTCTTGAAGGCATCGCAGAACAGAGCCGGAAGCCGCATGCGAGTCCGACCCGGATCAGGGAGTCGCTGGAAGAGCAGGTGATGGCGTTGCGGCGGCGGTATCCGGATTGGGGAGCGCGTAAGTTGAGCGTGCTGCTCGAGCGATCGGGCCAGCAACTTCCGCCCAGTACGATCCACCGCATCTTGCGCCGCCACGATCTGGTGCGCGATCGGTTGCAGAGCAGCCGATGCTGTCAGCGGTTTGAGCGCAGCCATCCCAATGAGCTGTGGCAGATGGACTTCAAGGGACCGAGCGGATGGAATCAGGAAGTGGGTCCGTTATCGATTCTCGATGATCATAGCCGCTACCTGATCGGGTTACGGGCGCTGGGCAGCACGCAGGCAGAGCCGGTGCGCGAGCAGTTGGAAGAGGCATTTCTGCGCTGCGGGGTGCCGGAGGCGATGCTGATGGATCATGGCATTCCATGGTGGGGGCCGCGATCCCCGCTGGGGCTGACGAAGATCTCCGTCTGGCTGATGCAGCAAGGGATCCGGCTGTACTGGAGCGGGGTGCGGCACCCGCAGACACAAGGCAAAGTGGAGCGTTTCCACGGCACGCTGCTGCGTTCCATCCAGAGGAGGCGCCTGTGGGAGCAGCGCACGCAGCAGTGGCTGGATGACTATCGCTGGGAATATAACCATCTTCGGCCGCATGAAGCCCTGGGGATGAAAACCCCGGCGAAGGTATGGCAGCCGAGTCGGCGGAAATATCAGCCCCACCCGGCCGGCTGGGAGTATCCGGAGGGAGCGGTCTTGCGCAAGGTAGACGCCGACGGCAAACTCCAGGTAGGCGGGCAACAGTGGCATCTCAGTCGCGCTCTGAACCGGCAATGGGTGCAGATCGTGGCTGTGGAGCAGCGTGTGCTGGTCTACTACTGCACCACGCTGATCCGGGAACTGGACTTCTCTATCCAGCGATCGACGATCGTCGATCGCTGGATAGAAGACCCCTTCTGAAATCCAAAACTGTAAACAATCTCTGGAGACAAACTGTAAAGTATCTCGTGGAACTTTACACCATCTGTTGGCTTGAGTGGGGATTTCCTTGTCAAGCCCCTGAAGCGAAAGAAATCTTCTAACTCCAACAATCCAAAGAGAAAATGGTAGCTGCAATTTGGCATAGTATTTCCACCTAAATTGCTAGAATAGATATAGAGGAAAAAAGCCCGCCAGCAATGGCGGGCTTTCGTGTTTTAATGCTCGATTTTTCACCCGACCGGTCATTCTGACGACCAACGGGAGGAAGAATCTAAGCGATGCGGATGGAAGCCGATTCCGCCAGCAGGATCAGTAATCGGGTGCCCCATCCTATCTTCTCGTGCGGTTCGAGAAGGTAGGGTGGGTCTGGAAAGACCGCGCGCAGCGCGCACATTTTGTAATCCGTAACAGCCAATAAAAAGACGAATTTACGAAAAACATACCGGGGGATCCATCATGTACAACGAGTGCCGTCACATCTTCACCAGCGGAAAGAAGTGCCAGTCACCCGCGCTCAATGAACAGAACTTCTGCTATTTCCACAGCAATCGTCGCAAGCGCCCGGCGCCGAAAGACCAAGCATACGAACCCTACATCGCGCCGCAGGACACGGCCCACAACCTGCCGCAACTCGAAGACGCCGACGCCATCCAACTCGCCCTCTCCGATGTTGTCCTCGCGCTGGCCGCCAATCGCATCGACTCCCGCCGCGCCCGGATCCTCATCTACGGCCTGCAGGTAGCCTCGCAGAACCACCGCCACCGCGCAGCCCAGGCCGCCAAAGACGCAGCGCCCGCACAGACAGTCCGCGAAACCCATGAACATGAAGACGGCACCCTCATCGGCCCGGCCCAACAGAGCCCCGACCCGGAAGAGGCTGCGGAAAGAAAACGCCCACCCAGCCTCGGCCAAATCCTGCTGCGCGAAGCCGAAGCCCTGCGCGCCCGAAAGGAAGCCGAAGAGCAAGCCGAAGCCGCGGAAGCCGAGCAATCTGCCCAACACACAGCCATCTTCCGGCTCGACAAAATCCATGCCGTAACCGAAGAACGGGTGCCCCATCCTGTCTCCTCGTGCCATTCGAGAAAACGGAATGGGTCTAAAACGTCCGCGCAAATCGGGCGGGAAAGGGCGCGCCATAAATCGATCCGATGCATCCCTAATCCCCGCAGAAAGAAGAATTTAGCTGAAAATACACCGGGGGATGCCAACCAGAAAGCATGCGATTCCGCTAACGATGCGCTAGCCAGAGAGGCCGCTCAATTGCAAAGAAGAGTGATGGAAGATGGCATGCTGAAGTCCGTGCGGAAAGCGACGATAACACAGATATGGGAACGGTTGGACTTTCATTCGGATCGCCAACAAGCGGCGCGGGATTTGACGTAACCTCGACGGTCAATCAGATTGTGACGAACATGCAGGCGGTGGAGACGCCGTGGAAAAACCAGCTCACGGCGCTGCAAGCGCAGAACACCGCTCTGACCAGCATTGGCACAGACCTCAGTTCGCTTTCGACCGCCATGCAGTCGCTCACCGACTTTCAGGGTGTGCTTTCAGAAAAGCAGGGTTCCAGCTCTGACACGAGCGTTCTGCAGCTGTCTTCGGCTGCAACCTCGGCCGTTGCCGGGAGCCACACCATCATCGTGCAGTCGCTGGCCACCACATCGTCCTACGTTGGCAGCACCATCGGCGCCAGCGATACGCTCAGCGGCAGCCTGACGCTCAATGCCAAGACCATCAATATTGATTCGACCAACAATACGCTCTCCTCGCTGGCCAGCGCCATCAACTCGGGAAGCTACGGTGTCACCGCCAACGTCATTACCGATGCATCGGGTTCGCGCCTCTCTCTGGTGAGCCAGACCAGCGGTGCGAGCGGCACAATTTCTGTCACCAGCAGCCTCACAGACAGCAACACCTCTTCGTCTGTTGGTTTTTCGCAAACGCAACCGGGAGCGGACGCGCAGTTGATTGTCGACGGGGCCTCTGTCAGCAGCGCGTCCAACACAGTCACGAACGCAATTCAAGGTGTCACCTTCCAACTCCTGAGCGCGAACACGGGTGAGAGCGTTCAGGTCGAGATCACCAACAACAATTCGGACGTGGAGTCAGCGCTGAATACGTTCGTGACCGACTACAACAAAGTCCTCGGAGACCTGAACACGCAGGAAGGCAACGATTCAAGCGGGAATCCGGAACCACTCTTCGGCAACCCCACGATCGCTACCATCCAGCAATCGCTGCAGACCGCGCTGACGTTTCTCCAGCCGGCGAATACTGCTGCTTCAAGCTCTTCGATCGGGACATCCGATACGCTGACAGGAAACATTTCTATCAGCGTCGGAAGCGGCACCGCGCAATCGATTGCTGTGCCTACCGGCAAGCAGACGCTCGCAGGTCTTGCCGCCGCGATCAACAGCGCCAATATCGGCGTAACCGCGACCGTCATAACCGCCGGTAGCGGCGCGACCCTGAGCCTGACGAATGCGAATGGCGGAGCGGCGGGAGCCATCAACGTCAACAGCACTGGTCTGACCGACTCCACCACCTCGACGGCGGTAACCTTTGGCTCCGCACAGTCGAATGGCATCACATCCATTACGCAGCTTGGCGTATCGGTCAACAACGACGGCACGCTCGTCCTCAATACCGATACATTGAGCAGCGTCCTGAACAGCAACTATCAGGATGTTGTGAATTTCTTCCAGCCGAGCGGCGGCTTTACTTCCTTCGGCGGGAATTTCTCCACGATACTGGATAACCTTGGCACCAGTGCCAGCAACGGCGCCATCAAGCTGGCCCTGCAGGAAAACTCGACCGTGGAATCACAGCTGAACACGAATATCAGTAATGAAGAGACAACCATCAGCGCACAGAAAACTCAGTTGACTACTGAACTGAACCAGGCGAATTTCATCCTGACCGAGATCCCCCAGGAACTTCAGCAGATCGACGAAATGTACAGCGCCATTACCGGCTATAACCAAAAGCAGAACGGATAAAGCATGCAAAATCTGAATTACCAGCAGCAATCCGTTGCCGGAAAGAACGGTGTCGAGCTGATCGTTGCCCTTTACGATGGCATGGTCCGCTTCCTGAATCGCGCCATTGTCGCCACGGAGGCCGGGGATATCCAGGAGCGGCGCGTTGCCATCAAGCGCGTCCTCGATATTCTGACGCATCTGCAATCACGTTTAAGGATGGACGTTGGAGGGCCTGCCAAGACCCTGTCCGAGTTCTACGCGGCAATCTTTGCTCTCTGTCTTGAGGGCTCCAGATTGTCCTCTCCTGATCGCTTTCGCAAAGCCATTGAGTGCATTCTCAATGTGCGTGAGGCGTGGCAGCAAGTGGCCCAGGACCCAGAGGTGCGCAAGCAGTTTGCGCGACCGGAATCGACTCGGATTCCCGCAGTGGTTTCTGCGCAATCCGAATCTGGTGAAGCGCCGGCTTCACGCTGGACTGCTTAGCTGGTGACGGACAGCTCTTCTTCGAGCAACTGCTTTTGGAACAGGCTCGCATAATGGCCATTGCGAGCCAATAACTCATCGTGGGTACCCAACTCTGCGATGCGGCCTGCTATCAGCACTGCGATCTGATCGGCGTGACGCACTGTAGAGATGCGATGCGAAATGAGAATCGTCGTGCGACCGCGCATGATGGAGCGCAACTCCTCAAGAATCTGCTCCTCAGTGTAGGTATCGACGCTGGCCAGCGAGTCGTCCAGAATCAAAATGCGTGGATTGCGCAGAATAGCCCGTGCCAGTGCTGAGCGTTGTTTCTGGCCGCCGGAGAGAGTCAAGCCACGCTCTCCCACCATCGTTTCAAAGCCGCTGGGAAACTCTTCAAACTCTTTGCGAATATGTGCGGCCTCTGCAGCACGCCACACTTCTTCACGCGTTGCGTGAGGCACACCGAAAGCGATGTTTCCTCGAATTGTTTCACTGAAAAGAAATGTTTCCTGGGGAACGAATCCAATATTCGCCCGTAGCACGTCAAGTGGGTATTCGCGAATGGGTCGCCCATCCATCAAAATGCTGCCGGGGACAGCATCATAGACCCGCGCAATGAGATTGACTAAAGTCGATTTGCCCGAACCGGTTGGTCCTACCAGGGCAAGGCTGCTGCCGGATGGAATCGTCAACGAAACGTTGTGCAACACATCAGCAGTGTGGCGATCATCCTGGTTGTAGGAGAACGTCAGGTTGCGAAACTCAATCTCCCCCCGAAGGGTTAAGTCAGCTGGTACTGCCGGGTCAGCATCCCGGTCGTCGATGGATGGTTTTGCCTTCAACAATTCATCGATGCGCACCACGGATGCTGTTCCTCGCTGAAAGAGGTTGACGACCCATCCCAGCGCAATTACCGGCCAGGTGAGCATCAGCATGTAGGTATTGAAAGCGACAAAGTCACCTACACTGATACGGTGCGAAAGCACCTCATGTCCGCCGACGAGGAGAGAGATGGCCATTGCGAGGCCAAGAACAAACTCCAGCGTTGGCCAAAGCATTCCCATCAACTGGACCAGGCGCAAGCCGCGTCGAATGTACTCGCGGTTTGACTTCTCGAAGGCGGCGATCTGCGCCTCTTCCTGGGCGAAGGCACGCACCAGTCGTGCACCCGAGAAATTTTCCTGTGCCTGGGCAGAAATATCGGAAAACATCGCTTGAATTCGTTCAAAACGCTCATGAATCTTCCGTCCCATGGCCTGAACCAGGATGCTTGCCAAAGGAAGAGGGACGAGAGCCACCAAAGTGAGAAAGGGGCTGATTTTCAGCAGGAAGAATAAGGCGCCGACAGAGAAGAGCACAGTATTGGCGCTGTACATAATGGCCGGTCCGAGCAGCATGCGAACGGCATTCAGATCATTCGTCATGCGGGCCATGATGTCGCCAGTGCGATGCTCCTGATAGTAGGCGGCGGACTGCCTTTCAAGCTGCAGAAAGAGGTCGTTGCGCAGGTCGAACTCGATCTCGCGGGAGATACCAATAATGATCCAGCGCGTTAGGAATAGAAAAACCCCTTTGGTAAGGGAAACCGCGACCAGCAGGCTGGCGTAGAGCCAGATTTTTCGCTCAGTCACGCCGATGTTCAGGTCGTCGATGGCGACCCGGATGACCTGTGGGAAAAATATCCAGATTAAATTGCTGAGGACAACGGAAACTCCTCCCCAGAAGTAGCTGCGCCGATAGCGTCGCATATAGGGAAGAAGAGGCTGCAGGTCTTTGAACATCTGTCCTTTATTGTTCCGGCTTATGTGATTCAACTGGTTAGAAAAAGTCGCATCAAGTGGGTGTGCGGAGCAGCAGGTAACTTCCAGCCAGTCCAAACAAAACGTCGGGTGACCAGGCTGCCAGAAACGCTGGGAGCATGTTCACATTTCCCATTGCTTCGAACATTCCGTCGACAAACATATACGCAATGGCCATGCCGATCGCAATTCCGATACCGGCCAGCGAGCCGCGCTTGCCCATGGATAGAGCAAACGGAATAGCCAATACTGACATGACAAGGGTGATCAGCGGATAAGCCAGCTTGCGATTCAGTTGCACACGCAGCCGCATGGTGTCTAGTCCGCTTTGTCGCAAGTCACGGATATATTGCTGCAACTCATTGAAGCTCATCTCCTGCGATGGCCGTGTTTCCTTTTTAAAGTACTGTGGCAACTCGATAATTTCAGGAAAAGTGTCTACCTCGAAGGTCTTAAAGTCCGTGACTGAATCACCCTGAAAGCTACGTTCCCACCCGTGCTCGAATATCCAGCGATGAATCTGCGGGTCCCAATGCGCGCCGGCAGCGAAGATGCGACGCGAAAGTGAGAATGTCGTCGGGTCAAATTCAAATACAGTGATATTGGCGAAGCGGTCGTTGTCTGAATCAAAAAACTCGTAATAAAAAATCCGTCCGGGTTTGCCTGGTTGCTGCAGCCCGAACATCCACTTACGATCCGGGCGTAGATATGTCTGCGCAGGCCTGCCCTTAATTACGTTATGCAGCGCCTCCTGTTTGCGATTGGCGGCCGGCAGATACACTTCATCGAAGAGGAAGAGTGAGAGAGATAGAACAGAAGCAATAACCAGGATCGGCACGATGATTCGATAGAGGCTGACGCCTGTAGCTTTCATCGCGGTAAGTTCGTTCGTTCGATTCAACCCACCAAAGACCACGAGGACGGCTATCAGCACGCTCAGTGGCGTAGTGATGTAAATCATGCTCGGCATGAGATTGAAGAGATACTCACCCACAATAATGAACGGGGTCTGATTGCGGATGATGTCGCCCAGCAATTCAAAGAAGGTGAAAACCAGCATCAGCATAACGAACGCTGTGAGTACGAGGGCCAGAACAGAGAGAAACTGGCGAATTACATATTCATCCAGAATCAGCGGAAAACTTCCACGCACATGCCGTTTGGATACCGTACGTTCAGATGGAGCGACAGTCCCGGCTGAAGGGGAACTCTTTTTCCATCTGAACCATGAGCCAACGGATGTGACTGCGGCAAGGGCCGCTCCGCCGGTGGACATCTGTCGGAGAAAAAAGATGCCGGAGATTCCGAAAAGGAGATTCGCCATCCACACGCCGGCGAAAACTGGCAGCTTGTTCTGCCGAGCCAAAGCTACTCCCGTGCTTGACAGAAAGTAATAAACAAACACCAGCACAATGGTGAGTACGAATCCCGCACCTTTGCCGCCGCGCTTGGAAGAAATGCCTAGCGGAACACCTACCAAAATGAGCACGAGACAGGCAGAAGGATATGCATAGCGGCGCTGCAATTCAATTTGATACCACCGTCCCCCCTGCTGTTGCGTGCGCTCGATGAGTTCATGGTTCGACATGGCAAGAACCGGAGCGTCGCTATGCCCCAGATGCGGTTCAGGAGCAGATGTGGCTTCGAGTGGCAGGTCCGTCTGCGCAAAGGTCGACACGTTGTACTGATCGGGTTGATCCGACGCTGTCTGATGTTGCATGCCGTTTCGCAGGCGCATGACCAACGTCTGATTGTCCGTGCTTGCTACAGTTGCTTCTTCGGCAGTTGTGACTTTCGGTGAGACGGGATCTGTCAAATCGGCCAGAAAAACCTGACGCCATCTGGCTGCTCCAGTTCCGGCGCGCACATCCTCCACGTAGAGGACAACATTCTTTAAATCTTCGTAGAAAACACGAGGTTGAATCTCATAGGTAGCCTGAGTATTTTTTAGCTCGTCTTCAAGCTTCAGCATCTGTGCAGAGGCCTTGGGAGCTAAGTACAGAGTGTTTACAAGCCCGATTCCCCATGCGACGGCGGCTACAACACCAACGATCCCAACAAACCTCCAAACACCAACGCCGGAAGCGCGCATTGCCGTAATCTCGCTGTCTGCTGCCAGACGGCTTAAGCCAAGCAGCGTACCGACGAGGACCGCCATGGGAATTGTGACGGTACACATATTAGGCAGCATCAGCAGAAAAATCTCAGTCACTGTGCTGGTGGATGTGCTGTTGCGCACGGCCAGCTCGAGCAGAGGGCCGAGCTCTTTCATGAACAGAACAAATGTGAAGAGCACTCCTCCAAGCAATCCATGCGAGAGCACTTCTCTCAAAATATAGCGGGTCAGAATGCGCACGATGTCGTCCGTTATCAGTCTACAGGCGTTAGCGCGAATTAGCCTTCCGGTAGAAAGCGATAACCAACACCGCGAACTGTCTTTAGATAGACCGGGTTGGCTGGTTCATCTTCAATGTAACGGCGGAGTCGAACTACAAAGTTGTCAATAGCGCGTGTGTCCGTGTCTTCTCGAACCCGCCATACCTGTTCCAGTAATTCCTTACGGGAAATGATGCGGCCCTGGTTGCGGACGAGATAGCGTAGAAAGTCCGCTTCCATCAGTGTCAGATGAATATGCTTCTCAGGAGCCGTCAATTCGAGTGTCTCGAAGTCGATGCACCGGCCGGCAAATTCGAATCTGGGCAATTCCTCAGGTGCTGGTTCAACAGGTACTTGCTCAACTGGCGAGGACGGCGCGTGCCACGCCATCCGTCGCAACAATCCATTCAGCCTTGCAATCAGGATGGAGAGGTCGAACGGCTTAGGAAGATAGTCGTCTGCGCCCGCAGCGAAGCCCTTCAAGACATCTTCGGGGCGCCCACGCGCTGTGAGCATCAGAACAGGAACAAAGTTCTGTTTCTCTCGCAGTTCACGTGCGACGGCGAACCCGTCCTTGCCTGGCAACATTACATCGAGTAGAACAGCGTCAAACCTACTGCCATTTTCTGTGAGCGCAGTCAGGGCAGCCTCGCCATCAGCGGCAATCTGCACCTCAAATCCCTCAGCCTGAAGATTAAAGAGCAGACCCTGAGCCAGGTGTGTCTCATCTTCTACAACAAGGATGCGAGCAGTCTTTTGCGGCATGGCTTCAGTTGGCTTGCACACGAGCTGCAGACCCGAGCATGCGCGGCAGCTGTAGGCGAATGGTTGTACCCCGCCCTTCGCCCGCACTCTGGGCGATGGCGTCGCCGCCATGTTGGCGCGCAATTGTGCGGACAAGGAACAGCCCAAGGCCGGTACCTTTGGTCTTGAGTACATTACGGTGTGGCACCCGATAGAAACGCTTAAAGATTCGCTTCAGGTGTGCCGAGGCGATACCGATTCCTTCGTCAGAAATGCTCAGCACGATCCAGGCGTCGCTTTCGATCGTTAACCTCACGTTGGCACGCAGGCCATCGGGAGAGTATTTCACGGCGTTGTTCAGGATATTCTGCACTGCAGTTTGCAAGTCATCGGGATTGCCTCGGACAAGAAGAGGATCTGGTCCGGCCCCGTCGTCGAAGCTGATTGCTTCTGATGACAGATGATGCCGCAGTCGCGTTGTTTCGATGCACTGCTTGACCAGAGCATGCATGTCGACTTCTGTTTGGATTTGGTTCCGAGCTCGTTGTCCTACCTCACCCGCCTTCAAAACCTGCTCTACAGTGGCCAGAAGCCAGTCACTGTCGGCGAGCATGATGTCGTAGAACTGTTGTCGCTGATCCTCGGTGAGCGCCCGCCGCTGCAGGGTCTCGAGGTAAAGGCGAATTGAGGTAATGGGCGTTTTTAATTCATGAGTTACGGCATTGAGAAAGCTGTCGTGGCGCTCATTGCGGCGAACTTCCCGCACCAGAAAGATCGTGTTCAGCACCAGGCCCGCAATTAAAAGAGCGAAGAAGGGAATTCCAACGACCATGGGCCATACGCGGCGCCAGTTGAGAATGATCCAGCCGACGTTCAGCGTAATGGCGACGCCAACCATGCACGCACCAAGCGTGATGAAAAAGATCATGGCCGGTCTTCGTCGTGTAATGCGCATCGAGCAAACGGAAACGCCCGCTCAACTTATCGTGACCGGGCGAATTCTCAAGTTAGCTTCTATTTTATGCTGCGCCGGCAGGTCGGGGGTTCTTTGGGTCGTATTGTGCGATCTTGATGTCGTGAGCCAGCCCGAGCTTTTTCAGCAACCAGATGCCGTAATAGTTGGGATCGAATTCGTACCACTTCAAACCGTGCCTTGCCGACACGGGGTGAGCGTGGTGATTATTGTGCCAGCCTTCGCCTCCGGTAAGCAGAGCCACCCACCAGTTATTGCGCGACTCATCGCGGGTAGGGAAGCGGCGCGAGCCCCACATGTGGGTTGCCGAGTTCACCAGCCATGTGGAGTGCAGGCCCAACGTTACGCGGAAGAAGATGCCCCACAGAACCCAGGTCCATCCGCCGATTGCCAGCAGCGCAAGCCCAACGATGGTGAGCGGAATCCAATGGTATTTGCTCAGCCAGGCATGGAAACGGTCTTTCGTCAGATCGGGCGCGTAACGCGCGAGCATGACAGTCTGCGCATGGAGCGATTCACCGCTCAGGATCCAGCCGAGATGCGCCCACCAGCCGCCTTCCGTGGGGGTGTGGGGATCGCCGGTTTTGTCTGACAGTTGGTGATGCACGCGATGCGTGGCGACCCAGAAGATCGGTCCACCTTCAAGCGAGAGGGTTCCGCAAACAGCGAGGAAATACTCAATCCATCTCGGCGTCTTGTAACCGCGATGGGTCAGCAGGCGGTGATAGCCCATGCCGATGCCCATGTTGATGGCGAAGACGTAGAGGATCGCAGCCACGATCACGGCTTTCCACGAGAAGAAGAAGAGTGCCGCGACTGCCCCGATGTGGAATGCGACCATGAAGGCGGCTGTGATCCAGCTCAACTTGCCACCCTGCGCAACGCGGCCGAGGGTAGGCAGATCCGGCTTTGGCGTGTATCGCTGACGCGGTTTTTCAGTCTCGGCTACGAGCGGTTCTTCGAGTAATTCAACGGGCATGCGAAGGCTGGTTCCTTTGGGGTGGAAATGAGGTCCAACTTAGACCGTATCAGCCTGTCTGAACGGCACTTGTAAGACTTTTGTAATGTCGTCGTGATAGTTTTCAGGCTATCGATTATGAACCGATCTTTGCTTGTGCTCTCCTCCGTTGCTGCATCGATATTTCTTCAATCGGCTGGCCTTGCCCAAACCGTTCCGCTGCCTACAAGCAAGCAGATTATTGAGCCTGTTCCAGGCTCGCCGCAGCGGCTGAACAGCTTGCCAATGGCGATGGCCTGGTCGCCGGATCATCGTTACCTGGCCGTTATCAATGCTGGGTTCAGCACCGTCGAGTCGAATTATCAGCAGTCGATCGCAGTGCTCGATACCGAGACGGGAAAGCTTGCCGACTTTCCGGATTCACGTACAGATATTGGCGCAGCACAGACGCTTTACAACGGCGTGGCGTTCAGCGGCGACGGATCGCATGTATATGCCAGCATCGATTCGCTGAAGGAGCCAGAAGGTAACGGGACGAATCCCGGCAATGCCATTGCTGTGTATACATTTACCGGCAGCACACTTACACCGGAACGGTTGATTCCAATACCGCTGCAGAAGCTTGCCGCAGGCCGTACGCAGAACCAGATTGGGAAGCCGATTCCGGATGGGATGGCGATTCCTGCCCCCACAGGACTTGCGGTCGTCAAGAGCAAGGCTGGAGCCGAGCAGATTCTTGTCGCTGATGAGTTTTCGGATGATGTGCTCTTGGTCGATGCGGCATCGGGTAAGATAGTCCTCCGTTTTGAACTGGCGAGTCATTCTGTTGTTCCGTCGCAGTATCCCATTGCTGTGGTTGCGAGCCACGACGGTCGGCGCGCTTTCGTTGCATTGTGGAATGGCTCCGCTGTCGCTGAACTCGATCTTGAATCGGGCAAGGTGGGGCAGACCTTGGCGCTGCTTCCTCCGGATGTTGCCACTTCTCCCGGTTCCCATCCCACGGCGTTGGTTCTCAACCGCGATGACAAGACTCTTTATGTTGCGCTGGCGAACCGCGATGCGGTTGCAGCTGTTCGCGTCAACGGCGAACACATGCAGCTTGCCGGAATGTTTAACTCGCAGCTGCCGGGGCAGCGGTATTTTGGCGCGATGCCCGACGCGGTGGCGCTTTCGCCGGATGATGCGACGCTCTATGCGGCCAACTCCGGATCGGACGCAGTTGCAGTGTTCTTGACGCGCGATCTGAAGCCGAATGCTGCGGCCGAGCCGAAGGGCTTCATTCCGACTCAGTGGTATCCGACGGCGCTGGCGACCAAGGGCAGCCAACTTTACATTGCGACGGCGAAGGGCAAGGGAACTGGGCCCAATGCTGCGCCGCAACCGCAACCTGCCAATCCGTCGCCCAATCAGTCGAAGCGCATCAAGCGTCCGCATACTTATATCGGGACGATGCTGTATGGTTCGCTGGCCACGGTGGACGTCACCGCAGCTGAGCGTGAACTGCCGCAGCTTACTTCCGAGGTTGTTGCCAGCAACATGATGCAGGCAGCGGAACAGCATCTCGAGTTCAAGGCGAGCGCGAACCCGATCCATCATGTGATCTACATCATTAAGGAAAACCGTACTTATGATCAGATCTTCGGCGATCTGGGTACGGGCAATGGCGACTCGTCGTTGACGATGTACGGGCGCGACATTACTCCGAACCTCCATAAGCTGGCGTTGCAGTTTGGCGTGCTCGATAACTTCTACGATTCGGGCGAAGTTTCCGGCGACGGCCATGTTTGGTCGAATGCGGCGATCTCGAGCGACTACACGGAAAAGAATTGGCAGCAATCGTATCGCGGCAGTGCGCGCGTGTATGACTTTGAGGGTGTCGTCGAGCAGGGTTATCCGCTGCTTGAAGGCATTCCCGATGTGAATGAGCCGGCGAGCAGCTACATCTGGACCGATCTGGCGAAGCATGGCAAATCGCTCTACCACTTTGGCGAATTCGTCTCGACGAAGTTCTGCGATGACTCGGGCGAAGCGCCCAAGGACAAGTCTCCGCTTAAGGGAACGCCGGAGCCTCCGCGGGAGCCTTGTAAGCTGGCGGCGATCCATAAGGGCGATGCAATTCCGGCGAACTATGGCGGAGGCACGAGTCCGTATCCGTGGGCGATTCCTCTCATCTTCAAGAACGTTGCTACCAAGCCGGAACTGGATGGGCATTTCGATCCTCAGTATCCGGACTTCAATCTCAAGTTTCCCGACCAGCTTCGCGTCGAGGAGTTTCTGACGCATTTCCGCGAGTGGGTTGCGTCGCGCCATGGCGGGCAGGACACGATGCCCGCGTTCGTGATGCTGCGTTTGCCCAACGATCACACGGCGGGGACAACGCCGGGGTCGCCGACTCCGAAGGCTTCCGTTTCAGACAATGATCTGGCCGTGGGCCGCGCGGTCGAGGCTGTGTCTCACAGTCCTTACTGGGATGACACGGCGTTCTTCATCCTTGAGGACGACGCGCAGGATGGCGCGGACCATGTGGATGCGCATCGCAGCATTGCGCTGGTAATCAGCAAGTATTCGCCGAAGGCGGCGCAGCCGAAGGTGGACTCGACGTTCTACACGACGGTCAGCTTCCTGCGCACGATGGAGGACTTGCTGGGCGTTCCTCCGATGAATAACAACGATGCCTTTGCGCCTCTGATTGCTCCGCTCTTTGCCGGTACGGGTGACCAGCCGGCCTTCGATGCCGACTACTCGAACCGGGACAACGGTTTGATCTGTACGGCCAATACGCCCAAGGCCCCGGGCGCGAAGGAATCGTCGAAGATGGACTTCAGCCACGAGGACCGCGCGGATGCCCGGAAGCTGAACGTCATCCTCTGGCGGGATGCGATGGGGAACAAGCCGGTTCCATGGATGGTGACGCATCCGCATGGTTCGCACAAGGACGACGATGATGACGGGGATTAAACCCCTCCCCCTAAAATTGCTAAATTCCTGAAATAGCAGGCTTTACGGTAAACAAGCCTGTTTGAAGGCTCGCTAAAGTATTGATAATGCGTACTTTGCACCTAAATTATCTGGATTCAATAAGAAAGGCCGCCCACATCGAATGGCGGCCTTTTCTTTTCCTATTTCTATTTTAGCGTGTTCGGCGAGAAAACACGCCAATTCTGGCCGTGTTTTTGATCTTTTGAATCAGCCACTTACAGGAAATCTGGCGGATCATCCCCTTGACAAAGGAGAAGCAGCGAAAAGCCCGGGGCTAAAGCCCATTTTGGTTAAAGTCGTAACGCGGGGCTGAAGCCCCGCTCTTTCACCGCCGTCCTGCTTCCGCAGGACAAACGGTCCAACTCCAACCTCAGTCAAAGGGATCACCATTGAAATCTGGCGGATCATCCCCTTGACAAAGGAGAAGCAGCGAAAAGCCCAGGGCTAAAGCCCATTTTGGTTAAAATCGTAACGCGGGGCTGAAGCCCCGCTCTTTCACCGCCGTCCTGCTTCCGCAGGACAAACGGTCCAACTCCATCCTCCGTCAACCGGATCACCATTGAAATCTGCGGATGCAGGGCTTGACACGTCTACGTCGAGGTTGACCGTGCACAAGTTTACCGACCGACTAGTCTCTGCATCGCATCGGGGTATCGCGCGCCCTGGACTTCGATACCGGAAAAGGCGTTCTCTATTTCCTTGAGATCCCCTGCGCTGAGTGCGACATTCGCCGCTCCGAGGTTTTCTTCCAGACGATGGAGCTTGGTGGTTCCGGGAATCGGGACGATCCATGGCTTCTGTGCCAGCAACCAGGCGAGGGCGATCTGTGCCCGCGTGGCTTTCTTCTGGTCGGCGATTTTCCCCAGGGCGTCAACCACGCGCTGGTTCGCTTTTCGAGCTTCAGGATTGAAGCGCGGAACGCTGTTACGGAAGTCATTGGCCGTGAAGGTCGTGCTTTCGTCGATTGCGCCGGTCAGAAAGCCCTTGCCGAGCGGGCTGAACGGGACAAAGCCAATTCCAAGTTCCTCCAATGTGGGAATGATTTCCTGCTCTGGTTCGCGCCACCACAGCGAGTACTCGCTCTGCAAAGCGGCGACTGGCTGAACAGCGTGGGCGCGGCGGATGGTCCTGGCTCCTGCTTCCGAAAGGCCGAAGTGCTTGACCTTGCCTTGCTGAATGAGGTCTTTGACGGCTCCGGCCACGTCTTCGATGGGGACGTCCGCGTCAACCCGATGCTGATAGAAGAGGTCGATGACGTCTGTTCTAAGACGCTTGAGGGAGGCTTCCGCGACTTCGCGGATGTGCTCCGGGCGGCTGTCAAGCACATTCCACTTGCCACCATCGGCAGGATTCGCCGTCCAGCCGAATTTTGTGGCAATGGCCACCTTTCCGCGGAATGGAGCCAGCGCTTCTCCCACAAGCTCCTCGTTCGTAAACGGGCCATACACTTCGGCGGTATCGAAGAAGGTAACACCGCGCTCCACGGCTGTGCGGATGACCTTTATCGCCGCTTCTTTCTCCGTTGCCGGTCCAAGTCCAAAGCTCAGTCCCATGCAGCCAAAGCCCAGTTCTGAAACCTTGAGCCCGCTTTTTCCCAATGTGCGTTGTTGCATTGCTTTTTCCTTTCCTAGGCGGCCGTTGCGAGAAACCGCAATTGTCTTTTTTAGTAATTCGAGCCGATCTGTGAGTTGCGGCTCAACATGAAATGAATGACTGGCGAACTGAAATCAAGTTTAAAGCTACGTTGCTTATGAGACTAGAGGGTTGGCGTGGGATGCAGTCATGAATAGAATTCATGAATCATGCGAAATGATCTGGGCGAACTTGCCGTGTTTGCGGTTGTAGCAAGGTAAGATACTGCACGAGCTAGGTCAACTCGGGTTGTTTCTGCGTGGAGTGATTAGGGATGATTCACAGATACTTGAAACAGCTAAATACTTGGCTACCCCTCTTTTATGGCGCTGGACTAGTGTTTTTTGGCTTGTTGTGGATCTTTGATCAGCCGGAGAGATGGAACCGAAGCCGCACAACTGATTTACACGAGATATCGAAGTTTTCCGTATCGAATGGACACGGGAACCACTTGTTCCTGATATTCCTGCACTCCATTGCACTCCTATGCTCAGTTGATACGTGCACGAAACCAGCATGAATAAAGGAGTTGATTGTTATATGCATGACTCATCGTGTGTTAGGTAGATGGCGATATTCGGACTTAAAATTCGCATCGAGTAATCGAGTGGGGGTTCGAGTCCCCCCCTCCGGGCACCAACGTAAGTATATTATTCCAAACAGCTTACGATGAAGGCGAGCCCCTCGCGGCACCACGTTGCGACTGAAACCGCCCACTTTCGGTAAAAATACACAAATACAGAACAGCAAGCACCTCGTTTAGTGTGAATTACTTAGGCGATTCACCCTCCTTGGGCGGCTCCGCACGGCTTTCCGTCGTTGCCGGCTCATTGCCTCCGCTTCGAACTGTTATTGTTTGGCGGCGCGAGTGGGCCTGTTCATGACGAACTCCGCCAGGAAGGCGTTGACCATGGTGCCGCCCATGTCAGCAAGGGCGGTAGAGAAGACCAGTTTTGGGCCGCGATTCGATTCAGGATAATAGGCATTGGCAATGGCGCCAGAGGCGAGATAGCCTCCAAGGCTTGAATAGTTCGGCTGGCGATGTCCGTTGTCTCCCCTGCAGATAAACGGATAGGAGAGGACGTGAAGGATACGCGACTCCGTTGTGCCTGTGCCCTGGTAGTAGTAGCGGGGATCCTGGTGCAGGACGGAAGGCAGGACAGCACCGCCGATCATGACGTTGGTAAGGAGATTCGCGTAGCGGGCGCCGTAGCGCTGGCCGTAGCCCTTTGCGCCCTGCTGATAGTCGAACTTGTCGGCCGCCTGATCCAGGCCGGCCAGGAAGCCCGTGCCCAGGAACGTGACCGGATCCGTCGCGGTCCTGGAGGCAAGCCTGAACTTCAGCTTTGGTGTGAGCGGGACGGGATGGGAATCGTAAACGGCATAAAAGCTCGGAAGGATCCCCAGGACGCGCTGCTTTTCTTCGACTTCAACCTGCTGCGTTGCAAGCTGTTCGTTGTTGGGAGCTACCGCCACTGTGGTCATGGCCACGGCGATCGTGAGTTTGACGCCCGTGAGTTGCAGGAATTGTTTCGGCGTTAGGGTTATCGCTGGCGAGATCCAGTTCGCAAATCCTGTCTGGCTCACGGTGATGTGATATGGAACCCCAGGCTTTACATTTTCGAATACGAAAAATCCGTTATCATTCGCCACGACTGTTCGGTGATCGCTCGAGGCAGGGCCATCCAGTACAGCTGCAGCACCGGGAACGACGTCGTTCCGCACGTCGGTTACAGTGCCCATAATGGTGCCGGTCTGAGGTTCGGGGGCAGAGAACCGTTGCCCAACTGCAGCCACAGTTCCAGACACACAGAAAATGAATGCACGAATGCAGAGCTTGATGATTGCGCTCGCGACTGTCACTGGCCTACCTGCGACGCATTTTTCCGTCTGAACAGGGCATCTTCAACAGGCGGAGGAAACTGCGTTTTAAAGACGATGTCCCAAAACCACCTACTTAAGCCGAATCCTCGCTCCATTCCACGTGGGCTGTCGTGATACAAGTGGTATCGCTTCATGGCTCTGAAGTAGCCATTGTTGAAACTACAGAAATGAATTGAGTGGTGTAGCCACTGTTCCGCAAGATAGCGTTGGATGATGCCGACCAGAAATATCGGCATCGTGTAGACGGGAAAAACAAAACTCAATGGCGCGGCTAAGGCAAAGAGTGGAAGTAGATCGCTCAACTTGCCGCTTATGTGCGCCCCGTTGAAAGGGTGTTTGTGGTATTCCCCATGCAGAGGATCCAGACGCTCGTGCAAAAAGCGCCTGACAAATCCTTCTCCTGGCGGAAAGCGCCCATGGAGGACATAGCGATGGAATAGGTATTCGAGGAGGGTCCAAACTCCTATCCCAAGCAGGAAGAATGGAATCCCTACCATCGCATGCCGCGACCGGCAAACCAGAATCCCCACCGCTACAGAATAAAAACCATAAAAAATGGTGACTGGATAAAGACGCCTTCGCCCGATGCGCGCTTGTTCCATCTTGTAAGCACTAAACGAATATTGGTGCGTTGCGCTCTGCATGATCTACAAAAGGGACATCTCAATGTCCCTACTGCGGGTTCCATATGGAACCCGCGATGAGCTTGATGTACATCGCCTCAGGTATGAGAGCGTTGGCGACACCCCGAGGCATCCCTTCGTTCGCACCCGAACCCTGGTCTCCGCTGCCGTCTTCCGCAAATCAGACGTGCGAACCGCAAACTTCCATAGGTATAGATCTCGATTTGTGGCTTAGGGATTCATCGATAGTAGGCGTCGCGTTTCTGTGGACCATACCGGAACGCTCTGGGCAGCTACGAGCGATGGGCTGGATCGTTTCAGGAACGTCCGCCGCCGATGGGGAATCTGTGATTTCCTAAATAGCGCCCGATGAGTGCTCCTAAGATCACTGTGGCCATGATCGCTGTTCCGTGCGCTCCGAGCGCATGCCACGGGGTCGAAAACGGGCACGCAATCCGCCAACCGGCATTGATCGCAAGACCCGCGCCTGACCCATACAGGGCGCCCGCCACAGTGGGGCGGATGGCGAGCGAGTTTCGAAACGCGCGGCTGAAGAACAGGACCAGGATTCCGCCGGCTAGCGTGCTGCCGATCCCGCAGGCGAAGCCCATGATCCATGGCGAGTCACGCAGCATTTCGTTGACCCGTGGCGGGACACGCAGGAGAGGTTCGGTGGCAGGACTTGTCGAGAAGGTGAGTAGGGTGACAAATATAACAAGCAAAGAGCCCGCGGCGGCCGCAAGGTAAACCATCTGCCTCGGCAGCCTGCCGGCGGGGGTGCTTTCGTGCGCGGCGATCCAGACGAGCACGATCGCCAATACGAACTGCGCGGCGGAGGCTCCCCACGTCAACAGCGGTCCTAAGATTCTTGAGTCGTAACGGGGTCCGATAGCCAGCAGAATCAGCGACGAAACCAGGAGAGCGAGGGGGACCATTCGCAATGCCAGTTGGAGCGGTTGTGGCGATGGTTTGACCGGTCTGAGATCCTGGGCGATCGCCCGCATCAGTGCTTCCGGTGGCTTCGGTGAACGATCCATCATGCACGAGTCCTTTGGAGAGTATTCAGCGCCACGCGCAGCTCTGCCATTCCCCGGCTGGCGCGGGCGCGAGCTGCCGCGCTGGTAATGCCCAGCATCCCGGCGATCTCCTCGAAACTGAACCCCCACTCATGGTGCAGCAGCAGCGCTTCGACCTGATCAGGGGATAAATACGTTAGACCTCGGCGGATCTCATCCTGGGAGCCGAGCCTGTCCGCTTCCGGAAGCACCGGCAATTCAGGTAGGTCCTCGCGCGACTCATGAACCTTTGCCCATTGCCGGGCTGCACGCCGATTCATCAGAAAAACGTTTCGCGCCAAACCGAACACCCAAGGTCTAACCGCATATTTCGGGTTGTATGCGGCTCTCGACCGGTGCATTTGAAGAAAGGTTTCCTGAAGCAGATCATCGGCGATATCCGAGCCGGCTGCCAAATGTAACAGGTAGCGGCGCACTCCCGGTGCGAGTTGGGCGTAGATCTCCTGAAATGCTTCCAGCGATCCGCCCTGATAACGGACCATCAGAGCGCGAAGTTCCTGATCTCCCTCGCTCATTATTAAGCTCTTTGCCGCGCGAGCCGCGTTTGTGACCGGGTTCGGTCAAAAAATCGATCAGTCGCAATCGTGTCACACGCCGGGTGCTGCGGGCAAATATCAGACAGGCGAGCGAGACGCCGCCAGCAAGCAAACCAGAATCGAAAGGACAACCCAATGAACTTTATGACTTCTCTTCTGATCGCGGCGCTTCCGGTAGCGTCCTTGGCGCAATCACAATCCGGGACCGCATCAGGCGTGCCCAGCGTGGCTATACCTCCACCATCCGAAGTATTGGTTATTGAGACTCCCAGGCAGGGCGTAACTCCCCAACAAATCATAGCTGTGATGCCGTCAGAGGTTCGGACAACTGTGAAGCTCTACCTGGACGGAAAAATCCGTGAGTGGTACTCGCGCGGCAATGGCAAAGGCGTCGTCTTTCTGGTCGACGCGAAGACTGAGGACGAAGCACGCGCCATTATGGAAACCCTGCCGCTTGCGAAGGAACAGTTGATGGATCACGAGTACATTCCCGTCGGACCCTTGATGCCACTCAGGATGTTGATTGGCCCAGGAGCGCAGCAGTGACCCCCTCGCGATAGCGCTACTTAAGGAAGAGAGCCCTCAGAAGGAGACGAACATGATCAAGCCACGGATTGTCGTGATCGGCGCGACGGGAAAGACGGGAAGCGTCGTTGTTATGGAACTGTTGAAGGCCGGCTATCCCGTCCGCGCCTTGGTGCACCGAGAAGATGGCCGCAGCGCGCGACTGAAAGCGCAGGGAGCCGAGATCGCGGTCGGCGACATGAGCGATGCCGAGCGGGTCGCCGACGCGCTGAAGGATGTCCAGCGGGCATATTATTGTCCGCCTATCGATCCTTACATGATTCAGGGCGCGGTAGCCTTTGCGGTCGCCGCCAAGGAAGCCCGGCTGGAACACATTGTCGGCCTCTCCCAATGGCTGGCGAGCCCTTCGCATCCGTCGCTCATGACCCGCCAACACTGGCTCGTCGATAGATTGTTCTCCATGATGCCTGGAGTCGCGCATACGATCGTCAACCCAGGCTTCTTCGCTGATGACTACCTGGTGACGATTGGGGCGTCCGCACATCTCGGCATCTTTCCCTGGATCTTCGGCAATAGCCGCAACGCGCCACCTTCCAACGAAGATATCGCACGAGTCGCCGCCGCGGCGCTGATGGATCCTGCGCGGCACGACGGAAAAAGCTACCGTCCCACTGGACCGGAGCTTCTCGGCGCAGAGGAAATGGCCAAGGCCGTCGGCCGAGCCATTGGGCGATCAGTCAAGGTCGTGCCAACCCCGACCTGGCTGTTCATGAAGGCCGCACGGATGAGCGGCTACCCGATCGATGTCTTCAGTGGCATTCGCTACTACATCGACGATCACAAGCGCGGCGCCTTCGAGCTGGGGGCGCCAACCGCGGACGTGCTCGATTTGACCGGCCGCCGCGCTGAGGACTTCGAGACGATCGCTCGTCGTTACGCGGCGCTGCCTGGCAACCAGCGGATCTTCGGCAATTGGCTGCGCGAGTTCGGGCAGTTCATGCTCGCCCCGTTCAGTCCTGGATTCGATCTGGACCGCTACGACCGCGAACTGCGGCGTCCGTTCCCGTCGGCGCCCCAGTTCGCGACCGACTCGAAGGTGTGGCGGCGGGAGCACGCCATCGCTAACGCCACGCCGCCAGACCGCGACAAGGCTCCAATCACCCCTATTGGCCACGGTCAGCGGCTGGAATTCTGATAAGGAGACACTCTGTATGCCACAACTCTGGTTTTTCGTAAGCATCGCATTCAGCTTGATCGCGTGGGGGATAGTCACCGCTCGATATATCTGGCCGGCACTCCGCCTACGGCAACGGACCGAAGCGTTGCGGCCTTTGCTCATCCTGCACAGCTTCCGCTTCATCGGGTTGGCACTCCTGGTTCCCGGCGTTGTATCACACGATCTGCCGCCCGCCTTCGCGCACTCCACGGCCTATGGGGATTTCATTGCGGCGATACTTGCGTTGTTTTCGCTGCTATTGCTGCCCAGTGCGGCCGGCATTGCCGCCGCATGGATTTTCAGCCTCTGGGGTTCAGCCGATCTTCTCAACACTTTCTACCAGGCCAATCATGCCGGATTATTAGTAGGGCAGTTGGGAGCCACATTTTTCATTCCAACTTTGTTGGTGCCGCTGCTGCTGATTACCCACGGACTCGCTTTCCGAATACTCCTGCAGCATCAATCTGAACCCGCGATGCAAGAAAGCCGGCACTCAGCATAAGCGCCACGGCCATCTCGGGAGTGCAACTCTGCCACCGTGCAATGAGCAGCTCTAATTGAATTGCGGGTCAATGCGACATTGGCGGTCCCGGCGTCCCGTCAGACCATTCGCCGGTCAAAACGAAGAAAGTCGTCACCCGTTGTTCAGGGTCATATGCCGCCATAACCGGCGAGCCAGGCAGGTTAGCTCCCCAGCTTTTCTCAGCATCACCCGAAGCATAAAACATTACATGTGGATGCCAACTCTTGCCATCATCGTTTAGATACTGCTGCTTCGACATCATGTAGACCATCGTCTCAGGCGCAAGCGGCGGCAACTCCTTCTTATCCAGCGCCGACGCGATGGCCGCTGCGATCTCCGCCTTCGATTTTCCTGCCAGCACAAGTTTGCTCTTCATCAGAAAGAAGGGCAGAAAAGTCCTTGCGGCGGGTGGATTGAAGCAATGAGGGGCGCGTACTTTGGGATTCCAGAACTGTGGATCATCGGTCGTGTTAGCCCATGATCGCTCGACAATGCAGACAAAGCCATTCGTGCCTTTCACGGCAGTGGTATAGCCGTCCCGTCGCAGCACCATCACTTCGGCTGCATTGGAAATCGATGCTGGAGCGGCACTCCGAGCCAGCGCGATCTCAGCATTCTCATCCGCAATCAAATACTGATCGAGAGGAGCCATGACCGGATAAGGAGCCTTTTCAACCTGCGTTTGTGCACAGGCCAGCCAAGACGAAAAGATCGGAACAACAAATGCTAAAGCCTTGATCCTGATATTGTTCTTTCGCATTGGATTCTCCGTGAAGAGCAATGGTATCCGATTCGTCCTGACAAACGGCCTTTTCGGACAACTGGTTGCAAACGATACCAAAGTATCGCGCGATACTTGATCCAATTGTTTTGCCTCTCCTCGTCAGGCTTAATCGGCAGCAGGTATGAAATACGAAAGAACCAGAATCAGCGGATGAACACTGTTTATCGGAATTGGAGTCGTCAATGAGCAGCGTACAAATCGAGCAGAAGAGCTATGAGATGCCCCCGCGAGAGGGAATCAGCATCGCGTATTTTCTCACCGTCGCCGACATCGAGCGATCGGCTCGCTACTACGAAAAGGTCTTCGGCGCTCGCATTCTGAGCCTGGGTGACGGCAACGCGCCTGGGTACCTTCAGCTTGCGAATATCTGGATGATTCTGAACGTTGGAGGCGGGCCGACCCCGGATAAGCCGGCGGTAACGCTCAGCGTTCCCGACCCGAATCACATCAACAGTTTTATGAATTTCCGGGTTGCGGATATTCAAGCGTGTTATGAGTTATGGAAGAGTCGAGGAGCGGAGTTCATCACGGAGCCGTTGGAGAAGTACGGCGAGTGGCGCTGCTACATCCGCGATCCTGACGGTTATCTTATCGAGGTCGGACAGAGCACCACCGTCAAATACGGTTAACGCTCGGCCCGGAGGAAGCATTTTCATCGTCACGGCCGGGTTGTCGACAATTAGGAAGTAACCCGGTTTTTGGACAACTTCCGGCTAGCCGGTTAACCACTCAGTATGCGTGAGTGGTCAGATGGGTTTCACGACGAAACCCCACCGGGAAGACTTGCCTGCGAGGGTAGCCCCTCTCGTGAGACAGAGCCGTCAGACTATTGAGGTTACCTCTCCAGCGGTCCTCGCCTCTTACGGCACGCGTTTGAGTGCGGGGTTCTGGCCGTTGTCGAGGTGAAGGACAAGCACCTGTGCCGGGCCGGTCTCGGGCTTGAAGCTGCACTCGTCAGTCGAGGTGGCGGAGTAGAAGTCGTTTGGGCTTTCGGCGAAATACTCCTGCTTTTCCTCGTCATTCTCGCGGATGAAGAGGCGGCCATTCTCGAGCGTGACGGTGAGGACAATATCGGCGCTGAATGCGTATTTGCCAACGAGCCGATTAAGGTGATCGGCCGTCAACGTGACGCGCTTGTGCTCCTTCAGCTTGGGCAGCGGAGGCAGCTTGTCATAGGGCGTGTAGCCGTCCCAGTCGAAGGGAAAGCCGGTCCCGCCCAGCAAAGCCTCGACCAGTGGCTTGAAGATGCCCTCGCCGTTCGAACTGTTAGTCATCACCAGCATGCCGTCGCCGTTCAAGAAGCACAGCGCAAGATTGCGCCAGCCTTCATCATGGCCTTCCTTGAAAAACGCTGGCCCGTAAGGCGACTTGTAAAGTCCCCAGCCGACACCGTAGCTGAGCTGGATGGAATCGTATGCGGTTGTTGTGTCGGTGTTGAGCGAAGGGAACTGCTGCGCGGAGTGAATGCGGATCTGCGGGCTCAGCATCCTCTCTCGCGCTTCGCTGCTGAGCACCTCGCCGCGCATCAGTGCGCTCAGGAACGTAGCATAGTCGCGCGGCGTGGTCTGCATCGAGCCTGCGGCGTTGGGCTTCGTACGGCGCTCGGGGCCGAGCGAACGACCGTACTCGTCGTACCCGTTGGCAAAATCGGATTCGAAGCGTGGCAGCCAGATCATGCTGCTGCGCGACATCTTGAGCGGACCGTAAAGCTCTTCCTGCATCAGTTCGGTAGTAGACTTTCCGGTCACTTTTTCAATGACGAATTGCGCGAGGTTAATGCCCTCGCCGGAGTAGCCGTAGTGCGTGCCGGGATCGTAATGGATATGTAGCTTGTGATCGTCCTCTAGACCGCGGAAGTTGGCGAAGCCGGTAGTGTGGTCGAGCAGGATGCGTAGTGTGAGCTTAGCCGTGCGCGGATCGCCTTTAAGGTCGGTGTAAGGGTCGAAATCGCCAAGGGGCTTGCCGAGATATTCCTCAATCGGCTTATCAAGATTGAGCGTACCGTGTTGGACAAGGCGCATGACGACAGTCGCAAAGGCCGACTTTGTAAGCGAAGCGGCCGTCATCACTGAGTCGGGCATAAGCGGGAGATTCTTTTCAGCGTCGCGCACGCCGTAGGCCTCGAGGTAAACCACCTTGCCATCATGGAAGAGCGCGATGCCGGCGCCCGTGACATGCGCCGCCTGGATCAGTCGGTTCACGGTCGAATCGATCTGCGCGGACGTAATGTTGCGCCCGTCGGGCCGAGTGATAGCTGGTTGCTGCGCACCCGAAGTTGCAATCATCACCAACAAAGCGAGAACTGCTACACACAAAGCTCGATTCAAGCGGAGATCTCCTTGAATGCTGAAACGTTGAAGGTACGGCGTAAGTTTCTGCACACAATATTTTCTGATGAATGAAGGGTACTTGGCTGCAATCCTCACCTGCATTTAGAAACGTTCGGCTCATGTGCCGTTCGGGTATTTGGTGTGTAGTCCGCTATCGGAAGTTTCACCTATTACTACTGCATGGTCCGCCGCTTAAGCCCCCGGTGGGTGTAGAGGTGAACAGAGGAGGCGTTCCATGGAACTTATTCGGAAAATCCCTCCAAAGGCAGCGTTACTAAAAAGGACGAGGCCGCAGCGCATTCCATTCAGGCCAGGAGTTCGCTACTCCAACAAAGGCCGGATACATTCGCGCAGACCAATTCTGTCTTCCTCATCTTTTCGCTAGCAATACGGCGGCGGACCATACATTCCGAATTACTCTATGGTCGGATTATCGGCGATACGGAAGTAATCCGGTAACTTCCGTTTTTGTTGCAAAAGCAAGTGGCTCACCTCTGACCGGTCAAGGCACTGTCGTGAGGGAGAAGCCTGCTGGATCCGCGGCTGGAACCCCGGTTCCTGTCAAGTTGAAGGTTGGCCCGACATTATAGCCATCATGGTTCCTGTTTTCGTCGTCGTCATAGCCCACCAGCTGGGTTGACTGTGTGCCCAGAGCGGTCGGCGTGAATGTAAATTTGAGCTCGGAGATCATAGGCCCACCATAACCTGTTGGCTGGTTCGGGCTGAAGCTTGGGTTGAACGGTATGTCGAATCCATTCTGCGGGGTCAGCAGTTCACCTCCGGATTGGCCCGTGTCTGATCCAACAGCTACGATGGACAGTGGGTAGGTAGCAGTTTCACCCAAAGCAACCTTGCCGAAATTGATGTTGTAACCGGATTGACCGCTGCCGATGGTGATGAGATGGCCGAGTACACTGTCGGCTACTGTCACATTGCCCTCGGTATCGGTAGCGAGACCGAGCGGACTCTGGAATCCAAATGCGAGTGACTTTTCACCCTTCAAACCATCGAGTACAGATACGGTTCCTCGTGTTGCATCGGTGAAAAAGAGCGCTGGCCCGTGGTTGGCAGCTAACGCAACTGGTTGAAGCGCGTTCGAACCAACTCCAGTCACTACCCCAGCGGGAGAGATTTTGATAATGGCGCCCCTGCTTGGATTCAATTCAGTGGAAGCATACCCTGCATAAAGATTGTTTTCGTAGTCCACTGCAAGGCAAAGGGCCGACTTGTCGCCGCCATTGGTCGCCGGTGTGGCGAAAATCGACTCTGAACCATCGGGTGCGACGCGGACAATGTCGTCGCCGTTGGTGATGTACAGATTGCCTGGGCCATCGACCGCAACAGCCAGGGGATTGGTGATGTCGGTGGCGATCTGCGTGACGGTACCGTCAGCGCCGCCACGTAACACGCCTGGAACCCCGATCTGAGTGATGAAGACGTCTCCAATCGCGTCTACCGCAAGTCCGCGCGGGTTCTTGAGGCCATGGATTACCCCGCCACCATAGGTGAAGGTACTGCTGGCGGCATCGAGCACATACTTTCCATCCGGCGAAATCGCTACGGGCTTGAAAGTGCTCGGAGTCTGGTGGCGAATGTCAGGAGCGGGAGTGTAGTAAGCAGTCCATGGAGTAAGACCGGTTCCATACAGCGGTATGGTCAAGGTTTTGTTGTTTTGGTCGGTAAGCTTGAGGGCGCCGGTCAATAATCCGGTATCAGATGGAAACAGTACGAGGTAGACCTGAGGCGGAGTTTGCTCATACATGGGAGAGGCATCGAAGTCTGGAGCGTCAAACTCTCCTGTCGGATAGGAAGCAACATAAGTGACGTTGAGAGGCGCACCAAAATTCAAAACCAATTCGTCGGTTATCGGAATGATGGCCCCGAAGTGCTCGCTTCCGAAGTTTACGGCCCCGAGCTGGATCTGCTCCAGGCCAGTCGCGTCCAGGAAATAGATGCTGCCGTTTGGGTCCTCTGCAATGGTTGTGGTGGGAACCTGGCTGGTATAAATCGTCTGCTCGAAGTCGCTTGGTGTGCCCTCTCCGTTTCTGCCGATGATGATTTGAGCGGTCCCGCCGCTGTTATTCACAATGACTGCGTTGTTGTGAGGATCGACAGCAAAGCTCTGGATGCTTCCACCTGCAATTGCCGGCAGGAAGCCGACGAGCGGCTTCGCGTCATAGGTTCCCCTGCCTGTTTCCGGATAGCTGTAGAGCGTAACGCTGTAAGTACCCGCACTTTGAGCTAATATGTAGAGCCTGCGTGTACCACTCAATGCCGGGCCAAAGGCCAGCGCTTCGCTTCCAGACGCCACCGTTGCCACAGTGGCCGGCGTGCTGCCATTCGGCATCTCGATGAGCGAAGTTCCGCTGAGATAGAAGACATTGTCGGCGGAATCAACAGTAAGCGCGCGCGGAGTCGAAGCTGCAGTCAGAACACTTGTCTTGCGTTTCGCGCCGACTGCTGACTCCAAGATGCGATTGTTGCCGGAGTCGGCGACAAAGACGTTGCCCCGGTAGTCGACGGCAATGCTCGGGCTCTTGAGACCGCTAACGAGCGTACTCCGCGAACCTTCGGTATTCACCTCGACCACTGTACCGTGGGCCACATCGGCGTAGTATTGGTTTCCGCTCGCATCGACGCCTAGGCTGCCGACGTCGGCGGCCATGACCGGCACAGACCCAATCGTTACCGGGCTTGTACCCAGGAAAACTACTTCCGGAGACTGGGCTACGGACAGGCCAGGGAAGAGGGTGGAGGCAAACAACAGGACACTAGCAGGAAGGATTCCATTGCAATTGGGCATGACGATGAACTCTCCAGCAGCTCAGATAACAGTGGTTCTTCAGTCGGGCATTCCCTGCAATATTGTCGCGCCAGCAGAAGTGCAGCCTTTTCTACTTTCACTGTGACACTTCGAAGAGCTCATCGGGCTAAAAGCGCATTACCCGTCAACAAGAGCAGTGTCGATGTGGCCCGAGCGTACCCTGAATGATCCATGTTGTCACGCTCTTTCTTTGCACTCTCGGCTGCAGTCGGCTCCTGGTCACCTTCTCCGCACACGCTTCCGAAACGCCCGGTTCCCTAAGTGCGGTCTCGCCGTTTGAACCGCAAACTACGGGCTAAAAGCGGTGGGAGTACACGGGTCATAGCCTAGCGAGGCGGAGCTGGCAGGCGTTGGGGGTGCAGGCGGCGTCGCCCACGGAATCCGGGAGAAATCGAAGAACTCAAACAGGTTGGACTGTGCGAAGTCTCGCCCGTTGAGATGCGCGGCGCTACCGATGAAGCGGTTCTCGACAAACTTGATGACGGCTGTGTGGTCCATGGGTGTATGTGAAACGTAATGGCGGCGGGTGAACGGCGAAACGATCATATTCGGCACACGGAAGCCGAGTTGCGCGGCAAAGCCGTGGATTGCAGTCGCGTCATCGGGATTGGATCCGGGGTCACTGGTGAAGAGATCACAGTGCAGAGTTGGGGTACCGCCACTGGGCAAGCATGGCTTGTAATTGTCCGGGTTGACGGCAATCTGCGAGATGTCCTGGATGGGTCCGAGGTTGGCATTAGTGTAATCGTTTGAGTGGCCGGGGACAGGAGGCACGTGGTCGTATGGTCCACCGCCCTCGTCGTAGCTGAGGAAGAAGACGGAATTCTTCCATGAGGAACTGGTCATGAAGGCGTTGAGAATTTTTGCCACCTGCGCTTGACCTTGCAGAATGGATTGGCCGGAACCAGGATGTTCATCGTTGTTGCCATATCCGGCTTCAATGAACGCGAAGCTGGGAAGCTTGCCGCTAGAAAGATCAGTGAAGAAAGCCGAGACAGGGGCGATGCGGTTGGGGTCGATGCAGAACGAGTTAGTGGGATCGCCCACGACGCTGGATTTCTGCGTCGCACCTGTGCAGGCGACATGCGTCGGGTTTTCGTACAGATATTGAAACGAATAGGCCAGGCTGGAAAAGTTGGTGGCCGGATAAGCTGCGTTCGCTGAGCTGGTGCAGTCATCCTCATTGAGGCACAAGCCCTGCGTTACCGTGTAATAGATCTTCCACGATACGTTTGCCGTATCAAGTTCCTGAAAGATGTTGGAGATGTTCAACTGCGGCAGGTGATCGTTGTTGCCAGGATCGAAGACAAGGCCCTGTGTTGTGCCACCGGTGAAGGTTGCGATGCGGTTGTCGATGCTCTTACTGGAGACGGGCGAAAACCAGCGGTCGGATATGGCAAACTGCGAGGCCATGTAGTAGTAGTAGTTGAGGAATTCCTGATCGTAATAGCCCATGGCGCGCTTGCCGACGAGATCGGTGAAATTGCCAGAGCACGCTTTGGACGTTGAGCAGCTCTTCGCGTAACCTTCAGCGATATGAACGAAGCCGTCCATCGGAATCGGGCGATTCGCAAGAAAATCCCAGCGGTTCACGTCGCCGTAGCTCTCGAGCCAGGCGGAACTTTCGTCATCGATACAAGTACTCGTGAACTTGAAGAGAGAGAAGACTTCGCCTTCATCGTCTTCATTGGTGAGCTTGCTCAACTTGTCGTCAATACCGTCCACTTCATAGTCTTTTCCGTCGTCGCCTGTATTCCAATGGTTGGCCTTGCGGTAGGGGTTGAGCATGCCGAAGTAGTCATCAAAGGAATGATTCTCTTGCAGCATGAAGATAACGTGGTTGATGGCTTGCAGACTGGTGGCAGGGATTACAGTGACAGCCCTCGCGGCCGTGGCCCGCCCTTTCGATCCGATTGCGGTGGCGGTGTACGTCGTGGTGGACTTGGGGGCAACTGTCGCTTTTCCGCCATTAACTGATAGCGTGTACGTGGAGCCGTCGGTCCCGGTTACAGTCACCTGCGTAGCATTGCTGGCCGCCACGAAGAGTGTAGATGAAGTTCCAAGCGTGATGGTGCTGGGGTTCGCGATGATGTTGACTGTCGGCGGTTCGGGCGCTACGACGGTGAGATCGATGGTGGCAAAGGTTGCGCCGCCGCAGAAGTCCCATTCTTCAACAACAGTGTGTTCAGGGCCGTCGCTCAAACTGATTGTTGTATTGAGCGATGTTCCATTCACTACGTAGATCAGTTTGTTGTTCACGTAGATGCCCATGGACGCCACGCCTTTCGAACAGGTAGACGTCGTAGCGGTCGCAATATAGTGCACAGGCGAGATGACAGCTGTACCGTTGGCCGGAGTACTGACGGTAACCGTTGCAAATACAGGAACAGCTGATATCAAGATCAAGAAGAATGAGCCGCGGAGAGCCTTCATGAGCCAGCCTTTGGTGGTTTATCCCATGTACACGAAACATGGGATTGCGGAAGCCGCCTCAAGGGTTTTCTTATTGATGAAGTTTGAAAGTCCCGGACGAAGCCCTGGATCAGGGAAAGAAGCTATGACAATACATTGCATAGTGACTGCGATGGGAGACCAATAAATTCTGGCAGACTGAACTAAGCTGCTGTAGCGCGCGCGCGAGATGGCCCGGTATTGTGTGCCAGGAGGCCTATCGGTGCGGTGGATTGACAACCTGGCCGATGGGCCAAGACGCAATATGCTCGCAATGCAAGAAACCACTGAGTTCCTACTGACCCACGCGTTGCTTCCAGCCGGGCCGATTCCCACCTGCTTCGACCCTGACGGAATCTATCCGTACGAGAGCTTCTGCGAGACCAGCCGCCGGCCGGAGATTCGCCGGTATCGCATGATCACGATGGAGAATGAGCGGATTCGCGTGAGGATCTGCCCCGACCTTGGCGGGCGCGTGTGTTCACTTTTTCTGAAGGATGGCGCAGCGGAGGTTCTTTTCTTTCCGCAGGTAGTGCGGCCGGTGCGCATTTTACCCCGGCAGTCGTTTACCGGCGGAGGTATCGAGTTGAGCTTTCCCATCTCGCATACTCCTGTAGAAACCGCTCCTGTGCTTTATGAGATAGCAAAGACGGAAGATCGCGTCTATGTGTGCTGCGGAGAACGCGAGATCAAATTCGGAATGCACTGGACAGTGGAGTACTCGCTGGGAGAGGGCGACGACTTTCTGACGCAGCGAACGGTTTTCTTCAATCCCGGCGCGAAAGGGCAACCATGGATGTCGTGGTCGAACGCGGCTGTACCTGCCCGGCCTGACACGGTGTTTGATTTCCCAGGAGGGCCGGTGCTGGTTCACGATGCGGAAATTCGTACGATTGATTGGGAAACGCAGGGGCCGCGAAGCCAGGCGGATGTGCGCCGAATGACCGGCTATTTCTGGCAGAAGCCGGACTGCAGCGCGTTTGGAGCCTTCACTCCGAGCCTGGGAGTAGGGCTCTACCACATGGCGGATCCGCTGCAGGTGCCGGGAATAAAGCTTTGGAGCGACGGGATCGGACGCGATGAAGGGTGGGTGAGCCAGTACACACTGGACGAGGCGCAATGTCTGGAGATCCAGGCCGGCCCGCTCGTGGATCAGTCAGTCAAGGCAACGCTCCAGCCGGGGCAGCTGCATGAGCAGGTGGAGTTCTGGATCCCCTCTCTGCACCGGCGGGACATTCACACCGTTGCTCTGCCGGCGCCGCGGCTCCGGCTTGTGGGGGAGGTACCTGTTTTTGCATGGGCACGGCAGGACGAGATGGATCTCTGGCTGCAGCTTGCGGACGCGCGGAAGGCGGGTGATGCGCTGAGGATTCCGCGGGCTCCTGACCTCGACAGCAACCGGTGGGCGCCGAGCGGACTAGCAGAACTGGGGGATGCACTGGCGTGGGCGGCTTCTCGCTCAGTAGCCAGCAAGAGAGACAGATGGTTGTTTCAGCAGGGCGCGTGGCTGGCGGGGTCCGGTGAACCCGACGCTGCGCTGAAGGTCCTGTCGGAGTGTCACGATGACCGGGGGCGGGCGCTGGCCGGAAGGCTCTGGCTCGTTTACGGCCACGATACCGATGAGGCTGCGAAGGCATTCCGCGCGATCGAGTCGCCGACGATTTCTCTTCATCCACAAGTGATATTCGAGCGGGACAAGGCACTTGCCGCCCTGAGTCCCGCAACGATGGACGAACGCAAACGTTGGCTCGATGCTGTGTCGGCATTGGAGGATGAGTGGTTGGCTGAACGACGGGCCAGCCTGTTACTGGACTGCGGCGATGCGCAGGGTGCGCACGACGTGCTCACCGGAACGCGGTTTCAACGGGTACATCAACGATATGAGCGAACCCGCCTGTGGCGGCGAGTGGAATCGATGCTCGGTCTCCATCCAGTGACCTATCCTTCGTGGCTGGGAGAAGATGACCTGGCGGAGTTCGGAGCTTACCGGGAGCATTCTGAGAGGCTTTAAGCTCCGGCGAGGCTTTACCCTGAAGCATATGATCGATTCAACTGAGTGAACCTTTGGAGATGTAGTTGTGCCAGATCTTCGGCGTGCGGGTTTCCTATGCTTCTGCGTGTTCCTTCTGATCATCCTGGGCTGGCCGTGGCTGGCCGCAGCGCAGGAGCCGGAATCTCTCTCGATGATGCCGCTGCCGTCACAATCGACGCAAGCTCCAGGGGAATTTCTGATCAACGGATCACTCGGCATCGAGTTGACGGGCTACGCCGAGCCTCGGCTGGAACGCGCGCGGCAGCGATTTCTCGATGTGCTTTCGCGCGAAACGGGAATCCCGTTGTGGCGCGAGGCGGTGGTCAACAAACCGAATTTCACGGTTCATACGGAGGGCCCAAGCCTGGCCGTCCAGCGGCTCGGAGAGGATGAGTCATACCGGCTGGCGATCTCGACGAGCGGTGTTCAATTGAGTGCAGCCAATCCGCTGGGCGTGTTGCACGGGCTGCAGACGTTCCTGCTGCTGGTACGAGTGACTCCGAAAGGATTCGGCGTTCCCGCGATCACTATCGAAGACAAGCCCCGCTTCCCATGGCGCGGACTCCTGATTGATTCGGGGCATCGGTTTGTTCGCCTTCCAGTGATCAAGCGGAATCTCGATGCGATGGAGGCCGTCAAGCTGAACGTCTTTCATTGGCGTTTTTCGGATGATGCAGGATTCCACATCGAGAGCAAGCGATTTCCGCTTCTGCAGGAGAAGGCATCCGGAGGCTTCTACTACACGCAAGAAGAAGTGAAAGAGATCATTGCCTACGCACGGGATCGCGGCATTCGGGTGGTACCAGAGTTCGACATGCCGTGCCACACCGCGTCCTGGTTCCACGCCTACCCTGAGCTCGGCAGTGGTCACATCCCGGGCGAGAGCTCGGCGATGGATCCGACTAGGGAGAGCACATACGAGTTTCTCAACGGCTTCATTGAAGAGATGGCCGATCTGTTTCCGGATGCGTACTTCCACACCGGAGGAGACGAATGCGACTTCCATGAATGGGAGTCGAACCCGCGCATTCAGGAGTATATGCGCGTCCACGTCATCAAGGATGGTGCGGCCCTGCAGGCAGAGTTCACCGCCAAAATCCAGACGATTGTCGCCCAGAACAAGAAGATCATGATGGGCTGGGACGAAGTGCTGCTGCCGGGTACGCCCAAGGAGGTGGTAATTCAGTCGTGGCGGGGCCCGAAGTCCCTTGCCGATGCGGCGCGCAACGGGAATCGCGGAATACTCTCATCGGGGTACTACATTGATCTAAACTGGTCGGCTGCCGAGCACTATGCAGTCGATCCCCTGGGAGATCCGAGCGCTGCGAGCCTTACATCGGAAGAGAAGGCGCGGGTGCTTGGCGGCGAAGCAACCATGTGGACCGACATTGTTTCCGATGAGAACCTTGATAACCGAGTATGGCCCCGTACGGCGGCTATCGCTGAGCGGCTCTGGTCTGCTGCGGATGTGCGGGATGTTGACTCGATGTATCGCCGGCTTGGCGTTGTTTCGCAAAAGCTCGGGTACTACGGAGTGCGACACCGGCTGATCACGGAAGAGATGCTGGAACGGATGAGCGGTGATCCCAATCCAGTAGCCCTCCGGGTGCTGGCGGACGTGGTGCAGCCGCCCAAGGGATACGAGCGCCAACAACTGCGCAATTTCGGCGACTTTACTCCGATGAATCGACTGGATGACGCAGTGCCTCCGGAGAGCGAGACTGCACGCGTGTTCGACGACATCGCCCGACGGATCGCAGCGGGAAAAGCTACGCCTGAAGACTGGCAGCAGGCTCAAACGTGGCTCACTCTCTGGCGCGATAACGATGCCAGGCTGCAACCGCTGCTGGCGCGATCGTTCCTGACGCAAGACCTAGTGTCGGTTTCGCGCAACCTGTCCGAGGTGGCAACCATTGGTCTCCAGGCTCTGGATGATCTGAAGCATGATCGGCTGGTCAGTGCAGACGTACGGAGTCAGAACATTGACTTTCTGAACGCCGCAGCAAAGCCACAGGCAGTCGTTCTACTAATGATTGCGCCTTCTGTAGAGACGCTCGTAAAAGCTACACGAAGCAACTAGGCTAAGGCGTCCTTCTTCGGTCCGCAGGCGGTTCAGACAGCAACGCATTGAGTTGGTCTTTTGGAGGGAAGCACGTAGACTGACTTCGCGCTGACAGGAGATCCAAGGTGCAGAGATCTGGCGGAAGCAGTTTCATCAATGCTCTGGGCCGCATTAGCCTTTGGTTCAGCTCCTTGCTGGTTGCTGTTCTCCTCTTCAGCCTGCTTTCTAGCCTGATCTTCGGCGGAGCAGGATCGATCTTTCGAATCTTTCGCTTTACCATGACGTTCGCATTGCCGGTCGCGTGCCTGTATCTGCCGGTTCTGATCGTCCTCAGAAACACGGAGGAGCAACGAATGCCGACCATCCTTCTAGGTGGAATTCTGATTGGTCCTGCATCAATGCCCTTTGGTGTCTTGTTCTTCAGTGGAGGGGCGGCGACATACACACGATTTGGCTTGGCGATCTCACGGGTGCGGCTTTGTCGCAAATGCTTTTCGCAGTGGTTGTCGGATCCCTAACGACCCTCTTCTATCTTTTTGGGCTGAAGGCTACTCATCGCGGATGGGCTCGTCGACAGCATTCTGGATGAGTTGTCGGCGATACGGAAGTTTGGCGGATCGAGAACGAGAGGCACGGTTTCGGGCCATGAAAGTCCGAATTGCCGGTATTGGCCGCTCAAGAATCAATCGATGACATCGACGCGCCTGCGCTGCACTACACGCGAGCCGCTACCGCCCCAAGCGCAGAGCAAAGCGATGATGTGGAGCAGGAGCCAGATGGTGATGCCCTGGTCCTGGTAAATCCAAAAGAGGATGAGGATGCGGGGGAGTAGCAGCCAGACGACGATAGGGATGAGGCCGACCGAGGGGGGAATGAACTGGTTCATGCTGTGCTGGAGCCATGCGACGAAGATACAGAGGCGCGGGAGAAACAGCGACAGGATGAGGAACCAGAGTGGGATCGAGTGGATGGGGAACGTGAGAGAGAATTTCATGCGTTAACGCTTCGATTTTTGCCAGTCTACGCAAAAGCAGGTTCTTCGCTGCACCTATGATGGCAATCTGACATTCGAGTAGAGCACCAAAGCAACATACGCTGCGCTACTACATCCACGTTCTATTCTAACGATGGGATCATCTTTTTGAAGTAAATTGTCCTCTCCTTTGTCCGGTCATAGGCAGTTGGTGGCAGCATTTCTTCCTTTTGTGGCCATCATGTTCGGGCTGTCCCGCTGAGCAGGCGGCCTGGTTGCACGTTACGGATCACGGTTGCCGCTCACCATTGGCCCGCTTGTTGCTGCCTGCGGTATAGCACTTTTTGCAGTGGCACCGCAGAATGGAAACTACTGGACCGCATTTTTCCCCGCCTTGTGGTGATGGGGCTTGGCATGACTATTAGCGTCGCTCCCTTGACAACAAGGGTGATGAATGCCGTCCCCATCTCCGAGTGAGGTCTTGCTTCAGGCGTGAATAACGCAGTCTCCCGTTTGGCCTCTCTTCTCGCAGTGGCCGCCTTCGGTTTTGTTCTGGCAGTGGTTTTTAAACATTCCTTGGACCAACACCTTTCCCAAATGATATTGAGTCCGAGCGCTCGTGCGCAGGTTGATGCTGCTCGGCCCCTGCTCGCCGCAACTCACAATCCAGATCCGATCATCCAACGGGCGATCAGCGATTTGTTCTTGAGGGGTTATCGCACGGTGATCTGGATTGCAGCCTGCCTAGCTATTTTGAGTGCTGCCGCCGCGTGGTTGCTTCTAGAGTCTCGCGCACCTTCATCTGCTGGGAGAGCTTAGGGGCGACTGCTCAATGAGTGCGTTACTGCCTACTCACTCGTTGACCAATTGAGAATGTCAGTGCCGAGTGTATATGAGCCGTTGTCGAGAACAAATGGGCTTTACCAGTGAATACTGCAAGGTGTTACAAAATGCACATTTTGGACAAGATCATTCAGAAGCGCCGGTGCCGCCTTTGGTGCCACTTTGTACTTTCCTTTTGTGCGCTTCGGTGCGATCTGGTGCGCTGTGGACAATGCGTCCATGTAATTGAGTAGGTGGATGTTATTCGAGCTGGTGCGAGCTGGTGCAGGGAAGTGCTTCGCTGCGAAAAACGGACTTTAAAATCCGCTGGCCGCAACCTGTCGTGGGGATTCAAGTCCCCTGTCCGGGCACCATCTTAAGATCATGCTAGGGTGGGCGGCGTCTCCCTAAATCTGGGCACAAATTCAGGTGCGCTGCGCATCCGCTTTAGTTTCAATGCCGAACGACTTATCCGTTCTTGCGCGGGCACGGTTCTATAGGAAAATTTATCTCGTTTCGGCTCGATTACGGAATGCGCTGCGGATTGCTGGTGTGAACTCAGCTGTCAGGTGAACGTGGGCGGCTCGGGTGAATTCCTGACCGCTGGAACCGGACGTTGTCCGAGAAGCATAAGCCCTCTAATGCGCTTTCGCGGGTTGGTTCAAACTGATTAACTGATCCCTAGTCTGCTGGAGAATCTCTCGTGAAAGGCTTGGGTCTGAGACGGCACGAGAGAGGTTGATCGCTCCTAGCATCGCACTAATCATGAGAACCGCGCGGGCGCGCCGATCAGAGGTTCCATTTGGCGGAACAAGGCCCGTCGAGTATGCCAAGCTGCGCTTGAGTCGTGCGGTATACACGGCTTTCGCCGATCGACTCGCCCGAGACATGTCACCTAGTAAAGCGCCCAAAGCGCAGCCTGTTCCCGGAGCATCCCGGTGTTCTTCGGACAAATAGTTCGCTAGAAGTTTCGTTAACGTGTCAGTGTGTTCCTCCCAGCGGTCTAGGTCCTGGAATGCGGTGGCCAGCGCCTCAACCACCAGTTCATCGCGCGAATCGAAATGTTTGTAGAAGCCACCGACGGTAACACCGGCCTCCTTCATCACATCGGCAACGCCGATGCCTTCGAGACCGAGTTCGCGAAACCTCTTGGCCGCAACGCTCACGATCCGAGTGTGTGTCTCCGCCTTACCTTTCTTCGAATAACCCATCTGCCATCACCACTTTTCCAGTATCTGCATGGATCGTTCCAAACGTTTCCCTCGACAAAGTAGGGACATTAAGAATTTACAGAGTATTGTCATACTCTACTTTGCCCTAGATGCACACCGCTTTGTCTGGGGTGCAAAAATTGTCCCGTTAATAATATGGTGCGAAACTTGGGCTACAGGTATGAAGCACGATAAATGTTTAAAAATGGCTTCCGCAAAAATATTTGCGACATCTGGATTATGTGCATACTCTCATGTGGTGAAAGGTAGATCAATATCTCACCAGCAAGGAGAAGCAATGAGTAACTCATCCCCAGAACGGAATAAGGCAATCGTGCTCGAAGCATTCGAAACACTGTTCAACAAGCGTGACTACGCGGCGGCGGAACGCTTCTGGTCACCAAACTACATTCAGCACAGCGCACACATAGCACCAGGTCGCGATGGGCTGTTCAATCTCGTCCGCTCAGCGCCGGACACGATGCACTACGAGAACCAGCTCATCGTTGCAGAAGGCGATTTCGTCATAGCACATGGCCGCTTCACCGGAATCGGAAGGCCAGCCGCCTGGGTTGCCGCCGACATTGTCCGATTTGAAGACGGTCTTCTTAAAGAGCATTGGGACGTCTTGCAGGACGAGGCGACCAAGGCCGAATCTGTCAGCGGCCTTCCCATGTTTGGCGACACATTCCCCAAGTGACAGCTGACAAAAACGCGAATCGACCTAACAATTTCCGTTTGCGACCTAACGGCGCAGGTCATGAGCGGTATGAAAAAAGGAGACCCAATCATGCGCGCACTTCAAATCTCAGCCTATGGTGACCCACTCAATGTCTTGGAACTCGTTGATATCCCGGAGCCGGGTGCGCCGGGAACGGGTGAGGTCCTAATCGATGTCGAACTAGCGCCCTTAAATTTGCATGACCTCCTCTTCATGCGCGGCTACTTCGGGGGCCCGCCGGCACCAACTGTCGTTGGAAACGAGGGCTTCGGTCGGGTTGCGGCGGTTGGTCTTGGTGTTACCAACGTTAAGGTCGGCGACCACGTCGTGGCGCCCAATCTCAGCCTCACCTGGAGGGAGCGTCTGATCGCGCCGGCGCAAGGGCTGTTCCCGCTACCCGACGGTGATCGGCTGCAACTCGCGCAGCTCGGCAGCAACCCACCCACAGCGGCGTTGATGCTCAGCGAATATGCGGACCTCAAGCCCGGTGATTGGGTCGTTCAAAATGCCGGGAATTCCGGCGTTGGCCGGTCTTTGATCGCCATTGCGAAGCTGCGTGGCATTCGGACGATCAGTCTCGTGCGGCGGCCCGAACTGATCGACGAACTCAAGGCTGCGGGAGCAGATGTGGTGCTCATGGACGAACCGGCAGCAATCGAGGAGGCGGTGCGCATTATCGGCAAAGGGTCGGTTCGGTTGGCGGTTGATGCAGTGGGCGGTGATGCGACGGCAACGCTCGTTCCATTGCTGTCGGACCGTGGCATGCTCGTCTCCTACTCAGCGGCGACCGGACGGCCGATGGCGGTCAACGCCCTTTTGCTCATAGGCAAACACCTGACAGTCAAAGGCTTCTTTCTGGGCGATTTCGATCATGTGTCGAAGGTCCTGCCGACGCAGATCGAGGCCGCTCCTCTCGTTGCCTCCGGTGCGCTGCGCGTACCCGTCGCCGCGGTTTATCCGATGCCAAAAATCAAGGAAGCCGTCGCTCATCTGCTCAAGGGCGGTAAGATCCTGATCGACATTGCGGGCACTTTCAACGCGTAACATTATGAAGTAATCAGGTTTGGCGCGCTCTCGCTCGAAACGCAGCTACTTTGGCGCGATTTCCGCAACCTGCCGACGTGCACCATCTTCTGCGGTGACCTTTCGTACGGTCATAGAACCACAGGACACAAGCGTTGCCTTCGCAATGCCGGACGAGGTTGAAGTCACCATCCGCCAGCACGTCTGCGACGGCTTCCGCGACCGGAGTCAGGAACGCCTCGACCGTCTGTTTGCCGTAGACACGAGTCATACGAATGTTGTTCGCGGTGTCTGTCGTAAGCACCGCATGACTTGGAGCGTCCGCCAGGAATCTGTTGAGCGCGCCAAGCGAAGGTTTCTTCCCGGACTTTCGATCCTGAACGGCCGCGAGCGCAATCTCACGAAGCCCTCTTGCCCCTTTAAGTAGTACGCCGTCGCCGAAAGGAAGTGATCCTTTTGCGACGGGGACTTCGAGCCTCCTGAGCCAGGCTTTGACGTCGCTGTCGCTCTGCAGTGTGTCTGTCAGTTGCCCCTCGACCATCCGACGAGTGTTGATGAAGTTGATCGCCAGATCGTCGCCCACAAAGTCGAGATGGTTTTCGTTCGTCGTGTCTTTCATGGCCTCACCAAGCATAACCGCAGAATTCGCGTTTACACGTTACTTTAATTCTCTTATATGTGAACCCGATTCAACCTGTCGTTTTGAGAAATCCCTGCCCTGTACACGGAAGCTATTCAGGTCCGAAACAGGCCAAAGTTGATGGTCTGACGCCCTTACCAGTTGTGAATCGCTTTGGAAAGAAATTCAAGCCAGCCATTCCGCGAATCGAGTCGTTTTCACGGGACCTTATCGGAGCTAAATGAAGCACGACGCCAATTAGTCACTCGTCAGGACTTTCGTAGTGGCCCCTCAGAGATTTTCAGTAAAGACCCATCTCCATGGGCTCGACATGCTCTTCAAGAAGCGCTTCGTCCCAACGTGAAGTACCCGTCTGTCGTCCGAAGCTGATTGCCGATACCAAGTTGTCAGCTGCGCCTGGAAGGACTCAAGGACAACGATGTCATCTGTTGATTGGAGGGTGCCGGGCGTCCAACGCATTCCATTCTTTCGCTTTTCTCTACTGTTCATTCGCCCGGACAAGGCGAGCTTCCACGCTCCTCGACGAGATGGTCTACCCTAAACGCTACCTGCTAAGCAGAAAAAAAGCCATGCTAAAAAGCTGCTTCATCGATAGAGGGCTTGTACCTAATTCTTCGCGCAGTAGAGGTTCAACATTTCAGCCTTTCGGTTATAGCCCGTTATTTACTTTGTCAGTAAAAGCATCAGGGCAGACTGGGACAGGCTTTCGGCTGCTTCTCGCTTGAGAATTCCTTCCATTCCTCGCTTGAAAGATTGCGGATCATCAGTGCGCAAGCCCTATCGATCAGGTCCTTTTGTTGCCACAAGAGACGGTGAATCACCATTTCGTTAGAGGCTGACCCCATGATGATGTACTTGTCATTCTCGGTAAATGCGAACGGAAAGAAGTCGTTTTGCGCCAGTGGCCGGTGCCACACTTCCGTGGGCGGTGACGACGTGACCTCATAAACCCGTCCCATCAAGTCCTGGCTTGACACCGCGAGATACTTGTCGTCTCCGCTCAACATGGCGGCCATTGGGTATACGTGAAGGTCCACGGTTTGAATCTCTCGAACGGCAGCAATGTCCATTACTCGCAGTCTTTTGTCGTTGGCCCAGGAGACAAGATACTTTCCGTCCAGGCTGAATGTGATCCCGTTCACTTTGCATGGCTCCCTCTGCTCTCTGCAGTCGCTTTGCCATTGAAGGGGGAACTTCACCACAGGGTCTTTTTTTGCAGTGTCGAATACCTGCAGCATAGGCGCTTCTCCGCCAACCGCGAGGTGCTGCCCATCTGCGCTGAACGCTACGTTAGAGATCTTGAAATCGAAGTCCTCGCTCCATTGGAGGCTCTTTTTCTGCACATCAAACACCTGTACTCTTCCCGGCCTTACTGACGTTGGACTTGTCAATGACTCGGGATGGCCACCAACCGCCAAATAACGTCCGTCCGGCGTGAGATCCATCGTATTGATGCCCCACTCCCAATCCGCGCTGAACAGTTCTTTACCGGACGACGCATCGAAAACAGCGGCTTTCAGCAAGCTTGCCAGCGCAACATATTTAGCTTCGGTGCTCAGGGTCACCTGATCCGCGTATTCCAGATGGACAGTCGGAGAAACTGCTTTTCCGCTGGCAACCTCAAACGCCTGCGCAGTTCCTTTTTCGTCCACAACAGCCATATATTTTGTGTCCGAAGTCATGGACGCTTGTTGGAGAACGTTTCTCGATGACAGAGCCATCCGGGAGATTTCATCCTGCGACTTCACTTCAACGATGTCGACTGCCCCGTCCTCGCCACTTGAAGTAAAGCTCATCCCATCAGGGCTGAATGCCACGGAGAGCACCGCTCCTTTGTGGGGTTGCTCCAGCACTTCCCTTTGATCCGCGATTTCGAAGATACGGGCTACTCCATCGTCACCTCCCGTTGCTAAATATCTGTCGCCCTTGCTAAGCGCCACTGTTTCAATGCTCCCACGCTCCTTCCTCTGCACTATCTCATCCACTTTCGCGTTCTCATCACCCGAGATTTCGAATACCCAGGCAGTTCCCTGGTCGTCGCCTGCCGCCAGGAAACGGCTGTCCGGGCTGAACGCCACCGAGTTGACGGCGCCGTTCAGCTCCATCTGCCACGCGTTTTTCTCATGGTCTTTCACTTTCGTCAACCTGAGTTTACGGTCGGTACCACCTGTCGCCAGATAACGTCCATCGGGGCTGAATGCGACTGACTTCACGTGAGGCTCGTCAGTTTCTGA
Organism: Alloacidobacterium dinghuense; assembly: GCF_014274465.1. NCBI lineage: Bacteria > Pseudomonadati > Acidobacteriota > Terriglobia > Terriglobales > Acidobacteriaceae > Alloacidobacterium > Alloacidobacterium dinghuense. Next base: position 2,796,714 of record NZ_CP060394.1, on the reverse strand, counting down.
AGGGGTTCCCTCATGGCTCTCCGGAATATCCCACGCTTTCTCACCAGTGTTCCCATCAATCACCTCCGCAATTACGTAAGGCTCGGCAAGGGCTAGTGAAAGGCCATCGGGACTGAACGCAACAGTGCCAAACCTGCCATATCGACTTGTATGATAAGCATCGTGCCATAGCATCTGCCAGGATGCTGTGTCGAAGACGCGAGGCCCATTGTCTGTTTCGACAGTCATGTACTTCCCATTTCTACTAAAGGCCACAGCCGAGACTTCCGCTCCCTGGTCGAGTTCCTTCACCTTCTTGCCCATCATGTCGTAGACCGTTGCCTTCTGATCTTGGCCGGCCGTGACCAGGTAATTTCCGTCAGGACTGAAAGCCACTCCCAAAACATCTCCCTCCCGCTGAACATGAGCCAGCGGCTTCCTGACCAGTTCGAGCGCTTGTTGCAACATATGCAGACTCGCTGACGTGCCCTCTCGCTTGACGGATTCGAGCGCATACAACGTGCTGCTTATTAGCTGATTCGGGTGTTCAACCTGATCGTCGAGGGAACTGAAGGACATGGCGCGCGCCATAGCTGTTTCATGCTCTTTCTTCATCCGGTTCCTGCTGTACATCGCCCACGAGAACAACGCCGTCATGGCTAGCAGGACAACGCTCGTTACAATTTGAATCGTCATGCGGCGACGTCTCACTCGCGCCCGCTCTTCGTCGCGCGCCGTGCGGCTTGCCTCCAAGAAATCCCATGTCCTGCGAAATCCCGCATCGTCCTGCGCTTCGCCTCCGATGTAGCGTCGCGCCCAGGCAGCAGTCGGCTGCTTCAGCTTCCACCAATCGAGAGCAAGTTGCAGCCTGGGATTGCGCCAGAGATCTCCCTTGCCCAGCGCGTAAAGCAGCGCATCGTCGTAAATGCGCATGCAGGTTGCGTGATCCTCTGCTTCCTCCGTTACCCAGCGTCGCAGGGTGCCCCACTCGCGGATCAGGCTCTCATGCGTTATGTCGATGTAGGTGTCCGACTTCAATTCGCCGCCGCGCGGTGTGAGAAAAGTGGCTTCCTCATGTCGGAAATGGTCGACAATCGCGTTTACGATTCTGCGTTCTTCCTCAGATTCCGCTCCGCACACCTCCCACAGGTCGCGCAATTGCGTGGGATTTCGACGCTCTCTTCGGTTCAGGCCCTCCGCCGACAGCCGCTTGAAGATGGTCTCTGCCGTCTTTTCCGGAACGTCCTTCACCAGCTCCTCAGCGTGCTTGTCGAGTGCATGTTCGAGTCCCCCAACCGAAGGCGCCAGATAATCCTGAAGCTCAACCGGGCGTGTTTGTCCCGAATCGGATTTCCGCCACTGGCTCCACGTCCGCATCAGCGCGTGTTGCAGCAGCGGAAGCCGATCGGGTTCATCGCCCGCGTCATTCAAAATTCTCTGCACCAGGTTCGGCGCGATTCTCGTCTGCCCCAGCGGCCCCTCGATCGCTTCCATCCGCTGCTGACGTGTTAAACGCGGAACAAGATACTGGCTCTCGTTCAGCGCTTCAGGGAGCCCGCGAAACAGCGCGCAGTCTCCCAAATAGTCCGACCGCATGGTCAGCACAACGTACACAGGAGGCAGATATTGCGTCGAAGTCAACAGCAGCTGCACGAACTCCGCGGCTTCACCGGCTGCCGCTTCCTTCTGCACCTGCCCTTCTCTGTCAATGGTCTGCAGGTCTTTGTATCGAAATAACTCTTCAAACTGATCGACAACGACCAGCAGCGTCTCGTCCTCGCCAAGCTGTCGCGCTACGTGCAGCAAGCCCTGGCTGCTCCGACGAAGCTCCGAAGGGTCGAGTCCCGCCCTTCGCAAATCGGTCGTGAGGTTTTGAAACGGCGTGCCTCCTGGGCGAGTGACAACCATCCGCCACCGAGCTGCTTCGGCCCCAAGGTGGACCCTTCCCAGCGCGGGGATCAGTCCCGCTCGCACCAGCGACGACTTGCCGCCTCCTGAGACGCCAACCACAGCCACGAACCGACTTCGCTGCAATCGTGCGACTAATTCGGCGATCTGCTGATCCCGTCCGAAAAAAAGATGCGCTTCTTCTGTTTCGAACGGGCGCAGCCCGGGATACGGATTCTGAACTGTCCCGATCCTCTCCAGAACCGCGGCAAAACTCATTTCCTTACTCGCTAGACCGGGCGCCGGATTTGGTCAAAAAAGCGCTCCAGCCTTGACCTGTCGAACTTCCCAAATTCTTCAGCAACATAAAAATCGCTCGCCTTCTCGCTAATCTGTGCCAGCGCGGAGTTCTTAGTCTCCTTCGGATCGAAAACGCACAAGCCTTTTACTTTCGCGCTTTGTCTCACTTCCATGAATTGGCTTGCGCACCACACCTCATCAGCATTGCCCCATAGCAGCAGGACTCCAGATGACTTAAGTAGCCGCGCCGTGTGCTGAGCCGGATCATCCGGGTGGTCGAATTGAAATTCCTCGTCAAATGACGTTGCTATCCGGCCGGCGTTCAACCTCTCGGTTCTGTCTGCCGATTTGTAAATCAGATAAATACGCCGCTTGCCAACAACTTCGGGCTGTATGTCAGCCTTGAGCAGAGAGCGAACTTCTTCTTTAAGTTCGCTGATTGGCACATTTGCATTCAGCCATGTTTTCTTGGGTGAATCCATCTGCTCCAGCAAATCCAGGAGAGCCATTTGCTCCGGCACCTGCGTCGCCTGGCTGGCAGGAGAGCACCATACCACCCAAGGAATCGCGTTCTGTATGGCCACTTCGACCAGTTCCTTTACCCTCTTGTCGTATTTCTCTCCCATTAAGAACACAGCCAATGACGCTCGCCGTAACTCATCTTCCTGTCCCACAAAATTCTCAGGAAGGAGCCTGTAACTTCTGTCAGCAAGTTCGTTGGCAAGCCCTTCCCCCGCCTGTTGCAAATCCTCATCGAGTTTTCGCGGATAAAGAAAGACCGACGTACAGCGGTTTCGCATCCGCTTTAACAAATCAGTCAGCGTCTGTGCCACTCTGCTGAAAGCCTCGTTGAATCTACTGTCGTCGATTGGGAATGTGCCTTTTGTATCGAAAAACGGAATGTCGCTCAGCCCAGGAAACAGTTTCCAATGTATATTGTCGTCAATTTGCTCGATCGGGCAGCGCAGTGCATACAGCTGGTTCGCGAATTCATCGCCAGTAAAGCGCGCTTCTTTCAAAGGCAGCGTGTCTGCGAATGCCTGACACTCTTTTTCGACGCAATATTGCGAGCGCAGATAGGCAGGAGATGGAAGCAGAAGGAAAACCGCTGAGTTCGTAACGCTCGCCGGAATCTCTTTGCGATAGTCCTGCGTAGCCCGCAGCTCGACCGTGTCGAGCCAGACATCAGCCGCATCGCCGAGTTTCTTTTTCAACTCAGCCTCGAGACGCCCGGCAAAACGGCTGACCCACTCTCTGTCGTCTCCGTGAGCGTAGCTCACAAATACGTCATGATCGTAGCCTGGTACAAACGCCATTCCCTTTGCTCGCTTCGTCATAGAAATCCGCCCAGGTTACACCATATTTGGGCTGTATTTTATACCTAGCCTTTCTGGACGCAAGGAGAAGTCTTTCTCGAGCGTGTATGCGACTGCGCAATATGCTCCATAAACGAGACCATGGACCCGGGTGGATACGCCTTTGGGTTGTTGGGTCAGTTTTGGAGTCAAAATTATTGCGTGGGCTCAAGGGTCAACTTCTGCACCCGCCAATTCAGCAATTCGGCAGCATAGAGAATATTTTCTGACGGGCATGCCAGTTCGTGAATCCAGCCAAACTGGCCAGGACGGTGGCCGGTGGCGCCAAGTACACCAAGCACTTTCCCATCCAGCGTCAGTTTGTAAATACGGCCTGGGTATCCATCCGATGCATAAAGCACCTGGTTGGGCCCGGGCGTGATGCAAATCGCCCACGGAGAGCCATTCAGCATCGTCTTGTTCAAGGGCGCCGGCGCCTCGGATGTGGCAGGCACTTCGGAGGGTATGCTCCCCATCCACGGGTGAAGCTTGTGGTCGTACGGAACATTGATGCGGATCTCACGCAGAAACTTGCCATCTCCATCGAAAACCTGAATCCGCCCGTTGCCGCGGTCGGCCACATATACGTGGCCAGCGTCATCGGTAGCAATACTGTGCGGCGTATTGAACTGGCCCGGACCCGTTCCGGGCTCACCCCAGGACTTGAGCCAGTTGCCGTCTTTGTCGATCTTGGCTATGCGGGAATTAATGTAACCGTCGCTGATATAAGTATTGCCTGCTGCATCCCAGGCCATATCGGTGACCTGGCGAAATTCCCCGTCGATCGGCGGCAGGGGCGGCTTTGGATGCTTGAGCGGACCAGTGCCCTCGTCGGAGGCCTCCTGCTTGCGGCCGAAGACCATCAACACCCGGCCTTCCGGGCTAAACTTGATGACCATATCCGAACCCTTGTCGGCGACCCAGATGTTGTCCTCCTTGTCGACCTTGACGGCGTGGGCATAACTCCATGCATATAGATGATGGCCGATCTCGCGGACATAGTTTCCGTCGGCGTCGAATTCGAGCAGTTGCGCTGCTGCCGCGCCATAGGCTGGGCCAGTTGTGCTGCCACGCGAGAAGACGAAAACATGTCCCTTTGAATTGACCGCCACGCCTGCGGCCTCCCCGAAATACAGATCTGGCGGAAGCTTAAAGAAATCAGTCTGGGCCTGAAACTTGATCTCAGGTACCGATTGCTGGGCAAACAACGGAATCGGCAGGCAAAACGCCGCCGCCAATGCGAGACATTTCATCCATCTTCCTCCTGGGTCCGTCACAACGGTGCTTGAGTCTTCGCAGAACAAGGCGGAAAAGACGAGCCTGATCTAGAAAGTTCTCTGCAGCAGGACGTAAGGCTCCTGTATCCTCGCTCGACGATTCCGCTCTCCTCCACAAATGTTAACCTGACGCTGAGATCAATATCGAATGGGAATCCTGAGTCATCTGCTATACCCATGGGGCTTGCTGCTGCAGGGTTTTGCGATCATCCACTTCATCCGGCGACGGCCGGACACGTATTGGATTTTTATCATCCTCTTTCTCGGTCCACTCGGCGCGCTCATCTATATCTTTATCGAGGTGGTTCCAGACGTTGGACTGCTCCGCCAGTCCTTCAAGGTTTTTCCGCGCCGCAAGCGGATCGGCGAACTCGAAACGATGGTTCGAGACAATCCGTCGGCGGGGAATTATGAAGAACTCGGCGACCTTTACATGGACGACGGCAGGCTCCAGTTGGCGCGAGCCGCGTTCGACAAGGCCATTGCCGCGCGTGCTGATACTCTCGATCCGTTTTACCGGCGTGGCGTTTGCGCCCTCCAGGCAGGCGACGCGGCGGCCGCGTTACCTGATCTGGAACGGGTGGTCGGCGAAGAGGGAGACTACGATTTCCATCGTGCCGCTGGATTGCTGGCCCACTCCTATGCGCAAACCGGACAGAAAGAAAAAGCCGAGGCGCTCTTCCGGCAAGCAACCAACAAGTCGACGTCGTCGGAGACGTACTTGAATTTCGCGGGTATGCTGGCATCCGAGGGGCGCAACGCCGAGGCTCGCGAATGGGCACAGAAAGTGCTCGATAAGAAACCCACGATGCCCGACTATCTGCGCCGCCGAGAACGACCCTGGTTCCGGAGCGCGCGCGAGATGCTGAAACGACTGTCCGCGTGAAGATTCAGAGCCTGGGCTCATGCGATGGTGCAGGAAGAACTGCAGTACACTTGGTCAATGATTCGTCAGATCGCGCCCCTGTTCTTCACCATGGACATCCCCGGCACGCTCGCCTATTACAAAGACAAGCTTGGCTTCGAGTGTCAGGGGACGTGGCAGGATCCGCCGGTCTATGCCATCGTAGCGCGTGACCAGCGCCCGATTCACTTCCGTTGCGCCGAGCCACCGACGGCGAATCCAGACAAATATGCGGACGAACTGCTCGACGCATACTTCTCTGTAGCAGATGTGGATGCGCTTTATGCTGAGTATGCGGCCAAGGGCGTGGAATTCACCCGGAAGCTTGCCAACATGCCATGGAACATGCGTGAGTTTGTAGTAAAGGATTGCGACGGCCGTCTGCTGGCCTTCGGCTCGAACTTATAGTTGTTCTTGCCGACAATAGGCCCGGAACTGCTGCCTTTGCGATAACGTAGCTTTATCTTGGCGAAGAGCACCAATTGCAATTCAGACGACCAAATGGAGATTTTAGATCACGTCCAACCAGCATTCACAATTTGCGGCGAATATGGCCGAAATCGTGCCATGCCTTCTACAATTTGATACGCCTCCACTAGCTTAGGGATACCGGGTGATCGGGAAACAAACACTCACGAAAATCTTCGCGCCGGTGTGCACCATTCGGCGCCTGCCTTGCCTGAGAAAGATATCGTCGAGCGGCCTGGTTTGCTTGTTGTTGTTTATACCGCTCCTTGCCTCTGGCACAGGAGGTCAAAATGACTCAACACTTGGATCGGCGTCTTTGGACGCACCCGCAGACTGGCCGATGGTCGGCCATGACCCGGGAGGAGAGCGGTATTCGACTCTGATCCAGATCACGCCGAGAAACGTTCGTGACCTGAAGATTGCCTGGGTTTATCACATGAGACCCGTCACGAAGGTGGAACCGAGTCATGCTGACGCCAAGCGTTCCTACAGCGGAGCGGGCTTCCACCAGTCTGAAGATCAACCGCTGGTGGTCGGTCAAACCATGTATGTGGTCACACCTTACAGCCGCGTGGTTGCGTTGGATTCATCGACGGGCCAGGAGAAGTGGGTCTTCGAGATTCCGGATGGTGATAACGCTTCCTTGCGCGGCGCAGCATATTGGCCCGGAGAAGGTAGTTCCGGCGCGGCGATCATCTTCGGGACGCGCCGCGGAAGAATGTACTCAATCAGCGCGGCAACCGGCCATCTCAATGCGAGCTTCGGCGTTAACGGAATGGTTAACCTGAAAACGCCGGAGGTGATGAGGACTGGCATCGACAAGAGTTATATCCTGCCGTCGCCGCCCACCATATACAAGAACTTGATCATAACTGGCGCGGGGCCCGGTGAAGGACCGGGCGGTAAGGATGGAGGCTTAGGGCCAGCAGGCGACACGCGCGCCTGGGATGCAAGAACCGGCAAACTTGTCTGGACGTTTCACTCCGTACCTCTTCCCGGAGAGAAAGGGCATGAGACCTGGGCAGGAGACAGTTGGAAGAACCGTTCGGGTGTAAACGTCTGGGGTTACATGACCGTCGATGTGGAGCGCGGCATTCTCTACATGCCCTTCGGAGCTCCGAACAATGACCGCGTCGGCGTGGATCGCCCCGGCGATAATTTATTTGGCTCCTCTCTCGTGGCCGTCAAGGCTGATACTGGCAAATTGCTGTGGTATTTCCAGGTAGTTCACCATGACATCTGGGACATGGACACGCAATCGCCTCCAACTCTGTTCAACGTAAGACATGGCGCCGAAATCATTCCGGCTGTCGCCACGGTCAACAAGAATGGATTGATGTTCATTCTCAATCGTGTCACCGGCAAGCCAATCTACGATGTGATAGAACGGTCTGTTCCAAAGAGCAACGTGCCGGGTGAGCAGACGTCCCCTACCCAGCCCGTTCCGGTCCTGCCGGAACCGCTTTCTCAGGTGACGCTGAGCCGGTCGAATCTCTACAAAGACACTCCGGAGCATAAGGCATGGTGCGAGAAGTACGTTGACGACAACGATATGCTGCTGGGCGAGGTTGAATTTACGCCGACTCAACTCGACCGTTACACCGTCCCCATGCCCGGCACGCAGGGTGGCGTCAATTACTACGGCGGAGCCTTCGATCCGAAGTCGGGCTTCTTTATTGTCAACGTAAACAATCTCGCGCAGCCGATGCGCATCATTCGTAATCCAGACGGGAGCTACATCAACTCCGGTCCACTTGCTGGTATGCAACGCTTTTGGAATCCTGCCAATCACTTGCCCTGTACACCGACTCCCTGGGGACAATTGGTTGCAGTGAACGTCAACACCGGAAAAATCGCCTGGAGATCCACGCTCGGAGTGACCGACAGCTTGCCCGAAGGCAAGCAGGATACGGGCCGGCCAGGTCTGGGCGGAGCCATCGTTACGGCGAGCGGACTCATCTTCATCGGCGCCACAGACGACGCTCGCTTCCGTGCCTTCGATGAAAAAACGGGCAAGGAAATCTGGACGGTAAAGCTTCCGGCGGCCGCCGAGTCCACACCCATCACCTACGCAGATGAACGCGGGACTCAATATGTGGCTGTTGTTGCAACTGGGGGCGGTCTTATCGGCGCCCCGCTCCTCAGCGATGCAGTCATTGCCTATTCACTATCAGGATCGAATGCCGTCTCCTCTGTTTTGGAGAGCCACATAGCTACGCAGCCAGAGCCAGCTGCTTCCGCAGGCTCTGGCAAGCCTGATATCGCCGTGGAACCGGCTGCCACCCAGGCATCTCTCTTTCCTCCCGGTCCAGGACGGGAGCTCATGCTCAGGGTTTGCTCCGGGTGCCACTCGGCGAACTGGTCGGCCACGCGACATATGGACGCGAAGGAGTGGAATGATCTTGTTCAAACAATGGCTGGTCGCGGAGCGGTTGCTACCGATGAGGAGTTTGATGAAATTTCCGCCTATCTGGCAAGGTCTTTTCCCAAGAGTGGCTCGGCGCCGAATTGACAGGCCGAATCCGAATCTAGTATCTATGGTGCGCTTTGAGATGTTTCGTGAAGCATCGCCACCTGTAGACTTTAACGAGAGCTCTGTTTTGGGTATCCGTCCAGATTGTCTCCAATATTCACTTACACTCCAGCGGACCATAGGGGCGTTCTATGCAAAGAAAAGATATTGCGACCTCATGCCGCTGGCTCTTCTTCTGCTACTTGCATTCACCGCTGTGCTGACGCCGCAGGCCAATTGCCAGGCCACGAGCGCCAATGCGCAGGCGCCGCGCCCGTGGGATCAGAATCCCACCGGAATGCACATCTACATATGGGCCGGGCTCAAATCCCACCAGCCGGGACAGCATGACTATCCGCAGTTCCTTGCTGACTGGAGCAAGCTTCTTACCGAACATGGCGCCGTAGTCGACGGGGCCCTGCACGCACCCCGCGCCGCAGATCTGGAGCACGCCGACGTCGTGATTATCTACAAGGGAGATGCAGGCTATCTCATCGATGAGGAAAAGGCTGCTCTCGAAGCGTATATTAAGCGCGGAGGCGGATTAGTCAGCATTCACGATTCACTGTGCGGCCCCGACCCCGCATATTTCGCCACACTTGTCGGAGGCGCAAAAAAGCACGGTGAGGTCAACTACACATTAGGCGCGCCCATCCCTTATACAATCGTTGACGCTGCCAACCCCATCATGAAGGGCATGTCAAACATCACCATCTTCGACGAAGCCTTCTACAACATGACCTGGGCGCAGAACCCGAGCATGCATGTCCTGGCTACCGCCGTCATACCGGGGACGCCGAGCGCTGGCGCGCACAAAGGAGAAGTTGTGCCGCAGATCTGGATCTATGAACACGCTTTGCCAGGTGGTGAGCCGGCCAGGGCGTTCGTCTGGATGCAGGGGCATGAGTACGCGAACTTCAGCAATTATCAAATTCAGCAAATGCTGCTGCGTGGCATCGCATGGGCCGGGAAAAAGCCCGTCGACACGCTGGTCGACTATGTGCCGCCGCAGCCCTCGCATACGCAGTCGCCTGCTGTGAATAAGTAGCTAGAGTCGGCCAACGCGACGGCATATTTATCTTTCTCACATGGCCGAGTTACTTGGCCGTCCACCCGCCGTCGATGAGGATGTCGGTTCCCGTGATAAATCCCGCGTCTTCGGAGCACAGATAGCAGGCGAGGGCGCCAATCTCCTCGATCTTGCCCCATCTCCCAACCGGCAGGCTCGCAAGAAACAAGGCATTGGCTTCCGGATTGTTCATCACCGCCGCATTCATGTCCGTTCCGAAAGGCCCCGGGCTAATACCGTTGACGGTGATTCCTTCGCCGGCCAATTCCAGCGCTAGCGCGCGTGTGAGACCGAGAAGAGCCGCCTTTGCAGAGGAATACGCGGTACGCCCCGGTAACGACACATGACTCATAATCGAAGTCATGTTCAGAACGCGGCCGTAACCGGAACCCTTCATTCCCGGCACAAATGCGCGGCACATCAGAAATGTCGAGATCAAACTCGAGTCCAGAACGCTGCGAAACTCCTCCAGCGAGTAATCCACCAGATTCTTCCGGATATTCGTTCCCGCATTGTTAATGAGAATCTGTGCAGCTCCGAAGCGCTGATTTACGGCATCCGCCAGGATGGCGACCTCTTTCTCCTGCGTCACGTCGGCGGTAAAGATGGCAGCTGTTCCGCCCGTTTCCTCAATGGCATCGCGCACCAGTGCCAGACGCTTGCTGTCGCGTGCGACCAACGCAACGTTCGCGCCTGCTTCGGCCAGAGCCTTTGCCATTGCTTCACCAAGACCACGGCTTCCTCCCGTAATAACCGCCGTTCGGCCTTTCAGACTAATGATCATCTCCTATCTCCTGTTCATGAACTGCCGTAATGGGTGCAATTGGCCTTCATTGAGGCAGGCTCCAGGCGTAGAGGCTGTCACCTGCTCCGAACAAAACATATTGTTTTCCATCCAGAATGTAGGTAATCACCCCACCCGATTCATTGGCGCCAACTTCGTGATGCCAAAGCACATCACCTTTATCGGCACTGTAGATGATCACATTCTTCTGGTCGTCACCGGTAACAAGCAGATTGCTTGCGGTCGTCAGAATGCTCGGACCAACTGTGGTCGGTGCATTATTCAGGTTCGGATACGCATGCTTCCACACTGCATTGCCTGTAAGCGGATCGATCGCCTGCAGCACGCGCTGCGAATAGCCAATGCTCATACCCGTGCCTCCATAACCTGACGGTTCTTTGCTGTCATCGGTCAGGTAGTAAATAGCCTTTCCTTCGACTGAGTTGACATAGACCAAGCCGGTTTGCGGATTGTACGCAGGGGCCGGCCAGTTTGACGCATTCACGATGTTGATGGAACCGCCGACCGTAGGATCCTTATCGGGAAACGGGATAGGTTCCCCCTCCTGCGAAAGGCCTGAGTAATAGTCCAGAGGCACATACGGCTTCACCACAAGATATTTGCCTGTAACTCGATCAAGCGTTATAAAGAAGCCGTTCCGAGCTGCCTGCGCGACCAACTTGCGCGGCTTCCCGTCCACAACCTGATCAAAGAGAATCGGAGCCGTCGTATTGTCGAAATCATGCGTGTCGTGGGGCGAAACCTGGAAATACCACTTCAATTTCCCTGTATCCAAATCGAGCGCGACGATCGCTTCCGTCCATAGATTGGCACCTGGACGCCCCTGCCCAGCAAACACTGGATTAGTATTCCCAGTTGGCCAGTAGAGCAGATTTAGTTCCGGATCGTAAGTTCCCGGCATCCACGTCATGCCACCGCCGTGGTCCGATGTCGCCTCATTCGGCCACGTCTTCAGCGCCGGATCGCCATTGCGTGGCGTCGACCACCAGGTCCATTGCAGATCGCCCGTTTCAGGATCGAATGAATCGAGGAATCCGGGCATGTCCATCGCATCCCCGCCGACCCCGACAATTACGTGGTTCTTGACGATAAGAGGCGCCGACGTCGAGAAATACTGTTTGCGCGCGTCGGCATAATTCCTCCTCCACAGTTCCCGCCCTGTATTTGCATTCAGCGCGATGAGCCAGTTATCCGGGGTGAGGAAAAAAACCGTCGACCTCCAGATCCCTACCCCGCGCTGCCCCACGAGATGGCCACCATGATCGACCCAGTCGTAGCGCCACAGGGGGCTTCCAGTCCGCACATCCAGCGCCCACACATGATCCGGAATGGTGATGTAGATTACGCCGTCGACCAAAAGCGGCGTGCACTTGATCACGGGAACGGGTGCGCCTCGCTGCGCCCCAACTCCCGTGATCTTGAAAACCCATTGCTGGGCGAGCTGATTTACATTGGCGGGCGCGATCTGTGTAAGCGTGCTGTAGCGCTGACCACTGTAATCGCCGTTGAAGGTGGTCCAGCTGGTGATAGGTGCTTTGCCGATTGCGTTCGGGTCGAGCGAAACATGCGGTACAGCGGGGCTCGCACCAGCCAAGGCTGCAGTTGCGATTGCCGCGCAAGCTCCGCTGGCTAATTTCATTTCAGCGTCGCTAGGTAAGCCGTGACGTTGTGCATATCATCGTTTGTCAGCGTCATAATCATTTCCTGATGCGCTGCAAGCGGATCCTTGATCTGCACCTCAGCTCCAGGTTCCAGATTGACGACACGCGTTTGCCCCGCGCTGTCTACCAGCGTGATGCGAAAATCGCTTATCTGTGTAGCCCGCCCGGTTATGGTAGCGCCATCCAGCGTCTTCACAGTTGCTGTGGCTGCCCGCGTACTGCTTCCAGCACGCGTCGGCCAGATCCACTCATGCTGCAGCTGCTCGGCAGAGCGGAACTTACTGCCAATATGCGCAAATGTATCCCCTGTATGGCACGACATGCAGCGAGCCGCCACATACGCCTGACCTTTCGGAGCATTTCCAACCACAATGTTCAGCACATGATACGTCCCGCGATTCGCGACCTCCTCAACCTGCAAATGCAGAAACTCAGAAATGTCCCTCAGCTGATCGAGCGGCAACGTGGCAAAGGCCGGCATCCCGCTTTCCGGGCGTCCCTTCTGCAGGAATGGGGTCAATCGCTCCCCATGGTCGTCGTTGAGCACTTCGTCCGAGGTGATCAGGCTGGGGCCCGTGGCGCCGCGTGCCTGTGGACCGTGGCAAAACGCACAGTTCTTCTGGTAAAGCGGCGCTCCGCGTGCAGCGGCCGCTTTATCTGGCTCTGGACCAAGGCCCAAAAGAGCGCGTGTGCTGGCGGCCCGTTGTTCTGGCGTCATGCTCTGGTGCTGCGCTGTATTCTGACCGCCGCTCGGCTCTTCCTGCCCCGTTGCGGTTGTCACGAGAGCAAAGACCATGGCGAGCATTACCGGGACAACCGGATGGCGCATTCCCACTCCTTTCTCGACTGGCCTCTAGCGAATGCTGATGATCGATCTTGACGACTGGAAAAACTGGCTGCTCTCGTTCAGTCCGTTCGGCTGCCATGCGCAGTATACAAATCCGCCTCGATCCAGGGGGAGAAGCTATAGACCATCTGTTCCATGCGTGGGGAAGGGAGCGCAACCTGGGCCACAAGAAAAAATCCAAAACGCTATGAGACCTGCAACACCATCTTGAGAGTTCCCCCCGGAGACTGCGTGATCGTGTTGAAAGCCTGCTGGCCCTCTTCAAGTGGCAACACTCTGGTCCACGAAGTCAGATCGATCTCGCCGGCTTTCAACAGAGTGAGGGAGCGCTCGAAATCCAGCGGAGTATACGCGAACGACATTGTCACCCGATGCTCTTTGCGAATGCTGGCAACAAAATCAATCTCACTCCTTTCCTCCGCCATTCCCAGGAGAACAACCTGTCCACCGGGACGGCAAAGGTCGAATGCCGCTTGCCGGGCAGGTGAGGAGCCGCTCGCATCGAGGACGAGATCGAAACCTGCTCCAGCAAAACGGCGAGCTTCATCACGGCCCTCGGCGGTCGCTACATTCACAGCCAAGGTTGCACCCATGTCGCGCATCGCGGCCAATCGCGCATCATTGACGTCCTGGATAAGCACCTCGCGCACGCCGATTCGATTTGCAGTGAGCAACGCAAGCGCGCCCATTGTTCCCGCACCCACGATTCCCAGACGGAAGAACGGCTGCGGAGATGCGAGCCGGAACAAATGGACGATATTCGCCAGAGGCTCGACCAGCACTGCGCGAACGGTAGGCATCGCTTCAGGAATCTCGTAAAGCTGATCCATTGGAACGGATACGAACTCAGCAAAACATCCCGGTATCTGATCCATCCCAAGGAGCCTCCAGGAAGAACAGAGATTCAGTGCACCGCTCAGGCAGGCGCTGCATCTCCGGCAGCTTACAAGAGGGTTTGCCACAACTCTCCGGCCATCGTTGAGCCTGCCAACGAGTTCATGGCCCAGCACCAGAGGAGGAACGCGGCGGCGGCTGTGCCCCAGAAAACCTGACATGTCAGAGCCACAGATACCTGCTGCTTCTATCGCAATCACAGACTCACCCGGGAGAGGCTGCGGTCGCTCGCGCTCCTGCATCTCTACTACTCTTACCGCGGTGTACACAAGGGCGCGCATCGGATTATCCCCCCGGAATGGTTCATATTGAATGGGCGCCGACGTGACCTGTGGCACTTCGCTAGATTACTCTCCAAACTCGCGGTCTTCCATCAAGCAAAGAGGCGGCACATCTCTGGGTGGTCTTGCAGCCTGCACTCCGTTGGGTCCCGACTTATATCGGCAGCGAGCGATAATGATGGCCGAGCATGGCTATGGAAATATCGAGTCTTTCCCCGAAACTATTCGTTCGCAATCTTGATCAACTGAGCCAACTTCTGCATCTCGTTCGCGTCCGCATCACCGATGATTACGAACCGCAATTGCTGCGAATCTTCGGTTGCCACTGTGAAGGAGTTGCGTTTTTCGGTCCGGCTTCCGGCGGGCAGCGCATTTGAAATCTCTGTTGTCTTCTGAAAGATCAGCACGGATATCTCGTGCTTGCGTAGATTGAAGATCAGCTGTGCTCCGGGTTGTTGATGAAGATAGACGAGTCTTCCCCCGAGGAGACTAAACTCAGTGCCAGTCAGCTCGGGAATGTTGAAGCTGAAAGGAATCTTACTTTGAAACCAGGGCTTGACTGTATGGCGGTCGGTTGAAACCACATCAACAGGGTTTGCACTCGCGAGGGCCTCGACGTGCAGGTCGGCCACCTCACCGAGTGAGTCCGTGTGACGAGAACGCTGCATCCAAAGGACGGCGGCGATCACAAGAAAGACGGCTGCTGTCGCTAGTGCTGATACGAAGCGCGTCCTCCACCAGTTGTGCCGCGGTTTTGCGATCTGTCGTTCTATCTTTCGCCGGAACTCAATTGTGGGAGTAAAGCGGGATCGCGCAGCCCGCAGGCTGTGCTTGAGACCTATCAACTCCGAAACCTCTGCGGCGCAGCGAGGGCATTCGCCAATGTGTTGCTGAAGAGCGCTTGCCTGATCCGCCGAAAGTTCGCCGTCCAGATACTGCACGAGCATTGCGCCATCCTGATCACAGTGCATGCTGAGCCCTCCGAGGCGCCTTGAGTGCATGGCGCAGCGCGTGTTTGGCCCGGTAGAGGCGTGACATTACCGTGCCGATTGGCAAAGAAAGTATTTCGGCAATCTCCCGGTAGGAAAATTCTTCCACTTCGCAGAGCAGAATGATCTCACGAAATTGCGCGGGTAAGCTCTCCAATGCGTCCACGATTGTTTGCTGATTCTCTTGCCGCAACAGCAAGGCTTCGGGAGTATCCGTGTGTGCGATCGTGAGATCCATATCCGTGTCTTCGTCTTCGAGCCACGAGGTATTTCGCGCCATCAGGCCGCTTCGCGAGGTCAGGAACGTGTTGCGCAGAATACGGAACATCCATGCGCGGATATTCGTGCCTTCCTGAAACGACTTGAACCCGCGGAGTGCCTTCGTATATGTCTCCTGCACCAGGTCTTCGGCTTCGGCGCGATTGCCTGTCAACCAGTGGGCGAGGTTATACAGCGAGTCGAACAACGGTAGTGCCAGCTGCTCAAAAAACTCTGTGTCCATTCATTGCGCCTTCATGAACGCCACCGGCAGTCTAATTCATTGAAACAGCTTTCAAGAACCTGATGATGTCCGCGCGCTCATCGGGCTTAACAATCCGGAAGGCCATATCATTATCCGGGATGAGTGAGTCGGGATCTGTCAGCCACTTGTCGAGAGAAGCGTCGTCCCAGGTTACAACCGACGATTGTAACGCGGCGGAATACTTGAAGCCGGGAACTTTACCTGCCTGCCTTCCATAAACTCCTCGAAGCCTGGCCCCTCCTTGTCCTGGTCCAGCGAATGACACCCGGTGCAACGTTTCTCAAAAAGCTGCTTGCCGCGATCGGAATCACCGTCCGCGCGGCTGATGCGGGGAAAAGCGATCAGCGCTGCCAATATCAGGACGCCTCCGCTGAAGCTGACCATGAACGCTGAGTGCATCCAACCGGAAAAACGGGCGGCGGATCGCTGTAGTTGCGCCGTCGATGTCTGTACTAGCCTGTGTCTCATCATTTCTTCTCCGATATCTGACTCTTTACGTCATACAAGCTCTGAAGAAGAAGAGACTGCCGCTTCATCAGACAGCGATGCGTCGACAACGGCCAGTTGGCGCCGCTGCGCCATGAAGTGCACTTCTGTGATTCCGAGCACGCCGCGCAGCTTTTCTGCAGGCACCTTCATTGGGCCAGGTGACGGCGCAGCGCCGGGGGCGGGTTGGGGAAAAGCGGTTGACATTGCGGTGTGGAATGTCGCGTTGCCCTCTACCTTTTGCATCACCTGATGAATGTGGCCGTTCAACACGGTGACCGATCCGAATCTTTTGAGGAAAGATAGAGCTTGTGCACTGTCCGATGTGCCCCATCCCCAGTCTGGATAAACAGCCCAGAGCGGAATATGCGCAAAGAGGACAATCGGCGTGCTGTTCTTTTGTTGGGTCAGGTCCTGTTTCAGCCAGTCGAGCTGCGCCTGACCGAGTTTTCCCATACCTTCCAACTGAACTACATTCACCAGACCGATAAAATGCACGCCCTTGTGATCGAAGCTGTACCATCCGTTTCCCGATGTGCCTTTGCCATAGCGTTCGAGATAAGACTTTCCATCGTCAACAGAAGTATCGTGTTCGCCGGGAACGTAAAACACTTGCCTCTTTGCTCCCGCCAGCACTTGATCCATCGTGTCGAATTCGCTTGGCTTGGATGAGTGCGTCAAGTCGCCTGTGTGGATCAGGAAATCCGGCGAACTGGGAATTGCAAGGATTTTGTCCACTGCAGCCTGGAGCGTGCCGGTGACATCCGCGTTTGCAGGCTTGTTAAAGCCGATGTGACTGTCGCTGATCTGGACAAAAGTGAAGTCTTCTTGTTTTTTCGGATGCGTCGCTGCGCCAAAGACGCGCGAGACTGGGACGCCTCCGATGAAGCT
Organism: Alloacidobacterium dinghuense; assembly: GCF_014274465.1. Classification (NCBI taxonomy): domain Bacteria; kingdom Pseudomonadati; phylum Acidobacteriota; class Terriglobia; order Terriglobales; family Acidobacteriaceae; genus Alloacidobacterium; species Alloacidobacterium dinghuense. Next base: position 2,779,586 of record NZ_CP060394.1, on the reverse strand, counting down.
CCATACGACTCCGGTTCCGGCCCATGCCATGCACTTGAGAAAACCGCGGCGATCAATGCCGTCGGATGACGCTGAAGATTGATAAGAACTAGGAGTTTCTATGTCGGGCTTTTTCACGTTTCTTTTCATTCCCTCGGATGAGTGTTGCTGTTCATCGAGGAGAACTGAGATAAGCACGATTTATTCCTTGAGCTTTGAAAAAATCAGACAGGTTCTGTTGTTCGTGAGCCTCGATCGGTGATCCCTTTTCAATGCTGAAGAAAAATTACTCGATGCCGGAATAATTCGACGGTCATGGCAGTTAGCGAGAGTACAGGACCCCGCCTCTCTTCTCGGGAAGGGTCAGGGAGTCCCTTGCATGAGGAGGAGCACCCATGTCTCGACGTAAGGTCATCCTGCAAGGATGCCTATTGGCAGTGGTTATAAGATTGGCTATTGGCCTTGCTGGAATCAGTCAGGAGTCCGCCAAAGACGCGCCGGCGGGCTTCAATACTCCCAGTTTCAATGGCGCTCAAAGCGTCAGCAACGGAATTGCCGAGCCCCCGGGGGATAGCTTCGCTCTCGACCAGCAAGTCTATGAGGCAAACCATTCCGTGCAGACTGGACTGGGTCCGGTATACAACGCGACCGCGTGCGTCAGTTGCCATGAGAATCCCAACAGTGGCGGCGCAGGCCAGATTACGGAACTCCGTGTTGGCCACAGCGACGAAAACGGCAATTTCGTGAATCCCACGGTTGTCATCAACGATGGCAAGAACACGATTACCGGAGAAATCCGCTGACAAGAGCGATCCACGGCCCCGCAGAGTGCACGCCGAGAAATCTCATCTGGCTGACGGCTTCGGCGGTGAACAGCCCGAGGCAGCCAATGGCGCCGAACTGCAGAAAGAGGCAGGTGAGTATTTGCGTATGATGCGTCTGGAAGTAGGAAACGATAGTGCTGACTGGTTCCTATGCTCCGGGCGAGTAGGGCTTGCCTGCCATGGCCGTAACCGGATAGAGGCCGGCGTTGAAAAGCAAGGTGTAAAGAATTGCGAGTAGCGCAAGGTGTGGCCCTGATGGCGCTTTGCAGCTTGTTGTGTCGTCATGGTTCGTTCAGGGCCGGCATTGGCTACGAATGCACCGCCGTCGTTTCGAATTGGAATGGGTGTTTCCTGGAGCGCAACCACAGCTCGATCGCAATGGTGTTGATCGAGAACCCTATCCAGAAGGCAATACCGAAAAATTGTTGTGGCTTGAGATGTGTGAGAGTGCTGGTGGCGAAGAGGACGCCCATCACCGGGCGTGTTGTTGCTATGCCTAGAAGAACTGCTACGGCACGGGTGAGCCACTGCTGCTTGAGGTGGAGAGCGCCGGTACGCCGATATTGCCATGCGCGAAAGAGCGAATAGAGGAAAAGGCTGTTGAAGAAGTAGACTGCTGAGCGCTCCGTCCATCCACCGATGGCATAGGTGCTCATGGCATACGCGGTGATGCCCACGATCGCACCGAGCGCAAAGAGGAGCCGCTCAATCCAAAGAGCGCGCGCAAAACGGCTGAAGTAGATAAAGGGCAACAGAAGAACGAAAGCGAGTGCCGGCAGAATGTGCGCCAGCGTCAACGCAGTATGGGAAGCAAAAGACTGATCGAGGCCAGCCATTTGCGGAGGAGGCGATTGCGGCGGATTCAGAAGCACGACAATGCGGCGGATCACGACGGCGACTGCGATCACGACGCACATCCAGAAGCCAACGCGCAACACGCGGGGGAATGCTTCTTTCTGAATCAGGATGGTTGGGTTCTCTGCGGAATCGAGGTGAGCCGGCATCTGTTCCTCCGATCTAAGGGGCATGATACAAGTTAATTTTACATGTTGTAAAGTTAATCTTTGCAAGCTATGATGACAGCCGTGGCGAGAAAGAAAGAAGCTGCCTGCAAGAGGCCCTATTCTCTGGGCAAACGCCTTGAGCTGTCTGATCAAAAGCGCGCGACGGTACTGGCGGAACTGCGGAAACAGTTGGAAGCGAAAGGTTTTACCGGTCTGACGCTGGACCGGCTTGCACAAGCCAGCGGCGTCACGCGGCAGACGATCTACAACCTGTTTGCCAGCAAGACGGGTTTGCTGGAAGCGCTCTTTGACCAGATTGCTCTCGAAGGCGGCATGGAGCGCATGCGGAATGTGATGATGGCGGCGAATCCGGAATTGATGCTGGGTGGCTTTGTAGAGATATTCAGCAGCTTCTGGAGCAGGGACCGGATCCTGATCCGTCGCGTGCATGGGATTGCGGCTATTGATCCGGAATTCGGAGCGGTTGTAGAAGCACGCAACCAGCGGCGCAGGTTTGCAGCGATTCGAGTGATCGACATGCTGGATCGACAAGGCAGACGCGATGGAGCGGACAAACATATGGATAAGGAGCAGCGCGTCGCCACGCTCCATGCACTGACTTCATTTGAATTCTTTGACGCGCTGAGCGAGGGTTGTGGTGGCGTCGACCAAGTTGCGCGTTTACTCCCCCGGATCATAAAGAATGCTCTCTCGCTGGAAAGCTGATTCTCTTGCTTAGGTTAGATATTCCTTCAGGAATGGGTCGTCGGAATGAACGAGGTCGTGGGTTGATCCGTCGAAGACGAGCCTGCCTTCGTTGAGAACGAGAAAGCTGGTCTGAGGATCGGACTGGCCTTCGGGGAGCGGCTCCATCTTGTTGGCTTCGAGGTTGAAATGGTGCGAGGCAAGCACGAAGGCATCCTGGAGGCGGTGCGTCACCAGCAGGGAACTGGTGTGGTAGACATCGCGCTGCTTGATGACGAGTTCAATGATGGTGGTGGATGTGATGGGGTCGAGGCCGCCGGTGGGTGAATCGTAGAGAAGCAGGTCGGGCTTGGTGATGATGGCGCGGGCAATGGCGACGCGGCGACGCATGCCTCCGGAAAGCTCGGATGGAAACTTGTGGATCGTGTGTTCGAGTTCGACGAAGCGCAGAGCCTCGAGCACGCGCTGATCGATTTCGTCGTCGGCTCTGTGCTCCTCCATGAGACGGTAGCCGACGTTGTCGCGGACTGTGAGCGAATCAAAGAGCGCGCCCTCCTGGAAAACGATGCCGATGCGGGCGCGCAGGGCGAAGAGCTGCTCTTCGGGCATGGCGCTCACTTCTTCCCCGAAGACAAAGATGCGGCCCGAGTCCGGGCGAAACAATCCATCTGTCATTTTGAGAAGAACGCTCTTGCCGACGCCGGCGGGTCCGAGCAGGATACGCGTTTCGCCCGGCTTTACGGTGAACGAAATGTTATTGAGCACCGGCTTGTTTTCGAAGCCGATGGTGACATTCTCAAAGACGACGACAGGCTCGTCTGATGAAGGCTGCTTGAGTTCGGGGGCAAGGGCGGCCTGGCTCATGCGTGGATCACCTGCCGAAGATGCCAATCATGAAGCGGCTGATGATGAAGTCTGAGGCGATGATCAGAACAGAGGAGACGACAACGGCCTGCGTTGTCGAACGGCCGACGCCCTGTGTGCCACCTCGGGTTGTCATTCCGTAATAGCAACCGATGGTAGAAATGATGAGTCCGAAGAAAAGCGGCTTGGCTAATCCCTGGACGATGTCGGCGTAGCGAAGCGACTGATAGGCAGTGTGGAAGTACTGCGATCCGTCCTGACTGAGCAGGAAGACGGAGACAGCGGCTCCGCCGAGGATGCCGATGGCGTCAGAGATGATGGTGAGGAAGAAGAGCATGATGACGGTAGCGGTGATGCGCGGCATCACCAGCTTCTTGAGCGGATCGGTACCGAGAGCGCGCATCGCGTCGATCTGTTCGGTTACCATCATTGAGCCGAGTTCGCTGGCCATGCCGGAGGCGTTGCGTCCGGAGACCATGAGGCTGGTGAGCACCGGGCCGAGCTCCTTGATCATGGAAAGGGCGACGAGCTGTCCTGTGACCGCGGCTGCGCCAAACTGGGCGAGCGTAGAGGCGGATTGCAGCGCCAGCACACCTCCAGTAAAAAAGCCCGTCAGGATGACAATGGGAATCGAGCCGACACCGATGATGTCCGCTTGTGTGATGATGTCGGCACCGTAGAACGGCCGGTGAAAGAGATTGCCGAGTGCGCGACCTGAGATCAGCGCATATTGCTGCACCGCGCTGACACCTTTTTTTGCTGCCCGATCAAGCGTAGCGATAGCGGCCATTGTCCAGTTTATTCGCCTAGATGCGACAAGAAGAATTGTGACTCACAAGGGTGAGGGTAACACGGACCAAGCCCTTCGACGATGGTCTCGCATGGCGCCGAGGAGAAAGGGATTCGGCGCGTTTACTCCTTTACTCGCTTTTTGATTTCGATATTGAGGCGCTTGATCTTCTGGTTCAGCGTCGAAAGCGGGATACGGAACTGCTCGGCGGCTTCGGTCTGGTTCCAGTTGCAGTGTTCCAGCTTATCGACAATGATGCGGCGCTCAATGTCTTCGATGATGTCGAAGAGGGATGCGTTGGGGTTGTGTTCAAGCAGGCTGGAAGAATAGCTCCGGCCGGTGAGATGGCCGGGCAGAAGATCGGAGTTGATGGTCTGACTGGATGAGAGTACGACGCCGCGCTCGATGATGTTTTCGAGTTCGCGCACGTTGCCAGGCCAGTCATAATCGACGAGCGCGCGAATGGCGTCGGATGAAAGCGAGCGCAGCGACAGGGTGTTTTCCTCAGAGAAGTGCTTGAGAAAGTGGGTGGCCAACAGCGGAATGTCTTCGCGGCGGCTGCGCAGCGGTGGCAGATCGACGGTGATGACGTTGAGCCGGTAGTAGAGGTCTTCGCGGAATTTGCCATCACGAACGGCGTGGCGCAGATCGATGTTGGTGGCGGCAATAATGCGCACATCGACCTGAATTTCTTGAATGCCGCCAAGCTGCATGAAGCGCCTGTCCTGTAGAACGCGCAGGATTTTCGCTTGCGTGTCCATGCCCATGGTGGCGATTTCGTCGAGAAAGAGCGTACCGCCGTTGGCGACTTCGAAGAGGCCTTTCTTAGTGGCGATGGCTGATGTAAATGCGCCTTTGACATGGCCAAAGAGCGTGGATTCGAGCAGCTCGGACGGCATGGCCCCGGTGTTGACCGGAACAAAAGGCTTGTCGCGGCGTGGCGAATTTGCATGCAGCGCCTTGGCAATGAGCTCTTTGCCGGTTCCGCTTTCGCCCTGGATGAGCACGGTGGAGCGGCTGGGCGCGACCTGCGCGACGAGGTCGAAGATGCGCAGCATCGCTTCACTCTTGCCGACGATGTTCTCAAAGTTGTAGCGCTGCTTGAGCGCACGCTTGAGCTGGATGTTCTCTTCTTCGGCGTGATAGCGCGCAATGGCCGAGCGAATGTCAGCCAGCAGCTTCTCGTTGTCCCAGGGCTTCTGAACGAAGTTCTGAGCGCCGGTGCGGATAGCCTCAACCACGTTGTCTACCGTTCCGAAGGCGGTGATCATGATGACCGGCAGATCGGGGCTACGCTCGCGGATGAGCTGCAGCACTTCGAGGCCGTTCTTGCCGGGAAGAGCGAGATCGAGCAGAACGAGATCGTAGGAGGAGCGGTCGATCCGATCAAGGCCCGATTCGCCTTCGGGCGCGGTCTCAACAACGTAGCCTTCGATGGTGAGCAGCGTTTCCAGCGATTCGCGGATGGAGGCTTCATCATCGATGATCAGGATGCGGTGCGCACGTTCCGATTGCGTTGACATTGTAGAGGGCGGTGCTGCAAGAGTGCCTTCAGACATGCGCTGGTTTCCTTAACATGGGGAATTCGAGGAGAAATGTCGTGCCTGTTCCTACCTGGCTTTCAACGTGAATTTTTCCGGCGTGCTCCTGAATGATGCCGTAAGTAACGGCGAGGCCAAGGCCGGTACCGCGGCGCTGGCCATGCTTGGGGGCGCCTTTGGTGGTGAAAAACGGATCGTAGATGCGCTGCAAGTGCTCGGGCGCGATGCCGGAGCCACTGTCAGAGATGGAAACGCCGATGAGTCCGTTGGCTTCGGTGGCGATGCGCAGCGTTCCCCCGCCTGTCATCGCATCCTTGGCGTTGAGAAACAGATTGAGGAAGACCTGCTGCAGTTTGCCGGAGTTGCCAAGGATTGGCGGAAGCTTTTCACCGAGGGCAAGCTCAGTTTTGACCTGTGCGGTCTTGAACTGATGTTCCAACAGGGTGAGCGTTTCGCGGATGATCGCATTCAGGTCGGTTTCGCGGAATTCCGTGCTGCTGGTGCGCGAAAAATTGAGCAGGTTGTTGACGATCTCTGAGGCGCGAAATGTCTGGGAAGTAATTTTCTCCAGCAATGGAGAGAGCCGCTCGTCACCGCGCAGCTGTTTCGCAAGCATCTGCGTGTAGGACGAGATGACTGCGAGCGGTGTGTTGACTTCGTGCGCGACTCCCGCGGCAAGGAGACCGATCGAAGACATCTTTTCGGCCTGGCTGAGTTGCACTTCGAGTTCGGTGCGCTCGGTGATGTCGTCGAGAAGGATGATTCGGCCAACGGTTTGGAAATTGCGGGCGATGAGCGGCGCAATCGCGATATTGGCCGTGCGGGCCTCACCCTCGCGCATCTCCAGGCGGAACTTGTAGAGATTGTGCACGCCTGCATCGTTCTTGACGCGATGGAACTCATGCATGAAGGTTGGGGGAAAGACTTCTGAAATGCGCTTGCCGAGAGCCTCACGGCGCGGCAGAGCACAGAAGACCTCCATCTGCGCATTCCAACTCTCGATGCGGTCTTCGAGATCGACGGCGAGGATACCGACGTTGATTGATTCGACGATATTCTCGTTGAATTCCTTGAGGCGTTCGTATTCGGAGATCTTCTGTTCGAGGCTCTGATAAAGGCGGGCGTTCTGGATGGCGATGCCGATGTAGCCGGCCAGCGATTCGAGCAGCTCCATGTCCTCGCTCGAAAGGAAATCGCCTTCGCTGGTGCGGCCAAGTCCGATGACTGCGATGGTGCGGTCTTGCAGGCGACAGGGCAGATAGTAGTTCAGGTCGAGCAGTGCTGTTGTGCGGCGCTCGCTGTCGGTTAAATGCAGAGCCTGCTGCGGGTTTTCAAGAAAGATGTGCGAACCGGCGTCGGGCTGGTCGAAATCAAGAAAAGTGAGATTGAGCGCTTGGCTGCCATCGAGGACGGATGGCTGTAATCCATGACCAGCTGCCAGTCGGTATTCGCCTGTTTTCTCCGTGAGTATGACTGCGACGCGCGAAACCAGCAGGGTGTGCGGCAGACGCTCCACGATGGAGTTCAGCAGAGCATCGAGGTCAGTCTGAGAGCTGAGGCCGCGTCCGAACTCGATCAATGTTTCGCGGTAGTCGAAGCGTTTGCGATCGAAGGCGCGGTCAACCCATTCCTGGATGCCGCGCTTTAAGGGGTCGAAGAGCTGGGCGGTGATGATGATGGCGGCTACGAGTCCCCAGAGCCCGAAGCTGGGCAGTCGATTGCGGACAACTTCACCGGCAAGGGCGACCAGCCCGAAATACAGCGCCACGAGAGCGGCCGTTGCGAGCGTGTAGGAGACACCCCGCTTGAAGATGAGGTCAGTATCCATGAGCCGGTAACGGATGATGGCCCAGCTGAAGGTCAGCGGCAGAAAGACGAGGGCCAGGACTGCTACCTTGGTCAGGAGGTCCGGGATCTGCGCGTCGGCCAGAAACGGAATGGCATAGAGGATTGTGAATGGCGCGATGGCCAGCACAGTTCCGCGCGTGAGCCATTTAAGTTGCTGGCGCCGCAGCGGTTGGTCCTCACGTTGATAGTTGACGAAGAAGATGATCGCGGCCAGAACATAATAGAGGGCCTGGTAGCCGATGGTGAATTGGTCAAGGCGGTGCTGCAGCAGCGCAGTTGCGGACCAAAGCTGGATGGCGGTGACCTGCAGCCCGATCACCAGGCAGGCCGGAAGATACGCGACACCTATCAGCCAGCGGTGAATGCGCCGGCTATCTGAAAAGGCCACAGCAAAGTGCAGGAAGAGCGCGGGCTGCAGGGCTCCGGCGATAATGTTGCCCCAGAAAATGACCTGGTCAAGAGCGTTCAGCTTGCCGGTGTATTTGAAGGCATAGAGCGTGAACGACGCAAGGCAGAAGATGTAGAAATGAGTCGCGTGCGGCGCCGTCCAGCGTCGGAAGAGGACGTAGAGACCGATGCCGAGATAGACCAGCGCGATGAGACGGAAGCCCTGATTGTTGCTGCGGTCGAGGGGGTCGAGAATCAGCGGCACTTCGGGAAGCCGGACCCCGGAGCGGATGACCGAGTAACGGATAGTACCGTAAGCGCCGGTGCGCACCATCTCCCGCACCAGCGATGCGTACCGCGGCAGCGGATGGTCATTTGCCTGGACGATCAGGTCGCCGGTCTTGATACCCGCCTTCTGGGCGGGGCTGTTGGCCAGGACGCGCTGGGCTTCGAGACCGCCGGATGCCTCCACCCACCAGACACCGTCAGTCGGGAGCTGGTAGTTATTTTCCTGGATGAAATTAAAGGCCGCAAAAACCGTCGCAGCTACTGTGAAAAGCGCCAGGAGGAGAACCGTAATCCGGGTTTGTAGCGGCCTTTCCATGTGTGCGGTTCAATGAATAGAGCGTGTGCAATCGATACCATGCAACTGAACTGCCATCGCGAGCCTACGATGGCTTACATGCCCCGCTGTCCAGTATACCCTTGATTTTGGGTAAGATACGGAATTTCGTGAAGATCGAAATTACACGTGTGACGAGGGTTAGCGTATTTGGGATGAAATTTTCGGTATCTTGCTATGGAAAACCATAGGCGGTTTGAAGCTTAAAACGCCTTTCATCCTGTGCAAATCGGGTCCTGCGGCTGGTATTTGGAACTGTGGACATAAAAGGCATCTTTTTGGGTCATACACTTGTCTTAAAAATTAGTTTAATATTTTGTGAATTTGCTGGGCTGCTGGAGCGTACGCGGAGTCTGGCCGAGGGTTTTCGATGGCATTAGCAAGCTGGATACTGGCGGACGATCCGCGAGTCAATGAGATTTCGGTCCCGGTCAACGGACACAGGATGTATTGCCTTACAACGGGCAATGGTCCGTCTCTCCTTCTTCTGCATGGACTTCTGGGATCGGCACATGCCTGGTATCCCTGCCTTTCAAGGCTGGGGCAGGATTCGTTCGTCTACGCCGTCGATTCGTTCGGGATCGGACGGTCGGACCGCGTGCCGGGTCTTGACGCAAGCCTGCGTGCGCATGCCGATCGCATGGCGACTTTCCTTGACGAAGTGGGCATTGGCCGGGCGGACATCATGGGAACGTCGCATGGGGGCGCCGTGGCGATGATGCTGGCGGCGCGTCATCCGGAAAGGGTGCGCAGCCTGTTGTTGCACGCTCCGGCTAATCCGTTTTCTCTCCTAGGTGATCCGATGGTGCATTTCTACCGGACTCCGCTGGGGCGGTGGTTCGCAAACCAAGTTCCGAATCTGCCGGAAAAACTGCAGGAACTGGCGCTGGGTCGCATGTATGGGAACAGCAAGCTCGTTCGGCAAGAAGCATTGGAGCGCTATATGAGCTCGCTGCGTGTTCCGGGAACCGTGCAGCACGTGCTGAATATTCTGGATAGCTGGTTCGAGGATATGCGCGAGCTTGGGGCTTCGCTGGAAAAACTGCGTGATGTGCCGACCCTGCTGATGTGGGGGACACGCGATCGGGCGGTCAGTCTGGAATCAGGCCGCCAGCTCGAAAAGGTGCTTCCTCGCGCAGAGATGGTGATCCTCCCCGGTGTAGGGCACCTCCCGCACGACGAGGCTCCGATCGCATTTTCAGATGTGGCGAACGCTTTTCTCAGGAAAATCGACCGCAGTGAGGCGGCGCATGGGCCGCAACTTGTTCGATCTACTCTCTAAGCCTCGTGCGAGTGATCGTCTGCCTTGCGGCTGGTGGCCCACAGAATTCCCACTACAAAAATGGTCGCGAAGGTACCAATAACGAACAGAGCCAAGTTGCTTCTCCTTTTCCGAACGGCTAATGCTTCCAGAATACCGCATGCCTGTAGCAGCTTAGATTGATTCAGCTACGGATCATTCTCCGGCAACTCTTCGAGCGTCGCCGCGACTTACTCGTCGCGAGAGGCAAGCAGAATGCGAAGGTCGCGAAGATTATTGCCTGTTGGTCCGGTGATGATCGTGTCGCCGAGGGCGGTGAAGAGGGGGCAAGTATCGAACCGGACTAGATTCCCTTCCGGATCGAAGTGGAATTCGCGGGCGCGCGCTATGGTCGTCGTATCCACGATGGCACCGGCAGCAGGGCTGTTGCCGTCGATGCCGTCGGATCCGGCGCTGAGGACTACGAGCGGCTGACCTTCGTACCTGGCAAGGTCAAAGGCTGACGCGAGCGCGAACTGCTGATTGCGTCCGCCACATCCAGGCTGCGGGCCGAGCTGGACCGTCACTTCACCGCTTGAGAGCAGGCACAGCCTTGGATGCTGAGCGCGAAGCTCATGAAAGCGCTTCAGCAAATAGCGAGATGCATCGGCATAATCCCAGTCATCACAGGCGTTGTCGATGACTACGCGGAAGCCGAGTTCCTGCGCGCGGTCGCGGGCTGCGTTCAGGAAATCGTGGTTCGACAGCAGAGTGTCAAATTGCGTGTGACGGAATGCCTCGTCCGCAATCGGGCCGTGTGTTTCGGCGGCAACGTCAGACGAGAGCGATTCGAAATAGGTGCGCACGGAGGGCGGAAATTTTTCGAGCAGATGAAATCGTGCCAAGACTTCGCGGCAGTCCTCAAGGGTTGATTGATTGGGCAGTGTGGGTGATGAAGCAACCGAACCAAGATCCTTGAGAGGCACGTCGGCGAGAAGCAGCGAGAGCTTTTCTGCTTCGGGCGCAGCCAGCGCGAGGCGTCCGCCTTTTACAGCGGAGAAATATTTTCGGATGGTATTGATCTCAGTGATGGAGGCGCCGGATGCGATGAGCGTCTCGTGAAAGGCAATCGTATCGTCGAGTGAAATCTTCTGGTTGCGCGGCAATTCGAGCATGGCGGAGCCGCCGCCGCTAATGAGAAAGAATACGAAGGTATCCTTGCGAGCCCGCTTGAGGAGCTTGAGCGTGGCTTCTGCGGCTGCGAAAGAATCTTCGTTGGGAAGAGGATGGCCACCGGTGAAGTACCGGATACGCCAGTTTCTCTTCTTCGGTGTTACGGGTGCGCAACAGACGCCACGCAGGTGAATTTTCTTTGGCAACCGCTCGATCAGAGCGTCGAGCATGGTCATGGCCGCCTTGCCAAAGGAAATGACAAATACCTTCTTATATCGATCGAGCGGGATGGAGACAGGCTTCAGCGCTGCCGATGGATGGCGGATCAGAGTTGTGCCATCGAAGTGGAGATGACGATCGAATGCCTTGCCGATGTCGCACGCGTCGAGCGCATGCAGAAACATACTTTGCGCTGCCGAGTGGAGCTCTTCGAGTTTCGGGCCGGTTTCGGGGGTCATGAGACTCTGGCAGGAAGAAAATGCATTTGCACCCAGTTGCGAATGGCAAGCTGGACCTGATCCAGTTTACCTACGAAGAAGTGATCCGCATCATCGATCCACACTAGCTCTGCGGGCTGTTTTGCGGAGTGAACAACATCTTCGACCCGCAACTGTGGTCCATATTGATCGCGCGCGCCGCTGATAAAGAGCTTCGGTTGCGGACACGAAGGCAGGAAACGGTAGTGATAGTCGCGACCCTCGGCTTGAACGGGCAATCCCAGAGCGATCAGTCCTTTGACGCGCTCGTCGCCGCAGCAGGCTTGCAGACCCATGGCTGCGCCAAAGGAGAATCCGGCAAACAGAATGGGAAGGTGGTATTCGCGTTCCAGCCAGTCGAGAGCCGCCTGAACATCACTTCGTTCTTCGTGTCCATCATGCGAGCCTTCGCTTAATCCGATACCGCGGAAGTTGAATCGCAGCACCGGCAATCCAAAGGACTGGAGCGCCTTCATGGCGTGGTAGACGACCTTGTTGTGCATCGTCCCGCCGCCGAGCGGATGCGGATGGCAAACGAGGGCAGCGTATGGAGCATCGCTTGAGCCGGTGTTCAATAGAGCTTCGAGCCTGCCTGCGGGGCCGCGCAGGTCGTCGATTGTGCGTAGCACTGCGGAGCCGGAAGAGATCGTTGTCATGTTTCTCAAGTATTGTAGCCAAGCCGTCGGTCAAACGAGCGGAACAAGGCGGATTCACCGGGAGGCGAGCGAGGTTGGGGTATTCTGGGACACGATGACGCTTGATCCGATTCAACTGACGCGCAGACTGATCGACATCGAATCGATTACCTATAACGAAGGGGCGGTGGGTGCATTTCTTGCGGAGTTTCTCGCGGGGCGTAATTTTGCTGTCGAAACAACACCGGTTGACCAGCCGGAGAACAAAGGAGAGCGATTCAACGTGTACGCCGGAGTTGTGAAGCAGACGCCGGATGTTGTTCTCTCGACGCACCTGGATACAGTGCCGCCGTTTATTCCCAGCAGTGAAGACGACCTGAACATCTACGGACGTGGAGCTTGCGATGCAAAGGGGATCATTGCGGCGCAGATCGCCGCGGCAGAGCGCTTGCGTGAAGACGGCGTGAAGGTCGGGCTGCTCTTTGTCGTTGGTGAAGAGCGCGATTCGGGCGGCGCCAAGCTTGCGAATACGCAACCGAAGGGCAGCAGATTTCTGATCAACGGCGAGCCTACGGATAATCGATTGGCGATTGCATCGAAGGGTGCATTGCGTGTGCTGATCCGCGCGAAAGGAAAGATGGCCCATTCGGCGTATCCGGAACTGGGTGAGAGCGCAATTCACAAGCTGGTTGAGGCACTGGATCGAGTCCTGGCGATTCCGATGCCCGTGACGGAAGGCGTGGGACCGTGCAATCTGAATATCGGTTTGCTCGAAGGCGGGCGTGCTACGAATGTGATTGCGGACCATGCGGAAGCGCAGATGCTGGTGCGTCTGGTTGGTCCGTCCGAACCGGTGCGCACAGCGATTCTCGATGCCGTGGGCGATCTGGCAGAGGTTCACTTCACACTTGATCTTCCTTTTATTCGCATGCGGCAATTGGATGGCCTGCCGACAATGGTTGCTGCGTTCACGACGGATATTCCTGCTCTGTTGAACTGGGGTGAGCCCGTGTTGCTTGGCCCCGGATCGATTCATGTGGCGCACACTCCGCATGAAAAGCTGGCCAAGCGCGAACTTTTGGAAGCCGTGGATCTATATGTGCAGATTGCGCGGCGGCTGGTCGGCTGAGGACTCTGCTCTTTTGGTCGTGCTTCATGTAAGACGATAGACTTTAAGGGATGAGTGAATACAACTCCCTCGAACATGCTGCGTCTTCGTATCTGCGCTCTGCCATGCATCAGCCGGTGAAGTGGCACGAGTGGTCACCGGAAGCGTTTGCGCTCGCGGCGAAAGAAGACAAGCCGATTCTGCTCGATATTGGCGCGGTCTGGTGTCACTGGTGCCATGTAATGGATCGCGAGTCGTATGAAGACGCTTCGCTCGCGCAGGTCATCAATCAACATTTTGTGGCGGTGAAGGTCGACCGCGATGAGCGCCCCGATGTGGACAGCCGCTATCAGGCTGCGGTGCAGGCTATGAGCGGACAGGGCGGCTGGCCGCTGACGGCGATTCTGACTCCAGAGGGGATGCCGTTTTTCGGAGGGACGTACTTTCCGCGCGACGACCGTTACGGGCGTCCGGGGTTTGAGCGCGTGCTGCGAACACTCGCCGATGTGTGGACGACAAAGCGTGGCGACGCTCTGGAAACAGCGGGCAGCGTTGTGGCTGCGATCGAGCATGGCGAGAGCTTTTCCGGACGCAGCAGTTCGCTGAGTCTGGAACTGGCAGATAAGCTGGTTGCAAGCGCCGTGAGCCAATTCGATCCGCGTCACGGCGGCTTTGGCACGCAGCCGAAATTCCCGCATCCGGCTGCGCTCGATCTATTGATTGACGTGGCCGCGCGCACCGGTAACGAGAGAGCGAAGGAAGCCGCGACCGTGACGCTCAAGAAGATGGCTTCCGGCGGTATCTACGATCACCTTGGCGGAGGGTTTCACCGCTATTCCGTTGATGAGCGCTGGGTGGTGCCGCATTTCGAAAAGATGCTGTATGACAATGCGGAACTGCTGAAGAACTACGTGCATGCGTTCCAGACATTTGTGGACCCGGAGTTCGCGCGTGTCGCCAAGGACATGATGCGCTGGATGGATGAATGGCTTACCGACCGCGAGCACGGGGGCTTTTATGCGTCGCAGGACGCGGACGTATCGTTCGATGACGATGGCGACTATTTCACATGGACGAAGGAAGAAGCGGCGGCTGTTCTAACTGAAAATGAGTTGGCGGTGGTGGGAATTTATTTCGATATCGGCGAGATGGGAGACATGCACCACGATCCGAAAAAGAATGTGCTGCATGTGAAGTACACCGTCGAGGACGTTACACAGAGGCTGTCGCGTAGCGTCGAAGGTGTTCGAAACGACTTGGCATCAGCGCAGAAAAAGCTCTACGCTGCGCGATTGACGCGGCCCACGCCGTTCGTGGACAAAACCGTTTATACAAGCTGGAATGCGCTTGCTGTCTCGGCCTATCTTGAGGCTGCGCATGTGCTGCAGATCGCGGCTCCACGCGACTTCGCGCTGAAGACGCTGGATCGGATCCTATGCGAGGGATGGGATAAGGATTCCGGGTTAGCGCACGTCATCGCGTACTCAGATCAAAAGCAGGCCCGGCAGCGGGTGGCCGGTGTTCTGGACGACTATGCTTTTCTCGCGCTGGCGTGCGTCGATGGGTGGCAATCCACTGGAGAACTTCGCTACTACAAAGCAGCTATGGAAATTGGCGAAGCGATGGTGGAGCGCTTCTATGATTCGACGGGCGGAGGCTTCTACGACACAGAAAGGCCGGAAGGAGAAGTGCTGGGTGCGCTATCAGCGCGTCGCAAGCCGCTGCAGGATACGCCGACGCCTGCTGGCAATCCGGCTGCTGCAGCGGCGCTGTTGCGTCTCGAAGCGCTGAGCGGACGCGCCGATTTTCGTGAAAAAGCGGAAGATACACTCGAGCATTTCGGCGGTGTTGTCGAGCATTTTGGTTTGTACGCCGGCACCTATGGGCTTGCGCTGGAGCGATTGTTACTGCCGCAGGTCCAGGTTGTCGTTATTGGCGATGATGAACAGGCACAACAACTGGCCACTATTGCCAGCGCTCGCTACGCGGTGAACAAAAGCATCATTACTATACAACGCAATCAGGTAACATGGGTGAATCTTCCTCCTGTGCTGGCAGACACGTTGCCGCAACTTCCGTTGCTTGAAGAAGAGACGAGCTTTGCGGTCGTCTGCCGGGGCAATGCGTGCCAGCCGCCCACGCGAGATAGCGAAGAGTTGTTGAAAGAATTGAGCGGAATCTAAAGCTGCGCTCTTCCATCGTCTCAGTAGATCGCCGCATGGAAAGCCGCTGATTTGCGGCGATTATCACAAGCCTTCGCCGGTGAAGGGGTTGATTTCATTTGCCTTGGCTGCGGTTGGATCGGCCGGCTTCGATGCGGCTTCGCTGTCGCGCGCGCCGACCACCTGAAAGTTTGATCCATAAACGCGTAACGGATCTCCCGGCAGCATCCCGTTTTCGGCCAAGGCGATCCGGATGCGCCGCTGTGTTTCGCGCATCGGCGCCCACTGCTTGTCAGCCTTCGTTTTGAGCTGCACCGGGTAGATCACCTGCGATCCCTTGATGGTGTCGACGCCAAGCAGTGTGGGGTCGCTGATGAAGAGATCGCTGTAAGCGGGATCGTTGCGTACGCCCATAGCGACTTCTTTCAGCAATGCAAGAACTTTGTCTGGATCGGCGGAGAAATCGACCGAGACATTGATGGTTGCAACGGAATAATCGCGGGTGAGATTGGCAACGGTGGTGATCTGCGAATTTGGAATAACATACAGCGTGCCATCGCCATCGCGCACGGTGGTTTTGCGTAATGAAAGAGACTCAACGATGCCGGTCAATCCCGCCAACCGGACTTTGTCTCCAACGTTGTACTGATCTTCGATGAGAATAAGAATCCCGTTCAGGCAGTCTTTCACAATTGTCTGTGCCGCCAGGCCTATGGCAACCCCGGCGACGCCGGCGCTGGCGAGCAGCGGCCCCAACTCGAATCCCAGCTTCGGCAATATCTCCATCGCCGCAACGATGGCGATAAATCCAATCCCTGTCGCGCGGATGACAGATGCGAGCGTGCGCACCTGCGCCAAGCGAGCTGCACCGGCCCCATGCCGCTCGGTGATGCGGACAACGCGATTTGTGATGGCCTTCAGAACACGGCTAAGAACCCATGCGAGGATCAGGGTGATTACGATTGGCGGGAGTTTTTCGTATGCAAAGGCCTGCAGGTCATCGAGAAATTTCGCGCTATACGACGTATGAACGTCATTTGCAGCAAAGATGGAGGAGAGCGAAAGCATAGGTGTCACGAACATAGCAAACATTCTTATAATGGCCTGATGCGATGTTTAGATGCCAATTCGCTACGGCTGAGTCTTTTTGCGGTGGTTGTCGTTCTCGGTGGTTGTTTCCTGACGGCGAAAGCGCAGCAGACGCTGCCTCCCATTACCACGCGTCCGCCCGTGTCTCCTGGTCAAGCGCCAAATTCAAGCGATGAGAACGATGGAGATACCATGGCGCACCGGGCGATGGTGCAGCAGGCGCAGAGGCGGAATGACCAGCGCCAGAAGGATATCGTTACTGACACGGCCAAGCTGCTGACTCTTACGGAACAACTCAAGGACGAGGTGGCAAAAAGCGACAAGGATCAGATGTCTGTCTCCGTGATCAAGAAGGCTGAGGAAATTGAGAAGCTGGCTAAGGCTGTTAAGGAGAAGATGAAGGGAAGCTAGCGCCCTGCGTTTTCCTTAGCATCCTAATGTGTTCGCGAGTATGATGTTGCGGAAAAACCTGCTCCAATAAAACGGTCTTCGGTACTGTCAGCATCTTTGTAAAACGCTGAATCTGTGGTTGTGGTCATTCTCCTTGAAGGGGGTCGCATGGCAACAGATGCACTCAGCACTACGCTTAAGCGCGGAACGGGGCTGGCTATTGCCTGGGCCGTAATTCTGATCATCTGCGGATTTATATCGCTATGCCTGCCGTCGCTTGCAGGAATCAGCATGGCCTACGTGCTGGCCACTTTGATCCTGGTTGCAGGCGTTATTCACTTAACTACGGCTCCAGTCAGCGGCGGATTCGGCGGTTATCTCTGGCGCACACTCGTCGGTATCGTCTACATCATTGGCGGAATCTGGCTGCTCATGCACCCGGTAATCGGATTGATTTCTTTCACATTTGTTCTTGGCATCATCTTTTTGATCGAAGGATTTTTCGCCATCATTCATTTCTTCTCGATGCGCAAGACGGCTGGTTCCGGATGGCTGTTGTTTGACGGCGTGGTTACTCTGCTTCTTGCCCTTTTGATTCTCGACCGCTGGCCTTCGAGCGCAGCCTGGGCGATTGCTACGATTGTCGGCGTAAACCTTCTCATCAGTGGAATCACGCGCCTGATGGCGCTGCTTGCGGTGCGGCGTTTTCTGAACGCGGCAGCCTAGGCGGCTATAGCCTTCGGATCAGCAACAGCGTCTGGTCGTCAATCTGTTTGCCGAAGGCGCGAGCGGCCGTGAGTATCGCGGTTGCCATATCAGGAAGGCTGCTCGTAGCGTGACGGGCGATTACTTCCTGCAGGCGGATAAGACCGAACTCGTCTTCAGATTTGTCGCTGGCTTCAAGAATTCCATCTGTTACGACGATGAGCAGGTCGCGGGAGGCCATGGTCGTGGCTGCCGAAGAATAGCCGTCGACCGGCAAAAGCCCAAGTGGAAACTGTTCTGTTGAGAGGTGCTCTGAGCGCGCGTCGGCGCGGTAATGCAAAATTGGCGGATGCGCGGCCAGTGCGTAGAAGACGCTGCCATCGGGATTCAGACGAAAGCCGGCGAACGTGGCATACATCTGCGGTTCTTTTACGCTAGGGAGCACGCGGTTCAGCCTGTCCATGAGCACAGGCAAAACCATGCGCGCATCAGTTGATGCAGCATCGAGCAGGGCCGTGCGCGCAGCGGTCTTCAGCATTCCCATCAGGATGCCGGCCTGCAGGCCATGACCCGCAATGTCGGCGATGTAGGCAACCGTGCTGCCGTCTTCGAGTTCGAGCGCGTCGACGAGATCGCCGCCAACCTTCTCACTCGGATCGGAGCGGCCGTAGAGTTCGAACTGCTCTGTCCGCAGATGAATCGGCGGTACGAGTGTCTTCTGGATACCGTGAGCCAGTTCGAGTTCATTGCTGAGCCGGAATGCCTCACGGCCTTCGCCCCGAAGGAAGCGGACGAAGAAGGAATACGAAAGAATCACCAGCACCAAAATGGCAATCGCATCAACCCGAACGCCAGCTTCGGGGGCAGGCTCGCGCAAGTGATAATGGCGAGTGGCGATAGGAACGAGGTAGCCGAATGCGATCCAAAGGGGAATCTGAAGGACTGATACGACAAAGAAAAGATATGTCCTGAGCCGTAGGGCGATGAAGAGATACAGGTTTGCCGTCAGGCCGCTGAGAATTGCATTCGCCGCAAGAATCACATAAGGGAGGCGTCCCAGGCTGGTCAAGTCGCCAAAGACTCCAAGAATGCAAAAGAGGCAAAATACCGCGGCGAAAAAGGGCCACAACCTCTTAAATGGGACAGAACGATAGTACCGATAGTCCTGTCTGCGCCTATACCAAAGATAATGTAGCATCGAAGTCCGTCTTCGCCTTTAGAGATTACTGATAATCCTGCCTGGACCAGGGTTCTTTGCTTCGCCAAACCATTGCGGAACAATAGCAGAGATTGTGACGAGAAATAAAAGGCCGCCTTGCGGGGCGGCCTTTTATATGGCTCCGAACATTCTCAGACGAAGAGGGGAGCCAGCACCAGTGTTACGGTCGCCAGCAGTTTGATGAGCACGTGCAACGACGGCCCGGCTGTGTCCTTGAAAGGATCGCCAACCGTGTCGCCCACAACTGCAGCCTTGTGCGCTTCTGAGCGTTTGCCGCCATACTGGCCAGTCTCAATGAACTTCTTGGCGTTGTCCCATGCGCCGCCGCCGTTGTTCATCAGCATAGCGAGCAAGATACCGGAGATGGTGCCGACCATGAGCAGTGCGGCAACAGCCTCAGCTCCGCTCAGGTTCACAGGGATGCCGTGGATGGTTGGAGAATCGGCTAGCTCCTTGAGGTTGAAGGTCGAACTGAAATGTCGAAAGATGACGCCCACTGCGAGCGGCATCGCAACCGCGAGCACACCCGGCAAGACCATTTCCTTGAGCGCCGCTCCGGTGACGATGTGGACGCAGCGTCCGTAATCAGGCTGCGACGTGCCTTCCATGATGCCGGGATTCTCTTTGAACTGCTGGTGGACATCCTGAATCACGGTTTGCGCGGCGCGGCCTACAGCTTTGATCGCCATCGAGGAGAAAAGGTAGGTCAACATTGCACCCAGCAATGCGCCGACGAAGACGGGCACCGATGCAAGGTTGACATTCGAGAAGCTCCACGATGCCGGCAAAACTTCGCCCGCAGCAGCGAGCCGCTGGCTAACGATGTCGTGAATAGCCTCGAGGTAAGCGGAGAAGAGCAGGAAGGCCGCTAGGGAGGCTGAACCGATGGCGTATCCCTTGGTGAGTGCCTTCGTTGTGTTTCCGGCGGCGTCAAGCTTGTCGGTTTTTTCGCGAATGTCGTGCGGCTGGTTACTCATTTCAATGATGCCGCCAGCATTGTCGGTGATGGGACCGAAGGTATCCATCGCCAGGATGTAAGCCGCTGAAGAGAGCATGCCCATGGTTGCAATGGCAGTGCCATAGATGCCCTTTGAGTATTCGGAAATCGTGGATACGTCGGCCAATCCACGTGTGCCGAAATAGTAGCTGAACAGCAGTGCGCAGCCGATAACGATGACCGGAACTGCGGGGGTTTCCATGCCGACGGCGATTCCGCTGATGATGTTCGTCGCTGGGCCGGTCAGCGAGGCCTTGGCGATACTCTGCACCGGACGAAAGCGCGTTTCCGTGTAGTACTCGGTGATGCGGACGAAGAGGAACGAGGTGATGATGCCACAGATACCGCATCCGAGCAGCCACCAGCGTCCCTGCAGCATGTAGTAGACCGCAACCGCAAAGCCGACGAGCGCCAGAATCGACGTGACATAATAGCCCCGGTTGAGCGCGTGCATCGGATCTTCGTCTTCCTTGCTGTGCACAATGCTGACGCCGATGATGCTGGCGATGAGATTGATCGCTTGCACGATGAGCGGGAAGAGAATGCCCTTGATTCCGAAGACGGGGTAGAGCGCAGCGCCGAGAATCATGGCGCCGACGTTCTCTGCGGCAGTCGACTCGAAGATGTCTGCGCCGCGACCTGCGCAATCGCCGACGTTGTCGCCCACGAGGTCCGCAATGACAGCCGGGTTGCGGGGATCGTCTTCCGGAATTCCAGCTTCGACTTTGCCAACCAGATCAGCGCCTACGTCAGCAGCCTTGGTATAGATGCCGCCACCGAGCTGGGCAAAGAGCGCCACCAAGGATGCTCCAAAGCCAAAGCCGACGAGCTTGAACGGGGTCTCCTGCGGGTGTTGCAGTCCGCCGAAGAGAAGAAAGAGAACGCCGACTCCGAGCAGTGAGAGTGCTACCACGATGAGCCCTGTCACGGCGCCGCCGCGCAGCGCGATCTGCAGTGCTTTTCCCAAGCTTGTGCGAGCAGCCGATGCTGTACGGATGTTCGAGCGAATGGACACCCACATACCCGTTTGACCTGCGAGCGCCGAGCAGGTTGCGCCGATCAGGAAGCTGATGACGACTTTATTCGCATATGGAGCAGTAAACGGCGAGAGACGATAGCCAAGATAAAGAATGATGGCGAGTGCTACGGCAATCATCGCGATCGTACCGTACTGCCTGCGCATAAAGGCTTCCGCTCCCTGGCGGATAGCGTCGGAGATGCGTTGCATGTCTGCCGTTCCAGTGTCGGAACTGAGGACAGAGCGTGCGAAGACCAGCGCTGCGATCAGGCCAAGGAGGCCGACTGCGAGCGCGATCCAGAGATAGAGACTGTCAGAGCTTGTGTTTAAGGAATCCGTGGCCTGCCAGAAAAATGCAGCCAGCGAGGAGTAAAACGACATTCAATGTCCTCCAGAGAATAGCAATCACCCAATCTTGCGCTTCCGGCATCTGCACACTCCGGAATCAGAAACATATCAGAACCAGAATTCAAATGAGATGCGGAAATGGCCTCAATGCGAGCCGGAACCTTCCGGGCAGACATCATTATGAAAACGTTGAATTAAAGCACGTTGCGAAAACGATGGTCAATGCGCGCACTCACGGATAGATGATCGAAGCCGCGGCGGCAATATTGGGTCGGTTTCGGGTAGCTGATCCATTATTACTTTCTTAGAATAGAAATAACAAAAAGCTGCCGGTTCCCGGTTCCGGTTCGGGGCATCAAAGTACGGTTGGATTGTTTCGAGACGACAGACAGACTTTGGCGAAAGCTGTACAATCACCTGTCGCCTGGGTTGTTCGAGTTATCCCAGGAACGATGATAGAGGTTCTTTTGAATGGCAAAAGCAGCGGTAAGCGGCGCTGAGCAGCATGAAACAAGTGTGGTTTCAGGCGTCGATTCTGAGCGCCTGATTGAAGTCTACCGTCTTATGTATCTTTCGCGGCGCACCGATGACCGCGAAATCCTGCTCAAGCGGCAGCAGAAAATCTTCTTCCAGATTTCCGGCGCTGGTCATGAGGCCCTTTTGGTGGCTGCAGGCATGGCGCTCAAGCCCGGCTACGACTGGTTTTTCCCTTACTATCGCGACCGCGCGCTTTGCCTTACGCTTGGCAGCACCGTCGAAGACATGCTGCTGCAGGCTGTCGGTGCTGCCGCCGATCCGTCGAGCGGTGGCCGCCAGATGCCGTCGCACTGGGGCAATACCAAGCTGAATATTGTGTCGCAATCTTCGGCTACCGCGACGCAGGTCTTGCATGCTGTGGGATGCGCTGAGGCGGGGCGTTATTTCTCGCGCCATCCGGAAGCGGCGGAGCATGAGGGTGATTATCGCGCTTTCAAAGACGTCGTCTTCCACGGTGACGAGGTTGTTTACGTTTCGCTCGGCGAGGGTTCGACGAGCCAGGGTGAGTTCTGGGAGGCGCTGAATACCGCTTCGAACCTCAAGCTGCCAGTGCTGTTCGTAGTCGAGGACAACAAGTACGCCATCTCGGTTCCCGTCGAGGTAAATACGCCGGGCGGCAACATCTCAAAGCTGGTTGCAAATTTCCCGAATTTCTATTTTGCCGAGGTCGACGGGACCGATCCGATTGAAAGCTATCGGGTTTTTGAAGAGGCGGTCGCGCATTGCCGAGCGGGCAATGGGCCTGCCTTCGTGCACGGGCATGTGACGCGGCCTTACTCGCACTCATTTTCCGACGACGATCGTGCGTACCGGCCGAAGAGCGAGCTTGAGGCTGACTCGTTGCGCGATCCGCTGCAGAAGATGCAGATGTTCCTGCTGCGCGAGGGCATTCTCGATGCCGAGGCGATCAATCGCCTGGAGAAAGAGGTCGACGAAGAGGTTCGTCAGGCTGCCGAGCGTGCCTTGCGCGCGCCGTTTCCGGAACCGGCGAGCATCCCGCTACATGTGTACTCCGAGAATTACGATCCGGCGCGCGCCGACTTGCAGACCAAACCTGCGCAGACGTCTGACACGCAGGAACGTACGATGGCGGACCTCATCAATGCCTGCCTCAAGGACGAGATGCGGCGCGATCCGCGCATCGTCGTATTCGGCGAAGACGTGGCCGACTGCAGTCGTGAGGAGTATCTGCGCGAAGGGCTGGTCAAGGGCAAGGGTGGCGTCTTTAAGCTGACGGCGGGACTGCAGAGTGAATTTGGCAGCGATCGCGCCTTCAATTCGCCGCTGGCTGAGGCGAACATCGTCGGTCGCGCTGTTGGACAGGCTGTGCG
The DNA here is from genome assembly GCF_014274465.1 of Alloacidobacterium dinghuense. Lineage (NCBI taxonomy): Bacteria > Pseudomonadati > Acidobacteriota > Terriglobia > Terriglobales > Acidobacteriaceae > Alloacidobacterium > Alloacidobacterium dinghuense. The sequence continues at coordinate 2,756,594 of NZ_CP060394.1, read as the reverse complement.
TGGCTTGAAGCCAGTGGTGGAGATCCAGTTCTTCGACTACTTCTGGCCGGCGATGCACCAGATGCGCAATGAGCTGAGCTCAATGCGCTGGCGGTCGAACGGAACGTTCTCCGCGCCTGCTGTGGTTCGCGTTGCTATCGGCGGCTATCTTACCGGCGGCTCGATTTATCACTCGCAGTCGGGCGAGAGCATCTTTACCCATACCCCCGGCGTCCGAGTGGTGTTTCCGTCGAATGCGCTCGATGCCAACGGCTTGTTGCGGACGGCGATCCGCTGCGACGATCCGGTGCTCTTTCTTGAGCACAAGCGTCTCTATCGCGAGACGTTTGGCCGGGCGCCGTATCCCGGACCCGATTACATGATTCCCTTCGGCAAGGCTAAGACCGTGCGTGGGGGCAAGGACCTGACCATTGTGACTTACGGCGCCGTAGTTCCGCGTGCTCTGCAGGCGGCGCAGAAGGCGCAGCGCGAGCATGGCATCGAGGCGGAGATTCTCGATCTGCGCACGCTCAGCCCTTATGACTGGGAGGCGATTGCGACCTCGGTGAAGAAAACCAGCCGGGTCATCGTTGCCTACGAAGACATGCTGAGCTGGGGCTATGGGGCGGAAATTGCGGCCCGTATCGCCGATGAGCTATTCGAAGACCTCGATGCTCCGGTGAAGCGAGTGGCTGCGATGGACACCTTTGTGGCTTACCAGCCGCTGCTGGAGGATGTGATCCTGCCGCAGCCAGACCACATCTACCAGGCGATTGCGAAGCTCATGAAGTACTAAAGGGGGTGGTTTTCACCCCCCGTACATTTTGTAAATTCCTCATAATGCAGATACTTGCGCTGCACAGATGTTGGTCTTCGACTGCCGCTCAAGAGGGTGATGCAGGCTCTTTTGGATTTTTCGTTATCAAGCTGAAGCTGATTGGAGGAATGGGTTGCTAACTTCGGAGGCGGGTTTGTTTTTCGGCTACCCCTCCCCCATCTTTTCCTAAATTCCTCGTATTGCAGCCACTTAGCCGCAATAGATCGTTTCGAGCTTGCGGCTCTCGGAGATTTTCCGCCTATATCCAGTTTAGCGAATTCGGCAAAATTCTCCGCCACTGATCGTTGCGACGATTACATCTTGGAATCAGGAATTTGCAGAGATTCTTGGCAAGACAGGGCTTGACAACGCCTAGCGGCCCTTCCCGCCGATGAGCATGAGAGCAGCTCCGCCCGCGATGGCAACGACCCCAAGAACCGGCGGCAGTGGAATGTTGTGGGTTTCCTTCTTCTCGGCTTGAATGGGGCCTATGTCGATAACCTTCTTGTGTGTGGTGTAGGTGATGCCGCCATAGATCAGGGCGATGACACCCAGAACAATCAAAACAATTCCTGCAACTTTCATGCTGTTCCCCTCGGAGAATTTAGCGTTCGTTCATCTGAAGGGCGGGTGAGGGATTTTCGTTGTCCGATAAGGGAACCGATACGAAGTTGCTTTTATTGGCAAACTTTGCCGGAGGAAATGTGCTCTCCCTCAACTTCCTCCATATTCTTTCGAGACTTGCACGCGATTGATGACTAGGGCAGACTCCGGGTATGCAAACCGCAACCGCAATCTACGGGTTTCCGGACGCCGCGACTGCTTTCGAGCAAAGACATCCTGCGTTCAACGAAAGAATGGGAAATTTCGAACGTGCCATTACGATAGCGTTTGTCCGAACGCAGAATATGACATCTCCGGCCGACAGATTCGTGTATTTCTTCGGCACCCTCATCGCCGAGGACTTCATGGAAATCTTTCTTGTTTCGGTGAACGGCTACGGCGCAGCAGCAATGAAATTGCTCCGTACGATGTATGAGCAAACTGTTACTCTGCGTTATCTGAACGACCATCCGGACGAAGTGCAGGATTTCCTAGATTTCAATGCCGTACAACTTCAAAAGCTCATAAAGCCCATTGAGGAAACATTCGGGACAAAGGTTCTGTCCGACGAACTGAAAGAAGAACAGAGGAAAAAGTTTGAAGCGGTCAAAAACCGATTCATGGTGAAGTCATGCAAGTCGAAAACGTGCGACGAAATGCGGCTAAGCCACACATGGAGCAAACTGGATTTCGTATCGATGGCCAAGAAAGCGGGACACATCGGAACTCTCATTGTCCCCGGCTATTTCATCCCGCTGCGCCATGCGCACCCGACATTAGGCTCGTTGAGCGGACGAGTTGAAATCGTTGGCGACCGCATGGAGTTTAAGTCCGAGCATCAGCCTGATATGGCTGACCAAGCACTCATGACCGCACACAATTGCGTGCTCATCGCACTAGAGATTCAAGCCGAGCGGTTCAACATCGAGGGGCTGAGGGAAGCCATAGATGTCTGCGTCCGGGATTGGCGCGACATCTGGTCTTCGGGTTGGGTGATCCCGGGCGAGAATCCGTGATGGCACCATGTTTATGCAGTGCTAGAAATTGGCAGCCAAGAACCTTTCCAGAAATGAAGTTCTGCCGCAACTTTGGCATGGAAATGCGGGTCTGCTGAAAACAGTGAGTTGATTTTCTGCCGGAGTATCCATGGCAATTACACGGCGAGCATTTATGAAGGGCGGAGCGATGGCCGTCGTGGGCACCTCTGCGATTCCAAGTTTTCTGACGCGGACGGTGCTGGCGCAGGCTACGACTGCACAGGCGCAGGGTAAGAAGCTGGTCGTCATCTTTCAGCGCGGCGCGGCGGACGGCCTGAATATCGTCGTGCCGCATCGCGAGAGCGCCTACTACCAGATGCGCCCGACGATCGCGATTCAGCAAAACCAGGTCATCGATCTGGATGGGTTTTTCGGGGTGCATCCGGCGATGCAGCCGCTCAAGCCTCTCTGGGACCAGAGGCATCTGGCCATCGTCCACGCCTGCGGCTCGCCCGATCCGACGCGCTCGCATTTCGACGCTCAGGATTATATGGAGAGCGGCACTCCCGGGGTGAAAGCGACGAATGATGGCTGGCTGAACCGCGCACTCCAGTCCGAAGATGCGATGCATGCTGGCAGAAAGTATTCGGCCTTTCGCGCAGTGGCTCTGGGTACACAGGTTCCAAGAACACTTGAGGGCAAAATCCCGGCTGTGGCCATCAACAATGTTCGTGATTTCAGCGTAGGTGGGCAGAACCCGGCGGCAGCTCCCATCGCCGCCAGCTTTCAAACCATGTATGCCGACAGTGTGAATGCTGTTTTGCACGGGACGGGTACAGAGACTTTTGAGGCTGTAAAGATGCTGCAGGCGACCGATCCTGCGAAATACACGCCTGCGCCGGGCGCGAACTACCCCAACGGTCCGTTTGGAAACAGCCTGCGGCAGGTCGCGCAGCTACTCAAGGCCAATCTGGGTGTGGAGGCTGCCTTTACCGATATTGGCGGATGGGACACGCACCAGAACCAGGGGAATGCGACCGGTCAGCTTGCCAATCGGCTGAAGGACTTCAGTGAAGGAATTGCCGCCTTCTGGACGGACATGGGTGATCAGGCGAACGACATTGTTCTGGTCACAATGTCGGAGTTTGGCCGGACGGTCCACCAGAACGGTACTGGAGGCACCGATCACGGTCACGCCAACGTCATGTTCGTTGTTGGCGGTGACGTTCAAGGTGGACGGGTGTATGGAAGGTGGCCGGGAATGCGCCAGGATCAGCTCTACGAAGGACGCGATCTGGCCATCACGACAGACTTCCGGCAGGTTCTAGGCGAGGCAGCTTATAAGACGGTCGGCGCACGGAACCTGGATCTCGTCTTTCCCGGAGCAGATTTAAAAAGCAATCGCTTCCTCAATATTTTGAAGGCTTAACTTGAAGTATTTTCTGTCTTGGTTTTCTCACATATGCTTATCGTCTGACGCCGGTTCCGAGACGTGAATCGACAGCCAGATGGCCCGAGCCGCTTGCCAGTATCAGCAAGGCCAGCGCAAAGAGCGACAGCGGGAACTCAAATCCCATGGGCCCCGTTAACCCGTGATGCAGGTGGACTTTGATGACCGCTACTGCCATATCAATGGCAACGCCGAGAGCCGCGATGGGGATGAGCAGGCCGAGGATAAGCAGCGCACCACCAAAGAACTCTGTGAAAGCGGCGACATAGCCGAGCCAGTAAGGCATGCCCATATGTGCGACAGATTGCGCGAAGTTGTACAGGGAGCCGCGCGGGAAAATCTTGTGCCATCCGTGGACGAGCATAATGACACCGAGAACGATGCGGGCAATCAGTACTCCCAGTGGGCGAAAACGGTCGAGCCATGCGAACATTCAGGCTTGCTCCTTGAAGGTTTAAGGAATTCCTTGCATTTTACTGATGTGAAAGCACTTCGTCCAGAAATCCCTGGATGACTTCTGGGTATTTTAACCAATCCTCGCTGGCGACCTCGAATAGCAGCTTGGGAGCGGTGGCGGTGCTGTAGGCATCCTGGGTTGGGGCGTTTCCGCCGCGTTCGAGGAAGAGCTTGGGTGTTTGAAGCTTCTTTAGCGTCTTAATGGGGTTGAAGCGGTCGCTGGTAAGGATGCGCACGGGCAGGATGGTCGCGCGGGCGTCGGCGGAGAAGAGTGTGGAAGCGGTGGGGCTGATGTTTTCAAGGATCAGGGCTGCAGTTTCCGGATGGCGAGCAGCAGCGGAAGCCGCGACAGGTGCGCCGAGGCCGACGCCGTGAATGACGATGGAGTGTGCGGGCTGGTGGCGCGTTCCGGTCAGATATTCGAATGCAGCGTCGACGTCCTGATTCATGCTGGCTTCGGAGGGGTGCAGGTCGGCGCTTTTGCCAAAGCCGCGGTAATCGCATGCAAAGACGTTGATGCCGATGGAGTGCAGCGACTGGAGCTGCAGGACGGCGTCAGAGAGCGAGCCGCGTCCGTCGTGCAGGAAGAGAATGGTGGCGGAGCCAAATCGTCCTTGAGCTTCGGCGGGGATCCACCAGCCGGTGAGCTGCGGCTTGCCGGTCTCGGTGTAGTCGAATTGGATTTCCTGAAAGGGAACGTCCGGGGTGGCGCGGACGGTTCGCGATGGGTGGAAGATGAACTGCCAGCTTCCCTGATAGAAGAGCAGGCAGAGGGTCCCATAGGCGCAGATCGCTGCGACGCCCAGCACGATGCCCAGCGCCGAGAGGAGCCACTTTCCGCTGACGAGTTCCTGCTGCGGTCGCAGCGGGTCATTCGATCCGGAGGGCCATCCGGCGGCGCGGGCTTGTTTCGCGGTTAGCCTTGGTTCATTTCTGGTGGGAGATTTCTTCGGCACTGAAGGCTATCCAAAAGCGAGTTCGTCGGCGGATTCGAGCGGCGTTCCACAGACGCGGCAGATGACGGCGGAGCAGTCACCACAGACGAGTGGATCATCCACTTCCCGCGCACAGGTGGGGCACCACAAGCGCACTTCTTTGCCTGCGGGTAGATTCGGGGACTGCTGATCGTGCATTCTGAAGATGAGCGTAGCATGAGGGCGCGGGTGTTCGCTTTGCAAGGCGATCAAGCAAATTCTTCACTGCGCTCAGAATGACAGGGTTAGTTTCAACGGGGAGATGAATGTCTGAATTTGTAAGAATTTGTGGCAAGGCCGATCTGCCGCCGTCGGGTGAGGCGCGGGAAGTCTCAACGGGTGAAAGAGTGCTCTGCGTTGCGAATGAGAAGGGATCGATTTCTGTCATGGACAACGTGTGTCCGCATCGGGGCGGGCCACTGGGGCAGGGCATGATTGAAGGCGGTAAGCTGATCTGCCCGTGGCACGCCTGGGCTTTTGATCTGAGGACCGGTGAAGCGGCTCATACGACGATGGCGAGGGTTCCGGTGTATGAGGTCAAGGTTGAGGGGGAGGATGTACTGGTGAAGCTGTGAGGGTGGTGGTTCCCACCCTGACTTCGTCAGGATGGGGCACCCTTTGTTGTTGTACTGCTACGGCAAGATTGATTCCGATGTGAAGGTGGATGCGGGCAGACCGTCCTTGTTGAAGAGGTTGGCGTCGGTCCAGCCTTGCCACGCGTAGCGGACGGATTGAGGATGGCTACGCCAGCCGACTGGACCACAACCGTTGAGCCGTCGATTTTTGCTGTTGCAGGAACGAATTTTCTGTCCGATCCGGCGATCTCGAAGCCTGCCAGCTGCGGACCGTGCGCGGCAAGACCATCCCTTGTGTGATCGAACCAGACGCGCATGGTTGAGCCTTCCACCGTTGCGGTGCGGAGGAGCGGACCGGAGTACTCAAGCTGCGATTCACCATAAACAATGGCGCGGGCGGCGAGGGCGAGGCGAGCGCCTACGGTCTGCTTGTCGGCGGGGTGGACATTGTCTCTGTCACCGACATCGAGCGTTACCGCCATGGCAGTATTGGCGACGGCGAGTGTCCGTCGCTGCTTGTCTCGGAGCTGGCCCCAGTCTTCCTGCGGCGAGTAGAAGTTGGAAATCTGCACGTAAAGGAACGGGAAGTCGCCTTCGCCCCACTTTGCGCGCCAGTCCTGAATCATGGCCGAGAAGAAGCGGGTGTAATAGGGTGCGCGGTCGGGTGCGCTATTGGTTTCGCCCTGGTACCAGATGGCTCCCTTGATGGTGTAGGGAATGAGCGGCGCGATCATGCCATTGTAGAGGCTTGTGGGCTGCCAGGAACGGGCATCCGGGTGCCACGGGTGGTCGGGCCTGGGCTGATGAGCGGCCTCAGCGGCTGCGTCCTCGCGCTTTTCCCTGGCAACGATGAGGTCGGTGTCGCTGAGGTCGGCGGTGAAATGCGCCCAGGAGGCGAACATCGGCATCAGACCGGGATCGGAGCCGATGCGGTCCATGCTGGTCCAGGCCTCTACTGGAGTGCCACCCCAGGTAGAGTCGATGAGGCCGATCGGTACATGCTCGCGGGTGTTGATTTCACGGCCGAAGAAGTAGGCGACGGCGGAGAAGTCGGCTGCAGTTTGCGGCGTGCACTCGGTCCAGGTGGCGCTCACGTCATTTTCCGGAAAATAGGAGGGCTTGTGCTCGATGCGCAGCAACCGGACAGTGGGCAGGTTTGCCTGGGCTATCTCCTGCTGCGCGTTTTTCAGAACGGCGCTGCCGGGAAAGCCGTTCAGAGGCATTTCCATGTTGGACTGACCGGATGCAACCCAGACATCGCCGACCAGAATGTCGGAAAGTGTGACGCCGGATCCGGTGCTTGAACTGCCTTGGGCGCCCAGTGTATAGGGGCCTCCTGCATGTTCGGGCGTGAGCCACAGGCTCCATTTGCCGAGGTTGTCAGCGCTGGCGGTTCGCGTCTGGTCGTGAAAATGAACGGTGACGGTCTCACCCGGATCGGACCATCCCCAGATATGAATGGGCTGGTCACGCTGTAGGACCGCATGGCTGCTGAGGGCATTTGGCAGCCGAACTTCGGCGCCTGCCACGCCAATTCCCAACAGGGCTGCAATCATTGCGCTGGCACCGATAAGCCTCCGTTCAAACAACATCTCTTAAACTGCCTCCTTTACAATGGAAACCACAACTAAACTGGCAGGATAACCATAGCATTCCCCGAGATTTAATCGATCTGCGTAGAGGGCGCGTACAAAAGTTTCCAGGGCAGGGAGCTCGTCGACGACTGGGAATCAAGGCATTTTTCCGTTGTAACAGTTAAATGAAATAACATGTTTTTCCGGCAAGGATTCTTGCCGTGCACGTTTTTGAGGGTTCTCTGAGCTTTATGGCTTTTCCGGTGGTCGCTTTTACGAGGAAGGACGGACAAAAGCTCTCCATGCGCAGGCTCGCCGTGCTGGCGCTGATACTGGCTTCCCTCTCGACCACGACATCTCTGCTTAACTTGCAAAGCTGGCATTCGGGCGGCATCACGATTCTCTGGCCCTCGAATGGATTTCTTGCCGGCGCGTTGCTGTGTGTTCGCCGCAGGCATTGGCCAGCATATCTGGCGGTGGGGTTTCTGGTTGATCTCGGCATTAACCTGAGCCTTGCGACACCTTCATGGGTGGCTGTCTATCTCGCCTTGTGCAACATGGTCGAGGCGCTGCTGGCGGGGACTCTTCTGTATCGGACGATTGCTCCCAATCCAGACCTTACGCAACGCAAACAGCTGACCCGTTTCCTGCTTTATGGCGTCGTGGTTGCGCCTGCTGTGGCGTCGCTAATGGCGACGTTGGTGTTTGGCCGCCAGGGCAGGCACATCATGTCGCACATCCACACCTTCCAGTGGTGGTTCACGGCAGATGCGCTGGGGATGGCGGTCATGATTCCGCTGTATTTGTCGTTTGCGCGGCGAAAACTGTTTTTGGGCAGGTCATGGTGGGAGATAGTCGGCGTCTTTGCGCTGCTGTGTGGGAGTGCGGTAGCCGTCTTCTGGCAGACCCAGGCGCCTCTTCTCTTTGCTCTGCTGCTTGGCCTGCTGATGATCGGCGTGCGGCTGGGGCTGGCGGGTTCGGCTCTTGGGCTGCTGGTTGTTTCGATCATTGGTGGATTCTTTACCACGGCTGGGCGCGGGCCTCTTGCATTGATGCAGAACGTTTCGCTCACGACCCGCGAGTTGACGCTGCAAGCTTTCATCGCCTTTTCCATGTTGATGCTCTACATCCTTGAGGTGCTGCGGGCTGAGGGCTATCGATTGCAGGAAGGCCTGCGCGTGAGCGAAGCGCGCTTTCGTCTGCTGGCTGTGAGTTCCCGCGACGCGATTCTGCTGGTGAACCTTGAAGCCAAGGTGATGTACGCCTCGCCTGCGGTCACCGAGATGCTGGGATGGGAGACGGAGCAGACACTCGGGCTCAGCTATCGTGAAGCATTTCATCCTGAAGACATCACGGTTGCTGAGAGCGTTTTCAAAGATACGCGCGAAGGGCGTCATCCGGGGATGTTCCAGTTTCGCTGCCGAAAAAAAGACGGCAGTTATCTCTGGATGGAAGCCAGCCTGCGCCTCTACCGCGATTCTTCGGCGAACGACGCAACCGGATTTGTGGTGGTGATGCGCGACATTTCTCTCCGCAAAGCGGCCGAGGATGAGCTGCAAAGAGCGTTCCGCATGGTTGAAGCATTGGCCAGCGTGGATGGCCTGACAGGTATTGCCAATCGCAGGCGATTTGATGAAGTTCTGCAATCGGAGTGGCGACGCGCGCAGCGCGACCGCACCCCGTGCTCGGTGTTGCTGATGGACCTGGATCATTTCAAGAATTACAACGATATCTACGGGCATATTCCCGGAGACCGATGTTTGCGCCAGATGGCCGAGGCCGCCACTCAAGTCTCGCGCAGGCCGGCTGATCTGGTGGCGCGGTACGGCGGCGAAGAGTTCGCCGTTATACTGCCGGACACGAGTTGTGAGGGCGCCATCGCAATTGCGGAAGAGGTTCGTTCAGCGGTGGAGCAACTTCAGGTTCCGCACTCGGGTAATCCGCACGGAATCGTTACTGTGAGTATTGGCTGTGCAACGCAAGTTCCGCCGGTAGATGGCGACCTTTCCGAATTGCTGAAAGCTGCGGACAGCGCGCTCTACGTGGCGAAGTCGCTTGGGCGGAATCGTGTAGATGCGGCTCTGCCAGTTTTGCTTCCGTGAAACAAATTCTTCACAAGACATCCTGTTAAATCCAAGCACTGGCTTTTTTCGCGCTGGGGCAAGAAAGAGTCGGGGTATAACTTTGGTCTGCGATCCCTGTGCAGTCGGCACTTTGGGTCAACGCGCGTGAAGCGCTGCTGTGCGGAACTGCGATCGCCATGCGGCCACGACCAGATAAAACGTGGGCAGGATGAGAGCCCAGTTCAGAGCCCACAAAGCCCCATAGCTCCAGGCTGAGATCATCAGCACTGTCATGGTGAAGGCCAGAAGGGATGCCGCAGGCAGTGAGATGCGAACATTCCGCAGTCCGTGGCGGACACCGACGATGGCGGGCAGAAGAAACAAGAACAGGCAGAGTCTGGGTAGACCGTCCGAGTGGCTCAGGTTTAGAACGACGGGAAGCACGGACAAAGACGCGCTTACCCACAAGGTCCGCCGCGAAAGCGACCCAACGATGTAGCCAGCCGTCCAGGACCAGGCGATGAGGAGAAGGATGTGGCAAAAGAGCAGTGGGAAGCCTTCATGACCTGTTGGCCATTGCCACCCGTAAACTTTGTGATTGACCAGCCGTAGCCAGGTGCAGCTCACCGAGACGGAGACATATCGCAGAAGGTAGCTGCTGGGAAGCGCGACGGCGAAGGCGGCAAGCCATGGCCGGGGGCTCTTCCAGAGAGCAGCATGACGACGGAATGCCAGTCCGATAACGTCGAGGAATCCTCGCCACGCTACTTCATTTGTTTCCAGTAAATCGCCAAGGACTGCTTCGCGCTCGTTCCGATCAAGCAGCTTTGCGCTAAGCTCTATCAGCGGCCAGGCAACAGTGTTCATGAGGTCCTTCCTGTCCGGTTCTCCACCCAGGCTGCGCCGCGGCTTATACGCATTACCGCATCGTAGAACTCTTTGGCTGCGCGCACGCCTTGCGCGGTGACACGCACCATGCGCTTAGCACGCCCGCCTCGCAGCGGGGTGGATTCTCCCATCCAAGTTTTCAGCAGACCTTTCGCTTCCAGGCGATCAATGGTGGTGTAAAGCGCGCCCATAGAGCATTTGCGCCCGATGGTGGATTCGAGCTCTTCGCGAATGGCCGCGCCGTAGGCGTTTTCGCCGAGTCCGGCGGCGACGGTGATTAACGTGTATTCGAATTCGCCGAGCATTATTAGAAATACATTGTAGTACTAATCGAGATATAGTCAAGAGATTCTGAAGTAAATCACTCGTTCACCCAGCGAGTGCCGTCGCCGGGGATGATGTCGACGAGGGAGATGGCGTCGAGGGTGTGTTTCCAATGCACGATGAGGAATGCCGTAGCTTGATCATTCAGGAACAGGTCCTGGCGCAGCAGACACCAGACGGCAAGCGGTCGATCTTTCGTATCGGCGGGGTTATAACCGAATGCCTGAATGTCACTGGCTGCCGATCCCTCGACGGCGAGCGCTCTTTCAAAAGGCGGCCGGGGACTCATTCGGTCGTCGTGATCAATGGTGAGAACGCGCTCGCGCAGGTTGAGAGGGCTGCTGGAATGGGACCGCGCACGGAACTCATAGCGGGCGATAGCCATGGCGCCGACGAATCGCGCAACGCAGCCGCGATCTTCCTCTCCGTTGGCGGAAAGGCAGAATGCGCGGTTCGTCACGCCATCGCGGAAGCGGAGGCCATCGTTCGAGGTGTTCGCAAAATATTGAACGCGCATGCGCACCTCACATTCCGGCCTCACGAATCGGTATGTGTGGTCGGAATGCTGTTCGGCCTTCAACACCTTTGCGCTGAGGCCAAGGCCTGCCAGAGACCAGAGCAGAGATCGCCTTCCTGGATTTTGCAGGGCTGGTCGCGTCTCCGGAAGGGTTGCCATGGTTGCGCGTTCGATTACTACTACTTTGTAGTAGTAATCGAACGTTGTCAAGTCCGTTCGTGTTGCTGGGAGAACTCTCCAGGCTATTTTGGTCTACACGCGGTCGATGTCCGTATTTGTGACAGGGTGTCCGGAAACGGACGACACGAACCAACGCAGAGTGATATCAGGTCATTTGCGATCTGGCATTTAGCATTTGGCTCATGGGATGCTGAATATCCCAAACAGATTCCTGACGTGCGGCTGCGGGATTTGAAATAAAACTCTTCTCTGTTGTCGATTTCCCTGCGCCCGAACGACTATAAGGGTGAACGATCCTGCGCGCAAGCTCAACAGGAAAGGGGGCAACATGTCATTCTTTCGCGATCTCAGAGTTGCGGTTCATTCATTAACTCGCACTCCCGGGCTGGCGATTACGGTGGTTCTCACGCTGTCGCTTGGCATCGGCGCTAACGCAGCGATCTTCACACTGGTGCGTGGTGTCCTTCTCAAGCCCCTGGTCAATCGTGATGAGAACCGTCTGATCTATATCCGGCAGAGCGCGCCAGGCATTCACGAGGCCAACGCCGCCTTTTCCGTACCCGAGATCCAGGACTTGCGCGCTAGTGTCAAAACCTTGAGCGCATTCGGCGACTTCTCCACCATGGGTTTCACCATGGTCGGCCTCGGCGAGCCGCGTACCATTCAAGGGGGCGTTGTCAGCGGCACGTTTTTCGATGTAATGGGCCTTCATCCCGTCCTAGGGCGTCTCATCGGGGCTCAGGACGATGGCCCTAACGCTGCCGGAGTCGTCGTTCTCACCTATCGTTTCTGGGCCACCGCTCTTGGCAAGGATCCTTCGGTCATCGGCAAGACTGTTCGACTCGGCAGCATTGGTGAACGAACGGCGAAAATCATTGGCGTCCTCGAACCCTGTGTCCCATACCCACAGGACACCGAAATTATCTCCAACATCGTCACCAGCCCGCATCATCTCTCCGCGACCATGGTCACCGGCCGCATCCATCGCATGACTGAGCTTTTCGGCCGTCTCGCGCCCGGAGCCACACTCGACCAGGCTCGTGCTGAGCTGCACACCGTCTACTCCGCGATGAAGAAAGACCACCCCGAGGCCTATTCGAAGCAAGCTGACTATCAGATAGAAGCCCGGATGTTTCGCGACGAGATTACGTCTGGCGCCAGGGATGTGCTGCTGGTGTTACTCGCAGCCTCGGCGCTGGTGTTTGTCATTGCATGTTGCAACGTCGCCAACCTGATTCTGGCACGGACGGTTCGCCGCGAAGGTGAACTCGCGGTCCGCATGGCGCTTGGCGCGAGCAGAGGGGCGCTGCGCCGCATGCTGTTGGCTGAAAGCCTCGTGCTCTGTGGCACCGGTGCCTTGATCGGTGTAACAAGTGCCCCGCTGATGGTCGCTGTCCTCGCCCGCTATGCTTCCAGGTTTTCGGTCCGCGCCCTCGACTTAAAAGTAGATTCCAGCCTGCTGTGGGTAGGAGCAGCACTGGCCATCGTCGCAGCGGTGATTCTGGCGTTTGTCCCACGTCTGCCGTCATCGGCCTCATCGAGCGGGCTGGGCCTTTCAAGTGGCAGTGTGCGCATCACCAGTGGCACGAACCGTCGCCAGCAGATCTTCGCGGTAACACAAATCGCCGCTTCGTTCGTGCTGCTGGTCGGCGCAAGTGTGTTGATCTCGACGCTGATCGCGCTGCAAAGAGCGCGGACGGGCCTGGACACGCAACGCGTTCTCGCGATCGATGTTCCGGCCATGTACTATGGAAAGACACCACAGCAGGTCGTTGATTTCTACAGGGAAGCGATGCGTCGGGTGGATGCGCTGCCGGGCGTGAATCGGACCGCGTTCGGCGACGTCGTTCCCTGGCGCGACAGTGGCCCAGGCACCGGAGGTCTGCAATTTTCTGCTGATGGTCACGTTCACACCCCTGGCGTAGAGGACCCGCGCGCGACGTGGCGGGTTATCTCTCCCGGATACTTTGCGGCGCTCGGTGTTCCCATCGTCGCCGGCCGTGATTTCAACGCGCTCGACGACCAGAACCATGACGACAGTGTCGTTATCATCAGCCAGACACTCGCACAGCGCATGTTTCCCAATCAGGATCCCATCAATCGGCATGTTTTTTGGACGGATCCCGTATTGCAATTCTTTCCCGGAACGGATGCCGACAAGGCACGCCTGATGGCGCCGCACCGCATTATCGGGGTCGCGGCCGATATTGATGATAATCACATCGTCCCTGAGCCCACTGTCACTGTCTACGACCCCCTTGCGGGAGGTTTGATCATAGGCGGTCGGCTGTTCGTCCACACGACCAGAGATCCGTACACGCTGGTCACGCCAATCACGCGCCTTATTCGCTCGATGTCCGCCGATCAGCCCGTTGAGCACGCGGCCACGCTTGAAGATGTCCGCGCCGAAGTGCTCACGCCGGACCGCTTGAACTCGGTGGTGTTCGGAGTGTTTGCGGGTGTGGCGTTGGCCATCGCAGTGGTGGGGGTAGCAGGCGTGCTGGCATTTTCGGTCAGCTCGCGCACACGTGAATTCGGGATCCGGCTGGCGCTTGGATCGGAGCCTCAGTTGATCCTTAAAGGCGTGATAGCAGAGGGTGCCGGGATGGCCGCACTGGGCGTGCTCGCCGGCGCAGCGTTCGGGTTCGTGGCGGCACGTTTAGCGAGTAGCTATTTTGCTGAAATGAAGATGCCGGGCGCTTTGCCGGTGGTCATTTCCGCGTTCCTGCTGATGACGGTTGCGGTGGTCGCCTCGCTTCTACCCGCAGCACGCGCTGCCCGCGTCGATGTAATGGAGGCACTGCGCTCCGAGTAACAGTTCCCCGGTCACAGGAAATTGGAGGCGTACACTTTCGGAATCAGATCGGCAGGATTTAGTGGCTAGAGGAGCTTGCCGGCGGCGAGGTCGCGGACGAGGCCACGGTCGGCGGTGAGGAAATCATAGGCGGGCAGGTCGCGCAGGTTGCACCAGCGCAGATCGTTGAAGATGTGGTTGGTGATCTCGCCTTCGAAGCGATGCACGGCGAAGAATTGCAGGTCGACCGAGCTGCCGTTGCGGTAAGCATGGCGCACGTGGGCAACGAGCGTGCCAATCGCGGCCTTGATTCCTAATTCTTCTTCGAGTTCGCGGACGAGTGCCTGCTCCGGGCTTTCACCCGGCTCCATTTTGCCGCCGGGAAACTCCCACTTGAGAGCCATGGCCTGGTCGGGACGGCGCTGGCAGATAAGGACTTCGTTGCCGCGGAGGATGAGCCCAGCGACAACGTAGCGCACGGATTTGGACTCCGCGGCTCCGACTTTTTGGGATTCGATATCCTCCACGCTCACACCAGTTTAGACGGTTCAGCCTCAAAATCGATGCAACGCATTTGCGGACTTTGCATCTGGCCAAAAATCTCGGGATGGATGACCGAGGCGAGCGCGTGCAAGCCACCAATCAGCGTGGGCGCCGGGGTGTTCAGCAGTTCTTCCGTGATGCAGAAGACCCGGCGTTCGCCGACAGCGTGAAGATCTTGCCACCCGCGCTTTTCCACAGTGCGCTCCAGGGGAACGCGCATGCCTGCGCCGCACCACGCCATCACCATCACATCGGGATTGGCTGCGGCGATGACGTCGGCTTCTGTGACCGTGCCGGGCGAGCCAACAAAGTCGCCGCCTGCGGCTTCGACCAGTTCTTTGACCCAGAGTTGCGAGTGGATCAGCGGCTTGCCCCACTCTTCGCAGTAAACACATGGCCGCTTACCAGTAAGCGCAGCTTTGCTGCTGACTTCCGCAATCGCGGATTGCATGGATGCAATGACCGCTTCGGCTTTTTCGGTCGCGTGTACGACGGAGCCAACAAGCCGGATGTCGCTGTAGATGTCGGCCAGGCAATGCGGAGCGAGCGCCAGCACGGAGAATCCGGCTTTGAGAATGGCCGCCAGCGATTCCTGCCTATAGGGAACCGACGCGATGACGAGGTCGGGCTTTAGAGCAGCCAGCTCGTCGGTCGTTGTGGTCCAGGCGTCATGAACAAGCGGAAGATTGCGGCGGCGCAGTTCGGGAACAACGTCCAGACAATAACGCGTGCACGCGACGAGTGTATCGAGGTGGCCAAGCGAATTGAGAATTACCGACACACTGGGTTGCAAGGAAACGATGCGCATTCTGGATGCCAGCTTATCGTGTCCCAGTGAAAGAGTTGTCATTCTCTCGACCGTGCGATGTCACTAGACCTTGCTGTCTTTGAGCACCGATGCCGGGTAAAAGACGGTCCAACCATTTTCTGCCGCTGACTGCACTAGCGCAGGTGTGGGATTCACGGGAAAGGCGTGTTTTGCGATCTTCAGCATGGCTTCGTCGTGGATGGAGTTGCCGAAGACGCAGTCGGGATGCGGAACACCTGCGCGGACGAGCGCGGTGGCCTTGGCTTCGTCGGTGGGTACGTCGATCAGGTCGCTGGTGACGTGGCCGTTGACGATCTTGACTTCCGCAGCGAGCACTCGCGATGCGGGGATGCCGAAACGGGCGACGCCTTCTTCAATGACCCAGTTGTTGGTGGAGCTTACTGCCCAGAGTTCGGTTCCGGCGGCCCGCAGATCGG
Source organism: Alloacidobacterium dinghuense (assembly GCF_014274465.1). Lineage (NCBI taxonomy): Bacteria > Pseudomonadati > Acidobacteriota > Terriglobia > Terriglobales > Acidobacteriaceae > Alloacidobacterium > Alloacidobacterium dinghuense. The sequence goes on along the minus strand of NZ_CP060394.1, from coordinate 2,740,635 downwards.
CGATCAGGTTCCGCAGCTCTGGAAAGATGTTTGCCTCAATATGAGTGCGGAAGTAGGTCGCTGCGGCGTGGCGCATCTCGTCTTCGCGCAGCTCAGCGTACATCTGAACCATTTCGGCGCACATCTCCTCTTCTGACACTTTTCCAGCGCGGTAGAGGCGGTATTGGGTGTCGACCCAGTCGGCGGTATTGCGCGAGACCAGCCCGGACTCGATCGACCAGATCATGAATCCGTATCCTGCATCGCCGGTCCAGAGCGTGCCGTCGCAATCGAAGACAGCGACCTTTGGATTGGCAGCGATGACGGCCTGGTGAAATTCTTCGCGGGTAAATTGCTCGGCGGGTGCGGTATGCAGCGTGGTCAAAAGAATACTCCTTTATCTATTGTCAGCGATGGTCGCAGATTTTGCACGACATGGAATGTAAAGCGTTGGTGAACTTGGTTCTGGAAACAACTTGTGGGTGCCGACTTGTTCGCCCGGCGCGGATAATCAGAGTGTGAGTACGGGCCGCAATACCGAGGTGATTCGCGAGTACCTGACATATCTGCGCGTGGAGAAGGGCCTGCGGCCGCTGACGTGCGAGGCTTACGAGCGCGATCTGCTGCAATTTGCTGAATTTCTTGAGCGCGAGAATGTGCTGCTGGTTACAGCGCGACAGCAGGAGGTGGCGGGATTTCTCGAACATCTGCGAATGCATGGAGTTGAATCGAGATCGATGGCGCGCAAGCTTTCGTGTTTGCGCGGCTTCTACAAATGGCTGCTGCTTGACAAGCGCATCCAGCACGATCCGACGATGAATCTCGAATCACCGGAGGCATGGAAGGTATTGCCGAAGTCTCTCGCGCCTACCGAAGTGAACTCCATGCTGGAAAGAGCGGCGATCGCAGCCGAACATCCGGAGGCGGATGCCATTGCGTTGCGCGATCGGGCGATTCTGGAATTGCTGTATGCAGGCGGTTTGCGCGTATCGGAACTGACGGGCCTGTGTGTCGCGGATCTTTCGCTTGATGCCGGACGCGCGCTGGTGCGTGGCAAAGGCGACAAGGAGCGCATCGTGCCGCTGGGCGCCTTGTGCTTGAAGGCGATTGCCGAGTATCTTGAGCGCGGGCGTCCTGCGCTTGTGCGGGGTGGCCGGGCCAATCAACTTTTTCTCTCCACGCGCGGCAAGGCCCTTTCGCGGGAGTGGGTGTGGAAGCTGGTGAAGTCGAGTGACAGCCACGCCAGTCCGCACAAGTTGCGGCATAGCTGCGCCACGCACATGGTGGAGCATGGCGCGGACCTGCGTACGGTGCAGACCTTTCTTGGCCATGCCGATATTGCCACGACACAGGTCTATACGCATCTTGCGCTCGGTAGACTGAAGGCTGTACATCGCATGCATCATCCAAGGGCAAAGCGCACCGTGCAGGAGCCGTGATGGAAAGACATGAAACTTCGCGTAGACCGCGCGTGCAGTCCGATCTTGCTCCGTTTCTTGTAAGGATTTCGCTCGGAGCCGGATTTCTCTCCGCTGTGGCCGACCGCTTTGGTGTTTGGGGGCCGGCGGGAACTCCCTCGGTTTCGTGGGGAAACTACCAGAACTTCGTTGCGTACACGGCCAAGCTCAACCCGTGGAGTCCGGCAGTAATGGTTCCAGCGCTGGCTGGGATTGTAACGTTTGCTGAAGCGATACTCGGAGTCCTCCTGATTCTAGGCCTGATGACGCGTATGGCGGCCTTGTTCAGCGGTATGCTGACGTTGATTTTCGCCCTGGCGATGACAGCTGTGCTCGGTATTCATGCCCCGCTCATCTACGGTGTGTTCGTCTATTCAGCGGCTTCTCTATTCCTGGCCGCAATCACAGCGCCCGATAAGTGGACACTCGACGCTCTGATTGCAAAACGAGGCAGCCATGGCTGAAGAAGCGAAACCAGAGATAGTGCTTCTCGCAGGTCGTTTTCTTTCTACATTGCAGAATGAGCGTGGATCGTCGCCGCATACCATGCGCGCGTACGAGCGCGAACTGCACAGCTTTGCCGCGTATCTTGTCCAGACGTTTGGAGCAGGAGTCCAAATCAAGCGAGTTGAGCACCAGCATATTCGCGCTTATCTGGGCACGCTTTACGAAAAGGGATTGTCTAAGGCTTCGGCGGCGCGCGCACTGGCCGCGATCCGCTCGTGGTTCAAGTGGCTGGCGCGTAGCGGTTATGTTGAACAGAGTCCCGCCGCGCTGGTGGCGACTCCGAAGCTGCCGAAACATCTGCCGCGCGTGCCGACGATCGAGCAGATGAACCGCGCCGTTGACGGCGTGACCGAGGATTTCGCCGCATGGCCGGAGCGGGATCGGCTGATCTTTGAGTTGCTCTATGGCTGTGGCATTCGCAACGCCGAACTCGTCGGGATCGACCTCAAGGATATTCACTGGGCGAATGAGGCAATTCTTGTGCGCGGCAAAGGCAGGAAGGAGCGGTATGTTCCTCTTGGCGACGCGGCGGCGCAGGCATTGCGCGCGTATCTGCCGCAGCGCGAAACGCGCTTGCAAGCGGCACGGAAACAGACTGAGGCATTGCTGTTGAATGCGAAGCTGCGCGGCAATGGACGTCTGACAACGCGCAGCGTGGGCCGCATTGTAAAGACGCTCGCGATTGCGAATGGACTTCCGGCGGAAGTGCATCCGCACACGCTGCGACACGCCTTCGGCACGCACATGCTGGAAGAAGGTGCAGACCTGCGGGCGATTCAGGAACTGCTCGGTCACGAGCGACTCTCGACAACACAGCGTTACACGCAGCTCACGGTCGGGCAGGTGGCTGAGGTCTACGACCGAACCCATCCAAGAGCGAAGTAACAGCGGGAGCGAAGTAGCAGATGGGAGCGAAGTAGCCGCTGAGATATTCGCACGCGGCTCTGTATATTCTGTTGAAGTCGTTATCTGTAACACTGCGAGGTCAGGAGTGCAGGTCAAGGTTCGTCTTGTTTCATGTTGTTTCGCTTTCTTCGTTGGGTTCTCGTCTTTGATTCAGGCGCAAACGTCTAGCGCTTTTCAATCCGTCGATCCAATGATCGGCACGGGCCCGGAAGGCCACACCTTTCCCGGGGCGACGGTGCCGTTTGGCATGGTGCAGCTCAGTCCGGACACGCAGATTCGTCCCTTCAAGCAGAGCTACAAGTGGGCCGCGGGCTATCGCTATGAGGACACGACGATCCTTGGCTTCTCCCACACGCACTTTTCCGGGGCAGGGCACTCGGATCTGGGCGACTTTCTTGTGCAGCCGATTGCGGGTGACGTAAGGCTGGAGCCGGGCGAGATCGACACGCCGGGATCTGGATATCGCTCGCGCTTTCACCATGAAACGGAAAAAGCTGAACCCGGCTATTACGCCGTAACGCTCGATGACTACGCGGTACGCGCGGAACTTACAGCAACAACGCGGGTGGGAGTACACCGTTACACCTTTCCGGCAGACAAGACAGCGCATCTGCTGCTCGATATGCGCTCGTCGATCTACAACTACACGGGAAAGGTTCTATGGTCGAGCATTCGGCTACGCGCAGACGGTACTGTGACGGGTATGCGCGAGACGCGCGGGTGGGCTCCCGCACGGCAGCTCTATTTTGCGATGCGCTTTTCGCAGCCGCTTGCCGGGCACGAACTGTACGACCGCGAACCGCTTCCGCAGGAGTACAAAGGCTTCGCAACTCCAGGGACATCGCCGGCAGATACGCAAGCGATTATGGGGCGCGGGCTCATCGGTGTTTTTGATTTCGGGGAACTCGAGCAGCCTTTGGTCGTCAAAGTCGCGATTTCGCCGGTGAGCGAAGACGGTGCCATCGCGAATCTCGATGCTGAGGTGAGTGGTTTCGACTTCGATGCTGTGCGGGAGCAGGCGCGGCAGGCATGGGAAAAAGAGCTCTCAGTCGTCGACATCAAGGCCGATCCAGCGATGCGCAAGAGCCTCTACACGGCTCTTTATCACGCGCTGATGGCGCCGTCGGTTGCAATGGATGAGGACGGAAGATACCGCGGGCCCGATTATCAGGTGCATAAGGCCGAAGGTTTCAACTTTGTTTCTGCGTTCTCGCTTTGGGATACGTACCGGGCGGAACAACCGCTGATGACTCTGATCGAGCCGCCGAGCCGCACGACGGATGTGGTGCGATCTCTGCTGGTTTCGCAGAAGGAAAGCCCATTCGGCATTTTGCCCATCTGGCAGTTCCAGGGGCTGGAGACGTGGTGCATGATCGGCTACCATGCCGTGCCCGAGATTGCGGATGCGTATATGAAGGGCGTGGGCAACTTCGACGCGAAGGAAGCGCTCGATGCCATGGTGGCCAGCGCGACGTATGCTCCATATGGCCATCTCGGCGAGTATATGAAGCTTGGTTATGTGCCGGTAGACAACGATGGAGAAGCAGCATCGAAGACGGTGGAGTACGCCTTCGACGACTGGACGATCTCGCGGATGGCTCGGAAATTGGGCCGTATGGATGTAGCCGATACTTTTGAAAAGCGTGCAGAGAACTGGCGCAACGTCTTCAATACGCAGACTGGCTTTCTACAACCCAAAAAAGCGGACGGAAGTTTTCGTGAGCCATTCGACCCGGCACAGGCTGGAGCGCAGAGCGGCTTTACCGAAGGGAATTCATGGCAATATTCGTGGTATCAGCCGCAGGATGAGGCAGGGTTGATCAGGCTTCTCGGCGGCGATCAGAAGCTTGTCGACAAGCTCGACGCGATGTTTGACGCGAAGGTCGATCCCAAGCGCTATGCCGATGTTGAAGATATTGCCGGCATGATCGGGCAGTACATTCACGGCAACGAACCGAGCCATCATCTTGCGTATCTCTACGACTACGCGGGACAGCCGTGGCGTTCACAAGAGCGCCTGAAGCAAATTGTCGATTCGCAATACCGTCCCGCGCCGGATGGTCTGGTGGGTAACGATGATCTGGGACAGATGTCGGCATGGCTGCTGTTCACTGCATTCGGATTCTATCCAGTTGCGCCGGGAACGAATGAATACGTCATCGGGCGGCCCTTCGTTGAGGAGGCAACCCTGCATCTGCCAAATGGCAAGCAATTCCACATGGTTACAGACAATCTTTCAGGCACGAATCGCTATGTCGGCAAAGTCATGCTGAATGGCAAGCCGCTGACCCGCAGCTATCTGCGCCATGAGGAAATTATGGCTGGAGGCGAGCTGCATTTTGTGATGAGTGCGGTCCCGAATAAGACGTGGGCGACGAGTCCGGAGGCGCGTCCGTTTTCTCAATCCATCGCAGACAAAGCAGGAGAATCTCGCTAGAAATTTTGCTCAAAAATATACGAGACACCCGCGTGTTTCGAGAGCGTCGATCCATGGAGGCATTGCAAGCGTGCTCACCCAACGCAGATCAAGCTTCTCCAGCTTTGGCAGCTTCGCGATTGCTTCAGGCAGCTGGACCAGGGGATTGCCTCTGAGGTCGAGCTGTCTTAGTTCCAGTAATGCTCCAACCGATTGAGGCAGTGAGGTGAGCCGATTGTTCCGAAGATGCAGCTCGCGTAAACGCGTCAACTGCCCGATTGAATCCGGAATTACCGTCAGCCGATTGTCGTCAGCGCGAAGCTCGACCAGGCTTTCGAGATTGGGAATGCATTCCGGCAATTCTGAAAAGGCATTCTCGCTGATGTTCAGATAACGCAACCTCTTCAAACGCGCTAAAGAGACAGGCAGACCGGTCAACTTATTATCATGAAGGTAGAGGAAGTTCCTCAGGTTATCGAGGTCGCCAAGAGCGTCCGGGATTTGTGTCAGTCGATTGTGCCCGAGATCGAGTGTGTGAAGTTTTCGCAGTCCGCCAATTTGTTCCGAAATTTCAGATAGCTGGTTGTCAGCCAACACGAGCATTTCGGTATCGACCAGTTTCCATGTCGAGTCTGGGACGCGGGTAAGCTGTTGTTTCCAAAGGTTGAGGTAAACGTCTGACGGATTCTGCATGAAAGAAAATGCCAGGGAACATCATGTCGCTCAAACGAAGCGATCATTTCCCAAACCAGTTACACTATATCTTGAGGAAATTCTGCTTTGATCAGTACGGCTCTTACCAAGGTTTTTGGAACCAGCAATGAACGCGCAGTGAAGCGCCTTATGCCTGTCGTCGGATCTATCAATGCGATGGAGCCGAACGTGCAGCGCATGTCGGACGACGAGCTGCGCGCGAAGACGCAGGAGTTCAAGGCGCGCATTGCTGCCGCGATTGAAGGCATCACCGACGCGGAGGAGCGCAAAGCTGCCGAGAAGCAGGCGCTCGATGAGATTCTGCCCGAGGCTTTTGCCGTGGTTCGCGAGGCCGGTCGCCGCGCCGTGAACATGCGCCATTTCGACGTGCAGCTCATCGGCGGCATGGTGCTGCATCAGGGCAAAATCTCAGAAATGAAGACGGGCGAAGGCAAGACGCTCGTCGCCACTTTGCCCTGCTATCTGAATGCACTTGCCGGGCACGGCGTGCACGTCGTGACGGTCAACGATTATCTGGCCAAGCGCGACGCCGAGTGGATGGGCAAGATTTACGAGTTCCTTGGGCTCACTGTCGGCGTCATTGTGCATGATCTCGATGATAATCAGCGGCGACAGGCGTACGGTGCCGATATTACCTACGGAACCAACAACGAGTTCGGCTTCGACTACCTGCGCGACAACATGAAGTTCGAGCTGGCCGATTGCGTACAGCGCGGCCACTACTTCGGCATCGTCGACGAAGTGGACTCGATCCTGATTGACGAAGCGCGAACGCCGCTCATCATCTCCGGCCCAACCGACCAGACCACGGACAAGTATGCCCGCGTGAACCGCATCATCCCAGGGCTTGAGCTGGGCGAAGAGATCGAGCAGGGCGTTGACCAGGCAAAGATTCTCACCGGCGACTACGTGGTCGATGAAAAGCATAAGACGATCAGCGTCACTGACGAGGGCTGGGAGAAGATTGAAAAGCTACTCGGCATCGGTAACATTGCCGATCCAGAAAACTGGGACCTGAAGCACCACGTGGAAGTCGCGATCAAGGCACATTCGCTCTACAAGCGCGACGTGCAGTACGTGGTGAAGGACGGCGAGGTCATCATCGTCGACGAGTTCACTGGCCGACTGATGCCAGGGCGCCGCTGGTCGGATGGCTTGCATCAGGCCGTCGAAGCCAAGGAGGGCGTGAACATTCGCCGCGAAGACCAGACGCTGGCGACGATCACCTTCCAGAATTATTTCCGCCTCTACAACAAGCTCGCCGGCATGACCGGAACAGCTGAGACAGAAGCCGCAGAATTCGACAAGATTTACAAGCTTGAGATTGTTGTCATTCCGACGAACAAGCCGCTGCTTCGGCTTGAGAATCCTGACGTGGTCTTCCGCACGGCGAAGGAAAAATATTTTGCAGTTGCCGATGAAATCGCCAAGCTGCATGAAGCCGGCCAGCCGGCTCTCGTCGGCACCACGTCGATTGAAAAGTCCGAATTGCTTTCGCAGATTCTGCAACGCAAGGGCGTGAAGCATGTTGTGTTGAACGCGAAGTTCCACGAGCGTGAGGCTGAGATCGTGGCGCAGGCCGGCCGCCTGGGAATGGTCACCATCGCTACTAATATGGCAGGCCGTGGAACGGACATCCTTCTGGGTGGCAATGCCGAGTTCGTCGCCAAGCAGGACCTGGTCAAGAAGGGCACAGCGCGCGCGATCAGCGTGGCCGAGGGAGCGCTCAACCCGATGGCTGCGCCGGGCATGTTCCGCTTCTATTACCAGGGTCAGGAGTTCGAGACCACGCAAGATGTCTGGGACAAGACGTATGCTGCTTACGCTACGAAGGCGACAGAGGAGCATGAGTCGGTCATCGCAGCGGGTGGCCTGCATATCATCGGTACCGAGCGGCACGAGTCGCGACGTATCGATAATCAGCTTCGCGGACGCGCTGGACGTCAGGGCGATCCGGGCGCATCTCGTTTTTACTTGTCACTTGAAGACGACCTGATGCGGATCTTCGCCAAGGAGTGGGTGGGGACACTGCTGCAGCGCCTCGGCATGGAAGAAGGCGTGCCGATTGAATCGCGCATGATCTCGAAGCGCATTGAAGCGGCGCAGAAGGCAGTCGAGTCGCAGAACTTTGAAGCCCGTAAGCACCTGCTCGAATACGACGACGTGATGAACAAGCAGCGCGAGGCCGTCTATGGGTTGCGCCATCAGCTGCTGGAGGGGCTCGATCAGAAAGAACTGATCATTGAGGATTACGTCGCGAACATTCTCAGCAATATGCTCGATGAGCACGCACCGGAGAAGCTGCATCCCGATCAATGGGATTTCAAAGCGATCAAAGAGAAGCTGATTGGGCAGTTCGGATTGGATGTCGATGCCGAAGGTATCAACATCGCCGAGATGACGCGCCACGAACTGGGCGAGACGCTCTTCGAGCGGCTGAAAGATCGCTATGAGGCAAAGGAGCAGGTCGTCAGCGACAAGGCCATGCGCTTCCACGAACGCATGATTATGTTGAGCGTACTGGATGGTCTTTGGAAAGACCACCTGCTCAACATGGACCACCTGAAGGAAGGCATCGGGCTGCGCGGCTACGGTCAGCAGGATCCGCTGGTGGCTTACAAGAAGGAATCCTTCGACATGTTCGAAGGAATGATGGAGCGCTTCCAAGAAGATACTGTCCGCTTCCTCTTCCTGATGCAGATTGTTGGTCCCGATGGACAGCCGCTGCAAATTCCCTCGCGGCCGCGCCCGGCGATTCCTCTTGCTCCTCCCGTGGCTTCAGCCGATGGCAATGGACATCATGTTCCGCCTGCCGCGCATGAGCATCCTGCGATTCCGATTCCGACACGACAGCCTTCGACGACGATTGACGAGATCGAGCGCGAGTTCCAGCGCAAGAAGAAGCGCGAACTCGAGGCTGCGCGTATGGCGGGGGCCGGCAGTGCTGAAGCTCCGGCACAGCGCAGGACCGGAGACAAGGTAGGACGCAACGATCCCTGCCCCTGCGGCTCCGGTAAGAAGTACAAGAAGTGCCACGGAGCGAACGAAGCTTAATTTCAGCGAAGCAAGAGTGTGCACGTACTCAGACCGTCATTCTTATCACAGCGAAGAGTCCGGCAAACATCGCTGAGATTCTTCCTCCCGGTGGTCGTCAGAATGACGAGAGACGATGATGTTCTGCAGCCACCAACTAAAACAGAGCGCCTGCAGATTCCGATTCGACTGCATCCAGGAAATTCCTGAGTGCAGCGATCCTCGGCTCTGCCAGGCGCTTTGTGTTTTCCAGACGAATTTGTCCGGGCAGCGCCTCCAGATTCTTCCGTAATGTTTTTACCGCGTCGGTAAACGTCGAGAAGCGGGTGTCGCGTCCCACTTTCGCGATTGTGCGCAGAGCGCCAATTCCGCCCAGCTGTTCCAGAATGTCGGCGTCGCGCAAAATCGTCGCGTCGATGCTCGTCGGGCTGTCTTGAGGCTGATGCTCGCTGATCGCAGCCAGCACAGCAGGAATTTTTTCAGCAGGAAATCCAGTGTCCTGCAAAATCTGAGGAGCGCAGTCACAGGCATAGCGCACGTGATCCCAGCTGGCAAGCTCTGCCGGGTCTTCCGGACGATGCCCCACGAAGACGCCGAGATCGTGCAGCCATGCCGCCGCAAAAACCACATCATCGTCGTACTTGAGATCTGCGCCTATGTGTCGGGTCAACGCGTAGAGCCGCGGCTGGTGGCCGTACTTCTCAACCGGCTTTGCGTGGCTTTGGATGAACTTTTCAATGCCTGTGCGAAACGTGGCTAGCATAGACAGATTCAATCATGAACAGAGCCTGTTTTTTTTGAGCGCGCGAAAGGTGTTTGAAGTTTGGCTGTAGTTCTTAAGTAGTAAACAAACAGATGACGCGTAGATGACATCTGCATGACAAGCTCAAGTGGATACAGCGAGAGGCTTATTACGCGGTGATCGAGATCGACGGGCCAGGTCACCGCAGACGATCCTTAAAGGAGTGTGCAGCGTGGAAAAGGAAAATCACGCACCGAGCAACGCGACTGGTGTAGTGAAGCGTCGCTCGTTTATCAAGGGCATTGGCGTTGCCAGTGCCGCGTTGTCAACCGGAGGTTTACTGGGAAGCCTCAAACTTCAGGCAGAAGAAGACGAAAAGAGCGGAAGGCTCGAACCAGGCGACGCAGCAATTCTGCGCTTTCTTGCCGCCATCGAGACCATTGAAACGGATCTTTGGCAGCAGTACGCAGAACTCGGAGGCAATCAAACGAATGAACCGCCTCAAATCACGGGACTGACCGGGGGAAATGCCGCCTACATCAGGGCGTTGCAAAATCTCGACGGCGACATGCCCCAATACATTCACGACAATACCGAAGATGAATTCAGTCATCAGGACTTCATCAATTCGTATCTGGCCTCGAAAGGCGCCGATACTGCAGATCTCAAATCATTCCGAAATCTGCCCAGCAGTCAGGCGACTGGCGCGCAGAATATAGGACGGCTCACCAATCTTATGGAGTTGACCGTCGACACGTCGTGGTGGACACGATACCGAAGCCGCACTAAGAATCCTGACCTTGGCGATACCTTCACCAATGCGATCAAGGTATTGGGAACGAAGAAACATACAGCGATCCCCAGAAATAACAATGAAGCGCAATTGGACTCGAGCTCGCCCAATGGCGTCACTGACCTCACGCAATACATCGCCAATACCGCGGGTTTTCACTTTGCATTTATCGAGCAGGGGGGAACAAGCCTCTACGCTCAGCTGGCGCAAAGAGTCAGTCATTCGGAAGTTCTTCGTATTCTGCTGAGCATTGGGGGAACGGAGATCATGCACTTCCAGACGTGGCACGACAAGGCCGGGAATTGTCCGCCATTGAAGGGCGTGAAGGATCCGGTAAGCGGCGATACCGTGGACTTTCCGGATATCAGCAAGTTCGCAGGCAATGAAGATTTGCAGGCGAATCTCATCATGCCCGAGCCGACTAGTTTTCTAAACAGAAAATTTCCCCCGGTTTCGATCATCCGTCCGACAGCGACAAAAGGCGCGGCAGCGGCAACAGTGAAGGCGTTTATCGATGACGGCCTGTTTCTCCGCCAGTCGCCGGCGTTCTTCAAATATATAAACGATCTGGCAGAAGACGCCGACGAGGCAAGGCGCAGGGATTGATTCGTAAAACCTCGAACCATATCTGCGTTGTTCTCGCATGAAGCCAGCAGGGTGGGGCCGCTGGAACATAGCGGAGAAAAGAGGGCAGAGCCAACCAGCTCTGCCCTCAATATATACAAAGGCGCCTGCGGATTCCGATTCGACTGCTTCCAGAAAATTTCTGAGCGCAACGATTTTCGGTTCCGTCAGGCGCCTTGTGTTTTGCCAGCATGACTCGATTCAATCACAGCAAGTCGCGGGAGGATGCAAGAACAAAGCGATGACACGCATATGACACACGCGTGACACAAGCGACATGCCATCGTGAGACGCTGTGGGTGCGGTCAACGAAGATCGACGAACAAACCTTACCGACCTGGTGGGACTCGGTTAGGAAATAGAAAGGGCAGAGCCAACCAGCTCTGCCCTTTTTTGTGACTACAACAAAGCGGATAGTGTAATGTTGTTCTCAAAACATTTCTGGTAAAAGGGCCTAAGGACGTACATGATTTCGGTTTTCGCGGGGCTCCCGCGCTTGTCTGGTTCTCTTTTGGCAAAGGCTTGCTTAGTAGGGGCGTTAGCAGCTTTTGCGTTTGGATTGTGGGCTCAACAGGATGACCCTAACCGTCCACGCCTCAGCCATCAATCGCAGCCAATTCCTCAAAGCGAAGTTTCAGTCAGCCGGCCAGATGTCGCGTCTTCTGCCAGGGCAGCGGGCACCCCAATCGGGGATGGGTTGGTATTGCCATCTGTCGGTCATGTGTGGGCCACGGACAACTTTGATGGCGTGCGGCAGCTTGTTCAATTGAAATACGTGCCGACAGACATAGACAGGCATGCAGGCTCCAATGTCTTAAAAGCCAACATGGCTCCATTCATCTATAAGCCAAAAGAATCCGTCGAGATTCAGGGCGCAGCAGCAAGTGTGCGGCTCCATGAGCCGAATCTCAGCATCTACATTCGCGGGTATGCAATATCCTCCGAAGATGCCGCGGTATCCTCTGAAACCTCCACGCAGATGGATCTAGCCATGGTAAGAGTCGAATCGAAGAAAGACCGGCGGATCGTGAGCACAATCGCCTTCACTCAGATCACGGGCAAAGCGGCACGAAATAGCCAGGCTCTCGTAATTAAAACCGAAAAAGTGGGTGGTACAGATTGGCAAAAAATTACAGCGAGTGAGCCGCTAGCGCCGGGAGAGTATGCGCTTATGTGTTTGCCCCGGGGGCAAAACCTGTTTCCGACAAGGGTATTCGATTTTGCAATAGACCCAAAGGCGCCGGCAAACTCGAAGGCAGTCATGCCGGTTACGCCTTCTTCCTCCCAGTAGCAAATTCCAGTTCGGCCCTTTTATCCAGTCTTCTTCCAGACCAGGTCCCAGCTTTTGCGGCGATCGACGAAGCCCGTGATTTTTCCATTGGCATCGCGCTGGAAGATTTTGCGAATGCGCGGCTGACCGGCGATGAAAAATACATCGCGCAATTCCGCATTCCACTCCACCGGCGCTCCGCCTTCACGCTGGCCGATGAGACGGTTGCCATCGCGATGAAGCGTATAGATAAGATCTCCCGCGGTGTATCTGCCGGCATACGCATCAAGGTCTTTCGCCGCCAACTTTTGCGCTGGCGGGTCTTGCAGCACAGCATAGGTGTGAACTTGCAGTAACTTCCAGTCGTTCTCTGATCTTTGCCAAGTCTCAGTTGTCAGGTAGCGGGCCTTGAGCGTTTGCCCGTGGTAGTTTTCCGTTTCATCGTCGGTGTGGATCACCGTGGCGACATCGCCCTGTTCGCTGGCCTGGTACGAGGAGATGACGAGCGTTCCGGATGCTCCTGGGGGCAGAGGAGTTAGCTGCTTGAGAAACGCAGCGCGGTCCAGGATGACTCCGTTTTCGTCAACATAGACGGCTTCTTCAGCGAGGGCAGCATCCCAAACCTTTACATTGCCCGGTGCGATGGCATCGAGCAAGGCCTGGTCTTTGGCGCGCAGCACCTGCGTAACTGTCTGCGGCGAATCCGGTGGCGCAATAGGCGCAACGGCAACTACGACGAGCAGAAGAGTGTAGCAGTACATACCCATAAAAATAGAAAAAGCAGGGCTGGTTGACCCTGCTTTTCGGTGAAGCGTGCGGAATCTTCAGTCGCCGTATGCGGGAACGGGTTGAATCGAGAGTCCCTGCGTTGCGTAATTCTTGCGGGAGGAAGCCCGATTTTCCTCCAGGCGGAAGTTCGCGATGTGCTCCTGTAGACGCCTTGCTCCGGTCTGGACGGAATTGACGATCGCGTTGCTCTCGGGGATGGCTGCGGCATTTTCTTCGCCGAGGCGGTTGATGATGTCGACGTTGGCGCTCGACTGGCGTGCGGCTTCTGACTGTTGCATTGCGGCGGCTGCGATCTGCGCGATCATGCCGTCGACCTGATCGGCCATGTGGATGATGCGCTGCAGCGCTTCTCCGGCGCGCGTTGTCGTTTCCACGCCTTCGTTGACGGTGGTTGTGCCGCTCTCCATGGCTTCAACAGCAGAGAGCGTGTGAGCGCGGATACCTTCAATCATCTGGCCAATTTCGCTGGTCGCATTGCGCGTGCTTTCTGCGAGGCGGCGAACCTCGCCCGCGACGACGGCGAAACCGCGTCCCTGCTCACCGGCGCGCGCCGCTTCAATGGCTGCGTTGAGCGCCAGCAGGTTCGTTTTCTGCGCAATCTCTTCGATCACGTTCACAATGCGGATGATCTGCTCGGATTCCTTGCCCAGACGCTGCACGGTCGCGGCGGTGTTACGTACCGAGTCAGCGATCGACTGCATGCTCATGAGCATCTGCTCGACTGTAGAGCCGCCATGCCGCGCAGTCTTTGAGGCTTCCTTGGCGTTCTCGGCCGCATTCTGCGCATGCTTGGAAACTTCGGCAATGCTGATCGACATCTCCTGCATCGCGGTCGCCGCCTGCTGTGTCTGCAGGCTCTGTTCCTTGGTTCGGCGGAAGTTTTCGGCTGCCGAGTTGGCCAGCTTGGCCGAATCGCCGTTTACCGTGTTGGCGATCTCCATCATCGTGCGAATCATCTCGCGCAGGTTATCCTGCATGCGGTTGATTGAGGTAGCAAGACTGCCGACTTCGTCGTTGGAGTCGATGTGCAGCGCCTCGCCCGTCAGGTCGCCTTCAGCGATGTGTTGCGCGCGATTTGCCACCAGCACCACGGAGCGAACGACGCGGCGGATAGAGAATTCAGCAAGAGCGGAACCGACGATGCCGCCAAAAGCGATCGCCAGCCAGAGATAGATGGCCTGCAGATGCATGGAGTGTACTGTCTCACGCAAGCTGGAATTGGCCTCCTGCATGACCGCAGCGACAACCGTTGACGCTGCCTTGCGGCAAGCATTCTCATGGTCGGCCACTTCACCCTGCAGCATGTCGTACGCCTTGCTGGTCGCGTCGCTGCCCTGTCCGATGGCCATCGCCACGACGCGGTCCTCGCCCTCCGCGAAAGCATGGTATTCGCTGAGCATGGCATCCACCTGCGCAGCGCCGGCCATAGCATCGATGACCTGGCCCTTAGCCTGTATGCGCGAAATGGCATCATTCGCGGCAGCCTTACTCTGTTCGAACGTAGTGCGGTAGCGTGTTGCCATGTTCGGGTCCATCCCAAAGAGCATGTACGCCTTCAGCGCGTTCGACGAATCGAGCAGAGCGACACGTAGATCGCGCACCGCAGTGAGGGCCGGAATCTGGTCTGCAGCTACGCTCTCGGAAAGCTGGCTCGCCTGGCGCATCTTGAGATAGGCGGCGCATGAGCCGAGCAGAATGCTCAGCACCAGCACGCCGGTGCTGAGACGTAGTTTGTTGGTCAGACGCGAGTGCGTGAATGACATGGCTGTATTGTCCTTGGGGGTTGCCCGGTTAGAGTTAGTTCGCTTCAAAGTTGACGTCGATGCCAACCGTGGATTGACCGTCGCCGGGCACAAACTTCCAGCGCTTCACAGCGTCTTCTGCGGCGAGGCTGAGCATTTTGTTACCGGTGGTGGCCTTGGCTGCCGTTACGTTGCCATCGGCCGCAACGGTGGCCTCGACGTGCACCACGCCCGAAATGCGCATGCGCTTGGCAATCTCCGGATAGACCGGCGGAACGCGCTTTTCCACACGGCGGTCGTCAGCGTGCGCAGGCAGAACAAGCAGCAGGCAGGCAACGGCGATCAGAAAAAGCAGGGCAGTGTGTTGAAAACCGGCGGCAAAGGCAGATTGACGAAATTTTGCAATGTTCATGAAAAACCTCTCGTGGAAGCGGGGAAACCGCTGTTTGAGGGGCTTATCGGCAGGAATCGGGAGGAGCTTGAGCCGGAACTTTGCTGAGGAATCTAAAGGGTTCCCGGCCTATTTGGGCTGCGGGATCGCCGCAAAGGTCAGGTCCGTGGCCGCGCTGCCGGTGGCTGCTCGCCATTCTTCGAACAGGCGTCCATAGCTGAGCGTGATCAGTTCTCCGGGATCAAGGCCCAGACGCTGAGCCATAGCATCGATCCATTCCCGCGGACCTTCGAGTTCGGCAAAGAGGCCGATTGGTGTTTCGTCAATCACGCAATGCCCGGAGGCGTCGGCATATTCCGTCCGCCATTTCTCATAGGTAAACGCCGGAGCATAACCGATCTGGCTGAAGATGACGGACATTGCGTCCCCATCCTTGACTTCGGTTTCTGTTTCGATGCGATGCTTGTGGCGCGCCACCGGATCGTTGTTCTGCGGAAGGCATTTGTGCGTCACCACCCAGCGCTCTCCGTACTGGCGGACACGGAGAATCGACTGCTGCGCGCGCAGACGGCGGTCAGGCGTATCGAAGAGGACATTCTTCTCAAAGGTGCGCGGAGTAATGCGACGGAATCCGGCCGCGACAAGCTTGCGTTCCAGCGCAGGGGGGTCAGCGACGCGGAATTTCACCTCGATCTCGTCAGCACTCATGGCAACAGTATAGGGCACCGGGCACGGCGGTTTGCTCCGGGTCGCGCCGCGAACTGTGACCTAGAATTGAGTCATGCCCACTCTGCGGCTTAGCGTCGATCCGCATCATCTCTCGTCTGAGGCTTCGCGCTCATCTCTCAAGCGCGCAGCCGAGATTCTGCGCAGCGGCGGCACGGTCGCGATTCCTACCGAGACGGTATATGGCCTCGGAGCCAACGCACTTGACGCGAATGCGATCGCGAAAATATTCGCGGCGAAGGAGCGTCCGTCATGGGACCCTCTGATTGTCCATATTTCGGACGCGTCGATGCTGCATCGGGTCGTCGCGAGCGTTCCGGAAAGCGCTGCGAAGCTCATTGACACCTTCTGGCCGGGGCCGCTGACCTTGTTGATGCCCAAGGGCGACGCTATCCAGGATGCGGTGACCGCATGCCGTCCACGGGTGGGGGTGCGCATGCCGCAGCATCCTGTGGCGCAAGCGCTGATTCGTGAAGCTGGCGTGCCCATTGCCGCGCCCAGCGCCAACCGCTTCGGGCGAACCAGCCCGACAACAGCCGAGCACGTCGCCGAAGACCTCGACGGACGCATCGATGCGATTCTCGACTCAGGGGAGACGACTCACGGACTGGAATCGACGGTGATCGATGTCTGTGAAAATCCATGCGTTATCTACCGTCCCGGCGTCATCTCCCTCGAACAGATTCGAGCCGCGGGCGTGGATGCGATCATGCATCGTGAAATTCCCGGGCGGAACGCGGCTGAGCCAGCATCCTTGCCCTCCCCTGGAGTTGGTCTGCGGCACTACGCTCCGAGAGCAAAACTTATGCTGGTTGACGGCGGCGGAGAAGAGCAGATCGAGGCCTTTCGCGCGGCCCTGACACAAGCCCAGCAGAATGGAGCGAGACTCGGGCTGATGCTGCCGGACGAGTTTCAACCCGCAGTCAAAGCAATCGACGCAATCATCTATCGCTGGGGAAAATGGTCTGATGCGGAAGAGTTGGCGCAGCGTCTCTTCGCCGGGCTGCGATTTCTCGACAACGCGGGCGCCTCGGTGATCGTGTGTCCGCTGCCTGCATCCGCGGGGATCAGCGTGGCGATACGCGACCGTCTCTCAAAAGCGGCAAAGACTGAAAAAGGCTGAATATCAGAAGCGGGTCTGGTTCTCGTTTGCTTTGTACAGATACTTAATGCTGGACTTGTAGATCAGCGTGCGCGTGTGGTTGCGCACTTTGATAGCATTGCGATCGTACCACTCGATATATCCCTCGATGCGCTCGCCATCTTCGAGGATGAAGACCATCTGTGTCTGCGTCTGCGCCTGTTTCTGAAAGTAGAAGGCCTCAGCGTGGGTGCTCTCGTGTTCGGTGCGAACGTTTGTCATCGCTTCATGGTGCGCGAGGGTGGGCAGATCGTTTCGCCGGAAGAAATTCTTGTTACCGAGAGCGCGCGCCGGCAATGTCGGCCGAATCAGTTTACGCGGACCTGCAGCGGGAACCGTCGCTGGATGAACGACGGGCGTTTCTTCAGAAGACTGATTCCCGGAGTCCCTGGCAGAATCCCCTGAGCCGACCTGACGCGGACCGGGGATGGAAATTGGAGATAGGTTCGCCATATTTTTGTTTTGTACGGCAATTCTTACAAGATGGGATGCTACTCCGTCCTCTAGAGATAACTCGGCCTGAGAGCGCAGCGGGCAGGGGGCTCATCTTCTTCGATCGCCAGAATCCAAGTTGATGGTGTTAGTTGTATCGTAGCCTGAAAATGGTCGATTTAGGAACAGATTTTGAGCCGTTTTTCTGCTTTTTCATGAAAATATGACTTACTGACGAAGCAGGCAATCGTTTACTCGAAGTTATCCCGCTATTAACACGATTTAATTGACTTATTGGACAGCTATCTCCCCGGCAAAGGCGTCCAAAGCAAGCGAGCGAAGCAGATTGCGCCGCATTCCGGACTGCACTTGCTGAATACTGCGTGCCGCGTTTTCAATCCACTCAAAGGAAACACCGGAAGCCATTGCGCTCAGCTCTGCCTGCAGGTCGATGTTGCGCATCAAAGCGGCCTGACCGCTTTGGATCAGCAGTAGATCTTCGAGCAGGCTGATCAGCGCGCGCAACATTCCCTGGGTTTTCTGCTGGCCTTCGGCACCGGCCCGGTAGGTCTCGGTCATGCGAAAGAGTGTCGAGTGGTCAGCCTCGCGTGTGGCGTTGCGCAGCAGTATAAGCGCATCCTGCCGATGGGCAAGATATTGTTCCAGGTCGAAGCCAAGCGCGGCGCCCACCGCACCCTGCGCCAGGCGGGCAACAAGGGAACGCTGCGCCGGACGCAAATCTTCCCGCCGCGTCGCGATCAGCCGCTCCAGCTGGTCGAGCGGGAGCGCTCCCAGCCTCGCGATGCCAGCTCGTGAGCGAATCGTTGGCAGCAACTCGCCGGTATTTTCCGCCAGCAGAAAAATGCTGGCGTGCGCCGGAGGCTCCTCCAGAATTTTCAGCAGCGAATTCGCAGCTTCCTTCATGAACGCAGCGCTGGTGAAGATGTAGATCGCCCGTTTTGCCTCGGCTGGCATGCGGTAGATTTCACGAATCACAGTCCGCACCTGCCCAAGCTTGATGAGCAACTGCGGCGGGTCGGGAGGAATCACAAGCACATCGGGATGCGTCTGGATGAGTATGCGCGTGTCCTTCTTGTCGACTTCGCGCAACTCTTCGCGTGCGGCAATGGCTTCTTCCACCCGCGCATCAAGCGCCATTGCCTGGGCAATGCGCGTGCAGTTGCGGCAGACGCCGCAGAAATCCGGCAAGCCGTCCGATTCTGTCGGGTTGAGGCAATTTGCCGCCTGCGCCAGCATCAGTGCCAGCGTGTATTTGCCCGAGCCGCGCGGCCCGGCAAGGATGAGCGCATGCGGCAGCCTGCCCTGCGCAATGCCTTCGCGCAGATGGCGCACCGTTGTTTCGTTGCCAAGGAAATCCTGAAAACCCACAAATTGAGAGTAGCGAGTCAGCACTGTGCAGAGCAAGTTACGGCGTCATCAACGTGGCTCCGGCACCATGCGAATGGCATATTTCGGGCGGAGCGTAATCTTCGGCTGCACATCGATCGCCTGCTCCGGAACCAGCTTCAACCGCCAGCGCTGCGCCAGCGTCACCAGGCTCAGGATCGCCTCCATCCACGCGAACGACTCGCCGATACACTGACGGCTGCCGCCACCGAAAGGGAAGTAAGCAAAACGCGGACGCCCGGCCTTATGTTCCGGCGTGAATCGCTCGGGATCAAAGCGCAGCGGATCAGGGAAGAAGTCTGCGTTGCGCTGAATGATGTATTGGCTGAAAAAGATATATGTTCCCGCTGGCAGCTTGTAAGGGCCGATCTCCACATCGCACGTCGCCTGCCGACCCATCGCCCAGGCCGGAGGATAGAGCCGCATCGATTCAGAAAGCACCATCTCGGCGTAACGCAACTGCGGAAGATCTTCGAGCGTAGGCAGGCGTCCGCCGAGCACAGTGTCGATCTCCGCGTGAAGCTTTGCCTCCGCATCCGGATTCTGGCCCAGCAACAGCCATGTCCACGCCAGGGCATTCGCTACTGTCTCGTATCCGGCAAGAAAGATCGTCAGCACCTCATCGCGCAACTGCTCGTTGGTCATCCCGGAGTGGTCGGCTTCGTCATCGCGTGAGGCCAGAAGCATTGACAGCAAATCGCCGCCATCCACCCCTGACCTGCGACGGTCTTCGATCATGCGGTACACAACTTTATCGAGTCGCTTGCGTGCGCGCTTGAAGCGCATCAGGCCGGGAATCGGCAGATGCAGCATTGCCTCGGCGCGAGGCAATGCGACGAGGAAGTTATAGAGCCGCATGATCGCGTTCACTTCGTCATTGATGCGCTGCACATCTTTGGTCACATCCGAGTCGAAGAGTGTCCGCGCCACAATCTGCAATGCCAGGCGCATCATCTCTGCCGAGGCGTCCACTTCCACGCCTTCACGCCACGAATCGCGCATCGCTGCCGCGCGCTCCACCATCACGCCGGCATAAGCCTGAATGCGTTGCCGATGAAATGCCGGAGCAGCAATGCGCCTCTGGCGCTTGTGGACTTCACCATCGCTCGTGATCAGCCCCTCGCCGAGCAGGATCCGCATGCGCTTCTGCGTACGTTCTTTGATGAAGTTCTGCGGCTGTGCGATCAGAATTTCACGGATCAGCTCTGGATCGTTCATCACAACAATCTGGCTCGGCCCGATGCGATAGTAAGACACGCGTCCGAATGTCGCCGCGAGGTATTCAAAGAGCCGGATCGGATTGCCAGGACGGAAGAAGCGGCTGAAGAGATAGAACGGCAAATTGCGCCTCAGCCCCGGCGGAAAACGATAGCTGCCTCGCTCTTCGACGGGGAAGCGATTGTCGACTTGGGAAGCAGTGACCACGGCTCAATCAGAGCGCTAAACGCTCCTCTACCACTCTTACGATGCGCTGATGAACTTTTTCAATATCCGCATCGCCCTCCATTGTGACCACACGCAAGGTGTCGCGAGCAGCAATCTCGCGATACTTGTCATATACGCGGCGATAGAAAGCCTCGTCTTCGCGTTCGAAGCGGCCCTCATCCTTACCGCTCTTTTCCATTCGCGTATTGCGCCGCCGCGCGCGCGTAAGCGATGCGTCGAAGTCGGGCAGCAGGAGAATCGTCAGATCAGGCTGCAGCCCTCCGCACATCACCTCGTGTAGTTGCAACACAACTTCACTGCCGAGTTGCCGCCCACCACCTTGATAGGCCTCCGTCGAGTCCGTGTAACGATCGCAGACAACGACTTTTCCGGCCTGGAGCGCCGGCGAGATGATCTCCGCAATGGCTTGTGCACGATCGGAAAACATCAACCCCAACTCTGCGCGCGGAGCCAGATTCTCCGTGCTCGAAGCAAGCAACAATTTGCGAATGCGCTCGCCAATCACCGTAGCGCCCGGCTGTCGCGTAACAACTACCTGCCGTCCTTGCGCCTCCAGCCAGCCAGTCAGCTTCCTTATCTGCGTCGTTTTCCCCGAGCCATCCAGGCCCTCGAAGGTTAGAAAAAAACCACGATCCATTGCGCGAGTGTAGCAGAGTGATGTCCAGGCAACTGAACGCTAATCTCCGCACTCAGCAAGAGGCGCCAATTTCCTGCCCATTTCGCGCAGAGCCTGATCGAGCATTGATTCGGTCTCCGCGAACGCGTGCTTTTCGGGCTTCTCGCTCGCAAAGGAAATGCTCTTATCGGAACCACACACCTTGAGCGTTTCTGTCGGAGAGTTGTTAGATATCTGGCGCATCAACTCAGGATTGCCATACGTCGCTACTCCGCCGATCATGACCAGTTCCACATCTTCCGGCGTGGCATGGGTAAGGCTCCAGTATGCATCCTTACTGTGCGCTTTGCCCGTGTCGCGAATTACGATCAGATCCGCCACATGATTCGCTGCGAGAGTGCCAATGAAGTCCTGCAATGCCACGAGCGCTGCAGCGTTGCTTGTCGCCATCATGACCAACTCGCGCTCCGTAAAGGGAGGCGTTGGCTGGGTCTGGTTCCACACCGAAGCGTAGTTCAGCTCTCCCAAGAGGCCGTCGCTTCCGGTCGGACTCCAATCCGGAGCCAGCGCCATAACAACATTTGCCGCTTGGGCGGCGGCGACGTTCGCTGTGTTTCCGTATAGTTCGATATTGCTGCGCGGAGACCAGATGAATCCCACGCCCGATTTCGCCATCGCAGCAAAATTCTGCGGTGTAAGAGCGACGCCGTGAATGAACGAGACGCCTGATTTGAGCAGCCCGCGCTCCTCCACTTCCGGGAACTCACGCGCAGCCGAGGCGTCCTGCGGAGAACCTTCGCCAACGTGAATCAGCAGGGAACCGCGCGGCTTGGCATTGAGCACGGAAATCGCCCGCGCAACGTCGAACTGGCTCATCGTCAGCGGAAAGACACTGTAGATGATTTCGCCCAGCCCGCCACCGAACTCCGGGTCGTAATCGAGATTGCGCGCCAGTCCCTGATCGCACGGAGCGTACATTCCCCCCACCACGGACGTTTCGCCCTCGCTGATCGCCTTTACCTCGGCATAGCGCTCCATCTCGCATTCCAGCCCTTCACTCACAAGTTCGGAATGCGGCACATCCATCAGCACGTTGTAGACGGGCTTCTGCTGCCAGTCATAGCGATTGCCGAACTCTTGAATCGGTTTCCAGCGAGGAAAAACGTTCCAGGTGAGGTGATTATGCAGATCGATCAGCCCGGGCGCGATAATGCCGTCGGTGCGTACCGTTGTCGTCCCCTGCGGAAGCTCAACATGAGCCCCGGCGGCGAGTATCTTCCCATTTTGAAGAACAACGGTACCGTTTGGGATGATCTCCTGCGGCGTGAGCAGCGTACCGGTGATCGCAAGTGGCGTGTTCTGCGCCATAGCTAGCGTTGGCGTAATCAGAAGAGCGCAGATCGTAATCGGAAAACAGCGAATGCCGACAAGCCAGTTTCGCATCGCACAACCTTTTAAGACGGAAATGTGTGCGATTACTCTAGCGCAATCGATCGAGGCGAGACTTAGATTATCGGAGGGGGAACAGGCGGCCCTGCTACATGCCGCCCAATTGATCGAGATCGATCGATTCGAACTCCTTGCGCTCGACGCCGTCGCGAATCTCTTTCGGCGTTTTGCCCAGCTTCGTCATCTTGTAGGCATAGGCGCCTTCTTTCGCGCAGGTTGAACACACTGCGCCATGCGTGCCTTCAAAGCAGCTGTGCAGACTCGTGTGGCCAAGGGCCTTGTCGCAACGGCAGTAGCAAGGAAGCTGATAGATCACGCCCTGCACCTGAGCCGCTTCTACGTACACCTGCTTTTGCCAGGGATAGCGAAAATACTCGCCCTCAAGCTGGCTGCCAGAAAGTACGGGTGGCAATTGCTCCGTCTTTGCGGGTGGCGCGGTATGATATGCGGGAATGTCATCCGCCGGATTGGACCACTGAGCGTAACTCGCGATTGTGGCCAGTCCCAAGGCCATCCCAAGCAGAATTCTTTTCATGCACGGCTCCTAAAGCGGGTCTCCTGCACACTAGATTAGCGCAAGCCGGCGACTGGAACGGATAATTGGAAGAAGAAGATTTGAAGAGCAGGAATTGTGCGGCGAAATGGTCTGAAAAATTCAAAAAAAGACGGCACGAACGGTCATTTGTCCGTGCCGGGAGGCCAGTGACGCAACTTATAAACTCTATCTCCTGCCGTTGAGAGCTAAGCTCAATCTTCGGCAAGAACTGTACACTTACATAGATGCTTTTCGTTGTTTCTTAGTTTCAATCTTTTCCTGAAATCTATGAGATCGCGTACTTTTTCTTCAATTTCATGTAGTGTACGCGATCTGGCAGACTTCCACAAGCGCACTCAAGTAACAAAAACACAAACACGATGCATAAGTTGCGATCCGCCGTGCCAAAATGGCATCGAAAAGGTTGATCGATGGAACGAGATGAGTGCAGATCGATATGGCTGAGTCGCTAGAATCTATTGATTCTAAACAGAATAATGGTTCCAAAGAGCCGCGGCCGAGCCGCCTGAAAACCGGTCTGCTGGTGATAGGATCGGCGCTGCTGGGAGGGATTGCGGTGGCGCTATGGAACCGCAGAAGCCTGGCAGATATTCGAAATCAGCCCGAGGATTCAGCGCCGAAGCTCCCGCTCCCGGAGGATGATGCCATTTATTAAAGAGGCAATTCAGTTTTTGGTAGGAATCTCGTTCACAGCTGCAGCCATCCGGAAATCACGTTCCGTTAGGCCTCCGGAATCATGCGAAATCAGCGCGAGTTTCACCTTGTTGTAACGAATATCGATATCCGGGTGATGGCCTGCCGCCTCAGCTTTCTCGCCGACAGCATTTACAAAGTTCAAGGCTTGAACAAAATCGGCAAAACTGAATTCGCGAACGATTTCTTTTCCATCCAGCTTCCATCCATGTAATTGCTTCAGCTTCTCCTGAACGGCTTCAGGGCTCAATAGCGCCATACAGACCTCCCGTCTAACCTGGTGTTTGGACTTCCGCTCCACCAAAGGCGAATGGCGAGAAGCGGGCGTGCTGGCTGATTTCCCTGCGCAGATCGATCCATAATCCATCCGGCATGCTCAGGTAAACGTCGACCACCTGCGGATCAAACTGCGTTCCGGCACAGCGCTGGATCTCGTTTCTGGCTGCGGTAAAGCTGTTGGCCTTACGGTAGGGGCGATCCGAGGTGATGGCATCGAGTGTATCCGCAACGGCAAAAATTCTTGCGCCCAGCGGAATCTGCTCGCCCTTCAGCCCACGCGGATAGCCTGAGCCATTAAAATGCTCCTGGTGGCAGTAGACGATCTCAGCCGCTTCCCTCAGATAAGGGATCTTGCACAAAATCTGATAGCCGCGTGCGCAATGGTCGCGCATCACAGAGCGCTCATCGATATCCAGTCTGCCGGGCTTCAGCAGGATGGCGTCAGGAATCGCCATCTTTCCGATGTCATGCAGGAAGGCGCCTCGCGCGATGGTGCGGATATCAGTGGGTGAAAGCCCCATAGCTCTGGACAAGGCGACTGTGTACCCTGTCACTCGCTTGGAGTGACCTTCGGTTTCCGCGTCCTTTAGATCGAGCGCATCCCCGAGCGCCTCCAGCGTAATGTCATAGGATCGCTCCAGATCGGCAATCGCCTGGCGCAGCATATCCGTGCGGGCGGCAACCAGTTGCTCCAAGTTCGATTGATACATGGAGTTCTGCTGCGCCAGCCGCCGGTGATCTAGCGCACGCCGCACAGTAGCCAGCAACTGCTCCTTTTCGAACGGCTTCAGCAGGTAGTCATAGGCGCCTTTGCGAATGGCGGAGATCGCGACGCCCACGTCATGAATGGCCGTGACCATGACCATTGGAGTCTCGGGCTGCACTTCCCGCAACCGCTCGAGCAGGCTCATCCCATCCAGGCCATCCATCATGATGTCGGAAAGCACAAGGTCGTAAGGAGGATCGGTCTGGAGGCGTTCCATCGCTTCCAGACCGTTGCTCGCCAGCACCGGGCGGTAATGCGCCTTTTCCAGCATCGCAGCGATTACTGTCCTTACATAAGGCTCATCATCGACAACCAGGATTCGTTCGGATGCCATACGTTCTTCTTCTAGCGTCTCAACCCAGCCCTGTGGAATAATTTTTACAAGTCATTGTCAGCCGGTCTGCTATATCGGCGGTGCGGCATCGTAAACGTATACATGGAGTCGATGGTTACGTTTCCAGTGACGCCAATCCAGCTGCCCTGAACCAAGGAATAAACAGTGAGATTCAAAGGAGCCCTATTCTTAAACTGCTTATTTTTTGCTTAAGTAACCTCGACTTTAAAAAATAGCATCAAACAACTCTAAATTGGAAATCTGCTCCTCGAATCTCAGGCGCTGGAATCGTTTAAGATAATAGAAACACCAACTTCCTCCCCGGTCTGAAAGGATGCTCTTTTGAGTATCAACCTTCGTGGACTATTCGAAGCAAGTACACCGAGAATCGTAACCTCACAGTCCGAGGAGCGTTCGGTGGAGCAGGCCCAGCGCGACATCTACGAGAGCCACCGTCATCGCGTTTTTTCGTTGGCCTTCCACATGACCGGCAATGAACTTCAGGCCGAGGCGCTGCTTACCAACAGTTTTGTGCGCGCTTTTCATGTCGACCCAAAGCCGGATTCCAGGATCATCGATGACGCTTTGATCGCCGGTCTTCGTTCCCATTTTTCCCTGGCTCCAGCTATGCCCGCGCCGGTCGACGTTTCCGCCGGGATGGACGGAAGGAATGTCCGCCGCACCGATCTCGAAGAGGCCATTCAGGAACTTCCGCCCATCGAACGCCTCGCGTTTCTTCTGCGCGATGTAGAAGGCTATTCGTCGGACGCCATTGCGCAGTTGTTGGAAGTCTCCAGGCCAGAGGTGGCCCAGGCGCTGTTTTCAGCCAGAATCCGTTTGCGCAGCATTCTGGCTGATATGGAAACGGAACGCGCCGCCTGAGCGGCGTTCGATTGCTCAACTTCTTTCGCAGCCTATCGCTTGGAACGGTGGCTCCTCGCCCAGTCGGGTTTCGTGGTCTGTCGCGCGCGCCCCAGAGCAAGGGCATCGGGAGGGACATCTTCCGTGATGCAGGACCCGGCCGCAATATACGATCCTTCTCCGATCACAATGGGCGCCACCAGCGTGGTGTCACTGCCGACGAAAACCTTGTCCTCGATCAATGTGCGGTGCTTGTTGACGCCATCGTAGTTGCAGGTGATCGTCCCAGCGCCGATGTTCACCCCGCTGCCGATTTCGGCGTCGCCGAGGTAGCTCAGGTGGTTGGCCTTCGAGCCTTTGCCGATGCGCATCTTCTTGGTTTCAACGAAATTGCCGATGTGTGCTTCCTCTCCGATGTCGCTGCCCGGACGAAGGCGTGCATAAGGCCCCAGCTGCGCGCTTGAGCGAATATGCGCGTTATCGATGACGCAGTGATTCTGAATCAGAACGTGATTTTCAATCGTCGAGTTTTCAATGACCGAATAAGAGCGGATGTGGCAATCTTCGCCAATATGCGTTTCGCCCAATAGCTGCACAAAGGGCTCGATGATCGTGTCCGGCCCAACCCGCACGCCTGCGTCGATCACCGTTGTCTCCGGCCGGTAGATGGTGACGCCTTGCGCCATCAGCTTGCGTGCCGTTGTTAACCGCATGGCCGCGTCCAGATCTGCCATTTCCGCGAGTGTATTGGCTCCAAGGACCTCGGTAGAGCTCTCGGCCTCGATGGCAACCACGCGCTGACCTTCCTGCACCAGCACGTCGGCCATATCCGTGAGGTAATACTCACCGTGCGCGTTGTCGGTTCTCAATTCATTGATGAGCTGAAAGAGCGTAGTTGTGGCGAAGGCATAAATACCCGAATTGATCTCGGGAATCGTCTTCTGCTCTGGAGTGAGAGCCTTTTGCTCAACAATCGCAGCTACCTCCGCCGCCCCCGGTGCACGGCGGATGACGCGACCGTACCCATGCGGATCAGAAGGGCAAGCCGTAAGAATCGACATGGCCGCGCGCTCGGCCAGATGGAAATCGCGCAGGCGGGCAATCGTCTCAGGCTGCAACAGGGGCACGTCGCCCGAGAGGACGATGATATGCTCGTACGCCGCCACCGCCTGGCGAGCGGTCTGCACAGCGTGTCCGGTACCGCGTTGTTCCGATTGTGTAACAAAATGCACGCCCGTGCCGGTCACTGCTGCCTGTACTGCGCCCGCCTGATGACCAACAACGACATACACATCCTGCGGCGGAACAATCTGCGTCGCCGCGTGAATCACATGCTCCACCAGAGCCTTGCCGCCAATCTTGTGCAGAACTTTGGGGCGTTTCGATTTCAGCCGCGTGCCCTTGCCCGCGGCCATGATGACAATTGCCAACCGCATCTTACTGCTCTCCTTCGTTGCCGCCCTGGCTCTGTTGAGGCGCTCCCGGAATTGTGATGTCCACTGCGTGAGGCGCGCCCATGCCCAGCTCCGTGAGTGGCGCCCCGAACTCCTGCTGGTTGCCGACAATCAGGACTGCCAGCTTCGACGTGTCGATGTATTTCTTCGCGACGCGCTCAAGGTCGGCCGTCGTCACATGCTCCACCCCATCACGATACCGTTCAAGAAAATCCGCCGGATAGCCGTAGAACTCGAGGCGTGCTGCGGCAGCCAGCACTTTCTCTTTGGTGTCGTAATTGAAGATGAAAGAATTGAGCACCTGGTCCTTGGCTCGCTTCAGTTCTTCTTCGGTGAACGGTTTCGTCTTCAGGTCGCCGATCTCAGCCACCATCGCCTGCGTTGCCTTGATTGTGCTGGCGCTCTTGGTTCCCGCTCCCACCTTGAACATGCCCGGATGATCGTACGACGATCCATAGCCTCCGCCGACTGAGTAGGCGAGTCCCTGTTTCGTGCGCACATCCTGAAACAGGCGCGAGCCAAAGCCGCCGGAGAAAATCTCGTTCATCACCGACAACGCAAAATAATCCGGATTACTCCGCAGCGTGCCGATCCCGAGAATATTCACGTTGCTCTGGTTCACATCCGTCTTGTCGACGATATACACACCCGGCTTCGGCCCCGGAAATTCTCCAGAAGGTTTGGGCCACGGCGTACCGCGTGGTAGATTTTCAAATGCGGCGCGCAGCGTCTTTTCCATTTGAGCTGCATCGAAGTCGCCTTCCACGCCGATGATCATGTTATTTGGAACGATGGTCTTATCGTGCCACTGTTTCAGATCGTCAAGCGTGACTGCCTTGATGGTCGCCAGTTCCGGCTCGCGCGTGTATGGGCTGTTGGCTCCATACACCAGCTTCGCCGCTTCGCGTCCTGCAATTGCGCTGGCGTCATCGTTGCGCCGGACAATACCCGCAGCCGCCTGCTGTTTGGCGAGCATCAATTTGTCTTCTTTGAATGCCGGATGTTCCAGCAGATCGACAGCAATGCCGAAGACCAGGTCCTCGTCCTTCGTCAGGCAAGACCACGAGAGAGAAGTCGAATCGGTATCGCCGCCGGTTTCCACCTTCGCGGCTTTCGCTTCGAGCAGGTCATCCAGCTCGTCGCCATTCTTGCTCGCGGTGCCGCTGGTGCGCCACGCGTCGCTGTAGAGATCGATCAGCCCAGCCTTGTTTGCCGGCTCATCGCGCGAGCCGCCACGCATCTCGATAAAGCCATTGATGAACGGCAGCTCATGATCTTCCTGCAGCATGATGACCAGCCCGTTCTTCAACTCGATGCGCTTTGGCTGCTGGGGGTGAAACGGATGCAGCGGGGGAACCGGAATTTGCGTCCATGGCTGCGGCTGCTGCGCATGCGCCGACTGCGCGAGAGTGGACAGGGCAACGAGGACAGTCAAGCCGAGAAGCATGCCCGCAGCTTCCTTCAGCGGTTTACGTTCAGGCTGCCGCATGCTGAGTCGATTCAGAGTACGAAATCTCCGGTTCACTGCGTACCTCCTGACGATTGCTGCGCAGCGGCCTGAGCCGGCGGCTGAAACTCAACCATGGCATAGGTTCGATTCGTATCCACAAATGTCTTGCTGGCCACGCGGCGAATATCCACCTTCGAAACGGCATCAATCTTCTTCAATTGGTTAAACAACTCGCGCCAGTCGCCGTATCGCAACTGGTAGATCGCGAGTTGCTCGGCGAGCCCTTGATTATCGCCAAGCCCGCGCAGAAGATCGGCGCGCGCACGCGTCTTGAACATGGTGAGTTCATCATCGCTCACGTCAGTCGTCTTCAACTTGTCGATCTCTTTATGAATGGCCGTCCGCATCTCGGTTGGTGTGTGTCCGGGATTCGGCACAGCGAAAAAGGCAAAGAGGCCCGGATACTTATCGCCGGGAAAGCCGCTGAACCCTTCCGCCTGTGCTGCAATCTGCTGGTCCCGCACCAGGCTGCGATAAAGTCGCGAGGTGCGCCCATTCGAGAAGATGTCCTGAATCGCGTCGTACACTGCGTCGTCAGGATCGCGATAATCCGGCTTGTGGTAACCCTCAAGATAAAGCGGCTGCGACTGTTCCTTGAGAGTGATCGCTTTTTCCGCTACCTGTGGAGGCTCAACTGTGCTCATCGCCTCTGGCTTCGGCCCTGCCGGAATCGCGCCAAAATATTTCTCCAGCATCGGCATCGCTTCGTCGGCCTTCACATCGCCTACCACCGCGATCACGATATTTGACGGAACATAGTATTTTTTGTGAAAAGCGTCAGCCTCGGTCGCGGAAATCTGGCTCAACTCGCTCATCCAGCCCACGCCCGGACGGTGATACGGATGGGCGACATACGCCGTTGCCAGAAACTGCTCCACCATCCGCCCAATCGGATTCGAATCCGTCCGCATGCGGCGTTCTTCCATCACCACATCGCGCTCTTTGTAGAACTCACGGGGTACGGGATTGCCGATACGGTCGCTCTCCATGTAGGCCCACAACTGAAGCCGGTTCGACGGCATGCTCCAGTAGTACTGCGTGTCATCGAGACTCGTCTGCGCATTCAAGCCCGCCGCGCCATTGGACTCGGCAATCTCCGTGAATTGATTCGGAATGACATACTTCTGCGCCTCAGCCTGCGCCTGTACGAAGGCCTCGTGCAGCGACTTCAGTTTTTCCTCGTCGCGCCCCACCCGCTTGCGAAATTCCTCGTCGTAGGCCGCATACGTCTGCTCCACCTTGTCGAGCGCAACCTTCTCCGCGGCATAATCGGTGGTTCCAATGTCCTTCGTTCCCTTGAAGGCGAGGTGCTCAAACATGTGCGCAATCCCCGATTGGCCGCCGGGATCGTTCGCATCCCCCGCATCCACAATCGTGAAATAAGAAAAGACCGGGGCCTCCGGCCGCTCGCAGATGATTAGTGTCATCCCGTTTGGCAGGACTTTTGTCGTAGTGCGTTTCTCAAAGCTGGATAAATCCTGAGCATGCGCGACGACGGCCAGGACGCACACCAGGGCAGCTAGACGCAAAGTGGAAAAGAGTTTCATTGCTCCTCGCAAATGACAGCGTAACTCTGACGCTATCCACCTCGCGTGCGAGTGTCAAACCCTGCAATCCGTTCTATTTGTTCTGTGAAACCTCCGGCTCCTTCTTCGGAACGGCGCCGGTTTCTTTCTTGGGAGCGATCGTGGAGTAGTCCGCGACATAGACGACGAGACCTAGATTCGGCAGCGATTTCGAATATCCCGCCTCCAGTTGCTCGCGGTAGTGGTCGAGCGAGAAATTGAAGAGCGCAGTCTTGTCCTTGTTCACTATCTCCAGGTCGACATCCTTCATCGTGAGCTTTCCAAAGACAACGGTCCCGCCCCGGAAATAGACATAGCCGTCCGCGGCAACCGGAACCGGCTTGAGCACCGGATTCGGCTGTCCAAAGATTTCCACCAGTTGATCGCCATCGATCTCGACCGACGTCAGCTTGCCCCCCACATGCGGCGGCGGAAACAACCTGTCCACTGACACAATCAGGTCATCGCCCTGAATCTGAAAGCTGGGCTGATGCTTCGGCTGCGCCACGCTCGCAAGCGTAATCCCAAGCGCATCGAGCAATCCCTTCTTGAGCACGCCCGCTGCCTTGACATCCGTAAAGTGAAGTTTCAGGCCGCCCTCGGGCGTCACGCTCAGCGTGCCTTTGCCCTCAAACGGCACATTCAGGCCTTTCTTCACCGATCCCTTCACCACCAGCGTCTGATCTTCAAAATGCACCGTAACATCGTGAATCGATGTCTTGGCATGCGGCAGGATGTAGGCATTCAGCAGCAGTGACAGGTTCTCCGCCGACAGGTAAGTCTTCGCATTCTCAATCTGCATCGTGAACGACTTCTTATCGTCGAGCGACACAATCTTGCCCGGCCGCGGGATAAGAAATCCGTTCATGCGCTTCACTGTCAGCGTCACATCATCGATCAACGAGAACGACATGTTTTGGGCTTCGATGTAGATCGTTCCATGAGGCAAAGCCGGAGTTCCCTTGGCCGCCTGCGCCGCGCACACGGATGCACTCGCAACCAGCCACAGGCATAGAACTGAAATGTTGAATCTCACCGCGTTCGTCCTAGCAAAGAGCAGTGTGCAGTTAGATGCAGGAATCTTCGGCTGCAGCCGTTAGAATTCGCGCATCCGCCGGTCACTTGCGCAAAGCCAGACGCGCCCGATATGCTCCCCCCGTAAGGAGCTTTAAGAATGAGCACCGCTCTCGCCGACGCGCCCGCAACCGTTGCCACCGTCCCTCTCATCCGCCGCTGCGCCGTCCTGGGAGCAGGCACCATGGGCTCGCGCATCGCCGCGCATCTCGCCAACGCAGGACTCCCCGTCGTGCTGCTCGATATTGTTCCCAAAGACGCCGACCCAGCAGGCCGTAGCCGCATCGCGCAGCAGGCATTGCAGGCGCTGCTCAAATCGAAGCCAGCCGCCTTCTACGACAAATCCAGCGCCGGCCTCATCACCGCAGGCAACTTTGAAGACGACCTCGCTCAACTCAAATCCTGCGACTGGATCATCGAAGCCGTCACCGAAGACCTCGCCATCAAACAGGCGCTGCTCGAAAAAATCGCTCCGTACCTGCGCCACGACACCATTGTGACGACCAACACCAGCGGCCTCCCCATCGCGTCCATCGTCGCAAAAATGCCAGCCGACTTCCGCAGCCGCTGGTTCGGCACGCACTTCTTCAACCCGCCGCGCTACATGCGCCTGCTCGAAATCATCCGCACGCCGGAAGTGAACGCGCAGGCCATCGCGGCCATCGCCGACTTCGCCGATCGTCGCCTCGGCAAAGCCATCGTCTACGCGCACGACACGCCAAATTTCATCGCCAACCGCATCGGCGTCTTCGCCATGCTCACCGCGACCGCGCTGATGCAGGAACTCGACCTCACCATCGAAGACGTGGACGCCCTCACCGGTTCGAGCATCGGCTGGCCGCGCACCGGAACCTTCCGCCTCGCCGACATGGTCGGCATCGACGTGCTTGGCCACGTTGCCAGAAACTTTTCCAGCACCAAAGCCGAAGATGCAGTCGTAACAAAACTACCGGCGTTCATCGAAACCATGCTCGAGCGCAAATGGCTCGGCGATAAGACAGGGCAGGGCTTCTACAAAAAAATCCCCGACGCGCCCGACCCCAAAAATAATCGCCAAGCGCTCGACTGGAAAACTCTCGACTACCGCCCCGCGCAGCGCACGAAATTTCCCTCACTCGAAATGGCAAAGAACGCCGAGACTCTGCCCGAGCGCCTGCAACTGCTCATCGGCAACGGCCCCGGCCCCAATTCGAGTAAAGACAAAGCCAGCCAATTCCAGTGGACGCTTCTCACCCGTATCTGGAACTACGCCGCTGACTGCCTGCCCGAAATCGCCGACGACATCAGTTCCATCGACCGCGCCATGCGCACCGGCTTCAACTGGGAACTCGGCCCCTTCGAAATGTGGGACGCCGTCGGCGTGCCGCAAAGCGTCGAGCGCCTGCGCACGCGCAGCGAACACATCAGCCCGCAGGTAGAAGCGCTTCTCGCATCCGGAAAGACAAGCTGGTACAGCGACGCCGCAGGCACCCGCACCGAATTCAACACAACGAAGCGCAGCTACCAGCCAGTGCACCAACCAGAAGGCATCGCCAATGTCGCCGCCTTCAAACGCAGCAACGGAGTCATCCGCAAAAACGCAGGCGCATCGCTCGTCGACATCGGCGAGGGGGTTGCGTGTATAGAACTGCACTCGAAGAAAAACGCCATCGGCGACGACATTGTTTCGCTCATTACGCAAACGCTGCACCCTGACAGCGAGCACGTCCGCAACTTCCGCGGCTTTGTCATCACCGGCGACGCGTCCGACTTCTCCGTCGGCGCCAATCTAATGCAACTACTGCTCGCCATGCAGGAAGGCGACTGGGATGAAGTCGATCTCGCCGTCCGCGCCTTCCAGCGCATGACATCGACGATCAAATTCTGCCCGCGCCCCGTCGTTGCCGCACCCTTCAATCTCTGCCTCGGCGGCGGCGTCGAAATCTCTTTGCACGCTGCAGCCCGCCAGCCCGGCGCCGAACTCTACATGGGCCTCGTCGAAGCCGGAGTGGGTCTCGTACCTGCAGGAGGCGGCACGAAAGAAATGGCGCTGCACGCCATCGACGCCGCAGCCATTGAATCCGGTATCAGTCCAATAGAGTCGCCGCGCCAATTTGCCTTCTCCGGCGAATTGCAGGAGGCTTTGAAGCAGCGCTTCGAAACCATCGGCATGGCAAAAGTCTCAATGTCCGCGGCAGAAGCCCGTGGCCTCGACCTGCTGAAGCCTTCCGACAAAATTACGCTCAACCGTGAACGTCTTTTGCTTGACGCGTGCGAGACCGCCGTTTACCTCGCCGAAAACGGCTACGCCGCGCCCACGCAGCGAACGCAGATCCCGGTGCCCGGCGACCAGGTCGGCGCAACTCTCAAGCTAGGCGTGCACCTCATGCGCCAGGCCGAATACATCAGCGACCACGACGCAAAAATCGGCCACCACATCATCCGCATTCTCTGCGGAGGCAGCGTCACCCCGGGAACATTCATCACCGAGCAATACCTGCTCGATCTCGAACGCGAGGCCTTCGTCTCACTTTGCGGCGAGCGCAAAACGCAGGAACGCATCGCCTTCACATTGAAGACGGGAAAGCCGTTGCGGAATTGATGTCTAATAACTGGTTAGAGAAGGCGTCATCCTGAGGAGCGAAGTGACGAAGGATCTCAGCGCCATGAGTTGGGGCAAAGTCATTGAGATACGCAAGGCTCGAAAGGTATCTAGATGACAACAACACCCAAGGTCCTTGTTTGGATGGTGCTCCTCGCCGCACCGCTGTTCGCTGGCGCGCAGGAAGGGGAACACGTATTGCACGGACACATCGGCGATCAGTCCTATGCCTTTCGCATGCTTCCGCCGACGTCATTTACCGAACTCCCGGCAGCGATTCGCAGCGATTTGGAAAGGCGCCACTGCCTGATCCCGCAGAGCTACGAAGCACGTACCCCTGAGAACGTCATTCGCGGAGCATTTCGAGAGAAAGGCACGTCCGACTGGGCCGCACTCTGCTCGCAAAACGGCACCAGCACCCTGCTCATCTATTGGTCAGGCTCGGCGTCGAAGCCCGCGGAACTCGCAGCGCAACTCGACACCGACACCGCTGATCCGCATAACGAAACCAACATGCTCGGCTACGCCCGGGGCATCGATCCGGCATCGCCCAGCAGCATTGCAGAAGTCATTGCCAACAAAACCTATGGCCCCTTCGATCACGACGGGATCAGAGACGCACACATCGAAAAATCGTCCGTCATCCACTACTTCAAGAACGGCACGTGGATGACCCTGGCAGGAAGCGAATGATGATCAACATTGCTATATACGTCGTCATCCTGAGGACCCTGAGCTATGCGAAGGGGACGAAGGATCTCAACGATCTGAGCTTGGGTAGATTCTTCACGCTCACCAATGATGATGGCCTTAGGGCGAACCGATTTTCAGGTAGAGGTCGGGTGCCCCATGTTCGCGCAGCTAACATGGGCCGATTCGACCGCCGTCAAAGACGGCGGACAATTGTTTAGGTAGAAGCACCGGGCTTTAGCCCGGTGAATAGAGTAACGGGGAACGCAGGGGCTTCAGCCCCGGTTCCTCTAAAAGCAAGGGACCAGAGGTAAACCGAAAATGAGAGATGCAGTCATCGTAAGCAGCGTTCGCACCGCAGTCGGAAAAGCACCCAAGGGATCGCTGTCCTTCACCCGCCCCGACGACCTTGCCGCCATCGCCATCAAAGGCGCGCTCGACAAGGCCCCCGCGCTCGATCCCAAAGAGATCGAAGACGTCATCATGGGCTGCGCCATGCCCGAAGCCGAGCAGGGAATGAACGTCGCCCGCATCGCCAGCCTGCGCGCCGGACTGCCGGTCGAAGCCTCGGCCATGACGATCAACCGCTTCTGCTCATCCGGACTGCAATCGATCGCCATCGCCGCCGACCGCATCCGGTCGGGAAGCGCCGAAGTCATGCTCGCCGGAGGAACCGAATCGATGAGCATGATCTCCATGGGAGGCCGCAAGATCAGCGCGAACCCATGGCTCGTCGAGCACTACGCCGACACCTATCTCTCCATGGGTCTCACTGCCGAGCGCGTAGCCGCGAAATACGGCATCACCCGCGAACAGGCCGACGCCTTCTCGCTCAAGAGCCACGAGAAAGCGCTGGCCGCAACCCAGTCCGGCAGGTTCGAGGAGGAAATTGTGCCTGTTACGGTGACAAATTCCACACCGACGAAAAATCCTGCGAAGCCCGAAGTCAAAACAAGCGACTTTAAGCGAGACGAAGGCCCCCGCGCCGACACCTCGCTCGAAGCTCTAGCCAAACTCAAGCCCGCCTTCCACGCAAAGGGAACCGTAACAGCGGGGAACTCCTCGCAAACCTCCGACGGAGCCGCCGCCACCATAGTCATGTCATCAGAACGAGCAGAGGCATTGAACCTGAAGCCACTGGCAAGATTCGTCAGCTTCGCCACCGCCGGATGCCTGCCCGAAGAAATGGGCCTCGGCCCAGTCTTCGCCATCCCCAAAGCCCTGAAACTCGCCGGATTAACCCTCGATCAAATCGACCTCATCGAACTGAACGAAGCCTTCGCGGCACAAGCACTGGCCGTAATCCAGCAAGCCGGACTCGACCCCGCCAAAGTCAACGTCAACGGCGGAGCCGTCGCATTAGGCCACCCGCTAGGCTGCACCGGAGCCAAACTCACGGCCACGCTACTGCACGAAATGAAACGCCGCAACCTCCGCTATGGATTAGTAACCATGTGCGTAGGCGGCGGCATGGGCGCCGCCGGAATTTTTGAAAACTTAAACTAGGGCAGAATCTATTCAGTCAGGATGTGGCAGCACACGAAAGATCGCGATACTCTCGTCGCCAATTGTCAGCCTTTTTATGAGGGTTGCTTTGAAAGCACGCTCAGTCGGGCCCACTAGCCTCCACCCCTTTCCAGTTGTCATGCGTTCACCGCGAGCTACTTTCGAATCTGCCACTCTCGTTGTCCTTTTTGCCATTCAGAATCTCCAGTTGATTGAATCTCCGAAATTATAAGAGGGTAAAACTTGCGAGGCTCACCATTTTGCAACTTGCCGGGTGCCCCATCCTTTGCGAAGCAAAGGGTGGGATAGCACGACGCCAACCTCAGCACCTACCGAGTCTCCAATGCATCCACGCTACTCAGGCTGAACCACTAACAACCCTTTCACCTGTTCAAAATGCCGCTTATTAAACGTAACCACGCCACTGCCGCGCTCTAAGGCGGTAGCGGCCACAATCACGTCATAAAATCCGATCATTTTGCCGGAAGACTCCAGCTCTGCCCAGAGACGTGCATGCTCATACGCGGTCTGCTCGGTATAGGGAACAATCGGCAAAACCGCCAGTATCGCTTCAAGATATTCGCGCCGGCGTGTCTTATGAAGGCCTTTCGCGCGTTCCACTCCATGCCAGAGCTCCGCGACAGTGATGGCGGCAATTTCAAACTCGTCATCCGGACGCGAGGCTACCCATGAACGAAGATCGAAGCTCCCTTTTTCTCCGCCGATGATGACATCCGCATCTAGGATAAGTGCCATTTGTAGGTCAGCGCCATTTGTCGATCGGCGCCTTCAACACTTTACGGGCCGATGCAAGATCGCTGCGCCAGTTCCGCGCTTCCGCATCCGACAACCGCGTCATGGCCAACGTTTCCGCCAGCGCGCGCCCCTTGCACACCTTCTCGCCATCCGGCACAAGGCGAGCAACCGGCGATCCGTTCCTGAGCAGCACATACGTTACATTCTGGTAATGCGCCCGATTCACGCAATCGGCAAAGTTGCGAGCCGCATCCGTAACGCTGATCGCCACCTTTTTCATAGAATCATATTATCAGATTCTGCATACTCATCGCGAGATTACCAGAGTATCCATCCCTCTGACCTCACCCACAAGCCAATCTTCACAAACTCAGCGTAAGATGTTCCGTTGCACCCAGAACAGGAGCACCCGAACAACATGGCCACCGCTACCACCTCCGCTCCCGCTAAAGCCGTTACCGGCGGCAGTTTTCTGATCGAAGAGCGCCAACCCTCCGACATCTTCACTCCCGAAGACTTCTCCGACGAGCAGCGCCAGATCGCTGAAACCGCCGCGCAGTTCGCCGCGAACGAAGTCCTGCCCGCAGCCGACGACATCGAAGCCAAGCACTTCGACGTGACCCGCGGCCTGCTGAAAAAAGCCGGTGACCTCGGTCTCATGGCCGTCGACGTGCCCGAAGCCTACGGCGGCCTCGCCATGGACAAAGTCACCTCCGCCATCATCGCCGACCGCATGTCGATGCTCGCCAGCTTCTCCGTTGCCTTCAGCGCGCACGTCGGCATCGGCACGCTCCCGCTGGTCTGGTACGGAACGGATGCGCAAAAAGAAAAGTACCTGCCCAAGCTAGCCAGCGGTGAATGGATCGCCGCCTACGCGCTCTCTGAAGCCTCGTCCGGATCCGACGCCATGAACATCCGCTGCCGCGCCGTGCTCTCCGACGACGGCCAGCACTACATCCTCAATGGCGAAAAGATGTGGATCACCAACGCCGGCTTCGCCGACTTATACACCGTCTTCGCGAAAATCGCCGACCCCAAAGACCCCGACCCGAGCAAAACAAAAATGTCCGCGTTCCTCATCGAGCGCAATACTCCCGGCCTCACAGTAGGCGCAGAAGAGCACAAGCTAGGCATCCGCGGCTCATCCACCTGCCCCTTGATCCTCTCCGACTGCAAAGTGCCCGCCGAAAATCTCCTCGGAGAAGCGGGCAAAGGCCACCACATCGCCTTCAACATCCTCAACATCGGGCGCTTCAAGCTGGGAGCATCCTGCCTCGGCGGTGCGCGCACCACGCTCGGCAATGGAATCAAATACGCAAAGGACCGCAAGGCCTTCGGCAAGTCCATCTCCGACTTCGGCCTCATCCAGCAAAAGCTCGCCGACTCCACGGCGCGCATCTTCGTCGGCGAAGCCATGACTTACCGCACCGTAGGCATGATTGACGCCGCTCTCGCTACCATCGAAACCGGAAAAGCCGCTGGCGCTGAAGCCGAAGCCCGCAACTCTCGCGAGATCCAGAAGCGCATCGAGGAATACGCCGTCGAGTGTTCCATCCTCAAAGTCTGGGGCTCCGAGATGCTCGACGCCGTCGTAGACCACGTCGTCCAGATCTATGCCGGATACGGCTATGTCGAGGAGTACCCCGCAGAGCGCGCCTACCGCGACTCCCGCATCAATAGAATTTTTGAGGGCACCAACGAAATCAACCGTCTCATCATCACCGGCTTCCTTATGAAGCGCGCCATGACCGGCCAGCTTCCGCTGCTCGCCGCCATCAAGCAGCTCATGGACGAGGTCATGTCCGCGCCCTCACCCAATTTCGATGATGCTCCCGAAGACGCGCTGGCCCGCGAAGCCGCCATCCTTGCAAACGCAAAAAAGCTCGCCCTCCTAGCCGCCGGAGCCGCCAGTCAGAAGTACATGAACTCGCTCGCCGACCAGCAGGAGATCATGGCCGACCTCGCCGACATGCTCATCGAAATCTACGCCGTCGAATCCGCCATCCTTCGCGCCCGCAAAATGGCCAACAACAAAGCAGCCATCGCCGCCACCCAGTACTACACCGCCCACGCCATCACCATCCTCGAACCGGCCGCCCGCCGCGTGCTCGCCGCCGTGGCTGAAGGCGACATGCTGCGCACCCAGCTCGCCATCCTGCGCCGCCTCGTCAAGCACGAACCGGCAGACACCATCCAGATCGGCCGCGCGCTCGCCCGTCAGGCCGTCGAAGCCGGAAGATACCCGCTATGAGGTGTGACCGGATCAAAAATTTAGCCCGTAGCTAGAAACTAAATCCCCGATTCGCGGTCTACAACTATGCACAGCCCTTGGTGAAGGCCAGAGGTCTATCTGCTTGACAGCCAGTTTTCGTGTGTCTTACAACCTAGCCAGTGCCGCGGACACTGTTCGCGGCGCAAGGGTGCAACTGCAGCCGTCATCCGGTTGCCCTATACTCGTACACGAACAAAGCATCGCAGAATGCGACCTGTCCCACTCTCGTTTCCCGACCAACAATGCCAGATCAACACCAGGTAGTCTCACAGGATGGCCATGTCTGATACATACCGCACACCCCGCTCCATCTTCCGTCTGGCCGCGCTAGCTGTCGCCGGACTCTTCGCCTTTACTGCCGCCGCCGCATCCGCGCAAACTCAGCCCGAAGCGATCATCCCCAACCGCATCACGCAGCCCATCAATCCAGACGTGCGCGTCACCCTCTCGCACAACGTGCATCCGCTCGCCATACCAAAATACGACCAGGGAGCCGCGCCGGGATCCATGGCCACCGGACGCATCATGCTCGTGCTCAAGCGCAGCGACACGCAGGAGCAGGCCCTGAAGCAATACCTCGGCGACCTGCAGAACCCGAACTCGGCGAACTATCGCAAGTGGCTCACGCCCGCACAGATCGGCACAGCATACGGTATCAGCGACATCGACCTCACCACGGTCACAGCATGGCTCCAGTCACAAGGCTTTACCGTTGAGAAGGTTCCGCAGGCGCGGAACGTCATCGAGTTCTCCGGAAATGTGGCGCAGATTCAGCGGGCATTTAACACGACCATCCACAAGTACGTGATCAACGGCGAAACGCACTTCGCGAACTCGACCGATCCGCAGATTCCTGCAGCGCTCGCCCCAGTCATTGGCGGCATCGCGCAGTTGAATGATTTCCGTG
This sequence comes from Alloacidobacterium dinghuense, assembly GCF_014274465.1. Classification (NCBI taxonomy): domain Bacteria; kingdom Pseudomonadati; phylum Acidobacteriota; class Terriglobia; order Terriglobales; family Acidobacteriaceae; genus Alloacidobacterium; species Alloacidobacterium dinghuense. The sequence continues at coordinate 2,700,251 of NZ_CP060394.1, read as the reverse complement.
CGAAGAAGAATGCCGTTATCAGCGCCAAGGCTCACTTTGATTCGGAAACGAAGAAGATCAAGCCAGACCTTACGCTGCTTTGCAATTCGAGCGGTTGCTCGTATGTAGCCAGCGGCGGCAACATCCTGTTCACGGTTCCTGCCGACGCGGCGTTGATCTACGACACGCCAAACTCGGCCTTGAACCCGAACTACAGCGGCACCACCTATGATGGCACCGGCGTAACCATCGGAATCGCTGGCGACTCCAACATTACACCACAGGATGTAGCCAACTATCGCGCGGCTCTTCTGCCATCGCAATACAGCTCGAATCAGCCCAACATCATCGTGGACGGCAACGACCCCGGCGTGAATGGAGACGCCATCGAAGCTCTACTCGACAATGAAGTAGCCGGCGGAATCGCGCCCGGAGCGAAAATCAACTTCTATACCTCCGCCGACACCGACCTGCAAAACGGCCTCTTCCTCGCCATCTATCGCGCCCTAGATGACAACGCCGTCAGCATCCTTAACGTGAGCTTCGGCAATTGCGAAGCTGCACTAGGCGCGAGTGGAAACGCACAGTTGAACGCCGCATGGCAGCAGGCCGCTGCCCAGGGTATCAGCGTCACCGTCTCCACGGGCGACAGCGGATCGGCGGGCTGCGATAACGAGAATACGGAGACAACTGCTACACACGGTCTGGCGGTCAGCGCCTTTGCATCCACACCCTATAACATCGCCGTCGGCGGTACTGATTACGATGTGCTCCTGAATTCCTTTACCACCTACGTTGGTACAGCCAATGCTGCGACCAGCTTTTACCGCACCGCTCTCAGCTACATCCCGGAGAGCCCGTGGAATGACTCGCCGGTTTCCAACACCGGCGGATACAACACAAATGTTGCATTCAAAGACAGCAACGGAAACACCAATATCGTTAGCGCTGGAGGAGGCATCAGCAGTACCGCCGTTTGCTCTGTCGCCCTGGATTCCAATGGAAACTGCCCAGGCACACTTGGACCCTACCCGCAGCCGGCATTCCAGAGCAGCGTTACCAACAGCGTGAGCACCGGCGCTCGCTCCATCCCCGATGTGTCGTTCCTCGCTGGCGACGGTGCTTACGGAGCATTATGGCTGGTCTGCTCCGATGACCAGGCCAACGGCTCAAGTCCGACTTACACTACCTCGGACTGTCAGCAGACAAGCGGATCGTTTACATCTACAACCGGCTTCACTGGTGTAGGCGGAACATCGGCCGCGGCTCCAGCATTCGCCGGAATGCTTGCTCTGATTTCCTCTGCGAACGGGGGAGCGCGTCTCGGCCAGGCCGATTACGTTATCTATAACCTGGCGGCGCAGGCGTCACTTTATCCCACCCTTTTCCACGACGTAGCCACAGGCAACAACTCCGTTGTCTGCCAGGCAGGCACAACCAACTGTGGCTCCAACGGATTCCTCACTGGCTACAACGCCTCAGCTGGAAAGACAGCAGCAACTGCCTACGACGCAGCCTCAGGTCTAGGCAGCGTCGATGTAGCCCAGCTCCTCGCCAACTGGAAGAAGGCTTCGTTCGCGAGCACGTCAACCTCGCTCACCATCAACGGTGGAACCAGCGCGATCAACGTCACCCACGGAACGGCTCTGAACTTTGCGGTTACCGTCACCGGTAGTTCGCCCGGCGGCGCCGTGAGCATCATCAACAACAGCGGCCTGGAAAATAACGGTGCTCTCGGCGCGGTTTTGACGCTCTCAGGCGGCACGGCTAGTGGATCGAACGGGGACCTTCCCGGCAATGGATCCACTCCCTATAGCGTCTACGCCTACTACGGTGGAGACGTGAAGAATGCTCAAAGCAAATCCAATCCAATTTCCGTAACCATCACACCTGAATCGAGTGTGGTTGAAGTCGGCGCTAACATGTTTGACCCGCAGAGCGGCAATCCCGTATGCGAAGACGTTGGCGGAAATGCCCAAACACCCACGTGCGTCGGACAGTCCGTGCCGTATGGCCTGGCCACCTCCGTCACTGCGCAGGTGGTGGGAACGGATTGCGCAAACAATAACAAAAACTGCTCCAGTACCGTTCCCACCGGAAGCATTGCCTTTGCCAACACCGCTGGTTCGTTACCCGGCTCTCCAGTCGCGATCGCAAGCAACGGAATTGCAAGCTATAACAACTTCCTTAACCAGAACCAATCCCTGCCTGTTGCCGCCAATGGCCTGACAGCAACCTACGGGGGCGACGGCAGCTATTCGGGCAGCAACAGCGCTTACAACGTGGTCGTGGTCCAGTCCACGCCGACGGGTGTTGCAGTAAGCGGTTCACAGACTGGTAGTAACGTCACCCTGCAGGCTCAAATCAACACGGACAGCATCGGTCTTGCTCCCTCCGGAACGGTTACCTTCGCCGTGGGCAGCACAACGATCGGCACCGCTTCGTCACCATCCGCAACTGGATTCACCAACGCCGGTACGGTCGCATCGCTGTATCAAGTCACGATTCCGGCAAGCACGATGGGCCTGGTGAATGGCAGCAACACGATCACCGCAACCTATGCCGGTGACACCAACTACGCCAAGGCCAGCGGCCAAGCCAACATCGTTATCTCGGGTGGTGGCGGCGGGGGCAGCTACACTCTGAGCGGCAGTGCAATTTCCATCTCCGCAGGGGCCACGTCCGGTAACACCACAACCGTCAACGTCACACCGGCGTCTTCCGGATTTACAGGGACCGTGAATCTGACATGCGCCCTTACATCCAGCCCAACCGGTGCGGCAATGCTGCCTACCTGCAGCCTGAATCCCACTTCCGTGGCGTTGAGCGGCACCAAGGCAGGCACCTCAACTCTCACTGTGACATCCACAGCGAACAGCAGCGCACTCACCTATCCGCTCAAGAACATCTTTGAAGCAGCAGGCGGAACAGCACTGGCCTGCATTCTGATGTTCACCATCCCGGCTCGCCGCAAGACGTGGCGCGCCATTCTCGGCCTGATCGCTTTCGCAATCGCCATCTCCGGCGTCATCGGTTGCGGAGGCGGCAGCAGCAATCACGGCGGTGGCGGAACGACAGCCGGTGCTTACGTCTTCACTGTAACGGGCACGTCGGGGAGCACATCGAGCACTGGCACAATCCAGGTCACGATCAACTAAATCACCACCAACCTTAAGAGCCGCATTCGGTCCCGAATGCGGCTCTTTTGTGCACAAAAATCGACCTTAAACCAGCTTTTCAAGCCACGTTTTTGCACTTAACAATTCCAAATTCAGCACGAACAAGGGTGCCCCATCCTGACGAAGTCAGGGTGGGAAAGCAAAGCCCCAAACACAGCCGTCATTCTGACGACCAATACCGGGTCCCCGGCAGGCGCGGTGTTCGCGTGCTGGGGTGGAAAGAGGTGCAAAGCACCTCCGGTAGAAGCACCGGCCTTCAGGCCGGTGAACAGGGAAGCCTCTATCGGGGCTTTAGCGCGGGCGATCTCCCCGAAGCCCACCCATAGGCTGTCAAGCCCCTGAAACGCAAAATAATCCGTAACAGCAAGAAAACAAGTCACTTAAAATCGCCCAAACTTGGCGTGTTATTTCGCCAAAACTGCTATTCTGGATATAGAGATCAAAAAGCCCGCCCAACCGGCGGCCTTTTTCATTGAAGAGAACCCACCCCCCCGCTAAGTCATTGAAAACACTAGAAACCACTTAAACCTAGCAGAATCATGGAGATAGCAGGGGATGATCCCCCGCTAAATCATTGAAAACAAAGAAAGCAAACTACAGGGAGGGGGGAGGGGGTAGTCCCCGAGCCGGCAATAAAAAGCCCCGCCTGAAAAGCGGGGCTTTTTCAGCGCAGAATGCGCAAAATTACTGCGGTTGACGCTGCTCCAGCTGCGGATCGGACGAGCTATTGTCGTCGAACGACCGCACCTGCCCAACTGCATGCGTTGTGGTCACCGTAATCGGTGACTGCAGCTTGAAGTTGACCAGCGTTTCCGGCTGAATCTGCACCTGCTGCCCGCGTGTGACCGCGTTCACGCCCGCGCCCGTAGCGCCGCCGGCTGCCGCGCCGATCGCCGCGCCTCTGCCGCCGCCAGCCAGCCCGCCGATGATCGCGCCGAGAGCCGCGCCGCCGCCAGTCTTCACGGCAGTATTCTTCCCGCGCCCCTGACCTTCCTTCGAATACGCCTCAGTCACGACGGGAATCTGGCGGCTCTTTGTGCTGATCTGCGTGAGCTCGATCGAGAGCAGAGAACTGCCCGCGAAGTGCGCCGCATCCTTGGCATCCACCACGCGCCCGGTGACGCTGGCCCCTTGCGGAACGGCAACCATGCCATCGGCAATCAGGTCGCCAGCCAGCGAGCCATGGAAGACCTGGTTGGGCTGCGCGTCCTTGCTGCTGAGAGCTTCAGTGATGCGCACCGGAATGATCGACCCCGCCGGGATGGTGACCGTCTTCGCCACCGGCTGCGGCGGCGGAGGCGGTGGCGCCGGTGCCGGCGGCGGAGCCTGCTCTACTGGAGCCGGAGCTGGCGCGGGAGCGGGGGGCGGCTCCGGTGCTGCCTCGGCCACCTGCTTCTCCTCACGATGCTTGCGCTTCTTCTCAACCGGGGGCGGCGGGGCAACCGGCGCCGGAGCAGCCGCCTGCTTCGGCGGCTCGACCGTCAAATTATTCACCACCGTCTTCACGCCATCGACACTGCCCGCGTCGTTTCCGGCGAGCGCGCGCGAAGCGTCGTCGTTCGCTGTGCCGGAGAGCGTTGCAATCCCGTTCGTGACTCCTACCTGAATGTTTTGCCCGTTCAATGCGCTCTCAGCGGCGATTTTGGCTTGAACGTCATTGGCAACCTGCTGGTCGGTGCGCGCTGGCTGTGTTGCTGTCTGCTGTCTGTTGCAGCCTGCGGCAAAAAGTAATGCTCCACCGAGCAGCGCCACCTGAAGGCCCCGTGTTCTTATACGGATCGTGTTCATATGTAATACCATTATCTCCCTGAATCAGTCTTACCGAATAAATGGCCATGTGTGCTGCGATTAGTATCCTAGATAGACTCCTCGCTGCGCCGTATGGCAGCGCGATTGATTGTCGCGGCATCTACTCATATATTGACGATGCGGGAGACTCAAAGGGCTCTAATATCTGGTACCATCCGGTTTCCAGCGAAGGAGAATGTATTTATGTCAGATGATAAGCAGTCAAGTGGATTCAGTTGGTTTCTGGCTGGTCTTGGACTTGGTGCCTTGCTGGGCGTACTCTATGCTCCAAAGTCAGGACGCGAAACGCGCGAAGACCTTGCCAGCAGCGCACGCGAAGGCACAGAGTATCTGAAGCAGCGCGGGCGCGAGGCCGCAGATCAGGCAAATGTGTACATCGATCGCGGGAAGGCCCAGGTCGGCGAGTACGTTGACCGCGGTAAGGAGTACGCAGACCGCGGAAAGTCACAGCTGAATGACTGGATGAATCAGGGCAAGCAGTTCGTGAGTGAGCACGGCGGACGAGTCACAGCTGCAGTCGAAGCGGGCAAGCAAGCCTATCGTACAACCACCGGCACCGCCACCGAACCGACTCCAGGCCCGGAGCCGTCGCATTCGTAGACTATTGTTCGAGGAGCGCCAATCGAAGCAGGCAAATGAGTGAAAATTATGCCGATACCCGAAGTTATTTTCATTATCTTCACTGCTGTTACCTCGATTGGCGTTCTGATACAGGCGTTTGTGTTGCTGGCGATGTTCATCGCGGTCAAGAAAGCCACAGGCGAAGTCCATGAGCTCACCGATCAACTGAAGCAGCACCTTGTGCCCACGCTTTCGACCGCACGTAATCTGGTCGAAGACGTCTCGCCAAAGGTTAAGGTGGCAACTTCAAACCTCGTCGAGGCAAGCAGCATTTTGCGCTCGCAGGCTGAGCACATCAACAAGACGTTTAGCCATGTAGCCGATCTTGCTGAAGTCCAATTGACACGTGTCGATGAAATGGCAACGGCTGTGCTCGATGGAATTACGCAGGCAACGGCTGCGGTGCAACACGGAATCGCTTCGCCGCTGAAGCAGGTTTCCGGCGTACTGAATGGTCTGCGCGCCGGTATCGATGTCCTTCGTAAGAAGGAGCGGCCAACCCACGTCGAGGGCGACGGAAGCAACTTCGTGTGAAGGCCGCACAGCCTACGGCTGGCTGAGAAACTGATCCACTACCGGATCCATCTTTGAACTCTCACACCCCGGAGCCATATGCCCGCAATCGGACTCCAGCAGCAACGTCTGCGCATGAATCAGCTTGGCGAATCCCAGTGCCGGTAGCGGGTTCACCATATGGTCCTGCGTAGCACTTACAACAAGCACCTTTGCCCTTACCTTATTCGCTGCGTCATAGAGCGAGCCGCCATGAGCAATATCGTGTCCGATGATCGCTTGCAATTGGCGCAGGTAGTCATTTGCGTCCATGAAGCGGTCACCGTCGGTGACAATCTGATCGAAGTACTGCTGAAAGCCTTCCGGCGTTGTGTGATTGGCGCGGAAGTCCGGTGTCGAAAGATTCATGTTATGGATGAGCGCGACAAGAGAGAGCGGTGGAGTCTGCGTGTACTTTCCGTCTTTGTATGCAGGATCGGATTTGAGCGCTTTGAGTTCCGTGTTCCAGAGCAATAAGTCATAGGAACTCATCTGCGGTGTGCCTACAATCGGTATCGCCAGATCCATGAAATCTGGATAGCTTACGATCCACTGGAACGATTGGATGCCGCCCATCGAGACGCCCATGACGGCGCGCAGATGCTGCAAGTGCAGCGTTTCGGTCACCAGGCGATATTCGGAGTAGACCATGTCGCGGATGGAGAACTGCGGAAAGTCGATCCCATGCTGCGTTGTGCTATTGGACGGAGAGCAGGAGACGCCATTCCCCAGCGCGTCGACGGCGATTACGAAGTACTTGCTCGTGTCGACGTATGTTCCCGGCCTAAGCCCCGCGACGATATCGCCACTCTTCCCCGTGAACCATGTGGGGTAGAGCACAGCATTCGATTTTGCCGGGTTGAGGGTGCCTAGAGTGCGATACCCGACCTTGCAGTCGTGAATCACTGAGCCATTCTCCAGTTTTAGATCGCCAAGGTCGGCATATTGGAGGGGCGGTATCGTTTGTGAGTGAAGAAAGGCCGAAAATAGCAGGAAAACGAAAGCGAGAAGCACACGTTGCATTTCGATTGCTATTCTAATGCCTCGGAACAAATCTACCTTGGAGCGATGCTTTGCGGTTTGCGATCTGTTCGACCTTTGCGTGTGGCGTACTTCTGCTTTCTTCCCTTCAGATGAGTGCACAAACGACTTTGCCTTCTTTCAATAACACGTTGATGCCGCAGCCAGAGAAGCTGACTGTGGGCCAAGGCGGCCTCGTCGTAACTTCCTCCTTCAGCGTTGCCGCTCCGCAGTTTCGCGACGAGCGGCTGGATGGTGCAATTGGTCGCATGCTGCACCGTCTGGAATATCAGACAGGAGTACCGATTGGAAAAGACATTCTGAAGGACCCTGCGAATGCAGCCCTCGTCATTGATGTGAAGGACGCAGGCGAGGCCGTTCAATCGGTTGACGAGGATGAGTCGTATTCGCTGAACGTGACGGCAACAGGAGCGAAGCTGCAGGCGAACACAGTTGTCGGAGCATTGCGCGGCATGGAGACTCTGCTGCAGCTCGTTCAGGCAAATCACACCGGGTATTTCATTCCAGCAGTGAGCATCGAAGACACGCCGCGGTTTCGCTGGCGCGGGTTGCTGATCGATGTCGGTCGGCATTTCGAGCCGGTCAGCGTCATCGAACGCACGCTGGACGGTTTGGCTGCGGTAAAGCTGAACGTCTTCCATTGGCACCTGACGGATGACCAGGGCTTTCGCATTGAAAGCAAGCTCTACCCAAAGCTTACGGGCGTGGGCTCGGATGGCCTGTACTACACGCAGGAGCAGGCGAAGGAAGTGGTTGCCTACGCGCGGGCGCGTGGTATTCGCGTGGTGCCGGAGTTTGATATGCCGGGACACAGCGTGAGCTGGTTCGTTGGCTATCCGGAAATTTCGAGCGGTCCCGGACCATACAAGATTCGGCGTGAATTTGGGATTTCGGATGAGGCCATGGATCCCACGCGCGACAGTACCTACAGGTTTCTCGACGGCTTCATCGGCGAGATGGCGACCATCTTTCCCGATCCATACCTTCACATTGGCGGCGATGAAAGCAATGGCGCGCAGTGGAAGGGAAATCCGCGCATCGTGGAGTTCATGCATAAGCACGACATGAAGGACACGGCAGCGTTGCAGGCTTACTTCAACCGACATTTGCTGAAGATTTTGGAGAAGCACCACAAACACATGGTTGGCTGGGATGAAGTGTTGAATCCTGGGCTTCCGAAGGATGTCGTGGTGCAGTCATGGCGCGGCGAAGCATCGCTTGCGGCGGGGGCGAAGCAGGGCTACCAGGGAATTTTGTCGGCACCATATTATCTTGATGCCATGAAATCGGCGGAGCAGCATTATCTGGCTGACCCGCTGCCTTCGAACTCGGATCTAACGCCCCAGCAACGCTCGCTCATCCTTGGTGGGGAGGTGTGTATGTGGGGAGAGCAGCTTTACGAGCGCACGATTGATTCACGCATCTGGCCGCGCACTGCGGCGATGGCCGAGCGTTTCTGGTCGCCCGAGAATGTCCGCGACGTAAATGACATGTACCGCAGGCTTGATGTCATGTCGGTGCGGCTGGAGACCTTTGGTCTGACGCATCTCACACAGGAAGATGTTGGTCTTCGCGCTTTGACAGGCACTACGGGAATTGACGCAATGCGCGTCTTTGCTTCTGTTCTTGAGCCTGTGAGCTTCCATGAGCGCTATGAGGGACAGCATACCTCTCAGCTAACTCCACTTGATCGGCTTGTCGATGCGGTGCGTCCCGATCCACCTTCGCGGCATGAGATGGAAGTTCTGGTTCGAGTGTTCCTTGAAAACCCATCGCAGCACTCGGGTGAACAGCATCGGTTGTTGGCGATCTTCGCCGAGTGGACAACGGCAGGTTCGAAGGTTCAGCAACTTGTTGTCGCCTCACCCTTGCTGGCAGAGGACGCCACGGAGCGAGTGCAACAATTTGCTCAGTTGGCGGAGATCGGCTCACAAGCCGTAGCACATCTAGCGAGCGCTAGCCCCGCCCCTACTGGATGGAAGCAAAGCAGCCTTGCCACGCTAGATGCCGCGCAGAAGCCGCAAGGGCTCGTTCGATTTACAGTACTCGGGCCGCTGCGCGATCTGGTGAACGCCACTCAGTAAAAAGCAACTAACAACGTAACAATCACGCGAGGCTGCTTTGCGGAGCAGCCTCTTTCATTTGCTCCTTATACCATTCAACCGTGCGGCGAAGCCCTTCCTCAAAACCAACGAGCGGCTCGTAACCAAAGGCTTCGCGTGCGGCGCTGATATCTGCCAGAGAATTTTGAATATCTCCAGTGCGCTCAGGACCGTAGAGCGGAGGTTTGGAAAAGCCCGTGAGTTCGGCAAGAATCTCGTAGGTCTTGTTCAACGTGTGCCGCTCGCCGCAAGCCACGTTGAAGACCTTTCCCGCGACCTTTTCTGCAGGCGCGTGAAGCGCAAGCAGATTCGCCGACACGGCGTTCTCGACATAAGTGAAGTCTCGACCCTGCTCTCCGTTTCCGAAGATTGTTGGCTGTTCTCCATTCAGCATGAGAAGCGTGAACTTTGCCATCACACCGCTATAAGGAGAATCGGGCACTTGTCGCGGGCCGAAAATGTTGAAGTAGCGAAGACAGACAGTTTCGAGTCCGTAGACCTGCCAGTAGCTGCGCATGTACAGCTCTCCAGCTAGCTTCTGCACTGGATAGGGTGCGATAGGCATCGGCACCATAGTCTCTTTTCGCGGAAAACCAGGCTGATTGCCATATGCCGATGACGAGGCAGCATAAACGATACGCTTGACGCCCGCTGCGCGCGCGCCTTCAAGCAGATTGAAGGTACCGTCGATATTCGCCGTGTGGCTTGTGCGAGGATCTTTTACCGAGCGCGGTACTGAAGGCAGTGCGCCTTGATGCAGAATGTAGTCGATGCCGTCGCAGGCGCGGGCTACTTCATCCGCATTGCGTAAGTCGCCCTCAATGAACTCCATGCGATCGAGAATGTCGACCAGGTTCTGTTTGCGGCCTGTTTCGAAATTATCGAAACCGCGAACTGTTTCTCCACGTTCTATGAGCGCCTGGCTGATCCAAGAGCCTAGGAATCCGGCGCATCCGGTTACAAGATAACGAGCCATATCTCTTCTATGTTAGCCGCTGCGGCGAAGGCTGCGTAAGTGGCACAAAATCAGGCATACTGGGAATGCATGCAAGGCTTTACACCATTCAGGCTTTCTCCCTACTTTCGGACCCGTGTTTGGGGGTTCAATGATCTTTCACCCTGGTATGACTTCAAGACCGACGGAGAGCCGATCGGCGAAGTATGGCTAACCGGCGAGATGTGCGTAGCGGAGACAGGACCTTTGAAAGGCCAGTCTCTCAAGGAAATTACGGCCGTTCACGGAGAGGCATTGCTGGGTCAAGGCAGAGCAGGTCAGGAATTTCCACTGCTCATCAAGGTACTTTTCCCAAAAGAAAAGCTCAGCGTGCAGGTGCACCCTGACGACACATTAGCGCAGAAGTACGGCGAGCCGCGTGGCAAGACGGAATGCTGGTATGCACTCGATGCGCAGCCAGGCGCCGAAGTTGCGCTGGGCATCAAACCAGGAACGCCGATCGAGCAAGTGAGGGCCGCGATTGCAGAGTCGCGCTTGGAAGAACTGCTGGCCTGCGTGCCAGTGAACAAAGGTGACATGATCTTTGTTGACGCCGGCACGGTGCATGCGATTGGACCCGGAGCGGTGCTTCTTGAAACCCAACAGACGAGCGATCTGACTTACCGCATGTATGACTACGGCCGTCCGCGTGAATTGCATCTCGACAAATCGTTTGAAGCGATGCGGCTTACAACTGGCTCGGGCAAAATGACACCTAAGAAGATGAATGGACATTCAGTGTTGCTAGACCAGAAATACTTTCGCGTCGAGCAATGGAAAGGGACTCTCCCTTCAGTGGAAAATGCTTTTGCAGATGGAGTACAACTGCTCTTCGTCGCTGATGGGAGACTGAAGATCGAGGGCGCAGGCTTTGAGGCGTTTTCGCTGAACCGCTGTCAACTCGCTGTGATTCCGGCGGGTGCTCGTGATTGGAAGATTACGCCGGAAGCCGGGGCGGAGGTCATTCGCATCCTTCCTCAATCCGCCTGAACATTTGAATTCCTATCGGAGGGCCATGTCCAAAGCAATCGATTTTCGGCCGATCATTCTGGCCGGAGGCAGCGGAACGCGATTCTGGCCGCGCAGTCGCAGGGCACGCGCCAAGCAGGTCTTAGCGCTTGACGGCGAACGCACGATGATTCAGCGCACGGTCGATCGCCTGGCTCCGTTGGCTAAACGCGAGGAAATCTGGGTCATAACCAATGATCTTCTTTCGCCGGCGATTTGCGGGCAGCTGGACGTCGTTCCTGACGAACAGGTCGTGTGCGAACCTGCGGCGCGCAACACCGCGCCCGCTGCCGGACTTGCCGCATTTCTTGTCGAGAGGATCAATCCGGACGCAGTATTAGGCATTTTTCCGGCAGATCATGTGATCACCGATGAAGCCGCATTTCTTTCCGTGCTGGAACATGGCATCAAGATCGCAGCGGCTGCGGAAAACATCGTCGTGCTTGGGGTCACTCCCACGCGTCCGGAGACGGGCTACGGCTATATCGAAACTGGAAGCGCGCTCGACGACGGTTCGCTGCGCGTGCGCCGCTTTACCGAGAAGCCGAACCGCGAGCGGGCTGAGGCGTTCGTTGCGGCGGGCAACTACCACTGGAACAGCGGCATTTTTGTCTGGAGCGCGCGTACGCTGGCGAACGCCATCCGCGAACATCTCTCAGAGACCGCACCCATTCTTGAAGAGATTGCCGCCGCCTACGGGACGCCGGAATTCCGCAAAGTATTTGAGAAACTCTACCCACGGTGCGAAAACATCAGCGTAGATTATGCGGTGCTGGAACCGCGATCTGCGAAAGGTGAGCATCATTCCAGTCTCTACTGCCTGCCTGCAAATTTCGGCTGGAATGATCTCGGCTCCTGGGCTGCACTTTACGAGCATCAGCTAGAGCAGGCGAACATGGCAGACAAGTATGAGAATGTCACCGAGAGTGCAGGCAGCATGCCGCTGGATGCACATGGCAACTACGTCTATAGTCCCAGGAAATTTGTCGCACTGGTCGGTGTAGAAGACCTGGTCGTCGTAGAAACGGATGATGCCATTCTTATCACCACGCGCCACCATTCGCAGGATGTAGGCAAGATCGTGAAACAGCTCGCCACAAATGGCCGCGAAGAATTGATCTAGAAATTTCAGGAGCAGAAGTAAGTCGACGCATGGGAAACAAGACTGCGATCAAATTTGGAACCGATGGCTGGCGCGGAGTTATCGCCGATGATTTTACTTTTGAAAATGTTCGCATAGCGGCGGCCGCTATTGGAACCTACGTGCTTTCCAACAAGGATCCAGGAGAGGGCGTTTGCATCGGCTATGACACGCGTTTCCAATCGCAGGCTTTTGCTCAATCCGTTGCTGAAGTTCTCTCCGCCGCCGGCATCCCAGTCAGCCTTGCAGATCGCATCACGCCGACGCCAGCGCTTTCTTACGGGGTACGCGCCCACGGCGCCGTGGGCGGAGTGATGATCACCTCCAGTCACAATCCCTACCAATGGAATGGCGTGAAGTACAAGGCTTACTACGGCGGTTCAGGAAAGCCATCGATCATTGCCGAGATCGAGAGCTATCTGGAGAAGCCGTTGCCGAAGGCGTCCACTCCAGCGAAGATCGAGATGGTCGATTTTCAGACGCCTTACATCGAGGCGATTTCCAACTTTGCCGATCTCGATTTGATCAGTAAATCGGGCCTGAAGCTCGCGATCGACTGCATGTACGGCGCGGGCCGCGGAATCCTTGCAGGAATCTTTTCGAAGATCGGCGTGGACTTTGTAGAAATTCGTGCCAACATTGATCCGCTCTTCGGAGGAATCAATCCGGAGCCGATTGAACCACACATTCGCGCGCTCCAGGAGACCGTTGTCGCGGAGAAATGTCAGGCGGGTCTGGTAACAGATGGTGACGCCGATCGCATCGGCGCCGTTGATGAGCATGGCAACTTTGTTGATCCGCACAAGGTTTTTTCGGTCCTTCTGCAGTGGATGCTTGAACGAAAGCAGTGGCCGGGCGATGTGACGCGCGCTTTCAATACGACAAAGATGCTTGACCGCATCTGCAAGCGCTACGGGCGTACTCTGCATGAACACGGTATCGGCTTCAAATATGTCTGCGATCTGATGCTGGAGAAAGACATCCTTGTTGGCGGCGAAGAGTCCGGCGGGATCGGGATCAAGCGGCATCTTCCGGAGCGCGATGGCTTGTTGAATGCGCTGCTGCTCGCCAATGTTATGGCCGAAGAGGGCCGCACGCTCGGCCAACTCGTCGCGCGGTTGCAGGAGGAGTACGGCGAGCACCAGTATGGGCGCATTGATCTGCATATCGATGACGACCTGAAGAACGCCACGATTGCCAAGGCTCGCGCGGGCGTGAAGGAATTCGCCGGGATGCCGGTTGAGCGAGTAGAGACGCTGGATGGCATCAAGTTTTTCCTTAAGAATCCGGAAGCTACAACAAAGCCGAACGCTGCGGAGACATGGCTGCTCCTGCGTGCCTCGGGCACGGAGCCGCTCTTGCGCATATACTCTGAGTCGTGCTCGAAGGAGTCAGTGGCAAAGCTGCTGGAATCTGCTCGTGAATTTGCCATGAATAGTCTCGGTTAGATTGCCGGCGATTCTTCTGTCACCTTCGAAGCTGTGGAAGAATCTAAGTCGCTAGAGAAGAAGGAGCGTCATGGCTACTACCACTGAAAAAGCAGTTCCGCTTACGCAGCTTTCCGGATGGAAAGCTCTCGACTCGCATTATCAGAAGATCAAGGACGTGCATCTGCGATCACTGTTTGCCGATGACGCCAAGCGCGGCGAGCGTCTGACGGCAGAGGCTGTTGGCATTTATCTCGACTACTCCAAGAACCGCATTACGGACGAAACACTGAAGTTGCTCTTGCAACTCGCAGAGGAAAGCGGCTTGCGCGAGCGTATCGACGCGATGTTCAGCGGCGAAAAGATCAATATCACTGAGAATCGCGCAGTGCTGCATGTTGCGCTGCGTGCGCCCAAGGGCGAGAAAATTCTGGTCGATGGCAAAGATGTTGTTCCCGAAGTGCATGCAGTACTGGATGCCATGTCGGCGTTTGCCGACCGTGTGCGCAGCGGCGCATGGACCGGGCACACGGGCAAGCGCATTAAGAACGTTATCAACATCGGCATTGGCGGATCGGATCTTGGTCCAGTGATGGCGTACGAGGCGCTGAAGCACTACAGCAAGCGCGACATGGTTTTCCGCTTCGTCTCGAATGTCGACGGGACCGACTTTGCGGAAGCAACTGTTGATCTCGATCCAGAAGAGACACTGTTCATCATTTCCTCGAAGACATTTACCACGCTTGAGACGATGACCAACGCGCACACGGCGCGTGAGTGGAGCCTCAAGAAACTCGGCGATGAAAAAGCCGTCGCAAAGCACTTTGTTGCGGTTTCGACCAACGCAGCAGAGGTTTCGAAGTTCGGCATCGATACGGCGAATATGTTCGGCTTCTGGGACTGGGTTGGCGGTCGCTATTCGATGGACTCGGCCATCGGACTTTCTACGATGCTGGCTGTCGGGCCGGACAACTTCCGCAAGCTCCTGGCTGGTTTCCACGACATGGACGAGCATTTCCGCACGGCTCCATTTGCGAAGAATCTGCCGGTGCTGATGGGACTCCTTTCTGTCTGGTACAACGATTTCTTTGACGCGCAGACGGTAGCGGTTCTGCCATATGAACAGTACCTCAAACGCTTTCCAGCTTATCTGCAGCAGCTCACAATGGAGAGCAACGGCAAGCATGTCACGCTCAGCGGCGAGCATGTAGAGTATGAGACCGGCCCGATCTTCTGGGGCGAGCCGGGAACGAACGGGCAGCACTCCTTCTATCAGCTCATCCACCAGGGGACGAAGCTGATACCTTGCGACTTCATCGGTTTCGGCAAGACGCTCAATCCGCTGGGCGACCATCATGATCTGCTGATGGCGAATGTCTTTGCTCAGGGTGAGGCGCTCGCCTTTGGCAAAACCCCGGAGCAGGTCAAGGCGGAGGGAACGCCGGACTGGCTGGTTCCGCATCGCGTCTTCGAGGGTAACCGGCCGTCGAATACCATCCTGGTCGAGACGCTTACTCCGGAGGTGCTGGGCAAACTTGTGGCTTTGTATGAACACAGCGTCTTTACCCAGGGTGCGATCTGGCAGATTGACTCCTTTGACCAGTGGGGTGTTGAGCTGGGCAAGGTGCTGGCGAAGACCATCATCTCGGAGCTGGAGGGCAAGGCCGAACACAAACATGACAGCTCGACCGGTGCTCTGATTGCTCGCTATAAGAAATTGAAGGGATAAATTCCGATCCTTTTTTCGAAGTTACGGGCTGGCTTTGCGCCAGCCCGTAACTTTTTGCTGGCGCAGGTGTTTATGTAAGCGACGAGCGGGCCTACTGCACGTCTATTAGTTAGGTTGCGGAAGCAATGAGGGTTGCAATGATGAATTCCTTGACCGGGACGAAACGGTTTGCGATGACGGCGGTTCTCGCCGCGACGATTGGTTCTCCTTTGTACGTTTTTGATGCTTTTGCTGCGCCGCAGAAGCCGTCGGCGGCTACGCGGATGGACGCTGACGTCGAAACCGACGTGATTACGGCGTTGGCCCACTCTCCGCAGCTGCAGGGACAGCAGATTACCGCGGCGACGATCCAGGGTGACGTCACGCTCTCCGGTACTGTGAGCGATGCCGCGACCAAGCAGCTTGCCGAGCAAATTGCCGCTGGCGTGAGCGGCGTTCGCTCAGTTCAGAACAATCTCACGGTCAGCAATACACCGGTGCAACCGCCCGCGCAGCCTTCCGATCAGCAGTCGGAACAGGTTCCACCGCCTCCTCCATATGACCAAGGCGTGGCGAATCCCGATCAGGCTGAGAACCAGCAGAACTACCCATCTCCAGCGCAGCAGCAGGCTCCTGGCTATCCACAACAGCCCAACTACCCACAGCAACAGCCCGGCTATCCGCAGCAACAGCCCGGCTATCCGCAGCAACAGCAGCAACCCGTCTACCAGCAGCCGAGCGGACCAGTCACGATTCCCTCAGGTACGCTGCTGAATGTGCGCACCAGCGAGCTTCTCGACTCGCGTAAGACGCAGGTGGGCACGATGTTCCAGGCGACGGTTGCCGACGACATTTATCAGGGCAACGCGCTGGCCATTCCGCGTGGCGCGGTGCTGACCGGGCAGGTCACGGGAGTCAAGAAGCCGGGTGATCTGACAGGGAAGCCCGGGCTGCAGTTGCAGCTCACTGCGCTCAACCTTGGCGGCCAGTCCTATCCGCTGACCACCGAGACGTGGACGGGTGAGGGGCCGGGCAAAGGCGGCTACTCGACAGCAAACACCGCGGGAGGGGCGGCGTTGGGCGCTATGATCGGCGCCATCGCTGGCGGCGGCGTGGGTGCAGCGGTGGGCGCCGTAGCTGGCGGTACAACCGGACTTGCGGCGTCCGCGGCGACCAAGGGTCCGCAAGTTGTCATTCCGCCGGAGGCTGTGTTGAGCTTCCACCTCGCGACTCCGGTTACGGTGACTCCGGTTTCGTACCAGGAGGCGCAGCGTTTGCAGGCATCGGTGACTCCGCAGCAGCCGCGACTGGTGCGCAGGCCGGTGTATGCCTACCCGTATCCGTATCCGTATTACGGATATCCCTATCCTTACCCTTACTACTATCGTCCGGGATATTACTACTATCCTCGGTAGTGCTTCGAGTGCGCGGGCTTGACCCGCGCACTCGAAGTATTTCTCGGCCCAGAGACCCCCCATGATTTTCTAAATTCCTCCAAATAAGGTAGTTAGGGGCGCTGCATGCAAGCCTTGATGATAGAGTGTCCTTGCGCCATGCGCTCTTCAGAGAGACCCAGCTCTCTGGGCGTCCTGCCAAATTACAGCTCTGGTATCTCCGCGGTTGGGCACCCCCCATTTTTTTCTAAATTCTTCCAAGTAAAGGTAGTTAAGTGCGCCGGCGTTAGCCCGGAGAGAGCTGCCTGCAAATGAAAAGCCCGCCTGATCGGCGGGCTTTGTCTCTATTTCTATTTTACCGGATTCAGCCAAATAGTACGCCAAGCAGCGCAGGATATTTGCGATTTAGAATGAATGGGTTACGGAATTTCTTGCTGATCATCCCCTTGACAAAGGAGAAACAGGGAAAGCCCGGGGCTGAAGCCCTCTTTGTTGAGGTTTCTAACGCGGGGGCTGAAGCCCCGCTCTTTCACCGCCGTCCTGCTTCCGCAGGACAAACGGTCCAACTCCATCTTCTGTCAAAGGGATTACCATTATTTCTTTTTATCTAGGATCTTGACATCAAAAACCGGCAACACCGATTCATCCTACGACTAGTGGTTCAGCAGTTCCGGGATATCCTCCACGCCTTCATACACGGTTGAGACGGTGAGGTGATGCCACTTTTCCGCTTCGCCAGCACGTGCGGCCTCCGTGCTCTGCACTCGCTTTTCGGCATCTACACCAAGGATCAACCGGACAGGCACGTCGCCGCTCTCCGTCAGTTGTACGATCAGGCGGGCGATCTTGCGGGGATCACCTTCCTCGCGGCCCTCAATACTTTGCAGCAGCTTCAGGATCGGGCCGATTGAAGGCTCGTAGTCCGGCATCAATTCGGGTGGGTTTTGGCGCGCGCGGCGGGCCCAGTTGGTGCGAATGCCGCCTGGCTCGAGGGTGCACACTTTAATTCCGAATGGCGCGACTTCCATCGCCAAAGAGTCGCTGAACCCTCCGACTGCCCACTTTGCCGCGTGATAGGGCGTGTTCCCGGGAATCGCGATGCGACCTCCGATGGATGACACCTGAAAAATGTGGCCGCTCCGTTGCCTGCGCATGACCGGCAGGGCAGCGCGGGTTGTATAGACGACGCCGTAGAAGCAGGTGTCGACGATTGCCTGAAAGTCTTCGGCGCTCATCTGTTCGAAGGGCGCGAACTGGCCGTAGCCCGCGTTATTGACCAGCACATCGAGACGCCCAAAGGTATCCACCGCCGCCTGTACGGCAGCCTTGGCCGCGTTCTCATCGCGCACTTCCAGCGTTACAGGCTTGATGCGGCCGCCGTACCGCGCGACGAGCGGCTCCAACTCCTCAGTCCGGCGCGCTCCAGCGACCACGCTGTCACCGGCGGCCAGCGCCGCCTCGGCGATGTCGCGCCCTAAACCATTTCCACTTCCAGTAATCAACCAGACCTTCGCCATGCGAGATCCTCCTGGGTATGAGATTCAATAATGACTGACTAGGTGCTCATTTATTTCTCGGGCTTATTCTTATCGCAGTGCGCGCCAGAGGATTTTGAACGCATTCTCGCTGAGCTTTTTACGTTGACCGGGTTGCTTCGTGACAAAGTCCATCGTCGCCTCCTGCATGGCAGCCATCATTGCCGCCGCAAATCCCTTCGGCAAACCGTGAAGCGCTTCGCGCGCCTCCAGTTCATTTAGTAGGGCGTCAATAGCTCCGCGCTCGGTTGCACTTCTTGCGCGTGTATCAGGGGTGATGAGGTCAGAGACGTTCAATTGCATAGAAACCTTACGTTTGTTGGGGAACTCGATGCCCCAATCGAGAAAACTCGACCACACATGCCATGTTCGACGCTCAAGACTGGCTTTTTGCGGGAAGTCGGCGTTGACTCTGCGGTAGAACTCGTTCTTCAGATCGAGATAGAGCTCATTGAGCAACTCTTCCTTGCTGGCGAAGTAGGTGAAGAGCGTGCCGTTGGCGACGCCAGCGCGGGCAGCTATCTTTGCCGTAGCCGCGCCAATGCCATTCTCTGCGATCTCGTGTATCGCTGCTTCAAGGATTGCGCTGCGTTTTTCGGGGCTTCTGAGTCGTGCCATGCTCAGGAATGAGAGTACAGGGGATCAGGCTTGATAGCCATCCAAGAAGCCATGCGCCGGTCGTGCCGTCTGTCCGACGTAGCGAACCTGGGACAAAGTGACGCGCTGCATTGTTGGCATAGAATGGGCCGTCCCGTCAGGCCAGCGCGAGATTGAGATTGTTGATGGCCTCGTCGACTTCCTGCGTGTTCTTGAAGCCGACGGTAACGCAATCCACCCCAGCGTGCTGGAAGGCAAATCGCATCGCGGCCTGGCGGTCTTCGCGGCGCGTAAAGGCGCCGTCGCCGACGAGCTTCATGCTGATGACGCCCATGCCTTCCTTGTGCACCTGTTTCACGTGTTCGACGACTTCACTCACGTGGTCGGGGTTGTTGTTGTCTTCCCATGTGGGGCCGTCCATGCGCGTGCCATTGTGGTTCATGCGGATCATCGCAACTTCGAGCCATTTGTTGCCGGGCATCTGGCGCAGAGCGGGCAGGCCGTGGACCGATGCGCCGCGCGCGCGGATGACCTTCTTTGACTGCGCCTCGAGAATGCCGTCCTGCCACCGGGCGGATTCGGAGACCCAGTCAGGCGTGTGTTGCCAGTGGAGCAGCAGAATGTCGAAGTATTCGGTTTGCGAGGTGCGGCGCAAGTCGTCGAAGCGCTGTTGCGGATCGCTGGTGTGATTCGTGGTCACCTTCGTCATCAGCTGATAGCTGTCGCGCGGGAAGCTTTTGAGCGCTTCTCCGAGCATCGCCGGCGTGACGTAAGCCTCGGCGGTTTCAAAGAAGCGGATGCCGCGATCATATGCGTAATGCACGAGCCGCGTGAATTCCTGCTGGCCCAGCGCGGCCTGCACATGGCCGTTGCTGCTTCCGGTGCCGAAGGCGAGGCGCGTGACCTGCATGCCGGATTTCCCCAGCGTGACCATGTCGGTGGCTGTGCGAGTTGTGGCGCCAAGAGAAAGCGGGCCGAGGCTGGCTACAGTGCCGGCAGCAATGGAAGTTTTGAGGAAATCGCGACGAGTGAATTGGCTCATAGGACCTCCGGCTGGGGCGCGGAGCCAGCCATTTGCGGAAATGGTATCACGACCCCGGATGCTTCTTTTTACGCCAGAGGTTGCTTCGGGAGTTTTACTGTGGGGGTTAACTCGTATGCGAAGATTGGACCATGATCGGTCAAGAGTCGTGTATCGAAGATATGGTGTGCGTTCCGGCGATTGATCGATGATGCTAACCCGGATTTGCGCTGTATTTCTCCTCGGAATCTCTACTGCTGCGTTTGCGCAGCAACAGGGCGCTGCGATCCCAAAGCCGGCTGCAAACGAGTCTGGCGCTATGCCAGATACGACGCAAGGCATCATCCGAGTCGATGTTACTGTGACGGACAAATCAGGAAATTCGGTAGCCGGACTCAAGCAGCAGGACTTTACGCTGCTTGACAATGGTCAGCCGGAAAAGATCGTTACCTTTCAGGCCTTCCATGGAATGGATGCCAAGTCCGATCCTCCCACGGAGGTCATCCTGGTAATCGATGAGTTGAATTTACCGGCGGTGCAGCTTGCCGATGCGGAGCGCGAAGCCGAGAACTTCCTGCGCAAACACAATGGGCAGCTTGGCCTGCCGGTATCTGTGTATCGCCTGAATGATCGAGGGCTTTCAGCTTCAGCCTCTCCTTCCACTGACGGCAATGTTCTGGCCGACCAGATCGCTAAGAAGAAAGAACCACGGACGATCTGGAAAACATCCGCGCTCCTGGCAAGCATGGAACAGACTGTCATCGTTCGCGAAACAGCGTCAATCTCAAGTGCTGCTGAAGAGGAGGCGAGACGCAGCGAGCTACAGAAGCTCCACACGGTCGTTGCTCTCGGATCCATCGCTCTTGAGGAGCGACGCCGGCCCGGCAGAAAGTTGCTGTTTTGGCTAAGTAGTGGCTGGAAATTCAACGGACAACCAGGCCCGGGAATGTTCGATCTTGTCACCGAGCTTTCAACCCGATTGCGCGAAGCCAGGATCGATCTCTGGATGGCTACCCAGTGGGCTACGTATGACGAGTCCGGGCGACCGTCGCCGGTCGGCGATCTCATTTACCATGATCCTCTCCAGGGCATCACTCCAGAGAATTTTGATTTCAGTCCTCTGTTATTGAAGTCGCTGGTGCTGCGGACTGGAGGCGGCCTTTTGGAGTCGCGCAGCGACCTGAGCGACGAAATTGAGAAGCGCATTGAGAAGGAAAGCACTTTCTATTCGCTGACCTTTGATCCTCCTCCCACAAATGTGATTGACGAATATCACGCATTGAAGGTGGCCGTCGGCAATCCTGATTTAATCGCGCGTACTACTATCGGATACTTCGATGAACCCGTTTTCTACGATCAACCTCCGACGGCGCTTCAGAAAGTATCGGTGAAGCAATTGGAGGATGCATTGGAAGCCGGGAGGGGAAATTCCGGCAAAGAGATGGCGAGGGAGGTTTCGCACATGGAATTGACCGAAAGGTTGAGCGGTGTGCGTCTGGCAAAACTGGAATCCAGTGTCAAGGACAGGGCTGTCCATGAAGCCCTTGTTACGTTAGCCGATACGTCATCGTTCCTGCCTCCACCGCCAGATGAGATTCCGACAATCGCGCCCCCCGATGCAGCTACACAGAAGCAGATCATGGCTAGAGCTATTCAATATGTCGACAAGACCACTCGCACGCTGCCGAATTTGTTTGCCGAGCGGATGACTATCCAATATCACCAGCATCCACTGACACCCGGAGAGTGGAAGACGGTCGATAACGATCAGTCCCTGCATCAGGATGTGACTTCAAAAGCAGCTGTGGTTTTTCGCGATGGCAAAGAGATTGCAACTGTTGAATCCAGCAAAAGGTCACTGTATGAGCATCAACGGAATTTGAGTACCGTGGGAACTTTTGGGGCTGTACTTGCCACGGTAATCGTGGGCGCTTCCGAGGCAGGCAGCGAGTTGTACTGGAGCAGGTGGGAGCAGGGCGCCAATGGACCACTGGCCGTCTTCGGGTATCGGGTGCCGAGGGGAACGCCTCTTTTCGCCGGGGGTTCGACTTTCCTGTCTATCGACGACAATATCGTCGCATTCCAGAAAGCGCTGCCATATCACGGGGAGTTCACTGTCGATCCGGCAAGCGGAGAGGTTCTTCGGCTCACCATTCAGGCGGAATGCGAAAAACGGCTACCCCTTCAGCGCTCTGACATCATGGTCGAATACACACCTGTCACCATCGGCGGAGTGATCTACATGTGTCCGTCAAAGAGCATCGCAATATCACGATCGAGGACAACAGCGGATATTCATGAATGGGGCGAGAGCCTTAAAGTCTACGCGCCTTTTGAAACAAAGTTGTCCGACATGACTTACAGCGACTATCACTTGTTCCATCCAACGTCGCGCATGTTACCTGGCTTCACGCCTGCATCAGATAAATAGCGTTGCGCTACTCGTAACGGAGGGTGGTTTGCCGGTCGACTTCAATAAGAGACTGGCAACCGCGTCTATCCCGTTATTTGCTTAGCTCGATCGAGAGAATTTGTCCGTCAACAGATTTGTCGGAAGTGTCGGAGTACTGCACGCGGGCCTTCATCCCCTCCAGGTCTTTGCAGGGATGAATTTCTCCTGTCGGGTGAAGTTGGCAGCGGTGAAATCGACCTTCATATAGTCGTTGGTATAGAGAGAGACCGCTGGCCCTGAGCCTTCTACTTTCAATTCGATCTCACTCGCTCCGTTGCACTCGACATTGTGAATAATGCCCTTTGCCAGATGTTTCGGTCCGTGGGGCTCTTCGGTGGGATGCTTTGGCGGTGTGGAGACTTCCCTGGCGGGCACGAAGGGCTGGCTGGCTGCTCTGGCCGCTGCCTGCTGGCTGGCCTGGTTGCGAGCAGTCTGGTCCTGCTCGATCTCGTTGATCCGTTGCTGGACCTTTGCTGCGTCTTCGGGAGTTTTGGCTACGCTCAGGGCCTGCTTCAAGACGCGCAGAGCATCGTCAGGCTTTACTTCCTCAAGGAGAATGTTGGCGGCGTTGAGCCGATAGCGCATTTCACCGGGATCGAGGGAGATTGCCTGCGAATTAAGTATGTGCGCCTGGCTTAACTTTTCACGACGCATGCCGTAGAACGATGCCAGCTGGTCGTAGGAGGGCGCGAATTCTGGATTAAGCTTGATAGCTGCACGGAGGCTGCTTTCGATTTGGGCATCGTCGCCGGAACCTGTAGAGAGGGAGATGGCAGCGTAGTAGTACTGGGCGAGGTAGCTCTGCGAATCGAGTTTGACCGCCTGCTCGTACCATTTCTGCGCGGCAGGGAGATTGCCGGAAGCGAATTCGAGATAGCCCATCGTTTCATGCGCCAGAACATTGTTTGGGTCCTCTTTGAGCACGCTGTCGAGCAGCGCGCGAGAGTCTTTGGTGCGCTGCTCGCAGGCGAGGAAATCGGCGCGGATGGCATCGGCTTCGGGCTGCGTCAGCGGCTTGACTTTGAACGATGCGTCATCGATGGGCGCCGAGGCGCTGGACATGTGAAAAAAGTGGAAGCCGGACTGGGTGATGTACGACTCGAGCGCCTTCTGGAGTTGATTGAGATCGCCGAAGGCCTCCTGCGCAGCTGTTACCGGATCTTCATGGCGGCTGAGTCGCTCAGCGTAGTCACTCAAATGGTGGGTGTTGTTCTGGCGGTCGCTGATTTCGATGTAGTGCGTGAGCGCCCAGGATTCAGCGTAAAAGATCGATCCCTTTTGCTCTTCGTGGTAGTAGGGAGAGGTGGCGTCGACCTTGATGAGCGTGGGTAGAGGGATGATTCGATTCTGGCGGAGATAGAGGAGATCGTCCATGCTCGGTTCGCCGAGTTGAACATCCTTGTCGTGAATATCGGTGTTCTGAAAAAACTCAGCTAAGCCTTCGTTGAGCCATAGCGGCAGCCAGTCACTGGCTTTGCTGAGCTGAAGATGCGTGTACTCGTGATAGATGATTGCGAACGGATGCTGTTCGCCTTCAGCGTCAAGCCGGAGCAGGATGTAGTTCTTGTCGATCGTGTTAAGGAACAGGCCCGCCAGATTGATCTGGCCTTTGGCGAGGTAGGCTTCCGGTTCGAGTGTTGAAAAATCCTTTTTGTTCTTTGTTGCGATCACGAAAATTGGTGCTGCGGGATCAACGTTTGAGGTGGGGAAGAGAGTTTTGAAAACCCAGCGCATGCGTTCGAGCTGATCAAGGACATGAACGCCTTGCTTCTCACCGGCGTCGGTGATGAGGGTGAAGTGAGGGCTTTGGACTTCCACCCATGAGGGGCTGGATGCGGAAGCAGTCAAGACAGAAAGAAACAGCAACAGTAAAGCAATTATGCGTGACATGGATGGTGGAGGGATTCTAGCAGGGGCGTAGGACCTGGTTGAAGGACTTGTTTGGGGACACGAATTCTAAATGGCTCACGAGCGGAAACGGGTTTCGCGTCAAGCAGTGTCAGATCATCTGAGCATTGCATTGGTAATGCTGAGCCACCAGGAGGGAGCGCCTCGCCACAGGTAAATTGACAGGCTCTGTCCAACGATTACGAGCGGCAGTGCGTAGCGGTACACAGGGTGCGCGCGCCGGTTGACCAGGAGATCGCGAGCGACACCGAGCAGGATGAGCGTGTCGAGGCATGGGAAGAAGAGATTGTTGTTGAATAGAAAGTCGAAGCGCCCGAAAGCCGCGTCCATGAGCGAGCATGTTGCGATGAAGAGAAGCCGCCGATGCGATTCGGGTTTGCGACGCCAGTAGATGGCAAGCCCAAGCGACACGGCGAAGGCAAGCATGTCGTAGAAGGGAATGCTCAAAAAGGTCGGATCGGATAGATGAAGCTGAACGGCATCGAAGTGACCCATGACAATGGAGGTCGTAACTCCCAGCGGGACCATTATGGCGCCAAGCGCGGCCCCGAACCATCCGAGAAGACGATGCAACTTTACGTTGTGCTTGCGCACCAGCGCAGATTGAAAGATGAAGAACATCACCCATGCGGAAAACGCTGCGGCGTGGAACGACAAAAGGAGCGGCCGCGGAATGGCGGGATGGAACAGGTTTTTGTTGACCGTGCGACTAAAGCCGAGGAGCACAATCGCGGCAAACAGCAGTGACATGGCGAAATAGAAGTAGCGGTCGATGAGGCCGTTGCGGCCGATAGCCGGATTTAGCGGGCGCGCGATAGCGCCTTGGGAAAGCGAAGCCATAAAAACCTCGACCTCGCTCGCCTCAGACGACAAGCGCGGTAGTGAGTTGCGCCTGGTCGGGGAGGTGCGATGAGCCTAGCACGAGAGACGTGCCGCTCAACAGCAAAATGTGGGTTCCGTCATGTCTCGACACAAATGTCCCGCGTGAACAATTTGTTGTTCGCACTTTCGCTGCGCAAAGGATGGGTCAGCATCTTGTTTCGTGCCATGTGCGGAGAAAAGCAGATCCTTCTCTTCGCTCAGGATGACAGATCCACCAGGTCACTCGTAACGCAGGGTGGTTTGTGGGTCTACTTTGGAAGCGCGGCGGGCTGGGATCCAGCTGGCTACGAGGGCTACGGTTGCGAGAAAGACCGGCACCAACGTGAAGGTGAGCGCGTCGTGCGGACGGACTCCATATAGGAAGCTGTTGAAGAGTTTTGTCGCAGCGAGAGATGCGGGCAGGCCGAGGACGAGCGCGATGAGAGTGAGAATCATTCCCTGGCGCAGGATGAGGCGCTGGATGGCTGCGAGTTGCGCACCGAGGGCGATGCGGATGCCGATTTCGCGCGTGCGGCGGCTGACGGCGTAGCTCATGACGCCGTAGAGTCCGACGGCTGCGAGCACGAGGCCGATGAAGCCGAAGACGCCGAAGAGGGTTCCGGCGAGGCGCGGTAGAAAAAGTGCGCTGCTGATGTGCCCTTCGATGGTCTCAGCGTTGTAGACGGCCATGGCCGGGTCGAGCGCGTGAATCTGCTGCCGTACGGCGGAGAGCAGATTTGCCGTATCGCCTTCCGAATGGATGATGAGGGTGTAGCCGAGAAAAGAAGGGTCGCTGCCGATACTTTGTGCGAGCGAGCGGAAGAGAACGGGACGGGTGTCTTCGCCGATGAAGCGCGACTTGATATTGCCGACAACGCCGATGACTTCGTAAAGTGTGTCGCCATCGCGGACGTGCTGGCCGATGGGGTTCAAGCCGGGGAAGAGCTTTTCGGCGAGGGCTTTATTGATGACAGCTACCTTTGGTCCGGTGGGCGATTCATTGGCGAAGTCGCGGCCCGCGATGCGGGGGATGCCGAGGGTTTCAAAGTATCCGGGCGTAGCCATGTACATTTCGACGATGGGGGCCTCTTGCTTCGGGTTACCCTCGGCTGCCATGCCGTCACTGCGGTTGCCTCCGGAGAGCGGCACGCTGTCCGTCGCGGCGGCGGAGATGACGCCGGGGATGGCGGCGAGGCGGTCGCGCGATTGGGTGAGGAATTGCGCTGTGTGCTCAGATGTGTAGCCGTGGACGCGCGGATCGACGGAGACCATGAGGACGTTGCGCGAGCGGAAGCCGGGATCGATGGTGGAAGCGTGTTCGAGGCTGCGCAGAAAGAGTCCGGTGGCAGAGAGCAGGATGATAGACATGGCGATCTGCGCGACGACGAGGATGTTGCGCAAGGTGATGCGGCGGCCGGGTCGCGCGAGCGCGTCTTCGCCTTTCAGGGCGCTGGTGAGGATGGGGCGTGAGGCGATCAATGCGGGAATGAGGCCGAAGAACAGTCCGGTGCCGACGCTTAGAACAAAGGTGTAGAGCAGGACGCGCCAATCGATGCTGAGGTTCGTATCGATGGGAACGGGTGCGGGTATGTGGAATACGGCGAGAGCGGATGTGGCCCACAGCGATAGCCCGGTGCCGACGAGTCCGCCGCCCAGGGCTAGGATGACGCTTTCGAGAAGCATCTGGCGCAGGAGCAGTTTGCGCGTGGCTCCGAGGGCGATGCGGACGGCCATTTCACGCTGGCGGGCGGCGGCGTTGGCGAGAAGCAGGTTCACGACATTGGCGCAGGCGATGGCGAGGACGAGCAGAACCACAATGGAGAGGGCGGCGAGAAAGAGCAGGGTCATGGACTTCTCACGCGGTGGCAGGGCACCGGCCCGGTCGGTGTAGAAGCCGAGGTCTTTGTCGGTTGCGGGGTAGGCCTTGGCAAAACTCTGGGAGAGCGTTGTCAGTTCGTTGGCTGCTTGCGTCTGTGTGGTGCCCGCAGTGAGACGGCCAATGACCGCGAGCCAGTGATTATCACGTCCTTGCCATACGCTCACGATACTTCCGGCGGAGCCCGGGGCGAGAGTTTCGATGTTGCCGAGTGGAACCCAGTATTGCGGATCGAGGATGGAATCGAGGCCATGGAAGCCTGGGGGGGCTACGCCGACGACTGTATAGGGATGTCCGGAGAGTGGGATGGCTTTGCCGATGATGGCAGCGTCGGATGCGAAGCGGCGCTGCCAGACGCGGTAGCCGAGAACGATGACCTGTTGTCGCTCCTCGCTCGGGAGAAAGCCGCGGCCGAGGGCCATGCGCATCTGGGCTACATCGAAGTAGTTGGCTGTGGCGGCTTGTCCCCAAAGGCGCTCAGGTTCGCCATTGCCGCCGATGGAAGCGGGCAGGAGTTCATCATAGGCGGCGAGGCCGGAGAAGGATTTTGCCTGGTCGCGCAGGTCAGTGTAAAGCGGCCAGGGGAAGTTGCTGCAGCACTCGTTCTTGTCGGTGGTCTTCAGGGACAGCAGTGAGCCGGGATCGCCTACGGGCGGAGGCGTGAGTACGAAGCGGCTGACCATGGAGAAGATGGTCGAGTTGGCAGCTAGCCCAAGTCCGATGGAAATGACCACAGCGAGCACGAGGCCCGGTGTTTTGGAAAGGCGACGAAAGGTATAGGCCAGATCCTGCCGCAGTTGTGCCATAAGCCCTCTCTGTTTGAAAGGACTACGAGATGGAGAGTGCGATGGTTCCGTGAGACATCAATTTTTGTTTCCGGTGATAGTGAAGGTGCCTTTGAGATCGGCCAGCGAAGAATTGCCGACCATGATCGTGTAGCTGCCCGGCTCGACCGCCCACTGGTGTTTCAAGTTCCAGACAGCGAGTTCGCTTTGCTTGAGGTGGAAAGTTACTGTGCGGTGTTCGCCGGGGTTGAGATGCAGGCGCTCGAAACCCTTTAACGCTTTATTGGGAACTTCCACGCTGCTGACGTCGTGATGCAGGTAAAGCTGGGCCACTTCGTCGCCAGGCTTGTCTCCGGTATTTGTCACATTTACGGTTACGATTACATCGTCATTGCTGCTGGCTGCGGGCGAGGTTACTGCCAGATTGCCAAAGGCGAAGGTTGTGTAGCTGAGCCCATAGCCGAAAAGGAAGAGAGGCTGGCTGCTTCCGTCCACATATTTGCCGGTCTTGGATGGGTCGGAGTTATAAAAGACCGGAACTTGTCCGATGCTGCGGGGAAACGTGATGGTAAGTTTGCCGCCCGGGTTATTGTTGCCGAAGAGTGTCTCGGCGACAGCCTGGCCGCCGAATTCTCCGGGATACCAGGCTTCGAGGATCGCGGGCACGTGTTCCGCGGCCCATGCGATGGTGAGCGGGCGGCCGTTTTCAAGGACGAGCACGACTGGCTTGCCTGTCGCTGCGACGGCCTCGAGAAGCGCTTCCTGATTGCCGGGCAGGTCGAGAGTCTGGCGATCAAAGCTTTCGCCGGAGATGCCCTGATGCTCGCCCAATGCAAGGATGGCTATATCGGCAGTGCGCGCTTTTGCCACTGCTTGAGGAATGTCAGTTCCTTCATCGAAGTCAACTTGCGTGTCAGGCAGGAGCGTGCGCAGACCGTCGAGGATGCTGATGTGCTTCCCGTTCTTTTCGTCTTCGTAGTCACCGTAGCGGGCGACGTTGCCGTTGGGACCGATGAGAGCGATTCGCTTGAGTGTTTTCGGTAGCGGCAGCGTGTGGTTGTCATTCTTAAGCAGCGTCATCGATTGCCGCGCGGAATCGAGCGAGATCGCAAGGTGTTCGGGGTTGCGCTTGACGCGCTCGGTGAGGGTCGGATCGGTGAAGGGGTGGTCGAAGAGACCCAGCTTGAATTTGACGCGGAGGACCGAACCGACGGCTCCGTCCAAGTCTTCTCCGGTAAGCGTTCCATCTTTGAAGCCAGCCATGACGGCGTTCTGAAAGGTGGCGTGGTCGAAATCGTAGAACTGCATATCCACGCCTGCGGTGATGGAATCGACAATCGCCTGATTCGGTGTAGCGGCGGTGTGGTGGTCTTCCAAGATGCGGCGAATGGCGCCAAGATCGGAGAGGACGAAGCCGCGAAAGCCCCATTCTCCGCGGAGAATGTCTTCAAAGAGGTGAGTGTCTTCGGCGACGGGCACACCGTCGATCTCATGATAGGCGGCCATCACGCTCATGGCATGACCTTCGCGAAAAGCCGGCTCGAAGCCCTTGAGCATGATCGTGCGAAGCTCGCGTTCTCCCATGTGCACAGGCGAAGTGTTCAGGCCGCTCTCAGGCGAGCCATGGCCTGCGAAGTGTTTTGGTTCGGTGACGACCGAGCGGTCGGAGGCGAGTGAGTCTCCCTGCGCTCCCTGCACATAGGCGAGACCAAATTGTCCGGTGAGGTAGGGGTCTTCGCCGAAGTCCTCCTCGATGCGCCCCCAGCGGGGTTCGCGGGCAAGATCGAGAACCGGGGCGAGAATCATGTCAACGCCAGCAGCGCGCGCTTCCGAGGCGATGGCTGCTCCGGTTTGGCGTGCAATGTTCGTGTTCCAGGTTGCGGCGAGATTGATGGGGGCCGGGAAGACGGTTCCGTCGCTGTAGCCATGCAGGCCTTCTTCGATGAAGAGTGCGGGAATTCCGAGACGTGAATGCTGCATGACCCATTTCTGAATTGAGTTTGCCAACGCAGCGCTCGGATAGAGGTCGTGGATGCTGCCAACGCCAAGATTGCCGAGGAGCTTTTCAGCGGGGGCGGGCTGGAATGTCGCGCCGGGAGCGGCGTGGGTCTTGTCCGTCGCTTTGTCGATGAGGTCCGGCACGCCTGCGTACATGTCCAGTTGGCGAGCTTTTTCTTCGAGAGTCATGCGGCTGACGAGATCATGAATACGATCTTCGGTAGGCAGATTTTGCTGTTTGTAAGGCGGTTGCGAATCCTGGACGGAGGATGTCTGTGCTGATAATGGGCCAGCCACCAGAAGTAAAACAAAAAAAATACCGTTCGCACGCATGGGCAGATTTTCAACGAGATACGTTGAAAGTGCAAAGCAGGGATTCGATGATTTAAGTCGGCGACCGGTTCACGCTGCATTGATTTGATTGCATATTGGCAGAGGAGGGGTCTTTACCGGTCGTTCTGTGCTGTTGGAAACGACTTGAAAACAATTGCCGGTATCATAGAAAGGATGGAAGTTATTGCCGCTGAGAAGGAACGCCTTCTTACCCGACGACAATTCCTGGGAATATCCGGTCTTTCAGTGGTCGGCCTTGCCTTCTATGCGGGCGAGATTGCGCGGCATGAACTCGATATCGTTAAGCGCACAATTGTGATTCCGGGGCTGCCGGAGAGCTTCAAAGGCTTTCGCATTGTGCAGATCTCGGATATCCACTTCAAGGAATTTACCGAGGCGTCGTTCCTTAAGCTGGTGCTGCATGAGGTGAATGGGCTCAAGCCCGATCTTGTAGCGCTGACTGGCGATTTTGTGAGCTACGGGCCGATTGCCCGGTATCGGTCGATTGGCTGGGCCTATGAGTGCGGCGAGTTGCTGACACGGATCGAATGTCCGCTGCGCTATGCCGTGCTGGGAAACCATGACTGCATCGTGAGTGAAGCTGCGGCTGGGGATGCTTTGACCTGCCACGGCATTCCGTTGCTGGAAAATGCGGCAATACCGCTGGAGCGCGAGGGCAAGCGCATCTGGCTGGCAGGGGTTACCGATGCGTTGGAGAGCCATATTCGCCCGGACTTTAATAGAGCCATTCCAAAGACCGCGATCAGGGACGACGAGCGCGTGATTTTGCTGGCGCATGAGCCGGATATCCTGCCGACTGTAGCAAAATATGATGTCGATCTGATGCTCTCAGGGCACACGCATGGAGGGCAGGTGCGGATTCCGTTTCTGCCGCCGGTGCAGCTACCCCCGCTGGGCAAGGAATATATTGAGGGACATTTTCAGGTTGGGCGCACGCAGCTGTATGTGAACCGAGGAATCGGCACGACAGGGCTGCCGTTCCGCTTTAACTGTCCGCCGGAAATCACTGTAATTACACTGGGTTAGCGGATAATGCGTTACTTCAGCCTGCCAGGTGAAAGAGCGCCCACATCCCTACGATTCCCAGCCCCAGGAACAGCTCGAAGAGCAATAGCTGGCGAAGGGACCCGTTAGGCTTTTTCAGTTCCAGTTTGTTCAGATTTGAGTCGAAATCAAGGCGTTTTGAGACATCAAACGGGGGAACGGAACAAAAGCTTCTGTTTTTTGCCTGCTGTTTGCTGCTTATTGCCGTTACAGTTCCCAAGTCAACACTCCTCGTTCTTGCTAAGGATCGGCGAGAAATGAATGAACTTTAGCGGGAAAAGCGCCTTATTCCTATCCCATATTGGTTCCACGGGCGGGAACTTGTTGTAATCAGAATTGGGTTACTTTGGAGGTTCCGATTTGGGAAGCCGAGACAAGGGATCGTCCTCGCAGCGGTGACGTCTCTCTTTGCCCGCCAGATCGTGCTCTGTCTTTCCCGTAGCGACGGTTCGAAAGCAACGCAGGCAGATGGAATCCATGCTGCCGTCATCGTTACGGCGATGGGCGAAATCCTTGGGGTTGCACTGTGAGGCGATATGAGCGACTCCTGAGGTGTAGCGGTACATCTCTACCGAAATGTGCGTGTGAAGGGGAAACCACTCTGAAAACTGAGCGGTCCATGGCACGAGTGATGATACTGGCAACCAGAAAGATCTTTCCTGAAGAATCTTAAGAAAGGATGAAGAACCAAAGGGCCATCATGCCGAAGAAGCGTTTGTCCGGCGTACCCTGAGGGCAGCGCGCGAAATTTCCTGGATTGTTCGAGAAATGGCGGAAGCCAGGCTCGCACATTGAAAGTCATTTATAATCAGGTAGCTTCCTGCCAGAGCCAGGATGAGCCGTTTACCGCGACGCGGAGACGTCTGCAAAGCGCCAGATCAAGAAGGTCATTACCCATTCATGATTCGTTTTCTTCAGAAAGACAGCCGCACGGTGAAGGCGATCTTCATCGTCATTATTTCCGTTGCCTGCATCACCATGGTCATCACGCTCGTTCCGGGCATCTTCAGTGATTCGACTTCGAGTTCCGATACTTACGCGACGATTCGCGGAGCCGGTTTCTTCGGCCGCATCTTTGGTTCGACGGACGACGTTACCACACAGGAAGTGCAGCAGCTTGCGCAGCGCATGATGCAGCGTCAGCAGTTGCCTGATTTTGTGCTGCCCTTCATGATGCAGCGCGTCGGGCAGGGCCTCATTCAGCAGCACATTGAGTTGCAGGAAGCGGGCCGTCTGGGAGTGAATGTGACGGATGAGGATCTGCGCGCATTTCTGAGGACCGGAACCTGGGGCCAGGTGCTCTTTCCGAACGGACACTATGTCGGCGATGAGCAGTATGCGAGTCTCGTCTCGCAGAACTTCGGCATCTCGCGCGAGATGTTTGAGAAAGAACTGAAAAAGGAGCTGCAGGAAAACCGGCTCCGGTCATTTGTAACTGCGGGTGTTACGGTTTCCGACCAGCAGGTGCGCGATTCCTACGTACAGCAGGCGACGAAGATCAAGTTTGACTACGCGGTAGTGAGCGCGGACGACCTGCGGAAGACCATCAATCCCACCGACACCGAATTGCAGGCCTTCTTCAAGCAGAACACGACGCGGTATGCGAAGGCGATTCCGGAGACGCGGAAGATTGAGTACGTCGCATTCACGACCGCGAATCTGCCCGGCGGCGCTCCGCAGGTGACTGATGCCGAGGTGCAACAGTACTACAACCAGCACCAGAGCGACTACAAGGTCGAAGACCAGGTAAAAGTGCGGCACATCCTGATCAAGGTTGATCCGAATGCCGATGCGAAGGCGGATGCCGCGGCGAAGGAGAAGGCAGAAGACATCCTCAAGCAGCTTCACAATGGCGGCAACTTCGCGGATCTTGCTAAGAAGAATTCCGATGATCCGGGCAGCAAGGAGCAGGGCGGCGAGCTTGGCTTCATCAAGCATGGCGTCACCGTGCCGGAGTTCGACAAGGCGGCCTTCGCACTGCAGCCGGGACAGACTTCCGACCTGGTGCGCACGAAGTTCGGCTACCACATCATTCAAACGGAGGAGAAGCAGACGGCGCATACGCGTTCGCTGGATGAGGTGAAGCCGACGATTGTGGCCGTGTTGACGCGCCAGAAGGAAGCGCAGGCGCAACAGGCATTCGCTCAGCAACTGGCAAGCGAGGCGCAGAAGAGCGGCATGGCGCAGACGGCGGCTGCCCATCATCTGCAGGTGGTGACGACCGATTATCTCGCGCAGAATGCGATCATTCCTACGCTGGCCGACGGATCGCAGATGCTGACAAGCGCATTTTCAGCCAAGCAGGGCGCTGCTCCCGCGGTTGCGTCTACCGGCGATGGCTTCGCGATCTTTGAGGTGCAGGATGTGCACGCAGCGCATGCCCCGACGTTCGATGAGTACAAGTCGCATATTCTTGACGACTTTCGTGATGACCAGCTGCCGCAGCTGCTGACGCGCAAAACCAATGAGCTTGCGGATAAGGCGAAAGCTGAGAACGATCTGGCGAAGGCCGCAAAGGAAGTCGGCGCGACGATGAAGAGCAGCGACCTGGTGGGTCGCGACGCTCAGGTTCCCGATGTGGGCCAGTTGTCGTCTACGGCTCCGACTCTGTTCGATCTGAACGTTGGACAGATCAGCCAGCCGATCAATAGCCAGCGCACCGGAGTCGTTGCGAAGCTGACGGAAAAGCAACAGCCGACGCCGGATGAGATTCAGAAGAATTTCGAACAGACGCGCGATGCACTTCTCAATCAGAGGCGTGAGGATATGTTCTCGGTCTTTGTGACGAACCTGACGGACCAGTACCAGAAGGAAGGCCGTATCCGCGTGAATAAGCGGATGCAGCAGCAGCCTGGATTGCCGGGAGCGCCACAATCGTAACGATGTAATTACAAACAGAGAGCAACGAGGGCCCGTGGTTTCGAATCTGTCGAATCACGGGCCTTTTTGGCAGCGCTGCGTGGAAAAAAGATATGTCATTTGAGCGGTCATCGGGAATACTGCTGCACATCACTTCGCTGCCTTCTTATGGCGGCATTGGGGACCTTGGTCCTGCCGCATATCAGTTTGCGGACTTTCTCGCCGCGGCGAAGCAGCGGCTGTGGCAGGTGCTTCCCCTCAGCCCGACAGGATATGGCAGCTCGCCCTATGCGGCGCTCTCCGCGTTTGCCGGCAATCCTTTGCTCGTGAGTCTTGAGAAGCTGGCTGATTGGGGATGGATCGAGGGCAAGCGCATCGCCGATCTGCCGGGGCGTTCAGGCAACATCCATTTCGATGACGTAGAGAAGAAGAAAATGCCGCTGCTGGTGGAAGCAGCACGGAATTTTCTGCAGCGGCATGAGGAACTGCATTTGTCTGCGCAGTGGACGCGCTTCGATGCCTACTGCAGAACGAATGCCACATGGCTAAACAATTACGCACACTACAACGTGCTGCGGCGGAAGTTCAGCCTGGCCTGCTGGAATGAATGGCGGAACGAGTACGCATATCACGAGCCAGATGCGATTTCGCTTCTGGAGAAAGAAAGCGGCGAAGAGCTGGCCATTGAGCAGGTCATTCAGTTTGCCTTCGAGGAGCAATGGATGGCATTGCGAGCCTATTGCGCGGAGCGGGATATCCGTTTTATTGGAGATGTCGCCATTTTTGTGAGTTACGACAGCGCGGATGTCTGGACCCAGCGGGATATCTTCGACCTGAATGAGGATCTCTCGCCGATTCGCGTTTCGGGCGTGCCGCCTGACTACTTCAGCGCGACTGGGCAACGGTGGGGGAATCCTCTGTATAAGTGGGATGTGCTGGAGGAGCGCGGGTTTGATTGGTGGATCGATCGCATTCGTCGGGCCCACTCGCTTTACGATGTGATTCGGCTGG
This sequence comes from Alloacidobacterium dinghuense, assembly GCF_014274465.1. NCBI lineage: Bacteria > Pseudomonadati > Acidobacteriota > Terriglobia > Terriglobales > Acidobacteriaceae > Alloacidobacterium > Alloacidobacterium dinghuense. The sequence continues at coordinate 2,664,995 of NZ_CP060394.1, read as the reverse complement.
ATCACTTCCGCGGCTTTGAGGCGTACTGGTCGATTCCGGCTGAAGACGATACGGCGGTCAATGGCGAATGGGTGAAGGCTCCCGGAGCAGCTTTGTTTTCAAGGCTGCGGGAGGCGCTCGGCGAGCTTCCTTTCATTGCCGAAGATCTCGGATTGATTACGCCGGAAGTGGATGCTTTGCGCGAACAGTTCAATCTGCCGGGAATGCGGATTCTTCAGTTCGGGTTTTCAAATCGCGGAGCGCACAACTATCTGCCGCATCGTTACGAGAAGAACACCGTCGTGTACACCGGCACGCATGATAACGACACGACCCGCGGCTGGTGGGAGAATGGCGCGACCAAGGTTGAGAAAGGAGCGGTGAAGACGTATGTGCATCCAGGAACCCGCGAAGGAGTAGTGTGGCCGCTGATTCGCGCTGCTTCGACTTCAGTTGCCGATATCTGCCTCTTTCCGCTGCAGGACATTCTGGAGCTTGGCTCAGAGGCCCGGATGAATGTGCCATCTCGCTCAGGGGACAACTGGGGCTGGCGTTGCCCCGAGGGAATGCTGACGCCGGAACTCGCGAAAAAGCTGGGAGATCTCACCCTCGTTGCGGATCGTGATCGCGTTCAAGAGGAAGAAAAGAGCGAAGCTGCTCAGAAGTAAGACGCGGCCTTCATGCTTTACTGACCAGCATCGCTACGGGGAAGTCAGCGAAAATGTCGCTGAGATTGAGGCGACATGTCTCGTCTGCCTGAATCTCCTTCCCGGTGAATACATTGATGAACTCTCTCAAAGTCTGATCCGGAATCGAAAGCACAGCCTTATCCCATACCTCTGCGAGCGGCAGATGTGGTTTGGCATGTGTCAGGGAACATGCGAAGCGCGGAACCACAATGAGAACGGATCGCTTCGTGCTTCGGCTCTGGCGGAGAAAAGCGATGGCATTTGAGTGCTTTTCCTGCTCGACGTTCAGCGGAATGTATTCACCATGACGGAAAACAGAATGAAGTTCGCGTCGTGTGCAAAGGGCCCGATGCATGGTCCACAGCTTGATGCGGCCATCATGTAAAGTGCGCAATACCTCGGAGCAAACGGCTGCAGCTCCTTCTCGCTCGTGCAGTTCCAGCAATCCATCGAGAGTCTGTTGTCGGAGGGCGTAATCGACAGGACGACGGTTATCAGGATCGACGAGACTCAGATCCCAAAGTTCGCTGCCCTGATAAAAGTCGGGCACGCCCGGAGATGCAATCTTGAGCACCACCTGCGCAAGTGAGTTGACCGCTCCGAAGAGTTGCAGCGCGGGAAGGACCGCCTTCAGTGTTTGTACGAAACGTGTTTCCCGCGCGCGTTCTTCCGGCAGCAGAATCGCAGTCAGGAAGTTGTTCACTGCTTCAAGATATGCCGGGTTCGGATTGATCCAGCTGAGATTGACTTTGGCTTCATTCAGGGCCTTTGCGCAGTATTGTTTGACCCGCTCCAGAAAATCTTCACGATCATCCATCGTTTCCATCTGCCACGGCCACGCACCAATGATGGTCTGGTAGATCAGGTATTCCTCATTCGCATCGGGAGCGATGCGGCCATCCGCCAGCTTGCCCTTGTGCCTCGCGTTCATGCGGACCCAGCGCCGGATGATGGAAGACCATTGCGTGGGCATTTCAGAAAGCACGTTGAGACGGTTGCGCACATCCTCGCTCCGCTTCGTGTCATGGGTTGACGTCGCCAGCATGGTATCGGGCGTGTTCAGCAGGCGATCCTGATTGGTGGCGTGGAAGAGATCGCTGGAAATGCCGAAGGCCTTGATCGAACTGCCAACTTCATTTGCCGAGAGAAATCGAGTGTAGACGTAGAAGGCCGTGTCTTCGACACCCTTTGCCATTACCGGGCCGGTGAGTTGCTGAAACTTCAACGCGAAATAAAGGCGCGCAGGATATTTCTCGTCGTTCGGATCTCCCAGCAAAAGCGTGTTCTGGAGGAATTCGAAAGCGGACACGTCGATATCCGGGTTGCGATACTTTGCGCGCCAGATTGCCTGAGCAATGAAGGCAATGTCGCGCTCCGTGTATTGGCCGCGATCATCAAAGTACGTTCGATACACGGCGAAGCATGCGATCGTCTCGCGGATGACGCTTTCGAGTATGCTCTCGGTGAAGTCACGCGCTCTGCGATCGTTCGATGCCAGATGATTGAGCAGATTGATGAGTACATACACTTCACTGGCCAGCGACGTCTGCATGACCTGCAGCTTGGAGCGATAAATCAGCTCGCTGGGATCAACTTCACGTCCCAGGATCTTCGTGTAGAGCGCATCAAAACGTGTCTCATTCTGCGGCTGGATGAAAACATGATTTACGAGGTGAAGGAAGTCGTATCCGGTCGTTCCGCTCACCGGCCACTCGCGGGGAAGAGCTTCTCGCGGCTCAAGGACCTTTTCGACCACCGTATAGAGTGGCCCCCGGCTCTCTGTCCAGTCATAGCCGTGGAGCGCCTCGCGTATCTCCAGTTCAATTCCGTTTTCGCCAACTGGATCTTTTGCCGTTGGCCCCGCGCACTGGCTGGCGACATAAAGCAACTGCAGCCGGATGAGATATTGGCGCGGATTGAACATGCCATCGCAGTGATCGATGCGTAAGCCGGTGACCTGTTGCGTTGCCAGTAGCTTACGAACGAGTGAGTGCGTCTGCGCAAAAGCTTCGGGATCTTCCATGCGCAGGCCAACCAGATCGTTAACATCGAAAAAGCGGCGGTAGTTGATCTCTTCCCCCGATACGCGCCAGTACGCAAGCCTGTAGGGCTGGATTTCAAGCAGGGCATGAAGCAGATCGAAGCTCTCAGGCTTGCCTTCGACTCCGTTCACGCGCTCTTCAGCCCGTTTGAGGGCCGGTTGCAGCTCAGCCGACAGCAGCGCTTGCTGCAGCCGGGGGCGAAGATCGGCCAGCTGCGCGCGACGCTGTATTGCAAGATTCGGGTCCGCTGTGTCGTGCGGAGGAATGTGAGCCAGCTCTTTCAGCAGATCGCGAAACGATTGCGGTACGCCGTCTTTGCTGTCGTCTTCTTCGGGAAAAAGCAGCGGAATGGTGCGCGGAGCGATCGGAAATATGTGTTCGTAGTAACGAATGCGAGAGTGGCCATCTTCAAAAGCGACCTGGATCTTTTTGTCCTCAAGCTCCTCGCCGTACTGTTTGCCAAGAATAGGAAGCAGGAGTTTGCCGCGCATGTCGGGCTTGAGCGGCTCCCATTCGATATCGAAAAAAGTTGCATGTTCTGAAGCGCGACCATTTTCCAACACGTCCTGCCACCACACCGAGTTGTTACTAATGCCCATGTGGTTGGGCACGATATCGAGCAGCAGGCCCATGTTGGCTACGCGCAGTGCGCAAGAAAGCTCGCTGAAGCCATCGTCGCCGCCAAGTTCCGGATTCAGGCGATCGTGCCGGATCACGTCATATCCATGTTGGCTTCCCGGGCGAGCTTCGAAAATGGGTGAGCTGTACAGGTCGCTGATCCCAAGCCGTTCGAGGTACGGCAGAATCTTTTGCGCGTCGGCAAACGTGAATTGAGAGTGCATCTGCACGCGATAGGTCGATAGAGGCGCGCGTGCGTCGCTGTGCACTACCTGATCAATGCATTCCTTGATGTCAGACATGTTGGCAGGTACGTCTCTTGGATGCAGAAACAGACTGAGCAGTTTTCAGGCCTGCGACTTTACGAAACCGAGTGTCGCGGAGACAATAGAAAGGAGATCAAAGATAACGAGGAAGTGATGCCCCTTTCCGGCGAAGCTATTCGATTGATGAACTATGTTGACGATGTGTCCGTTACCCTGCGCCGCGTGCTTGCCCTCGCTCAGACGCTTACCCCTGAAGAAAGGAAGCGCGTCAGCGACTATCTTAAGAATGCCCAGCCGAGTGTGGAGGCAGTGATTTCCTCCCTGCAAGGCAAATAGCCTGGAAGCGGGTTTTTAAGCTGTGATTTTGCGGCCCCGACGGGGGATCGGCATTTCGTATTGGCCGGAATAAGACGTAACTTAAGACTACAGAGATTGCTCCCGAACCATTTTTCTTTCCGGCTCGTCTAAAAGCCGGGGAACCTGGGAGCAGCCGGATGCGTACTTCCGGCTATAAGATGCAGAACGTCGAAGATATTTTCGGGCAGGTATTCCGTGCCATTTGGGCGAACAAGCTTCGCTCATTCCTGACCATGTTTGGCATTGCCTGGGGTGTTGGCTCGATGCTGCTGCTTATCAGCGTGGGCGAAGGTTTCCGCTCAGGCCAGCGACGGCAGTTGGCGACGCTCGGCAACGACCTCATCATGATGTGGGGCGGAACGATTCCGGCGGTGGCGAATCAGCACACCGGGATGCGGCCGTATAACCTGACGCTCTCCGATGCGGATGCGATTCGCTCGCAGGCTTCTGAGGTGCGTAACGCCACTGCATTTATCAATCGCAACGACATCAAGCAGCAGAGCGCTTACGAGAGCGCGGGGGGACAGGCGATTGGGGCCGAGCCCAACTACAGCGGCATCCGTTTTATGCCCATCCGGGAAGGTCGTTTCATCAACGATGCCGACTTGCGCGACCGGCGCCGAGTCATCGTGCTGGGCGACAAGAGCGCGAAACTGTTGTTTCCGGGGCGTCCGGCACTGGGTGAGACGGTGCTTTTGAACGGTTCGAACTTCGTGGTCGTCGGCATTGCCGACAAGACGGGACGGGGCAACAACGATAACGATAATCAGAAAATCTACATTCCACTCTCCACCATGCTTGAGATGTTTCCGTTAAAGGGCGAAAACATTCCTGCGGATTCGGTGACTTCGATTCAATATCAGCCGCGAATTCGCGGCGAGAATGCCGCGGCAATGCGGCAGGTGCATGAGATTATCGCCAAGCGGCACGGCTTCGATCCTGGTTCAAAAGACGCGTTCAACGAATGGGACACCATCAAGGAAGAGCAGATGGTGGGCAAGATATGGACGGCGATGGATGTCTTCCTCGGCGGAGTCGGTATTGTGACATTGGCTCTGGGCGCCGTCGGCATTATCAACATCATGCTGGTTTCAGTGAGCGAGCGGACACGCGAGATCGGTTTGCGCAAGGCGCTCGGCGCAACCTCGCGTAGCATCATGACGCAGTTTTTCCTTGAAGGACTGTTGCTGACAGGAGTGAGCGGGCTGATTGGCATTGGTGGATCAGCGCTCTTGATGTACGTGCTCCAGAGTACTTTGGGAAATAGCATGCCGGGTTTCGATCCGCCGAGACTGGTGCCGTGGTCGGCGGCGCTCGCGCTTCTTTCGCTCAGTGTGAGCGGAATCATCGCGGGCTTGTACCCGGCGGGCAAGGCTGCTGCGCTAGAACCCGTGGAAGCGCTACGGCGCGAATAAGGAGTCAACATGCTGCGCGATCTCTGGGGACAGGCTTATGAGGCGATGGTCTACAACCGTCGGCGCACGACGATCACGATTGTCGGCATGGCCTGGGGCATTGCCACCGTGGTTCTGTTGCTGGCGTACGGCGCAGGATTTGGGGCGGCGATTGAAGCCATCTTCGCGCAGTGGGGCACGCAGATGATCGGTGTGTTTCCGGGAAGGACGAGTGAGCAGGCTGGGGGCACAAAGGCAGGTGTGCAGGTGCGCTTTACGCAGGAGGATGTGGACCGCCTGTGGACCATGGTGCCGAATCTGCAGCATATCTCGCCGATGATCTCCAAAGATGTTCCTGTTGCGAATGATCTGCACACCTATACCTGGTCGGTGATTGGCTACCGCCCGCAGATTCAGGACATTCTCAAGTTCGATGTGGATTCGGGTAGATTTTTCACAGATCTGGACGATCAGCAGCGCAGTCATGTTGCTGTTGTCGGCTCGGAGGCCAAGACCAAGCTCTTCTCCGGAGAATATGCGGTCGGGCAGCGTGTCCGTTTGAATGGCATCAGTTTTACGATTATCGGCGTTCTCAAGCCAAAGATGCAGGAGGGAGACGACGATATCAACCGCCAGATATATGTGCCCCTCAATACCATGGGGGACATCAAGGATCTGAAATACCTGGACGGCATCTGGCTGAACTATACCGGCAACCACATGGTCGTGGAGCAGGCGATTCGCAACACGCTTGCAGCGGCACACAATTTCCGGCCGTCGGATCACAATGCCATTTTTGTTGCGAATCTGATGGAGCAGTTAAAGCAGTTCCGCATGCTCACACTTGCGCTGCAGGTGCTGCTCCTGTTTATTGGCGCGCTAACGCTGGGCATCGCCGGCATTGGACTGATGAACATCATGTTGGTCGCCGTGCAGCAGCGCACGCGTGAAATCGGTATTGAAAAAGCGCTTGGCGCGCGCAAGCGCCATATCCTGATCCAATTTATGGCCGAGGCCTTGGTGATCACCGGGGTTGGCGGCGCGATTGGCATCGTGCTCGCATATGCTGTCTCTATCGCAGTGGGACGCATCACGTTTTACAGCGCTCTTGCTGCGAATGCCGAGGCCGCGGACATCCGCCTGCTCATCTCACCGATGATTGTGATTGTTGCGACCGGAATTCTGATTGTCGTCGGCATGGTGAGCGGCATGATTCCTGCAATCAAAGCGGCCAATCTGAATCCGATCGAAGCGCTGCGCTACGAATAACTCTTTTCCGCAGCAACCGCCCGTTTCAAACTTTTGGTGGATGCCAGCGTCATGCCTTTCCCCGTAGGATGGCATGCGAATGGAACTACCAGGCCAGGCGAAACTCGGTAGACAGATGGGATTGGCCTCCGCCGTTGCTGTCGTCACCGGCGAGTCGATTGCGCTAGGCATCTTTCTGACACCGGCGGCGATGGCGAAGTCCTTGGGCTCGCCGCTCCTGCTGGCTGCGGTTTGGTGCGGCATGGCGCTGGTCGCCATCAGCGGCGCGCTTTGTTATTCGGAACTCGCCGTGCGGTTTCCTCAGGCCGGCGGAGAGTATGTTTATCTGCGCGAAGGATACGGCAGCCGCGTCGCCTTTCTTTACGGATGGATGTCGGCTGCGGTGATCGATCCGGGACTGGCCGCAGCTCTCTCAGTCGGTGCCGTGCCTTACGTGCAATCCATTGTTACGGTTTCACCGCGAACCGCAACGTTGCTGCCAGCGGCGATCCTGATATCTCTCGGCATCATCAACTATGTGGGAACGCGCCTGAGCAGCCGCGTAATGGCTACTGCAAATCTGGTGAAAATTGCTGTGCTCTTCGCGCTGGTAGCCTGGGCGTTTGTTTCCGGTCACGCTTCGACTGCGAACCTGCTGCCACTAACCACGCGGCGGCCCGGCTCTGAAGCACTTTTTGGAGCCATCGCCGGAGCCACAGTCAACGCGTTCTTCAGCTTCGGTGGATGGTGGGAAGCGGGCAAACTAGCCGGTGAGGTCAAGAATCCAAAGCGCACGCTGCCCCTTGCCTTTGTTTGCGGCGTGCTGCTGGTTACGGCCGTATATCTGCTCGTCAGCTTTGCATTTCTATTGGTAGTACCGCTGGAGCGCATTGTTTCCAATACAGCCTTCGTGGCGCAGTTTGGGCAGGCGCTCTTTGGATCCGCAGGCGGGAAAGTCCTCTCGGCGTGCGTCCTGCTTTCTGTTATCGGCGGATTGATGGCGCTCACGATGGTCGTGCCGCGAGTCTATTATGCGATGGCGAGAGACGGTGCCTTCTTCTCGGTGTTTGGGCGGTTGCATCCGCGCTTTGGAACGCCTGCGAACGCCGTTTTGCTCCAGATGGGCGGCGCGCTGCTGGTGCTATGCTTTGGAGCCTTTGACCGCATCCTCGCTTACATCATCTTTTCCGCGATTTGCTTCCTCTCGCTTTCCGCCGCGTCATTGTTCCGTCTGAAAGAGCCGGTCCGTCGCTGGTGGTATCCCTTGGCTCCCATCGTATTTCTTGTGGGCAGCGGCATCATTGCGCTGCTTATCCTTATGCATGATCCCGTGCCCGCGCTCATCGGAGTTGCCGTTGTGTTGTGCGGCGATCTGCTGCGACGCTGGCTTATCTCAGCCAGACCCGTAACGGCCACCGAGGCCGCCGAATCTTCTCTTCTCTGAAAGGATTTTTGAAAAATGCCTCACATCAACTTGCCCAAAGAACTGCCCGGTATTCGTAGCGCAATGGCTTTCCGTCCGGAAACAGCAAAGCCCCTGAATGAATTGGTCGAAGTCTTGCTGCGTGATCCGCACTCGTTGACGCCCGGTGAACGCGAACTCATCGCGACGTATGTCTCTTATCTGAATGACTGCTACTACTGCCAGATGAGTCACGGTGCAATTGCCGCAGCCCACTTGAATGACGACGAAGAGTTGGTGAAGCGCGTCAAGGCTGATTTTCAACACGCCGACATTTCTGACAAGCTGAAGGCACTGCTGGTAATCGCCGGAAAGGTCCAGAAGGGCGGCAAGCACGTCACTGCCGAAGATGTGGAAGTCGCGCGCAGCCAGGGCGCAACAGATATCGAGATTCACGACACCGTTCTGATCGCCGCGGCCTTCTGCATGTACAACCGCTACGTCGATGGCCTGGCGACCCTGCAGCCGCTCGACGAGGCGAGCTATCGCGAACGCGGCAAGCGTGTCGCCCGCGATGGCTACGTGACAGTGAGCAAGGAATATCTGACCACCTACGCGGTGGTCCGCTAACAAGGAGAGGAAAATGCCGCACATTACACTGCCTGAAGATCTACCCGGCATCACCGCCGGGTTTGCATTTCGCCCCGAGACAGCCAAGCCCATGCGCGAACTCGCGCACATTCTATTGCATGAGCCGAACAGCCTCACTCCCGGCGAGCGCGAGCTGATTGCAATGCATGTCTCGTCTCAGAACGATTGCTATTTCTGCCAGACGAGTCATGGCGCTGCCGCCGCCGCTCATTTCGGTGACGACGAAATCGTGAAGCGGGTAAAGGCTGATTTCCAGCACGCGGACATCTCCGAGAAGTTAAAGGCGCTGCTGGCGATTGCCGGAAAAGTGCAGAAGGGCGGCAAGCATGTCACAGCAGGCGATATTCAGAAGGCGCGTGATCTCGGCGCAACTGACGTAGAGATTCACGACACAGTGCTGATTGCAGCCGCATTCTGTATGTATAACCGCTATGTCGATGGGCTGGGAACGTGGCAGCCGCGTGATGAATCGATGTACGCGACGATGGGAAAACATATGGCGACGGAAGGCTATCGCAAGCCCTCCTTGGCTGCCGCCGATGTCGCATGATGTGCACGACAAGGCGGCTGCTAGGCCGCCTTTCTGGGCGCAAACAAAAATGCAGAAATGAGCAGGGCAACGCCGATCAGGGCAGGGATGAGGCCAACTAATCCAACAGCCCTGTTGGGCGCAATTTCAGCGAGAAAAGCTATCAGCGCAATGCCGACTCCTATGTTGACCAGCCCGCCAACAACATACCCCTCGCGCTTTTTCGCGTGGCTTTTCGCTTCGGCTGCGCGCTCCTTTTCCTGCAGATAGGCAATCGTAGCAGCGGAGCTCTGCGTATCTGACTCAGCCAGCTTTTTCAGCATGTCATTCCGGTAATAGCTTTCGCGCTCCTGCTGGCGCGCACCCGACCACGCAGCTACCGCAAGAAAACCGAATAGAGCAACTGCCCCAACGCTGAGAAAAAGGAAAATAACCCCCGGACCTTGAAAGAACATAACAACCTCCTTGACGCCGAGTAAGACCTGCAGCCTCAGGCACCGGTTGCGTTTTATTTTCAAAAATAAAAATGCAACCATCATGGATGCGGGGCGGTCGTACTCTGCGAGGAAACACCGAAGCGTGAGCGCTGCAGAAGATCTGGCGAATGTGGAGCGGGTGCTGGCGGGAGACATTGCGTCTTTCGAAGGCATCGTGCGCCGCTGGCAGGGACCACTAGTGAATATGGCCTATCGCTTCTGCAACGATCGCGGCCGCGCGGAGGAGATGGCCCAGGAAGCCTTTCTGCGTATCTATCGTTCGCTTTCCAGTTGGCGGCGAGACGCGGCTTTCTCCACGTGGCTCTTCGCGGTGGCGGCAAATCTTTACCGTTCAGAACTGAAGCGGATACCCGCTGGAAATGTCGCCCTGGACGAAGTCGCCGAGTTGAAGGACAAGCACTCGCACTCCGCCGAGTTTGAGAAGCATCAACGTGACAGGATGGTCCGGAAAGCCGTGATGGCTCTTCCGGCAAAGTATCGCGACGCCATGATTCTGTACTATTTTCATGAGATGGATGTGCCGGCAGCATCAAAAAGTCTGGGGCTGCCTGAAGGTACGGTAAAGGCAAGATTGTTTCGGGGACGCGAGATTCTGCGCAGCAAGTTGCCGCAGTTACTCGATGTGCCGAGACTGAAGGAGGCATGATGGAAGACGAATTGGATCGTATGCTGTCCAGGCAAGACGAGATCGTGCCGTCTTCGGGCTTTGTTATGTCGGTTATGGATGCTGTGCGCCGCGAGGCTGCAGCTTCTGAGCCCGCCCCGCTTCCGCCGATTGCATTCCCATGGCTGCGTGCGCTGCCTATCATGATCGCGCTGGTTGCTGCGGTGGCTATGCTCATCGCAGGAGCCGTCGAAATTCTTCGCGGCCCGGCTTCCGTCACACAGCAGCCGCTGCTGCCTCAAGCGGTCACTCACGCGTTAACGCAGATGAATGCAATCTGGCTTGCCGTTTCACTGCTCATCGCATTTTTCTCAGCATTCCTTGCCATGCGCTTTGCTATCGGCAAGCGCTAGCAGTTTCAGCGCCTCGCCCAGAGTTGTTCTGGTAGTCTGTCCCACATGTCTCGCGTACTTCTGTTCGCAGTGGTGCTCTTTTCTGCCGCAGCCATGGCGGCGCAGGAAGCAAAGCCTCTCAATCCTGCTTTGGTCGAAAGCAAGTGGCATGCGCATTGGATCACGTGTCCGGATGCTCCACAGAAGGACGTCGGCATTTTCTACTTCCGAAAAGAACTTACGTTCGCGATGGCCCCGGAGCATTTCTGGGTGCACGTGAGCGCCGACAATCGCTTCCTGCTGCATGTGAACGGGCAATACGCGGGTGAAGGCCCGGCGCGCGGCGATCTCTTTCACTGGCGCTTCGAGACAATCGATCTCGCTCCGATGTTGAAGCCAGGCAAGAACGTTCTTGCGGCGACGGTATGGAATTTCGGCACGCGCGCCCCGATTGCGCAGATGACAAATCGCACCGGCTTCCTCTTGCAGGGCGATACGTCTGCGGAAGAAGTCGCGAACACGGATGCTTCATGGCAAGTGAAGCAGGAGAAAGGTCGCGGCTTGGCTGCGACGAACGGGGTCGCTGGATATTACGCTGCTGGTCCCGGTGAGACCGTGGATGGCCGCATGGTTACGTGGGATTGGGATGCACCCGCGGTCTCCGATACTGCCGCATGGCATGCGGCCGAAGCGATTGGAGAAGCTGCAACGCGCGAGGCGCAGGATGCCGACAACAACTGGGAACTGGTTCAGGACCAGCTTCCGGCGATGGAGCATCGACCGACGATGGCAGGCCGTATCGTCCGCATGAATGGAGTGTCGGGCATTATCTCTAATCCTCAGGGCGTGCTGGAGATTCCGGCGAATACACACGCGACACTGCTGTTCGACAACCAAGTGTTGCAGAGTGCCTATCCTGAACTGACGGTGAGTGGCGGACGAGATGCGGAGATTCGCCTGACCTATGCCGAGGCCCTTTATGACGCGAAGGGAGAGAAGGGCAATCGCAACGAGATAGAAGGGCGGCATATCGAGGGTGTGTCGGACATATTCATCAGTGATGGCACCGACCAGCGCGCATTTCAACCGCTGTGGTGGCGCACATGGCGCTATCTGCAGGTGGATGTGACGACAAAATCAGCTCCATTGAAACTGGAAAAACTCGATGGGTGGTTCAATGCGTATCCATTTGTCGAAAGAGCCAGCATCACCGGAGACATTCCCGACTTGAAAAAGCTCTGGGACACAGGTTGGCGCACGGCACGCCTTTGCGCGCATGAGACGTACATGGACGCTCCCTACTGGGAGCAGTTGCAGTATGTTGGCGACACGCGCATCCAAGCCCTCATCTCCTATGCCGTTTCCGGTGATAGCCGGCTTGGCAAACAGGCCATCACGAACATTCAATCGTCCATTATTCCCGAAGGGCTTACGCAGAGCCGTTATCCATCGCGCCTGCCGCAGTTCATCCCGCCGTTCTCACTGCTCTGGGTGGACATGCTGCACGACTACTGGATGTACGTGAACGACGAGGCCCTGGTGCGTGAAACGCTGCCGCGCACGCGTGGCGTGATCGATTGGTATGCGTTGCACCTACGCGACGATGGTCTGATGGGCCGCGTGAAGTGGTGGGAGTTCGGCGACTGGACGAGCGGCTATCAGGGTGGAGACCCGCCGCAGGAAGCCGATGGCGGCTCGACATTTCTCACCGCGCAGTTCATTGAGGCTCTGCGCGATGCGGCCGAGCTTGAGCAGGAGTACGGGAGCAAGGAACGGGCGGCGGTCTATCGGAAAACGATTGAGAAATCATCCGCAGCTTTGAACCGTCTGAACTGGGATGCCGAGCAGGGGGTGTATGCAGACACTCCGGCGAAGAAGAGCTACAGCCAGCAGGCAAACGTGTTGGCTGTGTGGCAGGATGTTGCTCCGCGCGCAGAGCAGAAGGCGATTCTGCAGCGCGTTCTTGCTTCGCAGGAAGGCAGAGAGACGCAGGCCCATGGCAAGGCAGTTCCGCCCATGTCGGCGATGAGCTACTACTTCCGCTTTTACCTGGCCCGGGCGCTGGAACATGCCGGGATGGCTGACTTGTATGTCAGCCAGTTGAAGCCGTGGTACGACATGCTGAAGCTCGGACTGTCAACCTGGGCCGAGCAGCCGGAACCGACGCGCTCTGACTGCCATGCGTGGAGCGCCCATCCAAATTACGACCTGCTAACCGTCGTGGCAGGGATTCATCCGGGCGCCCCTGGCTTTTCTCAAGTAAGAATCGAGCCGCATCTCGGCGCGTTGCATGAAATTGAGGCCTCAATGCCCCACGGCGACGGCAATATCGCAACCGCTTATCGCCGGAACGCGAAAGAGTGGGTGGCCACAATCACGCTGCCAGGAGAACTTAGCGGCAAGTTGGTGTGGAATGGCCAGGAATATCAGCTGCATCCGGGTAAACAGGAGATCAGTCTGCCGATTGGAAATTGAGCCCTGTCAAGAGGTCAGCTGAAGAAATGCTGTGTATCTTATTCAAACCACTGTATATCTGTTACAACAAATACTGGCGTACAATTTTGCCGCAAAAACTATAATGGAAATAAGGGCAGATTTCTGAGAGTTTGCGCAATCGAATGCAAACCGTCATTCAGACGAGCACGGCGCCGAACAATCTCAGCGACGAGGACCCCCGCTAAGTTATTGAAAACACTAGGATCGACTTAAGTCAATTAGAATCAACGGCCTAGCGGGGGATGATCCCCCGCTAAGGGCATAAATATACTTGACACACCATGAGTCATTGAGTACTATTACTTCATGCAGATTGACGACAAATTCCCTAAAAGCATGCTTGAAGCAATCCGCTATTTCGCCGATCCCGATGTGTGCGTGGACTTTGTTGCTTCGATGCGCTGGCCCGATGGAGTGACCTGTCCTCACTGCGATGGTCAGCGCGTCTCTTACCTAAGTTCCCGCCGCATCTGGAAATGCATGGCGAAGGATTGTCACAAGCAGTTTAGCGTGAAAACTGGCAGCGTCTTTGAAGATTCTCCAATCACTCTTGATAAATGGCTCACTGCTGTATGGCTGGTTGTGAACTGCAAGAACGGCATCAGTAGCTATGAACTGATGCGGGATTTGAAGGTCACTCAGAAGTCTGCATGGTTCATGCTTCATCGCATCCGTTTGGCGCTCAAGAACACTTCATGGGAGAAGATCGGCGGTAATGGCGCTATCGAAGTAGATGAGACTCATTTTGGTCCGAACACTCGCAAGATGCATGCTGGCAAGCGTACTAGGCTCGCCAAAGAGGGATACCAGAAGCCTGTAGTCTTCGGCATGCTTGATCGCGAGAGCCGTCAGGTTCGCGCCAAGGTTGTACCCAATGTGAAGCGCGAGACTTTGCAGAACGAGATTCTGAATCAGATTGAAAAAGGCTCCAAGGTCTATACCGACCGCTACACCGGATATGACAATTTAGCCGCTCAAGAATACGTTCACGAGACTGTGAACCACGTAGAAGAATATGTTCGCGGACAGGTTCACACTCAGGGCATCGAGAACTTCTGGAGCCTATTGAAGCGCGGTCTGCGTGGCACTTACGTTGCCGTAGAACCATTTCATCTTGATCGCTACGTGGACGAGCAGGTTTTCAGGTTCAACAACCGCGCTACCAAAGACAATCCGCTGGATGATACCGACCGCTTCATGCTGGCAGTATCGCAGATAGCAGGCAAGCGCCTTACCTATGCAGAACTGACTGGCAAGGTGGGAGAAACGAGCTTCTAATCTTCCTGTTTGGTTGAAGCGCCAGAAGCGCGGGAAGCGGAGGCTTTAGGCTTCCGCTTTTCTGTCTCTATACGCCTTTGAAGATCCGCCTTCGACACCTTCATGATGCCCCGCATAGCTTCAGTGAATCGCTCAAACTCAACGTTCTTCGGTGGCGGCTTCATGGCGTTATCATAACTCACTGTCAGGAGCCAAAGACCTGCTCGTTGATAAGGTCAATAAAACCAACGCTATTCAAGAAAAAGCTAGGATATGCGCTCTTCAAATCGCTAAGAGATTCCGCAGTAACCAGGACGATGTGAATGTCCTCGTTGTTGCGGTTCGCCTGCTCTTTTTCCGCATATTCTTCCGATGCTTTCTTAAAGTCTTCTTTTCCATAACCCATATATCCGATTTCTCTATTTTGTGCATGCAATTCAAGCAGGTATAGGTCATTGCCCCCTTTACCCTCAAAAGTAGAGTAGCTCTCTAGAACGTGCTGCATGCCACTCAGGAGATTTACGACACGCAATTGCGTAGCAAGTCCAGAAGCTTCGCGACGTGCATTGAAATGCTCCTCTTTGTTTGCAAAGACGTTCTGGGTCCCCTCATTGAAGGCCATGATCTCGGCAACAAGGAAGAAGAACCTTTTCCAAAGTGCTTCACCGTCTCCGGATTTCAATGCTTGGTTAGTTACCGCAGAAGCGGTCTCGACCGCCATAGCCCACGCATGCTGCATTCGCGACCGAATCTGAATCTCTACCCTGAGATCGTTGCAATGAGAAACCGATGGATCTAGGCTGTAAAATTTAGCGACCTCATGAATGGACCTATAACCATCGGGCTTAGGTTCCGCGATATAGTCCCTGCACCACTTCGGGACAATCTGCGGTCCATCAGATCGAGAGCCAAAACGCTGCACAATGCGGTCTCTCAATTCATATGCGTGACGCACATCCTGAACGACAGCGCGGCATCCCGCAATATCCTGTATCGTTGTCAGGTTCGTAACGGGAAATCTCTGCAACTTTGAGCGAATTGATAGATAACGCTTCAGCCGCTCAACCACAATAGGTGCTCCGTCAATGTTAGTAGCCTCAGAAGACAGCAACGCGGATACAGCTTTTAAAGGCATGGCATGAAGATTGCGCCACTCTGCCATGATGCCGAACTCTTTGCTAAAACGTGCGTTCCATGACTGGAAATCAGTCTTGATTAGTTGTAGCCATTCATCGCCTCTGCTCGCGATGAAGTCCCCTGCCCGGTTGAAAGCGGCATTAGTGTATCTGCGCTCCATGATGTACGGTCCAAGAACCTCGGCGGAAGATATTATGGGAGTCATTTCATTCTCCCTCTTTCCGCATGGTGTGGCAAGTATGTTGTTGCCCCGCTAAGTGATTGAAAACACATGACGCGCGAAGCCACCCCAGGGGGGAGGGGGGTGGTGCCCATCGGGCTCGCCGAATTTCACCGCGAATTACTCGTTTTCCTCGCGCTTGTACGGCGTCTGCAGGTACTTGCGGGCTTCGTTGAGCGCGCCCTGTGTGTTGTCGTTGGTCTGCAGCGCCTGGCGGTATTCGGGCACGGCGCGTTCGCGCTGACCGGTCACGTCGAAGATCTTGCCGATCTGAATGTGGCTCCATACTTCGGTCCACTTGGGATCATCATCGCCGCGTAGCGCGTCGCGATAGGAGTTGATCGCTGCCTGGTAGTTGCGCATGGTAAAGAGCACTTCGCCGATACGGTAGCTTGCCAGCGAGCTGTTCGGATTGGCCTTGAGCGCATTCTGATACTCTGCGAGACCCCCAGTCGTGTCTCCCTGGGCCACGAGCTGCTGTCCGCGCAGGATGTGGATGCGCACCTGCATGTCAGGCGAGTTTTTCAGGATCCAGTTGTCGGGGTCGATGGTGATGTGGCGTGGACGCCCGAAGGTATCGACGACGAATTGCGAGTCGGAGCCGACGACGTCGACGCGGCGGATCTCGGTTTTGCCGTCCGTCTCGATGCGCAGCTCGACCGGCATGTTGAAGAGGTCGAGATCCTGCTGAATTTCCCCGATCGTTCGGAATCCCTTGTTGTTGCCGAGGCGGTAGACGGCGTATTTGTTGTTGAATTGCGGTGCGCCAGTGCCGTCGAGCCATTGCGCGAAGAACGGTGTGAGCTGCTGTTGCGACTGCGCCTCGGCGAGCTTTTCGAAGTCGCTCGTCCTGATCGATTTGTCGGTGAATTGCGAAAGCGTTGCGCGGAGAATCTTCGAGAAGCTGTCATTGCCTACTTCCCAGCGCAACATGTGATAGACCAGCCCGCCTTTCTCAAGGGTCATGGATTGGAATTGTGGCGAAAAGGCGTCGAGCCGGCCTGCGCTGGTGAGCGGAATTGTGTCATATGCAAGAGCGCCAGAGGAGACGTCCAGAATGGCTGCATTCATGGCGCTGCGGCCAGCTGTGTCTTCCAGGTACATGAGCTCGCCGTAGCGCGACATGCCGTTGGTGATCCAGGCGTCATTCAGGGTTGCGGGGCTGATCTCGCTGCCCCACCATTGATGGGCAATCGTATTGGAAAGGAGCCGGAAGTCGTTCTTGTTGCCGATGCGCGAGCCTGCGATTGCGGCGATTTCCGGCGCCCAGGCCGCGGGAACCGTGTCGTTGGGCAACTCCACGACATTCAACTGCGTGGATTCAGGCACGCCGAAAGTGCTGGTGAAGAAGGCAAACTCGCGCAACGCAGTCTGGCCATAATCCTGCGCGGATTGTTTCTTATCTTCCATGGCGTAGACATGGATATTCGACGCGGGAGACACAGGCGCGTCAAACTTGCCGGCGATGATCGTTCCGGGGAATCCGGGCTTGCTCCAATGGAAGTTATGCTGTTCGCCGCCAGCGCCGGGCGCAGATGTCGTGGGGCCACTCCCGATCACGCGATAGCCCGCGGGAAGCGTGACGTGAATGTCGGCGGTAAAGCGATCGGTCATGTAGCCAACCATCGGGAACCAGCGGCCAGCGTAGAGCAGGTAGCTCGTTGGGTCGCCGACCTGTGCCAGCTTCAGCCCTTCAACCGGGCTGCCGGCATCGCCGTCGAGCATGCCGTCATAGGTAAAAATGTAGGTGTACTGCTGCCCTTTGACCAGCGGAGTCGTTGGCGTGACGATGACTGTGGCATTGGGACCGCGCTCGCCGCTGAGCGGCAGGTTGGACGTCGTCGTAACCTTCTCGACCTTGAGCGCGCCGTGCAGTTCGAAGATCGCAGTATCAGTGTTGTCGAGCGCAGTGAAAGTGACCTGTGCCGTAGCGGAGAGCTTGTGATCGGAGGGGCTCAACTGGGCATTGATGGTGTAGCCGGTGATGTTGATCGTCTGCTTTTGCTGGGCAGATGCTGAAGCAGCGGCCGTCAACAACAGAACTGCTCCCCAGAAAGAAGCTCCAGGGCGAAAAGTACTGCAGTGCTTCATCATTCTTATCTTCATCGTGCTGGACCCATTAACTCTACTGTGATGCTGGCCACTTGCTCAATGGGACTCTTATCCGCATGCAGAGTTGCGCTCACCTGTGCCAGATCCGCATGCATTTTGGCGCGGGCCCGTTCATTGTGCAGCAAGTTCTGCAAGTGTGAGGCGACGTTTCCCGCCGTAAAGTCACTCTGGATCAGTTCTGGAACCACTTCGCGTCCGGCAATGAGATTGACCATAGCCACATGCGGGACCTTCACAACCCGCTTGGCAACAGAATACGTCAACTGAGAAACACGGTAGACGACGATGAAGGGATTGCCGATGAGAGCGGCCTCGACTGTGGCCGTGCCGCTGGCCACGACACTGGCGCGCGCATGATGCAGCGTGGCGCGGGCATCTTCGACCAGCGTGATGCGTGGGCCGCCGGCGGGCAGCCCGTCGGCGGGAAGCATAGTGCGGACGTGGGCGACATGTTCCGGCGTCAGCGTGGGGGCGAGCGGTACGAGGAATTCGAGTGGTTCCTGCAGTTGACTGGCGGCTTCGATCATTTCCGGAAGGTTGAGGCGAACCTCCTTGAAGCGGCTGCCAGGCAGCAGACCCACCCATGATTTGGACGGGTCGAGACTGTATTGGTCAGCAAAGTCTTTTCGTGAGATGGAAGGCAGGGGCACTTCGGCAAGCGGGTGGCCGACAAACCTAGCGTTGACCCCATGCTCGCGGTAAAACGACTGTTCGAAGGGGAAGATGACGAGCATCCGGTCCACGAAGCGTCTTACCTTGTGGATGCGGTACTTCTTCCACGCCCAGAGCTGCGGGCTGACGAAATAGATGACCGGGACGCCGAGCTTGTGCAGGGTGCGGGCAAGCGAGAGATTCACGTCGGGGAAGTCGATCAGAATCGCGGCGTCGGGCCGCTCCTTCGCAATGCTGACCTTGAGCTTGCGATATTCGCCGTAGATTCGCGGAATGTGCTGGATGATTTCGGTGATCCCCATGACCGCGACATCTTCGGCGCGGACGATGCGGCGGAAGCCCAGCGCTTCCATGCGCTGGCCTCCAAGACCGAAGAATTCGGCGTTCGGGGCCAGCTTGCGGATTGCCGGGATGAGCTGTGCGGCGTAATGTTCTCCGCTGGCTTCGCCTGTAGAGATGAAGATTTTGGGCTGATCGGAGGCTGGAGCCATGCGCGGTTAGTCGGTCCCGACGGCAAGGCTTGGATTGAGTGTGGGGAAAGATTCCGGCAGTTCCTGATCCTTGTATTGGAGCTGATAGAGCTTCCAGTAGATTCCGCGTTGCGTGAGCAACTCCTGGTGTGTGCCCGCCTCGCGCAATTGTCCTTTATGCATGACGAGGATGACGTCCGCGCGCTGAACAGTCGAGAGCCTGTGAGCGATGACGACAGAGGTTCGGCCTTCGATCATGTGCTCAAGGGCAAGGCGAACGCGCATTTCGGTTTCTGTGTCTACGCTCGATGTGGCTTCGTCGAGGATGAGGATTCTTGGGTCGTGCGCCAAAGCGCGGGCGAAGTTAATGAGCTGCTTCTGGCCCGTCGACAGTCCATTCCCGCGTTCGCGCACAGGTTCGGCAAAACCCTCAGGCAGCGAATGGATGAAGTCGCGGACGTTGACTTCGTCGGCCGCTTCTTCGAGGCGTTCGTCTGAAATCCACTGCGAGCCCAGGCGGATGTTGTCGGCAATGGTCCCGGAAAAGAGAAATGGGTCCTGCAGAACGACACCGAAGCGCTGGCGGAGCTTGGTGAGGTCGTGCTCGCGCACATCGACGCCATCGACCAGGATGCTGCCGTGCTGGATATCGTAGAACCGCATCATCAGGCTGATGATGGTTGTCTTTCCTGCTCCCGTGTGGCCGACGATGGCCGCGGTCTGGTCGGGTTCAACGGCAAAGGAGACACCGCGCAGGATCCATTCGATGTCATCCATCGCGGCCAACTCGGTAGCATTGGCGTGGTGGATGCGGTCTTTCTGGGCTTCATCAAGTCGCTGATAGGTGAACCAGACGTTGCGGAATTCGATTCGGCCTGAGTTGTCGCCTTCTTTCGGGTGAGCGGGACGGACAATCTCCGGGGTCGTATCAAGCAGCTTGAAAATGCGCTCGCTTGCGGCCATCGCGGCTTGGAGGATGTTGTATTTCTCGCTCAGGTCCTGAATGGGGCGGAAGAAGCGTTGCGCGTACTGCATGAAGGCGACGAGAACGCCGAGTGTAACGGTTGTATGGAGGACACCATATCCTCCGCGCCAGATGACCAGGGCGATGGCAATGGAGCTTAGGACTTCGACTGCCGGATAGTAGAGTGCATAGGCCATGATCGCGTCTTTGAAGGCGTCCATGTGCTGCTGGTTGACCGCCTTAAATTCTTTGAAAGAGCGTTCCTGGCGATTGAAGAGTTGCACGACTGTCATGCCGCTGACGTGTTCCTGCGTGTAGGAGTTAATCCGGGCAATCGCAGATCGAATGCGGCGGTAGGAATCGCGCACATGTTTGCGGAAGAGTCGCGTGACCAGCAGGATGAATGGCAGGACGGCAAACGAGAGCAAAGCCAGCCACCAGCTCATGCGCAGCATGACGATGACGATTCCGGCCAGCACGAAGACGTCTTCAAAGATAGCGAAGACGCCGGAGGTGAACATCTCGTTCAATGCGTCGACGTCGCTGGTGAGTCGCGTAACCAGGCGTCCGACAGGATTGCGGTCGAAATAGCCGATGTGCATGTGCTGCAGATGGCGGAAGATCTGACTGCGCATGTCGAACATAACTTTCTGGCCGGTCCATTGCATCAGGTACGTCTGGACGAATTCGAGGAAATAGCTCAGCACGAGCGAGGCGAGATACAGGCCGGCGAGCTGGCTGATGCCGGTGAATGCGTTTGGACTAAGATGGCGCGCGAGCCATGAGGGTTTGGCCGCTACCTGGGCGGTCATGTAGCGATCGACGGCGACTTTGGTGAGATATGGACCGAGAACGTCAGAGCCGGCCTTGATGAGGATTGCGGCAAGAGAGATAAATGCAGGCAGCTTGTAGGGATACAAGTATCGGATGAGGCGGCGCATCAGACGACCGTCGTATGCTTTGCCGACGACTTCGTCTTCCTGCTGCTGAGCTTGTTTTTGCCCCACCACGCGAGAACCGCGCGTGTCGGGGACCCCGGTTTTCGGCTTTTCCTGTTCGGCCATGCGCTCCTGACTCTATTTTACGGGTTGGCGGACTCCTGGGGCGCGAAGCCGATAGAGCACATGCCGTCTTAATAGATGACCTTCGGGCAGGATTGGATGATCAAAGCTGTCGGCGGTATCAAAGGTCATTCCGATTCTTTCCATCACACGACGGGATCGCATGTTCTGTTCGGCCGTGAAAGAGACCAGCGAGGCGAGCTTTAGTGTCTCGAAAGCATAGGCGACGATCGCTTTGGCACCTTCGGTGGCAAATCCCTGTCCCCAGGCGTGTGCGGCGAGGCGCCAGCCGATTTCTACACAGGGCGTGAAGGCGGCCTCGAAATTTGGTACGGAAAGGCCGATGAAGCCGAGAAATTCATGGCTGGAGAGTTGCTCTACAGCGCACAAACCGAAGCCGTGCTTTGTAAAACTGGCTTCGATCCTGTCAATGGCACGATCGCTCTGCTCGCGCGTCAAGAGGTTTGGGAAGAACTCCATCACGCGTGGGTCGGCGTTTATTTCTGCGAAGGGCCGGCGGTCGGAGTCTCGCCAACGGCGCAGGATGAGGCGTGATGTTTGAAGGATCGTCATTGGCGAAGCGTCCACAATGAGAAAATAGAGGATAGAACCTTCCATGGATAGCCTCGGCATCTACATTTCCGTGCCGTTCTGCCGCTCGAAGTGCACCTACTGCAACTTCGCGTCAGGGGTTTTTCCATCGAGCTATATGGCGCGGTATGTCGACAGGGTGTGCGAAGACCTGAGAGCCGCGGTCAGACGATTTTCGGGTTTGCCTCGCGTCGCGGACTCGGTTTATTTGGGTGGAGGTACGCCCAGCCTGCTGCCGCCTGACCTGCTGAAGACGCTTTTCGGCGCTATTCGCGAGCATTTTCTGGTCAAGGGCGATGCGGAGATTACGATCGAGTGCGCTCCGGGTCAACTGGCAGAGGATTCGTTGGATGCCATGGTGGATTGTGGCGTGAACCGCATTAGCTTCGGCGTGCAGTCATTCGTCGACCAGGAGGCCAAGGCTACGGGCCGGCTGCACACACGAGCGATTGCGCTCGAAGACATAGACCGGGTGTACCGAGCGGGGGTTGAAAGGGTTAATGCCGACCTAATTGCAGGTTTGCCTCATCAGACGGCAGCATCATGGACTGAGTCGCTGGATGTTCTCATGGATTCTGGTGTCGATCACGCGAGCATTTACATGCTGGAAGTGGATGACGAGTCGCGTCTGGGGCGCGAGGTGCTGGGCGGCGGCGCGCGATACTTTGCAGCGGCGATCCCGTCAGACGACGCGATTGCCGATATGTATACCGAAGCGGTCGATGTGCTCGCCAAGCGTGGGTTGGCACAGTACGAGATTTCGAATTTTGCACGAATGGGTGCTGCATCCGTTCACAATTTGAAGTACTGGCGGCGGCTGCCTTATCTGGGACTCGGCCTGGACGCTCATTCGATGTTGCGAACGGAAAACGGCACTGCGATTCGCTTTGCCACTACCGATGACCTGCAGAGCTATCTGTCTTCACCAGGATGGGAAGATGCGAGATCGCTCACGCGACTGGAGGAACTCGAAGAAGCTTGGTTCCTAGGTCTTCGGTTGAATGAAGGCGTGGACCTGCAGCAGATGGAGACGGAATTTGACAGGGAACTCGTAGAACCATACAAACCTCTTATCGAGGATTTGTCCTCAGACGGGCTTCTCACCCCCGGTGCTCGTCAGATTGCCCTGAGTCTGCGGGGCCGGATGCTGTCGAACGAGGTCTTCGCGCGGTTTTTGGATGTCATCGATATTGGCGAACCCGCCTCGGTGTAAAACAGAAATATGTCGACTGAAACAGAGCGCAGGGATGAGGTGTTGTCACAGAGCCCGGTTGGATTCATCGATTTACGCAGCGATACTGTAACCCGGCCAACAAAAGCCATGCGTTCCGCGATGGCTGCGGCTGAAGTGGGTGACGACGTTTACGGCGAAGATCCAACGGTTAACTTGTTGGAGGCTAGCGCAGCGCAGATATTTGGACGCGAGGCGGCACTTTTTGTTCCTACCGGCACGATGGGAAACCAGATTGCGATTCGACTGCACACGCAACCAGGGCAGGAGATTATCTGCGAGTCGCGAGCGCACATCGTCGATTGGGAAATGGCTATGGCCGCGGCTTTCTCCGGCTGCCAATTCCGCGCGGTGGCTGCGGAGCGCGGGATTGTGACCTGGAAGCACATTGAGCCTGCCATCAAGCGCCCGACTTTCAACAATGCGCCGACAGGTTTGATCTCACTGGAAAATTCGCACAATATGGCTGGCGGAACCGTGACCCCTCTTGCGGTCTTTGGTGAGATATGGAATGGCGCGCACGAGATGGGGATTCCTCTGCATCTGGATGGTGCTCGGATCTTCAACGCCTCAGTTGCTTTGAATGTTCCCGTGGCCGTGCTTACCAGCGGCTTCAACACGGTGATGTTCTGCTTGTCGAAGGGATTGTGCGCGCCTGTTGGATCGATGCTCGTTGGTAGCCGCAAGGTGATCGAACGTGGCCGCATGGTACGCAAAGCACTTGGTGGTGGCATGCGTCAGGCGGGAGTACTGGCGGCTGCCGGGCTGATTGCTCTGGAAGAAATGCCAAAGCGGCTGGCTGATGATCATGCGAACGCCCGGTATTTAGCTGAGCGGTTGTCCGGGTTGCCTCAGATTGAGCTTGACCTCCTGACAGTGCAGACGAACATCGTCATCTTTGGCCTAAAGGAAAGGGGCAAGGCTGAGGAATTGGTATTGCGTCTTAAGCAGCGTGGTGTTTTGTGCGGGACAGTGGGAAGAAATTCGGTTCGGTTCGTTACGCATCATGACGTGGACCGCGCTGCGTGCGAGGAAGCTGCCCGTATCGCTGTCGAGGAGATTGGAAAGCTCTAGCTAACGTGCAATTGGCTCGATCTGCTGTGATGAGAAGATTCGCCGACCAGCCCTTCAATCGACCAGCCATTCAATATTGACGAGCGCGTTAATCTTCACGATCGGTATGCCAGCCGGGATTTGTCCATTGATCGTTTGTGAGGACGAAGACTTCCATGGCGCGTCCTGAGCTAACGGATCGCCTGCCATTGGACTCAATCTCGTACACGAACTTGCTGTAGAGAATTGCGACGTTCCCGAAGCGTTGTATATCGGTATGAGGGAATTCCAGCCGGATCAGTTTTCCCCCAGAGGCGTGAAACTGCGTGGACTCCTGGAATATCTCGGCCTGATTCTGCCATTTTTCTTCACCAGAATTGATGGCGATGGTGTCTTTGGGAACGAGCTTTTCGAGTGTCTGGATGTCGCCGGCGAACCAACTGCGCCAGACAGCTTCGCGCACGGTAAAGAGGTCCTTGTCTTGTTTTGAATCGGCTGCCAGACCGGTTGCTGCGGTGAAGATCGCAAAGATTGCTGTGGCAATCAACGTGATTCGACGCATGTTCTTTCCTCGAATGAAAACATTCTAGCCGCATTCATTTGCGCGGCGTGATGCGAGCAAGAGTGCCGCGGGGACGCAGAAGACAAGGTGTCATCCATTGGCGAATTGAAGCCGAAGGAAATCGCCATGGCTCTTCCGTTGACAGCTCGCAGTGTACCGCTCTGAGAACCGATATTCCCTAAAACGCACCGTCGTACCACCTAGCGAGATAACTGCCAGTGCCATTCATTGACAGTCATTTTTGCATACTTGTACTTACTGCTAGATAGTCCAGCGTCCCTTCAGTCCGGCAGCGATGAAGGGCGTATGGATGATGGGCCGTTCTGAAGTTGAAAGGGAGATTCCAGTGAAAACAATTGAGAGGCAGTCTATTTTCTTTGGAGGCAGGAAAGGAGTCGTCCGCAGCGCTCTTGTGGCCGTTTTTGCCGTCGGACTATTCCTCGTAAGCTTTGCGATCGATTCCGGCGCTCAGCAGATTACCGGGGCGATCAGAGGAACCGTTAAGGACGAACAGGGTGCGGCGATCCCTGCAGCAGCCGTGAGAGCAACGAATGTCGAAACCGGTCTCTCGCGGTCGGCCACAACAGACAGTGAAGGAAGCTATTTCATCCAATATCTTCCGGTTGGCACATACAACGTTGAAGTGGAGCAGGCCGGATTTAAGAAATTTGTGCAGCAGAATCTTGCTGTAGCGCTCGATCAGACGCAAGCTCTGAGTATTACTCTGGCAGTCGGCGCAGAAACTCAGACCGTCACAGTTACAGAAACGCCAGCCCTTATTGATACCAACTCGGCGACACTGGCGAGAACCGTGCAGCCGGCCGAGATTATTGGTCTACCTCTGGTGAATCGCAATGCGTATGCGGAGCTTTCGCTCACGCCGGGCGTGCAATCCAACAGCGCCAGTCCTGCCACCAATCCCAGTGGTACTCCCAACTACGTGATTGGCGTGCCGTCGACGCAGGTTGTGGTTAATGGAGGTATAGACGGCGGCGTTCCCATGGTCAGCTTTTATCTGGACGGCGGCAGCAACATGACCGGCATCCGCAACTATGGAAACCCGCTGCCCAACCCGGATGCGCTTGAGGAGTTTCGCGTAGAAACCAGCAACTTCTCTGCCCAGTATGGCCGTATGTCGAGCGCTGTAGTCAATACGGTAACGCGCTCGGGGACGAATCAGTTTCACGGTTCTCTATTTGAATTCGTGCGCAATACTGATTTGAACGCGACTCCGTGGAATGCAACCCTGAACCCGCCATATCACCGCAACCAGTTTGGCGGCACGGTCGGCGGTCCGATCAAGCGCGATAAGGCCTTCTTTTTCTTCAGCTATGCCGGATTGCGGCAAACTGTGGGGCAGTTCCTCAGCGGCGGCGTGGTTCCCACAGCGCTGGAGCGGCAGGGTGACTTCACGCAATCGAAGGTGATTCCGAATTTGCCCGGCACCAAGACCAAGGTGGATGGCACCAACGGTTCTCCTAACTGCCAGGTGCCGACTGTGGGATGCGTTCCGTCTGCGTTGTTAGACCCTACAGCCGCAAACATCATTGGCAAGTACATTCCTCTGCCTAATAGCGCGAACAATGCCTGGACGGGGTTTTTCACCGGTCCGACAAATCAGAACGAATATCTGGGGAAATACGATCAAGTTCTTGGCACCAAGGATCATCTTTCAGCGACCTACTTCTATCTCAAATCCACCCAAAATGCCAACGGGTCGACGACCACCAATCTGCTCTGGGATATCAACCAGTCATTCTCTACCCAGCAAAACGTGAATATCAGCGATGTTCATACTTTCAGCCCAACGACCGCCAATCAGACCTGGATCGGCTTTACGAGAGTAGCGGGAGGACGGGTCAATCTCCCGGCGACTTCTCTTGGGGATCTCGGATCAAATTTCACGATTCAAGGGCCGAAAGCGTTGCCTCAGCTTACCGTCTCCGGATATTTCGGTGTTGGGGGAGCGCTCGCGGGCCCGGTGACTACCACGGACTTCTATTCATTACGCGACCTGGTCACCATGACCAAGGGCAAACACTCGCTCAATTTCGGCGGCGAGCTGGCGCTGGACAAGAACATGATCGTGGGAAACCTGTATAACTTCGGAGTTTTCACCTTTCAAACATCCGCCCCCACGACCACCGGGAACGCGCTCGCCGATTTTGTCACCGGTCAGGTCAATACGATGGAACAGGACACTCCTTACCATGGGCTCCTGAGCGACTGGCATACCGCGCTATTTATCGAGGACGATTACCGCTTGACCCCGAGGCTGATGGCGAACCTGGGATTGCGGTGGGATATTGACGTCCCGCCTGTCGAGTCTTCGAACCTTACCGCTAGTTTTGTGCCTAATGTTCAATCAACGGTCGTTCCCAGCGCACCTCTGGGCATGCTTTTTCCAGGTGACAAAGGCATACCGCGAGGCATCGCCGACCTGCGCTGGCACCACATCTCGCCTCGTGTCGGCCTGGCATGGGATCCCTTCGGTGACGGAAAAACGGCAGTTCGCGCCGCTGGAGGTATTTTCTATGGCAGCGTAAGCGGCAATGAGTGGAACCAGCCAGCCAACGCGCAGCCCTTCGCCATTCGCCAGACTTTCAACTCGATTGTCTCGTTTACGAACGTCTACGGAAATCCGGCATCTTTTCCTAATGGAGATCCATTTCCATATACGTACACTCCGTCGAATCCACGCTTCCTGCCCGCCGCAAGCATCGAGAGCATTTCAAAAGACGCCCAATGGCCGCTTGTCTATCAAATCAACAGCTCGGTTCAGCAACAGTTGCCGGGCCAGTTCACCGCGACGCTCGCCTACGTTGGTACGTTGTCGCACGATCTTCCGATCATGATCGACGACAATTACGCACCCTATGCGCCGGGAGCTAGCACCTCGCAGACCAGCATCAATGCGCGGCGTCCCTACGATCCGGGTGTTTTGGGGCAGAACATATTTCTTACAACAAACCAGACCGCTTCGTATAACTCTATGCAGTTTTCAGTGCAGCGGCGATTGACGCACAACCTCATGCTCAACGGCTTTTATGTCTGGAGCCATTCGTTCCAAAGCTCCAATGAGTCAGCTGTCGGAATTGCCTATGCGCAGGATTTCGCCAATTTATGGGAGGAACGAGGCCCGACGGACAATGATCGACGCAGCATGGCCAGCATCTCGGGCATCTGGAATATCGACTACTACAGGGGTGGGAACTTCTTCATGAAGCAGCTTGCGAATGGCTGGACGATATCGTCGATCGCAACTCTCAACAGCGGCGCACCGGTGAACATCGTAACCGGTTCAAACAAGAACTTTGACAGCGCCAATAACAGCCGCCCAAACCTTGTTGCCGGTCAGAACGCATTTCTGAATTCCCATCGAAAGCGCGCTACCGCTGCCGCCGAGTGGTTCAACATCAATGCATTTACGGCTAACGGTCCGGGTCTGGGTATTGGTCCGGGTGGCGCGGATGGCAACACGCCGCGCGACTATCTTCGTGCACCGGGTTACCGGGATATCGACTTGGGGGTATTCCGCAATATTAGTTTTGAGCGCTTCACGTTGCAGTTACGCGGTGAGGCCACGAACGCCTTCAATATGGTGAGCCTCAATGCGCCGACGGCGAACCTTGCGTCCACACTGAACGGCAAGATCACGGCGGCGGCCAGTCCCCGTCTGATTCAGATAGGCGCACGTTTCACTTTCTGATTAGGCAGCTAATGGCTCCGGGCGGGACCTCGGTTCCGCCCTTTCATTCTTGGCGTGACTTTTCATCGATTCATGAATCTCTACGGTCGAGTTCGGCGCGAATATGCCGCAGGAAATCAGAGAGCATTTGGCCTGCTTTGGGAACGAATATCTCGCCCAAGCTCTCCAGATGTTCCATTCTGTCTACACGAAAACTACGGAAATCGTTTCGCAGCTCACACCAGGCAGCCAGCGTCCATGCGCCACCCCAGAAATAAAGAGCCAGCGGATGCACGCGTCGTACGCTTTGTTGACCGTCTTCGCGCGCGTAAGCGATGAGGACAACTCGGCGGTCCTGTGCCGCTGTATGCAATGTATCGAGTCTGGTGCGAACTTCTGCGGGGGCGCGAAAACCTGGCGCGTAGAGCAAGACATCGTCAACGCGCTCACGCAGGTCGGTCGGAAGTACGGCTTCAATCTTGCGAATGGCGCGATTGGCAGCCTCAGCAAGCTGCATGCCACCCCAGGCTTGCACCATGCGTGCTCCGAGGACGAGCGCGGCAATTTCTTCGCGATCAAACATCAGCGGCGGAATGTCGAAGTCGCGACGCAGCGTATAGCCGACGCCCGCTTCGCCGGTGATGGGAACCCCGGAAAGCTGCAGGTCTTGCACATCGCGGTAAATGGTGCGGTGTGAGACCTGTAGCTTTTCGGCGAGATGGCGCGCTGTTTGCAGCCGCCCAGAGCGCAACAGTTGGACGATTCGAAAGAGCCGGTCGGCGCGACGCATACCGGACCATCTTAGAGCTTTTGTTTGGGATCCACTCCCTAGGCTGCGGCATGCAAGCCAATACGGTTACCTTCGCTGTCACGGATTTGAGCAATCCAACCTACTCCGGGCAAATGGTTCTTTGGCTCAACGATGGCTCCGCCGGCCGTTTCCACGCGGTTAAGAACCGCGTCGAATTTGCCATCGCAATTGAGGTAGATAATGACGCCGTCTCCTGCCGGTTTGAACCCTTCACCATAGCCGATGGCACCTGAGACGCCTGGTTTTTGATAGGGGAAGATGGCCAGATTCGGCCAGGCAGCCTGGTGAATCAAAGGCGAGCCAAGAATTGTTTCGTAGAACTGAATGGCGCGGGGAAAGTCGGTGGCGGGAATCTCAAACCACACGATTGTGGATGTAGCTGTTTCCTGTGCGGTTGGCATAATGTCCTCTCTGATGGGGCGGAATTGACTGCAAAATCAGCGTACGAGAGGGCTGCTGACAGCATGGTGTCAGTAGTGAGAGGTGCGGGTTCGGATTCTGCTCGGTGAATGTTTGAGCCGGTTCGGCGGGTCGAAAGTCTATAATTATATGGATATGCCGAAGTATTCCATCGTCGTCCCTTTTCACAACGAAGAAGATAATGTAACCACTCTTTATGACCGTCTGAAGGCCGTGATGGAGCAGGTAGGCGACAGCTTCGAACTGGTGTTTGTGGATGACGGATCGAGCGACCGCACTTACAAGATGCTGGAAGAGATTGCCGCGGTCGACAGCCGCGTGCTGGTTGTCAAGCTGCGGCGCAATTTTGGTCAGACGTCGGCCCTGGCGGCCGGTTTCGATCATGCCCAAGGCGAATTCATTCTGGCCATGGATGGCGACCTGCAGCATGATCCTTATGAGATTCCGAACTTCCTCGAAAAGCTGGAAGAGGGCTACGACGTCGTAAGCGGATGGCGCAAGGAGCGCATCGACAACTTCGTGATGCGGCGGATTCCGTCACGTTGTGCTAATTGGCTGATGGCCAAACTCTCGGGTGTGGATATCCACGATTTTGGCACGACATTCAAGGCGTATCGCCGGGAAGTCATCCACAATATTCCGCTCTACGGCGAGATGCATCGGTTTATTCCCGCATTGGCCTCCTGGTATGGAGCCAGCATCTGCGAAGTTCCGATCAAGAATGTGAATCGCGAGAGAGGAAAATCGCACTACGGTATTGGCCGGACCTTCCGCGTCTTCTTCGATCTGCTGACGATTCGTTTTCTGTTGAAGTACATGACGCGTCCGTTGCACTTCTTCGGCAGTTTCGGCGCGCTGAGCATGCTTGGTGGAGGAGCAATTTCGTTCTTTCTGTTGCTGCTGAAACTGTTCACGCATCAGCATGTGATGGACCAGCACGGGCCGCTCTTTGTGATCGCCGGCGTGTTGATTCTCGCGGGCATTCAAATGCTTGCGATTGGGCTTCTTGGTGAACTTCAAGTGCGGCATTACCACACTGCAACGCAGCGCGCTCCTTACACGATTGACCGGCTTGTGCGTCTGCGGTCGCCCGAGGAGCCGAGTCTGCTGCAGGAGAATTAGCGGCCAGCGCCGTCAGGAGCCTGGCGGCGCAAGTATCCCAACATGTTCTAGTCTACTTCTGGGCCATTATGCGTTTCGCGACAACGCCATGGCGTATATTGTTTTCGCGCACGTGCTTCACCCCAAAATACTTTCGGATCGCAAGGAACGAATTCTCTCCAGGAGGCATCTTCTTACTGGAGAGGTCCGGCCATCCAGCAGGCGCGAGGGGTATCGTGCGTCTATTTCAGTTAGAACGGTTAGATCATGACGAAGCCTGTAGATGGAAGAAAACGCGTAGTGATTGAAGGCGTTGATCCTGAGATCGACGCAGGCCGTTTTCCAATCAAGCGTATTGTTGGCGACTCGGTTCGAATAGAAGCAAACGTCTTTGGGGACGGACATGATCGAGTGGTCTGCTATCTCTTGTTCCGCCGCAAGGATGAAGCTCCGCTTCGCGTCAAGATGGAGTCGCTGGGGAATGATCGCTGGCAGGCTTCATTCCGCGTCAATCGGCAGGGAGAATACTTCTACGCGATCGTAGGGAGCGTCGATCACTTCGGCACTTGGCGAAGCGACTTGATGAAGCGGCTTGAGGCTGGTCAAGATGTCGCTCTGGAACTACAAACGGGCGGCATTCTCGTGGAGCAGGTAGCGAAGCGCGCGAAAGGCGAGGATGCAATCCAACTGAGCGAATGGGCTCGCATCCTGAGAACTAAGAGTGGAGATGAAGACACCAAGGTAGTAGCTCTTGACGCAAAACTTGCCGCAACGATGGAGCGCTACCCGGACACTGACCTCGAAACAAAATATGAGCGGGAACTGCGCGTTGTTGTCGATCGTAATAAGGCGCGCTTCTCCAGTTGGTATGAGATGTTTCCGCGTTCATGTTCAGCTATTCCTGGAAAGCATGGAACGTTCCAGGATGCAGAAGCACGCTTGGAATACGTCGCGGGCATGGGCTTTGATGTTCTCTATCTACCTCCAATACATCCGATAGGGCAGAGTTTTCGAAAAGGCAAAAACAATTCCGTAACTGCAGAAACAGGCGATGTCGGAAGCCCATGGGCGATTGGTTCTCATCTGGGTGGTCATACATCGATCCATCCCGAGCTGGGGACGCTTGACGATTTCAAACGTCTGGAGGCAAGGGCGAAAGACTTTGGGCTGGAAATGGCCATGGACATCGCCTTTCAATGCTCGCCGGATCACCCATGGGTGAAAGAGCATCCTTCATGGTTTAAGCATCGAGCCGATGGGTCTATCCAATACGCGGAAAACCCGCCGAAGAAATACCAGGATATTTATCCTCTAGATTTTGAGAGCGAAGATTGGTCGGAACTCTGGGATGCGCTGAAAGGCGTGTTCGTCTTCTGGATTGAACAGGGTGTCCGTATTTTCCGCGTCGATAATCCACACACGAAGGCGTTTCTGTTCTGGGAGTGGGCCATCGCTGAAATCAAGCGCGACCACGAGGATGTGCTTTTCCTGGCGGAGGCATTCACGCGTCCTCGCGTGATGGAACGTCTTGCAAAACTCGGATTCTCGCAGTCCTACACGTATTTCACATGGAGAAACACGAAGCCGGAAATCACGGAATATCTTGAACAGTTGATGCGTACTGAGATCAAAGAATACTTCCGTCCTAATTTCTGGCCAAATACGCCCGACATTTTGCCGGAATCGTTACAGATAGACGGCAAGGCAGCGTTTGTGTCGCGTCTCGTTCTAGCGGGAACCTTAGGAACAAACTATGGGATATACGGCCCGGCATTTGAGCTACTAGAAAACGTCCCGGCGAAGCCAGGCGGCGAAGAATACTTGAACTCAGAGAAATATGAGCTAAAACAGTGGGACATCGTTGCTCAGAGAAGTCTGACCGCCGTGATCCGGTTGGTAAATCAAGCACGGCGAGAGAATGCTGCTCTGCAAATGAACCATGAGTTGTTCTTTCATACGACGGATAATCCTTACCTCATTTGCTATAGCAAGAGAAGTGCGGAAGGCGACAATACGGTCCTGGTAGTTGTGAATCTCGATCCTTTCCATGTTCAAGCGGGATGGGTTGAGTTAGATCTCAATAGACTGGGGCTGAATCCACGTGAGCCGTTTCAGTTACATGACCAGCTTGCGGACAAACGTTATCTGTGGCAAGGATCGAGAAACTATGTCGAACTCTCTCCATTTGAGATTCCGGCACACGTCATGCGCGTGATGCGGCGAGTTCGAACTGAAAAAGATTTTGATTATTACTTGTAATAGTGGGCGCGACGATGGGCACGCACATAACTCCAGTGAGAAGAGCAAAAAAAGCGGGCAGTGCAAGTGATCCTCTTTGGTATAAGGACGCGATCATCTATGAGTTGCATGTGCGTGCCTTCGCAGACAGCAATAGTGATGGCATCGGCGACTTCCCGGGGCTGATGCAGAAGCTCGATTATCTGCAGGACCTGGGTGTTACCTGCTTATGGCTTTTGCCATTCTTTCCGTCGCCCCTACGTGATGACGGCTATGACATCGCCGATTATCTGACAGTCCACCCCAGCTATGGAACGCTCGACGATTTCAAGGCCTTCCTGGATGCGGCACACCAGCGTGGCCTGCAGGTGATGATTGAGCTGGTTATCAATCACTCGTCCGATCAGCATCCATGGTTCCAGCGCGCGCGCCATGCACCCTCAGGGTCACCCGAGCGCGATTTCTACGTCTGGAGCGATACAGACCAGAAGTACAAAGACGCCCGCATCATTTTCACTGACACAGAGAAATCAAACTGGACATGGGATCCGGTGGCGCAGGCATATTTCTGGCATCGCTTCTTTTCGCATCAGCCGGATTTGAACTACGACAACCCGCTGGTTATGGAAGAGGTGCTAAAGATCCTCCGTTATTGGCTTGACATGGGGGTGGATGCGCTGCGTTTGGATGCGATTCCATACATCGTCGAGCGCGACGGCACCAACTGCGAAAATCTCCCGGAAACCCACGCGACGATCAAGAAAATTCGTGCCGCGATGGATGAGGGCTACAGCAATCGGGTAATTCTGGCGGAAGCGAACCAGTGGCCGACGGATGTGCGTCCGTATTTTGGCGACGGCGACGAATGCCACATGGCATTTCACTTTCCGCTGATGCCGCGCATTTACATGGCGCTGCGCCAGGAAGACCGTCTGCCAATTACGGAAATCATGGCGCAGACGCCCGAGATTCCCGAGAGCTGTCAATGGGGTTTGTTTTTACGTAACCATGATGAGTTGACACTCGAAATGGTGACGGATGATGAGCGCGACTACATGTATTTGGCATATAGTGCGGACCCACGAATGCGCATCAATATCGGAATACGGCGCAGGCTGGCTGCGCTCGTTGACAACAACCGTCGACGCATCGAGCTACTGAATAGTATTTTGTTTTCTTTTCCAGGAACGCCCATTCTCTATTACGGCGACGAGATCGGGATGGGCGATAACATTTATCTCGGTGATCGCAATGGCGTACGTACCCCAATGCAGTGGACGGCTGATCGCAATGCAGGATTTTCGCGGGCCAACCCAGCGCAACTCTACAGCCCAGTAATTATGGATCCAGTCTGGGGGTATCAGGCGATCAACGTAGAAGCGCAGCAGAGCGATGCGTCATCGCTTCTGAACTGGATGCGCAACATGATCGCTTTGCGCAAGCTGTTTCAGGTTTTCGGACGAGGGACGCTCAAGTTTTTGCCGTCAGCGAACAGAAAAGTGCTTGCGTACGTTCGTCAGTACGGTAATGAGCAGGTACTATGCCTGGCGAATCTCTCGCGTTTCGCGCAGCCCGTGCAACTCGACTTAGCTGAGTTCGAGGGGATGACGCCGATTGAAATGCTTGGCTACGTGGAATTTCCGACGATTACCAAGCAGGCGTATCCTTTGACGATCGGTCCCTATGGCTTTCTCTGGCTGGAGATCCAGCCCGCGTCGGCGAATTGGGGTGAGCCCGCGGTCAATGAGAGCCCGAAGGTGGCGATTGAGACTGCTCGTGAAGCTGATTGGGAAGCCATTTTTACCGGTCCCAACGGCGATCAGCTGAAAGCGACTGTACTGCCGGAGTTCCTGCAACGGCAACGTTGGTTTGGATCCAAGTCAAAGCAAATCATGTCTGCGACGGTCACAGACTGGTGTCCGTTCGATGATGGCCGCTCTGCGCTTGTGATGGTAAACGTTGAGTTCGTCGAGGGCGGGATGGAGAGCTACTTCGTGCCATTGAGCGTTCTTTACGGCGAAGCTGCACAGGTGGTGAGAGACACAAATTCGAATGCGATTGTCGCAAATGTCCGCACATCTGATAGCGAGGGACTTTTGTGCGACGCTCCAGTCCGTGAGAGCGCTTGCCGCAAGCTTCTTTCGGTTATCTCGCAAGATGAGACGATCCAGAGCAGGTATGGAACCATTCGCGGGTCGTCGAGCAGGGTGCTCGCCGAACTAATGCGTGGTGTGGATGATGATGTTTCTGTGCGACGTAGTTCGGCAGAACAGAGCAACACATCGATCCTGTTTGGTGATCAACTTATAATGAAGTGTTTCCGTAAACAGGAATTCGGGCCGAATCCTGATACGGAAATTGCGCGGTTTTTTACCGAGCGCACCAATTTCACGCAGATTGCACCGTTTGGCGGATCGATTGAATACTCGAGAGACGGCCAGTCGCCTGCAACACTTGTAATGCTCCAGGGACTTGTTGCCAACCAAGGTGATGGATGGCAATGGACGCTGGAAGAATTGGAGCGCTATTTCGAAAGCTGCGCTTCGGCTTCACTTCCGCTGGACAGCCATGCGGCGACCGAGATTGAGTCGGTGCGTTCGCATGCGGGCTTTTACCTTGAAGCGGCGAGTATGCTCGGCCGCAGAACTGCCGAGATGCATTTGGCGCTCGCATCGTCTGATGAGATCGAAGAGTTTCGGCCGGAAATTGTTTCGGCAAAGGAGATAGAGCAGATCAGCGCCGAACTTGCGAACCATGCGGCACAAATGATGGAACTGTTGAAGGCCAATCTATCTCATCTCGCGGACGATTCTGTTGAAATGGGGGCTCTGGTCTTAAGCAAGAGGCGAGACACAATCGCCGGCTTACGCCAGTTGGCCAAAGTGAAAGAAAATCTTGTGCGGACCCGAATCCATGGTGACTATCACCTCGGACAAGTAC
Organism: Alloacidobacterium dinghuense; assembly: GCF_014274465.1. NCBI lineage: Bacteria > Pseudomonadati > Acidobacteriota > Terriglobia > Terriglobales > Acidobacteriaceae > Alloacidobacterium > Alloacidobacterium dinghuense. Next base: position 2,629,303 of record NZ_CP060394.1, on the reverse strand, counting down.
TCAGAGCGAAGGCCGACTTTGTAATTCTTGACTTTGAAGGTGAGCCAGCTCGCACTCTTGTAGAGCGAAGACGAAAGCAGGTGCCCTTGAAAGACGTGGCAGGGATGCTGCGATCCTTTCATTACGCTGCATTCTCAGCGATGGCGAAACATACAACGCGGCGTCCGGAAGATCCTCACCAGATGGAGCCATGGGCGAGGTTATGGGTTTCAGCGGTCGCTGAAGAATTTCTGCGCGCCTATCGACAAACGGCCGCAGAGTCTACGATCGTTCCACGCAATGATGAGGCGTTTCAGCTTGTCCTGAATGCATATGTGCTGGATAAGGCCCTCTATGAGCTTGGTTATGAGCTTAACAATCGGCCGGATTGGGTCCGCATTCCGCTTGTAGGAATATTGTCACTGTTGTCGTAACAAATAGAGGAAGTTCAGATGCCGAAGAGCGATCTGGCAGACGAGACAAAAGCTGAGATGCCATTAACAGACCCTGTGGATCTGTTGGTTGGAATTGCCGGCGCGGTGACAGCGGATGATCTGCGACAGCACACAGTGGGTCTCGATGTCGGGTTTCAAGTAGATGCTGTATTTCCGGGAAGCGTGATCGCATATCCGGGAAACACCGAGGATCAAGCGGTCGGCGGCGATTCCCCGACAGGCGCTTCGCGAATGATCACGTACTCTCTGGCTGTATCCGATCCAACCAGTCTTCCGTGGGTGATCGCTGCGTCTGCCCAAAGGGCAATTTGCTCTCTGGCGAAAGAAATCGATGCCAAGTCATGCGTCGTTCTTCATTCAGACCTCGCAATGTTGACGCCTGAACGATTGCGCTTGCTCACGCAACCACTTCTGGAAAAGCAATGCGATCTAGTATTTCCGGTTTATCCATCTAGAAAATTTGACGGGTTGTTGAATCACAGCATTCTGGCGCCGCTCACACGTGCTCTGTATGGACAGCGCGTAAGGTATCCGCTCGCGCAGGATTTCGCCTGCTCGACCCGAATGCTTCAGAAGCTTAGCGAATTGTCCGCTGTCCGGGAGCGCAATGAAGGAGTCTTGCTCTGGCCGGCTACGCTTGCTGCGCTGAACGGTTATCAGGTGTGCCAGGCGAATGTAGATGTGCTGCACGCCACCCAGACGGAAGGCCATGAGTTGAGCGCAGTGCTCGCAAGTGTGGTGGGGCCGGTTTTCGCAGAAATGGAGGCTTATGCCTCGCACTGGCAGCGTGTGCGTAATTCCCAGACAACAGCGAGTTCTGGGAATATTGCGCAACAAATCACCGAGGGTGAACCAGTGGACACAAGGCCGCTGGTTGATTCCTTTGCGCTCGGATCTCGTAACTTGCAGGAAGTGTGGGGGCTGGTTCTTCCTCCAGTTACACTGCTCGATTTAAAGAAGCTTGCACGTTGTGCGCCAGAGTCTTTTCGTATGCCAGATGAGTTGTGGGTGCGTATTGTTTATGACTTTGCTCTGGCTTACCGGTTACGCACTATTAATCGCGGACATCTCATGGGAGCTTTCACTCCACTCTATTTGGGGTGGGTGGCTTCCTACGTTCAGGAAGTTGCGGCGAAGTCACCGGTCGCGGCAGAGCAGCGATTTGAGCAACTGGCGAAGGCTTATGAAGACGGGAAGCCTTATCTCGTATCGCGTTGGAGATGGCCGGACCGGTTCAATCCGTAGAGAAGGAGAAGAATCATGTGGCAACAAGTTGAAGAATCATTGCGTGAGTCCATGGGGCGAGTCTTCACGAAGATCGCGACTCTGTTGCCGGGAATTCTTGCTTTCGTGCTTGTGTTCCTTATCTTTCTCGCGATTGCGTGGCTGCTGGCAATGCTGGTGCGAAGCGTGCTCACCGCGGCGAAGTTTGATGAGCGAATGAGTTCTGGTGCGAGTACGCTGACGGAGTGGTCGCCGATCCATACGCCGACAATTCTCATGACACGGATTGTTTTCTGGTCGTTCGTTACCATCGGGGTGCTTGTCGGAGTTTCAGCATTTGAGGCGGCTTCGGCAGAGTCTGGGATTTCTGCCTACGTCTTCGCCTATGTGCCGCGTGTGATTGGTGCCGCGGTATTGCTGTTCCTCGGAACCGTCATTGGGCGGTTTCTTTCGCGAAGTGTGCTCATCAGCGCGGTCAATCTCAATCTGCAATATGCGCGATTGCTGGCCACGGGCGTGCGTTGGCTCGTCTTCGTACTTACGGCTGCCATGGTGCTCGATCACCTTGCGATTGGCGGTGCAATTGTCGATCTCGCTTTCGGCATTCTCTTCGGCGGAATTGTGCTTGCGCTGGCGCTAGCAGTCGGGCTTGGCTCGCGCGATCTGGTGAGCCGGTCACTGGAACGAGAAGCGCATCGACCGCTGGAGGCACCAATCGAAGAAAAGCTACACCACTTCTAAGCGCCAAGGGCGCGCAACAGCAGGGCTGCAAGAACCGCTCCTGTGCATGGACCGAAGACCGGAATAAGCGCATAGCCCCAATCGCTGTTTCCTTTGCCGGCGATTGGAAGCGTTGCATGGGCTATGCGTGGGCCGAGGTCGCGAGCGGGATTGATCGCATAACCTGTGGTTCCCCCGAGTGAAAGGCCGATGGACCAGACAAGGCAACCGATAAGGTAGGGTGAGAGCCCGCCTGCGATCCCAGTGGAAAGAACCAGCTTTGAGCTCATCGCTCCCACTACAAATACGAGGACGGCTGTGCCAACTACTTCAGAGAAGAAGTTGGCTGGCAGACTCCGGATAGCAGGGGCAGTGCAAAAGATTGCGCGCTTGGCCTGCGGATCTTCCGTGGCTTTCCAATGTGGCAAGTAGTGCAGCCACACAAGGATAGCTCCGACGAAGGCGCCAAGCATCTGAGCAGGTATAAATACAGCAACCTTGCTGAAGTCGCCCGACTGTACAGCCATGGCAAGCGTGATTGCAGGATTGAGGTGCGCATCCTGGCTGCCGCAAAGAACCGCGGTAAAGATTCCGCAGAGTACGGCAAAGGCCCAGCCGGTAGCAATCACCATCCAGCCGCTGTTTTCTGCTTTCGAGCGTTTCAAAAGCACACCAGCAACTACACCGTTGCCGAGCAGGATGAGCACCAGCGTGCCCATAAACTCACCGAAGAATGGTGACCTCATTCGTTTCTTTTCACCTTGCAGTTTGTGTATTTCGAACGCAATGTAGCCTGGCGTCGGCTGTCAGTCATCGTAAACTGTATTGACTCGCGAGGGCTTGAAATTCGGAGACCTGTTGTTTGATCCAGTCTTCTCCCTGGTGCAGTTCTTCCGCCATAATGCGCGCCGCTGATAATGCCATTTCGTGTGCGGCCTGTGCATTGAGGAACAACGCGCGGGTTCGGCGCGCCAGAGCATCCTCTACTTTGCGAGCCATCTCCTGCCGCGTTGCCCATGCCACTTCTGCGCCAATGTAAGGAAGTTCGGGATGCAGCGGCTTGCTTAGCTTTGAATCACGTGCTGCAATGTCCAGGATCGAAGTTGCGTCTGAGCCATAGACCCATAGGCTACCCAGATCCTCAGTATGTTTGCTATAGCCGTGAATCTTGAGTGTTTTGGTTATACAAGGTTCTTCGCGGAGTTTTCCCAGCGTGATTGCATGATCGACGCAATCTTCAGCCATGTGGCGATAGGTTGTCCACTTGCCCCCCGTGATCGTGAGTAATCCGGAATTGTCGACATGGATCGTGTGGTCGCGTGCGATCGCAGAAGTTTTTGCCGCAGGACCGCCGGCCTTAACCAGAGGGCGGATTCCCACGTAGACGCTTAGCACGTCGCTTCGTTTTGGCGGACGGCTTAAGTAAAGTGCTGCCGTGTCGAGGATGAATTGGATTTCCTGCTCAAACGGTCGTGGCTCATAAGATGGCTGCTCGATCGGCGTGTCAGTTGTGCCGACGAGTGTGTGCCCGTGCCAGGGAATAGCAAACATCACACGGCCGTCACTCGTATGAGGCACCATGATGGCGGCGTCGCCTTCGAGAAACGATCGTTCGAAGACGAGATGAATGCCCTGGCTGGGTTCTACTATGGCAGCGGATTCCGGATCGGCCATCCGTCGAATGTGATCGGTGAACATGCCAGTGGCATTCACCACTACCTGAGCGTGAATCTGGTATTCAAGGCCGGTTTCATCATCGCGCGCGGTGACGCCATTGAGATAGCCCTCTTCATCTTTGAGAAGGCTCGTTACCGGCATGTAGTTTGCGAGGGCAGCGCCATGATCAGCGGCAGTTGCCGCGAGATGAATGAGCAGACGCGAATCGTCGAACTGTCCGTCGTAATAGATAACACCGCCGCGGAGGCCATCAGTTTGAAGCGTGGGCAGGCGCTCCAGCGTTTCATCCGCGGAAAGAACGCGAGATTTGCCGAAACCGTATTTGCCCGCAAGCATGTCATACAGTTTTAGGCCGATGCCGTAAAAGGGCGCTTCCCACCAGGAGTAATTAGGAACGATGAAGGCAAGATCGCTGACTAAGTGCGGCGCGTTCTGACGCAGAAGGCCGCGTTCCTTCAGCGCCTCCATTACCAGCGAAACATTGCCTTGTTCAAGATAGCGTACGCCTCCGTGGACCAGTTTCGTGCTGCGGCTCGATGTGCCCTTGCCGAAGTCCTTAGCTTCGAGCAACAATACATCGAAGCCACGGGTTGCGGCATCCACAGCGACACCCATCCCTGTTGCTCCGCCGCCGATCACGACGATGTCCCACGGAGTCGAACGATGCGCGATCTGCGCGATCATTTGTTCACGATTCATGCCTGTTTTTCATCCTGTGTCCAGTGCTTCGAGCGTTCGACCGCATTGTGCCAACGCTCGCGCAAGCGAGCTGTTTCTTTGGGATCGGCTTTCGGTTCAAACCGCGTGTCATTTTTTCTCAGCGACCAGATTTGTTCGGGGTTCTCCCAGAAGCCGACTGCGAGACCTGCGAGATAAGCGGCGCCCAGCGCTGTGGTTTCCGTTACGGCCGGACGCAGGACAGGAATTCCGAGAAGATCGGCCTGAAATTGCATAAGCATGTCATTGACTGCGGCGCCTCCATCCACGCGCAGCTCGAAAAACCAGTTGGCCGATTCCGAATTCATCGCGTCGATGACATCAGAGACTTGGAAGGCAATGCTTTCAAGTGCGGCACGGGCGATGTGTCCCGGTTGCGTGCTGCGGCGTAATCCAATCAGCAGGCCGCTGGCGTGCGCGTCCCAGTGCGGGGCGCCAAGGCCGACAAAGGCCGGTACAAGGACAACACCGTCGGAGTCTTTTACCGATTGAGCGAGTGCCTCCACTTCGGAAGAGGCGCGAATGAGTTTCAGGTTATCGCGCAACCATTGCACGACTGCCCCGCCGATAAAGATGCTGCCTTCAAACGCGTATTCGAGGCGCCGGTTCAGACTACAGATCAGCGTTGTAATCAGGCGGTGTTTGGATGAAACGAATGTTTGGCCGATGTTCTGGAGCAGAAAGCAGCCCGTGCCGTAGGTGTTTTTGGCATCGCCAGCTTTCAAGCATAGTTGGCCGAAGAGAGCGCCCTGTTGATCTCCTGCAATTCCCGCGATGGGGATAGAGCCAAGTCCGAGTGTCGTGGTCACCTCACCAATCTCGCCGCTCGACCACGTTACTTCGGGCATCATCTGCGATGGGATTTTGAAAAGAGTTAGGAGGTCTTTGTCCCAGGTGCCTTCGACAATATTGAAGAGCATGGTGCGAGAAGCGTTCGTATAATCAGTGACGTGTTTCTTGCCGCTGGTCAGGTTCCAGATAAGCCAGCTATCAACGGTGCCGAATGCCAGCTTGCCAGCTTCGGCTTTTTCTCTTGCTCCCTCAATGTTGTCCAATATCCATGCGATCTTGCTGGCTGAGAAATACGGATCGATAAGAAGCCCTGTCTTGCAGCGCACTGTGTCTTCCATCCCATTCTGGACGAGTTGTTGACAGGTACCTGCTGTGCGGCGATCCTGCCAGACAATTGCGTTGTAGATGGGTTTGCTGGTTTCACGGTCCCACACAATCACGGTTTCGCGTTGGTTCGTAATGCCTAGCGCGGATATGTCCCGCGGACGGGCGCCAGCACGTGTTAACGCATCGATCGCTGAGCTGAGCTGTGAGGTCAGGATGTCGTATGGGTCATGCTCGACCCATCCAGAATTCGGATAGATTTGTCGAAATTCTTTCTGGGAAGACGCGACGATCGAGCCATCTTGAGCAAAGAGGATCGCGCGCGAACTGGTAGTTCCCTGATCAAGCGAAAGGATATAGGGCATGCGTTTTCTCGAAAGGGATAGCCAGATGAGTAGACAATGATGGGGTGCCATGTGGCAAGCTGGCAGCCTTCAACGAAAAACAGGAATCTTTTGAAATATGGCTCGCAAGAAAGCAAAGCAGGTTTCTCCTTCTGACGCAGTTGATGAGCAACTGGCACGTTACCGTGCCATGCGTGACTTCTCGATGACTGCCGAACCAAGTGGCAGTAGGCAAAAGGGAAGCGAAAGTGAGTTGCCTTTTGTGATTCAGAAGCATGCTGCAACAAGGCTCCACTATGACTTTCGCCTTGGCTGGCAAGGCGTGTTGAAGAGTTGGGCTGTGGCCAAGGGTCCAAGCTATTATCCCGGCGACAAGAGGCTTGCAGTGCAGGTGGAAGACCATCCCATGGAATATGGAGGGTTTGAGGGCACAATTCCCAAAGGGCAGTACGGCGGCGGCACGGTGATGGTGTGGGATCAAGGAACCTGGGAACCCCAGGGCGATGCGGATGAAGGCTTCCGTACTGGTCGATTGAAGTTTGTCTTGCATGGCCAGAAACTGAAGGGTAAGTGGACGCTGGTTCGCATGGGCGGCCGAGCCGCACGCGAAGCTAAACCAAATTGGCTTCTGATTAAAGAACACGACGAATATGAGCGCGGCCCCGAGGAGCAGGCGATTACCGAGAGCAAGCCGGACAGCGTGGTCACCGGTCGGGATATAGAGGCGATCGGTACGCAAGAAGATCATGTCTGGCAATCGAAGGAGAGCAAGAAGCGGAATCTATCGCGTTTGGCTCAAAAGCGCTTGCGATTCAGGGAGAGAACAACGCAAGTCGACGCCCCCGATCGTTCCAACGTGCTGAACGGAATTCCAGAAGAAAAAATGCCGGAGTTCATTCCGCCACATCTGGCGGCGCAGGTCTCCGTTCCTCCGGATGGCGAGGACTGGATTCATGAGTTGAAGCTCGATGGATATCGCATTCAGCTTCATGTCGTTGAGGAAGAGCCTGGTAAGCGCAATGTCTTCATCTATACCCGGGGTGGTCTTGACTGGACGCATCGCATGCCGGATATCGCGAAAGCGGCAGCAGAATTGCCGGTAAAGAGCGCCTTGATTGATGGTGAAGTGGTGGTGCTGGACCCCTCCGGCAAGACTAGCTTTGCCGACCTGCAGGCTGCATTTCAGGAAGAAAAGGACGCCCATCTAACCTACGTCGCGTTTGATCTGCTGCACTTGGATGGTCACAATGTGCGCGATCTGGCTCTTGATCAGCGGAAAGCGATTCTAGAGGGCTTGCTCGGGGAGCTTGGTGATGACAGCATCCTGCGGTTCAGCGCGCATATTCGTGCTCGAGGAGAGGAAACATTCAGAAATGCATGCAAGCTGGGAGCCGAGGGCATCATTTCAAAGCTAGCCTCTTCGAAATACAGCTCCGGACGTAGTAAAACCTGGCTGAAGGCAAAGTGCGTACATCAGCAGGAGTTTGTAATCGGGGGCTTCACGCCACCCGGAGATGGCGCCGATGGAGTCGGCTCGCTCTTACTCGGCTACTACCAGGACGGAAAGCTGATGTATGCGGGACGAACGGGAACGGGCTTTACGCACGCGTCGCAAAAGGCCTTGAGAAAGCAGCTTGATGAACTGCAACAATCCAAGGCGTCATTTGCAGAGTTGACCGCCGATGCGCGGAAAGACGCCGTCTGGGTAAAGCCCGACCTCGTGGCCGAGGTGCAATTCGCCACGTGGACTGGCGATCATCGCGTGCGGCAGGCTTCTTTCCAAGGGCTGCGAGAAGATAAGCCCGCTATGGAGATTCGACGTGAGGAGCCTATTGCTATGCCAAAGCCTTCCCGCACTCGCAAAGAAAGTTCCCACAATGCGCCGGTAGAGAAGACGAGCAGCAAAGCAACGAGCGTAATCGGAGACATGCGGCTGACGCATCCCGAGAAGATACTGGACGATGAGAGCAACGTGACGAAGAAGCAGCTTGCAGAATACTACTTCGAAATTGCCGATCATTTGTTGCCGTTCATCGCTGGGCGCCCGTTAAGTATCGTGCGTTGTCCTGAGGGTTGTGGTAAGCCGTGTTTCTTTCAAAAGCACGTAGGACAGGGAGTCGCAAGAGGGATCGACAGCGTTTTGGTTCCAAACAAGAAAGGCGAAGGGTCAGAGGAGTACATCACAGTTTCGACTCAGGAAGGCTTGGTTGGGCTTGCACAGATGGGTGTACTTGAGATCCATCCCTGGGGTTCGCGCAACGATTCGCTAGAGACACCGGACCAACTCATCTTCGACCTCGATCCCGATCCGGCCGTCGAGTGGAAGACACTGGTTGAGGGCGCACATGAAGTGCGAGACGTATTGAAAGAACTGAAGCTCGTATCCTTCGTGAAGTCGACTGGGGGAAAGGGATTGCATGTTGTTGTACCGATCGAACCAAAACACGAATGGGCTGACGTAAAGGAATTCACTCGCAATGTCGCGCGAATCCTCGAAGCCAACCATCCTGATCGATACCTGATCAAAATGACGAAATCAGCGCGCAAAGGCCGAATTTTTCTGGACTACCTGCGGAACGACCGAGGCTCTACGGCCATTGCTTCGTATTCGCCTCGCGCAAGGAAAGGCGTGCGCGTTGCTATCCCTTTGCAATGGGAGGAACTGCACAAGGGCAATCCCATCGAGTACGGTGTAGCAAATTTCAATACATGGAAGAAGCGCTTGAAAAATGACCCGTGGGAGGACTTTTGGCTTACGAAACAGGCGCTTAGTGAAAGGGCCGTGACAGCAGCGGCCAACCTTGCAGAATCTGCCGGATAGCTGATTTGACCACACCGAGCATTGTCGAATTTCTTGAACTACTCGCTACCAAAAGGAGTCTAATAACTCAGAGGTGTTTATGCGCCGGCTACTGACTGCATCTTTGATGGCTGGACTAATCATTGCTCCCGCTGTCGCTCAGCACGCCGGTTCTACGGGACATGCAGGCGGCGGCTTCTCTGCTCCGCATGGATTCTCAGCACCTCACATGAATGGCGGGTTCAGTACAGGCTCGCATTTTTCCTCTGCTCCGATGATGCCCCAGCGAAACTTCAGCGCGCCACCCCAATATCACTGGAGTATGCCTGCCCGCTATGGCAGCAATCAGCCTTCGTCGTCGCGGAACCGGTACAATTCGCCGGCTCCTGACTGGCATCACAGTCACCCATCCTATCCCGCATCTCACTATAGGCAACCTTACGTACCGTATTTCTACGCGAGGTCCACGTACCTCGTACCGGGATTGCTGAATTCTTACTGGGATTACCCGGACAACTCGTATTCAGGAGATCAATCGGCGTATTCGGATCAGGGACAGGGGCAGGCTGAAAGTAATGCTGGTTACCAAGCTGAGCCTACGCCGTATGACTATGAACCTCAGCAGACGCAGGACGTCCCTCCCCCGCCACCGGCCGGTCCGGGTGAACCGCTCCCGCAGGCCGCTGTCACGCTGGTCTTTAAGGACGGACATTACCGGCAGATCCGCAATTACGCGATGACAAAGACGACCCTCTACATTCTGGATGATGCTGCTTCCGGCCGTAGACCGGAGATTTCTCTCGATCAGATCGATATCTCGGCGACGGAACGAATGAATCAGGCGGCGGGTGTAGATTTTGTCGTGCCTGCTGGAACGAACTGAATTCCGCAATCCAAAACAAAAGCCCGGTACGAGCCGGGCTTTTGTTTTGCAGATCACAGAGGCTATGCAGTGGCCTTCGCGCAGAGTTCGTTGAACGCGCGGGCGAGTTCCTGAGCTATGCCCTGAGCGGTATTGTTTTCGATAATGAAACGCTGCATCAGATAGACGAGCTTGCCATCGCGCAGAATCGCGATCGCTGGTGATGTGGGTGGATTGCCCTCGAAGTAAGAGCGCGCACGCTCGGTGGCTTCGCGATCCTGTCCTGCAAACACCGTAATCGCCTGATCGGGAACCGTTGTGTTTTGCAGCGCGAGACGTACTCCGGGGCGCATTTTGCCTGCAGCACATCCGCAAATCGAATTGACTACAAGCATAGTGGTTCCAGGCTTTGCCAGCGCAGCATCAACGTCGTCAGCCGTTCGCGCTTCTTTGATTCCGGCGCGAGTCAACTCTTCGCGCATAGGAATGACCATAATCTCTGGGTACATGTTCTTGTTTCCTCCAGCCTGGACGAAGCCCGGCTCCTCTATTGTACGAAGTCAGCATCCACGCGCCAAGCCCTGCCGCTGATATATCTTGAAGCTGATGCAGGTTTTAGAACACGTTCCTCTTGCTTCCTACACAACGTTTGGAATCGGCGGCCCGGCACGTTGGTTTATTGAGGCGTCCTCGGAGAATGAGATCATCGAGGCCGTTAGATTTGTTCGCGAGCAAAATCTCTCTCTCTTTGTTCTTGGCGGCGGAAGCAATCTTCTGGTCAGTGATTCCGGATTTCCTGGCGTGGTTTTGCACGTGGCCCTAAGGGGAATTGAGCAGCAGAGTCTTGGATCTGTGACACGGTTTTCTGTGGCGGCAGGGGAGGATTGGAACACGTTTGTAAGCCAAGCCGTGGACCAGAACTGCGGAGGAATTGAATGTCTCACCGGGATTCCCGGCAGTGTGGGTGGAACGCCAGTACAGAACGTCGGCGCTTACGGGCAGGAAGTGGCGGAGACGATTCGGAGAGTGCGGGTGTTCGATTTACAGACCCAGTCCTTTGTGGATTTGAAGGCGCAGGAGTGTGGGTTTGCATATCGACGCAGTATCTTCAACACCTCGAGTCGAAATCGTTATATTGTTACGCACGTTGAGTATGAACTGAAAAACAATGCATCTCCTGTAGTTTCCTATATAGACTTAAAGCGATACTTTCAGGACCATGATGGTCTTCCTACTCTGACAGAAGCTAGTTCCGCTGTGCGCAAGATCCGCCAGAGCAAGGGAATGCTTATCGTGCCGGGTGACCCGGATTGTCGGAGTGCAGGCAGCTTCTTCAAGAATCCTGTTATTCCTTCGGGGCTTTTCGCGCAGATTGCCGAGAGTGCCGAGTCGGAGGTGCCAAATTATCCCGCGGGGGAGGGACAGGTAAAAGTTCCGGCGGCGTGGCTGCTCGATCAAGCGGGTTTCCACAAGGGGTACACGATGGGGAAAGCAGGAATCTCAAGAAAGCATACATTGGCGTTGATCAACCGCGATGGCGCCTCTGCAAGTGATATTGCCGCCTTGAGAGATGCAATTATCGCTAAGGTCGCGGCAAAGTTTGAGATTCGTCTAGAACCGGAGCCGGTGTGGGTCGGCTGACAACCCCCAGTTGGCGCAGAAGGCGGTCGCGGCGTGGCGCAAGCACCTCTTGTACCGGGCCTTGGATCTCTATTCTGCCTTTGCCCACTACGATAACGTCCGCTGCGGTCTGGTAGGCTTCGCCAAGATCGTGGGAGACGTAGAGAGCAGGTACCTGACGCGCTGCCAGCCATACCGTCAGCTCAGCTAAGATAGATTCCTTTAAATCGGCATCCAGACCGGTGAATGGTTCATCGAGCATAAGCAGTTTCGGTTCAGGCGCCAAGGCACGAGCCAGCGCGACCCGCTGATATTCGCCGCCAGAGAGTTCCTTTGGCATCCGCTCTGAGAGGTCTGCAACGCGGAACAGGCGCAGCATTTCATGGACGCGCTCACCTCTTTGTTTGGCTGGGAGGGTATGTAGTCCAAATGCAACATTACGGTGCACCGTCATATGTGGAAAGAGGGCGGGCCGCTGAGTCACATAGCCGATCTTTCGTTTGCCTGCAGGGATGGATATGCCCTGCTTCACGTCCAAAAGGACATGATTTTGCATCACGATTCTTGCGTCTTGCGGTTGGAGCAGACCGCCAAGAATGCGAAGGATCGTGCTTTTTCCGGCACCGGATTGCCCAAAAAGCACGGTCCACAACGAGTTTAGGCTGAAGTTAATGTGGAGATCGAAGGTCCCGCTGCGGTATTCAATATCGGCTGTTAGAAATGCGGTTTCAGACACGACGCAGCTGCTTTCTCCATCCGTAGACCAGAATGAGTGCTCCGAGAGAGATGGCGAGAAGAAGAAGGGCAGTGTGGTTAGCCTGGCTGTAGCGGAAGTCCTGTACCTGGTCGTACATGGCGATGGAGAGCGTCCGCGTCGCGCCAGGAATGTCTCCCCCAATCATAAGGACAACGCCAAACTCACCAATCGTGTGCGTGAAGCAGAGCACAGCTGCGGTGAAGATTGAGCGTTGCGCCAGCGGCAGCACCAGGCTCGTCAGAATTGTCAGACGATTTGCCCCGAGAAGAATCGCCGCATCGAGGATCTCGGTGGCGATGGTTGAAAAACCGCTGGTAATCGGCTGCACGGCGAACGGCAGGCTGTAGATCATCGATCCGATCACCAGACCGCTGAAGGAAAACGCGATCGGATGGCCGATGAGGTGAATCAGAAATCGGCCCGGTAATGTACGCGGCCCGAGTAAGACGAGCAGGTAAAAGCCAAGAACCGTGGGCGGTAGCAGCAGGGGGAGCGTCGCAACCGCTTCGACAATGCTCTTCCATCGCGTCTTACCGAATACGAGCCAATAAGAAAGCGGAATTGAAGCGCATAACAAGAGGAGGGTCGTAACAGAGGCCAATTTGAGCGTAAGCCAGAGAGCCTGTAGATCCATCAATGTCCGGTCTCAGGGGTATTAGCGGGCTCAAGACCATACACAGCAAGTTCCTTCTGGATAGGAGACGAGAGCAGGAATTCCAAAAGTTGGTGCGCCTGAGTTCGGTTGGAGGAATTCTTTAGCACGACTGCGCCTTGCAGGATCGGCGGATAGGAATCGCGAGGCATTGCAATGTAGTGCCCATTTGCCCGAAGCCGTTCGGTGAGTGCGGATGTGAGAGAAATCAATCCAGCCTGCGCATTGCCCGAGTCGACGTACTGCGCAGTTTGCGCAATATTTTCCGCGATGACGAACTTCGGCTTGAGTTGATCGTAAAGACACAGGCTTTTGAGCGAGGCTTCAGCGGCGCGTCCATATGGCGCGTGTTCGGCATTGGCGATGGCGAGCGTCTTCAGCGCTGGATCGCTCAGCGTATGCACGGAGAGCTGCCTGAATGGAGAGTCGTCACGCACCCAGAGAACGAGAGTTCCTCGCGCATATGGGACGGCCTTGTCTGCATCCGCGAGCCCTTCAGAAATTATCCGCTGCGGAAAAGACATATCGGCTGCCATAAAGAGATCAAAAGGAGCACCGTTCTGAATCTGGGTCGCCAAGGTTGCAGAAGACTGGTAGGAAGCGTCAACGTGAATGTGTGTCTGGCGTTCAAGTTGAGCAAGGATAGGCGGGAGTACGGATTGCAGATCGGCGGCTGCTGCCAGCCGCAGGCTCTGCGCCATGGCTAAAGGTGCGAACAGGAGCAAGGCCACGAGCCTATACACGAAGCACCATGACCTCAGTGGATTTGATCAATGCGGCAACAGTTTCACCTGTCTGTAGCTGCATTTCGCGTACAGCCTCCGCAGTAATGATGGAGTTGATAATCTGTCCGCCAATCGAGAGCTTTACCTGAGCGAGGAGGCCATCGATTTTGATTTCTACGATGCGCCCTACGAGCTGATTGCGACCACTCAAGGTGCGCATCATCTGTCGTTTCGGAGTGTCCGGCTGCTTCGCTTTGTGGAGCAGACCGTCCAACTCGGCTTCGGGAATGCGATAGTGGCCGCCGGGTGTTTTCACCGCCTTGATCTTTCCGTGATATAGCCATTGCTTGATAGTCGGATACGAAATCCCGAGACGCAACGCGGCTTCACGCGGGGTGAGGAGAGATACCATGCGACGATTTTATACGATATTTAGCGAATTTTACGCTGGTTGCTGCTGGGTCATGCAATGTAGCGCCCCCAATCCCCAGATGAGGTCGCCGCAGTGAATACCGATGACATCGCGCGTGGTGAACAGGTCTGCGAAGATGCCGAGCGCCTTCCGGTCGTTGACATCGTTGAACGTTGGCACGAGGACGAGGTTGTTGGCAATGTAGAAATTCCCATAGCTGGCGGGCAGGCGCTGGCCTTCGAAAACGACAGGCGATGGCATGGGCAACTCGACGATGTTGAATGGCTCGCCCTTCAGGTTTCGGGCTGACTTGAGGCGGTCGAGATTTTCGGCGAGCGGCAGGTGGTTGTCATCTTCGCGGTTAGGCTCGACTACGGTGACGATGGTGTTCTCGTTAACGAAGCGGGTAATGTCGTCGATGTGGCCGTGGGTGTCGTCGCCGGCGATGCCGCCGTTCATCCAGAGAACCTGGTCGATGCCGAGATAGTCGGAAAATGCCTTTTCAAGCTGCTCACGGCTGATGCCGGGGTTGCGCTGCTGGACTGTGCTCAGAAGGCATTCTTCGGTGGTAATGAGGGTGCCTGCCCCATTTACGTCGATGGAGCCTCCCTCGAGGACAACGCGGTGGTCTACTATCATCGGTTGCCATTGCTGCAGGCGGAGTTCCTTGGCGACGTGGTCAGGGACTTCGTTGTCGAGCTGCCAGTTGTCGTACTTTGCCCAGGCGTTGAATTTCCAGTTGGTGATGGCGGTGAAGTTTTCGTTCCTGACGAAGATGGGGCCGGAGTCGCGGGTCCAGACGCGGTCGGTGGGCCACTGATGGAAGTACACGTGAGAGATTCTTGCGCCTGCGCGCTTCAGGATTCCGTCGGCGCGTTTGGCGGCGGCAGCATCGTTGACGAGGATGTGGACGTCCTCGACGCGGGAGAGGTGGCGGACGATGTCGGCGTAGACCCAGGGGATGGCAGCGAATTTTCCCGGCCAGTCGGTGGCGTTGTGGGGCCAGGCGATCCAGGTGGCGCTGTGCGGGTGCCACTCGGCGGGCATGCGGTAGTTGTGGTCTCTCGGGGTGTCTTGCATTTCGGTTCCTTCTGCTTACTGTCCGGCCAGTCCGCTGATTTGCTTTCCCACACTTGCGCAAACTACGCGAAAGGATGGGGCACCCGTTTTCGTGCTGATCGACGCTTAAAAGCAGATCCTTCCACTTCCCCTTCGCTTTGCTCAGGGTCAGTGTCAGGATGGCAGCATTATTTTTCCAGCGTTGTTGCGTCGAGGAAGCGGTTCACGATCGGGGCATAGGCGTCGATGCGGCGATCGCGCAGGAACGGCCAGTTGCGGCGCACGTCTTCCATCGAACGGATGTCTATTTCGCCGATCAAGATTTCTTCCTTATCGTGCGATGCTTTCGCGATAACGCGGCCGAAGGGGTCAGCAATAAAGGAGCCGCCCCAGAAGTCGAGGCCCGGGCCTTCGACGCGGTTGCCGCGGATGTCGCCCTGTTCGTGGCCGACGCGATTGACGGCTCCGACGTAAACGCCATTCGCGATGGCATGAGCACGCTGGATGGTTTGCCATGCTTCATACTGCGCGGTGCCGAACTCTTCTTTCTCTGCCGGGTGCCAGCCGATGGCTGTGGGATAGAAGAGGACGTTCGCGCCCTGCAATGCGGTGATGCGCGCGCCCTCGGGATACCACTGGTCCCAGCAGACGAGCGTGCCTACTTTTCCGAAGGCAGTATCGAAGGCCTTGAAGCCGAGATCGCCGGGGGTGAAGTAGAACTTCTCGTAGTAGAGCGGGTCATCGGGGATGTGCATCTTGCGGTAGAGGCCGGCGAGGCTGCCGTCCTGCTGAAGGATGGCGGCGGTGTTGTGGTAGAGACCGGCGGCGCGCCGCTCGAAGAGGGAAGCGACGACAACGACTTTCTCCTCGCGTGCGATCGCGCTGAGGCGTTCCGTACTGGGGCCCGGGATAGGCTCGGCGAGGTCGAAGAGGGCGATATCTTCTCGCTGGCAGAAGTACTGGGCGCGAAAAAGCTCGGGCAGGCAGACGACGTTTGCGCCTTCGCGGGCGGCTTCGCGGACGCGGTCTGCGGCCTTGTCGAGGTTGGCGTCGGGGTCGGGGCTGCAGGACATCTGCACGAGACCGATTCGATAATTAGGATTGGACGGCATGACTATTCTTCCTTTGCTGCTTCGCACAAACAAAACTGTTCAGGCAAATTTACAAACAGAATGTAAACGCCATGTAACTCCGGTCTCGGCGACACGCTCATCGCTGAGATTCTTCCTCCCGCTGGTCGTCAGAATGACGGCCAGTGGAAGAGAGAAAATTCGATCAAAAGACAGAGAAAAGGCGCAGGCACCTTCGGCCCCGCGCCTCGATTTCCTCTACAACAGGTTAGATACGCCTCACCGTCAATTTTATTCAAAAATCAGGATGGCTGCTGCGATCACCGTGGTCCAGAGTCCGCGCTTGTCGCCTATAGCAGACTGGGTGACGTTCGCCGTGCGGACGATCTTGTTTGAGATGCGGTAGATTTCCTTCTTTTCGTCCCAGCTCTTGTCAGGGTCGAAGTCAACGTCGAGCGTTGTGGCGAGCATTTCAGCGGCAAGTTCTTCGGCGTACTCGCCGGCCTGCTCTTCGGTTTCTCCGAAGCTATGGTGCTCGCTCAGGTAGCCGTACATGTTGCGGTCGGTAGGGATGGCTACGCCAATGCTCGAAGCGACGAGGCGGTGCGGTTCACGGGTTGAGTTTTCGGCGACTACGGCGAAGACGACTTCTCCGGGAGAGAGATACGTCAAGCCCTCTTTGCGTGGGATCAGTTTGGCCTGGGGAGGAAAGATGGACGACACGCGAACAAGATTCTGCGCGGCTATTCCGGCATCGCGGAGCGCCAATTCAAAAGAGGTGAGCCGTTCTTTGTGCTTGCCTACGCCTTTGGTAAAAAACAGCCGCTTTGGGACCATGCTTTTTCCCAATTCCTGTTCCTTTCGCAGAAGAGCGTTGTGCCTTAAGTTTCGATGCAGAAAAGATCATACGGCACGTACCGAGAATTGCGTACTGGCTGGGTGAATTTCGAAGAACAAATTTCGCCGGGGTAGGAGACTTGGAGCGGCGAGAGTCATCCACAGAGTAAATACCCGAAGCAAAAAATAGAGCAAGATCTGCTGACTTTGGAGCCAAATTAATGACTGAGGTTGAAAATGATCGATTCCCCGCGTATCCCCTACGTACTCTGGCCGCTGGCAATTGTCCTCGCCTTCGTTCTCGCCCACGTCGTCAATGTGATCGAGAGAAACTGGCATCGGCCGGAACGAAGACGGTCGGCGGATTGGCGCACGAAGTCATCCGACCCTAGTGGCCCATGGCCTCCTGCGGTTTCTTCATAGCCGGGGGCTTGCGCATGATGAACGGCAGGGGAATCAGGCAGGCGATGATGACGCTCAACACCCAGAAGGCATTCATATAGCTCAACATTGAGGACTGCTGCAACAGCATCTGGTAAGCATGCCCCATGGCTGTCGCTGATGCTTGAT
The DNA here is from genome assembly GCF_014274465.1 of Alloacidobacterium dinghuense. Lineage (NCBI taxonomy): Bacteria > Pseudomonadati > Acidobacteriota > Terriglobia > Terriglobales > Acidobacteriaceae > Alloacidobacterium > Alloacidobacterium dinghuense. The sequence continues at coordinate 2,611,707 of NZ_CP060394.1, read as the reverse complement.
CAGACCCCTGGCCGAGGCGCATAAGCGATTGCTTGGTTGTGTCCATAAACTGCGAGTAGCGCTCGCTTCCCGCGACAACATTAGCTCCAAGCGTGGACTGGTGAACTTGCTGCGTCCGTTGCAGAAAGGTTGTCAGCATCGCCGTGCCAACGCTGCCGCCAAGATTGCGGGCGAAGTTGGAGAAGCTGGAGATCTGGTTGTTCTTGTTGAATGGGACACCCACGTAGTTCAGTGTGCTGATGGGGATGAAGATGAACGCAAGTCCGCTGACCTGTAACATACGCCAGAGCACGATGGTGCTGAAGTTGGTTTCGAGGTCGAGGTGGGTGAGGTTGTAGAGGCCGATCGCGGTGATGGCGTACCCGATGGAGACGAGCAGGCGTGCGTCCATTTTGCCTTTGCTGACTATGCGGCCGGCGATGGGCATCATGAGCATCATGAGGAAGCCTGCGGGTGACAGCGCCATGCCTGCGCGTTCGGCGGTGTAGCCCATGAGCACTTGCAGGAATTGCGGAATCAGCACGGTTGAGCCGAAGAGGACCATTCCAAGAATGAACTGCAGGAAGATGGCGGTCCCGAAGTTGCGATTCCTGAGCAGCCTGAGGTCAACGATGGGATCTGGATGGTTCCACTCCCAAATGACGAAGGCAACCAGCGTGCACATGGCCAAGATAAAAAAGGTGGTGATCTTCGTATCGCCGAACCAATCCTTTTCCTGGCCCTTGTCGAGCACGAATTCAAGGAAGCCCACGCCAACAGTGATGAGGCCTAGGCCCATGGTGTCGACTTTGCCGACTTTCTTGCGCTGCTCCTGCAAGTAGGGTGGGTCTTCGACCATGCGCTGGCTGAGGAAGAAAGACAGAATCCCGATGGGGATGTTGATGAAGAAAATCCAGTGCCAGTTGAAATTGTCGGTGATCCAACCGCCGAGCGTGGGACCGATGGCGGGCGCGACGACAACAGCCATTCCGTAGACGGCGAAAGCCTGCCCTCGTTTGCTGACTGGAAATGTATCGGCGAGGATGGCCTGCTCGCTGGGGGCGAGGCCGCCCCCGCCTGCGCCTTGCAGGATGCGGGCAAGGATGAGCATAGGGAGCGACTGTGCAATTCCGCAAAGGAAGGAGCAGACGGTAAACATGACGACGCAGGTCATGTAGAAGCGCTTGCGTCCGTAGCGCGTGGCAAGCCAACCCGAGATGGGGAGCACGATGGCGCTCGAAACGAGATAGCTGGTGAGGACCCATGTGGCTTCTTCCTGACTGGCGCCGAGCGACCCGGCCATATGCGGCAGGGCTACGTTGGCGATGGAGGTGTCAAGCACCTCCATGAATGTGGCCAGAGTGACTGTGAGCGCAACTAGCCAAGGGTTATGTCTTGGCTTCCAATTGTGATAGTCGATGTGGTCTGGCACGCCTTTACCGTGTCGTCATTTGGGGCAAATGAACTTGTTCTTTGAGTTCTCTCCAGAGTAACAGTTGTGAGGGTGTTTTAAGATGACGCTTATGTACATTCATTGCTTCGCTTTTCGTTGGAAACCGGGCGTGACGGATGAGCAGATCGAGCGCGCTGCAGTTGAGATTCGCGCATTCCAGGGGCATATTCCTGGACTGTTGGAAACGTACGTCGGGCGAAATGAGTCGCCGCGCGGGCAGGGATATGCGTTTGGCGGTGTGATGAAGTTTTCCGATAAGTCCAGTTTTGAGGCCTATGGTCAGAATCCGGTACATCAAAAATTGTTGAGCTGGTTGATGCCCTTGATTGAGCCGGTGGAACTGGATTTCGAAGCTTAAGTGTCCGTTTCCGAACGATTGTGAGCGATTCCGGACATCATCACGTCCTGCGGTACATGGCTACAGCAATGGAAAGCCGCGTGTATTGAGCAGGTTGGCTTACCCTACCAGTTGGCAGAAAGTTTGCTCATGGGAGAGCGGGGGTGGTGTGCCATGTCATCTTTGCTGAGCAATGTGCGTTACGCTCTGCGACAGTTGAGAAAGTCTCCGGGCTTCACGGTCACGGCGGTGCTGACCCTGGCACTCGGAATTGGGGCGAGCACGGCGATTTTTACGCTCTTTGATCAGGCTCTGTTGCGTAGTTTGCCAGTGAAAGATCCGCAGAAGCTGGCGTTACTGCGGTTTTCCGGAGACAACGTTGGGCATGTAAATGAGCAGGGCGGCGATCATGAGGGTGCACACCCATATTTTTCCTATCCCATGTATCGCGACTTACGGGATAAGAGTTCCGTTTTCAATGGACTGATTGCTACCGCCGTCGGCAGCGCTGGTGTGAGCTGGCATAACAGCGCGGAGGCGGTTCCGGCGGAGATTGTGAGCGGGAACTATTTCGAAGTGCTTGGAGTGGGCCCTGCAGTCGGAAGGCTGTTTGCGGGTAGCGATGAGACGGCTCCGGGCGCGAATCCAGTGGCGGTGCTGAGCTTCGACTACTGGAAGAGGCGCTTCAACGAGGACCCCACCATCGTTGGGCAATCTATCACTTTGAACGGCACGGCGTTTACGGTCGTCGGTGTTGTTGCGCCTGGATTTCAGAGCGTGGTGTGGGGAGACCGGCCACGCCTTTTCATTCCGATGACAATGCAGAAGGCGATCGCTCCAGACAACGATATGGCAGATCGCCGTTCGATCTGGCTCAAGATTATTGGGCGTTTGCCAGAGGGAAGAACGACGAAGCAGGCGGAAGCGGGGTTGAATCCACTGTGGACCTCGCTGCGCGAGATGGAGTTCAAGGGCTTTCATGACCAGTCGGCGCGTGCGCGGGAGAAATTTGTAACGACATCGCATCTGAGTGTTACGGACGCAGCGAAGGGCTTCTCGCCCATGCGCGAAAGCGTGGAGACGCCATTGAAAATCCTGATGGGCATGGTGCTGCTCGTGGTTGCGATGGCGGCGGTAAACATGGCCAGCCTTTTGTTAGTGCGCGCAGCGGGAAGAGTGCGCGAATTTTCCATGCGCTATGCGCTGGGGGCGAGCACGCGTGACGTTGTTCTGCAACTGCTGACCGAAGGGGTGCTGCTGGGGGTCTGCGGAGCGATCTTAGGGATTATCATGGCGCCGCAGATGGTGCGGTTGTTGATTGCCTGGCTGAGTTCGTCGATGCCTGATACGCCGTTCTCAGCAGAGCTCAATCCGGACATTCTGGCGTTTGCGTTGATTACGACCTTGCTGGTGAGCGTGCTCTTCAGCCTTGCGCCGGCGCTGCAATTTATGAAGCCGAATCTTGTTGATTCACTCAAGCAGCAGAGCGGCACGGGTACGGCAGCATCGCTGAAGTTTCGCAGAAGCTGCGTGGCCCTGCAGATTGGCTTCAGTCTTCTGCTACTTGTGGGTGCGGGACTTTTCATGCGTACGATCCAGAATCTGCATGCAGTGAATGTTGGGTTTGCTACGGATCATCTGCTGACGTTCGGTCTCTCGCCGGAGATGGCGGGATACCAAGGCGATTCTGTTGCAGCCGTTGAGGTGAGAGTGCTGGATGCGATCTCGGGGCTGCCGGGAGTGCGCGGCGTGGCGGCGACCAATGATCCTGAATTGGCAGACGACGATATTAACGGCAGCATGGATATCGCCGGATACACACCGAAGCCTGATGAGGAGGTGGAGGCTGAAGTGCCATGGGTAAGTCAGGATTATTTTTCGACCATAGGTATTCCGCTCGTGGCGGGACGTGGCTTTACGAAGGCTGATGTGGCCGGAGCGCAAAAAATAGCAGTGGTGAACGAGATGTTCGCCCGCAAGTACTTTGGCTCGCCTGCCAATGCACTGGGGCATCATGTGAGTCGTAGCCGTCGTCCTGTGACAGATACGGCGATTGTCGGCGTAGTGCGAGATGCGAAGCATACGACGGTGCGCGATGAGATTCGTCCGACGGTCTACAGACCCTTTGTGCAAGGCGAGAAACCAACATATCTCAGCTTTTATGTGCGGACATGGCAGACGCCGGAAGCCGCGTCGAACGAGATTCGCGCTGCGGTGCAGCGCATCGATGGAAAGCTGATCGTGGATGATTTGCGGACGCTGCAAAACCAGATTGATGACACGATCAGCACGGAACGGATGATTGCCATGCTGGCTTCCGTATTTGGCGCGCTTGCGGCACTCCTGGCTGGCATTGGGCTGTATGGTGTGCTGGCTTACTCGACTGCACAACGCACGCGGGAAATTGGCATTCGCATGGCGCTTGGCGCGCAGCGGTTCACAGTGGCGAAGTTGATTCTGCGGGAGGTTCTGGTGCTTGCTGCGGGGACCATTCTGGTGACGCTGCCGATTGCGTTTGTGTTAACGCACAAGCTGCGTGAACAGCTCTTCGGCGTTTCGCCCGCTGATCCACTGGTATATTTGAGCGGGATTGTGATGATTGGTATTGTTGCTTCGCTGGCAGCACTGCTGCCTGCGCGACGGGCAGCGTCGATCGAACCGATGCAGGCATTACGCACTGAATAGGAGAGCTTCGTGACGACAATCTGGGGCGATTTTCGTTACGCATTTCGGCAGCTGAGGAAATCTCCCGACTTTGCGCTAACCGCCGTGCTTACGCTGGCGCTTGGGATTGGCGTGAATGCTGCTGTTTTCACGGTCTTCAATCAGGTTCTGTTGCGAACCATGCCAGTGCAGAAGCCGGGCGAACTGGTGATGCTGGAAGAGCAATCCAAGTATGAAACCGGCGGGTTGAACAGTTACGGTGGCGACAACCCGCTCTACTTTGCGTACCCGGCATATCAGACACTCCGCGACGGCGACCGTACGCTGCGGGGGCTTGCTGCCGCTGCAGTACAGCCCGCAAGCATTGTGACGGCGAAAGACGCCGACCAGAACATGATGCAGCTGGTGAGTGGCAACTACTTCTCGGTGATGGGGCTCTCACCCGTCCTGGGCAGGTTGTTGATACCCGCTGATGACGTTTATCACGCGGCGAATCCTGTTGCCGTGTTGAGTGCGGACTACTGGCGCAGCCGTTTCGGCGGCGACCCTTCGATTTTGAATCAGGCCATTCGGGTAAACGGTGTTGCGACGACTGTAGTAGGCGTTGTGCCCCACACAGGTCTGATGGATGACAACCGTGCCGCAATCTTCCTTCCGATTACGATGCAGCCTCAACTCGATATCGGGCACGGAGACCAGTTGGGAAATGCTCTGGACCGCTGGCTCAATATCATTGGCCGCCTGTCTCCTGGCGTGGCGCGCGCGCAGGCTGAAGAGGAACTGAACACTCTGTGGTGGAACTGGCGGCGCGACACGCTGAATTTGCAGAGCCACCATATCGGGGACAAAACAGATTGGCTCAAGACCCATCTCTTTCTAACAAACGGGTCGCGCGGCATTTCTCTTTATTCAAAACATCTCGGCAGTCCCATACGAGCGCTGCAGGCAATGGCGCTGGTTGTGCTTTTGATTGCCTGCGCGAATGTGGCGAACCTGTTGCTGGTGAAAGCGGCCGGAAAGCACGCAGACCTTGCATTGCGCGCAGCGCTTGGGGCTAATCGCAGGCGAATCTTTCAACAAGTTCTTGCTGAAGGGACTCTACTGGGAGCGGCAGGAGCCGTCGCTGGACTGGGTATCGGATGGCTTAGCCTGAAGCTGTTGCTGAAATTTGTCCCAGATGTGAGTTCGCTGCATGATCTGCTCTCATCCTCGATGGATTGGCACGCGATTACATTCTGTGCATTGGCGGGTATCGTCACGAGCGTACTGTTCAGCCTGGCGCCGGCGCTCGTAAGCATGCGCGTCGAACTGCTGCGCGCTCTGCATGGTCAGACAGGCGCTGTTTCAGCAAAGGGCAGCTGGCTGCGGAATCTTTTTGTGACCGGCGAGATCGCTCTCAGCCTTGCTTTGCTGGTTGCGGCAACGGTCTTTAGCTGGACGCTGTATCAGCTGCGAAACGTCGATCCCGGATTCGGCGCCGATCACGTTCTTACGTTTCAAGTGGATTCCTCAGCGCTTGGCAAGTCCGGTCCACAAGTTGAGAACGATTACGAAAGCATACGCAACGCCGCTTTGCGTCAGCCGGGCGCGCGTAGCGTGGTCTATGCCAGAGGGGGCTTGATTACCGGTGACGAGAGCGGACGCAACATTACGGTCGCCGGGTATGAAACAAGGGACAACGACCCGAGCCCGGATTTCAATTGGGTCAGTTCCGGATTTTTCTCCACGATGCAGATTCCGCTTCTGGCTGGACGCGAATTTTCTGGTCAAGATACGGCTGCTTTGCAGAAAGTCGCCATTGTCGATGAAGCCTTTGTGAAGCACTATTTTGACGGGGATGTAAGGAAGGCGTTGCGCGGGCAATTCGCGTTTGGGGCAGGCAACGATGTCAGGCCCGACATTCAGATCGTCGGCGTCATCCCGACGATTCGAGCGATCAGTCTCGAAGAGCCGCCGCCGGTTCCATTCATTTACTTGCCCTATGCACAGGTATTTGCCGCAGGCGGACATTACAGCCGCAGCCGCCCGGCAACGTTTTTTATCCGGACCAGCGGTGATCCGGGGCAGTTCGCCAGTATGATGCGGACCATTGTGCACGACGTTGATCGAAATCTTCCGGTCACTGGTGTTGAAACCATGCGAGAGCATCTCGACAACGCGATTTCGCAGACGCGGCTGATGAGCATGCTCACCCTGAGTATGGGTGGGCTGGCGCTGACTCTCGCCGCCGTCGGGCTCTATGGAGTTCTGTCCTTTGCAGTGGCGCAACGCACGCGGGAGATTGGCATCCGCATCGCCATGGGGGCAGATAAGGGCAACATTTCAGGACTGGTGCTGCGCCACGTTGGAGGATTAGCGGCTGTCGGTCTGGCTATGGGCTCTGCCCTGGCTTGGGTGGCAGTACGACTGCTTCGGCAAAATGGCGGATTGCAACCGGCGCCAGTCGGGCTGCAATTGCTCGCTGGCCTCGTGCTTGTTGTGGTGATTCTGGCGGCTGGTTATCTGCCGGCCCGACGCGCGACATCTGTAGATCCAATGGAAGCACTCCGAGCAGAGTGAGTCTTCTGCGGCGCCGGTGCCATCTACAATAGTGAGATGGCAGATCAACTGTATTTAAGCCTGTGGTACCCGAACTTCCGTTTGACTTCACTGGGCCCGGCGTTATTGGGCGTCATACGCCAATTCACTATCGCCGGTGGCTCAGGACTGGTAAAGGCCGCGAATGCCTATCCTATTTCGTGGAATGAGGCTCCCGCATATCAGCGCGTCTACGATGACGATGAGCCGGAAGCCGCAGCGCCGGAACAGGCCGTGCCTGCGGCGCTTGAACTGCTCCACGACGATTTTGCTTATGAATTTGAGCTGACGTGGGAGTTGTGGGCGCAGGAGCAAGCAGGCGATCTCGATCCGATCTGGCGCAAAGAGCCGCGCACCGTACGTATCATCGGGTACGGACCGGAGTTCGACGAGAGCTCCTATGAGCAGAATGGCCAAATCCGAATCGATTTCGGGGCAGACACGCCGTTTCTGCAGGAAGGTGTGGATCTCGACGCGGAGGCTGCGGAACACGTCAAACAGAATGTGCAGATGCTGGTGGATTTCACGAACGGCGTACAGCAGCACTGCGGCATTTCTTCACGGCTGTTGTGGTCGGAATCAGGCGAGAGCCTGGCGCAGAAGCTGATCGCTCGCCTGCAGCAGGTGAACTGATGCAGCGAGTCGGCACGCCGGTGCGAGCGAGTCAGCAAGTCAGCGAATTTGCTCGTTTTATCGCGCCAGAATCATATTGCGGGGGGAGAGAGAAAACAGATCCTTCGCTCCGCTCAGGATGACGACCACACAATGGCTCACCCTATGCTGACTTGCTTGCGCGGCAGGCGCGCTGACTCGCTGAGATAATCGACACTATGCGCATCACGATAAAGCGCCTGCGGTGGCTGATTGTAGGTCTGGCATGCCTGCTGATTGCGGTGCTGGGTAGCTTCCTAATCTACGCGCGTTATCGAATTCGACACTTCGGCAAAGATTTGCCCGGCAAGCTGGGGATCAACATCCAGCAGACGGCCAACGGGTTTACGTATTCGCAGTCTGAAAAAGGGCATACGATTTTTACGATTCATGCCTCGAAGCTCGTGCAGTTCAAAGGCAATGGGCACGCCGTTTTGCATGATGTTGCGATTACGCTTTTTGGGCCGCCGGGAACGAACCGCGAAGATCATGTGTACGGCAGCGATTTTGACTACGACCAGAACAACGGTATTGCGTCAGCTCAGGGTGAAGTCCAGATTGATCTGCAGTCTCCACAAAAGCCGGCAAGCGAGCAGGGGAGCGAAGATCAGGTAGAGAAGAGGACCATTCATGTAAAGGCAAGCGGCCTCGTGTTCAACCAGAAGACGGGGATCGCGACGACCAATCAGCCTCTTGAATTTCAACTCCCTAAGGCTGCGGGCAAGGCGGTGGGCGCGACCTTCGATTCGAAACAAGGTGTTCTGGTTCTTGATAAGCAGGTGGAGTTGACCACGAGCTCGAACGGCGAACCCGCTAGCGTGCGAGCCAGCCATGCGCAGATGCTCCGAGATTCACGGCAGGTATTTCTCCTGAACGCGGAAACCGAGTTCCGCAATGAGCGCAGCACGGCTGACCAAGCAGTTGTCTACTTTCGTGAAGATGGTTCGGCGGAACGCATCGATGCGAAAGGCAATGTGCACACCGTGCTCGACGATGGAACGCAGACCAGTTCGCAGACAGCGAATGTTCTTCTGGATGCCAAGAGTCAGCCGACGCAGGCGGTCATGGGCGGCGGCGTGAATTTCATTTCTAAGAACGATACACAAAGCATGCATGGCAGCTCCGAGGAGGGCACGATTACTTTTGGAGCCGATGCGGCTCTTCGCCATGCCCAGTTCCGGGATGCGGTCAGCTTTGTTGACCAGCAGTTCAACCTTGACAACGATCCTCATGGCTCGGCAACGCGGCAGGTGCAAGCCTCGAAGTTGGACATCGATTTCACAGCCGGACCGGACAAAAAAGCTATTGCACAAAAGGTCCTAGCAAAAGGAAATGCAGTTGGGACATTGCGCGCCATTCCATCAAAGGGACCCGAACAGAATACGACCATCAGTGCAGACCAGTTGCTTGCCACTCTGAGCAATGGCCGTGCAATCCAGCAGTTGGATGGGGCAGGCCATACCAAGGTTGTGGATCAGGCGCAGGATGGATCTATCAGCGCTAGCTCCGGCGACGTGCTTCGCATGACATTTGTGCCACAACACCAGGCCGTTTTGCCCTTAAAGTCGCGCACAGCTCCGACCTTGCAGGCAGCGCAGATCGATACAGCCGTACAGGAGGGGAATGTTTCTCTCACCCAGACGCCAGCAAAGGATGCCAAGACGCAATCTCCCTTACGAGCCACCGCCAGGCGCGCTGAATACCATGCAGCGGATCAAGTGTTGCACCTTACAGGGAGTCCCAGGATCAATAACGGTGCAATCGATCTCACGGCGCAGCTGGTTGACTATCATCGCGATACCGGCGATGCCGCTGCAAAAGGTGATGTGAAGGCGACGTATCTTCGCGAGAGCAATCAGCAGAATGCTCAGTCGGGTTCAATGTTTGGTGGGGAGGGGCCTGTTCATATTGTCGCTTCGGAGGCTGATCTACAACATGCAAGCGACGACAGTATTTTTCGCGGAAAAGTTCGGATGTGGCAAGGTGCAAATGCTGTTTCAGCCCCGGTCATTGAACTATCGCGTACACAGCAGAAACTGCAGGCACACGGGGACTCGGACAGCAGAGATCACGCAGTCGACACGACGATTGCGTCGGCGATAGGGTCGAAGCACCAGCAGGGTGTTATTCGCGTTAAAAGCAGCACACTCGTTTATTCGGACAAAGAGAGGCGCGGTGATTTCAATGGCGATGTTGTTGCGGTAGCTCCAGATGGCACAATTCGCTCCGACCATGCACAGTTCTTCCTTCAACCGGTTACACAGCAAAAGGCCCAGGGCCCGGCTGGATCTTCTTCTCAAATTGAAAAGATCATCGCCGAGGGCAAGGTTGCCTTGACGCAGCCGGGCAGGAAGGGCGAAGGCGAGAAGTTGGTCTACTCGGCAGCCACCGGGAACTATGTGTTGACTGGAACGCCTGCGAACCCACCACACATTTCAGATGTCGCACGCGGAACAACCACAGGCGCCGCGTTGATTTTCGATGACCAGGATGATAGCGTCGAGGTGAGTGGGGGGCAGTCAGCCGCAGTCACAAAGACGCGCGTTCCCAGATAAACAGACAGATAGATGCAAAAGCTTTCGACCGACGAAATAGGGAAGTCTTACAAAGGCCGCCAGGTGGTGCGAGGTGTGAGCCTGGAGATTTCGCAGGGGGAAGTCGTCGGGTTACTTGGTCCGAATGGCGCTGGTAAGACCACCAGTTTTTACATGATTGTTGGCCTCGTATCTCCCGATGCAGGTCACATTCTTGCCGATGGCGCCGATATTACGCGCGTGCCGATGTACTTGCGCGCGCGTCAGTATGGGATCAGCTATCTGCCGCAGGAGCCCTCGGTCTTCCGGAAGCTGACTGTCGAAGAAAATATTCTCGCCGTTCTTGAAGTGCAATCGCTTACGGCAGAAGTGCGTCGCGCGCGTACTGAAAAGCTGATCGACCAGCTCAATCTCGGCCATATTCGCAAAACAAGAGGTTACGCCCTGTCTGGAGGCGAGCGACGTCGTGTGGAAATCGCCCGTTGCCTGTGTATTCAACCCTCTTTCATTTTGCTGGACGAGCCCTTTTCGGGAATTGATCCCATTGCGGTACTCGATCTTCAGGAAATCATCTACGACCTGAAAGCGAGCGGAATTGGCGTGTTAATTACAGATCATAACGTTCGCGAGACGCTGTCCGTTACGGATCGTGCCTACATCATCAACGAAGGGCGTATCTTCCGCGATGGAACGCCGGAGCAGCTTGGAAATGATCCAGAGGTGCGGAGGGTATATCTGGGTGAAGGTTTCTCTCTCAATTAAAACAGCAGATGTGGCTTTTACACCATGCTTGAGAACTACGCCTTTTTAAGTGGTGCTCCGAATCTGTTGGACAGCATGCGGATGCGTGTAGACTAAGGGCAAATCCCCCAGAACGTTTTACCAACTAGTAAGCAGGCAGGAATGGCACTACTTCAACCAAAACTCAGCTTGAAAGTTTCACAGCGGCAGATCCTGACGCCTGGCCTGATGCAGATGGTCAGCGTGCTGGCGCTGAACAAGCTTGAGCTGAAGGAGATGATTCAAACGGAGATTGCCGAGAATCCTATCCTTGAAGAGCTTGAAGAAAATGTGCCGCTTCTGGATGATGTTGCCGGACGTCAGGAGATGCTGGATCGCCCAGTTGAGGCGCAGCAGGCGGATGCAGCCCGCGAGAAGACCGATCCTTTTGACGAAATTGACTTCGGATCTTATTTCCAGGATTATCTTGATCCCGGCTTTCGTACGCCAAATAGTTTCGAGGTCACGGAAAAGCCTTCGATCGAAAATTTTCTCTCTCAACCCAGCACCCTCACTGATCATCTTTTCTGGCAGCTGGGTTCTCTGAGTCTTGCCCCCGTCATTCGCGATGCCGCGGAATACATCATCGGCAATCTTAATGAAGACGGCTATTTAACGGCAACGGACGAAGAGCTGCTTGAAGGATATCTGCGGGAACAGTTGGTGCCTGAACAAGAGAATGGGCATTCAGTTCAGGACTCAGCGCCAATTCAGGTCGCGGACGTTCCCGCTGCTCTTACAGAACGCGCCAAAGGACACTTGGCAGCGGCGCTCAAGGTGGTGCAGCATCTTGATCCAGTCGGCGTTGCAACCAGGGATCTTCGCGAGTGTTTGCTCGTGCAGATTGAGGCTCAGCAACATGAATTTGAGCTGATTTACGAACGTCAAAAGCGCTCTCCATCTATCAATGGTGTGAGCGAAATAGACGCTGCGGAATCGCTGTTGAGCGAAGAGCCAGCGAATGAAGCGGCCGAAGCACATGTCAACGGTTTGTCGAAAGATGTTAATGGTCCAGCGCACCGGATGAGCATCTTCGAGGCAGCTCGCTGTATTGTGGACAAACATCTTTCTCTGCTGCAAAGGCGAGATCCGCGAGAGGTCTCGAAGGCGGTCAGCCGATCACCTGATGAAGTGCAACAGGCAATCGAATTCATCCGCACACTCGATCCGCGTCCTGGCCAGCGCTACAACCGCGCGGACGCCAGGCTGATTGAGCCGGATGTTGCCTTCGTGAAACGGGGCGACGAATACGTCGTAGTCATGAATGAAGAAGATCTCCCGACCTTGCGCCTGAATCAGGGCTATCGCCGGATGATCACTCAGGATGGCACAGAGAAGGAAGTCAAGGACTACGTCAAAGAGCGCTATCGTTCGGCAATTCAGCTGATGCGCAATATCGAACAGCGAAAAAATACGATCCTGCGCACATGCGAGGCGATCATCCGACGGCAGGTTGACTTCATGGAAAAGGGAGTCGACGCGATGAAACCCATGATGATCAAGGAAGTCGCGGAAGAGATCGGTGTGCATCCTTCCACCGTGAGCCGCGCTGTATCGAACAAGTACGTGCATACACCGCAGGGCGTCTATGAACTTCGTTTCTTCTTCTCAGAAGGTGTCAATGGCCCCGAGGGTTCGAGCACGCCCCTTATGTTGTTAAAGCGCAAGGTTAAGAAGCTCATCGAAGACGAAGACCCGCGCAAGCCCCTTACCGATGATCTGATCGCAAGCATGCTGCAATCTCAAGGCATCGATGTAACCCGCCGAACCGTGGCGAAATATCGTGAAGACATGCGGATTCCAAGCACCCATCAGCGCCGCGTTCGCGGTTGATGTACAATCACTGACCTCGCCGGAGATTGACGAGGGACCTCTTTATGAAGGGAGCTTTCACCATGCAGGTTGAGTACACAGGCAGGCAGGTGACCGTTACCCGCACCCTACGCACGATCGCTGAAGAGTCTCTTGAGCGCATCGCGAAGATCCTGGGTAAGACCACAGGCGCTCACATTGTTCTGACAGCTGAAAAATACAGGCAGATGGCAGAAGTGACCATCAAGACCCGTCTGCACAACATTGTCGCTGCATCAGAATCAACCAATATGGAGACAGCGCTGCGAGCCGCGCTTGACAAGGCGGAGACGCAGGCGATTCGTTGCAAGAAGAAACTTCATGCCAAGAAGCGCCAGCCCAAGGAAGAAAAGCTGACCGCTGAACCTTCGCTGGCTCGTCCAAAGCGTGCGGCAACGCGTCCAGCTGCACTGAAAGAAAATACAGCGCAGCCAAAAGCGGCAGAGAAGAAAGCAAACGGACATGGACGGTCAAAGCAGGTATTGCCTGTAACTGTTCATTCCTTCCCCGCGAAGGTTCCGATCCAGGAACCGCACATCGTTCGCTCAGCGGATTCTGTGGCCTTACGTCCGATGACTCTCGAAGAAGCGGTGAAAGAAGCGGAGTTCCGCGACCGAGAGGTATTTGTCTTTCGTGATCATCAAGGCAATGTGAAGGTTCTGCATCGCAAGCGCGATGGAAAAATGGAGCTGATCGAAGCGCCGTAGCAGTTGAACATCACTCGCAGCCGCACAGGGAAATGCTAGGATGGGCGCATGCCCCCGAAAGCTGCTCCCAAACCTCCAACGAGATCAAAGAAGGCAAAGTCAGTTTCCGCCCATCATCCCGACGAAGCAAGGTTCCTGATCATTATCACGGGGCTCTCCGGATCAGGTAAGCTCTCAGCCCTTAAAGCATTCGAAGATCTGGGCTATTACGCAGTGGACAATATGCCGATCGACCTGGTTCCGCGATTCGCTGAGCTGATTGGCGAATCGGTCACCACGACAAGAGCCGCGCTTGTCGTAGACGTGCGCGAAGGGCAAGGACTTGAGCGGTTTCCGGCGCTACTGAAGCAGGTTCGGCGAACGTTGTCTACCACGGTAATTTATCTTGAGGCATCTAATGCGGCTCTGCTTCGCCGTTTCTCCGAGACGCGCCGTCCCCATCCACTTGGTCGAGAGGAGAGAGTTACAGGTGCACTCGAATCTGAGCGGAAACTGTTGGATCCCATTCGGAACGTCGCTGATGTCATTGTCGATACATCGAATTTCAACGTACATGAGCTCCGCGCCCACATACAAAACAAGTTTGCAGGCGACGGCAGCGGAAAAGCCCTGCTGATTTCCTCACTCAGCTTTGGTTATAAAAATGGTGTCCCACTGGAAGCCGATCTTGTCTTTGATGTGCGCTTTCTTCCTAATCCTCATTTCGTGGCGGAGTTCCGCCCGCTCACCGGCAAACACCCTAAGTTGGTCGCCTATCTACAGAAATTCCCTCAGACAAACGAATTTCTCAGTCGGGTTACTGGTCTGTTGCTTTACCTTTTGCCGCATTACATTCATGAAGGAAAGAGCTATCTGACAATTGCTTTCGGCTGTACCGGCGGTCAGCACCGGTCTGTGATGATCGCGGAACAAGTCAGCAAAAGACTTGAGAAAGAGGGCTATCGCGTGAAGACGACGCATCGCGATATGCCCCGTTGAAACGGTAAAATAGAATGATGGTATATCGATGGCAGACCTGCAGGAAATCTAGATGAAGCGCATCCTGCGTCTGTTGTATTACATGCGCCGATATTGGTGGCAGGCGCTGGCATCGGTTTTCCTGATGGCCGCGGTAGGGCTGCTGGATGCGTTTCGTGTCTTGCTCGTGCAGCCCATCTTTGATCATGTGTTGCATCCCGGTAGTCCGAGTCAGATCATATCGCTCTATAAAATTCCTGGGACGCACTACCAATTCACGCTGCAGCAGTTTGTTCCGCATTTCATTCATAATGTCTGGGCTGTCGTCGCGTTCACGCTTGTCGTTTCGACACTGCTGAAGAGTGTTTGCGACTATGCTGGCACCTATCTGGTGAATTATGCCGGGTTCGGCATGATCACCGATTTGCGCGACGACCTTTACGAGGCTGTACTGCGCCGCTCTCTCTCGTTTTTTCAGAAACATGCTACTGGCACCCTGCTTTCGACGCTTATCAATGATATTGAGCGGGTGCAGTACGCTATGTCGTCTGTGTTGTCGGAGTTTCTGCAACAGTTCTTCACCTTGATTTTCACGATTGGCGTCGTCGTTCATTTTGGCGGCAAGCTCTCGTGGGCGCTCCTGATTTTCGTTCCGGTGGTGATCGGCTCAATACGCCGTATTGGGCGGGACGTCCGCCAGACAACGCGCAGAGGACAGGACAGACTTGCCGAGATTCAGAACATCCTGCACGAGACGATCACTGGCAACCGTATCGTAAAAGCTTTCAACATGGAGTTCTGGGAGTTGCTTCGCTTCCGGGATGCGGCTAAGCGCCTCTTTAAGGCAAATCTCCGCTCAGTGCGTGCGCAGGCCATCAGCTCCCCGCTAATGGACTCAATCGGCGCCATCGCCATCGCATTGCTGCTGCTGGTCGGACGCGGTCAGATCCAGCGTGGGGCCATGACGGAAGGAGCCTTCTTCGGCTTTATCGTAGCGCTTTTCAAGCTTTATGATCCGGTGCGACGCTTTGCCACGTTCTATAACAACTTTCAACAGGCGTTGGGCGCCTCTTCCACGATCTTTACGTTCATGGACGATCAGGACGACCTGGTTGAGAAGCATCGCGCATTCACGCTGAAGGGATTCCAGAAATCAATTCGCATCGAAGATGTCGGTTTTGCCTATCGCGATGACGAAGGTGAAAAGAATGTTCTGCACAACATCAACCTTGAGATACGCTGCGGAGAAGTCGTGGCTCTTGTAGGTCCCAGCGGAGCGGGGAAGTCAACACTCGTCAATCTGATTCCGCGGTTCTTCGATGTCACCTCTGGCCGGATTCTGATCGATGGGCACGATCTGCGCGATGTAAGCACCCGTTCACTTCGCGACCAGATCGGTAAAGTGACGCAGGAAACCATTCTCTTCAACGATACCGTGCGAAACAACATTGCCTATGGTCAACCTGACGTGCCGATTCAGCGCGTGCAGGATGCGGCCAGGGCAGCGCTGGCGCATGACTTCATCATGCGACTTCCGGAAGGCTATGACACGCTCATCGGCGAGAAAGGGTTTCGACTCTCGGGTGGCGAACGCCAGCGGCTTGCGATTGCTCGAGCCTTGGTGAAAGATGCTCCGATTCTGATTCTCGATGAGGCCACATCTGCACTCGACACCGAGAGCGAATCGCTCGTGCAGGCTGCGCTTAGTAATCTGATGGCAGGCCGCACGGTCGTGGTGATTGCGCACCGGCTCTCAACCGTGCGCCGGGCTACTCGCATTGCCGTAATGGAACAGGGCCACATTACAGCAATAGGTTCGCATGAAGAGCTGATGCAGCAGTCACCGATATATCAAAAGCTTTACCAGCTGCAGTTCATGGACGTGCAGGAACTCCCCGAGCCTGTGATGATGGGTAAGTCTGGATTATGACCCCAAAAAAGGAAACCGCGTCTCTTAAGAAAGAAGTTGCAAGCAACTCGCCTGTCTACTCCATGACAGGCTTTGCGCGCGTCTCAGGCCGTGTCTCCGAGGCGCTAGGTTACACGCTGAGCATGAAGAGCGTGAATCACCGTTTTCTTGATCTGCACATGCGCATGCCTGGAGGCACGGAGTCGCTCGAAATGCAGCTGCGCAAAGAGCTCAAGGAGAAGATCGCGCGCGGGCATGTCGAAGTTTCCCTTTCCATCGATCGCAGCGGGAAGACGGAGGCGCAATATGACGAAGCTCTGGTTGCAGCCTACGTTGCTGCGTTTCGCAGTGCCGCCTCCCAACACGGGTTGAGTAGTGAGCCAGATCTCAATGCGATCTTTCGCCTGCCTGGAGTGCTCAGCAGTGATTCGCGCAGTAGCGAGGAGGAATTGCAATCGATTCAGACCGCCGTGATGGAGCGCATTTCCACATTGATTGGCGAGTTGAACGCCATGCGCCTGGCGGAAGGCAGTTCGCTGACGGCAGAACTACGCAAGGGGTTGGCGCGGCTTTCTGCCTTCGTTGAGCAGGTTGCAGAACTGCGCCATGACGTGCAGAAGGTCTATTTCGAGCGCATCAGCCAGCGCCTGTCGGAGATGCTCAACGGGAGTTTTGACAGAGACCGCGTTCTGCAGGAGGCAGCATTGCTGGCTGAGCGCAGCGACGTGGAAGAAGAGATCGCCCGCATGCATACGCACATTGCGCATTTCGAATCTCTGCTCGATCAAGGCGGAGAAATTGGCAAGAAGCTAGATTTTCTGCTGCAGGAGATGAACCGCGAGGCCAATACCTTGCTGTCAAAAACAACCGGGCTAGCTGGTAACGGCACGCGAATCACCGAACTTGGGTTGGGTATGAAATCTGAGATTGAGAAGGCGCGCGAACAGGTGCAAAACCTGGAGTAGTTCGCATGCTTGGATTCACAGCCAACGGCTAAAAGCAGACCCTTTGCCTTTGTTTCAATCAGGGGCAGGATGACTAACGTTACACATATGCGCTAAAAGGAAAACGAAACGCTTGGCAGGAATTCTCTTCATCATTTCAGCGCCGTCGGGCTCGGGGAAGTCGACGCTCGTTAATCAGATTAAATCGCTTGTGGGCAATCTAGAATTTTCTGTTTCCTATACCACGCGCGCGCCGCGTGGTTCGGAACAAAACGGTCAACAATATCACTTCATCGCTCGGGAAAAGTTTGAGCAAATGGTACGGGACGATGAATTTCTGGAGCATGCCGAAGTCTTTAGTAATTACTACGGAACAGCGCGCAAGTCGCTGGAGGATGCTAAGGCGCACGGCAAGGATCTTCTACTCGACATTGATGTACAGGGCGCAGCGCAGGTGCGCGAGAAGATTCCGGCTGCAGTCAGCATCTTCGTTATGCCACCCGCTCCGGATGTTCTGGCGACCCGGCTGCGCAATCGCAGCCGCGCGGAAGGTGGAGTGACGGAAGAGGTTATCCAGCGACGTCTGGCCGAGGCCAGAGCGGAGATTGTGAAATATCGCGAATACAGTTATATTCTCGTCAACGACATTCTTGCTCGAGCCGAAGACGAACTTTTGGCCATCGTAGCGAGCGAACGCATCCATCGAAAAGGCAACGATTCCATCGAGGATGCCGATCGCCTGCTGAAGCTGGCGGAAAGTTGCAAGCTGGAGAACTCGGGTGACCGGGTTCAGCCTGTGCTTGAGGCCTTCGGTCTGCTTGATTGAGAGAATGGTTCGACCTTAGACATCAATTGCGGTTCTTGATTTGGAGGAATGAGTCATGAGTCTGGAGCAGTCGTTCGACAGCAATTTTCGTTACGTTCTCGTAGCTGCACGCCGCGCTCGTCAACTGCAGAATGGTTCACAGCCACTCGTTGATTCTCGCTCGCGTAAGGCATGCAAAATTGCTCAAGACGAAATTGCGGCGGGCAAGGTGGGGTACGTAAAAAGCAATACTCCCGTGCTCAAGCCCGAAGTCGCGGGCGCAGATATCCCTAAGTTTGCCATTTCGTAGGTTAGCAGCACTGATCTAGTGCTTGAAGACCTGCATCATCAGCTCGGACTGCACTTGGTCCAACTGCTTCAACGTGGACTCGAGCGTCGGCCGGTCGTCGAGAGCCGCATTGTGGAGGATTTCGTTTAGGCGGAATGCTGTGTGGCGCATAAGGATTTCCGCGTTCTTCAGCTTCCGCGTATCCTCTGCGACGCCCATGTGAATTTTCTGGGCGTATGTCTGTACAGCCTTCAATGTGTCTGAAGCATGTTTGAAATCGCCCGAGGACAATTCCTGCCCGGCGATCTCCGTCATATCGTGAACAATTTCCGCGTAAAGAAAGCACTGCTCCTTGGGCGATGCCTGGTCAGCCTTCGCTTCAAGCAAAAGTAGAGCCTGTGCATCGGGGAGCTTTTCGTTGGCGCCGTACGCATGTATGCAGGGGGCAAGTAGTGCTACTGCGGCTGCGATTGCTACGAACCTCATGGGACACCTCCTCGGGTGCCACGGGAACGTTATCGGCTGTTATTTGCCAAGCGTGACTAGCCGATGTTTTGCTTGCCACTCCTGGTCGGGGAACCTTCCATTGGACGCGGTCAGGAACTTGTGATAGTAGTCGGCCGCTTCCCTTGTGTGATGTAGATTATCGTAAGCTGTTGCCCAAA
This sequence comes from Alloacidobacterium dinghuense, assembly GCF_014274465.1. Classification (NCBI taxonomy): domain Bacteria; kingdom Pseudomonadati; phylum Acidobacteriota; class Terriglobia; order Terriglobales; family Acidobacteriaceae; genus Alloacidobacterium; species Alloacidobacterium dinghuense. The sequence goes on along the minus strand of NZ_CP060394.1, from coordinate 2,592,605 downwards.
GGAAATAGGTAGCTGGAGTTTCTTCGAGATATTTTGATCGTGCTGAAAGAGAATCGATTACCAGCTGAGGTTGATGATTTTCTGAAGCGGCGAAAGCGAGGCTGCTCCAGGCGTTCCCGCTGTCAGGTCTCAAGCTTACTGTCTTCTGCAACACGACTACAGCTTCGGCATATCGCTGCTGCCGGATGAGGTTTTCGCCGCGCGCTGTAAGGAGTGCGGGGTCGTTTGGATTAGATTTCAGCAACTGAACATAGAGGGGATCGGCTTTGTCAGCTGCTCCTGCTTGCGTATAAGCATCCGCAAGCATGCCGCTGATCGATGCATCATCTGGCTGCTTGGCATGCAGCTTTTCCAGCGCCGCAACTGACTCATTCTGCTTACCTTCTGCGTTCAGAACAATGGCCAGCTGACTGTTCAGGGCAGGGTCATCAGGATCGCGAATCAGGGCTGATTTGATAAGAGGTTCAGCGTCGGCATACTTTTTCTGAGCGATGAGAACGTGGGCGAGGCCAGCAGTCGCAGCCGATGACTCCGGCTGCTGATTTAATGCACGTCGGTATGCCGTTTCCGCGTTGACTTCGTCTCCCTCGGCTTCAGCAATCTCCCCGGTCAGAAGCAGATCTGCCGGCGTTTCCGGGCTTATCGACAGCGCTTGAATCAGTTCCTGCTTGGCTGCATCGGGATTTGCGGAACGGTCTAGTTCGGCTAGGGCGCGGAATGCCTGCGCCTTGGCAGCTGGATTCGGCGGATTCGGCTCGAGCCTGGACGCTGCCTCTAGCTGTTGATGGGCATCCTGCTGCTTATCCTGGCGGGCCAGAATCAAGCCGACTGCCAGGTGGGATTCGAACTGATTGGGGTCGGCGGCAATGGCTTTCTGGTAATAGTTGGCGGCAGCATGGTCGTGCTCCTGAGCGTCTTCCACATAGCCGCGATCAAATAGGGCGCGAGCATCATTCGAATGTCCGGATAGATATGTGTCGAGAAGACTCCGCGCATGGGCAAAATCCTTCGTGTCGATCGCTGCCTCTGCCTGGGCCAGCGGGTCGTCGGCGGACTTTGCTGCAGCTTCGGGAGATGGCTCATTGGTGCTGGTTCCCGGTGGCATTGGAACTGACTGCGCATGAGCCGAGAGCAGTGCGGAAGTGAAGACAATCGTTGCTAGATACTTCAGGGATTTCATACGGCTATTTCGTTCTCGGCTTCCTGCAATGGCTCGCGTGAAGACTCGCGGCGCGCCAATACTTTGGACAGCCAGAATCCGGTGTGGGATAGCTCGTTCTGGGTGATCTGTTCGGGGGTGCCGGTAGCTACTACCTGGCCGCCCTTGGAGCCGCCTTCCGGGCCGAGGTCGATGACCCAGTCCGCCGACTTGATGACGTCGAGGTTGTGCTCGATGACCAGCATGGAGCCGCCCCCGTCAATCAGCTTCCGGAAGGCGGTAAGGAGCTTGCTGACATCGTCGAAGTGGAGGCCGGTGGTGGGCTCGTCAAGGACGTAGAGGACACGGCTGCCGCCCTTCTTGGCCACCGATCCGGTGGAGCGAACGGTTGCCAGATGTGCGGCCAGCTTGACGCGCTGGGCTTCGCCCCCGGAGAGCGTTGTGGCGGACTGACCGAGACGGACGTACCCTAAGCCGACTTCGTCGAGGACGGCAAGCTTGTCCAGAATCTTGGGCTGACCCACGAAGAAGCGCAGCGCCTCTTTGACGGTGAGGTTCAGGACCTCGTTGATGCTCTTGCCCTTGTACTTGATCTCCAGCACGCTGGCCTTGTAGCGGGTGCCGCGGCACTCCTCGCAGGGCAACTCGACGTCGGCGAGGAACTGCATCTCGACGGTGACGGTGCCGTCGCCTTCGCAGACGTCGCAGCGTCCTCCGGGGACGTTGAAGGAGAAGTGTCCGGCGGTGTAGCTGCGGCGCTGAGCCTCAGGCTGTGCGGCGAAGAGTTCGCGGATGGCGTCGAAGGCCTTGATGTAGGTCACCGGGTTTGAGCGCGGGGTGCGTCCGATGGGGTTCTGGTCGACGAGAACAATGTCGTTCAGGCGCTCGACGCCCTTGAGTTCCTTGTAGAGGTTTGTCGGATCGGCTCCTTCGCCCTTGCCGAGCTGGTGGGCGACGGCGCGATAGAGGACGTCGTGGACGAGCGTCGATTTCCCGGATCCTGACACGCCGGTGATGCAGACGAGCATGTTCAGTGGGATCTCGACGTCTATGCCTTTGAGGTTATGGCTGCGTGCTCCGCGCAGTCTCAGCCAGTCTTTCCCTGAGTTGGGCCCAGGCTCGCGGCGTCGCGTCGGGATCGGGATCGTCAGTTGTCCGTTCAGGTAGCGACCAGTGAGCGAGTCGGGGTTGTGCTCCACCTCTTCGACGGTTCCTCCGGCTAGGACGCGACCGCCGAACTCGCCAGCTCCGGGACCGAGGTCGAGGAGGTAGTCGGCGGAGCGGATGACATCGGCATCGTGCTCGACGACGAGGATGGTGTTGCCGAGGTCGCGCAGGTCTTCGAGGATGCGTATGAGCTTCGCGGTATCGCGTGTGTGCAGGCCGATGGATGGCTCGTCGAGCACGTAGAGCGCGCCGACAAGCTGGGAGCCTAACGAAGTTGCCAATTGGATGCGCTGCGATTCGCCTCCGGAGAGCGTCGAGGCGAGGCGGTCGAGCGTGAGGTAGTCGAGTCCGACGGCGTTGAGGAAGTGCAGGCGTTGCTGGATCTCGTGCAGGATGCTTCCAGCAATCTCTGCGTGCATGGGCGTGAGCTTGAGGCCGCCGAAGAAGCTGTTGGCTTCGGCAATCGTCAGCCCGGCTGCCTCGCAGATATTGCGGCTGCAATTCGCGCCCTGCTGCTCGCCGATGCGGACGGCGCGAGCTTCGGCGCGAAGGCGCTGTCCCTTGCATTCGGGGCAGAGAGCATAGCCGCGATACTTGCTGAGCATCACGCGGACATGCAGCTTGTACTTCTTGCGCTCGAGATAGGCGAAGAAGCCGTGAACGCCGAGGAATCCATCGCGGCCGTCGAGGACGAAGGATTGCTGGTCGGGCTCGAGATCGTACCAGGCGACGTTCATCGGGATTCCGTGCTGCTTTGCCGCCTTCTTCAGCTCGGTGAAGTAGGGGCGATACTTCGGGCGATTCCACGGGTCGATTGCGCCTTCGTCGAGTGTCTTCGACTTGTCGGGGATGATGAGGTCTAGGTCAAAGTCGATGGTGTTGCCGAAACCCTGGCAGCGCGGGCAGGCGCCGAAAGGGTTGTTGAACGAGAAGAGGCGCGGTTCCGGCTCGCGATAGACGCGATGGCAGGTTTTGCACTCGAAAGCTGCTGAGAAGCGCAGGCGCTCGCGCTCAGTAGTTTCCGAGTCGAGCGGGACGATTTCGTAGAGGATTTCTCCCGATTCGCGATAACCGATTTCGGCCGCGTCGACGATTCTTGCGCGGTTGTCGGCACTGACGACGATGCGGTCGACGAGGGCGAAGACAGGGAGCGCGAAGTTGATCTCGAGCAGCGATTCGGGCGTCGAGAACTCGTAGATGGTTCCGTTTTGGTAAAGGCGGTTGAAACCGCGCTTGCGCAGGTCGTTCAGGCGCTCTTTTAAGGCGTCGTTAAGCGGCGATTCTGTGTCATTTTTCCCGTTTAAGGTCGCTTTTTGTGCACGTTTTGCGGACTTCTTCTCAGGCTCACGCTCAGGCGAAACGGGCTGGTCTGTTCTTTGAACAGGGAAGAGGGCGTGCAGCCGGGTGCCTTCGCCGAGGGCGAGGATGGCGGCGGCGATCTCATCGACTGTGTCGCGGCGGACGACACCGTTGCAGACGATGCAGTGGACGGTTCCGCAGCGCGCGTACAGCAGGCGCATATAGTCGTATATCTCGGTCGCTGTCGCTACGGTCGAGCGCGGGTTGCGGGTCGAGTTCTTCTGCTTGATGGCGATTGCTGGAGCGAGGCCATCGATGAGGTCTACATCGGGCTTCTCGATGCGCTCGAGGAACTGGCGCGCGTAGGCAGACAGTGACTCGACGTAGCGGCGCTGGCCTTCGGCATAAACCGTGTCAAAGGCGAGCGAGGATTTGCCCGATCCGGAGACGCCGGAAACTACCGTCAACTTGCCGTGCGGTATGTCGCAGTCGATATTTTTGAGGTTATGCACCCGCGCGCCGCGGATGGTGATCTGGTCCGTCAATGCAGTGCGTCCCGGGAGTTAGGTACAAAACTTCCCAGTTTGATTATAAGGCGTACGGCGGGCTACTCCCCTGCCCCCGACCTGAACGCCGGTGGCTACGTGTTTTCAATGACTTAGAGGGGGATCATCCCCCGCTATGCTATTGATTCTGCGCCGTTTAGGTGGTTTCAAGTGTTTTCAATCACTTAGCTGGGGGTCCTCGATTTCTGTGAATAAAAAAGCCCGCTCACGGCGGGCTTTTTGTTCTCTATTTCTATTTTAGCTGATTGGGAGAAATAGTACGCCAAAGTTTGATTGGAATAAATGGTTTGGTTTGAATGGGTTGGAAATTATTTTGCTGATTATGCCCTTGACAAGGGAAAAGCGTGCAGAAGAGCCCCGGGGGCTAAAGAGGCTGCTGAGAAAGTCTGATTGTGAGAGAAAACCATCCCTCGGCGGCTAAAAGCCGCGCTCGTTTCCTGACACTTACGGCACGGCTGAAGCCGTGCCCCTTCAAAACAATGACTTCTGAAGCCCTCTTCACCGCCGTCCTGCTTCGCAGGACAAACGATCCAACTACAACCTCAGTCAAAGGGATCACCATTATTATCTTGCTGATTATCCCTTGACAAGGGAAAAGCGTACAGAAGAGCCCGCGGCTAAAGCCGCTCCGTTGTCGGCGCCTAACGCTGGGCTGAAGCCCCGCTCTTCTACCGTCGTCCTGCTTTCGCAGGACAGAAGGTCTACTCCGACCTCTGTCAGAGGTATCAAGCTCATTATTTTCGTTCTTGGGGCTTGACATGGGTTGTGAGCCCTCTTCGCGATACAGCTGAGAAAGTTAAATCCTTTCGCCTACGTTTCGTGAAAGGCGGATTGCTCTCTGGGAGTATTTCTCACCCCTTGCTCCTCACCCCATCACGCGAAACCCGCGCGCGCCGGGGGCCCGTTGCGCAAAGGATGGGGCACCCGTTTTCGTACTCCGGCCGAGAAAACAGGTTCTTCGCGTTGCTCAGGATGACAAGCCTTTGACGTTGATCGGCTATTCTGAGGGCGCTTGCTGCGTGGAGGGTAGGCCGTGGAGGAAGTGCGGCTGGGTGGTGGCTGTGGTCTCCCACCCTATCGCAAACTGCGCGATAGGATGGGGCACCCGTTTTCTTGCTGCTGCTTTAGAAATACGCGAGGGTGCGGCGGAATCTGGTGGACGGTACGCGGGCGCGCCCTATCAAATCTACTTCCCCCTGTCTACATCATCTCAAGTTCAAGAATAGAATGTCAGCAGGGATGGTATCGGGTGATCCGCAGCGTATTTAGGCTTGGCCTATGGAAGATTGTTTTCATTGCGGTCGTTGCGCTGGCTTTGATGTCACCGCGGGCGTGGGCGAGTCCCTTGCATGAAGACGAGCCGGATGGGGCTTCTGGTCTGACGGTAATGGCGGACTTTAATCGGGACGGCATTGTGGATCTTGCCAAGGCTACTGTGTCCGCTGGTGCGGGAGTGCTGACGGTTTCGCTGGGGCGGTCGGACGGGACGTTTCAGGAGACGGAAGCGGATATAGAGCTGGGGCGTGCTCCGCGCGCGATGGTCACGGCGGACTTTAATCAGGACGGCGTTCCGGATGTGCTGGTCGGTGATGAAGATGGATCGCTGAAGCTGTTTCTTGGCGATGGCAAGGGCAACCTGGTGGCTGCGGGGGACGTGGCGCGTCTCGGTTCTGTGGTGTCGATTGCAGTGGCTGATTTTAACCGCGATGGCATTCCGGACATTGCCGTTTCGGATTGGCGACGGAGTACGGTGGCGGTGTTTCTCGGCACCGGCAAGGGAGCGTTTGAAGGTGGATGGCCTCTTCCTTTGCGCATGCCGGGGACGATGCCGCGCATTTCAGCTGCAGATTTCAACGGGGATGGTATTCCCGATCTGGCCGTGGTGTATGGCGACGATGGGGATTACACGTTCGATGTGTTTGTCGGTAACGGCAAGGGCGCATTCACCAAGGCTCCGAATCTCAGTTACGTGAAAGATCCGAATGCCCATTGTCCAGCGTGATCGCGGCGAGTGCTGATTGGCTGACGGCTATTTTTCCTTTTCCAACTCTACGACCATGACTTCGATGGGCTTGTCGCCTGCGTTTACGTCGGCGTGCGTGGTGTTGGGCGGATTTGCCGGAAGCCAGTAGGCTTTTCCTGTTTCCCAGAGATGCGATTCGGATGCCCCGGTGGAATCGACGATCTTCATGGTTCCACCGCTGAGGGCGATGAGGACGCGCGGGTGGTCATGGCGGTGCATGGTTAAGGGCGCGTTCGGCTGCACGATGGACTTCCAGACTTTGACGTCTTCGTTTTCAAATTGCGGGATACGTTGGGTTTTGGTTTCCTGCGAGCGCATGACGGTAATTGTCGCTGCCATGGTTACGATTGCGACGGCGATGTATTTGAGGGCTGTGGGCATGCCGGTCTCCGGTTGCACGATGGTAGCACGCGGTGATTTGTGGAAGGCTGGATGACGGCTGGGTGAGGGAATTGCTTTCCCACCCTTCACTGCGTGAAGGATGGGGCACCCTTCTTCGTGCCATGGCTAAGGAAAGCAGGTCCTTCCCATTTGCGCTGCTCAGGGTCAGGATGACAGCGAGATCAGAAAGCGGGAAATCCGTATCACAATGAGATTTCCTTGGAAGATTCTTTGACGATGAGGCGATCGACGGTCAGTTCGCCGACGCTGAGTTTGTGGATGTGCCCGCGGTGCGCCATGAGCTTGCGAAAGGCGATGGCGCCAATGGCGACCGTGCCGACGAAGGTCACACCGACAGCGACAGCTCCGATAGCCGCAGCGCCGCCGGCTACCAGAGCTACACGGGTGAGGTTGGGTTTCGTGAGGAATTCGCTGATTGCTGCTCTGCTTGGTAATCGCATCATACTGCTATTCGACGCGCAGGGACTCCATGGGGTCAAGTTTTGAGGCGCGGGTGGCAGGGAGCCACACGGCGAAAAGAGCCACCGTGCTTAATATCACCGGCACAGTTACAAATACGATGGGGTCGTAGGGTTTGACTCCGAAGAGGAAGCTGGCGATGAGGCGTGTGAGGCCGAAGGCTGCGCCTACTCCGACAACGGCGCCGATGAGGGCGAGTTGCATGCCCTGCCATACGACGAGGTTGCGGATGCGTCCGCGATCGGCGCCGAGGGCCATACGGATACCCATTTCCTGTGTTCGCTGCTGCACGGTGTAGGCCATGAGGCCATAGATGCCGATGGCGGCGAGGATGAGCGCGGATGCTCCGAAGATGGTGAGCAGGAGCATGTTGAAGTCCTGGCGAGCGGTGGAGCGAACGACGACCTCTTCCATGGAGCGGACGCGGGCGACGGGGAAGCCTCCGCTGGCCTGGCGAAGCTGCTCGGTAACGGACGAGATGAACTGGTGCGGATCGGTGTGGGTGCGGACGAGCCATGCGACGGGGCCAATATTGGCGTTGAGCGCGGTCATGCCGTCGGGGACTTGCGCCTGCGGGATGATCATGAGCGGGCGCGGGTCGCGGTTGAGGCCGCCGTCGCGGATGTCGCCGACAACGCCGATGATCTGGCGCGCGGGTTCTTCAAATTGCGGGCCGACGCCTTTTCCGATGATGATTTGCTGGCCTACGGGGTCTTCCTTCGGCCAGAATTTTTTCTTCATGGACTCGTTGATGAGCACGACGCCGGGCGCGCCGACGGAGTCGCTGTCCTTGAAGTCGCGACCTTCGAGGATGGGAATCTTGAAGACATCGAAATAGCCGGGTGAGGTGTTCATCCAGCCGGCTCCGCCGGTTTGTCCGGATTTATCGAGTGGACGGCCTAGGACGATGAAGGGCAGGCCGAAGCCACCTTCAAGCGGCAGACAGCAGGTGGAAGCCGAGGCTTCGACGCCGGGGATGGCGTTTAAACGCTCGCGGCCACTGAGTGCGAGCTGGGCGACACCGGCAGTTTTTGCGAAGCGGTCACCGGTGAGAGACATTTCCAAGGTGAGCACGTTGTGCGGGTTGAAGCCGGGATTGACGTTGCGCAAGGCGAGAAAAGTGCGGATGAGAAGCGCGGCGCCGATGAGAAGGACGAGCGCAAGCGAGACTTCGCTGATGACGAGCAGGGAACGGGCTTTGCTCTGGCGGAATCCGGTGCCGGCGCGGTTGCTGCTTTCTTTCAGTGTGGAGTTGAGGTCGGGGCGCGAGGCTGCGATCGCGGGGAAGAGTCCGAAGAGAATGCCGGTGAGTAGTGAGACGCCGAGCGTGAAGACGAGCACGCGCCAGTCAACGCCGACGTTGGCGCCGTTTTCGCCGATACGCGGGATGTCGCCGGGGCTGAGGGCAAGCAGCGCGCGCACACCGATGAATCCGATGATGGAGCCGAGGATGCCTCCGGTGACGGCGAGAAGAGTGCTTTCCACAAGAAGCTGGCGGATGATGCGGCCGCGCGTTGCTCCCATGGAGACGCGGATGGCGAATTCACGCTTGCGGCCGGAGGCGCGGACGAGCAGCAGGTTGGCCACGTTCGCGCAGGCGATGAGCAGGACGAAGCTGACGGCTCCAAGGAGGACGAAGAGGGACGAGCGCACCTCACTGACGATGCTGTCGCGCAGCGGATCAACTTCGAAGCTTTCCTTTGGATCCGCGGCGGGATAGCGACGGCGGAACTGATCGGCGGCAACTTTCATCTGCGCATTGGCTTGCGCGAGCGTCACCCCGGGTTTGAGACGCGCTGCGGCGAGGAAGAAGTGTCCCTGGTTGGTGCTGTTGGGATCGATCTGGAAGGGAAGCCAGATGTCAGATTCTGGATCTGAGACGAAGGATTTCCCCAGCACTCCGACGACGGTGTAGGGCTCTCCACCGAGCGAGATGGCACTGCCGACGATGTTCGGGTTGCCGCCGAAGCGTCGCTGCCAGAGGCCGTAACTGAGGACGACGACTTTGCCGCCGTTTGGCGAATCCTCCTGCGCGGTGAAGGTGCGGCCTAGCATGACAGGCGCGCCGAAGAGGCGGAAATAGGCTTCGCTGACGTGGATGCCGTGGACCTGCTCGGGATGGTCGCCGGTGAGGTTGAAGCCGGGGCCGCCGAAGTCATAGGCGGAGACGTCCTGAAGGACGCTGGTCTGCTCACGCCAGTTGTTGAACTTGGTGGGAGAGGTGACCGGGCCTTTGCCGTCCGGATATTTAGTGAAGAGCTGGACGATGCGGTCGGCGTCGGGATAGGTAAGCGGCTTGAGCAGGACCGTGTTAACGACGGTGAAGATGGCGGTGTTGGTTCCGATGCCGAGGGCCAGGGCTGCGACGGCTGCGATGGTGAAACCTGGGTTCTTGAAGAGACTGCGCAGGGAGTGCTTGAGGTCATGCCACAGGTTGGCCACCGGTAGTCCTTTCCTGCTCGGTTTTGTTTGGTTAGACGGAACTCGCTGGGTAATTGTACGTGGGGTGGGTGGGAGTGGTTCCTGGGAATTGTTTTACCTGGATCGGAGTTGTGGTTCCCACCCTATGCTGCGCATAGGATGGGGCACCCCTTTTCGTGCTGCTGCTCAGAAACGGCTTATGAAGTAGATTTTTTCGGGAGCAGGGCGTCGAGCATGATGAGGATGCCGCCGCAGACGATGGCGGAGTCGGCGATGTTGAAGTCGGGCCAGTGGTAGCTCCATTGGCCCCAGCGGAGGAAGACTTCGAGGAAATCGGTGACGACGCCGTAGTGGATGCGGTCCCATACATTGCCGATTGCGCCGCCGAGGATGAGGGCAAGGGCGATGGTGGTGGCGCTGAATCGGCGTCCGATTTTGAAGATCAGGCCGAGGACGATGACCGCAGCGAGGATGGAAAAGGAGGTGAGGAGCCAGCGTGTGCGTCCGGGAGTTGCCGAGTCGGAGAAGAGGCTGAAGGCTGCTCCGGGATTGAGGACGTGCGAGATGTAGAAGTAGCGCGGGATGACGGTGATCGCGTCACCGTCAGCGATATGGTGCGCGACCCAGATCTTGCTCCAGCGGTCGAGCACGATGATGAGTGCGGAGATGGCGAGTAGCCAGCTGCGGCGGTCTTGTTTCAAAATCTGGTTCCTTTGAAGGCCCGGGGCTGAAGCCCCTGTTTCTTTTGACTTATTCACCGGGCTAAAGCCCGGTGCTTCTACCCTGATTGGTGCGCTGTCTTCGACAGCGGTTCTTAATCAATCCCAGGTCTCAAGAGCGAGACCTGGGGCACCCTCATCCCGGCTTGGTTGGTGTTGTTGTTCCCACCCTTTGCTACGCAAAGGATGGGGCACCCCTTTTCTTGCTGCTCGATGCAAAAAGCAGGTCCTTCGACTTCGCGCTTCGCTCAGGATGACATTGCAATGAATTGCATTAGCGGTCGTAGCCCATTTGTTCTAAAGCGACGGCGCAGCGTCCGCAGACTTTGGGCCAGGGGCCAAAGGGCTGGACGTGGTCTGGGCAATTGTCGGCGTAGTAGTTCCAGCAGCGCTCGCACTTTGTGCCGTCGGCTGGAAGTGTGATTGCCTGAATGGTTCCGTTGGCGGTGTTTTCTTTCACCTCTACCTGCGAGACGTTGAAGAGTTCCTTCAAGCTCGACTTAAATTGATGCAGCGTTGGCTCGAGATCGGCGGTAGGGTGAATTTCTACTTTTGCCTCCAGGGCTTTGCCGATCCTTCCGGCTTTGCGGTCAGCTTCGAGCGCCTTGAGAGCTTCGTCACGGACTTGTAGGAGCTTTTGCCAGTCAGCCAGGATTGCAGGAGTTGCCGGAGCTACTTCGTCTGGCGTGGGGAAGTGTGTGAGGTGGACGCTCGCGGCTCGATTAGCGTTTGCCGGCAGGTAGCTCCATACTTCGTCGGCGGTGAAGCTGAGAATTGGAGCGACGAGTCGGACTAAGGCTTCGGTGATTTTGTAGATGACGGTTTGCGCGGAGCGGCGAGCAATGCTCGTTGGCGCGAAGGTGTACATGCGGTCTTTGAGCAAGTCGAGGTAGAGGGCACTCAGATCGACAATGCAGAATTCGTTGATTGCGTGATAGACGCGGTGGAACTCGAAGGCTCCGTACCAACCTCCGTTATTGGAGCCGCCTTTGCCATCTGTGCCCCCATCCGTACCACTGATTTTTTCGATCAGTTCGCGAGTGCGCGCGAGCATGTATTGGTCGAGCGGGAGCAGGTCTTCGTAGGGCAGTGCGTGCTCGGCGGGGTTGAAGCCGTGCAGGTTGCCCAAGAGGAAGCGGAAGGTGTTGCGCAGCTTCTTGTAGTTGTCGGCGACCCGCAGCATGAGGTTTTCGCTGGCGGCCACGTCTTCGCGGAAGTCGACCGACGCTACCCAGAGGCGGACGATTTCTGCGCCCATGCGGTCAGCGATGTCGACGGGATCGACGCCGTTGCCAAGGGACTTCGACATGGCGCGGCCTTGCTCGTCGAGCGTCCAGCCGGGTGTGCCGACCATAGTGTAGGGAGCTTTGTGGTCTGTGCCTACGCCGACTGAGGTGAGCAGAGAAGTGTGGAACCAGCCGCGGTACTGGTCGCCCCCTTCAAAGTAGAGGTCGGCTGGCGGAGCGATGTCGGGCTCGGCTTCCATGACGGCGTGCCAGGAGACGCCGGAGTCGAACCAGACGTCTAAGATGTCCATCTCTTTGCGGAAGTCGGTGTTACTGCACTTTGCGCACTTTGTTGCGGAGGGCAAAAGCTGTTCGGCTTCGTGTGTGTGCCAGGCGGCGATGCCTTCTTTTTCGAATAGAGACACGATGCTCTGGTAAATTGCCTTGTCTTTGAGCGGCGTGTGGCATTGGTTGCAGAGGAAGACGGCGATGGGCACTCCCCAGATGCGCTGGCGCGAGATGCACCAGTCGGGGCGGGTTTCGATCATGTTGGCGATGCGCTCTTCGCCCCATGCGGGGTCCCATTTGATGGAGTTGCGGATTTCGTCGAGCGCGAGCTGGCGGAAAGTGGTGTTGCCGACTTTCTTGTCGATTTCGATGAACCACTGTTCGGTGGCGCGGAAGATGACGGGGTTGTGGCAGCGCCAGCAGTGCGGGTAGCTGTGGTAGATAGCATCGTGGCCCATCAACGCGCCGCGTGTTTGTAGCAGATTAATGATCGGCTCGTTTGCCTTGAAAACGGTGAGGCCTTCGTACTCGGGCAGTCCGTTGCGCAGGCGGCCTGCGTTGTCGACATTGCAGGTTTGGTCGAGGCCGTATTTTGCTCCGGTGTAGAAGTCGTCTGCGCCATGCGCAGGGGCGGTGTGGACGGCTCCGGTTCCCTGGTCGGTGGTGACGTAGTCGGCGAGCACGCCGAGAATGCTGCGGTCGAGGAAGGGGTGCTGGAAGGTGGCGCCCTCGAGCGTTGAGCCCTTAAAGCGGGCAATTTCCTTCGCGTCTTGAAGTTTACAGGCTTCACGCACAGACGCGGCCAGCGCGTCGGCGACGATGTAGACATTGCTGTCTTGCTTAAGTGCGACGTAGTCGAGTTCAGGGTGAAAGGCGACTGCTAAAGATGCCGGTAGTGTCCAGGGGGTCGTAGTCCAAATAATGGTAAAGACCCGATAGTTTGCCAACCAACCATAGCGCGTTAGGTCAGCATTATATGGATCTTTCACCATCTCATATTTTACGTAGATGCTGGGGCTGGTGTGCATCTCGTACTCGATCTCGGCATCGGCGAGAGCGGTACGGTCGTGGATGCACCAGTAGACTGGCTTGAGGCCCTTGTAGACGAAATCCTGCTCGAAGAAACGGTAGAAGATTTCCAGAGTTTTGGCCTCGTACTCTCTTGACATGGTCGAGTACGGGCGCTCCCAGCGGCCGAAGACGCCGAGGCGGATGAACTGGCTGGTCTGCAGGTCGATGTATTTCTGCGCGTAGGCGCGGCAGGCGGTGAGAAAGTCGACTGAGGACATTTCGAGCTTCTTGCGGCCGAACTGCTCGTCAACTTTGATTTCGATGGGAAGGCCGTGGCAGTCGAAGCCGGGGACATAGGGGGCGTCAAAGCCGGCCATGGTCCTGGTCTTGACAACGAAATCCTTGAGGCACTTGTTGAGCGCGTGGCCGAGATGGATGGGGCCGTTGGCGTAGGGAGGTCCGTCGTGCAGGAGATAACGGGGTGAGCCTTTGCGGGACTCGCGGATCTGCTCGTAGAGCTTCTCATCTGCCCACTTTTTAAGGCGGACTGGCTCGTTTTGAGGCAGATTGGCCTTCATGGGGAAATCGGTTTGCGGCAGGGTGAGGGTTTTCTTCAATTCCGGCATTTCCGGCGCTCCGGGCGCGGTTGCTTTTGGCGCAGCAGTGGACTTGCCCGGATTGGATGGAGCGGACATCGTTTCTCCCATTAAGAAAAATTCGATAGGGGTAAAACTTTATTGTATCTGGTTTCAGGTAAGTGACTTTATGATGGGGTTCACGTCTATATTGGAAGTATCCGGAGGCGGTTTCTGAGAGTGATTGCAATCTGAAAATAAGCAGGTTGCGTTGTTTCTCTCAGAACACGAAGAAGAAGTAGGAAAGCGCAGAGAATATTTCCCCGCGCTATTAAAGACAAGCGGGGCGTGCGTCGTCCATAATGGAGAGATACGGGTAGGATCCTTGTTTTTGCCTGCCTGGTTGAAGTGATATGGGCAATGAGCTTTTGACACCTCCGGAACTGGAACCAGGACAATCCCGGCCACAGGAAAAGGAGCCCGACATTCTTCTCGAAGTCGACGGCTCCATGTGGAAGTCGCTGCTGGCAAACCTGCGCGACGCGTTTTCCTCTTCGAAGCAACCCCCGCTTCAGCTGACATCTAAGCCAGACGAAAACAACGAGTACGTTGAAAGCCTGAAACAACAGTCGCTCTGGCAGTCCCTGCAGGCGAACATTCGCGACGTCTTCTTTCCGACGAAGCAGCCTCCGCTTCAGCTGACGTCTACGCCCGACTCGAACAACGACCTTGTTGAGACGCTGAAAGAAGAGTCGATCTGGGCATCTCTATGGGCGAATATCCAGGATGTCTTCTTTCCGAAGAAGCTGCCTCCGCTGGAGCTGACTTCAAAACCGATTGAAACCGACGTTCTGTTGAAGTCGGAGCGGAGCGCGAAGTCGAGCGCGTACTCGATCGGCGCGCACGTCCTTGTCATCGGACTGATCATTCTTGTCATCATCGAAGCGCGGATTCACAGCCGCGCGCTTTTGAAGAAGGTTCAGGTGACTCCGGTTGATGTGTCGGCGTTTGTTCCTATCGCGCCTGCCTCTAAGGATGTGATGGGCGGTGGTGGCGGTGGCGGCGCTCACGAACTTGTCGACGCCTCGAAGGGCAAGCTTCCGAAATTCGATAAGCAGCAGATCACGCCTCCGCAGAAATTGTTGCTTGACAAGCCGAAACTTCCCGTTCCGGCGACAGTAGTGATGCCGGATATCAAGATGCCGGATGCAAATATGCCGAACTTGGGTATTCCGCAATCGAACCAGGTGGCGCTGGCTTCACAGGGACAGGGATCGGGTTCGGGATTTGGCACAGGCTCGGGCGGTGGACTTGGCTCTGGTTCGGGTGGCGGCATCGGGCCGGGGTCTGGTGGTGGAACTGGCGGCGGCGTGTATCATCCCGGCGGCGGTGTTTCCGCTCCGCAGGTGATTTATGCGCCTGATCCGGAATTCTCAGATGAAGCGCGGCGTGCGAAGTATCAGGGCATCTGCGTTGTGTCGGTAATTGTGGACGCGCAGGGAAATCCGCAGCATGTGCATGTCATTCGTCCGCTGGGAATGGGATTGGATGAAAAGGCTGTGGAGGCCGTGCGGCAGTACAAATTCCGTCCTGCGCAGTATCAGGGGCATCCGGTTCCGGTGGAAGTGAATATCGAGGTTAACTTCCGGATTTATTAACGCCAGGACCAAATCTTCGATAAAACGGCAGCTATCAGTGGCTGCCGTTTTTGTTGCGGAGGAGGCAAGCGCGTGGGTTGTATGATGTGGCCAATCTCGCAGCAAGTCCAAATGGAAGGATGGATATCTTTTGCGTCGAGAGCTGGGCTGGCGGGCAGCTATCTTAGCAGTTGTAGCATTCTTCTCTCTGCGCGTGGAGGCGCAGCAACTGGAGCCGCGTGCTTATTCGGCCTCTCCGGTAGGAACCAGCTTTTTGTCGGTTGGTTTTTCGCGTTCTACTGGTGATGTGACTTTCGATCCCACTATTCCGGTCACGAATGTCAACGCGACGCTCCATTTTTCCACTGTTGGTCTAAGTCACACGTTTGGAGTGTTTGGAAGGCAGACGCTATTTTCGGCGGCGATTCCTTATGTCTGGGGCAACATTACGGGACAGGTCGGCGAGGTATCGGGCAAGATTTATCGATCGGGTTTGAGTGACATGGTCCTGCGTTATTCGGTGAACTTGCATGGCTCGCCCGCGATGTCGCCGAAAGAGTTTGCGAGCTATCGTCAAAGTTACATTCTTGCGACCAGTATTACGGTGCAGGCTCCGAGCGGGCAGTATGGCAGCAGAAAGCTGATCAATATTGGCGCGAACCGGTGGGCATTCAAGCCGGAGGTAGGCTTTTCTTATCCGGTGAGGAAGCTGTACCTGGACTTGTATGCGGGCGCGTGGTTATATACCGCAAACAGCAGCTTTTATCCGGGTACAGCGAATCGCACGCAGCAGCCAACGACGGCACTGCAAGCGCATGTAAGCTACAACTTTCGGCGAGCACTATGGGCCGCATTTGACGCGACCTGGTATGGCGGCGGTGCAATAAGCACGAACGGCGGCCCAGACAACGAGCGGCAGAGCAACAGCAGAATTGGTGGGACGGTTTCGATACCGCTGCGGGGGCAACAGTCGATCAAAGTGGCCTATAGCTCGGGCGTGACAGGCACGATCGGAGCCAACTTGAAGACTGTGACTATTAGCTGGCAGAAAATCTGGCTGCATTAGATTTCATTTCTGCAGAGCCTTTTCTGTTGTTAACAGACTGAGATACGTATCGAGCTGGTAGCCTGCTTTGGTTGCTGCGAGGCAGGACCTGGTTATGTCGCTCTCGATCTCTTCGACAGCCGCGGGCTTGATTGCGTCCTGCTGCGCGATGGCCAGCAACGCCGGGAGCTGTGTCCAGCTCAGGAGTTCCTCGAACTGTTCCTTATTGAAGTACGTTTTGCCGGATGATTCGTTGACGCCCGTGAGCCAGCGGACGTCGGGATCGGCCCAGAAGGTTTCCAATTGAATCAGGCTTTCGGACGGCAGATCCGCATGCGCCACGAGAGAGCGTACGCGAGCGGCAGCTTGCCATGCTCTTTCTCCTTCCATCCCGAGCGACGAAAAAGTCTCGGCGAGAGCCGCGCGCATCATGAGCTTGTCAAAGAGCTCGATGCTCATGCCTCGCGGTGAGAAGCTGCGCAGGATAATCCATGCAAGCACGGGGGCCCATGTCTGTTCAACAGAGATTCCTGGTTCGTTGCTCGGAAGCATATCGCGAACCGATGCCGGCCATGCGGTGGAGAAAGTCTGTTCGAGCAGCGGAAGATGAATGGCTGCTTTTGCCCACTCTTCACACGTTGTGTGGAAGCTTTGATTGAGGTCTGCTGTATCGCCGTCTTTGTTGTCACTTGCCTGTATGGTGAGCGCTTCGCGATCTTCTGCGGGCATGACCTCGACCGCTCTTTCGAAGAAATTCTGCGCCTTCTCGAGAAACGCGCGGAGTCGCGGATCGTGGGCTGCTTGTCCGTTGGGCAGGTTAATGACGCTGGCTGTGAGCTTGTCAAAAGCGGCAGCGACCGGGCGTTCTTTTCTTATCTTCTCGAGATATTTTCTGGTCTCTCTTCCAGAGAGTTCGGCGAAGGCGCACGCGTTGCCGGCGTTGATCACTTGATGCAGGGCGTCGTGCACCGGGTGGAGCCGGAGCCTTGTGAGCGCTTCGTCGACACTGTAGACGCCGTCGCCGTGCAGGGCATCGCAGAGCCTGTCCCACGGTTGATCGACGGTGGAGCGGAGCTCGCGCCAGTTGATGAGAACGACATATTGAAAGCCGCGCAGGTCGAAATTCAATCCGTGATGGTGCATGTCTGTGGCGCGGCGCAGATATTCGAGCCCACGCGCAGTGTCGCGGTAGGCGAAGATGAGCGAGTCATCATACGCAACGCCGAGGCCGTCGGCCAGGCTTCTTTGACGTTGTTGGCCGCTGCCCTTATCCATGAACGCGGCTGAGATGTGGATGGTGCCGCGCGTCGATCCGTAGGTGTTGTTGTAGACGATGAGCCCGCGCTGGTCTCCGAGGCGGTTGGAGTAAGCGAAGACGTTTTCATCGACTGTTCCGTGCGTGTTCCAGAAATCGTAGAGAACGAAGTTGTGGCTTTCGGCGAAGAGCTTGCGATTCTTGAGCAGCGGTGCGATCTCCTGCTGATGGCGCGCAATGAGCCAGTCTTTCGGATGCTCGTCCATGCGGGCGCGCTTAAACTCCATCCCGTAGCGCTCGGTGAAGCCTTCGATTTGTCCGTGGCCAAACATGGGCAGGCCCGGAAGCGTTGCCAACAGCGTGCAGACGCCGAAGTATTTGTCTCCGGTGCCGAACTGATCGATGGCGGTGCGCTCGTCGGGATTACTCATGAAGTTGACATAGCGCTTGAGGACGTCCGTGTCGAATTCAATGGTCTTCTTCAAGTACGAGCGGTACTTGGCGTTCTCCTCGTCGCGCAGCATGTTCATGAATGCGCTGTTGTAGACGCGGTGCATGCCGAGCGTGCGGACGAAGTAGGCTTCGAGCAGCCAGAAGGCTTCCGCGAGCAGAAGCGTGCCGGGGACTTCAGCGGCGACGCGATCGACGACTTCACGCCAGAATTCGTGCGGCATGAGGGCGTCGAACTCTTCCTGTGACATGGAGTTCTCGGCACGCGATGGGATTGAGCCTCCGGCGCCGGGAAGCGGGAACCACAGGCGCTGCACGTGACGTTTTGCCAGAACCATGGCCGCGTCGAAACGAATGATTGGGAATTGCCGCGCAACGTGCAGGATGGTTTGAATGACCTGCTCGCGGACCTCGGCTTTGGAGTAATCGAGCTGCGCGGTGTCGTTCCAGGCGAAAGACGTGCCGTCGTTTCCGTGATAGATGTAGCGTGTGGTTCCGTCGTGATGATGGCGCAGGCGAAAGGCTACGGCTGCATCGGTCTGGTCGTAGTAATGATCTTCGATCTTGATTTCGACGCGGCTGTCGGGTGAAAGATCGGGACCGTTGAAGCTGTATGCGGGAAACGGGCTCTCCCAGCGGTAAATGAACCAGTCAGGATGATCGGTGACCCACTCGGAATCGATGCCCATGTGGTTGGGCACCATATCGCTTGCGAGGCGAATGCCGACCCTGGCTGCGCGGTTCCGCAGATCTTCGTATGCCGAGTAGCCGCCAAGGTCTTCGGCGATGTCGTATTCCTTCAGAGAATAGGCGGAGGCGACGGCGTCACTCTGTCCACGCAGGCGCTTGATGGTTCTTGATGCGATGCTGCGTTCCCACAGACCGATGAGCCACAGGCCGGTGATGCCACGGTCGGCGAGCAGGCGCAATTCTTCGTCGGGGATCTGATTGAGACGATGAATGTGGCGTCCGTATTTTTTTGAAAGCTGTTCGAGCCATACGTAGGTGCTCTTGGCGACGAGGACGACATTGGGCATCCAGGCCTGGTCGGCGCTGAAGGCTTCGTATTCGTGTAGAGGCGCCTGATAATCGTGGGCGTAGCGACGTTTGCCGAAGTCATCTTCGTAGCCGATGAACTCATCGCCGCGGAAGCCCTGTGATCCCCAGGTTGGCGCGCCATGGCGGTGCCAGTCGGGCCCGGGCGGGTGGAAGCGCAGCCAGATGGCGAGATCTTCTTCGCGTAGGACGTCGATGGCGAGCAGGAGCCGGCGGAGATCCTGCGCGAGATATTTCGACCAGTGCGTGCGGATGAATTCGAGCTGGCCAGTGATGGAGCCTGGTGAGGCGAGCATGGGCGCGCGCAGAGCGTCGTAAAGGCTGCCTGCTTCGGGCGCGAGAGGTGGACGCGTTGTCAGATAGTCGGGCAACCCGGCGGTTACGTTTTTGTAGACCGTCTGCGATTTCAAATCTTTGTCGTCGAAGAGATTGCGGAATGGAGTGAATGCGGGATTTGTATTGGCAAGCCACAGCAACATCATCTCTTCGAGCGCAGCTTCGCGATTCGGCATTCCGTCAGTTGTGCCGTTCAACCACTGCTGCGCCGTCAACTCGCCGCGGTAGACGGCCACGTTGGGAAACTGTTCGACGAATGCGATCAGCAACTGCTCCAGGCTGACCGCATCTACTTTTGATGAGAACCAACGTATGGCTTCTGCATGCAGAAACGGGTCGATTTCTTTTCGGTAGCGGGCGACGAGAGCGTGGCTGAGCTCGTCGATGAGGCCCATGGCGAATAGAGCGCCTGCATTGACCGGATCTGCTTCAGGGCCGCGCGCCTGATTGAGCTGGCTTGCCAGTTTGCGGCTTGCCGCTACATCGCCGAAGACTACATTTCCGGTGTAGCCGAAGATCAGCCCGTGAATGTCCAGGTCCTTTCGAACAGCGCGGGAAATATGAAATTCCATGGTGTGATGCCTCCAGCGTCGAGAAGCAGCCGCAGCGGTTGTTATACCACCGTCGCGGAATCAAGCGCAGCTATTCCATGGACTGCGCTGCTTGTCCATGGCAAATACGGCGCCACGGCAAAAATCGGCTTTCATGACTTGGATGCGCAATTTGCAGATCGGCCACTTTGAGACACGCGGCTGCGGCGAAAGAGAAGATGGCTTGAACGGAACAGGGAATGAATGGCAAATGAATGAAGTCACGCCGCACGATTGGGTGGCGGCGTGACTCCAGTTATTAATTCGATTAGCCGTTTGACGGGTGCAGCACACGGAAGCTGTTGCCTCCGTTTGACCACACGAGGACCAGAGCGTCTTGTCCGCTTGGGACACCCTTGAAGGCATCGGCTGCATCAGACGCAGACGAAATTGGCTTGCGGTTCACGGATACGATCACGTCTCCGGGCTGGAGCTGTGCATCGTCCGCAGGGCTGCCGGAACGCACATCCTGGAC
Organism: Alloacidobacterium dinghuense; assembly: GCF_014274465.1. NCBI lineage: Bacteria > Pseudomonadati > Acidobacteriota > Terriglobia > Terriglobales > Acidobacteriaceae > Alloacidobacterium > Alloacidobacterium dinghuense. The sequence goes on along the minus strand of NZ_CP060394.1, from coordinate 2,572,446 downwards.
GACAGCGCCGTGTACATTCTCAGGCAGCTGGATCTGGTTGCGGACATCCGGCGTGATGTTCGCCAGGCTCAAACCCCAGCGGCCCTTGCCGTTGCCGTTCTGGGCCACTTCGTGGTCTCCTTTGGAACCACCCAGCGGTTCGAGGGTTACAGGGACGTTGAGGGTCTTGCCGTCGCGTGCGACTTCAAGATGAATCGTGTCACCTGCCTGTTTCTGCGAGACTTCCATCTGAAGCTCTCCGGCATCGCTTACCTCTTTGCCATTGAGCGCGGTGATCACGTCGCCGGTTTTGAGGCCAGCTTTGCCACCGGGAGAATCAGGCGATACATCGGATACGACGGCTCCGACTGCCTTGTTCATCTGGAAGAACTTGGCGTTATCCGGCGTTACATCGGCGATGGTGACGCCCATGAAGCCGTGGTGCACCTGACCGTCGCGAATCAGCGTCTCCGCTGTGTGCTGCACGATCGCTTGCGGTATCGCAAATCCCATTCCTGCAAAGCCGCCAGACTGAGAGATGATGAACGTGTTGATTCCGATCAATTCTCCGCGTGCGTTGACCAGCGCGCCACCAGAATTCCCCTGGTTGATGGCCGCATCCGTTTGAATGAACTGGCCCGGCTTGTGGCGGTCGGTTCCATAGGGATTGGAGCGATTCAGTGCGCTGATGATTCCGCGCGTTACTGTGAAGCGGAAACCTAACGGATTGCCGAAGGCGAGGACCATTTGCCCGGGGTGCAGCTGAGACGAATCGCCCCAAGGAATGCTGGGAAGGTTTTTGCCGTCAATCTTGATGATGGCGAGATCGGTGAGAGGATCGGCACCGATGAGCTTCGCTTTATAGACTTCACGGTTGCTCATGGTGACGTTGATGTCGATGGCGCCATCAATCACGTGATTGTTGGTGACGATGTAGCCGTCGGGCGAGATGATGACGCCGCTACCGAGGCCGTGCTCGATGGTTGGGCCTTGCTGCGGCTGGCCGCGGAAGAACTGTCCGAATGGCGAGCTCGGGCCGAGCATGGGAGGCATCTGCTGGCCGTCCTGTCCGTCGTCGTCTCCTTCGCTGACCTGATGCGGTGAATTTACTTTCGATGTGACGGTTACGTTGACAACAGCGGGCGTGACACGTGCTGCCAGGGTTTCCATGGCCTGATCGAGCGAGAGCAGTGCGCTCACGCTGTTGTTGTCCAGCGGTCCGGCGGCCGCAGTGTAGCCGGGCGCGGCCATGACTGCCGATCCGGGTTTCATGATTGTGTAAGCACCCAAAGACAGAGCTGCTCCGCCGACGATGGCTGGAATTACCACGCGTCGTGTGAGCAACGACTTCACTTTCCCGACGTCCATTGTTTGTTTCTCCCTCTAACTAAATAATTAGTTTTTACAGCTAAAATTTTTTGCGCTAGATCTGGCTCGAAAGAACTTCCGTCTGTGCCGCATTTTGTGCGGATGTGATGAACACGATCTGCAAAATCCGAGTGTTCCAGCGAGGCGCACTTGTTTGCGGATTTCCGCTGTTGCAGGGCTGTCCATAGGTGGTGCTTTCGATGAACATCACCATCTGAATCATCGGAGCGGGCTGCTGATTGATCAACGGCTCAACAGCCTTTGCCAACATCACGTTTGGTGTAGTTTTCTGCTTGTATGTGGTGGCCAGTTTCGGCGTGACTGCCTTGGGCTGGTGAGGCCGCTTTACAGGCTTATGATTCACGGGCGCATTTAGCGCTTTCGGTGTTGGCGCAGGCGGGTGATAGGACGCGGGGATTACCATGCCCTGCATCGGGATCAAATCCTGATCCTCTGCGTGCCGGTCTGCCTGTTCCTTTGTGTTGTGAGCCGCTGGCCCGAAAGCCACCAACTGTGGCGTGCAGTAAGACAAGCATAGGCACGCCAGCGAGAAGACGCTTGTTAGCGCCAAAGCCGGTTTCCATACGCGCGTCGTTGATGGACGCTTTGCGTCGAGAATCCGAGTGATTCGCAGTGATAGATCTTTTGCGCGATGCACAGCGGCTTGCGCCATTGTCCATCCGCGGCGCTCGCAGCTCTTCTCGAGCAGATCGATCAGGCAACTGGCATACGCTCGTGCGTTGCCGGTGTTTGCCAGCACCGCGTCATCGCATGCCATTTCGCGTTCGATGGATAGGCGCGCATCGATCCACCAGACTGCAGGATGGAAGAAGAAGACGGCGCGGACTATTTTCTGCAGCAGATTCGTCCAGTCGTCGCGGCGGTTCAGGTGCGTCAATTCGTGAATGAGAATTGGTTTCAGTTCGTCTGGAGCGAGTTCCCTTTGCGTCCACGACGGCAGAACGATTGCGGGCTTCCAGAAGCCGATTGCTGCCGGTACCTTCACCCGGTCTGAGACTGCCAGGCGAGCCATTCTACTGTGATTTTGGAAAAGCTTTTGAATATTCGGATCGAGTTGCGAGAGGTCAATCTCTTTGCTGCTCCGGCGGATGGCCCACACCTGCCATAACCCGGCAAGGAGGCGGGCGATCGCCAAAGTCGAAACGATCGCCCACGATGAAAGGAGGATTACCGCCCAGACTGCAGGAACTACGATCTGTGAATGCAGATGGCTGATTGCCGGAAGAAATGTACCTACGTCGAGTTTCCAACCGCCGGCAAGAGACAAACAAACGACGGCGAGCAGCGCCATAAACCAGACGGCGAAGCGCGTTCCCGAATTTTGGCGTCCGATGAGGCGCAGGAGGAGCCATGCAAAGAGCGCGACGAGGATTCCCTCAGGCAGCGAGTTCACGACTCGCTCCACCGCCACCTGCGCGACACTTTGCATGGCAAACCAGTTCATTTTCCGTCGCTCCGCTCCAGCATTTTGCGTAGCCTGTTCAATTCCTCAGGTGCGACTCCCCGGTCTTCGAGAATGTTGAGCACCAGATCCTCATGCGAATTCTCGAAAAATCGGCTTACAAGGTGGCGAATTTCCGAGCGGCTGGCCTCTTCACGCTCTACGAGCGGACTATAGATGTGGGCCCGGCCGTCCTTGGAATGTTCCACATAGCCTTTGCGTTCAAGGATGCGGACCGTGGTGAGGACAGTGTTGTAGGCGAGGAGGTCAGAAGATGTGTTGTTGAGGGCGTCCTGAATCTGCTGCACACTTCCCGGCCCCTTCTGCCAGATCACATGCATGATTCTCAGCTCGGCTTCCGTCAATGTTTCGGAAGGCTTTCTCGGCACGCTCTTTCTCCTTCTTCTAGCTATTTGACTCGGGAGATTCGGAAAGGTAACTAATTAATTAGTTTTTCTGTGGAAAATCTTACGAGTGGCTATTTTTGAGCTGATAGGAAAGCACTTAGAGCGTCTTGATGCCTTCGCCTTCGACGATGGTGATGTATTTGTCGATGGTCAGGTTGGTGAATCTTTCGGTCGTGCCGCTGGGCTCAGGCCATTTCACTTCCAGCCAGTCGATTTTTGTTCGCTTGCCGAGGCCGAGGACCACACGCGGATCATGCGACGAGAGGTAGCTGCCGCCGCCAACTTTGGTTCGGCTGCGCTTCAGGTCCCCGGCTTGATAGGTGATGCGGGCGCCGACGGCGTCACGGTTTGATTTTTTGCCGACCAGCTTGATTCCCAACCAGTGATTGTCCCTGGCGGCGGTGTTGCGCAACAGCAACGGGGCAGCATCGTTGACCGAGACGAGAACATCGACCGCGCCATCATTATCGAAGTCGCCGATGGCGAGCCCTCTGGCAGAAAGGGGCTTGGTGAATATTGGTCCGCTCTCTGCGCTGACGTTGTGCAACGTCTTTCCATCGCTGTGGAAGAGCAGCATCGGCTCGCGGTAGGTCACGTCCTTTTCGATGGTTTCGATCAGATCGTCGGGATTGCCGTTGGCAAGGAAGAGGTCAAGATTGCCGTCGTTGTCATAATCGAAGAACTTCAGTCCCCAGCCGCTCATCAGGCGCGTTGCCGAGCCGACTCCGGTGGCGTCGGCCTGATCGTCGAAGGTTTCATCGTGGTTGTTTTGGTACAGCGAATACTTTTCGTGATCGATGTTGGCGACGAAGAGATCCATCCAGCCGTCCTGGTTAAAGTCGGCTGCATCGACACCCATGCCTGAGCGAGGCTTGCCGGTCTGGCTGAAGCCTACGCCGGCGAGCGCGGCGATCTCTTCAAATTTGCCGTTGCCGCGATTCATATAAAGGAAGTTGGCAGTTGTGTCGTTGGCGACGAAAAGATCCAACCTGCCGTCGTTGTTGAGGTCGGCAGCGACTACGCCCCAGGCCTTACCGAGATATTTTCCAATCCCCGACGACTTGCTGACATCGGTGAAGGTGCCATCGCCGTTGTTGTGGAAGAGCCAGCTGGGCATCGGCTTGTAGAGGCGCGGAACGCAGTATCCGGGCTTGTTAGCGTAGGTGACGCAGGGAAGGTTCTTCGACTTGTCGAAGTCGACGAACTGGCAGACAAATAGATCGAGGCGTCCGTCGTTGTCGTAGTCGAACCAGACGGCGCTCGAGGACCAGCCGGGAGCGGCGACGCCTGCTTTGTCCGTCACATCGGTGAAGGTGCCATCCCCGTTGTTGTGATAGAGGATGCTTCGTCCATACTGCGTGACATAGAGGTCGGGGAAGCCGTCGCCGTCGTAGTCGCCCACGGCAATGCCTTGCCCGTAGCCTCCAGCAGCCACACCGGCTTTTTCTGTCACGTCGGTGAATGTTCCATCACGATTGTTGCGGTAGAGCGCGTTGCGAAGCGGCGGATTTGGATCGTAGAAGTCGCATTTGCCGCTGTTGACGAGATAGATGTCCATCCATCCGTCGTTGTCGTAGTCGAGAAAAGCGCAGCCAGCCCCGGTGGTTTCAGGGAGATACTTTTCGGGAGACTTGCCGGCGGTGTGAGTCCATGTAATGTGGCTCGCGGACGCGGGCACTTCTTCAAACGGGTAGTTCGAAGCGGCTGAGGCGAGATCAGGAAAGCCGCTCAGTCCTGCGAATCCAGCGGCGCCACCCAGGGCCCAGAGAAAGCGGCGGCGCGACCAGCGTGCACCGTTTGCGATCGAAAAGGTCACTGCGGATTCGGAGCCCCCTGATTGCCGGTGCGATCCGCAGCTTGCTGCTGCAAGGCGAATTCACGCTGCGCGTCTTCTTTGCGGCCTGTACGGGCGTAAGCGGTGGCGAGGCCATAGTGTGCTGCGGGGTTGCCGGGTTGGAACTTGACCGCCATTTCAAGTGGCGCGACGGCTTCCGCATAGTTCTTTTCGGCCAATAGCGACATACCCAGCCCGAGGTAGGCATCGGCGAAACTTGGATCGAACTTCGTGGCTTTGGTAAAGCGCTGGATTGCCTCAGGGAAGTCGCTTGCCTGGCGTGCTAATTCGCCTAAGACATACTCGGCGCCCGCATTTGCCGGATCGATCTCGAGTTCCTGCAGGAGCTCTTTCTTGGCCTGGTCCTGAAAATCCGCTGGCGGATTTGGTTTGGAGAGCAGCAGCCGTGCCAGCCGGAAGTGAATGCCCGGGTAACGCGGATTTTGTTCGAGAATCTTCCTGTAGTCCTTCTCCGCCTGATCCCACTTACCCTGGAGTTCGTTTGCATCCGCGTCCATTTCGAGGGAAGGGATGGAATTCGGCGCAGTCTGCGCCAATTCCTGAGCCGCGTGATTCGACAGATCGGAATAAGCGTGCACGGAGATGTACAGCACCTCGGGATCGTGAGGGAACTGCTGATTCAGAATCCGTACGAAGTCTAATAGTGGCCCGGTTTGCTGCAGCAACGTGGCACAGCGCACACCGGCCAGACCGGAGCGCTTTTGCAGCTCTTTATCGGTGATGTGGGCCACCGATTTCACGAGCAGGGGCACTGCTTCAGAACAGTTGCCGTTCTCGGCTAGCGACGCGGCATGTTCGGCTGTTGCGGTTGGGCTGACTGCGGGTGTTTTGCTGGAGACCTGGGCAGTAGAAGAAAGGGAAACCGCTATCGGGAAGAAAATCAGGGAAGCCAGCTCAAAAGATTTCGACATATAAGAATAAGGGGCAGATGTTGGGAAGCATCTGCCCCTGAGTGTATCAGTCGCGCCTAATAGTAGAACTTAAGCGCGAACTGTATGTTTCTTGCAGGCTGCGATGTATTGATCAGCCCAAAGGTTCCGGAACTGCATTGCTGTCCGAAGGAGCATTGGTAGGTATTGCCCGGATGCCCTAACTGCACATTGTTAAAGGCATTCAGGAAGTCGGTTCGGAATTGTAAGTACTTACTCTCGGTAAAGTGGATGTTTTTCGATAGCCCGAGGTCCGTGTTAGCAAACCCGGGGCCATTCACAGGTCCCTGAGCTGGACAGTTTCCAAAGGAATGCGGAGTGGCGACTCCGTTTACTACGGTTCCGTCCGAAGGTTCCGAGAATCCGTCAGGGCTCATCCATTGGAAGCCCTGGAAGGCACCGCCGGAACTGAAGCTCTTCTGGCGCCCGAACACCTGCTGTTGGCCGCAGTTTGGACGAGCTCCGCGTGAGCCTGTATCTGAACTATCGGTGGCGTTGTAAATGGCAAGGGGGAAACCGCTGTGGAAGGAAAGAATCGTCGAAGCCTGCCAGCCACCGACAACTGCATTGAGCGCCCGGGGCATATCGCTACCAAACTTCTTGCCCCTGCCGAATGGCAGCTCGTAAGTAGCATAGGCAGACAGAATATGCTTCGAGTTGTAGTAGCAGCTGGAGTAGTCAGCTGCGGGATCATAGAGGTTCTGGTAATAGGGCATTGCCGGCGTTGCCTGTGTGGCATTTCCCCACGTACCGTAGTAACCGCTGTTGTTGGTTAGACAGTGTGACCAGGTGTAAGCTACCTGGCCCTCAAGTCCGTTGGAGAGACGTTGCTGCAGGACAGCCTGGAGGGCATCGTAGTGCATGTAGCCCGTCGAAGCGGTTCCCGAAACCGTCGAGAGATCTGCTATCAGAGCGGGATTGCCCTGGAAGTAGGTTCCTGGCGCCGGTTCACCATTGATGAGTTGTTTCTGTGCATAGGGTGTGGGCACCATCAAGTGTGTTCCGTGTTGGCCCACGTAGCCAGCTTGCACCGTTGTTGATGGCGTGACTGCATCCTGCACGGTGAAGTTCCACTGCTGGTCCTGCGCCGGCTGAACGGTCTTGTCCCAGACGTACATAATGGCGCCGGCAAACGGATCTGTTGGAGAGGCTCCGCCCGGACCCTGCTGGGTCGTGTAGGTTGGACTGTTGTATGTAGCGTTGACTTCAGAGGGTGTGAATGGAGGGTTCCTCGGAAGGCGCAGGTTGGTGCCCGTTCCTTCGAGATAGGTAGAGATGGTATACGCTCCACGCACAACCGCCTTGCCATGTAAAGCTCCCGGCGACCAGGCGAAGCCGACGCGGGGTTGAAACGCATTTTGTCCGTATACCGAGTTGTAGAGCGCCCGGCTATTGCCATCCTGCCCGGCATACTGGATCTGTCCGGTGACGAGGTCCAGGTTGTCCTGATGGTTGTTGAGTTCCACCCACGGAGTGTGCGCTTCATAGCGCAACCCAAGGTTCAGAGTTAGATTTGGAGTGATACGCCAGTCGTCCTGACCATATCCGGCGAAGGTCCACGAAAATTGATGCCATACTCCACCGGTACTGACGCCGATACCCGTTGCCGACGGGTAGCCGAGGAAGAAGTCTGCTCCTGGATCACCGGAGAACGCGCCGCCAAACAGGATCGAGCCATAGGATCCGCTATTACCGGTGTAGAAGGTGTTTATACGATACCGCCACATCTGGAAGCCGGTCTTAAAAACGTGCTTTCCATGATTAATCACCAACCCATCGTCAAATTGGATCACCGTGTCAGCGAAATCCTGATCCACTACGGAGTTACCAATGTTGGTAAGTATGGTGCCGCTGTTAATCGAAGTCGGAGTACCACCTCCAAAGCCGAGCGCCAGAAGGCCGGGTCCCACAGTATTGGTATTTGCAATCCCAAGCGTTGTCCCCAAGTTACCAATCTTCGTATCGAAAGAGCTTCCAGTCAGAATTGTGATCCAACTTGTGCCGAAGCGCGCTTCATTCAAAATGCTGGGAGTAAAGGTGTGCGTCCACGTGCCGACAACGTTGTGAACGGGAAATCGGCTGGAGCCATTGCCCAGGATCAGCAGGGAGTTGGTTGAAGGATCGTTCTGGTATCCCTGTGAGTAACGGCCGCTAAAGCGGTCCTTCTCTGCTACGTTCCAATCAACCTTAACGTCACCCTGATCGGCATTGAGGGCCGACGAAGTAGTATTGATCGCGTTGTTGATCGGATCGCCGTTAATGGGTTGCGGATAGAAGCTGGATGCGAACAGATTCTTTGCCACGATGTTTTGCTGTGACAAGGGAATCTGGTTGTTTGGATAAGGTTGGCCGCTGATCGGATCCTTGAGCTGCGTTCCCGGCAGGAGTTGGCTGAAATCACCGTTGCGCTCGGCATTTGTAAAAACGGTAATGAAGTTGCTACTCGCAGGATGGTCAAAGCGCTGGCCCTGATAGTCCGCGAAGAAGAACAGCTTGTCTCTCAGGACTGGACCGCCAATGGTACCTCCAAACATATTCCAGCGGAGTGCCCCCCTTTTCAATTCATTGCCGGGGCCAAGGAATTTATTCTCCCACTGGTTAGCATTCAGAACGTCATTACGGAAGAACTCCCATACGTCGCCATGGAAATGGTTGGTGCCCGACTTGATGGAAGCATTAACGATTCCGCCCTGAAAATTGCCAAACTCGGCGGGGGCATTGTTCGTAATCAGGTTGAATTCCTGAATCGCGTCTGGCGAAGGCGTGAAGCCTAGATTGTTTTCAGAGGTCTGGTTGTTATCCATCCCGTCCAGGATGAAGTTGTTGGACTGCTCGCGATTCCCATTGATATATGGCCGGGCGCCGCCGTTGACGTTGTCTCCAGTGTTGAAGGATGAGTTGTCAGGATGGACGCTGCCTGGCGCCAATAAGGTCAGCTCAACATAGTTTCTGGTTGCCAGTGGAATATCCGTGACTGCCCTGGAATTAATGAGGGTGCTGACCTGCGTTGTATCGGACTGTAGTTGCGGGGCTTCAGACGTGACCTGCACGGTATTGGTCACGGCGCCCACGTTCATCTTGAACTGAAGACGTGCTGTCTGATTAAGCACGAGGGTGATGTGGGATTGAATGGTTGTTTCGAAACCGGATGCCTCTACTTTTACCTCGTAAGTTCCTATTGGAACCTGTACGAAGTTAAAGATGCCGCTGTCATTTGTTTTTGTAACGTAAACCGTACCTCGATCCATGTCGGTTACCGTAACGGTAGCGCCGCTGATAACAGCGCCGGCCGCATCGGATACCGTACCAGTGATCGCCGCAGTAATTTGCTGGCCCCACGCAAGCTGATGGATGCCCAAACAACCGAGCAGCATCATTAGAGTGAAGCCCCAAAAGACGACTCGTCTCATACTCGCCTCCCAAGCTTGAACTCCTAGGCTTTTGCGGACGACATTACCGCACCCTGATGGTTGGGAAGATGCGGAAGGTCGTAATCAAAGACTCCAATGTTTGTCGAACTACGTATCCTGTACAGCTGACTATACAACTAGCCCGAAAAAATTCAGAGCGCCGTGAGAATTCCATCTTTGCTCTGGGGTCTACCGCAAAAGTTAGGGACCAGCGTAGGGCAAAATTCACCGAAACGCAATAAATAAAATTCGGCCGGTTTTTGACGGGTGGTAAAGCCCCGTGCATCCCATTGCTGGCAGAGGAGATAAACGACCTTATAAAAGGAGTTGATGAGACTTCATTATGGCGCTGGCGCGGGTTCCGGCATGAGAAGCAAAGCAAGAATCAGGGCCTCAACCGTGAACATGCGGAAGGCGGCTTCCTGCCCATTCCACTGCTTGGATTGCCACATGAGAAACCATTCCGCGCCGATTGAAAGAAATGCGACGAGCCACAGTAGAAGACCGGCCGTGAGCGCGATGATTCCGATTCGCTTCGCCTGGGTGAAAACTCCCGCAGGCAAGTTGTGGGCACGGAAGAGCGCGACAGCTCCCACCCAGCAGAGGACGGTGTTCACAAGCTCCCATGCGATGATGCCGAGGTAGAACGCCAGCTGAATCGCTGGCGGATGTAGAGCGCGCCACATAGCCCGGTTGCCCGGAAACGTGGAATCCATTGAGAGAACATGCTGGACGAATTGGTAATTGGAGTAGAAGTCGGTCGTGTTGTTAAAGACGACAAGCGTGAAGAACAGCGCGACGGATGCAAGGAGAAGCGTCTTCGACCACCGCGCAGCTGACGTCGCGGAAAACATGCTCCATATTAGCTTGGCGGTCGCGGAGCGCGTGCGCATTGTTGCCAAGTGCCGGCGGGGGCGTGTGCTAGAGTGGCTCCATCATGGATCATCATGCAGCGCAGGCGCAGCTTGGTATGGAACTCCCGCCGCCGCCAAAGCCCGGCGGCAACTACTGTTTTGCAAAGACGCAGGCTCTCTTATGTTTCTCGCCGGCGTGATTTCGCAGGAAGTCAACGGAGTCATCACTGGAACTGCAGGCGCGGATGGTACGGTGGAAGACGCATACATCGGAGCACGCAGCTGTGCTCGAACACACTTCGGCTCGCTTGCGAAAGTCAAAAGCATCGTTTCCGTGAACGGCTATGTGAATGGCGTGCCCGAGTTCGCGGAGTCACTGAAAGCAATCAACGGAGCGAGCGATCTGCTGATGGCGGTATTCGGCGAAGCTGGACGGCATGTGCGGGCTGCGATCGGAGTGAACGGACTGCCTCGCAATGCGTTGGTTGAATTGCAGATGGTTGTGGGGGTGGAAGCCTGATGGCCGAGCATGCGCTGAGCGCCGAGCCGACGCATTCGCGCTGGAATGCTGACCTGCCGCCACGCCTCACAATCACCTCCGGTGACGTTGTCCATTTCGAATGTCAGGATTCGAGCGGAGCGCAGATCCATCCGGGAATGACGGCTCAGGAGTTGACGACCATTGATCGAGGGAAGGTCCATGCATTGACCGGGCCTGTCGCCGTTCACGGTGCAACCCCTGGCGACGTGCTGCAGATCGACGTGCTGAAGGTGCGTCACAAGGGATGGGGCTGGTCAAGCGTGATCGAGGGGATGGGCTTTCTCCAGCAGCGCTTTCGTGGGCCGTTCCTCTTTCACTGGGATCTCGACGAAACAGAAACACGGTCGCTTGCGCCAGCAGCGGTTCCGCTGCGGCCTTTTTGTGGAATTATGGGGGTCGTCCCCGCAGAGCGGGGTGAATTTCGCACGCGCGCGCCGGGGATATTCGGCGGCAACCTGGATGTGCGTGAGTTGTACGCCGGGTCGACTTTGTACCTACCGGTGCAGCAGCCGGATGCTTTGTTCTCCTGCGGAGATGCGCATGCGGCGCAGGGCGATGGTGAAGTGTGCATCAACGGCATCGAATGCCCGTCGGACGTAACACTGCGATTCAATCTGCATAAGGCGAAGTTTCTGGCAGGCCCACTACTAGAATCTGCAGCTACGCAGACGGAAGCGGACCGGGGAAGCTGGCTGGTGCTGGAGTCGGCGACAGATGCTCTTGAGGCGGCGCGCCACGCCACGGATCGCATGATTGATTTGCTCACTGAGCATTGGAGTATTGAGCCGGTGCACGCGTATCTGCTATGCAGCGTGGCCATGAAGCTGCAGTTGAGCCAGGTAGTAAATGAGCCGATGATTACCGTTGCTGCCGCCATTTCGAAAAGTGTGCTACCACCGCGTTCGCTGTTCTGAACCGCAACTCCTAGCTGCTCCTCGAGTGTATTTATCTTGGCTTGGAGCCATTCCGACTCCACGCGGATGGTTCGCCTGATTGTCCGCAATCCTCTAATCGTGCGGGGGATGACAGAACGCACACCAGGCGGGCAGTCGATTGAATCCAAGGCAGCCGCGAGAGAATCTCACAATGTGGCGATGTTGGTCGTAAGAGTGGAGCGCGTTATCCGCGGTCCACAGAGCCATAGACCGATGACAGATAGAGGCACGAGGTGAATGAAAGTATGTCACGAGTTGAAAAGATTCTCTTTCCGGTAAATTTCTCGGCTTCCTGCCGCGCCATGGGTGCGTATGTGAAACGAGCCGCTGCTCTGTCCAATGCAACAGTCACTTTAGTGCATGTGATTGACCCCGGGGATCTCGATATTTTCGAGCAATATGAACTCTATGTGAGACCGGCGGCTGACATCGTGGAAGATCACAGAGCCATACGCAGTGAGAGGCTCACATCTTTCCTGGCGGCCGAGTTTCCTATAACGAACTCGCCTCGTGTTCTGCTCATAGGAGATCCTGCCACCGAGATCTCAAACCTCGCGAGTGAAGGCAGCTTCGATCTCATCATCATGCCAACCCATGCCGGCCGGTTCCGGCAAACTCTCTTGGGGTCTACGACGGCACGAGTGATCAACGATGCGCCTTGTCCGGTGCTTACGAGCAGACACGCTGAAACCATTGCTCCCAGGCCGTTAACACACAAAGAATGGATATGCGCGCTTGACCTGTCGCCATATTCAGAGATGGTTCTACGCACGGGCAAGACTCTATCAGAACAGGCCGGCGCCGCGCTTTCTCTCATGCATGTCGTCGATGTAGGGAAGCACAGAGGGCGCTCTTCGTCAGGCGAGACGGACGATTTTCATCTTGCCGAGATCCGCGATGCAACTAACGCCATGAATACACTCCAAAGCCGTTTTGGACTATCCATCCCAAGTCAGGTAGTTGCAGGTTCCTTGAAGAATTCTCTGATTGAAGCGATTACCCAGTCCGATATCGATGTCCTGATTATTGGGCGAAGCTCGAGCGGTGGGTCGCGTGGACGCTTGACCGACCTCACATATGCGCTTATTCGTGACTCTCCATTTGCCGTTCTCAGTGTGTGAGAGGGCAGCGGTTTGGAAGGACTGATCCGTCAATCCGTCCCTACGATTCATCTTTGGTAGTCGTAACTATTTTGTTGTGTCGGTGGATTTCGGTAAGACCTGGATGGTTCCCATCATGTCTCCGTCTTCGTGCTCGAGCAGATGACAATGATAGGCAAACGTTCCGACGGCGTTCGGGTTGCGGAAGCGAGACGAACAGTAACGCTGGGATAATTCAGGCTCTTCCCATCCCAATTTGGTTTGCATAGTCAGGGGATTGAGTAGCGTCACCAAGAACGAGTCGAAGGTCCATGAAGGTTGCGAAGTTACTGCCGCTCGGATTTGTCCTCCTCGTACCTCTTTTGATGGGATGGGGCCAGACATCGAGTTCAGTCCCTAGCAGGAATACGAACAAGAACGCGGACAGTTGCTATGTACGGCGGGTGAAGAGTCTGCCGGGGAGTCACGATTTCGACGCAGAATTCATTGAAGTTATAGCCAGCGATCCCAGTCCCAGGAACCGCAATGTGGTGTGGGGTCTGACGGCGGACCTGAGTAATAAGATTCCGGCGGAAGAGCGGGCGCTGTACATCTCCAAGTCAACCGATGGCGGAGAGACGTGGACACAGGTGGCGCGAATAGATTCGAAGTATTTCGATGCGCGGATTGATGAGGGGTTGCGCAACGGGTTGAGTGTTGCTCCTGGTGGGGCGGAGTTTGTGATCACGACGCAGAAAGGGGCGTTCCAGGTTTTTCCGCGGGTGAATGCATCGGATGCGATGGTGAGGTACATCGCGGGGCCGCGGGTTCCACATGAAAGGCCGTGGATCAGCATTACGAAGAAGGAGGGGGATCCGGTAAGGGCGGCGGCAGCGAAGATGACGGCCGACGGGAGAAAGCTGATTGTGGGCTACGGCTACTTTGACATGAGTCCGCAGATCGTGAGTTATCACAAGGGCCGCGGTGGGGCGTGGGTGAGGGATGGGCCGCTGCCGGAGATTCCAACCGATCTGGATATTTTATCAATGCAATGGGACAAGCCGGGGAAGGCGCGGCCGGACTCGCTATATGTGGGGACGGGTGATCAGGCTTATCGGTTGGATCTTCACACGATGAAGTGGACTCTTGTTAGAGGAGTGGAACCGGATTCAGCGATCCACGCGATCAACACGGCGGGCGGGTTGCATCTCGCAGCGTGTTGGGGCATATATGAACCGGTAAGCGCGGACGTCGTGGCAAGAGTGACGCATGCGGAGTTTGTCTATCACAGAGATGAAGATGAGACGGGGCCGAATATTCGCGCGTATGGGATTGAAGTTGATCCGTCGAGACCGAGTCATCAGGTGGTGACTGCACTCACTGGTGTGTACACCAGTGTTGATGGCGGGCAGAACTGGAGGAGGTTGAATGATCTTCCTGAGGGCGAATACAGGACGGCGTACTTCAATCCCGATGGGACGGTGATTGTGTCCGGGATGCCGGGGACGTTTCTGGCGAATCCATTTTCGAGTGGCTGCGGGCCTCATTTGAGGACGAGAAATTAGTCGTATCTTGAATCGCAACAAAGCTCACGCCGCGCCAACTATTGCCTGTCAGACTAGTTGGTTTTGGTGGTCGCAATCGGTTCCGTGTCGCGCTGAATCACGGTCAAACTAACGTCGTCGCAGACGGGGCTGCCGTTTGCGAAATCCTGCAGCCAGGCGAGAAGTACCATAAGCGTCGCGTGGGCGGATTCCTGTTTGGCGCGTCGGAACGACTCCATCAGACGCTCCATTCCGTACTCCTCTCCGCCCGCATTCCGGCATTCGAGTACGCCGTCGGAATAGGCCAGAAGGGTATCGCCGGGTTTAAGAACGACCTCGCCCGAACTGAACTTAGCGCGCTCGATTGCGCCAAGCAATGGGCCGCCCTGTTCGAGCAACTCCGTTCGACCATCCGCTCGAAGCAATATGGGCGGAAAGTGGCCGGCATTGCAATAACCCACTGCACCCGTGGTGCAATCAACCTGCGAGAGAAATGCAGTGACGAACGGTGCTACAGGCCGCAGATAGCAGAGGTGACGATTGATCTCGGAGGCGATTCTGGCGGGATCCGAATCCGGGTGGCCATAGCTCTGCAGAAGTCCCGCCAGGTTTGTGAACCACATTCCCGCTGCAATACCTTTTCCGGCGATATCTCCGTGCGCGGCGAGAACCCGGGAACCATGCTGCAGGAATACGGTGAAGTCCCCCGAAAGGAAACGCGCCGCAAAAACCTCGCTGGCGAACTGCAGGCATCCGTGATGCAATTCCCGCGCACCACTCAGTTTACGTTGAATCTGCCCTGCCTCGAATAGTTGCGAATGCAAGTCGAGTTTCTCTCGCTGTAGCGTGTCCAGCTCATCCTGCAGTGGCGCGCTCAATGGCGGCGTCGATAGCGAGGGTATGTTGCGGTTTTCGTTCTCGCCGTTGGTTTTTCCCAGCATTCTCCCTGCGTTCAAAACCCACCTCGTTTCGATTATTGCCCTGGTTTCTAACCGACGAACCGATAGCCTGTTCCATGCACTGTGAGAAAGTACTGCGGCTGCTCAGGATCGGGCTCCAGCTTTTGGCGTAAGCGCACCAGGTGCGTGTCCACGGTCCGGGTTGTGGGGTAATTCTCGTATCCCCACACCTCTTCGAGAAGGCGATCCCGGCTTAGCGTTTCGCCAGAATGGCAGATGAAATATTGAAGCAGCTCAAACTCCTTGGAGGAGATATCGAGCGCTTTGCCGGATTTGACGACTCGCCGGCGATGAAGGTCTACTTCAATATCGCCGAAGGAGTGCTGATCCTGCTGTTTGGGAACGGCTGCCGTGCGCCGCAGAATAGCTTTCACGCGCGCCAGCAATTCGCGAATCGAAAATGGTTTCGTGACATAGTCATCGGCACCGAGTTCGAGGCCAACAACTTTGTCGACTTCCTGACCGCGCGCGGTGAGCATGATGATGGGGATGGAGGCGCGCTTGGCGCGCAACTGGCGGCATACTTCCAGGCCGCTCATGCGAGGCATCATTACATCCAGTACCACAAGATCGGGAGACTCCTGCAGGGCGCGCTCGAGCCCTTCGATCCCATCGCGCGCGGTAAGGACTTCGTAGCCTTCAAATTCAAAATTGTCGCGAAGCCCGGCCACCATGTTGGGCTCGTCTTCAACGACGAGGATCCGGGCTGGCCTCGGGTCTTCGGTTGGTTTTGTTTTTTCTTGCTTCATGCAGATACCCCATTCGCAAATCTTTGCAGCGGTAATGTGATGATGAACTTGCTGCCCTTTCCAGGCGAGCTTTCGACGGCAACTTCCCCTCCGTGCGCCTGCACGATGTGGCGCACCAGAGAGAGGCCGAGTCCGCTTCCCTTGGTGTTGTGCACCAGTGGATCGCCGACGCGGTAGAACTTTTCGAAGATTTTGAGGTGTTCCTTCGCGGGGATTCCGATGCCGTGATCGACGACCTCGAGGTTGACGCCGGAGTTGTGGCGGTAGAGGCGAATGCCGAGATACTTTTCGTTTGAAGAGTATTTGACGGCGTTGTTGACAAGGTTGAGGAGCGAGCGGGCGATGGCTTCGCGGTCAACCCAGAGCGGCGGCACATCGCTGTCGATCTTCTGCTCGAACTGGAAGCCGTTCTGCTCGATTTCAAAGCGATACGACTCCAGAGTGCTGCGTACCAGGTCGGCTACGTTGGTTTCGCGGAAGGTGTACTCTTTTTTACCGGACTCGATGCGGGAGAAGTCGAGGATATTGTTGATGAGCGAAGTGAGCCGTTCGCTTTCCTTGCGGATGATTTCGTAGTATTCCTGCTGTTTTCCGGTGGTGGAGATGCGGCCGAGCTCCAGCGTCTCGGCATAGAGGCGGATGAGCGCGAGCGGTGTGCGCAGCTCGTGGGAGACGTTGGAGACGAAATCGGATTTCAGCTTTGCCAGCGCGAGCTCGCGTGCAACGTTGCGGTAGGTGAGGATCAGTCCAGCGCCCATAAGCAGGGAAAGCGAGCCCAGCATGAGGAAGCTGCTTCGCAGCAAGTGATTGCTGACGTTTGCAATCGTGGTTCCGCGGAGCTTCATTCCGAGAATGAGACCGGGAAAGATGTTCTTGAATGGACGTTCTACCTCAGACGAGCCACCATCCCAATACATGGAGGTTGCCAGCGGGTAGTCGTCTCTCTCATAGCGGACCATCAGCCCTTTTTGCGGGTGTGAGGTATCGTTCTCCATCTGGTCAGGCAATACCTCGTTCAAAACCTGCGGAAAAAACTTGTTTCTCAGATAGTCGGTGTCATAGATGAAGCCAGCGAGGGTAGGATGCTCAGGATTGGAGTTCCGGGGCGTGAACAACACCAGAGACTGATACTGCATTTTGTCGCCCCTGGTGAGGGAATGCTGGATAAAGAGTATGCCCCGTCCGGACGCTGCCTGCATCTTGTTGATTTTGGCGATATAGTCCTTGCCATCCATGTCCCACCAATCTCTGAAATCCGATGAGAGCGATTGGCTTTCGGAGCAGAACTGGCGGTCGTGCATCATGCGGGAGGATTGAGAGCGGAATTCAAAATCGCCCTTTCCTGACCACAGAAAAGCATGGGCGATATCCGGGTGGTCCTTGAGGAATGCGTCGAGGTCATCGGAGCGGTCTGCGGATGGGAACTTTGCGATGGCCTCTTCGGCCATATCATAGGCACGCCCGTCGATCAGTTTTTCGGCAATGGCCAAGGTGCGCTGGTAGTCCCGCTGGAAGGCTGCCTCGATGGCCTCGTCCTTCTGGATCGTCCAGAGATGATGCAGCCCGAACGCAATGAGAGCAATGGCGGGCAGGATGACGGCGAGCATGAGCACGAGAGTGCGCCAGCGATCGGACCAGTGTTGTACATGAAGCTTCATATTGTCGCTTCCGGGAAAGTAGCCCATTTGTTATCGGACTGAGATTAGAACAGGGAATTGTGCAATATGTCACAGCGACGCAACAAATTGCAAAAAGTTGTGAACTGAGAGATGTTTTGAGGGATTGGCGTGGATCTACGAGGGTTGAAAGGCAGAATATTTGAAATGTGCAGAGACTGCAATTGGCGAAAAGGCTGGATTTCCCAGACGTCAGGGATGACCTGTACTACGCGGTCCGGTTGAAATGCTGATAAGATGAACCGGTCGAGTAGTGCACTTCCAAGCTGAGTCGATACGTGCCTACCCTGTTCACCGGCCTTAAGTTCGCAATCCGGCAAATGTTAAGGCGCCCCGCGATCTCAATCGTCGCGATCCTTTCACTATCTCTCGGTATTTCTTCAGCTATATCCGTACTCAGCTTGCTCGAGCATATCGTTCTCCACCCATATCCTTATCGGAATGCTGATCGTATCGTGGAACTGACCTATCGCGAAAAACTTGAGATAGAGTACACACCGGCAATCTTCAGAGAGCAGATTCGGCAGTTACGCCAAGCCAAATCGATCGAGGAACTCATTGAGATGGATGAGCACCCCGAAGCTGAAACAACGTCGGGGGTTCCCCAAGATGTAGACGTCCTGTTTATGTCGGGCAATGCATTCCAGTTCTTTGGAGTTCCTGCATTCTTGGGGAGAATATTTCTGCCGTCAGACGCGCCAGATAATCTAACGCCCCAACCAGTGGTTGTCCTCTCCTACCAGTATTGGCAAAAGCGTTCGAATTTGGCGAGACGCAGAAGTGGATCGAGCGGACAGACTGGCGATAGTAAATCGTGCATTTGTTAAACACATCCTTGAAGGTACCGACGCTGTAGGTCGATCGATACGGCTGCCAGATCTCAAAAGCCGCCCTCCCGATACTTGTTGTCGGCACAGGCCGCCATTGCCTCACTTAGGATTTCGTCCTCACATTTATTGTGGCTCTCGTCGCTGCCGACGAAGTGCTCGGCGGCTTCCTCGAAGAGCCCATCGGGAGAGAGGTGAATTAGTAGCTCCAAGATGAAGCGAAGTTGCACTGCATCAAGGACGGCGGGGGCGTTTTCGATGATCCGTTCCAAGGCGGCGATTCGTTCCTTGTGCTGCTTGTCACGCCGCTTCTGTTCGGCCTCATATTCCTTTTGCTGCCGCTCCAACTCAGCCTGCCGGTCGGCGTCTTTGCGTTCCTGCTCGGCCTCGTACTCCTTTCGTTGCTGTTCGTACTCGGCCTGTCGCGCCTGGGCCTCCTCTTCGGATTCCTCCTCAGGTGCGGGAGCCATGACAGGTTCCGGGTTCTCGGCCTGTTCTTTGGCAAGCCGCGCTGACGTGGCGGGATCATGCACTGGGCATTCCCCTTCCACGCAAATTGTGACGGTCTTCCCGGCACCGCGACCAAAGACAATCAGTGCGGTCTTGGTGTGGGGGCAAGGCGGCTCCGTATCTGGATTGTCGGGCACGTCCAGCACGCGGTAGTCGTGCTTCTGCAACGTGCCGGGACGCTGCCCCTTCAACGGACGCCATGATGTTTCAATCTGCACTAGCCGCGGGTTCTCAGCAAGTGCGCGGTCGATATGGGCTGCAACCTTGGACTGGTAGCAGTCACCATCTAAGCACTGATCGCCCTGCACGTCGGCAAAGAGGCTGGTGTTGTAGCCGTTGCGTTTGGGGCATGTCGCGCAGGCTCCTGCGTGGGCGTTAAGGGTTGCGTCCTCGCGGTCAAAAGGAGCCTCCACAAGGGCAAGATATAGATTGGTCTCAATCCACGCCACGAGATGTTTGGCGGGAAGCAAGTGGGGTTCATTGTCCTGCCAGTCCTTGCGCCAGCACCGCTCGAAGGCGGCGGTCTGATGCTCCTGCGGCAGACGGGCGATGAGGTTGGCGTGGCTGGCGGTGATGTGCTCTTCCACGAAGGCTCTGGCTATCTCGGGGACAAGCTGCAAGAGGGAGAGACGCGCATAGATATGCGATGCGCTCTTGCCGGATTTGGCGACATGTGCGGGCACATCATAACCGGGCATATCTAAAAGGCGCTGGAAACCCTGCGCCTCTTCGTAAGGGTGCACGTCCACGCGCTGCGAGTTCTCGACTAGTTGCCACTCCATCGCGGCGGCATCGTCTAACTCCACGATGTGCGCGGGAATGGAGAAGAGTTCTGCAAGCTGCGCGGCACGGAAACGACGCGCTCCAGCGACAATCTCAGCCATCTGCATTGGGGCGCACCGTGATGGGCTGAATGACGCCATGCTGGCGGATGGACTCGGCAAGCTCATCGAGCTTCGATTGCTCAAAGGTTAGGCGTGGATTAGTGGTGGACTCGTGAATCTGGTCAATGGCGATGTATTGGAATGCGCTGCTGTCCTGCATGATGACAAGCTCCTTGGGGCCTTCCAAGGCTTTTCCCAAGGAATTACGCCGGCCTTGAGACTTGAGACAATGCGGTCGGCGACGGTCTGGTAGATACTCGGCCTGTTGCGGGTGCCTGCCTTCTTCATTGCTCCTCCTCGCTTTTGCTGTTGCTTTTTCATGCCGTGAGCGCGGCATGTACCTCACATGCCGGACGCCACGTGGCGAACGCGGGGGTACCAAGTGCAAGGAGAGGGGGATCACCCACCCTTGGAATGAAGCGCAGCGGGAATGGAAAGGGCGGAGCGTGAGCGGAGGTCTGCACAAGCGCAGCGCGGAAGACTGGGGACACG
The DNA here is from genome assembly GCF_014274465.1 of Alloacidobacterium dinghuense. Taxonomy (NCBI): domain Bacteria; kingdom Pseudomonadati; phylum Acidobacteriota; class Terriglobia; order Terriglobales; family Acidobacteriaceae; genus Alloacidobacterium; species Alloacidobacterium dinghuense. The sequence goes on along the minus strand of NZ_CP060394.1, from coordinate 2,551,986 downwards.
GCTTGCGCGCGCGAGGGGCGGAGCTCCTGAGTGTACTTCGCACTTGCGTTACAAAACAGACCAAGGACCTGCGTTACATAGGACGTGGACCCTTATGGTTCCTGACTTTGGTCTTGCGCACGATGATGCGGTATGCCCTGGAAAGAGAGTCGTATCGTGGATCAACGTCTGCAATTTCTGTCGAGCTACCAAAAGGAAGAAATGTCAGTCTCAGAACTTTGCCGCGAGTTCGGAGTGTCGCGGCCCACTGGCTATCGATGGATCAATCGATACAAAGAGAGTGGGCCCGAATGGCTGCTAAATCTCAGCAGCAAGCCTCACGGCTGTTCGCATGCGACTCCATAGACGATCGAGAATGCGATATTGGTACTGCGCGGCAAGTATCCTTCTTGGGGAGCGAGGAAGCTCAAGGCGAGACTAGAGCAGCTGGATTCGAGCGTGGAGTGGCCGGTGGCCAGTACCTTCGGCAATATTCTTCAACGAGCGGGCCTCACGAGTCGGAAGCGCAAGAAGCGGCGCGCGACGCCATACTCGGAGCCTTTCTCTGAGGTAACAGCACCCAATCAACTCTGGTGCATGGACTTCAAGGGGTATTTCGCTACAGGTGACGGTTCCCGTTGCGATCCATTTACAATCACCGACGCCCATAGTCGTTACTTGATCCGTTGCCAGATCGTTTCCCGGATGGACCTGAGTCAAGTTAGAGCCATTTGCGAAGCAGCGATGCGGGAGTATGGAATGCCTTCGAGAATTAGAACGGACAATGGCGCGCCGTTCGCTGGGACGGGCTTGCTCGGCCTGTCGAAGCTCTCGCTCGGATGGATGAAGCTGGGGATCACTCACGAGCGCATTCAGCCTGGGCGTCCTCAGCAGAACGGACGTCATGAACGAATGCATCGAACCCTCAAGGAGGAGACAACTAAGCCGGCAGCTTTGACATTACGGCTCCAGCAGAAAAAGTTCGACCGCTTTAGACAGGACTTCAACTACGAGCGACCTCATGAGGGACTGAACAATGCAACTCCTGGCAGCATTTATCAACCGAGTTCGATGACGCTTCCGCGCAATCTAATCGAGTACGTTCATCCGAAGGGATTTGAACTTCGGAGAGTTAACAACAGCGGCGACATCAGCTGGCATAAAGACAGGGTGTTCATTAGCGAGGTCTTTCGATTTGAGATTCTCGGCTTCGAGCAGGTCCAAGAGGACTTTTACAAGGTCTATTTTCGGGATGTTGAGACTGGGGAGTTTGACGCGGAAGCGCTTCGCTTTCGATCGGTTCAGGTGATGCGATGAAATGGATGTTCGAGGTCAATTTCCGACAAGCCGGTTCTATCCGACCTGCTCCGCTCTATCTCCATCCACCGCGCACGCCTGATCCCGCGGAGCAGCTCCGATAGGGTACTGACGTTTTTCGTCCACATGGATCACGTCGATATAGCCAATCATCTGTCTAATGAGCTTGGCGAGGGACAAGAACCATGAACACAACTATCCGATTTTGAGTGAGCTTAGGATGATTTTTTTCTTGCTTCGGATGAAATCAAGAAAGGATTTGTGCGTTTCTCCTTCGCGATTTGGAGACCACGCCATGACCAAATCGATGCCGCACCCCGGATCGATGAGCGGGCAGAAGGAGAGATCGCTGAACCGCCTATGTTGGAGGCCTGAAGGGAGCAGCGTTACGCCTTCGCCCGCTTCTACCAAGGTAAGCACGCTGGAAACGAGATTCGACGTCTGAACAATGTTCGGCGAAAAACCTGACTGCGCACAGAGTGAAGTGATCTTATCGAAGAAGGTGGGTGCGATGTTTCTGTCGCATACCACGAAGCGTTCGTTGGCCAGATCATGAAGCCGGAGCGGTCCGCCCGCCAACCGGTGATCTGCGGGAAGTACGGCCACCACCGGGTCCGTATACAACAGTTCGGAGCGGAGCTGGGCATCGTAAGGAGGCTCAAGCGGCCGGGTGAAGCCGATGTCAATCGAACCATTGAGCAACGCCTCCGGCTGCGCTCGCGAGAGCATTTCCATCACCGAGAGCTGCACAGCCGGGTGGAGTTGACGAAAGCCGCGGATGATTCCCGGAAAGAACGCGCCGGTTCCCCAAATCAGAAAGCCGATCGTGAGCGATCCGATCTCGCCTCTTGCCGTCCGTTGCGCGATGTCGACCGCGCGATCGGCAGCTGCGACCACTTTGCGCGATTCCTCCAGAAACCGCTCACCCGCACTCGTCAGAGTTACTTGCGACTGCGTGCGATTGAGCAGCTTCACACCGATCTCTCGCTCAAGATCACGAATCTGCGCACTGATAGAAGACTGTGAAGTATGGAGCGCACGGGCAGCGCGATTAAATCCATTCCAGTCTGCTACGGCACAGAAGTAGCGGAGATGCCGCAGTTCCATATCCTGGCTCCTATCGAGAAAAGCGAACGCCGCGTTCGAAACAAAGCGTGCTTCGAATGGACAAAATCCTACTCTATCTGTTTGTAAGCTCCGCTTGAGGCTGCCGCAACGGATTCAGTCGCAAGCGAAAATCCCAAAACCAAGGAGAAACTCAGATGGCAATTACACAGATGGCAATTACACACGAAAGCGTTCGCGAACTCTTCAAAGGACTGGAGAGCGGCGATGGCTCTGCTTTCTTCGAACATGTCGCCGACAACGTCGACTGGATAGTCATGGGAACGCACCCTCTGGCTGGTCACTACCTCAGCAAGAAGGCCTTCATCGAAGGCACCTTCGCAAAGCTGGGACAGGTTCTTCCCAATGGCGCTCAGCTGCATACCGAGAATGTGATCGTCGAAGGCGATCAGGCTGTGGTCGAGCTTCATTCGCTGGCGACAGCCAGGAACGGCATGCGATTCGATAACCGCTACTGCTGGGTGGTCTATTTTCAGGACGGATTGATCGTTCGCGTGCGCGCCTACCTCGATTCGACCATGGTCGGCCGCCTGTTCGAGGAAAATTCGATTGCATGATCGGCGAGAATATTTCGCTCTACGGCGTTCCGGTACCACCGTGCACGACATTTGTGTTGACCGGATCGCCACCTGTTCGCAAGCGAAACTTGCGAACAAACAACCTGAAAGGAACAACCATGACACCGAAGAGACTAACGTTCGCGATCCCATTGATCTTTGCTTTGCCCGCCTGCTTGCCTGCGCAGGTTACAGTTCTTACCTCCGGCGGCTTCTCCGCCGCTTATCAGGAGCTTCTGCCCCAATTCGAGAAAAGCACCGGCATTACAGTTACCACGATGCGCGGAGCCTCTCAGGGTGATGGACCCACGACGATCGACGCTGAGCTTCGCCGCGGTCAGGCCGCCGACGTGGTCATCCTATCGAGGGAGGGGCTCGCCGAGCTATCAGCGGAGGGCAGAATCGTTCCAGGTTCAGACGTCGATCTCGCCAGCGTCCCGCTGGGAGTTGGTGTGCGCTCCGGCACACCCGATCCGGACATCAGTACGGTGAACGCCTTCAAACAAACGCTGCTTCAAGCGAACTCCATCGGCATCCAAAGCACCTCCGGGATCTACCTGAAGACCACAGTATTCCCGCAGCTTGGCATCGCTGGCCCCTTGGTGGATAAGCTCTCCGATGCGGCATCGGCCGACGTCGCCAGCGGAAAAGTGGAGATGGTCGTTCTGCCCGTAAGTGAAATCCTGCCCGTTCGAGGTGTCGATTTCGTCGGCACGATCCCCGCCGATCTTCAGTTCGTCCAGGTACTCGCCGCCGCTGTGGTGAAAGGTGCTAAGAATCCCGAGGCAGCCAAACGCCTCATTGACTTTCTCGCTTCGGAAAAGGCAACTCCCACGGTCGAGAAGACGGGGATGGAACGTCCGGGACTGGGGGCGCGATGACTACGGCCGCCAGGGACAACATCAGTTCGCCGTCACCCGCAGTTCATACTGGCCCAACGCTATCTCGCAGAGCATTTGTGCGTTCCGGACTTATTGCCACACTTGCAACGGTGGCGTCGCCCTTAGCTTATGCATCAACGTGGAAGAAGGAGACGCAAGCCAGGTCGCAGGCTTCAGATACCGCCCTTCTTATTCTGGACTTTCAGGTTGGCATTGGTGACCAGCCCTATGCGAAGAGTGCTGCGCAACGCGCCGCTGCCGCGCTCAAGGCCGGACGCGCAGCTGGGCTGCCGGTGGTGTTCAGCAAGGTGAAGTTCCGTGAGGGATACCGAGACATTGCGGACAGCAACAAAGCATTTGCACTCATCAAGACGAGGAACCTGATCCCACCCGATGCAAGCAAACTGATCTCGACCCTGCAGCCAGGACACGATGAGATTGTTGTGGACAAGGACAGGTTCTGTGCGTTCAGCGGCAATGACCTGAATGAGGTCCTGCGCTCCGAAGGCATCAAGCATCTGGTGATGGCGGGTGTGGCAACCAGCGGCGTCATCCTGTCGACATTTACGCTGGCGGCGGATGAAGACTACAGCATGACAATTCTCTCCGATGCATGTGCTGATCCCAAGGCAAGCCTGCATGAGGAACTGATGACAAACCTGTTTCCTCGTTCGGCGACGGTTCTTACCGTCGATCAATGGATTGCTTCGCTGCCGACAAACGGATAGCGGAAGCGCAACATCAGAGGGCGCCATGCCATTCGACTGAGCCGAGGCTGCGTTTCGCCGACCGCGTTTCTGAGGCGCATGTCGTGACAGAGAACAACAAGATAGATACCCAACAGAAAGCGAGACACCATGACTACATGGCCTGATGGCACCATTCCACTGCATTGCAATCCGCTCTTCCGGTGCTATTCACGTAGATTGCTGTTTTTGTTTTCCTTCGATCTTTGTGGCGGCAATGGAAGGCAGTTCGCCGCATCGCCGGTTGGCGACCGGTTCAGAATAATTTCGGTCCTTTGCAGGGGGTAATTGAAATGAAGACTTCAACAAGTTTTGCAACAATCCAGGCACGATCAACCTATCCCCGCTCATGCAAGAGATGCATCGCAGGAAGCCGTCCGGACTTAAACGTTGCTCACCGTGAAGTGTCTCTTTCAACAACCCGCGGTGCCTCACCCGAATTCGGGCGTCCCTTTTCAATTGAATCTGGAGTGATTGCGGATTGTCAGGCGGGTGTTCCGGCTTCCGAGCGCTCACGACCTTGCCAGAGTCAATCTGCTCCGATGAGTCCGAAACAGACAACTAAACCCGACCTTGTCCTTTCCGTCCCGTGCAACCGTGACGGCGAGCAGTCGTTCGTGCTGGATCCTCCGCAGGGAGTTGACACTTTTCGCGTTGTGGTGTGCTGTCAGGAATCAAAACGTCAAACTTCGCCAAATGCCAGTTGTCCCGATAGCCGGTGACACAGGCAAGTGGTTCGGGTCAGGAAGATGCAATGAACTGACACGGCTTAAGTATGAGCACTCTTCCGAAAACGAGGGAGACTCTCTACTTGCGCAGGCTGCGAAAGAAAATACGAATATCCTCGGCCAGGACGTGAGAACGGCACCAGTGGCCTAGGACATTATCAGTTCCGACCGCGAATCGATGAGTTCGTGCGCGAGGCGGCTATCGAACTTGACCGAGTGCGGCAGCCAGATGACATATAGTGCTATCCGGAGGCCAACCTGATCGGTTATTCAGTGCTTTCGTGGTTCGACTTCACATCCATTTCGCACGTTCGCGATTTCTCCCATGAAGACTCAGCGCCCTGCAACACCAAATCTCTGCTGAAAAGCCCTCCACGACATCCGAAGTCCGGCGTTCCTAGTCATAATCCTGCCGGGCCCCCAGATTCATGGACCGGCGCTTTCACCTGTAGACAGGTCTGGTTATGGTTTTCTCCGTTTCTTGAGGGCCACGTCCAGAAATGAACGGAGAACAGGATTCTCGTGCTGTGGCGCCCAGGCAATCACGAGGTCCATGAATGCCATGCGGTCGGCGAGGGGAACGAACACCACTCCATTCCCGCGCCAAGCGTGTGACAAGATGGCTACGCCCTCCCCCGCTTCGACAAGCGCGACAGCACCGACCGCATTCGAAGCCGTAGTCCCGATCCGGGGAGAAAAGCCGGCTTCCGTGCAAAGAGAGATCACCTTGTCAAAAGAGAACGGCGCACTATTGCGGTCAACCACAATGAATCGTTCGTCAGCCAGTTCGCGTACAAAAATGCTGCGCTTCTTTGCCAGAGGATGACTTTTGAGCATCGCCGCACTGAGGCGGTCCGAGTGTAGATGATGTTCGAGATGTAAAGTTGCCGCGTCCGATGGTGGTGCGGGCCGAGTGAACGCTACATCAATAGTTCCGGCTTGCAAGGCCTTGTGATGCATCGGGGTCGTCATCTCCACCAGTGAAACTTGCACGTCCTGAAAGCGGCGCTTGAATTCTTTGATGATTGCCGGAAAAAATGGCCCGGTACCTCCAGCGAAAAAACCGATGGTCAGAGTCCCGACTTCACCGCGAAGAGATCGTTGCATATTGGCGACAGCACTGTCGGCGGAGGCTAGCAAAGTCTTGGCATCCTTCAGGAAGAGCTCGCCGTGGTAGGTAAGACGGATCTGCCGTTTCGCTCGATCAAAAAGCGGAACTCCAAGCTCCTCCTCGAGATCGCGAATCTGCCCGCTGATGGCGGACTGAGCCACGTGGAGAAGACGCGCCGCCCGTGCAAAACCTCCGTTCTCCGCAACCGCCTTGAAGTAGCGTAGATGCCTGAGTTCCATGCGTAAAAGTCTATCTCATTTTTCCTATCTGTTTTTGAGATAGATCTGCTCAGAACAAAGCGCGAGTCCTCCCTTTCCCCTTTCGAATCGAAGATTGCGAAGACGTTTCTCCGGCAGATCGCTAGAGCCGGCAGCGGAAAGGCACTCGAACCGTGTGGATTGTTAGACTAGCTCTGAACCGACCGTACACCTTCATCGTCCTTGCGCTACTCATCCTCATCATGAGCCCCGTCATGATCGGGCGGACGCCAACCGATATCTTCCCCAACATCAACATTCCGGTTGTGGCAGTTGCCTGGCAGTACACCGGCTTGAACCCCGAGGAGATGGAGGGGCGGCTCACGACTCCGTACGAGAAGGTGCTCACCTCGCTGGTCGACAACATAGAGCACATTGAATCGACAACCTACAACGGCGTATCGGTAGTCAAGCTCTACCTGCAGCCGGGCGCGAGCCTTGATACCGCCAACGCGCAGATCACCGCGGCTTCACAATACGAACTGCGCCAACTTCCCCCCGGGACGCTCCCGCCAGAAATCATCAACTTCAGCGCCTCTAGCGTACCCATTCTTCAATTGGGCGTTTCCGGTAAAGGCCTGGATGAGCAGCAATTGGCCGACCTAAGTCAAAACGCGGTTCGGCCCCAGCTGGTGACCGTGCCAGGGTCCGTGTTGCCGCTTCCTTATGGGGGCAAGAGCCCGCAGATCACGGTCAACATGGACCAGAACAAGATGCAGTCAAAAGGAGTTTCGCCGGGCGACCTGTTGAACGCCTTGAACGCTCAGAACGTGGTCCTTCCATCCGGAACGGTAAAGGTGGGCGCCGAGGAATATGACGTCCGCACCAATGCCGCACCCCGAACCATTGATGAACTTGGCATGTTGCCGATCAAGGAGGTCAACGGCGCGGTCGTCTATATCCGCGACGTGGCTACCGTCAGCAGTGGCTATGCATTCCAGACCAATGTGGTACGGCAAGATGGTCACCGTGGTGTGCTGATCACCGTGCTCAAAGCCGGCAATGCATCGACATTGAGTGTCGTGAAAGGCATACGCGATTTGCTTCCACGCGTTCTGCAAATCGTTCCGCCCAGCCTCAAGATCACGCCATTAAGCGACCAGAGCGTATTTGTCCGCGCGGCTGTCTCTGGCGTAATTCGAGAATGCGTTATAGCTGCCGCCCTTACTGCCCTCATGATCCTCTTGTTTCTGGGTAGTTGGCGGTCCACGCTCATCATCGCGATCTCCATTCCGCTCTCCATTCTTAGCTCCGTGATCATCCTCGGCATGGTTGGAGAGACGATCAACACAATGACCCTGGGCGGGCTGGCCCTGGCCGTCGGCATCCTGGTCGATGATGCCACCGTGACGATCGAGAACATCGAAAGATTTGTTGAGGAGGGCTACGAGTTGCGTGAGGCTATCCTCGAAGGCGCAGCGCAGATTGCTGTACCGGCACTTGTCTCCACTCTCTGTATCTGCATCGTCTTCTTGCCCATGTTCTTCCTTCAAGGCGTGTCCCGCTTTCTTTTCGCGCCACTGGGTGAGGCCGTAATATTCGCGATGATCGCCTCCTATATTCTGTCGCGCACACTCGTGCCGACGCTGGCCGTGTATCTGCTCAAGGCCAAGCAGCATGAAACCAGCAGAAATCCCTTGGTCCATTTCCAACGCGGTTTCGAGAAATTGTTTGAGCGTGTTCGCTCCGCGTATGAGGCCCTGCTGACGAAGCTCGTCCTTTCGCGCAAGGTCTTTGTTGCCGTCTTCCTCTGCGCCTGCCTCTGTGCTTTCCTGCTGGCGCCGTTCCTCGGCCAGGACTTCTTCCCCAATACAGATTCGGGCGAGTTCATTCTGCATCTACGCGCAAAAACAGGAACCCGTATCGAAGAGACTGCGCGGTTGAGCGACCAGATTGAAGCGTCGATCCGTCGCGAAATCCCGGGTAAGGAGCTCAACAATATCCTCGACAATCTCGGCCTGCCCTACAGCCCGATGAATACGATGCATAGCACCTCCGGCATTGTCGGTGCGGAGGATGGCGACATCATGGTTAGCTTGAATGAGAATCATCGCCCCACGGCAAACTACGTGCGGGATCTGCGCAGACAGCTTCCACGCGAGTTTCCTGGAACACACTTTTACTTTCTGCCAGCCGATATTACGACCCAGGTTCTTAACTTCGGCCTGCCGGCTCCTATCGACATTCAGTTCCAAAGCGACGACGTCCAGGCGAGCACGCGGGAAGCGACTGCAATGCTGGAGGAACTGCGGCAAGTTCCCGGTTTGGTCGATGTTCGCATTCAGCAGCCGATGGATTATCCGACATTCAATGTGAATATAGATCGGACCAAGGCGGTGCAAGGCGGATTTACGACTCGCGATGTGGCGCAGAGCATGTTGAACACTCTAAGCGGCAGCTTTCAGATCACGCCCATGTTCTTTCTCAACTATAAAAACGGCGTGGATTACAATCTCGCGGCGCAGACGCCGCAATACCACATGGATACCCTTCAGGATGTCCAGAACATTCCTATCAACTCGTCGCTGGCAGCGCCGCGCGCAACCCCGGAGGTTCTCGGAGATCTTTCGTCAATTGAGCGCGGCCACGAAATGGCCGTCGTGGATCACTACAACATTCGCCGCGTAATCGATATTTATGGCGCAGTTCAGTACCGTGATCTGGGCGCTGTTGCGAAGGATGTGGAAGCCATCGTTCACCGGCACGAGAAGACGCTGCCACGCGGCATGTTTGTGTCCGTCCGCGGCCAGGTTCAAACAATGCGCAGTTCCTATGTTTCGCTGCTCGGCGGCCTGGTGTTCGCAGTCGTGCTTGTTTACTTGCTCATCGTGGTGAACTTCCAGTCCTGGCTGGATCCGTTCATCATCATCACCGCACTACCGGCAGCACTGGCGGGCATCGTCATCTTTCTCTTTCTCACCCACACGACACTTAGTGTGCCAGCGCTGATGGGCGCCATCATGTGCATGGGCGTGGCCACCGCGAACAGCATTCTTGTCGTCTCGTTCGCTAAGCTCCGTTTAGCCGAGCACGGGGATGCGATACTCGCGGCCATTGAAGCAGGCGCAACACGCTTTCGCCCAGTCTGCATGACTGCGCTCGCCATGATTATTGGCATGATCCCGATGGCGTTGGGGCTTGGTGACGGAGGCGAGCAAAATGCTCCCCTCGGCCGCGCCGTGATTGGCGGACTGCTCTGTGCAACTGTGGCGACGCTTGTCTTCGTGCCTTCGGTATTCAGCTTGCTTCATGGCTCAGGAACGACGCCAGTCGACCCCAAGCAGCGCGAACACGATCAACAACCATTACACGCGTAGGCTGCAAAGACCTACGTACAAGCTGTCAAGAGCCTGAATTGGAAGCTAGAAAAAGGGAGCCGAAGTCGATGCAACAACAAGACGGAATTAAAGATTCAATGAATCAACTAGTGGAGGGCAGGGCGCCCGAACAAAATGACCATCATGGCCATACAGCTCAAGCCACACCACCTATCGTTGTCGGCCGCGATCGGAAACTCGGGAGGGGCCCGGCTATCGCCGGCATTCTTGCGGCTCTTCTGCTCGGCGTCTTCATTGCTAAGGGCATTCGCACTCGCGTTTATACCGAAGAGACGTTGACGACGACTACCCGGCGGGATGCTGTCCTCTCAGTTGCCGTCACCTCGCCGGTCCAGGGAGCGGCGGCGCAGGAGATCACGTTGCCAGCGAACACGCAGGCCTTCATCGACACGCCCATCTATGCCCGTACTAGTGGATATTTGCGTAAGTGGTATGCCGACATCGGTACCCATGTCTATGCCGGACAATTGCTAGCCGAGATCGAAACGCCAGAGCTCGACCAACAGGTACAGCAGGCGCAATCAGACCTGGCGGCGGCAGAGGCAAACCAGCAACTCGCCCAAATTACTGCCGACCGCTGGACGAAACTGCTGGCCAAGAACGCGGTCTCAAAACAGGAAACTGATCAGGCGACGAGTGACCTCAACGCTCGCCAGTCTGTCCTGTCGGCAGCTCAGGCCAATGTGCGCCGATTACAGCAACTACAAGGATTTGAAAAGGTATATGCGCCATTCGATGGTGTGATCACCGCCCGCAGCGTCGATATCGGAGCGCTGATTCAGGCGGGAGACATCAACTCCCCGAAGCTGGAGCTGTTTCATATGGCCTCGACGGGCAAGCTGCGTCTCTTCGTTCCCGTCCCTGAGGTATATGCCAACGAGGTGCACAACGGCGACCACGTGGCTGTCACCTCAGACGCGATTCCAGATGCGAAGTTCACGGGGACTATCGTTCGCAATTCAGATGCGATCGACATCTCCAGTCGGACCCTGAACGTTGAGGTCGATGTCATCAATGCGGAACATAAGCTGTTTCCGGGCCAGTATGCGTTCATTCATCTGCCCATTCCGCCTTCGAATTCCTCCATGACGCTGCCGTCAAACACTTTGCTGTTTCGCAAGGAAGGATTGCGTGTCGGTGTGGTGCGCGACGGTCGTGTACAACTGGCTCCGGTGCAGATCGGGCAGGACTATGGGGCCAAGGTTGAAATCATTTCCGGGCTCGCCCCTGCAGATCAGGTCATCCTCAATCCACCGGACTCACTGGCGCAGGGAGAGCGCGTGAATGTCGAGAAGGGGGATGCGCAATGAGAAAAGCACTTACATTAACGGTGGCGGTGACGGTTCTGCCCCTGGCCGGCTGCATGGTCGGACCGAAGTACAAGACGCCTGCTGCCATTACGGCGCCGTCGTTCAAGGAGACGCCGCCGGCGTCCTTTGCCGAACAGGATGGATGGAAGCCAGGCCAGCCAAGCGACACGAAGCTCAAGGGTGACTGGTGGACCCTATTTCAGGATCCACAATTGAATGAGCTTGAGGCTAAGGTCGATAGTGCGAACCAAACGCTTAAGGCGGCAGAAGCCAACTTTCGCTCGGCGCGTGCGCAGATTGGCTACGCGCGCTCAAATGAAGCACCTACCATCGGCGTTGAGCCGTCAATCTCCGCTGTTCGCGAATCCGAAAATCAGCCGTACTTCAATAACACCGTTGCCAACAATGGTGAGGGCAACTTCGTCCTGCCAGTCGATTTGAACTATGAAATCGATCTGTGGGGACGAGTGCGGCGCGGTGTGACATCCGCCCGGGAGCAGGCTCAAGCCAGCGACGCGGATCTTGAAAGCGCCCGGCTCAGCCTTCATGCTGAGCTGGCATTGGACTACTTTGGATTGCGCTTGGCGGACGCGCAAGAAAAGCTGCTCGATGACACCGTGACTGCTTACCAGAGCGCGGTGGAACTTACCCAAGACCGCTTCGAAGGCGGTGCCGCGCCTCAGTCAGACGTGGCCCAGGCCAAAACGCAGCTCGACCAAGCCCGCGTCCAGCGTACCGACATCGAAGTACGGCGCACGCAATACGAGCACGCCATCGCTGTCCTGATCGGTAAACCTCCCGCGGAGCTAACACTGCCGCCTCTTCCTCTTGACCAGGCTTCCCAGGTCATGCCCGATATCCCCGGAGTGATGCCGTCCGCCTTGCTGGAGCGTCGCCCCGATATCGCGGCAGATGAACGCAGAGTGGCTTCCGCGAATGAACAGATCGGTATCGCCCAGGCGGCCTTTTATCCCACACTCTCGTTGAGCGGTGTTGCCGGTTTTCAGGGGACGTCAGCACTTAACTGGTTCAACTGGCCAAGCCGCTTTTGGGCTGTTGGACCAGCGCTGTCTCAAACCGTTTTCGACGCTGGCCGCCGCCGCGCCACAAAGAACATTACCGTCGCTCAGTATGACGCTACGGTAGCAAATTATCGGCAAACAGCTCTGACGGCATTTCAGCAAGTAGAAGACAGTCTGGCGGCTTTGCGCATACTCGAAAATGAAGCGCAACAACAGCATGAGGCCACGGCATCGGCGGAGCAGTCCCTTGACCTCTTTCAGACACGTTATGAAGGTGGAGTGGATACCTATCTACAGGTCGTTACCTGGCAAACAGCAGCGCTCAACAATCAGCGCAATGACCTGGATATTCTTGAGCGCCGCCTGGACGCGAGTGTGCTCCTGGTCAAGGCACTGGGCGGTGGTTGGGACACAACCAAGATCCCAACGTTGTGAGGCTAGACACATCGACTCGCGCTTCGCCCAGGAAGAAACGCTTGGGAATTACGAGACACACCCGCTCATAACTCGAAACGAAGGAAGGTCAATCATCATGACTAAGACGTTCCGCTGCTCTGACGCAGACCAGTCCCATTTCCAGTCAAAAAACGTAGCGATGATCTGGTGTAACTCTCAAGCCCTGCCCGCACCTAAAAAATCCCAAAGGCTCGGGGTTTGGGTCAGAGTTGGTCAACTCTCGCAACCTATGTGTAGATCGATGCATGGAGGAACCGATGAATCAGTTTGACGCAGGAGCAGAGTCTCTACAGGGCAACGTGCTAGCAGTTGCGTCTGACGAATCCCTTGTCAGCTCCGCAAAAGCTGGAATGCATCTGGCCTTTGCCGAACTGTGCAGGCGCCACTCGAAGAGGACTTTGCATGTGATTCGACGGATCATCCAAAGCAAAGAAGACGCAGAGGATGCATTGCAAGAATCCTTGCTGAAGGCTTTCACTCACCTCAATGCGTTTGACGGAAGGTCTAAGTTTTCTACTTGGCTTACGCGCATTGCAATTAACACTGCGCTGATGATGGTTCGGAAAAAGCGGTCTCATCCTGAGAGTTCTTTCGACGATGATGTTTTGCCCCATCTACAGCGGCCTGATCCGGCACTCGATCCGGAGCGCCACTTTCTGGCGCGCGAGAGAGACCTCAAGCTTCGAGAGGCTGTACGATGTTTGCCGCCATTACTCCGAGAGACCATCGAAATTCGTTATTCGCAGGAGAACTCCCTGATAGAAGTCGCCGCACGGACACGGGCTTCGCTTGCCGCGACAAAGACTCGCTTGGCGAGGGCAAGGAGATCACTCCTTCGTTGGCTGAGTGAACACGAAGGGCTTTACAGACGAGTGTCCCAGCCGAGGGCACGTTCAACATGGTTGTGAAGATGGGTGAGCGGCTGAAGTTCGGATGCAAATTCACAAGACATTCTTGTCGCAGGGAGAGGCGATTCGGAATGCTCATGCCCTTTATTCGTAGAAAATCGTTTTTCCGACAGTCGAGGTGTGTATGCCGTCAGCTGTGGTCCTGGTTGTTGGCCTTGATCTATCGCTATTAGGAACTCGAAGTCAGATCCCGCAATCTGCCAGATACCTGGTCGCGTCAGCATCATCAGCAAAAGAGGTGGTTGATTGCTTTCAGGCCGGCGATTCCGACCTTATCATTCTGTGCCATTCAATGCCCACAAAGGATCGAGAACCCCTGACCTGCTTAGTGGCAGCGTCCGACTCGCTCACAGCTGTAGTCTCCATTGCGAAGACGTCCGGTCAACATGATGCATTCCCGACCGCAACCCTCAACAAGAATGACACGAATGAGTTCCTCACCGATTTGAGAGAAATATTACGCAAAGGATGGTCCGATGCAGTAGCGAATCAGCCAGATAGATGCGGAGGGCTCATTGACAAGGATGGAGACGTGTGAAGAACTCTAACCAATGCTCCCTGCTCACGAAGACGCCGAGAATTCTTTTTCCCGTCGATTTCTCTAGTCGATGTGTGTTAGCCGCGCGCCATGTTAAGGCATGGACGGACGGCTCTAATGCCGCCTTGAGTACACTGCATGTCGTCGATCCCAAAGCGCTTGGATATTCGCCTGAACGAAACGATGGGTCTATGTACCATGACCTTGCCAATTTGATTGCTAAGCGTACTGCGGATCTGAAGCATTTTTCCGATCACTACTTCGGCGAGAACGTCGCGCGCCATACAATACTAAGTGGCGATGCGGCTGACCAGATTGAGCATTTTGCCAAGCACGAAAACGTCGATCTGATCATGTTACCCAGAGCTCATCAGAGCATCGTGTCTCGCCTCCTACGCGATTCGTTGACAGCGAGGATCCTCCATCGATCTGCCGCCTCGGTGTGGATCACAGAACATGTGGAAGCAGCAGACAAGTTGTCCATCAATAGCATTTTATGCGCCGTGCATTTTGAGCGAGACTTGACGCTGGAAGCCCAGAATTACAGGATTCTCCAAAAAGTGCTGACACTCGCAAAAGCCTTCCAAGCCAAGGTGACGTTTCTCACTGTCATAGACGGACGCGAAGAAGACACTACTAGGCGTCCTGCAAATGCTAGCCTCTCTTCCGGAATAGGACCATGGTTAACACGCGCGCATGAACAGCTTGGAAACGGCGCGGAGTTTCTACGGCAAACGGGCGACGTCGTTTCGGCCATCACCGATGCAGCCAACCGGGTAGCCGCAGACCTGGTTGTCGTTGGACGTACGCGTCCAGGGACGATAGGCCTAGGTCGCCAAAGTCGCATTTTGAAGATTGATGATGCGGTCCATCGCCCCATCCTAAGCGTCTGGTAGACGCGCCGATTCCTAAGTGGTCAACTCAGTGAGCGATCAACCTTGGTGGTTTCGCTGAAGGGAAGTACCACACCGTGCTCCCAAAGTCCGAACTTACGGAGCATCAGCGCAAGTCCTGTCGCACCTTACAAGACAGAACCTCATCCTAAGTCGAGCCACGGCTGTGCTGCCTGGAACAACGGCCTGCATGAGAATCTCGCAAGACCACGAACACGGACACGGCTGCAGCCCTCGCGAAGAGACGCTAATTTGACGGGCAGACAAGTTCGGAAGAGGACCTTCTCTTCATGACGTACTCGGCTAGCGCTTTGCTGTCACTGGCTTGATCGAGGAATTATGCTGTCCGTTTCTGAGAATGGACTTGTTTGGAAGCGTATTGATGATAGATGCATCCACGGTCCTCAAGTGCAGGTCGAGCTGAGAGAAGGGCATTTCAATGCCGTGCTCGCGAAACGCGTCAAAGATCGAGAAGTAGAGATCACTTTTCAGTGCTTGTGGATTTCCCAATTCTTTGGCCGTCCATATCCGCAGAAGGAAAATGAGCGAGCTGTCGCCCAAGTCGCTGAAGATCACCTCGGGCGGTGGGTCGCGCAGGACATCGGGGTGTTGGGCTGCAAGGTCGGGCAAAAGGGCCTTGACCTCTTGAGGATCGCTCGAATAGGAAACGCCCACCTTGATCGCAAAACGGACCTTCGCGTCATTAGCCGTCCAGTTAGTTACGCTATTCGTTATGAAATTGGTGTTCGGGACGATGATGATCTCATTGTCATTCGTGCAAACCCATGTGCTGCGGCCTCCGAATGCGCATGACCTCTCCGTTAGTGCCTCCGACGTCAATTCGATCTCCCAACTTGACGGGCCGCTCCATGAGCAGAATCAGTTCTGCTACGAAAGTTCGCGACAATAGACTGCAACCCGAGGCCAACTCCCAACCCGAGAGCGCTGCTAAGTAATGCCAGACTGCGCAAGTCGACTCCTGCCGTATCCACCCCTACGATCAGCACGATTATGAAAACTGTTAAGGAAAATAAGCGGGCCAGCCTGTAACGGTGTTCCACATCGAGCGCCGTACGCACGAGAACGCGTGTGCGGAGTACCCTCTCTGCCGACCCGGAAACCAGAGTGAGTGCAGCAAAAAATATGAGCGACTCGAAAATGAAAGCCGGAGAGACTGCAATTGTGCCAAGCGTAAACAGAGGCCGATGCAAAATCCGCGACATATCGGTCCCGAGTGCTCGTAAACCTTCCTGGAAAAAGTTGCCGTTTACGATCAGTTCGTTGCTCATACCACTTTCCTGCTCCTCGAGTTAATCGACTCTGCGCCATATCCACGACTCTGGCTGATGCCACCGACGCTGTTGCTATGTGGAGCGCCGAGGACGAGGCTCGCGCCCGGCATTTTAGGGTTCACTCAGAGTTTTCGAGGTGACGCAAGCGGTTCATTGACCGGCCTGCGCGGTAACGATCGTGTGGCTCAGAATCGGCACTTGAAATGAATCACCCAGGAGATCGTTGTACATTATGGTGTTCTCCCCGATCAAAACCTCGAGGTCACGACCTGTTGCAAACAGCACGGTATCTCTGCCAAACGGCGATTTGTAGAACGCGACATAAACGGTGTCGCCGACTTTCAAGGAAACCTCACAACTGCTGATAGAAGGATCGGCATCAGCAGCTTGACGGCATTGCACCGCAGTGATGGTGCCCACTTGCCATTTGCTTTGGGGCTCGCCGGCAGTCTCCTCCTGCTGCCCGTCGGCCTTTCGCCAACTGGAATCGGGATTGTATTTCTTCATGGTTTTGGCGAGAACATCGGTCTTCTTGCCGAGATCTTTCTGTAGTACCGCTCCATCCTCGTTCACGATGAAGGTCATGACGCCGGAGGACCTGTATTCCGCCGGATAGGCCAGGAAAGCGAAACCCTCCGTCATCTTGCCATGGACGATGTAAGACTTCGCGCCGCCCGGGGCATTTTTCCCCTTCTTCGTCAGGATATGGAAATAGTAACCACGGTAAGGGGTGGGAGGCCCGCCCTGACCCTTAGCGTAGCCCTCGGCGACGGCCGACGCTACCAACGGGCCGATGGGACTCTGGGGTTCGCCATCGGCAACCTTCCAATAAAGGCCGTTATGCTGGCCTTCATCGCTGAAGATCTTGCTTGCGTACTCGTCGTGTTGGCTGGATCGATATTCTTTTTCGGCCGCCGTGAGTTCCTGGCAAACGCGAATCGCGGATATTTCATTGCGACCAATGCGCCGGAACAAGATTTCCTTCGCGCCTGCCTCGGTGTCGAAATACCACGAGTTATTTTTGTTGACGAGTGGTATGGGTGTGGGCCAGTTTCTGGCGCCAATAATTAAGGTAGTGGTTCCATCCGGCTCTTTTGCCAGGCGGTGCATTTCCTTATATTTCTCGACGAAACTAGCCCGGCTCTGGGAGTCTTCGGTTTCATCGCCGGACCTGACGATTTGTTTATTGTCAGGTCCGAAGATATCGAGCAATTCCTGTTCGTTGTTACTCTGCAGTGCCGTGAACAGTGTATTGCTGGCTTCTTCCGGCGATGAAAATGTCTTCTGGCCTAGCTGCTGCGCCATGGAACGGCTGGGAAAGCACCCCGCCAGAAGAATTGCCAGCGCGGCGAACTGCGAAAGCCGGGTGCAATGAGATATATAGATGTTCAATTGTTTTCGCCACATAGGTCGATTCTCCATTCAAAACTTTTCAAGTCACGGGCATAACGAAGCTCAGTTATCGCCGCCCGCCACCGCCGTGAAACCCTCCGCCTCCACCGAACCCTCCACCTCCGCCGAAGCTTTCGCTTCCGCGTGACGAAAAGCCCCTTTCCTCACCGCCGTGGTTGTAACCGCTGAAGGCGTTCGAGCGGATACTGCTTTCACCGCGGGGTTCTGCATATCCTCGAGCAGCTCTGGTGTCTCCATAGAAAGGCCGGGGAGGTTCAACAGGATGGTTGTCATTCTCCCGGCGGTCGAAGCGCTCAACGCCGCCCCGGTCGAAGGTGTTCCGGTTATAGAACGTCGTGCTGCTTGAGTGGAACCTGTTGTGGTCATAGAGCACGGACCGGCCACGCCAATCGGCGCCCCAATGATTCCAGCCCCATCCATAACCTCGGTACCAACCGATTCCGTAGTGGGCGCCAAAGTAAAGGTTCGAACCGCCAAACCAGATTCCGGGATACGGGTACCAGCCCAGCCATGGCGCGACGGGATCTCCGTAGACCACCCACGGATCGTAGGCGGGGACGTAGACCTCATCCGGGTCGGCAGGCTCAATGCTGATGTTCGAATCTTGCGTCGTAACCGTCTCCTGCGGTTCGGATTGGAGATTGCCGGCGGCTTGCGCCTTCTGACGCATTGCCTGCACCGCAGCCATCACATCCGATTGCTGGTTGTAATAGGCATCGCCTAGAGACGAGGTCCATGAAAGGTTCTTATCCATGTTGCCAAGGACCGATGGAAATGCAGTGAGGGCCTTGATACTCGGATCCCAAGGTTGCTGGTCCACAACTTGTCCCAAAGCTTCGCCTTGCAATGCAGGATGCGCTTGCACCCATCTGTCGGCTTCGACGACTTGTTCGGGGTAAGTGGACGCGGCCAGGATCTGCGACACGAGCGAATCCGGATAGAGCGCAATGGGCGCAACCAACTGCTGTAGCTGCTCGGGACTCTGTTGCGCATCTTGCGGGGGTGGAGGTACGTCCTGATCCTGAATGGCAAGAAGGCTTTGAGGCGAAATGGCGAAGCACAGAGCCCACAACAACAGGGAAACCAGGTTCTGCTTATTCGAACGACGGATTGAGAATTCAGCGGTGCACCGAAAAATGTTCATGTTTTTGAATCTCCTCTGTGTGTTAAAGCGCGGGCGGACATGGCTGCTCACTTCACCAACTCATCGGCGTAACGGATGGGAACCGCCATGTTCGAGCCGCCGAAGTCACTCAGCATGGCCCGATTCACACCAATCACCTTGCCATCGCGATTGAAGAGCGGGCCCCCAGAACCGCCGGACGTGGTCGCTGCATCGTAAATAATCTCGCCCTTGAGAACATCTCCGATGTGTCCCTGCGTAGTCGTAGGGCGAATGAGGTCTTGAGCTGCCAACTGCGAAACAATCTGGGTCATCTCCTGGGTGTTCCCCACCACTTTTTGTGCGACGTCGTCTCCTCCACGAGCGAGGATGCCTTCAATTCCTGTGGGGTATCCAATCAACACGACCGGATCGCCCGCCACACTGGCTTCACTGCGATCATCGAATTCCACAAGTGCGGTATGAGGCGGCGCAGGAGCCTGTAACTTGAGAGTTGCCAAATCGGCATGCGGCGAAATTCGGTCGAGCTTAGCCGCGATGCCCTGAAGCGTCCCGGGGAAGTACGCTGTGTAAGACACGGCGTACGCAACAGCACCCCCATCCAGAAGCTGCTTCAAGTTCTCATTACTCCACCAGGGCTCCGCAACGTGATGATTGGTGACGAGACGTCCGTCGCGTGCTACGAGAAATCCTGTGCCAAAGACGTCAAGCTGCAGAGGCGGTCCAGTTCCCCCAGTTCCGAGAGATACCATCCCCAAGTCGTCCACCCCCGCCTTATCTGTGGCATCAGCGGAGATACGAATTAACTGTCCGGAGTCTTTGTCTCGAAAGCCTACTACCACGTGCAACAGGCAGATGCTCGGTCCATATCTGTGAACGATCGTTTCCGCTACCCGGTCCTCATCCTCAAGCCGGCCCACGCGATTCTGAGTCTCCTGAAGCTGTCTCTTAAGAGATTCGCCATCTGTATCGCTGTTCGCCGCTATCTCTCTGCGGAGCTCTTCGGTTTGCGCCTTCAACGATTCGCGAATTACCGAAGCGTCGCTTGCGTTCAGGGACGCACGCGCTTGTTCTGTGCGGCGCAGGAGTTCTCCCTGTTGCAAGATTCCGCCGTTCAACTGCGCAACCTCGGCTTTGAGTTGGAGCGTATCCTTCCGGCTGTGCCGGTTCGAAATGATCGTTGCGAGTGCTGGCAAAACCACTATCGCGCTGAGAACATAGATCGCCGGAAGCAACCGAAAGCCCCGTTTGGCATTCATGCCGTCACTCAGAGCTTCCACAGCACTCTCCGCCAAGTGCTCTCTTTGCAATGCATCGTTCAGCTTTGCTTCGAGCTCAAGTTCTGGTTGTCTCTCACGAAACTGCGTCCTGATCCTCGCTGCGAACTCCAATGGTTCAAACGGAAAGGAGATGACGTCGTCGGCGCCCAAGTCCAACGCGCGGGTACGTTCCAGGGCGCCACCATGAATGATTATCACAATCTTGAGCGTTCGCAGATCAGGATCCGCCTTGATCTGGCTGATCAAGCCGCAGCAGCTGAGGTCGGATGGTGTTGCCTCTGTAATTAAGACCTCCGGGAAAAGAACGCGAATTTCGTCAACCGTCCGAGTGCGGCCTGTAGTGATTTCATAGCCTTGACCTGATAAGGCCTGCTTTACATCCTGGGCAGATTTCATACCTAGGTTGAGGAGAAGAATATGCATCGCTGTCACCTTATTACCGACCTGCCAGAGAAAGACGTCGTTACAAATGTTCGATTCCGAGAGGGAAGGGAGGGCTCATGCTTTGTTCCGGGGATACCTATCGCAAGAAAAGATAGGACGAAAACACGTGCGTTAACCGAGACTAGTAATGCTTTTGGCGACGGGTGGTCCCCGGCCATCGGCGCGAGGCATTCTCAGCAGGAAATGAAGGCTCGCCCGCCCCTTGCCGGAGCCGGACGTGAGTCGACCACCTTCTTATCGACCATGAAAGATGTAGCCTACGTCATATTCGGCGCATCTGTAGAGGAATACGCGGGGAGAAACGATTGCGGTTACTGGGCTTTGTGAAATTTCGTAAGGCTATTGATGGTGGCCGGCGGCAGCACCCGAGAAGATCTATTTCGATTGTCTCTCACACCGGGGACGGTAATCACACAGTGTCATGTATTGAAAGCTCGCACAGGGAGAGGCCACTAGGTGGGGCCATCGCGCCCTATACGGCTTGAACCATCAAGGTAACGCCTCAAGGGATGTTCAATGCTCGTCAATTCAGGTATCAGCCTTCCGCAAAGAATATCCGGAATTCGTATCCGGGCACTACGCTCGCCGTCGAAGCAATGCAATTTGTCGGGAGCGTAACGCCGCTTTGTCTCCTGAATCACCTATTTCGAACATTTGCTTTTGCAGAGCCGTTGGGCCGCCGCGGTGGGATGCGGTATGACTCGGAAGTTCTATTTCTCGGGTTGCATTAATGCACGATCTCGGTTTGACTGAGGAATCTATTGACGAAAAACTCGTGGGTGCGATCGCGATTATCTAGGGCCACAGCGAAGACGTAGTGCTATCGTCGTCGGGTGTGGCCGGCCATTTCAAGACCGGCCAACACGCTTGCCAACGATCACGCCGCAAGAAATCCACCATCAGCAGACAGCACATGGCCGACGATGTAAGTAGCCTCGTCCGACAAAAGCCAAATCGCGGCCGCTGCCACTTCCTCCGGATGTCCCATGCGCCGGAGCGGCAGCCCGGC
Source organism: Alloacidobacterium dinghuense (assembly GCF_014274465.1). Classification (NCBI taxonomy): domain Bacteria; kingdom Pseudomonadati; phylum Acidobacteriota; class Terriglobia; order Terriglobales; family Acidobacteriaceae; genus Alloacidobacterium; species Alloacidobacterium dinghuense. The sequence goes on along the minus strand of NZ_CP060394.1, from coordinate 2,530,259 downwards.
GGCTACGCTCCGCATGTCGGCAATGCCAGACGCGACCATCATTTCCGTAACGACGCGGCCCGGTGCGACTGAGTTGATGCGGACCCCTTGAGGCGCATATTCCATCGCGGCGGCGCGCGTCAGAGCGATGGCCGCAGCCTTGGAGGCACCATAGAGCGCCAGACCCGGATTGGGATTCCGTACGCCACTGACGCTCGTGTTGTTGACGATCGCTCCGCCACCAGAGGTCAGCAGCGCCGGAATCTCATGGCGCATGGCGATGAAGAGAGCGCGGACATTGGTGTCGAAGACGTGCGCGTAGACATCACCCGGCTGCTCGGCGAGCCGAGCCCGCCTCTCCAGATATCCGGCGTTATTGAATACGGCGTCGAGGCGGCCGAACCGGACCATCGTCTGTTCTACCAGTTCGGCGACATCCGGCTCGCGGGTGACATCGGTGGTGACAAAGAGACTTTCGGCGCCCCGAAGTCGAAGCTCGTCTTCAAGCGCCCGTCCGAGTGAGTCCCGTCGTCCGGCGACCACGACGGCTCCCGCGCCTTCCTCGGCCATCCGCAATGCTGTCGCCCGACCGATGCCGCTCGTCGCGCCGACGACCAGACAGACACGATCAGCAAGTCTCCGACCGGCCGCCGGCGTGCGAAGTGGCCCTGCGAGTTCTGTGACCGAGGGCCGCGTTATCGGTGGTACCTCACAAATCATTGCTCCATGACCTCTCGCCCCCGTTGGCATCCCGGTCTGCGAGTGCCGCATTGCGCTCTGCGGTTTATGGAGCGTCTGGTCCGCTATGTGGCGTTGCTCAGGATTCAGCTCCGGGTTTCGAAACTTTGATGATTCAAATCTGCTCATCAGCCTCCTCATGGCCACACGTGGTGGCGACTTCATCCACCGAAGGCAAGCTCAGTCGGTTACCCGTGGGTTGATCATTTTCTCTCCGCTGCAAACACTGGATCGACAGCTACCGGCGAAACTTGATCGAGGTAGTTGCTGATGGTTTTTCAGCGCAATGCCGAGCAGCAGTTCATCGAAATTCCGAGGAGGCCGCAAGGTGCCGAGAGAATGCACCATCGCGTGTTTGACCGGACGCCGTTTAACGCTCTTCCAGGGGATACAGCGTAAGAGCCATTTGCAGAGAAGGGCGACGGCAAAGAATACGAATAGTAAGATTACTGCTTTGATAAGGCAGAAAACGCACGAAAGAAGTTCCACATTCTCGTTTCCCATATTCCTCCTAAACGAAAACTTATTGAGCCGCAATTTTTAAATGGAAGTTGTAGTATTGGGCTCCTTGCTTGTCTGTGTCATCCTGCTTTCCTCTCTCCGGCTGTCCCAGCCCTGGGCTTCTTGCGCATATAAACAAGTGCACCGCCCCGCTCGAAACGAACCTCGTCCATTAACATTTTCATGAGGTAGATCCCGCGCCCGTGCTTCACCAGCCGGTTCTCTGGAGTTGTCGGATCCGGTACTACTTTGCTGTCAAACCCACGTCCCTCGTCTTGAACCGTGATCGAAACCTCTCCACCTGTAGTGCAACGGCACACGATGTAAACGCGCCTGTCAGGGTCCTCTTGGTTGCCATGAACTATGGCATTCGCTAGCGCCTCATGCAGCGCTATTCCAATGTCCAGCCGGTCGAAGTAGCCAATCTCACTCCCCACCAAGCTTCGAGCCTTTGCAATGAAGTGAATGAGCCGTTCTACGAATGGCGAGATAGCCTGGACTTGACTCGGGAAGGACTGACGCAACTCAACAAAGAAAACGCCATGAGATATGCAAGGTAGGAGAGAGAGTGTGTGTGTCTGAGTCATTTCTTCCAACTCCGTTTGAATTTTGCAGCCTTTACTACCACCTGCCCCAAGTGCCTTACGGAGCTGCACCCGGCTTTGGTATTCGTTGTGTCCCCGGACTCCCAACTGAAGGATCGGCGCGCTCGATGCGCTGAGGTTGATGATCTTCTTCGACACGGTTCAAAGCGCCTCTTCGCGGCCACCTCCCCGTAAACATCCCAGGGAGAACGTCACTGCCATATGGATTCTCGAAGGGAAGGAGAGGACCCGCACTTTGTTCTGAGCACACATATCTACAAAACAGATAGGAGTAGTAAGGTAGGATTTTATCCACGGAGCTCAGACATCTGTGCTACTTCAAAGCCGTCGCAGAGAACGGCCGCGTGAGCATACACGGATACATCTGGTGGCTCCTTCAGAGGGCGGCGCTGTCAGAGTAGAGAAAACTGTCAACGAGCACTTGATCGCCAACTCACTCATTTACCAGCGAGGGGAGTCCATTTGTCGGTGTAGTCCGCATCTCGGACAAGTGGTTCCCTGTTTCCCCAAACGGGCCTTTGCGGTGATTGTGACTTTGTGAAACGCGTTTCCAAAGCAGGACATGAAAATGCCGGAGTATGGAAAGCTTGGAAAGCCCAAAAGCCGGCTTTCCACCCTTCCCACATCCTTGGAAATCCCTGCGGGATTACCACATTCCCACGGCTACGGCGACGACTATCATCTATCTGAAGACCGGCAAAGGCCGCCGAAAACCCGCAACCAGAGCCACTCTCACCGCAAGGGCTTGTAAACCATCTCCCCGGTCTAAAACGTAAAGGATCTCCCGGTACTCTCACTCCCCTTAGCGAGGCTTGTTTTCCTTATTGGTGCGCCGTCAGCGAACGGAATGCATAGGGTCCCCGATCAGTGGAAGATAGACAACCAGCGCAAATGCCGGCTCGGTAAGTTCGCACCTCACCTGTGGTTCGTGTAGCGCTCACGCAAGGATTGGCACCGTTCGCTCAAAGGCAGTCAGAAGACCCCGCGGGGAGCGATTGTGTTGGTCGTTGAGCCCATCCAGGCGCCGTGTCTTTGAAGTTGAGCGACCTCTTCGTCTGGTGGTTGGAAGCACCAGAGAGTTTTGTGCCGTAGTAAACCGCACCCTTCCTCTAAATGGCGGGCCGTGTTTTTCCGGAATGTTCTGGTCTGGAGTTGCTCCTACAGATTTATAGTTGAGCCGCCTGAGCACTGAAGCTGGACTGGTTTGTAATGCGTCGGGCTGCCAAGGCGATCGGTAAGCCAACGAATAAAGCGTGCCCGAGAACCCCGTTCAGCAAGAGCGGCAAAGACAAGGGTGATTTCACGACTGCTCTGTGTGGTAGTACGACAAGGTTCATAACAACGAATACCGCAGCGCCGTAGATCGTGCCCCACATTACCGCCTCCCTGTTTAGCATGGGCAGAAACCGGCTTGCTCCCACGTAGATGGCGGCGACCGCGAAGGCCAGGAAAAAATGGGCGAGGAGACCAACCAAGGCGCCGGAAATTTCCTTTTGAAAAGCGGCCGCTCCATAAAAGCCGCTGGCAATGAATTGCAGAACTTGGATCGGGGGGAAGCCCGCAGCGAAGTAATAGGCCACGAAGCCGTCAGCCACATCGAGTATTCCAGCGATGAGTCCGCTATAAAATATCGCGGCAGTTGGGGTGATCGGTTTCGATTTAGACATAATCATCTCCATGCTTCATTTCCGGCACTCGTCTCGGTGATGTGTGATTTTAAGGTTTCGGGCTCCGGTCGCCATCCGGATCGTTACCGACACGATGTCTCTTCGAGTAGCAATGACCGCCGCATCGGCTTCATCAACGGACCGGTGCAGATCATCGTTGAGGCATCGCGCCGAGAGCCCACTCGGGCCACGCCGAGCGCGGAAGAAAGCGGATTTTGTGACCTGTGACATCGAGTATCCTTTCCCGCTCACGCTGCTGATAGGCGAATGACGGGTTTGATTGTGACCCCTTTTTCACTGTCTTGCGCAGCTTGATTGATTTGATCGAGGCTGTAAAACTTCATCAGTTTCTCGAACGGGAAGCGCCCCTGCGCGTTGAGTTCGATGAGCTGCGGGATAAAAATGTCAGGAACGCTCTCACCCTCAAGAATGCCGCGTATCCCTTTGCCTTGTATCATCAGGGTGTTCACGTCAAAGCTCACCTCTGTGCCTAGCGGCTCTGCTCCGACGATTCCGCACGTGCCGAGAGATCCGAGTGCTTCTATCGCCTGATGCAACACACTGGGGTTCCCAGAGGTCTCCAGCGAGTAATCGACTCCGCCACCAGTAATATCTCGGATCGCCTCGACCGGATTTGTCTGTTTACTGTTAATAGCATGCGTCGCGCCCAGTTCCTTTGCCATTTCCAGACGCGAGGGCACGATGTCTATGGCGACGATGGTTGTTGCCCCAACAGCCCGTGCTGCCATGATCGCAGAGTACCCAACTGCGCCCGCGCCGAAGGAAGCGAAACTTGTACCCGGTCTCACATTCAGTGCATTCATTACGGCGCTGGCTCCGGTCTGAATACCGCATCCGAGCGGACCGAGGCGTTCGAGCGGTACGTCACTGCTGACCTTGACCACGTTGCGTTCATTGGCGAGTGCGTACGTGGCAAAGGACGATTGCCCGAAAAAGTGATCGTGAACTTTCTCTCCCTGGCCGTCGAGTGTAGCAGTGCTGCCGTCCAACCGTGCTCCACCGAAGCAGAGTGGGAACGTCTTCTCGCAATGTGCCATCCTTCCCAAGCGACAAGGCTTACAACGTCCGCATGTCAAGAAGGTGAGCACCACGGAATCGCCGGGCGCGACTTTGAGAACGTCAGCGCCTACGCTCTCAACGATTCCAGCACCTTCGTGTCCGAGCACGATTGGATGTGGCACCGGGTAGCGAGAGAGTGCTGTCCCGGACTTCGAAAGGGAGTATCGATCCCTTCGAGGAGCCGCAAGGGCCGCAGATTGATGTACTGCTCCAGTCCTTGGCGGATTGGTAGCAATAAACCCCAGAGCGTGGTGTGATCAGGAACGTGAGGGCTTCCCACAGGCCCTAACAGAATGCCGTCGAAGCCTCCCTGCTCCAGTTGTTGCAGGCCATCCTCAGGCATCATGGAGCCTTTTTCTTGGTAGCGAGTTGAACTCCAATCAAAGTGTTGAAAATCGAAAGAGATTCCGCCATGAAGCTGCGTGAGCTTCTCGAGAACTTGGCGGCTCGAAGCAATCACCTCAGGTCCAATTCCGTCTGCCGGCAAGCAAGCAAGATGGAAGTTCTTCATAAGCATTTATCCTTTCCCGCTCGTGATGCGTGTGCTCCAGGCAGTTCCCCGTCGTAAAAAGGGCCTCCTGATGCGTGGTCATGCTGAAGAAGGATCGATTCTCGTCAGTCCCTCTACATGTCTCCTCCCTTGCTATTGGGAGCAGCTCTCACGCGCCACTGTGCTCCAATTTCGAACTTAGACCCAAGCCGAGGCTGATCCACGAGGCTGCGATGCCAACTGAAATCCCCACAGCAGTGTCGACAAGGCGCAAAATGGGCTGTATCCAGGCATTCCTCGGACTAATGTCGGCGATGACCAAGACGACGGCGATTGTAATGGCTGCCATGACGATGTCCTCGGATCGGCGAACCAGCGCCAAAATAATAGCGATGATCCCGATCAACGCGGCCATTCCTACTACGTGAAACGGGAAGAAAAGCAGGTAAGCGAGGCAGGCGACAAAGCTCACCAGCGTTGCAACTGTACGCGACACAACGGCGCGAGCCATCTTCTGGTAGCTGCTGCGGTACACAAAGATGGTGGCAACCACCGCCCACATGCCACCAAGCAAATCATCATTTCGTGAAACGCTGTATTCACGAGTCAGGACCGTAGTGATCAACCAATAACTGAGCAGGCAGGCAATCGCCAGAATCGTCGCCGAGCCGACTGCATGGCTGGTGCGGAATAATAGACCCCGTTGCGATGCGCCTCTCTCTATTTGTCCAGTCGCCATAACTTCACTCCTTGTTCATTAACCAGGCACAAGTAGAAACAATTGAGGTTGCTCTTTCGAAGTTCAAGTAAGCACGCTGCGAGTCAGCGTACAGCGTCATTCGTACGGCTAACTAAATCTCCTCCAGTTATCTAACCTCTCGCCGCAGCGGTGCGCGTGCACAAAGCCGCTGGAATGTATCCATATGTAAGGTCTGTTTAGTTGCGACACGCAGCAGATCTAGTCAGATCACTTTCGCACGTGTCGGAAAGGGGCAGTCGATAGCAGATACACTTGCAATGAGTGGTCTTGCGGTCCAGTGACCCCGTTGGCTGCAGAACTCTCGCGAAACTGATAGCCGATCTCAACCGCCCAATGTTCTCCCAAGCGAGAACCGAGAGCGCTATACGTGACGTCGCTGTTGAACAGCGATGACGCCTTGAGGGTAGCGTTTACGTAAACCTCGTTATACGCCACGAAGTAATGCTCCGGGAGTCCGGAACGGCCGAGCGGGATCTTGGCCGTCAAACGGTAACGGACCCGTTGACTAAAGATCTTATCTGTGTGTCCCTTTCCGTCCACTGCGGTATCTTGCCAACGTTGCTCCAGCCTGAAACGCTGAATCAATTGGGGGGCGGAATCTCCTTTATCAAACAGTCTGTAGGTGATCTGTTGCTGCTCGAAAATCCGATTCTCTGTCTGCTTCCCAACGATTGGCGGTGGGCCAAAGGAACCATTCGCCGTCGGCTGAGTTCGGAAAAAGGTGTAAGCGATTAGTGACTGTTGTGCGGGGCTTTCATTCAGGGTGATGCCTGGTCTCAGTTCCAGCTGCTCGAACTGGGAAAGCCCTAGGGTTCTTCTGTAAGAACCTTCTAAGTGAACAGCCCATAGTTTCGTTAAAGGTTGGTCTCCGAAGTAGCTGAGCCAAACGCTGCGATCGGTGCCCCCTGAGGGTTGGGGCCCCTGTGCGAAAGTCGGTAGAGCAATCAGTTGCAAGACAAAGATATCGGCTATCCAGCGTCGGATTCGCGTCATGCTCTAAAGAACTCTCGAAACTCAGCAAGGACGCCCTCTGGATCCTCCTCCGGAAGTAGATGACCACATGGGAGTGATTTGCCGGAGACGGTATTGTTGCTTTTCGCTCTCCACGTTGCGAGTACATCCCAGAGGTGGCCAACTGTGCCTTTTGCCCCCCATAGGGCCAGAAGGGGGGCTTGAATGTACCTGTTCCTACTGTCATCCTCGCGATCGTGTTCGAGGTCCAGTCCGGCCGCGGCGCGATAGTCTTCGCATACGGCGCGGATAGTACCAAGGCAGCAGTAGCAGCGAATGTACTCCGCCATCACCTCAGGTGAGATCGCACCCGGTGTCTTGCCTTGAACAGCGAGATGATCCCGGAGGTAATAAGCAGGATCGAGGCCGATCAAGTGTTCGGGCATCGGTGCTGGCTGAATCTGAAGGAACCACCATACATACCTAGTCGCAAACTCTTTTGTCGTCTGCTCGTACATTGTCAGCGTGGGCGCTACATCGAGCAGGGCTACTTTCTCGACGCTGCTGGGGTGGTCCAAACAGAGGCGATGGGCGACTCGTGCGCCGCGATCGTGACCTGCTACCAGAAAGCGCTCGTGTCCCAGTTGCCGCATGACTTCAACCTGATCAAGAGCCATGGCACGAAAGGAATAGTTGTTGTTGTCGTCGCTGTATCCCGGCTTGCTCGAATCACCGTAGCCTCGCAAGTCTGGAAGGACAACGGTGTATTCCTCGGCGAGTGCAGGCGCAATTTTGTGCCATGTCAGATGTGTTTCCGGATGGCCGTGGATGAGCAGCAGCGGCCGGCCATTGCCTTTGGTGAGAACGTTGATTTCAGCGCCCGATGTCCGAATTCTCCGAGCTTGAAAGCGGGGCAGGAGTTTCTGCGAGGTGGCGGCAGAGGGCGGTTCCGGTAGTTCGCTTAGAACAGGACAAGCCCCCGGGACCGGATACGCGCTGGGGAGTTCTTGCGCAAGATCGGATGGGCTTGGGACAGTTTTAGACTGTGCACCAGCCGCATTAGAGATCATTGCGGCGAACGCGGCGCCTAATCCACGCGATGTGAAAACTCGACGATTCATGACAACCTTTCATTCAATTCCCGATCAGTGGACGTGGTGGGGCTCACCCATGATTGGCCGATAGCTTTGTTAGGAAATACGAACCCCGAAACCGGGATAGAGCGGCAAAGCTTTCCGAGTATCTTCCGGCGTGAGGAAGCGAATGCCCCACGAAGCACCAACGCTGATTGCTTGCTCGGGATCTCCAACCTCGTTAGTGATCGCCGCATCAGGCACAACCATGTCGCGCGCTGGTTCTCCCATTGCCAGAAGGTAGCCATCCATTCCAACCGTTTCATCGCCGGTGGCGCCTACCATAATCAGTGCGCGGATCTCCTCCGTCATACAGGCGAACGTGTGGGGCTTACCCTGAGGAAGAAACCCAACGCCACCAGCTTGGACGTCAAAGGTTTTTTCTGGGGTATAGAAACGGATCGCTCCCTCAAGCACGAAGAATAGCTCGTGTTCGCGCTCGTGGATGTGAGGTGGTGGCTCTAGCCCCGGCCGCACTTTGACTTCCATGAATGCAAATCGCCCATTGGTTTCGGTACCCTTCGCTAGAACCGTAATGACTTGGCCCATGTACTTGATGGTTGAGTCAACATTCACTGCACGAGAGTATGCAGCCGGGATTAACTGTTTATCGGTATTTTTCATTTACTTCACCTCTGGTTTGGTGTTAGCGACATAAGGAGCAAGATAGATATCGCTCGCTGCGGCTATTTCCGACATCCTGTGCATCGCAGCCTGAGAATCTCTCTGCAATGCTTCTTGTTGGTGCGATGTCCCAGTCCTGTTCTACAGAGGGCTGGAGACTAACGCGTGTCCAGAACTTCGGTGTTGGACCGATCCCTCCGCAAACTGAGTCAGCGAGTTTGCGCCGTGCCGCGTTCCTAGCGGTCGGCTACGGTCTCGAGGCTCGGCTGGTCGATGTAGCCTTCGGGACCGTGGCTGTAGAAAGTCCTCGGCTCGGGCTGGTTCAGGGGCGCACTCTCTGCGAAGCGCCGCGGGAGATCAGGATTGGCAATGAAGAGCTTGCCGAACGCCACAGCATCGGCCTCGCCCTTTGCGAGGACTTCGCTGGCGGTCTCAAAGGTGAATTGCTCGTTGACGATGTAGACGCCCCCGAACTCGCCCTTGAGATCCGGGCCAAGCCAGTCGTCGGCTCGGTACTCGCGCGTGTTGAGAAAGGCTAGCTGGCGGCGGCCGGCTTCGCGTGCGAGATAGCCAAAGGTTTCTGCCGGGTTCGCGTCGAACATGTCGTGTTTATCAGGACGCGGAGAGATACGCATGCCGACACGGCCGGCGCCCCAGACGGAGATGCAGGCGTCGGCAACCTCAAGCAGGATGCGGGCTCGGTTTTCGATCGGACCGCCGAACTCGTCGGTGCGATGATTAGTGCCGGACTGAAGAAACTGGTCGAGGAGATAGCCGTTGGCTCCATGAATCTCGACGCCATCGAAGCCTGCACGCTCGGCGTTCTGTGCAGCCACGCGGAACTGCTCGACAATGGCGTAAACTTCACGGGTTTCCAGAGCGCGGGGGGTGACGAAGGGCTTCTCCGGCCGGACGAGCGAGACGTGACCCGCGGCAGCGATAGCGGAAGGAGCGACGGGAAGCTCACCGTGGAGAAATATGGGATCGGAGATGCGGCCGACATGCCAGAGCTGCTGGAAGATACGACCGCCGTGGGCGTGAACGGAGGCTATGACGGGTTTCCAGGCTTCAGTCTGTTCCTCTGACCAGATGCCGGCGACCTGCGCGTAGCCGACACCCGTGGGTGAGACTGGTGTGGCTTCCGCGATGATGAGACCGGCGGAGGCACGCTGGGTGTAGTACTCCACCATGAGTGGGGTGGGAATGTTGTCGGTAGTGGCGCGGAGTCGGGTCATCGGCGACATAAGGATGCGGTTCGGCAGGTCAAGATCGCCGACTCGAATGGGATCGAAGAGGGTTGGCATGTAATCGGACTCCTTAGACTTCCGTTGTTTGCGATTTCTGATTCACTGAAGGTATTCGTCACGCTGGTATCGTCTTCATTACCTCTTTGTCATTCGTCATAGGTGGAGAGAGTTCAGTGAACCGGCACACCAAAGCCGGGGTACTGCGGAAGTGCCCGCTGGGTCTCCGATGGCGAAAGAATTCGTATGCCGGTGGAAGCACCAACTCGAATCGCGTACTCCGGATCATCGACCGCATACGTTACGGCGGATTCTGGTAGAACCATGCTTCCGGCCGGTTCGCCCATCGCGAGGAAATAGCTGTCAAGGCCTACAGCATCTTTGCCAGCAGCCTGTACCAAGATCAACGTGCGTACGACATCGGTGGTGCAGGTGAATGCATGTGCCTTACCCTGGGGAAGAAACACGACGTCGCCGCCGCCAATGTCTAGAGTCTTGTCCTCGCAGTAGAAGCGCATAGTGCCTTCCAGCACGAAGTACAACTCATGTTCCCGCTCATGGATGTGGGACGGAGGCTCGTTCCCAGGCTTCGTGTAGTACTCCATAAGGGCGAAGCGTCCGCTCGTTTCCGAGCCTTTCGCAAAAAAGGTCATCAGGCTTCCCATATAGGCGAAGGTGGAGTCAACATTAGCGGCGCGCGTGAATGCCGTCGGCAATAGCTGTTTTTTTACCTGCATCATTCACTTCACCTCCATGCCGGAATTGACGTCATAGGGAGCGAGATACATTTCGTTGTTGCGAGCTATCTCAGATAAGCGGCGAACTACCGTCGTTGGTTCCAGAGATCCGAAGTTTTCTTGCCGATCGGCCTGCGCTACCGAATCAAAGAAATACTGATGGGAAGCAGTGGAGACATCCAGTAAACGGCAGTTGTTGTCACTTTTGTTGAACAGAGCGTGCAAAGCGTTTGGCGGGATCATCACCGTAGTCCCTTCGTCGCAGACCAGTGCTGCCTGGTCGCCATTGGTGATGTGGAAGAATGTGACCTCGCCCTCCAAAACGTAATAGGTTTCAGGCGACGGATGACTGTGCAGATCCACGCCTCCGCCAGGGGCCAAATTCAATTCGAACATGGTGTAGATGTGGGCGCCGTCCTCACCCCGTACCTTCCATCTGAAGTGAACCGGGCCGAGGTCGAATGGTTTTCCTTCGTCTTGTTTGATTGCACGGACGCCCTCTTGCGCGGGAATTACGTTGAGAATTTCCTTCACGCTACTCCTTGATTGCCTGTATGGGCCGAGGGCGACAACGGACGTCGTTTAAGGGAACGCACCTACATCCTCAATCCCACATCAGGACTTGTGACAAGTTCGTCAGGTGTTCGGTCCCCTGACCAATATCTACGGAGAGCTGAGCCGCTATCGACCATGTGCCATCTCCCGGGGGGCGGTATGTCCGACCCTTCTTGTTCTACAGGGGACTGGTGGCTAATGCGTGTCCAGAACTTCGGTGTTGGATCGATCCCTTCGCTAAGGTTTTTTGCTTAACTCGACAAACCAGCACGATATGTCTAGAACGTAGTTTGAAAGAGGGTAGAAGATGGCCGAAGACCGTTCGACTCCAAATCCACTGCAGACGAAATACTTGAAGGGATCGATCTGACTAAGCGCACGATTCTGGAGGTATTGGACGATGTCACGTGCTTACTGTTACCGGTGAATGTTCACTTGCAGGTTGCACTCGCCGGCGTTTAGCCTGAAAAAATCACATCCCGCAGTGTTGGCCGCCCGATTTCCGAGGAGCGATTAGAGGGAACTACCAGGCTGGAACGCATTTCCACGGAGCGGCGACATGGCTGATTGGATTTGCGATGACCGGACCCGATAACGCAGGATCAGCCGGAATTGGGGAGAAGCACTTCGAAGATCCGCAATCCCCCAGACAGATCGAATCTGGAGTTGAAAGTTCACAGAACGCGTCAAGCTTGTTCTCAACTGAGTCTGTACTTAACATTCTAAAGTTGATTTTTGCTGGATCTCCGTTGCCTGAAGTGCTGACGATCATTGCTCGGTTGGTTGAATCTCAAGGCGATGGCTTGTTCTGCACCATCTGGCTTCTCGATGAAGACGGAAAGTATCTCCATTGCTCAGCGGCGCCAAGTCTTCCTGGATTTATCGCTCAAATAGGGCGCGCTGAAGTTTGCGCGAAGGGCGCGTCCTGCGGCACAGCCGTATATCGGAGGGAGCCACTGTATGTAACCGACATCCTGACCGATCCCATCTGGGACAACTATCGCGACCGCGTGTTGCCCTATGGAATTCGTTCCGCTTGGTCGCGCCCCTTGTTCACTCGTGAAGGCAAATCCCTCGGCGCTTTTTCTATCCATAGTCGTGAGCCACGTAGCCCCAGTGCCGCCGACCTGCAGTTGATTGAAAATGCCAGCGACATTATCGGTATCGCAATTGAGCGACACTTGAACGAAGAGCAGGTACGGCGCACCGAGGCTTATCTGACTGAGGCTGAGAGATTAAGCCACTCGGGTAGCTTCGTCTGGGATGTTCATCGGCCAGGCCCCGCCTATTGGTCGGCAGAGATGTGTCGGATCCATGGACGCGATCCATCGCAGGGCCCACCACTTTTTGAAGAAGACCGGTCCCTCCAATCGGCCGAGGACTGGGCGGGCTTGATGGCAGCGGCGGAGAAATCGATGCGAGAGAAAACTGACATCGACTACGACTCCCAACTACTCTTTCCCGACGGGTCGACCAAGAATATTCGAATCGTGGCTCATCCCGTGATGAATTCAGACGGTGATGTGGTGCAGTTCGTCGGGACGACGATAGATGTGACTGAGCAGCGTCGGGCGAAAGCGGCGTTGGAGACCGCATTAACCGAGATCAGGAAATCGGAAGCACGCCTTCGAACCATTATCAACACAATCCCGGTAATGGCTTGGTGCGCGCTGCCTGACGGTTTCGCGGAGTTCCACAATCAGCGCTGGCTGGACTACACCGGTCTCTCCGACGAGGAGGGACGGGGATGGGGTTGGAGAACTGCGATTCATCCTGAGGATTCGCAAGCCGCTGTAGACGAGTGGCGTGACATCACAGCTTCAAAGAAACCCGGCGAAGGCGAACGTCTCATTCGGAGGTTTGACGGAGAATATCGCTGGCATATGTACCGTGCCGAGCCGTTACTGGATGAGCAGGGAAACGTCGTTCGATGGTACGGCACCCTCACCGATATAGAAGACCGCAAACGCGCTGAAGACAGACTCCGTTCCAGTGAACAAACCTTTCGTCAGATCGTTAACAGTATTCCCGGCCTTGTTTCTACTTTGACGACGAGTGGCGAAATTGAATTCGTCAATAATCAAACATTGGAATATCTTGGTAAGCCCCTTGACGAATTGAAGAACTGGGCCGTTTCCGACGCCGTTTATCCCGACGATCTTCCTGTCGTAATTGACACGTTGAGGACTTCGATCGAAACCGGCCAACCAACTGATGTTGAGCTTCGCCTTCGCCGTGCTGATGGCATATACCGCTGGTTTTTGCTGCGGCGCCTGCCGCAACGCGAGAGCCACGGCCATATCGTCCGCTGGTATACGCTGCTCACCGACATTGAAGACCGAAAGCAGGCGGAAGATAATATCCGGCGAAGCGAGGCGGAGCTTCGACAGATCCTGGATTTTACGCCTCAGTACGTCGCTGTATTGGCCCCTGATCGCGATCGCACTCGGCTGTATGCCAATCAAATGGCGCTCGATTATCTGGGGTTCACTCTCGAGGAGTGGCAGAACACCGATCGTCACGAATATATCCATTCGGATGATTGGGAACGCGTGGCCCGCGAAACTCAAGATAAATTGTTGAGAGGCCTCCCCCACGAATTCGAAGTACGTCTTCGCGGAAAAGACGGGAAATATCGCTGGTTTCTCAGGCGGAGGAACCCGGTACGAGATGAACAAGGACGCCTCACACGTTGGTATTCCGCAGCGACCGACATTGACGATCGCAAGCGGGCTGAGCAACGACTTCGGGACGAGAACATTGCGCTACGCGAAGAAGTTGATCAGGCATCAATGTTCGAGGAGATTGTCGGCTCCTCAGCGGCACTCCGCGGGGTCCTTTCGCAAGTTGCGAAGGTGGCGCCCACCGATTCTACGGTTCTAATTCTTGGAGAGACTGGAACAGGAAAGGAATTAATTGCGCGTGCGATCCACAATCGATCGAACCGTTCCACTCGCCCATTCGTCCGAGTGAATTGTGCTGCGATTCCACAATCCTTGATCGCGTCCGAACTCTTTGGGCACGAGAAGGGTGCATTCACCGGTGCAACACAGCGACGTTTGGGAAGATTTGAACTGGCGCATGAGGGAACGCTCTTCCTGGACGAGGTTGGAGAACTTCCGGCCGAGACTCAGATAACTCTCTTGCGGGTGCTCCAAGAACGAGAATTCGAACGCGTAGGAGGAAGCCGGCCGATTTCAGTGGACGTGCGGGTGTTGGCAGCGACGAACCGTGACCTGAACGCTGCTGTCGGCTCGGGAAGTTTCAGGCAAGATCTCTTCTACAGGCTAAATGTCTTTCCACTTGAAATTCCGCCGCTTCGGGAACGGGCCGATGACATTCCGGTATTAGTAGAGTACCTGGTTGAGCGCTATGCGAAGAAAGTGGGGAAAAGGATCACAAATATAAAGAAGAAGACTCTAGAACAATTTCAGGCCTACGCGTGGCCGGGGAATATTCGTGAGTTGCAGAATGTGGTCGAACGAGCCGTTGTTTTGAGCGACGGCGATACTTTCTGCGTGGATCAGCGCTGGCTGGAACCAAAGCATCCCTTTGAATCGCGATTGTCGGATACGACCGAAAAAGCGCTGAGACGTCTGGATGCTGATCGAGAAAAAGGCATAATTGAAGCGGCGCTCGCTGAGACGGGCGGGCGGATCGCCGGTCCATCCGGAGCTGCCGCCAAGCTCGGAATTCCTCGTCAAACCCTTGACTCGAGGATCGATATCCTGGGAATCAACAAAAACCGCTTCAAATCTAAGTGATTCGTATTTTGAGTTCCCGATTGTTCTGACGCATCACGAGAATGCAAAGGTGCTGCGCACGGCGACGAGCTCAAGTGAGCCTTCTCTTTCGGACAAAGAGATGCTGCCGAAATTCAGAAAATTCCGAAAACCAGAAATTCTAACGCGCGTGAACATGCGTATAGTCAGTGACTTACATCCTGGACTGTCGCGTGCATACCTAAGAGTTCGATGACCTTGCGAATAGTGAAAATATCCGACGGAGCGCGCACCGTTCTCAAGCTGAGCGGTCGGATTCAGGCCAGAGATATCGAGAAATTACGCGAGCAGATGGACGGCCTCATAAGGGGAACCGTGCTTGATCTGCAAGAGGTAACACTCGTCGATGTTGAGGTGGTTCGCTTCTTGGGACTGTGTGAAGCGGCGGGCGTCGAACTGGCGCATTGTTCACCGTACATCCGCGAGTGGCTTTTCAGGGAGCAAGTTGCAGGCGAAGAAAGCTGAATGTGGAGTCGGATATGAACAGCGCAAACGCAGCAATTTCACTTGGGCGTATCGGGGGATCATTCCGTGATGGTGGAGAGTCGCGGGGGGGTCGGTTATCAGATCGGAACACTGACATGTCTTCGGCGCACTTGAAGCCTTTCCGGTTCACCCAGGAGCGCAAAAATGATCGCGAGAATCATGAAGGTATCTCCGCGTCAAGCGCAGCACAAATGGGCGTGGTGAATCTTGGCCGTGGCGGCGCCCGTCTCAAAGTTCAATTTGAAACAGTTGACCGAGCGGCATCGCTCATGCTGGTTCCCGGCCCAGCCTGGGTTGAGCAGGATGGGAGACGCACTCCCATCAGTCTCCTCGAATCGCCGTCTCCCGTGAGGGAGATACCTCTCATTCCACCGACAATGGCGGAAGCGGTGTGCATGTCGCTGGACGCATTCAGAGAAGAGGGTTTATCGCCCTCTCAATTTAGGCGCGTCCTGGCCTTTATGAATGAACGTATTTTACGCACCGTAACGCTCTCCGAATTGGCACGCGAGGCCGGATTGAGCGCCGCCTATTTTTCCCAGCGTTTCAAATCGTCGACCGGAATATCGCCGCACCAGTATCTGTTGCGGCTCCGAATCTGCAAGGCGAAAAAGCTGCTCGAGGAATCGGAATCCCCAGTGATTGACATCGCGGCGGAATGTGGCTTTCAGACTCAGCAGCACTTCGCTCGCATCTTTCGGAGACTAACCATGAGGACTCCCACAGAGTATCGCCGGCAGAGTCAACTTTCGGTCTTTGTCTCTGCTTACGCAGACTTGCCATACGTGAACGACGCAAGTATTTGAGCAATTCGGTCGCAGAGCTTTTGGCCGGATAAAACCAGATGTTTGGACACACAATCGATGGCGTCTGATACATCAAATCCTCGGAGTGGTCAGTTCGGAACCTGGTGCAAGTGCTGGTTCAGGCGGACCTTCCAACGGCAGACGTCTGGATTTCGAAAGGGATGAATATGGGAAAACTTGAAGGAAAGACCGCTCTCATTACGGGCGGAACAAGCGGAATCGGATTAGCGGCCGCAAGGGTGTTTGTTCATGAGGGCGCCGATGTCTTCATCACCGGACGGCGTCAGGAGGCTTTGAACGCCGCGGTTGCCGAGATTGGATCTAGCGCGACAGGTGTCCAAGGCGACGTTTCCAACCTCAATGATCTTGATAGATTGGTCGCGGCGATCAAAGCAAAGGGCGTCTCCCTGGACATTGTGTTTGCGAATGCCGGTGGTGGAACTCTCGTTCCAATCGCAGAGGTCACCGAGCAGCACTATCACCAGATCTTCGACACCAATGTTAAGGGAGTGG
Source organism: Alloacidobacterium dinghuense (assembly GCF_014274465.1). Lineage (NCBI taxonomy): Bacteria > Pseudomonadati > Acidobacteriota > Terriglobia > Terriglobales > Acidobacteriaceae > Alloacidobacterium > Alloacidobacterium dinghuense. The sequence goes on along the minus strand of NZ_CP060394.1, from coordinate 2,513,608 downwards.
TTTTCACTATCCAGAAAGTACTCCCTCTCATCAAAGACGGCGGAGCCATCATCCTGAACTCCTCGATTGCTGGGAGCATGGGCATGGATTCGTTCAGCATGTATTCGGGAGCAAAGGCCGCTATTCGCAATTTCGCTCGCGGCTGGGCCAACGACTTGAAGCCTCGCCGGATTCGAGTGAACGCCATCAGTCCCGGCGTTGTCATTACTCCTGGCTACAGCGGTCTTGGGATGAACGACGACCAAATCAAAGAATACGCCGCGCAATCGGCCACAAAAACGCCGTCAGGGAGAACTGGTGAGCCAGAGGAGATCGCGAAGGCTGTCTTGTTTCTTGCATCGGACGACAGCAGCTTCGTGAATGCAGAGAACCTGATTGTCGATGGCGGCTTCTCACTTGTCTAGAGACGAGTCGTTCTCGCACTGCCCGTGATCCGGATGGACGACAGTCCTAGACAGTGACCGTCCTGGTAGAAGATGCGAGCTACTGTTCTGGGCTCTCCCCGCCCCGCTTTTAGTACCGGGAACCGCCGCAGTGTTTTACTGATCTCCGTTGTGGGGAGACTCCACATGGCTGTCTAGTCGGCATCTCGGACACTTAGCAGTTCGTGAACCATCTAGCGAGCAGTTGTCCGGACTCGGAAGCTTACTCAGAAGTGCGTTCGGTTCCGGCCCTAACCCAAACTTGAACTGGAAGCAGTACGCGCCCACTGTTGACGGCCAAATGCAGGTGTCCAGCGTGCGCGACGTTGCCTTGACACCGCCACAATGTCCCGCCACTGAAGCTCCCGGCCCCTACTTCCAGAAAGCGTTCTTTCACGATGGTTACTTCAAGAGCCTGAAGCAGGTCGTGCATTTCTACAACACGCGCGACAAGTATGCGTACCCGGAGACCTCTGGACATTGCCCCAAGGGAACGACGGAGAAGGTAGACTGCTGGCCCATGCCGGAGGTGCGGAACAATATTGACATGACTTCTGGCAATCTTGGCCTGACGGATGAGGAGGAGAATCAGATCGTTGCCTTCTTGCAAACATTGTCTGACGGTTTCACAAGGCCTTACCTCAACAGCGATACTTATACGGGTGCTTGTATGAAAGGCGGTTCGGCTACAACCCAGGGCAATGAGCACCTCATCCCAACTCCGCTTCTGCCGGCGTGCGCATCCGCAATCTGTGGCGTTGCGCCCGTCCCCAGCCCATCGATTCCGTAGCGGACCGTTGAATTTAGGAACCGCAAAGGATGATCATCTGTCTGTAGGTGAGGAGAGCATGAGCAGAACGCTTGCCATATTGGCGATCTATGTTTTGAGCGGCAACCTCTGCGCTCAGGTAAGTTGCCCGACGATGGCATTTAAGCGACGACGCAAGTGGAACACTGCCTTGCGGCGGCAGCGACCTCGCTCAACTGAAAACGGGCGTGAATCAAAGGTGTGAGCGGCTCTACTCGAACCACTCTCAGCCATATCTCTCATCCGTGTATACGAGTAGCGGGTTACACGGCCAAGTAGATCCAACCGCATTCGTAAACACAAGACGACTTACCAACACCCTAAATCGTCACTCTACCCGCGGCCTGGCTCGCCGAAGCCTCAAATCATCAATTCGGATCCTTCGTCGAACTCACCTATAGGTCGTTGTTGCGGTCGGAAGATCCCGAGCCTCTTCATCTTGTAAACCAGTGTTGTGCGCTTAAGCCCAAGAAGAACGGCTGCACCTTGCGGCCCCCCAATGATTCCTCCAGTGGCTCGCAGAGTCTCTAAAATCAAGGCTGCTTCGCGATCGCGCAATGTATTTCGTGAAGCAATTGCGGGCTTTGTATTTGCGTGTAATGTCGAAAGGGGATTGGAAAGCACTCCATTGTCCGATTCGATGACGGCGCGTTCAATCAGGTTCTGGAGTTCCCGTACATTGCCGGGCCAATGGTATGTGATAAATGCATTCATCGTTGGTTCCGGGATCAGTTCAATGTGCTTCCCCATGCGCCGTGCGAATACCGCGACGAAATGGAGGACCAACTGGCGTATGTCCTCTCGGCGCTCGCGCAAGGGCGGCACTAAGATCGGAAACACGTTCAAGCGGTAGTACAGATCACTGCGCAATTCATTCCGTGCAGCCATTTCCGCCAGGTTGCGGTGCGTTGCGGCGATAATACGAACATCAACTTTGTAGGTTTGATCACTTCCTAATCTCTCAAACTCTTGCTCCTGCAACACACGCAGCAGCTTCGGCTGCAAGGCCAGCGGAATGTCACCTACTTCGTCCAGGAAAAGCGTGCCCTGATGGGCCACTTCGAATCGCCCAGCCCTTTGCGCGACGGCGCCGGTGAACGCGCCCCTCTCATGTCCAAACAACTCACTCTCGAGAAGATCAATGGGAATCGCCGCACAGTTAATCTTTACAAAGCGTCGATTGCAGCGGGGACTGATATTATGGACGGCCTGCGCGATTAGCTCTTTGCCGGTGCCAGTCTCTCCCTGTATCAGAACTGTAGAGTGTGTTGGACCAACACGTTCAACTTGTTTGAGCACAGTTTCTAAGCCGGCGCTATTACCGACAATTCGCTCAAACTGAGAATCCCTGCTCTTGCGGGTTCGCGGACCGCTATTGGGGAAGGCCGCCACAAGTCCTCCGACGGTTTTATTCTTCATCTTGCGTCACGTTCAAACAAGCCCGAACCCGATCCAAGAGGACCGAGTTGTCAAAGGGCTTTGCCAAGAACGCGACCGCGCCGTCTCTCATAGCCCGAAGGCGCATTTTCTCGTCATCATGCGCGGTTATAAATATGATCGGAATTTGGTAATCTTCAGCATTCAACTGAGACTGCAGATCGACGCCGGACATGCCCGGCATTCGAATATCGGCAATGAGACAACGAACATCTTGCAGAACGTCAGATTTAAGAAATTCCTCGGCTGACGTGAACGCTGCAATCGTGTATCCAGCCATTTTCAACAGCCGTTGCAACGACGTCCGAACCAATTCCTCATCATCAACGATGGCGATCACGCAGTCCTCATTTTCCAATCAGCACACTGTAGCGTACTGTGTTCGCGCAGGTTCGTAAATTATCGTTATCTTTAGTTGACTTAAAGAACTTTTATGTCTCATGCGAAGAGGCACCAGGCGAAGCGTGCTAATGTGAGCATAGTTCCAAAAGGGAGGGGCCAGCAGTCAGAGCGATTTGGCTGAGGCGAGATTCAGCTTTTCCGCCATCCTTCCCAGTTCGGCCGGGGACCCTGCTTGCATTTTTTGCATTACATGTCCGCGATGGACGGCAGCGGTGACTTCACTGACACCAAGCCTCGAGGCGATTTGTTTTGTCGGCATTCCGGAAACGAAAAGTGCCATTACCTCGCGCTCTCGTGCGGTTAAGGTTTTGTATCGCCGCTGTAACTCCGAGATGTCCCTTCGTTCCCGCTGTATCCCTTCATCACGCTGCAGCGCCTGTTGCACTGCATCCACCAGTTCCTGAGGTCTAAAAGGCTTGGTGAGAAATTCCACAGCTCCCAATTTCATGGCTCTGACAGCCATGTCGACATCCGCGTGCGCGCTAATGAAGATGATGGGAATGCTGAGGCCAGCATCAATCAATTTGCGTTGCACCTCAAGTCCACTCATTCCAGGAAGTCGGATGTCCAAAATCAGGCAGCTCGTGCCTTCCGGCATGTTCTGCCGCAGAAACTCTTGCGCGCTGGCAAATGCCTCCCCACGCAAGCCGACCGTTTTCAGCAGGAGCTGGATCGAGGCACGCACATCGCCATCATCATCAATAACATACACGGTGGCCGGGGCGGGCGAGCTCATGCGGCCTCTGATTCATGCGGAGGAAGTTCAAGGAAAAATGTAGCTCCGCGTTCTGGATTCCCCTTCGCCCACAACCGGCCGCCATGGGACTCGACAATCGACCGGCTGATTGCGAGCCCCATTCCGGTGCCTTGGGGTTTAGTAGAAAAAAATGCCTCGAAGATGCGATCTTCCTTATTGTCTGGTAGTCCTACACCGGTGTCACTCAATGAGATCAGGACTTGCCCACTATCGGTTTGCTCCGAGGTTACGACGAGTTCGCCACCTGAGTCTTTCATGGCTTCAATAGCATTGAGCATGAGATTCATGACGACTTGCTGCAATTGCACCCGGTCGCCACTGACCTGTGCAATGTGCTCCGAAAGATTCAGCCTGATCGCTACGGAAGATGGCCTGGATTCATACTCAAGTAGAGATTCAATTTCGCGAATGACTTGGTTGAGATCAACGAGCACTCGATCCTGAGTGCCCTTCTTAGAGAGCGAGCGCACGTGGTCGATAATGTCGGCGGCGCGTCTGACCGAATGCACGACGGCCGAGATGGCCTCCCGGAGTTCCTGAATCTCCAACTGGTCTCGCTCGAGCAGCCACAAACTAATTTGCGCGTTGGTTGTCGCTGCGGAAATCGGTTGTTTGATCTCGTGCGCCAACGAAGCAGCCATCTCCCCCATGGTGCTCACACGGTTGATGTGTGCGAGATCTGCTTCAAGCTGGCGCAGCCTATCGCGCGCCGCTTCGGCATGTTTACGCTCCGTGATATCGACGACCGTGCCAACCACTTCAATAAGCTCGTCACTGGGACCCAATACTGGGTGGGCTAGGCCGTGAATGTGTTTGACCGTCCCGTCGGGTAGGACGATTCTGTATTCGACGTCGGAATCTACCTTCTGGACGAACATCCTATTGCTGGCCTGCCGCTTGACCTTATCACGATCTTCTGGGTGTATTCGCTGCAGCCATTGGTCCCGCTCTGGAAGGCCCTGTTGTGGATCAAATCCGAAGATTTGGAACATTTCCTCGGACCAGTACCGGGCCTCGCGAGTTGTGCCATCGAGGGCCCAACTGCCCGTGTGGGTCAGCCTCTGCGCTTCGGCGAGGTAGTTTTTGCTGTGCCGCAGGGCTTCCTCGGCGCGCTTCTGCTCGCTCAAATCAAGGGCGAAGGCAACGCCCTCGTTGCCACCTTCTTCGAACAGCGCGCCGGCGACCAGCACGGGCACGCGGGTGCCATCCTTCCGGAACAACTCTGACTCAAAGGGCTGTGCGGTCCCGGTTTGCATTACTTTTGCCAACACGCGCTCACTCCGCTCGCGCCATTCCGCAGGTATCATGTCCCTCCAGCGCACACGACCCAAGGCGACATCTTCATGGTCGTATTGCACCATGCGGAGAAAGGCTTCATTGGACGCGACGATAGCACCCTCGACATTCCACATGGTGATTCCCAGGATGTTGGCATCGACCAGGCGCCGGATCTTTTTTTCACGAATCTCGAGATCGCGGTACAGTCGCATATTCTCGAGTGAGATGGCCGCTTGCGACGCAAGCACCTTCAGAACGGTGATCCGGTCGGAAGTGAAAACATGGGTGCTCAGATTGTTTTCGAGGTAAATGATCCCGTTGAGCTTGCCCTGGTTAACCAATGGTAAGCAGATAATGGAACGCGCATGGTGCTGAACAACATAGGGGTCGGCTGAAAACGGATTCTGTGCGGTAGCATCGTCGAGAATAACGTACTCGCGAGTGCGCATAACGTAGCGAACGACGGATTCCGGCAAAGCGGCTGTGCTGTCGGCGGCACTTCGCAGATGGACGGTTACATCCTCTCCACTAGTGGTCGCTTCTGCCAGTATATGCAGCTCATCCCCTCGCGGAAGAATCAGGAAACCTCGTTCAGCACCGGCCTGCTCAATCGCCGTGCGCATGAGCGTATGGATCAGTTTTTCCAGGACAATCTCACTAGAAACCGCCTGCGACACCTTGATCACGGTTGCGAGGTCGAGGTGTTTGACCTGCGTCGCGATCGTGCTCATCGGGCCGGGCGCGGGCTCTTCCGCCCTAAGGTGCGGGTACATCTCCTCGAGTTGTCGCACCTTTCCGTCGGCTCCCCAACGCAGGTAGCCGTAACGAGCCTTCCTCAAGTACAGATGTGCGATGTCCTCGAATCCCCGCGCCGCGTAGAACCGCGCGGCGAGCTCGTCGGCAAGCGCCTCATTGTGAACAAAGCCGTTTGCCTGGGCCGAGTGGATGGCCTGCTCGTACAGCTGTTCGGCATCAAGCACGCGGCCTTCGATGCGGGCGATCTCGGCGCCGACTAGTGCGTCGCGGTTTTCGAAGTTCTCCGGGCAGTTCTCCGCCCAGACCTGTAGCTGCTTGTGATGCGCAGCAACGGCGTTCAGGTGCTGCAACCGCTCGCCGGCCGGTGCTGAATCGCAACAGGCGGCTTGGGCCAGCGCACCGTAAAAGTGATATTCGGCTTCCTCAAACAATGCGGATACGGTCCAGAGAAGCGGTTGTGCTTTCGATGCGGCGTCGATGGCCGTCGCATAGTCGCCCGCAATACAGCGAACCTGCAATTTCCGGATCCAGTAACGACACGCAATGGTCGCCAAGCGCTGGCCGCTCGACAAATCGAATTCGATGGAACTCTCATTGAACTGCGCGTCGTCGAAACACCCGAATTTCGGGGTGAAGCCGCGGAGCGTCCGAACAAGCGCGAGTTGCGTTGTGATGATGTCAATCACTAGGCCGAACCGCATTGTCTCGGCAAACGCGAGGCCATGGTTGGCTTCAGCTTGCACTTGAGGAAGCGTTTCGCCCGCGAAGAGGAGGTCCGAGTTGAGATTGTGGCACACGTAGGCAGCATAGGTGAGGTCTCCGATTCGGTTGGCCAGTTCGAAAGTACGGCGCAGGAGATCAACGCAAGCCCGCACGTGTTTCGTCCAGCGTGCGACGAAAATCGCGAAGCAATGATGGGTGCTCGCCTGATAGCGTTTTAGTCCGCGTCGTTCGACGAGCTCAAAGCCGACATGGCCGAATCGATATCCAGCCTTGTAGTCGCCGAAATGCGGTCCGGCAATCCTGGCGAGCCATTCGCAGGCGACACAGGACGCATCGCAGTTGCCGTGCTCGATGCTAAGACTGACCGCCTTGCAGATCGCCAAGGAAGCCAAGTTCTCGTCGGTCTGCTTAGCTGGCGGCAAAACCTTAATCAGAACATCGACCGTGGCGAGGGAGGCGGGGTCCTGCATCAGAGGCAAATCGATGAGATCCTCAATGGTGCGGTTCCCGAGCAGTGACCAGATGCGCTCGTATTCGCGCCGCATCTCTTCCTCTGTCGGGCGGGGGGACCACTCGATACCGACATGCCTGAGGTAATCGAGACAAAAAGCAACCGCACGGCCACTAAGATTGAGGGTCGTGGAGACATCCATGCGCAAGCACGCGACGATTGCTAATTCGACTATTGTCGTGGTGCGATTGGACAGCGCAGCCAATCGCTCCTCTGCGACCGACAACTGGCCGGTCAAGAATTCGCATTCGGCGCGGTTCAACTCCAGCGCAAAGATCAGCTCGCGCCTGCGCTCCCAACAATCGTCCTTCAATAGCGCCCCACCGGCGATGAGATAGGTGAGCGCTGAGGCATAGGCAGTAGCTCCCTTGGCGCGTTTGCCAGCGAGCAGGTTGAGCTCGGCGAGTTGGTCCCGTTCCTCTTGCGAGATAATCAGTCCAGCGCTGCGGTTGAGCTGATTGAGGATCTCGAAGATCGCCTCCTCCCGTTTGTCGGCGGGCGTTTCCGTCACCAGCAGCCTTCCTATCCGGAGATGGACCTCAGCGCGCAACGCTTCTGGGACTAGCGAATAGGCGGCCTCCTGTACCCGGTCGTGAATAAATTTGTAAGACCCTTCCAGGCGCTCGATCAGTTCCTGACGGACTGCCGGCCACAGAACCGCATGCACCTGCTCCTTGGTGGTCTCCAGAACGGCCGAAAGCATCGGGGTCGTACCAACGTTGCCGAGACAGGCGAACTGCTGCAACGCGTGCTTCGTTTCGGCCGGCAAGCGGGTCACCTTGCCCAGCATGAGGTCTACGACATTGTCGGCATAACCCTTGTCGCGAATGCGACCGAGATCCCAGGACCAGCCCGCCGCGTCCTGATCGAAGCGAAGCAATCCCTCTTCCGCGAGCGAGTAAAGAAACTGGATCACGAAGAAGGGATTGCCGGCGGTCTTTTCATGCACTAGTTGCACCAGCGGCGCAGCGTCGGCCGGATCGCAGCGAAGCGCATCGGCGATCAACTGTCCAAGGTCGTCACGAGCGAGCGGCGCTAGGCGAACTTCCTGCACCCGCGCTCCGGCTTGGCGGATCGCTTCGAGCTTACGCGTCAATGGATGAGCGGCATCAACTTCATTGTCGCGGTAAGCGCCGATTAACATCAGATGTCGCAAATCCGACCGGATCAGCAGATCCTCCAGCAGGTCGAGGGTCGCGGCGTCGAGCCACTGCAAATCGTCGAGAAACAGCGCTAGCGGATGTTCCGGCCGGGCGAATACGCCAATGAAGCGCCGGAAAACGAGCTGGAAACGGCTTTGCGCTTGCTGAGGCTCAAGCTCCGGGACCGGCGCCTGGTCTCCGATGACGAGCTTCAGTTCGGGGATGAGGTCGGTCATGAGCTGTGCATTCACCTCGAGCGCCTCCAGAAACGTGCCGCGCCAGATCGCCAGTTCGGCGTCGCTCTTGCCGAGAAGAGGTCGCACAAGGCTTTGAAATGCCTGCACCAGGGTCGAATAGGGAATGTCGCGCTTGTACTGATCGAACTTGCCTGAGGCGAAGAGTCCTCGCGGTGGAGCAACCACCATGTGCAGCTCATTGACGACAGAGGATTTTCCAATACCGGAATATCCCGAGACGAGCACCAATTCCGGCGCGCCGCCCTTGACCACGCGGTCGAACGCCGCGAGCAAGGCGTCGACCTCGCGTTCCCTGCCGTACAGATTCTCGGGGATCAGCAGCCGATCGGGGGTGTCATGTTGGCCAAGCGGGAACTCAACGACGTGCCGGTGAGCTTCCCACTCGGCAAGACAACGCCGTAGATCACTCTCAAGGCCGGTCGCAGTCTGGTAGCGCTCCTCGGCCGTTTTGGCGAGCAGCCTCATGATGATTTGGGAGACAGCGATTGGGATTTTGTCCAATCGCTCGCTTGGCGACACCGGTCTTCTGGCGATATGGCAGTGAACCCATACCATCGGATCGGACGCGATGAACGGCAGCGAGCCGGTAAGTAACTGGTACAGCGTGACGCCGAGAGAGTAAAGGTCGCTGCGGGAATCGATCGAGCGGTTCGTCCGCCCGGTCTGTTCGGGGGCCATATAGGCAAGCGTGCCGGCGATTGTTTCGGGCGCCTCGGGCGTTTGTCGCTCGCGCGGCAGGCGCGAAGCGAGTCCAAAGCCTGACAGCCACGCTTCGCCGGTCGAAGTGTTCACAAAAACGTTTGCGGGTTTGATGTCTCTATGGAACAGACCGCGCTGATGCAGACGCCCCAGCGCCGCTGTTATGCCTATGGCAACGCGTAAAAACAGGTCCAGTTCCCACGGTTTGCCGAGCAGTCGCGCAAGCACCTCCCCGCCGTGATCTTCAATGAGCAGCGCAGGTTTTCCGTGGTCATGAATGAGCTCCAGGGGCCGTGCAGCCCAGCTTGGATCGAGCTCACTCCGCAAGTCATACGCGTGTTCCAGCCGCGCGCTGCTGCTCGGCGCGGGCTGGTCTACTGCAGATGTCAAGACCAGGACTGGGCAGGACGCACCGGCTTTGGCGCTCCTCGACAGACGGAACTCCCCGTCGTTCCATAAGGTCTCGAAATTGGAACTCAAAGGTCTCCCACTCCACAAGATCATCTCGCGCTACGATTGCCCCAAGCAAATTGACTGAGCGCGTGTTAATGCTCGTGTCCTTTCTTGGCTTATCGTTCGGCTCCTCACCGTTTCTTTGCCGTTGCGTGAAACGTAGCCTAAAACGGTCATGCCGTTCAGGGGGGTGACAGCGCACGTTGCCTCTCCGGCCTTGAGCATGAAGGATGCCTCTTTTCGGTTTTGCCCTTCACCGTGCCAGCCCAACTGGCACGTCCTATTGGCTCATCGGGGTAGCCGTGTAAGGCAGAGAACACCGAACGAGGCGATCAAAAGCACGGTCGACAATAACATTAGAAGCTTCGGCTGGAAGCTCGCCCCGTTCCACTCTCCGCCGGCGACGCCCCAAACGTTTGCGGTCAGGATGGAAACCGACATCCCCAGCGCCCAGCCATAAACAGAGCCCGCACTTCCCAGGATGGACGCCCCAAATCCGTAGAGCAGGATGGCGCCAAACCACATGCTCCCCATCAGGGCGGAGCGGCACCATCTGCCCACACAATGATGTCCTTCGAAGAGCACAGGCCAGGAACCGCGAAGGGATATCAGATATGCCGGGTAACCCATATTAAAGATCAGCCCGCCGAAAAGTGCCGGGATCCAGACAGCTAAACTAGCGAGCAGGGGCGGCGAACCGTCTATCCTGGCGTTCGCAATGAGGCGGCCTCCCGAGGCAAAGCCTACATTCAATACGGACGACAAACAACCTGCCAAAACAGCCAGGAGCACCGCCGCGAACGCGCCGGTGGAAGGCCGCACTTCATTCAACTCATTCTGCTGAGATCGATCCCTGATGACCGACGCTCCGGCGCAGAGGATCAAGCTGAGAATCAACAGCGTCAAGCCGAAGATCAGCCACTGCAAATGCCGCCGGTCCATTTGTACTCCTCCAACCCAAATAGGCCAGAAGCTACCCAGGAAAACCACTGTTCCTGAAACCAGAGCGTTGGTAATGGCGATTCCCAACCGGGCCAGGCTTACCCCAAAAAGTACCGAACCGGCGCCGAATAGCAGTCCACATCCACCCATCTGAGCCGTGAGGTGAGGATCGCTAATGAGGGTTTGACGGATGATTTGCGGGGCGAAAGCGAGAGCCAGGCCGATGGGTAGTATCGCCATCGCGAAGGCAGAGTAGATGAGCCAAATATGTTCCCACTTCCAGATCAGGATACGCTTGGAGGGGACAGGAAATGACCCGTTTGCCACACCGCCGGCCGCAATAACGAAAACCCCGTTGATCGAATCCGAAATCATGCCTTGTTCCAGCAGGTTCGATTAGTCGAAATGAAACACCTCTTCTCACGACGCGGAATCAGTTTCTGGGAACATCAATCTGTTTGCCGCGATCGTGCAGAAGAGATGGTCATTTCCAAATATCATAATGAACCACACTCCATCAATTCCGTCGATGGACCTGGCATCGCCATGCTCTTCCAGCTTGTCGACTATTTCTCGGAGGTCCTGCTGCGTCAACAGGATTGTGTGGTCAAACCAATCGACAACGTAAGCGAGGATCTTGATTTCGCAATTCAGAGCCCTGGCGGAGAGTTCCAGTTGAGCACGAGATGAAGCCTTCTATTCAAAGCGGCAACGCAGTTCACCACGTCCTTTGAGGCCATTCCATCCTCTGCGAGTGCAGAAATCTCCTCATCCCGAATCGTTGGCTGTGACTCCATCGATTGAGGGAAGAAAGTTTCAGATCATCCGAGGGTCTGATCCGGTCCTGTCTCGCGTTTGGGCAGCGTAAACTGAAACGCTGGTTCTGGTCCTCCGCACCCGGCGAGGGCTCAACGCGATGCTACCCGCTTGGAAGAGCACGGTGAGTGCGAAATGAGAGCTGTTCGCCTTCTGCGCGAAGGGAGCGCGAAGATTTCCTACCTGATTGCACACAGCAGGGAAAGTGAAGTACGCCGCTTGGTTCAGCAACAGTCGGGCACTTTCAGAGCCAGAGTCTTCCGGTTTGTCTCAACCTCTCAGTTGCAGGCGTGATGGAATTGCGCTCGCCGCGTCAATCTGCTTTCCGCCTTGAGTCAGAGATTCGCCACGTGACGAATGCCAGCGAGATTCGCCGTTACGCAACCCTTTTGAATTCAGGCGATGTTGCGACGCTGCTTTCTGGCACTCGGCATGCTCCGGTAGAGAGCGCAGACATTCATTCTTGCGGCCTGGCACTCAAATTGGTCTGCGCAAGAAATTCGGCTGTGCAGCTTACCTAGCCGGCAGCGATTCGGAAAGATCAGGAATTGTGAGGAGGAAAAACAATGGCGCAGGTAACGACAGTCACTGATTCACACGAAAAAGCTACTCCTGCAATATGAGAAATCATTTCAGCCCTTACCGTTCTTCGCAATCGGGTGCTTCGCTACGGATTAGGCTTTAATCCCGAAACAGAAGCCGACCATCGAACTCTAAACACACGAGAGGACAATGCCATGCAGACAGCTCAATCGGACTATTTCTCGGCCTACCGCCAACTGAGGCTGGCGCGGGACGCCATGGGCGTGCTGGTTGCCGAGTTCCATAGTAACGGTGGGCCGTGCATTATGAATGCGCAAGGTCACACGGAATTTGTCAATGCGTTTTACCGCATCGCACAAGATCGTGCTAACAAGATCGTTATCCTCACCGGCGCGGGAGGAGACTTCATTATCAATGTGGACTGGTCGTCTTTCGGCGACGTTTCTGATCCCGGAGTCTGGAGCCAGATTCACGACGAGGGCGTTCAAGTTCTGGAAAACATCGCTAATATCCGGGTGCCGGTGATCGCAGCGATCGAGGGGCGCGCCTACGTACACTCCGATTATGTGCTGCTCGGCAATGTCATTGTGGCCGGCGAGAGTGCGACCTTTCAGGATGTAGCGCACTACGCCGTTGGTGTTGCGCCGGGTGACGGCATCTTCACCACGTGGAGTTATCGCGCTGGAGCGGGACGTGCCGAGGCGTTTCTTCTCGATCCCAAGCCACTGCCGGCGCGTACTGCGCAGGAATGGGGAGTCGTCGCGGAAGTCGTGCCCAACGGCCAGGCGCTCAATCGTGCGCGAGAATTGGCGGAACTGTACCTAAAAGCTCCGGAGGTGACTCGGCGTAACACACGCGTGCATTTCATCCAGCCGTTGAAGGAGCGCGTGGTGCGGGAAGTCGGCTATGGGCTTTCTCTCGAAGGAGCGTCGTCCGCAGATTTAGTGAAATCAAAGCAAGTCAAGGGTGAACCTGTCGCTCAGAAAAGAAAATCTGCATGAAGCGGGCATGCAATTCAACACGAAACGACAAGCCACCACAAAGAACCGATTTATGAAAGGCAACTTACGTCCAATTGTGCTGGATCGTGAGTTTTTGGCCGCCAGCGCGAAACTTTTGTTCAGCTGCCCAGCCACCAAGACACAACCGGAACGATGTTGAGGTGCAGACATACTTGCCTTTTTCAAAGCGACGTAAGTAAGCAGCAGCGCGACCGGTTCTTCTGATGCGTGCAAGCGGGAGCGCTTATAGTCCATTCATTTCAAAAGAGGAGAAGAGTCATGACTCAGAACAACGGCCTTGCCAAGCGGAGTGAGAAAGGGTTGCTCACTCCAGACAATTGTGTTGTAACGCTGATTGATCATCAGCCACAGATGCTTTTCGGAATAAACAGCATTGACAGGCAGTCATTGATTAACAACGTTGTAGGGTTCGCGAAGGCTACGAAGATCTTCGGGGTGCCTCTCATCCTGAGCACGGTCGAAACAACCTTCAGCGGGTACATCTGGCCGCAGCTTCGAGCGATCTATCCAGATCAGACTCTAATTGAGCGCAGCAGCATGAACTCCTGGGACGATGAGAATTTCGTTGCTGCTGTGAAAAAGACAGGCCGCAAGAAGATTGTTCTCGCTGGACTCTGGACCGAGGTCTGTGTTGCTTTTCCCACTATCCAGGCTATTCATGACGGCTTTGAAGTGTATGTCGTCGAAGATTGCGTTGGCGATCTCGATCTGCGCACGCATGAGACTGCGATGCGCCGGATCGAGCAGGCGGGGGCGAAGCCAGTCACCTGGATTCAGGTGATGCTTGAATGGCAACGCGATTGGGCTCACAAGGACACCTATACCGCCGTGATGGACGTAGTAAAGCAACATTGCGGAGCGTACGGCATGGGAGTCGAATATGCATCCACCATGGTTCATGGCACGCCTGCGACCGTGTACGAGGGCTGGGAGGTGCCACTCGAAGTAGTTCACAAATAGCGAGCACCGAGGCCGGAATCTGACTCCGGCCTCTCGCCTTTGAGATCAAAGCAAAGAATTCGGAGGTAGATATGCCAACGAAAATTTTCTTCAATGGAAAGATCGCGACAAACGGCAAGCCGTATTTTGTTCAAGCACTCGCCGTTGAGTCTGGAAAGATCATCGCAATCGGAACAAACGAGGAAATGCTCAGCTCGCGCACGCCTGAAACCGAAGTCATAGATCTAGCTGGTCACACTGTCATCCCCGGGTTAAACGACTCTCATCTGCATATCATCCGTGGCGGGTTGCATTACAACATGGAACTGCGTTGGGACGGAGTGCCTTCTCTCGCTGACGCATTACAAATGCTGAAGGAACAGGCGCAGCGGACTCCTGCGCCACAGTGGGTGCGCGTCGTAGGGGGATGGAATGAATTTCAATTCGCGGAGAGACGGATGCCCACATTAGATGAGATTAACAAGGTCTCTCCCGACACTCCTGTGTTTGTTCTGCACCTCTATGATCGCGCGTTCTTGAATGCGGCCGCGTTGCGGGCTGTGGGGTATACGAAAGATTCGCCGAACCCTCCCGGGGGAGAAATTCAGAGAGATAAGAACGGCAATCCGACCGGAATTCTGATCGCAAGACCAAACGCGGGCATCCTCTATGCAACTCTAGCGAAGGGACCGTTGCTGAACTATGAGGACCAGCTCGTATCTACTCGACATTTCATGCGCGAGCTCAATCGCCTGGGCATTACCAGCGCCGTTGATGCCGGCGGAGGATTTCAGAACTACCCGGCCGACTACAAGGTAATTGAAGCGCTGCACCAAAAGAAGCAGATGACAGTTCGTATCGCGTACAACCTCTTTACACAGCGACCGAAGCACGAGTTGGAAGATTTCAAAAACTGGACAAGCAGCACGACCCTGTATCAGGGTGACCAGACATACCGGCTAAACGGAGCGGGCGAGACGCTGGTCTTTTCCGCTGCAGACTTCGAGGACTTCCTTGAGCCACGGCCCGATCTCGACGGAGTCATGGAAGCAGAGTTGGAGCAGGTTGTGCGCTTGCTTGCGGAAAAGCGATGGCCCTTCCGCCTCCACGCAACATACAACGAATCTATCGAACGCTTTTTGAATGTATTCGAGAAGGTTAATCGTGATATCCCATTTAACGGACTGCATTGGTTTTTCGATCATGCAGAGACGATTACAGACAAAAATATTGAACGGGTTGCTGCGCTTGGCGGAGGCATTGCAGTGCAGCACCGCATGGCATATCAGGGAGAGTATTTCGTCGACCGCTACGGCAAGAAAGCGGCACAGCGTACACCACCTATTCGCCGGATGATTGAACTTGGCCTGCCTGTGGGGGCAGGCACGGATGCTACTCGCGTTGCGAGTTTCAACCCTTATATGGCTCTCTACTGGCTTTCGTCCGGAAAAACAGTGGGTGGTTTGAGCATTTATTCAGAAAGCAATCGCATGTCGCGTGAGGAAGCGCTTCGTCTCTATACGCAAGGCAGCAGTTGGTTTTCGGCCGAGGATGGCACTAAAGGTGGCCTGCTTCCTGGTCAGCTGGCAGATTTCGCTGTACTGACCGCGGACTATTTCACTGTGCCGGAAGAAGAAATCAAAGACCTTCAATCGGTGCTTACGGTTGTTGGCGGCGAGGTTGTGTATGCCAATAAAGATTTTGATAAGCTTGCCCCGTCGCCGCTCCCGGCAGCGCTTGATTGGGCGCCCACCGCTCATTATGGAGGGTACTACGATCCGCTAGAGCTTCCTGTCAAAGCGTTCACCCATAGCTGCCGCAACCATGCAGCTGTCCAACATAGGTCAACCCCGCGTCTGGGTGAAGCCATCTGGGGCTTGGGGTGTGATTGCTTCGCCTTTTAGCTGCGAAGAGCCAGAGGAGAGCAAGCGATGAAGGTAATGTTTATTTCATTTGCTGTAGGTGTGTTTGTTGGCATTTTGTATGGAGTGATTCGCGTAAAGAGTCCGGCCCCGCCAATCGTCGCTCTGCTCGGCCTCCTGGGAATGGTGCTTGGAGAACAGCTCGGCGGTTGGATTCTTACGAAACATGTCAGCGTGACACATGCTGCATCCGTTTGTCTCGTGGGTAAGCATTGGGATCAGCGAGCGCAATCGCACGAACGTCTGGAGGTCAAATGAAGACAGCCACACCGACGTCGACCGTTGATACGCACCTTGCCTCAGATCGCACGATTGGACGGATCCAGCCCGTCTTTGAATTCCATGGCGCGATGCCCACAGGCGTTACTGTCAGTTCAAGTGGGCGCATTTTCATCAGCTTCCCTCGTTGGGGAGACAACGTCCCGTTCACGGTCGGTGAGATTCGAGGCAATAAAGTGGTGGCGTATCCCGACCAAGCCATAAACGACTTCGATCCCTCCAGACCCGGTGAGACCTTAAGCAGTGTGCAGAGTGTCGTAGTCGATCCATCAAACCGCCTCTGGATACTCGATACCGGCGTCCTAGAATTCGGACCGCCTCTTCCTGGCTGCGCAAAGATGTTCGCAATCGACTTGGCAACGAATAAAGTCGTGAAAACGATCGTCTTCTCCTCAACAACGGTGACGCCGACTACATACGTCAATGACGTTCGATTCGACCTGCGACAGGGAAAGGCAGGGTTCGCGTATCTCACCGACTCTACTGCGACTGGGCCTGGTGGCATCATTGTGGTTGACCTTGATAGCGGAGAAAACTGGCGTAGGTTGACCGGACACCCGTCAACTTCTCCTGACCCTTCGTTCATTCCCTTAGTTGAAGGAGAACGTTTTGCGCTTCGCGAGAAGGGTAAACCTCCGAGTGCATTCAATTGCTCCTCAGACGGCATTGCCATCTCGGCTGACGGATTGAAACTCTACTACTGCCCATTGTCAAGCCGTCACCTGTTCTCCGTATCAACAGAGCTGTTGCGCGACCGCTCGGCTGACGACGCTGCGGTCTCGAAGTCCATAGTTGATCTAGGAGAGAAGGGTGCCTCCGACGGCTTGGAATCTGATGACAAGGGGCGTGTTTACGCTGGCGACTATGAGAACAACAGCATCCGGCAACTCCAGCCCAACGGCGAATGGCAGACGATCGCCCACGATCCTCGGATCTTGTGGCCTGACACGTTATCGGTGGCGTCCAATGGATATCTATATTTCACCGCGAACCAATTGCATCGCCAACCCCAGTTCAATGAGGGTGTCGACCGCCGAGAAAAGCCATATGTTCTTTTTCGTATGAAGATGGATGCTGGCCCCGTCCTTCTCAAATAGCAGGCAGCCCCTGTCGCGGTAAGGACGCATCGCGACTTTAGCGAACGATCAACACTAATCATGTGATGCTGCCCCTCGTGAAGGGAGACTCAATGCGTATCACCAGATCCTTTGGAGTGATTGCTGTCGCGGATTTCTTAGGTGCGGGCTTGTTGCAGTTGCAAGGCTCTTCGCCGGCATTCGCGCAAGCCGCTGCGGCAACGCCCAATGTGGTGGTGGAACCGCGTTCAACGATCCCATCGGGAGAGACGCCATTATCCAATGACTATGGAATTTTCTACGCCGGCAAGTTCCTGAAGGGAGACACGGGCCGCCGCAATCTCAATTACTGGCCGTTGTCGGGCAGGTTATAAGTTTTAGGAAAAAGAGGCAGACGAAACCTAGGCGCCGTCGCGAATGGAACTGGAGAAACACCTATGTTGAAGGCTCTTTGGATAATTGTCGCAAGGATCTCGGGGTTCTTGATTCCAACGGTCGTGGGCTCAACGTTCTTCTTCGCAATCATCGGGGTGTTCGGAATATGGATTGCGATTGCAGGGCTGATTCTTGCGATCACCTTTGCGGTGACGACAGTGGCCTTTGTTTCGCCAGAAGGAGGCCCAAGTTGAGTCTGAATCCGGCTACGTTAGCCCGCGTGCAATTCGCCTTCACCGTGAGCTTTCACATCATTTTCCCAACCATGTCCATTGGGCTTGCCATGTTCCTTGCTGTGATAGAAGGTCTCTGGCTCGAGACCAGGGATGCACTTTACCTCGAAATCTATCGCTTCTGGCTGAGCATTTTTGCAATGGGTTTTGGAGTTGGAGTGGTGACGGGCATCGTCCTCTCGTTCGAGTTTGGTCTGGGCTTTGCGAAGTTTGCACAGCTTGCCGGGCCGGCGATCGGGCCCTTGATTGCGCTCGAAGTACTCACTTCTTTTTTCCTTGAAGCGGGTTTCCTCGGGATCATGCTCTTTGGAATGCATCGCGTGGGGCCCAAGCTCCACTTTTTCGCTACATGCATGGTGGCGCTTGGCACACTGCTGTCAGCATCATGGATACTCTCAGCGAACAGCTGGATGCAGACGCCAGATGGCGTGGCTGTCCGCAATGGCCGCTTGATTGTAGTCAACTGGTGGCATGTCCTGAACAACCCCTCCTGGCTTGTCCGCTTGCCGCACATGCTTAGCGCGGCATACCTGACCGCCTCGTTTCTTGTGGCGGGCGTGGGCGCATGGTACCTGCTGTGTGGCAAACATCTTGCATTTGCGAAAAAGAGCGTAGCGCTTGGCACTGCGTTCGCAAGCGTGCTGATTGCGGGACAGGTATTCATTGGCGACATTCTCTATAGCACGATGCTAAAGCACCAGCCCTCGAAGATGCAGGCAGCCGAGGGTTTTTGGGAGAAGGAGTCAGCATCGCCGGCGCCGTACTACTGGGTAATTCTGCCGGACCAGAAGGAACAGCGCAATCGCTTCGCCCTCGGCATTCCATATTTAGGCAGCATCTGGCTCACGCACAGTCTTCATGGCCGAGTGGAGGGCCTGAAGAACACCCCAGGGGACGCGCAACCGATCATGGGCATGGTCTTTTACGGATTCCGCATCATGTACGGTATCGCCATCCTTATGTTCGCTGTGGCGACAAGCTCTCTGTGGCTTCGATGGAAGCGCCGGCTCTTTACGACAAAGTGGTTTCTTCGCTTCCTGGTGGCGATGACTCCGTCTGGCATTATTGCGACTCTTGGCGGATGGTATGTGGCCGAGACCGGCCGCCAGCCCTGGGTGATCTTCGGCCTGTTGAGAACGATCGATGCGGTTTCGCCGGTCCCGGCGAAGACGCTCCTCGCGACACTGATCGCATTTGTATGTATCTACGCGTTCTTCATGGCCGCATTTCTTTTCTTTGTGGCGCATATTATCCGAAGAGGACCTGTTTTGGCTCTCCCCCAGGCTGAGGCCTCGGGGTCCCTCAAGAACGCGTTCCGTCCCCATGTGCTGGATAGCGCGAACGCCAATGCCGCGGTGGGGAGGTAGCACGATGGACATGCCTCTCCTTTGTGCCGGATTCGCCGCTCTGTCCGTTACGTTGTATGTCTTGCTCGATGGCTTCGACCTCGGAGTCGGCGCGTTGCTCTTGCTGCAGCCGCATGAGAGATCGAGAGACCATATGGTCGATTCCATCACACCGACGTGGGATGGCAACGAGACGTGGCTGATCATGACCGGAGTGACGCTGTTGGCAGCGTTTCCGATCGCGTATGGCATTCTCATGCCGGCCCTCTATATTCCGATCATCATGATGCTGCTGGCATTGGGTCTGCGCGGAGTCTCATTTGAGTTTCGTGCCCAGATGAAACGCTACCGTCGCAGATGGGACGTGATCTTTGCAATCGGGTCAATTGCGGCAGCCTGCATGCAGGGTCTCATTCTTGGCGCCCTGCTCGAGGGCATATCGGTCGAAGGGAGCTCGTTCAGCGGGACCGTCTTTGATTGCTTTCGACCTTTCTCTGTACTTTGCGCTCTCTGCGTACTTGAGGGATATGTAGTGCTCGGCAGCTGCTGGCTTGAATACAAGACTTCAGCGCTCCTGCATGGATTTTCGGTACAAGCGTTGCGCATCGCATTGCCGCTATTTCTTCTCACCTTCGGTTTTGCCGTGGGGACGGCATTCTCCGTTCAACCAGGCATTGTCGCTGTATGGAAGGCCCACCCTTTGCTGCTAGGAACAGTAAGCTGCACCGTGTTGATTGCAGCTCTCATTCTGTTTGGAAGTATCGGCAAGCGTCCCGACGTTCGTCCCCTGGCCGCGGGCATGGTGATGATCGCTGCAGGGATTGCAGGTCTTGCAATCATCGTGTTTCCGATGGTTGTGCCGTTTCGCCTTTCGATTTGGAGCGCGTCGAGTTCGCGGCTGAGCCAGATATTCGTGCTCACCGGAGCAATCGTTGTCACGCCCGTGGTGCTCGGGTATTCGTTCTTCGCCTACTGGGTATTTCGCGGCAAGACTCCGGAGAAGGGGTGGGACGGATGAGTACGCAAAGCAAGCAGCTGTTGTGGTTTGCTGGCATCTACGTCAGTTCATTGATCGTCTTCGCATTCGTTACGTATCTGTTGAAAGCTGTCTTGCGGCTCCTTTGAACGGGTAAGCAGGCATTCGCGTTTTGACACATTCCCTTCAGGATCGATGGTTTAGCAGAAGTCGATAAGAGTCAGAAGTCTAAGGAGGAAGTTACACAATGAATTGCGTCCGTCGTCTTTTCGCTTTGGTCTTACTCGTTTTCAGCTTGGCGACGTTCTTGGGCCTCAGTTGGACGCAGACGACTGAAGGCCCAAATCCCGCATTCACCGTCGCCGTGGGTGCTCAGTATGATACTACCCATGTCTATGTCTCCCCTTCCGACGTTGATGCGTTCGTTGCGAGCTTTCTCGGAACCTTCGGAGGTAAGAGCACGAAGCAGGTCATTGCCATGGTAACGCCGACGCCCAGCAAAACTACATCGCAACTGTTGCAAACACCGGTTGGCACAGTATCGCTTTTCGGATTTTTGACACCCATACCCGCCCCCTTCGGCGCGGAGCGCACGGGATATCTTGTCACAAACATGGATGCGGCGATTAAGAAAGCCAAAGCCAGCGGCGCAGACGTGGTGGTGGCGCCGTTTCCGGATCCAATCGGAGTGGATGCCGTTATAGAGTTCCCTGGCGGGGTGAAAACGCAAATCTACTGGCATACTACGGCGCCATCGTATACGCCCTTCGTCACGGTGCCGGAGAACCGCGTCTATGTCTCGCCAGATGCCGTTAACAAGTTTCTTCACAGCTTTCTTGCTTTCTCGGATGGCCGGGTTGTCTTCGATCAGCCTGCTGCGCCTGGAAATGAGATAGGCCTGCCAGGCACCACATTTCGACGGATTCAAGTCGAATCCGTCTTCGGCAAACTTCTAGTGCTCGTCACCGACGGTCACTTGCCATATCCCTACGGACGAGAGACCACGGGCTACGAGGTTGATGATTTGGGCTCCACTCTTCAGAAAGCGACTTCTCTTGGGGACAAGGTGCTAATTCAGCCCGTCACCCTCCAAGGGCGCACGTCGGCTATGGTGCAGTTCCCCGGAGGATATATCGCTGAGATCCACTCGTCGATTTCGTCGGCGGGACACTGACAGCAGCCGCTTTGAACCATCAAAACAGGAGACTTCGATGAATGGCAGCGTGCAGAGTGTCGTAGGCGATCCATCAAACCGGCTCTGGATTGCTGAGATCCACTCGATCACCGACAAACCGAACTGATGTTGAGCAAACACCTTGATGCGACTTTTCCCAATGCTGGCGGCAGCTGTTTTGCTCGTCACACGACTGTCCGCTGGAGCCCAGTCCGAATCGTCTGCCTTGCCGGACGCACCAGACAGGACGATCAAGTTACTGCGCGAGGACGAAGACTGGAGCTTTCTTGCTAATCCTGCCAACCGACAGGATTTCTGGGATCCGCTCAAATATATCCGGCTTCGAAGTGGTAGAGATGACTGGTTCATGACGATCAGCGGAGAAGCGAGAGAAGTATGGGAGCAGATCGGCAACGATTATTGGGGGCAATCTCCTTACTGGAACGGGTACCTCAATGAGAGGTACATGCTGGGCTTGGACGTTCATTATGGACAGCATGTTCGGACGTTCGTCGATTTTAAAAGCGGCATAAATTCCTACCGACAGGGCGGCCCGCGTCCAATTGACGAAAAGAAACTCGACTTTCAAGCCGCATTCCTTCAGGTTGGAACTGAAGAAGGTCAGAACTTCATCGAACTGAGGGTCGGAAGACAGGAACTCGAGTATGGATCGGGACGGCTCATGGACGTCCGCGAGGGGCCGAATGTCCGTCTGAGTTTTACTGGTTTCCTGGTCAAAAGCAAAATCAATGAATGGCGAGTAGACGGATTTGCCATGCGTCCAGACCTGGACAAGCCTGGTTTCTTTGACAATCGACCAAACCACCAGGTAGGTTTCTGGGGCGTATATGCCTCCAGGCCCGCGCCGTCGAATACGTCACTGGAACTGTACTACCTCGGGTTGGATAGAAAGCAGGCCACATTCGAACGGGGTACCGCTCAGGAAGTGCGCCACTCCATCGGCGGACGATTCTCCCGGCCCATTGCGACCGAGCGGCCCGGTTGGGACTTTGACGATGAAGCTCTGTGGCAGTTCGGCACCTTTGGTTCGGCAAACATTCGAGCCTGGACAGTCGCTACAGAAACGGGCTATCGATTTCCGAATCTGCCTTTGAAGCCGCGCTTTAGCGCGAAGGCTGATATCTCAAGCGGTGATCATCCAGCCTCGAATACTCTGGGCACCTTCAATCCTCTGTTCCCGAAGGGCGACTATTTCGGTGTCCTGGCTACGACCGGACCGGGCCCAATCAACTTTATAGATGTTCATCCTCACGTCGAGATAGCACTGCCTCACAATGTCTCTGCCTCTTTTGATTGGATCGTGCAGTGGCGAGAAAGTCTTGACGATGGTGTCTACAACGTACCGGGAACCCTGATCCGCCCCGGCACTGCAAGCGAGGCGCGCTACGTCGGACACAGGCCGGGCACGCAGATTCGTTGGCAGAAGAGTCGTCATCTATGGTTTCAAGGCGACTATGGGATCTTTTATGCAGGCAGTTTCCTGAAGGAGACGCAACCTGGGCGGAACCTCAACTATTGGGCATTATGGGCTGGATACAAGTTTTAGTGAGGAGGCAAAGGAAATGGTTGATAGTGCAACGAGCTCCGCTAAACAGATGCTATATGGCACTCTTCTCATTCTCACATTTGTCTCCGGACTTGTTGATGCTGCTGGTTTCCTGGCGCTCGGTCATGTCTTCACCGCGAACATGACCGGAAGCGTCGTGTTGATGGCCTTTGCCCTTGTCGGTACCCCTGAACCATCGTCATTGCGATCTTTCATAGCATAGCCCTTGTAATTGAAGCCGCAGCACTCGCCATCGCAACCATCAGGCTCACCTTTGCGCGAGAGATGATCCATCCGGGCTGAATCGACAAACAAGATTCTCAGAAACTGAAGGGAGCGACATGATTGAGCCGGCCGGCGAAAAGAGTGGGAATTCTCTCTCTTCACTGTCTCGAGAAAAGAGAGAACAATTTCGATCTGCTTTCTTTCATGTCGCTCCTTCGATGTTTCTGGGAGCGCTCGATCAAACTATCATCGCCGCAGCCTTACCAGCGATTACGGGTTCGCTCGGCGGACTTTCCTACCTCGCCTGGGTGGTTACCGCGTACCTCATTGCAGCGACCGTAGCTGCTCCGCTGTATGGACGCATGGGAGACGCATACGGGCGAAGGCGCATGCTATTGTGGGCACTCTGCCTATTTGTGGCCGGCTCGGTAGCGTGCGCGCTTGCCCCCACCCTTTTCATTCTGATTTGTGCCCGCGCCCTGCAAGGGTTTGGCGGTGGCGGTTTGATGACCCTGGCGCAAGCACTCCTCGGCGAAGTAGTTTCTCCAAAAGAGAGGGGAAAAATTCAGGGATGGCTGGGAGCCAATTTTGCCCTTGCCAGCACACTTGGTCCGGTAATCGGCGGCGTCCTCTCGCAACACCTCGGCTGGCGCAGCATCTTTTGGCTCAATATCCCGCTCGGGCTGGGCGCTGCCGCTACTGCCTTGCGTGTTAAAACAACCCCGGGGACAGGGATCTGTCGATTGGATTACGCCGGAACAAGCGTCTTCGTCGCTTCGACCGTAGCAGTTCTTTTCAGTCTGAGCATCGGCGGTCACGAAATCGCCTGGACGTCCCCGATCCTCCTTACGATCGCGAGCCTGGGAGTCGCAGGGCTTGTCCTACTTCGCCCAATCGAGCAGAGGACGGAGCAACCGCTCATTTCTCCGCAACTAATTGGAGAGCCCGTCATCTGGCGCGCATCGTTGACGGTTCTTCTTTTCGCGGCGGTTCTTTTCGGCTTGATTGTTCAATTGCCGGTTTTCTTTCAAACAGTGTTCCGAACAAGCGCGACTACCTCCGGACTGCTTCTGATCCCGCTCACTCTGGCCCAAGTGGTTGTTTCCACCGCAACGGGTCTGCGAATTTCAACAACCGGGCATCCTCGGACGCCGATGGCTGTTGGTTTGTCGCTCGTAGCGGCCGCTTTCTTAATGCTTGCAGCTGGAATCAAATTTGGACCCGTGTTCATCGCGCTGCTAACCCTTCTGATCGGGGCTGGCCTTGGATCGACGATGCCCGCGGCACAAACCATGGTGCAATGGGCGGCGGGGAAAGACCGTCTAGGCGTTGGTACGGCTACCGTGTCGTTTAGCCGCACGATTGGGGGCGCAATGGGGGCCGCGATCGTTTCCGCGGTATTGCTAGGAGCTTTGCAAGTTGACGATCCGAATGCACGGACCATTCTTAGCCAGGAACTCTCGTCGATTGCTTCGAGCCACGTCGAGCCCTCTCTGATAGCGCCGGCATTGATGGCGGCATACCGTTGGGTATTTTTCGCATTAGGAGGGCTTTCCGTGTGTGCCGCCGTTGTCGCCTGGTCGATTCCGAATCTGGATTTGGCGGGCACTCCGGCCAGTGCTTTGGCAACATCCTCTTTGGGCCGCAATTGAAAGTTCTTTGCGCTCGGCTAGATGTCACAAGATAAAACTGTTCACAAGATGCTTACACCTCATCCGCGCTCACAACAACTGCGCCGGAAGTTCGAAAGGGTCTACGAGCCGGAACTGGTCGAACGCCTTCCTCGACGGTCTGTATAAGGCAGGCCTCGACATACCAGGGGAAGATCAGCCGGCTGCCCAGAGAGAAGTCAACAACTGATGTCGATTGGTAATCAGTCGATGAGTTTTTGCCGCGCAACGATACCACCATTCGACAATCTAATTCACTAGCTTGGTTTGGTAGTGCGGTGAAATTCAACGGATGCTCCCCGCGCTTGAACCGAGCCACTCACAAGGAGAATTCGTCGTTATGTCAAAGCCATTGGAAAATAAACTTGCTCTTGTCACTGGATCGTCGCGCGGCATCGGAGCCGCGACAAGGTGTTCGGCGGCAAGTTTGGTGGTCGCCTCGACATCCTTGTCAACAGTGCAGGCACGGTGGTCTTTGGCCCCTTCCTCGATTCCGCCGAAGACTCTTACGACAAGCACTTCAATCTGAATGTGCGCTCTCTGATCGCGCTGACCAAAGACATCGCTCCGCGCATGATCAAGACAGGATGGGGCCGCATCATCAACATTGGTTCCTGCCATGGTGAAGCAGCGGCACTCCCTGGCGTAACGATGTATGTTGCCACGAAGTTTGCGGTGCGGGGCTTCACGCGTGCACTTTCGCGCGAGCTTGGCCCCACAGGCGTGACCGTCAACAACGTGCAGCCGGGGGCGATCGATACCGAGCTGAGCCCGGATGACAATGGCCCGGCAGCCCAGACGATGAAAAAGCTGATGAGCGTAGGCCGCTTCGGCCGGCCGGAGGAGATTGCGTCCGCGGTTGCCTTCCTCGCGAGCCCGGAATCGGCTTTCATCAACGGCGAAAACCTGACGATAGATGGCGGTTGGAACGCGTAAGGTGTTCGAGGCCGACGCATTTTGCTTTAACGCGCAGGCGTAGCCAAGCTACGTGCGTGGATCAGATTGAGGCGCAGGCATGATCCGCATTTCTGGCGCGGATAATGTTTGCGTGGCGCTGCTGCCGCACTTGTGCCGGCGTTATACGACCGAACGTTATAAGGTGAACTTGATTTCCTACCATGGCAGGCTGATGCCGTTGACATGCTGGAGCGCGGAAAGCTTGACCTCATTCTCCATCCTGACGACGGCTTACTGCCCTCTCACTTCAGTTCGCAGAGGCTCTACAGTGAGGACTGGATCTGCACTGTTGCGCGCCAGAGCAAGTTTGGAGATCGCCTGACCTTGAAGCAGTACCTGAATGCGGAGCACCTTGTTATCACAACTATCCTAAGCGTGCAGAACATCCCCGACAAGCAGCTTGCCGGGTTGGGTGTTAAGCGCCGCTCTTCTGTTCGTATGCTCTATTTTGGCGCGGCCCTTAGTTGCCTTCCTGGCACGGAACTCATCCTCACACTGACCAATGGCATGAGGGAAATGGTGGAAAGGAATTCCACTTTGCGGCTCGTAAAGCGCCACAAGGGTTGCGTCCATTTCATTTCTTGATGGTGTGGCATCCGAGGCTCACTACGGACGCGCGGCACACATGGCTTCGCGAGGCGATACGCCAGGGTTCGCCTCAAGCGTCTGGACATCCTCTTTAGCCACTGCGCACGACGACACCGAACTGATTGATTCCTCTCCGTCTACCCGATAAGCCGTTCCTGTGCTGCGGACTATCCTTCTTGAGTGTTCGGCAACCCGTCCCTTGAGATTACTCAGGGTTGCGCATTGCTGGGGGAACTGGGGACGTCCATGATAGGTAAGAGTCAAGGAAAACGGAGACTCACCTTGACTCCGCGGAATGGGTCTCGGATCACTCCTCGTAACAGGGTTCTCATCCAGAATGGCTCATAAAGGAACTGCCAGGAAGCTCTTGCCATCCACGACAGCATTGGCGACGCAGCCATGCCTCCACTTCGACCGCTTTGATGTCATCGAGACGGCGAGTTCTCCAACGGGCTTTTATCCATCGCCGAAGATAACCACGATAGGTCTTCTGCGTTGCAGTGCTTCGGAAATTGTTATCGGCTCTCAATTCCCTTTGTTCAAAGTGCTCACAAGCTGGGCGATCTTGATTGCGCGGAAACGATCCTGAGTGGATCTTGTATTGGCCTGCACGAGAAGACCGGCAGCGGAGTGACGCACCGCGTCCGCATCCGAGTACTGCTCAACCGTTCCGATCACTCTCTTGCGATATACTCGCCGGCCGTTCAGGTCCTTTTCCGATCAGTGGAACTGCCAGACGTCCGGCCCGTTTGTTTTGGCGGTCTGAATTACGCTTCCATGTCGCATGGCTCACCTCCTGCTGATTTAGACAGGAGGAAATTGTCCCGGAATGCCGGAGTCAGGCAATCAAAGACTCGTCTGGATCAGTTCAGGACACTGCTTTGCGCAGGCAGTGATGTAGATTGTTGTGTTGAGTTGAGTTCAACACCGGGTACTTGGCCTTACCCTGCGCCTGGATGGAGCGCGTTTCCCTGTTAGCGCCAACGGAGGATGTGGTCTTGCGTTAAGCCTGTTAACGTAAACTGCTTCTAGTGGGATTGTGGTTTTTGGTTTTGGTCTTCTGACGCGGTATCGATCGTGTCCACGCGGATAGACTCTGTTCAGACAGGCCCAGCTGTTTGCAAAAGAAATGAACACGCAAGCGCAACTAGAACGCCAGAACGAGCGACTTCAACTACTCCTAAATCTAACTACCCGAATCACGTCGAACCTCGACTTGCGGGAGGTCGTGCGCGCAATTGCCGCGAATATACGCGAAGTCATACACGCCGATGCCGTAATCGTTTCACTGCCCGATCCAACCTCGGAAACCTTCAGCGTATTTGCCATGGATTTTCCGCACGGCAAGGGGGTCATGAAGGAAGAGCTTCTTTTCACGCCAGCCGCCGCCGTTAAGCAGGCGTTAGACACCTTGAAACCAGTAGTGATAGACGCTCTGGAGCGGGACCAGGTCGCGTCTGAGCTGTATGAGATCGCGGCTGTGGAGGGCATAAAGGCCGTTTGCGGCATTCCGCTTGTAAATCGTGGCAGAGCGCTCGGAATCCTGGCGATCTCACGCAAAACCGAGATTCCATTCACATCGGATGATATCGACTTCCTGAGCCGAGCTTCGGGACAGATCGCCATCGCAATCGAAAATGCCTTGGCATATCGCGAAATTTCCGAACTGAAAGACAAGCTTTCCCAGGAAAAACTCTATCTCGAAGAAGAAATCCGCAGCGAGTGGGGTTTTGAGGAGATTATTGGGAATACCGCGGGGTTAAAGCACGTTCTGCAAATGGTCGAAACGGTTGCCCCGAGCGATTCTACAGTTCTGTTGCTTGGCGAAACTGGAACTGGAAAGGAGCTAATCGCTCGCGCAATTCATGACAGCAGCCGTCGCAAAGAGCGCACGTTTGTGAAGCTGAACTGCGCTGCCATTCCGACGGGGCTGCTTGAAAGCGAATTGTTTGGCCATGAAAAGGGCGCCTTCACAGGAGCCATCAGTCAAAAGAGTGGCCGACTGGAACTCGCGGATCAAGGCACTCTGTTTCTGGATGAGGTGGGTGACATTCCGATTGAGATTCAGCCGAAGCTGCTGCGTGTCCTGCAAGAGCGTGAATTTGAGCGGCTAGGCGGCACTCATACTCGAAAGGTGAATGTGCGTCTGGTGGCAGCGACCAATCGGGATCTCGAAAAGATGACTGCTGAGCGCGAGTTTCGCAGCGATCTGTTTTATCGGCTCAATGTGTTTCCTATTCGGATTCCGCCTCTAAGGCATCGCAAAGAGGACATTCCCCTGCTGGTCAGGTATTTCGTCCAGAAGTTCGCGAATCAAATGCAGAAAAAGATCGAAGCTGTTCCTACTGCTGTTATGAAAACCCTGACGGCTTGGGACTGGCCGGGGAATATTCGCGAATTAGAAAACTTCATCGAACGTGCCGTGATCCTGACGCGCGGCAAGTCGCTTGAGGCGCCCCTTGGTGAATTGCACAAGTCGCATGTTGATGAACCAGTGAAGGCGCAGCAATCTACGGGGCAGGAAGATATTGCGCGAATTGTAAAAGAAACAATTAGCGCTCTGAACATTGGTAACGAGCGTGGTCGGAAACAGCGAGACGACATTGTGCGAGCGCTTGCGGAAAGCAAGGGGCGTGTCGGTGGGCCTGACGGAGCCGCCGCGCGGTTGGGCATCAATCGCACTACCCTCCTGTCTCGAATGAAAAAGTTCGGCATCAATCCCCAACTGTACACGTAAGTGCGGCAATCTCCGTCCTGTCAATATAACGATTCCTCTAACATCGGCAGTTTCAACATTCAAACATTGAGTGTTAAGTAGGAGCAGCCCCATAGCGTGCTCTTGACGTTACAGTCGTCGCTTATCCAGAGCCGAGTGTCGACCGATTCCGGCCTAATCCTCACCTATTCATTTAGCTGTTGAATTTCTTCGACAGTCTCAACGCTCAATTCGACTTTCGACACCCATCGTTCTCAATCTGGCGCTGAAATCCAGCGAGTTACAGCCTTCGCGGGTTTGGCATGCACCTTGCCTTGATTACACACGT
Source organism: Alloacidobacterium dinghuense (assembly GCF_014274465.1). Lineage (NCBI taxonomy): Bacteria > Pseudomonadati > Acidobacteriota > Terriglobia > Terriglobales > Acidobacteriaceae > Alloacidobacterium > Alloacidobacterium dinghuense. Next base: position 2,484,209 of record NZ_CP060394.1, on the reverse strand, counting down.
AAAGGACAAGACAGCGTGTTGAGGATATCCATCTGCGACGGCCGTAGCCAGCGCCGGCTGCTTTTAGAAGGCAAGCTCATTCCACCCTGGGCCACTGAGCTACGGACTGCGTGCGAAAAGGCCAAAGCAGACCTTGACGGCCGCGAACTGATTATCGAAATGAACAATCTAAGCGCCATCAGCCTGGAGGGCGAGAACGTGCTGCTCGAGTTGCTGAGCGAAGGAATCAAATTCCGCTGCCACGGTGTGTTCACCAAACTCATTTTGCGGCAACTCGCTCGGAGAGCACGCGCAAACGTTCAGGGGGCAAAGGAGAAACAATAAATGAAATTCAATTCCATTCTGCAATTGAAACATGTGGCCTGGGGATCAGCCGGCCTAGTGGTGGTCATCCTCATACTGTCTGTCACTCATCTGGCGGCGAAGCCCAGAACGCAGGCGTCTCCGCCGCCGGTGGTGGAAGTGGCGCCCGTCGAGCAGAAAGACGTTCCGGTTTACGGCGAATGGGTCGGAACTCTCACCGGACAGGTGAATGCGGATGTAAAAGCACAGGTCACCGGCTATCTGCTCACTCGCAATTACAAGGAAGGATCGTACGCCCGGAAGGGACAACTCCTGTTTGAGATTGATCCCCGCCCGTTCCAGGCGGCACTCGACCAGGTGAAGGGCCAGTTAGCGCAGGCACAAGCACAACTGGATCAGGATCAAGCGCAGCTCGCCACGGCTGAGGCGACCCAGCTCAGGAGCCAGCTTGATGTGGACAAGTACGGCCCTCTGTCAAAGGCGGATGCGGTAAGCAAACAGGATTTTGATAACGCAAACCAGACCAACCTCGCCAATAAGGCCCAGGTGCAGGCGGCTCAGGCAGCTATTGCTGCTGCAAAAGCTCAGATCCAGGCCGACCAAGCCGCTGTCGAAACCGCCAGCATTAATCTCGGCTTCACCCGCATCGTTGCTCCGATTGACGGCATCGTCGGTATTGCACAGGCACAGGTAGGTGACTTGGTCAGCACCAGCAGCGGACCACTGACTACAGTTTCGACGCTCGATCCCATCAGAGACTATTTCTCTGTCAGCGAACAGGAGTATCTCGCGTTACAGAAGCGGTTTTCAGATTCCAACACAGACCAGTGGAAACTGCAGCTCATACTGGCCGACGGAACCACCTATTCGCACGAGGGTAATTTCTATTTCGCGGATCGGCAGGTGAACCAAAATACAGGCGCCATCCAACTAGCCGCCCTCTTCCCCAATCCCGGCAATGTTCTGCGTCCCGGTCAGTACGGGAAGATCCGTGCCGTGGTTCGAGTGCAGCAACATGCCTTATTGATCCCTCAGGCTGCCGTTAACGAGCAGCAGGGCAGCTATCTGGTTTCTGTTGTGGGGAGTGATAACCACGTCGCCATCCGCCCGGTTCAAGTCGGAGAGCGGACGGGAACGATGTGGGTGATCCAGGACGGCTTAAGACCTGGCGAACACGTGGTCGTCGAAGGCCAGCAGAATCTCCGCCCGGGAATGTCGGTACGCACCAAGCCATTCAAAGGCAATGTCGAGTAAGCGCTGAATGCCTTGCGCAAACCTCAAAGGAATGAAAAATCATGTCCAAGTTCTTCATTAAACGGCCCATCGTGGCGATGGTCATCGCAATTCTTATGGTCATCGTCGGCGGAGTCACAATCGCAACCTTGCCGGTGGCACAGTTTCCAAACATCGCCCCGCCCGAGATCACGTTGCAAGCCACCTATCCCGGCGCCGACGCCAAGACTCTGGAGGACGCGGTCGCCACGCCCATCGAGCAGCAAGTCAACGGCGTGGACAACATGGACTACATGTACTCCGTAAACGCCACGGCCAATCAACAAACGACCTTGTTCTCCGACTTCAATGTCAAGACTGATCCCAACACGGATCTGCTGCTCACGCAGTCGCGGGAGCAACTGGCGACCGGGCAGCTTCCGCCCCAGGTGAACAGCTACGGAGTCACGCTTAAGAAGGCGAGCCACGCGCCGCTCATGCTGATTGCCCTATATTCGCCGCACGGCACTCACGATGCGGCCTATCTGGCGAATTACGCCTATATCAATCTCAATGATCCAACCGCACGCTCGTACGGAGTCGGCCAGACCACGATCTTCGGTGCCGGGCAGTATGCCATGAGGCTGTGGGTGAAGCCCGACCAATTGGCGAAGCTCGGCATTACTGTCACGGACATTCAAAATGCGATCCAGGCGCAGAACACTGTAAACCCTGCGGGTCAGGTCGGAGGCGAACCGGCTCCAAAAGACCAGCAATTCACCTATGCTGTGCTGGCTCAAGGACGCTTAACGACGCCGGAAGAGTTTGGAAACATTATCGTGCGCGAAGCGCCAAATGGTGGCATCGTCCGCGTGAAAGACGTGGCCCGCGTCGAGCTGGGCACACAGGACTACAGCATGGTCAGTCGCCTGAACGGTAAGCCCGCTGCCGTCATTGCCGTCTACCAGTTGCCCGGAACCAACGCTGTGCAAACGGTGCAGGGCGTGCGCAAGCTCATGGCTCAGATGAAGCAGCGCTTTCCGCAGGATATCGACTATGTCGTATCACTCGACCAGACAGCCCCGGTCACAGAAGGCATTAAAGAGATCATTGTGACGCTCTTGATTGCAATTGTGCTGGTGATCCTCGTGGTCTATCTCTTCCTCCAGGATTGGCGCGCGACGCTGATTCCATTGTTGGCCGTGCCTGTCTCCCTGGTTGGAACCTTTGTCCTCTTTCCGCTGTTCGGTTTCTCCATTAACACCCTTTCGCTGTTCGGCCTGGTACTCGCTATCGGCCTGGTGGTGGACGACGCCATTGTCGTTGTCGAGGGTGTTCAACGCCACATCGAGGAGGGTTTGAACCCCAAGGACGCGGCTCGAAAAGCCATGGACGAACTCTCCGGGCCTGTGATTGGAATCGCCCTGGTTCTCGCTTCGGTATTCGTGCCGACCGCGTTCATTCCGGGCATTACAGGAAGGCTCTACCAGCAATTCGCCGTGACGATCGCCATCTCCGTTGTGCTGTCCGCATTCAACGCACTGACGCTCAGCCCGGCGCTGGCCAGCCTCCTGTTGCGGCAAAAGAAAGAGAGCCATGGGCTTTTGCAGCGTTTCTTCAACTGGTTCAATCGCCTGTTCGAACGCGCCACGGGAGGCTACGTCCACTGGTCCGGCGTGCTCCTTCGCAAGGGTGCAATGGTGCTGGTGCTGCTGGTGATTTGCGGCGTGGTCGGAATCTTCTTCGGCAGTCGGGTACCCTCCAGCTTTTTGCCTGATGAGGATCAGGGGTACCTCTACATCAACATGCAGCTACCCAATGCGGCCTCGCAGGAACGCACAAGCGCTGCGGCGAGACAGGTGGAGAATATTCTCGCGAACACCCCGGGCGTCCAGTACACCACAAGTGTCATCGGCTACAGCCTGCTCAGTTCCGTCCGGACCAGTTACAACGCTTTCTTTTTCGTCACTCTGAAGCCCTGGGATGAGCGCAAAAGCCGGATCGAACAATATCAAGCCATCAAGGCGGGTTTGAATCAGGAGCTCAGGCAATTGCCCGCCGGAACGGTCTTCAGTTTCTCACCGCCGGCGATACCGGGAGTCGGCACCGCCGGCGGAGTAACGTTTGTCCTCGAAGACCGCGCCGGCAGGGATGTCCCATTTCTTACCGACAACCTCGCTAAATTCCTGGCGGCCGCTCGCAAGCGCCCTGAGATTGGCACGATCTTCACCACATTCATACCGAGCGTGCCGCAAAAGTTCATCCAGGTGGACAAAGAGAAGGTGCTGAAACAGGGCGTTGCCTTGACGGATGTTTACAACACTATTCAGGCAAACATGGGCGGCCTGTTTGTCAATTACTACAACCAGTTCGGCCGAACCTGGCAGGTGTACATCGAGTCCGAAGCGCCCTACCGGTCAAATACCGAAGACCTTGGGCAGTTCTATGTGCGGAACAACCAGGGCGAGGCAGTGCCGCTATCCGCACTGGCAAGTTTCGACACCCGCTCAGGCCCCGAATTCACGATGCGCTATAACGAGTACCGGTCAGCGCAGATCAACGCCAGCGCCGCGCCCGGTTACAGCTCTGACCAGGCAACGGCGGCCCTGGAAGATGTCTTCAAGCAGACCATGCCCAAAGAAATGGGCTTCGACTACATGGGCATGTCGTACCAGGAGCAGAAGGCGCGAGAGGGAGTACCGTCTTCGGTGATCTTCGGATTCTCGCTGCTCTTCGTCTTCCTGATTCTTGCGGCGCTCTATGAAAGTTGGTCGCTGCCATTCAGCGTTCTGCTCAGCACGCCGGTAGCGGTCTTCGGTGCCTTTGGCGTGCTATGGCTACGCCGTGTCGTACTCGGCCTCTTCGTACCGCCATATATGCTCCAGATGGAAAACGATGTCTATGCGCAGATCGGGCTAGTGATGCTCATTGGTTTGGCAGCCAAGAACGCGATTCTGATCGTGGAGTTTGCGAAGGAGCAGTACGACCAGGGCAAACCGTTGATGGATGCGGCGCTCGAAGGCGCACGGCTTCGCTTGCGACCCATCATGATGACATCCTTCGCTTTCATTCTTGGATGTATTCCCCTTTGGACCGCATCCGGCGCAGGCTCGGTCGCCCGCCAGATCATGGGCACCACAGTCATTGGAGGCATGATGGCCGCAAGCGTGCTCGGCATATTCACAGTCCCAGCGATTTTCTACCTGGTGGAGCGGTGGTCCGCGGCAGCCCGGGACCGTCTCGTCACTGCAGAGCCTAAGCAGCATGCGATCACGGAGGATGAACAAAATGCGTAACGGATCGAAAAACAGTTTAGGCGCAAAAGCTACGCTGTTTGTCACGTTGTCGGCGCTCATGCTTTCAGGCTGCACCGTCGGGCCTAATTATCATCGGCCATCCGTGCAGACTCCAACCTCGTTCCGTGCGCCCGACGAATCGCAGCAGGCCCAAGCGCAAGCTGCACCTTTCGCCGATCTGCCTTGGTGGCAGGTGTTCAATGATCCTCAATTGCAGGATCTGATCCGCACGGCGCTGAAGCAGAACTACGATCTGCAACTCGCGGTCGAGCGCGTCAACGCAGCGAGAGCGCAGGTCGGCATTACTCGATCGAATGAGTTTCCGCAGGTCTCAGTCGACCCGAGTTTCAGCGGCGGAAAGACCGACCAGAACATTAAGTCCAACATTTTCTCGCTTTCCGCCGACGCGATCTTTCAGGTGGATTTCTTCGGGCGCTATCGCCGCGCCACCGAAGCGGCCCGGGCTCAAATGCTGGCTACTCAAGACGCGCAGCAGACAGTAACTCTGACGCTCGTGAGTGATGTGGCAAGCGATTACTTTCTGCTTCGCGACCTCGATCTGCAGCTTCAGATCGCAAAAGAGACAGTGCGAACCCAGGAGGATTCTGTTCGGCTCACCGAGCTGCGCCTCCAGCACGGCGTGGGCACAAAACTTGATGTGCTTCAGGCCCGGCAAGTACTGGATACCGCGAATGCGCAGATCCCGGACCTGGAACGGCAGATTGGTCAGACCGAGGACGCGATTAACATACTCCTGGGAAAATATCCGGACAATGTTCCCCGTGGTATGCCCCTTGGAATCGAGACGCCAAGCGGTTGGACGTGGAGCGAGAATTTGCCTCCGCAACTACCTTCGGGGCTACCATCATCACTGCTCGAACGCAGACCCGATATTCGTGAGGCAGAGCAGAACCTGGTTGCAGCAAACGCGAACATCGGTGTGGCCAAAGCGATGTTCTTCCCGCAGATATCGCTTCTCGGCTCCGGAGGCGCGGCATTTGGACATAGCCAGTTTAATGGGTCGAATATCCCCGCCCCTCCCGGAGTAGGAAGTTACGCGGCGACCTTATCGCAACCGCTCTTCACAGGCGGGTACCTGCGCAACAATCTGCGCTACGCCAAGTCGGAAGACCGGCAAGCATTGATCAGCTACCAGCAGACCATTCAGCGCGCCTTCGGCGATGTCTCTGACGCTTTGATTGGCTATGACAAATACCATGCGGTCCGTGAGCGCCAGGAGCAGACCGTAAAGGATCTTCGGGAGTCAGTCGACGTGTCACTCATGCGCTACAGAGGTGGGACCACGAATTATATCGATGTGCTCGATAGCCAGCGATCTTTATTCGATGCCGAACTCACCCTGGCACAGGCACGCAACAACGAATACCAAAGCCTGGTGCAGCTTTATAAGGCGCTTGGCGGAGGGTGGAAGTAAAGGCTGCAAGTTCCAATGGAGTTGGAAGATATGGCTCAAACACACGCACACTCTCTTCTACCTTGCACATCTGATGATCTTTTCTTTGTTGAGTTGCGTCAGTCCTTGCCGAGTCAAATCCATATTATCTCGCCATTCGTAGACCAACTCATGTCCTTCATCACAAAGTCTCGAAATAAGGACGGGAGCGAAACGGACATTGAGATGGCGTTAATCGAGGCACTGGAGAATGCCGTGGTTCACGGCAACTGCGCGGACCCTCACAAGCGCGTTTACGTAACATGCCGTTGCACTGCGGAGGGCGAAGTCTCGATCACGGTTCAGGACGAGGGACAAGGGTTTAACACAGGTACTTTACCCGATCCAACCGCTCCGGAAAATCGGCTGCGCACTTCCGGGCGCGGGATCTACGTGATGAAAACGTTAATGGACGAGGTTTGCTTTGAGAAGAGCGGCGCGGTTGTACATATGTGCAAGAAATCCAATGCTGGCTCAGCCGCTAAGACTGTTGCGCAATGACGCGAATGTTCTGCCACCAGGGCTCAGCCACGGATGGTTGGTCAGGCAACCGTTGGCTGCAGTGACGTACGCCTCTATCGAGCTGGCCCACACTTGGGCCATTGGTGAGCATCATCGGCGTCTTGAAGTGCGGAATCTCGGTGAGGCTCCTGTATGCGATCCTCACCCGACTAATCAACCGCGACACGCGATTCTCGCGCAAATAACAATCGGCTACCTATCACGGCATAACTTTGGCGGGAGGAATTCCTCGTGCAGGAAAAACAAGAAGGCAGAGTCCGTCGCACTTACAGAGATAACGTCGGCAATTCAGGAAAATGGTCCAGATTCAAGTGTGCTGATGACGGCGCCGGCACGATTCCAAGCATCTGCGTCAGTCTCTTCACTATGTTAGGCAGCGGACTAGTGTCCATCATCTGCATCGCACTGTTCGCCCGGTTAGCTAGCCTGCTGCTGAAGCTTTTGATCTTGATCTATTTGCGAAAATCGTGACAACACGAAACGAACTGTACTGAGATCCGTCGAACACAGTTATCGTTGTGTACAGTGCGCCTAGCGATGGCTTACACCGTGGGGTGAATGGGCATCTCGGTGCCATTTGCACGATATAGGACACGCGTGCAAGCAGTTGCGAGTATGAGTTTATGCATGGCCGCATAAATACCTGGGCGCTGTTAATCGTGAGGAAGACCAGCGGGGTATGGCAATAGAGGCGGAGGCAAGGTGTGGGTAAATTGAGCAAGGCTCAAGCCGTGGCAAATGGAATGAAGGCACTTGAATCCGATTTCCAGTTTCGCAGGTGCGATATCTGCGAAAAGTCAGCCACTTGGCTCGTACGCGACGAGCATTGGGAACTAACGTCAAACCCCAAGTGGGTGAAGGTGACGCTGATGGGGAACCGAATCATTTCTGCGATGAGCATACACATGAAGCGCAAGTCACTGTTCATCACGCGTCGGGAGACCTATAGACGACCCTTCGATGAGCGAGCCACTGGCGGGGTCCCGAAGAACGTCGCCTGTAACCTGCTTACGTCTCGCCGGAAGGAAATCGACCTCCGCGCCTCGACTTGCTCCGGTCACGACTGCGATCAAGCTTTACTCCTTCGTTGTCAATCCATCATACCGAAGGCTATTTCTCCAGTAACAAAATCGCAAGAATACACTAAATTGAACGGGACTGCCCCAAGCGCGGATCGGGAAGTTCTGTGAGCAACGCGCCAAAAAAGAAGCACACATTCTCCCCTGAAGCCATCGCGAGAATTGCCGCCGGACAGAGCGCAGTTGGTAAGTAGACATCCCTTGTTGCGCAGGCTAGAAAAACTCATCGCTATAATACCTTGCAAATGTCTCGCCTCTCGATCAAAAGAATTCCCGTATTGGCGTCTCTGGAACTTGATCTTCCATGACATCAAATCTACGATAATTTCCTGATCGGCCAAGTGATAAACGAATGCTGGAGAATCGTCATCTACGGTACTTCATCGAAGTAGCCAGATCTTTGCATGTTAGAAGAGCAGCGGAGCGTCTTCACATTGCCCAGCCTGCACTTACTCAGAACATTCAGCAGCTCGAGAGCGAGCTGGGGGTCGAACTCTTTCATCGCGAGAGCCGTCATCTCCGTCTGACAGAAGCCGGCCAGATCTTTCTCGCTGAGGCGGAGCAGAGTCTTCGTCAGTTCGACCATGCCCAGAAGAGCGCCCAGCGCGCCGCACGTGGCGAGGTGGGGAAAATCGTTCTTGGGTTCCAAAGCACTGCAGGTCTCTCTGTCGTACCAAATCTTCTTCAGAACTTTCGCACAGAGTTTCCAGAGGTCGAAGTAACTCTGATTGAATCAGGCAGCACAGCCCAGAAACGCGCATTAAGGAGCGGGGAGATCGATATTGGCCTTGTTTACGCATTGCCCGATGCGGGCTTCGCTTACCGTGAACTCGAGCCTGAATCCCTCGTGATCGCTTTGCCTGAGGACCACCCGCTTGCCGCAAAGGACTCTGTCGCCATTGCAGAACTCCCGCAAGAGGCCTTTATATTGTCATCGAATTCGGCGGCAGAGGTTTTGCGTCACGCCGTCATGACGGAATGCGCCGACGCGGGCTTTCAGCCAAAGAGAGTCCAGGAAATCACCACAGTGCAGACAGCTCTCGGCCTGGTTTCCGCTCGATTCGGCATTTCGATTCTTCCAGCCTCTGTTCAGGTTCTCCTCCGTCGAGGTGTGATACTTCGGCCGATACGCGATAGCCGGATTCAGGTGGGCCTGACGTTCCTGTGGATGAAAGACAATCGTTCTCCGGTCCTCGCGAACCTCGTGAAATGCCTCTGAGAGCAAGTGGGCCAGCAACGACTTTCATGAGGATGGCTGCTGGGCCCGGTTCTGACCCACACCCGACGAATGAGGAGGACTCTCGTTGATCTCGAGCAGAGGGCAAGGGGTATGGTCCGCTACGTCGTGCGCCGTGGAATTGAACGCTCCGAACTTGTGATGTTTTGCCAGGCCGATGACCAGGAGATCTGCATGCTCACGTTGAGCAGCTCGAACGATCCCGGATACTTCTCCTCCATCGACCAGAATTGCGTCCGCGTTAACGTCGGCCGCCGTCGCTCTCTTTACAGCGTTTTGTTGAAGAGTTCTGAGCTGACTGCGCTTCCCTTCGAGCGACTCATCCACTACTGATGGGGAGACGATCGCAGCGATATTGTAAAAGGCAGGCAGAGCCTCGACGACTGTGACGATTTTCAAATCAGCTCCAAGAGGCTTAGCAAGTTCGATGGCCGACGCCAGGGCATGAGCGGCTTCTCGTGATTCATCATAGGCAACCATAATTGTATGAAACATAACGAACCTCCTGACACAATTGCGCGATGGGCAATGTCCGGTTAGCTGTGGTGATGATGGTGCGAATGAAAATGATCCTCGCTCAGAGTGACGATGACGATAGCGGCAGCAATCGCAGGCAAGAGAAAGAGCGGAGCTAAAGAGGTAAGCATAGCGACCTTCTTCCTTCAAGACCAGAAATACGATCTTGAAATACACCATAAGAGATGATCTAAGAAACTACCCGGAGCGATATTGTTTAAAGCGGTATTTGATAAGCCCCTGCTATCAGATAAGTTGTGACTGGGATACGACGACGTAGCTCTGAGCAGAGCCTCTGGTTATCGCATTCGACTCTCCTGGGAGTGGCCTAGAATGTAAATGAGCTAAATTCCTTAGTCCTTCGCGCGTTGCACCGAAGATAGGAAGTTCTCATGCCCTTCGTGGATACCAACAGACTTAAGGTCATCGAACGGCTACAGGGATGGAAGGGACGTTATGTTCACTCGCCCAACATGACATTAGCACACTACGAGTTCGCAGCTGGGTCTACAATTCACGAGCACTTCCACCCGGAAGAAGAGGTTTATGAAGTGATCGAGGGTGAACTCGAATTGACAATCGACGGAAAAGCCGAGATTGTGAGGCCTGGCATCGTTGCCATTGTGCCTGCGAACACCCGCCATTCCGTCAAAGCTCTGACGGATGGGCGTCTTATAGTTGTCGACCACCCAGCCCGTCCGGATTTTGGATAGGCAGAGCCCGACGCAAATCCAAGATAGTTCATTCGAATGCCCAACAATGGGTCGCTGTAGTTCCTTGTAGCAGGTAATGCATCCAACAACCTCAAGAATCGAAGCGCTGCGCTCGGTCCAAATCATAAGAAATTTTCGCTCTTCATCATCTTTGGATATATTTCGATTCGCCCCGCAGCCGGGAGTTCGCACCCAGCACGCATTTGCGCCGTTTGTGGGAGGACTACATCTAATAGACAGAGGTTGAATGTATGCCAAGGTTGAAGGCAATTTTGCTGCTTTCCCTGGCGACTCTGTTGGCACCGGCCCTGATGTTAGGCCAGAGCGCGAACCCAGCCGAACCAGGGACACTTAATTACGTAGAAGGCCAGGTTTCGATCAATGGTCAAGTTGTGAACTGGTCATCTGTCGGCTTCACTGCTTTGAACGAGGGACAGGTAATCGAGACTGGAAATGGAAAGGCAGAGGTCTTGCTGGCGCCGGGTGTGTTTCTCCGGGTAGGTGACAACAGTGCAGTAAGGATGATCTCGCCCAACCTTGCCAACACAGAAGTTGAGCTCATAAAAGGACGCGCCGACGTAGAGGTTGATCAGTTATTCAAACAAAACGATCTGCGTGTGCGGATGAAAGGTGATGAAGCACGCCTGCTCAAGACGGGGCTCTATGCCTTCGACTCCGAACTCGGAACAGTGCAGGTGTTTGACGGAGAGGCAGAGGTATTGCCCGTCGATGGCCAGCAGAAGCCAATTGTGGTGAAGGATGGCCATCAGTTGGCAATGAACGGAGATGGAGAAAAGCCAAAGCACTTCGACAAAGAGGCGTCAGAGGATGCACTGTACAACTGGAGCAGCCTGCGATCTCAATATCTAGGTGAGGCGAATGTGCAATTGGCCTCCGAATACGAGGGAGTACCGGGTTTTGCGCCAGGTTGGTTCTGGGATGGTGGGCTGTACGGCTACACGTGGTTACCTGGCGACGGTGCTTTTTTCGATCCTTTTGGGTATGGCTTCTACTCGCCCTACTATTTATATGGTGGCGGGTTTGTTTATGGATATGGCCGCGGCTACGGTCGGGGTGGTTATCGCGGCGCCTATAGGCAAGGACAGACCGGCTTCCATAGTGGACGCGCTGGTGGATTCCATGGCGGCTACGGCGGTGGGTTCCATGGCGATGGTGGCTTTGGCGGTGGTGGCTTCCACGGCGGTGGTGGCCATCGCTAAGACTGAAGCAGGCGAAGCAGCGGATGAGATTATCTAAGGATCCGCCGCTTCGTTGTTGTTTGCAGGACTTGTTCTCGGTCCACTGCGGACTGGCAGAGTCGAGCTCGCCATACTCAACCGTGGTCCGCTCAAGGTGATTTTCCGAAACTCCGATTTCATCATGCAAGCCCTTCGTGGTTGACGTAACCGAGGCGCCTTCACAGACAAGCTAAAGAGGCTTTCATCCAAAAATTCGCGACCCGTTTCCCATGGCCCTCTCGTCGTTCTGCCCGCGGAGATGCGATTCATATGTTTTCATCAAGGGTGGGAGCTCTCATCCTCGCCCGAGCGGTGAATGACGACCGCAAAGCAATCACAGTCCCAGTCGTGGCCGCGTAGTCGCAAAAATGGCGATGGCTGACTTGGGTCTCACTTGCATTACCGAACGCCGGTGTACTCGGCCAGCACCGGAACCAATGCTCGCGCAATCGGGCATGAAGGAAATCCTCCATGTCCGCTGTCTCGTCCTCAAGCACGCGATCAGCCCGCGTTCATTAACGTCAAAGCGCCAAGGGAGTGGCTTGGCGCTCGGCGTGCTCTGTAGCTTTGCACCTGGACTCAAGAATGACGAATGAAGATACCGTTCTGCAACTCGGTCATGGCTTGGCGTAGCTGCTCCTGCGTGTTCATGACGATGGGGCCGTGCCAGGCCACCGGCTCCTCGATCGGCTTGCCCGATACCAACAGGAATCGAATTCCCTGCGGTCCGGCTTGCACTGTGATCTCGTCGCCGCGGTCGAACAGCACCAGGGAGTGATTCCCAATGTCGTAGACCGGCGCTGCGTCGGGCTTCGCAGTCTGCTCGGTCAGGACCGCGCGCGGATCCGAGGCATCGCGGAAGCTGCCGGAGCCCGCGAATACGTAGGCAAATGCGTTACGTGTGGTCTCCACCTTGAGCCGCTTCCGCCGGCCCGGCGCCACGGAGATATCGAGGTAATTTGGATCAGCGGCCACGCCTTCGACCGGTCCCCTCTTGCTCCAGAACTCGCCGCAAATAATGCGGACGCGGGTGGAGTCGTCGTCGGTCACCTCTGGGATCGCACTCGATGGGATGTCCTGATATCGCGGGTCAGTCATCTTCAGGGATGAAGGCAAGTTCGCCCATAGCTGAAAGCCATGCATGCGGCCTTGCGCGTCACCCCTGGGCATCTCCTGATGCAGAATGCCGCTGCCAGCTGTCATCCATTGCACGTCGCCGGCTGACATTTGCCCCTTGTTCCCCAGGCTGTCGCCGTGCTCAACCGAACCGGCGAGTACGTAGGTGATGGTTTCGATGCCGCGGTGCGGATGCCAAGGAAAGCCGGCAAGGTAGTCTTCCGGGGAATTGTTGCGAAAATCGTCCAGCAGCAGAAATGGATCGAAATCTTTCGTCTTGCCGAAGCCGAACGCACGCTGCAGTTTTACACCGGCACCTTCGATTGTGGGCCTGGCTTGAATAACTTCTCTGACTGGTCGAAGTGACATAATTCTTCCTCCTTCGGTGCCGCTGGTGGACAACCGGATCGATTCACCTGCGGTGATGGATTCAGGCCTTTACGAACTGGAGATCCAAAGTAATGGTGATCTCTTCGCCGACAAGTACGCCGCCGGTTTCCAGTGCTGCGTCCCAAGTCAGGCCGAGTCTTTGCGGTTGATCTTGGTGGTCGCTGCCAGCCCGATGCGGGTATTGCCCCAGGGGTCCTTGGCGGCTGGAGACGGTCCATCGACAACGAAGTCCACTTTGCGGGTCACACCGCGAATGGTCAGGTCGCCGGCGACAACCAGATCGCCATTGGCATTGCGCGTGACGCGCGTCGAATTCAGGTTCATGGTGGGAAACTCGTCCGCGTTAAAGAAGTCGGCGCTCTTCAGGTGCGCGTCGCGCCCCTCATCACGAGTGTTGATCGAGCCGACCTCAATCGCGGCTTTCACGCCGGAGTTGGTCACGTCGGTTTCGTGCAGGGACAGGGTACCGTTTACGCCCGTGAACTGCCCTTTTACGTTGGAGATCATCATGTGTTTTACCTTGAACTCCGCGACGGAGTGAACCGGGTCGATGTTCCAGGTGCTGATGGCGGGGGTGGTGGCGAGTGTGCTCATGTTAACTATTCCTTTCACATTGTTTAATTCGTTGCGATAATAATCGTTGCAACAAATATTTGCTCACACGTGGCGATCAGCGAAGATTACATTGATCGTTTCGTAATGCTTTTCAATCTCTTTGATCGCTTCCGCATCTGCCCTGGCGGCTACGTTTCCCATTAAGACAGCATCAGGCTAGATTGCGCCGGGTAGGCCTACTTTTAGAGGCTCGCAGGCTTAGCAGACACACGACCGTTGCCTAAAAGCGGAGGTCAGGGCAGAGGTTTACAGGGCAGAGGACGCGGGTCCATTAAGGGTCCTGATCGTTCCCAATAGCGCCAAAAGAGGCCACCCGTGACGCTATTTTCTGTTAGTTACGATTTTCCTTTTTGCTGTCACGGCAGAGGTCGCGGGTTCGAGCCCCGTCGTCCCCAGCCATAAACCTCAGACATTAAGTTGTTTATGGCCATATAAGGGTGCTCAAGAGGGTGCTGAGCGTTCCTCTCAACATCTATATATATTCTCAATCTCCCAAGCCAACGCATCTGAAACCGCCTGCAAAATGCTTTCCGAAGCCATCGAGTCTCCAAACCGCAAAAGGCTGATAGAGGCGATCTAGAGAGCTCAAGGCCTTATGTTGCAATCATCTCGACGCTGCAGCAAGACGGCGACATGCTATGTGAATGAAGTCGGCTTCAGACTGAACACAGGCAAGGGTGTAAGGAAGTTTCGGAGGTTGGACGAATGTATTGAATACCAGACCTCTGCCGAATAGAGGCAGAGGTCTGCTGAAACATTAACAACTTCACGAGCTTGAGGGTGCTGAAGAGGGCGCTGAGATGGGTGGCGACATAGCCAGAACTCTGATGATGACATCTTGTTGAACCTGTGAATTGGTGGAGATTATCGACCAATGTGTTCTGATCCCTCTGGTCAGTACTCTGCCTTCTCGCCCTTTGCAGGGATCGAGGTCGGAGCACCTGGGGTGCCAGCATATGTAATGAGAAGCACGGTGGGTTCGTCGCCTGATTCGCCACGATGAACATCGTCGACTGACTCTCCGACGGCTTGTCCATGATGAACCACCAGAGTTTTGCCGCTGTCCCGATCGTGTAGCGTGAGAGTGCCTGAGAGCACGTAGACAGAATTCGGAAATGGGTGAGTGTGCCACGGTAAGACAGTATGTAGTGCGATTGTCAACTTGATGGTGGTGAGCTGCGGCTGGCCTGTCGGATAGTGTTCGTATGGTTTGCCGTTCCACGACTTGGTAGTCTCCAGCAAGACTTCACGGTGACCAGTTGCAACATTGGTCGCACTGTTTTGAGCGAATGCGGCCATCAAAGAAACTCCCGCCAGGATGACGGCTATCCTTACGCTACGACTTTTGAGGTTCATGGCTGCTCCCTTCAGATTTTTCCTTTTGGCAATGTATCTGCCTTGCTCTTAACGGTTTCCCGCGTGGAACCCCAATACGGAACACCGTTGTGCTCGAATTGGTAATGCCAATACTTACCTCGTTTTCTTGCACGGATTTCCCCTTCAAATGCTGCCCGCACGGAAGGAACCCGCTTGCACTTTTCCAGATGGTCAAGTACATGAGCTTCGGATGAATTTCTTCTTGCTGCGCATGAAATCAAGAAAAGATTTGTGCGTTTCTCCTTCGCGATTTGGAGACCACGCCATGACCAAGTCGATGCCGCCCCCGGATCGATGAGTGGGCAGAAGGAGAGATCGCTGAACTGCCTAAGTTGGAGGCCGGAAGGCAGCAGCGTTACGCCTTCGCCCGCTTCTACCAAGGTAAGCACGCTGGAAACGAGATTCGATGCCTGAACAATGTTCGGTGAAAAACCTGCCTGCGCACAGAGTGAAGTGATCTTATCGAAGAAAGTGGGCGCGATGTCTCTGTCGCATACGACGAAGCGCTCATCGGCCAGATCACGAAGGCGGAGGCCCACCCGCGAGCGGATGATCTGCGGGAAGTACCGCCACCACTGGGTCCGTATACAGCAGTTCGGAGCGGAGCTGGGCATCGTAAGGAGGCTCAAGCGGCCGCGTGAACTCCAGGCAGCATATATCAGCCAAGTTCTGTGCTCCTGCCTCGAAATCCGATCGAGTTCGTTTATCCGCATGGGTTTATGCTTCGCAAAGTGAACAACAGCGGCGACATGAGCTGGCACAAAGGCAGGGTATTCATCAGCGAGGTTTTACGATTTGAGATTCTCGGCTTCGAGCAGGTCGACGAAGACTTCTACAAGGTCTATTTTCGGGATGTTGAGATTGGCGAGTTTGACGCGAAAGCGCTTCGCTTCCGGCCGGTTCAGGTCTTGCGATGAATGGATGTTCGAAGTCAATTTCCGACAAGGCGGTTGGTCGTAGGCTTCGGAAATTTGACTGGGGCACTTCGCGTACGCCTTGTAAAAGGCGGCCGTTATGAATCTGACTCGGAGCAACTGCCCCGCCTTTCGGGTTGAATGGTCACTGCTCTTGGGGTATTAGGGACAAGTGGACGGAAAGTGCGGTTAAGGATTCTGGGCTCTCTTGGTGGCTAGTGTCACGACCGCGCAATATTGTACTTCATCATTAGCCTGGCTTTTTTCCGTGTGAACTTCCACTTGATGGTGGGTTGGTTTTGGTTGATGCGTTGGCTCCACGCGTTTGTTTCGATGGTAAGGTCCTCGATGTTTCCGATTCTGCGCTTTTCCTGGCATTGACGGCTGAAGATTCCGATCGCGACCAGGCAGGCGGAGCGGTCTGCCTGGCGCGCCGAAGTGAACCGACGTTTGCATCCGTCGCCGTGGGAGACGCGACGCGCGGGGGAACGTTGCTTATTTTCGGCGCGTGGTGAGAGCGCTCCAGTGGAGGGCGATCTCCGGAGCGAGGAGGGCTGAAAGCTGGAGAATAAAGAGCGAAGTCGCGAGGCCCGCGGGGCTCATGTTGCCGTAGGACGGAACCGGGGCCAGGAGGCGGGAGGTGAAGAAGATGAGGGTTACGGAGTACGAGCGAATCATCCATACACGATGCTGGGCGATGTGGCGATTGCGAGCCGTCAGAAAGGCCGCTGCCGTGCACAGGAACCATAGAACGGCCTGTGAATCGGCGGCGATGATCAGAGGTGCGAGCCTCCTTGCGCGCCAGCAGCATCTCAGCCTTTTCAGCACCCGTGACCGGCACCTGCGACCATGTATCGCCAAACTTGAACGGCACCGGCTGAAAACTTATGACCATGCGCTCAAAGCTGTCGTCTGCTTTCTCCAGCTCCGGCTTAGCCGCTGGATCTGGATTGCGAAATTCCGGCTGATAGGCGTAGTTCAACTGATTGAATTGCACTGCATTGCCTACCTGCTTGTTGCTCACCATGCGGCGCTGGTCCCGCCTGTATTGATCGGAAGACACTCCTGTTTTTCGATAGTCTTTCCAGGTTCCGGTTCCGATATGACCGCGGTGCGCATCCAGTTCTTCTTGATAGGCCGGAGCTCTATTCTCAATCACTTGGGCAAACGGCGACTTGCCTCGGTCAAGCGAATCGCCAAAAACCTCGTACCCGACCGTATGTTCAGACTGATGCGTTTTTCCGGATGTTTTCAAGCGCTTCTGCGCCCGTTTTTTTGCGCCGTGAGTACCCTCCGGGTACGATTCAGCAACCCGCTTGGGAACCTTGCCCCACGTGGCAAGCGCTGAACTCTTGCCGCACGTGGAACACACAGCCTCGGTCTCAGAGCACTTAAGGCAGGCCGAGCAATTGCAATAAGGACAGGGCATCCGGACACTCCTTCATTATTCACTTGGTAACAACACATAGATTGAGGATTTTATTCACAGATTCAACCGTACTGATTCGTGGTGAGACGGGCACGGGCAAGGAGTTAATCGCCCGCAGCATTCATGCAATCAGCGCACGATTTGGCCGCCCATTCATCACGTTAAACTGTGCTGCCATACCCTTTGATTTACTGGAAAGCGAACTCTTTGGACATGAGAAGGGCGCCTTTACCGGTGCCATTGCACAGAAGATCGGTCGATTCGAAATGGCGCACACAGGTACGCTGTTTCTCGACGAAATCGGCGATATTCCGCTGGTTTCGCAGTCCAAACTGCTGCGAGTGCTGCAGGAACAGGAATTCGAACGGTTGGGAAGCGGTCGAACTCATCGGGTTAACGTCCGAGTGGTCGCCGCGACCCATCGGGATTTAACCGAGATGGTCCGGCGAAACGAATTCCGCCGCGATCTCTACTATCGCCTGAATGTATTCCCAGTCACATTGCCGCCACTGCGCGAGCGACGGGACGACATTGTCCCCCTCGTGGTGCACTTCGTGGAGAAGTTCTCTCGGCAACTGGGGAAGAGAATCTCTCAAATTCCTCAGGAAACAATGTTTGCACTCATCGCCCACGACTGGCCTGGCAATATCCGCGAACTGCAGAACGTAATTGAGCGGGCGGTCATTCTCTCCAATGACGGCATCCTGCCCAATCCACTGTCGCCCGTCGGATGAACCGACTTTACTGAACAGCGCTTCGCTAGGATGAAATAACATGGCCAGTCACTTACGGATGCTAAGTTTTGCCGGTCAGGAATGACCTCAGATCCAACACTTGTTGTCAGGTTATTACCGGCTATCCGGAGACTGAGCGTCAAGCATCTGTAAGCGCCCGCGGACATCCTCCGTTAGTTGCGGAATGTAGCTGTTGGGATCGAAACTAGCTGGTCATGAGCTTCAAACGCCGTCTTGCCTCTCACATCTGTGCAACCCTTCTGACATGCTCGTCTGCCTTTGCTACAAATCTGGTTACCGGGAACGGTTTTGGATTCGCCGTGGTTTCTCCGCAGACTGCGATGGTGACCAGGTTCTATGCGCATCCTTACAGTTTTGTCCGACCAGACCCTCTAAATCCGCTAAGCGAAGGAGTTGAAACCGCGAACTTCATCAAAAGTCTCAGTTGGAGCGACCGAGGCGCACAAAGCGTACCGGCAGACTATGAGGAAGATTCGCACGTCATCCAGGCCAGCAGCGGCGCCGGTGACGGTTTTTTCTTCATGCCTTTTGGTCTACGGCGAGCAGCCCTCATCATCAGCTGGGAGCCCGGTCCTGCGACGGCGCCCCCCAGTGGCTTCAGAGTTGAATGGAGCCGACCCGTCACGTCACACAGAGTTGCGCAGATATCTAACACCGAAATTGAGCTGCTGAAATTCGACGGGATTGAGGAGTCCTTATTGCTTATTCCACTCGGGCCGAAGCGGAATGAGTCGGCAGGGGAACAGCAGTATCTGGCCAACAGGCTCACATGGGCACTGATTTCCTTGGAAAGCGACCGCGATCTGGAACAGACGGTTCGGGAATTCAACCAGTGGCAGGCCGGACTCGCGCCGCGCGCACTGATGAACCGGGAGATTACGGAGCTCGAGCGCTGGCGCGTCAAGCCAGCTGCTTCTTTCGCGGACGAAAGAGAACGGCATCTGTGGCGTCAAAGCGAGGTCATGCTCCGCATGGCGCAGAGCCGTGAGCCTAACCGCCGCCCGGGGAGAAACAACAACGGCCTCATCGTTGCCAGCTTGCCCGACGGGGTGTGGTTCACGCCCTGGGTGCGCGACATGGCATACGCTACGGTGGCGCTGGCGCGTATGGGGCACCGGGACGAGGCGCGAGCCGCACTGCTGGCTTACTTCAATGCTCAACCTACGGGAAAGATGCGCAAACAAACGCGAGGCGCAGATTATCAGATCTCGGTCGTGCGCTATTTCGGCGACGGTTCCGAAGAACCATTCTTCACCATGGAGGGTAGTACCAATATTGAGTTCGACGATTGGGGTCTTGTGCTCTGGGTGCTGGGTGAGTACCTGCGGCAATACGACGACCCGACGTTGCTTGCGACGCCAACCTACCGCGGCCGGCTGTACGAAAGTGCCAGGGACTATATCGTGAAACCGCTGCTGGCGAACCTCGACCAATACGACCATGGCTTGATCGTCTCCGAGGACACGTCCATCTGGGAGGAGCATCAGAAGGACAAGAAACATTTTGCCTTTTCGACGGCGATCGCTATCGTTGGCCTAAAAACCTTCGCTGGAGTCGCGCGCCGTGAGGGAGACCAGGCCACCCGAACCGACGTTCTGAATCACATCACGCAACTCGAGCAAGGATTCAACGCCGCTTTTATTCGAGACGGCAAGCTGAGGGGAACGATGGAAGAAGGAGTGAAGAACGATATCGATGGCGCGCTGCTAGCGGTGATTAATTTTGGCATTGTTACCGACCCTGCTGTGGTGCGCAGCACGGTGGAGAGGATGGCGCTTCTGAAAGTTGCTTCCGGTGGCTACCGGCGCGTCCGCAGCACATATACAGATCCGAAAATCTTTGAATATTGGTATGAGCGCCAGGAATTCTTGTTTGTCGATATCAGTCTGGCCGAAGTGTATCGGAGCATGGGCCGCAATGACGAGGCGGCTGCCATTCTCAAGCGCATCGTGGACAAGGCAGCCGCCGACCACAACATTATCCCCGAAATGTATGTTTCTGTACCTTGCACCCTCTTCCCAGGAGAGCTGGGTGATCCGACGGGAGCTAGACCTATGGTCGGATACGGCGCGGGAGTCTATATCCTCGACGTTTTAGAGCGGGCAAGGTCGGATAGTAAACATTGATTTTGGGTTTCTACCCACGACATGACACCATACGCAATGAAGAAAGCGAAGACCAGAAAGCCCGCGGCAATCAGGCGACATAATCTTCCTCGGTTATGAAGAAAATAACGCAATCCTTTATTGAAACGTTTTCGCAGCGCGTATCGGCATACTTGTGTGCGGGCTTGATGGCCGCATCGATGGCCGCCGCGGCGCAGGCTCCAGTACCGGACTCACCAACGATTGAGGCCAAAGCCAAGGCAATGCTGGCCAAGCTCACCTTGGAGGAGAAAATCAAGTTAATCAGCGGCGTCGACGACCTGTATACCAATGCAATGCCTTCCGTCGGCTTGCCGCGATTCAAAATGTCCGATGCCTCCGTCGGCGTACGCAGCTGGGGCCCGACGACGGCCTACGCCGGCGGAGCCGCACTGGCCGCAACGTGGGATGTGGACTTTGCCCGCAAGCTGGGCGAGAGCCTGGGCAGGGATGCCCGCGTTCGCAATGTAAACTTTCTGCTTGGGCCCGGCGTCAACATCGCACGCTCCCCCGTGGATGGGCGCAACTTCGAGTATCTTTCCGAGGACCCGTACCTGAACTCCGCGTTGGCGGTGTCGTACATCGAAGGTGTCCAGTCGCAGGGCGTGATCGCCACGGTCAAGCACTTCGCCGCCAACAACGAGGAATATAGCCGGCATGACACCAGCGCCGAGGTCGACGAGCGCACCCTGCGCGAGATCTACCTGCCCTCGTTCGAAGCAGCCGTAACCAGAGCGCACGTGGATGCAGTGATGAATTCCTACAACCTAGTCAACAATGTCCATGCAACGCAGAACGAGTTCCTCAATCTCAAAGTGCTGAAGGGCGAGTGGGGATTCCACGGCATCCTGATGTCCGATTGGGATTCGACCTACGACAGCATTGGAGCAGCCAACGGCGGGCTCGATCTGGAGATGCCGAGCGGGCGTTTCATGAACGCGAAGGGTCTGCTGCCCGCAATCACGGCGGGAACGGTTAAGGAATCGACCATTGACGATAAGGTGCTGCGGCTGTTGCGTACGGAATTGCGCTATGGATTCACCGAACGGCCGCAGTTCGACCCTGCAAACTCTACCTATTCCCTCGCTGACCGCGCAGTGGCCTTGCAAGGCGCGCGCGAAAGCCTGACGCTCCTGAAGAACGATGGCCATTTCCTTCCGCTGAATGCCGCGAAGATCAAGACCATAGCGATCATCGGCCCGGACGCATGGCCGGCCGTGCCCAGCGGTGG
Organism: Alloacidobacterium dinghuense; assembly: GCF_014274465.1. NCBI lineage: Bacteria > Pseudomonadati > Acidobacteriota > Terriglobia > Terriglobales > Acidobacteriaceae > Alloacidobacterium > Alloacidobacterium dinghuense. The sequence continues at coordinate 2,462,669 of NZ_CP060394.1, read as the reverse complement.
CGGATCGTCAGAGGCGACGCCATTCACGCCAGCGAGCATCGTGACGGGCATTGCGAACCTCGTTGGACCCGATGTGCAAGTGCTCTACACACGCGGTCTCCCCGATTTAGCAGATGTCTTCTCGCGTTCGCACTGGGATGGCCCCATCAGAGTGGCCACATACCCAAGCAAGGACTTCACGGGTACCCCGGAGAACTCGATCCAGGACAACATCACCGACTACAACCCGGCGTGGTGGAGCCGCGCCGACAAGTCGCCGCGCACCATCCGCTACACTGCAAATTTCAAGGCGGACAAAGCCGGGAAGTACATGATCCTGGCAGGCGCAGGCGGAGGCGAAAAATACAGGATTTCGATTGACGGCAAACAGGTTCTCGAGCAGAAGCAGGTAGAAGGACAGTCGCCCCTGTCGGCCAGCGTGGAACTTAGCGCCGGGCAGACCATCAAGGTGGAAGCCGATTATCTTCCGACGATGGCCGGAAGCCACTTCGGACTTGGAATCGTCAGCGAAGCCGGAATGATCTCCGAAGAAGTGAAGCAGTACGCGTCGATTGCGGATGTGGTTGTCGTCTCAGTGGGCTATAACAACAGTACCGAAATGGAGGGCTCCGACCGCACCTTCACACTGCCCTGGGGACAGGATGCGCTAATTGAGGCAGTCACCGCGGCCAATTCCCACACCGTCATCACGCTGACGGGCGGCGGCGCAACGGACACGCGGCGCTGGCTCGACAAGGTTCCCGCGCTCCTGCATACCTACTATCCAGGCCAGGAAGGCGGCACCGCAATTGCCGAGGTTCTCTTCGGCAAGCACAACCCCGAGGGCAAGCTGCCGATCAGCTTCGATCGCAGTTGGGAGGAGAACCCCTCGTATCCGTACTATTACCCAGTCAAAGGCGCTGATACAACGCTGCACGTGGACGAACCCGGCCGTCCGCCAGTCGACATCACAGTGGGACATGTGAAGTATGGCGACGGCCTGATGGTTGGCTATCGCTACTGGACCACGACTGGCAAGCATCCGCTGTTCCCGTTTGGATTCGGGCTGAGCTACACGACGTTCAGCTTCTCAAACCTGGAGGTCGCTGCGGCGGCGAAGTCCGGTTCGCCCGTTACTGTGACCTTCGATGTGAAGAACACCGGCGGCATGGAGGGCGCAGAAGTTCCGCAGCTTTATGTCTCCGACCCGTCAGCCAAAGCGAAGCGCCCGGAGCGTGAACTGAAAGGCTTTGAAAAGGTTCACCTGGCCTCGGGAGAGACGAAGCACATCACGCTTACGCTGGATGCGCGTGCCTTCAGCTATTGGGACGACACCGCCCACAAATGGACCATCGATCCCGGACAGTTTGTGGTACGCGTGGGCGACTCCTGCGAGGACACTCCCCTGTCCGCGAACGTCACACTGAATTGACTCTCTCCAACTCGAAAAAAGGCCTGCCACTTTATCGTCGCGGGCCTTTTCGCAGCTACGTCCGCGTCCTCGGGTTCGGCCGGCCAAGGCCGGTAACCGCTTCCTGCACCGACTCCAAAAAGTGCTGACAAGTACGGCATGATTGCGAGCATGAGCCGTACCGCGAACCTACGACAATGCGAACTGCGAAAGCTTCATGAAGACTCTTAAGCGAGAGGACATAGCTTCGACTAAATCAAGAACATAAGAAATGTCAGGTTTTTGTCAGGGAAGACCTAAAACGTCGAGTAACAACATGGGCAATTGTGGTCTTCATTGCTGAGAATCCTTCCGCGCGGGCGCACAGTTCAAATCGTTGATATCAGGACTCTAGCGGCAGCTTGAGCAGGGAATTACGGTACCAGATGAGCTGACTCTGGATCAGCTTATCGGGTACGACCGGTTCCGCAGATTCAAATGCAGAAGAAAATGTCACGAACGTCTCTGCGACTCAACCACGAGACAAGGGTAGGAAAAAGGGAATTGGAGCTGATCACCCACACCTAGTCTGCTTCGTAAAATCGAGAATCATGCGCAATCCGATCGGCGGATACTGGCCGACTCACCGGGAGTAATCACATCCCTATCGATACGTCCAGGCACCACAAAACTGCACCGACTGGAGGAGAACATCCGGTCGACTCTTGTCGAACTGACAGCGAACGATCTTCAGGAACTGCCCTAATGTTCAGTTGATCATCGAAGTTGACGGCATCCCTGATTCCGCCTGAGCCGCCGTCGCTTGTTCGCACTGATGGCGGGTTTCGGCGCTACTACAGGCCACGCGTTGCGAACACTCTGCTGAAGCTGAACCTGGCGCGCTTTGACCCAGGGAGAGTAGTGCTTCTCGGTGATCTTCACACTCGCGTGACCGAGCAGGATTGAAACTTGATCGATCGGCACCCCTGCTAGCAGCATCTCGACCGCGAACGTGTCACGAAACATGTGCGGATGACAACGCTTGGCAGAGCCGTCCGGCTTGGTGATATCGGCCAGTATGAAGAGTCGGCGATAGCTTCTCTGCCAGTTGGCGACAACGCTCTTAGGCGAACCATTGCCGCTCCAAAAGAAATAGCGCGGGTTCGGCTTTGGTCCGGCTGGTACAGTTCGCCGCCTCGACGAGATGAGAGGGAAGAGGAACGTAGACCGGAGTTCCAGTCTTTGCTTGATAGAGCAGCAGGCTATCGCCTTGGAGTCGCGATCGCTCCAGTGTCACCGCATCGCGGATGCGAAGACCGCTCCAACGCATCAGCAATGTCATAACGCGAAGCCGAGTGCTATTGGTGTTCCCAATTTCGCCGCGATTCTCGCGATAGGCATAGGTTCATCCAAGATCTTGTCGAATTCATGGGGTGGGAAATAGTCGGTTGGCGTTTGATCAACTTTGATCTTTCCTAAACCGAACGTCGGATTTTCGGCGATATATCCACGACGGACGCACGCCCAGAAGAAACCGATGAGGCGCTCTTGTTTCTTGCGCTTCGCGAGTGGGCCGTCGATCCAGCTATCCCGGAAGAGAAGCAATGCGTCGAGATCGATCTCATCGAGGAACTTGTAGCCCTCTGAAGTACACCAAGACAGAAATTGCTTGCGGAAGATACCCTCCAGTTTCGAAAGCGTGGAGGATTCCAGTTCTCGAGATCTTGCGTCTCTTAAGTAGGCATCGACTGCTGTCGAAATCGTGACCCGGGCTTTCTTCTGATCGCGATGGCGCCCGGCAGGAACTCCATCGGAGCTGCGGACCGATTCGTCTCCATGCATCGACGTCGGGCCGGACGTCTCCTCGAGTTGGCGGCGATACACCTCAGCCTTTTCCCAGCTCCGGGTCTTCGCGCTCTTTCGAACCAACTCTCCATCATGAGTACCCGAAATCCATTTGGGGCAGCGGCAGCGGCGCCAGTCTCTCTGTCCTTGGCTTTGGCGCAATCGGTGGCGTGGCGGGTGTAAACAGAGAGCATCGAACCTCCGGCAACCCAGTCCGGGGATGGCTGAGTTGAGTTGATTGTACAAAATCTGTACAAAACCGGTGGCTAGATCTCTAAGTTGTTGATGGAAAGTAGTTTAAGCATGGTGGAGGCGGCGGGAGTCGAACCCGCGTCCGAAATCGTAGTCAACAAAGAGACTCCATGCTCAGTCGCGTTCCGGAAGGTTTCGCGTTGCGCGCTCAGAACGGACAAGATGCGCGCATTGCTAGTCCGTGGATCTCGTCTCTGTGGCCCGTACCCAGCCATAGAAACCAGCCTGCTGTGCGACGTCCTTCCGCAGCCCACAGGCGAAGCTGCGGAGGACGGCTACTTAGTTAATTAAGCAGCGTATGCCAGTTGATGATCGGCAATTATCATTTTCCGGGCGATTACGGGTGCCCAGCCCCCGGCATGCCTCTTTGCCGCAAACAATCCCGTCGAAACCGTGACGCCCCCATATGGAGCGGCTTCAAAGGAGTCTGAAGCCTGTCAAAGAACTATTTTTATCTTACTCTCTTTTTCAGTTTTTACCCCTCCCCACCTTTTTGTAAATTCGTCATTTTTATGGGAGTTGCGAGGAGCGGGTCAGCAAGTGAGCGCTTCGTGGTCAGCGAGTCAGCGAGTCAGCTGGTTCTGAGGCGCCGCCGAGATTTGAGTTTCACTGACCCTCCCCCCGGTTTTGTAAATTCGTCCAAATATTGGTACTTACGTTTCGTTTCCGTGCGTATCTCCAGAAAGCAAAACGCCCGTCGCTGAACGGGCGTTTTCTTCCAGGAAGAGTCTGTACTCGCTTTGATAGTAGCAGGCGTGTCAAGAGGGAGATCCCAGGGCTAAAGCCCTCGGGTTTTAAGCGTCTGGTCACCGGCCTAAAGGCCGGTGCTTCTACCTTTCCTTGCCACAACACGAGTCAGGCCAGTGCTTCTACCTTTCCTTGCCACAACACGAGTCGGGCCGGTTGCTTCTACCGTTCGAGCCTTTCGTCTATCTGTGCCTGCCAGTGAATTCAAATTGCTTGTGTAGGATGGGGTATGTTTTCACGCCGGAATTTTTTGTGGGGTTCTTCTGCCGCGGCTCTTGTTGCTTTGCGGCCTGATGCTCGGGCGCAGCAGGGTGCGCCTATGGCTAGTCCCGGTTCTGTTCCGCCTGCGATTGCGGCCTTGCCTGATCTCTCGGGGCAGGCCAGGCCTTTTACCAATGATGAGCGGCTGGCTCGCATCGAGCGGGCGCGGCAACTGATGGTCGAGAACAAGGTCGATGCCATCATTCTTTCGAACAATGCGACTTCGTCGGTCTACTTTGCCAATATTCGGTTTGGCGGAAGTGAACGATTCTGGGCGCTGGTAATTCCGGCTAAAGCCAAACCTTTCGTGGTTTGTCCGGCGTTTGAAGAAGACCGGGCGAGGGAACTGCTGGAGTCTGGTCCGTTTGGCAAGGATACGGAGATTCTGACGTGGCAGGAGGATGAGAATCCGTTTGCGCTGACGGTGAAAGGGCTGAAGGATCGCGGGATTGCTGCGGGTACGGTCGGGCTCGATGAGAATATGAAGTTCATTTTCGCGGATAGTCTGGCCAAGGCTGGGCCGGGGTTGCACTTCGTCAGTGCGCTTCCCGTGACTGCGGGTTGCCGCATGATCAAGGACCAGCATGAGCTGGACTGCATCGCGCTGGCGTGCCGGGCGACGCTGCTGGTGTATCGCGCGGTGTATCAGTCGCTACAGGAAGGCATGATGACGCGCGATGTGCGCAGGCTGATTCAGGCGGGATATCAGAAGGTTGGCTTTGAGGGCGAGGCGAGCTTGAATATTGGCGAGTTCACGGCTTCTCCGCATGGTTCGATACAGCCGCAGACGATTCGCGAGGGCACGATTCTGATGCTGGATGATGGCTGCTCGGTGGAAGGTTACACCTCGGACATTACCCGCACGTTTGTGCTGGGCAAGGCTACGGACAAGATGAAGTCGGTCTTCGATGTGGTGAAGAAAGCGCAGTCGGCTGCACTGGCGGCGGCGAAGCCGGGTGTTGCGCTGGCCAGTGTGGATGCGGCGGCGCGCAGGGTGATCGTGGATGCGGGGTATGGGCCCGGGTTCAAATACTTTACGCATCGCGTGGGGCATGGGATGGGCATGGACATGCACGAGTGGTCGTACCTGGTGAAGAACAATATGTTCGGGTGGGAGCTGAATCCGGCGCTGCGTCCGAATATGGTCTTTTCCGATGAGCCGGGTGTTTATATTCGCTGCGAATTTGGCGTGCGGCTTGAGGATGATATGCATGTGACGGAGAACGGGGCGGAGTTATTTACGCCGCAGAGTCCTTCGCTTGAAGATCCATTTGGGAATGTGGAGTGAGAATTCGCGAAGTCAGGCCGGAGGACGCTGCGGAGTGGCGGGCGATGCGGCGTGAGCTTTGGCCGGACGGCGATGATCATGACGTTGAGATTGCGGCTTTCTTTGTAGGGTTGCTGGAGGAGCCGGAGGCTGTTCTGGTGGCTGAGGATGATGGATTGTTGATTGGTGTGGCTGAGCTTTCTTTGCGGCGGGACGTTGCTGGATTAGAAGGGAGGCTTACTGGCTACGTAGAAGGATTGTTTGTCCGGCCTGCGTTTCGTGGGCGTGATGTTGGTTTGCGGTTGCTACGGGCTTCGCAGGAGTGGGCTCGCGAGCGTGGGTGTGTTGTGTTTGCTAGTGATCGGGCTGGGCGGGTGGTTTTGGATTGGAGATTTAGTGCATGACTCGCGCGTCTTACATCAAGTTTGACTGCGATATTTGCTCTCCTGATAGATGAGATAGTAGATAAGGTTAGACATGAAGCCGTCGTCGAAAACACTCTTACGGTCCATATATGCTGTGGCTGCTTTTGTTTTTTGCATTTGGCAAGTGGCTATCTACAGTGGGTTTACTTTTACGTTTACGGGCAACGAAGGTTTAGGTGTTAGAGTCTTCACGTTTATTGCATTTTGGCTCGACATTCCCTTAGCTATTGTGTCTCTCTTCTGGCCGAGGGTTGGTCTGATCGGAGTCCCTGCAAACATCGCGTTAACTGTTGCTTACATCTTTGGAGCAGCGCTAGTAGAAACAACTCATCATCTGTCTGTCGGGTGGCCAGGAACGATGCCTCTGTTGCTATTCTTCGCCCCGAAGTTGGCTTTGATTGGGATCCTTGCTTTTCTTGAGTACGGCAGTCGCAAATCTACAAGAAGATTGGCCAATCCTGTCGCCTCATCTTGAACATTCGTTATATGAGTTCAAGCTAGCTTCTTTGACTTTGCTCAGGATGACAACCTTATGGTTGAGCCGAGGTATTGCTTTCCCACCCTGACTTCGTCAGGATGGGGCACCCGTTTTCGTGCTGACCGATGCGAAAAGCAGGTCCTTCGACTACGCGCTTCTCCACCCCAGCACGCGAAAACCGCGCGTGCCCGGGGACCCCGATTCGCGCTCCGCTCAGGATGACAGTGCGAGGGCGGATTGGCGCTCCACTGGTGACGGTGCTTACTGCTGCGGTGTCGCCTTCAGTCCGTCGATGTATTGGCGCCATAGTGCTGCGAGATAGGCCCAGTCGGCCGCGGATGGAGTTTCCTGCGTGGTTTCGGTGCGGGTCACGAAGTAGAGCGCGGGGATGCCGATGGAGGGTTGCGCCTGCATGTAGCTCCACCACTCTTTGAGGTTGGTGGAGGAGGCGTTGTCGGTGTCGACGAGCGGCCAGCCGGTGATGTTGGCCATGCGGGCGCGGAGACGCATCATGTCGGGGACGTTGCGGCTGGCGTACCAGACATCGTTGAGGCGGATGACGTCGGAGGATTCGCGGAAGAGTGCGTTGGTGGTTTGCGTTTCGACCATGGCGTCGGGCTTCCACTTGTGCGTTTCGGTGTAGAGGATGGACTGGAAGCGGCGTACGAATTCGATGCCGGTGGCGGGGCCGGTGAGCGGGAGGCCGGGCGCGGCGGGCGAGCGGACCCAGTCTTCTTTGAAGCCGTCGACGCCGAGGTCCTGGACGAGATGGCGGATGCGCGGACGGAGCCAGGCTTCGTATTCGGGCTTGCCGACGTCGGCGATGACGCACTTGCCCTGGTAGTTGACGCAGAGTGATGGCGGGAGGCCGTCGGTGTCGGCGACGGGGACCCAGAGGAGGACGTGGCGTCCTTTGGCGTGCTGCGCGGCGATGAAGCCTTTCATGTCGGGCCACTTCTGCTGGTCGACGTCGAAGCTGCCGTAGCCTTGCTGCCACTTGTCGTCGATGACGACGGTGCCGATGGGGAGGCCGCGCTCATCGAGTGTGGCGAGCCATTTTTCGTAATTTGCCTGCGTGGAGAGCTTATTGGCGGAGCCGCCTTGCGGGACGGATTCGACGGTCTGCTCGGCCCATCCGCAGAAGATGGGCACGTGGTGCCAGTAGACGTCTTTTGTAACTGTATCGGTTGCAAATCCGTTGGACGTGAGCCATGCGGTGTAGCTGCGGAGCGCGTCGAGGGGGCTCCAGGCCATGTTGATGGTGAGGACGGGCGATGCGAAGTCGCCGTCGATGGCGCGGTAGCCCATGTAGTCGACGTAGAAGGATGCTCCGGCGTAGCGCGAACCGGAGTATTCGAGGGCGGGGAACTGGTAGTCGCCGGGTTTGGCGCCGATGCCGATGCCGATCCAAGTGCTGTTGAGGTGGAAGGCGAGGAAGAGCGGCGGGGGCGCGAAGGTTCCGGCCATGCGCTCGGGGCGGAAGTCCTGCTCGGAGCTTTCTTCGCGGCCGACGCTGAAGCCGAGGATTTGCGGCATGGCGATGTTGAATTCGAGCTGGTCGGCGAGGTTGGGGTTGGGGGCGAAGTAGCGGTCGGCATAGATGGTCGCGTCCCATGCGTGGCCGGCGGTGGCGCCGTTGTCCCAGCGATTCGAAACCCCATTGGCCAGGAAGTAGCAGCGGCCGAGTCTGCCCGTGCCGGTGGCGAACTGCTGGAACTCGATGTGGTCGGGGAAGAAGCGCCACTGGAAGCGGCGGCTTGTCCAGAGATTGCTCTTGGCTGTGGCGTTGAGGGTGTAGGTGTCTTCGCCAGATTTGCGCAGGTTGTAGGTGATGTTGGAGAGCTGCTCTTCGCTCGATGCTGAGTCGAGGCCGGCGATGATCGGGACCTGGAAGACGGTTTCGTGTTGGCGTTCGATTTTGATTTGCGCGGGTGCGCCGGGTTGTTCGCTCGGGGTGATGGTCACGGAGTATTGCCGCTCTTCAACGGATTGTGTTTGGGCTTGGCAGCAGGTTGCAATGAGAAGAGCAAGGAGTGGGAGGTGGTGCGGCCGGAGCTTCATCGGGGTCTTCCGTAGATTGCTTGAGGTGTTCGCGCTATTTTACGGGAATCTTCTCTAGGCGTGCGCTAGTGCGATGTCGCAGATTTCGAGTTCGAGGCCGCCGAATTCGGGGTGGTCGTTTTCGCGGAGTTTGTAGGCGAGGTGAAGGATGCTGTTTTGCTCGATGTTCATGGAGCGGATGCGTTCGGCCCAGTGCCAGCCGATGGCGGGGAAGGTGATGGCGCGCGGGCCTTGCGCGAGTTGCAGGCGGACGTGCTTGGCATTACCTTGACGATCCAGGATGAAGCGCGGCGGTAAGGCTACGCGGACGTTTTGCGCGGCGAAGATGGGCTCTTCGTTGCCCATCCCGCAGGGTTCCATGCGGCGCAGCCAGGTGAAGAGCGCGGGTGTGATGCGATCGAGCGGCAGGTTGGCATGGATGGTGAGCGGGCTGCCTAAGTCTTCTTCGGTGAGGTTGGCGAGGGCGTAGGTTTCGAGGCGCTGGCGTAGTTCGGGGACGGCGGAGGATGGAAGTGAGAAGCCAACGGCGTGGGCGTGTCCGCCGTATCGGGTGAAGAGGTCGTGGCAGGTTTCTATGGCGTTGAGGAGATGGAAGTTTGGAATGGATCGGCCTGAGCCATGGGCTGTTCCCACTCGGCTTTCGTTCAGTGCTCGATTCGATGCCTCATTTGAGTTCTTGCTTTCCCACCCTGACTTCGTCAGGATGGGGCACCCATTTTCTTGCTGATCGACGCTTAGAAGCAGGTCCTTCGACTCGGCTTCACTTTGTGAAGCTCCGCTCAGGATGACACCGTTGTTAATACAAACGTCTTCTTCGTGCGTGATGACCAGGGCTGGTTTGCCGGTTTGGTCGACGATGCGCGAGGCGAGGATGCCGATGATGCCGCGGTGCCAACCTGCGCCGTCCATGACGATGCAGCGGGCTTGCTCGAATGCCGGGTCTTTGAGGCGCTCTTCGATTTGCGTGAGGATGCCGGCTTCGGTTTCGCGGCGGTCTGTGTTGAGGCGCTCTAGCTTTTCGGCGAGTTGCTGCGCGCGTTGCGGTTGGCGCGTGGTGAAGAGCTCGACGACGTCGGAGGCGATGTCCATGCGACCGGCCGCGTTGATGCGTGGGGCGAGGCGGAAGGCAATGTCTACTGGAGTTAGCTTTCGCTGCGATGGGTCGAGATTCGCGGCTTTCATCAACTCGCGCAGCCCGGCGTTGACGGGGCGGCGGAGGCCGTCGAGTCCCAGGGCGACGAAGGCGCGGTTTTCGCCGAGCAGCGGGACGGCGTCGGCTACGGTGGCGATGGCGAGAATCTTCAGGAAGGATGGCAGGATTTTTGTGCGGGCTCGTTCGGCGTCGTGTGTTTCGAGCAGAGCCTGCGCGAGTTTGAAGGCGACTCCCGCGCCGCAGAGATGCTTGCAGGGGTAAGTGCAGTCGGGATGGTTGGGATTCAGGACTGCGAGCGCGTGGGGAACATTTGTGCCGGAGACGGGATCGATTTCGGGCAGATGGTGGTCGGTGACGATGAGGTCGAGGCCGAGAGCTTTAGCGGCGCGCGCAGCGGCGAAGGCGCGGATGCCGGTGTCGACGCTGATGACGAGGCGGACGCCTTCTGTGGCGGCGGTTTCAAGGATTTCGTCACGCATGCCGTAGCCCTCTTTGAGGCGATGCGGGACGTGGAAGCGAACTTCGCCGCCGAGCATTTCGATGGCGGTTTTGAGTAAGACGGTGGCGGTGGTGCCGTCTACGTCGTAGTCGCCGTAGATGAGGATGGGCTCGTGGTTCTGGATAGCTGTCTGCACGCGCGGGACGGCTATGCGCATGCCGCTCATCAGGTAGGGATCGTGAAGGTGTGCGAGTTGCGGGTTGAGGAAGCGGTCTACGTCTTCAGTGGTGCGAACGCCGCGCGCGAGCAGGAGTTCGGCGACGATGAGCGGGAGATTCGCGGCGCGCGATAGCTCGACGGCGGGGATGGCGTTCGCGTCGGAGCCGTTGTCAATGTGAATCCAATGCTTGCGCGTCGGCTGTCTGCGGGCGGCTGGGCCGGTGGCAACGGTTGCGCTCACGATTGTTCGTCGTCGCCCTCGTTTTGTTCAAAGACGATATCGCTGAAGTCGTCAACGGATTCGAGGAGCTGCTGGTAGCGCTCGTACCATGGCGTGGAGGATTCGTGCAGGAAGGCGACGCCCTGGTGGATGAATCCGAGCTGGATGTATCCGAGCTTGCCGACGTAGTTAATGAGCGACTGCGCCTCTTCGATGTCGGCGCTTTCTTCATTGGGGTAATCGAGATCCTGCAGCTCTTCGAGGAGCAGTTCAAGGTCTTCCTTTTCGAGGGTGACGTCGCTCATGGTGACGAAGGGCGCACCGGCGGCTTTGGCGGTTTCGACAAAGTCTTTCCAGCTGTCGGGGTTGGCGTCGTCTTCCCACATGATGCTGGGCACGTCTTCACCAACGTAGCCGGGGAGGCGGCGCATTCCGTGGCCTTCAATGAAGGCGATCATATCGTCTTTGAGCGAGAGGAGGTCGTCAGGTTGCATCATCAAACGCTTATTGTCTCAGAAACAGTGGGTGGAAATCTGGGAAGTTTTGCAGTCAATATTAGCGAGACGATTCTACATCGTTCAAATGACCGACTTGCTGGCCTCGTAATTTCGCGCAGACGAGAGACTTAAGAAAGCCTTTCGTATTTGGATGGAGGGGCATTCAGGCGATTTTGTGTTAAGCTGCCAGTCCAATGGCATAGCCGTGCGATTGTTGGGCTTCACTTTCCGGCTTTCTGCAAGGAGCCTTTATGGATTGTCGGTCCCTGGTGATTTGTATTCAGGCCACCACACTTTCGCTCAGCATCGTCTTGCCTGGTCTTGCCGAGACTCATTCCGCGAAGACTACTGCAAATGCTAAGGCCGATTCGACGATCAACGGGGCAAGCTGGGACAAGGTTGCAGCTGCAAAATATCTCGATAGCCGTGAGGTCTGGTGGCAGGCGTGGCCTCCGGCGCAGAAGGATCACGAGACGCTTTGCATTTCCTGCCACACAAACGTTCCTTATGCTTTGGCCAGGCCGGTTCTGCGTGGGACTCTAGGCGAGCAGAAGCTGTCAGAGCCGGAGCGCGTGATGCTCGCCAGCATCATCAAGCGCGTCAATCTGGGCGAGCAGGCTGAACCGTTTTATAACGATGCCAAGCACGGGACGGGCAAGACCAAGGAGGCGCGAAATACGGAGAGTGTTTTCAACGCGCTGATACTTTCCCGTTACGACGCACGGCAGGGCCATTTGCAGGATGTTACGCACAAGGCATTCGCGAGCATGTGGGCTGCACAAGAGCAGACAGGACCAAAGGCTGGGGCATGGATCTGGCAGAACTTTCACTTCTCGCCGTGGGAGGCTGACGAGTCGGAGTATTTTGGCGCGACGATGGCGGCTATCGCGGTTGCAGGCGCTCCGGATCATTATCGGGATGAGGCGGCAATACAGGGGAATCTTGCTTTGTTGCGAGAATATTTGCGGCGCGAGGTTCCGAGGCAGCCGCTTATCAACCATATGTTATTGCTGTGGGCCTCGACACAGCTATCCGGGTTAATTACAGATGCGGAGCGCGCTACGGTGACAGCCGAGATCATTCGCCAGCAGCAATCTGATGGCGGCTGGAGCCTGACTATGCTGGGTACCTGGAAGCGTCACGACGATTCTCCATTTGATCATCGGAGTGACGGCTATGCCACCGCCGTCGCAGTGCTGGCGCTCGAAGGGAGCGGCTCAGAAAAAGACGGTCCAGAGCTACGGCGGGGAATTGACTGGCTTCTGGAGAACCAGAACAAAGCCGAGGGGTTCTGGCCGGCATACTCACTCAATGTACGGCGCGATCCTGCATCGGGTGTCGGGCAATTTATGAGTGACGCTGCTACCGCGTTCGCCGTGCTCGCTCTCGATGGAATTCGCTCTTCGAACGGAAGGCATGGTTCTACTGGTTCAGTGGCACGAGGCTACTAATCAGGCCTAAACGTAAGTCAGACTGCTAGCTGTCCTTACGGTAAAGCAGATCGCGCATCGCTCGTCGCCGAGCTTCGTTGACTTCACTCTGATTCTTGCGCCCGATAGCATCCATGCGTTGCTGACCGCTCTGATCAGATTCCTCGGGGACGCTGCACTCGGGACAGCGATTGGCGAAACCGGGCTTGTCCGGCTTAAGCTCGAACTCTTCCGAACAGACGACGCATACTTTGATCGGGAAAGGCATTACTCCTTCATGATAGCGAAACTGGCGGTGCGTTTGAAGTGGAGGGGTTCGTCCGAAAGCGAGTCTACTCGTAGCGAATGGCTTTGACTGGGTCAAGGCCTGCCGCTCTGCGTGCGGGGAGCCAACAGGCGAACAATCCCACAAGAGCCAGCATGAGGCTTACGACGATGAAGACGACAGGATCTGACGGAGAGACGTTGAGGGGCAGGCTGGACATCAGACGGGCTGCGGGAAGCGCCGCAGCGAGGCCGAGAGCGAGTCCGGCAAGAATTTGCCACAGGCCGCGCTTCATGACGAGTGAGATGATATTGTGCGCGTTCGCTCCAAGCGCCATGCGCACTCCAATTTCCTGCGTGCGGCTGTTTGTTGCCTGCGCGATCACCGCGTAGATACCCACGGAAGCCATGAGCAGCGCGATCAGCGCAAATCCGGAAAACAGTTTGCTGAACAGATGCAGATACCACTGCTGGTGTTCAATTGCCTGCGGGAGCATGTAAACGTCGCGCAGTGGCAGGTTCGGATCAATGCTCTGCACTGCTGCGCGGACTGCGGCAGTAGGATTGCCGCTGGAGCGAACCAGGAGAGCCATGCCGTTCCAGCCTTCTTGCCGGAAGGGCACAAAGAGTAGTGGGTTCGGCGACTTTTCGTCGAACTCCTGGATGATATTTGCCGAGATTCCAATAACGGTGATCCAGTCGCCGGGCTTTTTCTTGTCATCGTAGAAGCGGAACCTCTTTCCGATTGCGGATTGATTGGGCCAGAAGTGTTCTGCGCATTGACGGGTGAGAACAGCGGATTTGTGACTGGCTGTGCCGTCGGTTGTGTTGAAATCGCGGCCAAGCAGGATGGGCAGATTGATCGCGTCGAAGTAGCCGGGAGATTGCACGACATACGATACAGAGGGGCGATGGGCCTCAGTCTCAACGGCTGAATGCTCAATCTCAACTTGCGATGTGGCGGCTCCGAGTCCAGGCAGTTCAGAGCCAATCGCTACGTGGGTTACGCCCGGGATAGCGTTGAGACGCGGCATGAGCTGATCGTAGAAGCGCTGGCGTGTATCGGTATCTTTGTAGCGCTCCTCGGGGAAATCGATGCGCGCGGTCATCAGTTGATCCGCGGGTACATTGCGATTCGCGGACAAGGTATCGAGCAGGCTATGCACAAATACGCCCGCTCCGGTGAGCAGCACCAGGGTGAGCGCGAACTGGAAGACGACCAGCAAGCTTGAAAGCCGCCCGCCGCGATATTTGCCTGCACTGCGTGCGCCTTCTTTGAGGACGTCGTTCAGGTCTACGCGAGAGAAACGCAAGGCTGGAGCAGTGCCGAAGAGCAGACCGCTTAGGATGCAGAGTGCGGCGAAGTAACCGAAGACGGTATAGTCCATCGTGAACTGGATCCAATACGGCTTGCCGACATTGTGTGTTGAGAGATCGAACCAGTGCACACCCAGTGCCGCTAAGGCGAGACCAAGCACTCCGCCGATCGTGCTGAGCAGGACACTTTCGATCAGCAACTGACGGACGACACGCCACCGTGACGCGCCGAGCGCGGAGCGAATAGACACCTCACGCTGACGAGCCAGTGCACGGCTCAGCATCATATTCGCTACGTTGGCGCAGGCGATGAGCAGTACGAATCCCACGGCGGCGAGCATGAGAAGGAAAATCAGACGAATGTTTCCACCGTTATAGCGCTCGTGAAAAGTTTCGACGAGGACCCCGATGTCTTTATCTGTATCGGGATACTGGCCAGCAAGGCGATGGGCGATTCCAGTGAGATCGGCGTTGGCCTGGGCGATGCTGGCGTCTGGCTTGAGCATTCCAAAGACCTGAAGCGGTCGGTCGGTGCGCTTTTCAAGCTCGGTCGTAGGAGCCAGCGGCATCCACATCTCCACATTGGTGGGGAACTTGAACCCCTTCGGCATGACCCCGATGATGGTGGCTGGTTTTTCGTTGACGCGTACCTGGCGCCCAATCACATTTGGAGAACTGCCGTAGCGATCTTTCCAGATGCCATACCCGAGAACAAGAACGGGTGCTGCGCCTGGTTTGTCGTCGTCAGGAAGAAATGCGCGGCCAAGCACCGTCTGGATGTGCAGCATTTCGAAGATGCCGGACGAAGCGCGCTCCATTTGATATGCCTGCGGAGGATTGCCGGTCTCGCTGATGACGCCTTCTTCGTCGCTGGCTGCCTCCAGATTGGCGAGAGAAGTGGTCTGAGCGCGATAGTCGCGGAAATCAGGGTAGGACACGCGCATCGTGTTATCGCTTTGCGATATGTTGCGGTTGCGGATGGCGACGAGCTGCGCACCTCCTGGAACCGGGACGGGCTTATATAACACTGCATTGATCAGCGTGAAGACCATGGTGTTGAGCCCGATACCCAAGGCCAGGGTTGCCACTACCGCGGCTGAGAACCAGCGATGGGAAAGGATCATGCGCAGGGCAAACCGGAGGTCGTGTGCCATGCTCTTTCGATACGTATGCTGCGGATGAGCGGTTCCGCAAAATCTTCTTATTTGCAGAGATCGGTGCTCCTAGTACATCCAGCTGCAGTCGCGCGTGAAGTCGGTTGTCGCTGACCGCTGCCATGTATTTTCCGTTTTTTCGACTGCGAAGATTCCGCCATTTCCACAATAGCCACCGCAGCTCTTGATAACCGAGACCAGGGCATGTGTGTGCGTGTGATCAAGTCCGGGCACTCCCAAAAATCTCACGAACCTGACTTGCTTGTAGCTGTCGCATCGGGCGGCATCACGCCCGTGGGTTGCGAGACAGGACAATACTTGTCCGACCTCGTCGTGCGGCAAAAGCCGATAGCCCTGGCTGATCGAGAATTTCTGCTCCCAGCGATGGCTTTGACGATTCGCCGCGACGAAGGCGTCCGTCAACTCGTGCTCTTCCGGGGTAGACGGTTTCAGGCAGCTGCCATTCACCTGGGGAATATCGGTGACTGAATTTTGCGCGAATACGAGAGGATCCTGCATCGGGGCCTGATAGAGCGCAGAGTAGACTTCATAGGCGTCCGCCGGAGCGGGATCGCCGCCCGACTGGTTCAGCGGGCTGCTGACGGCGAGATCTGTAACCGACCTCGTAGCCATGGTCTTTGGATGGCGATGCCAGAGGAAGCGGACGAATATCAACACGACCACGATCACCAACAGGATCACCCGTAACCAAAGGCGCCACGAAATACGCATTTATTTACTGCTCCTGTTGATGAGATTGATCGTGAACTACCAGTCGGTTAGCGTGCCATCAAGCTTACGGTTGATGGGAAGATAGGCGCGCTGGTACGGATACTTCGATGCGAGCGATTCGTCGATATCTACGCCTAATCCTGGAGCGTCGCCGGGATACATGTAGCCTGCGTCAAAGCGATACGCATGGGGAAAGACCTCATCCGTTTCCGCCGAATGTGGCATGTGCTCCTGAATGCCGAAGTTGTGGATGGCGATGCCGAAGTGCAGCGCTGCGGCCATTGTGATCGGCGAGAGATCTGTTGCGCCGTGACATCCGGTACGCACGTTGTAGATCGCGGCAAAGTCGGCGATCTTTTTTAGGTGCGTAAAGCCGCCCGCGTGCACAACCGACGTGCGAATATAGTCAATCCATTGACGACGGATCAGGTCGTGTGCGTCCCAGATTGTGTTGAACACTTCCCCGGTGGCAATGGGAGTGGTGGTGTGTTCGCGCAGTAGTTTGAACCCCACCTGCAACTCGGCTGGAATCGGGTCTTCCATCCAGAAGAGATGGAATGGCTCCAGATCTTTACCCAGACGCGCAGCTTCAATGGGTGTGAGGCGATGGTGACAGTCATGCAACAGATGGACATCTTCGCCGAATGCTTCGCGAATTTTCTGGAACAGCCTTGGCGTGTGTCGCAGATATAGCTCGCTAGACCAGCGGCTTTCGGAAGGCAGTCCGCGCTCTGCGGGTTCGTAAGCTTGCGTCCCTTTGGGCACGCCATACGTCGATTCGAGGCCCGGTACTCCGCTTTGGGCACGTACTGCGAGGTAGCCGAGTTCGACATGTCTGCCAACATCGTCTACCGCTTCTTCGACTGTACTTCCGTGTGCGTGTGCATAGACGAGAACACCTTCGCGGCTTTTGCCGCCAAGGAGGTTATAGACCGGTGTGCGCAGCGCTTTTCCCTTGATGTCCCACAAGGAAACATCGACTGCGGCGATGGCGGCCATGGTGACAGGACCGCGGCGCCAATACGCTCCGCGATAGAGATACTGCCAGATGTCCTCGGTCTGGAAGGGATCGCGACCGATGAGGCAGGGAATTACGTGCTCGGTGAGATAGCTCACCACGGCCATCTCACGGCCATTTAAAGTTGCGTCGCCCAGCCCATAAATGCCGTCGTCTGTTTCGATCTTGAGTGTGACGAAATTGCGCCCGGGCGAGCAGACGTTTACCAATGCATTTGTGATCTTCATTTCAAGGTTCCTGGGAGCTATAGTTGAACACTGGCATTGGAGTTATTGATTGACTCCGCTTGCGAGATATCCTCCGTCGACGATCATAATCTGCCCCGTGACATAGGAAGCAGCTTCTGATGCAAGAAAAACTGCCGCGCCGACCAACTCGTCCGCTCCACCGAAGCGCTGCATTGGAATTCGCATGTGC
The DNA here is from genome assembly GCF_014274465.1 of Alloacidobacterium dinghuense. Lineage (NCBI taxonomy): Bacteria > Pseudomonadati > Acidobacteriota > Terriglobia > Terriglobales > Acidobacteriaceae > Alloacidobacterium > Alloacidobacterium dinghuense. The sequence continues at coordinate 2,445,104 of NZ_CP060394.1, read as the reverse complement.
AACTCCTGTCCGCGGTCAGTGGTGTTGAGCAGGTCCTCGTTGAGCGAAGTGGGAAAGATGCCCGGCGCGATGGCATTCACGCATACCCCATCGCGCGCAAGTTCGATAGCCAACGATCTTGTTAAGGAGCCGATGGCGGCTTTGCTGGCGCAATATGCTGCCACTTCATGAAAGGCGACGAACGTTCCCAGAGAAGCGATGTTGATGATCCGGCCGTAACGCTGGGCGGTCATTGTTTTGCCGAAGATCTGGCAGGCGCGAAAGGTGCCGGTTAGATTCGTGTCAAGGACGCGGCTCCAATCTTCTTCGGAACAGTCGAGCGTTGGAACACGTTGCGTGATTCCGGCAGAGTTCACAAGAATGTCGATACGTCCAAACGTTTCCATCACTTTTGCATGCAAAGTTTCAAGCGAGGGGCGATTCAGTACGTCTGCAGCGAGCGTTAGCGAGCGACGTCCCAGGCCTTCGATCTCGGAGGCGGCTTGTTCGACTTCAGACAGACGACGGGACGAGGCTATGACGTCGGCTCCGGCATTGGCGAAGCCGAGGGCAATTGCGCGGCCGATGCCAGAAGTTCCGCCAAGTACGACGGCAGTTTTTCCACTCAGGTGAAAGGTGGGGCTGGTCATGTCAAATGCGGCTCGAATCTTGATTGTCTTATATGTGAGCCGAGGACGCGAGTTATGGTTTGGCGCTTTCAGGTTGTGACATGGATTGAAGGAATAACTGCAACCACTGGTGTACAGGCCATCCGGGGAAGGTCTCGTTCCACTCCCGGAGATCCGCTCTTGCTTCCGTGAATGCTTTTTGCCTTGCCGGGAATAGGCTGGCCGACTCGGCCAGCAACACGATGCGCATGCGCTCTCCGCCTAAACTTCCGTAAAGTTGCAGGCGATACATCCCAGGATGCGGAAGAGGCAGCGTTGTTTCGTCATGCGGCCCTGACCACGCCAGCGATTGCACAGATGGCTGCGCATCGCCTTCACCCTGCAAGCTCATTCGATATTGACCTGGAGGTAGCGTAGTAAATATCTGCTTCAGGCGAATCCTTCCGTCTTCTTGTATTGCAATGACTGATTCCGTCTCCATTGTGGTAGCCGGCAGCGGAGTGGTCATGATGAGCATGGGGCGACGCATCGCGCCCCGGACAGCAGCGAACAAATCCATCGCATCCTCGTCGGGCTTTGCGATCAAGGAAGGCACGCGAAATCCCTGCGTGCAACTGGGTGCGTTGTGGCAATCAAAGAGGAGCCGCTGGCCGTCGGGCAGCAGAATGAGCATCGATGCACCGGTGGAGGCAGCAGCGGTCAAAACTGCACCGGGAGCGATCGCATCACCCTTGCGAAGAGCAATCTGATTTGCGTACCAGTTGCCATGCACCTCCCACGCTATTCCGTCTTCTGCGTGGATTGGTACTGGTATAGCGATTAACAGCGCCACGGTCGCCAAGATCTTCACATTGAGCATGTAACCATCCTGACCGCTTGCATAGCGCCGACGCAAATTGCAGCAGCGGTAATCAACATGAGTAACTAGGGAAAGTTCGCATTTTGGTAACAGCTCTGCATGTCTAAAGGCATGACGAGCCTACGAATGCTTGTTAAGGGTTAACCAAAAGTAGTAACTGCTTGCAAAAATCGTAATCTCCTTTTCTTCCGACGTGATCTGCTTCTTTCTTACTGCAAAGAGAAAAATACGGACAAGAATCCCAGCTTTTCATGATGAGTGCCACGGTGGCTTTCTGTCGATGGTTCGTGGCCGATGAATTGCACCCTGCGGGAGGGCAAGTAACGCTCTGGGGAATCGCAACAATAAATTGTTGCGGATTTTTGCACGAGACGCATCAAGCGCGAACTCCCTGAGAGTGAACAAAAACTAGACACCCCCTCATGGATGCGATCACGTGCAATCTATTTTTACTTCCCAGGTTCTTAAGTCTTTCGCTGCCGATGTCAGAAAGCTGATTTGCCGATCCGGCGGAGTCTGTCTCTCGTCGATGTTCCTGGTTGTGTTCGCGATGAAGGCGATCGGGGCAAGCGCGCAGACAGCCACGGCGGTCAATGTTCCTACATGGCGATATGACAATATGCATGCAGGTGCGAATACGCAGGAGACGCTGCTGACGCCTGCGAACGTGAACACTACGAGTTTCGGCAAGTTGTTCAGCATAGCCGTGGATGGGTATGTCTATGCGCAACCGCTTTATGTCAGCGGTATCACGATGTCGGATGGTCTCGTTCACAATGTTATCTACATTGCGACCGAGCATGACAGCGTGTATGCGTTTGACGCGGACACGAATGGCGGAGCGAATGGGCTGCCATTGTGGAAGGCGAGCATGCTTGACCCAACGCATGGCGCAGCCGCAGGCGCGACGACGGTGCCGAGTACGGATATTGGAACCCATGACATTGTTCCCGAGATTGGGATTACGTCGACTCCGGTATATGACCTGGCGAGCCGGACTCTCTACGTTGTAGCGAAGACGAAGGAAAACGGAACGTATGTTCAACGCATTCACGCGTTGAACATGATCACGGGCGCGGAGCAAGGGGGCAGTCCATCGCTGCCGATCTCTGCAACTGTCACCGGTAACGGAAATGGAAGTTCGGGTGGGCGAATTGCGTTCAGCCCGACATGGCAAATGAATCGTGTGGCTCTCGATCTCTTTGGCGGTTACCTCTATATAGCGTTTGGTTCACACGGAGATAACGGGCCATGGCACGGGTGGGTGATGGCCTACAACGCCAGCACTCTGCAGCAAACGGGAGTTATCTGTCTCTCTCCCAACGGATACGGCAATGGTGTGTGGGGTGCCGGTGCTGGGTTGCCCGTCGATACGGGGAGTAATGGCGGACGCATCTTTCTTTCGACTGGCAACGGCTCTTATACAAGCTATCCTCCACTGTCGGCGAATGTGGATTATGGTGACAGCATCGTTCGCCTCGATCTCGCGAATGGAAGCTTCACGCCCGGCAGCGCATTTACTCCATTCAACCAGGCCACGCTTTCTAATGGAGACCTCGATCAGGGATCAGGCGGAGAATTGATGCTTCCCGATCAGCCGGGCTTGCACACTCACGAATTACTGCAAGTCGGCAAAGAGGGGCGAATCCTTCTTCTCGATCGCGATAGCCTTGGTGGATATGCGCCTGGAGGAACCTCTAACACGAATATCATTCAGGATATTTTGGGCCAGACCGCTGGATTGTGGAGTACTCCAGCGTACTGGAACGGACACGTCTACATGTGGGGCAATGGAGATACGCTCAAGCGGTTCGATCTTACGAATGGGCTGTTGAGCACAACACCGAGCAATACCGCGAGCGTTAACTCAGGGTTTCCAGGCGCCAGTCCGGTTATATCTTCCAACGGCCCACAAAGCGGGATTGTCTGGGCAGTTAGAAGCGATGCGTATAACTCGAATGGGTCGGCGGTTCTATATGCATTTGATGCCAACAATGCGATCAACCCGATTTACAAGAGTGACACGAATACAGCCCGCGATGATGCAGGCCCGGCGACGAAATTCGTCGTTCCTGTAGTTACAAATGGGAAAGTATATGTAGGTGCTGCGTATCAGGTAGACGTCTATGGCCCGCTCAACGGAGTGCAACAGGCGCCACCTCCGGTAATCAATCCAGATGGGGGCAGCTTTGCGGGGCCAAAGCAAGTCGCGATCACCAGCTCTATCCCGAGCAGTTCCATCTACTACACGACAGACGGGACAATTCCGACTCCTGCGGCGATTCCATATTCAGGGCCTTTTACTATTTCCACGGGGACCACGATTCGCGCGGTTGTGAGCGCGCCGGGCTATTTGCAGAGCTCAAGCTCTGCCATCTTCACCTTTCTAACGCAGACGCCAGCTCCGGTCTTTACGCCTGCTCCTGGTTCCTATACTTCGGCGCAGGTTGTCACACTGAGCGATGCCGCGCCTGGGGCGGTGATTTACTACACGACTGACGGCTCCACGCCGACGGTGAATTCTCCCAAGTACAACGGTCCGATCACTGTGAATAGTACGGAAACGGTGCAGGCTATGGCGACCAGCAGCCTGACGCCGAGCATTATTGGTGGAGGAACGTATTCGATTCAGTACTCAGGCGCGGGCATTAATTTTGGAAGCGGGTTTTCTTCGGTTACAGGATTGACTCTGAATGGCAGTGCGTTGCATAGCGACGACAGCCGTTTGCAGCTGACGAGTGGCGGGACGTTTCAGGCCGGCAGCGTTTTCTATAACGCGCTCATGAATGTTCAGTCGTTTACCAACGACTTTTCGTTCCAGCTCTCCGATGCTCACGCCGATGGCTTCACGTTCACGATCCAGGCGCAGGGACCGAAGGCGCTCGGCCCTTCAGGCGGAGGGTTAGGTTACGGGCCTTACACCACAACCGGCACGGGAGGGATACCCAAAAGCGTTGCGATTAAATTCGACTTCTACAACAACAGCGGGGAAGGTTCCGACTCTACCGGGCTTTATACGAACGGTGCAAGCCCCACCATTCCCGCTATCGATATGACTTCGTCCGGAGTCACGTTGAACAGCGGCGACACGATAAATGCGCATATGGCGTACGATGGGACAACGTTAACCATGACGATTGCCGACGCGGTCACCGGCAAGTCGTTCTCGCAAAACTTTGCGATCAACATTCCTCAGATTGTAGGAGGCAATGCTGCATACGTTGGATTTACCGGTGGTACGGGCGGTTTGTCATCGAGCCAGAAGATTCTTACCTGGACCTTTGTTTCCAATGCAGCTGTAGCTACGCAGACTCCCGCGATTTCTCCGAGTACTGGTTCATTTGCAACGGCTCAGAAAGTCACCATAACCGATGCAATCAGTGGCGCTGTCATCTACTACACGATCGATGGTTCTACGCCGACGACTGCCTCATCTGTTTACAGCGGTCCGTTGACCATCAGCAGCGGCACTGTGAAGGTTTCAGCGATGGCCGTTGCAGCAGGCAACGCGCCGAGCCCCGTGACATCGGCGACGATTACCATTCTGCCGCCAGCCGCCGTTGTTCCCATGTTTACCCCGTCAGGGGGGACGTATATCGGGGCGCAGACGGTAGCGATTACGAGTAGGACAGCAGGTTCAACGATCTACTACACGACGGACGGATCGACGCCGACGGCAAGTTCCAGCGTGTATTCGAGTCCGATTTCGGTGAGCGGCAACCAGGCGATCGATGCCATCGCCATGGCCCCAGGCTATTCGGTGAGCCAGGTGGGCAGCGCTGCTTATGTGATTCAGACGACGGGGCAGGGCATCAACTTTGGCAGCGGCTTCACGGGCACGGCTGGAATTGCGCTGAACGGCAGCGCACAGATCAACAGCGCGCTCAGCGCATTGCAGCTGACGAATAACGCAACCTTCCTGGCTGGAACAGCCTGGGCGACTACGCCGGTGAATGTGTCTGCCTTTACCTCAGACTTCATCTTCCAGATGCAGAATCCGGTCGCCGATGGTTTTACCTTTGCTATTCAGAGCAACGGCGCGACGGCGAAGGGTTCTTCCGGCGGATCGCTGGGCTATGCGACGATCTCCAACAGCTTTGCGCTGAAGTTCGACATTTATAACAACCAGGGCGAAGGGAAGGATTCGATTGGGGTGTATACGGGCGGAGCGCAGCCGATGACTCCGGCCACCGACCTGACGGGCAGCGGGATTGTGCTGACCAGCGGGGATGTCTTCCATGTGCACCTGGTCTACAACGGAACGGCGTTGCAGGTGTCGATCACGGACACGAATACGTCGGCATCGTACGCGACGACGTTTCCAGTGAATATCCCAGGAGCGCTGGGAACGAGCCAGGGGTATGCAGGATTCACCGGAGGCACGGGTGGGTCGACGGTGACGACGAACATATTGAGCTGGACGTTTACGCCTGTGAGCGCGCAGGTGACGGCCGATCCCACGTTCAGCCCTGCGCCGGGGACGTATACGAATGCAGTGCAGGTGTCGCTGAGCAGCCTGACGCCGAATGCAACGATTTACTACACGATGGACGGATCGCAGCCGAGCCACACGTCGGCGGTATACAGTGCGCCGATTCAGGTGAGTGGGAATTCGCTGACGATCAAGACCTTCGCCAGTGCTGCCAATTACAGTGACAGCCCCATCGTCACGGGTTCCTATGTGATACAGCCTCCGTCTGTTGCACTACCAGCAATATCTCCGGCTGCGGGAACCTACACTTCGTCGCAAGTGGTTTCGATCTCTCAGCCTGCTTCCGGAGCGCAGATTTACTACACCACAGACGGCAGTACGCCGACGGTCGCGTCAACGCGCTACTCCGGTCCGTTTATGATCATTGGCTCGCAGACGGTAAAGGCAATTGCGTTCGTTTCTGGAGTAGGGCAGAGCAATGTTGCCACGACTGCCTATGTCATTCAGGATGGGGGTGAGGCGATCAACTTTGCCCGCGGATTCGCAGGGGCACAGGGGCTCACGTTTAACGGCAGTGCAGCCAACTTGAATGACGGCACATTGAAAGTAACGGATAATGCCGCAACGCATGAAGGGGGCAGCGTCTTCTTCAATGCGCCAGTTGATATACGACAGTTCCAAACGAGCTTTACATTCCAGCTGCTGAACGCTGCGGCAGACGGATTCACCTTCACCATTCAATCCAATGCGCCAACTGCGCTCGGGCCGAATGGCGGAGGACTGGGCTATGGGCCGGACACTCCAGGCGGTACGGGCGGCATACCAAACAGCGCAGCGATTAAGTTTGACCTTTACAGCAATCAGGGAGAGGGCGCAAATTCAACGGGGCTCTATACCGGCGGCGCGTCCCCTACGATCCCTGCCATTGATATGACTTCATCCGGGATCAATCTGCATAGCGGCGATCCGATGCTGGCGAATGTGAGCTATGACGGAACAACTGTAACTCTTACGCTGACAGATCTGACGACCAGCAAAACATTTGCGCAGAAATTCACAGTGAACATTCCATCGATCGTTCATGCGAACTCGGCATACGTTGGATTTACTGGCGGCACAGGAGGGTTATTAGCGCTGCAGAAAATCCTGAACTGGACCTATACACAGACTGCGCTCACGCAGTAAGAGATTAGGCAAGCAGGCCGGCCTGCGTAGTTTCACAGCAGGCCGGGTCTGCTTAATCAGAGATGGATGCGGACTATTCAGTTTCGGTCTGAAACGGAAAGTCGACGACGTAGTGGGCTGAACGATACATGGGGCTCGATCTCTCATGAGATGCATCCGTCATGAGAATCGAGAGTCCGGAGTAGGCTGCCAGTAGTTTTAGCAATGGGCCTGGCAAATCGTCCGCATTGTCGATTATCAAAATCGCATTCTCAGTCCGAGCTGCGGCAACCATCTGTGTGAGTCGTCTTTTCCCGTCTTCGGCAAGGAATTCTCCAATTTCGCTCAGGTCAATGCGATACAGCGTCCGTTGCACTTCGTATGCCAGCGCTTCAGCAGCCATGAGTTTTCCGGCTGCATCCTGGCCCGTAAAGATTGCGATCAAACATGAAGAAGCGTTCGCCCCTTTGAAGTTTAAGTGCGTCGCGATCTTGCACAAGGCTATAACCTGTGCCTCAGGCAAAGGCAGAGGCAGGGAGAGGTCTCGCCACGAATCACGACACTGCTGCTCGGCCCGGAGACGAGCCGGATCCGGTTCCGCATAGAAATACGACGCTTTGATGCACGGTAATGCAGACATAGAAATGCGCTCCGCTCTAAGGCTCACTGACTAGTGAAACTACGGGGCATTTCGTTTCATCGACGTTACCATGCGCCTTGTTTGGCGCCGAACCACCAGATCAGCCCTAAAGTGGCCGTCGTCTGATCGTTGCTGAGGTGGCCCAGCGTATCGGTCAGGAAGTACGGCTGGTTCGAGAAATCGTGGCGCAGTTCTTCCCGTACGAGAAAGCCGTTGCCGACGTTCTGGTCGAAGGTGAATGTGAATTCCTTGAGCGCCTGCACTTTTCCGCTGTAGAGCGCGCCACGGTCAGATAGATATTCTGTGCGTGCGCCCAGCGCGAGCAGCGGGTTGAACTGATAACGCGCGTAGAGTGCGCCGCCGTCTGTGTGCTGAGGGGCGGAGTATGTCTGGTAGCGCGAGATCACATAGTCGCCTTCGATTGCGAAGGTGAGTTTGGGCGTGGTTGTCCAGATTGCATAGCTATCAAAGATGTTCAACTTGCCTTTGGGGGAATTGGTAATTGGCTCAAAGGGCTGGCCCTGTTGTTCCGGCAATCCCGGCGGTCCATTGGTGACGTACTCGAAATCGGGATGTTCCTGGCCGAGATAATAGTTGAATGTCCAGTCGATGGAATTGATTGGTTTCGCCTCGAAGCCGACCATCTCATCTTTAAAGCCGTTGGTGGGTTCAGTCTGCTGCGTGCCGTTCACCATCCAATAGTGGCCTGACAGTCGCGGCGTAAATGCATACGTAGCGCGCAGGCCTGCATGGTAAAACGGCAGGTAGTCGAACCAGTACGAGCGCGAGTAGTTGATCTGGTCTTTGGTGTAGTTACCTTCCATTCCCAGAGAGCTTGCCCACTTTCCGATGTCCACGGTGAGGCCGCTACCTACAGGAACAACATATGTCCCGTAGGCCTGGAAGATGTTTCGGTAGATTTCAGGGCGCGGTTCATTAGCGGGATTACCCTGGAGCGTCTCGGTCGCCTGGCCGAATTGCAGATCGATCCGGGCACCGAAGCGTTTGCCATTGGCTGGATCGACGGCGTGTTCAAAAACAAGATCGGCCTGATTGATGCTGAAGGCATTGCTGCTGACGTCGTATGCGCGGAGCAGGTTGACGCGACCAATGGGGTCGTTGAAGTTGTACTCGTAATAGCCGTCGAACATCATGTTGATCGTAGTGCCGTTCAAGAAGTCGAGCGTTTTGCGGTCTGCCGCGGTTAGTGTTTGAACCACAGGCTGCACCGTCTCGGACTGCTTCGCGCCGAGCGCCATGCTCGCGCTGCTGAGCGTCGCTGCGTTTTCATCAGGCGCAGCGGTGGCGACAGTGACATTGTCTTCATTTTCGAGCTTCGTCAGGCGTGCATTGATCGACGCAAGTTCGCGTCGTAGTTCGCGAATCTCTTCGCTTCTCGATGCAGTTGCATCGGAAGCCTGCGCCTTCAGGTGAGAAGCGATCATCAGGATAGACGCGATTGCCAGCATATGCATGGAGAGGCGAAGAGGACGGCTCATGGTGGATTCCTCCAACAAGGCAAACTGCACGGTCATAATCATCACAAGGAAGGCATGAGAAAGTCATAAGGAATGCGTTAAAACGGCGAGGCCCAATTGGCTTGGAATTCAGGAAATCGTCTGCCATCGCGAATAAGCTAACCGACGGGCAGCCTGTTATACTTATGAATTGCGGGAATTGCTCTAAACCGATCCTGTTTTCAAGCATTTCGCCGTAAACCGAAAACACATAAGCTTCCGAGGTTTCCCATGTCCGGCCATTCAAAATGGGCGACAATTAAGCACAAAAAGGGGGCTCTTGACGCGAAACGCGGCAAGGCCTTCACGCGTCTGATCAAAGAAATCACCATTGCTGCGAAGGCTGGCGGCGATCCCGACGGAAATCCGCGCCTGCGAACTGCAGTTGCCGCTGCGAAGGCGGAGAACATGCCTGCGGACAATATCAAGCGCGCGATTCAGCGCGGTACCGGTGAACTGCCTGGGGCTATCTATGAGGAGATCACTTTCGAAGGGTACGGTCCGGGTGGAGTGGCCATTATTGTGGATACGACCACAGACAACCGCAACCGCACGGTGAGCGAAGTCCGGCACGCGTTTTCGAAAAATGGCGGAAACCTGGGCGAATCCGGATCGGTGCGCTTCATGTTCACCAAGAAGGGCGTCATCGCCGTTCCCAAGAGCGCGGCGAATGAGGAACGGCTAATGAACATCGTGCTCGAAGCCGGCGGCGAAGACCTGAACGACGAAGGCGACACGTGGGAGATCCTCACCGATCCGGCGTCATTTGAGGCGGTTGCACAGGCCGTCCGCGACGCTAAGATCGAGACCGTGATGTCCGAGATTACGATGGTTGCGTCGACCTACACCAAACTCGAGGGCTCGGCCGCCTCGCAGATGATTCGCCTGCTCGAAGCGCTCGAAGACCATGACGACGTGCAGAACGTCTATTCGAATTTCGATATGGACGCCAAGCAACTTGAAGAGGTCGCCGGCTAAGCGGTCAGCATGATCCACCACGAGGGCCGCCGGATGGCGGCCTTTCTGTTCGAACAGAAGAAAATCGAAGCGCAAGCTCGTACCTGACATCAGAAGTTCAGAGCACCAGGAAAACTATCTAGCACACACTATGCTGAAAAAATTTGTTCCTTCTTTTATTGTTCTGGCCTCCAGTCTGTTTTCACTTTCGGCCATCGCTCAGAACGCGCAGGAGCCCGCTCCAGACAATGACATCTCTGCGTCGGCCGTTCTGGCAACCAGGCCGTGGGAGTTCGGGCCGTTCCTTCAGGGCGGCGTCGGTGTCGGTGATCGCTCGGACTTCAGCTTTACCAGCGCAGGCGCGCGTCTGGGCAAGGTGATCACGAACCAGCATTTGCCGGGCTTTATCCGCGGGCAATTTGAGTATGCGGGTGAGTTGATGCCCTACTGGCAATCCTTCACACCGGCTCCGCATTTGCAGGAAACAAAATATGAATTTGACGGACAGACCGGGAGTGCGCTGTTGCCTTACAACGGTGGAACTTTCAGTGGCGTCAGCATCACGCCCATCATTCTGCGTTGGGACCTGAAGCCAACCAAGAAAATCGCCCCCTGGGTTCAGGGCGCAGGCGGACTGATCTGGACAAACCACAAATATCCGCCGGACATCATCGTGGAGCATGGCCAACCGGGTGGCACGAGCGTATGGAATTTCACGCCACAGTTCGGCGTTGGGTTTCATTACTTCGTGAGGCCAAGGCAGTCATTGACGTTTGCCGCAAATGCGATTCATATATCTAGCGCATCGTTGGGCGATCGCAATCCCGGCGTGAACGCGAGCGTGCAGTTCCAGATTGGGTACACGTGGTGGAAGTAAGAGATTAGGATGAGCGACGCGTTAATCGAATGCGTGCCGAATTTTTCCGAGGGCGCCGACTCGCGTAGGGTTGCATCCATCATTTCGGCCATGCAACTTGACGGCGTATCGCTGCTAGACTGGTCGCTCGACTCTGCCCATAACCGCTCGGTGGTAACGATCATCGGATCTCCTGCTGCAGTCGTTGAGGCTGCGATTCTCGCTGCTGGCCGTGCCGCTGAACTGATCGATCTCACATCGCAACAGGGTGTCCATCCGCGTATCGGGGCGGCGGACGTGATTCCTTTTGTGCCTGTCCGCGGCATTTCGCTTGAACAGTGCGCTCTGCTGGCGCGGCAGGCTGGCATGGAAATCTGGAAGCGCCATCATATTCCCGTCTATTTCTATGAGGCTGCTGCCGCGCGTCCGGATCGAGCGCTGCTCGAGGATGTGCGGCGCGGGCAGTTTGAGGGCTTGCGCGATGCGGTGCGTAAGGATGTCTCCCGCCGTCCGGACGTAGGCGGACCCGATCTGCATCCAACTGCGGGGGCATCTGCTGTGGGGGCACGCCGTTTTCTCATCGCTTATAACATCTACCTGGACACTCCGAATGTGGGCACTGCAAGAGCCATTGCTAAGGAAATTCGGGCCTCAGGCGGTGGCCTGTCCGGAGTGAAGGCGATGGGTGTGCTGGCGCACGGGATGGCGCAGATCTCAATGAATATCACGGATTTCCGCCAGACGTCGGTAGCGGACGCATACGCTGCGGTCAAGCGGCAGGCGGCGCGGCACCGCACACAGCCTGTGCGTGGAGAGCTGATCGGGCTGCTGCCCGAAGCAGCTTTTGAGCAGGACAGCGAGTGGGTGCGTCAATTACATGGGTTTAATCCGGATGAGAAGCTTCTGGAACGGAAGCTGGAGCATCCGATCGCATGGCCGGTATCAGAACTGGATCGCGTCGGTCTAAAATAATAGCGCAGGCGCAGACGTCTGCCTTGGGATACAGAGGGTCAGCCGGATTCGGCAGCTCTCGGAGGTATGAATTTGAAGTTTGGCAAGAATCTTTCGCTCGTCGCCACGATGGCGCTGAGCATCTTTGTATCTCTGCCTGCAACGGCGGCGCAGCTCGGCGGTGACGCCCGCGCGGTCATTCCTAAGGACGTGCAACAGCTGATCGTTGTTGATTATCGTGCGATGCAGAACTCAGAAGCTGCGATGAATTTGAAGGCGCGGGTGCTCCCACCCGAGCTCAAGCAACTCGAGACGGCGCTCAAATCCTCTGGCTTGAACGACAATCACGATGTAGACGAGCTGGCCTTTGCAGCCTTCCGGACGGCGAACGGTGGCGAGAGCACGAAGATTGTCGGGATTGCCCAGGGACAGTTCTCGTTGCCGGACATTCTGGCAAGCTTCAAGAAGCAGAAAGTAAAGGCGACCAAACTTCGCGACAATGTCATCTATCCGATGGGCGCAAGCGGCATGCTGGTGAGCTTTCTGAATCCGACGACCATGGTCTTTGGCGCGAGCGATGCGATCAAGCTTGCGCTGGATGCCCGCGATGGTCTGACACCGAACTTCCTAAGCAACGACACCATGATGCAGCAGATGACCGTTGTCGATACCGAGCCGATCTGGAGCATTCTCGACCAGAAGGGCACCCAGATGATGATGCGCGGCGTGCTCGGCGAAGCTTCGCAGCTCGCAGACTATGACACGGTTAAAAAGCGTATGACTGCATCACGTTACACGATGAACTTCAACAATGGGGTGAAGTTTAATCTGGACGTGGTAACGGCGGATACTTTCACAGCCGCAACCATGTCTTCACTGCTCAATGCCGCTGCCATGTACAAGAAGGTTAGCGGCACGGCCATCGAGAAGACGGCGATCGACAACACGACGATTGACTCTAACTCAGGCACTTTGCAGGTGCGGTTTTCGTCCTCGGACAGCCAGTTCGCGAGTTTGCTGCAGTCGCCCCTTTTCCAGTCGGTAGTCCATTAGGAATTCAGGATTAAGGTCCCCCAAAAATAGCTAAATTCCTGAAAACAAACAGCTAGCCGGTTTTTCAAGCTTGCTAAGATATTGATAATAGGGAATTTAGAAGTAAAATATTTAGAATCAGAAGGATAAAGCCGCCCCAACAGGCGGCTTTCATCATTCGGCCCTTTCTTGGCTCCTATATCTAGTTTAGCAAGTCCGGACTGAAAACACGCCAATTTCCGGAATCATTTTGACTTTTAGAATCAATCAGTTGAAGAGAAACCATCGATTTTGGGGCTTGACACGACCAACGGCATGTTCCCCATGACAACTCTATTCTTCGTGCAGGGCGCGTACAGGATCGACGCGCAAAGCGCGCCGTGCGGGAAGCAAAGCAGCGGCAGCAGCAATGGCGATCAGGACTCCGATTCCACCCGCATACCCTGCGGGGTCAAGATTGCTGATGCCATACAGTATCTTCCGCAAAAGCTGCGAAACTGCAGCCGTCCCGGCAGCTCCGACAATCGCGCCGATAAGAACGGGCCACAGAAACTGCCGTAGAACGACCGACAACACATGCAGCGGTTTTGCTCCAAGGGCGATGCGGATAGCAATTTCTTTCGTGCGCTGCGAAACCGCATATGCGACCAGACCGAGAATTCCCACACCCGCCATCAGCACCGCGACCATTCCGAGCAGGCTGACTGCCAGCACCGTATTCTCAAGAATTTGCGTATAGTCTCGGAAGCCGGATTTGAGAAGCCAGACGTATGGAAACAGCTTTGGATCGAGGGTCTCCACGATTGACTTAATCATCGGAGGCAATCCATCGGGAGCGCCTGCTGTCTTCACCAGAAGAGTCGTCGATGTTATGTCCGAGGGCTGCGCAGCCCAATATGCTTCGACTGCATCGCCGTCATTTAGTGCCTTGATACGCGCATTTCCGGCAACGCCCACCACGAGATCTTTTTGGTCGCCAAACTTCTGGCCCAATGGTTCAAGTCCCGGCCATTGTTTGCGCGCCAATGACTCGCTCACGATCACGGCATGTGTCTCGCGGGGAAGAAGATTCCTGCCTCGGACGAGCGGAATTTCCATGGTCTTGAAAAACTCAGGATCGACCCAGTTTGGATAGATATTGACGGGATGCCCTCCGATATCCACCGTCATATAAGACGTGTAGCCATTTCCCAGAAGAGATATCTTCGACATTGCAACCGACGTCACACCCGGAAGACCAAGCAATCTGCCCTTCAGTTCATTGACATAGGCTCGAGCCGCCTCCGGCGTATATCCGTGGCTGTCAAGTCCCGGATTGATGCCGATCACCTGTTCATATCCGAAGCCCGGATCGCTATGCAGCAGATGAAGCACCGCGTGCACCAACAGGCCGGATAGGATCAGTAAGATGCAGCTTGCGGCAATCTGTGCGCCAACCAGTATCTGGCGGATGATTGTCCCGCGCTGGCGTTGCCGTGCGATCTGCAGCGCAGGAGCCAGCCCGAAAAGGATCGCCGCCGTAACAGCTATACCCACCACGAACAGCAGCACGCGCCAGTCAGGAGCAAAGCTGACCCAGTCTGGTGTTGGGAATAAGGCTGACAAGATACGCAGACCGGTATAGGTCAAGGCCAATCCGCTGAATGCGCCAATTAAAGCCAGTAGCAGGCTTTCAGTGAACAGTTGCCGGAAAATGCGTTTCCTGCTCGCCCCGATCGCGATGCGAATACCGATTTCGTGCTCACGTGTTATCCCGCGAGCCATCATCAATCCACCCAGGTTTGCGCACGCCACAATAAAGATGAGCAGTACCAACGCTGCGATCATGGCAAACGCGCGATACATTTCCGGCTGCATCACCGTCTGGTGTCCGCCCGGATCGCTTCGGATGTATTCCTTGTCCCATATCAGCTTGGGATATTGCTTGCGCAGCTCGTTGGTAAGTTCCAGCAGCTCCTGTTCAGCCATCTTTGCGGTTACGCCGGGTCCCATACGGCCCCACATGCGCACACCGCCTCCGCTGAACACATCGGTCAGCGCCGTGCTGCCCTCTACAAAATACGGTTGCTGCTTGATCGGCAGAAAAACATCCGGATCTTGCCCATGCAGGCTGGGAAAGGCCTTGGCAATGACACCTACGACAGTCACCGCCTTCTTGTTGAGATGAATTACCCTGCCCACGATAGAGGCATTGCCGTGAAAACGTCTCTGCCACAACCCGTAACTCAGCACGGCCGTCGGAGGCGTCTCCGCAGCATCGTCTCGCAATGGATCGATCACCCTGCCAGCCGCTGTATTCGCTCCGAGTTCAGTGAAGTAGTTGGCCGTCACGAAATTGACCGACACTGGCTGCAAATCGCTGTCGAGTTCCATAGCCGGCGCGCCCATGGCTGCAAACATAGCTGACAGTGTCTTCGTATGATCGCGGTAAAAGAGAAATGACGGATACGGTGTGTCCGGTGTAATGATTTCCGGAGAGCGCCTCTGCAGCCGCACCAGCGAAGCAGGATCGCGCACAGGCAGCAGCTTGAATACGATGACATTGAGCATGCTGAAGGCCAGTACGCAAACACCGATGCCAAGAGTCAGCACGACTACCGCGGTCAGCGAAAAACCAGGCGACCGCCATAGGATGCGCGTGGCATAGCGTAAATCCTGCAGAAGCCGATCGATCCACGTCCATCCCCAAGCTTCACGCGATTGCTCGCGCAACCGCAGCGTGTTGCCGAAATTCCGCCGACCGTGGCGCGCAGCCATCTCGCGATGGAATTCCATTTCGTCTTCGAGCTCGCGGTTAAAGCGCCGATGAAACAAAAGATAGCGAAGACGTCGGAACAATTCGCCCACGGTGCCTCTCTCCTATGCGGTACGCAATATGGCCTGGATTGCGTCAGTGACGCGGTCGTAGTTCGATATCTCCGCCTGCAGTTGCTTGCGCCCGGCCACGGTCAGGCGATAGAAGCGGACCTTACGGTTTGTCTCCGAGATGCCCCACTCCGCCGTGACCCAGCCTTTTAGCAGCATCTTCTGCAGCGCCGGGTAGAGAGATCCCTCTTCAACGGCCAGCACCTCGCTTGAAAGGACGTGGATTCGTTGAGCAATCGCATATCCATGAAGCGAGCCGGACTGCAGCACACGCAGAATGAGGAGGGTGAGCGCGCCGGGAGGCATATCGGATTTAGGCATAAGAGGCATAGGCATAGATTGCCTATGCCTCTTATGGTTGTCAAGAAACTACTGTAAAAATGTTTTCGCCTACAATGTTCACCATGACGGAACAAACCTGGAATGCTACGCAGTATGCGCTCAATGGGCGCTTCGTCGCCGACCTTGCGGGAGGGGTGATCGATCTGCTCGACCCGAGACCTGGGGAGCAGATTCTTGATCTTGGCTGCGGCGATGGCGCGCTAACCAAGAAGATTGCGGCTTCCGGGGCAAAGGTAAAAGGCGTAGACAGTTCCGAGAGTATGGTGGCAGCAGCGCGAGCAGCCGGCATGGACGCGAAAGGGATGGACGCTGACGCGCTCGATTTTGACCACGAATTCGACGCTGTCTTCTCGAATGCGGCGCTGCATTGGATGCGCAATCAGGATACGGTTCTTGCCGGGGTGCATCGCGCTCTCAAGCCTGGTGGCCGCTTTGTAGCCGAGATGGGTGGGCACGGCAACATTGCCGCGATTCAGGTCGCATTGCGGGCAGTGTTTTCAAAGCACGGAATCGATGCCATCGAGGCAGAGCAGAATTACTTTCCTACTCCAGCGGCTTACGAATCGCGCCTGCGCCATCACGGTTTCGATGTGCACTACATTGAGTTGATGCCGCGACCTACGCCGCTTCCCCAGGGTGGCATGCGCGGCTGGCTTGAGACCTTTCGCCGCGGCTTGTTCGAGCGTCTGCGGGACGCTGAAAGGGAAGAGGCCATTCAGGAGACAGTGCAGTTGCTGAAGCCGGTGCTCTGCGATGATCTCGGCAAGTGGACCGCCGACTATGTGCGTCTGCGCTTTCTAGCCGTCTCACTCTCGTGACTCACCGCCCATATTTTTTGAGGACTTCCTGCAACTTGTCGTGAGGCAGGCCTGGTACCGTGTGGCTATCGATACCGGTCATGGTCTTCGCGCCGACCATTGCATTCACGATGGCTTCCTCGGTCGCTTCGACCGTTGCATTGAAGAGCGGACTGATCCGCTCATTCGCAACCGTTTGCACCGTATTGGGACCGGGCTCATCGTTGGCATGTGGGTTTGCCGTTGAGAAGGCGAGAAAGATATCGCCGGAACCATTGCCTGAGGTCGAACCGGTGCGGGCAAGCCCCATGGTTGCCCGGCGCGCAAGCCGCTTCAACTGCGTTGGAATCAGCGGCGCGTCGGTGGCGACGACGATGATGATCGATCCACGGTCGCCTTGCTGGGCTCCGGCCTCGTCATCCTTGAACATGGAGTAAGGGATACCTTCGGTGATTTCCTTACCAACCGGCACACCGGCAATTGTCAGCTGGGGACGGCGTCCGCAATTGCACTGCACCAGCACCCCGACGGTGTAGGCACCGTCATCTTTCTTTAACACACGAGAAGCCGTGCCGATGCCCCCTTTGAAGCCATAGCAGATCATTCCCGTTCCGCCTCCGACTGCGCCTTCCGGCACAGCGCCGCCTTGCGCTCCATCAAGGGCGGAAAAGACGTGCTCGGGTTTTACGTGAAAGCCGTTGATGTCGTTGAGCCATCCGTCCCAAGTCTCGGCGACAACCGGGAGAGACCAATCCTGATGAAACATCGGGTGCTTGAGGGACCACGCAATGATGGCATCGCGCACAACGCCGACGCTGTGCGTGTTGGTGATCGCGACTGGTCCTTCCAGAAATCCCGACTCTTCTACCCAGGTCGTTCCGGTCATTTCACCGTTGCCATTCTGACTGAACCATCCAGCGTAGACAGGATCGGAGTTCGATTTCCCGCGGGGAAACAGCACGGTCACTCCTGTCCGCACCGGTCCTTCCCCAACTTTTAGGGGTCCGTTGCCAGAGATTAGTGTGGTGTGGCCAACCTCTATGCCGCGCACGTCCGTAATGGCATCGAGCGGACCGGCGGCGCCATCGAAGGGCACGCCAAGATCACGGGCGCGTTGCGCCTCACCTGTCATGGCTGACAAGGCTAACAGAATTGCCAAGCATTTTTGCATGGGTGAAACGCTACAGCAGGTGGCCGATCTTTACTATCAAAACTTCGGTGCTAGCTGATATGCAACGTGGAACGCGAGGAAGGCGTGGCCAATGTGCGAGCAGGCAGGTAAACGCGCACGGTGGCGCCGCGCATATCTCCATCGATGGTGTTTTCAACGCGAATGGTTCCACCGTGCTTTTGCACAATTCCCATGCTTACCCATAAACCCAGACCTGTGCCTTGGTCGCCCTTTGTGGTGAAGAAGGGCTGGAAAATCTTCTGCGATGCCTGATTGCTGATTCCGGGGCCGCTGTCGAGAATTTCGATCACGACTCCAGCGCCACGGAGTTCTTCGGCAGGCGCGCCGCGCATTCGAATCAGAATGCGGCCCTTGGAGCCGGCGGCATCGACAGCATTCGCGATGAGATTCGCGAAAACCTGACGCAGCTCAGCGGGGAAGCCTTCAACGGCAAAGCCACTGTCGAAATCGCGCTGCACGGTAATGCCTTGATTGTCGAGCCGGCGCTGCAGTAACAGAAGAACGCCCTCGAGCAACTCCTTGAGATCCACAACAATCGGGGCATTTGGTTCCCGATAAAGGTTCAGCATGGTGCGACTGATCTGCATGGTGCGCTTCAGTTCCTGCTGCGCCATTTCGAGGTACTCCGAACGCTTGGCCGGATCGTTCTCCCGCTCAAGCAAGTAGTGAAGATTTGCTACCGAGTCGAGCGGATTGTGAATTTCATGCGCGATGCTTGCGGCCAGGCGTCCCGCGACAGCGAGCTTTTCATTCGCGATCAGCGCGGCCTCGGTGCGTTTCTGGTCGGTGACATCGCGGAAGACCAGTACAATGCCGATCATCGTGCCGTCCTTGTCGCGGATCGGCGCGGCGCTATCATCAATCACGTATTCGGAGCCATCGCGCGAGATCAGGGCAGTGTGGTTTGCGAGGCCAATCACCGCATTCTGCCGACGCACCTTTTCGACAGGACTCTCAGCCTCTTCACGAGTGAACTCGTTGACGATGTGAAACACCTGCTGGAGTGGCTTGCCTCTGGCTTCTCCCATTTGCCATCCGGTAAGTTCTTCGGCGACAGAATTCATGAACTCGACGCCGCTGTCTGCACCGCAGGCAATGACTGCGTCCCCGATCGAGCGCAGGGTGGTGTGCAGCCATTCCCGGCTCTCGTAGAGTTCGGTGGAACGCTTCTGCAGGCTGTCCAGAGAGTCCTGGTAAGCCCGGGAAACCTTTTTCAGGCGTGTCATGGAAAAAATGCTCAAAGCGAGCCCAACGACAAAGGCGCCGACAATAACGATGGTGACTTCACGACGTTCGAGAAGGATTGTCTTTTCCAGCCGTTGCTTGCGCAACCGGTCCTCGGCCTCGCTCATCGTTCTTGTCGCCTGCCGAACGGCGCTCATAAGATCACGCCCGCGATAGGCAAGACCTTTGTCGGCCGCGGGGGCTGGCGAAGCTATCACAGTCTGCGCAAAGCTCAGCCAGACCAAGTACGCATCATGGATGCCGACGAGGTTCCCAATCTGTTGGGGATTGTCACTGATGAGCTGCCGAAGAGAGGTAAACTGGGCATCGATATGAGAGTTGCGTAAATCGAAGGCCTGGAGCATGGCCCGGTCTTCGGTAAGCTCGTAACCACGCAGGACGGTCTGCTGGTCGATGATTCGCCTTTCCAACTCAGCGACCTGCGCACTTACGAGGTCGCTGTGGTCGAGCCAAATCTGGGCATGCTCGGTGGTCGTCGCCTGCCAGAGCAGGACTCCCGCTAATGCAGCGAGCGCGAGAAGCGGAACATAAAAAGCTTGTTTTAGAACTCTCTGGAAGTCCCGAAAATTCACCGATTGCTCCTCACAGAGGAATGAGATGCATCGATGAGCAATTGCAGCCTGCTGATCAAGGATTCGGGGCCTTCACCTTTTGGGAGGGTTGCATCGACGAGTTCGATTGTCTCCTGGGGCAGGTCAACGCATGCCGAATGCAACAAGATCGGGACCGTGGGCTTGATGGTGCGCATGGCCGCAGCGACCCGGCCTCCATCCATCCCCGGCATGATGTAATCGAGTAGTACGGCATGGATTGTGTGGTCTTCGAAGATTACGAGGGCCGATTTGCCGTCCAGAGCGGTCAAAACTTTAAAGCCAGCCATCTCGAGGAGCGCTCGTCTGATCTGAAGGCCCAGGGCCTCGTCATCGACGCATAGAACGGTATATGGGGTGGTCATTGTTTTGGCTATATCGACTAATGTTTCGTTCTTTTCGCAGGATCCGGAATTCTCCCGGGGTGGCAGAAATCCAATGAAATCAATAGTGGATTATAGTGTGCAGAGGATAGCAGCGCAAAGCATTGATTTAGCGGTCTATCCCCCCAAATCTGACCCCTTGGCGCTACTTAGTCTGTCTGAGTGTGAATTAACACAACGTTTGCATTCTCTTTGCCGTGATGGGATAGCCTGTAATCGAAAATTAGCGTTCCATTCACATTACTGGACGCCTGCGAGGGAAGAACCGGCTTGAGCCAGACCGTATTCGTGCTTGAAGACGACACAGACATTTCGCGCCTGGTGCAGCATCATCTGGAAGCAGCAGGTTTTGCCGCCCGCATTTATGCAAATCCCGCCAACGTACTGACCGACGCCGAGCGTCAGCCTCCTGCTCTTTTTCTTCTCGACATTATGGTTCCGGGGGGAGACGGGCTTGACGTCTGCCGCCGGCTGCGCAGCCATCCTGCGTTGAGCGCTGTTCCAATCATTTTCCTTACCGCCCGCGCCGGCGAAAACGACCGCGTTCTTGGACTCGAACTCGGCGCCGACGATTACATCACCAAGCCCTTCGCTCCCCGCGAGCTTCTGGCTCGCGTTAAGGCCGTGCTGCGTCGCTTCGAGCGTCCCGCTACGCCATCTGTCATCAGCTTTGAAGAGGTGGTGATTGATGCCAGTGCGATGCAACTGAAGGTGCGCGGCGAACTTACAACCACCACAGCTACGGAATTTCGCCTGCTCGATTACCTCGCCCGGCATCCCGGGCGCGTTTTCAGCCGCGATCACCTGCTGGATGCGGTGTGGGGCGATGCCCGCTTCGTTACCCCCCGTTCGGTGGACGTATATGTGCGGCGCATCCGTGAGAAAATCGAATCGGACCCGGAAAATCCGCGATATCTGAAGACGGTGCGTGGCGCCGGATACCGTTTTGAGGTTCCGCGGCCCGTGCAGTGATTCCGGCGCAATGATCAGGGACCAGATTTGACAGGCAGGGTCTTCAGCAAGCTACTTGTGTCGTTTGTCCTGGTGCTGTTGGTCGGAACAGCAATCCTCGACTTTTCCTTGCGTCCAATTTTCGAACATGCCATGCGCGACCAGACTCATGCTACGCGTGATCTGGTGTTCGGGTCGGTTCTCGCGTTGGCCGCGGCCACCTTATTGGCGGCATTTTTTGCGCGTCGCGTTGCGGAGCGATATGACCGCATCGTGCTCTTCGCCAACAGGATCGCCGCGGGTGATCTTTCAGCGCGTCTTGAAGAAGACAGTCTTGGCGAGCTCTCGGAAGTGGCTCACGCGCTCGACGCAACGGCAAGCCGCCTTGAACAAAGCTTTCACGCGCTTGAGGCCAGCCGTCGCGAACTGACGGCGTTGCTCGATAGCATGCAAGAAGCCGTTGTTGCCGTGAACGCTCAGGGACAGGTGATCTGGTCAAATGCCGTTATGCAACGTATCTGTTCTACGGCTGTACGGGAAGGCCGGCTGCTCGTCGAACTGTTGCGCGATCCGGATGTCCTGTCATGTGTCGAAGGCGCTCTGAGCCAGCGTGAAAACTTCAACGGCAAGGCCTTCAGCGTTGCGCCCGGACGAATCTTTGAGGTAAACGCCGCGCCGACGCCTGGAGGCGGAGCCGTTGCCGTGCTGCACGATGTCACCAGCGTAGAGCGGGCAGAAAAGACGCGTCGCGACTTCATCGCCAATGTTTCGCATGAGCTGCGCACACCGTTGACGTCGATTTCCGGATATGTGGAGACCTTGCTTGAAGGAAACGAGCAAGTGTCTCCGCAGGCGCGGGAGTTCCTCGCGATTATCCTCAAAAACGCCACGCGCATGAACCGTTTGACCGAGGACCTGCTGGCGCTGGCAAATGTGGAATCCGGGGACTACAAGCTGAAGCTTCAATCCATGCGTGCGTCGGCAATCGTAGAGGATGCGATCGACTCCCTTACCGGCATGGTGCTTGATTCCGATGTGACGCTCGAAGCCGCCGAAACGACCGACGCACTGGTTCTGGCTGATGCGGACTCGCTCAACCAGGTCTTCGGCAACTTGATCGAGAATGCGATGAAGTATGGGAAATCCGGCAAGCGTGTGTTGGTCGGCGCCAAGCTGCTTGATAGAAAGCATGAAGACCAACAGATGGTTGAGTTCTTTGTGCGTGACTTCGGTCCCGGCATTCCTTCCGAACACCTGGATCGGATCTTCGAGCGCTTCTACCGCGTAGACAAGGCACGCTCACGTGAGTCCGGTGGCACGGGACTTGGCCTCGCCATTGTGAAGCACATCGTAATGGCGCATGGCGGAAGCATTCGTGCCGAGAGTGAACTTGGCGCAGGCGTCAAATTCCTGTTCACGCTGCCCTGCGCTCCGGAAAAGAAGCTCGCATCAGTTGAACCTTTGCCGCAAGCAGTCGTCGACTAGTCTTCCTCAATCCGGAAATCAGCGGAAGCGCCTTTGCTCTGTTGGTGTCGTGTCAACGAAGCTTAGATGCTAGGCTAACAGTATTCATGGAAAATTCTGGCCACCTATTGCGCTGCACCGGTTGTGCGCGTGTGATCGAACAGCGTGAGTTGAAAGAGAACTTTCGCTGCCCTGAGTGCGGCGACCTGTATGAAGTGGTCTATCCTTCGTGGAGCGCCGGCATGGCCGAGATTCGCAAGCCGAATGCGAGTGCCATGCGCTGGCTGTGGAAAGAACGCTGCTGCTCCAATACCGAAGCCGATCAGAGTGGCGTCTGGCGCTTTCGAGAGATGTTGCACATTCTCGACGACGAGGCGAATATCGTCTCACTGCGGGAAGGCAACACGCCGCTTTATGAACTGCGGAGAGTCGCGGAGTCAACTGGTATCGAGCATGTTTTTGCCAAGCACCAGGGAATGAACCCGACCGGCTCATTCAAAGACGCCGGTATGACGACAGCCCTTTCGGTGGCACATGAGCTGGGTTTCGACTGGGTCGCGTGCGCTTCAACCGGGAACACCTCGGCTGCGATGTCCGCTTACGCGGCGCGAGCTGGCATGCGGAGTCTGGTGCTGATTCCGCAAGGAAAGATTGCGTGGGGCAAGCTATCGCAGGCCATGGATTATGGCGCTCTGACTCTTCAATTGCGTACCGATTTTGATGGCTGCGTGCGCGTGTTGAACGAAGTGGTAAAGCGTGCGCCGGTATATCTGCTGAATTCTGTGAATCCATATCGGCTCGAAGGGCAGAAGACGCCTGCACTTGAGATCGCTGAGACGTTCGATTGGGAGGTTCCAGACCATCTCATCGTTCCCGGGGGAAATCTCGCCAACAGCTCGGCTCTAGGCAAGGCCTTTCTGGAAATGAAGCATCTCGGGCTCGTGACGAAACTGCCAAAGATTTCAGTGATCCAGGCGGAAGGCGCGAATCCTCTGTATCGCAGCCTGCTATCGAATTCCGGTGAGACGTTGGAGCCTGTTGAAGCGCATACGCGCGCATCGGCGATTCGGATCGGCAATCCTGCATCGTGGAAAAAAGCTGTACGCGTGATTCAACAGACGGGTGGCTATTGCGAGCAGGTGAGCGAAGCAGAAATCGCGCTGGCAAAGGCTGAAATCGGTGCTGAGGGCATCGGTTGCGAGCCGGCTTCGGCGGTGACACTGGCGGGACTTAAGAAGCTGATCCAGCAGGGCAAAGTGCAATCAAACGAGAAAGTCGTTCTGCTGCTTACCGGTCACACATTGAAAGATTCGGATTACACGATTGCCTATCATCGCGGCGACCTGTTGAAGGAAGGCGAGATCAAGGATCTGCGCCCTGAGATCGAGCTTACGCGGCGCAATGCGGTAGAGCTTGAGGCATCAGCAGACGAAGTGCTCAGGGAACTCGAAAGGGTTGCTGTTCGATGAGCAAGGACCGGCTCTATTTGCGCCTGCCCGCGACCTCGGCCAATCTGGGACCTGGATTCGACGCGCTCGCTCTCGCGCTGACTTTGTATCTTGATATCGAAGCTGCTCCGGCGAGGCACTATTCCATACATGCCAGCGGTCGCAACGCGGATATCTGCGGGGCAACGGATCGCAATCTGTTATTGCACACGTACAAGATCGTGCTGCAGCAACAGCGCGTTTCCGAAGTTCCCCTGGAGCTTGAAGTATGCAACGGAATTCCGCTGGGCATGGGTTGCGGATCTTCGGCTGCAACGCGGTTGGCGGGCGTTGCTCTGGCATCGCATTTCGGTCGGCTCGGGTGGGACCGAGGGCGGATCCTGACGGAGGCGTCACGCTTAGAAGGGCATCCGGACAACACCGCGGCCTGCTGGCTCGGCGGCTTTACCGTTGCCTGCTGGCGCGGAAACGAAGTGGAGGCGATTTCGCTGACGCCCCGCGCCCTGTGGCAGGCGCTCGTAGTGATGCCACAAAAACCGCTGGCGACCGTTCTTTCCCGGAAAGTGGTGCCGGAGAGCTTCAGCCGGGCGGATGTCGTTGCCAACCTGCAGCGTGTGGCTCTGCTAACAGCCGCGTTTGCCACGGGGCATGGAGAACTGCTCGGCACGGCCGTGGAAGACAGGCTGCATCAACCCTATCGGGTGGAAGTTTGTCCCCTGCTGAAGAAACTCCTTCCCCTTTCGGGACAGGGCGAGATCCTGAGCGTGACGCTGAGCGGAGCAGGACCATCCGTGCTATTGCTCTTGCAGCCCGGCGTTGGTATCGATGCCACAAAGGAAATTGTGCGGAAACACACCGAGGACGAGCCGATCGAGATTCTCGAGTGCGGACTTCAGCTGAATCCAGCGCTGTGCCGAATTGAATCACATAGGTAAACTCATGATTCAAGGTTACTTTTGCATTACCTAAGTTTTCTTTACACAGAGTGCGCAAACGATTAATTTCGCACCGTGGGCAGTTCTGGGGGAGGGCTGCTCTAGCGCCCGTGACTCACAAAGCGTGAGTCCGGGCGCTTTAGTTTTTGGCGCCAAATTGCCTTTTCCGCACCACTGGGGTGGGATGGCGCTGTTGCGACCTTTGCGCACCGGTTATCATCTAATGAACTGGTTTCGCGGACTCAGAGAGTCGGAACAAGGTAACGAAGGAGGAGCATGGCAGGTCTGGCGGTAGTAGAGGTAAATGATGCGAGTTTTGAGCAGGAGGTTCTTCAGTCAGATCAGCCTGTTCTGGTTGATTTCTGGGCGGCATGGTGCGGACCGTGTAAGGCGTTGTCCCCGATCGTTGATGAGGTCGCTTCAGAGTATAGCGGCAAGCTGAAAGTGATGAAGATGGACGTGGATCGCAACCAGGCCACGCCGATGCGCTATGGGATTCGTGGAATTCCTGCGCTGCTGCTCTTCAAGGGCGGAAAGGTTGCTGACCAGATTGTTGGATATGTCCCCAAGGACACGATTGCACGCAGCATTGCCCGCGTGATTGAGTCACCCAGCGTTGCCCGCGTGAATGAGTAAGGAGACTTGTTTCTGAAGACGGCCCGGCGATTGCCGGGCTTTTTACTTATGCGTACTTTCTGATGACACCCAGGGCACGGCCCTGAATGGCAACCTGCGCAGCCGGCACGAAGATCGGGTCCATTTCAAGGTTTGAAGGCTGCAGGCGGATCATCGAGCCTTCTATGTAGTAGCGCTTTAATGTGGTCTCCGCACCGTTCACCAGTGCTACGACTATCTCGCCTTCGCGGGCGGAACGCGTTCTTTCCACGAGCACATAATCTCCGTCAAGAATGTGCTCGTCGCGCATGGAGTCGCCGCGCACCTGAAGCACAAATACATCCCGATTACCGATGATGTCGGTAAGGGAAATGGTTTCGGGATTTTCCGAAGCTTCAACCGGAAAACCGGCGGCAATTCTGCCCATGAGCGGCAAACGCTCACTGGTCCTGGTTTTGCTGCGAGCCGGCATGACATCGATCGAGCGGCTGCGATTATGCGCGCGTTGCAGCAGTCCTTTGTTCTGGAGGTTCGTAATGTGCTTATGTACCGTGGCCAATGATTTGAGGTCGAGTCCACGTGCGATCTCTTCAAAGGAAGGGGAGTAGCCGTTGCGTTGTACAAAGCCGGAGATGAAGTCCAGCACCTCTTTTTGCCGTCGAGTCACCGCCATAACGGCATTGTAGCGAATAAAAAGCGAATCATTGCAAGATTTTTTCAACGCACCGAGAGAAATTTTTCTCGATTGGTACATCTGCGTCTCAGGTTCGATGAAATCCGGCATGCGTCAAGCGCGTTCTGCTTATTTTTGTGCCTGCCTCCCATTTTGAAACCGCGGTGCATCATCATTCTCATTTCAGAACGCACAACGATTTTGCCCTCAAGCTTTGATTGTGTTCCACCCGCGCTCCAGATGACAGTGTGAATACGGCGAGGGAGCCACGCATGCGCTTGTTAATTGCGGAGGACGATCGAGCATTGGGTGCCTTTCTAAAGAAAGGACTGGAGACCGATGGGCATCAGGTGACTCTGGTTGCCGATGGAGAAGCGGCCACCGATATGGTTGTCACCGACACGCCCGACTTGATGATCCTCGATCTGAACCTCCCGCGAAAAGATGGAACAGAGGTCCTCCAATTCACGCGCTCGGTCGACGATGAGCTCCCCATTCTGGTTTTGACAGCGCGAACTGAACTGGCTACAAAGATCCGCTGCCTTGATCTTGGAGCCGACGATTGCATGCTGAAGCCGTTTTCGCTGCAGGAACTGCGGGCCCGCTGCCGGGCTCTGATTCGCCGCAAACGAGAGGCCGGGCTGGTGCTGCGTTACAGAGATCTGGAAGTGAATCGTGTGGATCGCACGGTGAAGCGCGCCGGAGAGTCGGTGCAGCTGACGAACAAGGAATTTGCCTTGTTGGAGTGCCTTCTGCTGGGGCGAGGGCGGTCAATCTCGCGCGGAGATTTGTTGCAGCGCGTATGGGAGATGAATCCAACGGCGAGTACCAATGTGGTGGATGTGTACGTGAACTATCTGCGCCGCAAGTTGAAAGACACGGGCGCTGAGCCCTTGATCAAGACGGTGCGCGGACAGGGATATTCGATCGGCGCACGCGCCTGATATCGGCATAAACCAGAGAGGGAAACAGGAATGGCGACATTTACTCCAGTGATGAAACGGGAATCGGCAACCTCAGCGCGAACGGCGGTGATTGCCAGCGCGGATCTTTCCTTCCGCCAGCGGGTCAAGGAGACTCTGACCGGATTGCACTGGAGAGTTCGCGAAGCTGCCGGCGGAGCTGAGGCGATCGCGCATCTCGATAGCGCACCCGCCGAAGCCGTCATTCTCGATTCGTGGTTGCCGGATCTTGAGGTACAGGAATTTGTCGCGGAGTTCGAAAAGCTCTATCCCCTTGTCGACTTGATAGCCGTGGATGGCTCGGTTGCAACGAAGACAGCTCGGAGTCCCCGCCGGAATGAGATCCTCTACGCGCTCCGACGTGGCCAGGACGAGGACGGCGCAATCTGGAATAGCGCGCCTGTGATTGAATGGCCTGAAGAAAGTTCAAGAGGCGGGGCAGCAACCGCTGCGCCATCGACGGAAAAAGCGGAGTCAGCTCATCGCGGTGTAGACGCTGCCACGAACGCCGAGATCCCCGCAGGCAGGCGTACGCTTGCAGATCCGTCATGCCGGCTGCCGGAGTTTATCGGGAATCATCCGGCGATGCTTGAGGTGAGCCGCCGCATCCGTCTCGTCGCACAACACCGCACAGCGGTGCTGGTGCAGGGACCGACAGGGACAGGCAAAGAATTAGTGGCACGAGCGCTGCATCGTCTGAGTGCGCGCTCTTCACGTCCTTTCGTTGCCTTGAACTGCGCAGCCATTCCGGAGGCGTTGTTAGAAGCTGAGCTGTTCGGACACACGCGCGGAGCCTTTACTGGTGCTGTACAGGGGCGTGTCGGACGCATTGAGGCAGCGCAAGGCGGAACGTTGTTTCTGGATGAGATCGGCGAGATGCCGCTGCCGCTGCAAGCGAAATTGCTTCGCTTTGTCGAGTGCGGAGAGTTGCAGCGTGTGGGCGACAACGAGCCGGTGCTGGTGGACGTGCGCATTGTGGCGGCAACACACCGCTCACTGGCAAAGCTGGCTGCCGAAGGGACATTTCGCGCCGATTTGTATTACCGGCTTGCTGTCTTTCTCATCCGTACCCCCGACCTGCAGTCGCACAAAGAAGATCTGTCTGTGCTCGTGCAACACTTTCTTGGCGCAATGGCTGAGACGAGCCCGGCGAAGGCAATCACCGCCGCAGCGATGCAGAAACTCGAGGCATACAGCTGGCCTGGAAATGTGCGCGAGCTGGAACACATGCTGGAGCGCGCCTGGATTCTAGCCGAGAGTCGGCCAGAGATCAGTGCTGAGGAGATTGAGTTTGGAGAGCAGGCAGGAGATTTCTAAGAGTTCTCTAATCGAGCGCGCTGCCCGTTGGCCCGTCTTCTGCAGTAGAAAGAAGCGGAATCGTATCTCTGGCCTGAGCATCGGCAGAACTCAGGGAAAGGTGAATGCATGCAAATCTCAACTCCGATGAGTGACGCGCTGGAACGCTATCTCGACTTATCCAGCCAGGAATTGAAGTTGACTGCTCAGAACATGGCGAATATCGACACGCCCGGCTATCGGGCTCAGGGCTTCGACTTTGCCGGGGAGATGAAGCGATCTCTCGGCGAACTGGCTGCAGGCCAGACGAAGAATGGCGTTGCGCGAAAGCCTTTTTCCCTATCTGCTCCGCGAGTGGGGTTGGTGGATGGCCTCGTTGAGCGGCCCGACGGCAACAACGTCTCGATGGATCGGGAAAGTTTGAATATGGCCGAGGCGCAGCTGCAGTTTCGCACCGGAGTCGAATTGCTGAAACGCGAGTCGACACGAGTCATGGATGCGATTCATGCGGACAGCAAGTAGGCAGCGGAGAACAGTCAGGAGAAAGCGATGAACCTGTTCGGGGTAATGGAAGTGAGTGGATCGGCGCTTAAGGCAGAGCGCATCCGTGCCGAAGTGGTTGCGGCAAATATGGCGAACGCAGAGACGACGAGGACCCCGGAGGGCGGCCCTTACAGGCGCCAGCATGTTGTTTTCTCGTCGGCTGCGGCCGAGCCGAATACATTTGCCGGTCAACTGCTGGCGCAGTCCGATTCGCAAATTGGCGGCGTTGAAGTCTCCGCGGTGGTGCAGGACCCGGCCAGCACGCTGCGACGTTTCGATCCATCGCATCCGGATGCGGATAAGGACGGGTATGTGTCGTATCCGGATATCAACCCGTTGACGGAGATGGTTGATCTGATGGGAGCAACGCGGGCGTATGGGCTGAACAGCTCAGCCGTGCAGGCGACGAAGGGAATGATCAATTCGTCGCTCGACATTCTGAAGTCGTAAATACGACATCTTCGGGAGGAAGATTCCATGCAGGCGAATTCTGTAACACAGACGAGCACAATTGCTTCATTGCCGGATTCTTTTGATCTTCAGACGCCTTCGCAGGCGGCCTCGCCTAAGACTCCTTTCGCCGACCTGTTTCAGAATGCGATCCAGAACGTGCAGCAACTGGAGGATAAGGCTTCGACTGCCGTCCAGGGATTGCTCGATGGCAGCGGCGTCGATGTACATACGGCGATGATTGCGACCGGCGATGCGGATGCAGCGTTTGAACTCTCGCTGGCCGTGCGCAATAAAGCGGTAGGCGCTTTTCAGCAGCTGATGGGCCTGCAGTTCTAATCATTCACGAACTGACAAGACAGCGAGACGACGCAGCATGGATGAGAACCAGCAAATGCAACCGGCGCCGCCATCGGGTTTGCCGCATCGGGCAAGCGCGATGATGCAGGGACTGCTCGCCCGACTACGAGGCATGGAAGGACAGCGGCGGCTCTGGCTGCTGGGAGCCGGAGGCCTCGCGCTCCTTTGTTTTCTCGGCATTCTCTGGTTTGCCACGCGCACGGACTGGAAGACGCTCTATGCAGGTCTTGAGCCGTCCGATGCCCGCGAGATCGCGTCGGAGCTGACGGCGGCGAATATTCCCTTCGATGTATCTCCCGATGGGACATCGTTGCGTGTCCCGGCAGCCAATCTCGATAAGGCTCGCCTTGCTACAACGGCCAAGGGCGGACCAAAAAGCGGACGCATGGGATTTGAGCTTTTCGACAAGCCGAACTGGATAGGATCGGAGTTCGACGAAAAGGTAAATTACCAGCGCGCTCTCGAGGGCGAACTGGAGCATACGATCAATACTCTTTCTGAAGTTGAATCTTCGCGGGTTCACCTGGTGATGCCGCACGATTCGCTCTATACCTCGCAACAGCGCGATGCCAAAGCATCGGTGGTCCTGAAATTGAAACGGCGGTCCTTGAGCGACGAACAGGCGGATGCCATTCGCAACCTTGTGGCCAGCGCCGTGGACGATCTGCATCCGGAAGATGTGGCCCTGGTGGATGCAGAAGGGCGGCTGCAACTGGGCCGGCATAATGCCAGCGCAGATGCAGCCGCGCACGAACAGGAGCTGGCAGCCAAGCTGGTCGAGACTCTCGAGCCGGTGGCCGGGGTGGGAAATGTCCGAGCTTCGGTCAATGTGGACTATGACAGCTCCTCTGCCGATGAAGTCGATGAGACCTACGACCCAAGTAATGTGGTGACGCTTTCGATGCAGCGGTCCGACCAGACCTCTGGGGCGCAGTCCGGCCCGACAGGTGTTCCCGGCACGGCGAGCAATGCTCCCAATGTGCAGCCGCCGCTCTTTCCGCAACAGAACCTCGGCACGCAAAATCTGCGCCAGGAGAGCGGTACGTACGGCGCCTCAAAGCGCGTGCGCCATACCGTTCAGGGCACCGGCAAGCTGCGGCGGGTAACGGCGGCGGTGCTGATCAATCATCGAATGCTTGTCAATGGCAAACTGGTGAGTTGGCAATCGCGCACGCCGGAAGAGATGCAGCATCTGACCGAACTGGCGCAGGCGGCAATCGGCTTTGACAGCGCACGCGGGGATACGGTGAGCGTTGAAGACATGGCGTTTGAAGATAACTCAGCGCATCCACCGGCGACCGCCATGGAGCAGTTCCTGGCTGGAGCCGCCCAGTCAGAACCCATGTGGAAGTACAGTGCGCTGGTTGCGGTGTTTCTCTGCCTCGTGTTCTTCGTTCTTCGACCCGCCATGCGGAAGACGGAGCCTCGGCAGAATGCTGCTGTCGGGGCGCCGCTTGCAGAGCCGCAATTGGCTTCAGGCGAGTCGTCTCCTGTTGAAGTGGAAACGGATGACGAAGCGGGTGAACACAGAAAGAAGCGCGCACAGTTGGTGTTTGATGCGGTAGCAGAACACCTGCGTCGGGAACCTGCGCAGACTGCACGTCTTTTGCAAAGCTGGATTCACACGGAGTAAGGAGAGACGACGATGGCGACGACTGCGCCTTTGCCCACAACCACGACGAGTCTCGTGCCGCCTCCGGTAACGGAACGCCGCGCCTCTGAGCGCTCGTTGTCCGGAATCAAGAAGGCTGCGATCCTCGTCGTTGCCGTAGGCGATGAACTGGGCAAAAGGATCCTTCAAAACCTGCCGGATAACGATGTGCAGCGGCTGACCGAAGAAATTGCCGATCTGCGCAATGTTCGGCCCGAGGCGTCTCTGCAGGTAATGGAAGAATTCTTCGAGATGATCGAGACCCAGCGCTACATGATGCATGGCGGTCTCGAATACGCCACCAAGCTGTTGGTGGAATCCTTCGGCAAGCAGCGCGCCGAAGATCTGCTGGCGCTGGTGAAGCGGGCTCAGGAGGCGAGCCAGGGCGATCTGGCAATGCTGCAGAAGGTCGATCCGCAGCAACTGGGCAAGTTTCTTGATGGAGAGCATCCACAGACGGTCGCCCTGGTTCTGGCGCACCTCGATCCAAAGCGTGCATCGCTGGTGCTGAACAGCCTGGGCGAGGATCAGAAGGTCGCTGTAGTGAGGCGGCTGGCAGAGATGCGTCAGTTCTCTCCGGAGATGGCGCAGAAGGTTGCGCTGATTCTCCACAAGCGTCTTGAGACTGTGGGAGACACCAGCCGCAAAGCGTATGCGGGTTTCAAGGCGGTGGCTGATCTGTTGAATCGCCTCGACGCCGAACAGACAAAGAAGATTCTTGAGCAGATTGAAGAGGACGAGCCCGAAGTTGCGCTTAACATTCGCAATCTGATGTTCACCTTTGAAGACCTAGTGACCGTGCCATCAGCAAGCATGCGCGAGTTGGTCAGCGCGATCGATAAGCCGACCCTCGCCATGGCGCTCAAGGGCGCAAGGGAAGACGTGAAGGCGCAGATCTTTCGCGCGATGTCGTCGCGTGCGGTGGAGATGCTCAAGGAAGACATGGAAGTGCTTGGACCGGTGCGCACGCGTGAGGTGACCCTCGCACAACACGAGATTCTCAATCTGGCGCGCAAGCTTGAAGCAGACGGAAAAGTGATTCTGAAGATCGAACAGGGCGATGACCTGCTGGTGTAGTCGCGCCAGCGTATGGAGAGGGAGATGTTGCACAAAGTGGAACCAAAGATTCGGCGGATGGAGTATCGTCTCGCATTCGCGCCAAGCACCTTTCCCAGTGAGGAGTTGGCGGAGCCGGCAGCGGACAACAAGAGTCTAGACAAAGGCCACGACGATTTTGCGCTGTTGACGGCGCGCCTGCAGGAGTTGGAAGAGCAGCTGCGCGAACGCGACGGCGGGTTTCAGCAGAAGCTGGAAGCGGAGATAGCGGCTGCATTCGAGCGTGGACGCCGGGAGGAAGAATCAGACCGGAGTGCGGCTGTCCGGAAGATGGCGAATGCGATGGAGCATGCATTGAGCGAATTCGCATCTGCTCGGGGCGGCTATCTGGCACGGGTGGAGCAGGAGGTCGTGCGGCTGGCCTTAAGCATTGCCACGCGTATTCTGCATCGCGAAGCGCAGATGGATCCGCTTCTGTTGTCGGGAGCAGTTCGTGTTGCGCTGGGACAGCTTTCTGATACCACAGAGGTTCGATTGCGCGTGCCCACGTCGCAACATCAGTTGTGGAGCGAGATGATTCAGCTGATGCCGAATCTGCCGCTGCGCCCTCAGCTTATGGCCGACGATACATTGCAGGCTGGAGAATGCACACTGGAAACGCATCTTGGCAGCGTCGATCTGGGGGTGAAGGCGCAGTTGGCTGAGATCGAGCGCGGCTTTTTTGATCTTCTCGAACACCGTGAGCCCGTGCGGCGCGACGACTTGAAGGCTGTAACCAAGGCGGAAGAAGCCTGAAGGCATGGAGCTGCTGGGCACATACTTCTCGCGTCTCAGGCAGCGCTCAACCTGGCGCTGGCAGGGCCGCGTGCTTGAAGCTGTGGGCCAGACTATAGAATCCTCCGGGCCATTGTGCTCGGTGGGCGAGTGCTGCGAGATTCTGGACGGCAACGGGCAGCCGCATCTGGCCGAGGTGATCGGTTTTCGCGGCAGCAATGTGCTTTCGATGCCGCTTGAAAGTACCGAAGGTATTCGTTTTGGCGATAAGGTGTCTGCGCTTGGCACGCTTCCATATCTTGAGGCCGGTGAAGGATTGACTGGGCGGGTGCTGAACGCATCGGGTCAGCCGATCGACGATGGCCCGAGGCCAGTGACCCGCGTGGCAGTTTCTCTCGATCGCAGCGTGCCCAATCCGTTGGAGCGCGTGCCCATCCGGCAGCCGCTGGGGACGGGCATTCGCGCGATTGACGGCATGCTGACGGTGGGCCGCGGACAGCGCATCGGGATCTTCGGTGGCTCGGGTGTGGGCAAGAGCACGCTGATCGGCATGATGACGCGCAACAGCGAGGCCGACATCATCGTGGTTGGTTTGGTTGGCGAGCGCGGGCGCGAAGTGGGGGAGTTCCTGGAGGACAGCCTGGGCCCGGAGGGACGAAAGCGGTCGGTGGTGTTGGTGTCCACGTCTGACCAGTCGCCATTGCTGCGACTCCGCGCGGCGCTTTCGGCGACAGCAGTTGCGGAATATTTTGCACATCAGGGCAAGCATGTGCTGTTGGTTCTCGATTCACTGACGCGCTTTGCCATGGCTGCGCGAGAGATCGGCCTGGCCGCGGGTGAGCCTCCGACGGCAAAAGGATACACGCCGTCGGTCTTCAGCCGCCTCGCGAGGCTTGTAGAGCGGGCCGGACAGTTTCGCAAGGGAAGCATCACGGCTTTCTACACCGTTCTGATGGAAGGAGACGATCAGCAGGAGCCGATTGTGGATGCAGCGCGATCGTTTCTCGATGGCCATATTTTTCTTTCCCGCGATATGGCCGCAGAGGGCTGGTATCCGCCGATTCAGATTCTCGATTCGGTCAGCCGCCTGATGCCGGCGATTATTAATGAGGAACATAAGACTTCGGCAGCACTGATACGCAGGATGCTGGCGGTGTATGCGAGATCAGAGGATCTGATCCGCATTGGCGCCTATAAGCCGGGAGCAGACAGAGATCTAGATCGCGCGATTCAGTTGCGGTCATGGGTGCGCGAATTTCTGGTTCAACAGGCGCATGAAGATGTTGGCTTCGCGGACGCCTGCAAGGCAATCCAGGCGCTCGCGGCCAGGGTTTGAGAAATGAAATCATCGCTCGACCGATTACTTCGCTTGCGGTCGCTTCTTGAAGATGTCAGTCGCGTCGAATTAGAGGCGCAGCTGCAGGAGATGGCCCAGATTGAGCGCGCTCTTTCGCGTGCACAAACAGCCGGGAGAGCCATGCGCCAGCAAAGCTTTGCCGGTATCTCGGAGGCGCAGCGCACGGACTGGCTGGTGGCTCAGGCTGTCAGTGAATGGGTGACACGGGAACAGAGTCTCTTTGAATCTGCCCGCGAGAGAAAAGAAGTTCAAGTGGATGCGGCGAAGGCAGTGTATCTCAATCGGCGCAAGGAGTGCAGGCAGGTAGCAAACGTGATTGACGCCCGGGCCGTTGAGGCCGCGAAGGAGCAGGTCCGCAGGGAGCAGAGCGAGTTGGATGACTGGTTTGGCCAGCGAAGTCGATCTGTCCGCCGAGGAAATGGGCCAGCATGAGACTTCTCTAACCTCTTCTGCCCCACTTCTGGCAAGCCGTCTGCAATAACCTTCGCAGGAGACTGAACTGTGCAAGTTCCAGCAAGTGCCGCATCCACTACTGGCGTACAAGAATCTTCAGCCAGCGTTTCTGCCGGCCCCTTTGGATCGATGACCGGAGCTGCCTCGCCAAAGAAGGGACAACTTCCGGCGTTTGCCGCCATCCTCGCAGAACAGTCAGGGAGCACGGCCGCCGAAAAAAATACTGAAGTTTTGACAGAGACGGCCGATGCAAAACAGGAAGCCGCACCCTTAGGTCCCGATCTTCTCTTGCGCCCACCGTTTGAGGAATTAAGAGGTGCCGGAGCGCAAGAAGAAGCGCAATTCAGCAATTCTGTGCCGGCAAAGAATGAAGCAAAGGCTGCCCGACACGAAACGGAACCCTCGCCTTCTTCCGCCAACTCACCGAAGAAACAAAATGCTATTGTGGCTGATCTGGCTTTGGCATCGGGCGCGATTGTTCCCGTGCCTCTACCCATCCCGCAAGCGGATCCGATAGCCGGTCCTGAAAAGTGGTCTCCAGCTCTACCTGTGCGACCTTGGACACCCGATTCGGTTCCATTACAGCAGCATGTTTCGAGTGGCCCCGGTTTGCAAAAGGAACCCCGTGAGCAGGCGTCCGTGGCAAGTTTGGACGCGGGTCGGCCTGAAGGGGCGGCGGCTTTGCCGATGGTTGATTCCGCGAAGAATGACTTGGGCGCACTGCCGATTGCGTCTGAGAGACTACAGATCGCGCCACCTTCTGTGACGCCCGAAGCTCTTGCTTCCACTCCAAACAATCTGCCGCATTCGCCTCTCTCGCAGACTCCTGCCGATATTCCACTCATGCCGGTGATCAGCGCGAATATGCCGCTGCACACGGTTTCCGGGCCAGTCGTCGAAGGAGCAGCGCCACAGGTCGCGGGCACTCCTTCGCCGAGGCAGAAGACAGCGGAAAAGCCGTTTGCCGCCGCAGGCCACGGTATCTCCGCTTCCGCTGTGACACAGGGAAGCACGAAAGAGTCAGTGCAGACGCAGGGCGACACTTTGCCCAATGCGATGTCGGCGCGCACTGTCGCCGCCGCTGGCCCTGGTGTTCGATCGGGAACAGCGGCATCCGAAGCCGATCCCTTTCAGCGTCTCGATGCCGTCGAATCCCCGGCGACGCTGCTCCATACGAGTTCGCACCAGATTGCTGTGGGCGTGCATGACCCTGCGCTTGGCTGGGTGGAGGTGCAGACGCAATCTTCCGCCGGGCATGTCAGTGCAACCCTCACCGCAGATTCTACGGAAGCGCACGCGAGTCTCGCCGCACAGGCTCCGTCGATCACGCAATATCTTGCGGACCGCAATGTCCCTGTGCACAGCCTCAATGTGCATACGCAGGGAGACATGCAGAGCGGCGCCTCCGGTGGGGGGCAATCGCAATCTGCGCCTGGAGATGCCCGCCGTGACAATGCAGAGCAGGGAGGCGCGGGGACTGACAAAAAGATCCAGTCGCCATTGAACGACATGAGAAATGAGAACGTGTCGCGAGCCGTAAGCGCTTCGTATATCAGTATCCACGCTTAGGGAGAAGCATAAGGAAAAGGAGAAATGATGCAGCCTTTACATCATCCAATCATGTCGCCGGTCACGGGGTCGCCGATCACCGCGCTCGATAGTTCATCGGGCGCGAGCGGCTCCTCGGGTTCGTCGAGCAGTGACAGTGGCGATACGACGATCACAGCCAACGACTTTCTTAGCCTTCTGGTGGCGGAGATGAAGAACCAGGACCCGACCGCCGACACCGATCCGAATGCCTACATTGACCAGCTGGTGCAGGTGAACAGCCTCCAGCAGTTGATTCAGATCAATCAGGATCTCGGAGGATTGGGTTCCACGTCGAGCTCCGGCTCGGGTTCCGGTTCGGGTTCGAGCGGCACGAAGTCGAGCGCTTCGACGGAGGCGATCAGCGCGGCAAGCCGCCTGGCGACCTCGCTCGCGCCGAAGCATGCCCAACCGGCGGCCGCAGAGGCTGCGCATGTGAATGCGGCGGGGCACGACGCGAATGCTGCTTCGCAGGCGGCGCAGGCTTTCAAGGCTGCAGTTCATCAATCGTAACTTCACAGTAAGGATGCGGAGGAAACATGCCATCGTTTTTCATTCCACTCTCGGGTCTTGAGGCCGACAACACCGCGCTCAACACCATTGCCAATAACCTTTCCAACATGAATACCGTGGCGTACAAGAGCCAGGATGTGCAGTTCAGCGATCTCTTCTACCAGCAGGTGGGAGAGAGCGGCTCCGGCGACCCGGAGCAGGTGGGCGCAGGTTCGCAGGTTGGCGCCATTACGACAGACTTCAGCACGGGTACGGCGAACCCGGCAACAGGCCAGTCGCAGGATGTTGCGTTGAACGGCGATGGTTTCTTTGTCGTGCAGGACGGCAACGTGCAGGAGTACACGCGCGCCGGCGATTTCGTGATTAGTTCGGACGGCCATCTTTTAACCCAGGGCGGGCAACAGGTGATGGGATATCCGTCAGCGAACGGTGTTCCCAACACGAATGCGCCTTTGGTTCCGATCCAGATTCCGGTGGGGCAGGTGGAGCAGCCCCAGGCAACGGCAAACATGTCGATGACTGCGAACCTGGATGCATCGGCGGCAGTGGGCACTTCAGCGCAGGGGCAGATCACGCTGTACGATTCACTCGGCGAAGCGCATTTAGCCACAGTCGACTTTCAGAAGACTGGCACCAACACCTGGAGCTACAACATCTCACTGCCGGCGGGCGATGCGACGGGCAGCAGCGCCAACGCCGTGGGCACGCTGACCTTTGACTCAAGCGGCAATCTCGTCACTCCCGCAGCGAACGTCTCGAACATTCAATTCACGGGAATGTCTGATGGTGCGGCGAATATGAACTTCAACTGGAATCTGTATGACGCGAACAACAAGCCGGTCATCGATCAGGTTGCCGCCGGTTCTGGCGTGGCCACATCGCACCAGGATGGCTATGCGAGCGGACAGTACCAGAGCTTTACCGTGGATTCAAACGGTGTGGTCTCGGCCTCGTACAGCAACAACCAGACACAGGTGGTTGGCCAGCTTGCTGTCGCCAGCATTACCAATGAGCAGGGATTGACCCGTCTGGGAGACAACAACTATCAGACGACGCTTGCTTCTGGCCAGGCGACGGTGGGCACCGCCGGGTCGAATGGCCGCGGCACCATTCAGGACCAGGCCGTCGAAGGCTCGAATGTCGATATCTCGACGCAGTTCTCTGATCTGATCGTGGCACAGCGCGCCTTCGAGGCGAATTCGAAGGCTATTACCACCTTCGATACGGTAACCCAGGAAACCATCAACATGATTCACTAGAAATGAAAGGCCAGGACAGCGACGACAGCTGCTCTGGCCGCATCTTTCTGAGAATCCTCTAATCTTTCTGTCCCATTTCCGGTCATCGATCTGCACCTTCCTCTGGCATGACCCCAGAGCCCCTTGCAACTACTGAATTGAAGGATTCTCAGCAGGCCGTAGCCGAAATCAGCCCGGTCCTCTCTCCGCAACTTCCGGAGGGCGTCGCACCACAGGGATATACCAAGGCCCTGCTCTCTGCGCTCGCGGCCAAACTTCCCCTGCAGCTCGACCTTCGCCTGCCGCTTCCGTCGTTCCGTGTGCAGAACCTTCTCTCTCTGGAAAAAGGCCAGGTGATCGAATCGGCGTGGCCGCACACCGAAGATCTTCCCTTGTGGTCCGGCGGAGTGCACCTGGTGTGGACTGAGTTCGAAGTCGTAGATCAGAAGCTGGCCGTACGCGTAACGCGGCTGGTGTAGGCGGAGATGGAGATGAAGATGGCCAAAGATCCGACAGCAATTGGAGCCGGCTGGACCGAGCGCTGCTACCGCGCATGGTCTCGAATCCGACTGCTGATCGCGTCCCGTTTTGCCAGAAAGATGCGGGAGGGCAGGGAGAACGCTCTTCATCTTGAGGAGAAGCTGTCGCTCGGTCCGAAGAAGATGCTGTACCTGGTGAGTTGCCGCGAGAAGGAATTCCTGATTGCGGCAGGTGCGGACGCAATCGTTTCTGTTGTCGAAGTCTCCGCCGTAGCGGCAGAGGGATCGAAATCGATGAAGCCGTCCCTGACGCGGGTGCAGAAACGCGAGCCACGCACGTCATGATGTTCGCCATCTATTTCGCGAAGACGCCGAAGCTGCTGCCGTTGCCGGGTCCGCTATCCGGTATGGAGCAGCACCTGACAAATAACAATGGCGTGCCCTGGACCATTGTCTTCACGCTCACGCTGATTACATTATTGCCGGCGATCGTGCTCTCGATGACGCCGATGGTACGTCTGCTGGTGGTCTTTCATTTTCTGCGGCAGGCTTTGGGAACGCAGACCGCTCCCAGTAATCAGGTATTGATGGGGCTCGGCCTGATGATGACCTGGTTTCTGATGCAGCCCGTATTGACGGCGGTCGACCAGCAGGCAGTTGAACCCTTCCGCCAGGGGCAGATTTCGGGGATCGAGGCGATTGAGCGCGGCGCCGATCCGCCAAAGCATTTCATGCTGAAGTATGCGCGCGAGAAGGATCTGGCGTTGTTCAGCTCGGCATCGATGATCGCGCGTCCGAAGACGCCGGACGATCTTCCCCTGCGCGTGATCGTGCCTGCTTATATGCTCTCGGAATTAAAGGCCGGATTTGTCATTGGCGCCGTGCTCTTTCTCCCATTCCTGCTGATCGATATGGTAATTGCCTCGATCACGACGTCGATTGGCATGTTTCAGCTTCCACCCGTAGTGGTCTCAACGCCGCTTAAAATTTTGCTCTTTGTGATGGTAGACGGCTGGCATCTTCTGGCCAGCTCTCTGCTCAAGAGTTTTTGAAGATCGCGAAAGAAAGGAGAGTAACGATGGGCCCCGATCAGGTAGCGGAATTGATGCGGCACCTTCTGAAAGAAGCGCTTGTCGTGAGCGCCCCCATTCTGCTGCTCGCCGCCGTCACCAGCTTTGCATTGAGCCTCTTTCAGACGCTCACCTCTCTGCAGGACCAGACGTTGAGCACGGTTCCGCGCCTGCTGATCGTCGCTGTGGTTATGCTGGCCGGATTGCCCTGGTTTCTACGTCGCATCGTCTTCTTCACCGTGACGCTCCTGAACGATTTTCACCGGTACATCGGCTGACGCGATGAACGAGATTCTTAGTCGCGGCAATCTGGACTGGGGCCACTATCTTTCCGCGGTGGTGCTGGCCATGGTGCGCCTGAGCAGCATGATGGTCGCCGCTCCCTTTTTCTCTTCGCAGGCGATTCCCAAGCAGATCAAAGCAGTCTTTGTGATTGCGGTGTCGATTCTGGTGGCGCCCATTGTGGCCTCACTTCCGATGGCGCGACTGGAGCTTGGCATGATTCCCCTGGTGAGCGAAGTGGCTGCAGGCCTTGTCTTCGGCTTTTCGTTGAGCCTGTTGAATGAGGTGCTGCTCTTTGCAGGCCAGGTACTTGGCGTGCAATTCAGCTTTTCGCTGGCAAACCTGCTCGATCCAAGTTCGGAAGTGCAGACGCCCTTGCTGGCACAAATGTTCTCGCTGATGGGCACAACTGTGCTTCTCGTCTCGGGGCTGGACCGGACGATGCTGGCCGCTCTGATCCGCAGCTTTGCCGTGGCGCCGCTTGGAGGGTTTTTTCTGGACGGCCAACACGCGCTGGCGCTCGTGCAGATGGCAAGCGGCATCTTCTTCGCCGCGCTGCAGCTTGCTGCTCCGGCCATGGCGGCAACCATGCTGGTAGAAGTCGCGGTGGCGATGGTTGGCAAGATGTCACCACAGCTGCCGGTGATGGCGATTACGGTGCCTGCGAAGACGATAACCGGCTATGTCATTCTTCTCGGATCGCTGGCCCTCTGGCCGCGGTTTATCGAGAGCCACTTCAGCCGATTGCTGGATGTGGCCGAAGGCATGCTGCGGTCTGGAGCGGGTCACGCATGAGCGGAGAACGCACAGAACGGGCGACTCCGCGGCGGCGGCAGAAGGCGCAGCAGCAGGGAGACCGTGTCCGCAGCCGCGAGCTGACGGCAGCCTTCGCGATGCTGGCTGGCGTCCAGGTTCTGGGTAACATCTCGTCGCACTGGGCATCGATGTGGAGCGGCCTGATGACGCAGGTGCTGGCTCTTGGCTCTCCTGCGGTGTGGCAGGAGGATCAGGCGATGCAGACGGCGCTTGCCTTGCGCCATCTCGTGCTGATTGCCGCATCTCCTCTGCTCTTGCTGGCACTCGCCGTCTCTGGCGTTGCCCTATTCGTTGTGGTCGCGCAGGGCGGTGGCGTGCAATTTTCCGCGCAGGCATTGCAGCCAAAATTTACCCGGTTGAACCCTCTGACCAACATCAAGAACATTCTCTCGCTGCAGGGCGCGTCGCGCATGATGAAGTCTCTGTTGCCCGCCGGGGTGATTGTCATTCTCGGTATTCACAAGATTGAGGGCCAGACCAACCTGCCGCCGATGAGCATTGGCCACCTGCCGCGCATGTTCTCCTCGGCTTACGACCTGCTACTCGATACAGCCTGGATCCTCGTGGCCTGGTCGGGGATTGACTACATCGTGCAATGGCGAAGCTGGGAAGGCCGCATGCGGATGAGCAAGCAGGAGATCCGTGAGGAGATGAAGGAGACCGAGGGCAGTCCGCAGGTGCGCAGTCGCATTCGCGGCCTACAGCGCCAGATGCGACGCCGCAAATTGAAGGCGGACGTCAAACGTGCAACGGTTGTCATTACCAATCCAACCCACTATGCCGTTGCGTTGAGCTTTGACTTTGAAACCATGGAGCCGCCCAAAGTCCTGGCGAAGGGACGCAATCTCCTGGCTGAGCAGATTAAGAGTGAAGCGCGCTGGGCCGGAGTGCCTATCGTCGAGAACCCGCCGCTCGCGCGTTCGCTCTATCGTTCGGTTGCCGAAGGCCAGTCGATTCCCATCGACCTGTATGCCGCAGTCGCCGCAATTCTCGCTTATCTCTATCGCAAGCAGGTCGAAGAGAAGGTACGCCGTCAGCGTGCCGCCGAGCAGGCAAAACGCGACCAACGCAGAAAAGACGCAGCCCCCGCTCAACCGATTTCAAGATCCGCCAAGGAGATGCCATGAGTTCTACCGCAGTCATTCCCGCCTCCTCACCTGCCGGCAAGGGAGCGTCAGAGGGGCTTGCCAGCAGATTGCTGAAGCTCGGTAAGAGTTTGTCGCTGCCGGTCGGCGCAATCAGCGTCATCTTCGTGATGCTGATTCCGGTGCCTTCTTTTGTTCTTGATCTCTTACTGGCGTGCTCTTTTTCGGCTTCTGTGCTGGTCTTCCTCTCGGCTGTCCAGGTGCGGCGCGCCGTCGATTTCTCTGTCTTTCCGAGCCTCCTCCTGCTGCTGACGCTCTTCCGGCTGTCGCTGAATATTGCTTCGAGCCGCCGCATCCTGTTGCACGGCGGTGAGGGAACGGCGGCGGCGGGTAACGTGATCGAGGCATTCGGTCAGTTTGTCGTCGGCGGCAACTATGTTGTAGGTTTCGTTCTCTTTCTCGCTCTGATTGCGATTCAGTTTCTGGTTGTGAGTCACGGCGCCGTGCGCACGGCAGAGGTAACGGCGCGTTTTACCCTCGATGCGCTGCCTGGCAAACAGATGGCCATCGATGCCGATCTGAACGCCGGGTTGATCGACGAAGCGGCTGCCAGACAGCGCAGACAGGCGATCGCGCAGGAGGCCGAGTTCTACGGGGCGATGGATGGAGCGGCGCGGTTCAACCAGCGCGATGCACTGGCGACAATCCTTATCACGGCGATCAACATCATTGCCGGATTGTTGATCGGCGTTCTGCAGCAGGGCGTGGCTCTGACAGACGCGGTGAAAACCTATACCGTGCTGACGGTGGGCGATGGACTGGTGACATTGATCCCATCCCTGCTTGTGTCGGTAGCGGGAGGCATGGTGCTGACACGTGCGAATTCCGCCAACGGATTGACAACGGAGTTGGGCACGCAGCTTTTTCGCCGTGGCATCACACTCTATATAGCCAGCGGAGTTCTGGGCACGCTTTGTCTTGTGCCGGGGCTTCCGAAGATTCCCTTTTTGCTGCCGGCGATTGGACTCGGTTATCTAGGATGGCAGACTTCGCGCAAACCTGCAGAAGAAGCAATTGCGGAGCCGGAGCGTAAGCAGGCCGTAGACAAGGCACAGGCTGAGAACATTGCCACACTCCTCAAAGTGGACGAGCTGAGCCTGGAAATTGGCTTTCAGCTGATTCCTCTGGTTGATGAAAAACAGGGTGGTCAGATGCTGGCCCGCGTGCGGGCACTCCGCAAACATCTTGCGACGGAGCTTGGCTTTCTCGTGCCACCGATTCATATCTCGGACAATTTGCGCCTTAGGCCGCGCGAGTATGTTTTCTCGTTGCGCGGTATGGAAATTGGCCGATGGCAGACCGAAGGCAACGCGTTGCTGGCAGTAAGTGCGGAATCCGATGCGCATCCGCTACCGGGGAAGCAGACGCAGGAGCCGGCTTTTCAGGTTCCCGCGCGCTGGATATCGCCCTCGCTCGAGAGTCAGGCGATAGCCGCCGGCTATTCCGTGGTTGATACGGTCACGGCGATCAGCACGCACCTGGCGGAGATGATTCGCCAACATGCGCATGAGCTGCTGGGTCGCGCGGAGACAAAGCGCCTGCTCGATACATTGAATGAGTCCCATCCAAAACTCGTGGAAGAGCTGGTGCCGAAGGTGCTCACGCTCGGCGAGGTGCAGAAGGTCCTGCAGCAGCTTCTGCGCGAACAGGTCTCGATTCGCGATCTCGGCCCCATCCTCGATGTGCTGATCGAAGCGGCTGCCGTCAACAAAGGTTTGCCGCACATGGTGGAAGCTGCGCGGCATGCGCTGGGCAGGCGTATCGTGCAGCCGCTGCTCGAGAGTGACGGAAGTCTGCGCGTCCTGCAGATGGATCCAGCATTTGAAGAAGAGCTTCTTGAGTCTCTCAAGGGAGAAGCGGGCGCGCGCATGTTGACCGATGGCCGCGCACACGCTCCCTGGCTCAAGCGTTTCGTCGATTCTGTGAAGCAGCTAATCGGGCCTCAATCCTCACTGGCCCTCCCCGTGCTCCTTTGTCCGAGTCCGGCGCGCTTCTACCTTCGCCGCTGGCTGGAACCGATTTTGCCGCGAGTGGTTGTGATCTCTCCGGCGGAGATTCCAGCAGATGTGCGCGTGCGATCGATTGGCGTTGTTCGGTAAGGCGGAATTGGTTCCTCGATCCACCAGTTGTCCATTGTTGCGAATGAGAACGGAAATCGTGAAAGCCCGAGTGAAAACAATATGCAGAACATGGGATCTATCGAAGATCGGTCAGCAGGAAACGAGAAGTCCGGACGGAGGGCTTTGGTGATGTCTTTGACGAAACCCTGCGAAAC
This sequence comes from Alloacidobacterium dinghuense, assembly GCF_014274465.1. Taxonomy (NCBI): domain Bacteria; kingdom Pseudomonadati; phylum Acidobacteriota; class Terriglobia; order Terriglobales; family Acidobacteriaceae; genus Alloacidobacterium; species Alloacidobacterium dinghuense. The sequence goes on along the minus strand of NZ_CP060394.1, from coordinate 2,400,281 downwards.
AGAACAGTGGCAGACGCTCCCCACCGAGAAGAAGACTGCCTACTCAGAAGCCGCAGTGAGCCAGCGCTTTACTCCGGAAGAAGAGCGCGTCATGGTGGAACACCTGCCGATTGTGCGTTACATCGCACGGCGTATTCACGAGCGGCTCCCGCAGCATGTGGAGATGGAAGAACTGGTCAGTGCCGGCGTCCTGGGACTGATGGATGCTTTCCAGAAATTTGACCCTGAGAAGAAAGTGCAGTTTCGCAGTTACGCGCAATTCCGTATTCGCGGCGCCATTCTGGACAGCTTGCGGACGCTGGACTGGAGCCCGCGCGATTTGCGTCGCAAGGGCCGCGCCGTCGAGCAGGCGATTCGCACACTCACAGCTCGACTGGGTCGCTCGCCGTCGGAGCAGGAGATTGCCGGCGAGTTGCAGATGGAACTGGGGGATTATCAGCAGCTTCTTGGGGAACTGAAGGGACTTGAGATCGGCACGCTGCACCTGGAACGCTCGGAAGACTCAGGCGAAGAGGAACTGGCCTATGTGCCGAACCGTCCCGAGGACGATCCGCTCTTCCGCTGTCTGCAGGGAGAAATGCGGCAGAGACTCGCCGAAGCCATCGGCGATCTGCCCGAGCGCGAGCGGCTGGTGATGACGCTCTACTACTACGAAGAAATGACCATGAAAGAAATTGGTCTCACGCTGGGCGTGGTGGAATCGAGGGTCTCGCAGATTCACGCTTCGGCGGTTCTGCATCTGCGCAGCATGCTGGCGGATCTGGCCGCCAAGTCAGACAGCGTGAATAAGGCCGCAGGTAAACGAACAAGCGCACAAAAAGCTTCATCGGTGAAGGAGTAGCGATCATGGAGAAGAGCCTGAAGCAGGACGAGATCGACGCGTTATTTCAGGCAGCGCGAGCGCGCTCGCAGGCAGCATCGCAGGAGACGCGGGCACGCGTTCAGCCCTATAGTTTTTCCCGCGCAGGGCAGATCAGTAATGAGCAAATGCGTGCCATCAGTCTGCTGAACGATATTTTTGCGCGCAATCTTACTCACAATCTTGGCGTCTGGCTGCGCAGCCGTTTCCATGTGAATCTGGTTTCCGCCGAGCAGATGCCCTTCAATGAGTTCATGCTGCGCATCCCCGATCTAGCCTATGTGAGCTCAGTCCGGTTGGAGCCGTTGCGTGCCCTTTCGGTCCTGCAGCTCGATCTGGCACTGGCTCCGCCCATGATCGATTTGCTGCTCGGTGGCGAAGGCAAGCCGGATCGCGTGCGCGAGTTGACCGATATCGAAGAGTCGATTCTCACCAGCGTTGCCGAAGTCATCTGTCGCGAACTCAGCGCGGCATGGCAGCCGGTTGGTCTGACCTTTACCTTTGAGCGCAGACAGCTGCATACGCAGATTGCGCGTGTCATGCCGGTGTCAGAGAAAACCCTTTGCCTGAGCTTTGAAGTACGCATGCCTGGCGCGAGCGGCATGTTGAATCTTGCTTTTCCCGCTGTCGTTTCCAATACCGTGCTGCGGCGCCTGGTTGGAGACTGGAGTCGGCAGCATCGCCATTCGCCGGAGACCCGGCAGCGGATGCAGGAGCGTGTCGCTCTCGTGAAGGTCGGCGCAGCGCTGCAGCTACCGCCCGTGAGCATTCCCGGGAGGGAACTCGAAGACCTGTATGAAGGGAAAATCCTGAAATTGCCCATCGTTGCTACGCGGCCCGCAGAGCTGCGTATTGCGGGCATTCCGCTATTTGAGGGCTATCCAGTGAGTCATGAAGAACAGAGGGGCGCTCACCTGGTCCAGATCGCAGCAGCGGCAGCCGCAAATGTGTAAACCGAAACGTGAGAACCGGAGGTTCGATGAAGACATTCCTTGACGCATGGTTATTAGAGGCTCCCATGGGATTGAGCCAGGAGCTTGCAGGAACCGTAAAGCTCGCTCCTGCGGATACGTTCATAGAGGCAAAGGATTCCATCTCCTTTCAGATTGAACTCCAGGGCAGCCTGCAGGGAAGCTTCTGGGTCGTGGCCGATGCCGAGGCTCTGGCCCGGCTGTTCGTAGCGGCGCGGGTGATACCCGATGAACAGGATCGCCAGCGGGATGCGGCGTTGTGGCAGAGCATTCTGCGGCAGGTCGCCGAGCGTGCCGCGAAGACGGCATCCAAAAGCTCGGGTACAGCCACTTCAGTGCTCGCTGTCCGCGAGGGGATGCGTCCCGCCGGAATCGCAGCGGCGACGTATCAAGTTCGTTTTGGTGAAGCTTCTGTCCGTGTCGAATTCTCGGATGAGACCAGGCCCACGGTTGAGATGAAGGGGCGAGAAAACACGCCTGCGGCCAACCTGCCGGCGCGAGGGGTAGAGCTGCTGCTCGATGTCGAACTCGAAGCCTCTTTGAGATTCGGCTCGAAAGAAATGCCGCTGGGCGACGTGTTGGAGCTGGGGCCGGGTGATGTTGTACAACTGGAACGGCACGTCTCCGATCCCGTGGATTTGATTGTGGGTGACAAAATCGTGGCCCGTGGGGAGGTTGTGCTTGTGAACGGAAATTTCGGGTTGCGAGTCACTGAAGTGGCTGAGCCGAAAGAGTCTTTGGAGAGCATTCGATGCCTGTTCTGATCAAGCGGCGGCAGACGCAGAAAAGCCTGGGAGACGCTATGGAAGGCTTCGCTTCACATAAACACACTGCGGCGCTCGGCAGGATGTCCAGCTCTCTTGCAGCTGGCAATACCGTCTCTAGTTTTCTATCGCAATGCGGCAATGCGAAGTGCAGAGCCGGCTGGATGAGGCTCTGGCGCAGCCGCCAGTATCCCATTCTCGAAGGGAAATGGGCTTGCAGTGCGGCATGCATGCAGGAGATCGTGCAAGCGGCGATCCTGCGCGATGCGGCGGATCCAAACTCCCAAGGTTCCCCAAGAGCTGTACATCAACACCGCGTGCCCCTTGGATTGGTTCTGCTCTCCCGTGGCGTCATCGATCACGACCAGCTCAGGAGAGCGCTGGAGGCGCAGAGAAAAACAGGCTCGGGCCGATTGGGAGAGTGGCTTGTCCGGCAAAACTCGGCCGACGAGGAACAGATCGCTCGGGCGCTGAGCGCGCAATGGAACTGCCCTCTTCTGGCGAGTGCGCCACACGATCCGGTCGCTATGGCGCCGGCACTTCCGCGCTTGTTGATCGATAGTTTCGGCGCCGTGCCGCTCCGCATTGCCGGCCGCGAAATTTTGTATATCGCATTTGAAGAGAGAATGGATCGCTGTCTTGTTCTGGCCGTTGAACGGATGCTGGGGCTGAAAGTCGAAGCCGGGGTCCTGCGGGAATCTGAATTTCGCAGAGCGCAGCGGGAGGTTCTACGCGCGCAATTTCCTCGGACACGTCTGCTGGAAGCTGCGAACATGCGCGGACTGGTACACGCATTCACGGCCATGCTTGAGGAACGCAAGGCCGTTCGTTCGCAAATCGTGCGTGTGCATGACTATTTCTGGCTGCGGATATGGCGCAGTCATGTTCCAGAGGAAGATCAAAGGATTCTGCCCGCAGCAGAGGAGGTGGAAGACATGGTGTGCTCGCTGGCCACAAGCGAGTGAGAGCATCGTGAGCTAGCGGGATCGACGAAAGTGCCGATAAGGGCAGGGGAGCGAGGAAAGTTCATGAGTGAAATTGCTGCCTTGATTGTCGATGACTCTTCGGTGATGCGAAAGATCGTCGAGCGGGCCTTGCGCCAGGCGGGACTGCCTTTGAGCAAGGTACATGAAGCATCGAGCGGGGTGGAGGCGCTCGATGTGTTAAAGAGCGAACGCGTCCAGCTGATTCTCTCCGACATCAACATGCCCACGATGGATGGGCTCGAATTCCTCCGCCAGCTGCGTTCGCAGGCGCTGGCGCCTGACGTTCCAGTCGTGATGATCACGACGGAAAGCAGCGAGGAGCATGTGAAAGAAGCCATCGTTGCCGGGGCGCAGGGTTATATCCGCAAGCCTTTTACCGCAGAACAGGTCAAGGACCGGGTGCTCCCTTTGTTGGGCCTTGCATAGTCTGATTCATCTCTTGGCTTAAATCACTTTGGAGAAAATTATGGCGACACCTGCCCGTGAACTACTACAGGAGAGCGCACACGCCCTGCATCTGGATGATGCGGTGGATGAGGTTTTTCGTCTGATGATGGGCGCGCCCTGTCAACCCGCCGAAAAAGGTGTGACCGACGGCAGCGAAACGATTACTGCAGTGATCGGACTGGCTGGAGCCATGAGCGGAGCCTGCACGCTTCGCTGCGGTCTTGAAACGTCGCTGCGCATGGCCGAATGCATGGTAGGAACGCGTCCGCAGGAATTAGATGCGATGGTCAAGGATGCGATCGGAGAGGTGTGCAATATGGTTGCCGGAGCCTGGAAAGGGAAGCACGCGGTGCTTGCCGGCGGATGCGTGCTTTCAACCCCTGCTGTGGTCACCGGGACCAATTACCAATTGCATATGCAGCAGCAGGAGTTCCGCATCGATCGCAATTACCGCTTTGAAGAACACACGCTCAGCATCAGCATTATCTGTGAATCCATTCAGTAATTCTCTGTAAATCTGCGGATCTACAAGCTTAGAAACTGCTAATTTCTTCGCCCCTTCTTTTCGGTCTTTCTTTTGCACTGATCTACGGCAGAGGAGATCAAGGGTGGACAGCGGATACTACGCAGCCTTTTCCGGGTTACTCGCACGCACCGAGGCGCTGGACTCGGCCGCCAGCAATCTGGCGAACGCGAATACCAGCGGGTTTCGTGCCGAACGCGAATACTTTCGCAATGCCATTGTCGGGCCTGACGCGCTCAATTCGCAGGTCAACAAGGTCGTCAACGACTTTGGCGTTCTCGGTGGAAATCGCCTGGATCTGGGACAGGGCGCGCTGACGCATACCGGCAATCCCCTGGATCTCGCCATCGAGGGAGCGGGGTTTTTCGCTATCCAAACCAAGCAGGGCATTCGCTATACGCGCGACGGATCCTTCCGGCGTGCTGCGGACGGTACCCTGGTGACTGCGGCTGGCGAGCCTGTTCTCAACGCACAGAACAAGCCCATTCAAATTCCGACTGGGGATATCACGATTGGAATGGATGGAGCGGTTTCTGTAGCCAATGCGGTCGCCGGCAAGGTTGCACTCTTCGATTTTCCATCGCAGGACCTAGTACCGGAAGGAACCAACCGCTACACCATAACAGCGGGAACAAAGCCCACCTTAACCACAGCAGCAGTTCATCAAGGATCTCTGGAATCTTCCAACCAGGATGTGATTCAGGGAACCCTGCAACTCATTCTCGTACAGCGCCAGGCCGAGATGATGCAGAAGGCTCTATCCATTTTTCACGGCGAATTCGACAAAACGGCGAGTGAAGATCTGCCAAAAGTCTAAACACAACATTTTTCTGATCAGGAGAGAAGCATGATTCGGGCACTCTACACGGCAGCAAGCGGCATGAGCGCGCAGCAACTCAACCTCGATACCATTGCCAACAATCTGGCGAACTCGTCCACCTCCGGCTTTCGCCAGCGGCAGCTGCAGTTTCAGGACATGATCTACCAAAATCTGGTCACGCCTGGCGCAGCGCAGAGCCAGCAGACGGTTTCGGCTGGATTGCAGGTTGGTCTGGGGACCAAGTCTGCTGCGACTGAGGTCATCATGACGCAGGGCGACTTGAATAACACGGGCAACACATACGACCTTGCCATCCAGGGGAACGGATTTTTCCAGGTCTCGCGTCCCGACGGAACGATTGAATATACGCGCGCCGGAAGCTTCCACCTGAACAACCAGGGAACGATTGTGACGACCGACGGCGACCCAATCGTCCCCAACATCACGATTCCGCCGAATGCCACCTCGGTGACGATCACGCAATACGGCGTCGTCAATGCAACGCTTCCGGGGCAGCAGAATCCGTCACAGCTCGGACAGATCCAGCTCGCTACCTTCGCCAATCCGGAGGGCCTGGAAAGTGTAGGAGCAAACCTCTTCCGTGCGACGCTATCCTCCGGCGATCCGGTGCTGGATGTGCCCGGCGGCACACAGGGTCTCGGCACATTGCAGCAGGGCTATCTGGAAAACTCCAATGTCGACGTAGTGACTCAGTTTGTGCAAATGGTGTTAGCGCAGCGCGCCTATGAGAGCAATTCCAAGGTGATCCGGGCCGCGGACGACATGTACAGCCAAGTCAATAACATGGCCCGGTAGCGAGCGATGAAGAGATGCGCGATCGTTCTTTATTTTCTGGTTGTGCTGCTCGGTGGCCGACACCTGCTCGGCTCCGTCTGCAGCACAATCCAAGGCACGCACACGGATCATTACATCGCAGATCCAGTGTTGCATCGCAGATGGGCGGCCGTTGTCGATTGCAGTCATCCGGAACGGCCCTGGACGCTCAAGGAAGTGCCATGGCAGGAAACATCGCTCCCCTTTGCCTCTAGTGGGCTGAAGCCGAAAGTAATAGAGCGTGCGACGCTGCTCGTGCTTGCTGGCGCAAAAGTTAAGCTTTGGCGGAAGACTTCCGACGGCAACATTGAGTTGGAGGGAACGGCGCTCGACGCCGGCAATGAAGGGCAAACAATTCACGTCAGAACAGGATCGCGAGGGGTTGTGCTTGAGGGCAAGGTGCGGGGTGCCGGCTCAGTCGAGTTGTTCGCCTCCAACAAATGGCAGAGCAAATCGTTGGATGGGTGGACTCAGTGAAGATGAAGCGATACGGCATCCCTCTGTTTCTGTCAGTGTGTTTTTTCTGTCCGCTGAGTCCATTCCCGGCTCGCGCTGCAGCCCAGAAGCAGGAGAAAGCTCCAAAGCCCACGCCGCCCGACATTGCGCTCGATGCCTACCTCGCGCGCGTCAAGGCCGAGAGTGCTGCCGAAGTCCGATCGCCGGGCGCCATCTGGACACCGGATGGCCGTCTGGCCCGTCTTTCTTCAGACGTGAAGGCGTCGCGGGTGCATGATCCGATCGCCATCGTTGTTTCCGAGAGCCTGGCCGCGTCGACTGACGGCACGGTGAAAAATTCGCGGGCTTCAAACGCAAGCTCGCAGATTTCGGCGCTCTTTGGCAAGTTATCCGCCGGGAACGCGCTGAACAATCTTTTGAACCAGACCTCGGCTTCTGGCCTGAATGCCCAAGGGCAGAGCGTGACGAACTCCAGCCTGAGCACGATCGTTGGCGGCGAGGTGATCGATGCGCTGCCGAACGGGATGTTGGTCATTCAGGCGGTACGTCAACTCACCTTCAATCAGCAGACACAGCTGATCAAACTGCGTGGCCTGGTGCGGCCCGAGGACGTCAGCCCGCAGAATCAGGTGCTCTCAACACAGATCACCAGCCTGGAGTTAGAGGTAGTCGGCAAGGGCATCATCAACGATTACACCTACCGCCAGAATCCGGTCGTTCGCTTTCTCGAAAAACTGTTGGTTTTCTAGGAGCCATTCGATGCGCTTGAGCAGAAATCTTTATTTGCTGTTGGCTACAATGGTCGCCCTCGCATCCGCAGGTGCGGCTTCGGTATCAACGGGAACCCAGCGGGCAAAGCTTGCTCGCGTGAAAGACGTGGCCACGGTAGAAGGCGTCCGCGATAACCAGCTTATCGGTTACGGAATTGTCGTCGGTCTGCGCGGCACAGGAGACAGCCAGCAAACCGTCTTCCCCATGCAGACGCTGATTTCGACGCTCGAGCGTATGGGAGTGAACCTGCAGCAGTCTCCGCAGCTCTCGACAATGCGCACCCAGAATATGGCGTCGGTTTTTATCTCGGCGACCCTGCCTGCCTTTGCGCGTCCGGGCAATAAGCTCGATATTACCGTCTCTTCTGCCGGCGATGCGCGCAGCCTGGAAGGAGGACTGCTGCTTTTGACGCCCCTTTACGGGGCGGATGGGCAGATTTATGCGGAAGCACAAGGACCTCTCGTTCTTGGCGGCTACGCGGTGGCCAGCAATGGGAATCTGAAGCAGTACAACCATCCAACCACGGCGCGTGTGCCCGATGGAGCAATGGTGGAGCGCGCGGTGCAACTCGATCTGACAAAAATGCGTTCGCTTTCGCTACTCCTGAACGACGCCGACTTCCGCACAGCGGAGTTAATGGCCGCCGCCATCAACAAAGAGATGGCGCGACCTGTGGCGCGTGCTGTAGATAGCCGGCGGATTACGCTTCAAGTTGAGCCCACGGACGATATTCCAGCCTTTCTGGCGCAGGTGGAGACGGTAGAAGTAGAAACCTATCCGCGCGCCAAGGTGGTCGTGAATGAGCGCACGGGAACGGTGGTGATTGGAGGCGATGTGCGCCTGCAGCCGGTTTCCATCCTGCACGGTGGCCTTTCCGTCAATGTCGTCACCGAGTACCAGGTCTCGCAGCCGAATCCCTTCGGTCAGGGAACGACCCAGGTAGTGCCGCAGACCACGGTGCAGGCGCAAGAGCAGCCGGCAAACCGTATCGAATTGAGACAGGGAGCGACGGTCGACACGCTGGTTGAGAACCTGCAACAGATCGGAGCTACAGCCCGCGATATCATTTCCATCCTTCAGGCCATGAAAGAAGCCGGCGCACTCGAAGCCGAGTTGGAGGTCCTATGAGCAGCGTATCCCTTTCCGGACTGGCTCCGGCAGCGGAAACAACCCAGCAGAATCCGAAGCTTCGATCGGCGGCGCACGAGTTTGAGGCCAGCCTGATGAAGGAGTTTCTCAAGCCATTGCAACACGATAGCCTCTTTGCCGAGAAGGGAAGCAAGGACGACGATGACACCAACGGAAGCGCCGAGGCGCTGATGAGCTTCGGGGCGGAAGCAATGGCCAAGGCAATCTCGGAACATGGCGGCTTTGGCATAGCGAAGAAGATTCTCGATCACTTCCAGGGGGCAACGAATGCGGCGCATCCCGGCGCCGGAAGCAGCGGAGTTCATTTCTGAAAAATTTCTAAGAAATCAGGGAGCAAAGTTACTAAAGTTTGCTGCTCTCCCGCCGATACTTGGATTGAGGAAAGAACCGCTATGAACATCAATGATGGACTGCATGGGTTACCGGAAGCGCTGGGAGTGTCGAAAGCATCTCCAGTTTCTGCTACGCAAACCCAGCAGCAGGCGTCTCTCTCGGCGCCTGCGAGTGGCATTCAGGATCGCACCGAGGTCAGCACAGCAGCTAGTCTGGCGCATCAAGCCATGTCCATACCCGACGTGCGCATGGACAAGGTTGCGGCGATACAGCAGGCGCTTGCCAGCGGCAGCTATCAAGTGAACCCGGGATATGTTGCCGATAAACTCATTGGCCAGATGAAGGGTGAATAGCGCATTTCTATGTCATCCGTCTCGGGTTCGTCATTCTCAGTTACAAGCCTTCTGGATCGAGCCATCGATGCGCTGGCCAGGACAGACACAACATCGTTGACGCAAGTACTGACCGATTGTAACTGCGCGGAGATGCCGGATTCTCAGGAAGAATTCAGCCGAGCGCTCACGCAGCAGGCGGCATTTGAGAAAGTGCTCGAACTGACGGCGCGGAATCTGCGGTTGCTTCGCGGCGAGGAAAACAGTTTTCGCTATGGCCGAGGTCGAGGCCGCAACTCTTAGCACCATTACCCATAGGAAAGGCCACCACCATGGCAACTTTGAATACTGCATTGAGTATTGCGACGGGGGCTCTGGATGCAGACCAGGCTGCGATTAACATCATCGCCAACAATACCTCGAATGCCAATACGCCCGGTTACACAAACCAGGTGCCGGAGTGGCAGGCAAACGACCCGGTCACAATCGGCGGTACCAGCTATGGCCAAGGCGTAACCATGACCGGCCCGTCCTCGCAGCGCGATCTCGTCTTAGAGCAGCGCATTCAGCAGCAGATGCAGCTGCAACAGGGAAGCGACGCGCGGCAGACGGCTCTGGAGGGAATCGAGAATATCTTTAGTTCGGCGACCTCGGCATCCCCTTCCACGTCATCGCTCGACATCGGCACCAGTATCTCCGGTTTCTTCAGCGCCCTGTCGCAGTTGCAGTCGAATCCGGCTGACACTTCACTGCGCCAGTCGGTGCTGAATGCAGCGACGACCCTGGCGAACTCCTTTCAGTCGGCGTCGTCACAGTTGACAGCGGAACAGGGCTCGCTCGACCAGCAGGGCGCAACAATCGTGATACAGGTGAATTCGCTGACGCAGGCAATTGCCCAGCTGAACAGCCAGATTTCACAGACCTCTGGAACGAGCGACGCTGGACAGCTTGAAGATCACCGGCAGTATGACATTGAGCAGCTCTCGCAACTCGTCGGGATCCACGAGGTTACGACAGAAGACAATAGCCTGACCATTACGACCTCAAGCGGCGCTCCGCTGGTCTCAAAGGGGCAGGCATTTTCCTTGAACACCTCAGTGTCGGGAGGCGTAACGCATATCTCCGACTATCAGGGGAATGACATCAGCACCGCACTGGCGAGCGGGGGCGGCCAGCTAGGCGGTATTCTGACCGTCCGCGATCAGGATATTCCCCAGATGCAGAGCACCCTCGATACGTTGGCATTCGACCTGGGCACGGCGGTAAACAATCAGAATGCGCTTGGGTCAGATGCCAACGGCAATCCTGGAGGCCCAATCTTTAATCTGCCCGGAACAGCGGCGGGCGCAGCAAGCTCGATTTCGGTCGCGATCACCGATCCGGCGAAGATTGCAGCCGCCGCAGCGGGCAACGGCTCATCGGACGACACCAACCTCGAAGGCATGCTCCAGCTGCAGAATCAAACGATTATCGGCGGCGCCACGCCATCGGGTTACTACTCGAGCTTTGTTTCGGCTCTCGGCAGCCTCGTCTCTGAGGTGTCTACTGAGAACACCGCACAGCAGGCCTCTTTGACGCAGTTGCAGACGCAGCGGGACTCGCTTTCCGCAGTAAACCTGAATGATCAAGCCGCAGCCCTTGAAAACCTGCAACAGGCTTATCAGGCTGCATCCAAGGTATTCACAATTCTTGATACGGTCATGGCCTCGGCCATCAATCTTGGCGTGGAAACTACCGTCGCTTAAGGACTGAACGATGAGATTCGATCCCTTTTATCTGAACAGCGCTGTGGCTTCACTCGACCAGACTTCAGCGCTTGAGCAGCACCTCACAAGCGAGATCTCCAGCGGAAGCCGAGTCAATTCGCTGAGCGACGATCCGGTGGCCGCAGGCGAAAATGTTCTGCTCAGCTCGCAACTCAATCTCGACGACAGCTTTTCTCAGACCGAGAGCTCGACTGTGGGCATGCTGCAGGTGACCGACTCTACTTTAGGAAGCGTGATTTCGCAACTCACAAAGGCGCTCTCTCTGGCCACCGAGGGGAACAACGGTACCCTGAACGCAAGTGACCTGCAGTCTATCTCCACCGAGCTTTCCGGAATCCGGGATGAAGTCCTCTCCCTGGCGAACACGACCTATATGAATCAATATCTTTTCTCCGGGAGCCAGGGCAGCACGACACCATACACCTTGAATTCTGCCGTCACGCCCAGCACAGTCACGTATAACGGAGACGCGGTTACGTCGTACGTTACGACGCCAAACGGACAGAAGATTCAGACCAATCTTCCCGGCAGCCAGATTTTCAGCGATCCCACGAACAATGTCCTGCAGACGCTGAACAATCTTGTCGCCGATTTTTCTACCGGCACTGCTTCGGCTGGCTCGATCGCAGATACAACATCCCTCAACTCGGCATTGAACTATGTAAGTCAGCAGCGTGTTGTCATGGATAACTCGATCACGCAGCTGCAGGCGGCGCAGACTTACACTCAAGCGCAGGGTACACAGATCACCTCGGCTCAGACGAATCTCATGCAGGCGGACGTAGCGCAGGTATCCACGCAACTGAGCACGGCCGAGACGCAGCAGGCGGCTTTGACTCAGGTCGTAAACATTCTGGAAAAGAACAATGGAGGCTTATTCAGCCTCTTATAAGCCTCAATCCAGCAGACCTTATTTGTTTCCTTTGGGGTTAGGGGACGATCTGCGATAGCTGCGTCCGCGACTCTTAAGCAGGAAAATCTCACGGCAGAAGGGGCATTCCCAAGGGTAAAGACCCAGCCTCGAATAAACCCGCTCCTGCAGAAAACCACGACGTTGGATGCGGATCATCTCAGCATCGGCGCAGTTGGGGCAGCGACGATTACTCTTATTCATTCCTTGGTTTCTAAGAACTCCCGGCAGTAGTTGGAGTGAAAATACTCTGAACTTTCCAAATGCGCAAGATTTCGTTCGATTCAAACGAATGTCATGTACTAAAGAAATTACATCATCAATCGTGACAAATCTCCAAATCTGTCACCAGGATGGAGTCAAAACCAGGCGCTGTACTGGAAAGGAGAAGAAGGGAATGCGCCTAGGCGGTTCTGCCTAGGCTATTCTTTCCCCAGAGCGATTGCGTCAACCTGATCAACTCGTCGGGGGCAATCGGCTTGGAGCGATAGAGAATCGTCATACCGGCGTACTCCATATCTGCATCCGGCAGGCCACTCAGGACGAGAACAGGGAGGGTAGGAAACCGCTGGCGAAGGGTTGCCACAAACTGTGGTCCGTTCATCTTCGGCATGAGATGATCGGTGATCACCAAATCGACATTTCCGGCAAATTCCGGATCATCAAGTAAGTGCAGCGCGTGGCTTGCGCTCGTGGCAATCGACACCTGATTCCCGGCATAGGTTAATATCGCCTGTCGCGTGGTGGCCTGCACCGGATTGTCATCGACAAGCAGAACCGTAAAAGCCATTTTCACCGCATATTCGGGAAACTCAGTCATAACTCAGATGCGATGTCTCTGGCAAGGGTTGTCCTGACCCCGATAATGCTTCTTCGCGTGAATTTAACCTCGCTTTCCTCAAGCAAAACCCTGACTTCAGCCCTGGTTCAACGCAGATTCAGCATCCTCTGGTTGAGTTTGAGTTTGAGTTTGAGTTTGAGGTTGAGGGACGAGGCTCGACCGAAAATACTCAAGGCTCAGCCTCAGTCCAGTTTCCAGGTCGATTTTCGGCTCCCAGCCCAGCAGTTGCCGGGCGCGGGCTATGTCGGGCTGGCGCTGTGCCGGGTCGTCCACCGGTAGAGAGTGGAAAACGATCCTGCTCCTAGATCCGGTGACTCGCAGCACCGCCTGGGCACAGTCGAGTATGGTCCATTCATTCGGGTTCCCAATGTTGACCGGAAAGTGCTCCGGGGAACGCGACAAGCGAAGAAAGCCATCCACCTCATCGCTGACGTAGCAAAAACTTCGCGTCTGGCTGCCTGTCCCGTAGACGGTCAGGTCCTGCCCCTGAAGAGCCTGCATCATAAAGTTCGATATCACCCGGCCGTCGTTCGCCTGCAAACGGGGACCGTAGGTATTGAAGATGCGAGCGAGCCTGGTATCGACCTTCCGATATCGATGGTAAGCCATGACCAACGCCTCGGAAAAGCGCTTGGCTTCATCGTAAACCGATCGCGGACCTATCGGGTTTACATTGCCCCAGTAGTCTTCCGTTTGCGGGTGCACAGTCGGATCGCCGTAACACTCGGAAGTGGATGCGTGCAGAAACTTTGCCTGATACTTGTGTGCAAGTTCCAAGACGTTTCGGGTGCCCGAAGAGCCAACTTCAAGGGTCTCAATGCCCAATCGTCCGTAATCTTCAGGGCTGGCTGGAGAGGCGAAGTTGAAGACGTAGTCTACCTTCCCGAAATCGAATGGAAAGCAGATGTCGTGTTCCTGAAATTCAAACCGTGACTCGGATTGAAGATGCTTAAGGTTTTCAAGGGAGCCGGTGCATAGATTGTCGACGCCGACGACAGAACATCCTTCGGCTAGAAGCGCATCCGTCAGATGCGAACCTAGAAATCCCGCTGCGCCAGTGATGAGAACTCGTGTAGTCAATCTCAAATCTCGATAGAGGTAAATGAAGAAGGCGCTTGGTGAATGTCTGCGCTTTACCTGATCTCGAGTCTTATCGTAAATCATGCGGTGTGGAGATGAACCGCTCCCTAAAAGTCTCTGACATGGTCTCGGGAGGTCTCTTGTCCACTTCCTGAGGCGGGAACATGCGCGATGATATGATTCGGAATCTTTAGAGGAAGCTATTGAGGATGAATTTCGCGCGCGGGTTATTTCTCTGGTCTTTATGTTTGGCATCGACTTTTCTATTAGGGCAGAGCTTCACGCTTGATCAGGCGTTAAGTGCGCCATTCAACTCTGAACTGACGGCCGCACCAATAGGTGGCACTTTTGCCTGGGTAACAAATCTGCAGGGTCGGCGAAATCTGTGGGCGGCAACCAGAAATGCCGACGGAAAAACGTACAGTTCTCAACAGCTGACTAAGTATTCCGAAGACGATGGCATTGAAATCGGGAATATCGCGTGGACGCCGGATGGCCAATCCCTCGTCTACGTGCGTGGCGGAGACTTTGAATTCCCAGAGCGGCCAGCCCCCAATCCCGATCTTCTTTCTGATGGAGTCAACCAGGAGATCTGGGTTGTCTCCGTGCATGGCGGAGAGCCGCGAAAACTCGCAACAGGCATGGCTCCCGCAGTCTCTCCAGTTGGAGACGAGATTGCCTATCTTCTCAAGGGTCAAATATGGGAGATGTCGCTGAAGGATCCGAATGCAAAGCCAGAGCAACTCATGCATACCCGTGGCACTCTATCATCGCTACTCTGGTCGCCGAATGGAAAGGCGCTGGCATTCGTTAGCGATCGCGGCGACCATAGCTTCATCGGCCTGTACACGCCTGAGACGAAGAGCCTGCGTTACCTCGATCCCGGCACAGATCACGATGGGTCTCCAGCCTGGTCGCTCGACGGAAAGAATATTGCCTTTGTCCGGGTTCCATACAGCAAGCATGAGGCGCTCTTCGGTCCCAAACGGACGGGTTTGCCATGGTCGATTCGAGTCGTAGAAGCCGAGAGCGGGAAGGGCCATGAGATATGGAGGGCCAATGAAGGAAGAGGCAGCGTTTTTCATGAAGCGCAGGGACAAAGTCAGCTTCATTGGACGAGTGCCGGGGCCATCATTTTTCCCTGGGAAGCGGATGGCTGGCTACATCTCTATTCGGTCAGCCCGAATCGCGAAACGGCGGAGTTGTTGACGCCCGGTGACTTCGAAGTAGACAGGGTCGCTGGAAGCCGTGACGGCAAAAGCATCATCTACTCTTCCAATCAGGACGACATCGATCGCAGACATATCTGGAAGCTCGATTCGGCGAGCGGGCATGTTTCTGAAATAACGCACGGAGAGGGAATTGAGACGGCGCCAGTTGTGTCCGGCGATGGCGAATCGATCGCCGTATTGCGTTCCGATGCGCGTGTGCCGATCCGGCCAGCCATCGTCGGCGTAAATGGCGATCTCGAAGACCTCGCGCCGCAGGCAAAGTTTCCGGCGGCAAGTTTTGTCGTGCCTCAACAGGTCATTTTTTCTTCTGCAGACGGATTCCGTATTCATGGACAGCTATTCCTCTCGAAGAGCACGCAGGATGGTCGCCGTCATCCAGCGATTGTCTTTTTCCATGGCGGATCAAGACGCCAGATGTTTCTCGGCTGGCACCCGATGGAGTACTACTCCAACGCCTACGGAATGAACCAATATCTAGCCAGTCTGGGATACATCGTATTGTCAGTGAACTACCGTAGCGGCATTGGCTACGGCGAGGAATTCCGCGAAGCCTTGAACTACGGCGCCACCGGAGCCAGCGAATTTAACGACGTGCTTGGAGCAGGACTATATCTGCGCGGGCGATCCGATGTCGATGCGGCCCACATCGGCGTGTGGGGAGGTAGCTATGGCGGCTATCTCACCGCATTGGCGTTGGCGCGCGCGTCAGACATGTTCGCTGCCGGAGTCGACATGCACGGGGTTCACGACTGGAATTTGGAATTGGGCAACTGGCTTCCGGCCTACGATCCTGCCGCTGATCCCCAGGGCGCCCGAACTGCATGGTTGTCATCTCCGCTTTCGTCCGTAAACACCTGGCGTTCGCCCGTCCTGCTTATTCAAGGCGACGATGATCGGAACGTTGTTTTTGCCCAAACGGTTCAGCTTGCCGAAGCTTTGCGCAAACAGAAGGTCGAAATTGACGAACTCATCTTTCCCGACGAAATCCATGATTTCTTGCTCCACCGAGACTGGCTTGCCGCATATTCTGCCAGCGCCGAATTCTTCGCGAAACATTTGAAATAGAAACATCGATGGGGGATCATCTTGATCCTCGCTGTCGAACTCCGTTTCCCGCTCTGTAGACAACAGTTTTTCGGCCTGAAAGCGCCACTTCTTCTCTAGACGTTCCCAATGAAAGCGCGTACATTGCGGTAGAGACTTTAGCTGCGCGTCTTCAAAAAACTCACTTTCTTGAACCAAATTTTGCATATATCGTGGCGCAGCGAGGTCCACTTTTCAGGGAAGGAATGTAGTCAAGCTACGTGGACCTGACATTTATCGACTGGCTCATCATGCTGCTGTATTTCGCTTTTGTGCTTGGCATTGGTTTTGCGCTTAAGCGATTCATGCGGACTAGCAAAGATTTTTTCCAGGCAGGCCGCTCCTTACCGGCATGGATCTGCGGACTCGCTTTCATCTCGGCCAATCTCGGCGCGCAGGAAGTGATTGGCATGGGTGCGTCGGGTGCGAAGTATGGCATTGCCACCAGCCATTTCTATTGGATCGGCGCCATTCCCGCGATGATCTTCGTTGGCGTCTTCATGATGCCGTTCTATTACGGGTCGAAGGCGCGATCCGTTCCCGAGTTTCTCCGTCTGCGCTTCGACGAAAAGACCCGAGCTTACAACGCCTGCTCCTTCGCTGTGATGACGGTGTTTTCTTCCGGCATCTCGATGTATGCCATGGCGCGGCTCATTCAGACGCTGCATGTCTTCGACTCGGTCTTCCTGAAGTTCAACCTGCCACTTGGCTGGATCTTTCACTTCGCGATCATCATTTCCGCTGTCATCGTCCTTGGCTATATCTTCCTCGGCGGCCTTACCAGCGCCATCTACAACGAGGTTTTGCAATTCTTTCTCATCGTCGCCGGATTCCTGCCGCTGGTCTGGGTTGGCCTGAAGAATGTTGGGGGATGGAGCGGACTAAAGGCCGCATTGCCCGTTGCCTATACCCATTCCTGGCGTGGAATGACCAACCCACATACAAATCCTTTGGGCGTGGAATGGTTCGGGCTCTCCATGGGGC
Source organism: Alloacidobacterium dinghuense (assembly GCF_014274465.1). Taxonomy (NCBI): domain Bacteria; kingdom Pseudomonadati; phylum Acidobacteriota; class Terriglobia; order Terriglobales; family Acidobacteriaceae; genus Alloacidobacterium; species Alloacidobacterium dinghuense. The sequence continues at coordinate 2,383,140 of NZ_CP060394.1, read as the reverse complement.
TGGCGTTCGTGCTTTCCTTTGGCTACTGGTGTACCGACTTCCTCGTGATCCAAACAGCGATGGCATCGGATTCAGAAGAGTCAGCACGGCGCGTCCCGCTCATCGCTGCCGTCCCGAAGATGTTCTTTCCATTCCTCGTCATTTTGCCCGGATTGATCGCCATCGCAACGCCGACTCTAACGCAACACGCAATGATGCAATCCGCGCCATCACTGAGAGCGCCGGCACCGGCACCGGCAAATGACCTTTCCGATCCGACGAAATACAACCGGGGTCTGATTCCCGCTAAAGTGAATCCGGTTACGGGAAAGGTGATGACCGATGAGCAAGGCCAACCGTTGCTCGACTATGATCTCGCCATCCCAAACATGCTTCTGCACTACTTCCCAACCGGCATTCTAGGACTCGGCCTGACCGCGCTGCTTGCAAGCTTTATGTCCGGAATGGCAGGCAACGTGACGGCCTTCAACACAGTCTGGACCTACGATCTCTATCAGTCCTACATCCATAAGAACGCCAGCGATTCTCACTACCTGAAGATGGGGCGGTGGGCAACTGTCGGCGGCATTCTGTTATCGATGGCAACGGCCTACGCCGCAACGTCGTTCAACAACATCATGGACACGCTGCAGCTTGTCTTTTCTTTCGTGAATGCGCCACTCTTCGCAACATTCCTGCTGGGCATGTTCTGGAAGCGAACCACAGGGCATGCAGCATTTACAGGTCTCGTGAGTGGCACAGTAGCGGCCATTCTCCATCACGGGCTGACTCTGCCCGCTGATGCCCATCCAGGCATCCATGGTGGGTGGATTGCCGTGGTCCACTCCTATCCCAGTGAAATGGCGCAAAATTTCTGGACGGCAATCTGGGCATTTTCCACGAACTTCATTCTCACCGCGGTCATCAGCCTGATGACCAAGCCGCGTCCTGAGAATGAGCTGGTAGGGCTGGTGTATTCGCTTACGCCCAAACCGGTAGAGCACCACATGGCGTGGTATGCGCGTCCCAAGGTGATTGCCTTGGGGCTGATCGTATTGCTTGTCGCATTGAATCTGATCTTCCGCTAGCCGAGGAGCGAACAGAATGAATCTCGATCTGCGAATCCCCATGGGCCTGATGTTCTTGATCGTTGGCGTAATCATGAGCCTCTTCGGTTTGTTCACCCGTGGCAGCGTTATCTACGAGCGCTCCGCAGGACTGAACATCAATCTCATCTGGGGATTCGTCATGCTTGCTTTCGGGCTGACGATGTTCCTGCTTGGCCGCGCAAGCGACCGGCGCGCAGCCGCAGAACCAATCGAGGGGACCAATCGACCTCTTGGTGGGCGTGGCATGGGGCATTGATCATCGCCATTTCCTTCGCGGAGTAGGACCACGGAAGTTCCGGCGCATTTACTCTTCCACAACGTGCCAGCCGCTACACTAGCAATAGATGAAACATCGCACGATCGAGCACTATGAACTGATCCGGCGGCTGGGAGCAGGTGGCAGCGGTGTGGTGTATCTGGCGAACGACACGCTGCTGATGCGGCCTGTCGTTCTGAAGATACTGAAGCGCGGCGCTCTAACACTGGAGCAGATGCGCACCACCGTTCTGCGAGAAGCCCGCATGGCCTCGGCGATTGAACATCCGAATGTCTGCGGCATCTACGAAGTAGGCGAAGAAGGTGAAGAAGCCTACATCGTGATGCAGTATGTGCCCGGCCAGTCTCTCGACAAAATCATTGCGAAAGGCCCTGCGAGCATGCAACTGGCGCTTTCAGTCGGTATCCAGGTCGCCGATGGCTTGAGCGCTGCTCACTCGCTCGGAATTTTCCATCGAGATCTGAAGCCAGCGAATGCCATTCTCACCGACGGCGGCCTTGTGAAGATCCTGGACTTTGGTCTCGCTCGGCGTCTCAATCCCGAAGAAGCGGAGTTCGATCCTTCGAAATCTTCGCGCCGCAAAACCGGACCCGTAGCCGCCACCTACACCGCGCGTGGTGGCACGATCGCCTACATGGCACCAGAGCAATTCGTCACCGGCCAGAGCAGCGTACAGAGTGACATCTGGGCTTTGGGGGTGATCCTGTATGAACTGGTTAGTGGGCGGCATCCTTTCTCACGGCCTGACGCCGATGAATTCCAGAGCATCCGCGCCATTCAATTCATAGACCCACCTTCGCTCGATCAGTGCTGTCCTGACGTGCCCGGCGAATTCAGCTCGGTCATCCTGAGATGTCTGCAAAAGAATCCCGCCGAACGCTACGCCAGCGCCGCTGAAATCCGCGAGTCACTCAAAACCATCATGAAAGCGCTCCAGATTGAGACCGGTATTATTCCGGGCGAAGCCGCTGCGCATCTGCCGGTATCTACGCCAGAAGATGAGAAACGGACAACCGGTTTACTCTCCATGCTGGCGGAGCGCTTTCGCGAGTCCGCGGATACGCAGACCAAGCAGAACACGATCGTCGTTCTGCCGTTTAAGAACTTTGGCCCTTCAGAAGTAACGCCGCTCTACGGATTCGCCTTGGCCGACGCCATCGCTGCGAGGCTTTCACGCATGTCGTCGCTGGTTGTACGGCCCTCCAGCGCACTCATGCACCTCCCTTTGGCACAGCTTGATCCCCTCGATGTGGGCCAGAAACTGTTGGTGCGGTGGGTGCTGACGGGAAACTTCATCCGCTCGGAAAAGGGTTTCGACCTGAACTGGCAACTTCTCGATGTGTCAGGTCAGAGCGTGAGCGGAGGCGGAGCCATCAGCGTGCCGTCATTCGATCTGGTTGCAGTGCAGACGGAAATCTGCAATGAAGTCTTCGCTTCGCTGCAGGGAATCGGCCAGCTGACACAAACGAACGAACGAAGCAATGCGCCACGCACCACTCTCACCGAAAAGATTTCTGAAGAATATCTGCAGGCGCGCGCGATGTTGTCGTCGTTCATGCAGCGAACCGGCAGCAAGTCCGATCTTGACCGCGCACGTGAGTTGTTCGACCGCGTAACGCAAAGCAGCGCATCCTTCGCGCCCGCGTGGAGCGGGCTCGGCATCACGCATTTGCAATATGTTCAACACGGATTTGGCGGCCACATGCATGTGATGGCCGCGCGGCGCGCCTTTAACCAGGCATTGGAACTTGATCAGGGCTCCGTAGAAGCGAATCTCTACCGCGTTTACATGCTGCTGTCCCGCGGTGAAAAGGAAAGCGCCCGCCACGGCATTGAGCACCTGTTGCGAACGGCATCGAACGACTGGAATGTGCATCTGGTTGCTGGCATGACGTTGCGCGTTGACGGCGTATATGAAGAGGCTCTGGACCAGTTCAACCAGTCGTTGAAGCTGAACCCGTCGAATGCGCCAGTTATCTACAACCATCGCGCGCGAGTCTATCAATACCAGAACCAGCTGGAACTCGCCGATGAAGAACTGGAAAAGGGACTGACGCTCGAACCCAAGCACCCGCTGCTGCGTACCTCGGTTGCGTATCAGCGCATGCGTCAGGGCGATTTGCAACAGGCCATTCAACTGCTTGAGTCCGTCATACGCGATGACGACAGCATGCGCATTGCGTATCCAACTTTAGCCATGTGCTATGTGCAAGTCGGCGAGCGGGACCGTGGCGCCTCGCTCATCACTGAAGACTCGCTCTCCGCAGCCGAGGCTGACAGCGAAATGGCCTATCGTCTGGCAACATACTTCGCTGTCGAAGGAGACGAAAGCGAGGCCCTGCACTGGCTCCGCCGCGCAATCTATCTCGGAAACGAAAACTACCCATGGTTTGCCAAGAATCCAGCGTGGAACCGGCTCCACGGGCACACCGACTTCGAGCGTATCCTCGAAGACCTGAAAAAGAGCTTTCGCCGCAATCAGAAAACCTGGAAGCGGCTACTGGAGCAGGTACCCAAAGTTCCGCAGGTCTGATGTGCTTCCAGCGTACAGGGGTGATTTCAAGCTGTCCCCCCTCGCCTGTAAATTCATGAAAATAAAGCTGGTCTTGAAAGATAGCGCTATTTAATTGATTCTATTTTAGTTACGGGCATCTATTTAATTCTAAAGGAATTACCCGTCGAGATATAAATAGACTCATTTAAGGCCTGAGCCTTTTTGTTCCCTATTTCTATTTTACCGGATTCGCCAAAATAACACGCCAATTCAGCTTCGATTTAAATCATTGGAAACAGGTGAGTTATCAAATTATTTTGAGGTAAAGGGCTTGACAGGAAAATCTCATCTCTGCAATCCGGCTGTAATCGTGTTTAAGTAATCAGGTGCAGAACGCCTGCGACTAAAGCGAAAGCACACCGATGACTGCTCCGGCAAGCACCAGAATGGCTGGATTGATCTTGTATTGCAGGAGGATCAGCAGGACGCCAACGGCAATTGCAGCGGTTTCAACACCGAAGATTGCACCCTTTGCCATGGTGAAGCAGCCAGCCAACAGGAGGCCGATGGAGACGGGAGCTAGTCCCTCCTGGATGGAGGTCCGCCACGGCCACTTCTCCAGCTTCTTCCAGAGACGGGCCACGATAAAGGCGAGGATTGCGGTCGGCCCGAAGAAGGCGACTAATACAACGAGAGCACCGAGAAGCCCGCCGGCCCATTGTCCGACGGCAACGATCATCATCATGTTGGGCCCAGGAGCCATCTGTCCCACGCTGTAGAGGTGTATTAACTGCGGGAAGGTAAGCCACTTGTGGACCTCGACCGTCAGAATCTTCAGCTCTGGAAAGGCTGCCATGCCACCGCCAACCGTCAGGAGAGAAAGATAAGCAAAGACGCGGATGAGTGCGGGAATCTGGTTCATTGAGCCTCCCCTGCATTGTTCTGTTTGCGGGGCCGATGAAAGAGAATTGCCAGGAGGCCGACGGCTACGAGCGTACGTGGAACCCCGAGGTGCAGGCGGTTGACAGCAATGACGGTCAGCACGATGAAAACAAAGTCAAATTTGCCTGAGAGGGACTTCTTGCTCATGCTTACAACCGTCGACAGGATCAGGCCGACTGCCGCGGCGGCCACGCCTTTCAGCGCGGCGGTGATCCAGACGTGATCACCATGGATACGGTAGACGATGCCAACGCCGTACATGAGCACAGCACCCGGCAGGCAGATACCGATAATCGCGGCGAGGGCACCGAGCGCTCTGCCCAGTTTGTTGCCTACCTGAATAGCCATGTTGGTGGCGTTCAATCCGGGAAGGCTCTGGCTGATGGACAGCATCTCGACGAATTCCTTGTCATCGATCCATCCGCGTTTCGTTACGAGGCTGGCGCGAAGGTAGGGGACAACACCGCCGAAGCTTGTTGCCCCGATGATGAGGAACTCGAGAAATATCTGACCGATCGAAGCCCGAGTGAAGACCGGCGCCACGGCGGAAATGGTTTCGGTGGACGGATTGAGGGCCGCGTCACTCATGGCTCTGGGGCTCGTTCCCTTTTAGGCGGTAAACCATGGCAGTCTTGGTTACGCCCAGCGCGAGCCAATTCTCGACGTCGTTTTGCAGCGTGACATAGAACTGCGCGACCAGCTTCTTCTGCTTCTCAGCTACATCTTCTTTGCGATCGAATTTGACCTGAAACGCGAACTCTCCCACCAGAGATTTATGCTCGCCGCGGGTGCGCCACAAGGAGATGTCGCACTTGGCAACAATGCCTTTACCGAAGTCGAGCTCGCCGAGCGGCAGTAGAACTTCTTCCACGATGCCTTCGTTCACAAGGGCGATTTTCTCGTCATCCGATTTCTTGAGCGTGGCAAGTGCGGGGAAGACTTTTACCAGGGTGGTCACGGATGATCGATTCCCCTCATGGACCTGGCTTAATCCAAACTGGCAATTATGCGAGTAGAGGATGCGATATCCGCCGACCTGGTCTTTCAGAGGGAGGGCTTCGGCTTTGAATTTAATGCGGTATTTTCCGGCGATCTGCGGGCGGACGTCTACAGCAGCGGCTTTCTGTTCGTCCGGATGGCGGTATTTGAAGACGACTTCCGGGTCGCCTACGGGAAAGCCGTCAACGTAAGAGATGCGTCTGCGGAGAATGAAAGCGTTGTTATAGAGACGGAAGTCGGAAGTGTCGCCGAAGATGATCTCACGGATTTGGGGTCGCAGCTCAGCCTCGCGGTCCTCGATGAAGCCCACGCCAAGCTTTTTGGCGGTTCGTTGCACGATCTTGCCAAAGTCACGGAACGCCTGAACCGAGGTGAAGTTGTCGGGTTTCAGGATGAGCTTGGCTTCGAGGTACTGGACCCGATCAAGAGGAGTTCCATCGGCATATCCGGCCATATTGTCAGCGGCCGAAGGTGGTTGCGCAGCAGCGGTAGTCTTAACGGCTTTGGCCTTCTTGTCGATTTTCTCCTTTTGCTTCTCCTTGCTTTTCGCCATGACTTTCTGAGCTCTCTTTCCCCAAGCGCGCTGCGGCAATTGTGAGTGTGGTGGTGATGCTAAGCCGCATATCTGGGGCTGTTCTACTGTCACATTGGCCAGTGCAAGAGTATCTAGTCGTTGGAGGAGAAGTCCTGGAGTCCGGATCGTTCTGGATGGTAGACCAATCGGGAAGTTTCAGCCGTGAGGAGCTTCCGCAAGCGATAGATCGCCGGACCTTATTGTTGGCTGATGTATGTGGTGTTATTCCTGCGTTGAATTCTTTACAAGCTTCTTCGGCGCTGCACTCCGCCAGGCAGCGGCCATCGCTGGCTGGAGTGCTTTCTTCGTGGCCTTCTTCAGATGCACATGCGTCGCCCCATTTTTACCCCAGTAACCAGGAACGGGCGTGAAAACTTCAGGCCACTCCTGCACGAACTTGTCTTGATCGAGCGGCGGCAGTTTCACCATGCCATGGGTTTCGTTTGGGTAGGCGAGGGTCGCAAAGATCTTGCCCGCCACGCGGAAGTCGGGATGATTCATGTGCTCGGCCTCCACCGCTTCCGGGAAGCCGAGCGCTAAATGGCGAAAATCGTTGGGAGTCATCGAGGGGCCTCTTAATGAGATTTCTGCAACTCTTCCATGGAAACGTCTTTGACATGTGTTCCAATCCACCATTGGAAGCCGAATGGATCTTCTACTCCGGCCATGCGGTCGCCGTAAAACTGATTGGCGGGCTCGCGAAGACTCTTGGCGCCCGCAGACAGCGCCTGTTTGTACACTGCGTCGCAATCTTCGACATAGAACATGATGCTGGCTGCTGAACCACCCAGATGTTTCGGACTGTAAATACCCTTCTCGGGATATTCATCGGCCAGCATGATGACCGAGTCACCCAGCTGGATTTCCGCATGCCCGATGCGCCCGTCCTCTTGAGGCATGCGCATGCGTTCGGTGGCGGCAAACGCCTTCTTGTAGAACTCCAGTGCTTCAGCCGCTCCGCGAATGTGGAGATAAGGCTGAATGGTGTGATATCCATCGGGAATCGCTTTAACCTGTGACATAGGACTCAATCCTCCAAACGCCGACCATTGTCATCGATTCAGCTAACACCCGTATTGTAAAAAATTGACCTGATCACACATGCCCGCTTAAACCAATGGCACATGGTTCAGATGCGGTGTGGCTGCCGCAAGATAGGCTGAAGGCGTCATCCCGGAGAACGACTGGAAATCATGGATAAAGTGGGGTTGGTCGTAGTAGCCGCAGTCCAGCGCAACCTGCGTCCAATCGACTTCCTTTGATCCGTGAACACACAGCAGCGCCTGCTGGAAACGGCGCACGCGGCAGAAGGCTTTTGGCGTAAGTCCGACCTGCTGGCGAAAGAGCTGGATAAATCGGCGGGGACTGAGCCCGATCTTCCCGGTCATCCAGGCAACCGTCGTCGCATGTGGGACGCGGCGAAAATGATGCAGCGCGTAATCCACTGCAGGATGCCATGCCAACGGTCGTGCCAGTTGATCGAGCAGGTCCAGCTCAAGGATTTGAAACATGGCTGGTATGTTCGTCGCGGCGAGCATGCGCTCACGTAGTTCCTCTGCACGGGATCGCCAGAGGTCGTCCAAGGCAATCGAGGCATTCTCCGCGACATCTGCAGGCTCGCGAAAGAAGGGAAACGACCCGCCCGGCCGAAACTGAATACCTATGACCCTCTCCTGCTCGGCTGTGCCGATGACGAAATAGTTTGTGCGCGCGCCCGAAAGAACGGCATGGCCGTAAGTATCAAAGCGATTCACGTCATCCGGGTGATAGATCTTAATGGGTGTGTCTTCGAGGTTGAAGACGATCGTTGCTTCACCGTTGGGCATGAGCCGTTCATGCGTATGCGTACCCTCAGGGATACCTTCCCAGTACCAGAAGCACTCGATGAAGTTTCCGAGCGGAGAGGGCGGCTTGTAGCGTAGCGACCGCATGCAGGCTCCTGCCCAAGAGTCTACGCCTCAGTGCGCGGACAAATAAAAAGGAGCGCTTGAGCGCTCCCTTTTTTATGCTTAGCAGAAAAATTCAGTTTCGCGTTGGCATCAGATCCATTGGTTCAGTCAGGCTGAACGTGACCACGGAGCCCTTGGGCACTTCCGCGATTTCAGGGTGCTGCATCATCAAATGCACAGTGATAACGCCAGCGCCCACCAGAGATCCGATCACAGCGCCATGTGGGCCGGCAATCTTTGCGCCGACAATAGCACCCGTGCCCGCTCCAGCTCCATACTCAATCATTTCTTTTTTCAGATGAGAAGAAGGCTGAATGCCGCCCTCGCTGTCGGTCCGGGTATTCGGGGCCTTCGATTCAATCACCTGTGCGTACAGATGGTAAGCCGTGCCGTCCGGAAGTATGACAACATCGGGACGCAGACGCAAAGTCGCCGCAGGACCAAAGTGATGTCCCTGGCTGACGCTCACGACGCGGCCACGCAACTCTGAACCGGCGGGAATAATAATCCGGCCGTCTTTGTAAACGTCCGTCGCAACCTGGGCCTTGAAAGACGTGCCTGCATTCGTCTCCCGGGTGGAGAGTGTATCCATCAACCGCGCGCGAATGTTTGTGCCCTCGGCAAGTTCGTTGCTGGGTGATGGCACATAGCCGACGATGTCTTCGTCGGGATTATAGGGACGCTTTGAAAGTGTTGCGCTTGCTGCTGGTGTCGAGGTGTTAGCAGAAGTAGACGAGACAGACGTCACGATCCCGTAGTCAGGATTGGCAGCAGCAGCAGATGCGCTTGTCGGAGGTGCAGTGGCAGCAACTGCCGGCTGTGCCGGCACGGCAGGCGACGGCTTAGCCACAGGCGGGGTTGCGGGCTCTTCCTGGCTGGTGACAATGGTGTCATCTGCCGGAGGGTTGGAAACTCCCGTATTGGGAGGTTGGCTCGCCTGCTGGGCAAATCCCGCAGGAGCCAGCAGCAACGTACTGGCAAACGCAATCAGCGCGAGAGAGGTTCCCGTTCTCGTCATACATAACTCCATCACTTCAAAGCGAAGATGCAAAAACAACTAAACTGCATTCGTGAAATTCAGCGAAGACACAGTCTCAATCACATGCGCTGTTCGCTATGAATTGAACCCGGAACGAGCGAAACAGTCGCGCTTGAAAATAAGACTAGACCAATCAATGCGAAGCAGCCACACAGAGATGGATTCTGCGAACCAGAACAGGCAACAGATCGTTAAAGTTGGAGGAACACCAGCGCAAGAAAAGCTGCGTAGCCTGCGATGCAAGCAGGACCGATACGTCTTTGGTATCCTTTCCAAGGACATTCACGGAAGATTTCTCAGGAAGGCCATTTCATCACATGTCGGGCTTTGTAGACACCATAGGCGGCTTTGCCGGTGAGCCAATCCGTGTGGACCGACGCCCCAAACTCAAAGACCGGTTAAGACATCAGATTTCGAGGGACGAAATGACAGAGATTGCAGCAATTCATGCGCGCGAAATTCTTGACTCGCGCGGAAATCCGACAGTCGAAGCCGACGTAGTGCTTGCCGACGGCTCACTTGGCCGCGCAGCAGTTCCGAGCGGTGCTTCGACCGGTGAGCACGAAGCCGTTGAGCTGCGCGATGGAGATAAGACCCACTACCTGGGTAAAGGTGTTTTGCAGGCGGTAGAAAATGTCGAAAGCATTCTGGCCCCTGAATTGACGGGCATGGATGCGACCAATCAGCGTCTGCTCGACGCGACGATGATCTCCCTCGACGGAAGTCCTAACAAAAGCCGCCTGGGCGCAAATGCAATCCTCGCAGTATCCATGGCTGCCGCACGCGCTTCGGCAACCGCTCTTAAAGTGCCCTTGTATCGCTATCTGGGCGGAGTGAATGCTTCCCTTCTCCCGACGCCGATGATGAACATTCTCAATGGTGGTGCGCACGCAGACAACAACGTCGATTTTCAGGAATTCATGGTGATGCCGGTCGGGGCCGAGCGCTTTTCAGAAGCGTTGCGCTGCGGAGCTGAGATCTTTCACACGCTGAAGGGCGTGCTCAAGAAAAAAGGCTACAACACGGCGGTCGGTGACGAAGGCGGTTTCGCTCCTTCACTCAAGTCAAATACAGAAGCGATTGAAGTGATTCTTGAAGCCATCGAACTTGCCGGATACAAAGCAGGAGAAGACGTCGCCCTCGCGCTCGACCCGGCAGCGAGCGAGTTCTACGACAAGGAATCGGGCAAGTACATCTTCAAGAAATCCGACAAGAGTGAGAAGAGCAGCGAAGAGATGGCGCGCTTCTGGGAAAGCTGGACGCGTCAGTATCCGATCGTCTCCATAGAAGACGGCCTTGCAGAAGACGACTGGCAGGGCTGGAAATATCTTACTGACCTGGTCGGCGACCATGTGCAGCTCGTCGGTGATGACCTCTTTGTTACCAACACCGAGCGCCTGCAACGCGGCATTGAAGAAGGCATAGCCAATTCAATCCTGATCAAAGTCAACCAGATCGGCACGATCAGCGAAACACTGGAAGCAATTTCACTCGGTCGCCGCTACGGCTACACATCGATCATTTCTCATCGCAGCGGCGAAACAGAAGACACCTTCATCGCTGACCTTGCGGTTGGGACCGGCGTTGGCCAGATCAAGACCGGCTCTGCCTCGCGCACCGACCGCATTGCGAAGTACAACCAGCTTCTTCGTATCGAAGAAGAATTAGGGCAGGCCGCTGAATTTCTCGGCCTCGAAGCGGTAAACTTTGGCGAGTAAGTAAATCAATGGCGCGCGCGGAAAGACACTCCGCGCGTTTTCCTTTGCCATACATCCCAGGAGTCTTTATGCGAACCATCCAAACAGCTGCCTGCGCAGTGGTATTTTCTCTTTCAGCATTTGCCCAGCAGCCTACAACTTCGACCTCATCCAAGCCCGCTGCACCTGCAACCCAGCCGTCAACAACTGCAACCGAGCCAGCCATTAAGCCGCCGGCAAATCCGATTACGCCAACGCAGATCAAAGAGATGCAGGATCTAACGGGAGCGGAGGCGATGAAGAAACGCATTGTCGCAAATGCTATGCAGTTCTATCGCAGCCAGTTTCCTGCGTATGTGCCGCAGGATGTCATCGACGATCTCGATAAGAGCCTGGAGAATGCCGATCTCGAATCTCATGCTGCCGAGATTTATCCGAAGTACATTTCGACGGAAGACGCTTCGAGAATCATTGAATTCTACAAGTCGCCTGCGGGCCAGCGCATGATTGCCGCCCAGCCGTACATGATGACAGAGATGCAGCGTTCCGCCGTGCAGGTAGCGCAGCAGACAGCCAAGGATGTGATGTCGCGCCACAAGGACGAAATCGAAACGGCGCAGCGCAAATACATGGAGCAGCAACAGCAGAAGCCGTCGCTGAGCGCGCCTTCGAATCCATCTTCGAACTCACCAGGCACGACGACCTCACCGAGCACGACGAAGCCGCAAGGCACTACGAATCCGCCAAACACGCCGCAGAAATAAGAGCGTTTGATCTTAGGAGAACGAGTTGTCGATTCACAAAAGGCCGCTGGTCCTTACGATTCTGGACGGTTGGGGCTATCGCCCACAAATCGAAAACAATGCGATTGCACTGGCGCGCAAGCCCACCTATGACAAGCTGCTGGCAGAGTATCCGAACACTCTGCTGCATGCTTCCGATCATTTCGTCGGCCTCCCGGATGGACAGATGGGCAACAGCGAGGTAGGCCATCTCAACATCGGTGCAGGCCGCATCGTTCAGATGGACATCACGCGCATTGACGCTCTCATCGCGAGCGGCGATTTCTTCACCCATCCTGTTATCGCCGATGCCATGAAGCGCGCCCGTGACCGCCAGTTGCACCTGTTTGGACTGGTCTCCGATGGCGGCGTCCATTCCCATCAGGAGCATCTCTACGCGCTATTAAAGGCTGCGAAGCAGCACGGTGTAGAAAGAGTCTTAGTCCACGCATTCATGGATGGCCGCGATACGTTGCCCACCAGCGGGACCGGATATCTGGCCGCGTTGGAGCACAAAATGCGCGAATACAGCATCGGCAAAATCGCGTCCGTCTCGGGCCGCTACTACGCCATGGACCGCGATCGCCGCTGGGAGCGTGAGAAAAAAGCCTTCGATGCGATGGTGACGGGTCGCGCAGAGGGCGGCGCATATCAAGATCCGGTCGCGCGCATCAAAGAGTCCTACAACAACGGAATCACGGACGAGTTTATTGTGCCTTTCGTTGTTACAGATGAACATGGACATCCAAACGGGGTTATCCGCGAAGAAGATGTCTGCATCATGTTCAATTTCCGCGCTGACCGTGCGCGGCAGATCACGCGAGTCCTGGGCCGCAACAGCAACTTCACGAAAGAGGGTGGCAGGGAACTCATCAATGCTGCCGAACTCGATGAAACGATTCCGCGCAATGTAGTGCCGAAAAACCTTCATTACGTCTGCATGACGCAGTATGACAAGAACTTCACGCTGCCCATGGTCATTCTGCCGGAGTCGATGGAGAACCTTCTGGCAAACATGCTCGCGCAGGCAAACCTGCGAAATCTCCGCGTTGCGGAAACCGAGAAGTATGCCCACGTCACATATTTCTTTAACGGGGGAATTGAGACGCCGTTCCCCGGCGAAGACCGCGTGCTCGTGCCATCACAAAAAGTAGCGACATACGACCTCGCTCCGGAGATGAGCGCCGCCGGGATCGCGGACGCCGTCGTGAAGGCCGTCGAAGATACGGCGTTTGATCTGGTGGTCGTCAACTTTGCCAACGCTGATATGGTAGGCCACTCCGGCAAGCTGGAACCGACGATCAAGGGAGTGGAAACTGTCGATGCCTGTCTCGGACGAATCTATCAGTCCATTCGTCAACGAGGCGGTTCGCTGCTCATTACCGCGGACCATGGCAACGCAGAAATGATGGTCGATCCCGTATCAGGCGGCCCGCACACGGCGCACACCACCAATCCTGTGCCGTTTATTCTCGTGAGCGAAAATGCAAAGAGCTACTCACTCAAACCGAGCGGGTCGTTACGCGATATCTCGCCAACGCTACTCAGTATTCTAGGGATAGACCAGCCGGGTCAGATGACCGGCGGTGACCTGCGTCAACGAATCAGCTAGGCGTCTCCAGAAAAGAAAAAAGCCCTCATCGTCGATGAGGGCTATCATCTTTGCACCAAGAGGTCAGAAAACCTTTTGCTCATGCGGATACCATGTCACCTGAAATTGGATCGTGGTATCGTTCTGGACGCCAGTCTTATAGATTGGCGCCACCCACCGCTCGTACTGCACCCATCCGTTAAGTTCTATATCTTTGTGGATACGCTTAACGACATTGAAGTCCCAGTCGTTTTGAGTGGTTCCTCCAGGTAAGAATCCTTTAGTCGTTCCCTGGGCGTTTTGGAATTGTTGCGGTATCTTCATCGTGCGGTAGCTGAATTGGATCTGCTCCTGCGGTGACAGATGCCAGGTGAGCCAGCTTTGCCCGCCAGTCGCCTGGCGGCCCAGCCAACTGCCCATGATGAAGCCCTTGTTCGTGTAACCCTGTTTCTGGATGGCTTCGTTATAAAGGAAGTTAGGTCCACCTGTACTTACCGTGTCCGTCGTGCCGCCCTCTACTCTCAAATCCAATTTATCCAGACCTGGAAAGTGGGATAGATATAGTCCGGGCATGTAACCAGAGCGCCTGGGAGCGCTAACCGGACTGACATCGTCATGCACAAGAGAGTCCGTATAGAGCGTGAGCCATTTGCGCATGAAAGGCAGCCGGTAAGAAAAATCGAATGTGCCAAAGCGAGCACCTGGGTCTTCTCGGGAGTCCTTCACTGCCGGAGAAACGGCCGCTAAACTGAAGAAGCTTTTCAGGAAGGTGTGAATGGTAATAGGAGAGTGATCCTTGCCGCCCCAGATCACTGTTCGTTCAAAACCGAGTTCGAGATTTTCTGTCGGCTTGAAGCTGATTTTCTCCGCATGCATCCATGGTGAGTTCGGGTACGTATGCCCCTTCAGGCTGCCGATAAAAAAATCGTAACGGAAGGGCCCCGTCAGCTTCGAGAGGAATGGAATGTACAGCGGCTCGACACGATCGATTTGGAAAGCATAAATGTTCTCAGCATTATTGCTGAATGCAAAGCTGCCGGACTGATTCGGAGCCCACCAGTGGTCGCTTTTGCCGAACGAAACCTCATGATTCAGGATGTTGTACGACAGATTCGCTTCCATCACCCTGAACGTATTTGTCGACTGGATCGGTCCCAAGGGGATCGTAGCCTGGTTAGGATTTGAGGCGACTGGGATGCCGAGGTCCAGATTGGAAAGAAACGCGAAGAGCGCGGGCGAATAGCCAGTAGCGCTGGGTGCGTGTTGATACTCGCCGCGAAAATAAAGCGCGAAACGGCCAAGCTCACTGTGCGCGCTGAACCCTGTGTAATTATTGAAGCCTTCCTGGTAGGGGCGCCCATAGTCGTTCACGATAGTCTGCCCGAGGTGAAAGCTATCGCGAAGAGGCGTGCCCGTGATGCCGCGCATGATCGTGTAGGCACTTTCAAATTCAGCGCGCGCCGCGTGTGACCCGAAATTCTTTTCAAGTTCCGGGGCGACTTCGTGCAGAACACTGGAATAGATTTCGCGTGCCTCGTCGTTGTTCGTGTCGGCGTCGATCTTGTCAGCGGTCTTCTGGAGCATATGCAGGATGCTTAAGCGTGTCCACGGCCGCAATCCCAGAAATGCGGTGTCAAGGTAGCCTAGGCCTTGCAAGCGAGAGAGCGCCGGATAAACCCAGCTATCCATCGGAATGTAGACTGATCCAACCGTGCTGATATTGGTGATAGGCGATGCCGGCGTGTAGTTGGGCGGGACAGGTTGCTGAGGCGTGCCAGCATCTGCACCAGCATCCGCGGTGACCTGCTGGGTTGCAACATCCTGAGCGAGTATGGATTGCAGCGGTAAGCTAAGCGCTGAAAAAAAACAAATCAACTGGACAAACTTCACTCGCACCTCGAACGATTGAGAATCAACTCCCTTCAGCAGCGACCCAGTACCGAAGGGTAAATGAATGTAACAACGTTGCTTTTCAAGGCTAGATGAACAAATCTCCTGTGACAAGCAACCGTCTTGCGCTTGGATGCAAGGCAGTAAACAGCGAATGTCTTGCCGGGTGTACTCGATTCTGCCCGCGTCGTCAGTTCAAAACATGAGCGGTAACAATGTCCAATTCTACACAACAAAGACATGCTGAGTTTCGCGCTGCGCTGTCTTCTGGCGCGACTGCTTTCCGGCGACCGCGATTGCTTTCTCAAATGCGAGAATCGTCGTTTGTCGCTGTTCTTCTCTAAAGAGATCTTTCGCGGTTAGATATCGCTCCATATTTCGAATCGGATCCTGACCCACTCCGCCAGTGCCGTTCTTCGGAAAGAAGTGGCAGGCGATCACACTGGGGCCTCCACCTCGCCGCGCCCGTATCATGCACTCATGTGCAACTCGGTAGACAGCGACGACATCGCTCCCATCCACCGAAATCACAGGGAAGCCATAGGAGTACGTCTGCAACGCATCGATAGGCTCTGCGTTATAGACGTAAATCACCGGCAGCTTGTGTGCCGCGGCGAACTTGAATGCGTCGCGAGCAGCTTCGCTGCTTTCCGGATTTCCGGAAAGGAATGCAATCGTGACGCCATCTTTGTTCTTGCCACTGTGCGCATAGGCAACGCCTGTCGCGAGCGCGCCTTCGGCTGCTGCTCCCGCATTTGTGATGGCCTTACGCTGTTTCACGTGCGACAAAGAGCTTTCATCCGTTTTCCTAAAGATCGAAGGCAGCGCTTCACCCTTCAAAAAACGCGCGACCGACGCATTGGCCGAAGAGACGATCGTGTCTTCGGCCAGCAGATCGATTGTTGTGCCAACAGCCACAGCCTCTTTGCCCTTCCACGAAGGCCCGCTGCTAAGACTTCGAGCGTGCGAATCAACGATGCGGCACTTCAGCATCGTGGTGTACAGCTGTTTCAATTTGGCATTGCTGATGAGGGGTTGCGCCTTCTCTGCAGTTGTCTTTTTAGCGGTTTTTGTGGGCATGTCTTGGGCCAATTGTAGCGCAGCCTAAGCGGCATTGGAGACAGTGCTCGACCATGCTGCATGAGAAATTGTTTTCAACAGAATTGTGAAAAAGTCTGTGCAAGACTGGGCTTCGATCAAGGGAACCGCAGCAATGGTGCGGCCTCTAGCTCTCTGCACTCTTTCTGTTGCAGTGCAGCCAATCTGCAACAGAACCCTCTGCAAGCAATCTTTACGTCGAATAGTCCGCATTAATGCGCACATACTCCGCCGTAAGATCAGTTGTCCAGAACCGGCACTTGCCATTACCAATGCCCAGATCCAAGCGCACGATAAACTCTCGCTGTTTAAGGTAAGCGTGAGCTGCAGCTTCGTCGAAATTCGCAACGCGACCGCCGTTCTTACAGATCTGTTGCTCCCCGAACCAGATGTTGATACGTTCCGGATCGATCGTGGCGCCGGAATAGCCTGCCGCAGCCATCAACCTGCCCCAGTTCGGGTCGCACCCCGCCCAGGCCGTCTTAACCAACGGAGAGTGAGCAATGGCCTTTGCAACGGTCAGAGCATCACGATCTGTGGCCGCGCCTTCAATCCGCAATTCCACAACGTGAGTCACTCCCTCGCCATCCTCCACAATCTGCTTTGCAAGCGATGTGCAGACCTCAGTAAGCGCGCCGAGAAACGATGTATTTGTTGAGTCGACCTGAACGCTGCTCGCGCCGGAAGCCAGCAGCAGAACCGTATCGTTGGTGGAAGTGTCGCCATCAATCGAGATGCGATTGAAGCTTACCTCCGCGCTTTGCCGCAGCAGTGTATCCAACCCTGAAGGTTCAATCGCGGCATCCGTAAAGAGATACACCAGCATCGTGGCGTGAGGAACAAGCTGCGGATGGATCATTCCCGCGCCCTTGCAGACACCGGCGATGCGCACAAGTCTTCCATCCAGCTTCAACGACGCACACGCGACCTTCGGCCTGGTATCGGTCGTCATAATGGCGCGAGCAAATTGCGCAAAGTGCCCCGGCGTTGCTCCGAGACTTGCCGCGACTTCGGGCAGTGCCGCAATCGGCTTTTCCGCCGGTAGCGGCACGCCAATAATTCCCGTCGATGAGGGAAATACCTCGTGCCCTTCGCATTGAAACGTCTCAGCCGCAGCAGAGCAGACCCGTTGACATGCAACGATGCCGATCTGCCCCGTCGCGCAGTTGGCATTGCCTGCATTTACGGCTACCACGCGCACATGTCCGGCACTGCGAGCAAGATGCTTGCGCCCAACAATAATCGGCGCCGCCACGACGCGATTGCCCGTGAACATTGCGGCAGCGCTTGCAGAAACATCGGCGACCGCAACGGCAAAATCTGCGTTGCCACTCGGTTTAATTCCAGCCTTTACGGCAGCAAAGCGAAAGCCAAGAGGCAGTGCTTCATCAGGGACGAGGGATGAATCATTCATTGTTGGTATTTACTCTAAACAAGATACCAATTAAGGAAGGATAAAGATTGGCGAGAGAACACTCAGCGGAATTTCTGCGCATGCAGCAGGTAAGCGTAGCCCGTGGCGATGCCGTCGTGCTCCACAACATCAACCTCGCCATCGCAACCGGCGAGCACGTCGCCATTCTCGGCCCTAACGGCTGCGGAAAATCGACCCTGATCAAGACCATCACCTGCGAGTGCTATCCCATCTTCACGCCGGAGATGCAATGCCGCCTCCTGGGCCGCGAACGCTGGGATGTCTCGCAACTGCGCCAGCATCTCGGAGTCGTTTCAGCCGACCTGCCGGGCGAGCGCACTCCAGTGTCGAAGGGCCGCGACGTTGTCGTTGCCGGATACTTTTCCGCATCCACGATCTGGCCCAATCTTCATATCACGGAAGAAATGCGTGAGCGCGCGCACGATGCCATGGCGCTCATGCAGGCTACGCATCTGGCAAACAAACTCGTCGGTGAAATGTCCGCAGGAGAACAGCGCCGCATCATGATCGCCCGCGCCCTCGTCCATAAACCGGAGATGCTGCTGCTCGACGAGCCATCGAACGCGCTCGACCTCGCAGCACAGCGCGAACTGAGAGACGCCCTGCGAGTCGTCGCGCAGCAGGGAACAGGAATCATCATGGTCACGCATCATCTGGCAGATATTCTCCCCGAGATCGATCGCGTCATCATGATGCGCGCCGGACGCATCGTCGCCGATGGTCCGCGACAAGGTCTGATCACAGTAGAGAAGCTGCGCGAACTGTTCGGCGTGGAAGTCACACTCACGGAGCGCGACGGTTATTGGCACTCCTGGTAGCGCCACTTGATTTCCTGCGCGCTGAAGCATAACTTCTCAAGTACACGGGAAAGGAGGTTGATCCAGCCAATGAAAAGTTCTGATGGTAGTAGTTGCACGATCCTACGTGAGGTGACTGAGGCTTAGAGCACCCTTTGCTCTAGACCTGGCGAACAGCAAACACACTCGCCGAGGCCCACTCACAGATCGAAGGGTGCCTCAGGTCAATCTCAACAGTCTACCGGTATCGAAGGCCCGCTCCGCCGAATCTGGCAGCGGGCCTTCGTGCGTTTGCCGATAATCTTCTGTACGAGGACCCGATGGAAGATCGCACAGACGACATTTTTGGCTGGTTTCGTGGAAAGGCAAAAATCATTGGCGATATCGTATCGCCCATTGTCCCTGAAGAAGAGTGGGAGTGCTTGAGAACCCATCCTCACGACCCGCTTTACAATAAACCCATGGAACCCCTCGTCATCGCAGGCAAAGCATTCCAATCGCGCCTCATCGTCGGCACAGGCAAGTACAAGGATGGCGCGGAAACGCAGGCCGCCATCGAAGCCTCCGGCTCCGAGATGGTCACCGTCGCCGTCCGGCGCGTCAATCTCGATCGCTCCAAGGAATCGCTGCTCGACTTCATCGATCCGCAGCGCTACTTCCTGCTGCCCAACACCGCTGGCTGCTATACCGCTGACGAAGCGATCCGCGCCGCGCGACTGGGACGCGAAGTCGGCCTGTCGGATTGGGTCAAAATCGAAGTCATTGGCGACCAGGCCACCCTCTATCCAGACGTTCAAGCGACGCTTGAAGCCACCCGAACGCTGGTAAAGGAAGGCTTTACAGTTCTCCCGTATACCTCTGATGACATTGTGTTTGCCAGGCGCCTGATTGATGTGGGGGCAGCCGCGGTGATGCCGCTCGCCGCACCCATCGGCAGCGGACTGGGAATTCAGAATCGCGCCACCCTCAAGATTCTCCGCGAGATGATCACGGAGGTTCCGCTCATCGTTGACGCTGGCGTCGGCACAGCCTCGGACGCAGCCCTGGCAATGGAGATGGGCGCTGACGGCGTGCTCATGAACACGGCCATCGCCGCCGCTGCGAACCCGATCCTCATGGCCGAAGCCATGCAGCATGCAGTCCTCGCCGGACGGCAGGCGTATTTGGCAGGTCGCATGCCGCGCAAGCTGTATGCCACCGCCAGTTCTCCACTGGAAGGCATTTCGCGATAAATTCATGCAATTCCCGATTGACAAAGCTCGGCCGCGGGTTCTCTAATGCCGCGTATCAAAGGGATGTCAAATTCCAGGGCCGAACTCAGGGTCTTGCGTCAATTCAGCTGGTACATCTCCCAGCGTTGCTTTCAAAACTAAGACAACCACCGCAGTTGAAGGTTTCCCACTCTGCTGTTTCACGGGTTTCCACGGTGGAAATAAAACTCTGGAGATTCCTATGGCCTTTGAACTCGAAGAGTTTCTGAAAATTCGTCCGGGGTACAACGGCGATCCTGGACCAGACATGTACAGTCTGATTGCTTCGCTGACGGAAGCGCAGCAACGCGAAGCCGCTGCGGTCATTAATAAGACTCTTGGCGAGATACACGTTCTCCGCGGCGCGGCGATTACTCAGATCGGAAACATTGCGGCCAAAACCGGCCCTCAATCACGCTGAACCGGACTGGCTACTCATGCCCGACCTTCTAAACGTGTGTTCTGACTTCGGGACCACGCTTGCGCGGCCTCGTGACGCTTCACGCGCGGTGGTGCTGATCGGCTTCAAGCGGCAGGGAAATCTCGGCCTCGGATACCTCGCCTCTACTCTTCGGGCACGGGGCTATCGCGTAGACATACTCGATTTCGAGGATCCCTACGAGGAAATCGAGGCAGCCGTTCTGAGCGCGCAGCCTGTGCTTGTCGGATTCTCTCTCATTTTTCAGTTCTACATTGTCCGCTTTGAGCGTCTGATGTGTCGTCTCCGCGCAGACGGCGTGAATGCACACTTCACCATGGGCGGGCATTTCCCCAGCCTCAGTTATGAGCACGCCCTCGAACTCGCTCCGCAACTGGATAGCGTTGTGCGCTTTGAAGGGGAACTGACTCTGCTCGAACTCGTCGATTGCCTCACTGTCGGTCGGGAGTGGCGCTCGATTCAGGGAATTGCTTATCGCCAGGACGAACGCGCGGTAGCGACGCAGCTTCGTCCACTCATTCACGATCTGGACGAGATTCCCTATCCCGACCGGGCGATTCAGCCCCGCGTCATCTTGGGGAGGCCTGTTATGCAGATGCTGGCCAGCCGCGGCTGCGCTCGCACCTGCTCCTTCTGTTCGATTCATATGTTCTATCGCAGCGCGCCGGGTAAGGTAGTGCGGACGCGAAAGCCCGCTGAGATCGCGCGCGAGATGCGGATGTTGCACGAAGAGCGTGGCATCAGCCTCTTTCTCTTTCAGGACGATGATTTTCCGGTCTTTGGTCCGGCATGGCATCGCTGGACGCGCGAATTCTTAGCCGAACTCTATCGTCAGGATCTGCCCAGCCATATTCTCTGGAAGATCAATGCGCGCGCCGACGCGGTCGATCCCGACCTCTTCGCGGAGATGCGCGATGCGGGCATGTATCTGGTCTATATGGGCCTTGAATCAGGGAGCGAAGAAGGCCTGGTTACGTTGAACAAATCAATTACCGTGCAGCAAAACATCCGCGCGGTCGACTGCCTGAAAGAACTCAACATCCTGTTTGACTTCGGTTTTATGCTGCTCGATCCCTCCAGCACCTTCCAATCCATCCTGGAGAATGTGGCTTTTCTGCGGCGCATTGTCGGTGACGGCTACATGGCCGCGGAGTTCTGCCGCATGATCCCCTACGACGGGACGCCCATCAAAGAGCAGCTGGCCCAGCAGGGACGCTTACGGGGAGACGTCTGCAACCCTGATTACGACTTCCTTGACCCGCGTTTGCACGACTTCTATGCGGCCGTGAGCGAATTGCTGAACATCACGGGCTGGATTCACGGCTTGCAGGCTCTGTCACCGCAACTGAAGAACCTCTGGTCGGAGTTTGCGGTGATCGAGCGCCTATTTCCATCGGTGCCGGACATTCAGGCGTATAAGAGCGAATTGCGGCAGATCACCAAAGCGAGCAACGAGGTGCTGTTCCAGGTTGTCGAAGACCTGGCCTATGCCTTTATCGAAGATCGGAGGCCGAATCATTCTCAATATGCACTCCGAGAAAAATGCAGCCGCTTCGTCGATGGCATGCTTATCGCCCGTAATGAGTTCGTCATGCGCAACCGGCTATACTTCCTGAAGGAATTGGGAATTGAGGAGCCACAGGCCGTTGCCTGAATGGCGGCGGGCACCTCGTCCAATACTGTTTTCCCCCGCCTTCATCAGCTAAACTCATCCTCGATGCGAGTTTTCGGCATTGACTGCGGAACCGAGTGCACCGGCTACGGCATCGTCGAGTGGAACGATGCCCAACGCGAGCCCCGTCTCGTCTCTCTCGGGTGCGGCGGCATCCGCCTTCCTAAGAAAGAGCCGCTGCCTTATCGCTTATCGCTGCTCTATGCGGAGTTGAGCGCACTGCTCGCCGCTCATCAGCCAGACGCTGTCGCCATCGAAGAAGTTTTTTACTCCGTCAACGCGAAATCCGCGCTCAAACTTGGCCAGGTGCGCGGAGTAGCCCTGTTGGCCGCGGCCAATGCAAATCTTTCTGTAGCCGAATACGCCCCTCTGACGATCAAATCAACCGTTGTTGGTTACGGCTTGGCGCAAAAGGAACAGGTGCAGTTCATGGTCACCCGTCTGTTGCAGTTGGACGAAACACCCGAACCGGCCGACGCAGCCGACGCGCTGGCAATCGCTATATGCCATGTGCACACGGCGCAAACACTCAATCTGCAAAGGGCTGGTCGCTAGGCGATGACGAGAGTTCTGTCGGGGTTGGTTTTTTTATGTTTTGCAGGATCGTTAGTGGCCGTGGCGCAGCAGCAGGCCACGACTGCGCACATTCGTTTCGTCTTTGAGAATCCCAAGCTGCAGCCGGGCAGCTACGTGCTCGACATCAACGAAGACGGCACCGGCCACTTCAAATCGGAGCCAGGGAGCGAAGCTTCACCCGATGCCGAGGGCATTGCGCCCCAGGGTGTGAATACTGACATCAAAATCGAAGAGCCTCTGCGCAACTCTCTCTTCAAAACCGCCCGCTCGCACAACCATTTTGATGTAGCTTGCGAGAGCACCAAATCGAAAGTGGCCTTCACGGGCAAAAAGGTTCTGCAATACAACGGCCCCGACGGTCAAGGCTCCTGTACCTTTAACTGGTCTCACGACCAGCAATTGATGAAAGTGGTCGACGACCTGATTGCTGTCGCCTTCACTCTGGAGGAAGGTCGCCGCCTCGCCGTCGAGCACGAGCATAATCGGCTTGGCCTCGATGCCGAACTGGCCGAGCTACAGGACGCCATGAAGGCAGGGCGCGCGCAGCAGATTCAGAACATCTCCCCGCAGTTGGAAGCCATTGCCGCCGACGAGAGCGTGATGCAGCGCGCCCGCCTCCGTGCTCGTCAATTACTTGCCGGCGACGTCAAGCCCAGCTGAAGAATTCCTGGAACTTTCTGATTTTCAGCCACGTCGAAGTTGAGTTACGGCAAGGTAAAGAATTGTAGAGACCTTACCGTCGCCGGAGTGTTTTAATAAGGCGGGGAAATGAAGGGCCCGGAAGGAGGTGTCGCATGCGGCACCCGGAGAATTCTCATCGCAGAGGATGGTTTTCAAGTCACCTTGTTTCTCAGTTGCTCCTCACCGCAGCATTAGCTTCCGTCGCTTATGCGCAGGAAACGAACAATGTGCGGTCTGTTCGCATCAGCCATGTGGAAGGCACGGTACAGATTCTCGATGACAATGGAGTCGTCTTCGATCAGGCACACGCGAATATGCCTGTCACCGAGCAGATGCACCTGAAAACCGGCGACGATGGACGCGCCGAGGTGCAGTTCGAGGACGGTAGCGTAGCCCGGATCACCCCCAACAGCGCCGTCAACTTCAATAAACTCGAGCGAACCAGTGAAGGCAGTACCATCACGCAGGTTGAGGCTACCGGTGGTCTCACCTACTACGAGTTCAACAATCGCGGTGGCACATATTCGGTCCGGGTCGGCCCCTATACGGTCTCAGCCACCAAGAGCAGCATCTTCCGGGTGGCGATGGATCAAAATCCCGCCCAGGTGGCCGTGATGCACGGATCGGTTCACATCGATACCGGAAATGATGGCGGTCTGGATGTGCAAACCAGCCAGACGGCCACACTCGACCGGAAGGATACCTCCAGCTACGATGTGGCCCAGAACATCACCGCGGACTCATGGGATCAGTGGAACTCGGATCGCGACCAGCAGTTAGCCCAAATGGGCGCTCGGGCAACGATGGCCCGCGCCATGGGTGGCAACCCGGATGAGCCTGCCTGGAGCGATCTCGATTACTACGGCAACTGGTACGACATGCCCGGATACGGCATGGGATGGATGCCGGCTGGCCTCGGCGGAGGTTTTGACCCGTTCGGCTCAGGCTATTGGGGATACTACCCCTCCTATGGCTATACCTGGATTTCGTCCTATCCGTGGGGCTGGCTGCCCTATCACTGCGGAGCCTGGAACTTCTTCAACAGTGCCGGCTGGATGTGGTTCCCCGGGAATTGCGGCTATGGAGCATTCGGAAACGGCTGGTACCCGGTAGCGACGGTGTGGAATTGCCCGCCAAATTATCTCCTTCCCAAACGTCCCATTACCCCCGTTCGTGGGCCGGTTCATATGCCGCCGCAACAAGCACTCGTAGCCGTCGGCCACAGTCCGGTTGAGGTTCATCCGCGCATCACGGAAGGCGGCAAGCCGATCGCGCCCCCGATTCGTTTTGAAGGCAAGACGCTTAGTCCGATGGAGGCCTCAGTCCAGCCGAAAGCGCCTGGGCCATTAGGTCAAAGCTTCAGCGTGGCATCGGGCTATGTTGCTCCTGTTCGCGGAGGTTCAGGCACGCTGCCCGGCGAAGGTGTCCGAGGCATGTATCCGAGCTCCGGAGCCATCCCATCTGGTGGCGCTCCGCGCAACACCGCGATGCCGATAGCCCCTCGAAGCACTGCTATGCCCGCATCTCCTCGAAGTGTAGCTGCGCCGCCCTCGTACCACACGGCTCCGAGCGCAGGAGGAGGCGGCTCGTCACACTACTCGGCTCCATCTTCATCTTCTTCATTTTCTTCGGGAGCTCACATGTCCGCTCCCGCGTCCTCCGGTGCTGCGTCGAGCGGCGCTTCTCACGCGCATTGAAATAGATCAAAATCAGGCTGCCACGTAACAAGTGGCAGCCTTTTCTATGCGTGACTCGAAGTCAAGCTCCGTGCAATGCCCGGTACAGCCTGGCCATCTCTTCCAGCGAAAGCGCTTCAGCGCGTGCCTGCAGTGAGATAGCTGCAACCTGTGCCGCCTGAGCAATGTTTGCAGACTCGAATCCAGCCACGCGCAGGTTATTCAGCAGGGTCTTGCGCTTCTGGGCAAAGCACTGTCGCAAGAAAGCAATAAATCCCTCTGCATCCACCGCCAGTTCAGCAAAGCGCGGAGCAAACGTAAGCCTCAGCACGCTCGAATGCACCTGAGGAGGCGGCGAGAACGCGCCCGGTGGCAGCGTCATCAGCTTTTCCACGTGCGCATAGAGTTGCGTAGTCGCCGAGAGCACCCCATAATCACGCGATCCTGGGGCCGCTGCCACGCGATCGGCAACCTCGCGTTGCATCATCACCACCGCTCGCAAAATCGCGTCGTGATAGCGGAACATGTGCAGCAGAATATCCGAGGTAATGTAGTAGGGAAGATTCCCCACCACGAACAGCTTTTCCTCGCCATCGCGAAATGAAGCCAGGTCGACAGTCAGAATGTCCTGCTCGACCACTTCGACATTGCTCTCCGCAAACCGATGCCTTAAACCGGCCGCCAATTCTCGATCCAGCTCGACGGCAATCAGCCTCTGCGCCTTCTGCGCTAGAAGCTCGGTAATCGCGGCCTTGCCCGGCCCGATCTCGACCACGGTCTTCTCGGAAATATCGCCCAGCGCCTCCACGATGCGCGTGCGGGCATTACGGTTGGCAAGAAAGTTTTGCCCTAATTTTGCTTTCTGCGGCATCTTATATAAGTTCTTAACTTGAGTAGGCTTACACTGTTCTGGGCAGCAATGAAAGCTCAACGATCTTCATCATCACACGAATAAGTCAATGGAGTGGTCGCTACATGCACATCGCCTTTGTCGCGCCAGAATGCGCGCCCTTTGTAAAAACCGGCGGACTCGCCGATGCCATCGAATCCCTTCCGAAAGAAATCGCCCGGCGCGGCCATCAGGTCACGGTCTATATCCCGTATTACCGCCAGGTGTCGAGTCATTTTCCTGAGAAGAAGGTCGTCATCTCCAGCATTACCATTCCATTCCAGTATTACAACCGCTTCGTCACAGTAATCGATGGCGGAAAGCACGACGGTGTCCAGTTCTACTTCATCGACAACCCCGAGCTCTTCGACCGCGAAACCCCTTACGGCACGCAAGCCGGCGAATACCTCGACAACTGGGAGCGCTTTGGACTCTTCTGCCGCGCCGTGCTCGAAGCCAGCAAGGATCTGGGCGTACCCGATATCTTCCACATGCACGACTGGCAGGCTTCGATGCTCTCCGTCTACCTGCGCACGGTCTACTATTTCGACCCCGCACTGCGCAACTCCGGCACCTTGCTCACCGTTCACAATGCCGGATATCAGGGTTGGTTCCCGCCGCAGACCACCGAACACCTGCTCCTGCCGTGGGATATCTTCACCATGGACCGCGTGGAGCAATACAACACCTTCAACTTCCTGAAGGGCGGCATCGTTTACTCCGACTCAATCACTACCGTCAGCCACAAATATGCGGAAGAGATTCAGACGCCGGAATTCGGCAACGGCCTCGACGGCGCATTCGCCAAGCGTGCCGCCGATCTGCACGGCATCCTGAACGGGGTTGACTACAACAAGTGGAACCCTGAGAACGATGGCAAAATCGCCGCCCACTATTCGCCCAAAGACCTCAGCGGCAAAGCCCAGTGCAGGCGCGACCTGCTTCACGCCTTCGGTGCATCCAATGTGAGAGACGACGCGG
Source organism: Alloacidobacterium dinghuense (assembly GCF_014274465.1). NCBI lineage: Bacteria > Pseudomonadati > Acidobacteriota > Terriglobia > Terriglobales > Acidobacteriaceae > Alloacidobacterium > Alloacidobacterium dinghuense. The sequence continues at coordinate 2,356,324 of NZ_CP060394.1, read as the reverse complement.
CAGTGCTTGGCATCGTCTCGCGCCTCGCGACTCAGAAGGGCTTCGACCTAACCGCACAGATCATCGAGCAGCTGAGCTTTGAAAATATCTTCCTCATTATCCTGGGCACGGGCGAGCCATATTACGAAAACCTCTTCCGCTCGCTCCATGAGCGCTTCCCGGATAAGCTCTCCGTGCGCATCACCTACGACGAAACGCTGGCTCACAAAATTCACGCCGGGTCCGACATCTACCTTATGCCGTCGCGTTATGAGCCCTGCGGCCTCAACCAGATCTACAGCCTCAAATACGGAAGCGTACCCGTCGTCCGCGCCACCGGCGGCCTCGACGACACCATAGAGGAATGGAACCCTGAAGCGAAGACCGGCACAGGGTTCAAATTCCATGGCTACTATGCCGACGATTATCTGCGAGCCGTGCAGCGTGCTCTCGCCGTCTTCGCCGACAAGGACGCATGGCAAACCCTGATGCGCAATGGCATGTTGCAGGATTACTCCTGGATCAAGCCAGGCGAAGCCTACGTCAAGGTGTACGAGGAAGTGGCGCGCAGAAGAAGTTAGCGCGCCTCGGCCGCATATCTGCGCCGGATTCCCAGAAACAGAGGAATGCCAGCCAGAATAATCGCCGTTCCCACCAGCGAGTTCTTCAGGTTCTCGGCGTAGGAGAAATAGAGCAGTACCGCTGAAGCGACAACGAACAGCGCCGGAAGCACTGGATATCCCCACACCCGGTAAGGCCTCGGCGCATCCGGCAATCGCTTCCGATACACAAAGATTGTCGTCGCCGTAATCATGTAGAAAAGCCATTCGGCAAAAATGGCCAGCTCAAAAAGCTGCTGGAAGCGCCCCACGACCAGCAGCAGCAGCGTACTGAGCAGAGCCTGCACAACCAGCGAAGTCGATGGGCTCTGAAATCGCGGATGAATATGCGCGATGCCATGAAAGAAAAGCCGGTCGCGTGCGGCGGCAAAAGGAACCCGCGCCCCCGACATAATTGTGCCGTTCAAAGTGACAAATATGCTCAGCCCCATCGCGGCCGAAACCAGAATCGCTCCCGCATGCCCCGACACGACCGCCATCGCCGCCACGGCGGGACGCGGTGACGAGGCAATCTGCGCCGCCGGCAGAATGTATTGGATCGCCGCATTCGTCGCCATGTAGAGTGCGCCGACAATGAACAGCCCGGCAATCAGCGCCAGCGGCAAACTGCGCTCCGGACGCTTCACCTCGCCTGCCACCATCGTCAGATCGTTCCAGCCATCGTAGGCCCAGAGCACGGCAATCATCGCCACCATAAAGCCGCCAAATCCGCCCTGCGCTCCCGTAAACGATGTCCTGAAGTTCGCCAGCGACCCGGTATGCGAGGTGAAACAGAAAACAGCGATCACAACAATGAGCACGCCCTTCAGCCACGTGAAGATGAGCTGAAAATCTCCTGCCTTTTTCATACCGAGATAGTTGAGCCCTGTAATCAGCCAAGTCGCAGCAATGGCAAAAAGCTGCGACCAGTAGAGGATCGTCGAGCCATGAAAGACCGGCTGCTCCAGCCATGCGAAGACGCCAAAGATCGCCAGCGTACGCGCCAGCCCGCTGGTCACGCTGGCGATCGAAGCAGGCTTGGCCACGGCAAACCACGTCCACATGTAGAGAAACGCCGGCATGTCGCCGTAGGCATTGCGAATGTAGACATACTCGCCGCCCGCATACGGCATCATCGCGCCCAGCTCCGCGTAGGTCATCGCGCCAAAGAGCGAGAGCAGGCCGCCTACAATCCACGCCAGATACACCAGGCCGGAATTCCCAACCGCGCCCATCATCTCATGCGGAACAAGAAAAATGCCGCTGCCGATGATCGTGCCTACAACGATGGCCGTCGCATGCGACGCGCCCAGAACGCGCGGTAGATCGTGAGTTTGTGTGGCTTGCTGCGTTGCTGGCAACGAACAGAACTCCTACAAAGGTGAGATAGCGTTCGGTAGGCGAGGGCTTTAGCCCTCGCCGAAAAAGTCATAGATGCGCCAGGGCTTTAGCCCCTGAGGTGTGCCAAACTCGCACGCCTCCTAGTGATAGAGCTTGAGTTCTTTCCAGTCTGCCTCATACGGCTTCTTTCTGCCACGGCATAAATAAATCGGCCTGCGCTCGTACGGCATGGAATACGGATTGTCCATTCGATCCGCAACCTCGCATGAAGCGTAGCGCTCCAGCATCTGCGGCATCGACGCATCGGAAATCACGATCATCTCCTGGCCCGTATAGCCGCGCGGCCCCCACATCCAATAGGTCTGGTGCGAGCTGATCGCCTCGGGCAATCCATACTGGCGCCCCAATACATCAATCGCGCCGGCCTCGCCATAGTTCTGCCCAAAGATGCCCGTCACAGCCCGCTCCTGCGGCGGAAGCGCGTTGTAGATGCGCCCGACCTTCTCCGCCAATTCCTGCCATCCAAAGCGGTCGGCATAGAACTGCGGCAGCAGCGGCTTGTCTTTCTCGACCTCCGAATCGTGCGATACATAGTGCAGCTTCTCCGCATAAGCGATCCACTGCTGGGGCGGAAGCACTGGGACAGAGAAGGGAAAAAAGAGAACCAGGCCGATCACCACAATGACCGCGTAAACGCTGATCAGCGCATTGCGCCATACGATATGCCGCGCCCACCGGAACCACGCCACCGCGCCCGCCGCAAAAAACACTGGATACGCCGGAGCAAGATAGTAGTCCTTCGCGTGCAGGGCCATCATCAGGGCGAGAAAAAGCATATAGAAGATGCCAAGAAAGCGAAGGTTCCGCTCCGCCTTTGTAAACAGCAGCCAGAGCACGCCCGTGCCCCACAACAGAACGCTGTGCGGCGTCAGCATGTTGATCTGCCCCCACAGAAACGGCAGCGGCGGCAGTTTCACATCTTTCCCCGTAGCCTGCACTCTTTGCAGCCACTCCAAAGTAGGGAAGTGGTAGTGCACCTGCCAGAGAAAATTCGGCAGTGCGACAACAACAATCAGCAGCACCGACACCGCAAACCAACGGTTCGCCAAGATGCGGCGCTGCGGCGTGAGGAGCAATGCCACCAGCATCGCAACCAGAAAGAAAACGACGGAATCCTTGTTTTCAAAAGCCAGCCCGGCGCTGACGCCGAGAACAATCCACCAGTTCCGAATCTCCGCGGATGACTCCGATTGCCCAATCCGGATGAGCGCCAACACGCAGAGCATCCACAAGACAGGATCGAACGAGTTCATCGATAAATAGCTGTCGATGCCGAGATACACGCCGCCGGCTATCACCGCAAGCATCGCCAGGGCTGCAGCCCTGCGTCCGCCGCCAATTGCCCAGACCAGAACGCCGGTAAGAAAGACTTTCGCCGCACCTGCAACTGCGGAAATCAGCCGCAGCGACCACATCGTCTGGTAGCCAAACAGCAATTCGCTCAAGCGTGCCTGCAGCGCGACCAGCGGCGGCTGGTCAACATAGCCGAACGCCGGATGCCGCCCGCAGACGAGGTAATACATCTCATCGCGAAAAATCCCATACCCCGCCCGCTGCGCCAGCACATTGCCAATGATCTGGATCAGCAGTTTGAGAGCAGCAAAGAGAAACGCAACCCAGAGAATGGAGCGCAGCCGCTCCTCGCGGCGCAGAGTCTGATGCGAAACACCGGAAGCGGCAGTTGTCATCGTGTCTGCCTTTTTACTACGGAACCCAAATGTGAAGTTCAAATATTCCCTGGCCTTCCGCTACAAATCTCCATGTTGTCATCCTGACCCTGAGCAAAGGCGGAAGAATCTCAACGATGCAGGACAAGCCCACGAAAACGTAGGGATTTTTGACGGTAGATAGACTGATATTGACAGACAGACTAAACAGACATATAAATACTTATCTATCCGTCTCTCTTAAGGAGGAGACATGGATTTACCGCTCGCAGACCAGGTCCGCGCGATGGCCTTGCTGAAATATGTGGGCCCCGCAAAAAAAGCCGGATCCGCCGAATTCTCGATCGCAGTCAAGGACCTGCTCAAAGACCTTCAAGCTCTCAACTTTCCGCTCAATTACACCCCGTTGGTGTGCAATTCCATCAAGACGAAGAGCTTTCAGCATGAGAACAATCTTGAGATAACACGCATCGAGGGGCCAAAATCGCAAACCGGAACGAGGGTGATCGTCCACTACCGAATCGTAGGAGCAGGCAATGCTGGCGGCAACGCCCCTCAGAATGAAAGCCCGAGCGACCGTGCCAGGAGACTGACGGAAGGGCTGCGTGGTCTGCTGAAGAAAGAATTAGCAGGCAAGGGCGGAGCCGAGGGCTTTATCCAGTGGGTGCGCTCAGAGGATGAGGATGCCGCGTGAGGCGCATTTGCTGGGATACTATGCTTTTCATTTACCTGCTTGAGGGAAATGCCGCGCATGTTTCGCGTGTGCGGCACATCCTGGAGCATTGTTATGAGCGAGGCGATGATCTCTGCTGCAGCTATCTGGCGCTTGCTGAAATCATCGCTGGAGCCGCTCTGTCTACCGATCCTAAGAAAGAGACCGTAATTCAGAATACGATTCGTGACATGGGTTTTCATTTTCTCGCTTTCGACCAAGGCGCCGTGCTTCCATTCAGCCGCCTGCGATCGAAGAACAAGTTGCGAGTAGCGGATTCCATTCACTTGGCGTGCGCGGCCTCTGCCAAGGTCGATCTCTTCCTGACCGGTGACAAACAACTGGTAAAGCTGCATGTTCCTGGTGTGCAGTTCATTGCCGATTTCAATACGCCGCTCATTTGACAAACAGTGCTGTCAAGCCCCCAAACTGCAAAATAATTCTCAAGCCAAAGAAAACAAGCCACATACAAACCGTCAAATTTGGCGTGTTATTTCGCGAAAACTGCTATTCTTGAAATAGGAAGAAAAAGCCCGCGATTGCGGGCTTTTCTATTTTGCATGACAAAGAGGACCCCCGCTAAGTTATTGAAAACACTAGAACCGCCCTAACCCCATTAGAATCATCGGCATAGAAGGGGATGATCCCCCGCTAAATCATTGAAAACAAATGAGCCTAATCCGATCGGAGAGGGGGAGGGGGATTCAGGCTGGCTGGTTCAGAATCGGAAAGTCCGCAGGGTGAAAGTGCGTGTAAATCTGCTCCGCCGTTTTGCGTGAAACAACCGCCGTCAACGACTGAAGATCTGCGCTCTGAACGCTGCGTAAACTGCCAAAATGTTCCAGCAAACGCGTCCTTGTTCGCGCTCCAACGCCAGGAATTTGCAGTAATTCGGAGTCGCGATCGCGCATTTCCCGCCGCTTCCGGTGATAGCTGACGGCAAAACGGTGCGACTCATCGCGAATCCGCTGCACCAGGTGCAGCACCGGCGAGCGCCGATCGAGCACAATCGGATCGTCTTCCTGCCCGTAGAGATAGATGATCTCCTCGCGCTTCGCAATCGAAGCCAGCGGCTGGCTGGTGAAGCCCAGATCTTCAAGAGCGGCGGCAGCAGCATGCAGTTGCCCCAGGCCGCCATCGATCAGGATCAGGCTGGGCATCGCCTTATTCTCTTCAGAGATGCGCTTGTATCGCCGGGTGACCACCTCGCGCATGGACGCGAAATCATCAACGCCTTCTACCGTCTTGATCTGGAACTTGCGATAGTCCGACTTTTTCATCGTGCCGTTTTCCCAGACGACGAGCGAAGCAACGGTCTCCGCACCCTGAATGTGCGAGATATCGAAGCACTCGATGCGCTTCGGCAACTCAGGCAGCACCATAATGTCCTGCAACGTTTCCTGAATTGCCTTTTGGCTTGGCTGCATCACACGGAAACGCTGGTCGAAGCTCTGCTTCGCATTCTGTCCGGCAAGATCGACGAGTGACCGCTTCTCCCCGCGCTGCGGAACGGCAAGTTCGATCCTGCGATCAGTCTGCTGGCTTAGAAGATCAGTCAGCGCGTCGCGGTCCGCGAAATCGACAGGCACATAAATGCTTCGCGGAACATACTGCTGATCGATGTAAAGCTGCTTCAGTAGAGCCGAGAAGAATGCGCCCGTTTCGAACGCAGCAGGCACATGTGATGGCGCGTCATCTTCCGCCTCCATCAACTCCGGCAATTCCTCCCAGAAGAATTCTCGCCGGTCCACGATCTTTCCGGCGCGCATGTGAAAGAGATTGACTGCGAGCATGCCACTCTCAAAGTGGTAACCGAATACATCAGCATCATCGTTCTCGGTTGACGCGATACGCTGCTTCTCCTGCAGATCGGAAACCGTGCGCAGCAGATCGCGATAGCGCGCAGCCAGTTCAAACTGCTCACTCGCAGCTGCTACCTGCATGCGCTCTTCGAGCGACTTCCCAAGCTCCGCGCTGCGGCTCTCGAGAAACATCTGGGTATCGCGCACCGCCTCGCGATACGCCTCTGGAGTCGTCAACCCTTCGACGCAAGGGCCCAAACAGCGCTTGATGTAGTACTGCAGACAAGGACGCGGATGATAGCGCGAGAGATCTACCTTGCAACTCGGAATCAGGAAGCTGCGATGGATCAGGTCGACGATGCGATGCGCCAGGTTCCCCGGAAAGTAAGGTCCGTAATAGACGCTGCCGTCCTTGCGCAGACGCCGCGTGACAAAGACTTTGGGATAGCGGTCTCCGAGCGTGAGTTTGACGTATGGATACGTCTTGTCATCGCGCAGCAGGATGTTGAAGCGCGGCTTGCGCTGCTTGATCAGGTTGTTCTCAAGCGCCAGCGCCTCGTGCTCGTTATCGACCAGGATGTAATCCAGATCGACAGCTTCGCGCATCAGCGTCCCGGTTTTGGCGTTGGCCTGCGAGGCCTCCATCAGGTACGAGCGCACGCGCGAGCGGAGGTTCTTGGCCTTGCCGACGTAGATCACTTCATCGTCGGCATTCTTGTACAGGTAGACGCCAGGCCTGGTAGGTAGCGTCCGAATTTTCTCCTGTAAATCCATTTTCTAGTGTCTGGTTCTAGTTTACCGATTCTTCGCCTATGGCTGCCGTCGCTGAGGCGACCTGATTTTCCTCAACAGCGTAAAAGCTACTCACTTTTCCTTTCATTGAAGGCAGCTTTGCTGTCAATGTGAAAGCCAGATAAATGGCTCAATTCAATGCATTTGGTGACCTACAAACAGTTTGGCAACGGGTTTGCACTCTACCTTCATCGTAAGAGGGGAATGGCGTGCCTTCCTGAGTCGTAGGAATGTGCCTATGCGGCCTTGGGACGCTAACAGAAATGGAGTGAACGATAATGACTCGTACTGTCAGAACATCTTTGCAAACAGTTTCGGCGCTTGGTGCGCTGTCGCTGCTCTTGGCAACCGGCTGCTCGACTAAGAATTACGTACGCAGCCAAACGACGCCTGTTATTGAGAAGACCAATGAACTGGACGACGCGACTGCAACCAACAATCGTAATTTGCACGATGTCGATCAGCGCGCGCAAGCAGGGATCACACAGGCGCAGAACAGCGCGAACCAGGCAAATCAGGCTGCACAGAATGCGGGAACCGCAGCCTCTCAGGCAAACCAGTCAGCACAGGAAGCAGTCAATCGCGCAGATTCTCTCGCCAGCGTAGTTGGCAATCTGGACAACTACAAACAGATCGCCGATGCGCAGGTTAATTTCGGCTTTGATAAGGCCGATCTTACCCGCGCCGAAAAACAGAAGCTGGACGATTTTGCCGCTCAGCTGAACTCTCAAAAGAGCTACATTCTCGCGATTACCGGCGGAACAGATTCCACCGGTGCAGCTGACTATAACTATGCCCTCAGCCAGCGCCGCGCAGAGGCTGTCGTTCAGTATCTGGCCTCAAAGTACAACGTACCGCCGCATCGTTTCTATCTAATCGGAATCGGCAAAGATCAGGCAGTAGCTTCGAACACTTCTGCGGCTGGCCGCGCGAAGAATCGCCGCGTCGAAATCCAAATGCTTACGAATATGAGTGGCCAGAGCGGTGCACAGACGACTGCTCAGGCATCCGGAACTGTCAAGCTTCCGCAGGAAGGACAGGTTAACACTCCGCAGTAGAGGGTTATGTGCAGATGGAAAAACCGCGGACGAGCGTCCGCGGTTTTTGCTTTTTAGAGAGCTAGCTGGCGCACATGCGCCGCGCGCACATCGTTGGCGGTGTAAAGAGCGAAGAAGGGAGCACCTTGCGCTGCAGCCTCGACCGCCGCGCGACCTTTCGCTTCTTCACGCTCCACGAGGCAGGCAACGGCGACCACCTTCATGCCTGACTCGCGCGCTGCCTCGATTGCCGCGATAGTAGACGCTCCGGTGGTGCAAACGTCGTCGACAATCAATACAGGCGCCCCCTTTTCAAGGAAGCCTTCAATCCGCCGTCCTGTTCCGTGCGTTTTTTCTGCTTTGCGGACGAGAAATCCGTGAATCAGCGGAGCGCCGTGGTGTTCCTGCGCATACCAGGCACTTGCCGTTGCCACATTCGAAACGATGGGATCGGCGCCTAGCGTAAGCCCGCCTACCGCAGCGGCTCTAATCTTCTGTTCGCGGAGCAATTCGAGAATTGCAAGCCCGGTTAACCGGCCGCCTTCTGCATGGAGAGTGGTGGTGCGGCAATCGATGTAGTAATCGCTGGTAGCGCCGGAAGACAGCGTGAATTCTCCCAGCTTGAACGATATGCGGGACAGGAGATGAAGCAGGGCATCGCGATAAGTTGTGGCCATAACGTTACTGCGATTTTAGCTGTTCAATCGTTCCAGATGTCTGAAGCCTTCGGTTTGCAGCAGCAGGCCAGCGAAGAGTGTGAAGTTATAGGCCGCGTGTACTACGGTGCTGGCCGCAACCGAATTGAGGCGCAGCCGAATCGTACATAACGCCACACTTACCAGCCCGATCAGCAACAGTGGAGCCCATGCATGAGAAACTTGCGTCGCATGTAGCAATGCAAACGGAATGGTAGTCAGCACCACCGACAAGGGAATTGTGACCCACGAGAGCGCGTCCGAGGACAGGATTTCGCGCTGGATCAGCCATCGAAATGCATGGATGAACCCAGGCAGCAGAAAGCCGCGAAACGCCATTTCTTCCAGCAAGGGAGCACATGTGATGCCAAATATCAGCATCATCCAGGCACCAAGTTGCGAGCCCATCATGTCCTGCATAATCGGCGGGTCTTTTGGCATGGGCAGGTAATTGCCCAGCAAGGTAATGCCGAATCCCAACCCGAGGCCCAACGCGAACAGCCAGAGAAAGCGTGTGCGCGCCACGTCCAGATTCCAGTGGATTCCTTGGACGAAGGGCCTCCGCCACAGAACCGGAAAAATGGCGACGGCGGCCAGCAGAGTCAGCAGGTAGGTGAGCGCCTGCGCGGGAATCGCAATCCGCGCATCGGAGGCCATGAGACTGAAAATGGCCTGGTAGCTCTTATCGCCGAACAAATGCGATTGCTTCACCAGAAACAAGCACAGAGCCTCACCGATGAAAAGCATCGGAATCGTCAGCACGAAGAAGAGAATTGCATGACTGAGGTAAGGCAGGTCTGACACCGGTGGCCGTGTCTCTACCGGATAGAAATATTCAGGGGCCTCAATCTGGGACGGAGTAGCATCTGTTTCCTGTGGCATCGGCGTCAGCGAAATAGGATCGAGTGTCATTGAATTGTGTCTTTCTTCGCTGTTTTGCGCCGTTTGGCAGCACCGCTGCCATTCGAATTCAGTTCGAGTACAACCGGATGCTCTGCGTAGTATCGCCGCAGGAACTCGCCTGTATGCGAGCCGCTTACCCGCGAGATCCGCTCGGGCGTTCCCTCGGCAACAATCTGTCCACCATCTTCGCCGCCTTCAGGTCCAAGGTCAATAATCCAGTCCGCATTGCGAATCACATCCAGATTGTGCTCGATGATCACAATGGTATTGCCGAGATCGGTGAGACGATGCAGCACCTCCAGCAGCTTGCGCACATCGTCAAAATGCAGGCCGGTGGTCGGTTCGTCGAGCAGGTAAAGCGTTCGCCCTGTTTGCCGTTTTGACAACTCCCGCGCCAGCTTTATCCGCTGCGCTTCGCCGCCGCTCAAAGTCGTGGCTGCCTGACCAAGATGTATGTAGCCAAGCCCCACATCGACCAGCGTCTGCAATTTCTGCCGTACCTGCGGAATGTCGGCCAGCACCGGCAGCGCATCCTCAATTGCAAGATCAAGCACATCGGCGATGGAATGGCCGTTGAATTTTACGGCCAGCGTTTCCTGATTGTAACGGCGTCCGTTACACACTTCGCATTGCACATAAACGTCGGGCAGGAAGTTCATCTCGATGCGGCGTTGACCTTCACCCTGACAGGCCTCGCAACGTCCGCCTGCGACATTAAAGGAGAACCGGCCAGCCTTGTATCCGCGCTCACGCGACTCCGGCAACATCGCATAAAGATCACGAATTCCAGAAAAGACGCCGGTGTACGTTGCCGGGTTTGAACGCGGCGTGCGCCCGATCGGAGACTGGTCGATCCGGATGACTTTGTCGATATTCTCAAAGCCCTTGATTCGGGCATGCTCACCGGGCTCTTCGCGTGATCCGTAAAGTTGTTTTGCCAGAGCGCGATAGAGGATGTCGTTCACCAGGGTGCTCTTGCCCGAGCCGGAAACCCCCGTCACCACCGTCATTACGCCCAAGGGGAACTTCGCTGTCACGTCACGCAGGTTATGACTGCGCGCGCCCTCTATAGTGATCCAATTGCCATTGACCGAGCGCGGTTCAAAGCGATGCAGAATCTTGACTTCACCAGCGAGATAACGTCCTGTCAACGAAGCAGGAGCGAGCATGATGTCCTGCGGTGTGCCTTCTGCAACGACGTGTCCGCCTAGCTTGCCGGCGCCGGGGCCAAGATCGAGCACATAATCCGCATGACGAATCGTGTCCTCGTCATGCTCGACAACGAGAATCGTATTGCCGAGATTTCGTAGTGATTCCAGAGCATTGATCAGACGCTGATTGTCGCGCTGATGCAGGCCGATCGAAGGCTCGTCCAGCACATAGAGCACGCCGCGCAGGCGCGACCCGATCTGCGTCGCCAGCCGGATGCGCTGTCCTTCGCCGCCGGAAAGCGTTGCGGCGCTGCGATTGAGCGAGAGATAGCCGAGCCCGACAGCGTTCAAAAACTCAAGCCGCTCAACCACCTCTCGGCGCAGCCGTTCAGCAATCAGTGCCTCACGTTGCGAAAACTCCAGGTTGCGTGCTGCGTCGACCGCCCGCTTGAGCGCCAGGGCGGTGAAATCCGCGATGGATAGCCCTCCAACTTTAACCGCCAGTGACTCCGGTCTGAGACGCCGTCCCTTGCAAACAGGGCATGTCGAAGCCGACATGTAGTTCAGCATCCATTCGCGATACGCGTCGGATTTTGATTCCTCCACGGCATCGCGTAAATAGGAAAGGATGCCGTGAAATCCAGTGCGAGGCGCCTCGCCCTTACCGGGACCATAAAGCAGAAGTTCCTGCTGCTTCTGTGGAAGCTGCTCAAAGGGCTTTTTCAAATCAATCTTGTACCGCTGTGCCGCAAGCTGAATCAGCTTGAGAAGATACTGCGAAGCTGAACCGGGTCCAAGCGCTCCGTCGAGTAACGGCTTTGACCAGTCTGTGATGACCTTTGCCGGATCGAAATCGTAAATGCTGCCCAGACCGTGGCATTCGGGACAAGCGCCGTAGGTACTGTTGAAAGAGAAGCTGCGCGGCTCAAGCTTCGGCACGTCAAGCCCGCAATCCGGGCACGCCATTGAGGATGAGTAGAGCTGTTCGCTTCCTCCCGACACACCGATCAGCACCAGCCCATTCGCCATCTGCAGAGCGCGGGCAACAGCCTCCTGCAGGCGCGTCTCAACCCCAGGTTTGAGAACAACGCGATCGATGACAGCTTCGATGGTATGGTTTTTGCGCTTTTCCAGACTGATCGATTCGGTCAGATCACGCAACTCGCCATCGATGCGCGCGCGAAAGCCCTGCTGATCCAACTCATCGAGCAAGTCTTTGAATTCGCCTTTGCGGCCACGAACCACGGGCGCGTAGATCGTTACGCGGTCTCCCGGAGCCAGTGACAGGATACGCTCGACAATTTGTTCGTGCGTCTGCCGCGAAATAGGCTGTCCGCAATTGGGACAGTGAGGAACCCCGACCGAAGCGTAGAGCAGTCGCATGTAGTCGTAGATTTCAGTGATCGTACCGACGGTGGACCGGGGGCTGCGGCTCGTCGTTTTCTGCTCGATAGAGATGGCCGGACTGAGTCCTTCGATCGAATCCACATCGGGACGCTCGATTTGATCTAAGAATTGTCGCGCGTATGCCGATAACGTCTCTACATAGCGGCGCTGGCCCTCGGCATAGATCGTGTCAAAAGCGAGCGAGGATTTACCGGAACCGGAAAGACCAGTGACGACCGTCAGGGTATTGCGGGGAATCTGAACGCTGATGTCGCGCAGATTGTGCTGGCGCGCACCGCGCACGGTAATGTGAGTAATCGACATGAAGGATGAATATTTAGAAAAACTTGCAGATGCGGAGAGCCTCCAGCCCTTGCAAATGCGCTATCGGCCGTTCAAAATTGGGACAAGAATCCTATAGGTATCTTAGTTGGCAACAGAAAACCAGGTCAATGTGTGGCTGTTTTCTGCGACAATCAGCATCGTAGTTAGAGGATACGCACGACTTTATGAGCGTGTATCGGGCGAACCGCAGCAACAAAGAAGCGGTTGCCAGGAAAGAAATAAGGAATGCAGGACGCAATCAATCTGGTCATGTTAATTTGCGCGGCGGTTGCTGCGCTCGCTTTCGGAGTGTTGGCGGCTTACGGAATTTGCCGCGTGGCATTCGCAGCTCTGAAGATGCACGCGCGCTCGTATGCGCTTAAAGCCCCTCAGACCAAGCCTGAAGTCGCCCACCCGTAATCCGAGCCTACTAGGGAACCAGACTAAAGAAGTGAAAAGGCCGCTTGCTGAAGCGGCCTTTCCTATTGCGGGTTCGCCTGCTGCTGTTGAAACTGTTGTTGCTGCTGGCGCATTTGCTGCAATTCCTGCAACATCTGCTGCGGCGTCCTTACTGGAGCTTGCTGGCCAGGGGCGCCGGGCTGTTGTTGGTCGGGCGACTGGTTTCCATCAGGCGGATACGCGGCCTCAGGCCGAGGCGGTATTGGGGCATCCTGTTGCTCTGGCGTTGACTCATCCTCATCGTCGTTGCTGGTGTTCGTGTTTTCCGTCCGAACTCTTGGTGCTTGAGCGTTGCCGGGGGCGCTACTGCCAGACGTCCTGGGAGTGAGCATCAACTCTCTGGGAGCGCCATTGTCGAGCGATCCCACCATCATTACGTTGTAGCCGAGTCCATCCAGAAGCGCGCTCAAAACTTCGCGCGGTGCAGCCGGTCCATAGCTACCGAAAATCCGCTGATCCCGTGAAATGCCATCCACGGACATGCCCGTCTGCGCGGAAATGTTGTGGAGGATCTCCGATAGTTCTGAGTTGTCCGCTTTCACCGAAAGTTTTCCGGCATCCATGCCCACCTGGGCGGGCTTAGCAGGCTGCTCTAACAGGGAAGAAGCAGCTATGGGTGTAGGGGGAGGGGCTACAGCCTGCTGAGACGCGGTTGCGGGCGTATCCGCAGGCGGCTGATGTCGATGCCGAGGCGTATTTTGCCCTTCAGCAAAGGTTGCCACCAGAACTGCAAAAAGAACGAAGCTGACTTGTGCACTGAACCGCATCTGAAACCTTATCGCTTGTATGCTGGAAGTTCCTGCGAACACACTTCCATATACTAGACTAGCAGTGGTTTAGATTCGCTCATCAAGAAAATTGTTCGTTGCGATCTTATGAATCTTCGGCGCTTGTCCCTCATTCTTATTTTATTACCTGGCGGAATGGCCAGCGCTGTCACCTGCACAACTCAATCGCAGATGACCGAAACCCAGCGGACAACATACATACAGGCAGTGCAGTCTCTGGCTTCCGAAATTCAGTCTGGAAATGTGTCTGCCGTCAAAGCCAACACGATCGCGAGCGTTGCAGCGCAATTTGATTCTATCGCCGGTACGATCCAATCTGTTGCACCACTCATTCAGGGAAGTGTCCTAACCATCGAATCCATTTACAGTCTGCAGGCCACCGACCTCAAATCACCTCTGGACACCCAGTTTTTCTGCAGCGTTCCCGGATCGCAACTGCTCATTAATATCTCCATTCCCCAGCTTCCTCCCGGCGACTACGCGTTTACGGTTGTACATGCGACCGGCGGAAAGCAGCCTCAACAGATGGCAATGATTTTGCAGAATGATCCAACCGGCAGTGCGCAGTGGAAGCTTGCTGGAGTCTTCGTCCGCCCGCTTACGTCTGGAGGACACGACGGTGTCTGGTATTGGACGCAGGCGCGTGCCTACGCGAGCAAAAAACAGCAGTGGAATGCGTTTTTCTATTATCAGAATGCGGCTTACCTCCTCAGTCCAGTGGACTTCATTTCGAGTCCTAATCTCGAAAAACTACAAAAAGAAATGAGCGCGGTGCGTCCGGATGGACTGCCTGACCAGGAACCGATGAAAATAGAGTCCAATGGACAGATTTTCGAGATTACAAATGTGCACACCGATGGATCGCTTGGCGGACTCGACCTTGTCGTGAACTATAAGGCGAGCGATGTTTCTGATCCCGTCGCTACACGCAGCCGCAATGTTGCTGTCATGAAGGCGCTGTTGACGCAGCATCCTGAGTTGCGGGAAGCATTCCACGGTCTCTGGGTATACGCCAATGCAGAAAACCAGAGACCTTTTGCGATTGAATTGCCGATGAATCAGATTCAGTAGTCCAGGTGCTGGCTGCCACGCGACATTAGAAAGAAAGCGGTTCACTACAGATGGCAAATGTGATGGAGAAGACGCTGTCTCAGGCGATTGCGCAGCGACGCGCCACGCCCAGCTTTGACGGTTTCCCTCTGCCGGAAAAAGATCTTAAAAGGATACTGGAAGCTGGGCTGCAGGCTCCGAGTGGTTACAACATGCAGCCGTGGCGCTTCCTCGTCGTACGGTCCGAGGAACAAAAGCGGCGTCTGCGGGCGGCCAGTTTTAATCAGGCCAAAGTTGAGGAGGCATCTGCCGTGATCGTCGCCTGCGGTGACGCAGACGGCTGGCGGAACGGCGACCTGGAGGAGATGCTGCGCCTCGGGCGTGAAGGTGGTATGCCGGAAAACTATTCGGAAATGGCGAAGATCAACATTCCCAATTATCTTTCGAATCATCCGAATTTTCCGATGTGGCTCAACCGGCACGTGATGATCGCTTTCACAACCATGATGCTTATGGCCGAAGTTCTCGGCTACGATACAGCGCCAATGGAGGGTTTCGAGCAGGAAAGAGTGAGCGAGGTTCTAAAATTGCCCCTCAGCTATCATGTGGTTGCCTTGCTGGCGATCGGTCGCCTGAAAGGCAGCGACAAGTTCTACGGCGGACGCTTCAACATGGCTCGTACCGTGTTTGCAGAAGAGTACGGCAAGCCAATCAAGCTCTAATCTTTTCCTGATGCGGCGCGAATATCCAGAGGCTCCGATCGTTGGTGTTGGAGCCATCATTATCCACGAAAATCAGGTGCTGCTCATTCAGCGTGGACAGGAGCCGCTCAAGGGCGAATGGTCACTTCCGGGAGGCGCGCTCGAATTGGGTGAGACGTTGGAACAGGGAATTCGACGCGAAGTCCTCGAAGAAACAGCTCTCGAAATTGAACCATTGCAGATCGTTGAGGTTTTCGATCGCATTGTTCGCGACGAATCAGGCGGGGTGCGATTCCATTATGTTCTCGTGGATTTCCTCTGCCGTATAACGTGCGGAACGCTGTGCTGCGCTACGGATGCCGCAGCGGCACATTGGCTGCATCGCGAGGAGTTGAACGCTCACAGCAAGTATCGCGTTGCACCTTTCACCGCTGCTGTCATCGAAAAAGCGTTTCGGCTGTAATTTAGAATCCTCAAAGAAAAACCGGAATAAAAGCGCGAAATAAGCTCTAGTCCTGCGCAATCTGCTACCGATAAAAGCGGAGACGGCAATGCCGCCGAAGGCAGGACTGAATGAAGCGTGTTCTGGTTGTGGATAGTGATCCCCGAGTTTGTGAGGCAATTCACAAAGAACTCTCAGTGATGTCTCACGCAGTCTATTTCGCGTTTGACGCCGTCCAGGCCATTTCACAGGCACACAAGTGCAAACCTGATCTGGTTATTGTCGATTTAAGCCTCCCCGCGGGCAACGGGCTCTCTGTGGTGGAACGTTTGCGCGCGATGACGCCCTTTGTGCGAACTCCAATCATCGTGATCGCCGAACGGGGTGCGCGGCTTCAGGCCGGCCGTGTTTTGGATGCCGGTGCCAACGCCTTCCTGTCAAAACCACTCGGTCGTCAGCGGTTGCTGGAACAGGTCGCAAATCTTCTGCCGAGGGAAAAGCCGCAGGACGCATGGATGGATACAATGCAGCTGCTGACTAAATAGGCCTAAACGTCGCCCTTCCAGATGTATGCGCCTGACTGTGGCAACCCTACGTGAGCCAGCACACGCGCTGCAAACTGCTTTGCCATCTCGGTCGAATCGGTTGGATGGTTATAGAACGCAGGGATCATCGGAAAGATGGTGGCTCCAGCATCTGCTGCCAATGTCATATTGCGCAGATGGATCTTGTTGAAGGGTGTCTCGCGAACGCAAAGCACTAACGAACGGCGCTCTTTCAGGCAGACATCAGCGGACCTTTCGATGAGAGTTTGCGCGAGACCATTGGCAATCGCGGCCAGCGTTCCCATACTGCAGGGCATTACGATCATCCCGTTCGATGGATAGCTTCCACTTGCAATCGCTGCGCCGATATCAGATTCCGCATGCTGGTGAATCTTTCCGGATGGGTGCCCGAGCAATTTTTCGATCAGATTATTGCGCCCACTGAATCGTAACTCCTCTGCCAGGACCCGTAGCGCGCCATCCGACGCAATGAAGTGTACATGTGAAACTCTCGGGTCCACATGCAGCGCCTGCAACAGATGCTGGCCAAAAACCGCCCCGCTGGCTCCTGTCATGGCTACAGTCAGATTCAATGGCTCGCGCGTCATTCTGCTCCAGTCAAATCATGAAAGCTACAGACAGCACGGAACGATTAAATCATCTTTGCGACTTCACTGCGCACTCGCCGGCCTGGGCTTGCTCCACATCTTGCGAATGAACTTTGCCAACCAGTGCACAGTAATCACGGCAACGAGAAGAAAGATGCATGCAATGCTTGCGGCAATCAGCGGGTGCTTGGTGGCCAGCCACGTTACCCCTACCGCCATTACATCCTCACTTGTGCTCAGGGCAATATTTGAGATGGGTTCGGGACTGGGCGTGACAGCGGCCCTCATCGCTGTCTTTGAGCCATGCGCAACCAAAGCGATGCCGGCGCCTGCTACGGCAGCAAGAACCTGCATCTCAGGCGAGAGCTGGGCGCTCGTGTGATAGGCGAGCAATGCGGCGACAGGAATGCGGATAAACGTATGCAGCCCGTTCCAGATCATGTCGAATGCGGGAATCTTGTCGGCCACAAATTCAATCGCGAACATGAATCCGCTCACGCCGATCACCCACCAATGCGTTAACATGTCCAGCCCCGCCGGCAGTTCGACCCAGTGAGCGCGGGCCAACAGCCCCAGCGTGAGCAGCGTGGCATATACGTTCAACCCCGCGGCAAAACTTGAGGCGATGATCAAAGCGGCAATCGTGGTTGGCGTGAATGCGTCCATGGACGCCTCCTAATGCCGAATTACCCTGGCCGAGTTCGAAGCTCAGGCCGTGAAAGGCATGGCATTGAAGGTACTACTCACGGAAAACGCGATCAAATATCGCATCCACGTTTCGTAGCTGCCGATTCAGGTCGAATGCATGCTCCAGTTTTTCTGCGCGGAGTTTCACCGTAATCTCTGTATCGGCTTTGATGAGGTCACGAAAGACCAGATCTTCCTTCCACGCGCGCATCGCATGGCTCTGGACGAGCCGATACGCATCTTCGCGCAGCATGCCCGCTTCAGCCAGATCGAGCAATAGTTGTCCGCTGAAAATCAGTCCGCCTGTGCTCTCGAGGTTCTTCAACATGCGTTTCGGGTAAACGAGCAGTTTCTCAATAAGGTTTGCGGTCTTAGCAAGCAGGTAGTCGGTCAGAATTGTCGAATCGGGAAAGATCACACGCTCAACCGACGAGTGAGAGATGTCTCGCTCATGCCAGAGCGCGACATTTTCATAGGCCGCCTGCGCGTTAGCACGAACGACGCGCGCCAGTCCGCTAATCTGTTCGGTGGTAATTGGATTGCGCTTGTGTGGCATCGCGGAAGACCCCTTCTGCTTTTCAGAAAAGAATTCCTCTGCCTCGCGCACCTCTGTCCGTTGCAGGTGTCGAATCTCGACCGCGATCTTATCCAGCGTCGCTGTGATGATCGCCAGCGTGGAAATGTAGTGTGCATGCCGGTCGCGCTGAATCACCTGGGTTGCTACCGGAGCGGGCTTCAGCCCCAGCTTTTCGCAGATACGTTCTTCATGTTTGGGGCTCAAGTGGCCGAACGTTCCCACCGCCCCGGACAACTTTCCGATGCGAATCTGCTCTGCAGCCGCGTCAAACCGTTCCAAGTTGCGGCGCATCTCCGCGTACCAGTTCAGGAGCTTCAATCCAAAGGTCGTGGGCTCGGCGTGAATGCCGTGTGTACGTCCAATGGTCGGCGTGTGCTTGAACTCCAGTGCACGTTTCTTAAGAACCTCGATTAACACGAGCAGATCCTCGCGAATCAATGCCGATGCGGTCTTGATCTGCAAAGCTTGTGCTGTATCTACGACGTCATTTGAGGTAAGCCCGTAGTGCAGCCAGCGCGACTCCGGCCCGACCTTCTCCGCCACTGCCGTCGTAAAGGCGATGACGTCATGCTTCACTTCCGCCTCAATCTCGTGAATACGCGCAACATCGAAGTCGCCGCGTTCGCGAATCGCCTTGGCAGCCTCCTTCGGAACAATCCCATCCTCGGCCAAGGTCTCGCTGGCAGCAGTCTCTACCGCCAGCCACATGCGGTACTTGTTCTCATCACACCAGATTTGGCCAATTTGCGGGCGTGTGTAGCGGGCAATCAACGAAGCACTCTCCTAAAGGAATAAGCTGTAATAGTGAACTTCTCATTCTACCGTTTATGCATCTAACTTCTAATTGCCTGACAAATGAATGGAACTCAGAAGGGAAATCCATGGAAGAAGTCGTGACAGTCGCCAACTTTACTGAACCGCTCGAAGCTGAGATGGCGAAATTGCGCCTGGAATCCGCAGGAATCGACACATTCCTCTCCGGTGAAAATGCCCGCATCCTCGAACCGGGCCTGGGACCATTGCAACTTCAGGTAAGAGCTTCCGATCAGTCAGATGCGCTGGCCATTCTTGCCGACCCAGGAGCAGGTTCGGCGCCGGAGCCGAACACATAGCCGGATATATCGTAAACGCGATCATATCGTGATACGATATATCCATGGACTCGTCCCCGGACCTGCTAACTCGCCTATCTGAAAACGCAAAAGCGGTCTCACTTGGAACTCTCAGTCAGAAGAGCCGCCCCACTCAGAACGCCGCTTCAGCATCGACAGTGGGCGTTGATCAATATCGCAAGCTCGCTGAGTTACGCTTTCAGTTGCGCAAGTTTTTGCAATTCAGCCATGTGGCCGCCGAAGGCCGAGGCATTCGCCCCCAGCAATATCAGCTTTTGCTGTGCGTCTGCGGCATGCCGCAGGAACTTGATCCGACCATTGCGAACGTTGCTGCACGCATGATGCTCAAGCACAACAGCGCTGTGGAACTTGTAGACCGCACCATAGAGCAGGGCCTTCTGCGCCGCTGCCCTGATCCAACGGATCATCGCCGCATTCTGCTCCGTGTCACAGCAGCGGGCGAGCGCATTCTTGCGTCTCTCGCCGACTATCACATGCAGGAGCTGGAGCAGGCTGGTCCAGAGCTGATTCGCGCGTTACGCCGGGTACTCAATATGAAGACGTCATCCAGTAAGCAGGGGACGGCTAAGCAATGAGCAAAGGCAAGAATAACGGACACATAAATCCGGGGCTGTACTCTCATTTGCGCGACTTTAACGCCGACCCGCGCATGCTGCTTCTAAGCGTTCTTGCGCTCGTGATCGGTGCCTCCGGAGCGATACTCGCATATTTTCTGCTACACCTAATCTACGCAGCTACCAACCTTTTCTATTTCCAACGTCTAAGCTGGCAATTTGTCTCTCCGGCGAAGAATACCCTTCATTGGTTGGCCCTCTTCGTTCCGATCGTTGGTGGTCTCATGATCGGTGTGATGGCGCGCTTTGGTACGGATAAGATACGCGGTCACGGTATTCCCGAAGCGCTTGAAGCCATCCTGATGAACGGCGCAAAGGTCGATGGAAAAGTGGCGATCTACAAACCGCTTTCCGCCGCCATCGCCATCGGCTCCGGCGGCCCATTCGGCGCTGAAGGACCTATCATCATGACAGCCGGATCGGTGGGCTCTCTTTTTGCACAGCTTTTCAAGCTCAGCGACGCCGAGCGCACCACGCTCCTTGTCGCTGGCGCAGCAGCGGGCATGACCGGCGTCTTCTCGACGCCGCTTGCCGCCGTTCTGCTCGCCGTTGAGCTTCTGCTCTTCGAGTGGCGACCGCGAAGTCTCGTTCCGGTAGCCATTGCAGCGACTACGGCAGGCGTGCTGCGCAGATTTCTGCTCGGTAACGGCCCGCTCTTTCCCATGCCACAGATTGCACCGGTGATCGAGCCGCGTACCGTGGTGGCTGCGCTATTTCTCGGAATCATCGCCGGAATCGCAGCCTTGGTGCTGAGCCGTGCAGTGTATGCCAGCGAGGACCTTTTCGAAGAGCGTCTGCCGATGCACTGGATGTGGTGGCCTGCAATCGGCGGTCTCGTCGTTGGCATTGGCGGATTGATTTTTCCTCGCGCCCTCGGCACAGGCTACGACGTCATCGCGTCGCTGATAGGCGGCAACACTACGTGGCAGCTCATCGCCGGAGTGCTGATCATCAAGAGCATCATCTGGGCGTTTTCACTGGGTTCAGGAACATCTGGCGGAATTCTCGCTCCGCTGCTCATGATCGGTGGCGCACTCGGCGCGCTCATAGGCTTCGGCCTCCCAGCCGTGGAAACCGGAGCGTGGCCGCTGATCGGCATGGCTGCGATTCTCTCAGGCGCCATTGGCTGCCCCCTCACCGCTGCGGTCCTCAGCATGGAGCTGACTCACAACTACGCGCTAATTTTGCCCCTCCTGGCAGCATCAGTAGCCGCCCATGCATTTACTGTCCTCTTTCAGAAGCGCTCGATTCTTACCGAGCGTCTCAGCCGTCGCGGTTACCATCTGAGCCGTGAATACGGTGTCGACCCGCTTGAAACCGTTACTGTCGCTGAGGTCATGCGAACAGACGAGGATGCACTTTCGGATTCAGACGCAGTCTTCGCCTATCCCGGCGACACGCTGCGCATGGTGGCCGAGCGTATGGCGTCCGCGCACGTAACGGAAATGCCCGTGAAGGACTTTAGTTCAGGGAAAGCGATAGCCGTGATTGGCCTGGAAGACATGCTACATGCCCGCGCCCGCTCATATATTCGCGAAACGAAACAAGAGCGCGTGCGTCGCCTGCCTGTGTTGTTTGCTCGATCACGCGCGAAAGAAGCCGAAGCGGATTACGAGTCTGTTTCTTAGGTCGTGACCCCGAACAACTCGCTCATTTCTGCGTAAAGAAAACCGCGTCCGGGACAGTACGGCTGTATCCATTTGCCATCAATCACAAATTGGGGAATCGCCCGCTTGCCTACGTGCCGAATCACATCTTCGGCGGCCCCCGGCGTCGTTTCAATATCGATCTCCGTGAAGGGAATATTGTGTTTTTCGAGAAAGCGCTTGGCTTCGCGGCAGTCGCGGCACCAGGTCGCGGTGTAGAGCAGGATCGGCATGCGCAACATAATACCGGGCTGCATATACGTTTGGCAGCCCGGCAATTCGTGCACAGCTAAATTTTTAGTTTCCGCCTCCTAACGTAAAGACAACACTGATTGTTGTTTCCACTGCGACGGGTTCGCCATTCAGCATAAAGGGTCGATAGCGCGCCCGCCGAATCGACTCGATTGCAGCTCCTTGCAGCATGGGCGGCCCACTGACTACGTGGAGTTGCTCAATCGTCCCGCTCGTCGAGATAACGGCTTGCACCACCACAGTTCCCTGGACGCGAGCCTGCCTCGCAATCGCAGGATAGATCGGCTGGATCGCTACGAGGAGTTGTCCGGCAGCCACTCCTGACGAGATGTGCACAGGCCCTTTTGCCGAAGGTGGCTTCACAACTGCAGGAGAAGACGATCCGAGCGTATCGAACAATCCGCTGTCTGTGCCTGTTGCTGCTTTGCCGAATCCGGTATCAGCGGCGGCAGGAGGTGGTCCGGTCTCCGCATCCATAACCACGTGCTGGGGAATTCGGCTCGGGATTGTGAGTGGATTGATAATCATTATCGGTTGCGAATGAGTAGAAGCCGCCGTTGTCCGCTGTGGCAGGTTCGCCGGAGCTAGCGGAACCGGGGACGCCGTTAGTAGTATCGTAAGAGCTTGCTTCGGCAACACGGCCGGGTGCAGAAACGGATACATCACCAGCGCCGCGAGCAGTAACGCCTGTACGCCAAATGAGCCGACAGCGAAATATCTGCTGCGCGTGCGAATGCGCCCAACCGACTCCACAAGACTGTCTTCAAACATAGTGCCTCCAGACCAATCGAGAGTTGGTAAGCGAGGCACCTGTTGCGATTAGACACCGCAGTAGTTCAAGAGTTCCCAGGTATCATGAGGCTGATGACTGCCGACGAACTGAAAAAACTGCTGCGGCTCGAGCCACACCCATGCGAAGGTGGATGGTTCATACAAACATGGCGTGCTGAAGAAACATTTCCTAAAGCTGCACTTCCAGCGCGCTATTCAGCCGATCGGGCTGCTGGAACCGCCATCTACTACCTGCTCGAACCGCATACATTTTCTGAATTGCACCGCTTGGCCTCTGACGAGATATTTCATTTCTACCTGGGTGATCCAGTCGAAATGCTGCAGCTCCTGCCGGACGGAAGCGCGCGTACCGTCATCCTCGGTCAGAACATCAGCTCAGACATGCACGTCCAACTCCACGTTCCGAAATATGTATGGCAGGGTTCACGCTTGCTCCCCGGCGGCAGCTTCGCACTGCTCGGGTGCACGGTAAGTCCGGGTTTTGACTATGCAGACTACGAATCAGGCAAGAGGGAATCGCTCACACAGAAATATCCGCAGGCTGCGGAAGCAATTCGCAGGCTGACCATGACTGATTGAAGTTAATCGCGGCGAGCACGAAAAAACTCTTTGAGAATTGCGCCGCATTCTTCGGACAGAACCCAAGCGGTCACTGGTGTCTTGTGATTTAGCCTCGGATGATTCAGCACGTCGAGCACAGAGCCCACAGCCCCGGCCTTTGGATCAGCAGCGCCATAGATCAGTCGTGCGAGCCGTGCGTGAATCATTGCTCCTGCGCACATCGCGCATGGCTCCAGTGTCACATAAAGTTCGCAATCGAGCAGGCGGTAATTGTCGAGAGCATACGCCGCTCCACGCATGGCAACGATCTCGGCGTGGGCCGTCGGATCGACATCTCGCAGCACGCGGTTCTGGCCGCGCGATATAACCTCGCCTCGTACAACGACGACTGCCCCGATCGGCACTTCGCCAGCGCCAGCCGCCAGTCGTGCCTCGTTAAGCGCTGCCTGCATGAACGTTTCATCCTGCATGTTGACTATCCTAACGTCATGAGGAAAACGCTACAGGTGTTATCTGAACTTGATCAGGAGTCCCTTGTTCCCATCGTTGCTGTTGTTCGCTTCAGCAGCAGGTATCCGAATACTCCCGCAAGCAGCGAAGCGCACAAGACAGCGGTCTTGGCTGCGTCGAGCGTGGCAGGATCATCAAAAGCGAGAGCGCCGATAAAGAGCGAAACGGTAAACCCAATCCCCGCAATCGCTCCCACCCCGGCAATCTGCCCCCAACTCACTCTATTTGGAAGCCGCGCAGCTTTAAGTCTGACAGCGATCCAGGAAGCACAAACGATGCCGATGGGTTTTCCTATAAGAAGTCCCAAGAGCACGCCCCACGAAACCGGACTGTGCAGGAGCGAGCGCCATGTCGATTGCGAAAATGTGACGCCGGCATTTGATAGAGCGAAGAGTGGCAGAACGAGAAAGGCGATCCAGTCATGCAGCTTTCGTGTCAGGCGATCGGCTGGTGATTCCGTATTCTCAATCAGGTACTCCATCGCGCCCAGCTGCCGGTTCGCCAGCGCCGTGTCACCAGAAGCAAGGGCTTTGCGAAATTCTTCCAGAGTCTCGTTGCACACTGTGACGAAAGTATCTGGGGAAACGCGTGAGCGTACAGGGACAAGCATTCCGAGAATCACTCCTGCGATCGTTGCATGAAGACCGGAGCGAAGAACCGCAAGCCAGAACGCGAAACCTAGAACTGCATAAATAATCTGTCGATCAATCCCGATGCGACGGCAAAGCAAAATCAATGCCAACAAAACTGCAGCGATGACTAGCTGACGAAAGTGCAACGTAGTGGTGTAAAAGAGTGCAATTACAACAATGGCGCCGATGTCGTCAGCAATCGCGAGAGATAGCAAAAAGACTTTCAGTTCAGCAGGAACGCCTTTCACCATGGTTAGCACCCCGAGAGAAAAGGCAATATCCGTTGCCATAGGAATGCCCCATCCATGTGCTCCCGCCGTCCCGTAATTCAGGATGACAAAAATGAGTGCCGGCACAACCATGCCGCCAGCGCCTGCGAAAACGGGCAGTGCAGCGCGTCGTATATCGGCGAGTTCGCCGTTAACAATTTCCTGTTTGACCTCCATGCCTACGAGAAAGAAGAACAGCGCCATCATGGCGTCGTTGATCCATGCATGCAAAGGCAAAATCAATTTCGAAACTTTAAGCTCGATGTGCCAGATGTGATAGTAAGACGCACTCCACGGTGAGTTAGCCCAAATGAGCGCAATTACAGCAGCTACGAGCAGAAAAGCACTGCTGACACCCTGTGTATGGATGAACTGCTGGACCGGAAGTTCGACCATGCGCGCGATCAGGGATTCGCGCACCTCCAGCTTAAGTGCCCCGAGCCTGCGTGCCGGTACTGTCATGGCAGACAGTTTATGGAAGCTCGCGTATTCAAACAATGAAAAGAGCTTTGTAGAGGAGCTAGCTGCCGGATCTTAGTCTGCGAATCAATGCGCCAGTAACCCAGTAATCTTCGCCTTGTATCCGCGACTCACTGGCACCTTCTGCCCATCCTGCATCAGGACAAAGGATTCTCCTTCGAGTGAATCTGTTCGGATTTCTTTCACGTATTGCAGATTGACGATTGCCGAGCGATGCACGCGGATGAATGACCGCGGATCGAGCCTGCCCTCGAAATTTGCCATCGTCTCCCGCAGTAGATGGTTCTCTCGATCCGTGCAGATCCGCACATAGTTCTCCTCCGCGCCGATCCAACGGATGTCAGAGATGGGGAGAAAAAGTATGCGGCCGCGAGACTTGAACACGATCCGTGTCGTGTAAGGTTCGTCAGCACGCTTCGGAACCTTCGTTCCCTCGTTCTGTAACGCAATTTGTTCGCGGACTCGCTGCATGGCTTGTTGCAGGCGTTCTCGCGTGAAAGGCTTTAACAGGTAGTCGACCGCATTGATCTCAAAGGCGCGCAGAGCATACTGGTCGAAGGCAGTCGTGAAGATAATCCGCGGAGACGTGGATGGCTTTCCCGCAGAAAGTGCCGATACCACATCGAAACCATCCATTCCCGGCATCTGAATGTCGAGAAGGATTACGTCAGGTTCGGTCAGTTGCGCCAGCTCAATCGTTTCCTGAGCGGTCGCGCCTTCGCCAACAATTTCTACGTCCTTTTCATCCTCCAGCAAATGGCGCAGCTTCTGCCGCGCGAGCACTTCGTCGTCAGCGATGATCGCCTGGATTGTCATAGGCATACTCCAGATTTTTGTCCGTTAGACGGGCAGGGTATTGAAGGGGCAGCAGGAGAATCGCTTGCACTTCCCCGTCTGCGTATTCCTTCAGCTCAAAGCATTGAGCATTGCCATAGTGCAGCTCCAGACGTGCCTTTACGTTGGCCACGCCCACCCGCTCTTTGGCGGTCTCTGCTGCGCTCCGTAGTGCCAGTCCCTTGCCAGAATTACGAACACAAATCCTTAGTTGCCCCTCGTGCGTTTGTGCTTCGATGCCTATGAACGCCTCTCCGGCCGTCTTGGCGACGCCGTGGACGTATGCATTCTCTACGATGGGTTGCAAAATCATAGTGGGAACCAAAGCATCCAGCGCCTCTGGTTCGATTGCGACATAGTGGTGCACGGTTCCGTGAAACCGCGTTCTTTGAATGCCCAGGTAAAGCTGTATAAAGTCCACCTCTTCAGTAAGCGGAACCAGTTGCTGGTCGCCTCTGTCGAGAGTGATACGTAGCATACTGCTCAGTTGTTCCAGCACCTGGTCAGCCGCCTCCATATCGGACCGCATCAGGCTGGAGACACTATTCATCGTGTTAAAGAGAAAATGTGGATTCAACTGCATGCGCAGAGCTCGCAATTGCGCCTGCGTCAGCTGCTGCGCGGCCACAAATTCGCGCTCTCGAAAACTTTGATAAGTGAGAATTACACGGAACAAGCAGAAAGTAACCCAAAAAATAATCAAGTTATCGAGTAATTCGGAATCTAGAAAGTACTGGAGACGGTGCCAGTAAGTCCACTTGTGCATCCCAAGAGGTATCTGCGGTTGACAGGCAACCCAGATGGCCTCTTCCAGAACGCTTACGAAAACGCTGAGCGGAGCAACCCACAGCAGAATAGACTTCGTTGTAGACCGTTTGATAAATGGTCGAAACTTCCACCACAAGATCAGGCAAAAGATACCCCATAACATGAAGTGGAGACACCACGGAACAAGCAGCGTCCGGTAGCTCATGCGGTAGCGAGTTCCTCGGTACGTCATGTACTCCTGAAAAGCGAAGAGTACTCCCAACATCATCCAGCCGGTAAGAAATACCACGGGATGCAGGAACCACGGACGCTCTGGCTTTGCCTTTTCTTCGGATTCGCTCAGTTTCTGGTAGCCCCCTTGTCTGGCTGCTGCGTGTCTTGTCCGGTAGCATACACCTCGCTCATCGGAAAGTACGCAAGGTTCAGCTCATTGCCATGAAGATATATATCCTCATGCGGATGCGCGGCCAGCCATGCCTCCGCACCTTTTTCTGCTTCACTCTGCTGGTCTACAGTTAAAACCTGGCGAGCTGCATTCAAATCATTTGCAAGAAGTTTCTGTGCTTTAGCCCCACCCTGCTTAGCTGCGATCGTGAACCACTGATAAGCTGCCGCCTCATCTTTAGGAACGCCTCTGCCATCACGTGCCAATATGCCGAGAATGACAGAGGAGCGATAGGCGCCGCCCTCGGCTGCAGTCTGAAGCCAGTGCAGCGCTTCACCCGGTTGCTGATTTACCTCAGGATGATTCACCAGCACCAGCCCGAGAGAATGCATCCCCGGCACATACCCTCTGTCGGCAGAACGACGCAGGTAGTCTACAGCTTTGGCAAAGTCGTGCGGATGTCCTGCTACAACAGAGTAGAGAGTTCCGATGGCGTATTCGCCCTCCGGGCTTTGATGGCTGGCCGCACGCTCGAACCATTTCTCCGCTTTTGCCGAATCCTTCTCCGTGCCCACTCCAAGCAAGTAGAGAATGCCAAGATAGTCTTCTGCTCTAGGAAACTTTTTGTCAGCTAGTTCCTGAATCAGTACCAAGCCCATATGCGGATCCTGGGCGATACCTGAACCGCGCAGATACATTACGGCCACGTTCAGCTTTCCCTCCTGCGATCCAGAAGCTGCAGCACGCTCAAACCACTTCGCGGCCTGCGCTTCATCGCGATCTACTCCCACGCCTGCGAGATAAAAATAGCCCAGTTGTACCTGCGCGGCCGGATATCCCTGGTCAGCCGCCTTGCGGTACCAATACGCCGATTGTGCAAGGTCGCGAGGAACTCCGCGTCCCATCATGTAGTCACCGGCGAGTTGCAATTCATGCTTGAGATTTCCTTCCGGACTCTTTCCGGATGCATCGCCGATGTCCGCCATCAATGCATTCGATTGCGACCGTACTGGATTAGCGATTAGGCAGCTGAGCATAGTGAGCGTGCACATGCTCATACGAAGGAAGGTTCTTTGAGTGATCATGAGGGCCTCCTCAGCTAGCCGTCGTAGACAGGCGAGCGAGAATATCGTCACCTATCTTTTTGCCAGCGTTTGTGGCACTCACCCCTGATCCATGAAGCGTGGCCGCAACCTCAAGGCCGCTCGTCCCTCCGCAATCCCATCCATCACAAATCCAGCTGAGGTCAACTTTTTTTGGATGAGATCAACTAATCACAAACAAGATAACTCTTCTTCACTTCAATGGACTCTCGATTCATCACGTAATTGTCGCCGTTCGTCACAGTTCCAATACCATCCGCGACTTCGTCCCCTTGCTCGGAGCGCTACAGTCGCAAACTGACTGACAAATCAAAAAAGCGCAAAGCAGCCGGGACAATTCTAGATGGCTGTCAAAAGGCGCTCGTGGTTGCTTCTTTTTGAAGCACGTTTTTCGGAGGCAGTATGCGTTTGTTGTGGAAGGCAGTTGCTATCGTCAGCACGCTGTGTGGAACCGTGTGGGCGCAGACTTCACTTACTTCGGTTCGCGGAACAGTTACGGATCAAAGTGGCGCTGTTGTCCCTGGCGCACAGATCGAGATCACAAATCAAGCAAACGGATCGAAGCAGACACAGATCGCTGGAAGTCAGGGAGAGTATCAATTCCAACAACTCGTCCCCGGAACATATCTGCTTGTTGCATCCGCGGGTGGATTCGGAGTTCAGATCAAGCGCGCAGAGCTTCTGGTCAATCAACCTGCGACGGTCGGTTTTCAACTCTCAGTGCAGGCAGAAACAACCACAGTGGACGTAAGCGCGCAAGCCGAGACCCTCAACAACGCCGATGCGACCATTGGCAACGCCCTGACGAATGCGACGATCGAGGCACTTCCAAGTGAGGGAAGAAATGTTCCCGATCTGCTCAGCGTTCAGCCCGGAGTCTTGTATCTGGGGCGAGGCGCCGACAAACAAAGCGACAGCCGCACAGGATCTGTCGCAGGAGCGCGCTCCGATCAGACCAACGTCACCCTCGACGGCCTTGACGACAACGATCAGACACAGGGCTACGCATTCACCGGCGTCCTGCGCTCCACGCTCGATTCCGTGCAGGAATTCCGCGTCACCACAACGAATGCCAATGCAGATGCCGGCCGTTCTTCCGGTGGCCAGGTCAGCATGGTCACCAAGTCCGGGACCAATGAGTTTCACGGCGCCGTATACGAGTACAACCGCAACACATTTACCGTGGCGAATGATTGGTTTAACAAAGAGGCGCAGGCTTCTCAGGGTTACGCCAACGTTCCCGGCAAGTTAATCCGTAACACTTTCGGTGGTGCCCTGGGCGGTCCGATCAAAAAGGATAAGTTCTTTTTCTTCGGAAATTATGAAGGTCAGCGAACGGCAGAGAACAAGCAGGTCACGCGCACAACGCCAACAGCCTCATTTCAAAGCGGCGCAGTAAAGTACCTGAGCAACGGTAACGTAGTCACGTTGTCGCCAACGCAGGTTGCGCTCATGGACCCGAATTGCACAGCGAATGGAACCTGCCCGTTAGGTCCTGGCGTGAATCCAAATGCGCTGGCATACTTCAACGAGTATCCCGCTGCCAACGGCTCCGCGCTCGGCGATGGCCTGAACCTCGGCTCCTATACCTTCTCGTCGCCATATCCCGGATCGCTCAATACGTCGATCCTGAAGCTCGATTACGTGCCCACGGAAAAACACCGCCTCTTCATCCGCGGCAACCTGCAAAAGGACACTCAGGAAAACGTTCTTCAATTTCCGGGACAGGCTCCGTCGTATTCGTACATCGATAACAGCAAGGGCCTCGCAGCTGGCGATACCTGGAGCATCTCGCCCTCCCTCGTCAATGATTTTCGCTATGGCTATGTCCGCCAAGGTTTTTCCAATCGCGGTACTGGACAGGGCTCATACGTAGTCTTCCGTTTCATGGACCAATCGACGCCTGAGTCGCGCAGTACGCTCGTGCATGTTCCAGTCAACAACTTCATCGATAACTTCACCGCGTCCAAAGGCAATCACACCCTTTCAGCCGGCGTGAACTGGCGCATCATCGACAACGTCCGCTCTTCCGATCAGCTCTCCTTCAGTGAAGGAAACACCAATGAATACTGGCTCGCAAACGGAGGCGCAATTGCCGGTCAAAGTGTGCCGGGAAGCCCGCAAAGCCTTGATCCCAACGGCTTCGGCTTACCTTCGGTCGACAGCGGTTTCGCGAATTCATACAACATTGCCATCGCGCTCATTACAGGATTAGTTCCGGAATCGATAGGCAGCTACAACTACTCCATTTCCAAAGACGGTAAAACCGGAGCACTCCTGCCCGACGGCACATTTCTTGATCGCCATTTCAAAGCCAATGAGCTTGAGTACTTCGTGCAGGATGCCTGGCGAGTTCGCCCGAACCTGACGCTGACGTTTGGCTTGCGGCACACACTCCTGCAAACGCCGTACGAGATCAACGGTCAGCAACTGTCGCCAACGATTAGCGTGCATGATTGGTTCATGAATCGCGCTGCGAACGCTGCGCAAGGAGTCACCGACCAACCAGACCTGAACTTCGCTCCATCCGGTCAGGCGAGGGGACTGAAACCGTACTGGCTAGCGCAGCACACCAACTTCGCTCCGCGATTCGCTTTTGCCTATGCGCCTGATAGCAAAACCTCTATACGCGCTGGCTTCGGTCTGTACTTCGACCACTTCGGGCAAGGCGTAGTCAATTCATTCGATCAACTCGGATCGTTCGGACTAACGACGAGCATCTCCAATCCGGCAAGCACCTTCAGTGTGGATACGAGTCCTCGATTTAGCGGATTAGATGTGCTGCCGCCGAATGCCTGCTCCCAGCCCGTAAGCATCACGTATCCCTATGTGGCTCCGAACACGGCGGACTGCGGCTTTGCGATTACCTGGGGAATCGATGACAAACTGAAGACTCCGTATTCCGACGTTGTTGACTTTTCCATTCAGCGCCAGCTTCCCGGTGGCTTTCTCTTTGAAGCTGATTACGTAGGCAGGTTTGGTCGCCATCTTTTGCAGCAATTGGATCTCGCTGAGCCTCTCGACCTGGTCGACAAGAAATCCGGCATGGATTATTTCGCTGCCGGAACCCTTATGTCGAAACTGGTCGATGCAAACGGCGGCAATTCGTTTGCCTCTGTGCCAGCGATCCCTTACTTCGAAAACATGTTCCCTGATGCGGCCGGCGGAGGCAAGAGTGCCACGCAAAATATCTACACCGATATATGGGTTGCGAACCGCGGAAACGAAACAACCGCGCTCTACTTGCTCGATGTAGCGTGCGATCCTGGTTGCGGCGGCCAACCCAACCGCTTCTACCAGGATCAATTCTCATCCCTCTACTCATGGTCTACCGTCGGCTCCAGCAGCTACAACGCCGGACAGTTCATTCTGCGCCACGCTATGACTCGGGGCCTTCAACTCGATTTCAGCTACACGTTCTCAAACTCCATCGACTTGGGCTCCGATACCGAGCGCACGAATGAGTTATTCAACACGACAGGCGTCTTTCAGCAGGGGAATAGCTTCAGCGAGATTCTCAACAGCTTCAGGCCACAACTGAATCGCGGCGTTTCCGATTTCGATACGCGACACCTCATCAGTGCTGATTGGGTTTACGAACTCCCCTTCGGTCAGGGCAAAGCGTTTGCCGGTAGCGCGGGCACAGTGCTGAATGCATTGATTGGTGGATGGCAATTCTCGGGCTTGTCGCGCTGGAGCAGCGGCCTTCCGTTTACTGTCGTAGAACCTGCATGGACGACTAACTATCAGGTAGAAAGCGGCATGGTGAAAACGGGTCCGGTAAAGCTCCGCAAGCACATTATCAACGGAGCGCCGAACGCATTTGACGATCCGACCACACTCAATAACGGCATCCAAACTGGATACCCATTGCGCTTGCCGTATCCGGGCGAAGCAGGAGAGCGCAACGCCTATCGCGGCGACGGCTTCTTCGACATCGACTCCGGACTAGCCAAATCATGGCGAATCACGGAACGCCAAAATCTGAAATTTGCATGGGAGGTCTTCAACGTAACAAACTCCGTGCGCTTCGATACCAGCGTCTCGTCCAGCACGGGCGTAGCCCTCAACAACGTAGCCACCAGCAATACATTGGGCGCCTATGCATCAACGCTTACGTTACCGCGAGTGCAACAGTTCTCCCTGCGCTATGCCTTTTAGTTACGCATAGCAAGCAAGATAAGTTTGCAACACAGATTCCCCAGGGTCGGCAGCAATGTCGACCCCCTTTTTTTGTTTCACTACAACACTTCACAATCTACAAGTATTGGAAGGTGCTACCTAGCTTTGTAAGTATCCATGACTTACAACCTATCCACCCAGCCTTGCTAATAACAACCTCATCCCTGTTAGTGATCCATTCGTCCCTCTTCCAATTATCTGTAGATCTAACAGGAACATATTCCACAAATCGAAGAAATCAGAAGGGATGGTGAGAGTACTCGCAAGGTTAGTAAATATCCGAACATTCCGCCCACCACTTCCACGTCACCTGTCAAAGCACGATCCTACATCTCGTCACAAATAGGCACACAGCTTCAGCCGCAGGAAAGCCAAATGCATATTGCGTTGCAGCAGGCCGGTGACGAAGCCATGCAGGTTAGCGGAAACCGCATAGGAGTACAGGGAGGCCAGTTGAACACAACCAGCGCAACGAAGAAGATTGCGCCCGCGGTTTCCGCTTCCACATCGCATTACTTCGCACTACATCGACACGGAACTTTCTGGAGGGCGTCATGCTGTTTTCCAAAGTGGTGCGTCGTCTCATTCCTCTTTGCTTTGGGCTCGTTGTGCTTCTGCCGTCAAATCCTGATCTCCTCGGGCAAGGCATCACAACCGGAACCGTCTCCGGTTCTGTAGCCGACAGTTCGGGGGCTGTCGTCGAACACGCGCATATCACCGCAACCGAGGTTTCGAAAGGCATCAGGCTCATCGCTGATACAGAGCCCGACGGCGCCTTCTCTCTGCGCGCTGTTCCCATTGGGAAGTATGAACTGGTCATCTCCGCAAGCGGATTTAGCAACGCCAATGTGGAGAATGTCTTCGTCAACGCAGGTGCGACAACGGACATCGGCCGGATCGCGCTTTCCGTAACGAGTGCGGCCGAGCAGGTACAGGTGAACGCGTCGACATCCGCTTTGCTCGAAACCAGCGATTCCCAAGTCACTACGGTTTTCGACTCACAGCAGATGTCACGTCTTCCCTTTAACAACGGCTTCGACACCGCGACCGAACTCATCCCCGGTGTTGTGAGCGCGCATGCAGATAACTTCTCCAACACAAATGGCGACACATTCTCCGTCAATGGACAAAGCAGCCGCTTCAACAACTTTGAACTGGATGGGCAGTCGAATAATGACAATACCATCGGCGGTCCGCAGGTCTTCTTCGGCAATCAGGACGCGATCGGGCAGCTGCAGGTCATCACCAACAACTACAGTGCTCAGTACGGTCGCAACGCAGGCGCGGTCGTCAACTACATCACGAAATCAGGAACGAACCAGTTTCATGGCAGCGGCTTTGAATACTATCAGGGGCAGTTCCTGTCTTCATTCACGAATCAAGCAAAGAATCCTCTCTTTGGATACTGCTTGCCTGGCCAAGACCCGACAACCACAGGATGCATGCCGACACAGCTGACTCGTTACGTTGAGAACCGCTACGGCGGCACACTCGGTGGACCAATTCTGAAAGATAAGCTCTGGTTCTTTGGGAGCACTTACTGGAACACGATTCACACCGGTGCTGCGCCTGCTGTATCAAACAATCCAACCGATGGCACTCTTACGCCCACCCCGGCTGGGCTCCAGCAGCTCGCATCCGTGTTTCCAAACAATCCATCCGTTGCCATTCTGCAGAACTATGGTCCATATGGCGTGAAGACTGGCAATCCTCAGCCCGTCGGCGCAATCACCATGCAGACCGTTACCGGCCCCGGAGGCGTCACCACTACGATTCCATTCTCACTCGTGCAGCGCCTCATCACCACGCCGTACAGGGATCAGGAACATCTCGGCCGGCTCGACTGGCAACCGACCGGAGCCGACCATCTGTTTCTGCGCTACTTCTATCAGGATCTCGATCTGGCCGCTGCGGCTGGCGATATTGCGGCCGGCGGTTGGGGCGATTCACTAGGTGGCGCACACTCGATTGGAGCCGATTGGACGCATACCTTCAATACACACTGGGTCGATCAGCTTCGCTATAGCTTCCAGCAGACCAGAGCCTATCTGGAAGGAGGCGCATATCCCAGTTGCAGCGCCTCTGATGTAGTCGACTGTCCATCCGATGTCGTATTTACCGGAAGCAGCGATCTCAGCTTCGGCTACACGCAGAACCCGCAAATCCCCCAGGGCCGCATCGTAAAGGTTACACAGGTACAGAACAACGCCACTTGGAGTCACGGCAACCACACGCTTCTGCTCGGCGGCGAAATCGACTATCAGAATTCTCCAAGCGCCTATCTTCCCAGCTACGGCGGAACATTCGTTTTCAACACTCTTAGTAACTTCCTGGCGAATGGACCTCTCGCAGGACAAACCGCGCAAAACGCTTCTACTCTTAGTCTTGCCGACGGTAACTACACGACTAAATTCACAGAACTGGATGCAGCCGGGTATATACAGGATGACTGGAGAGTAACTCCGAGCTTCACCGCGCACATTGGCATGCGCTGGGAGTACTTCAGCCAGCCGTACAACACGCTTCATAATGAAACAGTTGCACGCGAGTCAAACCCCTCCACAGCATTCTGGGATCCGACACTGCCTCTGGCGGACCGCACAGTGGCAGCAGTCAACGACTTCTATAAGAACTTTCAGCCACGCCTTGGATTTGCCTGGAACCCCACCTTCGACAAGCAGATGGTTGTACGCGGCGGCTATGCCATCAACTCCAATCCATCGTTTTACAACATCTTCAGTAATGATGCCGTTCTCGCGCCTACATCCAATACCGGACAGATCGTATGCAATGGCGCAAACTGCCTTCCTTCAAACGGAAGCTTCACCGTTGGAGGGGTGCGCACTGCTAATCTGCCTGCGCTGCCACGCGGGGCCGATCCGCGTATGCGCGACCAGGGTGGAGTTCCTCTGACATTTCGCCCGCCGTACACGCAGATCTACACGCTTGCAATCCAGCATCAACTCGGAAGCGCAGCGGTCGGAGAACTTCGTTACACCGGCAGCGTTACACATAAGAATTTCCAGAGTAGTGATGCGAACCCATTCTTGCTCCCAGTTCAGATGGACTTTCCGAACTATGTTCCTGTCACGCTCTGCCAGGATCCGAACGCAGTCGGCTATGGACGTCCCGACTGTTCCTTGGGCAACAACAGCGTAGTTAACAATACAGCGTGGGCAAATTACAACGGCCTTCAGCTCAACATCACCACCCGCAATTTCCACGGTCTTACCGGAACCTTTGCGTTCACGCAGAGTCGGGCAATCGACAACGCAACCGACGCGTTTCGCAGCACGGGAGTTGGTGGTTCATCAATCGCATTTCCGCAAAATCCGCTGAACCCCGATGCTCCCGAGCGCGGTGTCAGCGGTAACGATTTCCCAAATGTAGTTGGCCTTGGATTCATGTATGACTTTCCCCGCACGCAACGCAAGAGCGGTCTGTTGTCGCGACTCATCAACGGCTACGCATTTGATTCCATATATCGCTACGACTCAGGACAGCCCTATACTTTCTATCAACCGGTTGGCCTCGATGCCTTCACACCGGACATAAGCTACGGTGACGCGGCTTTCAACGGCAACTTTAATGTCGGCGTTGGAGTCGACACCAGCCGCCTCGTTCTTTCCAATAAGAAAGCTCCGCTGAACGCCGTGGCATACTACAACCCGTACACCGGTCCGACCGTGAATGGCAGCCCGACGCTTGGGCCGCCGCAATTTGTTACCTATCAGAGCGACTTCATTGACGGCAATGGCAACTACAACCCCGGTACACCTATGAACCCGACGACGGCGCACTGGATTATCAACAATCAGGCTTACGCGAAACTTGTTGGCAATCCTTACCCCGGTTCTGGACGTGGCATCAATCGTGGCGTAACTTTCAGTGAACTTGATACGACCATCCTCAAGAGCACTCCGATTACCGAACGCATCAACGTCGAGCTTTCGATGGCCGCCTACAACGTACTGAACCAGGCCTACCGCGGTACGCCCGGAGCTTTCGTGGCGGAGTCGAACAACCTTGGCACTGTTGACCTTAACAACACCGGAACGGTTCCAACTCCAACCGGTCTCACCTCGGGCAATCGATTCGTGATCCTGGGAGCGAAAGTTATTTTCTAAATAGCCGAAAGAGTGATACATGAGCGCATATCTTCAGTCCCCGGTCATCATCACATCTTCACAGCCTCGACGCGAAGCCATCTTTGAGACGGCAGCTGAAAGTGATTCGATCCAGCCTCTGTCTGTTCGATCCAGCGCCGCTTTCAGTGTTGCCCCCGCGCGGCTTTTCTATGCGCTGACAATACCCGAATACATTGAGACGTGGCTCACCCCGCCTGACTCGGATGAAATCCGCTGCACTGGGAATCCCACGACCGGAGAAGCGCTATCGATTGAACTGCGCAGCAACCATCGGGTAACGGCCAGCATTCTTGCCGAGTACAAAAGCATCTCGCCGCAGGACCTGAACATACGCTGGTACGTAAGATCGCGTACGCGCACCTGTGTCAGTCAGCTTCGCGTGGCCATACGAACTGTGCGTGCCGATGCGCTCCTGCGCATACGTCATTCTGGATTTGCCAATCCGAGCGATTGGCATTGGCATCAGGAGCTCTGGGGCTTATCCCTGACCAAGATGCAAATGTTGATCCGTTAAGGAAGGGAAGCGAGCGTACGGACCGCTTCCCCTGAAGATCAGGCGGCTAGATACGAGGCTCCCAGCCTTTCTCGTATTCGCGGTTCCAGCCCTTCATCGCTTCCGCGTCGCCAAGAATTTTCCCGTTCTTGGTATCCAGTTTCAGCTCGCGATTCACCTTCCACGCAATGTTCGAAAGCTGAAGCATCGTCACCGCAACATTTCCTTCTGCTACTGGAGCGTTCAACTTCGCCCCAGTGCGAATGCCGGCAATGAAGTTTGCGAAGTGATCATCCGTCATCGAATCGCGCCCGGTCAGATCAGAAGAGCTGGTCTCGCTGCCGGTCTTGAACTCATCGGTCTTCTTGCCGTGCAGGTCGTAGATCTCGTAGCCGTCACGATCGACCAGCACCGATCCTGTCGTGCCCATGATCGTCGATCCGCGGTCGCGCCCGTAATATCGCATTCCGTTGCAGCACTTGCCCTCCCAGCTGATCGCCTTATCGTCATACTCAAAGCTGGTGACAAGCGTGTCATAGAACTGCCAGTCGTCTTTGAATTGATATCTCCCGCCGGAAGCCGTAACGCGATTGGGTAAGTCCACACCCAAAGCCCAGCGGCATACATCCACTTCGTGCGTCCCGTTATTCAACGTCTCGCCCGTTCCATAGATCCAGAACCAGTGCCAGTTATAAGGATGGAGATTGTCCTTATACGGTCTTCTCGGCGCAGGTCCCTGCCACAGATCCCAATTAAGAGTAGCGGGAACCGCGATCTCTTTTCCCGTCCCAATGGACTTGCGCGTATTGCTGTACCAGGCTTTCGCAAAATAAGCCCGGCCAATCAGCCCATCATGAATCTTGTTAACAATCTCAATCGTGTGCTTGGACGAGCGCTGCTGGTTGCCCATCTGCACGAGCTTGCCGTATTTCTTTTGCGCCTCGACAAGCAACGCCCCTTCAGCAGGATTGTGGCTGCACGGCTTCTCTACATACACATGTTTGCCCGCCTGCAGCCCCGCAATCGCTAACGGTGTATGCCAGTGGTCAGGAGTCGCAATCGTAATCGCGTCCACATCCTTCGAGGCAAGCACCTTGCGATAATCCTGGTCTGTGGCAGGCTCATATCCGAGCTCTTTCTGCACACTGCCGCAGAATTTCCCCAGAATCGTGGTGTCGACATCGCACACGTGAGACAGGCGTGCAGCATCCTTGTTAGCCCCCAACGCAGACAGATGCGCATAGGCGCGGCTATTCAAACCAAATGTGGCAAAGTTAATACGATCGTTCGAGCCCAGAATCTGAGCGTAACTTTTGGCCGTTGCTCCAATCGCCATGCCTGCCGCTCCAACTGCAAGCGTGTCGAGAAATTCCCGGCGAGTAACCATGTCTGCTCCTTTTGGTCTTCCCTGCAAATGTTCGCCATCCGGCATAACCCGTACTTCTACGAGTACCGATACGCGGGACGGCAAAACGAGAAAAGCGTTTGACCTAAATGTACATGAGCGTGATAACGCCGCGCATTTTGCCGAGCTATACTCCCGGAAGAGCGACACACTCACATGACTAATCGATTTGACGCCATCATCGTCGGGGCCGGTCAGGCCGGTCCTTCGTTAGCGGGACGCCTCACCGCAGCTGGCCGCAAGGTTGCCATGATTGAACGCAAGCTCTTTGGCGGAACCTGCGTTAACACCGGCTGCATTCCCACCAAGACGCTTGTTGCGAGCGCGTACGTCGCGCACAAGGCGCGCACTGCGGCAGAATACGGGGTCGCTGCGGGCCCGGTCACCGTAGACATGAAGGCAGTCAAGGCTCGCAAGGATCAGATCTCCGGCAAATCCCGTACTGGAGTCGAAGGGTGGCTGCGCGGCTTGGAAAATTGCACCGTCTACACCGGTCACGCGCGCTTCGAGTCTGCACACGAAATCCGGGTAGGCGATGATCTACTCTCCGCCGATCAAATCTTCCTCAACGTCGGCGGACGCGCCCACATCCCGGACATGCCGGGCGTCGACACCGTCCCGTTCCTGACAAACGTCGGTATTCTGCAGTTAGATACACTCCCGCGCCATCTCGTCGTCGTCGGCGGCAGCTACATTGGCCTCGAATTCGCGCAGATGTATCGCCGCTTTGGAAGCGAAGTCGCCGTCGTCGAAATGGGTCCGCGACTGGTGCAGCACGAGGACGAAGATGTCTCCGAAGCCATCAAGGGCTTCCTCGAAAAAGAAGGCATCAAGATCCGGCTCAACGCCAAGTGTATTCACCTCGAACAGCGGGGCAGTGACGTAGCCGTCGGCGTCGAATGCGAAGCCGATGCATCGGTGAGCGTCGGATCCCACATCCTGCTTGCAGTAGGGCGCCGCCCTAATACCGACGATCTCGGCCTTGATCGCGCCGGCGTCGAATCTGATGAGCGCGGCTACATCAAGGTCGACGACCAGCTCCGGACCAACGTCCCCGGCATCTGGGCCATGGGCGATTGCAACGGCAA
The DNA here is from genome assembly GCF_014274465.1 of Alloacidobacterium dinghuense. Lineage (NCBI taxonomy): Bacteria > Pseudomonadati > Acidobacteriota > Terriglobia > Terriglobales > Acidobacteriaceae > Alloacidobacterium > Alloacidobacterium dinghuense. The sequence goes on along the minus strand of NZ_CP060394.1, from coordinate 2,316,724 downwards.
GGGCGCTTTTACCCACACCTCATACAACGACTTCGAAATCGTCGCCGCCAACCTGCTCGACAACGATCCTCGCCGCGTCAGCGATCGCATCCCGGCTCACTGCCTGTATACCGATCCGCCGCTCGGACGCGCCGGTATGACGGAAAGGGAAGTGCGTCAATCCGGAAGACCGGCTCTCATCGGCACACGCGCCATGACCAGGGTAGGCCGTGCCTACGAAAAGGGTGAGACGGAGGGTTTCCTCAAAATTCTTGTCGATGCCGAGACGAAAGCAATTCTCGGCGCTTCACTTCTCGGCACTGGATGCGATGAAGTCATCCACTGCATTCTCGACGTAATGTACGCCAAAAAGCCTTACACAACGATCTCGCGCGCCATGCACATCCATCCGACCGTCTCGGAACTGATCCCGACCGTCCTGCAGGATCTCAAGCCGCTCAAGTGAGTCGGAGGCCTAAGGGGGAGGGTGGTTAAATTATTGAAAACAATACTCTTATTGTTACATTCCGCAAATATTTGCAACTACAGTCAGTTATGGGCAAGAATCTGATTCTAAAAGGCTCAGGCCCGCTTGAGAGCGGGCCTGAAATGCACTTCTTTCTGTTTCTATTTTACGCGAGGTGTCAATAGGTACGTTGGAGCGGGGCAGCTAATCGTGGGCCTCGCCGGTCTCCGCCCGATGCGCGTACTTAATGATGTCTACGTCGGAAAGCACAACCAACCCCTCCTGCACCATCTGGTCCACTACCGGCAGGAAAGACTTGAGCTTTTCTTCCGTATCCACAACCGTCAGCATCATCGAGTTGTCACGCGACAGGTGAAACGGCTTTTCCTTATGCACCCGGCGGTGCGCCCCGTAGCCGGAGATGCCGCGATAGACCGTCACCCCGGCAAGATCGTGAGCGCGCATCGCCGTGACCAGCGCTTCGTGCAGCGGCTTATCCTGCCAGCGGTCGCTCTCGCCAACATAGATTCGCATCAGCTTCGCTTTGCCTTCGATCTTCACGTGCGGCGCAGGAGGCTTCTTCGCTTTTGCCGCTTGTGGTGGCTTGGCGATCATTGTCTCCTGTATTTCGATCATGCCCGTCCCAGCCATCTCCTGTAGCTGCGGCAACAGTTCGTCCACTTTCTCCTGAGTTTCAATGAACTCAATCTTCATCGGCATTTTGTCTGAGATATCCACCATGCTCGCGGAATGCAGATGATGATCCGCGCCAAACCCGGCCACTCCCTTCAACACGGTCGCGCCGGTAACGCCACGAAAGAACAAGAAATCGAGAATGCTCGCATAGGCTGCCGCACCCTTGTGGGTCGATCCTTCGCTCAGATAGATCGAAATTTTGGCCGCTTTTCCCGGATTCAACATAGCTTCTCCACTTCGGCAATCATCATCCGCTCACGAGCAGAGCCGCGCAAGCAGCACACCGCACCAAACCGCGGCGAGTCCAAGAACACAGCTCAGAATCACATAGAGCCCTGCGATGAAAAATGCGCCCGTCTGCAGGTTCGCAAATGTCTCCCACTCAAATGTCGAGAAGGTGCTGTAGGCGCCGACAAACCCAATCGGAATCAGAAAACGCAGAGCTGGACTAATCTCCGGCCGTTTGCCCATCAGAGTGAGTGCGAACCCTAGAATGAGGCAGGCAGTGATGTTCACGATGAAAGTGCCGTAGGGAAACCTCGTGCCCATGCGGTTTGCAACCGTGGCTCCAACCCAATAACGAGTAAGGGATCCAAGCGCGCCGCCCAAAGCAATGTAGACGTAGTTCTGCAAACAGTCTCCTTCCTCCACGTTCAACGGGAAGTCCAAACCATTCAATATCTATTCGGGAAGCGCGCCGGGGGAATACGACTCCACGACAGGCTTCCCTGTCAGGAGTCATCATCTGTCCGGCTAAAGAAGGGGACAGCGGTTAAAGGTGAACTCCTTCACCCTTAAATTCTGAAGTTATTTTAGCGCCACAGGCACAAAGCGCAAAATCAATTCAAATGCCGGTAGTGGGTCAATTTAAGTTTCAGCCAGGTTGTAGTTACCGATAACCCCATTTTTGAGGAGTGCCGCTCATTCACTTGTGAAATTCCATGCCCTTAAGCGACGATCTAGAGAATGAACGCTTACAACAGCAAGTTCCACGATGGGTTCGTAGATGGCTTACTGATTCGTGAGGCGCAGGTGATTATCTTCATCAGGACCGAAGGCAACGAGGCATTTGCCTTGGTCGCGGACGATGTGACAAGAATGCGGATGGACAGCCTCCTGCAGGGCAACATCATCTTTGACATTGTTATGCGTCAAGGACAGGAGCTGACCAGAAGCGACATGGACATCTACGGATTCGCTGCAAGCCCCGACGGAGAGAAGCTGGCAAATGACAAGCTTGAGCGGCTAAGAATAGAGAATCGGGTGGCGCTCGAAATCAATCCTTCGTACGGGTGCGAGTGCTTCTTGATCGCTCAGGCTGTCACACTGATTCCTCGATCTGAGCTGAAAAGTCTCAATCTCTGGTAAGAGTTCCCGAAAGTCTCGTTATCGGTAACTTCGCGCCCAGATCAAATTGACCTACTACCCAAATGCCATCTCATTCGGAACGCAGCTGCGAACCAATTGAGATGGCAATTTTCAATCGGTGGCGGTGTTAAGCCACGCGCTCAATCACCAGCGAGTCAATCGTGACCGGAGTCTTCGGCTTATCCTGCGCTCCGCGAGCGACGGTCGAAATCTTGTCGGCCACATCCTGCCCTTCAACCACTTCGCCAAAGATCGTATGCTTGCCCGTCAGCCACGTCGTCGGAGCGACTGTGATAAAGAACTGTGAGCCGTTCGTATTCGGCCCCGCATTCGCCATTGCCAGCTTGCCTTTTTTGTCGAAGGAGTGCGGAGACCCCTTCGTCTCGTCTTCGAACTTGTACCCAGGACCGCCCATGCCCGTCCCCGCCGGGTCGCCGCCCTGAATCATGAACTCCGGAATGACGCGATGAAAAATCGTGCCGTCATAGAGCTTGTCGCTACTCTTCTTGCCCCCTACAGGATGCGTCCACTCACGCTTGCCCTCGGCAAGCTCGACAAAATTGGCAACCGTCTTCGGTGCTTCTTTCTCAAAAAGACGGCAGACGACCGTCCCTTCGCTCGTTTTGAAAATCGCGTAGGTACCAGTGGAACGAGGCATGTGTACTCCTTAAGTTGAAAGTTTGTTGCAAAAGCCAACATCCCAAATAACAGATCCTTCCCCTTCACTGCGTTCAGGGTCAGGATGACAAGTTATTTATTGAGATGATGATGCCGATGGAGTGCTTGGAAGTGGCTGTCCCTCGGGCACGATCGTCACTTTTTTCAGAATCACCGGATCGACCGGCTTATCGTTGCCATCGCGCTCTACACGAGCAATCGTCTTGACCACCAGAATGCTCGAATCGTCGCACTGCCCGAAGATGGTGTGCTTCTGGTTTAGGTGCTCCGTCGGAACCTCGGTGATGAAGAACTGCGACCCATTCGTGTTTGGTCCGGAGTTCGCCATCGCCAGCCGTCCTGGCACGTCGAAGTTCAAGTTCGGGTCGAACTCATCCTGAAACATGTACCCCGGATCGCCCATACCCGTTGCTGTGGGATCGCCGCCCTGAATCATGAACTCAGGAATCACGCGATGAAACTGCGTACCGTCGTACAGAGGCTTGTTGTGCATCTTTTTGTGTGTCGTTCGATCGGTCCAGTCCTTCGTGCCCTGCGCCAACCCGGTAAAGTTGGCAACCGTCTCCGGAGCTTCCTTTGAAAAGAGCTTGCAAGTGATACGGCCCATGCTTGTATCCAGAACCGCCGTTGGTCCCGTCGGCTGCGGGCTGACATGCGCCTGTGTCCCCGGCGAATCCGGCAATTCCTGACTCGATGCCGGAGGCGTTGCTGGAGGGGTGGTCTGCTGTGGAGTGGATTGCTGTGCGAAAAGAAGTGAGGACGAAAGAAAAGCAAGCGAGGCTAGGCGAGCGAATGCGTTCATGCAATATCCCAATGGTTAGGGTATCGCATCGCCACAAGAACTGAAAACCCGGCCCGTCCGAAGAGCCATCATCCTGAGCGGAGCGAAGGATCTGTTTTTCAATAACGTTCCCTGGAGCACTTCTGCAAATTTGTGAAAATAATCTTTCGCGCAAAGTGACGCGAAAAGCAGATCCTTCACGTTGCTCAGGATGACAGCATTTATTACCCGGACGCAACTGTACAAGACAACGAAAGAAGACTACGAATTCACTGTTTCTTAAACGGCTGCTGCTCCCCAATCTTGGGCCGAGTCCCCGACTCCGCCTGCAACTCCTTCGCAGTAGCCTCCACCTCTCGAAATACGCGCAGCAAATTCCCGCCAAGAATCTTGTCGCAGTCCGCAGCCGAGTACCCGCGATCCATCAGTGCCTGCGTAATCTTCGGCAGATCGGCAGCCGAGTCGATCCCCTCGGGTAGCTGTCCTGAGACGCCATCGAAATCCGACCCTAACCCTACGTGGTCCACGCCTGCGACTTTCGCGATGTGGTCAATGTGATCAATCAGCGCGCTCAACGGAGGGCGTGGAATCTTGTCGGCATAGGATTTTTGCGGCTTCTCGAGATCGCCATACGTTACCTGCTTGCCTTCCTTGGCGAACTGCGCCTTCAGGTCTTCCGTAGCCGTCCTGACCTCCGGCTCCTGCTTCAGCATGGCGTCGCGGTACTCCTGGCTGATAAACGCCGAGTAGTAATTCACCATCACCACGCCACCCTTGCTGTTCGGCCCTCCGCTGCGAGCCACCGCGCGTAGCATGTCATCGGTCATGTTGCGCGGAGCATTGCACAGCGCCCGCGCCGACGAATGCGACGCAATGACCGGAGCCCGCGACGTAATCACGGCGCGATAAAACGTCTTGTCCGAGACGTGCGAGATGTCTACCATCATTCCCAGACGGTTCATCTCGTACACCACGTCCTTGCCGAAGTCCGTCAGCCCGTCTTCGGTGTGGTGGACCTTCGGATCGTCGGCGTCGCCCGACGAATCCGCCCAGTCATTCGAGTTCGACCAGGTCAGGGTCATGTAGCGCACACCCAGCCGGTAATAGTCGCGCAGCAGAGCCAGCGAGTTCTCAATCGAGTGACCACCCTCGATGCCCATCAGCGCGGCCAGCTTGTGCTCGCGGTGCGCCGTCACAATGTCCGCAGGCGAATACGCCATCATCATCTGGTTCGGGTGCTTTGCCGCCTGCTGATAGACCGCGTCAATCAACTCCAGCGTTCGCCGCGCATAGTGGTCTTTGTACAGATCCGGCTCGACCCAGATGGAGAAAAACTCCGCGCCCAGGTTGCCCTTCTTCGCCGCATCAAAATTCAACTGCCCGCCATTCAGCGGATCGGTGAGGTCATAGTTTTCATCCACCAGCCGCTGCGTCGTGTCTGCGTGCGTGTCAATCACAATGGCATTGCGGTGGACCGTGAGCGGATCGGTTGGAGCTTTTTTCACAGGAACGTTCTTGGTAGTTTGGGCAGCGATTGGCAGTGTGACAGCAAGTAAAAGTGCAGCGACGGGTCTAGTCTTCATATTTTTTGCGATGGCCGGATTGTAGCAGACAGCTTCCGAACTCCCCGTGGTCAAGATGAAAGACTATACACAAAAAACTGCAGTCCAATGCGCCGATCCGCTTTCCACAAGGCTTCCAATGCATGATTATGCTGATTCCTGGGCATGATCATTCATATTGACGCGTCATCGGAACCAAGGCACACTCTGGCATGGGAACCATAACGAACCCGGCTAACAACCAGCCAACCTTCCTCATGTGTCCCCCAAAACTCTATGACGTGAACTACGTCATCAATCCCTGGATGGAGGGCAACGTCCACCGCTCTTCGCGCGAGCAGGCCGCCATGCAGTGGGAGCACCTATACTGCGCCTTGTCTGCCATCGCGCACATCCACCTCGTCGAACCGCAGCCCGGCTCACCCGACATGGTTTTCACCGCCAACGCCGGTCTCGTTCACGACGGCATCGTCGCCCTGAGCAGCTTCCATCATCCTGAACGGCAGGGCGAAGAACCGCACTTCCGCCGCTGGTTTCACGAGTCTGGCTTTGCTGTATGCGAGCTTCCCCGTGCCACGCCGTTTGAGGGGGAAGGCGACGCGCTCTTCGAAGCCGACGGTTCGCGCCTGTGGGCGGGTCATGGTCTGCGCACGCGCGAATCGAGCCACCGCCATCTCACCGACCTGTGGAACATTGAGGTGGTCTCATTGCGATTGGTAGACCCGCGCTTCTATCACCTCGACACCTGCTTCTGCCCGCTCTCGAACGGCGACGTCATGTACTATCCCGCAGCCTTCGACGCCGATTCGCAGCTCCGCATCGAAACGCGCTACAGTCCGGCGAAGCGGATCGCCGTCTCCGAAGCTGACGCGCTGCGTTTCGCCTGCAATGCAGTCAATGCAGGGCGAAGCATTGTGCTGAACAGAATCAGCCCGGAGCTACGCGCGCAGTTGGAGTCGCGCGGCTTTTGCGTCATCGAAGTGGAGCTGACTGAATTCCTGAAAGCCGGCGGGGCTGCCAAGTGCCTCGTCCTGCGCCTCAGCGAAATGGACGTAACCCACGTGGTATAAGGTTCGGGACAGACCGAACCTGAAACGCCAGTCCCACCCGCAACACGATTCCACAGAAACTTGTTGGCAATCAGACGACATCTGTTATCGTCAAAACCCACGCCATGTTTCGGAGCGCCTGATGCCCGCAAACATCGAACACCGGCAGGTCGCAGCCAACGGCATCACCTTCCACGTCGCCGTTTCGGGTCCAGCAGACGCGAGGCCTATCCTCTGCATCCACGGCTTTCCCGAGGGCTGGATGAGCTGGCGACACGTCATGGAGTTGATGCCCGAGAACCGCATCTACGCGCCGGATCTGCGCGGCTACCCCGGCACCACTTATTCAAACGGGGGCTACGATGTCTTTACTCTCACCGATGACATCCGTGCGCTCATCGAAACGCTCGGCATTCAGGGTTGCTTGCTTGTTACCCACGACTGGGGAGGCGCGCTGGGATGGCTCTTCTCGCATCGCTATGCGTCGCTCATTCGCAAGCTGGTCGTCGTCAACTGCACGCATACAAAAACGCTTGTCCGCGCCGCGCTCACCTGTGAGGACTGGCAGCCATTTCGCATTCCCTGGGTGCCGTTCTTCCAGATTCCATGGTTCCCGGAGTGGTTTATGACCACGAATCTCGGCCGCAAGCTGCTGAAGTGGTCGTTCACCGTGAGACAAGGCCAGACGGGCACCATGGACATCGCACTCGTCGACGAAATCGTAGGCCGCTTCCAAACCGCCGCCGATATGCACGGACCCATCCAGTACTACCGCGCCTTCGTGCGCACCCTGCTTTTGCCGTCGCAGCACAAGCGTCTCTATGCGCTCTACCAGACGCCGATCAGCATCCCGGTCACGATGGTTTGGGGAATGAAAGACGGAGCACTGCCATCCGCAGTCGCCATCAAGAGCTTCAACGACGCGGGCTGCGAAGGTGATTGGCGACCGCTCCCCGGCGTAGGCCACTTCGTCGACCTCGAAGCATGGACAAAGCTGGCTGATGAAATTCAACGTGTGCTGTAGATTGCTCATGAAAGGTAAGTGACATGATCGTCGAGCGCGATCCCACTTTCAACAAAGGCTCCTTTCTTTCTGGGTCAGCGGATTTCTTGCCGTGGCGGTTTTCTTAAGACTTCGGCACAACCGTAATCGTCATTGTGCTTGGATACTTCTCTGAGTGATGAATCGACGTATGCGCTACGACCGAGGTCGTTTCATCGTAGTTATTCCCGCCGGTATTCAGGTTGCGATCGAAGCGAGGAAAATTCGAGCCAGCTACTTCCAGACGGATTCGATGTCCAGCCGCGAAGAGATTCGACGTATTCATCGGAGTCAACGTGACCTTGTAGACCTTGTCTTTTTCAAGCCATACGGTGTGATCGTCGCCATCGCGGTAGCGCAGCCGTTGGATCGTTTCGTCGAGGTTGTAGGCAGTCCCGTCGGGCAGCACGTCAATCAGCTTTGCCGTCACATCCGTGTCCTTCACGTCGGATGAAACATACAGCGTCACCGTGATCGGCCCGGAGACCTCGACATCCTGCGCCAAAGGCTCAGACGTATAGACAAGAATGTCATCACGCTCTTCCATCTTGCGCTGATCGAGCGCTCCGCCTGTGCCGGGAATCGAATTCCCCGCGCAGCACACGTTCCCGCCATAGCTCGGTGTCGGATGCATCGGATCGTAAGTAAAAGAGTCCGGAGCGTCGGCCTTCGCCGCGTTCGCAGGCGTGCCTGTAAGCGGCAGCAGGGAAGATGCGCCCTGAACTCCTGTCAGCGTCAGAACGCCATCTCCATGCAGCGTATTTGCGTGGCCCTCGCTCGTCAGCGCCAGCGTGACCGGCTTCGCACCCTCGGGCGGCCACGTATCCGAGTGCTGCCACTTATTCAGTCCCATGGTGTAGTACTGCACCTTGGGCGTCTTCTGCAGCACGCCGTTTTCCTCGCCTTTCAGAAAGTGATCGAACCACGCATAGGTGATTGCGTCATAGTCCAGCCGGGCATCGCCCATGTCGCGCTCGCCCACAACGGTGTGCTCTGTCGCGCGCTTGTACTGGCAATGCAGCGTCGGCGCAATGACCGCGTATTGCTCATTCGCGACCTCGCCTTTTGCGTGTTCGCGAACAAAGTTATACGCCGCGAGATTCGGTCCGGTCGAAACGTCATACCAGGTCATCATCCACAGCGCAGGAACGTTGATCGGCATCGTATCGGACTGCCAAATGCCGCCTTTGCGCCATGCCGGATCGTTTGGCGTACGCTCGATCATCGCTCCGCCCGTGGTGTTCGGCATCTTGTCGCTGTAAATCCCCTTGGGCCCATCCACCGCGGCAATAAAGTCTTTTTCCGGCAGATGCTCAAACGCCTTCGCCCAGTCCACCGGAGGCATCTGCGGCGCCAGATCGAACATCTTCGAAGCCTTGATCAGATCAGCTTGCGAGGTGTTCGGCGGAAACATCGGGCGCACCTGGTTCTGCTCTCCATAGAGCCAGTCGATAAACAACATCTGCACTGCGCCGCCGCGATACCAGTTACCCTGCTCGTTATACGGACCCACCTTGCCCACGCCCGCGCCAAAGCTCTCCGGAATAATCGTCGTCAGCGCTTTGTTGCCCAGCGAGGCCGCCGCCAGCTGCCACTCTGCGGTCGACGAGCACCCAATCAGCCCGACCTTTCCGTTCGACCACGGCTGCGAAGACATCCAGTTGAATTGATCATTCGCATCCGAGAGCGGCGCGCCCAGAATGTCGTAGTTTCCTTCTGAGAAGAAATGGCCGCGCTCATTCATCTCGACCAGCACGTAGCCGCGCTTCACGGCGTCCAACTCGGTGGACATGTCGCGGTATGTCCCGAGCCGCACATCCCAGAAATTGAAGTTGTACGGAGTGCGGCTGAAGATGATCGGATACTTCTTCGATGTGTCCTTGGGGCGATAAATATCCGCAGCCATGCGCTTGCCGTCGCGCATCGGAACCATCACCTTGCGATCGATGATGGCAACGTCTTCAAGCTGTTTCTCGATACTCTCGCGTTTTTCGATGAGAGCCTTGCGCTCTTCCGGAGTAAGGTTCGGTTGTGGGCGTTGTGCGAGGACGACCGGAGAAATGGCAAAAAGAACAGCTACTGCGGCACAGAAATGACGCATGCTTGGAGAAAAGCTCCTCAAGAAGATATCTTGCACAATATCAGATTCAAACGAAAAACTACTCTCAGGTGAAAAATGTGCTCTTATACTGCTTAGCCATGTTAAGACTTATCAACCACTGTGCCGAGTTTTTAGACAGAAAGAGCATTTCAAATATTCCGCGAGAGGTGCGCGGGATCTACGCCTTGCTTCAAAAGCAACCTGAAGTGAACAAGTATGATGTGGTTTACATTGGAATGTCGAGAACCGGCATTCGCGGAAGGCTTGCAGCGCATGCGCGGAAGGCTTGCAGCGCATGCGCGGAGCTCCAAAAAGAAAGAGCTTTGGAGCCATTTTTCACTATATTCCGTATGGCCGAACATAACCGATGACGAGATTATTGAGCTGGAGGGATTGTTCAGAGCGATCTACCGACGAGATTCAAGAGCGAACAGCATTGCCGTGCAGAAGAGTTTCAAGCAATTGAGAAGAGTTCGTGATAACAAATTTGATTGGAAGCCTAAATAGATAGACACTCCTTTGAAATCAAGATTTGATGATTTCACTCCAAGGTCTCCGTTCTACTGGCTGAGCGGAGTCCTCGCCGTTGGCATCTTCCTCGTCGGCCTGTTCGCGATGCTCGCGCCCGCAACCGGATCGATCATGTTCGGCATGCCAGCAGCCACCGACGACGCGCTTCCATGGATACGCCTCGCTGGCGTTCGTGATATTGCCCTCGGTCTCGTACTCTTCGCCACGATTGCCCTGAAGGAAGGCCGCACTACCGGCCTGCTGATTCTGCTCATTATTGTGGTCCCCATCGCCGATGTAATGACTGTCTTTTTGCGAACAGGGGTCAGCTACCACATCCTCATCCACGGAGGAGCGATCGTCTACATGGCTGCCCTCGGAACATTGCTGCTGCGCCGCAGGTAATTGCTTAGCTACGTTCCGAGCTCCACCCCGTAACTGGCGCAGTCGTCGTGATCTCGTCGCTGCGCTTTTTCCAGCTTCCGCGAATGTAGTCGCGGTTCATGATGGCGATCACTTCCAGCGGAATCTCCTTGGGGCAAACCGCAGTGCATTCGCCGATATTTGTGCAGCCGCCAAAGTCCTCAGCGTTCATCTGCGCCACCATGTTTACGGCACGATGATCGCGCTCCGGTGCTCCCTGCGGCAGCACGCTCAGGTGCGAAATCTTGGCTCCGGTGAACAATGCCGCAGCCGCATTCGGACAAGCAGCGACACAAGCGCCGCAGCCAATGCACGCCGCAGCATCCATCGAGCGGTCGGCAATCTCCTTGCCGACGGGAATTACGTTTCCATCCGGAGCATTTCCGGTTGAGACCGAGATATATCCACCCGCAGCAATGATGCGATCGAAAGCTCGGCGGTCGACAACCAGGTCCTTGATCTGCGGAAACGCTCCCGCGCGCCACGGCTCGATGATCAACTCTTCGCCGTCTTTGAAATGCCGCATCGTAAGCTGGCAGACAGTCGTCGCACGTTGAGGACCATGTGCGACACCGTTGATCATGAAGCCGCATGACCCGCAGATGCCTTCGCGGCAGTCGTGCTCAAACGCAACCGGCTCCTCGCCGCGTTCAATCAGTGTTTCGTTGAGCACGTCGAGGCATTCGAGCATCGACATCTCCGAACTGACATTGTCCATCGGATAGCTGGCAAAAGCGCCCTTGTCCTTCGCGCTCTTCTGTCGCCAGATCTTCAGCGTTAATTTCATTACTTGTAGCTCCTCTGGCTGGGATGAACGTAGTTGAAGGTCAACGGTTCCTTGTGCAGCTCTTCAGGGGCACCCGACCCGCGATACTCCCATGCGGCGACGTAGGAGAAGTGCTCGTCGTCGCGCTGAGCCTCGCCGTCCGGCGTCTGGTACTCCTCGCGGAAGTGTCCGCCGCATGACTCGTTGCGGTCGAGCGCGTCGATGCACATCAACTCTCCCAGTTCGAAGAAGTCCGCTACGCGCCCGGCTTTTTCAAGGCTTTGATTCAGGTCATCGCCCGATCCGGGAACGTTGACGTTCTGCCAATATTCTTCGTGGAGGGCACGAATCTGACCGATGGCCTTCTCAAGACCCTGCGCGGTGCGCGACATGCCGCACTCGTCCCACATGATCTTGCCCAGCTCGCGATGGAAGGAATCCACCGTGCGCTTGCCCTTGATCGAAAGCAGCTTCTGGGTCACCTGCTGCACGTTGGCAACCGCGCTGCGCGACTCCTCGCTCGAAGCATCCACCTTGCCGAATTTGTTCGAGGCCAGATAATTGCCAATCGTGTAAGGAATAACGAAGTATCCGTCCGACAACCCCTGCATGAGTGCGCTCGCGCCGAGCCGGTTCGCGCCGTGATCGGAGAAGTTCGCCTCACCGAGAACGAACAGTCCGGGGATCGTGCTCTGCAGGTGATAATCCACCCAAAGGCCGCCCATGGTGTAGTGGATGGCGGGATAGATGCGCATCGGGACCTTGTATGGGTCCTCATCCGTGATGCGCTGGTACATGTCGAAGAGGTTGCCATAGCGCTCGCTGATGGTATGTTCGCCCAGCCGCTTGATCGCATCGGCAAAGTCGAGATACACGCCCAAACCGCTTTCCCCAACGCCGCGTCCCTCATCGCAAACAGCTTTCGCGTTGCGTGAAGCCACATCACGAGGAACCAAGTTGCCGAAGCTGGGATAGCGCCGCTCCAGGTAGTAATCGCGCTCGGCCTCTGGAATTTGATCCGGCTTCCGCTTGTCGCCCTTGTTCAGAGGCACCCAGATGCGGCCATCGTTGCGCAGCGATTCGGACATGAGCGTCAGTTTCGACTGATAGTCGCCAGAGACGGGAATGCATGTCGGATGGATCTGCGTGTAGCAGGGATTGGCGAAGAGCGCTCCGCGCTTGTGCGCGCGCCAGCTTGCGGTGACGTTCGATCCCTTGGCGTTGGTGGACAGGTAGTAGACATTCCCGTACCCGCCAGTGCCGAGAATCACCGCGTCGGCAATGTGTGTATCGATCTCACCCGTTACCAGATTGCGCGTCACAATGCCGCGAGCCTTGCCGTCGACAACGATGAGGTCTAACATCTCCGTGCGCGGAAACATCTTGACCGTTCCGGCATGCACCTGCCGCTCCAGCGCCTGATACGCGCCCAGCAGAAGCTGCTGGCCTGTCTGGCCGCGCGCGTAGAAGGTACGCGAAACCTGCGCGCCGCCGAATGAACGATTCGTCAGCGCGCCGCCGTACTCACGCGCAAAGGGAACACCCTGTGCCACGCACTGATCGATGATGTTGACGCTGACCTGCGCCAGCCGGTAGACATTCGCCTCACGCGCGCGGAAATCGCCACCTTTAACCGTGTCATAGAAGAGCCGGTAGACGCTGTCGCCGTCGTTCTGGTAGTTCTTTGCTGCGTTGATGCCGCCCTGCGCGGCAATCGAGTGCGCGCGGCGCGGCGAATCCTGAAAGCAGAAGCATTTGATGTGATATCCCAGCTCGCCGAGCGTAGCCGCAGCGGACGCACCTGCCAGCCCCGAGCCGACAACGATCACCGTGTGCTTGCGCTTGTTCGCCGGGTTCACCAGCTTCAGCTCGAATTTCGTTTTGTCCCATGCCTGCTCGATGGGACCGGAAGGTGTTCTCGAATCGAGTGTCATTTACTTTACGATCCCCAGCAAAACGCTAATCGGAATTGAAATGTAGCCCAGCGTGATGATGACGGCGATCGCCACCGCTGCGCTTTTCAGAACCGGAGTGTGCTTCGGGTGGTTATAGCCAAGCGACTGGAACATGCTCGAGATGCCATGGCTCAAGTGGAACCCCAGCAGGCAGACTGAGAAGATGTACCACACCGAAACCCACCACACCTGAAATCCGGCGACAACGTTGTGGTACACATCGCCTTCAATAAACTGCGATTCCGGATGAATGTATCCCGCTGTGAACTGCAGCAAGTGGAAGATGACAAAAGCCAGAACGATCGGCCCGGACCAGTACATCGTCCGCGAAGCGTAAGAAGATGCGATTGCTTCCTTGCGGGAATAGCCAACTGGACGCGCACGCTTCTTCAGCAACCACAGTTGCACCGTGGCCGTGATGTGCAGCAGAACCGAAACAATCAGCACGATGCGCACCGGCCACAACAGCTCGCCGATGCTGTGGAGAAAACGCCCGTAGGCATTCAGCTTTTCGCGGCCCTCAAAAATCTGCAGATTTCCTGCCAGATGCCCAATGATGAAACCGAACAGGATCGCGCCCGTCACCGCCATCACCGCCTTCTTGCCATTCGTCGAACCCCAGAAGGTGGCTGCCGGATTCCGCCTTAAACCAACCGCAGCTGTGCTCATATGCGCTGTCCAACCTTACGATTCTTTGCCATTGGTCTTCCTCATCAACTTTAAAAGCTCATCCGTGCGGCACGATCCATCCCATCCAACCGAAGTCGGCGAATCAAAAGGGGAAATGCTCAGCCTGGAACTGGTACCGCTGTAAGGGCTCCGTCGCAACTGACAGGAGACGCTGAAATACTGTTGAAGCTTGAGTGAAGTCACCTTCTATTATTGGTGTCCGAAACGGCGACCGTCAAGAAACCACGCCGCTTCCGCCATCGGGAGACCGAAAACTGCCCCGCATCTTTTCCAGCAAGGCTGCAAACGCCTTTCCGCGATGACTCAGCAATTGCTTGTGATCGATGTCAATCTCGGCCATCGTCTTTCCCAGCGCTGGAAGATAAAACAAGGGATCATACCCAAACCCGCTGCTCCCGCGAGGCTCCTGAAGAATCTCACCCTCGACTGAACCTTCGGCGGTTGTCAGAATCTCTCCGTCACGGGCCGCAGCAATCACGCAGCGATAGCGGCCAGACTTCGGTCCCGCGTCCTGAGCCAACCTCTGTGTCAGGTACAAATTGTTGCGCTCATCTGCATCAGCGATCTGCTCAGGAACAAACCGCGCATCCTCGGCAAAACGAGCCGATCGCACCCCAGGCTCACCGCACAATGCGTCTACTTCCAGCCCTGAGTCGTCAGCTATAACGATATGTCCCGGTGCAAAACCGCTATAGTAAGCTGCCTTGAGACGCGCATTTTCCTCGAACGTAAGCCCATCCTCAATCGGAGCTGGAATGTCCCGCAGCCCCGGCAACGGAACCACATTGAACTGAAAGACCTGAGCGGCCGCGGCAAAATCACGCAGTTTCCCAGGGTTGCTGGTGGCTATATACAGAATCAGAGGCATAAATTACAGACTAAGGTACAAACCGTGACCTGAAAAACTGCGCCTGCTTTTGACAACTTCTCCACGCGTGTCAACTCTGCAACCTGTTTTCGCTGTGATACGGTGTTTCCAATCCAGAAAAGGCGGTGGAACAACTAATGTTCTGGAACGATACGAAATACGCGCTGCGCCAGCTCATCAAGACCCCAGGATTCACCCTGACCGCGGTTTTCACGCTGGCCCTCGGCATCGGCGTGAACGCGGCCATGTTCTCCGTCATCGATCAGGTGTTCCTCCGCCCGCTGCCGTATCCCAACGCCGGCAGGCTGGTACGGATGGGTGGCCTTCCACAAAACGGCACGGATTTCAACACGGTTTCCGTCCCTGATCTTCGGGATTGGCAGGCGCGCGCGCATTCATTTCAGGGAATCGGATTTTTTGGAATGCAGCCCGTCACTTTCGAGGGAACGGATGGCGCGCATCTCATGACGCAGATCATGAGCAGCACGAACCTCTTTGATCTGGTGGGAGTCCGTCCCCAGATGGGACGAGGTTTTGTTCCCGGCGACTCCAAAGAGGGAACGAACCGTGTGCTGATCATCAGTCACGAGATCTGGAAGAAATATCTCCACAGCGATCCTGACATTATTGGTCGCACAGTGAAGGTTAACACCGACCCCTATGCCGTCATCGGCGTCCTTCCTGAGGGGATCGGATTCCCGGGCAACGTAGATGAAGCAATCTATGCGCCGGTAAACATGGACGACAAGGGATTGGAGGGACGCGACAGTTCCACCCTGATGCCATTCGGATTATTGCGCGCCGGTGTTTCCATTGAGCAGGCGCGCAACGAACTGAACTCGATTCATGAGCAACTGCTCAAGGAATATCCAAAAGAAGAATCGAAAGAGCGCATACGCGTCGTCGACTATCGCGAGTCGCTCACCGAAAGCGCAAGGCCCGCCCTCTTAGCGCTCAATGGCGCCATCATTGCTGTCTGGCTCATCGCTTGTGCCAACGTTGCCGGGCTGATGCTGACGCGCACCAACGGGCGCAGGCGCGAAATTGCCATTCGCGGGGCCCTCGGCGCGGGCAGGCAGCGGATCATGCGGCAGTTTCTTACAGAAAGCCTTCTGCTGGCATTGGGTGGGGCAGTCGTTGGATTGGGGGTCGCATCTGCTGCCCTGCGATTACTGAAGCACTATCTCGAGGGTGCGGTTTTCAACGGCGACCGCATTCATATTGATGCGGCTGTTTGCGTGTTTCTGCTTCTGGCATCCTGCGTCTCGGCATTGCTCTTCGGCCTGGTTCCGGCATGGATGGCTTCGAATGTACCCGCACAGGAAGGTCTGCGCGAAGGCGCCGTCGCTACAGGAACGAGCAAGCGGCAGGCACACCTTCGCGATAGCATCGTTGTAGCCGAAATTACTCTGACGCTTGCACTGCTGATCGCCGCCGGGCTCATGATGCGCACCCTCATCACGCTGCGTCAGACGGAAAAGGGATTCGTCACGGAACACGTGGTAACGGCAATGCTCTTCATGCCGACGCATGGAGCATGGTGGAACGTCCAGAACCCGGAGAAGGCCGCCAACCTGGTACAGGTCTTCTATCAGCCTGTGATTGACAGGTTGATGCACACGCCTGGAATCTCGGCTGTCGGATTTACCACCGTGCGTCCGTTGGAGCCGGGCTGGAACTTCATTGATGGAATCGTTGTGAACGGCAGGCCAAAGCCGAATAAAGGCGACGAGCCGAGCGCACATTTGAGCAGCGCCAACGACGGCTACTTCAAAGTATTCGGCGTACGGTTGTTGAAGGGAAGATTCTTTGACGCTCTGGACACTCCAGACTCACCCATTGTGGCCGTCGTCAACGACTCATTCGCGAAGCAGATTTTCCCCGGCGAAGATCCTCTAGGCAAGCAAATCGAAGTTGCTGATGCGCCTGGGCCACGGCATTGGGCAACCATTGTTGGTGTTGCCGGAGACGTCCATCAACAGACGCTGGGAGAGGCGCCAAATCCTGAGATGGATCTCAACCTGATGCAGATGAATCCCCACGATGAGATGTATCCGATCCTCTCGTCGTTCATGAATATCGCAGTCCGCACCAGTCTTCCCCCGACCGTGGCGGAAAAGACAATTCACAGCGCGATACAGGCGATAGGCCCCGACATTGCCATGCAGGGATTCAAGTCCATGGACGATATCGTCGATGACTCGATGGGCAGCCAGACCCTTGCTGCGCGCCTCCTCGGCATCTTTGGATTTGCCGCCCTCGTCATTGCCATTGCCGGAATCTACGGCCTGCTCTCTTACTCTGTGAGCCAGCGTACCCGCGAATTCGGCGTGCGTATCGCTCTCGGCTCGCCGCAGAACACCGTCCTCTGGCTCGTCCTGCGTCACGCCCTCATCCTGCTCGGCATCGGGGTAGCCGCCGGAATCGCTATCGCCGTCGCCGCCAGCGGAGTGATGCGCGCCTTCATCTACGGCTTCCACGGATACGACATCTTCACCGTCTTTGCCGTCGCCGCCATCCTCGCGCTCTGCGGCCTGGCCGCCAGCTACATCCCCGCGCGCCGTGCTGCTGCTGTTAACCCCATCGAGGCCCTGCGCACAGAATGATCATCCACAAACGATTTGTAACCGTATTGCTTACAGTTTCCGCCATCAGCCTTTCGCTGTCCGCGCAGACTTCCGGTACTCCGCTGACCGCCGCTGAAGCTATCAAGCGCATCATTGCAGCCACGGGCGCAACGCCGCCGCCGGACACGGTGGACACGATCAAGGGCGGCGATCCGAACACGGTTGTCACCGGGATCGCAACGACTTTCCTCGACACCTATCAGGTTCTTGAGAAGGCAGTCGCAGACAACAAGAATTTCATCATCACGCATGAGCCGACGTTCTATAACCACCCGGACGACATGACAGTGCTGGGCGACGATGCTGTGCAGGCGCAGAAGCGCGCCTACATCAAAGAGCATCATCTCGTCGTCTGGCGCTTTCATGACACCTGGCATCTTCGCCATCCCGATGGCATCCTTGAAGGTGTTATAGACGAGTTTGGCTGGAAGCCGAATCAGAGCACCTCAGATCCGAACCTCTTTACCATTCCGCAGACAACCGTGGCACAACTTGCAGGCAGCCTGCGCGCGAAAACAGGCCTGCATATTATGCGCGTCATCGGCGACCCCAAGATGCCGGTCACGCAGGTAGCCCTGATGCCCGGAGCAGCCGGTCTTACTCGTCAAGTGAAAATGCTCGAGCGCGACGATGTACAGGTGCTTGTTGCCGGAGAGGCCGCGGAATGGGAGACTGTCGAATATGCACGCGACGCGTCCGCACAGGGAAGACACAAGGCACTGATCCTGCTCGGCCACGAAATCTCAGAGGAAGCCGGAATGCGCTACTGCGCCGAATGGCTGAAAAGCGTGCTGCCCGGAGTTCCGATCGAATATATCCGCGCTGGTGAACCCTACTGGATGCCAGGACAATAAAATAAATAAACAACGCGATGTCATCCTGAGCGAAGCGAAGAATCTGCTTTTCTAGTCTTGATCGATCTGAATCAGCCTCTACCCAAAACACGCTGCGTCCGCACCTGCAACAGCAGCATCACTATCGCAGCCACCAAGGGCACAGCCAAGCCTGTCCGCAGCGAACCGCTCAGCGAAGCCACCTGGCCAGTCATCCACGGCAACACCGCCCCACCGAGCCCGCTGATCGCAAACACCCATCGCGATTCCGAAGGACCACTCGCAATCGCCAGCACTTTCGACAGACACAAGGGAAAAATAGGAGCCAGCATCAATCCCGCCAGCGCAGCGCTCGTTATACTCATTGCGGGCGTGTAGCTGAGCAGAAGCATCACGTTGCTTACCAGCACCACACAAAGCGTAATCATCAGCAGCCCGGACTCAGAAATCCTCTTCAGCACTGCCGGCGCAACCGACCTGCCCACAAGCAGCGCGATCCAGAAGAACGACGTCGCAATCGGCGCATACAAACCGCTCGCAAGCGGCAAACGATGCACGTAGGTCATCATCCAGCCGCTAATCGACGACTCAACTCCGACGTAAAGAAATGCAAAGATCGCGAGCGGAACGAGCAAAGAGAACTTTGTATGCCGATTGCTCACAACCGTGATCTCGTCGCGCAACTGCGACACGTAGCGATATTGGAGCGCAAGCGCGAACAGAGGCAGTACGGCAGCCAGAGCAAGCCCAAGATAGATCGAATTCGCCGATTCGAATCGCTCCCAGACTGTAGCCAGCATCGGACAGACAACCGCGCCTAGTCCCCAGAACGCATTTAGCAGCGACAACGACGCGCCACGATTTGTCGTGTACATGCGCCCGAAAATCATGCTGATCGCCGTCATCGCTGAGCCAAGGCCAAGCCCGTAGCAGAAGAGAATCAGCGGAGCAAGATGACCTCGGCAAAACGCAAAAGCAATCGAGCCGAGAATGAGCAACACGTATCCCCGAACAATGCTTTTGAACAAATCAGATTGCATCAGGAGCGCGCCGGTTGACGATCCGGCAAACTGCGCTGCAAACAGAAACCCGGAATGGCTGTCGCTCAGGCCCCAGATTCCACTCAGCGCCGGCAGGATACAGCCAAGCAGATTGGTACCAATCCCGGTTAGAACAAATCCCAGATAGAGCGCCGCTACGACCTGAGCAGATGGCTTGTTTTCACCGTTCAATGAATTGACCATTCCTGCTGTGGGAGCCCACCCTGGCATCGAACCAATCAATCCTATCGCATTCAGCAATTGGGCTTAAAACACAGCGTAAAACAAGTAAAACCTGACAAAAAATTCACGCCCCGCCATGGCTCCGCCGGATATACTTCACCGTCGGGCAGCGACCCGATACAGGAGTCTTCAAAATGGAAAATGCAGTCATGGGTCTGACCCCATATCTCACCGTCAGCGATGCCAAGGCAGCCATTGAGTTCTACAAAAAGGCTTTCGGCGCATCTGAAGTCGCCCGCCACGGCGCGCCAGGCAGCGACAAACTCATGCACGTCCATCTCAACATCAACGGCAGCGCCCTCTTTTTTGCCGATGATTTTCCCGAATTCCATGACGGCAAAAGCAGTACGCCGCAGGCACTGGGCGGCACGTCCGTAACCCTCCACCTTCAGGTCGAGGACGGCCAGGCGGCCTGGGACCGTGCTGTCGCCGCCGGTGGCACCGTCGTCATGCCATTCAAGGAGCAGTTCTGGGGTGACCTCTACGGCCAGTTCACCGATCCCTTCGGACACTTGTGGTCCATTGGGCAATCCGTGAAGAACCCGACCCCAACCGAACTTGAAGAAGGCGCTGAAGCTGCTTTCGAAAGAGGCAGGGAAAAAGCTGGCAAGGTTTAACGAAGCCTGATCACCACTGGTCTAATCTCCCACTCTCACTCGTTCCGGTGAAGGGAAGGCCCTTCACCGGAGCAAACCCGCCTGCTTGACAAATACCCGCCTGCGATTAATAAATTGTTGTGTCTGGAAGATGGTAACGATTCCAAACCAGTAAAAACAACCTGTCCGATGAATGCTGTCTATTGTTGAAACCGGAGTGAGCATGTCATTTTTCGCAAAGAGCCTTGTCGCCATCCTAGGGACGGCAATCGCAGTGGGCGCGGTCGCACAGACCATGAAGGCGCCTGACATTACCAAGCAGCCTACCTTGTACGTGGTGCCATATGCCCATCTCGATACGCAGTGGCGCTGGGATTTTCAGCAATCGATTAGCGAATACCTTCTAAAAACGATGCGCGTGAACTTCGATTACATCTCGAAGTACCCGCACTATGTTTTCAACTGGACAGGCGCAAATCGATATCGGCTGATGAAGGAGTATTTCCCTGACGATTACGCGAAGATGAAGCAATACATCGCCGCAGGGAACTGGTATCCGGCAGGTTCCTCGATGGAAGAAGGCGATGTGAATCTACCCAGCGCGGAGTCTATTTTTCGGCAGGTACTGTACGGCAACACTTACTTCCGGAAGGAATTCGGCAAGGCCAGCGCCGAGTACATGCTGCCCGACTGCTTCGGATTCCCGGCATCGTTGCCCACCATCCTGGCTCATGCCGGGGTGAAGGGCTTTTCAACACAGAAACTCAGCGCAGCCTGGCAGCCAGCGCCACAAGTGGGTGGACCGGATTCTCCGGAACAGACTCCGGAAGGCATTCCCTTCAATGTCGGCGTATGGGAGGGCCCCGATGGGGAGACTGTTCTGGCTGCTCTGAATCCCGGCGGCTACGGCAGCCGAATCCACTCCGATTTGAGCAAGACTCCACCGCCATCTCCAGCCCCAGATTCTTTCCGCGGTCCCGGGCAAGGTCCACCGGAGACGGATTGGGTGAAGCGCATCGACATCGATGGCAAAGCTACGGGCGTCTTCGCCGACTATCACTACATCGGAACGGGCGACATCGGTGGGGCAGTGGATGAAGAGTCAGTGAAGCTTCTCGAAGCGATGGTGACGCAAGGCGATGCTGTCCTTCCCTCGGCCGGAAATTCTTCACAGGGAACAGATGGCCATCCAGTTCGTCTGGGCGACGGTCCGGTACGCGTTGTCTCCTCTGCCGCAGACCAGATGTTCCTCGATATTAAGCCGGACATGCAATCGAAGATGCCGAGGTACAAAGGCGACCTCGAACTGATCAACCACTCAGCCGGATCGCTGACCTCGCAGGCTTACCACAAGCGTTGGAACCGCGAAAATGAGCTTCTCGCCGATGCTGCTGAAAAAGCTTCTGTAGCGGCTGCGTGGATGGGCGGACGTCCATATCCGCAACAGCGGCTGAACGATGCCTGGACGCTCGTGATGGGCGGACAATTCCACGATACCGGCGCCGGCACGGCTACGCCCCGCGCCTATGAGTTCGCACAGAATGACGATGTCATCGCGCTCAACCAGTTTGCGACTGTGCTCACGAGCGCAACTCAGTCGATAGCATCCGGGCTAAACACGCAAGTCAGCGGAATCCCGGTTGTCGTCTACAACCCGCTGAACATCGAGCGAGAAGACATCGTTGAAGCCGCAGTCACGTTTCCCGGCTCACAGCCAAAGGCCGTCCGCGTCACCGGCCCCGATGGTAAAGACGTCCCCGCGCAACTTGAGAATGGCAAAGTGCTCTTCGTAGCGAAGACACCATCTGTCGGCTACGCCATTTACAGCGTCGCGCCTACGGGAGCGCCCAGCGGTTCATCGGATCTGCACGTAACTGAATCCTCGCTCGAGAACGCCCGCTACAAGGTCATACTCAACAGCGACGGCGACGTATCCAGCATCTTCGACAAGACCCTCAACAAGGAACTCCTCTCCGCGCCCATTCGTCTCGCCATCTCCAACGACACGCCCAGACAATGGCCTGCATGGAACATGGATTTCGATCAGGAGCAGGCTGCTCCGCGCAGGTACGTTGCCGGTCCGGCAAAAGTCCGCGTTGTCGAGAACGGTCCCGCACGCATAGCCGTCGAAGTCTCACGCGAAACCGAAGGATCGAAGTTCGTGCAGACGATTCGCCTGTCCGATGGCGATGCAGGCAATCGAGTCGAGTTCAGCAATTCCATTGACTGGAAATCTCTGTCGGCAAATCTCAAAGCCGTCTTTCCGCTCTCTGCGAGCAATAAGATGGCGACCTACAACTGGGAAGTTGGAACCATCCAGCGTCCCAATGCCTACGATCGCCAGTTTGAAGTTGCGTCGCACCACTGGATCGACCTTACTGACGACAGCGGCTCCTATGGCGCCACGATTCTCACCGGCTTCAAAAACGGCTCCGACAAGCGGGATGATCGGACCATTCGTCTTACCCTGCTCCGTTCTCCCGGATATCTCCCGGGGAACGAAAGACGCGCTTATTCCGATGAGCTAAATCAGGACTGGGGCCATCACGAGATTCTCTTCGGCATCGCCGGCCACGCTGACGACTGGAGACAGGGGCAAACCGACTGGCAGGCTTATCGCCTGAGTTCGCCACTCATCGCCTTCGAAACCGAAAAGCACACAGGCAGGCTCGGCCATAGCTTCTCACTCGTTACTGTCAGCAACCCGCGCATCCGCGTCCTCGCGCTCAAGAAAGCTGAGACGAGCGACGAAGTCATCCTGCGCATGGTGGAACTCGACGGCAAGCCCGAGCAGAACGTCCGCGTTAAGTTTGCCGGTCCCGTCACGGCTGCGCGCGAAGTCAATGGTCAAGAACTCCCGCT
Source organism: Alloacidobacterium dinghuense (assembly GCF_014274465.1). Taxonomy (NCBI): domain Bacteria; kingdom Pseudomonadati; phylum Acidobacteriota; class Terriglobia; order Terriglobales; family Acidobacteriaceae; genus Alloacidobacterium; species Alloacidobacterium dinghuense. The sequence continues at coordinate 2,293,589 of NZ_CP060394.1, read as the reverse complement.
CGGCTCCGCAAACGTAGTCGATGGAGCGCTTGAGACTTCCTTCAAGCCTTATCAGCCGGAATCCTTCGCTCTTAAGCTCGGGACCGCGCCGGCACAACTAAACTCCGTGAAATCGCAGCCGGTCACCCTCAAGTACGATCTCGCTGCAGCCAGCGAGGACGACACGAAATCCACCGGAGGCTTCGACGCAAAAGGCGACGCGCTGCCAGCCGAGATGCTGCCCGCAGACCTCGCCCTCAACGATGTGAATTTCAGGCTCGCTCCGGGCGGCGCCTCAAAGCCTGACGCAGCCATAGCGCACGGCCAGACAATCCATCTACCTGTTGGCAATTTCAATATGGTATACATCCTCGCCGCTTCCGATGACGGCGATCAGAAGGCCACTTTCCAGGTTGGAAAAAAGCCGGTCGAACTCACCGTTGAAAACTGGGGCGGATTCGTCGGACAATGGGACACGCGCCTCTGGAAGCCTGCCCCCGATACTGTTCCCGTCCGGCAGTTTGGCAGCAACAGTCCGGCCAAGGAAGTAGCACTGCGCAAGAACTGGGCCGTATCCGCCCATCATGCTACATGGGACCTGAGCGACCGTGGTTCGCCAAACTGGTCTCCGCGATATCCGGAAGACTATTTGGGACTGCAACCTGGCTACATCAAGCCCGCCAGCCTGGCGTGGTACGCATCGCATCACCATACACCGGACGGTCTGAATGAGCCTTACGAATATAGTTATCTCTTTGCATACGGGATACCGCTCCCGCCGCACACCAGCACGCTCACGCTTCCGGCAAACGACAAGATTCGTATCCTGGCCATTTCGGTCGCCAGCGAGAACCCATCCGTCAAGCCGGCGCAACCGCTGTATGACACGTTAGGACGCACTCAACCATGACGCATGCTACTGATCGCGTAACGTCTTCATCGGCTCCAGTTGCGACGCTCGCCATGCAGGAGCAAAGCTCGCCGCAGCAGAGACTGCCAGAAGTACAACACTGACAGCGATGAAGGTGACGGGATCGAGCGGTTTCACCCCGTAGAGCATGTGGCTAAGAAAACTTGTGAGCAGGGCAGAGGCCACGAGTCCGATGGCAAGCCCTGCCACAGCTAGCCGCAACCCCCGTTGCAGAATCATGCGCAGCACATCTGTGCGCTGGGCGCCGATCGCCATACGCAGTCCGATCTCGAACGTTCGCTGAGCCACCATGTAGGAGAGCACAGCGTAAAGCCCTATAGCAGCCAGCAACAGAGCTACGGCGGCGAAACCACTGAGCAATAGCGTCTGGAATCGCGGCTGCGATGCCGCCTGGTTCATCATGTCTGCATATGTGCGAATTCGGTAGACGGTCAGCTCGCGATCGATGTCTGTAACCACCGAAGTGACAGAATTGACGTAGCTCGCCGGATCGCCGCCGACACGTAGAGCAAAGCTGGCCGGCGCGAAGGGCGCTGATTCATAGGAAACGTATATTTCCGGCTGGTCTCTTTCCGTAAGTGCAGACTGTTTGACATTCCCGGTAATGCCGACGATTTCCCGGAAGATCTTTTTGTCTTCATCAAGCCCCGTCATGATGCCCTTGCCGATGGCGTCTTCATTCGGAAAGTATTTCTTCGCGAATGCCGCGTTAATCAGTGCAACCGGCTTTGCGCTGGCAGTATTGTCGGCATCCGTAAAATCGCGTCCGCGCAGCAGCCGGATTTGCATGGTGTGCAGGTAATTGCTCTCGACGATACTCATGCGAGCGTCAGGCTCACGGCCAGAAGGGACTATGTGGCCTTGTATCTGGAAGGAGAGGTCCATGCCGCCTCCACCAAATGGCAGCGGGAAGACAGCGGTGGCGGACTTGACGCCTGGCAGGGCTGCGAACTTCGGCAGAAGTTCACGGTAAAGCTGTGCGCGCTTCTCATCGGGGTAGCGCTTCTTGGAAACTCCAACACCAAAGGTAAGAGTATTTTGCGGATTGAAACCGGGGTCGGTATGGAGCACACGCGTGAAGCTGCGGATGAGTAGCCCGGCGGCGACAAGCAACACAAGGCCCATCGCTGTTTCTGCTACTACGAGGGCCGCATGCAGGAGATAACGTTGGCGACCTGCCGACGTGCCGCGTCCTCCATCACGGAGAGCGTGCGCGGGATCGATGCGTGAGAGCTTGCGTGCCGGCAGCACGCCGAAGATGAGTCCCGTAATGACCGAGGCAGCAAAGGCAAAGGCAAGCACGCCACCATCCATCGAGACGTGATCGAACCGCGGCAGATTGGCTGGAACCACGTAGACAGATAGCTTTAGCAGAGGGAAAGCGAGAGCGACTCCGGCGACACCGCCGAGAAGCGAGAGAATCAGCGATTCACCGAGAAGCTGGCGCACGATCTCGCTGCGGTTCGCTCCCAGCGCTGTGCGGACAGCGAGCTCTGACTGGCGTCCTTCACCGCGAGCGAGCAGCAGGCCGGCAATGTTGGCGCATGCAATAAGCAGCAGCGCGGCAACAGCGGCAAAGAGAACACGCAGGGCCGGGCGGATGTCGCCGACGATGTTGTCGATTTCCGGTTCAACCTTGGTGGCGACGGTCGTCGATTCCGAGTCGGGATAGCGTACAGACAGGCCCTTCTGAATGACGTTGAGTTCGGCCTGCGCAGAGCCAATCGAGACGCCTGGCTTGAGTCGTCCGATCATCTCAAGCTGGTTCCATCCGCGCTGCTCGGTTGAAGGCGGTGTCCCACTTGTTTCGGCGTCAAAAGACGGTGTAAGCCACACGGATGCCGTTGGAGTCTCCGGGAAAGCAAAGTCTTTCATCACGCCGATTACGGTGTACGCCTGGTCATCAAGCATGATGCGCTGGCCGACAATACTGGGATCGCTGTGGAAGCTTGAAACCCACAGATCATGGCTTAAAACAACCACATGGCTGCCGGGCCGTTCTTCATCGCGAGTGAAAGTTCGGCCTATCGTCGGATTGATCCCGAGGACGCGGAAGAAATCAGATGACACAATCGCTGCGCGAAGCTGGCTGGCGGTATTCGACCCGAAAGAATTCAGCGTGACTGAGCTGCTGTGATAACTCGCCAGCGAATCGAAGGATTTGTTCTGCGCGCGCCAGTCAAAGAAATCTGGATAAGAAATGTCATTTGCTATGGCTGCCGAAATATCCTTGGCGCCCGCCACTAACCAGAGCGGCGTAGGATGCACGAGACACTCTGGCTGCGGAAACGGAAGCGGACGCAGGAGCACCGCGTAAACCAGACTGAAGATCGCTGTGGTCGCTCCAATCCCGATAGCCAGTGTAAGCACAGCAGTGATCGTGAAGCCCAGATTTTTGCGAAGTTGCCGAAGCGCAAAACGAAACCTCATAGCGATTCCCCAATCAGGAAATAGTTTTTTTTACTGGTTGCGCAATGTCTGCATCGGATCAAGGCGAGAGGCACGCCATGCGGGAGCAAAGCTTGCCGCGGCCGCAACCGCCATCAACACAATGCTCACCGTGGCAAAGGTGAGCAGATCAAGCGGTGTTACCCCATAAAGCATGTGCGCCAGGAAACGGGTGAGCAGCATAGATGCTGCGAGGCCAATCCCCAGTCCAATGGCAGCAAGCCGCAGGCCGCGACGCAAAATCATCTTCAGCATGTCTGAGCGTTGCGCGCCGATGGCCATGCGAAGGCCGATCTCGAAGGTGCGCTGCACCACCACGTACGACAACAAACCATAGAGCCCCACAGCCGAGAGCAGCAGCGCGACTCCGGCGAAACATCCAAGGAGCCACGTCTGGAAGCGTGGCTGGGCGGCCGATTTCGAAACGTAGTCCTCGAGCATAGAGACTTGATACACCGGCACTTCCGAATCCATTTGGGATACAACTCTACGAACTGTATTTGCGAGTTGTGCCGGATCACTATTGGAGCGAATCACGAGATAAGGATTTGTGATTACGGCCTGCGCGTAAGGAAGGTAATACATAGGCGCGGCGTCAGTCTTAAGGCCCAGTTGTTTGGTGTTGCCGACCACTCCAACGACTTCGCGCATGGGATGTTCGAGGACTCCGTCGCCCAGTTCTGCACGGATGTGCTTGCCGATGGGATTCTCTCCCGGAAAATACTTCGCGGCCAAAGCCTGGTTGATGATGATGACCGGTGTGCTTTTGAATCCATCCTGCCCTGTGAATGTGCGCCCGGAGAGAATCGGGATACGCATCGTTTCAAAGTAGCCTGGCATTACAGCGCCAAATGCTTCACTCGGCTCGTCGCCTTTTGCTACTGGCCTGCCCTCGATAGCAAGCGAGACACTGGCATAGCTGTTTGAGAACGGCAAAGGCCATCCTGCTGATACACCTTTCACGCCAGGCTGTGCTGCGAGCTTTGCCAGCACCTGCTCATAGAATTGATAGTGCTGATCATGGTTGTAGCGGTGATCGAAAGAGACGCCGAGCCTGGTCGTCAGCACATGTTTTGAGTCGAATCCCGGATCAACATGCATTACCCGGATAAAGCTGCGGATCAGCAGACCTGACGCTACCAGCAAGACCAGCCCGATCGCAGTCTGCGCTATTACCAGTCCGCTCTGCAGCGTGTGTCGCGCGTGACCAGAGCTCACGTTGCGAGCGCCATCGCGCAAAGCGGAGGAGGGCTCGACCTGTGACATTCGCCACGCCGGCAACAGGCCAAAAAGTATGCCCGTCAGAATGGAGACAACCACAGCGAATGCAAGCACGGTTCCATTCACGGAGACTTGCTCAATGCGAGGAATTTCAACTGGCAGCAGACTCACTGTAGCCTTGAGCAGCCCACCTGCCAGCACAATGCCAGAGATACCGCCGCACAAAGAAAGAATTACGGACTCAGACAGCATCTGCCGAATGATTTCGCCGCGGCTGGCGCCAATAGCAGTACGCAATGCAAATTCAGCGCTGCGCTGCGAACCACGCGCCAGCAGAAGACCGGCGACATTCGCGCAGGCAATCAAAAGCACGAGGGCAACTGCGCCAAAGAGCACGCGCAGCGCGGGCCGAGTGTCCCCGGTTAGATGATCGAGTTCTGGTTTGACGAGCGCCGAGGTATACCACTTGTTGCTGTCGGGATACTGTTTCGCAAGATTGTTCGCTATGACCCCAAGATCTGCCTTGGCTTGCTGAAGCGTTACGCCAGGTTTCAAACGCCCAATGATTCCCAGAGAATCGTTTCCACGCTGAGCCGTGGCCGGGTCATTGCCGGTAGGGTCGTATGCATCGGTCGCAATCGATACCCACAATTGTGGCGCAGGGGTAGCGAAAGGGAATTGAAAGCCCTTCGGCATCACGCCGGCCACCGAGTAGTCATCATCGCCGAGGCGGATCGATCGGCCCACAATATCGTTTGCTGAGCCGAAGGCCGACTGCCAGAGCCCATAGCTGAGCATCACGGCGCGATTACCCGGTTTCTCTTCGTCCCAGCGGAAATCCCGGCCGAGCATGGGGGCCACACCGAGTACCTGGAAGAAGTTCGCCGAAACAACCTGCGATTCCAGATGCTGCGTTTCCCCATTGCTAAAGAAGGTGAAATTTCCGCCGCGATACGAGGCGATGCCGCTCAAGGTGTGATTCTGTGCGCGCCAGTCGAAGTAATCCGGATAGCTCAGCGACTCCGCTACAACCCCCGGCAAGGAATGATCCTGCTGATTCAACCAGACCAGTTGATCGGCCTGGGGAAACGGCAAAGGCCGAAGCAGCACAGCATATACCAGGCTGAAAATGGCGGTCGTGGCTCCAATGCCGATCGCCAGCGTGAGGGCTGCGGTCAACGTGAAGGCGGGATTTTTGCGCAGCTGGCGCAGGGCGTAACGGAAGTTCATTGCGGCTGGTCTCCGAACGATGACAAGGAGCATATTGAGTGCCAGTTAGCGTAGTGTCCTAAATAGCTGATGTCAAAGGAAATGCAGCGGCCCATGCGATCAGAGGTGTACGGGTGGCGTTCGATTTCGAAAAACGAAGTGCCCGAAAATGGACGCTGAAGTCTGCGGCATCGAGCCTATTTTTAGATATGTAACTGTTCGCCGCAAAGCAGGACAGGTCATGCAGCCGACAGACACTAGCAGTAGGATGTTTTCGCCGTCACGGTCGACTTCGGATAGGGCTTGTGCAGCAGCAAGCCCGGCTGCCGGTCAAGGGCAATCTGTTTTGGTGACGCTGAAGCCCCCGGGAAATTGGCAGGGCAACGGCTGACAAAAAGGCGCATACTAACGTCTAATGGACAGGATGAATTGCATCCGGGCTTCATCCCCGTGTCCTTGGGAGTGTGGTATGGCCATGATTATGACCCAGAAGATGGTTATTCCAGAGCTTTTGCTGGCAGCCGGTTTGGTGCTGGCTCCTGCGGTGTTTGCTCAGAGTCCGTCGCAAACCACCTCGAATGGAACCCAACCACAGGCCCAGGCCCCAAGCCAGCCGAGTGCGGCAACTCCATCGCCGACGGCACAGGCGCCTACTACTCCATCTTCTCCGCAGGACAAGCCCACTGCCGATACTAATGCAGGTGCACAAAGCCTGCCTGATGCGACCGTTGAAAAAGCCCCTGCTCCAAATATGGAACCGCAATCGGTCCACGTAAAGACGGGCAGCGTTGAGGATGTGAATGCTGTAGGTACCCGCAATATTGGCGGGCGGGGGCTGGGGAACTGGTACTCGACCGAAGGCGAAATCAAGATGGGCAAGGGATACGCTGACGAGATCGAGAAGAGCACAAAGCTGATCAACGATCCGGTAGTGACGGAATACGTCAACCGCATCGGACAGAACATCGTAAAGAACTCTGACTGCAAAGTCCCGTTCACGATCAAGGTCATCGATACCGACGAGATCAACGCCATGGCGCTGCCCGGCGGATTCTTCTATGTCAACTCAGGCCTGATCCTCGCAGCCGATGAGGAGGCCGAACTGGCGGGAGTTATGGCGCATGAAACAGCCCATGTTTGCGCCCACCATGCCGCGCGCGAAATGACCCGTATGAACTACGTGCAACTGGGCAGCATTCCGCTCATCATGATGACGGGCTACAGTTGGACCGGTTACGGCATTTACGAAGCCGTAAATATCGCCATCCCGATGACGTTCCTCATGTTCTCGCGCGAGTTTGAGGGACAGGCCGACTATCTGGGCGTGCAGTACATGTATCGCGCCGGCTACGATCCGCAGGCCTTCGTAACCTTCTTCGAAAAGATCCAGAACCTTGAGAAGCAGAAGCCGGGAGCTGTGGCGAAGGCGTTCTCGAACCATCCGCAAACACCGGATCGAATCCAGCACACGCAGGAAGAGATAGCCAAGATTCTGCCGGCAAGGGACGAATACCTTGTCACAACGTCAGAGTTCGACGATGTGAAGGCACGGCTGGCGCGTATTGAGAACAAACGCAAGCTGATCGATCCAAAGAACGGCAAGCCGACGTTGCGGCGCGCGAGTACCAGTGATCCGAATGCTCCCTCTGCCGATCCAAACGCGCCGCAAAATGGCGATGACCGTCCAACGCTTCACAGGCGCGAAGACAATAACTAGGCAGGACTTTCCATTTTTCACACGGCTTGCTCTGACTGAGTTGGTGGGGCACCATCCAAGAGACGGCGTAACTCTGCCCTAAGGATGTCGGGTGGTACGGGCTTGTAGAGAAAGCCGGTCAGAGGATCGCCCGTCACGTCCCGGGGATCGGCGTCGATGTGGCCACTCACCAGCAGAGCCTTAAGTTCGGGACGCAGCCGACGAAGGTTGGCAATCACCTCCTGTCCGCTCATCTTTGGCATGATCGCATCGCTGATGACCGCATCGATTGCAGGCAGCATTTCTTTGGCAATGTTCAAACCTTCCAGGCCATTTTCTGCCTGCACGACGCGGTATCCGCAGGATTCCAGAGTGTGCGCGAGCAAATAGCGGATGTTGCTATCGTCTTCGATCAGCAGAATCGTCTCACAACCGCCCTTGGGGCAGTCTGGCTTTCTGGACGCGGTATCGGATGGCTGAGTCTTCCGTGCGATCGGAATGGATAGAGTGAAAACTGACCCGACGCCCTCGGCAGACTCAACGGCAATGCTGCCCCCTGCCTCGCGAACAATGCCGTAGGCCGTGGCCAGCCCGAGTCCTGTGCCCTTTCCTTCCTCTTTCGTTGTGAAGAAAGGCTCAAAGAGTCGCTCTTTCACCTCAACCGGCATTCCGCAGCCGGTATCCTGTACGCTGACAAGTACGTTGCGGCGGTTCGTAGTTGTTCTTATGGTGAGCGTACCACCCTGAGCCATGGCATCTCGGGCGTTCACCACAAGATTGAGGAGCACCTGGCTGAAGCGATGCGGGTCGATCTCAATGCATGCATCCGGGGCGCTGGGAATCATCTCTAGAAAGACCGCATCGCTGACGAGGCGACGCAACATGGTCTCGTCATCTCGAAGCAGATCGTCGACAAGGGCGATGCGCGGCTGGCTCACCTGCTTCCGACTGAAGGCGAGCAGTTGCTGCGTGAGCCGCGCCGCCCGTTCACCTGCACGGTGAATTTCCGCGGACATTTGGCCCAGACGTCCAGTTCCGTCGAGCTCTTGTTCGATGATCCGCGCATATCCATTCATGATGGAGAGAATGTTGTTAAAGTCGTGCGCGATTCCGCCCGCCAGCCTGCCGATGGCCTCCATTTTCTGCGCATGACGAAACTGATCTTCCAGAGCCCGGCGTTCCGTAATGTCATGCAACAACACGATGAAGCCAGGGATCCGTCCATCTGTATCAATATCGGGTGTATAGGTGGCTTCGATCGTGCGCTTTCGACCGTGGACGACAATGGACTTCTCGAACCGAACAGGCACGCCTTGCAAAACCTGCGACCATGCGCGCCGCACATCTGCTTCATACTGTGTCCCATCTCCGCGCAGAACAAAGTACTCAAAGTCAAGCGAGAGAATCTCTTCACGCGAAATGTTGAACCATTCCTCGAAGGCACGGTTTGCGCGACGGCACTTACCTTGAGCATCGACGTAGAGCAGTGCGACCGGCAGCTGATCTGTGAGAGCGCGCAGCCCCGCTTCGCTCATACGCAGAGCATCTTCCGCTCCGCGCTGCTCGGTAATGTCATCTGTGGTGCCGATAGAAGCAATGGGCTTACCCTCTGCGTTGCGAACCGGCGCCGAGCGGCCATGGATCCATCGAATTTCGCCTGAAGGCAGGACGATCCGAAAAACGTGTTCGTACGATTCTCCAGTTGTGTTCGTCCTGAGCCATCCCTGGGCAAGCGACTCCATATCATCCGGATGCACCCGCTTCTGCCATCCGTGGCCGAGCATTTCCTCTTCCGTCATTTGCCACGTCTTCGCAAGCACCGGGTTTACGTAAACCACATAGCCATCGATGCGAGACTTATAAACCCCGGCAGGGCTCGACGCACAGAGACCGCGAAACATCTCCTCGCTTTGCGTGAGAGCCTCGGTGGTTCGCATCAGATCGGTGACGTTGTTGACAATGACCGCCCGGGCTGGCCGTGACGCATGCTCGGCAGGGAAGGATGATATCCGGACAAAATGCTCCGAGCCATCTTTGTGCAGGTGTCGCCATGGTCCGGAGGAGCTTTGTGAGCCGCTCTGTTTCGCGCTTAGCCGCACTAATTCGAAATCGGCCTCGGGGCGGATGTCGAGAATCGTCATGCTCAGGAATTCTTCGCGGGACCAGCCGTATTGATCGATGGCAGATTGATTGACATCGAGAAAACGCAGAGTCTCCGAGTCGTAAATCCACATCGGATTTGGGTTTTTCTCGAAAAGATCCAAGTACACCTCAACTAAACCACCGGCACGGGGAGCCATTCACCGTGGGATCAACGAGACTTTGTGCGATGGTTTAAACAGAATGTAGCATAGAGCGGGTGCAACTCAGCATATTTACAAACGACGTATTTTGTGTTTCACGGAGCACGAAAGAGATCTTCCGGATCACGCATAAGTGTTGCGTACTTCGGTCGTCGAGCTTCACTCAATTCCAAGCCTGTGCTGCATTTCTTCGAGCGTGTAGCCCTTCGTTTCCGGATAGACGAAAAGCACAACAAAGAACTGTAAAACCATCATTGCGGCAAAAAAGACAAAAGGTGCGCCGGCGGAATATTTCGCAAGCAGCGGAAATGTGCCGGAGATGATCGCGTTCATGATCCAGTGAGAAGAACTGCCGAGGCTCTGGCCTTTAGCGCGGACCCGGGTCGGAAACACCTCGCTGATGTAGACCCAGATGACTGATCCCTGTGAGATGGCAAAAAAGAAAATATAACCAACCAGCAGCCAAACAAGATCTGACTGGTGTTCCTGCTTGAAGAAGATAGTCGCTACGCCCAGCAAGCAGGCTGTCGTGCCAACCGAGCCGATGAGCAGCAACGTCTTACGGCCGAGCTTGTCGATAACGCTCATCGCAAGCAGTGTGGCGACGAGGTTCATGGCTCCAACGAGAACAGCCTGCTGATCGCCTGAAATCGCACTAAAGCCGCCTGCGCGGAAAATGTCATTCAGGTAATAGAGAATGGCGTTGATTCCCGCAAGCTGGTTGAACATGCCGATGGTGACCGCCAGGAAAATCGGCAACCGGTACTTGTGTTGGAAAAGGGGCTCCGATCTTTCGCTTCGTTCAAGATGAATCGAATCGATGATTTCGCGGAGCTCTGCGTCGGAGTCCGGAGATCCCATCATCTGCAACACCGCGCGCGCCTCGTCGATTCGGTTCTGTGTGACCAGCCAGCGTGAACTGCGCGGAATGCCGTAGAGCATGATGAGAAAGAGCGCAGCCGGTAATGCCGCAATTCCGAGTTGCCAGCGCCACTGCAGCAATCCCAGCCCCAGTCGCTCGATGAAATAGTTCGAAGCATAGGCAAGAAGAATGCCGAGGACAATATTGATCTGGAATGTGCCGACCAGCCGTCCGCGCCACTTTGCCGGAGCAAGCTCGGCGATATAAACCGGACCGAGTACCGAGGAGCCACCGATCCCCAGACCCCCGATAAAGCGAAAGAAAATAAGTGAGGTCCAACTCCAGGAAAAGGCGCAGCCTAGCGAAGATATGACATAGAGCACAGCCATGATCCGGAGCGTTTCGCGACTGCCCAGCTTTTGCCCGACCGCTCCGGCTGACATGGCGCCAATCACAGTTCCCCACAATGCGATCGACACTGTGAAGCCTAGCTCGCCGGGGGTGAGATGAAAGATGTCTGTAAGCTGGTGCGTAGTCCCGGCAATGACAGCGGTGTCGAAACCAAAAAGAAGGCCACCGAGAGCACCAACGATCGTGCTCTTAAAAAGGTAAAAGTTCAGTCGCATCGATGCGTCCAGGTAAGAAGATAAACAGCCGTTTTACCGAAGAGTCGTGTCAGGCGTGCCTGCAGTTTTTTGCTCCGAAATGGTGTAGGGAAGGATGCAAGATCCCAGCAGGCCTGAATCCGCGCCAAGTTCAGCGGCAATAATACGCGTACCCGCGCTGGTCTTGCCATTTAGAACTGCACTGCCTGGCTCTGTGAGCCGGTAAACATAGCTGCGGTGGCGCACTTCCTTAAACAGAGCCGGCGAAAACAGATTCCAGGCATTGGCCAGCCCTCCACCCACGACGTAGAGAGGAAGATTCAGTGTGTTTACAAGATCGCCCAGCCCAATACCCAGGGCACGTCCCACATCATCAAAGATCTGCTGAGCGTCACGCGATCCATTCTCGGCAAGATCGGCCAGGTCACGGGTAGTGAAATCAGGAGTCCGACGAGTCAATGCCGCAATCTCAGGAGCTTTGCCTGATCGCGCGGATTCGAGCGCAATGCGACGCACCGCCGTGGCAGAGGCGTACATTTCAAGACACCCGTTGCTGCCGCATCCGCATGCGGGACCATCAGGCCAGATATTCGTGTGGCCTGCCTCGCCCCCCATGCCGTGTGCGCCGTGCCAGATTTTCCCGCTAAGAATGATCCCGTTTCCGATGCCGGTTCCTAAAGTGAGCATGCAGAGCGAATCGATGCCAAGAGTACGGCCGCTCCCGAGAACGCACTCGGCCAGCGCGGCAACATTTGCATCGCTTTCTACCGTGACTGGCATGTCGAGGCAGTTCTCGATTTCCGCCCGCAATTCAAATCCATCCCAGCCCGGAAGATTGGGGGGATTGTGAAGCCGTCCAGCGGGCAATTCGAGGGGCCCCGGCGTGCCGATTCCAATTCCGATGAGTTCATAACGTCGGGAATGGTCATCCAGCAGCTTGCGGATGGCTTGGCACATGTCTTCCACAACGGCGTGCCTGCCTGCAGAGAGACGCGTAGGCAAGAGAATTGTTTCCAGCAATCCCGACGCCTGCGTGTACGCTGCGACGCGCAGATTCGTTCCGCCTAAATCCACCCCAACCGAAAAAGAACTCATACGTAGCCAAGTTTCAAATTCTGAACGCCACCGTTACGGCCAGGTGCAGTCTGGACAACCACAAAGATTCCCCGAACAAAGTCTTTAAGTGCGACCACATCACTCATAAGTGAAAAGCCCAATCGCAACCCTCTGCAATATACACGAAAAAAATGCCGGTGGAAACGATTCCATTTGGAGGTGGTAGCGTTTCCCCGTGAACGTTAGTACCACACGCAAATTGTCTGGAATAGCTCCTAATTCGATGTGGGATTACAGCCGCAGGAGTTTCTCAGCACCAATCGAGTCTCAAGCTTGACTTGATCCGGGCGTTTTTTGCCAAGCTGGTGCTTCTTCTTTTTTGTGGGAAATAGTTGTTCGAACAATATCTCTGCTGCAATGCGGCCCAGATCTTCAACCGGCTGTTGAATGACGCTGATCGACGGCCTGAGTGTGGATGCCAATTCGAAGTCGTCAAAACCGAGCAGAGCAACCGATTTTGGAATAGCGACGTGCAGTTTTTGCAGCGTCTCAAACGCATAGATGGTAGTGCTGTTCTTGAGGGTGAAGATTGCGTCCGGCGGCTGCGAAGCAGATAGGTGGCTCTCGATCGCGTATTCCGCAGACTTATAATCTTTCACTGACATGTCGATGATCGCCGGCAGGCCTGCTTCTTCAATCGCGTGCCGGTAGCCGCGGAGCCGCTCCCGCATCGTGTAGAGGGTGGTTTCGCCGCCCAGACAAAGAATGCGTTTGTACCCGTGCCCGATCAAATGCTCAATAGCGATTCGTGCTCCGTTGTAGTTATCCGCAACCACGCTGGGAACGTCGGTCTTCGCGATAGGTCGGTCAAACGAAACGACTGGAGTGGAAATTCTGCCGAGAAACTCTGCCAATGACTCGCTCTGATAGTTCGCCGGAGCAAGCAATAATCCATCCGTGCGATGACGCATGAGGACGTTGAGATTTTCCATCTCGACATGGGGATCGTTATTTGTAACGGTGACAATGAGCAGGGAATCGTTTGCCCGCGCAATTTCCTGTGCGGCTTCGGCACAGCTTGAAAAAAATGAATCAGCGATGCTGGGGATCACGAGCCCGATGGTTTTTGTGCGCTCGCCCTTGAGAATGCGGGCTGCCTGGTTCGGCATATAACCAAGCTGTTCAATCACCGAGTGTACACGGTTCAAGGTGCGAGGGCTGACACGATGTCCACCGTTAATGACCCGTGAAACCGTAGTCGTACCGACTCCGGCTTTGCGTGCAACGTCAGCGAGCGTGGGATGCGGACCAGTTTTACTCATTGAATCTGAGTGCAAGTCTATGGCTTCTTCAGGACTTGCACCAGTATTCAGGCAGTCTCGCGCGCTGTCAATGCTCCAACGCCTTCATTGGAAGTGCCATTCCGGGAAAAGATCTTCGTCTCGCCTTCCACCAGAGGCAGCACTTTCGGAGACACGCCAGTCCAGTTTGCCGCCGAAAGCAGTCGCGGTAAAGGCTCATCCATTGGTTCAGCCGAGAGACAAAAAGTGCCGTAATGCATTGGAATCATCGTTTCCGCCCGCAAGTCCGCGAAGATTTGGAGGGCGTCTTCGGGGCTAGTGTGCACGGAGCGAAAACTGTCCGGAGAGTAAGCGCCGATGGGAAGCAGGGCGATTCGGGGCGCAAGGCGCTCGCGGATCTCATGGAAGCCTTCAAAGTACCCGGTGTCACCGCTGTGGTACAGCGAATGTCCGCCATTCCGGATCACATAACCGCCGAAGCCGCGATGCGTATCCGTCATCTTGCGCGCTCCCCAGTGTTTTGCGGGCGTCAGCGTAATCTCCACATTGCCGATTTGTATCGATTGCCACCAGGAAAGCGCGGTGACACTTGAAAAACCGAGGTCTGCAACCAGATCGGTTACATTCCACGGCACAATCACCTGCGGCGCCTTTCCTGTGAGCCTGCGGGTATGGCGGACAATCCTGCGCAGGGACGGGAGATTGAGATGGTCCATGTGCGCATGTGAGAGCAGAACGGCATCGATTGGAGGGAGATGCTTGATGGCAACGCCCGGCTTCCGCAAACGATGCAAGACGATAAGCCAACTGGCGAAGACCGGGTCAACCAGAAGATTCAGCCTGCCAATCTGGACAAGGAAAGAAGAATGGCCAATGAAGGTCACTCCGACCTCTCCATTTTGCGTGAGGACTGGTTTCCGCTGTTCACCCTGCATCGGCTGAAATGCAGCGCGACCAATCAAGCCAAGAATAAAACCGAGGTTGGGCCGTCTTGCCACGGGGACTCCTGCACTAGAAAGGATGCCGAAGACCCGTGGTTAGATGCGGTAAATCGGTAGGAAACAACTTGTTGAGTTTTCGAGAAGAATTAGCTGTTACTTCTGCGCGTCGGCTGCGGCGACTGCAGCTTCGGCAGCCTGGAAACCAATCTTTGAGTGCGTTCCGTCGCAAAATGGTTTGTTCGTAGACCCGCCGCAGCGACACAGCGAGAACGCCGGCTTTCCCGTCAGATCCCACTCTTTTCCGTCCGCATCGACCAGCTTGCAGGGGCCCTCCACGCGGAATGGACCATTGGGACGTACTGTAATCTTGACTTCGTTTTCAGACATTCAATTCGACTCCTGAGAAAGATAAGGCTCACCTCAGAGTGTAGCAATCTTATGCGAATCGGAATTGCGGCCCTGTTCCGTGAAAGCGCTCCTCATGTAATCTGCGTAAAGGTATCGTTACCACTATTTACGATTTTTTTCCCGGTTGGTGGAGTGCAGGCATGAAGTTTTCGCGTCGGATGTTGCTGGTTCTTCTCCCTCTTGTGTTCTCAGGAGCGGCAGTTCTTGAAGCTCAGCAGCGTCATTCAATGGATCTGAATTCCGGATGGGAGTTCAGGCAACTTGCGCCGGATGCAACTGCGCCGACACAATGGTATCCGGCGAGAGTCCCCGGCGATGTGCATCTCGACCTCATCGAAAACAAACTTATCCCCGATCCGTTTTATCGCGACAACGAAGCGAAGCTCCAATGGATCGAGAACGCCGACTGGGAATACCGGACGACATTGCAGGTTTCGTCGGAGACGCTGAGCCATCAGCATGTCGAGCTGGTGTTTGAAGGTCTGGATTCTGCCGCCGACATTTACGTAAACGATCAACTCGCCCTGCATGCAGACAATGCCTTCCGCGAATGGCGACTCGATGTCAAAACGCAGCTGAAGCCCGGGGCGAACCAGCTGCGCATCGTATTCCCGTCGCCGATCAAGGCAGCTGCCAAGGTCGCCGAGAAAGACCCGTGGCGCTCTCGCACGGGCACAGATGCAAAAACCTACATCCGCAAACCGGCCTACGAATATGGCTGGGACTGGGGACCCCGCTTCGTCACCAGCGGCATTTGGCGGCCGGCACATCTCGAAACATGGGACGCGGCACGCATCGACAATGTATACATCCATCAGCTGGATATCAGCGCGAAGCAGGCGCGCCTCAATGTCGAGACTGACGTGATTGCCTCCCAGGATGCACAGGCAAAGTTGACGGTGAACTACGGTCGTGGTGGCAAAGAAAAGAATGCCAGTCAGAACATCTTCCTCCGCGCAGGAGTGAATCACCTGACTCTGCCCATCGAAATCGAAAATCCAGACCTCTGGTATCCGGCAGGCTATGGGGCGCAGCCCATCTATCCGTTCCATGTGCAGATCAATCAAGGCAAGGCCATAGCTGATGAAGCTAGCGCAAGAGCTGGCCTTCGTTCGCTGGTGCTGCGCCGTGATGTTGACCAGTGGGGGCGGTCGTTCGAATTCGTCGTGAATGGAATCCCGGTCTACGCCAAAGGTGCGGACGTGATTCCGTTTGACAGTTTCCCCAGCCGCGTCACGACCGCGCAATATCGTTCCGTCCTCGAATCGGCACGCGATGCCAACATGAACATGATCCGGCATTGGGGTGGTGGCTACTACGAGACGCAGGAGTTCTACGACATCTGCGACGAACTCGGCATCATGGTCTGGCAGGATTTCATGTTCGGCAACGACTGGCAGCCGGGAACATACGACTTCAAGCAGCAGGTGGAAAAGGAAGTTCGCTACCAGATTCAACGTTTGCGCAACCACCCCAGCATCGTCATCTGGTCGGGAAATAACGAGACAGAAGCGGCATTTCACTGGGCTGGACGTGACAAGCTTTCTGAAGAGGTACGCCTGCGCATGTGGGAAGACTACTTGACCGTCTTCAGCGGAATCATCGCGCGCAGCGTAGCCGAGCTCAATCCTGAGACGCCATACTGGCCCAGCTCACCCAGCTCCGATTACGAAGACACGACGCCCGAATATCAATCCGGCGACATGCACGAATGGAACGTCTGGCATGGGCGAGTCGACTTCGAGGAATACGAGACGCATTTTCCGCGCTTCATGACCGAGTACGGATTCCAGTCGTTTCCTGAAATGCGCACGATCGAAGCCTTCACCAGACCTGAAGATCGCACCAGCATCTTCACTCCAGTGATGCTGGCTCACCAGAAGAACAACGAAGGCAATTCGATTATCCATGATTACATGTTGCGCTACTACGGCGAGCCAAAGGACTTTGCGTCGTTCCTCTATGCAAGCCAGGTTCTGCAGGCTGAAGGCATCAAGATCGGAGCGGAGCATTTGCGCCGCATCCGTCCGCGCAACATGGGAGGCATTTACTGGCAACTCAATGACTGCTGGCCTGTAGCTTCATGGTCGAGTCTCGACTACTACGGTCGCTGGAAGGCGCTCCAATACTACGCGAAACGCTTTTACGCTCCGCTTCTTGTTTCTCCGCATGTTGAAGACGGGAAGCTCGCGGTTTATGTCATTTCGGACAAGACAGCGCCGGTGAATGCTCATCTGCGTTTGCGCATTATGGACCTGCAAGGCAAAGTCCTGCGCCAGGAGCAAGAGGATCTAACTATTTCCGCGGGCTCCAGCAAGAGCTATCTGCAAATTCCGCTGTCTGAATTTGTAAATGCCAATGGGACAGACGCAGCAGCCATCTTCGGCGCCGCTGATTTGGAAGTGGACGGCAAGCCGGTGTCCAGCAACATTGTCTACTTCGTTCCAACCAAGATGGTGCATCTCCCGGAGCCCAATATTGTCGCAGATCTAGCTCAGCAGGGAAATGCTTACCAGCTCAAACTCTCGTCACCGGCTTTGGCGCGCAGTGTTTATGTGTCATTTGGGGAATTGGACGCGAAGTTCTCTGACAACTATGTTGATTTGCTGCCAGGCGAGCCGATAGAAATCACGGTCACCAGCCCGGCGGCGCTGGATCAACTCAAGGCGAGCTTAAAGATCATGTCGCTGGCTGGCGCCTTTGCCCCGCCTTTGCAAACAGCCGAGCCTGCAAAGTGAGCACAGCGCCTTCATCGATGAAGATGTGAAGGTGGGTGCCGCACTTAAAACCTATGCAAGCGCGGGCTACTGTCCTGACATGACGATCGGAAGTGTTGGGGTCGTTACTCCCTGAGCATCTTCAACCGTGACTCCGAAGGCCTTCGCATCCACGCCTGTAGGCAATGGGGGAAGGACAACGCTGGCGGTCCCGTTCGCGTCCGGACGGAAGAGTCCGGCGGGGATTGGAGCCTGCCCATTCGCTGGAATGAGCCACAGCTCGTACGTCTTGTCTGCATGCACTGGGCGCAAATCGCTGGCAACAAAAATGAGAGCGCCCTTGTCCTTCTCATAGATCACGTGCGCTGTGGGCTGGGCGGCAGCCTTCACTTCCGTGAGCGTCACGCGCTTTGCAGTCCGTGAGGTAAGCACATCCAGAATCTGCTGTGAGCGTGATACCTGATTCGCAAGCTGTGCGTTCTGGTCGCGTTGGGAATCAAGCTGCTGCCTCAGATTATGCGAGGTATTTCCCATGTAGGCGGCAAAGAGCAGCGCGGCGGCTGCCGCAGCCCAACCGAGTCCGCTGAACCAGTTCCCCGAGCGAGTCGGCTCCTGCGGAGCTCTTATCGGCTTGATTGGTTCGGGCGGTTTTGCTGCACTTTCCGCTCGGAGCCGCTTCATAAATCGGTCGCGCGCGTCGGCTGGAACCGGTTCTTGCGGTACAGTCAGGCTGACCAGAGAAAGATCTCCGAGAATATCCGCGAGTTTCCCGCGGCAATCCCCGCACGTATTCAAATGCTGCTGCACAGTCGCCGTTTCAGCGGGCGCGAGTGAGCGCATCGCGTAGAGTGCGAGGTCTTCGTCCGAAATATGGTCGCCGTAAATCAAGCCTGCAAAGCCTTTCGTAGGGAAATTAAAGCAAGACGGATGCGCGTTTTGACTGTGCCGAGCGGGTTCCCGGTCTTTTCCGCGATCTCCGAGTGTGTCAAACCTTCAAAAAAGGCCATCTCTACTGATTTCTGCTGCTCTACTGGCAGCTCATGCATGATGGTGCGAAGTTTCGCCATCAGCGTGTTACGTTCCGCTTCGCTCGCCAGATCAACCGAGGCAGGAAGCATTACTTCGTCGACCGGATCCGAAGGATGGCGGCGACGAAGCGCATCAATAGCCCTGTTTCTTGCAACGACGGTCAGCCAGCCGCCGAGCGATCCCCGCCCGACGATGAAGGATGGTGCGCCGCGCCACACCTGCATGAGCACTTCTTGCATCACGTCTTCAGCTTCAGCAGGATCGTGCAACACTCGCAGGGCAACCGAGTAGACGATCCTTGCATAGCGGTCGAAGAGGGAGGCCATGGCGGTCTCATCCCGCTGCGAAATACGCTTCAGCAACTCGGAATCAGCCGGGCCTTGCGTGCCGCTATCTTTCATACGCGCTGGTTCGCGTTCCGGATTTGTTGAATCCTCAATCATGCAGTGTGCAAGCAGGTATTCTACAGAGGAAGTGATCCTGAATCGAGTGTGAAGTGCAGCATAACAGGTCAGGCATTGCTATGCCCTGAAAGTTCCAGAGCTGAAGCATGAAGATCCGTCTTGACAAACTATTGTTGGCTCGACAGCTTGTCCCGACACGAGAAAAAGCACAAGCTCTGGTGTTAGCCGGAAGGGTGCTGGTGAACGAGCAAAAGATCGATAAGCCCGGTAGTAGCGTGACTGAAGATGTTGCGATCCGGATTCTTGGCGATGATTTGCGCTACGTGAGTCGTGGCGGAGTGAAACTCGAAGCCGCATTGCGACACTGGAAGATCGATCTGTCCGAACGCTTTTGCCTCGACGTCGGAGCGTCCACCGGGGGATTCACCGACTGCATGCTGCAGCACGGCGCAGCGAAAGTGCTTGCCATCGATACAGGCTACGGGCAGATAGCGCAAAAGCTGCGCGATGATGTCCGCGTGACTTTGATGGAGAGGACGAATGCTCGCCACATAGAATCCGGCGATTTACCGCGAGGCATTACGTTTCTCGGCATGGACGTTTCTTTCATCTCGGCGACCCTTATCCTCCCTGCTGTTGTTCAGGCGCTTCTTAACGGATCCAGCGGAGCCCTGGAATGTGTCGTCCTGGTGAAGCCTCAGTTTGAAGCAGGCAGGGAGCATATCGGCAAAGGAGGCATCGTACGCGATCCAGCAGCGCATCAACTGGCGATCGATCGAGTACGTTGCTGCGTGGGAGATCTGGGTGGGGATGCCATCGAGCTTGCTGATTCTCCGATCCTCGGAGCCGAGGGCAACCGCGAATTTCTACTCCACGCCCGATTCGCCGAAAAGAAGATTTAGAGACGGTATACCGGCCTCTATCTGTCAGAATTTGTTTGTCCTGCGATTACACTGAAACTTGATGCGACGCATAGCCATTATTTCGAAACCGCAAAAAGAAGAGCTGATCACTCTTCTGCCCGAATTCATCCTCTGGTTGCGCACGCGCGGCTTTGAGCCAATCCTTGATCCCGTCAGCGGCAATTACGCCCAGGAGAAGAACGTCGTCGCACGAAATGAGATGCCGGCAGAAGATCCCGAGTTGGTGGTGGTGCTTGGAGGCGACGGCACGTTGCTGGCTGCAGCTCGTGTCTTTGCCAAGACAAACATACCCGTCATGAGCGTGAATCTTGGCTCGCTGGGCTTCCTTACCGAGGTACGGCTGGCCGATATCTACTCCACGCTGGAAGGGTGGTGTGACAACTGTTGCGCTATCGAAACGCGTGCCATGCTGCACAGCGAACTGTGGCGCGATGGCAAAGTCTTTGCAGAGCACGAGGCCTTGAATGACGTCGTGATCGCCAAAGGCGCCATCGCACGCATGGTCAATTTCACCATCAAGCTCGACAACCAGCTGGTGGCATCCTTTCGCGCGGACGGCGTGATCGTCGCTACCCCAACCGGCTCAACTGCGTATTCGCTGGCAGCAAACGGCCCGATCGTTGTGCCGAATGTAGACGCCTTGATCGTCTCCCCTGTATGTCCACATCTGCTGACGCTGCGCCCGATCGTTGTGCGTGGGGACTGCAATCTAAGCCTGAGCGTGGAAGGCATTCCAGATCAGACATATCTCACCGTCGATGGGCAGGAAGCGATCCCGCTCAAGGTGGGTGATGAACTCCGCTGCCGCCGGTCACAATACGCCGTGCGGATGGTGCGGTTGGGTTCCAATGGTTTCTTTGATGTTCTACGCTCAAAGCTGAAGTGGGGAGAGCGGTGACGGCGGCAGACTCTTTGAGAACCCAGAGCGTCTAACCGGCGAGGATGCCCTGTAGTATGGAGGCAAGCAGTGATGCGCAGCCTTTTTCAAAATGTGGAGCAGTCTCAGGAGAGGATCAGGCGGACAGCAGGATTCTCGATTGGGTTTCATGCGCTCCTGCTTGCGCTCATCATCGTGGGTTCCATTCACCTGCGCCGCACGGTCATTTTCAGACCGTTGACGCAGGGATCGTCGCAACAAATCGCTGTTGTGGCGGTCAGTCGCGGCGCACTCGCCGCCGTTTTGTCTGCTGAAAATCCCACACTACCTGAGAAGAGCCAGTCACCACGGATCATCCCAACGCACCATCCAACTCCCGCACTCGCCAAACGAACGCCAGCGTTGCCAGCCCCGGAGCCAGCCCATCCAGTGGAGGGCAAATCATCGGCGGGAATAAGCAATCCCGGCGTCACCGGACAGGGAAGCGATGCACAGAGCATGTATCCGGCTTATCCAACTGTTTCACCGTCGCCGCAAGTCAAAGACCGCAGCCTGCTGCCCCAAACTGACCAGAAGGTGGTAGTGGATGTGGACCTGGGGGCTGACGGAAAAGTCCAGCAGGCCACTTTAGTAAGTGGTCTGGGCAATGCTTTGGATCAGATCGTACTCGATACGGTGCGTGGTTGGCAGTTTCATCCTGCCATGCTGAACGGTCAGTCCGTCCCATCCAGGATGGAACTCGTCTTTCCCTTTAACAGGAATTACCCGGACGCGGAGTAGTTCTACTTTTTGAGTTCGTCCAGCAACACTTTGGCTTTGGTGGCCAATGTTTGCGCACCGTCCAGATCGTTTTCCGCGAGCGATTGTCGGGCTTTGGCCAGGAAGGTCTTGATCTGGGCAGATGTTGTCTGCTCATCATTGCTCAACGCGCGCTTGATGCCGTTCAGCCCATTCTCAGTTTCAGAGATCAAGTGTTCGATATTCTGACGCCCCGGGGTGTTCGAGTCTTCGCCGCTCGTTGAAAGCTGCCCAATTGGGGAAGCATCGGATGCCCCGGCGCTTGCAACCTGGGTCTGAGATGTCGATGCTTGTGCTGGCGTACCTTTGTCCGCAGTCGGAGCTGTCACGTCTGCAGGCGCCGCAGCCTTGGCGACCGTTGTCTTGCGATGATTCGTTTTGCGCGGATGAACCGGTTCCGGGTTTTCCGGTGGGGGGACCACAAGTGCGACATCGCGCAGAGGCGGCGGAGGAAGGCCCGGAAACTCCGGAACGTAAACCATCCTCGAAGTCGGAAGAACTGGTGCTTGCGCCTGGGCAGGGGGCGTTGTCTTTGCCTTCTTCGCGCATCCAGACAAAGAGATAACAAACATTATAAGAACCGCAGTTGTGCTTGCGGTTTTCATCCCCAAGGCTCCTTTGAAATGGGAGTACCAGTTGCGGCATCTGCTTCCAGATGTCCGCGCAATTTTACTTCTGAAGGGAAGGCGACTGGAATTTTTAAAGTAAATGTCGTTCCCTGGCCTACATGAGATTCTACGTCAACCTGGCCATTGTGGAGCTGAATAATTCGATACGTCATAGCCAGGCCAATTCCGCTACCTTCTTTCTTGGTGGTGAAATACAGGTTGAAAATCTTCGATCGAATATCGTCCGGAATACCTTCGCCTTCGTCAGAGACGCTTAAAAATACCCATCGAGGATCTTCTGTGAGGCGAACCCGCAGCGTTCCGCCATCGGCCATGGCCTGCGCCCCGTTCAAGACGACGTTGAGTAAAGCCTGCTGCATCAGGTCCGCATCAACTTTTACGATCACCGGGCGAGCCGGTGATTCATTGACTACACGTACGCCACGCGTTTCCAGTTCCACCGACGCCAGCATGAGCACCGCATTCACAATCCTGCGCAGGTCTTGATCATGCAGCTTGAGTTCCACCGGCCGTGAGAAGTCCACCAGGGTCTGCACCACCCGGTCAAGACGTTGAATCTCATTCTGGATCACGTCCAGGTGACGAAATGCTGGGGAATCCTGCGCATTCATCTTATTCCGAAGTAATTCCAGATGCACGACAATCGCATTAATCGGGTTTTTTACTTCGTGGCCAACGCCCGAAGTAAGCCGTCCGATGGCGGCCATGCGCCGTGATAGCTCCAACTCAGACTCGATTTCCTGCACCGATTCGATATCGTGCAGTGTGAGCAGTGCTCCCAGGCCCTGCCGCTGCTGAGGTGCGCGGTCATCGTAGATAAAATCGAGTGATACTTCAACGCGGCGGTCGGTCTCCGTCGTGATCTCTTCCTGAACGAGGGAAATGCCACGGTCAAAGGCCTCACGCACAATTCGCCCAAGAACCGTGGTCCGATCGAAGATGTCCGGTACCTTCGCACCCAGAATGCGGTCACGCTCGACGCCGAGAAATCGCTCGACCGAATTGCTGACCAGCACGGCGCGCGCGTCATGCGTAAAAAGCATCATGCCATCCTGCAGGTTGGACAGGATCTGATCGAGGTTCTCCTTCATGGCCGAGAAAACTTCTTCGACATTCCGCATGCGGCGGCCCAGGCGCTCGATCTTATGAGAAACCTGTACGACAGTGTCGCTGGAGTCACGAGAATCGCCCGTCTCCAACTCTCCTCCTGCAGGTTCGGCCTCGGGCAATTGCATCTGGGTGAGGGCATCGAGACGCAGGCTGATATCTTCAATCGGTTGAAAGGCGAGATTAGCGACGAAAACTGACGTGATGAGCGTAGCAAGGATCATTACAACAAGCAGCTCAGCCGTCTCTTCGAGCCAGGGGCGAAAATTTTCGCTTACGAAGGTGGTACGAACGCCGACGTGGACGGTTGCTACCGTCTGTCCCTGTGCTGGCCGCTCGAGGCTGACCGAAACGTTGTAGAGTATCGGCGGGCCAAAAACAACACTCCATATCTGCGGGATCGTGGCGCGCTGTAGCGAAGAATATTCAGGTCGAACTTGAACCGGCTTATCCTCTTGCGACTGATCAGTACTTAGATATGCAAGTCCGCTCCCGTCCGCAATTGCTACATCGTACACGGCGGGCGAATAGATGATGACCGAACTGAGCAGCGCCTTTAGAGCGGGATCGCTGCGAAGAGCCTTGGCAATGGCTGCGCGGAGCTGCACTGGGTCGTTCGCATTGATGACCAGATTGCGCGTGCCATTTTCAATTGCCTGACGAGTTGCAGATTGAACCTGGTGGGCGATGATGTCTGTCGATTTATACGACTGGTCGATGTGCAGTTGCAGGACTTGTCGGAAGTATACGCACGACAATACAACGACCACGACGAACACCCAGACGGTGATCGCCACCACGAGTTTGGTCTTAAGCCGCATTCACCATTCCACGAGAGGGAATCGCTATTCTTCCGCAGCGTCCGAACTGCTGCTCGCGCTTCCGTACTCCTTCAGCTTGTTGTGCAGAGTCTTGAGGCTGATTCCTAAAATGTCGGCTGCTTTAGTCTTATTATTGTTGGTGGATTCGAGCGTCTTGATAATCAACCGACGCTCAGCTTCATCGACAGTGGTGCCTACTTCCAGTTGTATGACATTGGCATCCTGATCGAACGACTGTCGGACCGGCTTGCTGCCAAACCCAGGTGGCAGATGCCGGGAGTCCATGTACCCTTCACCGCACAAAATCACTGCGCGCTCAACCGTATTGCGAAGCTCGCGCACATTACCGGGCCAGTCATACACCATCAGTCGCCCCAGCATCTCATCGCTGATTCCGACGACCTGCCGATCATGCTTCTGATTCATGTCTCGCAGCATGGAATCGACGATGGCCGGGACATCTTCCTTATGCTCACGCAATGGTGGCATGTGGATGTTAAAGACATTCAAGCGGTAATAAAGATCCCCGCGCAAATGACCGTCGGCAACTGCATCATCTGGATTCTTGTTTGTTGCCGCCAGAACCCGAACATCGACGGGCGATTCAATCTTACTCCCCAGCCTTCTCAGCTTTCTGTCTTCGAGGACTCGCAGCAGTTTGGCCTGCGTTCCCACCGGCATCTCACCGATTTCATCCAGCAGCAGCGTACCCTCTTCCGCCAGCTCAAAACATCCGGCACGGCGCTCGAGCGCACCCGTAAACGCGCCTCTCTCGTGTCCGAAAATCTCGCTCTCGATCAGAGTTTCCGGGATCGCAGCGCAGTTCACCGCAACAAATGGTTTGTTCTTGCGCGGGCTCAGATCATGCAGGGTACGCGCCACCAGTTCCTTGCCAGTGCCGCTCTCACCGGTAATCAACACAGAAACATTGCTGGTTGCCACGCGTTCGATAAGACCAAAAAGCTCCTGCATCCTTTTTGACGCGCCAACGAGCGGACCAAGAACGCCCGTGTCGCGCAGCTTGCGCCGCGTAACTTCCAGCTCTTGTTGCGTTTCGCGCTGACGGCTGGCGTTCGCCAGAATGCTGCGCAGCCGATTCGGATCGATCGGTTTCTGGATGAAGTCATAGGCGCCGATCTTCATCGCTTCGACGGCCTGTTCGATGCTGCCCTGAGCGGTAATGACGATGACAGTCTGGTCCTGCTGTTTCAGCTCCCCGAGCCGCTCCAGCAGTTCAAGCCCGTCCATGCGGGGCATCTTTAAATCGGTTAAGACGATACCAGGTTGCCATGCCTGCGCACGTTCCAGGCCTTCGAGCCCGTCGCGGGCCGTGTCGGTCCGGTATCCCCACCCTGAGACGAGTTCAGCCAGGCCCATCAGGGCATTTTCCTCGTCTTCAACGATCAAAACCTTTTCTTGGACTGGCATTCTTGCTGGCGTAAAACCTCGCTTGGGGGACTCCTTTGTTTGTAACACGACCGCGCAGAAGTTGATGCGCCATTACACGACTCCTTTGGGTCCCTCAAACCGTTGCGGAATGTTGTAAAATAACGAGAGCGAGTCCGACGTTCTTCTGCGCTGTTTACCCGCGAAGTCCGGCCGCCTGAGCTTTGTTGGCGCGCTTCCCAGATTCACGTTTGTGAAAGCCCCGAGACACAAGCAACGTTATTTAGAGGAGACAGAGTTTCCATGGCTAAGATCGCCAAGACAGCAGACCGCAAGAAGGTAATGGACACGTCCAAGAGCACCGATTGTCCCAAGTGCAGCAAGCCCACCCGCATCGTTAAGCGGGTCAAGGACCGCGAGCGCGGCATCCCGGGCGGCGTATACATCTCCTGCTCCGCCTGCGACTTCTACGAAAAGCTCTAAGCAGCTATCGAAAAAATCAAGCCCGGCCATTATGCCGGGCTTTTCGTTCACTAGGAATATACTGCCAAAAGAAGAGGGCCCGAAGGCCCTCTTTCTGCTATGCTACCTCGCGTTCGCGGTTAGAACTTCACCGCCAGCGAGAACTGTCCGAAGCGACGTTCGTCGTTTGCGCCGCCGTTGTTGCCGATTCCGCCTTTCGACGCAATGATCGTTCCGCCATTATGGTTGCCGATGTCGTTCAGACCTTCCTGGATGTACAGGTTATGGTGGTTGAAGACATCAAACCCTTCCGCACGGAACACCAGGTTAAAGCGCTCAGTAATCGGGAAGGTCTTCTGCACGGATGCATCCAGGTTCCAAGCGCCGGGCCCACGGAAGGCATTACGCGCCGTCATGGTTGCTGGCCACGGTCCCCAGTCCGAGAAGCCATTCGGATAATCGGCCGGATCAACTGGTGCAAACAAGGGGTTAGCCCACGAATTGGCAGCAGGCAAGGTGCCGACGGTATAGGTGTTTGCCCCGCCACCGTCTACTCCGTGCGGAATTGACTTGAACAAGCTTTGAGGAACAGTGCCGCCCGCCGGCGTGTACCGGCCAATATTGTAGCCGCTGAAGTTGTTCGTACTGTCGAAGTAGGTAAATGGCGTCCCGGAGCGGACGGTATAAATACCGGTTACCTGCCAGCCACCAAGCGTCTCACGCAGTAGAGCATTGCTGTGCGCGAGCATGGGGGCCTGATAGATAGGAGCGATCACCAACCGCTGACGAAGGTCCAGATCGCCATTGCCACGATCGAGCGCTGGATTGAACGGGTTCGTGTAGCCAAGGCTGAAGGCATTGTTCGTTTCGGAGAACGTCGTGCTCAGATCGTCCGTTGCATGTCCGAATGTATAGTTCGCCACCAGGCCCAGACCGGTGCGGTGGAAGTTTGTTGTCTGGAACTGAACGTTTAGAGCGTGATAGTAGGAATCCCCGCTCGAACCGCGGTTGTTGATGTTGGAGTACTGCGGATTGAGGCGGGTAGCCGCAAAATTGCCGGTTCCGGCCGGATCAAGCACGGTATCGCCCAGAAGGACGTTGCCGCCGCCGACACCGTTGATGTTCTTAATGTCATAAAGATGCAGGCCACGAGCACCCGCATACTGCAGACCAACCACCGTACCGGCAGCCAGTTGGTGTTCAACAGCGAGGCTGTAAAACTGCGTCTGAGCGGTGCGGATGTTCTGGTCGACATTGCGCAGGCTGGTCGGGGGAAGCGGAACGTTGCCTGAAGAGCCTGCCAGCGGACCAGCATTCGAATTAGTTACCACTGTATTGTTGACAATGACCACAGCGTAGTTCGGAGGGTTCTGGATCACATTGAACGTGACGTTGCCGAAGTTACGCTCGTAGCTGATGCCATAGCCGCCGCGAATCGACGTCCTGCCGTCACCGAACAAGTCATAAGCAAAGCCGATGCGCGGCGAGACGGTTCCGTACTGCGGGTTCCACAGGGAATGGATTGGGCTGTTCGGGGTTGTGTAGACCTGACCGGTGCTACGAATGTTAGACGGGGTCAGCGTTCCATAGTAGAAGTTGGAGTCCAGATTTTGATGGTTGTTGTGCTGGACGCCATAGTACTCATACCGCACACCGTAGTTGAAGGTGAACTTTGGGGTGATCCTGAAAGCATCCTGGGCGTACACAGCCCAGTCGTGGAAGCGATTGCTGCGGGCGAAGACAGGCGAAGTTGCCGGCAGGTTGATGGAGCAGCTCGATGTCTGTATCAAGTCTCCTGTGTATTGATTTCGTACGCATGGGAGAGCGCCATTGGGATTGACAGCTGCCTGGAATTCAAACAAATTGCCCGTAAAAAGGTTTTGCAAACCCACCGCGCGGTTGTTGCCGAGCTGCTCGTTTGCCTGGGCATAGGCGCCGTAGGCTTGGTTGCTCTGGATATAGAGAATCTGCCCACCGTACTGCATGGTGTGCTTGCCCTTCGTCCAGTTGAGATCCTGATTCCACTGAATGGTGTTTTGTGGGCCGCCGAAGGGAAGACCTCCGTTCGCCGGGTTGAAATTATAGAAGCCGGGCAACTGGATAAACGTGCTGGTTCCCGGTACTTGCGCGTTGACAGAGACGATCAATGTGGGTACGTTCTGCAGGGCGTTGTCATAGCTGAAGAACGTGTTGAACCGGCTGAAGCTCAGCTTGGTGTTTGTGAGCAGGCTTGGGTTGAAGACATGCGAACCACTTAAAAGATAAGCCTGATTCTCGAAGGTCTGACCTACATTGTATTGATTGTAGGGCGAGGCGAACTGGGAGCCGCTCTGGTCAACTTCGTTGTAATCAACGTAGCGGAAGAATATCTGCGTCTTGTCGCTGAGGTTGTAATCGAAGCGGCCAACGACGTTGTATGCGTTCTGGGGGAAACCACCGCCAGCATTGGTTGGAGCGCTGAAGGTCACCGTACCGAGCGCAGGTGTATTTCCGGGTAGCCCTGTAATTCCAACCTGGTCAGCAGTATAGGTCTGCGCAAAGTTAAAGGTTTTGCCGCCTCCGTAGGTGCTGAAGAAGGACTGGATATTCGGTGCAGCCAGCCCGAGGAACTGCGGCGTAGGCACAGCGGCGTTAAGCGTTGCAGCGCTGCGAACGCGAATCCACTCTGTACTGCCGAAGAAGAAAAGCTTGTCCTTGAGGATGGGACCGCCAACTGCAAACCCGAACTGGTTGCGGGTGTACTGGCCCTTGGGAGCGGGAAGAGGACCTGTACCGCCACCGGCAATGAATGCCGAGTTGATCTGATCATTGGTCTCGGTGTTGGAGGTGTAAGCAGCAATGCGGTTGAACTCCCAGACATTGCCGTGGAAGCTGTTCGATCCTGCCTTGGTGGCCACGTTTACCACGCCACCCGAAGCGCGGCCGTATTGCGGTTCAAAGTTGCTTGTCGTCACGCGGAATTCGTTAACGGCGTCAATGGGAACTACAATGCCGACCGAGTCGCCGAAGACCGAGACATTCTCTACGCCGTCCAGCAGGATTTCGGTTCCAGAAGAGCGCTGCCCATTGATGTTGTAGTTGACGCCGCGAGTCGTCGCATTCTGCGTATTTCCACCCATCTGCGAGTTACCGCTGTTCGAACTGTCTCCGTTTGAAATATTGCCGGAAAGAGCAACGAAATCGTACGGATTGCGAGTCAGACTCGGAAGCTGTGAGACCTGTTCTTGGCTCACAACCTGAGACAGTTCTTGGGTTTGCGTGTTTACCTGAGTGCCACCTTCTCCGATGACCTCAACCTGGGTGGTAGCCGAACTAACGCTCAGGGTTGCGTCGACGGTAGCATGTCCGCCAACCGTCACTTCCACTTTCGAGGAGTAGGGCTGAAAACCAGCCGCATTTACGGTTACTTCATAAGTACCGGTGCTCAGTCCTGTCACTGTGTAAGTTCCATTTGCTGATGAATCAACAGTACGCCTAACGTCGGTCTGCAGGCTGCGGAAGGTCACGGTAGCTCCTGCTACCACAGCGCCAGATGAGTCATTAACCGTACCACCGACTGTGCCGGTGTCGACCTGAGCTAAACCGGATCCAGCAGAGAGGAAAAGGATCGCAATGAGCCCCGCTAACTTCATCCGCAATGAATTCATAGTTCCCTCCCGGGCCCAAGAATTTTGGTGCCATGAAAGCCGCTGGGAAGGTTAGGGCACTTCTACAACCTTTTTTGTGACATCAAAAAGAGGCTGTAAATTTCTATTGTTTTCTGTTGTTTACTAAATAGGGAATAATCAACTGTGAATCGCCAAAAACTGCTCAAAACTTAAATATTCTGAACAAAAGATTCCATAATCAGTATTGATGAAAGCAGTAAGTAACGTATTAAGTATTACTTATATAGTAATACGTACAGAAGCTTATCAGTAACTAGTTAGATAGTATGGGGTCTACGTCGAGATTTGATTTGCTGAAATATGCTATCTACTGAGGCGAGGGGATCGGGGACTTGCGTAAGAAAAAGCGGCTCATGAAGAGCCGCTTTTTTTTCAATCGCACTTCCAGTCTAGAAAGCGAACTTCAGCCCATATTCGAGTTGTCTCGGTGAGCCCTCCGCGTAGACGCCGGAACCGGCACTGACGCGGAAGCCCTGCTCATTGATGTGGCCGGCCGTTCCGTTCGGGCTGCCGGGTGTTCCGTTGAGCGTTCCACCGATGACGTTTGCACCGTTCGCGCCTGTCCGGTTGTTATAGTTCACCGCATTCAGAATATTGAATGCGCCGATGCTGGGTGTAATGCTCATTCCCTCTTTCCAGACCTTGATCGGTCTCTTCAGGTTGACGTCCCAGGTACGCAAAATATCGTTGCTTACCTGGTTCCCGGGAGCTTGCTGGAGCGGCTCCATGACACCGTTCAGTTGGGTGAGTTGTTGGGAACTGAAGAGGCCTGCACCTACGAGAGCCTGCCCCTGAGGGGTCAGTTTGCCGGCGTAGGTGTGGTTGTAGATATAGATGAGGGAATTGATCGTCTTTCCGTCATATTGGCGGTTGAACGACCCCACATTCGATCCCGGAACGATGGGACCTTGTGAGCCGCCCGCAGGTGTTTGCAAGCCGCCGCCGGTGTAGTCATCGACAAAAATGTCTCCGGAGCCAACCAGCGGAAGATTCAGGTTTGTGGGCAACGAAGAATAGAGGTGAGCAATGGTGTTGAACTCTACTTTGCCAAAGGTCTGGAAGGTAGTCCCGATCGAGAATTGCTGATGCCGGTCAAGCGATGCCGGGCCGAAGTATTTTGTCGGGTGGTTATTGTCCCAGGCAAAGGCGCCAAAGTCCGAGTCGCCCAGTGAGGTTGTCCCGGTGGCCTTGTAATGGCTATAGGAATATGCCGTCTGCAGATTGAGATTGTTGATTCCTCTCGTAGCATGATGAATCTGTCCCTGCAACGAAAGTTGGAGCCCATCATAGACAGAACGGCCTGAAGGATAGAGCACCTCTACCTGGCCGAATGCCTCGTTCGCTCCATTGAAGGCGGCTGCCGTATTCACTTGACCGCCAGCTACAGCGGTACCGGAATCCAGACCATGTGCGGCGAAGTCCTGGATGGTTGCTCCTCCGCTGGTGTGCAGACCAGGACAGGCCAAGATCGCCTGGTCAATGCTTCCTACCCCGCACGCCGCCAGCGTAGCAGTGATGGCTGCCTGGGCATGCGCCATGTCGAGGTACCGGGCATCACCGACGTGATTCACATCTTGACCGATCAGTGTATGGATGCCGACGTTGCGGAGGAAGTCGGCGGTAAACACCAATCCGGGAAGCAGTTCATGCTGGACGCCAAGGTTCATCTGGTAGGAACTCGGCGTCTTATAGTTTTGAGAGAACAAAAGATTCCCACTGGAGATAGGCAACGCATTTGTGGTGCCTATATAGGAGCCATTCGCCTGTGGGCCAGCCTGCTTTACCAAGCTCTGATAGGTGGTTTGCAACTCGGCGAATTGTTGGTAGACATTGCCAATAGGTTGACCGCAGATACTCGCGATTGAAGTCCCAGTTGGAGTACCGTCAACCGTGGTAAGCGGTGTATTCGAACCCGGAATCGCGATACTTGCATTTGGGCATACAGCCGCAGTCCCGAAGAAAAGTCCTTGTGCAAGCTTCGGCGGACGATCGAACAGAGCATTGTTCCATACGTTGTTTTCGTAGTAGATGCCGGCTCCGGCCCGGATTACCGTCTTACCGGTGCCATAGGGATCCCAACTGACTCCTGCCTGTGGCCCAAAGTTCAAGTTCGGCTGGTTTGTTTTGTTCCCCAAACCAGGGACAAGCTGATTGAGATTGGCCGGTGGCTGCAAGTCGGCATCGCTGCGACCGGTGTCGCGAATGTAGCGAAGACCGTAGTTCACTGTGAGTTTGTGTGACATCTTCCAGGTATCGCCCACATATAACTGAATTCGGTTGTCGAACTGGCCACCCCCCGGAAAGCCAAACTGAGGCTTCTCGGTAAAGAACCCTTCGCCGTTGCCCAGGGTAATGTTATTGGAGCCACCTCCACCTGCTGGGTAGTTTGCCGGGTTGGCATCTCCACCTGGAAAAGGCCCCGTTGCGGCAGCAGCCAGAACGTCCGGGGTGCCAATAATGGCGACCTGCGGCGAAATACCAAAGAAGCTTGCATAGCCGCCGCCCAGAAGATGGAACCATCCTGCTCCGTAGCGAATGGTGTGGCTGCCCTTGACCCAGCTACCGTCGTATTTTAGTTGTGTGTTGCTCTGAACTGTAGCCTGCGGCGCGAGCAAATTAGCTCCCGATGAGAAGCCAAAGGTAGGGATAAACAAATTAATTCCTGGAGTGGGGTTGTAGATACCGCTGCCCACTGTAGCGTCGGTGATGTGGTTGACAAACTTGAAATAGCCCGTGCGGATGCTGTGGGCGAAATTACCGGTCACAAAATCCACGCCGCCTCCGTAACCGGGCGTGTTGTCGCGGTTCAGGAACGGAGAATAGTTCGAGCCGCCAAAGGCAGCTACGTCACTGTTGTTGTCATAGATGAAACGGCCAAAGGCATGAACCGCGTGCGGCGCATTATAGTCGAGGCGCCCAAGCAGTTCAGTCTCACGAAACTTTGCCGGATACCCGCCATTTACCGAAGCGAGCGGGCCGTTGAAGACGACCGGATTGAATACGTCCTGTTTGAAGTGTTCGCCGGCGCCAAAGAAGAAGAGCTTGTCGCGCAGGATTGGACCACCAACTGCGCCACCGACATTGTTACGCTGCAGATAGTCGGCATCGACACCCGGAATTGGAGTAAATCCGGTTGGCTCTGCGTTACCGGCGCGCTGATCGCGAAAGTTGTAGAAACCGTCGCCATGCACACTGTTGGAGCCTGACCGTGACACCACATTGACGGAACCGGATGAAGTAATGGACGTGGAAATGTCCAGGTTCGACTGCGCAACCTGGAATTCCTGGATCGCCTCATTTGAGATGTTCTGTGTTGTTGTGCCGACATTCTCGTCCGAGATGTCGATTCCGTCCACGGTAATCCGCGCTGTGCGGCCAAACCGTCCACCGAAGGAGATCGACGCAAAGCCGTTCTTAGTTGGATCGAAGCTCGTGCCATCCTGGATCTGTACTCCGGGCTGCAACTGAGCCAAGTCCAGGAAATTGCGGCCGTTCAAGGGCAACTGCTCAATCTGCTCCCGGTCCAGAACGCCCTGCACTGTGGTCTGAGACGTGTCCACCTGGAGTGTGCTCGCCGTCACTTCTATCTCTGTGGTAGCTGCGCCTACGCCTAGCTTTAAATCTCCATCTGCAGCATTGCCTACCTGAACCTCGATCAATTTCTCAGCGGGGGCAAAACCTGAAACTGCCACATGAATTTTGTAGCTTCCGGGAACCAGTGAACCAGCGGAATAGTAACCACTTCCATTGGTGGCGATCACCTTTGTGAGCCCGGTTGACGGTTGTGTAACTGTAACCTGGGCGTCTGGCACGGCGGACCCACTGGAATCAGTGATCGTACCTTGGATTGTGCCCGTCGCATTCGTTACCTGTGCATGCATCTGCACTGGAACCACGATTTGAGCTGTGAATGCAAACAGGAGGAAAGCTGCCAAGCCGGCGAGTCTTCTCCAAATGTAGCTCATCTTACCCCTCCCAATACTTTCGCTGCCTCATTTGAGGCACTTAAAGGACCGTTCTTGAGAGGGATGTAGATGTCACCCTAATGTCAGTATTCTTATAAGGTTAACAAATCGTTCGCCTGTTAACTGTAGGTACAATACCTAGAAGGTGATACATTTTTTGAAATCCAAATCCATAAAATGGAAAGACAGATCAAGGCTGGCAACCGCGTTATCTATTTATTAACTGGTTAACAAAAAGATGACACAGTTCATCGCAAGTAAACACCGCTTTGTCTCAATTGCCCGTTGCTATTTCATTGAGAATAGCTCTCGCGGCAAGAAGCGAATCTTCAGCCTGGGTGATAGGCCGTCCCACCACGAGATAGTCCGCTCCCGCAGCCAGAGCGGCAGAAGGAGTGGCAATGCGTTTCTGGTCGCCGATGGCAGATCCGGCCGGACGAATCCCCGGAGTCACTAAGATCGAATCAGTAAGCTCCCGACGCATCAGCGAAGCCTCTTCCGGACTGCAGACAAGACCGTGAATTCCCGATGCATGTGCAACTTTCGCCAGCCGAAGCGCCTGTTCTGCCGGTGGATCTGAAATCCCAGTCGCCGTCAACTGCGCTGCGTCCATGCTGGTAAGAACGGTAACGGCAAGCAGTCGCGGCGCATGCGAAAGCCCAGCCGCGGCATCCGCCGCCGCCACCAGCATCGCCGGTCCGCCGCAGGCATGAAGGGTGAGCATATCCGCTCCAAATCCGGCGACCGAACGCACGGCTCCTGCCACGGTATTCGGAATATCGTGCAGTTTCAGGTCAAGAAAGACCGAGAAGCCACGCCCTTTGAGCGCTGAAACGACCGCATTTCCGGCTGCAAGATACAGCTCGAGACCAACCTTGAACCAGCGGCAGCGTCCCTCCAGACGATCCACAAGCGCAAGCGCCTGGACGGCATTCGAAAAATCAAGGGCAACAATGAGTTTGTCGGCTGCTTCTGAGGCGGGATGTCCCTGCGCGTCTGAGCGCGCAGGGGCCTCCTGAGGTGCAAGTTCAGAGGGGGACATTTCGAAGACGATTTTACGGCTTCGTCATCGCGGGAGCCAGCGGAAAGTTCAACTGTGCCAGTTCCGCCTTCGAATTCACCAGGTCCAGGCGCACAGGCGCCGTCCCTCTGTTACTGAAACCAAGGAAGCGTGCAGCAGCATAGGAAAGGTCGATTACGCGGCTTTGCGGCATGGGACCGCGATCGTTCACGCGCACAACAACAGATTTGTGATTACGCAGATTCGTCACCCGGATCAGCGAGCCAAGCGGGAGGCTGCGATGGGCGCACGTAAGCTTGTTCATATCGTAGTCTTCGCCGCTGGCCGTCTGCTGTCCCTGGAGTTCTTCGCCATACCAGGAGGCGCGGCCTATCTGATACCACGGACGCTTTTTGCCCGCGTCGGCTTTAGCATCGCCATTTTTCCCGAAATCCTTGTCAGGAAATGTTGGCGGCTGCGAGTTATGGGTGGAGGCCGGTACATCTGCCTGCAGTCCGAAGAGTCCCAGCATGGCAGCGAGGACAAGTCCGGCATAAGTCGAGAGTTTAGGAATTCGTCTCTTGATATCCGTTGCGATAGCGTTCATAGTCCTCCATCTACAAATTGTAAGGAGCCAGAAATGCTAAGTCAAACGAAACTAAGTATTTATCTGCACTTTCTCCTTGCCAGAACGTAACATCTGTGGTAGCAAATTTCCCAGAACTGAGCGCGAAACAAGGCGGTCTCCCGCCCCGGTCTAAGATGAAAACACGATGAACGAGTATGCGCAAGCGGAAATCCATGAAAGAAATAAGGTTTCAGGGCAGCCCATTGCGCTAACCATCGCCGGGTTCGACCCCTCCAGCGGCGCCGGGATCACCGCTGACCTGAAGGTTTTCGCCGCGCACGACATCTACGGAATGGCCTGCATTACCGCGCTCACCGTGCAGTCGACGCTCGGCGTTCGCCGCGTCGAGCCAGTGGCTCCAGAGACAATCCGGGAGACCCTGGCCTGCCTCCGCGACGACGTCATGCCCGCTGGAGTAAAGATCGGAATGCAGGCAACAGCCGAGGCCGTCACAGAGACGGCTCGATTCCTCGCTGAATCAGGGATCGATCGGCGGCGAGTGGTACTCGATCCGGTCAACCGGTCCAGCTCGGGCGGGGAATTACTCAGTTCCGAAGGGCTGGCTCGTCTTCAATCCGAGCTTCTCGCCCACGTCGGCTGGATAACGCCCAACGTTGAGGAATTGGCTCAGCTGACCGCAGACGAACCGCTCTCCCGAGCCGAGATCCCGTTGGCGTCGGCTCGACTTCAGAATCTGGCCCGACAAGGCGGAAATCCCGACCTACATGTGGTTGTGACGGGAGGTCATTTAGACCGTCCGGATGATTTTCTGCTCACTCCCGACGGTAGGGAGAGTTGGCTCAAGGGTGAACGCGTGGAAACTCAGTCGACGCATGGAACCGGCTGTGCCTTCTCTTCGGCGATTCTCTGCCAACTCATGCGAGGTATCGAAGCGAAGCAAGCTGTAACAAATGCAAAGGCATACGTGACCGCCGCCCTGAGAGCCGCTTATCCTGTTGGCCAGGGCAAAGGGCCCATGCATCACTTGTACCGCTTGGGCTAGCCCCCGGTTTCTGCTCGTTGATGCAGATCTGCTGGGTAACCTGAACCAGAAAAATCTTCTGCTCGACCAAGGTAAATCGCCCGACTTTCTGAAAGCGCCGGTTAACGCTCGCTCAGCTCGATCTGAATGCGCGTGTCCTTTGGAAACGTCAGATCGCTGCCGCGGGCGATCCACCGCTTATAGACCGACTTCGCCAGCGCGTAATAAGCAAAACCCATCGAGACCTCTTTGTTTGCGGCGGCTATCGTGACAACACGCGCCATCAGACCAAAGCCGTTGCCGACCAGCCCATTCTTCACCACGTTGTCGGCGTCGCCTTCCCCTGCCTGAGAGGCAAGGATACCGAGCACCAGAGGCGCGACATATTTGTCAGGGCCGCTGCTCGCCTTGGCTCCGCCTTCGGAATCAATCTGGACATTCTGCTGGCGATTCGCCTCCGACGTGATCATGCGCCCATGGATCGGATGATCCGTTGCCGAACCGGTGTTCTCCTGGCGCGACTCCAGTTCAGGAGCCTGCTTCGGAGCTTCGGCAATCGAGGCCTTCGGCAGATCAACGCGGCGAAAAGTGAAGCGTAACTTGCCGTTTCGAGCCAGCCAGCGCGCCGGCTTTGCCTGCAATACGACTCCTTCCAGATGCGTACCCTCCGGCAGGATCACCTGCTTTTTCGTGGCGTCGAGCATGGGTTTCGTGAGCACAGCATTCACCACCTCGCCCTGCTTCGCCGTTGCGGAACTCAGATCCTCGGTCAGCCGGGCCTCGATGACTCCTACCAAGGACTTCTCGCTCAGCTGTAACAGGGGCAACGGCGCAGGAGCGGCCTTCTGTGGAACGATTAACGGCGCAGTCAGATCCGCGTCGTACTGCGTGCCCGGCCAGATGCGCTGGGGATGGTAGGGAAGCTGCGAGTAGAGAATGCGCAGCAGCCGATCGGATTTCCCCGGTTTCGTGATCTGGTCAAGCGTGTCCTGTTCTCGCTGTTTGACTGCGTCCTCCGCCTGCTGGGTCAGCGATGGCTTCTTTGCCGA
This sequence comes from Alloacidobacterium dinghuense, assembly GCF_014274465.1. Taxonomy (NCBI): domain Bacteria; kingdom Pseudomonadati; phylum Acidobacteriota; class Terriglobia; order Terriglobales; family Acidobacteriaceae; genus Alloacidobacterium; species Alloacidobacterium dinghuense. Next base: position 2,256,184 of record NZ_CP060394.1, on the reverse strand, counting down.
AGACTTCATACGAACCACGGAGCCATCTCTCTGAATGACATGCGTGGAAATCGGCACAGTAGTGTCATCCGGCAGGGTGATCCGGTCAAAGCGCAGCTCAGGCGTTACCAGCGGCGTAAAGTCTCCATTAAGAAGCGCGTCGGCGCGTTGGCCACCGGTGATGGGGTGCTTTGCGACGACCGAGCCAAAGACGTGTGTGTTGACCGGCAATACCTCGTGATCCACGAGAAAGACAGGGGCGATAAGATGGCCTTCCACCTTGGTGCCAACGTTAACTGGATAGCGCTTGTCCACCTGGATGCGCAGCGGAACTCCGGCAGGGATTGTGGCTTCTTGTGCCTGAGCGCAGAAACTCACGCTGGCAACCCCGGCAAGCAGGAGAATCATGGAAGGGCGACATCGGGAGGGCATCTGTTCTTTGGACGTCATTAAGGAAAAATGTAAAGCGAAGAAACTTAAGGTAGCATGAGGGGGCATGGCCATCCTCTATCGAAAGGCCGAGGAGTCCGATTTCCCAGGAATGGTCCGCCTTCGCGCTCTGAAGCGAGGCAACAAGGACTATTGGTCATACCGGATCACCCGGTACTTCGACGGCGAATATAACCCACAGCAGGCTCTGCGTCCCCGCGTGGGCTTTGTAGCGGTCGAAGGAGAAGTTGTCATAGGCTTCATCACCGGGCACTTGACCAGCCGCTATTCCTGTGATGGCGAAGTGCAGTGGATTCATGTTGATCCCGACCGCCGCCGCAGCGGCATCGCATCCGAACTGCTGCGCATGCTTGCCCAATGGTTTGTCGAGCAAATGGCGCTCAAGGTTTGCGTCGATGTCGATCCTTCCAACACTGCTGGTCTGGCTTTCTACACGCGCCACGGCGCCGTTCAGCTGATTCCGCACTGGATGTATTGGAGCGACGTCCACACTGTCACCCACGAGCAGTCGGGTGCGGCGAAGACCGCATGGTAAGCGAAGGAGCATCCCGCATGGCTATCGACGTCCGAGGCATGACGCCGCTCATTCAAGTCTACGACATGCCCACATCGTTGGCGTTTTATTGCGACGTGCTTGGCTTTGAGGTTCACAATTCATCCGCACCTGTCCCGAACTGCGGCTGGGCATGGCTCAAGCTCGACGGTGTCGACCTGATGCTGAACACCGCATACGACGATGACGACCGTCCTCCTGCTCCCGACCCGAGACGCATCGGCGCACACGATCTGTGCCTCTACTTCGGCTGTCCCGACGTAGACGCCGCCTACGAGTACCTGCTTTCTCGAGGCGTCAAGGCGCGCCCTCCAAAGGTGGCACCCTACGGCATGAAACAACTCTATCTGAATGACCCTGACGGCTTCGGCATCTGCTTCCAGTGGCCAGCAGCATAGGTAGTTAGTTTTTCATTAGTAGAGGCACGAAAATAGGTGCCCTATCCTTCGCATAGCGAAGGTGCGAACCACAAATGCCGACGGAGGGACTTTTCAGCGACCCTAGCGACGTAAGAACCGGCGCAATGATCCCGGAAGAGCAATCCCCATCAACATTGCCAGCCCGAGATAGCAAGCTCCATACACGATCAGGACGCTGGGCCCAAGCACCAGTGGCTTCTTGATAGGGAAGACCAGCTTAAGGCCGTATCCAATCACGGCGGCAACAACTGCCGCAAGCCACAATCTCGCAATTCTGGAGGCCAGGAAAGCCACCGCCCCAATCCGCGCGTGCAGAGCGCGCCGCAGCAGCGTGAATTCCACCCATCCCGCAAGGCCTGCAGAAAGCGTAAGTCCGGACACGCCCCAACGAGCATCGATCCCCAACATGCGAGGCAATGGGAGCGCGAAAAAATATCCAAGGACGAGCGTCAGCGCCACGCGGATCAGGGCAAAATTGAGCGGCGTACGCGTATCCCGCAGAGCATAGAAGGCCGAAGAATATAGCCGTCCAGAAGTCGAGGCGAGCAAGCCAACTCCCGATCCAGCCAGCACAGTCCAAACAAACGTTACGGCATCTGTGCCAAAGTGTCCCGAGCGATAAATTGTCGCAACGACGACATCGCCGAGAATGATGAACGCAACCTCCGAGGGAATCACGAAGAATGCAATATTCTGCAGCCCCGCTGCCAGACGTTGCCGCAACGCGGCGCCAATCTCTTCCTGCGTGCCCAACTCGCTCGACATAGCCGGCAATTCCGCCGCGGAAATAGCCATGCCGAACAGGCTCACGGGAAGCGAATTCAAGGTTTGGGCATAGCCGAGCGCAGCAGCGCCGCCGGTAGGTAAAAAGCTGACCAGAATGGAATCGATATAAGCGCTGATCTGCACAACGCCGCGGCTGATAAAAACCGGAAAGAAGTTATGTACAACCGTGCGCACCTGTTCCGAGCGAAGGCGAAGATGCAACCGCATCGGCCACAGAAGGCGCAATACGGTCGGCAACTGAATGGCAAACTGCAAGCCGCTGCCAACAACCGAACTGATCGCAATCGTGACAGCAAGTTTTTCCTCCGCCTGGTGCCCGCCCTTCCACAGAAATGTGGCAATGATGGCAACGTTCCAGATCACCGGAGCCGCATACGAGAGAAAGAACTTGCGATGGCTATTCAGAATCCCCAGGCACCATGCTGAGAAAACCAGCAGCCCCGCACCCGGAAAAAGAATCTGGACCAGCAAAATTGTCAGATCGCGCTTAGCTCCATGAAAACCCGGCGCAATGACATAAATGAGCCACGGAGTGGCAAATATCCCTGCCGCGACCAGAACCGACGTGACGAGAAATAGCAGCGAGAAAATCGCTTCGCCCAATTCCGACGCTTCCTCATGCCGGTTCTCGGCCCTGAGGCGCGCATACACGGGAATAAACGAAGCCGAAAGCACTCCCTCGCCGAAAAGATTTTGCAGGAAATTAGGGATCTTGAACGCCTGACGAAATGCATCCGCCGCATCAGATGTGCCGAAGAAATGGGCAAAGGCTCGATCGCGAACCAGCCCGACAATCCGACTTAACAGGATGCCCGCAGCAACAGCCACAGCCGAAGCCCGGGCTGAGATTTTCTTGTGTGTAATTGTCTCGCTCAAAACACGATTATAAGATGGGCGGCAAAGCGTTAAGGCCCGTTCCGCAGAAGCCTCTCGTACTGGACCGCATAGAGTTTCTTGTCAGACAAAGCTGTGTTCAATGCTGGACGGCGTTTGAACAAAAGCGGACATGTACGCAGCAGAAACGTGGGTGCGTTTCTATATTCGTCAATGACTTACTCGCCCGAATCGCCGTCAAAACAGCGGCAACAAAATTGCCTCATAGGGGCGGAGTTGTGTCTTTCGGGAGGACAGGATGGCGTATTTTGAGCGGATGCGTGATGTGATTCATGGGCCTTTGCGTCAGGATCTGCTGCGTCAAAGGGCCGAGTCGGGCTGGCAGGTAGTTTCCATCGAATGGCGGCGCGAGTTGCCGGGAAGCGCTCCCGAGGGGACCGTCGACACCGAAGACGTGCCCTACGGCCTGCGCTTATCCGATGATTGCACGCGGCTGGAAATCGATCAGCAGGAGAACCAGGCGCTCATACAAATGATGGAGCTGCTCGTCCAGGACTTCCCATTCTCAAGCGTAGCCAGCGATCTCAACGAGAAGGGTTACCGCACTCGCGAAGGAAAGCGCTGGAGTCCGGTGACTGTCTTCAATATGCTTCCACGCCTCATCGATGTAGGCCCGCGCGTCTTCTCGACCGAGGAATGGGATCGCCGCCGCGAGCGATTCGCCGCAAAGGTCGGCTAGACTGCACCGGTGGTTGGTGTGTCAGCTTTGATGGCGCGAATAAGTCTATGTCGCGTCAATAAGTTCTTGTCGCGCCTGAAGCGCTGACACGCTCCGGCCTCCCACGGATTGGCCGCTATCGAAGCCTCGACTCGAAACCAGATAGATCCCCATCGCAATCCCAACCAGCGCGAGGAACAAAGCGATAAACACGGCAAGCTTGGATGGCCGGGACGGCACCATCTCGCCTCGATCGAGTCGCTGCGCCAATTGGATGTGCTTCCACGCCGCCAGCAGATTCACGATGACTCCCAGAGAGATGAGCGCGGTTCCAAACCAGATCGACTCTCCGTATGCCGGAGGGGATGGTACAAGCCGAGCCACCTGCACTTCACGCAGGAAAATTCCGAACCTCGCAACAACAAAGCCAAATCCCATCAGCGCAAGGCCGGTGCGAATCCATGCCAGAAACGTCCGCTCGGCAGCCAAAATCTCCCGCAGATCGGGCGTCGGCGTTGTTTTTACTTGATCGTTCATGTGTCTTCTGGAGCGGCAGGCGCGAGGAATCCAAAGCGCCCCTGTTGTGATGCCTATTCTCCATGAGATATGAGTGAACGTCTAGCAAGGTGTGACATTCACGACGCAGCCAGTCCGCGCTTGTTCAAAGAGTCCGCAGCTACAGATGCGGCCAGCGCCTCCCTTTGACCCCTGAGCCGCCAATGTTGATAGAAGCCATGAACCACATGGACCTGCAACTCTTCAGAGAAGCGCTCATCGGAAATGACCCGCGCAACAAACAGCGTATGGCTTCCGATCTTATGCACCTGATCGACCTGTATCTCCCTGACTCTCGGAGCGGAAACAGGAACCGGAATCCTGAACTCCTTCGACAGTTTCAGCGGGAAGGGGAGCTGATCCCAATCGATCGATTCTTTCGTGTGATGGGCCGCATATTGAAACGCAAGCGAGCACAGAGGCATCGGGACGGTGCTCAACGCGATCCGGCCCTCGCGTTCCACAAGATGCGCAGCCAGGCGTGAATCCTTCAACGCAAAGGCGAAGTAGCCATTCCCAAGCTCTCCCATAAGATTCATGGGAAAAATATTCCCGCCAGCTTCAGTAACGATACTTACCAGCCCCAGTGGATGTGGCCGTATAAATGTCACGATGGCAGCGCGCAGTTCGAGCGCGGTCATTTTCACGTCGAATGACTGCAGATTGCGCCAATTCGAATAGGCCTGCGATACAAAATGAGCCCATAGACGCGGCTTCGGCAGGCAATAGTTCGATGACCCCAGCACGTTGAACAGGATCAACTCCGAGCCATCGAGAGGAAGTATTGTTTTCGATGCCAGACGTATCTCGCCGAGTACGCGTCGTTCCTGAGTGCGCTCACAAAAGAGAAGTAACGCATGGAACCTGCTTCGACCCAGCCTCTGGCCTTCGTCAAGAGAAACCCCGATGGTCAGCGGAGCACAGCATGCCGTGGTAATTCGGCGGGTAACGTCGATTGGATCGCCCAACCCATGCAGCCAAACGGAGATCTCTTGCTGCGGCTCTCGAAGGGCGATGGTGAATTCCTGCGGAATCAGCGTATCGCCAAAGGCAATTCTTCGGATTGCGCTGCGTCCCCGTCGAACGATCGACATTCCCTACGCTCCCTAAATCTGCTGATGCAGCGCCTCTGAGCCCGCATATTTCCGGGTAGGCTTTGCAGGGCCACCCATCCGATAAAGGCACTCCACCTCGCGCACATCCGAGCATTTGTGCGTGTGCCAACCGGCTGGGTTTGTCTCCGCCAGGCGAAACCCGTACCGTCTTTGCGTGATCACGTTGGAAATCGTCTCTACAGCCCCGCGCGTTCCCATGTAAAGAAAATAGCTCCGTGTCATCCGGGCAACAGGGTTCAAATAATCGCCCATGAAATCAGAAGATATATCCGACATAGCGTGAGAGCTGAAAGCCACATCGACACTCGCGCTCGGCATGTTTTCGAATTCGAACAGCGGCATCAAAACAACATCGCTGCGATCGATTTCCTCTCTCGTAAACTCCCTCTCGCCGTACAGCAGGAATTGCAAATGAGGAAAAGTCTTCATCAGGTAATAAGAGGTCAGCGCGACGCTCTCAGGCACGTCGAAGTCGAGATAGCGCACTCCCTCCCGATCGCGCAGAAGGTAGTAAGCCATGTCTCCGAAGCCGCCGCCGATCTCAGCAACAACGCCTGCTTCCGGACTCAGACAGCTGCGGACCTTTTGTGCCGCGTAATGCTGGTAAACAGACCCCGTTCTCACCAGCGTTCCGTCAATCCAGACGCCGAACGGATTTCCGATTTCAGGACCAGCCAGATCTCTCAGGGAAAAACGACCGCCCGTCTGCATCGTCCAGTAGTCGATTCGATAGAGCGCGTCGCTCATGTAATAGTGGCGATGAATATCCCTGATCGGCCCACCGAAATACGCCTCAGTCATCCCGTAAGGCACGCCAATCAATCCCGCGCCACACGCATCGCGGAAGAAATTTCCGTACATTCTGGCGAGTGCGTCGATGTCGTAAGTGCGCAAAGCGTGGATCACGGCTCCCAGCCTTTCGCGGCGCACCTCCTGCCACCATTCGGTTGCACGGTATGCACCCGGCGCGAACTCCTCCTGCTGAACGGCCTTGTTGTAGGCTGTGCAGATCCTCTCCAGCAGATCCCCATCTCCACTCAAATCATCGGGTCGCGAAGCGAATCCCCTGGAGACATTCTCCAGATCGTAACGAGCATCACCTCTGAATTGCCGCCTGCCGCGGGCCCCGAATCTCCGCATTTCGAGGTATACAGACGCCACTCTACGGGCAATCGCAGCCGCCTGAAGCGGATGGCGCAGATGTTTGAACTTCGGCCTCATCGCAGAAATCGGGGAATCAGCGCATGTGAAGCATGCTTGATTTGAAGCCTAAGACTCGCCGATTCTTAACGTGTCACCAACTTGTCATTAAATTGTCATGAGTATCAGGCGAGTGTCGCGCAGTCATTCATGGCGAACGAGATACTCATTGTCCAAAAGCCTGCCCGTCTTCGTCTAAGATGACAGACGAATGAGTTGGAGACGACCGCACGTATCCCCCATCCTGCTGACAGCGCTTCTCTTTTCGCTTTCTTTCTTCCTGCGAACCGCCGACGCAGCTTCGGTGGAGACAGATCCTCTGAACCGCGACCCAAAAGTGCGGGAGGCATTTGATCGTTTCTACATTATGGACTACACCGGCTGCATCGCGCGCTTCGAGAAAATCCGCAGCGAGCACCCGAACGAGCCTATTGCCACTGACTATCTGCTCTACAGCACCGTATTCAGCGAGCTCTTCCGCCTCGATCTGCTCGACACCACCTTCTACGCCAACGATGGATTCCTGACTGGAAAACATACCGTCACTGAAGATCCACAGATGCGCGATCACATCAAAGACCTGACGGATCAGGCAGTCGACAAGGCAACGCAGCAGTTGAAAGAGAACCAGAATGATGTAAATGCGCTCTTCGCCCGCGGCTGGGCCAAGAGCCTTCAGGCTGTCTATCTTGCTATGGTGGAACGCAGCTTCGGTGCCGCCCTGAAGCTCGCGTCGCAGGCACATAGCGATCACGCCAAGGTTCTACAACTGAGCCCGGACTACGTAGACGCCAAGCTGGTCACAGGTGATTATGAGTACGTGGTTGGCGCTCTGTCGCTGCCTTTCAAGATACTCGTTGGCTTTGCCGGAATCCACGGATCAAAGGCCACCGGCATGGAGATGCTGCGTGACGCCGGTTCGCGCGGTGTCATCACCTCCGTTGAGGCGCGCATTTGCATGATGCTCTTTCTGCGCCGCGAAGCAAAGTACCAGGAAGCCGAACAGATTGCTGAAGGATTGGTGAGGGAATACCCTCGAGACTTTCTGTTTCGTCTAGAGGTGGCCAACTTACAGAAAGACGCGGGGCAGGGTTTGAAGGCGATCTCAAGCTATCGCGAGGTGATCGAGCTATCGAGAAGGCCCGACTACTTCCCATCGTCTCATCTTGAGCTGGTTTACTTCGGCCTCGGCGATACCCTGCGCGGCCAGAAACTCTACGCCGAAGCCGTCGAGGCATTTGACAGCGCAGCATACGAGCCGACAACGAGTCCGGAACTGAAACGTCGCGCGCTGTTGTACGCCGGACAGGTCTACGATCTAATGCACGACCACGACAAGGCCCGCCAGCAATATCAAGCAGTGATCGACGCGGGCAGCGATTCCGCACAGGCCGACCAGGCGCGCAAGTTCATGCGGACGGCATACTCAGGGCGCTAGCCGCAGCAGATCGACTGAAGCCAAACGCATCCTCGATCAGGTCCGAAGCCATCTTCAATGCATCGATCTCCCGAATAGCAGCCTGTATCCTCTGCGCGGCTCTTCGATATTTCCCATCCCTGAGCACCGTCTGAACCGCCCGCCGCAGCCGATTCACTGAAAGCCTCTTCAGTGGAACCACCACTCCCACATTCCTGTAAGCAATGCGGGCGGCAACCCCCGGCTGGTCGTTCCCCAGCGGAATTGCCACCAACGGAATTCCCTCAGCAAGAGCCTCCAGCGTGGTATTTAATCCCGCATGCGTGATCACGGCTGCAGCTTTTCCAAGAACTTCCAGTTGTGGCGCATAGCCAACAACCAAAGGATCGCCCGCCAGAGGCCCAAGATCCTCAGGGCGAATCCCGCCGCCTAAAGAAATCACCAGCTGAGCATCTAAGCCCTTGCAAGCCTCAGCAATCATGCGAAAGACGTGATCCATCCGATTCTGCAGCGTTCCGAGCGAGGCATAGATCAGTGGCCGTCCATCAAGCCGCTCCCATGGAAAGGAAACAGGCTGCCGCATCCCCGCGTCCACAAACGGTCCCGTGTAGTGCAGCGGAGAAGGCACCTTGGAAAGAGGGAACTCAAGCGCCGCAGGTAATTGCGTAATCTGGGCAAGCGGCGACAGCATATCGCTCGCATGCCGAAGCATCGGCAGTCCCCAGACCCTGCGTTGCTCGTTGAGCACATCCAGGACCGGCGCAGCGAAACGAGACAGCAGCGTACCGCCAACGCGGTTGCGCAGCCTGCCGAAAGCTCCCGCACTGTACTTCCAGCCAAAAACAAAAGGGGGAATCAGATCGCTGCGAAGCAAAGGCGGAAAGCAGGCGATGGAGACAAAAGGCAGCCTTAGAAAGTCCGCGACAGTTCCCGAGGGATCAGCCTCATCCACTAGAAGAACCTCAGCACCGGAGTCCCTTACCGCATCCGGAGCGTCGTGCAGAATCATCCGCGTGTATTTCTTCACCCGCTCCACCGTGAATCGGAAGACATTCATGCCCCTCTGTTCCCCAAGCTGCTGATCCAGCCTTAAGAGCGTGCCAGGCGGATAGTCCTCTTCACCGATCAGCCGAAACTCAATTCCTGCCACGCGTACCTTCGACTCGACATCGGCGATTCCAAAAAGAACGAGCGAATGTCCTCGTTGCTCAAGGCTCCGCGCGAGCGCCATCATGGGATTCAAATGTCCGGTGCCGGGAAAACAGAATGCTCCTATACGTGCCATGCTTAAGCTCAATCTTTCTGAGGGTTTCTAGTTGTAAGGGCCGGAAAAACATTGTCAGGAAGCCGCTTACGGCAGCCAGTCGAATTACGAATAAAGGCCAATATTGGATTTGTGGCAGAATGAACGCAGTGGCGAATAGGGAACCGGCCACCCACGATTTGCGTATCTGTCTACAGTAGTTCGAGGAAATGATTTATGGCAGTATTTTGCAGCAATTGTGGCAAGTCTCTCACTGACGACGCACGTTTCTGTTCGGCTTGCGGCCGTCCGATCTACGTGGCAGCCCCCGTATATGTGCAGACGAGACTGATTCGCCCGCGCGAAGGACGCATGATCGCCGGCGTATGCCAGGGCCTCGCAAATAATTATCACTGGGACGTGGTGTGGGTGCGCGTGGTTACCGTGCTCGCGACAGTCTTCTCGAGTGGCGCTGGATTGATCGCCTACATCGTTTTCTGGCTCGTGATGCCGGAAGAGCCGCTTGCCCTGCCTCCAGTCACGACTTACACACAGCCGAACGGCAGTTAGCTGTGTTCTATAACTCAGGCGGCGTAAAGCTCTTCGCGGAAACAATAGGCGAGGGGCAGGATGTCATCCTGCTCCACCCGACACCCGTCCACCATGCCTTCTGGCTGCCCGTAGCCGAAATGCTCGCCCAGCGCTATCGCGTCATCATGCCTGATCTACGCGGCCACGGCCAATCCGAGGCCGGAGAAGGCGCGATCAAAGTCGAAAAGCTGGGTCAAGACATCGAGCGTCTGATGAACGAACTCGGCATCGGCAAAGCTCTTTTTGCAGGATGCTCACTCGGTGGCTACACCCTTTACGAGTTGTGGCGCCGTGTGCCGAATCGCATCACCGCTCTCGCTTTCTGCTGCTCAAAGCCGCAAGCTGATGCCGACGCAAACCGCGCAAAGCGCAAGGAGTGGATTGACGGCATCAGGCTGCACGGTACGGGTGATTTCTTCGAGGCGATGCTCAACACTCTCATCGGGGCGACAACACTCCGGCGCTTTTCCCAGAAGATCGGCGAGGCGCGAGAGATGATGCAACTCACTCGCGCCGAAGCCGCCATCGCCATCCAGCAGGGACTGGCTTCGCGCCCAGACTCGGTCGCGACCGCGAAGACCATTCGTGTTCCCGCCTGTGTCGTCGCAGCCGCAGAAGACTACGGCAGCACCGTCGAAGACATGAAGCTACTCGCAGAAACCATCCGCAACGGCGGCTATGGGGCCGAGTTCCATGTTCTTCATGATGCAGGGCATTACGCACCCTGGGAGCAGCCCGAAACCGTCGGCCCGATCCTGCGGCGCTTCTTCGATTCAGTTGTTGGTTAAGGGAACCAAAGCCTAAGATATAGCGTACTGGCAACCGAGAGTCAGGTTCCGCAGCAGGTTCAGATCCGCAAGCACGAAAGCAAGTTCAAGCACGAAAGCGAGTTCAGGAGCAGCAATGTCACGCCGTTGGCTCTATCTCTGTTTTCCCATTTTGCTAGGCATACTGTTTATCCCGCGCGCGCAAGCATCCACCGACCGTGTTTCCTTCATGCATGACATCGATATCAGTGACACGGACGAAGCCGACGACGCGGTTTGTTTCCTCTGCTCGATTCGCGTCAACGGCAAAGTGAATGGAGACGCCGTAGCTTTTCTCGGAGGCATCCACGTCAACGGCGAAATCAATGGCGATGCCGTCTCATTTCTCGGCGATGTTGCGATGGGCGACCAGTCCCGCATCGGCGGTGATTGCGTCGTATTCGGCGGCCCGCTGCGTCGAACCGGCAACGCCACAGTGAACGGCGACACGGTGAACTTCCCATTCATCATCATCATGCTGCCGTTCATTTTCGTTGCGCTCCTCATCTATGGAGTCATCGCGCTCTTCCGCCGCAGACGATACGCAGCATATCCCATGCCTCCTCCAACGATGCGCCGATAGTGCGCGCAAAGCTGGACGCAGATTCGAAAGATAGTTAGGCTCAAAGAAATACTCCCCGTTTTTTTTGAGGCCGCTTGATTTCGACACGCCCCTTTGCCCATCCTGATCCCAGTTCTCCCCTAGCCTGCGATGGCGTAAGCCTCGAAACTCTTGCGAAAAAATTCGGCACGCCGCTGTACACCTATTCAGCCGGCCAGATCCTTCACCGGCTGCGCCTCTTTACCAGCGCATTCGCATCCATCCCGCATCTCGTCTGCTATTCGGTCAAAGCGAACTCCGCGCTGGCGATTCTGAAACTGCTCGATCAGCACGGAGCGGGCTTCGACATCGTCTCGGGCGGCGAGCTGGAGCGCATTCTACGCGTCAACAAACAAGCCGCAGAGCGCGTCGTTTTCTCCGGAGTCGGCAAGACGGCAGCCGAGATCGACCTGGCCCTCCGCTCGGGCATCCTCATCTTCAACGTGGAGAGTGCCGCCGAACTCGACTTGCTCGCTGAGCGAGCCAGCAAGCTGCGCAAGCGCGCCCGAGTCGCGCTGCGTGTCAATCCCGACGTATTCGCCGAGACCCACCCCTACATCTCCACTGGGTTGCGCGAGCATAAATTCGGCATCGATATCCGTCAGGCGCGAGCTGTCTATAAATTGGCGGCAAAACAAAAGTACCTCGATCCATGCGGGGCAAGCGTCCACATCGGTTCGCAGATCCGCAGCGCCGATCCCTTCGGCGCCGCCGCGGAACGCGTCGCGCAACTCATCCGCGATCTCCGCTCGGATGGTCTGGCCATCACTTCAGTCGACGTAGGCGGCGGCCTCGGCATCGAATACCACTCCGATCACAGCTTCAATCCTGAAGAAAAGATTCATCAGTACGCGACGGCTCTTCTGAAGTCGCTGCGGCCGATCGAAAATCTCCGGCTGCTCCTCGAGCCCGGACGCTTCATCGTCGCGCAGGCAGGAGCCCTGCTGACACGCGTCCTCTACGTGAAAAAGAACGGTGAAAAAACCTTCGTCGTCACCGACGCAGCCATGAACGACCTCATCCGTCCCGCGCTCTATCAGGCGCACCATGACATCGTGCCAGTCATGCCGCGCAAAGGCGCGCGCAAGAAGGTCGTTGACGTCGTCGGCCCCGTTTGTGAAACAGGAGACTTCTTCGCACGTGACAGAGAACTGCCCGAGCTGAAGCCGGGAGACCTGGTCGCAATCCTTGATGCTGGCGCCTACGGACTCTCACTCAGCTCAAATTACAATTCGCGTCCGCGCCCTGCTGAAGTGTTGGTCGAAGGCAAAAGAGCACGACTCATTCGCCGCCGCGAAACGATGGACGATCTCTTCGCGCCAGAACAGATCTAAAGATGTATCGACGCATAATTAGCCAGCGGTCAAGGCGCTGTCATCCTGACACTGAGCGTAGCGAAGTGGAAGGATCTGCTTTTATCTTCCGAGCACGAAAAAGGGTGCCCCATCCTTTCGCTCTTTTGCGAAAGGGTGGGAAAGCAGATACCAGAATCTACTTCACACCCTTGGCCGGGTCCCACGATCCCTGTTCCTTGCGGATGGAAACGATCTGCCCGATGTGGTACGCATTGTGCGTGCCAATGTGCGCAATGGTAGAAGCCGATTCCGCCAGCTTCTTATCGTCGGCGCTTTCGACCGCCTTTTCCCACTCCGTCATCACTGCGTCGAGTTCGCGGACCGTTGCATCCCACTTCTTGCTGTCAAAGTTGGTGAAGGTCTCGTCATTGTTGCCGCTGAATTTCTCCGGCGTCTCGCCTTTGAACTTCGCCAGCGATTGCTTGTCCCAGAAGAGAATGTGATACGTGAGCTCTCCAATGGAGTGCATATCGGGTTTGCTCTTCCAGTTCACTTGCTCTGGCGTGAGCCCTTGCACTGCGATGTTGGCCGGCACAAACCAGTCTTCCACGTTGTGCGTCGTTTTAAGCTGCTCCAGCAAAACGCCTCTCAGTGTCATCGGTTTCTCCTTGGACTGATCCTGCGCGAAAGCGTGTAAAGAAAGCGACAACATCACAAGCGCGATGAGTCTTTTCATGCTCAAAGTCTCCTCGACCATATTCAGACCGGAGACTATTCGTGTCAGCACACCTATGTCTTCAAAATTTTGATAAAGCGCTGTTTTTTTGTAGATCAGCAGCCACGTCAGCCGATCGTACGCTGGCGAGAGCCGATCGACCATCAGGCGTGATAACGTTTTTTCATTGGAAAAACTAACAAGTTCAAGAAAGGGTTTTCTGGATGCGGGTGATTCTACGAAGTGCGGCAGTTGTGTGTCTTGTCGCTGCCAGCGCCACGCTTTTTGCCTCTGACGCGACACAAGTCAAGACAGACAAAGGCAAGGTTCAGGGATACGTCAACAAAGATGGCCAGATACGGATATTCAAAGGCGTTCCTTACGCGACTCCGCCCGTAGGACAGCTCCGCTGGAAGCCTCCGCAACCAGCCGCAAAATGGCACGACATTCGACAGGCCACCAGCTACGGTTATCGCTGCATGCAGCCTCCTGTTTTCGACGACATGATCTTCCACGATCCCGGCCAGAACGAAGACTGCCTCACCCTCAACATCTGGACGCCAGCCAAAGATAAGAAGGCGAAGCTCCCCGTCATGGTATGGATCTACGGCGGCGGGTTCACAGGAGGCACGACCTCCGAAGCGCGTCAGGACGGCGAAAATCTCGCGCACAAAGGCGTCATCGTCGTCTCCATGAATTACCGCCTCAGCATCTTCGGCTTCTTCGTCCATCCCGAACTGACCGCAGAATCGCCGCAGCACGCTTCCGGCAACTACGGCCTCCTCGACCAGACCGCAGCCCTTCAGTGGGTGCATAAAAACATCAAGCAGTTCGGCGGCGATCCGGATAAGGTAACCATCTTCGGCGAATCAGCCGGTTCGTCCTCGGTAAGCGCGCAAATGGCATCGCCGCTGGCGCGGAATCTCTTTCAGCGCGCAATCGGTGAGAGCGGTGGAGCGTTCAGCGCAACGCATCCTTTTGCCACTCGCGAACAACGCGAGAAGCAAGATCCCGAAAAGATAGCCGCGGCCCTTGGCACCACAAAACTCTCTGAGCTGCGCGCCCTGAGCGCCGATCAGATCCTGGCCGCCGCGACACCCAAGCCCGGCGACGATCCTGTTCGCTTTTCCCCGGACGTCGACGGCTATTTCCTGCCAGAGAGCGTCGCAGCAATCTACGCCTCCGGTAAACAGGCGCATATTCCTCTCATCGCCGGATGGAACGCCGACGAAGGCGGCATCCCGCAGAAAACGATGACCGTCGCTGAATACACTGAGATGGCGCAAAAGCGATTCGGCCCGAACGCCGACAAATTTCTCGCTGCCTATTCCGCCACAACAGACGACGAAGCTCTGCGCGCCGCCAAAGATCTCGCCGCGGACACGTTTATCGCCGACTCAACATGGCGCTGGCTCGAAGCCCAGGTTGCAACCGGCGGACAACCCGTCTACCGCTATCACTTCGAACTCGAATCTCCCGGCGACAAGTTCCACGAAGCCGGCACAGCCTTCCATTCCGATGACATCGAGTACGTTTTTGGGACACTCGATTCGCGACAGGGAGCGGTATGGCGCCCCGAAGATCGCAAAATGTCGGAGATCATCCAGACCTACTGGACCAACTTCGCGAAGACCGGCGATCCCAACGGTGGCGACTTGCCCAAGTGGCCAACCTACAACCCAGCAGACGGCTGGCAGGTGATGCACCTGACGCCTACGCCCGAGGCACGTCCTGACCCGCTCAGGGCAAGATACCAATTTCTCGAGCAACAACCTGCGGAAACCCTCTCATCAACCAGCGATAAGTAAAACGGATCGGGCAAGCTGGATCTCTTGCGAAGGACAAAGGCTGCGCTATCGCGCAGCCTTCATCATGAAAGCGATCTTTTAGTTCTGAATGGAGTGCGCCGAAGCGAGCGTGTTTGCTTCCGCTACAGACGGAGGAGATTTCGTCTGCGGGGCATCCACAGACTTTGCCGTGGTTGGCAGTGTACCCGTGTGATCCGGCCCTAGCCCCAGCTTGATCAGGGCACGGGAATCCGGAGTGAGCTTGGTCTGCCATCCATTGTCTGACTGAAATTTCTGCATCGCTGTCTGGGTTTCAGAATCCCATTGTCCAGACGGTTCGCCGCTCAGATAGTTCTGCTTGATGAGTGCACTCTGAATTTCGCGGGCGCGGTCAGGATCAATGCCGCGTTGTCCCTGGACTTTGTGTGAAACGGGTTTTTTCTTGCTATGGCCCGACGTCGGCGTACGATGGCTGCGCTCCGCGAATGCGGGAGCAGCAACAAGGGCCGCGGTTAGAAGAATAGTCTGGCAGGCTCGAACAAAAAGCATGCGGTTGGAAACCTCATTAGGGGAACTTTTACGAACCTTTTTGTGAAGGGTAAAGGCGAACCCTCTGAATTGCAAGCAATTCCATGCCGGCGCCTCATTACTTTTGAGGCGCCGGACACCAGAATGGTTTTATGTTCGGATTACGGAAGTGTTCCGCCGAGTAACGTGCCGCCATCTCTCGGGCGTTGCGGATCCACCACGTTGAAGACCACATCCGAGCCAGATTTCAGTCCGGAAATGATTGCGTTGTAATCAGCCTTATTGTGCACCGGCTGCTTGTTTACCGACGTAATCACGTATCCCTCAAGTCCCGAGAGCCCGATCTCATCGGCAAACGACCCAGCCTTGACACCCTGGATCAGCACGCCATGCAGCGCAGAAGGTGCATTCGACGGCAGGTCTGCGACGGTAATGCCGAGCTTGCTCTGTGAGGCATCCGTACCGTTGCCTGGAGCGTTCTGCTCTTCATCGTTGCCAGAACCCTGCGCTTCTTCCATCTTCGTGCGGTCGATGATCGAAACAGTCGCAGTGGACTGCTTGCCATCGCGCAGATAGCCAAGCTGCACTGTGCTGCCCGGCTTGCGCCCGGAAATATCATTCACCAGATCGTCGCCATCCTTGATCGAACGGCCATCGATGCTTGTGATGATGTCTCCCGGCTTGAGGCCGGCCTTGTCAGCAGGCATACCCGCAGTCACGCCGCGAATAATCACGCCGCTCTTCGCGCCATACACGCGCTGCACCGCGCTCGAAACCGTGGGCTGGAAGGTGATTCCAATCGATCCGCGCACAACCTTATGCGCTGGGCTGACGAGTGCGTTATAAACATCGACCACGGTATTCGCCGGCATGGCAAAGCCGATGCCCTGATACCCGGCAGATTGCGTAAAGATAGCCGTATTTACGCCGACCACCTCACCTGCCATATTCACGAGCGGACCACCCGAGTTGCCGGGGTTGATCGCCGCGTCGGTCTGAATAAAGTGCTGGAATTGACCTCTCGGGCCGCCTTCAATCGTGCGGTTCTTCGCCGACACGATACCCGCCGTTACCGTCTGGTTGAGGCTGAACGGGCTTCCGATCGCAACCACCCAATCACCCACCTGTGAGCTCTCAGAGTTGCCCAGTTTGACGGTGGGAAGGGGACGGTCCGCGTCAATCTTGATCACTGCGAGATCCGTGGCCTTATCGACGCCGACCACCTTCGCCGGATGTCCCGGTCCGTTGCCGTCAGGATCGCTCGCCAGCTTCACATAAATGCGATCCGCTTTGTCGACCACGTGGTTGTTGGTGACGATGTAGCCCTTGGGATCAACGATGAAGCCGGAACCAAGCGCGGCATGCGCCTGGTCATCTGGCTGTCCCTGATCGGGACCCATGCCAAAAAAGCGGTTGAAGAAATCCTGCATGCCGCCTTGGCCCTGGCCCTGGCCTTGTCCCTGATCCTGATCGTCATCATCGTCGCCGTTGCCGTTATCGGGATTTTGCGGCATCTGGCGGAAGCGCTGGGTGCCGGCGCCGCCGCGACGACGTCCCTGCTGCTGTTCCTTGGGCAAGGTTTCTGTGTTGATGTTCACCACTGCCGGGCCCACTTCCTTGGCAATCTTGGTGAAATCAGTCGAAAGATCCCGGGGCGAAGGAACCTTAAGCGGGGTCGCGTCGGAACTGTCGACCTTCGCTTCCTGCCCTCTCACACCATGCGAGACAACGGAGCCAATCAGAATTCCGGCCGTAAGCGTGGTCAGAATCGTAAAAGTGGTAGCGAGACGGCGTACACGAAGCCGTTCGAGCAGCGATTTCATTCAGGTCTAACCTCTATGTGTTGGTTGGAGCCATTCAATAGAACTGACGGCGCATGCGCGCGAGTCCAACATTCCAGTATACCGAGGAAAGTGAAGTTGAAATGGCGAACAGATGGGCAAGTTTCACTTTCTCTTCTCGTTCCATTAGACGCGCCAAATCGGGAATCTGTCGCAATTCGCTCAGTCTGGCCAATGTCTAGTTAAGTGGAACCGTTTCATGCGCCGTGGGTTGCATGCGGTTCGGCAGGAATTCTGTAAAACCGATCCCCGCCAGAATCAGCAGCGCCCCCGCGCTCGCCCGCAGGTTGAGCCGTTCACCCAAAATGACAAATGATGTTAGCCACGCAAAAACCGGCTCAAGCGCCAGAATCAGAGCCGTATGCGTCGCCGGTAGAAACTGCTGCGCCCACGACTGCACCGTGAACGCAGCAGCAGTAGCCAGCAACGCCGCAATCAAAAGCGCAACCACAACCCGCGGAGTCCACCGGATCGAAGGATGCTCCAGAATCGGACCGCTCACCGCCATAAACAGGGCACAGAAGCCGATCTGCAACAGCGCCAGCTGCGTATACGGAACGCGAGGCGCCGTATGCGCCAGCGCCAGCACATGCAACGCAAATCCGACCGCACACCCGAATGTCAGAAGGTCGCCGCGATTCACAGACACAAAATCAAACCCGGCCCCCGCAGGCGTAGTCAGCAAAACAATCCCGACGAACGCAACGAGCGCCCCGAGATAAGCGTTCCACTGCGGAACGTGCGCTCCCGCAGGGCGCAGCAACGGAATCCCCGAAAACAACGGCACCAGCACCACGACCAGTCCGGTAATAAACGCCGATTTCGAAGGACTTGTAAGCCGCAGCCCCGCCGTCTGAAATTGATATCCCATCGCCAGACAGAATCCAACAACCGCCCCACTCACCATCGCCCGTCGCGTCACATGTTTCCAGTGCGCGCGATACACAACCGCCAGGCACGCGAAGGCCAGCGCCATGCGAATGAAATTAAACAGCAGCGGAGAAACATCCCGCAGCGCGCCCTTGATCAGAACGAAGGTCGCTCCCCAGACAAACACAACCGCGGTAAGGAGCAGGTGAGCGCGCAGGGAACGGGACATGAGGGAAGAGTAGCAGAGCGTTTGGACCGGTCAGAGAGCGCCGCAGCGAAAAACACCCACGCCGTAGCGCTTATTTTGCGAGACTATCGAAAATCTCCCGAACATCAAGAAAGATAGGCGTCCCCGTCGCCTCAAAGCGCTCAGTCCTATGCCATCCCGCAACCCAGTCAAAGCCTGTCTGCGTAGATGGATCGATCACCCAGATATTCTTCACGCCCATCGCGCGATAGTCTTCCAGCCGATCGTTGTAGCGCTGCACGCGGTCTTCTGGCGAAAGAATCTCAACCACGACCAAGGGAGGATGCGTAATGACTTGTTCAGTCGGCATGTCACGCGATATAAGGCAGACATCCGGAATGCGCACGCGAGTAGAAGATACCCTTACACGTAGTTCGGGAAGAACATGAACATTCCATTCATTTCTGCGTGCATAAAACCACGCAAGCAAAGCCATCTGAACAGATGCATGATCGAACTCGCCCAAATTCCGCTCCTCAATCTCGCCGTCTACATAGTCGCGGTCGGGATGGTAGGAGGTCTTGAGATAGGTTTCGATTGCCACCTGTGCCGATGTAGCCATCGCCCCTCCTGCCCAACATTCTAACTAACCCAGGTCAAATTTATACAAGCCAACATCCAACCGCTGCGAGACAATCGCGCTAGCCGTATGAGCAGCGAAACTCCAGCCGCAAGAAGCAACACAGCCCTGCTCCCCGACGAGCCGCACCCCGCAAGCGGCCCACGTCGCGCCGCCGTTCTCTTTATCCTCGTCACCGTTACCCTCGACATGCTGGCGATGGGGATGATCGCGCCCGTCCTGCCGCGCCTCGTCACGCAATTCCTCCACGGCAACCAGACCCGCGCCGCCGAGATGTACGGCATCTTCGCCACTGTCTGGGCGCTCATGCAGTTCATCTTTTCGCCATTGCTCGGATCGCTCTCCGACCGCTTCGGCCGCCGGCCCATCGTGCTGCTCTCAAACTTCGGCCTCGGTCTCGACTATCTCGTGATGGCGCTAGCGCCTACGCTCAGTTGGCTCTTCATTGGACGCGTCATCTCCGGCATCACCTCCGCCAGCGTTCCAACCGCGATGGCCTACATCGCCGACGTCACTCCGCCAGCGAAGCGCTCGCAGGCTTTCGGCCTGATCAGTGCCGCCTTCGGCGTGGGCTTCGTGCTGGGACCCGCACTCGGCGGCATCCTCGGCAACATCAGCACACGGCTGCCATTTTATGTAGCGGGCAGCATGAGCCTGCTGAATGCGCTTTACGGCTTATTCATTCTGCCGGAATCGCTATCGCGCGAGCGACGCGGAAGGTTTTCGTGGGCCAGCGCGAATCCCATGGGTTCACTTGTGCTGCTGCGCCCGCACATCGAACTGTTCGGCCTGGCCTCGGTCATCTTCCTCGGATACCTGGCGCACCAGGTGCTCACCAGCACCTACGTTCTCTATGCCGATTACCGCTATCACTGGAGCGACCGCACTGTAGGCCTCTCGCTCGCCGTCGTCGGCATCTGCTCCGCCATCGCCGGCGCCGTCCTTGTCAAACCCGCCGTGAAATTGCTCGGTGACCGCAACGCGCTTCTGCTTGGCCTCGTATTCGCAACCGCAGGCTTTGCCATGTTCGGCCTTTCGCAAACCGGACTCCTCTTTTGGTTCGGAATCCCCGTCATGTGCCTCTGGGGACTCTCCGGTCCCACCGCGCAGAGCCTCATGACGCTTTACGTCCTACCCGATCAGCAAGGCCGACTGCAAGGTGCGGTGAGCAGTATTCGCGGCCTCGCCGGATTGATCGGGCCCGCGATCTTTGATGTGCGCATCGCCATCCATAATTACGGGAACGCCGGTGGTAGGGGTCGTCGAGAGGTCTGAGGCCATGATGACTGCTGATCCGCGCAGGAATCCAAAGGGAGAGGCGGCCATGCGTCCCAGGCGCAATGGCACAAGGTGGGCCTGACGTCTACGGTTGCTTTGAGCAAGCAGGTCGAGAGGGCTGGGCCTGTTTTTCGGGGGAGTCCAACCGCATGCATCTCTCGGGGAAGGCGTTTGCGCATCTCCTGCCCGAGTTCGCGTCTCTGTTGCCAGGGCTCAATGGCTCGTGTCAGATCAATTCGGTTTTCGGGACTTGGGCTTCCGAATCGATAGAGACCTACGATTCGAATTTCGCCATATGTGCTTTTTTGCCGTTCGCAGCGGATGTAGATTTTGGTCTTGTCATGAAGCAGACCTCTTGAACTCAGATTTCAAAGCGACCAAAGCATGCCAGCAAGAGTATGGCGGCCGACTACTTACCTGCAAGGGCTTTGAGATGGCTAATCTACTTGGCGGATTCGACGACGGGCTGCGGCGGCACTACCGCTTTGCCCGTGCGGCGAGCCAACAGGACGAGGGCGATTCCTGCAAGGATAGACCCGACAGCGGCGACTTGGGCGTTGCTCATGCCCCAGTAAAGTTTCGGGTTGATGCGAATGAACTCAATGAGAAAACGCGCGATGCCGGTCATGACGAGGTATTCGCCCGTAATCTCTCCAGCTGATCTTGGAGTTTCGGGCCTGCTGCGATGCCAGAGAATCCATGCAATCAGGAGAGCAGCAATCAGCTCATATATGGGAGTTGGATGGACCCGCTGGGTTGTTGGCACCAGACCATTGGGAAAGCTCATTCCCCAAGGAAGATTGGTCGGGATGCCGTAATCGCCATCTCCAGAAATAAGACAGCCGAGACGACCAACACCATAGCCCACGGCAGCCGCAGGCGCAGCGAGATCCAGCATGCCAAGCTTGCTCAATCCTGCTCCTCGGCTCTGCCACAGCAGAGCAAGAATGCCCGCAATCAGTCCGCCGAACCACGCGAAACCGGCGCGGTCGAGGAGCATTCCCGCTGGATCTTGAACGAGCAGTTGGGGCGTTTCAAGCACGTGCCACAACTTGGCGCCGAGCACCCCGATCACGGTGGAGATAGCTACAATACCGATAGCATCAGCATCGACTTTCCATCGCCGAAAATTGCGGTGAAGTACCCAGCAGGCTGCGACGGCCGCGAGCCAGAGCATAATGCCAAATGTTCCGATAGAAAAACGACCAATATGAATGAAGGGATACATGAACAGCTTACCTTCTCGAGTATAGAGCCTGCATAGAGAAGGTTCCACAACCGCATGCCATATTTAGAGCTATCCTAGTAACGTGATGAGCGCGCCTGTTACTCTCCCTGCCCTCAAAGTTCTCTTCAGCCGACAGCAAATCGCGGATCGAGTTGCGGAGATAGGACGGCAGATCGATCGCGACTATGCGGGCCAAAGCATTGTGCTGCTGGGTGTCCTGAAAGGCGCGGCGATCTTCCTTGCTGACCTGGCGCGCAATATCAGCATCGATTGCACCTTTGATTTCGTCGCTGTTTCAAGCTATGGCAAGGGACAGAAAACCAGCGGAGCCGTAAAGCTCATCAAAGATGTGGATCAGCCAATTGAAGGTAAACACGTCATCGTAGTGGAAGATATTCTCGATACCGGCCTCACGCTCGATTTTCTGCACAAACTCTTTCAACAGCATCAGCCGCGATCTTTGCGCATTGCCGCACTGCTCGATAAGCCTTCGCGACGCATGGTAAAAATTGAGGCGGATTATGTCGGCTTCAAGATTCCCAACCAGTTTGTCCTTGGCTACGGCATGGATTATGCCGAGCGTTTCCGTAATTTACCTGATATCTGTCTCATGCCTCCGGATTATCCGGAGTAGGCATGCCTGGAGTGAAGTAACCTCATGACGACCAAAGTAGTCACCCTAGAAGAAGTAGAGAAAGAGAACGGATCCTTTGATGCCGTTGCTTTCAGCCAGCAAGTACTTTCAAGTGGCCGGTCGCTGGCCGCAGTATTCGATCACACCCTTTTAAAGCCCGAAGCAACACGCGAGCAGGTTATCAAGCTTTGCGAGGAGGCGGCGGAGTATCGTTTCGCCTGCGCCATGGTGAATCCGGGTTGGGTTGGCACAGCGCACACGGTACTCGCGAGCAGTGGGGTTCCCATTGGTACGGTTCTCGGATTCCCGCTGGGCGCTTCACTCTCTGTCTCGAAGCGCGAAGAAGCCGTAGAGTTGGTGAAGCTAGGCGCGCATGATCTCGATATGGTTCTGAATATCGGGATGTTGAAGTCAGGGATGAACGAACGCGTCCAACAGGATATTCGAGGCGTAGTGGAAGTCGCGCATGAGGCTGGCGCCATTGTTAAAGTGATCCTTGAAACCTGTCTGCTCAGTGTCGAAGAGAAGCTGCGCGCTTCAGAGTTGGTCATTGCGGCCGGGGCTGACTTTCTGAAGACGAGCACTGGGTTCTCAACCGGCGGGGCTACTCCGGCAGATGTTGCATTGTTGCGCGGCGTAGCTGGTTCGCGCTGCGGCGTGAAGGCTTCGGGTGGCATACGCACGTTGGCTGATACCCGGGTGATGCTTGAGGCTGGAGCCAACCGGATCGGGGCAAGTGCTTCGGTCAACATTCTGCGCGAACTTCATCAGGGCTGAACGGGAATCAGCTTCGCTACCCAACGCCATCAGCAAAGGACTTACGAGCCGCGATATCATGGCTCGTTCCCTTTTCGTGTATCCAATGGGCCTGACAGGAGTTGCGTGACCAAAGAGCAAGCCAAAGAACAAGATCGTACTGCAGCGAAGAATCTCCCTGCGCCTGAGCGCGCGGGGGGACCGCAGACTCCCGAGCGCAGAGATACCGATCCTGACTTTGAGGGCGACTACAGGCCGACTTCTCAGGCGGTCGCACCGCAGGTGCAAGTACGCGTGGAGCCGCTGCAGACGGAATTCCTCGTCCGGCTGGCTGATGCTCTCAATACCACTCTCGATCTCCAAACCTTGCTGCAGCGCACGGCCGACCTGGTTCGTGCGGTTATCGACTATCGCATCTTTGCCATCATGCTGCTCAACGACCGCACCAACGATCTGCGCATGCGTTTTCAGATCGGCCATACGCCGGAAGCCGAGCGTTTGCGCATTCGCGTGGGCAAAGGAATCGTCGGCCAGGCAGCGCAGACACGCGAGGCCGTGCTGGTAAACGACGTCAGCAAAGCGGAGAACTACATCAACGTCCATCCACATGTCCGCTCAGAGTTGGCAGTACCGCTGATCGTCAAGAACCGCGTGATCGGCATCATCGATATCCAATCCGAGCAGCTTAACTACTTTCAGCCCGAACACCTGCATCTACTCAAGCTGACCGCGTCACGCATCGGACAGGCTATTGAGAACGCGCGGCTTTACACGCGCGTCTCGCGGCAAGCACAGACGCTGCAGGTGCTGAACGAGATCAGCCGCGAGTTTACGTCGATCCTGGATCTGGAGTCGCTGCTGGAACGCATCGGCACGCTGCTGCGGCGGATCATCGACTACCAGATGTTCTCAGTATGGATCGTGAACGAGCGTGAGCAGGTGCTTGAGAATCGATTCGCGCTGCGCTTCGGCGAGCGTTTCTATCCGAGCGAAAAGCTGCCGCTCGATGGTGGTTTGGTGGGCGTGGCGATTGCGGAACGTCGGCTGATTCATATTCCCGATGTGCGCAAAGATCCGCGCTATCGCATGTTCAATCCCGAGACGCGCTCGGAGATGGCGATGCCGCTCATTTATAAGGGTAAGGTTATCGGCATCCTCGATATCGAACACACGCGCGCGCACTTCTTCAACGAGGATCATGAACGCGCGCTGACGACACTCGCGGCGCAGATTGCCATCTCTATCGAGAATGCGCGGCTTTACCAGCGCGTTGCACAGCAGGAGCAGCGGCTGGAGAGCGATCTTGCGATGGCACGCGAGGTGCAGTTGCGGTTGTTGCCTCCGTTCAAGCCCAAACATACGCGGGCTGAGTTTGCGGCACGATTTCTGCCTGCGCGGACGCTTGGCGGCGATCTCTATGACTTCGTTCCGTATGATGCGAACCGCACTGCCATCGTGCTGGGCGATGTGAGCGGTAAGGCTGCTCCGGCTGCGCTGTACGCAGCGCTGGTGAGCGGCATTATGCGATCGGAGGCGACAGCGCATCTGTCTCCTTCAGAGATGCTGAAGACTCTGAATGACTCGTTGCAAGAGCGTCGGGTCGATTCGCAGTATGTGACGATGCTCTATTCCGTGTGGAATGACGAAAATCAGACACTGCAGATCTCCAATGCTGGTTCTGTTCAGCCTCTCTTCTGCCGCGAAGGCGAGGTCGAGACGATTCAGGCGGAAGGATTTCCACTCGGAATGTTTCCTAGCGTCAAGTATGAAGAGTTCACTCTTTCAACGCAGCCTGGCGATTCACTCATCTTCTTCTCCGATGGCATCGCCGATGCGCAGAATGCGGAGGGTGACATGTTCGGCAACGAGCGGTTGACGGCTGTGGTCAAGAAGCATCAGCACAAGTCGGCGTCGAAAATTGCAGAGGCCATTTTCAACGAGGTCGGCAAATTTCAAAAAGGCGTCGAACGTTTCGATGACGAGACCGTTGTTGTGCTTCGCGTGCTTTAGATTTTCCATCCATTCTTCTCTAGTAACTTTCCGGTACGATACATAGAAATGCTTGAGACGAAAACCGAACGCATTGTTACGCCTGCACGCAACATTCTCGGCAGCCTACGCCTGCCGGGGGACAAGAGCATCTCACATCGCTACGCATTGTTGAGTGCGCTCGCGTCCGGAACAACGAAGATCACCAACTTCTCAACTGGGGCGGATTGCGCCAGCAGCCTGGGGTGCGCCGCTGCGCTGGGGGCTGCCGTCACTCGCCGGGACGATGGCACGATCGAGATCCTCGGATCGGGCGAATTCAAGGCATCGTCTACTCCTCTGGATTGTGGCAACTCCGGTTCTACGATGCGCATGCTTACGGGGCTGCTTGCTGCTACGCCTCACACGTATACGCTGATCGGCGATGCATCGTTGAGCCGACGTCCGATGGAGCGCGTACGCAAGCCCATCTCGCAGATGGGGGCCGAGATTACGCTCACGGATGGGCATGCTCCGGTGACGATTCGCGGAGGCAAGCTCAAGGCGATTGACTATACGACTCCTGTTCCGAGCGCGCAGGTGAAGACCGCGGTGCTCTTTGCCGGATTGCAGGCTGAGGGGACGACGACTGTGCACGAGTCGGTTCGCACGCGCGACCATGGCGAGCTGGCGTTGCGCGCCTTTGGCGCTCACGTTGATCGCTCGGCGGATTCGGTGAGCATTGCCGGTAGTCAGGCTCTGACGGCGATTGAGGCTGCGATTCCGGGCGATATCTCTTCGGCTGCCTTCTTTCTGTGCGCTGCTGCGCTCTTTCCCGGTTCGAACCTTGTCTTCGACTCGCTTGGGCTGAATCCCACGCGAGCCACGCTGCTTGATGTTCTGACTGCCCTTGGCGCTCATATCGGCGTGCTCAACCTTGAGGAGAAGCACGGCGAATTGGTTGGAATGGTGCAGGTGAATGCTCCGGTGAACGGACTTACGGGAACGACGATTTCCGGTGCGCTTTCAGCGCAATTAATCGATGAATTGCCTGTTTTAGCGGCAATTGCGCCTTACACGCAGAATGGCATTCGCATCCGCGATGCGAAGGAGCTTCGCGTGAAGGAATCGGATCGCATTGCGCTGGTGGCGAACAACCTGCGCGCGATGGGCGCCCATGTTGAGGAGTTCGAGGATGGGCTCGATGTTCCAGGCGGCCAGCAGTTGCACGGCGCAGAGATCAATTCAGGTGGCGATCATCGCATTGCCATGGCGTTTTCTGTGGCTGCGCTGAAGGCCTCGGGCGACACGGTGATTCAGGGCGCGGAGTCGGCTGCGATTTCGTTTCCTGAGTTTTATGAATTGCTGGATCAGGTGGCGGAGCGGTAGTCCCCCCTCCCCAATTTTGGCTCTCTTTATTTTCAATGATTTAGCGGGGGATGATCCCCCGCTATGCGTATGAAACTAAATGAGTTAAGTACTTTCTAGTGTTTTCAATCACTTAGCGGGGGGGGTCCTCTTCGCTTCGCTCAGAATGACGAGCTATGTAGCCTGAAAAAACACCCTCTATTTCCAGAATAGCAAATTTCGCGAAATAGTACGCCAAACTTATTCCTCCCGCAACCTGCTCAGAATGAGTTGTTTACAGATATCAAGCTGCCTCAAGGAGCTTGACACGTGCAGAGTGCCGCGCGGTCGGGGCGGTCGAATACCGACGAGCAGCCAAAGCAGCTTAAATTAAAGGCGCGGCACACCTGAGAGTGTGCCGCGCCTTTGGAGCCGTTATACCACCACCGAGTTGCTGACCTGGCTGGACAACTGCCCCAGCCGCGTCGAAACACCGTCGAACCGCAGAACGGCCTTTTCAGCGAAGAACCAATGCCCATGGTAAAACTCGTTTGCGCCGGTCGGAGCCGTAGTACTGCGCGGCCTATTCAAGCACGTAACCCGGCGAAGATCCTTAACGAACCCGACGCGCAGCTGTCATTCTTCTGATAGCTGCGCAAGGGACGTTTTTACCCCGGAATGCACTTGCCTGACCAAGGCTGAATCCTCAGCCGTTACCCTGCAGGGAACAGGGAATCAAGAGAGTTAACACCACAGAGTGTCATTAGAACCCATTAGAACGTCCTGAACCGTCTTCAACCGTTCTGAAACACCTGAGGACATTCGGCTTGAAAAATCACCTAAAAAATCACCCCAGATTTGCACGGCACGGCTAGAAATGCAATCTTCAGGAACAGAGGCTGCAATGAAAAATCTTATGGAGGAAATCTGCATTTCTTGCAGCGAAAAATGCACCGAACTACCCGGTTTTTCAACCAAATTCACAGGCATTCGCGCCACGTTTTCCTCGAACGAAATAATGGTAGTCTGCACCTGTGATTGGCAAAACGGAACATTTTTGATCGCCAAAAACGACAGGGCCACATAGAGAAGGTTTTTGAAGCCCTGAAAACAAAGAAGCCTAGTGTGTCACCACTAGGCTTCTTAGGAAGGAGATGTATGAGCACTCCTTGTTGGATTGAGCGGGCGAGACCCCTGCTCAACTTCCTTGGAATTGTTCTAGTGCTTGCTGGGAAGTTTGTCGACTTACTGAGCAAGCTTAACAATAACTAACCATTGAAGGGCCTGTCTTCGTTTCCACGGGGGCAGGTCCTTCTTTGTCTCAGCCTCAGGCCACTGCCTTGTCGATGTCAAGTCTTCTTTCCAGACAACTGTGGAAGGGACATTTGCCCCCAGCCGCTCCGAGATGCAGGGCATGGCCAGATCTATTTTACGAAAACCTTATGTGTGGGATTGGCGTGCCGGGTCGTCGTCGGCACGCCATCCACTTCCAAATGGTCTCATGCATCCCCGCGGTGCAGAGACGAAACAGACAATTAGTCGCCGGTGCCGCAGGTGCAAATGCCTGCGCCACTGCCGAGAATGTTGATAAATGAGCACTGCGCCTGCAGGTTCGCCAGCTCAGTGGCACCCAGTGTCGAGTCCGAGGACTCGGTTTCAGTGACCGGCCATATTATCCCGCCGAAACTGCCAAAGGCAGTCCCAGGCTGAATATGGGTCGCCCACACGCGAAGGTTAGCCTTGGGGGTTACATTTGCGGTCGGATCGCACGGCGAGTTGTTCACAGCGGCGGAGATGACCTTGATCACGCCGGAGAATGGGCTGGTGCCGGGGCCGGTAAGCGGGTTTTTGGTGAGATCGGTGCGAACCGACAACCTGCGCAGGCCATTATGTGTTTCGACGCATCCGCAGCATTCGGCCAGCTGCTGATCCGCCGCAAACACATAAATCATCGCGCAGAGGTTGCCATACGTCAGGCCGGGATTGTCGATCCGGACTGTTGCGTCTGGCACCGGAAATCCGGCGAGGACCGGTGCGTTGAAGTCAAAATAGTTGACTTTGTAGACGTCCTGAGCAGAGGCCACGCCAGCGCCCGCTACTGCGAGGCCAACGAGTACCAAGCCCAGGGATAGGAATTTGGATCTAGAGATTAGCATTTTCGGGTTCTCCTAAGCGCTGTCTAAAAAGCAGGGACCCGGCGCTGCTGTCTACGATGAACCTCAGTCCAACAGCAGACAACTACCCAACCGGACTAATCAGGGGATTGGTTTCGCTATAAATTCTTCTACCTTTGGGACAATCTCAGGACGAACTCGTTTGCGATTTCTTCAACTCATGGGTAGAAACTATCCGTGTGTAACACGCTATGGGGTTGGAAGGGGCCTGGCACGCGCCGAGTGTCGCGCGATCAGGGAGATGGAGAAGCCGATGAGAACGATGTGGGCAAAAAGTGCGCTGGCCAGCTCTGTCCAGGAAAACCTTGCATTTGGGTTCTTCGGAACAGCAGAGAGCGGGATCACCACGTATTGCATAAAGAGATGAAGCCCGACACAAAAGATGGCGCCAGAGAGATACGGGCGCCGGATCAGGATCGGTAACTTCAGAGCAGTAAAGTAGTAGACGGTGGCGGCTCCGATGGCGATGGTGAAATGCAGGATGACTCCGAGAAGAACGCCGAGCGCGCCCAGTTGTGTCGCCGCGTGCATGCCTATAAGGCCGCTGGCGATGTAACGGAAGATGTTCCGCGCAGGAATGCCCAGCATGAATGTGTAGTGGATGATGGCATCAGAACCATCGAGGAAACCAGCCAGCAGGCCTCCACCGGCAATGGTGGCCAAGGCCCGGGGACGCGGGACGGTAGCAACAGCGGTTGCCATGCGGATGATTCCCTCCTGCTTGATAGGAGAGTCTTCCATTCACCTGGAGAAAAGTAAAAGGCCCGGCGATGATGAACCGGGCCTTCCGTGCGTTCTGCTGATTCTTAGTGTGGCTGGGGTTGCGGCTGTGTTGGCTGTGGCGGCAACGGTTGCGACTGCGGCCGGGCCTGTGGTTCAGGCACAGGCCGTTGCTCTTGTTGCTGCAGGTTCTGCTGTTGTGCCGGAAGCGTCACTTCCGGCAGCGACTTCGCTGGCTGAAGCCCCGGGACGATGGGCGCCTGCGAGATGTTTCCGGTTGCCGCTTCGGTGATGCTGATGCCGAAACGGTCCAGCGTGGCGGCCAGGATCTGTCCAAGCGCGGCGCGGTCGATGGCGTACTTTGCTGTCGACGAGATCACGGTGTTCTCCGCGATGGCCAGAGCACGCTGCTGCTGCAGCACCAGGGCTGTCGTGGATGCGCCGAGATGCAGCTTCTTGAGCTCTGCGTCGAGGCTCTGCTGATCGTAGTCACGCGTGGCCAGCGCCGATTGCACCGCAGCGCGATCGTTGGTGAGGGCAAACTGCGCGTTGACCACGTTCATGCGCGTCTGCACGTAGAGCTGCTGCAAACGCATCTGCGCCTGGCGGTACTCAAGTTCTGAACGCTCCTGCACAGACTGCGCGAAGCGGTTGCGGATTGGAACGCTAAGATTGAAGCCCACGCCCTTGTTCGGACCGCTGCTGTTGAAGAGATTGGAGAAGGTGGTGCTGTAGTCGACGCTGGGGTATTGTCCGGGAGGGCAAGGGACCGTACCCGATGCTCCAAAGTTGACGCAGTTGGGATTCTGCGAGCCGCCCAGGGCCGAGGCTCCATAAAAGCCGTAGACGTCGAGCGTCGGCAGGAGGCCGCTCTTTGCGCCTTTCAGCGTGATCTCATCGTTCTTGATGGCGAGGAGGGACTGCTCGATAGCCGGACTATTCGCGTCTGCCTGCCGCACCAGGTCATCAGCCGAGCGGCGCTCCTCAGGCATTTCGATCAGGCTGATGCGATCGGTGGGAATGACTGGCGCATTCGCAAGGGTTGGATCTTCCAGGCTGCGCGCAATGGCCTGTTTCATGACCAGCTGCTGATATTCGAGATTGCTTTGCGACGCGATGACTGCTTGCTTGTCCTGTTCGACCGCGCTGTTGGCGCTTACTACGTCGAGCGGAGCCAGCGTACCGATCTGGAGTTGCTTCTCGTTATCAGAAGCCAGCTGGGAGGACTGCTGCAGAGCACGATTCTTGGCCTGCAGGTCCTCGTAGGCGCTGACCAATCCCCAATAGATGTTCTCGATCTGATTGATGGTGAAGAGAAGCTGCTGACGGAAGGCCGAATCGGCGATACGGCGGTCGTTCTTGGCCTGGACGATGAAGCGGCCGTTGACGCCCCAACCGAAGCCATACAAAAGATGCTGGGTGATCTGCGCGTTGAAGGTCGAAGACAGCTGCGGGCTGTAGGCAGCAAAGACGTTCGCGGTGGTCTGGTAGCTGTTGTTAAACCCTACTTTCAGATTCGTGCCGGTGATGAAATCCTGGGCGTAGTTGAAGTTGTATTGGTTCGTGTTCTGCGACAGCGCCGGGGCGCCGGCGAACGCGGGAGTGCTTTGCGGAATGGTCTGGCGCTGAAGCTCGATGCTGCCCGTGAGTGCCGGATCGAAGTTTCCAGGGGCCGGTCCGGTCCCGCTGGTGGTGAGCGCCTGACCGCCGGTACCGGTACCCGCGCCGCCCACGGCTGCGCTTGTTCCACCGGGACCGCCGCCTCCGGTGACGGTGGTGCCTGCGCCGCCGAGGGTGTTGGTGACAAGACCGCTGCTGACGCCGAGCAGCAGGTTGGAGCCGGATTTCGCGCGCATGATGTCGGTATCAGCGATATCGAGCGTGAGGCGCTGGATGGCGATGTCGTAGTTATTTTCAAGCGCGAGTAAAACTGCGTCGCTCATGCTGAGATAAATTTTGCCGTTCTTGACCAGATCGTCGAGCCGGACCGAATTGCTGAAGCGGGGCGACGCCGGGTTGAGCGGTTTGTAAGGAGCAATGGGGTTTGGCCAGTACCCGCGCGGCTTCGAAAAGTCATACGGCGTGTCGCGCATATAGAGCGGCTGGGTAAAGTTCGGGGCCGGCTCCGTTGGAAATGTCTGTTGCGCATTGGCCGGCGCGGCGGCCGGGGTCGTAGCCTGGGCAGTCGTCGGGGGCTGCTGTGTCTGCTGGCCGAGCGCCCATGTCGGGGCGGTGCTGGCAAGCAGCATGGTAATGGCAGCTGTGGCCCGCAATTTCAAAAAGAACGCGCCTTTCCCAACCGATTTCAACTTCGATACTTCGCGGCGTTCACTCAAAAATTCCATTCGCCTCTCCATCTAATTACAGCGGTCACGTTCCAGACGCAGATACGGCATTTTCAGACGCGGCTGGCTTCCTCGTGTGCGCCCTCGCGCTGCTCAAGAGCACACTGGTTTATGGTTGCGTAACTTGGGCGTTACTCCTCGTCTATACGCGATTCATCCCGGCTTCGTTCCGTGGATTCGACAGACATGTCGTAGAAAACAGACGCAAAATCACCACCGTGACAGGAAAAGCTGAGTATATCGCAGGCCTGTTGAGACCTGGTTCTCAAGTGCCCCGTCTCTGTCCTTCCTAAAAGTACGAATCTTCAGACTCTAGATGTTCTATGCTCGCGTTTGGACGCTCTAAATGGTTGAGAAAATTCGCGAACGCGGCGAGCCGGGGGTATCGGGGTGGAAGCTGGTGCTGGCGTATGACGGCACGGACTTCCATGGCTGGCAGGTGCAACCGGATCAGGTGACGATTCAAGGCACGCTGGCGGATGCGATTGAGCGCATCACCGGCGAGCGGGTTCTGCCGCAGGGCAGCGGGCGAACGGATGCTGGGGTTCATGCGCTGGGACAGGTGGCTAGTTTTGCCATGGCGGCGGCGATTCCGGCGGCGAATTTTCATCGAGCGTTGAACCGCGCCCTACCGGCTTCAATTCGGGTGCTGGAGGCGGCGAGTGTTGCACCTGACTTTCATGCGCGGCATAGCGCCGTTGGAAAGCGATATGAGTACCGGATTTTTCGTGGGGAGATCTGCCCGCCGTGGATTTCGCGGTATGTCTATGCGTTGAACTGGCCGCTGGATCTGGATGCGATGCGGGAGGCGGCTGCCGTGGTGGTTGGCGAGCATGACTTTGCTTCGTTTGCGGCCAGCGATCCGGATCTGGCGAGGCGATCGGCCCCGAATACGATCTCTGATTCGATCTCAGATCAGGGTGAAGGTGCTTCTACGGTGAGGACGATCTTCTCTTCGCGCTGGGATTGCGTTGATTCGGATTTGCTGGTGTATCGGGTGCATGGGTCAGCGTTTCTGCATCACATGGTGCGAAATCTGGTCGGTACTTTTCTGGATGTGGGGCGCGGCCATATTGCGGCTACGGAAATGAAGCGGATTCTGGAGGCGCGGTCGCGGACGGCTGCCGGAGCAACGGCTCCGGCTCGGGGTTTGTGGCTGATTTCAGTGGAGTATTGACGGCTGGTGCTACGCTCAAAGTTATGGCGGTTACGGGTCCAGCGGCGGGTTTGGCTACTGCGTTTGCGCGCATCGGCCAACTCGCCTCGCTCCGGCCCGTGCATGAGGCGTTTGGCTGGCTGCATCTGCATGAACAGCAGATTATGGCGTGGCAGCAGGAACTGGTGATGGTGGCTGCGCCTCCGTTTGGCGAGGGGCCGCGCGCGGAGTGGCTGTGCGGGAAATTTCGCGAGCTGGAGCTGGATGATGTTGGGCTGGACGGGATTGGGAATGCGGTCGGCGTCTATCGCGGCGAGGAGAGCGGCGGCGCGTGTGTGCTGCTTTCGGCGCATATTGATACGGTCTTCCCTGCTGATACTCCGATTGAGCCACAGCTTAATGGGACGCGGCTGACTGCTCCGGGAGCATGCGACAACGGCGCAGGCGTGGCGGCGCTGCTCGCGGTCGCGGCGGCACTGGGCCATGCGGGGATTCGTCCGGCTTGCGATCTTGTTTTTGTTGGCAATGTGGGCGAAGAGGGTGAGGGCAATCTGCGCGGCATGCGGCATTTTTATCAGCATGCTCCGCTGCGCGATCGCGTGGCGGCACACGTTGTGTTGGATGGAGCGGGACACGAAGTGGCTGTGACGCATGCGCTGGGAAGCCGGCGGTATCTTGTGACCATTGCGGGACCGGGTGGGCATTCTTGGACGGATGCGGGACGCGCGAATCCAGTGGTAGTGCTGAGCCGGGCAATTGCGGGGCTTGGCGATCTGAATTTGTCTACGAAGCCCAGAACTACGCTCAATGTCGGCACAATTGAGGGTGGTACTTCGGTGAACGCGATTCCAGAACAGGTGACGGCGCGCTTTGATGCTCGGTCGACGGATGCTGAGCAGTTGATCCGACTGGAGGTGGAGATTCATCGCGCGGTGGAAGACGCGGTGATCGAAGCCAACGAGGGTGTGAAGCGGGAGCATGCGCTGCGATTTTCGATTGAAATGATTGGCGACCGGCCTGCCGGGGCTCTGGCGGAGCACTCGATCATCTTTGAGAATTTGCGGGCGGTGGATCGTCATCTCGGGATTCGCTCCGAGACGCGGATTGCTTCCACGGATGCGAATATTCCGCTGTCATTGGGAGTGCCCGCGCTTTCTCTCGGAGCGGGCGGCGATGGCGGCGGGATTCATACGCGCAACGAGTGGTATGACGCGCGCGGGCGCGAGCTTGGACTGCGGCGAATTTTATTACTGCTGCTAGCTTGCTGCTCGTGAACTTCTCCTGTGATTCACAAGCGAAAAAAGCAGGTCCTTCCCCTTCACTTCGTTCAGTGTCAGGATGACAGCCATCAATTTATCGAGATGTTAGACTCCGATTCGTGAAAGCAATCCTTCTTCTCTTCCCTTCTCTTTTGATTTCTGCTTGTGTTTCAGCGCAGACGGCTACTCCTGCCGACACAATTTATTTTCACGGCAATATTCTTACCGGCGTCGATCTTGAGGCGGCGCAGCCGCAGCGGGTTTCGGCGATTGCTGTTCGCGGTGGGGTGGTTGTGGCTTCCGGAACGGATGCCGATGTGAAGAAGCTGCAGGGTGCTTCGACCAAGATGGTGGATCTTGGCGGGGCGTTTGTGATGCCGGGGTTCAATGATGCGCACGCGCATCTGGGAGATGCGGGGCGGATCAAGCTTTCGGTGGATGTAACGGGGACGAAGTCGCTTGCGGAGATGCAGGAGCGAGTGAAGGCTGCGGCTCAGGCGGCTGCTCCGGGTGCCTGGCTTACGGGAGGGGGATGGGATCACACGCTCTGGGCTTCGAAGACGCTGCCGACGAAGGCGGATCTCGATGCTGCTGCAGGCGGGCATCCGGCGTTTCTGGTTCGCGTAGACGGGCATATTGCGATTGCCAACACAGCAGCGTTGAATGCGGCCGGGATCACGAAGACGACGCCTGATCCGCAGGGCGGCAAGATCGATCGCGACGCGAATGGCGTGGCTACGGGCATTATTCGTGAGACGGCACAGGCGCTGATCGACAAGGTAATTCCGCCGCCTACTCCGGAGCTGCGGCGGCGTGGGATTGAACTGGCGCTGGCGGATGCGGTCGAGCATGGCGTCACTTCGGTTCAGGACAATTCTGACTGGGAAGATTTTTTGGTCTACGAGCAACTGGAAAAGGAAGGCAAGCTTCCGGCTCGCATCAGCGAATGGCTGCCGTTCAATGCTTCTGTGGATCTGCTGAAGCAGCATCGCGCGTATCATCCGGCAGATGATGCGATGTTGCATACCACGATGCTGAAGGGTTTTATGGACGGGTCTCTAGGGTCGCGGACGGCGGCTCTGAAGGCTCCATATGGCGACGATCCGGGCAACTCGGGGATTCCGCGCTATCAGCAGGCGCAACTGAACCAGATGGCGATTGAGCGCGCGCAGGCTGGTTTTCAGATGGGCTTTCACGCGATTGGCGATCGCGCGGTGAGTATGGCTCTGGATGCGTTTGCGGCGGCACAGGGTTCTGGGCCGCTGAAGGCTGATATGCAGACAATGCGCGCTCCTAACGGGCGCAAGATCATCCACGCGACCCTGACGGGTTCGCGCAATCGCATTGAGCATTCGCAGGTGGTCGACCCGGCGGATTTTGCGCGCTACAAACAGCTGGGCGTGATTGCTTCGATGCAGCCGAACCATCTGCTCACCGATATGAACTGGGCCGAGCAGCGTTTGGGGCCGGATCGCGCCAAGTATGCGTATGCCTGGAAGTCATTTCTGGATGCGGGTGTGCCGCTTGCGTTCGGTACCGATTATCCGGTTGAGCCGATCACGCCGTATCGCGGCGTGTATTGCGCGGTGACGCGCATGAATGAGGCGGGGACGCAGACCTATTTCCCGGAGCAAAAACTCACGATCTGGCAGGCGATTTATGCGTATACGCAGGGGTCTGCTTACGCCGAATTTGCGGAGAGCAGGAAAGGCAAGCTGGCGAATGGCTATCTTGCCGACTTTGTTGTGCTGGATCGTGATATTACCTCTGTCGCTCCGCCTGAGATTTTGAGGACGCAGGTCTTGCGGACAGTGGTGAACGGGCAGACGGTATATCAGGCTGGCGTGAAGGCGCGTTAGGACCCTGCGGCTGTGGATTGATCCCACCCTTTCGCAAAGAACGCGAAAGGATGGCGCACCCAAAGGTTGCTGAATAAATTGGACACCGACCCACGCACACATTTGTCGCTGGTTTGCGGAACAGCAGGTCCTCGACTGCGCACCTTCGGTGCTCCGCTCAGGATGACAACTTTTTAATTGCTGGTCCCGACACTTCCCTGTCGCCGCGTTACGAAGAGCGCGAGGATCAGCGACATGAAGACGAAGAGAGCCGCCAGGTAGAACGGCATTCCCGGCATGTGCCAGCCGCTGCCAGGGCGAATGACAAAGGCAAAGCTGAAGGTAACAACTTCGGTTTTTTCGGTACGCCACAGCGCGACCTCGTATTTGATTTAAACGACTTCGACGAAACGGTAGTCGGTCCTTGGGACTGAGCGGCGAGTCGTTCAACTTTGTTGCCTGGGCCTGTGGCACTATCCTGGCACGCGCTCATTCCCGCACCAGTGAGCCGGCAGTTACTGCGGCAATTCGAAAATTCTTGATGAAGCTCTGGCCGATTGGGCCGAGCGGTACGGCGACCAGACGGAAGCCGATCATGCGACTCTCGTAAAAGCCATCAAGAGCGGAAAGGTAAAGGCCCAAACAGAAGGCATTGCCGAATAAGAATTACGGGCTGCTGTGAGTGCAATCTTATGCGCGAACAGCAGATCGAATCTTCGGCAATCCAGCGACCGTCTCTTTCAGTTCCCCATTCCGCGAGATCAGTTGCAGCAATCGACGCGTAATTTCGTCGTCGGCCTCGACATTGTGACGCAGGCTCACTGGATAGCGCACCACCGCTTCAAGCCCAGTGTCCGTAAGCTGGAGCTGTGCCTTCGGCTTCAGCGGCGCAAACGGTACCTCAAACCTCTCCTCAATGCTGCGTTGCTGTCGGTCGAGGAGCGGCTGATATTTTTCATAGACACTCTGAACAATCTGCATCATCGTCTCTTCGACCAGCTTGTGATTGCCCGCAGGTTGCAATCCAATCGAAATCTCATGCCATGAGTAATGCGTCCCGGGAACCTGCTTAAACATCGGCGTCGTCGGCTGAAAGAGCACGGCGTTGGCAAAGGCAACAACGCGTCCCGTCGGCTGCAGGTCGATGCCTGTGCCGGCCAACTCGAGCATATAAAACCGCACAAAGCCGACATCGATAACATCGCCCGTCACGCCCGAAATCGTGATGCGGTCACCCACCCGGATACCATAGCGACCAATCAGGAAGAAATACGCCGCGACTGACAGAAGAATGGTCTGGAGTCCTACGGCGATGCCGGCCGTTAGAAATCCGGCGAATGTAGCCAGTGCGCTGAACTCGGTAACAAAGCTGAAGATCAAGACCAGCCCGATCAGAAAGCCGATGACAAATCGTCGAACGACGAGGAATTGCCTTCTGCGTCGATTGTCGGCAATGTAGCGAAACGTCGCCCTTTTCCATAAGTCGGAAATCAGTAGCAGAAAACCAAGCACTGCGATCATGATTCCCACGCGGACCAAAACGCTACGTAAAAGCGCACCTGACTCGCGCCGTATGGAGTTGCGCCAATCCTCAAGGTTCGCCTTGCTCTCGTCGAGGGCCACCACTTCCTGGCTCAGCGGCACTTCTACTCCCGCAATCTGATCGAATCTGGCAGCGAGCGTGTCAAAGTCCTGCTTTGAAGGGAGCGCCTCGCCTGGTTGAGGATTATCCGCAGTGGTTGACAACGCGCGACCCTGTTGGATCGTTGCTCGCAGCTCTGTGCGGAGAGGCGAGCGTAAGGTGTTGACGAAATCCTCCAATTGGTTCGTCTCGAGTTGAAGGCTTTCAATTTGTCGGAGGCTCACAGATTGGTCGTAAAGCCTGTGAAGGGCCCCGAACAATCCAGTTGGACTATTGATGTTCTGCGGAGTCGACGCGGTAACCGGTTGGTTCTTAGGGTCAAAAATTTCCGGCAGAGTACTCTTCAGTTGCGCAACACTGGCTTCAAACCCATTTGGATTGGGCTGATTTTCCGAATCCCCCTTCTTCTTTGTAGCTTTCTGCTCAGAATTCCTGGTCAACTGAGTCAGCGAATTGATCATCGACTTGCCGAGATCGAGTTCGCCCTGCAGGCGATCTCTCTGGTCGGTCAGCGCCTGTACATCGCGGCGCCGGGCCGAAGCGATTTTGCTGTTCAGCTGGTTGATCTGCGTCTGTAACTGAGCGTTGTGGGTGGTTGTATCCTGCAGCAGCTTCACGAGGTTCTGGTGCGATGTTGAGGCCGCCCCCTGAGGAATCTCGCTGGGCAGAAGGGGAGCAGCCTTTTCCGCGGATGCAAATGCAAGCGCCACTACCTCGGTCGCCATTTTGTTCGCAGTCGACTGATAGAGCGCATCCGTGGGAAGGCCCACCGGCTGGATCTGCGTCTTGTTCTTGCGATACCAGGTAATGACCGAATTGAGGTGGTGTAATATCTGCCGCTCATCAAGCGTTGCAGTGGCAGGCTTTTGATCCTGTGTCTGCCCGCTGAGAGAAAAAGCTGCAAGGAGAACCGTGATCGCGCATGCGCAAATGTGCAGGGGAGGTCGAAATCGCATTAGCTCAATTTTAGGCGCGACAGCGCAAGTCGCATAATGCTATCGATGAATCTTCTCTCAATTTGCATGCCGAAGGCGTGTGCAGACAATTTTTGTGCAGGTCTCCGCATCGCGCCTGATCAAACTTCTTCATGGAGATCCGGACTGCCCTTTCTGCAACAAATGCTTCTTAGATGTGTAACAAGTTGAAAAGAATAGCAAGGAGCAAGAATGCAAGGCACGATTCGAAAGCAATTAACGGTAATTCTGACTGGTGTGATTTTGCTGGTGGCGGGATGCTCATCCAAAACAAAGCCAACAGACGAAAACTTTATGGCAGGCTTAAATGCTTATTACGCGAACCACAACGACTGTCTCTTTCCAAGCGCGCTGCGATTCCCATACGAAGTCAGTCCGGGACCCGATGCGAAACAAGACAAACAGCGCATGGATGCACTGATGAATTCCGGACTGATGAAGCGCACGGAAGACCAGAGTATTCATGTTGAGGTCTATGCGCTAACCGCTGCGGGCGAGCGCGCAGGGAGCAGGTTCTGCTATGGGCATCGTGAAGTGACCAGCATTGACAGCTTTACGCCGCCATCGAAAGAAGCGAATGGAATGCTCAAATCGACCGTTACCTACAAATATAAAATGATGGACGTGCCGGTGTGGGCGAGAACCGATGAAGTGCAAAAGGCGTTTCCGGAGATGGCCAAAGCGCTCTTAGGCGACGCCACCGGCGAAAACACCCTGGCGAATGCTGGAGTCGGATGGCAGATTCCCGACTGACTTCATCGCAGCATCAACTGCTCATGAAGTGTGAAAATCCGCCCCGTGACCAGGTGACTGGAAACAAAACAAGCAAGCGCGGAGGCAGAGAAGATCGTCGTCAACACAACAAATTGATAGAGTGCAGCAAACATAGGCGAAGCTCCTGAAAGCACCATGCCGGCCATGATACCAGGAATCCAGACAATTCCTAGCGAGCGAATATTGTCGACCGAAGGAATCAGGCAAGCGCGAAACGCGGCGTTGAGATAGGGCAGTACAGCCGCATCAGCGCTCGCTCCAAGTGCCAATGCCGATTCAATTTCTCCAACATGAGAGGTGACCTCACCACGTAGTCGATCAAGAAAAAGTGACTGCGTGTTCATCGTATTCGCAATCACCATACTTCCTACCGGCACAAGCATCGTGATTTTCAGTGGAATCACGCCGAAGACGATCATGATTGCCAGTACCACGCCCGTACCGGCGCAAATAGAGGTCAATGCCAGCAAGAATGCGCGTGGAATGCGCTTCGCGCGTTTCCGCACAATGCTTGCCGCAGCAAGCATCATCACAGCAAGAACCAGTAGGGATGTCCACTGAGGTCCGCGCAGCATGAGCGCGAGAATCGCACCCACGGCCACGATCTGTACTACACCTCGAATCTCCGCGACGGGCAATTCTTTGAGTATTCCGGGGGCACGCTTGCGCGCCAGGAGCATGACCGCCAACGCGAGCAGTGCGGCCACAACGCATTCCGCAATGCCGAGTGTAAGCTGCGAGTGAAACAAATGATTAAGCACGCAGCACCTCAGCCGCAGGTCCATAAGCTTTAACGCGTCCAAATTCAAGAGCGAGAACTTTGTCCGCCATTGCGCGAGCCTGTTCGCTGCTGTGTGTCACCCATACGCACGTTAAATGGCGCTCGTAGATCAACGATTCCAGAAGTGCCTCGACCCCC
The DNA here is from genome assembly GCF_014274465.1 of Alloacidobacterium dinghuense. Taxonomy (NCBI): domain Bacteria; kingdom Pseudomonadati; phylum Acidobacteriota; class Terriglobia; order Terriglobales; family Acidobacteriaceae; genus Alloacidobacterium; species Alloacidobacterium dinghuense. The sequence continues at coordinate 2,216,042 of NZ_CP060394.1, read as the reverse complement.
AGCCGCGCTGCTTCATCGAGCGCTGAGGTGGGTTCATCGAGCAGCAACGTCTCCGGGTTATTCGCCAGCGCTCGAGTAATGGCAACACGCTGTGCCTCTCCCCCGGAGAGCGTAAGTGCATCGCGCGATCCGAACCCTGCCAGTCCAACGTGGGCAAGCAATGCGTTTATTTCATTTGCGGGAATGCTCTGGCCATTTTGCCTTGGGCCAAAGGCAACATTCTCTGCAACTGATCCGGGGAAGAGATAAGCGCGTTGCATCACCATCCCCATTCGCCGTCGCAGTTCGCGTGGAGGCAGCGTGCGTGTGTCTGTCCCGTTCAGGCAGACGGTACCGCTTGTGGGCTCATCCAGCCGATTTAACAGTCGAAGCAGAGTGCTCTTGCCCGAACCGCTTGGTCCAACCACGGCGAGCACTTCGCCGCGCTGCAATTCGAAGTTCACATCAGTAAGGAGAGAGCGTGGTTCAGGTGATGTAAGTGTACGTCCCAGTTGTGAGCAGGCAAGCATGTAGTGGTAAGTGTAATTGCAGCAGAAGTTGGCTCTAGGTCGGCCATGGAACAGGACCTGTGAAGCTTCAGCGGTGTGACAAAGGCGTTATTGAAAACAAGTCAGAAGGACAAACAAGAAGACCCAGAAGATACCCATGGTGTGCCAATACCACGCCGTACAATCGACGACAATCTGACGCATCTCAACCCGTCGAAGTAGAAACAGCGCGCAGAGTGCGATCGCGAGCGCCAGAATACCCAATCCAAGATGGATTCCGTGGGTCGCTGTGATCAGGTAGAAGAAGTGGCTGTTTTCATTTGTCCCGAAGAAGAGGCCTTGCGAGGCGAGCTGCTGCCAAGCTATCCATTGTCCGGCCAAAAACATTAGGCCTAAGACAACTGTACCGATCAGCCAGGGTGACGCGCGTCGCACGGCTGGCCGTCCAAGCCCAAGCCACTCCTCCATCACATCGACTTCGTGAAAAAGGTGCTGGCGCGCAGTTTCGATCGTCGCGCTGCTCAGAAGCAAAATAGCTGTATTAATCCAGAGAATCGGTGGAACTGCCAATGGGTGCCAGTCGGACACGTAGTTATCGCGGGGATCGAAATGCCCGGCATTCTGCCGCACAAAAAAAGCGCTCACAATCGCGATAAAAAACATCAGATCGCCCGCCAGGGCAAAGAAAAGCCCAAGACGATAGCGTGTCAACAGTTCGCGTGGCCCGCGCCTCCCCTGTGGATGATTATCCCAGTTATCGTCGCCTCCGCCTCCACCCGTAGGCCGCCTGTCGACTGGCGGCTTGCCGCCAATTCCAGTATCTTTACGATCAATTTCGGCTGGGGTACGAGTAAAGGTGGCGGGCATGCGCGGAATCCCTCTCGCGTACAGCTTACTCCTGTTCGGCCTCCTCGGCACACTGCAGAACGAAGTCGGCTGAATTTGTGTGAAAACGATATTCATAAGGGCCCCGGTTGACCCTGTATTGGATGTTATCGGGTGCCCACTCCAGCGTTGTAGCTCGCCAGGGATTTGCCCCGGCAGGTTCTCCGCGTCGCACGCTCCAGACAAGATTGATCAGAAAAAGCAGCTGCGCCGTCGCCAGGAAGAGCGCCGAATGCGTAATTCCGGTTTGCAGCGGCAGCAGGGAATTCAGCATCGACGTGCTCCCGGTAAGTTGGGCGTAGTGTCGCGGTTGTCCGGCAAGGCCGGCGAAGTGCATGGGAAAGAAGGTCGCATAGGCTCCGACGAGAGAGAGCCAGAAGTGCCATTTGCCCAGCCGTTCGTTCATCATGCGACCGGTCATCAGGGGAAACCAGTAGTACACCGCCGCGAAGAGTGAAAACATCCCTGCCATCGCCATGATCAGGTGAAAATGTGCAACCACGAAATAGGTATTGTGCAGGTAAGCATCCAGAACCGGCTGCGCAAGAATGGGCCCTGTGAGGCCGCCCGCAATAAAAAAAGATAGAAATCCCAACGTAAACAGCATTGGCGTCGGTAGAGGAGTGACGCGGCTATCACGACCGCGAGACAGCATGGCCATCCATCCCAACATCTTCGCAGAACTGGGGATGGCGATTGCCATCGTCGTCAATGCAAACGCTGTTCCTGCATAGGGATTCATTCCGCTCACAAACATGTGATGTCCCCACACCAGCAGCCCGAAAAAACCGATTGCGAGTGTAGTTGCCACCATGAACCGATAACTGAAAACTGGACGCCGCGTGAAATTAGCCAGAAGAGAGGAAGTCAACCCCATTGCCGGCAAGATCGCGATGTAGACCTCCGGGTGCCCAAAGAACCAAAAAAGATGAAGCCACAACATTGGCGATCCGCTCGCGTGCGGATGAGTTCGATCAAGGACCAGCCCGTCGATGACTTCTCCAGGCGGCACAAAAAAACTCGTTGCCAGATGCCGATCGCTCAGCAGCAGCACTACCGCTGCAAATAGAACGCTGAAGGCAAAGAGAATGAGCACCGCCGTCACCAGCCATGCCCAGACGGTAAGCGGCATGCGCATCGCTGTCATTCCTTCGCAGCGCTTGGAGATGACAGTCGTCAGCAGATTGATTGCGCTTAACACCGAAGCCAGGCAGAAAATACCGATGCTCGCCAACCACAAATCCATGCCTGCAGCTTGGCCGGGCCCCGCGGCAGCGATCGCACTGAGCGGGGGATAGTTTGTCCACCCGGAGATTGGCGCTCCTCCGCCAACAAAAAACGCGCTGATCAATACTCCGAACGAGACCACAGTTAGCCACAGTGAAACCGCGTTCAACAGCGGGAGGGCCATACGCCGCGCACCAATCTGCGCTGGAAGGACAAGGCTGGCAAATCCATTCACTGGAGCTGTCGTCAGCACAAAGAAGACCATTAGAGTGCCGTGCATTGTTACCAGCGCCAGATATCCTTCAGGCGGTACTACGCCCCAGAGCGGCAACTTAAGATTTGGCGCGACGATGTGAATCCGCATGAAGATCGAAAGCATGGTGCCGACAGCGACGGCTATCAGCGAGAGCAGCAGGTAGGCAATGCCAATGGTACGGTGATCTGTCGTGAGAAACCATCGACGTGGCGCCTTGGTGATCTGCACTCCTGAACTCATCGTCCGGCTCCCGAAATGCCTGTGGGACTGTGGCTTGACAGCCAAGCAGAATATTCGCTCTCCGATACCACCCGAAGATGCGATTGCATCCGCGCGTGTCCTAGTCCGCAGACTTGAGAGCAAAGAATGGGATAGTCGCCTGCAACTGTAGGCGTGAAGTGGATATGCATCTCCATGCCTGGCACCGCATTCTGTTTTACGCGCATGCCTGGAACGAAGAATCCATGAATTACATCAATGGAGCGAATCCTGAGATCGACCTCGCGTCCGGCGGGGAGCAGGAGAACGCTCGAGACAATATCGTCCGCGCTGTGCGGATCCGTATGATCGAGCCCAAGCGGGTTTCCAGCCGGCGCGTTGATAAGTTCCGGCCGCGTCGGCCCAAACGAGTTGTCGGCTCCGGGATAACGGAAGTACCACTGAAACTGCATCCCAGTCACCTCCACTTGGAGGGCATTGGGAGCAGCTCCCTGATACCGGATTGTTGCCCAGAGGCGTTGCGCACTGACGGCCATCCACGCATAGATAAGCGTCAGTGCGATCAGCGGAACCAGTTCATGCTTCGGCGAAACGCCAAAACGGTTTAGAACAGGACCTTTTCGGCGGATCATTGTGGCCAGCACAAAAACGTGCGCCAGAAGAAACAGCGTTCCTAGGATTACCAGATTCCACCACATCAAGCTGTCGACTGGAACGCCGTGCAAGGCGCCGTTCGGTGGCATCCACCAGACGCGATCAGCCATCATGCAATGATTGTCTCTCAGTGGCTCTGTCCAGAACGAACCAGATCGACAAAGAGGCGATGGACACGACGGTCGGACGAGAGTTCCGGGTGGAATGTTGCTGCAAGCAGCTTTGCCTGTCTTACCAGAACAGGGAAGCCATCGCGCTCAGCGAGCACCTCGACTTCGGCGCCTGTTTTCACGATACGCGGCGCACGAATGAAAACCATTTCCAGCGGTCCTCCCTCAAGGCGCGTGTCAGCGTTGAGAATCGCGCTGTCGATCTGCCGCCCATACGCATTGCGCTCCACCGTTGCGTCAAGCACTGCGAGACTCTCCTGGCTGGGATTGCGTACTTCTTTCGCGAGCAGGATGCACCCGGCGCAGGTACCGAAGGTGGGCTTCTCCCGCACGAAACTTTGAAGGGCCTCAAGAAATCCATCCCGCGCGAGGAACTTGAGAAAGGTAGTCGATTCGCCGCCGGGGATAATCAGGCCATCGATAGCCGCCAGTTGTTCGGGTCTACGAACCAGCACTGCCTCCGCGCCCGCTTCGCGCAGAGCAACCCCATGCGCATCAAAGTCGCCTTGTATCGCCAGTACGCCAATTTGGGGAATCGTCTGACCCACTTCTGACTTTGTTGACACGTTCGAAGAGATACCTCGGTACTGAAGCTATTCAGCGAAATCGCAAAGAAGCAGTGCTGATAGCCCTCAACAAGATGCGACTTCCAATCAACGCGGAGCGCGTCCGTCTCAATAGCGGACTACCAACCACGAGTTTGGAGCAACTGGTCTTGCTCCAATGCGGACACGGCGAGTCCCTTCATCGTGCCTGTCACCTGTTCTGAAGCCTCTGCGACAATCTTCGGATCGTTGTAATGTGTCGTCGCTAGGACAATGGCGCGAGCTCTGGACACAGCTTCCGCGCGCGCAGCTTGATCATGTTCCACATCCAACGGAGTAGCGCGCTCTTTCATGAATATCCCGGAACCTACGAAAACGGTCTCAGCGCCCAGTTGCATCATCAAGGCTGCGTCCGCAGGAGTAGCAATACCTCCTGCAGAAAAGTTGGGTACCGGAAGCTTACCAGCCTTCGCAACCATGCGAACGAGTTCGTACGGAGCGCGATGTTCCTTGGCCGCCACGTAAAGCTCGTCATCAGAAAGCACTGTAAGGGCGCGCATCTCTCGAACGATCTGGCGCATATGCTTCACCGCGTGGACAACGTCACCCGTTCCAGCTTCGCCCTTGGTACGGATCATCGCCGCACCTTCGGCAATGCGGCGAAGAGTTTCGCCAAGATCGCGTGCGCCGCAGACAAAGGGAGTGGTGAAAGCATGCTTATCGATATGGTGAGCCTCATCGGCTGGGGTAAGGACCTCGGACTCGTCAATGAAGTCCACCCCGATCTCCTGCAATATCTGTGCTTCCGCGAAGTGGCCGATGCGCGCCTTTGCCATAACCGGAATGGAAACCGCGCCCATAATCTCTTTGATAAGCTTGGGACTTGCCATGCGCGCCACGCCGCCTTCAGCCCGAATCATGGCGGGAACGCGCTCCAGAGCCATGACGGAGACCGCGCCCGATTCTTCCGCGATGCGCGCCTGCTCAACGTTCATGACGTCCATAATGACGCCGCCCTTCAGCATTTCCGCGAGGCCGATCTTTAGCCGAAGACTCGTGGCGGTTGTGTTGCCATTATTTGTGCTCATTTTGCGTTCCTCCCGGCGTTGCTGGCCGCCTGGGAAAATAAGCGGTTTACAGATATACGCCCTTTGAAAATGTCTGTGAACACTACAGTTTAGCAGCTTTTGCATGGGCGTCTCATGCAGATCCTGGCGACTGCTAAGTCCGGACTTCTGGTCCCAAGATGCGCCACTATTACATTGAAACCATGATTTTGCTATAAGCAGAGGGTTTTTCTGCCCACTCTGCGATCGCCCGTGGCGCTTCATTGAGTCCAACAATCAGGCTGACTGCATCCTCCACGGGAAACCGCTTCGCCTCGAGCATTTGAACTACTGTGCGGAAGTCTCCCGGCAGAGCATTGCGTGAGCCGCGTATATCCAGCTCTTTCTGGACAAACCATCTTGTCTCGTAAGCCACCGGCTCTTTCGCGTATCCGATATAGACAACCCGCCCGGTAAAGGCCACTTCTTCCACCGCCATGCGGAATGTTTGCGGAAGACCAATCGCCTCAATGAATACGTCTGGCCCTAGACCGTTTGTCAGTTCTCGTAAAGCGCTGTGGCAATCCTGCGTCTCGCTGTTGATCGAATGCTGCGCCCCGGCCTTGCGCGCGATCTCCAGTTTCCGGTCGTCGATATCCATGGCAATCGTGGTTGCTCCAGCAAAACTGGCAGCCGCGATCGCGCCGAGCCCAACACCGCCACAGCCAAGAACAGCGACCGTATCCTTTGCCGTAAGCTGCCCGCGAGAAGTTGCGTGAAAGCCAATCGAAAGCGGTTCAACCAAACAAAGTTCTTTCAGGCTTAGATTCCCGCGCACGATCTTGTTGAGCGGAGCAGAGATATACTCCGTAAGCGCTCCATCACGCTGCACGCCCATTGTCTGGTTGAACTCGCATGCGTTCGGTCTCTGTTGCAAACATGATGCGCACTGGCCGCAATTCTTGTAGGGCAGAAGCGTGACATTGGCCCCCTGCGCCAAATCGCTATTCTCACCCGCATCTTCCACTGTGGCAGCAATCTCGTGGCCGGGAACACGCGGATAAGAAACCAGCGGATTCTTGCCACGAAAGGAGCTTAGGTCGGTGCCACAAAGCCCGACCAGGCGCACGCGCAACAGAACTTCGTCAGGCGCGCGCAGAGGGACCGAGCGGGTCCCAACGGTCAGTCTTCCCGGAGCTTCCATGATCAGTGCCTTCATGTTCGAACCTTTTCCGACCGCTGCAGCACGCTTCGATCGACAGTAATAAACAGCGCCTTGCCTCGCGCTAAAATTTCGCCTGAAGCGGACTCAATTTCGGCCTCGCAGTAATTTCTGCGTCCTTCGTGCGAAATCCTCCGGCCAGTCACAGTGATCTTCTGCCGTATCGGTACCGGGTGCAAATACTCAATCTCCATCTGCCGTGTCATGGCGATCACATCGTGTACGCGATTGGCTTTACTCATTGCCTCATCCAGGAGTGTAGCGATCACGCCGCCATGAGCATGTTGCGGAGGTCCTTCAAATCGCCTCGCCAGCGATGTATAGCAGACTACCTGATGGTTATCGTCGACGAGAAACTTCAGCCGCAGCCCAGAGCGGTTTGTCTCGCCACACCCAAAACAATGATTGGGCGCGCCATGCGATAGGGGCGTGACGGCCTTGGATTTCATGCGGTCTTCAGCGCATCCAGAAAGAGTTCCCGATCGACATTGCCGCCAGTGAACACCACACCCACGCGCCCATCGTGCGTCTCGCGTTCTTTTAGAACAGCTGCCAATCCTGCTCCTGCCGCGCCTTCAGCAACATTGTGTGTGTCTTCATAATAGGAGCGCATCGCATCAGCAATCTCGCCTTCACTCACTTCAACCATGTGATCGACATTTGCAAGGATGATTTCAAGCGCCTCGGGAACCGGCACCCGGCATGAGAGCCCGTCCGCCAGTCGTGAATTTGCCGTTGCGGAAAGTGCCTTTTTTTTACGGAACGATAACGCATAAGCGGGCGCATCTTTCGCTACCACGCCTACGATTTTCGTTTTCAGTCCAAGAGCATTTCGTACGGAGATCATCCCGCATATTGAAGATCCAAGCCCAATCGGCACATATACAACGCTGAGTTCGGGCGCACCCTGGAAGAATTCAAGCGCATAGGTAGCCGTGCCGTACACCAGCAGCGTGTGAAACGAGGGCACAGGATGCAAACCACGAGTCTCTGCGAGAGTCCGTGAGTGCTCCAGGGCCGCCTGAAAATCATCGCCATACTCAATCAACTCTGCTCCGAGTGACTGCATCGCCCGATTCTTCTCGCGACTGTTGCCAAACGGAACCACAATGACCGAGGTCAATCCAAGACGTGACGCTGCGAGCGCCACGCCCTGTCCATGATTGCCGCGTGTCGCTGCGATCACGCCAGTCAGCGTAGGTTTACTCTTTTTGAGCCAGTCCATATAAACAGCGGCGCCACGAAGCTTGAAGGCACCCACGGGTGAGTGGTTCTCATGTTTAACCCACACCTCAGTGCCACAGCGTGCATTCAGCAGCGGCCATGTGTATTGCGGTGTAGGTGGCATGACCGCGCGGACAACCTGTGTTGCGCTCTTGATCTCATCGAGAGTGGGCAGTTTCATAGAGGACTCTTTATCGTTAAGCTACCAAATTTTTACCACTCATCGTGACTGCGCCTTTGTGACCAGGAACAACTCTGAACACGATGCTATGAGCGATATAATCACAATATCTATGCCGAACTTCGATTTAATCGATGCGCCCCAGCCAGAAGCAGCGGCGCATTCAAGAACCTTCTATCTGGAAACCTTCGGATGCCAGATGAACGTGCACGACTCGGAAAAAGTCATCGGCACGCTCACGCAGCAGGGCTATCACCAGGTGGAAACCGAAGAGGCTGCCGACCTCATCCTCTATAACACCTGTTCCATCCGTGACAAGGCAGAGCAGAAGGTCTTCAACCGCCTGAATGACTACAAGAAACTGACCGCGCAGGGCAAGCGCTTCGGCGTTCTCGGATGCGTGGCGCAGCAGGAAGGCGAGCGCATCTTCGAGCGTGCCCCTTATGTCTCGCTGGTTTCCGGCTCGGCGTCCTACCGCAAGCTTCCCGAGATGCTCGTGCGCCTGGAACTCGGTGAAAAACGGATTACCGGTCTCGACGACCGCCAAACCGAAGAGACCTTCGAAACCGAATTCACGACACGCAGCAATCCTCATCGCGGCTATATCACCATTATTGAGGGCTGCGATAAGTTCTGTGCCTACTGTGTCGTTCCATATACACGTGGCAAAGAACGAAGCCGCACATCGACGTCGGTTCTGGTCGAAGCGCGCCGGATGGCCGATAGTGGTTACACCGAAATCCAACTTCTCGGTCAGAATGTTAATTCCTACTGTGATCCAGAAAGAAAGAAGTCATTTGCGGAGTTGCTCGCTGCCATAGGTGAAATTCCCGGCATTCGCCGCGTGCGTTTCACGACCTCGCATCCGCGGGATTTTACACGCGACATCGTCGACGCCATTGATGCTGTACCATCACTTTGCGATCACGTTCACCTGCCGGTGCAGAGCGGATCATCTGATGTGCTCCACATGATGCAGCGCGAGTATACACGCGACTGGTACCTTGAGCGCATCTCATGGATCAAGGCGGCTAAACGCCAGATCAGTATGACTACGGACGTCATCGTAGGTTTCCCTGGCGAAACGCAGGCAGATTTCGAGGAAACCATTACGCTTCTGCATGCGGTTCAATACGACGGTGTCTTTGCATTTAAGTATTCGCCGCGCCCAAACACCCCTGCTGTGAGGATGCCGGATTCCATATCCGACGAGATCAAAGCCGAGCGCCTGCAAGTCCTCCTTGATCGCCAGCGTGAAATCCAAAGGGTCAACTATAGCAATTACATGGGGCAAGTTCTGGAGGTGATGGTTGAGGGTCATAATCAGGCCAGGGGACAGGTCATCGGACGCACTTCACAGAATAAAACGTTGAACTTTACCGCTAGCCAGCCTATTCTTCCCGCTACGGGAAGCTATTTGCCGGTGAGAGTTACAAAGACTTTCCCGAACAGCCTCGTAGGCGAAGCGGTAGCATAAGAGGTCACGCTGGATGGAAATCGAGATGAAAATCCGGGGCCTGATGGTCGATCCATCAACCAATGCGCCGATCGTCATTCTGAAAGACGTGCAGGGAGATACTGTGTTGCCTATCTGGGTGGGTTTGTATGAGGCCAACGCTATCGCCCTTGAAGTGGAAAAGGCGACGACGCCGCGCCCCATGACACACGACCTGCTTAAAAACCTGGTCCAAGGTCTGAACGCCACCGTGCAACGTGTTGTGGTTACAGAGCTTAAGAACGACACCTTTTACGCTGTGTTGTGGCTTGAGCAAGACGGAGAGTCCGTCACCATTGATTGCCGCCCATCCGACGCTTTGGCGCTCGCACTGCGCGCTGACTGCCCGATTTTCGTGGATGAAGATGTCCTGCGCGTCGCCAAAGTCATCTCTAACCCCACCGATCAGGCAACACAGGAAGAGCTGCGTCGTTGGCTGGAGAATCTGAACGACGAGGATCTCGGACGTTACAAGATGTAGTTGAGCAGGCGTTCGTAGTTTAAACGAAGGCCCTATCGTCGATTAACAGAGACTGATGCCAATCATCCCTTGGCCATATAGATGAAGCGCAAGAGAAATAGCGCGGCCAAAACATACAGCAGCCAGTCCTGCCAGCGAAAGCGCCCGCTGAAGATATGCAGCAGCGCAAAAGCAATGATGCCGAAGCTCAATCCGTTCGCGATTGAGTACGTCAGCGGAATCGTCACAAGTGTCAGAAATGCCGGGAAGGCTATCAGCGGATCAGACCACTTGATTTCGCTGATGGACGAGAGCATCAGTCCACCGACAATGATCAACGCTGGCGACGTTGCGGCTGTTGGGATGGCGCCGACGAGCGGCGCTACAAACAGAGCCACAATAAACAGAATGCCCGTAACGATCGCAGTTACACCCGACCGCCCTCCCGCGGCAACCCCCGCGCTCGATTCAATGTAGCTGACGACCGTACTCGTTCCCGTAAGCGAGCCGGCAATGGTTGCAGTCGCATCGGCAAAAAAAATGCGGTTCAAGCGCGCGATACGATGTTGCGCATCAATCAGTCCAGCCTTCTGGCTCACTGCCACTAGCGTGCCAATGTTGTCGAAGAGATCGACGAAGAGGAAGACAAAAATAATCTCGAAAACGCCAATATGCAGTGCCCCGCGGATGTCGAGCTTAAAGGCTGTTGCCGTGATGTCGCTGAAGCGGTATGCCTCCGGATGCCAATGTACAAGGCTGAAGGCCCACCCTGTCAGCGCTGTGCCCATAATTCCGATCAGCATGGACGCGCGCACGCGAAATACCTGGAGCAGCGCAATGAGCAACAATCCAAAGATGGCAAGTGCAGTCTGCGGATTGCGCAGATTCCCAAGTCCCACAACGGTCGCCGGGTCGGCAACGATAATGCCAGCATTTCGTAGTCCGATAAATGCGATAAAGAGTCCGACGCCGCCCGCGACAGCCGCATGCAGTTCATGCGGAATCGCACCGACCAGCAACTGGCGAATGCCGCCGACGGTGAGCAGCAGAAAAATCACGCCGGAAAGAAAAACTGCACCGAGAGCCGTCTGCCATGGCACGCCCATGTGTTTTACCACGGTGTAGGTGAAGTAAGCGTTGAGTCCCATCCCCGGTGCGAGTGCGATTGGATAGTTTGCCAGCGCCCCCATCAGGATGCTGCCCAAGGCGGCGCAGCAGCACGTTGCCGCAGTCACCGCGGCAACGGGCATCCCGGTCTCGTGCAAAATCGCCGGATTCACGAAGACGATGTAGGCCATCGTGACAAACGTCGTGAAGCCAGCAAGAATCTCGGTGCGCCAGTTTGTTTCAAGCGCTTCAAAGAGGAAGTAACGCTCGAGAGCGGAGACAAAGCTCCCGCGCTTTTCTGGTGACGTAATCGTGGTCATGCTTGCGCGTAGTCTACACAGAAGGCCCCGTCGCCCCAAGCAACTTTATGGCGCTTTGCAATGAAGTGTCTCGGCCTTTCCGGCTGACATTTATCGCCCCGCACGAACCGCACCCGCCAGATCTTTAAGTAGGCCGTGGGTTTCGGTCCAGTCGATGCATGCGTCGGTAATGCTTTGCCCGTACGTAAGAGCCTTGCCATTCACAAGGTTCTGTGAACCCGCAATCAGATTGCTTTCGAGCATTACACCCATAATGCGGCGATCGCCCGCTGCAATTTGCGTAGCCACTTCGCGAGAAACCACACCCTGTTTCTTGTGATCCTTGCCACTATTGGCGTGGCTGCAGTCGATCATGATCCGAGCCTTAACGCCGGCTTTTTCCATCTGCTCAGATGTCGAGGCAACAGAGGCCGTATCGTAGTTCGTCGTCTGCCTGCCGCCGCGCAGAATGATGTGGCAGTCGGGATTTCCCGCCGTAAAGAGAATCGCAGATTGGCCTGTTTCCGAAGTACCAAGAAACGTATGCGGATGTCCCGCCGAAACGATGGCCTCAATCGCGATCTGTACATTGCCAGAGGTCCCGTTCTTAAAGCCGACCGGGCAAGACAAGCCGGAGGCGAGCTGCCGGTGTACCTGACTTTCCGTAGTGCGCGCGCCGATGGCTCCCCAACTGACCAGTTCAGCAACATACTGCGGCGAGATCATATCCAGAAATTCAGTCCCCGCAGGCACGCCCATCTCCGCAAGATCGAGCAACAGATGCCGTGCCAGTCTCAGTCCATCGTTGATACGGAAAGATTCATCGAGATGAGGATCGTTAATCAGTCCCTTCCAGCCAAGCGTGGTGCGTGGCTTCTCAAAATAGACGCGCATCACGATTCGCAACTCATTCCCGAATTCGTCGATTGCATTCTTCAACAATCCGGCATACTCGCGCGCAGCTTTGGTGTCATGGATGGAACAAGGCCCAACGACCACAACAAGGCGCGAATCGCTTCCATTGAGAATGTTGATGATCTCGTTTCGGGCCTGAAAAACAGTCGCTGATGCCCGCTCGGTGACAGGTAATTCTTCTTCGAGAAATACCGGCGGTAGGACAACCTTCGTCGCTTTTATGCGTAAATCATTTGTTGGGTAGAACATGGGTCTTACTTTTAATGTAACAGTGGAGTCCGCTTGCTGACTTTCGGCACGAGCCACGCGGAATGCTGCGCTTCGACGTTCGAGTGACCGCATCTGGTACTCTCGCCTCAGTAGCCCATGCCTGAGTTCTGTGATGTTGCCTTGCCTGTTCCATTGGATCGCGCCTTTACCTATGCGTTAAATGGCGAGATTCCCGGCGTCGGCTGTCGCGTCCTTGTGCCCTTTCGCAATGAAAAGCTTGCTGGTGTCGTGGTACGCGTGCATGACGACGCTCCGCCGGTCGAAGCAAAAGCTCTGATCGGCATTCTTGATCAGGAGCCGCTGATTTCTGGTCCATTGCTGGAGTTGGCGCAGTGGATCGCGCAATACTATATCGCTCCGTTGGGTGAGGTTTTGCGGACGATGCTGCCGTTGATGGCCGAGGTGCGGCGCATGGTGCTGTATCGGATTACCGATACAGGACGGCAGGTGCTGCAAGATGGCGCAGAGAGAGGCTCGTCGCGGCGCTCAAAGCTTCCTCCCGGCGAGCAGAACCTTGAATATGCGGTTCTCAATTACTTGGAGGGCGGGGGAACAGCCAGGGTTTCACGGTTGCGGTCCTCCACTGGAGCAAGTCTGCAGTTGCTTCAAGGCATGCTGCGTAAGCGCTGGATCGCGCGAGAGACGCAAGCAGATGCCCGCGATGCGCGACGAACGGTGCGGTGGGCAGTGGTGATTGAAAATGCGCGGCTTCCGAAGCTGAATGAAAATCAGCAAGCGATTCTTGCAGAACTGGCCGGTGCGGGTGGTGGCGAGTTACCTGTGGCGGAATTGCGCAAGTTGCCAACGCCCGCATCGACGGTGGCCACCCTAGTGAAGCGCGGATTGGTTCGGATTGAAGAGCGCGCGGCAGATTTTCATCTCAGTGGTCTGAGGGTGAAACGACCTGAATATGAGCTGAACATGCAGCAGAGAGCAGCCTTCGATGCCATTATCACCGCTGTAGCCTCGAACGAGTTTCGACCGTATCTGTTGCATGGTGTTACCGGGTCAGGGAAGACTGCCGTATACCTGGCGGCGATGCGACATGTACTGGATCTCGGCAAGTCCGCGATTCTCCTGGTGCCGGAGATCGGTTTGACTCCAGCGATGGCGGCGCAATTGCACCACGCCTTCGCGTCTGAGGTTGCATTGCTGCATTCGGCACTCACTCCTGAGGAACGCGCGGAGCAGTGGCACAGGATTCGCAGAGGCGATGCGCGCATAGTAGTGGGGACGCGGTCAGCGGTCTTTGCTCCAGTGGCAAACCTCGGACTGATTGTCGTCGATGAGGAGCATGATTCGAGCTACAAACAGGAAGAGATGCCGCGTTACCATGCGCGAGATGTGGCGGTAATGCGGGCGAAGCTATCATCCGCGGTTGTTGTGCTCGGATCGGCTACACCGTCGCTGGAATCGTGGCGGAACGCGCAGCGCGGGCGTTACGAAAAAATCAAAATGCATGAACGCGTGAATCAACGCCCACTGCCGATGGTAGATCTGGTCGACATGCGGCGGGAGTTTCAGGAGACAGGTCAGGAACAACTCTTTTCGCGGGCGTTGATTGAAGAAACAAAGGCCACGCTGGAGCGCGGAGAACAGGCAATTATTTTGCTGAATCGTCGAGGTTATTCCTATGTGGTTTTATGCCGGGCCTGCGGTGAAAAGCTGGAATGCGAGAACTGCGCCATCGCTCTGACCTATCACAAGACTGTTCCGAACGACGATCAGCATGCTCACGTGGGTCAGCGCCTGGAGTGTCACTACTGCGGCTACAAACGGACGGTGCCAAAGCTATGTCCCAAATGTGAGAGCGAGCACCTGTATTTTCTGGGTGCCGGCTCGCAGCAGGGCGAAGAACGGCTACAGGAGATTTTCCCGGGCGCGCGTATCGGAAGGATGGATCGCGACACGGTGCGCGGGCGACATGATCTGGAACGGCTGCTGATGCGCCTGCATTCGGGTGAGATCAATCTGCTGGTTGGCACTCAGATGATCGCTAAGGGTCACGATATTCACGGAGTGACGCTCGTGGGGGTTGTCGGTTGCGACCATGCGCTAGGACTGCCCGATTTTCGCGCCTCGGAGCGTGTCTTTCAGCTACTGACACAGGTATCAGGGCGCGCAGGCAGAGGTGAACTGCCCGGCAAGGTTATTGTTCAGACATACCACCCGGGCCACTACGCGATTGAGTGTGCCGCCAAGCACGATTTCCATGCTTTCGTTGAACGAGAGTTGAAGTACAGACGGTGGATGCACTATCCGCCCTTCGATGTGCTGGCAAATGTCCTCATTCAAAGTCAGCATTTGGAGGAAGCCGCCGGATGGGCTTCCTCTCTCGGGCGATGGTTTCAGCAGACGCAGTTGACTGGCGTACGTGTGCTTGGTCCAGCTACTGCGCCGATCTCCCGAATCAAGCGCATTTACCGCTTCCACCTGGTGATGAAAGCAGAAAAGCGCCAGGTTCTCGGAAACGGGCTGCGATCTGTGCTGGCACATGCCGAAGAAATTGGGATTCCGCGTCGAAGTTTGATTGTGGATGTGGACGCAATAAGCCTGATGTGAGGCTGCCTCGCTCCAGACAGGTTTTTGCAGCAAAAAGTCAGGAATCGAGAAGGTGCAGTTCCTTACCAGGCTTGAAGCGGACCGCCTTGCCTGGGGTTATGGTTACCTCCGCGCCCGTGCGTGGGTTGCGGCCAATGCCGGTTTTACGGGGACGTACATTAAAGACTCCGAAGCCCCGCAATTCGATGCGGTCGCCCTGAGCGAGAGCCTTTTTCAGGCTTTCGAAGACCGTATCCACCGCCGCTTCAGCTTTGTTGCGCGGCAGGCCTGTGCGTTCGATGACGTGATGGATAATGTCTTGTTTTATCAACGCGTTCACCTCTATTTCTTAGGCATTGCCGCCGGGATTCACGGCTACAGGGATACTAGAAAGCTTTTCCTGTGTTGTCAATGCGCTAAATGACTCATAAGATGCGCATTTTGAGTGGATTATTCAACTTTTTTTGATTTCGCGATACGCTTAAAGAGCATGGTGAGGAGTTGCATGTCAATTAAGAGCGACCGTTGGATTCGGGAACAGGCCACAAAACACCAGATGATCCATCCTTTTAGCGAAAAGCAAGTAAAGGAAGGGGTTATTTCGTACGGGTTGTCGTCCTACGGGTACGATTTGCGGGTTTCTGACGAATTTAAGATCTTTACAAACGTAAATAGCGCTATCATTGACCCCAAGGACTTTGACGAGCGGTCTTTTGTGACGGTGCAGGCCGAGTCAGTCATTATCCCCCCAAACTCATTTGCACTGGCGCGCTCTGTTGAGTATTTCAAGATTCCGCGTGATGTGTTGACTATCTGCGTAGGGAAGTCAACCTACGCGCGTTGCGGGATCATCGTAAACGTAACCCCATTTGAGCCAGAATGGGAGGGTTACGTGACCTTGGAGATTTCAAACACGACGCCTTTGCCGGCGCGTGTGTATGCCAACGAAGGGCTCTGCCAGATTCTGTTTTTCCAGTCCGATGAGGTGTGCGAGATCAGCTACGCTGATCGTCGCGGGAAGTATCAGAAGCAACAGGGAATTGTTTTACCGAAGTTGTGATGGAAGAGAAACGCATTTACGCGCAGCGCCTGCGAGTGGGCTTGTTTGCTGTGGAACCCATTCGTCGAGAAGGCCTGCGCAGCATACTTGAAGAAATTCGCGGCATTGAGCTTATCGATGCCGGTCTTGACGGTTTGTTGGTCGCAGAATCGCTGGATCTTGCCGTAATCAGCCTGATGGTCCGCTCCGAGATCCTCACAACCATCGAGCGCCTGAGAGCTGCTACGCCTTCGATTCGCATCATTGTGATGAGTGAAGACGGTGATGATGAGAGCGTGATCGCGGCGATTATGGCTGGCGCGAAGGGCTATTTGCTGGATACAGCCACGCCCGATGAAGTCTCCCGCGCGGTCGAACTCGTGGCTAGCGGCTCGATTTGGGCGCCAAGGAGAACGCTCTCGCTGTTGGTTGATCGAATGATCGATGGCGGGACCATCTCACCACGCTCTGCCCCACAATTCACCCACCGCGAATTGGAAGTCCTGCAATTGCTGGTTTCAGCTCGCTCTAACAGGGAAATCGCCGAAGCTTTAGGAATTGAGGTACGTACGGTTAAGTCATACGTAGGACGCATGATGCGGAAGGTTGGCGTGGGAAACCGGATTGCGCTCTCAATTCATGCCGCCAAGCATGCGCTGGGTGGCGGTCCTGGTCAAAACAGCTGATATTCGTTCGAATCGGCTACTTTCAACTCCCTAAATCCCCTTATTCAGGGCTTACTTAGGTCCATCCTACCTCTGTTATCTTGCGGGTCTGTCGGGAAAGCCGTAAAACCCTATTAGCAACAACGCAGATCTGGGGAACGGGGCTGGCCTGTGCAGATCAATGCACGGCCACCCCATTTTTTCTCTTCTTTATCTCCCCATCCCTGGTCATCTTGTCAATTTGTCAATCTTTGATCCACAGGCTCTTTCCCTGCCCTGAATTTTACGTCTACGTTGCCGTTGCAACTCAACCCTAGACGAGTGCCCTGCATCACAGTGTCTGAAGCGAAGAACGTGTTTCCCAGTTTCTTGACGCACACAGCATTCTGCTGAAGGATGAGAGTCGGCGTCGATTTGGCGAAAGATCAAATATCGACCGTAGGGAGAAAAAGAATCAACATGAAAAAGCTATTTGCGCTGTTGTGTGTTGCAGGAATGTCTTTACCGGCGCTTGCAGCCAGCGATAAGGCGGCTCTGGATACGCGTCTGGAGAATGCAAGGACCGTGATCGATGAGATCATGCAAACTCCGGACAAGGGAATTCCCGACTCGATTGTGAAGCAGGCAACCTGCATTGCCGTTGTGCCCAGCCTCAAGAAGGGCGCCTTCATTGTGGGCGGACAGTATGGGCAGGGCGTCGTCACCTGCCGAACAGGGCGTGGCTGGAGCGGTCCGGTGTTCATCCGTATGGCGGGCGGTTCATTTGGATTCCAAATCGGCGGCGAGGGGACAGATCTGGTGCTGGTTGCGGTGAACGACAAGGGCTTGCAGGATCTGTTGAAGAGCAAGTTCAAGATTGGTGGGGATGCTTCTGCAGCGGCTGGACCGGTGGGGCGTACTGCGCAGGCTTCGACCGACGTTACGCTGCATGCGGAATTGCTGACCTATTCGCGCACCAAGGGACTCTTTGCCGGCATCGATCTGGACGGGACTACTGTAAGCCAGAATACCGATGACACGACGACGTTCTACGGCGGGCCGCATGCCTTTGATCAAGTCCTGAAGGGAAATGTGCTGCCACCCGAAGACTCAAGGCCGTTTCTTCGCACGATTGCCAAATACTTCCATGAGTCACAACAGCAGTCAGGCGAATAGCCATCTTTGATTGCAAAATAGAAGAGGGGCCGCGCCAGCGGCTCCTTTTCTATTTCATCCCTGCTGCAGCCTTACGAATTCCTTTTGCATTTACACTGACAATTAATTTTCGTTCATGCAAGAGAGCCTTGAGTTCGCTGTCGTCTGGGGATTGGTCCGTCTGCTTCGCCTGTTGCCGGGCAACGTTGCGCGGGCTGTTGGAGTTGGCATTGGATTGCTGGCGTTCCGCATCGTACCCAGGCTACGGAGTGTCGGGCTCAGGAATCTGGAACTGGCATTCCCAGATTGGAATCACAAGCAGCGATATGACGTCTTGCGCAACCTTTATCGTCATCTGGGCTGGCTGCTGGCTGAATTCTGTCAGATGCCCCGGTACACACGTGAGAATTCGCGATCCTTTCTTCGATATGATGGGCTGGATCGCTATCTGGCTGCCCGCGATAAGGGCAAAGGCGTGCTCATCGTTACTGGCCACCTGGGCGCGTGGGAACTATCGAGCTTCTATCATTCGCTCATGGGCTATCCCATGAGCATGGTCATACGGCGTCTTGATAACGCTCGCGTGGATGGACTGGTGAATCACATTCGTTGCCTCCACGGGAATCGCGTGCTGCACAAGGATGACTTTGCTCGGGGATTGTTGGGGGCGATGCGTCAGGGCGAGACCGTTGGCATTCTGATGGATACAAATATGACTCCGCCACAGGGTGTCTTTGTGCCGTTCTTTGGGAAGCCTGCTTGCACGGCGTCAGGTCTTGCACGGGTGGCGTTGAAAACCGGAGCCGCGGTCCTGCCGGGATTTATGCTGTGGGAGAAGGCCGAGCAGAAATACGTGCTGCACTTTGGTGATGAGATTGTTTTTGACCGCACCGGTGATGACGAAGCGGACACCGTTACGAACACTGCCAAATGTACAGCGGCAATAGAAGCGTATGTGAGGCAGTATCCTGATCAGTGGCTGTGGGTTCACCGGCGATGGAAGACGCGCCCAGAGGGCGAGCCTCCAATCTATTGACCGCGGAAAAATTTCGGACGAGTTCATGCTTCAACTGAGGGAAATTGCAGCGTCGATTGGCGCGGATCTAGTGGGATCGAATGGTGTCGTGATCCGGCGCGTGACAAGTGCTTCGCTGGCTGATGCCGATTCGCTTGTCTTCGCTGAGGACGAGTTGACGTTACGCGAGGCACTCGAATCCAAAGCAGCAGCCGTGCTGGTAACGGAGGAGTTGTCAATACACGCAGGTGGCGCGAAGCCATTGCTGGTGATGCGACAGCCTCGTCTCGGATTTGCGAAGGCAGCGCGTTTATTGCGTTCTTCGCAGGAAAAGACCGGAGTGCATCCAACCGCTGTGATAGCCCCCACTGCTGTTCTCCATAACGATATTTTTGTTGGTCCGTATGCCGTTGTAGAGGATGATGCGGAAATTGGCGAAGGTTCGAGCATTGGTAGTGGTTCAGTTGTGGGCGCAGGGGTGCGCCTTGGGAAAAGTTGTCGGATATATCCGCGTGTGGTTCTGTATCCAGGGGTTACCCTGGGCGAGCGTGTGGTAGTCCACGCCGGCGCTGTACTGGGTGCGGATGGCTTCGGCTACGTGCGCGATGCCGCAACGGGTGAATACCTTCAGTTTCCACAGCAGGGAAAGCTCATCATTGAAGACGACGTTGAGATTGGCGCGAATACCACCATCGATCGCGGCGCACTTGAAGAAACGCGCATCGCATGCGGCGTGAAATTAGATAACCTGGTCCATGTCGGACATAATGTACGCGTTGGAAAGAACGTGGTGATCGCGGCGCAGACTGGCGTTTCGGGCAGCAGCGTCATTGGAGATGACGCCATCGTCGGCGGTCAGGTGGGGATTGCCGATCATGTTGAGATTGGCGATAAGGTCATTCTCGGAGCGCAGGCCGGAATCCCGTCACGCAAGAAGATTCGTGGCCCTGGGATTGTTTTCTGGGGTACACCAGCGCGGCCAATCAAGGACTATCTTAAAGAGCTAGCCGTGCTCGCCCGGCTGACTCGGTCGTCGAAGAAGAAGGAAGACTAGGATCTTGGCCATTGTCGTCATCGGCGGACACTCACGCAATATAGGCAGGACTTCGGCCGTTGCCACCTGATTGAACGATGATGTGGTGAGTTTTGCGCAGCAGCGCATAAGCCGCACGGCTCATAACAAGAAAGGAAATCTATGGGAATGGGAAGACGATGGGGCATCGGGCTTCTTCTGTTCCTCTTGTTGGTCATCGGCTCTCTTGCTGCATGGTTGCTTTATTGGAGAGGGAAGCGCGGCAGGGACATCGTCGATGCAGGGACAGTGCCGGTCCTTACTGTCACAAGTTCGGATTTTGCCAACGGCGGCATCGTTCCGCCGAGATTTACATGCGATGGAGGTAATCTATCGCCCCAACTGTCGATTTCTGGGCCGCCGGCGGCTACTAAGAGCCTGGCATGGATCGTCTATGATACCGATTCTCCAGTGATCTTCGTGCACTGGGTGGCCTTCAATCTCCCTGCAGAAATGCGCGATTTACCTGAAGGCGTCTCATCGCAAGCAGAAAGCCTACATGGTGCGGTGCAGGGAAAGAACGACTTTGACAAGATCGGCTATGGCGGCCCGTGTCCGCCGGGGAAGAAGCCTCATCACTACGTCTTCAATGTTTATGCGCTCGATACTCAGTTGCAACTCCACGAAGGTGCAACCCCAGAGGACGTAGTTCAAGCTGCAAAAGGCCACGTGCTGGCTGAAGGCAAGCTCGTAGGAGTGTATACACGCCGCCAATAGCGGCTTTCAAGGTTATTTCTGCGGTGGGAACGGCTCTGCTTTCATCGAACCGTCGCGTTGCTTCATGAGAATCTGCACTTTGCCTTCGGCTTGATCCAGATGCTCCTTGCAGACCGCGGAAAGACTCATGCCCTCCTCGAATAATCTGATCGATTCCTCGAGGGGAAGGTCACCGCGCTCCATCTGTTCCACAATCTTTTCCAGCCGCTTCAATGATTCTTCAAAGCTTGACAACGCTTGTTCCCTCGGTGATGTCCTGTTTTGTCACTGTGACGTTGGGGAGCACGGCAGCCAACACTTCGGCGGCAGACGTGTAGCGTCCGAAGGGTGCGCTGACCTGGACGCCCTGGACCATCGGTCGTGCCGTTTCCAGCATTTCCTGGGCGATACGAATACCCTCAGCGCGTGCAGTCTCGGGCGACGCTGCTGACTGCATCCGCAGCATGATGGTATCCGGTACGGCGACGCGCAGATCGTTCTTCATGAATTCAGCGTTGCGCAGACTGGTGAGCGGCCAAATGCCGGCAATGACCGGAATCCGGAAGCTCTCGATACGTTTGAGAAATGCTTCGAGGACCCGCAGGTCGAAGACGGGCTGCGTAATTGCGTATTCCGCGCCAGCCTCCACTTTGTAAGCGAACCTCCGGACTTCGTTATCAATATCCGGCACGCCGGGATTGGCGGCACAAGCGATGGTAAAGCCGGTGGATGCACCGATAGGGTTGCCACCGATGTCGAGTCCGTGATTCAGCCGGTTCACTATGTTTACTAGCCCGATCGCATCCACATCGAAAACTGCGGTTGCGTCGGGATAATTGCCAAGCTTCGGCGGATCGCCAGTCAGGCACAGGATATTTCTCAGACCGATCGATGATGCGCCCAGCAGATCGCTTTGAATGCTAAGCACATTCCGGTCGCGGCAGGTGTAGTGCAGGATCGTCTCGATGCCGGTCTTCTGCTGAATCTGAATGCAAAGACTTTGCGCGCTCATGCGTGCTGAGGCACGCGGAGAATCCGGCACGTTAATAACGTCGATGCCAAGGCCGGCGAGCAGACTGGCTCCGGCAAGCTCTTTGGAGCAGTCAATGCCCTTTGGCGGAACAATCTCAACCATCGCCACGAATTTGCCGTCGCGAATGAGTCGTCCGAGGCTTGAGCGTTCGTCGATCGGTGGTGGAGGCGTTTCTGTCACGATGGGCGCGCGCGCGGTATGTCCTGCGCTGCTTTTCTGCGCCTCCACAGCGCGTGTCGCAGACTTCATCGCGCGAATGTGATTCGGTGTGGTGCCACAACAACCGCCAATAATCTGTACGCCCGACTTCAAGAACTTTCGCGTGAAGCTTGCCATGTACTCTGGCGAACAGAGATAGATATTGCGCCCGTCTACAGCGCGAGGCATGCCCGCGTTCGGCATCACGGCAAGGGGAAGGTCGCTTGCGCCAGCCATGCATTCAATCGCAGTCAGAACCGTCGCCGGTCCTGTGCTGCAGTTCACGCCGATGGCGTCTGCGCCCCAGGACGCCAGCTTGGCTGCCGCGACTTCTGGAGTAGCGCCATCAAGGCAATGCGCCTCTTCATCGACGGTGACGAGAGCCATCACGGGCAGATCAGGCGCGATTTCGCGCGCCGCAAGAAGAGCTTGCTCGGCCTCGTTCAATGCGGGCATGGTCTCGATCACCAGCAGGTCTACGCCAACACCTGGACCGCCAGCAATAAGGCCCTGAATCTGCTCGGCAAATGCAGCGCGAGCTTCTTCAAGGGATGTCTTGCCCAGAGGTTCAAGATGAATGCCCAGCGGACCGACAGAACCAGCGACCCAGGCCATGCCAGCCTGTTTGTCTTTCAGTTGGTTAACTGCTTGCCGCGCGATGCGTGCTCCAGCCTGATTGATCTTTGCGACCTGGTCCTGCAGCCCATAGCGAACCAGCCGGAATTGGTTTGCGCCAAAAGTATTGGTCTCAATGACCTCGGCGCCGGTTTGCAGGTACTCTTCGTGAATGGAACGAACCAGTTCAGGTTGCGATAGATTGAGTTCGTCGTAGCACCGGTTAATAAATACACCGCGAGCATAGAGCATTGTGCCCATAGCGCCGTCAAATATGACAGTGCGGTTGCCAAACAGGTTGTGAAGACGGTTTGTCATTGGCCTTCTAGTCATGCTAAGGCACTTGCGTCGAGAGCGCCAGCGGGGAATCAGTTGCGATACGCTGAATCATGTTGACGTGACAGACTACAGTACGTCTGCTTTGTTATACTTGGCTTTCCCACGAACTCCGTAGAAGGATCGGTTGAGGTCTCAGGATTTGAAGAGAAGAAGTCTGCTCTCAGTTGTTGGATTAATGTGCTCCGTATCGTTTTTGACCGCTTGCGGCAAAAACTTTTACTTTGCCGGCCGTAGCCTTCCACCCAGCGGAGTTCTCAACCGCGTTATCGTAGCTGTCCAGAATCCCAGCGCTCTAGCCAAAGGCTCCCTGTTGTTCGACGACGCGTTGTATGACATTCGTCACGCCTTCAACAACGTAAATCAGACGTTTTCGATCAGCGGATTCTCAGGCGCTCTTCCGGTCACCATCCAGAACATGCCCGAGCAGCAGGTAGGCGCGGTGTTTTCCATTGGTGACGGGAGCCTCACAACGGTGAGCTATGCCTCGGAGAAGGTGCAGTCGACGACAGCAGCCGGCAACCTGAATGGAGTCTCGCAAAGCATCTTCATCTCACGTGATCTGAACTACATTTACGCAGCTTCGCAATCTGCGCATTCGCTTACTGTGGTGGATCACGGCGCAACTTATACGCTGAATGTTCCCGGTGTCTATCGCGTTTCCATGAACCCGGGAAATACGGTGGCGCTGGCTTTTGTGCAGAATACCGATGATGTATATAGCATCGTCCATCTCAATTCGGACCAGCAGCAACAGGCGATCAACAATCCCCACTGGAATCCGGGTCTGACGAATCCGCAACTGCAAAACACGCAGCCAGCTCAGGACTGCGAGCCGCAGAATCTTCCGGTCTACTGCGTGTTTCCGGTGAGTTCTGCAGCCAATGCGGGCACGATCACGAATCCATCCTCTACACCGACGGCAACGTTCGATCGTCCTGTCAAGGCGGTGTTTTCATCTGATGGTTCCACCGCATATGTTCTGAACTGCGGGCCGGAGTGTGGTGGCACGGCTTCCGGCATTACGACCCTGCCGATTACGGGGGCCTCGCTGAATCCCTCGGGAATTGGAGCCAGCGGCATTGCGCTGGTAGCCGCAAGCAACATCGCAGTCCCGGGCGGAGCGACCAACGGTCTGTTTAGCGGCAGCACCTTTTATGTAGCGGGTCAGCAACTGCAGAGCGATGGTCTGCTGGCCGGCAATCTTTCGATTGTGAACACGACCACCGGACAGGTGACTGGTCAATATTCAATCAGCGACGGTACCCACAACAAGATGGCCCTGGCTGATAATGACACCCTTTGGATCGGTTCGTATCAGTGCCAGTCCGGTGAACGCTACAAGCTGAGCCAATCCACCGCACCGGGAACTCCCTTTGGCTGCATTACGATGTTCAACACCTCGAACAACTCAGTCTTGGTGGAGTCGTTCAAGGGCGACGGCACTGGCATTGCCGCTGTGACCGGCCTGAACAAGGTCTATACGGCGGAGGGTGGTCAGGTCTACATCTACAACACGCCGGACGGTTCGGCCCGCGACAACACGAACGTGACGGTTACGGGAACAGCGTACGACGTGGCCTACATGGATGCCGCCAGCGACGGCGATAACACCACTTACTAAGGCATCATCCAGACTAACGAGGCGCGAAGATTACATCGCGCCTTTTGTTTGCTGCTTTTTCAACTCCATATAGAAAGCTTGCTCCCGATCGACCACATAGCTTTTGTAGCCTTGAGGATCGATGAACGGGTTAGCCCCGGCTTTGCCAATGCGCGCAAATTTTCCAGTCATTCCATAGTAGCCACCGTGCGCCCCTAGAAAAACATCACACGGCAACGAATTTAGAACACGGAATGTGCGCTCGTAGTCCTGCGCAATCTGTGGATACGCTGCGTTGTTCACAAGTTTGTATCCGGGATTGACATTTGGACTACCGACGATGACTACGTTATAGGTCTTGCCTCCATCGGCGACCTTGAGCGTCCATGTTGTGCAGCCTTTGGTATGGCCTGGTGTCAAATGTGCAACGAGCGCAACGTCCCCTAAGCGCACTTCATCACCATCGTGCAGAGTGCGATCGACCTTTGCAGGCGGATAGAACATGTCCCTTGATTTGCCGTATTGAAAATCACTTCGACCGCCGTCTTCGATCTCAGGAACGTCAGCGTCCATCACCATGTATTTCGCGCCTGTTAGTTGCTTGATAAGCGCGCTTCCCGCGCAATGATCGATATGCGCGTGGCTAATCAGCAGGATCTTGATATCGCTGAAACGAAACCCCAGATCTTCGACGCTCTTCTTAATCTGCGGTACTGAAGTTGTGAGGTTGCTATTGATCAAGATGTGGCCTTGCGGGGTAGTGATTAGGAACACGGCCAGGTCCTTGCTACCGACGTAATAAACGTTGCCAATCACACGATGCGGTGGAAATGAATCGGTCCAGTCGGGTTTGGTCTGCGCAAACAGATTGCCTGCAAGGAAAAAGGCGAGAGCAAACAAGCGAATAAGCATAGCCAACAGCATTACATTGGCTACCGTGCTGTCGCTATCGTCCGCTTCCAGAAACTAATGACGTTTTGTGTACCTGCTGCAAATCAGTGATACAAAAGCTTGAGGGGAAAATGTGAGCGTTCGAAATGAACGCGCTCTGTCTTATAAATGCCAGAAAACTCACTCGCCGATATTCTTGCGATTGCTGCGCATCGCGACGACGTAGAACAGACCTGCGGCGGCACGCTGCTCAAGATGAAAGCTCTAGGTTGGCGAACGGCGATCCTTGATTTGACACAGGGCGAAGCAGGAACGCGCGGTTCAGCCGCAGAACGCGCGGCTGAAGCGGCCGCTGCAGCGCGCATTCTCGGCGTGAGCTGGCGGCAGGCGCTGGATGTTCCAGACGGCCGAGTTGAGAACATCTATGAAAACCGGGTCAAGATAGTTCGCATTCTGCGCGAAGTTCGCCCACGGGTCGTGATTCTGCCCTATTGGACAGGACGGCATCCAGATCATTACACGACATCGACTTTGGGTTACGAAGCTTGCTTTCTTGCAGGGTTGGCTAAGCTCGATACGGGAGCACCGCCTCATCGCCCATTCAAAATCCTTTACGCCAGCCTCTACGCTGACGTGCGGCCCACTTTCGTTGTAGATATAACCCCATACATCCAGCAACGGCATCTGGCTCTGATGGCATACAAATCGCAATACCAGGATCAAATGGCTGGCAGTGGGCTCTTTGTTCCTGAAGAAGAGATCCGCGAACGCACCTTTTCGGAAGCGCGACACTATGGTTTACTAGGCGGGGTGCGTTATGCAGAGCCATTTGTACAGAAGGAAGTTGGGTTGATCGACGATCTCCTTCACATTCCTGTGCAATCAATGTGATTGAGACCCTATGCCTATTCGCCGGACATAGCTGCAAATAACTCACAAGACTGTCAACCATGACAATTTACTCTGGCCTTATCAGAGATAAGGCACTAGTATGCCGGGAGAAAGGCGTAGCACCCAGATGGGTACGTCTTTCGTTATAAAAGGCTTCTCAGTCGCTCTCGCAACCGTAGTCAAAGTGAAGCGAGCGCTGAGAGTTCAAGGCGCTCTTTCGTTCTTCGGTGTCCGCACTTGTTCGAGCCACGAGCAAGCGGATTTTGCTGCAAGTCATGTGTGCAGAGAGAAGGGAGATATGGGCACAGCAAGCGGTCAATCGGCGTCAACTCAGGAACGTCCTGTCGAAAAGATAACAACGGTTGGAATCCCAACGGCCGAAGGTACCGCTGAAGGTCGCCGACTCCTTGAAACGCATGGAAAGCTGCTCTGGCGGCGCTGGGGGCCGTATGTCAGCGAGCGATCTTGGGGGACTGTGCGCGAAGACTACAGTCCGAACGGAGCCGCTTGGGACTTCCTGTCTCATGACGCGGCACGGAGCAAGGCTTACCGTTGGGGCGAAGACGGCATGGCCGCGATCTGCGACCGCTATCAGTTGCTGGTGTTCGGGCTTGCATTGTGGAATGGCAAAGATCCGATTCTAAAGGAGCGGGTCTTCGGACTGACGCCGAGTGAAGGCAATCATGGCGAAGATGTAAAGGACTATTACTTCTATCTCGACAGCACGCCGACGCATTCGTACATGAAGTATCTGTACAAGTACCCTCAGGCACGCTATCCGTTTGAGTGGCTGCTGGATGAGAACCGCAGGCGCGGGGGGCAGGGATTCGAGTTCGAGCTTCTGGATACCGGCATTTTCGAAGAGAACCGTTACTTCGACGTGTTCGTGGAATACGGCAAGGCGTCTGCCGAGGACATGTGCGTGCGGATTGAGGCGATAAACCGCGGACCGGATTCCGCTCCATTGCATATCCTTCCGCAACTTTGGTTTCGCAATATCTGGGGATGGTCTGATCGTCGCGGCGCAACGCCGGTGATCAGTGACGGGCCCACAGCAGAGGGAACGATTAGCCTCCTTGCCGATGACGCCAAGGCTGAGCGACTCAAGAATCTGCCCTTTGATTATGAGCTCGGCAAGCGCTACTTGTATGCGCAGGCGGATGGCAAAGCACTCTTTACCGACAACGAGACGAATGCACAGCGGCTATTTGGGATTCCGAGCGCGTACCGCTACTTCAAGGATGCATTTCACAGTGCGGTCGTAAACGGCGAGCAGGATGCGGTGAATCCAAACCGCTCGGGAACGAAAGCCTGCCTGCATTACGAATATCTGGTTCCGGCGGGCGGCTCGGTAGTTTTGCGGCTGCGGCTCACGCCGGAGATGCTGAATTCCCCACTAGAGGACGTGGATAAGATCATCAATCAGCGGCGCGCAGAGGCCGATGAGTTTTATGCGGTAATTCACCCACCGAAGGCAACCGAAGATGAAAAGCGTGTTCAGCGGCAGGCTTTTGCAGGGTTGCTCTGGTCGAAACAGATTTATCTGTTCGATGTGAATGAGTGGTTTGACGGCGATAACCCGAAGTATCCGCCGCCGGGTTCGCGGCAGTTGATTCGAAACAAGCACTGGAGACACCTCAACTCCATGCGCGTCCTGTCAATGCCGGACAAGTGGGAATATCCGTGGTTTGCGGCCTGGGACCTCGCTTTTCATACGGTGCCGTTTGCGCTGATTGATCCGGAGTTCGCGAAAGAGCAGCTCTTTCTCATGTTGTTTGAACAATTCCAGCACCCGAGCGGGCAGATTCCGGCTTACGAATGGGAGTTTTCTGACCTGAATCCTCCGGTGCATGCCTGGGCTGTGTGGCGCGTGTACAACATGGACAAAACACGTGCTGGAAAAGGTGATCGGGAGTTTCTGGAGAAGTGTTTTCATAAGCTGCTGATCAACTTTGCATGGTGGGTTAACAAGGTGGACAGCGCGGGGAACAACGTCTTTGAAGGCGGTTTCCTGGGGCTGGACAACATCACGGTCATCGATCGCAGTGAGAAGCTGCCGGGTGGTGCGGTGCTCGAGCAATCGGACGCTACGGGTTGGATGGGGATGTTCTGCCTCAACCTGATGCGCATTGCGCTGGAACTGGCGAAAGAGAACAAAGCATACGAGAGCCTTGCGCTGAAGTTTTTCGAGCACTACATCTACATTGGTGCCGCCATGAAGAATATGGGCGGACGAAAGTATTCGCTCTGGGATGAAGACGACGGATTCTTTTACGATGTGCTCCGCTTCCCTGATGGCAGCTTCAACAAGTTCCGCGTCCGCTCACTGGTTGGGATCGTTCCGCTTTACGCTGCGGAAACACTGAAGCTCGACGATATTGAGACCTTTCAAGAATTCAAAACTAACTTCCTGTGGTTTGTGAAGAATCGCAAGCAGCTGACTGATAGCTGTTGCCATTACATTGAGCGAAAAAGACAATACGAACTCACAATTGTGGATGAAGGTCAGATGCGGCGTATGTTGATTCGTCTTCTCGGATCTGAGGAATTTCTCTCCAACTATGGCGTTCGCAGCTTGTCGAAATACCACGGTGAGCATCCCTTTGTTTTTGGAAACAGCGAAGTGCACTACGATCCCGCGGAGTCGAACAATAAGATCAAAGGCGGCAATTCAAACTGGCGCGGCCCGATCTGGTTTCCAACTACTTTTCTGATCATTGAGTCGCTGCGGACGCTTGGCGCGGGCTACGGCGACGACTTCAAGCTTGCGATTCCGGGCGATCCGCGCGGGGAACAGAACCTGCTTGAGATCGCAGGCGAGATCGCCAACCGCATGATTTCCATCTTTACTCGTGGCGCGGACGGAAGAAGACCTGTTTACGGCGGGACAGCGAAGTTCCAAGAAGATCCATATTGGAAAGACCTGATCCTGTTTTATGAGTTCTATCACGGCGATAACGGAGCGGGGCTGGGAGCGTCACACCAGACTGGTTGGAGCGCTCTGGTGGCGGCTCTGATCGAGGACTGGAGGCGGTGATAGGGTAGCGGAGGCGTTATGAGGAGGTTTGGGCACTGGAGCATTCGTTACAAGCTGCTGTCGCTTCTTCTGTTGTTGGGCGTGATGACGTTCGCTGTGACGGGAACGATTGCCTATATCAAATACCTCAGCGCTTTGAAGAACGATGTGATGAACCAGCTCACCGGTGTCACTCGTTCCAAAGCATTTCAAATCCAGGCATACTATCGGACGATTCATAACCACACCGAAACTCTCAGTGATGACAGGATGTTCATCGAGGCGATGCGGGAATTCCGGGCAGCATACCGGAAAATGGATGATGCTCCGATTCCGGCAGATGCTCTGAATGCGGTCCGCGAAGACTATCAGAACCACTTCTATCCGGACATGCAGAGGCTCAAGATGGCAAGGCCCCGGGTTGAGGATTACCTGCCGTTTACTCCTGCAGCGCTTGAGCTGCAATACCTCTATATCGCGAAAAACCCGAACCCTGCAGGCCGCCGCGACCAGCTTGCTGATGCTGGAGACAATAGCGATTACAGCAGGGTACATGAGAAATACCACGCCACGTTCCAAAGTCTTATCAATAAATTCGGCTACTACGATCTCTATCTGATCGACTATGACACCGGGCGCATTGTCTATGAGGTGAGCAAGGACCGAGATTTCGCCACAAGCCTCAAAGATGGTCCGTACCGGGACAGCAACTTGGCAAAAGTGTTCAAGCTATGCACCGAAACCAACAACGTGGACGATGTCTTTCTCACCGATTTCGAGCCCTACGAGGCTTCGATGGGTGAGCCGACACAATATATCGCAAGCCCTATCTGGGATGGCCAGGAGCACGTAGGCGTATTAGCGCTCCAGCTTTCGACGGCGGCCATCGACGAAGTTATGACAGGGAATCGCGGATGGGTGCGGGACGGCTTGGGGACGACGGGCGAATCAGTCATTATTGGGGACGATTATTTACTCCGTACAAATGCTCGCCAATATCTCGAGAATCCGGACGGATTTCTTGCGAGGCTGAAGGCGAATGGAGTTTCTGAGGAAAAGCTGGACAGGATTCGTACCTACAAGACGACGATTCTGCAGATCCTGGCGAAGTTTCCTTCAGTGACCGCGGCGCTCGACGGCAAAGAAGGAACGGTTATCGAACGAAATGCGAGAGGGCAGGGAACAGCCTCCCTGGTCTCATACATGCCCTTACATATCGAGGGCCTCCATTGGGCAATCGCCGCCCGGATGTATCTGGAGGAAGCGCTCAAGCCAGTAAGCGAAATGCGGCGGCTATTCACATGGTGGGGCGTGGGTTTGTTGTTTTTGACGGTGTTGGCGGCGTGGCTCATGACGCGCCAAATCCTGCGTCCGGTGAATGCTCTGGTGGCTGCCGCAGGGAAAGTCGCTGCTGGAGATCTGACGGCGCAGGTCGAATGGAAATACAAGGACGAGCTTGGAACACTCTCCGACACATTCAATGCGATGACAAAGAGCATTCGCGAGAAGACGGAGCTCATCGAGCAGAAGAATCGCGAGAATGAAGCGCTGCTCCTTAACATTCTTCCCGGAGAAATTGCGGCGCGCCTGAAAGAAGGCGAGCAAGACATTGCCGATAGCTTCGCGGACGTGACGGTATTGTTCGGCGATATTGTTGGTTTCACCGCTTTGTCGAGCAAGACATCTGCGACGGAAATTGTGGAGATGCTCAATGGATTGTTCAGCCTGTTCGATCACGAGGCGAGCGAACTTGGCATCGAAAAAATTAAAACCATCGGAGATTGCTATATGGCCGTCTGCGGCTTGCCGCGGCCGTGTCCCGATCATGCTGACAAGATGGCTCAGATGGCGCTCCGCATGCTTGATGCGACAGGGAGCTATGGCAAGGAGAAAGGGCTGGACCTGCGGTTGCGGATCGGACTGAACTCTGGCCCGGTGGTAGCCGGCGTCATCGGCACTACAAAGTTTATTTACGACTTGTGGGGCGATACTGTGAACCTTGCCAGCCGCATGGAATCGACAGGCGTGCCGGGACAAATTCAAGTCACCCGCAGCGTGTACGAGCGATTGAAGGACGCTTATCAGTTCGAAAGCCGCGGCATCGTCCAGGTGAAGGGCAAAGGCGAGATTGAAACCTGGATATTGCATGGTCAAATGCGCACCGCCGAGGTGGTCTGATGAAAATCAAGCTTCTAGGATCGTCGGTGCCAGATCCCGCCCGGCGCCAATACGTAAGCAGCTATCTCGTCAACGGAACAGTGGCAATCGATGTAGGCTGCCTGGGATTCTACGGCACTCCTCAGGAACAGGAAGCGATTCGCCATGTTTTTCTCACCCATTCCCACACCGACCATACGGCCAGCCTGCCGATATTTGTGGAGAATGCCTGGACGCCTGCCGGAAATTGCGCGCGCATCTATGGAAGCGTGGCAACTCTTGATGGAGTGCAGAAGCACATCTTCAATGACGTGATGTGGCCGGACTTCATCGCGCTCTCAAGAAACATGCCGCCGTTTCTGCGTGCCTTCCCGATTGAAGCCGAGGTGCCTGTGGAGGCCGATGGCCTTCAGGTAGTACCAGTTCCGGTCCATCACGTGGTTCCAACCTTCGGGTATGTCGTCGGTGACGGTAAAAGCGCAGTCATTTTCGGGGGCGATTCGGGGCCGACGGAGAGACTGTGGGAAGTCGCTCATCAAACTCCAGGTCTACGGGCGGTCTTTCTTGAAGCATGCTTTCCCAACCATCTGACTGGGCTGGCTGAAGCTTCCCTTCACCTAACGGTTGATATGTTCGGCCGCGAAGTGGCCAAGATGCCTTCTGGAATCAAGGTGGTAGCAGTGCACATTAAAGTTCGCTATCGCGAGCAGGTAATACGGGAATTGCAGGCGCTTCAGCTTCCCAATCTGGAGATTGGCGAGTGTGAGAGGGAGTACAACTTCTAACTTCGTCCCCGTAACGTTTAGGAGGGTGTTGACCTGTCTGGAGCGGGAGACCGGGATCGAACCGGCGACATTCAGCTTGGGAAGCTGACGTTCTACCACTGAACTACTCCCGCACTTTAAAATAAACTACTTAATAGTTATGTTAGGCTCACTATCCACATTCACTATCCATCTTGATACAATCGAGGCATTGACTGAGCTTCCAGGCAAGGAAAACAGCGCCGTCAGAACCCAAAACCCGGGGAGTGATGGATAGTGAACAAGATATTGAAGCACTCCATCAGAGTATCGCTCAAGCGATACCTGAGAATCAATGACCGCTGGCGATATGCTTCAGTTTTCCGTGAGCAAACCAGAGGCGGCGACCGCTGGCGTACCGATCTGATCGTGCTCGACGGTAAGCCGGTGAAGTGTGACATCGGCAGCTTCTACCTGGACTACAGACAAGACGGCAGGCGAAAGCAAGTTGCGTCGGCAACGAGGGCAGGGCGGCGGTTGATGCACTCCGGGCAAAGCAAGCGGAGCTAAACGGCGAAGCGCTACCTGCCGATCTTGAGGATCGGCCAGCGGAGCCGAGGGCGCGTACGCTAGTCGAGACTGCCGTCGCCGTCTTCCTCACGCAGACGAAAGCCACCAAAGAACCGGAGACGCATCGCGCCTACGCGCGCGATCTTGAGTGGTGCAAAGGTCATCTCGACCGGATGCACGTCCAGGACGTCACACGGAACGACATCCTCAAACTGCTCGGCGCTGGCAGAGAAGAAGACGCCAATCAGAAAACGATCAATCGCAGGGCGATGGTTCTGCTCGTGGCGCTCCGCAATGCCGGAGCGACCATCAAGCTACAAAAGGGGGACTGGCCGAAGACAGTCGACAACGATGTCGATGTCTGCTCACAGGATGAGATCAAGGCGTTTTTTGACGTCTGCGCTGCTGAGGAGAAGTTGCTCTTTCAGGTCTATCTTGCGACCGGCTTCCGCTTCCGTGAAGTCAATACGCTGACCTGGGATCGTGTGGACTTCCGGCGCAACGTTTTGTGGGTAAAGCCTGACGTTATCTATGGCTTTAAGCCTAAGAACCATGAGGTACGTAGCGTCAAGGTTCCCTCCTCACTGATCGAATCACTCAAGCAGCGCCAGAAGAGCAGCAAGACCCGTCTGGTGTTTCCAACGCGGCCACATCCGAAGCGGCCTAGCTACGGCGGCGATCAGCCGGACGCACATCATCTGGAGCTATGCAAAGAAGTTGCTTTCCGGGCTGAACTCAATTGTGGTCATTGCAAGAGCACAAAAGGGAAGTGCGCCACGACGGCAAACTGTGAACGCTGGTATTTGCACCGCTGGAGGGACAGCTTCGCGACAAACTTGCTCCGCTCAGGCGTGGATATAAAAACGCTCCAGACTTTACTCGGTCACAAGAAGCTTTCGACTACGGAGAAATATCTGGCGGCTTTGCGCATGGATGAATTGGATGACAAGGTTGAAGGCTACTCTCGATCAATCTCTACCGCCGCAAAGTGCGGAAGCAGAAATAGTAGGCGATACAGTTCCCCGAGGGTGAACGTTGAGGCGAGTGGACGAGCCGCAAGAGCCTCGCTTTACGACTCAGAGAACCATCTGGTTTCGATGAACGGCGGAGTAGTCACGCTGCTCTATGACGGCAATGGCACCCTCCAGTATGACAGCCTGCATCGAATGACATCGATGACAGCCTCGAACACAGCCTACAGCTAGACGCTCGGGCCAACGGGCATCCGCACCAGTGCAATTGATCTGAACCGACGCAGCGTGACGTGGAACTCCGACGGTATCTGTACGCCAGTGGCGACCCCGCTGAACTGTGCTAGTCCGAGTGAATGAGCGAGCATTCGTACTCAGCGCAGTACCGCAGTAGAACCCAACTGCGTGCAATCCCCGCGGTGGCAGCGGTTGCTTGTGCCGTTAACATTATTCAGCTCTTGGTGAACGTCCGAAAAGCTGAAGAGGAGACTAACGTCGTCCTAGACTTACCGAAGTGCTCACCAAAGGAAGAGCCAAGGCACAGCGAATGTGATCCAGGTGTTTTGTCCCCAGCCCGTGTGAAACGATGATTTGTCACAAGGACTCTTAATGGCTCTTACATATAGGTCGGGCGAAGAAATCAAGCCCGGCTGTGCTTTCAATTTGCTTGCAAAATTGCCCCGCCGCTGCTTCGCCGCTTCGGCCATTCCGGGCGAAGTATCCAGGCTTGACGAGGCTTGGCATACCAACTCAGCAAAGGAATCGAGTAAGCCCGTAGTTAAGCAAATTGCACATAAATGACACGCCATCGTTCATTCTTGCAAAACGATGCGGAAGGATCTGCTTTGAGTCGTACGGTTCTCTCAATCTGACCTGTTTTGAACATGTGATTGCATTGCTCACAATAGCAAGGCGGCACCACCTGAAATTCAACAGTAGTTGAGGTTGCAGGAAATTACGGCACGCGCGATAAACGGCGCGAGAGAAGATATGTTGCGACGTCACGTCAAGAAGTGTAGGCGTACTAATCCTGCAAACTGTGAAGGTGTTGTACGGGCTTTAGGGATCGAACTCCAGGTAGGCGCATTATCCGTGAAATCATGCCTAAGTAGTTTCAATCACCAGTCCGCGTGACCTCGAATTATTCGGATTTCTTATACATTGGCGGGACGGGGTGAAAGGCGGAGAACTCGGGCTTTGGATTTCCCTCGCGAAGAATGACCAGATGGTTCGCAGGGAGATCAGCGTAGGTATCGGATGAGCCATCAGGCCAGCGGACTTCCACCTTGCCAGTGCGAGTCGCGTTGCCCAACCCAAAGTGAAGGCGCAACTCGTTCTGCGACAGATAACTGCCGCCACTGCGGACTTCGTCAATCATGCGGTGGTCTCCCACAGAAACCGTGACATGAGCACCGATCGCGAAAAGATTTGAGCCGCGAGCGACCAATTGCAAAGACAGTGAACGGTTGGAGGTAAGAGCGAAGTTTCGCAAGATCGTGGGGATGTCACCAGAGTTGTTGATGACAATGTCCATCTGGCCAGTATTGAAGAGATCACCGAAGGCAGCGCCGCGCGCACTGCGCTTGAGGAGAATGCCAGGTCCAGCGCGCAGGGAAACATCCTCGAAGGAACCATCGCGCTTATTACGATAGAGGATCTTGCGTTGGCGATACGACGAGCCATTCTGGTCGCGGTCAACTTCGGGATAGACATGGCCATTGGCGATGAAGATATCTGGCCAGCCATCGTTGTCGAAATCAATGAAGCCCGTGCCCCAGCCGACATATCGTGTATTCACTCCGATGCCTGAAGCAAAGGTCACATCATCGAAGGTACCGTTGCGGTGATTGTGATAGAGAGAGCTGGTGTCTTCTTCGAAGTTCGTCTTAACGATATCGAGAGAGCCATCGCAGTCATAGTCTCCGGCGCTTGCACCCATGCCGCTCTGCTCGCGCCCGTCTTCGTTGTAGGCGACACCGGCGAGACTACCAAGCTCCGTGAATGTGCCGTTGCGGTTGTTGTGATAAAGCTGCGAGGCGGTGGAGTCATTGGCGACATAGATGTCGGGCCACCCGTCATTATCGTAGTCAAGCACCAGCGGTGTGAAACCATAGTGTGTCTCAGCTCCGATTCCAGCCTTTAGGGTTACATCAGTAAATCTGCCGTCGCCATTGTTGCGATAGAGAATATTGACACTGCCCTTCAGTCCGCGAGGGCCGCACATCACGGGTTGTCCTTTCCATTTGCAACCCGCCTGATCACCTGGAGAATGGCTCGTAGCTTCTGCGTAATCCGTATAGTGGGCGACAAAGAGATCAAGCTTTCCGTCGCGATCGTAGTCGAGGAAAGCCGCGCCGGTGCTGTACATCGGGGATTCAGTCAGGAGGCCAGCTTCGCGAGTAACGTCGATAAAGGTGCCGTTCCCGCGATTGCGGTAAAGGACATTTTTCCCATAGTAAGTCACGAAAAGATCGAGGTTCCCGTCTCCGTCATAGTCGCCGACGCAGACTCCCTGGCCCCAACCAACATGAGTAAGACCGGCGGCAAGGGTTACATCAGTAAATGTGCCATCACGATTGTTGCGATAGAGGTGGCTTGTGGGTTCTTGCCCTTTCGGAAAGCCCTCAAGACGGGAGCCGTTAACCAGGAAAATGTCGAGCCAACCGTCGTTGTCGTAATCGAAGAGCGCGACACCACCGCCGGTGGTTTCGAGGATGAACTTCTTGGTGCTTTCACCGCCGATCACAGTCTTGGCTGTCAAGCCGGCGAGCGCGGCGATATCCCGATAATCGGCTACTGCCGGGCCTATCTTGGGCTCGGTGCCGGGGCCGAGATTGCCGGAAGACATTTGCAGCAGGCTTGAAGCCCTCGCAGGTCGGATTGCTGCACAGGAGCCAAGAAGCAAGCGAAGAAGGCTGCGGCGGGAAATGAGCGGGGTCATAGGCGACTATTGAGCCTTCGATGGCGCGGGCAGCGCGGCGTCGTGCGGCCCTGTGATGTTCAGCGAAGGAGCGAGGCCATCGACTGGCTCAGAAGATGGCGGTCCAAGAGTGCCCGGTTTGTCCTGAGCCCGCTTCAGGTCCTTGAACCTGGTATTCCATTCCTGGGCTTCTTGCGCGTCTCCACTTTGCATGTAGGTACGGGCCAGAAGATAGTAAGGATAAGGCATGGATGGATTCAACTGGATGGCTATTTCTAACTCATGAATAGCATCGACTAACTTGCCTGCTTTAGCGTATAGCTTGCCGAGTAAGTAGTGAGCGGATGGCGGCGGCGGTGTTGCGGCGGCAGCCTTTTCCGCGAAGGGAATGGCTTCCGCAATCTTGTTTTGTTTTTCAAGGGCAAGAGCGACGTCATATGCGAAGAGGCCGTTGGCAGGTTCTAAACGCAGGGCTTCGGCATAGGAGTCGCTGGCGCGACGATAGTCTCCGGCGCGGAAGTAACAGAAGCCGAGCACATTGTGGGCGAGGGCTATATGAGGATCGAGGGCAATCGCCTGCTCGATCATAGGACGGGCCGCGTCCGTCCCGTGCACGGAGGCTTGGGCGAGACCCAGCAGCAAAGTGGTCTGCGCGGTCAGCTTCGCGTAACGGGCGGCATCCTGGAGGAGCGCGAGCGCGGCGCCAGCCTGATTGGTTTGCAGCTGCCATTTGGCGAGAGCCTCATACGATGCAGATTGCCCAGGCATGAGTTGGATGGAGGTTTGAAGTTCCGCCGCTCCCTGCTTTTGAATTTCTGGCGAGGTATTTTGCAGCAGCAGGACGCCAAGGTGATAGTGGGCGAGCGCGTCTTTCGGATCGGTGGCGGCAGCAGCCCGAAACGCGCTCAAAGCATGTTCGGATTGATGTGAAGAGAGGTAAGCGAGGCCGAGAAGATAGGAGACTTGTGTGGATGTGTCCGCGCCTGTCTGCAAGACCTGGATTGCGGCGTCGGGCTGATTGTTGCCAAGATACGCTTTGGCAAGTAAGACTTTGCCGGGAAGCGAGGCAGAGAAGGTATCGCTGGCAGTGAGGATAGATACGGCTTGTGAGTAGGAGCCACTCTCGATGAGGTCAGAAGCGAGTAGGGCAGCCGTAGTGGGATCGAGGCTGGCTG
Organism: Alloacidobacterium dinghuense; assembly: GCF_014274465.1. Lineage (NCBI taxonomy): Bacteria > Pseudomonadati > Acidobacteriota > Terriglobia > Terriglobales > Acidobacteriaceae > Alloacidobacterium > Alloacidobacterium dinghuense. Next base: position 2,178,098 of record NZ_CP060394.1, on the reverse strand, counting down.
GCTGGAGATTTGCAATCAATTGCGTCGCCCGGTCCTGCCGCGAGGTGTGGAAGTAGCAATCTGCAAGACGAGCAGTAGCCGCCGCGTCAGAAGGTTGTTTTTCGTGCACGATCTCGAAATGCTCACCAGCATCGGAATAACGTCGTGTCTGAGAAAGCAGAACAGCAAGGTTGTACTGCACCTCCAGGACAGACGGGTTGGTCTTCACAACGGTGGTGAGTTCGCGAATAGCGCCCTGCAAATCACCCAGCTCGACCAGGGTGTGAGCGTAATTGTAGCGAGCCGATAGCAGGGAAGGGTCGAGCCGGAGAGCGGACTGGAAGGACTTAGCCGCCTGGGCAAACTCTCTGAGCTGGTTTTGGGTAATGCCTAACCAGGCATATGTCTGAGCGGATTTCGGATTGAGCGTGCTGGCGGTTTCGAATTCTTTGAGGGCCCCGGAGTAGTCGCGGGCCCGCAGCAACGCGATTCCCTGGTTAACATGCGTTGACTCAGGAGTTTCAACCTGCGCATGAAGAGTAGACAGACAAAGGGCGAGACAGGCCACAACAAACAGAAGGAGGCTTCGTATTCTGTTTACAATCTTTGTCGTCTTCCGATGATGTCCGGAGCGCATTTTCGAATCCGTGCTGGCATGCCAAGCTATTTCCAGCGGCAGTTAAGCCAAGGGCTTTTAGATTAGTAACTTCATCTCTCCACCCTCGCGCAGTTTAAGGAATCTGTTGGTAGGGAGCTTGCGCCAGATATCGACGGTTCCACTGGGCCAGCTGACCTGTAGCAGATCCACGACGTGCGCTTCACCCAGGCCGAAATGGATACGCAGGTCATTCTGTGAGATATAGCTGCCGCCACTTCTGACCTCATCGATCTGTCGAAGACCACCCGCCTCACAGACGACGCGCGCGCCGATAGCGCTACGGTTGGACTTAACCCCCACAAGCTTCAGGTTAATCCAACGATTATGATTGGTCGTTTCGCAACGCAAAAGGGAAGGAGGCGAGTTCTGATTGTTGATAAGAATATCGACGGCGCCATCATTGTTGAAGTCCCCGAAGACGCAGCCGCGCCCCGTGGATGGAAAGGTGACAACCGAACCCAATTCGGCGGATACATCGTCAAACTTTCCGTTGCCGAGATTGCGATAGAGAACGCGCGGTTGACGATAGGTGACGTTGGCTTGGATGCGATTCAACTCCGGATAGACGTGGCCGTTGACATAGAAGATATCGGGGTGGCCGTCGTTGTCAGGGTCGAAGAAGCCGCAACCCCATCCCACGAGATTTCCATAGCGATGGACTCCGGCACTCTGACCGAGATCATTGAAGATTGCTTTGCCGGAATTGATGTAAAGGTTGGGAAACTCATCGGAAAAATTCATCTTCAGGATGTCGAGACACCCTTTGCCATCGATATCTGCAGCAGCGACACCCATGCCAGCCTGCTCCTGACCAGTTTCTCCATAGGCGACCCCGCGTAAGGCGCCTTCTTCCCGAAAAGTTCCGTCGTGATTGTTCAGAAAAAGAAGGCTGGGCGTCGTATCGCAGGAGACGTAGATGTCCGGCCAGCCGTCGTTGTCGAAGTCGCCTGTAAGCACACCCAGTCCGAAGCCGCCGATGGCGCGGTCGATTCCAGCTTTTGCAGTGACGTCAGCGAATGTCCCATCGCCGTTGTTGTGATAGAGGGAATTCTTTTCAACGATTAGGCCTTTGGGTCCGCAGTTGACCGCCAGACCGCGATAGACGCAGTAAGGGTTACTCCCGGGATCGAGTGCGGTCCGCAGGTCAAATTTGACGTAATGGGTGACGAAGAGATCGAGATGACCATCGCGATCATAGTCAACAAAGGCACTTCCGGTGCTCCAGCGAAAAGGGGCGCCTGCAACACCGGCGCGGTGAGTGACGTCAGTGAAGGTTCCGTCCCCATTGTTGTGGTAGAGGACGTCTTCGCCCCAGTAGGTCACGAAAAGGTCCTCGTAACCGTCGTTGTCGTAGTCGCCGATGCAGACACCTTGTCCCCAGCCAGCGCGACCGAGGCCTGCGCGGGCCGTGACATCCGTGAATGTTCCATCGCGATTGTTGCGGAAGAGGCGATTGGTAGGTACTTGACCCGCGGGAAAGCCTCCGAGCCGGGAACCGTTGACGAGGAATATATCGAGCCAGCCATCGTTGTCGTAGTCAAAAAATGCTGCACCTGAACCTGTCGTTTCGAGGATGTATTTTTTGCCGGTATCTCCGCCGCAAACGTGCAAGAAATCAACCCCTGCTTGACGCGTTACGTCTGTGAGGTGGTAATCCAGCATAGGCCGCGTGGAGACGGGCGACTGTATACCAGCCAACTTTGCAGCCCGGGCCACTGGCTCGCAGAGCCGCGCAAATACCAGCTCCGAACCGAGAAGCTTCAGGGCTGCTCTGCGGTCCAATTTCATAAGTTTTTATGCCGGCCGCCTCAATGGCACCATCAAGAAAAACCGGATGTAGTTCAATTCGATGTCTGTCCCATGCCGGCTTTTCCTGTGAGCAGGATGTTAAGTTTGTTGTCGAAATTGGTGTCGTGTTCCTGTTGTAACTGCTGAAAAAGAGCGAGTTCTTTGCCTGCATCGTCCATCTTGCCTTCGCCGCGGTAAGCGACCATCAGAGCATAGTGTGCCTTTGCGTTGCGGGGATCTAGTTGGACGGCGATCCCAGCTTCATGGCTGGACTGATGGGGATCGTGTTGCGCCATGAACATCTGCGCCAACGCGATGTGTGCTTCAGCAAGGGAAGAATCCAGTGCTACGGCGCGCTGCAGGTGTTGCGCTGCCTGCGGAAAGTCCTGACGGCGGCGGAAGAGTTCGCCGACGGCGTACTCCGCAGCGGCCGACTCAGGATCGATTGCAAGCTCGCGCTGGAATTCGGCGAGGGCCTTTGTCTCAGAATCAGGGGCGGCCAGTTGCACGAGGATCTGTCCTATGCGCAAATGAATGCCCGCTGCTCGCTCGTTTTCCTTGAGAGCGAGGGTGTATTCACGGATTGCCTGGTCCCCTTTGCCCTGCGCCTCGTAGACCTCACCGGCGAGCTGATGGACGCGATAGGACTCTGGGTGTTTTTGGATCAGTTCGCCCGCGGCCTTGTTCCAGAGACGCGAGTACAGGCCGGCGAGCTTATAGAGGACGTCCGGATCACCAGGGTATTGTGCCTTTAGGGGTTCGGCTAACTGGAGGGCGGTGGTCAGGTGCCCCGCCGCCAATTCGCAATCAAGAGCTGACAGTCCGGCCAAGCGGCGCAGGCGAAGGTCAGGCTGATCTTTCCATTGAAGCTCAAGTGCTGGCAAAGCTTGAACGCATTGTCCTAGCTCGGCTTGGGTAAGGGCGAGAAAGAGTTGAATGCGAGGTTGGGAAGGATCCAGCCCGAGCGCATTTTGGAGAGCTGCCGAGGCCTCCCTAAGATTCCCCGAGGCATACAGTGCTACTCCGAGGGCAGAGGATGCCTCCACGTTCTTGGGATCGATAGAAAGGATGGCGAGGTATTCCCGCTCCGCTCGAGAAAGGTCGTTGGCCTTGAGCGCGCTGGTTGCGGCATTTCGGTGCAGTTGAATCGCATCGTCGTTATTTTGCGCGGCAAGAGGAATCGCGGCGAATAGGAAGAGCCGTGGCAAGAAGGTGGTGCAAAACTTAGTATACTTTACCACATCGTAAGACCCTGGTAGTTGATTATATTCGCAGACCGCACCTGGGATCGTGATGCAATGCGATACAAATCCGAACCCAAAAGAAAGAAACGCTAGAGAGGGGCCTCTGTGAGACCCCTCTGTAGCAAAGACCTAGAACAAATACTTTAAAGCGAACTGAATGAATCGCGGATCGCGTGATGAAGTAAATTGGCCGAACGTGCCATCTCCAACGGTGTTGTCCGGGTTATAGAAATTGGGATGGTTGAACGTGTTGAAGAACTCAGTGCGAAACTCGATCTTGCCGAAGCGCTCGCTGATCGGAAATTCCTTGAAGAAAGAAGTGTCGAAATTCACAAGCCCCGGACCGGTGAGGAAGTTTCGTCCAGTGCTCCCGAAGGTGTTCGGAGCGGCGTTGATGAATGCGGCGGTATTGAAGTACTCACGACGGGAGCGGTTTGAGATGTTGGGTGATTCGCCGGGAACCAGGTCGGCAGTGTCATTGCCAATACCACGCGCAGCCCGATCCTGATTGCTGTTGATGGAATAAGGCGCACCGGTCTGAACGGTTGCAATGCCTTGAATGCTCCAGCCGTTTAGAAGAGCGTTCGTGAAGCCGTGAAATGCTTGAGCCTTAGGGATTTGCCAGATATAGGACGCCACGAAGCGATGCTTCACGTTCATGTCCGAGGGTCCGTAGCTCAGGGAGAAGTTTTCAGGATCACGCGGACCTGTGCCACCTTCGGCGCCGTAGGAAACAATATCAAGATACTTGGCGAAGACGTACGAAGCGAGGAAAGTCAATCCCCGCTGCATGCGACGATTGATCGTCACCTGCAACGAGTTGAAGTTTGACCACGCGGCGGGATCTTCCTCTTCGAAGTTTCCGAAACATGGGATGCCATTGCATGTGACATCGCTTAGCCGACGACGCGTGCCGTCCGGAGCGCCCAGGGCCGAGAGGTTGGCGCTCAAATTCTGCTCGGCGGTCAGGGCAGGATTGATGACGTAGCTTGATGCAAGGGCGTAGTTGTACTCCCTGGAGATGTACAGGTGAGTCCCGTGATTGCCGATATACGAGACAGATAGAGTATAGTCATCGTGGAACTGCTGCTGCACTGTGAAGTTCCATTCCTGGGTGTAGCCGTTGTTGTAGTTAGGTGCCAGTACATCTTCCGTCGAATATGTTGGCCAGAAGCCGCCAAAGCTGGGGCTGAAGGCTGCTCTCTGCTCAGGAGCGCGCGGAATGATGAACGGGTAGGGATTGACGAGACCTGTGTTTGTATAGACGCTGTCTCCGGTCAGGCTGGGTGCATAGTTGTTCGCCGGTGAACCGGGGTTATTGACGGCGCTATTAGCGTCAAAGGGCTGGGCGGTCGAGAAGCGGTTGTAGGCAATCAGCCGCGCCTGATCCCAGAAGAGGCCATAGGAGGCACTGACAGATGTCTTGCCTGCTTTGGTCGGATCCCAGTTGATTCCGATCCGTGGAGCGAAGTTCTTCCAACGCGTAGGGATGAGCTGACGCGAGCATCCGCTGTCACCTTTGCCAAGCGAACTTGATCCGACCGGTGGGCCAGGAAAGAGCAGTCCCGGAGGCGCAGTGGGATAGTACGTCGACTTTGCGGTAAAGGTAGGATCCCAGCAAATCTGATCGTTGTACTGGTCGACTGGCGGAAGGAACGGTTCCCATCGCAACCCGGCATCGATGGTCACATTGGGAAGGACTTTATAGTTGTCGGACGCGTAGAGATCAAAGGCGCCGTGACGAAGCTGGCTTATTACCTCGGTCTGTAAGTCAAAAGAATCGGGAAGGCCGAGCAGCAGGTCGGAGAGGGAGTTTCCGGTAAAGCTGCCATTGAAGCTGAAGTTAGGATCGGTGTAATAATCCTCGACACGATTCACGGATTCTTTGCGGTAGTCACCACCAAATGCCATGATGTGCTTACCGTTGACCCAACTCAGGTAGTCCGTGTATTGCCATGTCTGACGATTCTGGGTAAAAGTACCGTCGCCGCCTCCGTTGATCGATCCGCTGACGTTTGAGTAAATTTCGGTGAACCCTTTCGTGCCCTGCGAAGCCGGGCCACCGTAGCTCGCCCATCCAAGATTCTGAGACGGGCCGCGAGTGTGTGAGAGTCGCGTGAACCCAAAGACCGCCGTGTTGAGCAGGTTCGGTGAGAATGTGTGCGTGTAATCGATGGCGACGTTCTGATTCCGGAAGTTTTTGTAGTGCTTGCCGCCAGGAAAGTTGTCAAAGCCGAGACCTGTCGCCCGATCCTGGTTGAAGAAGTAGCGGGCGAAGACAGTGTTAGTTGGATTAAAGTTGTGATCGACCCGAACGGCAAACTGATTCTGGTTGTCATCGTCGAGGTTGGGAGCCGAGGGAGCCGCGAAGATATAAGTGGGAACGCCGTTGCTTGAAGCGTTCTGCCGTGGCAGTAACGCTTTGATGAAGTTGACGGCGGTAGGGTCTATGCGACTCGCAGGAATTACGTTTCCAGGAAAGGGTGAACCAGATGGATTGGCCACAGTGATGGTCCGTGGATCCGCTGGGCAAGGTATGCCCGGACCGCCGCAGTCGCTGAAATTGGCATCTCCGGCCGGGTTGAGATCGGGGCGTTCCAGATCAGTAAGAACCGTTCCGGTTGTTGTTGTTGTATCTTTTCGCTGACGAGTGCCCTGGTAATAACCGAAGATGAAGGTCTTATTTTTCTGAATTGGACCCCCAATCGTTCCTCCGAACTGGTTAAGCTTAAACGAGGGCTTCTTCGCTCCCGGGACATCGAAAAAGTTATGTGCGTTGAGCACGTCGTTGCGGAAAAACTCAAATGCATCGCCATGCCATTGATTCGTACCGGCCTTGGTGGCAGCGTTAACAATGCCGCCGGAACTCCTGCCATACTGCGCGGTAAAGTTGCTTGTCTGAATGTCGAACTCTTGGAGCGCATCCGGGGCAGGAAAGGTAGGCGCGACGGACAGGTAGCTATCGGTCATGTCCACGCCATCGAGCAGATAGTAGTTCGAACCAGGTCGGTTGCCGTTAACAACGACCCCCTCGTGCTGTCCCTGGCCATGGGCGACGTTGTCATTGTCATAGGACACACCGGGCATAATGTATTGCAACTGAAGGGAGTCGCGCCCATTGAGAGGTAGATCGACGATTCTTTCTTCATCAACCACGTGGCTGATCGTTGCATCCGTCAAATTGATAGCCGCGGCGGTACCATTAACTTCGACGGTCTCACCGACAGCGCCGACAAGCAACGAGACAGGAACGGTAACGTTCTGATCGACCTGAAGAATGATGCCCTTTTGCTCGAAAGTTCGGAAGCCATCCTTAGTGACACGCACCGTGTAGTTGCCGACCGGCAAGACGGGAAAGCTGAATTCACCAGCGTCGCCACTGCGCGCTGTCCTGGTTTCGTTTGTGCCTTCATTGATGATGGAAACGTTAGCGTCGGGTACCGCTGCGCCTGTGTTGTCTATGACAGTTCCTACAATTTTCCCAGTAGGCCCGGCAGCATGCGCAAAAGGTAGGTTGAAGAGTAAAAAGGCGATCAAGCCCAGAGCCGCGAGCCCTGTCCCTAGAAACGAACTTCGTGGAATACTACGATGTACATTCATCCTAACCCTCCCTGAAATTGACGACTCGTCCCTAGATCGTTTTAGGCGGTGGTCTAAATGAGTTGGCTAGCACTTAAAAGTTAATGTACGACCGCGTTCGGTAATCGTTTTCTCGAAGGGAATTTATCCGCTAACGAGAGCGACCTGTTTTCCGTGGTCGTTAACGCTATTCGTCCGAATACCTCCTGTCAAGCGAAATATGATCGCTGTTTGTTGGCTTGTGAACATGCGAGTGTCGCAACCATAGTCAACGACGACGCGCTCGGTGGACGCCTTGGCAATTGCATTGACATCCTTCCCAAAATTCAAGCAGGAACGATTTCTCGCTCCAAGGGACATCCAACGTTTTGATCTAGGAGACGTTTTGCTGTAATTGTTGTTTCTGTTTACGAGAGCCTGAGAAATCCCTTTTGAAGAAGTTTGAAGAGAGATCTCCTGGAACAAAATGACGGTAGTTAGCAAAAGGATCTGTAAAGATGACCAACATCGATCGCAGGACATTCTTGAAGGAAACCGGTGCTCTGGCCATCGGTCCGGTGGTCAGCGAACTGAATGGACTGGCCGAGGGCTCAGCAGAAACAAAACCACTGCCAGAGCCAGCGCGCACTGTAGCGCCCTTCGAATGGCGGGCCGAAGGTGTCATCTTTTCTTTTGAATTTCTGGACAACCGGCTACGGATCAAGTCGATCTTGCCTGCGGGAGTTGCTGCTGTGGATGGAATTCCAGCGCCCACAAGCAGTTCAGGTGTGGAAGTAGCGATTCACTGTACGGGAGAAAATGCCGACGATCATCATGGGACGAAATTTACGGGAGGCATGCCTGGCGGACGCCTCGTCTATTCCGGCAAAGAGGAGAGCGCTATCGCAACAGGAAAGCGCATGGTGCTTACTCAAATCGATCCGGTATTGGGTCTCAAAGTTGAGTCAATCTACGAGTCGTTCCACGATATTCCGGTCCTCCGTCGTTCTACTCGGGTCACGAACCTCGGGCAGCGGGAGGTTGGTATTGAATATCTGAGTTCAGCCATGCTTCACAACTTGGCTATGCCACGCGGGTACGAGCAGGAACTGCTCGTACATTTCGCTTTCAACTCATGGCAAGCCGAAGGGCAGTGGCACGCGCTTAAACCGTCGGAGGCAGGATTCCTCGACAACGGCAACTTCACTCTTTCCGCGGCCTCTTTCAATAGTCTCGGAACATGGTCAACCCAAAAGTATCTGCCCATGGGCCTGGTCGAGAATAAAAGGCTGGGTGTGACTTGGTTCTGGCAGATCGAACACAATGGCTCGTGGCACTGGGAACTTTCTGATACTTCAGCAAAGGCGGTGTATGCCTATCTCGGTGGACCGGATGCGCAGCACTCACAAGCGTGGAAGAGCCTTCGACCGGGAACAATATATGAAACAGTTCCTATAGGGCTCGGATGCGTGCAAGGCGGCGTGGAGCAAGCCATAGAGGCGCTGACCGAATACAGGAGGGCCGCCTGCATACATCCTCACAGCAAGAATCGTCAATGCGCCGTCATCTTCAACGACTACATGAATTGTCTCGAAGGCGATCCGACCACGGAAAAAGAACTGCCGCTCATTGACGCTGCTGCTGAAGCGGGCTGCGAATATTTTGTGATCGATGCCGGCTGGTACGCCGAGTTGAATGAAGATTGGTGGGGTTCGGTTGGATTGTGGCAACCATCCAAAACACGCTGGGCTCCGGGAGGACTGAAATATGTGCTCGACCGCATCCGATCGAAAGGCATGATCCCGGGGCTGTGGCTGGAGCCCGAAGTGATAGGAATCCAGTCACCCTTGAAGAACAAGCCGGATTCCTGGTTTTTCATGCGCCATGGTCGAAGGGTGATTGATCATTCGCGATTCCTGCTCGATATGCGTAATCCGGATGTACGCGCCTACCTCGACTCTGTCGTGGATCGAATGGTCGGGGAATATGGCGTCGGATACATCAAAATGGACTATAACGTCGATGGGCTTGAGGGCACCGAGTTGCTCGCAGATAGCTTTGGTCAAGGATTGCTTGAAAGCAATCGCGCGCTGTTGTCGTGGCACGATGGCATCTTGAATCGCCACCATGACCTTGTGATCGAGAACTGCGGCAGCGGTGGGGGCCGCATGGAATATGCAATGCTTTCGCATTTGCAATTGCAATCTTCCAGCGATCAAGAGGACTACCGGAAATATCCGGCCATCGTCGTGGGCGCCACGGCTGGCGTGGTCCCCGAGCAACTTGCAACCTGGTCCTACCCGAAGGCGGCCGACGGTCCCGATGCCGCCAGTTTCAATATGGTGAATGCAATGCTCTGTCGCATCCATCAGAGCGGTGAGTTAGCAAGGCTATCGGACGACAGCATGGCTCAGGTGAAGACAGGCATCCATATCTACAAAGAAAATATTCGCCCACACATACCTAACTCATCGCCGTTTTATCCGTTGGGCTTCACAGACATTACCGACGACCGATCACCCATCGCACTCGGAATGCGTTCATCGGAGCGCACGTTTGTTGCTATCTGGAGACTGAACGGCGAAGAACGGGTGCATGTGCCGAAGCTGCCTGGCGATCTGCGCATTCTGTATCCCGCAGACCTTGGAATACGGCCAGAGCGGGAAGCGGACGGCTGGACTCTCATTTTCCCCAGGACATACATGGCGTGCATTCTTGCTTCATAGCAACAGGTGCTGGCGGTCTTAGCTTCCTCGCAATAGCTCCCGCACTCCGAGTACTGCTTGAAGAAATAGGTAACGAATGAAAAACTTCAGTCGACCGCATACAGCGCCGAAGCATGCGGAGCCAATACCACCTGCAGTGTCGCAGCCGAGCCCAGGTCCTTTTTCTGCCAAAGGTCACGCACCTTATAGCTTGACCCGCTGAGTCCCAACTGTTTCCATCCGTACGATAACGTCTGCTGGCTCTCGCCAATGTTGAACAATGCTACGTAACGCTTTCCCGCTGCGCCTTTTGCCGTCCAGACTACCGCAGTCTCCGTCTGGATCGTCGGTTTGTTTTCCGACGAATGCTGATCGACCACAATTACCTCGGTATTCGTGAGCAGCGATTCGGTGAGTTCGTCCATCTGCGTCAGGTTCGCGCCCAGAATGAGCGGTGAGCGCGCAATCGACCACAGAGTAATCAGTGTGCGCGCTTCATCCGTGCTAAAACGAGAGTGGCGCGGCTCACCCCATCCCGGTATTGGCCCTAAATAGCCGAGCGGCAGCATGTCGGCGTCCGGCCAGTGGCCGGTTTCCACGTGCGGAGACCACTGGGCCAGCTTTCCAAACTGGCGCGTTAAAGATTGGGGGAAATCTTGCGTATCGCTCTCAGGTTTCTTCCAAACATCCCAGAAATCGTCTGAGATACGCCATAGCTGTGCATATTTGCGCACATCGCCCGCCTGTGTAATAGGCGTAGGCCCGGGCGATAAGCTGAAAACGATGGGCCTTCCGCTTTCTTTGAGCGCAGCGCTCATCATGTGAATCTCATTGGCATTGTAGGGTTGCGAGATGCAGTCCACTTTAATGAAATCCAGCCCCCAACCTGCATAGAGTTTAGCGAGCGAATTGTAATAGGCTTGCCCCGCAGCATTGGGCTTCAACCCATAATTGTCAGGATTCCAACTGCACAGGTCGGAAGTATCGGCAGCATCGGCCGCATGGAACTGCGACCCGGCAATCGGAAGGTTTTTTTCGACTGCTTTCTTCGGGATGCCGCGAATGATATGAATCCCGAACTTCAGCCCCAGTGAATGCACGTAGTCGGCAACTGTTTTCAACCCCTCCCCATTCGCGCTGGAAGGAAAACGATTGGGCGCTGGAAGATAGCGGCCATTGCTATCCATGGTGTATCCCTGACCCGCGCCTTTCGTAGATGCATTCTCCGGATGCTGCAGGTACCAGCCCTCGTCGATCACCACATACTGCCATCCATACTGCTTCAGGTGCTGGTTGAACCACTGTACGTTTGCCCGGAATTGATCTTCCGTGATCGTCAATCCATAGGAATCCCAGCTGTTCCATCCCAGAGGAGGCGATGACGCCAGTATCGGGGAGCTACTCTGCGCATTGAGCGCGAAGGCCGCAAGAAACACTGAGCCGAGTACGCAACTTCGAAACGATGTCTTCATCTGTATTCTCCAGAGAACGTTTTCCGTGCCGCGCAACAAGTGTAGCTCAAAGCCTGTTCCATCGCCCGCGCGACAAATCGTTAGCCAGACACTCCGCTGTTGAGCCCGGATTCAAGAGTCTATTCCTTGAGGATGAAGGACTGCCCTCAGAGTTTGAGGCCTACATGAGCGATATTATTGTTGTGGGAAGTCTATCTTGGAGCACAGTGATGAAAGTCTCTTTGCCGCTCTAGAAAGAACCCTTAAGCTCCTATTTGGAATCTATGGTGAGCGAGGATTACTAGTTCTGCCAAGAGTCTTCGATTTGCTCGAGAGTCTTGGCCCTTGTTTCCGGAACCCATTTGACAACTAGAAAAAGGCCCGCGACACATATATTCGCGTAAATCCAGAATACCTTGGCGGCGCCGAGATTTCGGTTCAACAGGGGAAACGTATAGGTAAGAAGGAAGCAGGCAGTCCACAGGCAAGTTACCGCAATAGACATGGCAACGCCGCGAACTCGATTCGGAAAGAGTTCCGAGAGAAGTACCCAGGTGACTGGGGCAAGCGTCGTCGAATAACAGGCTATGGCGGATACGACAAGAAGAAGCACCCAAATGCCATGGCTGTGGCTGTAATACGCATATCCCAGGCAGAGATAGATCAATGCCAGACCTCCGCATCCCCCCAACATCAGAGGGCGTCTTCCCTGACGGTCAACCGTTGCGATCGCCACAACGGTAAACAGGAACATGACAAGACCCGTAATAACGATGTTTAGAAATAGGCTCGAGAGCGTATACCCTGCAGCTGCAAACACCTCCTGAGCATAGTTCAGGATGACATTGATGCCGCACCACTGTTGCAATATGGCAAGGGCAGCACCGATAAGTAATGGACGTCGGATCTCGGGCTCGAAGAACTCCGATATTCGCATCCGCTCAAGCCGCGGAGATTGGCTCGCCGCGATCTCACCGCTAATCTCAAGGCTGTAGACCGCCCCTCCGATACGCTCAAGAATTTTGCGCGCCCTGGCAGCGTTGCCAGATGCTATCAGCCATCGTGGACTTTCGGGTACAAGCAGTATTCCCAAGAAAAACAGAGTCGCTGGAATGGCGGTGACGCCAAACATCCATCTCCAGCCATGCTGTCCATTCCAGGATTGCAAGATTTCGAGATTCGCCGCATGAAGTGGAACCGGTTTCGCGATGACCCAGTTAACCACCTGCGCAAGCAAGATGCCGAAAACAATCGTTAGCTGGTTCAGAGAAACGAGTCGGCCGCGCACATCGGCAGGCGCAATCTCAGCAATATACATCGGCGACAGACTTGATGCCAGCCCAATCGCCAGGCCACCAGCCATGCGCCAGAGGACAAACTCTTCGAACGTGTTAGAACCCGCAGTACCGAGCGAGGTCAATCCGAAGACGACAGCAACCAGAATGAGTATGCGCTTACGGCCGAATCGATCGCTCAGAAAGCCGGAAATGACAGCTCCTAGTAAGCAACCGACCAGGGCACAACTCATCGCCCAGCCTTGTTGTGCAGGCGAGCTGAGCTGAAAATAGCGCTCGTAGAAAGGTTTTGCTCCACCAATGACAACCCAGTCGTAACCGAATAGCAGACCGCCGAAAGCCGCGATGACTGAAATCGCCCACAAGTAAGCTCTATTTACTTGAGCGGTATGAGAAGAGATGTCGGGAGTTTCGTTGCCAGTTACTATCATTTCTTCACCTGGATTCCGCAACGATCGTTTCGGCATTGGAGAAGCACTCGCGTGCAATGCCAACCAAAAGTTTGGATTCTTCCCATCGGTCGGATTCCTCATGTCCCGAGAAAGTTCGAGCGTAGAAAATATCGGCGGCCAGCAACTCCGTAGCAAAGCAGATGGAGGATTGGTTTGGGCTGCGATGGTTCGTTTTGTTCTGTAGAAAGCTGACGAAAACCTCCGTCCAGAGTGTCCGAAAATGTTCAATATAGGGTCGCCCGCTTGAGGCGTCGCCGACTGGAACTTGCATTGATCCAGGATTTCCAATTCGTCCGTGGATGAAACGACCTCGTTCGATGATTGGTCGAATGAACTCGACCTTCTTTTCAAAACCCCCATAGACCATCTCGAGGCCGGTATACCAATGCGAGAAATCACAATTGAATTCAAGAGTGGGGAAACGTCGAATGAAAGCCACCGTGCGCCACATGTCCTGAAATATAGTCGCGCGGTGGGTTTCGGGATAAAGAGGGATCTGATACCGGATGGATGCGCTGAGCACTGCAGCGATCAAGCTGCCCGCTGCATCATCATCTTCCAGACCCCAACCGACGTGGAGGGTGAGGCACTCGAGTCCGGCCGCTTGGGCCTCTCTGGCAAGGACTTCGGCGTCCAGGGGTTCATTTACGCGACCACTTCCGCAACACCTAGACCCAGGCTTCGCGCCTGCTCTACCAGTTGCCGGGATAGCGGCTCAACAAATTGCACACCGTCATATCCAGCCGCCCGAATCGCCTCCAAAGGGGCGCCTGAAAACGGTGGCAATCCATTCAAGGCCAGCCAGTTAAAGTAGCAGCGTAGGCGTGGCGAATTGGAGTCAGCCATTATTTTTGTAAGGTCACGGCGCTTTTATCGTCTTCGGGCTTCAACCAATCTGCGTCTCCCTGAGAATCCGTGAACCTCTTTAGGCCCGCCTGAAGGATCAACTCGTCAGGGACCTTTTTCAGAGGAGTGTACCGCGGATGATGCGATTCCTTATAAGGATCGTTTCGCGCTGCGTTATAACAGCAGATCATCGACCAGCGAGGATGATCAGAGCGATTCTGATCGGAACGGTGCAACAAATTTGCATGGAAGAATAGTGTGTCGCCTGGATCCATCTCGACATAGACGAGCTCCAATCTCTCCAGGATTTTCTCTACTCTTGCCGGATCTGCTCCAGCCTGGTCTCCACTGAGCACGTGATCAATGCGCCCGAGATTGTGTGAACCTCGGATGACCTGCAGGCACCCGTTCTCTTGAGTCGCTTTATCAATCGCAATAAACGCGCTGGTTAGAAGCGGAAACAGAACACCATTCTGGTACCAGTATCCGTAGTCCTGATGCCAGGTCCAGGCTCCGCCAACCTTGGCATCCTTCATGATCATCTTCGAGTGGTAGTGATATACCTCACCGCCTAGCAATTTTTCTGCGCATGAGACGATCGATTCACTTCGGGCTACCATGCCATAAATCGTGTCGGTTGGATGGTTCCATAAAGAGAGGCGCACAGTTCCACCTTCGCCATCCGCTCGGCCGTAAGCATGCTCATCGAGTGCGCGATCCTCACGCGCAGCTCGCCCGAGCAAATCAATCTGTTGCGCATTCAACATTCCTCGTATGAGGAGAAATCCATCTGTTTCATATTGTCGAAGTTCGTTGTTGCCGATAACACTGTAGCTCATTTCACCTCCCTCTTTCCCTGACATGATGTTTGAAGCGACAGATCAAAGTTCCCTGTACGTGTACGATTACGGAGCCTACGCAGCATTTCCCGCCATAGTCAAGCATCCGTCGAGTTGAGCGCCTATTGGAATTTAGGAGAAACCCCTGAAAAATTGAGCGTGCGCTGCGGCACAAATAGGTTCCTCCGCCGTCCCAATGCAGATATACTGCCTCCAGCTTAGGAAAACGTTATCCTCGGAGCGTGCCCAATGCTTCGATTAATGCCGCTGTGGCTGCTTTGTTTATTGTCAATAACGTCGTGGGCCGGCGAGGTAAGCCATGACTCGTTGAAACAAATCTGGACTCTTCGATCGGGTGCAAATGAATATTCTTTGTCGACGCGCGATAGAATTCTGTCTCTGTATGCCTTTGCCCCATTGAATAAATTAGAGACATTCAAAAGCAGCCACCCTGGCGGTAAGCCGATCTATTTTGATCTGTCAGGTCTGGCGGAGAACGAGCCGCTCAGTGCGGATGCATTCGAAATCGTGAGTACCGAAGCGACTACAGAGCAGCATGACATCGGAGTACTGACCGTGAAGTTACACCATCGCCTGTTGCCCTTGGAAGTAATTCTCAAATACAAAGCATGGGGTGATACCGGCGTCTTTACCCGTGATATGACTTTCGTTAACCGCGGACAGAAGCCGCTTTCGCTGGCGAGTACGCCGTCGCTCAGTTTAACGCTCCCAGGTGGTGAATATACGCTTCGCTATCTCTATGGCGGTTGGGGAGAGGAGCGCCAGTTGGCCGAACGCAAAGTGGAGGCCGGTAGCTTCACGATTCACTCTGTAAAGGGTCGTTCGACGAACGGCTTTGCTCCTTGGCTTTCTCTCCGCAATGAAGATACGCAAACCGAATACCTTGCCGAGTTGGCATGGTCTGGCAACTGGGATATGAGCGTATCGCGAGAGCCAAACTCCTGGCCTGGAGCGCTACGTGAGCGAGGCGTTGATGTGATGATGGCCGTTCACTTCGATTTCGGCGGAGCCTATCAGATCAGCTCCGGAACAGAGTTTGTCGTGCCAAGAATCGCCTTCACTGTTTCCAGTGGCGACATGGATGACGCTGCCAATGAAATGCACCGGTATCAGCGACAGTTCGTCTTTCCACACACTCAAGTCAATCACCCCCTGCTGGTTCAGTTCAACTCCTGGTATCCATACCAGGGAAAGATAACAATCGAGGATACGAAGAGACTGGCCGACCAGGCCGCGGCGCTCGGAGCAGAGGTGTTTGTGCAGGACGCGGGATGGTACAACCAGGTGGACTGGAGCGAAGAACTGGGCGATTATCAGGCAGATCCAAAGGCATTTCCTCATGGCCTTGAGGAGCTGGCGAATTACGTTCGCAATAATGGAATGAAATTCGGTCTCTGGGTGGAGATCGAGAACGCGGGTATTCAGTCGAGGTTATTCCACGAGCACTCGGGTTGGTGTCTCTCGTACAACGGCAAACCCCTGATATTCTCGGACCGCTGTCAGCTCGATTTCAGCAATGCGGAGGTACGTGCATGGGCTACGGCGACAGTGGATCGTTTGGTTCAGCAGTATGGATTGAGCTGGATAAAAATCGACTACAACATCGATATCGGTGACCGCTTCGATCCACATGGAGATGAAGGGCTTGGCGGAGTTCTCTATCAACACATCATCCACTACTACCGCTGGTTGGATGAAATCCGCGTGAAGCATCCTGATCTCACTATCGAGAATTGCGCAAGCGGAGGTTTGCGGTTTGACACAGGGATTCTGGCTCACGTGCACACCAACTGGCTTTCCGACAATGTAGATCCGATCGCTTCGTTGGCGCTGGGGTACGGGTGCAGCCTCCAATTTTCTCCCGAAGTTTGCAACCACTGGATGGTTGGCGATACAGATCAGGGTGCGGTCGATGTATCGAAGCCGGAAGGTTGGTGGAGTTTCCTGTTTCGCGTACCGATGAACGGTCAGTTTGGGTTTTCAAGTCGTGTCTTCCAATGGTCTCCCGCCTTGCAAGAGGATGCCCATTCGAATATCGCTTTGTACAAAAATGTTAGAGAGATCATTGCAGGAGCCGATGTGTATCACCTGACCCCTCAGCCCAAGCTGATACGCCCCACGGGTTGGATGGCGCTCCAATATGTGAACGATGATGGAAAGATGAGCGTTGTGGCCGCCTACAGGTTGCAGGATGATCTCGGCGAACAGGTATTTCGTCTTCGCGGTTTGGACGCAAAGCGCAGCTATGAAGTCACACGTGACGGCCACAGCGTCGGATATGTGACCGGCGCAGATCTGATGAAGATCGGACTGACCATTCGGCTCGACGAACCATGGCGAGCTAGCATAGTCGAGCTGCGAGGTCAGTAACCACACGGTCCAGCTCCTCTCCCGACAGGCGCAGATCGATTCGACCAGCGCAGTTAAGCAGGGGGGAACAAGCCTCTACGCTCAGCTGGCGCAAAGAGTCAGTCATTCGGAAGTTCTTCGTATTCTGCTGAGCATTGGGGGAACGGAGATCATGCACTTCCAGACGTGGCACGACAAGGCCGGGAATTGTCCGCCATTGAAGGGCGTGAAGGATCCGGTAAGCGGCGATACCGTGGACTTTCCGGATATCAGCAAGTTCGCAGGCAATGAAGATCTGCAGGCGAATCTCATCATGCCCGAGCCGACTAGTTTTCTAAACAGAAAATTTCCGCCGGTTTCCATCATCCGTCCGACAGCGACAAGGGGTGCGGCAGCGGCAACAGTGAAGGCATTTGTTGATGACGGGCTGTTTATCGGCCAGTCGCCGGCGTTCTTCAAATACATAAACGATCTGGCAGAAGACGCCGACGAGGCAAGGCGCAGGAATTGATTCGTAAAACCTCGAACCGTATCTGCGTTGTTCTCGCATGAAGCCAGCAGGGTGGGGCCGCTGGAGCATAGCGGGAGAAAAGAGGGCAGAGCCAACCAGCTCTGCCCTCGATGCATGCGACGTGACTTGGATGATCAGGTTGTCTTCTTCCAAACGAGATCCCAATTTTCCCGACGATCGACAAAGTCGGTGATTCTCCCATTGGCATCGCGCTGAAAAGATCTTGCGCATGCGCAGCCGACCTGCGATGAAGAAGACATCTCGGATCCGATTCTCTAACACGCATGTTAGCCTTTTGGCCGAAAGATAGGTTTGCCTTAAATCATATGGGTGAAATGATCCTCTCAGAAGTACTACACGAAGGGCGCGCTGAACTCACCGGATTGTGCAATGCGGCAGCAACGTTTTGATGTCGTCTAAAGCATTTATGGTGCTATATAACTCGAAGCGCCCATTCTGAGGTCGATTGCGCTTTCGATTTGCTCGGGATGACTAGAGGAAGAACGAAGATCGCCGTCAGGGCAACAATCGATGCGTAAAGTTTCCGGGTGAAATAGCCTGACCGCAACATATGTCTCTCCGCTGATCTTGAGATCTGGACACGAGTCTTTTTTGACTGCGCCAGTCCCGAGGCCTGATTACAACATCAGTGAGTAAGTCGACGAAGGTATACCAGCAGGACAGATACGTCGCCGACAGGCCGGACAAAACGCTTGATCCGAGACAATGTGGGAGAGAGTAGGTTTATTGCTGACCCTGTGTCGAATTTTGGTTACAGGGTTTCACCGCCTCTAGGGTGTTGCGGTTCCGAGCACGGGGTATGGCTCTTCAGAGAGGCAAGAAGATGGTGTCACCGAACAGAATTTGTGTCAACTGGGAATTGTGGTAATCAACCAGGTGCTGTTGTTGTAGTACCCGATGCGTGCCGGCGTGCCACCTTGGGTTGCATATGTGGGGTTCGGATCGGTGGTCAACACCTTGTCTTGGCTGTGTGCCGGTTCCTCTGCGTTTCAAGTTCGTCCAGATACTCGGCACAGTTCGATTGGCCTTCCGCTTCGTCCAACTGCCTCGCAGGATGCCGCTCTCCTTCGAAACGTTCGCCTCGACGAAGGTTCCATCTACTGACAGCTTGCCCCCGCACACCAGTTCAACTGCCAGGCATCGAGCCACAATTTCCTCGAACGACTGCGAGCACTTTCAATTCGTGAAGCCTCCATGGCGATTCGAAAACGTGGAGTGGTGTGAACTTCCTCATCGAAATCAAGGCCGGTGAACCATCGGCAGACGAGATTCTTGCGCAGTTCCTCAACAACCTTGCGTTCGCTGCTGATGCCGTACAAATAGCCAATCAATAGAATTCGCCGCCACAGTTCTAGATCGATCGAGCTGCTCTCGATGAAGACAATGATCAGAGCACGCGAGTTGGCTTTGGGCAATCTAAGGTAGGTCCATTTCCAGAGAGTAAATGTCGCGACTGCCGCGATCACGCAAAAGCAAAAAGGAGCCATTCGGCGTTACACCACTCCATGCGCCGTAAGTTCCGGCCGCAACAAAGTCCACAGGGAAGGCTTTCACCTGGCCATCTCTTACCGTCACCCGGATCAAGGCAGAATCTTTACGCCAGAGTGTGTTGCAGTAGAAGCGTGTTATCTCTTGTTTACCAACTTGTAACTATACGGTGGTGATCGCAATCCTCTATTCAAAAGTCGCTTCACCGGATCGACTCAATCTCCTGCCGCTGATTTGCTTGGTAACTTGGCAATCTCAAGGGTGGCATCAGGCCGCCCGCAGATGTTAAGCTGCGCAGCTACCAGCATTTCTGATAATGCTCTCCTCTGTTTGGCGTTTTCCAAGGAGGACGCTACGAAGACGTATCACCCCGAGAGCCGCTCTGCAATTTGGATGAGTGCGCTGGTCGCGCTCTCATTGGTGTGGGCAATGCACCCGGTTCGCGCGGGCGGGGACGCCGCGGACGAGGTCTCGACGACCATTCGACCGGAAGCCATACGCGCGGATATGAGGTTTCTCGCGGATGACTTGCTTGAGGGACGCCAAACGGGAACACGGGGACATGAGATTGCAGCAAACTTCATGGCAGCGGAATTCGAAGCGATGGGCCTGGAACCGGCAGGCGAGAACGGAACCTACTTTCAGAACGTGCCCCTGCGTTCGACACGGCCGGACGAAGACCATACAACCTTGAGCATTGTGCAAAGAGGAAAAACCCAAGCGCTAATTTTCCGGCAGGATTTTCTCAGCTACGGCGATCCAGGCCGGACAGACACTTCTGTCGAAGCTCCAGTGGTTTATGTTGGGTTCGGCGTAACAGCACCTGAGCAGGGCTATGACGACTATGCCGGCGTGGATGTAAGAGGAAAAGTTGTGGCTTCCATATACGGAGCACCGCCACAATTCGAATCCACAATGCGCGCCCATTACAGCTCGCGTGTGACAAAGGCAGCAAATGCAGTTGCCCACGGTGCCGTAGGAGCGATCTCGCTGGATAGTCCTGTCCTCGAGCAGCTCTATCCCTTCAAGGATCGAGTGAATGATCTCGCATTTCCGGACATGCACTGGCTCGATGCACAAGGGCAACCGAACGATTCTTTCCCGGAGCTGCGTGCGACGGCGATTCTGAGCATGGAGGCCACAGCAGGAGTGTTCGAAGGTAGCGGAAGATCCATCGAAGAGATCTATACGGCGTCAAAAGAAGGAAAACCATTATCACTTGCTTTGCCAGTCACCGCGAAGATCAGGCTAGTATCCAAGCTCGAAGACATCCGTAGCCCCAACGTTGCGGCTCGCCTCCAAGGGAGTGACCCCAAATTGCGCGACCAGTATGTAGTCTTCACCGCGCATCTGGATCACCTCGGGATTGGTGAGCCAGTGAACGGAGACAAGATCTACAACGGAGCATTGGACAATGCTTCCGGGTCAGCATGCCTGTTGGAGATTGCGCGGGCGTACAGCCAGATGAAGCCGCGACCGCGTCGCTCAATACTCTTTCTGTCCGTTACTGGCGAAGAGGAAGGGCTCCTCGGCTCAGACTATTTTGAGCATAACCCGACTGTGACCAACAGCAGTCTAGTAGCCGACATTAATATGGACGGCGCTGCCTTGCTCTGGCCTATCGAGGACGTGATTGCGCGGGGTGGTGAGCACTCGACTCTCAGCGCAGCCGTGCACGAAGCCGCAGCCCGGTTGAACATTGACGTGAGCCCTGATCCGCACCCAGAACAGGTACTTTTCATTCGTAGTGATCAATATTCCTTTGTGAGGCAGGGAATACCGTCGGTCTTCCCGCACTCGGGCATAAAATCGAGCAACCCGAAGGTCAAGCCGGACGAAATCCAAATGACGTGGTTCAAGACCATATATCACAAGCCCACGGACGACATGAGTCAGCCATTCGATTTTGAGTCTGGGGCGAAATTCGCACGCTTCAACTTTCTGCTTGGATACGTAGTCGCGCAGCAGAACGAGAGGCCCGTCTGGAATCCAGGTGATTTTTTCGGTGAGCATTACGGCAACAAGAAGGAGTGATTTCCCGTATTCGAAAGAAAGGGCGTTTCTTGCCAAGGGCCGTGTAGCGTCTGAGTCCGAACTAGGGCGGGCTGCCCGCTTGCATCCAACAGACAGGCCATACCACTCGTTGAGCTGCTAGATCGGTCATATGTCCTCAGCCATCCCAAGTACGCGAAAAACCGGCTATCCAGATTCCTAAGTATGCAAGAAGCGGACTTATCATCCAAGTGACTAGGTGTTTAGTCTCGGCATTTGATGGTGCATTCTTATCCAGAGAGTGGAAGGAGGCACTATGGGCCAGGTTCTACACCGAGGCGCCACCACGACAGAGGCGGTCCGTCGAGCGATACAGCATAGTCAAGAGAGCCTGAGAACATTGGCGCGTCGTCATGGGATCAACCCCAAGACCGTTGCGAAGTGGAGGAAGCGCTGCTCGGTGTCTGATCTTCGTACCGGGCCCAAGCATCCCCGCTCCACGGTTCTGACGGTGCAGGAAGAAGCTGTCGTTGTTGCCTTCCGCAGGCATACTCTGCTACCACTCGATGATTGTCTCTATGCCTTGCAGGCGACGATTCCTCATCTGACCCGTTCCTCCCTGCATCGTTGTCTGGAACGGCATGGCATCAGCCGGCTGCCGGAAGTGGAAGGCAGCAAGCCGGGAAGGAAGAAGTTCCAACGCTATCCGATCGGCTACTTCCACATCGATCTGGCGGAAGTGCGTACTGCGGAGGGCAAGCTCTATCTCTTAGTGGCCATCGACCGCACCTCGAAGTTTGCTTTCGTGGAGTTGGTCGAACGAGCTGACATGCAGGCTGCGGCGAAATTCCTCGAAGCTCTGGTCGCGGCTGTTCCTTATCTCATCCACACCGACAACGGCATCCAGTTCGCCGATCTGCCGAAGAATCGCAAGGGGCCAACGGCCCGCTTTCGCGGCCATCCTTTTGACCGGCTCTGTCTTCGGCATGGCATCGACCACCGGCTGACCAAACCGAACCATCCCTGGACTAACGGCCAGGTCGAGCGTATGAACCGCACCATCAAAGAAGCCACGGTTCAGCGCTACCACTACGACAGCCATCACCAGCTGCGCATTCACCTCAGCGACTTCGTCGCTGCCTACAACTTCGCCAAACGCCTCAAGACTCTCGGCGGCCTCACCGCCTACGAATTCATCTGCAAATGCTGGCAGAATGAACCGGATCGATTTACTCTCGATCCCATCCATCAATTGCCGGGACTAAACACCTAGCTCTCAATTTGTCGATGCGGCACTAGAGATTTGGCAACACTTGAGCCGCGACTGTGCCTAGACTCATGACTTGTTTACAGCGCAAGACGCATTCGGAAACGATCTTCTCCCTTATCGTCTACGCCTGCTCGGCAGCGTCCAGTTAAGTCCGAAACGAGGCGGCGGTTCGCCGATTTGATCGGGGCTGTGAGGAAGTCACTCCAGGAATGGATCGCAGTGGATCGATGCGATCAGCAGGCCCTGAGGAGATTTTTTGAATTTGCACCCGGATGGGCTGGCGAAGCGCGGGATCGGTGGGCGCGTACCTTAGGGGCTTCAGAATAGGCCATGCAGAGCATGGTCACGCTGACCCTGCGTCAAGTAAACGTTGGCGAGTTCGATGTGCACGAAGAAGGCACTGGGGTCGAGGCCAACGATTCCTGCAACAATCGCTGAGCAGCTGCCAAGTTGGGCTTCTCGGCGAAAATTTTCGTGATGGATTCTTGATAGAGGCTTCCCGCCAGAACGGGGCCGCAGGCACAGGTTCCGCGAAAAACCATCAGATTCCCAAATCGAGCAGCCGGAGTCGCGCTTCGCGGCGCGACATAGTCCCAGAACGGATGCTTCCCGAGAAAGCGCGCGTCTACGATCAGAGTGCCGGAAAATGTAGCGGATTCGAGCATGGATTGGTCGCGGTCCGCGTCTCGTCCTAGCCAGTCAATGCCGCGCGCTCTTTCTTCGACTTCGCTAATCGGTCCATAAAAGATGAAGGGGACTTCGCCGGATGGTTCGACGGCCTGGTGATAATAGGCGGCAAGTTCCTTGACACGCTGACCAAGATCGACGCCCTCATCGCTGAAGTACAGGTACGCACGGCCCGCGCCGCCCACAAATTCATTGAAGTACTCCCACCCCTCCTACAATCGCGAGGAGGACGACAACGGGTAGCGCATGGCGGATGCCAGCGTAAGTGGAACCCGCGATTAGTACCAGCATGAAGAAGGCTGCGGCGGCAAGCACGGTGATGGCAGCGTCGGGAGGAGCACGCCGCGTGGCAAACGCGAGAAAACCAATCAGGATGAGGACGCTCAGTCCGATTGGCAACTTCACAGCGATCATTGCTGGGAAGTAGCATTTCGGACCCCTATCGATGTACGCGCGGCCAAACGCCGTGATGGGAATGATGCGACCTTCCAAGCCCGAGCGGACCGTATCAGCAAGGCCCCAAATGTAGGCGCGGGGAACGATGTGGGTCAAACGCATCCCCTGGAGCACTGCGCGATAGACAGGCGAACGCACATCGGAGATCTTGTCGGCCAGCGGGCGATTGAACACCTCGCCTGGTGCCGGGCTTTCCACATAGCGGAACCTGTAAGTTGCCCACAGCACGGCGAGCGCGCCCACTACAACCGCCATCACCATTGCGAATCGCGAGAGCCTCCGCGGGGTCTGCGCGCCGGCCGGGGACGGACGAAACGCTCTGACGCAGCCGATGAGGAACACAAAAATCAGGAATATCGGAGCCGAATGTCTTGCTGCCAGCGCAAGTCCGAGAGCCACGGAGCAAGCTGCAAGATTCGTCCATTTCCAATTCCGGAATGCAGGGATGGTGAGCAACACGGCAGAGGCACACAGGAGAGAAAACGGAAGGCCTGTCATCACCACGGGGTAGGTGCGTGGCCACAGTCGGTTCGATCGCGAGAAATGCGATCGTTCCGACAGCGACGCCGGAACCAAAGGCTCTCCGAACGGCAAAGCCCAGCGCCATCAGCAGCAATCCGTTCAAGGCGAACATCGCGATCCGTGCACGCTTCTGCACTGTGTCCGGGTCGTTGTGGAGGTAGACGTCTTCTTCGGCAAACGTGCGCTCGTCCTGCTTATCAGAAAAGAGCCGCAGGGCGCTCGCTCTAAAACCGGTGGGGGAGATGCAGCTTCCCACCCACAGCTTGACCAGAGGAGGATGCTCCGGGTTGATCCGAAAATCACCGAGCCGCCCATAGTAAACACCGGCGGCGATGTGATAAGCCTCGTCGACGGTGAACCCATCAAGCCGGGTCGCGATAGCGGAGCGCACGATTGCAGCCGCTACGAGCAGAAGAAGCAAACCGTTGACGAGGCCTATGCCAATTCTTGGTGTGTTCCGGTTTCTTACGCTTGCTACTGCAAGATCTGCTGTCTGGCCAAGAACCTTAGCGAAGTGTTTCCGCCTCGATCTAAGCTGGCTTGATGTTCTGATTGAGGCGCAGCACATTGTTGGGGTCATACTTTTTCTTGAGTTCCATGAGGCGAGCATAGTTCAGCCCGTAGGCCGAGCGGACAAGTTGGTCACTCGTATCGCCCAGCTGGTTGACATACACTCCATGCGCAAAGGGCAGCAACGTGTCACGCGCGGAGTTGACCCA
This sequence comes from Alloacidobacterium dinghuense, assembly GCF_014274465.1. Taxonomy (NCBI): domain Bacteria; kingdom Pseudomonadati; phylum Acidobacteriota; class Terriglobia; order Terriglobales; family Acidobacteriaceae; genus Alloacidobacterium; species Alloacidobacterium dinghuense. Next base: position 2,153,247 of record NZ_CP060394.1, on the reverse strand, counting down.
TCGCACGACTTCCGTCTTCTCTAAGGGATTGCTCCAGACACCCGCCATGTCTAGCTCATAGCCAGGCTGCCGCAGAGCATACGCCGTATCGCTCAAATTGATGCGGGTAACGGCCCCGCGCAAAGGCACAATGATTACCTTGCACCTCGCCGGAGCATCATTGATTGCAGTCGTGATCGCCGCAATGGCGGACCCGCTAAGTTCCCGAAGAATCAAATTCGTTTGGAAGTGCGCAACCGGCGCTTGAAGAAAGCCACCGGCCGCCTGAGCTTCCAGATAGTACATAACCTTGACGCTGTCATCCTGCGGTTTGAGTGCACGCAGCGGCCTGAGCACGTTAGTCCCCATTCGTGGATCACCGCAATAGCAGACATCGATTTTGAATCTTGGCCCGCGTTCGGACGGCAACAACTGAGCAAACGCATCCATTTCATCAGGGGCCTCCGCAAGAAACCTAACGAAAGCCTGCAGAAGGTCTGGAATGCGCCCCGCAGGGTACATCAGCGTTCCCGACACAACCTCGCCTACGGGATGCAGTTGGTACTCCAGCGCCGTCACCACACCGAAGTTGCCGCCTCCCCCGCGAATCGCCCAAAAGAGATCTGGATTGGACTTCTGGCTGGCCTCGATTGATCTCCCGTCCACGGTCACCACTTGCGCCGACAGCAGGTTGTCACAGGCGAGACCATACTTGTCCATCAAGCGACCTTCTCCGCCGCCGAGCGTCAGGCCGGCAATACCTACCGTCGGACAGCCGCCTGAGGTTGTCGCACGCCCAAAGCGCTGCGTCGCTTCGTCCAGATCGCGCACGAGCGCGCCTGCCTCGGCGCGGGCCACGCGTTTGTCCGCGTCGACTTCCACTCGTTTCATTCCGGAGAGGTCGATCACCACACCTCCATCGCACATCCCATACCCGAGCCGGCTATGGCCTCCGCCGTGCACCGCCACCGTCAAATTCTTAGTTTGGGAAAAGTCCAGGGTGCGGGCGAGGTCGGAAGGTGCAGCGCAACGAACGATCACCGCCGGCCGCCGATCGAATGCCAGGTTGAAGATTAGGCGTGCCGCTTCGTACTCGGGCCCGTCCGGTGTGATTACCTGGCCAACAATTTCAGCTGCCAGCTTGCGGATCATCGCCGCATCGAGCGGAGGTCCACTCTGTTCCTGCGCGCCGAAAAGCTGTCGCGCTTCACCAATCGCACAAGCCTGGCACCCGTAGAGTGCGGCGGCAAGTGCAGTTTGCCGAACGAAGTGTCTCCGAGTAACAAGAGCCATGTTCAACTCCACCAACTCTCGGACCGACCTCCGGCGTCGAATTCAGCGACAGAGGTCGGGCCGTAAGTTGCTACCGTTCCGCCCTTAACCGCGTGGCTCCCGGATCGTTGGCCTGGATGGGCACGACGGGCGCCGGTGGTGCGCTCGGAAGTTTGAAGCGGGGTCCGGAAACCAGCGCAGGCATCGATGTATTCATATTGTTCATGCGCTCGGTTACATCCTCCATACGCACGCTCTCAGAGCCGCGACGGAGGGCCACGATACGGTAGTCGAAGGCTACAGTCGATCCGCCTCCACCCAGTTCCCGCACTTCGAAACCGGAGGCAGTCTTGCGGCTTATGTAGAGGCCCCGGCAGTCTCCCTCTGGAGTAAGGAAGACATGATAGTCCGCGGCTCCATTCACGGTCTCAGCAAAGGTCGGATCAAGGGCTACAGAAGCTGTGCCGTTTTCGAGCCGTCCCGCTCCGAAGTCCTCGAACCAATGCTGCGGCGACTCCATGGCATAGAGTGAGACGAGGCGCTGCCCACCGGCTACTGCGGCCGTCTCCGAAAATCCATGTTGGCAGTTTTCGTGCCCGTTGCTGTCAATGGTGCAATAGCCGCCGTTGCCGCCGGCTTGCAAAGTGAGTTGATTTGCCGCTCCCTGAAACATAAACGCTGTGGGCACGATTGTGCTGTTGTTTTGCAGGTAGATGGCGCGCGCTTCGTCCGCTGTCCCGATCAGAGCTGCGTCTCCGAACACGTTCGACCGCGTGTCTCCCCACACGCCCACCGCACAGCACCCGGCTAGGTTGTTTCCGGTATTGCTCATTCCTACACTCACACCAAGAACCCCAGTTCCTTTTGAACTGCTGGTGGATGCGCTCACGCCCAGAGTGGCGCCGCTGCTTGCCTCCTCTCCAGCTACTATACCGGCGGCGAATCTGCTGCTGCTCTGGTTGAATCCAGCAACCCCGGAAGTCTGCCCTGAAGTTCCCTGGGCTTCACCAACCACGGCAGCAGAATCGTTTACTGGACTGAAAATCTGGCCAAAGACGCCCCTCGCCAAGCCACTGGTTCCAGTCACGTCTCCGAACACTGCCGTGCCTACTTTGAAGGCGTCTGCCGCAAGCACGGTGCCCACCGCGCAGCAAGGGACGTTGTTGTCTGTGACTTGCAAAGCCGTCTGGGGTTTTGTGTTGTTGATACCGACGAGTCCGCCGGGGGCGATGGTAAAGACATCTGCCGCTGTGGACAGGTCGCGAATGTTCAGCTTGCTTGGGCCTTGAGCCGAACTGTTGCCGGTGGCTAGCAGCTCCCACCCTTTGCCGCCTGCTCCAGTGGTCTGGAGTTGGAGACCGGCACCTACACCAGCGAATGGCCCCTGTACCTGCTCTCCTAACTGATTGGGTGCATTGACCTGAAGCTGGAAAGCTGGTGCGGTAGTTCCAATGCCAACTTTCCCCCCGATTTCGAAAACTGTCGAATCGCCCAGCGTTGACGGGCTGGTCCAGATCGGCAGAAAGTCGGTTTTACCTGATCCGGAGATTGACGGCGTGGCTGCGGTACCTGATGTAGCTGTCGTACTCGGCGTAGTTGCCCTAGCCGGCGAGATGGACGAACTGTTCTCACGATTCGTGCCCTGCACAGGCGCACGCAAAAATGCAGAAGGCGGCAATCCGCCTATGGTCGCGGCATCCGACGCTCTCAACGCGTAGGGCACGCTCACAAAGAGTATCCGCGGTTGTTCGGCTTGCCCTTCGATCTGCACTCCGAGCCATCGCGGTTCGTTGGTGGTGAACAAGTCCATAGGCAAGCCCTCGGGCTTGGTCGAACCAAGTAACACAGAGTAGTTGCCTTCACTATCGGCATCTGCGACCTGCGGCTCCAGCCAGAGCGGCGCGCCATCGTATTGTTCCTTGTAGAGAGCAAAGGTGATGCCGATCTTGCCAGTCCTTGCATTGCCAAGATGATCTTTCAAGGCGCCGCTGAACTTTACCAGTTGCGGCACAGTTACTGACGAATCTGCACTGCTGGTTGATTGAGCCATGGTTATTGTTGCCATCAGGAGCAACAAGCACATTGTTACGATTGATTCTCGATATTTCCTCACGAAAAGTTTTTGGGTCACAATTCTTCTCCTCTCATCTCGGGCGGTGGATGTAACGGTGTTGTTCCGTACTTTGCCCCGCTCATAAAGGCGAGAACTGTGCGCGCAATTACCAATTCCCCGAAAGTCTTTTTTGGGGTAATCAGTAACGAACGTTGAATGGAACGCACTAAGCACTGGGGTCTAATTGCTGTGTGTTGTCGAAGAAGTTCAATGTCATCTGAAATTTTGCCTGCACTAGATGGCAACTTTGAGATGGAAAGCCAGTCTGTGGTTCAACCGCATTCCTCTGAAGTCACTGAGCTTCTTCATGCCTGGAGCGGTGGCGACGAGGCGGCGCTGGCCATAATTATCAAACTGGCATATCCGGAGTTGCGCGATATAGCGCGGCGATGCTTAAGCCGGGAGCGCCCTTATCACACCATTCAAGCCACAGCCCTTGTACACGAGGCTTACCTTCGGCTCGTAGACATAAAGCAAATTGGGTGGCAGGATCGGGCCCACTTCCTTGCAATGGGCGCACGAGTAATGCGCCGCATTCTTGTTGATTACGCTCGAGCGCGAGACTGCGCCAAACGTGAAGGACTCGCACGTCGAACAACATTGAACGATGCCTTGTTTCTTTCCTCGGAGCCGGATCCCATGGTGATTCGGCTACATGAGGCTCTCGAACGCTTGGCCGAGTTTGATACGCGCAGGGCCCGGGTCGTCGAGATGCGCTACTTCGGCGGTCTTACAGCCGATGAGATCGCAGCAGCCCTTCACATCTCTACCCAAAGCGTGAACCGCGACTGGAGCCTGGCCAAGGCCTGGCTCGTTCGTGAGATGAGTTACGAGGGTGAACATGGAGCCTCACCGCTGGGCGGTAATTGAATCGCTCTACGAGAGAGCGTCCGAACTTGATCCTGCCGAGCGCGCGGCCTGGCTTCAGCAGACCTGTGGCGACGATGTGATTCTGCTCAAGGAGCTCGAATCGCTGCTTGCCTGCGCAGACGCAAGTTTGTCGAATCCCACCGCCCGTCCCCGAATGGCCAGGCTCTTGGATCATATCGCTGGACAATCGGATATAGATTCGCAAGCGCCGAGTTCAGCAGCGACAGCTGATTCCGGCATCGCGCCTGCAGCAACTGCAATGACTTCACCATTGCATTCCAAGATTGGTCCCTATCGGATTCTCCGTCTCCTCGGCGAAGGCGGCATGGGTCTTGTGTATGAGGCCGAACAGGAGTACCCGCGGCGCACAGTAGCCCTCAAAGTCATCAGGTCCGGTCTAAGCGATCCAAAGTTAGTTCGGCGCTTTGAGCATGAATTACTCGCACTAGGACGGCTGCAACATCCCGGAATTGCACAGATCTATGAAGCAGGCACTGCTGACAACGGATTCGGACCACAACCGTATTTCGCCATGGAACTCGTCTGCGGTCAACGCCTGATCGAGTATGCCGATGCGCATCAACTGACAACTAAGCAACGGCTGGAGCTCATGTCCCGCGTCTGCGAGGCCGTTCACCACGCCCATCAACGCGGCATCATCCATCGCGACCTCAAACCTGGCAATATCCTCGTGGATGAAACGGGCCATCCCAAGATCCTCGATTTCGGTGTGGCGCGAGTGACTGATAGCGACGCACGAATGACGCACCAGACCGATGTGGGACAGATCGTCGGAACACTCGCCTACATGAGTCCCGAACAGGTCATGGCCGATCCTCTGGAACTAGACACTCGAAGCGACGTTTATTCGCTCGGTGTCGTACTGTATCAACTGCTGGCGCGTAGGCTGCCATACAAGATCAGCCCTAGCCTGCCTGAGGCCGCGCGAACAATTCAAGAGGAGGAGCCCACTCCGCTAAGTACGATCAGCGGTGCATACCGCGGGGATGTCGAGACTATCGTCGGAAAAGCGCTTGAGAAAGACAAGACACGGCGCTACTCATCGGCCGCCGAGTTGGCTGCAGATATAAGGCACTATTTACATGACGAGCCGATTATGGCCCGCCCGGCTAGCACGATCTATCAGTTGCAAAAGTTTGCGCGGCGGCACAAAGCGCTCGTATTGGGAATCACGGCTGTCTTCGTCGTGTTACTCGCAGGAATCATCGTCAGCATGCGAGAGGCGGCGCGAGCAAACAGAGAAACGGCTACGTCCCGGGCAATCAGCGATTTCTTGCAAAGCGATCTTCTCGCCCAGGCGAGCGCAGCCAACCAGGCGCAGCCCAACACCAAACCTGATCCGGATCTAAAAGTGCGAACGGCTCTAGACCGGGCGGCCGCCCGAATCTCAGGCAGATTCCTCAAACAGCCGGAGATAGAGGCTGCCATTCGGGACACCATCGGTCAGACATACATGGATCTTGGGCTATACCCGGAGGCACGCACACAATTCGAGCGCGCTCTTGACTTGCAGCGCCGTGTACTGGGGTCAAAAGATCCGGAAACGCTCAAGACCCTGAACCGTATTGGCTACTCAGCCTTTCTCCAAGGGAAGTATCCCGAGGCGGAGATGCTTCTCCGTCAGACCATCGAGGTGCAGCGCCGCGTGTTAGGTACCGGGCATCGCGACACGCTCTCTTCCCTCGACGCGCTGGCAGATGTCTACTGGCGACAGAGCAAATACCCGGAGGCAGAGGCACTTTACAGCGAGGTGCTCTCCATCCAACACCGGCTGCTGGGTCCGGAACACCCCGATACCCTGGAGTCCATGCACGACATCGCAATCGTCTACTTTGAGCAGGGTAAATACCCGCAGGCCATGGAACTGGAGAACCAGACGTTGGAGATCAGGCGGCGAGTTCTGGGTTCCGACCATCCTCAAACGCTGGCGTCCATGGACAATCTGGCAAGCGTCTATTACGCGCAAGGGAAGTACTCACAGGCCGAAGCACTTGAGGGCCGAACGCTTGAGATCCGACGCCGCGTTCTGGGCCCGGAGCACCCTGAAACACTCATGTCCATGGGGAATCTGGCCAACGTATATGACTCTGAGGGTAAGTATGCGGCGGCCGAGACCCTCCAAAGCACGAGCCTGGAGATCACGCGGCGCATCTTTGGTCCGGAGAATTCCGACACGCTGATGTCGATGAACAATTTGGCCAACGTCTACTTCGCAGAGGGCAAATACCAGCAGGCCGAAGGGCTTTATACCGAGGCGATTCAGATCCAGCGTCGAGTTTTGGGCCCCGAACACCCTGACACATTGGCCTCTATAAGCGATTTGGCTGGCGCCTACGCAGCACAGGGCAAGTACAAGGAGGCAGAGGCACTCTACAGCCAGGATCTGGAGGTGGAACACCGCGTGCTTGGGCCCGAGCATCCCGACTTTCTTGGTACCATTTCGGCCGCCGGGTCCATGTACCAACGTGAGGGTAAGTACTCCCAAGCGGAAACCTATGCCGCACAGGCCCTGGCAGGACGGCGGCACGCACTGGGCTCGGAGGACACAGATACCATGAGTTCAGCGGCTGATCTGGCGCTGGCCTACGAATCACAGGGCGAGTTCGCAAAAGTCGCGCCGCTCGCGCGCGAGTCTATGGAGTTCTATGAAAACCAGCAGCCGGATAACTGGCAACGATTTCGCTCCGAGAGCTTGCTGGGTGCAAGCTTAACTGGACAGAAGAACTACGCTGAAGCGGAACCGTTGTTGCTCGAAGGCAATGAGGGAATGGTAGTGCGAAAAGAGAGGATCGCCGTTCCGGATTTGTATCAAATCAAGTTGGCACGCATGCGCCTTATCGAGCTCTATCTGGCTTGGGGCAAACCCGCAAAAGCGGCGGAGTGGAGGAAGAATCTGCTGGGCCGGCGGTAGCGTCGCTTCCAGTAAGGAATGACCAACGCATGCTCCTTAAGCGGACACATCTTAACTTGGCGCTGAATGAGAACGTAAGCACCACTTAGGTGAGTGGAACTGGACTATGGCGAAGAATCGCCAACAGTGGTGCGATCTCAACTGTTGACTTCGATTGAAACGTCGACTGCGCGCTTCAGCAAATCATCCGGGACTTTAGGGCGTCCGTCGGGAAACCGTTCACCCTTCCAATCCGACGTGTAGAACAACATCTGTTCCTTCGTTATCTTCACTTGGGAGAAAGCGGGCAGGGCTGCGAGGGCGCAGATGGCAGAACAATCGAACGCGCTTCATGAATTCTCCTTCAGCGTCGAAAAACTTCGGTTGTTAGGATTGGTCAGGGTCAACTGAATATCGCGTCGTCCCACGATTGCTTTTCATCCCACATCGGCGTCGGCTCAAAATATCCAGTGCCCGGCTTGAGATGGCGCTTCATCTCATCGTCGTTCAGCGTAATGCCGAGTCCGGGCCCATCGGGAACCTTGATGAAGCCTTTGTTGATGATAGGCTTGTCGATTCCTGTTACCAGATTTTGCCAGAATGGAACATCGAGTGAATGGTTTTCGAGCGCGAGGAAATTGCGAGTTGCCGCGGCGCAATGGACATTTGCCATGCAACCTACCGGGGTGCCTGCAAAATGCATAGCCATGGGAACGCCGTAACGAAACGCCATGTCGCCGACTTTGTGGGTGCGAAGAATTCCGCCTGACGTTTCAAGATCAGGATGAATTTTGTCGACGGCGTGCTCCATGCAAAGCGTCTCAAAATCAGTGAACTCGTAAATGTCTTCGCCAGGGAGCGTCGGGGTCGGGCTGGCATCCGTGATCTGCTTCAATAGATCGGTGTAATACCACGGAATCACATCCTCCATCCACTCCAGATTGAAATTTTCGTATGCTTTGCCAGGCCTGATAGCAGACTTGACTCCAATATGGCCAAGATGGTCCATGGACAGAGGCATGTCATAACCAATCGCGTCGCGGACCGCCGCTACATATTCGCAGAGCCGGTCGATGCCCCTATCAGTGACTTTCGGTAGCCATGAACGGATGGGGCTGATTGTGCAATTCCCACGAGCCCGAGTAGGCGTACCATTTTTCGAGGCCTGACTCGGTGAAACTGGTGGCCATATTGCTCCATGCGTTGCGATCACCGATCTGGGCACTACGCAGTAGGTCACTGTATTGGAAGAGCAAGATCTGCGGAGTTTTAGCCAGCATGGTGTCCCAAAGCTGCTCGGCGTAACGGTCGATGTAGAAGGTGCCGTAGGTGTCGACCCATCCGCCGCCGTTGCGGCCTGGGGCGATGTTGTCGAGGTAACGCACGATCTCGTAGCTCTCGTATTGCTGGAGGTGCTGATCATTGAGGACGGGGTCGCGAGTCTCAGTACCGGTATAGATGCCGTCGTAGATCCTCGGCTCCTTTTCGAGGTCGTAGCCGTTAGCCGGGAAATGCTCATACCAGTTGGGGAACTTGATGATGACCTTAACGCGTGGATTGACGGCGCGCGCTGGACCTAGGACAAGTCCGCGTGAAACATCGTCCATCAGCTTGAGACGAAAGTCGGTCCATGACTCGTTACCCTTGGCTGCAATGTCAGAGTCACGCTTGGTGTTGTTGAAGAAGAAATCATCGAGGATGATCTCGTCGAACTGGCGTGCGGTGATTTCGGCGACGTGCTTGATCAGCTCGCGCTGCTTTGGATCGGTGTAGCACATGGAAATGAATGTGCCATCGTAGGCCACATCAGGCGAATCGAAGCCTGCGCTGTCTCCTGAACCGACGTAGGCGATGCCTCCCGCGACTTGAACGTTGTGAACCACGAAGAAGGCTTTCACAGTGTTGAGTAGTGCCTCTTCAGCGACGACTCCGCTGCGGTAACTTTCGATATAGACCTTGTCGACGCGTACCTGGCTGGTGAGGTCATCCCAGGATTTTTGCAGGTACGCCGGGTCCTTCATGTGCTGCACGACCCCAACGGGAATGTAAACTGCGACGCGGAACTGGTCGTAAGCCGGCGGCTGCGCTGCGTTCAGGCTTAGGGATGCCGCTATTAGGACCAATAAAACGAAGAAACGAGAGCGAGCCTGCATTTCGGCCTCCTCCTTGTGCGAGGTGCTGGCTTTTGAACCGAGCCAGTATATGTGCGGAATCTTCTGAAGTAAAACGTTTAAGGGAATCAAGAGCGAACGTGGCCACGGCAACGTTTGTTTCCTGCGCTTCGCAGACAGTCTGTGGATGTTCTAGTGTCGCGCGTATCTCAGGCGGCAACGGGCGTCCGGAGCCCGACTGCTCCTGCCCGTTTGGTGTAGTCCACCTTAGGTTGGAGATGATTCTAGATATTAGATTTGACAATTCCCTACACATTTGGCTTGACAAAACCGATTTGCCAAGCGTCAGATATCGACGCTGATTCTTGTAAAACGTTTTTGTACGACAAATGTAGTTCTTTTTGGAGGGAGGTATCTGTGACGATACAGAGATGGGTCTGGTCCGCAGTCTTCCTTGGCTCGCTGCTCATCGGCGGGTCTCTAGCATATGCGCAGGGGGTTTTCGCAACGCTTACAGGCCTTGTGACGGATCCATCTGGCGGCGTGATTCCTAACGCAAAGATTACCCTCCGAGACGCCGTATCCGGCTCAATCCGAGATACCGTGACCAACGGGGACGGTTACTATACCTTCGCCGCGGTGGCAGTAGGCACCTACGACTTAACAGTGGATGTTCAAGGCTATCGTCAGTACCAAGCCAACAACATCAGCCTCGGCGGCGGCGATGAGCGCAACATCAGCATTAAACTTCAGATCGGCTCGACAGCTGAAACCGTCCAGGTAAATGCACAGAACGTCGCGCTTGCTGTAACGGACTCCGGAGAGAAATCCTTCTCGCTTGAAACACAGGAGCTTCAGAACTTCACGCAGGTCGGCAGCAACGCGGCTGAATACATCAAGATCATTCCCGGCTTCGGCATTCAAAACGGCACACAAAACAAATCCAATTACAACGGCCAGACGATTGGAATTAATGCCAACGGCGACTCGGGAAGCCAAAGCCCATTAAATGCCGCGTACTCATACAACGGTCTGCCTACAAACTCGCTTGACATCACAGCGGACGGCGCGCACGTCTCCGATCCGGGTTGTAATTGCGATACGCCGGTGAATCCGAACTCCGATTTCATACAGGAGTTCAAGGTACTGACGTCGAACTTCAGCGCGGAAGAACAGAAGGGCCCGATCCTCATCACGTCAGTGACCAAAGCTGGCGGTGCACAGTTCCATGGCAATGCGTTTTTCTCGGCGCGAAACCATGCGCTTAATGCGAACGACTGGTTGAATAACTTCAGCGACGTCAAGCAACCGGCGAATTCCTACTACTATCCGGGCGGCAGTATCGGCGGCCCGATCATTATCCCCGGCACCAGCTTCAACAAGGATCGCAAGAGGCTGTTCTTCTTTACTGGGTTCGAGTACTTCCACCAGACGCTAGATACAGGATTGCTGAGAGCTACGGTGGCCACGCCTGGAGAGCTTGGCGGCGATTTCTCGCCGGAGGAAGTCGCAAAAGAAGGGAACATTACGGCATCTGGCAAACCTCCTGGACAACTCAATGCCGCGGCGCTCGCAGCCTTCGGCGGGACGACCATCCCGATGTGCAACGGCACTCCCAATGGCAAGTGCATCGATCCGAATATGCTGGCTCTTGCGAAACAGTTTCCGGCTGCCAACGTGGATCCGAACTCTACTGGCGGTTATAACTACACCCAGTCTGAGATCTTCGATCAGAACAACCGGCAGTGGACCATTCGCGGAGATTGGAGCATAAGCGACAACACGAAGGTGTTCGTGCGCTACAACTATCAGAGAGAACTTCAGCAGTTCCCGGTCGGTCTCTGGTGGCGCAATACTGACCAGGTGCCGTACCCCACCCCGGTCGACGGCAAGAACAAGTCGGACTCGATTTCCGGCACGATCACGCATGTTTTCAATCCGACCATGACGAATGAAACGGTGGTTGCTTACACTTTTGTAGGCTTCCCCAACGTATTTGCGGACCCTTCCAAGGTTAACCGTGCCAACGTCGGTTATGCCTACCAGGGCGTGTTCCAGAACGGCGTGGCGCAGATTCCGGCCTTCGGCAATTACGGCCCGAGCGAAGCTGCGTTATCCCTCAATCCGGGTGGTTTTGAGGCCGGCGGGCCTTCCGAGGGCCTCTACGCGAACAAGTGGATGCCGAGTTTAGGTGACACGCTTACCAAGGTCTTTGGCGACCATACGGTGAAGGTAGGCGGATTCTATGAGTGGATTCGGAATTCACAGCCGGACAACCAGTTCACCAATGGCTTCCTGCAGGTTTCCGTAGGCAACTCCTTCAGCTACGGCAACGAGTATGCGGACTTCTTGACGGGCAATCTATCGAATTACACCGAGTACAACAAAAATCGGATCAATGATATCCACTACACGACGTGGGAGTTCTTTGGGCAGGATTCCTGGAAGGCGACGCGACGACTGACTCTGGAATTCGGCGTTCGCTTTAGCCACTTCACGCCGTGGATCGACGGGGAGGGTTACGGATACTCGATCTTTAATACGTCTCAATTTAATCCCAGCTGTGCGTCTGCATTTTGCGGTTTTGAATGGCACGCCCAGACCCCCTCGGTCCCGCTGGGAGGATTTCCCACGCGAGCGCTCTTCTACCAACCTCGTCTTGGCGTTGCGTACGATGTCTCCGGAGCTGGGAAGACCGTTCTTCGTGGAGGTTGGGGCCGCTTCTACTATCACTCGGGACAATTCACGAGTGGTCTCGAGGCATCAGCGGGCGTCAAGTCTGCCAACCTGTCACCCAGCAACTGGGTGGGCGGCTCCGGATGCCCAACCAATCCCACTACCGGCTCTTCTTTGTTTACAGCGAATCTCTCCTGCTTAAATCTTGCCGCGACCCCCGCTTCGCCGGCGGCAGTAGATTCGAAGGACGACAACCAGCCATACACAGATAGCTGGAGTGCGACCATCGACCAGCAGACTCCCTGGCAAGGCTTGTTGGAGATGGCCTACGTCGGCAACCGCAGTAGAGATCTGCAGAACACCCAGGGAGGCGCAGGCAGCAACATCAACCTGGTGCCAGCGGGCGCGATGCTCTCCGCCACCAATCCCGGAAAGGCGAATGCGAACCTTTACCGACCGTTGCAAGGTTATGGTGATCTGAACCTTTCCACAAATAACCTCTACAGCAACTACAATGCGCTGCAGGTGAGTTGGGCGCGCCACGCCGGGATTTACGTCATCCAGGCGAACTACACCTGGCAGAAGGCATTGGGCATTCCACTTCCCACGGCGGATCCTTTCAACCTCGCAAACGACTATGGTGTCCTGCCGTCGGATCGCCGGAACCTATTTAACGCAGCCTATTCCATAGACCTCGGAAACCGCGTCCATGTGAACCCCTTCGTAAACGGGGCCCTGAATGGGTGGCAGTTCTCGGGAATCACGCAGTTACAGAGCGGAGCTAACCTGACGTACGGCGGCAACTACACTAACCTCCCCAACACGAATTACAACATGTCGTTGACTTGCGTCGCGACTGCGGCGGAAATGGCTGCCGGTATCTCATGTCCGCAATCGGCTGCTATCATTCCGGGTTCTATCAGTTCTACCAATCCGACCGGAATTCCGATCAATAATCAATCCATCCTGGGAACCAACGCTGCACTGTTAACCCCGCTCGTGACGTGCAATCCAAGTGCTCATCGGAGTGCGCATCAGTTCGTCAATGGCAATTGCTTCGCGCCACCGACCGTCGTCGGACAGAGCGGACCGGCGAACCTGCCTGTGTCTTATGGTCCTAGCTACTTTGATTGGGATCTGGCAGTTTTCAAGAACTTCCAGATGTCTGAGGCTAGAAAGCTGCAGTTCCGCGTGCAGGCGTACAACTTCCTAAATCACCCGCTGTACTCGTTCCCCAGCGGCAGCCTGCTCACCCTGCAATACGAGCAGGATCCAGTGACACAGCAGTTCACGCAGGCAAATTCAAGCTTCGGCACTACAAATCAAAAGCAGGGTCAACGCATTCTGGAGTTTGCAGCGAAGTTCTACTTCTAGCTTGATTGGAAGGTACAAAAATCATCGAAACGGAGTAAGGTGGACTTCATCGTTCATGTAGTCGGGACCTGTTGACGGTATGTTGAAGTTCACCTTCACTCTTGTTTTCAGCCTTGCTTTTACTGCGTCTGCACAGTCGCCTCAGCAACTGGTGCAGGACGCGCAGCAGAAGCAGCGGGCCGGTGATCTTGAGGGTGCGGTTGCAGAGTATCAGCAGTTCCTTCGACTCTATCCCGAGGCAACCGCCATCCATTCAAATCTCGGTGCGGCACTGGCTGGCTTAGGCCGTTTCGAAGAGGCTATTTCCCAATACAAAATCGCTCTGAGCCAATCCCCTAGGCTCGAGCAGGCAAGACTCAATCTGGCTCTCTGCTATTACAAGATGGGTAGGATCGACGACGCGGCCAGCGAGTTGGAAAAGCTCCGTGCCGAGGATCCAGAAAACCGCCAGGCGGCTCTTCTTTTGGGCGACTGTTACATGCGGATGGGGCGCGAGAACGATGTCATCCGGGTTTTGGAGGCGGAAGAAAAGAAATATCCTGACGACTTGGCGATCGCCTACCTGCTGGGAACAGCGCTGATTCGGCAGAAACGAGTCGAGGAAGGGCAAGTTCTGGTCGACCGCATTCTACGCAACGGCGACTCCGCAGAGGCGCATTTAATGTTGGGCACGGCGAAGATGGGCGCATCCGATTTTGCGGGTGCTCGTGATGAATTTGCCAAGGCCGTTGCTCTGAATCCGAATCTGCCCGAAGTCCATGTCCTCTATGCCAAAGCCCTGATGCTGACAGGCGACTCCGATCTCTCCGTGAAAGAGTTCAAGGCCGAATTGCAAATGGACCCTTATAACTTCGACGCGAACCTGCAATTAGGCGCCATGGCTAAGCAAGAGCAGGACTACGAGCAAGCCAAGAAATACTTTGTGCGCGCAGAGGAAACCCGGCCAGGAGATCCCGGTATCCGCTATCAACTGGCGCTGCTCGCTCTTGAAAACGGCGACGCGGAGAAGGCGCGACAGATGCTGGAAGCCTTGGTAAAAGAATCGCCGCAGTTCCTCGAAGCGCACGTCTCATTAGCTCTCGTGTATTACCGCCTGAAGCGTCCGGAAGACAGCAAGAGGGAACGTGAGATTGTCCAGAAACTGACCGCTGAAGTGCAGGCAAAGCAACCGGGCGTTAATCAGAATGGTGGCAAGCTACAGTGATTGCTAGACCGCCACAAGCCACAGGTTTCTCCGTTCTGAGGTACGTGGCAACAACTTTTAGACGTCCGTTTCTGCTTCTGCTATGGATTGCTCCCGTCATCGCCACAGCGCAAACCGATCGTGAGCACGCCTCCCCCTGCTCGCAGTGCCACACGGACGCGTTGTCACAACCAGCCACAAACATGTCACGCGCCCTCGATACAGTAGAGCAAAGCCGGGTTCTGATCGATCATCCACTCCTCTCCGCAACCTACGGCAAATATTCCTACCGGATCGAACGAAAAGGAGATCAAAGCATTTATTCCGTCACAGACGGCACGACGACAGTCACACTGCCGATTAGATGGGCTCTCGGCGCGAGTTCCGCGATCGGTCAGACCTTCATATTGGAGAAGGATGGCGAGCTATTCGAGAGCCGCATGAGCTGGTATCGGGAACTAAATGGTCTCGGCCCGACACTAGGGGCCGCCGGCTCACTTCCGGCCGATGTGCACGAGGCTGCCGGACGCCTGATGAGTCACGATGACAAACTCGCCTGTTTCGGATGCCACGCAACCAACGCGGCACACGGATCGCAGCTCACTCTGGATAAGATGGTCCCGGGAGTGCAATGCAGTCACTGCCACGAAAACGCCGAAGCTCACCTCGCAGCGATGTTGCACAAGAGCGGAGAAGCGGTCATTCCCCCCGCGCTATCAAAGATGTCGACAGAACAAACGTCGAACTTCTGCGGCCGATGTCACCGTACCTGGGCCGAAATCGCAATGCAGGGGACACCTAGCATCTCAAACATTCGCTTCCAGCCTTATCGCCTCACCGGAAGCAAATGCTATGACCCGGACGATGCCCGGATCAGTTGCGTCGCATGTCACGACCCGCATCAAGAGGTGAGCGCGCAGCCAGCTGATTACGACTCGAGATGTCAGGCATGTCATGGAGGAGGCAAGGTCGGAGCCAAAGCCTGCCCCGTTTCAAAGAGCAAGTGCGTGACCTGCCATATGACGAAGATAGAGCTACCCGGCGGCCACTACAAATTCTCTGATCATCGCATCCGGATTGTGAAACCAAATGAACCCTATCCCGGCTAGATTGAGCCTCAAGAATTTATGCAAATGAATACCGCAGCGAGCCAAAATGGCCGCAGTTGGTCGGTGATAGGATGATGCCGATGAGGTTTTCTAGGCGCGGGTTTCTGCGCCTCGGCATGGTCGCTGGGGCTGCGAAGGTTCTGCACATCCACTCACAGCCGCAAAGCCCAACCAATCCGCCATTGTTCAGCGAAGTGCCGCCTGAGATATCTGGCATTCACTGGGTCCACGAAAACGCAATGTCTGAGAGTCGCTTCCTGCCCGAGGCGCTTGGACCGGGGTGCGCCTTCCTCGACTATGACAACGATGGTTGGATGGACATTTTCCTGGTGAACAGTGGCCCCAGCGATTTCTGGAAGCCTACCAAGCCTGTTCGCAACGCACTCTACAAAAACAATCGCGATGGAACATTTACGGACATGACCGAAAAGGCCGGTGTCTCCGGGGCGTATTTCGGAATGGGCGTTGCCGTCGGTGACTATGACAACGACGGATGGCCTGACATCTTTGTGACCTCTTACGGCAAATGCATCCTCTACAAAAACAATCACGATGGAACATTTACGGATGTAACCGAGAAAGCTGGCGTCGCCACTCCGGGATGGACCACCAGCGCTGTGTGGTTCGACTATGACAATGACGGCAGATTGGATCTCTTCGTCTGCAGCTTCGTGGACTACACCGGAGTTCGCAAGCTCGAGTGCGGCAACAACCAGTTAGGCAAGAACTACTATTGCGTTCCTCGACTGTTCAAGCCAACGGCCAGCTTTCTTTATCACAACAACAGAGATGGCACCTTCACTGAAGTCAGCAAAGGCACAGCCATCGCCGAAGCCCTAGGCAAAGGCCTCGGTGTCGTTGCCACCGACATCAATAACGACGGACGCATGGACCTGTTCGTCGCCAACGATACCGTGCAGAATTTCCTGTTCGTGAACGGCGGTCCCGGAAAAAATGGTCATTGGAATTGGGATGAGATTGCCTTGCAGTCGGGGGTTGGTTTCAGCGAAAGTGGCCGGACACGCTCAGGCATGGGCGTAGATGCCGCGGACCTCAACGCAGACGGATGGCAGGACCTCTTCGTTGCCAACGTAGACCATGAGTTTTATTCGGTCTATATCAACGACAAAGATGAAACCTTTCACGACGCAGCTCAAAGAGAGGGCGTGGCAAACGATACAAGGCTGATGAGCGGCTGGGGATTAAAGTACTTCGACTACGACAACGATGGCCTCGTGGATCTCATCCTCGCCAACGGACACCCTGACGACATGATCGATAGCTATTCCATGCAGGTGAAATACAAGGAACCGCTGCTGCTCTACCATCAGGGCGAAGATGGCAAGCTGCACAATGTAAGCCAGATCGCCGGTCCTGCATTTCAGCAGCAATTCGCGGCGCGCGGTTTGGCTGTAGGCGATTATGACAATGATGGTGCTCTTGATGTGATCATCGGGATTAACGGCGATCATCCCGTGCTCCTCAGGAACAACGGCGCCAAGGGCAACAACTGGCTCGGATTGAAACTGGAGGGCGTCACATGTAACCGTGACGCGATTGGAGCGCGCATCATCTGGAAGGCTGGGGGCAGGTTGAGATCGCGACTCAAGAACAATGGTGGCAGCTATCTTTCGTCACACGATATGCGCGAAGTGCTTGGTATCGGCGCCGCTAGCGTGATCGACGAGTTAGAGATCCACTGGCCTGCTCCAAGCACGCACACCGAGAAATTGAGCAAACTTGCTCCCAATCGCTACATCCACATAATTGAGGGTAAAGGCATTGTGTGATGGACACACCTTGGACAAGGCGATTCCCTGAAATCTTACTCGTAAGTAAGTAATCAGAGAGTTATGTCTGAGATTCGCGCGAAGTGCTGTCATTCGATCCACTGTTGGCTAGCTTGTTTTGCCTCGGTCATCTCTCTCCTAGATGATAACCAGATACCTTGCAGAATTTGGAGGGATGATCTTTAGCCTGGAGACTGGCTGGCTGGTAGACCGCTACTCTTTTCGACCGGCCTTTGTACTCTTTGGTCTTATTCCGCTGCTTGCTGCCTGGATGATTTGGATGCTGCCGAGGAAAGCAGAAATCGAGATGCACTAAACATGCGCATAGTCATGCCGCCGTCGATAAGAGGCACTTCAGGAGAGCGTCTATAACCTGCTGGACGAAAACACTGGATATCTTTCTGCATGGGTACGAACAAGCTCGCAAGACGAGGATAAGAACCGCATCAATGATGGTTACGAAGCTGTGGCACGCGACCAGGCGCAGGTGCTGGCCAAAGTGCTGCGCGAAGGAACTCCACTTGGCCGCGAAGGAATTCTTAACGCGCTGTGGGACTTCCATATCCGCCACTATGCTCTCCCGGAACTCAAGTCCGACACAGTGTCCATTGGCCTCCCCACTGTTCTAACTAAATATGTGGCCGGAGTACCCGATCTTCATCGTCCAGACTATGAATACCCGCCTTATCGTGAGGCAGTCGATTTCAAGTATGACGCTCACAACAACTTCTTCCAGACACGCATAGGCAACGATAGCGATCTCATTCATTTCTTCAAGAGCTCCGGTCCTGAATTGGAAGACGCGCTTCTCGCTTGTCTCACGGGCGCGGACGATTCCATGAAGATTCAGGTCCTTAAAGCGGGTAGCACGCTAAGCGGAGCCGGTGACGCTCGGTTTACCCTCGCGGCCCTCGAGCTGTCTGAGGACCCAAATACTGCTGTGCGGCAGACCGTTCGCTATGTCTGCGAAGATGGCCAGCGTGGAATCCTGAATCTCGATGCTTCCGGCGCGCCAGATCCTCGCCTCGTAGGCAAGGTCGTCGAAATTCTCAAACACGGAAAATCCTGACAGCCAGGCCGTTGCGCTTCCTTTGCTGGCTGCACTGCCAGACACCTCTGCCTGGGAACAGCAAGCGGATGTTCAGAATGCGCTGCGATCTCTACTCGAACAAGATCCTCAACCCGCAAACTATGCGCTGGTTCTCGACGCAGCCTCTTCATTTACCGAACTGATGAACGAGTCGGAGCTGCAGGAGAAGGTTCTGGCGGGGCTGAATTCCTACAATCCAGATGTGCAGCGCGCTGCGGTGGAGGTTTCACTCGAGCATTTCCTGAACAATCCCCAATTGGCGCCCACGGTGAAGAAGGCATATGCCAACCTGAATGTCTCCGCGCAAAGAATCACCCAATGCCTCTGGCGTTTTCTCAGACCAGGACAGCGAAGAAAACTACAAGTATGCGATGCGGGTAGTCGACATCAATAACCCAGTGCAGAGCCTGATCCTTATCAAGCCGACTCGCCCAACCGACAGCGCGGGCAATGTCGGCAACTATCTGGCCACGCACAATGGCGGCCAACGCTGGCACGGTAATGAATCAAGTCCACAATATCAAACGATTCTGCAATGGATTCGCGGCAGCCGACTGGAATCCGCGGCGCTGTCTAGATGATTGGCGAGTGTAGCCGATGTGGCGGTCATACCTCACATCGCTACACAAGGATCGGATTTCCATTCGACCTCCGTTTCAAGAACGGCCGGATTTCAATCTGTCAGCAACAGATGATCAAGGGGAGATGCGGCCGGAGATGGGAAGTCGGGCGCTTAGCATGACGATTAGCACAGCGAATTCAACTAAGAATTTACTATCCAAATTTACTATCCAAGGCTCTGAAAAGCGCTCAAAACTGACAAATCTGCCCAAGTCTGCTCATGGATGAAAACGGACTTAAGCAGCTTATTTTCTCATTTTTATGCGAATGATGTTGATCTCGCTCGGAAAGGCTGAAAGTAGCTTCAAAGAAGTTGACGTTCTGTCACTGAACTACTCGCGCCCTTTATATTCAACTCGGGCTTACTATCATGCGCCTTGCGAGGGCGGATTGGAGATGGATAGTAAGGCAAGCTTCAAAGCGAACTTAAAAAGTATATCAACATGAATGGCAAATGGCGATTTGTGCCAGAGGTTACGGCCCAAACCCTCGTTGGCGTGATCTACGAAGATCGTCAGGGAATTCTGTGGGTCGGCACGCCCCAAGCGCTCGAAGGCATCGACCGCAAGGCAGGGCACTCCACTTCCCACCGCAGGATGGCCGGACCAGCGGAAAGTACCGATGTGATCGCGATTCGCGAAGATCACTCCGGCATGAGTCTCGCGATCTGCCGCTCCATTGTCGAATCATACAGCGGTCGCTTGTGGGCAAGCGCCAACAATGGGGCGGGGGGCTACGTTTCAGTTCATTCTTTCTGCCGAAGGTAACAAGGTCGTCATCTTCGGTCGCCTCACGCGTCAGTGAAGACGCGACTACATAAATACCACAGGCGAGGTAATCGGAGTTGACACTTATCGCGCCGCGACGCTTTTCGCTCGCGGGCGGATAGGGTTCTGCTGAAGGCGATCGTCTTGGGTCGAGACAAACCAATTTAACGATGCGGGACGGGCGCGGATTGGTGCTTGCGTCTGCGACCTCCGCTCAGTCTGCTTGCCTGAAAACGATCATCTTCTCTTCGGACATCTCGTTCATCGTGGGGCGGATGCCGCCGATGCCGTACCCGGATTGGCGGCGCCCGGCGAACGGCATCCAGTCTGTGCGGAACGCGGTGTGGTCGTTGACCATCACTGCCGAAGCATCCAACCGCTGCGCGGCCCGCAAAGCCGGCTCGATATCGGTTGAGAAGACGCTGGCTTGAAAGGCGAAGGGCAGGGAGTTGGCGATCTCGATGGCATCGTCGAGCTTTTCGAAACCGTAGACGCATGTCACCGGGCCGAAGATCTCCAATTGCGACACCTTGGCATCCGCCGCAGGCTCCACAAGGATCGCGGGCTCAAGCGTGGTCTCGGACCGCCGCCGTCCGCCGATCAACTGCGCGCCAGCCGCCACCGCCTCGTCGATCCAATTGCTCACGCGGGTCGCCTCGCGGGGGAGGATGAGTGGACCGACCTCGGTGTCGGCCAGGAGCGGGTCCCCCACGCGAAGCGCACGTACACGCGACGCCAGACGCTCGACGAATTCGGCCTTGATATCGTTATGCACGAAGATGCGCTGCGTCGAGACGCAAACCTGGCCAGCATGGTAGTAGCCGCCCTTGACGATAGGCTCGATGATCCGGTCGAGCCTGGCGCTGCGGTCGACCATCACCGGCGCCGCGCCTCCGTGTTCAAGCGCGCAACGCGTCCCTGGTGCGAGCTTGCTCCGCAGATACCAGCCAACACGGGCGGAACCGATGAAGCTCAGGAAAGCGATGCGTGGATCGGTGGCGAGCCGTTCGGACAGGGCATTGTCCTCTGTGACGAGGGTCTGGCACCACGGCTCTGGGAGGCCCGCCTCGCAGAGCAGAGCGGCCAGTTCCAGGCAGGACAGCGGCGTCGGCGCAGCCGGCTTGACGATCACTGGACACCCGACAGCGACGGCCGGTGCGACCTGATGGACGATCAGGTTAAGCGGATGGTTGAAAGCCGAGATCGCGGCGACGACGCCGATCGGCTCCCTGGTGGTGAAAGCCCAGCGACCATCGCTCGCCGGCGTGAGCCCCATGGGGATCTCCCGGCCGGCGAAGTTCCGGATTTCTTCGGCCGCATTGCGCAAGCCGTCAACTGCACGGATCGCCTCGATCCTGGCGTCCGTCAGCGGCTTCCCGCCTTCCTGCGCGATGAGCCGTGCAAATGTGTCCAGCCTCTCTCCCAGCAGCGCAGCGGCGCGAATCAAAATTGCGCTACGGTGGTAAGGCTTCAGGGCGCCGTCGCGATTCTTTATGAGCCGGAACGCCGCGTCCACCTTAGCCTCTAGCGCAGCAGCGTCATCGGCCGGGATTTCCTTGATCAGCGTACGGTCATAAGCCTGAACGACTTGATAGGGTTGGGACATGATCACGCCTCCTGCATCACGGGCAGCCGCTGCGCCAGCTCATCACCAGCACCCGCTTGTTTTCCGAATAGTCGACGGGAACTTCAAAGATGCGATCGACACCCTCGTTCTCAAGGGCGGCGACGAGAAGATCTGAACCTTTGACCATGCATGTCCCCAATTCGCGACGCTTGTGAATGTCCACTAAAGTGAGCGCGAATGCCCTCATGAAAGTGCCAGTCCTGCGCAGATTGTAGTTGCACAACGCTTGCGTAACCAGTGACCCCCCAGCGCCAGAGTGCTCGAATCAGATCGTGGTTCGTCTACCAGAAGAATCAGGCGCAGCCGCAGAGCCGCTTAAGGAAGTTGGCGAAGTTTTCGCCGTATTGATGCCAACCGCCGAAGGATTGGACTTTGCCGAGAGATGCGGCACTCATTTTCGCTCGTAAAGAACTGTCTTCGGCGAGTTGTTGAAGCGCGCCGTGAATCGCTTCCGGCGAGCGGATGGGAATGATGAAGCCTTCTTCGCCGTTGGTGTAAAGATCAGGGCCACCGGTGTTCGTGGTACTGATGACAGGACATCCGCAGGCCATGGCTTGCGTAAGCACCATTCCGAAGCCATCTTCAATGGAGGGAAGGACGAGCGCATGGCTTTGGCTCATCATATGCGCAAGCTCGGCTTGCGAGCGTGGACCGGTGATTTCAATGTCGGTGAGATCCTGCGTTTTCAGATATGGTCTGATCTCTTGCGGAACGAATCCAACGATGCGAAGGCGCTTGCGGGGATGCTTCAGTCTGCGGAAACCCTCAAGCAGGTAGGGGATTCCTTTACGAAAGCTGACCGTGCCGGCGAAAAGCACCTCAAACGAGTCGATTGGCGGCTCTGCGGTCTGGCGAAATACTTCGAGCTGAACGCCGAGAAGCATCTTATAGACTTTTTCCGGGGGCACGCCGCATTCAATGAAAGACCGGCGAGCAAATTCGGAGAGAACCGTGATTGCATCGGCGATTTCGTATTCGCGCTCCTCGCGATCGACAGATGAAGCTTGAGCGAACGGTACCTTCCAGCGTCGATATTCTTCATGCAGGAGTTGCTGCTGGTAGCGCGCGTGCGAAGAGCCCCTGTCGCAGACGTACTTTGCGCCAAGTTGCTGCGCCCGCTCACCGCTTTTCGATCCGGAGCCGGAGAGCGAGACGAAGGCGTCGCATGCAGAAAGTTGACGGGAAACCCATGCGTCAAAGGATGTTGCGATCCAATCTCCCAGAGGGCGATCGATGCTTTTCGGGATGGAGATATAACGGCCAGCCACCATCTGCGATGTGTGAAGCCAGGGAAACGTGGTGACAGATTCACGCGGAAGGCCCTCACGGCGCAATCGCCGCCAAGGATATGTGGAGTAGATCTGCTTCAAGTAGCCACGCGATTTCAGTTCGCGAGCTAAATGAAAATGATGAAAGGTGCCAAGTGTCGCCTGGATGACCTGCATGTATGAGAAGCGTGGCTATGTGTTTTCGTTCATTCTATATGAGGGTTTTCTGACGATCGAATGACTGAATCAGAGCCAATCAAATCTACGCAGAATCCAGAGCAAGATTACGGTGGAGGCGACCATCATGCCGATTACGATTAACAGGCCGTAATGAGTTTCTGATCCTGGCAAGCCTTTCACATTCATTCCATAGATTCCAGAAACCACAAGCGCGGGCAGGGCAATGGTGCTGAGAACGGTGAGGACCTTCATAACCTGATTGGTGCGATTCGCGACACTGGACAGATAGACGTCGAGGCAGCCGTTGAGCAGATCGCGAAGCATCTCAACGTGGTCGAGGTTGCGGGCGATGTGATCGTACACATCACGAAGGAAGGGCCACATGTCGCGCTTGATGTAAGGCGAGTCGACGCGCTGAAGATGTGCGGATACGTCGCGCGTATGCCCGAGGATGCGCCGCAATTCGATGAGCACACGTTTGATTTCGAAGATTCGAGAAAGCGTTTTTGGGGTAACTGCCTCCATGGCAATGTCTTCGAGATCGTCAATGATTTCGTTGAAGTGATCGAGCACGGGAAGGTATTTGTCGACCGTAGCGTCCACAATGCGGTAATAGAGCTGGTCAGGGCGGGAATGGTCATTGTTGGCGCGCAGTCGTTCGACGTTTTGGCGCGTGTCTTTGTCGTCCGGCTCCAGGACCGTGATGAGGTAGTCTCTGCCGAGGAACAGGTCAACATCGTGAGCGTCAATGTTGCCGTCGGCCCTCAACTCCACGCACTTGACTACAGTGAAGAGATAGGTCTCCCCTTCTTCGATTTTGGCGCTTCCAAGACGCTGACGGCAGTCTTCAATGTGGAGCGGATGAAGATGGTAACGCTCGGCCAGAGCATCGAGGTCGGCCCTGGACGCGTCGATTATGTTATGCCATTCCATAAGGTTCTTCGGGGGCTCCGGTACTTCTCACCGATTGTAAGTTGGGTGGGGGAATTGCTGTGGAGAAGTTCTTCGCAATGCCATTTACGGGCGATTTCTGATGCTTGAACGGTGAGTCGTGTAAATTTTGCGACATACTGCCGGGCCTTCGGGATTAATTTCCCGCTAACATATTGCAGTGTGAGACTTTCTGAAGAGCAGCGGCTGCCATCTTTCTGGCAGGTCCAGGCCGGAGGCTGGAGTGTTTACTTTGTTCTACAGCTGCTGAGCTTCCTTCCTTCAAAGGAGCTTCGAAGCGAGCTGCTGTACCGCCTCGCCTTTTGCGCAGTCTGTTTTCTAGCCAGTTTTCCGCAACACACTGTGTGCCGTCGCTTGTGGCGAAAGCAGGCTTCGTGGTCCCATGTAGTGCGCGTCGTGGCGCTTAGCTGTTACTCGCTTGGATTGATTTGCGGAACGCTGCTTTTGTGGCTGGAAGCGAAATACCTGATGCCATCGTGGGAGAAGTTCGAGTGGTATTACATCTTTGCGAATGCACTCAGTCCGACGTTCGTTCTTGCGTTGTGGAGCGCATTGTATTTCGGCATCAAGTTCTATGGGGCGCAGGCGGAAGAGCGTGCACGGCTGCTGCATCTGGAATCTCTGGTGCATGAGGCCGAGCTGAAAGCACTGCAATACCAGATTCATCCGCATTTTCTGTTTAATACGCTGAATTCGATTTCTACGCTGGTGTATGAGCGGGATACGGCGACAGCCAATCGCATGATTGCGCGACTAGCTGACTTTTTGCGAGCCACATTGGATGACAACGGCACCTACGAGAGCCCGTTGCGCGACGAACTTGATATTACAAGGCTGTATCTGGAGATCGAAAAGACGCGGTTAGGGGAAAGGCTGATGGTGATCGAGGAGACGGATTCCAGTTTGCTTGAAGCCGGGGTTCCTCGCCTGCTGCTGCAGCCGCTGGTCGAGAACGCGGTACGGCACGGCATTGCAAAGAAACGCAATGGCGGTGAGCTGTTCATGACCGCTTTTCGCGAGAAGGACGATCTCGTGATCCAGGTAAGGAATGAGCTGGTGCCGTTGAACGGAAAGCCGTGCACGTACGGAATCGGGCTGACGAATATTCGTACTCGCTTGCAGCAACTGTATGGCGATGCTCACGAATTCACAATTGATTTTTCCGCAGGAGATGTGTGCAAAGTAACGATCAAGATTCCTTTCCACACTTATATGGCGCCCGCTGAGCTGGCGGGTACTCGATTACAGGAGATCAGGGCACAATGACATATCGAGCCATCGTGATTGATGATGAACCTTTAGCGCGGCGTGGAATCATTTCGCGTCTGCGGCCTTACCCGCAATTTGAAGTGGTTGGCGAGTGCGGCAACGGCGAAGATGCTTTGGCCGCAATTTCGGAGCATCATCCGCATCTGATTTTTCTCGATGTGCAGATGCCGGAGATGGATGGCTTCGAAATGCTGGAGCAACTGGCCCCGGATGAACGCCCGGCCGTCATTTTTCTCACTGCATTCGATCAGTATGCGCTGCGCGCGTTCGATGTACACGCCGCGGATTACCTGTTGAAGCCAATCGATGATGTTCGTTTCACCGAGGCCATCGACCGGGTGCAGCGATTGCTGCAAATGGAGAAGGACAACACGCTGGGGGAGCGGCTGGAGTCATTGCTCTCTGATCTGCATGCCAAGCGTCCGTCAGGAAACCAGCAGCGGTTCGCCATTCGTAACGGCCGGAGGGTCTTCTTCATTACAGCAAACGAAGTGGAGTGGATTGAAGCGCAGGGCGACTATGCCGCGCTGCACGTCAACGGAAAGACGCATTTGCTTCGCGAGCCATTGCACATTCTGGAGCGCAGGCTCGACGCGTCGACGTTCATCCGGATTCATCGCTCCACGATTGTTCGACTGGATCGGATATCAGAAATGCAGGCGCTGGCGAATCGCGACTGTCTGCTGCGCCTGAAGGACGGAACCACGCTTCGCGTGAGCCGCAGTTACAGTGATCGATTGCAGGAAGCATTGAGCGGGGTCTAGGGATCGCTGGGCCTTATATGGAGTACTCAAGTTCGCTAACTCAAGGCATCAGCGCTTGCTAGGAAATTTCTGCCTGCATCTTCTATAGTTGGAATCAGTTATTTGATCGCACACGCGCACAGGACTGATTCGAGTGGAAGAATTTTCAAGACTCAAGAGACTGCCCGCCTACGTTTTCAACATCACCACGGAGCTTAAGTCGGCGGCACGTCGCTGCGGCGAAGACATTATCGATTTCGGGATGGGCAATCCTGATGGCGAAACGCCGCAGCACATCGTCGACAAGATGATTGAAGCTGCGCGCAAGCCGGAGACGCACCGGTATTCACTCTCGCGGGGAATTCCGCGGCTGAGAAAGGCGATCTGCAACTGGTATCAAAAGCGCTATGATGTCGCGCTGGACCCTGACACAGAGGCGATTGTCACCATTGGATCGAAAGAGGGAATTGCTCATCTGTGTCTTGCCACCCTTGATCAGGGCGACGTTGTCGTCGTTCCGAATCCGAGTTACCCGATCCATATTTATGGACCGGTCATCGCCGGTGCGAATATTCACAGCGTGGCGATCCATGACACGGAAGCATTTCTGGCGGAGCTGGAGCGGGCAATTCCGCTGATGTATCCGCGGCCAAAGATGCTTATTCTCAACTTTCCCGCGAATCCAACGACGCAGTGTGCGGATTTGACCTTCTTTGAACGCGTGGTGGCACTGTGCAAGGAACACAATCTCTATCTGGTGCATGATCTTGCGTATGCCGACATCTGCTTCGATGGATATAAAGCCCCGTCCATCTTGCAGGTTCCGGGGGCGAAGGATATTGCGGTTGAGTTCTTCACCCTCTCAAAGAGCTACAACATGCCGGGCTGGCGAGTCGGTTTTATGGTTGGGAACAGAAAGCTGGTAGCGGCTTTGGCTCGTCTCAAGAGCTATTTCGACTATGGAACATTTACGCCGATCCAGGTCGCGTCGATTCTGGCGCTTGAAGGATCGCAGGAATGCGTGCAGGAAATTTGCGAGAACTATCGCAGGCGCCGCGATGTGCTTGTGCAGGGATTGAATAAGCTGGGATGGCAGGTTCCACTGCCGAAGGCAACGATGTTCGTGTGGGCGCCGATTCCGGGGCCTTACAGGAGCCTGGGTTCGCTTGAGTTTTCTACCAAGCTGCTAAAAGACGCGAAAGTTGCCGTGAGTCCGGGAATCGGCTTCGGAGAATTTGGCGATGGCCACGTGCGATTCTCATTGATTGAAAATGAGGAACGCACACGGCAGGCGTTGCGCTGTATGAAGCAGATGCTCCTGAAAGATGGGGTCCTTGCGCAGCCAGTGGCACAATAGCCCGGCGTCTGTGTTGGATCAGGCTCCCGTGCCGCGAACGACGACCTGCGCCGTACGCATAAGAATCTTTACGTCCAGCCAGAAAGTCCAGTTCTCAACGTACGCCGTGTCCAATTCGATGTACTTGGCGAACGAAGCGTCCTGCCTTGCGTGAACTTGCCAAAGGCCGGTAAGGCCTGGCATGACCTCCAGGCGGCGGAAGTGTTCCAGAGCGTACTTTTCCACCTCACTGGCTATCGGCGGGCGTGGGCCGACGACGCTCATTTCGCCACGGAAGACGTTGAAGAATTGCGGCAGCTCGTCAAGGCTGTACTTGCGCAAAATGCGGCCGACGCGTGTTACGCGTGGATCGTTCGATACCTTAAAAAGGATGCCGTCGCGCTCGTTCAGGGCTGCCAGTTCGCGCTTCTTCTTCTCGGCATCGCGTACCATGGTGCGGAATTTGAAGCAGGGGAATACGCGTCCGCGCTTGCCAATGCGCTCCGAGACATAGAAGACGGGTCCTTTGCTGTCGACGCGGATGAGAACCGCGATGACAAACATCAAGGGAAGGACGGCAAGCAAGACTGCCAGCGAAAAAATGATGTCGAAGGCACGCTTGAAGAGATGTGACAGTGTTCTGGAATGGCTGCGATGCAACGACCTGACCGGATAGACGCCGAGATATTCGATTGTGGCGTGGCGGGAAAGATCGCCAAAGAGACCAGAGATGGCTCGAATATCGATGCCCAATTCACGCGCCTCTTCGAGCAGGAGAATCACTTGCTCTATTGGAAGCGCATGTGTGATGACGACTTCATCAATGAAATGCTGTCGCGTAAGCTGGCGCAGCCGATCGATGCTTCCCAGGATCGTCAAGGAGTCAACGGACTCGTCCGAACGGCCGGACGCTGAAAGATACCCGAGAAACTGATAACCAAGCCGATAATTGTTGGCGATGTGGTTGCCAAGCGCCTGGCTCAGATGATTTGTGCCCAGAATGACGACGTTGCGAAGATCAATACCTTTTTCGAAATGTCGATAATAGGCGAGCCGGATACTTGCCCGCCAGATGCAGAGGGCAATGGTAGTTGTACAGATCAGCAGTATGACGACCGCGCGCGAGGCCAGTTCCAATCGCGCCATGTAGAGACCGCCGCACAGAAGCAATCCGGCATTCAGCGTCGCCTGGACGGTTAAACGGAGTTCGCGAAGACCGCCGGCGCCTAGCACCGGATTGTAAAGATCATAGTGTTCTGAGACTAGGAGCAGGCAACAGAGAAACCACGCAAAGAAGCCTAAATAGAGGTAGACCGTGGAGGCGTGGGTGACTTGGAATGTGTCGTTCAAGACGTGAAGCTTGATTTCAAGAGCCAGAGCAAAGGCCAAAACAACGATGATGACATCGCCGGACATTCGTAGAAGCTTGGAGGCGAGAACCGGCCCGGCAACCCGGCGGCGGCTGATCGTTTGGTAACCTGCTCGCCTGAGTTGCCTTTCAGATTGCTCAGCCTTTCGAATGTACTCTGATGTTGCCATATTTGTTTACAGACACAGTTAGCCGAAGCTTGTTTCGATTTGAAAGTGGGAGCAGTAGTTGCCAACAGGGGAGTACGAGCGGCGGCCATTTGCCTCACCCGCGTTTTGAATGCTCCTGACTGGGGGCTACTCGAACCAATCAGGGTTTCCGAACAGCAAAATACGCGCACAGCGAGTGCAACGCAGATGAGATCTGATACTTATGAGTCAATGACA
This sequence comes from Alloacidobacterium dinghuense, assembly GCF_014274465.1. Classification (NCBI taxonomy): domain Bacteria; kingdom Pseudomonadati; phylum Acidobacteriota; class Terriglobia; order Terriglobales; family Acidobacteriaceae; genus Alloacidobacterium; species Alloacidobacterium dinghuense. Next base: position 2,124,252 of record NZ_CP060394.1, on the reverse strand, counting down.
GTATACATAGTGGCCATTTACCCTCATTCCGCTTTTAGTGCAGCATGCATGCATCATAGTAAGAATGCAAGTTACTTTCGATATAACCGTCTATCAAAGTGAGCACTTTTTCATCAGTAGTGAATCTTGTGTTCACAAATGCAATCGTTACTGTGACAAACATGGCCGAAACACTCGTTACCAATCCGGTTCTCTCGATAGCGGCGAACTTCCGGTCTGAGATCTACTGCAGCAGTTCTTGTACCTGGCGCCGCAGTTGCTCCAACTTGCGGGGCGACGGTGGCCGAGACACAGATCCGGCCAGCAACTTGTTCTTGCTGCGGAGGACTCGTCCTGCCGCCTGTTGCACGCGCCGGCGAAAAGACGGCGAACGCTCGGCCTCCGAGAGCAATGCTTCATAAGCCTGAAAAACAAGTGCTTGATTTCTGCAAATCTCGATAACGTCTGTTCCTGCTGCGATTGCCTCCACTGCAGCTTCCTCCATGGATCGCTGCGTCAGTATCCCTCCCATTTCCATATCGTCCGATACGATGAGACCTCTATAGAGAAGTCTCTTTCGAAGCACATCGGAGATCCAAAATGGGGAAATCGAGGCTGGCAGCATGCTTTTCGATGCGTTGGGATAGGCTGCATGGGCCACCATGATCATGGGCAAGCGGCGGCTGAGAGCGTAGAAGGGGGCGATATCTGCGGCCCACATCTCTTTCCATGAACGTTGAATGACGGGCATGGCGTGGTGCGAATCAAGATTGCCGCCGCCGAGGCCGGGGAAATGCTTTCCACTCCCGAGGATGCCTTCGGCGGCAAGTCCATCAAGAAAGGCTGCGCCATATGCGATTACCTCGGCGGGATCAGCGGATACAGTGCGTGTGCGCATCACGCTGGCGGAGGCGGGGAGCGCGAGATCGAGCACTGGAGCGAAGACCGTGTTGAAGCCGAGGCTGCGTACCTCTTGGGCAATAAGACGGCCGTGTTTCTTAAAGAGCGCTGGTTTGCGCGTCGCGTAGACCTCGGCTGGCGATGGCATGGGTGCGATTAAATCGCGCAGTCGATCGACGAGTCCGCCTTCAAGATCGACGCAGCGCAAATTTGGTGCACCAGTGATCTGGGCGGCTTCACGCAGAAGCCGGACGGTCTGTTCAGCGTCGTCAATATTTCGGCGGAAGAGAATGATGCCGCTTGGTCGAATCAACTTGAGCCATGTACGCTCGCTGGACGTCAGTTCCGGTCCTTCGAGGCCCACAATTGTCAGCTGTCCAACCATCCGGCGAAGCGTTGTGCTCATGCATTACCCTGTGGTGATTTGATTTCGCTCTGCAGCTCCTCAAGAAGATTCAGCGCCTGCAACGGTGTCAAGGAGTTGATGTCCGTCTCCTGCAATCGATCGAGAATGCGTTGCGAGAGTGGCGTAAACATGGTGAGCTGCAGCGGCGCTGCTGTTTCTACCGCAACGTTGTTGCGTTCCGATCGCTCGTGCTGCTTCAGGACATGCCGCGCTCGCTGGATCACTTGAGGGGGCAATCCTGCGAGACGCGCAACGTCGATGCCATAGCTCTTGCTGGCCGGCCCCAGTTCGATGGCATGCAGAAAAACGATGCCTTGCGGCGTCTCTTTGACAGCTACACGGAGGTTCTTGAGATGGGCTAGTTGCTCGGCAAGGATGGTCAGCTCATGGTAGTGCGTCGCGAAAAGCGTGCGTGCGCCGATGTGCGCATGCAGATATTCAAGGGTTGCCCATGCGAGTGAGAGGCCGTCGAAGGTCGCGGTGCCGCGCCCCATTTCATCGAGCAGAATGAGCGAACGTTCGGTCGCGGTGTTGAGGATGGTCGCTGTCTCCGTCATCTCGACCATGAAGGTAGAGCGTCCACGCGCCAGATTATCGCTGGCCCCAATGCGTGTATAGATGCGGTCGACAAGTCCGTAGCGCATTGCGGCAGCGGGAACGAAGCAGCCCATCTGCGCCATGATGACCAGCAAAGCAGCCTGCCGCAGATAGGTTGACTTGCCACCCATGTTCGGCCCTGTGAGCAGCAAGATGGCGGGACCCTGGACATCCAGGTAAAGGTCGTTTGGAATAAATCGGCCCTCGCTCTGTTCTTCCATCAGGCACTCGATGACAGGATGACGTGCGCTGACGAGTTCGAGGAGTATCTCGGTCGCAAGCTGCGGCCGCGCATAATTTCGGAGCGCCGCGAGATGCGCGAAATTTGCCAGGAGATCGGCTTCGGCAACTGCGGTGCTGGTTTTGCGGATGCGGCTTGCATGGTCAAGAACTTCGCGGCGCAGTTCGGCGAAGATTCGCTTTTCGATTTCAACCGAGCGCTCCTGCGCGGTAAGGATCTTTGTCTCGTAATCTTTCAGCTCGGGAGTGGTAAACCGCTCGGCGTTTACCAGCGTTTGTTTTCGCTCATAGTCACCTGGAACGTTCGCGAGATTCGCCTTTGTGATTTCAATGTAATAACCGAAGACGGAATTGAAGCGGACCTTTAACGACGAAATGCCAGTGCGCGCTCGTTCGCGTTCCTCGATGCTGGCGATGGACTGGCGTCCGCTCTGGCTGAGGGTTCGCAGTTCGTCCAGTTCTTCGTCTCTGCCTGCCGCGATGACGCCACCTTCTGCGAGTGTGAGAGGCGGCGACGGTTGAATTGTCTGGTGAATCTTTGCGCAGATGTCTTCCAGGGTATCGAGCCGGGTGGTGATCTGCTTCCAAAGCGAGAGGTCAATGCCGGTCAGGGCGTTTTGCAATTGCGGCAAGTGTTGCAGCGAAGCTGCCAGCGCCAGCAGATCGCGGGGGCCTGCGCTGTCGAGGGAGATGCGAGCGAGCAGTCGCTCGAGATCGAGAATCCCCTCGAGAATCTGTCGGACTTTTTCGCGCAGGATCAGGTCATTCTTCAGGAATTCGACAGCTTCGTAGCGGGCATGGATCGTCTGTTCGTTCAGCAGGGGGCGAAGGATCGAAGCGCGAAGCATGCGTTTGCCCATAGGGGTCCGGCAGCAATCGAGTGTGTGGAAGAGTGTTGTCGCCGAGCCTGCTTCACTGAAGAGCGGTTCGAGCAGCTCGAGATTACGGACGGTCACCTGATCGAGTTGGAGATGTTCGGCGCGTTCGTAAAAGCGAATGCTGTCGATGTGGCCAAGCTCAACGCGCTGCGTGCTTCGCACATAATGCAGGATGGCTCCGGAAGCTATGGCGGCGGTTGGATGCTGCGATAATCCGAAGCCGTCGAGCGATGCAGTGCCTAATTGACGCTCAAGCAGAGGCACAGCGTAGTCTCTCGTGAACACCCAGTCTTCGATCGGGGTCTTTGTCTTGATGCGTTCGATCGCGAATGGCAGATCTGCTTTCTGTGTTAGCAGGGGATTCTGGCCGGGAACGAGCAGTTCGCTGGGCGATGCTTTCTGTAACTCGTCGAGGCATAGAGCGACTGCCTGGGCTCCAGTAAACTCTGCGGCACGGAAGTCGCCGGTTGAGAGGTCAAGCAGAGCGAGGGCCGCAACGTTTTCTCCAAAGGATACGGCGGCGAGAAAATTATTCTGCTCGGAACTAAGAGCGGGATCGATCGCTGTTCCCGGGGTGAGGACGCGCGTGACCTCACGCCGAACGATCTTCTTTGTCAGCTTTGGATCCTCCATCTGCTCGCAGATGGCGATGCGATAGCCCTTGCGCAGCAATCGCGAGATGTAGGCTTCAGCTGCGTGATAGGGCACGCCGCACATGGGCACGGCACGCTCTTTGTCGCGGGCAGTGAGGGTGATTTGCAGTTCGCGCGAGGCGACGTGAGCATCTTCAAAGAAGAGCTCGTAGAAATCGCCGAGGCGAAAGAACAGCAATGTATCAGGATGTTGTTGCTTGGCTGCGGCGTACTGACGCATGAGCGGCGTCTGCGCCGTCTCGACAGATTGGAGAGAAGTTTCGGACACTGGGAAAAGGTCAGCATATCGCATCGGGATGCGGATTGGTATGCGCTAACGGGTGATTGGTGAATCGAGTTGCGGGTACGGGAATCCATAACATAGCGGCCTGCGCCACTCTGGGCAGTTATACTTAGGGTTTACGTAAAGATTCCGACTGTATGTATCTGCTATGGCTAAGGGTTGCGGCGGTGCTTTATGGGCTGGCCAGCGTGTCTGTGCTGCCTGCGGTTTTTGGCGACCGTCCGCGCTGGCAGAGGATTTGCCTTCCGTTGACGATTGGCGGGTGGTTTTTCCACTTTGTCGCGTTCGTGGAAATGCTGGCCGCGGCGCATCGGTTGATGCCGGTTGGCATGCACCAGGTCCAGTCCACGCTTTCGCTGTTGATTGTCACCGCGTTTCTGCTGATCTGGCTTCGTTATCGCACGATCTCTTTTGGCGTGTTCGCGCTGCCGCTTGCTTTTCTGATTATTCTGGTTCCCGCCATCGGTCCGGATCGATATACATTCTCGTCTTCTCAGGTGCGAAGTGGTTGGATTGCAATTCATGTAACGCTTCTGCTGGCGGCTTATGCGGCGCTGATCTTCAGCCTGCTGGCAAGCCTTTTCTATCTGGCGCAGGAGCGGCGGCTTAAGAACAGGCAGTCGCCTGGGTTTCTGGAGTGGCTGCCGCCGCTCGACACCATGGACCAGATTGCCAAGACGACGCTCATCTTTGGCTTTCACTGCATGACCGGAGGCCTGCTGATCGGGTCGCTGATCGCGCAGGAACACATGGGCGCAGCATATTTCCTCGATCCGAAGGTTGTGCTTTCGTTCGTCATGTGGGTGCTGTACCTGGTGATTTTGTTCGTGCGGCGTTCCACTGGGCTGCGCGGCAAGAGAGCTGTATATCTCTCAAGCGCGGTTTTCCTTCTCATGCTGTGTGTACTGGCCGCGAATCTATTCAGTTCGGTGCATAGGTTTCCGACGCAATGAAGCTTTTGCTCACAGGTGTGAACCACAAGACGGCTCCTGTTGAGTTGCGGGAGCAGTTGGCTATTTCGCCCGAACGGCTGAGCGAGGCGACCCGCGCACTGCTCGAATTTCCCGGCGTGCACGAGGCGATGATTCTCTCAACCTGCAATCGCGTTGAGATGCTGGCTTGTCATGATTCGATCAGTCCGGACCTGTTGAGTTTTCTGCAAAGCTATCTTGGCATTGAAACTACGTCGCTGCGCCCGCATACCTATGAGTATCGCGAGACGGATGCGGTGCAGCATCTGTTTCGCGTGGCGGCCAGTCTCGATTCGATGGTAGTGGGTGAGCCGCAGATTCTCGGACAGGTGAAGGAATCATACACGGCGGCGCGCTCGGTAGGAGCGGTGCAAACACACCTGGAGAAACTGCTGCAGTCGACGTTCACCGTTGCGAAGAAAGTTCGCAGCGAAACCCAGATCGGCAGTTCGTCGGTCTCGATTGCCTCCGTTGCCGTCGATCTTGCCAAGAAGATTTTCGGATCTCTTGAAGGGAAGCGCGTTCTGCTGGTAGGCGCGGGCAAGATGAGCGAGCTTGCGGCGCGACACCTGATGCGGCAGGGCGCGGATTCAATTCTTGTTGCCAACCGCACGCACGAGCGGGCCGTGCGACTGGCGCAGAATTTCAAGGGACAAGCCATTCGCTTTGAAGACCTGTACGCGACGGCAGATCAGGCAGACATCATTATCGCCTCGACCGGCTCGCAGGAGCATATCTTCCGCCGCGAGCATGGGCAACAGTTTCTGCAGAAGCGTCGCAACCGTCCGATGTTCCTTATCGATATTGCGGTGCCGCGTGACATCGATCCAGAGATCAATCGTGTGGACGGTGTCTTCCTGTACGACATCGACGATTTGCAGTCGGTTGCAGCGTCGCACCTCGATGACCGGGCGCGGGAAGCGCAGCGTGCTGAGAAGATCATTGCCGAGGAGGTGCTTCGGTTCCAGCGGCGGGCGCAGTCTGTGAACGCTGCGCCGATGATCGTCGATTTGCAGAACACGGCTGAGGAGATGCGACAGGCAGAACTGCGTCGCGTACAGGCCCGGTTGCAATCGCTTACTCCGGAACAGCAGGCGGCGGTTGAAGCGCTGACGCGCGGGTTGATGAATAAATTCCTGCACATGCCCATGCAGGCCATCAAAGCAGCGGCGCTTGAGGCGGACACTCTGATGCTCGAAGTGATGCGCTCTGTTTTCCATCTCCCTTCTGCACAAGAACAGGTGAATCCGCCGTCTGTGTCGAAGACCGTTCCTGCGGATGCGAGAGAGCCTGTTGCCGCGGGCAAAGAAAAGGAACGTTCGTGATTCGTATCGGTTCGCGCGGCTCGCAGCTTGCACTGTGGCAGGCAAATCATATTGCCGATGCGCTGCGCGGCGCAGGGCATGAGGTCACAATTGAGGTCATTCGTACGACGGGTGATGCCTTGCAGGGTATCGCGTTCAATAAAGTCGGCACGAAGGGCATGTTCACCAAGGAGATTGAAGAGGCGCTCGTTGCTGAACGGATTGATCTGGCCGTACATAGTTTGAAGGACCTTCCTACGGAGCTTGCGGCTCCGTTTGCTATTGCGGCCATTCCTCCGCGTGTCGATCCGCGCGATGCGTTTGTTTCCGTGAACTACGACTCGTTCGCGGCTTTGCCTTCGGGCTCGCGCATTGGGACGAGTAGTCTGCGGAGGCAGTCGCAGCTTCGGGCACAGCGGCGCGATCTGGAACTTGTCGAGTTTCGCGGCAATGTGGATACGCGGCTGCGCAAGTTGAGTGAAGGCGTTGTGGATGCTGCTGTTCTCGCTTCTGCCGGGCTTGAGCGGCTGGAGCGCACGGAGTGGATTCGCGAGCGATTTTCACCTTTGGTGCTTTGTCCTGCTCCAGGGCAGGGGGCGCTGGCGATTGAGACGCGTGCCGAGGATGAGCGGATGCAGGCTGCTGTCGCGTTTCTGGATGATCCTGCCTCCCGCTTTGCCGTGACTGCTGAACGCTCGGCGCTTGCGGCGCTGGGTGGCGGGTGCCACGTGCCCATCGGTGTTTATTGTGAGCTCTTGGTTGAAGGGTATACCGTGACCGGGGTTGTGGCGCATCCCGATGGATCGGCGCTGGTGCGGGCAGAGCTTGAACATCAGCCAGGCCAGAACGCCGAAGAGCTTGGGCTGCGGTTGGCAGAGCGGCTGATGGAACAGGGTGCGCGCGAAATTCTTGGAGCCGTTCAGCTGTGAGTGAACTGCCGCTCAAGGGCCGGATCATTGTTGTCACCCGGCCGCGGCGTCAGGTCAGCCGTCTGCGGACGGAGCTGGAGGCTCTGGGCGCCTGTGTTATCGAACTTCCTACCATTGAGATTGTTCCTCCTGAATCGTATGAGCCGCTGGATGCTGCGCTGCAGGATTTGTCGCAGTACCAGTGGCTGATTGTGACCAGTGCGAATACCGTCCCGGTGCTGGCGGGGCGTTTGGCGTTGCTTCAGGTTGAGCCTTCCTCTGTTTCCGGAGTGCAGGTGGTTGCGGTTGGTTCGGCGACGGCGGCGGCTTTGCGTGAGGCCGGGTTTCGGGTGGACCTGATTCCTCCGAAGTATGTTGCCGAGTCGGTTGTCGATATTCTGCGCGACAAGGTTGCCGGGTCGCGGGTGCTGCTGACTCGGGCGGCCGTGGCCCGCGATGTGATTCCGGATGAACTTCGGCGGTTGGGTGCGACGGTGGATGTGGTGGACGCTTATCGATCGGCGATTCCGGAGGAATCGATTGCACTCGTGAGCGGGGTTTTCCTGAACACTCCGCTGCCGGATGCGGTGACGTTTACCAGCTCTTCGACGGCGACCAACTTTTTTCACCTGTTGGAAGAGGCGCGAATCTGTTCGGTACCGGAAGGTGTCCGGGCGCTTTCGATTGGGCCAATTACTTCGGCTACGCTGCGGGAACTAGGTTGGGAGCCTGCGGCTGAGGCTGAGCAGCACGATGTAGATGGGCTGGTGCAGGCGACGCTTCGAGCCTTGCCACCCTCCTCCCTATGTTTTTGCTAAAATCCTCATTCTTGATGGGGTTACGCGTATCGAGTCTGCGGGAACCGGGATTGGAGCCTGCCGTTACGGGGCCGAACAGCACGAGATCTACGGGCCAGATCAGGCTAGGCTGCGAGTCTTGGTACCCTCCCCCTATCTTTTGCTAAAATCCTCATTCTTGATGGGGTTACGCGTATCTAGTTACTCTGGCTTCTGAGGGCTTCCGACTTATTTTGCCCCTATTTCTATTGTAGCGATTTGCGCCAGGAAACACGCCAATTCCAGCCAACTTTAACTTTCGTTGTTGCAGCGAGTTAGCGGCGGAAACACAATTTGGGGGCTTGACACGCTTTAGTGCCGTGACGGAAAGTTGTCGGCTGGCGCGATGCTGGCGATTTTGAAAACCTGCGTGTTGGGGGCGGTGCTGGTGGCAGGCGCTGTTTCCGTTTCGGCGCAATCGACCTGCACTCTTGTGGTCCATGTGGACGGCTTTCGGAATCAGAAGGGCGATATTGGGGTTTCGCTCTTTACGTCTCCGGATGGCTGGCCGGAGAAAAATGACAAGGCGTTCCTTCATGGTCCGCATCCCTTTTCAGGGGATAAGGCCACGGTTACATTGGATGTTCCGGCTGGGCGGTATGCCATTACGGTGCTGCACGATGAGAATGGGAATCACAAAATGGACCGGAATTTTTTCGGAATTCCGAAGGAGGGGTTTGGATTTGCCAATAATCCGAAGGTCTTTCTTACTCCGCCCGACTTTAAGACAGCCAGTGTTGAGGTTGAGTGTCCTACTACCGAGACTACGATTCATCTGAACTACAAATAAGCCCGGGCTCGGGTAGTGGGTCAATTTAAGTTCCTACCAGGTCGTGGTTACCTGACCGCATAGTGTCGAGTGGAACACATCTGCCTTGCCGGCGCGCATGTTTCACCGATTCCCGATTGGCACAGTCCAAATCCGCGCGTGCCCGTTGAAAATTACTTCACCGATACGATCGAAAATGAGGGACTCTCGCGTAAGCCAGCGAAGATCATAGGTTTCATCTTCCGAAGTGTTCGTAACCTGCCTTGGCACGCCGCCTCCACTCGGTGCAATCCAGAGCGACGATCCTCCCCAAAAGTCGACATCTTTTCTGCCGTTGCGTGGTCGTGGTGAGAACGTGGCGTATGCGACTAGTGTTCCGTCGGGGCTCGGAATTGCCAGCCCGCCGTGGTCGGCTTTCAAGAGCTCGCGGCGCTCTTTACCGTTCGGTGAGGTGATATACAGGGAAGTGCCGGAGAAGAAGGCGAGATGCTTTCCGTCCGCGAACCATGGGTTCCAACCCGGCTTAAAGTAGTCCCACCCCGGATCGGGATGGATGGTGAGACTACCAAGATTGGCCAAGGTCTTCTCTTTGGTGTCGTAGACCCACAACGAGTGACCGGCGTCCGTTTCTCCCATTGAGAGATATCGTTCGTCCGGGGACGGCACGATCACTGCCGAGGTTCGGACGGGCATACCCTCGAACTCTGCCATTGGACCAGCCGTGGTTTGGAGAACAGTGCTCGTGTCTGTGTACTCAAGCCAGACGAACTTGCCCAGCTTCGAGAGATAAGCCACACGCTCCGGTAGTCTCGGCAGCATAGTCTTCATATCCCGCCCTCGAAGCATCGAATCAGACTCCCGGCTCCCACTTGGCGACAGCAAGGCAAACCGCCAATCGCGATAGCCGACAACGGCGCTGCTGTTGGATAGCCATTCGCCCAGAAATCCTTCAATGTTGGAGCCTTGCAGCGCTTGGCCGCTCGGGTCGCAAAACCTGACGTCAGATTGAAGATGGGAACGCCCGAGTCCAGCGAACATCTCAACTTTGCGGCCTGTCAGAACATAAGCAATCAGCTTCCCGTCTGGACTGGGAACCGGCTCATATGCGTTGAGTTCAAAAAGTTGCGTCTCGTGCTGCTGTGCTGCAGCAGCACCTCCTACTGACCCGATGAAAAGCACACAAGCCGCGATTTGATGCCTCACGTAAATCACTCTACTCCCGATGCTCAAAAGTGCAATCGCAGGGAAAGCGTCGTGTCGAACGCCGCTATCACTTCAGGAGCGTCACAACTGTTGGGCCTGCACTCGGGCAGGAAATCGCAGCGCAGGCAGTCGGCGATCCTGCTGGCATCGATCGTGTCGTTCTTCTTTTTGGCAGCAGCGATGGCCCGCAGCATCAGCGGATGAGCCACCTTAATTGCACTGGCGTGCGGCCGCAGATGGTCATAAATCCAGCCGCTGAAGATCGTCGCTTCCATCGCCATCGTGCGCGGTTGTGGAAGGGTTCTGATCCACGCATCCAACTCGGTCCGCGTCGATCCGATCCTGCCTCCCTGATGCACACAACCAGCCGCGTCCTTCACGCAGTAGCTGATCGTCTTCTTGTGAACATCCAGTCCGATGTAGTACATGTCGTCTCTGAGGAGCCTCCGAGGTTGTTCTCTGAATCAGCTGCCGCTGAGTTCAGCTTCTTGTAACACCTCGTGCTCCTCCCAGACTTAACATTCAAACAACTCAATAACAATCGCGATCCGATATAGAGTGTGGCGCACATTTAGCTGCGTTTAGTTTCTTTTTCGAGTGCAATGGCACAACGATTGACCGCCTCGGTGAGCGCCGCTAAACAGAGGATGAACGCCATTGCGAAAAGAACGAAGGCTATGGACGCTTGCCCCGTTCCCGTTGTTATCCAGCCAAGGAACGTGGCGATTGCTGCGATTCCAATTGCGATCCAATGCATCGAATGCGCTTTCATTAAATGTTCCCTCATGAAGAGCTTCCAGCTTATCGGAATGTGGCGTGTCACAGAAGACCTTCCGTTCGCGCTTGATTACCACTACACGGACCTAACAAGACCCCAGTCACCGCAGGAGAAGAGTAACTGGCGATACGAGTTCGCCGTTGGAATGTCCCTATGGCCGACAACGACGATATCTCCAGGAGTCCGAGACAGCATGAAGTAAAGTCCTCTCATGAATGTTCGTCTGCGTCCCTATCAGGCGAAAGATTTTGATTTCGCGCGTCAACTGTATTTTCAAACCATGCGCTGGGCGATTGAGCGCTTCTTTGGATGGGACCAGGCTCAACAGGAGACGAGCTTCGAGGCGTGGTCTAACCCTCATGAGGTCTCCATCATCGTGGCCGATGAGGTGGACGTTGGTTGGATTCAACAACGCTTAGATCACGACGCGATTTTCTTAGGATCCATCTACATTACGCCTAGCATGCAGAGGAAAGGCATCGGAACGCGCGTTATCCATATAATTCTCGATCTGGCCAGGCAGCAATCCCGACCAGTCACTTTGGCAGTGATGAAGATCAACCCAGTATTGGCTCTCTATGAAAGTCTGGGATTCAGGATCACTCATCAAGATGAGCACAAGTTCTATATGAGGTCAGACCCGGCGGAGGACTAGCCTCCGGTGCCGTATCACCGCCAATACGGAACCTTCGTTCTCGAAACTTCCGTGTTGCTGACCATACTCCCCCAGTTCTATTATCCGGGACGGCGGCGTAACATAACCGCACTGAGGTGTTCTCAATTGTAGACGTCGCTAATGGAGGAACCATGTTCGTCGACTCGATGAGGAATGTAGTACTTGCTTCAACGCCGCAATACGATCGGATCACTTCGCGGAAAAGGTCTTTCTCACCGGTCCAACTGAGTGTGCTAATGGCAGCACTTTGCTTGGTCTTTGTTGGTTCCACACTGCTGGCGCAGGATTCTAATCAGCAGGCGTCGAAGGAATCGGCAACGGCGCAGAACTCCAGGCCGGTGTCAGGTTTCTTAGGCGACTATTCCAATCTATCTCCAGACCCTAACAACGCCGATTTGCTCCTGTACGAGAAAAGCAAAGATGCCCTAAAGGATTACTCCAAGTTCCTGATCGACCCAGTGACGCTCTACTTACTTCCTGAGGCTTCGCAGCGTGGACTTGATCCCGATGATCTGGAGCGCTTGGCTCAGAGGTTTCATGACATCATTGTTGACGAACTCACGAAAGCCGGTTACCAAGTAGTTTCATCTCCTGGACCGGGTGTTTTAGACATACGCCTGGCCATCACAAATGTGGAGCCCAGCGGTGCCAAGAAAAATGCAGCTGTAAAGGCAGGGGCGACGGCGGCTTCTGTCGCCGTCGCGCCCGGCGCCGGTTTGGCACTTCCCAGGTTTAGTGTCGGCAAGGCTTCTATTGAAGGAGAAATGCTCGACTCGGTTTCTGGCGAGCGTCTGGGAGCGTTCGTAACCAACAAGAGTGGCCGAAGGTGGTTCGCCGGCCTCCAGGGCTACAAGACATGGGGAGACGTTGAGGCCGCATTTCGCACTTGGGCAAAGAACTTTGCTAAGCGTGTAGATCAAGCGCATCGAGCATAGGCTCGAATTGAGCGAATCAGAGCCGTGGGGCCGCTGAGAATCACGCCTCAGGGTGCTCGTCGAATTGTCTAATCGACGCATTCTGGGCGGTTGACCGGCAATACGGAAATTATGTTGTTGTGCCTGAAAAGTCCGGGTTGTCGGTAACTTCACGCCCAGATTAAATTGACCCACTGTTCGGGCCTGAACGATCCGTCAATGCGGAACGGGCGTGATTACTTAGCGTCGTCGATCCAGTAAGCGCTGCGGGCCTTCACTTCTAAATGCGGTTCATCTCCTTTGAGTTCTACGTGCAGGGTGTGCATGCCGGGCGTGGGCGGTTGCGGACGGAAGCTGAGCAGATAGAAGTTTGGCACGTCATTGCTGACGGCGGCGAGCCCGTTTTGCAGATCCTTGGCGTTTTTGAAGTGGGCGAACTCGCCGCCAGTGAGCTGGGCAATGGATTCGGCGGTGTTTGTCCGCAGCGCGTTGCGGGCGGCGACGAAGGCCATGGTGGCAAGTCGTACAGGCGGAGCAAGCTGGCTGATGCAGTCGAGGACCTGCTTGCTGTAGTGGCCTTCATATTCGGCATCGGCTCCATCGCGGTTGAAGCAGCCGTGAGTGGGGCCGGGATTATATTGATTGAATTTGGACGCCTCGTGATGGACAGCGGCGTGCGTGCTGGAGAAGGCGAAGGTGTACATGGTGGTGTTGGTATTGCTGATGAGTCGAAGCGCTTCTTCCAGAGTAGTGTCGCTGTCCTGATCTAGGGTTTCGCTGAAGAGAAGAATGGCGTGACGGTAGTTTGCCGGTTGTTGGCGCAGCTGGTTGACGGCGAAGGCTACCCCGTCGAGTATGGCGGCGCCGTTGTCTCCGGGCTGAAGGTTGTTGAGCTGTTTTGCAGCTAGCGTTGTATTTGGCGTGAACGCCTGCAGGATATGCGGTCTACTGTCGAAGCTGACGACGGCGACGAGATGATCAACGTTGCCGACGATGGCATCGATGAGAGCGCCGAGTCCCTGATAGTCATTGATGTGTGCGGTACCGGCTCCTCCGGTCTGGACGACGATGGCGAGAGCGAGCGGCTGTGATCCGGTATCGTCGTCAAGGGTGATGGTTTGGGGGATGCCGTTATCGGTGACGAGGAAGTTATCGGGGGTAAGCTCGTAGACGTTCTTGCCGGATTTTGTTTTGACCTGCACGGGCACCTGTACGAGCGTGGAGCTCACGGTGAGGGTGGTCGTCCCCTGGGGCTGCTGCGCGAGGGCAGGCGTAAGGCCAGGCAAAACCAGCAAGAGGGTGAGGGCGATGCGGGTCATTTCGGAGTCATTGTAAACGCCTGAGTGTTTCTCTGGTTGAGTCTGTGCCTTTCCCACCCTATCGCAAACTACGCGATAGGATGGGGCACCCATTTTCGTGCTGATGCGGAGAAGAAGCAGATCCTTCGCTCTTAGCTCGGGATGACAGCGCAGAGAATGGGTTTACTGTTCCGGCCAGGTTTTGCCGCTGGACCATGTCTTGTCGCCTGAGGTACAGACGGTTTCGAGGGTGCAATCGGCACATTTTGGTTTGCGGGCGATGCAGATCTGGCGGCCGTGGTGGATGATCTCGTGCGAGTAAGCGATCCAGTGATCCTGCGGAATGATCTTCACCAGGTCCTGCTCGACATTTTTCGGTTCGGTGGCCTTGGTGAGATGCAGGCGGCGGGAGATGCGCAGGACGTGCGTGTCGACGACGATGCCTTCGGCGAGGCCGTAGGCTACTCCAAGGACGACGTTGGCGGTTTTGCGGGCTGCTCCGGGGACGGTGGTGAGTTCGGCGAGTGTGCGCGGGACTTTGCCGTCGAAGTCGTTGGTGATCTTTTTGGCTGCGCCGAGGATCGATTTTGCCTTGTTGCGGTAGAAGCCGGTGGAGCGGATGAGTTCTTCGAGCACTGGTTGTGAGGCTTCGGTCATGGCCTTCGGTGTGGGGAACTGGCGGAAGAGCTCGGGCGTGACCATGTTGACGCGCACGTCGGTGCATTGCGCGGATAGGATGGTCGCGACGAGCAACTCCCAGGCGTTGCGGTGATGGAGTGCGCACTCGGCGTTGGGGTAGGTGGCGGCGAGGCGCTTGAGGATTTCGGCTACGCGTTCGGGGGCGAGATCACGCTTGGGGTTGAAGGTGTCTTTGGGTTTTGCGATGGACTTTGGCGGCTTTGCCAGAGCTGCATTCAAGTTGGACTTTTTCGCGGGTGTTTTGGGGGTTGCTTTCTTCGCAGTCATAGGGTCTAGATTGTTTTACCGCAAAGTGTATCGGGAATGCCAAGAAGCCGGAGCCATGCGTATTTTCGGGCAATTACTATGCGAAGCCGGGGATTTTCATGACGCTGCGCTTTTAGATGGAATGAGCGAAGTGAGCAGATCGAGCGTCAGGCACATGGCGGTATCTCGATTGACTTGATAGAAAGAGAACGTGCTGAATAAAGACCAGCAGAAGAAAGAAAGTGCACCCGGACAAAGCAGCGGAGACGGCGGGACTGTTTCTGCCAGGTCAGGCTTCCGTCGAAAGCTGATCAGCGCTTTCATCCTGTTTCATCTGATTGCTATCACTCTTTGGGCTATTCCTTATGACCTGCCTTCCATCGTGGAAGGCAGAGAGATCATCGCGCCTTATATGCGATGGACAGGCCTTTTCCAGCGATGGGATATGTTTGCGCCCAAGCCAATCCTAAAAAACCGGTACCTCAAAGCTGTTGTCATTACGACGCATCACCATATCTATATCTGGAGCTATCCGCGGATGGATCAGCTTGGCTTTGGAGAGCGATATCGTAAGGAGCGATATCGAAAACTTGCCGAGAACTTAACCGAGGATGAGAATCCGCTGTTGCTGGCAGATGTAGTGAACCACATCGCACGTTTCTATAACGATCCTAACGACCCGCCAGAAAAGGTAATTCTGCTGAAGTATGAGACCACGATGAGGCCGTGGTTAGATGATGGAAATGAGCCAGAGCCGAAGCCGGAGGTGCTCTATGAAGATTACATCGATCCGGCGGACCTTCAATGATTCTCGAAAAGATAGCCAGATGGTGGGATTGCTTCTTCTTTAAGCCGGAATCTCCGATTTGCATTGCCGCGTTTCGCATTCTGTATGGCATTTGCGTTGCGGCGACGATCATCCTGTTGCATTCGGATTGGCTGGAGTGGTTTGGCACACATGCCTGGGTTTCCGAGTCAACGATGCATAAGGTGGAACCAGGCATACGGCTGAATCTGTTTGGGCTCTTGCCGCAAAGCGATCGCTGGATCTCTTACTTTTTCTGGCTCGCGCTGCTGTTTTCAGTACTGCTGACGATTGGGTTGTGGACTCGGGTGAGCAGCGTGGCTGTATTTCTTTGCGTCAATTCACTTCAGCAGAGAGCGCTTTTCATGACTCACGGCGGTGATAAGTTTCTGCGTGTTGCCGGGTTCTTTCTTATGTTTGCGCCGGCTGGGGCAGTGCTTTCCGTGGATCATTGGATCCGTTTCCGCAACAGAAAGACCGAGGAAAGGCAGTTGCGGGCGCCCTGGGCGCAACGCATGATCCAATTTGAGCTGGCGTTGCTTTACTTCACTTCGTTCTTGTGGAAGCTGAAGGGAGCGGCGTGGCTCGATGGAACTGCACTCTATTATGTCTTCCACCTCCGCGACATTCAGCGGTTCCCACTGCCCGGCTGGGTTACGAGTATCGCCGTACTGAAAATCGGGAGCAGGCTGACCCTCGCTCTCGAATTTTCACTCGGCACTTTGATCTGGCTCAGGCGCTTTCGATACCCGGTGCTGTTATTGGGATTGTGCTTTCACCTGTTTCTGGAATACGCATTCAACTTACCAATGTTTGAGTGGGATGTGTTGTCAGCCTATGTTCTGTTCATCGATCCCGATGATTTGAACCGGGTTGTGCGTTGGGTGTCAGGGCGGTCAAATACGTGAGGCCGCTTAGTCTGGCTCGCTATAAATGCCGATTTCTGCGATGTGTGGGGAGTCGGCGCTGCATTCAAATGCAAGGCGGACTTTGCGAGCGGTGACCGGCGAGATGCGTTGGATGGTTGTCGGGGCGGGCACGCCGCCTTCGGCTATCGTTAACCAGTTTGCGCCGTCCCAGCGCTCGAATTTGTAGTTCTTGATGCGGCTTTGCTGGTAGTTGTCTGATCGTCCGACCGGTTCGACAAGGGCTACGACGTTGAAACGCTCATCTTTTGTCAGGTCGATTTCTACCCAGCCTGAAGTCTGGCCTTCATCGGGATACCAGGTGGAGGCGAAGTTGCCGTCGTTGGCTTCGTCGGGGCCGACAGTGTCGGGATAAGAGCTGGCGTGCGTGGGCTTGCCGGTGGCGAGATTTGGCGTTGTGATGACTACGTGCTCGCTGAGCTTTTCTGTCGGGCCTGGGTTCGTCCATGCTTTGCCGATCTCTTCGAGGCGGCTGACGACGTTAGGGGCGAGGCGGCCTTCACGCGTTGGCGGCGCGTTAAGGATGAGGTTGCAGTGGCGGCGGTTAAGCGGCACGAGCCATTCGTCGACTACGGTTGCGGTTGGTTTGAGAGGGCCGTTTATGTCGCTTTGCTTCCAGAACCAGCCCGGGGTGATGGTCACGCACGAGAGCGCGGGCACGTCGCTCCGCTGTGGCACCTTTTGTCCGGCGTTTTGTTCGAAGGCTTTGATGTCTGAGTAGTAGAGGCCGCCTGCCGGATACTGGCTGGCGTTCAGGTCGCAGATGAGACAGTTGGGCTGCAGGCTCTTAATGTGCTCGTAGATTTCGCGGAAGGGAACTTCCTGGTAGGTGATGCGACTCCACGGAGCGTCCCAGCCGTCGGTGATGAGGATGTCGATCTGTCCGTAATTGGAGAAGAGTTCGGTGAGCTGGTCTTTGATGAGCTGCACCTTTGCGGGCGTGACGTTGAAGTGGCGGATGTCGTCGCGCAGCGAAAGGATCGAGTAATAGAGGCCGACGCGCAGGCCGGCCTTGCGGAAGGAGTCGACGTAGGCGCGGACGACGTCGGTCTGGTGCGATGTCTGGCGGACGCTTGCGGCTTTGGTCTTTGTCGGCCAGATGCAGAAGCCGTCGTGGTGGCGCGTGGTGAGGCAGCCCCATGTCATTTTGGCGGAACGCGCGGCGGCGGCCCACTGGTCGGTGTCGAGCCCCGTGGGGTGGAAGAGTTCGGGCGACGAGGTGGGATCTCCCCATTCGCGGTCCTGGAAGGTCGCCATATTGAAGTGCAGGAACATGCCGAAGCGCAGGTCGACGAACTGCTGTTGTAAGTCGAGGAGGGGTTTTCCGCGGCGGATGCTGCGAGGTGGGTTCTCTGCGGCACTGGCGACGTTGTGGCCCGGCAGCATGGCCAGGGCTGTGGTTTCTGCGGCGAGGCGGAAAAAGTCTCTTCTTGTCGTCATAAGGTGAGAAGCGTAAGGCAAGGTTCAACCTCAGGCCTCTTTTATTTATAAATAAAATCTTTCACTTGAGAAACGGCACCTGTGCGTTGAAGCTGTTGTGCGTGGGATGGATCAGGCCTTAATCGCCGGACGAGTCATCACATGGAGACTTCGCTACCGGTTGTGTGACCGGGAGCGCGGGAACCTTGATTCGTGGATTCGCAAAATCGAGGACGCTGGCCAGGTTTCCGATGTCGGTGGAAGCATCTCGCGCGGTGAGGGGCTGCAGATTCCAGCGCCATTCGATTAGCTTCAGCGCAGATGTGTGGTCGAAGACCGTGCTGTTTATTTGAGGCGATAGCGATGAGCCCACGCTGAAAGGAGAGACCACCACCGTTGGCACACGAAAGCCTAGAAGAGCGCGGCCATCGATAAGGTCCGTATCGGTCGTGTTCGGCGCGACCACTCTGGGCGGCGGCACATGATCAAAGAAACCGCCCCACTCATCAAAAGTCACGATCAGAACTGAGTTGGGCCAGCAGGGGCTATTCACCAACGCGTGATACATCTGAGACAGGAACGCATCCCCGTTTCGAATATCATCGAATGGATGATCATCCATGAATCCGATCGTCGGAGAGTAGGGTGCATCGACAAATGACACCGCAGGCAACTGACCCGCAGCAGCGTCATGCAGATAATCCTCGTAGCTACGAGATACGTCCACGTATTTCCGCCCCCAGATCAACTCTAAGAACTGCGAGTAGCAGAAACCGCTGACCCCAGCCCCTGAGAGCCTGGTCCAAATGGTCTCCAGCTGACATAAGTCTGGAGTGTCACTGATCCGATCTGTCTGCGCTGCGTGCAGAAAGATACGATTCGGAGTTGTAGGGCCCAGGAATGAACAGAAGTATCGGTCCAGCGTCGTATATTGACGCGCCATCGCGCCGAGGAAGGTCAAATCCTCTTCCTGGTAATAGCCGATCGAAAACGTGTCACTAGCGGAACGCAGAAAACCATCCATCTTTCCCGCGTCGTATTGGATCCTTCCACCCTGATAGGAATGATCGGGCTGAATGTGCCCGCAACCGGTGAAGTCGCCTGCCAGGTGATATGTATGGTGGACGACCCCAGCTTGGTCCACGTAGCTCAGCCCGGCTTGTTTCCCGTCCGCGTTTGGCAGCCAACCCAGAAAGTGATCGAAGCTGCGGTTTTCCATCATGACGACCACGACATGCTCGATCCCGGAGTCTTCCGGTAACGGCAGATCTGCGGCCAACGGCGCCCGGAGGGAACTGCAGGAGGAAAGAAAGGTGGCGGCGGTGGCGCCAAGAGCGGAGCGAAGGAATTCCCTTCGTTGAATCTTCAAGCACTCTCCAACGCGAGCAGGCTTGGTGACGCTCGTGGCCATTACTCGATCAGACTACTCGTCGGGAGTTACTCGGGCCACCTTAGAAGTGAATGGGGCAGTAAAAGACTTTGAAGTGATGATAATCGCAGACGTTAGCAACTTTTTACGAAACGAACTCTCAAGAAGAACTTGGAAACGCGCAATGCATTTACGGCGAGATTCTCGGTGCACTTCTGGCGATCGGTTTAACGCAACGGAACAGCCGTCAATCGCCAGACGAGTCATCACATGGAGACTTCGCTACCGGAAGTTTGACCGGGAGCGAAGGAACCTTGATTCGTGGATTCGCAAAATCGAGGACGCTGGCCAGGTTTCCGATGTCGGTGGAAGCATCACGCGCGGTGAGGGGCTGCAGATTCCAGCGCCACTCGATGAACTTCAGCACAGATGTATGGTCGAAGACTGTACTGTTTATTCGAGGCGATAGCGATGATCCTGCGCTGAATGGAGACACAATCACGGTGGGCACACGCAAGCCTAAAAGAGCGCGACCGTCGATGAGATCTGTGTCTATTGTGTTCGGCGCGGCAACTCTCGGCGGCGGTACGTGATCAAAGAATCCACCCCACTCGTCGAAGGTCACGATCAGAACCGAGTTGGGCCAGCAGGGGCTATTCACCAGAGCGTGATAGGTCTGCGACAGGAAAGCGTCTCCATTGCGAATGTCTGCGAATGGATGGTCATCGACTGCTCCCATCTGCGGGGAGTAGGGCGCATCGACGAATGACACGGCGGGTAGCTGGCTGGCGGCAGCGTCATTCAGATAATCCTCGTAGCTGTAGATATAGTCTGAATATTCCGAACCCCAGAGATTTAACACCTGAGAGTAGCAGCGACCGCTCACCTTAGCGTCGGAGATGCGGTCCCAGATCGTCTCCAGCTCGCATACGCCTGCAGTGTTTCCGATCCTGTCGGTCTGCGCGGCGTGCAGGAAGATGCGATTGGGAGCGGTGGGACCCATGAAGGCGCAGAAATATCGATCGAGCGTGGTGTATTGGCGCGCCATTGCGCCGAAGAAGATCAAATCCTGTTCCTGGTAGTAGCCGATCGAAAAGGTGTCGTTGCCGGAACGCAGAAAGCCATCCATCTTGCCTGCGTTGTATTGGATCCTTCCGCCCTGATAGGAATGATCGGGCTGGATGTGGCCGCAACCGGTGAAATCGCCTGTCAGAGGGTGTGTGTATTGCGTAGCGTCGGTCTGGTCCACATAGCTCAGTCCGGCCTGCTTTCCGTCTGCGTTTGGCAGCCAGCCGAGAAAGTGATCGAAGCTGCGATTCTCCATCATGACAACGATGATGTGCTCGATGCCGGAACTTTCCGGGGATGGCAGAGTCGCGCCGGCGGGTGAACGGAGGGTACTGCTACAGGATGACAAAACGGAGGCGGCAGCCGCACCAAGGGCAGAGCGAAGGAAATCCCTTCGTTGAATCTTCAAGTAATCTCCAAGGCAAGCAGGTGTTGTGACTCTAAGTGGTCACCGCTCAGACTGCTTGTCGGGAGTTACCGGGGGCCCTTGGAACTTGCGGTTAGCGAAAACGTTCGAGGTGGGATAATCGCAACTTTAGCAACTGATTGAAATTCATTTTATGAGATGAACAACGATGGAGCAAAGTATTTTTCCTCGAGAGCGCTGTTGCTCAAAAGGGGATCGGTCCTGGTGAGATCTTCGGCCTTTTGGGGTATACGCCGACCGCAATTTTTTCGTATGCATTGTTAACCATCGATCCTTAGCCGCGTTATATCGGATGAACGCCGCAAATCACGCACAGGAGCTTGAAATTGCATATGGAAGACATTTTGGTACCGGGAAGCTTATTTTTCATGATTGGGTGGATTGTTTGGGTTCTTTTTTCATCGATCCGCCGCTACAAGATCGCCAAGTTTCAAGCGGACGTGCAATCACGGCTTCTGCAGAGACTAGATACGAGCCAGAGCCTGCTGGCATACGTGGAAACGCCTGCGGGAAAGCAATTTATCGAAGGGCTGAGCACGGAACGAGTGACGCCATACGAACGTATCCTCAGTGGCACGCAGGCCGCGATCATTATCACGGCTTTTGGTGTGGCGCTGCTGGTGCTGCGGGCCAAGCTTCCGTATTCCGATGAGGCTTTTACGATTTTCGGAACTCTCGGGATCGCGCTCGGAGTAGGTTTCGGCGTGGCTGCAGTGGCGTCGTATTTCCTGTCGCGGTCCTTTGGCCTCTTTGATCGCGGGCCGCGCGCGTAGTGAGTTGAAAGTTAGCGGATGACATTGGCGGAATCCATCACAAACTACGCTGGAAGCGCGAGGGAAGTATCGGCGCAGGACGAAGCTGCGTTTCAGCTGATCTATGACGCGACGGCCCGGCCGCTCTGGGCATATTTGCTGCGCGTTTCGGGACGGTCGGATGTTGCCGATGACCTGCTGCAGGAGACGTACTGCCGGTTTCTGGGACGAAAGAATGGCAGAAGCGAACTGGCCATGAGCGAGTTGGATATGCGCAGATACCTATTCCGCATCGCGACGAATTTGTTGCGTGATCGCTGGCGCAAGCATGAGAGCGATCAGGAAAATGATATGAAGCAGGAACTCGCCGTTGATGCCGATCCGGCGGCGAAAATGGATGTGGAACGTATGTTGCGGACGCTGAAACCCCGTGCGCGACAATTGCTGTGGTTGGCCTATGTGGAGGGCTTGAGCCATGCGGAGATTGCCGAAGTGACCGGACTGAGCGTGCTCAGTATTCGGCTGCTGCTTTTTCGCGCACGGCGGAGTGCCGCCGGGCTGCTGCAATCGAATGGCAGGGGAATGAGATGAATGCGATGCGATGCCAATATGAAACGGAAGTGATTCGGGCCCAGCAGACAGGCGAGTATTCAGAGAGATTGATGGCACACCAGAAAAACTGTGCTGACTGCCGCGAGGCAGCAATGCTGGCACAGGCTCTGCAGCAGGACGCAAGCGAATTGGCGACCCGATACATGCCTCCATCGGCAGAGCGGGTGTGGGCGGCGGCGGAGCGGCATCGCCAGATGGCTGCGCTGGCTCGGGCGACGCGGTTCCTTCATATATTGAGAATTGCCGGCTTAGTTTATGCCGTGATCTTTGCTTTGTGGGGACTGCATGTGCTGGCTGCGCGCGGGATAGTCGCGCCGTGGCTCGATGGCAAATCGCTGAATGTGGTGATGGAGGGTGCAGGGTTGGCTGTGCTCTTTGTCGGCAGTGGGCTATGGTATACGCTGCGCGGCGAGAGGCGTCAAGCCAGCTGAGTCTATTCCTTGCGCTGCCGAACTAGCCGGATTGCGTCTTCGGGGCAGGCGACTACGCATAGATTGCAGGCGTGGCACGCTTCAGCGCGGATGGTAAAGGCTTGCCATTTCCCAATGAGCTGGTGCGCTTTGCGTGGCGCGACGGGGAGCATGGCGAGATCGAGCGCGGTGATGCGCTGCATGGCGAAGACCTTGAAGGGGCAGACGGCGACGCAATCCTGCTCACCGTCGCAGCGATTGCGGTCGATGACGGGGAGAACGGTGCCGTCTTCCGGGAGGCACTCGCTGGGGAGTCTCGCCATATTTGGTGAGATGCGGGCAGGTATACTCAACGAGGATGACCGAAAAGATACTGGCCGTTCTCGCCTCCTTCATCATTGCTGTGATTTCCGCTTCCGGGTATGCCGGGATTGCCCTTTTGATGGCCATTGAGTCGGCGTGCATTCCGCTGCCGTCGGAGATCATCATGCCGTTTTCCGGCTACCTGGTACACACCGGGCAGTTGAAGCTCTTCTGGGTGGCGACGGCGGGTGCTATCGGCTGCAATCTGGGGTCGGTGGTGGCTTACTGGATTGGGGCGATTGGCGGGCGACCGTTCATCATGAAATACGGGCGCTTTGTGCTGTTGAACCATCATGATCTGGACAGGGCGGAGCACTTTTTCTCGCGCTATGGCGGGATTACGGTCTTCATCGGACGGCTGCTGCCGGTGGTTCGTACGTTTATTGCACTTCCAGCTGGAATTGCGCGCATGCCGCAGTTGCAGTTTCACCTCTACACCTTTGTCGGGTCGTGGCCGTGGTGCTATGTGCTCGCCTATGTGGGCATGAAGCTGGGGCAGGCTTGGGAGACGGATCCGCGATTCAAAGCGGCGTTCCATCGCTTTCATCTGGCGGTGGAAATAGTGCTGGTGATTGGGATTGCGTGGTTTGTGTGGACGCATTGGAGGAACCGCGTGCGCCCTGAAGCAGCGTGAACTGAATTGTTCCGTGGTGGCTGATTCTAATCGATTCCACAAAATTTCCATTCGCACCATGCAAACTACCATTCAGCTCTGCTGGATTTGCCAAAGCATGCTCTGAGGGCAGAGACTACATAGTTTGATACAGCTCAGAATTTTTATTGATAGAAGGACGGTTTAAGCAAGGAATGTCTATGCCTAAAGACAGCGGGAAGAACGCCGCTGCGGAATCGCCTGCTGTTGCTGAATCGAAGATCCAGCCAGCTAAAGGCAAGCTTGGAGTGATGACGGTCGGCATGGGGTCGGTGGCTACGACGCTGATTGCCGGGGTCGAAGCGGTGCGCAAGGGGCTCGCAAAGCCGATTGGATCGCTGACGCAGATGGGGACGATTCGGCTGGGCAAGCGGACGGATGCGCGAACGCCGCTGATCAAGGATTTTGTGCCGCTGGCTGATTTGCATGACGTGGTGTTTACCGGATGGGAGATCTTTCCGGAGAACATGTACGAGGCGGCGGAGCATGCGGCAGTGCTCGACCGCGATCATCTGAAGAGCATCAAGCCCTTTCTTGAAGCGATCAAGCCAATGCCGGCAGTCTTCGATCAGCACTATGTGAAGCGGCTGAACGGCACGCACGTGAAGCAGGGCAAGAGCAAGTGCGATCTGGCGCAGCAGTTGCGGTCGGATATTCAGGCGTTCAAGTCGCAGGTGGATCGCGTGGTCGTGCTCTGGGCCGGATCTACGGAGATTTTTCTCGAGCCTTCGGCAGTGCACCAGTCGATTGAGGCCTTTGAGAAGGGACTCGTCGATAACGATCCGAATATCGCGCCTTCGCAGATTTATGCCTATGCCGCGCTGAAGGAAGGGGTTCCGTTTGCGAATGGCGCGCCGAATTTGACCGTCGATCTGCCTTGCATGCAGGAGCTTTCGAAGCTGACGGGTGCTCCGATCTGCGGGAAGGACTTCAAGACAGGACAGACGTTCATGAAGACTGTTCTGGCGCCGGCATTCAAGGCGCGCATGCTGGGGGTTGCGGGGTGGTACTCGACGAACATCCTCGGCAACCGCGATGGCGAGGTACTGGACGATCCGGAGTCGTTCAAGACGAAGGAGGAGTCGAAGCTGGGAGTGCTGGACTTTATCTTGCAGCCGGAGCTTTATCCTGATCTATATAAGGATATTTATCACAAGGTTCGCATTAACTATTACCCGCCGCGCGGTGATAACAAAGAGGGTTGGGATAACATCGATATCTTCGGATGGCTCGGCTATCCGATGCAGATCAAGGTTGATTTTCTCTGCCGCGACTCGATTCTGGCGGCTCCCATTGCGCTTGATCTGGTGCTGTTCTTAGACCTCGCGCAGCGCTCTTCGGAACTGAAGCACCTGGGTATTCAGGAGTGGCTGAGCTTCTACTTCAAGTCGCCGATGACGGCGGAGGGGCTCTATCCGGAGCACGATCTGTTTATTCAGTCGATGAAGCTGAAGAATACGCTGCGGCACATTATGGGTGAGGATTTGATTACGCACCTTGGGCTGGAGTATTACGACTGAGGTTGTACTGATTGGAAACTAGCGGCGGGCTCTTTTCGAGCGTGCCGCTTTTCACTTTCTGAATCGGTTTGCGCAGCGATATTCTTAAAGAGTCAAGGAGGGCCTGCATGGCGACATCGACGCGAGTACCGGTTGAGGTGTATCTCAAGTCCTCCTATGAGCCGGACGCTGAGTACGTGGACGGGGAGATCGAGGAGCGTCCGATGGGCGAGCGAGACCATGCTGCGTGGCAGGCGGCGATCCAGAGGTGGTTTTTCAAACACGAAGAAGAATGGAATATCAGCGTTTTTCCAGAACTCCGCGTTCAAACGACGCCGACGCGATTCCGTGTTCCAGATGTAGCCATTCTTGATGCTTCTGCTCCAGTCGAGCAGATCACGACGCAAGCTCCTGTGGCAGTCTTTGAAGTGTTATCGCCTGAGGATACTGTCAAGCGGCTGAAACATAAGCTTGAAGATTATGCGGCGATGGGTATTCCGCAGATCTGGGTCGTTGATCCGGAGGATGGCAGCTTTTCGCGTTATGAGGATAAGCAGCTAATTCGGCGTGAGCGTTTTGATGAACCTGGACGCGGGATATCGTTTGCCGTGAGCGAGATTGCGAAGTTACTTCGCAAATAAGAGAAAAAAGTAGGTTCTCCCCCTTCGTTCCTCAGGGTCCGGATGACAGCGTGTACGGCCCGCACCAATTTCGTCACTCGTTTTCCTCATTTCATCTAAGTTTTGCGCTTTTGCTTCTCCTGAAGCGATCAGTGCTGTGGAACTAAAATAGTCATATCCCCATGGCTGAATTTACCCATCTGCATCTGCATACCGACTATTCGCTCCTGGACGGGGCTTGCGACGTGGACAAACTGGTGAATCGCGTGGCCGATATCGGCCAGCAGGCGGTTGCCATTACTGACCACGGCAATATTTACGGGGCGGTACATTTTTTCGATGCGGCGAAGAAGCGCGGCGTGAAGCCGATTCTGGGCTGCGAGCTTTATATCTGCAAGAAGGACGATCACCGCGCCGATCCGCAGGGCGATGACTATAACCATCTGCTGGTGCTGGCGGAGAGCGAAGAGGGCTACCGCAATCTGGTGCGGATTACCTCCGAGGCTTCGCTGTATGGGTTTTATCGCAAGCCGCGCGTGAGCAAGAAGTATCTGGCGGAGCACTCGGAGGGGTTGATTGGGTTCTCGGGCTGTCTGGCAGGCGAGCTGTGCGAAAACCTGATGGCGGGGAAGTACGAAGCGGCCCGCGCGACGGCGGGACAGTATCAGGAGATCTTCGGCAAGGGCAATTTCTTTCTCGAGATTCAGGATCAGGGGCTGGAGCTTGAGAAGAAGATTCATGCCGACCTGTTTCGACTGGAGAAGGAACTAGACATACCGCTGGTGGCGACGAATGACAGCCACTATCTCTGCGAGGACGACTCGCATGCGCATGAAGTTCTGCTGTGCGTGCAGACGGCGTCGTCGATTCACGATCCCAAGCGCTTCAAGTTTGATTCCGATCAGTTTTATGTAAAGACAGCGGCGGAGATGGACAAGCTCTTCTCGCATGCTCCGGAAGTCGTGAGCCGCACGATGCAGTTTGCTGAGCGCTGCAGTCTGAAGCTCAACAAGGTCGATAATCCGTTTCCGGAATTTGCTGTGCCGCCCGGGCACACCATCGACAGCTATTTTGAACAGATTTGCCGCGAAGGCTTCAGGAAGAGGCTGGACACTGCTGTACGGCATTTGCAGGACCGCGGGCTGCTGCGGCAGCCTATTTCGGAATACGAAGCACGGCTGGAGCGGGAGATTTCGATCATCAAGCAGATGAAGTTTCCCGGCTATTTCTTGATCGTGTGGGACTTCATTCGCTATGCGCGCGAGCAGGGTATTCCGGTAGGGCCGGGGCGTGGATCTGCGGCAGGATCGCTCGTCAGCTACGTGATGGAGATTACCGATATCGATCCGCTGCAGAATGCGTTGCTCTTCGAGCGCTTCCTGAACCCGGAGCGTATCTCGATGCCGGATATCGATATCGATTTCGACATGAACCGGCGCGGCGAGGTGATTGAGTACGTCACGCGCAAGTACGGGCGCGAGCAGGTTGCGCAGATCATCACGTTTAACACGATGGCGGCGAAGGCGGCGATCAAGGACGTGGGCCGCGCGCTGGATATGCCGTATGGCGACGTGGACCGCATCGCGAAGCTGGTGCCGACGACGATTGGCGTGACAATTGAAGACGCGCTCAAGGATTCGCCGGGGTTGCAGGAGGCTTACGACTCGAACACGCAGATTCGCGAGCTGATCGATACGGCGAAGAAGCTCGAAGGGCTGGTGCGCGGAGCGGGGGTACACGCGGCAGGCGTGGTGATTGCGCCTCGTCCGCTGACGGATCTAGTTCCTGTATCGCGCAGCAAGAACGACGAAATTGTGACCGCCTATGACATGAAGGCGGTGGAGAAGATGGGTCTGCTCAAGATGGATTTCCTTGGGCTGACGACGTTGACGGTCATCGACGATTGCCTGAAGCTGATCAAGCGCAATCGGGATGAAGTCGTGGACATGGCGACGATTCCGTTGGACGACCAGACGACGTATGAAAAGGTCTTTCATCGCGCGCTGACTTCAGGCGTCTTCCAGTTTGAATCGGGTGGTATGCGCGATGTGCTGCGGCGCTACAAGCCGACGACCGTGGAAGACCTGACGGCTTTGAATGCGTTGTATCGACCGGGGCCGATTCAGGGTGGCATGATCGATGACTTTATCGAGCGCAAGTGGGGTCGCAGAAAAGTGGAATACGATCTGCCTCCGATGGAGACGATTCTTAAGGAGACGCTGGGCGTCATCGTCTACCAGGAACAGGTAATGCAGATTGCCAATGCAGTTGCAGGCTACTCGCTGGGCGAAGCGGATCTGCTGCGGCGCGCGATGGGCAAGAAGAATCTTGAGGAGATGACGAAGCAGCGCGAGCGATTTGTAACGGGCGCCGCAGCGAATAAGTTTCCGAAAGATACGGTCACCAGGGTCTTTGACCTGATGGAGCAGTTTGCAGGATACGGCTTCAACAAGTCGCACTCAGCGGCGTATGCGCTACTCGCGTATCACACGGCGTACCTGAAGACGCATTACCCGGTGGAATTTATGGCGGCATTGCTGACGTCGGAAATCTCGAAGCCGGAGAACGTGGTCAAGTACATCAAGGAATGCCGCGAGATGGAGATTCCGGTCGAGCCGCCGGACGTCATCTTCAGTGACGCGGATTTTACGCCGCATGGCAAGGCGATCCGCTTTGGATTGACGGCGATCAAGAATGTCGGGCGCAACGCGATTGATTCGATTCTCGCAGCGCGGAATGAACTGGCAGAGAAAGGAAAGACCTTCGCCTCGTTCTGGGAGTTCTGCGAGAAAGTCGACCTGCGATTGATGAACAAGCGCGTGATTGAATCGTTGATCAAGGCCGGGGCGCTGGATTCGTTCGGGCGGCGTGTCGCGTTGATGGCCTCGGTGGACAAGGCGATTGAGCGGGCGCAGAAGACGCAGCGGGATCTCGAAGCGGGTCAGCATGGGTTGTTCGGGATTTTCGACGATCATCCCGCGACTGCGGCGAAGGCGGATGAATTGCCCAATCTTGCAGACTGGGATGAGCATCAGCGCTTGCAGTTTGAGAAGGAAGTGCTTGGGTTCTTTGTTTCGGGCCATCCGCTGGACAAGTATGCGGAGAAGCTGCGGAATCTGCCGGGCGTAATGGATACGGCGACAGCCCTTGAAGCCAAGCCTTCGCCGAGCAATGGGCGGCGTGGGCAGCCCATGGAGCCGGACACGGCGATTGCGGGCGTGATTGTCGGGTTGAAGGTGGCGAAGTCGAAGCGGTCGGGCGAGTTGTATGCGCAGGCATCGCTCGAAGATGCTATGGGCAAGATCGATCTGATCTGTTTCCCGAAGGACTATGAGCGGCTGAAAGAAACGCTAAAGATCGAGGTTCCCGTACTCGTGCGCGGGCTGTTGCGCGCGGAGGAGGATGCTGCGCCGAAGCTGGCGGTGTCGTCGATTCAGGCGCTTGAGGATGTGAAGGTGCGACTGCCGCAGAATATTCGGATTCGCGTGCCCCTGGAGCGGGCGAGCGAGGCGACGCTGATTGAGCTGCGGCAGATGATTACTGCTTCACCGGGACCGGGAAAGTTGATGCTCAATCTGGAGCAGAGGGGCGAGTTCTGCGTGATGATGGAGCCTGTCGGCGTTACGGTTGGGGCGGATCGGGCGTTCATGGATCGCGCTGAGGAGTTGCTGGGGCGCGGCATGGTGCAGGCTGTCGATTAGAGAACCGACGATGGGTCTGAAAACCATTCTGAGGGATCGGGTTAATCGAGGAGGCTGCTGCGTTGCCACGATCTATGTCCTCGTTGTTGTAGTCGTTTTTGCATATACCGCCATCACTACAAAGCCGGACAATGTTGGCTTAGACTGGATTCCTTTTGTCCTGCTATCGACGCCTTGGTATCAGACAAATCCGCGATTGCTTTTTCCGGGTTTAGTTGTAAATGCGGGTCTTATGTACCTGCTAGGCGCATTGCTGGATACACTCTGGCGGCGGATCGTTGGAGAGTGAGCAGACCGTTCTGTTTGTGTCGAATCCATTCCACCCATACAATCGAAAAGTAAGACTTGCAGCGTCTATGACTGAGCAGGCAGGCAGTGTTGAGCAGATTCAGGCGGTGGCTGAGCCCTCGCCTGCGGCGTGGGTTAAAACGGAGCTGGCACGGCATCCGCAGCGTCCGTATCCGATGGACTATATCGAAAGCATATTCACTGACTTCAGCGAGATCCACGGCGACCGCGGCTTTGGCGATGATGCGGCGATGTCGTGCGGGATGGCGCGTTTCCGTGGCGAAGAGGTCATGGTCATCGGCAACCTCAAAGGGCGCACCGTGAAGGACCGCATCCATCGTAAGTTTGGATCGCCTGATCCCGAGGGCTATCGCAAGGCACTTCGAGCGATGAAGATTGCCGAGAAGTGGTCGCGCCCGGTCTTTACATTTATCGATCTCGCGGGGGCAAATCCGGGAATTGGCGCGGAAGAGCGCGGGCAGGCCGAGGCGATTGCGCGGAACCTGTTTGAGATGTCGCGGCTGCGAGTTCCGGTGATTGCGACGATTACGGGCGAGGGTGGCTCTGGCGGTGCACTGGCGCTGGCGGTG
Organism: Alloacidobacterium dinghuense; assembly: GCF_014274465.1. Classification (NCBI taxonomy): domain Bacteria; kingdom Pseudomonadati; phylum Acidobacteriota; class Terriglobia; order Terriglobales; family Acidobacteriaceae; genus Alloacidobacterium; species Alloacidobacterium dinghuense. The sequence continues at coordinate 2,094,213 of NZ_CP060394.1, read as the reverse complement.
GCGGATCGCGTGCTGATTCTGGAGAACGCGATCTACTCCGTGATCTCGCCGGAAGGCTGCGCTTCGATCATGTGGCGTGATGCGAGCAAGCGCGCGCATGCGGCGGAAGCGCTGAAGATTACGGCGCAGGATGTTAAGGCGCTGGGCTGTGTCGATGACATCGTTTCTGAGCCTCGGGACGGAGCGCAGGCGGACGCAGAACAGGCTGCACAATTGTTGGCGGAGAAACTGAGCTGGCACTTTAACGAGGTGAAGGCTCTGTCAGTTGAAGAGATGCTGGCGCGCCGCTATGAGAAGTTCCGCAACATCGCGCAGTTTTATACGTCATAATGGCGGTTTCCATCAATTTGCTATCCCGGCAGAATGCTAACGGAGTATCCCAATGAAGGCTGCGGGACGTCTCCGTTCGTTCAGCTGGTTCGCCATAGCTGCCTTTTACTTTGTTTTCGCGCAGCAGATTTCTCTGCGCGCGGCTAATGGCCTCAGCTCCGGGGATTCGTTTCTCCTGGTGCAGAGCATCATTCTGCTCTTTCTGCTGCTGGTCGGTTATGCAGCGATGGGATACGCCGGGCAGAGCCAGCGCGAACCGCTAAAAACGATGGGCCTCGCGCGGCGCGAGGGCTGGAAGCGTGAGTTTGCGCTCGGTGCTGCACTGGGATGGGGCGGTGTTGTGGCCTGTGTGCTGCCGATGGCGCTCATCGGGAGTCTGGTGATCCGGTTCTGGACGAACGGACACCAGTTTTTTGTCTTCCTGATGAGCCTGCTGACGTTGGCTGTCGCGGCGCTCGCCGAGGAGGTTGCATTCCGCGGGTATGCGTTTCAGCGGTTGATTGATGCGATCGGGCCGACGCTGGCGACGCTCGGGATGTCAGTCCTCTTTGCCGTGATGCATTTGACAAATACGAATGCCAGCGCGGCCAGCACCCTGGTTACGATTCTTGCGGGCTGGATGTTTTCGATTGCGTATCTGCGCACACGGGCTCTGTGGCTGCCCTGGGGATTGCACTTTGCCTGGAATGCAAGCATGGGTCTGCTGTTCGGGCTGCCGGTGAGCGGGTTGACTGTTTTCAATCCGGTGATTACGACGAATGCCCTGGGGCCACTATGGCTGACCGGAGGTCGATACGGTCCTGAAGGCAGCGCCATTGCCGTGTTCGTGCTGCCTGTGCTCACGATAATCCTGGTGAAAGTCACGCGCGACTATGCCCATCGCTATGCCCAGCCTGTGATCGTGCCGGGTGGTATTCCGGTTGATCTGGACGCCGTCGCTCGGCGGCAACATGAGGCGGCTATGGGGATACAGTCGCCATCGGAACCGCAACTGGTCCAGATTTTGCCGGCGTTCGGCTCCTCAAATGGAACCATGACTCAAATCGCAGAAACAAAAGCAGATGGTGAGCCTGCGCCGGAAGTTCCGAAAGAGGATTCCGGAATTGCTTCATAGTGTTCCGTTTTCTCCCATTTCAAAACAATCTATGCACGGTTCGGCACGCCGGGACTTGCAAATGCCGCTAAATAGGGCCATCCTATAGACCGTAAGATTTAGAGGGCCTCACGATGCAGGGGTTCGCAACTCATGGCACGAAGAGTCGGCGCCTGTTGCGAGAAGCAGCAGGGAATATGCTGCGAATTACGGCTGGCGCGGCTGCGCTGGTTTTGTTGTTGTCTGTCACGGCGACATCTCAGGTAATGACTGTTACCCCGGAAGGCGTGGGCGGGCACTATCTCGAGTTTCACCCTACCAACATTCCTCTTCCCACCGATCCTTTGACTGAACGCGGCAAGCAGGAACTCATTCGTTTCCTGACTGCCGAGCAGGGATTTGCCATGCGGCCTCTTCCGCTTGGCAGCAAGGGATTGACCCTGCATGCGAACGGGGATATGCAGCCGAGCGGCTCCGATTATATGAATGCGCTCAACGAGAAGGGCACCTCCGCCAAAGCGGGCGATCGCTGCGTGATCTCAGACGTAAAGATCAAAGACGACAAGATCATCCTGCAATTGAATGGCGGCCCTGACCACAAGCACAAATGGCTGCGGCACGTGTCTATCGGCATGGACCCGGTGAACACGAATCCGGTGGTTAAGGACGACGGACAGGAGCCGGTCGGCTCGCGCCTCACGCTCGTCTTTCCGCATGCTGTTCCGGAAGTCTCCGGCAAAACGGTCGAAGCGCTGCTCGCTCCGCTGCTTGGATTCGGCTTGAAGTCGCCTGTCGTAGCCTACACGGATACGCTGCCGCCAAAGCTAAAGCAGGCGATTCTCGACCACGAGGTGCTTGTGGGAATGAGCACCGAAATGGTGGTCTACGCGATGGGGCAGCCGCAGCAGAAGGTACGCGAGCGCGAGGGGCAGATGCCGTTTGAAGAATGGATCTACGGTGAAGCGCCGAAGCCGGTGGAGTTTGTGCGTATTAACGGCAATCGCGTCATTCGCGTTGAAGTAGCTGAGGTGGGCAAGCCTCCGGTAATTCGCGCAGATAACGAAATGGGTGATTACTGGAGCGCCAATCCCGCGGCTGCGACTGCTCAGAATGTACGCACGGTCAAGATGGGCGATTCGGACCCTGCAGATGAGGCGAAGCAGAATGCGCCGAAAGCTCCGCCGAGCCTGCGGCTGCCGGGTGAAACGCTGCCCACGGACGATGATAAGAATCACCCTGTGATGGGGCCGGTGCAGTTCCCGACTGGAACTGGGACGGACTCAGGTTCGACTCAGACGAAGCAGCAGCCGTCTACTCCGCCGCAATCTTCGCCACAGGGAACGCCGAGCGGAAGCACTCCTCCGCAGCAATATGTAGCGGCAGGCTCTGCGCCCCCGAGATAGACCTGACGCGAGACTTCGCGGCTTAGAATTTACGTGTCGGACCATGTATCCTGAATATATGGTCGATTACGAAATCACTCCCTCACAACTTTCTTCGCTCATCTCTTCGCCAGAGCGGGAGCAGGTTGTGCTGCTGGACGTTCGCGAACCAGCGGAATATGCTGTGGCCCGCATCGATGGCAGTATCCTGATGCCGATGGGCGATGTGCCCGGACGCGCGAATCAGGAACTCGATCCTGAAACGCGCATTGTCGCGATTTGCCACCATGGCGTGCGCTCAATGAATGTAGCCGTATGGCTGAGGAACCAGGGCTTTGAACAGGCTCAGTCACTGCGTGGGGGCATCGATGCCTGGTCCGCGCTTGTTGATCCTACTGTTGCGCGGTATTAGCGAAGCGATTTTTCTCAGGACACATGCCTAGTAGACGACTCAATCTCTTTCTGCACTGGATTCCGGCGATGATCGGCATCGTGGTCATTCTTATTGAATCGACGGCCACGATGTCAGCGGAGAACACAAGCCGTTGGTTGTTGCCCCTGTGGGTCAAGCTCTTTGGTCCGATTACACCGGAGCACTGGGCCGAGGTTCATCACTATATTCGTAAGACTGGGCATTTCGTCGGCTACGGTCTGGTGAGCCTGGGCTTTTTCGAAGGTTGGCGCGCTACGTTTTCAGAAAGGCTGCGACAGCACGGAGCGATCTTTGCCCTGGTGGCTCCGCTGGCACTCGTTTCGACGCTCGCGCTGGCGGGATGGGATGAATGGCACCAGTCGTTTCTGCCGGGACGCACGAGCAAACTCTCCGATGTTGGCCTCGATTTTTCCGGCGCGGTTGTGGCTCATGTCATTTTGCTGCTCGTGCTCGTCATTGTGTGGCGCCTGCGCGCTCGCTCAAAGCCCTCTACGCGTCGTGCTCGTCCGGTTTCGTCTCAGGTGTGATGCTGATCTGGAGGCGCTCCACGCCGCGGAGAATTTCGAGAGTTAGCGTTTGGCCTGCACACTCTGCCGTGAGTAGACGGTGCAGAGCATCGATTCCCGCAACCGGTTGCCCTTCAAGAGCAGTGATGATGTCGCCTTCGCGCAGAGCCGCGTGACTGGACGGGCTTCCATCCTGTACCGAGACGACCAGGATGCCGGTTGGCTCTTTGAGCTGATATTCGTAGGCGAGGCGACGAGGCAGCGGGACATTCTGGCCTGCGATTCCGATCCAAGAGCGGCGGACGCGGCCGTATTGCAAAAGCTGGGACGCGACGAACTTTGCCGTGTCGATACCAATGGCGAAACAGAGTCCTTGCGCGGAGACGATCGTTGCGGTGTTGATGCCGATGACCTCGCCGCGCGAGTTGACCAGCGGACCGCCGGAGTTGCCCGGATTGAGCGCTGCGTCGGTCTGAATGACTTCTTCCATCATGCGTCCGGTGCTCGACCGCATGCTGCGGCCAAGGGCGCTGATTACGCCTGCGGTGACGGTGAATTGGAATCCAAATGGATTGCCGACCGCAATTGCCAGTTGACCAACGCGCAGCGTGCGCGAACTGCCGAGCGTGGCTGGTTGAAGAATGGGAGCATCCGTGCGCAGGACGGCGGTGTCGGTGTCGGCGTCTTCACCGACGAGAGTTGCAAATGCCTGCTGGCCATCATTAAAGGTGAGCTGAAAACGCGAGCCGCCGTGCACGACGTGGCTGTTGGTCAGGACCAGCCCATCGGGTGTAAAGACAAAGCCTGAACCCGAACCTCCTCGGCGCGAAGACGAAGATTTTACGTCGATCTTTACGACGGAGGAACTGACCCGATCGACAGCGCGCGTGACGGCAGTGGAATAGGCATCGAGCAGCGGAGTGTCGTCGAGCGGAGCGGGCTCGTTGGGAATTGAGTCGCTGGGAAGCGTGTCGGCAAGAAAACTAAAACGGGGTTCCATGTTGCACCTGTGGGTGACTGATGCAACATGGACCGCTAAAGATTCAGATACGCTACGGCTGTTGTCCCTGAGAGATACACTGGGATGTTCCTTACTTGGGGAGAAACGATGCCGACTGCGGTTGAATTTGCGCGCGGAGAGTATCCGCGCTTTCTGGATGAGTTGAAGGCGCTGTTGAGGATTCCGTCTGTTTCTACGCTGCCGGAGCACAAGGGCGATGTGCGCCGTGCTGCTGAGGTTCTGGTGGCGGAGTTGAAGCGGATTGGAATGGAGAATGTGCGCCTGATTGAGGGCTCGGGGCATCCACTGGTGTATGCCGACTGGCTGCATGCCGCCGGCAAGCCAACGTGCCTTTGCTACGGCCACTACGATGTGCAGCCTCCGGATCCGCTCGATGAATGGTTGACGCCTCCATTTGAGCCGACGGAGCGGAACGGCAATCTGTTTGCACGTGGCGCGGTGGATGATAAAGGCCAGATGTACATGCAGGTGAAGGCTCTCGAATCACTCTTTAAAGCACATACGGGCAAGTTGCCGTTGAATGTCCGCGTGATTCTTGAAGGGGAAGAGGAAGTTGGCGGGGAGTCGATTGCGAAGTTCGTGCGTGAGCATCCGGAGCAGTTGAAGGCTGATTTCGCACTCGTGTCCGACACAGAGATGTTTGCGCCCGAGTTGCCGACGCTTTGTGTGGGGCTTCGCGGCATGATCTATACCGAGATTGAAGCGCGCGGCGCGAAGAACGATGTGCACTCGGGTATGTATGGCGGCGCGGCGCCGAATCCATTCGTTGCGCTGGCGCAAATCATCGCACAGCTTAAGGACAAGGATGGGCGAATCCTGATTCCGGGCTTTTATGACAAGGTGCAGGCTCCGAGTAAAGATGAGTTGAAGGCGTGGAAGAGTCTGCCCTTCGATGAGGAACACTATCGCCTCAATGAAGTTGGCTCGGTGCAACTGACGGGAGAGCCAGGATATTCGGTGATTGAGCGCACATGGGCACGGCCAACACTCGACGTGCACGGAATGCCCGGCGGTTTTATCGGAGCAGGCGCGAAGACGGTCATTCCGGCGAAGGCCGTAGCCAAGGTGTCGATGCGGCTGGTGCCGGACATGACGCCGAAGGAAGCGTTTCAGCAGTACAAGAGCTATGTTGAATCGATCAAGCCAGCGGGCGTGGAACTCGACGTGCGCCTCATTCACTCGGGTGACGCGATCGTGATCGGTACCGATAATCCTTATATCAAGGCGGCGACAAAAGCACTGAAACAGGTCTGGAACAAAGACACTGTCTTCATCCGGTCGGGCGGGTCGATTCCGATTGTTGGCGATTTTGAGCGCCACCTGAAGATTCCCACGGTGATGATGGGCTTCGGTCTGCCGGATGACAATCTGCATGCGCCGAACGAGAAATTTCATCTGGCGAATTTCTATCGCGGCATCGAATCGATCATTACTTTCTTTGAAGAGTTGGGGAAGTGAACGGATTCGTTCTAGCTGGCGGGCGCAGTACTCGCATGGGAAGGGACAAGGCTCTCCTGCCTTATGCTGGGCGTCCACTGATTGCGCACGCTGTTGATTTGCTGAAGATGGCCGGGGTTGAACCTCATATTGTTGGCGCGCGGCCTGACCTCGCTGCTTATGCTCCTGTTATCGAGGACCTGCATCCAGGTTGCGGTCCTCTTGGTGGAATTGAGGCAGCGCTGGCAGCGAGCAGCAGCGAGCTGAATCTCTTTCTACCAGTTGACTTGCCGCTGCTGCCAGCGGCGTTTCTCCGCTATCTTCTGCAACGCGCTGAGATCTCGGGTGCAGATGCAACGATGCCAACATGGGGAGGCGGCCCGGAACCGCTGTGTGCTATCTACTGCCGCGACCTGCTGGCGGGAATTCGCGAGTCGCTGGCATCGGGAAACTACAAAGTGATGCATGCTGTTGAGAATGCCGTTCGCCCAAGCGAGGTAGATCTTTTCAGCGTGGAAGCCGTTGCTGCGACGCGGGACGACTGGCCGCTGGACCCACCGTTGCGGCGGTGGTTTCAGAATCTGAACACACCCGCGGAACTGGCGCTGGTAAGCTGATGGAAAGGAGATCCACGGTTTGAGCGTCCCTGTCGTCGTGGTCGAAGAAAAAAGCAGCACGGCTCCAAAGCACGAGCCCTATATTGCGTTCGATAAGGTCTCAAAGTCGTTTGGCGACCTGGTCGTGTTGGATGAAGTAAGCTTCTATGTCTTTCCTGGCGAAACACTCTGCATTCTTGGACGCAGCGGCGTGGGCAAGTCCGTTTCGCTGCAGCAGATTATGGGCTTTCTTAAGCCGGACACGGGACAGATACTTGTGGCGGGTGAGAACATCTGCGGATTTACGGAAGAACAGATGCAGGCGATCCGCCGTAAGGTCACCATGGTTTTTCAGAATGGGGCTCTCTTTGATTCTTTGAGTGTCGGCGAAAATGTGGCGTTTCCTCTGCGTGAGCGCGGCGAATTGATGGAGGACCAGATTCAGCAGATTGTAAACGGCCTGCTTGAGATGGTTGGCGTGGCAGCGATGAAGGAGCTTCTGCCGTCGGACCTTTCGACTGGAATGAAGCGTTCTGTGGCCATCGCGCGTGCTCTTTCAGCGCAGCCGGAGGCGATTCTTTATGATGAGCCGACGACGATGGTCGATCCATTGATCGCGAGGCTGCTTGGGAATCTGATTCAAAAGTTGAAGCACCAGCTTCACCTGACCAGCATAGTGGTGACGCACGACATGCGCTTCGCCAAGAAGCTGGCTGATCGGGTACTCTTTCTGCACCAGGCTAAGGCGCACTTCTTTGGAACGATGGAAGAAATGGAGAAGTGCGACGATGAAGTGGTGCAGCAATTCCTGGAACTGGATGCGCTGATACTTCCGGAAGCGTAACTATGTCAGCTACAAAAGAGATGAAAGCAGGAGCATCGCAGACCGCGGGCGGCGAATTTGTCGGCACCTGGAAGCTGGTCGACTATTCGTTCCTGCATGAAGATGGAACGGTTGAGAAGCCGTGGGGCGATCACGTGGTCGGCTATTTGCTTTACTCGGCGGAAGGTTATATGAGCGCCAACCTCAGCCCGGCGAGCCGTCGGCACAACGTGGAGACTACCGAGAACCAGAAGACGCGGCGGAAGCGCGATTATATTGCCTACGCCGGGCCCTACACAGTTGAAGGCGACACCGTTACACACCATGTAGAGGTAAGCCTTTTTACCAACTGGCTTGGCACAGCGCAGGTGCGTCATCATAAACGCGTAGGAAATACGCTGATTCTGCGCACTCCACCCATTCCATCCGGTGAAGGTGTCGTGGCGGTGCAGCTCACATGGGAGAAGGTAACGAAATAAGGTTGTTACACTAAAAGAGTGAAGATTGCGCTCGCTCAGATCAATCCCACCATCGGCGATTTCACCGGCAACGTAGAAAGGATTCTCGATTTCACGCGGAAAGCGCATGAAGGCGGCGCTGACCTGGTTCTGTTTCCCGAACTCGCCGTATGCGGCTATCCACCCGCAGATTTTCTCGACAAACCATCCTTTGTTGCGCGATCGGAAGAAGCGATGACCGAGATCGCGGAAGCCACTGCGGAACTGACAATCGCAAGCATTGTTGGCTACGTTACTCCAGCTCACGCAAGCACCGGAAAGCGCGTGATGAATTCGGCTGCGCTGGTGCGCGGAGGGGAAGTGGCCTTCGTGCAGTCGAAGATGCTGCTGCCGTTCTACGATGTATTTGACGATCAGCGATATTTTGCGCCGTCAGAGAAGCAGCATCTGTGTCACTTCAGTGGCAAACGAGTTGCGCTCACGATCTGTGAAGATACGTGGAACGACAAGAATTTCTGGCAGAAGCGACTGCATAGTGTCGATCCCGTGGAAGAACTGATGCGTGAAGGTGGAGAGATCATTTTGAACATTGCCGCATCGCCTTACTGGCGCGGAAAGCGCAAGACGCGACGTGAGATGCTGGCTGCGATTGCGCGCCACCATTGTGCTCCGGTGGTGATGGTCAATCAGGTCGGCGGGAATGACAGCCTGATCTTCGACGGGTCGAGCCTGGTGATCGCGGCAGACGGGACGGTGATCGCTCAAGCAAAGTCATTTGAGGAGGACCTGATCTTTTGCGATATCGGGGCCCGCAGCGGCGACATGCACTGGCAGACCGACAACATAGATGAAGCGGTTTACAAAGCTCTCGTGCTGGGAACGCGCGATTATGTTCGGAAGTGCGGCTTTTCAAAGGTACTGGTGGGACTGAGCGGCGGCATCGATTCGGCTTTGGTGGCGGCGGTCGCGGTAGATGCGCTGGGCAAAGAGAACGTGACGGGTATCGGCATGCCAAGCCCGTATTCTTCGACTGGCTCGGTGGAAGATAGCCGCAGGCTGGCTGAGAATCTCGGCATTCGATTTGAACTCATTCCGATCAGCGATCTTTTTTCGGAATATGGCAAAGCCCTTGAACCTCTTTTCGCGGGCCTTCAGCCGGACATCACGGAAGAGAATATCCAGTCGCGGATTCGCGGCAACCTGCTGATGGCTCTGTCGAATAAGGTAAACGCGCTGGTGCTTACGACCGGCAACAAGTCAGAGATGTCTGTGGGCTATTGCACGCTTTACGGCGATATGGTCGGAGCACTCGCTGTGATTGGCGATCTGATGAAGACGCGTGTCTATGATTTGTGCCGTTTTGTGAATCGCGACAGTGAGCGGATTCCCCTGGCCATCTTGCACAAACCGCCCTCAGCGGAGTTGCGGCCAGGGCAAAAGGATACGGATTCGCTGCCACCGTATGAGCTGCTGGATCCGATTCTTGAGGCCTACATTGAACGCTATGAGACGCCGGAAGAGATCGCGACGAAACAGCATGTGGATTTACAACTCGTGCGCAAAGTCCTCAAACTGGTAGAGCGCAGCGAGTACAAGCGTCAGCAGGCGGCGCCAGTGCTTAAGGTAACGAAGAAAGCCTTCGGGCCAGGCCGCCGTTTCCCCATTGCTGTAAAAGTTCAGGTCTGAGCCTGTTAACTTAATAACAGGCTCCGGGCTCGATAAAGACCCCCTGCTTCGGCAGAAAGGAATTCAATGCAATTTTCTGTTTCTCTTCGCAATGCTCTTTTTGCGATTGCTCTCACTGGCATGGTGGCGCCGCTGCTGCATGGGCAGACCACTGAGGAAGTGCCCTCAGCACCCAGCGCTCCCGCTGCTACTGCTGCTCCCGCGCCAACGGGACCGCCGCAGTTTCCTCCCGTTGATCTCGCGAACTTTACGTCCGATACGCCGAGCAAAGACACGGTGAACGCATTCCTGCATGAGTTCTGGGGCTACGATCCTGAACGTGTGTGGCAGATCCAGGCAATCCAGAAGACGGCGGCACCGGGGGTGAGCAAGGTCACAGTGCTGGCGGCGCAGAAGACCAATCCGCAGATTGGGACGCTACAGTTCTTTACGACCCCGGATGGCCAGCATCTGATTTCGTCTGAGGTGATGCCATTCGGTGCGCGCCCGTTTGATGCAGCGCACAAGATATTGCAGACAGAGGCGAATGGACCCTCGCGCGGCGCTGCCTCAAAGGACTTGCTGCTCGTCGAGTTTGCTGATTTTCAATGCCCGCATTGCAAGGCCGTTCAGCCCACGGTGGAGAAGCTGTTGCAGGCCTTCCCAAATGCGCACTTCGTGTTTCAGAACCTTCCGTTGACGTCGATTCATACAGAGGCGATGAAGGCCGCACTGTATAGCGTGTGCGTGGCAAAGCTGAATGGCAACGAGGCTTTCTTCAAGTTTTCCGATCTTGTATTTCAGAATCAGGAAGCGCTAACGCCACAAACATCGGACAGCACGTTGAACGATGCAGCCACCAAGGCAGGTGTGGATGCCACTAAAGTGGCATCCTGTGCCCTGATGCCGGAAGCAAAGGCAACCGTCGAAGCTTCGATCAAGCTGGCGCAGACGCTCAATGTGAATGAGACACCGACTCTGTTTGTGAATGGTCGAGGGATTCCGATGGGCGCAGCGCCGTACGAAACGCTGCAGAAAATTGTTGCCTTCCAGTCGAAAGAAGATAAGTAACGCGCTGGCCCGGTTGTCTTCTCAAAAGACGCCGGGCCAGATTCCCTAAGGATGAACGGGCAGCATCACGAGATTGCTGGCTGGCTTCGTATGACTCAGGCGCACGATCTGCGGAGTGATCAGAATTACCAGCTTTGAAACGTCCACATCGTTGTTCTTGTTGGTCGTCGATTGAAAACCAGGTAGCTCGCTGAGTCCGGGGATTCCGCTGACGGCGGCGCTCTGTTGACGTGTCAGATTGGTGACCACCATCGCGCTCTCACCTTGCAGAAGCGTTACATTGCCCGTGTACTCCTGACTGGTAAGAATCGGGTTGCCGTTAAGCGTTTGACCGGTCAGCGATTCAATCTTCAGATCGACCTTAAGCGCTACATCTTTGTTCTGCTGAATGTGAGGCGTTGCCTTCAGCGTCAGCCCCAGGTCCTCGTACTGCACCTGCGGGATCGTCTGGGCTGCTGAACTCTGCAATGCGGCCGTGTTGACGCCCAGATTCTGGAGCGCGCTGGACACTCCTGCCTGCGATACACCGGGGATGGCGAGAGCTGTTCCAGTAAGATTGGAATAGGTAGAGGTAATGATGGGATAGCGGGTGCCGCTGCGAAGCGTGGCGTCTTCCTGGTCCTGAATACGCAGTTGTACCTGGTCGAGGACGCGCGCATCCGATGAATTGAGAGCGAGATTTGCGGTTACGCCCTGGTTCAACGTCAAACCACTTTGGGTAATTCCGCCACCGAAGAGAGCAAACGGCTGATTGAAGACGGTACCGGAGACCACTCCAGTCGCTATAAGAACAGCGACGATGGCAATATCATCTCCGGCAGGAGCGAGACCTTGGGCAACGACCTGCTGCGCCGCGCTCTCATTGGCTTGAATGATCTGATTGACTTCGGTAGGCACGTTGAAGATCGTCGTCCCTTGGGGAAGCTGTACGCCGATATTCGTCATGCGCGTGCGAGCCACTTGAAAGAGGCGCAAATTGAGCAGAACCTGGCTGCGGCCATCGAGCAGATCGACGAGCGTGCGGTTCAAGGCCGTGACGCGGGCCTGAGGCGCGCGGATGGTGAGGGTGTGCGCGTCCGCGCGAATGGAAGCCTGCTGCGCCTCAAATACATTGCGGGCAATGTTTGCCATGTCGCTCATCTCGGTCGCTGTCAGGCCGGGAAGATAGACCGTCTCCAACACTTCGCGCTCGAATTTGGCGCGATTGTCCTTTGTATCCAGCGCAACGAGAACGCGCTTTTCATCCAGCGGCACGAAAAATGTGTCCGTGGTCAGCTTGAGCATCATCGCCGCCTGCGCAAAGTCAACGTCATCGGCGTCGAAGTGAACGATTTTATTTTTTACAGAAGAATCAATCGTGGGCGTAATGCCGAAGGCGGTCAGCACCTGGCGCAACACTTCGTTGGCGGCGCTGCGTATATGAATGCTCTGCCGGCCCGCGGTTGGTGCGAGTTGTACGGGCGGAGCCGCTTCTTCAGCGGACGGCAACAGAACTGCGTCCTCTGATTGCGTATCACGCGCGAGGTCGTCGATGTGTTGCTTTACGATGCCGTTGTTCGGGTCGATGAGATAGGCTTCCGCAAGGAGTGCTCGCGCGTTGTCATCATGTCCGGCCAGGCGGGCTTTGCTCGCGTCCTGGACAAGCTGAGTGAGTAGGTGCTCCCGTGCGATCGTCAGTGCGGTGGAATAATTCGTATTGCCGGGGTCGAGCTCCGCAGCGCGCGCAAATTGTTTTTCCGCTTCACGGAGATCGTCTTTCTTGATGGCCTTTGCCCCTTCCACAAACGCCTTTGAGGCTTCGTTCTTGTCGTGTTCGGAAACCGTCTTTTCCGCGGCAGCCGTTGGTGCCTGCGCATCCGTGGCAGTCTTGGGTGTCTGTGCGCGGGAGTGTGAGGCAACGAGCACAAGTGTCGCGCCTATGAACAAAACAATGCTGCGGCGGAACTTCATAGCGTTGTCTTAACCGCCTGAGCCTGCAGCGCGGCCAGGGTGCTGACACAGACCTCGGGCTGATGCTGCATGAGTTCTTCGAAGGAGTAGTGTCCGGTAGCGACAGCAATTGTGGGCAATTGATTCGCCTTTGCCGCCTTGATGTCGAAAGGCGTGTCCCCGACCACGCACACGGTTGCGTCCGCGCCCTTGAGATTGCGCGCCTGCTTCGCGGCATCGGCAATCATATCCGCGCGAACAGGGAAGTTGTCGGCGAAGCCGCCGAAGGTGAACCAATGGCGTACGCCCAGCACCTCCAGCTTGAGCCAACCAATCGACTCGAGATTGCCAGTCCCGATGCCGAGTGCTGCGCCCTTGCTGTGCAGATAGGCGAGCATCTCATCGACACCGGGCATCTTCTGCAGGTTCATCTGGGCGCGCTGGGCTGCAACCGTGGTGCGCATATGCTCCAGAACGTCTGCGAGCATCGGCTGCCAGTGTTCCGGATCCAACTCGGCGAGACGGAAGGCATCGTAGAGGATGCCGGGATCGGTATTGCCGCTGAGGGTTACCCCATCAAGCACAAGCTCGTGGCCCATGACGGCACGGACGCTCTCGAAGAACGACTCGTAATGAATGCGGTCGCGGCTGCGCAGGAGGGTGCCGTCAATGTCAAAGAGATAGGCATCCTGCTGGTTCCAGAGAAACCCTTCCTGAATGTAAATGCTGGGGGGACCCGCCGCTGCTTGTGCCAGAACTGTATCGATTGTGGTGGAGCTCACCGACTCGCTCGCCTTTCCATGGTCTCTCTTTTAAGAGTAAAGCAGAGACCATGGCTTCTGCGAGTGTCTAGATGCCCGAAGACACGGCTTTAGCGGACGGCCTGCTTTATCTCAAATACAGGACGCTCGCTATGCGGCGGGCGCTTGAGCCCATTGCGGACCTGGGCTGGATCGATCTCCAGCTCGGCGATGATGCGGCTGAGGGTATTGCGATGAACGCCAAGTTCCTTGGCGGCCTTACACTGGTTTCCCTTGTTGTGCGCCAGAACGACCAGCAGGTAACGGCGCTTGAATTCGCGCACAGCTTCATCATAGGTAATACCGCCCGTATGCATTGCTGCTACAAGGGTTTCCAGTTCGCGTTTCACAAAAACCTCTCTCTCATGCCGGGTATGTTCCCGGCTTCTTTTGGTTCTGTTGCAAGGGCCCAGAATGAATCGCCGCGTTCGGCTTTAGCCAGTCCGGTTGTGCGTCGCGAATCATTTTTACACCCTCCCGTATTCGCTCACCCAGTTGAGCGGGAGTTACTACAGAAGCTTTATGCGCCACCGACAAAAAGTATGGCGCGATTCTCGATCGCTCAAGCCAAGTAGCCTGCGGCAGGAACGCTGCAATTGCCATTACGCCCAGCGTTACCAGTACGCATCCCTTCAGCAAGCCGAAAATGGCGCCGACAAAACGGTCAGCCCATCCCAGCCCGATCGACCGAACAGACCAGCGAATCAGGCGGCCTGCAAGTCCTGCAATCACCATGACCGCAATTGCAATAGCAACAAATGCGATCGCTTCGGCTACTCCCGGGGAATGAACCCAACCATTCATCCACGGGAGAATCTTCTGATAGTTCCAACAGGCAAGGAGCAATCCGAGAATAACGCCTGCCAGCGAGAACGCTTCTACAAAAAATCCATGTTTCGCCGCGCTCAGTACAGAGACGATCAGGATAATGACTATCGCCCAATCTATCAGTGCCATGCCCGGTCCCGTACCTCGTACTTCTTACAGTGACAGCGATTTTCCAGTGAGCAGTTCGTATGCCTGGAGATATTTTTCCTGCGTCTTCTTTACGACGTCATCGGGCAGGCCGGGCGCCGGCGCCTGCTTGTTCCAGCAAATGCTCTCAAGATAATCACGCACAAATTGTTTATCGAACGACGGCTGCGCGCCGCCTGGCGCATATTGACCACGGGGCCAGAAGCGCGACGAATCAGGAGTCAATACTTCGTCCGCAAGTATGATGCCTTCTGCCGTGGTTCCAAACTCGAATTTTGTGTCAGCAAGAATCAGCCCGCAGCTCTCCGCATGATCAGACGCTTTTTGATAAATGGCAAGACTTAAATGGCGCAGCGCCTGCGCAGTTTTCGCACCCACGAGCGCAATCATCTGATCGAATGAAATATTTTCGTCATGCTTGCCGTGCAGGCTCTTTGTTGCCGGAGTAAAAATCGGCTCAGGGAGTTTGTCCGATTCGCGCAGCCCGGATGGCAAAGGAATGCCGCATACCGCGCCTGTCGCCTGATAATCCTTCCAGCCTGATCCGGAGAGATATCCGCGCACAACACACTCGACCGGGAACATCTGCGCGCGCTTGACCAGCATGGAGCGATCGCGCAGCTCATCGTCGTAAGCGCGGAGTTCCTCGGGATACTCGCCGACATCCGCAGTGACCAGGTGGTTCGGCACGATGTCCTTTAAGAAATCGAACCAAAAGAGAGAAATCTGCGTCAGGACTTTCCCTTTGCCGGGAATTCCTGTTGCCAGCACGTGATCGAACGCGGAGATGCGGTCGGTTGCCACTAGAAGTAGAAACTCGCCGACCGAATATAAGTCGCGCACCTTGCCGCGCGCATGCAAAACGAGATCGCCGATTTCGGTTTCGAGAAGAGCTGGCAAAGGGGATAATACCTTTCGTAGAGAAGCTGAAAGTTGATTCTGCTTCCACCGGAAAAGTTTGTCAACGCATCCGAGGGGTACAAATAATGTAACGATGTAACGTCCTGTCACGGACGCTGCATCGCTGTCAATAGAGAAGAATCGGATTCAGAGAAAAATTGCTAACGGGGAAACAAATAGTTATTGGCATCTATCGTTTCCCCGATGCGAAGACAATCGCGTGCTTAAGCCGTGGCCCGGCGTGGCTCCCGTGCCTGTTCCTGACCACCCATGCGAACGCTCACCACCTTCGATACACCTGGCTCCTGCATGGTAACGCCGTAGATCAAATCGGCAGCGGTCATCATGCGCTTCGAGTGCGTCACCATGACGAACTGCGTGTCGGTTGCCATGCTGTGCAGCATATCGGCAAGGCGGCCTACGTTGGTCTCGTCAAGTGGCGCATCCACTTCGTCGAGAACGCAGAAAGGGCTCGGCTGGTACTGGAAGATGCCCATCAGCAGCGACAGCGCAGTCAGTGCTTTTTCACCACCGGAGAGCAGGAAGACATTCTGCAGCTTCTTGCCCGGCGGCTGGGCCACGATATCGACGCCGCTGTCGGCTGTGTTCTCTTCATCGGTGAGCCGCATGAAGGCCTGTCCACCACCGAACAGTCTGGCGAAGGTGACGCTGAAGTTCTCGTTGATGCGAACGAATGCTTCGTCGAACTTCGTGCGCGAAATCTCGTCGATTTCCTTGATCGTTGCCTGCGTGTTTTCAATCGAGTCCAGAAGATCCTTGCGCTGTGTTTCCAGGAATTGATGACGTTGTTCGGTTTCCTTGAATTCTTCGAGCGCCATCATGTTCACAGGACCCATAGATTCGAGCTTCTGCTTGAATCCGCGGCAGGTCTCGTCTTCTGTTGCCAGCGCCTCACCTTCGATGCGGGCGATGTCAGTATCTTCGCGCAGAGCACCGGCCTCAATACCCAGATCATTCAGGCAGGTTTCTTCCAGGTGCTTGAGGTCGGCGGTGAGGGTAGCATCGCTCGCACTGTGCTGGCTGCGGGTTTCGCGCAATGAATCGGTCTCTGAACGCAGCGTCTTCAGCTTTTGCTCGGTTTCGGCGAGACTGGCGCGCAGTATCTTTGCTTCTTCACTCAAGCGCGCTACTTCCTGCTGGGCTTGATCGCAGACCAGCGCCAACTCTTCACGCTGAACGGCAAGGTGCTCATTTTCCTGCGCGCGTTGCTGCTGTTCGGCTTTGGCGGTGGAGAGCTGTTGTTCAAGCTGCGCTACACGGCGCTCCAAGTCGCCGTGCATGCGGTCAATGCGAGCAAAGGCCGCTTCCGCACCGCGCCGCCGCTCTTCGAGGCCGGCTAGTTCGGCGGACATCTGCGCCGCTTCCTGCTGCGCGGCCTCGCGCATGTGTCGCAGGTCTTCTACCTGGCGTTGCAACTCTTCGAGCGATTTCTCCGCAGTCGCGTGTTCGGCTTCCTGCCGCTCAATCTGTTCGCGCTTCTCTTCGATCAAGCTCTGCTTGGCGTTTCGCTGATCCTTGTTGCGCTCGCTTTGCAGATTCCATTCCTGGAGGCGGCGTTCGAGGCGCTGTACCTCGGAATCCATTTGCCGAAGGGCCGCGCTCTGGTTGGCGCTTTCACGCTCGGCATTGCGACGTTCCTCGGTCTTTCCATCGAGCTGCCTCGTTAGTTCGCCAAGTTCGCGCGAGAGGGAAGCGGCAGCAATGTCAGCCTGCGCCAGCTCTTTTTCCACGATCTCGAGTTTCTGCTGCGTCTCTCGCAGTTCGCGCTTCAAGGCCAGCGGACCCGCCGCACTGGGCTTGCCTCCGGTCACGGTGACATTGTGGAAGCATTCACCCGACGGCGCGAGGAAGAATGCGTTCGGATTTTCCAGGGCGAGACCGCGGGCCGTCTCGCCGTCCGGCGTTACGTAGCCATCGCGCAGCTTGGGCAAAATCACTTCGAGCGATTTGCCGAAGCCGTCGAGCACGCGAATGCAGTTCTTGAGAGGCACAACGCCCTGTTGCTGTTCATAGTGGTTTCCATTCGCCTCGCCTGCGAAAGAAAACTTTGCCTGCGCATCTTCCGGATGGACCAGGAATGTGGCGCGACCGTCGACGTCGGTTTTGAGCAGGCGCATGCCTTCGTGCGCCGCGTCCCAGCTTTTTACGACGATGTAGTTCAGCTCGTCGCGTAGAAATTCGTCGACGACATTTTCGTGCTGGCCCGTGACTTCAAGAAAATCGGCAAGCGTGCCAACGGGCGCCAAGCCCCCGCCAAGCGAGTTGGAGCGGAAGAGCTTGCGCACCGTGTCGGTCGAGTAGCTGTGCTCGCGGATGAGCGAGTCGAGTGAATTGCGCTGACCAGTGAGAGTCGCATGCTCGGCGCGAAGCTGATCGCCACGCTTCTTCGCTTCGATCTCCGCTGTGCGCTTGGCGGCAATTTCATTGCGAAGGTCAGAGATTTCGGATTCGAGACGCTTCAGCGTTTCCGTGACAGACTCAAACTTCATCGAGACCTGTCCGCGCTCTGCTCCCAGGGATTCAAGATCACGCTTCACCGACTCCATTTCCGAGCCGAGGCGTTGCGCGTCGCGGTCGAGGGCAGCCAGCGACTCTTCGGCCTGCGTCATCTGATTGCGAGACTGGCCGACCTGTTGCAGCAGCTGCATGGCCTGACGCCGCGCGGCTTCTGTACGCTGTTCGGAAGCAGCGACGGCCTGTACGGCATCGCGTGCCTGCTGGTGCTTGGCCTGTGCCTGCTCGCGGAAGATTTGCGCTTCGGCAGCGGCCGTTTCGAGGAAGGCGCGGTTCGATTCGCGCTCGCTCTTCATGCCCTCGAATTGCTGCTTTGCCTGTTCAAGCTCTGTGGTCGCGGCAGCGGCCCGCGCCTGCAACTCGGCGATGCGCTCCAGATTTGCATTCTGGCGAGATGTGGCGCGTTCCAATTCGACGGCGCTCTGGCTCGCGCGTGTCGACGACTCTTTGGCGGCAGCGTCGAGTTCGTATCCGCGCTGCATGCCCGCTGTGTGCTCCGCGTCGAGTGTCTCTACCTGCGCGCTGTGCTCGTCGATCGTCTGGGTGAGGGAAGTGATCTCCTCTTCAAACCTCGCGTGCTCGGCGTCCATCTGCGAAATCTTGCTGGCCAGAACGATGCGCAGGCGGGCGCGCATTTCGTCGCGCAGGGCCGCGTAACGCTCAGCCTTTGCCGCCTGCCGCTTGAGGGAGGCTATCTGGCGTGTGACTTCTTCAAAGATGTCGTTGACGCGGGCAAGGTTTTGTTTTGCCTGTTCGAGGCGCAGCTCGGCGAGCCGCTTCTTCGTTTTGAAACGCGTGATGCCGGCTGCTTCCTCGATGATGGCGCGACGGTCGTGCGGCTTGGAACTGAGAAGCTGGCCGATGCGCTCCTGCCCAATGATCGCGTAGGACTCCGGCCCAAGACCGGTGCCCATAAAGATGTCCTGAATATCGCGAAGACGGCACAGCTTACCGTTCAGCAGGTATTCGCTCTCACCGGTACGGAAAAGCCGGCGGGTGACGATGATCTCGCCCTGCTGCGGAGTTTTGCGGAACTTGCGGCGGCGGATCTTGAGAACAACGTTGTTGGCCGCCGCGGTGTTCGCGTCGCCTTCGGCTGCCAGTGCTTCCGCCGGGCCATCGCCTTCGATCACCTGACCAGGCTGCGACTCGGCGATGATTTCTTCGACTTCAGCAGCCCGCTGCTCGCGCAGCTTTTCTTCGTCCCAGTCGCTTTCGAACTCGTTCTCTATGACAATCTCGGGTTCTTCGAGGAGTGGTCCGCCGGCGTACGCGTCGGGATCGATGAGCGTGATCGACACTTCGGCCATGCCCAGCGGCTTGCGGTCGCGGGTTCCGGCAAAGATGACGTCTTCCATCTTGCCGCCACGCAGACTCTTGGCGCTCTGTTCACCCAGCACCCAAGTCACGCCGTCCAAAATGTTGGACTTGCCGCAGCCGTTCGGTCCCACGACGACAGCGATGCCATCTCCGGGCAGTACGACCTCCGTACGGTCGCAAAAGGACTTAAAGCCCAAAATCTGGATTTTCTTCAGCTTCAACATGCGGATCTAAACTCCTTTGACTCCCGGAGGGTGAACAAGGCTTCGTCATTTGAAACTCTAGCCTTGAGGCAAGGCAGAATCAACACTCGCACCCCAACATCTTGTGGATAAGGCGTCCCAAATCCCACAAATGGGACCCTATGACAGATATTGTCGCAAAGTGCGACTCTGCCTGTCTGCCCGTAGGGTTGAGCTGTCGTTCGGATCGTCGCGGAGAATACTGCCAGATACTTCGATGCTAGACCCGAATTCAGGCAAAAACAAGCCAAAATCTGGTCAATAAGGTGCACATTTTGGTGCATTTAGATACCCTTCATGCCTACCTTGACTTTCTATCCATAGACAATCTATAGATAGCGCATGGCAAAGAAATCTGAACTTCTTCCTGGAACGCTGGACATGCTGATTTTGAAAACGTTGACGCGGGCGCCGCTGCACGGCTATGGGATTGCGCAGTCGATCAAGCGGATATCCGACGATGTGCTCACGGTTGAGGAAGGTTCGCTGTATCCGGCTTTGCAGCGGTTGCTGCTGCAAGGGTGGGTAAAGGCGGAATGGAAAAAGACGGAGACCAACCGCCGCGCGCGCTATTACACACTGACTCCGGCAGGTCGCAAACAGCTGGGCGAAGAGCTTTCGCAATTTGAGCTGATGATCGCGGCCATAGGCAGGGTGCTGCAAGACGCATAGGGAAGATATGGAATCATTCGGCCGCTTCTTCAGGAAGTTGTGGCTCTTCGCCAGGCGCGAGAAGTTCCATCGCGATTTGGAAGAGGAGATGTCCTTCCATCGGGATCAAGTAGAAGAGGAATTTCGATCCCGCGGGATGGGGCTCGAAGCCGCGCGGCATGCCGCAAGACGAGGCCTTGGCAATGACTTGCGGCTCAGGGAGCAGAGCCATGAGTCCGTTGCATTCTGGTTTGAACGCTTCTTTTCCGATTGCCGTTATGCGGTGCGTCAATTCCTGAAGGCGCCGGGTTTCGCTCTTGCTGTTGTGCTGACTTTGGCGCTCGGCATTGGGGCGACTACAACCATCTTTACTTTGGTCTACGCAACGCTGCTGCGCAATTTACCTTACCCCGAGGCGGACCGTATTCTCCATATTGCGGATATGCGATTGCAGGGACAATCCACTGCGGGGTTGGTCGCTGTCCCAAGATTTTTCGACCTGCGGGCGCGCAGCCGGTCTTTTGCCGCCGTCTCCTTTTTCTATTTCGATCACCCGACGATGGTTGCGGAAGGGCAACTGCCTATGGCGATGAAGGCTGTAGGGACGGATGGCCAGTTCTGGAATGTCCTGGGCGTGCAGCCATTGTTGGGGCGGACTTTCAACGACCAGGATGATCAGCCCAATGTGCCTGACGCCATCGTTTTGAGCTATCCGTTCTGGCAGCAACATTTTGGCGGCGATCCGGGAGTGATCGGCAGGCAGGTATCGCTCGATCAGAAAACGGCTACGGTGGTTGGAGTCATGCCGGCAAGCTTCCATTTGCCGAACGGAATCGAACTCTGGCGTCCTGCGCACTTTGATCCCGCAGACTGGGGAAAGTATCGGGGCGAGGGAACTCGCTTCATCAATGTGTTCGCGCGCCTGCGTCCGGGTGTTTCGATGCAGCTGGCGCAGAACGATCTGCAACGCATCGACGAACAACTGGCGCATGAACATCCGGATACCGATGGCGTGTGGCAATTCCACGGCGAAACTCTGCGCGACGATATGTATGGCGAGCTGCGACCCGCGCTTCTCGTACTGTTGATTGCCTCCGGCTTCTTGCTGCTCATCGCCTGTATGAATGTTGCCAATCTCCTGCTTTCGCGGGCAACCGCGCGAGAAAGGGAAGTTGTGCTGCGGCGTGCTCTCGGCGCATCGGAATGGCGGCTCCGCCTGCAATTTCTCACGGAAAGCACTTTGCTGTCGCTGGCTGGAGGTTGCATCGGGCTGGTTTCGACGTACGCTCTGGTGCGCACTGCGGGAACAAGATTGCCCGGCAGGCTGGGCACGCCGGGGACCATTGCGATGAACTGGCCGATCGTGTGGTTTGCAGTTGCGCTTTCCGTGGTTACCGGCATCGCATTTGGGTTAGCGCCAGCGCTGAAGAGGGTGTACGGCGACTTGAGCACCGGCCTGAAGCGGAACGAATCGCGTTTAGCGGGAGCAGCCGGGAACGGGGTGCGGAGTGCATTTATCGCGGTGCAGGTCGGCTTGTCCCTGGTTCTGCTTGTCGGAGCGTGTTTACTGGCTGAATCGCTTTGGAGATTGGTCAAGTCTCCGCTGGGGTTTGAACCAGACCACCTGCTGACGTTCGCGATTAATCTGCCGTGGGACAGCAAACAAGATGTTGTTCGCAATTTCTATGCGAATGTGCAGCAACGGATTGAATCGCTGCCGGGAGTTGCCGCAGTTGGTCAGATTGATGCTCTGCCGACAGTCGACTGGCATCTGCGCAGCAATTTCGATGCGGACTGGCTGCCGCGCATCGCCAACAAACCAGCGATCAGCGCCGAGGATAGGCATATAGCCGGCAGTTATCTCGGGGCGATGGGCACTCCACTGCTGGCTGGACGGGCTCTTACTGCGAGCGATGCGGAGGCCAAGGTTACCCCGATCATGATCAATCAACAGCTGGTACGACAGTATTTGCCGAACGGGAACCCGATCGGCAGGCACTTAATGATCGGCAAGGATGCGTTCGAGATCGTCGGAGTGATGAGCGACGTTCGCGGAACTGCGGGGTCTATTGCGAAGACTGTGGGGCCCGAAGTGTATTTTCCCGCGGATGGCGATCATGGAGTGGTGGTGAGGTCCTTTGTGGTCCGCTCCCATGTACCGCCGGAGCAACTGATCAAGGCGATCCGCGAACAGGTGCATCAGGTGGATGCGCAGCAGGCGATAGCCAATGTGAGCACGATGGATAGCCTGCTGGACAAAGCTGTGGCACAGCCACGTCTGAACATGGCGATGGTGGCCCTTTTCGCTGTCATTGCATTGGCGCTTGCCTGTGTCGGTATTTACGGTGTGGTTGCATACTCCGTGGCGCAGCGGACGCAGGAAATTGGTGTACGCATGGCTCTGGGCGCGACGCGCGGCAAGATTTTGCGCCATTTCATGCGACATGTTTTGCACTCGGCACTGGTCGGCCTGTTGGGCGGGATCGTGTGTGCGTTTCTGCTTACACGCCTTTTGCGAAGTCAACTGTACGGGGTTGAGCCGAACAACCTGCTTGTTTATCTGGGATCGGTGGCGCTCCTGCTCATCCCTGTGGTGCTGGCAACCCTGCGGCCCGCGTTGGCTGCGGCGTCGGTAAATCCCGTAGAAGCGTTGCGGAATGAGTGATGGTTATGCATAGGAGGTCAGGATGGACTGGATGCTGCGTATCTTTCGGAAATTGACAATTGTCGGACGCGGAGAACGCTTCAAGCGCGAACTGGAAGAAGAGATGGTCTTTCATCGCGAGGAAACCGCGAAGCAGTTTCGCGCAAGGGGTATGGCGTCTGAAGATGCTCGTTACGCCGCCAGCCGGCAATTTGGAAACGATGTGCGTCTGCGAGATGAGAGTCATGAGACGGTTGCATTCTGGTTTGAGGGCATGGTGCAGGATTTTCGCTTTGCCCTGCGACAGCTGCGCAAGAATCCGGGATTCGCTCTGACTGCTATTGTCATTCTGACTTTTGGCATTGGCGCGAGCGTGGCCATCTTCGGCTTTGTGGATGCGGCATTGATCAAGCCCCTGCCGTATAAGGACCCGAACCGGCTCGTCGTGCTGTTCGAAAGCATTCCCCTTGGCCCGAGATTTCACCTCTCTTATCCGGACTACGTGGACTGGAAGCGTCAGAATACGGTCTTCCAGTCGCTGGACGTGTATGCGCCCTATGGGTTCATGTTGACGGATTCAGACGGAACGCATCAGGCAGATGGGGCCCGCGTCAGCGATGGCTTCTTTCATACGTTGGGTGTGGCACCGGTGCTGGGGCGCGATTTTCGCAGCGGGGAAGACCAGAAAAATGCCTCTCGCACCGTTTTATTGAGCTATTCCGCGTGGCAGAGGCGCTATGGGGGACGGAAAGATGTGCTGGGGCAGACCGTGGTTCTCGATGGCAAGCCCAACACGATCATCGGAGTGCTGCCGCGTGATTTTCATTTTGCTCCCGCCGAGCCGGCTGACTTCTGGACAACTTCGCAGGGTGAGATCAGTGGTTGCCGAGGCTGTCATGGGCTCTATGGAATTGCGCGGCTCAAGGTTGGCGTTTCGTTCCAGACAGCCTTTGCCAACATCAAGGGAATCGCTGACCAACTTGCGCGCCAGTATCCAGACTCGAACCGCGACCAGAAAGCCTACATGCTACCGATGACCGAGGTGATCGTCGGAGATATACGTCCGATTCTGCTGGTGTTGCTGAGCGGCGCCGGTCTGCTGCTTTTGATTGCCACCATCAACGTTGCCAGCCTGCTGATGGTGCGCTCCGAGAGCCGCAGACGCGAGATTGCTGTGCGTGGAGCGCTGGGTGCATCGCGGATGCGGCTGATCCGGCAGTTCGTGACCGAAGGACTGGTGCTGGTTACGACCAGCAGCCTGCTAGGCATCGCAGCAGCATATGCGGGGATGCAGGTGATTGGGCACTCCATTCCCAAGGACATGATGGCGACCATGCCTTACCTGCGGGGACTTGGGTTCAACCCGAGAGTGTTGCTCTTTGCCTGCGCGATTTCGTTGATCGCCGGAGTCCTTTTTTCATTCACTCCGGCGCTGCGGCTGTCAGGCGCGGACATGCGGGAGGGGCTGACGGATGGCGGACGTGGATATGCAGGTACGATGTGGCGGCGCATCGGCTCGAATCTTGTTGTGGTTGAGTTGACCACTGCGATGGTGCTGCTCGTGGGCGCAGGCCTGCTGGGCCAAAGCTTCTATCACCTGCTGCATGTGGATATCGGATTGCAGCCCGACCATCTGGCATTTCTTACAGTGGGCGCAGCCTCGAACAGCTATGACAAGGACGAGCCGAAGATTGCGCTGGAGAGACGGCTCATCGGCGAGGTGAGCAGCCTGTCGGGCGTGAAGTCCGCGGGGATTTCCACTTCTTTGCCGATTGGCGACGGCGATGGCACGACCGGATTTCGGATCGTGGGCCGTCCGTACCATGGCGAGCACATGGAAGTGGCTATTCGAAAGGTGAGCTCCGGGTACTTTACAACGCTGCAGGCGCAGCTGTTGCGTGGGCGCTACTTGGCGGAGGATGAGGATAACTCGAAACCGCAAGTTGTGGTCATCAGCGAAACGATGGCAAAGCAGTATTTTCCGGGTGAGAATCCTATCGGCAAACAGATTGCCTTTGACATCGACAAGCCCAAGGAATACCTGGAGATTATTGGCGAAGTGAAAGACCTGCAGGAAGGGCAGCTTGATGCTGCTCCGCGTGGCGCGATGTATGTTCCATACAACCAGGGCCCGACCGGATTCTTTTCGCTGATCGTTCGTACATCGCAGGATGAGGAATCTCTTCTGCCCGCGCTGACTTCGCTCATTCACCAGATCGATCCGAACATCGCGACGTTTGGCGCTTCCACGATGAGAGAACGCATCCACAATTCTCCGGTTGCGTATCTGCATCGGTCTGCTGCGTGGCTTGTCGGAGGGTTCGCGGGGCTTGCGCTATTGCTGGGTGTTGTCGGGCTTTACGGCGTCATCGCGTATTCAGTCAGCCAGCGGACGCGTGAGATCGGCGTTCGCATGGCGCTTGGAGCACAACGAGGATCAGTGTACAGGCTCATTCTTCGGGAAGCAGGCTGGCTGACCGTGGTGGGAATCGCAGCGGGTATGGCTGCTTCGCTTGGCGTGACGATGCTGATGCGCAAGCTGCTCTTTGGCGTCCGGGCATGGGATGTATCGACGCTGATTGCGGTCGCTATCGTGCTGGGTGGGTGCGCATTGGTGGCGAGCTATCTGCCTGCGAAACGTGCGGCATCGGTGAATCCTGTAGAAGCGTTGCGGGCCGAGTAGCGATCAGGCTCAGGGCTTTTGCGTGGGCCTGAGCAGCACTTCACTCACAAATGATTGGGGCGCCTGCGTCACCAGCATGGCTACGACATGGGCTACATCGTCGGGCTGGATTTTTTTGTTGGGATCTTTCCTGTCGCCGCGGCCTTCGAAGCGCGTGTTCACCGATCCCGGCGCGATCACCGAGACCCGGATGCCGTGCGGGCGCAGCTCTTCGGCGACCGAGTAGCTCAGGCCATTCAGCCCCCACTTCGAGGCGGAGTACGCGGCTCCATTTGGCAACGGATTGTGTCCGGCGAGCGATGAAATGTTGACGATGTGGCCGGACTTGGCCGCGATCATCATGGGAGCCAGGGCGCGGATCATCAGATAAGGCCCGCGCAGATTGGTAGCCATCAGCTGGTCCCATTCCGCAGGAGACATTTCGAACAGTGGCTTGCCGCTGCTGCCGACGGCCGCGTTGTTGACCAGAATGTCGCAGCGCCCATGGCGGTTCTCGATGGCAGCGGCAAGGTTTGCGATGGACTGTTCGTCCTGCAGGTCGAGTTGTGCGGCTTCCGCCGATCCTCCAGCGGCCTGAATCTCGTGCTGGACGCGCTGAAGCTGCGTCAGGTCTCGCGCCGCAAGCAGTACGGTTGCTCCCATGGCTGCCAGCCGCTTGCCGACCGCTTCGCCGATGCCGCGACCTGCTCCTGTCACAATTGCCAGTTGACCTTTGATTTCCATGACGACAAAACTCCTATCAGGATGAGAGGCACCTTCGATGTCGATTCAGTGTCTTAGATAACAGTATCCGGCAGGAAGCCGGAGCGGGAGGTCAACGATTTGCGGCTTGGCTGCATCTCACTTTTCGCATTGACGGAATTGCCGAAAGCGATTACTTGTCACTGATGGCTGCGGGTTTTTATAATTCATCAAATCGCATCGGACTGCCGAAAATCTTCCGCAAAAATGCGCTGGCGTGTTTCAATGCGATTATTGATGCACCCTCAAACCCGCATTGAGCAATTATCAGGAGTTTTTCCTAGGAGCGTTGAATGAAGAAAGTCGTCGTTGCTTCCGTGTTGGCCGTTGCCACCGGTACCGCATTTTATCTGCCTGCTGCGCTGGCACTGGATGATGACCAGGCCCAGGGTGCGCAATCCAGCCAGCTCACCATCAAGGACCCGGCGGAATATAACGCCTACACCAACGCTGTGGGGCAGTCGGCTCCGGCAGCCAAGGCCTCTGCCATCGAGCAGTTCCTCACGCAATATCCGAACAGCGTGGCGAAGGAAGAGATGCTCCAGCAGCTGATGGCGGCCTATGAACAGGCCGGCCAGGCTGACAAAGAGGTCGATGCGGCGAATCGGCTGCTACAGGTGAATCCCAACAACCTGCGCGCTCTTACCATCGTCGTCTACATGGAGAAAAAGCAGACCAGCGACCAGTCGAAGCTGGATGACGCGGCAGCCAAGGCCAAGACCGCACTTGCCGCGCCCAAGCCACCGGGTCTCTCCGATGCTGACTATGAGAAGCTGAAGGCCGCGACGACCCCGATCTTCTACGATGCCGAAGCGGTGGACGCTTCCGCGAAGAAGGACTACAAGTCGGCAGTCGAAGCCTACACGGCTGAGCTTAAAGCCTATGGCGATCCGGCTCAAACACAGGCCGGGCCTGGGCTGCTGGCAACCTACAACCTTGGCAACGCCTATGTTTCCCAGGACCCCAAGGACCTTGTGAACGGCGTCTGGTTCCTGACGCGCGCCGCGCAATACGCTCCCGCCGGATACAAGGACCAGATCGAAAAGGCAGCCGAATACTGGTACAAGAAGTATCACTGCGCTCAGACAGATACCGCCTGCCAGACAAACGTTGAAGGTTACGCGGCCATTCAGCAGATGGCCAAGGCCAACCTCTTTCCACCGGATACCTACAAGCCGGTCGCTGCCCCTCCACCGCCGTCGCCACAGGAGCTTGCTCATCAAGCAGTCACCAGCACTCCGGATCTGAAGACCCTGGCGCTGGCCGATAAGGAATTCATCCTGGCCAACGGAACTCCAGAGGATGCGGGTAAGGTGTGGGACGTGCTGAAAGACGTGACGGCTGAAGTTCCGGGCACCGTCGTTTCAGCCACTCCTGACACGGTGCAGCTGGCGGTATCGGAGGACGCCAAGGCTTCGCAGAAAGCCGACTTCACCGTCAACATGAAGGCTCCGCTCAAGGAAGTGCCCCAGGCTGGCGCCCAGGTGAAGTTCACCGCTACCTTCGATTCGTATACCCAGAACCCGCCGATGATCATCCTGAAGGATGGCGAGCCGCCAGCTGCGGCAAAGAAACCGGCCGCACATCGTCCGGTTCATCATCCAAGTGGCAAGTAAGTCATCACCGCAGAAAAGGCAGCCGTCATGGCTGCCTTTTTCTGTTTTGTAAGAGTGAGATGTTAGAGTAAAAGCGAAATGATGAGACTTCCCAGCCTGGGTTGCCGGGCGGCTCTTGTAACCCTACTGACTCCGCTTCTTTTTGCGCAGAACACTCCTTCACCCAGCCCGACAACCGCCGGAGATACGACTCAAAACCAGGATCAGGCTGATACTGTGGTTTCGGCAGACAAGCTACAGTATTTTGTGCTTGAACACCGATCGCCGGAGCAGATTCAGCCGGAGGATGCCGCGCTGCTCAAGAAGCGCAAGCGCGATCTGCTGGCTGAGGGGGAATTCTACGGCTACGACATGAGCGCGAAGGGATGGAGCTACGAGCAGTCCGTCTGCCCGTTCATGCCCGATTTCATCCTGCTGCGCTATTCGAGCAAGGATGCTGCTGGGGCCGATTCCATCTTTACCGCACTTATGCCAAAGAGTGGAGGACGGATCCGGATCGTGCCTGTGCTCAATCATGGAGCTACGCGATTCAAACCCGCGGCGGTTGATCCTCGAAACTATCAGTTATTCGGGCAGGTTATTCCGGCTGAACTGGCTGCGCAAAACAGTGGCCCGGATGGAAAATGGCTTTCGCTTTCCATGTGTTATGCAGAGATGACCGGTGAGAAGCCGCAGGTGCCTAACACGCCCAGCCTCGACATACATATGATCAAAGCGCCGCCGCCCACGTTGCGGATTACTGTAGCCGCCAAGGAGCATGAGGTCCGTTTTGCCGAGCCCATATCGCCTACGGAATATCGACTCTGGAACATCAACTACAGCGGTGCGGGTCAGATTACGTCTGTGAGTGATGACGTTCATTCGTTCGGCGAGCCGGTAGTCAGAACCGTGCCTGAGCCAACTCCAAAGTTGATTCCGAACCCTCCGCCTCCGGTCGTGAAGGAGATCCCTTCTTCACAACAGGCGACGCCAATTCCGCAACCAAAGCCGGAGCAGCCTCAGTGAGCACGCGGTGGCCACTTCAATAGCGGCAGAATGCTGGAGTAGTCATCTGTCCAGAGGTTAACATCGCTTCGCAATAGCGACGGATGTGCCACGCGGACGATATCGGGTTTTGCGAGAAACTGTTCGTTATTCGTTAACAGCACCCAGTCGGCGATAAAGATCCCGTGACTTTCATCCCCGCCGGAATGAATGGTGATTGCATGCATTCCGTCCTGTTGTGCTTCGCGCGCCAGCACCGGCTCAAGGTCCAGATACTGGCTGGAAATGTGGAAAGCAAGAATGCCGTCGGGTGCCAGATGTTTGCGATAGAGGGTCAGCGCTTGCTGCGTAAGCAGATGCACCGGCACGGCATCCCCGGAAAACGCATCGAGAATAATCACATCATAGGGATCGCCATGCTCGCGGCTGATCGAATAGCGCGCGTCTCCCAATACCACATCAGTGTGTGCAGGCGTTTCGCGCAGGTAGGTGAACAACTCGCGTGCGATGCGTTCTACCAGCGGGTCGATCTCATAGAAGCGAAAGACGTCTCCGGTCTGCCCGTAGGCGGCGATGGTGCCCGCGCCTAGTCCGACAGCGCCGATGTGCTTCTTGCGACCTTCACAGCAGAGACGCAGCGCCAGGCCGACGCCCGAGTATGGTCCGTAGTACGAGGCTGGCTGCATGCGCATTCCGTTGCCGAAAAACTGGACTCCATGCTGAATGGTTCCGTGATACAGCGTTCGTGTGGTCCCTGCGAGGGGTGGCCAATGCGTTTGCGTCACACGGAGTGTGCCATAGAAGCTGCGCAACTGGACCAGGGCATCCTGTTGCCAGGCACGCGCTTGCACTGTGGCGATCCAGATGAGGGCAATAGCTAGACCGCTCCAGAAGAGCCGCGCCACAATGCCGAAGTTCCACATCACGATCAGGCCCAGAACAGCAGAGAGCACCAGGCCGATCCCCATTTCATAATTGGCGCGGAAGAAGTTCGGCGCAAATACTCCGACGAACAGAGACCCCAGCGCAGAGCCGAGTGATAGCACCAGATAGAAACCTGTGGCTGATCCAGCAGTGGGGCGCAATCGGTACAGCTCGCCATGAAAAAAGAAACAGAGCACAAACAGGCACACACAATAGAGCGGCACGGAAAGCTGGACTGGAAGCGCCTGATGCACATCGTGCGCAAGGTACCCAAGAATGCCGAGCGTGCACGCCGCAAGTCTCACCATCAGCCATCGCGGATATGCCTGCGGCGAATGAAACGCGATGATAAAGCTAAGCAGGTAGGCCGAGAGCGGCAAGATCCAGAGCAGAGGGATCGCCGCAACATTCTGGCTGAGATGGCTGGTGAAAGCGCATAGCAGCAGAGACGCACAGCCCGGCAGCAGCAGCCACAGCGCCTTCTGCTGCGCGGAGATCGATCCATCTGCATTCTCTGTTTCCTGACGCTGAATTCGTTCCGGCAATGTCTGCCGCACGCTCCAGGCGATGCCGCCACACAGAACGGCGAAGACGAAGAATCCAGTCGAGAATCCGCGTGTCTGCGCCTTCAATGTGACATGGGGCTCGATGAGTGTCGGGTAACAGAGCAAAGCCAGCAGCGCCCCTGCATTCGACAGCGAAAACATTCTGTACGACCAGCCCGCGCGAAAACTTCCTGTGTACCACGACTGCAAGAGCGGAGTCGTTGCGGATAAGGCGAGATAGGGCAGCCCGATGATCAGGCCTAAGAGGCCGAAGACGGTCAGCATCGGATGCCACGTTGCTGCCCACTGATTCGCGCGGATATGCAGGCCGAGCGTTGCCAGAGCGGCTGCCAGCAGCGTTACGTGGCTGAGAGCTTGCGCGCGAGGCCGCAGGCGCGTCGCCAGAAAATCAGCATATAGATAGCCAAGAAGTAAAGCTGACTGGAAAAAAACGAGGCAGGTTGTCCACACTGCAGCCGAGCCGCCAAGCACCGGCAAAAGCTGCTTGGCCACCATTGGTTGCACCAGAAAAAGCAGAAAGGCACTCAGGAACACGACACAGGCGTAGAGAAAAGTGAGCAGAGCCATGGGGACAAGACAGGAATTCATCCAGCCTACGCGGATTCACAATTCTGGTCTACACTCAGCCGTGAAGGATTTCGAGGTGGATGATGCTGGGCAATGAAAAGATTATGGCGTTTGTCGGAGTCAGTGATGCGAACAAGGCGCGCGCCTTTTATCGTGACACGCTTGGCTTAACCATGCTTTATGAGGATAACTTTGCGCTCGTCTTTGATGTGAACGGCGTCATGTTGCGCGTAACGCTGGTAGGTGAAGTGCGACCGCAACCATATACCGTGCTTGGGTGGCAGGTGAACGATGCAGTCACAACAGCGCGTACATTATCGAATGCAGGTGTAAAGATTGACCGTTACCCGCACGTACAACAGGACGAAGACGGCATCTGGACTGCGCCGGGAGGAGCAAAAATCGCCTGGTTCAAGGATCCGGACGGCAACATTTTAAGCATCGCTCAAATGTAAGCGATTAGTGCTTCTCTTTCTTTACGGACTTTTTCACGAGCTGGCTCAGGCTCGTCTGCGCCAGCTCTTTTTCTAGAGCTTTTTGCGCATCCTTAAAGACCTGGTTCAAAGCCTGGTTCAGTTTTCCACCCGCGCTCGCGTGGACCGAAGCCGCATGAAAGACATCGCCTGGGCTGAGCGCGCGATAAATATCGGCGAGCGAAATTTCCTTGGCTGAACGCGCAAGTCGCGAGCCGCCACTCGGGCCCTTCTGGCTCTCTACAAGTTCCGCCTGTTGCAGCAGCGAAAAGACGCGCCGAATCACGACGGGGTTCGTGTTTAGCTTGCGTGCCACATCCTCTGAGGTCTGCAGTACATCCGGTTCGACAGCGAGCAGAAGCAAGGCGTGGACGCCTGTAGCGAATCGGGTATTGACGGCCATACTGCCACGCTACCATAGGTTTTCGCGAATCCACATCTCAAATTGATCAAAATACGTTTGTAACCGTAATAGAACAAATAGAACTTCTGCCTGAGCCTGTTCTAAAGTGAATAACAGATTCTTATTCTGTCCTTGGAGTTTTGCGTTTGCGCATTCTTTTTGTTGGAGATGTTTTCGGGAGCGCCGGGCGCCGCATCGTGCGCGAACATCTCGGTCATGTCGTCGAGCAACATGAAGTCGATCTTCTAATTATTAACGGAGAGAACGCTGCGGGAGGCTTTGGCCTCACGCCCGCGATTGCCGATGAGTTGTTTGAGCTTGGCGCACATGTCATCACAACCGGCAATCATGTGTGGGACAAGCGCGAGATCATCGAATACATGAAGTCTGTACCCGAAGACAGCCACGAGAATCCGCGTCGCGTCATTCGCCCTGCAAACTATGTTGCCGGAACACCCGGTTATGGCTTTTATCAAGGGCAGCTTCCATCCGGGCAGGAATACGCCGTCATCAATCTGCAGGGGCGCGTCTTTCTCGGCTCTAGCGACGATCCTTTCCGGACAGCCGATGCGCTGCTGAAACAGATCACGGCGAAAGTCATCCTCATTGATTTTCATGCGGAGGCCACTTCAGAGAAAGCCGCTCTCGGATGGTATCTCGATGGCCGCGTAACGGCAGTGCTCGGCACGCATACTCATGTGCCCACTGCTGACGATCGCGTGCTGCCCGGTGGCACCGCTTATCAGACAGACGTAGGAATGAGTGGACCGTACGACAGCATCATCGGTGTCGAGAAGGAACTGGTACTGCAGCGCTTTCTCACCGGCATGCCAGGAAAGTTTGAGGCAGCGAAGGGCGATCCGCGCATGGCCGCTACGCTCATCGAGTGCGACGGCGCGACGGGCAGGGCATCGCGCACGCAACGATTTCTACTAGGCGAGTAACGAGATTCAAGCGAGGTTACCATGTCCATCAAGACGCCGGAAGAATTGGAAGGGATGAAGGCCGCAGGTCGCATCGTTCGGAGAATGCTGGAGGCTATGAAAAGCGCCGCTCGCTCCGGTGCGACGACTGCGGAGCTGGATGCCGTCGGCGCAGAGATGATGCGCGATCATGGAGCGCGTTCGGCTCCAGCGCTGGTCTACGGATTTCCCGGCGTAAGTTGCATCAGCGTGAATGACGAGATTGTGCATGGCATTCCAGGCAAGCGGAGACTTCGCGAGGGTGACCTTCTCAAGCTAGATGTGACGATCGAGAAAGATGGCTTCATGGCAGATGCCGCCGAGACAGTCGTAGTTGGAGATGGATCGCAGATCGGCCAGCGTCTCGCCGCCTGTGCCCAAAGCGCGTTCCAGCAGGCGTTGCATACTGCCCGCGCCGGAAATCGCGTGAATGAAATCGGCCGTGCCGTGGAAGCGGAAGTCCGCAGGAGCGGATTCTTCGTGGTTCACCAGCTGTGCGGACATGGGATCGGCCGCACCATTCACGAGAAGCCGAGCGTTCCGAATTTTGCCGATCCCCAGGCTAGGGAGGTCTTGACCGAGGGACTGGTCATCACCATCGAGCCGATCATCGCCAGCCAGTCGAGCCGCGCATTTCTGGCTCGTGACGGCTGGACGATGCGCACAGCGGATCGAGGGCTCGCAGCGCATCATGAACACACGTTGATGATCACAAAGGACGAGCCATTGATTCTTACTGCCGCGTAGTTGTTTAGTTGTCATCCTGAGCGCAGCGAAGGATCTGCTTTCTCTTGTCCTCAGCGCAAGTCCCGATTCGCGTCCGCACTCTTCGCTCAGGATGACAGCGGTAACGTTATTCTTCAGATTCTCTCTGTGGCCTCAGCAGCGGAAAGAGAATCACATCGCGAATGGACCTTGCTCCTGTGAGGATCATGGTCAGCCGATCGATGCCGATACCCTCTCCTCCAGTCGGGGGAAGCCCGTAGGACAAGGCGCGAACATAGTCTTCATCCATCTGATGGGCTTCGTCGTCACCGTGTTCGCGCTGGGTGATCTGCTGCTCGAAACGCTTACGCTGCTCTTCGGGATCGTTCAACTCGCTGAAGGCGTTTCCCACTTCGAATCCGCCGATGTAGAACTCAAAGCGCTCTACCCACTCCGGCTCGTCGGGCTTTTGTTTGGACAAGGGCGAGATGGCGAGAGGGAAATCGTAGATGATCGTCGGCTGAATCAAGTGATCCTCGGCAATAAATTCAAAAAGGTCGGCGATAGCTCTTCCCGCGGACTGATGACCTTCTAAAGCTCTTCTTAGCGATGAGAGTCGATAGTGAATCCATTGAATCTTCTCAATTGTGTCATCTGGATCCGGAAAAGTTGTCATATCGACAGTTTGTTCGATGAGTTCTTCAGCCTTCAGTAGCAGTGCCGAGAGGGCCTGCCAGCTATTGAAGGTTTCCATCGAAGGCTTTGTTCCCGCACTCTCAGGCCAGAACTCAATGATCGCTTCGCGCATCGAGAAGCGCCGCCACTTCGACAGGTCAATCTCATCGCCATTGAAGTGCGTGATGAGTGTGCCATTTACTTCTTTGGCGACATACTTGATCAGCTCTTCTGTTAACTGCATCAGGTCGTGATAGTTCGCGTATGCCTGATAGAACTCAAGCATCGTGAACTCAGGATTGTGTTGCGTCGAGATGCCTTCGTTGCGGAAGTTGCGATTGATCTCATACACGCGATCGATTCCACCTACGACGAGACGCTTCAGGTAGAGTTCAGGCGCAATACGCAGGAATAGATCCATGTCAAGCGTGTTGTGATGCGTCACGAAGGGCCGCGCCGCCGCGCCTCCTGCGATGGGCTGCATCATCGGTGTTTCCACTTCGATGTAGCCCCGCGCATCGAAGAAATTTCGCATCGCCTTCAGCACCTGCGCGCGCTTTACGAAGACGTTGCGCACATTGATCTCGTCGAAGCCGCCTTCGTTAAGCGGCGTGTTCATGAAGAGATCGACATAGCGCTGGCGGTAGCGCAGTTCAACATCTGACAGGCCGTGATATTTTTCCGGAAGCGCCAGCATGGCCTTCGAGAGAAAGCTAATGGTCTGCACGTGGACGGACAGCTCTCCCGTACGCGTGCGGAAGAGATAGCCGGTTACGCCGATGTGGTCGCCAAGATCGAGCAGCTTGTAAAGCTGGAATGCGGTTTCGCCGACATCATCTTTGCGGACGTAGATCTGCAAGCGCTCGCCATTCTGCTGCAGGTGCGCGAAGCCGGCCTTGCCCTGGCCGCGAATTGCCATCAGGCGTCCGGCAATCGAAACTTCAACGCGATTCGCCTCAAGCTCTTCTCCCGTGGCTTCGCGGTACTTCTGCCAGATGTCGGCGATGGAGTGGGAAGAGATGTATTGATTCGGGTAAGCCTGCTGCCCAAGAGCGGTGATCTGGCTCAGCTTCTCCTTGCGAAGAGCGAAAAGATTCCGCTCGAACTCGGATTCAAACACGTCGATGCCTCAATTGCTGCAATTTTGGAAATAGGTAAATGTCAGTATAGCGTTGGGGAAGCTAAGAAGCGGTCAGCTGAACTCCGGTTAGCTCAAGGACGGTCAGCTAAAAGCCGGCTAGCGATTTCATCGTCCAACAAATGCCCTTTTCGCCTCCATGCTTCAGCGCAAGGTTTTTTCGCTGACCGCTTCTTAGCTAACCGGTTCTTAGCTGACAGCATTATTGCTGACCGGCTCTTAGCTTGATATAACAACCTTCGAGTATCTGTAACCGATGGCCTTTCATAATCCACCCTCGAAAAAACCTGACGCGAAACCCGATGATGGCGGAATGGGCTCGCTGTTACGCGCCGAGAAGCTGACGCAGATCGCGTTTATTCTTCCAGCGGCAGTTTTTATAGGATGGGTGCTGGGCGTACTTCTCGACAAGTGGCTGCATCAGCACTGGATCTATCTTGTGGGTATCATTCTCGGATCGGTGGCAGGGTTTATTCAAATCTTCCGGCTGGTTGCCGCCTCAGGAAAAGACACGTAGTGACAGAAAGCGCTCACCCACTCTTCGACTTTACTGACGCTGACTTAAAAGCGGCTCTTCATCGCGCCCTCAAAACGACGGCGATCCTCGGCATTGTGCTGGCTCTTGTATTGGCGTTTGTTTACGGCTGGCAGACCGGAGCTTTGGTTCTCGCCGGAACCATTATTTCCGCAACCGGGTTGTGGGAATGGCAACGGCTGGTGGCCTTTATCAATGCCCGACTCGATAACCAGAAAACAACCGGAACGGGCCGCGTTTTGACCACCTTTTTACTCCGTTTAGTGCTTGCCGGTGGCATACTTTATGGTAGTCTAAAGTGTTTGCATGGATCGGTTTACGCGCTGGTAGGCGGCCTGGTTCTAGGGATTTTTGCCCTGACCGTCGAGGCCGTGCGCGTGATTCGTTCCTGACGGACATCCGCAGCAAAATACCTACAGGTTCTGATACGTTTTCTAGGAAGCCATGCACAGCATACTTGTCGCAATCACAACTCTGCTTAATCAGCTCTTCGGCGCGTCGATCACCGCGCTGCTCAACAAGCTGAACATCTATCCTGCGCAGCCTACCGCTCCCCTTAATAACGCGTTCACGCTTGAGCTGCTGGTTGTCCTCTTCCTCATTCTGTTCTTCATTGTTGTCCGGGCGAGCCTGAGTGTCGAGAAACCGGGAAGTATCCAGCATCTTGCGGAGATGGTCCACGGGTTTGTGGATGAGCAGGCGCAGTCCGTCATGGGGCAGCATGGCTATGAGGCGCATCTTCCATACGCAACTGCGATTCTGCTCTTTACGCTGCTGTGCAACATCATGGGCCTGTTTCCCGGAATTCTAACGCCGACCGCAGACCCCGTGGTTCCGCTGGGCATCGCCATACTTACGTTTATTTATTACAACTGGCACGGTGTGCGTGCGCAGGGACCGATTGGTTACCTGAAGCACTTCATGGGCCCGATCTGGTGGATCTCATTTTTGATGTTCCCGATTGAGATCATCTCGAACCTGGCGCGTGTCATGTCGCTCACAGTTCGTCTTTACGCAAACATGTTTGCCAGCGATCTGCTGACGCTGGTCTTCTTTTCGCTGGTGCCGATTGCCGTCCCGGTGATCTTCCTCGGACTGCATCTCGGCGTTGCTTTAATTCAGGCGTACGTCTTCATGCTGCTGACGATGATTTATCTCGGCGAAGCGACGGCGCACGAGACGCACTGATCCAGAAAAGGTTTCGCGTCCGGAGTTCTGCTTCCACTTCGACAACGCGGCCATGAGCGTGAGGGGGCCAGCACGGTGAGCCTCAACCACCCACTGATGGCACATTTTAAGGAGGCAAGGAGAAATACAATGCGCAAACTGCAATACATCTTCATGACGCTGGCCGTCCTCTGCATGGCATCGCCCGCGTTTGCACAGTCGACTGGCGGAAGCTCCGCTCCCAGCTGGGTTCCCATTGGCGCCGGTATCGGCATGGCCATCGCTTCCGGTCTTTGTGGCCTTGGACAGGGCCGCGTCGCGGGCTCCGCAGCCGAGGCAATGGCACGTAACCCTGGCGCACGCGCCGGCATCCAGCTTGTGCTGGTTCTTGGCCTCGCCTTCATCGAGTCGCTGGCACTCTTCACCCTGCTGATTATTTTCGCCAAGGTGAGCTAATCGCAGTTTGCGGATTAGAATTCAGAAAGGCCTCCGGTTTGCCCGGGGGCCTTTATTTTTTGATTTGGCGCACGCAGCTTTTATCCACGTTTCGTTCGCATCACATAAGATATGAGGCGCAGTTCACCTCATCTCAGTTGCATACACGAAAGGAAGACCAATGGCAGCACAGCAGAAGACAGGTGTATCACTTGAAGACGCGCGGCGCGTCATCGCAGCGGCAGAAAAGAAGGCGCAGGAGATCGGTCAGCCGATGAACATCGCTGTGGCTGATGAGGGCGCGAACCTTGTTGCATTTATTCGCATGCCGGGCGCGTGGATCGGCAGCATCGATATTTCGCAGAAGAAGGCATTTACCTCACGCGCATTTGATATTTCGACGAAGGATCTGGCGAAGCATTCGCAAAGCGGCAGCCAGTTTTTCGGAATCCATGCATCGAACGATGGAAAGATCATGATCTTCGCCGGCGGTATTCCATTGAAGAGCGGCGACACAGTTGTCGGCTCCATCGGAGTCAGCGGCGGCTCAGGGGATCAGGACCACGCAGTGGCAGAAGCGGGCGTCGCAGCCTTCTAATCCGCAGACCATCGCATTAACGTAAACCTTAAGACATTCACAGCGGTATCACGGAGGAACCATGGCCACGAATCGTGGTGTTGCTTACATGGGCCCCGGCAAGGTAGAGGTCCAATCCATCGATTTTCCGAAAATGCAGACGCCTCAGGGCCGCTCCATTGAGCACGGAGCGATTCTGAAGATTGTCTCGACCAACATCTGCGGCTCCGATCAGCACATGGTGCGGGGCCGCACCACTGCTCCCAAAGGCTTGATTCTCGGTCACGAAATCACAGGCGAGGTTATCGAGAAGGGAAAGGACGTTGAATTCATCAACGTCGGCGATCTTGTTTCAGTTCCATTCAACATCGCCTGCGGACGCTGCCGCGCATGTCGCGAACGTCACACTGGCGTTTGTCTCAATGTGAATCCGCAGCAGCCCGGCGGCGCCTACGGATACGTTGATATGGGCGGTTGGGTTGGTGGACAGGCACAGTATGTTCTCGTTCCATACGCCGATTTCAACCTGCTCAAATTTCCGGACAAAGATCAGGCCATGTCGAAGATCAAGGACCTTACGATGCTCTCCGACATTCTGCCTACGGGATATCACGGTGCGAAATCTGCCGGCGTTGAGGTTGGTTCCATCGTTTATATTGCCGGCGCGGGTCCAGTTGGAATGGCCGCTGCCGCCGCATCCCAGATCCTTGGTGCAGCGGTCACTATCGTCGGCGACAGGAATACCGAACGACTGGCTCACGCAAAGAAGATGGGTTTCGAGACGATTGATATCAGCAAGCATGACGATCTTTCAGCGCAAATCGAGCAACTCGTCGGGGTGCCGGAAGTCGATGCAGCTGTCGATGCTGTCGGCTTCGAAGCGAGCTCTCACGGAAAATCAAACGAGGCCGCACCAGCAAGCGTGCTGAATCAATTGATGGGCATCACCTTTGTTGCGGGCGGTGTCGGCATTCCCGGGCTGTATGTTGTCGAAGACCCAGGCGCGCCGAACGAAGACGCGAAGAAAGGGGTCCTCAAAATTCGTTTCGGAAAAGGGTGGTCACGCTCCTTGCACTTCCACACCGGCCAGGCCCCTGTGCTGCAATACAATCGCCAGCTCATGCAGGCGATTCTGCACGACCGATTGCCGATTGCGAAGATTGTGAACGCAACCGTTATCAGTCTCGACGATGCTCCTAAAGGCTATGCCGACTTCGATAAGGGCGCGGCGAAGAAATATGTGCTCGACCCGAACGGCTATCTTGGAAAGGCTGCGTAGAACAGCAAAATGGAAAGGCCTCCGGTTCGCCGGAGGCCTTTTTCCTTACCGCTTCTCATTATCGACCGAGAGCAAAATCAGCTCTGCAGCCACGGTCAACCCAGATGCCGCGCTGATCAAATCCCCAGCTGTATCCGCTGCGGCATGGGGCATCGCTTCTTTGCCGCACGAGGCGCACTCCGTTGCGAGTATTTGCCGGGCAGAAATTCCTGCTGCCATTATTAGACGAGCAAGTAATGACGCCGCCGGGAGGCGGAGGGTAGCCTGGTCCGGGTCCATAAAGAACTCTCACGACGAAATCAGCGCGACACCCTCGATCCACCCAGATGCCGCGTCTGTCATAGCCCCAACTGTATCCCTGTCTGCAGGGGGAGTTGCTTCTCTGGTTCACCATGCGCACGCCGTATCGCGTGTCGGCTGCACAGTAGTGTCTGTTGCCATCATCGGAAGCGCAGGTAATCCTCGGACCATCTCGATAGGTGGTGCCACTTTGTGCCAACAGATGTGATGTGCCAAGCGCAATGAACCCAGCTGCACAGAGAACGAACCTCAGTTTCCTCAAGATCTCTCCTCCGGTCGATTGAAAGGATACTCCGATTTCTACTACGGACAAAATGCGCTGCGGATAAATCTGCTTGCTTCGGCCTTCAGCAATTCGGTATAAGCTTGAACGTATTCTGGAAGGGTCTTCTCATGCGAAGACTTAAATTCGCTGCCGCGTTGGTTGCCTTATGCACGATGCTTAGCGTTACGCGATCACTCCGTTCTCTTCCGCAAGCTGGTTGGCGCGAATGGAGCGGGCAAGTCGACGGTGCGGCTCTCCTGCCGCCCACTGGTCCAATCCCTAAGTCATACAAGAGCTATTCGCTCTTTCTAATCTGCAATCCGCAATGGCTTGCGCCTGAAAAGAGCGGTGGGCTCTACGACCTCTATCTGAACTTCCAAGCCTTTGGCCGCACAATTGGTGACGATCAGCTTGCCGTCTGGTTTTTGAAAAGCTGGAGCCACTCTTTCGACCCGGCCCTGGCCAACGAAATCGACGTTGAACGCAGCGTGCGCTTCTGCAAAGCCTGGGGTCTCAAACCAAGTGCCGGACCTCATATCGTCGTCACTACAACGTATCCTGATGAGTCCAAACTATCCGATGGCCTGCCCAAAAACAGCGCTGTTTTTGAGCTTGGAAATATGTCGCCAAACCAGATCTCTGACCTCATCACCAAACTCACGGACGAACTTGTCCAGAAGGGCCATGTAGAAAATTCTGCTACTCCCTCTCCTCCGCCTCCCAGTATGTGGGTACAGCTTCTCGAATCCACACAACAACTCATCAATAACTTTGGATGTGCGTGGAGCTTTAAGATTGACGCTGGTCCGGTAAAGACCGATCTCCACTCCTGCCATTACCAGAAGACTTAACACTCATGTCCATCCAAAAATGGCATGTCGGAAAACTTATCATTCTCTGGTCCTGGGGCGGCGTCATCGCGGCCCTGGCACTTACTGACTTTACTACTCGTCCAGTCAATTCCGCGCCGGGCCTGCATTTGATCGAGCTGCTCATTGTTCTTATCATTCTTGTCGCTCTCTCAGCCGTTTCTTGGCACTGGCTTGGTGGCAAAGAATCCGATTCTACGGAGTGCGAGAACTCGCGCTCAACCTCTTCGAATGATGATGCGGTCGATTGAGCATTAGTAGGCACCAGGCCTGTTCACCTGCCTTGTAAGCAAACCGCCGGAATTGGATCAAACGAAATGTGAGCTGTAAAGCGAAGCCTAGAGGGAATGATGGGTGCATCCGATGACCCACCATCCGCTTTTGTCTCACAGTGTGCTTCTAAACTGGGTCAGGTGATTCCGTTGCCAGCACAAGATCCAGACACGCGTGCAAACGTTGGCTGAAATCAACAGGCAACTCGAAGACGCGATCATCCGCCATCAGGATGATGATGTTGCGCGTTGAATCCAGAACCGCCGAGCAGATCTCGCAGTGTGCAAGGTGCTGCTCTACATCGGCGCGCACAGAAGGATCGAGCGATCCATCGATGTAGTCGGAGATGCGGTCCCATACGTGTCTGCAGTTCAGAACCACGGCAACCTCCTTAGCATTCCACTTTTTGGTTTTGCCTTCCACCCAATACGCAACAGCGGTACTAGCCTTTTTTGCAGCAGCAGGCGAGCGCGGTGCAGGCGAACCTTTACCAACGCAACAGAAATCCCCAGCGCTTCCGCAGTTTCATTCACGCTCAGCTCTTCCATGTCCCGCAGGATCACAACCTGGCGAAACGTGTCCGGCAGCTCTGCAACGGCTTGCTGCATCAGCGCGCGAATCTCCTGCCGCTCAAGCACTTCAGAAGGAACTTCACGCCAGTCAGTCAGCGCAGCCGGTGTATAGTCGCCTTCTTGCGCATCATGGTCATCGAGAGAATCAACGATGGCTCGTTTTTCTTCCCGCAACCGGGAGCGGGCCTCGTTGAGCGTGATGGCGATCAGCCATGTACTGAACTTTGCATCGCCACGAAAGCCGGCTAGCTTGCGATACGCACGCAGAATCGCTTCCTGCGCTACGTCTTCTGCCTCCGTCTCATTCTTTACTAAAGTAAGCGCGGTGAGATAGACCTGCCGCTCATACGGACGGATCAGGTCATGAAACTTCTCGCGGTCTCCAGCAAGAATCGCAGCAATGAGCGCAGCTTCGCGCTCCTGCTGTAATCCTGCTGCAGCCTGAGGCATTGTCATGGCTACCGCTTACGATGCGAGAAGAAGTAATCGAGAGAGAAGAAGCCTGCTCCAAAGATGAGCACGATGAGGGACGCGAAAAGGAAAGTGAACGGATCCGCATTATAGAACTTGCCCGGATCACTGAAGATCGAGCGCAGCGCATCACGGTCTGAGGTCAGGTACGCGACAGCCATGTCGCACGCCAGCAGAAAACCCGTGAGTCGCGACGCCAGTCCGACAATCAAAAGAATGCCGCCAAACAGCTCAAGACATGAGACCGCCGGCTCCACGATCCCAGGTGCCGGGATGCCAAGGCTCGCAAAAAACTCAACTGCGTGCGAGTTGTGTAGTCTACCCCAGCCCGACTGTGCAAACTGCCAACCCCAGTAAAGTCGCACCAACAGCAGAAAGGGAGAGTCCAGCCGCGCGGCATAGTGCTTAAAGTAGCAGTAGTAACCGCTGAGTCTTCTAATCAATGAAGGCCTTCTTTTCGCGGAAACAGACATGGGTTGCATACTCATAGCAATTCTTGCCTTTCATTATCGAGTGAACCAGCCCAGAGAAGACCACGTTTGAAACGCTACCTGCAAAAACGATGCCCGTTCTTCTTCAGGAATCTCACTGCCTTCAAACGCTGTGTCGATAGCTTTGCCGATCGGTTCTCCTGCCATCAGCGCAGACAAAAGCCGATAGTCTTCGCGACTGAGACGCTTGTAATACACCGAGTTTTCGTGACGATGCAGGGCGAGGTAAATTTCTTCCGGCTCCAGCGCCGCAACGTGGCGAGCCTTCCTGCGTTTGCGTGCAATGCTTGCATTATTGCTGCTTGAATCGCTGCTCCCGCTCTCGCTGCGCAGTTCGATAATCAAATCGTCGACTGGATACTGTAATTGGAGAACCCGCAGATATGGTTGAAGATGCAGCTGTGATCCATCGTGGATGCCCGCCAGATCATCCGCGTCAATCAATGCATCAGAAGCGGAATCAAAAGCTTCAATATGCGCCCATTCAATGCGAACCATATCCAGTGCAAGTTCCGCGCGTGGTTCGATGTATTCGCGATGCGATAGCAGCCAATGTTCAAGCTGCGATCCGAGATTGCGCAACGAGAATGACTGGGAGGGGAAGTCGGTAAGGTAAGCGCGCGTGAGCACGTCGAACTTCTTTCGTCCGATCACGGCCATCAATCCCGGAAAATCTTCTTCAAACGACGAGTACAGACGAAACCAGTATTGGCGGTTGTAAATCTC
This sequence comes from Alloacidobacterium dinghuense, assembly GCF_014274465.1. Lineage (NCBI taxonomy): Bacteria > Pseudomonadati > Acidobacteriota > Terriglobia > Terriglobales > Acidobacteriaceae > Alloacidobacterium > Alloacidobacterium dinghuense. The sequence goes on along the minus strand of NZ_CP060394.1, from coordinate 2,051,005 downwards.
CAGCCGCTCAAACGAAGAAAGCCTGTCATTCGGCTTGATGATGGCATCGGCCTCGCTCTTGTTCGAAGTGCCATCGTTTCGCTTGCGGAGCATCGTCTCCTGCTGCGTCAACGGATGCATGATCGCAGCCGCCACCCGGCGCTGTATTTCCAGAAGCTCGCTCATCGCGCTGCCTCCGCAAGTTCGGGTGCTGCAGCCTTCGTTGCAGTGATCAGAAACTTCTTCGCCTTCAGAGCTTCTGCGTGGACTTCTTCGAAGGAGGGAATGTTGTCATCCCACTCAAGCAACGTGGCCGTCGGCCCGGCGCGCTCAATAGTTCGCGCATAAAGTTGCCAGACTGGTTCCAGCACCGGATGGTCATGCGTATCCAGAATGTACTTCTCAAACTTCGAATGTCCCGCGATGTGAATCTGCGCAATGCGCTCAGCGGGAACAGCATTGACGTAGGTGATCGGATCAAAGCTGTGATTCTGCGACGAAACGTAGATGTTATTCACATCGAGCAGAATGCCGCAGTCCGCCCGCTCAACCACCTCGTTCAGAAATTCCCACTCCGTCATCTCGGAGACATGATATTCGGCGTAGCTCGAAACATTCTCGACGACAACAGGAATCTCAAGGAAATCCTGGACCTTCTTAATGCGCTCTGCAGTAACCTTCACCGCTTCCCACGTGTACGGCATGGGCAGCAGATCGTGCGTGTAGCGCCCATCCACAGATCCCCAGCAAAGATGGTCGCTTAGCCATGGCGTCTTCGTGCGCTTCACCAGCCGCTTCAGTCGCTTCAGATGCTCCGGATCCGGATCGGTGACCGAGCCAAAATACATCGACACGCCGTGCTGCACCACGTTGTACTGTTCGAGAATCTGATCGAGCACTTCGAGTGGTCGCCCGCCATCGACCATGTAGTTCTCGGAAATAATCTCGAACCAATCCACCACCGGCTTCTTATTCAGAATGTGCCGGTAGTGCGGAATGCGTAATCCAATCCCGACACCGTATTCGGTAAACCCGTTAAAGCGATTCGCAGGCACTGCCGTTCTCCCAGAATAGAAAGCTACCAAGTAGAAAGGGCCATGCCTTGACTGCGCATGGCCCTGACCAGAAAGAACTACTTCGGCATCTTCGAGCCGTCCGTTGCGCAGCCGCCTTTGCCTTTGCAGCTATTCTTGGCTTTGCAGCCGTTGTCGCTGCTCTTGCAACCACCCTGTCCTTTGCAATCATTCTTGCCTTTACACGAGTGCTTGCTCGTGTCCTGATCCATTGCGCTTTTTGCAAACGACGCTTTGCCCACCTTGACCACCGAAGTGGCGCTGGTTGACGAGGCTGCTGCCTGCACGGTTGCGGCACCGCCGAGTAAGCCTGAAACTGCCGCGGCAACCATCAAGGTCTTCATTGAGTGCTTCATACGTTGTCATTCCTCCATGGATTTGCAAGCCTAAGACCAGGCAACGGATGTTGCCGGTGGGAGACCTGCTGCCCATAAGAATATGGGACGTTGAAAAGGTTACAGCATTTGGCGGTAAAAAGATGTCACAGGTTGTAAAATCGCAAATCCCGCCGGATTCATGACTCGCGTAATACTTTTCTATAGGATGAACAAACATGAGTGAGAACAGTGTCCAGAGCTACACAAATTACAAGCGCAGGCACGCTCCCTTTCACTTCTTTCTAATCCCGATACTGATTACGAACTTGATTCTGGCCATCGTGTATCTCGTAAGACATCCCGATCTGGCGGTCGCATGGATGGTTCTTCTCTCCATCGCAATCCTCGTGCTGGCATTCCTCACGCGCATCAATCCGATTAAGGTGCAGGATAGGCTCATTCGTCTGGAAGAGCGGATGCGCCTCGCGGCGCTGCTTCCAGAGCCGCTGCGATTGCGTATTCCTGAACTGACAGAACATCAACTCGTCGCGCTAAGATTCGCATCCGACGCAGAAATCCCTCGACTCGTCGAAGAAACACTAAGAGACAATTTGAAGCCAATGGATATTAAGAAGAAGATTCAGAACTGGCGGCCTGACTACTTCCGCGTGTGATGGCGCCGACTAGCTCTGTTTCGCTTCCAACTCCGCCCAGCGGGCGTAGAGACCATCCACGGTGGTTCGCGCCTGTTCGACTTCAGCAAGGGTCTCCTGCAACCGGAGCGCGTCTACCGCAATCACCGGATTTTCCAGCAGGGCCTGCTTCTGTTGCAGCGTTTTTTCGGCTGCGGCGATCCGATCTTCGATGTCCGCCCACTCCCGCGCCTCCAGGTATGAGAGCTTCTTTTTTGATGCTGTCGAAGTAGGTTTCGAGATTTGCCGTTCCGCTTGTGGTTTTGGCTGTCTGCGCTCAGCCAGCCACGACTCCCATTGCAGATAATCCGCGAAGCGCTCAGCGCTGCCCATACCGTCCAGTCCCAGTACTACATTCGAAATACGGTCGAGCATGTAGCGGTCGTGTGTCACCAAAACGAGCGCGCCCGGATACTCAAGCAGGCTCTCTTCCAATATCTCAAGCGTGGCGATATCGAGATCATTTGTCGGCTCGTCAAGCAATAAAAGATCCGCAGGCTGCAGCATGAGATTCGCGATCAGCACGCGCGCCCGTTCGCCACCCGAAAGTCGCGACACCGGTTGATTCAGCTGTTCGCCGGTAAAGAGAAATCGCGCGGCCCACGACGCAACGTGAATCACGCGGTCCTGATAAACAACCGAATCGCCCTCCGGAGCAAGCGCACGGCGCAGTGTCAGCGATTCATCCATCTGCCGGTTCTGCTCGAAGTAAACAACCCTCAATGCCGTTGCTCGTTGAATCGATCCCGCGTCGGGTGCGATCTCGCCGCTGAGCAGTCGCAGCAGGGTGGTCTTTCCACTGCCGTTCGGGCCAACCAGTCCGACGCGCATGCCGGCAGTGATCGCGAAATTAAGGCCATGGAAGAGCTGCTTTTCGCCGGCTGTATATTGGATATCTTCAAGAGCAACCAACCGCTTCGTCTGGCGGTCCGTCGCGTTGAAATCGATCCCCGCAGAGCGGGTCTGCAAACGGCTGCCGAGATCGGCGAGCTCGCCAATCAATTCGTTCGCGCGGTCAATGCGCGCTTTCGACTTCGTTGTACGAGCTTTCGGGCCGCGCCGCAGCCATTCCTTTTCGATACGAACGCGATTCTCAAGCGCCTCCTGCCGACGCGACTGCGCCGCAAGAAACTCCTGCTTCGTCTCCAGAAATTGACTATAGTTTCCATTCACGCGCAGAAGCCCACCGGGATACGCGCGATTCAGCTCCGCCATCTGCGTGGCAACGTTCTCCAGGAAATACCGATCATGGCTGATCACAACGCAGGCAAACGGCGCTGACGCCAGCACACCTTCGAGCCATTCAATCCCGGCAAGATCCAGGTGATTTGTTGGTTCATCAAGCAGCAGTACATCTGGTTTCTGAACCAGCGCTTCAGCGATCGCCAGCCGCTTCCGCCAGCCTCCTGAAAATGTAACCGCCTCAGTTCCGAAATCATAAAATCCTGCGCGGCCAAGTATTTCCCGCAACCGTGCTTCCCACTCTGGCTCGGGAACACCAGCACGCTTCAGCGCAGCCTCGATGATAGATCGGACAGTAACGCCACTCGGAAACTCGGAGTCCTGGGAAACATAACTAAGCCGTGTCAGTTTGCGCGCTGCTACTTCGCCAGAGTCCGACTCTATTTCTCCGGCGAGGATCCTGAGGAGAGTCGATTTGCCGGAGCCATTTGGGCCGATCAATCCAATGCGGTCGCCTTCATCAACAGTGAAAGAAATATCGTGGAAAAGGGATGTCGCGCCGAAAGCCTTCGAGATTGCTTGTGCGTTCAGTATGAGCACAGGAACCAAACAGGTGAATCGATGGAATCAAAGGTAGGCGAGGGCTTCAGCCCTCGCAATAAGAGAAAGCACAAAGAAGAAGGGGCTTTAGCCTCAGGTTCTTACTTCGCCGCAGCCGTCGCCGCAACGTATTCCTCGTACGGACCCTTGAAGTCGTCAATCGTTCCATTTTCAAAATGCCAGATCCGCGTTCCAACTTCTTCGATCAAATCCTGATCGTGCGTGACGAGGAGCACGGTGCCTTCGTAACGCTGCAGCGCAATATTCAATGCATTGATCGATTCAAGATCGAGGTGGTTCGTCGGCTCGTCGAAGATAAGAATATTCGGCTTCTGCAGCATCAGCTTGCAGAAGAGCAAGCGTGCCGCTTCACCGCCCGAGAGCGCTTCTGTCGGCTTCAATCCTTCTTCGCCGCGGAAGAGCATCTGTCCCAGAATGCCGCGAATGTCTTCGGTCGTTGCCTTCTGATCGAACTGGTGCAGCCACTCGTTCACCGTCTTGCCATGCTCGATCACGCCTGCGTGGTCCTGGGGGAAATAGCCGATCTGGGCTTCATGTCCCCACTTCACATTGCCCGCGTCGAGATCAAAATCCTGCTCCGCAAGATCAGGATCGCTCGCCAGTAAGGACTTGAGCATCGTGGTCTTACCCTGACCGTTGCGTCCGATCAGGCAGATCTTTTCGCCACGCATAATCGAACCGGCAAAGCCGTCGATCACAACCTGATCGCCGTAGGTTTTGCGAATACCCTCGAACTCCAGCGTGTGCTTGCCCGACGGCCGCAATTGATCGAAGCGAATGTACGGACGTTGAATATTTGACCGCGCCAGTTCATTCGTCTGCAGCCGCTCGACTTCTTTTTTACGGCTCGTCACCTGGCTCGAACGCGTACCTGCAGAGAATCGCGCGATAAATTCATTCAACTGCGCGATCTTCTTCTCGCGCTGCTCATTCTGCGCCTCAAGGCGCGAACGCACCTGCGTCTTCGCCACCACCATATCGTCGTAGCCACCGGTGTAAGTGATGATCGTTTGGTAGTCGATGTCCGCCGTGTGCGTGGAAACGCTGTTCAGAAAATGCCGGTCGTGCGAAATCGTGATCAGCGTGCCTTCAAAGCGGGAGAGAAAATCCTGCAGCCAGTGGATCGAGTCAAGATCGAGGTAGTTCGTAGGCTCGTCCAGCAGCAGCGCCTGCGGATTGCCAAACAGTGCTTGCGCCAGCAATACGCGCACCTTCTGGCCGCCCTGCAGTTCACTCATCTTGCGCTCGTGCAATTCATCGGGAATATCGAGACCCTGCAGCAGAATCGCGGCATCGCTTTCCGCCGTGTATCCATCTTCTTCGCCGACGATGCCTTCAAGCTCGCCAAGGCGCATGCCGTCTTCATCACTCAACTCTGCCTTTGAATAGATGGCATCGCGCTCTTCCATCGCCGCCCACAGCGACTTGTTGCCCATGATCACGGTGTCGATCACGCGATAGACGTCAAAGGCATACTGATCCTGACGCAGAACGCCTAGCTTTTTCGGACGAACGACCGAACCTTTCTGGGCATCGAGTTCGCCTGTCAGTATTTTCATGAAGGTCGATTTGCCCGCGCCATTCGGCCCGGTCAGACCATAGCGACGGCCCGGTGTGAAGGTGGTGGTCACGTCTTCAAACAGAATCTTCGAGCCGTACCGCATGCTTACATTATTGACTGAAATCATGTGCTGTCCTGTTGCCATGAGACAGGGAACGCAATCCTCGCGGGAGATCCTCTTTGTGACCTCTGCGTCCTCTGTAACTGAAAATATCTTTCGAAAGTTAAGGCGCGGGTTACATCAGGATGCGAGCCGACATCGAGCCCGATATCACCGCTGTCTTAGTCAGTTTACTAGAAAAAGTGTGAAATCAATACGTTCGTCGCCAGCGCCCCAACGTATGCCAGCACGCTCATGTAAGCAAACTGTAACGCGGGCCACCGCCAGCTGTTCGTCTCGCGTTTCACGATTGCCAGCGTCGAGGTGCATTGCATGGCAAACGCGAAAAAGACGACGAGGGCCATTGCGCCGCCCAGCGTCAAATCATGACGCAGGGCCGCCTGCAGGCTGAGTGATTGCGTCGCCGGATCGGCTCCATAGAGCGTGCCCAGCGTACCGACGATCACTTCGCGCGCTACTACGGAGCTGAGCAGGCCGATGCCAATCTTCCAGTTGAAACCAAGCGGTTTGATCACCGGCTCAATCCACTGGCCAACGTGGCCAATGATGCTCTGCGGCAAATCGGCGTGGAAGGGAATATGGCTCAAGGCCCACAGCACCATCGTCACGCAAAGAATGACGGTTCCTGCCTGTTTCACGAAAACTTTGCCGCGATCAATCAGGCGCAGTCCCAGCGAACGCACCGTGGGAACGCGATACTGCGGCAGTTCGAGAATAAAGGGAGCCGACGATGCTTTCAGAATTGACGACTTCAGGAGCCGCGCGGTGGCAAGAGCCGCCAGGAATCCAAGCACGTAGAGGCTCAACATAACAGCGGCCTGCAACCCAAAGAAATCGCCGAGCAGGTGCTTGTTCGGAATAAACGCCGCGATCATCAACATGTAGATCGGCAGGCGCGCCGAGCAGGTCATAAATGGAGTAACAAGGATCGTGGCAAAACGATCGCGCTTGTTCTCGATCGTCCGCGTAGCCATGATGGCCGGAACCGCGCAGGCATACGCTGAAAGCAACGGGATAAATGCCTTGCCATTCAGCCCGATGGCGCGCATCACGCGATCGGCAATCAGCGCAGCGCGGGCCAGATAGCCCGAGTCTTCAAGAATGCCGACGAACAAAAACAGGAGGAGGATTTGCGGCAGGAAGATCAGCACCGCAGAAACGCCCTTCCAGATGCCGTCGATCAGAAGTGATTCCAGCCATCCATGGCCGAGCAAGAGACCGGCTTTTGTTCCTGCGTCATTCAGAAATGTCTGGAATGCATTGCTGATTGGCAGGCCAACGGAAAATACAATCTGAAAGACGCCGAAAACGACGACAAGAAAAAGCAGCGGTCCGGTTAGGCGGCCCAGCAGGAACGAATCGAGCTTGCGCGTCCATTCCGATGAGATTGGCGCCTTGTATTTCGTCCGCGTGCTGATGCCTGTGGCCCACTGCCGATACGAACGCGGATTGCCTACAACCGGAAGCTCCAGACGAGGCATTACCGCAACCGGTTCGCTCCTCTTGTGCAAAAAGTGCTTAATTGCGTCGAGCCCAGTACCCCGTGTCGCGCTGATCTTTGCCACTGGAACGCCCAGTTCCCGCGCCAGCGCCAGAGTATCCACCTCGCCGCCGCGCGTCTCCATCAGGTCGCTCATGTTGAGCAGAACGAGCGTTGGCAAACCCAGCGCGAGAATTGGAGCGGCAAGCATTAACTGGCGTTGCAGGTGCAGGGAATCGAGAACGAGCAAAACCGCGTCGGGCGCGGGTGCTCCCGGCATCCGGCCATGCAGCACATCCACGGCCACGCGGGCATCTTCAGAGTGCGTATTGAGGCTGTAAATTCCCGGCAGATCGATGAGGGTCAGATCAGGACGGTCAATTCCATTCAGTTTGCCGTAATGCTGTTCGACCGTAACGCCGGGATAGTTCGCGACCTTTTGCCGCAGACCCGTAAGGCGATTGAAGAGAGTCGATTTGCCTGAGTTTGGCGGGCCCACCAGTGCAACCGTCTGGATCTTTCCCGCAACCCGCGGAGTTGGTGCAATCTCAATCGTCGCCGTCGTGCAGCAGTCGCTCATCGTGACCCTTCTTCAAATTCCCGCACAGAAATCCACCGAGCTGTCTCCCGCCGCAGGGCCACTTCCATGCCATCGACCGCATAGACCGTCGGGTCGCCTGTGGGAGCCCGCCGTACAGCACGAACCAGAGCTTCAGGCATAAACCCCATGTGCATCAGATGGTGCTGGATCTCGTCCGGTAGCAGCAAACCTTCCACGACCGCCGACCGCCCAATCTTTAGTTCACTCAATGCCATCAAACTTGCACCCTTCCACAGCGAACAGCGCCCGAAAGAGGTTGAAATTCAACCTGCCTATTCATCATATCGCAATCTACGACCTATTTAATCCTAGTTAGGTTCGAATCCTCTATTTCTTGCCAAGGAATTACACTGAAGGCTCATTTCTAACGAGAAGAAAGATCATGACATCGCAGGAATTTCGCCATTCTCTACGAGATGAAGAGCCGTCGGCGAATCTGTCCCGGTTGCTGCAGGCGCTGTGGTGGGACGCGAAGGGCGACTGGAGCCGAGCCCACGAAATTGCTCAACAGATTGAAACACCGGACGCCGCCTGGGTGCATGCTTATTTGCATCGCAAGGAAGGAGATTCCGGGAACGCGCGCTATTGGTATGGTCAGGCAGGTAAGCCCGCCTCCAAAACAGAAATGGAAGCCGAATGGCTGGAGATTGCCGACCACCTGCTCACCCAGGAAATTCATAGTTAAATCGATCGAAATCGAGCTACAATGTGGTTCACCATCCCCACCGTCAAAACTAATGAGCGAAAACGTACTGGACAATACGGACAGCACTGTCCTCGAGACCGGGCAGGGGCAGAGCTTCTGGCTCATGGGCGATTTCTACGCGATTAAGACCACGGCCGAACATACCGGCGGCGCTTATTCGGTCACTGAGATCGAGTCGTTTCCCGGCAACGGCCCCCCGCCACATATTCACCATAAAGAGGACGAATGCTTTTACGTTGTAGAAGGCGCATTCTCCGTGATTCTTGGCAGCCGCGCTTTTGACGTAGCAGATGGTGACTTTATCCGCATTCCGAAGGGAACGCCGCACGCCTATAAGAACGTCGGAGCCATTCCCGGAAAGATACTGGTTATCCTTTCCCCGGGCGGCTTTGAACGCATGTGGGCGGAGCTGGGACAGCCGGGATCACTCCAGCAGCGTCCTCGTGATGAAGACCCATCCATCCTCAATCGGCTGCTTGCGCTGGCGCCCGGATACGGTCTGGAGATCTGTTCATAGAGACTCGCCGTAGCCTGTCCATTTCCGTACACCGCAATTCAATTCCGGACAGCAAAATCCCGGTCCAATCCGAAGTAAACCCCTGCTTATTAAAGATTTAACAAGAAATCATTTGGCATCCTAACTGCTACTACTTCAGTCGGGAGTGTGCCAGCATGTTCCTGAACGATCTCCGCTTCGCCATCCGCCAGCTTGATAAGAATCCCGGCTACGCCCTAGCGGTTATCTTGACGCTTGCCCTCGGCATCGGCGTCAATACCGCAGTCTTTAGCATGGTCGATGGCTTCATGCTGCGCCGCCTGCCATACCCCGAGCCGGAGCGCATTGCGGCTCTTGTCGTTCATCAAGAGGGAATAAACAACGGCAAAGCAATCAGCGATGACGATGACAGCTTCACCGGAGGAAGCTGGCAAATCCTCAGAGACAACGTCAGCGGCGTCACCTTCGCCTCCTATGGCGGCACGAGCGGAGTCAACCTCAAAGCCCCCGCCGATGCAGGCGGAGCTGTCCTGTATGTACACGGCACCCGCGTCTCCGCCCGCTACTTCGATGTTCTAGGCATTCCGTTGTTCCTGGGGCGCACTTTTACTGAACAGGAAGATGTCCCGCACGGACCACCGGTGGTTGTCCTCAGCTATAAGCTATGGCAGTCCACCTTCCACTCTGATCCAAAGCTGATCGGCAAATCCGTCGAGCTCAAAGGCGAGCCGTACACGGTCGTCGGTGTCCTTCCGCAAAATGCGGTCACCCCCACCAACGCGGACCTCTTCACGCCGCTCCGCCCAGCTCCAACCGGAGAATGCGGCGGCGACAACTGCGGCATCTTCGTGCGCCTCAATCCCGGAGCCACCTGGCAGCAGGTGAACGCCCAGTTCAACCACATCCGGTTTCCTGAATTCGCAGAGATCGAAAGCAAGTACCACGGCCATGCCTGGATCTACGCTCGTCCCATGCAGCTTGAGCTTGCGGGCGAAATGCATGACGAAGTCTCAGCTCTGATGCTCGCCGTCAGCTTCATCCTGCTCATCGCCTGTGCCAACCTCGCCGGACTGGCCCTCGTTCGCATCTCACGCCGGACTCCGGAAGTGGCCACGCGCCTCGCACTCGGAGCCACGCGCTTTGATGTCCTGCGCCAACTCTGGACGGAAAACCTGCTACTCGCGCTCGTCGGAGCAGCAGCCGGATTATTTCTCGCGCTCCTCATCCTGAGCGGACTCCGCGGCTTCCTGCCGGAATCGATGTTTCCCGTCGGCGGCTTCCATCTTGATGCCCGCGTCCTTGCCTTCACCTTCGTCACATCGCTCGTGACCAGCCTGCTCTTCGGCGCTTTGCCGGCGTTGCAAACACGCCGCGTCGACCTGCGCTCCTCAATCGCCGCAGGCAGCCATGCAGTAGTTGGTGGCGCAGGCCGCACTCGTCAGTGGCTCATCGGTGCGGAAGTTGCGCTCACCGTCATCCTTCTCGCGGCTGCGGGATTGCTGATCCGCACGCTCGTGCATCTGGAATCACAGCCCCCTGGCTTCGATTCGACCAACGTTATGACCGCAAAGGCGTCGCTCGACGATGCCCGCTATCGCAACGCAGCCGGATTCCAGTCGCTGCTCCAGAAAAGCATCGCGGCAATGCGCCGGATTCCCGGCGTTCAGGATGCTGCAGTCGGGCTAAGCGTGCCCTACGAGCGTGGCTTGAACGATGGCATCACCATCAAGGATGGCAAACGCGCAGGAGAGCAGAACGGTTCCAGCCTCGCCTACATTACTTCCGACTATTTCTCAACGTTACGTATCCCGCTGCTTTCCGGTCGCTACTTCACGGAGTCAGACTCTGCAAGCTCTGAGCCCGTCGCTATCGTCAATACCAGCTTCGCCCGCATCTTCTATCAGGATTCAGCTCCTCTGGCCCGGCACTTCGCCTCCGAAGGCACTACGTACACCATCGTTGGAGTAGTGTCCGAAATCGCAAAAAAACCCGGTATGCGGCAAGACGCTCCTATATCGCACGAGCCAGTCTTCTACGTCCCGGCGGCGCAGCTTCCACAAGGCTTGGTAAACATGGCCCACCAGTGGTTTCAACCCTCATGGATCGTCCGCACCCGAGGCCCCATTGTGGGCCTCACCGAATCCATGCAGCGCGCTCTAGCCGAAGCCGATCCCGACCTACCGTTCTCCGGCTTCTACTCCATGGATCAGATCCTCAATGAGCAGCTCCAGATGCAACGTATGCAAGTCTTGCTGCTGACCGTTCTCGGATCGCTCGCGCTCGTGCTCTCCTCCATCGGCATCTACTCCTTGGTTTCGAATCTGGTCGTGCAGCGGACGCGCGAAATCGGCATCCGTATCGCGCTGGGTTCAACGATCGAGGAAGCCATGATTCACGTCGGATCTACAGGACTCATCGCCGCAGGCGCAGGCCTCATCACAGGCGTGGTTCTGTCGTTTATCGCCATGCGGGCCTTGGCTAGCGAAATCTATGGGGTGAAAACATACGATCCGATCACCTTCGGAGCCGTCCTGCTGATCCTCGCATCGATCGCGCTCATAGCCAGTTTCTTGCCGACATTGCGCATCAGCCGTATTCAACCAGCAGAGACGCTGCGATCGGAGTAATTCCCATGCTGACCGACATCCGCCAAGCATTCCGCCGACTAGGCAAAGCGCCGGGATTCACCATCACCGCGGTGCTGACATTGGCCATCGCCATCGGCGGAGTAACCGCGGTCTTTTCCATCGTGAATGCTGTGCTCTTGCGGCCTCTTCCGTTTCAGGATCCGGCCCGTCTCGTCCGGCTGCATGAAGGTATTGCGCACATTCTCAACCCGGTCGACCTGCCCGCGCCCGATATCATCCGCTTCGCACGAAATAATCAGACCTTCAGCGCCCTCGGCGGCTTCGTAGCCTCAGAGTACGAACTGAGCGGAGTCGGCGCGCCGCTCCATGCGCGCGCAGAGCGCGTCACCGCCTCTCTGTTCCCAATGCTCGGTGTGCATCCCATGCTGGGCCGCAACTTTACGCAAAATGAAGACGACAACTCTGCGCCGGTCGCTCTCATTAGCTACGCTCTCTGGCGCGAGCGCTTTCACTCTGACGCCGCCACCGTTGGCCGCACCATCGACCTCAACCGCCGCCCCTACACCATCATCGGCATCATGCCGCGCAATCTCGAATTTCCTCTTGACCCGGGACGCCTCAGCCATCGTGACCTGTGGGTGCCCATGAGCTTCACTTCCGACGAAAAAGGAGACGAGGTTGACAACTTCCAGTACGGAGCCATCGCGCGCCTCAAACCCGGATCGACGCTTTCGCAAGCGCAAGCGGATATTGCCCGCATGCTCCGCGCCGAGGAATCGGGAGTCGCGGCGCAGCTTGGCATTCACCTCACCAGTCAGGTAAGACCGCTCCAGGAAGAAACGGTGGAAAGCGCGCGCCCGCTGTTGCGCATTCTGCTCGTCGCCGTTGGGTTCATCCTGCTTATCGCCTGCGCCAACCTCGCCAACCTCTTGCTCGTCCGCGCCGCCGGGCGGCGCCGCGAGTCGGGTGTGCGTCTCGCGCTGGGCGCGGCAGCCCGCACCATGCTGCGACACTCATTGGCTGAAAGTCTTGTGCTGAGCGCAATCGGTGGTTTCCTGGGAGTGATGCTCGCTGCCGTCACCGTCCGCCTCGGCAGCTTGTTTCTGCCTGCATCGCTGCCACGCTTGGCTGAGATTTCCATCCGCTGGCCGGTCCTCATCGCAGCCTGTGCGTTAACCGGCCTCACTGGCCTCGTCTGTGGCCTCGCACCTGCTCTTGCCAGCATGCGCACCGACATTCTCGATGCACTCCGCGATGGCGGACACGCCAATGTTGGAGGATTACAGCAGCGCCTGCGCAACGTGCTTGTCGTGATCGAGACGGCGCTTGCTCTGCTTCTGCTCGTAGGCTCCGGACTGCTTCTGCGCAGCTTCGCCCACATGCTTGAGACCGACCCCGGATTCCAGCCTCAGCACACGCTCACCGCGCATCTCTCTCTGCCCCAAAACGATTACTCTTCGCAGGAGAAAATCGATCGCTTCTACGCCGAGTTGCTGCGCCGCCTGTCCACTCTCCCGCAGGTGCGCTATACCGCGGCCTCCTCGAACATCCCGGTCATCGGTATCAACTCTGACCGCAACTTTGTTCCGGAAGGCTACACAGGGCGCAACAACCGCACGTGGCTTTCTACCTCCAACTACTTCATCGTGGGCGCTTACTTCAGCGCGATGCGCATTCCGCTGCTGCGCGGCCGCTATCTGAATGCCTCCGACGATCTTGCCGACGCACCCGTTGTCGCCGTTGTCAGCGAGTCGCTCGTCCGAATGGTATGGCCCGGAAAGAATCCCATCGGCAAGCGCTTCCAGATGGGCGGCAACCCAGACAGCAAACGGCCCTTTGTCACCGTGGTCGGCGTCGTTGGTGACATTCGTCAGGATGCGTTGGACCGCGATATCTATCCGCAGATGTATGAGCCTCTCTCTCAATTGCAGCGTCAGTTTCCACCGGAAGTTGCTGGAATTGTTGGCACACGAGGCGACATGCACCTTGTCATCAACACGGCGGGCGATCCATCCGCGCTTGCCAACAGCCTGCAAAGAATGGTGAATCAACTCGACCCGCTGCTTGCTGTGGAAGACATCCAAACCATGGACACGGTCGTCTCCTCCACCGAGGCGCCGCGCCGCTTCAACACACTCGCCCTCAGCTCATTCGCCGCTGTCGCCTTGCTGCTGGCGCTGCTCGGAATCGGAGGGGTTCTCGCGTACACGGTCAGCGAACGCACGCGCGAAATCGCCATTCGCATGGCGCTTGGCGCTACCCGTGAGAATGTTCTCGGCCGTATCCTGCGATCTGCGCTCGTACTCGCAGGAGCAGGAATCGCGCTGGGACTCGCAGCTTCGCTCTGGCTTACGCGTTTCCTCGAAAGCCTGCTCTACGGAGTCAAGCCACTCGATCCGGCTGCTTTCATCGCTGCCGTCGTTGTACTGCTTTTCTGTGCGCTGCTCGCCGGATGGCTTCCAGCGCGGCATGCCGCATCCATCGATCCTATGCAAACCCTGCGTGCTGAGTAGGTAGCGGGTCAATTGATCTGGGCGTGAAGTTAAGGAACTCGGGCGCCTGGACCACCGCCTGAATGCTGCTAGTGGACACTGTTCATCGAAAATGGACAGTACAGTAAAGCGTCCAGAGCCCTCGCCATCTTGTTATCTGCTGACAACAAAGAGGTAGCGCTCAGCGCGCCAACTGGAAGCTTGCGTGCAAACGTGGCTAGGCCAGGAGGATGTCGAATGCAATACTTCCAGAAAAACTGCTTCTGCACGATTCGTAATTCAATCGAGACGCTTACCCGACTGAGTCCTTCTCAGTCCACAAGATTCAGGACATGGCGCATTGTCCTTGCTGTCGTAGCACTAAACCTAACCCTGGCGTCCTTGGCCAACGCCCAAATCGCGCCGGACATGCCCAATCCGATCAAGGCGCCGAATCCGCTGACAAAGACGATATCCATTTTTCGCAGCAATATGCAGGACAAGATCATGAACGCGGCGAACACGATGCCAGATTCGAAGTACAGCTACCGGCCGACGAAGGACGTTCGCTCGTTTGCCGAGATCCTGGTTCATGTGGGGGACATATCCTACTATTTGTGTGCAAACGCCAAGAATGAAGCGCGCCCCGTCATAACTGCCGAGAAAAATTCGAAGACCGAGATCATCGCCTACCTCAAGGGCGCGTTCGAGTACTGCGATGGCGCATACTCCGGATTCACCGATGCGCACCTCAATGACCCGGCGGACTTCTGGGGCCACAATACGAACAAGATGTTCATCTTGACGCAGCTTGCAAATCACGATGCCTTGCATTACGGCAATCTCGTCACGTATCTGCGCATCAATGACCTCGAGCCTTCCGGGGGCTGGTTTTAATGGCGCAGCGGCGAGTCTTCTTTCAAGATCGGGAATAGGGGTCAACTGTTCTGGGCGTGGCGGCATTTTCCAATGCGGGGAACACTCCATTGACAGTCGTGGACTTCTGGCCCACTCTTTCTATAGATAACTATAGGAATAGGGCGTGGCTCCAGGTAAGAAAGACATATTGCAGGGTACGTTGGCTCTTCTTGTATTGAAGACGTTGCAAGACGGCTCGATGCACGGGTGGGGAATCACGCTTCATATCCAGCAAGTCTCAAATCAGGTTTTACGCGTCGAGGAGGGATCCTTGTATCCGGCGCTGCACCGCATGGAGCAGGAGGGATGGGTTGTCGCAGAGTGGGGAACAAGCGAAAACAATCGACGCGCTCGTTATTACCGGCTTACCCCAGTTGGACGCAAGCAGTTGGCTATGGAAGAAGAGAAATGGACGAAGCTGACGAATGCCGTAGCGCAGGTTTTGAATTTTGCGCCCAGCAAAGCTTGAGGGATGCCATATGGGATGGATGCAGAGGGTGCGCGCTCACTTCAGACAAGAGAAGCTCTCGGCTGATCTGGATGAGGAACTGCAATTTCACTTGACGATGCGCGAGCAGCTGAATGTTGAAAAAGGAATGTCGAAGGAGGAAGCCTACAAAGAAGCCAGGCGTCAGATTGGCAATCCGACTCGGCTGAAAGAGCAGATGCGCGAAATCGATCTCTTTACCTTCCCTGAAACAGTCTGGCAGGATCTTCGGTTTGCCTTCCGAATGCTGGCGAAGCATCCAGGGTTCACTTCCACCGGCATTCTAGCCCTCGGGCTGGGCGTTGGCGTCAATACTGCGATCTTCACTGTCTACCGTGCGGTTTTCGGGCTTGTGCCAGCGCTGGAATCATCAAAGCCAAATCTAACTTCTGCGCTCAGGGAAGATGGCACGCACTTCGCTTTTCTGGCCGGCAAGGGCCGCATGCGCGATGGACTGATTTGCATCCAGGTTGCTATATGCCTCGTTCTGATGACTTCCGGTGGATTACTGATCCGCCATCGATCCGATGCAAACCCTGCGTGCTGAGTAGGTAGTGGGTCAATTGTTCTGGGCGTGAAGTTACCAATAAGGGCAGGGCTTTGCAGGAATGCGGTAGTGCCGGGGCGCCACCTCGGGGCCTTGGCCACCTACCAATTCAGATGCAATGAACTCCCACTAGCCTGACGCCTCCCATTGCTGGACTGAACATGCTAACTTTCATAGGTCATGAACGAACTAGTCGCTTATCAACGAAACCTATTCGCTTTCTTCGAGGAGTTTTTCCAACGCGCAACCGGAAAGAGCGCAAAGGATTTTGCGCCTCTCAGGAAATTCGCTGAAACCGTGCCGACGTTGAGATCAAGATCAGAGGCAGTGCATAGTGCGTTCAGGTGGGCAGAGCCCGAACTGAACAGGATCTACAAGCATGGGACGATCAACACGTATAAAGATGCGGCGGACCTGGGCGGAATTAAAGTGGTTCAAGGTGGCGGCGCGCATTTCCGCACGTCCCACTTAAACGCAGCAAAACAAATGATCCTCTACACGGACACGGTCCTCATTCCGGATCCCGTCTTTGCGCTTGTCGAAACAAAGCGGCCAGAAGAGAGGTTTCATTCAATTCGAATTCTGGAAGAGATATTCTTCCTGCTTCGGCTCAAGCCCCTTGTTGACGCAGACCTCGGGGTTCCGCCGGTGGTGGTGTTTCCTAGTTTCGACAGACTCCTTTTAGCCCACGAACCCATTACTAAGGAGAAGCTGACTGCGTTTCTTGGCGGGACGCTCGGAAATCTTCTTGGTTTCCCATTGACGAGTGCCGAAGATGCCGCGGCATTCGCTACAGATAATCCAGAGCAGTTCCTTCAAGCCGTGGAGGCCAAGCGGTTGTTGGTGGCGCCCGGCGGCCCGATCGGCGAACCGCTCGATGAAGCTCTACGACGCTACCTTCGTGAGGTTGGCGCTTGGCGATCGCGCGAATTCATGGCGTTCGTTGAGGGTCTCTCAAAATCTCAGCAGGTCTGCAACGCGCTCCTGGAGAGATTAGAGCCGCAGTTCCACTTGATCGACAACGCGCTCGGAATGAGGGCCCAACCGCTCCTCTCGGTCGACCAACAGGCCTACTATTTCAAACTGAGTGCGAGTGCGTCCAGTGACTTTCTCGAAAGAGAATCGAAGATTTCGGCAGCCACGCGATCCTCAATCGACGCGCTGAGCACACAACAATTCGAATGGCTCTCAAACGCCACGATTGAAGCCCTGGTCGAGATGCGGCTGAATAATGAAAATGAGCTTTTCCGCAAAAGATTAGACGAATCAATGTCAGCCTTAAATGACGCCGATTTCCGGGATTTGGATCGCGTCGCAGCAGAAGTGGCCAAGAGCATCGGGGGCCTCTTAAATGATTACCGTAGGGACGCAAGGAAGCTGGATGAAAAATATCGGCGGAAATATCGGGCGCTTGCAGGAGTCGGGTTGCTGTCGGCCGGCGCGTGCCTTATACCAGCTCTTGCCCCGCTGATCGCCTCGGTCCCGGGCCTCACACTCGCCGGAAAATACGCTTACGAAAAGATGAAAGAGAAAAGCGAGAAAAGGGAGCTTGCTGGCTCGCTCATCGGTATCCTGGCAGAGGCACAGAATGCGCCAACGCAAGAGGAATAACGGACCGGTATCGTCTGAGGAGATCGCAGACGGGCCTGGGGCGAGCGAGGACGGCTTGCGTTGGATTGAAATAGCACGCTGCGAACACCCAATTGCGTTGAGCGCACTCCACCTCTCGACATTGTTGCCGGGTTGGCGGCAATCCCGAAGTAATCCAGCGTTCACACGGCGGGCTATCCGAAATAGTGCATGAAAAACGGGGTTATCGGTAACTACAGCCCGATAGAAACCTCAATCGACCCGCTACCGCAGAATAGGGGGCTTGACACCACTTGTTACGATAGAAGTGTAGGGTTGGTTTGCGACACGCATTTGATGTGTCCGAATCAACCCTTTTGGTTTCTGATACTTACACGCAAGTTGTCGCGTATCAATAATTTGCGCAATGTAAGGACGAAGTCTAATGGAATGAATATTTTAGCAACTAGGGGGGTCAGCTCAGGGGTGGAAGGCTGTCCGAAGCTCCGAAGAGAAAAATAAAACCGACCGCCAGACTGTAGACAGCTCCGGCAACCGAGAGGAACCGGTAGAGCCAGGGGCGGTGTAACCCGCTCCCATAAAGTCCGCTCAACGCCGCCGTCATGACCGTATTCATCAGGATCAAGCCAAGCGCAAACGCAAGGAGCCCAAGAAACCCGAGCAAAGTGCCCCCGAGGCTAGCCGCCAGGAGAAACAGCATCAGCTGCGTAGGAGTCTCGGCACCCAAACCGTGGAGTACACCGATTCCAAAGACGGAACCGCCGGTGTAATTCCAGGCAAACGGCTCAGGCTCAGGCAGATCCCGGTGGAACGTCCGCCGAACCCGCCAGATAGCATGACGCGACCCGTTGATCAACAGAGCCCAGCGGCTCTGGATCAGCTGATGGGAGTGAGAATGCGGTGACTTCGAGTGCCGCACAAGGTTGGCAACCACCAGAACACCAAGAACGATCAGCGTAACGCCGATCAGACGCTCCGCCCAGGCATCCAGCCGAGCGGGAAGGGAAATGTGAAGGAGGATCACCAAAGCGCCTAAGGCAACGACAGTACAAGCATGGCCGAGGGCGTAGAGAATCCCTAATCGCACACCCTGTCGACCCGACCGCTGGACTGCCGTGATGTCAGAGATCGCGGCCAGATGATCGTAGTCGAACCCATGGCGCAGCCCAAGCAGCGCACAGGAACCAATCGCAAGTGCAAGCTTCCAATGCATCGGACGAACCAATTGCAGTCTATCGCATGGTGGGAAAGAGAGTAGGAAAGAGAAACTAGCCGCTGATGCGAACGAGTTGTTCGGCCTCGATACGAGGCCCGAGGATCGAAACCTTGGGTACCTGTCCACGAGCCATGGCAACCTCGTCGCAACGATAAAGCCGGGGACAATTCTGGCAGTCCTTAAAGACTTTGTCAGGAATGGCAGCACGATCTTCGACAACTCGAAAACCGTAGCGGAAGAAGAAGTCGGGAATACGAGTAAACAGGCAGACGCAGCCGATACCGTGATCCTCAGCCTCATCGAGCAGTGCGCTGAGCAGGTTTGCACCCACGCCCTGACCTTTGGCCTCAGGACGCACCACGATCGACCGCACCTCAGCCAGGTGCGGCCCATACAGATGCAATGCGCCGCAGCCGAGAAAGACTCCGGAATCACTCTCGGCGACTGTGAAGTCTCGGACGTTCTCACATATCTCGGCGAAGACACGCCTCAGCAGCGTGCCATCGTGCGAGAGACTGTTTACCAGTTCGTAAATGTTGGTTGCGTCCTGTAGGCGCGCCTTACGCACCAGCATGTACAGCCTCCACCGTGGTGGAATCACTTGGCGCGTAAGCCTTCAACAGCGTCCGAACGCGGGTTTCAGTGGCGACAAGTGCCTCGCGCACGCGATGCCGCGCTGTGCCGCCGATAACATCGTGGCAGTCCAGCGTTGCTTCAAGCGTGATCGCAGCAAAGAAGTCCTGTTCGAATTCAGTGCCGAATTGTTTCAACTCGTCCAAGGTCAGATCGTTCAGTTCACAACCCTTGTCCAGGCAATACCGGACAGCGTTGCCAATCTTCTCGTGCGCTTTACGAAAAGGAACACCCTTGTATACAAGATATGTCGCCGCAGCCATCGCGTTCAAAAAGCCACTCTCGCAGGCAGCCCGCATACGCTCCGTGCGGAACTTGAGCGCCGCAGTAAATTTTGCCAGCAGTTGCACAGTGACGTCGATGGCGCTCGTCGCGGCAAAGACCGGTTCCTGCGTCTCCTGCATGTCTTTGTTGTAAGCAAGCGGCAAACCCTTAAGCTGTAGCGTAACTGACTGGGCCGCCCCATTGATGCGGCCAACCTTGGCGCGCACCAGTTCGGTCAGATCAGGATTCTTCTTCTGCGGCATCGCGCTCGAACCGGTCGAGAATGCTTCCGGCAGATCGACAAAGCCGAATTCAGCCGTAGCGAAGAGGGTGATCTCTTCAGCGAAACGGCTGGCGTGCAAAGCCAGCAGGGTCAGCGCGTTCAGATATTCGAGCACGAAGTCGCGGTCGCTGGTCGCATCCATGCTGTTCGCAGTTGGAGCCGAGAAAGCAAGCTCTCTGGCAGCAATGGTGCGATCAAGCGCGAGAGTTGCACCCGCAATTGGCCCAGAGCCCAGCGGAGAATAGTTCAACCGCGCAACACAGTCCTCAAGACGTGAAGCGTCGCGCAGCAGCATCTCGACATAGGCCAGCAGCCAATGCGCAACAAGCACAGGTTCTGCCCTCTGCAAGTGCGTATACGAAGGCATCACCGCATCGCCAGAAACCTTCGCCAGTTCAACAAGCGCCAGCGCCCACAATCCGATGTCGGCAATGATCGTGTTTGCGCGCGAGCGAATGTACAAACGCAGGTCAGTCGCAATTTGTTCATTGCGGCTGCGGCCTGTGTGCAGCTTGAGTCCAAGATCGTCAATCGCTTCAACCAGCTTCATCTCGACGAAGTGGTGAATGTCCTCACAGTGCGAAGCCTCGTCCATCCACTGCTTCGCATCTTCGGCCAGGCCGTGCAACGCGATTGCGCTCAGAGCGTCAGCGATCGCAGACTGCTCTGCACTGGTCAGGATGTTCGCTGCCTTCAGCGCAAGAGAATGCGCCTTGCTGGCAGCTACTTCTTCCTGAAGCAGCTGCCTGTCAAAGCCAAAGGAACGTTGCCAGTGGTCGAATAAAGGGTCAAGCGGCTCGCGAAAGCGGCCGGACCACATCTTGGCGGGCTGTGCGCTCATCAGTTTTCTTCGCCTTTCGTTATGCTCCCGTTTTTCGTCCCCCCGTTTTTGGCCCCACTGTTCAGTTGCGGCATCTCCGAGCCGTGGCTCAGTGTGATGAGACCGGTCTGCGCGTATGTCATCAGCTTGGCGCGGGTGTCGGTGATGTCGAGATTCCGCATGGTGAGCTGGCCAATGCGGTCGCGAGGAGAAAAGGCCGACTCGGTCTTCTCCATGCTGAGGCGTTCGGGCGCAAAGGTGAGGTTGGGCGACTCGGTATTCAGAATCGAATAGTCGTTGCCGCGGCGCAGCTCGAGCGTGACCTCTCCGGTGATCGCGCTCGCCACCCAGCGCTGTGCAGACTCGCGGAGCATGATGGCCTGGGGGTCGAACCAGCGTCCCTGATAGAGCAGGCGGCCCAGCTTGCGGCCGTTCTCGCGGTACTGCTCGATGGTGTCCTCGTTGTGAATGCCGGTGATGAGGCGCTCATAGGCGATGAAGAGCAGGGCCATGCCCGGAGCTTCATAAATGCCGCGGCTCTTGGCCTCGATAATGCGGTTCTCAATCTGGTCACTCATGCCCAGACCGTGACGTCCGCCAATGCGGTTGGCTTCAAGCAGCAGCTCGACCGGGTTGGAGAATGCCTTACCGTTCAGTGCGACAGGGAAGCCCTGTTCGAAGCGAATCGTCACCTCTTCATGCCTCACATCCACATCGTCACGCCAGAAGGCCGTTCCCATGATGGGCTCGACGATGCGAATGCTGCTCGAAAGCTGTTCGAGATCCTTGGCTTCGTGCGTGGCGCCGAGGAGGTTGGAGTCGGTCGAGTAGGCCTTCTCAGCGGACATCTTGTAGCCGAAGCCGGACTTCTGCAGGAAGGCAGACATCTCGGCGCGGCCGCCAAGCTCATCGATGAAGAGCGGGTCGAGCCAGGGCTTGTAGACCTGCAGATCAGGATTGACGAGCAGCCCATAGCGGTAGAAGCGCTCGATGTCATTGCCCTTGAAGGTCGAGCCGTCGCCCCAGATGTTGACGCCATCCTCTTTCATGGCTGTGACCAGCATGGTGCCGGTAACAGCGCGTCCAAGAGGCGTGGTGTTGAAGTAGGTGATACCCGCAGTCGAGATATGGAAGGCTCCGGACTGCAGTGCGGCGATGCCTTCGCGAACCAGCGGCCCGCGGCAATCGATGAGCCGCGCATTCTCCGCGCCGTACTCAAGGGCCTTGCGGGGGATGGCGTCGTAATCGGTTTCGTCCGGCTGGCCGAGATTGGCGGTGTAGGCGTAGGGCACCGCGCCTTTCTGCTTCATCCAGTGAAGCGCGGCGCTGGTATCAAGGCCGCCGGAAAAAGCGATACCGACTTTCTGCCAAACCGGCAGACTTTCAAGAATGACAGACATTTCGTGCAAAACCTCGTGATTCTTCGGTTGCTGTGATCGACCAGCCTGAGGCGCCATCTTTTTAGCGCAAAGAGAGGGAGACGAACTTACTTCGCCGGCTTTGCCCCGCCCAGCAACATAAGCATGAGCGCCTTCTGCGCGTGCATGCGGTTTTCGGCCTGATCGAAGACCACCGACTGCGGGCCGTCAAGCACCGCATCGGTTACCTCAGCATTGCGATGCGCAGGCAGGCAATGCATGAAGGCAGCGTGCGGAGCTGCGTAGCTCATCAACGTTTCATTCACCTGGTATGGCTTGAAGATCGGCGCGCGCTTGGTTACTTCATGCTCAAAGCCCATGCTGGTGCAGACGTCGGTGTATACAGCGTCCGCTCCAGTTACGGCAGCAATGGGATCATTGAGCAGTGTGATGTTGCTTCCTGTCACGTTCCCAATAGCGCGGGCCTGAGCCACTATGTCTGCTTTGGGGGCATAGTTTTTCGGAGTGCCCACCGTGCAGTGCGCTCCGAGTTGTGCCGCGGTCAGCATGAGCGAATGGCAAACATTGTTGCCATCCCCGATATAGGTAAACTTCAAATCCTTTGCGCTGCCAAACCGCTCTTCGATGGTCAAGAAGTCGGCGAGTGCCTGGCACGGATGTTCGAGGTCACTCAACGCATTGATGACGGGCACGCTGGCATATTGCGCCATCTCAGTGATCGTTTCGTGCGCATAGGTGCGCAGTACAATGACCGAGACCCAGCGCTCGAGATTACGCGACATATCGGCCAGTGACTCGCGCTCACCGAGCGGCGATTGCGTCTGATCGACGAAGATGGCGTTGCCACCCAACGTATTGATCGCAGTCTCGAATGTCAGGCGCGTCCGCAAGGATGCCTTCTCGAAAAACATGACCATCTGCCTGGCATCGAGGGCATAGCGATAGGTCGAAGGGTTTAGCTTTACGTCGTGTGCGAGCGCCAGGATTGCTTCTGTTTCGTCCGGCGTAAGATCGGCGATGGAGCAAAGGTCTCGTCCTGCGAGTGATTCCGTTGCCGGAGCAAGCACGCCGAGGCCAGTCTCGTGTTCCACAGCTGCGAATGCCTTGCTAGCCAATGTGTGTTCCTCCCATAGTATGAGCTTGCTCGCCGGCGTGTGCCGGGCTGTGCTCCGTTAAAATTGTGTCAAGAGCATCGATGGCGTCATCGACGTGCTCTTTGTCGAGAATGAAAGGCGGCAGAAAACGCAGAACCGTCTCACTGGTTCGATTGATGAGGATGTGCCGCTTCACCATCTCCGCCAATACCGTTTTCGCCAACTCCGCTGAATCCAGTTCCGCGGCCAACATCAGGCCGAGGCCGCGCACTTCCGTAATTGCGATGTGCTTCTGTTTAAGTTGATCGAGTTTCTGATGGAAGTAGTTGCCTACTTCCTGGACATGATCAAGCAGATGTTCCTTTTCAATCGTGTCGTAGACAGCAACCGCCACTGCGCAGGCTAGCGGGCCGCCGCCAAAGGTGGTGCCGTGCATGCCGGGATGAATCGCCTGCGCTGCTTCTTCGGTGCAGAGCATCACGCCAAGCGGCAAGCCTCCTGCAATTGGCTTCGCCAGTGTGGTCACATCAGGCTTGATGCCGTAATGCTGGTAACCGAACCACTTGCCAGTGCGGCCCAGACCCGCTTGAATTTCGTCGACAATCAGCAGTGCGCCGGTAGAGCGTGTCAGTTCGCGAGCGGCCTCAATGAATTCCTGGGAGACCGGACGGATTCCACCTTCACCTTGGACTGCCTCGAGCAAAACTGCGCAGACGTCGCTTGAAAAGTTTGCCTTCAGATCTTTAACATCGTTAAAGCGAACAAAGTCCACGTCCGGCATCACAGGAGCAAATGGCTCTCGATACTTTTCTTTGTACGTGGTCGCGACCGATCCCATCGTGCGCCCATGGAAGCTCTGTTCTAGCGCAAGAAACCTGGTTCCCAGGTGCTTGCCTTCGCTGCGCTTCATGCCTGCGTAGGCGCGCGCAAGTTTGAGCGCCGCTTCCCATGCTTCTGTGCCGCTATTTGAGAAGAAGGCGCGATCCAACCCACTTGCACCCGTGAGGCGCAAAGCAAGTTCAGCTTGCCCTTCATGGAAAAAGAGATTCGAAATGTGAATCAGCTTCTTGCTCTGTTCTGCGATGGCACTCTCAATTGCAGGATGGCCATAGCCGAGCGCGTTGACGCCAATGCCACTGAGCAGGTCGAGGTAGCGATCACCCTTTTCGTCAATGAGGTGAACACCGTCTCCGCGAACAAAGAGAATCGGATTGCGCTCGTAAGTTGTAAGCAGCAGTTTTGCCTCGGCTGCCTGAATTGCATCCAGCTTCATTCTGAATCTCCTATGCGACCATTACTTCTGTGCCGTGGGCAACGCGCGTGCTGCATAGATCGGGCAACACGCCGGCCAATTCCGCGGGCAGGATGCGTACGCGCTTGACTCCTTGCAAGAGTGCTTCGCGACAGGCGCTGAGCTTTGGCAGCATTCCGCCGCTGATTACGGCATCATTTGTAAGAGCCGCAATCCGGTCCACACTCAGCCAGCGCATCACTTCGCCATTAGCATCCCGAACGCCGGGTACATCGGTGAGGAAAACAAGCGCATCCGCCTTGCAGGCAGCTGCGCACGCGGCGGCCATTTCGTCCGCATTGATGTTGTAATACTCGCCGTCGAATCCGAGAGCGAGACTTGAAATGACCGGCACTGCGCCCATTTTCCAGATCGCCTCCAGCCAGCGTGTGTCGGATGCGACGATCTCTCCAACGAAGCCGAGATCGGGTGCCGTTCTCTTTTTACGCGCGCGGAAGATCAAGCCGTCACCGCCGCAGAGTCCGACGGCAGCCTGTCCATGACCCCCGAGTGAAGCGACCAGCGATTTATTCACGCGCCCGCTCAGAACCATCAGGGCCGTGTCGCGCGTCTCGGCGTCGGTGACGCGCAGACCCGCGATAAATTCGCTTTGCTTCCCCAATAGCTTGAGTGTCTTCGTCAGCTGCACGCCGCCGCCGTGTACCAAAGCCACCTGGTTTCCGTCTTTCACCAATTCGGCAATGGCTTTGGCGCAGCTTTCGCACAACTCTGGATTCTCAAGGGCCGCACCGCCAAGTTTGACAACGTATTTCACGCCAGCCCCTCCGATTCGTTCCATCCATACATTACGTTCAGGTTTTGCACTGCCTGTCCGGCAGCGCCCTTCAGCAGGTTGTCCAGGCAGGACACGATCACGCATCGTCGTCCATCGGGAGCCAGGTGGAAACCGATATCGCAGTAGTTCGTGCGTACCGAATATTGAATCTGGGGCAACTGTCCAGAGGGGAAGACCCGGACCATCGGGCTGTCCCTGTAAAACTCGCGATAGCAAGCCTCGATCTCTGTTGCCTGCTTGGCATCCTTAAATGACACATAAATGGTCGAAAGAATGCCGCGCGGAATCGGCAGCAGATGCGGCGTGAAGATAACTTGCTCGGGCAGCAGATCGAGCTGTTCGAGCAATTCTCCAGTATGTCGATGGCCGAATACGCCATAAGCGGAGAGATTGTCCGCAGCGTGCATAAAATGCGTCTTGGCAGACGGCGTTTTTCCTGCACCCGAAACACCGGACTTCGAATCGCTGACGATGCCACGATCAAGATCGATCCAGCCTTGAGCCTGCAAGGGTTTAAGAGCCAGGATGACGGACGTTGCAAAGCAACCGGGGTTCGCAACCAGTACTGCGTCTTTGATCTCGCCACGATGCAGCTCCGGCATACCGTAAACACTCTTCGTTTGCACCGATACTGCCGTCGCCGAACCTTCGTCTTCGAATTTATAAACGGAACGGTTTTGCGCGTCATCCAGCCGCCATGCACCACTCAGGTCTATGACGCGGAGCCCGTGCTCGATCGCTGCGGGAGCCAATTCGCGCGATTGCTCATGCGGTGTCGCCAGAAAGAGTACGTCGACCCCACGGTCTCTAAGCAGCCCCCATGAAAATGGTTCAAGCTTCAATGAGCGAGACCCATTGTTGTCGAGTAAATGAGGATGCAGGTCTGTCAGAGGCGTTGCATGGGCTGTTGCTTCTGCGCGTCCAAGGAACAAAGGCGAGCTGCCTTGCAGCTTCGGATGACGCAGCAGCAGACGCGCCAGTTCCAAGCCGGCATATCCCGTCACTCCCATTACCGCAGTTTGTAAAGTCTTCTTCATCTCTAATCTATAAGCTTGTTACCCGATCATTTCTTCGAGACGAGCACGCAATTGAGAGGCTCGTTTCAGATCCGGGCAAATGATCAATACCGTGTCGTCTCCGGCGAGCGTCCCGACTACCTCGGACCAGTCTTCGTGGTCGATGCCCAGAGCTACCGCCTGCGCGCTGCCGCTGGTTGTAATCAGGACAAGCTGGTTCAGCGCCTGATTCACTTTTAGCCCGAAGCTGCTTAACACATCGTGAATCGAGGGAAGATCTTCGTCCTCATTGCGCCCATTACCGTTACCGCTTGGCAGTGCGTAACCGTTCGGTCCCTTAAAGAGGCGCAATTCATGAATATCCCGCGACACGGTGGCCTGCGTGACATCAAAACCACGCTTTATCAACTTGCGGCGCAGCTCCTCTTGATTAGAGATAGCTGCTGCAGCTACCAGCTCGCGGATCGCATTGTGTCTTTCTGTTTTACTCAAACTGAAAAAACGCGGCTAAACTGGCCGCGCCTCGCTTTGCATAAAAATACAAATCTATTGTATAAATATGCATATAGTGTTTGTCAACTCTTCTCATAAAAGATTTTTCTCGCAGCTATAAAAGAAACCGCAGGAGCGATTTCATCGGTCCGTGAATCGGTGATTTCAGTGAAAATTTTCTGGCCCTTGCCAGAGAAAAGGGTCGTATAGTTACCTATGGGCTACATAACTTTTTTTAATTCTCCGGTGCCACCGGGGCGCAAAGGTGTCTCTCCCGTCCCAGCCCAACCCTCTCTCATAGATCCGCGCTTCGAACATGATTCGTGCGGAGTAGGCTTTGTCGCCACCCTCAGCAACCAGCCCTCACATGACATTCTCACGAAGGCGCTTACTGCGCTTGCCCGTCTAGCTCACCGCGGGGCGGTTGCCGCCGACGGTAAGTCAAGCGACGGCGTTGGTATTTGCACGGCGATTCCGCGCAACTTTTTGTTGGCTTCTACTGGAGCCACTCTCGCAGCCGAGATGCCTTTCGCTGTTGGCGTTGTTTTCTTTCCACCGGATGTGCCGGAAGCTCACGCGGAACTTGAGGATGCTCTTGCCAGCCAGAATTGCGAAGTGCTCGCATGGCGAGAAGTGCCCACAAAGCCTGAGACCCTGGGCGAAATCGCATTGTCGACAATGCCAGTGATTCGCCATGTTCTGATCACCTCGAAAGATGCCGATCATCTGAATCGACGTCTGTACCTCGCCCGTAAGCAGTTCGAGCGCAGTGGTGCATCGGGTTATCTGTGCTCGCTTTCATCGACAACGATGATCTACAAAAGCATGTGCGCTGGGCGCCTCTTGCCCGAGTTTTATCCGGACCTCGCCGACCCGCAATTCACGACGCCATTTGCTGTCTTTCATCAACGCTATGCCACCAACGTAGCTCCATCCTGGGATCGCGCGCAGCCCTTCCGCATGCTGGCCCATAATGGTGAGATCAATACGGTGTGGGGAAACCGCGCGCGCATGGATGCCCGCGCTGCAACGCTTTCCGACGAGTTGAAGCCGATCTTTTCGCCCGACGGCTCCGATTCAACCAGTCTCGATGAGATTCTTGAGCTGTTGGCGCACAACGGCAGAACGATCGCGGAGTCCGTGCGCCTGCTGTTACCGCCCGCACAAGATAAGGGGAATTCGGCCTTTTTCGCATACAACGAAGATTGCCTTGAGCCATGGGACGGGCCGGCGGCACTTTCCTTTACAGACGGACGCTTTGTAGGCGCGGCACTTGATCGCAACGGTCTACGGCCTTGTCGATTCTTCGTAACCGAAGATGATCTGGTTGTGGTTGGTTCCGAGGCTGGCCTGGTCGATCTCGACCCGGAGAAGATTGTGCACAGCGGCCGCCTCGGTCCCGGCGAGATGCTCGTTGCCGACATTCAGAAGCACAAGCTTTACGAAAATGAAGAGCTGCTGCAAATCTTTGACGATGCCGCTCCACAATACGAAAGCCTGCTCGAAGAGACGACGCTCGATCCTAAAACCCCAGTCGCGGTGCCCGACTCGTCAGAGTTGCTGCGTCTCCAACTCGGCTTTGGTTATACGCGCGAAGACGTGCGCATGATTCTGCAGCCCATGGCAAGTGACGGCAAGGACGCTGTCTGGTCAATGGGCGACGACACCCCACTGGCTCCATTGGCGCGCACGCCACGGCCTGTCTATGCCTATTTCCGCCAGCGGTTCGCTCAGGTTACGAATCCTCCGATCGATTCGCTGCGCGAGGCCATCGTCATTCAGCTGCATACCCGTCTCGGCCCGTGGCCCAGCCTGCTCAACAAGAAAGCAATGCTGCCGGGACTTTCGCTTTCTTCACCCTTTCTGTCTCTGGGGCAGATAGAGGCGTTGCGTACGCGTCGGCACGAACTCGCGGACGAACTGCCGCTTGCCGTGCTCGATTGCGTCTTCAATCCAGCCTGCAACCTGCTCACCGCTATTGACGATCTCTGCGCAAAAGCGATTGATCTGGTGCGCGGCGGTGCTGCGATTCTGCTGTTGACTGACCGCAGCTGCAACCAACAATCGATCCCGATTCCGATGGCTCTGGCCACGGGCGCTGTGCACCACGCCTTGATCCGCGCTGGCGAGCGCACCCGTGTCGGACTCGCTGTAGAAGCCGGCGATTGCCGCGACCTGCATCACGGAGCGGTGATTCTCGGTATGGGTGCCGGAGCTGTCTGTCCATGGCTGGCGCTGGAAACAGCGCGCTCGGTAAATGCCGAGAAGGGCGAAGAAAACCTGCTGCATGCTTTCGATGCCGGGTTGGCAAAGATCATGTCGAAGATGGGAATCTCGGTGGTGGACAGCTATCGCGGAGCCCACCTCTTTGACTCAATTGGCCTGAACGCCGAAATAATTGACAAGTGCTTCTTCGGCACTCCCGCTCCGCTTGGTGGCGTCGGTTTCGTCGAGTTGGAAAAACCTGTTCGTGACCAATGGCTGGCCAGCTTTAGCGATGATGCCGCCCCCGGCGACGCTCCAGTTGGTACAGCGACTGCCGTGAAGGACCTTCCCGATTACGGTTGGGTTCGCTTCCGCAAAGCCGATAAGGCTGAGCCTCATTCGTGGCAGCCGCAAACTGTGCGCCTGCTGCAAACGGTTGTCGGCACCGCACGGAGTGCAAGTGCCGTAGCTGAACCGGGCCAGGCGTGGGCAGCATTTGCCAGCATCGCGGTTGAGAAGGAGCCGACGGTTCTGCGCGATCTGCTGGAGTTCCGCCCCGCCGGTGCACCACTTGCTATGGAGCAGGTTGAATCTTCGGAGAACTATTATAAACGGTTTATCGCGAGCGCCATGTCGCTTGGCTCGTTGAGTCCTGAGGCGCACCAGACGATCACTGCCGCGATGAACATGCTCGGAGGTCGCTCGAATACGGGCGAAGGCGGGGAAGACCGTGCTGTTTACGACCCGACAGGCGAACTGCCGTTGAACGGTGTCAACGTTCCTGCTCATCTGCTAAACAACAAGGTGAAGCAGGTGGCTTCTGCTCGCTTCGGTGTGACAGCTGAGTACCTGATGAATGCCGAAGAGATCGAGATCAAGATCGCGCAAGGCTCAAAACCCGGTGAGGGCGGTCAGCTTCCTGGCCACAAAGTCACGGAATTGATTGCGCGTTTGCGTCATGCGCAGCCTGGCGTGCAGCTCATCAGTCCGCCGCCGCATCACGACATCTATTCAATCGAGGATCTGGCTCAGCTGATTCATGACCTGCGGCGAGTGAACCCGAAGGCCGCGATTGGTGTGAAGCTTGTCTCCGAGATGGGTGTGGGCACGGTTGCTGCCGGCGTTGCCAAGGCTTATGCCGATTACATCATCATTGCCGGACACAACGGCGGAACGGGAGCTTCACCGCTTTCGAGCATCAAGTACGCTGGCAATCCCTGGGAGCTTGGCTTGGCTGAAGCACAGCAGGTGTTGATCCAGAACGGACTGCGCGGCCGGGTTCGCCTCCGCACGGACGGTGGGTTGCGCACGGCGCGGGATGTCTTGTTTGCCGCGATGCTGGGTGCGGACGAGTTTGCCTTCGGCACTGCGGTACTCGTGGCGCTGGGTTGCGACATGGCGCGTCAGTGTCATCTCAACACCTGCCCGACTGGTATTGCGACACAACGGCCTGAATTGCGGGCGAAGTTCCGCGGGCGTCCGGAGCATCTGGTGAAGTTTTTCGAGGGGCTCGGACGTGAGATTCAGGCGCTGTTGGCCAAGCTTGGTCTTCCATCACTGGAATCTGCGATTGGACGCACTGACTTGCTCGATCAGGTGCGCCAGGTTGGTGGACTAGACCTGAAGCCTCTGCTTGCTGCTCCTGCCGATGGAATTGTGCGCTGGCAGGGCAAGCGGAATCTGCGTCCGGAAGAGCATGCTCCAATCGACGATGCGTGGGTTGGACCTGCGATCGCTGCTTACAAGGCCGGTGTGCCATTTGAACTGGAAGCCGACGTCACCAATGAAGACCGTACGCTCGGTGGACGCCTCTCAGGCGAACTGGCGCTGTTGCAAGACTACGGTGTTGCGCCGCAGGCTCCAATTTCTTTGAAGCTGAAGGGAGTCGCAGGGCAGTCTTTCGGCGCGTTCGCCGCTCCGGGGATGTCACTGACGCTCGAAGGGCTGGCCAACGATTTTGTTGGCAAAGGCCTTTGCGGTGGCGAGCTTATTCTTCGCGGGCAAGGGCGCGCAGCGCGTGAGAGCGATCGTCACGTCATTCTTGGCAATGTCGCCCTCTATGGCGCAACCGGCGGTTCTCTCTTTGCTGCGGGACGCGCAGGGGAACGCTTTGCTGTCCGCAACTCCGGTGCCGTTGCCGTTGTCGAGGGTGTGGGCGACCACGGTTGCGAGTACATGACTGGCGGCCTGGTCGCGATTCTGGGTGACACCGGCATCAACTTCGGGGCTGGCATGACGGGAGGTATAGCGTGGGTCTTCGATGAGGAAGATACGTTCCTCAGCGAATGCCGCTATCATTCCGGTTTCCTGAATGCCGATGGCTACGGTGCGCTCGATGCAGAGGCTCAGGCCAGTATTCGCGAACTCATCACGCTGCACGCCGAGAAGACGGGAAGCACTCGTGCCAAGCGGCTGCTGGCCGAATGGGAAATTCTTGGAGAGCGTTTCATTCGACTCACTCCGAAACCCCAGGCCTAATGACTGCTGGACACCCCGCATCCGTGGGGTGTCCAACGTTTTTCAGATCTCGCGGTCTCAGATACGGTCTGCACACGATCTTCGTCTCACCGGAATAGCTAGATGCCAAACTTCTGCCGGTATGCGCTGGGGTGAAACTTCCGTATGGCGCTGAAAAATTTTGCGAAAGAAAACGACATCCTGATAGCCGACAGCGTCACTGACTTCCTGCATGGTGCGATGATCGCTTTCAAGTAAGCGTTTTGCGGCGGCGACACGCAGCTTCTGCAGGTATATTAGCTAGCTGTCATCAGTAGGTTGCTTAAAACGACGCACGAAATTACGGCGGTGTGTTTTTTGCCAGCACCGTTGGCAATACCACAACATTGCAAGGCAACGAAGTGGTGGTCAAGATTGGACGACTTGCTACCGGCACCGAACAGAGCGTTTCTAGCCCTGTGGTCGTGTCGTCTGAGAGTCGCGTACGGATTGAGGCATCCGCTTCGGTCACTTCGGCAACTGCCCTGCCGTCCTTCACCAACAGCGTAACCTCGGTGGTAGTCCACTAAACGACGAGGCAATTGCCAAAGTGTGCGGCAGGATTGAAAGTTTCCTACCGCATTTTCGTCGAAGCCTGGGTTGTTCTGCTCGAACGTTAACTGATGAATTCTCCGCCATTCGCCATTGGCAGACTGCGTAAGCGAGTGCCTGTAGCTGCGAAGATAGCGTTGCCCACTGCGGGGGCAAGACCCACAATGCCCGTCTCTCCTGCGCCCGCCGAAGGCAGATCCTTCCGATCAATGAGAACTACATCGATCTCTGGTATGTCGCTAAAGCGGGGAACGCGATACTGCGCAAAATGCGGGTTCAGGATGCGTCCATCCTTAAACTGAATCGCCTCGAACAGAGCACCTCCGATGGCCTGCACCACAGCCCCCATCGTCTGATTACGCAATCCATCCGGATTGACAATCGCGCCTGATTCCCAAGCTTGCACAACACGGCGCAAGCGGACTCTCTTGCTGGCGGCATCCACCTCCAGATCAACAGAAGTGGCGACATACCCGCCTTTCTCAACACCCCCTGCGATGCCAAAGCCATGACCCGGCGCAGGCTTTGATCGTCCCCATCCAAAACGGTCCGCAGCCGCCTGAAAGACCGCGCATAACCTGGGATCCTTCAGGTTCTTCATGCGAAATTCTAGAGGATCCATATTGAGGGCGTGCGCCAACTCATCCATGTGAGATTCGCGCGCAAAATGATTCGCCGTAGCCGCCAATCCGCGATATGAACCCTGTCGCAAAGGCGATTTTGCAGCATGAAACTGGATGATCTGATTCTCAACAACGTATGGCGTGTTTATTCCGGATGGGCCAGAGTTGAAGTTATGGTGTTCCCACGCTACGAGCGTTCCATCGTGTCGAACGCCGCTGCGGATCTCGATCCATCCCGCAGGCCTGAAGTAAGCCCAGGTGAACTCCTCCTCGCGAGTCCACACGACTTTTACGGGTTTGCCTGCGGCTTTAGCGAGTCGCGCAGCCTCTATGGCGCACTCGCCCGTGTGCTTGCCCCCATATCCGCTTCCCATGTCAGGCATGATGACGCGCACCTTTGTTGAAGGAATCCGGAATGCCTCAGCCAATTCGTCGCGCACGCCAAACGGTCGCTGTGTGCCGGTCCAGACTGTGAGCTTGTCGCCATTCCATTCGGCGACCGCAGCGCGTGGTTCAAGCGGAGCATGAGCGATGTACTGAACGGTGTAGTGTTGCTCAAGCTTCACATCGGCGGTTGCCATCGCCTGAGCAACGGACCCATTGTTGTGCGCCGGTCCTGCGTCTTCAGTATCCGGATTGTTACGGATGTAGTTGAACAGCTCTTGATTTGAGATTTGTGAAGGAATGCTCCACTTAGCCTGCACCGCTGCGATTGCCTGATCCGCAGTCCAGGCATCCGGCGCGACTACTCCCACAAAATCGCCGTCACGGATGACTTTGACTTGCGGCATCTTCTCCGCTGCGCTTGTTTCAATCGAGGTGAGGGCAGCATTGAATCCGCTCGGGCGCAGCACCTTGCCGAACATCAGATCAGGCCGAACGATGTCCGATGGATACTGATGCTTTCCGGTGACAAAATCACGGCCATTTGCCTTAGGCAGAGGCTTTCCAGCAATCTTCCACTCGCTGGCTGGGATAAAAGGTGGATCGCCAGACACGGTTCGTTCCAATTTTTCGCCCAAGGTGATTTCACCGTAAGTGAGTGACTGGCTTGTCTTCGGATTGCAGACCTTACCGTCCGCGGCTGTCAGCGTTGCTGGATCGGCAGTCCATCGTTTCGCGGCCGCTTCGATCAGCATCTGCCTCGCAGTCGAAGCCATCGTGCGGAGCTGCGGTCCCATTGTCGGAGTCGAGCGGCTGCCGAATGTACCCATGTCCCAGGGTGTCAGGTCAGTGTCGCCCATCACCATGGTGATTGAGTGGAAAGGTACGTTGAGTTCTTCGGCCACCAGCTGTGCCAGCGAGGTACGAATGTTCTGTCCTATCTCAACCTTGCCCGTGAACACTGTAACCATGCTTTTCTTGTCGATGTGCAACCAAGCGCTGACTTCCTTTGGCAGTTCGTGCTCGCGAGAGCTTCGGCCTGCCTCTTGCGCTTCAACAGGAACGACCCCAAGACAAACCAGCAGTCCGCCGCCACAAAGCTTTAGAAAGTCACGGCGGTCAAGCTGGAACCAGTGCAAGCGCTCCCGAATTTCGTGCTGTGCGAGCTCGACGGCAAGTTCATCCGTGGGCATGATCTGCGCCTCCCTTCATCGACAGTTGTGAGGCACGCTTAATGGCAGCAACAATGCGTGGATAGACACCGCAACGGCATATATTCCCGTCCATAGATTCAACGATCTGCTCGTCGGTCGGGTGAGGATGTTCTTTCAACAGCGCTATTGCAGAAAGAATCATGCCCGATGTGCAGTACGCGCACTGGAACGCTCCTGCGTCCAGAAATGCCTGTTGCACTGGACTGAGTACGCCATTGCGTTCCATGCCTTCAATGGTGGTGATTCGAGTACCTTTCGTGGATGCAAGCGTAGCTTGACATGAACGCGTTGCCACGCCATCGATCAGCACCGTGCAAGCCCCGCACTGACCCTCTCCACAGCCATATTTTGTTCCTGTCAGTTGAAGCCGATTTCGCAGAACAGAAAGGAGAGATTCATCTCCCGAGGCCTTTAAATGATGCTCCGCGCCATTGATGTTCAGAAGGAAGTCGCCCATCTCGAAGCTCCTGATCGAGCGGAAGAAGGAAGTGCTACCCCATCCAGAATACGCCCTGCGCCTGAAGGTCTTCATGCGGTCGCGAGCACGATCTAAGGACTTACCGTTTTCCAGTACGCTTTGGCGTAACCCTGGGCATCAACCGCCGCAGAGTTGATCACAACAGGATTGCCACCGTGGCAGGCCCATGACACCGTTGTGTCGTGTCCGGTAACTACCATCGGTACGAAGGTCGAGTCAGGGTTTTGACGACAATAGTCCAGGATTGGGTCGGTTGGCTTCTGGCTTGTGTTTGCCTTTGAGTCGCAAGGTATGTTCGCGCCATATAGACAGGCAAGCACAGTGCCATCAGCACAGCGCCATTCCATCATCCTGCTCTGTGAAGTCTTCAAATTGAGCTTCTTCGCCATCCATGCGGGAAGCTTTGGGCCGGTATAGCGCGAGTCGGGTTTGTCGATCCTCCCAACCGCATGACAGTATGCAACGGGGTCGCTGTAGGTTTGGGCAAATGCAGAGCGGCCTGCCAGGAACGTGAATGCGGCTGCTAAAAACAACCATTTGATAGACATGATCGAGCCTACCCTCCATAGCCGGCTTCTAATTCAAGGAGCCTATCCTAGGACTCGATTGATTCTTCAGTCTTGATATCAATTCTCCCGAATGATAAAAGACTTTAGCTACCAATTTCCCGATTCTGCTATCAAAGCATATGATTGTAATTGCAGAACGAAATTAAAGTGCTGCTGGAATGTTGTCCCGTTTTGCCTTGTAAGGACTGAAAATTCTCTGTGATTTTTTCGCGGATCAAATTGGCTCTGTTCTCCCGGTTTACCCTCGCGTTTCTGGGACTGGCCTTCTGCGTGTTTACATGGGGTCTTCAGTACAAGCTGTCCCTTTACGCCCCTTCGCAAGCCGTCTCCCGCACGATTCCTCAGGCGAAACTCTTATCAAGAGATGAAGCGAATACCGAAAGCGAAAGCCCAATCATAGAAGGCACCAGCGTTGCCGATAAGTCCATGCGGCTTACGGTGTTTAGTGTTCTCTTGACGTTTTTGCTGGTATTGAAGCTCGGGGATAGCCTCGCGCTTCTTTGGGAAAAGCTGAATTCTGAACTTCCGTGGCGCCTCCGCAGTCAAGCGTCTTTTAGCGCCTTCTTTTTTCGCCCTCCGCCAATTCTCGCCTAATTAATTCCTTCTTTTTTTGCTGTACCTTACGCATTCGACGTCTCCTTCATTATCCGGATGCGGCGCGGCGCACGTTCTCTGCCGGGGAACGAGGCTCCGCTAGATCGATACTTCCGGCGATAAAAACTCAAGAAGGTGCATTCGAGATATGCGAAAGCGAAGCTCCTTGATCCTGGCCACAGGCCTTTCTCTGCCTGTCGCGTTCAGTTTGATTGCGTGCAGTTCCAAAGCCAAGAATTCCGAAGCGAATGCGGCAGAGATCCCAACTGCGACGGTAGCCGCCATCACTCGCGGAACGATTACTCACACATTGAATCTGGCAGGACAGTTTCAGCCTTATCAAGTGATTGACGTTCATGCGAAGGTTTCCGGCTATATCCGGCATATCTATGTGGACATCGGCGACAAGGTGCATCAAGGCCAAGTGCTTGCAGTACTCGAAGTCCCGGAGCTGGACGCGCAGCTAAAAGGCACCGTCGCAGAAGTAGCACATAGCAAGGATGAAATTACGCGCGCGCAGCACGAGGTGTCGCGTTCGCAGGCGGAACACACCGCGCTCCACGCGGATTACACGCGCCTGAAGCAGGCCGCGACGGCGCAGCCTGGCCTCATTGCGCAGCAGGAACTGGATGACGCGCAATCAAAAGATCTTGCCTCAGAGGCACAAGTAGACGCGGCGAAGGCTGCTTTGGCAGGGGCACAGCAGCAGGCTGCAGTCGCCGGAGCAAACAACGAGCGTGTCAGCGACCTGGCCGACTACACGAGGGTGATCGCTCCGCTCGATGGCGTCATCATCTGGAGATACGCAGATACGGGCGCTCTGATACAAGCCGGCACTTCTTCCGACGTGCAGACCTTGCCTGTCGTCAAGCTCTCGCAGAGTAACCTGCTGCGTCTTCGCCTTCCGGTTCCAGAGAGTGCCGTACAGTTCATCCACGAAGGCGCACTGGTGAATGTGCGCGTAGATGCAGTCAACCGCACTCTCGTTGGCAAAGTGGTTCGCTTCACCAGAGATGTGAGCCTTGCCACCAGAACAATGGAAACCGAAATCGATGTCGAGAACAAAGATTTATCATTGTCTCCCGGCATGTATGCCAATGCCACGCTCGAACTGGAGTACAAAGATAACGTTCTGACGATTCCGCTCCAGGCAGTTATCAAGAATGGCAATCAGACATCGGTGCTGGTTGTGAATAGCCAGAACCGAGTTGAATCCCGAAATGTCCAACTCGGCCTGCAGGGGTCAACGTTGACCGAAGTCACAAGTGGGTTAAAGGATGGTGACCGCGTCATTACTGGCGGCCAGTCGAAATACCAGTTGAACGAGACGGTAAAACCTCAGCTGGCCCAGCCGCCAACGAGCGATACCGAAGCCGAGCAAGGAGAGGGCGGGCAGTAATGCCTAAGTTCGCTCTCAAGTATCCATACTTCATCATCATGGTGTGCATGGTGATTGTGGTCGTCGGCATCACCAACATTGCCGGAATGCCTGTGGATCTCTTTCCTCAGATCGACATTCCTGTCGTAGTCGTGGCAACTTTCTACTCCGGCATGCCGCCACAGCAGATCGAGGCCGACATCACCGACACCTTCGAGCGCTTCTTTACACTCGGCAGCAATATCGATCACATCGAATCACGTTCGCTGACCGGCGTAAGCCTCATCAAGATCTACTTCAAGCCAGGTACGGACCGTAACGCTGCGTTGAGCAACATTGCAAATCTCGCCATGGCAGACTTGCGGCGGCTGCCCCCCGGCACCTTGCCTCCGGTTGTGTTGGGCATGGACGCTTCAAGCCAGCCAGTGTGCCTCGTCACTTTGAAAGGGAAGGGCCTGAACGAGACGGACTTGAAAGACCTCGCTCAATTCCAAGTTCGAAACCAGATTGCCAATGTACCCGGCGCATCGGTCCCGCAGCCATTCGGTGGACGCTACCGCCAGATCATGGTGTATGTCGACCCGGTAAAGCTGCAGGCCTACAACATGAGCCTCATGGACGTGGTTCATGCGGTGAATGAATCAAATCTGATTTTGCCCGCAGGCGATGTCCGCATCGGCGCGAAAGACTACAACATTTACGCCAACAGCCAGGTGCCGAATGTCAAAGCGCTGAATGATCTGCCACTGAAGTCGGTCGGCAATGCATCGGTTCTTGTCCGTGACATTGGCAAGGCTGAAGATTCGGGCACGATCCAAACGAACATCGTTCGCATCGACGGTCAAAAGTCGGTGTACATTCCCATCCTGAAACAGGGAGGCGACAGCAACACGATCACGATTGTGAACGGGATGCGCGCTGCCATTAAGAATTTGGTCGATATCCCAGCATCACTCAAGACTTCTGTCGTTTTCGATCAATCTCTGTTTGTGAAATCGGCTATAAGGAATCTGATGAGCGAGGGCGGCATTGGCCTCGTTTTGACTGCGCTGATGATCCTACTTTTCCTAGGCAGCATTCGCGCAACATTTGCCGTTCTGCTCTCGATTCCCCTATCCGCGTTAGCCGCCTTCATATGTATCAGGATAGGTGGCGGATCGATCAACACGATGGTGTTGGCTGGTCTGGCTCTGGCATTCTCTCGGTTGATCGATAACTCCGTTGTCGTCCTCGAAAACATTTTTCGTCATCTTGAGCTCGGTGAATCGCCTGAAGTAGCCGCGGAAATGGGTGGCAAGGAAGTGCAGCTCGCCGTCCTCGCCGCAACTTTCACGACTGCCATCGTATTTTTCCCGGTAGCACTCCTCTATGGAGTCAGCCGGTACTTGTTCACTGCCTTGGCTCTTACCGTCGTATTCGCCTTGTTTGCGTCCTATGTTGTCGCGATGACCGTCGTGCCGCTTTATTGTGCGCGCTTCATCAGTTCGTCAGAAGTAGACCATCAGCACACAGCAGATGGAAAGAGACGATCTATCTTTAAGCGAGTTGTTCACAGTTTTAACGCATGGTTTCAGAGAATGCTGAACCTCTACGTGATTACTGTGAACCGCTCGATTCTTCGCCCGCTCGCGACAACGCTGCTCATTCTCGGTGGAGTGCTTCTTACCTTTGCCCTATTTCCACTTCTTGGCAGAGCCTACTTCCCGAGAACTGACCCAGGTCAGTTTGTCATTAACATCAAGTGTCCGAGCGGAACGCGCGTCGAGATGAGCGACAAATACATTGCGCGCGTCGAGCAGGAGATTCGGCAGGTCGTTTCCCCCAAAGATCTCGACATGATCGTGTCGAATATTGGTATTACGCCTGATCTTTCTTCGATCTATACCAGCAACTCCGCTATGGACACCGCTTTTGTGCAGGTAAGCCTAAAGGAAGGACATCGAATCGGAAGTTATGCATACATGGAGCGGCTCCGTCACCAGCTATCTACAGACATGCCAGAGTTAACCACTTACTTTCAGACGGGCGGCCTGGTTGATTCTGTAATTAATCAGGGCCTTCCTGCACCAATCGATATTCAAATCAGCGGAAACGATATGGAGCAGTCCTTTGCCATTGCGCGGCAGATTGCTGGCCACGCAAGGGGTCTGAATGGCGTCAGCGATGTACTGATTCCTCAAGACCTCAGATACCCAGGTCTCGAATTGAGTATCGATCGTGAGCGCGCGAGCTTGATCGGTCTCTCACCAAAAGACGTTGTCGACAACGTGATCACAGCGCTCACCTCGAACGGCATGATCGCTCCCAGCTATTGGATTGATCCCAAAACCGGCAACAACTACATGCTCACGGTGCAGTACTTCGACGACAAGATCGCCAACATGAGCATGGATGACTTTAAGCAGATTCCGCTTCGTGCCAGCGATCAATCGAGCTACACACCGCTGCGGTCCGTTGCCCGCATCAAGGAAATTAACACGCCTACAGAAGTGGATCACTATCAGATTCGCCGCGTGATCGATGTCTACGTAATGCCTGCGAACGAGGCATTGCAAGGCGTTAGTGGCCAAGTCAACAAGCTGATCGCTGGAGTCAAGGTGCCGCAGAACGTCCGCATCGTCGTGCGCGGCACAGTAGTAAGTATGAGCGAGTCTTTCAAACGATTTGCAATTGGTCTGGTGCTATCGATCCTGCTCGTCTACCTGATTCTGATGGCGCAACTCACATCGTTTATCGATCCTTTCATCATTCTGATGGCAATCCCGCCGGGACTATCAGGTGTATTGCTCATTCTGCTCATTACGCACAGCACACTGAACATCATGTCCTTGATGGGTGTGATCATGATGACCGGCATTGTGGTTTCGAACAGCATCCTGATTGTGGAATTTGCCGGGCACTTGCATGAGGGAGGCCTGCCCCTTGCCAAAGCTGTGGTCGAGTCATGCAGGATCCGTCTTCGCCCGATTCTCATGACATCGCTGGCTACGCTGCTCGGCATGATTCCGATGGCAGTTGGTGCTGAAGCAGGCAGCGAACAATACGCGCCTCTCGCACGCGCGATCATCGGTGGCCTAGCGGTGTCCGTCATCGCTACCGTATTTCTCGTCCCGGCCGTTTATCTCATCATTCACAGTCGCAAAAAGAAGATGCCGCCACCTGCGGGGAAATCGATCGAGGCGTTTCTGTCAGCACATACGAAGGAGATCTAAGCAATGGCTTGTTTAGACCAGGTGAGAACCGACAAAGTGGACTTGAGACGAGTCATATCTCTCAGTTCGGAGAGTAGTTTCAATGCCTAAGTTCGCGCTGAGATATCCGTACTTCATCATCATGGTGTGCATGGTGATTGTAGTGGTGGGCATTACCAACATCTTTGGAATGCCGGTCGACCTGTTTCCAAAGATTGATATTCCAGTCGTCGTCGTGGCGACATTCTACTCCGGCATGCCACCGCAACAGATCGAAGCAGACATCACCGACACCTTCGAGCGCTTCTTCACGCTCGGCAGTAACATTGATCACATCGAGTCGCGTTCGCTCACCGGCGTAAGCCTTATCAAGATTTACTTTAAGCCCGGCACCGATCCAAACGCCGCGTTGAGTAACATTGCAAACCTTGCCATGGCCGACTTGCGGCGATTACCACCTGGCACTTTGCCCCCGGTCGTCCTGGGCATGGATGCATCAAGCCAGCCAGTATGTCTCGTAACTCTGAAGGGGAAAGGCCTGAACGAAACAAGCCTAAAGGATTTAGCTCAATTCCAGGTGCGCAATCAGATTGCGAACGTTCCTGGAGCCTCCGTGCCACAGCCTTTTGGCGGACGTTATCGCCAGATCATGGTGTATGTCGATCCGGTAAAGTTACAGGCTTACAACATGAGCCTGATGGACGTGGTTCATGCGGTAAACGAATCGAATCTGATTCTGCCCGCTGGGGACGTGCGCATTGGCACAAAGGACTACAACATCTATGCCAATAGCCAGGTTCCTACTCCCGATGAGATCAATGATTTACCGCTGAAGTCGCTAGGGAATGCTTCGGTGCTCGTCGCCAACGTCGGGAAAGCCGAAGATGCCGGAACTATCCAAACCAATATCGTGCGAATCGACGGTCAGAGGTCGGTGTACATCCCGATACTGAAACAGGGCGGCGGCAGCAACACTATCACAATTGTGGATGGAATGAAGCACGCGATCAGAGGTCTTGTTGATATTCCATCATCGCTGAGGACTGCCGTTGTTTTCGATCAGTCCATCTTCGTCAAAGGCGCCATCAGGAACCTTATTAAGGAAGCCAGCATCGGCCTCGTGCTCACTGGCGTGATGATCCTGGTCTTCCTGGGAAGTCCACGCGCGACCTTCGCTGTACTGCTCTCGATCCCACTCTCAGCACTCGTATGCCTGCTCATCATGAACGCAATGGGCGGATCGATCAACACGATGCTGCTGGGCGGCCTCGCTCTTGCATTCTCGCGTCTGATTGATGACTCCGTCGTGGTGCTTGAAAACATCTTCCGCTATATGGAGATGGGGGAAGCTCCGCCGCTGGCTGCGGAAAAGGGTGGCATGGAGGTGTCACTTGCAGTTCTGGCGGCTACATCGACCACATCCATCGTCTTTTTCCCGGTTACATTCTTCGCTGGCGTCAGCAAGTACATTTTCACCGATCTTGCTCTCGGAGTTGTGCTCTCTATCTTCGCCTCATACATATTTGCGATGACGGTAGTACCGCTCTATTGCTCAAAATTTATCCATCTTTCTCACGTTCATGAAGGAAACAGGCCGCCATCACTCTTCCGCCGGTCCGAAGCCAAATTCAACGAGTATTTTCATCGCATGCTGGACTACTACGAGGTTCAGGTTACCCGTGCGATGAAGCGGCCCGGTAGAACTGCGGCCATCATCCTTGGTGGAGTTGCAGCTGTGCTATTTGGGCTTTTTCCGATTCTCGGAAGAGCCTACTTTCCGCGCACAGATCCCGGGCAGTTCGTAATCAACATCAAATGTCCCAGCGGAACGCGCATTGAGTTAAGCAATCAATACATTGCCGAGGTCGAAAACGAAATCCGGCAAGTCATTCCCGGCCATGATCTCGGTATGATCGTGTCGAATATTGGCATCACGCCGGATCTATCTGCGATCTATACCAGCAATTCGGCGATGGATACCGCCTTTGTGCAGGTCAGTCTAAATGAGGATCACAAGACAGGCAGCTACGCCTATATGGGACGCGTGCGCCGCCGGCTTGCCGCTGACATACCGCAGTTGACAACCTATTTTCAGGCTGGAGGCTTGGTGGATTCAGTCATCAATCAAGGCTTGCCGGCGCCGATCGATATTCAGGTGAGCGGCAATGATCTCGATCAATCCTTCGGAATTGCTCTTGACATCGCAAAGAAGGTAAAAAACCTCAAAAATGTGAGCGATGTCTTGATACCGCAGGACCTGCGGTATCCCGGCCTAGAACTCAATATTGATCGGGAACGGGCGAATCTTATCAACATCAGTCCACAGGAAGTCGTTGACAACGTCATCACCGCCATGACCTCAAATGGCATGATCGCGCCAAGTTACTGGATCGATCCGAAAACCGGAAATAACTACATGCTTACGGTGCAGTACTTCGATCAGAAGATCGCTAACATGAGCCTCGATGACTTTAAGCAGATTCCGCTGCGCGCATCCGATGTGACGGCTTATACGCCGCTGCAATCGGTTGCGAACATCAAGGAGATCAATACGCCGACAGAAGTTGATCACTATCAGATCCGTCGTGTGATCGATGTTTACGTGATGCCCTCGACTGAAACTCTGGTGGGTGTCAGCCACGGCGTCAACAAGATCATCAACAGCGTGAACATTCCTAAGAACGTGCGTATCAAGGTCAGAGGCGCAGCAGTCAACATGAATGAATCCTTTACGCGGTTTGCCATTGGGCTTCTCTTGTCGATCGCGTTGGTCTATCTCATCCTCATGGCGCAGTTCACGTCGTTCATCGACCCATTCATCATTTTGATGGCGATCCCTCCGGGATTAGCAGGCGTTGTTCTCATTTTGTTGATGACGCACAGTACGTTGAACATCATGTCACTGATGGGCGTAATCATGATGACCGGCATCGTTGTCTCGAACAGCATTTTAATCGTCGAATTCGCAACCATCCTACATAAACAGGGCAAACCGCTTCTTGAGGCAGTGGTTCAGTCGTGCAAAATCCGCCTGCGACCGATTCTGATGACTTCGCTAGCCACCCTTTTAGGAATGATTCCGATGGCCCTTGGCTTTGAAGCGGGCAGTGAGCAATACGCACCACTTGCGCGTGCAATTATCGGTGGGCTGGGTGTCTCGGTTGTCGTCACCGTTTTTCTCGTCCCAGCCGTGTACTTGCTGATCCATGGACGACGTGAAGAGAAAGGCGCGCCTGCGGAGGCATAAAGAAATGAAAAAATTCATGAAAGAAAAATCGCCTAAGCCGCTCTGCGCTTTACTGGTATTGATTCCTTTCGTCACTCTAGCCGCACAAACACGGGTAATAGAGCCACCGCTGCCAGATGCGCCACAAGCCAAACTCATAGCGTTTCTCGGATCTGATTCAGGCGCACAATTTCCGCAAACCTCTCCATCGTCTTTTCAGGCAAATACGCAACCCGCCGCGAAGCCGAGTTTGACTAGCGCCCAGGCTGAGCAAATGGCAATCAAGAATAATCCGCGAGTCAGTGTCGCCCGCCTGCTGGCACTAGCGCAGCATCAAGTCGTGCGCGAGACGAGGGCTGCGGAATTGCCCTCGGCCAACGCCGCAATCACCGCCGTGGACGCGGAGGATGGAACCCGCATCTCTGCAGGTTCGCTTACCGCCTCCCGCCTCATCGAGCATGCGGGCGCAGGAGGTAGCTTCACGCAGTTGATTATGGATTTCGGAAGAACAAGAAATCTTGTCGCTTCTTCAAAACTCCAGGAAAAAGCCCAGAACGCCAATGCTCTGGCCACCACTGAAGACATCGTTCTGGCAACGGACCAGGCTTTTTACAATGCGCTTCAGGCTCAGGCCCTGCTGAAGGTTGCGCAGCAAAATGTGCATACGAGGCAAACAACGGAGACACAGGTAAGCCAGCTTACAAAGAACAATCTCAAGTCCACCCTTGATCTGAGCTTTGCCGATGTGAACCTTTCTCAAGGCAAGCTGTTGCTTCTAGATGCGCAAAGTAATGCCGATTCAACCATGGCAGCGCTTGATGCCGTGCTCGGTCTCGACCGACAAGTGACCTATGACTTAGTGGAGAGTAACACGCAGCTACAGTCACCACCACCCGACGCGGATCAACTTATACAAGTGGGGCTGCAACAGCGGCCAGATCTGCAGGCTTTGAACTACAGTGCACAATCGGCAGTCAAGCTTAGCCACGCGCAGCGCGACCAGATGTTCCCGACCATCAGCGCAGCGGGAACAGCAGGCAGCGTTCCCATTCGCACGTCGCAATACTACATCGCGAACTGGTGGGGCGGCATCGGGGTCAATATGAACATCCCGGTCT
Organism: Alloacidobacterium dinghuense; assembly: GCF_014274465.1. Classification (NCBI taxonomy): domain Bacteria; kingdom Pseudomonadati; phylum Acidobacteriota; class Terriglobia; order Terriglobales; family Acidobacteriaceae; genus Alloacidobacterium; species Alloacidobacterium dinghuense. The sequence continues at coordinate 2,006,263 of NZ_CP060394.1, read as the reverse complement.
TCAATGGATTTCTCTATTCGGCGCAGGCAAAAGAGGCAACGATTCGCGCTCAGGCTGCTTCCGAACAGAGTCGCGATCTTCGCGATCAGATCGTGCGTGATATTCGAACATCCTGGCTAATGGCAAATACCGCGTTCCAGCGTGTTACAGTTTCCGCCGAATTGCTGAAGCAAGCCAATCTCGCGCTCACTCTGGCTCAGACGAGATATCAGATGGGTCTGAGCTCGATCGTGGAGTTGAGCCAGGCGCAATATCAGCAAACCGATGCTGCTATCAGTAACACGAATGCACAGTACCAGTACCGCCTCGCATTGGCCACGCTCAACTACCAGATCGGAACTACTCCATAGTCTGCCAAAGACTACTCGCAGAAATTAATTGCGACCATCTTTGGTCTTGCTAAATCTGCAATGCGGAGGACGTTCAGCGTGGGCGAGAGTGTAAAAGAGTACGATCTTATCATCCTGGGCAGCGGTGAGGGTGGCAAATACCTTGCTTGGACTCTGGCAAAGCAAGGTAAGCGTGTCTTGGTAGTCGAGCGCAAGTATGTTGGTGGCTCATGTCCTAACATTGCATGCCTGCCGAGCAAGAACATTATTCACAGCGCCAAGGTCGCCTCTTACTTTCAAAGAAGCGAAGAGTTCGGAATCACAAAAGACAATTTCACAATCAACATGTCGGTCGTTCGCGATCGCAAGCGGAAAATGGTCGATGGGTTGGTTGATATGCACCTTGACAAATACAAGGGGAGCGGCGCGGAGCTTCTAATGGGATCAGGGCGCTTCATCGGCCCTAGAACGCTAGAGGTTACGCTTCACGATGGAAGCACACGCGTCGTTCGCGGTACCGATGTCGTAATCGGCACTGGCACGCATGCCACGCTGCCTGCGATTCCCGGGCTTGCTGAATCGAAGCCACTGACACATATTGAAGCTCTCGAGTTGGATCAGATTCCGCAACATCTCCTCGTCTTGGGAGGTGGGTACGTCGGTCTGGAACTGGCGCAGGCCTTCCGACGCTTCGGCAGTCGAGTAACAATCGTTGAACGGAACAGCCGCCTGGCGCACAGGGAAGATGAGGACGTCTCCCAGGCTCTCCATGAACTTTGCCATGACGAAGGCATTGAGTTGGCTTTGAACACGGTTATCAGGGCTGCGGAAGGAGAATCCGGCAAGTCCACAAAGCTTCGCGTCGTTCAAAATGGATCCGAGAAGACTATCGAGGGTTCTCATCTCCTAGTCGCAACCGGTCGCACGCCGAACACCGCTGGCATTGGGTTAGAGGTTGCCCGAGTCGAACTAACCGATCGCGGTTACATTAAAGTGAATGAGCGTCTGCAGACGACTGCGCCCGGTGTTTGGGCTGTCGGAGATTGCGCAGGCAGTCCACATTTCACCCATATTTCGTTCGACGATTTTCGCGTCATCGTTGACAATCTCTCCGGTCATGACCGCGTTACTACCGGACGGCAGGTGCCTTTTTGCATGTTTACCGATCCAGAACTCGCCAGGGTCGGTCTCAATGAGAATGAGGCAAAAGCTCAGGGAATTGCCTACCGGTTGGCAAGAATTCCGATGGCCGTGGATTTGCGTACGCGTACCCTTTCTGAGACGCGAGGTTTCATGAAGGCGCTCGTCGACACAAAAAGCGATCGCATTCTCGGCTTCACCGTATTCGGCGTGGGTGGTGGAGAGATAATGGGTGCGGTACAAATTGCGATGATTGCGGGTTTACCCTATACAGCTTTGCGTGATGCCGTGCTGACACATCCCACGTTACTTGAAGGACTCATCGCGCTATTCTCGTCCGTCCCGCCAGTTTAACGATCAAAGGAACATCTCGATGAAGCGCGTTGCCGAATACATTCATGGCTACACCTATGGGTCTCCGGACGTCGCAAAGTCGCAAGTCTCGCAGCGCGAATTGGAAGACCTGAAAGTAAGCGTTGGGTTCACCGACGAAGACCAGCGTTATCTTCTTCTAGCTGGCGAGGTTCTCGCAGACCAGACTAGACGAATCGTCGAGCATTGGCGCAGTGGCATCATTGCCGGCATTCCAAACCTTGCAAGGCACTCGCGCTCGCCGGAAGGAGACGCGCTGCCCGACTATCTCGCGAAGAGCAATCTGCGTTTTGAACAGTGGATTCTGGATACGTGCCTGCGACCATACGATCAGGAATGGCTCAACTATCAACAGGAAATTGCATTGCGCCACACGAGTCAGAAGAAGAATAAGGTTGATGGCGTTCAATCAACTCCGTTCGTGCCGCTGCGCGACATCATCGCATTTGTCGCTGTCATAAACGAAACCATCAGACCGTATCTATCCGCTAAGGGACATTCTGCTGAGGACGTGGACAAGATGCATCGGGCATGGTGTAAATCTCTCCAACTTCAGTTGGCGCTTTGGGCCAGACCGTATGCGACCAGCGGCCAGACTCCCAATGAGTGGTGACTACGCTTGAAGAGAAGGTGAAATGAAGTTCAAGGCTTGGCGTGTTGAGAGTCCGGATGGAGAGTTTCGCGAAGTGGAATTTCTTCGTCCCGCCGTCGAAGGGAATCAGGTCCTGGTTAGAATCTCTGCCAGCGGAGTGAATCCGCTTGATACGAAAATTCGCGCGGGCAAAGCGGCGCATGCGCAGCAACCGCTCCCTGCAGTGCTTGGCCTCGATATGGCCGGAACGGTTGAAAAACTTGGGCAAGATGTCACGGCCTTCGCCGTTGGAGACGAAGTGTACGGCATGGTCGGAGGTGTTGGTGGCCAGCAGGGCACGCTGGCAGAGTGCATCGTTGTCGATGCGGACCTGCTGGCCCACAAGCCGAAGAGTCTTACCATGCGAGAGTGTGCGGCATTGCCTCTGAGCACAATTACCGCCTGGGAGGGTCTCGCCGATCGTGGCAAGGTGCATGCCGGACAAAAAGTGTTGATCCACGCCGGGGCCGGAGGAGTAGGCCATGTCGCGATTCAGATTGCGCTCGCATTCGGGGCAGAGGTCTTCGCGACCGTCTCGCCAGATAAGAAGAAGATCGTAGAAGATTTCGGCGCTACGCCGATCGACTATCGCGCTACTTCAGTCGAAGAGTATGTCGCTGCTTATACCGACGGAAAAGGCTTCGACATCATCTACGACACGGTTGGGGGTGGAACACTCGATGCCTCCTTTGCTGCGGTGAGGCGATACACGGGTCATGTTGTAAGCTGCCTTGGTTGGGGATCGCATACGCTTGCCACTCTCTCTTTCCGCGGTGGCACGTACTCGGGCGTCTTTACTCTGCTTCCGCTCCTCACGGGCGAAGGCCGAGCGCATCATGGCGAGATCCTTACCCAGGCGGCAGCGCTCGTTGAAGCAGGCAAGTTGAGGCCGCTTCTCAACGATCGACACCTTTCGACGGCGGAGATAGATACGGCGTACGCTCTGGTTGCAGCTGGCCCTTTAGGAAAAGTAGTGGTTGAACTTTAGTCTTGAGGCGCAGTCAGCGCCGCAACAAACGTTCAGCATTCTTGCGATAGACTTTCTCAAGAACGTCATCCGGAAGATCGACGCCGTAGATATTCCATCTGCCCTGGCGTGAGGCATGGCTTGGATATTCAAAGTATTCGTCTGCTGTTTCGAGAAAGCGGAAATAGAGACGATACATTGAGATTTCTGGCAGCAAGTCACTTCCAAACAAAATTCGATCACTAAAGCGCAGAAAAAACTTACGTGCGGTGTAGGGCTGACGCCCAAGTTCGGGCGTGCGCGCGCTGATATCAATCAACACATTCGGATAAGTCTTAAGCATTGTCGCAACACAACTCAGGTCCTCCCCGCTCTCAGCCACATGCGCCGCGACGAAGGTCGTCCTAGGATGGCGCTCAAAGACCCTATCACGCTGGTCGAGTAATTCCTGCTTTGAATACTGCGATCCATAGAAACCCCAATCGGGATGCGCAGCCAATTCTTCGTAGCGTTCATTCTTCGAGTCGATCGGTAGGAAAAATGCCGCCGGATCTGCCGTGTGAAACATGACCGGAATGCTCAGTTCCGCTGCCTTGTCGAAAATCGGAGCCAGCCGCTCATCGTCCACACGCAAGAGCGCACCAGAGCCGTCGCGCACACTCAAGCCAAGATCTTTCCAGAATTTCAGTCCGACGGCTCCGCGTTCCACCTGCCGCTCCAGCCGATCGATTGTGACCGCGGCAAAATCATCACGCTCGATTCCGGACCAATCCATCCACGCGATCGTAGAAAAGCGCAAAGGGTCAGCCTTGCGAAATTTATCGATCATTCGTAGCGCGGCTTCGCCGATCTGCATTGTGATGTTGACGATGTGTTCTATGCCGCATGCGTCCATCACCTTGAGCACATCGCGGGGATCGAGCGCATCGAGATGGTTGTGGTAATCGATAACAGGGAAGCGGCCGCGGTCGGGCAGATGCTCTTCCGTCACGAGCATCGAGCGAGGATGAAACTCACTTAGCGGCAAAGTGACCTCCGCAGTTGCCGTAACCATTGCGACGAATTTATCGGGAATGTCCCTCTCCGCCATGCTTGGTCCCTCCTCTCGCGGCGCCCAGATCGCGGAACATGGAACGCAAATCCGCAAGCCCCTTCCACGCAACGATAAGCGTGATACCCGCAAAGGTAGCGCCAGAAATGATCAGCCATCCCTCCCAGAATCGCGCCCAGCTATTCATAGCTTGACCTCCGCAATCGTGCGCTTCGAGCGAGACCCAATAAGCGATCCCACCAGCAGTCCAGCAGTAGCCAGTCCGAACGATGCAAAGCCTGAGAAGCTCTCGCTTCGATGCAGCACAAAGAAAGGCACGATGGCTCCGATAGCTCCCATGAGCATAGCCAGATAGCCGCCGGCAACATTCGCCCGTCGCCAATAAAGCCCGCCGACTACACAAACGAACGCACCGGCAAGGAAGATCGTTCCGGTGATATTCAGATACAGGTACACAGCACCCGGCGGCGTGTAATACAGTCCCCAGAAGATGAGAAACAGTCCGACACAAGCGTTGCACACGCGATTCACAAACAACTCGCCCTTGTCGCCAAGGGGTGCCTTACCAGAGACGCGACGCAGCGGAGCGATCACATCCTGCGAAATCACCGCACTCCATCCGAGCAGATAAGAGCTGTTCACCGACATCGTTGCTGCCAGCATACCCGCAACCACAATACCGCGAATGCCGGTTCCAAGAATTTGCGACAGCATCGCAGGCATAGCGTCGATTGGCGCCATTACTCTGCCTTGCACCACCGCCTGCGGTACGCCATTACTCATCGGACCATGACCGAAGAGCACCAGCGCCGCGATTCCCCAGAGCATCGGCAGCATGCCGCGTCCGAGAAAAATAAAGCCCGTCCAGGTCATCACGCGCTTTGAGACTTCCGGGCTGCGCGTCGCGAACATACGCATCGCCGTCGTTTGCCAGCAAGTGTGAATCGCAAACCAGAGCAGAATCTGCCAGACAAGAAAACTAAAACCAAACTTCGGCGCGACGATCGGATTGAAACCGCTCGGCCCCATGAGCTTCTCTACACGATCGACCATCGTGTGCCAGCCCGCAAAGTGGACCGCGTAGAGCGTGATGATGATCGTAGCAACCGAAAGCAGCACATACTGCAAGTAGTCTGTGATTACGACCGAAACCATTCCGCCGACCGTGGTGTAGATCAACTCGAGCAGCAGGATGGCGATCATCGTCGGGATCAGGTACCGGCTGTTCAATCCGCTTGTTACGGTCAGGAATTCGCCCTCAATCTTGAGAAACACGCCCATGTTGAGGATGCCGCCCAGTGCCACCAGCAGGCCGGTAAGGATGCGCAACCCCCGGCTGTACTTGACCTCAAAGTATTCCGGCACGGTCATTAATCGAAGTTCGCGCAGCCTGCGAATCACAAATCCTGTGCGGCCCACGAAGATCATCACAACGCCCGAGATCAAAGCAGCTGAGAGCGCGGCAAAACCATAACGGTAACCAAGCTCGCTGTTGTACATGAATGTGATCGTGCCGATTTCGGTAGCTGCCAAGGTTGCCACGCCGATCCACGTACCAAGTTCACGGCCAGCAACGAGAAAGTGCGCTGTGCTACCCACGTACTTTCTGCCTGCGAGCCCAATAGCCAGCGAAGCAGCGAGATAGGTGACGACGATGACCCAATCGACAGGAGCAAAGTTCATGCGAATCCCTGAGACGCGTGCTTCAAGGCAATACTCAGTGTGGCAATGAAACCGAGATAGGCGGACATGAGCTTGGTTCGCGACTTCGCCGAGCGGCATCCTCTCGAAATAGGAATAATGAGAGTGCTCCTTTGAGGACACATCCCCTGATTCGAAAGACAATGTTAACAAAAAGAAGTGAAACGCAACACATTATATGTTGTTATTCATTTCGTTTATGACACCCAATCGCTATAGCCCAACGCTCATTCGGGTCCGCGGATCCAGATAATCCCGCAGCGCATCCCCCAGGAAATTAAACGACAGCACGCAAAGCATCACCGCAATCGCCGGAAAGACCACCAGATGCGGCGCGTCAAACAGATGCGAGCGACCGTCATTCAGCATCGCTCCCCAGCTCGCGGCTGGTGGCGGCACACCTAGTCCAAGGAAACTCAGCGTGGCCTCAGCCAGTACAGCACCGGCCATGCCAATGGCCGATTGGACAATTACCGGCTGCAGAATATTCGGCAGAATATGCCTCGTGAAGATACGTAGATCGCTCGCACCCAGCGAGCGGGCTGCCTCTACAAATTCACGCTCGCGAACTGCCAACACCTGCGCGCGGACCAGCCGCGCATAGCCCACCCATCCACCAATGGAAAGCGCAAGGATCAGATTGATTAATCCCGGGCCCAGGAATGCGACAAATGCAATGGCCAACAGAATTCCAGGCAGGGCGAGAAATGCATTCATCACAAAAACATTCAGCGCGGTATCCAGTACGCCGCCGTAGTATCCCGCGAGGCCGCCAAGAATCAGCCCCAACAGCAGGGAACAGCCAACGACGGATGTCGCTACCAGCAGCGACAATCGTGCTCCGTACAGAGTGCGCGAAAAGATATCGCGCCCAAGCTCGTCGGTGCCAAACCAGTGCGCGTGTCCCGGAGCCATCAACCGGTGATTCAGATCAATTGCCGCAGGATTGTAAGGCGCGAGCAGCGGCGCAAGCAGCGCTATGCCCACAAACACAACGAGCAAGATTGCGCCGATCACAGCCAGAGGCTGCCGCCGAAGAGTTGTGGAGAAAAGGGACGTGGCCAAAGATGAGAGTAGCGCAAACCCATCTTCATTTCATCCAGGTAGTGCCGCATTTTCCACAGATGAAGCGAGTGTGCCAATTGCTCAATGGCGCCCGCGCTGCCATCGGGCAACGTGCGCATCATCAAATACCGAGACAGAAACTCTTTCAGGAAGGCGTCATCGACAGCTACTCTGCCGGACTGCAAATAGCAAGCAAATAGGTCTCGCGAAGGTGGGTCCTATTTGCCGATAGCTTCAAAAACTAAGCAAACTCGCGTAGCAAAGCAAACTTAAAAATACCTGAAGGCTAGGCAATAACTATGAAATATTAATACTTGAAACTAAGTTCTTAAAGATTCAACGAAAGCATCGCAAGATAGCCCGTCGATTCACTCCCTCTTAACACATCACTAACCCACGCCCTGCTATCAAGCTTGTGGAGGTTAGTATGAAATCGTATTTGCTGTTCGCAGCAAGTGCAGCGGCTCTTGCTGTACTTACCACCCCAGCGCGTTTAACAGCTCAGGACGCATCCACGAGCGAGCATCGCATTAAGCATGTATTGCTCATCAGCATCGACGGAATGCACGCCGTTGACTATCTCAACTGCACTCATGGAGTTGACGGTGTAAATGGCGGCGAGCCATATTGCCCGAACCTGGCGGTCCTTGGACGCAACGCAATCAACTATACCGCAGCGTCAACCTCGAAGCCCTCCGATTCCTTCCCCGGCTTGATGTCGATCGTCACCGGCGCAACTCCGAAGACGATGGGTATCTACTATGACGTGTCGTATGACCGTTCGCTGGATGCCCCGGCAAAGACGACTGGCAACGGTGTAGCCGCTGGCCCATGCACACCCTTTACGCTTCCCACTGGAACGACAACCGAATACGAAGAAGGCATTGACATCGACCAGACCAAGGTGAATGGTGGCGCTCCCGGCGCCAGCCTGACCGATGGTGGCATTGCATCTATTGATCCCAAGCGTCTGCCGCGTGATCCGGCCGCTGGATGCGCTCCCGTCTTTCCCTGGAACTTTGTGCGTGTGAACACGATCTTCGGCGTCATCCATGCTGCTGGTGGCTACGCCGCATGGTCTGACAAGCATCCGGCCTATTCCTCAGTAGCAGGCCCCGGTGGAGTCCTCGACGACTTCTATGCTCCTGAAATCAACTCCAATGTCATCGCTTTGCCCGGCGTAACAACGTCTGAGGGAGTATCCTGCAAAGCCATTCGCGATCCCAGTTCTGACCTAACCGCATGGACCAACAGTTTCCAGAACATCCAGTGCTATGACACGCTAAAGGTCAATGCAATCCTCAACCAAATCCATGGCAGGACACACAACGGACATGCCGCGAAAATGCCCACAATCTTTGGCATGAATTTCCAGGCGGTGAGCGTCGGTCAGAAACTGATTGAAAACGGTGTCAAAGGCGGCTATCAGAACGCAGCAGGTGCGCCGTCGGCCTCGCTCCTTTCAGAAATTGAATACGTCGACGCCTCCATCGGAGACATGGTCAGCACGCTGAAAGACACCGACAATTTCGAGGACACCCTCATCATCATCACGGCGAAGCACGGACAGTCGCCTATCGATCTCAACCTCTACCAGGCTCATCCCGGAAAAACCGGCAACGGCACGTCGCCTGCACACTTGCTTGCGAGCCTTCTGCCTGACTCCGAATCGCCCGCAAATCCAAACGGGATAGGGCCGACAGAGGATGACATCTCTCTGCTGTGGCTAAAACCGGGCAGCGATGTAGAAAGTGCAGTCCAAACCCTTGAGCAGAACCCAACAGCCATCGGCCTTGGCCAGATTTTCTATGGCCCGACCGTATCGCTTAACTACAACACCCCCGGCCTCGGGCCCGGCATGGATCCTCGCACGCCAGACATCATCGTCACGCCCAACGTCGGCGTCACTTATACCGGAAGTGCCGCCAAGCTTGAAGAGCACGGCGGCTTCTCGCATGACGACACCAACGTCATGCTGCTCGTTTCGAACCCGTCCATCAGACACAAGACGGTATCAACATCCACCACAACCTCACAGGTGGCCCCAACCATTCTCACCTCGCTGGGACTCAATCCCAACGCATTGCAGGCCGTGAAAATAGAGGGCACAACAGCACTTCCGGAAGTCACTGGGGCGCTGAAGTAGACAAAGTCTACCCAACACAAAATCGGCGGGATCTGTCTTAGCTCCCGCCGATTCTTTTTGATGACCCGCAAAAAAGGGTGCCGATCTGGACGACTATTCCTTAGCCAACGAAGTCCACGTTCACCGGATGCGGAATAATTCCTCGTTCATGTCCAAGCGTCAGCAGCTTGCGAATCGCTTCCCGCCCATCTTCGCCGTAGTTCAGCGTCCGCTCATTCACGTACATGCCCACAAACTTGTCAGCCAGACTTGTATCGAGATCGCGCGCAAACTGCATGGCATACGACAGGGCCTCTTCGCGATGATCAAGCCCGTGCTGAATGCTGTCGCGCAGGGCCTGCGTAACTTTCAGCATCACGTCATTGCCTAGAGACCGCCGAATAGCATTGCCGCCCAGAGGCAAAGGAAGCTTCGTCTCCTCGCGCCACCACTGTCCCAGGTCGATAACCTTGTGCAGGCCGCTCTGCCCGTAGGTAAGCTGGCCTTCGTGAATAATCAGACCTGCCTGGAAATTCCCCGCCAGTACTTCAGGAATGATCTTGTCGAAGGGAACAACAGCCGTCTCAATCTCCGGAGCAAACAGCTTGAGCGCCAGATACGCCGTGGTCAGCATCCCCGGCACGGCAATTTTCAGCTTCTTCACTGCACTCAGTGAAAACTTCTGGCTGGCAACAATCATCGGCCCATACCCTTCACCCACTGAGCCTCCGCAGGCCATCAGCGCGTAGTTGTCCTGAAGGTACGGGTACGCGTGAAACGAAATCGCTGTCACATCATAGAAAGCCTCATGCATCGCCTTCTGGTTCAGCGTTTCAATATCGCAAAGCGTATGGGTAAACTTGTAGCCGTTCACGCGAATCTTGTTCGTCGCCAGCCCATAGAACATAAATGCATCATCAGAGTCGGGACTGTGTGCAATCTTGATCTCGCGCGGTTGCGCGGAGTGCGCGTGCGGTTCGGCAGATTCAATCTTTGAAGAGGAAGCGGATGCGGTCACTGCAGGTTGGTTCCTTTCTACTTCTATAAGCACGCAAGCCGTACTTCATACGCTCGCACATTGGCTGGGGGAATCAGCGGCCAACCGTCTCTTCTATTCTACGCACACGCAGCCATCCTGCAGCGATTGCCGCAGCGGCACAAACTTTGAGCGCATCACCGGGAAGAAAGGGGACCACTGAAAGAGAAAGCAATGTTGAAAAATGCTGGTGCGTCACTACCGCCATCCACATGGCGCCCGACGCTAGAATGAGCACATCACCTGCCGTCGCGGCGATCAATCCGGATGCAAACCGCCGTCCGCTCAGCTTGCGATACAGGAAACTCACGACTGTCGCAACGAATGGATACGACATCAGATATCCGCCCGTCGGACCCATCAATTGCAGCATCCCGCCCGGCCCCTGCGGCGTAAACACGGGCAATCCTGAAGCGCCTTCCACCAGGTACAGCGCCAGCGCCGCAAAAGCCGCCATCGGATCCAGCAATAACCCCAGCAACAGTACCGCAAAGGGCTGCAGCGTCATCGGCACGGGGGTAAAGAACAGAGGCACCGACACATGGGCGCAAATCGCCACCAGCGCGCTACCCGCAACGATCGAGGCAATCCAGCGAACAGAGGAATACGTGCGTGAACTGCTGGCGACGGCAGAGGATGCTGAGGTCTGTGCCATAGAATCGGTCTTCTCCCTGACTATTCAGAATCGGATTTCGAAACGGGTTGCGGTTCTTCCACTATTTCTGGATGCTTCTCCCCGCCTGTCTTCAGTTCTGCCTCATGCCGGCGAATGTGGCGGGCAACAGCAATGGCCGTCGAGATGAGCGCAAGAATGCTCAGCACGAAAACAACATAAAGCAAACGCATGGGCAACTTGAGAATAACAAAAGTTGCAGATGCTATTCGAGAGATTCATCCATCCACTTCAGATAGGCCGGGCTGCCCCCATCCACCTTTAAGATCACAAATTCCGGCACATCGTAAGAGTGCAGCCTGCGCACGGCTTCCTCAAGTGCCTTGATCTTTTCCACACGGGTCTTGATCAGCAGCAGGATCTCCTCCGCATTTTCGACCTTGCCCTCCCACCGATATACGGATTCGGCGTCGCCGGTAATATTCACGCAAGCCGCCAGCCGTTCTTCGACCAGCGAGTGGGCGATCCGTTTCGCCTCCTCGGCCGAGGACACGGTAGTAAGAACAACTCGATAAGGCTCCATCAATCACCCCCGCAATTTACACTGCAATCGAACACCCACTGGCATGGTTCGACAGAATAAACGATCAAAATTGCAAATAGATTGACCTCAGGAAACCGGAAAAATGTTGTTTACGCCATCTTCAGAGATATGTTCTCCCACACTTGTACATTCTTACCCTTCTAGACGAACAATCTCCCACCGTTTCCTTGCGCTCGCAGATTAAAATTTGAATAGCCTGTTCCGGCGGCTGAAGAACTACACCAGGGCCAATTGCACCGCGCTCTGTGCTGATTTGTCTCGCCTCCATGAAATATGTGCTAAGAATGGTTCCTTTCGCGAATTCCGGTAGAACTCTGCTTGACGCCGCAAGTGAGGGAAAAATTAACTAAAAGAGAGGAAGAACAAGGATCAGCGCCAGCCGATAAGCTCAACATGGTTCGGGATTTTGGATCGGCACGAGCGACAGGCGGAATTGTGATCCGGGCATCAAAGGAACAGAAGGGAAGGGGCGTTTGTCCCGAGCGATACATAGAGCCGTGAAACAGGCAACACAAAATCCGAACCTCATCCGTGTTGCGGGATTTGCTTACCGCATGCGCCGCCGCATTGCCACGGCCGCCGCCGTTGTCCTTGCCGTATTTCTCGGTTACCACGTCATATTCGGCCGGAATGGCGTCACAGCATACCAAGAGAAGCGCCTCGAAGACAAAGATCTTCAAAAGCAGATCCAGCAACTGCAGGACGAGAACGGCCGCATGAAGGACCATGTCGATCACCTGCAGAACGATCCGGACGCTATCGAGCACGAAGCGCGCGCCCGTCTCCATTACACACGACCCGGCGAGGTCATCTACACCCTCAACGACAAGCCAGCCGATAAAACCTCGGTCCCGACAGCAAAATAGACGAAACCGGTTATTAGTCGTCTTCTCCCGTCAAACGATGGGAAAGCACGAACTGCAAACCATGCATCAAAGTCCAGTGATTATGCGCGTACGACACTTCATCCTCTTGGTTTTACTGGCCGTAATCACAACACAGGCCCAGCAACTCCCGAACGACCAGCAACAAAAGCTTCTTAACCTGACAAATCAGGCTCGAACCGACCAAGGTCTCCAGCCTCTGCACTGGGACCCGTCGCTCGCTGCCGCCGCTCAGGCCCATGCGCAAAAGATGTTCGACCAGCGCTCGCTCTCGCATCAGCTTCCCGGTGAACCAGACCTGCGGGCACGCGCTGCCCAGGCAGGAGCACATTTCCGTGAAGTTGCCGAGAACGTCGCCATGGGCAACGGTGCTGAAGGCGTGCAGAAAGAGTGGATGAACTCACCCCCGCACCGCGCCAACATTCTGGACCCCAAACTCACGGACATCGGCATCGGTGTCGTCGAGCACGCCGGATATTGGTACGCTGTCGTCGACTTCGACAGCGCTGTCCAGAACATGGACTCAAATCAGATTGAGCAGAAAGTCGCCGCCCTCGTGCGCGACCGCGGCGTCGATCCCTCCCGTCCGCCGGATGCCGCCCGCAAAGACTGTGCCGTAGAAGAAGGCGACGTAAGCGGCACGCACGCGCTCTTCGTCATGCGCTGGGAAAGCTCCAGCCTTGATCGGCTGCCCGCTCCACTCGAACAGCGCCTCGCCACGGGTCGCTACAAGATAGCATCCGTAGGAGCATGCGGCGGCCAGCAGGCGGCGAATCAGGGTTTCACCACTTATCGACTCGCGGTTTTGCTCTACTGAAAAAAAGACCGGCAGGTGATACTGCCGGTGGCGCAATGCAGTGACGGGAGGGCGACATAGCCGTCTCCGCGTCACCAAACCTGTGGAGATTCACTCCCCCTGAGGGCACGCTGTCTTCCCTCGGTTTTTTGGTTTCCGAGCGAGAGTGCAGGAGAAAGCATTCGTTTCAGATTTTCGGAATTAAATATTGCGCCGGGTCACAGGTTCATCCTGGCCTTGCGCTCCTCAGCCTCGGCCAGCCACCCGCGTCGCAGATTCTCCACAGGAACGCTCGACATGTAAGGCTTGATATCGAGAATCGGAGTGCCATCCAGCATATCGACGCCGCGAACATGCAACTCCTCATTGTTGCGGCCAAGCAACTCCACCACAGTAAGGCCGATAGGATTTGGCCGTCGCGGTGACCGCGTGGCAAACACCCCATGTGGCCGCTCATCAAAAGGAGGCGATCCCAGCAATTCAAAACTATCCGAGCGATCGAACTCCCAAAGCACATACAGGTGCGAAAACCCCTCAATGTCCGTGAGCCCGAGTTCAAACTCTCTCAGAACCTTAAGGACTCCCTCTGCATCGTGCTTGGTGTGCAGACCTTTCGGAATTTCAGACGAATTCTTATAGGGGCTGCTCACAAATCCGATTGGCTTCGGAACAAACATAGATCTACGCCTCCGTCTGTCATGGTAATTGCGCACGTCGGGTGCCTCCTGTGTCGATTTTTGCGATACGGGATTGATATGATGATTCGCGTTTTGTAATCGATTACTTTGGAGCCACGAAATGCGCACCATAGTCGCACTGACCTGTTCTATCCTCATCTCTGCCGCGCCCGCAGTTAGCCAGAAACTCGCCGCCAATCCTCCTATGGGCTGGAACAGTTGGAACCACTTCGCTGAACACGTCACCGACGAAGACGTTCGCTCCGCCGCCGACATGCTGGTCAGCACCGGCATGCGCGACGCCGGTTACATCTACGTCAACGTCGACGACACATGGCAAGGCCAGCGAGATGCCCAAGGTGTCCTGCATCCCAATGAGCGTTTCGCGGACATGAAAGCGCTCGGCGACTACATCCACTCCAAGGGCCTCAAGTTCGGAATCTACTCGTCCCCCGGTGCAAAGACATGCGGCGGATACGCGGGAAGTCTCGGCCACGAAGCCCAGGACGCGAAGATGTATGCCGAATGGGGTGTCGACTTCCTCAAATACGATCTCTGTTCGTTTCAAAGCAACATGAACAAAGAGAAAGCCGACCACCCCGACGATCCCAATGCTGCCAGGAACCTCATGATCGCCGCATATAAGAAAATGGGAGACGCGCTCAAAGCCACTGGCCGCCCCATCCTCTATAGCCTCTGTCAATATGGAGTCGACCAGCCCTGGAAGTGGGGTCCCAGTGTTGGTGCGCAAATGTGGCGGACCACCGACGATATCGACGACTCCTACGGGCGCATGGTCACCATCGGCTTCAGTCAGGCTGGCCTCTCCAAATACGCAGGCCCCGGCCACTGGAACGATCCCGATATGCTCGAAGTCGGCAACGGCAAGATGTCTGAAGACGAGTACAAAACCCACATGAGCTTATGGGTTTTGCTTGCCGCGCCTCTACTCGCGGGCAACGATCTCAGCAAAATGTCCGATATCGACAAGAGCATCCTGATGAGTAAGGAAGCGATCGCCATCGATCAGGACCCGCTAGGCAAACAAGGTGACCGTCTCTACCAAAGCGGAGATTTAGATGTGTGGACCAAACCACTCAGCAACGGGCGCGTAGCCGTCGGCCTCTTCAATCGCAGTTGGGACAACCGCGACGTTTCCGTCGACCTCGCCGACATTGGTTTCAAAAGCGGCGCCAACCTGCGTGACATCTGGAAACAGAAAGACCTCGGCCTGCACACGGGTGTCTTCACCGACACGTTACCCAAACACGGAGTAACCCTGCTTATCGTGAGCAAATAGGCCCTACTGCGAGATCAGCGTGTAATTGTCATTCGTGGTTGTCACCTGAATTTGCTTCGCCTGAGCATTCAAGACCGTCGTGTTCAGATAAGTTACGCCATTCGGCAAGCTTGCAAACTGGTTGGTCATCGTCACAATGTCGTTTTGCGGATCGTCCAGCCAGGTATTTACGTCATAGCTCACCAGCTTCTTGGCCGCCGGATTGAAGCCAAAGGTGACCTTGTCGCCGCTCTTGTAGAAATTCGTGAAGATCAAGGAGACCACGCCACCTTGAGGATTCACGCTTACGTTGCCGGCTCGCACGGCGTTCTGTATCATCTCCGGATTGGGCGGCGCGTAGTGGCTGATCAGACTCTTCAGGCGCGATGTATAGTCCTGCATTTCAGCCACTTTTTTCTGCGCGATCTTTCCCTTGATTCCCGACGTTGGTATCTGCTTTTGCTGAATAGGGCTCGGGCCGAGCAAGGTCTTCTGTACCTGGCCATCCGGGCCGTAGCGGCACGTATACGTATCGTCTTTCGTGGTTTGCCCTTTGAGGTTCACCTGCGTCGTCTGCGTCCACTCGTACTTCGTCAGTGCTTGCCGGTTCGCTGCCAGAGACTGCTTCAGTTGCGCCACCCGCTCCTTAGCCCCGCCTCCTCCGCCCTGATCCTGGCACCAAAGAACAGGTACAACCGTCATAACAAGAATC
Source organism: Alloacidobacterium dinghuense (assembly GCF_014274465.1). Classification (NCBI taxonomy): domain Bacteria; kingdom Pseudomonadati; phylum Acidobacteriota; class Terriglobia; order Terriglobales; family Acidobacteriaceae; genus Alloacidobacterium; species Alloacidobacterium dinghuense. The sequence continues at coordinate 1,990,281 of NZ_CP060394.1, read as the reverse complement.
GGGATAATCGTTGCAATTCGAATCTTCATAGAACTCCTTCCGCCGAGACTTCGCTGACTCTGTTTACTGCGGGACGTGTTCAACAGTTTACTGCGGGACGTGTTCAACAGTTGGCTTCTGCATCCATCATGGTCGTCCTGCACAGCCATTGTGAGAACGGACCAAATTCTACTCCCACCGAATGAAAAATCAGCAGCGCTGCGAAGGAAAGGCGCGCGCCCAACCCTCTTGAATATCGAGGCATCCGAACCTTATATGATATGGGCTGTTATTGACTGCTCCCGTTGCGGAGAGTCCGTAGTCGGCTTTGTTCGTAAATCCCCCAAAACGCTCAGAGAATGCATGAGGATAAACCAATCTAAAGCCTTCAGAAAGTTACGAAATGAATCCGACAAGCAGGGAAGCCAGTTCATCATGACCGAACTGAAATTGGCCTTGCTATTTCTCGATATCGCGTCTCATTCCTTCAATTGGGATCGTCGCAAGCAGATGTGCAAAGATGCCAGAAGATCGTACGAGACCGTTCTGCAGGCCTTGCCGCATTTATCGCTTTCCGAGAAAGATGCAGTCGAAGTCAATGCAAAGCTGTGTTTGATTCGCACCGGATTGGAGCATTTTGGAATGCTCGATCCAATGCGGGAACGCGATGTCATGCCGAAAGCCGGATAGGAATCAAGCGAGATCCCGCAAGATCCCAGAGAATCATCGTCAAGCCCCAAGGCCGAAAGAAAGTTCCTAACCAACACATTCCAAAGCAAAAACTGTCCGACAAATTTGGCGTATTATTCGTGTCAAATTGCTAAACTAGAAGTAGAAGAGAAAAATAAGCCCGCTTAGATGGCGGGCGTTTCTTTTGGGCGCCTCAATAGCTTCATATATAGACAGCAGAGTTCGACCGTAACCAGCTGTAAAAAGAAGATTTTACAAAATCATATAGGAGAGGGTGACCTTGGGACTCTTAACCAATAGGGTGCCGGGTGCCCCATCCTGTCTTCGCGTGTCTCCGCGAAGATAGGGTGGGTCTAAAAAGACACGCACGAAGTGCGTCCCTCACAAACCACCACACCTCGTAACCGCCTGCAAAAAGAGGAATTTGCGAAAAAATAGGGGGCAGCTCAGTAGAGAGAATTGCACTTGGGCGCTCATCCGAGACAGCTTCAAGGGTTCAGCTTCAGCAATCCCCGACGCTTTGCCGAGTTTGCGAGCCGAGTCTTGCGATGAGCCTTCAGCAAGGAAACCATGCGTGTACCGTTCCATGAACCGCCCTCGCCCTTGGCAAGGAGAGAAGCGCCTAAATTATTTGTTTCCGAAGAAAGAGCGGGATCAGCCATCCGGCCTGGAAAATCATGCGCATCCAGCGCGTTATGACTGCGGAAGCGGATAATCCTTATTATCGCTGGATAGCGGGCGAGGGAAGATAGTGGCGTAGAGGTTGACGATGAAAAAGCCCACTGCATCGAAGAGCAGAAAAGAGACGCCGGCGACGCCTGACAGAAAGCGAGTCTGGATTGCAGGCGTTGTGATTGTTCTGGCGGTGGCCGCCTGTGTCGGTGTCTACATGCGCTCTTCACGAGTCGCAGCAAAGGCTCCCGAAGTTTCTGCGACGGATGCGAATGAGAATGCTGCATCTGGGATGAAGAGGGCTGATGCGGGCGCGAAGAGCTCATTGGTGGCGGTGAAAAGAGTTGTTTTTGAGCCTACAGCTCCGAACCCCACGCCAGCTCCGGCGAAGTCTCCGCAGGGAATGGCCTGGATTCCGGGTGGAGAGTTCTCGATGGGAGCGCAGGATCCGCCGGAGATGGACGATGTGGGCATGAAGGCTACGGTGGATTCGCGGCCAATCCACCGCGTGTATGTTGACGGCTTCTTCATGGATAAGACAGACGTCACGAATGCGGAGTTCGAAAAGTTTGTAAAGGCGACAGGATATGTAACTGTCGCTGAGCGTAAACCGCGCGCGGAGGATTATCCGGATGCGCCTCCGGAGAATTTGGTAGCGGGCTCAGTTGTCTTTGCGCCGCCCAATCATCCTGTTCCGCTTGACAACTATTTTCAGTGGTGGACGTATGTGCCGGGAGCGAACTGGCGTCATCCTCTAGGACCAAACAGCAGCATTGTGGGGAAAGACAACTATCCAGTGGTGCACGTGGCTTACGAAGATGTGCAGGCGTACGCGAAATGGGCAGGGAAGAGGCTTCCGACGGAGGCGGAGTGGGAGTTTGCAGCGCGCGGCGGGCTTGCGGGCAAACCTTACGTGTGGGGAGATGAGTTTCGTCCGCATGGAAAGTGGATGGCCAATACGCATCAGGGACATTTTCCGGATAAAGACGCGGGAGAGGATGGCTACACGGGAATTGCTCCAGTCGCGCAGTTTCCTGCGAATGGATATGGGCTATACGACATGGCGGGAAATGTGTGGCAGTGGACCAGCGACTGGTACCGTCCGGATTATTATCAGCAGCTAAAGTCGATGGGAGTAGCGCGGAATCCTCAGGGGCCGGATTCAGCGTATGATCCCGCAGAGCCGGGGCATGCCAAGAAGGTTCATCGTGGCGGCTCGTTTCTCTGCACGGACCAATACTGCTCGCGGTACATGGTGGGCACGCGCGGCAAAGGCGATGTTGATACCGGCACGAATCACCTGGGATTTCGCTGCGTGATGACGATTCAGCAGTGGGAGACGGCGCAGAAGGGCGCGGTGAGTCATAGCTCACCCGGCCAATGAAGCACAGAGCGTCGGCGATAGCCCGACTCTTTTAATCCTTTGTTGTTGACAACTCAGCTATCATTTTGAACATGGGACGCTGCGCATCGTGCGATGGTGAGTTGGCTCGCAGCAAAAGACAGGGCCTTTTCCAGAAACACGTACTTCCACTTTTCGGGATATATCCCTGGCGCTGCAAGGTTTGCAATCGATTGAATTTTCGTCGAAAGCGCAACCATCCCGGCAGAGCCAGTAATCAGGCACCTTCTACCTGAGTCTTGCGCCATCCAATTCGCAAGTGACCGGGCTGATTGAATAGCTGAGATGATGTGATCGTGCAGACTGGTTGGAAGTAGTGCGATTAGCGTCAGGGCGAGCCCGATGATCGTAGCAGAGGTTGAGGTCGTCTTTGACGCGGATCTCCGCGATCAACGCGCCGTGACACAACATAGGCCATCCGTGCCAGGATCGCGAGTCCCGAGAATATTCGAAACATCCCGAAAAACAGGGCGAAGAAGCTGGTGACAACGTCACGGTCTCGCGGGGAAGAACTTTTCAGGTACGACATCTGCCAAGATCACCACCAGAACGATGTATACCACCCCACATGCCGCGAAAGGCACTTTTGCGAACAATGGGCTGTTCGTGCATCGTATGGGCAACCGAAGTTGCGCAGTCGCAGCCGACAGCGATCACGGAACTTTGTTGACTAGGCCGCCCGTAACTCTCTGAAGATTAAGTTGTGGCTCTAAAACTGGGTGCTAGGATAGTTGCCCGACTGGGAGACCTATGTAAGTGGCAAGGGAAAACGAAAAAGGGCCGTCATTGTCTACCTACACGTGGTGCTTTCTGATTGTGATCCTAGGAGGTCTGTTTGTCCTCGGGGTTATGGTGCGAGTCGGCTGGAAGGTGAGATAGGAGGGCGAGAGCCTCGTGGCCATTGGATTGATCTTTTGCCATGGTTTGTGTGTTCCGACAGACTTCTGGATCAGCAGAACACGAGGAGACTGAAAAAATCTAAAAGTATTGAATTGATTACGTCCCCATCACCGTGAAGAATGCGATGATTGCAATAAAGTGTAGGCGGCAGCCAGCCAACGGAAAGTGTCGAAGATCGAAAGTTTTATCCTGTGGTGCAGAGATTGCGGGTGTCGCGATCATGGGGAACCGTTGTTTGCTCAATTCATGAGGTAGACGGCCTAATTATGAGCATGCGTGTTCTGCGCCAATTCGGAGCAGTGATGCCGTTAAAAAAACGTCACCTATTAGGATGCTGGTTGCCCTTCTGCGATTAAATCAACTCGGGGGACTCCATAGGTATGCACGTCAGCCCCACGGGGCAGATTCGTCTTAGCTGGCGCTGCACGCCAATGCTGTGGGAGAAGGATCTGTCGTGGTGTCATACGTCCATCGTTATATTGCAGCGCAGAAGACGCAGGAGATGGAAAGGGAAGCGATCATCGCCTGATTCAGCCTTCGATGAAGCCGCGTCTTACGGCGATTATCACCGCATGCGTGCGGTCATTTGCGTTCAGCTTGGAAAGGATGCTGCGCATGTGCCCTTTAACCGTGTCCTCAGAAATCACCAGACGGTCGGCGACTATTTTGTTGGAGCAACCTTCTCTGACCATGCGCAGCACCTCAATTTCGCGCGCCGACAGAGCGTCTGAAGTAAGGTGACTGGCCAGTTCCGTAGCGATCTCGGCTGGTATGCGGCTTTTGCCGGAGTGAACGGTGCGTATGGTATCAACCAGTTCTTTGCGCAGCATGCTCTTAAGCAGATACCCCTTGGCGCCGGCCTTCAATGCGCGCGTTGCCTGCACATCTCCGGCATAGGTGGTGAGCACTCTGCAGCATGCGGCCGGCCACTTTTCAAGAATCGCGCTAATGGTATCAATCCCATTCATACCTGGCATCTGCAGGTCGATCAAAGCCACATCGGGCCTGAGCTTCGCAAACGCCTCGATGGCCTCATATCCATTCGAAGCTTCGCCCACCAACTCCATATCGGGCTGCCGATGCAGCACGCTGGCAATCCCTTCGAGGATCAGGGGATGGTCGTCGACGGTAAGGATTCGAATTCGCTCGGCGCTCACCGGTGTTGTACTCATGGCGTCCCCCTCCGCTCCAACTCACTTCGCGGGCGTCCGACCACCAGCCTGCGCCTGCCATAAAGCCTTGCATCCACAGAATAGGCACCCGCCCCTAACAGCCCAATGGCGACCAGTATAGCGATCATAAGCGCATTGATCCGCAATGCATCTACCCCAGGTTCGCAGCAAACCCAGAAAGTGCACAAAGAAACCGGCACCGCCGATGTGGCTGCCAGGCGCGTGTACCAACCCACTATGATCAAGACTGCTGCCATCCGCGAGAGAGCCAAAACCACCTCTGTCTCCGGCCCGGGACAAAGCCGCGCGCTTAATATCAGGGCGGCGGCTACAGCCAGTCGAAGAATCAGCAGCGCCAGGCCCGCGCTTCGATTGGGAAACGTGCCCAGAAGCCGTTGCATACTCCACTCCAACGACAATGCTACGAAGATCGCGATCAAAGGGCGAACCGCTTTCGGACTCCTGCGCTACAGTCATTTCGTGTAGTATGCGCCCGAAACCCACTTTCCGCGGCGGATCGGTACGTTGTCGCCGCACTTGCTGAGTACATCGAATCCCATCGACCGGCCGCAGATTCAATAGACAGAAGCGCCGGTGCTCTATCACCAATTGTTCGCCTTTTATTCACCGTAGCGGCGGGTGAAAAAATTGAAATTGCTCCGAGACGCGTTCACAGACATTCACTTGTTTCACACAATCGCACCAGGCTGTTGACAACATCGCCCATTGTGGTGAGGTCTGTGCATCTGAGTCCGCCACTTTCCAGAAGACGCATGCTGTTTCGCGCAATTTCGACAGCTTGGCTATGCATTGCTTGCAATGCATTACAAATTCGTGCGGAGGCTAGAGTGAAGCGCAGGTCTGACTCGCGCGCAAGTTCCATCAGGAGCAATTCCTGTACGATCTCAGTGATCTCACGATGGAGTATGTTGATTTCATCGGTGTTGTCTCGAACGCTTGCACAAAACTCGGGACAGCCCAATCTATAGGCTTTGATGGAGTAGTCAACGCCTCGTTGGGACACTCTCGACATGTCCAGAAGATGTAAACGCAGGGTCTGTATGTATTGATAAATGTCTGTCTGTTCCATAAATCCTGTCGAGCTTCCGGAGGTGGCACGCAACGATGCGACGGCAACGTTTTTCATCGTGCCTTCCTTCGGTTTCATTATTGAATTGCGCACGTCGAACAACGATGCATTCAGAAAACTGCTTTGTCTCGTACGTTCGCACTTAGGAAAGCGATATTTTTGGGCCGAAACCATCCGCGCAGCGAAGAAATTCCGATGGGTGACACGGCCCCCCGCACAGATCCCATCGCTTAGCATTCAAGACAACCGGACTGAACGAAAATGGATGGCAATGGTCCTTCTCGATGAACGATGCTGAGTGTTCGCTCATTGACCACGAAGGGGTCAATGAGCGAGGGCCAAGGCGTTTCTCGTATTACGAGAATTTCTCGTCAAGAACCTACCAACGACATCAAAAACTGACACAAACGGCTTCTCCTTCACGCCTCTAATCGCCTGAAAGCAAATACGCGAGAGAGGTCGCAAAATGAAAAAGCTAAAGAGGTTCGAAACCATCATCATTGGAGGTGGACAGGCAGGTCTTTCTGTCAGCCACTATCTGCAACGGGAAGGCCGTGACCACATCATCCTTGAACGCGCTGCGGAAGCTGCGAATGCATGGAGGAATCATCGCTGGGACTCCTTCACCCTGAACACTCCTAACTGGCAATCGCGTCTTGCAGGCGCTCCTATACCCGGTAAAGATCCCGACGGGTTCCTCAGCCGCAACGAAATCGTCAAATATTTCGAGGAGTTTATTCAGAAGAACCGTCCGCCGATCTGGTACGGAACGCATGTTTTTGCTGTAGACGCAGTCAAGGACGGGTACATCGTCCGTACAACTGCGGGTATGCTCCACGCCAATAATGTTGTCGTTGCTACAGGCCTTCACCAGAAACCACGGATACCTCAATTCAAGGGTGCTCTGTCGCCAAAGATTCGGCAGCTACATTCTGACTCGTACCGGAACCCTGATTCTCTAGCTGCCGGCGCAGTGCTTGTGGTGGGCAGTGCACAATCAGGCGCACAAATTGCAGAAGAGCTGTATCAGAGCGGCAGAAAGGTTTATCTGAGTGTGAGCCGCTCAGGACGCGTGCCCCGTCGTTATCGCGGACGCGACATCAATTTGTGGAGCCACATACTCGGCCTCTACGAACGCAGTGTAGATGAGCTGAGCTCTCGACACGAAAAATTCGGCGGCAAGCCGCATATCAGCGGCACACAAGGTGGCCACACTCTTAACCTTCACCAGTTCGCTGCCGATGGAGTGAACCTGCTGGGTCGCGTTACCGAATTGGACGGCGAGAAGGTAAGACTCGCTCGCGATCTGCACTTGATGGTTGCTGCTGCCGATCGATATGAAGCAAATCTCGTGACCCGGATCGACAGCTACATCGAGAGGCGTAGCCTGGCTATGCCCCAGGAGACCCTTCCTCATCTGGCAGCTGGTTTTGAGCAGCCAGAGAGAGACGAACTCGATCTCACGCGAGCAAATGTCAACAGCGTGATCTGGGCAACCGGCTATTCGTTTGACTTCACCATGGTGCGCCTGCCTGTCTTCGATGCTGACGGATATCCCGTCCAGCAGCGAGGCGTAAGTGAATACGCTGGTCTCTATTTCGTGGGATTGCCCTGGCTGCACAACGCTAAGTCAGGCTTGCTCTTCGGAGTACCAGAGGATGCTGCCTACATAGCTTCCCACATCATCGAACGTGATCAATATAAGGTCCTGAACTCGACCACGTATGAAGAGGCGGTACTCCCTCATGAAAGCTGGACCTGATCGTGAAAAGACTTCGTCAATTTTGACGGCGGACTTGCGCTTACATGAAACAAAGCCAGTTCTGACGGACTCTCGATGATCGAGTTTCCAGCGCTTTTTCTTTCAACGATTAGAGGATTTAGAAATGACGACATTTACGGATACGGAGCGTTCAGTTAGATTCGAACGCCTCCAGCTCACATTCAACCAATTTCATCAACGCGCTTCAGGACGCGCAAAAACGATCTTCCTTGTCGCTGTCGTGCTGGCCAGCAGCGGGCTGATTTCCCCACCCTTGGCCCTCGTCGCGGGACTGATTTACGGATTAACTCTTGCACATCCGTATCAAGCAGAAAGTAAGCAATTAGCGAAGTTTCTGTTGCAGGCATCTGTTGTATTACTTGGTTTTGGCATGAACCTTGGCCAAGTGATGAGGGCTGGAGGGGCTGGCTTTCTGTACACCGCGACCGGGATTTCCTTGACCTTGGCTCTAGGGTGGATTAGTGGCCGATTGATAAAAGTCCCCCAGCGCCAATCTTTTCTGATATCAGCCGGAACTGCGATCTGCGGTGGCAGCGCGATAGCTGCCCTAGGGCCGGTGATGAGTGCGAGTGAAGAAGAGATGGCAGTTTCACTCGGCATAGTGTTCGTACTGAATTCGGTTGCACTAATTTTCTTCCCATTGATCGGAAACGCGCTGCACCTGACACAAACGCAATTCGGCTTGTGGGCTGCGCTCGCCATTCACGACACCAGTTCGGTAGTAGGAGCGTCGGCGAAATACGGAAATCTTGCGCTTGCAGTCGGCACCACGGTTAAGCTGGCCCGAGCGTTATGGATTGTTCCCTTATCGCTGGTAACTGCGGCAGTCAATCGCCGGCGGAATGCGAATACATCACAAAGCAAAGCTTCGATTCAGTGGCCGTGGTTCATCTTATTCTTTTCTGTTGCAGCGATTTTAAATACCTATGTGCCGGTCTTCAGTATCTTCTACCCGGCATTAAATAGGCTCGGTAAGGCCGGGCTGATCGTGACACTGTTTCTCATCGGTTCGGGGATCAACAAGCAAACTTTGGGACGGGTCGGAGCACGGCCACTCATTCAAGGTATCGCTCTTTGGGTGGTTGTAGCTTTGGCTTCCTTGGCCGCCATTACGGAAGGTTTGGTACATCTGTGAGCGAGACCTGTCAGGCCAAAGGCGGCATGCCGACCGCAACATCAAATGCGAACAGTATGAGGTCGCGAACTCGAACGCACACGCGGAACGTGCCGTCTATGAACTTTAAAGGCAGAGTTGTCCTTGTTACAGGCGGCACAGCAGGCATTGGCGAGGCGACCGTACGCCACATGGCAAGTCTCGGGGCAAGAACGGTGTTTGTTGGCAGGGATGAGAACGATGGCCGGCGCATTGAATCTGAGCTTCTCCGCGACGGGGCTGAGGCAGTCTTCTTCAAGGCCGACCTCAGCCACCCCGACGAGGTGAGGAGAATTGTTCCGGCAACCCTGAACCTCTACGGGCGTCTCGATTACGCACTTAACAATGCCGGAACATCCGGACAGAACGGCCTTATCACCGATCAAACCGAGACAAATTTCGATGACGTGTTTTCACTCAACGTAAAAGGTCTCTTCATCGCCCTACAGCAGGAAATTCTCCAGATGCTCAGGCAGGGATGGGGCGGCTCAATCGTGAACACGGCGTCTGTGAGCGGACTGTTGGCCACGCCCGGATCTTCTATCTATGCAGCCAGCAAGCATGCAATCATCGGGCTGACAAAATCGGCAGCCATCGAATATGGGCCTCGCGGCATCCGTGTGAACGCCATCAGTCCAGGGGCGATCCAAACCGAAATGCTGCGCCAGGTCTTCGGCAGTCAGGAGGTGCTCGATCAGATGGCGGGCATCCATCCGGTTCGCCGCATCGGCTTCCCTGAAGAGGTAGCCGATGCCGTGGCCTGGCTCCTCTCTGACAACTCTTCGTACTACACAGGTCAGTCTCTTGTTTTGGACGGAGGCCTCACAGCTCAGCGTCCATTCCTGCGACCTGCGGCAATGTCCGCAGCCTCTGCAACGGACAAGGAGATGAGGCAGTCTATGTGAATCATGTGTTGTTGCGAAATTCGCTCGGGGCAATACCCACAATGCGCCGGAAGACCTTGCTGAAGTGGCTTTGGTCCACAAAGCCCGTACGCGCGCTCGCTTCAATAACGGAAGATCTTGAATCACGAAGAAACTCCTTAGCGCGTTCGATGCGTCTTCTGAGCACATGCTGATGCGGGGTTTCACCAGTGCTTTGTTTAAACGCTCTGGCGAAGTGATACATGTTCACTCCCGCGACCTCGGCCAGGACATTTAACTCAAGGTTGTCGCTGAGGTGAGCGTTGATGTACTCAAGCACTCTATTTAGCCTGAAGCGCGAAAGGCCACCACGATATCGTTCAGGCTGTGTCGTAAGAGTGGAGTATTGCTGGGCGATGTGTGCGGAAAGAGCCATAGCAACGGACTCGGCAAAGAGCGAGCCGCTGGGAGATCCGGCAGCAATATCCGCACGCAACGACTCGATGAGCCGGGCAATCTGAGTATCATCCAAATGCGCATGCCGAATCAGTTCCACTTTCCTGCCTTTCGCAAGTTCTCCAATGCTGCGGTCAAAAAATCGTGGCTGAATTTGCAGCATGGAGGCCATGCCCGGCTGAGGTCGAAACACCCTTGCCGCCTGGCGTAAGCCGGCCGGGAACAAAGACACGCTTCCAGGCGGCAGTTCTGCGCAGTGATCGCGCCCGCTCCTGCGCCATTCAAATATAGATGGGGACCCGGTGCGCAGAATCAAAACGTGGAGAGGATTCTCTAACTCTGGGACTTCGACAATCCCTGAGGACACATAATTCTCAAATGTGAGGTGGTTGCTCAACCTTATTGTTGAAGAAACAGGCTTGAGGAGATTTCCGGTATCCTCGGTGGAAACGAGTCCAGTCATTGAGCCGGAGCCAGACACCCGCACCTCCGAACTTCGCTCGATGCAATTTTAGTATGCCTAGGATAAGTGGCGCTGGCTGATGGAAGAGAAGTCTGCTAGTGCGATTAGGACACGATGGTGCTATTCCCCTATAACCGGCTACCTTGATGTTACTTGTAATTAAACTTAAGGGTTGCCCACACTCTCGCAATGAATCCCATCGCGCAAGCCGACGCTGACCGACCGTACACTTACGCTGGAACTGAAGTTCGCTGGCTCGCAGAACCGGACATCCGGCGATTAGAAATGGCTTCAGACCTTCATGGACGTTACCTTTACGCGACCCGTATTAGAAATTTTGACGTCGGTGTGACGGCAGAATCGGCATCGGCATACAATAGCCACACTAACCTGCGCGCCTAGGGCCGATGCAACGAATTTCGCGGCGCCAGCGTCGCGCGGTCTTTGAAGGTCTTGTTCCGTAACAGGTTTGCCGTCAGCCCGAAGCGGGCGCGGCAACCGCTATTAGCCTTCGGAGAGAGAGCTGAAATGCCGATCAGACGGGCACTCTGGGCCATCCTGCTCGCCTTGGGATACTTGGGCGTAATGGAAGCGCAACAGGCGCCCATTCCCCAACTCACGCCCGGCTCCGCCCGCAGATCGGCGCCGGTGTCGAGCGTGCCAAGTGCGACCACGCCCCCGCAATCCGTTGCCCTCTCCGTTCCCAAGGGCACACCGTTGCAAGTGGCCTTGGACCAGGAACTCCGTGTCAAGAGGGTGGGGCAGCCGATTCACGCGCGCATTGTCGAGCCGGTCTATGCGTTTGACCGCATCGTCGTCCCCATGGGATCAGAGGTCACTGGCCGAGTTACGAAAATCGGCGAGATCTCTGGCGGGAAACGCACGATGGAGGCGCTGAATGCGGACTTTACTCCTGAACGGAAAGTAGAAGTGAATTTTGACGAGCTAGTGCTGGCAGACGGAAGGCACTTCCAGCTGCAGTCGAGTGTGACGCCGGGTTCGGGCCAGGTAATCCGCTTTGTTGCGGCCGCGGACGGCAAAGAAAAGAAAACGAGCGTCAAGGACGTCGCCTCCGAGAAAACGAAACAGGCGAAAGAGCAAGCCCAGCAGCAATGGGATAACGCGATGAAACAGCTGAAGACGCCCGGGCGACTGCAACGGCTGAAACGATACGTTGAGGCGCAGCTACCGGTTCATAGGCAGTACATTCCTGTGGGCACGGTTTACTTTGCGGAACTCACCGCACCACTGGATTTTGGCACCGAGCTGATGACGCCCCAGATGGCGGCGTCTATCGGTGGCCCGATGCCGCCAGGCAGCGTGGTGCACGCGCGTCTGATCACTGCGCTCACGTCGGCCACCACGCAGAAGGGCGAGGCTGTGGTCGCGGTCATATCCCAGCCGCTTCTGGATGGCGAAGGCCACTTGATCCTGCCTCAAGGGAGCCGGCTTAATGGTACGGTTCGGCAGGTCCAGCCCGCCCGGCACATGAAAAAAAATGGACAACTGCGCATCGCATTCCAGCAGCTGATTCCGCCGGATGGCATTGCGGAGAAAGTGGAAGCCACGCTGGAAGGTGTACAGTCCGGCAAAGACGCCAACGTAAAGCTCGACTCGGAAGGCGGAGCCGAAGCCACGACGCCGAAGACCCGCTACCTGGCCACGGCCGTGTCGCTCACCTTGGCGGCCGCCTCCATGGGCAGTGGTGACAACGACGTGGACAATGGCGTGGATCACGTTAAAGCCAACACAGGTGCCCAGGTTGCGGGCGGCGTAAACGGCTTCAAGGTGGTGGGGATGGTGCTGGGCCTGGCGGTGCACTCGCGCGCGCTCGGTTACACGATGGGAGTTTATGGTGCCGCGATGTCGGTCTATTTGCACTTCATCGCGCGAGGGAACGAAGTAGTATTCCCTAAGAACACCTCGATGGAGATTGGGATTGGGAGGAGGAAAGAAGAAGACGCATATACGGGCGATGGCGCAAAACGAACTGGCTATTAAGAACTAGAAGTCGTTGTATTTGAATCCTGACAATGCCAACGCCGCCCAGATGCTCCAGTCCGATGTAATACATATCGTCTTCGAGGAGTCTCCGAGGTTGTTCTCTGAATCAGCTTGGGTGCTGAGTTCAGCTTCTTGTAACACCTCGCGCTCCTCGCCGACTTTCCATTCAAACAATCCGGAACTTACGACATGGTTACGGCGAGCGCAGCGTTACCACAATCGTTATTTCCGGGTTGGCGACTAACCGGACATTACTCAACGCAGCGGCGTTCTCAGTATCAATCCATGAACCCGCGTGTTTGCTGACGAATAGGGAGTCGGCTTCTACGCGCGGTGATTATTGTCGCAGTAGGGGCGACTATTACTCATCGCCCCAGCGCTCTCCGGCTTGCCGACAACTATGACGCTATCGGACTGGGTAAAAGTAAGGACTAACTGTGACTATTCTCGCCGCCTCCACGTTTGCTCTAATGACAAAAGCAAGGGTTGACGTTCAGGGCTGTATTCGAGCTGCAGATTCCGTTGGTGCTATTTTTTCTGCGCTTGGACAATGCTCTGGTAACGTTTGTCCTTGACGAGATCCGCCAACACAGGGCTCTGGTTGATATCGTCGAGGGGATATCCGGCCGTAATCAGTTTCGCGACCCAGTCCAGTGCTTCTTTGCGATAGCCAAGGGATTCATAGGTTTCGGCCGCGTTGAACTGCACGTCTGTATCCTGCGGCGCTAGTGCCAACGCCCGTTCGATCAGCACCAGCGGCTCTTGGCGTTCGTCGCCCTCCGACGCCACGAACATCGCGAGATCTGAAAGCATGCCTGCATCGTTCGGATTGGCCTTCAGCGCCTCCCTGCACAATGTGGCCGCATGCAGAAACCCATCCTTCGCTCGCTCTTTCTGGCCCGGGGTCATCGAGTAAGCGACGGCCAGGTTTGACCATACGTGGTAATCGCTCTTGTTGATCTCAAGTGCGTTCTCATAATCGGCGGCTGCCTCGGCATAGCGCCCCTGCTTCAAGTCGAGATTGCCAAGGTTCGTATAGGCCGCATAGTTCGGTTCCACGCGAATCGAATCCTGCAGGACCTTCCGGCTCTCGGCGAGCGATCCCGCATAGAGCAATGCGACTCCCAGATTGGACATATACCTTGCATTAGCGGGCGCCAGGCTGAGGGCCCGGCGAAGCTCGACTACGGCCTTGGCATAGTTACTCCGATACAACTCGAAGAGTCCGAGTTGGGTATACGCATCCGCCGAGTTGGGACGCAACGCGACTGCCTTTTGCCACGTTTCCTCCGCCTTGTCGGGCAGCCCCGTGGCCGCATAGGCCTTCGCCAGGCCACGATAGGCTCGATCGTTGCGATCGTCGAGGGTCACCACACGCTCGAAGTTAGATAAAGCCTCTGAATATCTGCCTTGCAGTAACCGTACTTCGCCCAGCGACAATACGACATCCGGCAGGTCGCCGCGAATCTGCATCGCGTGGCTGACGTTCTGGTCTGCCAATTCAAGAGCATGTATGTCTTTCGTTGTTTCGTAGCGGCGGCGATAACAGTCGGCAAGGGCGGCGAAGCCCAGCGCGAAGTTCGGCGCAGTTTTCGTAACTTGCTCCAGGCCCGTGATCGCTGCATCAAGATTCGCACTCTTATCCCAGTTTTCCAGATAGCCAATGCTCGCCATGTATGTGTTGGCGTCCGCCGGAGTGAGGCCAGCCAGTGGATCGGCCGCCGGCGACGAAGCCCCTGACTTCAATCCGAGCATCTTTGTAGAGGCCCGAGCCATTTTCTGTGACAGCGCGGGCAAGTTGGCTTTGGTGCCTTCAATTACTTCCGACGCCAAAACCTTCGACGTAGCAGTGTCGACAGAACTCAACACGATACGTAGTTGCTCCCCCGAAACAGCAAGGCTGCCCGTGATCGCCAGGTCCGCGCCGAACGTGCGCCGCGCACCAGCCGGATCGGTTACGTGCTGTGCCGTCAACTGCGCTGCAGGCACAATCCACAAACCCTGATTGTCGCGCTCGCGATCAACCAGGGCGGCAATCAACTGCGAGCGCAATCCATCGGCCAGCGCTTGCGTGGATGAGGCGTCCGCGGCATTCTCTGTATTCACTGCCATCAGCGGCAGTGCAGCGATTCGCTTTCCGGACGATACAGCCGCCGCCCTCCGCCCGTGAATCCAAAGTCCGATAGCCGCTGCCACTAATACCAAAGCCACCAAGCCGGAGACTAACCATCGCCTTCGCGGTGGGGTCTGCACTTTCGCGGTAGTTTTCGGCGTCGGGTCGAACCCGATCCGGCTCAACGTGATGTCGTCCGATCCAAGCCGGAAAGCGATACCGCGGACGGCCTCAAGAGCAGCGATCATTTCGTCGGCCGTCTGATATCGTCGCTCTGGATCCTTCTGCAGAGCCTTGCTCAGGACTTCTTGCAGCAGACCGGGTAAACGGGGGATTGGCTCCGGTTCCTTCGACACGACCGCATAAATCGTGGATCGCAGATCTGACCCGTTGAAAAGCCCGCGTCCCTTCAACATCTCATAGAGCACCACACCCACCGACCACAGGTCAGCACGTTGATCCGCAGGGTTGCCCATCGCCTGCTCCGGGGCCATATATGCAGCCGTCCCCAGGGTTGACCCAGGCGCAGTCAGTTCGGGACTGCCATGCAGCTTCGCCAGTCCAAAGTCGAGGATCTTCAGCACGCCTTGCGAATTAAAGATCAAGTTGCTTGGCTTTATGTCTCGGTGCACGACGCCTTGCTTGTGCGCGATCGACAGTCCACGGCAGGCTTGCAATGCGATCGCAACCGAATCATCAGCCGACATCGGTCCGCGTGCCATCTTTTGCGCGAGCGTTGGCCCCTCATAGCAGGCCATCACAAGGAACAATTGCCTGTCGGTGGTCTCTTCGACCGAGTAAAGAGTTCCAATGTTGGTGTGGTCGAGAGCTGACGAGGCCAGAGCCTCGCGCATGAAGCGCTCCTTCACCTCTTCGCGAACGGCTTGCGAGGCAGGAAGAAACTTAAGAGCGACGGTTCGTTTCAGCTTCAGGTCAACGGCGCGATACACCACGCCCATCCCTCCTTCACCCAGGCGCTCCGTCACCTGGTAGTGCAGGAGAACTTGTCCGACTAGGTTGTCCTTCCTGAGATCGTCCAAACCTGGTCCCAAACCCTCCGAGGAAATTCCGGGCTAATCACCGTGCTCTCGGCTGGGGTCTCGTAAGTTTATTCCACGCGCAAGATGAGTGTATTGCGTCCCGAAACACCCAGATCACTTAACGCTTCTGCTTCGCACGTCAATTTAATTGACACTAAGTTACGATAGGGTACTATCCGCGTCGCCTCCTGACTGT
Organism: Alloacidobacterium dinghuense; assembly: GCF_014274465.1. Lineage (NCBI taxonomy): Bacteria > Pseudomonadati > Acidobacteriota > Terriglobia > Terriglobales > Acidobacteriaceae > Alloacidobacterium > Alloacidobacterium dinghuense. The sequence goes on along the minus strand of NZ_CP060394.1, from coordinate 1,974,305 downwards.
CTATGATTGCCTCGGAAACTTGTTGTCGCAATTACGAAAGGAACACACCAAATGTCTTCATCGTCAGCGAATCCGCAGTTTACAACTTCCAGAATCGACGCCAATCCCCCGCATCCTGCCCATCCAGCGATCAACGAGCAGCCAAACATGCCCTTCACGCTCCTAACAAATCAGGACGGAGTGACCTACTCAATTAGATTTTTCAATTCCGGTACTGACCGGTCGGTGCGCGTCTACCTGATGGCCTTTGTCACTGAATATTCAAACCCTACCTGGAGCGACGCGTCGCTGGTTTTACCGCCTAACTTTCAACCACCCTACGATCACACACTATCCTTCAATAAGGCATCACTCAATGGAGCGACAAATCTATGGATCGGCTGTTGGTGGAATGACGGAAATGACGGTACCTATGCTACTGCGGCCGACTATTTTGGTGCCCATCCGTCAGGAGGAGGCCATCACACGGTGCCGATCACTACGGGCTGATCCGGATTCCGCGCTGGATAGCTCGAGTCAGCTGCTGGCCGTCGGTGAGCGGTAGTTCAAGCGGCTTGGGAAATGGGAAGCACCTCAATGTAAAGCATAGGAACTATAGTGACCGAAATTTAGGACGATGCCACTCACGAAGAGGAGCCAATGGTCCGGATTCTGATCGTGTCACGGGCAACCCGGAGCTATCCATTTGTGCCTCTAGAGTCTCGATTTCTCTAACTTGCCGACGCAATGAACGTTGAGCAGCGAATATACTTAAATCCCCGTTTTCCGGGAACTACAGGAATCATTTGTCCGAGAATGTATGGTCCGCCGCGGGACTGCAAGGGTAAAGCTGAGGGACGAAAGCAAGCAGTCTGCGTTGAATGTATCCGGCTTTTGTGGGAGAGTTTCTCCTGGCCATGATGAGTTCCGCGCGTGCCTGTTCTTATAAGCCGATCGGCCGTAGGAGACCATTCTCGGACGCAGATTGCAGGCACGCCGTTGTGACTGTTCGTTCGTCTGGCCTTATCGGTGCAGACTTCGGTGGATAAGGTTAATTTTGTTTCTGGGTGCGGGTAAGTGTCCTGCGTAGTCTGGTATCTTTGCTCAAGGAGCCGTAGTTAGGTTGGCGAGCCTGTACGGATCGCCACTGGACAGCACAGCCCATGCGATCCGGGCGAGCTTGTTGGCGGTAGCGGTGACAACAACGTTGCGCGGCGCTCTTTTTTCCAACTCGTTCAGCCAAGCTCCGAATGGTGCACGTTCTCGCTTCATGCGTACGACCGCAGCTCGAGCGCCATGGATGAGCAGCTTGCGGAGGTAAGAGTTGCCGCGTTTGCTGATGCCGAGCAATCGTGTCTTGCCGCCGGTCGAGTGCTGTCTCGGAACAAGCCCGACGAAGGCAGCAAACTCCCGGCCCTTGCGGAAAGCGGCACCGTTGCCGATCGCTGCGACGATCGCGGTGGCGATCAAGGGACCAATGCCTGGGATCGAGCGCAAGCGATGACAGGCAGCATCGGACGTGGCAATCTGTTCGACCTCGAGGTCCGAGGCCTTGATCTTCTGCTCTTCCACTCTGTCCAGAGATCGGCAGCTAGGTTGCGCATGCGAGGAGTCAGGTTGGAGTCGGCGTTTTCGAGGATCTCCGGCATCACCTGCTTCAACTTCGCCGGGCTCTTGGCAAAAGTCATGCCTCGTTCGAGCAGAAAAGCTCGCAGTTGGTTGATCACAGCCGTGCGGCAGCAGATGAGGCGCTCGCGTACATCAACGGGCCGGAATCCTTCCGTACCCATAAAAGCCAACAATGGGAGTTGTCATCGATCGGTTTAAGACCGAGGAGCGCTTTGAGGAGATTCTTGGGCAACGTCACCGTCATCGACGGCCTCTCTTATAGCACTGTGTCCGGATACAACTCGTATTTCTCAAAACATATCCAGCCACGATGGAGTTCGACCATCCTCACGGATATCAAACCCCTTGAACAGAATGAATGGTTGAAAGACTTGCCCCTCGCAGGAAAGACCAAGGCGCATGTACGCGCATTGTCCCATTTGCTTTTTGAACGCGCGATGCTTTGGGGTCTGCTTGACTTGCAGCGTAATCCTGTCGAATTGGTAAAGCTGAAAGGTACGAGCGCCAGGAAATGGCGTCCGCAGGTCATCACTCCTGAGAAGCTTCAGGAATTGGTAAATGTTCTGCACGAACCCTATCGGACCATGGTTATCGTGGCGATATGTACCGGCCTCAGGATCTCTGAAATTCTTGCCCTCAGGTGGAAACATATCGACTTCGATACCGGTGTAATCCTTGTTCAGCAGGGCGTCGTTAGTGGGCGTGTCGGCAAAGTAAAGACCGAGGCGTCTCACGACGATATTCCGCTCGATTCCATCTTCGCGCAGGTCTTGCATGCGCGAAGGGACACCGAAGGGTAGGACTTGTCTTTCCGTCGCCTGTCACAGGACGTTATTTCCATGCTGGAATCATCCAGCGTAATATCCTCCGGCCGAAAGGCACGGAGATAGGAATACAGAGACTGGGATGGCACTCGTTCCGGCACACCTATCGCTCATTGCTCGACGAGACGGGAGCGCCTATCGGCGTTCAGCAAAATCTGATGCGGCACAGTAATGTCGCGACTACGATGAACGTCTATGGCAACTCTACGCTGCGTGCGAAGCAGGACGCGAACAGCAAAGTAGTGAAGATGCTCATATCTCCAAAGAAAGAGGCTTTGGCGTAATGTGGGGTTCTGTGGGGGTGGATTTTCTAAGGGATGAAGTTAAATTCTTTAGAATTGGCTCCTCAGGTAGGACTCGAACCTACAACCCTTCGGTTAACAGCCGAATGCTCTGCCATTGAGCTACTGAGGAGTGTCTGGCGGGATGACGTTTCGCCTAAATTTTTATATCAAATGCTGTGGGCCGAGTCAAAGAATCATCGTGCCTCTCAGGGCTGACCAATCCCAAATTGAATCCTGATGGCTCGCGGACCTTCCGCGTGGCGCTTCCTCGCTGGATTCGCTAGTCTTGTCTGTTGTTCGATATCAGGGGTTTCCATCTTGCTTAAGACTGCACCTCGCATCTCGCGCAAGAGACGTAAAGAGACCTGTGCCGGTGAGGGCGCGGAATAGGTGCATCCCTTCGTCTTTGGTCTGGCTCTGTTATCGAATGCTCCAGTCGCCCCGCATGAGGGCTATCGCGTACTGATCGAACTGGGTGCTGCCATTGTTGTTCTTGCGCTCCTTGCGCGGCTGGCGAGTCGCTGGAGCATCTCTGCTATTCCTCTTTACCTGATCCTGGGCTTGTGTTTTGGAAATGGCGGACTCGCGCCTCTTAACCTGAGTAAGGAATTTACGTCGACAGGCGCGGAGATTGGAGTGCTGCTGCTCCTGTTCATGCTGGGCCTTGAGTACAGCGGGGAGCAATTGCGCCAGAACCTGCGCAAGGGACTGGCAGCAGGCGCTCTGGATTTCGTGCTGAATTTCGCCCCCGGCCTGATTGCTGGTTTACTGTTGGGCTGGGGGACGTTGCCCGCCCTGCTGCTTGGCGGAGTTACTTACATTTCGTCTTCAGGCATCGTCGCCAAGATCCTAAATGACTTGAAGCGGCTGAATAATGCGGAGACGCCCGGCATCCTGTCGGTGCTTATTCTCGAAGACCTGGCCATGGCTGTTTATCTGCCATTGGTGGCTGTGCTTCTTGCGGGGGGAACTCGGGCGCGAATCGTCGTTTCGGTTTCGGTGGCTGTTCTTGTTGTTTTGATCGTGCTTTTCATTGCATTGCGATTCGGACAGCGAATCAGCAGGCTTTTCGCGCACGAATCTGATGAGATTGTTCTGCTTACTATCTTCGGAGTCGTAGTGCTTGTAGCCGGGCTTGCGGAGCGACTGCAAGTCTCCTCCGCGATTGGAGCGTTTCTGGTCGGGATTGCAGTGACAGGATCGGTTGCGCACCAAGCGAGCCGGTTGCTGGCGCCGCTGCGCGATCTGTTCGCCGCCATTTTCTTTTTCTTTTTTGGGTTAGAGGTTGATCCGCACACGCTTCCGGCAGCGCTTCCTGTCGCGATGACCCTTGCAGTGGTGACTGCGCTCACCAAAGTGGCTACGGGCTACTGGACGGCACGCCACAAGGGCGTGGACCGCCAAGGCTGTTTGCGAAGCGGGTTTGCACTTGTGCCGCGGGGTGAATTTTCAATTGTGATCGCCGGCCTTGGCGTGGTTCTCGAACCCCGGCTGGGGCCAATTTCGGCGGCCTATGTGCTGCTCCTCGCCATCCTGGGGCCATTTCTGGCGCGCGTTTGACGCGGACGTGTCCACGGCCTCAGAAAAGCGCAGATTTCCCTATCCGTTCGTTTATTTCGTTTCTTTGCTCAGGGCTCTGTCAATGGACAACGCACCAGCACCTTTGACGATGATCAAGAGGCAGAGCGCGAGGACGAGCAGGTGGTACTCATAGCCTTCGCCTTTTTGGTTGCCGAACCAGTTCATGAAGAATCCGAACGCAAAATGGACCTTGAAGATGGCGACGAGCATATCGCAGGCGATGCCGAAGGCCGCGATGCGGCTGAGGAAGCCGACGATGAGGCCGAGTCCGCCGAGGAACTGCGCGAGGATGGCGAGGGCGGCGAAAATGGCGGGAATGCCAAGCTGGGTCGTGAAAAAGTGCATGGTGCCCCTGAATCCATATCCGCCGAACCAGCCGAGGGTGTATTGCGCGCCGTGGACGAAGAAAACGATGCCAAGGATAAGACGACAGATGGCGATGGTTACGTCATTTGTTGTTGCAACAAGTGATCTCATGCAGTTCGCTCGAAAAAAGAATTGTTTAGGAACTGGATGCAGCACGTGGCAAAAGGGACACTGTCTTTTTTACGGCGCTTGGCAATTGGGAGCCGCTCCGATAGATTGGTCGAGTTAGTTCAGGAGTACAGCCAGACAGCATGCTTCAGCTCAAAACGCTCAACGACAGTTTCTTTCTCGTGGCGACAAACTCGCAGCCTCGATGCGTGATGTACATCGACGCGGCAGGCAAGTGGCAGTCATTTTCCGGGATGCAGGTGTATCAGCGCGTGCGAGCGTTTGCCGCAGCCCTGTCGAGTTGGGGGATCAAGAAAGGCGACCGCGTAGCCATTCTCGGAGAGAACCGCTGGGAGTGGGCTGTTACCGATTTTGCTGCGCTAGCGATCGGCGCGGTCGATGTTCCGATTTATCCCACGTTAACGGCTGAGCAAGTGGGCGCGCTGCTTGCCGACTCGGGTACGCGTGTTGCTGTGGTGTCATCGCGGCAGCAGTACGACAAGGTAGCTTCGCTGCGGAGCAAGACAGCGATCGAAAAGATTGTCGTGATGGATGATGAAGGCGTTGCAGACGCGGTTCTGATGTCCTCGCTGCTGAAAGATGCGGACAGCAAAGGCTCGGAACGCGATGCGGCTTTTGATCGCGCGGCTTATGACGTGGCTCCGGATGACCTGGCAACGCTGATCTACACGTCGGGCACGACGGGCGAGCCGAAGGGCGTGATGCTGACGCATGGGAATATTGCGTCGAATCTGAATTATTCGCTGGCTGGTTTCAAGATTTCTCAGACGGATTCGTGCATTTCGTTTCTGCCGCTCTCGCACATTACGGCACGGCATCTGGATTATGCGATCTATACGCGTCAGGCTACGGTGGCGTATTGCCCGAGTTTCGAGCGACTGCCGGGTGCTTTGAAGGAGATTCGGCCCACCGTTCTGGTAGCGGTCCCGCGCGTATATGAGAAGGTTCGGCAGGAGGCGGAGCGGCAGGCTTCGCTTTCCGGTGCTAAGAAGCGCATCTTTGGCTGGGCAGTGAAGACGGGGCAGAAGCATCGCGAGGAGATTCTGCGTGGAGAGACGCCTTCGTCGCCGGGCTGGAAGATTGCGAACAAGCTGGTCTTCACCAAGATTCAGAGCGGCTTCGGTGGGCGCGTACGTTATTACATTGCTGGCGGCGCTCCGCTGGGGATGGACACGGCGGGATGGTTTGCAGGTGTTGGAATTCGGATTCTTGAGGGCTACGGGTTGACGGAGACTTCGCCGGTGCTGGCGATTAACACAATGACGGCGTACCGGATGGGGTCTGTCGGCAAGCCGTTGCCAAATGTGGAGTGCCGCATTGCGGACGATGGCGAGTTGCTGGTGCGTGGTCCGAACATCTTCAAGGGCTACTGGCACAAACCCGACGAGACAGCGGCGGCGTTCGATGCCGAGCACTGGTTCCGCACGGGTGACATCGGGCGCATTGACGAGGACGGTTTTCTCTATATCACTGACCGCAAAAAGGAACTGCTGAAGACTTCGGGCGGGAAGCTCATTGCTCCGCAGCCGATTGAGAACAAGCTAAAGGCTTCAATGTTTGTAAGCGAGGTGGCGGTGGTTGGTGACAAGTACAAATTTCTGAGCGCGTTAATCTCCCCGAACTTCAAGGCCCTAGAGGAATGGGCGAAGCAGCAGGGAATCAGTGCGCCCACGCGGCGGGAGCTGGTGACTGATCCTGCGGTGGTGGCGAAGTATCAGGCGATTGTCGATGAGGTGAACAGCGGGCTCGCGCAGTTTGAGACGATCAAGCGGTTTAAGCTGGTGCCCGAGGAGTGGTCGCTTGGTGGCGGAGAGCTGACGCCGAGTCTCAAGCTGAAGCGGCGAGTGGTGAATCAGAAGTATGCAGCAGAGATTGCGGCGTTTTATCCGGATGAGGTGCGGGCATAGTAGGAACTGCTCACTTAAGTCAGATGGGAACATGAAGCCCGTGCTTCACCCCGAGCTGAAAATGCCGCAACAACTACTTCTTTTAATTGCTACGTCAGTGCTGGACGCTTGAATGAGCCACTCCTCCGGCTGTGTGCCGGTGAATTTGTAAGCCAGCGCGGTGGCAATTATCATCGTCCTGGCGTATTTTCGCGAAAACAAACAACATCCCGATTCATTTTTGATTTTAGGAGTTAAAGATGCGAGTTGGTTTGCTTACGGGTGGCGGTGACTGTCCCGGATTGAATGCTGTGATTCATGCGGTGGTGAAGAAGGGAATTCTTCACTATGGCGATGAGTTTGTCGGGTTTCTGGAGGGCTGGCGTGGAGTGCTGGACAATAATTCGGCGCCGCTGACGCTGGCGGCGGTCGACGGGATTCTCGACCAGGGCGGCACGGTGTTGCGTACATCGCGCACGAACGTTCGCAAGATTGAAGGCGGCATTGAAAAATGTGTGGCCACGCTGAAGGCCAACAAAATTGACGCGCTGATTGCGATTGGCGGCGACGATACGCAGTCGGTGACGAATGCACTCATTCAGGCGGGCGTGCCGGGCGTGGGTGTTCCGAAGACGATTGATAACGACCTTTACGGAACTGATGCGTGCTTTGGGTTCGACACGGCGGTTTCGATTGCGACTGAGGCGGTCGACCGGCTGCACACGACGGCTGAGGCCCATAACCGCGTGATCGTTTGCGAGGTGATGGGACGCGATGCGGGCTGGATCGCTTTAACAGCTGGCGTAGCGGGCGGCGCTCATGTAGTGCTGGTCCCGGAAAAGCCGATTGACCTCGACCATGTCTGCGGGCTGCTCAAGTACAACCATGACCATGGCAAGAAGTATGGGATTGTCGTCGTGGCGGAGGGTGCAAAGCTGCCGGGCGGTGGACAGGCGACACAGGGCAGCAAGGTCGACTCGTTTGGCCACGCGCGGCTGAGCGGAGTGGGGCAGGCGCTGGCGGAGATGATTGAAGGGAAGACTGGATATGAGACGCGGTCAGTGAACCTGGGGCATACGCAGAGAGGTGGCACTCCGACGGCCTATGACCGGATGCTGGCGACGCGGTATGGGCTGGCGGCGATTGACCTGGTCCACCAAGGGAATTTTGGGCGGCTGGTTGTTCTGCGGGGAACCGAGATCAAGGATATTCCGATTGCCGAGGCGATCTCGAAGAACCGGACAGTGACGGACAATTTTCTTGAGATTCTGGATGGGCTGGAGCCTAAGGTTTAGATCTCAAGCTGCCAGTGTCGATTGAAGGCCAGACTTTATGTCTGGCCTTTTCTACTATTTAGAGCCCATAACTTGATCTGAAACATCAAGCGGAGCGGAGAAGGAACCAACTTTGATACTGCAAGCTTGGATACGGGGCAATTGCCGGTGTTTTAGGTAAGATTCCCGGATATAAACTGACATTTACCGAAATTTCTTGAACCGTTCCCGCAAAACAGGTATAAGCGCAAGGCCGGGTAATTTTTTGTCCTGCCAACGTATTGATTCATTTTCAGGAGGCGATAAATGAAAGCAGCAGTTGCGCGCAGTGAGGTTCGAGAAGTAATGGATATTCGGCAGGCAGCCGAATATCTGGGAATCAGCCCGGATACGCTGTACAAATATGCGTCGGAGAGCTTTATTCCCGCATTCAAGCTGGGGAACCGCTGGCGGTTCAAGAAGTCACGGCTGGACGACTGGATGGATCAGCAATCAGGCGGCGCTCCGCAGGCTGCGGTAGCCAAGGAAGTGAAGCCGCGGCAGCGGAAACCGGTCCGGGCGGCGCGGTAACTTAGCCCTTTCGCCAGCCTACTCTTACGAACCATGCTTCCCAGGCATCACGATTGGCTTGCTCCTGCTTCTGCATTTCTTCGGGCAAGTCGGGGCCGGGTGGCGGGATTGGGTGCAATGGGCCTAGGCCGACGGAGGCTCGGAGTTCGTTGACACGTTCGGGGTCTTCGAGCGGGAGTGGGCGCGTGAGGCCGTCGCGGATGTCGTCGATCCATTGTGTTCCGTAGCGTTGCGGGCGGCCTTCCTGTATGGCGATGCGGTCTTCGATGTATGCGGCCTGCCACGCAGGGAGTTTTCCTTCGGCGGCGTAGCGCTGGAGATATTGGAGGGACTGGCGTTGGAAGTCGGGCTCTCCGATGGCATGCTGAGCGATGAGCCATGCGGCCTTGGCTCCGTCTTCTCCGGCGATTTCTTCGTGGGGCCAGCCGTGTTCGGCGATGATTTCGCGGAGGCGTGCAGAATTTTGGCGGTGGACGGCTTCCATTTCCGGGACGTAGAACCCACCTAGTTTTCCTTCGTCGAGGAGGCGCTGTCGTACCTCGAGGTCGTAGTCCTTCATGCGGATCAATTCGGCACGAAGGGCTTCGTTCATACGGCTGGTCTTGGTTTCTTACCAAGCAGGTAGAAGACAACGATGAGCATGAAGACGGAGCCCATCGCGGCGAGTCCGAGGACGCGCATGATGGCGACGGTGTATCGGCCCTGGCTGGGAGTGTAGTTGCAGCAGTAGAGGATGACGAGGTCGGTGAGGGAGCCGATTTTGTGGTCGCTGGCTTCGACGAGGGCGAGGCGCACGTCGCGCGGCTGGTAATCGACGCCGGAGAGGTACTTGGACATGCGGCCGTCGGGGGTGGCGATCATGATGACGCTGGAGTGGGCGAACTGGTCCATTTTGCCGTCGGGGCCGGGGACGCGAACGTAGTGGAAGCCGGTGGCCTGGGCGAGGTCGGTGATGGAGGATTGCTCGCCGGTGAGAAAGTGCACGCTGGAGGCGGCGTCGGGATTGTCGAGCATCATGAGGAAATGCTGTTTGGCTTTGGTGGCGTCGGCGGGTGTGTCACTTGGATCGATGCTGGCGACGATGACGTCGTAGTCGTCGCCGGGTTGCAGGCCAGCTTGCTTGAGGGCTGAGGCCATGCCGTGGAGAACTTGCGGGCAGAGCATTCCGCACTTGAAGTAGACGAGGGCCATGACGGCAGGACGGTGGCCGAAGTAGCTGCCGAGGGCGACGTCGTTGTTACTCTCGTCGTGGAAGTGGTGATTGAGCGGGAGTGCGTGGTTGAGGTTCTGGTCGATGCCTGCGTTTTTAAGGTACGAGGGTGTAGATTGTGCGGAGGCTCCGAGGGGCTTGTCGGCGGAATATTGCTGGGCGATTGAGAATGGCGTGCTAAGGGCGAGGACGATGGTCAGGAGTTTGCCGCGCAGGTTCACTCTATAGGATACGCTGTGGCTGGTTTGATGTATTGCTTCCTCACTCTGAGATAAAACTCTTAATTTGGTTTGTGCCGTTCTTACAATCCGGCTGCATATCCACAGCACAACACAAAAGACAGCAGCCCGAGGGTTACACCAAGCCATCTGCGCCAGCCCGCTCCAAACAGGCATAGAGTGATTGCAAGCAATGCTGTTAGATCAATCGCTTGGAACCATCGGGAAGCCTCACTGAAATGCCCCCAAAATCCATGCAGTTGTTTCGCTCGAACCCACATCGCGATGTGGAGCATGAGGGAGGCACACAGCGCGGCATAGCCAAATATCGCAAGCCCACGACGCCAATTGCTCAACTGATCCTCCGGTTCTTTTAAAATAGGGCATTCCTGTTCTTGCTCTAATCAGCTTATTTTTCCTCGTGGTATTCCTGCTCGGTGTTGATTTTCCATAGGACGCCTTTGTCCATGTTGCCGGCGAGGATGTTGTCGACGGCGGTCATGGCGGTGAGCATCGAGTGGTCTTGGTTGTTGTATTTGTGCATGCCGTTGCGGCCTACGAGGAAGAGGTTTTCGAAGCGGTCCATGTACTGGATGATCTCGTCGAACTTGTCGTAGGTTCCGAAGTAGGCGGGGTAGGTTTTCGGGACGCGGACGACGTGCGCGTCGAGGACGTCGGAGGCTTTGAGGATGCCGATCTTTTCGACTTCGGCGATGGCAAATTTCTTGATCTCGTCGTCGGGCATACGCCAGAGGTCGTCGGTTTCATAGCAGAAGTATTCGAGGCCGATCCAGACTTTGCTGGGGTCGGCGACGAGGTAGGGACTCCAGTTATTGAAGATCTGCAGGCGGCCTAATTGAACGTCGGGCTCTTGAATGTAGATCCATGTGTCCTTAAGTGGAGAACTATCGGGTTCGGTAACGGAGAGCCTGTTGACGAGCAGGCCAACGGTCAGGAAGTCGCGGTAGATGAGGCCGTCGCTGATGGCGCGGATCGTATCGGGAACGGGAACATCGAGGCTGCGGATGAGATCGCGCACCGGCATGGTGGAGAAAACATAGTCGGCCTCGATGGTGCGCCTTTCGCCGGCAGGGTTGACGGCTTCGACTGTCGCGATGCGGTTGCCTTCGATGTGCAGCTTGTTGACGTACCAGCTCATTTCTACGCTGCCGCCTTTTTCTGTAACCAGATCAGCTACATGTTCCCAGAGCTGGCCGGGGCCATATTTCGGATAGAGAAACTTTTCGATGAGAGAGGTTTCCATCTCTTTTTGCGCGATGTCGGAAGACTTCTTGCGGCCGAAGGTCTTCTTCAGGAAATGCGTGATGGCCGTGCGCAGGGACAGGCCCTTGATGCGCTGCGCTCCCCAGGCGGCGCTGATGTGGTCGCAGGGAACTCCCCAGACTTTTTCTGTATAGGACTTGAAGAAGGTGAGGTAAAGCTCGGTGCCGAAGCGGTTGATGAGGAAATCTTCGAGGGTGTTTTCCTGCTTGCGAGGAAAGAGCTTTGCTCGGATGTAGCCGATGCCGATCTTGAACATGCGCCACGCCCCGAGCTGGCGTATCGTTTGCGCGCTGAGGCTGATGGGGTAATCGAAGAAGCTACGCAAAAAATAGATGCGGCTTTTGCGCGGACGCACCAGCATGACGAGATCTTCGTTCTCCGGTGGCGGAGCGACGACGACTGCGACAACCTCGTCGGGACTGATCTCTTCTTCGTCAGAGTCTTCCGTTTCTGCCTCATGCGTCAATGGACCAAGGCCGCGCAGAGGTGGCTCTTCCTGCAGATGTGCAGGCACGGTCACGACGCGCTTCTTGCCCTGATAACTGATTTCCGCGGCAGTGTCTTCGGGGGGCATCAGATCGATCCACCACTGCATGACGCGATCAGACTTCGAGAAGAAGCGGTGACCGCCGATGTCCATGCGATTGCCTTTGTAGCGCACGGTGCGGGAGATGCCGCCGATTTCGTTGGTAGCTTCAAGGACAATGGGGCGAATGTTGGAGCGGCGCAGGAATTCCAGCGCGGCAGTGAGGCCGGCGGGCCCGGCTCCGATAATGACGGCGGTTTTCTGATCGCTCATCTGTTGTATCCGGAGCGATGGAGCAGGGAGTTCCTTGAGGGGACTGCCTGTCTGCAATACGGGGATTGCGATACAGAAAGAGAAGGAAAACGATTCGTCATTTCAGGGTGTCTACTTGGCGCGTGTGCGGAAGAGTCTAACCTATTTATTCTAATAGACGAAGTGGATTGCATGCTGGATCGCTGCAACCTGCGGCGTCAGGGGCGTATCTTACTGCGAGTAACGTCGTCATAAGGAGTGAGTTATGAATGCAACGAAATTCTGGGCTGTTTTTACGATTGGAGTGGCAGCGGGAGCTGCGGTTGCCCTGTTATATGCGCCGCAAACAGGTGAGAAGACGCGGCGGCAGGTTCGGCGGAAGCTGGAAGACGCCTCAGACTATGTGAGAGACACTGCGGATACGATTGGTGATCGGGCCAGCAAGGCGTACAAGGCTGGCAGGGGCGCTGTAGAGGACGCGGTGGAGACTGCCGGGAATGTCTATGATGCGGCTGCAAAGCGCGTCCAGTCGATTGTGTAGTTTTCGCTTTAATTAGATTCGCGGGGCGGGTTCTTGCTTTTCCCACCCTGTCGCATAGTGCGCGACAGGATGAGGCACCCTTTTTCGTACTGATCGATGCAAACCGCAGGTCCTTCGACTACGGGCACGCTCAGGATGACAGTCTCTTTCCTCGGTTAGTTAGCCGGTAATGGTTTGAGTTTGACGGTGCGCCCAGTGCGGACGGATTCACGGGCTGCGTCGAGGATCTGCATGACGATCACGTTGGTGTCGAGCGATGCTTGGTCACCGTCTGGCTTGAGTGAACCGCTCATTACGGCTGCCAGGTAGTGCAGGGAAGTATCCTCTGGCGGTTGGAGCGGGTCGGGTGTGACTTCGCTTTCCTGCTTTTCTCCTACATAACGAACGCGCAGCTTAGTCAGGCCCACAGTGATGGCGTAGCCCTTATTGCCGTAAATCTCGGAGTCTTTGCGCGAGAAGGTCCAGTTCCATGAGGGCATGAGAACGGCTTGTGCGCCGGGGTACTGCAGGATAATGGTAGCGTCGTCATTTACGTTGGGGTAGATGTCAGGCTTGTCGGTTTGTGCGACCGCTGTAACGCTGATGGGCGCTTTGCCTTGCATCCACCATGTCATGAGATCGGCTCCGTAGCAGCCGAAATCGTAGAGCGCTCCTGGGTTTTTGGCTGGGTCGGTTAGCCACTTCAGGAATTCAGGCTGGACGTTGATTTCCTTTGGGCCTTCGTGCCCGTCGTGGACGACGACTTTGCGGACGTCTCCGAACTTGTCTTGGCTGATGAGGTCGTGGACGGCTTTATTGCTGGAGTACCAAGTGGTCTCGTAATTAACGAGTACATGAATGTTATGGGCGCGGGCGGCGCGGCGGATGGCGAGAGCGTCGTCGAGTGAGATGGTCAGAGGCTTTTCGACCATAACGCTGAGGTTGTGCTGCGCTGCCATTTCGATGACCTTGCGATGATCGCCGACTGGGGTGTAGACGAGCAGGGCCTGCGGGTGCTTTGCGGTTACGACTTCATCGAGTGTGTTGTAGAAGAGGCTGGAGTCGAGGTGGAACTCTTGCTGGTAACGGTTGGCAAGGGCTTTGTCGGCTTCTACGATGCCGACCAGTTCAACGTCCTGCTGCTGCGGAAACTGGTGGAGGAAACCGGCGATGTGTCCGTGTTCGAGTCCGTAGATGGCTACGCGGAGTGGTTGTTGCTGCGCGAAGCTGAGCGTGGGAAGCATGCTCAGCAAGAGGGCGGGCAGAATTTTAAGCAAGCGCATGGTATCGATTCCACCATGATTTTACTTGGTTCTGTCCTTGTCGGGATCATTCGGGGAAAATTTATGGTCATACCCTGGCTTTGGTCAAGAATGGAGCATCCTTTTTCGTGCTGACCGATGCGAAAAGCAGATCCTCGCTGTGCTTAGGATGACAGCCTATAAGGAGGAATGTTGCGCGAATTGCCACTCGTCTTGAGCGGATGGTAGCCTCAAGGGGAATCAAATCTTGCGGTCCTCATTTCTTATCTTGCTTGGAGATATCCAGACACATGCAGACGACGTATAACGGAAAATCCTTGCCTGCCGATGGCGAGCCGATCAAGTATGCAGACGGAAAGTATCAGGTTCCGGATCACCCGATTGTTCCTTTTATTGAAGGCGACGGCACGGGGCGCGATATTTGGCGCGCGTCGCAGCGTGTGTTTGATGCTGCGGTGGAGAAAGCTTACGGCGGCAAGCGCTCGGTGAAGTGGTTTGAGGTGTATGCGGGCGAGAAGGCGTTCCGCGAGTTCAAGACGTGGCTTCCGGATGACACGGTGAATGCGGCGCGCGATCTGCGCGTGTCGATCAAGGGGCCGCTGACGACTCCGGTGGGTGGAGGGATTCGGTCGTTGAATGTGGCGCTGCGGCAGATTCTCGATCTGTATTCGTGCGTGCGGCCGGTGAAGTATTACCAGGGTGTGCCGAGTCCGGTGAAGTATCCGGAGAAGCTGGATGTGGTGATCTTCCGCGAGAACACGGAGGACGTGTATGCGGGCATCGAGTTCAAAGAGGGAACTCCTGAAGCTGCGAAGCTGATTAGTTTTCTGAACGACGACATGCTGAAAGGCGGCAAGAAGAAGGTGCGCACGGATTCGGGCGTCGGCATCAAGCCGATCTCGATTACCGGGACGAAGCGGCTGGTACGGTACGCAATCAAGTATGCGATTGAAAACAAGCGCAAGTCGGTGACGCTGGTTCACAAGGGCAACATTCAGAAGTTCACCGAAGGCGCGTTTCGCGAGTGGGGTTATGAAGTTGCTGTCGATGAGTTCCGCGATGCGGTAGTGACGGAGCGCGAGAGCTGGATTCTGGGAAATCAGGAAGCGAATCCGAAGCTGACGGTCGAGGAAAATGCCGCGTTGATTGAGCCCGGCCTGGAGTTTGGCTCGGAGGATTTCCGCAAGGAACTGTTTGCGGAAGTGAAGGGCGTGCTGGATTCGATTGGTAAGTCGCATGGCAACGGTCAGTGGAAGAAGAAGGTGCTGATCAATGACCGCATTGCCGATTCGATTTTCCAGCAGATAATTATCCGTCCGGATGAATACAGTGTGCTCGCTTGCCCGAATCTGAATGGTGACTACATCTCTGACGCCTGCGCGGCGCAGGTTGGCGGGCTGGGGATTGCTCCGGGCGCCAATATCGGCGACGGGTATGCGGTGTTCGAAGCGACGCATGGAACGGCTCCAAAGTATGCGGACAAGGATGTGATCAACCCTGGATCGGTAATGCTTTCGGGCGTGATGCTCTTTGAGTTTCTTGGTTGGCATGAGGCGGCCAGGCTGGTTGAGTCGTCTATGGAGAAGACGATTCAGCAGAAGCATGTGACCTATGACTTTGAGCGCCAGATGCAAGGCGCGACCAAGGTGAAGACGAGCGAGTTTGCTACGCGGATGATCGAGAACATGTAGTTCACTGCCTGGGTTGGCGAAAAGCAGATTCTTCGCTGCGCTCAGGATGACATCGAGATTTTATTAAGGAGAAGTAATGCGTAAGAAGGTAACGATTGTTGGTGCAGGGAATGTGGGTGCTACGGCTGCGCACTGGATTGCCTCCAAAGAGCTGGCGGATGTGATCCTGATCGATGTGGTGGAAGGGATTCCGCAGGGCAAGGGTCTCGATCTGCTGGAGGCGATGCCGATTGAGAAGCGCGACTGCCACATTATAGGCACCAATGACTATGCCGATACGGCCAACTCCGACATTGTGGTGATTACGGCGGGGATTCCGCGCAAGCCGGGTATGAGCCGCGACGACCTGTTGCAAACCAACTACAAGATCATGTCGGATGTGGTAAGCAAGGTCACGGCTGCGTCGCCGAACTGCATCCTGATTGTGGTTTCAAACCCGCTGGATGCGATGGCGCAGGCCGCGTTCAAGCAGGCGAAGTTCAATCGCGAGCGCGTGATTGGTATGGCGGGGGTGTTGGACTCGGCGCGTTTCCGGACATTCATTGCGGAGGAGCTCAAGGTTTCAGTGGAGAATGTGACCGCGTTCGTCCTGGGCGGGCATGGGGACACGATGGTTCCGCTACCGCGTTTTTCAACAGTTGCCGGGATTCCGATTACGGAGCTGATTGAGCCCGCGAAGCTGGAAGCGCTGGTCCAGCGGACACGCGATGGCGGAGCTGAGATCGTGAAGCACCTCAAGACCGGCAGCGCCTACTATGCGCCTTCGGCGGCGACAGTCGAGATGGTTGAGGCAATTCTGAAGGACAAGAAGAAAATTCTGCCGTGTGCTGCGTATCTCCAGGGCGAGTACGGTATTGATGGTCTGTATGTCGGCGTGCCGTGCAAACTAGGTGCTCGTGGCTTGGAACAGATTATCGAGATCAAGCTCACTGCTGAAGAAGCTGCTGCGTTGAAGAAGAGCGCTGATGCAGTGAAGGAGCTATGCGCGGTGATCGGGGTATAGCCTAGGGCGCTGAAATTGAGAATGATGGGGGCCTGTTTTGGGGCAGGCCTCTTGATTAACAGAATATCCGTTATCGGACATAACTACTGCATCATCTGCCTTTGCTATCTCCACGAAAATGCCTGATAAATAAAGACATCAGCGTCAGTGACTCGTCTTTCGGCTTTGGCCCTCCATCGATTTCATATCCACCTTTGCCTTGCTCGTTCGGCACCAAGGTCGTTACCGGCAGAATTTCATTGTCATGGCAAAAAATTCTCCATGATCTGAATCAATTGCCCCATAACTCGTTCATTTCCTGCCAGGCTTTTGGCATTCGCGTTGCTCTTACTACCGTGTTGGGTCGAAGGAGTTCATTGCATGTCGAAGCCAGTAGTGATGATCGAGTGCTGGGCAGTCGTAGAAAACGTAACGTCTCAAAGCTTCGAAGCGTTGCATCCGGGCAACCGGCTTATGGGTTATGCACTTGGTCATGCGACTCTGCCGAATACGAAGCTTATCTACACTTCTCCCATCGTGAAGATTGATCTCAGCCAGCGCCTAGTCGAAACCTTTAATACCATTTATCGACTTGGCGATCCGAGCGAAGACTATAAATCCTGGGTGCAGAAACGCACAGTGGCTGCCTAGAGGCGGCTGCAGGGCTAGAACCTGTCCGTTTAGGAAAAGTAATCATGATATGATCGCTTTTCCTTTTATGGCTATACGTTTTTGCCTTAATCAGCCCATCGAGACGATGGGCTTTCGCATCGAAGAGAACGCTGATCAGATCGAGATAGAAATTCCCGCCACTGCAACAGACCAGCTCCATTACCGTCTATCGTCTGCTGGGGATTCGTTTGTAATCAGCGACGACCTGCGTACGCTATATCAGCCCAGTGATTCGGTTGATGAGAACGCAATCTACTCGCTTCTGCAATTTGGAGCTGTAATTCCGCCTTTGAGTCCCTGGAAGCAGATACGCAGAGTTGCTCCTGGCGCGATAACAACATTTTCGAAGAGTAACGTTAAGGAACCAGGTGTCAGAAGAGTCGCTGATAGGCAGGATATCGATGGTACGGATGCCGCGGAAGAGCAAATCGACAAAGATGAACTTACCTCTGAGATAGTTTCGCACTTAGATGCCGTGCTACTTGGATGTAAGGACAGCCCGGTAATCATCTTATTCAGTGGTGGCGTCGATTCGGGCATTCTGGCGGCCCGGGCTGCTGCAATTGGCTTGGATGTGACCCTGGTGAACTATTGCTTCGGCAAAGGTGATCAGGAGTCGCTGCATGCGGAGCGAATGGCTCAGCACCTGGGATTGAAATTCACGCGAATCTATGACTCCGGGTCCGAAATTGAAGACGTGCTGGACCATGCCGCTCAGTACTATCGCATTCCCTTTGTTGACCATTCGACGCTTCCTACATCAGCCTTAATTCGATCAGTCATTAAGCGGTTCAATGAGCGGGCAATTGTTTTCGATGGGACTGGTGCGGATGGAGCGTTTGGCCTATTTGGAAAAGCTAAGCCATGGCAGAGGATCTCTTCCCTTCCTCGCACATTGCGGAACTTGGGAGCCGCAACTTATAAGTTGACTCGCGCCTATGTAAGGAATAACGAACTGGAGTTCCGATTGAGACTTCTGCGGCGATCGGCGCAATTGGAGTATCCGCTCGTGGCTGTTGCGCAAAATCCTTTAGAGGGGATTGCCTTCCACGCCAGCCCGATCGTGAAAGGTACTGTCGATCACCTAGCGATGCACTG
Source organism: Alloacidobacterium dinghuense (assembly GCF_014274465.1). Taxonomy (NCBI): domain Bacteria; kingdom Pseudomonadati; phylum Acidobacteriota; class Terriglobia; order Terriglobales; family Acidobacteriaceae; genus Alloacidobacterium; species Alloacidobacterium dinghuense. Next base: position 1,956,068 of record NZ_CP060394.1, on the reverse strand, counting down.
GGTGAGCTATCTATCTGATTCGGATCCTCGTCGTCAGATTGCGGCATTGGATTTAGCGCTGGTGTGCAGTGCAATATTTGCGCAGAAGTCGAAATCGCTCTATGCTGGTACTTCCCTGGAAGTCGTTTATCCGTTTCTCAGCCCGGCCATGATTCGCCTGGCCTATAAGTCGCTATTTGTTAATGGATTGAGCAAACAACCTAAGGCATTACTGAAGGCTGCTCTGGCGCGCCATGTTCCGCAGGAGATGGTCTATCGGACAAAGAGTGGATTTGTTGCGCCGATCGAGGAGAAGTTCAAACAGAAGGCATTTTTGGGAGCATTCGACAACTTGTTAAAGCCAGGAGCTCCACTGCATGAGTTTGTAGATAGTACTTTTCTCCGTATGCTTCGTCCCAGGTTGATGGAAGGCAAGCCGTTACCTTCACAGACCGGCATCTTTATCTGGGGTGCTGTGTTTGTAAACGAGTGGCTAGCCCAGATGCAGACCCTTCGCACCTTTCATCAAGATAAAATCTGATCTGCGGTGCTCAAAACCCTTCACGCAACACACTGTTCAAATACCGCAATATCCCTTATATCCACCCGCCGGCAGAAGCACATCGCCGAAATGGACTTCAGGAGAATGTCCTCGTGATCTAGGTTCTATTGTGACTTTTCCGCTGGGCAGAAAGACGAAATCGTAAACGTCATAGCAGGGTCCACAAAGCCAGTAGTGTTCTATGGAGTAATCATCAGTGGAGTAATCATCACTCTTGCCCTGAATGACACGCACCACGCGCCCATCGCGCAAGTAATGCAGTTTTCGCTTGCACGCCGGATTGAAGCATCGATCAATCATTGAGATACCTCCCTCCGCATCCTCTCTCTGATGCAGCGAGATGTTCAATGGTGGCTGCGCTGCATCGGTGTATCAGCAGGCTAATTTATTTGGGATAGACGGCAGCAGAGTCACGAGCAACCGGAACTGCGCATACAGGGCAAAAGGAAAACTTCCCGCAACCTTCCACGTTTGGGATTTCTAGCAGATTTGGGAACCCGAAGCAAACTAGTTTTAGCAGGGCTTCTCTTCCCTCTCGAAAACCGCAAGGCGGCGGTGTGCGACGGAGAGGCATGAGTTGCAGATTGTCTGGGAGTGCTTTTGTTCTAGGCACTAAAGGGATGGCGGAGAGGGAGGGATTCGAACCCCCGATAGCCTTGCGACTATGCCTGATTTCGAGTCAGGTGCATTCAACCGAGCTCTGCCACCTCTCCGTAACAAAACAAATAACTTAGCAGATAAACCGATTGTATCAAATTTTGCCAACCGGCTGAGTTGGAAACTACGTCACCTGCCCTTACGCTACCGGCCCTATCGCGTCGGCTTTTACGCATTGTGCAACGTGCTGGTAGTAGTTCATATAGCTGTCGACCATTTTGTTCGTGGTGAAACGCGCCAGATTTGTAAAGCCAGCAGATCGCAATGATGAAAGGTCGGAAACATGTTCGGCGATTGTTCTGGCCGCTTGTTCAGGATCATCGGGATCGATATAGAGCGCCGCATCTCCGGCGATCTCAGTCATCGGCCGCCGATTACTCGTGATGACGGGGCATCCGCAAGCCTGCGCTTCGAGCAGCGGCCAGCCAAATCCTTCCTCAAGCGATGGGAAGAGTAGCGCAATCGCGTCACTGTACAGCGATTGCAATTCTTCATTGGAAACTCCCACCCGCTCAATAACGTCGTTCGTCAATCCGCATGATTCGCAATATCTACGCATCTCGGAGGTTAGCGGCTTCCCTGCCATAATCAATCTGACATTTCGAAACTGCGAGTGCTTTCGCATTGCCGCGAATATCTGGAGCACCCCGAGGCGATTTTTATACCAAGGGTTTCCGCCGACATGAAGTAGATACGGAGAGTCAAGATGAAGGCCGCTCTTTCTTCTCTCTGCGGCAATTGCTTCGGCAGTCGCTGGTGAATAGTGCCAGTTGAGGTGATGATGGATGACAGTCGACCTGGAACGAATTCCCGGAGCAAGCAATTCCAGATCATCCAACGTCTTTTCGGAAACGCAAATCACGTGCTCAGCCCGCGAAAGATGCGTTGCAATCCAGCGCTGCTGCATTCTCCCCGTTAAGCCGACTTCGACTTCTGGATATATTCCGCGGGCCGCGAAAACGGCCAGTAAGTCATGACAGGTAATTAACGCAGGCCGCGTGCCGGCACACGGCAAATATATTGCGTTGGAGTGATCACAAATGTGGACGATATCAGCGCGAGCAGCTTGCCTGCGAAGATAAGTGGGTGCGACGAGATACTTGTCGATATACCCAAGCCACTTTTTCAACGGACGAGGCAGGAATGAAAGGCCACCAAAAATGACTGGAGGATGAACGACACGCACTGTGAATTCGCGACAGTGAAGTTCATGCTGAAGCAACTGAGCATAGCGGAGCATACTTAGCTGCTTGTCCGGTCGGTAGTTGGAGATCAGCAGAACTTCCATTCTATGTTCTGATTGACCCGAGATAAGTAATCCTTTAAAGACAATGCTCGTATGGAAGATAATCAACAAAAATCAGAGAGGGTTTCTACGATTTCAGGACATGCAGCTTGCCTCTTTGGCTTATCGGATGGCAGATGTCAACATCTGGCTCTCGATCCACTCATAGGTTTTCGCCATACCCTCTCTTAGGCGAATCGATGGCTCCCAACCCAGATACTGGCGGATTTTTGTATTGTCGCTGTTGCGACCGTTTACTCCCTTCGGAGCATCGAGTTTGTAGGTTCTCTTCAACTTGATACCGGCGATGTCTTCCACGATGTCCACAAGCTGGTTGATGGACACCAACTCGCTGCTCCCAAGATTGATGGGCTCACGAATGTCACTTTCAAGAATTGCCTGCGTGCCCTTGGTGCAATCGTCGATATACATGAAGCTCCGTGTCTGACGGCCGTCGCCCCAGATTTCGATTTCATGTTTCCCCGAAGCCTTTGCCTGAATCACTTTGCGGCAAATGGCAGCCGGCGCTTTCTCGCGGCCTCCATCGTAGGTGCCCAAAGGCCCGTAAACATTGTGATAACGCGCTACGCGAGTCTGCAAACCGAAATCTTCCTCAAAGTGACGACACATGCGCTCGCTAAAGAGCTTCTCCCACCCGTATCCGTCCTCGGGCAGTGCTGGGTAGGCATCTTCTTCTTTGAGTGGCCTAACGTCAGCGGTTTTCTGCTTGTCCCCGTTGTATACACAGGCTGAAGATGAATAGAAGAAGCGCTCTACACCACAGTCCCGCGCAGCCATGAGCATGTGCGTGTTTGTAAGAACGCTCAACATGCAGAGAGCCTTGTTGTTCTCAATGAAGCCCATGCCGCCCATGTCGGCGGCAAGCTGAAAGACGACCTGCATATCATCTGTCGCCTTGAAGCAGGTATCCTTGTCGCCTAGGTCGAGCGATAGGTTTTCAACTTCTTTGTTCTTCTGGTACCACTCATCGAGAGGCTTTACGTCCACGGCGCGCACAACACTGACGCCATTCTTCAAGAGTGTCTGAACAAGATGGCCGCCGATAAATCCACCAGCGCCACAGACCACTACCCTCTCATCTGCTAACCGCATCCTGTTACTCCCCTCGCCAAGTGTAGATTTCTATCGTCGATATTTCGTGACGTTGGCACGAGTTACGAATCTTCAAAACACAACTCCATAGCTGTCCTTAATTAGGACATCAAATTGCCTCTGCTCTTGTGTAGCTCGCGGGGAAAAACAGTTGAAAGGAGAGAACGAAGTACACTCGGACAATGTCCCTATCTCTCTATAGTATGGATATCCCGTGAAATCTTCGTCAAGGGGAAACAACCTTCCTGCGTGGTTGGGACCATTTAAGGTAGTTACAAACGTACTTCCTGGAATGTCGGGATTGCCGATCAGGGAAGGCGACTCGTGAGCGCTGAATCTCTCACCTGTACACCACCCGCTCGACCAACGCTCAAGTAGGTAAATCCGTGTTGCGCCATGATCACCCGGTCAAAGAGATTGCGGCCATCGATCACAATCGGATATCGCAGGGTATAACGCAGGCGGTCGAGATCGAGTTCGACGAATTCCTGCCAGTCGGTCAGAATTAAAAGTGCATCCGCTTCACCGGCAGCCTCGTACGCATCCTTCGCATAGCTTAGAGTTCCGGAAGGAGGTAACACCTGCTTCGTCCTTTCGATTGCGGCCGGGTCGTAGGCAGAGACGATGCATCCTTCCATCAGGAATTGGCCAATCAGATCTATTGCCGGCGATTCGCGAATGTCATCGGTCCCACCTTTGAAGGCGAGACCAAGTACGGCAAGTTTTTTTCCGCGGAATGTCCAAAGCGCCGAGCGAACTTTCTGGAAAAATCGCCTCTTCTGTTCCGCGTTGATTTTTTCTACTTCGCGCAGCAGACCGAAATCAACACCTAACTGTTCCGCAACATAGCGGAATGCTGCCACGTCCTTTGGGAAACAGGAACCTCCATAACCAATTCCCGCCTTGAGGAACTTCGGCCCGATTCTTGCGTCAGCTCCAACGCCCCTCGATACCTCTTCCACATCGGCTCCGGCTGCTTCACACACGTTGGAAACTACATTGATGAAAGAAATCTTCATTGCGAGGAACGCATTGGAAGCATGCTTGATGAGTTCTGCCGCCTTTGTCGAAGTCTGAAGGATTGGCGGTGGATCGACAGAGGAACGGACTCCGGGAACCGCATCGACGGTCTGATAATAGCGCCCTGACGTGAGGGGCTCGTAGATAGCGCGCAGCAAGGTCGCGGCACGTTCATTTTCAACGCCAATGACGATTCGGTCTGCGTGAAGAAAATCAACAACAGCTGTGCCCTCGCGAAGAAATTCCGGGTTCGAGGTAACGTCAAAAAGGTCGCGTGGAACACCGTTACGCTCAATGACTCGGCTGATCCACTCGTTGGTATACACGGGAACGGTGCTCTTTTCGACGATTACTTTGTATTCAGTGATCGATCGAGCGATCTCGCTGGCTACCGCATCGACATAGGATAAGTCGGCACTCCCCGTCTGGCTTTGCGGTGTTCCCACTGCTACAAAGATTGCTTGTGATCGCCGTGTTGCGGCGTGAAGATCGGTCGTAAATTCAATTGACTTGTTGCGATGACGGGCGAGGAGCTCCGGCAGGTATTCCTCATAGATCGGGACCTCGCCATCGCGAAGCGAGGATATTTTCGCTTCATCATTGTCTACACAGATCACCTGATGACCGATCTCAGCAAAACAGACCGATGCTACCAGCCCTACGTAGCCTGAGCCGACAACAGCGATGGTGATTTTTTCAGTCATAAGAATTTTCCCGTCAGCCTTTTAGATAGGTTGATTTTTTTCAAGCACACCAATCAATTGGCAGTTGCTTGCAGCGCATGCTTGCCTGCGCTTCGTTTCCCAGTTGCTTTCAGTTCTTCTTCAAACATTTCGCGGATGGCCTTGGCGGCGCCTCTCATGGAGTAGTTATTCGAGAAACATGCGAATGCTTTCTGCGACATCTCAATACGTTCATTTTCCGACAATTCCAGCCATTTGGTAAGGAGGCTATGCGTGCCGTCTATGGTATCGTCCGCGACAATGCCGGCTCCATTTGCTATGACCTCCTGCCAGATATTCACCTGATTCGAGATCAGTACCGGCTTGCCGCATGCCAGAGCCTCGGCGACAGCGATTCCGAAGTTTTCCTGATGCGAAGGAAGAATGAACGCTTCAGCGGCATGGAATGCGCCCCATTTCGCATCCTTTTCCAGCATCCCAGGCCAGTAGATTCGATCGGCTATTCCCAATTGTCCTGCCTGTTTTTCAAGCGTTGCTTTCCATCCAACCTGATCGGGTCCAGCCATCACGAGATACAGATCTGGTGTACAGGATGAGATGCGGGAAAATGCTTCGATCAGCAGGTCGCAACCCTTTTTCTCGTGGATGCGCGCCATAAACAGAAGAAAGCGGCGTCCCCTCACAGCCGGACAGGATGAAAAGAATACTTCTTTCTGCGCGGCCGGATCACCATCGGGCCGCAATGTTCCGTATGGAACCACCACTCCATTCCATCGGTTTCGACGGAAACTCAGCTGAGCCTGCTCTTTTTCCGTTTGTGTTGTGAAGAGCACCGCCAAAGCATCCCGTAGCACGGGGTACTGAAAAGTACGCCAATACAAGAGCTTCTTTATGTGTTTGAGCGGATATGTCTTCTTAAACCATGGATCAAGCGCTCCGTGAATGAACACGGCATACGGAACTCTGCCTCTGGCGGCGCGCCCGGCAGCGAAACTGTTGTACTGCCAAATACCGTTGATCACAACAGCGTCATACTCGTGGATGTGGGAACGCAACCAGGGAAGCATTCGAGAAGAGTAACCGTAAACAGATTTTACGGGCCCAAGGGCATGCACTTTAAACCACAACTCTCTCAGGAAGTCTTCGTCCGGACCATCCAGCGAAGCTACTTCCAGATGAATTCCCTCCTGCCGATAGGCTTCGGCAAGCTGACGCAATCCTTCTGGCGGACCGCCGTGCTTGAGAGACAGCGAATAGATAACATGCAGAATGCGCAGTGGCGAGTCTGTCCCTCCCGTTTCAGCGGTCGATTGCGTATGGTCTTGGATGTCGTTCAGTCCGGATCTAGTCATTCCTTACGCTTATGCCTTGAATCTCTATTGCACCCTTACGTTGTACGCTACGGGTTTGGGTGTTCCTTTATCGATCGCACAGACTTTTACTGTAACGATGTTTGCTGCAGAAACAAAGGCCTGCCAGATGAATCCATCTCCCGGATCGCTTACTGGCGAGGCCGACGCAACCATGGAATTTGCAACTCCGGACAGTCGCGCAACTCCGCTGGTGCATTGGCCGGACTGAAGCGGAGCGCCGCCAATTGCGGCGGTCGTGCCAGAGATGCCGGCTGCACTCGAAGCATGGTTCGATGTGGCAGCATGCATGACAGCGGAGTTACCGCCTGCAACCTCAATCGATTTCACATAGAGAGTTTTAGCGACAGTTAGATTTCCCGATACGGAAACATCAGCGGTGGCATCCGATTTTCCATTCACCTGAAAAGCATTCACCCATTTCGATCCGGACCAGACATCGTATTCGTAGCCAGGATGCTCGTTGTTCGAAGGACCACCGTTCATGCATATGCGGTTGATCGATTGCTTCTGCCCTTCAGACGGAGTATCGAACCAGCAATACTGATTTGCGAATTTCAACCCGTTCATCCAGCCACCGTTGGCATATCCTCCCTGACCGTACTGCGATTCGTATCTTGCAAAGAGGCCAAAGGCTGGAGCGTAAATGCCGCCAATCGCGCTGAAGGTTACTTCCGGCTCGGCCGTGCGTCCTGTTGCATAAAGCGGAGCTGTCACATACTTGCCATTGGTAGCGGGGCCAATGTCGAGGCGAAGATTCTGCTTATCGACCACCTCTCCGGATTGCGGAGAGAGGGGAATGCTGGTGGTTCCATCGAGTGCTACGCGCGCAAATCGATGTGTGGCTATTTCGCCTTTGTGTGGGAAATCTCCGCTGGCAATGGTTACCGACGATAGACTGATTGCTCCTGCATAAGGACGATTGCCGGGAGTAGCATTCTTGCCTCCGGTGGGATCCACGTAGAGGCCATCGGGGATGTAGCCAACGATGATATCCGCGCAGGTGTGCTCGTTGGTCTGGTCGCACGTATCGCGATAGCCTTGTTTCGGCGGCTGGATCGCGGCGACATGCGAATCCTGCAAACTCAATGCGCCGTAGAATCCATACGGCAGTTCTTCAACGATCGATCCCGAAGGCCATGAAGTACTCGCAGGTGCTGTTCCACTGGTACCACGAGCAGCGATGTAGAGCTTTCCATCTCCGCCAAAGCCGGCCACATTCACAACTTCAAATTGCCCTCTTTTGACGCTCGGCACATATCGCGAAGGCTCTGTGCTGCCCGAGGCATAGTCCTGTGGAAGCAGGATATACGGATAGTAGTTGTGGGTCTTCAGATTAATATCGCTCGGATCTGTCGAGAAGTGCGGCATCCAATCGGTATTCGCGACAGCAACCTCGGCTGCGTTCCCCGCCAAAGTTGCGGAGAGAGTCGTGTGTACTGCGGCGCCTCCAGCGATGACAGCGGCGCTCAACCTGCCAGCCTGGTCCCATGGAAAACCTTCGAAATAAAAATTCTTAACGGTGCTCACACTTCCATTGAAGACCTGTATTCCGGCTGCATATTTGAGTGGCTTAATTGAGCCGCCCACGAAGGAGAAGTTCACAGCCTTATCGACGAAGATGGCGGCATGCGTGTCTGGCGAGATGGGCGTAGGAGAGCCACCAGGACCCGAGTTCGGTCCCGGAAACCTTCCGCTCACGCAGTTAATACTGTAGCAGTATTTGTCTCCCCCACCTGTACCCTCGTCGGTCGATCCTGGGCTGATGACCTGCGTATTCCAGAAGTAGCTTTCGTTAATGTCGCCTGCAAGAATGATTGGCCAGCGTACTGCGTAGATATAAAAATTGTTCGACGCAAGCCGCTCAGAGCCATAATTCACCTGCAAGCCACGGCCGCCATGGTTGTACATCTTCACGTCACGAAGATGGAAGCCGTCAGCCGCTCCAATTTCGAGAAGAGTGCCTGTCGTAGAATGCCCGTTGCCAAGCAGCGAGACTCCTTCCACGCTTCCGTTACAGGTCCAATCCCCGCATTTCCCCGCGTAGACAGTGATTAGATTTGCAGTGGGATTCGTGATCTGAAGCGAGGTGGTCTCCGGACCGTCTCCGATGAGATGCAGTTGTGCGGGGATTCGGAGAGTCTTACTTACCTTGTAGGTTCCAGCAGGAAGGTATACAACCGGAGATCCCTTTGCGCCTGATCCAACCGGATGGTCAAGCGCATACTGGATGGCTTTCTGTAGAGCCGCCGTATCGTCTGCCGCGCCGTCTCCTACGGCGCCTTCATTGCGCACGTTGAGCCGTCCCGTCAGCGAGTCGGGTCGTCTCAAATCAAGTACAGCCGGTTGATTTTCGCACTGCGCCGGAATGGGCTCATTTGACTTGAAGCTGGGTGTGATCACGAGCATTCCGCCATTCGAACATGTGTTGTTGTATGCATCGCCCAGCGAAAGCTGCGAATGGTTATCGAGAACAACGGTTCGAGCCTGTGCCGCGGAACCCTGATTTTGAGGAGCACTGTTTGTCTGTCCGGCAATTGCCGCGAACGGCACTGCACAACTGAAAAAAATCAAGAGATTGGCAGAACTAAGTTTCCATCGAAGCATTGTCACTCCAATCTGAATTCTTTCGGACCTGTCCCCGAAGCAATAGGCTGGAAACTCAGAGATTATGCCCTGGCTCCTACCGATTGCCGGTAGACTTGGCGTCTTCCATTTGCTGCAGAATTGGATTGTGCCATTTGGGCCGCTTCGCCTGTTGTTCCGAGAATGACTGCATCCGTCGGGATTCAGCGCCTGTTATTGCTGATTCGCGAGTGCTCAGATTGGTTCCGTTGATTCCACTGCGCGAACGAGCAAATTCTGATTGGCCGAGAGTTGAAAACTGTGACCGCGTTTGGGTGGACGATGCGAACGCTGACCGAGCGTTGCCTGATGTTCGAGTTCCCTTCGTCGAATTGCGATGCAGCGTAGAGAGAGTGATGTCTGGGTTCAGAAAGCTCTTTTCTCCGAAGCTGCCGAAGGGATCTGCGAGTTTGCTGGATGAGTCCGGGTTTAGGCTCGTGACAGTCTCCAGTGGACTCCTGCTTGTATTGATCCTCGTATCGACCGAAGGCGCTGTCGACAGCAGACTGGAAGTGTTGACCGATGCATTTTCCTGCGTTGTATCGCGATGTATGGTCGCGCCACTAACATCCGAATTCTCAGATAGGCTCGACGGCTGCCTTGTGTGTCCAACGATTTGGGCCGGATTGCTTGCCAAGACAGATGAGACACCACCTGCGCCAGCTCTCCATGATGATTGCGGATAGATGATTGGTGAAGGAACACCAGTGGCTCCGGGTTGTGTTCCACTCAATGGCGATAGAGATAAGGTGAGGGTGGGCAACGAGCGACCGAAGGATGAAGCCGCAGTCTTTAAGGAGTCTGAAGAAAAGCCCATACCGTTCGTCTTTCGCGTAACGGATTCCACGATTTCGATGGGCATCCTCGGATGTTGTCCCGTGAGCAGCGTGGAGTCCTTGATGGAGCTGTCCAGTTGAAATGGAACGCGACTGACAGTGAACAGTTGAGTAACGGAAGGATTTAAAGGCGTAGCCACGATGCTTGCGCCGATTGCGTCGAAAGGCAGCTGATGTTCATCGGGCGTCATCAGGTTTGTTGCACCTGGTTCGATCGCAGATGAAGTTGTTGGAGCTACAGCGGAGTTGAGCCCGTCGAGGTTGTAGTCGAGTGGAAGCGTCAGAGAATCGCCGACTGAAGTACTGAGCTGAGCACTGGCAAGCCGGGTACATGCTATTGCCAGGAGCGCGACGCATAGCGCAGTGGAGAGCTTCCTGCCGTGGAACTTCATCGAGACAAGACGCCTTTCTCCGGTTGAGACGCGAAAGAAAATGCGGGGATTTTAAAGATCATCCACAGGAGCACAGAGGAAAACAGCGCATCTCGAATTGCGAGGAATCGCACCCATAGGCCGGCTTCAGTGGTGAGTGCGTTGTAAACCAGAAGCAGGATAACCAAGGTTGCTACCACCTCTGGAAAACTCAATCTTACGAACTCGGCAACGACGCGAAAGAGTCCGCTGATGATGATCGGATATACGATCATGCCCCATAAGCCGAAATCTATCGCCCCGGCGGAATACACCGAGTTAGCTTCATCTCTGTAAGCAAAGTGATATGTCGTGTTTGCGATGCTCTCTTCGCTATAAAGAAAAGCGCCCTTGTCCTCCCATAACGCCGAAGGGATGACCAATTGGAACTCATGCAGTGCATTCTGGCCCTTTGCGGATTCGATACGAAAGCTGGCATCAAGAAGATCGGAGACGTATCCCAGGACAAATGTGCGCTTCTGCAGATTCTCTTTGAAGCTCTGATTCACCTTGGCGGTATTGCCGCTCTCATACAGCGCTATGGCAAGTGAGATGCGGTCGATAAGGGAGACTTGATGTCGGCTCCAGGATGCAAATCGAAGGTAGTAGAACGCCGTTGCGCCCAGACCGATCACCGACGCGAGCACAGCCGCAATGACGACTCGTTTCGAGAGGGACCACTTTGGCTTGAAGGAACCAAACCTTGAAGCAATGATTCCCAGCAGTACGAAGTAGAGAATATTTCTGCGCCCCGTGGGAATGATCAGGACAAATTGAAGGGCGAGCATGGCGAAGAAGAATCGTTTCACCATGCCTTTGCTCCACTCCACCGAGCAGAGAGCCGTAAAGGCAAACAGGATCGGAAACAGCCAGCCGAGGGTTCCACTTATGAGGCTGACGTGCCCGCCATTCGCGGACGCGTTCGAGCCCATGTAGCCGAGGTCACCCATCACGTAACCTGCGATGACAAGACCAGTACCGATAAAGACAAATGAGCCCGCGCGATTGTCGAGAGCAAGCTGGAAGTTCTTTCCAAAGATCGGCGTCTCGAAGATCTCTCCCAACGAATACAGGAGGCTGGAAGCAATCAGAACAGCCGCCATTGCGTGAGAAACTGCTTCCGGATCGCGGTTGAAGAATTGTGCCAGGCCAAGATTGCCTCGCGATATGCTCAACCAGCTGTTCACGACGCCCAAGCCGTAGCCCACAGTGTTTGAAATACAGAAGACGTGGGAAAATTGGATGGGCTTCCGCCTGATTGCGATCTCCCAAAGGGTATAAAGCCCCACTGCAGCGCCGGTCAAAGCAGACAGAAAAAGCATCGTGTCAGTGGGAACCATCCACGTGAGCAGGCCAACACTCAGGAGCAGCAGAGGAAAGTCGAGGAAATACAATCGCCTGACAGGTTCTACGCCACCACCCAACCGCCTGACCACGCGGTTAGCTCCAGACCATGAAAGCTCGATCCCGGGATTAAGTGTTGTATTCATCCGTGAGGTACCTGTTCGCGCTCCGCCGTTCCTGTGTAACAGGAGCGCGGATTCGATCAATGCGTGTAGATAAGCACGCCGCTTGTAATACTAATGGCGGCTTCTATTCCGCGATAGGTCAGCGTCTTGCTGATGCTGGATGGAACGAAAAGAATGTCGCCATCCTTTACGCTGATATCCGCTTGCGAGCCATAGGCCACGTGCTTAAGGTCGAGATCGACTTCTTCCCTGCCCTCAGAGGTTTTGCGAATCAGTTTTGTTTTGCTTAACGCCGCAGTCTTATCCCATCCACCGGCGAGCGAGAGGGATTGCATTACCGAGACGGGAGTGTTGTTGTCAATCAGAAATCCGCCTGGCTTCAATACGTCGCCAATCACATAAACAACCCCGGCTTTGGCCACAATCATGGTGTCGCCCGGAAGGATGACGGGATTCTCCTGGGCAGACATGTTTGCGGGCCCGGATTGCAATGCGATGTTAACGGGATGCTGCGGATCATCGCGATGCACGATGGTGACAGTCTTCCCAGCGGTTGTCTGCAAGCCACCGGCAACAGAAATCATATCGAGCATCTTGCGCGTACCGAGCGTGGGATAGACGCCGGGAGTTCTGACTTCCCCCATCACCGTTGCCCCCTGAGAGGCGTATTCGGAGATGAAGACGGTGACGTGTGGGTCAAGGATCAGGTGGCGTGAGCGCAACTCATCTTCGATCCTGCGCGCTGCGTCGATCGTGTTCATGCCGGCCAGCCGCATCATTCCCAGAACCGGCAAGTTTACTTCGCCATCCTGGCTGACGCGCGCGGACGTCGTTAATTCCGGCGTATCAAATACAACGATGCTTAATAGATCGCCTGCGCCAATCGCGATGTTCGGCGCAGAATTGCGTTGGTCAGGCGTAGCTCCAGGTGTTGGCTGCTGTGAGAATCCAAGCTGCGGTGTAAGAAGCAGAAAGGCGATGAAGGCGATTCCCGGGCGAAAGGACGAATCCCGCGTCTTACTTTTCTTCATCCGTCACTCCGTACCCTGCTCCGTAGCCTTTGCTGTAGTCGTAGTCATAGCGTCTTGAATAGGTGTAGTAATTTTCCAGCCGCAGATCGACGTCATTGACCACCGTTCCCAGGAGCCTGGCATTGGAACGCCGCAACAGATCTCGCACGCGAGAGAGGGCCTTCTTGCGCGTCACTCCAGAGCGCACAAGAATGAAAACCGCGTCCATGTGAGGAGCGAGGCTCAGCGTATCCGATACTGCGAGCACGGGCGATGTGTCGAGAATGACGTGATCGTACTCGAGCCGCCATTGCAGAAGAAGGTCTTCCATGCTCCGCGATGCAAGCATTTCGCCCGGGTTCGGAGCGATGGGGCCGCGTGTAACAACCGTCAGGTTGGGGAGGTCAGGTAGAGGCTGTTCGTAAACTTCATTACCCGATTCGCGGGAGAGCAGCGTGGACAATCCCACCCTGTTCGAAGTCTTGAACTTAAGGTGTTGCGTGCCCTTCCGTAGATCGGAGTCAACCAGCAGAACACGAGCGGACCGCCGCGCGAAGGAGATGGCAAGATTCGCAGCACAGGTAGATTTGCCTTCGGCGGCAAAGCTGCTCGTGAGCAAAATCAGCCTGGGTTCACGGTCGACTGCCGACAGCATGAGTGAAGAGCGCAGAGTTCTGAAGCCCTCCGCTATGACGGATTGCGGCTCTGTGTATGAGATCAAGTCTGCGGAGACTTTGGAGTTGCGTTCCTTTTGCAACGCTGAGAGCTCTGCTGATCCGCTCAGCTTCTTCAATACGTCAAAATGTGGAATGACGGCCAGAGAAGGCAGACCGGAAATGGCCTCAGCATCGTCCGAAGTGCGGATGGTATCGTCCAGCGATTCCAGAAAAAGCGCAGCAATCGTTCCCAGCAACAATCCACCGAGAAGGCCGAATAAGAGATCCCGCTTCTTTGCCGGAGAGATCGGCCGGGCAGGTTCAGCAGCCCGGTCAACCACGTCGATGTTGTTTGAATTCAAGCCAGCGGTAATGCCGGCTTCCTTAAGCTTGGTTTGGAGGGCGTCATACAGATCGGAGGCTGAATCGGCTCCGTGCTTCAGTATTTCGAATTCGGCTGCCGACTCGTTGTTGTGGTACGCTTCCTGCTTAATCTCTTCCAGTCGCTGATGGAGCAGATTCTCCGTCTTTACCGAGGTGTTGTATTCCTCTTCAAAGCGGTTCGTAAGATTATTGATCTCTGTATCGATATTCACCTGAACCGCTGCCAGTTGCTTCTCAGCTTCCTTCACCTTCGGCCAGTCAGAGCCGTATTTTGATTTCAACTGCGCATACTGCACCAACAATTCGCTTTGCTGTTGGCGCAAGGCGGTCAGGGTCGTTCCCGGTGCGACAGAAACGAGGAGTTCAGGATTTCTGGTCTGCGCCAGCCGATAGCGCGCTTCTTTCACGATGCGGTCGGCTTGAGCCTCAGCGAGTTGCTGGTTCACCGTTTGCAGATTGCTGGTGACCAGTGTCTGGCCATCCGCATTCAAGCCGATGAGATTGTTGGCTCGCTGATACTGCGCTACTTGCTGCTGCGAATCTTCTACCTGTTTCTTCAGAGCGCTCAACTGCTGCGAAAGCCAGCTTGAGACACGGTTGGTGCCTTCATACCGGGCGCGCAGGTCGCGCTCCATGTAGGCATCCAGGATGGCATTAGTAACCGACGTTGCCAGTTTTGGGTCGGGATTTCTGTATCGGATCTCGACCAGGTTCGTTCCCGGGACGAGCATGATTTTCAGGTTGCCGGAAAAGGTCTTCAGCAGAGCAGTACGCTGGCCCGGTGTTAAGTGCCCGTTATACGGAGAATCTCTAAAGACCTCTGAGAAGGGCTTCCTGTGGTAGAGGTCAAGCGTATTGATGACGTCGAGCGCAACCGTGTTGCTGCGCATGATCGCCACTTCTGTTTGCAGTCGCTCGGAGGACGCATCTTCACCCGCAAGATTCTGCTCGACCAGATCGCTGATACCAATGTTCGTGGATCGCCCAAGATCGATGTCAACTTCGGCCACAGCCTCATAGAGCGGAGTCGACAGGAAGGCAAAGTAGCCGGCTACAAGGAGCCCAAAGAGAAGACAGACAAGAATCACCCATTTCCGCTTGATGATGATCTTGCGCACATCGCCGGGCGTCAGAACGGAATGTTCTAATGTGTTGCCAGCCGCAGGCGCTAACGCTAAAGGTAATTCGGACGGCCGCGGCGTTATTGCTTGTCCTTGCATTCCCAGCTTAAACTCCTTGCTACTCAAAAACTGCGATCGCTACTCTTTCTATCGGTCCCGTCTGTTGGCAGCGAGAGCGACAAACGTCGCTGAGCTTTCACCGCCTGCAAACGAGAACGTATATACACTTTGGCCCTTGATTTGTGCGGACGATTTTAACATGTGCTAGAAGGACGGTCTTTCTCTGTTAAATCTTTGCCAACACCAACTTGGGACGAACTGCTGATCACACGTTTGCAATAAATCCTGCCACCTCTACGCCCAAAGATTTCTGGCATAAACGAGAATGATTTGACGCGTCGCAGAACTTGGAATCTGCTGTTTGGGGGCAGGCTGGGTTGGCAATAATTGCACACACGGAAGGTTACACGATCACATGTTTAAGATAGCGGACGTCTAAAGGCGTGGTCAATGAAAAGTGTTGCTCCCGTGTTACCCATCGGTAACCAGCCGAGCAAATAAAAGCCGGAGGCTCTTCGCCCCCGGCTCGAGTTCCAGTGTTAGACGTTAATTGCCGTGTGGATAATCCACGCGAACCGCGAGGATTTCATACGGGTGGATTGGGACGCTGACATGACCGCCTTCCACAGTTAAAGGCGAACCCTGGGGCTGCTCCATCAGATTGGTTTCAGTCGCTGCTGTGGCGTGCTCAGGGAGGGCTATTTCCACGTTTGCCTGCTTCCCTGCCCACTCATACATGTGCAGAATCAGGGCATTGCTGTCCTCTGCCTTCTTCAAGGCGGTAAGGACCACGTTTTCAGGTTTCACCGTCAGGAACGAGTGCTCCAGCGGCAAGGTTCCGGTGTGAGCTTCGACCTGCACTGCCTTCAATCTGTAGTTGTATTCGTAACCGTGACGGACCGTTAAAGCCTGCTTCCAGTCCCCCGCGTGTGGATACAGAGCGAAGGTGAAGTGCTGGTGACCGCGATCCGCGACCGGATCCGGCCATGTTGGAGAGCGCAGCAGAGTCAGCCGCAGGACGTTGCCAGCGTCATCATAGCCGTACTTCGAACTATTGATCAGGCTGAAGCCATGTTGGCCGTCGTTGAGATCCGCCCAGCGCAGTGCCGGAACCTCAAACTGTGCCTTGTCCCAGCTGTTGTTGCGGGTGGTGGGGCGTTCAATGCTGCCGTACGGAATTTCGTACGTAGCCTTGTCGCTGGTTACGGCAAGCGGGAAAGCCGCCTTCAACAAGATGTGGTCTTCATGCCAGTCGATGTCGTTGACGACGTTGACCTCGTCTGATCCGGCAGCAAGCTGAATCTCCTGCACGAACTTTGACTTCGACCAGTTGCGAGTCACCCGGATGGACGCTCGTGCCGGTCCCTTTTGCACCAGTTCAACCGAATCGGCCTCGGACAGTTTGGTGGGAGGAATGTCCAGCGTGCCGGGATCGATATTCCACGCGTCGTAGTCCTTCGGCGTGTCCTTAAAGGCCTGCAACTCGTTGCCGCAGGCGCCGCTGGCCAGGGTTTCGAAGTTCGCCTTCTTGTCGAAGAGGCTGGTAATGCAGCCCGTCGTCTTGTCTACGGTAATGCGGACTGCCGCATTCTCCAGCGTGAGACCATTCACCTTCAAATCGCTGGTGAACGGCTTGTCGCCGGGAATGACGTGCAGCACCTGGTAACCCATGGACGGAACGTTCTTCGCTTCCACCAGCAATTTGTAGGAGTTGGTTGCCTTATCACTGGAAAGCTGGACCGCAGGTAGAACGTGTCCGGCCGGATCAAGCACCGAAACGCCGTTCGGAGCCGCGTTCGGCATCTGCACGCTCACCTCTACCGGTCCAGAGCGCTCCCAGGCCAGCGGGTTGAAGACGAGCACCGGGACTTCGCCCGCGGCCTTGGTGTTGATTTGCGCCGCAACCGTCCGCAAAGACTTCTGCGAGATCTCATCGGTCTCGAGACGCACCTTGTCGAATTGCTCCTGTGCTTCCTTGTAGATAACGCCGATGCCCGAACCGGCGGCCAGATCATGGAAGTCATTGAAAGTAATTGTCTTCCACGCATCCGTGAGCTGATCATTGGGATATGACTTGCCATCGAGCCATGCCAGCGAAGCGTATTTCTCGGCGTTAAGAGCCCATTCTTCACTGTGGCGCATGTTCCACTTATGCTGCGCCTGCGTGGTTTGTACTCCGCGGTGGTATTCGAAATAAAGCTCGCTCTTCCATGTCGGAATCGCGATCTGTCCTTCGGGCGGAGTCGGAGGGGGTGTGTAACCCTTCATCACCGAGAAGTAGTCCCAGGTAGGCGACTCAGGAGATACTTGCTTCTCAACCGTGCTGAAGAAACTCTGCGCGGTTCCGAATTTGTAATTGGGAACGATCTTGTTCGGCTCTGCCCAGTGTGCTCCCTCATCGAGAACGGCACGGGTCGGACCGCCACCGTGATCCCCGATGCCGTAAAGGTCCATCATCTCGGTCATGCCGGGAGAGCGCTTGCGGGCCATTGCCAGATCGTCGGAGAGACGAATCGGGTTCAGATTGTTATTTGCATAATCATGCGGGAAGTAGGTCAGAACCTTGCTGCCATCCGGCGATTCCCACCAGAAGAGCTTGAATGGAAGCTGGTTGGTATCGTTCCACGTCATCTTCTGGGTAACGAAATAATCGACTCCAGACTTCTTGTATATCTGCGGAGTCTGCCAGTTGTAACCAAAGGAATCTGGGTTCCAGCCGATGCGAACATCGACGCCATATTCCTTCTGGTAGAAGCGCTTGCCGAGCAACAACGAGCGCGCCTGCGATTCACCATCAGGCAGGTTCAGGTCAGGCTCGACCCACATGCCGCCAACGACTTCCCAGCGGCCTTCCTTGATGCGCTTCTTGATTTCGTCGTTGATCTCCGGATACTTCGTGGCCATCCACTCGTTGTACTGCGCGGCGGATTGCGTGTAGGTGTAATCCGGATACTCGTTCATCAACTGCAGAGCGGTTGAGAAGGTGCGCTTCACCACGTCGACCGTTTCCGTCCAAGGCCAAAGCCATGCGGCATCGATGTGAGAATTCCCCGTCAGGTGGAACGTGCCCTCTTTCAGCATAGACTTCAGCACCTCAAGCTGAGTCGCGGATTCCTTGAGCGAAGCATCGAACTTGGTCTGATCGGCGGCGTCGAGAGCTTTCAGATCAACAGTCTCGATCGACTTTTCGAGGGTTGATTCATCGCCTTGAGGGTTTTTGGAAAGACTCGGGACGAGCAATGCGGCGGAAACAAATTCTTTGAAGAGATCGTCCGGATTGGGCCGGTTTTCGGAGAAGTCGATCTTGAATTCTGCATTGTGGAAGTGCTTTTGATCGACAGTATGCAGCATCTTCACTGCGATCAGGACTTTTTCGCCGGGTTTCGCATGATCGAGGAGCACGATTGGCTCAAGATCATCACCCATGGCCACGCGGCGTCCGTTGAAGTAGATGATCTGAGGAACAGGACCGTTCGCGCCTGCTTCGAACCTGAACCAGATGCGCGTGTCCGTCAGATCGTATCCATTGAGCGTTTTCGGAACCTCTACCATGCGGCGATACCAGGATGCTTCGCCGGAAGATTCAAAGCCGGGCTTTACAGCCTGCCAGCTCGAATCGTCAAGATCGACGCTCTCACCATGCGCCACGTCGCCGGAATGGAATCGCCACTCGCCCGCTGGCAAGTGATCCAGATCCCGAAGGCGCTTCAAAACTGTCTGCGCCCCGTCGGGCAACGACTTAAGCTGTGCGGTTATTTCAGCTTCTTGCGCCCGCACAGGAGATGAAAAAAACAAGGCAGCGGCACAAATCGTGCTCCAGGCCACCGCGCGACCCAATCCAGTCTTCACCTGCAATCTCCTCGCTCATGATTCCCGCGTAACCGTGGCAAATGCCTATCTGAAAACAACGGGTAGAGACGGTCGGATTATATTCCTAAAAAATTAAAAGTGGAAACGATTCCACTTTATTGCCGGAAACCAGTCCTTTCTCAGGCGGGGCTCGCCCTCGCACTGCCGCTGCCTCTAGGCGAGTCGATTTAGTAGACTCATCATCAGCATGATCTGCCGTCTGGCTTGCCTTCTCGTCAACGCAATTATCTTTTGTCTTATCGCACCGCTCGCCGCCGCCCAGGGCACGCGCCTATGGACGCAGCAGCGCTTTGATGAATTTGAAAAAGGCACGCCGAAGGGTGTGGCCGTGCGCAGCGATGGATTGCTGGAACCAGGTCCGGACAGTAAGCAGATCGCCGTGACGCCTTCCACCTACGTCTGGTCGATTGCGGCCGACAGTGCCGGGAACGCCTACGCCGCCACAGGTTCTCCTGCGACCGTGCTTCGTGTTGCACCTGACGGCAAGACCACGAAACTTTTCTCGAGCAAAGATCTCACCGTGCAGGCCGTTCGCGTCGCGAAGGATGGCTCGGTGTATGCCGCTACCCTGCCCTCGGGCAAGGTTTACCGGATTCCAGCTGGAGCCGAAGACCTCGACGAGAACAAGGCAGAGGTCGCCTTTGATCCCGCGCAGACGGAAGAAAAGCCCAAATACATATGGGATCTCGCGTTTGATCGAGACGGACGCTTGTACATTGCGACGGGCGGGCCTGCGGCCATCTATCGCCTCGATGCGGCGAAGAGCGGCGCCAAGCCCAGTCTCTTTTTTAAGAGCGATGAGCAGCACATCCGCGCCATTGTTTTTGACAAAGCAGGAAATCTGATTGCCGGCTCCGACGGCAGCGGACTTGTCTATCGCATCGACAGCAGCGGTAAAGGGTACGTCCTGTTCGATGCTCCCAAGCGCGAAATCACCTCGCTGGCGATTGCTGATAATGGCGCCATCTACGCCTCGGCTGTCGGCGGTAAGGGGCAGACGACGCTGCCGCCTTTACCCGTACAGGGTATTCCCTCGGTATCAGCGACGATCACCATCGTGCAGCCAGGTTCCATACAGGCGTTCAATGGAAACACCGTGATTCCCGACGGGTCGGAGGTCTATGAGATTCCGCCACAGGGCGCGCCGCACAAAATCTGGTCTGATCACGATGACATCGTCTATGCGCTGACTTGGACACCGCAGGGTTTGCTCGCGGCGACGGGTAATCGGGGACGCATTTATCGCATCTCTGAGAATGGTCAGTATGCAGACGTCGCGCATCTTGAAGCATCCCAGGCGGTGGGTTTTGCTGATTCGCCACAAGGACTTTATGTGGGCACGGCGAACACGGGGAAAATCTACCTGCTGAGCCACACACAGGCAGCGGAAGGTACTTATCTGAGCGATGTTTTCGATGCCGGAGTCTTCTCCCGGTGGGGTCGCGCGGAGGTTGATTCCGGTTCTCAGAATTATGATCTTTACGCGCGTGCAGGAAACATCGAAAACCCAGACCGAGCGTGGAGCGACTGGAAGAAGGTCACGCCCAACAACGGCCCACTCGGGCTCGATATGTCGCGATTTGTGCAGTGGAAGGTAGTGTTGCGCCCCGGAGCCGCAGTTGGCGAGGTGGGCATTAACTATCTCCCTGTAAATATTGCCCCTGCTATCGACGAGATCGTGGTTATGCCGGGCGTACGCGCCAATGCTCAGCAACCTCCCGGCCAGCCTCAACAGACTGTGAATATCAACTTCAGCGGGTCATCCAGTCCCGGCGTGATGTTTAACCCCGAGCCTGGTCGCGAACCGCTGCCTGGTGTAAAAGACAAATCAGCCGTCACGACGAGGTGGGCCGCTCATGACGACAACGGCGATGAGATGATTTACAGCCTCTACTATCGGGGCGAGAGCGAGACAAACTGGCAGCTCTTGAAGGACAAGGTGACGGACCGCTACTACACATTCGATGCCACCGCTCTTCCCGATGGAGCGTACCGGCTGAAGATCGTGGCCAGCGATGCGCCTTCACATAATCCGGGCGAAGCTCTCACGACGGAACGAGTGAGTGAGCGATTCCTGATCGACACCACGGCTCCCGTACTCTCCGCCCTCGATGCGCACATGGAAAACGGTAAGATCCGGGTGACCCTGACGGCAACGGACAGCGCTACTCCGATCGGACACGCCGAGTATTCCGTAGATGCTGGGCCGTGGCAGTATGTCGAACCAGTAGGCAAGCTATCTGACTCGTTGACAGAACACTATGACTTCGAAGCACCGCTGAAGCCGCAGCAGCCGGGTGCAGTTCCGGCCACGAATTCGTCGGAGCATCTGATCACCGTGCGCGTTTATGACCGCAACGATAATGCGGCAGCGGCGAAGGCAGTTGTACAGTGAGATTCGAACTTTTCGTCGCTGCGCGGTATCTGAGAGCAAAGCGGCGACAGGCCGTGGTTGGCGTGATTACAGCGATCTCCGTGGCAGGCGTTGCGGTGGGTGTCGCCTCGCTCATCATTGCGCTTGCGATTACCAATGGCATGAGTCGCGACCTGCGCGAGCGGCTGCTTAGTTCGACCGCGCATGTAGACCTGATGCGCGTACAAAGTGATGGCATCCGCAACTGGCGTGAACTTACGGATCGCCTGCGTCAGTTGCCGCATGTGACCGCAGCCTCGCCTGGCTTGTATGAGCAGGTGCTGGTATCTCGCGGCGCCCTGTCCGGAGGCGTGGAATTGAAGGGCATCATTCCCGCAGAGGAACGCACGGTCAGCGATCTGATCGCGAATGTCAAACAGGGCAGCGCAACTCCCCTCTCGCAAACAGCAACGGCATCCGCAGAAGACGATGTAAACCGAGCCACGCCGCCTCTGGTTATCGGATACGATCTCGCGAATACGCTGGATGCCAAGGTTGGCGATACGGTGCTTGTCACCAGCCCTCAGGGTGAATTGACGCCGTACGGCATTGTGCCAAAGTATCAGCCCTTTCAGATTGTCGGCATCTTTCGCTCGGGTTTTTACCAGTACGATTCGAGCTTCGGGTTCATTCGCCTGGCTGATGCACAGCGGCTTTTCGGCGAACCGGATGTGATTTCGGTGATCTCTTTCAAAGTCGATGACCTCTATCACGCTGATCGCATCGGCAAAGAGATCGAGCTAGCCGCTGGCCCGGGATTTGAAACGACGAACTGGATGGAGCAGAACCGCGAACTCTTTCGCGCGCTCAAAGAAGAGCAAGTCGTCACCGTCATCGTCATCGGATTGATTGTTTGCGTCGCCGCGCTCAATATTCTGATCGCGCTCACCATGATGGTCATGGAGAAGACGAAGGACATAGCTGTCCTCATGTCTATGGGAGTGCAGCCTGGTCAGATTCGGCGCATCTTCCTGATGCAGGGATTTCTCATCAGTGTTTTCGGCACAGTATTGGGTCTTGTTCTAGGGTATGTGCTGGCGTGGGCTGGGGGCCACTATCGCTTCATTCATCTCTCAGCCGATGTGTACTCAATCGACTATCTACCCTTTGCGCCACGCCTACTCCATGGAGTGATCGTCGCCGTTGTGTCCTTATGTGTGTCGCTTCTCGCTACACTCTATCCGTCGAGTTCCGCAGCCCAGGTCCTTCCTGCCGAAGCTCTGCGGTATGAATAGCTGAGCAACCTGAAGGCGACGCACAGCCTCAAATAGCCGAATGCCTGCACGACTTGCAAGTTTCGCGCGAACTTCTTTTTGTTTGTTCAGATTAAGCCTGTTGATCTGGACGTTGATTGTTATCTCCTGCCCATATGCTTTCGCCTACGCGGTGCTGACGCACCAGCAAATGATCGATCTTGCGTGGGGACCTTCGATCAAGCCACTTCTACTGGCTCGCTATCCGCAGACTACGGCCGAGCAACTGCGCATTGCCCAGTCGTACGCCTATGGCGGCTGTGAGATTCAGGATGCGGGTTACTACCCTTTCAGTCACGTGATCTTCAGCGATCTGTTGCACTACGTGCGGACGGGCGACTTTATCGCCAGCCTCATTCGCAACGCACGCAATGCGAACGAACTCGCCTTCGCTCTCGGTGCGCTCTCTCATTATGTTGGAGACAGCATCGGACACCAAGACGCGGTGAACCCATCGACCGCTGTTGAATTTCCAAAGTTGGCTCTCCAGTACGGGCACTCCATTACCTATGACGAAAGCCCGCACGGGCATGTTCGTACCGAATTCGCATTTGATATTGATCAAATGACAAAAGAGCATTTCGCGCCGCAGGCCTATCTCAATCACATTGGGCTGCGCGTCTCCGGCGGCCTGCTCGAGCGCGCTTTTTACGAGACTTACGGGCTTCATCTGTATGAAGTGCTGGGAAAGAAGCGGAGAGGAGCGGCGATCGGTTCCTACAGGCGTTCAGTACGCGCCTTCCTCCCGGATGTTGCTCACGCGGAGGCACTGATTCACAGGAAGGACTTTCCACCGGACCCGGATACCGAGGAGTTTCAAAGGTTCTCGCAAAGGATAAACGAAGCCGATTACAACCATGGCTGGCAAGACACGCGCAGGAAAGCCGGGATCAAGACGCATTTTCTGGCATTTTTCGTCATCATTGTACCCAAAGTTGGGACGCTTTCCGATCTCTCCATCAAGATTCCGACAGAAGAGACGGAGAGCAAATATGTCGCAAGCGTGAACCGTTCTCTGGACTGGTATAACGACTTGCTGAAACGCCTGCTTCAGGCGCCGTCGGGCGATCCGAAGATGACCATGAATCTGGACAATCGCGACCTCGATACCGGGTATATTGTGCAGCCTGGAGGTTATCCGCTGACGGATAAGACGTATGCGAAACTGCTGGGTCTCATCACGGCAAAGCCAACCGAACCTGCCCCATCGGGACTGAAACGGGACATCCTTGCGTATTACTCCAACCCAAATTCGCCCATCATTACCAAAAAGGATGCAAAGGCGTGGAAAAACGTGCAGGGCGAACTTGCCGTTCTTGAAGCCATGCCTGTCGTTCCGATGAAATGAGACGAATACAGGAGGGTTTGTCTTCTGCGAAATGGGCTTCGTCTTTCTCATTCTCAAAATCTTGTGAAGATCGTCAGTAATGTTTGGCAGGTGACCTGCAACTATTTTTTGACGCGCTTCAGCGCATTCAGCATTGCACTTTCGTGCACATGAATTGAGAAACCGATGAGCCGGCGCTTTCTTTTTGGTGTCCAAGAGTGTTAGAGGTAAGTATGGGAGTCTTCTCCACCACTTCAGGCCTCACTTCCGCCGATCCGGCAAGCTCTGACCTGAGTCGTCCGCCACAGGTTGTGCATCCATTAGTACAGGTGAAGAACCTGCGCAAGGAGTACACTACCGGGCGCGGAAAGCTGGTGCTATTTGCAGGACTCAGTTTTGAGGTCGCGCAAGGCGATCTGCTGGCGATCGTAGGCCAGTCGGGAGCGGGTAAGAGCACACTTTTGCACATCCTTGGTGCTCTTGATACTCCTTCTGAAGGTGACGTATACTGCGCCTCAATTCCTTTGAAAACTCTGTCAACCAAGCAGGCCGCCAGTTTCCGGAACAGGGAGATCGGTTATGTGTGGCAGTTTCACTATCTGCTCCCGGAATTTACGGCTTTGGAGAACGTAGCCATGCCGTTGCTGGCAAGAGGTGAGTCCAGGGCTGCGGCCAGCAGAAATGCGCAGACGTGGCTTGAAGAGGTCGAGTTGGGCGATCGGGCGGAGCATCGTGCAGGTGAACTGTCCGGAGGCGAACAGCAGCGGGTGTCTCTGGCGCGCGCTTTGGTGACGCAACCGAAACTGTTACTGGCAGATGAACCGACGGGCGATCTGGACAGCGGGACGGCAGACTTGGTTTTCAGCTTGATTGAGCGCATGCATCAGGGTCATCATTTGACATCGGTGATTGTGACGCACAATATGGCGCTGGCACGAAGATGTAGCCGTGTGTTGCGGCTGGATAAGGGCCGCGTTGAGGAATTGAATCCGCAGGTGATTTAAGCGGGTAGAGGCGGGTTGAGGAAGACCGGAGGAATTGGCAACAGTTCCCTTCGGGAAAGCGGAATGGATGCGATGAGCATCCAGACCAAAGGTCGCTTTTAACCTGGGCCAATTTTCATTTGGTTGGGAGCGACGGCAAGGAATGAAGGCCTTTTTGCAGTATGCGAGCAAGCCCTCCTTGAGAAGGGTTTGAGTTGAATGGCTCAAAGCTCGACAGCAGCGGCGGTCTTCGCAGGGGGAACATGTTCGAGCGCTATACAGAAAAAGCACGTCGCGTCATATTTTTTGCACGGTATGAAGCCAGCCAGTTTGGCTCCCCGTACATTGAGACCGAGCATCTCCTGCTCGGCCTTTTGCGTGAGGACAAAGCGTTAACCAATCGCTTCCTGCGGTCGCACGCATCTGTCGAGTCGATCCGGAAGCAGATTGAAGGACATACCACAATTCGGGAGAAGGTTTCGACCTCGGTCGATCTTCCCCTTTCAAATGAGTGCAAGCGCGTTCTGGCGTATGCGGCTGAGGAGGCGGAGCGGCTTTCGCACAAGCACATCGGGACGGAGCATCTGCTGCTTGGTTTACTGCGTGAGGAGAAGTGCTTCGCCGCAGAGATTCTGCACGAGCGCGGACTGAAGCTGGTCGCGATCCGCGAAGAGTTGGCGCGGGCTACGCAGGAAAAGGCTCCACAGCAGCAGCGGAATCGTGAGTCTAGCCTGCTGGCTGAGTTCTCGCGCGATCTTACCCAGGCCGCCATGGACAACCAGCTTGATCCGTTGGTTGGACGCGATTCTGAGTTGGAGCGGGTTGTTCAGATTCTCTGCCGCAGGACCAAGAACAATCCGGTGCTCATCGGCGAGCCGGGTGTGGGTAAGACGGCGATCGTCGAGGGGCTGGCGCAGCGTATTGCTGACGGCGACGTTCCCAGCTTCCTGGCGGACAAGCGGGTGCTGGCGCTCGATCTGTCGCTGATCGTTGCCGGTACGAAATACCGCGGCCAATTCGAGGAGCGGCTGAAGACCATCATGAAGGAACTGATGGAGAACCAGAATTCCATCATCTTCATCGATGAGCTGCACACGCTGGTCGGCGCGGGTTCGGCGGAAGGGTCGCTGGACGCGGCCAATATCCTGAAGCCGGCGCTGTCGCGCGGTGAGATTCAGTGCATCGGCGCGACGACTCCGGGGGAATACCGCAAGTCGATCGAGAAGGACCGGTCGCTCGAGCGACGTTTCCAGGCGGTGAAGGTTCCGCCGCCGAACGAGGAAGACGCGATCAAGATCATCATGGGCATCAAAGACCGCTATGAGAAGTTCCATGCGGTCAGTTATACCGATGACTCGATCACGTTCGCTGTCTCGCACTCTAACCGCTACATTCCCGACCGATTCCTGCCCGATAAGGCTATCGACCTCATCGACGAAGCGGGCGCGCGCGTAAAACTGCGGCAAACTTCCCTGCCCGAGGAGATCACCGAGGTCCACAAGCGGATCAAGTTCATCGTGCACCGGATGGATTCGGCGATTGCGAACCACGAGTTCGAGAAGGCGCGGTTCTACTCCGACGAAGAGCGCAAGGAGCGAGAGAACCTGCGCGGTCTGCGCGACAAGTATCACCTGGATGACTCGGCGGCCGGCATCGTGTCTAGAGAGGATATTGAGGACGTGGTCAGCCGCTGGACTGGCGTTCCGATTACTTCGATCAAGGAAGAAGAGACGCAGAAGCTGCTGCGCGTCGAAGAGGAGCTGCACAAGCGCGTCATTTCGCAGGACAAAGCGATCTCGGCTCTTGCCCGGGCGATTCGCCGCTCGCGTGCCGGCTTGAAGTCGCCGCATCGGCCGATTGGGTCGTTTCTCTTCCTCGGACCGACGGGCGTCGGTAAAACGGAGATGGCGCGTACGCTGGCGCAGTTCCTCTTTGGCTCCGAGAAGGCGCTGATTCGTTTCGATATGTCGGAGTTCATGGAGAAGCATTCGGTTTCGAAGCTGATCGGTTCGCCTCCGGGATACGTGGGTTACGAGGAGGGCGGACAGCTTACGGAGCGGGTGAAGCGGTCTCCTTACTCTGTGGTTCTGCTGGATGAGATCGAGAAGGCGCATCCAGATGTCTTCAACATCTTGCTGCAGGTCTTTGAGGATGGTCAGCTTACGGACGGCCTTGGCAACACGGTCGACTTTAAGAACACGATCATCATCATGACCTCGAACATTGGGGCGCGTCACCTGCAGCGGAAACAGGGGCTTGGCTTCCAGAGCGAGCGTGAAGACCTGGTCGTCGAGAAGGTGGAAGAACTGGTCAAGAACGAGGTGAAACGGACGTTCAATCCGGAGTTCCTCAACCGTCTTGACGAAATCATCATCTTCCAGGCGCTGTCGGATGCTGACCTGATCCAGATTCTCGAACTGCTGGTGCAGCAACTCAATACGAACCTGGCGCAGAAGGCGATCACCATCTCGGTCCTCGAAGAGGCCAAGAAGTGGATCCTCGAAAAGACGTTGATCGACCGCACCTACGGAGCTCGCCCTTTACGCCGTGCGTTACAGCGCTACGTGGAGGATCCGCTCTCGGAAGCGCTGATTGCCGGACACATTATCGATCGTCCCGCATTCCTTGAGGTTTACCTCGAAAACAACCAGCTCTTCTATCGGCCGATTGGCAAGGAAGGCGAAGTCAGCAGGACGGAGGGCGTGCTGCTTTTCAGCAACTGACGCAGCTCAGTCGTGAAAGGCCCTGCTGAACTGGCAGGGCCTTTTCTTTTCCCGTTGAAAGTTGTTGTTTCCTGTGAAACGATGCTTCTTCGCAATGCACCAGATTGTATGCGTTGCGGAACGCTGGCTTCCCTCAGCCGGCGCGGGCCCCGGAACGAAGTGCCGCGCGTTTCATCTTCCCTTCCGAGGAGCTTGTTCTTATGATCGTCGTACTTTCCCTACTATTTGTGGCCTTTCTGTTCGGTATCTGGATGGGCTTAGGCTTCTACCGCCGGATTACCCTGAAGGCGACCGCCAATGGGCGCGTTGCGACGCGCTATGCGAAATCGGGGACTCGTCCCTACTAGGCCCCCATCCCCCTGGCCTGTCTTTTGTTTTCAATGAGTTAGAGGGGGATCATCCCCCCTATCCGATTGATTTAAATAGGCTTAAGTGCTTTCTAGTGTTTTCAACCACTTAGAGGGTAATCTGAATCTCCATTACCTGCCGGTTCGCGCGAATTGAGAATTATTCAGCCCTTATATTCAGGATAGCAATTCTGGCTAAATAACACGCCAATTTCGAGTCAACTTTATTTGCTTTGGTTTCCGTCACTTACGGGGATTTGGCGTGCTACGGGGGCTTGACAAGGTTTTTTGCTTGAGCCGTTCGCGGAACCTGGCGGCTGCCAGAAATGCGCCCTGATAATTGGGCGTGGCTCTCAGGCGCGGTGGGCCAGCAAACGAGATCACGCGCGCTTGCTGCTGGGCTCATCTGCCCCCGCCTCACTTGCAGCATCGTCGCTCGAAGCTTTTCCTGCAGAGCTCCCGTCAGCCACGGGCACGGAAGCAATGATTTTAGTGCCCGCTCCAGGTTTCGATTCAATGTAGAAGCGACCGCTGACCGCCCGTACTCTTTCCTGCATACTCACAAGTCCCAGTCCGCCGATCCGGTTCGCCTCTTTTACGTCGAACCCGATGCCGGCATCTTTCACTTCAAGCCGAACCTCGTTGCCGGCGCCGCTGAGTTCCACCCAGAATCGTTTGGTTCTGCTGTACTTCACCGCATTGTGCAGCGCTTCCTGAGTAACTCGAAACAAGCAGAGGGAGCCATCGCGGGATACGGATTTCGGCACATTCCGCGCAGTAAACTCAACGCTCACTTCTTGCTGTTTGCCAAACTCCCTGCAAAAGCCTCGGATCGCCGCCGAGATGCCGAGATAATCAAGCTTCGCAGAATGGAGTTCATGCGACAGCAGTCGAACGTCGCCGGCAATCTCCGAACAATGTCGGCGGATTTCATCCAAGGGCTGCTTCGTAGCGGTGGCTAAGTGGTTCTCATCGCGACTCGCGCTTTGAATCTCCATCGACAGAAGAGCAAGTCTTTGGCAAATGTCATCATGCAGTTCGCTGGCGATTCGGCTCCGCTCCCTTTCCTGCTCGGAGATAAGCCGCTTGCTCAGCTCTCTCTCGACCAGCCTGGCTTGCTCGCGCTCTTCCACAACGACGGCAAGCAACGTGAAGGGAGCCGCAGCAAACACCAGGAACAATTGAAGCGACAGGATCGCGTGGAGAGGATTTGACCCAGTGAAAGGGCCGCGGCCGTGGACGGCGCCCCAGATCGAAAAAAACGCGATCACAACAATCGAAATGCTGACACCCTGGGAGCCAAATCGCAGGGCTGCCCAGAGAAGGAACGGTACTAGCGAATACAGCAGCGCCGGAGGGATCGTTCTCCAGTGGGCAAAGAAAATGATATATCCCACGAAAGTCAGCGCGATCATCAAGGCAGCCACTTCCAGCCGCGACTCGACGGAGCTGTGTGCATGCGCGGAGCGCGGACTGGCCCAACTCAAGACGGCCGGAGTCAAAGTAAGAAACGCGATCGCCTCCGAAAAGAAAAATATTCGCCAATTGGTCAAGAAAAAGCCCGGAATCGCGAACGCACCGACGAACGTACCAATAAGCGGCCCGATCAATATCGCGAAGAGTGAATACTTCGCCAGTGCTTTCAGAGTGTTGAGGCGCGGAACTCCGTCAAAGGAGTATCCGAGACCCACCATGATGATGACGATCTCAACCGCGTCCGCCAGGATAAAAAGAGCAGATGTCGAAGGCGGGAAACCAACCGACAAGTCGTAAAGAACGAAGCCTGCAAGGCCCGCCGGGACAAGCACGGCCCAGATCCTGCGTGGTACCAACAACAGCATCGACACCAGCAGTGCGCATCCCGGCCAAAGCGCCGAAGCTTGTTGTGGGGGGACGGTGAGCACGCCGCCCAGCCACGCCGCGAGATAGGATACGACTGCTACCGAGAGCGCCAGGACTGCCGTGGAAATGGGATAAATCTCCGTCGCCGTAGTCCAAACCGCTCGTTTGTTCTCAATGCGGAGAGCCACGGGTCCCTCCATAAAGCCATGACGTATCCTAGCCGAATTCCGCGAATTACGTCGCGGGCTGGATTCTCAGCAGCTTCATGAATTGCTCGAAGTCGGGGCGGACTTTCAGGAGCTCGACTTCGGTAGTGGTGAGCGTAGCAATGCCGATCCACTTGCCTGCACGCAGATAGTGCTGCACCTGGATGACGGTGACCTGGTTCAGCGGCTGATGCTTCAACATGAGCATTGAGCATTCGTCGGCGCCGGGGAAAGTGAGTGGCGCAGGACCGGCGATGGCGGGATCGAGGAAGGTGCGCTTCATCAGCGTAACCTGCGTCTGAATGTAGAGGATGAGCTGATCGCCGACAAGCAATTCATCTTCTTTGAGATAGATATTGCTGGGAACAGTGTTCTCAGCCCTTCGCTGGATGCCGAAGTCCGGGATCCATGTCCATCCGAAGGGGATGGCCGGAATGACCCAGCGCCCGATGCGGGCAGCGCTTGAGTGGTTTCCGGCTTGTTCCGCATTCGGGGACATCTGAGCTAAAATCCCGGGGCTAAAGCCCCTCTTCTTTCTTCTCTTTGTCACCGGGCTAAAGCCCGATGCTTTCACCTAAAATCGTGCGCGCTTCGTGCGATCTTATTTTGCCCATCCTGTCTCCTCTGAAACGACAAGGGGGCAGGGCGAAACGCCTTTTCGACAACGGCTCAGACAACACCGGCGGATTCGCAGACCTGCCAGGCTGCAAAGACCACCAGACGGCGCCGGTCTTCGAATTGTGTAGCCAACGCTTCACCGGCAAAACCGAGGGAGTATCCATCCATGTCACGAGCGAGGGATCGAGACTTGAGCGCAATGCTGATCAGCGGCTCCTGATCGCCGATGGCGTGATGCGCGAGCGCGGTCTTGGATTCTGCAAGCCTGCTTTCCAGCAACGGCAGCATCTTTTTCCTCCATCCGGAGGATTGTGGCGCGCTTCCGGCTGTTCCGAGCGCGGAGCGCACAGTCGAAACCAATCCCTTGAGCGCTGTGAGGTATCGCTCGGCGACAGGCTGCGGGATGGCTTGCGTGACGATCATGCATTAGCCCTTTTTCGGCGCGGCAAAGGTTTGCAATGCCTGGCTGGCTGCGGACCCTGCGGAGGTCCAGACCTGCGTGGCCTGCTGCTTGCCTTGATTGGCGGCTTGCTGCCCTTGCTGCAGACCTTGTTGCACCTGATCTTTTGCCGCTTGCGCTTGTTGCTGCGCCTGTAGCAAAGCTTGCTTCGCCTGTTGCTGGGCTTGCTGCTGTTGTTGCTGCGCCTGCTGGATGGCGGCGGATCCTTGCTGCACTACCTGCTTGGCCTGCTGTTGTGCCTGCTGCAACCCTTGTTCGGCGGCTGCTTTTCCCTGCGCCGTTGCCTGCTCTACCTGCTGCTGTGCCTGATTGACGGATTGGTTCGCGGCCTGAAGATTCTGCTGCACCTGCTGTGTGACCTGAGACAGATTCTGCTGTGCCTGATTGGCTGCTTGTTGCGCCTGTTGCTGCGCCTGCGAAATAGCCGGCGCTGCATCGGAGGCGGCTTGTCCGGCCCATGCCTGGAGACCGTCCGGGTGCGTCACGGTCAGGACTTTTACGAGGTCATTTGCTCCGTCAGAGACCTCGGGTGGAACGTTTGACCAGAAGCTTGGAGCGCTGTCCTGATCGGAGCTGGCGGCGGCGAAAAGCTGCGTTCCCTGCGGAAGATTGACTGGGGCTACGCTCTGGAAGGTCGATGTCACTTCCGGAGGAAGGTCGGGAAAACCGGGCGACTGAAGCTGCATAGGCGGGAGACTGCTTCCGGGAGCCACAGTTTGCGTGGCAATGGTTCCGTCAGGCTGTGCCACTGCCTGCGTGGAAGCGGCTGCCGCCGCAGCGGGGCTTTGCATGGGAACCGACGCTCCCATTGCTCCGATGCCGCCGCCCGCGCCTGCGGCTCCTCCAGCGCCAGCCATACCAACGAGCACTGTCATGGCGCCCATGACACAGATATCCGGCGGGCCAACGCAGACAAGCTGGTCAGTCACGCGGGATTGCGGCATGAAGCCAACCAGGACGGTTGGCGATCCAAGGACAAACGGACCGCCGACGTGCGGGACGAGTACTGTGACCATGGGGCAGACGTGCATGTCGGTGATGCGCGAGGCCGGCAGGAAGTTGATCATGACCGTGGGGAAACCCATGACGACGTTGCCGCCGTGCGCGGTCATGCTGGTGATGGTTGCCGCTGGCATTCCCATGGCTGACTAGAACCCTTTCATTGCCTGGCCGATGGCTTGTTGTGCTGCTTGCTGAGCCTGATTGGCGGCCTGTTGCGCCTGCTGCGTTGCCTGGGATGCTGCTCCCTTGACCTGATTGGCGGCCTGTTGCGCCTGTTGCTGCGCCTGCTGGGCTTGTTGTTGCGCCTGCTTTGCCGCCTGTTGTGCCTGCTGCGCGGCTTGCTGGGCTTGTTGTTGCGCCTGTTGTCCTTGCTGTTGTGCCGCCTGTGCTGCTTGTTGCGCTTGCTGCTCGGCTTGCTGGGCCTGTTGCTGTGCTTGTTGCGCGGCCTGTTGTGCCTGCTGTTCAACTTGCGCCGCCTGCTTTTGCGCAGCCTGGACAGCGCCTGCTGCCTGCTGCGCGGTTTGTTGCGCTTGTTGCTGAGCCTGATTGAGAGCTTGCTGGGCTGCGGCCTGTCCTTGCGCTGCGGCCTGGC
This sequence comes from Alloacidobacterium dinghuense, assembly GCF_014274465.1. Taxonomy (NCBI): domain Bacteria; kingdom Pseudomonadati; phylum Acidobacteriota; class Terriglobia; order Terriglobales; family Acidobacteriaceae; genus Alloacidobacterium; species Alloacidobacterium dinghuense. The sequence continues at coordinate 1,923,192 of NZ_CP060394.1, read as the reverse complement.
TCACCTGCTGCTGTGCCTGCTGAACGGCTTGATTTGCCTGCTGGTAAGCCTGACGGGCTTCCTGCGTGACCTGCTGGACGGCTTGCTGCGCCTGCTGCTCGGTTTGTTGGGCTGCCTGTTGTGCCTGATTCGCAGCCTGCTGTGCTTGATTTGCAGCTTGTTGAGCAGCTTGCGCAGCTTGTTGTGTTGCCTGTTGTGCCGGGCCTGCGGCGCTCGAAGCCGCTCCTGCCGCTGCCGGAGCCGGTGGAGGAGCAGGAGGCGTTGATGGCGAGGCGGGGCCGCCGGCGCTTCCAGTGGTAGCCTTTGGCGTCGTGGTTGACGATCCGGATGAACCGGAGGCGGCTTGCGAGGGCGGCGTGTCGCCGGGGAAGGTAGGCGCGGTGGGCGCGGTGGGTGAGCCTGGAGATTGCGGAGATTGCGTGCTTGCGGACTGCGCTGACATGGCCGCTCCGCCACTGTTGATATTGACTAGAATGCCCTGAATCATGACGCCGGCAGGAGTGAGGTTGACGAAGTTGCCGCCGCAGGTGAGGCTCACGCCCAGGGGAGCATCGATCACGATCGACATGCCGGCTTTGATGTTGACCGTCATACCGGAATCGATGTTGTAGGACATGCCGATTTTGTGGTTTTCGCTCATGCCGACATCGAGGGAGTAGCTCGACCCTACTTTCTCGGTGAGGTTGGAGCCGACATTTTCATCCTTGTTTGACCCTATCTTGATGACGGCGTTCGAACCGATGTCCTCGTCACGGTCAGAGCCGATTTTGATGATCTGCTTGCCTTTCAGATTCTGGCTGACATCGCCATCGACTTCTTCGTTGAGAACTCCCTTGATGAGCAGATGGGTGTCGCCATCGGTTTCCATGAAGTGATTGGACGTGATCTTTTCATGCTGTTCATTGCCGATGAGCGTGTGGTGGTCGTGCTCGACGTGGAGGTCATAGTCGCGCTCGGCGTTCATGAAGACCTGCTCTTTACCTTTCAGGTCTTCGAAGCGGAGCTCGTTGGCGTTGGCGTCGCCTCCGTCTTTGGAGCTGCGCGTGAGGATGCCCGAGAGCGTGTACTGGCCCGCGGGGTCGTACTTCGGCATGTTGACGCCGTTGTAGACGGAGCCAACGACGATGGGCTGATCGGGGTCGCCTTCGATGAAGTCGATGAGGACTTCGTCGTTGACGCGCGGCCAGAAGTAGGTGCCCCAGCCTTTGCCGGCCCAGCCTTGGGCGACGCGCAGAAGGGTGTTGTCAGGCGTGTTCGCCTTGCGCAGGCGGTCCCAGAAGAACTGGACGTTGACGCGGCCGTACTTGTCCATGTAGGAGTCTTCGCCGGAGGGAACGACGACCTGGCCCGTATGCATGCCGTTGACGACTGGCTTCGGCGTTGCGCGCAGCGGGCGATAAAGCGTGGCGAATGGGATTGCGGTGAAGGAGTTGTTGTAGGGGGTGGTCGTTGCGGTTCCGCGAGCGCGATAGGGCGGCGTTTGTCGCACGCTGTGCTCGATGCGGGTGAGCAGGTATTTTGTGTTGATGGCCGACTGCGGGTACTCGGTCAGCGTGAAGTTGAAGCCGCTTTGCATCGAGATGGCATTGGATACACCTTCGATGACGACGCACTCTGCGTCGCCGGCATCGCGGCGCATGGTCTGGAAGAAGTTGGAGAGGTCGGCGATGGTGGAATCGGAGCCGGGCTTCTTCAGGTAAGCTGCTGCGCTGTCGGCGTAGTCGTATTGCTCATTGCTGTTTGCGCCAAGCGGACCTGCGGTCTGTGTGCTGGCGAGCGGGTTCGGCAACTTCTGGTAGCGGATGAAGCTGTAGTCCCATGCGGTGTACTTGCCAGTGACCATGCTGGTCTTAGCGCGCAGGCCAGTGATGACAAATTCGTAGAAGCCCGCGCTCTTGTCGCCTTCTGGTGAGTACATGAGGGAATCTTGAAGAGGGCAGGCGCTGAGTTTTGTGGATGTGTCCTGCAGCGTGAAGGTGTGGTCATCCTTAGTGTGCGTGAAGTAATAGAGGATTCCGTGCTGCTCCATGAGACGCGAGATGAAAGCGAAGTCGGTCTCCCGGTATTGGGTGCAGTACTCCATGGGTGTGTAGGTGCCGGAAGTTTGAATCGAAGGGCTGATGTTGTATGGCGAGAGTACGGCTTTGATGACGTCTGTGACGGTCTTGTCCTGGAAGACGCGGGTGTTGACGTTGAGCGTGAGCAGCCAGATGTTGGGGACGATGTACGCCTTGTAGTTGTTGTACTCGTCATCGCCACCGCTGGATTCGAAGCTGGCGACGATTCCGTTGATGTAGCGATTTGTGCCGTTGTCGTCAGCAACGATGCCGATGGTGACCTTGCTGCCGATGATCTTTTTAGGATCGATCGTCGTGTTGACGTCGGCGACCAGCTCCGCTTGATAGTAGAAGAGTTCGGAGACGCCTTCTGCTCCGGCGAGAAATTCGGGCAGGAGAACGTCGGCTCCCAGCGGGCTGGTGAAGTTGAGAATCCGGTCTGCTTGTATCGATGCCATACGGGTTCGCCACAGCTTTCATTGAGTTGACCGCGCGACCGTGAGCGCTTCACGATCGCGCGGACTGCCTACCATTGGTAGGTAAAGCGTCCTTCGGGTGAAACACCGACTGAGACTCTTTCGGTGAGTGTTTCCTCTGCCATGCAGCTGAGCACCTGACGAGAAATTTCGGGCAGCATGGTGTTGGTGAGGATGTTGTCGACGTTGCGCGCGCCGCTTTCGACTTCAGTACAGCGCTTGGCCACTTCTTCCAGCACGGCATCGTCGTAGTGGAGTGCGATCTTGTGCGTCTCCTGGATGCGGCGTTGGATTTTGGCGATCTTCAGGCGAATGATCTGCTTCAACGCCTCGTCGCGCACCGGGAAGTAGGGAATGACCATCATGCGGCCGAGGAATGCCGGCTTAAAGATTTTGTTCAGCTCGGGCTTGATGGCGGCGAGCAGGCCATCGGCATCGGGCATTGTCTCCTTGTCGGCAGTGAGCTTGGCCAGCGTGTCGGTTGCGGCGTTGCTGGTGAGGATGATGATGGTGTTCTTGAAATCGATGGAGCGGCCTTCGCCGTCTTCCATGTTGCCTTTGTCGAAGACCTGATAGAAAAGCTCAAGCACGTCAGGGTGCGCTTTTTCTACCTCGTCTAGCAGGACGACGGAGTAGGGACGGCGCCGGACTGCTTCAGTTAACACTCCTCCTTCACCGTAACCGACGTATCCCGGAGGCGAGCCTTTCAGCGACGAAACGGTGTGCGCTTCTTGAAACTCCGACATGTTGATGGTGATCATGTTGCGCTCGCCGCCGTAGAGCAGATCGGAGAGCGCGAGAGCGGTTTCGGTTTTGCCTACGCCGCTGGGTCCGACCAGCATGAAGACGCCGACGGGCTTGCCGGGATCGTCGAGCGAGGCGCGTGAGGTGATAATGCGCTGGGCGATGGCAGCGAGACCGTGGTCCTGCCCGATGACGCGCTTCTTGAGGTGCTGGTCGAGTTCGAGGACGGAGGTGATTTCGTCCTTGACCATCTTGCCGAGCGGGATGCCGGTCCATGCAGAGATGACTTCGCCGACGATTTGCTCGTCGACGCAGACGTGCATGAGCGGGTTCTCGCCCTGCACTTTTTCTAGCTCGGCTTCGAGGGCCTGCAACGCTTCGAGCGAGGGCTTTACTTCAGGCTTGCCGTCGCCTTCGGCCTTGACTGTCTCTGCGCCGGACTCGAGGGCTTCACGCATGACGCGAATGCGGCTGACGAGATCGACTTCTTTCTCCCATTGCGCCTTCAGCTTCCCGAGAGATTCTTCGGTCTTTGCTAGCTGGTCTTCGATCGTCTGCAGGCGCTCGGCGTGGTCTTCACCTACGGTGGTCTCGCGTTCGAGAATCTGCTTCTGGACTTTGAGATCATCGATGCGGCGGTTGGCATCTTCGATTGCCGGCGGGATAGTGGTCTGCCCCAATGCGAGGCGCGCGCATGCCGTGTCGAGCACGCTGACGGCTTTGTCTGGAAGCTGGCGTCCGGCGAGATAGCGGTGCGTGAGCTTCACGGTGGAGGTGACTGCCTGATCGAGAATACGCAGGTTGTGGTGTTTCTCCATGGCCGCGATGATGCCGCGCAGCATGGTCGCGCATTGCTCTTCGCTTGGCTCTTCGACTTTGACAACCTGGAAGCGGCGGGCTAACGCGGCGTCTTTCTCGAAGAACTTTTTGTATTCGGACCATGTGGTGGCGGCGATGGTGCGAAGTTCGCCGCGCGCCAGTGCGGGCTTCAACAGGTTGGCGGCGTCGTTCTGTCCCGCCTGTCCGCCTGCTCCGATCATGGTGTGCGCTTCATCGATGAAGAGAATGATGGGATGCGGCGAAGACTTGACTTCATTGATGAGGCCCTTAAGGCGATTTTCGAATTCGCCCTTTACGCCTGCTCCGGCTTGCAAGAGAGCGAGGTCGAGGCTGTGCAACTGCACGTTGCGCAGCGGAGGCGGAACATCGCCCTGGCTTACGCGTAGCGCGAAGCCCTCAACGACTGCTGTTTTGCCAACGCCTGCTTCGCCGGTCATGATGGGATTGTTCTGGCGGCGGCGCATGAGGATATCGACGACCTGGCGAATCTCGGAATCGCGACCGAGGACGGGATCGATCTTGCCTGCCTTGGCCTTCGCCGTGAGGTTCTCTGTGTATTGGTCGAGGTGCTGTGTTTTGCCGGAGCCTGCGGGTCGCGGCGCACCATCTGCTCCTGCAGCCGCAGGAGCGGCAGCGCCGGCGGCGGAGTGCTCTTCACGCGACTTGGCGGTGACGGCGAAGAAATCCGTTCGCAGTGTTTCCACTGGAATCAGCTGCAATTCTTTGCTGACGTCGCGGATGAGGCGAACCAATTCATCGTTCGTAAGCAGAGCGAGCAGCGTGTGTCCGGTACGAATCTGGTTCGCATCGTATTCGATGGTGGCGATGGTCCACGCTTCGGTGAGCATCTTGACGAGCTGCGGGCTGAAGGCTGGACTACGTGCGTTGCCGGTCTTCAGGCGGTCGAGGCTGCGCTGGAGTTCATTGGTGAGGCGCGATTTGTCCACGCCGTATTGCTTGAGGATGAAGGCGATGTCGTTGTCGGAGCTGTCGATTGCCTTCATCAGGTAATGCTCGACTTCGATGTCATAGTGCGTGCGCGAGACGCAGAGACCGGCGGCAGCTTCAAAGGCGCTGCGGGTTGCGTCGTCCAGTTTAGTGATCAGCGACTTCAGGTTCAGGCTCATCTTTCTTGCTCCCTCATCAAGAATGAATACTGTTAGGACAGCTTGTACGTGGCCTCGTCCGGATCTCGGCTAAGCGGACGGTTCTTGACCCAGCTCACGAGGCCTAGGCGCGATGCGGCGGGACCGGCGACACCAAGCTCCATGCCGGGCGTCTCCTCGCGTTCGAGAACGAGCTGGACGATAAAGTCGAATTCACGGCTCGCATAAAAGCGCAGCCAGGAACGCAGATCGCGATGGGCGTCGGCTCCGGGCAGGAACTGCTGATAGCGCTCGAACATCATGGGGCCGAGGCGGATGGTTACGGTGCCGTGCTGGTCCCATACTTCGTCGCCGACAATGGTGCCCATGCCGAGACGTTCGCAGAACATTCCTGTGTCGCGCAGGAAGGATTGATTCTCAGGGGGCAGACGGTTCCATGTTCCGGTGAACTGGTGAATCTCAACCGGGACTTCGAAGTAATCTTCGAGCAGCTGCCTCAATGCTTGCGCACTTGGACGACGCTGCGACAGGAGGCCGGTGTAGTAGAGGCAGGCTTCGTCGGCAATCTGCATGCGCCGGGTGAGACCCTTCGTGCCGAGTCCAACCAGATCGAGCAGGCGCGTGCTGATGGCATCATCACCTGCGCCCGTGCGCTCGTATGCGACGTAGAAGCGATACTTCTGCCATGCGCGATAGAAGAGCGAGATGAGGCGATGGTTGAAGAGATCGAAGAAGTCGCCGGGGCCGTGATCCTTTGCTTTGGCGCGTTCCAGGAGAAAATCCGTGTAGACATGCGGCAGCGTGCCGACCGCGGCGCAGAGTCCCATGAAGTTGACGGACATCTTCAGTTGGCCGTCCTTCGCTTTTTCGAGACCCTGGAGTTCGCTGGCCGGGAAAGAGAATGTCGGAACGGATGAGAAGCGGACGACTTCAGAGCCGGGAGACACAAAAAGGCCGACGGGGCGGCGCTCCGGATGGAGTCGCTCCAGAAGACGCACGGCCTGAAAGAACTGCACGCTGTAGGGATCGCGCTTCAGCATCTCGTCGAGACGCTGAAAGATGGGAGCGGTCTGCAGTTCGGCGCCTTCGTCTGGGTTCAAATTAGGGGCTTGTTCCCGGCTCTGGGTGGCCATTCGCCAAGCATCTCCTTTCTCTGGTTGGTGCGCGCAGCCAACTGGCAGAAGCTGTTGATAGAGGTGTAGTTGCCGAGGAAGCGGTCGAGCACGTTCGCGAACAGGTATACACCTCCGCCGACAAACTGGCGCTCGTCAAAGTCGATTTCAATGCGCATGCCGCGTGCCGGAATGTTGCCGAATCCCGATTGCATGATGGCGAAGTGCGGGCGCGAGGACATGGCGGTGATGCCGCCGATCTGGTTTTCGAGGTACGACGAATCAGTGAAGTTGTGCAGGCGGAGAATTTCCTGCAGTGCCGTTACGCCTTCTTCGACGAGCGACAGATAGTTGAGCGAGAGCTGTGAGACCAGCCGCCACAGCTGTCCTTTTTCATCCGGCGGATCGTAGCTGGGAGTGGGACGGCGGAGCGCCGTGATCTTTTGTACTGCAGGAAAATCTTCTGCGGAGAAATCTCCTTCTTCGAGTCCGAATGGCAGGCGCGACGGCAAGTCGAAGTTGGAGCAGGTGGTGCGGACGGTGAGGACTTCCGCGTCGGGGTGCGTTACCTGTCCGTCTACGTCGACGAGCGATATGTGCATGGTGGACGGCTCGCGCTCGCCGAGGACATTCGGGCGGCGCATCGCGTGCCAGTAGGTGCGTCCGGTTGTTTTGCGGCCTTCAAAGCGGTAGGAGTACAGCGGGTCGAGTTCGATGCTTTCGCGGCGGCTCGTGTTCGACGCCATGACGTCTTCGATGGAGAAGATTTCGGTTGTTTCCTGATGGCGCACATCGGGGATGACGAGGTACTCGTGCTTGGTGTGCGTGACTAATATCGGTTCGGCCGTTTGTGGAAAGAGATTGATGATGGGAGTGCATCCCAGACGCAGCGTGCGCGATGTGACACCGATTTCGAGGTCCTGCTGGCGCTCGGGGCGATCAAAGCGCGAGAAATAGAAGAGGATTTCGGCTTGTTCCTTGCAGCCTGCTTCGCGGATCGCTTCGAGGCTGCTCAGTTCGAAGAACAGGAATTTTTCCGAGAAAGTGAAGTATTCCTGCAAGAGGCGATAGCCTTCGAAGGAGCGCCTGGGGTATGGCAGGAGAGCTTCGTCCTCTTCAAAGCCGACAGGGCGCAGGTCTGAAGGCGCGATGGGCACAACTTTGCCGCCGCGCTGCTGCGGGTCGCGCACGAAAATTGCGATGCAGTTTCGGCAAAGCAGCTCGTAGAGCGTGTGGACGACGTTGGTTTCGCCGGTGACATGAAAACCTAATTTGCTGATCTGGAGCTTGTCGAAGAAGACATCGCGGGCGCAATCAAGGCGCATGCGGATGACTCCAGCTGCTCCGTGGACGCGGATGGGCTGCGTAAGACGCTCGGGATGGCGCCACTCGCATTCGCCTACGGAGAATGGCCATAGGTGCACGGGGTAGGCGGTGTGAAAGCGGCAAGGAAGTCCATCGAAAGTGCGTTTAGTTGCGAGCTGGGTTCCGACAGGAATTCGCAGGCCGGTGGTCTGCTTTCCCTGCTCCGGATCGAGCTGGCATTCGACGACCGACATCGATGGGATGGGCCGCAGGTAATGGGGCGAGACGATTCCGAGGAGCGCCGACGTGATTTCCGGAAAGTCGTCGTCGATGCGTAAGTGAACGCGCGCGGCTAGAAACGCGAAGGCTTCGATCAGTCGCTCGACATGCGGATCGTCGCAGCGATCGGGCTCAAGCAGCAGACGGCTGGCGACGCGCGGGTATTTTTGCGCGAACTCCGCCCCAAGCTGCCGGACATAAGCAAGCTCGCGCTCATAGTATTCGAGCAAGTCTTCGCGCATCGCTTATTTCACCTTGTACTCGCCGCTGGATAGCTCGAGCACAGTGTCAAATGATATTTCCTCGGGGGCCGGGTCGAGCTTCATGCTGCCTTCGATGTGGAAGCGCAGACGGCGCTCCGCCGTGTCGCCTTTTTCGAGAGTCACGCGCACGTCGGTCAGGCGAGGCTCGTAGTTGCGCAAGCAAGCCTCGATGGCCTGCCGTAAGCGTCGATTGTCAGACGCGGAGTTGAGGCCCATCGAGGAAATGTCAGGCAGTCCGTAGTTGAGGGTGGAAGCCGATGCCAGTTCGTAATCGGCAAGCGCCTCAATGGGAGGCTGGCGGGTGTTCAGCAACCATTCGAGGTCACGCTTCAGGGCTTCTTTGAAGTAGCGAAGAGATTGGGCGCGCGTGGTCGGCCAGTCCTCAACGGCCATCAGGCGGTCAAGGACTGATTGCGTTACCAGCGTTTCTGTAGCTGAACGTGCCAAGCCGGCGAACTCCTGGAGCGTAGATCAAATCAATGTGAAACATTCAGCGCCGCTATGGGGTCGATACGGCAAAGACGCGAGAACAGCTCTTCCCTTCTCCCGTCGTCATCGGATTCAATGCACTTGAGAAGCAGCGCCAGCGGCTGCGCGATCAGTTCACCCGCCTCCCATTCTTCCAGCTTGCGCTCGTCAATTTCCTTGATCAGCTCGTCTAAAACGCGAACCGCGACTCGCTTCTCGCCTGCGTCGACGCATAGCTGGGCGATGTGCAGCCTGCTCTGAAAACGGGCGCGGCCGTTGGGCTGCCGCGCCGCATCGCGCAACAGCAGCTGAATTGCCTGGGGCAGTTGGCCCTGGCGAATCATGTCGCGGGCAAGATCGTCCTGTTCCCCCATTTCTCCGAGTTGCACAACAGCCTGCAGCAAAAAGGTGGCGGGGCTCGAAGGCCGCTCTTCCTGAATGAAGAGGGTGCATTCGCGGATTCGGTTGACGGCATCGCTCCAGTCCGTTGGCTTGGCTGAAACAAATCCTGCATTTCTCATGGCTAGGCTTGAGAGGGACTTCCCTCTCCCCGCATGCACAGCAACCAGCGCACCGGCGCTTTCTTCCGTCTCTGACATTTCTTCATGGCCTTCGACTGCTGCTTCGTCTACCGGATCCGGCTCCAGCTTTCTCTTTTCGGCGAGGAGGCTGTTGACCACCTGGTCGACTTCCTGGATCGACGTGCGCAGCTTGGCGAACGATGGCCCTTCATCGCGATACTTTTCTTCGCTGAAGCTCTGCAACGTTTCCAGCGTGGTCAGCGTGGATTGCAGAGAGTCGTGAAGGCCGACATAAAACGCCTTGGAGGTCGCCGCGAAGGCTGCGTCAAAATCCTCTCCGGTGGTTTTGCCGTCTTCGATCGCCTGCCTGCGCGCTTCGCGCTTGCTGTCGCTGGATTCGGCGTCGCCTTCGTAGCCAACGGTGCGGGATTCCTTGTATTGGAAGAAGTTCAGACCCTTCTTGGTAATCGGGGCTTCGCGCACGAGAGCGGCAACGCGATTGGCGGCCCATTCAATAGGCATCGCGCGCAGGCCTACGTCGTCGTCCTCGATGAGGGGATAGATCGTATCCCAGAACTGCTCCTGCAGGTCATGGATGAGCTTAAAGCAAGGCTCGACGAGAGACAGGCCTTCCTTTTTGACGTGGGCCTCGGTGAGCCACGCCGCCAGCTGGAGGTCCTTGCTTTTAGTAGACAGCGCTTCACCCGCCAGCTTGATCACCAGGTTAAAGTCGGCCTTCTTGACCGTGCGTTCCCAGGCTCCACTGGGAAGGCTGTCGTCATCTTCGGTCCGCGCTTCTTTGATCTGGTCGTAGATCTTGTCGTAACGGAGGCTGGCTCCGGAAGGATTGTCGCCCGGAATCGGATTTAATAGATCATCACGTAGTGGCACTTTCAGCCGTCTCCCTGGCGTGGTGGAAGGTCAGATTGCGCAGCTCGAGGAACGGCACTTCCTCTTCCCCTCGCATCAGCATTTTCTGGCCGTAGGGAACGGCCCCATATTTTTCGTTGTCTTCCCAGGCGGTTGAGCGGCCCAACCGAACGGCATCGTCGGAATGCTTCCAGGAAAGCGGCGCGAGCACCGGAATCAAAACCTCTCCCAGATCCTGCAGGCGAAAAGCTTCGGTGGTATGCAGAATCGCCGGCGCCCATAGCAGATCGCGCAGCTTTTTCGGAGCCTGTACCTCGACGGACTCTACGTAAGCGAGTGGAATCCAGGTGTAGCTGCCTGCGATGAATGCCTCCAGATGCGCGCCGATGCGCGGATCGGCATCTTCGAGGCTAGTGAACTCTTCGCCATTGAGAGAGCCCGAGGGTGCGGGATGTGTTGTTCCGAGAGGCAGCTCATCCTTGGCGAACATTTCCTGCCGCGTCTTCTCAGCATGCAGAGCCGCGCGATACAGCATCGCTCCGGCCGCAGCCTCCTTGTTCGCGTCAGAAAGAACATCGAGTTGCTTGCTGGCGCGGTCGTAATCTCCCGCGAAGCACAGCAATTCAAACAAGAACGTACGGCGCTTGACGTCGAGCGGTTGCTTCTTCAACTCGTCGCCAAGCGCAGTGATGGCCAGCTGAAGCTGGCCATCGCGGTAATAAGAGAGCCCGTCCATCCAAACCGCCTTACGACTGTTTGTTCTGTTTCGTGCTGTACTTGACTTCGCCAACGCTGGCGACATTGCCCTTCTCATCCTGCGTCGAGTAGTCAATGCCGATTTCGTTATAGGTGAATGAAATGCTGACACTTGGCACTTCAGAAGAAGCCGACATCTGCAGGCCGGTAATGAAAATTTCCGTAAAGTTCACCTTCAGATAGGGCTTGCCATCCGCGCCTGTCTTGACGGCGCTCATGGTCCCCTTCGTAATGTGGGTTCCTTTCACGATCGACTTGAACAGCTTTGGGGTCGATTTGTCGAAAAAGGTCATCGTGCTGAAGTCAGACAGATCCACCTTACCGGCACCCGAACCGCCCGTTCCGGCAACGGAGGAGATGTTCGAAGCTCCCCAGCTCCAGCTCAGGAGCTGGATCTTGTTTTTAAATTTTTCGTCTTGAGATTCTCCGGGAATCCCATCAAGGTCGAGGAAATAATCAACTGCCATTTCTGGCTCCTTTCATTTCGTAACTTGTGTACCGCGTGGGCAAAGGGGAAGCTATGATCCCTGCTGCCTACTACTTCCTTGCCGATTCCGGCAGGTCGGCAACAAGACGGAGCGAGACTGATAGCTCGTCGAGTTGGAAATGTGGTTTCAGGAATGCGACTGCGCGATATGCGCCGGGCTTTCCGGGAATTTCGGAGACCTGGATCGCTGCTTCGCGCAACGGCAATTTCGCCTTCGCTGCCTGCGATGCGTCGTCATCCGCGCAGACGTAGTTCATGATCCACTGGTTCAGGAATCGTTCGCAGTCCTGACGGCTCATGAAGCTGCCGATCTTGTCGCGCATCATCGCCTTTAGATAATGAGCGAAGCGGGACATGGCGAGAATGTAAGGCAACTGGGCTGAGAGCCGCGCATTCGCGTTGGCAGCGTCTTTGTCATACAGCTTGGGCTTGTTGGCCGTCTGCACGCTGAAGAAAGCCGCATAGTCCGTTCCTTTGCAGTGCACGAGCGGAACCAGTCCCTGATCGGCGAGTTCCTTTTCGCGGCGATCGGTAATGGCAACTTCCGTTGGGCACTTGAGAGCGACGTCGCCCTCATCGGTGCGGAAAGTGTGCGCAGGCATGCCTTCGACCAGGCCGCCGCCTTCCACGCCGCGGATCGCAGCGCACCAGCCATACTTGGCGAAGGAGTTGGTCAACCTTGCGCCCAAAGCGAAAGCTGCGTTGCCCCAGAGATACTTGGAGTGATCGCTGCCGTCTACGCCTTCTTCATAGTCGAAGGCGTCGATCGTCTTCGTGTCCTTGCCATAGGGCAGACGCATGAGGACGTGAGGGAGCGTGAGAGCGACGTAGCGGGAATCGTCCGACTGGCGGAAGGATTTCCACTTGGCATATTCCGTCGAATCGAAGATCTTTCCGATGTCGCGGGGTGAGCCAAGCTGCGTGTAGCTGCTCAGGTTAAGCAAATCGGAGTTAGCAGCGGAGAGGAAAGGCGCGTGGGCTGCCGAAGCAACCTGGGAAATCTTCTCCAGAAGCTCCATGTCTTCCGGCCCCTTGCCGAACTCGTAGTCACCGATAATCGACGCAAACGGAGCGCCGCCGAAGACGCCGAATTCCTCTTCGTAGACCTTCTTGAAGAGAGCGCTCTGGTCGAACTCGGCGGCGCGCTGCAGGTCTTTCAGCAGCTCGCGCTTGGAGACGTTGAGCACCTTGATCTTCAGCATGTCGCTGGTCTCGGACTGATCGAGCAGATACTTCAATCCGCGCCATGTGCCTTCAAGCTTCTGGAAGGCGGGATAGTGCAGCACTTCGTTGAGCTGCAGCGAAATCAAATGATCGATCTGCGCGATGCGGGCCTGGATCGAGGCTTCCGCGTCGCGGGTGAGGGTCATATGCCCTTCAAGCACCTGCGAGACGAACTCCTTGACCATGTCGCGCCCGCGCTCAAGCGTGGCGGCGTCGCGATTGAAGCGCCCCTGCGCAACAATCTGGTCGAGCAGGGACTGATCTGCAGTCTGTTCGACTGCCTGCCCCGCGGCAGCAGTTGCGGTATTGGTTGTACTCATTTCTCACCCCCAGCGGTACCAAGTTCGCTGCGAAGCTTCTCGCGCTTCTCCGTGCTCGAAACAGCATCAAACAACGCCTCATCGAGCTTGTCGTTGCCCTGCAGGCTACCCCGCAGATCAGACAGACGCTGACGCAGGTCGAGCAGCTCTTTCAGCGGCCCAACTTGTTTCGCCACGTTCTCGGGCGAAAAGTCATCGAGGCTTTCGAATTTCAGATTGACGGCAATCTGGCCCGCATTCGGATCGTCGCTCAGCTTGTTGGCAACTGAGTAGGCGAGGTGGGGCTGCATTCCCTTCAGGACGGTGTCAAAGTTGTCAGGATTGATCTCTACGAATTTGCGGTCTTTCAAGGCGGCAAGCGGTTGTTCAGGCTGGCCGGTGAGGTCTCCGAGCACACCCATGACAAAAGGCAGCTCTTTCAGTTCAATCGCGTCGCCGATCTCGACATCGTAGGTGATGTGCACGCGCGGCGAACGCACGCGGTCCAGTTTATGCTGCGTACTTTCCTTAGCCATTTCTTTATTCCTCGATAGACGCGCGAAGGCACCGCCCGCCCTTGATTCGAATCAATACAGTTTGGTAACCGGTTGCTGATTATGCCAATTGCGTTTCCCCGCTCAATGTCCCCTCGTGCACTTTGAGCGCGCTATTTGGCTGTCTGATGAGAGCGGGGCAATTATTAACTGCCCCATAGTGTGTGTCAAGTTGAAATCGTTTCACATGCGTTTGGCGAAGACTTGAAGCGTTTTGTTAACTGGGTTTCACCATCCCTGTATACTCAAACCCCGATAGGTATCCTAACTTAAAAAACTTATGCGACAGTTACAGCCGGTTGTCTGGTCGAAAGGCGTCTTTCTATCCCCGCAGCACTTACAGGCACAGGACCGTTTTTTTGAAGAAAGTCTTCGCTTCGTTGTAGAAGCGCTCTCGTTTCGCTACTGGGGATTTACTTCCTTGCAGATCGACGGCACCGCGTTGAGCGAAGGACAACTCAGCATTTCGCAGGCTTCCGGAGTTTTGCCCGATGGGCTTTTGCTGGATCTGCCTTCGTCAGATGCGGCTCCGCGTTTACGCACGCTCGATGAGTGCTTTCATCCGGGCCAGGAAACATGCTCGTTCTATCTCGCAGTTCCCCAGGAGCGGCCCGGCGGAATCAATGTAGGTCTGCAACGCGGAGGCATCAACACACGCTTCTACGCGGAGCTGCAGATGCTGCGCGATGAGAACAGCTCCGGTATCGAAAAGCCGGTGTCGCTCGCACGGAAGAACCTGCAGATTCTTGCGGATGGAGAGAATTTAGAAGGCTCCGTATTGTTGCCGCTGGCGAGGATCGAGAAGACGGAGGCGGGTGGCTATCGGCTGGATGCGAAGTTCGTCCCGCCGATGCTGAATGTAAAAGGCAGCGAAGTGCTCTCCGGCATTCTGCGTGGCCTGATTGAAGTGCTGGTCGCGCGCAGCAGCCAGCTTGCCGGTTCACGCCGTCAGCGCAATCAATCGCTTGCCGACTTCAGCGCGTCAGACGTCGCCAATTTCTGGCTGCTCTACACCATGAACGCTCACCTTCCAGTGCTGCGGCATCTGCTCGAAGCGAGCCACGTTCATCCGGAATCGCTCTATACGCAGATGCTTTCGCTTGCGGGCGCGCTGACCACGTTTTCGCAGAAGATCGAGCCCCGTGATTTGCCGAAATACGAACATGAAGACCAGGGGAAATGCTTCATCGCGCTCGATGCCATCATTGCCGAACTGCTTGAGACAGTGGTGCCAAGCAACTTTGTGGCGCTCCCGTTGAAGCAGCTGCGCGATTCGATTTACGCCACCGCCATCGACAAAGACCAATACTTTGAGAATTCGCGCTTCTATATTGCTGTCTCGGCCGACATGCGGGAAGCCGACCTTATCAGCCGCATACCCAGTCTCGCCAAGGCATGTTCGGCGACGCATATCGAGCAACTGATTCGCCAGGCGCTTCCTGGATTACCGCTGACGCACGTGCCTGTGCCTCCGCGAGCGATTCCGGTGAAACTGCGCTATCAGTACTTCAGCGTGGATCGCAGCGGCCCGGTGTGGGATGCTGTGCTGCGCGCGCGCAACTTCGGCGTCTATGTGCCGGGAGAAATCCCGAACCCGGATATGGAGCTGATTATTCTCTTTGCCAATCCTGATTAGTGGTGACGCAGCGCGAAGAACAGAATCAGGATCACCACGATCAAAACGAAGACGTTCACGATCAGGATCAGCGGCAGATACTGCTGCAGCTTGCTTGGCGGAGCTGGTGGTGCGGGCGCAGGTGCTGGAGCCGGAGGAAACTGAAAAGCGGGCGGCTGAAAGTGTGGCGCTGGGTGCGCGGCGCCTGCTCCACCGGCGTGCATCTGTGGCACCGGTGGTGGGGCGGCAGGGGGCATCTTCGCAAATGGCGGAGGCTGCGGCATCTGAAAACCGGGCTGGCCACCAGCGGCCTGCGCCGGTGGCGGCATGACGGGCGGACTGCCGGGAGCCACGTTCTGTCCTTGCGACTCGCGCAACATCGAACCGGAAATAATTCTGGTGAATTCACCGGGGCCGCTTTGCGGCATCGGCTGCGGAGTACTGGGAGCTAGGGGCTGCGGTGCTGCCTGCGCGGGCGGAGCTGCGTTTCCGGCGTTCAGAGTCTGCAGCAGCTGAGTGAAACCACCGGCTGCGGGAATGCTCGGGGCGGCTGCAGGTGAAGGAGACGGCATAAACGGCGGCGGCTCTTTCGCCGGAGCCGTGTTTTCTTTTCCCAGAGCCTGAAAGAGCTGGGTGAAGCCTCCCTGCGCTGGTGCAGCAGTTGGGCTGGCTGGGCTTCCGAACGAACTCGCCGAGGGTGCGGGCGTCGAAAACGAGAAGTTGCTCGGCGGAGTCTGTTGCTGCTTCAAGGACGCAAGCGGATCTTCCTGCGGCGTATTTTGAGCGCCCGCATGCGAGAACATCTGCGTAAACGCGCCGGGGCCAGATTGCGGCGGCGCGGCTGGTGCTTCGAATGTTGCGGCAGGCCGCGGTTGCGCCGGAGCTGGAGTTGGCGCTTGCTCCTTCGATCCCGCGAACGATTGAAACATCTGGGTGAAGCCGCCAGCGGGTGTGGGCTGCTGAGGCGCGATAGGCTGCGTCGGCATTGGCGCGGTTTCAGCTACGCGTTGTGACGGAGAGAGTGATTGGAACATCTGCGTGAATGCTCCGGGTGCGGCAGTCTGTTCGGTGGTCGGTACCGGCGCGCTCGGTTGCGCGGGAGCAGACGCAGTCTCTTCAGGAATTGGAACCGGGGCGAATCCGGCTTCGGCGGGTGCCGGTTGAGCCGGAGCTGTCTTAAACACCTGGGTGAAGACTCCGGGCTGCTGAGACGGCTTCATTTGGGTTGCTGGTATTGGCGCTGGAGCGGCTACTTGTTCTTTTGCAGGCGAGTTGCTCAGAGTTTGTAAAAGCTGCGTGAATTCTCCGGGCGTTTGCGGCGGAGCGAAAGGTGTGGGAGATGCTGACGAAGCTGCGGGGGCCAAAGGCTTGTTGATCGAAACCGGAGTAAAGACGCTGGTGAGATCCTTGGGAGGTTTTTGCGGCGCAGGGGGAAGCGGTGATGCTATGGGAGCCGTGGGCTGGCTCTCGGTTTTGAGAGGCTGCGCTCCAGCAGGCGCGAGCGACTGAAACAGTTGCGTGAAGCTTCCCGCGCCGCCTGCTGTTGGCGGGCTGGATGGTGGAGCAAACGGTTGCGGCGGAGGTGCAGTAGGGTTGCTCTTCGCGGGTGCTGCTTCCGAGCGCAGCAGCGATTTCAGCAGATCGTCCTGTTCAGCAGATGGGCCATCAGACTTAGGCGCAACCGCGCCGAACATTCCGGTCGCGCTCGCGGGCTCGTTTGCTGCCGACTCACCCGGACCAGAGGAATGAGAGCTGTCAAATGGTGACTTGGATGAGTCCATGTTATGCAACCCGTGACTTCGAAATTGACTGTTGATTCTGGAGTCCAAGCTTACATCGCAAAATCTTGACAGTAAAGCCTTGACACCCTAGGATGCACACACGAATTGGCCGCAATAAATTCAAGCAGCAGAAACTAAAAGCGCGATGCATTCACTATGCTGTGAAGTGTCGTTCTTCACGGCCTGTATGGTTGTGCGCCATTCACCAACAACGTTTCGCCGATTCGCCTAATGGTTCAATATTTATGAAATTTTTGTCGCGTGTGGTCTGGTCCGAAGGCATGTATCTGGGACCGCACCATTTTCAGACCCAGAGCCGGTACTTTGAAGACTCGATCGCGTTTCTCGTTGCCAGCTTGTGGCACGAGCCTTGGGGATTTCTCCATTTTGAGCTGGATCAGAAGGCCATTCGAAACGGCAGTGCTGTCGTCCTGCATGCTTCCGGCGTTTTTCCAGATGGGTTGACCTTCGAGCTGCCGAATTCCGATCCACCACCGGCAGCACGCAATCTCGCCGAGGTTTTTCCGTCGACCGATGCGGCGCTGCCGCTGTATCTCGCTGTTCCCACGCGTAAGGACAATGGCTTCGACTGCGATCTGAAGGACGTTGCCAGCGGCACCCGCTACGCTCGCATGCAACGCGTTCTACGCGACGAGACGAACGGCATCGATGAGCGCGAGATCGAGCTGGGGCGGAAAAATATTCGTGTCCTTACCGAAGCGGAACTCACTCCCGAGATGCAATCGATTCCGATTGCGCGCGTGCTACGTGATGGCCGCGGTCACTTGATCTACGATGAAGAATTCATTCCCACATGCCTGCGAGCCAGCGCCAGCGAACCGTTGATGCTGCTCTTCAAGCGGCTGATTGAAACGATCGGTGAGAAGAGCGCGACGATTGCCCGCAGCGCTCGCCGCCACGGACGCTTCGAGGCCGGGACTTCCGCCCTCGATGTTGCCAATTACTGGTTTCTGCATGCGCTACACAACGCGATTCCGCCCTTGCAGCACCTCAGCGCCACCAAGCATGCGCATCCGGAGGAATTGTTTGTCGAGCTGTCACGTCTTGCGGGAGCGCTCTGCACCTTTGCCGTCGATTCCGATCCACGCACGCTTCCCTCGTACGATCATCGCGATCCCGGGCCGGGATTCCAGGCACTCGATGCGCACATCAAACGGCATCTTGAGATTGTCGTCCCGTCAAATACTGTAACTCTGAAGTTCGATCCGACAGAGCCTTACATTCAGGAGGCGGATGTTGTGGACGAACGCTGTCTGCGCCGTGCCCGCTGGGTGCTCGGCGTGCGTTCGAGCCTGGGCGAGTCGGCGCTGTTGAATATGGTGCCGCGGCTGGTCAAGGTCTGCTCGGCGCGATTTGTGCCGGAGTTGGTGAAGCGAGCTTTGCCGGGAATGACGCTCACGCACTTGCCCGTGCCTCCTACGGCGATTCGCGCGGAGGCGGACATGCAATATTTCGTTGTTGAAACCGCGGGGCCGTGTTGGGAGCACATTCTTCAAACCCGCAAGGTTGGCGTGTATATTCCGGGTGATCTTTCGGACCCGGAATTTGACCTTACCGTGATTGTGGAGGCGTCCTGATGAGTACAGCCCGCGTTAACAGCCTGGCGTTTTCGTTTCAGGAAGTTCTTACGGCGATTCTTCGTGTCCGTTTTCAGCGCCAGCAGGTACAGGACTCGGAGAGCTTCCGCGCGCAGATGCGGCGCTCTCTGCAGACTGCGATGCAGGATGCGAAGTCGCTTGGCTACACGAGCGAAACGGTGCAGATGGGCGTCTTCGCCGCCGTCGCGTATCTCGACGAGAGCGTCCTTAATCTGCAAAGCCCCAACTTTGCAGACTGGGCCCGGCGGCCTTTGCAGGAAGAGCTGTTCGGCGGTCATCTTGCCGGAGAGACCTTCTTCGTTAACCTTCGCAAGCTGCTCACACAGCCGGACTCGGCTGAAGTGGCCGACGCTCTCGAATTGCACTGCCTGTGCCTCCAGATGGGCTATCGCGGGCGCTATGCCTTCGGCGACAGCGGCGAGCTTCACCAGTTGCTTCGTCAAGCGCGCGAGAAGATCCAGCGCATTCGCGGTCAGGCATATCTGATTCCGCCAATGCCTGCGCCTGAAGTGAAACCCACGCGCGCGAAAGATGCGTGGAGCCGTGGATTGTTGATTACCGCCTGCGTGCTGGCGGGCCTGACGGTGATTGCCTTTGGCGGTTTTGAAATTCTTCTTGGTTCCGGTGTCTCCCAAGTTCAGAGCCAGGGCCAGAACAGCCCTGTGAGCGCTCGTTAGGAGTCTGTTGTGGTTTCGATTGTCATCTCGATCGTTATTTTTCTGCTCTCGCTTGTGCTTGCCTGGATGGCTGGTCCGGTGCTCCATGTAGAGGGCACAGCACTGGTGATCCTGCGCGTGCTGTTGGTTCTCCTTGGTGTCGCCGCAGCCACGACCATCCTCGTGTTGCACTTCCGCAAGAAGAAGCGTGAAGGCTCAACAAAGAATGTTCAGGGTAATACGGAACTCGATACGCTCTTGCGCGACGCGGAGAAAAAGCTTGCTTCTGCGCAGCGGACTGGCGCGAAAACGCTCGATTCCCTGCCGCTGCTTTACATGTTGGGCGAGGCGAATTCCGCTAAGACGACGACGGTGATGAAGTCCGGCCTGGACCCCGAGTTGCTGGGCGGACAGATGTATCGAGATCAGGATATTGTAGCTACACCGGTTGCGAATCTTTGGTACACGCAGCAGTGCGTCATCGTGGAAGCCGGTGATGCGGTTCGCAGAAGCCCCGCGCTGTGGTCGAAGCTGATTCGCAGGACGCGCCCCAAGGCCTATCGCGCAGCGATGGGGTCGCAGGCTCCAATTCGCGCGGCTGTCGTCTGCATGAGTTGCGAGCAGTTTCTTGGTGCCTCTGCAACCGAGGCCGTAGCTGCATCGGCCCGCCAGAACAATCAGATGCTGCGCGATCTGGCGCAACAACTCGGGACCGAGGTTCCGGTCTACGTCATCCTCACCAAGCTCGATCGTGTTCCCGGATTCACGGAGTACGTCCGCAATCTCTCGAACGAAGAAGCTTCGCAGGCGCTTGGCATTCCGACGGCGCGCAGTGGCGTATCGAGCGGCCTTTATGCGGAACAAGCAACTCGCGAAGTTACAAATGCGGTCGACCAGCTGGTCTTCTCGCTAGGTGAATATCGCCTCGAGATGCTTTCGCGGGAGAACGATCAGCGCAACGTCGATCCGGTTTACGAATTTCCGCGCGAGCTGCGCAAGCTGCGAAACAATCTCTCGTCCTACCTGGTGGAGTTGGCGAGGCCCAGTCATCTGAATGCGAATCCGTATCTGCGCGGCTTCTATTTCACCGGCGTGCGCGCGCACATCGTCGAGCAGATGGTCAGCGCTCCGGCCGCGGTGCGGCAGACGGCACCGGCAGACGCAAGTGCCACGCGCATATTCTCTGTCCAGCAGATGCAAGCTGCGCAAGCAGCTCCGGCTCCGCAGGTGGTATCGCAGAAGATCGCCCAGTGGGCCTTCCTGCCGAAGCTCTTCCCCGTTGTCATCCTGCAGGATCGAAGCGCGCTTTCAAGCACCAGCAACAGTGGGCGCACACATACGTTCCGTCGCATCGTCTTCGGGACGGTTTCCGCCCTGCTGCTGATCTACCTGCTTTGCCTGGTCATTTCCTACGGCAACAACTCCCACCTGGAAAAGCAGATTTCGTCCGCCGCCGAAGCGCTCCCGCCGAGGACTGTGCCTGCAACCATGCTGGCTTCAACGCAGGATCTTTCGTCGCTCGACCAGCTTCGTTCGGCTGTTCTCCAGCTTGAGGGCTATCAGCAGAACGGGCCGCCACTGATGTATCGCTGGGGGCTGTATCACGGCGACAGCCTGCTCGAAGCAGCACGACGGATTTACTTCGATCGTTTCCAGCGGCTCCTGCTGACCAATACGCAGGTCAACATCGTCACCATGTTGGGCGGACTTCCAGCTACACCGCAGGCGGGAGCCGATTACTCGGCGGCTTACAATCCGCTGCGCGCGTATCTCATCACCACCTCGAATGCGGATAAGAGCACAGCGGAATTTCTTACTCCGGTGATGATGCAGTATTGGCTCAACGGCCGCACTCCTGAAACCGAGCAGCAGAAGCAACTGGCGCAACAGCAGTTCGATTTCTATGCCAATGAACTAAAGCGTGGGAACCCGTATTCCATCGCGCCGGCAATGCCAGTGGTCACGCATGCGCGCACGTACCTCGGCAGCTTTGGCGGGTACGACCGCATTTACCAGAACATGCTTGCTGCGGCGAACAAGGCCAATCCTTCGATTGATTTCAACCGGATCTATCCCGGCTCTTCTGTCGTTGTTGTCGAGTCGCACGTCGTTCCAGGAGCGTTTTCACGTAACGGCTTTGCGTTCATGCAGGATGCAATTCTGCATCCGGACCGCTACTTTAGCGGCGAGGCGTGGGTGCTGGGCGATCAGGCTCCTCCGTCGCTCGACCGCGCCAACCTCACACAGGAGCTTGCTGGCCGATATCTGGCTGATTACCTCAGCGAGTGGCGAACCTACTTGAAGCAGGCCTCTGTCGTGCGCTATCGCGGGCTTCCGGATGCGGGACAAAAGCTGCAGATTCTTTCGAATCCCAATTCCCCGCTGCTGGCCCTGGTCTGCACCGCTTCGCACAACACGGCGGTCTCCAACCCGGACATTCAAAAGGCGTTTCAGCCGACGCAGGCGCTTGTTCCTGCCGACTGCACGGAACATCTCGTATTTCCCAGCAACAGCGGGTACATCAATGCGCTGGTCGGGTTGCAGGGCGCGGTTTCCCAAGTAGCGCAGAGCCCGAATCCTACCGATCCCAACGCTGCGCAGCCGATTATCGGCGCTGCCGTCAGCGCTCATGGCGCGGTCAGCCAGGCGTCGCAGGCGTTCAATATTGATCCGCAGGCGCACGTGGAGCAGACGGTGATTGCGTTGATGCAGGCTCCCATCAACTCCGTTGAAGATGCAGTGCGCGGCGCGCGGCCCGAGCAGGCGAACGGCGGCGGCAAGAGCTTCTGCGGCGGCTTCTCGGCGCTGATGGCGAAGTTCCCCTTTGCGCCAAACTCAACAGTCGAGGCGAGCACGGCCGAAGTTGGCGCCGTCTTCCAGCCGGGGACGGGGTCGCTCTGGCAGTTCTACGATGCGACGCTGAAGCCGATGCTGCAGCAGCAGGGCTCGACATACGTTCCCGCGCCGAACGCTCCCATCAAGCTGAATCCGGCGTTCCTGCACTTTTTCAACCAGGCGACGGCATTGTCGTCGGCGCTCTATCCCGCGGGTTCGACTTCCCCCGCGCTGAACTTCACGGCGAACATCCTGCCTTCGAAAGGCATTCAGAGCGTCACGCTGGCCGTCGATGCGCAGCGGCTCTCGGGGGCCAACATTTCAAAGCAGCTGACTTGGTCGGCACAGTCGGCGCAGATGGCACAGCTGGTGGCGAACTACGGGTCGAATAGTTTGCCTTTACAGTTCAACGGCACGTGGGCGCTTTTCCACCTGATCGACAAGGGCAAGGTCGAGCAGCCGGGCAATCCGGTGCGGCTGGCATATCCGCTGGAGATTGCGAATACGCCGATTGTGGTCGACAACACCCCGCTGGTTGTGCGGATCGAGCTTTCCGGACCGAACGCCGGACTGCTCATGCCGGGCGGGCTCGCGATGCGCTGCGTGTCGGAGGTTGGGCGTTAGTCCCCCTTGTGTTTTTGTAAATTCTTCCAAATACAGGTACTTCCGATGAAGTACGGTCAAGATCCGCGTCTGTCCCAACTTACGGAGATCTGCCTGGCTCTGCCTGAAGCCGTGCGGTGCGATCAGGGGCAGCACGCGGCTTTCACCGTACGGAAGAAGAACTTCGCGTACTTTCTGAACGACCATCACGGCGACGGTATCGTTTCGGTCTGCGCGAAGGCTCTGCCGGGAGAAAACAGCGCGCTAATCGCTGCCCATCCCCAGAAGTTTTATCTGCCGGCTTATGTCGGTCCGCGGGGCTGGGTTGGGCTTCGGCTTGACCGCGGGAAGATCGACTGGAACGAGGTTCGCGACCTGATCACTGCCAGTTATCTTCAGGTTGCGCCCAAGAGGCTGGCCGCTCAGGTTGAGGAAGGTCTGGGTTAGGCCCCCCTATATTTTCGTAAATTCGTCCAAATAAAAATACTTGGCGGCATTACCGTTACCACCGCTGGAGCGGAGCAATTGAAAAAGCCCGCCAAGATCAGCGGGCTTCTTTGCTCCTATTTTCAGGATAGCAAATTTAGGCATAATTTCACGCCAGTAGTTGTTCGAACAACGATTATTTCACTGTCTATCTTCCCATTCTGGAACGAAGCTTAGATCAAATCGAGGGCCCTATGGCTCCATACCACTTGAGAATTTCCTCGAAGAGGCTGGCCATACAGGTGGAGTCAACTTTGCGGTAGATGCTTCGTGGCAGCCGTCCAGTATCCACGTCGTAGTCTCTTACGCTTCCTCGAAAGCGGTATCGCAAAGTCACAAGATTCTGTGAGTTGAAAAACGCTCCTTCTAGTGTTGTTTGCAAATCGTTTACCGGCCATCATCGTGGTATCGGATGAAGGAGTAAGCCATGAGCGCCGCCGATTTTTTCTTGACGCCAGAGCCTCTGGAGAGGCATGGCGGAAAATATGGAATCTCCAGCAATCAACCCCGGATCAGCCGGAAGAATCAAAGAATAGGAAAGCAATGAGATTCCGTATCTATAAATCGGGCACGCTCTGGATCTTTGCGGCGATCGACTTGCTCATCGGGCAGATTCCGCTTGCTACGTCGACCAATTGGTTGGTTCTCACGGTGATGGCTGATCAGGTATCGGTGAATTACCGGCTTCAATCGCTTTCGCGCTGCTAAAGTAAATCCCATGTCTCAAAATCGAGACATGGGGCACCCGCCCTTCGCGGCTCCATATTTCAAATGGAATACGCGCCTGAATCTCCTTCGGAAAAGTGCAGCAATACGCAGGTCACGTTGTCTACCGCTCCCTGTACTTTAGCGGCGTCAATCAGCGCCTGACACGCCTGCTGCAGGTTGGCCTGCCCGAAAATCAGCCGGGCTATGGCGTTGGCGTCGGCGTAGCGGGTGAGGCCATCGGTGGTGAGCAGAACGATGTCGCCCGCTTCCAGTTCCGCGCTGAAGAGGTCCGGTTCGACGGAATCGGTGGTTCCGATAGCGCGGGTGATGAGCGACTGCAGCGGCGAGGCTTCGGCGTCGTCTTCAGTCATGACGCCATTGCGGATCTGTTCGGCGAGGTAGGAGTGGTCGAGGGTGATCTGCACGCAGCCTCCGTCGCGCAGGAAATAGGCGCGGCTGTCGCCTACGTTGCCGATGACGATCTTGCGGCCATCCAAGCAAGCAGCTACCAGCGTTGTGCCCATGCCGCGCAGGTCATGGTTGGCGCGCGCGAGAGCGCAGACTTCCTGATTCGCGGCGGCGATGGCGTAATAGAGGCGTTCTTCGATGGTTAAGGATTCGGCTACCGGCGAGGTGGCCATCTCGCCGAAGGATTGAATCAGCTTGTGGACGGCGGTGCTGCTGGCAACTTCTCCGGCGGCCATTCCTCCCATGCCATCGCAAACAACAAAGACTTGCGAGGCGAGGTCGTAGCCCAAACTGTCTTCGTTGTTGGTGCGTTTGCAGCCAACGTCGGTCAATCCCGCGACTTCGAGCTTCAATCCGGTTTGGCTTTCCATCTTGTTGAGAGACTTGTTCCCAATGCAAATTGTCTCGCCGATTGCAATCGGATTTACAAGCCGGCTGCTGGATAAGACTGCCAGATGCGTGAGTGTCTGTAAAGATTACAAGACAAGGATAGTGGTTTGGTTCGAATCGAGAGAGCTATTTGGAATTTTCGTCAACTATGTGAGGCTGGAACCATGACGCTCCGCCGAATGGACTGTGGCTGGCAAAATCCGGAATAGGCGGAAGGTGGCCGCTCTTGATATCTGAGGTCTCCTGCATCCAACGCAGGCTATACTGCGCGCTCGGACCCGATTCACACCAGCAGCACGCGAGATGTCCGATCTCTGTTTGCCATGATGATTTCATTGCAGCCAACCTCGGTCGTTCTGCGGGGCCGATTATACCCCTTGCGGCCTGCCTCATCCCATCCGGAATTTTGCCCGCGACTCGAAATCGCTTCATAACCTTCTACCCTGCAACGATCAAAGCCCGGCCTGCACCATTTTCCGGAGCAGCAAAATAGCCGGTCCGGGACGCTTGATACGCGAGCTGCGAAATGGTCGCGGAGTGCGACTTTTTTCGGGCTTATGCACCGGAAATGGGGTACACTCGGGGCGTTCAGGCAGTTTGGCCCCCTCACTCCCCCGGCACAACTTACCCCCCGCAGAGGCCCATAATATGGCACTTGAGGTTGGCCAGCGCGTCGGTGACTATGAAGTTCTGGCGCTGCTGGGTTCGGGCGGCATGGGCCGCGTCTACAAGGTCCGAAACATCATCTCCAATCGCGAAGAAGCGATGAAAATCCTGCTGCCCGACTATGCGTCGGAGCCGGAGCTTGCCGCGCGCTTCATGAGCGAGATCCGGACGCTGGCGGGCCTGGAGCATCCGAATATCGCACAGCTGCGCACGGCGTTTCAGTTCCAGAATCAGCTGGTGATGATCATGGAGTTCGTCGAAGGCGCCACGCTGGAAGCACTGGCGAGCCAGACGCGCATTCCTCCGGATCGTGCGCTGGATTTTTCGACACAGGTA
Source organism: Alloacidobacterium dinghuense (assembly GCF_014274465.1). Lineage (NCBI taxonomy): Bacteria > Pseudomonadati > Acidobacteriota > Terriglobia > Terriglobales > Acidobacteriaceae > Alloacidobacterium > Alloacidobacterium dinghuense. Next base: position 1,897,668 of record NZ_CP060394.1, on the reverse strand, counting down.
CTCTCGGCGCTGAGCTACGCGCATGGACGCGGGGTGACACACCGCGACATCAAGCCCGCGAATATCATGATCACGTCGCACGGGCTGGTCAAGCTGACCGACTTCGGCATTGCCAAGTCGGCGAATGACATGCAGCTGACCAGGCCGGGAACGACGATGGGGTCGGTCTACTACATGTCTCCGGAGCAGGTGCGCGGTGGCACGGTAGACCAGCGCTCGGATCTTTACTCGTTTGGCGTGACGTTATACGAAATGCTCACCGGACGGAAGCCGTTCCAAGCGGATACCTCATACAGCGTATTGAATGCGCAGCTCAATGAAGCGCCGAAGCCTCCGGTGGAGATTAATCCAGCGCTCTCTCCGGAGCTGAACAACATTGTGCTGCGGGCTATGGTCAAGAATCCCGATGGGCGCTTTCGCACCGCTGATGAGTTCCGCGATGCGATTAAGAGTGTGCAGGGGAAGGCTGCCGCCGGCCAACAACCAGCGCAACCTGTGGAGCAGCAACAGGGATTCGCGCCCGTTTCCATGAGCGCTCCGGCTGGGCTAGGTGCGAACTCCAGCGCTAAAAGTCATCGTGGGTTGTGGATCGGACTCGGAGCCGTGGCGGCGATTCTGGCTCTGGTCGCGGCGGCTACGTTGCTCCCGCATCTGTTTAAGACGAACGCCAGCCCAAAAGCTGCAGCCGTAACGGATACGCAGACTGCAAACCCTCCTCCTGACACCAGCACCGCGCAGCCAACAACTCCAGCAGTGGATACGGCACAGCAGCCGAATCCGCTGAACACGGCAACGCCGCAGCCCAGCACTCCTACGAGTACGAGTGCGAGTCCGGCCGTTACATCGCCCGCGCATCCGGTAGTAACAGCCGCGAAACCTCACCAGACGCCCATCGCGAGCACGCAGCCTGCCGCGACAGCGCCGGCTGTTCCCGCTCCGCCCACAGGGCCTTCAGCGCAGGAGGTTCGCGACGCGCATGATCGCTATGCAAATCTTGAAGCGCGGGCAGACGCGGCTCGCAGCGGCGTGCAGCAGCTTCGCAGCCAGCAGCAGGCGCAGGGATTCGATATACGCGGCGACATCCTCGGTTCCCTCAACAGAATGAACAGCTCGATGAGCGAGGCGAATCGCGCACTCGGGCAAAACGACCTTCAGGCAGCGAATGACTATATGGATCGCGCCGACAAGGAAGTTTCGACTTTGGAAAAATTCTTGAACATCAAATAGGAGACAGTATCCATGCGTACCGTAGTTTCGGCTCTCTTCACATTTCTGGTAATGGGCTCGACGGTTGTCGCGCAGCAACCGGTCAAGCACAAAGTAGCGGTGCTCGATTTCAACTATGCCACGGTGATGTCGGCGTCGCAGGCGATCTTCGGCACGAATGTCGATATCGGCAAGGGAATCTCGGACATGCTGATCAACGAACTGGTAAACGACGGGACCTATCGCGTGATCGAGCGCAACCAGATCGACAAGATTCTGAATGAGCAGAATTTTTCGAACAGCAATCGTGCGGATTCGGCGACAGCGGCGAAGATTGGGCACGTTCTGGGCGTGGACGCGGTGATCACCGGCGACATTACGCAGTTCGGGCGCGACGACCAGAACAAGAACATCGGCGGCATGCTGGGCAAGTGGGGCAGCGGCTATGGGCTGGGCGGCGTCGGAACGTCGAAGTCGAAGGCTGAAGTTGCGATCACCGCTCGCATGATTGACGTCAATACGGGCGAGATTCTCGCCTCGGCCAGCGGCAAGGGCGAATCGGCGCGCTCGGGCGCGATGCTGAGCGGCGGCGGCGCCGGCACTGGCGGCTTTGGCGGCGGCGGTGCAGGAATGGGCAGCAGCAACTTTGCCCAGACGATTATCGGCGAGGCCACGACGAAGGCGGTCACGGATCTGGCAACGAATCTGAATGCAGACAGCGCGAAGCTGCCCACGATTGTCGCGCCCACGGTTTCGGTCAACGGCCTGATCGCGGATGCGTCGGCTCCGGACAGCGTGATTGTCAACGTCGGTACCTCCGCTGGTCTGAAGGTTGGCGACAAACTCGCGGTTTCGCGTGTGGTGCGCGTGGTGAAAGACCCGGCAACCGGCAAGCCGCTGCGGTCGATTGAAAACGCAGTGGGGCAGCTGACGATTACCAGCGTCGACGCGAGTTCGGCGGTTGGTACCTTCAGCGGATCGGGCAAGCCGCAGACAGGCGACACGGTAAAGACTCCATAGCATGAAGGCCGCGGCCATCGGCGTTCGCGTGCACTCCGGCTGGGGCGCGCTGGTGGCTGTTTCTGGCGACACTTCTGCGCCGCAGATCGTTGACCGCAAGCACATCGTCGTCATCGATCCCACGAAGCCTGGAGCAAAGCAGCCGTATCACTTTGCGGAAAGCATGGCGATTGCGGCGGCGGAAAAGCACATCTCAGATTGCGCAGCGGCTTCGAATCGGTTGGCGCTTGCGATTCTCGATGCGTTCCTGAGTGATCTGCGCGGACGTGGCTGTAACCTTGCAGGCTGCGCGCTGTTGCTTGCTTCTGGACGCGCTTTACCGCCTCTTCCTGACATTCTGGCTTCGCATGCTCTCATTCACACGGCGGAGGGTGAATTTTTCCGTCGGATTTTTCGTGAAGCTTTTGAGAAGCTGTGTGTTCCGGTCACTGGATTTCGTGAGCGCGACTTGGATACAGAGACGATGAGCCGCCTTTCGGCTCTAGGGCGTTCGATTGGACCACCATGGACAAAGGATGAGAAAACAGCCGCGCTCGCGGCGTTGATGCTTCTTGAAAAAAACTAGCCTGACTTATCGCGGCTGCATCAGAGTTGCACCCGCTGCTGGTGGTTCATTTGTGAGGTGCTCCATAAACATGCGCAGCACTTCCTGACCGGTTCCCGAAAAGTAATCGCCTGGCTTTACGCCGCGCTTGCCCCAGGCAAGCAGAAAAATCAGCGGCATCCATCCGCGCGGATCGCGCGTTAATTCCTGGCCCATTTTGTACAGTGCCTGCGACAGCATGATCGGCAGGTGAATTGCGCTGATCTGATGAACCGAAGGGTCCTGACAGAGTTCTGCCGGGGAGGTGACGAGATATTCGCGACAGATGAGCGGACGGATCGGGTGGATGCTGCAACTCTCGTCCTCAAGAAACGGACATGGAACACCCGCGTGAAAATAATCGACCGCCATCTGCACGAAAGACTTTTCATCGGTGCCCCAGTTCGGGTCCATGATCTTGTCGAGCACACCGGCCTCTTTGAGACGGATGAGCGCGCGGCGGAAACGTTCTTCAAGCTCAGCCTGGCGCTCCACTGGTAGAGTGCTGAACCATTTACTGAGAAACTCCGCCTCGAAGATGCTGAGCGGGACCATCTGGCGGCAGCATGCACCGCATCCGGCACGGCAGGAGACGGGATGTCCTGCCCCCGTGGCCTCGCTCACAACGTGATCGATTATGCTGCTGTCGAAGTTCTGCAGAATAGGGAGCAGCTCGGTCAGTGTGGTCTTGCCTGCCGGAACGTCGAGCTTGGCGTTGAGCGTCCCCTCGCCAATACGCAGCGAGAATGCGACTTCTACCGCGGGCGAGGGCTGGGGAGTGTCGGACATAATCAAGGCGCGTTGCCCATTGTATCTGACCTGATTGGGGTTGCCCTGAAGCCGCAGTTTTGGCATCGATGAGGCTGGACGATATTCTAAGTAAGCTATGACGACTGCGACACGCCTCACTCCTCCCGTGGCAAAGCCCCAACACACCGAAACCGCGCTGCACGGCCACACGCTGGTTGACAACTACGCGTGGCTCCGCGATAAAGAGAGCCCCGATACGCTCGCCTATCTCAAGGCAGAGAACGATTACACTACTGCGGTTCTTGAGCCGACGACGGAGCTGCAGGAGAAGCTCTATCGCGAGATGTTGAGCCACATCAAGGAGACCGACGTCTCGGTTCCCTTTCGCGATGGCGACTACTGGTACTACACGCGCACCGAAGAAGGGCTGCAGTATCCAATCTTTTGCCGTAAGCCGGGCTCCCTGGATGCTCCAGAAGCGGTGATTCTGGATGTGAACAAGCTCGCCGAGGGTGAGAGCTTCATGGCGGTCGGCGCGACAGCCGTCTCCGATGACGGCAACCTGCTCGCCTATTCGGTCGACAACAAGGGCTTCCGGCAGTACACGCTGCAGGTCAAGGATCTCCGCACAGGTGAGCTTCTCTCCGAGCGCGTCGAGCGCGTCGGTTCCATCGTCTGGGCCACAGATAACAAGACGCTCTTCTATACCGTCGAGGATGAGGAGCAGAAACGGCAGTATCAGCTTTTTCGTCACACGCTCAGCACTTCGCACGCGCAGGATGTGCTCGTTTACGAAGAAACGGACGAGCGCTTCAACATCGGTGCTGGACGCACGCGCGATGACAAATACATCGTGCTTGAGGCCGGAAGCCACACAACGAGCGAGGCGCAGTTCCTGCCAGCGGATACGCCAGAGGCCGCGTTTCGCCTGGTAGCTCCACGCCGTGACAACATTGAGTACTACCTCGACCACCGCAACGGGCTGTTCTTCATTCGCGTAAACGACACAGGCCGCAATTTCCGGCTGGTGACTGTTCCGGTGGATAGCCCGGAGATCGTGAACTGGACAGAAATGCTTCCCCACAGAGCCGATGTAATGCTTGAGGAAGTTGATCTATTCAAAGGATTCTACGTTGCCTGTGAACGCCGCGACGGCCTGCAACACTTGCGTGTGCTGCGCTTTTCCGGAGATGGCACGGAAACGCCGAACTCGGTGGAGATTGCTTTTCCCGAGCCGGTCTACAGCGCGCATCCGCATCAGAATCGCATCTTCGACACCACGACGTACCGCTACGCCTACCAGTCCCTGGTTACGCCGAGTTCGGTGTACGAATACGACGTCACGACCGGCGAATCGAAGCTGCTCAAGCAGCTTGAAATTCCCGGCGGCTTCGATCGCACGCTGTACGCTTCGGAGCGCGTCTTTGCCTCGGCTGCTGATGGCGTCACCGTTCCAGTTTCGCTGGTTTACCGGAAAGACAAATTTGAGCGCGGCAAGAATCCGCTCTACGTCTACGGCTACGGCTCGTACGGATATTCGCTGCCAATTGGATTTAACGGCAACCGCCTTAGCCTGCTCGACCGCGGCTTTGTGATGGCCTACGCGCATATTCGCGGCGGAGGCGATCTGGGCAAGCCGTGGCACGATGCCGGACGGCTGATGCAGAAGCGCAATACCTTCACCGACTTCATCGCCGCGGCCGAATACCTGCTCGCAAACGGCTACGGTGAACCCGGACGGGTTGCCATGGAAGGCGGCAGCGCTGGCGGATTGCTGATGGGCGCCGTCGCCAACATTCGTCCCGATCTCTTCCGCGCCGTGATTTCGCATGTTCCCTTTGTCGACGTGATGAACACCATGCTCGATGCCTCGCTACCGCTGACAGTTCCTGAATATGAAGAGTGGGGTAATCCGAATGAGAAAGCAGCATTCGACTACATGCTCAGCTACTCCCCGTATGACAACCTTGAGGCGAAGGCGTATCCAGCAATGCTGGTGAAGACGTCGCTCTACGACAGCCAGGTCATGTATTGGGAGCCAGCCAAGTATGTGGCGAAGCTGCGCACTCTCAAAACGGACGACAATTCCCTGCTGCTGCACACGAATATGACAGCCGGACATGGCGGCGCATCGGGACGCTACGACTATCTGAAGGAAATCGCGATGGACTACGCGTTTTTGCTGAAGCAACTGAACGTGGCTTGAACGAGCCCGAAACGATCTCCGTGCAAAGCAGTGGGAGGGGGGGCAGTTTATTTTGCCTTCCCTGTCCACTTCGACCACATCTGCGGATCGGCCAACATTTTCATATAAACGCCGCCGACCACAGACCGCGCCTGGAAACCCACCTGTTTGCCATCCGTTGTCTCAAACCAGTCGCTCAGCGGAACGCGCGTCGGCGATTCGGTCATGAATTTGTACAGCGGGTCAGTGAGCGCAATGAAATCGTTCTGTTTCGTGCTCAGTGTTGCCGTCCAGACAATCCAGTCGAGCTTGGTGTAGGTCTTGCGGTTGTCGAGCGGCAGGCCGAAGGCATTCTGGTGCTTCAAGTAAAAGGCGAGTTCCTGATCGACGATTTGCGGAGAGAACAGGTGCAAGCCGAGCACGCGGTCCCACACCAGGTTGTACTTCTGGCTCCAGCTGCCGGATTGGTCAAAGGCTAGCTTGTAGTGATCGCCATCGACGGCCATATCTTTCCATTTCGCAGCCATCTGCTCGGCGAGCTTGCGGTATTCGGATGCCTCCTGCTTTTTCCCAAGGCGGTCGGCAAGCTGCGCATAGCTGCCGAGGGCCTCAATGGCCTTGATGGAGAGGTTGGTGTTGTGCGGGAGGTGTCCGGCGAAGTCGTCGGTGCTGAGCTGGTTCTCCGGGTCCATGCCCTTTTCTTTGAGGTATTGGGCCCACTTGGTGAGCACCGGCCAGTATTTCTGCGCGAAGTCCCCTGAGTTTTGCGCATGTGCAAGAGCGTTAGTGAGAATGATGAGGTTGCCGCTCTCTTCGACCGGCATCTGGTCTTCTTCGGTGCGCTCGCCGCCGCCGTAGACCTGTCCGTTAGCCAGCGGATAGGTGCCGAGATCATGCGGCGCGAACGGCCAGCGCCAGCGAGCCAGACTGGCATAGGCGAACATCGGTTCCAGTTGCGCCTGCAGCAGCTTTGGATTGAGCAGCAGGAAAAATGGCGCTGACGGGTAGGTTACGTCGACGGTGTCGATGCAGCCGTTGCTGAAGTTTTCCTTTGAAAAGAGCATCGGCGTGCCATCGACATCGGCGACGAGCTTGTGAGCGGCGATGGTCTGCCGATAGGCGAGCGTTGCCAGTTGTGCATAGTGCGCGCCGCCTTCGTGTTCGAGGTCCGCGACAAGCTCTTTGTCAAATGCCTCGGCACGCGAGCGCAGCGATGATTCCTCGGCCTCGGCCTTCTGCAGCATCTCAGCGGTCGTCATACCGTTGCGACGCCAGTAAGCGCGCAGGCGGCGATTGAGGTATTCGATGGAAAAACGATCGTCGTATGCCAGCAGAACGCGGCGCGAAACAGGAGTGCTTCCTACGCTGCCGAGACCGAAGCGCACGGCCAGCAGCGGCAGCCCCTGCTTCACAGCGCTCGGCATATCGAGATCGTCGCTCGTGGGCAGCGTTCCGTCTTTGGCGAATTGCTCGCGGGCAGCGTAGCTGCTGGCTGCTGTTTCTGTGCCCGCTTGTGGCGGAACAGCCACGTACAACCAGCCCCAGTCGATACGCAGGTTGTCGCCTGACTTCGCGAGCACGGGCTGCGCGTTCGTGCCAATGCGCAGTGCCTGCATGTCGCCAACTCGTTCGCGGCCCCAAACGACCGTGTCATCGTCGGTGTTCGTGGCCAACTGTGCGGAAGCATCAAAGTAGAGCGATGTTGCGTGCGGTTGGTCGTCTATGGAGCGTACATCCCAGCTCACGTAGGTCACAGGGTGCGAGAGCACGTCGAGATCCTGCGGCAATGCTGGTGTGAAAAAGGTCAGGGTGAGGTGAATTCCAGCATCTTCGAAATCGTAGATTGTGCGCGTGGGCCAGATGGCGCGAGAGACTTGTTTCAACGCGGGCGTGTCGCGGTCATCACCAAGAAAGCGAAAAGTCTTTCCATCAATGCGTACGAGCCCTGCCATCTGCTGACGCGTGCCCGTCCAGTGTCGTGTTGGACCGGCGGTCAAGTCATCATCAAATGACCAAACGCTGAAATACGGATCATGCAGGACAAGCGGTGTTGCGGGCGTGCGAGCCGTTACCGGCTCCTGCGACCGCGCAACACAAGGGAGAAACGCTGAGAGAAGAACGACGCAAAGGCCAAGTGCAGATCTCGAAGAGTTGGCAGTTCGCATGCACTCTTCTTACACGATCCGCATCTTGATGTAAACGCTTCCAGAGCGTGCGTTCTAATTCTTCCCTGCCAGCTGCTGCGCCTGCAGCGTTACGAGATTGCTCAAATCGGCTTTCTCCAGTCCGTGTACGGTTTTGTTGAACTCATCGACTTTGCTGGACCAGTTCATCGAGCAGAATTTCGGGCCGCACATGGAGCAGAAAGCTGCTTCCTTGTAGTAGTCGTCCGGCAACGTCTCGTCGTGCATCGAACGCGCAGTTTCTGGGTCGAGCGAGAGGGCGAATTGCTTTTCCCAGTCGAAGGTGTAGCGCGCGTAGCTGATGGCGTCGTCGCGATCACGCGCGCCTGGACGGCGACGCGCAATGTCGGCAGCGTGGGCGGCGATCTTGTAGGCAATCATGCCGTCCTTCACATCTTTTTCGTTAGGCAGGCCGAGGTGCTCCTTCGGCGTCACGTAGCAGAGCATGGATGCGCCGTGCCAGCCGATCATCGCCGCGCCGATGGCCGAAGTGATGTGGTCGTAGCCCGGAGCGATGTCGGTCACGAGCGGCCCCAGCGTGTAGAAAGGCGCGCCGAAGCAGTATTCCACTTCCTTGTCGACCTGCTCCTTGATCTTGTCGAGCGGCACGTGGCCAGGGCCTTCGATCATCACCTGCAACTCGCTCTCCCAGGCTTTGGCGGTCAGCTCGCCCAGTGTTTTCAACTCCGCGAACTGCGCTTCGTCGGAGGCATCGGCTACGCAGCCGGGACGCAGGCCGTCGCCGAGCGAGAAGCTGACGTCATACTTCGCCATTATCTTCACGATGCGGTCGAAGTGTTCGTAGAGAAAATTTTGCTTATGGTGATGCGTCATCCATTGCGCCAGAATTGCACCACCACGGCTCACGATTCCGGTGATGCGCTTGGCCACCATGGGGACATACTGGATGAGCACGCCAGCATGGATGGTGAAGTAGTCTACACCCTGCTGCGCCTGCTCCTCAATGACTTCGAGATAAAGATCAATGTTGAGGTCTTCGAGCCTCTTGACGCGCTGCAGTGCCTCGTAGATCGGCACGGTTCCGATGGGCACAGGCGAGTGCCGCAGGATGGCTTCGCGAATCTGCGGAATATTGCCTCCGGTCGAGAGGTCCATCACCGTGTCCGCGCCAAACTGCACCGCCATGTGCAGCTTGCGCAGCTCTTCGTCAACGTTCGAGGTCACAGCCGAGTTTCCGATATTTGCGTTGACCTTGCATCTTGAGGCAACACCGATTGCCATCGGCTCCAGCTCAGGATGATTGATGTTGGCTGGGATGATAAGGCGGCCGGCGGCGATTTCGTCGCGGATGAGCTCATCCGAAACATTCTCACGCTTCGCCACATATTCCATTTCTTCGGTTATGCGGCCCTGTCGCGCAAAATGCATCTGCGAGACATTCGTATCGCCGGTGCGCTCGACTTCAGCCTTGCGGTTCGCGATCCATTCCGCACGAGGTTGCAAAATTTCCTGTGCCGACTGCACATCAGAGTTGGTTTGAGTGCCGTTACCGTTGCCGCTCATATATACCTCGCAGATGGAAAGGAGTGATTTCCGACTTAGATGATGAATGAATGCAAGAAGAACCCTGAAAAGCGATTATAAACATCGTGAAACTGCTTTGATCTCTTAAAGGTAGATCGTTTCTGAATCCGCAGTAAAATAGTGACAGCTATGAAGAGCACCAATCAGGGCACGCGCATCGGCATCGCTATCGTAGTCATTCTTGGCGCCATCATCTACCTTGCAGTGAGCGGCGTTCAGGCCAACAAGAGCTACTACGTCACGATTCAGGAACTGCAAGGGATGGGTAACAAGGCTTATACGCGCCATTTGCGCGTTGCTGGAAATGTGCAGCCCGGCTCCATCCAGCACAAGGGCTCCGACGCCGATTTCGTGCTCGTTGAAAACACCCGCACGCTTCGCGTTTCCTACAAGGGCGATGAGCCGCCGCCGGATACCTTCAAAGACAATTCGCAGGCTCTTGCCATCGGCACCTTTGGACGTGATGGGGTATTCCACGCGACGCAGTTGCAGGCCAAGTGTGCCTCGAAGTATGCTCCGCCCCCGCCAGGTCAGGCTCCGGCGGCCACACCCGCAAGCACGGCATCGGTCGTTCCACCTCGGTGACGCGGGAATCAGGCTTATGGGCCCTGAGCCTGTAAACTGATTTTTGCGCATGTCGATCACCGCACAACTGGAGACCGTCTCGAAGCTCTACGGCACATTTGCCGCGCTGCGCAAGGTTTCGCTCACCCTCGAAGCGGGTCGCTGCTACGTGCTTCTTGGAGAAAACGGCGCCGGTAAGTCTACCTTGTTACGCATTCTCGCCGGATTACTGCGGCCTACATATGGAACGGTCAAAGTGCTGGGAACCGCTTCACATGACGCGCGCGATCGCATTGGCTATATGAGCCACGCTCCGATGCTCTACGACGAATACACGGCTGTGGAGAACCTTCGCTACTTTGGCGATCTTTATCGTGCAAAGGTATGCCTGGTGCCGGAAGAGGCTTTGCGCTCCGTTGGCCTCGATCCGGCGCTTACTCGTCCGGTGGGGCAGTATTCACAAGGGATGCGTCAGCGGGCAGCGCTGGCTCGTGTTCTGCTTTCGAAGCCGGATCTGCTACTGCTCGATGAGCCTTTTTCCAACATGGACATCGGCAGCGCGCACCAGATGCTCGATCTGCTGGCCGGAATCAAGGCCGAGCAGCGGACGATTGTGCTGACGACGCATCAGCGCGAGCTAGCCGAGCCGCTTGCGGATTCGCTGATTACGTTGGTTGCGGGCAGCTTGAGCGCGGTCGTTGAGAAACCACAGAGAAGCGCGATCCACGCATGAAGACCAACGCCGCCCGCTATCTCGACTCTCTCGGTATTCAATATGAGCTGCGTGAATACGAACTCGATAGCGAAGACTTCTCCGCTATTCTTGTCGCGGAAAAGATTGGGCTTCCGCCAGAGCAGGTTTTCAAGACGCTGCTCTGTGTTACCAGCGACAAGGAGCACGCCTTTGCCGTGGTTCCCGGCAATGCCGAGCTCGACTTCAAGAAGCTCGCGAATGCTGCGGGAACCCGTAAGGCCGAAATGGTTTCTCTCAAAGAGATTCAGCCGCTCACGGGCTACATTCGTGGTGGTGTCACCGTCTTTGGCGCTAAGAAGAACTTCCCTGTCTACGCCGACGAGACGCTTGAGCTTTTCGATGTGATCTCCGTCTCGGCGGGAACGCGCGGCACCCAGATCATTGTCTCGCCCGTCGACTACATCCGCGCATCCCACGCTACGCTGGCTGATCTCACAAAGGAGCACGCTTCGTGAAGGCTCCTTACTTTGTTACACATTTGTTGAAAGACCTGCGGCTGGAGTGGCGGTCGAAGGATGCCATCAACTCCATGCTCTTCTTTGCATTGCTGGTGGTGGTGCTTTTCAGCCTGGCCTTTGATCCGACGCGCGAGTCTTCGCGACAGATTGCGGGTGGAATACTCTGCGTTGCTACCATGTTCGCGTCGGTGTCGGCGCTGAATCAGGCGTGGGCGCGGGAGCTGCGACATCAGGTGCTCGACGCGCAGCGGATGACGCCAGCCCCAGCGGCTTCGCTTTTTCTGGGCAAGGTGCTGGCAAATTTTCTATTCGTAACGGTAGTGGAGTTGATTCTTGCGCCGGTCTTCATCATTTTTTACAACCTGCACGCCCTGGGAAACGGCTGGCTGCTGGCGCTGGTTCTGCCGCTGGGGACCTGGGCTTTGGTAGCGAATGGAACATTCTTTGCTGCACTCTCCATTCGCACACGCAACCGCGAACTGCTGCTGCCGCTGATTCTCTTCCCGCTGTTCATTCCAGCGCTGCTGGCGATGGTCCTCGGCGCGAGCGCGATCCTTACGGGCGAGTCAGATCCGGGGCTCTGGATCAAGTTGCTGGCTGGCTACGATGTGATTTACACGACCATCTGCCTCCTGCTTTTCGAGATCGTCCTCCACGCCGAATAGCTGGCCCTAGCTCTGAGGCGGCTCCTGATAAAGACCGACAACATTGCCTCCGGGATCACGGAAGCGCGCTGTGATCTCGGGCGCGTCTGCTCCGATGCGCTGCACAATCTCGCAGCCATTCGCCACGACGGCATCGATGGTTGCAGCGACGCTGTCCACCCAGATGTAGATCATAAAACCTGGCTGCGCGGCGGCCGGACGTCCCGTGACCCATGCGCCACTCACTTGGCCTACTGCGTCATCGAAAGCCGTGGCGCCATCACCTCGTTGCCGGATTTGCCAGCCAAAGACCTTGCTGTAGAAATCAGCCGAGCGTGCGACGTCAGTTGCGGGTATTTCGATGTAGCAGATTTTTCCGTTGGCGAGTGTGGGTGGCATGCTGGCTCCGAAATACTTGACGACAACGTTTTAGCACGCTCACGCGCGCTAGCCCAATTCAGAAAGCGACAAAGGCCACGCCGCGCATCGTGGCCCTGTCTTCCGCCAGCCATCATTAGCAACCTTTAAAAGAAATGAATTCGCCCAGGGGATTCGGCAGAACCGGATTGAACGGCTCGAACGGATACGATTTGGAGGTATCAAATCCAGCCTTCTTGGCCGCAGTTTTGTCGACGAAAGGCATGAGTGCGGCAAGTGCCTGATTGATGTTGGTCCAGCATAAGGTTCTTTCATAGCCGTTGTTGTTAGGGGGATCGACGCTCTCTGCTACTCCCTGAGCGCCGGTGATCATCTCAATTGGGCCGGCGTCCTGCGCCGCCACGCCGGGGCCTATAACGCGTGCCAGCGTGCGATGATCGCTCTCGATGCCCATAATGCGTGCCGCAGTCACACGCAGATGCGTTGTGCTGAAATTGCGCACGCCCACCAGATAAGCAGCAATGAATGCATCTTCCAGCGTAACGAGCGTGTTCAGTGTCGTCTGCGCGTCGGCAAACATCTTGGGCGGATAGAAGAAAGAAGTGAATGGGGTGAACTCGTCAGTGACCTCCTGCTCCAGCAGGTAGTGGGACATCTCTTCCTGCAGAGCAGCCATCAGGTAGCCCTGATCGTCGGATTCAAGCCTTGTGAAAAACGGCGCGGTATTGATGATGTTGGAATAGGTTGTAACCGCGAGTGCCTCGGCAACTTCGGCAGCAACCAAAATGTCGTGGTCGCCCTTCTTTAACGAATGAGGACCGAAGCGTTCATCTCTTGCGTCTGCATCGACTTCCTGGCCGGAAGCAGCGCCCAGACCGACGAGGCCGCTGAGTGCAACCGCACTTGTGGCTCCGGCAATTGTGGCGCGCTTGAAAAATAATCTACGTGACATACCGGATGAGCCGTCGCTGGCCGGGATGACGATTTCGGTATCTTTGGACAGATTCATGATCCAGTCTCCTAGGGAGGGATTTTCCGGAGAACTGGAGCGCATCCTGCGGATGTTTTTCATGGGCCCGATCACGGCGCCCAATTCCCTGGCGTTTTTAGTACGCCTGCAAGTGGTAAGTGGATTGGCAGAGTAAAGGTTTTTTTTGATGAGCCGTCTGATTTTCATTGAACTGATTCGTATGAATCCTATTTCCTGTTGCAACATCTGAACACTGAGCAGGAGGGCCTAATCAAATGGCTAAGGAAAAGAAGGTTGCTTTTATTACCGGTGGAAACAGGGGCATTGGCCTGGAAACTGCACGTCAATTGGGGAAAGGTGACGGCATCAAAGTTGTGATCGGATCCCGCGATCTGGGGAAGGGACAGGCGGTCGCTAAAGAATTGCGCGCAGATGGCGCCGACGTGGACGTTATCCGCTTCGACATCACTAAGCCAGCCGACTACAAAGAAGCTTACGATTACTTTGACAAGAATTATGGCAAGCTTGACATCCTTATTAACAACGCCGGCGTATCGAAGGAAACATTCATGGCGCCGAACAACACGAGCACAGTCACGCAAGCCGTCCTGCGCGAAACATTCGATACGAATTTCTTCGGCACCATTGAATTAACACAGGTTCTGTTACCGCTCATTAAGAAGGCTCCGGAAGGCCGTATTGTGAATCTTTCGAGCATCCTCGGATCCCTCACTTTGCACGCCGATCCAGATTCGCCTATCTATGGCGCCAAAGCCTTGGCATACGACGCTTCAAAGGCCGCGCTCAACGCATTCACGGTGCATCTTGCGCATGAGTTGCGCGACACAAAGATCAAGGTGAATTCGGCACATCCCGGCTGGGTTAAGACCGACATGGGCACAGATGCGGCGCCCATGGAACTTCCAGACGGCGCAAAAACAAGCGTCCAGCTCGCCACGCTGGCTTCCGATGGTCCGACAGGCGGCTACTTCCACATGGGTGAAGCTCTACCCTGGTAATTTGCTTGGTGAACGCGGAGATTTCGCTATTTTCCGTGACTACCCGCAGAATCAAGGGGAGAGTATTCAGGATCAGCCGTGTCTCCCCGCCGTTTTACCTAAAGGTTTCAGCGATACCAGTAATCGCCTTTTGACTGAGCGCTCTCTGGTGGACCATGCCTGCCCCAATTAATCTTTGACCGCCCTGCGCCATAAGCATTCACAAAATCTTTCGGTGCAGAGAGCGGACCCCTTCCGCTAAATAGATTCATCGGCAGTCCAACTTTGTACGCATCGTTTCCAGTAGATCGATAGCCACCTGATTCATTTGACCAGCTAATGAGCACACCAGCAGCGCCTTCACCCATGCCACCGAATTTCAGTTCACCGGCGAACGCTACTTGGCTGGCCATTTGTGCAATAAAAGCATGATTGACCCCCGTGCTCGGAAGCGGACGTATCTCGATACGTCTAAACGTGGGCCCGATACGGCATTCGCCATTAATCATAATGACAAACGGCACAACGCCTTTCGGCTTTTCCGCTCGAAAAGGGTTTCTCGGGCCCGGTCTTGCCGTCGCAGCCTGACCAACTAGAATCGCGGCCTTTGCCTGCTGGTCAAGAAGGAAATACGGGAAATGACCTAAATTCGAAAAATAGCGAATGTATTTCAACAGGCGATCAGTTGTTCCCGCCGAGGTGCCTCTCAAATCAAGAAAACCATGACCTCGAAACGGTTCGATACGGCGCGCATCTTCCTCGCTCCACAAACCGCAAGTTTCGAGCAGTTTGGTCGTTGAAAGTCCAGCGAGCAGATCCATAACAACAGGCCTGTCTGCGATCGGTATCGTCGCCCATTCGGGTCCGGCGAATGGGTCTCTTGGAAGCGGAGGGACAGGCAAGGAAGGAGGAAACGAGCTCATAAAAGCTCTCCTTACTTTAGAGCGACGCCAGTATAAGTCATCCAGCCATTTCCCGCTAACCGAGACACAAGTCAGGGCAGAGACACTAGCGTAGAGTGAAGGCGGAACTGCCAGTCTCACTCACTCGGAGTGCGCTTCGGAGGCTTCATGCCAAGCTCAGCCATTGCGATCTGCAGGTCGGCCCACGCTTCCTTCTTCTGCCGCGGATCGCGCAACAAATATGCAGGATGGTAGGTAACGATCAGTTTCGATCCGCGAGCCTCATGCACACGCCCACGCAGTGCACTGAGCGGAGCCTTACCGCCGAGCAGGTAGGTTGCAGCGGTTGAGCCAAGGGCGACCAAAATCTCCGGATGGATGACGTCGATCTGCCGAAAAAGAAACTGCGAGCAGGTGTTTGCCTCAACCGGCTCGGGGGTTCGATTCTGCGGCGGACGGCACTTGACGATATTGGCGATGTAAACGTCTTCGCGCTTCAGCCCCATCGCCGTAATCATGTTGTTCAGCAACTGCCCCGCCCTGCCCACAAATGGCCGGCCTTGCGCATCTTCATCAGCGCCCGGCCCTTCGCCGACGAACATGAGACGCGCATTCGCATTGCCCTCCCCGAAGACGATGGTATGCCGCCCCGCAAATGCCAGTGGGCAACGAGTGCATTCACCGATGTCTTCACGGATGACGCGTAGCGCGCCCTCGCGCTCTGCTGGCGGAATGACCGGCTGTGTTGCCGGTAAAAGATCGTTGACTGAGGGTTGAGACTGTACGCGGGACTGCTTTCTGGGCATGGTTTCGTCTGGATTTGTAACTTGCAACGATACGTTCTCCGGCGTGGCTTCGACGACGGCATCACCGCGGCGATAGAAGTCGAAAACACCCAGATCGCGATAGTAACGTATGCGAGCGGCGATTGCCTGTTGTTGTTCGGAATCGAGGCGAGGCATCGTTACCGTTCTGCAACCACTTTCTGCGGACGGCGCAAGGCCATGACCTCTTCGAGAATACGGTCTGCTAGCTCACGCTTGCTCATTTCCGGAAAGTCGATCGCAGTCTGTTGTGTCAGAAAAGTGACGGCGTTGCGATCGGAGTCAAAACCGACACCTGGCCGGGAAACATCGTTCAGGACGATTGCATCGGCGCCTTTGCGAAGGAGTTTGTCGCGCCCATGAACAAGGGCGTTTTCGGTTTCGGCGGCAAAGCCGATCACAAGCATGCCCTCGTGACGACAGCGAACGACTTCCGCCAGAATATCTTCGGTTGGTTGAAGCTCGATCGTGAGAGGACCGCTGCGCTTCAATTTCTGCTCGGCCTGCATTACCGGACGATAATCGGCTACGGCAGCGGCTTTAATCACGATGGTCGCCTCGGCAAGCCTGCCGAGCACCGCGTCGCGCATCTCTTCTGTCGTGACGACAGGAACGACATCGCAGTTTGCCGGGGCTCGCAGCGCGGTTGGCGCGGTAATCAGAATGACCTTTGCTCCGCGCTTCGCGGCTGCGTCGGCAAGGGCATATCCCATTTTGCCGCTGGAACGGTTACCCAGAAAGCGCACCGGATCGAGGGCTTCACGCGTGCCGCCCGCAGTAATCATCACCGTTTCGCCAGCCAGATCGTTGCGGTGGTTGAGGATGTCGAGCACCGCTTGCACGATGGCGTCGTTCTCGGCAAGGCGTCCACTGCCGATCATGCCACACGCCAGATAACCACTCTCCGGAGAGACGATGCGCACGCCGCGCTCCTCAAGCAACGACAGGTTTGCGCGCGTAGCTGGATGGTTCCACATATTGACGTTCATTGCCGGAGCGACGATCACCGGAGCGGTCGTGGCCAGGTACATCGTGGTCAAAAAGTCGTCGGCAATTCCATGTGCGAACTTGGCGAGAATGTTTGCGGTCGCCGGAGCCACGACCAGCGCATCCGTTGTCTGAGCGGCGTCAATGTGCTCGATTGCTGAATCGAGATTGCTCTCGTCGGAGTCGCCGGCCCAGAGGCTGGTGATGACTTTGTGGCCCGTGAGCGAAGCAAAAGTGAGCGGCTGTACAAACTGCTGCGCGGCTTCGGTCATCACCACGTGAACATCCAGCGCCTGCCGCTGCAGTGAGCGAACAAGTTCAGCTGCCTTGTAAGCAGCGACGCCGCCAGAGACTCCGACTGTGACCTTCATATGTGTGATTTTACGCTGGATTCACGATCGGTTCCTATTGAGAAATCAGGCTGCCGTCTGAGGAAATCCGGGTACGAATTGGGTAATTTAGAGTGAGTTGAGAGATGAGAATTGGTGTCATTTCGGATACACACGGACTGCTGCGGTTGGAAGCCGTAGAGGCGCTTCGCGGCGTCGAACATATCCTCCACGCGGGCGATGTTGGCGATGCCGCGATTCTCGATGAGCTGCGGCAACTCGCTCCAGTTACAGCGATTCGAGGCAATGTCGATCGGCGCGGCGCTTGCGCCAAACTGCCGGAAATCGAATTGGTTGAACTCGGCGGCTGCTCCATTTACATGCTGCACGACCTTCAAGCGCTTGATCTTGATCCGGTTGCTGCCGGAATTCACGTTGTTATCAGCGGGCATTCCCACAAGCCGTTGATCGAATGGAGGAAACGCATGTTGTACTTTAATCCGGGCAGTGCGGGACCGCACCGCTTTTCGCTGCCCGTTTCGATTGGATTTCTTGATATCAGCGGCGAAGTTGTCGAGCCAAAACTTGTAACTATCGTTTGATGGATGACTTCTATCAATTCCGGATACGCGGATTCACGACCATATAGAGCACGTCGGTGAGCAGGTTCACCAGTACATAGGTCAACCCAACGGCCAGGATGCAGCCCTGCACGAGCGCATAGTCACGGTTTGAGATAGCGGAGACAGTGAGGCGTCCGAGCCCGGGCCAGCTGAAAATCGTCTCGGTCACGATGGCTCCGGCCAGCAGCGCTCCGAATTGCAGGCCGATCAAGGTGAGCACCGGAATCATTGCGTTGCGCAGCGCATGTTTATAGACGACCGTTCGCTCGGATAGCCCTTTGGCTCTGGCGGTACGGATGTAGTCCTGGCCCAGCTCTTCGAGCATCGATGTGCGCACCATGCGCGTGAGGATGGCAGCAAGCGCGCTGCCCATGGTGATGGCTGGCAGTACGAGATGGTCCCAACCACCGGCGCCGCTGACCGGGAGCCAGCCCAGCTTGATCGAAACCAACAGGATCAGAATCGGGCCTAAGGCAAACCCGGGAAACGACAAGCCAAGCAAGCTGATGACGCCGACTGCGTTGTCCTTCCACCGTCCGCGATGCAGCGCCGCCGAGATTCCTGCCGGAATTGACAGCAGTAAGGCGACGGTCAACGCGGCAGCGGTGAGTTCCAGGGTATATGGATAGCGGGTGAGCACCAGATGAGTAACGGTATCGTTTAACCGAACAGAACGGCCAAGGTCGCCGTGGATCGCGCCACGCCAATAGCGGATGTATTGCTGGCCGAGCGGAATATCCAACCCATATGCGTGACGCAGGGCTGCGATGTCCTGCGCTCTGGCGCCCTCTCCAAGCATTTGCTCGACAGGATCGCCTGGCACAATGTGAATCAGGAGAAAAACCAGCGTTACCACCAGCCAGACAACCGGGATGGTATACACCAGTCGCATGATTAGCGACCGCAATGCCCGCATCAGGAAGCTTTCTCCGGCTGGAAGGGCTCCTGTTCGTCAGTCGGGGATTTGTGGTTTTCGACGACGACCTTGCTGATGCGGTTTCCGTTCATCTCAGCGACAGTGATCTTGCGGCCTTCAAATTCGACCGTTTCTCCACCCTTGGGTATCTTGCCGAGACGCGTGAGCAGGAAGCCAGCCAAAGTCTCTACGCCGCCATCGCGGGGTAGATGCCAGTTCATCTGTGTTTCCAGATCGCGCAGGTTCACGCCGCCGTCGAGCACCACGCTTCCACTCGCCGAGGTGAGTGTGGTCTTCGCTGTGACATCGAATTCGTCCTCTACTTCGCCGACGAGTTGCTCAATTGCGTCTTCTACGGTGACCAAACCGACGGTTGTGCCGAATTCATCGACCACGATGGCAAGATGACGCCGGCGCTGCTGGAATTCGATTAAGAGGTCGAGGACCGGTTTTGTTTCTGGTACGACCAGCACTTCACGCATCACCTGCCGAAGACGAAGCTCCGTGAACGGCGCATCAGCAAAGCGAGTGCGGGCCGAAGCGCGGAAGTGCATGAGCCTGGAGATATCTTTCGAGTAGACGACGCCGACGATGTGATCCGGCCCGCGCACTGGATCGTATACCGGAATACGGGAATGCAATTCTTCCACGATGCGCGCGCTGGCTGCTTCGATCAGCATGTCTGCCGGAAGGGAGAAGATGCGTTGCCGGGGTGTCATGATCTCGCGCGTTGGAATCTCATTGACTTCGACGGCGCGGTGTATGAGCGCTTCCTGAAACTCAGGCAGCATGCCGACGCGCCGTGCCGCAGTTGCGATGAGCTTCAGTTCTTCCGGCGAATGAACGGTGCCCTCGTGAACCCTCTGGGCGCGAAAAAGCCGCAGGACGAAGGCTGCGGAGATATTCAGCAGTCGCACCGCTGGACGCGTAAGGTGGATGAAGACGTCCATGGGTCCCGCAACGCCGAGCGCCACCTGATCTACCTTGCGCAGCGTGAGTGATTTTGGCACGAGCTCGCCGAGCAGCACATGGAAATAGGTAATCAGAGCAAACGCCACTGGGACGGCAATCAGGTGGGCATAGATATTCACGTGCGGCAAATACGACAGCCATTCACGGAAAACAGAAGCGACGACTGGTTCGCCGATCCAGCCGAGAGCCAGGCTGCAGAGTGTTACACCAAATTGAACGGCTGGTAAAAAATCGTCCAGATTCTGCTGCAGGCGGCGAACGGTCCGCGCCCCGGGACGGCGCTGCGCGATCAGTTGCTCGACGCGGGTCTCGCGCACGCTGACGAGCGCGAATTCCGCCGCGACGAAGAATCCGTTGGCGAGAATCAGCAGCGCGATCGAAACGAACCGGAAGAGCAGCAAACCAGACATTTTTCTCTGAGTTTAACAGTTCATATCAGGGAACTAACGGGTTGGCGTTCTCGTATACCACTTCGACATGAACCTATCTGCGCGTGATAAGTCTAAGAAGCGGGAGCATGGTACGTGACTACGCAGCGTAAGCGAAAGAAAAGATGGTGGCTCTGGGCCATCCCGGCAGTCGTCGTGGTCCTGCTCGTAATTATTGTCGCGGTGGCTCGCGGAAGCGGGAGCAAGATGGACCCCAGCAAGCTGGCCAAGGCCACGCGCGGCGACATTGCCAAGAGCGTCGTGGCGACAGGCAAGATTCAGCCCATCACGAAAGTCGAGCTTAAATCCAAGGCAAGCGGCATTGTCGAACAGCTTTTCGTTGACATTAATCAGCATGTTCATAAGGGTCAGGTCCTGGCGCAGCTTGACCAGCAGGAGATTCTCGCCCAGGTTGCAGCGCAGAAGGCACAGCTTGCCGCGTCTGAGGCCAACGTTGTGACATACAAGGCGAACATCGATCAGGACAAGGTTGCTGCCGCGGCCCCTGATCTTCCGATGTATAAGTCCACCTATGAGCGCAACCTTGCCATGTCAAATGACGGCATCGTTTCCAGGCAAACGCTCGATGATGCGCAGCGGAACTATGTTGCCGCCGAGAACAAGCGCGACTCTTCCGTAGCCCAGATCAGTGTCGATCAGGCGAAGTTGAAACAGGCGCAGGCACAGGTGCAGCAATCACAGGCCAGCCTTGATCAGTTGAACGAACAGCTCAGCTATACCACGCTTGTTTCTCCGATGGATGGCGTCGTCCTTTCCCGTGACGTGGAGATAGGCGATGCTGTCAGTTCGATTCTTGTGCTTGGATCGACAGCTACTCTGGTAATGACGCTCGGCGACACCACCCAGGTGTACGTTCAGGGCAAGGTCGATGAAGCCGACATTGGCAGCGTCTATCTTGGCCAACCGGCTCACATTCGCGTCGAGTCGTTTCCGAATAAGTCCTTCAACGGCAAGGTCACGAAGATTGCTCCCCTCGGCGTGGAGAAGGACAACGTGACAACATTCGAGGTGCGCGTCTCTATCGACAATCCGACTGGTGAGCTGAAGGCTAATATGACTGCAAACGCCGAGATTCTGATTACCGAGCACAAGAATGCGCTCAGCGTTCCGGAGCAGGCCCTGGTCTATGACAACCAGAAAAACGCCTCCGTTTTTGTCCCCGATCCTAAGCAGAAAGATGGTCAGCGCAAGATTGCGGTAAAGTCAGGTATCTCAAATGGCAGCAGAACCGAAATTCTGGACGGACTGAAAGAAGGAGACACGGTCGTCCTTCAGCAGTAAAGTAGGTGTGCTGGCTCTTCGCAGCCAATAAGATCTATTTCACATCGCTATGTCAAGCAAAGGACTTCGTTATGCATCTTCATAAAGCACTCGCGCTAACGGCGCTGCTGTTGACGCCTGCGGCACTTCTTGCAGCAGACGGAACCTTCGACAAGACGCTGCAGACGAACGGGGCGGTTACGCTCTCCGTGAATACTGGTTCCGGTTACATCCACATCACGCCCGGTTCGGATTCGAGCGTTCACATCATTGGCCACGTGCACGCGGCTAAATGGAACAGCTGGATAGATAGCGGTTCGCCGGAGGAGAGAGTTCGCCAGGTCGTGGCGAACCCACCAATCGAGCAAACCGGAAACACCATCAGTATCGGCAAACATACCGAGTACAAGAACATTTCGATCGACTATGACGTCACGACGCCAAAGGGCACCGATCTTTCCGCGAATAGCGGATCCGGAGACATTCACGTTTCCGATCTGAGCGGCCCTGCGAAGCTCAATACCGGGTCGGGCTCCATCGATGCCTCCGGCTTAAGCGGGCGAACGGCATTGCAAACTGGATCAGGTGATATCCGTGCAGAGCTGCAATCGTCCACGGACGTGAAAGCTGAGACTGGCAGCGGCTCCATCCGTCTGAAGGGCGTGCAGGGCGAGCTCTATGCTGAAACCGGCTCGGGCGATATTGAAGTTCAGGGACAGCCTACATCGTCCTGGCGACTACAGACCGGATCTGGTTCGGTAACTCTCGGCACGGGCAGTGCGCGGTTTTCACTGGATGCGCAGACGGGCTCGGGCTCCGTCCATAGCGATCCGCCGATCACCACGCACGGAAGCTTCGAGAAGCACCACATTACCGGTGATGTGAACGGTGGCGGTCCCACTGTGCGTGTCGAAACTGGCTCCGGCGATATTCGGATCCATTGACTCATTTGAGTCATAGGGCACAGCTTTCCAATAACACTGGGCCAAATCGGAGATGAACCGGTTTGGCTCATTGCCCATCTAACCTAAACTCTTTCCCTCCTGATTTATTCCAGCCATCACTCCAATTTTGATGAATTGATGACATTCAACTGACAATCCTGAGACATATCCAAGCGTTGCGTTTCTTACTCTGTAACCACCAGCATGAAGCGCAACTTGAAAAAATCTCGGAAAATCGTCTTCTTTTTCCCTTCGTTCGCGAGTTCCGAAGCTACGGCTCCGCTCGGGATTCTAGCTGTTGCCACTCCTCTGCTCCGTGCCGGCTTTGAGGTAGTGCTGATCGATTCCACAATCACCCCAAATTTCAAACAGCGGGTGCTCACTGAGGTCCAGGACGCACTTTGTCTCGGCATCTCTCTCGTAACAGGCCCCATGATTCGGGAAACGGTCGAGATCGCAAAGGCCATCAAGGCCTGGAACCCCGACTTCCCGATCATCCTCGGTGGATGGCATCCGTCCCTGCTTCCCAAGCAGACGCTTGAGGCGCCTTACCTCGACTACATCGTTCGCGGTCAGGGCGAGGACTCACTCCTTGAGCTTATTCAACACATTGCGAGCGGCTCCGCGCCGGACTTTGTAGCTGGCATCGGATTCAAGCGCGACGGGCGGATGATTATGACCCCTGAGCGGCCTCTGAGACAGCTCGTCGAAATGCCACCCAAGGCCTATCACATTGCTGACTTCGATGCTTACGAGCGTACTTGCGGTAGGCGCTGGGCAATGTATACATCCAGCCTGGCGTGCCCATTCAATTGTGCGTATTGCACAAACGCGGGCGTCTACGGGCGTAAATGGAATGCTCTGCCCGCTGAGCAGTTTGTGGAGGAGACAGTTGATCTCAGTCGCAGGTACGCACTGGAGATGCTCTGGATCGTCGATGACAATTTCCTGGTTGATCTCGATCGTGCGCGGGCGATAGCCGAGGGTCTGGTGCGAGCCAATTCGCATTATCGCTGGAGCATTCAGGCGACGACCAATTTAACCTCGCGACTCTCGACCGAGGACCTGAAGCTGCTGCGGCGTGCCGGGCTTCATCAGGTCTGTCAGGGAGCGGAATCAGGGTCGCCCACAGTGCTGAAAGCAATGCAAAAGAGCTGGCAGGACGTTGAATCGATTTACGAGAGTGCCGCGCGTTGCCTTGAGGCTGGTATTCGTCCCTCCTTCAACATCATCTTCGCCTTTCCGGGAGAAGGGAGAAAAGAACGGCGTGAAACCATCAACTTCATGATGGACATGTGCCGCCGCCTTCCCGGCACTGAGTTTTGGACCAACATTTTTACACCGTATCCAGGCTCGCCAATCTTCGACAAAACAGAGAAACTTGGCATTGAGGTTCCAAAGTCTCTAGAAGAATGGGCGGATTTCTTTCCGCGCTACACCCGGCTGCCGTGGCTGGATGGAGCCGAGCACAAGCGCCTGCAGGTAACGAGGGACTATCTGCGCATCGCCTTTGACCGCATTCCAATTGCAGCGGACAAACGCGGCACAATCACTCGTCTCGCGCAAAAGTGTATTTCGTTCCCTGCTCGTTGGAGACTCGACCGCGATATCTACAAGTTCCCTGTCGAACTGTGGGTGAACAACAAGCTGAAGAAGTACACGGCAATGAAACCGGCCGTGGATGCAAAGCGACTTGCGAATACTCCGGCGGAGGCGGCGTGCTGATGAGCGGCGTTGAAATGCAGGAACCCGCTGATGTGCTGCTTACGCACTCGTATCATCTTCCGTACGACCAGAAGCAGATGCGTAAGATGCAGCCGTACTCGCCGATTGGAACGTTGTATGCGGCTACTGCGCTGCGGGCAAAGCATATATCTGTTGCCGTCTTCGACCCGATGCTTGAGGACCCGATTGCCGGCATACAACGCGCGATCGAGGCTCATCGCCCGCGAATTGTCACTATCTACGAGGACGACTTCAATTTCCTCTCCAAGATGTGCCTGACTCGGATGCGTGAGGTTGCATTCGAGATTGCCGCAATGAGTCGCTTGAGCGGCGCCACCGTGATCGCTCATGGCTCGGATGCGACAGACAATGCCAGACTGTTTCTTGAGAATGGCATCGACTACATTCTGCAAGGAGAAGCCGAGCAGACGCTGGCAGAGTTGTGCTCAGCTCTTTTGCGCTCAGAGCCTGTCGGCGACATTCCCGGGCTAGTGCGACTCGACGTACAAAGACGACTGGTGCACACTTCGCAGAGGTTTTCACGAAATCCGGAATGGGCGAATCTGGCAGCACCTTCACGAAACCTAATCAATCTTGAACCCTACCGCAAAGCGTGGAAGGAGGCACACGGATACTTCTCGGTGAACATGGTTGCCGGAAGAGGATGCCCATTCCATTGCAACTGGTGCGCCAAGCCGATCTCGGGGAACAAGTATCATCTGCGTCCTGCGGTAGAAGTCGCCGAAGAAATGCGCCAGCTTAAGAAGGTGGCACGGGCCGAACACATCTGGTTCGGCGACGACATCTTTGCTCTCAATCAGCACTGGATGCAGGAATTTGCAGCAGAAGTAAAGGCTCGAAACGCTTCACTGCCGTTTAAGGTTCAATCGCGTGCGGATCTGATGAGCGAATCAACCGTCGCGGCGCTGAAGTCGGCTGGATGCACCGAGGTGTGGATGGGGGTGGAGTCCGGATCGCAAAAGATTCTGGACGCCATGGACAAGCGGCTGAAACTCTCGTCAGTCGTTACCGCACGTCAGCGTCTGCAACATGCCGGCATCCGCGCCTGCTATTTTCTCCAGTTTGGATATCCAGGTGAGAGCTGGCACGAACTCCAGGAGACAATCGCGTTTGTCCGCAAAACGCGGCCCGATGACATCGGCATTTCTATCTCGTATCCGCTGCCTGGCACTGTCTTCTATCAACGCGTGCAGGCGGAACTAGGAGCAAAGCGGAACTGGACGGACAGTGATGACCTCTGCATCATGTTCAAGGCTGCGTACACAACTGATTTTTACCGCGCTGTGCGCGATGCGTTGCACGCAGAAGTCAGCGGTTGGTACTCAACATCTGCCATATCCTCTCTTTCCACCGCCGAAGAGTTGTGGCAACGCGTCCATCTGTTGGAACCTTTGAGCAGAAACGCGGAGTTCACAGAACTGGCCCCGCACGCTACAGAATCAGGGCTGTTTCCGGTGAGCGGATTGATTGCTGCGAGGAGTGCGTGAATGCGCGATCTTCTGCTTACTCACGGGTACTTCCTATTTGAAGACCCAAAGGAGCGGCAGATTATGAAGCCGTACGCTCCCTTGGGAATTCTCTACATCTGCTCCCATCTTCGGAACAAAGGTTTCGCCGTAGATGTCTTCGACACAACATTTTCCAGTCGCGAAGAACTCTTTACCCTGCTTCGCACTGAAAAGCCATCTCTGTTAGGTGTATATGCAAACCTGATGACGCGCAGCAATGTCATTGAGATTCTTGGCGTTGCTCGCGAAGCAGGATGGAAGACCGTAGTAGGCGGCCCTGAGCCGGGCGCCTACACGCTTGAATATCTGCAGGCTGGCGCTGATTTTGTCGTCTCGGGTGAAGGCGAACTGACGCTCGAAGAGCTTCTGGAGGCCATGCGCGCGGGCGAAACTGACTTTTCGAAGGTTGCAGGCCTGGCGTTTCTCGATAGGGATGGGGAGATGCGCCAGATGCCGCCACAAGCCCAGATCGCCAATCTTGATTTGCAGCCGTGGCCCGCGCGCGACGCCATCAATATTCAGCGCTATGTGGACACTTGGCGAACGCATCACGGAAGCGGCTCGATCAATTTCATCACCGCGCGGGGATGTCCTTTCCGTTGCAATTGGTGCAGTCATCAGGTCTTCGGGCAATCGCATCGCCGGCGCGATCCGATTTTAGTTGTGGACGAGGTTGAATGGCTTCTCCAAAACTACTCACCGGATATGGTCTGGGTTTCCGACGATGTGTTCACCATCAATCACGCTTGGCTTCGCTCGTATGCGAACGAGATGCGTCGACGGAATCTGCACATTCCGTTTGAGTGCATCTCACGCGCCGATCGTCTGAATGCTGAAATGTTGGATCTTCTCGCCGATCTCGGCTGTTTTCGTCTCTGGATTGGCTCGGAGAGCGGTTCACAGCGCATTCTCGACGCGATGGACCGCGGCGTGAAAATAGAGCAGGTCCAGAATGCAGTGAAAATGAGCCGCGAGCGCGGCATACAGAGCGGTATGTTCCTAATGTGGGGTTATGAAGGAGAAGACCTCGAAGATATTGAAGCAACGATTCAACATGTAAGCGTGTCACAGCCGGATATTTTCTTTACGACCGTCTCATATCCAATCAAGGGAACGCCTTATTACAAGAAGATATCTGATCGCCTCGTTCAGCTTGAGCCGTGGGGCAAGACCTCCGATCGCGAGTTGAAGGTCAAGGGAAAGCACACGAAGGCCTTCTACAGCTTTGCAGACAAGCTGTTGCGTGACGAAGTGGCTCGCGCGAAGCTTATTCAGAATGATGGCGTAGGCGAACCATCTGAGATTGGCGTTCTCGATCAGCATATTCACGAATGGCGTGCTGGACTGTTGTCTACCTATCACGAGGTCGAACAATGACCGTCGTTCTTGATTCTCCCCACGCTGCAGGCGCAGCGTTCGACACGCTGGCTACCCACTACGATGATTTGTTTACCTTCACGATCATCGGTCGTGCACAACGCGAAATTGTCTGGAATCGCGCAGCTTCAACATTCCTCCCCGGCGACCACGTCCTTGAGATTAACTGCGGTACAGGTGAGGATGCGATCTTTCTCGCTCAGAGAGGCATTCGCATCACAGCTTGCGACGCTTCAGAACAGATGGTTCGACATGCGCGCGCACGACACCAGCTTGAGGTACCGCATTCCCCAATTAGCTTCCAGGTGCTGCCTACTGAGCGCATCCATGAGCTTCCTGAGCAGCATTTTGACGGTGTGCTCTCGAATTTTTCAGGCCTCAACTGCGTCGAAGATTTGCACGGAGTTTCCCGCGATCTTGCCAGAATCGTTCGACCCGGGGCAAAACTCCTGCTGTGTCTCTCAACGCGCTTCTGCCTCTGGGAGGCCCTGCACTACACACTCAAAGGCAACTTTCGCAAGGCCATCCGTCGATGGGGCGGAAAATCCCTCGCCAGCTTTGAAAGGCACCCTTTTTTCGTCTATTACCCGACGCTAGCGTCGCTGCGTAAATCCTTCAGCCCCGAGTTCAGACTACGTTCGATCACTGGTATCGGCATTACGACTCCACCGTCGTATTTGGAAGGCTGGATCTCTGAACACACGCGCCTGCTTGCTGCAATGAAAAAAGTCGACAAACTCCTGTGTGATCTTCCGTTCTTTCGTAGCATCGGAGATCACGTGTTGTTGTCGATGGAGAGAGTGTAATCGTGGCAAGTACACTCTGCGAGATGAGGAGTGAGACCTTGCATGCTGCAGCTGATAGCATCCAGTTGCAGTGTGTCGGCTGTGCTGCTACCCTCGGGCATTTGTCCTTGTGCAAGTCTGCAAACCCAACCGACGTCCATTGCTCAAATTGCGAATTTGTAATGCGCAACGAGAAGGACATCGGGCAGGCGATCCCATCCGCGAGGCTTGCTCACTTCTCTCGGTTTATTGAGGACTATCAAACGATTCGAGCGGCAGAAGGCCGCGGTAGCCTCCAGGAAGATTTCTATCTGAATCTCCCCTATCAAGATGTAACCGGCAAGAACGCATGGCAATGGAAAATCCGCGCACGCACCTTTGACTGCCTTATCAAAAAGGTGCTGCCGCAAATCATTCATGATCGTAAGCAATCGCCGATAGTGCTTGATCTTGGCGCAGGAAATGGATGGATGAGTTATCGCCTTGCACTGGCAGGATACAAGCCGATAGCAGTTGATATTTTGACGAACGATCAAGATGGATTAGGTGCAGCCGTCCATTTCGAAAAGCATCTCGATCATCTATTTCCTCGCTTCCGAGCGGAAATGTCCCGGCTTCCTTTTGCTGATGATCAGTTTGATGCAGTGATCTTCAATGCTTCCTTTCACTATGCCGAGGATGATCAGGCAGCCATACGTGAAGCATTGCGGTGCACCAAGAAGCATGGAGCCGTCATCATTGCCGACTCTCCGTGGTATTCCGCGGCCAAGAGCGGCGAACAGATGGTTGCCGAGCGCCAGGCTGCCTTTACTAAGCAATACGGTACCGCGTCAGACTCAATCGCAAGCGTTGAGTATCTAACGGACAAAAGACTCGCACACCTAGAGCAGGCTTTCAATGTGCGATGGGAGCGCGACACCCCCTTCTATGGACTGCAGTGGACCGTGCGTCCGTTGTTGGCAAAGTTGCGCGGCAGACGTGAGCCCTCGCGTTTCCGGATCTACAGTGCGAGGAAAACTGCGTGATCATTCTCTTCCATCCGCGTGCTACCAAACCTCGCAACTGCCGCCTTCCGCTTGCCATACTGGCTTTGGCTGCTGTCCTGGAAGGCCGTGAAGAGTACGAGATTATTGATGGCAACCTGGACGACAAGCCGGTTGACTCCATTCTTTCTTTCATAGACAGCCGTAAGGTTGATCTCGTCGGCGTTTCCTGCATGCCCGGCCCGCAAATGGTCGCCGCCATGGAAGCTTCGCGAGAGATAAGGCGGCTGCGCCCGCATATCAAAATCGTTTGGGGAGGATACTTCCCTTCTATCTACCCCGACTCAACTTTGAATGCAAAATACGTGGATTTTGTGGTGCGAGGTCAGGGTGAGGAAACACTGCTTGAACTGATCGATGCGCTGCGTGGCAAGCGATCGTTCGACAGTATCCTTGGTCTTTCCTACAAAGACACTTTCGGCCTGCATCGCACGAACGCCGAGCGTCCGATGAAAGGACCAGACAGTTTTCCATGGTCACCATTCCATCGGCTTCCAGTGGAGCAGTATCTTCGCCCATCGTTTTTCGGGAAGCGAACTGCCGTTCATCATGCAAGTATCGGTTGCCCATTCAATTGCAGCTTTTGTGGGGTACACGCAGCCTACGGACGCGAAGAGCGCATGGAGTCGCCAGAGCGAACTGTAGACATACTCAAGCACCTCGTATCCAAATATGGTGCTGACTCGGTCCAGTTCTACGACATGAATTTCTTTCTACGGGAAGATCACGCACGGAAATTGATGGACCTGATGATGCCGCTGAATCTGCGCTGGTGGTGCGAGGGCCGCGTAGACATCATGTCGCGATATTCCGACGAAACGATGGCGACGATCAAAGGGGCTGGTTGCGCCATGATCTTCTTCGGCGCAGAGTCGGGATCGGACTGGGCGCTCAAAGAGATGCAGAAAGGCATCACGACCGAGCAGACGTTGATCATGGCGCGTCGCACTCGTCAGTTCGGCATTATTCCCGAGTTCTCATTTGTCGTGGGTAATCCCAAAGACCCGGAGCGCGATACCCGGGAGACGCTGCGCTTCATCCGCAAGATCAAGCGGATCAATCCTGATTCGGAGATCATTGTTCAGCACTATACCCCGACACCGCAGCGAGGCTCGATGTATGGAGATGTCGATGGACAAATATCCTTTCCCGACACACCTGCGGAATGGGCAACGAAGAAGTGGATGGACTTCACTCTTCGTATTGATACCAGCGCACCCTGGATGAAACGCAAGACGAAGAAGCTCATTGATAATTTTGAGATTGTTGTTGGCTCGCGCTGGCCCACTGTTCAGGACATTCGCGCGCCCCGCTGGAGCAGGACGGTTCTAAAGACTCTCAGCGCCTGGCGCTACGCACT
Organism: Alloacidobacterium dinghuense; assembly: GCF_014274465.1. Taxonomy (NCBI): domain Bacteria; kingdom Pseudomonadati; phylum Acidobacteriota; class Terriglobia; order Terriglobales; family Acidobacteriaceae; genus Alloacidobacterium; species Alloacidobacterium dinghuense. The sequence goes on along the minus strand of NZ_CP060394.1, from coordinate 1,867,405 downwards.
GAGAATTTACAGTTTCCCCATCGAGTTGCAGTGGGCACATCAATTTATCCAATTGCGAAAACCTAAACGTGAGAGCCTGTGAGCGCGATTTCTCAACTTGAAACCAGAACGCAACCGGGAGATGTGTTCTCTGCGTGGGCAAGCGTCTACGATCGGCAAGAAAACCCTCTGCTGATGCTTGAAGAGCGCTACTTATCGCGAATTCTTCCGAGAATAGACGGGCGCGACGTTCTCGACGTGGGTTGCGGCACTGGCAGATGGCTCGCACAGTTCAGCCAATCATCACGACCCCAATCGCTACACGGTGTAGACCCTTCGCCGGAGATGCTTGCACAAGCGGCCGCAAAGCACATTCCGGAGCTACAACTCTCTTTGGCCGGGTCCGCCAACCTGCCGTTCAAAGACTCCACAATGGATGTAATGCTCGCATCCTTTGTTCTGAGCTATGAAGATGATCTGGGCAAAGCCGCCGCAGAATTCGCGCGAGTAGCTCGGCCAGGCTGCGATGTTTTTATATCCGACATGCATCCAGAAACGGCGACGAGCCTTTGCTGGAAGCGGTCATTTCACATAGGCGAATCCGAACTGGAATTGCCCGCGAAATGCTGGGCTCTCTCAGAGATATTGAATGTCTTCAAAGCCGCGGGTTTTTCGGAACGGGCAGTCATAGAACCCGCATTTGGATCGCCGGAGAAAGATCTTTTCGCGTCGCATAACCGCTTGGAGCGTTTCGCCGAGGCAGAGGGGCTTCCTGCGATTTATCTGCTGCATCTCACGAAGCTCGAGGCAGATAATAATCGTTCGCTCGTTCCAGGTGAGGAGAAAGATCGGCTTCTTCTCTCTGGAGCAAGATGCGCTCTAGGGCCACGCGAAGTAATCGCGACGTCCATAACAACGAATAACGGAAGCGTTGAGATAGTGAGCAGTCACCCCCCGACAATTGCCTCTCAGACGATCACGAGCATTGACTTAACCGGCTACCTTATCTTTCCAGGACTGATCAACGCACACGATCACCTGGAATTCGCTCTCTTCCCCAGACTTGGAAGAGGAGGTTACAAGAACGCAGCCCAGTGGGCTCAGGATATTCAGCGGAGTGATGCCGAGATTATCGCTGTACATCGAAGAATTCCGAAGCGCACACGCCTGTGGTGGGGAGGCATTCGCAATCTCCTGAGTGGAGTAACGACCGTCTGTCATCACAATCCCATTGATCCATCCTTATTAGCGCAAGACTTTCCCGTGCACATTGTCTCGGATCTTGGATGGGAACACTCGCTTGCCTTCGCCACAGATATACAGGCCGCGCACTCTAGTAGCGGAGAAGACCGGCCGTTCGTGATTCATGCTTGCGAAGGTATTGACGATCAGTCGAACGAGGAGCTAGTGTCTCTCGACACGCTCGGGGTGTTGGATCAGAAGACGGTGCTCATTCACGGGCTTGCTCTTGATGTTAGAGCAGCAGACTTATTAAACTCTCGTGGCACCTCGCTCATTGTGTGTCCCTCGTCGAATGATTTTCTCTTCGGAAAAACTCCGCGGCTTGAAGTTTTGAATTCAGTTGAACGGCTGGCCCTTGGCAGTGACTCGCCTCTCACAGCGGCAGGAGATCTTTTGGATGAAATCCGCTTTGCGTACGAAACATGTAAGCTGCCAGCGCAAAAGTTGTTTGCCATGGTGACAGACTCTTCCGCTTCGATTCTGCGGATCAAGGATGGCAGAGGCTCGATTCGCTCGGGATCTCCGGCTGATTTGATTGCAGTGCGTGACAGGCAGGGCAGTCCAGCGGAAATCCTTTCTTCGCTTTGTGCAAGTGATATTGAGCTTGTACTGCTGTCAGGGCGCGTACAGCTGGCCTCTCAATTTATCTTTGGGCGTCTGCCAGATGTAGACCGAGACGGACTAGAGCCTCTTTCCGTGGATGGCGATATTCGCTGGCTGCGGGCGCCAATTGAGGATCTGCTACGCGAGTCTGAGAGCGTTCTCGGCGAAGGAGCTGTGCGACTGGGAGGAAAATCCGTATGTCGTCCCAGTTAGTTCACGTCGGGTTGGCTGAAATCAAGCCGACACTGCTCGCATCGGATCGCCTACAGAAATTGCCGATCTTGATCTTGAATGTGCATGAGCGGTGCAACTGCCGCTGCTTGATGTGCGACATTTGGAAGCGCAGCAACGCTGGAGAACTCACCACAGAAGAGCTCACGCGCCACCGAGAATCAATCATCAACTTGGGCGTACGACAGGTTGTGTTAACCGGTGGCGAGCCGCTGTTGCACAGTCACCTTGAAGCGCTCTGCTCTTTTCTGCGGGAATGCGGAGTCACGATCACTCTTCTTTCGACTGGACTGCTCTTAAAGAAACGTGCAGAGTTAGTGGCGACGTTGACGGATGAAGTCATCGTCTCACTCGATGGACCCGAAGAGATACATGATCGCGTGCGTCGCGTGCGCGGCGGCTTTCAGCTCATACGCGACGGTATTCTTGCCCTCCGACAGTTGAACCCCAGCCTGCCAATCCGTGGGCGCAGCACAGTGCAAAGAGCCAACTACTCATCTCTCAGACAAACGGTACAGGCTGCGCGATCACTAGGGCTTGACTCGATTTCATTTCTTGCCGCAGATGTCACCTCGCAAGCATTCAATCGCGAACTAGTGTGGCCTGGAGAACGCCAGAATGAGATCGCGTTATCAGCAACTGAGATTCTGGTGCTGGAGAGAGAGATTGATCTATTGATCAGCGAGCACGGCAATGACTTTAACAGCAGATTCATTGTTGAATCCCCAGAAAAACTTCGCCGGATTGCGCGCCACTTCCGCGCTCATCTGGGGCAAGTTTCCTCGGAAGCGCCAAAGTGCAATGCGCCCTGGGTTTCTGCTGTGGTTGAGGTCGATGGATCAGTGCGGCCTTGCTTCTTTCACCCAAAGACAGGCAGCCTCGAAGCTTCAACACTCGAAGAAGCGCTCAACAACGAGGAAGCGCGAGCCTTCCGAAGCACACTGAATGTCCAGGAAAACTCCACATGCAAGCGTTGCGTGTGCTCGCTTCACTATACGCAGGCGAGTTGAGAACAGCCTGATGTAAGTGCAGTCCTGTCCAAGTGGCGCAGACTGACTCTCTAAAACTGATCAAATTATCGGGAAAACTCCGGCTTCGCGGCAATCGGAGCTGTGCGGGAGACTTTCTGAGCCTTGTCAATCATCGGTTTCGGGGTTAACATTTGCTTTCGTTTTATCGAGTGACTACTTACGCATTATGAAACGAAACAACAGAATGGTAAGTGGATTCGGAGCGGTTCGAAGACCGCAATAAAATGCCAAAGACAACAGAAACTGAAAGGCGAAGGTTGAACATGGTCAAGGCCCACGCTAACGTGCCAGTTAAGAATGCAAACCGCAACGGAGCCATCGAAGAGCAGGTTGCGGATGGAATGATGGCCGAAGAGCGGCGCTCGCAAATTCTGCAGATTGTTCGCAGTGAAGGCCGGGTACGGGTCAATGACCTGGTGAACAAGTTCAACACCTCGGCGGTCACCATTCGCAACGACCTCAATGAACTGCATCAGCGCGGCGTAGTGCTTCGCTCCCACGGTGGCGCGGTGCTCCCCGACCGCATCCTGCGCGAGTCTCCCGTCACCGAGCGGCTAAAGGCCCACGCCGAGGAGAAGCGGCGCATTGGCGCAATGGCGGCCACGCTCATCAACGACGGCGAGACCATCATTCTTGACTCGGGTACCACGACACTTGAAATAGCTCGCCAGCTCAAGAACAAGCAGGCGCTTCAGGTCATAACCAACGGAGTGAACATCGCAGCCGAGTTGCTCGACGCACGCGGTGTAACTACCTTCATCGTCGGCGGCACCGTGCGCGGTGAGTCGGCATCGATTATTGGCCGATCCACTGAAGACATGCTCGAACAATTCTCTGCTGACAAGCTGTTTCTGAGCGGCGCGGGATGCGATCCGGACTTTGGCGTCAGCGGTGCAAATCTCGAAGAGACAACCGTCAACCGGGCGATGCTGCGAATTGCGCGCGAAATCATTCTGGTGGCAGACGCCAGCAAGTTCACCATGCGCAGCATGTCGCGTATTGCCGCTTTTTCCGAGATCGATACCGTCGTGAGCGACACCGGCCTGCGCGATGAAATCCAGGCCAAGGTGCGGTCGCTAGGCTGTACCTTAATCTTGGCGTAGAACGCCGACGCTCTCGCGCGTATGTGTGATCAGGCCTCTTCTGGGGGCACTTCGAAGGTGACGAGCTCAGAGCGGAACCCGCGTGTGCGAATCGCTCCGTAGGTAATTCCTGCAACCATCCACAGCGCCCCGAGAACTAGCGCGGGCCTGCTGAGATGAACCCAGATAAAGCCGCAGATCACAAAGCCGAGCACAGGCACGAACAGATGGCTCAGGTTGCGGTTCCTGCCATGCAGCCAGTAGTGGACAAATGCCGCTGCATTCACTCCCATAAATGCGATGAAAGCGCCAAAGTTCAGCGCCTCCGCACCGATTTCATAGGCGCCTCCTCCGAGACGACTGGAGAAGAATTCAAGAATCCCCGCCCCGGCGAAAGCAAACAGCCCGACCGCCACGATGTTGTTGCGCGGAATACGTCGCTTCGGCTCAATGGCTCCGAAAAATGATTTCGGCAAAGCGTTGCCGCGTCCCATACCGTAGAGCAGGCGTCCAGCGGCGAGCTGCGATCCCATGCCGGACCCCATATTCGCCACCAGCAGTGTGAAATTGATGATCTGAAAGAGTAGCGCACCTCCTGCTTGCCGAGCGATGAGAGCAAATGATGATTCCACCTGATTGCTTGGAAAAGGCTTCGATCCCCAAATCAACTGGGCCGCATACACTTCGACGCCTGATAACAGACCCGTAATCAGGCAGACCAGGACGGTCGCAAGCAGAATATTGCGTCGCGGATTCTCCGCTTCCTCCGAGAGCGTCGATACCGCATCGAACCCGATATAGGTAAGCACTGCGACAGACGTCCCAGCGAAGATGCTGGAAGGGTGAAAGCTTTGCGGATCATAAAAGGGCCGCGTGAAAAATCCGGGATCGTGTTGCATGTGCCAAACTGTTCGGACAACAGAAACCAGAAAGATTGCAACCACGATCACCATGCCCGCGCAGAGCGCTTCGTTCATGCGTGCCGAGGTCTTCACACCACGCAGATTCACCCATGTGAAGAAGGCCGCGAAGATAACGATCCAGACGTAGTAGGACAGTCCGGGAAGAATATTCATCGCCGCCTTTGCGCAAAATGCTGTGCAGATCAGTGGATTCAGCAGGTAATCCATCACCATGCCCCAGCCGACGACATAGCCAAAAGCCGAGTGGATCTCCTGCCCCACATACGTATAGGCTGAGCCTGCGCTGGGATAAACGCGCGCCATACGGCCGTAACTGATGGCTGTGAGCAGCATTGCGACCATCGCGATGAGAATCGAAGTAACAACGTGGCCATTGGCCTTGTTGCTGATGACGCCATAGATTCCCATCGGCGCCGTAGGCTGGATGATCACCAATCCAATGATGATCAGATTCCACAGGCCGAGCGTCCGGTGAAGGCTCGCTGTTCCGCCTTCCGCTGATGCGGAAACTGTCTGTTTCTGTTGCGCCAAGCTCGTGCTCCCAGAAAGATAGATTTGTGCAGTCGCTAGCGCCAGCACATGCGGGAGTCACCTCCGCGCGTACGGGAGTCAGCCTCTGTCGGAGGTCACAGGATAAATTCTGACCCCCTGAACTACACGGTTGATGATACCGTCTGGGCTTGGATTATCAGGATTCAAACCAATACTGAGGCTTAAATGGTATCCGAGAAGCTGTGGCGTGACGATCTCAAAGGAAGTGCGCAAGTCATCCGGCAGATGCGGAGCGACCGCTGGCAGCACGTTGTCGAATAGATCTCCCGCTTCTGCCGCGTTCTCTTCTGTAGCCTGTGTGATGCCTACCAGCCTGCCAATCTTCTTGGCGCGTAACTCGCGAATCAGGTCCACTTCGTACATCCGACGCACCGGATCGTTGGATAGCAGGCACAGGACGAGCGTCTGCGGCTTAACAAAAGACATCGGACCGTGGCGCAACCCGAGAAAACTCTCCGTTACGACGGAAAAGTGTCCCGCGGTCATTTCGAGCAATTTAAGCCCGGCCTCGCAGGTCCAGCCACGAAAGGGCGACGAGGCAAGTATTACGACGCGATCACGAACATCCGCCGAAATGCGCTCGCAACTTATATTGATCGATGGCAGCAGCTCAGCCACCCTCTTGCTCACGGCACCGACAGTGGACGCAATCTCGTCAGATCGCGCAAGAGCGAGCCCAGCCAGCACCAAATTTGAAAAGGAGCTGGTCATCACGAGGCTGCGATCATTTGTCTTCGGATCAAGAACAATCAAGCCGTCCAATCCCGATTGCGACAGAGTACTTTCTTCGTTGCACGTGATCGCTAACTGAAGAATCTCCGGACGCACCGCCCGTACTCGCTTGACTACGGCAGCGCTCTCCGGGCTGTTTCCTGAACGTGCCAGAGAGATGACCACATCCATGTCGGCGAGATAACGCTCGGCGTCCACCAGCAAGTCCGTCGTTGGAACCGCTACGGCCCGCGGCCAGGCCGCGGCGATCGAGGCCGCCGCATAGGCTGAGGTGCCGGCCCCCGTAAGCAGCACCCGCACGTTCGCCAATCTCGTTGTAAGATTCAACTGCTCAACTGCAGCACGAACCCGCTCGACCGTATTAAGCCACAAATCGGGCTGCTGCATGATCTCCTGGAAGGTGTAGAGCGTTTGGATGACGCGATCAAGCTCTGTGCTCGCATGATTGGAAATCGGCATTGGAATATGATTCTCTTTTTTCATTATGCGTGGGCTAGAGGGTATCAAGAGAAATATGCTCTATCTTGTCGCCTTGAAACTATTATGAAACACTACGAAAGTATATCGCTACATTACGTAACCAGCAATCAGTTTCGAGTGATAGATATCGAAGGATGCAGATCTCCTCAATAAACTACGCCTTGTTATATCTTCTCTGGAGCCATGACGAAGACAATGTCTAACTCACAAGTCGCGCAAGCCGACGTCAGTATCGTCGGCGAACTCAACGCGGATCTCATTTTGTACGGCATCCCGCGCGATTTGCCGGAGGAACGGGAAATCCTGGCTAGCGGCTTCACCATGACGCTGGGCAGTTCCTCGGCCATCCTTGCGCACAACCTCTCCGCAATGGGCACCCGCGTGAGTTTCACCTCGCGCATTGGCCCCGACGCGCTCGGCGAGATGTGCTGTCGGCGGCTCCACGAAGTTGGAATTGACTTGAGCGGCGTGGTGCGCTCCACCACCGGAAGTTCTACCGGCGTTACCCTGATTCTGCCCCTGACCGACACACGGCGCATCCTGACCTATCCCGGAGCAATGTTCGAGATGGGCATCGAAGACGTTGACATCGACCGCCTCGCATCCGCCCGGCACTTTCACATGTCGTCGATCTTCCTGCATCGCAAGCTCACTCCCGACATCCCGGAAATATTTCGCGAAATGAAGCGTCGCGGCTTGAGCACCTCGCTCGATACGAACGACGACCCGGAAAATAAATGGGCTGGAGTGCTTGAAGAGGTGCTCACGATCACCGACCTGCTCTTCTGCAATGAAGAGGAACTAATCAAAATCGCCGGGAAAGACGACGTAGAAGCCGCCATGGCACAAGTCGCCGCGAAAGTTCCGCTGCTCATCGTTAAGCGCGGATCGCGAGGCGCCTGCGCGTGGCGTAATGGCAAGCGCATCGATGTGGACGGCATCCGCGTCAACGCCGTCGATCCCGTGGGCGCAGGCGACTCCTTCGACGCCGGCTTTCTCCATCAGTGGGTGCGACAGGCTCCGCTCGAATCATGCCTTGCTTACGGCAATCTTGCCGGCGCATTGTCCGTCACGCGTTCCGGTGGAACCGAAGCCTTCCGCGACGCAGCCTATCGCGAACAGTTTCTCGCCGCTCACTGGCGCGATAAGGCTCTCATTCCCTGAGACGGAACACATCTGCCAGGAAAATTACACCCCACCTTGCTCGCAAAACCATCTGTCCTAGAAGTAGAACTTCAACCCAAATTGGATCAGGCGCGGATCGTTGGCCGCTGTCGTGTAGCCGAAGCTCGGAGTTCCCAGCACCGTCGCATTGTTCGAGTTCTGCGGCCCAGGAGCGGCAAACAGAAAGTTTGGGTGGTTGAACACGTTATAGAACTCGCCGCGAAACTCCACCCTGCGGCTCTCGCCCATGGGAAAAGTTTTCAGCACCGAGAAATCAACGTTCTCAACCCCGGGACCGCGCAGTGTGTTCAGGCCCACATTGCCGAATGAGCCTTCCGCCGGATCCTGAAACGCGCAGGTGTTGAAGAAAGTTCCCGCCACGCACGGATGTCCATTCGCTCTTTGTCCCGGCACCACATCCGGACGCTGCTGTCCGTCGGAGTTTGCAAAGTTGGCATTGGCATCCGTCACCGTGTACCAGGTTCCCGAAGACAGCGTCACGATTCCCGCAAGCTGCCAGTTGCCAATCACCGCGTTGACAAAGGAATTCGCGTCGGATGCAAGCGCCTTCCCTCTACCCACCGGCAGATCCCACCATGCGCTTGCAACCATGCGGTGCCGGTTGTCGAAGTCGAGGTTGCCGTATTCCCACTCCGGATGCTTGCTCCAGCGGAAGCTGTCATTGTTCTGCGCACCGAGATTGGCATTCGACGAATCGCCCAGTGCGTGGCTGTAGGTATAGTTGATCAGCGCTGAAAGCCCGCTCGCGAACCGGTGTTGGAAGCGAAGCTGCAAAGCGTTGTAATTCGAGAAGCCATTCGACTGCAGCCACCCGATGGAGGAATCGACATAGGGGAACGGCCGCCGCGGAGCTGTCGGCGCTGACGGATCTGCTGTAGGCGCCGCCTGGTTCAGGTTAGCGAACGTATAGAGCTTGGTTCCCTTCGATCCGACATAGGCAGCCTCAACAACCGTCTTGTCTCCCAACTCATATTGCAAACTGGCATGCCACTGATCTACGTACGGTGTGCTCAGCTTGCTCTCGGAAAACAAAGCGGGTGTGTTCGGGTCAACCAGCGCATCGCTCGGAAACCCGTTCGACAATTGGCTCAGGCCATCAATCGCGCAGCTTCCGGCATTCGGGTTGTAGGATGACAGGCCGCACGGAGCAACGTAGTTCTCCGTATCAAAGTACGGTGGATTAAACCCCGGGCTGGGATTGCTGTACGGCCCGTTTTCGTCCCCGTTGAAGAAGATGCCGAATGCCGACCGGAAGACCCAGCGCGGACTGAACTGATACGCCAGGCCGACCCTGGGTCCAAAGTTCAAATTGGGGGTAGGGATCAGCGAATCAGATGCCGTGTGATTGACAGGTATTTCCTGCGCCAGTGTGGGAGTGAGCGAGACGTGGCTGTTTGTGGGAATATCCAGCACGCCGGTTATAGCATTGAAATTTGCCTGCGCGTTATTCTCTTCCGTGATTCCAGAGAAAAGCTCGTACCTCAACCCAAGTTCTACCGTCAGCTTGGGCATCGCCCGCCAGTTATCTTGAACGAATGCCGCCCACACCGTACGCCGATAATTAATGTTGTTGATGTTGTTGATGGTCCCGCCGCCGGGCTGACCGCTCAGCAATGTTGCAAACCCGCTGCCGCCCGTTCCTTCATCCGCGGGATTATCCGTGAACTGTGTGCCGAAGTTCATTGAGCCGCGCGACGCGGCCGGTTGCAGAATGGCAAAATGCTCTGGCCGGAAGGATCCGCCCAGCTTGATGCTGTGATTGCCTCGCACAAGCGTCACAGTATCTGTTACCGAATACGTATCCTGACTTTCGTCCGAGGGCAGATACGTCGGGCTTCCAAGGGTTGACATGTCGCTGAACGTCAACTGCGGCAAACCACCATTGTCTGTGCCTGAAACGTACGGCACTCCGGGAAAACCTACCTGCGATGAAACGTCGGTGCCGTAGTTGAACTGGAATCGGGTAGTGTGGAGGTGGTTGTACCCGAACCGCACCTCGTTGACCAGTGACTGGGAAAAGATGTGCGTCTCGCTGGCAGCCACGCTGTACGCATCATTGTTCTCAATGCCGGTGAAGAACCCTCCTCCATCGGCAAGTCCCGGGAAAGGTGATGGAATCGTCGCCGGCTGACGTCCCATGCTGAAGCGATAGAATGCGCTGTCCTTGCTTGAAAACACCTGGTCCACACGCACATCGCCCTGGTTGCGGTCCTTGATCAGTTTGGGGTTCGAGAGATAGTTGTAGCCCAGCCCGCTCGCATTTGGAGCCGGGTAGAGCGCGGCCAGCGTAAGCCCCAGCGAATCGAGTTTCGATTGCGGAATCACATTTGACGGAGTGACTCCGTTCGCCGCATACGCAAAAGGCACACCACAATAACCGGTTGGACTCGCCGCACTGACTTGCGTCTGCTTCGTATCGAATAACTCGCCCGCATACGTCGGTTGACCGTTGCAATCAAGCACGCCGGTTGGAGAAGTGAGATCCAGTTGCGATGAGAAGTCCCCAATCCGCTGCGCTGCAGTTGGTACAAGAGCGGTATTGGTCTGCCCCTGCGAAATTCGAAGCCCCTCGTAATCGACAAAGAAAAAAAGCTTGTTGTGGAGAATCGGCCCACCAAGCGTCGCGCCGAACTGGTTCTGGTGATACGACGGCTGCACCGTGTCGAAGAAGTTCTTTGCATCCAGATTTTGATTGCGCAGGAATTCATAGACTACGCCGTGAAACTGGTTCGTCCCACTCTTAACGGTCGCGTTGACCACCGCACCGGTAGCCCGGCCAAACTCGGCGGAATAAGAATTGGTTTCCACGCGAAATTCCTGCAGCGCGTCGACCGAGGGCATAAACACATAGTTCGCCTCGTTCAGCAAATCGGGCAGATTGGAGTTGTTGTCGATACCATCCAACAGGAAATTGTTCTGCAGGGAACGCGAACCATTCGCACTGAAGCCGTAGCCATTAGAATCGCGTGCCCCGGGCTCGCTGGTCGTTACTCCTACGGTCAGCTGCGCCAGTTGTACCGGATTGCGGCCATTCAAAGGCAGCGTGACCATCGTCTGGCTGTCGATCAGGTGGCTGCGCTCAACCGTGTCAGTTTCAAGCGACGATGCCGCTCCGGTTACTTCTACCGTCGAGGTCACCGCGCCCGGCTTGAGCTCGACATTCACGCGCTGCCGCTGCTGCACGTCGAGCGTTACCGAATCGACTACGCTCTTCTGGAATCCTCCCGCTGTAACCGTAACGCGATAGGTCCCGATGTGCACAGGACTGGCATACCATTCGCCATCTTTATTCGATGTCACATGGTAGGTGTAGTTCGTTTCGATGTTCATTACATCTACAGCAGCCCCTACAACGGACGCTCCGGAGCTGTCCGCCACCCGTCCTTCAATCGACGCGGTGTCGAGCTGGGCGAAACTTTCTGCAACGCAGGTACCGAATAAAAACAGGAGAAGACAAGATATGCGCTTCATTTTGCTTCGCATTCCTTTCAACCAGAGAGGGACGAGCTCAGCTATTGGTTTCAATTGCTTTCGGTATTTGAAGGAGTGTGAATGAATTCGATGGCCGAGTCAAGATGTTTTTGACCAGTCACAAACGAAATCGATGCGCCGAATAAACAAGGAAGTGGCGGGAAGGAGGCCTTTTGGTCGGATATCGCGAATGGAAAGTTTGGGGAGAAACGGCGGGGGTTATTACATCGAGCTGTGGCCTTGGCACTGCAGCACGCCCAGGAACCTGCTCCACGGACCTACCGCCTCGCGGTATTGGTGGGCCAGAATTCTTGAGATCTGATGCAGATGGGTGAGGTCATGATCTGCCCAGGTGGCCAGCAGCTGCGAAAGAGTAACGACCCCAAAGGTAGGATGCCGTCCGCGCCGCTCCAAATCTTCTTGCCTAAGGTTCAAGGAGCGCAGTTCTTCGAGATTCTCTGCACGTAGACGAGCAAATTCATCCAATAGCTGCTCCAGGGACTTTCCTGCGGTCTGACTCAGGTGCTGCTCACGATCAAACGGCTCAAACGTTCGAGACTCACCAAACTGCAGCACCATCTTCGCTCGTGGCATCCAGTCAACGCGTTCACCGTCGATCAGATGACCGACAACATCAAACGCGCTCCAGGTGTTTCCGCCTTCGCTTCCTCGCGTCCACTCTTCAGGCAAGTCGCGCAGCAGTGCATCGAGGGCTGCGGGAGTACGACTGAGCAGCGCTATCGTGCGGTCCAGACTCTGTTCCATCTTGCTCCTTAGTTTGCAGCCAGCCGAGACCTCAATCCCCTTACATCGTTGCGGTGGCCGTGTCATGACACGAAATGCTCGAACCCGCCGTAGACATTTTGGCACTCCTCTGATCGCTGCTGTGCGTTGCCACTGAGGCACTCTTCACCCCTTTGAGCAGAGTCACGAGGCGAGTAAACGCTTGTTCGCGAGCCGTCTTGTTCGCGGGCACCGTGTTCGTCGGATCTTCACCGGCACGCATGAAGCCGTGACCCGCACCATCATAGGTGACTGGCTCATATGTTTTGCCCGCAGCCTTCATTGCCGCAGTCGTTGCGGGAATTGTCGCGCCGATGCGCGTATCGTTGCCGGCATAAAAACCATATACGGGTGCCGTAATGGTCGATACATCCGCCGGGCCTGGGCCATAAAAGACAAATGCCGCTGAGAGGTCTTTGTGATGGGCAGCGAATGCAAAGGACTTTCCTCCGCCCCAGCAGAATCCGATGACTGCAATCTTGCCGTTGCCCGCCGGAATGTGCTTCCCATAATCTGCCGCAGCATCGAGGTCAGCATTGACTACATCGGGATCAAGGCCGGAGACAGCTTTTACCGCCGCGTCCTGATTGGGAAATTCACTCGATCCGCCACCATTTCGGCCAAAGCCGGAAAGCAGATCGGGAGCAACGACAATGAGGCCTTGCCCGGCAAGCTCATCCGCCATTTCTTTCGCCCAGTCGCTAAGACCGAATATCTCGTGAATGAGAATCACCACCGTGGCTTTCTCTTTCACTTCTGGATAAACGACAAATGCCTGCACCGTACGGTTGCCATGCTTTAAGGGCACGTATTCATGGTGACGCGGCGAAGCTTCCAGGCGGGCTTTCGCCCACTCTTGCGCGTGCGCGGAGGCTGCGATCACCCCGAGCAAAAGGGCGAACCACTTGAGAGCAGGCAATGTCGTCGATGATTTCATGGGGAAAAGTGTAGTAGGAGCAGCGGAACACCACAAGGCAAACGATTTAAACGCTTCTCTATTGTCAAAACCATCCACGATCTTTCATCGGCGCACCCGATTTTCCTACTACAGCTACGCGCACCATCGAATGGCGTGTCGTCTTTTGCGTGCGGCTTTCGATATTCAATGCGAGGGCATACCAAGTGGCCTTAACACTACAGCCGACAAACCTGCAGTAGAACCAGAGGAGAAAGTCTATTATGAAACGTATTGTCGCAATCATTTTCTTCGCATTGGCAGTCATGGTCACAGTTGGCACAGCGAGTGCGCAACAGCATAAAATCCGCGTCACCATCCCATTCGACTTCAACGCCGGCAATACAAAGCTTCCTGCCGGAACTTATACGATCTCTTCGACAGATCTCATCGCAGTCGTAATCCAGAATCATGAGCACACAGTCACGCTCCTGCGCACCTCGCCTGTGGAGGACAACCGATCCGAATTCGGCAAAGTAGTCTTTGACAAATCCGGAGACCAATATTTTCTAAGGAAGATTCTCGCTTCCTATGCGCATTTGAATCTCGAGTTGCCGACTTCACGCTCAGAGAAGAGCACTCGACTGAACCATGCGAGTCTGCGAGCAGATCACCAGGTTTTCATCGCTCTAAAGTAGCAGGGCGCCAGCTCTGCCATAACGCGACCCGGAACGAACCATGCTGGGTCACTTCCCGCCCTATTCCGCAACCACGGAATCGGAAAATGGTTTATACGGCGAGACCGATATCCTCCGGCGCCGCTGTTAAGCCCAAAACAAAAGGCCACACGCCCAGATCGGCGTGTGGCCTTTTCTGCTTGTTCAAACATTCTGCCCTCAGTTTCCCTCTGTCCGCATCTGATTAATCTTGTACTCGGTTTCGACACTGATCTGCCGAGCAACTGTAAGTCCATCGTCATCCAGGAAGAATGTTGTTCCGGTTTCATCATTCGTCGCGCGATGCTTCACATTTTTGAGAGTTACCAGCGGGGTCGGGTTCGCCGCAGAGATATCGATCACCTGAAAGTCGCGGGCGACTGCAGGAATGTATTTGTATGATTCGTTCGCAGCGAGAAGGCCGCTCTGTCCCAAGGTCTCACCAGTATAGAGATTGGCTGTACTCGATATGGTGCGGAGTACTGGTTTGGTCGCCCTGCGCAAATCGAGGATTCCTACCTTTTGGCCATCGCGGAAGTATACGATCTCCGCATGATCGCCAAGAGCGCGAACGAAGTCGAATGCGCCCTCTGCAGGCAGCGGTGTGCTGGCTGCTACCTTGATATGAGCCGGATCAGTGACGTCAAACACCGTTAGCCGCGCGCCCTGCTGCTGTTCAACATAGAGGTACGTGTTGCCTTCGCTGTCTGAATGAAGAAAGAGCGAGTTGCCTTTCATTTGCGCCTGCTCTGGCAGATCACGAGCTTCCATGATTACCATGTCCTTCGACTTTGAGTGGACCTCCGCCTGCGATGGAAGCGCGGGAAGAGCCAAAACTGCGGTTGCCAGACTAAGTGTGAGTGCGGACTTAATGATGCTGTTCATTGTGTTTCTCCTTTACGAAATCCAGTTTCGATCCGGAGAGGCCGCCGCGTCCAAGTAGTAATACTGATACCCGATAAGCGCAAGCCACATAGAAAAGCATCGCCTATACCGTATTAGAATTTGCGAATTCCATCGGTGCAGAGTTCCACCTAATGTCGAAGTATTATGACGACATCGAACGAACTAACCAGGACAATCGCAATCATAGGGGGTGGAGTAAGCGGGGCACTTACAGCTTTCCATCTTATTCGGCAAAGAACACAAGCCCGACTCATCATCATCGACCGGCGACCTGATCTCGGCCTTGGCTTGGCCTATTCGACGCCCAGCCTGCGTCATCTGCTCAATGTTCCGGCAGGAAAGATCAGCGCACTGCCAGATCAGCCAGATCATTTTCTCAACTGGCTGCGCAAGAATCATGACTCCGCAGCAACCGAAAAAACCTTTGCGCCACGAGCTGTCTTTGGCCGATACATCCAGTCTCTCCTGGCAACGACGACCGGACTCAGGCACGAGATTGCAACGGTTACCGATCTTCAGCCGTATGACGCCGGCGCCGTCCTGACGCTGGATAACGGGTGCGAACTCCGGGCCGATCTGATCGTTCTTGCAACTGGAAACTTCGATCCTGCTCCCCTTCCCGGAATCACGAAAGCCGCAACTGAGTCTGGCTTGTATCACAACAATGCATGGTTATCAGAAACCTATGCACGATTGGGTCCGTGTGAGCCTGTGGCTCTCGTCGGAACAGGTCTTACAGGCGTTGACGTTCTGCTCAGATTGCGTGAGCGAGGCCACAGGGGAAAGATCATTGCCGTATCCCGTCACGGCGTCTTTCCGAATAGACATGAGGACTACAGCCCTCTGAATACAACCGCAATTCCACTGAGTACACCCGCAACCTGCGTCGCGTATCTCCGCGCTCTGCGGACTGCGATTCGAAACAGCGCCGAATGGAGAGCGGCCATAGACAGCCTCCGTGAGACGACGAATGACTTGTGGTTACGTCTTCCGATTGAGGAACAGAAGCGTTTCCGCCGTCATCTCCAGCGTAGGTGGGAAGTGGTACGCCACCGCATGGCCCCGCCAATCGCCGACATCATTGAAGCTGAGCTCCGGAACGGAACTCTCGAGATCCGCGAAGGCCACCTGCACGCTGTTGATGCTTCTCCTGCGGGAGCTCAAGTGACGGTCCGTACAGGCATCGGCAAGGATAGCTTCTACGCCGATCGAGTAATCAACTGCACTGGGCCGAGCATGAACTATCGCCGTACTTCCTCGACTCTGCTCCACAATCTGTTTGAGAAAGGCCTCGTGATTCCCGGCCCTCTGGGTGCGGGATTTCATTGCGCAGAAAATGGAGCCCTCATCGATGCGAGTGGGCAAGCTTCGGAGACCATCTTTAATCTCGGGCCCGGGCGTCTCGGTGACCTGCTTGAATCCATCGCCATTCCGGAGATCCGTCAACAAGCCGTCGATCTTGCCTTCACACTGAAAGCGCGCCTGAGTCAACAAAGCGCACATGCCCAGGAAATTGAGACAGATATCCCAACGACTGATGCCGTGGGCGAGTGGGTAGCGGCATGACAACCGCGACACTCACCAAAGCCGAGGCAACAGAGAATGCTGTAACAACATGGCTGACATCGGCTGCATGGGCGGCACTCCTGGGGGTAGCAAGCGGATCGGCTTGCGTCGCAGTGAGGCTTTTCTTCCGCCTTCTACAGTGGATCTTTGTACAGCAGACCGGGATGTTACCCGTAGCGGCGACAAGCTTCCAGCCTGCGCGTCGAGTCCTGACCCCGATCATCGGAGCAGCATTAGCGACTTTTGTGGTCTGGCTCATGCGCCGCTTGAGGTCAGGTCTTGACTTCGAAGAATACGTCGAGGCTGTTCGATTGAAAAACGGCCGGATTCCTTTTCTTTCGACGCTTTGGCGAACTGTCGCATCCGCCTTTCCCATAGCCACCGGCGCGGCAATTGGGCGCGAAGGAGTCATGATCCAGTTTGCCGCTGCAACTACCTCGTGGGTCGGCGGCCGATTCCCCACACGAAATTTTTCTCTCTCGCGGCAAGTTGCCTATGGCGCTGCAGCTGCAGTTGCGGCAGCCTATCAGGCGCCGATTGCCGGAGCATTCTTCGGAGCAGAGATTGTCCTCGGAGAGTGTGCCTGGATCGACATTCTGCCATTGCTGCTGGCTTCCGCCTCTGGGTGGATTGTCAGTCGTGCGGTGTTGGGCGCCGGACCTCTCTTCCCGATAGCAGGAAGGCTGCCTATGACACCGGAATTGTTATGGGTTTTTCCATTGGCTGTCATCCTTGGCGCCTCCGGCCCCGCCTATCAAAAGCTTCTTCATCTTTCCAGAGCCGCAAGCCGCTTGCCGCTTGCATTGTTGTGGAGCGGGTTGGCGGTTGGCCTGCTTAGCCTGATCGAGCCGAGAGTCTGGGGAAACGGCGACGCCGCGCTCGTAGGAATACTTCGAAACAAAACAACACTCCTCAGCATCATTAGTGCATTGGGGTGTCGCATCGCCGCTACAACCTTCTGCGTGGGAACCGGCACAATTGGAGGTGTCTTTACTCCAACGCTTTTCGCCGGCGCTGCCCTTGGTCTCGTAGCAGGTCATTGTCTGCACTTGTCCTATGCCTTGGTGCTGGGGCTGTGTGGCATGGGAGCTCTGATGGCTGCCGTGACGCACGCTCCGCTGATGGCAGCTCTGATGGCAGTAGAGTTGACCGGCCAATGGCACCTTCTGCCAGTCATCATCCCCTGCTGTCTGCTTGCCTCTTTTGTTGCGCGTACGATATCACGTGATTCCTTATATGGAATTGCCAGCCCGGAGCCTGCGCAATAAAACAGAAGATCGAGATAGAGTTGAGCGCCATGAGGAGATGCGGACCCGGGTCAAACCTTAAAGAAAGAGGAGACGGAACGGGTCATGATCGAGAACTTCCGCATCCGGGTATTCAGAACCGTTGCCCACCATCTGAACTTCAGCCGCGCAGCCGAGGAACTGCTCCTTACGCAACCGGCAGTGACCCAGCAGATAAAGGCGCTGGAAGATGAGTTCGGTCTCCCACTTTTCGATCGGGGAGGCGGCCATATCGCGCTGACTGCCGGTGGAAAGGCTCTATTGCCTTTTACCGAGAAGATGAAGGAGCTTTCCGACGAGGCCGTCGCTGCAGTCAATGCGGCGTTCGGGCAGCAGGCAGGCGAACTGGCATTGGGAGCCTCTCAAACCATCGGTTACTATGTGTTGCCGATATTTGTTGCCGGATTTCGCCGGACAAACCCCAGGATCAGAGTCACGGCTCGCAGCGGCAACACAGACGAGATGCTTGAGGCTCTGCTTGCCCGCGAGATCCATCTCGCTCTTATCGAAGGGCCGGAGCAGCGTAAGGACCTGCATATCGAACCTTTCATGGAAGATCACATGATCCTTGTCGTTCCGGCAAACCACGGTTGGGCTAACCATGAGGTAGAGTTGGAAGATTTGAAAAGCGAACCTCTGCTCATGCGTGAATTTGGCTCCGGCTCAAGGAGAGTCGTTGAGCAGGCATTATCGAAGGCCGGAGTGAAGACGAAAGATCTGAACATCAGCATGGAGCTGGATTCGACGGAAGGTCTGCTCAGTGCCGTAGAAGCTGGCCTTGGAGTCTCGTTCGCTTCACGGTGGGCTGTACGAAATCAGCTTTCACTTGGATCATTAAAGGTCGCGAGAGTAAACGGTCTCAAATTGTCGCGACGATTCTCGATGGCATATCCCTCAGGCCCGGAACCCACAGGAGTGCTTGGAACCTTCCGCAGGTTTCTGCTTTCTCAGGCGATGGAAATGGCGCCGAGGAAAGCTCGCGCCACTTAGATCCCTAGCATGTCCGAATTTGCTGTATCGATGTCATGGCGCTCTCAATCTATGAGAGCTACTGTTGATCCTGTGAGTCCCTCACAGGAGAATCAAATGGCCAACACAATCACTTCCATTGCAGGCGTTAGCATTCCCGACACCAGGCTCGCGAGCGAAATCCAGGAATTCATCCGAGACACGGAGACCGAGCTTCTCTTCAACCATTCCAGCCGCGTTTACTACTTCGGAGCAATCGCAGGCAAACAGAGCGGCCTCAAGTTCGACCCCGAACTTCTCTATGCCGGTGCAATGTTCCATGACATTGGTCTCGTGCCTAGCTACAGCACCGCAGATCGCTTCGAGGTGGACGGCGCCAACGCCGCGCGTAACTTCCTGTGCGAACGCGGCATCTCGCAACAGGACATCGACACCGTATGGACCGCGATTGCCCTGCATACGACACCGGGCATTCCTCAATACATGCATCCGGTCATCGCACTCGTAACCGCAGGCGTCGAAATGGACGTGCTGGGCATTGCGTATGAGAAATATTCCGACGATGTGCGTAACGCCGTAGTCGCCGAATACCCGCGGACCCCGAACTTCAAGGAAGACATCCTCCAGGCTTTCTACAACGGCATTCACAACAGGCCCGACACCACCTTCGGTAATGTCAAGGCCGATGTCCTCGCGGACAAGGATCCAAAGTTCGTGCGCGGAAACTTCTGCAGCGTGATCCGCAACTCCAACTGGATTGGCTGATCGCCCCGAGCCCCCGGATACAGACAGAAGGCCTTGCGCCAGCGAGCAGGGCCTTTCCTTCCCGCACATTCGGACGGAAAAATTAAGCTTTCACACGCTTGAATCGTTCCATATATTCGCCTGCGGTGATTCCCATCACACGCTGAAAGGTGCGGCGCATCGAATCCGCAGATCCAAAGCCACACGCGTCCGCAATTTCCTTCAATCCCATCGACGAGCTGTCGATCATCTGCTGTGCTGCTTCTACGCGCAGACGATCAACGAACTGCCCTGGATTCATCTTCATCTCCCGCAGACAGACGCGTGAAAAATGTCTGGGGCTCATCCCGATTCGCTCGGCCAGAGCTTCAACCGAGAGATCAGCCTTGAGATTTTCGAGCATGTAAACCTGCAGCTCGCGCAGGGGTTCGAAAGTCGTTGCCTGTCGGGAGAGCATGTGGCTGTACTGTGCCTGACCTCCGGGGCGAACGAGGAACATAACAAGTTGCCGTGCAACGCTCAGCGCTGTCTGATGCCCATGATCTTCTTCGACGAGAGCGAGGGAAAGATCAATTCCTGAGGTAATGCCCGCCGAAGTGTAGATCGAACCGTCGCGAAGAAAGATCGGATTAGGCAGAACGTCGACTTTGGGAAATTCGCGCGCCAGCCGGTCGCAGAAGCTCCAGTGAGTGACGGCTCTCTTGCCGTCGAGCAGGCCGGCTGCAGCGAGCACAAACGCTCCCGTACAGATGGAGGCAACACGCCGAGACCTCCGGGCCACCTCGGCAACCCAGCGAAGATAGTTGGCGTTGTATTCGCCGCTCTCGGCGCCCGGGCCCCCTGCGATAACGAGAGTGTCGATAGCGCCGGAGACGCTCTCGCGCGACACAGCATTCCCGATACTGATACCCCGATTGGTCGCGAGGTGATCCGAACCATCCCAGGAGACCACCTCTACCTGATAGTCGGGAACATTCGAGAAGACCTCCAGTGGGCCCGTCACATCAAGGACCTGGACCGGCGGTGGACCACTGATGACCACCCTGCGCATACCCGCATTCTATGCGGACGAGTGTGCGGCGGGCTCGGCGGCCGCGCCTGATTTCCGAAGAATCTTCCTCCTTGACTGTCTAGGAGTGTCACGCTATCCTCCTAGTCAATCTAGGAGAACGCGTGGCGCCCAAACAAAATGATCTTCTGCAAGGCACCCTGGACATGATGGTGCTCAAAGCTGTTTCCCTCAGCCCGCTGCATGGATACGGTGTGCTTCTGCGTATCCAGCAAATCTCCGGCAATCGGCTTGAGATCCAGCAGGGTTCGCTTTATCCCGCGCTATATCGACTGGAACACGAGGGTTGGATCGCAAGCGAATGGGGTCAAAGCGAGAACAATCGCAAGGCCAAGTTCTACCGGCTCACTGCCGCTGGCCGCCGCCGCCTGCATACTGAGACAGAAAAATGGAACCACATGGCCGACGCCATCGGCGCAGTCCTGAGCGCCAAGCCGGAGGAAGTATGAGGCTGGTGCACCGCATCGCCACGTGGTGGAAAGCTGTGACACGCCCCGAACAGCTGAACAGCGAGATGGAAGACGAGCTCGCCTTCCACATCGAAGCCTACGCGAACGATCTGATGCGCAGCGGGCTTCCTCGCGAAGAGGCTTTTCGGCGAGCGCGAGCCGAATTAGGCGGTCTCGCCGCACAAAAAGAAAACTGCCGCGCCGCCTGGGGAACGCGCGCATGGGATGAGCTGCGCGCCGACCTTCGCTATGCGATACGCATGCTGGCAAAGAGTCCAAGTTTCACCACAATCGCGATATGCTCCCTGGCCCTCGGAATCGGAGCCAACACCATCATCTTCACCGTCACCAAGTCAATCCTCCTCGACAGACTGGCAGTTCCTCATCCGGAAGAGCTGCGGCTCTTCGCGCTGACACAGGGCGACAAGGGGGTAGTTCACGGCTCGTGGGGATACTATGATGAAACTCCATCTGGAAAGACGCTGATCACTTCATTCTCCTACCCTGTCTACCAGCAACTTCGTCAACACAACCATGTTCTTCAGGACATCTTCGCCTTCAAAAACTATGGACGGATGACAGCGACCATCGACAATAAGGCGGAAGTTATCACTTCACAGATGGTTTCAGGGAACTACTATCGCGACCTTGGCGTCCGGCCCTTGCTTGGGCGTTCCATTGTAGAAACAGATGACGGTGCGGTAGGCAGTGGTCCTGTGATGCTCATCAGCTATGGGTACTGGTCCCGACGTTTTGGACGATCGCCGAATGTCATCGGCAAGAAGATCGAAGTGAACTCCACGCCGATGACGATCATCGGCGTCAACCCGCCTGACTTTACCGGCGTTTATGAAGTGCAAAGCTCGCCCGACATTTTTTTACCGTTTAGCATGCAGCCCATCGTTGCGCCAAAATTCAGCGCCTCTCTGCTCACGGACAGAAATCTTTGGTGGGTGATGATGATGGGCAGGCTTAAACTGGGCATTTCTCCAGAGACCGCGCGAGCGGCGCTCGATGTGGATCTGAGCGATGCAGTCCGCGCGACGATGACCGTAGGCAAAAATGACGAGATTCCACGACTGGAGTTGCAGGACGGCAGACGCGGTCAGAATGAAATCGGTGGCGAACTTGGCAAGCCGGTCTACGTCCTCACCTCGCTCGCCGCTTTTGTGCTTCTGTTGGCTTGCGCAAATCTAGCCAACTTGCTGCTGGCTCGCGCCAGCAGCCGCCAGCGCGAAATGAGTGTTCGCCTCGCTCTGGGCGCCGGTCGCGCACGCATTCTGCGCCAGATGCTTACAGAGAGTCTGTTGCTTTCTCTTGCGGGCGGTGTTGCCGGCCTGCTCCTAGGCTATTACGCGAGAAACGCCATTCCTCACCTGTTGTCCTCTTCATGGGAAGCGCCCGCGATCAATGCCAAGTTTAACTGGATGATCTTTGCATTTACGGCCGCCATCTCAATTTTTACGGGCTTACTCTTTGGCCTCGCCCCTGCATGGCAGGCTACGCGTACTCAGGTCAGCTCTGGCCTCAAAGATAACGCGCAGATGGCAACACAGCGTAAACGTAATGTCACGGGAAAGACTCTTGTCGTGATTCAGGTTACGCTCTCAATGTTGCTGCTGGTGGGCGCGGGGCTTTTTGTCCGCACACTGACGAATCTCAACAATACGCATATGGGATTTTCCCCCGACCATATCGTGCTGTTTGATTTGCAACTGCCGCCAACACGATATCCGAACGGAAAAGGAGTCCCGCTTTACCATCAGATGGAAGAAAAGCTCACGGCACTGCAGGGTGTCGATTCAGTAGCACCTTTACAGGTACCACTCATCTCACACAATATTTCGGGTCACTCCTTCGACCCGGATGATCAGCCGTCGACAACCAATAGCCAGCATGTTTCCTTCAACGCAGTTGGACAACACTTTTTCTCCACTTTCAATATTCCCATCATAGCGGGGCGCGGTTTCAATGAACGGGACACCGAGACATCATCGAAGGTAGCAGTGATCAATCAAACGCTCGCGAACAAGTTCTTCCCCAAGATCAGCCCTGTCGGCAGAACTTTCAGAACCGGCGATCCCGCCCATCCTCAACGCGTTGTAATTATCGGCATATGCCAGGACGCAAAGTACGATGACCTGCGCCGCGATGCACCTCCGACTTTTTATGCCCTCTACAGGCAACAAGAAGATGCGGAATTCATGACGTTTGCTGTGCACACGCACATGAAGCCAGAGGCAATTGTTCCCTCGCTGCGCAGCACCGTGGCATCCGTCGATAAAGATTTACCATTGCAAGACATCCGCACGCAAAACGAGCAGATTGAAGACACAACCAGGCAGGAGCGCATCTTCGCCTCACTCACCAGCGGCTTCGGTATCCTCGCGCTCGTGCTCGCCTGCATTGGTATCTACGGCATTATGGCCTACACCGTTGCGCGCCGAACCAACGAAATCGGCATTCGCATGGCGCTCGGAGCGCAGGCAGGTAGAGTACTGCGCATGATTCTGCG
Source organism: Alloacidobacterium dinghuense (assembly GCF_014274465.1). NCBI lineage: Bacteria > Pseudomonadati > Acidobacteriota > Terriglobia > Terriglobales > Acidobacteriaceae > Alloacidobacterium > Alloacidobacterium dinghuense. The sequence continues at coordinate 1,843,996 of NZ_CP060394.1, read as the reverse complement.
CGAAGCGTCATGGATGGCAATCGTGGGCATCGTCGTCGGTCTCAGCGCCGCCGTAGCAATGGGCAGGCTCATCGCCAGCATGCTTTTCGGACTCAAGCCCTATGACCCCCTGACACTCGGCATGGCCGCGCTCTTGCTCGCTCTTGTTGCGTTGGCGGCAAGCCTCGTGCCCGCATGGCGCGCGGCTCACGTCGACCCAATAAGAGCGCTGCGTCACGAATAGGCTACAAATTCAACCGCATTCAATCGGAGAAAGCATGAGCCTCGCAAGCCGTATCGCAACATGGTGGAAAGCTGTGACACGCCCCGAACAGCTGAACAGCGAGATTGAAGACGAGCTCGCCTTCCACATCGAAGCCTACGCGAACGATCTGATGCGCAGCGGGCTTCCCCGCGAAGAGGCTTTTCGGCGGGCGCGAGCCGAATTAGGCGGTCTCGCCGCACAAAAAGAAAACTGCCGCGCCGCCTGGGGAACGCGAGCATGGGATGAGCTGCGCGCCGACCTTCGCTATGCGATACGCATGCTGGCCAAGAGCCCCAGCTTTACAGTAATTGCGATATGCTCCCTCGGCCTCGGCATTGGGGCCAACACGACAATCTTCACCCTCGCCAGGCAGGTCTTGCTCGACAAGCTCGCCGTCCCCAAGCCGGAAGATCTGCGGCTTTTCTCCTGGACTTCACCAGAGAAGCATAGGGCCATACATCGCCTGTGGGGTCATTGGGAAAGAACTCCGGACGGAAAGTACAGTTGCACCTCTTTCTCGTATCCGGTTTACCAGCAACTCCGCCAGCAAAACCGCGTCTTTGAGGACGTGTTTGCCTTCAAAATCTTTAGTCGGCTCTCGGCAACAATTGACAACAAGGCAAACGCGGTTACAGCGGAGCTTGTGTCCGGAAATTACTACTCTTCGCTCGGTGTCAGAACTGTGTTAGGACGCGGCATCCAGAACTCGGACGATGCTGGACCTCTCAGTGGTCCCGTTGCTGTCATTAGTGACGGATTCTGGTCGCGCCGCTTCGGTCGCTCACCTGACGTTGTGGGCAAGAAAATCGAAGTGAACCTTACGCCCATCACCATCATTGGTGTTAACCCTCCAGGCTTTACAGGCACAGCCAACGTGCAAATCTCGCCGGACATATTTCTGCCCTTCAGCATGGAACCGATTGCCGCGCCCAGTTGGGCTTCCTCGCTTTTAACCAATCCGGACGAGTGGTGGGTGCTGGTGATGGGCCGCGCCAAACCGGGCATCTCCGATGTATCGGCGCAAGCAGCACTGGATGTTGTTTTGAGAGATGCTGTGCGCTCCACCATGACGATAAAAAAAGACGAGGAAGTCCCCCACTTCGCCTTGCGAGACGGGAGCCGCGGCGATGACCCGGCGGGGCGCAATTTTGCAAAGCCAGTGTATGTGCTTATGGCTCTGGCAGGATTTGTTCTTCTCCTGGCCTGCGCAAATCTGGCGAACTTGCTTCTCGCCCGCGCCAGCAGTCGACAACGCGAAATGAGCGTTCGCCTTGCGCTCGGCGCCGGACGCGGTCGCATTCTGCGCCAGATGTTCACCGAGAGCCTCTTGCTTTCCATGGCTGGCGGCATCGCAGGATTGATACTCGGCTACTTCGGGCGCAACCTTGTTCCACATCTGATGTCGTCTTCCTGGGAGACGGCGGTAGCGACCGTCCATTTCGATTGGAAAGTTTTCGGCTTTACTGCCGCTGTTTCCATCTTTACCGGATTGCTCTTCGGTCTCGCGCCCGCATGGCAGGCAACGCGAACACAGGTCAGCAGCGGCCTCAAAGACAATACTCAGTCCGCAACGCAGCGCAGCAGAAACCTTGCCGGGAAAACACTCGTTGTTGTTCAAGTTGCCTTGTCGATGCTGCTCCTGGTGGGAGCCGGACTCTTCGTGCGCACTCTGGTGAATCTCGATAAGAGTCATCTCGGCTTCCGCCCCGACCATCTGACCCTCTTTGAAATTCAACCGCCGCGCACACGGTATGCCGCGCCCAAAGACATTGCGCTATACCGCCGAATTGAGGAACAGCTCTCCACCATTCCCGGAGTCGACTCCGTCACCCTTTCCAAAGTTCCCTTGATCACTGGCGGCACATCCAACAATGATTTCTTCCCCGATGGCATGCCGCAAAAATCGAACGACGATGCCTATGCCGACGACAATGCCGTGGGGCAAAACTACTTTGAGACGATGGGCATTCCGATTAAGGCAGGCCGAGGCTTCAATCAAACCGATACCGAAACATCGCGCCTCGTCGCCGTTGTCGACGAGCAGCTAGTTAAGAAATTCTTCCCGAATACCAATCCCCTTGGCAGGACCTTTCTATCGAAAAAGAAACATATCGAGATTATCGGCGTAAGTGGCGATGCCAGATATCCCAGCCTGCGCGACGATCCGCCCGCAACCTTCTATATGCCTTACCGGCAACAATTAGACGGCGAACAAAGCATGACCTATGAGATCCACAGCCGCACAGCGCAAGCAGTCCTTGTGCAGGCTCTTCGTGATGCCGTCGCTTCCGTCGATAAGGACCTCCCTCTGCTCGACATTCGCACGCAAAACGAACAGATTGAGGATTCGACAAAAGAGGAGCGCATCTTCGCTTCCCTCACAAGCGGCTTCGGAATCCTCGCCCTAGTGCTCGCCTGCATCGGCATCTACGGCATCATGGCCTACACCGTCGCGCGGCGTACCAATGAAATCGGCATCCGCATGGCGCTCGGAGCACAGTCGGGACGAGTGCTGCGCATGATCCTGCGCGAAGCCTCATGGCTGGCAGTCATTGGCATCTTTGCCGGCCTCGCCATCGCAATTGCCATGGGACGCCTGATCGCCAGCATGCTCTTCGGCCTCAAGTCTTATGATCCGCTCACGCTTGGTGGCGCTGCTCTCATGCTGATTTCGATAGCCCTCGCAGCAAGTCTCGTGCCGGCACGCCGTGCCGCAACCATTGATCCCATCAAAGCGCTGCGTCACGAGTAAACCCGTGCCATACTGATTACGGTTTTTCCGAAACAGTATGGCAACTGATCTCGATCAAGAATTCATGCGCCGGGCCATCGCGCTCGCAACAGAAAACGTCCGCACCAACGCGGGAGGCCCGTTCGGCGCCGTCATCGTCAAGGACGGCAGGATCGTCGGCGAAGGTGTGAACACGGTCACCGCCACAAACGACGCCACTGCGCACGCCGAAGTGAATGCAATCCGCGACGCCTGCCGAAATCTCGACACCTTTGATTTAAGCGAGTGCGATCTCTACACCAGTTGCGAGCCCTGCCCCATGTGCTGGGCCGCCTCGTACTGGGCACATATCAGGAGCATCTACTACGGCAACCGCGCCGAAGATGCCGACCGCATCAATTTTGCCGACTTCTTCCTCTATCAGCAGTTAGCTCTGCCGCGTACGCAGCGCATCATCCCCGAGCATGAGCTTCTCCGCGAAGAAGCATGGGAAAGCTTTCAGGCATGGGCAGATAGCACGACAAAGATTGAGTATTGAACGCATCGCCACGCTAGGAAAAGAACTCAGCACAACAACAAAACCGCGCGCCAGACTATCGGCTCACGACAGTAGCATGGCGCTGGCGAAAAGAATCTATGGTTAGCGCTTCTTCTTCGCTGCTTTCTTCGCAGGCTTGGCAGCCTTTGGAGCAGCCTTCTTCACCGCTGGCTTGGGAGTTGGTTTCGCTGTCTTCTTGGCAACAGGCTTGGGTGCGGGCTTCTTCGCAACAGGTTTCTTCGCAGGCACCGCCGCTTTCTTTTCAGGAACCGCAGCCTTCTTCACCGGTTTTGCATGCGCCGCTGCATGATTATGAGCAGGTGCAACCGCAGCCTTCTTCACCGGAGCAGCGCTCTTCGCCGGAACCGCCTTGGCTGCCGGCTTCGCAGCTTCCTTCTTGGCAATCTTAGCCGGAGCAGCCGCCGCAGCCTTCGCTGGCGTCGACACCTTCTTCTCGGCTTCTTTCTTGGCGGGAGTGGCAGACGCGGCTTTGCCCTTTGCAACCGGTTTGGCCTCTCCCTCGTCAGCCTCTTCCTCATCGCCTGGCTCGTCGAGATCATCACCCTCCAGATCCATATCCTCGATCCGCGGCATCCCTTCCTCATCGAGATCTTCATCCGACGGCTTCTCTGACTTGATCTTGGGCTCCGCCGCTTTCTTTCGCGAGCGGCGAATCGTAACCGGCGGGGGCGGTGCGGGCGGAGAATATGGCTCAAGAAACGCCTTCATCTCCTCATCGGTCTGCAGCTTGCCATCAATCAGGTTGAAGAAGAGCTCACGCAGCAGCTCATCGTACCGCTCAATCTGGGGTGTGATGCGCATCTCCTGCATCAGCGCGGCGGGAACCTTCTGCTTGGCTTCCGGCCAGACGGTAAAGAAGTTTTTGAACTTGTTCTGAATTGCCGCACCCTTGCCGGTATGCGCCAGCCACAGAATCGGTTCCGGCTGATACGAAGTCAGCAGCTTCCAGGTTGCCGAAGCAGTTGTCGCGCCCTTGCCGGTAAGTACTTTCGTGAACTCCCTGGTCTCGGCTTCCAGGTGGTTCCACTGCTCCACGAATCCCGGGCGAACAAAGCTCTTCTTGAGCGCCGAGATGTCTTTCGGCAGCATCTTGGCCGTCAGCAACTCCATCTGCGCCGCGGAAATGTCCGGATGAACGCCCTGGATGAGCAACTGATAGTAGTTCTCGCGCAAATGCTCCAGCCCGTGCACGTCAACCTTCGAACTCGTCCATGCCGGAAAAATATGCTTCATCCAGCCTTCGGATTCGAGCGCCTTCAACGCGCGCAGGCCATCTTCCTCGTGTCCGATCTCTTCCAGCTCATACCCTTTAAGGTGCGCCGGAATCGAATCGATCAGGGCGTCACCCTTCGCATTTTCGTACCGTGCCTGGGTCCGTTCGTCCATATCCCAGCCCAGTCGCGCCTTCAGGCGGGTGGCGCGCAGCAGCCGCGAAGGATCCTCAATGAATCCATAGGCACTTACCAGCCGGATATGCCGCGCCTCAATATCCGCCATTCCATTCAGCGGATCCAGCAAAAGCCCATACGACCCCTCATTGAGCGAAATCGCCATGGCGTTCGCCGTAAAATCGCGCCGCCGCAAATCCTCAAGAATCGGAGCCCAGTGATAGACCGGCTTGCCCGGCTTCGGGTATTCCTCGCGCCGCGCACTGGACACTTCGACCCTCGCACTGCCTGGGAACCAGAAGAAGAGAGTGCGCGTAGGCTCATACTCGCCCCACAGCTTCGCGCCAGCCTTCTCCAATGATTTCTTTAACTTGGTCGCATTTCCCTGGACCGTGAAATCGAGGTCGCGGACCGACGATCCCGTCGAGAGGTCGCGCACAGCGCCGCCGGTAAGAAATACCGTCATTCCCGCATCGCGGGCTGCGTCACGAACCTGTTGGATTGCTTTCTGTTGGGCTGGGGTGAGTCGCTTTTCGAGAAGGTAAATGTAATCAGGCATGCCTTAACAATCTGAGAAGAAATCTAATCAAGCCAATCGCGCGCGCCTGATTCCTCCATTGCAGTTAAACCTATTCCCTGCAATGGCTTAGAGCCAGACTGTTGCGCAACACAAAGCAACACTCTAACATATGGGAACCCTGTTGGCTACCGGTTTGCACAATTTTCGCTGCGAATCGGTTTTCCCGCGTGCGACAATTGGCCTGCGTCGTCCTCAACCATGAGCTCAAGCCGCAAAAAAGCGATCATCCGCAAGTTCACCCGTGATTGGGTCTCCGGCTACGTCGCCAGCGCGAACTTCATTCATCAGGGTGCTTTGGAAGTCCTCGATTTGAGCGGAAAAGTATTAGCCGTTCCGCTTCAAGACGTTAAGTGGGTATGCTTCGTGCGTGACTTTAACTCGGGGGAGATGGATAACCCTGAGAAGTTCGTCCGTAAGAACTATGCCGGACGGCCCCGCGGAGACGGTCTCTGGCTCCGCCTCCAACTCCGGGACGGCGACTCGCTGGAAGGATTGGCCGAGAACAATATCAGCCTGCTCGATGCCGACGGCTTTTTCCTCACCCCTCCCGATACGCGCAGCAATACCCAGCGAGTCTGGCTGCCCCGTACATCGGTCGCCGAGCTTGAAGTTGTCGCCGTCATCGGCGCCACGGCGAAAAAGAAGCCTTCCATGCCAGCCAAGCCCGAAGAAGCGCAGCAGGAAACTCTCTTTCCCTTGGCTCGAAATTAGGGCCCGAACCAGACTCCTCCATCTCTCGCTCCCTGATACAGGTACAATCGCCGCATGAGGTTAGCGGAACTTGCGCAGCGCCTTGGCGCCGAGTGCCACGGTTTGCCAGACGCAGAGATTACCGGAGTTGCCGGCATTGAAGAAGCAGGCCCGGGTCAGGTTACGTTTGTAGCCAACCCCAAGTACGCCGTTCTCGCTAAAAAAACGACCGCGGGCGCTGTCCTCGTCGCCCCTGATTTTCCGGAAATCACCGCCTCTACCCTGCGCATCAAGAATCCTTACCTGGCATTCGCGCGTGCCATTGAGATATTTCACCCGGCTCCCGTCTACCCGTCGGAAATTCACGCGACCGCAGTCATCCACCCCACAGCCAGAATCGGCAAGGGAGCATCCATCGGCGCTTACGTGGTCGTCAGTGAAAACTGTGTCATCGGAAATCACGCCACCATCCTCCCGCACGTTGTCATCTACCCGAATGTCCGGATTGGCGACCATTTCTTCGCCCACGCCCACTCCGTAGTCCGCGAGGATTGCCGCGTAGGAAACAACGTCGTACTGCAAAATGGCGTCGTCGTCGGTTCCGACGGCTACGGCTTTGCCAAAGATGATGCCGGAAGGTGGCACAAGATCGTCCAGTCAGGCCCCGCCATCATCGAAGACGACGTCGAAATACAGGCGAATTCCTGCATCGACCGCGCCAGCGTCGGAGAGACACGCATCGGGCGCGGAGCTAAGATCGATAACCTTGTCCAGGTCGGTCACGGCTCCTCCGTCGGCGAGAATACTCTGCTCTGTGCGCAAGTAGGGCTTGCCGGTTCCACACACATCGGCGACAATGCCATTCTCGCCGGACAGGTCGGAGTTGCCGGCCACTGTCATATCGGTGACCGCGTCATCGTAACCGCCCAGTCAGGCGTCGGGGGCAATATCGAGGCTGGAAAAATCATCAGCGGATCTCCGGCATACGACAACCGGCAGTGGCTTCGCGTCTGCGCCATCATGCCGCGTCTGCCTGAGATGCTGAAGCAGTTCGAGCGAAAGCGGAAAACCGAAAGCGAATAGCAGCGTAACAACTTAGACCTGCATCTCAGAAAGAACATGGAAAACGAAACAGGCCGGGAATCCGAGAAAAGCGCACAGGCGCTGGTTGAACCCATTCGTGTGCTGCTTCTCGATGATCATCCGGAGAATCTCCTGCTGCGATCCACAATCCTCCGTAAATACGGCTATCTCACAGAGACCGCGACCACCGTTGAAGAGGCCGAGGCGCTTCTCGATGAAATCGACATCGCCGTGCTCGACTATCATCTCGGCGCCGGACAGTTCGGCACCGACGTGGCCGACAAGTTGCGCAAGCAGCGCCCGGAAGTTCCCATCATCATCCTGTCCGCGACCCTCGAACGGCGCTTCGGCGGCTCGGAAGACATGCATCTGCTCAAGGGCTACAGTTCCATCGATGATCTGGTCACCGCGCTTCGCTCCTTCGAGGCCAAACGGCGCGGCAAGCCCGTCGTTGTCGACGCGCGCGATTTTTTCTACTCGCGCATCAACATGGCAATCGGCGATGACTCAGTGCTCGAAATCCTCGACGTCGAAGGCAACTGGCAGTACGTGAATGAAACCTGCGCCCGCCTGCTGGAGCGTCCCCGCGAGTGGTTCCTCGGCCGCAACATGTTCGACGAAATGCCTGATTTGGCACAGGATTGGCGCGAGATCCTCCGCACCGTTGCCGTCGCGCGTGAAACCTACATCGATCGCACCTATCGCGGGCTGCTGAACCTTCCCCGCAAAGGCGAAGCGTGGGTGTGGAACGTGCTCGTTTTCCCCATCACCCTGCATACCAACGCGACCGGCGTAGTGCTCACCGCGCGGATTCTGGAACGAAAAACGATCCTATGAGGAAGGCTTTCGCTGCGGTTCTTCTTTTTTCACTCACATTTACCGGATGCCGCTCGGCATTTGTATCCGCGACAATCACAAACAACAGCGCAGCGCCCGTCACTCTGATCGAAGTCGATTATCCGAGCGCCAGCTTTGGCGTGGGCGCGCTGGCTCCCGGGGCTCAGTTCCACTATCGCTTCAAGATTCAGGGCGGGGGCCCCATCAAGCTCCAGTTCACAGACGCTTCCGGCAAGGCGCACACCGCTTCCGGTCCCGACCTGCAGCAGGGCGAGCAAGGTACGCTTCAAATGAATATCGAGTCGTCTGGCAACATTTCCTGGATACCCAATCTCACACAAATCAGGTAGCCTAAGCTTATTCCGGCTCCCGTACGTACCCGCTCCAGCCGGAGTCTTTTCCCCGAAAGACTGTTTTTTTGCGCTGCCATTAGTTCATTAGAAGGCGACTATGAATCGTCTGCGTAGCGGTAAAAACTGGTCCGTTGATGCGAAATATCTGCTGGTTCTTGTTGTCCTCTTTTGCGCAGTTTTCCTGACCGCCCGTCTCAGCATCCTGACGGACATGGGCTCCGATGGCGAAGCTGCGTTCTGGTGGTCGAATGCCATTCTGCTTTCCGTTCTTCTGCTGAACAGGCGCGAGCGATGGCCCCTGATCTTCATCGTCGGATATGCGGCAAACGTCGCAGCACACATCCACGGGCGTGATTCCCTTCCCGTCAGTTTTGCCCTCTCCGGCTGCGACATTCTCGAAACCGCGATTTCAGCCTATCCATTCGCCAAGACCGCGGAACATGCGATTCGCTTCTCCCGTCCCCGCGAACTTGCGCGCTTGTGCCTGGTAGGCGCCCTTCTTGCACCGGCAATCTCTGCCGTATGCGCCGCACCCGTCTACCGGCTCTTTTATGTGGGGGTACCGTCAAATTTCGGTGTGCACTGGTTTTTGTCCAATGCTCTCGGCGCCATCATTGTTACGCCCATCATTCTTTCTTTCTTCAACAATGACGGCTACGCGCTGCTCGACCGCAATCAGTTTCCTGAAGTCGTAGGGCTGTTGTCGCTGATGTTCATCTGCACCTATGCTGTCTTCCACAACACCAGCTTTCCGTTGTTTTTCATTCTCTTTCCTCCGCTGCTCTTGATCGTTGTACGGCTCGGCATGAACGCAGGCATCCTGGGTATCTGTATCATCGCCGTTTTCTCCGTCATCTTCACCGCCCATGGCCGGGGCCCGATGGCGATGATTCAGGACGCCCGCTGGGAGCGTCAGGTCTTTCTGATTCAGGTGCTGCTTGCCAGTGCTGTTCTCTGCGTATCTCTCGTATCAGTCGTTCTCAATGAGCGACGGCTGCTCGAACAGGCGGCGCGAAAGAGCGAGCAACTCTATCGCCTCCTCGCAGAAAACTCGCGCGACATCATCGTCCTCACCGATCTCAAACACCGCCGCGAATACATCTCCCCCGCTGTGCAATGGATGATGGGCTGGGATCCCAAAGAGTTGGTGGGCACCACCTATCAGGACAGCATCGTCCACCCCGACGACGTGCCCGCCATGACCGCGACGCTCGACGCCCTCAAGAGCGGAGAGCCGGCAAAGTCTCTGACCTACCGTTGCCAGAAAAAAGATGGCGCCTATCTGTGGATGGAAGCCAACATCAGCCTTTACTGCGACCGGATTACCGGAGGCCCCATCGGCTATGTAAATGTTGTGCGCAATATTGCCGAACGCAAGGCCGCCGAAGAACGATTGCAGGACGCCTACCTCGCGCTCGAAGCACTGGCCTCCGTCGACGCGCTCACCGGAACCGCCAATCGCAGGCATCTTAACGAGGCGCTCGAGCACGACTGGCATCGAGCCATCCGCACCGCGTCACCCATCTCGCTGCTCTTATTCGACGTCGACCACTTCAAGCTCTTCAACGATCTGTACGGTCATCTCCGCGGCGATGACTGCCTGCGTCAGATCGCCGAGACCGCGCGCCAGGTATTTCGCCGCTCTGGAGACACCGTAGCCCGCTTTGGCGGCGAAGAATTCGCCATCGTACTTCCCGACACCGACCGCGCCGGAGCCTATGAGCTGGCGCAGCGTCTCCGCCAGGCAGTTGAAGCCCTGGGAACAGAACACGCCGGAAGCCAGCACAGCTTCGTAACAGTCAGCGTTGGCTGCGCTACGCTTGTCCCCGAACCAGGATCAGACCCAAACATCCTCATGGAAGCCGCCGACCGCGCACTCTATGAAGCAAAGCGCACAGGCCGCAATCGCGTCATCGACGCATTCAATCCTCAGCTCAGCACAAGTTAGGCGCGGAATATTCTCGCAGTTTTCATCAACTTTCTAAGAGTGGCGGCCTATCTTCGATTCGCTGGTAAAGAAAAGGCAGGATAAAAGACCTGTCAATATTGCCAGTTTGACGCGCGACCATAAGTTTCTAACATGTTCTGGATTCCTCGGCTGCAGGAAGAGCGGCGCCAACTGATCTCGTTCCAGTCCTGTTACATTCTGGCCTGCAACTCTTCAAGCGCAAGATATGCGGGAAGGAGAGAAATATGAAATCCCAGGAAAAGCACACGCCGTTGTCATACGTTGAAGTTACAGAGCAGAAGCGGCTCAATGAAGCTCGTGAGAAAAACGTTCCCTGGAAGAAATGGGGACCCTACCTCAGCGAGCGCCAGTGGGGTACCGTACGCGAGGACTACAGCAAGGACGGCAATGCCTGGGACTACTTCACCCATGATCAGTCTCGATCGCGGGCCTATCGCTGGGGCGAAGATGGCTTGGCCGGATATTGTGACGACAAGCAACTGCTCTGCTTCTGCGTTGCACTCTGGAACGGTCGCGACCCCATTTTGAAAGAACGTATGTTCGGGCTCACCAACAGCGAGTCCAACCACGGCGAAGACGTAAAGGAATACTACTTCTACGTCGACAGCACGCCGACACACTCGTACATGAAGTATCTGTACAAATACCCTCAGGCCGAGTACCCCTACCGCGATCTTCTCGAAACCAACAAACACCGTTCGCGCGAAGAGTTTGAGTACGAACTTCTCGATACCGGCATTTTTGATGACGACCGCTACTTCGATGTTTTCGTGGAATATGCCAAGGCTGATCCGGAGGACACGCTCATCAAAATCTCCGTCCACAATCGCGGCCCTGAGGCCGCCGAGATCGAGGTGCTTCCAACGCTTTGGTTCCGCAACACCTGGTCTTGGGGCGACGATGAGCCGAAACCTATACTGGGCCAAATCGACGCAGAGAAGATTCACGCTTCTCATCCCCAGCTTGGTGATTACACGTTACAGTGCGAGGGCGCGAAGGAGCTGCTCTTTACTGAAAATGAATCGAATGGCTACCGCCTTTGGGGACAACACAATCCATCGCCATATGTGAAAGACTCCTTCCATCAATACGTAATCTCCGGCGCGAGCGATGCTGTCAACCCGCAGAAAAAAGGAACGAAAGCCGCAGCGCGCTACATGCTTGATGTTCCAGCGGGGGGAAGCAAGGTTGTGCGGTTGCGGCTGAGCACTAAGGGGGCAGCCGATGGGTTTGGCAAATTCGATCAGGTCTTCAATAGCCGACTCGCGGATGCGAACGAGTTTTACGACCGCATTACCCCGAAGAACCTAAGCGAAGATGAGCGTCGCGTTCACCGCCAGGCGCTCGCCGGGATGTTGTGGTCCAAGCAGTATTACTATTTCGATCTTGATCGATGGCTCACAGAGCACGACTCTCACCCCATGGTAGGGTCCGGCCAGGGGGGTGCTCGCAACACAGATTGGTTTCACATGCTCAACAGCGACGTCATCTCCATGCCCGACAAGTGGGAGTATCCCTGGTACGCGGCATGGGATCTGGCTTTTCACACCATCGCCCTCTCGATGGTTGATTTTGACTTTGCAAAAGATCAACTGTTGCTGATGCTCAGGAATCTTTACGCCCATCCGAATGGGCAGATCCCTGCCTATGAATGGAACTTCGGCGACGTGAACCCTCCGGTACACGCCTGGGCGACGTTGTTTCTTTACAGAATTGAATCGGAGCTGGGCCGTTCCGACGTCCGCTTTCTGGAGCGATCCTTCCAGGGCCTGATGCTGAATTTCAACTGGTGGGTCAACCGCAAAGATCCATCGGGGCGCAATGTGTTTGCCGGCGGATTCCTCGGACTGGACAACATCGGCGTCTTCGATCGCAGCGCGCCGCTCCCGACCGGCGGCCACCTCGATCAGGCTGACGGCACCGCGTGGATGGCTTTCTATTGTCAATGCATGCTGGAGATTGCGCTCATTCTTTGCGACTACGACACGATGTATGAGGATATCGCCTACCGTTTCATCGAGCATTTCGCGTGGATTGCCTATGCTATGGACCGTATGGGCGATTGTCACGATGAGATGTGGGATGAACAGGACGGCTTCTTCTACGATCTGCTCCATTTCCCGAACGGCGACAGCATGCGCCTGAGAATCCGCTCGATGGTAGGACTGCTCCCGCTATGCGCGACCACAGTAGTTGACCCGGCTAGTCTTGACAGACATCCGCGGATCGTCGAACTGGTCAATTTGTTCCGTAAACGCCATCCCGAGGTGATTCAAAAGATCTCGTCTGCTGAAAACCTCGAAAAAGGCGGCTACATGGGGCGCAGGCTTCTGACGACTTGCAACAGGCCAAAACTGAAGAGCGTTCTGAAGTACATGCTCGACGAGAACGAATTCCTCAGCCCTTACGGTATCCGCTCCTTGTCGAAATATCACCTGGAGCATCCCTTTGTGTTCTATCTGGGCGGACAGGAGTACAAAGTCCAGTATCTTCCCGCTGAATCGAACACAGGCATGTTTGGCGGCAACTCCAACTGGCGCGGACCGATCTGGATGCCGGTGAACGGGCTGATCATCCGCGCGTTGCTTCAGATGTATCCGTTCTATGGCCCAGACTTCAAAGTTGAGTGCCCAACCGGCTCGGGCAATCACATGACCCTGTTTGAAGTGGCAAAGGAAATCGGCCGCCGCAACGCAAGCATCTTTCTGCGCGACGCCAACGGCCAACGACCGGTCTATGGAGGTACGAAGAAGTTCCAGGATGATCCTCACTGGCGCGATTACATCCTCTTCTACGAGTTCTTCCATGGAGACAACGGCGCCGGGCTGGGCGCCAGCCATCAAACAGGGTGGACCGGACTGATCGCTCGCGCACTGGATCTATTCGCGCGGTTAAAGGCGGACGACCTGCTGCGCGTTTCTTCAGAAGTGATTGCTACGATGACTCGACAGCAAGTCGCAGGACAGTAAGCACGCGTGTTAGCAACCCTTGACTCTGCTTCTCTTCATGGCAGATCGCGAACGGGCTGCGTCAGTGGCGAACTTGACCGCGATGCCTCCATGCGTCCCGCGCTTCGCAAGCTCGATATTGCTCCGGACAGCCCTGCAGTCCTGCCCGCAATAGCCCCAGCGACTTCGAGACATTTCTCGCGGCCATCAAAACTCCATTAGTATTCCTCCGACAAAGACTAAAGTCTTTGTCGGAGCCGGCAAGTCTGTGTGAATCGTCCCCCGGAATGTTGCCTCTCGCACGCGGGAACTGAAGTGCAGGCTGGAAGGAATCGTCGATATGGAGTTTTTCTCAACGATGCTTTCTCGTAGCTCTCACACTCGAACATCCCCTAAGACTATCGGCCATCAGCTCTTCTCCTTTGAACCGAATGCAATGTTGAGAGGTCCAGCATGAATCCCTGGATGAACGTTGTCAGTTCCGCTCTGCTTTTCATTCTCACTGCACCGCTGTTCGCACGAGACAAAACAGATGTTCTCGTCATGAAGAATGGCGACCGCATGACATGTGAAGTCAAAGGCCTCGACGCGGGAGTGCTCTATGTCAGCTTCGATTACATCGACGGCACGACTTCCGTCGATTGGTCAAAAGTGGCGCGCCTCGAAAGCACGCAGTTATTCGTCGTGCGCACAGAGGCGGGCGACTCCTACACGGGAACACTCAAGACTCCGGAATCACCGGCGGACCGTCCGGCAAAGATTGAGGTCGTCGAGATCCCAGCGCCTGAAACCGCCGTTGTCGACCGTGCACAGGTCGTTCAAATGGTTGCGACCTCCGACAGGTTCTGGGAGCGATTTAACGGTGAAGTAAGTTTTGGGGTGATCTACTCAAAAGGCAACGAATCCACGCAGTTTTCGCTGGGCTCGCAAGTAAACTATGTGCGCGAACGTTGGACCATCGCCAGCAACTACAGTTCCAACCTTTCCTCCAGCACCGGCGTGACCACGTCGACGCGCAACTCACTGAACCTCTACGCTGGTCACCTGCTGCCAAAGGAGAATTGGTTCTATGCGGGCATCGGCGACTTTCTGCAGAGCTCTGAACAGCAAATCACGCTGCAAAGCACTGTCGGCGGAGGGATCGGCCGTTATGTGAAAAATACAAACCGTTCTCATATCGCCCTGCTCGGCGGCGCTGCCTGGCAAAACACAACCTATGGGCAGACGATTTCTGCTGGGACAAAACAAAGCATTGCAACAGCACTGATCTACGCCGACGCAAAGTTTTTCAGATTCAGCAAAACCAGCCTCGACATAAACGGCGTTCTTCTGCCTGCGCTCTCCGATCCGGGCCGTGTCCGTTTCAACACGAACGCATCGTACTACGTCAAGATTCTTGGCAATCTAACCTGGAATGCTTCGTTCTATGGCAACTGGGACAATCGTCCACCGGCGGGTCTGCCCGGAAGCGACTACGGAAGCAGCTCCGGGCTCAGCTGGACTTTTGGTCTGAAATAAATAAGGCTGTCGTTCGCGCGCGAACGTTAAACAACGTGCAGCAGTAACAGCACAACCACGATCACCAGAATCAATCCCAAACCGCCGCTCGGATAGTAGCCCCAGTTGCGGCTGTAAGGCCACGCCGGAAAGGCGCCAATCAGCATTACCAGCAAAATAATAATCAGAACATCGATCAACATTTCATTCCTCCACGGAACTTGAAGTTCTACACCCTAGTGGGGGATGCGTTCGTTGTGATCGAAAGATGCCCGCGCAAAGCCTACGATGCCGAGGTATATCTTTTAAACAGCGAGCAACCATTTTGCTGCCTCGTGCTCATTTCCTTTCAGCCAGCTCTCGCGCGCGCCTGAAGATATCCAGAAACATAGCCTTCGTCAGCTTCCCCGTATTGGTGTTCTGCAGTGAAGGATGATAACTCGCAAGCAGCCACCGATTCCCCGGCGCTGCATACTCTGCGCCATGCGCGAATTGCAGAGCGCCGCGCTTCTCAATCTGCTTTGTGCGAATCAGGTGCGCTACAAATCCATCGAAGGCAATCTTTCCCAGGCAAACAACAACACGCAGCCGCGTAAGCAGCGCAATCTCCTCATCGAGAAACGACGAGCAATTCACCAGCTCTTCCGGCAGCGGCTTGTTATCCGGAGGAGCACACCGCCCTACGCTCGTAATCAGCGCATCGCGCAACTTCATCCCGTCATCCCGCGACGTAGCAATCGGCTGCGACGCAAATCCAGCCTCGTACAGCACCGGATACAGAAAATCCCCTGAGCCATCCCCGGTAAAAGGTCTTCCAGTGCGATTCGATCCATGCGCGCCCGGCGCAAGTCCCAGAATCAGCACACGCGCCCTTGCATCACCAAACGCCGGCACCGGTTTCCCCCAGTATTCCCAGTCCATGTACGCGCGGCGCTTCTTCTTCGCAACCTCGGCGCAGTAGCTTCGCAGCCGCGGACAGCGTTCGCACACAACAATGCGCGCATTCAGCGCCGCCAGCGCATCTTTTCCAGATAGTTGTTGAGAGGGCACATCCCGATTCTAATTCCTGCTGTGTTAGCTGAGTATCCTACAGATCGCAAGAGTGTGAGCACTTTCTTCGCTAAAAACGTCTTTCTCACCGAGGCGGTCGCTGTAAGTAACTCGCACTTGTTCTCGATCTGGCAGTCTCGTCTGTGAGACTTGCTCAGTCTTCAGCTCATAGTCCATAGGTCCGATTTTTTGAATGACTATCGGCCTCACTTCGTGCTCGAATCCGGCCGTCAATTCTCTTTCGGCAGTATGAGGCTTTTGTGACCAATAAACGTATGTTGATCCTGACGAGTGTGCTTTTGGGTGTCTTTTGCGGCAATCTCGTATGCCAGCAATCCCAGACTTCAGGCTCGCCAAACCAGTCAGTTGTGCCTGCTACGGACGGAATTTTTGCGGCGTTTCAAACTCATTCAGTCATCGGCATCGGTGATTCTCATGGGCTCTCCCAAGAAGAGGATTTTTATGTCGATCTGATTCGGGATCCCAGATTCGCGAAGGAAGTCGGCAACGTAGTAGTGGAATTTGGCGGCGCGGCTCAGCAAAAGACAATTGATCGGTATACGGGCGGTGAAGATATTCCCTATGAACAGTTGCGGAGGGTATGGACCGATACCGTGGGCTGGAATCCTACAGTTATGAGTGTTGGGTATCCTTATTTTTTCGCGCAGGTCCGTGCAGTCAATGAAGGGTTGCCGCTAGCTGAGCGAATCCACGTGTGGCTTGGCGAGCCACCGGTCGATTGGTCGACAATCAAAACTCTAGCGGATCTGCCACTCTCGCAACAACGTGATCAGCATCCTGCAGAGCTTATCAAGACTCAGATTCTTGCGAAAGGCAAGAAGGCCTTGGTCATTTATGGGTCGTTCCATTTCCTTGGCTTGGACTCGTTGCAATCTCTGGTCGAAGAGAGCTACCCAAGATCGTTCTTTGTAGTTACTGCATATACCGGTTTCCCGGATCACGCGTCTTCCGAAACCTTCGAGCAAAACCTCCAAGCGTGGCGAAGTCGCCTGCTTGGTACAGAAGGCCACAAGGCGAACTTCCTCCTGGTTAAAATTCAAGGCTCGGGGGTTCCAGGGGATGCTCTGCTATACCTCGGTTCTGCTACAGGCCTCACTCAGTCACCGGTTACCCCGGACCTCTATCTTGATTTTGCTTTCAGAAGGGAGATCAATCGAAGAAGCCTCATTTTCAATGGCAAACCTCTCGATGTGGCGATACCACTCATATCGCCCACGTACATTCGCAAATAGCTCGTTTTGTAGCTCCAGCAAAACGGTGTCAGCCCCGCATCAACGGCGAGTCTCGTTCGTGCCATTTGCCGAGGCTTGGGTTTTTGAGACCTGCTTCTAGCAGTCCTTCACATCGCGTAGAATGAGTGCGCTTTGTTTCCTGAATGTATTGACGAAGCAAACGTTTCCCAATTCGCATCATGCATGAGGTCTCTATTTATGTTTGTTCGCTTCGAACGCTATGTGCTGGCACTTGCCGCAGCGGCGTCGCTCTTGGTAGCAGGCTGCAATAAGCCTGCCCCGACTGCGCAGCAGGAAACCGCAACCCAGCCTGCAGCCACTCAAATCGGCGGAGAAAACGTCGTGAAGCTCCAACGCACCGCAACATCCAACGGCGCCAAGCCCGAGTTTCTAACGGCGACCATCTTTCCGGGCCGCGGCATGAATCTCTTCCAGATCACCGCCAACATTCCCGGCAAAGGAGAAGTCCAGGTCTTCGCCTCCCCATCGATTGAAGACGCCTCCGCCAAGCTCAACGGTGGCCCCGCCGACCAAAACGGCAACGCCAGCTTCTCCTTCGGCGGAGCCTTCCTGGTTCCCTACCCGAATCGCATCATCGGCAAGCTCTCCGCTGACGGCAAAACCCTCACCACCGAATGGAACGGCAAGACTCTCACCCTGCCCGCGAACTGGTCCGGCAAGAAGCCCGGCGCGCCCAAGCATGCTATCCACGGCCTCATCCTCGCCAGCAAAGCCGAAGACGTGCAAACGCAAAACACAGCCGACGGCCAGACCATCACCGGCGTCATCCACGCAGGCAACTTCGGCGGCTACTGGCTCTCGCAAACCGACCTCAACTTCTCCATCGCGCTCAGCGGAGACGCAGTCGAAGCCACTATCACCGCCAAGAACGTCGGCAATGAAGATGAGCCCATGTCCATCGGCTGGCATCCATACTTCAACCTACCCAGCGGAGACCGCACACAGGCCCGTCTGCATGTTCCCGCAGACGACTACGCGCAGGTCAACAACTACGACGATGTCTTTCCGACCGGCAAGCTCCTTCCCGTCAAAAACACCGAATACGATTTCAATGAGCCCGAAGGCGTGCCGCTCGGCAGCATGTTCCTCGACGACAACTTCTCCAGGCTGAAACGCACCGATGGCAACATCGTTGTCGGCCTCAGCGATCCCGCAACAAAATACGGAATCAACGTTATAGGTGAATCGCCTGAGATGAAGACGGTGCAGGTCTACGCGCCGCCTGACAAGAGCTTCGTCGCCATCGAGCAGCAGTTCAACTTCGCCGATCCCTGGGGCAAGGAATGGCATGGTATGGACACCGGCATGGTCACCCTCAAGCCCGGCCAATCCGTCACCTGGAAGTGCAAGCTCGCGCTCTTTGTGCCGCCACCACTACCATCAACCGCACAATAAGCCAGGGTGCCCCAGGTCTCGATTCTGAGACCTGGGATTACACCCCACGGTACAGGGCTTTCACTACCTGCAACTGAAGAAATACAACGCGAAGCTTCTTCAACGCAATGTCGCCAAGGAAGTTCAGATCGTTGTCGGAACTGCAATCGGCACGCCTCCTGCGCATACGGCGATTGATTTTTTTTGGCTCTTGGATCTATTCGGCAATCCGCCCGCGCCGCCGCCACCTTGTGCGACGACGAGTGCCACGGTTAGTAAGGGCAATACAACTGGCACGTCTGAGTGCCAATAAGAAACACAACACAGGCGAGGGAATGATAGCCCTGTTCCTAGACGAGCGGGGCTGGCCGGAAGGGTGATTATGAAGGACAAAAGTCTCCGAACAGGACAGAGGCTGCCGGAAGATGAAGAGGATCGCCAGACACAGAGGGAAGTCAATCAGACGGTCAAGAAATGGGGGCGCGCTACCGGTTATCTCGGGCTGGCACTGGTCATAAGTGTGGGGACTTGGTTTTTCTTTTTCCCAGGGCAGGCGCTACATCGGTTGTGGGAGACGTGGGGACGAGTACTTGGCGTGACCTCAATGTGCATATTTTTACTGTTGTTATATGCAGCCGCCACTACTTTCAACCAATGGCTGTATGGCGCAAATCTAAAGAGGATCGACAGAGACTTCGCAAATGGCAGGTCTGACAAATGGCGCGGATAGTACCCATGCCAGGGTGCCCCAGGTCTCGATTCTGAGACCTGGGATCTCTAAATCTCGGCAAGTCAGAAAGCTACGACCGCGAAAATTTCGCGACTCCAGCCCAAAAATCGCGTCTGAAACCATATGGATACACTTGCGCGTGTGCGCTGCCTCTGCTGCGGTTTCAAAACACTCGACATTCCGGACTCTCTCGGCCTCTGCCCCGTCTGCTGGTGGCAGGACGACGGCCAGGACGACAGCGACGCCGATGTTGTGCGCGGCACCGTTAACGGAGAGCTAAGCCTGGCCGAAGCCCGGAACAACTTTCAAGTCTATGGCGCCGCGCATCAGCGCTTCGTGAGCCACGTTCGGAAGCCATTAGCGGTCGAAGTCTAGCCCCAAACCCATCTGCGTCTCGCTTTAGGCCAACAGCGCGTTCTGGCCCGTTTTGGAACTCATCGTGCTGTTAGAGGCAGTATTCGCGATTCACGGGAGAAATCCGTAAACAGACGTATACACGCGACCATGGAGGAATACGCGAAATGACAGTAGAGGGTAACGAAATGATTAAACGGGCGGACGATAAGCCTGTCTGTGTGCCTTGGGACGCTGATGCTCTTGAAGATGCTTTGGCTCAAACAAAAGACGAGGCTGAGGCCTGGATTCTGGCACGGGCACTGGTCATCAGGCTCATCGAGGACACGAAGGCGGATGCGATTCAGGCTAAGCATCTGAATGAAAATCAGGCAGAAGTGCGGGATCAGGTGAAAGCCATGACCGAGACCCTGATGCGCAAATGGATGCGCTCAGCCGGCGCCTGTAGGCGTACAAAGGCCGTAGCAATCAGTCAATAAGTATCCGGATTCGCCGAGGTATCGCAGCTTAATTCAGAAGACGGCAGGAAGCACGCTGGCAAGCCCTTTCATCTTGAGGGTGCTTCATTTGCAAGGATGCAATAAGGCACTTAACATAGATGAGAGACCGTTCTATGCTGCGCGCTGGGCATCCTCTTAGGTGCGACAATCTCCCCTGAAACCTGCCCTCATTCTGCATTGAACGACGATATTTGGAAGGCACTACGTTGAGTTCAGCAGACACCATCGAAACAACTCCGAATCCCGAGGCCGCTGCTCCTGAGAGCACCGAGCACAGCCACGCGCATGATCACGATCACGAGCCCCATCACCACGGCCCCAGCCTGAACCCCGAATGCACGCGCGAAGTCCAAATCGAGGTTGCAGCCGACGAAGTATCCAAGGCATTTCGCACCGTTACCAGGCGTTATCAGAAACAGGCGCGCATCCCCGGCTTCCGTGCAGGCAAGGTGCCCGAGTCGCTCATCCGCTCCCGCTTCGCCGACGGTCTTCGCCAGGATGTCGTCGAGACAGTCCTGCCGACGCATTTCCGTGAAGCCATCGACAAGGCAGGACTCAGGCCCATCTCGCAGCCGCAGGTCACCGACCTTCATCTCGAAGACGGACAGCCGCTCAAGTTCAAGGCTGTCTTCGAAATCCTGCCGGAAATCTCCGTTGACGGCTATCAGGATGTCCATGTAGCGAAACCGGACACCGAACTCACCGACACTGAGTTGAACGCCGAGCTTGATCGCGTCCGCGACTCCCGCTCCACCATGGAGCCGGTCGCCGAAGATCGCACTCTCGTCGACGGCGACTGGGCGCAAATCACCTTCCGCGGCGAAATCAAAAACGAAAGTAATGAAGCCGAAACCACCGAAGCCGCCGCCCAGCAGCCCATCACCGGCGACGACGTTATGATCGAAGTCGGCGGCCAGAACACCCTGCCTGCCTTCAATGAAGCATTGCGCGGATCCAAGCCCGGGCAGGAGCTGAAGTTTGAAGTCAGCTATCCGGAAGATTTCGGCGAGCGCCGCCTCGCCGGCAAGACCATTTCCTATGACGTCGAAGTCAAGGCCATCAAGAAAAAGATCCAGCCCGAGTTGACCGACGAATTCGCCAAGGAACTTGGCGAGTACGAAGGCATTGAAGACTTCAAGCAGAAGTTGAAGGATCATCTTGCAAGCGACAAGAAGCGCAGGCTTGAGGGCGAGACGCGCGACAAGATCGTCGAAGCCCTCATCGCGAAGTATCAATTCCCTGTTCCCGAATCGCTCGTGCAGCAGCAGGTTGACGCGCGTCTTGACCGCGGCCTGCGCGCGTTGGCGCAACAGGGCATGCGTACAGAAGATATGCGCAAGCTCGACTTCAATCGTCTGCGCGACGCGCAGCATGACTCGGCCCTGAACGAAGTGAAGGGCTCGCTCCTGCTCGACCGCATCGCCGACGCGGAAAAAATCGAAGTTACAGATGCGGAAGTGGATCGCGAACTCGAATTGCTCTCGCTGCAAATGCGTGAGCCGATAGAAACTCTGCGCACTCGTTTGACGGACGACGGCGGTCTCGCTAGAATCCGTGAACAAATCCGCAGAGAAAAAACGGGAGGCTTGCTTTACCAAAAGCTGGCATCCTAAAAAAATGTTATGTTCTGGCCGGTGAATTTTGTCAGAAACGCACCGGCCACTGTCCGGCACGATTGATTGACGGGGTCTCTGACTCCGAGAAGTGAGAAGCAAAGCATGGCACTGGTACCAATGGTCATTGAGCAGACGAACCGGGGCGAGCGCGCCTACGATATCTACTCCCGTCTGCTGCGCGACAACATCATCTTCCTTGGAACCCCGATCGACGATCAGATCGCCAATCTTGTCATTGCCCAGATGCTTTTCCTCTCCGCCGAAGACCCGGAGAAGGATATCCAGTTGTACATTAACTCCCCGGGTGGTTCCATTACCGCCGGACTAGCAATCTATGACACAATGCAATACATCAAGAATGATGTGGTGACATACTGCATCGGTCAGGCGGCGAGCATGGGTGCATTCCTCCTCATGTCAGGCACAAAAGGCAAACGCTTTGCCCTGCCCAACTCCCGCATTCTGATTCACCAGCCCTCGATGGGCGGACTCTCCGGTCAGGCTACTGATATCGACATTCACGCGCGCGAAATTCTGCGCATCCGTGAGATCACCAACAACCTCATGTCGAAGCACACCGGGCAAACTCTCGAACGCATTGAACGCGACGTAGAGCGCGACTTTATCATGAACGCCTCGCAAGCGAGAGAATACGGCATCGTTGACGAAGTCTCCGGGCAAGCGCCGGACGCCAAACTCATCGCCGCCGACTAATAGTTGTCTTGGAGCACCACCAACGATGAAAACGCGCACGGGATCTGACGACGCTCTTCGCTGCTCGTTCTGCCATAAATCGCAGGACTCAGTAGCCAAACTCATATCTTCACCCAGCGACTACCCCCGCGCATACATCTGCGACGAATGCGTCGCCGTCTGCAACTCGATCCTCGAAGACGATCGCAGTGAAGCGCAGACCGGTGCCGCACCCGCGCATCTTCCCAAGCCTCTCGAAGTCCGTGCCTTCCTCGACGAATACGTCATCGGGCAGGACCAGACCAAGAAGAAACTCGCCGTCGCCGTCTACAACCACTACAAGCGCATCCAGATGAACCGGACGCGAGGAAACGACGTTGAGCTTTCGAAATCGAACATCCTGCTCGTCGGCCCCACCGGCAGCGGCAAAACCCTGCTCGCGCACACGCTGGCCAAGATGCTCGATGTCCCCTTTGCGATCGTCGACGCCACCACGCTCACCGAAGCTGGCTACGTCGGCGAAGACGTCGAGAACATCATCCTCAAGCTCCTGCAGGCTGCCGACGGTGACGTAGCCCGCGCCCAGACCGGCATCATCTACATCGACGAAATCGACAAGATCGGCCGCAAGGACGAGAACCCATCCATCACCCGTGACGTCTCCGGCGAAGGCGTGCAGCAGGCCCTGCTTAAGATTCTCGAAGGCACCGTAGCCAACGTTCCTCCGCAGGGCGGCCGCAAGCACCCGCACCAGGAATTCACGCCTGTTGACACCACCAACATCCTCTTCATCTGCGGCGGCGCATTTGTCGGACTCGAGCGTGTAGTCGGACGCCGCGTCGGCAAGAAAGCCCTCGGTTTCAAAGCCCTGGCAGAAACGGAGCAGGGCGAACCCGGCTCCATCCGTCTGCAGCGCGACGCCGAGCTTCTCCGTCAAGCCGAGCCACAGGACCTCATCAAATTCGGCCTCATCCCCGAATTTGTCGGACGCCTCCCCGTCATCGGCATCCTCGACGAACTCGACGAAGTCGCTCTGGTCGAAATCCTCACCAAGCCCCGCAACGCCATCCTCAAGCAGTATCAAAAGCTTTTTGAATACGAAGGCGTCCGCCTCCTCTTCGATGACGAAGCCTCAAAAGCTATCGCCCAGGAAGCCCTGCACCGCAAAGTCGGGGCGCGCGGCCTGCGCATGATCCTCGAAGAACTGATGCTCGACCTGATGTACCACCTGCCGAGCAACAAGAAAGTCAAAGAGTTGGAGATCAACGCAGAAATGGTCCGCAAACGCGATCTCTCGATCACCTTGCTCGACAAGGCCGGTTAGTACTCGCATGGATGCCCTATTCGTACGGAAGTACACCAGCTTCGACGAGATGAAGGCGGACGAATATCGCTACTGGCAAAGCCGGCCTCCACACGAGCGGCTGGACGCTCTCGATGAAATAATCCAGACCGCTTACGCCCTCAAGGGTTGGGAGATCGAGCCGGATGTACCAAGATCACAAAGATCTTTTGTCCGCATTCCATATCCATGGCGTTAAATACATTGTGGTAGGAGGCTTCGCGGTAATCCTTCACGCGCAGCCTCGCTTTACGAAGGACATGGATCTTTTCATAAAGGCCGATCTGGCCAACGCACAAGCGCTCTACGCCGCGCTTGCCGCGTTCGGAGCCCCACTCCAGGAAATCCGCCCGGAAGATTTCACCGAACCCGGCAACTTGTTTCGATTCGGACACGAACCGCGAGCCTTCGACATTCTTCCCGAGATACCGGGCATCGATTTTGACGCGGCGTGGGAGAGGCGCGTTGAGGTGGTAATTGACCCAGCCACCGGCCTCAAAGCGAATTTCATTTCTGCCGAGGACCTCATTGCCTCGAAGCTTGCTTCAGGGCGTCCGCAGGACCTTGCCGATGCCGACGCAATTCGCAAAGCAAAGGAAAGTCAACAAACAAAGAGAAAATAGGTCTTGCCATCAAGCCGTTCGCGGGGATCCGTTTCAATACTTATTCCTTTCGCGCAGCGAAAGGAGAGCGAACTTCAACGTTACCAAAAACACACCCGTTCAGTTCCCACCTGCGTCCATATGGTTTACAGTTCATCTAATAGGTAGAACTGGAAGGACCACGTGACCCAATCCAAAGAAACAAAAGACCGGAACGATCTCCGCAAGCTCCCGATGATGCCGATCCGGGACATGGTGATCTTCCCCTACATGATGACCCCGTTCGTCGTGGGCCGCGAGTCCAGCGTGCGCGCTCTTGAAGAAGCGCTCAACGGTGACCGCAAGATTTTCCTCGCCACGCAGCATGACGCGCGCATCGACGAGCCCAAGTCCGACGACATTTACTCCGTAGGCACCATCGGCAACATCGTCCAGAGCGTCAAAATGCCCGACGGCAACATCAAGGTGCTGGTCGAAGGATTGGAGCGCGCCAAGGCTGTCGAACTCAACGACACCGATGGCTTCTTCGTCGCCACTGTCCGCACCGGCAAGACTGACCTTGAAATCACTCCGCAGATTGAAGCCCTCACGCAGCGCGTCACTTCCCTCTTCGAGCAGTACGTCAAGCTGCAGCAATCGCTCAACTACGAGACCATGATCGCGGCCGTCCGCACCGACGAACCCGCAAAACTCGCCGACACCATCGCCGCCAACCTCCAGCTCGAAATCCCCGAGAAGCAAGACCTCCTCGACATCTTCGACCCGGCTGAGCGCCTCCTGCGCGTAGCCGACGTGCTTGACGTCGAAATCGAAAAGCTCAACATGGACCGCAGCATCCAGTCCCGCGTCAAGCGGCAGATGGAGCGCGCGCAAAAAGAGTACTACCTCAACGAAAAGATCAAGGCCATCCAGAAAGAGCTGGGCCGCGGCGAAAAGAACGAGTTCGACGATCTGAAGAAGAAGATCGATACCGCCGGCATGCCCAAGGACGTGCAGGAAAAGGCCATCCAGGAGCTCAAGAAGCTCGAAGCGATGCCGCCCATGTCTGCCGAGTCCACCGTCTCGCGCAATTACCTCGACTGGCTCCTGGCTGTGCCGTGGAAGAAGAAATCCAAGGAAACGCGCTCGATCGACCGCGCCGAAAAAGTCCTCAACGAAGATCATTACGGCCTCGAAAAAATCAAGGACCGCATCCTTGAATTCCTCGCCGTACGCCAGCTGGTCAAGAATCCGAAAGGTTCCATCCTCTGCTTCGTTGGACCTCCAGGCGTCGGCAAAACCTCGCTCGGCATGTCCATCGCCAAGGCAACAGGCCGCAAGTTCGTCCGCATGTCCTTAGGCGGCGTCCGCGATGAAGCCGAAATTCGCGGCCACCGCCGCACCTACATCGGCGCGCTGCCTGGCCAGATCATCCAGTCCATGAAGAAAGCCGGAACCAAGAACCCGGTCTTCATGCTCGACGAAGTCGACAAGATGGCCTCCGACTTCCGCGGCGACCCATCGTCCGCGTTGCTCGAAGTCCTCGACCCCGAACAGAACACGACTTTCCAGGACCACTACCTCGACGTCGAATACGACCTCTCCGAAGTCCTCTTCGTCGCAACCGCCAACGTCCTGCACACCATCCCCGCGCCGCTTCAGGACCGCATGGAAATCCTGCGCCTCCACGGCTATACGGAAGCCGAGAAGCTCGAAATTGCGAAACAGTACCTCGTCAAGAAGCAGCGCGAAAACACCGGCCTCACCGACAAGAACATCGTCTTCACCGACGACGCCATCGTCGAAATCATCCGCAGCTATACCCGCGAAGCCGGCGTCCGCAATCTCGAACGCGAAATCGGCAACGTCTGCCGCAAGGTGGTGCGTCGCGTAGTCAAGAACGGCTTAAAGCACAAAGAAGAGATCACCGCAGCTAACATCGCCGACTTCCTCGGTGTCCCCAGATTCCGCGATTCGCAGGTTCACGAGAAGAGCGAAATCGGCTTGGTCACGGGTCTCGCATGGACCGAAGTCGGCGGCAGCATCCTCCCCGCCGAAGTCCAGGTGCTCGACGGCAAAGGCAAGCTGACACTCACCGGCCAGCTCGGCGACGTCATGCAGGAATCGGCGCAAGCCGCCCTCTCCTACATCCGGAGCCGCGCCGCCCATCTCGGCCTGCCACGCGACTTCTACCGCAACATCGACATCCATGTCCACGTCCCTGAAGGCGCCATCCCCAAGGACGGCCCATCGGCAGGCATCACGCTGGCTACAGCGCTCGCCAGCGCCCTCGCCAAGATCCCCGTGCGCCGCGACGTCGCCATGACTGGCGAAATCACGCTGCGCGGAAAGGTCCTGCCCATCGGCGGCCTCAAAGAAAAGCTGCTCGCAGCACACCGCGCCGGCATCTTCGAAGCCATCCTGCCGCAGGACAACCAGAAGGATCTCGCCGACCTCCCCGAGAACCTGAAGTCCGCCATGAAGCTGAACTTCGTCGATTCGATGGACGAAGTCCTGCAACTGGCCCTCGAAGGTCCACTGCCGGAACTGAAAGAAGAAGCGCCGGCAGCGCTCGCCAACGTGCCACCCCCAACCATCACCCCCGAGCAGCGCCCCCACCAGTAAGATAAATTTCGGTAGGTGAGATTCTGGGTGCCCCATCCTATCGCGCTTTTGCGATAGGGTGGGAAAGCACGATCGCATCCCCATCCCGTCCGAATTACCACTCCGTCATTCTGACGACCAAAGGGAGGAAGAATCCATATGATAAAAGCCCGCCCCAGGTGCCAGCACCTTCCGCTACAACATCAGCGCCAGCTTCGACCTTGAGACCGGGTGGGCATGCCCACCGAAAAAGACGCGGCCGGGTACCCCATCCTATCGCGCTTTTGCGATAGGGTGGGAAAGCACAACTCTATCCCAGCCTTCATTCGCACACACCCCCCAAACCGTCATCGACCGATCATCCTCCCTTGCCGTTATTCGACCAACCAACTTCCCCCGACCGTCATTCTGACGACCAACGGGAGAGCCTGTCCTGAGCAAAGCCGAAGGAAAGAATCTCAGCAATGGAAGAGCAGCCGATGCTCTCCGATCGTCACTGAAAGAAGGGTAGAAGCGGTGGGCTTCAGCCCACCGAAAAAAGACAGGGCCGAAAGGCCCTCACCTCACTGCCGTAGGCCGGAGCGAAACCAACTGTGAAGCGACCCGAACTCATCGACGACAACCTGATCAGATTTGAGGCCGAAGGCACACCGCCGTAAACACCCAGCCGACCCTACCGCTTGAAATAAATGCCGCAGACGGCGAAGATGGCACGAGAACTCCATGTCCAGATTCAGCCTCACTCCAGCCGCCCTCCTCGTGTGCTTCGCAGCATCCGCGCAAACCACAACGCCGCCCAAAACCACCACGACCCACCACACGCCGCCGACGACCGTCCGTTTCGCGCCGCCGCTCCCCGCACCCGTCGTCCCCAAAACCATCCCCGCCGTAACCGGCCCCGTCAAATACGAATTCGCCCTCCGCTACCAGGACATCACCATCGGCGCCGGCGACCTCGCGGGGCCAAACATGATGTACAAAGTCCACTACACCGGCTGGCTTGAAGACGGAACCAAATTCGACTCCTCCGTCGACCGCGGTCAGCCCTTCGAATTCCCGCAAGGCATGCACCGCGTCATCCCTGGATGGGACGAAGGCTTCGAAGGTATGCACGTAGGCGGCAAGCGCCGTCTCTTCATCCCCTGGCAACTCGCCTACGGCGAACAAGGCCGCGGCCAGATTCCACCCAAAGCCAACCTCATCTTCGACATCGAACTTCTCGACCAGCGCGATCTCAACGCCGCAACACCAACGCCGGCCCCGACACCGCAGTAGAAACGCCTGGGTGCCCCAGGTCTCGCTTCTGAGACCTGGGATTCGAGCATCGCCCGATCGCCTCATCCCTATTTGCTACAATCCCTCGACATGAGCGAACCGTCCCCAGCGTGGCAAGACCCACCCGTCACCCATCTGCCCCTCTGCCCGGTGCTCATGCATGAAGACAAATTCTGCGGACGCCCGCTTCACGCGGCGCCCCAGCATGATCCCATTCCCGTTTGTCTCATGCACTCCCTCGATCCCGCCAAGGACGACACGCAGTTCCAGCAGGAAATCGACACCATCGTCGTCGCGAGCGCGATGGTGACAGGCATCGCCGACTTCTCCCGCTTCGTCTTCCCCACCTCGCAGTACATGGTCCGCGCTTTTCCCGCCAGGTGCATTTTTAGGAACGCAATCTTCTGGAAAGAGGCCAATTTCTACAGCGCCAACTTCGAACATGGTGCCGATTTCGAGAGCGCGCACTTCGAAAACGAAGCCAGCTTCACCCGCGCCAAATTCGGAGCCAAGGCGAACTTTCACAGCGCAGTCTTTAAAGGCGACACGCACTTCGCCACCGACTTCGCGCACGAAGTCACCTTCGTGATGGCGCACTTTGCGCAGGAAGCCGGTTTCTACAACTCTTCGTTCGCTGCTGACGCCACCTTCGGCAGCGTAAAGTTTGAGGGCAAAGCAGTCTTTTCCCGTGCCGTCTTCAATAAGAAAGCAGATTTCGGCAATGCCGGCTTTCTTCAGGAAGCATTCTTCCCTGTCGCCACATTTGAGCAGGAAGCCGACTTCATGTGGGCTCACTTCACTCTAAACGTGGACTTCGAGCACACAACTTTCAAGAAGGCGGTTATCTTCCACGAAGCTGTCTTCCATGCCGGCGTCGAATTTCGCGAGACGCAGTTCCGGAACGACGGCGAACCATTGCCCGGCCCCATCTTCTCTCTCGCTCAGTTCATGGCTCCCGAAACTGCCGTTTTCTACCGCACATATCTGGGACAAGCGCTCTTCTATACCTGCGACGTTTCACGCCTCACCTTTTCATCCGTTCATTGGCGTAAACGCCCAAACGGCAAATACCAACTCTTCGAAGAGGTGGTCGATCTCTCAGCAGCAGGTGACCTCGCACCCGGTCCGGACGACCCCAACGAGCGCGACTACGGCCTCATCGCCGAAACCTACCAGCAGCTCAAAAAGAACTACGACAACCGCCAGGACTATTGGACCGCCGGCGACTTCCACTACGGCGAAATGGAGATGAAGCGCCTCCACAGCCCACGCAAGAACAACCTTGCACGCTGGTTGCACCGTAACCTCGGCCTCGTTGCCTGGTATCGCTACGCCAGCGAATACGGCGAGAGCTACGTCCGCCCCTTGCTGGCGCTCGCCGCAATCCTCGCTGTCTTCACGTTGCTCTTCCCCATCCCCGGCATGGTCTTCACCAAACCTGACACCCCCAACACACCACCATCATTCCCGGTACTCAACTACAGCGATTTCTCCGCTTACATCCGCGCCTACAAAGGCCCGGCATGGATAGGCACTCTAGCCTTCTTCGGCCACAGCCTCATGACCGCGCTCTCCGTCGCCGGCTTCCAGAAAGAACTCATCTACCAGCCCGCTTATCCCTGGGGACGAGCCTTAGCCCTCTTAGAACTCCTTCTCACGTCAACCCTGATCGCCCTGTTCCTGCTGGCCCTGCGCCGCCAGTTCCGCCGCTAGCGCGAAGTAAGTTTCCTCATTCTGAGCGCAGCGAAGAATCTCAGCGATGCCTGCACCGGCACGCCCGTGTTCGCTTCCGAACACCCTCTCCCCAAATCCGAACACGCCTGGGTGCCCCAGGTCTCGATTCTGAGACCTGGGATCGGCAATCCACGCACTAACGCCCATAAAATCAGCCTCAAAACCACCGGATCCCGCCTCAAACACTGGCAAAGTAAATGCTCCAATGCTCTGAGAGGTGCGCCCGATGCATTCGCTCACACAGGACATCCGTTTCTCCCTGCGTCAGCTCCGCAAGTCACCCGGTTTTGCCCTTACCGCGATTCTCACTCTGGCCCTCGGCGTTGGCGCCAATGTCATTGTCTTCGGCGTCCTCAATTCTCTCGTCCTGCGTCCGCTCAGCATTCCGCAGCCTCACAACGTCTATCAGGTCTCACGCAAGAACGCGGGCTGGGACACGCAGTCCTACCCCGACTACATCGACTTCCGCGATAAGAACACCACCTTCAGCGGACTCGCCGCCTACAGCTTCGAAGGCGCAGGCGTCACCATCCCCGCATCGGCGTCACAGCAGGCCACCATCCTTCAGTCCTGGGGCTTTAACGCCTCCGGCAATTACTTTGACACGCTGGGAATCCAGCCCGTTCTAGGCCGCTTCTTCCATTCTTCCGACGAGCATGGCCCTGGCTCCGCGCCCTTCGTCGTCGTCAGCTATGGCTTCTGGCACACCCATCTCAACGGCAACCCCAACGCCATCGGCGCCGTCATCGAGCTCAACAAGCATCCCTACACCCTCATCGGCGTCGCGCCGGCAAGTTTCCACGGAACAGAGCTGGTCTGGTGGCCCGAGTTCTGGGTCCCAATGGTCAATGAAATTGACCTCGAAGGCAGCGACTTCCTGTCCGTCCGCAACGACCACCAGATCTACATCATCGGACGCCTCAAGCCCGGCATCACCTCCACGCAGGCCACAGAAAACCTCAGCGCCATCGCCCGCCAGCTCGCCAAAATCCATCCCGAAGATGCCGACCTCGACGCCCGCCTCGTTCGCCCCGGCCTCTTGGGCGATGGATTCGGCGCGCCGACCCGAGCCTTCGTCTCCGGGATCATGCTCATGGCCCTGCTCGTTCTCATAGCCGCTTGCGCCAACCTCGCCAGCATCTTTGCCGCCCGCGCTGCCGACCGCGGCCGTGAGATGGCCATCCGCCTCGCCATCGGCTCCAGCCGCTGGAACATGATCCGCCAACTTCTCACCGAGTCCATCATCGTCGCACTCCTCGGCGGAGCCGTCGGCACTTTGATCGCCGCATTCCTGCTGCGTCTCCTTAGCCAATGGCAGCCCATCGTGCAGGTCCCCATCCACGTCATCGTCGCGCCCGACCCCGTCGTCTACGCAGTCGCTCTGCTTCTCTCGCTGGCCAGCGGCATTCTCTTCGGCCTGCTCCCCGCGCGCCAGA
The DNA here is from genome assembly GCF_014274465.1 of Alloacidobacterium dinghuense. Lineage (NCBI taxonomy): Bacteria > Pseudomonadati > Acidobacteriota > Terriglobia > Terriglobales > Acidobacteriaceae > Alloacidobacterium > Alloacidobacterium dinghuense. The sequence goes on along the minus strand of NZ_CP060394.1, from coordinate 1,812,554 downwards.
TCTGGAAGATCGACGCCGCCCAGGCCATGAAGACCGGCCCCGCTGCCGTCGCCGTCTTTCGCCGCCTCACCCTGCGCGACATCCTCCTCGCCACGCAGATCACCATCTGCACCCTGCTCGTCACCGCATCGCTCGTCGCCCTGCGCGGAATGGCGCACTCGCTGCACGCCAACTTCGGCTTCAATCCCGACAACGTCACGCTCCTCGACAGCGACACGGGCATGGCAGGCTACTCCGACGATCAATCCGTCGCTCTTGAAAAGCGCATGATCGAGCAAGCCCAGCAGATTCCCGGCGTGCTCTCCGTCAGCATGATCAACGACGTCCCCCTCGGCCTCAACAGCGCCGACTCCTTCGTCTATCGTCCCGACACCACCGACTTCCGCGAATCCAACGGCGTCATCGACGCGCAGTACTACTCTGCCGCTCCCGGCTACTTCCAGACCGCCCAGACGCGTCTGCTCGAAGGCCGCGATTTCACCTGGCACGACGACAAAAACTCCCCGAACGTCGCCATCGTCAACGCCACCTTCGCCCACAAGTTCTTCGGAAATAAATCCGCCATCGGCCAGCATTTCAGAAGGACCGACAAAACTCTCTACGAAATCATCGGCGTCGTCGAAGATGGCAAATATTTCATCCTCGCTGAAGATCCTAAGGCCGCCATGTTCTTTCCGCTGTCACAAGCCACGCACAGCGACTTCACCCTCGTCGTCCGCTCGCAGATGCTCCGCACGCAGATCGCGCCATCCCTGCAGCGCCTCATTGCCCAAATCGACCCAAGCCTTCCCTACCACATCAACTCATGGAATCAGGGCATGCAGTTTGCGCTCTTCCCGGCGCGCGCCGCCACCGCCGCTCTCGGCATCATGGGCCTGCTCGCAGCCATGCTCGCCGTCACCGGAATCTTCGGCATGGCCTCCTACAGCGTCACCAAGCGCATGAAGGAACTCGGCATCCGCATAGCCCTCGGTGCGCAGCCCGTACAGCTCATGCGCGCCGCCTTGGCACGCCCCGTATACCTGCTCGTAGGAGGCTCCATCGCCGGACTCGTTCTCGGCGTCCTCATCAGCGGAGTCCTGAGCCACATCGTCTACCAGGCCACCCCACACGATCCCGTCGTACTAGGCGGAGTCGTCCTCACCATGCTGCTATTAGGAATGCTGGCAACCTTCGTCCCCGCACGCCGAGCTCAAAACGTCGACCCGGCACGCCTCCTCCGCGAGGAATAGCGAACATGAGCGAAAGACCGCACCTACGCGTCAATGCGCCTGATAAACAGCGCTTCGCGACGAACTCGCCGCCGGTGCCAGCGCAATCAACGTAATGCCGATAACAATGAGAACGCCTACGCCGATCAGCTCCCCATGCGCAATCATGTTGCACAGCGCCTGCGTCCCCATAAGAGCAGCATGCGCAAAGCTCGACCACGCCGTGAACGCAATCAGGCTGCGATGCGCCGACGGATTGCGAATAGCCAGCAGCAGGAAGATGCCAAGCGTAACGTAAAGGCTCAGCATCATCGACAATGCCGGCTCCTGCCTCACAAAAACAACCATGGGGTACACCAACGCCAGGAACACCACGCCCACCACGCCCAGCACAATCTTCAAAGCCAGTTCTCGATTCATCGTGTCTTCTCCCGAACCCTGTGCCAGAGAGTGTAGCTCCGCGCCCCGACGCAAAACACGAACCGCTATACACGCAGGCATAAATACAGGTACATTTCCCCAATGCAGCCTCAGACGCGTTTACGCGACGCAATAGGCTTCAGTTCCCTATGGCTGCTGTTGTTTCTCACTTGTCTCGACGCGAAAGCGCAAGCCAATCCCTGCACCGCCGCTCCGATCGAAGTAGACGAGACCATCGCGTGGCTCCATGTAAAGTCTCGCCCTGTCTCCGTTCAGGATGGAAATGAAACCGTGGCAACCGTCGTGAACCAGCGCGTCTCAGGGGATGTCGCCTTTCGGGCCGACGTGGACATGAACGGTCATGTCCTCTCCATCAAGCCCCTGAGCGGACCACCCGGCCTGATCGACCTCTACGCCAACGCCGCCAAACACATCAGCCTTTATCCCTTCGTGAAGAATGGGCAGCCTGTCTGCGCATGGTTCACTCTCCGATACGCCGCCTTCAGCAACCTCACCAATGACCCCGACGCGAAAGCCTACCGCCGGATCGTGCCTCTGCTCGAGAAATGCGCAGCCGACTCCGCCGCCAAATCCAACCTCAACGCTCTCGCCACATGTCAGCGGGCAGCAGAAGCAGCCGACGGCTTATCCCTGCCGCGCAACGACAGCAAAAAAGTGGCCGCGTACAACTACTACGCATCCGCTCTGCTGCTCGACAAGCGTCCGAAAGAAGCGCTCACCTATGCCGAGAAAGCCATCGCTGCTTCCAATCTCGGCTTCATCCCAATCTCCGACAAGGCCGTCGCCTACGGGCTGCGCGGACAAGCCCGCGCGCTCACCGGCAACCCGCAAGGAGCCGATCAGGATCTGGCCAAAGCCGAAGATCTCGAATGGGCCACCTTCGACGTCCCACGCACCCCGCAACAAAAGAGCTTCGACTCACGCATCCTCAGCTCCATCCTGAACTTCCACGCACAAATCCTGATCAGTATGGGCAAGCCAACCGAAGCAGCCAAGCTGCACGAAGCCGCACAAAAGCTGCTGTGACCGTCAACGAACCATTTTCATCGGTCCGTCATTCTGAGGCGCAATCCGCCGAAGAATCCATGCGATGAGCGCAGGCCGCAACCCTCAATGACCTTCAGTCATCTGCGAACTTCAATAAACAAGAAAATTGACTTCTACGTTTACTTCAACCGGGACGGGCTTGCCTTGATAGGTCGCTGGCTGAAATTTATATCGCTGTACAGCTTCGATGGCATTTTGGTCAAGCCCCCTGAGTAAAAGAAATCAATGGTGATCCCGTTGACTGAGGTTGGAGTTGGACCGTTTGTCCTGCGCAGCAGGACGGCGGTGAAAGAGCGGGGCTTCAGCCCCGCGTTAGGACCTCCGCAAAGAGGGGCTTCAGCCCCGGGCTTTTCCCCGCTTCTACTTTGTCAAGAGGATGATCAGCAAGAAATCTTCCAACCCGCACATTCCAAAGCGAAAAAAGCGCAGGCAAATTGGCGTACTATTACCATCCAAATTGCTAAACTGGATATAGAGAGAAAAAAGCCCGCCAGAGATGGCGGGCTTTCGTGTTTTAGGCAAAATGCATCTTGAGCAAGTACGAAGCGCGGGTAGAAGCACCGGGCTTTAGCCCGGTGAAACAAAACCTGCAGTCAAAGGGGCTTTAGCCCCGGGTTTTCCACCGCCTCACGCGAGCCAGTAACCCAAATCATCTGAAGAATTTAGCCAAAACGTACGGGAGAGCCACAAGCCACGATCAGGCAAGAAAACGGGTGCCCCATTCTACGTTCTCGTCTTTTCGAGAACGTAGGGTGGGTCTAAGAAGACCGCGCGCAGCGCGCACCATATATAAGCCGGGTGCCCCATGTCTTGAAAAGACATGGGATGACACCATCGCCCCAATAAACACGCTCTCAGGAATCGGGTAAAAAAGACCGCGCAGAACGCACCCTAACCACCAGCAAAAAGAAGAATTTACGAAAAATATAGGGGGGAGCCAAACCCAATGTACAACGAGTGCCGACACATCTTCACCAGCGGACGCTGCGCGTCGAGCTGGTCGACAATGAAGGTCATCCATTGCGGATGCAGGATGAGAAGCACAAGCCTTTGAAGTACGACATCATTGCTCGCGACGGGTACCGGGCGAAGCAGGAAGTAGAATAGTTCTGGTCTGAAAACACGACTCAGGGATGGATCTTCTCGCCTCGTTCGAGCATTTCTACAAAGAGTGTGATTCGTCTGGCCCGTGTTTCCGCCTTTTTTGCGGTTTGCACGCGCCAGAGGATGGCGTAGCGATTGCGACCTTCCAACGTCGCGAAAAAGGCTTTTGCCTTAGGGTTCTTGTTCAGAGCCGCCTGTAGGTCCGCAGGAACAGCGGCTCTGGCGGGTGAATCATAGGCTTGCTCCCATCGTCCGTCTTGCTTCGCGCGTTCTACTTCTGCCATACCGGCGGCCTTCATCTTGCCGCATTCGATGAGAGCGAGAGCTTTTTCGCGGTTGATCTTTGACCAGATACTCTTGCGCCCGCGAGGAGTGAACTTCTGCAGCCACGCCTCGGAGTTGAGGCTCCGTTTCTGCCCATCGATCCAGCCATAGCAGAGGGAGGTCTCAATGGCCTCGGCATACGTGATTGAAGGTGTGTCAGAGGCCTTTTTCGCCAACTGCATCCAGGTTCCAGACGAGGTTCGATGATTTGCCTTCAGCCACCCCTCCCAGGCTTTTTGGTTGCTGAACGCCACAATGGGCAGCTCGGATTTGGGTTTCTCAGCCATCTGCGGAATTTTCGCTCGGATATCGCTCGACTGCAATTCTGTAACTTACTGAAAAATAGCGATGCGGGGACCTTTTTAGTCAATGCCCGGACTGCATTTTCCTCTCCCGGATGCGCTCACGGCTGCGGCATCATAAAATAGAGAATATCTCTGGGAACTAGAGAACATCTCCGTGGAGGATCATTAGGAATGGCAACCCCCAAAGCCGAAAAGACGACGAAACCCCGTAAGGCTCCTGCTAAGAAGAAGACGACCGTTGAGGCGGCAGAGCCAATTGTTATTCACCCAAGTCACGATCAGATTGCCGCTCTCGCGCAGAAATTCTGGGCTGAGCGCGGATATACCGATGGACAGGCTGAACACGACTGGCTACGCGCCGAGCGCGAGCTGAACCAGATGGCTTCCTAAAGCTATACTTTAACTTAATCTTCTAACTGTTTTGAAAGCGGCGCCGTAATCCGAGCGCCGTTTCTATTGCTGTAAAGCCGCCCGTGGCCAGCCGTCACGCCAGACGATGGTAGAAATCTGCAGCGCCGGTTTTCCGGCTTTGGCATCATAGGCGTGAAAAACCAGCAGGTCGTGATCGTCTGGTTGCATCCAGACCGACTCGCCGCCTGGGCCAAGCCAGCGGGTATTGCCGCTAAGCAATTCTGAGCCGGCTCCTTCTGCCATCGATTTGCTTTGCTTGTCCAAGTACGGCCCGGTGATTTTCTTTGCGCGCCCAACCATAGTTCGATAGGTGCTTTTCGTGCCGCGACAGCAGAGATCCCAGGAAACGAAGAGATAGTAGTAGTCGCCGTGGCGGACGATGAAGGGAGCTTCGACTGCCTCCCAGTCCGGGGGCAGACCCGGTTTTGCGGGTGCTGCGTCGGCAGGTTTACTGCGGGAGGCAAGTGAGTACAGGTGCGTGTCTTCTTTGGAGAGCAGTCCGGTTTTCTCGTCGAGGCAGCGCATCTTGATGCCGCTCCAGAAGCTGCCGAAGGCGAGCCACGCGTGGCCTTGAGCATCTAGAACAAAGTTGGGGTCGATGGCGTTGAAGTCGTCGCTTTCTACCGAACGCAGGACAAGGCCGTGGTCGACCCATTTGTAGTCTGGGCTAAAGCGGTCGAGTGTTTTGTTTGTTGCCAGCGCGATGCCAGAGGTGTTCTTTCCGAAGAGGGAATAGGCGTAGTAGATGCGGTATTCGCCATTTTCGTACGAGATGTCCGGCGCCCAGAGGTCGACGGTGCCGGGGCTGTCCTTGTGGATCCAGTCGGGGATCTGGTCGAAGACGTGACCGCAGAGCTTCCAGTCCGTCAGGTTTTCGGAGCAACGGATCTGGAACTGACCGCCGTCGGGTGTTTTGCCGGTGGCGAAGACGTACCAAGTTTTGCCTTCCTTCATGATGGAGGGATCGTGCGTTCCTTCGTAGTCGCCTGTCAGGGTGAGGGCCTGTGGTTGCTGCGCTGTACACAAGAGAGGTAGTGAGAGCAGGGCAACCAGGAGGACCTTTATAGCTTGGTTCATATTGTTGTGGCTTCCGTTGGGTAACCGTTTTCTAGTGGAGAAGAGTAGCACACGGTGACACCGTTGGTTTAGCGGTCAAAGTGAGTGAGCTGCTCGTGTTCTATGCTGCATTGAGTGACTGTCCATCAGGCTGAAGCCGTTGTGCTCCGCACCTGGCCTATTCATGAGGCCGACCTGATCGTGTCACTGCTGACGCGTGATCAGGGGAAGATCAAGGGCGTTGCCAAGGCTGCCAGCAAGAGCCGGCGGCGTTTTGGCGGAGCGCTGGAGCCGATGACGCACGTTCTGGCCAATTATGCGGAGAAGCCTCGGCAGGAGCTGGTTCGGCTGGATTCGTTTGAGATTGTTACATCTCCGCTTTCTGATTCGGTGGATTACACGCGGGCGGCGGCGTTGGCGTTCTATTCCGAGGTGCTGGAGGAGATTTTGCCGGATCGTGATCCGCAGGATGCCGTCTTTCGGTTGGTGCTGGCGGTTCTCGATCACACGAGAACGGGCGGTATCTGGATGCCGGTGACTTACTTTGCGCTTTGGATCACGCGGCTGATGGGGTGGATGCCCGATGTTCTGCATTGCACGGTCTGTGGCGAGGCGTTTGTCGGGCGGCCTGCGTATTGGCACGCGCATGCGGACGGGTTGGTGTGTGTTGATCATAAGAGGCTGGCGAGTTCTACGCTTTCCGTTGAGTCTCTGGCGATGGCGCTGCGCATCTTTCGGCAGCCGATTACAGTGTTTGCGAACGAAGATTGGCCGCGTAGCCGTGCGGCTGATCTTCGGCGGTTCGCAATACAGGGTTTGGAGCGGCATCTGGAGCGGAGGCTGACAACGGCGGTTGCGTTGGCGAAGCTTGGTGGATGATCGCCTGTGGAGAGTAGGTGCTGACTGAGGAGGAAAAGCAGATCCTTCCCCTTCCTCTTCGTTGCACTCAGAGTCGGGGTCAGGATGACAATTCATGTAGATGTGAATCGTTTAGAATCGCATCAGCGACTCATTCAGAGATTAGAGAGATTTGTGCGTGGCATCTGCCTCCGTTCTGACTAAGAAAGAACCCCTTACTTTTCAGCAATTGCTGTTTCGCCTGCAGAGCTTCTGGGCGGAGCGTGGGTGCGTTTTGCAGCAGCCTTATGACGTGGAAGTGGGCGCTGGCACGATGTCTCCGGACACGTTTTTGCGGGTGCTGGGGACGAAGCCGATCAACATTGCTTACGCGCAGCCGTCGCGGCGGCCTGCGGATGGGCGGTATGGGGAGAATCCCAACCGGCTGTACAAGCACACGCAATTTCAGGTGATTCTGAAGCCGCCGCCGGCGGATATTCAGGACGTGTACCTTGAGTCGCTGGCTGCGATCGGGATCGATCTGCGTGAGCACGATATCAAGTTCGAGGAAGACAACTGGGAGTCGCCGACGCTGGGCGCGTGGGGCATTGGCTGGCAGGTGATGCTGGACGGGCTCGAGATTACGCAATTCACGTACTTTCAGCAGTGCGGCGGCATCGATCTCGATCCGATCTCGGGCGAGATTACGTATGGGCTGGAGCGCATTGCGGCCTTTCTGCAGGATGTGGAGTCGATCTACGACATTGTGTGGGCGCGCGACCCAATTTCTGGCCGCGCGGTGACGTACGGCGAAGTGCGATTCGAGGAGGAGCTGCAGTTCTCGGTCTACAACTTTGAGGCGGCCGAGGTTGAGAAGCTGTGGGAGCATCTGCGGATGTACGAGGCTGAGTGCCAGACGCTGCTTGCGAGTTTCAACGACCTGCGGAAGCTCGAAGCGGGCAAGAAAGCGCACGACCGGATTCTGCACGACAATGGTCCGGCGGAACCAGAGCGGGATGTCGTGGTAGAAGTAAGGCGCTTTCCGGTGCTGAGTGCTTACGATCTGTGCCTGAAGTGCTCGCACCTGTTTAACCTGCTTGATGCGCGCGGCGCGATTTCGGTGACGGAGCGCGTGGGGGTGATTGCACGTATCCGCAATCTTGCGGTTGGAGTGGCCAAAGCCTACGCGGCGCAGCAGGAAGCCAAAGAAAGCCAGAATTAGACGATGCCAGATTTTCTCCTTGAAGTAGGACTTGAAGAGATTCCCGCGCGCATGGTTGCCGCGGCGCAGGCCGAGCTTGCGCGGCGCGTGGAAGAGCTGCTCGCGCGTGAGAGGTTGCTGAGTAGTTCGGTTGTGGCCAGCTATTCGACGCCTCGGCGTCTGGCCGTGCTGGTGAGCGGCGTTCTGGCCGAGCAGGCGGATGCTAAGGAGCAGCTGACCGGGCCTTCTTGGGCGGTCGCGTTTAAGAATGGTGCGGCGACTCCGGCGGCGCTGGCGTTTGCAAAGAAGGCTGGCGTTGAGGTTGGCGCGCTGCAGAAGGTTACGACTGCGAAGGGCGAGTATGTTTCGGCTGCGGTGCTGCGCAAGGGACGGTCGACTGCTGAGGTACTGACCGAGCAGCTCCCGAAGGAGTTGGCTTCGCTCTATTGGCCGAAGAACATGTACTGGCGCGCAGGCAAGCCGGAGCGGTTTGTGCGTCCGGTGAAGTGGCTGCTGGCGATTCTCAATCATGCGATCGTTCCTGTGGAGTTTGCCGGCGTGCATGCGGGCAATCTGAGCTATGGGCATCGCATTCTGCACGGCGATCATGCGGTGACGATCAACAAGCCTGCCGACTACGTTGCAGCGCTGGAATCGGCGAAGGTGCTGGTCGGTGTTGAGGCGAGGCGGCAGCGGATTCGCAAGGCTCTCGATGCCGTGACACGTACGGTTGCCGGCGCGCGGTGGCGGGAGGACGAGGCGCTGGTCGATACCGTGACGCATCTGACGGAGTGGCCTTCCGCGCTGTTGGGCAACTTCGAGGCGGAGTATCTTTCGCTGCCGGAAGAAGTACTGGTGACGGTGATGCGCGATCACCAGAAGTACTTTGCCGTTGAGGATGCGAATGGCAAGCTGGCTCCGCATTTCCTGGCGGTGCTGAATACTGAGGCGAACGAGCAGGGAATTGCTGTGATTCGGCACGGCAACGAGCGCGTGTTGCGCTCTCGCTTTAGCGATGCTCGGTTCTTCTGGCACTTTGACCAGAAGATTCCGCTCGAAGATCGCGTCGAAATGCTCAAGTCCGTGACTTTCCAAAAAGACCTCGGCAGCTATTACGAGAAGATGGTGGCGACTTACCGAATCGCGCAAAAGCTGGGCATTGAGGTTGGACAACAAAAGCTCGATTTCGAAGCCTTACGGACTGCTGCTCGACTTGCCAAGACTGATCTCACTACTGAACTCGTCAAGGAATTCACCGAGCTTCAGGGAATCGTCGGTGGCCTTTATGCTCGAGCTCAGGGTCTTGGCGAAGCGGTTGCGCAGGCCATCTATTCGCAGTACACGCCCGCTTCAACAGAAGATGCGATTCCTCCGACGCCTGAGGGGCAACTACTTGGTATTGCCGATCGCTTTCAATCCATTGCGGCCATGTTTGCAATTGGACTTGAGCCGACTGGATCGAAGGACCCGTTTGCTTTGCGCCGCGCCGCGAATGGTGTGGTGAAAATTCTGGCTGAGTCTGAATTATCACTAACGTTCTCTCATTTGAGAAATGCTGCCGGTGAAGCAGGAATTACGATCCATGACTCCCTTGCGGCGTTCTTCCGCGAGCGGGTTGAGTTTTATCTGCGCGATGTGCGCGGCTTCAACTATGACGTGGTGAATGCGGTTCTGGCTGCGAGTTTCAATGATGTCCGCGATGCGATTGCGCGGGCCGAGGCACTCACTGCGGTTCGCGGGTCGGAGGATTTTGCCGCGATTTCGGCGGCGTTCAAGCGGATGAAGAACATTGTGCGGCAGGCTTCGGAAAAGGGCCTTGCTTCAGATGGCGCTGTTAGCAGTTCGTCGCTGGCCGATGCTGCCGAGCGCGGGCTCTTTGAGCATTCGGATCGGCTGGCTCCGGTGGTGGAGAATTTGCGTTCGGAGCATAAGTATCGTGAGGCGCTGGAGCAGATTGCTACGCTGCGTCCGCATGTGGATTTGTTCTTCGATAAGGTCATGGTGATGGTCGATGATCCGGCGGTGCGGCAGAACCGTCTGGCATTGATTGCCAAGGTGCTGGTTGGGTTTTCTTCGATTGCCGATTTCTCGGAGATGGTTACGGGTTAGCTGGGTGGTTCTCCGGGGCTAGTAAGGAGCGCGCTTTGCGCCGTCGGGAGTGATCCGCTGCGTTCGACCTTGAGCGGATGGGTCTTCCACCCAACACGCGAAATTCGCGCGTGTTGGGGACCCGGCCTGCGGCAGCAAGGTACGCCGTTTCTCGACGGCGATCTTATTCAGAGGGCTGAAGATCACCCCAAGATGCGAACACCGCGCGTCTCGGGGACCCCGATTGCCCTCTGCTTCTACCTTGAGGTGCTTTGCACCTCTTTCTGTTTTTTCTGTGCTGGTTTACGGGATGTGGTTCTCTAGCGCAACGCTCAAAGTTCGCTCGTTGGGCCAGGGTTCTACCCAACTCACAAAATCGCGGTTGGAAATCCGGCTTCGTAAGATCCCCACCACATGACAAGCTCGGATTTGCACCGGCTACACGGACATTACTGAACGCAAGCGCGCGCATTTATCAGTAGTAACTCCGTCCTTGAATTGCAAGCCTCGCGCAATGAGCAACATACCCTGAATTCAGACAACCCGGAAAACAAGGTATTTATGTTGACAAATCGTGCTTCTATATGATAAAGAGTCTCACCCTCGGCTAATTACCAAAGGAGAGGAGTGCACGAACATGAGACTTACACAAAGGCTTTCTGCGGCGGTTTGCCTTTCTATCTTGTCGTACGGCGTCGTCCAGAATATTTCGGCGCAAGAACCGGACGAGATACCGATATCGGTGTTAGCGAATGCTCGCCCGCGCGTCTGGGCAGGGCCGGTTAAGCCAAAAGTCTCTCGCTTGGCGAGCGTCAATGCAAGTGCGATTCCGGGGATCGATACATTAGTAAACTTCACCGGGTCCTTCACCGCGCCGGGTTACGATCCCTTCGGCAATTTCAACGAAACGTGGTACTACGCCATGGTCGGCCGGTCGCCGGATGGCCATGGTCCAACGATCCTGAACGCTCCGATCATTCCGGTATCGCTTGACCTGCGAAACTTTGACGGGTCGCCGCGCTACGTGAATGGGCAGCGCCTTTACTCCGACGCGACGCAATACGTCCAACGAGTGCTAAATTCGCCTGTCTTTTCGTATTCGCGCTACACGAGCAGCGAAAGGCCGACGCAATTCGCCGATGCCATTCAACGTGCTGAATTCTTCAAGGGACCCGAAGACGATTGGCACACGCTGCTGGTGCCAAGCGTGAAAACGCCCCGCGTGATGACCTTGATTGAGGGGACCTATCAGTTCGCGCTGAACCCGGATGGCTCGTGCTGCGCGGCTGTCTTGATCGACTCCAACACGTTCATTGACCTGTTGTTCCCGCCAACCTTCCCCGTTGACAATTCCACCGTAATGGGTGCGGCGGAACTGGCTGGAGACATTACCACGGCAGACGTTTCGACGTTTTTGTTTCCCAGCGCTTACCTGTACACCGGCTCCGATTGCTGCACCCTCGGTTTCCATATGTTCGATTTTGAGCCGGGCATACCGGCCAACGGCAACCGCCCCCGGTTCTACGTGATGAATTATTCGAGCTGGATCACCCCCGTCGCTTTTTTGGGAGGCGTATTGTCAGACGTCGTCATACTGAGCCACGAAATGGCGGAAACCTTTAACGATCCGTTTCTGGCCTTCGACGGCGTTCACGGCGTTACTCCCTGGTGGCTGGCGCCAAACGGCCAATGCCAGGACCTTCTCGAAGGTGGCGATGCGATCGAGAACCTGCCCGATTCACTCTACCCGATTACCCTGAACGGCTTCGATTACCAGACGCAGAACATCATGTTGCTGCCCTGGTTCGCTTTCCAATCGCCTTCGCCGGCAATCGATCATGCGTACAGCTATCCGAACACGAACGTGGTGAACGCCCTGTCCCCGCAGCTGTTGAAGCCCGGCTGCCAATAGAAAACGGTGGGCCGCACAGGCAGGGTTGTGGAAGGCAATCGTCCCGAGGAGGATTTCGGTGGATACTCAAACTGTCTCTGGTTCCAGGGCACGAGCATAGACCTAAACGAACAATTGGCGGCCTTGCACCGTCTATCTTGCAGGGGATCGACAGCCCTAATAATAAAGATCCCATTCTCATTTTCGGAGAGCCACCCCTTGAACTCAGAAGTGCGAGAGGAGAAGTTGGATGTGGTCCGGTACCAGGCTGACATTTCGGGGAATTACGCGCGCAATTTTTGCGCGGTTGCGAAAGAAGGCGACGGCGAATGGCATTTCCGTTGATTGCCCGGCGGGAGAAGCGGTGAAAGATGGGGCCAGGATTCAGTGGAAATATGATCCAGACGCGGAACTGCTGGAAGTGGAATGCGTCCATGCACCGTTCTGGATCGACAGGGCGCGCATCAACCAAAGACTGAGCCAGGAGATCGAAGCCACAGTCAGGGCGGACCGCGCCGCATGAGTCTTACAAAGAGGCGTGGATATAGAAGAGATAAGTTCTTCGGTATCACGTCTATCGCGAATCTTCGCGCTTGCGAATTCATCTAAAAGACATCAACCCAGTATGGAGATTGAACAACGTGGCGGCTTTTTGTGCGTGCTGTGGAGCAGAGATTACTTTGAAGGCGGAAGCGTGTCCTATTTGTGGCACACCTCGGCACGGCATGGTGCAGCCTGATCAACTACTTGATTTAGAGATTGGCGTGGACGCGCCACGAAAAGTCATTGAAGTTGATCGGAAGCTGACTGGACCGCAGTCATGCAAGTGGCGGTAAATCCACTGTAAGTCTTGCCAAGACCTGAAGAATTCTCCATTCGTGCCCGCTTCGCTCGTTACCGCCGCTGACAGCAAGCATGTTGAGGTCGCTCCGCGTGATTCTATTGCCGAAGGCATTTCGGCGACGGCATGGACTTCTATTCCTCTTTGCGCAGATTGCGCGTCGGAGTTTCCCGCATCTGGTTGGTTGCTGTTGGCTGATTCAGTTCCAGATTCTTGTTGCAGGGCTTGTTCTCCCTCCGCATTCAGCCTGGCCTCTTCTGCTTTTCGGGCGCTCAGTTCTTCGGCTTGACGGAGCAGGATTTCGCCGAGGCTGGGCGGGCGTTTTCTGGCGGCGGCTTCTTCCGGTTCGGGGCTCTGCTTTTCCGGGCCGATGAGGGTGCCGTCTGCGTGTTCGTGGGCTTCGCGGACGGTCTGCTCAATGGCTGCTGCTTCCTGCACGGCCATGGCGGCGCGGTGACGGTTGTTCTGCGAGGCTACCTGCAGGCCGTAGATGATGATGCGGGCGCGACGCGTGTCGATGCGGTTGGCGGCTAATGCCAGGACGACGTCGGAGATGGCCAGTTGGATGGCGTCGGCGTCTTCGAGTGGCGACAGGTTGAGGGTGGTTTCTTTGGGTTCGGTGTAGGGCTCGTAGGGTTGGTTCGCAGGTGATGGGCGGCGGCGAGTCTTGTGGTGGAAGTAGCAGAAGTCCTCGGCCTTGAGGGCGGGTGACTGGCATGCTCGAACGAGGCGAGAAGATCCATCCCTGAGTCGTGTTTTCAGACCAGAACTATTCTACTTCCTGCTTCGCCCGGTACCCGTCGCGAGCAATGATGTCGTACTTCAAAGGCTTGTGCTTCTCATCCTGCATCCGCAATGGATGACCTTCATTGTCGACCAGCTCGACGCGCAGCTTGCGATAAGTGCCATCCTGCTTCACATTTGTTGGGTGGTAGCTCAGCACATATTGGTTGCGGATGGTGTCATTGATCTGGTGAAAAATGTCCGGCATCTCGCCGACAAAGCGAGGGAAAAACGCCTGGCCACCCGTCATCCGGGCGAAGGTCGTCATCTGGTTGTCCGCCTGGAGATAGTCCAGATTGCGGATCGGCCCCATCATGCCGGCGCCGTCGGCCATGATGCGCGCCGTCTGCCCCGTGCCAATCGAGAAGATCGTAACGTTCGGCGTAGCCTTGATCTTCTGGAGGACCTTATCAAGATTGATCTTGCTGAAAGTGTCGCGACCCGACGAAATGAGGACAACGTATTTGCGTCCCTCGACGCGAGTCAGCCGGTCCAGAGTGGTATAAAGCGCATCGAAAAGATTCGTCTCGTGCCAGGTGGGAATCGTAAGCGAATTCAACGACTCATAAATGAGGCGCTTGTCCTGCGTAAAGTCTGTAAGAATCTGCGTATGCATGTCGTAGGTCACGACAGCGATATAGTCATCCGCCTTTAACTGTTGAGCAAAGGTGTATGCAGCGTTCCTCATGTCATAGATGAACGCGTAACTGTTAGCCGCAAACTCAACCAGTAGAACGGCCGTAATTGGCGCTTGAATGCGCTGAAAGCTAGTAATGTCCTGAGTCACGCCGTCTTCGTAAACTCGGAAATTGTCCTTTTGCAGGTTCGGCACGAACTGATGTGTCTTCTCAAGAATGACTCCCACATCTACGTTCACTACCGGAACATCGACGCGCAGCGAGAAGTTTTGCAGTCCCGGCGGATTTTTCACCTTGGGCTCTGGCGGCGGAGGCGGAGGCGCTGTTTCTGATTCCTTCTTCTTGGGAATCGCAATCGCACCATTGTCGCCGCCGGGACCGCCTGCATCAGGCGACGCCTGGTCCGGCTGCTGTTGGCCTTGCTGATTCGGCTGAGTTTGTTGCTGCTGAGTTTGCTGTGGGGTCTGTTGCGAAGATTGCTGCGCAGGAGCAGCGCCCTGGCAGAACACCAGAGCAATCATAAGAACTGAAGCAAAGATCTGACGAAGTCGGGGACCAGTAACCGGAACTCTCATGCGTGAACCCATTGTCAAACTTTGAGGCATCCTCCTGCAAGCACCGTGAGCAACAAAGGTTTTCGTCACCACAAACCCAAAAATGCTCTACTCTGTAGACGTGGGTATTCGCCCAAAAGACATCGTCCTGCTGATTTTCTTTGGCGCTTCGGCGTTTGCGGCGCAAACTGCGTCTTTACCGGCCGTCCCGCCGCCTTCCACTGCCGGCTTCTATCCTTTGGATCAGGTGCATCGCGGACTGCATGGAGTTGCCTACACGGTCTTTGAAGGCGTGAATCCCGAGCCGATGAGCGTACAGATTCTTGGCCTCCTGCACAACGCTCTTGGTCCCGGACAAGACATGATCCTCGCCAGGCTTGAGGGCGCCAAGCCAGAGTACACAGGCGTCGTCGCAGGCATGAGCGGCAGCCCGGTTTACATCGATGGCAAACTGCTGGGAGCCATCAGCTACCGCATCGGAGCCTTCAGCAAGGAGCCTATTGCAGGCATCACTCCGATCGGCCAGATGCTTGAAGTCGCGCACCAGAGCTCCGATTTGATTGCGGCCAACAGCAGCTCCCCTTCATTTAGCCAGACAGCGAGCGTGAAGGATACGCCGCCACTACCGGCCGTGAATCAAGAGACAGTCGAGACCAGCGCAATTCGCCCCATGGACATGCCGCTCGTCTTCAACGGATTCAGCCAGGAAGCGCTTGATCTTTGGAAAGAACATTCGCCTGCGCTGGGCCTCAGTGCCGTCGCGGGCATAGGCGGCTCGTCGAGCAATGAAAAGCAGCCCGAGCCAATCGTTCCCGGTTCGGCAGTCAGTGCGTTGCTGATGCGCGGTGATCTTGAGATTGCGGCAACCTGCACTGTCACCTACGTCGATCCAAAGCAGCTGCTTGCCTGCGGACATCCGATTACGCAATTCGGCCCCGTCTCCATGCCGATGACGAAGGCACAGGTCGTGGCTACTTTGCCGTCCCCGCTTTACGCCTTCAAGATCATCAACACGACGGAGACAGTCGGCTCTTTCACCGAAGACCGCGAGTCGGCAATTCGTGGCGCCTTCGGCCAGCAGGCCAGGATGATTCCGGTGACGGTGAACATCACGGGCGAACAGACGCCTCGCGCCCTGCACATCGAAGTGGTTGACCAACCGCAAATCACGCCCTCGGCCGTCATGGTTGCGGTCTTCCAGGCGCTGATGCAGCGCAATACTTTCACTGCGGAAACCAGCTATCGCGTTCGCAGCACCGTCAATGTCTCGGGCTATCCCGCAGTGCACTTTGGCGGACTCGCAGCACCCAGCGACATGGCCCCGGCAAATCTTCTTGCCGCATTGATGGTCGGCGAGCGCTTTTCGCGCTTATACGACAACGCCGCGCGTCAGACTCCCATCCGCAGCGTAGACATCGAAGTCGAAGCCATCCCCAAGCATCTCGCAGCACAGCTTGAAAGCGCGCAGAGCACCGTACCCATCGTCCATCCCGGCGAAACCATCACGATTGAGGCAACTATCCGGCCTTGGCGAGGAGAAGTACGCAACGTGCGTATTCCGATCAAACTGCCTGAGGTCTTGAGCGAAGGTCATGTGCGCCTTCTCGTAAGCGACGGCAGCACACTCGACCGCATTACGCAGACAACGCGCTTCGGGAACCAGGATCTCGATGTAGCGGCAACTATCGAGCAGCTCAACAGTCTCCACGAGAATGATCGCCTGTACGTTACGTTGCTGGAGCCATCGCCTCAGGCCGTTCTCGATGGCCGCACGCTGTCAACCGTACCGATGTCCATGGCGAACGTTCTTGAGCCTCTTCGCCAGAACCAGAAGCTCACGCTCAACGGCGAATCGGCCGTTCCGATGGCGTCCGTTCCCATCGACAACGTACTCAGCGGACAACAGGTACTGACGCTCCGGGTGGAGTAAAGGCCTGATCATCGCTTTTGAAATCCAACTTATCTGCGGTCGTCGCCATTCCCGCTTGAATGCCGCGCCAGGGCCTTGTCCGGCATGCAGTACTCGACATCGTCGTGAGAGACAAGCAGGGAACGGTTTCCGCCTGAATACTTAGCCCTGTACATGGCAATGTCAGCGGCTCGCCAGAGCTGTGCGCCTTCCGTTCCATGATCGGGGTAGAGCGCAACTCCAACGCTGGCCGAGAGCTGCATCTCCACGCCATCGACGGTGAACGGGTGCCGAAACTCCGTTAGCAGATCGGCAGCCACCTTCTCCGCATCCCCGCCGTGCAGCAATTCGCCAATCACGACAGTAAACTCTTCGCCGCCGGTGCGGGCCACTGTATCGGATTCACGCAGCCGGTTCGTTAGCCGGTTCGCGATCTCCTGCAGACAGGCATCACCGGTTGCATGCCCATGGTTGTCGTTGATTTGCTTGAAGCGATCCAGATCAATGCACAGAATCGCGGCCTTATGCGCGTAGCGCGATGCATTCTCCAGCGTGTGACGCATACGCTGCTCGAACAAAAAACGGTTCGGCAGATTCGTCAATGAATCATGATGCGCTCGATGCACCAGTTGCTCGTGCAGGCGCTCGCGATCGGTCACATCCTGCACCAGTGACAGGCGCGCGTCGCAGCCCTCAAACTCAATGGGATGGGATGATATCTCCGCCTGAAATTCGCTGCCGTCCCTTCTGCGCTGGGTCCACGGTCCCGTTACCTTGATCGAGCTGTGGGTATCGGCAAGTAACCGCTCTACTCCAGCTAAAGCCGCAACTTCATGCAGATCACCAATGCTCATGTGGAGAAACTCTGGCCGGCTGTATCCGTATTCCTCTAAGGCCGCGTCGTTCACCCGCAGGAAGGCAAACGTCTTCGTGTCGTAGATGAACATCGGGTGAGGATTGCTGTCGAAAAGCACCCGATACTGCTCGCTCTGCCAATGCGCCGTGTATATCTGGTTTTCCAGCAGAGTGAGAATCATGCCGAATTCGACGAAATATTTGGGCACATTCCAGAGTTCCCCGGGAACACTCAAATGAGGGAAGAAATGGGCTATCGTTAACGCCGTCGGAAAGACCGCAGCCCACGCCAGCAACCCCGCCGAAGCAGTGATAACGCCCGCTGAAAGACGACGAAAGTCGTTCCAGTAGAGAACCGCATTGATCAAAAAGAGCTGGGTAAGGATGGCGTAGATGCCGATGTCCGCGTCTTGCCTGCTGATCAGCCACAACAACCATGCTCCACAACCGACCACCGTCAGGTTGTTTGCCCACAGCACAATTCTTTGCTGCCGGTTGAATCGCCAGCCAATCCAGAGAGCCATCGCCTCGCCCGCTATGGCAAACAGGCTCAACGGCCATACAGCCGCGTAGCCGAAGATCACTAGGAAGACATAGATCAGAGGCGGAATGCTGAGCACCGCTCCCACCCAGATCAAACTCTTATTGCGGAGAGCAAACGCCGACGACGCGAGCACAAAGCAGATACCGCACAGTACAAGTCCGCTCATCCCGAGCGCGACCTGAATCTCCTGCCAGAAGAGCGCCGGGACCCGGGGCAGCAAAACTGCAAAATGCGCCAGAGCAAATAGCCATCCGGCGATCCAGTAACGCAGACGCCGCGATGGCACCTTCCGGTAAATCACTCCGAAGAGCAGCACCAGAAGGCCGAGTATCAGGATGTCGAGCAGCCTGTCTTGCATGGAGATGGAGGTCCCTCTACCTCACCATCGGCGGCTTCTACCGGGGTATGAAGAAAATCGCAAAAACGCAAAACGGCGGCGAAAGGCCACTACAAACGAGAGCGGCAGCTCCATGGGGGAAACTATCCAAAACAGAACAACAAGGACATCAATAACTTACGAGCGACTTATCCTCATGGTGGGTAGTCCGGAGCTTACAATCTTTGTCTCCGAGGCGACCGCGATGGATTTCTTCGCCTTCCACCAATTACCCCTACTTTATCGCAAAATGGGCGGATCTCATCAACTCAAATCGTTTCCGATCACGTTTGGGGAACCAATATGGAACTGACCATCTCGGGAGCTTGCGCGTGGTTTCATCCCAGGGGCCTTGAAGACTTATGGATCTCATGGTGGGCAGTGCAGGGCTCGAACCTGCGACCTCCTGCTTGTAAGGCAGGCGCTCTAACCAACTGAGCTAACCGCCCATGAACGGCCCGGTTCTATCGGGCCAGAACCGATAGTCTTGATTCTAACAGTAAGGGACGGCTGAACCCGAAACAAATGCGCCCGAAATGCGCAGATGCAGCGCTGATACACTGGCCGCTGTGCGCCGCCTCATCGTCAACGCAGATGACTTTGGATTAACCGCCGGAGTAAATCGGGCGGTGGTCGAATTGCACTGCGCACGTGCGCTTTCTTCCGCGACGCTCATGGCGACAGCCTCGCACTTTACCGAGGCTGTATCCTTGGCAAACCAAAACTCAACTCTCGGCGTAGGCTGCCATGTTGTTCTCGTCGATGGAACACCCGCACTGCCTCCAGTCCAGATCCCATCCCTGGTCGATGCCTCATCCGAAAATGAAACCCGCTTTCGGCAAAAGTTGAGCACATTCGTCGCCGAGCTGCTGCGCGGCCGCATCAAGGACACAGAAATTGAAGCCGAGGCCACCGCGCAAATCAAAAAACTGCAGCAAACTGGAATCCACGTCACCCACGTCGACACCCACAAGCACACGCACATATTCCCCGGTGTTCTTCGCCCATTGTTGCGGGCAGCGCTCGCCTGCGGAGTCAAGGCCATCCGCAATCCCTTCGAACCGAACTGGAGCCTGAATGCAACCGCCAACGCCGGCCATGTCCGCAAGATGCAGGTGCGTTTGCTGCGCTCGCAGAGTTCGGCCTTCAGCGAAGAAGTCAATCGCGCCCGCCTGCTCACCACCGACGGAGCGATCGGCGTCCTGGCCACCGGCACACTCGACGCGCTGACTATCCGCAATCTGTTGGCAGCCATGCCCGACGGCACTTGGGAGTTGGTCTGCCATCCCGGCTACAACGACGAAGCCTTGCAGCAGGCAAACACCCGCCTACTCGAATCGCGCGACGTGGAGCGTACCGCCCTGCTCGAAACCATTCCTCACGCAAACGCAGAACTCATTCACTTTGGGCAGCTTGCGTGAATCCGTTTATCATGCGGTAACGTCAAATGCAGAGACTGCGAGCCAGCATGAAGATTGGAATTACCTGCTACCCCACCTATGGCGGCAGCGGAGTCGTAGCCACCGAACTCGGCATTGAACTGGCTGCCTGTGGGCATCAGGTCCACTTCATCACCTATTCACAACCTTTCCGGCTCACCGGACGTGAGCAGGGTATCTTCTACCACGAAGTCCCGGTCTCGAACTACCCGCTCTTCGAATACCCTCCCTACGACCTGGCTCTAGCCTCGCGCATGGCCGAGGTTGCTGAATACTACGACCTCGACCTGCTGCATGTGCACTACGCGATCCCTCATTCCGTGAGCGCCCTCCTGGCGCGACAGATGCTTGCAGCGCGAGGGCGCCACCTGCCGTTTGTAACGACTCTGCACGGCACAGACATCACCCTGGTCGGCCTCGACCGCGCCTACCTTCCGATCACGCAATTCGCCATCGAAGAAAGCGACGGAGTCACGTCCATCTCGCACTACCTGCGCGAACGGACAGTCAAGGAATTCAAAATCAAGCGCGAGATCGAAGTCATTTCCAACTTCGTCAATTGTGATTTCTACATGCCGCTCCCGCCCGAGCTTCGCGCAGAGAAGCGCCAACGCTACGCCGCGCCCGACGAGAAGATCCTGATTCACCTTTCAAATTTCCGTCCCGTCAAGCGCGTCACTGATGCCGTAGAAGTATTTGCGCGAGTCGTCGAAAAGATCCCGTCCCAACTGCTTCTCATCGGCGATGGACCCGACCGCTCAGCAGCGGAATGGCTGGCCCACAGGAAAGGCATTCAGGAGCGCGTTCACTTTCTCGGAAAGCAGGAGAGCGTTAACGAACTGCTTCCGCTCGCCGATCTCATGCTCATGCCAAGCGAGTTGGAATCCTTCGGCCTCGCAGCGCTCGAAGCCATGGCCTGCCGCGTCCCGGCCATCGCAACCAAAGTCGGCGGCGTGCCTGAGTTGATCGAAGATGGCGTCAACGGTTGTCTCTTCCCTGTCGGCGACGTGGACGCGATGGCCGATGCGGCCGCGGAACTGCTCCTCGATCCTGAGAAGCTCGAAGCCTTGGGCACGGCCGCGCGGCAGACGGCGCAGAAGCGCTTCTGCGCCTCAAAAATCATTCCTCTTTACGAAAAGTATTACGAGCGCGTGCTTGAGCGTGCCGGAAGCGGAGTTGAACCCGTCTCGCCGTCATCGTAAGCAGCCGCAGGCATCTCCATGGTGATATGCGTCCCACGGCCCGGACGACTTGTCACATCAAACGTCGCCGCATCGCCAAAAAGCACCTCCAGGCGCTCGCGCACATTGCTCATGCCGATGCCAGTACCCTGATGCAGCACTCCGCTGGAATGAGGCCGTCCCGGCGCAATGCCCACGCCATCGTCTTCGACTTCGATCATCAGCTTTCCGCCATTCACCCGGCTGCGAATCGTGATGGTTCCACCGCTGATGCGCGGCTCCAGCCCATGCTTGATGCTGTTCTCGATCAACGGCTGCAAAATCATACTCGGAACCGGCATCTCCAGCGTCACGGGATCTATCTCTTTCACCACCTTCAGCTTGTCCGCTCCAAAGCGCACCACTTCAATGCCGAGATAGTCGTCGGTAAAACTCAACTCGTCGCGCAGCAGCACGTACGAGTCGTGCTCCTTGAGCAGCGCCCGCAGAATGTTGGCCAGCTTCACAATCAGCTCGCGCGCCTGTTCAGGCCGAAATCGCACCAGTGATGCAATCGAATTGAGCGTATTGAACAGGAAATGCGGATTGATCTGCCGCTGCAGCGCATCGAGACGAGCTTCCAGCAAAAGCCGTTTCTGCTCTTCCAGCTTCTGTTCGATGCGAATCGTGTTCCATATCTTCAGTGGAATGCCGACCACCATCGCCGCGCTCGCCCATATTGCAATCCGCACCCACCAGTTCTCCGACGTCAGCGCAAACAGCCGGCTGGGATACACATTGTGCAGCCAGCCACGGCACATCTCGAGCCCTGCAATCAACACCAGCAGCAGAACCTGGCGGTCGAAGCGCGGCTGCCGCAGGTTGCGGCGCACCCAGCGGTAAATGCTCAGGTCGACAAAAGGCGAGAAAGACCAGATCTCTTCCTCTTCGACAAAGGTCCCGTAAAGACTCGCAATCAGCGCAACTGCAACGTTGAACGGAAGCGATAGATATTCGTGATGCAGCATCGCCGGAAGCGACAGGAGCGCTCCACCGGCAATCGCCGAAAACGGCCCCATCAGGACGCCGAGCAGGATGGTCGTCTCGAACGAAATATCGGCGGCCAGAAAATTCGGCACCGTAACCCGCACCCAGACCCCAAGCGTAAGCGGAATGCAAATGAAAGCCAGCAAACCCAGCATTTGCCCCGCGTTACGCACCTCGGTAAACAGCAAACGCTGGAAGGTACGCGCCCGGGCCAGCGCGCTGGACGTAGCCGCGGCCACGCCGAGCTTCACCAGCAACGTAATCAGGATCAGCCGCTGCTCGTACACCCTTTAACTCTACCCCTCCTGCAACTTTCCGGTCACAGTTTCATCATTACTATGTAACTCTTTTGCTGTTACGAATAAGGAACCGCCTGCGTTCGTATAATGAAACCCATGCCGTTTGAAAGTGTAAAGAAAGTTGCCGATGCCGATTTCCCCACACGCTGGGGCCACTTCCGCATCCTCGGATTCGAAGGCGTCGTAGCCCATCCCGAGCCATGCAATGGCAACACTCCGGCGCCCGCAAAGCGCATTGAAGCTGCCGTAGCCCTCGTCATGGGCGATATCCACTCCGAGCCGCCCATCATCCGCATCCACTCACAGTGCCTTACCGGAGACGTCTTTCACTCCCTGCGCTGCGATTGCCGCCTGCAGCTAGAGCTGGCTCTCAGAACCATCACCGAAGCAGGCGCGGGCATTCTTCTCTACGAGCAGCAGGAGGGCCGCGGCATCGGCCTGATGGCAAAACTCAAGGCCTACGAATTGCAGGACCAGGGCTTCGACACCGTAGAGGCAAACCTCGAACTCGGCTACAAACCCGACTGCCGCGAATTCGAGTTGCCCGCTGAAATCCTGAAGCAGCTCGGCGTCCATGCGGTACGCCTCATCACAAACAACCCCGAAAAGGTTGAAGCTCTAGAATCAGCCGGCATTCGCGTCGTCGAACGCATCTCCGCCGCCGTTGAGCCGGAAGAAACCTTCGAGCGCTACCTGCAGGTGAAGCGCGAAAAGATGGGCCACATCCACGAAGAGTTGGAAGCCAAAACTCGCTAGGTCCATTTCCTAAATATTGGGAAGGCCGTCATTCTGACGACCAACGGGAGGAAGAATCTGAACGATGTTGGGTCAGGAACAACTTGCAACTCTGAGAACCACTCTGCCAAACGCCCAATGATTGGGAGATGAAACCACTTCCATCGCCCTGCCTGAATCACAGATACGAGCCACGCAACTGAACAAAACAAAGTGCCGAATGCCTCGACAGGTCGCGCCCAAGAAATACGGACGATGAACGGTGTCCATATCGCGAATAGCAAAAGACACTGAAAGGAATGAAAACGAAGAAAAGGGCTTTGCTGTTTGCGTTGAACAAACAGAAGATATAACAGTGGGATTACAACCCCGAAAACATAGCAACTCGTTCCGTTGGGTGTTTCCTCGTATACTTCCAGATTTTGCGTCTTCGATCCCATGGCAGCCCTACTTCCCCGCCATCAACACCTTCGCCGTAGTCACAACCTGTCCAACATGCCGCTGCGTATGATCCGCCAGATGCACCAGCAATCCACCAACACTCGTAGGCAATTGCTTCTTCCCAACAAACCGATCCTGTTCCAAATCCCCCGCCGCCAAAGCACGCACACGCAACGCCGCATCCTCCAGCCCACGACTGAATTCAGCAAAAAGCTCTTCACGAATAGCGCCCGGATCCATCTCGCTCTTGAGCAAAGCAATCTGCTCCGCTGACAGCTGATTCCCTTCCGCATAAGCGAGCAAACGATCCAGACTCCGGGCAATATGCCGAAGATGAAACACAATCGGCGCCAGCTCAAACGGACGAGCGTTCAGATCAGCCTCACTTAGCGACTCGCACCAGCGATTCACATCTTCCTGCGCCAGTTCAAACGCATGTAGGACTCCGCGCGCCACCGCAGGCAATTCCGTCAATGTGCCACGCAGCCATGGTTCCGGTTGCAGCGCTGGAGCTACTTTCGTTTGCAATTCATTCATACTTCTCAAAGCCCTTTCTTCTGACGAAACTCCCGCACCACCACTGCCGGATCGCGATGCTCCCCGTCAACAGCTTCATTCATGGAGCGCATGTCGTCTGCTGATACTTTACCCTGAAGCTCATTGATTGCGGCCCCCATCGCAGGCCAGCGCTTCAGAGCAGCATCGCGAACCAGCGGCACAGCCTGATACGGCGGAAAGTAATGCTTATCGTCTGCAAGCACCTTCAAACCAAGCGCAGCAATCGGACCATCCGTCGAGTTACCCGCAATCATGTCCACCTGATGCGAACCGATCGCCCGATACAAAAGCCCAAGGTCCATCGTGACGGGCGCTTCCTTGAACTTCAGTCCATACGCCTTGCTCAGCCCCGGCAGCCCATCGGGACGCTGCTCAAATTCATA
The DNA here is from genome assembly GCF_014274465.1 of Alloacidobacterium dinghuense. Classification (NCBI taxonomy): domain Bacteria; kingdom Pseudomonadati; phylum Acidobacteriota; class Terriglobia; order Terriglobales; family Acidobacteriaceae; genus Alloacidobacterium; species Alloacidobacterium dinghuense. The sequence goes on along the minus strand of NZ_CP060394.1, from coordinate 1,788,076 downwards.
ACCCACGCCAAGAATCCATTGCGGCGTGTACTGTGCAGCCTCACTCAAGGTCGTGAGATGAAATCGCGTCGCGTCATCGCCACGAACAATCATGGCAAAGGTATTCTCGAAACCCAGCGGATCCATGACCGTAATATGATGCCGTTGCTGATACAAATTCCGCACGGTCTCGAGCACCGCATCAGGATCGCGATTCAACGGCTGCTTCAAAATCGCCGTCAGCGCCGTGCCCGTGTACTCCACGTACGCGTCGATGCGACCTGAAATCAATGCCTGATTGCAAATGTAACTTCCCGCCAGATAAAAGCGGCGCTCCACCTTCATGCCGGTCTTCGCTTCAATCTGCTGTGCAAGCAATTCGCCAAGCACAACCTGCTCAGTGAAGTTCTTCGCGCCAATCACCGGATGATTCGGATGCGGCGGGCCACAACTTGTCACCAAGAAGCCAAGAAGTAAGGCGAGCAAAGTGCAAACATGGGTGCCCCAGGTCTGCGAAGAAGACCTGGGGTCCTTCGCAGGATAACGCCCAGTCACGCCTTCGCCGCCCCAGGCACACGAAGCCAGTGCTCAACCAACCCCAGCAGAGCATCCGCGCCAAGCGCCAGCAGAGCCGCAGGAATCGCCCCAGCCAGCACCAGCCGATTATCCACCGACGCAACACCGCGAAAAATAAATTCACCCAGCCCGCCCGCTCCCACAGCAGCCGCAATCGTCGCAATACCAACGCACGTCACTGTCGCCGTGCGTAGCCCGGCAAGAATCACGCCAGCCGCCAGCGGCAATTCCACCTTGAAGAGCCGCTGCATATCCGTCATACCCAGCGCGCGCGCAACTCCAGTTACAGTAGGATCGACACCACGAATCCCCGCGTACGTATTGCGAACAATCGGCAACAGCGCATACCCGGTAAGAGCAACAATGGCAATGCGCGCTGCCTCTTCACCCAGCCACGGCAACGGCAGCAGAAAACCAAACATCGCCAAGCTGGGAATCGTCTGCACAATATTCACAAAACCGAGAACCGGCTTCGCCCAGTTTGTGTGCCTTGTCAGCCAGATGCCGGCAGGCACACCGATCGCAATCGCGCAAAGCATGGCCGCGCCTGTAAGCCAAAGATGCTCGAAAGTCAGTGACAGAATCTGATCGCCATACTGCGCCAGAAATCCGCTCATCGTTGTTCCTGCCTTAGATCTTTCTGGCCACGATGAAACGCCTCGGCGTACGCCTTAACCGCCGGAATCTCCGAACGCAGAAAATCCTCCGCCGCTACATCCGTCACAACACGACCCTCTTCCAGCAGCACAATGCGCGACGCGAGATACAGCGCCTCATCCAGATCGTGCGTCACGATCAGCACCGTCTTCTTCAACCGATTCAGCAGATCGCGCAGCATGTCCTGCATCTCGGCGCGTGTCAGCGGATCAAGCGCTCCAAACGGCTCATCCATCAACAAAAGCGATGGCCCTGCCGCCAGTGCCCGCGCCAGGCCAACGCGCTGCCGCTGCCCCCCGGAAAGTTGATGCGGATAGCGCTCCGCAAACTTCTCCGCGTCCAACCCCACCTGATCGAGCAGCCCACCAACCTTTTCCTTCGGAAGCCGCTTGCCATTCAACTCAGGAACCAGCCCCACATTCCGCGCCACCGTAAAGTGCGGAAACAATCCTGTCTCCTGAATCACGTAGCCAATACCGCGCCGCAACGTGATCACGTCGTGCTGCTCGCATTCCATGCCGCGAATGAAGACGGTCCCATCCGTCGGATCGAGCATGCGATTCACCAGCCGCAGCAGCGTCGTCTTGCCTGACCCGCTGCGACCCAGCACTGCCGTCGTCGTTCCCTCTTCCAGACTCAGATGAACTCGGTCGAGCAACACGCGGCCCTCCGCTGTCTTCAGGCTCACCTCCCGAAATTCAATCGCTGCCGCCATGATCCTCGTAAAAACAGAAAAGCCGGGCGTTCGCTGCCCGGCTCTCTTTATCTCACATCAGCGAGTCTTATGCTCCCTCGCTCGTTGTCGGCTCTGCTTCGGCTATCGGCTCAGGTTGCGCAGCGCCCTTCACGCGCACCACCGTGATTTTCGAAAAACCTTCCTTGAAGTTCGGCGGACGCAGACGTTCTGCCATCTTCTGCATCACCTCGTCGCTCACCACGCGCTCGCGACGCCGGTTCCGCTCCATGCAAACCTCAAACGGAACATCGAAGAAGACCGCCTGCACCTCGTAGCCGAAGCTCTTCGCCATCTTGATCCACTGCCGCCGCTCATGCGGAGAGAGATTCGTAGCATCCACATAGTTCCACGGCATCTTGGCAATCAATCTTGCCCGCAGCAGTGACCGCAGCGTCGAAAAGACCAGCCCCTGATACCGCTGCTCCGTGATGTCATCAAATAGAATCGTCCGCAGCAGATCACTCGACAACGGCGTAACGCCGCGTCTCTTGAACCACGTCGTCTTGCCTGATCCAGGCAGCCCGATCGTCAGCACCACAAATCCACGCGGACTGCGTTGTGCCGCAGCCTGTTGCTCCGGTGGCGGCACCGCAAGCGATTCCGGCTGGGTCTCGACTACAAGCTTGCCGGCTGGCTCTGCTTCAGATGCCTGAGGCTCCGTCGTCTGCTCCGGTTCCCCCGCCGCATCCGCAAATACCCCAAAAGGCTCACCTGCGACTTCGTCATGCTGCTCTGCGGCTTCTTCCGCTTCACCGGCAGCCTGTGCTTCCGGATAGGTGGGCCGCAAAGGAGCGGGTTGGTTGGCAGGTATCTCCTGCCCTATCTTTCCAGTGGACTCCGAAGTATTCGGTCCACGCTTTGAGCGTCGTCTCATTCGTTCGCGCATCCATTCGCGCATGATTGAGGATGTAACACAGTCCCCCGCCCCGCCGCAAACTACTGTGTTGAAAAGCCTAAAATTGCGAATAAATTTTCCTGATCCGCCCCAAAGACTTTCTTGATGTTGACGACAGTGCTAGCATCGATATTTGGTGGCGCCCGGCGGTGCCCGCGCATCGGGGTCCCCAAAACGCGCGGTGTTCGCGTTCTGGGGTGACTATCACCTGCACTCTAGTCCCTCTAAGCAAAAACAAAGGAGAAGTATCAATGGCAGTTAAGGTTGGCATCAACGGTTTTGGCCGCATTGGACGTAACGTTTTCCGCGCAGCACTTGGCAATCCTGAATTGGACATCGTCGCCGTAAATGACCTCACCAGCCCGGCAACTCTCGCCCACCTGCTCAAGTACGACTCGATCCTCGGCAACCTGAAGAACAACATCGTGGCAGGCGAAGATCACATTTCCGTCGACGGCAAGAAGATCAAGGTCTACGCTGAGCGCGATCCCGCCAAGCTCGACTGGAGCTCCGTCGGCGCAGAAGTCATCGTCGAATCGACCGGCATCTTCACCGATGCTACCAAGGCCAAAGCCCACCTCCAGGGATCGGTCAAGAAAGTCATCATCTCCGCGCCTGCCACTAACGAGGACATCACCGTTGTTCTCGGCGTCAACGAAGACAAGTACGACGCAGCGAAGCACAACATCATTTCAAACGCCTCCTGCACAACCAACTGCCTGGCGCCCGTCGTGAAAGTCCTGCACGAGACCTTCGGCATCGTCTCCGGCATCATGACCACGATCCACAGCTACACCAACGATCAGGTCATCCTCGACTTCCCCCACAAGGATCTCCGTCGCGCCCGCGCCGCTGCCATCAACATGATCCCCAGCTCCACCGGCGCCGCCAAGGCACTCAAGCTCGTCATCCCCGAGATGGCCGGCAAACTCGACGGCTTCGCAATCCGCGTCCCAACCCCGAACGTCTCCGTCGTCGATCTCACCTTCATCTCCGAGAAACCCGTAACCGTGCAGTCCGTGAACGAAGCATTGAAGAAGGCCTCCGAAGGCGGACTGAAAGGTATCCTCGGATACGAGACCGGCGAACTCGTATCGAGCGACTTCAAGGGTGACGCCCGCTCCTCGATCGTCGATTCGCCGCTGACGAAGGTCGTCGGACAGTCGGTCAAGGTCATCAGCTGGTACGACAACGAATGGGGCTACTCGAACCGTGTTCGCGACCTCATTCTCTTCCTCGCGAAGAAGGGCCTGTAGTTCTAGTCTGATTGCAACGTTGAAAAGGCAGGAGCAATCCTGCCTTTTCAAAAGGGTGAAAGCACCGGGCTTTAGCCCGGTGAAATAAGACCATAATTCGGGGCTTTAGCCCAGGGCCGTTTTCACTGCGTCCGCGCAAAGCGCGCACCTCATCCTTGGAAAGCACCACCGATGCGCAAGAACATCTCAGGCTCGTCCCCCTTTGAGCCCATCATCGGCTTCTCCCGAGCCGTGCGCGTCGGCAACACCATCCACGTCTCCGGCACCGGCCCTGTAGGCGCAGATGAAGCAGATGCCGCCGCGCAAACGCGTCACGTCCTCACCCTCATCCAAAGCGCTCTCAAAAAAGCCGGAGCCAGGCTCGAGGACGTCGTCCGCACCCGCATGTACCTCACCCACGTCGAAGACTGGGAAGCCGTCGGCCGCGTCCACGGCGAGTTCTTCGGAGCCATCCGTCCCGCGGCAACCATGCTCGTTGTCGCCAAGCTTCTCAACCCATCCTGGCGCGTCGAAATAGAAGCCGACGCTGTCATTTCCGACTCGTAAACTTCTAAAATGATCTGCACCATGGTTTTTCGTCTTGAAAGGGCACGACTTCACTAAAATGCAGGAGCCGAGGGATTCAGGTTCCCTCAAAGTCGCGTTATGAATCACTCATTCTCAGGGACTGTGACCCTTAAAAACACTTCAGAAAGTTCTGCCATGCCCAAACTATCGATCCGCGATCTTGATCTGCAGCACAAGCACGTACTCATGCGTGTCGATTTCAACGTCCCACTCACCGACGACGGCCGCGAAATCACCGACGACACCCGCATCCGCGAAACGCTCCCCACCATCGAATACGCGTTGCGCCATAAAGCGAAGCTCATCCTCGCCTCGCATCTCGGCCGCCCCAAGGGCAAAGTAAATCCGAAGTACAGCCTGCGCCCCGTCGTCGATCGCCTGCGCGTGCTCCTCGATCATCACCTCGGCGAGAGCGTCAACGTTGCCTTCTCGCCCGATTGCATCGGCGAGCTCGCCACCGAGCTCTCGCGGCAGCTCGAATCCGGCCAGGTTCTGCTCCTCGAAAATCTCCGCTTCCACGCAAAGGAAGAAGCCAATGACCCCGGCTTCGCCAAAGAACTCGCCTCGCTCTGCGAACTCTATGTGAATGACGCCTTCGGCAGCGCGCACCGCGCTCACGCATCCACCGAGGGCATCACGCACTTCGTCAAGCAATCCGCTGCCGGATTGCTGATGGAGAAAGAGTTGAAGTACATGGGCAAAGCGCTCGCTGAGCCGGCCAAGCCCTTCGTCGCCATCCTCGGCGGAGCCAAAGTCTCCGACAAGATCGAAGTCATCGACCACCTCCTCAGCAAAGTCGACGCTCTGCTCATCGGCGGCGGCATGGCCTACACATTCCTCAAGGCCAAGGGACAGGAAGTCGGCAAATCGCTGGTCGAAGCCGACAAGATCGACATCGCCAAGGAAGCGCTTGCCAAAGCAGAAGCCAAAGGCGTGCGCTTCCTGCTTCCGGTCGATCACATCCTAGCCGACAAATTCGCGCCCGACGCAAAAACGCAGCTTTTCTCCGGCACCGGCCCATTCCCCGCCGACTGGATGGCCCTCGACATCGGCCCCGAAACGATCCGGGTGTTCTCATACGAAATCGCCGAAGCCCGCACCATCGTCTGGAACGGCCCCATGGGCGTCTTCGAAATGCCAGCCTTCGCAGTGGGAACAACCAAGATAGCCAAAGCAGTAGCCAAGAACAACGAAGCCATCTCGATCATCGGCGGAGGCGACTCCGTAGCCGCAGTCAAGCAAGCCGGAGTTGCCGACCAGATCACGCACATCTCCACCGGCGGCGGCGCATCGTTGGAATTCCTCGAAGGCAAGAAACTACCTGGCGTAGAAGCACTGACCAACAAATAAACCACCAATCCTTAACGAGCCGTCATTCTGACGACCAACGGGAGGAAGAATCTCAACGGATTTCGGATAAGGCACACCTGAGCTCCAAGCAGCACAGCTTGGTAAGCCGTCATTCTGACGACCAACGGGAGGAAGAATCTGAACGATGATAGAAAAGGCATGGGTCTACATTTTGGCAAGCGACCGAGGCGTTCTCTACATCGGAGTAACAAGCAATCTATACAAGCGAGTGCTCGACCATCGATCCGGCATCCGCTCGGGAATTCGCAACGAAATACAAATGCCACAGGCTGATCTATTTCGAAGAATACGCGTACATAACTTCAGCCATAGCGCGGGAGAAAGAACTCAAAGGCTGGAGAAGATCGAAAAAAATCGCTCTCATTCAGCAAATAAATGAAAGCTTCCGCGACTTAGCCAAAGACTGGGGAAAGCCTTTGCAGAATCTTCATCCCTCACAGCCGTCATTCTGACGACCAACGGGAGGAAGAATCTGAAAGATGAGCGCTAAAGCAAAAATCGCAGAGATCTCCCGCATACTAGTCTGTAAGAAACTAAGCCAGGACCAAAACAAGAAATGCGCAAACCACCACTCATAGCAGCCAACTGGAAAATGTACAAAACCCCGGCCCAGGCCGAGGGCTACGTCAAAACCTTCCTGCCCCTCGTTGCAGGCCATGACCGCGACGAAATCGTCCTCTGCCCCTCTGACACATCGATCTGTGCCATCGTCCCCACCGTCGCCGGTTCCAACGTCGCCATTGGCGGACAGAACATGCACTTCGCTGAAGAAGGCGCCTACACCGGCGAAACCTCAGCTCTCATGCTCAAAGCCATCGGCGCAACTCACGTCATCATCGGACACTCCGAGCGCCGCCAGTACTTCAACGAAACCGACGAGAGCGTCAACAAGAAACTCGCCACCGCGCTCAAGCACCAACTCATCCCCATCGTCTGCATTGGCGAAGTCCTGGCGGAGCGCGAGGACGGACACACCGACGAAGTCCTGCGTAAACAAATCTCCCTCGCGCTCGTCGGAGTCACCCCTGAAGACGCGGAGAATATCGTCGTGGCCTACGAGCCCGTCTGGGCGATCGGCACCGGCAAGACGGCAACGCCGGAAATCGCAGCCACCGCGCACCTGCTCATCCGCAGCGAGATCGCCCGCCGCCTCGGCCGCCACGTTGCCGACACCGTCCGCATCCTCTACGGAGGCAGCGTCAAGCCCGACAACGCCACCGCCCTCCTCAACCAGCCCGAAATCGACGGAGCCCTGGTAGGCGGAGCCAGCCTCGACCCTCAATCCTTTGCCAAAATAGTGAAGTATTAGTGATCTGAGCCTTGCTAAATTATCCGATGTCATCCTGACCCTGAGGAACGAAGGGGAAGGATCGTTTTTCGCAAGCAGTGGCACGAAAAGCGGGTGCCCCATCCTTTCGCGCAGTTTGCGAAAGGGTGGGAGAGCAATTCCCCAACACTGCCGTCATTCTAAGCACGCAATCCGTGCGAGGAATCCAGCGGTACTAGCTCCGTCAAAACCGCCCTGAGAAAGCAAGACAAGGTAGAAGCACCGGGTTCTTCGCAAACACCATTGCCCATCCACATGCATCCACGATACAAACCACCCATGCCCATTCAATTCAAGGCCAAGCTCTGGACAGCGATGGAAGGCAAAGGCTGGACCTTCATCACCATGCCGAAAGCCGCCAGCGAAAAGCTCCCCAAACGCGGCCGCATCGCCATCCAGGGCACCATCAACGGCTTCGCCTTTAAAACCTCTGCCTTCCCCGACGGAGAAGGCAGCCACCAGTTCATGGTCAACGGAACCATGCGCGCAGGAGCGAAAGCCGCCGTCGGCGACACCGCAACCTTCATCATCGAAACCGCTGGCGACGCCGTCGAATTCGAAGTCCCCGACTACCTCAACGCCGCCCTGAAGAAATCAGTCAAGGCATCCGCACAATGGGTAAAGATCACCCCCAAAGCAAAAGCCGAATGGGCCACATGGATCACATCGTCGAAGAAAGAAGAAACCCGAACCGCCCGCGTAGCGAAAACCATCGAGCGCTTGGCAAAAGGCGACAAGCGTCCTTCGGAGTAGAGCAAAGATTTCAGATGAACCGTCATTCTGACGACCAACGGGAGGAAGAACCTCAGCGATTAGCATCGGGGCCAGAACGCAATATACCTGCACGTAGCTGTCAAGCCCATGTGGAAAACTTTCTCGGTAAACTCCTGAATCGAAAGACCAAATACTCTGCGCCATTTGGCGTGTTATTTCGATGAAATTCGTAAAATAGAAATAGAGACTATTTCACAAATACAAAGCGAATTATGGCCATTGCTAGCGCGAAGACGAACCCATAGCCAAAGCTTTCGATCGCAGCTGCCTCTTGGCCTCGACTACGTACAGCACGTCCTACTTGAGACATCACAAATCCGGTAATAAGTGGACTCAGCAAGAGGCTAATACCATGAAATTTCGATGGTGCTACGAGCCTGTGAGGAAAGACTGCTATGCTCGAAATTCCCGCGGCAACGCCAAGGAGTGCAAAACAGAGTGTAGTAATGAAACGGTTGGACTTGAGCAATGGTGCGAATAGGTTTCCAACTGCACGAGAAATCCATGCAATAACCGCTTCTCCGATGATTTCCAGCAGGGCCTCTAGCAGCGCCTCAGCAATTACATAAATTAAGCTAACGAGCAGATCGTCCATAGAACTTTCAGAATGGGAAGGCTACGTGAAGTCTTTTAGAATGAAATAGTTGCTCGTAACGTTCGTATAATCAAATACCTGCCGAATTAAAAAGTTAACCCGTCTGTTTTGAGGAATTTAGCCCCCTCCCCCTCTCGCAGGAACCGGGGCTATCGGGCAACTGCCGCCTGCCCATAAGCCGCCAGAACAGCCCCCTTTCGGCTGAGCAGAATCTCCGCTCCTCGCTGCGCCGACAGTTCAAACTTAAGGTGCGCACCGCTGACCGCATCCCGAATATCGACCGGATGATCGTCCAGCGACTCATTCGAGAAGCTGTAGAGCACCGCATCATCGAGCACTGTAGGAAACGCCAGCACACCCGGCGAAAGCGAACCCGTGAACGACGCCGCAACACCCGCCTCCTGCAACGCGTAACGATAAAGCGCCGCCGTAGGATCGTAGTCCTCTGAAAATTCGACCGGGTCAGCCGCCCAGAGAATCTTCCCGCGCCCATGCGCGACAGTCTCGACCGACTTGCCGTCGGCGAACCGCATCACCTCAACCGGATCCTGCTGAACGAGGGTGGGAAAGCTCACCTGCACCACAGGCTGCGCGCCAATCTTCAACTCCGACTGCCGAACAGTAAGCGGCTGAATCTGAGCTTTCAAACCCAGCGGCGCAAGCCGGTCGACAAACTGCCAGTGCTCATCGCGCGACACCGGCCCGGAGACCAGCAGCGTTCCACCGCCGTCAACGTAGGCCAGCAACTGTTGCCACGCGGCATCGGTCAGCGCCTGCGGAGCAGGCAGAATCACCAGCTTAGGCTGGCCCAGATCAGACAGGCGGTTCTCCTGAAGCATGCGCGTCGGCGTGTGATCGTAGTAGCACAGCGCCCGCAGCGCACGCTTCTGCGTGTCAATCGCCAGCGGATTCATGTTGCTGTACTGCATCACATTCGACGTCACCAACGTCACCGCAGGAGCCTGAATGTGCGTGTAACTCGAAGAATTCTTCGCAACAAACGCGGCAAACGCGCTCAGCACTTCCGCTTCAGGCTTCTCCGTCCCATCCGGACGGACAGCGCCAATCGGAATCTCGTTGTCGTTTGCCATGTAGCTGTTCACATTCCAAACCCACTCAAGCGCCCCAGTTCCCTGCGCAAAGGCCATGGCAATCTTCCGCTCCAGCTGCCAGCCTTCCACCTGTGCCGAGAAGCGCAGATGGTCGTCCTGCCAGAGACGCCGCTGCTCGCCCGTCTCCTGGATCAGCATCGGCTTGCCGGGAAACTTCGCCGCCAGAGAAGCCCACAGCGACCCATCAAAATCCCACCATGTGTGATCCGCTGTAAAGTCGATGAACTCCGAATAGAACGCAGGCGACAAGCGGCTCGCGACGCCGTACTCCTCCTGCCCGACAGTGATCAGCTGCTGCGATCCAGCAGCGCGGATGACATCCTTCGTCCGCTTCACCCAATCGGCAAAGAAATCCTGCGTGAACAGATAGTAGTCATACACCTTGAGCGGATTGAACCCCGACCGCACCGAATCAAACCCAAAGGCACCAGCCTTCGGCAGCGCAAACGGGTCCTGAGCCACAATCTCCGGAGAGTTGCTCGAAGGCTGCAACTGCAAATCGCGCCCGATGCCAAACGACGGCTCCGCCCACGCATGCAGGAGCCCCGCCTGATCGGGATACTTCGCCGTGAGCCACCTGCGCCAGGCCCGCTGCTCGAAGGGATCGCCAATCGGCAGTTCCTTCCAGAGATTGCCATTTGCACTCGGCTCATTGATCAAGTCCCATGCCAGAAACGGAACCTCGTGAAACCGCTTCGCCAACGAGTTGACGTAGAGCGCCTGCGCGCGCCATGCCGCCGGATCGAGATACGGGTTCACCCCACCCAGATTCTCCGGCAGAAACGCAAACAGGTTGAACTGAATAGGAAGATTGTTATGCCGCGCACACATCAGAAATGCTTCGATGGTCCGCAGCGCGTCTTCGCTGACTTCGCCGTTCGGAGCCAGTTCCGGATCCCATGCGCTCCACAGCCCGCTGCGAATCATGTTGAGACCTTCGCCGCGAATCTGCGCCATGTCCTGATTCCAGACGTAAGCATTTGGCCGCATCAGGTAAAGCCGCTGCACGTCGCTAGACATGTACGTCGTGCCAACCACCGGCAGAGGCTTGCCATCGAGTGCGAAGTAATCGCTGCCAACCGAAAGCTTCGGCCCCGACAGAAGGTAATTCCAGTCCCGCATCCAGAAGCCGCTGCGATAGACTCTCAGCGGCTTGCCGTCCCGCAGCAGCGTCGCTTCAATCGTATGGAAGCCATTGCCACTCGAAGCATCAGCCGACAACGAGATCGGCTGCGACGCATCTGCCGCTACCGTCAATTCAACCGGCGGTGCACCCTGTTCCGCCGTAACACGAATCTTCAGCTGATCGCCCTTAGGCTCGGCCGCCAGCGGATTCGCCTGCTCATATCGCAGCTCCAGCGCTTCTCCCGGCAGAAACAGCGGCACACGCGGACGCAGCGTGAATCGATCACTCTGCCGGACAGCCAGCTCCGCAAGCGAAGAAAGCAATTGCGTGTTGGAGAAGAAATCAGCATCCGGCTCGCATGCGACGAAGATCCATCGACCACCAACAAACCGATACGAGTTATGGTCAATCTCAAAAATCGGAGCCGCTAATTTGTGCCCATTCTTCGATCCCCAGGCAAGCGTTGTCAGATCGGCATCTTCGTCACCCGTCGCACCGTCGCGGTTGTACTTGGGAATCACCGACAATCGCAACACTGGGCTAAATGCCCGTCTCCAATGAAAGGCGGCAACCTCAGGTTGCAGATCATGATTCGCCTCGAAAGTCAGCGAATCCGACCCTGGAGTTTCCTGATAGTCATGAATCAGCAATTCCAACGATGCAGCCACCCTCGGTCCACGCAGTTGCCAACCCGATCCAGAAGAGTAGGCCGCTCGCGTAAACGGCTTGCCACCAAGCGCCAGCAGATTGCCGCCGCGATCCAGATACCGCAAAATCGCAGGCCACGCCGCCTCCGGATAGGCTGAGCCGAACGGCATCACCAGCAGATGCGTCTCAGGCTTCTCTAACGCAGAGACAATTTGATGAGCACCAGCGAATTCCGCATCTGCAAAAGCCGAATGCAACACATCTTCAGTGACAACAGGAGAATCTGCCGAGGGAAATCCCGGCTCAAAGAAAACAACGGTGTGAGAAGCAGCTCGCGCGCAGGAAATTCCCAGGAAACAGAAAAGCAGAAAACGAAGGGATCGAGTCATGGTTGGATATCAGTTGAATGTTAACGATATCCCATTCGCATCAAGAAACGGAATCTCCCGAGAGACCGCCTCTACTGTTTGGATTCGGTATCAACAGATGTGTTTTGAGCAGTTGTCTGTTTAGATGCGTCTTGAGCACTCGCCTGTTTGGCTTTCTTATTTCGATAGTGCCGTAAAATATCCGGCCAGAATTCGACTAGCTGCGCGCCAACCGCTCCTTCCGCTGTGACCGTCAGCGCATTGCCGAAAACAATGTCGGGTCCGCGATCCTCTTTGGGATAGTACAGATTGGAGATCGCGCCACCAACCATATTCCCCACAACATTCGCGTAGTTTGGACCCCATGAACCGTTATCCCGGCGGCACCACACAGTTGACAAAGCAGCGTGGAGCATGCGGCCCTTGATGCTTCCTGTTCCTTTGCGGAAATATCTCGGATCTTCATGCCACCATACGGGGAGGATGGCATTGCCCCACAGATTGCCGTCGAATGCATCGGCGTATGAAGCTCCAAAGCGTTTAAAGTATCCTTCAACGCCTTGTCCATACCCAGGATTGCTGTCCTGAGCCTGACCATAACCCGCTACAAAACCCGCAACAAAAAAAGCGTACGGATCGGTCGCGCTCTTCCAGAAAAGATGAAATTTCTGCTTCGGGCTCAAGGGCGGAGCCATCGCATTGTCCATCATGTTGAAATCGGGGACGATACCAAGAATGCGCTGGCGCTCTTCCTTCTTCAGATCTTCCGCCGCCTGCTCTCTCTGAGACTTCGGCTGCGGGATTACAGGCGGATCCACGACGGCTGCTGGCTGCTGAACAGCAGGTCCGGGAGCATCGGGCATATCAGATTGGGCTTGAGCCAGCAATGTCGTGCCAACCAGCAAGAAGGTGGCTACGGTGGCGGCAATCGCATTCCAGCGAGAAATTGTCGATGAGTACATCTTGTCTGTTAGTTCTTCATCCAGTTCTGCATCCCCTGTGCGACAAACAAGGCAGGCCGGCGTCCGTTGGTAGAGACGGAATTTCGCCTACCTAAGTCGCTCAAAACGCCAGATTTCATGTAATCTTCGAGGATTTTCCGCGCAAGGGGCTCAATATCTGCACAGAAAAACGTAGAAGGTCCCAAACAGGTCCCTATATTCTGCTCTTCCGCACGCTGTCTACCATTTTATAAGGAGAACCGGCAGACAGCGTGCATTTTGATTGGAATTGCTCAGACCAGCTCCAATTCAATACGTTTTGCCGCAGGATCAAGGTGCGTAATGCGAAAACTGCGAATTTGACCTGCCTGAAGAGGTGCAGTCTTCGAGGCACTCGGAGTTGCACCGGTCTTCCATCTGGCCTTTAACATTGAACTTAACGACGCAAGATCGACCTTGCCTACATCTTGCGACGCTTCGGGAGCTGAAGCTAGGTTCTTAAGGGTGGAATATCCCAGAATGCCTTCACCCAGTTCTACTCGAATTGGCTCCGTTGAGTCAGCCCGAGGAGCCTCCATCGTCCTTCCCGAAACTACATCGCCCAGTTTGTGCTCCGCCAGGTATTCATCCAGACTGGTGGGAATGAGTTGCTTCATGCTTAGACGAATTTGTCTCTTTTCCGCATCCACCGCCAACACAAGGACCTTGACCTGTTCTCCCTTTCGCAACACGTCCTGCGGATGATGAATGTGCTTATCAACGCTGATTTCGCTGACGTGTACCATGCCTTCAACGCCTTCGATTAGCTGAATAAAGGCGCCAAACTTGGTAAAGCTTGTAACCGGCGCTTCAATCTGCGAGCCCACCGGAAACCGCTGTGACGCATCAGCCCATGGATCCCCCAAGGCCTGTTTGAGTCCCAGGGAGATACGCCGCTCTCCAGCATTCACTCCCAGGATCACCGCATCTACAGTGTCACCTTGCTTCAAAATGTCGCTCGGCTTCCGAACCTTCTTTCCCCAGGACATCTCCGACACATGAATGAGCCCCTCAATCCCCGCCTCAAGCTCAACAAATGCGCCAAAATCCGCCAAGCGAGCCACGGTACCGCGTACGCGATCGCCGATCTTGAATTTTTCTCCGACGTCATCCCAAGGATGCTTCTGCAACTGCTTTAAACCCAATGAAATGCGTCGCTTGTCGGAATCAATTTTGAGAACCTTCACTTCAATGTGCTGCCCTTCGGACAGCACATCCGCGGGGTTCGTGATGCGGTTCCACGCGATATCACTGACGTGCAATAAACCGTCTACTCCACCCAGATCTACGAACGCGCCATAATCGGTCAGGCTGCGAACGGTTCCCTGCACCAGATCGCCTTCGCGCACTTCTGCGTAGCGTTCTTCACGCAGCGATTGCTGCTGCTCCTCCATCACGACGCGTCGATCGACCACCACATCTTCATCAGCGACATCGAGCTTGATAATGCGGCAGACAATCTCCTGGCCGATCAGCTTCTCCATCTCGGCTGCATCGCGCACGCCACTGCGCGAGGCTGGCATAAAGGCTCGAACACCGACATCAACCGTCACTCCACCTTTGACTACACCAGTTACGGTGCCGGAAATCGCTGTCTTTTCCGCGAACACTCGTTCAAGAGATGACCAGTCTTTGGGCTGCGCAATTTTGAAGAGAGACAGTTCGTAATAGCCTTCTTCATTGCGGCCCTTCACGGAAACCTGCAGCTGGGCTCCGGGCTTTGGCATCTCCGTCTCGCCGAAGAGTGCGACCGGCAGAACTCCCTCAATCTTCAGTCCAATGTCGACGAACACGAAGTCTGAAGAAGTCGAAATTACCGTGCCTTCGCGTTGTTTGTCATCGGCTTCTGCTTTGTGTGAGCGACTTTGCTCAAACTGGGAAAGAAGTTCGCCAAAGGATTCGTTGTTTTCGACTGTGGTTTCATCAGTGGATTGGGATTCCGGAAGATTTGAATTGGACATGGCTGCCTGTAATCTTCATTCTGGCACAGGACTCGACATGAGAAAAAGCGCGCCTGGATTTACAGCTGTGTCTTAGTGAGTTCCCGTCTCCATTGTGAGGATGAATACACTTCCCGTGTCCAAGCGAACGCTGTGACCGACGCTTGTTAGAAGAGCACTGCACTGCGGCCCACCCTCTGGGGTCATCTTAGTTCCCTTGAGCCCCACGACAATTCCGGGGTGGACGGTATTCGGGGGACCACCAGGATTCAGATTCTCATCTTCCTTATAACCCACCGCGGCAACAGCATCGGAAATCTGTCTGGCTCCGCCAGCTATTTGCGTAGGCATTGCATCATGGAATGCCTCGTGCTCTCCGGGCGGCCCCACAATCCCTATGAGTCGAAGTGACAGGCCTTTTTTACTCTGGTTGGAGCAGTCCCCATGATCAAAAGCCAAGGCTAGTTCGCTGCCATTCTTACCGCTCGACGATGCGAGCACGTTGCCATAGAGCAGTGCGCCGGCGGGGAGTTTGCAATCCTGTGCAGCCCATTCGTGAACGACCTTTAGAGTTACGGGCTGTCCCGGCTTTGTGTGTCCGGAATCCAACCAGCCCACAATTTGCGCTTCGATTGTTTGCTTCGTCGGCAGATCACCGGCTTGATCTACATAGCGATCGCATGCTTCGCGCCGCACTATGCTGCTGGGCGCGAAATTCGAAGCGGCGGCAATGGACACGCCCGGTTGGGGAGGAAGGCTCGATCCAGACTGGTCAAATTTCACGAGTCCATCGCGGTAGTCGAGGTGAACTGTAAACGTGTGGAGTATATCGAAGCCAAGTAAACCAGCTACCTGGAATCCGGCACTCTCGTCAATTACCGCGGGGTCAAACTCGAGAATGCGCCCCTGATTGTCGAGGGATAGATTGGCAAACTGAAAGGCGAAGCTGTCCCGGTAGAGTTGCACCGTTCCGCCAGAAACGGTTTGCATCGCGTTTGTAAAGTTGACCTTGGTCGACGAGACCAGGTGCGCAACTTCTGAGGTCATCGTACTCATGCGCATTCCCGAATCCAGCACGAACAACCGCTGCTCCCGCTTGTTCAGCATCACGGGAACAAGTAGATACTGTAGTCGATGATAGACGGGTGTGTAGCCATCTATCGCCGGGGCAATATAGCGATCCGACGGCAGGGCGTCCTCACGCGGGTCAGATAATACCGGTAGCGGAGCAATCTCCAGCTTTCCCATTGGATAATCCAGCGTGACCAAATAAGAAGCAAAAATATCGGTGCCGATAAAGCCATCTCCTTTATCCGGAAATGGAGTATCGCTTACTCCCACCGTGCAGTCACGAAACTCCAGGGATCCAATGTGCACGCTATCAACATGGACTGTGTTTGTTGGTTCACCAACTGCGTGTTGGAAGCCATTTTCATCGGCAAGTGCTCGGCTGATGTACAGTCCGGAAGCAGCCGTGTCCACGATCAGCTTCGCTTTCCGCTGCGGGAATTGGACCTCCAGCTGATATCCGCTGACGTGTTTCGTGTCTTGCAGCACAGGAACCAGTGGCAAAGCAAGCGCGGATGCCATCGAAGTGCTCTGGCATGTTTTCGAGTTCTCTGTCAGTTGCCCCATTAACGCATGCACCGACGCGGCGGCCTTCTCTCGCAGATCTGCATCGACATGGCTCATCGTGGAGAGCGCATCTTCCGTCCCCTGAATGTCCTTGGCGGCAGAATCGATCTGTAGCCATGCGTGCTTTATGTCTGGATCGCTCGGGTCGATATCGTAAGCGATCTGAAGCTCCTTACGCTCGGAGGCATACATCGAGTCGATGCGCAGAATCCGGCTACGAATGAGGTGCGCCCGAGCGTAACAGTCGTCTCGCTTTGCCGCCTCACTCAATGTCTGCATCGCCACCCAGGGCTGCCCTTTCCGGAATTGCACCTCGGCCAGCACTGTGAGGGTGACGGCAGAACTTGCGTCTTCAGCCAGAGATTTATTCACCTGGATTGTCGCATCGCCGATCTTGCCTTCATGCAGCAGCGTGCGCACTAACGCGGAAGACAGAGCGCTATCGTGTGGTTGTTGCAGCAAAGCCTGCATGTAGAGGGATTCCGCAGAGTCATATTTGCCCTGCGCATACGCCTCTTCCGCCGGCGTTAGATCGTGCGGAGCTATAGTGGTACAGTTGTGGCTCTGCGCATTGACAGGGACGGCCAGAGACAAGATTGTGAAGGCGAAAAGAGAAAGAGCACCAGTTCGCATCAGATTCCAGAAAAACCCAAAATCACGTTAAACGGGAGTATACGCTTCAGCGCAGTCTGGTTGGCTCGGTTTTCTATTGGTCGCCGGCCTCCAAGATTCGATGCCAGAGACAGCCTGCTCAATTTACTATTAGACCGCAGTGGAATCGCTACCATCAGGAGCAGGCATGCAATTCAGGGCCGCCAGCCTCTTTCTCGCCTTATCGGTTTCTTCATTCTTATCTGCTGTCGCCCAGACAACGAATGCAATTTGGCGTATTGGAACATTCGATCGCTCATCTGCTGAATTCGCCGATGGTTCACCTCAGCAACCTGTGACATTTGTCGTCCAGCAAGACTCGCCTGCCAAGAGTTGGTACAGCTTTGCGCCTGCTTACGTCCCTGCAAGTAATTCAGACATCGCCTCTGCGCCGCGCACGATTCAGTTTTCGATGACCGATAAGCCATCGACTGCTTATCGGTTGCGCGTCTCCCTGCTCGTTGAGCATTCCAGCGTACCCGAGCTACGCGTCTCCATTAACGGTCGCACCGGTATTTTCTACTTACATCCGGAACTGGAATACAGCATGGGCGACACCATGGCTGCATTCTTCCCGGCATATTCTCACTCGACAGTCGAATTTGATTTTCCTGGCGACTATCTGCATCAAGGATCAAACACGATCACGCTGCAAGCAGTGGCGACCGCGAGTAAAGCGGTGCCCGACGCGGGATTCAACTACGACGCAATCGAACTCGATCAATCGTCGGCTTTGTCGCACGATCCAGTCGTACACATAGAACCAACTATCTTCTATCAACAACTCGACAAACTGCTGACAGAACGAGTTGACGTTCTTGTTCGCTACAACGCTCGGCCAGGCTCCGGACAGATCGATCTCGAAGTTTCAGGTCATCACTTTAAACGCCAGATTCACATCGATCACGACTTCGGCGAAAAACGCATTCCCGTCCAGGTACCTGAATTTCCAGCCAATACTCCGGTCAGCATCACAGTAACGCTCGACGGTCACACTACGCATTCCACTCAAACCATAGAACCACAGAAGAAGTGGACTCTCTTCCTCGTTCCCCACGTTCACCTGGATGTGGGTTACACAGATTACCAGGCGAAAGTCGCCACGATTCAAAGCCGCATTCTCGACGAGGCGATGGATTTGTCCGCAAAGCATCCATCATTCCGATTCAGCACAGATGGCTTCTGGAACCTGGAGCAATATCTCAAGACACGAACTCCGCAGGAAAAGCAGCGTGTGATTCAGGCTATTAAAGAAGAAAAGCTTTATATCCCGGCCCAGTACAGCAATGTGCTTACCGGCTTCCCGACAGCGGAAACATTGATCCGTTCACTTTATCCGAGCGCAAACTTCAGTCGGCAAAATAAGACGCCTTTCGACTACGTGAACATCACGGATGTTCCGTCTTACACATGGTCGTACCCCTCCGTGCTGGCAGCGGCGGGTATTCAGTATTTTCTCGCCGGAAGCAACAATGATCGCGCTCCAGTTCTTCTTCAGGGGCATTTGAATGAAAACTCCCCGATGTATTGGGAAGGTCCCGACGGAAAGAGAGTGCTCTTCTGGTACTCGCGCCATTATATGCAAATGCAATTTCTTTTCGGGTTGCCTCCGCTCCCTGAAGTCGGAGAGGAGATGTTACCCGTTTTCCTGCAGATGTATCAAAGCAAGAACTATCAGGCTCACGCCGCCATCCTCTTCGGCACCCAAGTTGAGAATACTGATCTATTTCCTCAGCAGGCAGAATTGGCTGATCAGTGGAATGCGCACTACGCCTATCCGCATCTGCAATACTCCGGCTTTCATGATGCTCTTGAAGAAATAGCAAAACAGTTCGGCGACAACATTCCAACCATGCGCGGTGATGGCGGGCCCTACTGGGAAGATGGCATAGGCTCTGATGCTTTCTTTGCAGCCTTGGAGCGCGAAAACGAAAGCCGTGCTCCTTCAGCCGAAAAACTTGCTACGATCAGCACGCTCATCAATCCACGTCTGTCAGTCGATCATGACCTTCTAAGTCAAATGTGGAACAACATGGTTTTGATGGACGAGCACACCTGGCTGTCGTGGAATAGCGTGTCCGATCCATCCAGCCGCGAAGCCTCTGAACAACTACGCGTAAAGGACTCACGCGCCACGACTGCTTCTGAACTGCGGGACCACCTGCTTCGCAGCAGCATGGCCAGCGTAGCAGACTCCATCTCCGCAGGAGTCGGCAGTGTCGTCGTCTTCAATCCACTTAATTGGAAGCGAGATGGAATCGTCGAGATGGATCTAGATAAGGGCCTTGAGATCGTTGACCGATCGACAGATCAATCCATTGCCTATTCCGCTGTGCACCAGGGTAATGATTTTCGCCGAATTGAATTCGTCGCAACGGATGTACCGCCGGTTGGTTACAAAGTGTACGATCTTCGCCGATCCGATAAATCGCTCCCGGCAACCGAAAAAATCGGCGCCGCAACTCTCGAAAGTCCTTACTACCGCGTGGAACTCGACCCGTCCTCGGGCGCAGTGCGAAGTGTCTATGACAAGCAACTTCAAAAAGAGTTGGTGGACCAGAACAGTCCTTATCGATTCGGCCAATATCTTTATGTCGCTGGTGGAGATAAGGAGCCTAACAGCATCCTTCAATATCGTGTCGTTTCCCCTAAACCAGAGTTGCAGATTCACGCCGGTTCACAAGGCCGCTTGATTTCAGTCGAACGCACTTCCTATGGTTGGTGTGCCCACCTCGAAAGTTCCGCGGAAAACACTCCGGAAATCACTACTGAAATCCGCCTCTTTGAAAATGAGAAGAAAATCGAATTCATCGAGAACGTCGCGAAAAAAGAGGCCTTCACGAAAGAAGCTGTATACTTCGCTTTCCCCTTCGCAATGAATCACCCTCAATTTCGGTATGAGATCCAGAATGGTGTGGTTGACCCATCGACGGACATGTATCCGGGCGCTGGCCACGAGTGGTTTTCTGTGCAGCACTGGATTTCGGCGCAGCAGGATGGATTCTCTGGAGCTGTCATGCCGCTGGATACACCGCTTGTAACATTGGGGGATATCAATCGCGGAGAATGGCCGACAGAATTTGGTAAACGCACCGGGACCATATTTGCCTATGTCATGAACAATTATTGGCACACGAATTATCGTGCTGCCCAGGACGGTAATTTCCGATTTCGTTTTGTTGTGACCAGCGCGCCAGCCTCTGATTCTCTCGCCCTGAGCCGTATGGGGTGGGAGGAAGTTACTCCGCTAGAAGTAGATGAAATTCGTTCGCAGGATAAAGCGCTCGACTTATCTCGTCCATTGGATGGCAAAGAGGCAAGTTTTCTAACCATTGACGATCCAAATCTTCTACTAGACACCTGGAAGCCGGCGGAAGACGGAAACGGAACCATCCTCCGGCTTATCGATCTCGGCGGAGCTCCACGCTCAATCACGGTCTCAACACCGCTGCTCCTGCTCGACAAGGTTTTTCAAACAGACGCGGTCGAACGCAACCAGAAACTCCTACTCACAGAAGGTAGAAGCGCGTTCAAAGTCGATATCCACCCGCATGAAATTGTTACAGTTCGACTAATAGGCAATCCCGTTTTGCATAGCCCCAAACCGCTGTCAAGAGAGTAACTGCAAAGAAATCCTCTAACCCATTCATTCTAAGGAGAAAATACTTCATCCAATTTGGCGTGTTCTTTCCATCAATCCTGTAAAATTGAAATAGGGAATAAAAAAGCCCGCCGACACGGCGGCCTTTCTTGTTGGAAATAAAATACTTGCCTGTAAATCAAGTATTTTCAGATATCTGCGCCAATCTTTCGCAAAGAACCTGTGTTATCAGGAATTTAGCTTACATGGGATAGGCTGGAACGTTAATACTTCTCATTTGTTTTTTTTGTGGTTTTCCAGCGCCAGGTCTGCCGCAACATTTTCGTCGACGTCTTCGAGATCTGCCAAAAGGCCGTCGTCAGTCAGGTCGATCGCCTTCGAATTTTCCCAGTCACGATGTACAACTTCATGGATACGACTGGCGATGCCGTCATCGCGAACTTCGATGGCAAGCTCACGACGGCTATCGAAACTGCCCGGCGCCAGATTAATAGACCCGATGATAGCTCGTGCTCCATCAGCAAACAGAAGCTTTGCGTGAAGTTTCAGATCCTTCAGCTTGTGAACCTTGATGCCCACATCATCGAGAATCCGGACACCTCCGATGCCTTCGATGAGCTTGTCTTTTTTCAGCGTATGCGGAGGCCGCATCATCACCCTGACCTTGACACCTCGCCGGCTTGCACGCACGAGGCGTTCGATAATTACCGGGTCTTGATACCGCTCATTCTGCACCCACAAAGAATGTCTAGCCTCATCGATGAACTCTGCAATTCGTTGCCGCCCATTGCCAGTGCACCAGATAAGGTGTGATTGATTGTCAGGCTTAAACTCTTGCCTGCTCCAGTCAGCATCGAAGCATTCGATCACTTCATTCACCTCATGCTTATGCTGGGTCACAATTGCATAGTCTCGGGTTTTAGTGAAATTCTTGGTTTGCCAATTAAGCGATTGAATGTACGCTGATTCGTCATCGATCACCATTGATTTTTCATGCGTTACGTCGAATGCCGGATTACTGTCGAGCACCGCGATCCCGGCATCGGTCAGGATCCGATGAGTATCATCATTCTCCTTTTCGCCACTGCGCCGAGAAGGATTGAGCATGATGCGGACCTTAACGCCGCGCTTGTGCGCCGAAATCACAGCTTGAATAAGAACGGGATCGGAAAAGACGAACATCTTTATCCGCAATGTTTTAGACGCATGATCGATCGCCTCTATGAACGGACGGACTGAATCATCGGGTAATACGATCAGCGAACGGGACATCTTCTATGCTCCCTCCGGAGACAAGGACTTTAGGCTGGCTGAGACTACCGGTTGCTCTGGCAATGCGCGTTCACTTCTCGTTGTCTCGTCTTTGAATTGCGCGTGATACAGCCCTGCGAAAATACCGCCAAGAGCCAGTAGTTCGTTGTGCGTGCCAGCCTCTGCTACGATTCCATCACAGATGACAAGAATTCGGTCCGCGTCTCGAATCGTGCTCAACCTGTGAGCAATTGTGATCACGGTCTTACCCTTCATCAACCGTTCAAGAGCATCGATCACCAGATGTTCTGACTCAGTATCAAGAGCGGCTGTCGGCTCATCCAGCAAGAGGATCGGGCTCTTCCGAACCATCACACGGGCAATCCCAATCCGCTGACGTTGGCCGCCTGAGAGAGTCACGCCGCGTTCGCCCACCATCGTGTTATAGCCATCAGACATTTTCGCAATAAATTCATCAGCATTGGCTAGCTTCGCCGCAGCCACAATCTCCTCGGTTGTAGCGTCTGGTCTGCCGAAGGCAATATTTTCAGCCACGGTTCCCCGGAAGAGCACTGTATCCTGCAAAACGTATCCTATCTGGTCGCGCAGTTCCTTGAGCTTGACGTCGCGAAGGTCTTTTCCGTCAACCCGTACAACTCCTGAAAGCGGATCGTAGAAGCGAGGAATCAGGCTGACAATGGTAGATTTGCCAGCGCCCGTGGGGCCCACAATTCCGATAAACTGCCCCGGCTCGATCTTGAGATTCACATCTTTCAGCACTGGGGCTTCAGCGTCATATCCGAAGGCCACATTCTGGAACTCAATCGCGCCAGTGAGAGGTCCAGGATCAATTGCATCGGGCTTTTCCTCGATGATCGCATCCGTATCGAGAATCGTGCGCACTCTTTCCACCCCCACCGCGGCTTGCGCGATCTGATTGGTCATGGTCGCAAGATCCTTGACGGGCTTAAAGAATTTGCTCAAATACGCAAGAAAGACGGTCAATTCTCCGACTGTCATCATGTCGTGCACGATAAGCCATGCACCGCGCCACAATACGACGGCGGTACACGCGGCGACTGTGATTGTAACCACCGGCGAGAGCAAAGACTTGATCCTTCTCGCTCGTAAGGCGGCCGCGACAGTTGCCTGGCTCACATCTTGTAACTGTTTCTGCTGCAGTTCTTGCCTACCAAATGCCGTGATTACATGCATGGACTCTAAATCTTGCTGCACTACAGCTACGATCTCGCCCTGGTCTTTGCGAACCTCGTGAGTCGCTTTCTTGACCGCTTTCTTGAAGCGCGAAACAAAAAGCAACAAAAACGGAGTAATTCCGAGCGCGATCAGCGTGAAATCCCAATTGAGCCAGAACATCAGTCCCAGCATGCTAAGAATTGTGAACAGATCGACGAAGATATCGAGACTGGATGAGGATGCAAAACCCTGGATCGTCTGAATGTCAGTCGTGATCGTGCTCAGCAAAGCTCCCGTCTGATGCGTGTTGTAGTAGCCCAGAGAGAGTCTCTGCAAGTGGTGATATGTACGCATTCGCAAATCGTGCGCAACCCACTGGCCAACACTCTCGGTATAGTAATTATCGATATAGCTTGCAACCGCCCCAATCACCGCGATCAATAACGTGGCCAACGCCGCGAATGCTGCTACCTGCATCTTCTGTCCACCTTCAAGCATTGGGCGGACGATGTCATCCAGCCACGGAGTCAACCTGTGATGGCCTACAACGTTGTCAATGATGATTTTGAGTGGCCACGGAGCGGCAAGACTCATCGCCGTCTCCGCCAGCATCGCCGACAGAATGACCATGAGTGTGCCCCGATAAGGTCTTACCAGCTCGCGGATGAGACGCCACATGGAACGTTATTATCCCCGTAATCGCGGGTGCAACCAGTTGCAGCAAGAGTAACAAAGTGAGCCCATTTGAATTCAATTATTTCGAGCGGAGGCCGCTATTTCGTGGGCGATTATGGCGAGTCCGATCGCCTTTGCTTGCATCTGCTCTGAACAGCGTTCTCATCCGATCGCCCAGGAAAGTAGTTCTCCGAGATCGGCTATTGAGTTGGAGGTAGTTGCCCGTGCAAGAGTCGGTCCGATAGCTAAGGCCTGACCGTGTCCTTCAAACCATACTAGGAAGGAAGACCGCTCAGAGCCTGGTAATCGCTGCTGATTGATCCAGTTGTAGTATGCACCCATGTCCGCATCGATTAATGAGCCAATCAAGTCCAGATCCGGATTGCCAGCATTGTTAGACAGGAGCTCATTCATGGGACGCTGGCGTTGTCGAGGTCCAAACCGCACTAAGAGGGTTAACGGCTGGGCGCGCCGCAATGCTTCACGCGCTGCCCATTGTGCAAATGTGGTGCTGAAGATCTGCGTTCCAGACGCCTCGGTAAGCAACTTGAGCTCAAAGTGGTGTAAAACGGCATCTCCCGACTTGTTCATGCCAATATCCGATGGAGATAGCTGAGCCAAATGGGTACGCAGCTGTTCGGGTCCCATCCCTGGACGTTTAATTTCAGCTTGCATGTTGCGCAACAATGCTGTCCGCACTGGTTCCAGGGCCTGGTACGACACACAGGTCAGCAACGCGCTATAGTCGAACTCCTGTCCTCCCTCGATATACCAATGTCCGTACGGAACTGGATGTGCTTGTGCGCGTGCTGCAACAGCTTTCAATAGAAGTTCAACTCCGTTATCGGGTTTCACTCGCGCAAAGTAGGTGCCGTGCTCTCGCAAGTTACGAAAAAGTGGAGCGTCGTAGGATGAAAGACCTTGCCCGATGACTGCTATGCCAAGCCTGGAAGTTACAGGAGGTTCTGGAGGGACCGCCGATCGCAGCCGCTCGCCATATTCGGTCGCGACCTTTCTAAATGCATCCAGTTGGTGAGTCGACCAAAGATACTCTGAAAGCTGCTCGGTAAATTGAGCCGGATGCCCTACCCAGTTGAGCTGTTCAAATTTCGAAGAAAGCGATATTTCAGAAAAGGCTTGAAACCACTCCCTCATCTCCACTGGCGAAAGAGAACTAAGCTTGGCGAGTTCCTTTTCAATCGCAACACGTTCTGCCGGAAACTTGACATCGTAATCTATGACCTCCCGGAGGAGACTCGGCAGAAAGGCGAGGGGCAGCTGTTTTAGCGTTCCAATATACAACACGGCCAGCTTTCTCGCCTCGGTAGGATATCCGTTGAACTGTTCGGCTTGTAGATCGTGCGGAAGCATAAAATTACAACAACTCCTGAACTGGGCGCCCTTGCGAAAGCGATGGAGAAAACCCCATCATCGCTCCGAGGGTTGGCACCAGATCAGTGGATTGCATTGGATGGTCATAGATTACGCCTTCGCGGACACCCGACCCGAGCGCCATCATCCAAGTAGTGCGCGAGGCCGGATCGCCCGTGCGATGATGTTGAAACCCATTTCCTCCTGCGTCCCCATCGGAGTCCCGCCCAAAGTCTGGAAGGATAAAGAGTGTTGTGTTGCCCATGTATTCGGGTTCACTCTGGATTAATTTCCAAAACTCCCCGCAAAGGCGGTCTGTGCGGCGAATTCCTTCAATGTATAGGGAGTACGCGCCGGCATGAGCAACATCGATATCATGCATTGTGATCCAAAGCAGGCTGGGGGCCTGTTGTCGCATAAGCTGTCGTACCACATACATCGAAAGTTCATCCGGACTCGACAGGGTTTTCGCATGCGTTTTGAAATCATCAACCGAAAGCTTCAGGATCGTCTCAAGCTGCTGCAACTCGAACTCGTTGCCGCCAAGCCGTGGCGCATAAAGCGGAGTTTCGTAGTTGTCCCGGAGCAAATGTTCATAGTCAGTGGTTGTCCCCGACATGGCTGCAGTAAGCAAGTGCTTTGGAAGAATTACCCTAGCACCTGTGCCCGGACCATAAGAACTATAGTCACTCTCACCAATCCGATTAAACCCATTGCTTGGCGCCACCACCCAAGTGTCCGACGACGGACGCTTCAAGTCTTTCCTGAAGTATTCAAAAATCGTCGGGTGTTCCGGCGGAATAGCTGCAAAGTTATTGAATGTTTCGTAGACCCCTGTTGCCAGACTTGCGGTCGCAACATAGTGTCCGAGAATTCCTTGATTCACCATCTGGGTGAAGAAGCTGGATTGCGGGATGAGCTCATGCAACAGATGCGGAATATTTTCCTGGCCCTCTGGCGCGAATGTCTCCTGGTCACGCGCACCCCCGCCAAATGTAACAACAATGATCTTCCGCTTTTTTCCCGCAACGACTCCACGAACGAAAGGACTCGCGCACATCAGAGCGGAACCCAACGTCACCCCTGTTGCGCTACGAAGGAAGTCGCGTCTGCTGCAGCTGAGGTGACGAGCGAATTCCCGAGAGGTGGAGAGGCCCGCCTGAACCATACCACTGACTGAACCCTTCGATGTCAATTCAAACGCACCTTACTAGTAGAAAGTGCTTTGTTGTCCGAACTTTGCACTTTCACCATGTTCGTCTATGAGTAGAAATCACTGCTTTGCGGAGGGGGCAATTTTCGCCGAATAAACGAATTGCTGAACCTCTGCCCTCTCTTTATCAACCTCAGCCAAATGCTGTGCCCGAAGTCGCTGGTAAACATCGAACTCTCCCTGGGCCCGATCTTTCTGCCCAGTGTGTACGTAGTCCTGTCCGAGACGATAGTGTGCGTCGGAAAGGTTCGGATTTAGCTTTAGAGCCGCTTCATACTCCGGAATGGATTTGGCATAGTCGCGCTGATCAGCGTACAGATTGCCGAGTTGCAAGTAGGCCTCAGCAAGCTTGGGATCAAGTGTTATTGATCTTTCCAACAAAGACTGGACCTGTTGCAGGTTCAATGTTGGATCTTCTGCCCGCTTACCCTTCCATAAACTGATCGCATAGTAATAGAGCGCATCTGCATTCTTGGGTTGAAGCTCTGCAAAGCGCCGGAATCTCTGAATTACATCCTCCGCCTGATTCGGCGAACTGTCGTAGGCCTTCGATAAGAAAAGATAGCAACGGGGATCAGAGGGATTCAAATCAGCCGCTTTGAGGAGTGCCTTGACTGCATCGTCATACTTGCCGCGCGAATACAACGCCATTCCCAATCCGATCGACAGTCGAGGCGAGTTAGGATAATGCTGAACTCCCCATGTGAATACATCTATGGCGGGTTCGTAGGTTCGGTGGAGAAGAAGTTCGCTCCCCCAATCGAACAGGTTATCCTCGCTCGGATCCATGTGAGCGGCTGTCTCGTACTCGTTCACCGCCACCACAACTTTTCCGTCCTTCTCTTCGATCTGACCCATTAAGTTATGCAGCTCGCCGGTATTCTTAATCTGTTCAAGACTGTTAACCAATTGCCTCGCATTGTCTAGCTGTCCGGTGAGGAGATATGCCAGTGCCAGATCATAGCCATTGTCGTAGGAAGGACGAGCCTGTTGAGCTTTCTCCAGGAGAGGAATCGCGTCTGTGATTTTCTTAGACTGGATGTAGAACTCACCGAGGTTATGGTTGGCGTCATAGTCTCGAGGTTCAAGATCGAGTGCCTTCCGAAACTGCTCCTCCGCCAACTCAGGCTTTCCTGAATGGAGTAGAGCGGTGGCCAGGTTTGTTCTTGCGAGCGCCGAATCCGGTTTCAATCGCGTCGCAATTTGGAGCTGTTCAGCTGCTTTTGCATCTTCCGACAGTCCGGCGTAGACCAATCCCAGAAGTTCGTGAACCTCGAAGTTCTTCTGGCTATACGGCAACAGGCTCTCAAGTTGCGTCGCGGCATCCGCCAGGTGCCCAGCGTTATATTGGGCGACCGCTGATTGAAACTGCCGATCCAACGCTTGATTCTGGGATTGGTTTTGCGTGTCCTGACCTGCGGCCAACAGCGCGTAAATCAGGAAAGAACCCAAAACCATCCATTGAGACCAAGGCCTTTTGCTCACAGCCCACCCTTGTTGTCACCGCGTGAGCGAAGTGCTACGCAGAAGAACACCCCGAACTGGCGTCCCGATGAGGCGCGCCTTCTTCGGGGTGTTTTCATCTTAGCCTAGTAATACAGCTTCAAAGCAAATTGTATCTGTCTCGGATCATAGGGAGCATCGCGAGTCGATCCGATTTCGCCAAAATTGGAATTGTTGAAGTTGGTCGAGTTGGAAATCGACACGACGCCGTTGCCACCGAATCCGGGCGCATTGAAATTCGGGTGGTTGAAGATGTTGAAGAACTCAGCCCGGAACTCCATGTTGAAGCGTTCGTTAATCGGAATTCTCTTGAATGTGGAGAAATCGAGCCGATGGAACCCCGGTCCCGTGGTCGTCGTCGGACGGTAACCCAAAGCTCCCAAACCAGTCAAAGGAATGCATCCGGCTGGTGAATCTGGAATAGGACTAAGATCGGATCCCAACTGGCAGGGTTGTTGGAAGGCTTGTGGATTACCGAACCAACTCTGTTTTCCGTTCGAATCGGTATGCAGTCCTAGCTTTGCACTCTGTCCTTTGACAATCACATCATAACAGCCTGAACCAGCAACTGTTCCAGTGGGGCACCCCAAGGTGATTGGCTGGCCACCCTGAAGTGTGGTAATCCATTGTGTGGTCCACCCTCCAACCACTGCGTTCACCAGCCTCCCTGAGTCGTGCATGAAGCGCTTGCCAGTGCCGAATGGCAGCTCGTATCCACCACTGAAATGGAATACGTTGGTGATGTTGAAAGAGGCCAATCCCCAATCTCCACGGACACCAAAGGCCGGGATATCCACTGCTCGGCCGTTCTGCGCGCTGCCACCATTTAGCAAGTCGCCGGCGTCCGTAAAGGTCTTCGAGAAGGTGTACGTAAAGAGGAAATTCAGTCCATTTGACAACTGCTCTTCCAATTTCGTCTGCAGGCCATTGTAAATGCTGGCGCCAATCATTCGCCCGGACGAACTGCCCGAGAAATCCGGAAACGGTCTTGTACCTGTGGTACCACCACCGACAACACCATTGGTGCTCGCGTCGTGCGGCAGCAGTGCAGTAACGTTATTGGCGCCAAGATTCATCTGAAGATTATTCGCGTCCGTAAGCACGTAGCCGATCTGCGCCGCCAGCGAACGGGTAATCGCATATTGGAAAGAGAGATTAGCGGCAAGTGTTCTGGGAGTTACGAACTTGAACTGAAGTCCCTGCAGTCCCAAGTTGGATGCGTTCACATTCAATGGCGTAAATCCAATGCAGGAGAAACCGGACTCAAGAGTCGCGGTTCCGCCGTAACCTGCGGTCCCACCCGAGCACGAGCTAAATGGAGTGCCGTAGCTTACAGGTGCAACTGTGCTTAAACCGGGAGCAGCATTGGTAGGAACCTTGGGAACATAGTTGAAGTTGTACACAAACGGATAGTTCTCACCGATGTTAGGCCCATATCCCTGATTCTCGAAGGCGTTGTAAAAGAAGCCAAACCCGCCACGCACCACCAGCTTCGGGTCCACTTGGTATGCAAAGCCGACCCGTGGCGAAAAGTTATTGTATTGGGGTTTGAGCAATCCCTGGCCATACCTGTCGGTCTGTAATAGCGTGATATTGTCTTTTGCCAAGAGATCAAGAAAGCCCTGACCGTTGAGCGACGGATTGTTTGCAGTGGACGACAGTGATCGATCATCTTTTCCGCTTGCTGGAATGATGAATGTCGGAGTGCCATTTGGCGGGCCGTTATTCCATACGAAGTTGGCCTGGCCTCCATTCGTTTCGTTGATCGGGCCAAAGTAATCCCAGCGTATTCCTGCATTGAGCGTGAACTTGGAATTTACCTTCCAGTCGTCCTGGATGTAAGCGGCGAAATACATTCGCTCGTCATAGGTCTTGTTGATGTTGGAGGCCTGCACTTGGTCAGACCCGCCTGAAACGATACCGCCAGGAACTGTAGGCGCAACTGGCGGCAGAAGGAACTGCGCGATGCCTGTGGTGCTGCTGTTGTTACTCGGAACATCCGTAAAGTTGCCGTTGTAGTCCCACTGGCCATGCGAATAGGCCGGCTGTAAAGTATTGAACCTTACGTGCTGATATTCAATACCTACTTTGAAGCTGTGGGCCTGGTAGACCTTGGAGAAGTCATCAACGACCTGGGTGGCCTGTGTAGTTTCGTCCGATGGCAAGAAGTTGTTGCTGCCCAGCGTCGAGAGGCCGCCAAATGAATAGGCGGGGAGGCCGCCGTTGTTATCCGTCTGTGGAATATCCGGAATTCCAAATTGCTTGGGGATACCATAGTTGCTGCCCTCAGGACCGAAACGCGAGGTGTGCAGGTGGCTCCATCCAAAACGCGCCACATTGACGGTGCTGGGGGAAAACACGTGCGTATACGCAGACACGCCCTGGAAGGATTTCGCAGTCTGGTCGCCCTCCTGGAAGCCGCCGCCATCCGCAATGCCCCCAAAAGGCCCCGGAATATACTGCGGGTTATCCCAATAACTGACACGCGCAAACACCTGATCTTTTTCCGACGGATTGAAATCGGCCCGGACGTCAAACTGGTTGTTATGCTGGTAGAGATTGGGACTGTCCGCAAAGTTTGACGTGACTCCGCCGCTGGTCGGCAGCGGGAAAAGGTTCAACAGCGCGACAGCATTCGGATCGATCCGGTTGCCAGGAATTTGATTCAATTGCGGGCAGCTGGCGAGAGAAATAGTCGGGCCGGTGCAGCTCGAGAGGCCGAACGGGTCGCGAACCCAGCCGCCGCCGGGCGCTGGGCGCGTGGTCGCCGGATCGAGCACTGTGCCGACCGGGATCGATCGTCCCAGAGCGTCGGTTCGCGGCGCACTCGAGGCATTTGCGGTAATTAACTCGGAGAGATTTGAGTAACCGCTGTTGCGCTCCAAAACGGTCGGCACGCTGACTCCAGACTGAGTATTGCCTTGCACATGCCGAAAACCCTGATAGTCGCCAAAGTAAAAGATCTTGTTCTTGATGATGGGACCGCCGATGGAAGCTCCGAACTGGTTCCAGCGCAACTCGCCTTTCTTGACGCCGTTGTTGTTCTCAAACCAGTCAGCCGCGTCGAGCACATCGTTGCGGAAAAACTCCCAGACCGCGCCGTGGATACTGTTCGTGCCGGACTTGACAGTGGCATTGAGGACGGCACCCGCGGCGCGGCCCAGTTCAGCGCTGTAGTCGGAAGTCTGGACTTTGAACTCCGCGATCGCATCTGGCGGAGGAAGCACGACAAAGTTTGTTCCGTTCAGGAAATCGACGTTGTCAGAATTGTTATCAATGCCGTCAAGCAAGTAATTGTTCTGGGCTGGACGCAGGCCGTTCGCGGAAAATGCGCCGTTAGCAGCATTGCCGCGAGTGTCCGCCTGTGGAGTGTTTACACCGGCACTGAGCTGCGCCAGAAAAGTAAAGTTGCGTCCATTCAACGGAAGATTGTTTACACTCTGTCCATTGACGACTTGTCCGACCGACGCATCCTCGGTCTGCAACTGCGGCGGTGCGGCAGTCACTTCAACCGTTTGAGTTGTGGCGCCAGCCTTCAGCTCAACGTTTACCCGCAGGTTCTGGCTCACAGCCACCTGCAAATTCTGCTGGGTCGTCGTTGAGAAACCGGCAGCACTCACGGACACGGAATAATGCCCGATTCTGACCGGCGTAAATGTGTATATACCGCTGCTGTTTGTAGTGGTTACGAGCGACAGACCCACGTCCGTATTGAGCAGCGTCACCGTCGCATTCGGGACAACTGCGCCCGTTGAGTCCTGAACGACCCCGGTGATTGATCCTTCATCTACCTGCCCGAAACCGCTTGGGGTCTGGATCAGAAGAAAGCAAAGGCATGCAATGGTTATGCAGCCCAAAGACCTGAACAGACTGAGAGTATTCCGACGAAAGGCCATCCCAAAACCTCCGCTTTCCTGCGCACAATCTGTGCGCAGTGGAGAAAACAAATCTGCACTAACTCAATGAGGTAACCGCTTACATTGAACTTGCGCGGCAATCTAATACCTGCAAATATGCTTTGTCAAACAAAAAGTAGGTGGTCAGTCTCCACCTAAAGATGGAGGCTGATTTTCAGGCGTCATGAACCGTGTCTCTGGACACGTAAGCACAATTGGTCAAGGTGGGTTTGGGTTGAATTTGCAAGATGCTACGATGCTTTTGACGGGATGCAAAGACTTGATGGTCACTTCTGAAAACGCTGTGACGGAAAACTCTGAGGGATGTTGAGTCGTAAAAAGCCTGACCAATTTTTTTCCCGCCGGGCGTTTCTTAAAAAGATGGGCTTGGCTCCTGTCCTTTTTCATCCGGCGCCTTTTCACCGGCTGCCGTTTATATTTCCGCCTGCCCTAGACCAGCATCCGCATTTGCCCCTCGCGGATTTTCGCTTAAAACCAACCTACCCGACGAAATCTCCTCTTGAAGATGTGTTAAAGCGCGTTGCTCCCGGTTCGGATGAGTACGTCACGGAAAAGTATGCGTTTGAAATCGAGTCGATGCTCGATCAATGGAGCGAATCTTTAAGAAAGTCAGCTCATGACTTCTCATCTTTGGCAAAATTTCTTAGCCCTTCCATTGTGGCAACTCCTTTCTCCTCCGGGAAAGATCGCTCACTGCGTACGGGCCAAGGAATCGAGGTAACCAGACAACAATTTGGCGAGAGCGCTGTGCTTTCACAGGAACGATTCCTGAAAGAATGGCATGACTATCTGGAGCCAGCCGTCAATGTAGAAACGGCAGAATTCCAAATTGTCGGTATTGAAGAACTCGCGAATAATCCGCTGACGCTGCGCCTGGATATCCGGTATGACCTGGTCATGAAACATGATGACCGTCACGAAGAACGAGTCGGTCACTGGAAGACAGAATGGTCGCGCAATGTCTCCAGTGCATGGAAGGCTCAAAGGTGGGAAGCTACCGAAGAAACACGCGCCGTGGCGCACTCCCCTGCATTCATCGATATCACTCATCAAGCGCTAGGGGCGACGGAATCATACAAAGAACAATTGCTTCATGGCTCTGACTATTGGCGCACTGTTCTTGATGCCGCAAGCGGCATCGATGTGTACGGGAACAACGGCGTAGTGGCAGGCGATTTCGACAATGACGGATTCGACGATCTCTACATTTGCCAGCCTGCTGGTCTCCCAAACCGCCTTTATCGCAATCGTGGAGACGGAAGTTTCGAAGATGTAACAGAAAGAGCCGGCGTCGGAGTGCTCGATAATAGTGCCTGTGCCCTGTTCGCTGATTTTGAGAACAAGGGGCTTCAGGATCTTCTGGTAGTTTGCGGCAGTGGTCCTTTACTCTTCAGCAACCAGGGAAACGGAAAATTCTCGCTGAAGGCTGACGCCTTTAAGTTCGCGCAAACTCCCCAAGGGACATTTACGCACGCGGCCATAGCCGATTACGATTGCGATGGGCATCTTGACATCTACTTTTGTGTATATAGCTACTACCTTGGCTTAGACCAATATCACTATCCGGTTCCCTATTTCGATGCGCGCAACGGACCTCCGAATTTCTTGTTCCACAATGAAGGAAATGCGACATTCGCAGATAAAACTGAATCGGCTGGGTTGAACGCCAACAACAATCGCTATAGCTTTGCCTGCGCCTGGGGTAATTCCAACTCCAAGGGATTTCCCGATCTCTATGTAGCGAATGATTTCGGACGAGGCAATCTATATCGCAATAACGGCGATGGGACCTTCACTGACACTTCTACGGACGCGCACGTGGAAGACGTTGGCGCAGGGATGAGTGCATGTTGGTCTGATTTCGATAATGATGGGAACCAAGATATATACGCTGCGAACATGTGGTCAGCGGCCGGACAGCGCGTCTCGGAACAAAAGATCTTCCATCAAAATGCAAAGGATGAAATTCGAGCACTTTACGCGCGCCATGCGCGTGGTAATTCCCTTTATCGAAATCAGGGAGATGGGAAGTTCCAAAACACCAGTTGGCAGTCTGGAGTTGGGATGGGTCGCTGGTCCTGGTGCTCCGATTTCTGGGACCTCGACCACGATGGCTATCCCGACCTCTATATCGCGAATGGATATATTTCCGGACCGGAGCGCAACGACTTCAGCAGTTTCTTTTGGCGGCAGGTGGTGGGAAAGTCTCCCGAAGACAACACCCCATCCCAAGCTTACGAACTGGGGTGGAACGCGCTGAACGAACTGATCCGATCGGACAGTTCATGGAGCGGGTACGAAAGAAATGTGGTGTTTGCGAACAATCGCGATGGCACATTCTCTGAAGCTTCAGGCGCCATCGGCTTGGACTTTCTCGAAGATAGTCGATCGTTTGCACTGGCGGACATTGACCACGATGGGTGTCAGGAGATCATCCTTAAGAACCGAAACTCGCCGCAGATACGAATTTTGCGAAATGCGATGAAGGACATCGGACATGCCATCACCTTCCGTCTTCGGGGAACGCGGAGCAATCGCGATGGCATCGGAACCGAAATCACTGTAGATGCTGGACCGCTTCATCAGACAAAATATCTGCAGGCGGGATCCGGCTTTCTGGCCCAGCACTCGAAAGAAGTTTTTTTCGGAGTTGGAAGTTTGGATGGCCCGGTTCAGGCTTATATTCGCTGGCCCAGTGGATTCACCCAGGAATTCAAGGACCTCCCTCTCAATCACCGCATCGAGATCGAGGAAGAATCGGCGACGTTCACTGCCAAGCCCTTTGCTGCACGACCTGCTTCCTACGCAGATCCAGGGCCACAGCTGCCACTAGAGATCCTGCCATCCGTGGCAGATGCCTGGCTTATCGATCCACTAAAAGCACCTGACTTTTCCCTTCCAGATCTCGCAGGGAATGTGCGAGATCTTCGCTCATTCTCTGACGACCCAATACTTCTGAACTTCTGGGCTATAAAGGCTCGAGGGTCCATGGACGAACTGAAGCGCCTTCAACAGCATCGGTCAGCGTTTGCTGCTAACAAGCTGAGTCTCTTGGCGATCAACGTCGATGAAGCGACGGATATGCAAACAGCAAAATTGTCCGTGAGCCAACTGGGACTTTCTTTTCGTATTCTCTTTGCGACGGCGGAGGTGGCTGGAATCTACAACATCATCTATCGATATTTGTTCGATCGGCGAAGAGATCTAGCTATTCCAACATCATTCCTCCTGGACAAGGACCGCATGATCGTCAAGGTTTACCAAGGTAGGATTGATCCACAACGAGTGTTGGAGGACGTTAAATCCATCCCGATCACAGCTGCCGATCGCATGCAAAAGGGGCTTCCTTTCAATGGTGTACTCTATCAGGACGCTTTCCAGCGTAACGACTTTACCTATGGAGTTGCGTTTTTCCAACATGGTTATCTCGACGCAGCAGCTTCCTCCTTTGAACAGGTCATCGCCCAGAAACCGAATGATCCGGAAGCCTACTACAATTTGGGCACGCTTTACTTGCGCAGAAATAACCTCCAACAGGCGCGTCAATATCTGGAGCAAACAGTAAGACTGCGCTCGGATTATCCAGAGGCTTGGAACAATCTCGGGATGATTGCAGCTCAACAGGGACAACCGGAGGAAGCAATACGAAACTTTCAGCAGTCGCTGGACCAGAGGCCAAATTTCGCCATAGCTCTTCTGAATCTAGGGAATCTCTACCGCAGACAGGGCATGTTTGATAAAGCGCAGGCCCTTCTGAATCGCGCTTTTCAAATTCAGCCTGACGATCCTGAAGTGAACTACAGCCTTGGAATGCTTTGTGCTCAGCAGGGACAGATGCAGTCCGCTGTGGATTATCTTGAGAAGGCTATCGTACTGCGTCCGGACTATCCTGAAGCCTTGAACAATCTTGGCGTTATCTTTGTTCGTAGCAAGGATTACGCGAAGGCTGAGGAGCAATTCAAAACCTGTATCCGAGTGGCTCCAAACTTCGATCAGTCATATCTCAATCTTGCCCGTGTCTACGTGATACAGCACGATAAGGAGAAAGCCCGGCAAGTGCTGCTCGAATTACTCAGGCTGCAGCCTCAACATCAGGGAGCGCAGCAGGCCCTCGAAATGCTAAAATCGCTACCTTAATGGGCCTTTGGATGACCTCGCAGATAAAGAATTACACATTGGAACTTCCCTCCATTGCCAATGAACCTATGCCGATGGCGAGTTGTCAGCAGTTACAGATGGCTTTGGCGCTTGCAGATCGAACTCTCTGAAAAAATGGGATTGCTATTGCCGGTACTCCGGGGTCAATCACAGGAACTCATGCGCTGTGTGGCAGTTCTCCTTTTAGCTCTGCCGTGGGCTTCTATTTCGGGTCAGACTTCCGCGCCATCGTCTACAAAGACGCAAGAAGCTCCCATTCCGGTTCATTTCACAGACGTACGAAAGGCCGCCGGGATCACGTTTGTTCAGGACTCTACGCAATCAGATCAAAAATATTACCTGGAAACGATGGGTACGGGTCTTGGATGGATTGACTACGATCAGGATGGATTAATGGATCTGTATTTCGTCCAGTCCGCACCCACCGACATTTACAAGCCGTCTCATCCGTTGCGCTCGGCACTTTATCGCAATAACGGAGACGGGACATTTACTGACGTCACGGAAAAGGCGGGTGTTGGTGGTGAAGGACATTATGGTCAAGGCGTTGCTGTCGGAGATTTCGACAACGATGGGTACCCCGACCTCTACATAACCGGGTATGGTCGAGCCATTCTGTATCACAACAATGGAAACGGCACATTCACCGATGTCACAGCCAGAGCGGGAGTCGCTGATGAAGGTGGTTGGTCAACAAGCGCAGGATGGTTTGACTATGACAAAGACGGATATTTAGATCTCGTCGTCACCAACTACATTGAGTGGAACCCGAAAAACAATCTTTGGTGCGGTGAGCGTGGCCCCGGCTACCGCTCCTACTGCAATCCTAATAACTATAAGGGGCAAAAGACCAAGCTCTATCACAATAACCACGACGGCACCTTTACAGACGTCAGTGACAAATCCGGAGTAGGCATTCCGGAATCAAAAGGTATGGGAGTGGTTCTCGCAGATTTCAACAACGACGGCTGGCCCGACATCGCCGTTGCCAATGACACTTGGCCAAATTTTCTCTTCCTGAATAATCATGATGGAACCTTCAAAGATGTCTCCCTACTCTCAGGAATAGCGGTAAGTGAAGACGGACGGTATGAAGCCGGGATGGGCATCGATGCGGCGGACGTGGACGGCGATGGCTGGCTCGATGTATATATCACCCACCTTGATCTTGAGTTGAATCGGCTCTATCACAATAACGGAGACGGCACCTTCACCGATGACACTTATAACTGCGGAATTGGCCAGAAGGCAGTACTACTGAGCGGCGTAGCAGCCAAATTCATCGACTACGATAACGACGGCTGGCCCGACATTTTGCAATTGAACGGAGCCATGCTCGACAATGTGAGCCTGTATCACAGCGAAGTCTCTTACAAAGAACCGCTGTTGATGTTCCGCAATACTGGCAAAGGCCGCTTTGAAAAGACTTCAGACATGTTAGGCGCCGACTTCATCCGTCCTGTAGCAGGACGCGGCCTCGCTACTGCGGACTACGACAACGACGGAGACATCGACATCGCAGTTAACGCACGTGGCGAGGCTCCGGAATTGCTACGCAACGATGGAGGCAACGCCAATCACTGGTTGGAAGTTTTGTTGATTGGAACAAAATCCAATCGTGATGGCATCGGCTCTGTTCTAAAGCTAACCTCGGAAGGGGTGACTCACATGGAGCAGTCTAAGGGCGGAATGAGTTACATGTCGGCCAGCGATCCGCGCATACATTTCGGCCTGGGTAGGCGCTCCAAGATTGAATCTCTCGTCATTACCTGGCCCAGCGGCCACATCGACAAGCTGACCAATGTGCCAATCGACACAATCATTGCCGTCAAAGAAGGCGCAGGAATTGTTCCGCATCCATTCCCGAAATTTACAAATCGATGAGAACAGCGCAACTTTCAGACCATCATCGAATCTCGCAAAAATTGGCTCTCTATAATCTCAAGCGATATCTATGAATTTTCCCCGGCGACGATTTCTCGGTTCATCTTTCTTCCTGCTCGGCGGCACGCTGCTCGATATTCTAACAACTCCACTCTGGAAATGGAGAAATCCATCCCTCGTTCAGGCTGCGACGACGAGTTCCTCGTTCCCCGTTCAATATGTCGACGTTGCACAACAAGCCGGGCTCACCACTCCCAACGTATGGGGCGGCATCGATCACAAGCGCTCCATCATTGAAGCGAAAGGGAGTGGTTTGGCTTTCTTCGACTTCGACAATGACGGGTGGCTCGATATCTATCTCACAAATGGAGACCGACTTGATGCAAACTGGCCGCCAGGAAAGGCGCCGACATCTCATCTCTATAAAAATAACCGCGACGGGACCTTTACCGACGTGACTCAGAAATCGGGACTCGGACGTACTGGTTGGCAGACTGGCGTGTGCGTGGGCGATTACGACAACGACGGATGGGATGATCTTTTCTGTTGCTTCTGGGGACACACCGCTCTTTTCCACAACAATGGCGACGGAACGTTCACCGATGTGACTCATAGAGCCGGCCTCTCTCAGGATCAGATCCGTTGGGGTGCCGGCTGCACTTTCCTAGACTACGACCGCGACAGCCATCTCGATCTCTTCGTGTGCAATTACATTAAGCTCGACCCCGGCAGCATTCCATCCCCTAACGACACGAAGTTTTGTCAGTGGAAAGGTGTGCCTACCATGTGTGGCCCGCGCGGACTTCCAGCAGACACCAACATTCTCTACCACAATAATGGCGACGGGACCTTCACCGATGTCTCCGAAAAGTCAGGCATCCTAAAACCAGGTCCGCGATACTCCATCACCGCCGTCTCCTATGATTTTGACAATGATGGATGGCCCGACATTTACGTTGCAGTGGACTCAGAACCTAGCATCCTGTTCAAAAACAATCATGACGGCACCTTTACGGACGTGGCCGTAATGGCAGGTTGCGCCTACAACGACAACGGCCACGAACAGGCTGGTATGGGCGTGGCGGTAGCCGATTATGACTGCGATGGGTGGTTCGATATTTTCAAGACCAACTTCGCCGACGACACTTGCAACCTGTACCACAACAATGGGGACGGGACGTTCAGCGACATGACCTTCGCGGCCGGCGTCGGCATCAACAGTAACTATGTGGCGTGGGGCTGTGGTTTTGTTGATTACGATAACGATGGTTGGCCCGACATCATCCAAATCAACGGCCACGTCTATCCCGAGATCGATCAATACAACTTCGGCCAGACCTACAAAAACCCTCGATTGGTCTATAGAAATCTGGGTAATGGCCGCTTTAAAGATGTTTCTTCAGAAATGGGACCTGGGATCAGTGAGCGGTTCTCTAGTCGCGGCGCAGCCTTCGGAGACTACGACAACGATGGCGACGTGGACGTGTTAATCCTCAACATGAATGACCTGCCGTCTCTTCTACGCAATGATGGCGGCAATAAACAAAATTGGATCAAAATTAAACTCATCGGAACAAAGTGCAATCGCACCGCAATTGGAGCGCGTGTGCGAGTAACCACCGACAAGCACACACAAATGGACGAAGTCCACAGCGGCGCCAGCGTAATGTCGCAGAGCGATCTCCGCCTTCACTTCGGTTTAGGAAAAATCGAGACCGTAGATGTGATTGAAGTGAGGTGGCCAACCACCCAAAGAGTCGAGCGATTCACGAAGATAAAGGCAAATCAGATACTCATAATCAAAGAAGGTGAAGGTATCATCAAGACTCATCAAGCATAAAGCTACTTCTTTAAAAGCGCGTCGATGCCTGCCTGAGCGATCTGCTCATCAATCTCAGACTTGGCGCCGCTGGCAGAAATTCCACCGAGTATCTGGCCATCGACCTTTATCGGCAATCCCCCCTGATTAGGAAAGAATTCCGGAAAGGACATCGCTTCGACGCTACCGCTTTTTACAGTGTCCGCTCCATTCTTTGACGGATTGCCGTAGAACGCCGCATGCCGTGCTTTCTTTTGCGCAAACTGGATCGTATTGAGCGAGGCAGTCTCGCCCTTTTCCAGAAAAAGCAGATTTCCGCTCTCGTCCACAACGCAGATCGTCACGGAAACATTCAGTTCCTTGGCCTTCTCTTCAGCCGCAGCAACCATCATTTTGATATTGGCAAGGTTCAAATATTTCTTGCTAGGGAGATCGCTGGCGAACATCGTCATAACTGGGAAAAGTATCACAGCTAGAAGCTTAAGCATGAAATTCTCCTGTTAATTTTCTTTTGCAGTTGCGTCGCAATCTCCGCGACTCAGTGAACCGTCGGCCTTCCCTGTAGCACGACTAGAAACTGCTTAACTTCCTGGCGCTGTCGTTCGATTGCAGCAGACTGGGCCTTCTCGATCTCATCGTGCAGCTGGAATTCCTGCTTCGCCTTTGCAGACTCTCCCCTTCGTTCATACACTACACCCAGCCTGTAGTGCGCCTCGCTTAGCTGCGGATCCACCTCGATTGCCTTGATATACGAGCTAATCGCTTTGTCAGAATCCCTCTCATCTGCGTAGAGGTTCCCGAGTTGAAGGTAAGCTTCACCATATTTAGGATCAGCGATCACTGCCTTGGTGAGCGAACTCTCTACCTGTTGCATCTTTTGTGAATTTTCTGTGCCCTTTTGTTGCTTCCAGATCGCCATCGCATAGTAATAATTCGCGCGGGCGTCGTCCGGCGTTTCCTCTAGAAACTGCTTTAGCTTAGTCTCAGCACACGGCAGTGGCGAAGGCGCAGCAATATCAATCTTGCCCAGAAATATGTAAGGAGCAGGATCAGCAGGATTCAAGTCAGAGGCCTCACAAAGACGGCGAGCCGCTTCATCATAAAGAGCACTGGCGAAAAGAGCCGCACCCAGCGCAGCTAGCATCCTGGCCGACTTAGGATGTATCTCACTTCCCTTTTTGAAAACCTCAGCCGCAGGCCATACCGCCCGATGCAACAACAACTCCGAACCCCATGCAAAGTAATTTTGCTCGCTTGGATCCAGACGAGCGGCTTGTTCGTACTCCCGAACAGATTCCAGGGAGTCTCCCATAGTTTCATCCAAATCGCCCAACGCACGATGAAGGCCAGCATTATCTTCATGATTGAACAAGTTCTGAATGTGTTCTCTGGCCTGCGAGAAATCGCCAGCTTCTTTATAGGCAAGCGCCAGGTCAAATTCGTTGTCATGATTCGCAGGATTAATGTTGTACGCAGTCTCTAGTAACGGAATCGCTTCGCGGTAGCTTTTTGCTTGCAGGCAGAATTCACCAAGTTGATGGTTCGCTTCGAAACTGTGCGGAGAGGCAGCAAGAGCCGCGCGCAACTTCGCTTCAGCTTCCTTGTCAGCTGACATCACAGAAGTATTGAATGTTCCATGACCAGCACTCTCGGGCATTAGTGTTGTGGTTTCGCGAGCGAGCGCCTCGCTGGTTCTAAGGCTTGCATCTGAGCCGTGCCCACCGACTGCAGTCCAATCTGTGATTCCTGCAACGGTGAAATTCGGCTTGTCTGCGAAGGCCATCCCTTCGCTGGAGGGTGACGATGACAATTGGCTTGAACCAAGTACTAGTTGAATACTCTCTTGTGCTGTTGGAGATGCAATGGCGGCGACGACAGAACTATGCTGTCCGGATTTCTCCGCACTTACTTGATAGGTTCCGGATCGAATCCCAGAAAATACAAAAGCTCCATCCGAAGTCGTCGTCGCCACAGTATCCGGGTTTCCTTTTTGTTCCAGCCGCACCCGAGCCGCACCAACAGGCCTACCCGCCGAGTCCAGAACAGTCCCATGAATTGAAGCTTCTTGCAGCTGATGCGAAGGAGCGCCCTGCGCACCAGCAACTCCGTCCAAGAAACTCGCCAAGGCCGCGAGAATTATGACCAGACGCCATAGCCTCGCGGCTCCTTTGATTCTTTCTGAGCGGGATCGTAGCCTGTAGAAAGCTTTCATTGCTCGACGCGAAGTGCTTGCTGCGTGTGCATTTTACTCTGTCACCGTCTTGGTAGAAGCGTCTGCATTACCCCGCATTCTCGCAATGGCTGCTCTAGCTGTCTCACGCAAGCTTTATCGTATCCGGATTCCACTGCACCACGGCGCCGCGCTCCATACTGAGATTGCTTAGAAGCGCAGCTCCAGCTGCACGGTACCCAAATACAGCATCTTCGACCACAGGTTGCCGCGTGCGGACGGCGTTGAAGAAGTTCTTGAAATGATCGTAACTGTCACTGTATCCATGTGGCGCCACATACTTTTCGTAACCCATTGAAGGCGCCCCTGAGGGATGAACAGGCGGGTATTTTGCCTTGTATTCTTCGAGGATTTGTTTCTGCATTGCTTCTGTGAACGTCTCGATGGTATAGCCAGGCTCCTTCTCGCGAGGAACTCGGTTTACGCTGACCGTGTTGCCGGCAATCTCCATCGTTCCCTCTGAGCCGGTAAAGATCAGCCCCTCGCTTTCTTCACCACCATCCACGAAGTTCACGTGCAGACTCAGGTTGAATCCTTCCCTGTAATCAAACAAACCCAGCATCACGTCTGGCACGTCGCGGCCGTCTTTCCAGAAACGCAAGCCCCCTGTAGCCATCGCACGCGTGGGCCCGTGCGTGCCTGTGATGAAATGGGTTCCACTAAAGAGGTGAACGAAAAGATCGCCAGCAACGCCGCTTCCGTAATCCCTCCACTTTCTCCACTGAAAGAAACGTTCGGCATTGAAAGGGATTTTCGGGGCTGTACCCAAGAAACGCGGCCAATCGCATGTTTCAGTTGAAGCGTCCAGGGGGACCGTGTAGTTCCAAGCTCCCATCGATGAATTGCGGTCCCAACGCGCTGTAACCATATTCAGTTGTCCAATGGCGCCCGCAGCAAGTAGTTCTTTGGCCTTCGCATAGATGATCGAGCTCACGCGCTGGCTTCCGACCTGAAGGATGCGTTTCGTGGCATGCGCTGTCTCTATCATCTCTGGTCCATCCGCGTAAAGATGGATCATCGGCTTCTCACAATAGACATCCTTTCCAGCCTTCATCGCGTCGACCGAAACTTGCTTATGCCAATGATCTGGCGTGCCAACAATCACTGCGTCAATATCCTTGCGCGCCAGAATCTCGGCGTAATCGCGGGTCGTAAAAATGTCCTGCCCCCACAGTTCTTTGCTGTGTTGAAGCCTCCCATCGTAGCAGTCCGCAACAGCCACGAGCTTCACTCCCGGAACCTGAATTGCTGTTTTGGTGTCCCCTTGTCCCTGACCTCCGGCGCCTATCAACGCAATCTGTATATGATCGTTCGTGGCAACTGCCTTCTCCGGTTCAGCTTGAGCCTGCGCCAACATATTTACCTTTGCTCCCATCAGCGTCTCGGCCGTTGCGACTCCCGCAACCTTGAGAAAATTCCTACGATTCAATTCGTGCACAGCAATCCCTCGTATCGTGAAAATATTATTGGTCAATTTGATGAAGAGTACGATGTAACCCGCCTCACGCAC
The DNA here is from genome assembly GCF_014274465.1 of Alloacidobacterium dinghuense. Lineage (NCBI taxonomy): Bacteria > Pseudomonadati > Acidobacteriota > Terriglobia > Terriglobales > Acidobacteriaceae > Alloacidobacterium > Alloacidobacterium dinghuense. Next base: position 1,744,554 of record NZ_CP060394.1, on the reverse strand, counting down.
CCTGAATAAAAGAATCCGAACCGGTCATTGCTGAGGCGGAGGCCCGTTCTCCTGCTGCACAATCTCACCCTCGCCATCGAAAGGCCACTTCTTATCGAGCAACAGGTCGTCCTCGCGAGATTCGTTTGGTACATGGTTTACTTTTAGATTCTCAAAGAAGTGCACACCTGTCTTCCCCGCAGTAGCGACATCCAGATCACCATCTCCATCCAGATCCTCGACAACGAACTGCGTCCCGCCACCGCCTGTACCATTCACGGATATGGGATAGCGCGTAAATTGCCCAATCTTGCGGTCGATCTTGTAGTAATAGACCACCAGCGGATCATACGACCCCGGATCGTGGCCATTGTGCCCGCGGTAGCGTTTGCCTGTCAGCAACTCGGGGACGCCATCCCCGTCAATATCGACAAGCTTGAGCGCATGACTCTGTGAGAACGACTCGTCGATAACGTGCTTCACCCAATGCCGGCTGGTCCCTTCACCTTGCTGCTCGAGCCAGTAGAGCCCATACCCGTGGCCCTGGCCGTAGATGATATCCATCTTCCCATCATTGTTCACGTCGTAGCCAATAATTGGGAACCCGGCGTCCCCGAGCTGCCAGTCTCCGTGCCATTCCCACTTGTCGTTGTCAGCGTCGATGTTCTTGAACCATCCGAAAGGGGTAAGGAGATCCACCTTGCCGTCTCCATCCACATCCGCCATGCCAATGCCGTGACCGTCCTGTTCTTTGCCACCTACGTGATGAACTTTCGGCTCTAGCTGCGAAAAGTCAACCCACAAGATACCTGAATGGTTATAGTGTGCCAGTGCTAAATCGGGCTTGCCATCGCCATTGAGATCAGCAAAGGCGCCACCTTCCGTGTCATAACTATCTGTGATTTTGTGCTTCTCCCACATCACATCAGGACGCTTCGGATTCTCATACCACCACAATCCATTGAGCATCCAGCCCGCAGTGACAACATCAGGGGCGCCATCATGATTCACGTCGATAGCCCACTCGCCGCAGTCAGAAACAAACTCCCCGAGAATGCCTACCGATCTAAATTGATGGCGCTTCCACTCCCCTCCGGCTGGTCCCGGATTCTCATACCAGTAAGCGCCACTTAGCAGATCAGGCCGTCCATCTCCATTCATGTCGATGGTTGTGATGCCTTCGGCATGGTCTGTCCCCAGGCGATGCGCTAGAAATGTCACCTGGGGAAGGCCAGCAGGACCATCGCCAGGTGTTGGTTTGCGAATCTCTTGCGCCCCACAAATCCAGCTGAAAGCCGTATACATTGACGCAAAGACGAGGCCTGAAAAGTTCATTTTCTTCGGCAAATTGACTCTCCCGGAGCTACGATGTGAATTCGACGTGTGTGATTACTCTACCGTTTCTGAGTTGGTAAGACTTAACCTTTCACAAAAGGGAGATTTTAGAGCATGTCTTCTGTAACAGTCACGCTCCCGCTGGCCTCCGATTTCTGTGCGCCTGGTTCGCGTTTTTTTGCGAACCTTCATGGATAATGATCGACGAGAACATTCGACGGGAGAGTCATGCCATATCAACCAAATCGCCGTAGCTTTCTCATTGCCAGCGGGCTTACTGCTCTTGCCTCAACCAAAGCGTTTGGCGCAAACAACACCATCCGTATAGGGGTCATTGGAGCTGGCGGACGCATGCAGAACCTTCTGGATTGTGCCGACAAGGTTGGCCCTTGCCAAATCGTGGCTGTGAGTGACGTCTATGGACCACATCGCGACGCCGTTAAGGAAAGATCAAATGGGATAGCCACTACGCATCTGGATTACCGTGAGGTTCTTGATAAAGATATCGATGCTGTCATCATTGCCTCGCCGGATCACTGGCATGTACGCATGGCCGTCGACGCACTGTCGGCTGGCAAAGACGTCTACCTGGAAAAACCAGTAACCCATACCATCGAGGAAGGCGCTGCACTTACTCGAGCTGTGCGCTCCGGCAAGCAAATCCTGCAGTGTGGCATGCAACAGAGAAGCTGGACCCACTTCCGCGATGCAGTCGATCTTATCCAGGGAGGAAGCCTTGGGCGCGTCACCCAGGTCAGAACCTACTGGTGGCAGAACTATGGCCTGCACTGGCCGACCAAGCCAGTCGACACTCAGGCTCTCGATTGGAAGCTTTGGCTGGGTGCCGCTCCCGATCAGCCGTTTAGCGAAGAGAAGTTCCATCGCTGGCGTTGGTATTGGGATTTTGGCGGCGGTGCCATGACCGACTTATTCACCCATTGGATAGATGTGGTTCATTGGGCAATGAAGACGGAACAGCCGCGCCAAGCGCAGATCATCGCCGATAAATTCGTGTTTGAGCAATGGGACTGCCCTGACACCCTTCAAGCAGCGTTCCGTTATCCGGGCTTTGATGTCGTGTACGAGGGCATGATGAGCTCCTCTATTGATGATGGAGGACTTGAATTCCGTGGAAACGAAGCTACGCTGAAGATCAACCGCAGCGGATTTGCCGTATATCGCGAAGGTGTGAAGAATGACCAAAATCCCGTTCTCAAGTCAGAAAGCTTCCGCGATGGCACTATTTCGCATATGGAGAACTTTTTCGAATGCGTCCATTCCCGCAAAGAACCGAACGCTCCGGTGGAAACAGGCGTGGCGGCCGCACGTGCCGGACAGATAGGCAATCTTGCCTACCATCGCAATGGCCAGATCTCTTGGCCAACTAAATCGTCGACTTGAGAAATTAACCCGACTTGAACGGAGACTGAATTCCGGCGCCGTTGTGATACCTTGCCTTTACTATTTCCTGAAAAGGTGTTCGCTCTTGCGTAAGAATTTTCGCTGGCTTCACTCGTCAATTTTTGCATTTATTCTTTTCGTTGCAGGCGCTCTAAGCGCACAAACAACTCAAGCGCCGCTCTATCCGAATTATCCTAGCGAGACGCCTGCAACCTTTCAGCCGTCCACCTTCGGCATGGACTTCGAACGCCGCGAAGTCATGATTCCCATGCGTGATGGAGTAAAGCTGCACACAGTCATTCTGGTGCCCCATGGCGCAAAGCACGAAGGCATTCTCTTGACGCGCACTCCGTACAGCGCCAATGCGCTCACAATGAACACACCCAGCGTGCATCTGGCAACCAGTTTGTGGGGCTACGACAATGCAACCGAAACGATCATTGCAGGCGGCTACATCCGTATTGTGCAGGACATTCGCGGAAAATACGGCAGTGAAGGCGACTACGTGATGAATCGTCCGATCCATGGGCCGCTCAATCCGACTCCGGTTGATGAATCAACCGACACCTACGACACGATCGATTGGCTGGTAAAGAACATACCGGAGACGAATGGGAAGGTCGGCGTCCTGGGAATCTCCTATGACGGCTTTCTCTCTCTCATGCCTCTCATTCATCCGCATCCGGCTCTGAAGGTTGCCGTTCCTATGAACCCGATGGTGGACGGCTGGCGTGGCGACGACTGGTTTCATAACGGCGCCTTCCGAGAACAAAACATGCCGTATATCTACGAGCAGACGGCAACCCGCTCGAACGACGCGCACTGGCTCTCCAGCAACTTCGATGATTACGACACCTACATGAATGCGGGGTCGGCAGGCGAGTTGGGCAAGCAACGCAAAATGGATCAGATTGGCTTCTGGACGAAAGTGACCGGGCATCCAGCTTACGACAGTTTCTGGAGCGACCAGGCAGTAGATCGGATTCTCGCTAACGAGCCGACGACTGTGCCGACCATGCTTGTAGCCAGCTTGTGGGACCAGGAAGACATCTACGGCGCTATTGCTGTCTACAAAGCCCTTGAGCCTAAGAACACAAGCAATAACAAGCTGTTTCTCGTCCTGGGTCCCTGGCACCACGGCCAGGAAATCGAAGATGCCAGCTCGCTCGGCGCAATTAATTTCCATAGCGACACTGGACTTTATTTCCGCGAACAAATTCTTGCGCCGTTTCTCGCGCACTACCTGAAGGACGATGCGCCGCCGATGGACACGGCTCCGGTCACTGCATTTGAAACAGGTACGAATAAGTGGGAGCGCCTCCAGGCATGGCCCTCAGGCTGTGCGAATGGTTGCACGCCAAAACCAACGCCGCTTTATCTGCAGGCGGAAGGGAAGCTCGCGTTCACAGCCCCCACAAAGAAAGCAGCATTCGACGAATATATTTCAGATCCAGCTAAACCAGTTCCTTTCCGCGCGCGCCCCAGCCAACCTGTCGGTTATACACCAAACCTGTCATGGGTACGATGGCTTGTGGATGACCAGCGCGAGTTCTCTGGGCGAACCGATGTTCTGACCTTTACCACAGAGACTCTCACTGCACCTGTTAAGATCAGCGGCGAGCCCATTGCGAATCTGTTCGCATCAACCTCCGGAAGCGACGCCGATTGGGTAGTAAAGCTAATCGATGTTTATCCCGATGAAGTTGCTGGCCAGCCTGAGTTAGGAGGCTATCAGTTACCCGTGTCCATGGACATCTTTCGAGGTCGTTATCGCGAGAGTCTCTCCGAGCCCAAGGCGATCCCACCAAATACACCGCTGCAATACAAATTTGCGTTGCCAACCACGAACCACATCTTCGCTGCAGGGCATAAAATCATGGTCCAGGTGCAGTCAAGCTGGTTTCCGCTCTACGACCGAAACCCCCAAACTTTTGTACCGAACATCTTCTTTGCACAGCCTTCGGACTATCAAAAAGCTACGATGCGCATCTATCACTCCCCTACACAGGCAAGCTTTGTAGAGTTGCCGCTTGTAACTGAGCACTGAAGTGCATTCAACTCCAGCGAAGGTGAACTACATACACGTAGAGAAGTGCCAACCCGCCGATCACGCTCGCCAACAGAAGGCTGTGCTTTAGCGTAAAGCGAAAGAGCTTTGATTGGTCGGCGACGGACATCCCCGTCGCAGCGGCGGCAACCGCAATGGTTTGCAGACTAATCATTTTGCCCATCACCCCTCCCGCAGAGTTCGAGGCAGCGAGCAGAACAGGGTCCATGCCGAGACGGCCAGCTGTAATCACTTGTAAGCCCCCGAACAACGCATTCGCCGCGGTATCGGAGCCAGTCAGAAACACGCCAAGCCAGCCCAGAAGAGCGCTGAAGAAAGGAAACACCGCTCCCGTGGCCGAGAACGCCAAACCCAGCGTTGCAGTCGCTCCGGAATAGTTCATCAGGAAGGCCATCGCGAGCACCGAGGTGACCGTTACGGTGGGCAGGAGCAGTGTACGCACAACTGATAAAAGCACGTGCACAAACTTCACGGGGCTCATCCTCAAGCAGATCGCCGAAAGCAAGGTCGCAATCATGCATGATGTGCCCGAAGCAGCAAACCAGTTCAGATTGAAGATCGCAGGGTAAGGCGCAGACCGGGCAACAATCGGCGGCATACGCCAAACGACGTTATGTAGAAATGGCCATGGAATCGCAACACTCACCGAGTTCAGCAGGGTCTGAATCGGTCTATACCCCCACAGAAGAACGCAGACCACCAGCAATACATAAGGCAACCATGCGTAGATTGCCTCGGCCATGCTGTACTCGGAAACATTGCGTTCCAGCAACCCCCTTTTGCGCAAGTATTCGCTCGCATGATCTGTCGTGGGGTGCCAATAGCGCAGGACCACAACCAGCGTGAGCATGGCGGTGAGCGATGCCAGAATGTCAGTTAGCTGCGGCCCGATGAAATTCGACACCACGAACTGCACTGAGGCAAAGGACAAACCTGCTGCCGCGGCGGGAAACCAGATCCCCGCAACACCTCGGAATCCCCACATTGCAACAATCAAATAAGTCGGAAGGACGAGAGAAACTGGGGCGCAAAAGCTGCCTACTGCGGAGCTGAGTTTATCCAGCGCCAGACCTGTGGTTCCCGCCAGCGTCACGACTGGAATGGCGATAGATCCAAACGCAACTGGTGCCGTATTCGCCAGTAGACAAAGAGCCGAGGCAGTGAACGCCGAAAAACCCAGCCCTGTAAGCATCGTCGCAGCAATTGCCACGGGAGTACCGAAGCCAGCCGCACCTTCAAGGAATGCCCCAAACGCAAAAGCAATCAAAAGGGCTTGTAGACGAAGGTCGGGTGTCAATCTGCTGACTGATTGCTTAATGATTTCGAACTTACCCGTCACCTCGGTAACGCGAAACAGCGCGATTGCCCAAAAAACAATCCACGATATGGGAAACAGCCCGAAAGCCGCTCCCTGAAGAGCTGCACTCACCGCTGTCGTAATGGGCATGCGGTATCCTCCAATCGCGAGCGCGAGAGTGATACCGAGACCGGAGAGCCCGGCAATCCACGATGGCCTGCGAAGAACGCCGAGAAGGACTAGTAGGGTAAATATAGGAGTCGCCGCAAGAAGAGCGGAAAAGGCCAGACCTTTCCCAAACAATAAATACGTTTGCGGCCATGCCATGCTTTAGGTTGTCCAGCTGCGTGGATTTGGCGAGTGACAGTGGGCCAATGGTATGTTGCCTATCTCGAAGTGTCAAATTACCGGAAGACCGCTTGAACAAGGACGCTTGTAAAGGCCGCACCGGATGATTATCAAACACCACCAGTCAACTGTAGGACATGGTCAGCCGCGTCAGCCACTTCGCTCCTCCGCCCGGCATAACATGCGGCTCCCGCAACCGCGCGCTGAAAGACGCCTATCATATCCGGCATCTCCGAAAGAACGTGCGGCGTATTCCGCAAGAGGTTCAGCAGAGCCTCGCTTTGAGGAACCGTAGCAACATTCCATTTACCCTCCCGCATATATTCCAGCGAGACAATCCATCCAACTGGTGCGGCAACATCACCAACCGTAGCGTTGTATTCTTCCGCAAGCATAGGGAGTTGCTCTGGACAGCCATTCCGCACGAGCAGTGGGCGCGGATACGGATGCACGTAGCCTCTTGAATCAATAAACGCATACTCATCAGAGAAATAAGTAGCACCACGTCGCAAAAGTTCTGCCACCAGTGACGATTTGCCCGCATGCGTAGCACCCGGTAGCAACAAGGCCCGCTCTCCCAATAAGACCGCGCCCGCATGAACAGCGCGCAGTGTGGTCAGGCGTGGAATCACAGCATCGTCCAATGCCCTGATGAGATCGGGCACCAGATTGATCGCTTGCCCGGATGACGCGACTACAACATTATCCACAGACAAATGAAATTGATCCGCCACCTGTACTATGCGAACAAAGACATCCGCCGGACCCGCGTCATCCATTCGTCTCGACAGCGACGGGAAAACATAACGTTTTAGGACCGAGTAGGCGTCAAGGGACTCAGACGCCACACGCATATTACAGCCAAATGCGGAAACACCGAAACTGTAAGTAATTGACATGAAGACCGCGTGGCAAACAAATTAACTCAATTGTTGATTCTGAAGGACAGCAGTTTAGGAAACAATTGCTCTCCGAAAATCCGCAGACTGATCCACTCGTGATGGAGACATCACAGTTCCCCGCATTCCTTACATTCTTAGGAATGCGGCTTCGGGTCCGGGTCGGGGCGCGGCACAGATCGTGTTTTCTTGGCAAACGCCTGTTGCTCAGCCACTGTCAACGAAACAACCAGCGGCAACGCGGCGGCTGTCAAGGACGCGAGGAACTCGCGCCGCGTCGCCTGCGAGAACGATCCTGTTGCCGTCACCAGCTTGTTCTTCTGCAATTGGAGAATCGCCTCTTCCGCCAATTCCTCGCTTACCCCCGAACCGATCGACTGCCGCATGTTTTCCCTAATCACGGAGAGTGTCGTCGGAGTGCTGCATGCATCCCACGCTGCGCCAGCTGTCGAGTTCAGAGCAAAGACCGTTTCATTCGCACGATCCGTAATGACCTTGGAGCCGTCAGGCAACTGGTTTATCACTAAGCCGTCTGCATTCGCTCGCTCTATGTGCATTTTGGCCTCTCTTCTTGGCATTTCACCAATGCGGTCGTTTCCGCACTTCCTTCACTTAGGAAGTGTAAGCGAGCCAGCCTGGTTTCTATCGATAATCTCTTGGTAACTTTCTACGAGTCTTCGGTAACTCAATTATTCGAGTCATTCATTGCAATGAGTTGCGATAAGTTGCAAAAAATTGCAACTTGTCGCCGAAGTCTGGGCGATCCGAGTAGCCGCTTACACAAGACCCAGCAAGTGCAGGATCCACCAGAGAATCCCATGCCCGTTGTCAGGAGGTGGTGTCGAAGGCGGCGGTGTCGAGGGTGCTGACCGCGCCTTCTGCGCATATGCTCGCTGTTCCACCAACGGCAGCGATGCGACTAGCGGCAAGGCTGCGGCACCCAAAGTTGCCATAAATTGCCTGCGATTGGGTTGCAGTCCGGATGTTTTCACAAGTTGCTGCTCCTCCAGGCGCAGAATCGCTTCTGCAGCTAGATCCTCAGTGACCGTCCGGTCAAAGGAACGCCGCATATCTTCCGTCACCTTAGATAGAGTCGTCGGACTGCTGCACGCGTCCCATGCCGCGCCGGCTGTTGCGTTTAGAGCAAGAACCGTCTCGTTGTTGGGGTCGACAATGACTCTGGAACCATCGGGAAGCTTATTAACAACCAAGGCGTCAGAATTGGTGCGCACGACTTCCATCTTGAGCTCTCCTGATTCAACAGTTCAGCGGAGGGAGAGTCGTTCGGGTCCGCTATTTACTGCAAAGTGTACATGAGTCTCCTTGATTTGCTCGGTAACTAATTATGCCTTTCTAGTAATCTGTTACTGTCGCTGTTTTTCTTCATCAATTGCACTAGCTATCACTTATCGCTTGGGCTTTATGCAATCCGAACTTAGCACCGTTGAGACTGGAAGATAACTCCGTAGAGAAAGAAATCCATGGGAACCAGACCTACAGCAGTCGTTACAGGCGGAGCACAAGGGATTGGCCGACGTACCGCTGAGTTGCTAACTAAGCGAGGATACGCGATCGTCATTATCGATCTGCATCAACCTGACGAAACCCTGAAAGCCGTCGAGGCAAGTGGTGGGAAAGCCATCGGTCTTGTTGGCGATGTGACCGATGAGACCGCAGTCGACTACCTCGCTCGCCAGGTCTTCGACATCTATGGACACGCAGATGTTCTCGTAAACAATGCCGGCGTCAGTCTCATATCGCCAGCGGAACGCACAACTGTAAGCCAATATCGCCGCGTCCTCGATGTGAATCTCATAGCGCCGTTCATCCTGGCTAAGATCTTCGGAGGAAAGATGCTGGAAGCGGGCAAGGGCTCAATTATTAACGTTGCGTCGATCGCTGGCCTTGTCGGCATCGCAGATCGGGCGGCCTACAACGCGTCAAAACACGGGCTCATTGGGCTTACCCGCACTCTCGCGGCCGAATGGGGAGGCCGGGGAGTGCGTGTCAATGCTGTTTGCCCAGGCTGGGTAAAGACCGAAATGGATGCCGCCGATCAGGCCGGAGGAAGTTACAGCGACGTCGACATTACAAGCCGCGTGCCCATGGCTCGTTTCGCAACTCCAGACGACGTGGCCCGAGCAATCGCCTTCCTGGCCGACAACAATGAGAGTAGCTTCATCAACGGCCATGCGCTCGTCGTCGACGGAGGCTGGACAGCCGACGGCAGTTGGGAATCGCTGCGCCGGCAAAAGCGCTGAACACGCAGTCTTCAATGACTGCTCGTTCTCCATTCCGCTATGGCAGAATGAGTCGTTCGGTCTTTGCGGAGGGGGAGCCGACCGATGTCCGTAACCAGGAGAACTACTTTGCTGAAGTCGAACAGGCCGCATTTGCGCCGACGAATATCGTACCCGGCATCAGCTTCTCTCCGGACAAACTCTTGCAGGGGCGTCTCTTCTCCTATGGAGATGCACAGCGGTATCGTCTGGGAGTCAATCACGATCTGATTCCCGTGAACGCTCCTAAGTGCCCGTTTCACAGCTATCACCGCGACGGCGCCATGAGAGTCGACGGCAATGGCGGCGGACTCTCAGCTATGAACCGAATAGCTACGGTGAATGGGAAGAGCAGCCAGACTACTCCGAACCACCCATGGCAATCGATGGCGAAGCAGCGAAATTCGACTATAGCAAGGATGATTCGGACTACTTCTCTCAGCCAAGAGCTCTCTTTCAACTCATGACTCCTGACGAGCAACAGCGTTTGTTCGAAAACACCGCGCGAGCAATCGCGGGCGCTTCAAAGGCTGTTCAGGAACGGCACATCAGCAATTGCACGAAAGCGGATCCAGCCTATGGTGAGGGTGTTGCGAAGGCCATCGCGGCACATGGCAAGTAGTCGTTCACACTTAACATTCACTGAGCAGGCTGATCTTCCTCGGGTTTAAACGCTCGAACGATCGGCAGCCTGCAAAATTGAAGGTGTAAGCAAGAGCGCCTGATTGGTGACGTTGCAAGCAACGAGACCGGATCGTTGGTTCTACGAGTTTCTTGGGGAGCCACAAAAGTGGTAATCGGAGCTTTTCACTCCATCCGATGTTCTGTCCGCGTTCGTCGAATCGGCGCAATAGTAGCAGGCTTGCTACGACGCAGGTCCGAAGCACCAGGCTTCGATCGATGGGCCAGCCTAGCCACGATTACTAAAAAAAATTACGAAGAGATCCCAGAAGCAGCGCACCCACTTCTTGGCTAGAGAAGCATCATCGAACATGGTCGCATCGCTTATTCCCTGGAGCCGTCGGCCCACTGGCCAAGGGCATCCAATTGCAGTCGAACGCCTAAATGAAATGTGCCAAACTGGGCAAAGACTGCACTGACTTCATCGAAACGCATCTCGTAAATGAGTTTCTTGAAGACCAGGGCATCGTCAGCAAACAAGTCAACCGCCCACTCCCAATCGTCGAATCCGATCGAGCCTGAAATGATTTGTTTCACGTGTGCCGCATATCGACGTCCGATGAGGCCATGTTCATGCATCATTCGTTGGCGCTCGCCCATCTCCTCGGTGTACCAATTTTTGGATTCGCCGCGACGGCGATCCATCGGGTAAAAGCAAAGATATTTTGTCTGCGGGATAGAGGGGAACAAACGGGTTGTCATCGCATTCTTCTGCCGTTCGAGCACGGCTTTTATTTCTTCATTCCACTCGGGCGAATGAGGTTCGATTTGTTTCTCAATCAGATCGGCATATGTCTTTGCAGAAGACTCATAGAGTCCCAACTCGACGATTGAGATATAGGATCCTGCCGGATCGAGAAAGCGATACAGCGCCGTCTGAGCAAACCGGATCTCAAATCGATTGAGATCTTCCATCGAGTCGGCGAAATAAATAAGCATCAAATCTGCCTTCTGACCAATGACTGAATAAAGGGCGGCTTGATTTGATTGGGAGGACCCGCCAACGGCTTCCTGGAGAAAGTCCGCAGCTTCACCAAGAGCACTTTGCCTGTCTGCGGAAGATTGCGTGCCCCATTCTGTCCACCGGAACTTATACATGAGGTGCAGGATGCAAGCTCCTTCAATAGTCAGAGGCACTGCAGGTAGTTGGGCGTTTACTGTTGATGCCATTTCATCTCTCCATTCATCTGCCGGAAATTGTATAAGCCTGACGTATTGCTCCGGTTCGCTCTCAGCACGTACTAAGGCTCTCACGAAGCCGACGGCGCGCTCTCAGGACTCTGCGTTTCGCTGCAGCCACACTAATCCTAAGGGCATCTGCCGTCTCTTCTATGCTCAATTCGTCAACATGACGCAAGACAATTATCGGACGAAAGGCTGGAGGTAGTTTCCTCACCAGTTTATGCAGGCGAGACGTGGCTTCGGTTTCAACGTACTAAAGTTCCGGTGTTGGCTGCGTTTCCAATGGATCCGGGAATACCAGCCCATCTTCGGTCTCAACGGGAGCATCGAGTGACAAATGATCCGCCCGCCTTTGCGAAGACACGACAAGGCTTCGTTCACGACGACCCGCGTCAACCACGTGCTAAGCGCGGAGTTGCCCTGAAACTGTGCCAGATTCTGATGGGCTCGAAGGGATCCTTCCTGCACCGCATCCTTCGCATCCTCTCGGTGCTGGGTTATCCGCAAGGCAACTCTGATCAGTTTAGCCCTGTTGTGTTCGATGACGCGCGCGAGGGTTTGCGAGTCTTCAGATTTTGCCTGCGCTGCGAGACGATGCTCATCCAGTGGGCGAGGTTCTCCAGAGAAGTTCCTTGGTCTAGTCTCCAGAATCATGCGATGACCCTCTCGGCCTCAAGTCTGGTCATAAGTTCAGCGCTGACAAGGTGGCGCGTCGGTTGACCGACGCTATCGATACCGATGCGTTGCCGACTTGCGTCTCCGTTCGCACTTTCTTTGCAACAAAGAAAGCCGATTGCAGCAACTTCTCAAGATGTGGACCGATCGTTCCGCCCAACCGACCTGCAGCATAGGCATTCTTCACTTGTCCCAGGATCTGCGGCTCTCCAACCACCATTGAATCGAGACTTGAGGCCACACGAAACAAGTGCTGGACCGCATCGATCTCTCGGTGCTCATAGAAATACGACCGTAGCGTGCTGGCATCCAGATTGAATTGTTGCCCAACCCAGCCTGATAGATCTTGGCCTGTCTCCGGGGTAAGGGATGACAACCTCCACGCGCTTGCAGGTCGAAAGCACCATGACTTCATCGACGCCGGGGATTGCACGGAGTCCACGCGTAACCTCGTCAAGGTCATCCGCATTCATCGCCAATCGCTCAAGAAATTCAACGGAGGGTCTTGTGATTTGTCCCTACAAAAAGAAAATGCATATCGTGTCCTACACGCGACCGTTCAGCGAATGCTTGAATCAACAACGGGTGGTCTGCCCCTCCGGCAATAAACTCGACATCGATCGAGTCGCCTGCTGCTTCGTCGATCGCTCGCTTATAAAGTCCCACGCTGGTACGCGAATTCTACGGTGCCAGGCAGATCGTCTTGGCTTTCGTTATCCCATCTCGCTTCATCTCTTCCACAACGTCGAGAATGAATGGTGTCCAATTACGCATGCCCACATATATCTTTCGTCCAAGCCGCTCCTCAAGAAGCGCGGCCTGCCGAAGTGTCGGATAAACCGTTCTGCGCGTAGCGCTCCTGCAGTTCATGAACAGCTTCCGGGGGTACGCCCGGCCGCCAGTCACCAGTTTGAGATAAGCATGCATCTCCCCCAGAACATCGGGGGTTCCGTGAGCCAGCAGGATGATGCCATCAGAGGCAGCATGTGGCCATTCCATCATTCACCTCGCATGAAATCCTGGTACACCTCTAGGATTGGCAGCAATCTCCGGAGCTTCGATCTGTTCGGCAATCATGGTGTGGACCAATGCCACTGCTTTACCGTAGCTGTTTTAGGAACTGTGAGGTAGAACCCGCCCCTATGACAGCGATAGGCTGTCATTGTTCTTTGCCCTGCTCACACTGCCGAATCGCAGGCGCGGTCGGGACTGTCCGTTGGAGGTGAATTTGCAGGGCGATTTGCATCCGCAGCCACGGTACGGAGCCATTTGGTAAATGCGGTAAGGGGCTTGAAGTGCGCACCGCTTTTCAGTCGCGCGAAACCCACGCGGCGAAACTGCGGCCGGGCAAGCGAGACAATTGAGCAGCCGTGAGCATGGTATGCGGCCATCAAAGGCGCAATACTCACTCCGGCGCCAGCAGCTACCAGCGGAAAAATTGATCCGAAGTGATCCGACTCAAACGCTGGGGCCATCTCCGCCTGACTACGCCTGCAAGCCGTCAACATGTCTTCTCGAAAGCAATGCCCTTCCTTTAAGAGAAGCAATCGCTCTCCAGACAGGTCTCGATTCGCGCCAACCGGGAGTGAGACGAATTTGTGGCTCTTGGCTGTAACCAGGACAAGTGGATCACGAAGCAATTCCGCGCCTTTCAGAGGGAGGCTAACAATGATCAGATCCAGTTCGCAGGCCTTGAGATTCTCGGTGAGCTGTTCTGTCAGAGCCTCTTCCAGGATTACTTCAACCTCGGGATATTGGGCGGAGAACTCATGAAGGTTAGGAGCTACGAGGTACGGAAGAACTGTCGGGATTACACCAACCCGAAGCGGACCACGAATTTCGGTTTCAAGCTGTCTGATCTGAGTGGTCGCGCGCTTTGCCTGATTCAAGATATCGCGCGCGTATGGATAAAAGACGGTGCCAGCATGTGTGAGTTGCACCGATCTTCCGAGACGGACAAAAAGCACCGTACCCAGAGTTCTCTCCAAACGCTGAATCTGTTGAGATAGCGAGGGTTGCGCGATACCCTCTTGCTCAGCTGCCTTCGTAAAGCTTCCCGCCTGTACCACCGAGCAGAAATATTGAAGCTGACGTAGTTCCATGCCTATTTGATGGCCATTGAAGTCAAGAGACTCGTCCAGCACGCATGCGAAATCCGCCTTACTTCCTTGAAACTCAAGTCAATTACCGCAAGCCGGAATTTGATGCGTGGTAGCGCCATCGGGGATCGAACCCGAACTCTCCGCCTTGAGAGGGCGGCGTGTTAACCAATTACACCATGGCGCCAGAAGATACCGACGTGGGCGCTGCCGACTGGTTCATTCTATCAGAAGACCAGCCGCGACGGGACGCGCAACAACAGCGCACGGCCTTGAATCATTCGGCTATTCAAGACATCAATTAATCCAGGAAACACGATGCCACAATCATCCCGTCTAGCTTTCACACCACTCTCGGTGCTCGATCTGGCTCCGGTAAAGGAAGGCCGCTCGATCACGCTGACCTTTCACGAAACACTCGATCTTGCGCAGCATGCGGAAGGCTGGGGATATAAGCGCTACTGGCTGGCCGAGCATCACAATCTCGCGTCGGTCGCCTGTTCGGCGACTTCGGTGCTGATCGGCTACGTCGCTCAGGGAACGTCAACCATCCGCGTCGGCTCCGGCGGGATCATGCTGCCCAATCACGCACCGCTAGTCATCGCCGAACAGTTCGGCACGCTCGAGAGCATTTATCCCGGTCGCATTGATCTTGGCCTCGGCCGCGCGCCAGGAACCGACTTTCCTACCATGCGCGCATTGCGCCGCGATCTGCGAAACGGCGACAACTTCCCCGAGCTGCTCGGCGAGCTGCGCGAACTCTTCGCTGAGCCCAAGCCAAATCAAGCTGTTCGTGCGCTGCCTGGTGCCGGTCTGAACATTCCCATCTGGCTCCTGGGATCAAGCGGCTTCAGCGCGCAACTTGCGGGACAGCTTGGACTGCCCTTCGCCTTCGCCGGTCACTTTATGCCGGAGAATACTCTGGCTGCGCTCGACATCTACCGCAGCAGCTTCGAGCCATCGGATGTGCTCGACAAGCCTTATACGATGGTCGGGCTTCCCGTGCTCGCCGCCGACACCGATCAAGAGGCGCAGCACCTTTCCACCACCGAATACCTCAACGTGCTGCGCCTGATCCGTAATAAGCTCGCGCCGCTCGCGCCGCCGATGGATACGGTCGAAGGACTTGCAAACGAATTCGAGCAAGCGGCAATCGCATCCAAGCGCGCATTGGCAGTCGTAGGCAGCCGCGAAACCGTGCGCCGCAAGCTGGAGGTATTCCTCGATGAAACGCAGGCCGACGAGCTGATTATCACATGCAATCCGTATGAGCACGCAGCCCGCCTGCGCTCGTATGAAATTGTCGGAGAGATTGCGAAGCAAGCCGCTGCAGAAATCGAACAGAACAGGCTAACCTCGGTAAAGTAGAGGAGATTTTAAAGATGTTGGTCGGCGACGGTGCTGCCCCGTGCCGGCACGCTATTAGGTGTTTTCCAGAGTTTATAAGGCTCCTCTGCACAGCTGGCGAAATTCATAGAAGCACTCTAAATCCCCAGCTTTTTGACTTCATCCGTGTAGTACTTGCGATAGAGGATATCCCACTCCTGGCTGCCTTCAAGGATGACCTTGCGTTGAGATTCTATCTTCTGCCGTGCGGCCTGATCGATGCGCATCTCCTCCGTCAGCAGGTGCTCCAGAGCCTTACGCGCTTCTTGCCGGATCGTATTGCGGTCCTCTAGAAACTCCGCCTCATCGGTTTCAGCGAGCGTGTCAGCCACCACATGCGCCAGCTTATTCAACTTGTCGCGCGAGATTCTCACAGCACCGCCTTATACTTGCGCGCCAATTCCTGCTTCACCTTTTTAAACATCTCTGGATAGCTCGCGCCCGTTTTCCGCATATCGTCCTGGTAAGCCTCCAGAATTACGCGCACCTCTTCATTGATGCGGTCCTCAAGCTGCAATTCCTCCAGCAAACCGTTATGGACGCGCTCCTCAACAACTTTCGCTTTGTCCGTCCGGATCATCTTCGCGTCGATCAAATGCTTGACCGTATGGCGCGCCAAATATCCAACATATTCTTTCGAAAAAATCATTGACCTTTTCGGAATATAGCACAGTAAACGGAGCAAATTCAGACTGTTGCGTAAGGCAGGAATTTTGGAAGGACCCCGTCAACACCTGGAGCAGCGCAAGGCGCCTTCATTTGAAAACCGGTTTATCTGCCTCCGTCCTGGAGTATCGGCCCGGTTTCGGCATCAGGGTCTTCCGCCTCCGACAAAGTGTACGATTTCAAATTTGTCTCCAGGTCGCAGTGTAACTTCCGACCAAACCGAGCGGGAAACAATCTCGCCATTCTGTTCGATGGCTACACGGTCATTTTTTAGCCCCAGAGCGACCACGAGATCGGCTACCCTTGCGTCTGCAGTCAGATTGGAAAATTCCCTCGGCTGGCCGTTGATCACAAGCTGCATGGCTTGAGAGTATCAGACAGGTTAACGGCTCGGACGGAATGATGGTGCGCACGTCTAGATCGCAGTAATCGCCGTCCAAAGAAGCCACCTCTATTGGAACTCCTTCGTTGCAGCAGCTAAGAGCGCCTCATGCGGATCATTGAGTGGAACACTTGGGTTCTACCGCAAAACGCGCCACAGCCCCCAGCCGCCAACGGCTAGCAGTGCCAGCACGACATTGCAGAGCATCGCCGCAACAAATCCACGTATAGCGCCAAGCCCATCGTCTACGGGATCAGCAGACTCTTCGGTAGACACTGCTTCAATCGCAGGGTCGTCGCTTAAAAGTTTGAAATCGTTAACCGGGATGGAATGCAGCGAATGACTGAGAGTGCTCATAAGCTTGTCCTCATCCAGGCCTATCGGCGCCTGGCTGGAGTACTTCAGCCACCCCTGGCTACGGCCTATTCTTGTTCCGGATCGGGACACTTCCTGACGCGACGTGAACGGCGAACCAGACAGCTTTGTCTACAGGGCGCAACTTCGCAACGAAAAGGGCAGCAGGATTTGTCGAGAATTTACTGAGAAAGTCTGCCCTTCCTTGACGACAGCGTTATACAGAAACTACTCTCAGATGAGAGGCTTCGGCGATAAACTGCTGAACGGTGAGGTTGGGATGCGAAGCGCAAACTATTTCTGGAATTACGTTCCGATGTTGCTGCAGATCCTTGCTGCATGCGGACTCGGCCTGGGGATGGTAACCGCGTCTTGGTTTCTGGGCCGTCACCGCAACACCAAGGTCAAGCTCGAAGCTTATGAGTGTGGCATTCCAGTGGAAGGCGATGCCCGCGGACGCTTCTCAGTGCGGTTCTACATGGTGGCGATGCTCTTCATCCTTTTCGATGTGGAGGCTGTTTTCATGCTGCCATGGGCTGTTATCTATCGCGACCTGCCGCGTATATCCGGTTCGCGACTCTTCGGCTTCTGGGAGATGCTGGTATACCTGGGCTTTGTGCTGGTCGGCTTCTTCTACATCTCGAAAAAAGGCATTCTCGATTGGTCCTCCGATAAAGGCGATTTGTAGCTTTTCGGCAGAACTCTGACCCGGGCCCGCTGACGGCCCCATTGCAAAGTAAGGACTCGATGGACTCAGCTGTTCAAGGGAAAGATGCTGTGCGTGCAGCGTTGCCAGAGAACCGGGCGCTTGCTTCCCTGCTGGCATGGAACGCCGACGCCGTTCTCGACGCAAAATATCATCTCAAGGAATTGACAGTCACCATCGCGCGCGATGAAATTCGTGGCGCATGCAAGGCAGTACAGTCTGCCGGCTACAACTTTCTTGAAGATGTGACCTGTGTCGACTGGTATCCGAGTGAGCCGCGTTTCCAGGTCACCTACCACATTCTTTCTCATGCCCTGAAAGATCGTGTGCGGTTGATCAGCCCCGTCGAAAGCATTGACCCCACGATTGACAGCATCACTCCTATCTGGCCTTCTGCAAACTTCTATGAGCGTGAGGTTTGGGACCTCTTCGGGGTGCGCTTCCACGGTCATCCCGAATTAAGGCGTATCATGCTGCCGGAAGAGTGGGACGGGCACCCGCTGCGCAAAGACTACCCCGTGGAGGGCTACCGCTAATGCCTACAAGCCCTGAACTGGCGAAATTTGTTGAGACTTCGACGCTGATCAAACCGCGTCAGGAGGAAGGCGCGAAGGACCGCACCATGGTCGTGAACATGGGGCCTCAGCATCCTTCGACGCACGGCGTGCTGCGCCTGGTGATCGAGATCGACGGCGAGACGGTGCTCAAAGTAGTCCCGGATATCGGGTATCTGCATACGGGCATCGAGAAGACCTGCGAGGCGAAGTTCTATCAGCAGGTGGTTCCGATGACGGACCGCATCGACTACCTGTGCCCGATGACCAACAACCTGACGTACTGCCTGGCCGTCGAGAAGCTGCTGCAACTGGAAATTCCGGATCGCGCGCAGTGGATTCGGGTGCTTCTGAATGAGCTGACACGGTTGCAGTCGCACCTGGTCTGGCTGGGCACGCACGCCATGGATATTGGCGCGCTGACGGTCTTCTTGTATTGTTTCCGTGAGCGTGAAGATATTCTGCGCCTCTTTGAGCATGTGGCCGGGCAGCGCATGATGACTTCGTACTTCCGCGTGGGCGGGCTGGCACTGGAGCCACCGCTCGACTTTTTCGACCGCGTGAAGACGTTCATCAAGCGCATGCCTGAGAAAATCGATGAATACGAAAACCTGCTCACCGGCAATCCGATTTTCATTAATCGACTGAAAGGTGTTGGCTACCTCAGCGGCGAGGACGCAATCGCCTTGGGCGTAACCGGTCCGCCGCTGCGCGCCTCGGGCGTGGACTGGGACCTGCGGCGCGACATGCCGTACTCAAGCTACGAAAAGTTTCAGTTCAGGGTGCCGGTATCGAATGACTGCGATGTGTGGGCGCGATACGTGGTTCGCATTCAGGAAATGCGCGAATCTGTAAAGATCATCGAGCAGGCTCTTGAAGGCATGCCGGAAGGACCGATTACAGCCAACGCGCCGCATGTGGTCCTACCGGACCGCGAAAAGATGAAGACCCAAATGGAGTCGCTCATCTATCACTTCAAGATTGTGACCGAAGGTTTCACGGTTCCTGCTGGGCAGGTTTACCAGGCAGTAGAATCGCCACGCGGCGAGATGGGTTACTTTGCCGTTAGCGATGGCACAGCAAAGCCGTATCGCGTACACATGCGGAACCCGTCGTTTGCGACACTGCAGGCGCTACAGACGATGTGCGCAGGACGGCTGATCGCGGATGTGGTTGCGGTGATCGGATCGATTGATATCGTTCTGGGGGAGATCGACAGGTGAGTACAGCTGTCGGCGACCAACGGGTTTTTACTGAACTTTGGATATCATTTGTTTCCCTTGTCCGCTCGTATATAGCGGCGCATGATCTGGGCCGAATTGAAGGCCGCGCTTTCGTCGATGAAGGCGAAGATGGTCGCCTCACCGTCCGCGAACAAAACAGGATTCTGGTCGTTGACTTTGACGTGCAGACCGGGAAAGGTGAATGGGCAATGTACGACGACGAGCCTGGCCCGGAGCGGCGGTTGAGTGGCGGCGGGTTTCGCATCGGGGCGGACAGCCTGGTGACATTCAGCGACCGCCGAAGCGCAGTCGAGATGGAGATCGCGGCCGAAGCGTTTACCGCGAAGGTTTTTGATCAGGATTAGCTGTAACAGGATTTATCGGATGGGGATCAAAGAATGAGTACACCTCAAACCACGATTTTTTCACCGGCCACGGCGGCTCGTTTCGACCGTTTGGTGGCGTTGTATCCGGTGAAGCGCTCGGCGCTTGTGCCTATGCTGCTTTATGCGCAGGACGAGGTGGGCTACATTTCGGATGCCGTCGTTGCCGAGGTAGCACAGCGCGTCGGAATCACCGAACTCGATGTACGCAACGTGCTGACTTATTACTCAATGCTGCGGACGAAGCCAATCGGCAAGTACAACGTGCAGGTTTGCACCAACATCTCCTGCATGCTGCGCGATGGCTATGGCATCCTCGAACATTGCAAGAAGAGGCTCGGTATCGAGCATAAGGGAACCACGTCGGACGGCCTGTTCTCTCTGGAAGAGGTCGAGTGCATCGGCGCATGTTGCTGGGCTCCAGCGATCCAAATCAATTACGACTTCTATGACGAGCTGACACCAGACAAGATGGACCAGATTCTCGAGGATTACAAAGCGGGCCGTGGAAAGGAGACCGTATAAATGCCAAGACTCGTCTCCCATCCCGATGAGGTAAGGATCATCTCCCGCCGCTTTGGCAAGGGCGCTACCGACATCGACAAATACATCGAGCTGGATGGCTACAAGGCGGTGAAGCTTGCCATTGAGAAGGGCGCTGACTGGATCATCAATGAGATGAAAGTCTCCGGTTTGCGTGGCCGCGGCGGCGCCGGCTTTCCAACGGGCTTGAAGTGGTCGTTCGTGCCCAAGCAATCAGATCGGCCGAAGTACGTGCTGGTCAACGGCGACGAGAGCGAGCCGGCAACCTGTAAAGACCACCTGATCTTCCTGCACGATCCCCACGCGATGATTGAAGGGACGATGATCGCCGGACTCGCGATCGGTTCCAAGCTGGGCTTCATCTATCTGCGCGGCGAATACCGTTACCTGCTGAAGATCATGGAGAAGGCTGTCGCCGACGCCTACGCGAAGGGCTTTCTCGGCAAGGACATTTTCGGCTCGGGAATCGACTTTGACATCATCACGCAGACAGGCGCAGGTGCCTATGAGGTCGGCGAAGAGTCGGCCCTGATGGAGTCGCTTGAAGGGAAACGCGGCGTTCCGCGCATCAAACCGCCTTTCCCTGCTGTGGTTGGGTTGTATGGCGGGCCCACTGTCATCAACAATGCCGAGACGATTGCCAGTGTGCCGCACATCATGCTGATGGGCGGCGAAGCGTACGCGAAGGCCGGTTCAGAGCGCAACGGTGGAACGCGCCTGTTCGGCATCAGCGGGCATGTGAACAATCCCGGCGTCTATGAGTTGCCGATGGGCTACAACCTCAAGAAGGCCATTTATGAAGTCGGCGGTGGTGTTCGCGGCGGTAGAAATTTGAAAGCTGTGGTCCCGGGCGGTTCTTCGACACCAGTGATGTTGCCGGAAGAGATCGATGTCGGTATGGACTTTGATCAACTCGGCAAGGCTGGAAGCATGCTCGGCTCTGCCGGCATCGTCGTGATTGACGACCAGACCTGCATGGTCGAATTCGCTCTCCGCACGATTGCCTTTTATCAGCATGAAAGCTGCGGCTGGTGCATTCCCTGCCGCGAAGGCACGGACTGGCTGAAGAAGACGATCACCCGAGTGCATGCGGGCGGTGGCGTGGATAAAGATCTGGATAACATCCGGTATCTCGCCGAAAACATGCTGGGCCGAACGTTCTGCCCGCTCGGCGACGCTGCGGCGATGCCGACGATTGGGTTTATCAAGAAGTTCCGGCATGAGTTTGAAGACCATTTGAATGGCAAGCCTTGCCCGTATGCAAAACACGAAGAACCGGCGCTGGTATAGAGGATTAGGAATTTCATGGCTGACGTAACGTTTACAGTCGATGGCAAGAAGCTGACCGCGCCCGCCGGAACGCTACTGATTGATGCCTGCAGGACGTCGGGCATCGAGATACCGGCATTTTGCTACTACCCCAAGCTTTCGATGCAGGCGGCATGCCGCATGTGCGTCGTTCGCATTGAGAAGATGCCGAAGCTGCAGACAGCCTGCACCACACCCGTGACCGAGGGCATGGTCGTCGCTACAGAAACCGACGAGATCAAGCAGGCTCGCAAGGCGACGATTGAGTTGTTGCTCGGAAACCATCCGCTCGACTGCCCGGTATGCGACGCGGGCGGCGAGTGCGAACTGCAGGACATGACCTTTAAGTACGGCGCTGCAGAATCGAAATACGTCGAGATCAAGCAGCACCGCGAAGAGCAACAGTGGTCGCCGGTCGTGTACTTCGACCGCCCGCGTTGCATTCTCTGCTATCGCTGCGTGACAGTTTGTGGCCCTGGTATGGATGTCTGGGCTCTCGGAATTCAAAACCGCGGCGTCGGCGCAGTGATAGCTCCCAACGGTCAGGACCATCTGAACTGCGAAGAGTGCGGCATGTGCATCGATCTGTGCCCGGTCGGAGCGCTTACCTCCGGAACCTATCGCTATAAGACACGGCCGTGGGAGATGAACCACATCGCCACTATCTGCACACATTGCGGTGACGGCTGCAAGACAACACTTGGTGTCCGGCGCGTCAATGACGGCATGGAGATTGTCCGCGGGGATAATCGCGACAAGAGCGGCATCAATGGCGATTTTTTATGTAACAAGGGTCGTTACGCATTCGATTTTGCAAACCGGACCGATCGACTGACAAAGCCACTCGTCCGCCAGCCAGACGGAAACTTTGCCGAGGTAAGCTGGGATCATGCGCTTGATTTTGCGGCGAAGAAACTGCGCGAAATTAGAGAAGCAAAGGGCGGTCAGGCAATTGGGGTGATTGGATCCAACCGCACAACGAACGAAGAGTCGTACCTGCTACAGAAGTTTGCGCGGACCATTGTTGGCACCAACAATATCGATCATCACCGCACAGCGGACTATGTTTCGTTTGCTGCGGCTCTTGCGGGCAAGGCGGGACGAACTGCTTCTCTCCGCGACACACTCACTGCTCCGGCAATTCTATTGCTGGGCAATGATCCTACGAACCAACATCCGGCCCTCGCATGGAACCTGCGGTCGAATGTCCGTTTGCATCGCGCGCGTGTCTACGTCGCCAATCATGTGGAGATCAAGTTGCGCCGGCAGGCGAAGGCATTCCTTCAAATTCCACAGGATGGCTATGCTTCCCTGGTGCAATATCTTGCCGGGAATGACAGCGCAATTGCTGCCAACGACACCACTGCGGCGTTCCGCGATGCTCTCCGCAAAGAAGAGTCGCTACTGATTGTCTTCGGTTCAGAATTCCGGGGGCGCGATATTCAAGCACTCGTCGACTTCGGCCTCTCGCTTCCGAATACGAAGTTTGCCGCTCTCGGCGATTACGCGAATTCACGCGGTGCAGCGGATATGGGCGTCCTCCCGGATATGCTGCCCGGCTATGTTCCCGTCAGCGATGCCGCTCATTTTACGGATGAGTATGGCGCGCCTTTGCCGAAAACCCCGGGTATGGATCTGTTGCAGATGTTCGATGCTGCGCAACGCGGCGATCTTGCCGCCATGTATATTGTCGGATCGAATCCAGTGTCACGTTTTGGCGTAGATCCCGCGGTGCTCAAGAATACCTTTCTGATCGTGCAGGACATGTTTCTGACCGAGACGGCTCAGCTCGCCGATGTGATCTTTCCCGCCGCCAATCTCTATGAGAAGGCAGGCACGGTTACAAATACGTACGGCGACATCCAGCTGGTGAAGAAAGCTGCAGACAAGGCTGGCGTGCGTACCGACTTCGAATTGATTGTAAGACTTGCCGATCGTATGGGCGCCGATCCGAAGAAGCTGGTTCCATTCGGACGTGGAGTTACTGCAGACATGGGACAGTCACGTGGTCCCGAATCGGGCGAGGCCGATCGCCATGCGGTGTGGCTCGCGGCGAATCGTCTGGAATTGAAGTTAAGCCCATTTGATCCGTTTGCCACTCTTGATGAGATTCAGCGGCTCGTTCCCAGCTATCACGTTTCGCGTCTGGAACTGTTGACGGGAACCGAGCAGCCGGAAAAGTTTGACTTAGTGCAGATTCAGCCTGCTGGCTCGCGTCGTGATCTTGTTCTGCCAGCGGAGGACACGTTATTTACTTCGGGAACCCTTGGACGTTTCAGCGATATGATGAAGGCTGTCGTCGAGTCTCACACAACACCAAACCCCGCGCAAACAGCGGCGGACTAAGCACTTTTTCCTGGGATGGCCCGATGCAAGTAAGTATTTGGATCTATCTACTGTTAACCGTGCTGAAGGTGGCGGTGGTCACGGTGCTCCTGCTGATGTCGGTCGCCTATACGGTGCTGCTGGAGCGCAAGTTGGTGGGACGCATCCAGAATC
Source organism: Alloacidobacterium dinghuense (assembly GCF_014274465.1). NCBI lineage: Bacteria > Pseudomonadati > Acidobacteriota > Terriglobia > Terriglobales > Acidobacteriaceae > Alloacidobacterium > Alloacidobacterium dinghuense. The sequence continues at coordinate 1,720,307 of NZ_CP060394.1, read as the reverse complement.
GCTGGGGACCCACCCGCGTAGGACCGTTTGGCCTAATGCAGCCGCTGGCTGACGGGTTGAAACTTTTCCTGAAGGAAGACCTGCTGCCTGCCGGTGTGTATCGTCCTCTGTATATTCTGGCGCCAGTGATTGCGTTGAGTTGCGCGCTGATTACGATTTCAGTCATCCCGTTCGGTAGGCAGATATACGTCAAGGGCGTCGATCTGTTTCAGATTGCCGATGTGAACATCGGGCTGCTGGTGATTCTCGGTATCACGTCTATTGGCGTGTACGGCGTTGCGCTCTCTGGGTGGTCGTCAAATAACAAATACTCTCTGCTGGGATCGTTGCGTGCAAGCGCACAAATGATCAGTTATGAGTTGGCGCTCGGATTGTCACTGGTTGGCGTTGTGCTGCGCACGGGGTCATTCCGATTACGGGACATTGTGGACATCCAGGCGTCACACGGGCTGCTCAGTTGGAACGTGATTGGCGGACTACAGTTCGTTGCCTTCTTCATTTATCTGATTTCAGCGTTTGCAGAGACCAATCGAACGCCGTTCGATCTTTCCGAAGCAGAGAGCGAACTGACAGCCGGCTATCATACCGAATACAGCTCGATGAAGTTCGCCATGTTCTTCATGGCCGAATACGGCAACATGATCATGGTGGGCTGCGTTGCGACGGTGCTCTTTCTGGGGGGATGGACGAGTCCGTTCGGCAATCTTCTGCCGGAATGGGGCGGCCCTGTTGTGCAGGCGCTCCTGCCGGTCTTCTGGTTCGTGATCAAGGTCTTTTGCTTCCTGTTCCTCTATGTCTGGGTGCGCGGCACGCTGCCGCGTTTCCGCTATGACCAACTGATGGGCTTCGGCTGGAGGTTTTTGTTGCCTCTGTCGATTGCAAATATCATTGCGACTAGCCTTTGGCTGGCTTTTCGCGCGGCGTAAAGTAGGTGCCTTCGGGCACAGACGCTGAATTATAACTTTGTTTCTTCACAGTTCCTTTCGCTAAGAGCATGCATTTAGTTCTGTTCTTCATCTTCGGCCTGTTATGTGTTGCTGGGGCACTCAATCTCCTGCTGCAGCACCACCCTATCAACAGCGCACTTTCGCTGATTGTTGTGATGACTTCGCTCGCCGTGCTCTATCTTCTTCTCGGCGCGGAATTCCTTGCGGCGGCGCAGGTGATCGTTTACTCCGGCGCAATCATGGTCCTCTTCACGTTTGTCATCATGCTGCTGAATGCCGGCGTAGAGGAGCACACCCATGGCAGCAAAGCTGCCTATATTGTCGGCTTTCCTGGTGCGGCAGCGCTCTTCGGAATCCTGGCTTACATCTTCCTGGAGCAGAGTGACCGTCTTGGATCCGCAAAGCTTGGCGGCTATCTGGCAACGACCCACGATTTGAGCCAGGTGCTCTTTCGTGACCTGCTGCTTCCATTTGAAGCAACGTCTGCCCTGATTCTGGTGGCCATCCTAGGCGCGGTTGCGCTGGCGCGAAAGGAGCACTGATCGAAATGGTTCCTATTGCCTACTACCTCGTATTGAGCGCGATCCTCTTCTCCATCGGCGTTGCAGCGTTTCTCGTGAAGCGTAATATCATCACGATCTTCATGTCGATTGAGCTGATGCTGAACGCCGTCAACCTGACCTTTGTAGCGTTCGCGCATCGCTGGCATCAGGTGAGCGGACAAATTTTTGTTTTCTTCGTCATGGTGGTGGCGGCCGCGGAAGCCGCGGTAGGCCTTGCGATTATCATCGCCCTCTTCCGCACGCGGGCTACCTTGAACGTTGATCAAGTGGATTTGATGAAGCTATGACCAATTCCCTCAATCTCTGGCTGATTCCGCTCGTTCCTTTCGCCGGATTTTTGGTGAATGGTCTGCTTGGGCGTCGTTTCCCGAAAGCGCTGGTGACGACCGTTGCCTGGGTGGCCACGTTGATTCCGTTTCTGCAGGTGCTGAATATCGCTCTGCACTTCAGCTCCTTATCCCTTCCTTACACGGAAAACGTGGGGACCTGGATCACTGCTGGCAGCTTTCACGCAGACTTCGCTTTTGCACTCGACCAGCTGACGCTGATCATGTTGCTGGTTGTGACAGGCGTTGGCTTCCTCATTCATCTTTACTCTGCCGGATACATGGCACATGAAGAGGGGTACTGGCGATTCTTTGCCTACCTCAACCTTTTCATGTTCTTCATGCTCACACTAGTGCTGGCGGAAAACTTCCTGCTCATGTTCGTGGGTTGGGAGGGTGTTGGCCTCGCGTCCTACCTGCTGATCGGGTTCTACTTCGCGAAGGATTCCGCGGCGAACGCCGGCAAGAAGGCTTTCGTCGTAAACCGCGTTGGCGACTTTGGCTTTTTGCTCGCGATGTTTCTCATCATCGCGCATTTCGGCACGTTGAGCTTTGGCCGGGTCTTCAACCAGATTGCACAACACCCGGAGTGGCAGGGTGGATTTCTGACTGCCATAGCCCTGTTCCTGATTCTGGGCGCAACAGGCAAGTCGGCGCAGATTCCGCTCTATGTATGGCTGCCCGATGCGATGGAAGGCCCTACTCCGGTCTCCGCGCTGATTCACGCAGCCACGATGGTAACGGCTGGCGTCTATATGGTTACGCGTACACACCTGATCTTTGATCGGTCGCCATTCGCACTGACTACTTTGGCGCTCATCGGCGCAGCGACTGCGCTCTTTGCCGCGACCATCGGTCTCGTGCAAACCGACATCAAGCGTGTTCTCGCCTACTCCACGGTTTCACAGCTTGGATACATGTTCCTGGCCTGCGGCGTAGCAGCATATTCTTCGGGCATCTTCCATCTGCTGACGCACGCTTTCTTCAAAGCGCTGCTCTTCCTTGCTGCCGGGTCGGTGATCCACGCGCTCAGCGGCGAGCAGGACATGCGCGTCATGGGCGGCTTACGGAAGAAGATTCCGATCACCTTCTGGACGATGACGATGGCGGTCTTTGCCATTTGCGGCATACCGCCGTTTGCCGGCTTCTTCAGCAAGGACGAGATTCTTTATCAGGCATTCATCTCACCCAACCCCATCGGCAAGCTCGTATGGTTTATCGGCTTGTTCACCGCTGGGCTGACAGCGTTCTACATGTTCCGGTTGTGGTATCTGACCTTCTTCGGCGAGAGTCGCGCGAAGGAAGCCGCGCCCGACGATCATGGACATGGTCACGGACACGGTGTGCATGAGAGTCCATGGATCATGCTTGGACCGCTGGTGATTCTTGCGATTCTCTCCGTGATCGGCGGATGGGTTGGCGTTCCGGAAGCGCTTGGTGGTCATGCAGAGATCACGCATTTCCTGAGTCCTGTGACGCAGCCCGCAGGAGAAGTCGCTGAAGGAGCACATTCTCAGGAGTTATTGCTGGCGGTTGTCTCCGTGGTAGTTGCGGGGATTGGATGGTTCATCGCGCATCTGATGTACTTTGTGAAACCTGCAATACCCGAGCAGCTTGCAGCGAAGGTCCACGGCTTGTATTCGCTGTTACTCGACAAGTATCGGATCGACGAACTTTACGGCGCTGTCATAGTCACTCCGGTTCTTCTGCTTTCGCGTTATGTGTTGAAGGGCCTGTTCGATACGGGGGTCATCACGGGTGGAACCCTCGCACTGGGGTATACGGCTCAAGGTGTCGGCTCACTGGTACAGCGCGTGCAATCAGGAAATATCCGCTCGTATGCCGGATGGCTCGCGCTTGGCGCAGCGGCTTTGCTGTTGCTGACTTATTTTGGGTTTGGATCGCACTTTACTTTTTGAAGGTGCCCTAACAAAGGATTGAAGCAAGGAACGTATTCGTGCTGAACGATTCCATCTTATCGATGATTACGTTTGTGCCCCTGGCAGGCGCGATTGTGGTCGCACTGCTGCCACGAACGGGCAAGTTAATCCAGTGGTTCACGTTGCTGGTAACGCTCGCGACCTTCGGCCTCACGTTGCACCTTCCGGCTTACTTCCAATATGGACAGGCCGGCTTTCAGTTTGAAGAGAACCGTCCCTGGATCGCGAGCCCGAAGATTGGCTATCACCTTGGCATCGATGGTATCTCGATGTGGTTGGTGGTGCTCGTCGGTTTCCTGGGACCGATGGCGGTGCTTGCCTCGTGGAAGGCAATTGAAACCAGGACCAAGGAATTTTATTTTCTCTTCCTGATCCAGCAGACGGCAATGCTTGGTATTTTCGTCGCGCTCGATATGTTCCTCTACTACGGATTCTGGGAACTGTCCCTGGTTCCGATGGCGATTCTGATTGCCATGTTCGGGCGCACGCGCGGGCCGCAGGCAGCTATCAAGTTCTTCCTCTTTACCTTCATTCCTTCTGCGATGCTTCTCGTGGGGCTGTTGTGGCTATATGCGAGAACAGGCACCTTCGACTTCGTCGAGACGCAACAATATCTGGCGCAGAACGCTTCGCTCTTTGCTCCTCAAGCATTGTGGTGGGTCTCGCTGGCGTTCCTTGTAGCCTTTGCGGTCAAGGTTCCAGTCTTTCCACTGCACGGATGGCTGAGCGACGTCTTCTCCGAAGCGCCGACGGCGATGGCCATGGTGGTCGCAGGCAAGCTTGGGCTTTATTCGATCATTCGTTTTAACCTCGGCCTCTTCCCTGCACAGTCGCGAGAGATTGCCCCGTTGATGATCGCGCTCGCAGTGATCGGCATTCTCTACGGAGCTTTGATCGCTCTTGTTCAGCCGGATCTAAAGCGGTTCCTTGCATTTTCAACCATCGGGCATCTCAGCTTCTGCACTCTTGGGATCTTCTGCTTTACGGTTATGGGGTTGAATGGCACCGTCTTTCACATTCTGAACCACGAGCTTTCCGGCGCGGCCATGCTGATTCTGTTCGGCATTCTTTATGAGCGGTATGGAACGTACGATATGACGCAGTACGGTGGCATGTCGGCGAATTTGCCGAATATGGCGACGTTGTACGTCATCACCATGCTTTCATTGATCGGGTTGCCGATTCTAAATGGCTTCGTTGGCGAGTTCCTTATCCTGAGTTCGAGTTTCGGCGTGCATCCTTACTGGGGCGCGGCTGCCACCATCGGTGTCATTCTGAGCGCGTGGTATATGCTCTCGATGATTCAGAAGCTTTTCTATGGGCCGCAATCGCGGCTGGTTGCAAACAAGGCCGTTCCCGATGTGGTGGCGCGTGAAGGCCTCGCCCTGGTTCCGGCTGCGATTCTGATGCTGGTGCTTGGCGTTGCTTCGCCCTACTGGATTCGCGCGATCAACGGCGCCGTGGATGGGTTGGTACAGAACGTCGCACATGCAACCTCAACTCTTACGACGAACGTGGCGGAGAAACGATGACCGACGTACCGCAGCTCTATCGGATTCTTCCCGAGGTCATTCTCACGATCACCGGCGTGATTGTCATGCTGGCCGAACCGTTGCTTGCGAAGGAGTCCAGCCGCAAGCCGCTCGGATGGCTCTCCGTTCTTGGTACCCTTGCGGCTCTTGTTTCGAGTTTCTGGCAGCTCCAGTTGCCGGCGGGCACTGCTTTCTTCGGCACCGTCCAGACGGATGCCTTCAGCGTCTTCTTTCATGTAGTGATCGCGGGCATCGTGCTGGCGACCCTTCTGGCAACGCTCGATGCGGCGACTCCTGATACCGAAGGACTCGGCGAACTCTTTGCTCTGATTTGCCTCGGGGCCGTCGGAATGATGCTGATGACGAGCGCGGTTGAGCTGCTGCTGGTCTTTATAGGCCTCGAAATTTCGTCGATCTCGACTTACATCATGGCGGGCTTCCGCCGGAAGAGCGCCAAGGGACCTGAGGCGGCGCTCAAGTATTTTCTGCTTGGTTCGTTCGCTACGGCTTTCACTCTTTATGGGATCGCGCTGATCTTTGGCGCTACCGGTACGACGGATATCGGCAAGATTGCCGGGCTCCTGACTACGAGCCAGACACCTATTCTGGCGACCATTGGCGTCGCCATGATTCTCATTGGTCTCGGCTTCAAGGTCTCGGCGGCTCCGTTCCAGGTTTGGACACCGGATGTTTATGAAGGCGCACCGGCTGCTGTCGTCGCACTTATGTCGACTGCGCCCAAGGCTGCCGCATTTGCTGTTCTGCTGCGAGTTCTATTTGTTGCCTTCCCCGCGCTGCACAACCATTGGCAACCGCTGATCTGGTGGATGGCTGCGCTCTCGATGACGATTGGCAACCTGGGTGCGCTGCGGCAGCAGAATGTGAAGCGCATGCTGGCCTATTCGTCGATTGCGCATGCGGGCTATCTGCTGGTGGCGTTCACGGCTCTCTCGCCGGATGGCATCGCGGCAGCAAGCTTTTACACGCTCAGCTACGCGGCGATGAATGTCGGCATCTTTGTTGTTCTTTCACATGCCGGGGGCATGAACGACCGCCTGACGCTGATTCAGGATTATCGGGGACTCGCGTATCGCTCGCCGTTGCTTGGCGCTACGATGGCTTTCTTCCTGATTTCGCTGATTGGAATTCCCTTTACCGGTGGATTCTTCGGCAAGTTCTATGTATTTGCTTCGGCGCTGCATTCAGGACTGGTGTGGCTGACCATCATCGGTCTGGTGAACAGCGGCATCGCAGCCTATTACTACTTGCGCGTGGTGGCCACGGCCTATTCGAAGCCGGTTCACAGCGATCTGCTCGATGGGATTCCTCGCGCTTCCGTGCCGCTGTTGTTTGCGCTGCTGCTGACGGTTGCCGCTACCCTGATTCTGGGCATTGCACCGGGGCGCGTGCTGGCGCTTGCCAAAGCCGGCGCGAACACGCTTTCGCTTCCCGGGGCGACTACCGCTTCGAAGTAATGGTAGTGCCCTAATTTGGACACTGGCGCTGGTCTGCCCCATCTATATTGCCTATGGATGCGCTCCAACGTGGATAAGAATTACGTCGTCACTCGAGGATTCTTCACCCAAGACTGCGGGCGGATTCGGTCGGGTAGTGACAGCAAACCCCACTTGCCCAGCGGATATCTTGCCTACCATCCTTTTCCCTAGAACCTTATCGAGATTGAGCGATAGTGCTTGTGCGGCTTCTTTCGTATGTGGCGGCGCAGTCGAGCGAACGAATATCCCGAGCCCATCGGTGCAAACGCCGATCTCCCGTTCGGGGGAAATCCAAGCCCAACCCGCATTGTGGTTGAGCGTGGCCCAGAGAACCATCTTGAAATTATTCACTTCCCAATCGTTCAGTAGGCTTGGGCAAACTGCCAGCTCGAATTTTTGCCCGGAGAATCCCTTCATGGCATTACCGAATTGCTTCTGGGACGCGAGCAGCAGTGCGCTCCGGTGACCCTGCTGGCTTAGTTGCTGCTTAACTCGAAGGTTTTCATTTTCAAGAATTGCCGTTGAATCCTTCAACTCCGCGATTTTTAGGTCTTTTGCTTTTAGATCAGCTTCCAATTGCCTATCTTTCGCTGCATCCAATAGACCTTGCGCAGAGGATTGTTGCCCGGTTCTCACTACGATAAGGCGAGTCGAAATTACGATAAGGACGGCGGCGAATGCGGCTATGCCCAGCCCCCAGAGCATAACCACATTCCAAAAATCGACGGCGCCACTTAATTCACGAATGCGTTCCGTTAAGGTTTGGATTTCTGACACGTTCCCCCTTCCGCTCTCTGCGCCGTAGCTCTTGGCATCATCTGCTGCGTCTGCCTAGTCATCTTTGCATTCTACCCAAGGGGAAACGCGAAGGGGTCAGGCTGCGCGTACGGCTTACAGCGGATGAGTTGCAAAAGATCGAATCCCGCCAGGGCCAGAGACAAGACTGTTTCGGCTTGGATACACCAAATGCTGCTACCGGAGGCCGTGATGCAGATCAAATTAGGACACTACCGAAGTAATCTCCAGAGCGATATACCCGGGGTCAGCTAAACTCCTGATAACATTGGATCTTTGCAAAGATAACCGCAACTATTTGAAAATACTTGCTTTACGGGTAAGTATCTTAGTTTCAATAAGAAAGCCCGCCAAGGTCGGCGGGCTTTTCTATTCCACTATTTCTATTTTACGGGATTGATGGGAAGAACACGCCAAATTGAATGAGGTATTTTCCTTTTAGAATGAATGGGTTAAATAATTTCTTCGCAATTACCCCCTTGACAGCGGTTTATTCAAAGGAACTCACGGAAATAGCCGTGAACCTTGAGGCTCATCCAGAGAACAAGACCCTAACCGAGCGAGAAGACTGGCAAGGTGGCACATGGCAAGAAAGTACGTATCGCTGGAACGGAAGCAAACTCGAACTAATCGAGCAAAATAGCTTGCTTGGAGACTGGAGCTTACAGACCAAGACTGAGTGCGGATTCACCTTTACGCGCAGCAGGTTGGTTAAGGGAGAGTTCGTCACAACATTAGCGAAAACGATCTGCACTCCAGATGAGATAGGCCAGTTGCCTGACTGCCCTGGTACGGATGCGCCCTCCATGCCAAAGCCTGTTCGGAGGAGCCCGTAGAAACCAAGGAACACTGATTGCCAGAAAAGCACCCGATACGATGCGGTTCACATAACTTCCCAGCGTTACTTAGGATTGTCTTCCTATTCGGGTGACGCAGAGATTCGGTGTGGTGGATTACGAAATACCGATAAGATTCTTTCTTGGAGCGGATTTGTAGCGCACGAAAGGATTTTCAAGCCAGATGTCCAAAGATGTCGAGGTTCGACTGCAGGAGACCATTCAGTTTATCCGCACACATCAGCCCCCAAATTTTGCCGGTGACTTCAATACGATCGTTCAGGCGTTGAACACATGGCGGCGAACCGCATCGGCGCAAACGCGTCGCACCTTGAGCGTCTTGATGTCGCAAGAGAAAGCGCCCAACCGCCCGAAGAATCAAGTGGACCGCACCTACCGTCGGGCTACGATTCTAGTGAAATGCGCGCTCGTGGAACCAGAAACACAATGGGCGGCGACCGCAGCGCAAGTCAACAATAGCACTCACACTTTTGCGAATCCGTACACATGGGCGCTTGAAGCGTCGCGGGACAAACTATTGAGTTCGCCCGCGGCCGCGCGGGAAAACCTCAATCTGCTGAAGACCCATCCGAAGAGCTTCCTGAACCAGCACAAGCTAATCGTTAACGGAAGACCGCAGGGGCAGCGGTTCTCCTATGGGTTTTACATGGAGAATGGGATATACAACCTGGATTGCAATATGCCCTTCAAGGGACTCATTACCGAGGATGCGATCAATGTGCCCGCCACGCCCTATGGAAATGTGCAGAATAATCTCGGCAACATTCAAGCAACGCTCTCCAGCGTAGACACTAATTGCGATCTGATGCTGACCACGCAGTTCACGGGCTGTTGCTACTGCTTCATGGTGAATGGCGCGAATCTGGCGGCTGCTCATATCGATCCGCAGGGCAGAACGACAGGAATTACGGGACAACATATTTCCCAGCAGATCCGTGCCAATGGTGATTTTTCCAACGGGAATGGAGGCACGTTCGAAGCCTATGGCCGGATCGCTGTTGGGTCGGGGCTATTCGGATACCCTCAGACTGCGCAACAGATGATTATTGTCGCGGTAAAAAAGGCAGGCACGTGGCGTGTTTACGCGCAAATTGATATGGGCACGCACTTCACTGGGGAGCGCATCGGTTAGGCGATGTGACGCAGGAAGGTCTTCATCCGATTCCTCTCGGGAACAGCATCTGGAACTCACTACATGTCGCACAAGAATAGTACTGCACTGAGAAATGCCGTGCCTCCTCATTAAGGAAAAGAAGACTCTGCCTGCATGCCGACAGGTGATTCCTTACTCCGTCTCCATACCACGACAAGCAACACAACGATGATTGCCTGCGACACGAACGCCATCGCCGCAATGATCCTTGGATCCGCAGTAAAGACTGGCACCGCTTTGTTCAATGCTGCCCAGGCAACCAACATCAAACCAAGCGCGCGAGCTGCAGGCACTACTGTCGCCGTCAGCAAAATCAGGAGCCACAACACAGGAAAGAGCCCGTAGGATGGAAGGAACGGACTGCGTAGCGAAGCCAGGATCAGGATCGTCAGCCATATCAATGGTTGCTCATTGCGGCTTAGCTTTCTCATCCCGATAACCACCGTGGCGGCAAGAACGATCAGTGTATAAATCGAACCGACGATCTTCATCAGCGCGAACGATCCATTGGGCAGGCCAAATAACTTCAGCTTGAAGAACAAGCCGGGGACGGATAAATTTGTTGCGATCGCGCCGGGGCGGCGGAAAACCGGGAACGCCTCACCGCTTAACAATTTCGGCAGTTGGTGAATAAACGCGTGATACGGTGCGCTGCCTGTGTCCAGCAGGGAAATTCCCACCAGTGCAGCGCACGCGCCAACCGTCCACGCAACTGCACGCCACTCACGCCGCACGACCAGATAAACAATCAACATAGCTGGGAACAACTTGCTGACAGTTGCGAATGCCAACAGAGCACCGCCAGCCGCGTATCTACCCCGCATAAAAAACACCATGGCAAGCATGGCGAGTGCAATCACGGCAGCCTGCAGATTTTCAACCTGCAGCGTGCCGATCGTGACCTCAGCGCCTAGCACCAGTGGCGAGAGCAGCAGCACGCGCGTTCCGACGACTGGATCGAAGATTCGCGTCACTGCCAGGAGTCCGATAAGCACGAGCGAACCATAGAGCGCGAACCAAAGCATGCGAAAGCTCAGAAATTGCGGCGCCACCAGCGCGAGTGTTCGAGGCAATAGTAGAAATGGCGGCGGATACTCGTAGGCATCGATGTCGAATTGTCCGATGGTGCGTGCCTTCCGCGGAGCATCTGGATTTTGCGTCGGAAGTGAATACAGCTTGTATTCGTCATAGATATTGGGCACCGTCGCTGTTGATTGAGCAGCCACGAAGTAAGCCGTCATGCACAAATGGCTGGGCGGGAGTCCCACACCGCGATGCGGGCCAAGGGCGTAGCCTACTGCTGCCGGGTTAACGATAAAGACACACAGCCGCACCAAATGGACGAGCGACGCAATCGCTGCAAGCAGAAACAGGATGGTCAATGCAGAGGACGCCGCGTTCTTGTCCAGCGAAATAACCGGGCACTTCCAGCACGCCCATGCGACGGTTGCCACGACGCCAACAGCAACAAAAATGGCAAGCCAGATCGGTGCTCCGAGCCCTTTGGCACCGGCGAAGGAAAAAACTCCGAACGCGCCGCCGAGCCACAAAGCGATCGAGACGCGCAAGAGATGAGACAAGACGAAAGGGGCGGGCTCAGATTGCACAAAAAACCTCCTCTGCTACCACTTAGGGATGAATTGCTTCCAAGCCCGAGGAGATAGCCCGGATGCTATGTCGATCAATCGATTGTGTCAACAATGGTAAACGCGTTTCGTTTCGTAATCTGCGGAGCGCATGCGTTAAACGATGCGATGTCGCTGACCTCGGGATTCTGTTCTAGTCCGCCAGCAGGTTCAAGTCGCGGCGACTGAAGAGCCATGATGCAATCGCGAACCAGACTGCTCCTGCACCTAAAGTCAAGATAGCGTCCAATCCAATGTTCGACGGGATGTTCTTGCCTGAGATGGATGTTTGAAACAAGGCCAGCAGCAGTCTGGCGGGGCCGATCATTCCCGTCTGGCCTACGAAAACCGCCAGACCGACGCAGGCCATGGAGACGATGGAGGCGACAATCTGGGGCACGAGGATCGACCAGAAGATACTCAGGGCTCCTGCCCAGACTCCCAGCACCAACTGCGCTCCTGCCATCACCACAACGCCTCGACAGGGTCTGCCGAGAAGGTTGGCCATGAAGATTCCGCTCAGGACGAATCCGCTGACGTAGAGCAGCAGCGGCAGCCAGGTTGCGATCAGCAGAGAGAGGAGATATTGAGGCCTGCTCACGGATCGCGACAGCACCATCACGATTCGCCTTGATCGTTGCTCGTTGCCGAGAAGCGTGCTCGCCGTGACGGCGACGAGCGCCAGTCCGGCGAAGCATTCCTGATGCAGCATCCAGAGCACGTCGTCGGGATCGGGCTGGCCACCAACGCAGAGGATCGCGGCCATGATGTATGGCCAGAGCATCAGCATGAGAAAGAGCCAGCGATTCTGCCAGAGCAGACGCTGCGCGACGAGCCACGCTTTGATCATGCTTCCGGCTTCCTCGAGGCATTTTCAGACGCGTCTTCAGACCAGGCAATGAAAAGCTCTTCAAGTGTACGGCGCAGTGGGGTGACGCTCTTGAGGGTTCCGCCGGCCGCCCAGATTTGCTCGATGAATTCCCGCTGCATGTGTGCGGGAATTACGAAATGCTGTCCAGCTTCCGAAGATCCGCTGTGGAATTGCTGGTACTGCAACATGGCCTCAGCATCCGCGGGTAGCCCTTGGATCACTACTTCCATGCGGCCGCTGTCTTCGAGAAAACTGGCTAGAGGTCCGTGACGCAGCAATCTGCCATGATCGAGAAAGGCGATGCGGTCGCAAACCTGCTCCACTTCTGAGAGCTGATGCGAACTGAAGAAAATACTCTTCCCTTCGCTGCGGGCTGCTTTCAGAAGCTCCCGCACTTCGAGCACCCCGGGAGGATCGAGCGCTGAAGTCGGCTCGTCGAGGATGAGCAGGTCCGGATCGTTGACCAAGGCCTGCGCCATTCCCAGCCTTTGCTGCAAGCCGCGCGAGAAACGGCGCGCGTCTTTCCCCGCGGAGGCGAGGTTGAGCTGCGAAAGGAGTTCCCTGCTTCGCTCGCGCAGTCGCGGATTGCGCGTGTTGTTCAGGCGACCGGCGAGTTCGACAGCGGCATTTGCGGATCCTGCGAAGAAAGAAGGAGAATCCGGTAGAAAGCCGATTCTCGCGCGCGTGGCTGTGTCTCCGAATGGTCTGCCGAGAATCACCCCGCCGCCTTCTGTCGGCCTTAGGAATCCGAGAGCGAGATGGATGGCTGTTGTTTTCCCTGCGCCGTTTGGACCCAGAAAGCCGAGGATTTCGCCGCGTTCGAGCGTCAAGGAGAGGCTATCGAGAGCCGCATGCGCGCCGAAATGCTTGCTTGTGCTTTGAAACTCCAGGGCTGCAGGCACAGCGGCATTGTCTCATGCGTCTTAGCCGCGACGTCACTGGTTCATGTTCCAGATGTCCGTGTTCCACTTCCACCTGCCGTCTTCCTGTTTCCAATGGACGACGTACTTGACGGCCACCTTCTGCCCGCCCTCCAGCGTGAGATCGGCGCGGCCAATCTCAATGACGCTGTCGCCCGCTGTTTCGGCATCCACAGTGGCAAGTGTGGCATCGGTCACCGCGAGAGCCGCGATCGCCTGCTCCCAGAAGTTCTTGATTTGAGCGCGGCCCTCAATGAGGTCGGTGCCGGGTGGAAGGATGCGCGCATTCGCGGTGTAGATGTTGTCGAGAACATCGATCTGTCGATTCTTTACAACCGCCGAACAGAATAGATCATTGGTCTGCTGCATAGCAGATTGCACAGTTTGGGAAACGCTCATAGATCACCTCGATGTAGTCAGGTAAAGGGGCCTTTTGACGACTACTCACGATACGACATCGCTGAACATTTCCGATGAAAATATCTCACGCTTCATGCGTGGTAGATCGAGATGTGCGAGGTGGCTCCTGATGTAAAGGGCGAGCGCTGCCAGTTGCTCCAACGTTCCTTGAGTTTGAGACCTGCGAGTCGCGCCATGAGGTCAAGCTCGCTCGGCCACGCGTAGCGAAGCTGAATGGGATAGGTCTGGATCGTTCCGTTTGCGATGACGAGATGTTGGGCCTTCAGGAGTTGCTGCAGCGGATCGTAGCGTGTTACATCCAGTCGAACTTCATCTACGTCTACTTTGGAAGCGACAACATTTTGGTTGCCAATGAAGCGGGGCGGATCAGGAACGAAGGCCTCGATGACAAAGACTCCGTCGGGCAGAAGGTGTTTGGCGACATTGGCGAAACACCGCACCTGGTCTTCCTGCGTGAGTAATGAGAAGAAGGTATTGAAGACGACATAAATCAGCCCGAACCTGCCTTCGACGGCTACTTCTGAGAAGTCTCCCATGGTTACTGGAATTGCGTTGCCGCGGGGTTTCTTGCGCAATTCGTCGATCATCTGCGTAGATGCATCGATGCCGTGGACGGCGAGGCCCTTGTCGCTGAGTGGCAGGGCAATTCGACCGGTTCCGATTCCCAACTCAAGCACGGGACCGTCTTTCGCCATCGCCGCCAGGGCTTCCACAGCAGCTTGCGTTTGCTCCAGCGAAATCTGGATAAAGTCGTCGTATATGCTGGCGATGCGGTTGCCGTAGGTAGCGTTATCGTAGGCTGGCATCGACTCGAGCTCCCCATAATGAATTTCTATTTACAGAATTACTTTTTCTGATAACGGAGACTTCCTTATACTGTCACGATAACCTGTTTAGAGAGAAAAACGAGCCAGGTCGAGCTTGCCTGTCTTATGCTGACGGGCGGAGCCACGGTGGGCTTTCACTAAACCCATCCAGAGGAGATGCATGTCCAACGAACTTCGTAGTTTCCTGTCGCTCTCATATGCAGAGCTGGAAGAAAAAAACCTGAGTGCAAAAGAACAGCGGATGAAGCGTGTCGCCCCTGACAAGATTCAGGAAGAACGCCTGAAATACCTGACCGACACCAAGGAGATCAAGGCGGTCACCGTACTGTTCAGCGACCTTGAAGGCCGCCTGCACATGCTGGACTATGACAAGAAGTTCCTGATCAAGAGCTACGACAACCTTACGTTCGATGGCTCGTCGATTCGCGGATTTACCGCACAGCGCGAGAGCGACCTTCGCCTCGGCATTGACTGGGGATCGTTTTACTGGGGACCGGCGGATATCTTTGGCCCCGGCAAGGTGCTGGTGTTTGGCGACGTCATCGACAAGAGCGGCACACCTTATGCGGCGGACATCCGCGGCATTTTGAAAGGTTTTGCCGATCAGCTTTACAGCAAACACGGATACACGATGAACGCCGCCAACGAGATCGAAGGCTTCATCTTTGCGGGAATGGACGCGGAGAGGCGCTTCCCGGACACCCGCAGGTTTGAATACGTGAACACTGGCGGCTACTATCACTCGCTGCCCGGAGACCCACTACGCTCCTTTATTGACACGACCGCCGAAGTGTTGCGCGCGATGGGCTTCCAGAACGAAAAGGACCATCCGGAAGTAGCGCCTTCGCAGTTTGAGATTAACTACGGCTACGGCGAAGTGATTGGAGCCGCGGACCAGATCCAGCTCTACAAGCTGGTCTGCCGCCAGGTGGCGACCAAGTTGGGCATGACGGCCTCGTTCCTGCCAAAGCCGGTGGTCGGCGTGAACGGAAGCGGCATGCATACGAATGTCTCCATCAGCAAGGAAGGCAAGAACCTGTTCTGGGATCCGAAGGGCGAGGAAATGCTCTCGAAGCTGGGATGGGAGTTCACGGACCGCATTCTGACGCACGGCAATGACTTCTGCCTGGTGATGAATTCTAGTGTGAATGCATACCGGCGACTCGACCCGCACTTTGAGGCTCCTAACCAGCTAAAGGCCTCGGCAACGGATCGCGGCTCGATGGTGCGCATCCCGATCGGCAACGAGAAGAGCATGCGAGTTGAGGTGCGTGCGGTGGCTCCGGACGCGAATCCGTATCTGGTGCTCTACTCCATCTTCAAGACGGGTCTCGAGGGTGACACGGCGAAGATCGAGAACCTGCGTCAGGCACAGCGCTACCTGCCGGACAACATCTACACGGCGATTGAGAACTTCCGCAACGCCACGTGGACGACGAAGCTGCTGGGCGAAGATGTGAAGGCTCGCTACGCAGACTTGAAGGAAGCGTCGGCTGATCGCTGCCCGCGCCTGCTGGGAACATTTGTGAAGGCGCAGGAAGTCCAATTCCACCACGAGGTTTATAACCAGTTCCTCTGGAACCAGTTCTAAGAGAGACTGTGTTGTTGATTGCGTCGCCCTGGCTTCGGCCGGGGCGATTTTGCTTATGAAACCACGGCCCAATTCCCGACAGATGTCACGCCCCAAGTTTGCCCGCGTCTCGGAAGAGATGCGCCGTGTCTCTGCGCTCATTGGCGATGAGATGCTGCGATGGCCCGAGGTAACAGAGCGGCCGATGTTCGGCATGCGTGCGTTTTATCGGGAAGGCGTAGTCTTTGCGCTACTGCCGGACAAGCGCACCATGGATCGTCCGAATTCGCTTGCTTACAAGCTTGCGAACGAAGATCAATCCATGCGAGAAGGCAAGAAGTGGAGACTCTTCGATGTAGAAGGCGAGGCTACGATCACGGATGCCCTGCAGGTTCTGGATCAAGCCTATCGAATGGCGAAGAAGCTCCAGAGAAAGAGGACGGCGAAGTGAGCGTGCCCCAGCCGCTCACTCTGTGCGCAGCGCCTGCATTGGATCGAGGTGGGAAGCACGCCACGCCGGCAATGCGCAAGCGGCTGCGGCAACGAGCAGAAGCATCAACGCTACCAATACAAAGACCGCCGGATCGAAGGGGCTGGTTCCGTACAGCATGGATGCGATCAGGCGAGTTACCCCAGCGCTCGCCAGCAATCCGAAAATCAGGCCAACCAGCGCGGGACGCAGCCCATCGCGCAGCATAAGACGCATGACCTCTTCGCGCTGCGCCCCAAGCGCCATGCGAATGCCGATTTCAGTCGTGCGCTGCGCGACAACGTAGGAAAGCACGCCGAAGAGGCCCACTGCCGCAAGCACCATGGACAGCATAGCGAACGCCAGCAGCAAGGCTGCGTTGAAACTTTCGTCCATTGTGTTGCGCCCGATGACCTGATCCATCGTGAGAATGTCGGACAGCGGCAAGTCACGATCCAGTTCCTGGACAATTCGCTGAATGGGCAGCGCAAGCTGGGTTACATCGTAATTGGAACGCACAACCAGTGCCGCGCCATTCATATCATCGGCGGCATAGAGGGCGTAGTACATCATGGGCCGGGGCGGTTCGGGGATTTCAAATCGCGTGTCGCCTACTATTCCGATGACCTCGTATGCGTGTTTGTCACTATCAGTCTTGAGATGCTTGCCAATAGGATCTTCGCCGGGAAAATACTGTCGCGCGAAAGCCTCGCTGATCATCACTTGGGTCGCATGGCCGGGGAGCTGGTTTTCATCAAAGGTCCGGCCGCGCAAAAGAGGAATCCCAATCGCAGCGAAGTATCCAGGGTCAGCCCACCGATGGATCGCGAACGTTCCTTTACCCAGTGGCAATGGCGGATGCTCGGCAATGGTGAATCCGTGATCGCCGCCGTACCCATCGCCGGGAACTACCGGAAAGACGAGCCCTGCAGCCCGAACGCCGGGGAGATTGCGGACCCGCGAGAGCAGCGTTTCAAAGAAATTGACGCGCTGTGTCATCTGCGTATAACGGGCTTCGGGCAGATCGAAGTACGTCGTTAAGACGTTCTGCGTAATGCAGCCAAGATTCGCGGAGCGCAGTTTCGCGTAGCTCTTCAGCAACAACCCTGCTCCGATCAGGAGCACCACCGTCAGTCCCAGTTCGAGCGAGAGCAGAACCTTGCGCAGAGATGCGCGGGAAGATCCAGCGCTGTGCGAGCGCGAGGAATCCTGGAGTACGGCAAGGACCTGGTCGCCCTTGCTGGAGGCTGCGGAGATCAATCCGGCAAACATTGCGCAAAGAACAATCACTCCGAGGGTGAAGGCAACGACAACACCATCCATGTGAATGGCTTCGGCGCGAGTCATGTCCTGACGGACATTCATGAGCCACTGCAATACCGCATACGCCAGCACGCAACCTATGAGGCCGCCAGCGGCTGACAGCAGAAAGCTCTCCATCAGATGTTCGCGCAGCAATCGCAGTCTGCTGCCGCCCAGCGCCGTTCGAACGGCAAGCTCTTTGCGGCGCGCCGCCGAGCGAGCTACAAGCAGATTGGCGACATTGAGGCATGCAATCAGCAGAACGCACCCGGTCGCAGCGAGAAGCACGTAGAGCGGCCTCTTCATGTCACCCACGATCGATTCGAGAAGCGGCCTGGCATTCGCCCCGTCGCTGACAAACGGCAGATCGCGATGCTCATCGTGAATACGGCGCGTAATCAACGAGAGATCTGTCACGGCCTGCGTCTGGGTTACTCCAGGCTTGAGACGCCCAATGACCCTGAAGTCATGATCGTCGATGGCCTGCATCAACTGAGGTTTTTCTTCGTGGTAGAGCGGTGCCCATAACTGCACTGCCTGGTTTGGCAGCGCAAACCAGGCTGGCATCACGCCGATGATCGTATACGGCTTGGCGGTGAGCAGAATGGTCTGGCCAAGAATTGCCGGGTTACCGCCGAAGCGGCGTTTCCACAATCCCCAGCTCAAAATTACGGTTGCATTCGCGGACGGCTGATCGTCCGCCGCGGAAAAATTGCGGCCGATAGCCGGCTGGATTCCGAGTGTGGGGAGGAAATCGTGGGAGAAGGTTGCCGCGCGCACATTTTCCGGAAGCTGGCCTCCGCTTCCGGAGAGGTTGTGGCCGGCATAACCTAAAATCGCCACGTCAGAAAAGCTCTTGCTTTGCTTCTTCCACTCGGCATACACGCCGCCCGCGCTCTGGTTGTAAGGGAAATCGCCGAACGCACTGTGCTCATACAAGCGGAGGAGTTGGCTTGGATCTTTGAACGGCAGCGGCTTGAGCAGGACCGAGCGAACAATGGTGAAGAGAGCGACATTCGCGCCGATGCCGAGGGCCATCACCAGCGTCGCAACGACCGCGAAACTCGGCGTCCGCAGCAGCGTGCGAGAGGCGATGCGCGCGTCACGAAAGAGCGATTCAAGCCAGCTCCAATTCCAGGTGCCGCGCGTTTCATCGCGCAACGCGGTTGGATTGCCGAAGCTGCGCATCGCAGCGTGGCGGGCTTCTTCTTCGCTCATGCCCGCCGCAACGTTTTCGGCGATCTGCTGTTCGAGGTGAAACTGGAGTTCATCGTTCAGGCGCGCGCCTTCTTTACCGCGCCGAAAAAGCATTTGGAACGACATCATGAGATTCTGAAGCCAGCGCATTGTGCTCCTCCTTGATTTACTCCGCTCGCAGTGCCTGCATGGGATCGATCCGCGAAGCCTTCCATGCGGGCATGACACAGGACAAGGCAGCAATCATCAACAGCACGAGAGAAACCGCTACAAAAACAATGGGATCCAGGGGACGCGTTCCATAGAGCAAAGACTGAATCAAGCGCGAAGCCCAGATGCTCGCCGCTACGCCGATCACGAGGCCGATCAGGGCCGGGCGAAGGCCATCGAGCAGCATGAGTTTCAACACCTCTTCGCGCCTCGCTCCCAGCGCAATGCGAACGCCAATCTCGGTGGTTCGCTGCGCTACGATGTACGACAGCACGCCGAAGAGCCCGACGGCAGAAAGCAGCAGAGACAGCACCGCGAACGCGAGCAGCAGTTTTGCATCGAAGTTCTGGCTCAGTGTGGACTGGCCCAGGATCTGGTCCATCGTGAGGATGTTGGCTACGGGAAGGTCACGATCCATTTGGGCGATGATCTTCTGAATTGGAAGGGCCACAACCATTGGATCGGATGCTGTGCGCACAGCGAGCATAGCAGAGCGCTCGGTGCCCATATAGAGCGGGTAGTAGATCGTCGCTTCTGCGGGGCTCCCGAGATCTTCCAGTACATCGCCAACTACTCCCACAATTTCGTAGCTCTTATTACCCTCTCCCAGATCCGGAGCGATATGTTTCCCGATAGCGTCTTCACCGGGAAAATATTGGCGAACCAGTGATTCGCTGATCAGGACGTAGTGAGCGCGCGCATAGCGTTCACCGGGTTGCATGAACCTTCCCTGAAGGAGCGGTATCTGCATGGCCTGGAAATAACTGGGATCAACAAAGCGCGTCGCCGCATCGAGCACCTCCCCACGCGGCAACGGCGGGTGTTCGGCAATTTTGAAGGTGTCATCACGCCTGTGGCTCTGTCCGGGCAGGACCGTCGATATGCCGACGCCGCGTACTCCCGGCAACTGCCGCACCCGTTGCTGCAACTGCTCGAAGAAAGCCACACGCTTTTCGGCGGATTCATAGCCGACCTGGGGCAGATTGATGTCCATGGTGAGCACGTTGTTCGTGGCGCATCCGAGATCGACAGCGCGTAGCTGGCGATAGCTCTTGAGGAGCAATCCCGCTCCAATCAGCAGCATCACAGTCAATCCAACTTCCAGCGCAAGCAGGAATTGGCGCAGACGCGTGCTGCCGCGTCCGCCGCTGACCGACCGCGATGCCTCGTGCAAGGTTTTCAAAAGCTGTTTATGGCTCGATGAAAGTGCCGGAATAAGTCCAGCGAAAAGACCGCACAGAAGAATCACGCCGACGGTGAACAGAAAGACCACGCCGTCCATATGAATCGCGTCGGCGCGTGGAATATCGTCACGCGTGGAGAGCAGCCACGCGAGAATCATCGATGCAAAGAAAAGACCGAGCGCTCCTCCTCCAGCGGAAAGAAGCATGCTCTCAATGACTTGTTCTCTGATCAGGCGTGCCCTGCTTCCACCCAATGCGCAGCGGATCGCCGCCTCCTTGCGTCGCGTAGCCGACCGCGCCACCAGCAGGTTCGCGATGTTCAAACATGCAATCAGTAGCAGGCATCCGGTAGCGGCAAAGACGACGTAGAGCCCGGTCTTTACGTGACGGACCTCAGCTTCAAGAAGCGGGCGGATGTTGGCAGCATCCATTACCGGACCGTCGGGGAACTGCCTCCGGATCTGGGCTTGAATCCCGCTCAAATCGACGGTGGCCTGCTGGATCGAGACTCCAGGCTTGAGGCGTGCGATCACATCGAAGTTGTGCGCGGTGTGCAACTGCATCAGTTCGGGCGATCTTTCGTGATATAGCGCCGTCCAGAGCTGCGTCTTCACGTCGGGATAGGTGAACCACGCGGGAAACACGCCGATGACCGTGTACGCTTTTCCATCCAGCAGAATGCTTTTGCCAAGAACGCCGGGATCACCGCCATAACGCCGCTTCCACAAGCCCCACGAAAGCATGACGACTGCATCCGCATCACGCCTGTCATCGCTTTCTGAAAAGCTTCGCCCAAGCGCCGGCTTCACCCCCAGCAGGGGAAGGACATTCCATGACGCGACATAAGCGTTCGCGAGTTCGGGGAGCTGGCCGCCGGTGCCGGAGAGGTTGTATTCGACATGCTTCATGATCGCCATGTCGTCGAAGCTGTGCGCCTGCGCCTTCCATGACGCGAATGTTCCTCCAGCAACGATGTTGTCCTGGAACCTGCCCTGAGAGTCTGCTTCAAAGAGCCGCACGAGACGGTCGATATCCTTAAACGGCAACGGCTTAAGCAGCACCGAGCGAACGACTGTCAGGAGCGCAACGTTGGCGCCAATCCCCAGGCCCATCACCAGAATTGCAATCACGGAAAAACCGGGCGTCCGGGCGAGCGTTCGCGCGCCGTAGCGAATTTCTCGCCAGAGTTGTTCGAGCCAATTCCACGTCCACGCATCGCGCGCCTGATCGCGGAGTGCCGTCGGATTGCCGAAGGAACGCAACGCAGCATGACGCGCTTCTTCAGCATTCATGCCTGCGGCGATGTTTTCTTCTATCTGGTGCTCCAGATGGAACTGGAGTTCGTCATCGAGGCGTGCGCCTTCCTCGCTGCGATGAAAGAGCATTCGTAACTGCATCGAGAGTTTATGCAGCCAGCGCATTTGCTGTCTCCTTCAGGCTTCCTGAACCACGATGTTGATGGCCTCGGAGAGGCGATTCCAGTTGGCGGTCTCCGATTCAAGCTGCTTGCGGCCAGCAGTCGTGAGCGAATAGAACTTGGCCTGACGCCCGGTCTCGCTTTCTGCCCACTTGGCCTTGATCCACCCCTGCTGCTCCAGCCGGTGCAGTGCGGGATAGAGCGAGCCCTGCTGCACCTGCAGCACATCGCCGGAAACCTGCTGAATGCGCTTGGCGATGGCCCAGCCGTGCTTGGCTTCGAGTGACAGCGTCTTGAGAATCAGAAGATCGAGCGTGCCCTGAACGAGATCGCTTGGTTTTCCCATACCTTGATTATCTACATATCCATATGTAGATCGTCAAGGTATGCTGAGACCACGCCAATCACTCACTATCCTGGGCTCTGATGAAAAGCGGAGCACCCCAGGCGCCAGCCGCCAGAATCGCGCCGAAAAGAATGACCGCATCAATGCTCTCTCTTCCCTGTCGCGCCCAATACACATCCTGCAGATTGAGCCACAGCGCGAATTCGTCGAGAGTGAGGGCCGCGCCGACTCCGTAGAGGATGGAAAGCAGGCGGCTGATGAAGATCGCGGTCGGTGATTTTCCTGTCCCTGCTTCGGCGAGCGTGCAGTAACCGACACCGAGCAGAAGCAAAATACCCCAGACGAGGTGATGAATGTGGCGTCCATCTACCATCACCCATCCGAATGGGCCGACGTGATGCGTGATTGACTCCACTAAAAGGCGTACGCCAACGAAGGTGATAAAGAAGCTCACAGATGCCAGAAAGAGCCTGCGCCGAGGCCTGTCTGGAATGCGCTGATGAACGATATGGCCGAGCTTTGTGAGGTGAAGAAGCAACAGCATGGATGCTGCTGCGAGAAGAGAAAAAATGAGAAGGATCCATACGCCGCTAATATGCATTGCAACCAAAGATACATTTCGCGGCGGTCAGCGTTCATCCGAAAACACAAACGCGCAGCATGGCGCTGCGCGTCGACATAAATACTGATGATTTAGCGTCCGAAGTAGGTCGCGTTCTTCTCGGTGTAGCTCGCCCATTTCTCGGGCAGATCGTCGGCGGCAAAGATGGCCGAGACCGGGCACACAGGAACGCAAGCGCCGCAATCGATGCACTCCACCGGATCGATAAAGAGCTGCTCCTGTTCGGCGTGAGGAGCCTCATCTTTCTTGGGGTGGATGCAGTCAACGGGGCACGCATCCACGCAGGCGGTGTCTTTCGTGCCAATGCAGGGTTCCGCAATTACGTATGCCATGAGAACTTCTCCGGTTGGGTGATTGAAATTTAATTGTAGCAGGTGATGACCAGCCCAGAGGGCAGGTCATCGGTGGAGAATGAAGGTATCTTTAGCGTCCGCGCTCGGCCCGCTTGGCGGCAAATTCCTGTGGGGTTGGAATCGGATCGAGATCGCGACCGGCAAACATATTCTCAAACAATGTGATCACTTCTTTGTCGATTTTTCCATTCGTGGCAAGAACTTCGCGGCTATTGAGTTTGAAGGGGCTGCCGTCAAAGCCTGTGACTGTGCCACCGGACTCAAGCACCAGAAGCGCTCCGGCCGCAGTGTCCCAGGGATTCAGGTTGAACTCCCAATAGCCATCCATCCGACCGCATGCGGTGTACGCCAGGTCGAGCGCTGCCGATCCGGCGCGGCGCACGCCATGCGAGCGCAGCGTTATCTCGTGGTAGAAGTGGATGTTCGGATTTTCATGGCGCGAGCGGCTGGGAAATCCTGTAGCCAGAAGGCTTTCGGCCAGATCATCCGTCTGCGAGGCATGCATCTGCTTCCCGTTGAGATAGGCGCCTTTGCCCTTCTCCACTACAAAAAGCTCATCGCGCATCGGGTCGTAGACGACGCCTGCGATCAGCACGCCATCCTCATTTGCGGCGATTCCTCCGGGGCGATGCTCAAGACCCAACGACACGCAGAAAACCGGAAAGCCATGAGCGAAGTTTGTCGTGCCGTCAAGCGGATCGACATACCAGCGATACTCGCGATCGAGATGGTCGCGTGTTCCCTCCTCACCGTAGATGCCATGCCCAGGAAAAATGGCATGCAGGCGCTCGACGATCAACTTTTCTGAAGTGCGGTCTGCCACCGTGACCAGATCTACATCCGTCTTATATTCCGTGGCTACTCCGCGCTCATAGAAATCGCGGATGAGCGCTCCGGCTTCGAGCGCTACGCCTGCCGCCGGAATGGCGAACTCCAGAGCAACACCAGTTGGCAGTCGGCTCACTTCTGCCCTCCTTCAGTTGCAACGTCCTGCTCGTCGGCGGATTTACGCGGATGCCGCGTGCGGGTGCCGTGGCGGCTTGTCTGCTCGGTAATGGTGCGGATCTGATGCTTATAGATAAACAGATTGGGCTTGCCTTCTCGGGTCAGGCGGATCATGCGGTCGTCAAAGTATTCAATCCAGCCGCTGACCGTTTCGCCGTCCCGCATTTTCACGGCAACCGGTACCTGCTTTTCGCTCAAGAACTTCAGATAGAGCGATTCCTGCCCTGTCTCTCCAGGGGGAGGCGCTTTCTGGCGACGACGCGATGATGGTGGGATGGCCATGCAGCTATTGTAGCGAAGGCGGAAGGAGGCTAGTGGCCGGGCGTCGCGTAGTATCCGGTGCGGTGACGCACGCTGTAGTGCGCATTGGGAGGCTGCTTCAACGACACGTCAATCTTGCGGTAGTCGGAATCGGTAATGCGATGCTCGGGATAGTAGGCCAATAGATACTGCGTGCGCAGATCCTCGGACACCTTTTGGAAGGCTGCGTCCAGATGGGCGGCGTCGGCATAGTAATACTTGCCGCCGGTGTCCTGTGAGAGCGTGATCATCGCATGCTCGCCGCCGGTGTCGCGTCCCGCATCGGCTTCAATGGGCACGTCGATGATGCTGAAGACCATGGTCTCTGAGCGCACGGCCTGCTCCAGTGCATCGGCGTAATCGGTTCCCTTCACTGTATTGCCACCGTCGGAAATCAGGATGAGCACCTTACGCCCAGGCTGCGTTGCCAGGCTTTGCGATGCAAGATAGACGGCGCTATAGAGCGCAGTGGCCGGCCCGGTCATGAGATTGTCAATGCCGTAGTCGATCGGTTTTAACTTATTCGTGAACGCCACAACTTCGCGTACATCAGAAGAAAAATCAATCAGATCAAGACGGTCTACGGGACGCAGCAACGAATGAACAAAGGCGTGCGCAGCATGTTTTTCGATGGCCAGGTCCTTATTCACGCTGCCGCTCGTATCAATGGCCAGCACGATGGACAGCGGCATCTCTGATTGACGCTCGAAGACAGCAATCTTCTGCGGACGGCCGTCCTCGGCGAGTGTGAAGTCATCTTTGATGAGGCCGCCGACGGGCGTGCCGTTGGCGTCGGTTACGTTGACGAAGACATTGACCAGCTTTACATCGACCCGAATCGGGGGAGACGTTTGCGCTTGAAGAGTCGCCGGCAGAAGCAGCGCAAACAGGCTTACAGGCAGAAACCTCATGACGCAGGAGCACCTTTCACTTCTGCTGGAAAAGGCTCGCCATCTGCCCAGACGGCTCCATCTTCGAAATGCTCCTTCTTCCAGATCGGCACTGTTTTCTTCAGCGTGTCGATGAGCCAGCGGCAGGCATCGAACGCAGCTGCACGGTGAGCGGACGCCACGGCGAGCAACACGCTGGTCTCGCCAACTTCGAGCTTCCCCAGGCGGTGCACCAGCAGCACGTCGCGAATGGCAAAGCCTTGGGAAGCCTCGGCTGCGAGTTCGCGCATCTGCTTCAGAGCCATCTCTTCATAAGATTCGTACACCAGATAGAGGGTGCGGCGTCCGCGCGAGTTGTTGCGCACGATGCCGTCGAAAACGACGACGGCTCCGTCTTCTCCCTGCTTCAATTGCGCTACGAGCGCTTCTGCCTGAATGGGCTCACGGACCAATGCAATGTAAGGCGTGTGATTGCCGCCGCTCACCGGAGGCAGCAAGGCGACTTCATCGCCATCTGCGAGCGGTTGTGTTGGCAATGCGTATTCCTGATTGACGGCAACGGCAAGCGATGTCCAAAGCTGATCCAGCTGCGGAGCCCGAGCGCGAAAATGATCGAGAAGAGTCGCCACAGTCGCGTCTGTCGGCATCTGAATCGAATCGACAGCCTCCGAAAATATGTCCTTCAATACGCCAAAAAACAATACCCGTACATGCATACTTCTCTAGAATACTTACCTCTTAGACGTTGAATCCAGCGGCCTTGGAAGCGCTTTCGCGTAACGTCAAAGGCCTTCTTTGGTAAAAACAATGCGATTCGGCGTCCAGCTCATGCGGAAGCGGCTGCCTTTGCGGACGTTCGCAACGACGCTGGGCCGGAAACATGCGATGCACGTACCTCCGGGCCTGCGCACGCTGGGGTAGATAACGCCCAGCGATCCGTGATCCAGCAACTCAACGGCCAGCTCTTGCGATGCGACGTAGCTGGCAGGATCGAGACAATCGCTGAATTTTCCCTGTTTCTCCCCGGGCTGCGCCTCGGTCCGCAAATCGTGGAAGCTTCCGGTGAAGTCGGCCAGATATTCGTCGTACTGCATCTCTTCGCGCTCAGACCAGTTGATTTCGGCGAATTCCACTGACTTGTGAAACATAACTTCAGCCTTAGCCGTAGCGAGTTCAAACGCTGCGTACCACGCACCGCGTTGATTAGTCGAAAAGCGCGCTCCCAGAGGATTCGGATGCGTAAAGGCGGCATTCACGATGCGGTAGCACGGGACGTTGAAAACCAGCTCACGCTGAGAAATCCCCGGGCGCAGGTTCTCTTCCGCTTCCAGGCGCGCGTTGGTAGCGTTGTCCAATTCGAATATCTCGCGCAGGTGCTCGTCGTTTTCAGCGATGCGGGTCAGCACAGAGTCGTAATTCACGCTGTACTTGGCCGGCAGCAACCGATGCGTGTCGAAGCGGCGCAGCTGAGTGACGGGAGGCAGGCCTGCGGTGGCCTTCGGGTCTTCCGGGATGGGAAGTTCCGGATGCGCTTCCATCTGGGCACGCACCGATGCCAGCGTGGCGGAGGGGTCACGCGGATTGGGAGAGGATTCTGCTTTGGAACGGGTCATTGTTTGGGGGAGTGTGGTTTTTAGCCGCCACGGCGCGCATCGAGCAGGCTGCGAACTCTTTCCATGGCCGGCGTTCCGCCTTGCAGGATGCAGGTCAGCGGCGTGCGTCCGCCGAAAATGGGGTTCGAGTTTTCGAGTTGGATCCAGCTGTCAGCCAGTTTCGTGCCGTAGAGAACATTCAGCGCCTTGAAAATCCCGATCAGGTAGGAAATACGCTGCAGACGATCCTGATCGAGGACACGGTTGGGCTTCTTTTTGAACTCATAGTAAGCGCCGGTGGAAATGCCGCCGAGCAGATGTCGCGCATCCTCGTCGCGAATTCTCCAGTGCTCCATGATCTTGAAGAAGCCGCGGAGCGCAGCCGGCGAAAGCCGCCGCCGCTCTTCCATCCGTGAAAGATCGGGCAGCGCTGGCGGCGTATACATGGTTACCGGATAAGCCAGAGCATGACTGGCGCTTTGCCTGGACACATTGTTTCTCCCGGATGGGGGTGTACTTTTCGTCACTCCATCTATGGACAAGTATAGCTCCAGAAATGGAGCACTTGTAAAGAGCTATCTTTGGGAGTGGGTGGAATGCCAGGGGAAATTCCCGGCTCAGGTGCGATTTCTGGTGGCCAGATAGACGATTCCGGTAATAATGCTGGTCAGCGCGATCCATCCCATCTGGTACCAGTAGAAAAATGGGAAGCCGAAGAGTTCCGGCGTGGCCTTGGCGTATGTGCCGGGGAACATCAACGCTAAAGCGGGCAGGATCAGCAGCCAGTTCCAATGTGCGCGGCGCGACTTCATGATGCCTTGCATTCTAAATCACTCCTCGACGGCGACAAACAGCTCTCCTTCTGCGGGGTACCAGAGTTTCTTGCCTTTCACCTTCGCGAAAGATGTCAAAGCATGCGGTTCGCGGCGGCTGTGTCCTTTGGCGTCATAGTAGATGTCTTCGACCGAAGCGCCGCGGACAAGAAGCGCATCGGCAACCAATGATCGGTGACAGCGCCATGGAACCGCCTCGGCGCACATGATTACTGTCTGCGCGGGCGCGCTGACGGCCAATAGTTCATCGATCGCGTTGGTAAATTCGGGCGTCTGCATGTAGTCGGCGTATCCGCGAAAACTGGAGTTGCGCCAGCCGGTGTTGATGGACTCTTTCAGCGGGCGCCGCAAGCCGCCAAGCGATTTCTGCCAGCGGTACTCCACCTGCGCGTCCTTGAGCGATTGCCCAAGGCTATCCCGCGCAAATTGTGGATTATGGCGCGATTTTGGAATGGTGCGAATATCCACCAGCCATTCGACGCCGTTGTCTTTGAGGATTTTCAGAAAAACATCGATAGGCAGCGTGGAATGGCCGATGGTGAACATCAGAAGCTTGTGGAGAGGCGCAGGAAGTAGCTGCGCGCCGGGCCGATGGCATTGCCGGAAAATAGCCCCGCGAAATCGATCACGTTGAGGCGATTATTCAGGTTCTCGCCGTCAGCCTGCAGGTGAACCGTCATCTTGTCATTGGTGTAGAGATCGGCACCGAGCGAAGCATTCACTGACAGCATCGGCTTGATGCGGCCCCGGTCGAAATTGAGCCGATCGACAACCTGCGGGCCGTATTGGGCAAGCGCATCCTCTTCTGTGCCCTGGAACTCGAAAGGCAATCCGGTGCCGTAGTCGGCTCCTGCTGCAGCCCAGATGCGCGGAATGATCTGATACTGGAAGCGTGTGCGCAGGGTGCTGCGCTGATCCTGTGAAACCGGAAAATGGCCAGTCAGCTGGCTCTCGGCGTCGCCAGCATCGTCTCCGAGAAAAAGGCCGCCGGTCACCGGAAACCAGGCGTTCCCAACCATGTAGGAATAGCTCACGTATCCGGAGAGATTGTTCCAGTGGACGAGATCCAGCTTGCCTTCGGCTCCGTAGATGATGGCTTTATCGAAGGCAATCGGGAAGCTGACACCGGTGCTGAAGAGCTGATCATCGTCGGCGAACTGCCTCTCGTCGCGGCGATAGACATTGACGTCAAGCCTCAGCTTGTCGGAAAAGCCCTTGGTAATTCCGCCTTCGTAGTAGTTGGCCTTGGAAGGCTCCACCGGCAGCCGCAGGAAATTGTCATTGAGAGCCGCGACGTCGGGCGAGCTTGAAAGCAGGATGTTCTCAAAAGACGGCGTCTGGAAGACGTTGTCATAGGAGATATGCGCCACAAGATTCGCAGACTGGAAGTATCGGCTGATCGCAACGCGTGGGCTGAAGTGATTCTGATTAAGCAGGAGCTGGTAGTGGTCCCAGCGCAGACCTGCGCTTAAGGTCCAGTTCCCCAGCCGGATCAGGTCTTCGACGAAAGCCGCCTGCTCGAGATCAGGACGATTGCCTGTGAACGAAAACGTCTGCGGTGTGCTCGGATCGAAATCATCCGGGTTCGTAATGATATGGCTGTAGTCTTCGTTCAGGAATGTATTGTCGGATTCGACGCCGGCTTTCCATTCCTGGTTTCGATGATGAATCGAAATGGTTCCCTTGAAGTAGCCTTCGTTGAAATAGTTGTGCTGAGAAACGATGATGGGGGTGGAGTCGGTATTGGAGTAAAAGTTGTTGGCATTGTTGCGCACCATTCCCGAGAGATTGCCGACCATATCAGCCGAAAACACATGCTGGTAGGAAACAGTGCCCATCGTTTCGAAGTTGTCGGAATTCTGTAATTGCCCTGCCTGCTGCTGGATCAACTCATTCGGAATCTCATACCGCGCAAGCTCGTGCCGCACGCCAAGGATGAGGCGGTCATTGTCTGTAAAATTGCGCTCGTACTGGGTTGAGAAGTCGCCCGTAGTGCCGTTGTTGGTGTAGTTTTCCGGCACGACGGGGTTCAGGTAGTGACCGGTTCTTGACCCATCTGCGGAGCCGCCGAAAGAGTTCTTTCCCCAGACATATTGCGCCTGTGCGTAACCGGAAGCCGAATCGTAGCTGCCGCCCGAAAGAACTGCCTGCCCATGCAGCCCCTGATCGGCTTGCTGCTTCGTGTTCAGTTCGACGACACCGCCCATCTTGCGTCCATATTCGGCCGGAATGCCCGCTGTATAGATATTCATCGATTCGGCGGAATCGGCTTCGATTTCCGGACCAAAGGCGGGCGAGCGATTGTCGGTAAGCGGAACGCCGTCGATTACAAACTGCGTCTGATATTCGGAGCCGCGCGGGTGCAGCACAGCATTGCCTTCATAGAGCCAGCCCGGTTGTGTATTCACCAGATCCTGCACCGAGCGGCCGGGCAGCGACCCCAGTCGCTGGTCAATCTGTTGCTCGCCAATCTGCATCACAGAGTTGGGCCGATCCGGGTCAATCAGGGTGGCAGCATTGTTGACGGTGACCTCCGTTGTAACCGGAGCAACCTTAAGCTTAATGGTGAGATCTACAGGGATTGCCGATCGTACTTCCACAACTTGCGACACCGGATCGAATCCCTGCCCGTCGATGTTGATGAGATATCTACCGTAGGCGAGGCGCTGGATGCCGACTGCGCCCGATGGATCGGTTGTAACGGTATTGCTATAACCGCTGCCTTTGTTCGTCAACTGTGCAGTGACTTTGACGCCTGCGCCGGAAGGATCGAGGACGCGAACGCGCAGTTCACCGCTATCCACCTGCGCCAGAGCGCACGTAGAGCACAATAGAAGAAAGACAACGGCAAAGAACTTTTGCATCCTCACCCGCCGCGACTGGCGAAACTCCTGATACACAGTCTCTCCCGGGATTGGGCCGGTTGCAATATGCGCAAACCGTCTTTTCTTTCTCAGGCGACATCGTATTCATTCGATTGAAACCTGTGGCGCAAAGCGACACAATACACTCGGGTATGTTCCCAGCCCCGGGGGTTTCTGTAGCTGCCGCCTTGATTGCTTTTTCTTCCAATGCGCAGACCATTCTGGTGCACGGACACCGCGGCTCGCGCGCGACGCGGCCCGAGAACACGATTCCGGCCTTTGATTACGCGATTCAGCATGGCGCAGACGTGCTGGAACTGGATCTTGCGGTTACGAAGGACAATGTCCTCGTCGTCTCGCATTTCCCGATGATCACTCCTGACCATCCCGGTGAGCGCGTGTGTGTCGGCCCGGAAACGCCACCCCAAACAGCAATCTACTCGCTAACGTTGGCACAGGTGGAGGAATACGACTGCGGATCGAATACGCTGCCGAATTTTCCCAGACAGGTTGCAGTGCCCGGTACGAAGATTCCAACCTTCGATCAGGTTCTCGACCTGGCGCCACAGGGCAGCTTCGATTTCAACGTTGAGACGAAGAGTTTTCCAAATCATCCGGAACTGACGCCGACGCCGGAAGAGTTCGTGAAACTGATCGATGACGCGGCGAAGCGGCACAATCTGCAATCGCGCGTCATCCTGCAGAGCTTCGACTTTCGCACGCTGATCGCCATGAAGAAGCTCGACCCATCGATACGCCTCTCGGCGCTCATTGGCGATGGGAATGACGACGCAATGATGGGGATTACGGATCACGATAAGGATTTCGTCTCGATCGGGAATAAGACCGGAGCGCAGATCATCAGCCCTGATTTTCACTTGGTGACGCCGGAAAAAGTAGCGGCAGCGCATGCCGCAGGGCTGCAGGTGGTTCCCTGGACGGCGAACAAGCCTGAAGAGTGGCAGGCGCTGGTAGACGCGAAAGTGGATGCAATTATTACCGACGATCCGGAAGCATTGGTGATCTGGCTGCGGAACAAAAAGCCGCATCCCTAGATACACGCCGCGACGGATGATTTACCATCCTTGGCGATGGTTCTGCTCGACACGGAAGTGACGGCTTCACAGGTACTACGCGTCTTTCACCGGGACGAGTTATTCCTCTTTCTCGGGTCCGCGTTCTCTACGGTTGGCCTGGTCATTTGGGCTTTCCTGATCATCAGGCGCCGCTTCGAAGCACTTCTCTTCTGGCTTGCGCTCTTCGCCATCCTCTATGGTCAGCGGCTCTGGATGCGGTCTGAACTGCTGGCGATGGTGATTCCTTCGTCCACATTCTTCATACGCCTGAAGGTGATCGTTGACTTCGTGGTCGCGCTTCCAGCGTTTTTCTTTTTTGAGGCAACCGGCTTCCTCCGCAAGCCCGGAAAGATTCTCACCGTTGCTGCCTGCGTAATTCTGCTTGGCATAACTGTTGCTGGAATCTTAGGTGCTCCGCTTGCGCCTCTAAGCAGGATCAACAACATCGTTGTGATTTGTGCGCTCCTGGTACTGGTCATAGAACTGCTCCGCAATCCGATACGAGAGAAAGACTTTATCGTCGCACGCAATGGACTGCTTATCTTTGCGGGTTTTGCGTTGTGGAACAACCTTGGAGGCGTACTCGGCTACAAATCCGAGCCCTATGGATTCGGCATCTTTCTTGGCTGCCTGGGATACGTAGCCGCCCGGCGGGCGATTCAGCGTGATCAGCAATTCAGCGCGTTGCAAAAAGAACTGGAAGTTGCAAAACGTATCCAGTTATCCATTCTTCCGCCTGAATTTCCCGCATCTCCTTATTTCCGGGTAGCCGCGAGATACATACCCATGACGTCCGTTGCTGGCGACTTCTACGACTTTCTTGAGGCGCGCGACGGTAAGGCGGGACTGCTGATCGCCGACGTCTCCGGCCATGGCGTGCCAGCGGCGTTGATCGCCTCAATGGTGAAAGTGGCCGCAAATTCGCAGCGTGAACATACGGGCCACCCCGAAAAACTGCTGGCAGGCATGAACGCAACACTCTGCGGCAATACCCAGAGCCAGTTTGTTACCGCGGCGTATGTCCATCTTGACGCACATACAGGAAAACTGAGCTACGCCGCAGCTGCGCACCTGCCGATGCTGGTGCTGCGCGAGGGCAAGGTGGCTTCCGTTGAAGAGAACGGGTTGATGCTCGCGTTGTTTTCCTCGGCAACCTATACGTCAACAACACAACAGCTGAAGGACGGAGATCGTCTGCTTCTGTATACCGATGGAATTGTTGAGGCCGAAAGCGCAAGCACTGAACAGTTTGGGCACGAACGGCTTTGCGAGCTGTTGCAGGAAAGCGCCAAACTCACACCCGATGAAACCGTTGATCTGATTCTTGCTCGCATCAATGCGTGGTCGCCATCGCAGGACGACGACCGGACAGTGCTGGTTTGCGATTACGTCGCCAATGCGTAATCGCAGACGACGCTATTTCAAGGAAGCTGTCACTCTCTGATCGACTTCTTTCTGTACTTTGTCGAATTCCTGCTTGAGCGTCCGGCCATTTTCCACCAGAAGTTCACCGCCAACATACACACGCTTGATATCTGCCTGCGCACCAATGAAGACGAGGCTGGCGTAGGGATCAAAGACATGACCGAAGCGCTCGGGATCGATAACGAGAAAATCGGCAAACTTGCCACGCTCCAGGCTGCCAAGGCGATCCGCGACGCCTAAAACGTCGGCACTGCCCATTGTGTGCAGACGCAACACGTCGTAGGGACTCATGATTTTGGCATCCTCGTATTTGTCGCGAATGGCGTAGAGTCCGGTGCGCATATTTTCGAATGGATCGGCGATGTCGGCGCTCGCTTCGCCATCGACCCCCATGCCAACGCGGATTCCCATCTTCAGATACTTTGGGATGTCGGCGGTACCGGAAGCGAGACGGCCATTGGAAAGCGGATTCCAGCTCATCGACGCGCCAGCCGCCGCTGTCTGCTGAAGGATGAAGTCGTTGGTGTGGATGAAGTGGCCGAAGATAAGTTGCTTCGAGAGCAGCCCGCTGTCCATGAACCAGCGAAATTTCGACTGCTCCTCGCCTGCGGTTTCCGGCGGCTCCAGGTAATGGCTTTGATTGCCGAGATGAAACTCGTCCATCAGCGATTTTTCCAACACTGCCTGCTGATAGGTATCGTTGAACGCGGTCCCGCCATTGATCATCACGCTCAGGAAAGCAGTTGACTTCGGCTGCATTGCTGCCCAGTCAAGAAAAGCCTTTAACGCGCGGCGGGCGTCCTCGGTCGCATAGTGCGGCCCGGCTCTGCCAACCTGCCAGCCGTGCACGAAGCGGAGCCCCGAATCCATCTCGGCACGAAACTGATTCTCCTGATAACTCTCAGGCGATTGCGCAGTTGGCGGAGGATGCCCGAAGTCAAAACTCGACGGGCCACCGTAGTTGAAGTTATACGCAGCCGTCACTCCGTGGGTTAGGTGGTCGAGCGAACCGTGCAGGGTGAACCAGTAGAAGTCCTCGGCTTTCGCCTGTGGCGCCATTTTTCCGTAGAGCGCGTCGATCCATCCGGTCAGTGTCTGATCAGAGGCGAGGCCGCGATACGCGCTCTGCCAGATATGGCTGTGCGCAGAGATGAACCCGGGAATGATCCAGTTGCCGTGCGCATCGTATGTCTCTTTCGCAGCCAGTGATGCAGGCGGATCGCCAGCATTGACCTCGGTGAGCCTGCCGTCATCTCCCACCACCAGATAGCCGATAAAGGGCTCACGCTGATTGGGCGCCATGTTGAAGATCTTTGCGCCTTTGACGATGAGCTTTGCAGTTTGCGCAGAAGCGGCGCTCCACGCCAGCACCAGAGCGAGGCAGCAAAGCAGAATTTTGCGTCTCATTGCTGATTTATAACCAATTCAATAGTGCTCTGTGATGTTCTAAGTAGCTAGCAATCAGCCATACAATCAAAATAAACGAACAACAAGCTCACAGTCGCTTGAGTATTCCAAGGGCATCATCTATCTTTTCATCAGTTCCCTTCACCTGGCCCATTACGAGATCGTAAAGAGCTTGCAGCGCCCGTTCATCAAAAACTTTATAGGTAATGTCAAGAACCAATTTTTCTTCTGCGAAAAGTGACAACGAAGGCTGCCCGTCATCCGGCAACTCACTATATGAAAATACCTTTATGGTGTACACGCCAGCCATGGGGGCCATATATACACCATCTGAAGCGGTCTCGGCCCATTGAAGTTTTTTCTCCGTTGTCTTTTTCCAAACCTCGGAGTAGAACTCTGCCACCTTCTCCTTATTCATATTTTGCCCTGTCCAAAACTCTTGCCACGGCTGCTTCCTCTTCGACGAAGATGTTCCTAACACTGATGCATGAAGCTTGAACTTTGTTTATCGCCACTTTGCTCAACGTATTGGAATTATGTTGGCTCAAGACGCCGTGTATAGATGAAAGCTGCTCTTGGGCTAATATCCAGTTGTTCTTTGAATCCACGGATAAGGCGTCGTTCCATCTCGCCTTCAGTTTGGTAGGCATGTCGAGTAGTTCGTCACATTTGCTGAGAGCCACTTCAAACTTCCCAAGACGGACCATATCTAATAGCTGATTTGCCCTTCTATATCCCTCTTTTATCTCGTCCTCTAAGCTGCGTGACAGCATGAAACTACGCACGGCTTCACCTGCCGAACGAGCCCTATTTGAAGCCTGGCGAGAAAACAAGGCCGCAACGCCAGATAGTACGAGACCAATAACGGAGGCTAGATTCCCCCAATTCTCTGAGAAAAACTTCGCCACTTGCACGCCCGCGTTTTGACTCGTCATCTGCAGCAATAGAAACTTACAAACTAGCGCGTGATCAACTCTCGCCCAGTTGTATATCGCCGAATGAATTTCATCAAGA
Source organism: Alloacidobacterium dinghuense (assembly GCF_014274465.1). Taxonomy (NCBI): domain Bacteria; kingdom Pseudomonadati; phylum Acidobacteriota; class Terriglobia; order Terriglobales; family Acidobacteriaceae; genus Alloacidobacterium; species Alloacidobacterium dinghuense. The sequence goes on along the minus strand of NZ_CP060394.1, from coordinate 1,684,959 downwards.
TAATTTGTTAATCCATTAATATATCGCCTGCTGCAATTGCTTAGGCGTTGGCGTGCTGCAGGACTTCTTCCCTTACCTCTTCGTCCTTCTTTTCCTCTTCCTTGGACTTCGGCAGGGCCACATTGAGGACATCCACAATTTGGCTCGCGTAATGGATGGCCACGCCTTCCGTCTGCTCGGGCATCAAGTCTTCCTCAACGTTCAGCCGGTTCTCTGCCGGGAGAATGACCTGTTTCACGCCGGCACGTTTCGCGGCAAGGAATTTCTCCTTGATGCCGCCGACCGGCAGCACGTTTCCACTGAGCGTGATTTCACCGGTCATCGCAGTGAGCGGATGAACCGGCGTATCGGTCAGCAGCGAGATGAGCGCCGTTGCCATGGTCACGCCTGCGGAAGGACCATCCTTCGGAATGGCTCCCGCCGGGACGTGGATGTGCAGGTCGATGTCCTTCATGAAGTCTTCTTCGAGACCGATGGACTTCGCGTTGGATCGAACCCACGTTAATGCCGCCTGCATGGATTCCTGCATGACTTCGCCGATTTGACCGGTCATGGTGAATCCACCCTTGCCCTTCATCTTATTTGCCTCGATGAAGAGCACGTCGCCACCTGCCGGTGTCCAGGCCAGACCAACAGCTACGCCTGAGCGCTTGGTGCGTTCCGCGATCTCCGTATCGACACGGACCTTGATACCGCCAAGGAACTCGTGAATGATCTCCTTCGAAACGACGAGCTTTTCCGACTTGCCCTCCGCGATGCGGCGCGCCTGCTTGCGGCAGACCGTGCCGATCAACTGTTCGAGCTTACGCACACCCGCTTCGCGCGTGTAGTGGCGCACGATGTAGGAGATGGCTTCATCCGGAAATTCAATGTCCTCGGCCTTGATGCCGTTTTCCTTGATCTGACGCGGAACGAGATAACGGAACGCGATGTGCCGCTTCTCTTCCTCGGTGTAACCCTGCAGATCGATGATCTCCATGCGATCGAGCAACGGAGCAGGCATCGTGTCCAGCATGTTCGCCGTGCAAATGAACAGCACCTTCGACAAGTCGAACGGCTGATCGAGGTAGTTGTCCCGGAACGTGTTGTTCTGCTCCGGATCAAGCACCTCAAGCAGAGCTGACGCCGGGTCGCCACGGAAGTCGCGACCCAGCTTATCGATCTCATCCAGCATGAAGACCGGGTCGTTGGTGCCGGCGCGGCGCAGGTTCTGAATGATTTGCCCCGGCAGCGCTCCGATGTAGGTGCGGCGGTGTCCGCGCAGCTCGGCTTCATCGTGCATGCCGCCGAGCGAGATACGCTGGAACTTCCGTCCCAAGGCGCGTGCCACACTGCGGCCCAGCGAAGTTTTGCCGACGCCCGGAGGTCCGACGAAGCAAAGAATCGGGCCTTTCATATCCGGCTTGAGACGACGCACGGCAAGGTAATCGAGGATGCGCTCCTTGACCTTCTTGAGGTCGTAGTGATCCTCGTCGAGGATCTCTTTCGCCCTGGGAATGTCGACTTCCGTACCGGAAGACTTCGCCCACGGCAACACAGCCAGCCACTCGATGTAATTGCGTGTCAGTGAGTAGTCGGCAGCCATTGGAGACATGCGCGAGAGCCGGGTCAGCTCTTTTAACGCCTCTTTCAGCGTCTCTTCCGGCATACCGGCATCTTCGATCTTCTTGCGCAGCTCTTCGATATCCTTTTGGCTCTCGTCCTGCTCGCCGAGCTCCTTCTGGATTGCCTTCAGCTGCTCGCGCAGGTAGTAATCGCGCTGCGATTGCTGCACCTGATCCTGCACTTCGGATTGAATCTTGTTGCGAAGCTGCTGGACCTCGATCTCCTTCACGAGGTGCTTGTTCAAGCGTTCCAGCCGGACCATCACATCCGGGGTCTCCAGCAGTTCCTGCCGGTCTACCGTCGCCAGGAAAGGCAGGTTCGAGGCAACAAAATCACTGAGCCGTGCCGGATCTTCCATCTGACTGGCGATGGTGGAGAGTTCGTCAGAGAGCGTGGGAGAGGCCGATACGATCTGCTGGAACTGCGAAAGAATGTTCCGTTGCAGAGCTTCGAGTTCGGGCCCTTTCTGCAGACCCGTCTCTGCCACGGCCTCGACGTTGGCCATCATGAAGGGCTCTTCCTGCGTGAACTCGCCCAGTTTGACGCGCTCCGTGCCTTCGGTAAAGACAAAGAGGCTCTGGTTGGGCATCTTCACAACCTTGTGAACCGTCGCCAAAGTGCCGTAGGCGTGCAGATCTGCCGGTTTTGGAGTATCAAGGTGCGCGTCGCGCTGTGCGACAACGACTATGGTCTTTTCCTCGCCGAGCGACTGAATAAGTTGGATGGAGCTTTCGCGTCCGACAGTGAGCGGAAGAACCGCATGCGGAAACAGAACCGTGTCACGTACAGGCAGGACGGGCAGGACCCGGCCTTCCGGTCGATTTTCGCGCTCTTTGGGATCGCTGGGATGAATAATGCTGAGAAAGTCGCTAGCCATGAGTGCCTTCTTATCAGATTATATGATCTGAATTGAATTAATCTGTAACTATTTGATTCCAATTGCGCTGAAAAGTCGCAAATCGCCATCAGATAGCATAAATAGCTGATGGACTTGGACTTAATGCTAACGCGGCCTATATAGCCTATTCCTCATGACACTTTTTTCTTTTTTGGATGCAGATACGCAGCCCGGACATTCATCGGTTCCTCACAATTCTTTCATCGACCAGGACGGGCACAAGTTGACGGTGTCTGCCGGTGCTAATCCGCACGCTCTGCAGCCTGGTATCGGCCCAATTCCTTCACCATGGAACAGTGTTGGCGCAGCAGGTCAAAGGCGATGTCTGCGCGGATCTGAGTAGAAAGCTGATAGTCGACATAGAAGACGTATTGCCACGGCTTTCCCTGCACAGGACGCGATTCGATCTTGGTCAGGTTCGTACCCTGGCTGGCGAATACTTCGAGAGCCGCTACCAGCGTTCCCGGCCTGTTTTCGACGGTAAAGGCCAGGCTCACCTTGTCTGCATTGGGGTTGCGCAATACGTCATCCCGTCGCCGGATGACAAAAAAGCGGGTGTAATTCTCGGCGTTGTCTTCGATGTCGGCAGCAAGGATCTCTCCACCGTAGCATTCGGCGGCGCGGGCGCTTGCGATGGCTGCTGTGCTGCGATCGCGAAGCTCCATAAGCTGCTTTACGCTTCCGGCCGTGTCGTAAAAGGGAATGGCTTCGACCTCAGGATGTTGCGCAAAGAATCTGCGGCACTGCGCGAGAGCAACCGGATGCGAATAAACGCTCTGGACGCTTTCGAGACTGGAGCCGGGAACCACGATCAGATTGTGACGGATGCGCAAAAGACTTTCACTTTCGATGGCGACGTCATTGTCCAGCAAAAGGTCGTAGTGCTCGACTACAGAGCCGGCGAGGCTGTTTTCAATTGGGATGACAGCCGCATCCACTTCCTTCTGAGATAAAGCGCGAAAGACATCGGCTGAAAGAGTGCACGGCAAAATGGTTGCCTCAGAAAAGACTTTCCCGGCTGCTTCATGGCTGAAGGATCCGAGTTCACCTTGAATCGCTACTTGCATTTCCGCGGACATCCCTCCAAAGGTTTCTCATCTCCCGGCAACCCAAACGGGCATCATGCGCACCATATCACACCGTAGGCAGTTTCGGGCTGCATGACAAAGACAAAGGAGACTACACAAATGCTTTGGACGATTTTCGTAATCCTGTTGGTTTTGTGGCTGGTGGGTCTTGTGAGTTTTCATGCGATCGGATGGTACATCCATATTCTGCTGGTTCTGGCGCTGATCGTACTGTTGATCCAGCTCATTTCCGGCAGGCGTCCCGTCGTATAACGCAAGCGCAGTACACAACAACTTGGGTCTCAGGCTCTCGCTGTGTGCGGCCCAAGCTATAGGAGTCAATGCCATGAATAAAGACCAGGTAAGCGGCAAGGTCGATCAAGCGACCGGCAAGGTGAAGGAAAAAGTAGGGGAGACGGTTGGCAATCAGCGTCTTGCAAACGAAGGCCTGGCTGACCAGTTGAAGGGCGCGGCGAAAGAAACGTGGGGCAACGCGAAAGAGGTTGCTCACGACAATGCCGAAGAACAGCGCCGCGAAGCCGAGCGAAACACCACCGAGACGCGCGAGCGCCTTGCAAACAAGGTGCAGGATATGAAGGAGCGCGTCAACGAGAAGATCGACCAGCACCGCAAGCCGGCTTAGTCCACCGTACCCACAATCGGCCCCGCTACGGCGGGGCCTTTTTTATCGGCTTAGGAGCAGGGCTGCCGCGACGAAGACAAAAAACACTACTGAAATGACACCGTTCATCGTGAAGAATGCAGCATTCAACCGACGCATATCTGTCGGCGACACGATCAGGTGCTCGTACAGCAGGAGAGCGGCAACCACCACTATTCCCACGACTCCCAGCGTGCCGAGAGCAAAGAGGTGCACAAGCCACAAAAGGAATGCGAGCATCACAGCGTGCATCGTTCGAGCCATCCAGAAGGCTCCTCCGATTCCAATCGCAGCGGGAACGCTGTTAAGCCCGTGCCTGCGGTCGTGCTCCGCGTCCTGGCAGGCGTAAAGCACATCAAAGCCTGCAACCCAGAAGAGCACTGCAGCCGTAAGGACCAGAATGCGTGGATCCAGTGAACCCCGGATCGCAATCCACGCGGCAGCGGGTGCAACTCCCAGCGAGAGCCCGAGAAAGAGATGCGACCAGCGCGTGAAGCGCTTTGTATAGGAATAGAGCAACAGGATCGCGAGGGCTACAGGAGAGAGCCACAAGGTAAGGCGATTCAGTTGCGCCGCAGCCAGCACGAACATCACAGCCATGAAAACTGTAAATGCCGCCACAAAGCCGCGAGTGAGCAGTCCCGATGGTATCGCGCGGTTCGAAGTGCGTGGATTCGCAGCGTCGAGATCGGCGTCAGCCAAGCGGTTGAAGGCCATAGCTGCCGACCGCGCGGTGACCATGCATATCACGATCCAGAGCAGTTGCAGTGGCCGCGGCCAGCCGTGCGCGGCCAGCATTGCACCCGTCAGCGCAAAGGGCAGGGCGAAGATCGAGTGCTCCCACTTGATCATTTCCAGCGTGGTACCGATGCTGCGCAGCAATGCCATTTCCTCCCTGATTCTCCTTCTATTCAGTGTATGCCACGAACCATTTGCGCAAGGAAAACGGCCTTGCAAAGCTGCAAGGCCGTGTAATGGGTGAGTTGAAGGCTATTGCTTTTCCGGCGCTCCCGCCACCTGGAGATTGTTCGTTACCTTAAAGACTCCAGGCACAGAGTTCGCGCGAATTCCGGCAGCATCCTTGTCGCCTTGATTGATCACGACGCCGTAGAGCGTGACGTTACCGTTCTGCACAGAGATGCGGATCGGCTTGCCGGGATCGATGGCGTACTTGTTCAGGCTGGGAAAGCCATAGACGGCACGGTACACCGCTATGCGAATACGATCATCATTCGGTGATACCGGATCGACCTGGATCTCGTTGATCACATCCTTGACGCCCTTCATGTTGGACGCAACTGCAACCGCCGAATCGGCATCGACCGGACCGTACGCATGCCCACCAAGTGTTACAACACCATTCTGAACCCTGACGCCAATTGCATTAAACGGAGTGACATCTTGAATGCGCAGGCTGCCGCTCGAATATCCCACGCGGTCATACTGAATCGCCTTGATCAGCTTGTCCTGTAGTTGCGCGTCCGGAATTTCCGGGCCCGCAACTTCAACTTCGTTCTCAACACCCTTGATGTTCTTGATGCGATGGACGCGCTTGTCGAGGTCCTCTTTCTGACTGTAAACATCAACCGTTCCAGTCAAATTGACGATCCCATTCTGAACAGTTGCCTTCACATCCTTATACTGCGATTTGTTCAGAGCTTTATTCTGGACATCCGCCAGAATCTGATTGTCGAGTCCCGCGTCTGCGCTTTGTGCTACAGCTGCCATGGAGCGAGGCGCCACAGCAGAAGGTGAAATAGTCAGCAAAACCGCTGCCACAGCAGGAACAAGACCACGTAGTACATTTCTCATGTCGTGCTCTCCCCGGTCGCTGCAGGTTTCCGGCGTTACCACAACTCAACTACACCGTATCCAGTGCAACGTCTATTATTTCGAACACATTCTACCTGTAATAGATGCGCAGCCAATTGAAATAATTTCAAAACTATCGATAGCGTCGATGCACTTTGAACATCAGGCTGAATACGCCTGATTCATCGCGCACAGCAAGTACGGAAATCGTCGGAGTCATATTGACTTCGGCTTGAATCAACTGCTGCGCCGTAGAGTTGATATTTGTTGCGTAAGTGAGCGTAGCGTTCTTTGATACCTGCTGCGCCACGGTGATGCGCGCGGTCGAGTTGCCGATGGAGCCTACCCAGGTGGGATCGATCTTCACGCTTCCGCCACCGAAGAGCTTCTGAATACGGTTGCTGAGGGTGGCATTGAGAGCGCCGCCCAGCAAAGCATCAGCCGCCGTATTCACGCCGGCCTGCTGCGACTGCACGGTGTAGATCTGCTGTTCTTCCTGCGTGCGCCCCATGGCGAGCAGAGAGAAGATGTCCTGCTGAGACAGAGGCGGCTCGGAGCGAAACGTCGGTGACAGATTGCTCGGCGTACCGTGCAATCCGATGGTGATGTCGTAGTCTTCGACGTGGGCCGTTGCATCGAGGTCAATGACCGGCTCGATGCGCACTGGATTGCTGAAGTAAATATCGCCGTGCTGCAACTGGTATTTTGTCCCGGCGAAAGTCGCGCTTCCTTCTGTGACATTGATGTGCCCCAGTACGGTAGGCTGCGCGACAGTGCCACGTACGCGCAGGTCGACATCGCCCGCCAGCTTCGCAAAGGAGTTCTGGAAATCAAGATCGGGCGAGGACATGACGTGAATGTCCAGTCGAACGCGATTGGAAAAGGCATTCGGGTCGGGAGGCGGCGCGATGTTGCTCGACGGCCCCGCAAAGCTGGCGAAGTCCAGATTGGGGCTGATGGTGAAACGTGTGAGGAGAACACTTCCGCCCAGGACGAGGCTGTCCTGCGTGCCCTGCAATCGCAGTTTCGTATTCACCATCGAACTGATGCCGGTTGGATAGCGAATGCGGATACCTGTGCCAGTCGCGGTCACATCGCAGTAAATGCCCTGTTGGTAGGTGACGTATCCGGTAACGCTCACCTGACCGCCGCCGGTTGTTCCCGTCAGACTCTTCACCTGCAAACGGTCCTGATCGAATTCCAAGGTCCCGTTCAACTGGCTCATGCCGTTGGGGAAGTCTTCGAAACTCATAGCAACGTTCGTCAGCTTCACCTGGCCTGTCAGGTCCGGGCGGTCGAGAGTGCCCGCCGCATTCATGTTGAAGGTGACCTGGCCAGACGAAGTCACGTTCGGGTTGATCGTCTGCAGAAGTTTCATATTGACGGAACCCTGCGCATCGACATTGATCAGATGATTCTCCCGAAAGAGACCCATCCGTCCCTGAGCGTGGAAATCCGTGTTTTCACCGATCATGTGCAGCGGATCGAGACGGAGGATACCATTGTTCAGCTGGGCATGCAGCGGTCCTTCACTCTTAAGCGGACGTCCGGCAATTGACAGCGACAACTGACTGATCTGCGCGTCTCCCTGCAACTGACGCAACTGGCGCAAGGGCCCCGAGACCGTCAGATCTCCGGCAATGGACGAGTGCCACGTGACACCCTCAACATGGAACATCTCCATGAAGGGATCGACATCGAGATTCGAAAGTGTGGCGTGTGCCTGTGATACGTAGTCACCTGAGATCGCCGTTTGTCCGGTCACCTGCAGCGCCGCGGAGGCCAGGCGTCCATTTGCCGTATACAGAAGATTACCGTGATCGGTATGCGCCTCCACATCGATGGAGCCGTTCTTTTCATTGCCGACGACGATTTTTGTGATGTGCGCATTCGCGTGAATCGTCGGTGATGCGATCGTGCCGGAACCGTCCGCCGAAAAGACCAGCACACCACTAACCGGATATTTCGCGTTCTTGAAATGTTCCGTGTGGCTCAGATCGAAGTCTTTACCTTCGGCCTGGAAGTGAAATTGTTTTGTGCGAATTCCGAAGCCGCCGCTTCCCGTAAGCTGCGCGCCATTTTGTAACAGTACGAGTTTCGATACGCCGATTTCTTCTCCGGCAAACTTAAGATCCGCATTGAGACTGCGATAGTGCTCGCCGTATGCGTCTCCACCCTGAATAGAGAGGTGACCGCCTCCATTCAGATTTTCGATCTCGCCGCCAGCGTGCGCATTCAGGTTGAAGGTACCGGTCACAGGAAGATTCTGTCCCGCAATGGCCAGCACTTCATCGAGCGCCGCGTCCTGCACCTTAATGTCTGCGTTGATCGCCGACTGATCGTCGAAAGCGTAGCGGCGCGGTGAGATGCTGTGCGCGTGTAACTGGCCTGACGCATGAATTGTGGTCTTGCCGCGCGTCAGCGTCACCTGCTGCACGGCAATCAGTTGATTTGAATACTCGGCATCTGCCTGCAGCGCATCCCAGTGGATCGTGCGCTCGGGAGCAGGAGCGGTCGCCGGAGACGGCGATGAAACGGGAGCAGGAGAAACCTCGGGCTGTGCGGGAGCGTTTGCTGGCGCAACCGCAGGGGCCGGCTGCGTAGTCCCAGCCGGCAACAGCAGATCGAAATTGCTTGCCGTGAGGTGTCCTTTCGCATCGGGATTCGAGAGATTTCCCGAGACGACTCCCTGGAACTGCGCCTGCCCCTGCAAGCGCAGCGGTAAAGCCTGCACGCCCTTCTTGCCTCCTGCGGATACGCCAAAAGCCGAGAGCGCCTGATCGAATTCGCCAAGGTTCGTCGTCTCCACGTTCACCTGCAAGGTAGATGGACGGCTGATGGGGTAAACACCCAATCCACCCGAGACCTGGAATTGCGTCGCGGGCGTCTGCGCCTGCAAGTGCTCGATCTGCACGGTGCCATTTCTCTGGAAATATGTTCCTTCCAGCGTGCCCGTCATGGGAACTTCACCGTCGGGCGTCTGCGCCGATGGCACAAACGTCACATTCGCTTTCGCTGTCAGGTCTGACGCATCACCAGTCCAGTCGACACTGCCATCTCCAGAGGTAACAGTATCGAAACCAAGCTCGTTATATTCTTTGGAAGCAACGAAAGCCATTGTCGTGCGCAGCGTTATTCCGTGCAGCTTTGCGCGAATCGTTCCGCGCATCACCGTCTCGGTGGGCGGTGTGCCGGGCTTCGCAAACATTGTGCCCAGCCAGTGCGCGACGCGCATCTCGGCATCGACGCTCCCGCCGCGTCTGATCCTTGCACGAACACCGCTGAAGACGAGGTCGTCTTCTGTTGCATGGAGCGCTGTGTCAACATCTACTCCAGTAATATGGACGTCATTGACGTGGTAGGCCGCGTCGGCAACCTTGGCTCGTCCATCGAGTACAAGTTGCGTCTGTGTGCCCTGCCCTTTCAGATCAACATCGACCATGCCGCGATCCACCCCGTCCACAGGTGCAAGCGCCATCACTTCCCTGACGTCCACCTTCCCCTGGGCCGTCAGAGTCCAGTGAGGATTGGCGAAGTCCTGAAGAGTAGCAGTTGCTTTCAACAGCGAGTCGCCAGTTTGCAACTGTAGCTGTGACACGTTCAGTGTGTTGCGGCCGATATCAGCCGAAACATCCAGCCTGGATGGAACGGGAGAGTATTTCCCTCTCTGCGCGGTGACGTCTGCAGCATGCAGCGTCGCGAGGTAGTGATCCTGTGGAGCCGAGTAGGTGACGACAACGCCAAGATCGTTTGCGGCAAGATCAAACGGCAACGCCCGTTGATTGATGAGAGCAACGCCATTCTTGATCTCTGTCCTGCCGACCTTGAGATCGAAGATCGTATCCTTCACAGACTTGTTGCTGGTCTGGGTCTTGGGCGTGGGCTGATTCGTGGACCCGTCCGGATAAATGATGAGATGAAAAACAGGACGATCGGCTTCCAGATAATTCAGGTCGATCTTCGGATGGATGAAGGAAAGAATCTTCACGCGGACGTAAATACGATCCACGTGCGCATACGGAACTTCGTTGGCTGCTTCCAGGCCGTGAATCGTCAGTCCATCCGCTTCAAATGCAAGGTTTCGCAAAGTCCAATGAAACGCGTCAAGCTCCACGCGTCCACCAGTCGCCTGCTCCAGCGTGGCAATGAGTTTCAGGCGGACCCGATTTGCAAAATCCGGAGTCGAGGCATACCAGGCAATTCCGGCAACCGCGAGCAGGATGACAACGACAACCCCCGCGAGAATATACAGGCCGATTCTTCGCTTTCGCGCGGGTGGAGGCGCGGCGACCGGAACATTTGAAGTCTGTGTACTCACGCTCCGCCTCCCTCATCCTCGTCCGCGTTGCTGCTCTGCCCATAGGCCGGATCCAGAATCTGCACGCTCCCTTGTTGGCGCAGGCTCTGCAGCCAATCACGCAGCAGGGAGTTTACCTGCTGTTGCAGCAATATTTCCTGGATGCGGGGCGTTACGCTCTCAAGCGTAGGCGGTTTCTCCTTCATCTTCTCAAAGGCAGGCACCACGGTTGCCTGGTAGTACTTCTGAATGTCCTGCCGGGAAATACGAATGCCCGTCCCGAACCGGATGTTGATGAACTTTAGAATCTCCAGTCGCTGTCGCCACCGCTCCTCAGCCTCCTGCTCGGTGATGCCGTTGGACTTAAGGAATTCGTTCCAACCCTCTTCAGTGGAGCAATGTATCTGCCGGCAGATGGGAATCTGCGCGCGCAATTCTGCAAGGCTCTTCTTCACCTCGTCGTCACTGACCCTGTAGTCGATCTGCTGCTGCGCTCTCATCTGCTCCAGAATCAGCGCGCGCCTGATCAGCCGTTGCGCGGCATTCACTTCAGTATTTTGACCGGGGGGGACGCTGAGGGGCTGAAGCACAGCAACGCGCATTTCTTCGCGCACATCGCTCTCAAGCAGCACATCTCCATTCACAATCGCGATCACACGATCCAGGATGATCGGTGTCTGGCTCGCTGGCTGTGCTTGCGGCCGAGCGTCTGAGGTCGGAGACGACTGAGCATGGCCATTGGCGCACAGGCAGAACAGAAGTGCGGCGAGCAATCCGGATCCTCTGCTGTGCCTGCCTCTTATCATCAGAATGCCTGCCCGATGCTGAAAAAGAAATTGAAGTGCCCGGCCTCGCCGACATGGGCCGGAATCGGGTTCGTCGGCGTGCTGGAATAATCAATGATGACAGGATAGATCGGCGGATTCAGGTTGTAGCTGAAATCCAGACGGATGGGCCCAACGGGAGTGTGATAGCGCAGGCCGATGCCGACTGCATGCGAGAAATAATTGAAGCTGCACAATCCCGCCGCGCTGATGGGAGACCCTGGATGCGGCACGGACTGCTCTTGTTCATTTAAGTTCCTGCAGCCATCTCGATTCGGTTGCCGGAAGCGAGTAAAGCTGGGCCAGATATCTCTGGCGTACTCAAAGACGTTACCCATGTCCTCGAACAAAACAAAGCCCAGACTGTTGCCGACATATGGGAGCATCGGATTCGGCATGCGCAGTTCTGTGTTGTTGATAAACGCCCCAGTGCCGCCAATGGGGAACCCCGTCAGCGAATCGCGCGGCCCGGCAGCGTTAATCCCGAAGCCGCGATGCGACTGAGCGCCGCCAGCGTAGAGACGCTCCGGAAGCGGAACCAGATTGTAGTCCGATCCGCCATACGAGTGCTCTGCGGCGATACGAGTGTTGCGCGCCACAACCCACGTATTCAGCTTGCCGAACTTGTAGTAGCTCGAATTGGTCCCATCGATGCGGTTGAAGTCAGCCTGCGAGGCAAAATGCGAATCCGCCCAGTTCTCTATGACCGTAGTGAAGGTTCCGCTGGTTGCATCGAGAGGAGTCGGCACGCGAGTGTCACGAATCCACGTAATTCCCGGTCCACCAACACGCACCGGCTCTGAGACCAGCGGAATCTCGTCCGGAGCCACCTGCACGCTGTTCGGGTCTACTTTCACGCGACGATAGCCAAATGAGTAGATCAGCGTATTCGGCTTGTTGACGCGATCGGTCAATCGGATCGTTCCCTCCAGCCGGGAAGAAGCATAGGTCGTCACGTCCTGCGCATTCGTGTAGCCGCCGGTGAGAATAAGGTTCAATTTAGGCTTGTCCAGAAAATGCGGATTGGAAAAACTCATCAATATGCGCTGTTCGAGCGTGCCAAGCGTTGTGTTGAGCGAGACGGACTTGTCCGTGCCGCGTATATTGATGCGGGAAATATTGAAGAGTACCGCGGGACTCACGCCCGTTTTTCCATTCGGACTGCACGTGTAGGTGGATGGATTGATGCCGAGCTGAATGAGCTGTTGCGGCGTGAGATTGGCGCAATTGCTTTGGGGATTGCCTGTCTGTGCCTGGAAACCGAATCCATAGCTGATATCCCAGCGACGCGCCTCGGTGAACTGCAGCAGCACGTTCTTGCGCAGTTCATCACCTAACGGGTTCTGTACCGCTGTATTGACCTGATTGAAGAGCGTCAGATCGTAGAGTTTGCGCTGTGTCTCCAACAGAGCCGTCTGGTTCAAAGGATCGCCCGGATGAATCAGCACACGGTCTTCCACGGTGCTGGGCCGCGTGTAGTGCAGACCGGAGATCAGCACGCGATTGACGAAAAACTGGTCACCCTCCGTCACGTTCATGGTCACATCGATCAGGTTCGGGTCCTTCGGCGATGGCCGCTGCAGCAGGTTAATCTGCGCATTGTCAAAACCGTGGCTAAGGTAAAAGGTCAGGATCGAATCACGATCCTGCGTGATATTGAGCGATGAGTACGGCTGGCCTGACTGGGTGTTGAGCAGCGGCGTTAAATCGGAGAGCTGAACCTTGCTCGCCCCATTGATGACGTATGCCCCGATACGCTGCTGCGCGCCTTCATCGATCGTGTAGTTCACGCTCAGTTGAGCGTCTTTTGTTTTCTTCCCTTTCGTGTTTACGTCAGCGTCTTTCACTTCCGGCGTTACTTTTACATTGCTGAAGCCGTTGCTCTGGTACAGAGCCGTGATCGCGTTCACATCGGCCTGCGCCAGTGCCTGGCTGTACATGCCGTGGCGATTCACAATGCTCGACTTCACAACACTCAACCGCGGCAGGATTGTATCGGTGCCAAAATACTTGTTTCCGTTGACCGTCACCGAAGCCACTTCATGCTTCATTCCGAGCGAAACAGTAAACGTAATGATGGAATGCTGCTTGTCTTTCAGCTGCTCGTCGTGCGTCACTTTTACATTGAAGTAACCCGCCCGCTGATAATAGTCGCGGATGCGCCGGTCGCCTTCATTCAGCAGGTCTTCGTCTACCGCGCCCTCCTCGTAGACGGGCACCAGGTTCCTAATCTTTCCCTTGCTGAGTGAAGCGCCCTCAACGAGTACCACGACGAGGGGGCCACGATCTGCCGAAAATCCATAGTCCAGGTGATTCACCGGCGGCTGGTAGGTGTGCGAATCCAGTTTGAGGGACGCTTCCAGCCGGTTTTGTTTCTGGTAGTTTTTCCGCAGGCGCGACAGCGCGTTGCTCACGGTATCGCGCGACACCTTCGAGTCTTCCTTCAGCTTGCCTTTTTTGCGGAAGCTGTCGATCGTCATTCCGCTGTCACCTTGTACCGCCACAGCACCTACGCGCGCCTGTTTGCCTTGGACAATCTCGAAAACGATATTCACCTGTGAATTTGCCGAGTCAACCGCTGTGCTGGCAAAAATTTTCGATTGGTAAAAGCCGTTTTCTTCGAGCGTCTCCTGAAGAAGCTTCTGCGCCTGCAGGAATTTGGCATCGTTAAAGACCGTTCCGGCATTCATGCGGGTCGAGCGCTCCAGCACGCCGGAAAGCCGCTCATTATTGATTCCGTTTACCGTTATGCGCCCAATAAACAGGTTCGGCACACCGCTGAAGATGATGGTGACGGCATCACCATGACGCAGCCCCTCGACCACAATGGTCTTGTAGAGGCCCGTTTCATAGAGACGGCGCAGGCTATCCCGCACCTTCAGCGGATCGAGCGGCTGATGCGGTTGCAACGCTAAACTCTCCGGCAGCGGGGCCAGCCTTTCAGGAGGAATGCCTTTAAACTGAACCGCTTCCACCTGCAAACCCGCCCAGCTGCGCAGCGTAATATCGCGCTGCGCCGCATCCCTTGCCGTCAAAGGCGGCTGTTGAGCACTTTGACAAAGGCTCCGGGAAGCGAAGAGCTGAAGACCTGCCAACACCATGAGGCTGAACCAGCGCAGCGCTTTTCGATAGATGCTCGTCGAGGATTTGCAGCGAAAATCCAATCAGCCCCTCTAAATCCACGAAAGAATGAGATGCAGACCCGCTCACTTCAAGAACCCTCCCATGTCCGCTGAAGGCTCCATCAATTCTCTATACTAATCAGGAATAGAAGATACAAGCAGATGCAGAATTTGCAGTTAACAGAGAGATACTCTCGTCAGATATTGTTTCCCGGAATAGGCGTCGAGGGACAACACAAGCTGGAGGCGGCTCACATTGCGATTGTAGGCTGCGGAGCCACCGGCGCCGCCACGGCCGGCCTTCTGGCGCGCGCCGGGGTAGGCACACTCACGATCATTGACCGCGACTACGTCGAGGCAAGCAATCTGCAGCGCCAGGTCCTCTTCGATGAGCAGGACGCCACGCTTGCCCTGCCCAAAGCGGAAGCCGCCCGTAGGAAAATCGCCCTGCTCAACAGTGAAATCAACGTACACGCCCAGATCGCCGACCTGGTTCCGGCGAATATCCACGAACTGATGCGCGGCGCTGACCTGATTCTCGACGCTACGGACAATTTCGAGACACGCTACCTGGTGAACGATTACGCAATCGAGCAGGGCAAGCCGTGGATCTACGCCGCCGCCATCGGCTCTTACGCTGTCACCATGAACATTCTGCCCGGCGAAACGGCCTGTCTCGCCTGCATCTTCCCTAAGCCGCCCGGCGGTATAGTTGAAACCTGCGACACGGCGGGCATCCTGAACTCCGCGGTGAACCTCGCAGCTTCGATTCAAGTAACGGAAGCGTTTAAGCTGCTCACCGGCGCGACAACGAAACTGCGCCGCAGTCTTCTGTCCTTCGATTTATGGACAAACGAGCGATCCGAGGTCAGCACATCGCGTTTCCGCTCCGATTGCGAAGTTTGCCAACAGCGTAATTTCGCTCATCTGCGGGGCGAAGGCCGTCCTCACATTACGCTCTGCGGGCGCAATTCGGTGCAAATCCACGAGCACTATCGGCCAGTTGATTTTGCTGAGATGGAAACGAAGCTTAAGCCTCACGGCGAGGTACGATCGAACAACCTCCTGCTCCGCTTCACGCGCGGCGACTACGTCATCACACTGTTTGCCGACGGGCGAGCGCTCATTCAGGGGACAACGGATGTTACCCAGGCCCGCAGTCTCTATGCGCGCTACATCGGCTCCTGACCAAAGTCCGCCAACCTTCGGATTGGCAACCATTTGCGCTGAACTGCCTTCCCATAAACAACTCGCAAAGACAGTTGGCTGATACCCCTTATGACCGTTGCCGTACAAACAAAGTTGAGCCGTGGATTGACGGGAGACGCAAAGCGTGGAATTTTCAAGACAGGTGAAGTGCGGATGAGTGTAGAACCGTCCCAACCAAAATTAGTGCAGCACATGCGCCGAAATCCCCCGATTGCCGGAGAGGCGGAGGCGATCGCCAAAGCGCAGCAGGGCGACGCGGCATCCTTCGAGATTCTCTATTCTCTCCACAAACGGAGGGTGTACTCTCTTTGCCTTCGCATGCTCGGTAACGTGGCTGAAGCCGAAGACCTGACGCAGGAAGCATTTCTCCAGCTCTATCGTAAAATTGGCACGTTTCGTGGTGATTCAGCCTTTTCTACCTGGTTGCATCGTCTGGCAGTAAACGTTGTGCTCATGCACCTGCGCAAGAAAGGACTTCCGCAGGTATCTCTTGAGGAAACGCTGGAACCTTCGCAGGACGACGGCCCTCGCAAAGATATCGGCGAGCGCGATCTGGTGCTTTCCGGCTCGATTGACCGCGTCGCCCTTGAGCGCGCGGTTGAAAACTTGCCTCCCGGCTATCGGCTCGTTTTCGTGCTGCACGACGTGGAAGGCTACGAACACAATGAAATTGCCGACATGCTCAGCTGTTCCATCGGCAATAGCAAATCGCAACTACATAAAGCGCGCATGAAGCTTCGTGACCTCCTGCGTTCCGGACAGCGGAAAGAGGAGTCGATTGCATGAGCGGCGCTCGCGACAGGCAAACTGGGAAATCAATGAATTGCGTGGAATTTCAGGAAAGACTGCCGGAGCTGTTTGAATCTGGCGCGAACGTCAGCGCTGACGAGCATGTTCTCGGCTGCGAAAATTGTGCCGCTCTTGTGCGTGATCTCGAATACATCGCATCGCAGGCCAAGCTGCTGCTCCCTATTCATGACCCGAGTCCCGGGGTCTGGAATAACATCCAGAACGCGATTCGCAGCGAGACGAACCACAAGGCTCCTGTACCTTCAGACAAACGGTCATAGCCCGCGGTGTAAAGCGTTCTTATAATGCAGAGAACGCATGAAGACAAATCCACAATTGCCAGCCTGCATCTCGCGTATTGTGCTCGTGGGATTTATGGGAGCCGGCAAGTCGACCGTCGGCGCACTTCTCGCGCAGCAGTTGCGGTGGCGATTTTTGGACACAGACACCGTGCTCGAGACGCGAGTTAGGGCGACGATAGCGGAAATTTTTGCCCAGCAGGGAGAAGCGTCCTTCCGCCAGCTTGAAAGTGAAGTCATCAGGGATCTTCTCAGCGAACATCATCTGGTGCTCGCTCTAGGTGGTGGAGCGGTTGAGACGGCAGCTACCCGCGAAGCTCTCCTCAATAGCCCCGAAACGTGCATCGTTTTTCTTGAAGCTACGCTGGAGATCATGATTTCGCGCTGCGAGCAGCAACCCGGAGCCGCACTTCGTCCCGTGCTGAATGACCGCGAGCGCCTGCGGAGCCGGTTCGAGGACCGCCTTCCCCATTACAGAAATGCGCATCTGGTAATACAGACCGCACAGCTTACGCCCGACGAAACGTCGCAGCAGATCCTGGCGGCGGTCAGCGCTTTCTTAAAGGAAAACACTCTGGCATGACCGATTCCCCGATCGCTGTTCGAGCAACGAACGGGACAGTGAAGCGACAGCGGTCCCTGCGCAGCGATATTGTCTTCACCTTCGCGCTTGCCATCGGTCTCTACCTGGCATGGGTGGTGCGCAACGTCTTGGTGTTACTCTACGTCAGCGCGCTCTTCGCAGTTGTGCTGTTGCCCGTCGTTCGCGGAATTATGAAGCTGCGCATCGGCAAGTGGCAGCCAGGTCGCGGTGTTGCAATCCTCATTCTTTTTCTCGCTGTCGTCAGCTTGGCAGCTCTCTTTTTCATCTTCGCTTTTCCGCCGGTTGTGCGCGACATCCGCGAATTCGTTAACGAGCTTCCGACACGCGGCCCCCAAGTCCTCTTACGCATACGCCGCATCCCCTTTCTGCAACATGTCGACGTGGCCGCGCTCAATGACAAATTGCAGGATTTTGCCGCCAACTTCGCCACATACCTGCTTTTGTCGATACGCAACTGGGCTAGCAAGCTCTTCGACATCATTACCGCCATCATTCTTACCGTTTATTTCATGCTCGAAGGCGAGGCGGCCTATCAGTGGGTTCTGAGCTTCTTCCCCGTCGATATGCGCCAGCGACTGGATGTGACTTTGGCGCGCGCGGAGATACGCATGGGCAAGTGGCTGCTCGGTCAGGCCTCGCTGATGCTGGTGCTCGGTTTGTCCAGCACCGTCCTCTTCCTGGCGCTGCATGTGCGGTACGCTTACGCTTTAGGGGTCCTGATGGGAGCCTTCAACATCATCCCTATCGCCGGAGCTGTCATCACCATTACCCTCGCCTTGCTCGTTGCCGCGATCGATTCCTGGGGGCGTGTGCTTGGCGTTGCTATTTTCTACGCCATCTATGCACAGGTTGAGACTTCGTTCCTGACCCCGCGCATCATGCGTCATAGTGTCGATCTGCCCGGTCTGGCGATCATCGTCGCTCTGCTGCTGGGCGCGGCCTTCGACGGCATTGTTGGCGCAATGGTCGCGGTTCCCACCGCTGTTCTCGTTGCGGTTCTGCTGGACGAGTACGCCGTCGTGCCCGAAGCAATCATCGCTGAGCACCATCCGGTCGAGACGACTTCACCCATAGTTTGAAAACTTTCTTCACCCGCGACCCCGCGTAAGCCACACTCGCTCGGCCGCTTGCTATCATGAAGGAGTGGCTCCCGGCGCACAATCCAATTTTTTGCGAGTAGCGCAATCATGACGCCAGCCGCACCCGCATCCCCGATCATCGCCCCTGTCGCTGAAGAACAGGTTGTCGCCCCCAGCGAGGCTCCCGCAAGAGAGCAGGCTCAGCCGCACCTGCGTGCCGGCGAAACCGCCTCGCGCATCGCCGACTACGCTGAATTATTCAAATTTCGCGTCACGGCACTGGTTGTGATGACCGCGTGGGCCGGCTTCTATCTCGGATCGATGCACAGCGGCATCAGCAGCATGCAGCCGGGGCTGGTCGCAGCCCTCGTCGGGATCGGACTTGTATCCGCCGGCTCCGCCGCATTAAATGAGGCTTTCGAACGCAAGCTCGACGCGAAGATGATTCGTACGGCGCAGCGTCCCATGGCGTCAGGCCGCATCAGCCTGCCGCATGGCGTGATGCTGGGCATGATCGCCGTCATCGCCGGCGCGCTCTGGCTTACCTACGAAACGAATCTCGTCACCGGAACGCTGACACTTATTACCGCTTTCAGCTACGTCGCAGTCTATACGCCGCTTAAACAGCGCACGACGCTCGCAACCTTCATCGGAGCCTTCCCCGGCGCCATGCCTCCACTGCTTGGCTGGACAGCCGCCCGTGGCGCCATCGAATGGCCTGCTGTTGCGCTCTTTGCGATTCTCTTCGTCTGGCAGTTTCCGCACTTCATGGCCATCTCGTGGCTCTACAAAGAAGACTACGGCCGCGCCGGAATTCGCATGCTGCCTGTAGTGCAGCCCGACGGATGGTCCACCGTGCTCGAAGCATTGACGTACGCCGTGCTCATGATTCCAGTGAGCCTGCTTCCTGTTTATCTGCATATAGCGGGCCGCGTTTACGGCGTTACTGCCCTGCTGCTCGGAATCGTCTACCTCGGATACACCATCCGTTTCGCCCGCATTACGCGCGCACGCAGCACGGTAGAGTCAAAAATGTACGCACGCGACCTGCTGAAGGTGAGCGTTATCTACCTTCCCGTGCTGCTTACGGTGCTGATGTTGAACGCCTTGGGAAAGTAAACAGGTAACGAGAGCTTTAACTTTAGAAAAAAAGGGCTCAAGCCCCTGAGGTAACAAATTCTAGAAGTAATTATGGCAACAACGACAGATTACGCAGTGACAGACACCAATCGAGCCAGTTCCGCTCCAGCGCCCATTGCCCTGAATGCTCTCTCGCATAACTACGGTTCGCGTCTTGCGCTCGACCATCTCACCTTCGACGTGCGCCCCGCTGAAATCTTCGGCCTGCTCGGCCCCAACGGCAGCGGCAAAACTACTCTGTTTCGCATTCTTTCGACCCTGATGGTGCCAACGGGTGGCAAAGCCCACATTCAGGGATTCGACGCAGCACGCGAGCCCAACAAAGTCCGTCAGCAGATCGGAATCGTCTTTCAGGCGCGCAGCCTGGACATCAAGCTCACCGTCGCTGAGAACCTGAAGCATCAGGGCCATTTGTATGGACTCACGGGCGCGCACCTCAAACGCCGCATCAGCGAGGTGCTCGCGCGCGTCGGCCTGCTTGACCGCGCAAAGGATTCCGTTGAAACGCTGTCCGGAGGCATGCAGCGCCGCGTCGAACTGGCCAAAGGACTCATCCACTCGCCATCGGTCCTGCTCCTCGACGAGCCCTCAACAGGGCTAGATCCCGGCGCGCGCCGCGATGTCTGGCAATACCTGCGCATGCTGCGCGACGAGGAAGGCGTAACCGTCCTCGTCACCACGCACCTGATGGAAGAAGCCGAGCACTGCGACCGCCTGGCCATTTTGAACGAAGGCAAACTCGTTGCACTCGGTTCGCCCTTCGATCTGAAATCCGAGATCGGCGGCGATGTCGTGACCTTTGAAACAGCCAGCGAAGCCGATGCCGAAGCCCTGGCGCAAAAGATTGCGAACCGCTTCATCATCTCCCCTGCCGTGCTCGGCACTACCGTCCGCCTTGAACGCGAGCAGGGTCACCGATTCGTCACCGATGTGGTTGAAGCCTTTCCCGGAATCGTCGAAGGCGTTTCTGTTGCAAAGCCCAGCCTCGAAGACGTCTTCATTCAACGAACCGGCCACCGCTTCTGGACCGAGTCTCCGGAAGATACAAGGGAGCGTGAATAACCATGGCCACGATCGCCACAACAGCTCCCGCACCCCGCATTCAGGCGGTAAGGAAGGTCGGCATCTGGACGCCTGCCTATACGCTCTGGCTGCGTGAGATCGTCCGCTTCTACCGCCAAAAAGCCCGCGTTGTCGGCGTGATCGCGTCGCCGCTGCTTTTCTGGTTTGTGCTCGGTTCCGGCTTTGCGCATAGCTTCCGCGGAGGAAGCGCAGGCTCCGATCAATACTTAGGATATTTTTTTCCCGGCGCTGTCGTCATGATCGTGCTCTTCACCGCGATCTTCAGCATGATGTCGCTCATCCAGGATCGCAACGAAGGCTTTCTGCTCTCGGTCCTCGCCGCACCCGTCAGTCGCTCGTCCATTGTTCTCGGGAAGGTTCTCGGCGGCGCAACGCTTGCTGCCATTCAGGGAATTGTCTTCCTCGTCTTCACGCCGCTGATCGGCGTGCATCCCGACCTGCAAGCCATCGCCATCAGCATCGCCACCATTATCATGATCAGCTTCGAGCTAACGGCTCTGGGCTTCGCCATCGCATGGCCCATGGATTCGCCACAGGCTTTCCACGCCATCGTGAACCTGATCCTGCTGCCGCTCTGGATGCTCTCCGGCGCGCTCTTCCCTGCCGGCGGAGCGTCCGGCTGGCTGCGGACGCTCATGCAGGCTAATCCCCTCACCTATGGTGTCGACGCGCTGCGCATCGCGCTTTTTCCAACGCAGCACACAGAGTTCTCACTCACCACCAACATGGCCGTAACAATCGGCTTCTGCCTGCTGACCTTCGCCGCGTCATGGGCCATCGTCAACCGTAGAACGAGCAAACCACCAGCCTGAGGAACGATGAACCAAATGCAAGCCGCCGAGACCACCAGCCGGGCACCCATCGCAACCATCATCGGAATCAGCGTCATCGCCACGCTCTTTCTGATCTGGCTGGTCTACGTGCATCCGGCATCACAGGAGTACGCTTCTCGCCTGCTCTTTCTGCCCGCGCTCAATGCCCTCTTCAATACCATGAGCGCCGTGGCGCTGGTTATCGGATTCTCTAATATTCGCAAGCGCAATATTGCGGCGCATCGCGCTTCGATGCTCACCGCGTTTGTCTTCTCGTCTTTATTTCTGGTCAGCTATATCACCAACCATGCTCTGCATGGAGAAATGATCTTCCCCGGTCACGGACCAATCCGTTTTGCCTATCTCGTTTTGCTTGCCAGCCATGTGCTGCTGTCAGTCGTAGCGTTGCCAATGATATTGATCACGTTTTTCTTTTCGTTGTCGGGAAGGTTTCCACAACATAAAAAGATCGCCCGCTACACCTACCCCATCTGGCTGTACGTCTCTGTCACCGGAGTCGTAGTCTATGCCATGCTGGCCGCATGGCGCTGAGGGAATACATGCCGCTCGTGACTGAACAATCGCCGGAGCATCAGCCGCTAACCCAAAGCGGGGAGCAGGTCGCCGTCCCACCGGAGCAGGGCGATGGCACGCGTCAACTCCTGCAATCCGGCATCGGGACACTTGCGGCAGGCATCCTGGCAGCAGCGCTGACGCAATTCGCTTTCGGTGGAATCGGCCCGCAAGGTCCGCACACAAATTCGGGCTGGCTTGCGCTCATTGTCGCCTTGATGTGCCTTCCTTTCGGCTTCCTGCTTTCGCTGCTTGGCATGGCAAAATGGTTCAGAATCAGAAGCCTCAAAGCTCATCAGGATCAGAAGAAATAAGTCCGGCTCGAGCCTTTGAGCCGCGCGCCTCTCACCCTGTAAACTGTACTTAAGATGATTCCTACACTTGAATGGACTGCGGATGGCGTCCGCTTTCTGGACCAGACGAAGCTTCCGCTTGAAGAGACCTATGTGCTTGCCACCAGCTACCGGCAGGTAGCTGACGTCATCACCACCATGGTAGTCCGCGGCGCGCCCGCCATTGGTGTTTCCGCGGCAATGGGCGTCGCATTGGGAGTGAAAGAGAGCAAAGCGACAAGCATCTCCGACCTGACCACAGAGTTTGGCGCCATTTGCAACACGCTCGCCGCCACGCGTCCTACGGCCGTGAACCTCTTCTGGGCCATCGCTCATATGCGTGATCTCTTCTCTGCGCTTGCCTCAAAGCCCGGAATCACTCGCGAAGGGATCGCCGACGCTCTCATCAAGGAAGCTCAGGTCATGTACGACGAAGACATCGCCGCGTGCAAAACCATGGGCGCAAACGGCGCCGAACTGCTTCCCGAAACCGGTGGGGTGCTCACCCACTGCAATGCCGGAGCGTTGGCCACCTGCGGCTACGGCACGGCTCTCGGTGTCATCCGCGCTGCCGTTGAACGCGGACGCGCTATCCACGTGTACGCCGACGAAACACGCCCATTCCTGCAGGGTGCTCGTCTTACAGCGTGGGAACTGATGCACGACGGCATTCCGACAACCGTTCTTTGCGACAACATGGCTGCCAGCCTCATGCGCCAGGGGAAAATCAAAGCTGTCGTCGTCGGCGCTGACCGCATCGCTGCCAACGGCGATGTAGCCAACAAGATCGGCACCTACAACGTAGCGATTCTGGCCAAGGAGCACGGCATTCCCTTTTACGTGGCCGCGCCCTGGTCCACCATCGACACAGCCACGCCAACAGGCGACGGCATTCCCATTGAACAGCGCCCGGAGCGCGAGGTCACGCACCATGCCGGCAAGCAGCTGACTCCGCACGGCGTTGGCATCGAAAACCCCGCCTTCGACGTAACCCCGGCAAAATACGTCACCGCCATCATTACAGAACGAGGCGTGCTGCGCGCACCCTACGCGGAATCTTTGGCTGAGCTGGAGGCAATTCCAACCGCCCGATAAGCAGGCTGATCCATCATGCGAGCCATTCGGGGTAGGCTCCGCCATATCAACGCAGAAAAGCCCGGGAACTGAACCCGGGCTTTTCAAGCTTGAAATCAGATAAGCTGCTCTTTACAGGGCCTCGGCCAGCACCGGATAGAGAAGGTATTGGTTCGTCTCGTAGAGAGACAGCAGACGCTTGGTCATCAGGTAATACGCCGCAGCCGCCTGATGAACATAAAACGGAATCCGTATCTGACCGCGGCGCATATGCGCGTTCCAACGAATTCTACGAACTGCCCGCTTCAACTGGACCGAGTCATGGCGAATGCGCTCCGCCACAATGATGGCCTGATCGTAATTCCAGTTGCGAACGTAGGCAGCCAGCGCAATCATTAAGTCTGCGTTGTGCTCCATCCGCCGCAAACCTTCCTTACCACCAACCAGCCCCCAGATTTCGTCGGGCTCTAGACGTAACTGATTCTTTTGCGGCTCCAGATGATCGAGCGCAACCATCTCAAGTCCCCGCATGTGCATGGGTTCAATCGATGTGACCAGCGATTGCCAGTCCTTGGCCAGCAGCTTTCGCGACCGTGCATGCGCATAAATGAGCGCAACGACCGCGACGAAACCAAACAGACCTAACGCGAGATATGCCATAGCAGTTTAATGTTTCTCGATACTGCTTACTTGTTTCAAATCAGACTGCAATTGTACATGAAGGCCGTCCAGATAGGCCTGCATTTCCGCAGACAGTGTACGACGAATCGGCTCCGGACGCCAGAGGGTTACTATCCAGTAAATAGTAACCGCTTGATATGCCAAAATTCTAATGCTATCTATCAGTCCTAAATAATGCCAATCCGGGCCGAAATGGCTGTAGATTCCTTCAGATACCAGGTCAGCGATCGCCCAGACAGCCCATCCTTGTCCAAGTCGCATAACGTGGCTGGTTCCCAGGAGACCCAGCCGCGTAGAGGCAAACAGCATGGATGCGAACAGTTCCAGGGTCAGCATGGCTGAAAAGAGCTGCCCTCTTTCCACCCAGACATCGAACGTGTTGTCAGAGATGGGATGGATAAAGTACGCAATCCCAGCCGCAACAGCGGCGCCCGCGAGGCCGCACAGTAGAAATGTGTACCCGGCATCGCGAATCCAGGTGCCGGTAGGCTTCAAAACGACGCGCGCAAGCTCAAAAATGATGCCCAGTTGGAGTGCAAGGTCAATAATGGAGGCCCAATAGTAAGCAATCCAATAATGATGGGTGTTGCCTTGCCTCCAAAGCAGAACCAGAACAATTGTGCGGAGCGCGTTGAACCCCATCAACGCAGTAAAAATCGGAAACGTCCTCCAGCGCTTACGCACAATCAGGACAAGCAGAACGCCAGCATGTTCAACAAAGCCAGCTGCCCAGAGGACCAGAGCTGCGAGGGGAAACTTCACAGCATGATCTTACTCCGCACTTTTGTAGTTATCAGATCAAAAGAATTTTATGCAGTCAGGTTGCTCTTCGGCGGACGTGGATCACTACCGGTAATCCCGGCGACGACTACGTTGCTCTTTGGCGGGCGCGGATCACTACCCGTAATTCCGGCAACGACTACTGAGCTTTTGGGCGGACGCGGATCACTACCCGTAATTCCGGCAACGACTACCGAGCTCTTTGGCGGGCGCGGATCACTGCCTGTAATTCCGGCAACGACAACCGAACTCTTCGGGGGACGCGGATCGCTGCCGGTGATTCCAGCTACGACTACCGAGCTCTTGGGCGGACGCGGATCGCTGCCCGTGATTCCAGCAACGACGACTGAACTCTTGGGGGGACGCGGGTCACTGCCGGTGATTCCAGCAACGACTACTGAACTCTTGGGCGGGCGTGGATCGCTGCCTGTGATTCCAGCGACGACTACTGAACTCTTGGGCGGGCGGGGATCACTGCCCGTGATTCCAGCAACGACTACTGAACTCTTCGGCGGACGCGGGTCGCTGCCGGTAATTCCGGCAACGACTACTGAACTATTGGGCGGGCGCGGGTCACTGCCCGTGATTCCAGCTACGACTACTGAACTCTTCGGGGGACGCGGGTCACTGCCGGTAATTCCGGCATGTGCATAAATTGTGGCTACGCTGAGAATCAAAGCAGAAAAAACACACAAAATGTTTTGTGCCCAAACTTTCATCCGAAACTCTCCTTTGGAATTGAGGGATACTAGGCAGATGCCTGACTTCTAGATGAGCCTATGCTCCCCGGCGACACTTGAACAGCCTAGCGGAGCATTCTCTATGCCAAAAAGGTAAATGATCGAAAAGCCTTTTGAAACAACAACTTGTTACCCATTTCAGTATTGACTTATAAGTGTTATTACTTCCGAAGTTACTTAGGGATGTAACTATATGATGTACCTAAGGTTATGCCTAATTCCCATTTCGGGAATTAGCTGATGGATATGTAAAAAGGAGTAATTTGGCATGTTTTCTGCACTGTGATAGCGGCAGAAACACCCCACCTCGTACCGGATAGCGAGACGAGGCATACAACCTATTCCCGTCGTCCGCGGTAGGATTTACCGACTAACATGCACTTTTGACACGCCGTCATACATGCCTTCCCCTATTTGTCACAGTCAGGCTTACTGAATCCATTGCGCATACGGATAGAGCAACAGGAAAAAAATCATCGCCAGAGCCATGACATCCGTGTAAAGAAGAAGCAGTACCCCGCCGTGATAAAAGCTCCAACGCAGCCGAAGACAGCGCGCCGTATCGTACGTTCCATAGAGAGCCACGAAGGCCGGGATCATGAGTTTCAACGAGGGATGTGTGTTGGGGAAGCCTGACAGCAGAAACGACATCACCAGACTTCCAAGGACTAGAATGGTTCCACGCGCCAGAGACCGCGCTCGAAGATTGAAGAATGCCGGAGGCATCGACCAAACAACCACTATGTCTACTTTATCGAACCTTGCTGCCTCGACGCCGGACAAACAGAAGGAAACGGAAAAACGTGAGCGTATTGTCAAACGAGTCGCTAGCGAGTTGCACGACGGATATTACGTCAATCTCGGCATCGGAATGCCCACGCTGGTCGCCAACCATGTTCCGCCCGGCGTCGAAGTCGTACTGCAGTCGGAAAACGGCATGCTCGGCGTCGGCCCATATCCTTTGGAAGGCACGGAAGATCCTGACCTGATCAATGCCGGAAAAGAAACCGTCTCGGAACTTCCCGGAACCTCGTACTTCTCCAGCGCCGATTCCTTTGCCATGATTCGCGGTGGCCACATCGATCTCAGCATCCTTGGCGCCATGGAAGTCGATCAGGAAGGCAACCTCGCCAACTGGATGATCCCCGGCAAAATGGTCAAGGGCATGGGCGGCGCAATGGATCTGGTCGCAAGCGCCCGCCGCGTCATTGTTGCCATGGAACACACTACCAAAGACGGCAAGCCCAAGATCCTCAACCGCTGCACGCTGCCCATCACTGGATTGAAGGTGGTCAACATCATCGCTACGGAGATGGCCTGGATCAACGTAACGCCCGAGGGTCTGGTGCTCGAAGAGATCGCCCCCGGCCTCACCGTCGACGACGTTCAGCGCGCCACGGAAGCAACATTGAGGGTCAGCACACAATTGAAGGAAATGTCTGCCTGAAGCGTAGCTGCAATTCTCCTATATGCCCCAGTTGAGACCCAGATCTACTGTATCCCTTATCCTCTCTGCAATCATTGCAGGCGGCTCAGCGTGGCTTGCCTTCGGCTCCGGGGGAATCTTTTGCGAGCGGCTGCCGTCCATGACGATTTGCGCAATGTTGTCGGCATTTGTCATTGCCCTGTCCTTCCGGCAAGTAGCCAAAGCCGCAGGAAAAACAGAAAAATGGGTGCTGGCCATAGCCATTTTCATCGCAGGTGCAACCGTTTTTGCCGATGCCCGCTTCGTTCTCAAATATCGCGCCCTCTGCTCGCAGTTGCAGGAGCAGATCCGGCAAATGAGTACACCGCAAAACTAAAAAAACGTTAAGCGGTATTCCGCAACCCCGCCAAAACATCGCTGCTGAGGAGTCTGATTTTCTCAAGCCCGGCGAAGAGTTCTGCGCTCGATCTTCTTTTCGCGGCTGTCGGCCTCGAGAATGCGTTTCACGTAGATTCCGGGAGTGACAACATGATCAGGATCAATCTCACCAGGCTCGACAAGGTGCTCCACTTCGGCGATGGTGATCTTCGCCGCCGTCGCCATCATGGGATTGAAATTCCGTGCGGTCTTGCGATACACAAGATTTCCTGACGTATCGCCCTTCCAGGCTCTCACCAGCGCAAAATCGGCGCGCAGCCAGCGTTCGAGGATATACGGCTTGCCATCAAAATTCCGTGCTTCTTTCCCTTCTGCCACCAGCGTTCCAACTCCCGCTGGAGTAAAGAACGCCGGAATACCGGCGCCGCCTGCGCGAATGCGTTCTGAGAGCGTTCCTTGCGGGATGAGTGTTAGGTCCAGTTCGCCCTTGAGCACCTTGTCTTCCAGCAGCTTGTTCTCGCCCACATAGCTGCCGGTGTGCGACGTGATCATGCCCGACTCCAGCATCTTTCCCATGCCGTAGCCGTCCACTCCCATGTTGTTGCTGATGGTGCGCAATCCCTTCACTCCGAGGCGCACCAGCGCTTCAATCAAACCTTCGGGAATGCCGCATAGTCCGAAGCCGCCAATCATGATCGTCGCGCCCTCGAAAATATCCCGCACCGCCTCGTCTGCGCTCGCAACAACTTTTTTCAATACGTACCTGCTCTTTCTACGCTCCGTTTGACGCGGAGCACTCAGCAGAATACTGGACGCGCGACGCTCCCGACAAACGCAGTTTGACGTCAACCAGCCCGCTAGGCGGATGCAGCGAACGCACATCTTCCCCTTCACAGTTCGAGACAGATGTGCTGTAGCATGTCAGCGTATTGCGAAACCGGAGGAAACAAGCATGCTAAAGGGATTTCGTGACTTTGTTCTGCGTGGAAATGTTATAGATCTGGCAGTAGCAGTCGTCATCGGTGCGGCCTTTACCGGCATCGTCAACTCACTGGTAAAGGACATCATCAACCCTCTGATCGCCGCAATCTTCAAGAAGCCCGATTTCTCTTATCTTGTGCTCGAAGTCAACGGTGGAAAGATCACCTACGGCAATTTCCTCAACCAACTCATTTCCTTCATGCTCATCGCCGCTTCGGTTTATTTCATCTTCGTATTGCCGATTAACAAGCTCATGGCACGCTTCTTCCCTGCGAAGGCCGAGCCGCCCAAAACGCATCCGTGCCCGCAATGCCTCAGCGATATTCCACTCGATGCAAAGCGTTGCTCTCACTGCACGCAACTCGTCGCTTAAATATCCGTCTTCTCTTGCAGGAGGAGCGGCAGTACCCGCAAACGAGTACGTTTAGGATCAATCGTAAGCAACGCTCCGGCTTCCAACTCAGATTGCATCTGACGAAATGCGCGAACTACGCTATCAGCGATGGCCTCGGGGCGAAGGTCGTCGCCTCGAATTTGAACGACGCTCGGTTTGCTTCCGTGTGTCACTGCCAGAATGGCGCTGAAGTCGAGATCGTGCGTGAGGATAACGAAATCATTTGCAACTGCGTAAGTCATGATCTCCGTGTCTCTCGCAGTTGCTTGACCTTTTTCCGACCAATGGCAACCTTCAAATCCCGAAGCTTGCAACAACAGAACCCATCGTGGTGACAAGTTCATGTCGATGAGAACTTTCATGCGCTCGCCAGTGTAACCTCACGCTCTTCGGCAAGCCACGCCGCATAGCGAAGTGCCTGGAGAATGTCTTCCCTCTCGATATACGGGTAGTCAGCGAGGATTTCTTCGATGCTACGGCCCTCACCGATCTGGCCCACGATCATGCCTACAGTTACCCGCATGCCCCGAATACATGCTTTGCCACCCATCACTTCAGGGTGCTGCGTAATGCGATTTAAAAGGTCCACATGCCCTCCGCAGCTCAGCCTGCGTCAACAGCCTTGACTTAAGCGTACCTCATTCGAGGTATGCGCATGTAACCCACTTCAGTCCCTTCTCAGGTTTTTGCGACTTCGTAACACGCTCGGCATCATTTGCCATTACAGTGAAGGCTATTCCCTGTTAATCAAAGGAGAAATCAGTAATGCCGCTCCCTACAGATGAAAAAGAACTAGCTCTCGGCAGAGCTTTGTTGAAGGCATTTGATACCGTCGGTGGAGGCCCCCACGCGGGCTATCGCGCCGCTCACGCGAAAGGCCTGCTCCTCACCGGGACTTTCGTGCCCACTGCGGAAGCGGCCTCGTTAAGCAAAGCGCCGCACATCACACGCAGTTCCACTCCTGTATCGGTGCGTTTTTCCGATTTTGCCGGCATTCCCAATGTCCCTGATAACCATCCGGAAGGAGCCAGCCCTCGCGGCTTTGCCCTTCGCTTCCATCTTGCCGAGCACTCGCACACCGACATCGTCGCCCACTCCGCAAATGCCTTCCCGAGCCGCACTGCCGAGGAGTTCCTCGGATTTTTACACGCCGTGATCGCCAGCGGGCCCGATGTTCCGCACCCGAGTCCGATTGAGCAGTTTCTTGGCTCGCATCCCGCAGCACTCGCCTTCGTACAAATGCCCAAGCCCTTTCCCACAAGCTTCGCCCGGGAGCACTTCTTCGCCATCAGCGCATTCAAATTCATCAACGCAGAAGGGAGTGAACGCCATGGCCGCTACCGCATTGTTCCCGATCTCGGAACAGAATACCTCGACGCAGACGCGGCCGCAGCGAAAGGCCCGAATTATCTCTTCGATGAACTAAAGGAAAGAATCGCAGCCGGTCCGGTCAAATTCCACATCTTCGTCCAACTCGGAGAGAAAGGCGACGTGACCGATGACGCAACGGTTCAGTGGCCGGAAGACCGCAAGCAGATGAAGTTGGGTGAAATCACGCTGACTGCAGTGGCGCCAGACAACGAAGCCGAGCAGCGCCACCTCATCTTCGACCCTCGGCCAGGCGTAGACGGCCTCGACACCGCGGGCGATCCCTTATTCGAGCCGCGAGCAACGATCTATCTCATGAGCGGCCGCCGACGTCGCGCAGGTGGCCAAGGCGGTTAATCCGATTCGCGCAGCGGTTTCGATAGCAAAAAGAACCCGAGATAGGGTGAGAGGAGAAGCGCTTTATGAGCAAAGATGCAAATCTCGCGACATTGGGCAGATTCGCCGAAGCGGTGAACACAGGAAACTTTGACCTGTTCAAAGAAACTGTTGCAGCCGAATGCGTGGATCATGATCCCGCTCCAGGGCAGGTGGCTGGCCCAGATGGTTATAGGATGTTCTTTTCTCAAATGCGTACAGCGTTCCCGGATCTCAAGGTTGCCTTGGAAGGGTTGGTTGCGGATGACGAGTCAATCGCTATTGCCTATACTTTGACCGGCACGCATCAGGGACCCCTTGGCGAAATTACGCCAACTGGAAGGCAAATCAAGATAAGAGGTGTGCAGCTCGCCAAATTCAAAGATGGCAAGATGGTCGAGCGTTGGGGAAGCTCGGATCAGCTTGGCATGTTCACTCAGCTCGGCGTGACACAACTACCTCAGAGCTAATCCACTCAATCAGAGGTTGCAGCGCAGTCCTCGAATATCCCTGCGTACATTTTGATTCTAGATTGCGATGGCTTAGTCCAGTTCGCGCAGCGCCTGCGACCGCACGAAGAACCCGAGATAGCACACCATTGCCAGGCCCGTCAGGATGGCGATGGCGTGCTCGGTCGGCATAAACCGCGACATCTCGCCGATCACAAGACATCCCAAAGGCGGCAGCCCAAGAAAGCTTGTCGCATAGATGCTCATCACGCGTCCGCGCATCTCATCGCTTGAAAGCTGCTGCATGGTCACGTTTACCGTCGATAGGCTGATGATCATGCCAAAGCCCTCACAAAACGACATTGCCGCAGACAAAGCAAAAATGCGCGAATAGCAGAAGACGATCACGGCGGTCATCACAAACAACCCAAAAAAAACAATCACGCGACCGCGCCAGCGAATCCTTGGGAACGAAGCAATCACAGCCGCCGCCAGCAGAGCGCCAATGCCCGAGCACGCCATCAGGAATCCAAGACCGCGTTCGCCAACCTTAAGCACGTCTTTCGCGAAATACGGGATGAACGTGATGAATGGAAGCAGCAACAGGCTCGCGCTGGCAATCAGCATCACAATCGCCCGCATCTGCGGCGACCGGTTGACATAAACCAGACCATCGCGCAGGCTTTGCACCACGCTCGTATGCCGCTCCTGCTTTTCCACCGGATACCGCATGCGATGCAGCGGCCAGAGTACCGCGAGAAAGCTAAGGCCATTGAGGAAAAAGTTCCCCGCCATGCCGAACCAGGCCATCGAGTAGCCGCCCAGCGTCGGGCCGATAATGCGCGACATGTTGAATTGGGCGGAATTCAGCGCAATGGCATTCTGCAGATCCTCTGGTGGAACCAGCCGCGGCACCATCGCCTGATACGCGGGCGCTCCCACCGCGTTCGACACGCCAACCAGGAAGGCGATCAACGCTAGTTGGTCGATGGTGACGACTTTGAAATAAGTCAGCGCCGCAAGGACAAACGCAAGAACCATCTGCCCCGTCTGCGCGGCGATCAGCAAATGCCGTTTGCTCACGCGGTCCGCAATCACACCGCCAAGCAAGGTAAAGAGCAGGAACGGAAACGAAGCAGCAAACCCCACCATGCCAAGCCAGAACGATGAGTTCGACAGCTCCAGCACCAGCCAGCCCTGCGCCACATTCTGCATCCAGGTGCCCACATTTGAGACCAGGCAGCCACTCCAGAACAGCCGATAGTCCTCATTCCGCAGGGCGCGCACAATCGGGGGCCACCGCTTGCCGGCCACCGGCAGATCCAGCGCAATATCGGCCTTCAGCTCGGGCTCAAGCTCGGCCTGGATAGTCTCTTCAGCCAAGACTCCGCTCGCTTTCCAACCGTCTACATCGTGATTTCAGCATCGGCATAGGTCTCTCTTAGATTGCAGCAAATCCCGGCGGGAATTTGTCATAACTTGTAAAAAGTTGTCAGGAAGTGTTTGTAAGGCGACCAGCCGATTTCTTGTCTGCGTTCGGCTATTAGCTATTTCCCCATCCTCTTAGTGTAATCTTTGTGTTTTACACATCAATTCAATTCCTTTCGAGGAGCAGCCTTTTGACCCGTCGTGCTCTCGCCAGTTCCCTTTGCCTGTCCGCTCTCGCCGTTACCCTTTCCGCGCAAAATACCGGGGCGCCTCAATCCGTCTTCGGTTATCCCGATTTCTCAGCGCAGGCAAAAATCGATCAGCAGTTCCTCGCTGTTCCCGATGCGAAACTCGCCGGCGAAGAATTGAAAACGCTCACCGCGGCGCCGCACATTGCCGGATCGAAGGAAGACCACGACACCGCCCTCTACGTTGCAGAGAAATTCAAAGCCGCCGGCCTCGACACCTCTATCGTGACCTACAAGGCATGGATGAACCTGCCCAAAGAGATCCACGTCACCGCAACCGACGCCAACGGCAAAGTGCTCATGAACGGCCCCACTCCCGAACACGTTGACGGCGATCCTTTCGACGACGATCCGCGCGTGGTCACCGCCTTCAACGGCTCTTCACCTTCCGGAGACGTGACCGCCGAAGTCGTCTACGCCAACTACGGCCGTCCAGAAGACTTCAAAAAGCTCGACGACCTCGGCATCAGCGTCAAAGGCAAAATCGTTCTCACCCGCTATGGAGGCAACTTCCGCGGCGTCAAGGTCTACATTGCGCAGGAGCGCGGCGCAGCCGGGGTCATCATTTACTCCGATCCCGCCGACGACGGCTACTTCAAGGGCGACAAGTATCCCAAAGGCCCCTACCGCCCCGATACCGGAGTTCAGCGCGGCGCGGTGCAGTACCTCTTCAAGTATCCCGGCGACGCCAGCACTCCCGGCACCGCCTCCACGCCTGATCTGCCCGAATCCCAGCGTCTGAACCCGGCAACTGCGCCCAACATGCCGCAGATCCCGTCCACGCCCATCTCCTATCACGACGCCGCGCCCATCCTTGCAGCCCTCACAGGCCCAAATGTTCCCCATGAATGGCAGGGCGCTTTGCCCTTCGCTTATCACGTCGGCCCCGGCGGCGTGAAAGTCCACATGGACCTCAAGCAGGACTTCGCCTACCGCGACATCTGGGACGTGATCGGCAAAATCCCCGGAACCGATTGGCCCGATGACTGGGTCGTCGCCGGAAACCATCGTGATGCCTGGGTCTACGGCGCAGTCGATCCCAACAGCGGAACCGCCGCCATGTTAGAAGCCGTGCACGGCATCGGCGCCCTTCTCAAATCGGGATGGAAGCCGAAGCGCACCATCATCTTCGGTAGCTGGGACGCGGAAGAAGAAGGCCTGATCGGCTCAACCGAGTGGGCTGAAGACAACGCCGCTGCGCTCAGCCACGCCGTCGCCTACTTCAATACCGATGTTGGAGTAGCCGGACCAAACTTCGACGCCTCCGCCGTTCCATCGCTCAAAGAGTTCGTGCGCGTGGTCACAAAGGAAGTCCCCGCCGCCAAAGGCGGAAACGTTTACGACGCGTGGAAGAAGAGCCAGTCGGAAGGCGAATCGCGCCGCCACTCTGCCAACGAACACCTGGGACAGGGCGCGCATCAGAATCCAGACGTCGAAATTGGCGACCTAGGCAGCGGCTCCGACTACACGCCCTTCATCCAGCATCTAGGGGTACCATCAACCGACATCGGCTCCAGCGGCCCCTACGGCGTCTATCACTCCGTCTTCGACAATTACAACTGGTTCATCAAGAACGCCGACCCAACCTTCATCTACGAGCAGCAGCAAGCGCGGGTCTTCGGCATCGAAATTCTGCACATGGCCGACACCGATGTACTTCCATACGACTACGTAACCTACGGTAAAGAGATCACCGAGTATCTTGAAGCCGCGAAAAAGAAAGCCGACGAATCCAAGGTCACCGGACTCGACTTCGCCCCTGCACTCGCCGCAGCAAAACACTTCACCGCCGCCGCTGAGGCCGTCTACAAGAAACAGCAAAGCCTCCCCGCCAATCCAGCAGACCTGAATACACAGCTGCGCCAGGTGGAAGGAGATCTGCTCTCACAGGCAGGCCTGCCCAACCGCACCTGGTACAAGCACACCATCTACGCTCCCGGCGAATACACCGGCTACGCCGCCGTTGTCATCCCCGGCGTAAATGAAGCCATCGACGCCAAAGACAGCGCCCGTGGTGCAGCCCAACTCACCGCGCTGACTGAAGCCATCAACCGCGCCGCCTCTACACTGGAGACAGCCGCAAAATGAAGAGATGAATGA
This sequence comes from Alloacidobacterium dinghuense, assembly GCF_014274465.1. Taxonomy (NCBI): domain Bacteria; kingdom Pseudomonadati; phylum Acidobacteriota; class Terriglobia; order Terriglobales; family Acidobacteriaceae; genus Alloacidobacterium; species Alloacidobacterium dinghuense. The sequence goes on along the minus strand of NZ_CP060394.1, from coordinate 1,650,331 downwards.
AGTGAGGGTGCCCCAGGTCTCCGGGTGCCCCAGGTCTCGATTTTGAGACCTGGGATAACTTGTCCTGAACTACAGATGAGCGAATGACCGGTCCTGCACGTCAAACATTCGCGTATATCCTGTTTCGCGGGGATGGGAGGTGTGCCCTATGCATCCGGCGCGGCTGGTCCTTTTCGCCCTTCTCACAGCTACGGCTCTTTCAGCACAGAACGCAGACACTCAACCGGATGGCTTCACGATTCTGCAGCAAATGAGCGATCACTACGCCAAAGCCAGCGACTGGTATATCCAAGCCACGGAAGAGCAAACGACAACAACTGACTATAGCCGCCAGTGGGCGAAAACAATCTTGATTGGAGCCGCATCCGGCAACAGGTACCACTACGAGGGCCGTTCGGAATTCGGGTCGGCCCTCCACATCTCCGATGGCAAGACAGCTTGGGATCTCCGTCTAAACGAGCATGAGTACACACAGGCACCGGCACCTGCCAATGGTTATCAGCAGCCCAAAGGATGGCCGATAAATGACCAGACCGCGCAACAGGCGATATATCTGAAGAAAAAATTTGCAGGGTTTTCCAAGCACTACAATTCCGCTACCCGCCTGCCGGACGAAGTCATCTCCCTGAACGGATCTGAGATTCCTTCTTATGTAGTGCAGGTTACGCAGGCACAGCGGAAGGGCCAACAGTCAGCGGAAACTTCGCGCGACGAAACTCTGTGGATTGACAAAGCCACATGGACAGTAAGAAAGACCGTTGAACATACCAACACCTTCCTTTTTTCAGGTTCCGCTCAAGTCCCTTTGGTCGAAGATACAGTGACCACATATGAAACAGCCCAGTTGAACTCTCCTGTACCGGAAACGCTTTTCCACTTTGAGCCTCCCCCCCGATGCGAAGCTGATCGCAAAGTTCAGCGATAACCCGTTCGGCCCGGACATGACAGGTGAAACCGCGCCTGACGTACAACTCGTCGCAGCCGATGGCAAGCGGACACCACTCTCGTCGTATCGAGGCAAGCCAGTGTTACTGGATTTCTGGGCAACATGGTGTACACCATGCGTAGTGAGTATGCCCAAACTGGCTGACCTTAATCATGATGCCGCGTCGAAGGGCCTGGTGCTGCTGTCAGTGGACGAGGATGAGGAAGAAAAGACGGCGACGGATTTCCTGGCCAAACACCAGTACACGTGGCCCAATACCCACGACGACGGAAAGATCGGCGATGCTTTTAAGAAGCTGGGAATACCGCTCGTTGTACTGATCGACGCACAGGGAAAGATCGTCTTTTACAAATCAGGCGAGGACGATGCCGGATTACGAAAAGTTCTCGCCGGACTCAGTCCTCAATTCGCTTCGCTGGCTTCGACTCAGAAGCCCCAGCCTTGTGAAACAGCTTCAAAATGAGCGGCGGAGTGCGCGAGACGGTAACGAAGAGCCCGGCTCACGCAGCCGCCCGCTCCACCGGCGTTCGCTCCGTAGATAGTTCCTCGAGGCTCTTGCCCTTCGTCTCAGGCAGCGTGAAGGCCGTCACCAACAAGCCTAATAAGCTGGCCACCGCCGCAGCCGATTCCGCCGCCAGCAGCCCTTTCCAGTGCATGAGATAAGGAAAAAGAAACACCCCGAGAAACCCTCCCAGTTTACCCATTGCAGCAGCAACCCCATGCGCGGTCGTTCGCACCCGCACCGGAAAAATCTCCGAAGGATACACAAAGGTCGTGGCATTCGGCCCAAACTCGGTAAAGAAGAAACTCAACCCGTAGATACAGAGAAACGGAATCGCCATCTTCTGAACATCCGGAATAAAAGCGAGCAGCGCGAAGGTCACCGCCATCATGGAGAAGCCAAGGCACTGGATCGTCTTTCGCCCGAGCCGATCCATCGTCAATGCTGCAATCGCATATCCTGGGACCGCGAAGACCGCAAAGATCCCAAGCTGCGTCAGCGTCTTCTGTAACAACGTATGGTCGCTGCTCAGCGCGGAAAGCACCAGAGGGCTCGAAACGGTATTGCCGTAATAGGCCGCGTCCATCAGAAACCACGCCGCACTCGCGCCCACAAGCCGCAAGAGCAGCTTTTCATCAGTGGCCAGCCGATGGAATCCATCCCAGAAAGAGACCGATTGGCTCACAGGCTGCCCTGTAGCGATGTCCACGATCTTTCCCGATTCGTCTTCTTGTTTTCCGTTCGCCTGCAGGAAACGCGGCGTCTCCTTCAGCTTGCGCCTTTGCCAATAAACCGCCAACGCAGGCACGGCGCCGAAGGCAACCAGAATGCGCCAGATGATGTCATGCGAGAGATGCGTCGTAAGCAAAGCGGAAGCAAAGAGCGGTCCCACAACCAGACCAGCAGCCTGCATCGCGAAAACAAGTGTCACCATCATCCCCCGGTGATTCTTGCCCGCATACTCGCTCATGATCGTCGCACTGACCGGGTAATCGCCGCCGATGCCAATTCCAAGAACGAAGCGCAGACCGATAAGCCACAGAATGTTCGGCGCAAAAGCACAGGCAATCGCCCCCGCGGCAAGCACCAGAACCTCAACCCCATAAATTCGCTTGCGCCCAACCATGTCCGCGACTCTGCCAAACAGCAAAGCGCCCAGCGCAGAGGCCAGCAGCGCAGTCGATTCCACGAGACTTTCTTCGAGGTGTCCGACCTTCCATGTTTCCTTGAGCAGCGTCATGACGACGCCGATGATGAACAGGTCGTAGGCATCGGTAAAGAAGCCCATGCCCGAGATAAACATAATCTTCCAGTGGTGGCTTGAGATCCCCGCGTTATCCATTTCCGAGAAGTCCGGTGCAGTGGAAGCATGTGCCATAACAAGGCCCTCTAGAAGCCGAGATGCCTTGAAGCAATCGAGTGCGAGTTACAGCCGTGTTAATTCACGACTAAGTTCAGGCTTATGTTAAAAAAGCAAGGGCCGGTGCAACCTTCGTTCATAAACGAAGCACTAAGGCGTTTTTCGTTGGGAGCGTGATTTGATCCGTGATTTGATCTATGACGTAGTCATCGTGGGCGGCGGCCCAGTCGCCTTATTTCTGTCCTGTGAACTCCGTCTCGCGGGCGTTACCGTCCTAGTTCTCGAAACCGGACGGCTTCGCCTGGGCCACAGATGGCCAACCCAACTCCGCCGTCACAGAAGCGATGACACACTGGCTAGGCAAGCGTTGAAAAAATCAAAAGCTCAGCGATCGGATAATTGAATCGGATTTCCATCCGGATCTTTGCCATCGCAAAGACAGAACACTTCCCCCTGACGCACCTTCCCGAATTTCGCACCCCGCTTCACCAGCGTTTCTCGTAGAGCAGCAACATCCTCGGCGTGGAACACAATCTTTGGCCCCTTACGCCCCGGCGACGAAGGCCCGGAGTGCAGCGCGATCGTTGCTCCGCCTGCTGCAAACTCCCTCCAACCTTTTTCAATCGAGACTTGCTCCAGCGCAAGCACCTGACCGTAGAACTTACTCATCGCATCCATCTGTGCGGTAAACAGAATCACGCGCGCCATTTTCATGAACAATCTCTCCCGATGGTGTCGCCAGTCACAATAACAAGGGAAACAATCGGCCAAGTCTGGGTAGTAACCCCGCAAGTACGACGGCAAATCGCTTTCGCAGTGCCGACTTGGGGTTACTCATCCCGGAGCGGCAACTCTACGAGATCATGGATAACCATAGGCCAGGTTGTCGAAGCGCAATGCATGACCGTTTGTAAAGTCGAATACCACCTGAGAACATGGGTCGCGCCAGTCTGTCCTCAAACGAATAAGCTGTTTTGCCTTGATCGTGAAGGAAACTTCGCGATTCTCCGGCGCATGCACCGTCAATGTTGCATCCTTATCTGCGTCGTTATAAACATCCACGCCTGCAAAGATGCGCGGCGCATAAAACTTAAATTCTGCCTGCGTCGCTTTTGGATCCGACGTGACAAGCGTAAAGGTTCCGAACTTTCCGAATGGCGTGCCAGTCTTCCACTCGCCGCTTCCCCAATCAATCACACCGGAAGGATATTGACCGAGCAGGGGTGTTCCCGCAGGAAGATGAGGATCGTCAAAGGTGATGAAAGAAGGCGGAGCCTGTTCGCTCTTTCCCTGAATGTCTACATCTCTGGAGCTGGTGTGGCGTATGGAGAGCGCGTGTGTTTTTTCGTCAAAGGTATATCCCTCGCGCTGCAAATCATCGTGCCGAGAGATCGGCCTTCCACCGACATTTATGGAATCAGGAACAAAGTTCAGGCGAAGTACATCCGTCGAATCCATGTCGAAAGTGGAATACGTGATTCTGCCTGCACCGTACGCAATTTTTGTGACCACGGAGAGAGAGCCGAGCAGATGCGACTCGTCGGCCGGAGCCCATTCGGGTACGGCCCAGAAGGCATCCATCATCCTGCGCGGCCCATCCGCAAATTCATCCGTAAACCACCACTGCGTGCTGAAGGGAGCGTGCGCTGCGGCAGGAAGTCCCTGAAAATATGTGACCCAGTTGTAAGTGCGATATGCAGCCTGCTTGTAAGCGATGTCTCCGGTCTTGGCGTAGTAGAGGGCTTCAACGGCAGCAAGCCTTGAGCTATGGCTGTCACAGCACTGGTTCGGCAGATTGCAGCAGAATTCTTTTCCGCTCCCCTGCTCGGTTGTGACCATCGCGCCGTGCACCATATATTTGGGCCACTTCGGTGTGGTCTTCACCCAGTCAATCAGGTGTCGCGCATGCTCGCGCCACTCAGGGTCCTTCTCGGGGTGCAGGAGAACATAGCGCGCAAATTCCAGCGGAATGACCTGGTTCATGTTATCCATGCTGCCCGCCACGTCCTCAAAGTAGCCAACCCAAAGGTTGTTGCGCATCGGGTATTTCATCAGCCACGCCCATGCACCCTCACGAACCCGCTTATACGAGGCAGTATCTCCCTGATCCAGTCGAAGCAATTCGTCGAACAGCATGACCGGCTCAACAACGTTTGCGGAGTAGGGAAACATCCCTTTTCCGTTTTTTAGACTGCCGTCGCGCGCATGGCATCGATACGGCCATGGCGAATTGTTTTCATCGCCCGGCTTGAAGTTCTTGACCAGAGCGTCGGCGCAACGAATCGCCGCGTGCAGATACTTCGTGTTCCCCGTCATCTCGTAGAACCGGAGATAGGCATAGCCATCTTCCCCGACGACGTGGGGTTCTACAAAATCCTCTCCATGCTGGCTCCAGCCGGTGTAGCGTTTGCTGCCGGGATTTGCCGACGGATAAGGCACCTGGGACCAGGCATAGCCTTCGGGAGTTGTGCCATTCTCCAGTTCGTAATCGACGAAGTTCTCAAGGAACTCCAGCGTGTGCGGGTCACCCGCATAGGGATACAGACGTTCGATAAAACCCTGCATCATCGCACGTAGATAGCCCGTCGAATTGACCCAGTGCGGGTCGGGGATCAATTCAAATGTCGTGCGGTCAAAATCGAAACAGCAGAAATAGTAGGGCAGCCTCTGACGATTGTATTGGTCCCACACAATCGCCCACTGCGAGAGAAAATATGCGGAATAGGAGTATCCAGTGTTATCCGGCATCGGCCACGGCAGCAGCTTTCCTTCGCTGTCCAATGCAACGGGACGCCCCGCGATAGTTGACTCGTCTACCGTCGAGATGACGGGAAAAGGCTGCTGTCCAACAACCGGCGGCACGCTTAAAAAGACTGCAATCAACACCCTCGCCAATCCAGTAGATTTCTTCATCCATTTCTTCATTCGTGGATCAGCACCTGTTACGCACAATCTTTGCGTTTTGTCGGTCCGTCAGGCTCATGGTGATTGAGTAGAAGCTGCAATCCGTGAGTCCATAGTATTCGCCCAGCATGGCAGGCCTAACAACTCAGAATCTATTAGCAATGAATAACGCCCTTCTCGTTAACTCCTGCTTGCCGCCAAACCAGAAACGGCATCGCCGAATGAGGGTCCTGAATTGGCGTCTAGAGCATGAAATGGGGTTATCGGTAATTAAAAACCTGGTAGAGACTCAAATTGACACACCGCCCAAGATCCGTATTCCATTGAAGTTCTAACCTCAATCGTGCTACCAATGGGTGCACGTTTTTGCTGTACTGTTGAGAGTCGTCAGACCAAACTCGGGATTTTCGAGACAAGCCATAGATGAACATTCTGCTCCTCTCCATGCCGGACTCCTTCGAACACATGCCGACGGTCGCCATCCGTATGCCCAACGGCGCGCTCGTCTCCCTCGCCGGCAATGTCGATCCGCACCACAACGTGGCCGTGGCCGATCTCATTCTCTGCCAGGACAGGGTACGCGAGACAGTCACGAGACTGGTCAAAGAACACAAGCCTGACGTCGTCGGCATGTCTGTTATGACCTTTCAGCGCCGCACTGCGGCCCGCATAGCCGACCTCGTCAAGACCCTGAAACCGGATACGAAAATCGTCGCCGGAGGATACGACCCGAGCCTAGCCTTCGAAGACTATACCGCCCTTCCCGTCGATTTCATCGTGCGCGGCGAAGGCGAAGTGACCTTCCGCGAGTTGCTGCGCGCCCTCGAAAACAAATCGTCGCTCCACTTCATCGCCGGTCTATCGCACAGGGAAAACGATCGCTGGGTCCACAATACGAATCGCGCCATTCATCGCCTTGAGGACAACGAAATCCGCCTGCCCAACCGCAAGGCGCGCGTCCTGTCGGGCTACACCATCATGGGGCGCCAGGCCGACGTAATCGAGACCTCGCGCGGCTGCACCTTCGATTGCAGTTTCTGTTCCATCATCGAAATGCGTGGCCGCAACTTCCATACCTACTCGTTCGACCGCGTCATTGCAGACATTCGAGACGCCCGCGACCATGGCGCCGAAACCATCTTCCTCGTCGACGACAACATTACCCTCGACGTCCACCGCTTTGAGGGCTTCTGTAACGCCATTATCGAGGCCGGCCTCAACAAGATCGACTACTTCGTCCAGGGCATGACTTCCGCCATCGCCAACCACGGCGAAACCCTTGCCCCGCTCATGCATAAAGCCGGCTTCCGCTACGTCTTCCTCGGCATCGAAAACATCCTTGAAAGCGATCTGACTTTCCTCAAAGCGTCTTCGAAAAATACGGCGAGAGACAAAGGCAAGAAAGTCGGCAACGCCACGCTCAAAGCCATCGACTACCTGCACAAGAACCACATGTTTGTGGTCGGCGGCCTCATCGTCGGCAGCCCCGACGACACCCTCGAATCCATCGAAGCCAACATGGAGTTCGCCAAGAAATACGTCGACTGGCCTTACATTCAGCACCCCACGCCCTACCCGCGCACTCCCATGACCAAAGACTTTCGCGACCAGGGCCTCATCGCCAACGAGCAGCTCCATGAATACGACGGCACCACCGCTGTCGTCCGCACCAAGCACCTCTCCGCCGACCAGATCGAATATCTGCGCTGGAAGGGCGAGCGCGGCATCAAGACCAAGCACATCCTTCCCGTCATCGTCCACGACCCGTGGTTCGTCCTCCGCAACGGCCGAAAAATGATGAAGCACACCTATCGCGGCAGCACCTGGCGCAACGTGCTGGGCCTTGAAAGCGACAGAAAAGCCTTCAGCCGCTACAAGGAAATCCGCCGCCAGGAACGCGAATACCTCTAACTCCGCAGCGCGTAGACATGATTTGTCATCGTGAGCGAAGCGCCACAGGCGCGTAGTTGTGCTTGGGATCGGTCCACCAATGCTTCTCTGGCCTCTTCGTGCAGAAGACATAGGTGAGTGACTAAACCGCATCGACTTGAATTGTCGTCGACTTCGCCTTCCACGCTCCTAGAATCACACCCATAACCACCATGCCGATTAGAGAAATGCCTGTGTTGACCGCGAGAATCCGCAGGCCTTTCTCCTCAAACGCATATTCCGCCGACCATGTTGTGAGCACAAATCCAATCCACGCGACGATAGCCACCATCGCGCCGCGAAAGACATTCTGCTTCCCCGTCATCTGCGTAAACCACGAAATCGCCGCCGCCATCACCAGGTCTGCGAAGAATGCAATCAAGTAAGCAAGCGCCACGCTCGCTCCCTCCTGGTGCAGCTGCTCCGCAGTTTTTCCAATTCCCGCCAGCCATTCATTCATGAACACGGTGAACCACACCGCCTGCATGCCGAAATACACAAGCGCCGACACCAGAATCGCAAGATAATTCAGCCGCACCTTTCGCGTCTCAAGCATCTGTCGTCCCCTCTCTCGAAGTCAGTCAGCGATTGTACCCGACACGCGGATGGCTCTAAACATGAAAAAGCCCCTTCCATCCCAGTGGAAGAGGCTTTCATCACAAATCTTGGTCGTCGTCGCTTACAGCGTCTTCTTCGCAGCCCTCGATGAAGGATGCGTCCTCGGCTTCTTGCCGTTAGCGCGCTTTCCCGGCGTCTCAATAATGCCCCGCATCCAGAAGTTCCCTTCCGGATCGACTTCGATGCCATGCACCTCGCGCTCGAAGCCCGGAAACTTCTTGCTGAATTCTTCCTGCGCCAGTAGAAACCGGATCACCGGACTGTTCGCATCGCCCAGCCTTTCGCCCGGCATGCTGATCGGAATCCCCGGCGGATACGGCACCAGCATCACCGCCGGAATGCGCCCCGCCATCTCCGTCAGCTTCACCTTCTCCGTGCCTTCTCGAATCAGCTTCTGGTAAGCCGCCGCCGGCGTCATCACCGGATTCGACTCCACGTCAAACGCCTCGTGTAGCAGCCCCGGCAGGTTCATCTCCTTCATCATCGCGTGCATCTCGTCGCTCAGCTGTTTCAGGTCCATCGTGCCGTAGCGCTCTGGATACTTCGCCACCAGCTGTGGCAGCGCATCGCTCAGCGCTCCCTCCTGGTCGTACAGCCGGCGAAACTCAAAGAGCGTCTCCAGCAGGCTTCCCCACTTGCCTTTACTGGTGCCGACTGAGAAAAGCGTCAGGATCGTGTAATCGCCGGTACGCGCAATCTCCACGCGCCGCGAATCCAGAAACGCCGTCAGAATCGTCGCGGGAATGCCCCAGTCGCTCATATTCCCCTGTGCGTCGATCCCCGGAGTCAGGATCGTGACCTTCGTCGGGTCCAGCAGCACGTAATCGTCGGCAATATCTTCGTCGCGATAGCCGTGCCACGTCTCGCCCTCCTTCAGCGTCCAGCACTGCGAAGACTGCGACAGCAGACTGTCCGGAGCGTCTTCAAAGCGGAAGGTCTCCCCGTTCGCCGCATCCTTCACATAATCCGGCTGGAACATGCCAAAGAACCAGCCGCCACCCTCTTCCGCTTTCAGGCGGTGCGCCACCGAGGCCATCGCCTTGCGGAACGTGATCGCATCCTGAATCGTCTCCGTCATCAGCGTCGATCCCGCAGGCTCGTCCATCATCGCCGTCGCCACATCAATCGAGGCAATCATCGGATAGAACGGCGACGTCGTGCCGCGCATCATAAACGACTCGTTGAATTGGTCGAATTCGAGAGGAGCCCTCGGGCTCAGCTTCACGTGAATCATCGAAGCCATCGAAAACGCGGGCAGCATCTTGTGCGTCGACTGCGTGGCAAACAGCAACGGACGCTCCGGCATCTCATCCGGCACATCCATGGCAAAGCGCCCGCGGTAAAGCGGATGGAACTTCGCATACGCATACCACGCCTCGTCAAAATGCACGCGCGGCGTGCTCTTCGCCAGCTGCTCCACTACAGAATTTACGTGATAACAGAACCCGTCATACGTGGAATTGGTCACTACCGCATAGCTCGGGCTCTTCGAAACCGCGCCTTGCGCAAACGGGCTCTTATCGATCATCGCCTGGATATTCTCCGGACGAAAACGCGCCAGCGGCACCAATCCAATCATGCCGAAGCCATTGCGCGTCGGCTTGAAGTACACCGGCCGCGCGCCGGTCGCAGTCAACGAGTGGCAAATGGACTTGTGACAATTCAGATCGGCCAGCACCATCTCATCGTGCGCAATCACGCCCTGCCCAACAATCTGGTTCGAAGTCGACGATCCATTCAGCACATAGAAGGTCCAGTCCGCGCCAAAGATGCGCGCCGCATTCCGCTCCGACTCCGCCGGAGGCCCGATGTGGTCGAGCCACGAGCCAAGCTGCGCCGTTGAAATGCCCAGATCGGACCGCAGCAGGTTCTCGCCAAAAAACTTGTGAAAGGCCATCCCCACCGGATGCTTCAGGAAGGCCACGCCGCCCATGTGTCCCGGCGCATCCCACGAATACGCGCCCTGGTCCGTGTACTTCACCAACTCGCGGAAGTACGGCGGCAGAAGCTGCTCCTCGTACCGCTCCACGGCAAAGTCCACGCGGTTGGCAATAAACGCCGGAGTATCGCCGAACAGGTGAATGTACTCGTGCACCTGCTTCACCACTTCGAGCGGCAGCTCGCTCACCAGCGTGCGGTCGGCAATCAGGAAAATCGGCAGCTTCTTGTTGCGGCGACGCACTGCGCGGATGATGCGCAACGCCGAGCGCTCGTCAAATTCTTTGTTCTCCGGAAGATCCCAGTCCAGCAACACGGCGCTCTGCGACGGGTCGGAATTCACCAGCGCCAGCCCGTCCTCGGGTGTAGCGGTTCGCACCACGCGAAAGCCTTCTTTTTCGATCGCCTCCACCAACCGCTCCATGGCGCGGTCAGAGACAGAATCGGTCCCGCCTGCTTCACTCGCGATGAGCAGAACCCACCGGCCTTCTTCCATGTATCTATATCTCAACCTCGTTTTCCTACTTTCCTACTCTATGCGCTCAAGCGGCGCAGGGATTCTCCAGCTTCTTGAACAGCACGTTAAATTTTGTTTTGGATCGCCCGCTAAGATTGTCATCCTGACCCTGAAATGGAATGAAGGGGCAGGACCTGCTCATCTCAGAAGCCTGGTCATCATCCAACTGGCAGTCGCACAAAAAATGCCGGAAATACAGGACATGATTGGAACACATATCAATGGAAAGACTGCCCAGGAATCCTCTCTGAATATCCGCGTCGCTGAGAAACCGAAAACCGTTACAACAGGTGAATCCGCTCCAGCCCAGTAAATCGCTACCGCATACAGTTCAAGCAGTACAAAGGATTGCATTGCAATTGCGATCGCCAACGGGTTCCAGCGTCGTCCTGGCTCCGGAAAAAACATGGGGCGAATCCACGTAGGAAGTGCAATCAATGTGATCGCACACGCCATTTCAATCGGTGCGGCAAGGTAGGCTTGTGGAGGCTTGCCCGGGCCGTAAATCCAGGTAATCACCGCCACGCAACTCAACCAGAAGATGATCGCGAGAAAGACAATCCCTGGAATTGCGGTGTGCCTCGATGGGCCGCTAAACGACAGGCCGATAAATCTTGTCAAGCCCACTTCCTGAAAGAAAATTTGCAAGTCGCACTAGATCAATCACTTAACGCAAGCGCAATTTGGCGTGTTTATTCGCACAATTCTTTACAATAGAGATAAGGGGAGAATTTATCCAGTCGGCAACGTGGAAAAGATCAACCCAAGCAGAATCAATAATTTACGCGGGCGCTACGTATTTTCAATAATTTACAGGTGAAACCTCAAGTAGATTCTCCCATAACTCGCTTCGGATCAGGAATATAGCAAAAATATGGGGGGAGGGTTTTCAGGTAGTCTCCTCGACCGTATCGCCCTCGCCTGGAGCAAGAAACAGATTCGCCTCCAGCCCATGTTGCCGCGTGTAGAGATCGTAGTACCGCCCGCCAAGGGCATACAGGCTCTCATGCGTTCCACGCTCGATAATTGAACCGCCCTCGACGACCAGAATCTGGTCGGCACGGCGAATGGTCGACAGGCGGTGCGCAATCACAAAGGTAGTGCGCCCCTGCATCAGGTAGCTCAGCCCGTGCTGAATCATCTGCTCGGACTCTGAATCGAGCGACGAGGTCGCCTCGTCCAGAATCAGAATCCGCGGGTCGGCAAGAATCGCGCGCGCAATCGAAAGCCGCTGGCGCTGCCCGCCTGAAAGCTTCACACCGCGCTCGCCGATGATCGTGTCGTAGCCATCGGGAAAACGCTCGGCAAACTCGTCGACGCGGGCGATGCGGCAAGCTTCAAGAAACTGCCGCTCGGTCGCGTCCGGATACGAGAACACCACATTCTCCCGAATGGTCCCGTCGAAAAGAAACGACTCCTGCAGCACCACGCCAAGCTGGCTGCGATAGTAGTCCAGCTTGACCGTCGAAAGATCAATACCGTCTACCAGCACCCGCCCTGAATCCGGGTTATGGAAGCCGCAAACCAGGCTGATGATCGTCGACTTCCCCGAACCCGACGACCCAACCAGAGCCGTTACCGTGCCCGGCCGTGCCTCAAACGAGATGCCATGCAGCACCGGCTTGTCCTTCTCATAGCTGAAGCGGACGTCGTCGAACGCAACGTCACCGTTGATTTCAGCGAGTGTTTCCGTGCGGTGAGGGTCGCTGAACTCATCCATCTCGTTCAGGATCTCGACCGTTCGATCCATCCCGGCAACTGCCTCCGTGAGTTGCGTGCCAACGTTCACGATTTGAAAGACCGGAGCGATCATGAAGGCGAGAAACATGTTGAACTGGAAGTAGTCGCCAAGCGTTATCCGCTGCGCCAGCACCTCGCGCCCGCCCAGCAGCATCACGATGGCGCCCACGATCCCCATGACAGTCGTCGCCATAAACGACATGGCGCTCGTAGCCGTCAGCGAGCGCATCACATTGTCGAGCAGCCGCTGCACTCCCTGGGCAAAAACCCCGGCCTCGCGCGATTCGGCATGGTAGCCCTTCACCACCCGCACACCGCCAAGCGATTCAGTCAGCCGCCCCGTCACTTCCGCATTGATCTTGCCACGCTCGCGGAAGATGGGACGAATCGTCTTGAAGGCCCGCCGCAGTATGAGAACGAAAAAGCTGATGATAGCGAACACGATCAGCGTGATCTTGCGGCTCGTATGCATCAGCAGACCAAACGCCAGAATCGCCGTCATAATGCCGCCCAGAAAGTCGACCAGCCCCGTTCCAATCAGGTTCCGGACGCCTTCCACATCCGTCATGATGCGCGAGACCAGATTGCCTGTGCGGTTGCTGTCATAGAAACTGACCGGAAGCAGCCCGATATGCTGCTGCACCTGCTTGCGCAGCTCAGCGATCATCCGCTGTGCCGCCTTTGAGAGGAGTTGTGTGAGTGAGAACGATGTGGCCGCCTGAATCGCGGTTGCCGCAAAGACGACACCGACGAGAGGAAGCAGCTTTTCAGGGTGATGCGGGCGCAAAACCGAGTCGATGAGGTACTTGGTAGAAGCCGGCAGTACCAGTCCAGCCACGCGATTCACGGCCATCAGGCAGAGACCGAACAGCAGCAGGCCGCGTCGCGGACGAACCAGCTTCCAGATTTCCGGAAGCACCTTCTTGAAATCGGTTTTTTTCTTCGGCTGATCACCCGCCGCCGCGCGAATAGCGCTCCGGTGTCCGCCGCTGCGCTCAGCCTTCATCGACATCGAACCCGGCCGCATAGAACCCATAGAAACCTAAGCCCGCGCCCTGCGCGCGGCTATAAACGAACGCACACAGAAAATGACAAAAATCAGCAGCAAGACCGACATTGCCGTAGCTTCTTCAATGGCTCTTGGCCGAGGATATTGCCATCCCTGCAACATGCGAATGTACTTGTAAACATATGGAATGGTTGACAGAAAACCCAATAGCCCCACAGTCACCGCAATATGCATGAAAAGCATGCGCTTCTTCGCATCCTCAGTAATCGCAAGGAAACCAAGGATCGCAAGAATCAAACCTACAAAAGCAGGAATCAGAGCCGTTGGAGCATGATGCCCCGTAGCAACAAAGCCGAAGATGCCAAGAAGAATCAGGACAACGCCGTAGCAGACCGTAGTTTTTGCCATGCCTTAAGAGAACGCCTCCGCTCATCTAAGCATAGAGCATCGGAAGGCGCACACTCTCCAGACGCACCGGAAGGCCGCAAGACTCAATTTGTTGTAGTCGAAGTCGCAATCCCCAGTGTCTCCAGAACCTTGCGACCCGCGACTTCAGGGGGCTCTAAAGCGGACACACGCAGCGCATTTGCTGGAAGTTCCAGCGTTGCAATCTGGCTGTCAAGCAATTCCGCGGGCATGAAATGGTGCCGCGCATGCATCCGCTGCGAGATGACTTCCTTCGGAGCTTCGGTCAGGATAAATCGATACGCCTCGATGGGCAGATCAGCCGTCAGGGTCTCGCGATACGTCTGCTTCAGCGCCGAGCACGTCAATATGCCGTCTTCACCGCGAAGATGCCACTTAGAAATCAACTCATGCAGTGTCGCCAGCCAAGGTGCGCGATCTTCGTCCGTAAGAGGAATACCAGAGTGCATCTTTTGTCGGTTCGCTTCGCTGTGATAATCATCACCCTCAGCAAACTGCCAACCGGTAAGCTTCACGAGCATCTGCGCCAACGTCGTCTTCCCCGAACCACTCACACCCATCACGATAAGGATCATGCTTTCCCCTGCTGCCCAACCAACTGCTTCACATCGTTCACAATCTGATCTGGTGTCCAGTCATTCGTTGGATACCACTTGAAAACCTTACCGTCCGGCCCGATCACAAGCGTCGAGAGCGAATGCGTAATCGTGCGATCTTTCTCAGGCGTCGCGCCCACGTCAAAGAACCGCAGCACAGGAGCCAAGTCGGCTTTGCTCGGCGCGGCAAAATCCCAATGATCAAACGTCTCGTTCGTATATTTGCCAGTGTAAGAGGAGCCATAGCTGCGCAATACCTGGGGCGTGTCGTAATCGGGATCGAAGCTCACACTCAGCAGGTGGGTTTTTTTGTAGAGTGCCGGGTCTGCGGCAAGCGCTTTATCGATCTGCGCAAAGTTGCGGCTCATCCGCGGACAGAAATCCGCTAGCGGACAGCGCGTATAGATGAACGTCATCAGCAGCACCTTGCCTCGAAACTGCGCCAGACGAATCTGCTTATCGCTCTGGTTCAGCAGGTGGAAATCAGGCAGCTGATCGCCAGGCTGAATCGGATGGTAAAAGAAGCTGGGCTTGTAGTCTGGCTTAGCCTGCGCAATGACGACAATCTCATCCAGCAAGTCTGACTTATCCGTCGCGATCAGCGTAGCCGTGATGCTGTCGCCGGGATGAAGTTCGCTGATGATCGAGGGATTCTTGAGTTTGTATGGCATCGTCATTGCGTCCATAAAGCCGGGAATCGCAGCTGCATCCAGAACAATCTCACCATGCGTCGCATCAACGGTCACAATCTTGCCGCGCACGGGATAGTGCTTTGCGTTAGCCTCACCCGACGCTGACTGCGCAACTTCTGAATTCGTAGGTTGGCGGCAACCGATTGGAAGCACGCAAAGAACTGCAACAGCTACACACAAGGACAAAAAAGACCGGGTCACAGCTCAGTTTACACTTTTAGAGTGCTCCCACTATTTGACTCGCAGCCACCGCCAAACTTGACGGATGACATTCTGAATGCTCTCGCAGGCGGTGCAGTGGTGATCACAGCAAATGCCCGCGCGGCACGTGCTTTGATACTGAGACATGGAGAGCACCAGCGAGCAGCTCGTCTCTCAATGTGGTCGACGCCGGCAATTTTCGATTGGGATACCTGGCTGGCTCGTCTTTGGCAGGAATACAGCTTTTTAGACACAAGTGCTCCTCTGTTGCTTACGTCGCTTCAGGAACAGACCTTATGGATGCATGTGCAACAAAGCGATGCAAATCTTGTCGTGTCACCCGAAGCACTAGCCTCCCTGGCTCAAAGCGCCTATGCGCGCCTCAGTGAGTATCAGCAGCATGAGAGACGAAGCAACGCCTGGTTTGAGTCGGATGCAGAACACTTTCGCCAATGGACAAAACAATTCGATCAACTCTGTAGCAATCACAACTGGGTGAGTCGCAGCAAAATCGAATCTCTAGTCTCTCAAGCATACCGAGCCGACACTCTGCCCAAACACGTTCTTCTGGTGGGCTTCGATCATTTCACACCGGCCCAACAATCACTACTACAACACCTCCGCGATGCCGGTATCGTGGTTGACGTAGCCCTGCCAGCACCTGTGAAGACCGCTAACAAGTTGCTTCTTGTCGCAAACGAAGCCCGCGAAGAATTGCTCACGTGTGCCGAGTGGTGCAGGCAAAGACTGGAGAGCGACCCAAATATCCGTATTGGTGTGGTCGCGCCGGATGTCAGTAATATTCGCGCAGAAGCTGATCGTGTCTTCCGCAACGTGTTGATGCCACAATCTCTCGATCTGGCAAATGACACGGCGGCGATGCCGTTTGAATTTTCGCTCGGCACACCACTGGCAACGATCCCCCTTATCCGCGCAGCACTCCTTCTGTTGCGTTGGATCAGCGAACCGCTGCTCGAAGAAGACATTTCGTGGCTCCTGCTCTCGGGTTTCTTTCACGGCAACCGTGGCGAGATTCTCGATCTGGCAAAGCAGGATTTTAAGCAACGCGATTCCGGGGCATTGTCCCCTGAAGTCTCGCTCAGAGCCTTCGTTAAGCGCAATGCTTCAACTCATTTTTCCAAATGTCTGGCAAAACTGCTGAAAGCGACTGACGAAGGCCGCATGCAGACGAGCACTCACGCCTATGGGAGTTGGAGCGAACTGGTTACTCGATTCCTGCAACTCGCGGAATGGCCCGGTTTCCGCGCTCCCGATAGCGTGCAATTCCAGGCACAACAACGCTGGCTCAGACTGCTGGACGAAATCTCTCTACTCGACTTCGCTGGCCGGACAATCACTTATTCAGAATTTCTACGTACTCTGGACAGGCACGCCAATGAGACGACTTTTTCCGCGGAGTCCCATCACGCTCCGATACAGATCCTTGGCGCTTTTGAATCATCTGGGCAGACGTTCGACGCAATCTGGTTTCTCGGTGTCGATGATACCCGGTGGCCGCAGACGGGTAGGCCACATCCGCTGCTGCCGCTTACACTGCAGCGACAGGCAAGGATGCCGCACTGTGATGCCGCCACCGACACCGAAATCGCTCTCATCGTGACGCGGCGGATCGCGGACAACGCTCGGGAGTGCATTTTCAGCTATGCGCGGCAGAACAAGGAGGGTGAGCTTCGACCCTCTCCAATCCTTGCTGCGATCTTCGACGACAACATAGATGCGGTCTCGGCTGCCGAGTTTCGCGCGCGAATCGGTGTCCCAGAATCCAAACCTTTACATCTTGAGTCCGAGTCGGCGATCGTTGCCTCGCAGATTGCAGCTTGGCCAGTCGAGCGCGTCGCGGGCGGTGCGGACGTACTGAGAGATCAGTCGGCTTGCCCGTTTCGCGCATTTGGCATGCGCAGACTAGCCGCGCAGCCGCTGAACCGCACGGAGTGGGGTCTTGATGCGGCGCAACGCGGAAGCTTACTGCATTCCATTCTGGAAGCCATCTGGTCTCCTGAGACGCCTGAGCCGTTTCGCATGATCTCTCTCGACGACCTCAAGAGTGTGGTAGCAGCGCAACGTCTCGATGAAGCCTTACGCTATCACATCGGAAATGCTTTTCGGAGACTCGTTCATGAGCATTCAGAAGATAGCTGGATGCAGGCTTACCTTGAGTCTGAACAGCAGAGATTACTTGTCCGTCTGCACGATTGGATGATGTACGAAGCAATGCGTCAGCCTTTCATTGTTGCGAAACGAGAGGAGAGATTGAGAGACGTAAGCGTCGGTGAGTTGAAGCTGAACCTGCGCGCTGATCGCATCGACGAGCTTCCTGACAGTTCGCACGTTCTCATTGATTACAAGACCGGGGAAGTATCACCGTCAGCATGGAAGGGAGAGCGACTCGATGAGCCGCAGCTCCCTCTCTACGCGGTGCACGGAAACGTCGAGCGAGTCAGCGGACTTGTTTTTGCGCAGATTCGAGCTGGCAAACCAGTATTCGTTGGTCGCGCCGCAAATGCACATCAAAATCTGATGGCTGATTTGACTGCGTCGAGCTCACTCGTCAGTCAGCCCTATGACAACAACATGCATGATGCGTGGCAACAGGCGCTGCACCAGCTGGCAGAAGAATTCCTGCACGGTGAGGCATCCGTGGATCCCAAACGCCGCGCCGACACCTGCATGTATTGCGAGCTGCCGGGTTTGTGTCGTGTGGCAGAAGCCGGTCTGGCGAATGAACCCGATGAGTCGGAGACCGAGAATGCCTGACCTTCGCCTTACGCCTCCTGACCAAGGCGCACGCGACGAAGCGCTGAGCACTGAGGCGTCCTATATTGTGCAGGCACCCGCCGGCTCTGGCAAGACTGAGCTGCTTACGCATCGCTTTCTCAAGCTGCTTGCACATGTGGATGAACCGGAACAGATTTTGGCCATCACTTTCACTCGCGCGGCAACAGCAGAAATGCGCTCACGCGTGCTGAAGAAACTGGAAGAGGCGGCCAGCAGCCGTGTTTCGGATGCCGATGATGTCCTTCTCGTATCGGCGCGGGCCGCGCTGGCGCACGCCGAGAAGCGAGGCTGGAATCTGCTGGACCAGCCTCACCGTCTCGACATCCAGACGATTGACTCGCTCTGCATGCGCGTCGCCCACGAACAACCGTTGCTGGCACGCATGGGTGGGCAGCTACAACCGCAGGAAAATGCGCTGCCACTTTATCAGAATGCGGCACGTCGCACGCTTGCCAACCTTGGTGGACGGAATCGTGAGTTGCATGCCGCACTCACGCAGTTTCTTCAGTTGCGCGATAACAATCTGCAAGATACGCAGCGCCTCATCGCGGAAATGCTGGCGCACAGAGATCAGTGGATCCACACGCTCCCGCTGAATCGTCAACTCACCGCAGAAGACTGGGATGAGGCACGCTTGCAATTCGAAGCGCCCTTCCGTCGTGCGATCAATCGCGTTCTGAGGAAGGTTCATACCATTCTCAGCTCAGAAGCGATCGTTGCAGATGAGTTGGTCGAATTGGCAAGCTATGCGGCTCGAAACCAGTCAGATATCGATCTTCGAGCGATCTCTCACATACGCACTTTACCCGGGCCGAATGAAAAGTTCTTTGATCAGTGGATATGTATTTGCTGTCTTCTGCTGACGAAGAGCAACGATGCATGGCGCAAGCAAGTCACAGCGAAAGAAGGATTCCCTCCATCAACAATCCGCCGCAAAGATTCGGTCGAACAGCAATACAAAGATCGGATGATGTCGCTCATCGGCCGTCTTTCACAGTACGATGGACTGCGCGAGTCTCTTTGCGCCATCCGTAATTTACCACCACCTCGATATGACAGCGATCAGTGGCAAACACTACGGAATCTATTTACAGTTCTTCACTACGCAGCCGCTGAATTGCGTGTTCTTTTTGCGGAAGAGAACGCAGTCGACTTCGTAGAACTCGGGATATCCGCGCTGCATGTACTTGAGCAGGAGCATCCGAGCGAACGTGTTCTCAGCGTCAGCGAGCGTGTGAGGCACTTGCTCGTAGACGAGTTTCAAGACACATCACGCCGCCAACACTTGCTCGTGCGCGCGCTGCTCCGCGCATGGAATCAAGGGGACGGGCGCACCTGTTTTTTTGTAGGCGATCCAATGCAGTCGATCTACATGTTTCGCCAGGCCGAGGTCGAGTTGTTTGAACAAGTGCGACAGCATGGCGTCGTGACTGCCGGGCAGCAGCATCCTTGCACACCACTTCAACTCACTGCGAATTTTCGATCGCATGGCGGACTGACCGATCCTTTGAACGATTACTTTGACAAGATCTTCGCCAGAACTCGTACGGCAGGCGCTGCCGCTGTTCCGTTCTCTGCGTCCCAGGCTGTCAGCAAGGCGCTTCCCGGGAAATCCATTCATCTTCATCCACAGTTCGTGCCACGCGGAGACGAAGATGCGCTTGCTGAAGCGCGTGAGCATGAAGCAGAGCAACTACTGTGCACGATTCAGGAACATCTGCCACGTGTCCAGAAAGCGGCACTTACTGCGGATCCCGATAAGTCCTACACGGTTGCGGTGCTGGCGCGTGCGCGACAACATCTGGCGTTGATTGCGCAGAAGCTGCATGAGAACAATATTCCCTTTCGCTCCGTTGAGCTGGAGACACTTTCTGAGCGGCAGGAGATTCTCGACCTGCTTTCACTGATCCGCGCACTGCTGCATCCGATGGATCGCATTGCGTGGCTGTCAGTGTTGCGTGCGCCATGGTGCGGACTGACGCTGCAGGATCTGTATATTCTCTGCGGGAGCGATGACAAGCAGTTTGCCCTTCATCCAGTGCAGCAACTCATCGAAGAACGTTTGCCACTGCTAAGCGAGGATGGACAGGAGCGGTTGCGTCGCACATACGCTGTGCTGACGCGGGCGCTTGAGGTTCGCTATCGGATGGATCAATCTCCTTCATTGGCGGGGTGGATTGAGCGGGTGTGGCATAGCCTGGGTGGCCCCCTTTGCCTGGACGAGCAGCAGCGGGAGAATGTGCGCGTCTTCTTCACAATGCTCGATACCGTCGCGCCGGATGGGATTGAGTGCCTGAGCGAAGGGTTCGATCATAAGCTCAGCCGCCTGTTCTCCCAGCCTGACCCGCGTGCCAGCGAGCGGTTCGGGGTGCAGTTGATGACCATCCATAAGGCCAAGGGATTGGGGTTTGATGTGGTGCTGGCGCCGGGCCTGGATCGAAGCACTGGCCGTGACCGGCAGCAGCTGATCTGCATGCTGGAGCGGGTGAGTATCGACAATCCGGATGTGGATGAGTTGCTGGTGGCGCCCATCGGCAGCAAGGGCGAGGATACGCATCCGCTGTATCAGTGGGTGCGGAAGCAGCGCCAGATGCGCGAGGATGAAGAGCGCAAGCGCGTCTTCTATGTTGCCTGCACGCGGGCGCGGCGCGAACTGCATCTCTTCGGCACAGCAGTGATTGGCCTCAAAGGCTCGCTTGAGCCTGGATGGCCGGACAGCTTGCTGGCTACAGCGTGGCCTGCTCTACAGACGGAGTTTGAATCGGTCTATCAGGCACAGTCGAAGCAGATTGTCATTCCGTTTCCGTCGGCTCCGCAGCCGGGCGTGGTGGACATTGCGGCGGTTGCTGCTCCGGCGCATCCTCCGCTCGTTTTGCGGCGCTTGCCCTCCGATCTCGTCATTCCGGCCGCTAGAGCAAATGTAACTGTCGCGAGCACATTGTCCGGTATTGCGGATGATCGTGAACCGTTCGAACGACCGGAAGGGTCGCGTCAACAACGCGTCATTGGCAGCGTGATTCATGCACTTTTGGAGCGTTTAAGCAGGCTTTTCGTGCAAAATCCGGGGATTTCAGGCGGTGAAATACGCACGCTGCTTCAGCCGCAGGCTACAACCATGCTACGGGCTGCCGCCTTTCCTGCAGATCAGTCGGCGGCAACACTGACCGATATCCTCGCCGCGGCGGAGTCATCGGCTGCGGACGCGACTGGACGCTGGCTGCTCGGTCCGCATCCGGGGGCGCAGTCGGAGGCATCGTGGACAGGGTGGGTCGATGGCAGATTGCAGACGCTTCGGGCGGACCGCGTCTTTCGCGCGGGGGCTGAACCGCTCCAGGAAGGTTCGGACTATTTCTGGATAGTGGATTACAAGACTGCGCTTTATTCCGGGACTGATATTGAGGGCTTTCTTGCCGAGCAGCGCACGTTCTATGAACCACAGCTTGCGTCGTATGGACGCGCACTTTGCCAGCTTCACGGAAAGAATCTAGCATTGCGGTTTGGGCTTTATTTTCCTCGAATGGGTCGATTCAGGCATTGGGCGGGCTGACCTCCCCCTCCCCCATGTTTCGGTTCCTCTTTCCATATTTTTCAATCACTTACGGGGGGATCATCCCCCCTCATGTATATGATTCGAAAAGGGTTAAGTGGGTTATAGTGTTTTCAATGACTTAGCGGAGGGTCCGCGTATTTCGCCCTGACAGCTCCGTGAAAATTCGTCCCCTATTTCTATGGTAGCAACTTTAGCGAAATAACACGCCAAACGAGTGGCGATTTATCTCGTTTCTTTTGTTTCAGTTAGGAATTTTCTTATTGATCATCCCCTTGACAAAGGAGAGGCAGGGCAAAAGCCCGGGGGCTGAAGCCCCTTCATTGTTGGGCCTAACGCGGGGCTGAAGCCCGCTCTTTCACCGCCGTCCTGCTTCGCAGGACAAACGGTTCAACTCCAACCTCAGTCAAAGGGATCACCATTATTTTCTTTGCTGCCAGGGGCTTGACAAGCTTTTTGGGATCGAGCACCTACATGGGATGGCCGCGGAAGAGATAGAAGAGCTCGATGACCAGGATGATGACGACGGTGAGTTCGAGGAAGAAAGCTCGGCTCTGATTGAACTGGTCGACCATGAAGTGATAGAGCTCGCGGGCGGTCTGGACTTTGTTGGTGACGAGGTTCTTGTAGTCGGGCACGCCGACCTTGGAGGCGGCCAGTTTGTAGAGACGCGCCGAGAACATGTCGCTGAGAAACTTGATGGCGTTGTCGGCGTGTTCGGTTAATTCGGTGACTTCGAGCAGGACGGTATTCAGCTTTGTGGCGGAGCGTGCCAGCCGCCAGCGGGCGAAGATGCCGGTTCCCTCTTCGAGTGAGTTGTAGACGCCGTCGAGTTCATTTGTGAGCAGGTCGTCGTAGTGGCGGAATTCGAGGAGCTGGGAATTTGCGTATTCGAGGAGTTGGATCGCGGTTTCGGCTCCGACAGGCGTGTCGTAGAGAAACGCCGCGTTCCAGCCAATGACGGCGAGGTCTTTGACGCTGTAGGAAATTCCCGATTGCAGGACCTCCTGCCGCTCGCTTTCTGACAATTCGGTCAGGTCGCCGCGCACGATCTGGGAGATCTCTTTTCCGCGATGCTGTACTAAAGCAGTTGCCGTGGGGGATTCGGACAACTCGCGCACGTGGAAGATGAAGTAGTCTTCATCGAGCCATTCCTTGTAGGGTTTCACCAGCGCTGCTGTTGCCTGTTCCAGGCGCTTTTGCGCGATACGCCGGGCGTGCGCGGAGAAGTCCACATCCCAGACCCATCGGCTGGAAAGCTGGACGAGCTTTTGCCAGTCGCCGACAAACGGGAGTTCGAAGATGACGCTGACGACGCCATAGTCGTAATACTTCATCTGTCCGTGGAGGCGTTCTCCGGTTTCGAGCACGAGTGTTTCTGCTGTTTCGATAACGGGCGGGCGCTGGTAGCGGACGTAGTTGGGGAGCGCGTGCTTGAGCGGCGGCTTTTGCACGGTTTGGGCACTGAAGATTTCGCGCAGGCGGTCGAGGCGGATCTCTTCGCACACGTCGAACTGAATGAGGACGAGGACAGAGCCACATAGCTGGTCATTGTGCGTGGTTGGAGTTGTCTCCATGTGGTGTCCTCAGTTCTGTCTGTCAGACTCATTCTATAGAGGCATCCAACTTTGGCTGCGATGGACTGGTGAGGTTGGGTTCGTACTTTCCCACCCTTTGCTATGCAAAGGATGGGGCACTCGCTTTTCGTGCCGCTCGATGCAAACCGCAGGTCCTTCGGCTTCGCTCGGGATGACGAGATTTTTGGGATACTGGCTGTTATGCCGAAGCGCAGTGCGGGTTTATTGATGTATCGTCGCCGCGAAGACCGGATGGAAGTTTTGCTGGCGCATCCGGGTGGGCCCTTCTGGGCGAAGAAGGATTTGGGCGCGTGGTCGATTCCGAAAGGCGAGTTTGATTCCGACGAGGATGCGCTGCAGGCTGCGAAGCGCGAGTTCGAGGAAGAGTCCGGCGTTGTGCCTTCTGGCGATTTTGTTGCGCTGGGTGAGGTGAAGCAGGCTGGCGGAAAGATTGTGACGGCGTGGGGTGTTGAGGGAGATTGCGATTCGTCTGCGCTCAAGAGTAATACGTTTTCAATGGAGTGGCCGCCGCGCTCTGGGCGCATGGCTGAGTTTCCCGAGGTGGATCGGTGGGGGTGGTTCTCTCTGGATGCGGCTCGGGAGCGGATACTGGCTGGACAGAGGGCTTTTCTGGAAAGATTGATTGAGTTAGTGTGAGGCTGATTTGGGTTCGTGCTTTCCCACCCTTTGCTATGCAAAGGATGGGGCACCCGTTTTTCGTATTGCAAGACGCTGTCCTGTGAGGCTGATTCGGGTTCGTGCTTTCCCACCCTTTGCTACGCAAAGGATGGGGCACCCATTTTCGTGCTGCAAGACGCTGTCTGTGAGGCTGATTCGGGTTCGTGCTTTCCCACCCTTTGCTACGCAAAGGATGGGGCACCCATTTTCGTGCTGCAAGACGCTGTCTGTGAGGCTGATTCGGGTTCGTGCTTTCCCACCCTTTGCTACGCAAAGGATGGGGCACCCATTTTCGTGCCGCAAGACGCTGTCTGTGAGGCTGATTCTTCATCGATGAGATTCTTCCTCCCGTTGGTCGTCAGAATGACGACTCAAACCAACGGACAACTCTGGTTGGTGTCAGCGGCGGGAGCCGTCGACTACGCTCATGTGGTGGCGCACGTCGGAGCCCTGTACCCAGAAGATGACATCTTCGGCAATGTTGGTGGCGTGGTCGGCGACGCGTTCGAGGCTGCGGGCGATGACCAGCGCGTCTAGCGCCTGCGGCGTAAGCTGCGGCTGCTCCTTCATCACATTCAGCAGAGCGTAGTAAGTTGTCTCGTTCAGCTTGTCGACGTCGTCGTCCATGGAGAGAACGGAATTCGCCATCGCGGCATCGGCTTCGATAAAGGACTGCAGCGACTTGCGCACCATCCCCGCTGCGAGGTTCGCCATGCGCGGAATGTCGATGGGAAGATCGACGGCCGGATACGCCTGCAGATCGCGGACGCGCTCGATGATGTTGACGGCGGAATCTCCGACGCGCTCGACGTCGGCATTGATTTTGATGACGGCAAGAATGAAGCGGAGGTCGATGGCCATGGGCTGTTCCATGGCAAGGAGATCGAGCGCCATCTGGTCGATCTCGCGCTCGAGGCGATTGATGGCCATTTCGCTGCGATCGACGAGATCGCAGATGGAAAGGTCGCGCGTGCGATAGGCTTCTACTGCACGCTGGATCGCCTGCTCGGCCATGCCGGCTACGATCAGCAGTTTTTCTTTGAGATCATCAAGGCTCTTGTGAAAACGAAGACGCATCATCCAAATCTACCCGTAATGTAATCTTCCGTCCTCTTGTCCCCGGGATTTGTGAAAATCTTGTGAGTCGAATCAAACTCAACAAGTCTGCCGTTCAAAAAGAAACCAGTGCGCTCGGCCACACGCGCGGCCTGCTGCATGTTGTGGGTCACGATGACGATGGTGTACTGCGATTTGAGCTGGAAAATCAAGTCTTCAATTTTCGCCGTTGAAACAGGATCGAGTGCTGAAGCCGGCTCATCCATGAGCAGGACTTCGGGATCGACAGCAAGGGCGCGGGCGATGCAGAGGCGCTGTTGCTGTCCACCGGAGAGGCTGGCACCGGATTTCTTCTTCAAATCGTCTTTGACTTCGTCAAAAAGTGCAGCCTGCTTCAGCGAGCGCTCCACTACTTCATCGAGTACTCGACGATTGCGGTAGCCATTTAAACGCAGGCCAGAGGCTACATTGTCGTAAATGGACATGGTGGGAAATGGATTGGGGCGCTGGAAGACCATGCCGATGCGGCGGCGGACCTCGACTGGCGAGACGTCGTTATAGATGTCGAGGTCGCCAATGCGGATGGTACCGGCGGCTCTTGCGATGGGGTTCGTCTCATGCATGCGGTTGATGCAGCGCACGAAGGTGGACTTGCCGCAACCGGAAGGGCCGATGAGCGCCGTGGCTTGATTTGCCGGAATGTTCAGGTTGATGTCGTGCAGCGCGTGGTTGGTCCCGTACCACGCATTGAACTGTGAAACTTGGATTCCGACACTCACTTAACTTGCTCCCTTCAAGACGCCGCGCGTGGTGACATAACGCACGAGCGACACTGAGACGACGATTAACAGAATAAGCACCAAAGCGCCGGCCCATGCCAGGCGGTGCCATTCGTCATAGGGGGAGATGGCGTAGACGTAGATTTGCAGCGGCAGCGCAGCGATGGGCTGGTTGACGTTCGCGCTCCAGAACTGGTTGCCGAACGCGGTGAAGAGCAGCGGCGCGGTTTCACCGGCGACGCGCGCGAAGGCAAGCATGCATCCGGTGATAACGCCGGGGGATGCGGTCTTGAGGGTGATCGAGAGCACCGATCGCCAGTTGGGAACGCCAAGACCGAGAGCGGCTTCGCGGATCGCATTGGGAACCATCAGCAGCATTTCTTCCGTGGTGCGCGTGATGGTGGGGATCATCATGATGCCGAGCGCTACGCCACCGGAGAGCGCGGAAAAATGTTTCTGCGGCAATACGATCAGAGAGTAGACCGAGATGCCCATGACGATTGACGGCACGCCGTTGAGGACGTCGGCGGTGAAGCGAACGAAATTGGCTAGCCTGCCGCCTCGTCCGAACTCGGCTAGATAGATGCCGGCGGCGATGCCAACCGGAACGCCGAGAAGGCTGCCAAGCGCGAGAAGAATTCCTGAGCCGAGGATGGCGTTGGCCATGCCGCCACCCGCTTCTCCAACGGGCTTGGGAACCTGGGTGAAGAAAGCCAGATTGAGTGAGCTGGCTCCTTTGTAGAGCAGATAGGCAAAGATGGCGACCAGGGGCGCGACTACGAGAATCGTGCTCAGAATGGCTAGCCCCGTAGCGGCATGATTGGCAAACATGCGCCAGGCTTGGTTCGCTTTGCTCGATTTTTGCGGTAAAGCCATGACTACTGTTTTCCGTTCCTGTTAAGCGACCCGAGGCGGCGCACCGCGCGTGACGGCCCACACCAGCAGGCGCGCGATTGCGTTTACAATAATGGTGACGATGAAGAGCGCAAGACCGATCTCGATCAACGCACTGAGGTACAAATCGTCAGAGGCTTCGCTGAACTCGTTGGCGATGACGCTGGACATGCTGTAACCGAGGCCGAGGAGCGACTTGACGATTTCGGGCCGGTTACCAATGACCATGGTGACGGCCATCGTCTCGCCGAGGGCGCGGCCAAGGCCGAGAATGATGGATCCGACGATGCCGATGCGCGCATTGCGCAGCACGCCCATGCGGATCATCTCCCATCGGGTTGCGCCGAGCGCCAGCACGGCTTCACGCTGCGTATGCGGCACGGCGGTCATCACTTCGCGCGTGAGCGACGAAATGATGGGGAGAATCATGATGGCGAGGATGACTCCGGCAGCCAGCATGCCAATGCCGTAATTGGGCCCGGCGAAGAAGCCGGTCCAGCCGAGGGTCTTCATCAGCACCGGATTCACATGCTCGCGAAGAAGCGGCACGAGGACAAATACTGCCCAGAGGCCGTAGACAACGCTGGGAATTGCTGCGAGCAACTCGGTAAGGAAGGACAGCGGGCCGCGCAGGAATTTGGGGCACATCTCGGTGAGGAAGACGGCAACGCCCACGGCGAGCGGTACGGCGATGATCAGGGAGACCAACGAGGACACCAGCGTCCCGTAGATAAAGGGCCATGCGCCGTAATCGCCGCTGACCGGGTCCCACGCCTGCTTGAAGAAGAAACTCAAGCCGAACTTTGAGATCGTCAGCTGGGATCGGGCAACGAGTTCCCAGAGGATCAGGCCGACAATGGCGAAGATCACGAGGGCGCAGAGCAGCATGATCCAGCGAAAAGCGTGGTCACCCAGGGCGGAACTGCCCCGTTCAGTCAGGAATTTGCGGACAGGCGATGGGGCGGAGCTTGCTGCCTCCGTGGTCGAGGTCGCCGGCGATGGGATTGGAACGATAGGCGGACCGGACACGCGAACTTCCTGTTGAAGCTTGGGATTCACCACTCAATACCTTAGTCAGCGATTTTGAATAGAGCGTTAAACGCTTTGAAAAATAAGGAAATAATCGTGCCTTTGGAGGTCCATTGTAGTGGAAAGAGGGCAGAAAAGTGCGAGGGCAGGTATGAAACGCCTGCCCTTTGCACCTGGCTTGCAGCAGTTCTACTGCAGCTGGCTGATGGTGCCGCGGACCTTGTCGGAAACCGACTTCGGCAGCGGAGCATAGTAGAGCCCCGAGGTTTCGGATTGGCCGTGATCCAGCATCCAGCCGAGGAAGTCCTTGATAACCTTACCGTTGCCGGCATCCTTGGGAGGTATGGGAATCAGCAGCCAGGTGAAGCTGGAGATCGGGTAAGCATTCGGGCCGGGTGCATTGGTGATGGAGACGCGGTAGTCGGCGGGCATCTGCTTCACGGTGGCCGCAGCCTCGGTAACGCCATCGATGCTGCCCTTCACCCAGTTACCAGCGGCATTCTTGATGTAGCCGAAGGCGATCTTGTTCTGCATGGCGTAAATCAGCTCGACATAACCGATTGAGCCGGGCATTTGGCGAACCATGGCAGCAACGTTTTCATTGCCCTTGCCGCCGATTCCTTTGGGCCACGGCACTGCGCTGTTTCTTCCGACCGAGTTCTTCCAGTCATTGCTGACCTTGGAGAGGTAGTCAGTGAAAATGTAGGTTGTGCCGCTGCCGTCAGAGCGATGCACAACGACAATATCTGTGCTGGGCAACTTGACGCCGGGATTGTCCTTGGCGATGCGGGCGTCGCTCCAGTTGGAGATCTTGCCCAGGTAGATATCGGCAAGAACATCGGGAGAAAACTTCAACTCGGTCGAGACGCCGGGAAGGTTGTAAATAGGAACAACCGCACCCAGAACGGTGGGGATGTGGACAATCTTGACCTTGGAACCTTTGAGTTGCTCATCGGTCATCGGGCCATCACTGGCGCCGAAGTCGACGACGCCGCTGGTGACCTGACGGATGCCACCGCCGCTGCCGATGGACTGATAGTTGATTTCAACACCGGGATGCGCCGCGCTGTATTCGCTGAACCATTTGGAATAAATGGGATACGGAAACGTCGCCCCAGCCCCGTTGATTTTCTGGGAAAAACCTGCAGAAGCTGTGCACACGATAAGCGCAGCAGCCAAAAACGTACTCTTTTTCACTGACTCCCCCTCGGAAAACTACTGTCGATTCTGTGGACCAATTGTTAACAACACTTTACTGTTCTGTGAATTGCCCAAGAAAGCGGGCTGAGATGAGAATGAAAGGTCGCCCTGTAGAAAAGCTGATTCGCTCTTGATAACCGCTGGATCGGACCGGCCTGCGACTATAGCGTTACCTTAGGATATGGAATGCCCTACTCCAGACGCGCTTTTGTCACTTCTCTCATTGTGGGTGGAGTGAGTTCCATCGGATGCGCAGAGAGTCTTTACGGCCAAGCACCCGCAAATGGCGATGAGGCACAACGCACCGACATCTCGATTGCGGGCTCGGTTGCGCTGGAGCGAGGATGGTCGTTTGCGTACGATCCGGACTCTTCGTTGCTGCCGACCGATCGAGCGGTGGCGAATTTGCGTTGGGAGTCTGTTCGAGTACCGCATACGTGGCAGGCGATGGGTGGAGATCCAGGCTATGTGGGCGTTGGCTGGTACAAATACGAACTCTTGATGCCGCAGGAGTGGCTTGAGCAATTTCTAAGGATTGAATTTGAAGCGGCAACGCACACCGCTGACGTTTTCCTGAATGGGAAATTGATTGGTCGGCATGCCGGCAAAGGGTATACCGCTTTCGCCTTCGATCTTTCGCCACATCTTGAGCACGAGACCGCTGATTTGATGGTACGCGTTGACAACCGGCCTTCTGACACGATGCTGCCGCGCAACAACAGCTATGACTGGGCCGACGATGGCGGCCTCATTCGTCCGGTCAATCTGCTGATTACTCCGCGGGTTTTCATTGAGCGAATCGAAATCGATGCTGTGCCGGACCTCGACAAAATGGAAGCGCGGGTGGCGATTCGCGCTGTTGTGCGGAATATCACCGATCAGGAGCAGGCAATCAGTCTTGATGCTGTGCTAAGACCCGAACAATCGCCTGTGACGCACAGCGTCGAGCATATTCAGCAGAAAATTGCGGCGGGCAAATCGCTTGTCGTTGAAGTCCCGGCCGTCACCATTGCTTCTCCGACGCTCTGGCATTTCGATTCTCCGAATCTCTACATCGCTCGTCTGCGAGTCAAGAGTGCGTTGGGGGAACATTGGTACGAAGAAAACTTCGGCATTCGTCGCTTTGAGGTTCGAAGTACGGCGTTCTATCTCAACGGCGAGAAGGTTTCCCTGATGGGCGTGGAGCGAATGGCAGGCAGCAATCCCGACCTCGGCATGGCGGAGACGTCGGATTGGATTCGCGGCAATCATGAGGACATGAAGGAGCTGAACTGCGTGTTCACACGCGTACATTGGGCGCAGGACAGGCGTGTGCTGGACTTTTGCGATCGCCACGGAATTCTTATGCAGGAAGAAGTGCCAGCATGGGGATGGGAGACTTTTCACGAGACCAGTGACGAGCTTCAGCACGCGCTGGAGCAAAATGGCCTTGAACAACTGCGCGAGATGATCGCCCGCGACCGGAACCATCCTTGCGTTGTCGCCTGGGGGCTGTGCAATGAGGTCATCGGCCAGAACCCGCGCACGCGACAGTTCGCGCATGCGTTAGCCGATGAAGCCCGACGGCTCGATCCTTCACGTCTGCTTACCTACGCCTCAAACTCGCTTGATTCGAATCCGGGAGCGGACATGGCGGGCGACTTCGACTTCGTCTCAGCCAATGAATATTACGGCAGTTGGGCACCCGGCGGACTACCGCAGGTTCGCACATACCTCAAAGGGATTCACGATGCTTTTCCGTCGAAGCCGATTGTGATCTCGGAGTACGGCTGGTGCGAATGCCAGCCTTCCATTCCGCCGGGCGATGAGAGTCGCGTGACGATTGTGAATTCGCATACAGAAGTCTTCCGCGAGTTTCCGGCTGTGACTGGCGCGATCTACTTTGACTACAACGACTACAGAACGTTGGTGGGAGATAAAGGTACAGGCGCTATGCGGCAGCGCGTGCATGGAGTGGTGGATCTCTACGCGCGGCGGAAGCCCTCGTTTGCTGCACTGCGCGATCAGGCGAGCCCGATTGAGAAACTGTCGCTCACTAAGGCAGACGCCGGCAATTACAAGCTGCAAATCACCACGCGTAAACAACTACCCGGCTACACGCTTCGCAATTATCAAGCACGGTGGGTTGTATATGGCTACGACGACCTTCCTATGCATGGAATGCTGCAGGCTCTGCCGGATTTGCATCCGGGCGATTCGCACACGATGGTTGCGGAGCTTCGTTTCGAAGATGCGCGGCGCATCGTGGTCGATATCCTTCGTCCCACCGGCTTTTCTGCCGCGACGATTGAGCGGGCTGTTTGATTTTTATCTCCAGCGGAAGATGCGCAGGGCTACGACAAACGGCAAGACAAGCCATGTAAGGAGAATTGCGACAGGGGCCATGAGCTGCGCCAGGCCTATGCCTTGCAACATATTTCCGCGGAGCGCGTCGATGGCAGCAGTCAACGGAAGGGCGCGCACGACCGGCTGAATGACAGCCGGAAAGCGCGATGCGGAGAAGAAGACGCCGGAAAGAATCCACATGGGAAGCATGACCAGATTCATCAATCCTGACGCTGCTTCCATGGTTCTGGCTCGCGACGCGATCAACAATCCCAGCGCGGAAAACGAGAGCGAGGTGAGAATGCACAAGAATGCCAATTGCCACATCGATCCGCGAAACGGCACTCCAAAGACCAGCCGCGCAAAGCCCAGAAACGCGACGACCTCGATGACCAGCATCACGAGACGCGACAGGAGGTAGGCCGCCAGGTACTGCCAGCGCGGCATGGGCGAGGCCACCAGTCTTTTGAGAAGCTTCTTCTGCCTCGCTTCGACGACGGAAAAGCCCAGGCCCCAGATTGCTGACCCCATCAGGTTCATTCCCAAGAGACCGGGTACGACAAAGTCGATATAGCGCGCGCCTGTTTCGTGCACCAGCTGATTCTCGGCGTGCACGGCCTCATGCCTGCCGGCTGCGGATTGGACGGCGCGGTCGGCGACCAGGCGTGCTGTGCGCGCATCCGGATTGGTGTCGTCGTATTTATAGGTCACGCCGTCGGGCGTTTGAATGGCGAGCAGCAGGATATTGCCTGTCGCCAGTTCCTGCGTGCCCTCGGCCTGATTCATTATTTTCGCGGTGAGGCCCTTGTCGGCGTTGAGTGCCTGCGTCAGCAGCGTTGTTGTCGCGCCGACTTGCAGCACGTCTGCGGGGCGGTTGCGAAAAGCTATGCCGAGCCCCACTGCGAGCAATATGGGAAAGATGAAGATCCAGAAGATGGCTTCGGGCTCGCGCAGGAAGAGCAGGAAGCGGACCATCGTTAATTGATAGAGGCTGCTCAGCTGCAACTTATTCATCGCGCAGATTCCTCCCTGTGAGGCCGACAAAGACATCTTCAAGCGTTGCGGAGTGGGTGCGGAAATCGCTCAGGTGCAGTCCCTGATTGTGCAGCGCGGCAAAGATGTGCGGCACGGTCGAATGCAGATCGCGAACGGTGAGCTGATGCTGTCCTGCATCGACGCGATGCGATTGCACACCGGCTATGGCGGTCAGCACCGTCACATCGACAACGCGTGCCGCATCATGACTCGTAATGGCGAACTCCACGATATGCTCGCCGCCGATGGAAGCAATCAGCTGCGGCGGAGTCCCGAGCGCGATGATGCGCCCGTGGTCCATGATGGCGACGCGGTCGCAGAGGCGCTCGGCCTCATCCATATAGTGGGTGGTGAGGATGATGGTACGCCCTGCCTGCTTGAGCTGATCGACCAGATCCCATAGATGACGCCGCGCCTGCGGATCGAGGCCCGTTGTCGGCTCATCGAGAAAGAGCAGCTCGGGATCGCCAACCAGCGCACAGGCCATGGCGAGACGTTGCTTTTGACCGCCGGAGAGTCCGCCGACGCGTGAGCTGCGCTTCTCTTCGAGCTGCGCTGTGCGGATGGATTCGTCGACTGAGATGCCACGGTGGAAGAAACTGCGGAAGAGTCGCAGAGTTTCTTCTACCGTTAATTTTTCGGGGAATTGCGTTTCCTGCAGCTGTATGCCGATGCGCTGGCGTAGTTCGTTGGCTGACTTCGCCCACGTCAGTCCGAGCAGTTCGATGGTTCCGGCATCGGGCGCTGTGAGGCCTTCGCAGATTTCGATGGTCGTTGTCTTTCCTGCACCGTTCGGTCCCAGCAGACCGAAGCACTCTCCTCGCTTTACTTCGAGGTCGAGACCATCGACGGCAACCACGTCTGCGAATGCCTTTCGCACTCCGCGTAGCAGAAGGGACATGCCATTGTTTTGCTCGCGAAGGCGGTGAGCGCGCGTAGCGGTTCCCAAATCAGCGATCGTATTCATCGCCTAAGACTAAGCTGAGGTCACGGCTGGCAGCAACAGGATGGTTAACGTGTTGTCCTTACTTGAGAAACTGCGTGGTGAATGCTTAGTGGGGGAGCGCTGCGCTTAGAGCCAGAAGTTCTGCGTCTGCATCCAGCTTGCCGACAAGCTGCGGGCCTCCGCGACGGCCAGGAAGCGTGACCGCAGGCCATCCCAACAAGCTCACGGGCGTGGTGTAACGCAGAATTTGCAGCCGCGTTGCGGACTGATTCTCATCGGCCCGCAACTCCGCGGTCGGGGAGCATGGCAATAAGACGAAATCGATGTCTTTAAGTTTCTGTTCGCTTGTCTGACAGAAGGATGTGAGTCTCCTGCGAAATTCTGCAAGTTCACTCGCTGAAAGGGACCCTCCCCACCGGAGGCGTTCTGCGATCACCGGCTCGAAACCGTCGCGGGGTTCTGGGTGTAATGCCGCCGCTTCGTTTGCCTGCAACGGTGCATATAGATCCATCGCTTCGCGCCAGATGCCTGCATCGAACGGCACAACCTGTGCGCCTCGACTTCGCAGCAGCGACGCCCAATGTTCGAGAGCTGCGAGCACTTCTTCTTCGCAGTCGTGCAAAAATGAAGCGTTCGGCATTCCGATGCGTAGGCCTTGCGGATCGGGCGCTTTTGCATGCAAAAGGCCGAACAAAGCTGCACCCAGTAACGGCCCGTCGCCAAGATCGCGGTAGAGCCAGCCGATGGTGTCGAAGCTCAGTGCAAGATGATCGCCGCCGCGCCAGATCTCGAATTCATTGGCTGTGCTCAGGGTGATCGAGCAGCGGTATCCGGCAAGCCCGCATAGAGCGGCAGGAACGCGTATCGAGCCTCCGGTATCTGTTCCGATCGCTGCCATCGCCGAGCCCTCCTGCACGCTTGCGGCGGCTCCACTGGATGAGCCGCCGGTCAGCAGCCGTGCGTGGGCTGGCTGAAGACAGTTGCCGAAGTCCCGGTTTTCTCCAGTGATGCCGTATGCAAGCTGATGAAGATGGGTCTTGCCGGTGATGATTGCACCGGCGCGCTTTAGCCTTGAGGCGACGGACGAGTCAGCCGACGCCGGCGTGCGCGATGCGCCGAGGAATCGCGATCCGCAGGTCGTTATATACCCTTCGAGGTCGAAGCAGTCTTTCAGGGAAACCGGCACACCCCAAAGAGGCTGTTTCTCAAATGCTTCGGAGTCTCCGGGATCTTGTGCCAGCAGTTGTTCTAACTCATTTCGGGTCCAGTCGTCATCGCGAGCGAGATACACGTTGTGGCTGGCATTTGAGTTGGCTCGCTTGAGAGCCAACTCGACCACTTTGCGAGGGCTCGCTTGGTGTGTGCGGTATTGCTCGCGCAGACCGCGAATGGACGACGGGATTTCAGAGACCGATCGCATAGCTGCATTTTATGGGCAAGAAAAGCAGCACGTCTGGGCGCGACGCAGTTACTCGCTGCTGCCGAGCGGCCTGAGGGCTTGGCATGCATCGCCCCGCGATGACTGCTTGTGACCTTTTTGCAGGATGGTTCTATCACAATGGCGCGTTGCGACTGTCCTCCTCGAGTTGCCGACAAACCTGGCACGATGCAGTGGTGACGGGTCACGATCGGTTTGCGCCCATTGCAGAGGCTTACGTGCCTGTGTCCAGATGAAAAGATTCCTGGTATGGCTCGACAGGATAACCCATTGCTTTCCACCCCTCTACGCCACCTTTGAGGAACTTGACCCGTAAAAAGCCCATCGCTAGAGCTCGATGCAGGATGTTGCGACTGGTTTTATCACTCGGGCACGTACAGTAAACGACCGTGTCTTTGTCTTTCGGGATGAGCGAGGGATTCTCAAGGATTTCTTTTGGTGAAAGCCGCATTGCGCCAGGAATGATCTCGGAATCAGCTAAGAGGTCGAGCGGAAGACGAACATCAAAGAGAAGCAAATCTTGATGTGAAGTCAACAACGTATGCAGGAGTTCCGGAGTGATGGAGTGCTGCTCCATCTCCTGCCGGTCTTTCCGGCGTTTGACCCAAAGAACGAGCAACAACCCGAAAGCGCAAACAGCGGCGAGAATAATGGCCATCTCTGTTCTCCCAGAATAACGAGATTCACTGCAGACCTCAAAGGATTCATCACCGCAGCAAACGGCCGATCAGCATTCGTCTCCCGGATTGTACCTGGATGATCGGCAGCCCGGAAACTACAAGGCACAGAGGCAGAAGCCGGCCCGGAACGGCGTCATTCGATTCCAAAAGCTCGATCCATGAACTTAGACGAACAAACACTAAAAGATGAGCTGCTTCTCTTTTCCCTGTCATTTGCATCGAGTCCAATTATTTATGCACACGTGTGCGATACTAAGGGATCAAAGCAACAGTTTATCGACCACTATGCGGAAGGCGATCTCACTCAAAGAAATTGCGCGGCTGGCTCATGTCTCTCATCCAACGGTGTCGCGTGCCCTCAAAAACAGCCCACTGGTCAGCCAAAGCACCAAAGACCTGATTCATAAGATCGCTGCCCAACATGGATACCAGCCGAACAGGAACGCACGCAGTCTGGTTACACAACGATCGAATTCGATTGGTTGCGTCGTAACAGATATTGCAGATCCCTTTATCAGCGAGGTCATCAGTGCTGTGGAACAGGTTGCGGCACAGCATGACTACTCGATCATCCTGACAATTGCCGGAGGCGACCCGGAACGAGAAATGAGAGCTGTCCGTTCCCTCGTGGAGAGGGCCATCGATGGCGTTCTGGTCATCGCATCAACCGCTGGCGGAGCATCGTCTCCTTATTTCTCGGAGAGGGAGATACCGATTGTGCTTATCAACAATCACCATCCCGGTAACTTCGTGCACTCCATCGGCGTGGCCAATTTTGAGGGGGCACGGCTGATTACAGAGCATCTGCTTGAGCTGGGCCATATACGGATTGGATATATCGGCAACCAATTCGGTGGAGAGTCGGATAAAGACCGCGTTCGCGGTTATCGGGCCGCGTTCAGGAGGGCGCGAGCCGCGTATTCTTCTGAGTTCGTGATTCACACGGAAAGCTCGCTTATCGGAGGCTACAGGGGCATGCAGCATCTATTGGAACTGCCGACCCGTCCAACCGCAGTTTTTTGCTATGACGATATCACGGCTCTTGGAGCGTATCGGGCGATCCACACCGCCGGGCTTCGGGTCTCCAAAGATATTTCGGTTGCTGGTTTCGACGATCTGTTTTTTTCCTCGCATCTGCAGCCATCATTGACCACGATCAGACAACCGATGCGCGAAATGGGCGAACGCGCGATGCGATTGCTTCTTGAACTCGTGGCTCCTTCTCAGAACGGAAAAGGCCCGAAGAAGTCTCAAATTGTAATTCCAGGCGAATTAATGATCAGGGAGTCGACGTCGGCTCCGTCGTGAGACCAGAGAATCAACGGAAACTCATCGGTTGTAGCGATCCGGACTCTGCCAGTTGTAAAGCACTGCGCGTGTCGACATGATCGGGACCAAGGGCACTTTGCAGATGTTCCGCCGCAGAACGAAATGCAATGTGAGCTTCTTGAGATTTGCCCTCTGCCTGCAGAACTTTCCCCAGCGTAAAATATGTGTGTCCCAGCGTGCTCGAAAACATTCCTACCTGGGCGGAAGCCTGCAACATGCTCAATCCCCGAGTCGCATCTGCTTCGGCCTGGTCGAGATGGCCCAGTTGCAGTTCAACATCGGATCGACGAGCCAGGAAGATGGGCAGATAATCGCCGCCCAGATGGCCTGCTTTCATCGCTGCCTCTGAAATGGCCACCGCTTCATTGGAGTCTTCAAGTGCCGCTGACAAATCGCCGCGAGCCTGAGCAATGAGTGCCCGATTCGATGCGAGAGTGGCGAAGGCAATATGTCCAGGAGGAAGACCTCGCCGCAACCTCGGCTCTACCTCGTTCAGCATCGCCGTTGCACGTCCCAGATCCTTCCGGTCGGTATAAATCAGCGCACGCAGTAACAACGATTGGCCGACGACTACTTCGGCTCCCGATTCTTTCGCCTTTGCGTAACCACGCTCGGCGTAATCGGCAGCCTTGTCGAATTGATGCAATTCATGCAGCGAGCGCGCGTAGTTGACAAGAAGCATCGGGGCCACTGCATCTTCGGTCTGGCCATCGCGACTGATCTCGATCGCGCGCCAGAGAACGATCTCGCTGTCTCGCGGGCGCCCAGCCAAAACTAACAAAGTGCCCCAGTTGTTTAGAAGCGTTACGGCAGTCTGAGTCTCGTCGCGTCCCAACGCAGTGAGTTGCGCTGACGCACGTGCAAAAGCAGCGTTCGCTTCTTCGTATCGGCCTGCGTAACGGTATGACTCAGCCATGTCCATAAGGAGTTGCGAATTTACGAGGCCAGACTCAAACGGTAGTCGTTTCTGCACCTTCTGAGCTGCCTCCACGCGCGTGACTGCCTCACGCGAATCGCCACGCTCTCGTGCGACTTCGGTTCCCCGTATGAGGCAGAACATCTGATCGGGAGCAAACCGTAATTCCTGACCCAGTTCATTAAGCCCCTCTTCGACCAGCTTTTCCGCGCGGACATGCTCACCGGTCAAGGCAACGGCACTCGCAAGCGCACAGGAAGCTCGCGCACGGATGGAGCGATCGGTCAACTGACGGGAAAGCTCGTATGCCTCACTCAATAGATGACGCGACTTTGCCTGTTCGTCCAGCACGTTATATTGACGGCCCAGAGAAATGAGCATCTCTACGCGTTGTGGATCATGCTTATTTTCCTGGCGTTCAGCAATGTGCTCCGCGCGCATGAGGAGGTCGTTCACCGTGAAAGGCTTGCCCGAAGGAGCCGCATCGGAAAGAAGAATCTCGTTCAGATCGTTGACTGCTTCCGCGCGTGACAATTGCCCAAACGCAAAGTCGCGTTCAGCGCGCGCAGTGCGGCTCTGAATCAAGGTTCCAATTACGCCGGCCATCGAGGCTACAACCGCCAGCATCGCCAGAACTACCACGGTGCGATTCCGACGTACGAACTTGGTAATCCGATAGACAAGAGTGTCGGGTCGCGCGTTGATCGGCTGGCTTCGTAAGTATCGGCGCAAATCTTCAGCGAAGGCGGTAACCGAGGCATAGCGCTCTTTGGGCTCTTTCTTCAGCGCTTTCGCAACAATGGTGTCTAGATCTCCGCGCAACGAGCGACTCAGTTTGTCTGGTGTGGCGGAACGCTTCTCGGCATTCGTGATGGGAGTCTCGTTGTCAGGCCGCCTCATCGTCGCGGCGTCTGAGAGACGCATAGGTTCGGTATCGACGATAGCCTTGATCAGTTCAGCGGGTGTTGAAGGGCTTGTGCCGGTTGGATGATGCCCCGTCAGCAATCGAAAAAGCAACACACCCAGCGCATAAACATCCGTCGCTGTTGTAACACCTTGATCATTCAGTTGTTCGGGCGCTGCGTATTCCGGCGTCATGGCTCGCCCGCCTTCGACGGTAAGCTGTGTTGCCTGCCCTACCTGCTCTTCACTTTCCAACAGCTTGGCAATGCCGAAATCAAGCAGCTTCACCTGTCCGTCGTTTCTCACCAACACGTTCGAGGGCTTGAGATCTCGATGTACGATCAGGTTGGCGTGCGCTAGCGCTACGGCAGCCAGGACGTCGAGAAACAACCGGATGCGCAGATGAATGTTGAGCTTATGCTCATCGCAATAGCGATCGATGTGATCCCCGTCAACATATTCAAGAACCAAGAACGGTTGCCCATTCTGCGAAACGCCGGCATCGATCAATTCAGCGATGTTGGCATGCGTGAGCAGCCCGAGGATTCGCCCCTCACGTTTAAATCGCTCCTCGCCAACCTTTCCCATGAGTGCGATATGGAGGAACTTGACCACAACGTGCCGCTCGAATCGGCCGTCTACACGCTTCGCGAGCCAAACGCTGCTCATGCCGCCTCGACCGATCTGTGACAACAATTTGTAAGTGCCAACAGTTTCGCCGGCTGCAGCCGCCCCGCGCGGC
This sequence comes from Alloacidobacterium dinghuense, assembly GCF_014274465.1. NCBI lineage: Bacteria > Pseudomonadati > Acidobacteriota > Terriglobia > Terriglobales > Acidobacteriaceae > Alloacidobacterium > Alloacidobacterium dinghuense. The sequence goes on along the minus strand of NZ_CP060394.1, from coordinate 1,611,083 downwards.
AATGCAACAGAACGTCTTTCTAAAAAGCTCTTTTCCGTCAGGATCTGATGCTCGCAGAGAAGCGTTTCAAGCTGGCGTGCAATGGCCGGCTCCCGAGCGCGTAGCCTCGTCAGCCAAATCGACCGCTCTTCATCGTTCAATCCCAGGGCCTTGTCCAGGTGAGGACTTAGGGCATGCCATTCATCCGCACTTAGCATAAGCGTCAGCGCTCCTCAGAACGAAAGTTGTTGACTGACGCCTTGATGGAGGTAGATGCGCGCCTTTTCCCACTTTCTTTGAACTGTCCGCTCGGACAACTTCTTTATTGCCGCAATCTCGCCAAACGAAAATCCACAAAAGAATTTCAGGTCGACTATTTCAGCAAGTTCCGGTTCAATCTCGGCAAGCTGGTCCATCGCATCGCTGATCATGGTCAGCTCCTTTGTGTCTGAAGACACTGCTGCCACATCGATTTCGAGCGATGTAATTTCGAATTCACCCCCGCGTTTCGTCGCTTTACGATTCCGCGTGTGATCAATAATCAGTCCGCGCATTACCCGTGCCGCGTATCCTATGAAGCGGGCGTTGTCGGGAAACGAGAGTTCGTCGCGCGACGCAATATCTAAGTAGGCTTCATGTAAGAGCGTGGTGACGCTTAGACTCAAAGGCTTCCATTGCCTGGCCAACTCCCGTTTTGCCAGCCTGTGCAGTTCTGAGTACAAGGTACTGAACAGTGCGTCGGTTGCTAAATTGTCATGGTTGCTGGCAGCGGTCTCGAGCGAAAAAAACATCGACTTCTATCCTCCAATTCCTGATGGTTATAGCGATCCACACCGGTAGGAGTGGACCAATGACCTTGGAATGCACGCGCTCTTGAGGCCCCCGAGTCAATTCTTATTGCACACGTGTGAATCAAGTATACACACGTGTGTATAATAAATCTGTTTAATTCTTGAACGCCGCAGTCCCTTCAAATAATTTCTCCGCTAAACTCCAAAAAGCGCACGCCTTCGGAGGCTAATTGCAAAGCTAGTCCGGAAGAGTCTCATGCACAAGATGGCAGATTTGCCATGATAGTAGGCGATCCAGCCATACAAGAGAAGTGATTACTATTCCTTGGCCGAGTAGCGCACTTCGATGACAAGTAGCGGAACGAAATCATGAACCTTCGCTCTGTCGCAATAAAGCGCGCCAGCAAGGAATCATAATAACCCAATTCTCAGCTGTACCCTTGTCATTGGTTTGTCACTGCATAGTCATTTGTTTTCGATGCAGTTCCGACGAACACCCAATCCGCTAACGAATCGCTGCTTTGATGGTGCTGACACGTTCCACCAGACTTCCTGGCTCGACTGAGAATAGTTCGAAACCGAAGTCCCGGTAAGTCTCCTCGTGAATTTTCTCAAAACGCACAGCCTCTTCAAAGCTGATTCGCCGGACTTCTGTAGGCGCGACGAAGCCAAGATTGCGAATGAAGAAGACTCTGTTTTGGTAGATTGCTTCTTTCCTGACGCGCTCCAGCTCGCTCGTTAGAAAGGGCGAAAGAGGATCCGAGGTAGACGGCCAACGCGGCGGTACACACGACGCAACGGTCGTGAAACTGAACTACGCCTGACTGAGAAGACGCTCGAATCTGACGATCTCTTTGCAGTTTAGAGATTGCATCAATGAACGAGGGATGCGTCCAGGGTTGAGCCGTTCCTTGAGCTTGCGCAGCGACGATAACGTCAGTGGCGGCTTCTTCGACAACGCTGAAACCGTCGAGTTCCAACTGACGGATGATCGCTGTCTTCCCTGCACCAGGCGCGCCGGTGATGATGAACCTTCTCATGTGATTTGCCTTCTTGGGCCTACTCTGGCTTGAGCAGGAAATACGTTAGAAGCCGTTATCAACTGTTGATCGTAACGCTCCTGTTAACATTCCTGGAATTTCCATTGACTAGCAAAGTTGGCGTCTACCTGTTGCTTTCCCAATGAAGATGTGCCATCCTCCTGTTGGCACTCAAAAGGAAGCCCATAACCGCATGAAGCAGAAAAAGGATGTTCAGCACGGGACGCTGGCGCTGATGGTGTTGAAGACACTTGAGGTCCTCGGGTCGCTACACGGGTACGGAATTGCGCGCCGAATCGAGCAGATCAGTGGTGAACTGCTCTCCGTCAATCAGGGTACTCTCTACCCGATCCTGCTCAGGCTGGAACAGGAAGGTGCAATCGCATCCGATTGGGGCCCTTCTGAGAACAACCGGCGGGCGCGTTTCTATCGGCTGACGCGCGTGGGCCATAAACTCCTCGAGGCCGAGAAGCGCGACTGGGAGCAGACTACGGCCATCATCGCGCGGTTCTTTGAGGTGAAAGCAGAGGATCTGGCATGAGAGCCCTGAAGCGCTTCTTTGTGCGGATCCGGAATTTCGCGGCCGGGTCCCGTGGCGACGAACGGCTTCGAGAAGAGATGGAAGCGCATCTGGCGATGCAGACTGAAGAGAACATTCGCGCCGGTATGTCGCCGATCGAAGCTCGTCGGGAAGCCAGGCTGAAGCTCGGAGCCGTTGAAACTGTGCGTGAGCATTATCACGCCGAGGAAGGGCTGCCGTTGATGGAAAATCTGCTGCATGACATTCGATACGCCCTGCGCCAATTGCGCAAATCGCCTGGATTTACGCTGACGGCGGCGCTCACGCTGGCGCTGGGCATCGCGGCGCTCACGACAGTCGTGACGTGGACCAACGCGGTGCTTTTCAATCCATGGCCGCAAGTGAGCGATGTACGCTCTTTGCGATTCATCGATGCGACCGTGCTGGGGAATCAAGGCTATTCGGTGCACTATGACCAACTTCAATATTTACGGCGAAGCAGCCAATCCTTCGGTGAAGCAGCGGCGTTTTCCCTCACCAACGTGAACCTGAATTCCGAGAACGCGCAGCCTCAAGTGATTAATGCTGGAACTGTGTCGTCGAACTATTTTCACCTTCTCGGCGTAAAGCCGGAGCTCGGGCGATTTTTCCAGCCGGATGCCAATGATCGCGCGTATGGCGCTCAAGACGAAGTTGTTCTTTCGGATGCACTCTGGCGTAGTCGGTTCGACGCCGATCCTGGACTCGTGGGCCGCACGATCTCTGTCAATCAGCATCTCTTCACTGTCGTTGGCATTGCCCCAAGTGGCTTTCTGGGAATCTTCGGCGGCATCGCCGAGGCCGCATGGCTTCCGCTTTCGACCTTCGGGATCTCTCGTCCGATGCGCAGGCGGACCCGCTGGAGCATTATGGCCTCCAGGCTGTCGTCCGTCTCCGTCCCGGTGTGCGTGATACAGCCGCCGCAGCTGAGCTGCACACACTTGCGCGATCCCTGGCAGCGGAACAGCACAACAGCAACTCCAACGGATGGGATCTGAACCTGCGTGATTCTGCTCATTTCGAACGCGGCTTGTTTTATGGAATTACCGAGCAATTGCCGATGCTGGCAGGTGCATCGGCGTTGCTCATGATACTGGTTTGTATCAACATCGCATCTCTACTGGGCCAGCACGCCGCGAGGAGGAGGCGCGAAGTGGCTATCCGGACGGCACTCGGAGCGGTCCCCTCCCGCATCGCTTCACAGGTACTTGTTGAAACCGGAATTCTGGCCTCCGCTGGAGCGTTAATGGGGTGGGTGGCGAGCTTATGGCTGTCGAAGGCCCTCTATTTCATATTGCCGAATTTTGGCTTTCCAATCGCGTTCAATCTCCGGAGCGATATCCGTGCCGAGGTATTCGTTGCGCGCTCGCAGTTCTTGTCACACTCGCCTGTGGCCTGGTTCCCTTGCGCCAGTCACTGCGCGTCGCGCAGCAGGAGGCACTGCACGAGGGTGGATCAGCCGTTGCCGGCGCTCCGCGCAAGCGGATCGGCCAGCAGATCCTTCTCGGAATTCAGCTGGGCATTTGCTTCATGGTCCTCGTCTGCTGCGGGCTTCTGACCCGAACAGCACTGAACATCTTCCGCCGCGACCCTGGATTCGACCGTCACAATACGATGACGGCCACCGTTGACTTGTCCAGATTGGGTTACAGTCAGGAGCGCGCGCAAGTTTTTTTAACGGCATTGCTCGATCGCCTACGCAATGCGCCCGGAGTTGCGTCCGCCACGCTGACCACACATCTGCCCATGGGCGACAACGGTTCAGGCAATACCCGCAACTTCAGCGTTCCCGGTTATGTTCCCAACAGAGGAGAGGACACGGTAGTGGTAACCGACTTCGATGGGCCGGATTTCTTCCGCACCATGGGAATTGGCCTGCTGCAGGGCCGCGACTTTACGCCTGCCGACAATGCTACCTCGCCTAAAGTGGCAGTGATCAACGAAGCAATGGCACACCAGTATTGGCCAAAAGGCAATGCACTTGGCAGCCGCATTGTTGTGGACAAGATCGAACGGCAAATCATGGGCGTGGTTCCTAATTTCGCATACCACAGCGCCTCTGACACCGATCCCAGCCCAGTGGTTTTTCTGCCGTATCTGCAGGGCCCCTCGGGCTACGGCTACGCGATCCTGGCGATCCGGTCGCGAACTACGACGGCGGCCGTGGCTGATCAACTGCGGCAGACGGTAGCAGCGCTCGACCGCGAATTACCGCTCGAAGAGGTACGGACTCTGGAAGAGGTCACAGACGAACAGTACCAGGACTCTCGCGTCGTTGCTGAGTTGCTCGGAGTGTATTCCATTGCCAGCGTGCTCGTTGCAATGATGGGGCTCTATGCCGTCATGGCCTATTCGGTCATCGAGCGGCATCGTGAGTTCGCGGTCCGTATTGCGTTGGGCTCAACTCGCGAGAGTGTCGTCCGCCTGGTATTGCGTGGAGCCACCGGCGTTGCCGTCCTGGGCATCGTGATCGGCGGCCTTGGCTCTATCATTGCGGTGCACTTGCTGCGTTCCATGCTATTTGGAGTGGCATCATTCGATCCGGTCAGCTATTGTGCAGCCGCCATCTTATTGTTGCTCACGGTGTTGGTATCGGGTCTTGTTCCCGCTCGCCGCGCTGCCTCGGTCGATCCGATGCAGGCTTTGCGGTCGGAGTGATATGGAGGATTGGTGCGCTTTGCCTTTCCTTGCGGAGGGAGTTGAAATCGGTGTTTGCTAAGAGACTTCAGCGTTGAATCTCGTAGTCAGTCTTGGCAGGTTTCGCCGATAGCTGAGCTGGCGTGGGCAATTGCGACTCATCCCAACCGCCTCCGAGGGCCTGGATTAACTCGATCGAGGCAACGGCCTCCTGGATCTGGAGCGTGACGAGCGACTCCTGATCAGAAAGTAAAGTCACCTGCGCTGTTGTGACGTCGATATACGGATCGATGCCTGTTCGAAACCGTTCCGTTTCAAGATCAAGGGTCGTCTGAGCGGCATCGACGGCTTCATGCTGCTTAATAATCTGCTGCGAGAGAATACGGGTTGCCGCCAGATAGTCCTCTACCTGCTGGAATGCGGTGAGCGTAGTCTGACGATAAATTGCCACATCAGCATTGTAAGTAGCTTGGTATTGATGGAGCGTTGCGCGATAAAGGCCGCCGTCGTAAATGAGCTGTGAAAAGGAAGGACCTATGGACCAGAATCGACTTGGCCAGTCAAACCAGTGCTGAAAGGTGGACGATTCGAAGCCACCAGCAGCGGAAAGCGTAACACTTGGGAAGAAAGCTCCGTATCCAATGCCGATTGTGGCATTGGCTTGAGCAATCGTGCGTTCTGTTGCCGCAACATCAGGGCGACGCTCCAATAGCTGCGAAGGTACACCCGTAGGAATGGGTGGGGGCACGATGAGCAGCGGCTTTACTGCGATGGAAAAATCACTGGCAGGCTTGCCGAGGAGAGTGGCAATCGCATGTTCGAATTGAGCACGGGTAACGCCAACATTCAAAGCGGCTGATTCAGCACTTTTCAATGTGCTTTCGGCTGCGGCAACAGAGAGGTAGTCGTTGATTCCTGTTTCGTAGAGTGTCTTGTTGAGTTCGAGAGCTTTCTTGTCTGACTCGACAGTATCGTTGAGAACCTTTTCAAGAGCATCCTGCCCACGAAGCTGGAAATAAGTTTCGGCAAGCGTCGCCTGCTCGATCAACTTCTCATTTTCGAGGTCGGCGGCACTTACTTGGGCTGCATTTTGGGCTTCGCGAACCTCATTGCGGATCTTTCCGAAAAAGTCGGGAGTCCAGGAAACATCAAGTGGAAGGGACCATGTGCTGCTCGTAAATCCGGCATTCGCCGTAGAGCTGTGGGTAAGGTTTCCTGAAGTCTTGGAGCGGTTCCAAGAAGCGCCAGCTGTGACTGTGGGCCAGTATTGGGCGCGAGCTTCGCGAATCAAAGCCCGCGCAGCCATCAAATTCTCAAAACTCTGTTTAATGTTCTGGTTGTTGACATCGAGTTGCTCTTCATATCCATTCAGCTCTTCGTCGTGAAAGATTTCCCACCATTTGCCGCGGAGCATTCCATCCTGAGGGCTGGCGACTTTCCAACCATTGGCATCCTGGAAGTTAATGGTCGACTCCTTATAAGACTTTGCAGTTGGAGCGGGCGGAGCAGGAGCGTGATATTTAGGCCCTGGAGTGCAGGCAACTAACAGGGAAGATAACAAGAGGCCACTGCCGATCAACGATAGATCACGAAGTCGTAACTGAACTGTACTTTGGAGAAGCGATCTCACTACGCTGGTTCTCCTTCGTGATGGAATGTGTCGCGATGTTTTCCTTGAGCGCGAAGTCTAAGGCGATCGAGATACAGATAGACGACTGGCGTCGTATAGAGAGTAAGCAGTTGACTCATGATAAGTCCGCCGACAATCGTGATGCCAAGGGGACGCCGTAACTCGGAGCCTGTTCCTGTGCCAAAAGCCAGCGGCAATGCACCGAAGAGAGCCGCCATGGTCGTCATGAGAATCGGGCGGAAGCGCAGCAGGCAGGCACGGAAGATGGCATCGGCAGTCGTCTTTCCATGTTCGCGCTCTTCCATGAGTGCGAAATCGATCATCATGATGGCATTTTTCTTAACGATACCAATGAGCAGGATGATTCCGATGATGGAGATGACATTGAGATCAATCTTGAAAAGCATGAGCGCGAGGATTGCGCCAACGCTGGCCGATGGCAGGGTAGAAATGATGGTAAGAGGGTGCATGAGACTTTCGTAGAGGATGCCAAGAACGATATACACGGCCAAGAGGGCAGTGATGATGAGATAGGGTTCGCTACTGAGTGATTGCTGGTACGCTTGCAGCGTTCCGGCAAAGAATCCATGGATGGTTTCAGGAGTGCCGAGACTCTCCTGCATTTGTTGAATGCGCTCCGTCGCCTGGCTCAGCGAAACACCCGGAGCGAGATTGAAGGAGACGGTGACGGATGGGAAAAGGCCGGTGTGGGCGACGGAGATGGGCGTCGTTGTGGACTTAGCCTGGGTCATGGCAGCCAACGGAATGACCCCATGACCGGTATACAGATAAATGTTCTTGAGTCCTTCAGGCGATTGCCAGTACGGAGGCGCGACCTCTAATACCACATAATACTGATTGAATTGGGTATAGATGAGAGAGACCTGGGATTGACCGAAAGCCGCATAGAGTGCTGAATCGAGGGCCTGAGCAGAAACGCCTAGACGCGCGGCAGTGACGCGGTCATATGTCAGGTATTCAGACAGCCCTGAATTTTGAAAATCCGAGTTGACGTCCTGAAGTCCGGGCAATTTCTTTATTTGTTCCAACAGAATAGGAGCCCAGTGGGCGAGATCGGAGATATTGTCAGACTGGATCGTATATTGATAGAGCGCATTCGATCCCCTGCCTCCGATGCGCAGGTCTTGCGCTGCCTGGAGAAAGACGGAGGCAACCGGCAAGCGGTTGAGTTTAGGACGAAGGCGATTAATGATTTCGGGCGCCCCGATTTTGCGTTGGTTAAGCGGCTTTAGAGCCGTGTAAACGAAACCACCATTGCCCGTGCCCACATAGCCCACAACATTCGCAACGGCTGGATCGGCCTTAATGGTCTTGACTATCTCCTGTACAGACTCATCCATCACGGGAAATGAAGCATCCTGCGGCCCTTGCACTCCTCCGACAAGCGCTCCCGTATCCTGTTGCGGGAAAAATCCTTTGGGAATTTTGATGATGAAGACGACGTTAAGAGCCACAACCATGATCAAGACAACGAGAGTCAGTCCCGGGTTTTCGAGGACCCATTCGAGGCTGCGGCGGTAACCATGCAGCATGCCATCAAAAATTTTCTCGCTTGCGCGATAGAAGCGTCCATGTTTTTCCTTCTTGGGTTCCTTTAGAAGGTGGGCGCACATCATAGGCGTGGTTGTAACTGAAATGATCATCGAAACGATGATCGCGGTCGAAAGCGTGATGGCAAATTCGCGGAAGAGTCGCCCAACAATGCCGCCCATCAGCAGAATCGGAATGAAGACGGCAACCAGCGAAATGCTGATGGAAAAAACCGTAAAGCCAATCTCTTTGGCACCTTGGAGGGCGGCGGCAAACGGTTTCATGCCCTCTTCCAGATGGCGCGTGATGTTTTCCATCACGACAATTGCGTCATCCACCACGAATCCTGTCGAGATGGTCAGAGCCATCAGCGAGAGATTGTCGAGGCTGAAGCCGAAGAGGTACATGACTGCAAAAGTGCCAATGAGCGAGACCGGAACAGCCACACTGGGAATGAGAGTGGCACGCCCGCTGCGCAGGAAGAGGAAGACGACCAGAATAACGAGCGCAATCGAGATCATCAGACTGCGCTCGACATCATTGACCGAGGCACGGATCGTTGTAGTGCGATCCATGACAACGGTCATGTCAACTCCCTGCGGAATCGCGGCCTTAAGGAAGCCCAGCTGACTGCGGATTCGATCAACAGTCTGAATGATGTTGGCGCCGGGCTGACGGAAGATGATGATTGCGATGGACTGCTTACCGTTAAGATAGCCACCGTTTCGGATATTCTCGGTGGAATCGATGACCTGAGCGACGTCCGATAGGCGGACTGCCGCTCCATTCTTGTACCCAATAATCAGCGGGGCATATTCAGCAGCGCGAGAAAGCTGTCCGTTAACGACGATGTCAGAAGATGCAATATCATTGGCAATCTGACCGCGTGCGAGCTGCGAGTTCTGTGTGCTCAAAACGGATTGAATGTTGGAGAGTGTCAACCCGTAGCTATTAAGCTGTGTGGGATTTACTTCCACGCGGACAGAAGGCAGGGCCCCCCCACCGACGACGACCTGCCCGACTCCCTGAATCTGCGAGAGCTTTTGCTGTATTACGGTTGAGGCTTCATCGTAAAGCTTTGAGCGATCGTAGATATCGGAGGTAAGGCCGATAATCATGATCGGCGCGTCAGCCGGATTGACTTTGCGATACGTAGGATTGCCGGGCAGATTCGCGGGCAAATAGGTTCGAGCCGCATTGATGGCGGCCTCAACGTCACGCGCCGCACCATTGATATCGCGACTGAGATCGAACTGCAGCGTAATGGAAGTCGATCCCAAAGAACTGGAGGATGTCATCTCGCTGACGCCGGCAATATGTCCAAACTGGCGTTCGAGAGGCGTGGCCACTGAGGACGCCATGATCTGCGCGCTGGCACCGGACAAACTGGCCTGGACAGAGATCGTCGGAAAATCAACCTGCGGCAGAGGAGAAACAGGCAATACCGTGAATCCCACCGCACCGGCGATGGCCACTGCAATTGTTAGTAAGGTTGTAGCGACGGGCCGCCGGATAAATGGCGCAGAGATGTTCATACTTCACTCTCTGCGGGTTCCGGGCTGGGCTTCTCGGACTTCTTCGCGGCTCGTCTGCCTATCAATCTTTCTCCGAGGCGATCAAAGAAGATGTAGATCACTGGAGTGGTGTAAAGCGTGAGGATCTGGCTCAGGAGAAGTCCGCCGACCATGGCGATGCCGAGGGGACGCCGGATTTCAGATCCGATGCCTGAGCCGAAGGCAAGCGGAATGCCGCCGAGAAGCGCGGCCATGGTGGTCATCATGATGGGCCGGAAGCGTAGAAGGCTGGCCTGGTAAATTGCCTCGGTGGAGTCCATACCGTGCTCCCGCTCAGCTTCCAGCGCGAAGTCGACAATCATGATGCCATTTTTCTTCACAATGCCAATAAGCAGGATGATTCCGATAATGGCAACAACGCTGAGATCCTGTTTAAAGATCATGAGGGCCAACAATGCACCCACTCCAGCGGAAGGCAGCGTCGAGAGAATTGTGATGGGATGGATGAAGCTTTCGTAGAGAACACCGAGAACGATGTACACGGTCACCAGCGCTGCCAGAATGAGAAGCGCTTCATTCGAAAGCGAATTCTTGAAAGACGCCGCCGTTCCCTGAAAGTCGTACTGCAGACTCGCTGGAAAGCGCATATCAGCGGCGGTCTTATCGATCGCTGTAATGGCATCGCCCAGAGATGCATCAGGGGCAAGATTGAAGGAAATGGTAACGGAAGGAAACTGACCCTGGTGGTTGATGGACAGATCTTCTGTTGTAGTTGCGTAGCTGCTGAAAGAGCTCAGCGGAATCGCGCTCGCTCCGCTGGAGGAACTGGCCGTATTCGAAGTAGTTGTTGAGGTTGGCGTAAGGACTCTTGATGGCGGCGCGAGAGCGTTTGAAGAAGGCGTATAGAGAACGGATGTGGTTGTTGCGTTCGAACCGGCGGAAACGGAGGCAGACGATGCAAACGAAGTTGCCGCGCCTGGACCGCTGGTTCCATTCGAGGCGCCACTTTGCACATAGATGTTGCTGAGTTGGCCCGGATGCTGCTGAAAATCAGGTTGAGCTTCCAGAATCACGTGATATTGGTTCAGCTGTGTGTACATCGTGCTGATCTGGCGCTGACCGAAAGCATCATAGAGGGTGTTGTCGATTGTGGCCGGTGCAATCCCCAATCGCGATGCTGTCACACGATCAATCATGAGCGAGACGGCGGCGGCTCCTGTTTGCTGATCTGTAGCGACATCTTCAAGTTGAGGCAGTTTCTTAAGCTTTGTGACAAATCGATTGGTCCAATCGTTGAGCTCATTGATGTCGGGATCTTCAAGCGTGTACTGATATTGCGTTCGGCTTACGCGGTCATCCACCGTGATGTTCTGTACCGGCTGCATATAGAGCTTTACGCTATGAATGTCGCTAAGCTTCTTCTGCAATCTACGAATGATGTCTGAGGCGTTGCCATCTCTCTGCTTCAGAGGCTTGAGATTGATAGAGAAGCGACCACTATTCAGGGTGGTATTGGTTCCATCCGCGCCGATGAAAGATGACAGGCTTTCCACTGCCGGATCGGTGAGTATGATCTTAGCCAGCTGTTGCTGCTGTTCCGACATGGCTTGAAACGATATCGATTGTGGCGCCTGCGAAATTCCCTGAATGACGCCCGTATCCTGCACCGGGAAAAATCCCTTTGGAATGGCGATATAGAGAAGGACGGTAAGGACGAGTGTAGCAAGAGCTACCAGCAGGGTAAGCGTCTGGTACCTCAGGACCACTTTGAGCGTTCTTCCGTAAAAGGCGATCATGCGCTCGAAGGCTCTCTCGGATGCGCGATAGAGCCTTCCCTGCTGGGCCTCCGGATTGTGACGCAGAATACGCGAACACATCATCGGTGTGAGCGTAAGAGAAACAACCGCAGAAATGACAATCGTGACTGCGAGGGTCACAGCAAATTCACGAAAGAGCCGTCCGACAACATCGCCCATGAAAAGCAGAGGAATCAGCACTGCGATGAGGGAGACCGTAAGCGACACAATCGTGAAACCGATCTGCCCGGCGCCCTTCAGCGCGGCCTCCATCGGGTTGAGCCCTTCCTCAAGGTAACGGGAGATGTTCTCGATCATGACAATGGCATCATCCACGACAAAGCCAGTGGAGATGGTGAGGGCCATGAGCGACAAGTTATCGAGACTGTAACCCAGTACGTACATTGCGCCGAATGTACCAACAAGAGAAAGCGGTACTGCGACGCTGGGAATGATGGTGGCAGAAAGGCTGCGCAAGAAGAGGAAAATCACCATTACGACGAGCGCAATGGTGAGCATCATTTCGAATTCTACGTCGTCGACCGAGGCCTGGATCGGGACAGTGAGATCCGTGAGTGTTGTTACGTCAATGCCTACAGGCAGATTGGCCTGAAGCTGCGGAAGAAGCTTTTTGATACTTTTAACTACAGTAATGGTGTTGGCGCCAGGTTGGCGCTGCACATTCAAGATGACCGCCGGTGTTTGATTCATCCAGGCAGCCTGCTTGCTGTTCTCAACCCCATTCACGATCGACGCTACATCTTTTAGAAAAACGGGAGCGCCGTTGCGAAACGCAACCACGACATTCTTATAGTCGTCGCTGGTTCGGAGTTGGTCATTCGCATCAATCTGATAATCCTGTCGCGGCCCGTCAAAATTCCCTTTGGCTCCGTTTACGCTGGTTTGGGTAAGCGCGGTTCGTACATCCTCCAGATTGACGCCATAGGAAGATAACTGTCCCGGGTTGACCTGGATGCGCACCGCAGGCTTTTGTCCACCGCTGATGCTGACTAAACCAACGCCACTGAGCTGGGAAATTTTGGGAGCCAGGCGCGTGTCGACAAGATCCTCGACCTGCGGGAGCGGGATTGATTTCGAGGTAATCGCTAGCGTGAGAACCGGAGCATCGGCAGGGTTAGTTTTACTGTAGACGGGAGGCGCAGGCAGCACGGATGGCAAAAGGCTTTGCGCAGCGTTGATCGCAGACTGGACCTCTTCTTCGGCAACATCAATGTTGAGCGAGAGATTGAACTGCAAAACAATAATCGAGCTGCCCCCGGAACTGGTCGAGGTCATCTGACTCAACCCCTGCAGTTCACCAAACTGACGCTCCAAGGGAGCTGTGACGGTAGTCGCCATCACCTGCGGACTGGCGCCTGGATAAAAAGTCAGCACCTGGATGGTTGGATAATCCACCTCAGGCAGGGCCGAGACTGGCAACTGCGTGAATGCTACAAGGCCCACAAGGAGAATCGCCGCCATCAGCAATGCCGTGGCGACCGGCCGCATGATGAATGGGCGAGATGGGTTCACGGCGCCTCAGTTTCCGAATTGCTTTGTGACAGAGGTTGTTTGGAAATGGTGACCTTGGAACCGCTCTGCAGTTTTTCGAAACTGCTGGTCGCCAATTGATCGCCTGGATTGATACCTTCTACAGCGGTAATTCCGTGATCTGAAACGCCAGCTTTGACGTTTTTCAGATGCGCGGTACCGTCGGCGATGACATAGACAAAGGATACCTGTCCGTTGTGCTGAATGGCTGAGGATGGAATGAGCGTCATGCCATGTTCTGTGGTTACGAGCAGGCGCGTGTTTACAAACTGGTTCGGGAATAGTGCGCCGTCACGATTATCGAAAGTCGCGCGGAGCTTAACAGTGCCAGTAGTGGTATCGATCTGATTGTCGAGAGCCAGCAGCTTTCCGGAAGCGAGTTTCTTCGTCTGTTCTCGGTCGTATGCATCGACACTCAGGCCGACCCCTCGCCCTTTCTGCGCGAAAACATCGGGAAGATAATCCTGAGCCAGAGTGAAGACCACGGTGATGGGCTGGACTTGAGTAAGAACCGCCAGGACCGTGCTGCCGCTGGACTGAACGAGATTCCCGGGATCGATGAGGCGCAAACCGACGCGTCCAGTGAAAGGAGCGGTGATATGACAGTAGGAAAGCTGCACCTTGTCGAAATCAAGGGTCCCCTGATCGGCTCGGACCAGCCCTTCATTTTGAGCAACAATCTTTTCCTGATCATCGAGTTGCTGTTTTGCAATCGCCTTGCGGTCCCAGGCTTGCTGGTAGCGGTTCAGATCCATCTTGGCCTGCGCCAGAAGATTCGTGTCGCGTTCCAGCGCGCCCTGAGCCGACTCGACCTGTGCCTCATATTGGCGAGGGTCGATGTCCACCAGAGGGTCGCCCTTTTGGACAGTCTGTCCTTCGCGATAATGCACCTGGGTGATGACTCCGGTTACCTGGTTATATATGGAGGCCGTGTAGACGGGGGTTACCGTACCAATGGCATCGCGATACACCCCGATGTCGCCTTTTTGAGCAGTCGCGACAGTGAGCGTCACGGGGCCACCAAAACCGCGACGACCACCGCCAGGCGCCGCTGCGGTTTTTGCGGGATCGTCATGGCGCCGCAGGATGACGAAGAGGACGACCGCGAAGGCCAAAAGCAGAAGAATCCAAAGCCATTGGCGCCGTTTGGAAGAACGGCGTGCTGAGTCACCTGAGGAGGCGCTCGGTAGCTGATGATCGGGCGGAATTGACTCAGTCAATCTTTGGTCCATCCTTAGTCTTACCTTTGATCAAGAGTTCCTGGCGAAATTTGCTCGGAGAAGTAGCGCTATTTTCTGAAGTTACTGCAACAGAAGACGCCGGACTTGGCGCAAACCTTTATCTACCCGAAACTTGCTAATTTTTTTGGTACATGGTTTTGGACGACCCGGTACAGCGAATAGTTGCAACCCCTTTCGTACTGTCATGATACCCAATAGAAAGCGAGGGATCGGGAGGCGTGGGGCCATTCATGAGAATAGGGAAACTGCTCCGCAACAGGCTACCTTTTCGATTCAGATTGTCTTTCGTTTTGTGGGAAACGCGCAGACTTGCTTCAGCTTTTCCCTTAGGCTTAAAGTATATAGGCAGCGCGGTCCAGCACCATTCCGACTCAGGAAGTAATTATGCCGCTCCTCTCGTTCCTAAGCGTCTTGCCTGTGCTGGGTTTCGTTTACACTATTTGCTTTATTGCACGCGAAGAGAGAGCTAAGCCGCCGCGAAACGTGGAGGTTCGGTCTGGAAAGCCGATCCGCGACTTGCCGATCCCGCAAGCCCCCTCTTTAATGAAGCGACAGGTTAAGTGGCTCTCAGCGAGAGAATTTCAAACCCTGTGTTGCCGCCAGGACGATCTGATCCTTATTGCCCTCCGAAAAAAGACCGAGACCAAACCAATTCCCTTTCCCGAGTCGCATGTGCTGTACACCGAACCGGATCGGCTGATTGAGCTTTTGCGGTGGCTCCCGCCTTCCAGCGGCGCCGTATTGTACGGAACTTCGAATCGCCTCTCTTCGACAATTCCGGAGGTAAGCAAGATTACCGGATCAGCTCCGATTTATCTTACCTGCGAAACACTGGAGTAGGGCCGCGAGACCCAACTCAGTTGAGGCGTGGTTTCTATTTCAGTTCTATCTCCAAACCTCGACCATCATCCCGAACGTTAAAGATCGTCGCCGATGCAGAACGCACGAACGGGAGCGATGTCGCGTTACCGTTCACCACAACCTGATTCTGCTTCGGTTCCCATCCATACACTTCTGCCCGAATTTCCTTCCACCACGCGGGATATGAGCCATCATGCGCAGACACTCGCAGATTGAGTCCTTCATCGTTGACCTGGCAGGCAAGTTTCATCCGCAGATACTCGCCGTGTTGATAGGCGTAAGTCTTGCCGTCGTCGAGATAAAGTTCTCCCTCGCAGCGAGAACCCGCATAGATGCGAAGTGTCAGGGGACCGTCAGGCTTTTCATAAACGCTTTGCACCAACGGCTGCATTGGAAGAATGGAACCTGCACGAACAAAGACAGGAAGCGCAGCCAATTCAGGATGCACCTGCGTTGTCAGCGGCGGTTGTTCTGCAGGATTCACGGGTTGTGCCGGATCCGCGGAGCCGGACGACACAGGCTTGGGAACCCTTTGTCCAGTCCAGTAGTCATACCAATCGGGCGAAGGAAATTCGATCGTATAAGCGTCAAGTTCGTCAGGGTAATGCGGAGGCGCAATCAGCAGATCAGGACCGAGAAGAAATTCGCCCGCGGCTTGCGGGTCCACATCAATCGGGTGATGATCGGGTGCGGCATCGGGAAATTCAAGGAGCAAAGGACGCACCATCGGCAGGCCTGTGCGGGAAGTTTCTTCTGCGAGCGTGTAGAGATAGGGCAGCAGATGATAGCGTTCCTCGATGAAGTGCCTGCGGATCTCTTCCTGCTCTGGGCCGCCGATCCATGGCTCCTGATCGCCAGTTCCCTTTTCCGAGTGGTCACGGTCGATGGGCTGGAACGCCCCTATCTCAAGCCACTTTGTCAAAAGCTCGGGCGTTGGAGTCCCGGCGAATCCGCCGACGTCTGCACCGCTGAAGGCAAAGCCGCTCAGGCCAAGGTTCTCAAGCATCGGCGTGGTCATGCGGAGATGGTTCCAGCTGCTGCTGTTGTCTCCAGTCCATGTGGCCGCGTACCGCTGTCCCCCCGCGTAGCTGGCGCGCGTCAGCACAAACGGACGCGTATTTGGATCCAGCTTCCTGAGTCCTTCAAAGGTCGCGCGCGAGTTCTCCATGCCGTAAACATTGTGAATCTCGGCGTGCGTTGCGGTGCGTTTGCAAAACCCTGGCTCATCGATGCGATGGATGACGTCGAGCGGTATCGTCTTTGAGGGAGTGTCGAAGACTGACGGCTCATTCATGTCATTCCAGAAGCCAGCGACTCCCATTTTGTGAAAATCGTTGTAGAGAGTGCCCCACCACGCGCGTGTCTCTGCTTGCGTGAAGTCAGGAAAGACGCTTGGGCCCGGCCACACACGTCCCGTGTAGATGGAGCCGTCGGGATTCTTAACGAAGTGATCGCCGATGATGCCACTGTCATAAGGCGCATAGTTTTGCCCTGGAAGGTTCGCGATGTGCAGATCAGTAATCGTGACGACATGAAAATTCTCCGCGCTGAGTTTGGCGATCATGCCCGCGAAGTCTGGGAAGCCTTTGCGGTCGATTGTGAATGGGCGGTGCTTCTCCTGAAAGTCGATGTCGAGATAGATAGCATCTGCGGGAATATGGTCGGCTCGGAGACGTTCTGCAATCTCAAGCACTCGTGACTGCGGATAATAGGTGTAGCGGGACTGTTGGAACCCAAGCATCCACATCGGCGGCAGGGGGGGCTTACCGGTAAGCCACGCATATGCCTGGATAACCTGTTTGGGAGCAGGGCCGTAGATAAAGTAGTAGTCTATCGGGCCATTGGCAGCACCAAATGAATAGATGCTCTCGAATTCCCTGCCAAAGTCGAAGCTGCTACGCCACGTATTATCCATTAGAACGCCGCTGGCGCGACCCGCCTGATAACTGATGAAAAAAGGAATCGCTTTATAGATCGGGTCGGTCGATTCCTGAAAGCGATACGCGTCTGTATTCCAGAGCGTAAAGGCTTGATTCGCGCGATCCAGCGACCCGGTTTTATCCCCAAGGCCGAAGAAATGCTCGTCTGCTCCCTTGGATTTGTAGACACGGAAAGAACTGCCTTCAAAGCGAGCCGGGAGGGCATCTTGCTGGATCGGTTTTCCATCGAGGTCGCGAATCGTTAATGCAAGAGTCTTTCTGGCGATTTCAACGCTGAGGGAGTGCGTCTTGAAGCCAACATGATCGGCAGTAATCTCCGGCGCAACGGAAACCGAACTATGGCGTGCTTCCGGCAGGACAGCCCACGATGCATCTTCGGGTAATTTGTCATTCCTCGAAATCCGAACACGCAGGATGTCATCGCGCAATGCCACAATCTCTTCCAACGCTTCGCCATCACGCACTTCGATACCATTGGGCAGAGAAGTGAATCCGGTTACATGGTCGAGTAATAAGACGCCGCCGTTGGCCCCGTCCGATTGCGCCTGGAGCGGAAGAATGATCAGGCTGAAAAGCAGCACGATAGCCAGGAAAGCCGCAAAAAAAGAGGCAGAGCGTTGCATCGTCGTTCCTCGATGAGTCCAACTTTTATTTGATACGTAGGTGAAGATCGCGTCGATTCATTCGTGATGAGAGTTACGGCTCATCATCGAGCGTCGAGGGATGCGAATCCTTAAATGCAATCACGGCGTTCTCGCGGCGTTTCTGCTGGATTGCTTTCATCTGGTCCATGGCAGCCGCTGCATCCTTCGCATCGCCAGTCTGTCGATAAAGCCGCGCGAGCTGATAATGAACGCTGCCATCTTCATCGCTCGCAAGGCCGAGCCTTAATTCGTCGATTGCCTGCGGCACTCTTCCCTCTGCTGCATATGCGCGCCCAAGCAGCGCGTGCACATGGGGAAGCATCTGCGGCTTTGCCTGCAACGCCTTTTTCAAGAAGGGTTCGGCGTTTGTGAAATCGTGACGCGCCATCAGCGCTTCTCCCATAAGCAGGTTGATCTCCGGATCGTCAGGAAGCTGGTTGAGTGCCAACTGAGCAGTTTCGACTGTTTTAGAAACGTTGCCGTTTCGGAAATAAGCTGATCCCAATCCCAGCACTGCGCCAGGATCATTCGGCGAAAGGTCGATAGCCTTCTGATATTCGGCCTGCGCATCATCGTAGCGTTCGCGCTGGATGTAAATGTCACCCAGCAGCAGGTGACTCCGCTCGGAATTCGGCTCCAACTCTTCGTAATGTTCCAAGGCCTGAAACGCGAGGTTTTCGTTCGCTTGTATGGACCAGTAAAGCGCTTCAGCCGATTGCGGAAGAGTGGATGCCGCACGGGACGAAAGCTCATAATTTCCGGCCAGGAATGAACAAGCTGCCAGTAGCTGGAGTTTGGTCTCGTCTTTCGTTTTGAAGTTGCTCGCCGACTGGTTGCCGCATGACTTACTGCGTGCTGATGTGTATTCTGCTTCAGGCGACTCAGCCGGTTTGCCAGATGCCGCGAGAGCGCAGGGAAAAGCCTTCTGATCTTCCGCCTCGAATTCTTTTGCGGCATCTACATCGTCGTGTTGTTTCGCATAGACTAGGCCTAATTGAGTGTGCATGCATGGCGGCTGTGAGTTCGAAGCGATGACATTCTTGTATAAGTCCACGGCCTCCAGGTAGCGGGATTGGTTTGCAAGCGATTCGGCGAAGAGGGCTTTCGCGTAAGGGGAATCCTGATCCTTCTCCGACATGATGCGCGCATCGGCCTCCACCTGATCCAAGTACGCAATGCCGAGTGAGAACCAGGCCGTGCTCTGCTTCGGATCGAGATGCGTTACATTCGCGAATTCGTGCGCGGCCAGTGAATACTCCTGCAGAGAGAAATAAGCACGGCCCAGAGCCAGATGCGGTTGCGAATCCGTGTTATTTATTTTTTCGGCAGTCAGCAGATAAGGGATGGCCTCTTTGGCCTTGCCTGCGTGAGTCAAATCAATTCCAAGAAACAGGTTCGGAACATACAACGACGGCTTGAGCTTATAAGCCCGCTGAAAGGTCTCGATAGCACCCGTGTAGTCCGCGGTCTCATGTTCCATAAGACCCAGGTTTGCCCACATCTCCGGAACATCGGGGCGAATCTTTACCGCCTGTTTATAGGCGTCAGCAGCGGCTTTGTAGTCGCTGCCAGCCTGGGCTTGTTGCGCCGTGGCCAGCAGTGACTCGAGCGTTGCGTTCTGTTCCTGCTGGCCAAACCCGAACAAAGGCGTGGCCAGCAGGAGCAATAGCGGCAATGAAAACCGGTTTCTCAATCTGCGATCACCAGTAGAACTTTCCTGCGAATTGAACGGTTCTGCTGGGGAAGGCATTTGTGATCTGTCCCAAGCTGGAAGCACAGCCTGCTTGCGCATTCGGGTCGCAACCCGTGTAGGTTTCGCCGCCGAACTGCGGAGCATAGAACTGCGCATGGTTGAAGGTGTTGAACATCTCCGCACGGAACTGCAACCGCATCGATTCCGAGAAATACCAGTTCTTCATGATCGACGTATCCCAGTTCTGATAGCCGGGTCCGCGAAGATAGGAGAAGAAGCGAGGAGCTGTTCCAAAGGTTCCATAGGGAGCGTAGGCGAACGCTCCGGTATTGAACCATTCGTGAATATTCGGATGCGCGACATGCACGTCTCCGACGACATCCGGCCTTGGATTGCCGCCATAGGATGCAATATCCGCACCGCTGACACCGATGGGAATGCCCTGCTTGAACGTGGCAATCTGAGAAACTTCCCAGCCGCCCAGAACCGCGTTCGCCGCTTTGTTCATGTTTGAACCGAAAGCCTTTCCACGGCCAAACGGCAATTCATAAATGTAGTTTGCGACCAGGCTGTGCGGCGTATCGGAGCCGTCTACGCTCTTTTCCGCTGCGAGGTTGTAGTTGTTGGCCGGTCCGGGGTTTCCGGAGTACGACCAGGAGTTATTTCCTTCCACGTTATCCAGGAACTTTGAGTAGGTGTAGGAAACCAGCGCCGTAAGGCCTTTGCTGAAGCGATGGTTAAAGTTCATTTGCAAAGCGTTGTAGTTGGAGAAGCCGGTGTTCACGTCGTTTTCCTGAACGCCGCAGAACTGCGAGTAGGGCTGCAGCAACTGCGACTGCACTACGTTTGGCTGGTCCAGTGCGCAGCTGCTGTCTCCAGGCGCAATCGCTCCGTAGAACGGGTTCGGAACAAGAGCGTTAAGGGCCGCCTGCCCCATCGGAAGATACTTCGGGTCCAACTGGCTTCGATTGAGGGAAGATGTCAGCAGATGGGTGCCGTGATTTCCCACGTAGTTGACGTCAAGCACATCATTTGGCGTGATAGCCCACTGCCAGCCTAATAGATACTGCTGAACGTAGCTGGAGTTCCGCTGCCTGAAGTTACTTGCAACTCCATAGCCGACTTGTTGCAGTTCACCCAGGGAATTTCCAGTGATAGGGATAAACCCATTGGGCCATGGATTCGCCGTTGTCACTGCGGGGTTCGGAGTGATTGCGTCCAGGGTGTAAGGGATATTGGTCTGGCTGGCAAAGCCCGATGCGCTTGCCTCGAAGCAGCATGAGATCGATGGCGGGTAGAAAATTCCGTACCCGCCGCGAACAACCACGTTCGGGCGAGCCTGATAGGAAAACCCGATGCGCGGAGCCCAATTGCTGAAATTTGTATCGTAAGAAGCGCGCTGATTATCCGAAAGGAACTGCAGCGCACCAGGCAATGTCTGTCCGATCGTAGTACCGATCGGGTTCAGAGCCGTGGGGTTGAAGACCGACGCGACGTTGTGGCGATACGTCGGGGCTGTCTGGATTTCGTACCGCAGACCCAGATTCAGGGTTAAGTTGCGAAGCACGTTCCAGTCATCCTGTACGTAGCCGCCGTAATAGTGCACGGCAACCGCCGGATTGTACGTCGTTCCGGTTGCGCCTCCATCCAACACGCCCAGCATGAGCTGAGCCAGTCCATTACCGGTTGTGAAACCAGTGGCGGCGTTAGGATCGGGCCCCGTCGTAAACTGGCCACCGGATTTCAGAGTCGATTGGAAGAAGTTCGCCTGATCATCTTCCTGCTCGACGAACATAAAGCCGAAGTTCAACGTGTGCCGGTGCAGGCTCTTAATGAAATCGACAGCGACGCTGCCGATTGGGCCATGATTCGTTACTGTTTCGTTGGTAAGCGGGCCAAGCGGCGACTCTCCCCCGACTGTGACGATCGGGAACTCCGGACTGTTTGCATCGAGATACGCTGGCAGCCCGAGGGTGGTTGGCTTGAATCCCCTTGACTGGTTGGTCGAGGTTTCATGCCATACTTCCACGCCTGACATGATGTTCATGGTGAAGGTTGGGCTGAAGACCTGGCTATACCCGGCGGCCATGTTCCAGCGGTTGTTCGGACGCGCATTGCCTGGCCCGGCAGGATTATCGCCCCAATAATTGGGCGTTCCGGTCTTGAATTCCTCCTTGTAGGAATAGCGGAAGTAGAGTCGCGATGCATTGTTGAGGTTGTGGTCTACGCGGATCAGGTATTCATTCGAATGCGCTGGATTGGTTCCAGTCGTCACCAGGTTGTTTGTGATACCAGAGCCTGTCGCCTTCGGATAGTAGTTGACCAGCTTAGTGCCGATTGGATCGAGCGGACCCAGCGAGTTGATGTTGTTGTTCTGGATGGGATCACGGATATAGCCGGTTTTGGTGGCGACCAGTCCCGTCTTCGGATCGACCTGCCCGGCCGTAATCGTGCGCGTGCTGCGTGGATCGTAAATCTGTCCCACATAGATGGGCCGACCTAAAGCATCCACCCCTCCTTGCGCGCCGAGAAGTTCGGAAAAGTTTCCGTTTAGAAAATTGCTATCCGGTACCGTGAAAGTACTGTTCGCTGGGGTAGACAGGCTCAAATGCTCGAATAGTCCGAAGATGAAAGTCTTCTCGCGCTGCTTATACAGACCGGGAATATATAGCGGGCCGCCCGCCGATCCACCGACCTGGTTGCGGTTGAAATCGCCCTTCTTCAGATTGTTGTGGTTGTTGAACCAGAGGTTGGCGTCTAGCGCGTCATTGCGATAAAACTCGTACACGTCGCCGTGAAACGCATTCGTTCCTGACTTCGTGACAACGTTCACGACATTGCCCGTGCTCCATCCGTATTGAGCGGTGAAGGAGTTGTTCTGGACTTTGAACTCCTGGACTGCGTCGACGGAGGGAACATAATCGACGGCGCCCCATTCCGGATCGGTGTCCCATGCTCCGTCAAGCAAATAGGCCGAAGTTCCAAAGAACCCGCCCGCGAAATTGAGGAAGGAAATGTCCTGGTCGGCATCATCGGTACTTGGACCGCCACCACCCAGCAGCATCTGGCTTTCAGAGGTGTTGTTTACTGATGAATTCAGTGTAGCCAGACCATAAACATTTCTGAGGTTCAGCGGCAGTTCGACCACCTGCTTCGCATCGATATCCGCTGAGAGATTCGCGTTTTCGGTGTTAAGCAGAGATGCCTGAGCGTTGACGACGACCTGCTCTGTGTTCGCGCCCGGGACAAGCGTAACGTTCTGAGTCGCGGACTGCCCCGCGTCCAGGACGATACCCTTCTGCTGATACGCCTTGAACCCGCCGGACTGGATGGAAAGCAAATAGTTTGCAGGGGGTAATTGGGTAAAGGAGTAGTGCCCGCTCGAATCGGTCTCCTGCGTCCGCGCTATGCCTTTTTCCACGCTCGACAGCTTTACGCTGGCGCTTGGCACGATTGCTCCCGATGCATCGGTTACCGTACCGCTCAGTGTTGCTGTGGTTACTGCTAATTGTGCATGTATCCATGGAATGCCGCACACGAACGCGACAAAGAGCGCCGTGAATCGCATCCATTGTATTTTTCTCTTTTTCACAAAGCCTCCAAGTAGTTGAGAAATCCCGGTCTCTGCGGTTTTCCGCAAGCGAAGAAATTTGCAGAGCCGAGGGATTCTTCAACCGGGAGGACTTATATGGACGCGCCTATTCGACTGGTAAGGTCCTTGCGGAAAACGATACGGTGCTTTACCTGAAAAGACTCGCCTAAGCGACGCGATATCAATAGCTTACACATCAGCGTTCCAACGAAAGCGGAGGAGGTCTTAACGTGTATAATTCTCTTTCCATTGGAGAAGCAGGCGTTGGTTGAACCGTTGGTTAGCGGTCAAGCGGTACTCAGTGACGAGGAAAAGACTGAGGTTCAGAAGCAACTGGAACGCCTGCTGGTCAACCCTTATTTCAGTCACAGCCGCCGCTTTCCGTCGTTCTTACGGTTCACTGTCGAGCGAACCCTGTCGGGCCAAACTGACCTGCTTAAAGAGCGCACGCTTGGGATTGAGATATTTGGTCGGCCAGCCGACTACGATACGGCTTCCGACCCCATTGTGCGCGTCACCGCGGCTGAAATCCGCAAGCGAATCGCACAGTATTATCAGGAACCGGGCCACGAGAATGAACTTCGCATCTCTCTTCCAAGCGGCTCGTATGTCCCGCACTTCGCCTGGCCTGCAAATGCGGTTGAGGAGAATTCAATTCCCGCGACAACGCTGGTTGAGCTTGAGCCTCTTCCCGCCGAGTTTCCTGCGCCGATCGACGACGTCTCTCGTCCTCGCAGGCGCTGGCGCGCTATCGCCGTCATTGCGGTGCTGCTGCTGATATCGGCGGCCGTGTTCTGGAAAATGACGCAGCGGTCTGGCTTCGCCTCTTTCTGGGCGCCAGTTCTGAATAGTGGCGACCCTGTCCTGTTCTGTGTTGCGGATCAGACACAGTACTCAGCCATTGCCTTACGAGATGCCGTAGATCCAAATCATCAGATCGTGCTAAAGGACAATCTCACCGCTGTCATCATCGATGATCTCAGTCCAATCGTCAAAATCGCGGGTATTCTTCAGGCCAACGGGAAAAAATACAGCCTGAAAGGCGAGGGCTCAACCAATCTGATGGATCTGCGCAATGGCCCTACGGTTTTCGTCGGCGCATTCGACAATGCCTGGACGCTTCGACTCACCGGACCTCTTCGCTACCACTTTTCCAACAATCCCGAAATGACCGAGTTCGGCATTGTTGACAGCAGTGCGTCAGAGCAAAAGCGTTGGATCGTAAATCGCGCTGAACAAATGTCGACAAATAACTACCGCGATTACGCGATTGTCGCCCGTTTCACAGATGCAACGACTGGCAAGCTGGCTGTTGTAGCCGCAGGGATCGGACGGGGTGGAACTATCGTGGCAGGTGAATTTCTCACTGATCCCGATGATCTCGCACAGGTGGCACGCGCTGCGATTCTGGGAGGAAACAAGAAAAACATCGAGATCGTACTAAGCACCCAGATTATCGATGGCGAACCAGGAACTCCCAAAATAGAGGCTACTTACTTCTGGTAGATACCCGTCCCGCAGAGTAACAATCGGACTGGCTGGCGGCACGAAGTTCACATCATCGTCATCGAAATTGGTGTGCTTCCTCAGTGGGTCAAGCTTTCCGAATTCGGAACATCGTGGGCAGCAGGCGGAAACCGAAATGCTGTGACGAAAGTCTCGACCAAATCCTGTCAGTGTTGGGCGCCCGTCACGGATTCGTCAGCGCCAACGCAAGACTTTCCGCTGCTCTTGTTAAGGGATCGTGTTGTGCCGAAAGAGCTTTACTTCCATAGCTCGCCCCGGGCAGAGCGTCGTCTTCAGTGGCATTACGGTTGCACTCAGGCCACAGGATTCGTGACACTTGAAATGAAACGCCATGAACGTGAGTAAAGATTGCCATGAGTCGAGTTCTTCCAAAGCAAGAAAGACAAGATTCACCCCAGTCGGAAAAATTGCCGGTATTGCACAGTAAATGTTCGCGGAATACAGATCTTCTATCGAGACGCCATCCCTACAGATGCACCCACACTGCTGTTGCACGGGTTCCAAACTGCGAGTCACATGTTCAGAAATCTATCATCCACAGCCAATCAGACCAGCAAGAGCGAGGAGGAGTTTTATGAGTAGAGTCCTTTCAGGAGAGACTGCGAACACCGCCATATCCGTACACAAAGTTGAAGCGGACGGAATCCAGATCTTCTACCGATCCGCCGGCCACGCGGCCGCACCTGTGTTGCTCTTGCTCCATGGGTTCCCAACTTCATCCTTCATGTTTCGCGAACTCATCCCGCGTCTTGCTGATGAGTATCGAGTCATTGCGCCGGACCTGCCTGGATTTGGATTTACGGAAGTACCCGAAAAACGAAACTATACGTATTCATTCGACGCGCTAGCCCACACGGTTGAGGCCTTCACAGATGCGCTCGGCCTCAACAGTTACGCAATTTACATCTTCGACTATGGAGCCCCAACAGGTTTGCGTCTAGCCATGGCTCATCCCGAACGAGTTACGGCCATCGTTTCGCAGAACGGCAATGCCTATGAAGAGGGACTCGGCGATGCGTGGGGACCGATCAGGACTTATTGGTCTGCACCGACAGCAGAGAACCGAGAAGTGCTCCGGCAGAACATCTTGACTCTGGAAGCAACGCGCTGGCAGTACACGCACGGTGTTGCAGATCCTGATAGCGTGGCCCCTGAATCTTACACGTTGGACACGGCTCTCATGGAACGTCCGGGGAACAAAGAGATTCAGCTTGATCTGTTCCTCGATTACGCATCGAACGTGAAGCTTTATCCCAAGTTTCAAGAGTACTTCCGGAAGTCGAAGCCGCCTTTACTGGCGATCTGGGGCAAGAACGATCCCTTCTTTATCCCAGCCGGGGCGGAGGCGTATCGAAAGGACCTGCCGAACGCGCGCGTTCAGTTCCTGGATACGGGGCATTTTGCAACCGAGACGCACTCCGCCGAGATCGCTGCTGCGATCAAAGAGTTCCTGGAGGCGAACGGCGTATCTCGACAGAAAGGTAGCGGAGCATCGCGATGAGTTCCTCTCTTCCAAATGCGACAGTCGTATTAGTTCATGGAGCATGGGCTGATGGGTCCTGTTGGCACAAGATAATTCTGCCGTTGCGACAACAAGGGCTGAACGTAACGTGTGCTCCGATTCCCCTTACATCGCTTAGGGATGACATAGCCGCTCTCCAACGCGTGCTCGATAGAACGAATGGGCCGGTAGTACTAGCCGGACATGCCTATGGCGGTGCTGTGATCGCCGGATCAAATAACGATCGAGTAAAGTCGCTCGTATACGTGGCGGCGTTAGCACCCGATGAAGGTGAAACAGTCGCGGATGTGTTTTATCGCGCTGAGCCGCATCCGGACGCTCCGCACCTCGCACCCGATGAACATGGTTTCATCTGGATGCCGGAAGAGGGTTTCAGCAATGCGGTAGCTCACAAGGTTCCGCGGGATCAAGCAACGATCCTGTCTGCGGTGCAGCGGCCGATCGCGCTGAAGTGCATTCAAGAGAAAGCCCCTACGCCCGCATGGAAAACGAAACCATCGTGGTTTCTCCTTGCAGAGGAGGACCGCATGATTGTTCCGGAAACCCAAAGGTTCATGGCTGAAAGGATGGGCGCAACCATCCAATCACACGCCGTAGACCACTCGCCGATGTACACTGCGCCGAATCTCGTAGTTGACCTTGTTTTGGAAGCTGCGCGAGAAGCAATTCGAAAATGAGCTGAGAACCCATGAAAAACGGTTCTGTTGCTATCGTCACAGGCGCAAGCCAGGGAATCGGTCGTGCCACCGCATTGCGACTGGCGCGTGCCCATGGCGCAGGCGCCACGGCAAACAAAGGTATCACCAGACCGCCTCTCCAGCCCATGGTCAGGCCGGCGAGTACAGTCGGAATGTAGTAAAGCCGCTGAAGAATATAGATCCAATGCATTTCATTCGGAGCGGCCAGGTGCTGTAAGATCCCGACGACCGATACCATGGCCGCAAGCAATCCTAACCACGTGTCGTGTCTCGTACTCAGCGCAGACATAGCGCTCGAATTGCATCCATCGTGCGAGTCTCAAGCAGTCCTCTTTAAGAGCACTCCAGCCTACATCGAGATCTTTTGAACTGCAACTAGCGATCGAGGACAACAGCACGCGAAAGTTATTGCGTTATCTTTCCTCTTTCGTCTAGGCAATCGTAAGTCCGAAGGGGTCCCTCCTCTCTTGCTTCCGACGCGTCGGACGCATCCCTAAGCCAAGTAGCAAAACAAAACGGCCCCCCCAAAACCTGACATTCATAATAAAAAGCCACCAAAGCAGCTCTTAGATTGGGAGTGCTTTAGAGTGAGGTGCCCCGATATGAGGCGCATCGTTAGAAGTCGGCGGTCGCTGATCCGTCATTTTGTGTATCCGCCAATGGAAGCGGATTGCACTTCAAGGAATCACAATCCTTCCTCTATATGCGGCGACTCTTCTGCCCGATTGGCAAGAGAGGCGATCTCGGATACGCAGTCGTGTCAACAACGACTAACTCCCTGGACAACATCCTTGACGAAGTCTTGCGAACCTCGGGTCTTCGCGAATGGAATCGAATCTTGGATCAACCCCAATCCACACCAGTTCTGCCTCTCGATCTTCAAATGCTTGAGTCAGAACCGAAAGGGAGTGTTCTTTGTTGTCGAGAGCAAGTGCCAACAACGCTTGACGAAATCTGCTGATCATTGCGTCTGGAGACATAAGCTTAAAAACATTCACGATCTGGCTCGCTTGCTCTTTTTCTCCTATCAGAGCAAGTACCTCTGCGACACCAGCCATCATCGGTAAGTAAGCACCTGAATCCGGCCGAATGCTCTCAATCAGTTGTTTAGCTCTCTCTTTATTTTCCAGGTGTGCAGACATCAAAGCGAGTAGGAACCGGGCCTCCACTGGATATGGGCCGTAGATCAATGGCTGCGAGAACTCTCTCAGCCCTTCTTCGTATCGCCGCGTAATGTGGAGGAATTTTGCGCGGGCCACTTTTTGGCGGTTTGAGAACGGATCGATCCGTTGAGCTATTTCGAGGTGGTGCCAGGCTTCGTCGAAACGCCCTAACGAGGCGAGAAACATTGCATATCGCCGAGAAGATGAAACATGAAGCCCCAACTTGATGCCATACAGGAAATTCTTCTCCGCATTTGACCAGTCCCATTCGAGAGCCTGGGCGCTGGCGAGGCATGAATAGGATTCGATCATTTCGGGGTCCAACTCGATAGCGCGTAAAGCAGCAGCTTTCGCTTCAGCAATCAGAGCGGCAGAAGAACTCGCACCCCGCAGCGCGAGCTCAATGCTGCAATGAGAAATTCCACAGTGAGGCCGCGCGAACATCGGAGCTACGGCTCTTGCCTCTTGAAACTTCAGGAGTGCCGCCTGCAAGTCTGACACCGACCCCTCATCGAGTAGTGCTTCAGCATGCAAGATGAGAGGATAGGCAGCATAAATCAATGCACCGGGAGTGGCTCTACGTTTGCGAATGTGAGACTGTTCCGGACGAGCTCGGCAGACAAAGGCAGTCGCGATTTGCTCCTGCACATGAAGCAAAGATTCGGCATCAACTTCAGTTTCGAAACGATGTGAACTCAGTTGAAAACCATCTGCACCTAATACCCTGGCGGTGATCCGCAACCGCTTGTGATCCTCTCTGACCGTGCCTTCTAGAATGTTCAACACCCCTAACTTTTGCGACAACGATGGAATGTCGTATGGAATAGCAATTCCTTGAGCAACTGAAGCGGTGGAAACAACGCGCACTCCTTCCGTGAGCGTAAGGTGATGCGTGATCTCATCAGTAATTCCCCTCGCACACTGGGAAGACAGGGGCAGATTCGATAGATCGAGAAAAGGCAGGACGGCGACGGGAACGCCACTTCCTTCGATCAGCAAATCACCGTTATTATGCGCGATTACCGGCAGAGACGAAGCAGATTTGTTTCTTCTGAAAATTGGGATGTATGTGCCTGGACGAAAATAGATGAACACGGCATCCTCTTTGCCCTCCACCTCGTAATACTCCTTGAGCTTCCCTCGCAGACGACGCGCTTCCGTGCGCACAATCGAGTCCTGACTGGGATGATACGGTGGCTTGCGATCATAGACCTCGATCCCGATCACATACTCCTTCAGAGATTCTCCCTTGCCCGCGAGCACGCTCTCGACTGTAAATCGCAAAAAGCGCCCGAGCCGGTCAGATTGCATGAATAGGGGGCTTTGCAGAATACGAGAGAGTTCCGCTCGGACTTCCGTTTCGTCGCAATTGTCAGATATAGATGCTTCGACCAAGTTTTGGTAACCCTCAAGATTTCTACACTTGAATCCGATTTGATCATAGCGCTCAAATAGCTCATTCACTTTGAAAATCACCGTTAGCTAACGGTTGCTCACTCCCATGGGAGACCCTGAATCCGTCATCATCTCTAAGGATGCGAAAGCTACATTGTGGACGAGCGGCAAAATGAGATTCGAATTCTGGCGGTTGTCTCAGATGAGATATGGATAACGATTGCTCGCCAGCTTGCACCCTTGCATCCGAAGATCGAGCGGGCAGCCAGGGCAGCAGGAGTTGCGCGTCTGGTTAACGATGGAAAGACTTTCGAGGTAGCGATCTTGCCAGCAGAACTGCCGAACGCCGAGTGGTGGGCCGTTTGGGGCGAAATCAGTTCAATCAACCCGTGTCCCGCGATTCTAGTCTACACCCGTTCCGCGACGTTTGAGCTATGGACCAGCGTGCTGGACCTGGGAGGATATGACCTTATCGTTGAACCATTTTCAGATCAGGAGATTCAGGAGGCCGTACACCGCGCTGCACAAAGTTTTAGAGACAGACTCGAAAGCGATGCAGCAACGCACTGACACCCTTCATCTACAGATCAAGTTCAGTCGGCCAGTATAGCGACCACATGGGAAGATAGCGAGGCGTACCATGTTTAGGAATATTGCTGCAGCATACGACGAGTCTGAATGACGACTCCCAAAACGTGGTACTGAACCATCATCCTTTCGTGGTAGGGGACAAATACTTCATCTCGGGATGTTTTTCATATCGAGATGGCAGAGTGTGTTAGGTGTAGGCCGATCCAACTGATCACCCTCTTCTCCTAGAAAGAGCACGGTGTACAAGATTCGTTCTGCAAGTTTTCCCGCACCAGCGTTGTCTTCCGACATGCGAGCGGAGGTTTGGTGAAGAACAAAAGTAATTTGGATTGCCACGCTCTGAGCGAAGTGTTTTGTTCTCAGCTTGGAAGACTGCATTTGCTGGCGTCGATACTCACAGGTTCTTCTGAAGCCGCCAGTGAGTGCATTGTCGAAGCGTTTGAAAGTTTGCACGACTCATTCCTTGTGTCACGGGAGTTCGCATATGAGACCGCGAGACTGGCAACAATCAAGCATGGCCTGCGAAAAGTAATGAAAGAGATTAGACATTACGCGCTGAGCGACACAACGGACCACATTACGGTCTGCACAATTCGCATGCGCGTTCCGAATCTTGGAACGACTTGTGCCGACCGCTTCTTGGCATCGCTACAGCAACTAAACGCCTTTGATCGTGCCGTACTTCTATTGCGGGTTTACGAGCAATACCGGCCACACGTCGTTGCCCTTTGGTTGCGTCTTCCGTCGGCCCTCATCGAGCGCAGAAAAGTGCACGCTATTTCATCGCTCACATCATTGATTCACGGCCAGGACGCTTCTGCTCCGAGCAGCAGATTCTCACCTGAATTGGGCATGACATTAAGCAATAGTTACAACACGTCTAGGCAAATACATTCTTAGCCCTACTTTTTGGGAGCAGGCAGACATGTCAAAGAGAGCAGTCATCGTTCCGATTGTCACGTTAGGTACAGCGGCGGCTCTGCTGTTCACGATTCAAGGTTGCTGGACTTCCTGGGAAGGAGGGCATGCCGACCAGCGAACCGACGACGCCTACGTACGAGCGGATATGGCCCCGCTGAGCACTCGCATCTCGGGTACTGTTCGGAAAGTCAGCGTCAATGATTATGAGGCGGTGAAGCCGGGTCAGATTCTGGTTGAACTCGACGACGACGACTATAACGCGGCATTAGCAGAAGCGAAGGCAGCCTTGGCGGGGGCAAAGGCAGAACTTGAGGACAATCAGGCGGCCAAACGAATCCAGGATGCAAAAATACAGAGCGCTCAAGCAAGCATTATTCAGGCAACAGCAGCAATGAACGCTGCCAAAGCTGGCGTCGACGCTGTGAGCCCTGACGTTGAGCGAACGCAGACAGAGTTGAAGCGTCAAAAAGCGCTCTTTGCTGCCAAAGCTGCGACGCATCAACAGCTGGAACAAGCAACCGCTGATGCCGATCGATATTCCGGAATGTTAGCCAGCCGTCAGGCTGATCTGGATCGTGCTCAAGCGGCGCTTACAAGCAGTCGCGCAGCGCTCGAAGCGGAGAAGCGTCAGCGCGATGCTCTCGACGTCAAAGACGCCGTTTACAAAGCCCAAATCCAGGCCAGGGAGGCAGCGATCGTTGTCGCTAATGTCAATCTCGACTACACGAAGATTGTCGCGCCTGCTGAAGGAGCGATTGGCGAACGTCATGTCCAGGAAGGTCAGCTGGTAGCGCCGGGGATGCAGGTCGTCGATCTGGTGAAAGGTGATGTGTGGATCGAAGCAAACTACAAAGAGACGCAACTCACCAATATCCGCAAAGGTGATCGGGCCGATGTCAGAATCGACACATTTCCCGGTGTCGTTCTTCATGGAAGCGTTGCTGAAATCTCTCCTGCAAGTGGATCACAGTTTGCGCTTCTTCCTCCTGATAACGCGACCGGAAACTTCACTAAGGTAGTGCAACGCATTCCAGTGAAGATCGTGCTTGACCCCGGACATCCTCTACATAACCAGCTCCGTCCTGGATTCTCCGCAGTGGTGACAATCCATGCTTCCGGCAAAAAAGAAAAGACCGAGGGTTCCCAGTCTTGAGCACTCCGCCGGCAAAACCCCTCGCTCCGCCCACATCCAGGGTAATTACGACGCATCCTTGGTTAGGAATTTTTGGTGTCCTGCTTGGCGCGATGATTGCGACCTGCACTGGACGCCTGATCAGTGTAGGATTGGCGGACTTACGAGGCGCCTTACATCTTGGAGTCGATGAGGCCTCGTGGCTGAGCACCGCTTTCAATGGGGCGATGATGTTCATCGGACCATTTTCTGTGTACCTTGGCGGACTGTTGGGGGCACGCCGTGTTCTGCTAGCCTGCGCAAGTCTTTTCACGCTGATCAGCTTGCTGCTGCCCTTGGCCCCTAATCTGCCAACAATGCTCACGTTGCTCGTCCTTGCAGGGCTCACGGCCGGGACCTTCTATCCTCTTACGCTATCCTTTGTTCTACGTAATCTGTCGATGCGCTTTGTGCTCCTCGGAATTGCGATGTATGCCGTCGACATTCTTGTAACAACCAACTTCGCTACATCGCTGCAGGCCTGGTTCATGGACCATTTGTCATGGCACTGGATCTTTTGGAACGGCACCGTTTTAACCCCGATCATGATGGTTCTGATTTATTTCGGCATTCCCTGGCAGCCGTTGCCGCAACCGAAAGAAGGTCAACCAAAGCCAAATTGGAGAGGATTCCTGTACGCTAGCTTTGGATTCGCCCTTTTGTACACAGGGCTCGATCAGGGACAACGCCTGGACTGGTTTAACTCGGGGACCATCGTTGCTCTAATCGTCTCCGGAGCCTTTCTGCTCCTTGCCACGATGGTGCGTCATTTCAAGACGCCGAACCCACTCATCAACTTTAAGTTTCTGGCCCGGCGGAACACACTGCTATTGACCGGAGTGCTGATCTTATTTCGCTTTGTCATGCTGGCAACAGTCGTCGCGATCCCCAGCTATCTAGCTTCGATCCAGGGTTACCGCCCGCTTCAGACTGGTCCTGTGCTGCTTTGGGTTGCCTTGCCACAGTTCGTGCTGGGACTTTTCGCAATGTACTCGCTGAAATACGTCGATCCCCGACTCATCCTCACAGTTGGCTTTGCTCTCGTTGGGATCGCATGTTTCATGAACTCGCGAGTGTCTTCGGTCTGGTCAGGCGATAATTTTTGGGCGTCACAAGCTGTGCTGGCAGCTGGACTGGCTCTGGCATTCAACTCGATGGTCGGCTCCATCATTCTTGAGCTTCTTAACACTGGAGCACTCAGTCGTCCGATCGATGTTCTCACCTTCGCGGGATATTTCCAGACTGTGCGGCTTCTCGGAGGTGAGCTTGGAGCGGCCTTCATGCAACACTTCATCCCCACACGCGAAAAGTTTCATTCGAATATTCTCGGCCTAAACGTCCAACTGGGCCAGCCTGCTACCGGTCAACGGCTATCCGGACTCACCGCAGATATGGCGCACCATTCGTCCGGAATCGCAGCGGCCGTGGAGAAAGCCGGAACGCTGCTAGGTCTCCAGGTGCGGCAGCAGGCCTTCACGCTAGCCATCTCGGACAGCTTCATGCTGCTGGCGTCGGCTGCGATTTGCTGCCTGCTCATCGTCGCCTGCATGGGAGGTGTGCCCACTCAATACCGCGAAATTGTAACGGCTACGCCTAAACCAGCATGAGCGCAAACCCGAAGGTTCCTGATATGTGGCAGACAAAAATAAAACGCTCACTCTTGGTCTTAGGCGTCGCATGGCTCTTCGGATCCATTGGCATCATGCCAGCGCAGGAATCTGCGCCAATGCATTTGACTCTTCCTCAGGCCATTGACCTTGCACTGAAGCAGAATCGTAGTCTTGGCCTGGCGCGACTCTCCGTTGTCGATAGCGAACATAAAAAAGAGATCGCTCGTTCTGCATATTTCCCCAACATAAAGAATGAAAGCAGCGTTCTCCACATTACAGAACTGGCCGGTGTAGAAATTCCAGCGGGCGCCTTTGGCGTCCATCCGGTCACCGGGCCGATTCCCGGACAGACTCTTTTCATCGATCAAGGAGCGTTGACTGCATACACCAGTGGCACAGGACTGGCACAGCCGCTCACGCAGATGTTCAAGATCCGTGAATCGAATCGAGCTGCAACGGCGGATACAAACACGGCGAAGATCCAAGTTGACCAAGCAGAAAATGAAGTTACGTTTAAAGTGCGTCAGCTTTACTACGGACTGCTGGTCGCACAACTCAAGCAACAAGCGGCAACAGAGGAAATCCAAGCCAGCCAGATCAAAGACCAGGAAGCGCAAGATGCAGTCAACAATGGGCAAGCCCTGGATGTAGCGGCCCTCGAAAGCCGCGCTGACTTGTTGGACGCGAAACAAACAGAGCTGACTCAACGCCTTCAGATTCATTCGCTGTCGTTGTCCCTGAATGACCTGCTCGGTCTGCCTCTGAGTACACAGCTGCAACTAGACAGCGATTCATCCGCCTCAACTTTGGTTATACCCAGCCGCGAAGAATGTGTTCGAATCGCGGAAGATCAGAGCCCGGCGATTCGATCCGCACAACAGGCCATAGAGAAGGCGAAGGCCGGGCTCTCGGCAGCAAAGGATGCTTACATCCCCGATGTCACTGGCCTTGCACGCTACAGCTATCAAAGCGGAGTGCCGTTTCTTGTGCACAACTTTGGCACCTTCGGATTCAATTTGACATACGATCTGTTCGATGGCGGTCGCCGTGAGGGTGAAATCAAGGAGTCGCGAACTCTTCTCTCTGAGGCCGCACTCAACCTTGAAAAAGTGAAAGACGAAGTAAGTGTGCAGGTCGAGACAGCGTATGACAAGGTCGAACAATTACAAAGCATGGTGGACGTTGCTGACCAGGCTTTGAAAGTCAGGATGGAAGGTGCGCGCCTGTCTGATCGACAATTTGAGCAGACTGCCGCACTTGCATCTGCACGCGAAGAGGCCCACGCGAAAGCCGCCTCAGCAAAAGCGTCGTATCTTGAAGCAGTTCTGGGGTTGTCCCTGGCACAGGCAGATCTAAAGCGCACTATCGGAGAGGCTCCCCGTTAAGCAGGGGTAGCGTTCTCATAAGCAACTCGCGCGGTTCCTTGTCACTCGATGGCGAAGAGCGCGCCTCGAAGTCATCGCCTGAATGGGACCATCACAGCATCTACTGTATCGCGTACAACGGCTCAGATGCGACTTCGTCTTTCATGCGATCGACGAGCAATGCAATCGTGCGCAACAAGCCAAACAAAGCATGCTCC
Organism: Alloacidobacterium dinghuense; assembly: GCF_014274465.1. NCBI lineage: Bacteria > Pseudomonadati > Acidobacteriota > Terriglobia > Terriglobales > Acidobacteriaceae > Alloacidobacterium > Alloacidobacterium dinghuense. The sequence continues at coordinate 1,575,884 of NZ_CP060394.1, read as the reverse complement.
CTTTCCGAATACGTAGCCTGTTCGGCAGCGGATGACTCCAACAGTTTCAACAGACTCTGCGAGGTGCTGCGCTCAAGCGGTTTCTTATTCAGCTGATTCTCGAGACACTCTGCCATATGCTGAAGAGCGCGGGCACATTCTTCGCGAAAAGCGTCATCCATCTGCCTGAAGGCAGTCGATTTCTCACCGACTTCTCCAAATACACGGAATTGAACAAGGGGTCCCTCCAGCAGATAGAACGTGCGAATGGATGACTGCCAGCGGCGAATACGATCGCGCGCTGCCATATCTACGGCGCGGCGGCGTCCAGTTTCAAAGGGCACTGCATCGGTTTGTGCGGTCACGTCGCCAAAATTGCGGTAGACCTGCTCCCTCTGTCGACGAATCTTGAGGATCGCTCCAGTATCCGTGCTTGTCGGGGATGCAGTGATAAGCTCCGTCATAAGACGAAGATTGCGAACGAAAATACGAACCATCTCATCTCCTGCAGGATGTGGATAGAGACGTTCAAAGACAAGCCACATTGCGAAAATTCCCAGCAACACGCCGACTGCACGGTCTCGTCCCAGAGTGAGCGAGGTTTGAATACGGAACTCGCTCAGATTTATCAGATAAAACGCCAGGGCGATCTGCAACCCCGCATACGAAAGGCGCGTACTCGACGTAGCAACCCAGGCTGCGACAGCGGTCACAACGGCAAAGAGCACGGCCAGGCCGCCGACGGAGTCTATATTCGGCAGGATAAAAATCTGCGCCCCTAAACCGAAAACGAAACCGCCGAGTACTGCTCCCGCGATGCGCAATACTTGTTTCTGGCGCGAGGCACCAATGTTTGAGAGAGCGGTAAATACGCAGGTGGTCACCGAAGTAGAAATCCCCGGCCAATCCAGCGACACATAAAGGATGTAACACATCATCGCCGCCAGCGTTCCGCCGAGAACATAGCGCAAGTGCTCAGGATTAGAAAATGCGTCCGCCACGAAGATGCGATTGGCAACAGGCGGACTATCGAGGACCTCAAGACGTGGATCAACTGAACTCGCACCGCTTAACACGGAGGCCATGAGTGAAGTTATTCCCTCGAGTTCATAGAGAAGTGGCGTTCCCTCGTTCGCTACGACCTCAGGCTCCCATTGAGGTGGCTGATTGTTTGACCGCAGGCACAGGCGAATCTCAGCGATATGCTGTGCAAGGCGTGCACCTCGTTCCCGCTCAGAGGCGGTAATCCCACTGGCACCTGTGGTGGCGAGAGCCGCTGCAAAATCAATCGAACGACCGGTAAGCGAGATCAATGCGCTGATGCGATTACGATCGGATGATTGATTACTTGTCCGCGTAACGTGTGCGCGCAATGCTCCCACCCCTACAACAGCATATTGCGCAAGCATACGACTGGTTTCTGGCGACGACGGACGATTAGCTGCATAGTCTTCCATCAGATCTTCGATGTGCTTCAGCCTGACGTCTAGCCCATCGAGTATTTCGTCACCGCGATAAATAGCATAAAAAATTACTTCGACACCGACCGTCACAAGAACGCCGATCGAGGCCGCCCCTACTTGCCATAAAGAGGTCTCGACATTTTGCTCTCCGGGTCCCGGCAGATACCAAATAGTAAAGATGTTGGTCACCATCGCCGCAAGGCCGATAGCTACCACATAGTTTGTAAGAGTCCTGAGCAAAAAGAAGAGAAAAAAGATGCTAACTGCTTCCCACAAAAAGTGCGTAATGGGAGTTGAAGCGAAAAAACGCCCGCCGACGGGAATAAAAAGGCCGCCGAGCACGAAGGCAGCGACAAGGTAGAGTCCGGACCTGGCCGTCGATAAGAGATTTTCGCGTGACAAAAGGAAAGCGCAGAGCGCCCCAATTGCTCCAAAGGGGATGCGAAAGGTAACGATTAAGATGGTAGTAAACGTTGCGGAAATGACCATCCGCGCAACGACGGCTCCGCGGCCCGGATAGGGAGCAAGTTCTTTCCGCAGAAAATCAGGAAACCATGTTGTAAAACGCTCCGCGTGCGGAAGGTAAGCTCTTTGGGTCGCCATGGCAATGCAGAACTGTACTTGTGTTTGTTCGTGTACAAGGTTAATTGCCGATTTCCGTATGATGCCACGGTTATTCTTTAGTCTGCTGTGTTTCCAGCGCCTTCCCGAGGATATTCAAAAGCCCCACCGCGACGGCCATGCCCCTACGCGCATCTCTTGAGATCGCTTGTTTTCCGATGGTCAGCAACGAAGGTGGCTCTTTCTCTGCATCGGCGATGACAGAGTGAAGCTTGTCCGCATCGATTGAGCTGAGACGGTTGCTGAACATGAGAGCAATCCGAAGCGCGGTTACCAATTCCTTTGAGCTGATCACATCGACAACACGATCTACTACAGTATCACCAGCATTGAGCAGGCCGTTCAGAAGATCAATGACGCCTTTCTCATGAAGCCTCTGCAGCAAGTCGTAAGCTGCGAGGATGGCCTCAGCATGCTCAACAGGAGCATGCTCGATTCTGCGAATGAGGTCATCGCGAGAATTGCTCGGTGTAAATACCCTGAAATCGACGGCCTTCGCCATTGTTCTTCCCTCCTCCGCCTACTTCTGCGTTTGAATTTGAACCAATTGTTCTGCACCCGGCATTCGGTAGTCTTTCCGCTTCCACTTGCGCTCGATTTCAACTCCAGTCTGTGGTGTTGGCTTGCCCGAGTAGCGAAAGTTCAGCCGTTTCAGTGGGTTCGTTCCTCGTTCCGGCAATACCTTAATATTGACTGCCGTCTCCTTATAGGCGGGAGTATTGGTAGCAGGATCCGCATGTGAACCCGTGAGGACGTTGATGGGACCTTCTCGCGAGAGAAGCGGCAGGTAAACCTGTTTTCCATGAACCCGATGCGTCACGAGCGTCTTAATCACCAGCGAGCCGTGACGACTCGTAACTCGTACCCAGTGTCCAGATTCTATGCTACGTTCTTTGGCCAACTCCTCTGAGATTTCCAGGAATCGCTCCGGAGTCTCTTCTCGAATGCCCTGAATGCGATACGTCATATTGCCTTCGTGAAAATGTTCAAGCAGACGCCCATTGTTGAGAAAGAGGTCGAAATCTTTATCAGGCCTTTCAGTTGGTTCATTGAATGTTACTGGATACAATCTCGCTTTTTTGTCAGGAAAAGCAAAGCCGTTGAGATAGAGGATTGGTTGATCTGTGCCGTCTGCTGCAACCGGCCACTGCAGAGTCTTATAACCTTCGAGCCGTTCGTAATTGACCCCTGCGTAAAGTGGCGTCAATGAGGCCAACTCATCCATGACTTCTGACGGATGCTCGTATCTCCAATTGGCTCCCATACGATTGGCAATATCCTGTGTGATCTTCCAGTCAGCCCTACTATCACCTAATTCCGGCAATGCCTTGTACAACCTTTGAATGCGCCTTTCTGTATTGGTAAAAGTGCCGTCTTTCTCAAGGGCGGGAGCGCCAGGAAGCACAACATCGGCATAGCGACAGGTTTCAGTAAAGAAGATATCCTGCACGACAAAAAAGTCCAGCTTCTCGAATGCTCCGGCAACGACGTTGGCATTCGAGTCAGCCGAGATCATGTCTTCCCCAGCCAGATAGATCGCGCGCAATTTCCCATCGTACACCGCGTCTACCATCTGGTGGTTATCCAGACCTCGCAGGGAAGGGAGCTTAACTCCCCAGCTCTTTTCGAAACGTTCGCGGATTCCTGGATCATTGACATGTTGGTAGCCAGGGTAGTTATCCGGCATTGCACCAATGTCACTTGCCCCCTGTACATTGTTGTGGCCACGCAATGGATAAGCGCCGCAACCTGGGCGCATATAATTGCCTGTCACCAGAAGCAGATTCGAAACGGCGGTCGATTCGTCAGAGGCGGTCGTATGCTGTGTAATTCCCATGGCCCATAGAATGCACATGCTTTCGGCAGTTGCAATCTCCTGTGCCACTCGTTGCAATGTTTCAAGAGGAACTTCACAGATCCTCGAAGCGTAATCAATCGTGAAAGGTTCGAGACTCTTGCGGAACTCATCGAGACCGTTCACCCACTCCTCGATGAAATCTATTTTGGCGTGACCGTTATCGAACATGTATCGGCTCATGGCCGAGATCCAGACCAGATCAGTACCCGGACGCGGACGAAAGTGAATGTCCGCCCTCTCTGCCATCTCGTTCGTGCGGGGATCAGCAACGATCAGGCGTTGACCATGCAGCTTGTGAGCACGTTTGACGCGCGTAGCCAGCACAGGATGGCTCTCTGCAGTGTTTGCGCCGACGATCACAACCAGAGCTGAGCTTCCAATATCTTTGATGGAACCGGAATCGCCACCGTATCCCACGGTCCTGAATAATCCCATCGTTGCTGGAGACTGGCAGTAGCGAGAACAATTGTCGACGTTGTTCGTCCCAATAACGGCACGCGCAAACTTCTGCATTAGATAGCCATCTTCGTTGGTGGTCTTCGACGAGACAATCACGCCGATCGAGTCTGGGCCATATTGCTGCTTGATGCTGGACAATTTCGTTGTGACTAGATTCAAGGCCTCTTTCCAGTCAGCCTCGCGGAAGTTGCTCCCCTCGCGGATGAGTGGCTTTTGCAGGCGATCTGGATGATTCACATAGTCCCAGCCGAACTTGCCTTTGACGCAAGTGGAGATCTGATTCGCATCACCGTGCAATGGGACAATCTTCAGAATCTTGCGCTCTTTGGTCCAGACATCATAGCTGCACCCAACGCCGCAATAAGTACAAACCGTTTTTGTTCTCTCGATGCGTTCCTCACGCATCTTCGCTTCGGTCTGCGAAACCTGCATGATCATGCCATAACCCATTTCGGGCTCGACCGCTTTGACTACCTCGATCATCTTGTTCAAGGCGTCTTTCGGCATACCGCTAAGGTAACCAGCTTCACCCAACATAGATTTTTCCATCAGCGCATTGCAGGGACACACCGTCACGCAATGGCCGCAGGAGACGCAGCTTGAACCGGCAATCTGCATACCCCCATCCCAGAGAACACGTGGATGCTCCAGTTCCCAGCCAATTGACAGCGTCTCATTGACCTCGACGGTCTGGCAGGCTTGTACGCACTGTCCGCAAAGAATGCACTGACTGGGGTCGTAACGATAGAAAGGGTTGGACATGTCCACTTCATACGGCTTCGGCTTGAAAGGATGACTCTGGTGCTGAACATTCAGAGCAAGCGCTGTATTGTGAACCCTGCAGTTCTCATTATTGTTGTCACAGACCGTGCAATAGAGCATATGATTGCCGAGAATCACGTCAAAGGCTTCGGCACGCGCATCCCTGGCGCGCTTTGAATCCGTAACTACCTCCATGCCGGAACTAACCTTGATACCGCAAGCGCGAGTTATCTTTCCATCGACCTCTACCAGGCAGGTATCGCATGTCTGAATCGGCCCCATGAGCGGGGAGTGATAGCAGATATGCGGAATTTCCTTTTCGCGGAGTATTGCTTCAACCAGCAGTTCCCCATCGCTCACGCTCGCAGTATGTCCATCAATGGAAATACTGACCATTTTGCTTCGATCACTCAGTGGATTCATTCCGGCTGCAGTTGTGCTCAGGGTCATATGCAACTCCTTGCTTCAATCGACGAGTCACGGAAAGTCAGGCTTTGACTATACGATGTTCTGTTGCAACTTTGGACTTAGAAATAATGAGGACAGTCGCGGTGTCGGCTATTGACGAAGAAGTTCCCATCTGGTCTGGGCAGAATGGTGATTATTACCTATTGGCTTGGCAATAATAATGGCAATCGATAACTGTCGCGACGCGCTCGCTGTTTGTCCAGACTTATTGCTCGGGAGCGTCGGTCCGGTGAGGTGCGGCGCCGTTTTGCGCGCGTGTCCTGAGCAGTTCACAAGCTTCCATCTCTTTCCTGGCGTCTGCCGGTCGCCGAGCAGCAGTATATGCTTCAGCCAACGCCTGATGGAATTTCTCACTGTTCGGCGATAGCTTGACCGCCGATTCGAGCGCTGGAATCGACGCGGCTATGTCCCCGCCTTCGAGTTCCATCTTCCCGAGATCGAAACGCGAGTCTGCGTCACGTGGGCTAAGCTGAATCGCAGTTCTGAGTTCCTCGATCGCCCTCTGCTTCACTCCCTGATGCCACAGCGTCTCTCCCAGGAAGCGATGCACCTCGGAAATCTCCGGATGCGCCTTCTCCAGTGCTTCCAACCGTTCTCTACCTGAGTCGACCTGGCCCGTCCTGACCATCGATTCCGCGTAGGCATACTCCACCTGGGGAACGAGGTCGGCCTTTCCGATCACAGGCTGGAGGGTCTCAATGCAACCATGATAGTCGCCGGTCATAAATTGACTAATAGCCAGAACGCTGCGTGCGCCATTATCATCCGGGTACGACTTCAGATAGCGAGACACGGGCAGAATGGCATCCGCAAATTGTGACCCTGCAAACGCTGCTCTCGCCCAATTGTAGTCAAGACCCTCCAGCGAGGGATTCCACGCAGCGGCACGTTTGAAATATGTAACAGCGCCCGAATAGTCGCTATTCGTTGCTGCGAGAGCTCCTAGGTTGTTATAACTATCGGCTACAGCAGGCCTGACCTGCTCTTTCATCGCTTCGACCTTCTGCATTGCCAACGGATCCAGGTTTGAAGCAGTGAGGGAAACCCCGGCTTCCGACTTAGGAGCTTGAACATCGTGGACATCCGACGCATCCAGCAATCCCGCCAGCTTGTCTTTGTCCTGTGTTAGCGTTTTGTTGGCCAGTACTCGTGCAGTCTCCATCTCCGCGTGAGCCGCATCATGTTGTCCCTTTTGCATCAGCAGTCTACCTAAAAGAAAATGAGCATTCTGTACTTGATACCGATTCCTTGAAACATCCGCTGTCAGCCGGATGCATTGACGAAGAGCTGTTTCCGCCTCGGCTGGGCGGTTCGCTTCAAAATACATCTGACCTAGGTACAGATAGGCGTCTGGATTTTGCGGATCAAGTGAAATCGCCTTTTGCAAGTATGTTTCAGCCTCAGAGTATTTCTTGCGATTCACGGCAATCTTACCGAGCGCTGCGTACGTCTTTGAATCTTTTGGAGAAATAATCAGTTCTTTCTTCAGGTCCGTTTCCGCCGCCTCCATGTGGCTTTCGTCGCCACCGGTCGCCAGTAGGATCGCAGCGAGCGAATAGTGTGCACTTGGCAAACGCGGATTTTCCTCAATCGCCCGCTTGAATTCGGCTGCTGCTCGTGACTGAAAATCCGAGTCGCCGTATGCACGCCCGAACGCCATGTGAATCTCTGAAGTATCTCCAAATGATGCCTGCATCTCGCCGAAGATCTGCACGGCACACTTTTCGTCCTCAAGGTCAAGACAAGCCACGGCAAGGTCATAACCATTGGCAAAGGTTGGATCCAGCGCTACAGCTGCCTCCAGCTCCTTCCTTGCTTCCTGATCTTGATTCAGTTTCAGAAGAGTCCGTCCAAGCACCTGATGAGCCTGAGCGAGTTGCTCACGATCGCCCGTGTATTTTCGTATATATTCCGTCGCCAACGTCTTGGCATGAGCAAACTCTCCCAGCATGAATGCCGTTCGAGCGTAATCCAGAAGCAAAGACCGGGAATCACTATCTAGGGCTAGAGCTTCGTCGAACAATGGAGCTGCATTTGAATAATCCTGCGCCAGCCCATACCCGATCGCCAACTTACCCAAGGCATCAGCAAGAAACGCACGATATTGCTCCGCTGCCTCGCTGAGCTTGCCCGTCCGCTGGAACTCCTGCGCTGCATCGTAATGCTGCTGCAATGATCCGGTTTTGACGGACTTGCTATTCCCTGTCTGCGCACCATGGGTCGCAACAGAAAACACTGTGAAACACAGGCATATTCCAAGAGGGTTGCGTCGGAGCGGCATGATGAAGCCAACACTCGATGGGCGGTCTTCCATCGATTTCACATCGTACCACCCAGTGGTGCACCGCAAGCACAGCAGATGCCATCTCCCCAATGCCCGGCGACAGCAGCTCTGACTGTATTGAAGAATCCTCAACGGATGAATGTCATTCGCCTTCCACATCTGGAAAAAAGAGGAAAGGTGAGCGATTCGCTCACCTTCCTCTTGAGAGGCGTTCTAGAAGAAATACTTCACATTCAATTCGATGATGCGCTGGTAAGGAGCGCCGGTCTTTGTGTCCATAACACCGAAGGTGCTGGTGTTATAGTTTCGCGTGATGGTTTTGCTGGCGTAGTCCACGTTGTAAGCCAACGAGAGTGGGCCTCCGCTCAGGGTACTGAAACCCGGGAGCGGATGGTTCAGCCAGTTAAAGGCGCTGGCCCGGAACTGGATCTGCTGCCCTTCACGGAAGGGCAGGGGAAACGACCTGTAAAGTGCCAGATCGTTATTAAAGTAGGCACCGGCACTCATGTAGGGGAATTTCTGACCTCCCTGCGATCCCACCGGCGGCGCAATAAAGCAGTTTCCATTGATACGTTGGTAGTGCTTAAGATCCGCGGTTGGATTGCAAGTCAGTGCGGGGAGAATCGGGACAGGAGCGTCCGTCCCGAAGTATGCTGCAGAACCAATACCACTGGTAATGCCCTGCGCCTTTGCATCCGCTGGCAACCCGGTATACGTTAGTCCCAGACCAAAGTTCGGCACGCCATTTCCAAGCGCAGCGGGAATGTACCCGCCTCCCTGCCACGTGGAAATGCCGGAGATCGTCCAATCTCCCAACAGCCCATTGACGAACCGATTGAAGTTATTGATCTTCCCTGTTTGATAGGTATAGGAGGCATTGAAGACAAATGGCCGGTCAACCGCGGTCGGGCCGTAGTTCAGGTTAATATCAAACGGATTTTCCTGCAGGCTTGAACCTAGCGTTTTCGACCAAGTCCCATTCAAGTTGAAATTGACGTGGCCGGCTGTCTTGATCCACGCCACCTGCAATGCGTTGTAGTTGGTGTAAGAGATGCCTTGATTCATATAGGCGGAAGCGGTGCCATATGCATAACCATAAGGATGGTAATCTGCCGCCTTGTTTCCGGTAGAGGTTCCGCCGCCGTTGCCAGGATTCGTTCCCAGGTTTTCCGGATTGGTGGAGAGCACACCGGTGACTGGGTCAGGTTGGAAGAACGCTCCGATCGGAGTTTTGTTCTGATCGGCGAGTGCGGCAAAATTACTGCCTTCAATGCCCTCGCTATTATCGGAAAGCTGGCTGGTTTGGCTCCCAACGTATGCAATATCGAGCACAGAATTCCACTTCAACCTCTGGTCGACGGTTAGATTGTAGGCATACGTCAGCGGTTGACTATAGTCGCTTGGATCGAAGCCCGTCTGTGATCCGCTTCCGCATTGAGATGTGCAGGGTTTATATGCCAGTTGGTTGAGTTGCGACAGCATGACGGTCTTTTGACCGGGCAGGTTATAGTTCAGCACGTGCTGTGCGGTTACCAGCGGACCGGAAACATCATTCACCTGCGTGACGAAACGGTAGGCGCCCCATCCGCCTCGGATAACGGTGTTGCCGTCTCCGTGAAGGTCATAGGCAAGACCTATTCGCGGATCGAAATAGGCAAAGCGGTTCGGCTGACCGCTAAGCGGAACACCCGCATCAATGGCGTGCCAGTAGTATCCCGGAGCGTACTTGCCCGCGTTGAAGTCAGGCAATACTCGGTCAGGATAGAAAACAGCCATACCGACGCGACCACGGTCATACCAATGACCTATGTGCTCAACGCGCGCGCCTAGCTCCAGCGTCAGGCGCCGAGTTGTTTTCCAGGTATCGGCCACAAAAAATGCCGTTGCCTGGTAGGCCGTGTCCGCAATCGGAGACGAATCGTTTTCGCTGTAACCCGTCAGCACACCCATCGTAAAGTTGGCCACAGGGTTATTCGGTGAACCAAGCTGATTCCCAGTAAAGATATTCGGCGACTGACCTGCGCGAACCGTGAGATTTCCATCCTGGTAGGTGCTGAAAGTACTCTGGAAATTATCGGTGTTCTGCGTAAATCCGCCCATCTTCACCGTGTGAGCGCCCCAGACCTTGGTCAACACATCATTGAACTGAGGGGCTTCCTTCTTAACCGCATACTGACCTGGAGGGTTCTCAAAGATAGAAGCCTGCGAGAAATCTGGAAAGCTGGCCGTCCCTGCACTGCTGTAAGCCGGTATGTTGAGCGATTTGGTCTGAAAGACCTTGCCGTAAGGATAGCCCAGCGTGGTCCGGCTGGCCGCTGATGGGTCTGGCTGGACAAACGGGAAGCTGCCGAAGGCCCAGGCCGCCATGAAGTCGTTGGTGGTTGTGGAGTTGAAGTTGTGTACGAAGTGACCCGCGATCGATTTGCCGTAGAAAGCCTCGGATTCACCGCCGCCAGGGTAGGGGATGGCATTACCAGGGGTCCAGTACAGGTGTGCACCATTACCCTGCGCCAGTTGCGAATCGTATGCCTGCTGATAGGACCCGTAAATCTTTGTATTTTCCCCGAGTTGATAGTCAATCCTGAAGCGGTAGATCCAGCCGTTATTCAGGTTCGGAATAGGCTCAAAGTAGTTGTAACCACCGGGAGTCGTCGCCGGGTTCGCGTTGGCCTTTGGCCAGATTTTGGCCAGCGCCTGTGCGCCTGGATCGATGAATTGCGCGGGAATCTTATTACCGGCGTTCGCAGCAGCGGAGGTATTCACCGGAATACTGCTGCCGTCCGGAAAGACCGTTCCGGAAAGATCATTGCACCATGCGCCCTGAGGATAGCTTGACTTCGGAGTCGCGAAAAATCCCTGAGGGCAAAGGGCTTGGTTATCTGCATTGTCGTTAGTGAAGTCTCCAGCCATCATCTCCGGACTGGGGATGTAGGACTTCAGCACGTTCGCGTTGCCCTGGTTCTGCAGCCACCGCTCATAGCCTCCCCAGAAGAGGAGTTTCTTGTTGGTACCAGGCACTGGGCCGCCAAAGTTTCCACCTGGATAGTAGTAGTGTTGTGACCCCTGTGGGATTCCCTGATGGTTGCTCTGCCAGTCGTTCGCATTCAAAACGCTGTTCCGCGCATCGAAGTAAGCTTCGCCGTGATACCGATCCGTTCCCGATTTACTGATGGTGCTTACCACTACCGGACCAAATGCCGTATCGGCGCCGAAGTTCGACGCCTGCACACTGACTTCCGCAGTCATTTCCGGATTGACAATCGAGACAGACGACGCCATGTTGCCCGGGTCAATGATGTTGGCACCGTCAGCGAGCAACGCCGTGCCGCCGCGATTCACGGCGCCGTTAATGTTGATACCGTTGCCGATCGCACTTTGCTGAACTGACACGTTGAGATCGTTGTACATCGGACTGTTTTGAGTCAGACCCGAGGAGACCGTTGTAGCGCCCGGTAACACTTTCAGCAGTTCTGTCGTGTCACGGCCCACAAGAACCAGGTTATTGATTTGTTTGGAGTCCAGGACATTCGTGCGCTGTCCGCTATCCGTGGAAATTATCTCAGAGGCCGCACTCACTGTGACGGTTGTCAATTCAGAGCCAACGGTTAGCGTGAACGCCGGAATCGTTCGTTGGTCTCCGGCGTGCAGCATGATTCCAGTAATCTCCTTGACTTGAAAACCCTTGGCGTCGACCTTCAGCGTGTAGGAATCCGGGACAAGCGCAGGAAACGCATACAATCCCTCGGCATTCGTCTGAACGACGCGTGATGCGGAAGTCGATTCATTGATCAGCGTTACCTGGGCGCCCGGAATCATGCCGCCCGAGTTATCCTGCACAGTCCCCGTCAACTGGGCCGTGGTCTGCGCCTGGGTTAGCGGTCCTCCGACAAGGAACAACGCTAGTCCGATGAGAGAAAAGAGCCAGTGACCGACTCTGCAGTGTTTTCGCAGGTCTTGCTTTAGTCCTCGCCGTATAAGAGCGCCAGATATCCCATTCATTTTTTGCCTTGCCTCCTGAAGATTTCGCTAACAAACGAGCCCTCCGCGCGGAAGCTCGATCTCCTCTTTTTCTCGATTCACGAGATCCCACTTTTGTTAGCGACCGAAACTATAGATACAGAATTTAGACACTGTCAAGAGTAAAACTTATTTTTGCTGGGAATACTAAGGCTTTCTGCAGGATTATCGTTCTGTATGCAGCCGCAATCAACTCTGCTTTTATTACATATGAGCGGGGCATTTCATCACTGAATAACGGCTTGATCCTGCTTCCTTACGGAGAGCTGCATTTAGAATCGATGAAACCGTTAACATCAGATAATTCGTTTTATTTAAGATTCATACGTGCTGTGGCTTTGAAGCGGGCGGCCGCGATCCTTATCTCTCTAGACCCAGGTTCATAATTTCTTTTGCATCACAAACAAATTGCATTAGACTTGAGACCTTATCTGCTCGTAGAAAGCATCGCATGCTGGTACTCTTCCTTTTCTCCGGTAGATATCTCGGTTGTCATCGAGGTTGGGAACGCTTTATCGCAGTCTTGGGCGTGGGGGTTCAGGAGATTTGCGACACGACAGGCATGGCATAAGACTCATCGATCTGGCTGAATTGCAGCTCGCTTCGAGTGAAACAGCCCGGATCATCAACCGGGATATCGTCCTCGAACTCATCCGGGCCAGCCAGCCTATTTCCCGCGCGGACCTGGCGCGGCGATCGGGCCTTGGCAGGAGCACGATCTCGCAAATCGTCGAGCAGCTCATCGGTGAAAATTGGGTGCGCGAAGGCGCAATGGGTTCGCTTCCCCGAGGACGCAGACCAACAATGGTCGGGCTGAACGAAGATTTGGTGGCGATCGCGGTCGACATTCATCCAAAACAGGCGAGCGTCGCACTCGTGGACCTGAATGGGCGATTGCTTTCGCGTTGGCCAGTGCCGCTTACGTCGGATCCGGAAGCCTCTATGCGACTGATCATCGACTGCATACAGCGAATGCACCACAATGCGCCGCGCAAATCGACAGAGGGCATCGGCATCAGTCTGCCCGGAAGAATTAACCCCACCACACAGCGGCTGATATTTGCCCCCAATCTGAAATGGGCAGACTTCGATATCAAGAAACTGGTCGAGACGAGGATGGGCATGCCCGTCATGATGGAGAATGATGCAACTGCCTGCTTGCTCGCAGAACTTACCTTCGCGCGAATGGATGGAGTACGCGATGCCGTGCTGGTCGCAGTCGCCGAGGGTGTCGGAACCTGCGTTCTTACCAACGGACAGTTAGTCGCCGGTCATAACGGAATGGCGGGAGAGTTCGGCCATGTTCCTATCGATCCCAATGGTCCTCGTTGCGGATGCGGAAAGAAGGGGTGCTGGGAGGTTTTCAGTTCGAGCCGGGCCGCCTTGCGTTATTATCGGGAGCTTCGACCGAAAGGACCTTCTGTCCCATTTCAGGAGTTGCTCAATCTCGCAGAGGGAGGTGATTCGGCTGCAGCGCAAGCCCTCACCATGCAGGCCACGTGGATTGGCCGCGGACTGCGGACAATTATCGCCGGCGTTTCCCCAAGCATGATTCTGATTGCGGGCGACCTCACATCCACTTGGCATCGTTTTGGACCGGTGATCGAGAAAGAGGTTGCTACTCTCACTTTGGCCGGTACTCCGCCTGTGATCAAGCCGACTCATGAAGGCGAAATCGCTCGGCTGCGTGGTGCTGCAGCTCTCGTGTTTCAACGAGGAGCGCGTCGAACAAACTCGACCTCCGAAACGTCAAGCACAACTGAGTCCGCGTGATGCCATGATCGGCGCCCAACGGGTCAGGTGTCTAACGGAGTGTTGCCGGATGGAACGACTGTCTGGGTTGGAATCTTTCGTGCGGGCTTCGTCTCTACTTCTCTGCTGCATACTCTTTTTTGCAGCCGAGTGTGCCGCGCACTCTCAGGCTTCCTCTACTGCGTCCAGATCGTCTTCTGCTACTCAATTAGATTGGAATCGCCATTGGGTAGGTTCCTGGGCGGCCTCTCAGCAGATTCCGGAGCCGGATAATGCTGTGCCACTCGAAAGTCTCAATCACGCAACGCTTCGACAGATCGTGCATCTCTCCGTTGGCGGCTCCATGATCCGAGTGCATGTCTCGAATGCTTTCGGCACTTCCCCGCTACATCTCATTGCGGTACATGTTGCGCGCCCGATATCGCCAGCTACGAGCCGCATCGACCCCGACTCTGATCACGCTCTTACCTTCAATGAACATTCCGATGTTCTGATCCCGATGGGCGCCGAGTACATCTCTGATCCACTGAACTATCCAGCAGCAGCGTTGTCAGATCTCGCGATCACCATGCAGATCGAGGCAACACCTGGCCAGGAAACCGGTCATCCAGGCTCACGTACTACTTCATATCTGTTCAGCGGACTGCCGGCCTCTGCAGGCGATCTGCCGTCCGCGCAGTCGATCGATCATTGGTACTTTCTAGCAGGCGTTGATGTGGCTGCTTCTTCCGAAACATCCTCTATCGTGGTACTCGGTGATTCAATCACCGACGGACACGGCGCAACGACGAACCGCAATGACCGCTGGACAGATGATCTGGCCTCACGGCTACAGCACTCAGCATTTGCGAACACAATCGCTGTTCTCAACGAAGGCATCGGCGGAAACCGTCTACTCGCTGACGGACTCGGACCGAATGCTCTCGCGCGCTGCGATCGAGATGTCCTCGCGCAAAACGGCGTCCGCTATCTCATCGTGCTCGAAGGGATCAACGACATCGGCACATTGACCCGCACCGCCGCAGCCACGAAAGCACAGCACGAAGACCTTGTGCAGAGGATGATTGGCGCTTATCAGCAGATCATCATGCGCGCCCATGAACACGGCATCAAGGTCATTGGAGGAACTATCATGCCGTTCATGGGGTCTGCCTTTTACCACCCTGATGATGCAAACGAGTCCGACCGGCAAATGGTCAACGCATGGATTCGAGCGGCAGGGCACTTCGACGCGATGGTCGATTTCGACAAGACCATGGCAGATCCGGCTCATCCCGATCGCCTGCGTCCGGATTACGACAGTGGCGATCACCTGCATCCGTCTCCCGCGGGCTATCACGCCATGGCGGATGCAATTCCGTTTTCGCTCTTCCAGAAATGACAAACGAGAAACCTACAAGGCGAAGAACATCCCGTCGCGCGAACAAATAAGCACAGCCCAGGACCTTTAAAACTTAAGTGCACGCATAAAGATGGAGATTCTGATGAACACTGAGCTACAACGCTTTCATCGAGGACGACAAGTACATCGATCGACGTGGGTGACCGGCCAGCATCTCTTTGGATGTTCTGCCATTGCTATCGCTCTACTGTTTTCAATTGCGTCCCGTGCCCAGAGCACGACCGTGTCCACTCCGGTCACATTCACTGCGGATCAGGATCATCAGAACATGATGGACCAACTCGGTATCAAGGCGCTTCGGCCCGGTCCAAGCGGAGACGAAAAGGCTCCCAATCATGCTAACTATGACGAGTCCAAGGCAAACCCATTTCCGACTCTCCCCGATCCGCTGACGCTCAATGATGGCGAGAAGGTAACGACAGCCAAGATGTGGTGGGAGAAACGTCGACCGGAAATCGTTGACATGTACGAGAAGTACGTCTACGGGCGAGTTCCGCATGATGTGCCCAAGGTGACATGGACGGTCAACGCAATCGATCACGAAATGATTGGCTTCAACCCCGTCATCGCAAAGGATCTGATCGGGCAGGTGGACAATTCTTCCTACCCCGAGATCAGCGTAAAAATTCACATGACCCTTGTATTGCCTGCTGCCGCAAGAGGCCCAGTCCCGGTTTTAATGATGTTTGGCCGGGCCGGCTTCCCGTCTCCCAACGAGCCCTCGGCGGATGACATGGACCGCGTCAACAAAGCCTGGAAGACATTACTCGTGCAGCAGGACCCGTCTCTCAAGGAAGTGTTCGAACAGCACCCAGCGTGGGATCTGGTCAAGCCCACACCTTTCCAGTTTCCGCAACGAAACGAAGATGGCGACTCGCCGAATACGTGGCAGTTGATTGCGGCAGGATGGGGATTTGTGCTGTTCGACCCCGCGAGCGTTCAGGCTGACAACGGCGCGGGGATCACGCGAGGCATCATTGGGCTTGTGAACAAAGGACAGCCGCGCAAGCCCGAGAATTGGGGCGCGTTGCGCGCGTGGGCATGGGGAGCCAGCCGCGGACTCGACTACCTTGAAACGGATCCTGCTGTAGACGCGAAACACGTTGGCATCGAAGGCGTCTCGCGTTATGGCAAGGCCGCACTTGTGACAATGGCCTTCGACCAGCGATTTGCAATGGTGCTGGTTGGCTCGTCTGGCAAGGGTGGAGCCACCCCCCTGCGCCGCAACTATGGAGAAGCAGTGGAAAGCCTGACAGGGGGCGAATATTACTGGATGGCCGGCAACTTCATGAAGTATGGCGCATCCGAAGCAACATTCGGCACCAAAACGCCGGGGGATATTCCTGTCGATTCCAATGAACTGATTGCGCTCTGCGCCCCGCGTCTCACATTTATCAGTTATGGCATCCCCGAAAAAGGTGATGCGCATTGGCTCGATCATGAGGGAAGCTTCATGGCAACAGTCGACGCGAGCAGGGTGTTTGAACTTCTAGGCGCAAAGGGTCTGAAAGTAGAAGGAGACTATCACACAGCAAAGATGCCGCCAGTAAATCAGGGCATTCTTGATGGTCAACTTGCCTGGCGGCAGCATGACGGCGGCCACACCGACGCGCCCAATATGAAGTGGTTTATCCAGTGGGCCGACAAGTTCATCGGCCACACACCTCCGCAGTAGTAATCGCTGGCAATGTTAGGAATCGGCAGAGTTCAGATCAGTTTCTAAGCTTGAAAGGATCTTAGAGATGCTACGCGGCATTGCTATTCTGTTGGCTGCGCGCTTCTTTTGCTAGCTGGTTATGGTCAGGCTCAAAACCAGACGCAGGTTCGAATAGACAAAGCTAGCGGGCAGCTTCTGATTCAAGGCAAGCCATTCCTTATCCCGGGCGGCGAGTTGGGCAACTCGTCAGCCGGGGCTGCGGCACAGGCCGATCAAATTCTGCCTTCGATGGCGAAGCTGAACCTGAATACCGTTCTCATGCCAGTTGCGTGGGAACAGATAGAGCCTCAGGAAGGCATCGTCGATTTCAATATTCTGGATCACTGGATCGACGTTGCGCGCTAACAGAACCTTCATCTCGTGTTGTTGTGGTTTTGGAAGCTGGAAGAACGCAATTCTCGGAATATGCTCCGGTCTGGGTCAAGTCAGATACAAACCGCTTTCCAAGAGCATTTGCTGCCGACGGCTCGCCGCTGGAAATCCTCTCCACCTTATCGCTTAAGGCTGTATGCCATTTCGCGATAACCACCGCTCAAATCCTGGAATCGTGATTACTCCGCTGGGTCGTAGTTCAGATTAGGTCCAAGCCATCGCTCCACCTCTGCCAGGCTCATCCCTTTGCGTTTCTGATAGTCCGCAACCTGGTCGCGATCGATTTTACCAAGAGTGAAATAGCGCGATTCCGGATGAGCCAAGTAGAGGCCACTGACGCTCGACCCTGGCCACATCGCGAACGACTCCGTAAGCTCTATCCCGGTATTCGCCTGCACATCAAGCAAACGCCAGATCGTACCCTTCTCCGTATGATCCGGACACGCTGGATATCCAGGAGCGGGCCTGATCCCTCTGTATTTTTCCTGAATGAGATCCGCATTGCTGAGATTCTCTCTGCAGCCGTAGCCCCATTCTTCCCTGACCCGCTTATGCAGGCATTCCGCAAAGGCCTCCGCCAAGCGATCGGCAATCGCCTCGGCCATGATTGCATTGTAATCATCATGCTCAGACTTAAACCGATCGCGCAGTTCCCCCAGCCCTATTCCACTGGTCACAGCAAAGGCGCCGACATAATCGTGAAGTCCTGTTTCCTTTGGAGCAATGAAGTCGGCAAGCGACCTGCATGGCTCGCTGCCTTCTCGATTTGCTTGCTGCCGAAGGAAGTGGAACTGGTCTAACATCCCTCTGCGTGTGTCGTCTGTATATAGCTCAATGTCATCGCCCACGGCGTTGGCCGGGAAAAACCCGTACACGCCGCGCGCCGTGATCAAATTTTGCTCAATGATCTTGTCCAGAAGAGCATTGGCTTCACAAAAGATCTGACGGGCCTGTGCGCCTTGTTTCTCGTCATCAAGGATGCGCGGATACACGCCCTTCAGCTCCCAGGTGTGGAAAAATGGCGACCAATCAATGAACTCGCGCAGCTTCGCCAAAGAGAAGTTATCCAACACACGAACCCCGGTAAACGCAGGTTTGGCAATATCTTCAGCACGCCACTCAATAGAGGTCCGCCTCGTGCGGGCAGTTTGGACTGATACAACCTGCTGGCGCGGCGCTGAGTGAGCCTTGCGCACCGCCGCATATTCGGCGCGATGCTGCTCAACAAAGGCTGGCCTGTTTTCTTCGCTCAAAAGACTCGTCGTCACCGGAACTGCTCGGCTCGCGTCCAGCACATGCACCACGGGCTCGCCGTAATGCGGAGCGATCTTGATCGCAGTGTGCGCGCGGCTCGTCGTTGCCCCGCCGATAAGGAGAGGCAGCTTGAACCCCTGCCGCTCCATCTCACGTGCTACATGCACCATTTCGTCGAGTGACGGCGTTATCAGGCCGCTAAGGCCGATGATGTCCGCCCCCTCCGTCTTCGCACGCTCAAGGATCTTCTCAGCCGGCACCATCACTCCCATGTCGATAACCTCGTAGTTGTTGCATGCGAGGACAACGCCGACGATGTTCTTCCCGATGTCGTGAACATCTCCTTTCACCGTTGCAAGCACGATCTTCCCTTGCGTTCTTACTTCCTGACCCGCCTCAGCCATCGCCGCCTTCTCAGCTTCCATAAATGGAGTCAGATACGCCACCGCCTTCTTCATCACTCGGGCAGACTTTACTACTTGCGGCAAGAACATCTTCCCTGCGCCGAAAAGATCACCTACGACGCTCATGCCCGCCATGAGCGGGCCTTCGATAACCAACAAAGGGCGGCCTAGCTTTGCGCGTGCCTCCTCAGTGTCAATGTCGATATAGGTATCTATGCCCTTTACTAACGCGTGGCTCAGGCGCTCCTCAACCGTACAGCTACGCCATTCTTCGGCCTTCTTCTCACTCGCCGCAGCGCCGGCACCCGCGGCCTTCAGGACTTCTCCATATTCAACGAGGCGCTCAGTAGCATCGGGACGGCGGTTGAGCAACACGTCTTCGACCAGCACCTTCAACTCAGGCTCAATTTCCTCATAAATCTCAAGTTGTCCGGCATTCACGATGCCCATATCCATGCCAGCGGAGATGGCATGATAGAGGAAGGCCGAGTGCATCGCCTCACGCACCTTGTTATTCCCGCGGAAACTGAACGAGATGTTGGAAACGCCGCCGCTGACCTTCGCGTGCGGCAGGTTGGCCTTGATCCATCGCGTCGCGTTGATGAAATCAAGTGCGTAGTTGTTGTGCTCCTCCATGCCGGTCGCAACGGTCAGAATATTCGGATCGAAGATGATGTCCTCAGGGGGAAAGCGCACCTCATCGACAAGAATGTGGTAGGCGCGTTCACAGATGCGAGTCTTGTCCTCATAAGTCGCGGCCTGCCCCTGTTCGTCGAAGGCCATGACCACCACAGCTGCGCCGTACTTCAGCACGGTATTGGCGTTACGGCGAAATCTCTCCTCGCCTTCCTTCAGGGAGATTGAGTTGACAATGCCTTTGCCCTGCATGCACTTGAGTCCCGCCTCGATCACCTCCCATTTCGAGGAGTCAACCATGAAGGGCACCTTGGCAACTTCAGGCTCGCTCGCCAGCAACAGTAGGAATCGTGTCAACGCCGCGACTCCATCGATCATGCCTTCGTCCATGCAGATGTCGATAACGTTGGCCCCATTTTCAACCTGCTGGCGGGCTATGGCGACCGCGTCCTCGTACTTGCCTTCCTTAATGAGCTTGGCAAACTTTGGCGAACCGGCTACGTTGGTTCGCTCGCCAATCATGATGTAAACGCCAGGCTGTTGAGTGAAGGGTTGTGATCCCGACAGACGAAGAGGCTTCGTCCCAATGGCGGCGGCAACGCTCACGCTTTCAAGTACACTCATGGTCGGCTCTCGCTGGCGTAGGCCTCCACAGCGGAGTTCCAAAGTTTTCGCGGAGGCTGGCCTTCAAGCGCCTTGGCGATTGCCGCGATGTGCTCCGGCGTGTTGCCGCAGCAGCCGCCGGCAATATTGATCAATCCACCGCGCGCAAAGTCACCCAGATACCGCGCCATGTCCGAAGGCTCCAAATCGAACCCAGTCGGCGAGAGCGGATTCGGCAAACCTGCATTCGGATAGCAGGAGATCGGCACATCCGCCTTCTCCGAAAGGTCTTCCAGAAATGGGTACATCAGATCGGGGCCGAGAGAACAATTGAGCCCCACAGAGAACGGTTTCGCGTGCTCCACAGCGTTCCAGAAGGCCTCAACCGTCTGCGCTGATATCATCGTCTCGCCACCACGTCCTACTGCCGCCGAAATCATGACTGGCAATTCCTTGCCGTCCTCATCAAATACCTCGCGTATGGCCACGAGTGCCGCCTTCGCGTTCAGTGAATCGAAGATTGTCTCGACCAGCAAAAGATCCGAACCACCCGCAATGAGACCGCGCACTTGTTGCGCGTATGCGGTTTTCACTTGATCGAACGTAACGACACGGAAGCCCGGATCATCAGCATCTGGCGAGTTCGAGAGCGAGACCGTCAGCGGGCCGATCGCCCCAGCTACGAACCGTTGACGCCCTGTCTGGTTGGCGATGCGATCAGCCCACTCACGACATTGCCGTGCCGACTGCTCATTAATCTCCCCAGCCAGATTGTTGAGGAATCGATCATCAATGATCTTCTGATAAAACTCAGGATCTTTTCGTCCCCCGTGCTCGCGAGGATCATCCACAAAAAATTCGCTCTGGGCGATACTGGTCGCACCGAATGTGTTCGTCTCGATGATGTCCGCCCCTGCCTCCAGGAAGCGGCGATGGATGTCGCAAATCATTTCGGGCTGGGTCAGAGAAAACAGATCGCCGTTATTCAGCAGATCCTTTCTGGAATCCTTGAAGCGCTCACCCCGGATATCGGCTTCCTTCATTCCGTAGGTGCGGATCGTTGTTCCCATGGCTCCATCGATGATGGCGATTCGGTTCTCGAGGATCTTCTTGAGAGGATGGCTATTTGTCGTCATATATATATCTGTTTGGTCGCCTTGAGTCTGACTAACGCTCGGAAATGTGGTTTATTGACCACAGCAGAGAACCGGCTGTATGTACTACGAGTTCACACCGACCCTTTTACTGCTGCGGAATTCGCAGCAATCGGCATTGGCCAACACCATTAAATTCCACACTTTAATTATCTCACTTCACAAGATGGGTGAGCGCTCTCGATCACCCGCAAGTGCTGACAATCGAGAAGGTTAGCCTGTGACGGAGATCGAACCGGGCCAGGAATTTACGGAATGCAAAGAACGGCGACCATTCACCTGCATGAAGCAGTAATGTTCACCGCATATCTAGCTATTTACTTCGTGATAGAGCCTGTACTTCTCGTCTTTGATCGCTGGAAAGGTCTTCATGGTCATTCGCTCCGCCCCGGTTTCTACAATCCAGTCGCTTGAACCGCGAGCGAACTGACGAACGCCAAGAAGCTGTGCTTTTGAAGCTTTCGCCGAGAGATCCCCCGTAGCAAAGAGGGCGAGAGGACCCTTAAGCAGGGCCACAGTATTAGGATGCTGCGGGTCGATCGCCTCTAGCTGCGTCGGCATATCAAAGCTGATTTCGATGCGGTCGCCACTCTTCCAACTGCGATCAATAGGAAGGAAGGCTCCCGGCTTAAGGTCGGAAGCGAAACGCGCGCCATTCACTGTAATCGTTGTTCCCGGCCCGGCCCATTGAGGAATACGCAAGGCGACTACAAACGACGAGAGTCGATCCACATTCACTTCAAGCGAAGTTTCGGGAACATCTGGATAACTGGTCTTTTGGATCAGCGACGTGCGAACGCCATTCTGCATCCAGGTAACTCTCGACGGGATATACAGGTTGACATACACGCCGCGTGCGCTACGGAAATACGAACTGATGCCGTAGTCGGCGGTAATTTGCGGGAATGTGCCCGAGCAGCACGGCCACTTATCCTGGTGGTAAAACTTCGAGGCGGTATTGTTGTAATCCGAATAGTAAAAGGTCGTTCCATCTTCAAGCAGCGGCTTTGCCCCAAAAATGGTGTTGTATAGAACTCGCTCCATGCTGTCGCCGTAGCGGCTGTCTCCGGTCGCACGCAGCAAATATCTGGTCACCTTGAAATGACCGTATGCCCCGCAAGGAGTCTCAAAGCTGGCGTGCGTTTGCGCGAGACTTTCACCCATCTCGCCGCTACCCGGCGCACGGAATGTCTCATCTGGCCCCCATCCCCCGGTCGCAAAGCTCTGTGTTGTTCTTACAAAATCGAAGCCATTTCTCGCAGCGCGAAGATATTTCTCGTTCCCGGTTGAAAGATAAGCCTGAAACGCAGAACACAGCGCATTTACGTGGCTATACGCGTGCTCGCCAGGAAGCACATTCTTGCCATCAGCCAACGGATCGAAGTAGTCCTTGTTTTGAAGATAGCGTGCGGCCAATTGTTGATAGCGATCTCCCGCACCGCGTTTGTATGCAAGGTAGAGATTTTCCGGCAGCGTGTAAGTCTCATCCCAGGTAAAAGCAATGTTTTTGTGTGGTCGCGCGTTCTGCTCGGCGCGTGTGAGCGCCTTTTCCGGCAAGAAGGGCAGCACAGCATCCGTCGCGTGATTCAGAACCGCCAGCGCTTGCGGATCAGCGGCAAACTGGTGAGCATCAATCAAACCACAATTCGTCTTGTCGAAGGTGTAAGCAGGCAGTGGATAGTCGACATAAAATTTGCCTGTAACCGTCGGGGCAAAGCCGCGCACCAGGCGCTGCACTTTCTCCTGTGTTGGCTTAGAGCCCGTAACGGCATAAGCCCTCGCCAGTCCGGAGAGATACTGTCCGAAAGTGTGGCCGGGAATATACCCGGTCATATTCTTTGGTGGATCGAACTCATCAGAGAAGGTGTACCAGCCTCCCATATCCTCACCCGGTGCAGGTAGCCCGGCACGCTGGCGAAATGGTTTCAGCAACCTGTTGTCATCGAGAGCCAGAAAGAATGCGTGATTCGCATTGAATTGCTCCAAAGCAGTCCCGTCCAGCAATCGCACTTCGGAATACTCAAACTGTGACAGCGTCGGAACGATGGCATCTTTAGCCACGGCAGCGTACCCAAGCTCGGTCTTGCGCGCCAATAGCATACTCCCGGCAGCAGCGGCGCTCGCTTTAAGAAATGTTCTTCTTGAAGTCTTATTCATAGCCTTCTTCGTTTTTCTTCACGTAGAACACGTGCAGATAATTCGGCAGAGCCAATCGCCTGAGTGACTCTGCCGCCTCGTGCCCAACAAATTCCCTCAGAAGATAATGTTGGCTCCAACCTGAAGATAGCGAGGAGTGTATTGACCAGTGGCCTTTCCGAAGTTTCCGTCCGGAAGATTTGTGTCAACAGTGTTGAGGTTTGGCCGGTTGAACAAATTGTAGAACTCAAAGCGCAGCTGTAGCGAGACGCGCTCCGTGATCGCAGTGTTCTTCATAAATGAGGTGTCCCACTCCTCAAACCCCGGGCCACGGAAAGCGTTGTAGCGTTCGTTGCCCTCGGATCCAAAGCTGGGTTGCGGAAAATTATCCTGCGTGAAAATCCCCTGAAGGTAATCGTGCCGCCCATTGGGATAGTGATAACTGGTCACATTGGGAAAGTCGAAGTTGTCCCCATCCGCGTTGTAATCACCGCTTCCCGTTGCGTAGCCAGTGTACGCTCCGCTTGCATCAGTAATCGGAGCAAATGCAGCATTCGTCGACACAAAGATCGGCGTACCGTCCTGCAGGATGGTGGTGCCGCTTATCTGCCATCCGCTCGCGATTCGGCCAACAAGTCCCCGTCCACCATTCACGTCGGGGAATTGGTAGTTCCATCCGAGCGAAAAACGATTGGGAACATCCCACAATGATGGGCCATAAAACTGATGCGGATTGATGTAGGTCGGATAGACCTGTGTGTCATCCTGCGATGCTGAGTGAGTGTAAGAAGCTGTGAAAAACGCTCGCTTGAAGCGCCCTCTCAGCGAAAGAATCAGCGCATTGTAGTTCGATTCTCTATCGTTCTGCGTATAGAGAACAGGACCAAAGCTGGTATTTAGACGTGTGGGTGTAAGGCTGTTGTGAATGATCAGGTCGCCCGGAAGTTCGTTGATATTCTGCCCATAGCTGACGTTATAGACCTGTCCTCCGCCAGACAGCAAGCTTCTGCCAGTAGCACCCGAATAGGCGATGCTGGCTGCCAGCGCGGATGAAAGCGGATGTTCCAAAGACGCGGAATAGGTATACGTGACGGGCGAGTGCAGGTTCGGATCGATACCACCAATACCAAACTGCAATCCATTGATTCCGCCTTTTGCATTCAACGTGTAAGCGGAAACATCCGGTGCGGGGAAATTAAAGGGCTTCTCATTGGAGGTGCCGAATCCGAATACAGGCGCTGGAGTCTGGCCACCATAGAAGGTCGGGAAGATATCTCCTGGAGGATTACCACGATACTGCTCCTGCAGATTAGCCAGCGTAGGCCAGTTGTGGAAGAATCCGGCTCCGCCCTTTACCAGCCACTTGCTGTCTCCCATCACATCCCACGCAACTCCGCCGCGCGGACTGAACACATCCGTGATAGCCCGATTAAGGGCATGATTATGACGAATCAATATGCCATTTGCTGTTTGCTCTTGCAGCGTCTGGCCTGGCCCATAGTAAAAGTTCGAAAAGGCAGTGTTCGCGCTCCTTGACCAGGGATTCCCGAAGTCATCCCACCGCAAGCCGAAGTTGACTGTCAGGTTGGGCTTGACCCGCCATGTATCTTCTGCAAACACCCCGTTGGTGACGCCAGCTGCATTCCAATTGTATTGATCGCGCTCGCCCGCTAAAGGATTGTAGGCAAGACCGGTCTCGGTATAGACATTGTCCTTTGCCAGATCAAGCAGGCTATTGAATTGGAATGTTGGCTGATCGTATGGGCCATTGAAAATCTCAACGTCATCGCCAAACAATCCCTCGTAACCAACCTTAATGACGTGAGATTTAATAGTGTGCGTTAGCACGTCGCGCCAATGATAGTTGTGCTGAATAAAATCACCCTGCGCAAATCCTGCGCCAAATCCCGATCCGATACCCGTAACGTTCACAACAGGAACGGAAAAAAGCCCTTTTGCCGGTTGGACTCCCTCGACTCGCATGGCGGCGAAAGACGCTTCGTTTAAAGTCGACGGGCTGAATGTGTGCGTTTCGTTCACTTGAATCGCGTACTGACTGAATGTGCTCGTCGTATTAAAGGCCGCGCGCTGATTTACGCCATTCGTACTCAGTGTCGTCCGATAAAAAGTCCCATAGAGACGATCTTTCGCAAAGTCCTTATCCACCCGTATGTTGTACTGCGTCCCGTTCCTGTACGCAGAATCCGTGTAATTGCCTGTATCGATCATGGCGAGACCACACGGCAGATTGTTCGTTGCAGGAGTACCGCAGGTGTCTGGATAGAGCGCGGCCGCTGTAGACGCCACGGTTATATCATTCACCTTGCTCACTGGATACGTCGTCAACAACTGCGTTCCGATCGTATTTGGGAACGTGGATTGAGCAAACGCGGTGAAGGCTGGGTCTTCAAATGTAATGTTGTTGCTCACTGCGGCCGATGACCGTAAAGGCTCAATGGCGAAGAAGAAGAAGCCCGCGTTGCGATGAGGAATGATGGGGCCCCCGATCGTCGCCGAAATATTATTGCTGTGAAACGGCGCATACTTCTTGCTGAACTCAGTGCCGGCCAGCCAACCCTGATACGTGAAGTAGTCGCTGGCATTTCCGTGATATGTATTCGTGCCGGACTTCGTGGTCATCGTCATCTGTATCGAACTTGCCCGGCCATAGTCCACGTTATATATATTCGTCTGAATACTTGTTTCCTGAATGGAATCGGGATTCGGCGTCATGTTCAACACGCCCGGTCGGATGGAACTCGTGACATCCAGACCGTCAACGACATACATATTCCCCACCGCTCCCTGGCCATTCGCGCTGGCATCCACCTGCGTCTCTGTCGAATAGTTGTCGCGTCCAGACCCCGGACTGCCGTTGCTGGTTACACCCAGGCCGCTTACCCCCGGAGCAAGCGTGACTAGAGAGATCATGTTGCGGCCCGCAAGCGGTAAAGATGAGAGTGTCTGTGTTGATAACGTTTCCTGCAAACGCGTGTCAGCGGTGTCAATTACCGGAGCTTCCGTGGAGACTTCGATCGTCTGCGTTGCTTGACCGACCGCAAGCTTGACGGGAAAATCCAGCGTTTGGCCCGTCTGCAGCACGATCGCACTATGCAACTGCGCGAACCCAGAGGCGCTGGCCATCAGGTCATAATTTCCGGGAGCCAGGCTCACAAACTGATACACACCGGAAGCGTTTGATGTAGCGGTTCTCTGCTCTCCAGTATCGGTTTTAGTGAGGACCAGCCTTACATTCGGGAGGAGAGAGCCGCTGGGATCCTGGACTTCTCCCGTGATCGTGCCGCTGAATTGTGCTTGCGCGCTCTGCAACGAGAAAATGACAATCGCAAACAAAAGGAACCCAAACAAATACACGCGTTTCATCTCATGTACCTCCTGATAAATCGGGCATGCAAGTATCCAATTGCGAATCTAGTTTTGAATCCAATATGGGAAAGCGTTTTCTCAGCAAACCGGTATATCAGGGCAGAATTGCGATTGTCAATAATTTCTCGATTACGTCATTTCAGCAATTGGCGCTATGGCTTGATCGCCTCAAAGACAGCAGACATGTCCTTTTCACCCAATCCCGATGAAAGCCCTCTCTCAAAAACCTTCAGTGCTCCTCTTGCAGTATGAAGAGGAAGGCCGGTTTCCTCGCTGAGCTTGATGGCATAACTGAGATCCTTGGCCATCAACTGCAAGGCAAACTGCGTGTCATAATTCTTTCCCCGAATTCGCTGGGTCAACGTCTTTACTAAGGGGCTTCCGGGAGCGCCGTTCGTAAGCACATCGTAAGTAACGTCCTCAGAGATCCCCAGCCGCATTGCCATCGACAGAGCTTCCGCCAAGGACGCAGCCTGCACTCCGCTCAAGAAATTGTTGACGAGCTTCATGCATGCTCCTGATCCTGAAGGCCCAACGTGAACAATTGCTCGTGACATTGCTTGAAGAACGGGGCGAACGAGATCAAGTGTGTCAGCGTCGCCTCCTACCAGGAAGAGCAATTCCCCATTCGCGGCTTGCACCTTGCTGCCGGTAACCGGCGCGTCCAGAACCCGGCATTGCTTCGCGGCTCCAGCAGAGTTTAATTCTGCAATCCATGCAGGCGACACCGTACTCGATTCGACGAGAATCGTCTCCGGTCTTACAGCTGACATAGCCCCCTTAGCTCCTAACCACACGCTCTTGGCCGCGTCATCATCTGCAAGCATGCTGATAACAACATCGGCGCTGCTTACAGCGTCTGCGGGATTGTTCTCCAACCGAATCTTTTCATCGAGTCTGTTCTCGTGCGCCCACTGCCGGGCGACTTCGCTACGACGGTTGTACACACTCAACGGGAATCCAGCCTTGGTCAAATTGCTGGCCATGCCGCGGCCCATCGTTCCCAAACCTAGCAGTGCGACACTCTGCATGGCTTACCTGCCTTCCTGTTTGCAATGAGTTTCTAATCGAGGCGCTTAACTCTCACGAACTGGTCCTGGTCCCCCGAGATTCTAAGCGTGTTGCGCAAGGGCCTTCCGAATGCCGGAAAGCTGATCTCCATCACATCGCCATCCTGCAGACGTACATTGTCTCCAAAACTGAAGGCATCGGCTCCGAAGAAATGGATGTGCGCATCCCCGGGCCTGCGATGCAAAGCATACTTGAAGTGGTGATGCTCAAGATTTGCAACCGAATGACACATGTTGTTCTCGCCAGAATAGATCTTCGCCTTCCACACAGTTTCCTTCTGGCGCTCAATCGTCACAGTCCCGTCGATATCACTGAACGGCTCGCAGTCCACCCATAGTTCTGGACCAATCGAGCATTCTCGCAGCTTCGACGGAGCCAGATAGAGATAATTCTTCCGCTCCATGACGTGATCCGCAAATTCATTCCCAACAGTCAGACCCACGCGAAAAGGCTGCCCGTCCAAATCGATGACGTATATTCCGGCAATCTCCGGCTCCTCCCCGCCATCATCGCCGTAAGGTGGCGCCACCAGCTCTTCACCATGAGCTCTGAGAACAGATCCGTCGCCCTTGTAGAACCATTCCGGCCGCACGCCAATTTTTCCCTGCGCGGGATGTCCGCCCTCCATGCCTAGCTGATACATGCGCATACTATCTGTAACAACTGCAGTTTCGTTTTTGTGCATGGCAGCGCGATTTTCTGCACTTGCCTTGTGCGTCAAGCCGGTTCCGCTCACGGTCAGATGGGCCGAATCTTCCGGATGATCGAAAGACGGCAACAACCGCCACGGAGACGAACCTTCATACACCGCGTCGTAACTCAGCGCCGAGTTCGCCTTCGCATCATGCACAATGTCAGGAATCGTTCGCTCGCCCCGGATGGCAGTAAAGGCAAGCTGATATATCGAGTGATATTCCGGAAGGGGATGCAGCGCTTCTCCGTCGACCAGAGCCACGAGTCTTTCCTTGTGATGAGTCAGTTGAACAAGGCGCATATTCGAAAGCTCCTCCCATGAGACCGCTTAGTTCCGCCCCATCAGGAGCACTTCTCTACGTCCGCCAAATTGACTCCGCAGCGCCCTCCAATTATGCTCGCAGCACAGCGAGCATGCAATCTGAGAAAGGTTAGGGCCTACACCTTCTTGCCGTCCCTCCGCTGGCGAATCGCTCTCCTGGTTTCCCTGGGCATCGCGGTCAGCTACTTCGACCGGCAGACGCTTCCTGTCGCTGTGACCGCGATTCAGCGTGATATTCCCCTCTCAAACACTGCGTATTCCGAACTACAGGCGGCCTTCCTCATCGCCTACGCTGTCATGTACGCTGCGGGAGGAAAACTCATCGACACACTGGGAACGCGCCGCGGCTTTCTGCTCATCATGATCTGGTGGTCGCTCGCTTGCGCCAGCCATGGTCTTGCAACTGGGTTCGGAATGCTGCTGATCAGTCGCCTTCTCCTTGGAATGGGAGAAGGTGGAGGCTTTCCCGCAGCCACTCGCGTTGTAGCCGAGTGGTATTCGATCGATCAGCGTTCGTTGGCAATGGGCATAATGAATGCCGGCACTGCCATCGGAGCAGTCGTCGCACCGCCGCTTATTGCTCTCGTTCTCGGCATCGCCAGTTGGCGATGGGTCTTCTTTCTTTCTGGCGTCATTGGATTACTTTGGTCGCTCGCATGGTGGCATGGATATTTCCCGCCATCCCTGCACCCTCAGCTCTCCGGTGAAGCACGCCGCGAAACGCTCGCTTCTCTACCAGAGCCAACAGAGAACGAGTCGGCCACGCGGATACCTTGGCTTCATCTCCTAGCCCATATCGAGACGTGGGCTTTGGTCCTGGCAAAGTTCCTCACCGATGCAGCTTGGTACTTCTATCTCTTCTGGCTTCCGAAATACCTCTATGACGCGCGCGGATTCGACATAAAACAGGTGGGCGCCTACGCCTGGATCCCCTATGCAGCGTCAGGCGTTGGATGTCTCACCGGAGGCTGGCTGTCGGCATGGCTGCTGCGTCGCGGTAAGTCGCTGAACTTTTCACGTAAGCTCGCCCTGGGATTGAGCGCTGCCGTCATGCCATCGATTCTCTTAGTCACGCATGTGCCAGTCCAATTCGCTTTGCTCCTCTTCAGCCTCGCGTTCTTCGGTCAGCAATCCTGGTCCACACTCATTATGATCCTGCCCACCGATCTCTTTCCCCGCTCCGCAGTCGGTTCAGTGGCCGGCCTCGTAGGCTTTGGCGGCGCAATCGGAGGCACTATCTTTGGATTCGTTGTGGGCTATCTGCTCGATCACGGATTCGGCTACAGTGCCGTCTTCGGTGCTGTCAGCACGCTTCACATCATCGCGTTTGTACTCATCATAGTTACAATTCCCGTCATTGCTCCCATCTATCAGCCTTTGAAAGCGAGCACGCAAGCATGAAGATCACCGAAGTTCGCACGCGCGTTGTCGAATGGCGCGGCCAGACCGTTCCTCCGCAACCACACTTCTGCACGAACCCGATGGATCTCCTGCAGTTGCCAGCCGACTCAATGGCCGGATTTCGATTCCACGGCTGGTTGATCGTCGAGATTTTCACCGACAGCGGTCACGTCGGCATCGGCAATGCCGCTCTTGCTCCTCGCATAACCAAGCAAGTGATCGACACCTATCTCAAGCCGGTTCTGATCGGAAAAGACCCTTTCGACACCGAATTTCTGTGGCAACATATGTATCGCCTCACCATGGCCTTTGGCCGCAAAGGCATCGGCATGGTCGCCATCAGCGCGATTGATATCGCCATCTGGGATCTGCTGGGAAAAGCTATAAATCAACCTGTCTTCCGATTACTAGGCGGGCGCACGAAGCAGAAAGTCCCTGTCTATGCCAGCCGACTCTACAGTCAGCCCCTGGACGACCTGGCAAAGGAAGCTCAGCAATACAAGGATAGGGGTTATAAGGCGATGAAGCTTCGATTCGGCTGGGGACCGACCGATGGGGCTGCTGGCATGCAACGAAATGTCGAGTTGCTGCGCACAGTCCGGGAAGTCATCGGATACGAAATCGACTTAATGGCCGATGCCTATATGGGGTGGACTCTTGACTATGCACAACGCATGCTCCCCCTCATTGAACCTTTCCAGTTACGCTGGCTTGAGGAACCGGTCATACCCGACGACATAGGCGGCTACGCCGTGCTAAAGGTTCAGAATCGCGTCCCTATTGCTGGTGGAGAGCATGAATTCACGATCTACGGATTCCGCCAGATGTTAGAGGCGAAGGCGCTCGACTATATCCAGTTCGATACCAATCGCGTAGGAGGAATTTCTCAGGCGCGCAAAATCGCAGCCCTTGCTGAAGCCTATTCGGTTCCGGTTATTCCCCACGCCGGCCAGATGCATAACTACCACATCGTTATGGCAAGTCTGAATTCGCCCATGGCTGAATACTTCCCTCCCGTTGACGTCGAGATAGGAAACGAACTCTTCTGGTATATCTTTGACGGTGAGCCGAAAGCCAAAGACGGTTACATCGATCTCAACGATGACCTACCCGGACTGGGGCTCATGATCAGTGAAGAGAGCCTGAAACGCTTCGAAATCATCGAATGAACGAAGTTTCCTGCTACCAACTAAAGCGCACCAGAGAAACGCCCTGTCGCGGCAATGCAAAATTCAGTTTCACCGTGCCAGAATCTAAGTCGACCCATCGCGGTGACTCTTCAAGTTGCAGCGCTCCTGATGCTTGCAATTGAGCATACTGCTCCTGTGCGGGATTCTGGGGCGAACCCATCTGCTTCCAAGCTGTGTAGGCGTTGCTGTGCGTGTCATCAATCCTGTAGTGCTGCATCAACACGCGATGCACGGCGGACGGAAAATCCCTTACGGTGAGCTGTATCTGCGCAGATGGACCGGGAACATCATTATCGTGATAATTCCAAAGCATCACCGCAGCTTCATGATCGGCGGCCGTCGCCAGTGCATCCACATCATCCTGTTGTCGAACACCGCCTTTGATAATGTCATCGAGCGGCACCGCACCGTTACTCTCTACGCGGACACGACTCCCCGTCATCAGTCCAGCCATTCGGAAGAAATTGATCACCGGCTTGTCCACACCGTTAGTCGATAGCGCGCGAAAGCCATCGAAGTAAGGCTGGTCCTCAAATTCGAAAGCCCACGTAAGCATGCTGATCAGATTCACCTGATAGCGATCTTGCAATGCAAATAGCCCCTTCATGGCGACAGCCGTGTACGAGGGATATAACGTGCCGTTTCGATAAGCATTGTGCGGATATTTTCGGGATGAGCATGCCGCGCACCCTTCTGGATCAGCCTCGCTCAAAATAATCGGCAGTTTCTCAAATTGAGGAAACTTTCGCACAATATCGAAGCCCGTAGCAGCACTATCCAGCTCTCGATTCAGCCCCATTTGCACGTGGTCTACCACGATGTTGGGACTTCCCTTCACATGAAACGAAATGAAATCAAGCGGTATGGCTCTGCCGGTTGCTGAACTCTTGTCTTTCGCGCAGTGCTGCAGAAATGCCTCAAGAAACTGCGCTGAGTGTCCGTTGGGCACTGGCCCCGTCGTCGCGGGACCTCCCACTCTGGCCTGTGGAATGGCTCGCTTCACTCCCGCAGCCGCAAAGTCGTAAAGCTTGTTGTATTCCTCCTGCGTACCGTGCCAGTAAAAAATATCCGGCTCATTCCAGACTTCCCAATACCAGCTTGAAACCACATCTGTTCCGTATCTCTGCGCCATGTGGGCGGCGACCTGGTAGACAAGCTCACCCCAGCGTGCATAGTCTTTTGGCGGAAACGACCACCCTTCCACATCGCCAGGTTTTGTTGGCCAGGGTATGTGGTAAGGATCGGCACGGCTCGATAACGCCTTCGGCATAAAACCCAGCTCAACCATTGGACGAACGTGTGCCGCCGCATAAGCATCGAAAATCTGATCCAGAATGGTCCAGCTGTAAACGGGATTGCCCTGCGCATCTTCCGTATACACATTGGTCGAGCTCCACTTCAGCTCAGGCTTCCCGTCCCCACTCGCCAGCAGAAAATGGGCGCGGATATTCACCGGTACAGGGCTGAGGTCGTGTAGCTCCCGCAGAAGCGCTTGGCCATTTTTCGTAGTTGTATAGTTCGATTCGTCATAACCGAACCAGCTATAAATGGGCGTGAATTTTCCTTCGCTCGCGGAGAGATCCACACTCACTTGCACCGCAGTCTGAATCTGTGCTCCACAACTGAATCCAAGCAGTATAAAAGAGAAAAGAGAAATGGATCGGCGCATAGCTGATTAGCTCCTGTGCATCATCAAGCCAGGTTACAGGTGAATTTTCACTTCTCTTCCGTCGAAGGTGATTTCCTGCTCCGGTCCATTCGCAAGAGCAACGCGAAACTTGCGTCCACGCGTAGCTTTTCCGCCACCAGCTCTCACGCTTAAGCTTCGAGTCGCATCCGACCACTCCAGTTCCAGGCGGGTAAATTCCTCATGCTCATATGCGAAGCTCTGTCCGTCATCCTCATATAAAGAGCACTTGCCGTCTGCGCCCGGATAGACCGCGAGCTTGACCGGTTCGGTTGAGGGAGCGAGTGCAAATTGTTTCAAGGGGCCAGTCGGCACAATCGCACCGGCTTTCGCATAAACGGGCATCGTTTCCAGATCAACATTCCGGGTGACGACCGTTCCCCCCTCCACTCGCTCCCCTGTCCAGAAGTCCCACCATGCGCCTTGAGGCAGGTAGATCCTTCGCTCGCGAGTCCCCGGTTCAAGCACCGGAGCCACAAGCAACGCATCGCCAAACAGATAAGTGTCTTCTATCGTTCGCGCTTTTTGATCGTGGGGATAGTGCAGCCAAAGCGCGCGCATCAGCGGCATTCCTGTTCGGTGTCCTTCTGCAACTGCGGAATAAATGTAGGGCAGGAGCTGATATCGCGTGTTGAGATATTTCCTACAGATGCGTTCTACATCCAGATTATGAAGATCATTCGGCTTCGGCAGCACTTCGGCCGCATATTCCGGCTCCAATTCGGCAGGCTCATAATCTCCTGTATTCCAGCCCCACGGAAGACGCAACTTCCATGTCCGTCCATGGCTGCGAAATAGCGGACAGAACGCGCTGAACTGGAACCAGCGCACAAACAACTCAGCGGTGAATTCCTTCGTCGGCACAAACCCGCCCGTGTCCGTGCCCCAGTAAGAGATGCCACACAATCCAGCATTTATACCGATCATCACCTGAGCGGCAAGTGTCTTCCAGGTGCAAAAAATGTCCCCCGACCAAAGCCACCCGTAGCGCTGCAGTCCGGCATACCCATTCCGATGGAGCGCATAGGGCCGCAGATTCGGCCGCGCCTGCCGCTCGCCCTCCCAATACATCTCATTTCGAGCCAGCCGCGATGCCACCGGCAGAACATCTCCTTCGTCAGGCCACCATCCATCCACGCCCATGCGCACCAAGGGAAGATGTCTGCGCCAATAGGCCGCGGCATCCCCTGATTCTTCGATCGCGGAACCAGTATCTGAAACCTTGCCATGCAGATCTTCCGGCGGATTGACGATATGCAGCACGACCTTGAAGTGATCGGCGTGCAGTTGCTGAATCATTGCTTCAGGATCGGGAAACGCTGCGTCATTGAACACGAATGATCCATGCCCGGTATTCCAGCCGGAGGGGCAGAATCCTGTTCCCAGATAGATCAACGCATCGCAGGGCAATTGTTTTTCGCGAAAGGTCTTCGCCTCTTTGAGTACTTCCTCACGGCTGGCCAGCGTGCGATGCGACTGCTGATATCCCAACGCCCAAATCGGCGGCATATGCGGATAACCAGTCAGTTCCGCCCATTCGCGCATCAGTTGCGCCGGAGTATCACCCAGCATGAGAAAGATATCCAGCCCTCGCGCGCTCTCTCCTGAGCGAAACATGCCAGTCTCGCCGGTAAGATCAAAACTACCCCACGGCTCATGGAAGAAAAGGCCCCACCCGCTTGCGCCAATCAGCAACGGAATAGGTACGCGCGCGCCGTACACCTTCAATTCTTCTCCATGCTGCCCATTCCGCATGGCATCAGTTGTGCCGCGGCGATCAAGGGGATGAACACCCTCGCCTAGTCCGAAGACCGGACCATCGCCATAGTGAAACCGCACCTGACTCATGCCGGATTCGAAACGCAATTCCTGTCGCAGATGTCCGTCATCGTCTTCAACCGCGATACGAAGCGGATCGATTGACATTTGAATGCGCCGCTTGCCCCACTGAATGGATCGCACAGCTTCACTCGTACGCACCTGTGACATGGGAGATGGCCACGACCTCGCACTCAAACTGCCATCTGTAAATGTCTGCTCCAGGTCCACGCCTACCGCAGCAATGGTCACGCGCAGCGTGTTCTCACCTACGGCGGTCAGACTAAGCTGCAGTGCCGGATCACCCGTGTGTGATGGATCGAAACCTGCAGCGCTTAGAAACGGGGCGAGAGCAAGTCGTTCCCGCAACAACGTCGTCATCGCGCTGGCGCCTATGTTACGCAGCAGAGTCCTTCGTGAGAGATCAGCAGCCATCTACAGCTCCAAGCAATTAGAGATGAACAGCAAACACAAGCTTTCAGTAAATGTTTTCTTGAGAAGACGACAAAAATCTGAAACTTCCGATCCGCCCTTAGTTCGAAACGATGGAAATCAGACTCACTTCTTAAGACAAAATTCGGGGAGACCGCCTACCAGCTTCCCCGCTCACCGAAGACATCGATCACGTGCGCAAGGCGCTCTGCGCCTCTTTCCCAGTTCGTTTGCAGCCCGCGTTCCACGCGGTCCGAATCACCAGTCGCGATCGCGCTGATAATCTCCTCATGCTCAGCGATCGAAAGATGCAGGTCATGAATAATGGAACTGGCATAAAGCCGCCAGTAGCGTTCTGTCTGCGGCTCAATAGCCTTGTGTAGCGCCATTAGCCGAGGCCCCGCCCCTGACTCCACAATCCTGCGATGAAAGTTGTGGTCTAAATCAAAAATCCCTGCGGCTTTGCTCGGACGCGCCTTCACAATCTCATTGAGCTGCTGATTGTAGCTCTTCAGGCTCTGCACAATCTCCATACGCTCTGCCTTCGGAAGCATCGCCATGCGCCGTCCGGCAAGGCCCTCAATCCGGCCTATAATGGAATACAGTTCGCTGGCATCCTCTTTCGTGAGCGGAGCCACCACCATACGCGACTTGCTGACGTTCTTGTGTTCCAGAACATAGCCCTCGCGCTGAAGCCAATGCAAGGCTCCGCGCACCGGCGTGCGGCTCATCCCCATGCGGTCGGCCAAATCGCCTTCCACAATCCACGTGCCCGGCGAAAGCTTTCCGTGGACAATCAATTCACGTATTTCCTTAAATGCCGTATGCAGGCTTGTACCATGCTCGGCTCTGGGCGTGCGCGTCTTTTTCTTTGCAGTAGTCATTCGATCGGCCAATGCACAGAGTAAAGGATGAAACACGGTTAGAGGAATAGCCAATCCATTACCTGCACCCGCTTGCACCGCCAGTCGTATCATTCACACACAGTGACGAGCCCGAATCGTTCAAGAGACGTGCCCGTTCTGTAAATCAGCCGAAGAGATAGCGCATGAGCGACACCGCCTTGAGATCGAGGAAAAAGCATGGCAACTCGTCCACCTGTAGGTTAAGATGAAATCGTATCCAATTTTGTCGACATTGTGAACTATGCAAATTGCCAAGCGCGTACAACGCGTAGAAGTCGTTGATTCCCATACCGCTGGCGAACCAACCAGGCTTGTCCTGTCTGGTGGCCCTGACTTGGGTAATGGCCCGCTCGCGGACCGGCTGGAGCGCTTTCGCACTTCGCATGACTACTTCCGCTCTGCCGTCGTGAACGAACCGCGTGGGTCCGAGGTTCTTGTCGGCGCACTCCTCTGCGAACCCGCAGACCCCAGCTGCGATGCGGGAGTCATCTTTTTCAACAACGTCGGCTACCTTGGCATGTGCGGCCACGGAACCATCGGCGTCGTCGTAAGCCTCGCCTACCTTGGAAAACTTCAGCCCGGAACGCATCGCATTGAGACGCCCGTAGGAGTAGTCAGCACAAGACTGCACGATTCCGGCAAGGTCACCGTGGAAAATGTGCCGAGTTACCGGAGTCAGAAGTGTGTGGCGGTAAACGTCCCTGGCTACGGCAGAGTGAGCGGTGATGTTGCCTGGGGTGGCAACTGGTTTTATCTGATGGAAGATCACGGTCTCCACCTGGATCTGCGCCACGTCTCCGAACTCACCGACTTCGCATGGGCTGTCAAAAGCGCATTAGCTGCCTATGGCGTCACTGGCGAGAACGGCTCAGAAATTGACCATATTGAACTCTTCGCACCACCGCAAAATGGCCATTCTGACAGCCGCAACTTCGTCCTATGCCCCGGCAAAGCATACGATCGCTCTCCCTGTGGCACAGGTACCAGCGCCAAAATGGCCTGCATGTATGCCGAGGGCCAGCTCGCTCCCGGACAAATCTGGCGCCAGGAAGGCATCCTTGACACGATCTTCGAAGGCAGCATTCAGATCGAGAATGGTCTGATCCTGCCCAGCATTACAAGCACCGCATATGTCACAGCTGAATCGTCCCTCATTCTCGACGCAGACGATCCATTCCGCCTCGGCATCGTGCCATGAATCCTACCTACGACGCAGTTGTCATCGGAGCCGGCATCGTAGGCGCCGCCTGTGCCTATGAACTGGCACGCGAAGGCATGCGCGTCGTCATCGTCGAGCGCGACATCGTTGGAGGCGGCGCGACAGCCGCTGGCATGGGTCACATCGTCGTAATGGATGACTCGCCCGCACAGCTGGCACTCACCCAGTACTCGCAGTCCTTGTGGAATTCCCTGTCCCCCGCGCTTCCTTCCAGCATTGAATACGATTGCTGCGGGACCCTCTGGATCGCCGCTGACGAAGCAGAAATGATCGAAGTCCGCCGCAAGCACGCTTTGTATGCGTCCGCGAATGTTCCCACGCAGGTTCTGGATAGCCATGCGCTCGCCGAAGCGGAACCCAACCTGCGCAAGCCCCTCGCCGGAGCCCTACTGGTTCCATCCGATGCGGTCCTCTATCCTCCATGCGCTGCGTCATTTCTCATTACCAGCGCACAACAGCAGGGCGCCGACCTGATGCTGGGCAAAACCATCCTCAGCGCCGAACATGGCAAGGTCCAACTCAATGACGGAACATCAATCTCGTCAGCGTATCTCGTCCATGCCACCGGCGCAGGTGCGACATCGCTTCTGCCCGATCTCCCCATCAAGAAGCGCAAAGGTCATCTCGTGATCACTGATCGCTATCCCGGTTTCGTGCGACATCAACTGGTCGAACTGGGTTACTTGAAGAGCGCACATTCCGTCATCAGCGATTCCGTGGCATTCAACGTACAGCCACGCCGTACCGGCCAGTTGCTCATCGGCTCATCACGCCAGTACGGAGCAGAAGACTCGGCTATCGACCACTCCATTCTCGAGTCCATGCTGAAGCGCACATGCGAGTACCTGCCCGGAATCGCAAATCTTTCCACCATCCGCGCCTGGACCGGCTTCCGTGCTGCAACACCTGACAAGCTTCCGCTTATCGGACCGACGGACGACCCGACAGTCTTCCTTGCCACGGGCCACGAAGGCCTTGGCATCACAACATCTCTCGCGACCGCGCGACTCTTGGCCGACTCCATTCTCAAGCGAACATCAGCCATCCCCATAGATCCATATCTGCCTGCGCGCTTTGCCCTGGAGACCGCCCATGCCTGAGCGCATCACGGTAACTGTCAATGGCCAACCGCTCAGCGTGGCCCCCGGTACCAGCGTAGCCGCCGCGATCATGATGACTGGAGTGCACTGCCGCACATCCGTAGCAGGCGAGCCGCGATCACCCCTCTGCGGTATGGGCATCTGCTTCGAATGCCGCGCCATGGTCAACGGTCTTCCGCATTGCCGCACCTGCCAGATGCTGTGCGAACCAGGCATGGAGGTACGCAGCCAGTGAGCCAGTCGTTTGACATATTGGTTGTTGGCGCAGGCCCAGCTGGCATAGCAGCCGCCACGCGAGCCGCCGAAAGCGGAAAGCGCGTTGGACTGGTCGATGACAACTTCGCTCCCGGCGGGCAGATCTGGCGTGGCGCCGACGCACTATCATCCGCCGCTGCCGAGTGGTACAAGCGACTGGCAGCCTCTCCAGCTATGCAGTTGCAAGGCTGGCGAATTTTCAGCCAACCTTCACGAGGCATACTCCGCGCTGAGAAGAACGGCGTGCACTTAGATATTGCCTACAACAAACTGATTCTCGCAACCGGCGCGCGCGAGCGTTTCCTTCCCTTCCCCGGATGGACATTACCCAACGTACTCGGAGCAGGCGCTCTACAGGCGCTTGTAAAATCAGGTCTCCCCATCGAAGGCAAGCGCGTCGTCATTGCCGGAAGCGGCCCTCTCTTACTCGCTGTCGCCGCCTATCTCACAAAACATGGAGCGCGCATCCTCGAGATCTGCGAACAAGCCTCCCGCGCGCGCCTCGCGGCATTTGCCACTTCAATCGTTACAAATTTCGAGAAGCTTCAACAGGCCATGACCTTAAGATGGCAAACTCGCGGGGCACATTTTCACACCAGCTGTTGGCCCATAGCGGCTCATGGATCGGATGACAGGCTCGAATCGGTCACCTTGCGCAAAGGCAACCGCGAGTGGACCATTCCATGCGATTATCTGGCGTGTGGCTTTCATCTTGTTCCCAACACCGAGCTCGCTGAACTTCTAGGTTGCACCGTCACCTCAGTACAGGTGAAAGTCGATGAGAACCAGTTAACCTCCATCCCCGGCATCTACTGTGCGGGCGAACCAACTGGCATCGGCGGTCTGGAGTCGTCTCTGATTGAAGGCGAAATTGCCGGCTACTCTGCCAGCGGGCAAATGTCCAAAGCAAACGCGCTGCAAGGCAAACGCAGAAAGCTGCACGAGTTTGCTTCGCGACTGGAGACAGCGTTCGGCCTCGACCCCGCACTTCGCCATTTGCCGAAAAGTGACACGATCGTCTGTCGCTGCGAAGACGTCCCCTTCAACGCCATGGCATCCCATTCATCCTGGCGCGATGCCAAGCTGCAAACGCGCTGCGGCATGGGTCCATGCCAGGGCCGTATCTGCGGACCAGCCGCAGAATTTCTTTTCGGTTGGCGCCCGGACTCGATACGGCCACCCGTTTTCCCAACACACTTGTCCAGTCTGGCTGACGCGTCAGCGCCCCTCGAAGCACAACTTAAAACAAAGTAGGAGACACAAATGAACTGGTTCGGCGTAATGCCCGCAATGACAACCGCCTTCGACGAAAAGCTGAATATCGATCACGTGTTCATGGCAAAACACGCAACCTGGATGATCGAAAATGGCTGTACAGGATTGGTGATGCTCGGCTCGCTGGGCGAAGCTGCAACGCTAACCCCGGACGAAAAGGTCTCCATCCTCAAAAACATCGTCGCAACTGTGAAAGGTGTGCCGGTCGTCGCTGCTATTTCCGCGCTTTCAACCGCCGAGGCCGTTTCCCTCGCCAAAACCGCAGCCGATAACGGATGCTCCGGCTTGATGGTGTTACCGCCTTACGTCTATCGCGGTGATTGGCGCGAGACGAAGGCCCACATCGCGACAATCTTTCGCGCCACGCCTCTTTCGTGCATGCTCTATAACAACCCCGTCGCCTACGGCACTGATTTCTTACCTGAACAGATCGCCGAACTCTCCGCCGAGCACGCCAACTTTCACGCCGTAAAGGAATCAAGCACCGATGTGCGCCGCGTTTCAGCCATCCGCGCGCTGCTCAATGATCGCCTGAAAATTTTCGTCGGCGTCGACGACGCCATCGTCGAAGGCATAGCCGCAGGTGCTACTGGTTGGATCGCAGGACTCGTCAACGCCATGCCTGCCGAATCAGTCGCTCTCTTCAACTTCGCATACGAGGGCAAGCACAAGGAGGCCCTCGAACTCTACCGCTGGTTCCTACCCTTGTTGCGCATGGATACTGTCCCAAAATTCATCCAACTTATCAAATTCGTTCAACAAGAAGTCGGCGTTGGCAGTGCCCGTGTACGCGCGCCGCGCCTAGAAATCACCGGCGACGAGCTCACCGAGACAAAGCAGGTATTGACCGAAGCGCTCAAGAGTCGGCCTATGATTGAAGAAGCGGTATTCGCAGGCGCAAGTCGTTAACATCTCCTAGAACATCCTCAAGTAACGCTTGAGGTAAGAGTGCAAAACATAACAAGGAAAAAGCTATGCTCCAGGGCACATCATTTCTCGGCTCCACGCGCGGCTTGCAGTCTGGAGCACCGTTTCAAGGCACAAATCCTGCAACAGGTGAGCGCCTTCAGCCCACCTACTTCTCCGCCTCGATCGAGGAAGTAGACCACGCTGCGACTTCGGCAGAGGCAGCCTTCTCGAGCTACCGCAGACTCTCTGGCCGCGAACGCGGAGCATTTCTGCGCAGAATCGCCGACGGCCTCCAGGCGATCGCGGATGACCTGGTGCAACGCGCAAATCAGGAGACGGCGCTTCCGATTCCGCGTCTTCAGGGAGAAGTGGCCCGCACCGCCAACCAGCTTCGTCTCTTCGCCGACGTCGCTGAAGAAGGCTCGTGGGTCACGGCGCGCATCGACACCGCCGATCCCGAGCGCAAACCATTGCCCAAGCCTGACATCCGTTCCATGTTTTTGCCGCTTGGTCCCGTCGCCGTCTTTGGCGCCAGCAATTTTCCTCTGGCGTTTTCCGTTGCTGGCGGAGACACGGCATCAGCACTGGCTGCTGGCAATCCGGTCATCGTTAAGGCACATCCAGCGCATCCGGGAACCAGCGAATTAGTCGGCAACGTAATCCGCGAGAGTATCGCCGCATGCGGCTTGCACGAAGGCGTCTTCTCGCTGCTCTTCGATGCGGGCATTCAAGTCGGCCAAAACTTGGTGCAACATCCGCTCATCAAAGCCGTAGGCTTCACTGGATCGCTCGCAGCAGGCCGCGCTCTTATGGACCTCGCCGCCGCCCGACCCGATCCCATCCCCTGCTACACCGAAATGAGCAGCGTAAACCCGGTCTTCATCTTGCCCGGAGCACTCAAACAACACGAAAAGATCGCTGCCGACCTCACTGTCTCTTACACATTAGGAGCAGGCCAATTCTGCACAAAGCCCGGACTCGTCTTTCTGCCGACGCAAGCCGAGTCCTCAAATCTCGTCGAAGAATTGCGCAAGCGCGCCGCCGATCTTCCCGCTTTCACCATGCTGACCGCCGGCATAGCCGCGCAATACCAAAGAGGACTGACGCAGCGAAGAGAATCGGACTATGCCCAGGTCGTAACAGCCTCGACGGTACAGCCAGCGCCAGCACCCGCATCCACCACCGCCGCGCTCTTCGAAGCAGATGTGGAAGAAGTGCTCAACAATCCCTCGCTGTCAGAAGAAATCTTCGGTCCCACAACGCTCCTCGTCCGTTCCAGCAGCCGCGAGCAACTACTCCAGGCGGCACACGCGCTCAAAGGACACCTCACCGCAACGCTCATTGGCACCGAAGAAGACCTGTCTGCGAATCAAGACCTGATCGCCATCCTTGAGCGTAAAGTCGGCCGCGTCATCTTCAATGGATATCCAACTGGAGTAGAAGTTTGCCACGCGATGGTGCACGGGGGCCCATATCCTGCCACATCGGATGGCCGTTCAACGTCCGTCGGCAGTCAAGCAATCTTCCGCTTCTCGCGCCCCGTCTGCTACCAGAACCTGCCGCAATCAGCTCTTCCTGAGGAATTGAAGAATCAGAATCCGCTGGGAATTTTACGTATGCTCAATGGCAAGATGACGACCGAAGCCATTTCCTAGAGATTTCAACCGATACCCGTGCGCTCAACTT
Source organism: Alloacidobacterium dinghuense (assembly GCF_014274465.1). Lineage (NCBI taxonomy): Bacteria > Pseudomonadati > Acidobacteriota > Terriglobia > Terriglobales > Acidobacteriaceae > Alloacidobacterium > Alloacidobacterium dinghuense. The sequence continues at coordinate 1,533,193 of NZ_CP060394.1, read as the reverse complement.
AGCCTACTGAATCACTTGTACCCTGTGATCACGATACTTGTTGAACATGTCCGTCGGTCGACCACAGGCTTCAGCCAGCGCTCAGCCCTGCGCAGGCTTGGGATTCACCTTCCAGTAGACGCTGTAGCGCTCATCCAGCAGTTTGTATAGCGGAATGAGGTTCATCTGTTGGCTCTGTCCCACAGTCTGGAATTTCAACCCGCCACCCGGCGCCTTCTCAAACCAGCTCGTCGGCTCATTCGCAGCCACGTGCACTTCTGGCAAAGGAACTTTCTCGTGCTTTTCATCAGGTCCATAGTCGCCGTAGATCATCTTCTTCGTCAGGCCATCTTTGCCCATCTCTGCGGCCAGCACCAGAGGCCCATACATCGCTGCCTGCAGCGTCTGATCATCCTGCAGCGGAGAAGTATGCAGATGCATCGGTAACGCAACTTCCACCTTATCGCCGTCATGCCACGTCCGCTTGATTTCGGCATAGCTGCTCGGCGCCGTCTCTACTTTCTCAACCTTGCCGTTGACCTTGATCTGAACTCCTTCTGTCGCCCAGTAAGGAGTCCGAATCTTCAGCGCCAGCGGCGTTGCCTTCGCAGCCTTGAAGGTCAGCGTCGTTCCCTCTTCTTCAGGGAAGTTCGTGTCCTGCACCAGACGTACGCCCTTCTCCTTCCAGTCCACCTCTGAACCGATAAAGAGATTCACGTAAATGCTCTTGTCATCGTGAAAGTAGATCGAATCGTTCGTCTTCGAATACTCCTCAACGCCGGTCCCCGTGCAGCACCAGAACGCATTGTAGGGTGTTCCAAACGTCTTCCAGAATCCAGGCTTGAGTGACACGTAATACATCAGCATTCCATCCGGATCCTGCGTGCCGAGCCGCACATTGAACAGGAGCCGCTCATAGTAATCCATCACTCTCGGATCAGGATTCCACCCGAAAACGTGGCGCGAGAGCTTCATCATGTTGTAACTGCAGCAGCATTCCTCCGCTGCCGGCCCAAGCTGGTCTGCCAACTTATCCGGAGCCTGCCAGAACTCGCCGTTACTCGTGCCGCCGGTCGCGTACGTATGGTGCCCCACGCACTGATGCCAGAAGTAATCGGCAATTTCGTGATAGTGTGCATCGCCCGTCAGCTCATATCCACGAGCCGCGCCAATCACCTGTGGGATATGCGTATTGGCATGAATGCCAGCCAGATCATCCTCGCCCTCCGCGAGCGGATCGAAAAATTTCTTCTTGCTGAAGCCCTGGGCTAGCTGCGCATATTCTTCCTTGCCAGTAAGGGCATAAAGGTTGAACAGCACCTCCTGCATGCCTCCATACTCAACATTCAGGATTCTCTGAAAGTCAGCGTCACTGATAGGCTTTGCCCAGTCATTCGCCCATCCCGCCATCTTCTCTGCGGTCCCGAGCGCCTGCTCATTGCCGCAATGAACATACATGTCCACATGGCCCGCCATGATCTTGTGGTACGTGTAAAACGGTGCCCAGACCTTCTGGTGATTTTTGAGCCGGTCGTAAAAATCCTCCGGATACGCCCCCAAGTAGCCATTCGCCTTCTGGCATTTCGCCAGTTCTACAACCAGAGCATTGCCTTTATCCCGAATCCCCTCATCGCCAGTGCTCGCATACATCAGCGCGCACGCCGAAAGGTAGTGTCCACCCGCAAAGTGCCCGCGAAGCTCGCACTTCGGTTCTTCCCATCCACCTAATGGTTCCGCAGTAGAAGGCAGTCCCGCAGTCACGCGAAACATGTGCAGCAACCGGTCATTCGGAATCGAATTGATATAGCGAAGATTGATCTCCTGCGCGTCTTTCATCGGCCCGCTGCGCAGTCGCACCGCCGTCATGGGGAAAGGCTCTGCCTTCCAGAAAACCTTTTCATAACCGCCGGCACGATTGCTTCGCGGGACATCGGCAACCGCATCCTGAGCGAATGCGGTCAAACTCTTTGGCATTAAAACGGTACCTGCAGCAGCGGTGGAAACCGAGGCAAGAAAATGTCGGCGGGTAAGAGAACTCATATCTTCGGCCCTTTATCTTCTATATACATCGGATGCCGTTCTCTTGTATACAAAATTGAACTCTATTTTTTAGGAGTCTCCTCGTGCGCCTTTTAAAAGCATCATCGGAACGCCCCTCATCCAGTAAGCCGGAGAAAAAAGAACCGCGGAAGCTTTCGCTCCCACGGCTAGGAGTACCACTTCGTTCAAGTGGATGGCTAGAAGTCGACGTTCACGCGCAACTCAATCTGACGCGGTGTATATGACGGCGTGGTGAATTGATTCAGCTCAGTGCCGGTTCCAAAGCTGGTGCCCTGGATATTTCCGTTGTAATACGTGTTTCCGCTGCCCCCATTCCCAAAGAGAGGATGGTTCCAGGCGTTCAGGAACTCACCCTGAAACCTGACGCGGAGGTTTTCCTTGATCGGAAATGCCTTGGTCAAAGACACATCGTTCTGGAAAGTATGCGGTTGGTGGAGATAGATAATGCTGCCAAAGGTACCGGGTGTCGTGTTCGGCGTAATGAACGTTGGGTTCGCTCCACCCGTCGGACTAGCCAGATACTTCGGATCAATAAAGTCAACAAAGGTCGCCGGAGTACCTCCATTCTGAGCGGGTGTAATGTGGTGCACACCGATCGAATGCTGCAGCTGCGATGACGTGACTCCATTGAGCACAATACCGCCATCACCGTAGTCATTGAAAGTGTTGTAGCCGCCAGTTAAGCGCCAGGGAGCGCCGCTCTGGAAAGTGAGAATTGTTCCCGCGGTCCAGTTACCCAGCATCTTATCGACGAGGTGCCCTGAGCTCAGGAACGGCTTGCCCGCACCGAAGGGAAGGTCATATGTCCCGCTGAAGTGGAAGACATTGTGCAGGTCGAAGAGGGAGGGCCCATAGCTCTTTGCCAGATCGCGGAGTGTATACGCCGCAAACGCAGAGGTCCAGTCGTTATAAGTTGAAAGCCCCAGTGACTGGCTCCATGTGTAGTTGGCATCAAACTGCAGGCCGCTCCACGCATTCTGGCGGAAGTCTACCTGCAACGCGTTGTAGTTGGAGTAGCCAGCCGCGGTCATGTAGCCTGTGGATGTTCCGGCAGCATATGGATTGGCCTGGAAGAAGTTGATGGGATAGCCTGCGCCGCCGCCAGTGTATCCAGCGTTGGTGACACAGGGAGCGAAGCTTGAACCTACGAGATTGCAGAAGTACGGAGCCGTGCCGTTCACGCCCGCAAGCACGTTGGCCATGGCTCCAGCTTGTCCGGTCTGCAGATAAGTAATGAACTGACTGTTGGAATAATCTGCCAGCGGGACGCCTGGGCCGCCGGAGGATTCACCGGCAAAGGCCGCATTGAAGATCGGGAGCGGCTTCTGGCCAGCCATGCCGTTATACGCAAACGAGGTTCCGCCATTGAGTGCAAGGTTTGTCTGTGCATTCTTGAACTCATTGAGGAATCCATTCTCGAAGATGTTGACCTCATTCGGATTCAAATTGAGCCACTGATGAACGGTGCGATTGCCGTTATAGCGGATCTCAATGGCGCGCGAGTTCCCCAGCTGGCGCTGAATACCGAAGTTCCACGCCTGGCTGTAGGGCTGCTTGATCCCGGGGTTAATGCCGTTTGTTCCCACGGAATTCTGGAAAGTGAAATCAGACAGCGCTTCAGATTTCTGATACGTAGCTGGAGCCAACCCATATGCTGGCAGATTGCCGCCCAGGGCAAGGCTGCCAGGCGTAAATGTGCCGGACTGTCCGGTGTTGTTCGCATTGAGATAGAACGTCTGGTAGAAGAATGCAGCGTAGTCCGAGGCCGCGTCCCAGAAGTATTGATATGGCTCGGTAAAGCGCCGCAGGTTAAAGCCGCCTCGAATAACAGTTTTGCCGTCGCCAAAGAGCTTGCCCAGCACACCCTCATCGCCCTTAGGATTCCAGGCAAAGCCGATCGCTGGCTGCGGGGACACATTCCAGGGGCTGTAGGCGTGGGGTTGGGTTATGATCTGTGGATTCATGTCGCCCTGCAGCGAACCTGGGTTGAATAGGTTTCCGATTCCTGATGGCCCGAAGATGCCGCTGGGCGAGACGGAGTGATAAGCGCCGGTCAGATCGTGGTTATCGCCTGTGAAGTCCCAGCGCAGACCGTAGTTAAGTGTGAAGTTTGGCGTTACGTGCCAGGAGTCCTCAAAAAATACGCCCCAGGCTTTGGAAAGCTCATTGAGGTTATAGGAACCGATTCCGTTGAAATATGAGCCGGTGCTGGGATTGTAGGCAAAGGTGCCGTTCACCGCTTGTGTACCCGAACCACCACCGATTCTTCCTGTAAGCACCGCGTAGAGCTGCTGAGCCTCTGCTTGAGAATGCGTGCTTGCTCCCGGCAACGTGGTTGCGTTGAAAGCCTGCAAGGCAGGGTCGCCGGTAGACAGACCGAGGTTGTAGGCTGGAAAACCAAGAGGTCCATTCCAATAGTGATCCTGCTCGCGATACCAGGAGAAACCGAAATCGAAATTATGGGCTCCATGTTGCCACGTAACGGAGTCAGACGCATTGAAGACGGGATAGTAGGGACCTATGGGTGTCTGATAGCACTGACCGGACATGCCGTTGTTGTTGCAGGTCGAACTGGTCGAGCCATAGCTATTAAAGTTCCAGGCAACCGTCGGCTCCGTTGCGTAAAGAGGCTTTGCGTTGTACGAGTACTTGGTTGCGTTGTACAGAAAGCCCGCTTTGAACTGATTAATCAGCGAAGGCGAAATGATCCAATCCAGGCCATAAGACGCAATGTAGCTCCGAGTCCAGTTGCCGGTAGTCTGATCGCTGAAATCCGAACCCGGGAAATTCGGCGGATTGACACTTGGCTGCGTCTGCTGCGTCATGTTCCAGGCAAGATACATGCGCAGCTTTTGCGAGAGACTGTAATCCACGCGAACCGTCGGGAAATAGTAGGTGGTCGGCGAGGCAACGTTCCAGCGCACAGTGCTGAAGTTCGGATCAGAGCTGCTGGAAACGCTACCGCCCGACAGAGATTTGTTGATCGTCTGCAGCTGTGATGATACTGCCGAATTCAACGTAGTAGGCAGGCTGGGATTGGTTTGCTGTGCCAGTTGAAACAGGTTCTCCGTGTGACTTTGTCCATCACTTCCGATATACGTGAAATTGCCCGACTGGGCGCCCTGCGTAAAAACGTTATTGAACGCGGTGATTGTGGCCGGCTCCTTGGTAAAAGCGAAGCTGCCGAAGAAGAAGAGCTTGTCATGCAGGATCGGCCCCCCCGCATTAGCGCCGAAACTATTCTTAATGAACTTATCCTTCCGGACGTCTGCTGCATTGTTTGTCCAGCTGTTCGCATTCAAACCGGAGTTCTGAAAATCTCCGAAGACTCCACCATGAAAGTGATTTGAGCCGCGCTTGGTTACAAAATTGATCTGCATGCTCGACTGACCAAAGCCGGAGTTCAACGCAAGTTGGTCGGTCTGGATCGTCATCTCTTCGATGTCTTCGAGCCGTGCCGTTACCGCGGGCGACGCATTCCCCGTGAACTTCATACGGCTAGGGCTGCCCATCACGCCGTCGATGTTACTGCCCTGATCGATGGAGGGCAGACCGTTCCACGTTCCGTTGTATCCCGGCGTGATCAAAGCCAGCGATGACAGGTCGCGATCAGCCACCGGCAAGTCCTGGATCTGTTTCATATCCACAACCGTGCCAATCGCATTCGACGACGTTTCCAGAACCGGCGTAGCGCTCTCTGTCACCTGGACTGTTTGACTCTCCTGCCCAATCCTCAATGAGGCGTTTACATCCGTAACCTGCGCTGAATGAATGATGACCGATTCAAACACCTGCTGAGCAAAACCGCTCTTTGAGACAGTGAGCCTGTACGTCCCGATATTCAGGTTGACGAACGTATAGCTCCCTCTGTCCTGGGTTTCAGCCAATCGAATGTCATTCGTTGAAACGTCTATGAGTTCGAGGTGTGCCCCCGGCACGAGATTTCCGGTAGGATCTTGAACCGTCACAATGACGCTTCCCTGCGATCCACTTTGTCCGCGTGCTGTCAGCGTAAAAATGACTGCACTGAAGATCAAGCCGGCAATCAGGCTCACCAATTTACAGTTGTTTTTTAAGCGATGCATCTGATCCTCCAAATTCCGGGGAAACGCTTTCCCGGCTGCCTCTGTCTCTTCTCGTAAGAGTTTTTTCCGTTGCCCTTCTGTCCTGGCCTGCAGCTCTGGCTGAATTTCGCTGCCAAACTCAGTCATCAATCGAAGGTACAGAATTATGTATTTATTTTTGTATTTTTAGCAAGATTTAATTTTGTACCTTTTCGAGGAATAAAATTTGCTTATTGATCGGGCTCGACCGGTTGCTGGTTATGCGGCTCGGACTGGCCTTCTTTCTGCAATATCACTTTCAGTTGATCCAACATCTCATGGGCCTTCTGCTCCTCGCCCAACCGGCGATAGGCATCCGCCAGGCTGGAATAGACTGCCGGGTTCTGCGGTTCGAGCCGTCGGCCAATCTCCAGATGCGTTACCGCCTCATTGAACCTGCCCTCCATCAGGTAAAGCTTGCCCAATGCAATCTGAGCAGTCGAATAATCCGGCTTCTGGGCTACCGCGCTTTCGAGCAGAGTGCGAGCTTCAACAAACTCCGGTTGCCCTGGCATTGCTCCGGCGTGAATCAGCACCTCCGCCAGAAGATCCTGCAAAACATAGTCGTGATGCCCTTTGTTGATGCCTTTTCGCACCGTCCGAATGGCAGATTGGACATCTCCTTGAAACAGCAGATTCTGAGCGCTTGCCAGATAGGCGATGTCACTTTCAGGCGCCAGTGCGACAGCACGTTCGAATTCTGGTTTCGCCTCTTCAAAGCGGTCCAGCCGGGCGAGAAACATGGCCCGTTCATAGTGCAGCCTCGCCGACGAGGGCAGGTGGTGCAATCCTATTCCAACCACTCGCAAACCAAGCTCGTACTCCTTGTTATCCGTACAGGCATCGGCAACAAAGGTGTACAGTTTCTCGTCCAGCGGTGTGAGACTGGCAGCACGACGGAGCGCCGCGAGCGCATTCTCCGGCTGATCAACGCCCATGTATGCCTGTGCCAGCAGATTCTCCACTTGCGCCGTACCTTTCTGATTGGCGCGCAAACCTTGGAGGACATCGATAGCCTGCTGATACTGACGAAGGCCCAGGTAGCACAAAGCTAGATTGAAGCTGACCGCGTATTCGTTCGTAACCCGCCCTCTTGCTGCTGTGAGGTGCGGAATGGCCTCTGCAAACCTGCCCTCGCGGGTGAGAGCCGTCCCAAGACGCGACTCCGTCTCGCCTTCTGACAATTGGCTATTCTGCGACGGAGGCAGCGATGACTGTGCAGGCGCGCCCGGCGGTGCCTGCCCTTGCGCCGCAAGCGCAGGCACCAGCCAAAGCACGCACCATGAGACTCGCTTCCCTGTCACCCGCACCTTTCAGGTCGCGCTATTTTGTCCCCGACAAACGATTCCAATCCGGCGGCTCCTCGCCAAGCAGATTGTGGACAAAAAAATCCGCGAGTAACCGCTGACCGTACTCACCGCCTGCGCCATGGCCCCCACCAGGAACATAGAGCAGATCAAACCGCTTATTTGCTTTGATCAAGGCATTTGCAACCTGGAATGTCGACGAGGGATCCACATTCTTGTCCATCTCGCCCACCACCAAAAGCAGCTTACCTTGCAGCCGGTACGCATTGTCTACATTCGATGACGCAGCATACTGCGGTCCAACCGGCCATCCCATCCATTGCTCGTTCCACCATATTTTGTCCATTCGGTTGTCATGGCATCCACTGTTGGAAACAGCCGCCTTATAGAACTCAGGATGAAACAACAACGCGCCCATGGCACTCTGCCCTCCGGCAGAAGTGCCAAAGACACCAACGCGCGAAATGTCGTACCACGGATACTTCGTCGCAACCGCGTTATGCCAGAGAATGCGGTCTTCAAAGCCTGCATCCTTCAGATTTTTCCAGGCCACATCGTGAAACGCCTTGGAGCGATTGTTCGTGCCCATGCCGTCAATCTGCACCACCACAAAGCCAAGTTCGGTAAGGGGCTGTGCCCAAGGCCCGAAAGACTTGGGCACGAACGACCCTTGCGGCCCTGCGTAAATCGACTCAATAACGGGATATTTCTTTGCCGGGTCAAAATGATCTGGCTTATAAATCACACCCCAGATGTCGGTTTTTCCATCGCGCCCCTTCGCTGTAAACACCTCCGGCGGTTGCCATCCAGTGTCAATCAACTTATGATCATCGCCCTGCTCGACTGTCATCGCCGCCTTGTCGTCTGCCGTCCGCAATTCCATGACAGGTGGCAGATCAATGCGCGACCACGTATCAATGTAGAACTTGCCATCGGGCGAAAAGACGACGCGATGATCCGCTTCCTCCTTTGAAAGCGGCGTCATTCCCGTGCCATCGAAATTGATCCGATACGGATGCATGTAGTACGGATCCTTACCCGCTTCCATGCCGCTAGCCTCAAACCAGATCACTCGCTTCTCGGGATCGACGTGATCGACATTACGCACCACCCAATCGCCTTTCGTGATCTGATTCTTGACCTCTCCTGTCTTGCCGTCATAGAGATACAGATGCTCCCATCCGCTCCGTTCTGAGGCCCACACGATCTCTTTGCCGTCGTGTCGAACTGGTCAGGCACAAGTGGACGATAGTCAACAAAGGTCTTACTCTCCTCATCAATCAGGACACGCGGCACCCCACTCGCCGCATCCACCTCGATCACTCTATAATCCTGGTGCCCGCGTTGGTTGTACTCAAAAGTAAAGCCGCGACTGTCTTTCCACCAGACAGCGGGCGACAACTCGAATGGATTCGGAAACAGGCTGTTGGCGATAGGAATCTCGTGCTTCGATGGCACGTCGAAGAGCACCGGCTGCGGCAGCGCCAGCACATCACCCGCCTTCGGATAGACCATCATCGAATACTTCGGCTGCAACTGGTCCGCAGGCGACGATTCCACATAGTGCACCTCGCGCTTGTAGCCGGGCCGAATCCGGTAAGCGACCAGATGCCGTGAGTCCGGCGACCAGACCAAAGTACCGTAGGCGTAATAATTGTCCTCCGAGCCATCCGTGCTCAGTGCAGTCTTGTCCGCCTTCCCTTTTTCGCGGACAAAAACGTTGTAGTTCTCTACAAACGCTTCCAGCTTGCCATCAGGCGACGCTTCTGCACGCGTATCGTTGTTAATCGCTCTCGGCGTATTGTCGTAATCATCATCGCTCTCGTATTCCTGGTCATCAGCCCGTAATGGCTCAGGTTTTGTGCACGCATAGTTGATCAGGTCGCAGTGCCATCGATGATTCTTCAGAACAAACTCTATAGCCACTTGCTTGTCAACATACCGAAAGCGCGCGAAGGGCAGAGTAACTCCCGTGTACTTCTCCCCATCCGCCTCCGAGAGAGCAGCAGCCAGCTTGTCATGGTCAAACGCGGTTTTTTTTATCTTCGTATTCGCATCCACCAATACGAATGCGTGGCCGCCTTCAACCGTTTTGCGATACCAGAATGTGTCCGTATCTTCGACCCAGCTCGGCGATTCCACAATATTCAGCGCCAGCCCCTTATATTTGTCCCGCAATTGAGCAGCGCGCTCATAGTCCGCACGCGTTACCTGAGCGTGAATCGATGCGGCCCCAAAACCTAACCAGGCAAATAAACAACAAGAGAGCATCCAGCATTTCTTCGGCATTCATCCTCCAGTGAACCCTCGATTGGCGAGGAGTGACACAGTTCAACTCGCAATTTCGTCTCGGGGATGGAGTATACATCTTTGTATACATTCCACCTGCGACAAAACCTGCCATCCCCTTCACCACCATAAGAAGAAAACTGCCTAGGAACGACGGAAAATACTTACCCAAATGGGTAATCCACATTTTCCTCGTCTTGGTATTTCGGCTTTGCTTTTGAGCTACTAAAATTCATGTCATTGCTCACGCTATCTGCAACTTGAGAGAGCAAACGCGATTTACCCCAAAACAGATGACACCAATCCGAGGGTGATGTCACAACCGGGCTCCACTAAATACGCTTCAAGCACTCAGCAATAGCAAGCATCTCCACACGGAGAACCATCCATGCGTCATCCGTTGCGCTATAGGCGTCATCCATACTCGCGAGATCCAGCCGAATATCGCTCCTTCAAAGACCATTTTTCCCGTCATCTTCCCTCTAGACAACCTGACTTGCTGATCAGCAGACAATCTCGACAACTTTCAATAGAGAAGGGTTAAGCGCATGCCAAGGAAGGTAGCCGAAGTATTTATCGAAACACTCGTGAATGCAGGCGTAAAGCGTGTCTACGGCGTAGTTGGAGATTCTCTCAACGGCCTGACCGATGTCATCCGCAGAACCAAAGGCATCGACTGGCTGCATATGCGCCATGAAGAAGCGGCCGCATTCGCCGCCGGTGCGGAAGCCCATCTTACCGGAAAGCTGGCAGTATGTGCGGGCAGTTGCGGCCCCGGCAATCTTCACCTCATCAATGGGCTCTTTGATTGTCAACGCAGCCGCGTGCCGGTGCTTGCCATCGCCGCGCAGATTCCCAGCCACGAGATCGGAAGCAGCTATTTTCAAGAGACGCGTCCCGACCACCTTTTCAAAGATTGCAGCCACTACTGCGAGCTGGTCTCGCAAGCGGAACAGATGCCGCGCGTCCTGGCTATTGCCATGCGCACGGCAATCACGAAGCAAGGCGTTGCCGTGGTCATTCTTCCCGGCGATGTGGCGCTGCGCGAATGCCCCGCACCCGCAATTTCGCTCGGCATCGAAGAATCCAACTCTGTCCTTCGCCCATCCAGCAGTGAGCTCAAATCCGCCGCCGACATTCTCAACAATGCGCGCAAGGTCACCATTCTTGGCGGAGCAGGCTGTGAAGGCGCTCATAGCGAACTCATCGAAGCCGCGGAACATCTGAAATCGCCGATCGTGCACGCTTTACGCGGCAAGGAGTTTATCGAGTACGACAATCCGTATGACGTGGGCATGACCGGCCTGCTTGGTTTTTCTTCCGGCTATCACGCCATGATGAACTGCGATGCGCTGCTCATGCTCGGCACGGATTTCCCTTACACGCAGTTCTTTCCGAAGAACGCAAAGATCATTCAGGTAGACCGGCTCGGCGAACAAATTGGTCGACGCACGCCCGTCGATCTCGGTCTGATCGGAAACGTGAAGGACACGCTCAATGCGTTAATACCGCTGCTCGACGACAAGTCCGATCGCTCGTATCTCGACCTGTGCCTCAACCACTATAAGGACGCGCGTAAGAGCCTCGATGACCTCGCAGTGGGCGAGCCTGGACGAACGCCGATTCATCCCCAATACGTCGCAAAAACTCTCGATGAACTTGCCGCGGACGATGCAGTCTTTACCTGTGATGTCGGCACGCCCGTGGTCTGGTCCGCGCGTTACCTCACCATGAACGGCAAGCGCAGATTGCTCGGCTCCTTCACGCATGGATCCATGGCAAATGCTTTGCCCCATGCGATCGGCGTGCAGGCGAGCCATCCCGGGCGGCAGGTCGTCACGCTCTCCGGGGACGGCGGCCTCGCGATGATGCTCGGCGATATGCTGACGCTCAAACAACTCAACCTGCCAGTTAAAGTGGTGCTCTTTAACAACGGCACTTTAGGCTTCGTCGAACTGGAGATGAAAGCCGCAGGTCTCGTCGATTATGGCACCGATCTGGTCAATCCAAACTTTACGAAACTAGCAGAGTCAGCGAACATCTTCGGCGTTCGCGTGGAAAAGCCGGAGGAGCTGCGCCCAGCCCTGAGCAGCGCGCTCGCGCATAATGGCCCGGCGTTAGTCGAAGTCATTGTGAACCGGCAAGAACTCTCGATGCCGCCAACGATCAGTCTCGAACAGGCATTGGGCTTCAGTCTCTATATGATTCGCTGCGTTCTGAGCGGACGCGGCAATGAAGTGATCGATCTCGCCAAGACCAACCTTATCCGCTAAAAGATAGCCGGATTCAGGAGGAATGGAAATGAGCACGCAATTTGCGACAGCCCCCGCAGCAACTCGTCAGATTTCACTTTCCGGATTCAGCCTCATCAATTCTCCACGCCTCAACAAAGGTACAGCCTTCACGGATCACGAACGTGACGTATTTCACCTCCACGGCCTGCTGCCTCCGCATATCGGGGATCTCGACGAGCAGATTGAGCGCCGCATGCAGGTATTGGACGAACAGCCAACCCCCTTCGCCAAGTATGCATTTCTCCGCGATCTTCAGGACGCGAACGAGACGCTCTTCTACGCATTGCTGGTCCGCAATGTAGAAAAGATGCTGCCTCTCGTCTACACGCCAACCGTTGGTGAAGGCTGCCAGCGCTTCAGTGAGATATGGCGAAAGCCACGCGGACTCTTCCTCAGCTACCCAAACAAAGACCGCATCGAGCAGATCTTCAGTCATCCCCGCTACGACGAGATCAAGAGCATTGTCGTCAGTGATGGTGAGCGCATTCTCGGCCTCGGCGATCAGGGCGCAGGCGGTATGGGCATTCCCATCGGAAAGATGGCGCTCTACACCGCCCTCGGCGGCATTCATCCCGAGCACTGCCTGCCGATTCTGCTCGACGTAGGCACCGACAGTGAGGAAAAACTGAAGCAACCCATCTACGTCGGATGGAGACATCATCGCGTCCGCGGCCAGGAGTACGACGATTTCGTCGATACCTTCGTGAATGCTGTGAAGAAACGCTGGCCGCATGTTCTGCTGCAATTTGAAGACTTTGCCGGCGCGAATGCCGCCCGCTTCCTTGCTCGCTACAGAGACCAGCTCTGCACTTTCAACGACGACATTCAAGGCACCGCAGCAATCGCGGCAACCACTCTGGTCTCCGCAGTCAATGTCACCGGCGTTCCACTAGAGCAGCAGAAAATTGTCGTCGTGGGCTTCGGAAGCGCGGGCCTGGGCATCACGAATTTGCTTGCGCAATTCGTTCAGGACAAGGGTCTCTCACCAGAAGAAGCACGCAGCCGCTTTTACGCCATCGATCGCTACGGCCTGATTACCGAGAGCACAAAAGATGTACATCCTGAGCAGCGACCCTATGCGCGCAAAGATCAGGAAGTGCAGAGTTGGCGGCCGCCGAGCGGAGAAATCTCTCTTCTTGATGTAGTCCGGAACGTAAAACCGTCTGTCCTCATCGGTGTCTCCGGTCAAACGGGAGCCTTTACGCAAGAGGCGGTCCGCGAAATGGCGAAGCATACAGCCAGGCCCGTCATCTTCCCGCTGTCCAACCCAACCTCACGCAGCGAAGCCACTCCACAGGATCTGATGGACTGGACAGAAGGCCGCGCTCTCATCGGCACCGGAAGTCCCTTCCCACCGGTAAACGTGAATGGCAAAACGTTTCATGTTGCTCAGACAAACAACTCTTACATCTTTCCTGGGCTCGCGCTCGGAATCATCGCTTCGAAATCCAGACACGTCACCGACACGATGGTCAAGGCCGCTGCCACAGAGTTGATAAGACACCTCCCCACGCAGACAAATAAACAAGGCAGCCTGCTGCCCCCAATCGCAGAAGCCCGCAGCCTCGGTCGCTCCATCGCCGAAGCCGTCGGCAAACAAGCGATCAAAGATAGGCAGGCACAAGTGGCGGATGAGAATGCCCTCAGCCGCGAACTCGACTCCAACATCTGGGAACCGGTATACGAGTCGTACGAGCATAAAGAAGCATAGCGATCATCATCTAAAGATGTGAGAGGGTCCCGCCATGGCAATCAGCGAAACAGCAGCGCATCCCTTTCGGATTGAAGAGGACGCCCTGGGTGAAGTCAAGGTTCCCGCAGATCATCTTTGGGGCGCACAAACCGAACGCTCTCACGTTAATTTTCAGATCGGCGTAGAGCGCTTTCGCTGGGGGCGTCACGTAATCCGCGCCCTCGGCATCCTGAAAAAATGCGCTGCCCTCGCCAATGGAGAATTGGGCCAACTGCCGAAGGAAAAAGTAGACCTCATCGTGCGCGCCTCCCAGGAAGTCATCGAGGGCAAGTGGGACAGCGAATTCCCGCTGGTCGTCTTTCAGACAGGCTCCGGCACACAGACCAACATGAATGCAAACGAGGTGATCGCGAATCGTGCGATCCAGATCGTAGGAGGCCAACCCGGCTCAAAGAAACCCATTCACCCCAACGACGATGTAAACCACAGCCAATCGTCGAATGACACCTTCCCAACCGTAATGCACATTGCAACCGTCGAAGCCATCGAGAGCCTGCTGCTTCCGGCCGTGGCCGAACTCCGCGAAGTGCTCAACACCAAGTCACAGGCCTATGAACACATTGTCATGATCGGCCGAACCCATCTTCAGGACGCGACACCATTGACGGTCGGCCAGATGATTTCCGGCTGGGTCGCGCAACTCGATCAAGCCCTCGACACCATTCGCCAATCGCTCCCGTTGATTTATGAACTGGCCATCGGAGGCACCGCCGTCGGCACCGGGCTCAACGCCGACTCACGCTTCGGCGAAGTCACTGCCCGTTACATAGCCCAAGAAACCAGCAAGCCCTTCATCTCGGCTCCGAACAAGTTCGCGGCACTCTCCGCTCACGACGGCATGGTCACCGTCAGCGCAACACTGCGCACGCTCGCAGGTGCGCTCATGAAAATTGCCAACGATGTTCGCTGGTACGCCTGCGGCCCACGAGCTGGTTTTGGCGAACTCAAGATCCCGGAAAACGAGCCGGGATCATCCATCATGCCGGGAAAAGTAAACCCGACGCAGTGCGAAGCTCTCACCATGGTCGCGGTTCAGGTCTTCGGCAATGACCATGCCGTGGCCTTCGCCGGATCGCAGGGCAACTTCCAACTCAACGTCTACAAGCCGGTCATGCTGCACAATGTTCTCGCATCCACCGAATTGCTAGCCGATGCCTGCCGCTCCTTCACCGAGCATTGCGCCAATGGAATCGAGCCGAACGAAAAACGCATCAAAGAGCATCTTGAGAACTCGCTGATGCTGGTCACCGCCCTCAATCCTCACATCGGATACGAGAAGGCCGCGAAGATCTCCCTCACCGCATACCGCGAAGACATCAGCCTGCGGGAAGCCGCGCTCAAGCTCGGCTTTCTCACCGCCGAACAATTTGACGAGTGGGTGCGGCCGGAGGACATGACCCATCCACTGCAAAAGAAGTCTTCAGGTAGCTAACACGCTCCTTTTAATCCTTCTCTGCTTCGGCCATCACTGATATTACGATTGACAAGCCGGCTGTTTTGAGCCGTCGCGAATATCGAGCATGGCGACAGTGACCCAAACCTTGCCGGAACGCCCTTCGCCACTCATCTGGCTCAAGGACTTTCTCAAAGAAGAACTCGCACCCTATCCAGGAAGAGGCGCGCTTGTCGCGCGCATGGTCATTGCAGCCACCGTCGTGATGGTCATTACGATGACCTTCAAAATCCCCTTCGGTGCCTACGGCGCGATCTATGCTTTCACCATTTCGCGAGATAGTACCGAAGCGACAGTGACTGCCGCGAAAACCGCCATCATCGCATTCATTCTGTCAGGAAGTTATATCCTCATCGGTGCCATTTTCTTTGCCGGTGAACCATTTCCGCGCATGCTGTGGGTCATCGGAACGTTCTTCCTGCTCTTCTTCGCCCTCAGCGCCACAACGAATTACTTCGCAGCGAACCGCTTCGCATACCTGGTTGCGGTCACAATTCCACTCTGGGACCGGCACGTCCCCGCCGGAACACAAGTTGAAGACACTCTCTGGGCGATCTTCGGAGTGATGATTGCCAGCCTGCTCACGGTAGCCTTCGAGCTCATCTTCTCGCATTTAAAACCGTGGGATGATCTTGTTGAATCCATCGCAGAGCGCTTGCGCGCGGTCGAAGTGGTTCTTAACACCGACGGCGGGGCTCACCCTGTCGATCCCGCGGCAAGAAAAACAATTACCCGCTACAGCATGCTCGGCACATCGAGGTTGCGACGGATTCTGCAACGCAGCACCTACTCCGCCCAATATGCTGAGAGAATGAGCGCCATCGTCGCGCTCACTGGAAGGCTTGTAGATCTAACTGCCGTCCTGGCATATCTCGAGATCAGTATTCCCGACGATGCAAGCCGGAAACGAATCCGCACACTCGCCGCCGGCGTTGCGGATATTCGCACCAATCTCCTTAATGGAAAACTTCCTTCGCCCATCGCGTTTGAGAGTGAAGAGGCTGCCGCGCGCAGCGTTCCATTGTTAGTCGAAATACAGAGAACGGTCTCTCAGATCTCCGAGATATTCTCACATTCGCCGTCCATCAGCCCATACGCACGCACTGAAATCAGTACCGAAAAGCCGTGGAAGCTGTTTGTGCCGGACGCCTTCTCAAACCCCGACCACATTAAGTTCGGCTTGCGTGGTTGCTTTGCGGCAAGCCTGTGCTACATCACTTACAACGCGATCGATTGGCCCGGCATCAGCACGGCCATTACCACCTGCCTGTTGACCGCCCTCACAACCATTGGCTCATCCCGCCAGAAACAGATCTTGCGTTTTGCCGGGGCCATTCTGGGCGGGGTCATATGTGGGATGGGCGCGCAAATATTCGTCCTGCCTTCTCTCGACTCCATCTGGGAATTCACCGTTCTCTTCGCGGCGGTGATGACCCTCGCGGCCTGGGTCGCGACATGTAGTCCGCGCCTCTCCTACGGCGGATCGCAAACTGCAGTCGCCTTCTGCCTTCTTAACGTGCAGGAGTTCAAATTCCAGACGTCGCTCGCCATAGCAAGAGATCGCGTCGTCGGCATCCTCTTTGGCCTTGCCGTCATGTGGATCGTCTTTGATCAGATCGGCGGCGCGCCAGCTGTCATCGAGATGAAGCGTACATTCATCTCAGGCGTTCGATCGCTCGCCGAATTCATGAGAGAACCTCGTTCCAGCGACAGAAAAGTCGCCATTGAACGCGCCGCTTCGATGCGCGAGGCCATCAACAAGACCATCGACAAAGTCCGATCACTCGCCGACGCTGTTCTATTCGAATTCGGGTCGTCCCGACAGCGGGATATGGCTTTACGAACCCGCATAGTGCAATTGCAGCCGCAACTCCGTCTCATCTTCGTAACGCGAATCGCTCTACTCAAGTACCGCCTCGGTCTCCCCGGTTTTGTGCTGCCGGAAGAACTTCACGCCGCGCAACTGACCTTCGACGAATGGCTGGCCCAACTGCTGGACGGCATGGCGGACCGGCTTGAAGGAAAAGGGCCGCACCTTGATATGAGTAACCAAGCAGCCATCGATCGTTTGGAAAAAGCCGTACAGACCGCCTCTGCAAAGGAGCCGGTAACAGAACCCGGGCCGGCCTTGGCAGCGCAAACGCAGACATTCCTTTCCTTATCGCGCAGCATCGCTACCACAGCACTCTCCCTCGATAAGGAAATCTAAGCACGTACTCAACCTGACAAACTCAAAAAAAAAGCTGGGTAGCAAGTAGCAGACTCCTTGCTATAGAATGCCGTGCCAGCGGCGGAATGGGCCGGGTGTGAATCCCTCTGCCGTGGAGGGACTCATGTCTGCAGCGCCCGACGTAGTCTGGAAAAACGGCAAGTTCGGCCAAACTTCGCGCCGTGATGCCTGGTGGCTTTCTCCCACCCTGGTCTTCCTCGGCTTCAGCGCCTTTATCGTTTATTCCACCTGGGCAGCATTTCAGAACCAGTACTACACCTTCGGACCATACATATCGCCGTTTTATTCACCGGAGCTTTTTGGCAGTTCGTCGCACGCGCTCTTCGGCCCGAAACCACACTGGCTTCCAGGCTTTTTACCCTATTCGCCTGCATTCCTCATCCTCTGGATTCCCGGCCTCTTCCGCCTTACCTGCTACTACTATCGCGGCGCGTACTACAAATCCTTTTGGGCCGATCCCCCCGCCTGCGCCGTAGGCGAACCGCGCAAAAGCTACCTCGGCGAGAGAAGCTTCCCGCTCATCATGCAAAATTACCATCGTTACTTCTTGCGCCTCTCCTATATTGTCTGGTTCTCCCTCGTCTACGACGCCATCGTTTCCTTCCGTTTCCCAAGCGGCTTCGGCATCGGCGTTGGCAGCCTCGTGCTGACCATCAACGTCATCCTGCTCGGCGGATACGTCTTCGGCTGTCACGCCTTCCGTCACCTCATCGGAGGCACCTTCGACTCCATCTCCGAGCACCCCATCCGCCACAAGCTCTACAACGCCGTCAGCTTCCTCAACAGCAAGCACAAGAACTGGGCATGGGCCTCCCTCTTCTGGGTCGGCTTCTCCGATATCTATATCCGCCTCTGCGCCATGGGCATCTGGCACGATTGGAGACTTTTCTAGATGCCCGAATTCCAACGCTTCTCCTACGATGTCTTGATAATCGGAGCGGGCGGAGCCGGACTGCGCGCCGCCATTGAAGCCGCAGCCACCGGCGCAAAAGTCGGCGTCGTCTGCAAATCGCTCCTCGGCAAAGCCCACACCGTCATGGCTGAAGGCGGAGTCGCCGCCGCACTCGCCAACGTCGACGACCGCGACAACTGGCGCGTCCACTTCTCTGACACCATGCGCGGCGGTCAATATCTCAACAACTGGCGCATGGCCGAACTGCACGCCAAAGAAGCTCCCGAATGCGTGCGCGAGCTCGAAGCCTGGGGTGCACTCTTCGACCGCACCAAAGACGGCCGCATCCTTCAGCGCAACTTCGGCGGCCATCGCTACCCTCGTCTCGCCCACGTAGGCGACCGCACTGGTCTTGAGATGATCCGCACCCTCCAGGACCACGGCATTCACTGCGGCATGGAAGTCCATATGGAGTGCACCGTTCTCAGCCTCTTGATGGACTCAGGACGCGTCGCCGGAGCCTGCGGCTACGATCGCGAAAAAGGCCGTTTCCATCTTTGGCAGGCAAAAGCCGTCGTCATCGCCACTGGAGGCATCGGCCGAGCCTTCAAAATCACCAGCAATAGCTGGGAATACACCGGCGACGGCCTCGCTCTCGCCTATCGCGTCGGCGCAGAACTCCAGGACATGGAATTCGTACAATTCCATCCAACGGGAATGGTCTGGCCCATCAGCGTTCGCGGCATCCTCGTCACCGAAGGCGTACGCGGCGAAGGCGGGGTCCTTCGCAACAGTGAAGGCCGCCGCTTCATGTTCGACGACATCCCCGACCTCTACAAAGAGCAAACCGCCGACACCGAAGAAGAAGGCTGGCGCTACACCCAAGGCGACAAAAACGCTCGCCGCCCACCCGAACTCCTTACGCGCGACCACGTCGCCCGCTGCATCAATATCGAAGTCAAAGCCGGGCGCGGCTCGCCGCACGGCGGCGTCTTCCTCGACATTTCATGGATCAAGCAGCACATCCCCGGATCCGAGGAGCACATCAAGCGCAAGCTCCCCAGCATGTACCACCAGTTCAAGCAGCTCGCCGACCTCGACATCACGAAAGAGCCAATGGAAGTCGGCCCCACCACGCACTACATGATGGGCGGCATACGCGTAGACGGCGACTCGCAAATGTCCAACGTTCCTGGCCTCTTCGCCGCCGGCGAAGCAGCCGCCGGCCTCCACGGCGCAAATCGCCTGGGCGGCAATTCCCTCTCTGATCTTCTCGTCTTCGGTCGCCGCGCCGGACGCTACGCCGCCGAATTCGCGAAGTCCAACAGCGCACCCACCATTGACGAACAATATCTGCAATCCACCGCAACCGCAGCCCTCGCACCCTTTGAGCGTGGCCCATCTGGCGAAAATCCCTACCAGATCCAATACGACCTGCAGGACACCATGCAGGACCTCGTCGGCATCGTGCGCACCGAAAGCGAAATGGAGCAGGCCCTCGACAAAATCACGCAACTCGATGAGCGCGCCGAGCGCATCGGCATCACCGGCAACCGCGAATACAACAACGGTTGGCACACGTCATTCGACGTCCCAAACATGCTGCTCGTCTCCGAAGCCGTCACCCATGCCGCCATCCTGCGAAAAGAAAGCCGCGGCGCCCAGTTCCGCGAAGACTTCCCCAACAAAGACGCCGAATGGGGCAAGTACAACATCATCGTCAAGCAAGGTACGCAAGGCGAAATGCAAATCGAGAAACGCGCCATCGCACCCATGCCCGAAGAACTCAAGGCCGTGATCGCAGAGATGAAATAAGGGGGAGATGAAATAAATGGCCACCCAAGCCACATTCCGCATCTGGCGCGGCGACGCCGCAGGCGGCCAGTTTCAGGATTACACCACGCAAGTGGAAGAAGGCATGGTCGTCCTCGACGCCGTCCACCGCATCCAGGCCCAGCAGGCCAACGACCTTGCCGTCCGATGGAACTGCAAAGCCGGCAAGTGCGGCTCCTGCTCTGCGGAAATCAACGGCACGCCGAAGCTCATGTGCATGACACGCCTCAGCGACATCAACCTCGAAGCACCCGTCACCCTCGAACCGATGCATGCCTTCCCGCCCATCCGTGATCTCGTCACCGACGTCTCATGGAATTTCCGCGCCAAGAAAACCATCAAGCCCTTCAAGCCACGCACTCCCGACGCCCCTGACGGTACATGGCGCATGCAGCAGGACGACGTCGAGCGCGTACAGGAATTTCGCAAGTGCATCGAGTGTTTCTTATGTCAGGATGTCTGCCATGTCCTCCGCGAACACCACAAGCACGACGAGTTCATCGGCCCGCGCCTGCTCGTCTACGCCGCCGCCCTTGAAATGCACCCGCTCGACACCGAAGACCGCGTCAGCGACCTGCGCCACAAGCACAGCATCGGTTATTGCAATATCACAACCTGCTGCCGACAAGTCTGCCCCGAGTCAATTACGATTACCGAGAACGCCATCATCCCGCTCAAAGAGCGGGTCGTGGACCGCTACTTCGATCCCCTGAAGCGGCTCTTCCGCATCCTGTAACTCAGGAGGAGAATCCGATGTTCAACCTCAAGCCCATCTCGCACGACAGTATCGAAACCGCCCTCGCCAAAGCCGAGCGCTACCGCCTACTCAACGAGCCCCACGAAGCCGAAAGCATTTGCCACGACATCCTGGCCATCGATCCCGCCAACCGCGAGGCCCGCATCAGCCTCGTCCTCGCGCTCACCGACGAGATCCCACAGGAACCCGCCGCCTTCAACAGCGCCCTATCCGCAATCTCCAACCTCGAATCCGAATATGACCGCGCCTACTATTCCGGAATCGCATGGGAGCGGCGCGCCAAATCCTACTTCGACGCCAACGGCCCCGGCTCCACCGGCTACGTCCATGACTGGATCGTCAAAGCGCTGCAATTTTTCGAGCAGGCAGAACATCTGCGTCCCACTGGCAACGACGACGCCATCCTTCGCTGGAACACCTGCGTGCGCTTCCTCGAACGCCACAAAGACCTGCGCCCCAAAACCGAAGAAGCGCCAGAACCTATCCTCTCGGAGTAATTGCAATCCGCATGAATGCGGCGTCAGGCGTCACCGAGCCGATCGGTCGAATAGCAAGCGAAAAGGTCGAATTAAGTAATAAAGAGGATAAAGGGCTTTGGGCAGCGGGAAAACCGCGATGTCCCTGTGGCCTGGCCGTAACCAATCGAGCGACCCGATTAGCCTTGCTCGATCACGCAATCCCAACAGCCGGATGTCGTATGGCACGCCACCCTTGGGCGTGCTTCCAGGCGCGACAAACAAACTCTCTTGTATATGTCTTGCCAGCTTGCATACCACGGCATCGGCCTCGAAGTCCTGCAACGTCGGCTGCGGAACCGAGGCACCCGCAACTCGGTGTGCGACCAGTATTCCCAAAGCCAGAGCTCGCCACAGTCCTAACTCTTTAGCTTCGCGGATGACCTCGTTCCAATCTAGGTCGGGCGATACACGCAGAAGCTGCGCGACGTCACAGATCCAGGCAAGTCGTGACCACACATGCTTGCTTCCGTGCATGCAAAGCACGAGCAATGCGGTCTCCGGATTCATGTCTAGAACCTCAGCCCCTGCTAGCGTTGTCGTTCGTGCGCGTTGCTGCACCCAGTCCAAGCCGAGAGCGTGTCCGAACCTTGGTACCCTTCTATTGTTAGGCTGAGAAAGCTGTAGTCTCCAGCGAAGTTCAATGAACATTCCATCTGACTGTCGCTCGAATTGAAATTCGTAGTGGTCTGGCATGGCCGGCGCTCCGTCAGCCAGTACATCGGTTCGCAGTTCGAAGCCTCTTTTCTGAAGAACAGCCGTGGCTCGCGCAAGATCGCAATAGCGGATGAGTACATCCAAATCACCGGCAGAACGCATCGTCAGATCGCCATAGATCGACGCAGCGAGCGCAACACCCTTGAACGGCATCGCAGGAATCCTCTCGCCATCGAAGGCCTGGAGCACGGCGATCAATTCCGCTGCATTCGCCAGACAGTGAAATACATTGCGATGATATTCCGCCCGCAAGCGTTCCTGCGTGATCGCGGGTGCTGCCGATCCCATGTCCGCGAGGCGCGAGAAAACCAGGGGCAAGACGCGATGCTCCTCCGCCCGCTTGAGTAGCGAATCCCAGTCGCGAACTCCAGCGGCAAGCTGATAGATTTCGTCAGCCTTAGCCGACCGCGCAATCGCACGCAGCAGGTCACAAGATTCGGAAACGGCCGGCATCCGCCCTCCTTGAGTGAATCGAGCCTTACATCATAACTTACCTTTACACCGCCTTTGTTTGAAGTAACGAGTTACTAAAAACCATGTTGCAAGTTACGCGATAGAAGCACGAGGAAAGCAGGATGTATACGATTTCGAGACAGAAAATCTTAGCTATCGAGAAGACGAACTGACGGTCGCCGTCAGAGCGGGTAGTGGCATCTCGATACCGCATCACAGCCCAAGCCGTAAGCCCGATTGCGATGATTTGCGAATGCCACTGCTTTGAGGTGTTTCAATGTCGTCAAAGATGCAAAAGCAATGAGACTACTCAAATTTTACTAAGCCACAAAAACTAACACCTGGGAGTCCTTTTTCATCGCCTTGGAGCGATCACTCATCCGTCACTTTGTCGGTTTTTTCGTTCAGAATGACATTTTTTGTCATGTTCTGAGTGATGAGCCGCCGATCCCGCATCTCTCGTCATATCTGTATACGCCTTGAAATGAATGAGTTGCAGGAGACACGCGGTCTTGGGAAGAGAAGAGCGCCCATCTACACACCTGTGGCAACCAGAATGCTCACGCCGTTGTTGATACTCCAAGTCTGTTGGCCCATTCCCTGATTCCTTCCTAGAAACCATGATGAATTTATTGATTGACTGGACCATCCGGAATAGTAGTCTGCCTGATCAGGACGCGACCTGCGACCCTGCCGACCGTGGCGCCTGCCTACGGACGAGCCTCTCTAAGCGCCGTGTGTGGAGTCTCAATTTCCTGGTTCTAGCCCTCGCTGCGTGGTTCGGCCTTGGAACGTGCATCTCGTCCGCACACGCCCAAAGCACCTCATTGCCTCCAACCATGACTGTTGGACCCTACACGGTCGACGCCAATGGGGTGAAGTATTATCCAGTAACATCTGTCTACCAGGGCTCACAGCAACAAATCATCCGGGTATTGGAGCCCACAAATCCAGCACCAGGAAAACCGCGGCGCTTTCTTTATGTGCTGCCAGTTGGCTCTGGCGTCGCCAGTCTGTCCTCTGCACCATTCAGCGACGGCCTGGAAGAACTGCGCCTCCTCGATGTCCAGGATCGCTTCAACCTGACGCTCATTGCGCCATCGTTCAACTACGAACCATGGTATGGCGACAACGTTCTCGATCCAACGAAGAGAATGGAGAGCTTCATTATTGATAATCTCGTTCCCTTCGGAGACACCCTTGCCCAAGGCGCCGGAACTCCACAGCGCTATCTGATCGGGTTTAGCAAATCTGGAAACGGCGTCCTCTTCCTGATTCTCAGACATCCCGGCGTCTTCAGCGCGGCTGCAGCCTGGGACTCCCCGGCGCAACTCAGTGATCTCTCGGCCTTCGACGCGCTGCCAATGAATTTTGGCACGCAGGCAAATTACAACACCTACAACATCCCGGCACTCGTCTCGAGCAATGCCCAGCCCTTCCAGCAGCAGAACCGGCTTTGGGTCAGCGGCGACCAAGCTGCATGGACTGCCGACATGATTCAACTTAACAGTCAGCTGACCGCGGCTGGGATTCCGCACACATGGGTGCAAGGCGGAGTTCGCGCACACAGTTGGGGCAGCGGCTGGCTGGACGGCGCAGTGACTGATCTCGACGCCAATGCAACTCTTTCTCCCCCGACACCAGGCCTCACACCGGCACGCAGCGGAGGGCTGCCAGCCGGTGCGCTTCCCGCAGGAATCACGCAGGTAACCCTGAGCCTGACCACGGACGAGAACGCCACCTGCCGCTATGCCACCTCCGCCGGTGTCGCCTACGCAGCGATGACCAGCACCTTCACCACTACCGGGGAAACTGCGCACGCAACGCCAATCACCGGCCTCCAGGATGGCGGCAGCTACAGCTACTCCGTCCGCTGCCAGGACAGTTCCGGCAACGCCAACCCGAACGACTACACCATCGCCTTCACCGTAGCCAGCAGCAGCGATGGCACAGGCGTCAGCGGCAGCACCGCCACCAGCACCTTCAGCGGCGTCGAGGATCCCTTATCCGAGAACGGCATGTGGGGCGCCTCCGGCTCCTGGTCCACCCTCAAGAAAAACAACGGCGCCTACACCACCAGCAGCACCAGCGCCGCTCGCCTGGTGCTGCCCGTCGTCGGCACTGACCAGTTCTCCGAGATCACCTACGATCAGGATCCCGGCAACGCCAGCTGGATCGGCGTCATGACCCGCATGCAGAGCCCGGGCAACGGCAGCGGCTACCTCGCCATCGCCTATGCCGGACAGGTCATCCTCTATCGCACCGACGATATCGGCTACCTAAACTTCACCACACTTGCTTCGGCCGCCACCGACGTGAGCGTCGCTCCCCGCCGCCTGCGCCTCGAATCGCAGGGCAACACCCACCGCGTCTACTTCAACGGCGCGCTCATGCTCACCTACACCGACTCGGCCAACACCTACTCCACAGGTCAGCCCGGCATCGCCGACGCCATCTTCGGCGGCCCCACCGTCCACATCCTCTCCTTCTCCGGCGGCGCCCTCTCCGGAACCGGAACTGGAACCCCCGACACCACCCCGCCGGTGCGCAGCGCTGGACAACCCAGCGGCACTCTGCCCTCGGGAACCACGCAGGTAACCCTGAGCCTGACCACGGACGAGAACGCCACCTGCCGCTATGCCACCTCCGCCGACGTCGCCTTCTCAGCGATGACCAGCACCTTCACCACTACCGGGGGAACTGCGCACGCAACTCCGATCACCGGCCTCCAGGACGGCAACAGCTACAGCTACTCCGTCCGCTGCCAGGACAGCTCCGGCAACGCCAACCCCGACGACTACACCATCGCCATCACCGTCGCCAGCAGCAGTGATGGCACAGGCGTCAGCGGCAGCACCGCCACCAGCTCCTTCAGCGGCGTCGAGGATCCCTTATCCGAGAACGGCATGTGGAGCGCCTCCGGCTCCTGGTCCACCCTCAAGAAGAACAACGGCGCCTACACCACCAGCACCACCAGCGCCGCTCGCCTGGTGCTGCCCGTCGTCAGCGCTGACCAGTTCGCCGAGATCACCTACGATCAGGACCCAGGCAATGCCGCCTGGCCCGCCGTCATGACCCGCATGCAGAGCCCAACCAACGGCAGCGGCTACCTCGCCATCGCCTATAACGGTCAAGTCACTCTCTACCGCACCGACGATGTCGGCTACCCGAGCTTCAGCTGGCTCGCCACAGCCAATACCGACGTGAGCGTCGCTCCCCGCCGCCTGCGCCTCGAATCGCAGGGCAACACCCACCGCGTCTACTTCAACGGCGCTCTCATGCTCACCTACACCGACTCGGCCAACACCTACTCCACAGGTCAGCCCGGCATCGCTGCTGCCATCTTCGGCGGCCCCACCGTCCACATCCTCTCCTTCTCCGGCGGCGCTCTCTCTGGAACCGGAACTGGAACCACCGACACCACCCCGCCGGTGCGCAGCGCTGGACAACCCACCGGCTCTCTGCCCTCGGGAACCACGCAGGTAACCCTGAGCCTGACCACGGACGAGAACGCCACCTGCCGCTATGCCACCTCCGCCGGCGTCGCCTTCTCAGCGATGACCAGCACCTTCACCACTACCGGGGGAACTGCGCACGCAACGCCAATCACCGGCCTCCAGGACGGCAACAGCTACAGCTACTCCGTCCGCTGCCAGGACAGCTCCGGCAACGCCAACCCCGACGACTACTCCATCGCCTTCACCGTCGCCAGCAGCAGCGATGGCACAGGCGTCAACGGCAGCACCGCCACCAGCACCTTCAACGGCGTCGAGGATCCCTTATCCGAGAACGGCATGTGGGGCGCCTCCGGCTCCTGGTCCACGCTCAAGAAGAACAACGGCGCCTACACCATCAGCACCACCAGCGCCGCTCGCCTCCTCACCCCCGTCGTCGCAGCCGACCAGTTCGCCGAGATCACCTATGATCAGGACCCAGGCAATGCCGCCTGGCCCGCCGTCATGACCCGCATGCAGGGCCCAACCAACGGCAGCGGCTATCTCGCCATCGCCTATAACGGTCAAGTCACTCTCTACCGCACCGACGATGTCGGCTACCCGAGCTTCAACGGGGTCGCTTCAGCCAACACCGACATTAGCGTAGCCCCACGCCGCCTGCGCCTGGAATCGCAGGGCAACACCCACCGCGTCTACTTCAACGGCGCACTCATGCTCACCTACACCGACTCGGCCAACACCTACTCCACCGGTCAGCCCGGCATCGCTGCTGCCATCTTCGGCGGTCCCACCGTCCACATCCTCTCCTTCTCCGGCGGCGCTCTCTCTGGAAACCGCAGTGGCGGTGGAACCACCGACACCACCCCACCGGTACGCACTGGAGGACAACCCACCGGCTCTCTGCCCTCGGGAACCACGCAGGTAACCCTGAGCCTGACCACGGACGAGAACGCCACCTGCCGCTATGCCACCTCCGCCGGCGTCGCCTTCTCAGCGATGACCAGCACCTTCACCACCACCGGGGGAACTGCGCACGCAACGCCAATCACCGGCCTCCAGGATGGCGGCAGCTACAGCTACTCCGTCCGCTGCCAGGACAGCTCCGGCAACGCCAACCCCGACGACTACTCCATCGCCTTCTCCGTCGCCAACAGCACCAGCGGCACCGGCGCCAACGGCAGCACCGCCACCAGCACCTTCAACGGCGTCGAGGATCCCTTATCCGAGAACGGCATGTGGGGTGCCTCCGGCTCCTGGTCCACCCTCAAGAAAAACAACGGCGCCTACACCACCAGCACCACCAGCGCCGCTCGCCTCCTCACCCCCGTCGTCGCAGCCGACCAGTTCGCCGAGATCACCTACGACCAGGATCCCGGTAACGCCAGCTGGCCCGCCGTCATGACCCGCATGCAGAGCGCAACCAACGGCAGCGGCTACCTTGCCATCGCCTATAACGGTCAAGTCACTCTCTACCGCACCGACGATGTCGGCTACCCGAGCTTCAGCTGGCTCGCTTCAGCCAACGTAGACGTGAGCGTCGCTCCCCGCCGTCTGCGCCTGGAATCGCAGGGCAACACCCACCGCGTCTACTTCAACGGCGCTCTCATGCTCACCTACATCGACTCGGCCAACACCTACTCCACCGGTCAGCCCGGCATCGCCGCTGCCATCTTCGGCGGTCCCACCGTCCACATCCTCTCCTTCTCCGGCGGCGCTCTATGAAGCCATGGAGCACACATAAGGATGATGCAAAAGTCGCGTTTGAGTTAGACGTGGACTGAGCGCACGCAATTCACTGAATGAAATCAAAGGCCCTTAACGCCCGAGGTCCAAGATTCCCCGCTGGTCTGAGTTTGCATCGCCCAGGGACCCAATTACGAAACCCTGTGCCAATAAGCTTCAAACTCCGTCGCCACGCCTTTCGCGTCGATCAATTCCACCTTCGAAGTAAAGGCATCCGCACTCGTACGATAAATCGTGCTCCGCTTCGGATACGTCCCATTCGGGTTTTCAAAGACCAATTTGTCGGAGCTCACGCTTACCAGCTTCATCGTTGTCGCTGCAGTCCCCGCTTCCTCTCCCAGCTCTGGCGAAAAGAACCTGACTTTCTCCACTACGCCCTCTGGCGTATCGCGCAGCGTGTAGACCTCAATCATGTCCAGCTTCCCGGCCTCGTTCAACAGGTGAAAAATGCAGACCATCGAGCTTGCGTCAGGCGAATCGCAAACCTGCGCAATCTTGCTCGAATCTACTGTTCCCTGCCAGCGCCCCGCCAGAAACGCGAGGTCGGAAACATGTCCCACAGGCACAGCCGGAGGGTCCGTCTCACAGACGGCAACGGTTGCAAACAGAAACAAGTTGAACAGCGCGAAAAGAACTCTGCTGCATATCTTAACTTTCATAACGATCATCTCCTGGTTGAGTTGTCTTTGGCCCGGGGGGAAGAATTCTTGGATTGCTCCAGAAAGCGGAAATACTGGCGCAACTGCTCGATCGACGCATCGAATGGCACGATGCTTTTGTGCGATCGCGACTGCATCACGCCGCCTTCCATCACCGTCAGCACAAACTTCGCCAGCGCCTCAGTATCCGTGCCATTCGGAAGGCGTTCGCCCGCATCTTCAAGACAACGCTTCACCGCCTCAGTCCATCCGCGAAAATTTGCCGCAATCTTCGCGTGGACTTGCTTGCGCGCAGGGTCGATTTCCAGAGCCAGCCGCCCGATCGGGCAGGTGAAATCAAATTCGGTCATCAGAATCTTCTGCCGGTAGCCATCCAGCAGCGCAAAAACGCGCTCGATCGGATCGTCCGTCACCTCGTACACCGGCCATAACAGAATCGGCTCCAGGTTTTCGAGATACCAATCCAGCACCGCCAGCAGCAGCTCCTCCTTGCTCTTGAAAAAGAAGTAGAAGCTCCCGCTGTTCACCTTCGCCTTCTTGAGAATCTCGGCCACGCCCGTCGCGCTATATCCATTGGCATAGAACAGCCACACTGCGGCTTCGATAATGCGTTGGCGCGACGATGATTGTTTCTTAGGCATTTACCTTTACTTAGTTGAACGATCAATCAATTAAATGATCAGAAATATAGCTGTCAATCCCCATTTTGGGAATACGAGTTAGAATAATTTCACTTGTTGCAACGAATACTGGCGTGGAATTATGCCCGTAAAAGCTATACTGGAAATAGGACAGGTATTTTCTTGAGAGGCACGGCGATAGCTGTGCCATTTCCGTTTCTAGATCTTCAAGCACTGATATCCGGGCAGAAAAATCGACTCTTGCCTTTAAACCGAAGTAAATGAGGAATTTACACTTAAATTCGGCAGAATGAGGCACTTACAGATTTGCATCAACCGTAAACCTTTTAGTGTCAAGAATTTAGGTTTTTAGTTGGGGAGGGTCCCGAGCCGTGACGACCGTATGGGTTCTGCTCGCAGGAGCGCCCGCGACCGGAAAGAGCACCCTGGCCCGAGCCCTGTCTTCTCGACTTGGCCGCTGCGCCATCCTCGACAAAGACAGCGTACGCGCCGTGCTCTTCCCCGGCCCGATGACCGATTACACCACCACACAGGACGCTCTCTGCGTACAGGCCATGATCGAAGCAGCTTCGTACATGACCCGCAATCAGCTCGCCGGCTACATCATCTTCGATGGCCGAACCTTCTCGCGCAGCACTCAGATCGAGGAGGTGATCACCGCCTCTGAGAAGGCCGGCGCCAAATGGCGCATCCTGCACCTCACCGTCTCAGACGAAGTCGCGGAAACTCGCCTGAAATCACCCGACCCTGAACACCCTGCGGGCAACCGCGACGCTGCACTTTATCACCGCGTCAAGGCGGCCTTCGAGCCAATCACACGGGAAAAACTCGACCTCGACACATCGCACGGAATCGATTCGATCCTTCCACAGGCGCTCGCCTGGCTGAACACTTAGCCATCCACTGTTACCGCAAGGTATATTGCTCAGATATGGCTGCAAAGACTTCTGACGAGAAATCTCCAGTCACCCTCTGTGTCGACGTGGGTGGAACCGGCCTCAAGATCATGCTCCTTGACCCTCGGGGCAAACCGCTCACCGACCGTCTGCGCACTCCGACGCCGGAGCAACCAACCCCACAGCGCCTGCTCGCGGAGCTGGACAAATTGAAGGACCAGGTTGCGGGATTCGACCGTGTAGCCGTCGGATTTCCCGGTGTCATTAAGCGAGGCGTCGTCTACACCGCCGCCAACCTCCATCCTCAATGGGTAGAGTTCAATCTCCAAGCCGAGCTCGAGAAGCGCTGGAAAAGACCCGTGCGGGTCGCAAACGACGCCGCCGTGCAGGGCTATGCTGCAATTCAGGGCAACGGAGTCGAAATGATCCTTACTCTCGGCACCGGCCTAGGCTCCGCCATTTACACCGAAGGACGCCTTTGCCCCGGCATGGAACTGGCCCACCACCCCTGGCTGAAGGACAAGACGTACGAGGACTACCTCGGGAAACGCGGCCTGAAGAGAGAAGGAGCGAAACGGTGGAACAAGCTGCTGACAAAAGCCATCGAGCAAACCGCGGCGACATTTAACTGGGACCGCCTCTATCTCGGCGGCGGCAACGCCAAGGAAATCCGCTTCCAACTGAGCGACACCATCAAAGTAATCTCGAACCAGGATGGCTTGCTCGGCGGCGTCGCGCTATGGAAGCACAACCCTTGATCCATCCACATGACAACTGTCATCTCCGTTTCGTGACACACTCCACTGCTTTCCTTGATGGAAATGCCGCAATCTGTCTCCGGAAGCCAAGGAGACACGATGTCGGCCACAACCATCATTCCGGACAGAATCGACAAATGGCGTGAACCCCAATCAGAGGGGACTCAAGCCGTTGCGCGATTGCACTCAGTCACCAAGCGATACGGGTCAAACACCGCACTCGATCAGTTCTCTTTCGAAATCCACCCTGGCGAAATTGTCGCCCTCCTGGGTCCCAACGGAGCCGGGAAAACGACAGCAGTTCGCTTGTTGCTGGGGCTGATCTCACCGGACTCGGGCAGTGCTCGCGTTCTCGGCCGTGATCCCCGCGAGTCTTCAGCGCGGACACGCATCGGAGCGATGCTGCAAATCGCGCGCGTACCGGAGAATCTTCGCGTCCGCGACCACATCGACCTGTTCCGGAGCTACTACCCCGCTCCGCTGGGCACGAAAGAGATTGTTCAGAGAGCAGGGCTGGAAGGCATCGAAGACAAGTTTTTCGGCAAGCTCTCCGGCGGGCAGAAGCAGCGTCTTCTCTTTGCCATCGCATTGTGCGGAAATCCGGATCTTGTCTTCCTCGACGAGCCGACAGTCGGCATGGATATCGAGGCCCGGCGCAACCTCTGGGACCAGATTCGTGCCCTGTCCTCCCGTGGCAAGAGCATTCTGCTCACCACTCACTATCTGGAGGAAGCAGACGCACTCGCAAACCGCATCATCGTCTTGAATAAAGGAACCTTGGTAGCGCACGGCACACCCGCACAAATCAAGAGCCAGGTTACCGGACGCAGGATCCGCTGCGTGACAGAACTCGATATTGATTTTGTTCGAAACCTGCCCACTGTAAGCGATGTAATAACAGACCGCGACGCCCTGGTCATCACCGCAACCCATCCCGAATCAGTTATTCGGATCATTCTTCAACGCGACCTCACCTTGCGCGATCTGGAGATCTCGGCCGCGGCACTTGAGGACGCCTTCGTTGCGCTGACTAAATCGCAAGCGAGCTAAACAAAAGGAAGGACAAGATGGCCACTGCAGCAATTCGCCCAATCACTCTAACCGCGCCGTATTATCTGAACCTCTTCGCCAAAGAGACGAAGTACGAATTCCTGAAGGCCGCGCGCAACCGCATGTACTCCCTGGCAACCCTCGGCTTTCCGATCATGTTTTACCTTCTCTTCGGAGTGACCAACAGGCACATCGGCCCCGGCCTGAATTACGCTCAGTATTTAGTCGCAGGATATAGCTGTTTTGGGATGATCGCAGCCGCGCTCTTCAATCTTGGCGCGGGCGTCGCCACAGAACGGGCCCAAGGGTGGCTGGAGCTGAAACAAGCCAGCCCCATGCCAAGGCTCGCGTACCTGGGAGCAAAGGTGCTCACATCCATGCTCTTTGGCGTGGCAATTGTCACAGCTTTGGTTACATTAGGAATAGCGCTGGGTGGTGTTCATGTCACGGTCCTTCAGGTCGTGCATCTTACGACTGTCGTTGTCGTCGGCTCGATCCCCTTTGCCAGCCTTGGCTTGCTGCTCTCTCTGCTTATGCCTGCAAATGCAGCCCCTGGGGTTATCAATCTTATCTACTTACCGATGTCGTTCTGTTCTGGCCTGTGGATGCCGATCGAAGTGCTTCCCCACTGGCTCCAGAAAATCGCTCCGGCACTGCCCACCTACCATTATGCGCAGCTCGCTCTCAACGTTTTCGGTTATGCGCGCTCCGGTGCTACGCTCATTCATTGGGAGGCACTCGCGGGATTTGCCTGCCTCATGTTGGGAACTGCATGGCTGGTCTTTACACGTAGCGAAGCAAAGGCATAATTGTGGCTGATACCGAGAAATCCAACCGCTCCTCTCACATGCCACTCGGGGTGTGGCACTCTATAGCGAGCGGCTGCGAGAAGATTGGCCCCGAAGACGCAAATGAAGCGCTTCGGATTCATACCGTACCCGGAAGCGCAAAGCCTCGCCGGGATGGTTGGCCGGATAAGAACCGTCTTTACGATTACGTCTGGCTCGTCTACTCTGTCTTCTTCTTTATCGAACCCATAGCACGTCACAATCTGCGCTACTGGCTGCAATTTGCTGGAGCTTACGGCCTTTTCCTTGTCATCTATTCCGGCCTGGTACATGCTCGTACAAAGACCCAGAGCTATCTACTGCTCAGCGCGATGTGTGTCCTCGGTTTGGCATATTTGCCTATCAACAACTCAGCCTGCGGCATGTTGGTTTATGTTGCAGCATTCATCCCATTCATCAGTGACTCGCTCGCAGTTGTAGCGGGCACCATCGCTTTCGTTTGCGCTGCAGTTGCGATTGAAGGATACTTTCTGCAAATCAGCCCCTGGGCTTGGGGCTTTCCCGCATTTTTCTGTGTTGTCGTTGGCGGCACAAATCTTCTCACATCTCAAAAGATTCGCTCGAAAGCCAAGCTTCAGCTCGCGCAGGAAGAGATCGAACAGCTCGCAAAGCTTGCTGAGCGCGAACGGATAGCACGTGACCTACACGACGTGCTAGGCCACACACTCTCTGTAATTGTCCTGAAGTCAGAATTGGCTGGACGCCTCTTCGAACGTGACCCGGAGCGAGCTCGTCAGGAGATTGGCGAAGTCGAGCAGGTCTCGCGAAAAGCGTTGAGCGAGGTAAGAGAAGCGATTCGAGGCTATCGCTCGGAAGGACTGGCGGCTGAAATCGAGCGGGCGCATCGCACGCTCGATGCAGCCGGTGTGACGCTTACATGCGAATCTAAGCCACCATCCTTGTCGGCAGCCGAGGAGACTGTGATCGCGTTAGCCGTGCGCGAGGCGGTGACGAACATCGTCCGCCATGCACAGGCCAGTCAGTGTCGGATGAAATTTGTAAGCGAGAAGGGCCGCACGTCGCTCACCGTGGAAGATGATGGTCGCGGCAATATCCGTCAGGAAGGAAATGGGCTGCGTGGCATGCGTGAACGCATCGAAAGCCTGGGAGGACACTTCAGCATCGATGGCAACCAAGGCACGCGCATCAATATCGATATTCCGGTTCGGTCCGCATGAACAAGAAGATCCAGGTCATCGTCGCGGAAGACCAGGCTATGGTGCTTGGCGCCCTTGCCGCTTTGCTCGAAACAGAATCTGACATCGCCGTTTGCGCAAGAGCTAGAAATGGCCGCGAAGCGCTGTCCGCCGTCGGTAAGCATTCGCCCGACGTCCTGGTGACCGATATCGAAATGCCTGAAATGACTGGCCTCACGCTAGCGAGCGAGGTCAACTCCCGCTACCCGAAGACCAGAGTTGTAATTCTGACAACCTTCGCAAGGCCCGGATACCTCAGGCGTGCTCTCGATGCCGGTGCGAAAGGTTACCTACTCAAAGATCGTCCAGCGGCAGAATTAGCAGACGCCGTACGGCGCGTGCATAATGGCTTGCGCGTTGTCGATCCAGATCTCGCCGCAGAAGCCTGGAGCGCCGACCCGGATCCACTCACTGAACGCGAAAGGCAAATCCTCTGGCGCGCAGGAGAAGGCAAATCCAGCACAGAAATTGCTGAGGATCTGCACCTGTCCGAAGGAACAGTGCGCAATTACCTCTCAGAAGCAATCAGCAAGCTAGGCGCATCAAATCGCGTGGAAGCAGCTCGCATAGCGCGATCAAAAGGCTGGCTGTAAGAGTTGGCAGCGGACTACCGCACCTAGCACTTCACAATATTTTCGGCAGTAATTCCCTTCGTTGCATTGCGGGTGTCCACCACAAGTTTAGCCTTCGTCACTATGTCCTGGTAGTCGTAGTGCGAATGATCCGTGGCGATCACCACGCAGTCAAATTCAGGAATCAGTTCGAGAGGGGTGCAGGTCATGTTCAAGGCATATTTTCTCCCCTGGCCAACCGACGGGAAGTAGGGGTCATTGTATTCAACCTGCGAACCCCTCTTCTGCAACAACTCAATGATCGTAAGAGAGGGAGACTCGCGAAGATCATCGATGTCGCGCTTATAAGCCATTCCGAGCACAAGCACTCTCGACCCTTTAAGGGCCTTGCCTTGGCGGCTCATCGCCTCAACGATGTTCTCGACCACAAAGTAAGGCATTCCTAGATTGACTTGGCCTGCAAGCTCAATGAACCGCGTGTGAAAATCAAACTCTTTGGCCTTCCAAGACAAATAGAAGGGATCGATGGGAATACAGTGCCCGCCGAGACCTGGGCCCGGATAGAATGCCTGAAAACCAAACGGCTTGGTTTTTGCGGCTTCAATCACCTCGAACACGTCGATGCCCATGCGCATGCAAAGCTGCTTCAATTCATTCACCAGAGCAATGTTGACGCAGCGGTAGATATTCTCG
The DNA here is from genome assembly GCF_014274465.1 of Alloacidobacterium dinghuense. Taxonomy (NCBI): domain Bacteria; kingdom Pseudomonadati; phylum Acidobacteriota; class Terriglobia; order Terriglobales; family Acidobacteriaceae; genus Alloacidobacterium; species Alloacidobacterium dinghuense. Next base: position 1,498,046 of record NZ_CP060394.1, on the reverse strand, counting down.
AGTAACTTCGTCATTTCTGCAGCCGCTGGAGAGGATACCCGAACGGTGCGGTTGAATATCGCTTCATATACAGCGCTGGCAAGGTTCTGGGCCACAGGTCCGCAGCCGCCAACGACCTTCGGGATATCGCGACGAGCAACGGAGTCATTGCCGGGGTCTTCACGTTCCGGAGAAAATGCTACATAAAATCCCGGGGTCTCTGCATCGCGAGCAACTTTTAAACCGGAAGGATTACCGGCCTCTAACAATGGGACAACGATCTCTTCTGTGGTGCCTGGATACGTAGTGCTCTCGAGGATGATGAGTTGCCGTTCGTAAACATGCGGAGCGATACTCCGCACGGTGCCAGTGACATAACTGAGATCCGGCTCATGATAGTCATTGAGAGGTGTTGGCACGCAAATGATCACTACATCCATCGTGGCGATTTCGGAGTAATCTTCAGTTGCGTTGAAGCCGGTATCCAGCGCAACCTGGATTTCAGTGGCAGGGATACGCACGATATAGGACCCGCCGCCGTTGAGGGTTTCTACTTTGCGCATGTCCACGTCAAATCCCGTCACGCGGAACCCGGCTTCACAAAACAAAAGCGCCAACGGCAGGCCGACGTAGCCCATGCCCACGATGCCGATGCGAGCCCGTCGGCTCGCGATAAGATCCTTAATTGCGGTAGTTTGATCCAGTGATGTGATAGGTGTCATGAATGCCTTCTGTATCTACAAGCCTCAGTAAGCCCCCGGATAACTGCTCAGGGTGCCCAAGAACTTCGATGAATTGAATAATGTCAAGCCGAGAATACAAGTGCTGTCTATAGAAGCCGAACCAGTGAATGCCCGCAACATCAGTCATTCAAAACACCGCTTTCCTGCAATAGAAAGCCTCTGCGTATCCGCTGGGCGCATTGCATTCCATGCCGCGGAGGCGCATGAGTCCCTCGAAGGTGGACTCCTGAAACCAGTGTTTGCTCCGCTGCGATCCGAACACTTCCATCAGATGACGGACCTTGGTCTGGTACTGGGAAACTTCCAGCGGGCAAAAAAAGGAGGGCCGTCCCAGATCGCCGTCGTACTTAGGAATTTCGTATTCGAGGATGAAGTGATTCCGGAAGGTATTCCAGGTCAGTTCGCACAGCAGGCGATGATCCTGATGAGCATCATGGGGCTGATGCGTGAAGATTAGGTCGGGCGAGCCGGTCTCTTTGAGATCCTCGAACGCGGCTTTGACGTCTGCACCCACGTACGGCAAAAGGCCGTCGGGAAACTCCTTCAGCACAAGTCTGGCAAGACGCTGACGTCCCACAAACAGCTCGGCTGCATGCTCCGCTTCAAGGCGGCGAACGCCGCGCGCGCTGAAGACTACCCAATGAAAGGTGACTTGCGGGTATTCGTGAATCAGACGGAGGATCGTCCCTCCACAGCCAATCTCTATGTCGTCGGAGTGGGCGCCCAAGCAGAGTACATTGAGCGGTCCGTCCTTCTTGGCATCCAGGTTCAGTTTGATCATCAATGATAGGTGGTTCTTCACGCTTCGATATCGGGTCGGGGCTGCTTTAGCGGGTTATGTGGCACTAACGACCGAGTCAAGAGCACGCTCTGCAGCACGTTCGCCGCTGATAAAGCTCTCGTCCGTCCACATATAACCCCAGTCGCCGTAGCGGCCGCAGTAGGCGATGCCGATATCGTCGAGATAGCCATGAACTGTCTTCAGAGCATCGGCACGCTCGAGATCGAAGATAATGTTCGCATAGCGAAGCAGCATCGCCTTGCGGCAGAGGATCTCATCTTCCTCCCGCACCAGTCCGACCTTCTTCAGGTCACGAATCACGGGATCAATCCAGTCTTCAGCTTTGCCGCTGAAGGGCTTGTATTTCTCGGAGAAGTAGACCTCCGCCTGGATATTGCCGGTTCCCGGAGGCGCATTACGCGAAGAGAGCATATGCGGAAAACTCAAACGCGTGAAACAAATGTCCTCGTCATAAAAGTAGGTCATGTGAGCATTGGAAATGTCGGCGCGGTTGATCCCGATGTTCACGAGCACGCATGTGGAACAGGCGAGCTTGCGGGAGGCTTCGACGACATCGCCGGGAGCACCCTGAATCATGCGAATCATGTCGGGCAAAGGCACAGACGAGACGAGCGAATCGTATTGGGTGACCAGACCGTTTGAGAACGTGAGCTCCCGCGCGCGCGGATCGACCGAGATGAGTTCGTGCTCGAGCTTGATGTTCCCCATCGGAACGAACTTGTTCAGATAGAGTCGGAATCCACCGTCACTCGGATACCGAAAATGCGTGATGTAGTGCACCTGCGGTGCGGAAGCAGAGATCGCACCACGCAGAACCTCTTCAAGGCTGGGGCGATAAACACGGGGCCCAAGCCAGTCGGTGCTCATGTTGTCGGCGGTAGTTGTATGGTATTTACGAGTGTACTGCATTGGGAATGACTCGGCGAAGGTCTTGCCAAAGCTGGCATAAAGCCAGTCTTCATAGTTCCTGATCGTCTTCTCAGGCGCGGATCGTTCCTCGACGAAGTCGCTGATGACTTTGACAATGGTCTCTTCGGGAAGACCGTGCAAATGGAGCTGCACCGGATGGGTCGGCCAGTATCCACGCCAGTAATTATTAAGATTGATCTGCAGTGTCTCGTAACGGCCGCCGACGCTCTCAGCCAGAAGTTCCTGTATGCGTGTGTCCTTGGTAAAGGAGATGTGCGGCCCGATGTCAAAAAGGAATCCGCTCTCATATCGAAACGACATGGTGTGGCCGCCGTAGTAACCGTTCTTGTCGTACATGACAGGAGCAATCCCCTCTTGATGTAGGCGGTAGGCGGCGCCAAAACCTCCCATTCCTGAACCGAGAACAACGATGTTGGGCATGGACATGAGTAATTTATTTCTCCAGACTAAGTTCAATTGTGAGAACTGACGTATTTCCGTTTCAGATGTGCGCACCAGAGAACGTTCGTTTCAAATTGTCATTCCGATGAGCGCTTCATAGCGTTGGATTTGCGCGAGTGTCAACTCGCGCATGTCACTTCCCTGTTGAAGTCCACGATACCATTGAACAATCCAGGCAAGCGCCTCGGCAAGGGACAATGCCGGACGCCAGTTCAGGAAAGCACCTGCTTTGGAAGCGTCGAGCTTGAGCGCTCGGGCCTCGTGTGGGTGCGAGCCCGAATCGAGTTGCCACGCAGCGCCGTCTCCCCAGAATCGGACTAGCGTGTCGGCGATCCACGAGACCGGTTGAACATCGGCGTCCACGGGGCCGAAATTCCACCCGGAAGCGAATCCAAGTGCATCCTCGCTGAGCCGTTCTGCCAAAATGAGATAGCCGCGCAGTGGTTCGAGCGCGAACTGCCAAGGCCGGTACGAGAGGGGGTTTCGGATGAGGCAGGGTTCGCCTGCCGTGAAAGCTCGAATGAGATCGGGGATGAGTTGGTGTGGGGTCCAGTCGCCGCCGCCGATGGCGTTGCCGGCGCGCGCACTGCCGAGTGCAATACCATGCTTTTCAATTGTCTCCGGTGAAAAGAATGATTCCCGGTAGGCGGAGGTGACAAGTTCGGAGCACGCCTTTGAATTGGAGTAGGGATCTTTGCCACCCATGGGCTCGCTTTCGCGATAGCCCCAGACCCATTCGCGATTTTCATAGCACTTGTCGCTGGTAACGTTGACGATCACGCACGCGCGACCGAGCTCGCGCACAGCCTCGAAAACATGGACAGTGCCCATGACGTTCGTCGCGTAGTTCTCAACCGGATTCTCATAGCTGGTCCGGACGACGGACTGCGCGGCCATGTGCAGAACGACTTCCGGCCGGCACTCAGCAATGGCCTTTTTCAGCGCCGGGTAGTCGCGGATGTCTCCACGCAGGCAGCGGATGCACCCGGCAACTCGAGCCTGCGTGAAGAGATTCGGTTCGGTCGGCGGATCGAGCGCGTAGCCGGTGACCTCAGCTCCGAGCGAATGGAGCCAGAGCGACAGCCAGCTACCCTTGAATCCTGTGTGACCCGTAAGAAAAACGCGGCGGCCCTTCCAGAAGGAACGGTTCAGGGTCATCGAACGCTCACGGAGAATTCGCGTTCCTGCGCGAGAGTTGGCGCACCGATTACAGGCCAGCGGGCATTCTGTTCCTGCCACAGGTCCCAGGCAACGCCCCCAGGAACTTGCTCGACATCGTCGAAGCTGATCACGGTATCTTTCTGTACATCGCTGCGCAGCACACAACCCTCAGAGAGTCCGATGGGCAAGGCGTTCATATCGCGGGCAGTCTGCCGGTTGTCAATGAGGCCGTATGTGCAGAAGCCGCCAACCCCGTCGAGGCGTTCGCCAGCCTTAAGATCACACTTCGCCACGCTGACCACTTCGCACACCGGACCGTCCAATGGCGCAACGGTCGCATCCTGATGTACAACGGCACGGCCAATGGTCGACGCGATCTGCAGATGAGGCAGATGGTACGGGGTGTAGAAGACGTAAAAAGGCCCGTCTCCCAATTTGTAATAGCCGAGTTGAGCTTTTTTCAGCGCGTTTTCTTCGTGAATCACAGCGAACGCACCAGTGTGTGGAGCAGCGCCAAGCGCATAATCGACGAGACCGGTGGACAGCATCTGATCGGCGGGAAGTAGGTTGCCAACCTCGCGGACGTAACCGCAGGCAGGACCATGCATTCCGCGACGGCCAACCCGGAAACCCGTAGCGTTTGCCAGCACCGTCGCTTCCATCGACAGCTTGGTCGAGTCAGCGAAAGATGTGACCTTCCTGGCGTCCTGATCGTACTTTTCGGCGAAGGCTTTCTGCGTCGCTGGTGTACGGTAATAGTCGACCATCCCCTTAATGTTGCCGGCTGCAACCACTTTCAGGCCGAGTGTTCTAAGATACCGAACCAGGGTCATAGCAACGCCGGGTTCGTCGCCGTCCGTGTTGGTCAGCACCACTCCCGCTTCGTCGGCTTTGGCTTTCAGGATGGGGCCGACGAGCGAATCTAGCTCGGCATTGACGATGACCACATGCTTGCGATGTCGGAGGGCATTAACAACAACCGCCGCGGCAGCCTCGACCGTACCCGTCACTTCAAGTAGAATGTCGATCGATTCGCAGCCGGCAAGAACGGCAGGGTTGTTCGTGAGCACGGGCCTACCGCTGCAAATCTGCTGGTCGGCTTCCAGGGCGGAATCGACTCTAGCCCAATCAGTCACTCCTGCTTCGCGGAAAGCGCGCTCTCCGTTCTCTAGACTACGATTGCAGATCGCCACGAGCCGTATACCAGGTGCTGGCGTTCCCAGCTGCAGCGCAATGGCGCGACCGGTTGCCCCAGCTCCAATCATGCCAACGCGAATCTGCCTGCCAGATACTTCGCGCATGTTGAGTACAGTATCTACACTATTCATCAGAATCTCCCGCCGCCGTAGAAGCGATCAATTGCGAGTCACTCTCGAGGACCGGCCTGCCCTGCTGGTGGTTTCGAGCATACCGCCTATATCCGGTGCTATGCTCGCTCTCGCGCCGTTCTTGCCATCGGTGGTGGTTTGCCAGATCTTCCACGGAGCCGTGCCGCTGCTCCAAAGCGCTTCTAGCTGCTGCTTGTCCTTGAAGGTATCCATGCCCCCCCAAAAGCCATCGTAGGTATAGCCAAGTAGTTGTTTCTCCGCGATCAGCCGCTGGAATGGCTCAAGCACGAGTTCTTCACCATCGCCAATATAGTCGAATATTTCGCGCTTGAAAGCAAAGTAGCCGCCATTTATGCGGACTGTGCCGTTGGTAATAGCGTGAATACCCGACACAAGGTTGCTTTCCTTGTCCACGGCGACCATGTGGTAACTGAGGTTAGGCAGCACGCAGAGGAAGCTCGCGATCTTGTCTTGTTCGTGAAATTGGGCAAGTTGCTGCGGCAGCGGAAGGTCTGTCAATCCATCGCTATAATTCGCGAGGAATTCTTCCTCACCATCGAGATAATGCTCGACTGCTTTGAGGCGCTGCCCGATGTTGGCATGAGTGCCGGTATCAACGAACGTGATCCGCCATTCATCGATATCGCTGCTAAGCAACTCCACCCGCTTTCCGCCGCAAGAGAGTACGAAGTCGTTTGACACGCATTCGCTGTAGTTGAGGAAGTACTTCTTGATGGCGTCCGCACCGTAACCGAGACAAAGGATGAAGTCTTTATGGCCGAAGTGGGCATAGTATTTCATCACGTGCCAGAGAATGGGACGGTATCCGATCTCGACCAAAGGCTTCGGAATATTTTCCGAGTCCCGGATGCGCAGACCGAGTCCACCACAGAACAAAACTACTTTCATAAGAACCTCCTCAAGTCACCTCGGGGCGGGGGGCCGAGGTTGCGTTATCGACAACAGAACTTTGGTTGGGCAAACGCGGATCCGCATTCCCCAGGTTTCGAATGAAGAGGGGGAAAGCTACTGCCGTTCCTGACCAACTGCCACCGCCTCGGTCCCGGCGGAAGCGACCAGCCGCCTCACTGCGGCTTGAGCTAAGGGTGGGAAGAGATCGTCAAACTGGGTTGCCAGCTGCGAACGAAATCCGGTGAGGCTGGCTGACATGCGCTGACGCACATTGTCCGATTCACTTACAAGGGAGAGGAACTTCTCGAAGAGAGTCTCGGAATCAAAGTTCTGCATGTCGACGCAGTAGCGAGAGAGCCCGAGAGTTCTCATGAGCTCAGCGACCTTGGGATGGTGCGATATAGCCAATACGGGCTTGTTGAGTAGAAGCGAGAAGACCACACCATGGAATCGGCAAGTAACCACATAATCCATCGCCCCGATTCTAGAGAGCAGTTCATCCACCGAGCTGACCGGTTCGCATGCGGGGAGCGAGATAGCATGCCGGGAGCTCAGGATAGTACGGAGGTGCTCGATCTCCTTGGGATCTGCGCCGACATCGCTGCCAAAGAGCTGAAGTCTGTAGGAGAGTGCAGCCACTTGTGAAGAAAAGTCCGCAAGCTTTTCAATGAACTCAGCTTGGATGCTCTGCGGATCGTCAGGAGGCGTCAAGAGGTCACTAAACGGGAAAGGCATCGGAGCAATGCCGACGATCCGTGACGGGCGTTGATCCTCATCAGCAGGGGCTTCGACCGTGAGGCTGAAGACATTGTCGGGATATACGTGACTTTCGCGCCGGAAGCCGACGCTTACAGCGAGCGACTGCGACTGCCGATCCCGGAATGAAACATAATCGGCGGCCAAAAGGGCGCGTTTAGCGAAGAATCGACTGAGCGAATGGTTGAGGGGACCGGCGCCGACGTTGAGGAAGAGACAGCGAACACCGGCGATCTTGGCCAGGAGCGTCCATGTGAAGAGCGCATAGGGGAAGCTCCAGGGCCCACCGCGTTCGGTGAGTTGTCCGCCTCCACTGACAACGAGCATCTCGCAGGTTTTGAGTCGACGGTACGATTTCGCGAGGAAGCGCAACTCTAGGAGCAAGCTCCGTGGAATGCGCAGCAGAAGGTTGCGCATTTCGCCAACCCGGTACGGTCCACCGGAAGCAATTTCGGGGTTTTTGGCAGATTTGTAGCCAATGCTCCAGCAGTGACGGCGAAGAGGGAAGGCGGTAACCCCATGACGCCGGGTGGTATCGTCCGGGTTCATTGAGAAGACGACGATGTCGGCTCCGGGCTGGCGGCGCCGGATGTTACCGATGACAACATCAATAATGGCGTCATCGCCGAGATTGCCGCCGCCCGTGTGGTGCAGGATGGCGATTCTGGCGTTGTCTTTCATCGCTGTCGGATTTCCCCGTTCGCGGAAACGAGTTCCGGCTTCCAGTTAGTTCCACCAATTGGGGGAACTCGGGTGGACGTTATTCCTATCTGGAACACAGAGGCGTAGCGCATTTGCCAATCACTTCGGGTTTCGTCGAATGGCTCTAGACCCCACCATTGCGTAGGCCAGCCCCTGTGCAGGGACTCATCACCGTCATGGATTTCGCGCATGCGCTGGGCGACGGGGATCCAGCGCCGTTCGCGAGCGACCGCAGTGCGTACGTCGAGGTCGATGCCGGAGACAAAGAGATGTCCCCCGGGTGCAACAAGGCGTCCGATGTTGCGCAGGCAGTTCATGGCCTCTGGAGGACGCATATGGCAGAGGAAGCGATTGGCAACGACGATCTCCTGGGACCCGCCAAGCCTTACAATGAGGTTCGGATCATTCGCGTCGCCGCAAAACCACTGAATGCCCTCGCGCAGCCACGGCTTGACAATCGCCTGATCGCCGCGGATATCGAACATGCCTTCCATTTCCTCATTGCTTACATGTTCGAAGAGCCAATGGTTAGGATCGCTGGAGGGGATCGCGTCGACGTGGCCATTCTGGCGGACGTAGCTATCACTCGACAAGTCCGTTGGCTGCGGTTTTCGCAGCGAATATACACCTCTTTTTGCGAACTCGACGATCGCTGGTGAAATGTCGATGGCCTGAAGACTGATTCGCAGGTCTGGACGCGCTGATCGAATGGCCCAGGCCATGGAGTAAACCTCAGCTCCCTTGCTGCAGGCGAGGACAGTGATCTTCAACTCGGCCCCTGTCGGCTTGTCGGCGATCAGCATCTGCAGCAACTCCAACTCGGGGCGGTTGCGCAGGAAAAATGTGGTGAAAGACTGGGAGCGGTCCGAACTGCGGCGAACCATCTTATCCAGAAAGCGCGCATAAATGCGTCCGGCCCGACGCACGCGCACGAAATTGGGTGTGTATCGCCAAATGCGGCGGAGATGTCTGAGATAGAAGTCAAACAATTTGCGCCCTATATCCGGCATGGACGACGATGACGTACGACTTGTTTGCATGAGTACCCGAAGGACGTTATTTCCAGCGAGAGAAATTCAGTTCAGTAGGTGAAAGATCGCCATCACAGGAGAGCTTTATCTGCCGATTCACTTAGCCCCGACAATATATGGAGCCGAGTAAGATGAAACGCCTTTCCTAACCATCTCGGCGAGAGAATGAAGTCTTTGTTTGCGCGCTTGCGCCTTGGGTAGAAGATCCATCCCCAAAGCGTTGAGCACGGTTTCCCATCGGTACAGCCAGTCATGCTGCAGGAGTGCCTGTTCCACGTTCCGGCGGCGGATCGTTTCCTGGCGCTCAGAATCTCTGTCGCATTCCCGGATCACATCCGCGACCGCTGAAGAATCCCACGGAAGGTCAATCATGGGCTCGGGCCAGTTGAAGACCTTTTCGAAGACGTCGTTGTTAGGCCGTACGCCGATCATGATGGCGCCGGCTGCAGCACCTTCAAAATAGCGGTTGCCAATCTCTATCTGATTGCCACGGGCAGCAGGTTGATCGATCAAGCCAGGATTGACGATGAAATACCGGCTCCGCTTCAAGAGATTTGCGAAAAGCACTCGGTGCTCGGTCGGAACCAGAACCCGGTCGGCAGAAGTACTGTCATGGACGTAGAAGATATCTTCTTCTTTTGCCATGCCAAGGAGCGCGTGATGGGTGACAGCCGAACGCCTTCCTATGCTGTAAACATCAATTGCGCGCTGAGGCGGGTCGGGCCAGGGGCAAAAGCGGAGGGTGTCTACACCAGGTGGCATGAACAGGCCCTTATTCCCGATGTGTTGATTGAGGGGCTCGATGCTCATGCTGTAGTAAAGAACCACGAGGTCGAACTCGGCAAGCATGCGGATATAGTTTTTGTAGTGGTTGATCTGCCGCGCCCACATCTCATCGATCAAGCAAACTGCCATCCGACACTTCGACCTCCAGTCGCCGGCGGCGTGAACTCGAAGAAGATCGGTTGGGTTGCCGCAAATAGCCAGAAAGAGATCGTATTTGGCTCCAATCGACGTCGATTCAATACCGGGGTTCAACCTGAGAGGCGTATGGTAAGCAAGCTGCTTCGCAATTCTCTGACGCCTTGTGTTGGGGTTGAACCGCGGCGCCAGCATATCGACGTCATCGACCTGCGCAATGACATCTTCGAATTCGACGTGGGGGCACAAGAACGGTTGAATGCTGGTGAGGTTGCGTTGCGAAAAAATCAGGACACGCGAGGTTTTTTGCCCGGTCTGCATAAGGAGTTCCTCGGACTGGATCCGACAACCTCGGATCGAAGGAATTTGTGCGATTGACGGCCGTTGCAAATGCGGCGAATTTCCGCCCCGAAGCTGCGCCGGTTCAGAGCTTCGCGATTGTGGTGTGCGTCGCGATCAAAGGCCAATCGCGGTCCTGCTTAGAAATAGCGGTTGCCGGCAGCGGCCATTCAATGCCGAAGGCGGGGTCATCGAAACGCACGCCGCGGGCCGCACTTGGCATGTAGACTGCTGAGGTCATATAGTGCATTTCTGTTTCATCCTCAAGCGTCTGGTAGCCGTGGGCGCAGCCTTCAGGCACCAGGAGCATGCGACCATTGACAGCCGACAACTCGACGCCGATCCACTGCCGGAAGGTTAGAGAGTTAGACCTGAGATCGAGTGCCACATCGAATATGGCTCCGCGAGTGCAACGGACCAGCTTGGCCTCGAGCGCCGGCTCAACCTGATAATGCATGCCGCGAATCGTGCCCCCTTGCAAGCTGAATCCCATATTGGCTTGAACCGGAGCAAAGGCGATGCCGCGTTCCGCAAACTCCCTGGCACACCAGGCTCGAAAAAAGCGGCCGCGCTCATCCTCGCGAGGGTCCGGATCGATCGTCCAGACGCCGGGAATACTGGCTTCAGTGAAACGCATATCTTCTGCCTATTCCAGGGGAGAGACCGCGACCTGGGCGAGGACCGATCGACTATTGTCAGACATCGAGATCGGCCACGGTGGTGGGCTGGATTTCCATGGCTCTTTCGAAGAGAACTGTACGGGTTGTGCAGGTTGACTCTTCCCGCACCAGTCGTTGCCTGATCCAGTCGAGAAAACGGCCCAGGAGGCTGCGTCCCACCCAGGGATTCCGAAGTTGGTGTACCAGATTGGGCTCTTCCGCCGGAATGTCGACAAAGCTGCTGCTCAAAATGGTATCGGGTGCATCTGGCGCGCGGAGTGAGGCCTGCGGAAAATAAGCGATCCGGCTCTTGTCCGTCACGCTCACAGTGTGCGGCATGGGCTGCTCCTTCAGATGAGACCAGAAAGCGGCAACTAAATCGCGGCTCTCGCCCAGCGGCAACGGACAGGGGGGAGTGCAGCGCGGATTCATCTCAATGAGGTATGTTGCGCCAGTGCGCTCTTCGATCACGAAATCGAGGCCGAAGAACCCTGAGAGCCGAAGGCGTCGCGCGATGCGCTCGGCCGCTTGCATCATTTCGCCGCCGGGAACCACTTGGACGATCGTGGCGGGTCCTGTCGGCCCCTGGGACTGGATGACCTCGACGGCGATCACCGCCAACACTTCGCCATCGCGACAAACCGCCGCGCAATTGGCTGGGCGCCCCGGGATAAACGCCTGAGCTACGACCGCCGGACGCGGACGGCTCCAATCCAGATAGACCCAGTCGCGGTCGCGATTCAGGGACATGCGCTTCATTAACTGAAGCGCATCAGGTCTACTTGTCAACTCACGGAGGCACTGGCCGGCTTCCGCGAGACTGTAAGCCACGCGCACGCCTCGGCCTCCCCACGTTCCATCAGTCTTAATGACCCAAGGCGCCGGGATCTCGGCGCTCAAATGTTCTAGATCTGAAACTTCATTAATCGCAAGAAGCTTCGGCACTCGAATGCCTTCTTCGAGGGCGGTCTGTAGCAGCGCATAACGATTGGAAACAATAGAGAAACTCTGCGGCGAACCGAGAGACCGTTCGATCAGCAGCGACATCGATAGCGCGGCCCTGCCGTCTTCTGCCTGGCATGCCCCATGCAGTTCGTGCAGATGCTGCACACTGCGATCACATGCGGGAATTATGATGTCCGGACGGAATGTCTCGACAGCCATACGCAACGAAGACAGTGGCTGAAAACCACTGTAGGAAAAGATCTGCACGCGCTCGCGGAGACTCTCTACCGGATGACCGGGAGTGGCGCACAGCACTGCCACCTTGGCGCCGAGCTTCTCAAACCTCATTGCTAGCCGGGGGACGACGGGCCAGCGATTAGTGTCGGTCAGCAGGATGCACGGATCTGCTAATGAATCCCGGCGCAGATTCCGAAGTCTTTCTTGCATCTGAATTTCTCTGTCTTTCTTCCATCTGAATTTATCAGTAAGAGGACGGTGTCAGGTTCGTCGGAAGATCTGGACTATGCCCCTTTTTCTTGCTTTTCACCAAGGAATGGCCAAGCCGGCGGCCCAAGTGCGACGAGAGATGGCGCGCAGTAAAATCGGCCCCACAGGCAAAACGCATCAATGGACCGAACGTGCTGGCGGCGCTCACGCCAATGAAATAGAGCCCGGGAACCGAGGATTCGAAGGTGTCGGAGAGAGCGGGTGCTCCTTCGATGGTCTGAATCCTGCCCCGCAATGCGGGGTCGAGAAATTGCAGGCGCTCCAAGTCAACCCGGTAGCCGGTAGCTGCGATCACATGGTCGGCTACTACGGTCTGATTTCCGTTCTGACGGTCGGTCAAGTTCAGGGTAACGTGGTTCTGCTGCACAGTGGCACTGGAGATCTTAACTTCCAGGCGCAGAGGCACCTTTCCTGCGACGCGGTCGCGGATAAACCAGCCTGGAGCCGGTCCGAGTGTCTTTCGAAGACGATCAATCCTGATCTTTCGCGGCAGAAGCCGGAAAACCCGTGGAGCCTTCACATAGAACAGCAGTTGCATACCGGCGCCGAGTCCCGTAGTCGGTCGCACAATGCGTTCTTTCAGCGAGCGCGGCTGCGGCGGATCGTGAAAACGGATGACGGAAGTGCGGGCCACCACCTCGACATTCGCTCCCGCCTCGTGCAGCAAAGCCGCCAAGTCTAGAGCCGAAGCCCCTCCGCCCACTACGATGACGTGCTGCCCGCGGAACTTCTCAAGGTCGCTGTGCTCCGAGCTGTGGCTGGCGTAACCGCGCGGAAGTTCCGAAAGCGGAACTGGTATATGCGCGAACGGCACTATGCCGGCGGCCATGATAACGCGGCGCGCAAAAAACGTCTCGCCATTGTCCAGCTGCAGCTCAAAGCCGGAAGGAGCTTGGCGGATAGAAATAACGGTCTTCTGCTCCAGAGCCGGTGCGAATCGCTTCTGGAACTCGAGCCCGTAAGTAACGAATGTCTCCAGAGACACTGGGAGACCAGTGTCCGCGTACGGCAGTCCTCTTTCTTCGCAGAAGTGGCGAAGCGTAAATTCCGAATGCGGGTCGGATAGGGACGACGCAAACCCTTCGGATTTCAGATGCATTCCCTTGGGCATCTGTTTTGACCAAGCGCTCATGGGATCACCAAAGATCCGGAACGGAATATCACGCGCGCCCAGGTGGGCTGCGATCGAGAGGCCATACGGTCCGGCCCCGATTATGGCCAGCTCGACGGCTTTGGTGGATGATAACTTATCTTGCTTCATTGTGCCCTTTCTACCTGTTCCTTTCGCGAGGCGGAGGTGACCGCGCGCCCCTGCAATGTCCATCCGATCCGCTTTGAAAATGCGCGGTCATAGGCCTTCAGCAAGTTAGGCACAGAAAACTCCCAGGCGAGCTGATTTGCCACGCGGTCGCGTCCCAGACCGCCCATTCTGGTGCGTTCCTCGGGATGGTCGAGGAGCCACAGGATTTTGGCGGCGAAATCCTCGGCACCTAGATCGGCCCGTGCGTAAAGAGAAGCCTCGCCGGCACTGAACCGTCCTTCCCGGAGATCGAACTGCACGATGGGCTTGCCTAAAGCCATGTACTCCATAATCTTGATCATCGTGGAGATATCATTCATCTCGCAGGGCTTGTCGGGATTGACGCAGACATCGGCCGTGGACAGCACGCGCAGCAGGTGCTCATCCGGGACGCGCCCGGTGAAATCCACCATGTCTGCCAGGTTCATTTGCTTGACCATCTGACGCAATCCTGCAAGACCCGGGCCGCCACCCACACAAGTGAAATGCACATCCGTGCGACCGGACGCTTTGATACGAGCGGCCACCTCCAGCAGGATTTCGAGCCCGTCTTGATCACTCATCGTCCCAACATAGCCGACAAGGAATTTCTGCCCATGCTTCAACGTAGGATCGGGAGGAACTAGGCGGAATGTTTCCAAGTCGGGTCCATTGCGCACTACAAACATGTCGTCCGGTCTTATTCCTCCGCGAGTCAGCGCCAGGTCTCGATAGCTGGAATTCGTAGCAATGACAACGTGACTGGCCCGATACGTCAGGCGCTCCAGCCAGACCTGAGCGCGGTAAAAGAAGTCCTTTCTTTCATATTTGGAGTGATACAGTTCCGGACCAGCGTCATGTTGATCGAAAATGTACTTCACCCCAAACAGGCGGAAGGGCAGGGCCACCAGAAAAATATCATCCGGTGGATTGCAGCCCTGAATCACATGGAACCCGCGCGTGAGAAATATCCACCAGGAAAACAAAAATTCCCAGAACAACGCACATGCATACTCCCACAGGTAGCCGATGGGTCGGCTGGCCTCCTTTGGCATGGGGTGCCGATAGACGTAAATCCCCTCAAGGATTTCGTGAGTCTGCCGATAGCCCTTGCCTCGCGGACTGAGCACGCTCACCTCGTATCCGTGCTGATGAAGCGCGCGTGCTTCTTTCCAGACGCGGCTGTCAAATGGCACAGGCAAGTTCTCGACGATGATCAGAATCTTTTTCTTTGTCAGTGTCACGTGAACACTCTCGTGGCAGTAGGAATTGAGTTCGCTTGACGCATGCCTAAATAGTCAAGCCTATTCGTTCTAGTGCAGGTGACCCTGCAGAATTTTGACAGCAGCCAAAAGCGAGGGACTCTTGCTGATGTAGTTGTCTCGAATTTCCGAAAGTCTTCGGCGAACAATAGCCCGCGTGTTGTAGCGAAAACCAGGATGGACCAATGAGGTGTCGGGACGGCGGTATCGAATCGAGAAAAGAGCCGACATCCCCGGATCGAGAACAGCGGAAACACGAACTCCCGGTTCGTCAGCCTTGATCACAGGGCATGGTAATCCATCGCGGTACACCGATTCAACGTGAGACTCGTGATCTGGATAACTCCACTCGACTAGGACGCGTTCAGGCAAATGGGATGGATTAGCTACGCGTACCGTTCCAGCATATGCCTTCACATTCAGGATGCCACGATCATCCCGGCGGCAGAGAATGGATTCCCGAACTGCTGCGCCAGCGCTTGACCAACGAATATCGGCTGCGGCTCGGTTGATTCGCCCCACGGCATCGATCAGATTCTGCGGGTTTTCAAAAATATCGTGGTGCTCCACAAGCAGGAGCGGAATCCCAAAGAAGATCCTGAAGGCAATCTCGGCGTGCTGCATCTGCATGCTGTATCTGCGAGTGAAGAGCGGGAAAGCTGCGTAGCGCAACACTGCTGGTTGCGCTAGTTCACGGAGGGTGAGTTGCTTAGGCTCCTGCCAGGGATGTGCAGCAGTGTTGATCGCTGCGTCGAAAGTGTGCATTCGCAGTGCGGCCATCGCTTCGACAGAGAATCTTCCTTGCGGAAAGACCATGACACGCTCACAGGGTAGCCCGGTCATCCGGCCATGTGCTGCCATACGCTGTTCAGCGGTGTGAAGCATCGCGTGTAGAAGCGCCGCGTCTGTGACGGCAAACTCGGCACCGCCGTGGTCATTCCCGTGGAAGCAGAGCGACAGGCGATCAGCATGCTCGGAAAAGAGGCGGACGACGCGCTTCGAATTCCGGCGGAAGTTGTGCGGAATAAATGCAATGGTCGTTCCGAAGTTATGCTCCTCCATCATCCGCAGCAAACGCTCGAAATTGAGAAAGCCATAGTTGGGACGCAACAACGGATCGTCGACAATCACGCTGGCGTGATTGTGAGCAGGGTGCCAGCATCGGTCGCCAAAGATGTGACGGAGCGCCATGGCATGGGGGAGAAACCGGGAAAACGAATCGCTGAGCCACGAATCTGAAACTTCTGAATCCAGATCGGCTACATCTTCGCTGCCGATCAGGAAGATTTCGGTGTTCTCCAACCTGGCGCTCGCAAAGAAAGCGCCATCCCCGATGGTGATGAGCTTTCTGGCGCCGTTGCCGCCGACAAAGATCCGGTCAGTTGCAGCATTGGCAGCGCCGATCGAAAGCCCGGCAAATGCCTCGCAGATGTCGCGGGAATCGGATGCGACTGCAAACTCGGCATGGTGATCCCGAATCTGCTTCACGGCATGGAAGCGGCCGATTGTAAGACGCGAAACGAGCGTGGAATGGAAGGGATCTGGACGCACGGCATGCACCAGCATGGTGCGAAATGGTGCGGTAAGCGATGAAAGAAACTGTTGTGCAGGTGCTGCTCCGTCTGTCCATTCCTTGATCACGTCGGGATTGATCACCAGGCAAGATCTGTCATCTGCCGGAACGCAAGCGACAGTCCCGAGAGCGCCTCCAGATGGCTTCGTCAGAGAAATCGGCCGGCACTGAATCCCGAGAAACTCGGCTAAGCAGATTAGACGTGCATCGGCAGGCCTAACCTCACGTAGATAAGGAACGACGAGCTTCACGATCTGCTCTTTCCAGCTAAAGCTTCCTCGCGCGATGTCTCCTGCATCCGGACGCGAGGTGGCAATGGCCGCAGGCTGCGTGAAAATTCTTTCATCGTGGTAGTGGGACCCAGTGGAATACCACATTTGGCCACCGGAGCCGCCGGATTGCCTTGGACCATGGTGAACGGTGCGACCGATCGGGTAACTACGCTGCCGGCAGCGACCACCGCGCCCTCCCCGATCACAACGCCGGGCAGAATCAGAGCACCGGCTCCGATGAATGCATCGCGCCCGATCGTCACTCCCTGAGTCTCCCGAAAGTGCGCGAGGACCGTGACGCGCAGGCTGAGAACACAGCCGTCTTCCAGCGTGATGGCGAAAGGGCGCGAGGTGTCAAGCACCACATCGTAGCCGATCCAAACGTTTTTTCCGATGTGTACGCCACGCATCCGATGTAGCGAAACACGAAAGCTCCTGGCGCCCGGAACAGCCCTCGCTAACTGCTGCGAAGCGCGATTGATAAGACCACGCAGAAAGAACTCTTTCATGCTTGATGCTCACTGTATCGAAGCAGATAGTCGTGAAATGCCTCGAAGGAATCCAGACGCGGAAGGATCTCAGGATCAATCTCCAAGCTGAACTCTTCCTGTATCACTGAAGCCAGGGTGACGGTAGAAAGCGAGTCCCAGATTCCCACAGAATCTGTGCTCGCGTTCTGAATCTCTTCTTCCGTCAGCCCCGGAAAGATAGAAGCAAAACAGCGGATCAGAAGTTGTTCCTGATCAGACATGAACACTCACCTCAACGCGATGAAACAAAGGAATACGCTTGGCAAAAAACATTTCTTTGGTCAGACATACAGGCGTCTCTAGCGCGCCGTCAACCAGCGATTTCAGAAACTCCTGCAATGGACCATTCCGGGGCGTCAGGGTGTATTCAAAGCTGACTCGGTCTACCCCAAATTCATCGAAAAGATACTGCAGGCACTGGTGCTCTATGCGGCGGGAGAAAGCGCGGCAGCTCATCACCCAGGCTTGCACGTGGACGCGGTCCGCGTACCTCGTTCCTAGCAGGACGGCGATTTTGCCGAGGGCTCCAAATTTGTCCTCGTACGCCGCTGTGAGCAGAAAAGCTGCGGGATTGGCTAGAAACTGCCGCCATTCAGACTCGGCATAGCGTTTACCGTTCAGATTAAACTGGTTCGTTTTATTTACCAGCTCGAACGCTCGCAGGTCATCGGTGGCATGGGAGCATTCAAACCAGATGCGCCCCTCGGCGGACTGGATGAATTCGTCCGATGCCGATGCAGACGTGTCACTTGCATCGCGCCATGCTCCCGCATTGCGGATGCTCCTTATTCGCATCGAGTCCTCTTCGGAGATAACCGGTTTGCCGAACAGGTCGCGAAGCTCTTCGAGCAGCGTCAGGATCCTGGCCGAATCACCCTTTGGAAAGAGCCTACAGGTCAATTCCGGAAACGCCGCTTCGACTTCGGCAATCTCTGCAGGGTTGTCATCGATAAACACAACTGCATCCGCAGCAATGTTCCAGATACTCAGAATGCGCCGCACTGATTCCGACTTGCGCGACCAGTGCACTTCAAACGGGAACACATCTTCCTTCGACAGCAACATGTCACGGCGTTCAAATGCCTGTGCCACCGTAGCCGCATCGTTTTTGCTAGCCACTCCTAACAGAACTCCGGCGGCAGCGAGCGATGAAAGGAATTGCTGATACACTCCATGCATCTGCGAGTGTTTATCGAGATTCCATGAGATTGCATCGACTCCATCGTCGCCCACGATACCCGACCAAAGAGTGTCATCCAAATCAGTGATCAGGCCCTTCATCGGCATTCGGTTTTCAATGAGGCAGGCAAGCAGTTCTCCCATGGCGGAAGCATGGCCCAGTGTATAAGGAAAGCCAGTCGCCAAATCGGATTTCACGTCGTACCGCGCTGCGGGTGCTGAAACCGCAGCTAGTTTCTGTTCGTTGAGGATGCGAACTCCCGAAAGCCCGGACAACGATTCAGCGAGTTGCGCAAGCATCCGATCCAGCTGCCTCTCGTACAGTCCGCTCTGCACGGGCCGCGTTGTAAAGGCGGGCGGAAGTGGCAGCGTCGGTAGTGAGACGACTGCTGTCATGTCGCGAGAAATGCCTTCAAGCGCGCGCAACAGGCGCCGGGAGTTCAGCTCCGCAAATCGTGCGATATCAGCCACGTCTGACGGCCGCCAGCCGCCGAGGCTGCGAATGCCGAGCCGCGGGTCGAGATCGCTCCACTCCAATGCAACAACCAACAAATCAGCCTCGGATGACTTCAGGCGCTCGATGTTTCCAAATAAGTCGCCGAAAAGCCCGGTGCGAATCTCCGGCCGGACGCCAGGAAGTCGGCTGCGCAGATGCGCTGCCAGAAACGTATGCAGATGCAGCGGCGTAAAGCCGCAGGCCAGAAAGATCCTGAGTTCCGGCCATCCTTCGCCCGCCGGAGATTGGGACACTTGCAGAGCGTCAATCAGCTTCATTGAGCAATCGCCGTAAGGTTGTTCGAAAAGTGTTCAGAGCCGACCAGCGCCTGGTAAAGTCCAGCCAGCGCGCAAAACATCGTGGCCTGCCCCCAGTGCAGCGTTGGTGTCTTGTTTACAATCCGGCGGGAATATCTGCGGTAGTAGAAATAACCGCTCCGGTCCTGCATGTGTTTGATCGTCCATTGGGCGACCTTCAGCGCCAGCGGCAGGCTACCCGCATCGCGGTCGCGGAAGAAAACAAGAGTATCAATGGCCTGCGAGCAACATTGAATATCGAGCGGCAGGGTCTTGTGATCGTAATAGCGCGGTGTTCCGTCGGAAAGGAAAAAGTTCTCTTTCCAGTATTGATAGCCATCCATCATTTGCCGCTCGAAGCGGTGGTCGTTTGTCGCCATTGCGTACCACTTGAAGCAATCAAGCACGTATGCTGTGTGAAAATTGTCCACCCAACCCAAATTTCCAGCTTCGCCGTAATACCATGAGCCATTGTCTCTTTGATATTTCGCGGTGTACTGCATGGCTCTTGTCGCCAGATCAAGCCATGAAGAATTTCCCACATAGGAAGCGGTGCGAGCTAGCAAACTCGCTCCCAGTGTGTTGGCGTTATGTACTTGGTGCGTCGACGTCGGGAAGTAGTGGATGCACCGAGTGTCACCCTCCCGATACGCTCCCAGGTCACGGTCAATATGCTCGCAGCAACTGATCGCCGTGTCGAGGTACTTTGCGTTGCCGAACTGATCATACGCATCGAGGAACGCGTGACCGATCAGTGAGGTCCATACTACGGACGGTGACAGTGCCTTCACGAATACGCTGCGTGACTGATAATCAAAATGATTGCCCCAGCACGCGCCACTGTACCCGGGCGATTGATTTTCGACCAGCCACTGGAGCATTGACTCAGCGCGGTTGCGCCACATTGCATCGGAAGTGCACTGGTAAAGGCGAATGAACCCGCGAGCCAGGAACCCCATGCCCTTCGTGGAGCGTTCCGGCGCGACGCCTAAGAATGGTCGCAGATTCAGCGGGAACCTGCGCACACCCTGTTGAAGCAAGATGCGCAGCAGCGCATTGTTGAACGTCAGGGGGCGAACATAGCGTGCATTCAGGCCGTCGAAGGTATCATAGCCACGGTAGTCGTGGATTTCGAGCCAGTGCAAGAGCCGCTCGATCGAATGGAGTACGGGTTTTGCGGCTGCAATCGACTCGGCCGATGCCGGGTTCTCAAGCGTAAGCGAGCGAGCTGGGAGCATATTTCCTTTCCGGAGTGGTTATTCGGACAAAGTCGATCAAGCACTGATCCACCCGTAGCTTCTGCGGCGCCTGTTTGAATTCTGGATCGCTGTTGCCGATCACGATGGTCTGCGCCCAAGCCAGAACGTCTTCGATCCTGGGAACCATGAGGCGCGAGATGTGGGGTATACGCTTGAGAATAAACTCCCGGTTGGCACCGGTCAGCGCGGCGATGTTCACGTTGCGGTCGTAGATGCGGAGATCGTAGCCCTTGCCGATCAGGCGCTCGATTACCTCGATCATCGGGCTCTCGCGCAGATCATCGGTTCCGGCTTTGAAGCTGAATCCAAGAATCCCAATGCGGGAGTTTTCGCTCTCCATCACGAGCTTTAGGCCACGCATAATCTGTATCTCGTTGCTGGGTAGAACGGAGTTAAGGATCGGAAGTTGCAAATCGTGCAAGCGCGCATGGTATGAAAGCGCTCGCAGGTCCTTCGGAAGGCAGGATCCACCGAAGGCGAACCCGGGACGAAGATACGCTGGCGAGATATTCAGCTTGCGGTCCTCACAAAAAATATCCATCACCTTCTGGGCGTCGATCTCCGACGCGTCGCACAGATTCCCGATCTCGTTGGCGAACCCGATTTTGAGGGCGTGCCAGCAGTTATCGACGTACTTGATCATCTCGGCCGTACGTAGGTCTGTCCGGACGAGCGGCCCGGGGATCGCCTCGTAAAGAGACGCGACCAGGTCGCCGCTGCGGGTGTCCATTTCCCCGATGACCGTCTTCGGTGGCTGTCGGAAATCGGCGACTGCCGTGCCCTCTCTCAGGAATTCGGGATTGTTGCAGACACCGAAGTCCCGTCCGCTTTTCTTGCCGGAGAATTCCTCAAGAGTAGGAATCACAACCTTGTGCATCGTGCCGGGAAGAATTGTGCTGCGAATCACGACGGTGTGGTACGCATCTTTCGTCCGGAGCGCTTCTCCAATCTGCTCACAAATGCGACGGATGAAGCGGAGATCCAGATTGCCATTCGCTTGGCTGGGTGTGCCAACGCAGACGAACGACAACTCGGATTCAATAACGGCCTGGATCGGATCTGTGGTGGCCCGGATCCGCCCGGTCTTTGCGTGCCGCGCGATAATGCCGTCAATTTCCGGCTCAACGATCGGCGAATGTCCCTGATTGATAAAGTCGACCTTGATCTGAACCGGGTCAACACCAGCTACGTCATGCCCCTCAGCTGCCAAGCATCCCGCGCAAACGGTTCCGACGTATCCCAAACCAAATACACTTACTTTCACTCTGAATTCCCTTTCTTCCCTCTCTGACCGGAGGTGGGGCTTTTGGAGCGGTGCGAGCAGAAATCTAGACTGGTTCGAACCACGATGGCGGGGGCTTACTTGCGTAACTGGCAAAAATCAAAGGTAATCTGTTACAAAAACAAAGGTAATCCACCGCAATTTGACCGATGAGGACCATGGCGTTACGAGGGGTCTCGCCTTGTTTCTTAACCACTTAGGTCGCGTTGGAGAGAAATGTTTTGGATGCATCACAGACTTTTACTGACTTTTAAGGAACCCATAATGAAGTACAGACTTCTCACAATTCTCTTTTTTCTAGCTGTGCCCTGTCTGAAAGCCTATCCGCAGGCATGGTCTACGTTCCTGGATTCTTCACGGGCGATTGACTGGAGTAGCGCGGGATTTACCATCCCGAGTTACACAGCCAACTGTTCGGTACAACCCACGCTCACGGCCAATAGCTCAAGCGCCGCGTCCGCCAACACCACGGCGATTCAGAATGCCTTGGCCTCATGCGATGCAACGCACAACGTGGTCAACATCCCTGCGGGGACGTACTACGTGGCCGGGTGGACGTACGGATCGCAAGGCAACCAAGTCGTGCGCGGAGCGGGGCCGATGTCCACAACCGTCATATTTACCGCCGAGGCGGGATGCGGCGGCCAGAATTCCGGGGCTTGCATGATAACCGGTTCCCCTATTTATGCGGGAAACAGTGTGGTTCAGCCGTCGAGCGGCACACAGCAATGCATGTGGACGGGGGGCTTGTCCAAAGGATCGACAACGATCACGCTGAGCAGTTGCGGCGGCGCGCCGACCTCGGGTCAACTCATGGTTCTCGATCAGGCCAACGATACGAGCGACACAGGAGGCATCTACCAGTGCGACAGCATAACGCCTACTTGCACTGTGGAATCTAGCGGGAACTATGACGGGCGCACCGTTGGCGGGGTCACATATTCGCAGAAGCAAGTTACATATGTGACGGGCGTTAAGAACAACGGCAATGGAACATACTCCGTTACCATTTCGCCCGGAGTCTACTTCAACAACATTCGCCCCAGTCAATCTCCCGGAGCGTGGTGGATGGCTCCAGTTCAGAATGAAGGACTGGAAAATCTGAGCATTGACCAAAGCAACATCACCGACATGGGGGTAGCAATGTACGGCTGTTACCACTGCTGGATCAAGAATCTGCGGTCGATTAACGCCGGGCGCGGTCATGTCATATCTTTCCTGAGTGCCGGGGACGTGATCCGCGATAGCTACTTCTATCAATCCCAATCGCATTTTTCCGAGAGCTATGGTATTGAAGTCGAGTCTTCGTCTTCCACCTTGGTTGTGAATAATATCTTTCAACAACTCACAAACTCGCTGATGTTCGGTCAAGGCTCTGGTTGGGTCACTGCATACAATTTGGGAGTGGACAATCTTTACGCCGACGCTGGTAGCGTGTGGGAGCAGACGGCTGACGCTGGTCATAACGCTGGGAATGCCATGAATCTATGGGAAGGCAATAATCTATTCGGGATTTGGTCCGATGATTCATGGGGAGCCGCACCAGTAAGCACCTTCTACCGCAATCAGCTCCTCGGATGGGAAAACGGAAAATCCGAGTCAACCTACCCGGTGTCTCTGGAGTCATGGTCGAGAGCATTTAATGTTGTCGGAAACGTCCTGGGACAGCCCGGTTATCAGACCACCTACGAGTCCTATGCGAACTCATCGACAGGTGGGGCAAACGGTGGTGAAACCGCTAATGTAAGCATCTATGTTCTTGGCTGGACGGGCGCGGATGGTACGGGAGGATGTACTGGTCCTTCCTTATGCGATCCTCTTGTCCGGTCTACGCTGATGCGTTGGGGTAACTTCGACACGGTGACCGCGGGAGTGAAGTGGGATGCAACTGAATCCTCTCCCGCAGCGGTGCCCTATGTGAATGCTAATTTCAGCTCTTCGTATTTCACTTCCCTGGCGCACACGCTACCTCCATCTCTGTATTACAGTTCCACTCCTACTTGGTGGCCTGCAGGAAAACCCTGGCCTCCGATTGGACCCGATGTTTCATCCGGCAATCTTGGCGTTTGCGGCAGCGGAACATACGCCGGAGCGCAGGCAACATCCTCAAGCCAATGCGCAGGCGGCAGTTTGAGTACTGCATGGGCGGGGCATGCAAATTCGCTACCGGCGCAGGACTGCTTTCTAAACGTGATGCATGGTCCTCCGGACGGAACGGGCAGCGTCCTAAATTTCGATGCCACCCAGTGCTATGCATCTTCCGGGCAGACGCCTGGGAACCCCTCGCCCCCCACGGGACTTGTGGGCACGGTAAATTGAGGTGACAGTTCCGCCTGCCGATGATCAGGAGATTGGCAGGCGGCCTTTTTCTAGTCCGCCTGCGAGCCAGCCAGCAGATCCCTCTCCATGGGTTGGTTGCCGGCTGACTCATTTGTATTCTTCTACGGCCTCGGCGGCCGGTTTTGATAACGGGGTCAACTCGCGCAGAAGACTGGTAAGCTGGCGCAGCGGCGCCAAGCCCCAATGAAGAAGGATGACAGCGCCCAAATAAAGCGTAACAAACAGGGCTGAAATGATGACGATTGCCTCGAGCGCGGCTCCGGTGCCTGAAGGGGTGCCCCAGACCGGCGTGCCTCGGATGATCGCGGCAGTTATCAAGCCCGCTACGAGCGCGGCGACAACGTACCTCCAGGTAGGAGCAATCAAAGCTGAGAGACCGAACCGGATTGGTCGTCCAGCATACCAGAAGCCGGGAATCAAGAGCGTCCAAAAGGAGATGCTCCAGGCTGCGGCAACTCCTTCAGGCCCCCAGGGGAGCGCCAGCAGAAATAGGCAGGCGGTTGCTGCTAGTTGAAATACAGTCCAGCGCAGCCATCGTTCTGGCTTCCCCACTGAGAGGTGGATCCAGCCAACAGTGCTGCAGAGAAGCATGACGCCAATTCCCGGTCCGAAAAGTTCGAAGATTCTGCCGGATTGCGACCATTGCGATCCAAGCACAAGGCGCACCACGCCCTTGCCGGCCAAGGTAAGATTGGCGCTCATTCCCATGCCAACAAATGCGATGATCCCAAGCGAATTGGCGAGGTACCGCCGGAAGCGAACATGGTCCTGATTCAGCCGGCTCAAGGATGCCAGTGCGACATTGTTGAGCGGCGCAGTGAGTTGACTGGCCGAGAGCGCAAACAAGTCATAAGCCTTTTTGTAGAATCCAAGGGCCACCGCATTGAATTGCCAACCAACCAGCAGGTTGTCGAGGTTCAGCATGGAGTAGCTGACGCTGAACTGCCCATAGACCTTCGCCGCGAACCAGACCATGGCGCCTGTCTTGCCCGTCCGCCGAGGCAAGCTGGGAACCCATCGGCAAAGCCACCAGGCTCCAATCGTGACGCTCAGCTGTTGCGAAATGATTCCCGCCACCAATGCCCAATATCCCCAACCTCTTAAGGCCAGCAGGATCGAAACAGCGGTATTTGCCACACGGCCGACGACGTCGTTGGTAGAAGTTGCCGCGAAGCGCATGCCACGCTTTAGGAGAGCTAAGTGTATGACGGAAACTGCCGCAATGAAGACCCCAACCGAAAGACCAGTGGCTACATTCGCAACCAGCGGATTTCCGTAGAATCGTACCAGCATTGCCCCAGCCGCCTTAAACGCAATTGCGAGGACGACCCCAGCTGCTGAATTAAGCCAGAACAAATTGCTGGCAGTGTAGTGGTCCACTCCTTCAAACTGGATGACCGCTTCCGTAAATCCGTTGAGGCCGAAGCTGGCTACGAGGAGGCTGAAAGTGGTAACCATGGCGACGACCCCAAAATCGGCCGGAGTCAACAGTCGTGCCAGAATGACCGTGCTGACCAACTGGGCCACGAGTGCTAACCCCGAAGCCGATACTGTCGCTGCGGCGCCGCGAACGGCGAGGCGTCTTAATTCGTGGCTCCCAGCTCGCGGGTAAAAGGTGCCACTGGCATCGAATGGAATCATGCCCTAAGCCCGTTGAGTCCGAAGCTGACCAGGAGAAGACCGAGGGTGGTAATGATGGCGGAGACGCCAAAGTCGGCCGGCTTCGGCAGCTGGGCCAGCACGGTAGCGCTGACAAGCTGGGCTGCGACCATCAGCCTCAAAGCCGATAATCTCCCTGCGGCGCCGCGAATAGGGAGGCTCCGTAGTTTGCTGTCTTCAGCGCTCGGATGCAAGACGCCATTAGCGTCGAATAGTTTCATTTTCTAACCTGGGTCGAGCAATCCATAAGAGAGTAGCCAGTGCTCTTTTTAGCATTGCTCATTCGAGTCGCAGGGAGGCATATTCGGCTGCGATACTCGTTGTTCATCCAATGAGCGCGCCCTGAGCACAGGGCGCATTAAGATCAGCTTGCGCGTTCGCTGCGTAGCAACCTTGGTGGCGGAAGGTTTGGTTTCGGGCCCTGACGCAAAACCCAGCGCATGATCGTAGTAATCCTCTGCGCCTTGGCGTCCCAGCTTAAGTATTCCCGCGCGTAAGAAACGCCCTGATGACGTAGCTGGTCAAGACGATCTCCGTCTCGTGCAAGGCTGAGCAGAATTTCTTCAATTTGTGAGACCACGTCGGTCTCATTAGTGAGAGACACTTTACAACCGACCCCCGGATGCACTGTGTCCCCGGGCCCACCGAAGTCGGCGACTACCGGTACGACGCCGTGCGCGAGAGCCTCAAAGACCACTCCCCCACCGAAGTCGCGAATGGATGGAAACAAAAGTACGTCCGCTGATCGCAGCTGCTGAATCGCTTCGTCATGGCTGAGCCAGCCACAAAACAAGACCGCCTTGTCGACGCCGAGAGACCGCGCGAGGTGCTCAAGACGGTCCCGCTCGGGTCCATCGCCGACCACGGTAAAACGGGCCAAGTCCTCCCGCAATAGAGAAGCAGCTCCCCGTAAAGCAAGATCACAGGCCTTCAAGGGAATCAAGCTGCCGACGAAGATCAATTCGAGTTTGGCGCCCGGCTGGCGACTGCGCAGCGTACGGGCGCACATTGAGCTTTCAATGCCATTTTCGGGGAGAAAGAAGAGCTTTTCGCGATGTTCGCTTAACTCCGCATAAGTGTGCGAAGAACCCGCCATGATCGCTGCTGCGCGGCGATAGGTGGACCGACCAAAGGGGAGAAACGAGTACAGGTTCCGTAATCGAGTGACCCATTTATTCTGGATCTTGGCTTGTTTGAAGCCTTGAAGCCAGGGCAAACCTCCATTGACAGGGCCGACCAGAAAAGGTACAGGACCGTTCCGCAGGAAGAAAGCAAAGGGACTAAGACTGATCATCGACACCGGCAAGAGTCGCAACACTATATCGAACTCGCCGCCTTTGATACGTCCTTGCATCTGGCGCCAAGCCTGCCATTCAAAAACAACAGAAAACGGCCGGACAAAGACCTGTAACAGTTGGTTGTTGTAGTTGTTTTTGAAAATCTTGTCGATGCTCCAAGCATAAATGCCGTCAAGCCATCCCAGCTTGATCACTTCCACGGCGCGAAGCGTCCCCTGCCTGCGCCGCACGGCTTCCTCGCTTGAGGAGCCAATGATCAAAGTCACGTCATGGAGGCGAGCAAGTGCTTGAGCTTGAGAATAGCCGATGAGTGGCCCGCAAATCGAGTCCGGGTTCGCATTTTGTGCGAGCACTAAGATACGTAAGGGACCCATAATCCCTCTCTCCTCCTTTCTCGTCTCGTCCAGAACAATACCTGGCGTCGGTAGGTGCAGCCCCATTCGCATATACAGGAAGACCGCGCTAACGCTCGCTTGCACGAGCGCACTCCCACTCCAGCACTCGTTTATCCGCGACCCGCTCTTTGCGAAAGGGCAACCGAGTAACTGCCAACAGGCACTTCCTCGCGGACGGCATCAGTCTCTTGAGCAAGCCATGGTCCCTGGCTGCCCACGCGACTGTTGCTGCCACTCTTGCGTACGGCGTACACCGGGGCGATGGTCGCAAGCAGCAATACGATCCATGGAGGACCCATCATCCTGAACGCCCCCTCCGTGAAGCCGGTAATAACGGTTGCGAGTAAAAAGGCCAGCCTGAGACTGCCGATATCAGGGTCGCGGCGATAGACGCCGATTGCGTTCCTATAACCCGTCGCGATCAGGATTCCCAGCAAAGCCTCTCCAATCCACCCCAGAGTAAGAAGAATCTCGACATAACCGTTGTGGGCTTCATTAATCTGAAATCCGCTAAACAGCGGTTCCGCCCACACCCTTTCGAGCCGCGAGCCCAGCCAGAAGCTCTCATACCCGACACCGACCAGCCGATTATTAACAAAGCGGAGCAATATAGGCCAAGCCTCGGTGCGGCCAGTTAACGTGGGATTTCTTCCCAAACCCTGTATCAACGTGCCCGAAGACTGAAAAAACAGCGCGTACACCGTACAGGCAATCACCCCAGCAGCCAGAAGGTGCACTGAAGCGGGTCTGCGGCGGAAGACGGGAGTGGTCGAGAGCAACATCACGGCGCTCGCCATGCTGAGCGCGCAAATGGAAGTCATTGAATCGCAGATCCATAGCAACCATACGATCATCGCCAGGACCGTACCAAGCGCCAGCAGGCGCCGTTTGCGGTTCGGGTCTTTCCGGTCGATATAAGCACTGCGAAAGCGCCAAAGAAAGGCAATGCCGATAAAATCGCACAACTCGCCCAGGCCGTTCTTCTGCGTGGCAACACCGACCGGCTCCATGAGCCAACTCTTATTCAGCACTCGCCCCAGTTGCGGAAGGTACCTGATGAAGAGGAGGGATAACGGCACGAGCACGAAGCCAAGTCGGGTGAACAGGTGTTTGATAGCGTCGCTGACGTTCGCCTCGGTTAGCACGATCAGGACCATCATCACGTCGCCAATCCCTTTAATCCAGTGCTTGAACGTTACGAGCGGATAATCAGACCAAAAGATGCTAAATGCCGCATAAGAGAAGAACAGCCAGATCGCCCAATTGTTTCGCAGGATGGGGCCTACCCGTTGTCGTCTACTGATAACCACGATCAGCGCGGCTATCTCGAGAGCCATGAAAACGGCTCGGTCAACGGGGCTACCCTCAAGATAGACACTAGCCTGACTTGTATCCGACGCACCGACTCCCAGCCATAGGGAGAGTGACCGCGAGGAACAGAAGAACAGCCACGCCGTCGGAATCCACAGGGCTTTGGACGCCGGAGTCTTTCCACGTCGATCAAGGAGAAAGAGGCCGAAGATGCCGATCCAGAAAATAATAGAGGCGACATTTGGGGGCATTCAGAACCTCGTTAAGTACCCTATTTCTCGCTGCAACGGTGATCTAGCCGTCTCATGCCACCGTAAGAATCGACTACCGATGAGCTGACTGACCCGAACGTTGATGCCCAACCACATCTCCCTCATCTCTTGCCGGTTGACACAATGTAGGTCCGCGATTCCCTCTTTCCAAAAGACATCCATGCCCTGTTAGGCGAAAACCAGCCGATACATGTTGTTAGCCACTTTCAACCTTCGTCTCGCGACATCCACGACTCCGACGACCATGACGGTTAGCAGTACGCCCAGGAACAAGGAGAGAAGCGCAGCACCAACTCCATTTTGGTACAGCCAAGAAATCCTTCTCAGTCCCTGCAAAATCACAATCTGCGAGATGTAACCCAACAGCGAGTACTGTCCGAGCAAAATGATGTGACGATGGGTCGCGCCGAGTGCCGCGCTTTTGCTGCCCGCGATATACAACAGCGCAGTAGTGAGGATCACGCTAGCCACCTCCAACGGTAGTATCACGTCCCAAATAGTGATTATGGCCAGATAGCAGCAATACAGCACAATCAGTATGTAAGGATGGCTTACAACTAATTCGATCTCCCGCCGTCCCGAGAACCCGATGACAACCCCAAGAACACCTATCATCAATAAATCAATGTAGGAGCTTACGATCCCATAGACGCTTAATAAAATGACGGCCGCGAGTAACACAAACAGTGCATAGCGAAAAGTATTTCGTTCTCGCCCGGTCAGCATAATCAAGCCGGCCGACAAGATGAGCAGATAAGCAATCGGCACCAACATGCTAAATGAGACACTCTTTTGGCCCGCAGACGCCGTTGGATTCGCGACTATAAATGCCCAACAAATGCTGCGCAGCCACCTCCCCAAAACAGCATACTGGATTGGAAAGCGCGATAGACAGATGCCAACAAGGATGTTCAGTAACAAATACACGGCGAGAAGCTTGGACCCTCGGACGATCAATCTTTTGGCCAGGCTCCTACTGCCGCTTTTGTAGCGAGGCAAAAGGATCTGCGAGATCATGAAGCCGCTGATGAAGATAAAGGAAGGAGTTAGAAAGCGAAGATAGTTGTAATAGTGGCCTTGAGATCCGACGAAGTAGTTAAGCCAATGATAGAGGACCATAAAGAGCACAAGGGCTCCTTTAGTGAAATCGATGGCCATATCACGAGGGAGTCCTGTTTTCCCTGGTTTGGAACTCGACAACTGATACTCTGCTGGGGCACAGGGCTCAATATGCTCTAACTTATTCTGTATTGATATTGACATTGACATGTCTCGATGTTTTCCAAAAAAGAGAACCGCCAGTGCTTTCCAGCGCTGAGGCTAATAAGAAAGCTTCAATCCCGGATCGATCGGGTGCGGACCACTTGAAAATACTGCCTGGTTGTGTGGCGTAGCTCTCGAGGGAGTCACGACAAACGTAAATGAGTACGAGTTTGGCGATATCGGCCAGACTGTTGCGCTGCACAGACCGATCTGTCGTATCGATTCCGATTCGATCGTTAAGTCATCCGGCATGCATAAAGAGCCGGTGCAGTAACTCAAGTGAGAGTAGTGTATGGATTTCGTTTGTATAGTTGCGGCCACCTGTCAAATGGCCCCGAACCATGGACTCCACCGCTTTGCGATCAAGATAGGGTCGGGATAAAGCTAGCGGGTCAAGCAGCATCTCCTGAACGTATTTCGAGAGCCTGTCGCGGTACCAGACCCGGAAATGGTAATACTTGTGACGTCCGAGAAACAGCCGTTCCAAGTGAAAAGGTGAAAGCGCATGATCGACTCGGGCCACCCATTGAGGCATGCCGTGATCGTAGGCATACTCGGCCTTAAACGTAAAATCTTGGTAGCGACGAACGATCGCACCCGGGAAGACTTCGTTCCTACCTCCGACGCCTATATCGGTACGTATTTGCCGTAGCGCGGAATTTCCGTCCGCGATCAGCCGAAGCCTAGCGATATTATTCTCGGCGACGGATGCAGGCGCCCGAAAGTTGGTCCGAACAACGTCATTATCGAGAAATGGTGACCGCTGAGAGACTTGACTCCGTTCGAGTGCAAAGAGGCTCGAGTGGTGCCACGCCGTCTGACGAAACGCGGAAAACGAAAGTGGGTGTGTGTCAGCGATGCGGATGTACGTTTCGCGGGCCGCTGTAATGTGTGCCAGCATTTCTGGCCGAAATATGTCGGCAGCAAGCGCGCTTGGCTTAAACGCCCGGAATCGGCGAAGGATTTGGTCGCCATAATTGCCGGTCATTCTTACCGGAGCAATCTCGCGCGCCTGTTGGCAGACGTAGAATGGCGGGGCGCAACTCACATCGGCGCAGCCATCCGTCAGGTATACGGTCCGCTCAGCGAGCTGAGGAAATCGTGAAAGAAAATCCGCGCCAGCCTCAATCACTTGATGAGGCTGCTCGCATGTTCGTGCAACCTGTCGGGCGACGAGGACGTCCTGGCAGTCCCGGTATATTCCTCCAAACGTGTAGCAGGGTAGCGAACCCGCAGGGCCCTTGTACCAGGCCATAACTGCCCGCGTGTCCAACCCACCTGTCAGCGACATCGCCACACGCTGCCGGCCGGTGAAATAGCGCGGCAGGTTTCGAACGAAGACTTTACGCAACTCACCATAGTAAGTATCCGCATCGAGAGCGGTTTGAGTCTCCCACTCCTCAGGGTGAAAGTAGGCGCCTTTGTGTTCGATGGCGCCGTTCCGAAACCTCCACAGCGAAGCTCCCGGCATCACGGAAATGCCTTGAAACAATGAACGGTTCTCCAGAACCGCGTTCATCGCAATGAGTTCTCCCAAGCTCGCTGGGTCCACCGAACGAAGTTCGGGACGAACGGCAAGAACCGCTTTCGCTTCTGCGGCAAAGTAAAATGCGTCCTTTGATTCGTGGTAGTAAAGACGCTGCATGCCGTAGCGATCGTTCATAAGGGTGGCTGTTCCGCGCACCCGGTCCACCAACAATCCATGAAAGAAGCCGTTCAGACTCGCCGGAAAACTTGGATCGTCCTCATACAAATGCACCAGGTACGATGCCTCGGCGGAATCGAGCTTGTGTCCGCGCGCTGTCAATCGCGCTGCCGTTCCGACCTCGGGAAATTCTTCTCCCGCAAAGACAAGAACAACGTCGCCCGTTTCGTTCGATAGCGGCATCCCGTCCGCAAACGAGTCCTTCTGAACACTCCAGCCTACATAAACGCCGAGAGATTCATCAATCCACGTTCCCGTTACGTAAAACGACTCGTGGCGAAGCGTGCCCAGCATGGTCGCCAATTCACGTTCAGCGCGCTCCCTAGGAAGCTTTGTAATCAGTCCTACAATGCCAGGCACTAAGCTTCTCCCATCACCGAACGGTATTTTCGCTCGTACCAGCCAGCACGAAGGTCGCGAA
The DNA here is from genome assembly GCF_014274465.1 of Alloacidobacterium dinghuense. Classification (NCBI taxonomy): domain Bacteria; kingdom Pseudomonadati; phylum Acidobacteriota; class Terriglobia; order Terriglobales; family Acidobacteriaceae; genus Alloacidobacterium; species Alloacidobacterium dinghuense. The sequence continues at coordinate 1,465,798 of NZ_CP060394.1, read as the reverse complement.
GCCTGCTCGCAACACCCTCTGGAATGCGCTCTGAGATGCTGTGGTGTAACTTCAGGCGCAAGGCAATCCGACCCATCGTAGTCAAAGGAACATAGAACCGGGGTGTGTCAACCCGTCGGAACCCGTTGCGCTCTTTAAAGTCACGTAAACCGTCATGCTCTTTCTTCCCATAATCAAATCTCGAGTACACAAGATACTGAATACCCCGGGTTGCGCAAGCTCGGACTGCGTGTGCAATCAGAGCATTCTGTGGCACTTTGTCCCTGTGTTTAACCATCGAAATAATGTTCATGAGCCCCGCTTGAGTGCAGGTCTCATCGGGCACTAACTTTACAAATCCAATCAGCCTGTCGTCGAAAAAAGCCCCGAGAAAGATGCTGCTATCCAGGAATGTCGCCTCTTCGCGGCGCACGGTTTCGAAATCTTTTCCGTAATGGGGGAAGCGCCGTCTCTGCCTGATCGGGCATTCATTGTAGATTTCACGGATCCCGGCAACCAACGCATCGTCGAAAGGAACTTCACGTACCACAACACCGTTCTTTTCCGCCTGCTTCGCTTTGTTCCTCGCCTTAAAGCCGAGTTCATTCTTCCACCAATTCTCAAACGTCGTTATCGGCAATACTGCGAAATTGTCCCACTCAAATGAGTAGGAGAATTTCGGCTTGCTGTCAGGAAGCCTTTGCGCAAAGGAGAACAAATCCACTCGCTCGCCGGCCGCCCGTAACCCCTCAATTACCGGCACGGGATCGTCTAAGAACTTGTATCGGTCGCCGTGCAGCTGCGCGATGCGCAAGGTCCGCCCCGCGACATGGATTTCTCTGTCTCGAACGTTAATCAGTTTTGTCACTATCTGAAACCTTATTCGTGTAGCGCACGCCCAGCGCGCAGCCAGATCGGGTCGTTTACCAATCGATCTCGCCCGCGGCAAGGGCTGCTCATAGAAGTTGGCGGAGAGGGAAGGGATTTGAACCCTCGGATGGTTACCCATCGCGGCCGGCGAACCGACCGGTGCCTTAACCAGCGGCGACCTCTCCGTGCAGAGCGACTTTGCCTAGCTCGCTCCCGAAAATGTATGCGTTCCTGTTTGTAGCAGCTTCGCGTTGAACTGACCAAACATGGTGTCCATGATTTGGGATAAGGCCAAAGATTTCATATCTACCCTGCCACATATGGTTCCGCTATCGGATTCACGCCTAGCAGCGCGAGAAGCTTCCCCAAGTGGTGACACAGCCGTATCATCAGGTCCATGAATCTGTGCTGCCCCAGCAGCACTACAAAGGGCAGCGCCAGTCCGTAAGCCAGAACAGCGATGATCGACAGTGTGATGTTGAGCACGCCGACGGTTGGCCGCAGCGCCGCACAGGCACCTCGCAGCAGGGCTTTCTTTAGGAGGTGCATGCGCGTCCATCGCGAGGGCGGCACGACTTCATACACCACCGCTTCATTGCACCAAGTGAAGACACGCCCTTGCTCGATCGCTCTTCTGAAGAAATCCACGTCCTCGCCGGCTCGGAACTCCGGGCGGAAGGGCGGATTGATGTCTCGCAGTACGTTTGCTTTCAGCAGCACGTTTCCTGTTCGAGTCTGGCCGGGAGCAAGGACCAGACCAGTCTCGTGGCACTCCCGGTCGTAAAATCTACCCTTCACGATCCATCCCGGAACACCGTCTCCAAACGCTGGCTTCACAGGCCCCAGCACTCCATCCACCCGATATTTCTCGCAGGCGAGGAACAGTGCCTGCAGCCAGTTCCGCTCCGGAAACTCGTCATCGTCGATAAATGCGACATAGTCTCCTGTCGTGTTCTGCACAGCCCTGTTGCGCGCGAGCGCAATGCTCTGCTGAGGCTCCACGCAGTATTTGACGGCAATGCTCGAGGTTGCAGCAAACTCCGCGACGAGGGGTTCAGCTGATCGCAGGTGATCGTTGTCGCAGATCACGATCGAATAGGTGAAGCGGCCTCCCGTTTCCTGATGGCGGAGATCTTTCAGCAAACGCTTGAGAAAGTCTGATCGTTTGTAGGTACAAATGCAAACGTTGATATGGCTTGCTTGGTTCGTCATCGATTCCTGCACCGGGGGTTGCCCCAGCTCTAATGAGCAGTTAAGGCACTATTGCGCCACTCTAGTGATCTTCGATCCCTAGGGGCAAACGTTGGAACGGGAAAAATCTTTTTGATCGGTGAAGAGAAACTCTCATCGGTTGCATCGGCCGCGGATATTACCGCCCGGTCTCACTAGGGCCGACATCATAACGTGAGGCGATCACACAGGTACCGACTAAGTTGTCGATTCCATCGCCGGTTAGAAATGCGTACTCTGCCGGATCCTGCGGATGAGTCTCCACTTCGACAATAAACTGGCGGGATAAGTTGACGATCCGTTGGAGGCGGTCCAACGGCGCGAGCGGCTGAATGGAGAAGAAAAAGTTGGTTAATCGATGATGTCGGTCTAGAGCCCAGTCTGTTACCCGGCGATAGCAACGGTTGCCAGAACTCTTCTCTCCAGGCTCAAACGAGAAGTTTCGCCGGACAGTAGTTCCTGGAGGCAGGAGTCCACCGAAGAGGACATTGGCGCAAAGGTGCATGTGATGGTGACCATCAAGGCGCCTGGGTTCTTGTCCATAGAGACGAATAAATTCGTCTCGTTGAGCGGTCAACACATATTCGAAGGAGCGAATTAGGCCGGGGTGGAACACGACCTGAGAAAGACGGTGTCGTAGCAAGTACTGCGACACGCACTTCTGATGCTCGACGAGCTGTGATGGAAGCCCCAACGCCGAAAAGGCTGACGTGAAGTTGAGGTGGAGACCCGTGTCGATCCCGTGATCGCGAGCGATCCCGGCGGCACGTTCCGAATCTTCCATAAATACCATGGCGCTGACGGATGAAACCGTTCCCCGGCGCACACAGTCCAAGGTGCGATCGGTCGTTTCGCGATCGCGGCCCCAATCGTCCGCATTAATGATGAGGCGGCCGGTTCGCAGTGACTTCCCCTTCGGGCCGACAGGCTGAGCTTCCACCCCGGTCTCATTAATGTTGGACGTGAACGTGGTCGGCTTCATTCCGCCGTTCCCTTCCCCATGTTAGATTCGCCCGCCCACGGCATCTGTTTCGATGAGCGCGCACCTCGCTGCAGGAAACGGAACAGCCGCTGCATCTGCTCGCCCCGATGAAACTCGATCAGTTCGGGCGAAACCGGGCGCTTTATCCGCCGGACAAGACCCCAGACATAACCTGCTCCCAAAGCAAGGCCACCGATGCAACGCGGCGGCATCATCATCTGACGTGCCACTCTACACAATTCCCACAAAGGATGGTTGCCGACGGCATAATCCTTCAGGCCCACTCGGAACCTGGCAGCTATCGGGTGATGGGCCGCCGTGCCAATTTGCCGATGATGAATACAATGCTTCTCGGTAAAGGTGCGCGTCTTCCAGCCCTTCATTCTGGCGGTGATCACCGCTACGTGGTCGATGGAACCGCCACGGATCGGAACGTAGCCTCCAATCCCCTCGAAACAGCTGCGTCGAAACACCTGGCAAGCTCCGGAGACATGCTCAATGCTCACGAACCGATAGTCATAGCTCTCTCCGGATAACTCACGGAATGGCGTTCCGACCAAGCCCAGTTCGGGATCCGATGCGAGCTTTCCCAGCAGGAATGCAAAGTAATCGGAGTCGAAGCTGATGTCTGCATCCAGGCTAACAACGACCTCGTATGGCAGGCCGGCGACGCGCTCAAGGCCGGCGTTGAATGCCATCACCTTTCCGGCGAAGTGGCGTTCTTTGCGCTGGGGCAGACTTACCAATTCGATCCAGGCATGCTCAGCAGAATATCGAGCAACAATTTCGTCTGTTTCGTCCGTTGAGCCATCACTAACGATGACCCATCGCAGTGGTTTATAGGTTTGGGCAATCATCGATCGAAGCGTCAACTCGATGAATTGCGCTTCATTCCGTGCCGGGGTGATGAGGACGTAACTTAGTCTTGCCGTCATAGCGGTGCCATGCGTGAGAAGGGATTCTCCGGAGCGCTTGAAGTTAGACGATCAGCGTCTGAGGTTCGCTGAGATCCCGAGCCGATTCCGGTTGCGCGCAATGCGATTCGGCCGCGAACACACAGACTTCTGCCGCAACACGAGCCTGTTGGTCTGCGGTTAGCTGCGGGAACATGGGGAGTGAAACAATTTCGGCGGCGGCGCACTCCGTGACAGGAAAGTCGCCTCGCTGGTACCCGAACCAGCGGTATGCCTTTTGCAGGTGCAGCGGCACCGGATAGTGAATTCCAGTACCGATGCGCGCGTCGTTCAGATGGCGAATCAACTTGTCGCGCTCGGCGGTGCGCACTACGTACAGATGGTAGACTGCGCGCGACCAGGACGGCTCTGAGGGACAGATCAGGGTATCGACATCCGACAGCAGGCGGTTGTACTCTCCCGCATGTTTGCACCGCAGAGCATTCCATTCAGACAGGCGCCGCAGCTTGATCTTCAGAAGTCCTGCCTGGATAGCGTCCAGCCGTCCGTTGTATCCCTCCACGTCGTGATAGTACTTCTTAGCCTGGCCGTGGTCCCGTAGCATTCGAATCTTCGCAGCGATCTCCGCATCGTTCGTGGTGACGGCTCCGGCTTCCCCGCAGGCTCCCAGGTTCTTTCCCGGATAAAAGCTGAAGGCAGCGGCACGCCCCATCGATCCTGCGGTCATCCAGCGATTGTGCTTCGCTGAAAAATATTTTGCGCCGTGAGCCTGACAGGCATCTTCCACTACCGTCAGGCCATATTGCTCGGCCATACTCAGGATCGGGTCCATATCAGCCATTTGTCCGTACAAATGGACGGGAACGATCGCCGTTACTGGTCGATGGCTTCTGCGGCTGATGAGGTTCCCAGAAGCGTCGCGCGTGCATTTCTCTTCGAGAAATTCCCGCAGCCTTTCGACCGACATGTTGTAAGTCTGTTCGTCGATATCAACAAACTCTGGAACCGCCCCGGCCTGAGAGATCGCTTCGGTCGTGGCGATAAAAGTGTGCGGTACGGTCACCACCACATCGCCTTGCTGGACTCCGCACGCCATCAGCGCAAAGCGCAGTGCGTCGGTCCCGCTGCTGATGGCAATCGAGTCCTTCGTATCGCAGAAGGCAGCAAAGGAGCTCTCAAACTCCTCCACCATGGGCCCGCCGATGAAGCCGGCCGTGTAAAGGGCGCGGCGAAAGACTCCGGTGAGCTCCTGCTCAAGCTCCACGTGCGGAGTTACAAGATCAAGGAATGGGATATTTTCATTACTGGGCATGGCAACCCTCCAAGCTCGGTTCGGTATAACGCAGGACCCTGGCCGGATTGCCAGCCACGATCGAGTTGGGTGGGACATCTTTCGTGACTACGCTGCCGGCACCCACGATCGCACTCTCGCCAATGCTGATGTTCGAGAGGATCGTGGCTCCAGATCCGACGGAGGCGCCCTTTTTTACGGTGGTCCGCTCGACCTTCCAATCAGCCTCAGTCTGCAGATCGCCCTCGGAAGTAGTTGCCCGGGGATAGCTGTCGTTGATAAACATCACACCGTGACCGATGAACACTTGGTCTTCGATGACGACCCCCTCGCAGATGAACGTGTGACTCGAGATCTTGCAGCGCCTGCCAACGCTGGCATTCTTCTGAATTTCCACGAATGCGCCGATCTTGGTCTCATCCCCGACTTCGCACCCATATAGATTGACGAATTTTGATAGCCGGACGTCTTTCCCCAGCTTCACATCATCCGAAATGCAGTTGTAAGAACTCATAGATAGACCAGCGACCCCTTCTTGCTGAGCGATTCGCTGGCTGCCTCCAGCATCTTGACCACTCGCAGACCAGCACATCCATCATTAAACGGATTTTTCCCACTCGAAATGCAGTCCACGAAGTAAGAAAGTTCCTGACGAAGCGCTTCCACTTGTTCTAGCTGGGGAGCCCACATATCGCCGGACCGATAATTCACCAACAGTTCGTAAACTCCCTCGCGGTTCGTAATATTTACTCCTTTGTCGTACACCTTTACCTTTTCATCGGCTTCAAGATCGTTCCAAACGAGCATTCGCTTCTCTCCGCCAAGGAGGGTGGTCCTGACTTTCACTGGCGACAGCCAGTTGACATTGATATGAGCTATCACCTTTTCAGGAAAGTAGAGCGTCATGTACGCGACATCTTCGTGACCGTTCAGATGACTTTGGCCCGTCGCAACAACCGCTTCAGGACTTCCCTTGATGAGGTAGTCCATGATGGAGAGATCGTGTGGTGCAAGATCCCAAAGAACGTTCACGTCGTGCTGAAAAAGGCCTAAGTTGACGCGAGTGGAATCGTAATAATAAAGCTTTCCTAGGGTTCCTTCGTCGAGAAGCTCCCAGATTTTCTTAACCGCGCCCGTAAACAAGAAGGTGTGATCCACCATAATCCGAAGATTCTTCCGCTGTGCGAGGTTGATCAGTTCCTCCCCTTGCGCAGTATTACTCGTAAAGGGCTTCTCAACAAAGACGTGCTTACCATTCTCCAGCGCGGCTTTGGCTAGTTCGTAGTGTGTCCAGACAGGAGTGATAACAGCAACCGCGTCGATGTTTGGTGCCGAGATCACTTCCGATGCGTCTGGAGTTACATGGATGCCTGGATACGCCTTCTGCGCGCGTTTCCGCGCCGCAGGGCTCATCTCTGCGATTGCAAGGACATGAGACTCTTCCAGACTCGTAAGATTTCTAACAACGTTTGGCCCCCAGTAGCCGTAACCAATTACACCAAAATTCACGGTTCCTCCACCCCTAAAAACTGTCGGATATGACATTCACCGAGCAACACCAGCGCAACAGCGGGAGAGATATGAAGACTCTGCTCGATCGGGAAGTCTGCATCAGCACGCGCCCTTAAGCACTGCTCGAGGCGTGAGCATGAGGATCTTGAGATCAAGCCACGGAGACCACGACTTCGCGTATTGCAGATCTAGCCGAACCATTTCGTCGAATTTGAGACGATTTCGACCATTTACCTGCCAGAGTCCAGTAATCCCAGGTTTCACATCTAGTACCCGCCGACGGTGCCAGGTCTGATAGGTGGCTACCTCATAAGGAATCGCCGGACGAGGACCAACCAGAGACATGTCCCCTCTGAGAACATTCAGGAACTGAGGAAGTTCATCTAAGCTGCTTCTCCGCAACAACCTCCCCAGTGGAGTAATCCTCTTATCGTTTGCGAGCTTGTATACGCCGTCTCCGTTTCCGTTCATTGACTCGCGCGACGCTTCGCCGGCAATCAATTTCGTTACATATTCCTTGTGAGCGCTGTGGTCGTTGTTGACGTGCATGGAACGAAACTTCAGAAATGTAAAACACTGGCCATGTCGACCTACACGTTGTTGCTTAAATAAAATCGGCCCGTTCGATGACAGCTTGATTGCAGCTCCGATGAAGAGAAGCACAGGTGCGCAAATAATTAACGTTAGGCAGCTACCTACAATATCCATCGCCCGCTTTACCCCTAATAGGGACCGCTTAGCATCATCACGACTCGACAAATCGGGATATAGGGCAGCGTTGCTCGGACGGCCAGAACCATCCTGATCCCAATCGTCTGGATAGAAGTGAAATGAGATGCTGACTTGACTGAATTGCTCGAAGGTCAAAATTTCTCGCAGCGCGTTGCTAATCCTGGTCAGAAGAATGCTCAGGATTGAGTTCTTCTCGTCTGCCAAAAGGCCGGTAAACATAGCGCCAACTGTGGTCTGGTGTTTATACCACCCGATTACGTCAGTCTCTCTGGTTGATGACAGTAGAGCTGACATCAGACTCTCGAGGGCTTTTCCGTTCTTCCCGGAATCTTGATTGTTCCCTGCCTCCAATAGCACCAGTAGGAACGGCTTGCCAGAGCGCTCCGTTCTCTTGCGTTCAATAACAAGCATCCGTCGAAACGCGTCTTCGCAAAGAGCGATACGTTCGTCAGTCGAGCTGGAAAGCAGCGAGCGGGCAGTTCCTTCGTCAATCGAGTCTAATAGAGTCACTGGACCTCTCCTTATTCGCCTCAGGGAACAATCTTGTGCGACAAAACCCAGAAGGGAGGCCATGGGCCTCGCGCGTACACATGAATGAGGGGAAATAGGTTCGAGCCGCTGATCATTGAATGTTCGACTTGATCGATCAACAGCTTTTCTTCGAAGGGCTAATCACACCGGTCTTCAATACCGAAGGACGTGTCTACTACACCGGTGTGTCGAATTCTTTGGGAGGGGATTACCTACTTCTCGGGCGGACTGTCCGGCCCTGAAGTCGACGGCTGACGGTAATAGTAGTAATCGTTTGGGCCTGAGCTTTGAGAACCGTTCAACAACGCCCCAATCAGCTTTTGATGGTCGAGAGCCTCGAGCCCTCTCTGTAGCTGTCGCTTTTCGGTGGTCCCCTGGCGGGCGACTAATAGAATTCCATCTGCTAGCCTTGACCAGACACTTGTGTCAGCCAAAGGCAAGACAGGAGGTGAGTCGATGATGACCCAATCGAATAATGAGGTCACCTGACTCATCATTGCAGACAATCTCCCTGATTGCAGAAGTTCAAGAGGATTGTCCGTAGCAATGCCTGCAGGCATGATCCAAAGATCCAGGTCTTCAAGATGGTAGATATTACTTACACTCTTGTCGTTTCCATGGAGCCAGTCGCATAGACCTAGCATCCCTCGCAGTCCAAACAATTGCGAGAGCGACGGCCGGCGAACGTCTCCTTCTAGCAGTAGCGTCCGCTGCTGTTTTTTTCGAGCAAAAGTACAGGCTAAATTGGCAGCCACCGTACTTTTTCCCTCGCGGGGAATTGTACTCGTGATTAACACCTTCTTAAGTGGGCGCTCTCGTTGGAGATGCCGTAATCGTACGCCCAAAAAGCGAAACTTCTCCGCAACCAGGCTTTCTTTATCTGTGACACAAGCAAGCTGACTTTTAACACTTGCCGTAATGGACAAAGACTGGAACCGGTCGAACAGATCCGGAGATTTGTTATCCAGTGAGGGCTCGCACGCAAACAAGCGGGAGTCCATAGCCGGAATTGGCGGCGCTGGTTGCGGACGGAGTGACCTTTCGCGATCTGCGCTTTTCGCTCCGTTGTCCAATTCCGGCTGTGGTGACGGCTCCAATACCGACACTGCTTCGTGCCGCTCAACGCGCTGCAGTAACTCAGTTACTTCCGTGAGCGCCGAAAGGTCAAGTCCGGAGCGCTCTTCTTCCGATCTCTGTAACGCGTCAAATATTAGGCTCATTTTCGCTCACTTGAACGGCCTCGTCTTCACTAAAGTTTGAGCCGTTCGCGGCATACAGATTAAGAAGGGCATTTGTAGCTTCCTGGAGAGCTTTCTCGCTGTGTTCAGGCTCTCTTTCGGTCTCAGAGGAATGAACCACATCAAGGCGGAGTTCCCAAGCCACATTTTCGATGATGCTCGGAGTCACGCTTTGCATTCGTTTTGCATAGGCGGTAATGAGTGCGTTCTCACAAATTGTATTGATCAGCCGCGGAAATCCCCTGGAGTTGCGATATATCGCTGCAACTGCCTGCGGGGTGAACACACTACTTCCCTCAACGTTGTTCCCGGCGATCGACAAACGCCGTTCAATGTACCCTTTGGTCTCACTCTGAGTCAGCGGATCAAGCCGTGCACGAAGAGCAATCCGCTGTTTGAGCTGCCTGAGTCCAACGGAATCCAGTTTTGCATCGAGTTCGGGCTGGCCAACCAGCACGATTTGCAATAACTTGTCCTCGGCAGTCTCCAGATTGGTCAACAGGCGAATTTCTTCCAGTATCTCCGCCGACAAATGATGTGCTTCGTCCACAATGAGGACGGTCGTCAGCTTCTTCGATCCACGCAAGGTCAGAAATTGGCCCAGGTCGAATAGCAACTCGCCTTTATTCTTGCCAGACGCTGGCAGGCCGAAATCTGCAAGAATATATTGAAGAAATTCCGCTGGCGATAGCAAGCTGTTGAAAATATATGCGTATGCAATATCTGTACTTTGCTTCAACAGTTGAAGCAAACATCGAAGCACCAGAGTCTTGCCCGTACCAACTTCTCCAGTTACAACCACGAATCCTTTGTGGCGCCGCACTCCGTAATAGAGCGCTGCGAGCGCCTCATTGTGTCGTTTGGTTGAAAAGAGGAAGGCAGGATCCGGAGTAAGGTCGAATGGGTTCCGGTTTAGATTGAAGAATGCCTTATACATTGAGCTGCTGAAGTTAGCTATGGATGTAGTTGAATACTGAGCCGGCCAGGATGACGACCACTACGACTGCAGCCATTCCCCACCCCAGCAATATCTTCCTTTTGTTACGCTGTTCGTCTGTCTGACTTGCAATTTCGGGGATTTCAGAGATCACGAGAATCGGCAGCAGGCTCTTGATTTCTTTTTCACTGTGCATACGATCGTCAATGAATTCAAATACCCCAGCCACAAGGACCCCTAATGCCAAACCAATGCCGACTCCCATTCCGCAAAATTTGACCCGATTGGGGAAATTGGGCTTCAACGGCAGACTGGGAGGATCAAGAACGCTGAAGCGCTCGCCCTGCTGTAAAAGCTCCATGCTTGTCGCCATTTGTGATTGATTCTTCTTCTTCAGCAGGTCGTCGTAACTTGCCTTTGACTGTTCGTAGCCCCGAGTCAGATCGGCCATCTGCTGCTCAGTCATGGGTTCCTGATTTAAACGACCCTGATAGTCGCCGATCTTCACTTTCAAACTTGCGATCGACTGTTCGCGGTTTTTGATTTCCGACTCGTTAGCCTTGAGCTGACTTTGCAACTGCAGCAAAGGCGAATTCTGGGAAAGTTCCACGGGGTCACGCGCAGTCGAATTGGCTTCGGATTGGTTATCAGCCGCACCCTTGCTCCTTAAGTCCGCAACTAGGGCATCCCTCATCTTCTCGGTCTTGGCAATCTGGATTTTCAGGTTTCGAATATCGGGATAACTATCCGTGTAACGAGAGCTCAAATCGGCTAATTGAGCTTTTAGCTTTTCGAGTTCCTGTTCAATCGCAGGTAAGCGTGCAATTGTACCGTCGGCCGTCTTGCCGGTAGTTTGAAGAGTTCTGTATTGATTGATGGATGTCTGCAGGTAAACCTTCTGCTGCTGCGCCGTGTTAAGCGCGTCCTGCTCATTTAGGAGTTGTTGTTGGAAGCCACTCAGGATTTGTAGATTACTCGCCTGCTGACTGGGGAGATCGCCCATGTGCTGCCCTTTGAATTCTCGGATCTTTTCTTCCTGATCAGCAAGATCCTGCCGAGCGTTTTCCAATTGGGTCTCCAGAAACTTGGTTGTGTCTTCGGACTGTTGCTGGCGCACTTCTAGGTTCGCGTCGATGAATAGCTTGCTTAATTCGCCGGTTACTTTCTGGGCGATTTTTGGATCTCTCGCGGAATAGTAAATATTAAATGCTGTGATTTGATCCTCGCGCTGATCCCGCACAAGCTCAATGTCGATATCCTTGCGCATAAGCTGGACCTTTTCATCCGGGTTGAGTTGCTTGCGCCCGTCTTCATATAAATGGAACTGGTCAATGATGAGAAGAAGTCGCGTACGGCTTAGAATCTGTTGTGTGATGCTCCGCAGTCGATCTTGCAGATTGTCGCTAACATTCGGCAGCACATAGTCCTTGGGCATAGTAGGCTGCTCAACCAGAATGAGCGTGGCCGACTGATAGCGCACGGGTAGAATCCAGCTGACCCCCCAAACGACGATCCATCCAAGAAACAACGGTATCAGGAAATGGATGTGGCGACGGCGGACTATATCCAGGCAATACTGGATGTCGAACGGCCCAGCCTTTTGCTCTTCAGTAATTTCCGGCATGGTTATCTTCCCAGCGGTCTCGTCAGCTGATAGGAGATCGACATGTAGCCGCGATCAGTATCGGGCGCATTACTCACCACTGCGATACTTCTATAGCTTTGGTGCAGTCGCTGGTATCCGAATTCCACACCAAAGCGTTCTCCGATCCGATGTCGAACCGCGATCGTCCCAGAAATCATGTGCCCACCAGGATTCGTGCCTATGAGGAAGGGGCTCACGTTCTTCGTGGATGCATAGCTTGCCATAGGGCCAACGGTCCATGCGCGTGCTACCTGCCATCCGGCCGATACATTTGCGCTGTTCGAATCGAACGCCCCCACCAACCCTCCTCCACCTGAAATCACGTGGGCGTAGCTAACTGCAAAGGTCGTGCGACTCCCTTGCCAGCCCATGCTGGCAGTCGCGGCCGGCGCCCAGGACCGAATCGTTGGAAACGGAGCCTCCGAAACTTCGTAGTGCTGTGGACCACCCGACAAAGACAAAGAAAGGTTTGGTTTGAGATAAACCGTATAGAAGGCCAGGAGTGCATGTGTCCGAGTGTCGCTCTCAGCACCGGTTTGCGCTCCATTGTCCACCGCCGCGAGCGAGCCTAGCATTTGCGAATACTGATAGGTTGCGCCTAAGTATTGCGCTTTGGTTAAGCGATAACTATAGAAGCCGGCGCCTCCGCGTGAACTTGAGTCGGAAAGACCAGGGGCTTGGCTTGGATCGGGATAATGCAAGTTCGTAAATGTGCCTGAGGCACCAAACATGCCGTTTCTGGCAAATTGATACGTTATTTCGGCATTCGCATTGTTGCTAAGCTGATCCGCAAAGGGAGCAACGACAGGCACTAGTGGAGACTGCGCCGATCCGGAGATGCCCTCTCCTGTGAACGGGTAGGATTGGTTGAATACATTAGAACTCTTTCTAAAGGAGTCGCGCACGGTGGCAGTCAGGTGAGGGCTCAACCGATATTGCAGATCAAAAGCCAAATTCTGGTCTGTCTCATTCAGAGAGCTTGTATGCTGATAGATCGTGAAGCCAGGTCTGTATGTGAATGTCTGGTGTAGCCTTGGAGTAGTCTGGTCGATCGCGATTGTTGGCCAGATCGAATAACTTGTGTCTCCGACAGGATTAGTTGTAGTTCCTGCCAGTACATTGTCTGTATATGCCGTGTTAACAGTAAATCCGGCGTACAGGTAGTTTGATCGTGCCTCGGCGCCGATGGCTGTCGAGTAGTCTTCGCCACTTACCGGAGGCGGTGTCCGCATCTCATTTTCGATTTGGACCTGTGACCACCCAGGTAGGACGAGAAATAATGATAGGCTTAGAAAAACGCGTGTAAACACAAGAACTCTCAAGGCACGACGATCGTGTCGCGCGGCTCAAGCTTAATGTTTTGTTCCGGATGCTGACCTTTGATAACGTCTTTGTAGTTGAAGGCGATGCGCGAATCAGTACCGCCACTCTGGCGCAGAACATAAATGGACTTCTGCTTTGCGAAATCCCTGAATCCGCCCGCCGTCGCAATTGCATCCAGAACCGTCGTCCCGTTTATCAACGGGTATGATCCAGGTTTAACCACCTGGCCAAGGATGTTGAATTTCTCGCTGTTGATCTGCTGCACCATCACCGTGACCACCGGCTCTGAGATATAGTTCTTCAGTTTGCTGGTAATTTCCTGTTCGAGTTGCAGCGGAGTTCGTCCCGTGGCCTGTACCTCTCCCACGAGTGGCAGCGAGATTCTCCCATCCGAACGCACAGGAATCGCTCGAGAAATGTCGGGCTCCTTCCACACATTGATTGCCAAGACATCGTCATTGCCAATCACAAAACTGTCATCATGCGCCTTCGCCACTGATGGAGCCGGAGGTTGCGCTAGAGCAACCTCAGCTTGCGGCGTAGGCAGTTTGCCCTCTGCCTGACTGGGGAGCGGCGCTTGCGCCTGCATGAACCCCGCTAGAGCAACGAAAAATACACTTATGGTTATCGGAGCGAACATACAACTTTTCATGGCAAAGTCCTGTCCACGATGTTTAGGGGCCTTCCGGGTCGCTCAATCTGTCTGGCCGTTGCCGCGGAACCCGGCTCCTTTGCTCCTGAGCCCATTTCCTCCCGGAAAAACAGAGGCATCAGGTGATCTCATTTGGTAGTGTTCGATCTTGTACAACAATGTCCGATAGCTAACCTTGAGCAAGCGCGCCGCGGCTTTTCGGTTCCAGCCAGTCTTCTCCAGTGCCGCAGCGATTGCATTCCTCTCGGCCTCTAACTTAACGCTTTCCACCAGAGATTTAAGCGAGTCCGAAGCCGTAGCAGCGCTCCTGGATGGAGTGATCGCTGCTGGAACCAGCTTCAGACGTCGAGGCGCTGAGAAGGAAATGTTCTGGTTCACCTCATTGGCATCGGAATGATTCTTTTCGAATGTCAGTTCCCGGTCACCCACCATAAGATAGCGCTTCACAAAGTTTTCCAGCTCTCGCAGATTTCCCGGCCAGGAGTAGGATCGGCAGGCCTCAATAATCGCGGGCGAAAAGCTGCGAGGAGACAAGCCATAATGCTTGGCCAGTTGGTGCATGAAGTGACGGGACAGCAACGGAAGTTCTTCCTTGCGCTGGCGAAGGGGTGGCACATGAATCGTGTATGCGCTCAGGCGATAGTAAAGGTCTTCGCGAAGTCGGTTTTCAGACAGCGCCTGTTCCATGTTTGTCGAGCTCGCAGCCAGAATCCGCACGTCGACTTCAACAAAGTTCGATGTCCCAGGTCTAACGAAACGCTTATTTTGCAGAGTCTGCAGCAGATTGGCTTGCAAGTCCATCGACATCTCGGTGATTTCATCCAGCAGGATTGTCCCCCTTGCGCAATGCTCCAATTTGCCTGACTTGGCTCCTGCGGCTGCGCCATCGCGCCGATATCCGAAGAGCTCTCGCTCAAGCAGATCACTCGGAAGTGCCGCACAATTTACTTTCGCAAATTCGAATCCTGAGCGGACCGATAGTTTATGAAGTAACCGCGCGGTAGTCTCTTTGCCGCTCCCGCTCTCTCCAAGAATCAGCACAGGCACATTCGCTTCGGCCAACAAAACAGCCTGTGCTCGCAGCCTGCGCATAATGGGGCTCACGCCGATGAAAAAGTTCTCCTCATTGACCTGCTCTACATCATCGCTCGATATCTCTGCTTCGCTTACTTCGCATGCTTGGGAGAGATATTGTCCGATGACTGCTTCCAGGTGCCTCTCGTCAAGTGGCCTGGCAAGATAGTCGCGTGCGCCCATGCGAATGGCTTCCTGTTTCCTGCCCAAGTCGGGTTGATGACCAATCAAGATAATCGGCAATGCAGGCCGAAGGCGTCGCAGCCACCGCAGAATATGTAACCCGTCATCATCTTCCGGAGGCAAATCTAACAAGAGCAGGTCCGGGGTTACTCCCGATTGCACTCGTTCTATCGCTTCCCAGGCGTTGGAGGAACTCTCAAACTGCCAGTCGTTCGATTCCCCAATCAGCCAGATTGGACGTAGAACGGCCGAATCATGACTAACAACGAATAACCTTGCTGTTTCAATTGATTTTTGGGTCACGGCCTGGTCTTTAGAGATCGCCCGAGGAAGGAGAGAGTAGGGGCTTAGATGGGTTCAATGTCGTATCCGTCAATTTGAATGGCCAAAGATCTTTGCATGGCATCCACGGATATGATCAATTTGCTGTCACCCTTTCGTGACTGGAGGATTCCCTCCATGCCATCAAGCGCACCGCTGCGGACTCGTACGCGTTGTCCAATTTTGAGATATGGATGACAGGTATAGGATAGCTTTTTCTTCACCAGAATACGCACAGCCTCGATCTGTTCGCTCGGAATTGGTGTGCCCGTTCGGTCGGGGCCAACGAGGCTCAAAACGCTGTCGATTCGCAGCACCTTCTGCCGATCTTCGTTGCAAGGCGCCAACTTAACGAACAGATAACAACTAAATAAGGGTAATTCGACCAATTTCTTCCGGTCACTCCAACGATGCACCTCGGTAACGGTCGGGAAAAATGTGGTCACTCCCTTTTCGCAGAGCCTGCTGGCAACAACCTTTTCGTGTCGAGCGCGGGTCTGCACGCCGTACCAGTTTTCGACATCATTCCCAACATTTGCAGTCGTGTTGAGAGACTCCCACACCTGATTGCTGGTACTCATCGATTCGCCTTTTCGTTCACTCGTGGAGATTGAACCTGACAGCTACCTGTGCAACGCGCATAGCTTCGCCCTCTGAGTCACATCCCTGCAACCCTTAAAGACCTGCGCACTGCTAACGAGCCCCTGATCGGGCACAGGGAATGGTTTACGAAATGCCATGGCAGCAACTGCCGCCAACGGCTCCTTCTTGCGACCAAACATCGGGGGAAGCTTTGGGCAGGGGGTGGGAGACTGCATCCGGCAGTCGATTGCCCTAAGTGAGATTGAGCTTACAGTCCTATGCAGCTTGCTGCAAGAGGTATAGCATCTCCGCGAAGCATTTCTCCTATTGTTCAGGGGCTTTCCACTCACCACCTGGAGAAGAAAGTACGTGAGACGTTTTTCTCATTTTGAAGATCTTAAAGAATGTGCGCCTCCGTGAGACCCAGATCGGAACATTTCGCATAAATCATTTCCTTACAGCAATATATCCGAACTCGAATAGCGTTCAAATGTCAGATTTTATTAACTTGCTTCTTCCATCAAGCGTAATTATTGTAGATGATGCAACCGTTTGGTATCGTGGCAATCAAGGATGCTCTTTGCAGGTGAAACACCCTCGATTTCGTTATGAATTTTCTGGAGTCGAGTAATTCTTTTGATTAGCCGTATTGAAATGTTGATCTTTTGACCAAGCAGCATCTCCCCCGAAGAAATTATCTAAGTTGCACTGAGGTTCCATGAGCAGGACGATGCGCAACAAGCCTGTCGAGGTAGTGATACGCGTTCTCGTTGCCGACGACACGCGACTGCATACGCAGCTGCTCGCAGATGCTCTCAGACGTGATGGCGGACTAGAGGTAATTAGTTCGGACTCGCAGCAACTGACGGCGCGAGAGGATTTAGACAGCATCGATGTTCTCCTTCTGAGCTCTGATGTTGATGAGCATTTTGCCGGCGGCTTTGAAGTTCTCAGAGAGGTGCATGCATCTCACCCGAACCTTCGCGCAGTGATGCTGTTGGACTCTTCGAAGCCTGAAGCGATCCTGGAAGCATTTCGGGCTGGTGCCCGGGGCGTGTTAAGCAGACAGGACTCGCTCGAAACCTTGAGTAAGTGCGTACGAAAAGTACATCAAGGGCAGATCTGGGCCAATAGCCAGCAAATGGGCTTGGTGGTCGAGGCGCTCGCCACTTCGCACAG
This sequence comes from Alloacidobacterium dinghuense, assembly GCF_014274465.1. Taxonomy (NCBI): domain Bacteria; kingdom Pseudomonadati; phylum Acidobacteriota; class Terriglobia; order Terriglobales; family Acidobacteriaceae; genus Alloacidobacterium; species Alloacidobacterium dinghuense. Next base: position 1,448,623 of record NZ_CP060394.1, on the reverse strand, counting down.
TCATAGCACTGTGAATGCTCAGAATATGGAACAGCTCTCCAAGCGCGAAATCGAGGTCGTTGGCTGTGTAGCTCAAGGTTTGACCAACCGTGAAATTGCCAAGAGTTTGGGACTAAGCGAGCACACGGTAAAGAACTATCTGTTCCGCGTGTATGACAAACTCGGAGTTTCAAGCCGAGTGGAACTCTTGTTCATGACGCTCGGCCGGACAAGCCCACCTGATGCAACCAGCAATTCATTCAGGCAGAACGGCATCGATCAGGATTTGCAAAGTGCCTCGATCCTGGTCGGGTATCAACGAGCCGCAGAGCAGGGCGTACCGGTCGCGCAGCTTGAGTTAGCTCGCTATTACTGGACTCGAAGAGCAGATTCCAAGGATTTGATACAAGCCTACAAGTGGTATTTGATTGCCAGCCACCAGATCTCACGAACCAGTAAGAGTGTTGGAAAGGCTTTGACAATGGAGCAATTGCTCCTGGCCGAGCAGATGGCTGAAGAGTGGCTGAAGAAGACCAATAAATTTTCACCAGCCAAAATCGGAGAAGCAACCGATCGCCCCTCTGGCCCGGTCCTGCGCGCAGTCTCCGAGTAATCTTGCTTGAGCCTCGCACGCGAAGGCAAAATGCGCGATATTAGAAATGTGATCGCAAAATAATCGAGCACATGTCTAAGCCGTCCAGTTCAATTGCAATTATCGGCGGTGGGATTGTAGGCCTGGCAACTGGTCTTGAATTCAGCAAGCGGTTTCCGGGTACCTCTTTGTCAATTATTGAGAAAGAGCCGGAGTTAGCCCGCCACCAGACGGGCCACAACAGCGGTGTTATCCACTCCGGGATCTACTACAAGCCAGGGAGCCTCAAGGCTCGCCTCTGCGTGAAGGGCGCAGAAGCGTTGGTGCGCTTTTGCCAGGAACACAGCGTCCCTTACGACATTTGCGGCAAGGTGGTTGTTGCGGCAACAAAGGATGAGCTTCCACGACTCGAAGGGCTCTACGTCCGTGGCAAACACAATGGACTGCAAGGTCTTCGCATGCTGTGTAGTCAAGAGATTCTAGAGATAGAACCACATGCAGCCGGAATTCAGGGCATCCACGTGCCGAGCACCGGAATCGTGGACTATGCCAGAGTTGCAGAGAAATACGCAGAGCTCATAACCGCCCGAGAAGGGACGATCCATCTCTCTCACGAAGTAACCGGGCTCAAGCGCAACGGCGCCTCAACCGTCATTGAAACAACTCAAGGCCCTATCCATGCGAAACTCGTCATCAATTGCGCCGGTTTGCAAAGTGACCGGATCAGTCGTTTAGCCAAGGCAGAACTGGATCTCACGATCGTGCCTTTTCGGGGCGAATACTATGACATCGTGCCGGGAAAGCATCACTACCTCAAAGGCTTGATCTATCCTGTCCCCGACCCGCGATTCCCCTTCCTTGGCGTTCACCTGACCAGGCGAATTGGAGGCGGAGTGGAAGCGGGGCCAAACGCTGTGCTTGCCCTCAAGCGCGAGGGATATACGAAAGTATCCTTTCGCGCACGTGATGTATTCGACTACGCGACTTTCCCGGGCTTCTGGATCATGGCGGCTAAATATTGGCGAATGTCACTCAGTGAATATCGCCGTTCGTGGAGCAAGCAAGCCTTTGTCAGGGCATTGCAACGGCTCATGCCAGAGATCAATTCTGACGACCTTGTTCCAAACGGAGCTGGCGTGCGTGCGCAGGCCCTCGCAAGGAATGGCACACTGATGGACGACTTCCATTTCGTCCACACCGACGGCATCGTGCACGTGTGCAATGTACCGTCGCCCGCGGCTACTGCATCGCTGGCCATCGGTGAATACATCGTCGATACCGTTGTAAAGCAGCAAGGCGCTAATATAGGCAGGCTGAGCTGAACAGTGTGGCAAAGGACCAGCGATTTACGCGTAAGCCGAATGAATAATGACGGCTCGGTAGCTCTTCCCCTGGAAGAGTCACCAAGACCGCCACCGACCGCTTTTCGAAAAGCCTTTCTATGGAATCGCCACCGAGAACGAATTTGACGGAGCGCTTTCCATGCCTGATGAACCGACGCTCGTCACGTAATAGCGGTAAGTCGTACCACTCGCGACCGCGCTGTCCACATACGCTGTTTGAGTATTAATGGCGGAGTTAAGCAGTTGATACGAAGAACTGCTGCCTGTCGCCCGGTAGATGTTATAACCGCTCACCGCAACCGGTGAGTTGGTAGGCGCCGACCAACTCAAGTTGACCTGATGTTGCCCAGAGGAGCCAGTCCCGCTCAGGCTGACCGTAACCGTCGCTGAACTGCTGCTTATGACCAGCTTCCCGGTCGACGCGCCGGCAGACGCTGGAGCAAATTGAATCGAAAGTGACACCGCCTGCTGGGGATTCAACGTCACCGGGAAGCTAGCCCCCGAGAGCGTGAAACCACCTCCGCTGATCGCAGCCGAGTTGACAGTAACCGGAGAACTACCGGTAGAAGTCAGCATTACATTCAATGTCGGATTCGAACCCACTGTCACATCACCAAAACTCAGACTCGTCGGACTAACACTGAGCTGTGGGCTGCCCGCAGCCACGCCCGTGCCAGCCATGTTGATATATGCAGTTGGATTAATCGACGAGTTACTGTTGAGTATCAGCGTACCCGTCCACGTGCCGGCAGATTGCGGTGAAAAGTTGATTTGCAACGTCACTGATTGTTGAGGGTTCAGCGTCAGGGGAAAGCTCGCCCCCGACAGACTATAGCCACTGCCACCGAGCGATGCCGAACTGATCGTCAAAGCACCTGATCCTGTTGAAGTTAATGTAACCGGCAGCGTTGCTCTAGACCCTAGCGGCACATTGCCGAACGAAAGATAGTTCGAGCTCATCGTCAGCAATGCTCCAGTTGTAGAAGCCGAGCCCGTGCCGATCATGTTTATGTAGTTAGTTGTACCTGTCGACGAATTGCTATTGATCGTCAGCATTCCCGTTACAGTGCTCGCCGATACCGGAGTAAAGGACAAATTGAGCGTCACTGCCGAATGCTGACTCAGCGTCATTGGAAAGGTTGCTCCCGACACACTGAAGCCGGCGCCCCCGATGGATATCGAGCTGATTGTCACCGGAGCACTTCCGATTGAGGCCAGTGTCACCGGCAGTGTCAAGCTCGAACCAACCGTCACGCTGCCAAAAGCTAAGTTACTCGAACTCACGTACAATGTCGGGGTTCCGCTTGCATTTGCATTTGCAGCAACACCTGATCCACTGAGTACACTCTCTCCAACCGTCCTGGAGGATGAATCGATCGCATTGAGTTTTCCGGAATAGCTGGTGCCGGCGCTGGGCTTGAATCCTACCTTGACGTTGTAAGCTTCGCCGGGAGAGATAGTAATCGGCAGTTGGTTTTGACTGGCGACGGAGAACGTCTGGCCAGCCACTGATAACTGAGAGACTTCAACCGCTCGCGCCCCTCTGTTCAACATCGAAACCACAGTGTTCGCCATTTGTCCTATCGGTACGGCTCCAAAATCGACCGTGCTCGGAGAAACCTGCAGACTATTCAAGCTGCTGGCAGCTGACAAATTCGCCGAATAGCCACATCCAGATAAGGCAAGGAAAAGGCAGCAGGCCGCAAGAATGACGGTTCTGCTACACCAACCGCTGCACACGGAGCGAATATCGTACACATTTGACGGTGAGCGGTCACGGGATACAAGTGGACGGAGAACTACCTCATCGGAGTCCAATGGGGGAGGAACACGAATGTCGGACACCACTTCACCTCTGCAAACAAGAATTTCGTTTCCAGGGGCAGAAAAAGAAGTTTTAAGGGAAACAAGCGGACTGAGTTGCTAAGTATGGTCCCCTGTAGTTCTCGTATGCATGCTGCTCATCTGACTGCAGTAGGCGCCACTTTTGCTCTGAATCAACCGACCCTAGAGCTGTTCAAGCCTTAAGATTTCTAGAGCGGTCTTGCGGAACTGGGTTAAGAAATCAAGAAGTCTACAGATGAATGACTGATGTCACCCTGAGCTCTGCGAAAGGGGAACACACGAAGTAGCGAAAATTTGACGTAGAGACACTATACCCAACATCGAAATCCGGGCATATAAAAATCTGGATTACGAAAGTAAGCCGCCTGTCCCAGCGGCACTTACTCGGAACGATACGGGATTCGAAGCACATCGATAAAAGTGAAAAGAGGCAAAGCCCGGCGACTCTTGCTTGCGAATCGAGCGCCGAACCTGCCTCTTGTCAGTCCTTCTTGTTATCGCCTATGGAACCGCCACGTTGATGCTATTCGACGCGGCGCTCTCGTGACCGGAAGAGTCAACGCTCTTCACGTAATAACTGTAGGACGTGCCGGCAGCGACCGTGCTATCCATATACGATGTCTGACTCTCAATCGAGGAATTCAGCAGTGAATACGAAGCACTGCTGCCCGTCGCTCGATAGATGTGGTAACCCGCCACCGGGTCAGAAGAACCGCTCGGAGCACCCCAGCTTAGCGAAACCTGAGATTTCGTACCAGTTCCGCTCATGCTGACCGCAACAGTGGCATTGCTTGACGAGTTGCTACTGATGGTTAGCTTGCCAGTTGCAGCGCTGGCCGCAGTTGGAGCAAACTTCACCTGCAGTGTCAGCGTCTGTTTCGCACTCAGCGTAACCGGGAAGGTCGCTCCGGATACAGTGTAACCACTACCGCTGATTGTCGCGGAGTTGATCGTTACCGCGGAACTCCCGGTAGAGGTCAATGTTACCCCCAACGTTGCACTCGATCCCACCGCTACATCACCGAAACTCAAGCTGGCCGGGCTCACCGTGAGTTGCGCGCTGCTCGCAGAGACGCCGGTTCCTGACATGTTGATATAAGCTGCCGAGCCGGTCGCCGAATTACTGCTGAGTATCATCGTTCCAGTTACAGAACCAGCCGATGCCGGAGCAAACTTAAAGTTAAGCGTTAAGGTTTGCTTCGGCTGGAGCGTTACCGGGAAACTGGCACCAGAGACGCTGAAGCCGCTGCCGCCGATCGATCCCGAACTGATCGTCACCGCTGACGTTCCAGTTGAACTCAGTACTACCGGTATTGACCCGCTCGAGCTAATAGCGACATTACCAAAAGTTAGATAAGTCGAACTCACCGACAGTAGCGCACCGGTTGTGGGAGTAACACCCGTGCCTGCCATATTGATGTAAGCGGTGGGGTTGGTCGTTGAAGTACTGCTGACCGTCAGTGTACCCGTCACGGTACCCGCCGACTTAGGAGCAAATGTCAGATTCAGCTTGACTGACTGTTGGGGCTTCAGTGTTACCGGAAAGGTTGCCCCGGAGACGCTGAAGCCGCTCCCGCCAATCGATGCCGAGTTGATCTTGACAGCTGTACTTCCAGTAGATGTAAGCGTCACCGGAAGCGTGGCCTTTGATCCGGTCGTTACTTTTCCGAAAGGGAAATAGTTCGAACTTACCGTCAACTGAGGTCCGGTTGCACTGGCAGCCTTTGCTGTCAGCGAATATCCGCATCCCAAAACGATAACGATGAGGATAAGGGAAAGGCGGCAGACCGAAACCATGAGGGCTTTGCCGCATCGACCGCTGAACCTGGCATCTTGCGTGCGAGGGCCATTCCAGGATGAACCTGTTTTCGAGCGGTCACTTGTTTTGGAAACACAAAGAATTCCTTCATCGGAGTCCGATGGGGGAGGAACACATATATAGGACACCAACTTCACCTCTGCAAATGAGCATTTGTTTCAGGGGCAGATAAAAAAGGGTATGAGAATAGGCGGATTACGTTGGTACCTTTATGTCCTGCAGTCCGTGTCAAATCTATTTTCTGGCTGCGGTGAGTGCCAACCTGCCACACACACTTCAGGCACGAATCCACTAGGAGTAGTCTCCCAGCGCATCCGTGCTTCCTAAAAATCAAAGATTTCGCGATTGAATACTGATGTTGCCCTGGTGCTCAGCGGGACGGCAACAACCATAATGCAGATAAAGATCAACTTCTTCGCACAACTATACTTAAGCCTTCACCCAACACGATTACATTTGCGCGTAATAAGTCGCCCGTTGTGGCGACTTATTACGCGAGATAAATCAGATTTGTTATTTGTCTGAACATGTTTTATCGCACTGGAGTTTATTTTTCAAATTACTTTAGTCAGTCGAATATCGCATTTCGCTATAACTATCGAGATGTACCTAGCCATCGTTAAGGATTGACAAGGCACTCATCTTGCGACTACCGAAGATCCACTAAGCCTTCGCTATATCGCAGGGGCCTCTGAGAGTATCGCTGCAGTGCCACGGCCTGCGACGAAGCAGAAAATGCAGAATCAGATCTGTGCCGATCGATCTGTACATAGATCTGTACCTAGATCTGAGTATCATCGATTCATTGATTCCATAAGGCCGCTATCTTGCCTGGCGTTATCCGACAAATCCACACGCATCAGACTCACCTTCGCGAGGCGGTCTAGCCGCGCCGCAAATTTGTTCATCGTATAAAGCGGACTCGCCTTCTATCCCCGCGCCCGATGGCTTACAACTTGTTCTTGGAAGTGTCGGCAAAAAAAGCCTGTTGTCAACTTCTTCGACTTGCGACATACTTTCGGGGGCCGATGCTGACGACATCCGGCCGCACTGAGGCAAGGGACTATGCACCTTTGGCCGCTGGCAGTTTATACCGCGATCGTTGGTTTCCTCGTTCTAGCCATGCTCGGTTTGTCTTATGTGCTCGGGCAACGTCATCAGGACCGCGCTACCGGCTCACCTTACGAGGGTGGCATCTTGTCAGAGGGCTCTGCGCGCGTTCGCTTCCCTGCGCAGTTTTATCTCGTCGCAATGTTCTTCGTCATCTTTGATCTGGAAGCGGTTTTCTTATTCGCATGGGCCATTGCCGTTCGTGAAACCGGATGGAAAGGTTACGCAGAGGTATCGCTCTTTATTGCGGTACTGCTTGCAACTCTCGCGTATTTGTGGCGTGTCGGCGCGCTTGATTGGAAACAAAGAAGTGCAAGAATGTTGAGTAGAAGTTGAAATAAATATAGCGGACGGTGATTATGGGCTGGTCGATCAGTCGGCCTGGATCCACAGAGGCCGAGAAGACCGACGGATTCGTCGAGGAAGCCATTCGTCGCACTCTCATCCTGTCCCGTGTGGATGACCTTGTGGCGTGGGGCCGAAAGAATTCCGTCTGGCCATTCAACTTTGGCCTCTCCTGCTGCTTCGTGGAGATGGCTACAAGCATTACAAGCAAGTACGACATCTCTCGCTTCGGCGCCGAAGTCATACGCGGCACGCCGCGCCAGGCAGACCTGATGGTCATCGCAGGCACGGTCTTCATCAAGATGGCGCCCGTCATTCAGCGCCTCTACGAGCAAATGATGGAGCCCCGCTGGGTCATCTCCATGGGCTCGTGCGCCAATTCCGGTGGCATGTTCGACATCTACAGCGTCGTACAGGGCGTGGACAAGTTTCTGCCCGTAGATGTCTACGTGCCCGGCTGCCCGCCGCGGCCGGATGCATTTCTTGAAGGTGTTTTGCTGTTACGGGACGCAATTGGTAAGGAAAAGCGGCCTCTGAGTTGGGTTGTGGGGCCGCAGGGAGTGGAGCGCGCCGAGATGCCTTCGATGCGCGATATGAAACAACCACAGAGGCAGACTCTGACGGTGCTCAGGACTCCCGATAGCGTTTAGCTTTATAGGCGGTGCTGTATGGTGCGCAGCCTTGTCGCCGACGAAGGATTGCAGAACGAGTTGCTCGTTCCATCTGTCCCCCAGAGCGCTCGCGATGAAATCCCGACATTCTGGATCGCGAAGCAAGACATCCACGAAGCCGTCCGATCCCTGCGCCACAGCGTACCCGATCCCTACAAGCTCTTCTACGACGTTACCGCAATCGACGAACGCGGCCGCACACACCGCGATGGTCAACCCCCAAGCGACTTCACCGCCGTCTATCACCTCTACTCATTCGGGCGAAACGAATATGTTCGCTTGAAGGTCGCCCTCGAAGAGAACGACCTTACTCTCCCTACCATCACCGACGTCTTCCCCGCAGCCAACTGGTATGAACGTGAAGTGTGGGACATGTTCGGCATTAAGTTCGACGGACATCCCCATCTGACGCGCATCCTCATGCCGAGCACGTGGGTTGGACATCCTCTGCGCAAAGATCATCCCGCACGCGCCACCGAGATGGGCCCCTTCACACTGCCTCCTGAAAAAGAGGACGCCGAGCAGGCAGCATTGCAGTTCCATCCGGAAGAGTGGGGCATGTCCCGCCAGCGCGAAGGCTCTGACTTCATCTTCCTGAATATCGGCCCGCAACATCCGGGCACGCATGGCGTTCTGCGCATCATCCTGGAGCTCGACGGCGAAGAAATTATCGATTGCGTACCAGAGATCGGCTTCCACCATCGCGGCGCAGAAAAGATGGGCGAGCGCCAGACGTGGCACACCTACATTCCCTACACCGACCGCGTCGACTACCTTGGCGGTGTAATGAACAACCTTGCCTATCTGAGCAGCGTCGAGAAGCTGGCGGGCATCACCGTGCCTCCGCGCGGACAGATGATTCGCGTCATGATGGCAGAACTCTTCCGCATCATGAACCACCTCGTCTGGTACGGAACTTTCGCGCAGGACGTCGGCCAGATGTCGCCCGTCTTCTTCATGTTCAACGATCGCGAGAAGGCGCTCTCTATCGTCGAAGCAATTTGCGGCGCGCGCATGCACCCCAACTGGTTCCGCATCGGCGGAGTAGCGCAAGACCTGCCCAACGGATGGGACGGCATGTTTCGCGACTTCCTGAATTACATGCCGCCGCGCATGGCCGAATACGAGCGCACCGTCATGCGCAACCGCCTCTTCAAGGTGCGCACCAAGGGTATCGGAGGCTGCACCGTCGATGAAGCGATCGAGTGGGGCATGACTGGCCCCAACCTTCGCGCTGCGGGCCTTGAATGGGATTTCCGTAAGAAGCAGCCTTACTCCTGCTACGACCAACTCGAATTCGACATACCGATCGCCAATACAGGCGACTGCTATGACCGCGCCATCATTCATATCGAAGAAATTCGCCAGAGTCTTCGCATCATCCAGCAATGCGTCGATCAGATGCCGGGCGGCCCATGCAACGCCGACCATCCTCTTACCACGCCACCGCCCAAGGCGCGCACCATGCACGACATTGAAACGCTCATCAACCATTTTCTTGGCGTGAGTTGGGGCCCGGTAATGCCGCCCGGAGAAGCAATGGTGCCCATTGAAGCTACGAAGGGAAATAACGGCTACTACCTCACCAGCGACGGAAGCACCGGCTCCTATCGCACACGAATTCGAACGCCATCGTTTGCCCATATGCAGATGCTGCCGCTGTTATGCAGAGGACGTTTGATCCCGGACCTGCTCGCCATTATCGGAAGTCTGGATTACGTGCTCGCAGATATCGATCGATAAAGCAGGAGGAAAACGAAAACGATGCTGACCACGGAAGAACGCCAGGAGATCGAAGAGAAAATCGCTGAGTACCCGAACCGGCAGGCCGTTTCGATCGACGCGATGCTGGCCGTGCAGCGCCATCGTGGCTGGGTATCCGACGAGAGCCTCCGCGATCTCTCCGAAGTGCTCGGCGTCTCCGTGGCTGATCTCGACGGTGTAGCAACCTTCTACAACCTCATCCACCGGAAGCCGGTAGGAAAACACGTCGCGTTGATTTGCGACAGCGTCTCCTGCTGGCTGATGGGCAGCGACAAGGTACGTGACCATCTCTGCGCAAGGTTGAGCACGCCGCTTGGCGGAACGACAGCGGACGGCCGCTTCACGCTGCTGCCTATAGTTTGCCTGGGAGCGTGCGACCACGCCCCCACCATGATGATCGACGACGAGTTGTACGAGGATCTCGACGAAGAAAGGATCGAAGAAGCACTGACGCAGTACGACTAGGCGCGCACCATGGAAAAACCTCTCACTGGCAATTTTCGCAGCGACAAGCAAGCGGTAAGTCTCGAAGACTACGAGCGCGCCGGCGGCTATCAAGGCCTGCATAAGGCGCTGACCATCGCGCCCGCAGACGTCGGCGAACTCGTAAAGAAATCTGGCCTGCGCGGACGAGGTGGCGCGGGTTTCCCTACCGGGATGAAGTGGAGCTTCGTGCCGATGGGGAAAGACGCGCCTCATCCGAAATACCTGGTCGTGAATGCCGACGAGATGGAGCCGGGCACCTTCAAAGACCGCGCCTTAATGGAGCGCGATCCGCATCAGTTGATCGAGGGCGTAATCGTTGCGGCATACGCCATCGAAGCCGACATCGCCTACATCTTCCTGCGTGGCGAGTACGTCTGCTCCCATGATCGTCTTGAGCGCGCGCTAGCCGAGGCGAAAACAAAGAATTACGTCGGCCACAACATTCTCGGCTCAGGCTACAATCTCGAAATTCATCTCCACGTCAGCGCAGGCCGCTACATCTGCGGCGAAGAAACGGCACTGCTGAACGCTCTCGAAGGCAAGCGTGCACACCCAAGAACCAAGCCACCCTTCCCGCAAGTCTCCGGCCTCTTCGGCAAGCCAACCATCGTTCAGAATGTGGAGACCCTCTGTAACGTTCACCACATCGTGAAGAACGGTCCCGACTGGTTCCGCGGCCTGAGCAAAACCGAAGACGGCGGCACCAAACTGTACGGCGTCAGCGGAAAGGTGAAAAAGCCGGGTCTCTGGGAACTTCCCATGGGTACGCCCATGCGCGAAATCCTCGAAGACCACGCCGGAGGCATGCGCGACGGCCTGCATTTCCGCGGCCTTTTGCCTGGCGGAGCCTCCACCGACTTTCTCATCGAAGAACACCTCGACACACCCATGGACTACGGCAACGTCCAGAAAGCGGGAAGCCGTCTCGGCACCGGAACCATGGTCGTGCTCGACGACAAGACCTGCCCCGTCGGCATGGTCTGGAACCTCGAGCACTTCTTCGCGCAGGAATCCTGCGGCTGGTGCACGCCATGTTGGAGCGGCCTGTCGTGGACAGAAAAAATTCTGCTGGCAATGGAGCAAGGTAAAGGCAGCCGTCAGGATCTCGACACGCTCACCTTCCAGACAAAATTCCTCGCTCCTGGAAACACCTTCTGCGCCTTTGCCCCCGGCGCAGTCGAGCCCTTACAAAGCGCCTTGAAATACTTTGGCGACGATTTCCGAAAGCATGTCGACGAACAACGTTGTCCCTGGAAATAAGTGTGGAGAAAACTGTGGCGACCATTTACATCGATAACGAAGCGAAAGAGGCCAACCCGAAAGAGAACCTGCTCCACGCCTGCCTTTCGCTCGGTTACAATGTCCCCTATTTCTGCTGGCATCCAGCATTGGGCTCCGTTGGCGCGTGCCGCCAATGCGCGGTTAAGCAATTCCGCAACGAGCAGGACGCGACGGGCAAGCTCATCATGGCCTGCATGACGCCCGCCTCCGAAGGCACGCGCATCTCCATCGCCGATCCCGAAGCCGTCTCCTTTCGCGCTGCCGTGATTCAGGGCCTCATGCAAAACCATCCGCACGACTGCCCGGTATGCGATGAAGGCGGCGAGTGCCACCTGCAGGACATGACGGTGATGACCGGCCACTGCATGCGCTCTTACAGCTTCGGCAAGCGAACATTTCGCAATCAGTATCTCGGCCCACTGGTCAATCACGAGATGAACCGCTGCATTCAATGCCAGCGTTGTGTTCGTTTTTACCGCGAATACGCCGGCGGAGACGATCTGAACGCATTCCGCCTCCGCGATAACATCTTCTTCGGGCGCGCCGAAGACGGCGTCCTCGAAAGCGAGTTCAGCGGAAATCTGGTCGAAGTCTGCCCTACCGGCGTCTTTACCGACGCCACACTCAAGAAGCACTACACGCGCAAATGGGACCTGCAAATGGCGCCCTCCATCTGCGTGCACTGCGGACTCGGCTGCAACACCAGTGTCGGTGAGCGATACGGCTCACTACGCCGCGCCGTCAATCGCTACAACCACGAGGTAAATGGCTACTTCCTCTGCGACCGCGGACGTTTCGGCTACGAGTTCGTCGAGAGCCACGAGCGAATCCGCTTTCCCCTGGTGAACGGCAAAAGCGCAACCAAGAACGAGGCCCTCGAACGCTTCGGTGAGATTCTGCGTGAAGGCAACATAATCGGGGTCGGCTCTCCGCGAGCCTCACTGGAAGGCAACTTCGCTCTGCGCACGCTCGTCGGGCCCGACCGCTTCTTCGCCGGAACCTCAGATCAGGAATCGCAGCTATTATCGACAATGCTCCGCATTCTGCGCGAGGGCCCAGCGCGGTCTCCGTCTCTCGATGACATTGAGCATGCGGATGCGGTATTCGTCCTCGGCGAAGACGTAACCAACGTGGCGCCAATCATGGCCCTGAAACTGCGCCAGTCCGTACGTCAGGCACCGATGAAGCTTGCGACCGATCTTCATATCCCCGAGTGGCTCGATCAGTCGGTGCGAGAAGTCGTGCAGGAAACAAAAGGCCCACTCTTCATCGCCGCGCCTTACGCTACGAAGCTCGACGACATCGCAACTGCAACCTATCGAGCTACCCCAGACGATCTCGCGCGTCTCGGCTTCGCCGTTGCGCATGCGATCGACCCCACCGCCCCGGAAGTAACGGCCCTCCCGGAAGAATTAACGAACATGGCCGCCCAAATCGCATCCGCTCTAATCAGCAGCAACCGACCGCTGGTCGTCTCCGGTACAAGTTGCCGCAGTCAAAGCGTGATCGAAGCTGCAGCACAAGTTGCCTGGGCTCTATGCAAGACCGGCCATCCCGCAGGCCTCAGCTTCACCACACCGGAATGCAACAGCCTTGGCCTCGCGATGATGGAGGCGCGACCGTTGTCTGCTGCGATGCAAGCGGTGGGCACCGAACCGGCAACCACCGTGATTGTTCTTGAGAACGATCTCTTTCGCCGCGCCCCCGCAAGCGAAGTGACTTCACTGGTGCGAAGCGCACGTCATCTGGTTGTGCTCGATCACACGGAATCCGCAACCACAGAAGCAGCCGAAGTAGTACTGCCCGCAGGCACCTTTGCCGAATCCGACGGAACCCTCGTCAACAGCGAGGGCCGCGCGCAGCGATTCTTCCAGGTCTTTGTTCCAAGCTCCGATGTAGAAGAAAGCTGGCGATGGCTGCGTGAAGGATCGATGACAGGGGGCATCGAGGCCGAAACGAAATGGCAAGGATTCGACGACCTGACAACGGTGATGGCCGCCGAGCTGCCGGCCTTCGCCTCAATCCCTCTCGTCGCCCCCGCACGCAAGGCAGGCGGGAAAATAGCCCGCGAACCCAATCGCTACAGCGGACGCACATCGATGCTCGCGAACATCAGCGTACATGAACCAAAACCACCCGACGATCCCGACTCAGCGCTCGCGTTCTCCATGGAGTCGGGCCCCGCGCCCGCACCATCCGCGCTACTTCCCTTCTTCTGGGCGCCCGGCTGGAACTCCATCCAATCCGTCAATAAGTTTCAAAGTGAGATCGGAGGACACCTCCGCGGCGGCGATCCCGGCGTACGCCTGATCGAACCATCACCACAACCAGACTGGAAATACTTCTCGACAGTTCCAGCAGCGTACATCTCAAAAACCGACGCGCCGCTGCTCATCCCGATCTTCCATATCTTTGGCTCCGAAGAATTGAGTTGCCATGCACACGGCATCGCACAACTGGTCCCGCGCCCGTATGTTGCGTTGCACTCTGCCCACGCGTCCGGCCTCGGCGTAAAGGCAGGCGAAGAAATCAAAGTAACCGCTGGCAACGCCAGCCTCGAACTTGAAGTTCTGTTGCGCGATGACTTGCCTCGCGGCACAGCAGGCTTACCTGCCGGACTCGTACCAATCGACGCCATCCCATCCCCCGCCCTCGCCACACTCGCGCCGGCTAACGTCAAAACACCCGCAGGGGGTGGAGCATGATGCAGTACATCTTCCCCCTGATCGTCATCGCCGTCGTGCTTGGTGTGGCGCTCAATCTCGCTGCCGGGCTCATCTGGGTAGAGCGCCGTCTCCTCGCGCTATGGCAGGATCGCTACGGCCCGAACCGCGTCGGTCCATTCGGACTGGGACAAATCCTCGCCGACTCGCTGAAGCTCTTCGCGAAAGAAGACTGGGTGCCTCCATTTGCTGATAAGCCCGTCTTCATCATGGCTCCGGCAATTGTTGTAGCAACTGCGCTTCTCTCATTCGCAGTCATCCCGTTTGCCCCCGGTTTCGTCGTAGCTGACCTCAACATCGGCATCCTCTACCTGCTGGCGATGTCCTCTCTCGGCGTCTACAGCGTGGTGCTGGCGGGCTGGGCATCAAACAACAAATATTCTCTGCTCGGCGGAATCCGCGCATCGGCGCAAATGTTGAGCTATGAAGTCTTCATGGGTCTCTCGCTGCTGGGAGTCGTCATTCTCGCAGGCTCATTTCGACTCACCGACATTGTCGAAGCCCAGCGCAAGATGTGGTTCGTAGTACCGCAATTCCTTGGCTTCATTCTGTTCCTGATCGCAGGAGTAGCCGAAACCCGTCGCCTTCCCTTCGACCTCGCGGAAGCCGAAAACGAACTGATCGCCGGCTTTCACTCCGAATACTCCGGCATGAAATTCGGCATGTTCTTCGTGGGTGAGTACATCGGCGTGACCCTGATCTCGGCAACTATTTCGCTGTTGTATTTCGGCGGCTGGCTCGGACCATGGCTACCAGGACCGTTATGGTTTGCCGGCAAGACGATGTTCTTCATCTGCATGTTCATTCTCTTTCGCGCGGCGCTCCCCAGGCCGCGTTTTGACCAGCTGATGTCCTGGGCCTGGAAGATATTACTGCCCTTGGCGCTGGTGAATTTATTGGTAACCGGAGCCGTCGTATTGGCCCTGAGATAGAAGGAGGCTGCTGATGTTCAGTCTCGTGCGCTCGTTGTGGGAAGTCTTCCGGCACGCCTTTGCGCGTCGTGTCACCATCCAGTATCCCGATGAAAAACCCTACCTTGCCCCGCGCTACCGCGGCCGCATCGTGCTCAGCCGTGATCCCGACGGAGGCGAACGCTGCGTTGCCTGCAACCTCTGCGCCGTAGCTTGTCCAGTCGATTGCATTTCCCTTCAGGCCACCGAAGATGAAACCGGCCGCAGATACCCCGAGTTTTTCCGCATCAATTTTTCGCGCTGCATCTTTTGCGGATTCTGCGAAGAAGCCTGCCCCACCTACGCAATTCAGCTCACGCCCGATTTCGAAATGGGCGAATACAAACGCAAGAATCTCGTCTACGAGAAAGAAGACCTCATGATCAATGGCCCCGGAAAATATCCCGGCTACAACTTCTGGCGCGTCGCCGGGGTAGCGATCGGCGGCAAAGACAAGGGACAAGCCGAGCATGAAACGGCGCCCGTAGACGTTCACAGTCTGATGCCCTGAGAGGACAACATGGGAATGCTCTTCTATCTCGCCGGCATCCTCGCCATTATCGCCACGCTCCTAGCGATCACGCGGCACCATGCCGTGCACGCGCTGCTTTACCTGATCGTCTCCCTGCTCGCAGTCGCCGTTGATTTCTACACGCTCGGCGCTCCCTTCGTCGCCGCGCTCGAAATCATGATCTACGCAGGCGCCATCATGGTGCTCTTCGTCTTCGTGGTGATGATGCTCAACGTAGCCGACCACGCAATGGAAGTCGAACGCGTCTCCCTCAAGCCGATGAACTGGTTCGGGCCCTCTCTGCTGGCCTTCATTCTGCTGGGTGAAATGGTCTACTGCACGCTGACATCCAGCAGCGCACCCCGCGCCGCCACAGTCGGGCCCAAACAAATCGGCATCGCGTTATTCGGCAATTTCTGGATTGGGGTAGAACTCGCATCTCTGCTGTTGACGGCGGGCCTGGTGGGCGCCTATCACCTCGGACGCCAGGCATTCGCAAAGGAGGAAACAAAACATGCCGCAGATACCAATACAGCACGCCATGATACTGGCGGCGATCTTGTTCACGCTGGGGCTGGCAGGACTGATCACGCGGCGTAATCTCATCTTCACGCTCATGAGCGTTGAGATCATGCTCAACGCCAGCGGCCTCGCCTTTATCGCGGCTGGCTCTCGCTGGGGACAACCCGACGGTCAGATCATGTTCCTCTTCATCCTCACCATGGCTGCCGCAGAAGTCGCCATTGGCCTGGCATTTGTCCTGCTCTTTCATAGAAAACAGTCCGAACTGGATGTAGACGCAGCCAGCGAGTTGAGAGGCTGATATGCTGCACTTCCTCTGGCTCGTTGTAGCGATTCCCTTCACCAGCGCGGCGGTGCTCGCTCTATTCGGCTCCAGGTTCAGCCGCCGCCTCGTCGCGTTCCTGGGAGCAGGCTCCATCGGCCTTGCCGCAGTGGTAAGTATTTTGATCAGCATTTCGTTTCTTTCATCACCGCCGCCCAACAATGCCTACACACAACATCTGTGGACATGGATGAGTACCGGCGGCTTTCAACCCGAGATCGCGTTCTACCTCGATCCCGTCTCGCTCCTGATGCTTCTCGTCGTCACCTTCGTCAGCTTCCTCATTCATCTCTACTCCGCTGAATACATGCACGACGACGAGGGCTACGCGCGCTTCTTCGCCTACATGAACCTCTTCGTCGCGTCCATGCTAACGCTCATCCTCGCCAACAATCTGCTGCTGCTCTATCTCGGATGGGAAGGCGTCGGACTCTGCAGCTTCCTGCTCATCGGCTTCTGGTATCAGGACCCTGCAAATGTTCGCGCAGCGGGCAAAGCATTCATCGTGACAAGATTCGGCGACACCGCCTTCGCCATCGGTCTCTTCCTGCTCTTCACAAAACTCGGAACCCTCGACATTCAGGAACTGATGCATCGCGCCTCAGATCAATGGCCCATAAGCACCGGCGCAGCCATTGCATCCGCCGCGCTGCTCTTAGGCGGAGCAGTCGGCAAGTCCGCGCAGTTACCCCTGCAAACATGGCTGCCAGACGCAATGGCCGGACCTACTCCCACCAGCGCGCTCATTCACGCCGCAACTATGGTCACCGCCGGCGTCTATCTCATCGCGCGCACCCACGTACTCTTCACCTTAGCTCCCGAGGTCCAACTCGCCGTCGCCATCATTGGAGCCGCCACCATGCTGCTTGCCGCCTTCAGCGCGCTTGCGCAACGCGACATGAAGCGAGTGCTCGCCTACTCCACCATCAGCCAGATCGGCTACATGTTTCTCGCCCTCGGCCTCGGCGCGTGGTCGGCGGCCATGTTCCACTTCATGACGCACGCCTTCTTCAAAGCGCTTCTCTTCCTCGCTGCAGGCGTCGTCATTCATGCAATCCATGAGCAGGATCTTTTCAAGATGGGTGGCCTCCGCAAAGAATTGCGTCTAGCCTTCTTCTCCTTCATCATCGGCGGGTGTGCTCTCGCAGGCTTGCCCTTGATCACTGCGGGCTTCTTCAGCAAAGACCTCATCCTCTGGCAATCGTGGGCAGGGCCAAACGGAAACATCCTGTTCTGGATCGTCGGCATGACCGGCGCATTGCTCACCTCGCTTTATACGTTCCGTATGATCTCGCTCGCCTTCTACGGCCGGCAACAAGCGCATGTACATGCGCACAGCGGCGCACCAGTTCGCATCGCCCTCATTACGCTTTGCGTTCTGTCCATCGTGGGGGGATATGTAGACACTCCACCCGACTATGGCGGCGTTCCTGCGCTTTCCAATTTTCTCAACAGCGTACTGCCTCCGCTCGCCATCGTTCATCCGGGCCCGATCACTGAAACTATCACCGCCCTCTGCGCCAGCACCGTATTCGCAATCGGTCTCGGGCTCGCATATCTCTTTTTCGGACCACAACGAACACGCGTGCCGATGACAGGCTTCCTGCAAGAGCTATGGTTCGCCGGTTGGGGCTTCGACTGGATCTATGACCGCCTCCTCGTTCGTCCTTTCCTGTGGGTGGCCCGCCAAATCCGAAGAGACCCGGCAGACCTGCCGATTCGAGGCCTCGGCCAAGCTGCCATGCTCGGCAATCGAGCCTTGCGCCTCACGCAGACCGGACGCGTCCGCTGGTATGCAGCAGGACTCGCCATGGGAACCGCGGCAATTCTCGCGGTCGCATTCTTTTTAAGGTGACGGCATGGTGCTATTCATTCTTATCCTCATTCTGATGGCCGGAGGCATCGCAGCCTGGCTGGTTGCATCTCGCAACGCAACCGCCGCACGCTGGATCGCCCTTTTGAGCGTCTGTGTAGACTTCGTCGTAACCATCGCACTATGGTCTGCCGCGCCCACCCCGCAGCGCTGGTTCGCAGAGTGTAATCTGCAGTGGATTCCCCAATTTGGCATCCGCCTTCATCTGGCCATCGACGGACTCAGTCTCGTGATGCTGTTGCTGACCTACTTCCTCGGCATCATGGCCATTCTCTGCTCATGGACCGAAATACAGGACCGTGCAGGCTTCTTCCATTTCAACCTGCTGTGGGTTCTCGCCGGCATTACCGGCGTTTTTCTCTCCATGGACTTGTTCCTCTTCTACCTCTTCTGGGAACTGATGCTGGTGCCGATGTATCTGCTGATCGGCATCTGGGGCCACGAACGACGCATCTACGCCGCCACAAAATTCTTCCTCTTCACGCAATTGAGCGGCCTGTTGATGCTCGTCGCGATCATCTCGCTCGCCATCATTCACCAGCAGATAACCGGAGTTTTCACCTTTGACTACGAGCAGTTGCTTGGCACAGCTCTGCAACCCAACACCGCGCTTCTGCTCATGCTCGGCTTCTTCATTGCATTCGCGGTCAAGCTTCCAATCTTCCCCCTGCACACATGGCTGCCCGACGCGCACACAGAAGCACCAACCGCAGGCAGTGTCATACTCGCTGGATTACTCCTGAAGACCGGCGCATACGGGCTGATCCGTTTCGTCCTGCCGCTCTTCCCCGACGCATCACGCAGAATGGCGCCTTTGATGATGACCATCGGCGTCATCGCTATTCTTTACGGCGCCGTGCTCGCCGTCGGCCAGAGTGATCTGAAGCGCCTGGTCGCTTACACCAGCGTCAGCCACATGGGCTTCGTGCTCCTCGGCATCTTCGCCGGAAACGAAATCGCCCTCGAAGGCGCAGTCGTCCAGATGGTCAGTCACGGAATCAGCACGGGTGCGCTCTTCATTCTCGCAGGCCTACTGCAGCAGCGAATGCACACGCGAGAAATCACCCAGATGGGCGGCCTCTGGGAAACCATGCCATCACTCAGCGGAGCAGGCCTCGTCTTTGCCATGGCCTCGCTGGGACTCCCCGGACTAGGTGACTTCGTCGGTGAATTCCTCGTCCTTCTCGGAGCCTATCGCGCCAACGTAAGCCTTACTGTCCTGGCAACGCTGGGTCTTGTCGCGGCAACCCTCTATGGGCTGAGACTCGGTCAGAGTGCATTCCAGGGCCCCAATCCACATCATTGGAAGCTCCCCGACTTGAACTTCCGCGAATGGGCAATTCTCGGCCCCATGATGATCTGCCTCATTTGGCTTGGCCTTTATCCGCAGCCAGTCCTGAACGCCGTGCGCCCAAGCCTCGCTGCCGCTTCGCAACAAGCTACACCTGTACAGGAGATCGTCAGGAGATAAAGCATGAACGCTCATCTTGCCGTTTCATTGCCGCTGATGCTCATGTCGGCAACTGCCCTCGCGGTGATGCTCGCCATCGCAGTCAAGCGCAACCATCTGGCCGCAGCTGGGATCACGCTCATCGGCTTAGGTGCATCGTTTTTCAGCCTCCTGGTTGCAGCTTCCTCCATTCCGCAACAGCTCGGGCGCCTGCTCATCTTCGACTCCTATTCCCTTCTCTATATGGCGTTGCTTCTATGCGCCGCCGCGTTTGTCGTCCTGCTCAGCTACAACTACCTAGAACAGCGCCACGAGCATCGCGAAGAGTTCTACATCCTGATTCTGCTAGCCACCACAGGTGCAATGGTCCTCGTAGCCAGCCGTCACTTCATCTCGCTCTTTCTCGGACTCGAATTGCTGAGCGTCTCGCTCTATGCGCTGATTTCCTACACCCGCTCCGAAACCATTTCAATCGAAGCCGGAATCAAGTATCTGGTCCTCGCCGCATCTTCATCATCGGTGCTGTTATTCGGTCTCGCGCTGATCTACGAGGAATCAGGATCGATGGATCTCAGTCAACTAGCTACAACGCTGAATCACACTGCAACATTCCCGCTCATCGCAGGCCTGATGCTCGCATTTACAGGTATCGGATTCAAATTGGCAGTCGTTCCCTTCCACCTCTGGACACCTGATGTATATGAAGGCGCTCCGCTACCCGTTACAGCCTTCATCGCGACGGTATCGAAGGGCGGAATGTTCGCACTAATCCTGCGCTGGCTTCATCTGCAAAACACCGGACTGGCAGGAACAGTGGGAGTGGTACTTTCCATCATCGCCATAGCCTCAATGCTGACCGGCAATCTACTCGCGCTTACGCAGACCAACATCAAGCGAATCCTCGCGTATTCATCGATTGCCCACATGGGTTACGCGCTCGTCGCCCTCATCGCCGGCGGAACCCTCGGCGCACCCGCGGCCACTTATTATTTAGCCGCTTACTTCACCACCATTCTCGGGGCCTTCGGCGTAATGACCATTCTCTCCGGCCCTGAAGGTGAAGCGGCATCGATCGACGATTACCGCGGACTCTTCTGGCGCAGACCAATCCTCGCGGCAGCGTTCACCGCCATGCTTCTCTCGCTTGCAGGAATTCCACTCACCGCCGGCTTCCTCGGCAAGTTTTACGTCATCGCCGCAGGCGCATCGCAGTCACGATGGGTCCTTCTGTTCACCCTCATCGTGAGCAGCACCATTGGTTTGTTCTACTATCTGCGCATCCTCGCGGCCATGTATGCAAAAACCAGCCAAATCATCCCACAGCGGACGACAATGCCCGTACCAGCAACCGTAGCGCTTGCCGTTCTGACAGGTTTGATCTTCCTGCTTGGCCTTTATCCCGCGCCGCTATGGAATGCGATCGTCTCCGCCGCTCGCACTCTGGGATAGAAGCCTGCCCTAGCAGGGATATTTTCCCTCGATGTAGTGCGAGAGATCCTCAATCGTCTGATCTTGTGCGAACGCGATCCATTGCACCAGGTCGCCGATGGAAATCAATCCCACCAGTTTCCCGTCCTGTACTACAGGAAGATGCCGGATACGGTGCGTAGTGATCAACCGCATCGCCTCATCAACAGAGCAATCCGGCGCAATCGTAAGCAGTGGCTCCGACAGGATTTCGCTTACCGGCGTCTCTTTCGATGAGCGTCCCATAAGGACTACCTTGCGCGCGTAATCGCGCTCAGTGATGATGCCGTGCAGGTGGCCTTCGTCCACCACCAGAAGGGCGCCCACCTCCCTTTCTGCCATCAACTCTATCGCGGCATAGACCGTGGTTTTCGCGGGTACAGACCAAACGGTCCCACCCTTTTTGCGCAAAATAAGCGAAACAGGATCGCACACTTTCATGGCTGACTCCCTATACGCAACAAACAATTGAGGTGGCCTCGATAAGGTAGAAGCAAGTTAGGCGCCGGACACAGATGTCGCTTGTCGGGCTTTGAAACGCGGCGCTGGCTGAAAAGAAACACATAGATCTTTCCACACGTTCGCTCGCACTGCCAAACGTAGAAGACCGCCACTTGCGCCAGAACTATACGCCGCAGTCATGTCATTTGCAATCGGCTTCGCAACGATTCTGACAAAAAGAATTCGCTGACCCGGTGATTTCTCCGAAGCCACCCTAACTCATTCCTCGGCAACTTGTTGCGAGGCCCTATTCGATGGAGGAGATGCAAATTGATCAAACATCAAAGTCTTCTTTATAAGAAGCGATGAAAAGCCTTGGACTCCGGTGATCAATGGTATATCTTGTCCGACGATAGTGAGAATCGGGAGATAACGGCGCCAAACGTGACTTAGCTTCGAGTTGTGATTCATTTGTGGTCCTAAGCTTGTTCCGTTTATCACTTCGCATGTGAAATGCAAGTGTTGCGTTTTCCTGGAAGTGGTTGCCGCGAATCTCGAAGGTTCTGAAGGGGTATTCAGTCATGGGGGCTCCTCTTCGTTGGTTCGCTGTTTTCATCCTGGGTCTGTCGTGCACAACTTATTGCGCAACCGCCTACGCTGGTAATCCTCAACAAACGGCTGTCTCGTCAGCCGATAGCGACCCTGGTGGAACACCAGCGGCTCCTCCTATCAATTACGTCACGGTCCCGGGACCATTGCGGTCATTTCTTCGCATGGCAGGCATCAGCCAAAAGGTCGCGCCTGAAGATGTGCTGCCGCTGCTGTCCCGTAACTCCTACTTGCAGGGCTACGAGGGAGGCCGAGAGACTGAATTCCTCTTGCTGCTTGACCGCTACGTGCATCAGGCGCGAGAACTAGAGGCTCTGGCCAACGCAAACAACGGCAACATTCGCGTCACCAATTGCGAAGAGGCTATCGCCTTAATTCAGATTCTCGGCTACCGGCTGAGACAGAATTGCGGCGAGAAAAATGTCTTCCTGTCCACTGCAAATCCTGAAAGAGCCTTTCTTACCATCGACTCCGGCTTCCCGCTGACCACACTGGAAGAGGCGCTTCAGAAAGGCACTCCGTTTAACTATCCGTTCCCCGCTACCAAGGTTCCGGTGATGTTCAACGAAACCGAATGGGTAGGGACTAGCCTTGGGAAAAAACGGGCTTCCGGCAGTCTGATCGATGTGCTTATCAATGACCCGTCTGTCGCCCGGCTCTATTGGGCATTTTCCAAAATTGATGTTGAAACCAGGCAATCGCTGCAGCAATCGCCGGGCCTGAGGAAACTACTCCCTTACGCAGCTGTTATTGATTTCTATGGCAGTCAGATTTGCATCCGTTCCGGATATGTCAACCTGCCTGGAGGAGCGAATGCTGAACATGGCTGGAAGGATCTCGTCGGCGCAAGTCCCGATTCACCCGGGGACTTTGTCACCCACCTGCTTGCGAAAGACAGCGGGTGGCTGGCGGTCTATTTCGACGCACTCTCTCGCGTCAACCAGACACAGCAGGCACACCTGACGCAATCTCCTCGCCTCGTGCACCTTTACAGCGCATTCCGCTCGCCCGACTTTGAAACAAATCCAACCCGAAGCGTGTTTCGCAAAGCTCCCGACCTGATCGTCCTGTTCACACGCGTCGACTGGGATCCCGATGGCCAGCCGCACGTCCCGGGAAATCTCGAAGTCTGGAAAGAAATCTTCAATGAGAAAACTGACAACAGAATTATTCGTGACTGGGCTAAGCGCTCACACAGCTGGGACCATCCTGAGCAACTGCTGGAGGCGATGACTTCGCTTTCACGCATTGAAACCGATAGCGGACCGCTCCAGGTCTATCTCATGCTCAGCGAGCTGGACTCTGCACGGCCTCCACAAATGCGCTTGTCCGATGGAACTGCGCGCTTGCTGGCCAGCAAATTCTCACAATTCAGTAACTGGTATCTCGTCTTCGCCGAATTTCCCGGCCTGAATGACACCTCCATTACCCGCTTCGTAAATGTTGCGGACGCAATCGACGGAATCTCAAATCAGTCCTTGCGTGGAAATGCCCTGGGTGCCTTTCAGGCAAACATCGGCCTCTGGCAGATCCTCGCACGTCAGGGAGAGATTCCAGACGCAGCTCTGAATACGTCGTGGCAGGGTGCGATTGAGCCTTTTGCCAAGGTCTCTTCCTCTGCCCAGCTCTTCGACTCGGCAAGAAGCTCGTTGGGCCAGCTGCTCCTCGCCTCCACCGGCAACGCCAACCGCTCGGAAGATGAAGTCGTCGACTTGCTGGCAGGTCCTCCCCAGCAAAGCGCTGACGGCCAACGCATGCGCCGCGAGATCGCTGCGCGCATCCGTTCCGTCATGGATGACCAGCGCCTCGTCTCTCTCGATACGCTCTTCGCTCTCAGCGACGGCTTGAGTGACATGGCACACGGAAAGCCGGCGCCTCCGCACTTGGTCGCGCTTGCCGGAGAGCTCCGCGAATTCGAGCTGCCCCGCCCCATCTTTACCAATTCGGAAAAGGTCAACTGGGCGCCCCCTGTATACAGCGCTCGCCACGCGGAACTGCAAATCAAGACTGACTTGACGAAAGTGATCAAGTCTCCCGGCTCGCCAGCACAACTCGAAACAGCGCGCGGCCAGCTCGCGCCCTTCTTGAGGGACACGCTGGTAGGTCTGAATTACGCCTACTATGAGCCGCCCGGTGCTCAAATCCTCCACAACAATCCCCTCTTTGTCCGTTCGCATGACTTCTCCGGAATGACCATCATGGGTGCCGAACGGCTATGGCGCGCTCCTGAGTTGGTTGGAGTAGGAACGCCCGCAGGCGGTGGCGCATATTTGCTGGGTTCCCTGGCTGACCTTCCCTATGCCCTGGCTGAAACCGAAGAGGACTTCATTGCACCCGAGAACGTCCAGGCACTGATCTGGAAAGAATCCGTGCCGGATCTCTTGGTCAGCTCAACCCTCCCGCGTTGGTGGGGGATAAGCGCGAGCGAGCTCCACGCTGTCGCGCTCTATCAACGCGCTGGCGAAGAGCTGTTGACTGCTTCCGTCAAAGATCCCCAACTAAGAGCCAAGGTCATCACCATCCTCTCCGATCGCATGACACCGCGACGGCTGGAATGGACCGAGCAGGCCATGAAGAATTCTGCCGACATGTCAGCCATGCTTCCCCGCATGATGCCGGCAGATACCTTCTATCTGGCATCCGAATTTCGCCGAAGATTCCCAGACGAAGCCGCCTCGATAGGCCCAGCAAGCCAACAACTGGATGCGCTCGTTCATCAGCATCCGACGGACGCTGATTTGGAACGGCTCTCAAAAGACTTTGGCGTCCCGCACCCGACATTGGCCCGCAGCTACTCTCGCGAATTCCTGAACGTAAAGCCGTTTCCAGCCTTTGGAGGGTATTCCAGCCGCCTCTTTGGCGAGTCATGGGAATCCAGCAATCTCTATTGGGCTCGACTAGCGGATGAGATGGGATATTCGCCCGTCATGCTCAATATGCTTGCGCCCCAGTTGACCCGCTATATGACGGCAAAGATTTTCGCTACTGATCTCGAGGACTGGCCAGCATTACTGCGTGCCATGCAGGAGACAGGAGATGCATTCCGGCAAGGCAAGATCGTTACAACAGCGTCGGCGGCAACGCCCGATTCTCAAAATTAGAGGCTGAGCAATGAGAGCAGAACGCGATCAAAGGGTTATGGTCAGAATATTCCTCCTGGTCTTTTGGGTCCTTTCAGGGGTTCTTTTAAGTAGAGGCGCCTGGACCGCTGCTCAGGAAGACTCATCGTCCATTCACGTAAACGTTGTCCTGGTGCAGTTGAATGTGGCCGTCACGGACCGCAAAGGAAACTACGTGAGTGGCCTGCGTCCAGAAGACTTCTCGGTTACAGAAGACAAAATACCCGAAACCATCTCTACCTTCGAAGAAGGCAACGAACCCACGACAAGGCCGCAGACGCCCGGCGCCGCCGGACAAGTCATAGCGGATTCAAGCCAGCCTGATCCAGCTTCTTCCAGCGTGACGCCGAAAGCTCCGGACGTTCACTTCACCGGATCCAGCGCTTTCGCGGGATCGAACGTCTTTATCCTTTTTGACACCAGCAATTACATGTACCGGGGATTTGTCTTTGCCCAGGATGCCATCGCCGATTTCATCCGTTCTTTGGATGGTGTCAGCAAGCTGGCCTTCTACTCCTATAGTCGCGACCTTTCCCGCGCCGCGCCGCTCACCGGTGACCGGCCCACTGTCCTGCGCGGAGTGCGCAGCAGCGTGGCTGGAGACGATGCTGCTCTCTACAACAGTCTTCTCCTCACCGTGAAAGATGCGGCTCCGCTGAAGGGACGAAAAGTAATCGTCGTCTTCTCGAATGGCCCTGACAACGCCAGTTCAGTGCCTCCGGAAGATGTCGCAGAGTTGGCCCAGTCAACCGGAACGATCATTTATATGATCAGTACCCAGCAGGCTCAGGCCGATCAGGTTTCGGAGGCGGTCTTCGAGCGCATGAGCAAGGCCACCGGCGGAAAAGCCTATTTTGCCAGAAGCTGGAAAGACGAAACGGATGCCTTCTCATCCATCCGTGAAGACCTCGCCCATCTCTACGCCCTCAGCTACTACCCGCAACCCAATCCCAATCGCGGCTGGCGCGCAATCACGGTAAAACTGGTAGGCAAGAACATGCAGAAGTACCACGTGCGAACGCGCGATGGATACCGCATCCTCCAGCAGGCCCAACTGTCCGCAGGCGCTTTCCCCGAAGCCGGAACCGCACCCTCTCAGAACGCTCAGAATAAGTAGCAACTCAATTTGCTTGTTTAAGCTTTTGGACTAAAGTCCGCCACGCAAATCCTGCGCACAGGCTTAGTCCAAAAGCAGAACTGTGCTTGAACTCCTTGAAGGGTATAGACTTCAGCCCCCGCAAAATAACGACCGAAATCTTCTCTCTACGAAGATTCCGGTCTTGCAAGGAGAAAGTGCAATGAAGAAGGTAATTCTATCCGCAGTCGCGGTTCTTTGTTTCTCACTCGCGGCTCTATCCACGGCACCTGCGCAGGTTCCATACACCGAGGGAGAGGTAACACGCGTGGTGTTGATCCACGTATTGCCCGGCCATTTCAACGCATTCATGGAAGACGTGAAAAAGAACGTCATACCCATCTGGGAATCGGAAAAAAGCTCCGGTCTGATTCAGGGCTATTCCACCTTCCTGAACACCACTTCTTCCGGCCCTGACGACTGGGACTTCGGCTTTACGTTAACGTACAAAAACATGGCCGCCCTGGATGGTCTCGCAGACAAAGTCTATGACCTCCGCATGAAGCAGTATGGCGACAAAAGCGCCGAGCAGAAGGTTATCGACAAGCGCGTGGAGAATGCGCGCGTGGTAAGCAGCATGCTCCTCCGCGATATAACCCTGCGCTAATGTCTCTTTGCTGTGCCGAATACTCATCCTTTGCACAACGCCATCGCAAAGGACGGGATACCGGATCGTTTTCTACGACCCAAGGAAATCCTCGCGTGAAAAAGTTGTCAAGACCCCGCTCGGCCCTAAACCAATCTAGGCATCTGATTCTAAAATACTTAGTCCATCAGCACATCTGCGGGGAATTATGCCCGAAAATGCTAAAGTGGAAATAGACGGCAGAAATTCACGGCTACAGAACCGCTAACCCAACAGCCCGCAACGGCCTAACCACATTAAATAGAATAATTTAGCGGGAGATCTCGCCCTCAATGTGGGCTAAGTACCTGCTGAATGAAGAATTTAACAGAAAATGGGGGGCCACCTTCCCCAAGACAATCGGACAGCACGAAAAAAGGGTGCCCCATCCTATCGCGTAGTTTGCGATAGGGTGGGAAACCGCAAACTTCAACCCGCCGAGAACCGGGGAGAACTAGTCTTACCGCTCACCCGAGAGAGCCTAACGGCATTAAATAGAATAATTTAGAAACCAATCACTCCTCAATGCTGGCTAAGTACCTGCTGAATGAGGAATTTAGCAAACAATGGGAGTGATGATTCCCTTTTGACGGAGGCTTGGGTTGGACCGTTTGTCCTGCGAAAGCAGGGCGGGGGTGAAAGAGCGGGGCTTTCAGCCCCGCGTTAGGACCTCAACCAAAAGGGGGCTTTTAGCCCCGGGCTTTCCGCTGCTTCTCAAACTGATCCAGCCAGAAGGGGGACAACTTCCCCAAACCACCAGAACGCCTAACCACATTAAATACAATACTTTAGAAGCCAATCTCTCCAAAATACTGGCTAAGTATCTGCAGAATGAGGAATTTGCAGAAGATGGGGGGGTACTATCCCAAGCTAACTTGGCTATGAAGAACCCAAAGTAACAAATGCCTGCGAAGTAATTACCCTCCGGAAGCATCATCACCAAAAGCCGCAGTCTAAGTCCACTTCGACAGTTAGTAAGTTGATGATTTCAGTGCTGGAGAATCGCGAATAGTCAAAAGCGTAGCTAGGCAAAGACGGCGCCCGCTTTCTTACGAAAGTAATAACTTGTTGCACCGAAGGATGTAACTCTTGTTTGATTGAACTTTTGTGGAACCAACAATATAACAGATACTACTCAATGAAAAATCTCCCCTCAGACTGTGGTGTACATGAACAACACATCTCACATTGCGTCTTCGGGAGTGAATATCCAATCAAGCTTCCTTGTTGATCGACTCCGAGCGCGCCTTCGTGCAGAAAAAGACGAAGGGCAGTCGCTACTTGAGTTCGCGCTCTCTCTGCCAGTCCTGCTTCTCATCGTAACCGGCATGGCGATCTTCGGAATCGCGATCAGCAACTACCTGACGATGACAAGTGCGGTAAGCACCGGTGCGCAATACCTTGGGATCGATCGTAACAACACGACCGACCCATGCAAGGACGCTGCTGGCGCGTTTGCCAACGCTGCTCCGAACCTTAACTCGGCGAGCCTCAAATTCAGTTTTGTCTTGAACGGAACTTCGTACCCGTCGAGCGGTTCGTACAGCGGTCTCAGCGCGGCCAGTTGCAGCAGCAGCAGTACCACAACCGGTGCCGCAGGAAATCTGGTGGCTGGCCAGCCAGCCCAAATGACGGTCACGTATCCCTGCAGCCTCCAGGTTTACGGACACAACTATTGGTCCGGTTGCAACCTTGGAGTGCAGATGACGGAGATTGTCCAATGACCCGGAAAAGCAAGTCCTTCTTCCGCCATGCGTACAAAGATCAGCGCGGCCAGATGATCCCGATCATAGCCTTCATGATGGTCACCCTTCTGGGATTTGCCGGTATGGTGACCGACGTCGGCCGTGCCTATTTCAGCTATCGCCAGCTCGTGAATTCGACGAACGCTGCAGCCTTAGCAGGAGCCCAGGGACTTCCCTCGAATACGAGCACGGTCAATCAGGCGGTCAACAATGCAAAGGCGTACAGCGCGCAGTCAGGGCAGAATAACTACTACGCAAATATGAATGTCACAAACGCGACCTACACGTTGGGGTGCATAACAGCGGCGATAGGGGCAGGAGTACCCTGTGTCAGCACAGGCGTCGGAACCAACACTGCAAACGCAATCCAGGTCACGCAGACAGCAAGCGTGCCAACAACGTTTATGAAGCTCTTCGGCTTCTCGACGATCAACATGTCCGCAACCGGTACGGCGCTCATGCGGGGCTCGGCGAACGCTTCGTACAACGTAGCGATTATCGTCGACACAACGCAGTCAATGACTTCGAATAAGGACTCGAACTGCGGCAACGTGTCGAGATTGCAATGCGCCCTGAACGGTGTCCAGACTTTCCTCCAGGACCTCTCGCCATGTGCTGCAAAGGGCTGTGGTGGCAGCACCACAAATCAGAACTATCCCAACTCGCTCGACCGTGTCGCCCTCTTCTCGTTCCCAAACTTTACAGCCGCATCAGCTGGGAACCAATACGATTGCGGATCCGGAAGTGCCACACCACACGTGTACACCTTCCCTGCGGTAGGCGCATCGTCGATGACCACGATGCCGTACCTGACATACACAACGAGCAATGGGAAAACAACGACGACAACCACCCCGATGACCTATGAAGACTCCTATGGTATCGGCGATGCAAACGGCTTCGTGAGTGATTACCGCACCTCGAATTCTGCGACGTCGCTGAACAGCACCGGCACGAGCGCCTCCGACATCGTATTGGCTGCCGGAGGAAAGAGTGGTTGCACTGGTATGGCCGGACCCTCCGGAGAAGGAACTTATTACGCTGGCGTTATCTACGCGGCGCAGGCAGCGCTCACCGCTGAGGCTGCACTCGCGGCGAATGCGGGTTCCCAGAATGTGATGATTATCGTCAGCGATGGCGCAGCAACCTCTAGTTCGAGCCAGATGGCCACCGGCAACCAAAGCACCACGGTAGCCGTAAGTAACGGAAGCAACGCTGCGTACCCTACATATCTGTACCCCTCGTACAACAACGAATGCCAGCAGGCAGTCCTGGCCGCTCAGTATGCTACCTCTCACGGCACCAAGGTCTACTCGGTGGCTTACGGCTCGCAGTCCAGCGGATGCACGACGGACACCGGCACCAGTTACGCATCCCCCTGCTACACAATGTCCCAAATGGCTTCGTCTGCCGCAACTTTCTACACGGATGACAACCAGAGCGGCACAACGAGTAACTGTCCGGCGGGCAAGTCGGTCAATTCCATGAACTTGATCTTCAACCAGATCGCAGGACAATTAACCGTCGCGCGGTTGATCCCGAACAGCTCATTCCCATCCAGTTGATGCGTGACGTACGGATATAAGTCCCTAAACGGCTCAGTCAACGACACTATTGGCTGAGCCATTCGAATTTCAGGGGGAAAATCCCTTCAATTTCCTTGGCCGAATTTTCTTGATTTGCCTGTCCGTTCTTCCCATTTTCGACCCGCTTATTAAATAGAAGCGGCTTCACAGGTTAGTGACTGGTATCCGCAATCTCCAATCTAGCGGATGCGGCTTGCCAAACATTATGAGTTTAGCGACATAACAGGAACACAAGGAAGGATTCTCCGAAGAGAGATAGTGCTGGGTATGCTTATACAGTCTCGGCATGAATCAGCGCCCAATTTATGCAGTCATTCGAAGGCGAAAAGGACAGCAAGCAAAGACGATTCATCGCAGACCGCCGGCCAAAGCAGTGCCGCCGAATTTCAACTAGGAAGGCTTGAGCTTGCTTCCGACGATCGATGTTCGCTTCCAAAACGCCGCGCTCATGCTCGCTGACGAGCTGAACTTCACGCGTGCTGCCGAGCGGCTGAGAATCACACAACCTGCTCTAACCAAACAACGTTCGCTGTTCGGTTTTGAACCTTTCAATGCGTAAAGCAAGATGTAGAGATAGCAAACCACCGGCAGAACAAAAGCGTGGTGAAGTCCAGCGTGATCGGCAATCAAGCCTTGCAATACAGGAATAATCGCGCCGCCGACGATCGCCACGTTGAGCAGCCCTGATCCGGTACCCGAAAGCGGCCCGAGTTCCGCTTCCCCAAGACTAAAAATGGTCGGAAACATGATGGAGTTAAAGAAGCCGACTGCGAGGATGGTCCACATGGCGATGTGGCCGGTCAATGCCATTGATGCAATCACCAAGGTCGCCGCCGCTACAGCACAAAGCGCCAGCAGATATCCCGGCTTGAAGCGTTCGAGAAGCGGCGCACCTACAAAGCGACCAACCATTGCGCTGCCCCAATAGAAGGAAACATATCCGGCCGCCGTCTTAGCCGACAGGTTTGCAATCTCCGGTAAGCCAAGGTAGCTGACCAAAAAGCTTCCGATTGAGACTTCTGCACCAACATAGGCGAAAATCCCGATCGCGCCGAAGACTAGATTGGGATGCCACCAGATTGAGTCATTCGCCTCCCGGCCGGGAACCGCGGCTATTGTTTCCACCTTGGGCAGCTTCAAGAAGCCGATCAGAACGGCCAGCAGCAAAAGCGTGATGCCGATAAACGTGTAGGGCATCTTGACCGAGGCGGCCTGTTGCAGCCGATAAAAGTGAAGAGCAGCTGGCGAAAGCCTGCGTAACTCGTCTACGGCAAGCGGCGCGACGCTCAGGATCAAAAGGCCTCCGATTTTCGGAGCGATGGTGGTTCCAAGCGAGTTGAAGGCTTGCACCAGATCCAGCCGGCTCGACGCCGTTTCAGGTTTGCCGAGCAGATCAACATAGGGATTCGCCGAAACCTGAAGACCAGTGATCCCACCAGCCAGTACTAACAGCGCGCCGAGGAATAGGAGGTACGACGCGTTGGATGCAGCGGGAATGAATAGAAAAGCTCCTAGAGCGATCGTCAGCAAGCTGACCACCATGGTGACCTGATAGCCGAAGTTGTTTACGATCTTCGTCCATGGCACCGAAAAGAGGAAATAAGCGGAAAAAAATGCGAATTGAATCAGCATGGCCCGGGCATAACTGAGATCGAAAATTGACTTCAAATGGGGAATCAGGATGTCATTCAGACAGGTAAGAAATCCCATGATGAAGAAGAGACTGGCGACAATCGCCAGGGGCCTTGAATAATTCGGCGTTACCGCGGCGCTTACTTTAGAAGTTGCAGCTACGGGTCGAGATGCCATTTTTGCCTCCGAGCGCGTTCCTTCATCCACTTTGTACTTGGTTATTTGTTTGAGCCGGCTAACCGCTCAGCTCACAAGCTACCACCAGGATTCTGACTGCACTCCGAACGTCAAACCGCTGGTTCTGTTCTGAAACGGCACCCCGCCGACATAGCCCTTAAGCCCATTCGACCAGTTTGCGTAAGTGACAAAGGCGCGCAGCACAGGTCTGCTGAAATACTTTCGGCCTGCCCCGATTTGGGGCGCGAATGTAATCTTGCGCAGCCAGCCGTCATACGGGCCGAGTACATTTGTAAAGTTCTGACCGGCAACGTTGGGATTCTTTACGTAATCGAAGCCGCCCTCAACCGCGAGCGAGAGATATTTTGTGAAGAAGACTTCCGGTCTGACTCCGAACGACACCCACTCGTTCCACTCGTGATGGGGAATACCATCCGTCGTCCGCTGATAGAGAAACTGCGGATAGATCGCGAACCTGTCATTCGGCTGATACAGCAGCTGCTCGGTGATGAGGAACTGCTTGCTTGAATCGAGATAAAGGGAAGGATTCGGTATTACCACTCCAGACCCGTTGGAGCTGAAGTTACTGGCTGCACCGGTTCCATACATAAAGCTGAAGGAGTGGAAACCGTCGCCATGCCATTCAAGCTTCTGGTGCCGGAATCCGAAGGCGTAACCGTCGGTGGTGGGAATCCTGGTGCCGGAAGGCACGCTGATGTTTGCCGCGGTCGCCGTGCCGCCCTTTGAAGTGGCGTAATCGAACCACATGGCCCAAAGTCCCAAGGGTCCCTTTATGTCATAGGCGCGAGCATCGATGGTGCTCTTCGCGAGATTGCCGTATTGCGTGGTAATGTCCGGCCGCGCGGAATTCAGGAAGGCCAGCGCCAACTTGCCGAACTTGAGGTCAAGGTCCTCCACTCCCCCGCCGTATCCGCTCGCGTCCAGGGGGTAGAAATCATTGATGTCCATGTGCTGGCGCCTGTAGTAACGTTCGCCGGCCCAGAATTTGGCATTGGGCTGATTCTCGATCACGTTGCCCATCTGGACGAAGGCTTCGCGGAAACGAAACTGATCATTGCCGATGCCATCAGGAAAATTCGCGGAGTTCGCTGAGTTCGAGGTGTTGGCCTCGATCATGAACTCGCATTTCGCCCAGGCTTTATCGGAGTCGCGATCTGGGTTCAACCAGTTATCAACAAAGATCAGCTCGGCGTAGGTTTCAGCCTCGTTGCCGAGGCGGTATTTTGCTTCAGCTCCAGGAGCCTGAAACGCGACCATCTGGCCGCCCTCGCTATTCAGTCCGTAACCGGAGCGAAAATATCCATGAAATTCAAAGCTTCCGACCTGTTGCTGCAGCTTGGTTATTCTCTGGTCCGCATCGCGAATGAAGTCATAGGTCGGCGCTGAGGAGAGTTGGCCCTGAAACTTCGCTCCGACTTGGTTGGAATTTCCCGACAGTACCTTCCCGGCCGCTTGTTCGGCTACCAGTTCTGCCGCGGAAATGGTTCCGGTCTTGTTTTCCCTGGCGGCTTCTCTTTGTTTTTCGAGCTGCTGTTCGAGAGCCGCAATGCGCAGGGAAAGCGCCTGCGTGGTAGCCTCGTATTCCTGCTTGAGTTCCTGTACCTGGTCTTCTAACTGGTCAGGCTTGGCTGGTTGTTGACCGGCAGCCGTAATTCCCAATGCCAGCACCACTACGCCGCAGATGATCCTTTGCGCTCGGCTCCACACGGTGCATGCTTTTGCATTTGGTCCCGATATCATGGTCTCCCTCCCCTGGTCGGACTTCTGGCCTTCCAGCGGACTCTGTCTATGCAATAGGCATTCGCATTGTCGTGCGTGACTGGTGCACTACGGCCTCTCACTCTGTTCTCCGGCATTCTTCGGCTTGAGGCGGGTGATCTGGTCTTCTGTTGCAAGCATGTAAGCCCTGCTATCGGGAGCTCGCGTGCTCATTAACAACATTAAGATTAAGAGTGACTCTCAAGTTGCGTAAGACCAGATCGAGTGAAAACGAACTAGCTCCTTCGAGCCAATCAGACTACTGCTGAAGAGAAGACCATTAACGGACAACGCACCTGGTCCTAAAAGGAGAAGTCGACTACGAATATGTTGTTGGGGTGGTGCAGAATTTGATTTCAGACATCGTCACAATCAGGTTTCGATCGGCCTCTCCGCTGCCAGAGCCTAGGGAGGCCTGCCGGTCGGTCTGAGGCGTACGCAAGATTCGCTGAAATCCGCAATTCGACTTCAGTACCCATTCCAGTTCGGCTCCAAAGATCAAGCTGAGCACCAATGTTCTTCGCCCGCTCTCGCATACTGGGTAATCCCATATGGCCATCCCGGCAACCCTGTTTGAGAACATTCGGATCGATTCCAGCGCCATCGTCACGAATTCGTATCCGCAGCTGACTCGGCTCGTAGTTCAGTTCTGCTTCAATCGACCGCGCCATGGAATGCCGAAATGCATTGGCGAGTGCCTCCTTCCCGATTCGGGATAGCTCTTCGAAGATAATCGGATGTAGAGGGCGAATACTGCCGTTTACGGCCGCTTTGAAAGCGCGGGATCCGCCCTTCTGCATCTCCTCTCCATAGTTGACGAGTGCAGTTGGCAAGTCATTCTCTTTCGAAGTTGTCGCATGTAGATTCACCAACAACTCGCGCCCTTCGGTCATCACGGCATCCGATTGCTTAAGGGCCTCTTCGAACATTCGTCGAGCCGGTTGATTCTGAGGAAGTTGCTTTGTCGCGGTGTGGAAGCGAAGGATCAGACCCTGAACGCTCTGCAGAAACGTATCATGGAGATCCCGGGCAACGGCCCCTCTTTCCACCTGGCGCTGCTCGATCATGATGCGCGCCTGTCTTACCACATATTGAACTCGAATGAGGTAGGCCAGGACGAGCAGGAGCACCGCTACGACTGCGGTACTCGCCTGGAAGAGTGGTTTCGCGTAGAGACGCGGCTGCTGAGTAACCTGATACACCACTTCGGGCGCATTCCAGTGGCCCAGGCTATCCGTGGCACGAACCTGCAACCGGTGTGTACCGGCCGGTATGTTTGTATAGATGGCCGCGCGAGACGAGGTACCATCAAGCCAGTCGGAATCCACACCCTCCATACGGTACTGTAGACGGATTTTCTGCGGGTTGGAGAGGTTTATCGCCGCCAAGTGCAGCTCCACATGGTGCATGCCAGGGCGAAGTAGCAATCCATCGCCAACAAGATAGGTCCTGCCGTCACTTGACACTCCGTCGACGAAGATTTTCGGCTGCCGGCCGGTGAGAGGCAGGCGCGATGTATCGATCATCGCTAACCCCTTCACCGTAGCAATCCACAATTTGCCATCGGGTGTTAGCGCAATATTCGGCGTTCCGACGCTAGCCTCGGTGGTGTTTAGACCGTCTGCCCGGTTGAACACCTCATAATCCAACGGAGCATTGGAGCTGCCAGCACGCGCAAACTCCCGTTCTGCTATCCGAATCACGCCATTACGGCCGCTGAACCACAGCATGTGGTCAGGACTCTCTGCCATGTTGATTAGAGCCAGCGTGCTGTCGAGCGGGGTCAGCTGACCATTCCTGATCTGGCTAATGCCTCCCGGCATATCCGTCGTATAGAGATTGCCTCGTGTGTCCTCGACGAAGTGGCGCGCGAGCACCTCATCAAGCGCCGGCGTCGCTGTTACGGGCATAAATCGATCGGAAGCAAGCCTGTCAACTCCGGCTTGGGTCGCAACCCAGATCGTTCCGGCCCGGTCCTGATGGATGGCGAGAACCCGCGGGCTCGAGAGCCCTTCTGTCGTAGTGTAGTTACGTATCCTGCCGTCTTGAATATGACTGACCCCGTTAGGCGTTGCAACCCAGAGAGAATCGTCTCGGGCGACCGTGATCTGAAATACAATGCGGCTCGCGAAGCCCTGTTCGATGGTGTATTGAGTAAAGACACCATTCTTGTATTGGAATAAGCCACCACCGTAAGTGCCTATCCAAAGTGTATGTTTGCGATCTTCGGCCAAGGACCAGACGCATGTATTTGTCAGCCCATCCTTCTCATCGAAGGTCCTGAAATGATCCCCGTCGAATACTGCGAGGCCGCAGTTCTCACCCACCCAGAGTCGCCCGTCGCGTGCCGGCAGTATTGCCATTGCAATGTCACTTGGCAGACCATCTGTCTTGGTGAACATCTGAACGGCGCGGGGACGAAGGTGTACCAAACCACTCCCGTTCGTTCCAATCCATAATTCCCTATCCTGTCCGGCGTAAAAGCCACGAGCATGCAGGTTGGGAACCGGAGTCCACATATGATTGCCGGTGATCCGATAAATTCCGACATTAGTGCTCACCCAAAGGGCGCCATCCGGATCGCTATAGATACGATATGCGGATGCATGCGCAGGCTCGTAAGGGTCAAGAGACCTAGAACCTTGCCCGGCAAGAGGGCGAACGCCTTTCTCGGTGCAATACCAGACGGTACCATCGGCCGCTTGATATGCGTCGAAAATCTGGTCATCGTGAACACCAAACTGAGCGCCTAATCCTGGATGATTGATGAAGCGTCGTCCGTCGTACTCAAGGAATCCGCTGCCGGTGTTCAGCATGAGCCGACCATTCAGGGCCTGCCGGATGCGGCCGACGTAAATGGATGAGTTCACAGACAAGAATCGGTTACCGTCAAAGCGATAGAGACCGTGGCTGGTCCCGGCCCAAATTGCTCCATCGCGAGCTCTGTAAAGCACCTCAACCTCATCACTCTGGTGCTCGCCTAAACGGAACGCCGTCGCGTTCGTGACGTTTGGATCATTCAAATCCTGTTTGGGGATTCGGATGATGCCAGCGTCGCTGCCGACCCAGAGGTCCCCGTCGGGTCCTTCCACCAGTGAGCTGATGATGCTGGGCGGGAGCGCTCCCGGTATTCGGAGCCGAACTGGCGTGAACGTGCGGCCGTCGAAAGATGCCAGACCTGAATCGGTTCCCACCCATAACAAACCATTAGCAGTTTGGGTAATCGCATTGACGGTATTGTCCGGTAATCCATCATCAACGGTGAAATCAGTTCGTATGTATTGAGTGCTAGTCGACGAATCGGCTGCTGACGCTCCCAATGCACCGGGCACTGAGAGGCAGAGCACGACGACAAAGAGTATCCATTGCCGAAAAAAGCTCCGGCAACCCTCTTTGTGAACCCGCGGATCTATTCCAGCGCCGTCGTCATGAATACGCATACGTAGCTGCTTCGGCTCGTAAGTTCAGTTCTGCTTCAATCGACCGCTCCATAGAATGCCGAAATGCATTGGCAAGTGCCTCCTTCCGCGACTCGGGATAACTCTTCGACGAT
This sequence comes from Alloacidobacterium dinghuense, assembly GCF_014274465.1. NCBI lineage: Bacteria > Pseudomonadati > Acidobacteriota > Terriglobia > Terriglobales > Acidobacteriaceae > Alloacidobacterium > Alloacidobacterium dinghuense. Next base: position 1,411,169 of record NZ_CP060394.1, on the reverse strand, counting down.
AATGAATGGCGCCCAAACAAGCGAAGTAAGGTGGTTTGGGAGTAGCCCTCAAGAATCGGATCCAAATACGCGTTCCGTATCTGCGGAGTGATCATATGCGATCGCTATCCAACGAAGCATCCCACTTCCAGCAACTTTTTTAGTACCTCAATCGAGGTATGGTTGGCCTTCTTCTGCTTCCTTCATGGGACGGTCAAAGCAGATATCCTCGCATTCATCGGGCGCTGAAAATGGAAACTCGCTACGAAATCTCCCACGAGCGCGAGAGATGCTGGCCCGAGTATCGCTATCACGGCAAAACCCGAAGCTCATAGCGGTGTCGGTCAAAACATAGAAGCGTTGACGCTCGCCGTGAAAAGAAATGCAAAAGGTCTCTTCGTGACCCTTTGGACATTCTGTGTAAAGAGCGGCAGGCGCAAATTGCGACACTTGCCGATTGTCCACTGCTCCTGTCAGTGTTTTTGGCAGGCACCCGGCAGAATTGCTTCGGTGGGATGATTCATCGATTCACACGAAAGCCAATTGAAGCGACAGTGGATAATGATCCGATGCGGTCACCAAACTGTGAACACACGCACGGCTGGTTGTCATCGGGCCCCTCGTAAATACCCAATCGATGGTCTGTCCGTGATCGAAAAACGAATGAGGCGGTGTGGTGTGTTTCGACTGCCTCGAAAACGCATTCCGGAATTGTGCCTGGCTGAGGGTGCTACTCGCGCTGGTGCGGGATACGTCCATGTTCAAATCGCCTCCCAACACAATTGGCGACTCCACCTGATATTGAAGAGTGTCCTTGAGGCACTCATCCAGCTGGGAAAATCGCAAGCCATAGTCACCGCGACTCTCCAAATGGAGGTTATAACTCACCATGATTCGGCCGCCAATATTGGCCTCGGTCACCAGGGCCATACGTCCACCGGTCCTTTCCTGCAGGAGTTCGATGTCAGGAAGAAACCAGCGCGGCTGCCAGAAGCCCGACTGTTTTTTAAACCGAAGAATGCGAGGGTTCAACAATGGCCATCGCGAAAGCGTTGCTTGCCCATGGTAGGCAGGTGAACTGCTCGATCCCTGGGTGAGTTCCTGAAATTCGCGTCCGAATATGTAATTCATTTTGAGCTTCTGGGCTATCTCACGTGGGATGTTCAGCCGATGTGTCCGCCTGGCATTGACATCGCACTCCTGCAGAAGAATGATGTCCGCTCCAACCGTGGCAAGGAAGTCGAGAATGCCGCTCAGCTGCAAGCCCTTGTTGATGTTCCAGTCGACCATTCGGATCGAAGCCGGCGGTAGTAAGAAAGAGCGTGCGTGAGCAAAGCTGCCAGCCTCGATCTCCTTGTCGGAGCTTGTATTCATGCTCGGGATTCTAGACTACTTCCACCCATGTCCTGGTAGAGCCCGTCTGGTTTAAGGCACGGTCTAGCTAAAGGCGATCTCACCGATGTCGATGGCAACCAGAACCGGATCTGGAATCGGGCGCTTACTGTCGTCGAATGCAACAACTCTACGAGTCGTAGGCACCATGATGCCGCCGACTTGACGGTAGTCGTATGCGTAATTCAATCCTCTAGCCCCACCCATGACGTCGACGACGTACTCGTGCCTGCGCAACAAACCATCTTTGCCGAAGTACGAGATCTGCTCGCGCGTGTGGCTGGCGATATTTTCAGGAAAGATCGCTTTCAGCGGCCGCCAAATCTCGCCGCCTTCGTGCCAGGGAGGAAGTTCCTCCGTTACAAATCCAGAATAGGTATAGAGAAATGGAATCGTGAGATATGTCCACAGCGCATAGCTGTCGAAGTAGGCAACGTGGAGATCATCCCAGGGAGTTTCATATGTCTGCCCTTCAAACGCACCGCGCGGATTATCGCGGTTCTCGATGAGGTGCCCTTGTTCGTCTTCTACCACGACCTGATGGGGCGCAAAGACGAAACGTTTATTTTGCCCGACAAGATGTGTGATGAGACGTTCCTCGTGAATGGGGAGTTCGATGCGGATATCTTTCAGTACATCCGGTCTGCCCTTAACATGCCAAATTGCACCCGTGACCGAGAGAGAAGCCTTCAGTGTTTTCAGCTGGCTCCAGCGGTCTATTCCTCCATGCGCCTCAGTTGCAAGTTTCAATAGAGTGTTCATGGACATCTTCCTGTCTGTCTTTCGTTGATCGCGACGCTTAAGATTACGGCTTTCTATTAATCGAACCACTTGTTGAGCGCTTCTAGAACTGTTGGAAATACTTAAACGGGCCCGACCAAACTGGAGATCCCGTGGACCGCGCTATCCGGAGCCAGGAAACTCGGCGGTGTTCCTCAATTCTGGTCTTACCGTCGGCGCAAACGACCAATAGGAGTACAGGGCTATAAGCCACGCCAGGTTAGCGCCAACCACGAAGAGGAAAAACGCGACCTTCATGATGTTCAGAGCGGCAAAAGCCAGCAGAGCATAGGGCATAAAGCATCGCCGCACAATGAACTCGGTATTTCGTCCGATATATAGAATTGGATTGGAACGCCGCCTCTCTACACTTGCCTGCCAGAGCTTCAGGTACTGCTCGGGATGCGCGCTCGCATACCTGTGCCGGCCGAGTCCCGTGACCAGGAACGTCATGGCAGCGCCGAAGAGAAGAGCACTTCCCCAAGCAATGAAGGTGGCGTCCTCAATGGCTTTCGAGAGCCCGATCGCGATTCCGGCAAAGATGAAAAGGTAATACAGCCAATCGCAGATTGTCTCAAGCCAACACCCAAAATCCGATTCCATGAGTTTCAGGCGAGCGACCTCTCCGTCGCAGCCATCGAAAATACTCGCCCAGACGGAGAGGATGGCGCCGATTAGCATATTCCAGTACCCGCCTCGAGCAAAATACATACCTGCAGTGAAGCCGACACCCAACGTAAACAGGGTCACCACGTTCGGCGTTACAGGCAGCTTTATGATTCGCCGGCTAATCGGCACGGAAACTCGACGGTTCATGCGTGCGAAAACGCCGTCCGTAGGTTTAACGAGCCAGTGATCGAGTTTGCGCTCACCGGCAAGGCACTTTTCCGGAGATGCAACTCGCTGCCATAAATTCTGTGCTACCGTCTCATACTGAATAGAACCAGTTGTGGCAATCCAGGAACACAGTTCATCCAAACTGCTGATGCCCTGCGGCCAACGATCCGCTGCTTCGTGCGCGAAGCTGGCAGATAGCACATGCATGCCGATCGATTCTTCGGCGGAGATAAGAGAGAGGGCCCCGTCCTGACCCCATTTGCATGCCTGACGAAATACGGCGGGATGATATATACAGTTGCCATCCACCAGCAGCAGACTATTTTCAGTTTCAGCAGTGAACTCTTGGAGCAACTGGCGTAACCTTCCGCCGATTGGCAAATCAAGCCACTCCACATAGGAAAGAGATCTGACCTGCATCAACTGATGCTGTGCCTCAGCCGCGGCATCAGGATCTAGGCATACGATCACTCGTGTTGCTCCTGCCCTCCTCGCCGACAGAATATTGCGGAGCAAAATCGGAATTTCAGCGATCTTGAGAAGTGACAGCTTAGTTCTGCCGGCGAAGATAACTGCGTTGATCGATCGACATGTGTCTGAGGTAGCGGCTCCGGTTGATTCACTATTGTCAACTGTCTCCCTGTAATCGTCAGCTCGTTTCGTTGTATTCCGCCTGGATATCAGGAGCAGGCACAGGATGCCTGCCCCCGCCCAGAAGATCGCGCGTAATCGTCTTGCCACCGCGACACTCAAGCCGATGAAAACGGGGAGTGAGAACATTCTGGCGATAAGGATGTTGCCGCCTTCGTAAGTCCCGATGTTGCCCGGATTGAGCGAACCCACGGCATTCACCAGTTTCGTGACTGCTTCGAATACGAATGAACCCTGTAATCCGATCCTCGTACCCAGCAACCACAAAATGAGATACACCTCCATTACGGCTAGCGCATGGCAGAGCAGATTCAAAGAGAGGCTGGCCCAGAACGACCGCGCTGCGCGGCGATGGAAATTGAAGAGCTTGTTCTCGACTGAAGAAATCAGTGGAAGCGCCTGTCCTAAGCGTGTGCGTAGGTAAGGAATCCCAGTCAATCTGCGCGCGCTTGCTGACAGCACTGGCCAGTGACTCATGACGGCAATCGCAGGGAGGCAAACCAGTATCAACAGAACGAGCGCAAACAGCACTGCGTAGAAGCGCAAAGTGGGCGTCATTGACTTCATAAACAGCGCTGCGAAAATGCCGGCCACGCTCACCATCCCTCCTGTGATCATGAAGAGCGTCCGGTCAAAAGTTACTGATACCACGCAGTTGTCCACGGGCATATCCCGGCTGATGGCTGAAATTCGCAACCCCTCTCCAAAGAACTGCCCCAGCGCTCCGGCTAGCCCCGCCGCTTCCGAAGCCAGGCGCAGCTGAAACAGGCGAGCAAACGAAACGCTGCTACCAGAGCCCATGAGAGTGAATCTCCAGGCCCAGGTCTTTACAAGATGTGAGAGTCCGCCTAAGGCTATGATCAGCAGCAGGCCCCATCCCAGGTTCGAAACACTCTGCATCAGCGCCTCCAGGCCGACTCTGCGCACGAGATAACCCAGGAGCGCAAGGCCGAGAATGGCAGTTACTATGTGCAGGGTCGCCACCCCGCGAGCTTTCGGCCTAAGCATGATGAATCACATCGTGGAGGGACGCGTGGCGAAACTGCCGGTCGAGGATGGTTTCCGCATGAGCCAGTGCCTCGGGTGTGTCGACATCCTGCCAAGCGGCTTTACCGATATCGAATGCGCGCAGGCTACCGGTTTTGCCCAGCAAGCGCATGCCGTCGGACAGTGAACAGTTTCCACCTTGCGTCGCTGACTCAAGGGCGTCGAAAATTCTCGCACTGCACAGGAACATGCCCGTGTCGTAGCCATCATATGCAGTGATTTGTTTGCCAATGTCCACGACGTGGCCGCCTTCACGCCTAACCTTGGTTGCATCGTCCAGATCGAAGATGCGATTAAGCTTCGAGTCAACCGCTAGGATCACATCGCCTTCGATAAGCGGCTGCCGGAGCAGGGCACGTGCCATGTCCGGCTCGAAGATATGGTCTGCCATCAGCAGCAGGAATGGTCCTTCTAAATATCTGTGAGCTTTAAGGACGGAGATGCCATTGTCCTTGTGGTAATCCGGATTCTCCACAACCGTGATCGAGATGCCCTGCAACGACCAGTTGTCCAACCACGCTCGCATAACCCCAGCGCCGTAGCCAACTACCACGACAAAGCGGTCGATACCTGCATCGCGGGCGGCGAGCATCACGTGCTCCAGCAATGATTGGCCTTTAACTTTGACCAGAGGCTTGGGCAACCCCCCGGACAGCGAAACAATTCGACTCCCATTGCCTGCTGCCAGGATCAGGCATTCGTGGATCTTTCTCCCGCCCCGTCTTCTCAAACTGCTTGAATGCTTCGTTCCTTTCATTGCTTTTCTCCTCCTCCCATGTCTGCTCGAGCCACAGAGGGTGGCTGCGCGTTCGAGATGTAATCGAAGTAGTTGATCTTCAGGGTCGTCGTACCGAAAATGCGTACTTCGGTCGTACTCTCTGTGGTCGCCGGGAACCATACGGTTCCGCTCTTCTGGTATGTATGGACAAAATGCAAATCACGGATCCAGAAGGATGGGTTTCTTGCAGGTTCTCCCTCTATGCGGACAACTGCGTAGTCCTGGGCATCGATCCAGATCCGCCCCTCGAACAACCGCTCCTCGCGCCGTCTGGGGACGACCTCGAGTACGTAGTCCATCCGGTCGTCCAGCAGTCCGTTCCTTAACACGTGAAACTCGTAATTGTCAGGGCTGAGGCGGATCTTAAAGCGAATTTCCGGGTGTGAAGCCTCCTCCTCTGATGCGAGCATCCTGCTTACAACGTGCCCGTATGCACCCTTCCAACCCGACTGAGACACGAGTTCGAAATGCTTGACCCCGTCCGCGTCGCAACCAACGCGCACAAGAATCTCCGCATGCTTGTGCATGCGCTCGTTGTCGAGAATGTAGCGGCGCAGGCCGTGATACCCCGCCATTAGGCTTTGTCGCTGCGCATCCCGGTCCAGCATTCGCGCAGCAACCACGTCACCGCTAGGAAGTTGAAAGTTGTCATCCGCACCCGGAGAGGTTGCCGTAACTACGAGCACTAAGAAAGCGGTAATGATTTGAAGTCTCATGATCAGAACTGGAATACGAACTTGCCGCGGTATTCACGCCATGCATCGTTGAGGAATTCGCCAAACTCGTTGCTGGCGACGTTGTTCTGCACATCTCGCGGGTTGAAATGGTTGAAGACGTTGAAGACGCCAAATCCCACTCTCACCTGAAGGCGTCTGCTGTCCCGGACATGGAGTGAAAATGGACGCGACACCTGCAGGTCCATCGAGGAGAACCTCGGATACCGCCTTTCATTCCGCGGCCCGGCATACTCGTGAAACTCATTCCAGGGCGAGTACGGGAACCCTGTGTGGAGGTCATAGACCGGAATCAACGTGAACCTCTTCGGACCCGCGATATCAGCCCAGAACAAAAAACGGTTTGGCGCGTCGAAAGGCAGGCGTGCACGTGCGTCCGGTTGAATCACTGCCTGGGGATAGTTCCCGAAGAACAGAGCAGGATCGTTAAGGTTCCCGTAAGCCCGCGAGCGGGCATACGAGCCGTTCAGAGACATGCGCTCGGAGCTGTAGCGCGCCGCAACCTGGAACTCCCGATAGAAATCCCGTCCGGCATTTGACAAGGCAATAATCCCAGCATTCCCACTAGAGAGTGGAGAAACGGTAAAGTCTTTCGTAGTATTGCGTTGCTCGTATTCGAAGCGCATCGCTAGGTGCTCAAGCACCTGCCTCTCGATGGCGGCGCTCCATGCAATGCTCTCCGGATTGTGGAGACCGCCAACGATGCGGTTCAGGTAAAGCGTTGAGCTGGATGCCTGCCCACTCGCATCGAACATCCACACTGTCCGCTGCGGCAGCCGCTCGAAGGCCGGAAACATGAGCGGCACGCGATCGTAGAACATCCCAACACCGCCCTTGAGCAGAGTCCTTCCGTCCTTCGTCAACAGAACGATGAAGCCCGTACGCGGAGCCGCATGCGTCGTCCCCGTGACGGTGTCGCTGTCGAAGCGCACTCCTAGATCAAATGTGAGCCGAGTTTTAGGAGACCACTTATCGCTAGCAAACCACGCAGTCTCGCTCTGCGTAACGCCATACGATGTCGGTGCGGTGAAGGTAATCTGCTCGACCGGAGAGCCTGAACCGCCGATCAACTCGACAGGAAGAAAGACCTGGTGACCAATATAAGAAGAGTGAGTAGCGTTCAACCCTGCCTTGAGTTCATGCTCTCCCACAAAATGCCGCGGAGCCAGTTGATAAGTTTCCTGGCCCTCGAGGCGCCAGGTATTGCGCTCCTGGCGGTTGAAGTATCCTCCCCGTGTAGTATCGATAAGTAGCTGGTACGGCTCGTTATTCTGCGCCGTAACATCAGCGTCGTAGGTCTTGTAGCTGAGCTGAGAAATCAGCGCGCTCTCGGCTCCGGTCAAGTAGCGGTGCTGCCCGTAGATCTCATAACCGCGTTGATGAAAATCTGCCGTCGCCGGCTGCGGCGTGAAAGTATTCAATCCCATGTACTGCAGTTTCTGCGGATAAACAGCCAGCGACATCGTCGCTGTTTGTTGCGGGCTTATCTTCAGATCCACCTGAGAGTAGGTGTCGACGCTCTCCTGTGTCGTATCCCTCTGCAACGGAGGCAGGCTGTTGACCGGGGTGCGAACGAACCGGTACTCGAACGATTGAATCAATGAAAGCTTGTCTTTGATCAGTGGGCCGGATAGCGTCATCCGCGGCGTAGCGGCGCCGATGCCGACAATGCTGCCGTCCCTGTCCCGCCAGCGTGGCAGAATGTTCTGAATGGAGAAGTGACGTTTTTCATAACTTCCCGTCTTTGTCTCGACGCTCGATACCGCACCTGTGAACCTTCCGTATTCCGGGTCGTAAGGATTTGACACGACCTGCACCGACTCCACGACGTCAATCGGAAGATTGATCGCGGGACTTCCGGTCACCGGATCGGTGACATTCGCGCTGTTCACCAGCGCACCGCTCTGGGTGTTACGAGCACCCTTCAAATTGATATGGCCGTCAGGTCCGCGCACCACGCCTGGGACCAGCGGCAGAAGCGTTTCCATGCGCTCGTTGACATTAGGGGCGTAAGTCAAAGTCTTTTCTCCGATGGTCTGGACGGGAGAGGGAGTTTTCTTTGCTGTGTCTGCGGTCGAAACGTCGATTGTCGTTGTGACTCTTGCTGGCTTGAGTAGCAGCAGAACCCGCACGACCTGATTGCTCGTGAGAGTCACGGTCTGCTCGCCATCCATGCCCTGGGCGCTGGCGGTTAGCTTGTAAGTCCCCGGAGGTAACTCGTCAAAAACAAAAGCGCCCTCCCCGTTTGTCTTTGTTTCCATCGTGATGGGACCGAGCGCTTGCACTCTTGCTCCTGCGAGGTACAACTTGCCCGCTGACCTGGCCTCCGAGACTGTTCCCTCCAGCCTCCCAGACCGTCTTCTCTCCGTCGTTTGCCTTTGGGCGACAACAGATTGAACGGAAAGGAAAAGCAGGACGGCACAGGCGCTCACCGTTCTCAGGTCAAGACCTTGCGTGGCCCACCGCTCACGAGCCGGCACGACTTTACTTCCTGTGTGGACTTGAGGCACATTGCCTTCCTGTGACTTCCAAGAAGAGCATTTCTGACACCAGCGGATGCTGGCGGTCACTGCTCCGCAAGTGGTTGCCTTTTAAAGGCGGGAAGAAATCAAGTCGGATTCGGTGCTCGTGGCTTCCAGCTAACGGGTTAACACGTTGCCAACAATGTCACAGTTTCGGCGCGTTTCGTTTTTGCCGTTGTGAGTCTCGAATGCTAGATCTTTCGTCGCCCATTTCTACACAACTGACGAACCTTGAGTACTGTTACATCAAGTGTTCACAGCAACACTACAGGTGACTCTTCATGGGTGTAAGACCAAATCGAGCGAAAACGAAGTGGCCCCTTCGAGCCAGGAGGCATTAACACAGGTGACGATCTGGACAGGTTTTAATCGTGAAGAAACTCAGTCAGATCTTCAAGGTGAGAGCCACTCGGCGACCGTTTTCTAAACGCGAAACATATCAAGGTTGTGGGGCGTCGCTTAGAAAGCTGTTAATCGAAGACTGGACCGTTGGCACCATTGAATGGAATGGGCAAAGGCTACAGATGGCGGCGACTTTACCGTGCCGATAGTGGCTCTAAGAATTCCGTACAGTGGACATCACAATGAGACGAACTGTTTTCAATGCTCTACGGGTCTCAACCATCCGTTTTGCCTTGTTGTTTCCACATGCAATCTGACCCTAACGAGCTAAATTGTTTTCGCTCGATTTGGTCTTACGTCCTCTGCAAATCCGCTCTACCTTTCCCTGAGAATATGTCAAGCCCGCGAGCCTTGACTGACTTCACGTACGTGCCTACTAGAGATTCTTCCTCTCCCGTTTGGTGCACATGAGAACGGTCAGCGACAATTTTATTCTCCGCCGACTGATCGAGAGGTTCGTGGTCTGCTAAGGCAACATTGTGAGCGGAGAAGGACAATCAATATGATTACGGATTGGAAACGATATCGTCGCACTCGGGATCGCATCGAGGGCAGTTATGCAGACCCCGACACGCCGCTGGTCAAATTGGCAAAGACTGGAGACGTACAAGCTTTCGAGCTGCTGGTGTTGCAGCATAAACAGAAGGTGTATAGGGCCATTTTTGCGGTTACCAAAAACCGTGAGGATACTGAAGACCAGGTGCAGGAAACATTTCTGCGGGCATATCGTGGTCTGTCTGAATTCAAGGAGAATTCAAAGTTCATCTCTTGGCTCACGAGGATTGCGCTAAATCAGGCTCTGATGTGCCTCCGGCGCCGACGATATCACCACGTGTCGCTTGATCACTCGATGATGACAGACACTGACCCGACCAGATATGACATGCCGGAATGGCGACCGAATCCAGAGCAAAACTACGCGGACTCCGAGGTCGCCGAAAATCTACGCGAAGCGCTTTCGAGATTGCCCACATCATTTCGCTCGGTGATGGTTCTAAGGCATCTGCAAGAATACACAACTAGAGAGACCGCCAACGAGCTAGGCATTAGTGTCGCAGCGGTCAAGAGCAGGATCCTGCGTGCACGCCGACAGCTACGCGATCGGATCAGCGACCGGTCCAACCTCCCTTAGACCCGAGCCTCATGCAAGTACGTCAGGTACTTCGCTGGCATTCGTGGGCTAAAACACCTCGGTTGCGCAGAGTCCCTCCGGAAGACCTCTATCTCGCCGCTTCCCTGAGAGATAGTCACTCATCCGGTCGGGTCGAGAGACAGCGCCACTGCGTGCAGTTCGTTGTATCGAGCAATTGTGTTCCTGGAATATTCGGAGTCGACGTCACCTGCACTCAGCGCCACATCGAGTGGGCCGGCAGCGTCTCCTGTCGGGAGACAGTCGTGCTCTTCCAGTGCGTCAGCCATAGCAGATAGGCGCTCAGCAATTGTCTGGCGGAGCCTGATGAGGGCGGGCTGAGTCAAGAACTCGCTCTGCGCCTCCTTATGTAAAAGGGACGCTTGATTCCAGATCAACGCCACAGTGGTCATTGACATCCGCATAAACGTATCGCCCATGCGCATGTGTTTCTCATGTTCCACGCCGAGTTCGTATTGCGTTGCCTCGTTCAGCATCCGGACCGTGGAGAGCTGTTTCCCAAGCCGATCCCTCAAGACGTCCGACTCTCTCATGTAATCTGGAAGGGACAACTTGTCATCCATAAGCGCAACTACTCGCGAAGCATCTTTCAGAACCGATACAACGACACGACGCATCACCGTGACCGTACGAACCGGCCAAATCTGGTCGAGGACAAACCACATCACGACCACACCCAGCAATATTCCAACAAAGCGATCACGAGCAGGTGACAACTCTGTGGGCGCACTGAATCCTTCAAGAGATGTTAAGTAGAAGGCAAAAGCCATCTGTAACCCAACATAATTAAATCGTGGCCCTCCTGCGACCCAGGCGCATAGAAAGGCGATCGCGCCGATCACGACGACCAATGCTGTGATGGAGTCCATAAATGGAAACAAGAAAACTTCTGCGCCTATACCGAGGACAAGGCCACCTATAGTTGCGCCAAGAAGTCTGAGAGCCAGCTTCTGCTTCATAGCTCCGCTGTGGCTCAAACCTGCAACCATAACCGTGATGACGCAGGTTGAGATACCGGGCCAATCGATTGCGTGGTACAGGATGTAACAAATCGTCGCACAGAGGCTGACTTTGAGTGCAAAAGCTACATTCTCTCTCTTCGAGATTGCGCCAGAAATGAGCAACGGAACCTGTTTGGACGGAAGCGCTACAAGATTAGGGCGCATCTCGTCAGCGGCTGAGGACATTGTTCCGATCGATTGGATGATGATCTCAACTCGCTCGAGATGTGCGAAGGCTGTTGAATTCCTGAGGTTAAGATTCAGTGCCGGATCGGTCCTGAATTTACTCGCAAGCTCACTGCACTGTCTTGCGATGACCTCACAACGAGATCGGATCTCGATATCTACAACGTCTATCTGAAGACCGAACGCCGCGGAGCTGTCCAATAGTTCTGCAAGCATCGTAATGTGGGCGTGCACTCCCATTGGAAGACTGCCCCTATTAAGATCGCGATCGGCTAGTTGGCTATAGAGTTGAAACATTCCTGCGTGACCCGCCCCGGCCAATCGGGAAACGTGTTCCGCCGCACTCCGACGTTGCTGTTCTGAAGAGTTACTCGCATATGCTTTGAACATTGTCTCGAGAGCGCGATAGCGTATCCCTAGCTGCTCGGAGAGTTTGTCTACAGGAGAACGTGTGGCCAACAGATATTCGACCGCAATTGCAACTGCAATCCCTGTTGCAAATGCTGCCAGCAGCCACAGGGAATTCTTTACCAACGTGTCTGCTCGGGTGTGGTTCTCCCAGAAACTGATTCCGACACTAAAGATGATCCCCCATCCCGACCCCAAGGAGGGCATGCTCGTTGCCACGGTGATCATGCCGGCGACGAATGTAATGGTTGCCAAACTAAGTACTCTTGCCATTGGATTGTTGTCGGTCAGAATCACGACGACCAGAGAAATCGCGAGTGCACACGACACCGCGCATAACAGTGCAAAACCAGTGCGTAAGGTGACGGCTGGGCTGTCGCGGCCAACCATGAAAATGACGTACAGAGCGTAAGCAACAAACGGCATTTGGAGAACCATCATCGTGATGAGCACGAGGACGGAGGTCAAAGTAATCCGCAGAGAGCCGTCAAGCCGCCCAGGAGTTGGCTGCAGATCCTGTGTCAAATATTGCAGCCATGATCGGGTTTTGGATTGCGTCGCACTGAGCGGCATTCTTCACCTCACGATGGTCACCGCGGTTGCGCCTATTCGAAACAGTGCGGGGTCCGGATTCTGAATGAGGATACGAACTGGAAAGCGTGTCGAGAGGTGCACCCAATTGAGAGTCCTCTCAATGTTGGGGAGGCCGTCCGAGACGTTTCCGTCCTCTGGGAAGACGCCGTAGCCAGCACTTTGAACAACGCCTTCGAATTTCCGCTCAGGATGACCCATGAGATATACGTCAACCTTTGAGCCGACATGGATATGCCGGAATTTGCCTTCTCGATAGTTAGCAATGACCCACCAGCGTCTTGCATCGATCAGTGTGAACATCGCGGAGCCAACATGAGCATAGGCCCCTTCGGATATGTTCATGTTTGTGACATAAGCATCGAATGGCGCAACTACCCGGCACCTTTCAAGGTCGAGACGGGCGCGGTCGACCTTCGCAGCTAACCCAGGACGCAGCGACTCAAGGATGTCGAGAGTATCGACTACATGTATAGCCTGCCCGAGTTGAGCTCTCGACTGAAATACCTGGTCAGTGGCCTGCTGTTGTCGAAGTTCGGCTTCCGCCTCCTGCGCCTGAGCCTCGGCGAGCGCTGCCTGAGCCTGCTCATAGTCGCCTTTTGCAACGCGAACGGTTGTGTTTGCCTGGTCCACTTGATCGACAGTGACATAGCGCTTCTCCAGCAGCGGTTCGAGCCGGTGAAGATCATTGATGGCATATGCCAGGTGAGCATGTGCTGCATCCACTGCTGCCTGCGAGCGCACAACTGCCGCCTTGGCGGCCTGTACCGCGCTACTGGAAGTTCTGGTTCCCGTCACCGAGACGCGAACTGTTGCGTTCGCGGCGTCCACGGCGCGGTCCTGCGCGGCGATCTTTCTTCGTAGGTCAATAATGCGTTGTTCCAAATTGTCCTGATCTGAGAGCGCTTGCCGGAGGGCATATTCGTAGTCTCGAGGATCAATCTCAAAAAGCAGATCGCCTTTTCTGACAAAGGCGTTGTCCCTGACGGGTAGTTTGACCAAACGGCCCTCGATCTCCGGGGCGATTGCGATGAAATTTGCTCTGACGCTCGCATCGTCTGTTCGTGGATGAATCTCCGTGTCCACAACTACTACGAGCAACGCTACGACTGTTCCAGCGATGACGACAACGCGGAGCCACCAACCGAATTTTTTGCGGGTTTGATCATCACTCATAGGAGCGTCCTATCGGAATCGAAGCAACCAGGTAATACACGCGATGAGAGTTACGCTACATGGATAAAACAGCCATAGCGGCCCCACCTGGTCCTCAAGCGCATAGCGCAACAAAAGCCGTCTTTCGACGAAAGCAAGGACCACGCCAATAGCAAGGCAAATCATCCATACCGGGAAGAATGAACCGATAATGCTGACCGAAGGAGCACGGCTGCATCCGGAGCACAACAGGCAGATGACAAAGCCATCGATCAGCAGCGTATGCTTTCGCGTCATCTGCTACCGTCCTTATCTTGTGTTGTGGTGGTTGGAGCAAGGTTCCGCAGCAGGCTTCCAGTGACGGATTCAAGTCGAACAGCTTCGGTGAAGAGTCGTGAACGCGCTGAGACCGAGGATAGACGCGCTGTGGCTAGTTCCTTCTCCGCTGTAACGACATCCACAAGATTCTTGACACCATATTTGTATGCATCCAGTGAGGCCGCATAAGATGTGTCCGAGGCCTTGAGCAAGGCAACTGCCGCTTCCTCTTGCCTCAAAGCAGTACGAAACGCGATATAGCCAGTCCACACCTCGCGCGTGGCCTGGTCCCGTTTGTCTCGGAGTTCGTCGACTGCTTGGCGCTCTGCAGACTCCGCTTCAGCTTTGCGATTTTTTCGTGCGCCACCATCGAAGATTGTCCACTCGATACTGAGTGCCGCTGCCCATGTTGGCTCACTCGCGTGGCCCAGCGCCCCCTGCGACTGGTCGGTGGTAGGCCAGCCCGAAGTCTGCGCCGCCTTCCCGGACAATAGAATTCGTGGCCAATAGGCTGACTTCGCCGCGCGGATCTCATCATCCGCGCGGCGAATCTCCAACATCTGCGCCAGGAGGTCTGGACGGTCAGCCATTGCGCGAGAGATCAGTTGTTCAATCGGCAATGCCAGAGCCGAAGGCAGAGGCGTGTCCCTTTTGGCATCGATGAAGATGTCAGCGGAGGGTTCGACGCCGATCGCCTCTGCTAAAGTTACCCGTGCGATCTTCTCGTCACCATCGGCTGTTTCGAGATCAAACCTTGCTTGCGCCGTTTCAGCCGTTGCATTGAGAACGTCAGGCATTGTGCCTCGTCCATTAGCCAATCTGGCTTCGGCCGCGTCCTGTGTGATTTGCGCAGTCTTGAGGATGTCTTTCGCTGCCTGCAGGCGCTCTTGTGAGGTGAGCAGAGCATAATAGTCGGCCGATATGGAGTAAGCGACGTCCTGGTTGGCCTTGATGAACTGCGCCCCTGCTGCAAACGCTTCTGCTTTTGCGGCATCTACATTGGCCTTGCGAGCGCCAAAATCCAGCAGCAGATATTGCAGTTGCACCTGCGGTTCAATGAGGGGCAACTCAATCGTAATGTAGCCTCGCGGTGCCAATGGCTCCGGGAACGGCAAGATGGAGCGCTGGTCGGCGAACAAGACCGTCCCAGCTAAAAGTGGGTAGTATTCGCTCTTTTCGATGCCGAGCGCCTTCGCTCGCTGTTTCGCGCGCTCCCACGAGATTCTGGTATTCGGGTTATTCCGTTCACCAATGTCGATCAACTCCGCCAGCGAGTACTGGTGCTGCGGATCAATCGATGCCACCTTTTCATCAGGAATGAAGCTGCTAGCGCAGGACGATGCGACTTCCGGCGTGCTTGCGATCGCCGAACATTGCGAAGTAGCTTTCCAATCCCACAAGAGCAGGATGAGAAGAAGCAGACATTCAGCATCGATTCTTTGAAATTTGCAAAGGTGCATCCATCACTCTCGGGAAGCTAGGATTGAGCCGGAAGCTCTGTTATCCGCCGAGTCCGGTCGGTCTATGGTCAGTACTATGCGTAAGCGCGCCATCTAGCCATGATCGTCGTGTAGGCATCCGCCTCCTCAGGACGCCGCCTGCTCTAACAACCGTTCGATTTTCCCGTCTAAATCAAGCGCAATTTTCAATGCTTCGGAATTCCCGTAAGGCGCGAGAAAGCTTGACATTCTGTCGTAGGAAATATGAACTCCATCCGCGCGTTCATCGACCAGGACGGTGACAGGCGCATACGATCCAGCATCTGGAACATGCCTTGCCATACTCGCCATGATCAGTGGGTTACCGATCAGCAGACGTACGACGCCTCGAGCGCCGTGCTCCACCCCCTTGTCAATGACGGCCCCTTGGTCGAAGGTGGCAAATAACATGAGCCCACACGGTCCAATCGTCTTCTGGAGTGTGTCTTCCATCTCTGCACTAGATTTCGCTCGCTGAATCGAGGAGAACAAATCAGCCATGTTGGGATGGGCAATACCTGCATTGATTGCAGCCAGAATCTCTGCGAAAGGCTTCAGGCTGATTACGCTGAACCGTTCGATTTCGATTTTGGTGATCATCACAATTCTCCTCGTGAAATGGGCCGTAATGAGGCACATTGCTACACAAACCAATATTTAGGAACGACAGTAAGCAGATGCTGCAAAGCGCGCAAGACTCGGTGGAGTCGCAAGGCTATGGCCCTTTCGAGGCATGAGGCTGATTAAATTCATGCCTTATCATCTCGCGTGTGTCGCATGTTGCTTAGAGGTGGTCGAGTTTCCAACCAACTCCGCAACATCCGGGCCCGAACCCGGCACCGGAAACACGAGCGAGTCACACTGGATCTGGGCACGTGAGAAACCGTCTCTTCAGAACGTTGATCGCAGGTTTGCTCCTGCCTGTCACCGTGTTCACGGTCGAACGACCGGTCTGGGGACTGGATCCGCGTAAGCTTATCACCCAGTTCATCCACACTGCCTGGACAGCCAAAGACGGAATTCCCGGGCCGGTTGAAGCGATCGCTCAGACGCCAGATGGCTATCTGTGGACTGGCACACATGCTGGACTCTATCGGTTCGACGGCATCAGCTTTACCGCCTGGCGCCCAAAAGCGGGGGAACGTCTCATTAGCGATTCCATTTGTGCACTACATGTGTCGCACGACGGCTCTCTCTGGATTGGCTATTACTCGGGTGGAATCGGTGTTCTTCGCGATGGGCACCTGCGAAATTATCCACCAGGAAACGGTTTCCCCAATGGCCCTATCGTTTCGATCGCGGAAGATCATGACGGCCGCATCTGGGCTGCCGGTACATATGGCTTCATGCGGCTGGAAAGCGGACGCTGGATTCGGACTGGAGGAGAGATGGGCTATCCAGCTCCTGCGGCACAGGCACTTCTTGTCGATTCGGCGGGGTATCTGTGGGTTGCGACTGACGGTTTTGATTTTCACCTCAGTCGCAATCACGTGTTAAGGAACACGGTTTTGACTCTCGCTCCAGGAGCGCGGCACTTTTCGCCCACTGGACTGGCCGTCGGCCAGGTGTGGAGTATGGCTCAAGCATCAGATGGAACAGCATGGATTGCGGACACGAGCAATGGGGCGATCACGCGTCTTGGCGGCCGAACCGTAGTGGCCGCCAAACCCACGACGATTGCGATGGGGGCCGAGACTCAATGCCTGCTGTTCGACAGCAATCAAAGTGTCTTTGTCGGACTGGTCGGCGGGGGATTACGGCGGATTCGTAATCTTGCGCAGCCGAAAAATCAGCCCCTGGATGAATTCCGGACGAGTGATGACCTGTCCGGGGGAATGGTCTTTACGACCTTTCTCGACCGGGAAGGAAACGTATGGTTTGGCACGTCAGGAGGACTTGATCGCTTTCGTGAGAGCAAGGTCTTTCCGTTTTCAGCGCGCGAGGGCCTCAATCAGGTCGACCAAATTGGACTTACTGCCGACGGGAGAGGAAACCTCTGGCTCTACAACTCTTCTCTCGACATCGTCCGCCGTTTTGACGGACAGCAATTTTCTCTCTTCCGGATTCCCGCCGGCCGAGGAGTCCAGCCTAATGGCATCCTGAGCATCTACGCGGCGCACGACAACGAGATATGGGTTGCCGGAGCCACCGAGATATCCAGAGGGGTCAATGGAAAGTTCACCGCTTTCCCGTTACCTCCCGGTGTCGACGGAGCTAACATTGAAGCCATTGCTAAGGATTTTGCCGGTAATCTGTGGATTGCCGCTTGGACTAAAGAAAGTATTGATAAGGTATTTCGGTTTCGAAACGGCAAGTGGGAGGATCTGAGTCAGCCGTCGCAGCTTCCGAACTATCGCTGTCGGATCCTCTTCCCGGATGCAAAGGGCCAGATTTGGCTGGCCTTCGAGAACGGAGCTGTTGCAGTTTTCGATGGTTCATCGTACCGGCGATACGCAGCCGAAGACGGCCTTCCTGGTGGCACAGTTCTCGCTATCAACTCCGATAACAGCGGCCACGTCTGGGTCGCTTCGCAGGGCGGACTTAGCCGCTTCGACGGTTCACGATTTACAACACTCTCGCAGGACAATGGCCTTCCCGGCAATTTGATCTCAGGGCTTGTAGAAGACAAGAGCGGAACCTTCTGGATTGCCGGGGCGTTAGGAATTCTTCGCGTGAGCGCGCAGGAATTGAACCGCGCGATGACATCTCCTGCCTATCGCATGCAGGGGATGATGATTAATACCCGGGACGGGCTGCGTGGACTACCCACTCAGGTCGTGCGTGCCGCGGACGGTAGGATATGGTTCTCTACTAGAGAGGGGATTGCAGGACTCGACCCGGAGCACGTGCCGAGAAACCAGGTTCCTCCGCCGGTTTTGATCGAAAGCATCGTCGCTGACGACCGCAGTTACAACCCCGCCGACGGATTGAAGCTCCGTCCCAAAACCAAAACGCTCGAATTCCATTTCACAGCTCTCAGTCTGACTGATCCGGAAATGGTCCGTTTTCGGTTCAAGTTGGAAGGATACGATGAGGACTGGCGAGAACCGGTGAAGGAAAGGTTGGCGCGCTACACGAACCTCCCTCCCCGGCAGTATCGTTTCCGCGTCGTGGCTTGCAACAACGATGGCGTATGGAATGAAGCCGGCGCTGGGTTCACATTCACGATACCCCCTTCCTTCACGCAGACGTTGCTGTTCAAGGCTCTGTGCGTCCTGGCAGGGATCGGCATTTTGTGGCTCGGGTATCTAATGCGATTAAAACAAGTAACCCACCGGGTTCAAGAGCGCATGTACGAGCGACTGGCGGAGCGAGAAAGAATTGCTCGCGATCTTCACGATACTCTGCTCCAGAGCATCCAAGGACTGTTCCTGCGATTTCACACGGCAACTTCCCAACTGCCACACAATGAGCCCGCCCGCGGCATCTTCGAGAATGCGCTTCGGCAGTCCGACGACGTCATGAAAGAGGGTCGAGAGCTTCTGTTAGGTCTCCGCAGCACCACCGAGGCTACGAGAGACTTGTCAAGCGAACTCGCGGAAGCAGGACGTCAATTTCAAGAGCTTTATCCTTGCCAATTTAACGTCGTTGTGAACGGGGCGCTACGCCCGCTTTATCCCATCGTGTGCGATGAGTTATTACAAATTGGGAAAGAGGCTCTCAGCAACGCGTTCCGGCACTCGCGCGCGAGCCACATCGAAGCAGAAGTTCACTACGAACAGAACCAGGTACGACTCCGAATCCGCGACAACGGGGAGGGTATCGACCCGAAAATCTTAAAGCAAGGACATCGAAGGGGCCATTGGGGCTTCCCCGACATGAGGGAAAGGGCCAAGAAAATCGGGACGGTTGTCGATGTATGGAGTCAATTGGGCGCAGGGACCGAGGTGGAACTCAGAGTTCCAGCACGATTGGCCTACGTATCGAAAAGGAAGGACAGTTCGACCCCATGGTTTCAAAAGGTTTGGGGGAATCACCAAGCGACAGACAATAGCGATTCTGTTGGGATCAGTAACCACTTCTAGTCTGTAGCAACGCCGGAAATACGTAACGACACCTGATAACACTGATGATTGACTTCCCGCTGCCACTGGATTCGAACGAATTAGCTGCCCGGATGAAAGTAGCGCCGAAGCGTGCGCACGTGGCCGTATAGCCGGAATGTGCCGTTCATCTGGAATTTGACGGATGAATCCGCCGGCGTCCGAACATTCGGCCATCCAACGAGAATGCGCCAGGACCCAGAAAAAGAAGAGCCCATGTAACACTGAGCGAGAACACGAATTCAAACGGATCTCCATGAGCAGCCCAGATCAGCAATACGATTTGCGCAAGGATGGAAGCAATGCAGGCGGCCGGGGTGAACACACCAATGCACAGTCCAACGACAAGAACGAGCAAGGCAACACTTCCCCACCACGGAAGCGCAGGCGCCGCGATCAGGACCGCGTTGCGAACGAGCGTCGCGGCAGCGCATAGGCGAAGGATCAGGAGGCCAATTCCCGGCGCACCGGCGGGAAACATGGAAAACAATCTCTGCAAGGCATAAACGTTAGCTGCTAATCCATCGCTGGACAAATCTCAATGGTGGTAAGGGGAAATAGCCCTTTCGAGGTAGGATCGCTTCGGAGCATTGATAGTAATATCCCTGTGTACTTCTCCAGCGTCTGGGGGCCCCGTTTTTTATGGCGGATTCACCCGTCATTCGCGTTATGGCCGTGGACGATCACCCGTTGATGATGGCGGGGATTTCCGGAGAGATTAATGCCCAGCCGGATATGCGTGTCGTTGCAGAAGCCAGCGACGGCGATGAAGCCCTAATACTCTTTCGTAAGCACCGGCCTGACATTACATTGATGGATATACGCATGCCCAGGGTGAACGGCATCGCGGCCGTCGCGGCAATTCGACAGGAATTTTCTCAAGCGCGAATCATTGTCCTCACGACGGCGGCAGGCGATATGCAGGCTCTTCGAGCATTCAAGGCGGGAGCCGTCGGTTACCTCTTGAAGAATTTGCTTCGCACCGAACTCGTGGAAACGATTCGACTGGTTCACAGTGGCCGGAAGCGTATTCCCCGCGAAATTGCCGAGGTGATGGCCGAACACGCTGGCGACGACTTGATCACGGCACGAGAGCTCGAAGTTCTCTATGGAGTGGCAAATGGCAGCTCGAACAAGATCATCGCGTCGAATCTCAACATTTCGGAACACACTGTCAAGAACCACCTGAAGAGCATCCTATCCAAGCTCGATGCAAACGATCGCACTCATGCGGTCACGATTGCGATGAAGCGCGGCATCATGGATCTTTAGAACCTGTTGGTACTTTTCCGAAGATGTTGGGAAATGCAGGCTCGATCTACGTCACGAGTTTCGCCCCCAACTCAGCTGGAGCGATTGCATTGATTGTTCGTCGGCGAAGGAGAAAAGAATGCTCCCAGAGGAATGCAACCGGATCTGCTTGTTCTTCAGCTGAGAGCTCCGTGAAAGTCATGCCCTCTCCGCCGCGCGGACCTGTGCCCAACAAAATCAAGCGCTCGACGAGATCAGGATGGTCGATGGCCACCTGCTGCGCAATCATTCCGCTATTCAAAGGGAGCCACCATGAAGAGCGTTCAACTTCTCAATGATGTCTACCAGCGCGCCGCGCAATTGGCTGAGGCCGACCATGTCTCTGTAGACAGGCGATTGCGCGAAGGACAACCGGTTTGAGCTTAAGCAGAGCCGAGCATTCCGTCATTGACTCCTGGGTAAAGAATGCTGCTCCTCTTGCCGGTCAGTACTTTCGTAGCGAATACCGGTTCATGGATCCAGCCGAAGTGTTGAGTGGTGCGGGAGCGAAAAAATATGGTGGCCGCTTCGCACCGTTGGGTACTCGGGCTGTCTACTTGTCGGATGCCGGTGCAAGCGGCGAGGTGCTGGCCCGCAAGCTCAGGCTTGGGGGCCAGGCGCAGATCTCCCTTGAGAAATATCCTCGGATCGTGTTCGCAGTTATTGTGTCCCTGAGCCGTTTAGTCGATCTCAGAAGAAGTCCGCGTTTAAAGGTCGCGGCATCTGCGACAATTTTGTCTCGCGCTCGATAATCTTTCTGTTTCTATGGAGGTGGTCTCTGTTCTGGCAAAGCACCGTATCCAAGGTGTTCTGTTTCCAAGCGTGGTTGGAACAGATGCAAACCTGGTCGTCTACGTCCAAAATTGTCGGCGTTCGTCGCTGGCAATCCTGAATGCCGATGAACTCAAGGACAAGGTTAAAGAGATGGCGCGGCGATTGCGAGGAGTCTCATAATCGCACGGGCGATCATTCGGAAGAGGATTCAGGGCTGGCTCAATTTGACTGAATTTCCGATCCGCCCGCCACATTTAATGTTTCCTATCCTGTACGTTCTGGCGTCCGAATTCGAGATCGGCAACGTGTGCTTCGCATCATAACTTAATAACATCAGGAGTCTGCACGGTTTTGTCACTTGCTGCGGCTCGGCTCAATGAAACCAGGCTTTGACATACGCGCTATTATAAGGACCGGGGTGTGCCATGCCGCAAGAGGAATGGCCTGAAGACCCCGTCGCCCGCATGCTCATGAACCCCTTGATTGCCTGGTCGAGCCGGCGATAGTGTCCGAGGATCAATGGATCAAAGCCAATGCCAAGATGATCCGCGAGATGGGCGAAGAAGCGTACCTAGCAACACTGCTCAATGTGCTGCGTGGCGTGCGGGAATTCGTAGGAGACCGACCGTGACCCGCGGCTTGAGTGAACTCTTAAACGAGGGCTTTCTGCACCATTCACCGCAAGAGAACAATCGCGGCTTCCTGACCGTCCTTGACCTTGTAAGCATGGCTGAGCAGCAAAGGCAGGAACAGCCGGTCGAACACGAAGCCGCCACGGCTGGCTGTCCCCGCCCTCCAGGGCGCTGGTGCTGCTTGCCCCGAACCTACGCCTTGACGACGTTCTGTGCGGCCGCGAACACATCACGTGCGGACGTCGTACCCGCTACGTGCTCGGTACCCGTGATTCCGAGGTCCATCCATCCCGCGTTTACGCTCTCAAACATTTCTTCCGCAGGCCCAGTGTGGCCCTTCGGGATGCCGAACTGCTGGAACGCTTCCGCCCACCCTGCACGTGGGACCGCAAAGGCTTTTACGTCGAGTGACAGGACTTCACCCAATTGTGCGGCCACTTCATCGGCGCTCACCATCGAACCCAGCTCGATGACACGATGCCCTGACCACGCCGGCCCGGTCAGAAGCGTTGCCACCTCTGCGCCGATGTCGTCTGACGCGACCATTGTCGATTTCCGGTTTGTAGGATTGTAGAAGACCGGTAGTGTTCCGCCTTGGGCAGCCTGTAAGCCGAAAAGAAAGTTTTCGAAAAAGGCGCCTGCGCGCACAAATGCGACCGGAGATGGCAGGCTGCGAGAACCTTGCTCTAAAAGTGATAAGGCCGTGACATTCCCTACCCCGCTTGTTCTATTCGCGCCCATCGACGAGAGCGCTACCACCCGCGGGGGCACTACCTTGGTCAGCGCCTCGACATAGTTCGCAATCACGCTCTTTGCTTCTCGGTAATCAGGCGAGGGTGCCCATACAGCCGGCAACATAACAAACGCGCCCTCAACACCTTTGAGCGCCACCGCCAGGGCTGTCGTATCGTTCCAGTCTCCGTCCACCAACTCCACGCCTTGGTCTGCCCACTTCGCCGCTTTCTCGCGATCGCGCACAAGTGCTCGCACCTGTTTGCCTTGCTTCAGCAGATGCCGCGCGGTGGCGCTGCCAACATTTCCGGTAATGCCCGTGACTAAATACATGGTGTTTTCTCCTTGTCGTTCTTGGTTGTTCTTGCAGCGATACGGCCCAGCCGGCTTTCTAAGATACGATGCGGTACCGTATCTGTGCAGCCCCGTCCTTACGTCGCGGTGCATCTCTTGAGTTCAAAGGTGGATTCAAGAGACGCCCCATCCTAAGCATGGTTGGCGACGAGGAATGTCTGGTTCTTTTCCATGGACTTGGTCAACTTCTCAAAGTCGGCCTGGGTGAGTTGAGCAGGCAGGAAGTCTGTCTTGCCATCCGGATGCACCACATCCTTCATCATTCGCTCGTGGTGATAAGTTGACACACTCAGAATGCGGCACGGACGCTCACTCTTGTTGAAGAACGTGTGAGGCGCATTAGGCTGCACCACCACGCTCTCGCCGGCTTCGTACACGTCCCACTCAGCGGCGCCCTGACTGTTCCAGTGTCCAATTGACAGCTTGCCTTCCAGTACATAGAAAAATTCTGCAAAGGGGTGCTTATGAAGGGGAATACCCATGCCCGGCACGACCGTGGTCTCATAAATGGAGAAGGTATAGCCCGTGTCTCTCCCAGTGCTCTCCACAGCAACTGCATAGGCCCGATTTCCAGCACCGGGCCTCCCGTTTTGTTGTTCTTGATCACGTTGTGATGAATGACTTCTTCAAGCGGTGTGGGGAAGTTTGACATAAAACGATCCTTTCTTAGATCGCAGATGATGCTCTGATGCGAACGACAGAGCTTGTGAGTTGCGCAGCTAGCACTCCGCTAGTCCCGTGGGTTTCCACAGTTATCTGTCGCATGAACCGTTTACAGGCCCCTTACACAGCCGATCGGATCGCCTTGATGAGAGAGGTGGTTGGCCGACGGATGAGGGAACGAAGGCCAAACTTCCAATCACCAGAACTTTCATCGGATCCTCCTCTTGCCTCGGATTTGGTCGCCCATCCAAATGAGCGATCTGACTATTAGAGCATCAAGATAACCATTGGTTGCAACTTAATCTATGGTTTAAAACCTATGGTTATAAATTAACATTTGGTCGCACATATCGTCAAAATGGACTAAGCTTTTGAAGTGACATCCACATCACCAAGTCGCCGGGTAGAGCGCAAGGAGAGGTTGCGGGGCGAAATCCTTGCGGCTGCAGGAAAAATGTTCGCCGATCGCGGTTACGAAGCCGTGACGCTTCGCGAGATCGCAAAAGAGATCGGTTATACGCACGCCGTGATCTACCAGCATTTTCCGGACAAATCATACATTCTTGCCGAGTTGAGCCGCGAGACGATCGGGCTGATGATTCAGAACTTCGACGCGATTACCGCTAAACATCTTGCACCGAAAGAGCACCTTTTTGCGACTTCACGCGGCTTGATTCAATTCTGCATTGCCCATCCACAGCAGTTCCGCAATGTCTTCTTCGGGCCTGAGAACCGAAACGGCGTCCGCGCTGGACAATACATCAACGACATTGGCGCGCCTTTGTTCGGACGTTTCGTGCAGCTCTTCTTCGAAGTTGCCAAGGATGAAGGATTGCCAAATAGGGATGACATAGTGATAGCCCACACCTGGTGGTTTACGATCTTTGGCCTCGCCACGCTCTTTGTTATCCAAGAGGTTGTGCCTGACTTGCCTGATCAGGCTCTCGTGGTCGAGCAAACGATCGCAACGCTTTGGGCGGGAGTTCCGGCATTCCTTCGGAACTTTACTGAACGCGAACGGAGAGGATGTCAAAACCGTCCAGGAGCTCTTACGGCACGCGAATAGCAGGATCACTCTCGATGTGTACACACAAGCATTGAGCACGAACAAGCGGGCAGCACAGAGCAAGGTTGTGAAGATGATGGTTCCAAATC
Source organism: Alloacidobacterium dinghuense (assembly GCF_014274465.1). Classification (NCBI taxonomy): domain Bacteria; kingdom Pseudomonadati; phylum Acidobacteriota; class Terriglobia; order Terriglobales; family Acidobacteriaceae; genus Alloacidobacterium; species Alloacidobacterium dinghuense. The sequence continues at coordinate 1,386,117 of NZ_CP060394.1, read as the reverse complement.
TGGGTGAAATGAAGGATGAAAAACACTCTCAAAATGGGCGGTAGAAATCTTATTGCACCCATATCGAACCTAGATTTCCTTGTCACTTTAGGTCCATACGCTCCGTAAATCTCTTGGAATGTATGGCGGGGACGACGGGGCTCGAACCCGCGACCTCTGCCGTGACAGAACTGCATTTAGATGTAACTCACTGAAACTGATGAGCACCAATGGCGAACATAAGCGCTGAAAAGCGGTAGAAAGCACTCGTAGACACTCGCTCAGCCCCCGCCTTCCCTTCCCCGATCTCTGCCGTGCAGCGGCAGCAGTCTCTGCCAGCCCGATTACCACTTCCATCGTATGCCGATCGCTTCTCGATCGTACAAGCCAACATGTCGTGTGGAACGGAGTCGCGCCGAGCAAGGACGGCAAGCCCTTCGTCATGCAGTTAACCTCGCAGGAAAGTCTCAAATTTCATTGCCGTTGTGTCAGAGAAAGAGACTCAATGAAGACGTGTGCGGCTGGAGAAAGATACCGCTCCTTTCGATGGACAAGAAAGAACTTCCTGTACATTTCCCGGCCAGCTACCGGCAGCATGCGAAGGAGCCCAGCCGACAGCTCACGTTGAATTACGCTTTGGGAAAGAACGGAAACTCCCAATCCGGCTTCGACAGCTCTTTTCACCGCTTCCATATTTCCAAAGTCTGCCACTTTGGTCAGCTTGACTCCATTTCGGCGGAGCCGCTCTTCCACGACCAGACGAGTTCCTGAATCCGTCGCTGTAGCGACGAATGACTCCTTTCTCAACTCCTCCGGTCGAACTTTCCGGTTTCGTGACGCCCACGGATGCTGAGGGGGAACTATCACCACCAATTCATCGGAAAAGAATTCGACCGTGACCAGGCTTCTGTTATTGATTTTGTGTCCTACCAAACCCACATCGAATGAGTCCTTCAAGAGCTTCTCTTCGATCATTTTGGCGGGGAAAATATCGAGTGTTGCCTCAATCTGGGGGTGCTGCTGCCGGAAGACTGCTAAGCGGCTTGGCAAAATGTGGAGGCCAACAGTGAATGTAGCCGCGAGAGCCAGTCTGCTTGGAGCATTACCAAGCTCTTTGAGCTGTCTCTCGGCTTTCTCCAAGCACACAGTGATCTGCTGCGTAGCTGCCAGCAGTATTTCTCCCGCTTGGGTTAAGGCTATGGACCGAGCCCGCCTCTCAAACAGGCGTACCCCGTAATACTCTTCTAGTTCCTTGATGTGCTTGCTGATGCCTGGCTGCGTGAGATGCACAGCATCCGCTGCGCGCGTAAAACTCTTGAGCGTTGCGACCGCATGAAACACACGCAATTGATTCAGGTTGAGCACCGTCAGAAGGGCGTCCTCATCGTTCTCTTTTATGCATAATCATCAGTTATGTCATGTAGTCTAACAATTCATTTGATTCATATCACAGCAAGGGCCTAATCTCAAAAAACGATGTGGAAATCGGCTATGTTCGCGTTCTTGCCTCTCCTGGCCCTGCTTGCTGGTGTCAGCGCAGTCACGCAGGCCACGATCAACGCGAGACTGCGATCCGGCCTAGCGTCCTGGTCCTGGGCGGCATTCACGAGCTATGCCGTTGGCACCGTGGCCATGTTGGTCGTCATTTTCGTGCAAAGGGCACCACGCCCTTCCTTTACGATCGCGGCCGCGGTCCCATGGTGGGGGTGGACCGGCGGGTGCTTAGGTGTGGTCTACATTGTGCTGTCGATCGTACTGCTCCCGCGGTTAGGCGCGAGCACGGTGGTGGCGTTCGTCGTCGCAGGACAGATGCTGGGAGCGTTGGCGTCCGATCAATTCGGACTTATGGGGCTAGAGCGACTCCCCGCTACACCATTACGTCTGGCAGGGGCGCTGCTGCTTGTCGGCGGCGTGGTACTTATGCGCCTTTAGGTTCTCGAACGACTGGTGCAAGTATAAGCGTCGAACGCCAGTCGCTTGCGACGTGATGAGATAACAACCAATAAACAAGGAGGTGACTAAGATGCCTGATCGCCTGACTACCATTGCCGGAGCTCATCCCCTCCAACTAGCGTTCGATCACGCCCTCGAATATATCGCCCGACCTCAATCCCGCGTCGCCGGAACCGCGACCCTCGATGACCTCCGCTCCGCCCTCGGCGTCGAGCTGACAGACACCGGCATAGATGCCGCCACAGTCATCGAAGAGCTCATCGAAGCTTGCAAAGACGGCCTCAATCGCTCCTCCGGCAGCCGCTTCTTCGGCTGGGTCATCGGTGGCACCCTTCCATCCGCACTCGCTGCCGATCTCCTCACCTCAGCGTGGGACCAGAACGCCGCCATCTACGCCCACTCCCCCGCCGCTGCCATCGTCGAAGAGGTCGCAGGAGCTTGGCTCAAAGACATCCTCAACATCCCCTCTACGGCCAGCTTCGCGTTCACCAACGGCTGCCAAATGGCCCACTTCACAGCACTCGCTGCGGCACGCCACCACGTCCTCGCTCGCTTCAGTATCGACATCGAAGAAGCAGGCCTGGCCGCCGCTCCTGCCATCCGCGTCTTCACCAGCCGCAAAGTCCACACCTCATCCGTAAGCGCTACCCGCATGCTCGGCATCGGTTCCGCCAACATCCACTACCTTGCTACCAACGACGCAGGCCAGCTACTGCCCGAAGCTCTCGAAACAGCTCTGCAACAGGCAGGTGAGATTCCGTCCATCGTTATCCTTCAAGCAGGGGATGTTAACGAAGGTATTTACGACGACTTCGCCACACTCATCCCCATCGCTCAGCGCCACAATACCTGGGTCCACATCGACGGAGCCTTCGGTCTCTGGGCCGCCGCTTCACCCAGCTACGCGTACCTGCTCAACGGCTCTCACCTCGCTGACTCCTGGGCCATCGACGGCCACAAGTGGCTCAATGTCCCCTACGACTCCGCATACGCCTTCATCGCGCATCCCGAAGCGCATCAGGCAGCCATGTCGAAAGGCGCCTCCTACATCGTTGCAAGCACCGACGCGCGCGACCCGATCAACTTCAATCCTGAAATGTCGCGCCGCGCCCGCGGCTTCGCCACCTACGCCGCACTCCGCGAGCTGGGCCGTAACGGCATCGCCTCTCTCGTCGATCGCTGCTGCCGCTTCGCTACCCAACTCACATCGCGTATCGGCGCATTGCCACATGCCGAGGCACTCAACACGCCCATTATTAACCAGGGCCTCGTCCGCTTCCTGAACCCTTCGCCCACTGCCACCGTGGCAGATCATGACATATTCACGAACCAGATCATCACGGCCATCTGCGCCGAAGGGACCGCATTCTTCACCGGCACCACATTCCAGGGCCAACGCGCCATGCGCATCAGCGTGTGCAACTGGCAAACCAACGACGAAGACATCGACGCTGTCGTCAGCGCCGTCGAGACTGTTCTCGCCACCGCTGCCAATCAGGTTGCCGTTCCGCATCATTCGTAAACCTGTATGCCAAGAAGAGACTCTGCGCCAGGAAATCTGAACCATAGACGGCTGTATAGGAGCTATGCCCGTTCCGGCTTACGCTCTGGATCAGAAGTTTTATCAGCTTGCGAACAATAATCTTGATTCGACACTCTACGACCTTCCTATAAGGATGCCCGTGATGAACACAAGCGCTCCGCCGAGTCCCACCTGCAGAGCTGCCGAAAACACCGGAGTATCCATGAATCGGTGTCGCACCCATGTGATGACCCCGAGTTCGACGAGCACGACGGCCATTGCAATCCCCAAGGCGATCCGAAACTCCGGGACAAGGAACGGGAGGGTGTGACCGATGCCCCCCAGCGTTGTCATGGCACCGCAAATTAGCCCGCGTACCCACGGGTGTCCGCGTCCGGTAAGACTTCCGTCATCGGACAACGCCTCCGCAAAGCCCATGCTGATGCCTGCTCCCAGCGATGCAGCCAGCCCGACCAGGAAGGCATCCCAGCTGTTCTTCGTGGCCAAGGCCGCCGCAAAGACCGGGGCCAAAGTCGAAACGGAGCCATCCATCAGTCCAGCCAGGCCGGGCTGCACGATTTGCAGCACAAACAGCCGTCGGCGTGCCTTGTCCTCATCTTCTTTCACGTCTGGACGCAGCTTTTCTTCCGTTAGCTCCTGGGCGCGATCTTCATGCGTGCGCTCCTCCTGCGCGAGATCATCGAGAAGCTGGCGGATGCTGGCATCCTGGGCTCGGGCCGCAGCCCGTTCATAGAACCTGCGCGTTTCGACTTCGATAGCGCTTGCCTGCTTGCGAACCGTGTCCAACCCCAACGGACGCACCAGCCACACCGGCGTGCGCTGGACGAATCCTTTCACGTCCTGGCGGCGAATGAGCGGTATATGCTCGCCAAACTTCTGCCGATAGAGTTCGATCAGACGACGGCGGTGCTCCGACTCCTCATGTCGCATGCTGTCGAAGACAGCAGCAGAGCCGGCATAATTCTCGCGCAGCCCTTCGAAGAAGTCTGCATACACGCGCTCGTCCTCTTCTTCCAAAGAAATGGCCAGCGCGAGAATCTCGCGTTCCGACAACTCATTGAAATTCTTCATGGTGCTCCCTTTCTCTCACTGTGTGGTCTCGGAACTGCCCGCACGATGATGCGTCCAGTCGAAGCGTCTGCGCACAATGCCCTCTACGATCAGATGATCGGTGGCTGAGACGGTCCTACGCCGACACCGAAGTTGATCTCCCAGTTAGGCGACACGTTCAGGTCGACGGACGGGAAGAACTGCCGCTGCTGATCGTGGAAGGAATCGAAGCCGTGCAGCGATCCATATGAGGCGTAGTATTCGAGACCGCCCGAGATGTACTTGTTGAAGTCATAACCAATTTTGGCATTCGGCGAGAATCCGACGCCCTGATTCACGCTCCGACCGTGAAAGGAGCGCTCAAAAGCAGGGTTTACGGCGAAGTACCAGCGTCCTATTGTCTTGTCCACGATAGGACGGATCTCCCACGTCCAGGTGTCGGTCGAGTAATGAGGACGCTGATAACCGATCTCGGTGGAAAGGCTTACACCCACGGGCCAATGCCAGCTGTCAGGAACGCGAACACGGGGACGGATGTGGTCGCCGACCCATTGCCAGCCGTCACCGTCGCGGGCGCTGGTGAAGATGTAAAACCCGACTTCGGACCAGTTAGTAATGCCTCGAGTGATCTCGATGGTCTCGTGTTCGGCGTGGTTGGTAAGGTACATGCCGTCGGCCGCGTACTTCGAGCCTGGCAACGGTTTAGTGCCAGCCGCAGTGAAGTTACTGTGCAACTCAAGCATGGTTGTTTTGGGAGCCACAGTATCGGCGCCGTAAACCTGAATTTCGTAATTGTCCTGGGCGTGGGCAGAGGCACCGAAGATATAGCAAGAGAGTGCCATTCCGAAAGCAATTAGTTGACAACTAGAAACCCACCTTCTCATCAAGGCATGCATCTACCCTTTCTCCTTTCGCACTCTTTCGCAAACGGATCACCTCGATAAAGGATGCGAACTCAGCGACAATTTCGTTTGTTGTGATTGCGAAACCTCACACCGCTGAGCGCATTCCCGAACATTTGTTCCGGGATTCCAACCGCTTTCTTCGAACCTTTCACGCTAAGAGACGCTGGCTGCCTGATATGGGCTCGATACTTTGTTCCTGTTACTCTGATAGCTAAGAACTATCAGCCATGGAACTAAGGCACCTGCGATACTTCGTTGCCGTTGCCGAAACCCTAAGTTTCCGGCAGGCAAGCAGGCGCATGCATGTCTCCCAGCCCTCATTGAGCGTCCAAATCAAGCAACTTGAGGATGAATTGGGCGTCTCTCTTCTCCGCCGGTCAAAGCGGCATGTTGAGATCACATGCGCAGGCGAGGTTTTCTTGTCCGCAGCGCGAGAAATCTTATTGAAGCTTCAGCAGGCATCGGCAGCCGCACTCCATGCGGAGAGCGGCGAGGCAGGAACGATCCGACTCGGTTTCATCCCGACTGCGAGCTTCCATATCCTTCCCCGGCTTGTTGACACGATCAGAAGCACTCTTCCTTTCGTGAATGTGGAGCTCAACGAAGGTCCTGAGGCTCTGCAGGTCCCAGGAATTCAGTCGGGAGCCTTTGACATCAGTATTGGACATTTAGGCCATAGCTACGACCAAATCGAGAGCATGTTGCTGGTTCGTGAGCCCATTGTTGTGGCCATTCCGAAAGGGCATAAAGCTGCCCGCAAGAGGGTTGTAGCATTGAAGGATTTTGAGGGCGAACTCTTTATGATTCCCTCGAAGGATCTATTCCCGAGTCTGCATCAACTGATTGCCATGGCCTTCCTACAAAACCACGTGCCGTTAAACAGATATCAAATGGTGGAGCATTTCCATACTGCGGTGGCTCTCACCATGAGCGGTGCCGGATTCGCGTTCCTTCCATCTTCGGCAAGAAACTTTGTTCCCCAAGGTGTCGTTTTACGTCCTCCGAGTTTTTCGATCCAACCGCTGGAGACCTTTGCTCTATGGTCACGTGGGAATGTTGACCCACTTGTTCAACGAGTACTTAGTCTGCTCAAGGAACTCAGTAGAGATTTGAGGGTATCTTGGTCGGTTTAGCCGTTCCTCTTCTCTCCAGCGATGGAGTCACCGTGGTTTCGCAATGCCGAGTGGATGGCCCGACCTTTCCTTAATAGGACACGAATAGGACACGGTTTGGGAACCTGGTACGCCAACGGGTCGGTCGATCCGACAAGCGGTATCTAAGAAATCTCCTACGTGGGCGCTTTGTTTATGCATTACGGCTGCGGCTGCATTGCTGGTTTGGCTCCTTCACGATTCTGCCCTCACTTGCCATTGCCCTGTCTTATGTACAGCATCAGGTAATACAGCGACCGGAAATTCCGCATTCCAGCTACAATCATTTCTACAACACCCGGGATAAGTATCGGATGCAGGTCGAAAGCGGCGAGTGCCCGGCAGGAACGCCACTCAGGGTAACTCGACGCTGATTCCAGCGACCGTGCTACGACAGTTGGCTAAACAGCAATAAGTAAGGCAGAGCACAACCCGTACGATGAGGGCGCATGAGCAACCGATAGGCATGTTCATGCGCCCCCGAATACGCTTCGACAACAAATCCTGACAAAACTCCATGGAGCAGTTCCTGGGTCTAACCTATGAAACGTCTCTTTCGAAACAGAGTGCTTCTCATTCTGGCGGCTGGCCTGACCTTATCGTGGGTAGCTGCCGCCCAGACGTCGCCTTACACACCCAAAGACATTCTGCCACCTGCAAAGAGAGCGGCAACGGTGAAGATTACGGAGGGACCAGCCCTCGAATTGTTCAGAAACAACGAGGCCATTATCCGATGGACCAGCACCAATCCTGGCGGCTCGGACGAGCACTTCGGTCTCGTGCATTACGGTACCGATCCTGAGCACCTGACCGAGACGGCGAAGTCTCACATCCGGCTGAATCAAGAACATCCCTATACAGTGTTCCGCGTTCGAGTGGAAGGCTTGAAACCTGGAACAAAGTATTACTACACGGTTGACTCGATGCAAGCCAACGGCGAGAGCGATGGGGTGAAGAGCTCGGTGAAGCATTTCATGACCCCCTAGGGAAACCTCACGGGTATTGTCCCAAGCACAATCCTGCCTGTTAAACCGCTCATATGCGTTCGCCGGGTACTGGAAATCTCGATCTACAGGACGGTGATTCAGGTGGATCCGGCTTCTACATCTCCGACACTCAATCCAAATTTTCTGACTAATGGTTTTCCAGTTATGGGCGATTCTGGAGCATTTGGGATAGCTCCGCACCCTTTCGATTTTAGGGCGTATACTTCCTACTCTTCCATAATCCGGTTTATAGAAAAGGAATCCGAGGTTTAACATTGAATGTATGCACGGTGTTCTCACAAGCCACTATGGGGGTAAAACAGCATGCCTATAAAACTGAAGGTAAATGGCGTCGAGTCGACGGTGGATGTACCTGAGGACACGCCTCTACTATGGGTGCTGCGCGACGTATTGAACTACAAAGGGCCGAAGTACGGATGCGGCATAGGACAGTGCGGCGCCTGCACGGTACATCTCGCCGGAGACGCAACCCGCTCGTGTATCACAAGCGTGGGATCGGTGGGCGACGCGACGATCACCACGATTGAAGGGCTCTCACCAGATGGGCAACACCCGGTGCAACTGGCTTGGATGGCGTTAGATGTGCCCCAGTGCGGCTATTGCCAGGCAGGGCAGATTATGTCCGCCGTGGCGCTGCTCGCGAAAACGCCCCAGCCTACGGACCCCGAGATTGACGCGGCGATGAGTGGGAACCTCTGCCGCTGCGGAACATATACGCGCATCCGTGAAGCAATCCACCATGCGGCTAATGCAGGCGGAACGTCGAGTGCGGGCACAACTGCCCACGGTGAGTAAAGGATGACATTCAGATGAGCATGAATCGGAGATCGTTTCTGCAGTTGACGGCCCTTACGGGTGGCGGCCTGGCCTTGAATTTCTATCGCTTACCCTTTGCTGCGGGCGAGGAAGCAGCCAAGTCCGACCTTACCCCACAAGCCTTTATTCACATCGCTCCGGATGGCGTAACCACCATCATGGCCCGCGCCTCAGAGTCCGGCCAGGGCATGCGCAACATGCTGCCCATGCTGATTGCCGAAGAGCTGGATGTCGATTGGAAAGACGTTCGCGTGAAGCAAGCCGATCTGAACGAGAAGATATATGGCACCCAGTTTTCCGGAGGTTCCGCGAACACACCTGAGGGCTGGGAGCCAATGCGCCGCGTGGGCGCAGCCGGGCGGCAGCTGCTGATCACAGCTGCAGCGCAGACCTGGGGGGTGCCGGAGGCCGAGTGCACCACGCAACCGGGCAAGGTGCTCCATTCCGGGTCAAAGCGCTGTGCTGGCTATGGCGAGCTCGCCGCCAAGGCTGCTTCGTTGCCCGCGCCCGCGCTCAGCAGTGTCAAGCTCAAAGATCCCAAGGATTACCACATTATCGGTACATCACTGCCCGGCATAGACACGCCTGCAATCGTCACCGGCAAGCCACTCTACGGCATCGATGTGAAACTTCCTGGAATGCTGTACGCATCCATTGAAAAGGCTCCCGTGTTTGCGGGGAAAGTGAAGAGCGCCAATATCGATCAGATTAAGGTGCTCCCGGGCGTGCGCCATGTCCTGGTCATCGCCGGAGGCATCACCCCTGCCGCTTACACACCTTGGGAACCCGGCATGGAACCGGGAATCGCCATCGTCGCCGACACCTGGTGGCAGGCGCAGACTGCGCGTGCGGCGCTGAAGGTTGACTGGGACCTTGGCCCGGCAGCCACGCAAAGCTCTGAGGGCTTCAGAAAGCGGGCAAAGGAACTTCTTGAAGCCCCGCCGGCAAAAACCGTGCACAAATATGGGGACGTGGACGCAACCCTCAAGTCGTCGGCGAAAGTTGTCGAGGCCACCTATGAATACCCGTTCATTGCCCACATGACACTCGAGCCTCAGGGCTCCACCGCGCACTGGAAGGACGGCAAACTGGAGATGTGGTCCACCAGCACACTGCCAGCCAACGGCGTTGAGTTGGTCGCCAAGACTCTCGGTATCCAGCAGAGTGACATCACCACGCACATGGTGCGCTCGGGAGGCAGCTTTGGACGCCGCCTGCAGAACGACTACCTCGTCGAGACGGCCTGGATCGCCAAGCAGATTGACGCCCCGGTTAAGTTGCTCTGGTCCCGCGAAGATGACATTGGCCATGACGGCCTGCGCCCAGGTGGGACACACGGCTTTAAGGCCGGCCTGGATGCGAAGGGCAAACTCACCGTATGGCGTCAACACTTGGTCACCTTTGGAGATGACAAGCATCTCGCATCCGGAGGCGGCATTGGCGGGGACTCCTATCCTGCTTCCTTTCCGCCCGTTTACGCCCTTTACACTTCCGCGCAGCCGCTCATGCTGCGCACCGGGGCTCTCCGCGCCCCCGGCGATAACGCTTATTGCTGGGTGTCGCAGTCGTTCCTCGACGAGGTGGCTTGCGCTGCCGGACGTGATCCGCTCGAGTTTCAACTTGATCTGCTCAGCAATAAGAAAGTGCCCTGGACCTCAGGCGAACACGACGCAGTGGGCGACCACGAGCCAACTGGACAGTCGGTTCTCATCCCCGAACGGTTCAAGGGCGTGCTTGAGTTGGTCGCGGAAAAGTCAGGTTGGGCCAAGCGCACTAAGGAAGCCGGCTGCGGCATGGGCATTGCCGCTTGGTTCTGTCATTTAGGCTACTTCGCTGAGGTTGCCGAAGTGTCCGTGGATAAGGACAACAAGGTGAGGGTCACCCGCGTTTGGGCAGCGGGCGATGTCGGCAGCCAAATCATCAATCCAAGGGCGGCCGAGAGCATGGCGCAGGGCGGCATTATGGAAGGCATGGGCCATCTGGCGCAAGAAATTACGTTGGTGGATGGGAAGATTCAGCAGTCGAACTTCGACGACCACCCGCTGATGCGCATGAGGCAAGTGCCGAAGATCGAAGTTTACTGGCGCAAGACAGACTACGCGCCGACGGGCCTGGGCGAGCCCACGCTGCCGCCGATTTTGCCGGCGGTGACCAATGCTATCTTTGCAGCGACCGGTAAGCGCATTAGGACGCTGCCGCTGAGTAAGAGCGGATTCAGCTGGGCGTAAGAGAACCGGATTTAGCCCGGACTTCGCTGCCCAGCTCTCAGATCGCGCGCTGGACAAAGAAAATCAAATCGTCCAAGCCTTGTCGTTCAGATGTCCATGCGGAAACGATAGCCGTAGCAATCGCCGAGACGAACGGGCGACGTACTCCGGGGTGTGATATTCAGCAAACGTTAAGGTTCCCGATGCTACGGTTTAATGTATCTGTTTGAATGTTTGTTTCGATATAAATCCATTCGCAAATGACTAGCAGCAAGGCGATATTCGTGAAGAGTTTCCGAGTGATTGTAGCGTTATCTGCCGCGCTGTCGATTTCGAAGGCAGTTGTGCCCGTATCTGTACAGTCAGACTCGAAACTCGCAAAAGACTAAGCAAAACCTACTAAGTCTAACTAGGGGGCCGGAATTTGCCCTGCGAGACGAGGTTGATTGAATGTTTCACATCGCACGGGCGTCGACGCCGATGGTGTTGGCTAGTTCCATTTTGTTAACGTTTGCCAACCTTGCAGGTTCAACCGCTCATGCGCAGGAGAGTTCGAACTCGAGCGCACGCGACAGTCTCCCGAATGCGCCGCAACCGGCACAGGTCACCAGTCAATCCGGAGAAAAGGGATCCACGCAGACCGCTACCGGGAATATTTCCGGGACGGTGCTCGATACGAGGGGAGATGTACTGCAGGGAGCGAAAGTGACTCTGGCAGGCCAATCGGGTTCGCTTGTACGAACCGTAGAATCTGGCAGCGATGGGCAATTCGCGTTCGCGAGCTTGCCGCCATCCGCCTATAGGATCACCGTGACGGCGCCTGGGATGAACCGTTTCACCTCGACCCAAATCCTATTGCACGCAGGCGAGTTTCGCCTTGTGCCAGCGATAACGCTCTCAGTTTCGGGCGGCTCCACCAGTGTGACCGTGACCGCAAACAAGGTGGAACTGGCTCAGGAGCAGGTGCAGATCGCAGTCCAGCAGCGGGTTGCCGGCGTTATTCCAAACTTTTACAGCACCTACGACTGGAACGCCCCGCCGATGGGAGCGAAACAGAAATTTCATCTGAGCCTCCGGTCTATCATTGACCCGGTTTCGTTCTTAACTGTGGCCGCGATCGCAGGTGCGGAGCAGTACCAGAACGATTTCCCCGACTATGGCGGCGGCATCGAAGGATACGGAAAGCGATACGGGGCAGCGTTGGCTAACCACGTTTCGGCCGACCTGCTGGGCAGAGCTGTCTACCCTTCAATTTTCCACCAGGACCCTCGCTACTTCTATAAGGGCAAGGGAAGCTTCAGCTCGCGCGCGCTGTATGCGATGTCCGCTGCCGTCATGGCCAGAACCGATGACGGACGGTGGAGGCCCAATTACTCGAACGTGCTCGGCAACTTCTCCGCCGGAGCCATTTCGAATCTTTACTATCCGGCCTCCGATCGCGGAGCTTCCTTGGTCCTGCTGAATGGACTGGCCGACACGGGCGCAGATGCTGTGGCGAATCTGATCCGCGAATTCCTCTTGAAAGGGATTACGACTCACGTTCCCACCGGGGCGAACGGCCAGCCATAGGGTGAGCGGTCGCAAGGACTCTATTGCCTCGCGTAGTGTAGGTAGGGCCGGCAAACCCAGCAAGAGAGGTAAACTCGGGAGCGAATTGATTCCTCCGCTACGCATGACCGCTCCCCTGCAGCTGTTCTTAGTTGTAGAGGGTTATTTGTCCACTTGCCGAAGGCAGGGACCGATTTGAAAAGCTCGATGGGGTCGGGAGGAGTGGAGAGACTATTGATCCAGCTTCCCAGCCAATCGTCGCTCCTCCGGCGAAGCGGGCTCCAGGTTGACGGGTTGGGTCACATATGGGCGTTGCGCGGTGAGACCGCCATCGAGGGTCAAGGACTGTCCAGTGTAATACGACGATTTCTCCGAAAACAGCCATACAACCGCGTCCGCAATTTCTTTCGGGCGACCGATACGGCCAATAGGATGAACGCTCGCCATTCGGTCGAGCGCCACCTCGCTGCCAAATACCTCCAACAGCATTTCGGTTCGTACTGCGCCCGGACTGACGGCATTGACCCGAATGCCGTCTCGTCCGCACTCGACCGCGGCGGTTTTGGTCAGTCCAAGGACAGCGTGCTTGCTGGCCACATAATGGCCCGCAGTTGGGATCGCGAGCCGTCCACCCACCGAGGCAGTATTGACGATTGAGCCTCCCTCTCCTTGCGCAATCATCTGCTTCAACTCATCTTGGAGCAATAGGAACAGCGCTTTTACATTTACCGCGAAGACGCGGTCGAAGTTTTCCTCAGTCTGATCCACAAGCAATCGGTTGTCGCCGGATATTCCGGCATTGTTGAATGCATAATCAAGCCGTCCGAAGGTTTCGAGAGCAAACGGGACGATGAGCCTTACCTGGTCGGGTTGAGCGAGATCCGCTTGGATAAATGCGGCAGATCCATCGTAACGTTTGATTTCGTCGATCAACAGTCGCCCTTCGCGCCGGCGCCGTCCGGCAATGACAACCTTTGCGCCTAACTCGGCTACACGTCTCGCGGTCGCAGCGCCAATCCCGCGAGTCCCTCCGGTGATGAGCGCCACCTTGCCGGCAATTCCCTGTGGGTTCCAAACTAAACTTCACGAATTGATCCTCGACCATGCCAGTCAGCTCTCCGAGAGCCGCTTCATTCTGTTCAGCAATGTTCTAATGAAAAATCCCGATCGGCGGCGGGCGAACTGGACACGATACTCCCATTCGTCAATTGCGGCTATCTGGGACGGAGTCGTCAGCAAAGTCAGTAATGTGACTCGAGAGTCTGACGCTCTCATCGGATTCGGGTTTTTTCAATGGCCTTCAGGCTCTCCGCCAACTTCCTAGCGAACCTTTCTATACGGGGCCGCACGGAAGCCTGCGGTCAGAAATTCCGCAGGCTTTTTTGGTAGCGGAGATCTACTTTGCCGTCACTAACTCATCGATAGAAATTCCGATTGCCTTGGCGACACTTTCACCATAAGCGGGATCGGCGCGGAAGAAGTGACAGAGCTGCCGCTCCTGAATATGGCGCGGAACCTGCGAAAGGCTGTCACTGATGTTGCTGATCAGCCGCTCCTTTTCGTCTGTTTTCATCAGTCGGAAGAGGTTGCCAGCCTGTGTGTAGTAGTCAGAGTCGTCTCCATGGTTGTGGCGCGCTACGGTTCCGGTGATTGGGTTGGGGCGCTCGATGTAGCGCGGATCCTGGGTGGGACCACTAAAGCTATTCGGCTCATAATTCGGTGAGGAGCCACCATTACCATCGAATCGCATAGCTCCGTCGCGGTGGTAGGTGGCGACCGGGCTATCCGGCTTGTTGATGGGAAGAGCGTCGTAATTGACGCCAAGACGATGGCGGTGCGCATCAGGATACGAAATGAGACGGCCCTGCAACATCTTGTCCGGCGAATAGCCCATGCCGGGAACGATGTTGCGCGGCTCGAAGGCAGCCTGCTCAACTTCAGCAAAGTAATTCTCAGGATTGCGGTCAAGAACCATCTCGCCGACTTCTACGAGCGGGTAATCGCTGTGCGGCCAAACCTTCGTAAGATCGAACGGATTAATGTGATAAGTCTCAGCATCAGCCTCTGGCATCACCTGCATGCAAACGTGCCACCTGGGGAAATCGCCATTCTTGACTGCCTCGAAGAGGTCGCGCTGTGCGTAGTCGGGATCTTTGCCGCGCATCGCATCCGCTTCCTCGCGCGTGAGGTTCTTGATTCCTTGTCTGGTCTTGAAGTGCCATTTCACGTAGAACAGTTCGTTCTCCGCATTGATGAGCGAGAAGGTGTGGCTGGAATATCCGTTCATATGGCGATAGCCATTGGGTGTGCCACGATCACTGAAAAGAATCGTTACCTGATGCAACGACTCGGGAGAGAGTGAAAAGAAGTCCCACATCATGGTAGGTGACTTGAGGTTGGTCTGCGGATCGCGCTTCTGGGTATGGATGAAGTCGCCAAATTTGAGTGGATCCCTGATGAAGAAGATCGGCGTGTTGTTGCCGACCATATCCCAGTTGCCTTCTTCGGTGTAGAACTTGACGGCGAAGCCACGGGGATCGCGCTCACTGTCAGCCGAACCCTTCTCGCCGCCTACCGTGGAGAAGCGGATAAATAAGGGCGTGATGTTGCCGACTTTTTCAAAGAGCCTTGCGGTGGTCCATTTGAACATGTCGGGATTGGTGCAGACGAAGTGTCCGTAGGCACCCGAACCCTTTGCGTGCACGACGCGTTCGGGAATGCGCTCGCGGTTGAAGTGCGCCATCTTTTCAAAAAGAAGAAAGTCTTGGAAAACTACGGGACCACGAGGTCCAGCAGTGAGGGAGTTCTGGTTGTCGCCAACAGGACGCCCAGCGCCCGTTGTCATCGTCTTGCGTACTTCATTAGCCATGTAATTCACCAAAATCTTTGAGAGTAAAAGGTGGTTCTATGAGTCGAAACCGAACCTGCTCTCGCATGGATAATCAGATCCGGAAAGAGGTTGCAAATGATGGACACCGGCAGGCTACCTATCGACTGCCAAATCGAGGAAAGCAACCGCGACAAACGATTTTAAGTACGCGAATAGCTGTCCTCGCGAGGAGTAACCCGCGCAGCTTTCGTTCGCTGTAGCTGTTGAGGAACATCTTCAGCTGAACTGAGGACCTTGAACGCACCTGCCGCCACCGCAGCACCGCCAAAATCAGCGATCAGGTAAATCCAAATCTTCGACCAGGACGATAACCCGAGGACAGAGATGGCCGTTGCGACTGCCGGGTTGAACGCTCCACCGGAAATGTTACCGACAGAAAATGCACCCACTAGTACCGTGAATCCTATCGCCAGCCCATAAAAGGAATTGCCGGATGTACCCTTGGCCGTTGCGACGTTCAAGACAACGTAGACAAGCGCAAAGGTAAAAAGAAACTCTGCAAGAAGCGCGGGTATAGTTGCCGGGTGGAGCGGCGTAATGGCGTCACCTGCCTTCAGGAGCTTGACGGCAAAAGCTGCCAATACTGCTCCTATGATTTGAAATATCATGTAGGGCGCTACATCTTTGGCCTCGCACTTTCCGCGCAGCCAGATGCCCAGCGTAACGGCCGGATTGAAGTGCCCTCCCGAAATATGTCCGCCTGCAAAAATCATCACCATGAGTGCGGAACCGATTGCGAGCGGGGCAAGCGAGCCGGCGCCGTGGCCGATGACCGAACACCCAATGGTCAGAACCAGAAAGAAGGTTCCAATGAGTTCAGCGAAGTACTTCTTCATTACATCTCCTTTGACTCGACTTAGACATGTGAGACTGACAATGATCTGCGCACATGGCTTGCGGCACAGAGCCGCCCAAGAGGGGCGCCAATCTTCCGGCGCCCTGTTATCAAATTGGATAGATCGTCATCATCAGTGCTGTAGGCTTTCGCGCATCGCACGGATATTTTGCTGAATTGTGTTCGCGACGGCTGGGTTGGTTGTCGAGTAACCATCGGTCAGCGTCTTGAGGAAGGCGACGATATCGTCTTCATCTTGATCGGACAATCCAAGCTTGCCCACCGTTGTGTCTTCATTCTGTGACACCTCCGGTGCGGGCCAGCAGGTTTTCTTTGCATTGGAATCATTGGGCGTCGGGCACATCATATCCCGCGTGTTGTAAAAGTGGACAACTTCCTTCAAGCTTTTCAAGTAGCCGTTGTGCATGTATGCCTTAACAAAGTCCGGATAAGGCCTCATGTCGACATCGCGCACCGTTGGTACCCGCATTTTGCCGTTATACATGGGCGCGTACTGCATCCACGACTTGTCGGGAACAGGCGAACCCTGCGCTCCACTCAAGAATGCGCCCACGCCGAGATCGACATACGCAGTCCCCATCGGGTTGACAACATAGCCATAAGCGTCCGGCTTGTTCTCGTAATACAAGGGGATGTCGAGATTTTTCGGCAGGCCCAGGTTAGAGGAAGTAAAGTCGGTGAACACTGGCGCGGCGTCGGCGACGGTCCCACCGGTGGCTCCGTTCGCGTTGCCACTGAGATGGCAGGTATTGCACTTACCCTGACCGTTGAACAGCTCATAGCCATGCTGCTCTTGTGGGGTCAGCATGGCGTTTCCGGCAAGATAAGCATCGAACTTGGAGGAGAAAGCGTTGACTGCGGACGAGCCCTCGTAAGCAGCAATGGCCAAAGCAAACTGATCATAGATCGTGTTCGTTTTGGTGCGGTCTTCGGAACTGAGGCTTAGTTGTGGACCCACCCCATTCTTGCCTACTGGAGTGCCGCAGGTTTTCTCGGCATCCGCAGGCCAGGTGATAGTCTCAATTGTCGAGCCGTACACCTTCAGCCACAGCGAGAGATAGCGTCCGCGTGAGACACGGTAAGCAACGCAGGCACTGTCCGGCAATCCCATCTCTACCGGATTGGTAGGCGGTCCCTCCGCCTGCTCTGCTGCGGCACTCTGCATCCTGGCGCCTGTCGCGCGCATATCCCAGAAGTTGCCTCCGTAGAAGTCCTGCTGGGTTTTGTTGTAGTGCAGTACCGGCGCCAATGTTGCGTAGGCATAGCTCTGGGGCTTGCGTCCGCTGAAGCGAGTCTTCACCGACCCGGGGTAGGCCACCGTTGTCATGTTCAGGATCTGACTTGCTCCGGTGTAGCCCGCTTCCGGCATGTGGCAAGTGCTGCATGACTCGTTCTTATTTACGGACAGCGAGCGGTCAAATATCTCCAGCTTGCCTAGCGTTTGAATCTGGTGCATGGAGTCGAGATCGGTATCGATCAGCCTTAATGTCTGCTGCTCAATCTGATCAATCTCCGCGTTAATCTTCGCGAGTTCGCCGACTGCTCCAGGCGGGAGAAATCTGTTTGACGCTGCATTCTGTGATGGATCGGTGTTTTCATCCTGTCCTTCCGGCTTTGCGGAAACCGATCGAACGAGCACGAGACAGAGTGCGCAACTAACTAAAGCCGCCGCGAGGGCGCCAAGGGAAAAACCTCGTTTCTTCATTTGCTGAAACATGATGCATCCTCATTGTGTGGGGGATTATGGATGCGAGACGCTGAGATTTCGTGACATCTTCCGGCACCAATCTCCAGCTATTTCGCAGTGTCCCGTATGAAACTGCGAAACTCCCAATACATGAGCAATGTTCCTAAACGACTAAAAGGCAGATAGAACTCATAAATGAGACCAAAATGAGATTCAGACAAAAATATGTGTCATTCCGTGCACAAGGTACCTGTGAAGCATGGATATAGAGTGTCTTAATATTCGAAGTGTCGCGCGCGTTCACGCCCGCTTTATCCTTCCTTCCCGAATACCTTTTCGACCCTGAGTACGAGTTTGTTTCCAGTCGGACGATTTTCTGCTCCGAGTTCGTGATATCCATTCACGTAGAGGAACCACTGGCCATGGTTCCAGACAGCACCTGGCCCGAGCGCTCCAACTTGTTCCGGAGAATTCCTATGCGCAATCCCGTCGATCTTTGGATCGCTGATTTGTTTCAGAAAATATCCGTTACCACCGACCCAAAGATGCTTCCCTAATCCATACGAAAGTGTGGAGTTGAAGTGAATGGCTTGTCCGGCCTGCGTTGATTTCGTGTCGAACGATTTCGGTGGTTCAGCATTCTCTGAGCTCCAGAGATAATGAACACGCCAGCTCGTCTCAAGCCTCTTCAAAGGAAATGCCGTCATCGCATAGTACGGATGGACGGTATAGGCATGACTACTTAGGCTCAGGTTTGTGTTTTGCGAGTATTCACCAACCGGCAGATCGAAGTCGAATACTACTCTTTGGTCGAATGCAACAGTACCAAGCTTCTTCTCGTTCCATTGCAGAATGAGCGGCGAGACTGTGAGATCCCCCAATCCGCCAGCCGTCGAGCCGGGCCCGGCGTTTACATGGGCCGCGGCCACAACGACCTCGGCGCCATACCAGCCACCACCAACACGATATCGGCTGAGCCAGGCAATATGCGTCAACGAGCTGATGCTGTTGACCCGCCCTGTTCCCGGTACTTCATGACCTTTGGCATCGACAATCACTTTGCTATGTGCGCTATCACCGATTTCCTCGACCACGATTCCGGGACCCGCAACTCCATCAAAGAAACTGGTATCGCCTAAATTGACTGGTGGCTCTGGCACGTGGGTCTGAGCTACTGCCAAAGCGGCACAATGTAGAAAGGGAATGATGAAGCCGAGATTACGATGGGTCTTCATTGCTGCTCGATATATCAATAAGCGACCATTGATGTACGCCTTACGAGTGCCTCCACACGCAGCCTTTCCAAAGACTCCATGATGAAAGACAACCCGGTCTCGTCGTTGTACTCGCTATCGGCAAACTTCGTATGGACGCCGCCGATCACGACCTCGGGACCCATGACGAGCTGGGCATGCATTGCAATCAATGTTTCGCGAAGCTGATACTGCGCGCGCACTCCCCCTGTAAACGCGAGCGAAGAACTGATGATCGAAACGGGTTTGTTTCTGAAACAGGACTGGAAAGCAGGACGGGATGTCCAGTCCAATGCATTCTTCAAAACACCTGGAATACCGTGGTTGTATTCCGGCGTCGCAATTAGGACGCCATCACTTTCTACAACGCTTCGCTTCAGTCTCGCAATGGCCGATGAGCCCGGTGAGCGGTCCAGGTCCTCGTTGTAAAACGGGATCTCTTCGAGAGTCATGACATCGATCAACATCAAAGGCGCAGCCTTTCGAGCAAGAGTCCTAAGGATTGCAGTGCTGAAGGAAGCCTTCCTTAGGCTTCCAGAGATTCCGAGAATACGTACCTGGTCTTGTGTGTTCGTATATTGCATTCGGTGCGTATGCGGCTAAATTCCACAGGCCACTGGCTTCTGGAACAGCAATTTTCGAGCTGGCTCTCGCCGCTTTCCTCCAACCTTCAGATGCTAGATATATAGGGGCCGATTGATGTCGGAGAAATACTTTGTTCCTGTTACTCTGATAGCCGAGAGCTATCAGCGATGGAACTCAGGCAAGTGCGATACTTCGTTGCCGTTGCCGAAACCTTGAGTTTTCGACAGGCAAGCAATCACCTGCACGTCTCCCAGCCTTCATTGAGCGTCCAGATCAAGCAACTTGAGGATGAACTTGGCAACTCCTCGATTTGTGTAATGACGTCAAGAAAAGGGGAGGGCTAGAGCAGACCAAAAAGCAATTTTTAATCAGGAGGTCCAGACGTTGGCCAATATCATTGCTCGGGCGAAGCATGAGAAGCAGGTAGCTTGAATTCATACACAAAAACCGTAGCGGCGATCGACTGCATTTTGCGGGGGAGAATGCGCTTCGGCAGTCACCTGAAGCAGTTTCGGCTCTTTGGTATTCGCTTTTGTCATGGTCGGCATTCTGCACGGACTATTGCTTGCTTCAACCCTGCGATTGGCGGAGTTATTTCCGAAAGAGAAGCAGAGTAATGATCTAAGTACGATGCCTTCACAAAGCATTGCAGGGAAGCTCAGGACTAGCCATCGAGTCGGCCCTCGTTGCAAGCTTCCTCAGCAAATCCGCAGGTGCCGGTTCCTAGTCGCTTGGGCAGATAACGACGTCTGATGCGGCGGGGTGCCACGTCACGATCTGATGGTGTTTAAGAGGGAAAAAGAAATTGCTTTCAGCACCCTCAACAAGGGAAAAGTTAAAAGCGTGCATAAGATCTCAGCACCCTTGCTAATGATGCTTGATTTTATCGTGAGCCACAAACCCTTTGTTTCGTTGAGGTTTGATGGCGGGGACGACGGGGCTCGAACCCGCGACCTCTGCCGTGACAGAAGTGCATTCAGATGTAACTCATTGAAACTCATGAGCACCGTTGGCTAACGTAAGCATTGAAAAGCACTAGAAAGCACTGGTAGACAATCCTTCAGCACCCTCGCCAGCACCCTCGCCTTCCCTGCCCCGACGTCTGCCGTGCAACGGCAGCATTCTCACAGGCAACGTGGCCTGCTCTGATGCGCCTACGAAATGGCCGTTGCGCTACCGGTCGTCCTCAATGTTGATGCCTTTTTGCTATCACCATCTCCTCGATCCTTTGCGATAAGTCCTTTACTTTCGTCCCCTGCTGGCAAGATTCTGACGAGATTTTCAAGCCCAACGAGACGATTGATGCCTTTTGGGTATCACCAAACAATGCGATTTTGCATTCATGGCAACCGGGTGAAAGATAACTAGTGAATTCACTACACCCAGAGCCGATCAGGATGAGATTGGTGTCGGCCACGCGCTCTTGCTGGCCAAGTTGCAAACCGGTCAGCAGGAAGAGGCACTCTCTGCCTGCTTTCGGGAAGACTGGAGCAATGGCAACGGGAAAGCGAAGCGCATCCTCCTTCCAGTCCGTCATCTTCAGCCGTGGATTGAGCACAATATCCTGCTCATCCTTAGAGAAGCTTCTTTCGATAAGCGGGACACGCAGCTTGTGCCAGAGGCAGGAAGCTGTGTGGACTGCCCTAAACAAACGGGACACAATAAACTTCTTTTCGCCGATGTACGTCAGGACGCTTGTAAGTTATGTGGAATCTGGGCAAATTGCAGTCTTTCCTGTTGGGCCCTCGCCGACGTGCGATCCGCGTGAGTCGCGGCCAGCCAGCCATCTGTTCTTCTGGAACCTCCAACAGGAGGTTCATCTGTCTTCTGATTTTGTCATCCACCTATCCCTCTCTGTAACTAATTCCTCCTTGCTGTAAAGCTCATCGCCGAAGCGGTCGCTAAAAGTGCGATTCAAGCGGCTCTCGTGGGCTGTACTGTGAATCAGTTCATGGAAAAGGGTGCTGTAGTAGTGGGGCGCGTCCACAAAGCGGCTGCGGGCGGCCATGTGAACGGAATCGGTGCTTGGCCGGTAGTAAGCGCGGTACTCGCTGGGACTGGCCAGATGGAGCGCGGGCCGGTTCTCCCATGCCGTCACGATGCCTTCGCAGATTTCGCTTTCGTCAATCTCAGGCGCGTTCGCGGGCAGCTCGATTTTAGGAACCGTGAGGCTGTCTCACTGCTCCACGTTGAAAACCGTGTAGTGGCAGAGCACGAACGGAAGACGCTCATCCTCTTCTTTGCCTTCCTCGGTTTTCTTCGCGTCTTCGGGAAGCTGCTTGTAAAAGACAATCGGGGTTTCGTGTTCACCTTTGCGAACAGTGCCTTTCAACTCCTGCGCCTGTTTGAACGTGAGCCAGAAAGGAGAGCAATACTCGCTCGACCAAAGCAAAAGAACATTGATGCCTCGGTATGGTTTGCCAGTGTAGAAGTTGCGCGGAAATGGACCGCCTGTGAACCGTGGCGCCTTCCACGGCTTTCACCACGGAATCACGCTCGCCTTGAGGCTGGAAATAATGCGGTCTGTAACGGTCTGGTAGATACTCGGCCTGTTGCTGGTGCGTGTCTTCTTCACTGCTGCCTCCCTCGCTTTTGCTGTTGCCGTTGCTTTTCATGTCGTGCGCGGCATGTACCTCACATGCCGGACGCCACGTGGCGAACGCGGGGGGGTAGCAAGTGCAAGGAGAGGGGGGATCACCCACCTTGCAACGGAGCGCAACGGCAGAGATTCAATTGATGTCCGAATATTCGCGCTTTTATCGAGTTTTTCCGCTTACTCGACTTCTGAGACTAGCTGCGAAAGCCCTGTTGCACTAAAAGTGACCTTATGGCCTCGGGTTCGACCTCTGTGAAATACTACTCATGAACTTCAGAATGCTTTTCGCTGAACGAGGGCGTCCGAAAGTGGAAGTGGGTAGTTCTGGGAATCTGGGAAAATGCTGTACAGTGACCGTACAGCAGATTTGGGATTGGTGGAATTCGTTCCAATCCTGGCATTCCGGCGATCAACAAGTTGCGTATTCTCAGTAGAATCGCCCGGTTCGACTCCCGCCGCCTCCACCATACTTCGCGACACCTTCGCGGTAGAGATGCTGCTAGCGGGGGTGCCGATCGGTCAATCTCAATCCTGCTCGGCCACGCCAGCGTAAAGATCACCGAGAAGCACTACTCTCCTTGGATCAAAGCTCGTCAAATTCAGCTTCAGCAAAGTGTTCGTAACGCGTGGCCAGTGGAGCAGACGAAACCTGTCATCAGCGCGAACAATCGACGGCGCCTGAAACGGAAGGCATCTATCGCTGGTGCGCTCAGGCGGAATTGAGAGTGATGCCAGCGGTGGTGAAACGATTCGTTTTTGAATCGAAGCCAGAGATTCCGGTGTCGGTACTCTTTGATCCATCAGAATTGAAGAAACTAGAATCCGACCAGAAACTTGCCGTCTTGCATCATATGCTGCTTGCGCGAGCCTTTGCTAACGATCGGATTCTTGTTCATCGGAAAGAACGTCTTGACTACATCCCAGTCGCCTGCAAATTGCGCGAGCTGCTTCTGACCAGCGCCCGGAGCGTTCGGCGATTCATACTCATTGTGGATTTGCTGCGCGACTGCCGCGGTGGCAATGAGCAAGGTGGTGGTAATCCATTTCCTCATAGCGCGTGATGATTATGCGAAAATCGCAAGCATTGCACGGCCTCTTGGTTGGCACGGAACGGGTGTGAATTACAGAGCGGATGATGCGGGATGCACCCAGTGTGGCTATGGTGTCGGCGAAAGATAGACCTTCGCTTCCCATGGGAAGAGCGGCTCGCGACCGGCCCACTCGCCGGGAACCTCGCGCTGCTGCGTGACTTCTGTCCAGTTTCGTCCGCCGGGCCAGTTGGCTACGACATACTGACCGTCTTGGGCGGGCGTCGTGCCCCAGTCTGAGAAATTCGCGACCACCACCACCAGCGACCCATCCGGCCCTGGCCCGCGTTGCCATACGAGCACACGCTTGCCGTCATTAAAGTCAGTGTGCAGAAAGCTTGTGTCATTGACGCCCAGCGCGAAGCAACTTGTGCGCAGCTTCACTAACCGTGAGACATACGCTAGCAAGTCTTGGCGAAGGTTCGGAAGCGGGTCGCTGCCATCCAGCAGATCGAAGTGCACGGGCGCCACCTGCTTGCCGCCATCCTGCGAGACGTTTCCGTTCACATCGAAGCGTGTGTGCAGATCGCCAAACTCCTCGCCTGCAAGGATCATCGGCACACCTACGGCGGTCAGCAGGCAAGCGAAAGCGAGCTTGATACGCCGGATTGCATCGACCGCGGCGAACCCAGCGTACTTGGTGAATGAAGTGAACAGCCGCTCGCGCGCCTTGCCTTCCACATCGTGCGACGTGATGTAGTTCACCGCCTGCGTACCATCTGTGAAACCGAGGATACGGCAGTCGATGGCCTTACGCACGGTCCACTCGAACGTAGGCTCGCCTTCATCCGCTGCGTTTGTGCCGAACACCGCCGCCCGCACCAGCACGCGGAAGTGATCATTCCACAGACCATCCAGCCGCCCCTGCGTGAGCAGCGCCATGGGCACGGTTAGCTCCTCTCCCACTACGAGGAACCGATCGTCGCCGCTCCCCTCGAGCCCCGCGGCCTTCCACCTCGCTTCCCACGCCGCCCGCGCACGGTTCTTGAAGCCGCCGACGAAGTCCCAGTTTGCAACGTTCTCCACACTATCCATCCGGATGCCGTCGATGCGAAAGTCACTCATCCAGCGCGCCAGTTGCGTATACATGTGCTGCCGCGCTGGGATCATGTTTGGCTGATCGCTTCCGGTTTCTGGATCGTAGAACGCACTCGTTAGTGCGCGGGTGTAGCGGAACAACGTGCTTCCGAAGCCATCGCGTGGTTGAGGATTGCTTGGCGTAGAGCGTGACGTTTGCGCATCCGGATCGCTCATGTGGTCGTTCGCATCGTCGATGCAGAACGGATCGAAGGCGACATGCTGGTATGGCTCGTTACGCGAGAACGCCATCACCATGTCTACAAAGAAGCGAATCTTATTTGCATGGCAAGCGCCCACCAGTCTCGAGAGATCGCGGTTCGCCGTCGGCCAACTATATCCCTCTGGTTGACCCAACTCCGAGTCGGGCGCGAGGTAATGCGCTGTATCGTAGCCCCAGTCGCGCTTGAAGAAACTGTCCGCCGGCGGCAGCAGTTCGAGCGAATTGACGCCCAAATCCCGCAGATATGAATTGCCAGCAGCGGTTACAGCAAGATCGCTAAAGTTTGCGCCGATGGCGTCGGTCTGCACTAGTGCAAGCACATCCTGAAAGCTGCCCGTGCCAATGCCGGAATCACCCGTTCCCGCACGCGCCCATGCCGTTGGCAGTTCATAGATCACGAGTTGGTTATTCGGCGGCAGCGCGGGAGATGGCATATCCTGCCCGGTATCCATGTGTTCACCGCCCGGATCGCATGGCTGCAACTTGTCACTGGAAAACAGCACGACCCCTGCAGGCTGCCGATCTTCGTCGTCGAACGGTACCTTCAACGGCGGCGGAATCAGCCGCCAATCCACGGTCCATGCTGTTGGATCCGTGCAGAGAATCGCGCCGCCTGGCCGGTCTGGATTTGTGCTCTCCACTTCGAACCAGTAGTGATACACCGTGCCATCAGTCATCCCGCAGTCTGTCGCGGCAATGTGCCATAGCCCGGTCACTCCAGAAACTGGCTTCAATGGCAACCGTTTCGAGTCTGCCAGCGTAGGCGGATTTCCAAACTGGAAGCGACCGATCACCAAAGCAGGCGCTGCCATCCCCAGCAGCGGACGCCACAGAACGAAGTGCGTAGATTTGCGCGAAAGCAGGTCCGAAGGCACGGATCAAACTCCTGGAATCAGACAGGATAATCTGTGGGCCAGCTGGCTCCGCAAAATTCGAAGCCGCTCCCGAACTGCCGAGTGATTCCTTATACCTCGGCTTCACTGCCACGGCAATACTCCGGGGAAAAATTTAACGAAGTCATCCGGGTCGAGCAGCGCTTTCAACACCGCGCTGCTGCGCGGGTGGTTTTCCGCTAAATATCGGCAAACGCGCCTGCGTTGAGTAATTGTCCGTGTGGCCAGTAACAGGGAGTAACTCAGAAAGGCGCAGAAGCGAGTCCGGCAAACGCCAACCCGATCTTCGCGAACTCCTGCCGGAGAACCGCAGCATTCTAGGAGATTCGCAGCCTCTCCAAATCAGCCGTTGGACAGCTACGAGGTAATGCATATGAGTTGATCGGGTGTAGGAGCTACCGGATCCTGGCTGATGCAGCGACGCAGCACTCTGGCCTCCCTGTCCAGCCCGTTCTGGCCCTGCTTGACTTGCCACGCGTGAAAGCGCCTAAAGAGATCCCGCCGATACGGTACTGGATGGTCTGGTACCCGCGCTTCGATCGCGACTTGCTACACGCATGGCTTCGAGAAACCGCGCGTCAGATCTTTCGACCTTCTCCTCGCGAGTAGATTAGGAACGACAAGTCGGCATGTGGTGAGCAAACGGTTGTTCATTACATGTGCGTTTAGGATGATCTATCTTGCAAAAAAGGCTCTGGTCCGCGAACTGACAGGGGATGAGTTTGCGCCTTTGCAGATCGGAGAAACACTATAGCACCCGCACTTCCAATTCAATACTCCGCTTTCTCTCCCCTCGCCGGAACTGAGGTCGGAACACCTGGAGTGCCGGCATAGGTGATGAGCAGCACAGTAGGTTCATCACCCGACTCTCCCCGATGCACATCGTCAACGGACTCCCCTACGGCTTGCCCCTCATGAACAACCAGCGTTTTACCGCTGTCTCTGTCGTGCAGAGTGAGAGTGCCGGATAGCACATAGACAACATTCGGAAACGGATGGGTGTGCCATGGCAGAGCGGTATGTGGTGCAATGGTCAGTTTGATCGTTGTGAGTTGCGGCTGCCCGGTTGAATAATGTGTGTACGGTTTGCCGTTCCAGGATTGTGTAGTCTGTAACAGGATATCGCGGTGGCCGCTTGCAACGTTCTGAGCCCCGTTTTGAGCGAGTACGACCGTCAAAGATGCTCCGCAGGTCATGGCCGTCAGTACGAAGATGCGGTATTTAGAAATCATATTGGACTTCTCCCATGGTCATCAGGCTGTCATGCAATTGCTTGTCGAACAAGATATCTCAGCCTTTAAACATAAGATTCAGAATGGCCTCTCAGGACGCTGGAATAAACGATCTCAGGTTTGACTGCTGTTCCCTCATTGCTGTCGCCGAATCTTGGGCAGACGCTGGGAGATGCCCGATCCGCCCGGCGCTGGCAAACCCAGAAAGACCTAATGGGGCGCGATCGATCCTCGTAAGCGTGCAACTGGCTGTCCGGGCCAGACAGGATGCAGAGAATGCAGCGATGAGACGCTTCTGCTGTGATGTCCGATGTCTGGCAAAGGCAAATGTGCCGGGTAACACAGCATGGTAACTACATATATGCGACCAAACGTAACAAGTTTTGCCCGGCTACCCGATTTGTGGTAATACCCTCGTTCAAAATCAGCCGACATGGCATACAACGTTTTGCATGCAGTATTTTTTGCCTGGCGCTATGCTCCGCGGGCTCATGGTTTTGCTCATGGCTGCGGGGCAGCTCTGCTATGCGCAGGCGACGCAGGCCGCACCAGATGCAGCAATGAGCGGTGTCGCAAAAACGCCCGAAGTGGTGCCCGCGACTTACAAGATTGGAATGGGCGATGTGTTGCACATCACCGTTTGGGAGGAACCTCAACTTACTGAGACGGCCGTGGTGAGGCCGGACGGCAAGGTTTCCATGCCATTGGTGACTGAGGTGGATGTGGCAGGGCTAACTCCGGAAGCGGCGCAGCAGGTGCTGACAGAGCGGCTGGTCAAGTTCGTTCATAAGCCGCGCGTGACGGTGACCGTACAGGAAATTCATAGCCGGATGGTGTACATCACCGGCGAGGTGCAGCGGCCGGGCGCGTATCCGTTGATGGACGCGATGAATGTGGTGCAGTTGGTGGCGCGCGCAGGCGGACTGACGGATTTCGCAAAACAGAAACAGGTGTACGTTCTGCGCGGGGGCACGAGCGCGCGGCTAAACGTGAACTACGAGAAGGTTCTGAAGGGGCAAGCCCCACAACAGAACGTGGAGCTAGCGCCAGGGGACACTGTGGTGGTGCCATGAGAATCCAGAGAGTGGGCCTGCTCCTTTGGTCCTTTATCCTGATTGGTGGCGCGGTGACACAGGCCAGCGCACAACATTCTGACAACAGTGGTGGAGATAGCCGCGGCAACTACACGATCCGCAGAGCGGACAGTGACAATCCGCGCACGGCCAGCACCGAGCCGTTGAACAGCTGCGGAGATTCACTTTCCGTCGCGCTGCAGCAGGGAACGCCGGAGTTTCCCTGCTGGGCGAATATTCGCACGGTGGAGCGATGGAATACGGCAGCGATTGTATCTGGTCTGCAGCCCGGCAGCGATGCCGCCGTTAATCTGCCAAAGTATCAGCCTTCTACTTTCAAATTCACCTTGGGCGGACTGAGCGGGTTCAGCTTTCCCAATGCTGGTCCGGGCAATGCCTATGGCGGACTGGGTGCGGCAGCGGGCGTTATCGAGCGGCGCCGCTGGCAGTTTATGGCGGAAGACGGCGGAGGCCTTGCCGATTTCAAGGCGGGTGGCGAGGACTACTTTGTCGGTCTGAACCGCGCGGCGGTGCGCGCGACGGGCGAGATCAATCCGCGATGGACATGGCAGGGCACGGCGACTAGCACATTCGGAACCGACGCGGCGCGGGTGGTGGCTCCGCTCGATTTCCGGCAGGTAGGCGACGCGGGAGTGCCTGCGGCCGAAACAGTGGTGTACGGGCTGCACTCTGGAAGAGTCGCAACGGGAGAAGAGAGCGGCAAGATTCGCTATGAGGATTCGCGACGGTCATACTGGGACTTCAGCGGGACGCACACATACACGCAGTACAACGCGGATGACTTTCTGGTGCAGACCGCGCGCGCAAGGGTGGAGTATCTGCATGCGCTGACGCCAATGATGGGATTTGGTGTCTATGGCAAAGGGGAGCATCAGACGGGGCCGCTGGATTGCAGTCTCGGCGGAGTCGGTTTGCGGTGGCTGGATGCGTGGGGGACGCACGCCAGCGTGAATATCTCCGGCGGAGTGAGCGGAGCGAGTGATTCGTGCGGAAAGCGCGTCCAGTTTACCGGCACTGCAGCGGTCTACGCGAAGCTGACACATTCGACCGATCTGTATCTTTCAGGAGGCCGCGATTTGAGCGATGGCATCCTGGAGCATACGGTGTTTCTGGGTACGGCGGCCGCGGGCGTTCGTCACTCTTTCCATCGCGTATTGGATATACGCGCGAGTTTGAATGGTATTCACGGGGTTGATCCGGCGACGAAGCAGTCCTATCACGGCACGTTCGTGGAGGGCAGTTTGCATTACCGGATGGGGCTGGGCTTTTCGCAAGAGGTTGAGGTTCGTAGTTACAAGGTCGCAGGCACGCCAACAAACGACCGGGCAGTAGCAGTTTTCACGTTGTGGTGGACTCCAGGACGGACCGCCGAAGCTACAACAGCGCGTGCTTCACTTCGCTAGATCTTAATTCTGCCTTTTTCATCTTGGACGTACATCGAGGGAGCTATGCAAGAGAAGAATATTCTCCTGTGCTTTCTTGCTTTGCCGCTGCGACATAAGCTTGCAGCAGCAGGCATTGCACTTGCGATCGCAAGCGGATTTTTCTTCTGGTCGCGACACGGTACCGCGCGCCTGACGACGGCTGAGGTGTCGTTTGATGCGGATGAAGCACGGCAAATTGAGCCTGTGACCATACAGGAGAAAGCGCCCGCGGTGGCGCTGGCACAGTCGATCCTGAACGATAGCGCGATACAGGGGGTGGCGAAGCGCACAGGTGTGAAGAGCGATACGGCGGAGTTTCGTTCTCATCTGGAAATGACGCAGCCTTCTGCCAACTCCCTCCACGTAGTTTTCCTTGACACTGAGAGAGAGACGTCGGTGGCGGTAGCGAATGCCGTATCGAATTTGCTGGTGGCGTGGAAGCCGGCGCCTGCTGCTTCTGTAGCAACCGCTCACGCGCCGCAAGCTGCGCCACTTATGCCTCCTGCGGTGGCGAGGCCGCATTCAAACACGCGGTCTTTGCACTCACAGGAAGAGCAGTCGCAGACCGCCCATATGCAAAGCTTAGAGGCGCAACTTGCGGCGACGGACCAGAAAATCGCTGCTCTGGATGCAGCGGTGCAGACAAGCACTTCGCGAAAGGCGGAGGTGTCTCCGCGTGTGCCGAGTGCTGAGAATGACCAACGGCGGCTGCTGGAGGCGCAACTTAGTGTGACACAGAAGAAACTCGATGATCTGCGACTGCGGTACACGGATGAGTATCCGGATGTGGAGGCAGCGAAAGAAAACATCGCCGAGATTCAGCAGAAGCTAGCGTCTTTACGACCAACGGGCAATGAAGCGGCGCCACCGAGTCCCCCCAAACCGGAGGCGCCTTCGAACGAAGAAAATCAACTGCGCCAGAAACGCACTCGTTTGCTGGAGACGATTGCGGACGAGAAGCGCCGTGACGCGACGCGGCGAGATTGGGTACCGTCA
This sequence comes from Alloacidobacterium dinghuense, assembly GCF_014274465.1. Lineage (NCBI taxonomy): Bacteria > Pseudomonadati > Acidobacteriota > Terriglobia > Terriglobales > Acidobacteriaceae > Alloacidobacterium > Alloacidobacterium dinghuense. The sequence continues at coordinate 1,356,064 of NZ_CP060394.1, read as the reverse complement.
GCTGTGGATGAATCGCCTGCTCTTGTGCCTGTAGCTTCCTCCCAGTCGCAGGAGACGCAGGCTCCTCAACCTGCGAATCCGATTGTGGCGCCGGTGCTGCAAAGTCCATTTACGCTGGTGCGCCTGGCGACGTATGGCGAGCCGGGCCCATGGTGGCATGGCGTTCTGGCGGGAATATTATGCGGATTCCTTTATTTAAGCAGTGCTGTATGGCGTTGTCTGCCCATTCAGAGTACGGAGTCGCACGAGCCGCTGACATTTAACAGCGATACTGGCACGAGGGCAGCGAAATCGCTGGAAGGTCCTACTGATCTTGCGAGTTGGGAGAGCGAGATCAAGAAAGCTCTGGCTCTGACTGATATCGGTCGCCAGGAAGAAGCGTTCCTATTACGCCAGGAAGCAGAGAGGGTGCGCGAAGAAGCAACTGTTGACCGGCAACAAAGTAGCGCCGGCGGTCCAGAGCTGAAGGGTCAGCTCTACTATGCTGAAGTAGCGGCGGCTATTCGCGAGAAGATCAAACGAGAGCCGGATAGCTGGATGGCGCACACCGAACAGGCACGTGAAGCCCTTGCAGGAGGCGACTACAATATGGCCATCAAGGAGATAAAACTTGCGATGACCGTGGCGCCAGAGAAGATGAAACCTCAGCTCGACAAGATCATCATTCAGCTCGACAAGAATATGAGCATGAAACAGCGTGCTGCTTATGGGTGAAGTTGAGACACATCAAAGACGTCATTCTGGGCCGCCACCGAAGAATCCTAGTTATCTTGGGCTTCCGATAGATCGAGATTCTTCGTCGCGTCGCTCCTCAGAACAGCAGTCTTCGTCTACATAAGACTTGCTCTAGACATCGCAAAGATTCACGGCTTCTCGTAGCGAGGCATGCTTGTGGATCTCGAATCCAGCGTGAATGCGGCGAAATCTCGCTTCGCGAATGAAGATCCCTCCTCCCGATGCCAACTGATTGCCGCAGATCTGACGCAATCGGTCCCGGCGAGCGCTGATGTATACATGCTCAAACATGTACTGCACGGGCGTCAGGATGGGGATGCTATTACTATTCTCTAGAATTGCCGAGCGATCATTCCGCAGAACGGCAATTTATTGATTGTAGAATTCATCCTGCCGCCGATCGTCTCTCACGCAGATCCACAACTGGAAGGCCACTTGATGAGCGATCTCAACATGCTTGCTGCCACCGGCGGTAAAGAGCGAAGCGAGCGCGAATAGAGAACGCTTCTTGAGGCAGCGGGCTTCCTCCTGACCGAGGTATATCTGGTTGGAGGCGACAATCTGATGGTTCGGAACGTCGGGATACTCGAAGCAAAACCGGCTTAGGGACATGGAGATCGCTCCGAGCATTCGGCTGTTCTAGATACACCCCAGACGATCAGTAATATAACGCCAGCTTGTCGGAAGTGACCTCCTGTCTGCTACGATGCCAGCCATGAACAAAGTTGCGCCATTCCTCTGGTTCAATGACAACGCTGGAGAAGCTGCCGAGTTTTACCTCAGTGTCTTCCCGCACGCGCGCAAGCTTGATGAGGTGCGTTCCAAAGGCGTAGGTCCCTGGCCCGTTGGCAAGATTGCCACGATTACGATCGAGCTTGAGGGTCAGGAGATGGTCTTTCTCAACGGCGGCCCCTCGTATCAGCTCAACCCCGCCTTCTCGTTCTTCGTCCGCTGCGACTCCCAGGAAGAGATCGACAGCTACTGGGGCAAGTTGATCGAAGGCGGAAAACCCATGGCCTGCGGCTGGCTCACAGACCGCTTCGGCCTATGCTGACACACCACGGACATCACAAAAATGCACACACTGCGCCTGAGTCGCATCTGGTCTCCTGAAATTGTTTTCGATGATGGCAGCCCCATTCTTCTCAAGCCTTAAGGCATGCTTTGGATGTGATCGTTTCCACGATCAAAGCTTTTCCTCACCCGGATCATGTGTTGTCAGAGTAGTATTCCTTTTACACCAAATTCACGGAATCCAAAAATATTTCAAGCACTGTTCTGTGGACAAATCGGTGGACCGGTCGCTTATCACGTCCAACGAACCTCGCCCACTCAAACTGCAGCAGGATTTGCAGGTGCCCATCGAACCAAGCCCCATCGCATCCCATCTTTTCCCTCAAGCGCAAAGCATAGCCCGCAAAGCCTCCGCCTGCTTGCTCCAGGCGCTCTCCTCGCCGCCGACAGGGCCAAAGCTCATCGAGGCGTATGAATAGTCCTCATAAACGCCATCATCGGCGATAACAGAGTGGTTCTCACTCTTATCCTTTCTCCAGTACAAAATGCGTCGCGTGCTCAGTAGCCTTGTGCTCCGACACAGAAAATCCAAGCGCGGGAAGGTCGAGATCAGTAAATAATGATTCACCCTGACCGAGTACAACAGGTGCAAGTACAAAGTGCAGAGAGTCTATCAGTCCAGCTTGCAGACACTGCCGCACCGTAGAAACACCGCCTCCAATCTTGACGTCCTTGTCGCCCGCCGCTTCTTTCGCGAGTCTCAGCGCCTCCTCAACTCCGCCCGTGACAAAGTAAAACGTCGTCCCCCCTTTCATCACTAGTGGCTCACGCTCGTAGTGCGTCAGGACGAAAGTTGGCGCATGGTATGGCGGGTTGTCGCCCCACCATCCCTTCCATGAACCATCGGGCCACCGCCCGCGCACCGGACCGAACATGTTGCGGCCAAGGATGAAGGCGCCAAAGTTTTCCATCGACCGTCGAGCAAATTCATCGTCCAAGTCGATGGATCCACCCTCCTGCCCATGCATCGAGCAGAATGTCTTTGTGTGGAAGAACCACTGAAAGATCTCGGGACCGCGCTTGCCCAACGGATCGTTCAGGCTCTGCGCTGTTCCCGCGCTGAAACCGTCCAATGAAACACCAAATCCCGCAACTCGAACCTTCGGCATGTGCGTTTCTCACCTCCAAAGTTCATGTTATCGCCGGTTGGGTAAACGTCGTCATGAATGGCACCTTCTGCTCATCGCATGAATTGAACGACTCGCCTTCTCTCCTCTCTCGTTCTTGGTTTGATCACAATTGCCAATTTTCTAAGCTTTTCGCTTATGGTTAACCTCTGATCGCCTGGATACTGGAGTGTTTTCCGGCACTTATCTTCAGAACAGAGCTCAGCTAGGAACTGTCAATACCAAGTGGAACCGCGGCTCTTGAACGAGCGTACATTCTGATACAGCCTGGGCCACCAGCAAAAGACAGGCAATGATGCGTAATGGGGGAAGCATGAACGCCGATATACGACTTGCTTTACGACAGTTGCGAAAAGCGCCTGGATTCGCCCTGACCGCCGTGCTCACACTGGCACTCGCGATTGGCGCCAATGCAATCGTGTTCAGCGTCCTGAATGCGTTGATCCTGCGACCGCTCAACGTGCCTCACCCCGAGAACCTCTTCATGCTGGAGCGCGCCTATGGGTCGGACACAAGTCCATCGGAGTCGTATCCGGATTACATCGACCTGCGCGACAGGAATCGCAGCTTCGATTCGCTGGTGCTATACGACATTATGGGCGGCGTCGGGCTCGATACCGGTCACGGAAATCCTTCCGTGGTCTGGCCTTACATGATTAGCGGCAATTATTTCGATGCCCTCGGCATACAGCCCTACCTTGGCCGATTCATCCATGCTTCCGAAGAACATGGGCCGAACAGCGTCCCCGAGATCGTTCTGAGTTATGCGCTCTGGCACAGCCACTTTAACGGCGACCCTGCCGCAGTGGGTCGTACTGTTCAGATCAATAAGCATCCCTTCACCATCGTTGGTGTTGCTCCACCCGACTTCCGCGGCACCGAACTCTTCTTCGCGCCCGATTTTTGGGCTCCCATAGTCGATGCGCATCAAATCGCCGATTGGGACTCACTGGAAGAGCGCGGCAACCATAACGCCTGGGCGATAGGACACCTCAAGCCCGGAGTAACACCGGCCGCAGCCACCTCAGACTTGAACACAATTGCAAATTCGCTGGCGAAGACATATCCCAAATCGGATGATGGCCTGAAATTCTCCTTGTCCCACCCCGGACTCGCCGGAAATACCCTCGGCCGGCCCACGCGCGCTTTCATGCTGGGGCTCATGCTCCTTGCAGGTCTTATTCTGCTTGCCGCGTGCGCCAATCTCGGTAGTTTGTTCGCCGCGCGCGCAGCGGATCGCTCGCGCGAAATCGCAGTCCGCATGGCGCTTGGATCGCGTCGCCAGCTCATCCTCCGCCAGCTCCTCACCGAAGCCGTTTTGGTTTCTCTGGCCGGGGGTGCTTTAGGGATGGCGGGAGCTGTGGTCATCCTGCGCACCCTCAGCACGTGGCGACCGATTCCGAATATCCCGATCAATGTGCCGGTAAATCCGGACGCGAAAACCTACGCTCTCGCCTTCCTGTTGGCTGTTTTCAGTGGGCTGTTCTTCGGCTTGGTTCCAGTCCGCCAGATTCTCCGCTCCGATCCCTGGCAGATCATTCGCTCCGGGACGACAAGTGTAGGCAGCACGCGCCGCTTTACACTGCGCGACATACTTCTTGGCCTTCAGATCGCCATTTGCGCAGTTTTAGTCACCGCTTCACTCGTCGCCGTGCGCGGCCTGGCTCGTTCGCTTGAGAGTAATTACGGTGTTCAGCCTAAGAGTGTGATGCTCGTGCAGACCGATCTGCAAATGGCTGGGTATGATCCCGGCCAGCGCGTGCAAATGCAGAAGCGCATGCTCGAGGCCGCCGCCGCGATTCCTGGCGTCGCAGCCGTGGGATATGCCGATCGCCTTCCACTCAGTCTCGGCGGAGGGGATTCCGACGTATTTACCGACACCACCACCGATTTCCGCCCGACGAACGCTGCAGCCGATGCCCAGAACTTCAATGTCTCGCCTGACTATTTCCGTGCCGCCGGGACTGCGCTGCTCGCCGGCCGAACGTTCACCATGCACGATGAAGACAAGGCTCCTATCGTGGCTGTGGTGAATCGCGAATTTGCCCGCAAGGTCTTCGGATCCGCTGACAAGGCAGTAGGTAACCATTTCAAGTTCTGGGGCGGCCAGCGGGCGGAAGTCATCGGCATTATAGAAGATGGCAAATATGAAACCCTGACCGAAGATCAAAAGCCGGCCATGTTCTTTTCCTTCCTCCAGCACCCTTCCAGCGATACTTGGCTCGTCGTTCGATCGCAGCGCGATCCGCAGGAGATTGCCGCAGCCCTGCAACGCTCGATGCGCAGCCTCGATCCCGCTCTGCCTCTTGAAATCAAAACCTGGAACAGGGAGTTGGATTCCGCCCTCTTCGCCGCCCGCGTAGCCACCGTGTCACTTGGTGTGCTCGGGCTACTTGGCGCGATGCTTGCCATCACCGGAATCTTCGGCATGGCCTCCTACACAGTCAGCAAACGCCTCCGCGAACTCGGCATTCGCATAGCGCTCGGAGCCGATCAACGCAAGGTGCTCGGCGCTGCTCTCGGACGTACTTTTCGGTTGCTCGCCATTGGATCGATAGCTGGCCTGATCCTCGGTGTACTGGCAACGCGTGTGCTTTCATCTATCGTGTATCAGGCGACGCCAAAAGACCCGGTCATTCTCGGCGGTGTCATTCTCACTATGCTCTGCGTAGGCATTGTCGCAGCCTTAGTGCCCGCTCGACGTGCCCTCGCCGTTGATCCGATGATTCTGCTCCGCGATGAATGAATGGGATGTCCGCTTCTCTGCTTCTCGCCAGTGAGTAGCCGATAGTCCTATGTTCTTTCGCCTGATTGCCCGTGTGTGATCCCAACGTCGCGCCGGCGTTTGTCACAGAGATCATGTCGGACCGCGGCATCGGCATTCGCGACGGCCACATGTACGCCCCGCGATTGATGAAGCGCCTGGGCGCGAGCCTCGATGTCGGTGTCAACCGCGCATCGCTTGTCCACTACAACACCGTTGAGGAGATTCACGAGTTCGGGAAGGTACTCCGTGACATCGTTCGGGGGCAATAAGCAAGCTGCTCCCGCGTGGGCGCCCGTGGCTTTCAAACTCGCCCCCATGGTCGTCCATCCCTGCGTGAAAGACCGGGAAGGCACTTGGCCTTCCCAGGTATTCGCGCTCCGAAGCCAGCCGTAGTTGGAGACTGCAGCCAATTGGTGATCTGCTTCAGCTTCCCGAAACATCACCTCGGATGAAGGCGGGTAGTGAAGAACCCTTACACGGATTCACCCCTACTTTGTAAAGATGTTGTGTCCCTCGTCGTAACGGAGTTGCCTTTCCTTAGCCCGCTTCGCAAATTCATTGGCGAGGCGACTTATCCGTTTCCCCTCGGCAGTTTTGGGGGAGTTGGAATCATCATGCTTCTTCTGCGCATCTGGATCGTTGTTTTCTGTGGTCATTGTGCTTTTCTCCTTCAATAGATTCAGGGCATTCGTGATGCCAGAACTGGTCTAAAGAGCAGCCGTCGATGTAACTGATTCCACATGACGTCGTTCTAGAAAGATCTTCGTATCTGTCTAAACCTCGACAGAGGCCATAGAGTTTTCGACACTTGCTACTGCACGTCTGAAGATAACCATGACTCATTCGCAAATCCGAATGCCGGCGCAACGTGTTATCCGCAGGCGATGTGTCGGCAGTGAGTAAGGTCGCGTGTTGTTCCCAAGCGAGTCAGTAACTAGTGTCGTCGCAGCTTACGGCTGGGGAGGAGGAAGCACGAGGAGTGCAACTCGCTAGAGTCGCACTCACTCATTCTGCGTGTATCCGTTATTAGCGATGACCACCTCCGTGACCGCCGCCGCCCACGTGGCCGCGCCCGTCACGGATCTCATTGCCGTGGAAGTGGTTGAAGGCCCTGTCTCCATGCTCGGGCAATGGACCGCGGTAGCCGTGATTTGGATCGAAACGGTTGTCGACATGGCCGTAGAAGCCCTGTGAGCCGTGGAACCAAGGACCGACCCCGATAAACACACCGCCGCTGAACCATTCAGGCCCGTAATACCCGTACGGGGCACAGTTGTATGGGGCGTAGTCGAAGTAACCGTATGGGCAAGTCGGCGGCACTCCGATGTTGATGGCGACTTCAGCAGATACTGGGCGTAGGACACTCAGCATAGCAACTGTCAGGATGGCTAGTAAAAACAATTTACGATGATGCATAAGACTCTCCTCTCGTTGTTGGACCAAAACATCCAAGGTGGATTCAGCCGCAATGTTCAGGCTTTCTCGATCAGCTTGTTCAAAGTCAGTCGATCGACATAGTCAGCGTGTAGACGTGCATCTGACCGCAGGTGCTGTCCAGGTCTTGATCCATTGACCCAAACAGATTCGCTTCTTTCATTCCGGAGACGACTGGCTAACAGCGGTGCATGCACTGAATCGCGTCTTACACACAGCGACCAGTGGCTTCAACTGCTAGCGCAGCAGTTCGGCCGGCACCTGGCGAACAAGCCACGTGCATCCAATAGGGTTGGTATGACCGAAGCGGCCCTAGCATTGGGTTTTGTAAGAGTTGCAGATATTCGACACTCGGAACCCTAGCTTGCTAAAAGCTGCGATTCATTCCGATGAGGAACCAATGTTGCACCCTCTAAGGAAGCCAGGTGGAGGCCACCTGGGTTGTTCGAGATTCCTAGCTTCTGCATCCGGGAAATGAGTGTAGTCCGCGGAAGGCCTAGTCGGGCGGCCGCGCCGTTGCGCCCGCCGATAACCCAATTCGTTTCTTTCAAAACTCCTACGATGTGAGAGCGCTCCGCATCGGAGAGGGTTTGTGTTTGTGTCGGTGCTGAGGTGGCTGCATGCATCAGAACCTTGAGCTCGGCAATTCTCGGTGACAGAACCGGTCCTGGCGTCACAAGCACGGAGCGCTCAATAAAATTCTGCAGCTCCCGTATGTTGCCGGGCCAGTGGTAGCTCTTGAGAACCTCGATCACTTCGTCTGGAATGTGTTCGATTGACTTGTTCATCTGACGCGAGAACCTGCGAACAAAATAATTCACCAAAGGCGGAACATCCTCTCTTCGTTCGCGGAGGGGCGGGAGGCTGAGGGGAAAGACGCTCAGCCGATAGTAGAGATCCGCGCGGAAGCTCTTCTCTTCCACCATGCGCCACAGATCTTGATTGGTTGCTGCGATAACGCGCACGTTGGCTTGTATTGTGCGGGTGCTGCCTAAGCGTTCGTATTGCTGTTCTTGCAATACTCGCAAGAGTTTCGGCTGGAGTTCCAGAGGAAGGTCCCCAATCTCGTCAAGAAATAGGGTCCCGCCATTCGCGGCTTGAAAGCGCCCGGTGGTCTGCGCGACAGCCCCAGTAAAAGCTCCTCGCTCGTGGCCGAAGAGTTCGCTCTCCAACAATGCTCCTGGGATCGCCGCGCAATTAAGCCCAACGAAGGGGCCCTTCTGGCGCGGGCCAGACTCGTGGATCGCTCGAGCGATCACTTCTTTCCCCGTCCCTGTTTCGCCTTGTACCAAGACCGCGCACTCGGCCGAGGCTACGACTCTTACATCGTCGAGCACAGATTGAAATCGTGCACTCGATCCAATCAGTTCAGGAAGTTTCATGATCTCACCTTTTCTCTAAAGTCTTCTCGTCGTCACCCTGAGCCCTCCTCAGAGCTAACTTGAGGGCACAAAGCAATTCATCAGCATCAAATGGCTTATGCACAAAAAAAGCCGCCCCTTGCGCAAAAGCACATCGCTCTATCTGGTCCTCGTGATGAGCGGTAATAAAGATGACGGGCAGTTCCGGGCGTTTTATCCTGAGCCGTCGTTGCAGTTCCAGACCATCCATCTTCGGCATCCGGACGTCTGTGATCAAACAACTCGTTACTGCCAGAATCTCCCCATCTAGAAAATCTTCTGCGAGCGAAAACACCCGAGCTTTCAAGCCGGCGGATTCGATGAGACTCTCTAGAGACTCGCGAATCCTGGGATCATCGTCGACGACAGCGACGATCGGCTTTGAAATAACATTCATTGGGGAAAGTGGCCTCGCTCCATGGTTCGATAGTAGCGAGAAGTCGAATGGCTGCCTATTATGTCTTCATATAAGCCGCTTAACTCTCAGGAAATCCCCAGTTTACCGGCCATTTTCACAAGCTCTGCCAGCGAAGACGCGGCCATCTTGCGCATAATCTGTCCGCGATGAACCTGGATGGTAATTTCACTGGTGCCGAGTTCACCGGCGGTTTGCTTGTTGAGTAGCCCGGCCACCACGAAGGGTAGGACTTCTCGCTCGCGGGGAGTTAGCAGTGCGTAGCGCCTTCGCAGTTCAATGATTTCTGCTCTCTTTACCCGCGCTTCGCGATCCTGGAGGATGGCCGCGTCTATGCTTCTCAAGAGTTCCTGATTATCGAATGGCTTCAGCAGAAACTCGACGGCTCCGGCTTTCATGGCACGAACCGATGAGGGTACATCTCCATGCCCCGTGACAAAAACGATGGGTAGCGAATAATCCCCCGCAATTTCCTGTTGAAGTTCCAGGCCATTCATACCGGGCAACTCCAGATCTAAAATCAAGCATGCCGGAGCGTCAGGCTTCTTGAATTGCAGATACTCTGCGGCGGAGGCGAATACCTCCACTCGCAGCCCCAACGATGACAGAAGACTCGACAGAGCTTCGCGCACTCGGTGGTCATCATCGAGTACATAGATGATGGGTTGGTCTTCGGTCATGTAGATTGACTCGATTCAAGCGGCAAAGTGAAGAAAAATGTTGTTCCCGGACCATGGGAGGGACTAATCCCCAAGAGACCTCCATGTGCTTCGACGATTGAACGGCAAATCGCTAGTCCCATTCCCATCCCCTTTTCCTTCGTAGTATAGAAAGCCTCAAATACCTTCTCCGCATCCGCCAGGCCACTGCCGTGATCGCGTATCTCGACGACGATCGCATCCCCTCCCCGCAACTTCGAGCAGATCCAAAGTTTTCTCGGGCGGTCGTTCACGGCCTCCATCGCTTCGATTCCATTGAGGAGCAAGTTGAAAATGACCTGTTGCAACTGCACACGATCGCCCTGCACAAATGGAAGCTTCTTCTCCAGATCGGTCTCAACAGTGATTCGTTTTCTCACAACTTCGGTGCGGATCAATCGAATCACCTCGTGGACGACGTCATTGACATCCAAGTCCACCTTCGTGAGCGCATTCTTTTTAAAGAGTTCCCGTAAGCGCCGCACTACCTCTCCCGCATCCTTGCCATCGCGAACGATCCTCTCCGCCGCTATCCGCGCGTTGGTCATATTGGGTGGCTCCGCCGCCAGCCATTGTGTGCATGCTTGACCGTTAGCTACTACCGCGCTCAGGGGTTGGCTGATTTCATGTGCGATTGAGGCTGCCAGCTCTGCTACTGTTGCGATCTGTGTTGCTCGCGAAAGCCGTGCCTGTGTTCGGCGCAGAGTTTCCTCAATGCGCTTCTTGGCTTCGATCAGTTGGCTCGCCGTGATCGCTGCAGCGAGAAATACTCCGAGCCGCAAGTAAGAGGATGGATCGCTCGATAGTGGGAGCGGGGCGGGGAGAAAGAAAATGTCAAACGCGATTGTAGAAAGCCCAACGGCGAGTAGCCCCGGTCCGCGACCGCCGAAGAGACTGCTGACGATGATGGCGAGCAGGAAACATGAGGATTCAGCCTTCAGCGGCCGTGCGACTACTAAGGCAATTCCGCAGGCGATCGCCGCCACCCCATAATGGCGCATCTTCACAACATTGGTCACGGGCCACTTGCTCCGATACACACCATTGTGTCTAATGCCATCGGGTGGCCGCAAGACGGTAATCGAAAGGCCGGGCGATCGCAGCCGACGAGCGGCGCATGGCTGCCGCGAATGAGCAGATCGGCATCGCCATCGGCGTAAAGAGGTATTTCGCAGGCCCGGTAAGAAAGACTACCGAGACGAAGACGATGCAGATGGTTAGAGTCGATACGAACGTGGGTGTCGCGATCTCTGCGGCCCCCTGCAGCACGGCATCAAAGAGCGGCTGCTTCTCCGTTGCCGGTGAATGTTCTCGATCGTAACCGTGGCGTCGTCCACAAGAATGCCGATGGTTAGCGCCAGTCCGCCCAGTGTCATGGTGTTCAGAGTCTGTCCAAGCGCATTCAGAATGATGATGGACTTAGGATGGAAAGCGGGAATGGAGATGGCGATGATCAGCGTACTACGCCAGCTACCCAGGAAGACGAGGATCATCAGAGCAGTGAGGCAGGAGGCGATGATTCCCTCGCGCAGGACGCCCTCGATCGATGCGCGGACGATGACCGACTGATCGAACAACCCCTGGATCTTCATGCCCTTTGGAGCACCTGCCTGCACAGCGGGGAGTATTTCGTTCTTGATTTGGTTGATGACGAAACCCCTAGAAGGAGAATCAGGATGGAGGCAACGATGAATGTATAGGGTCGATCGAGCGCAAGTTTGACAATCCAGATAGATGTCGTCTCTCTGCATAAGAAGTGCTGCCGTAGAAGCAGCGCATGCGAACGGACCCCCTTGCGTAGAGGAAGTCTCCTAAAAGGTGTATGCAGCAAAGAGGCCTGTTCCTATGGAAATCATCTCGATGTGCGCTTCTAGGTGCTCGCTTTTCACCCGTAATCCAGAGGCCCGGATTAAGGCGAGAAACGCGTCGAAGAGAGTGGCTGGACACGCTAAGACTCCTTAAGAGGCATCGCAGCTGTAGACAACCGCGTCACGATGCCTGAAGGTATCCGCCGGCCAAGCTTGTGAAGTACTACTTCGGTGGGAACTTCTTGAACATGTTGTTGAGATCCTTTGCGAGCTTCTGGATGTTCTTATCTGCGTTCGAAGACAAATCATCAGTATCCGTACCACGCCAAATCAGCTTTTGGGTGTGGGTATCGAAGATATCGACAACGACATTACCGACCTTCGTGACATCGGTGGTCGTTGTCGCCATGGCATTGCCACCGCCGAAACCTCTCCAGCGCCATCCGCCGCCGAAGCCGTCATAGAAGGTCTCGAGCGTCTTCTGATCATGGGTGCGTCGGAAGGCACTCACCGATGCGTCCCCGTTCGAATCAACCTTGGTCCAGCCTTTTGCGGCAAGTTGGGAATCCACGTCCTGCTTGATTCGGTCATCCCAGAGTGAGTCGCCCGATTGAACCTTCAACCAGGAATACGTCTTGTAGGAACTAAAGGCGGCGCTGTGATCGTAATCCGTTTTGACTTGCGCTTGGAGCGACGCGGCACTACTGAACAACGAGATACCAAGTAAGAACAAAGAAAGCTTCTGCCTCATATGTTTTTCTCCTAACTCTGATAAAAGCAATCGATATACCACTTCTCACGAGGAGGCCAACGCGCACATTGTTGGATTTAGCGGAATTGCTCCGTCATCCGATGTCGAAGACCCGTCACAGATGTCGATAGTCAGAGATGTCATTACTTCATGAGAATTAGCTCGATTCGGGTGGAGGGCTTATCTGAATGTCGGGATTTGCCTGGTTGCGCAGACGCATCTCAAATCGGATGTTTGTATGCCGCTCGCACCATACTCGGACACTCTATGGGCGAGCTTGTGGTCACCCACTGTAACCGCCTGAGGTACACCTAGCCTGCACTCCATGTTTCGAACAAAAAGACAACTCGGTGACTTGGGAATGATGGAGAAGGGGAGAAGATGCGGTGGTCGGATTTTTAAAGACGCTTATTGATGATTAAGCGGACCGGGGGAAACAAAAGCCGGGAAATAGTTTCGACGTGCGCCACATAAGTTCCTGGAAGGAGTTGGAGCGAGCGATAGAGCGAAGTTCCACAGATTTCGACTAGATGGACGACATTTACTGCGGTCGTTCAAGGCGGATTTCAGCGCACTTTATTTGCCTGACCCTGCGTCCTAGGTGAGGCAACATCAGGAATACCGCAGATAATTGATTTTCTCCTTCCCCAGATGCTGCCCCATTGAGTTCCCCGGATGTTTCGCTCTGCTTTACGCACGTATGAACAACATCGCTGTGAGGAAAGACCCTCCTTCTCTTCGAGTCCCCTCGCAGCAGTGAGGCAGCGCAAGCAATCACCATTGCAAAAACCACCATGTCTACAAAAAATATTAAATTGACCATGTCTTTTCCTTAGGACCCGCCTGATGGACCTGTCCTCTGAACCGCGAGGCTCTCAAGCATGAGCGAAATGAAATCTCATGGAGTGCGGCTGTATTGACCCAGTCTTGCCAGGTGTAAAGCGAGCAACAGAATGCTTGAGTGGTTGCATTCACCATTCGGGCCATCTTGGCGAACTTAGAAATGTCCGCCACGCATACAAAGCTTCATGAAGGTGATCGCCGCCCTTGTCGGCTGTTGCAAGGAATCTCAAAGCCAACTCGCGGGCTATCATGAGATCCCTCCGAGAGCATTTGAGAAGACTTAAGCAATCTCCGTCTGACTGCCCTTCGAGAATGGACAGGACGAAGACAAACCGTTCGAAGGTACAGAGTGAAAGAATGGCGGCAAAAAGGCTATTCTTTAGGGGAGCTGCCGTCCCTTTAGCGCTGATAGGCGACCAGTAATCCCTGTCTTCCGGCGCGGGTCTCATCATCAGAATGGCCTGCTTAATAATCGCGCGCCGAGCCCACAGGCGCGACCACTCCATGAAGGCGCTAATTCCCTTGACACACTCTCCTAACCCGCCGACAAAACATTGTTCGGCTTTGTCCTTGTCTGCGGTTAGCAGGAACGAGAGCAGGTACAGACTGTGCATCTCTTTCGCGAAGATTTCGCAGAAGTCGGCAGCGGTCGCGTACTGGATTCCTCTTTCGTCTACACTTTGCAATTGCGCTAACATATTCACCTCTTTTCGTTTCCTAGTCGTCCATCAGGTCCATCGTTTTGAATAAACCGTGTTCGGAGACGATCGAACAATGACCGCGCAGTTCGAGACTCTGATGTACACAGGGCGAATAAACCTCAGCCTATGCAGCGCGACGGAACCGCTGCACGTTGCCGGTGTGCGGAACGCCTCCCAAGGGGTTGGCATGACTGAAGCGTACAAGCACATCGTTCATCGTCTCTTGTATGCGAGTATTTGGCCTATGTAATTTGCGAGTTGCCCTCGCGGCAAGCTTGGTAAGTAAAAAACGATTTGAGACGTGGGTCATTGCGCCAAAGACCAGTTCAGAACGCATCGTATTCTCCAAGGCATGGAAGGTTGATCTTGCTCCTCGGCAGCCTTATTAGTCTTGACAGCTCTAGTGCAGGCGCAATGCCAGAGTCCGGCGCAGATAGCGACTCCAGCGATGTCATTGAATTGAAGGCGCCTTCTTCTCAGGGGGTCTTAAGGCAGACTTAGCACATATCCGAACTCTGGTCGAAATCTCGACAGCAGCTAACGGATTTCGACATCAAGCCGTCGAGTGGGGCGCCCGCGCTCCACTTCGCGCCACTTCCGAAACAGGCGTACAGCATATGCTCAGGCATATCCCAGAAATTGTCTGTGTCGAGTTGTTGATCGTGCGCGAAAAGGCGCCCTATGGAGCACGATGGAGACCACATGGCCTCCCCACGGGTCCGCGCTTCGAAGGTCAGCCGTAGCTGAATAGCTGCGGCCGACTGGGATCTGCTTCAGCTTCCTGAAGCATCAACTCTGATGTGAGGCCGGTAGCTGTTTCTGCGTATCTAAACCGTCGTTTTCACTGGTCATTGTACATTTCCCTTTCAATGCCTTGAGAGCATTCGCGATGACAGAGCTGATGCAAGAAAGCAGTCTTCGATATAACCGGTTCCACAGGACGTCGTTCTGCGAATGTCTTTGTGCAGTTGAAAAGTATCAGAACCGTCTATTTAGACCGCGACAGAGACCACAGAGTTTCGACACACGATCGATGCAATTGACGGGGGCGGCCTATAACTCTGTCAATGAGAAGGCCCCATTTATCACTTACCCAACTTGAAACGGTAGGTAATAGAGAAATACGAATATGTAAGGGGGGCGCCATGACTATTGGCTGCCATCAAGCTCCCCGGAAAGAAGTGCCCAACTCCGGCGTTCAGGACCCAGTAATTATGGAACACATACTTTGCTGACGCGTCAAAGCCGTCGCCAATATTGTTGGTTGCAAAGCCGTGGGCTGGAGCTTGCACTACAACTCCTGCAACACCGTCGTAAACACTGTCAAACCGTGAAGAGACGCCGAGCGCTTCTCCCTGGAACAGCAGCGAGAGGTTCTCTGTTGGCGCGAGGTCCAGATTGACTCTTCTCTCCCTTATGTTCTGGAAGCCAAAGAGATCAAAGAGTCCAAAAGCATTGTGGTTGCTGGGGTATTGTTGATCGTAGGTACTTATGCGATTGGGATTCTGATGAGGGTTGCCTGTGGCGTAGTCATATTCTCCGCCGAGCCGCAGCTTCCACGGAAGAGAAGTGAATACGTGTGCGACCTTTACAATACCTGCGCCGGCATGAATCGAGTCGTTCGAGTAACTGCCGCGTTGCAGGTCTCCTAAAACATCGTACTCAAAGCTTCCAGGGAGGCGCCCGTCCATTTCGGCGCCAAACGTGGTCTCTATCTCTGAGCCGTAAATCCCCTGCTGGCTCTTCACACGGGGCAAGGCTCTGACCAGGACAAACGGCTGGAGGATACTATTTGGAATCCACGAGCCGATGGTCCCGTAGACGCCATGAAAGGTCAGCCCTGCCCCATGCTTGTCTAGCGAAGTAGGATGAACTGTAACAACTGAAGTGCTAAAGACATCGACCTTGTTCTTGCCCGTCTTGTCACCAAAATGCCCAAAGAATCCATCCCAGGTTCTACTGTTATTGGTGAAGTCGCTTATTCCGACAACGCGTTCATCGCCATACTTCAATTCCCTTCTTCCCGCGTACAGCCTGATATTATCGTGGTGATATTCTAGGTACCCTTGGCGCAGATCAAAGACATCACGCATATTCGCAGCAACATGCTTCACCGGCAGTCCTAATGCGTGCGTATCGATAAACTGCACATAGCCGGTGAGATACGAAGCAGGCTGCAGGGTAAGTCCACCGTATACACGCGTCAGCTCGTAAACTCGGCTGTTCCCGGGGATATATTGATAGGACGTCTGGTCCTCGGTGCGCAGCCTGATCTGCATATCCAGACTGAGCCAGGAAGGAAAGTCTTCCTGTTTCAATTGCTCAATCCTGCCTCGGGTCTGCGGGTAATCCGCGAAGACTTGCGCCTGAGCGTATGACATCAAGCAAGGCGTCATACAGATACCGATCAGGGCGAGCATTTGCATACGGAAATGCTGTTTGGTGCGGGTTGAAATGTGCTGTGAGACTTCTGTCATTTGTCGATCGTCTCGCGAACAGAGAGGCTGCCGCCTTGCAAAATAGCGAGAGGCCGCCTTAGTTCGGAAGGCCTCTCCCTTTCCGGGCGTTGCCTAGCCATCTGCATTCGGTCATCCAATCACCCAGAAGCGATCAAAGCCGGTTGGCCCGAATAGAAAAGGCGATGCAGGCCAATGAATGTGTCGCGGTGGATCACTGCAGTGATTGTTAGGTTAAGTACGACGGTCTGCGCTGACTTCCCCCGAACTATGGATGTCATCAGTTAGCCCATCCGAGAGCGCTCTGCGATGGGCCATCCTAAACGAGCTCCAGTTTTTCCGCAGGGATCCTCGTGGCCATTTCCTTACCAATGTTCAGGTGCGCCTTCAACATCTCGCTCGGCACGCGCCTGAGCCACTGATTCAGGGAAACATCCATGAACTCTTCAGCTGCGAACAGTTCCAGGACCACCAGGTCGGTATCACCAATGTTTTCGACATAGTGAGGTGCGTTGGAGGGAACGTATCCGACATCGTTGGCGCTGAAGTCCATCGTGCGGGCATTATCGACAGGATAGAAAACGGTCATGCGACCCTTGCCGGCGACATAGTACTGCCACTCGGAGGCGTTCGGGTGCCAGTGGATCTCGCGCATGTGTCCAGGCTTGATGATGAGCAGTGCCGCGGCAACTTTCTTGGAGACGGGAAAGTTGTGTGAGTCGACGACGCGAACTTCTCCTGCTTGGCTGGCTGTCGTCGGCTGCATCGACCTCATGCGGAAGGTGTACTGATACTTCGACGCTACTTGCTCTCCGCCGATCTCCGTCTTGTCCTGTTCGAGCGAGTTAGGCAGGTTGCCAGGGAAGATGTAGAGCGGCGCACCGGGAGTTTGCGCGAAGACACTCTTATCCAGGCCCGTATTTTTTGCCAATACCTCGGGAGGTATGTGCGCCACCGTTTCCGAGAGAAGCATGGTCCCGTCTTCGGAGAACATCCCCTGGTTGAAAACCAACAAAAACTCCGTTCCGTCCGGGCCGAGCCCTTGAATAGAATGCGGGTAGCCTGCGGGAAAGAGCCAAAGATCGCCTTCACTGACGTCCCCAATGAACATCGTGCCATCGGGGTTCATCACTGTGACACGGGCATTGCCAGTGAGTACATAAGCCCATTCATCAGCGGTGTGCCAATGCAGTTCGCGATAGCTGCCTGCAGTGAGACGCATTTGCACGCCGGCAATTTCCTTGGAAGAGGGAAGCACGCGCTGCGTCACCTCGTGGGTCCAGCCGCCCTCTTCGACGCGCTTCTTCACCAGATCGAATGAATACCAGATGGGCACTATATCGCCGTGATCCGTCGGTGGCGGAGTGTTGGCGTCAGGGTTTTCGCCTAGAAGCGTCTTGTTCTCTGGCCCGGGATCGCTCGAAGAATGGTCGTGTTCTGCCTTTTGCGTGCTCGCCTTCTCTTGAGCATTCGCAGTCAGTCCAGCAAATGCGGCAGTTGCCAGAGCCACCGAGCTCATCCCGAGGAAGCTTCTCCGAGATGGACTCTCTGCGAGCACGAGTCCTTTTTCTTTGTCAGTCATTGTTCTTCTCTCCGATTCTTGATCTGACGACTCACCTCAGCGAATACGCCTTTCCTTCACAGTGCAATCGGAAAGCCAATCATTGAGGATTCGCTTTGGGCCTGCACTCAAGCCATGTAAACTGCTTCTCGATCGGCGTTTAATGGCAAGGACCCTGTGATTTACCTGAATCGCTGGGCCAGGTTTGCACTCGATTCCGCGCTGGCACGTGTCGATATAGCGACGCGACAGGCTTTCCCTTCACCGCGCCAAAGAGATATAGGGCGGTAAGGTTACGCCTCATAGTGCTGGAAGCTGTCTGTGGAAGTCTTTTTGACCGCGGAGAGCTAGGTGTTTAGTCCCGGCAATTGATGGATGGGATCGAGAGTAAATCGATCCGGTTCATTCTGCCAGCATTTGCAGATGAATTCGTAGGCGGTGAGGCCGCCGAGAGTCTTGAGGCGTTTGGCGAAGTTGTAGGCAGCGACGAAGTCGCTGAGGTGAATGCGCAGCTGGTGATGGCTGTCGTAGTGGTAGCGCTGAACCGTGGCTTCTTTGATGGTGCGGTTCATACGCTCGACCTGGCCGTTAGTCCAGGGATGGTTCGGTTTGGTCAGCCGGTGGTCGATGCCATGCCGAAGACAGAGCCGGTCAAAAGGATGGCCGCGAAAGCGGGCCGTTGGCCCCTTGCGATTCTTCGGCAGATCGGCGAACTGGATGCCGTTGTCGGTGTGGATGAGATAAGGAACAGCCGCGACCAGAGCTTCGAGGAATTTCGCCGCAGCCTGCATGTCAGCTCGTTCGACCAACTCCACGAAAGCAAACTTCGAGGTGCGGTCGATGGCCACTAAGAGATAGAGCTTGCCCTCCGCAGTACGCACTTCCGCCAGATCGATGTGGAAGTAGCCGATCGGATAGCGTTGGAACTTCTTCCTTCCCGGCTTGCTGCCTTCCACTTCCGGCAGCCGGCTGATGCCATGCCGTTCCAGACAACGATGCAGGGAGGAACGGGTCAGATGAGGAATCGTCGCCTGCAAGGCATAGAGACAATCATCGAGTGGTAGCAGAGTATGCCTGCGGAAGGCAACAACGACAGCTTCTTCCTGCACCGTCAGAACCGTGGAGCGGGGATGCTTGGGCCCGGTACGAAGATCAGACACCGAGCAGCGCTTCCTCCACTTCGCAACGGTCTTGGGGTTGATCCCATGACGACGCGCCAATGTTCTCAGGCTCTCTTGACTATGCTGTATCGCTCGACGGACCGCCTCTGTCGTGGTGGCGCCTCGGTGTAGAACCTGGCCCATAGTGCCTCCTTCCACTCCCTGGATAAGAATGCACCATCAAATGCCGAGACTAAACACCTAGTGTCCCTCCGAGATGTCCTGCGTGTCGAAATACCGCCACAGTACGGGCACTGCTGACACGCTCGATTTCAACGATTCTCTCTCTCAGCGAATGATTGCCCAGTTCATCGTGACCAGCAAGAGGACCGAGATTTATGGATACGGCAAGACAGTAAGGGACTGATAAACGGCTCTTATGCAGTGTTTATATGGCTTTGTAGATATTGTGAGACTTTTTTAGATTGGACTTTTGGCTGCCCCCCAGGGATTCGAACCCCGATATGCTGATCCAGAGTCAGCTGTCCTACCATTGAACGAGGGGGCAATGCTTGCCGCGGCGAGTCGCTGCGTGATGGTTGTTACATTACTCATAGTAAAAGCTTGTGGCCGCATCGGTCAACTCACTGCGCTTGTATATCATAGCCATCACGTAACTTCTGTTTCGATCAAGTACAATCGCATTGTCAGAGTGGAACTTTTCCTCAATTTCGCATGGGCAATGCTTTCCGTGACGCTAAGTCTCCTTTGGATCAAAAGGCTGCGCGTTTCCGTGCATTCAAAACAGCCGGACGTGAAAGTGCAATTGCTGGCCCTGGCGATGCTCATCATCATTTTGCTGCCCGTTATTTCTATGACGGACGATATGCAGGCCATATCTGCAGCGGAAATAGAGCATGTAACCAGGAGAGCAGATCTGCTCCCAAATTTGGATCATGCCCGAGATCTCGTGGCTCTTTTAGATGCCAGACTGTTCCCGAACAGTCATCTCCTTAACTTGCAAGTCTTTGCGCGTGTCGAACTTTTTAGCGGCAGCGAGGGGCCGCAGTACCGATCGATCCGCCAGATGGCAAAACGCCCACCACCCACGCTCGCAGCTTAGGCATCTCGACTGTAACTCAATTTTCATTTGTATTGACTAGGACTTATTCAGAGGTCCCAGGGATGTGTGTATGAGACGACTCCTCCGCAGAAGCGCTTTTCTGCTTGCAGCGCTTCTTTCAGGCGTAAGTATGCAGGCGCAGGCGCCACCGGGTCCCATAACCCTGCAGCAAGCGCTCGATATGGCACGCACCAGAAATCCTAATTTGCTCTCTGGACAGCAGCATGTCATCGCCACAAGAGCCACTGAAATTACCGCGGGTTTGCGCCAAAACCCTAATTTCACGCTCTCCGGGGCGAATGTGAGCTTGCCAGCCAACAACCCCAGTAGCCCGTACACGTACGTTGGCAACGTCAACCGCCTATTTGAGCGTGGTGAGAAGCGCCGCTGGCGGCTCGATATCGCACATGCCACTACCGATGTCACTCAAAGTCAATACAAGGATTCGGAGCGCCAGACCGTTCTTGCAGTCAAGCAGGCTTTCACACAAATGCTCGCAGCCAAAGCTGCGCTCAAAATTGCAGACGATAACCTGCAGGGCTATCGCAAAACCGTAGATTTAAGCAAAGCCCGTCTTGATGCTGGTGATATCAGCGCTACTGATTTCGAGCGCATTGATCTGCAACTCGCTGAGTTCGAATCCGATTACGACACCGCCAAGCTGAACCTCACCCAGTCGAGCGATCAACTGCAACTCCTGCTCGGAATCGACAAACCAACAGACACATTCGATATCACCGGTACGCTTGAACTACCCACACTCACTGCTCCTCTTACGCAGATTGAGCAGCAGGCTCTTCAATCCCGCCCCGACTACCTGGCGGCTGAACAATCCGTTCGCCTTGCAGACGCCAATGTCAAATTCGCAGATGCCAACGGCTCCATTGACCCAACGATTGGCGGCGAATATGAGCGCGTCGGTGTCTTTAATAGCGCCGGTTTCCAGGTCAGCATTCCTCTGCGCATCTTCGACCGCAATCAGGGCGAGAAAGAGCGTACACGCTATGAAGCACAATCCAGCCGCTTCGCTGAAACAGCCGCGCGAAATCAGGTTGTGAATGACGTAGACCAGGCGTGGGCAGGCTATGAGACGGCGATCTCGATGGCAACGCGTTATCACGGGCATTATCTTCAGGAAGCAACGCGCGTGCGCGACAACCTGGAATTCAGCTACCGTCACGGCGGCGCTACGCTGCTCGATTACCTGGATGCCCTCAGGGATTATCGCCAGACGAATCTTGATGCGCTGAATGCCAATACTCAGGTTTGGCTCGCCATCCATCAACTTAGCTTCGCCGCTGCAACGGAGATTCTCCCATGAGCAAGAAATACCTCACTGTGCTTCCTCTTCTCTGCGTCATGGCCCTCACGGCTTGCCGACATCCAAGTGAAGACACAACTCCCGCACCCGCCACGAGTAAAGATGTGGTGGACACGGTGACCGTTCATACAGCACAAGTCACGGATACGCTGAATCTCCCCGCGCGGCTTATGCCGAATCCCACCGACGTAGTGCATATTTACCCGCCGCTCAGTGGACGCGTTCTCGCTCTCAAAGTGCTCCCTGGACAAGAAGTCAGCAAAGGTCAGGCCATTGGCACTCTGCAGAGCAATGATGCCGCGTCTGCGAGGTCAGACTTCGAGAAGGCAAAAATCGAAGCAGCCCGTGCCGATCTGCAATTGCAGCGTGCAAAGGAATTGCTGCAGCACGAAGTCATGGCGCAGAAAGATTATGACGATCTCAAAGCGCTCGACGACGCCGATCACTCAGAACTTGAACGAACGCGACAGACTCTACACAACCTCGGGTTCTCGGAAAACGATGCTTCTGCCGATCTTCCGATTCGTTCCCCGATCAGCGGCATCGTTTTAGAAGTGGGCACAGCACCGGGCGAGTTGCAACGCTCGCTCGACAACGCAAATGCCATCGCCACCATTGCCAACATCGATTCGATATGGGTTCTCGGGGACCTTTATCCAAATAACGTCGGCGCAGTGCGTCGCGGCCAGCCGGTGGAAGTTCGCATCAGCGGCTATCCGAATGAGGTGCACACTGGCGTCATCGATAACATTTCCGACTCAGTTGACCCCACCACGCTCACGCTCAAAGTGCGCGTAGTGCTTGCGAATCCTGGACATAGGTTCAAGCCGCAAATGTATGCAACCATCTCGGTTGCAAACCTAAAGCGTGAAGCCATCGTGGTTCCATCAACAGCCGTCATTCGCGACGGAGTCAAGAATTACGTGTTCGTCGCCACCCCTGATCACAAATACGCGCGGCGCGACGTAGAACTGGGCGAGACGCACGCACAAACAGTGGAAATTACCCACGGCCTTGAAGATGGCGAGCAAGTTGTAAGCACAGGCGCTGAGTTGCTGCGTCAGGCAGGAGCATAGCGATGCAGGCTTTTATTCGCATGCTCCTGCGGTACCGCAATATTGTTCTGATTATTTTCCTGGCATCCCTTGCCGGGGGCGTGATCGCCTTCCTGCAACTGGATATTGAAGCATACCCTGATCCGTCGCCGCCTATGGTTGAGTTCATCACGCAGAATCCATCATGGTCCGCTGAAGAGATGGAGCAACAAGTGACGGTTCCTCTAGAAGCAGGGCTGAACGGGACTCCGCATCTTGAACAGATTCGATCGATCAGCATTTTCGGCCTAAGCGATGTCAAACTCTACTTCACCTTTGACAGTGATTACTTCACCGACCGCCAGGAAGCACTGAACCGGCTGCAGTCCGTCAATCTCCCCAATAACCTTCAACCCCAGCTCTCTCCTGAGTCTCCCATCGGCGAGATCTATCGATATCAACTCACCGGCCCGGGATACTCACTGAACGAACTCAAAGCTACGCAGGACTGGCTGCTCGTACGTGAGATGAAGCAAGTACCGGGGATCATCGATGTCGCCACTTTTGGAGGAACGACGCGCCAGTACCAGGCTGAGGTCGATCCCAACAAGCTTTTGACATACGGCGTTACGATGACGCAAGTCGTCAATGCGATCCAGAACAGCAATGCAAATGCCGGAGGCAACTACCTGACACTCGGCAGCCAGAGCGTCAATGTTCGCGGAATCGGCCTTCTTCATTCGATTTCCGATATGGATAACATCGTTGTCGCTGAACGCAACGGCGTGCCCGTGCTGTTAAAGGATGTGGCCGATGTAAAAGAAGGTCATCAGCCGCGCCTCGGGAAAGTCGGTCGCGACGAGCAACCCGACATCGTTGAGGGCATCGTCCTCCTGCAAAAGAATGAGAAATCTCTTCCCGCACTTGCGGGTCTCCGCGCAAAGATCAAAGAGCTGAATGAAGGCAATCTTCTTCCTCCGGGCATGAAGATCAGCACCATCTACGACCGCACAACCCTCATCAACACGACGACGCGCACAGTTCGCCATGTCATCATTACCGGGCTCATTCTGGTCACGCTGGTACTTCTCAGCATGTTGGGCGACCTGCGAATTACCGCCATCGCGGCCATCACAATTCCTTTCGCGGTGCTCTTTTCCTTCGCCATGATGGTCCTCACAAACCACTCAGCGAACCTTATCTCGATCGGAGCCATCGACTTCGGCATCCTCGTCGACGCCTCGATTGTGGTTCTTGAAAGTGTCTACCGCAAAATATCTCGCCGCGTTCAGGGTGAAGAAGTTGCAGAACTGATTATGGAAGGCGTGGGCGACGCTGCGAAACCAGTCCTTTTTGCAACTCTTATTATCCTCGTCGCCTTCATTCCTCTTTTCACGATGCAGGGCGTGCCAGGCAAGATCTTCGCTCCTATGTCCGTGACCTACGGGTTTGCCCTGACAGGCGCGCTTATCTTTGCGCTCGTATTTGCGCCAGTCCTCGGTTCCTTCGCAGTGCCCAAACAGATCAAGCATGAGGCGGAGGACACATGGTTGAGCGGATTCTTTCGCCGTCATTATGACAAGGGACTGAAACGCGCTCTCAAATTCCGCAAAATCACATGGATCGTCTTTCTGGGTGGTCTTGTTGCAGCAGTCGTGCTCTTCGTCTTTGTAGGCGGCGAATTCATGCCAGCGCTTGAAGAAGGCAACCTTTGGATTCGTGCAACCATGCAGCAGGACATCTCTTTCCCGCAATCGGAAAAGATGGCAGACAAAATCCGCGCTACGCTTCGCTCCTATCCCGAAATCACCCAGGTCGTGTCACAGATGGGCCGCCCGGACGACGGCACTGACATCAGCACCTTCAACAACATTGAATTCCTTGCCGGCCTCAAACCTGCGGGAGAATGGCGGCCTCAATTTCACGGCAACAAAGATACATTGATTGCCGCTATCGAAAAGGACTTTGAACAATACCCCGGCATAGACTTCAACTTCTCACAGAACATTCAGGACAATGTGGAAGAGGCCATGTCCGGTGTCAAAGGCGAAAATTCTCTCAAGCTTTTCGGCAATGATTTTGACGACCTCACGCGCATCGCAGACCAAATCGAGGATGCGATGAGCAAAGTGCAGGGCATCGCAGATATTGGCGTCTTCAAAGTCACCGGCCAGCCCAGTTTGATGGTTTCCATCGATCGCAGCAAGGCAGCACGCTACGGTCTGCAACCGCAGGACGTAAATGCAGTAGTGCAGGCTGCCGTCGGCGGCGCGCCAGTAACGCAAATTATCGATGGTGATCGCCGATTCGATTTCGCCCTCCGCTATTCACCGGAATATCGCGACACCCCGGAAGCAATTAGCAAGATCCTCCTTCCAACTCCGGACGGTACGCAGGTGCCGCTGGGCACAATCGCTGACGTCGGCCTCAAGAACGGCGCTTTCATGATCTACCATGAAGGTGGCCGCCGCTATATTCCCATCAAATTCAGTGTGCGCGGACGCGATCTCGCCAGCGCTATTCAAGATCTGAAACAGCAGCTATCTGAAAAAGTAAACCTGCCTGGTGGCTACAACTACACTTGGGCGGGTGAATTCGACAGTTTGCAGAAGGAGCAGCGCCGCCTCGCCTACATCATCCCAGTAAGTCTCGCCATGATTCTCGTTCTCTTGTATATCCAATTTCGAACATGGCGGGACGCCTTCATCGTTGTCGGCACACTTCCCTTTGCTGCGATCGGAGGCATTCTCGCGCTATTTCTCACTCGAACATCATTCAGTATCTCCGCGGCCGTTGGCTTCACCTCGCTCACCGGAGTTGCAACGCTAGGCGCAGTCGTCTTCCTCTCGGGAATCCGTCGTGCTCAACGTGAGGAAGGATTCGACCGCGGCCTGGAGAAAGGCTGTCTCGACGAGATGCGTCCAGTGGTGATGGCTTGCATGGCCGCCGGCCTGGGATTACTCCCGGCCGCCGTCTCCAACGGAATCGGTGCTCAGGCCCAGCAACCGCTTGCGCGTGTCGTCGTTGGTGGCATGCTTACGACCGTCTTCTCGATCCTGTTCGTCATGCCATTACTGGTCCGCGCCTTCACGTCGCGAAATGAATTCGAGAATACTGTCACCGAATAATTGATTGATTTCCGTCGAGGGACTTCGGAAGAATTCACTCTTCCCGCAGCACTTCAAGTGGTTTCTGCCCAAGGATGCGAAAACTGGCGATCCAGCCCGTCACGACCGCAAGCGCAGCCGTCGCGATCACGGAAATGCCACTGATAATCAACTCCGGATGGTATGGGACTTCCATCCTGTGCAACAACACGCGCGACAGTAGATTGGCGAATATCACACCAACAAACCCTGCCAACAGCCCAAGCACGACGAACTCAATGCTAAAGACCGCGGCAATTCGGTTACGGGTCGCGCCAAGCGTCTTGAGCACTACCACTTCACGAATCCTGCGGAAGCGCGTGCTTGCCACACTCGACGCCAGAATAATCGCCCCTGAAAGAATTGAAAAACCGGCCAGAAAACGAATCACCAGCGTAATCTGGTGCACTACGCCCTCCACCGTATCCAGAATGTCGGCAATATTAATCACCGTGACCGTGGGATATGCGGCGAAAAGCGCTCGCTCCATAAACGGGATCTGCTTCGATTGGACATGCGCTGCCGCATACCACACATTCGGCAACCCCTGAAGTTGTCCCGACGGCAAGATAAACTCGCTACGCGCAAATACGTGCTCACCCTCCGGCTTGTAAATAGCAGCGACACGGGTATGGATCGTTCTCTCGCCCGATTCGAAATCAACCGAAGAGCCTGGATGTAGATTCAACCTGCGCGCGGCGTGGTCAACGACAGCTAGACCATCCGCGTCGCTTCTCTGCCACCATTTCCCTTGCATTACCTTCAGACCTTCAGGCACCGAGTCCGCCCACGTTACAGATACCGATGACAGCAACCGCTTCGGATAATTCTTCACCTTCAACTGATCGACAGGAACGCCATCGATAGACGCGATCCGAGCCGAAACAATCGGAATCGATTCAAACTTCTTCTCCACACCGGGCTGATGTGCCAAGAGATCTCTGACTCCCTTCACTTCATCCTGGCTAATGTCGATCAGAAAGATATTTGCCGCACTCGAAGTCACATCGGAATTCATCCGATTCACAATTGCGTGCTGCATGAGAAAGACGCTCAATATCAACATGACGCCCGTGCCCAGCGCAGCCAATACAGCAGCCGACTGGTTCCCGGGCCGATACAAATTCGCCAGCCCGTGCCGCAGCGCCGAGTGCAGATGCAGACGCGTCCTATTCAGGAATGCGCGAAGTGACCGTAACGTGACCGCCGAAAGCCCCAGTATCACGATCAGCAGCCCGCACAATGCCGCCGCAAACCACTTCCCCACCAGCATGGAATCCGCAAGCCCGGCTGCAATACCCGCAAGGGCTACAACAATCACAACAACAGAAATCCACTGCGCCTTGTTCTCGACAAGTTTTTTCCAGAAATTGAGCTTGCCGTCCGCGTCGCCGCCATCCACTGCTTTCCGCAAAACAATGCTTGGCCGAATCTTGCGAACATCAAGCAGTGGCGGCAAGCAGAAGAGCACCGTAGTCAGGATTCCCGTTCCAAACGCTGCAGATACCGAGCGTACAGGCAACCGCAGCGGCGGTTGAATCGGCAATAGCTTCCCAAAGAAAAATGGCAACGCCCATTCCACTCCCAATCCCAGGGCGATGCCTAACAGTCCCCCAACGGTTCCAAGCAACAGCGTCTGTAGCAAATAGATTCGCAAAATATCAGAAGACTTCGCGCCAACCGACTTCATAATTGCAAGAATGTCAATCCGCTGCTGAAGATGTGCGCGCATCGCCATCCCCACGCCAATCGCTCCCAGCACCATCGCAACCAGGCAAATCAAACTCAACAGACCCGTCGCATGGTCAATCCCTTCAGAGAGAGCAGGGCTCGTCTCGCGAAAATCAGTGATCTGCGCGTCGGGCAGAATCTTCTCCAATTGACCGCGCACGTCAGCAACCTTGCCGCTCTGCGGCCCCAGCTTGAACAGATATCGTTCGGTTGCCCGGCTTCCCTGTTGTAGCAGACCAGTTCTATCGACTGCTGCGCGGGTCATCATCACACGCGGCCCCAGCCCTATACCCGCGGTCAAACGATCGGGCTCCTTCTCAATCACGGCCGCTATTTTGAAGAGCTGTCCGCCGATCTTCAGGGTGTCGCCCATCTTCGCGCGCAGGCGCACCAACAGATTGTCATCGACAACAACGGTCGAATCAGTAAGTGCCGTGCGCAGATCACCCGCGGGATTCAACCTCAATCTCCCGTAGAACGGATACTTCGCCGGGTCTACAATCTTCAACGAAACCAGCAGCGGCACCGGATCGCCTTGCAGCGAGGCCATCGAAACCGTCTCGGTGACCGAAGTCCGTTCCACCCCTTTCGAGGCAGCCATCGCATCGAGCTTTGCGTCTTCTGGTTGCGTCGTAAGCCGAAACATCCGCGCTGAAAGATCGCCCGCCATGATGCTCCGCGCCTGGTCCAGCAGCGCCTTCTGGAACGACTCACTGAAGCCGCGAACTCCCGTCAGCGCCGCCACGCCAATTGCAACCGAGAGAATTACGAATAGAAATTTCGTCCGCGATGCGCGTAGCTCGCGCCAGGCGATTTTCGCCGCGGTGCTCCATCCCAATGCAGGCTTCTGATCAGACTCCACGGCTCGCCTGCTTTCCGTTTTCATCGGCAACGATGCGTCCATCGCGCAAAAAAATCCGCCGGTCAGCGCGATCCGCAATTTGCTTATCGTGAGTCACCAGCACCAGTGTTGTATTCGCTTCGCGCTGACGCTCCGTCAACAGATCAAGCACATGCTGTCCATTGGTCGAATCCAGATTTCCTGTAGGTTCATCGGCCAGAACAATTGGCGGCTCTAATACGAAGGCTCTTGCCAATGCCACGCGCTGCTGCTCGCCTCCCGAGAGTTGTACGGGATAGTGATGAAGGCGGTCCACCAGACCAACCGTCTCAAGCAGAGCGGCAGCGCGTTTCTTCCCATCTCCATTTGCGTTTAACTCATAAGGCAACAAAACATTTTCCAGAGCCGTCAGCGTTGGAATCAATTGGTACGACTGAAAGACGAATCCAATCTTCTTTCCACGCACCTGCGCAAGCCTG
The DNA here is from genome assembly GCF_014274465.1 of Alloacidobacterium dinghuense. Lineage (NCBI taxonomy): Bacteria > Pseudomonadati > Acidobacteriota > Terriglobia > Terriglobales > Acidobacteriaceae > Alloacidobacterium > Alloacidobacterium dinghuense. Next base: position 1,327,519 of record NZ_CP060394.1, on the reverse strand, counting down.
TCTTCGGGTAACCGGCTTATCTCGCTTCCGTCTACAAGCACCTCGCCTTCGCTGGGCGCGTCGAGTCCTGCCAGCAATCCGAGCAGGGTGCTCTTTCCGCTGCCCGAGGCCCCCATAATCGCCAGGAATTGCCCTCGCGGAACGGTTAAGTCGATCCCCCTTAAAATTTCTACCGTTCGACTTCCATTGCGAATCGACTTCTTCAGTCCCCGCACTTCAATCATTCCCGGCTCCTCTTCCCTGATTACAATACCCATGTGACGCGCCGACACGCTCTCTTACTTCTTTTTACGCTTTGCCTCGCCGGTTCGTTCCATCCTGCCAGCACAGCACAAACAAAATCCACTACACACGCTCGCCCCGTCATCGTCTGCTTCGGCGATTCGCTTACTGCAGGCCACGGCGTCATTGCAGGGCACACGTATCCAGACTATCTGCAACGCGACCTCGATGACCGTGGCTATGCCTACAGCGTCGTCAACAAGGGCATCGACGGCAACACTACAAAGGACGGTGTCGACCGCCTGAAAGACGTGTTCGCGCTTCATCCGCAGATTGTTGTTGTTGAATTCGGGGGCAATGATGGCCTGCGTGGACTGCCGATTTCAGTAACGAGGCAAAATTTGGATCAGATCGTCTCAACCCTGGTAAAGTCCGGGATAAAAGTTGTCCTCGCCGGAATCACCCTGCCACCAAACTACGGTCCTGACTACATTCAGCAGTTCAACGAAACCTACACCATGCTGGCCCACAAATACAAGGCTCCGCTCATTCCCTTCCTGTTCAAGAATGTCTACGGCGTGCCGGGTTCAATGCAGGAAGACGGCATCCATGCAACAGAGAAAGGCAATCAACAAGTTGCTATCAATGTCTTGCAGGCCCTCACGCCGTTGCTTAAGAAATAGCTAGATCAACACCACAAAAGGTTGGAACAGCGTTCCAGCAATGCGACGCCCAATCGCAATCAGGTTGCGCTGCCCCTCGAAAACCTTAACCATTGGTGCTGAGCCGAACTCCGGCAAGTTCACGGCCGCGCCGTTGCGTACTCGGCCTATCGAGAGCGCGTCAGCGGTCACCGCCGGAAGATCAGGAAGCAATGCCCTTGGATGCGGCATTTTGGCCTCAAGCAAAGTGCCGGTATGCGCTTCGATTTCGACAAGCGGAAGCGCATCATCAATCACAAACGGACCTGCCGCAACGCGCCGAAGGCTCGCAAGATGCGCGCCGCAACCAAGCGCAATGCCCATCTCATGCGCAACACTGCGTACATAGCCACCCGCCGAGACAGTCATCCGGAAGGCGGCCGTATCACCATCCAACACTGTTATTTCAAATGCCTTGATCGTGATTCGGGCTGCTTTCAGTTTCGGCGTCTCGCCTGCCCGCGCCAGTTGGTAGGCCCGTTTCCCATCCGTCTTCTTCGCGGAGAAAGGAGGCGGCATTTGCTCGATCTCGCCTTGAAAACGCATGCCTGCCTCTCGCACCTGCTCAAGCGTCAGCGATACAGCGGCGATGTCGCCAACCGTCTGCCCCTCGGCGTCATAGGTATCCGTCGCAAAGCCGAAGCGAATCGTCCCCGTATACGTCTTTTCCAGAGATCCAAAGAATTGCGCCAGCCGCGTGTACTTGCCAAGAAGCAGAGGAAGCACGCCAGTAGCCATGGGATCGAGCGTACCCAAATGGCCAATCGACGACTCGCCCGTCGCGCGCCTCACACGCACCACAACATCATGCGAGGTCATGCCACCAGGTTTATCTACGATGAGAAGCCCGTTCACTCTGAATACTATAGCTGTTCGATTGAGTGAACTCTCAGAATCCGTTGTGCCCTCGATCGCGCACGAGTGACAAAAACTCAGCGCGTGTATTCTGCTTCTGAAACACGCCAACCATCGCGGAAGTGACAGTCGATGAGTGTTGCTTCTCCACCCCACGCATCATCATGCACAAATGCCGCGCCTCGATCACCACCCCCACGCCCTGCGGCGCAATGGCCTCCTGTATCGCATCGGCAACTTGCTGCGTCAATCGCTCCTGCACCTGCAGCCGGCGCGAAAACACCTCTACGAGACGCGGAATCTTGCTCAGTCCAATGACCTTGCCGTTCGGGATGTAGGCGACATGCACCTTGCCGAAAAAGGGCAGAATGTGGTGCTCGCACAATGAGAACATCTCGATGTCCTTCACGATTACCATTTCGTCGTAATCCACATCGAAGAGCGCACCGCGCAGAGTCTCAGTGGGATTTTCATGATATCCCTTCGTCAAAAAGGTCATCGCCTTTTCCACGCGTTCCGGCGTTCGCTCCAATCCGTCGCGTGTCGGATCTTCGTCAAAGCGACGGATAATCTCCCGATAAATCTCCTGCGTCGAAAAATTTTCCAGCCCTGTTGTCATAGTCTTGCGTACAATTGCCGGTCTCGCCATCGTCGTTCTACCCCGCTTATCCCTCAGCGCCCTGCCGCGAACGGCGCATTCGCCGGATACTCAAAAGAGTTATTGCTTGTCTCTTCCACTCGTAGCCGCACAATTTCCGCCTTCTGAAAAGCCGCAGCAAGAAGCTGGTACATCTCCATACATAGATTCTCTGTGGTCGGCACGCGATCCTTAAAGAGGGGGTCGAGATTCAAATTCGTGTGATCGAAGCGTTCCACCACCTCTTTTCGCACGCACGCATCCAGCTCGACCATATCGCATACCATTCCGGTTTCTGCATCTACAGAACCGCCTACAGTCACCTCGATCACATAATTGTGCCCATGGCCGTGTGGATTATTGCACTTCCCGTAGACATCACGGTTCCTGTCTTCAGTGAAGGCGCTTGTATGCAGGCGATGCGAAGCGCTGAACTTGTACCGGCGCGAAAAATATGCCCTCATGGCTCACCGTAGTAATCGGCAAAAAGATCGGGCATCTCGTACACGCGCACGCGATGCAACTTCGCGCCCGGAATCTTTCCCTCAAGTCGCTTCCAAACCTCAATCGCAATGTTCTCCGTTGTCGGAATCGCCTTGGCAAATTCGGGAACTTCTTTGTTCAGATGCCGATGGTCGTACACCGCAACAACCTCGCGCTCCATCACATCCTTCAACTGTTTTAGGTCCACGACAAAGCCGGACGTCGCATCCACATCTCCCGCGACCGTCACCTCCAGCGTGTAATTGTGCCCATGCCCGTTCTTATTCGCGCACCTGCCAAAAACGCGCTCATTTTCTTCCGCGGACCACGCTTCATTCCAGTAATAATGCGAGGCGGAAAACTCAGCTTTTCTCGTTAACAAGATCATTTTCTTCTTACTTTAGAGATGCAGTCTGCTGCCGCTCCGCTTCAGCGGCTCCCTCCCGCATATTCGCGTCCCTTCCAGACTACGCGTTTCGTTACCGTGTGGTCGAACCAGCTCTTCCACAGCAGCCAGACAAACAGGGGCAGGCCGAAGACACTCAACAGGCAATCGCCGAGGGGAAAATTCGACTTCGCCACCCTCCGATAGAAACGCCACAGCGTCCGCAGCCAGATCAGAAGAATGACCAACCGCGCCGTAATCCACGGCGTACTGACACTCAATGGCCCCGGGAAATACCATGCCAGCACCGGGAGTCCAGCCAGAAGAAAAATGTCGAGCAGCTTCCACCCAGCCGTTATCAGCGTATTTCCAAAGAGTAACGCCAGGTTCTTCGTCCATCCCTCGCACATCTGTCCAAAGCTGCGGTACATACGCGTGCTCAGCGCATCAGGAGCATATCGGAATCGCAATCCAAGCTTGCGTCGTTTCACCAGATACGCGAGATCGACATCCTCCAGCATCGACTCCGCCACCGCCTGATGCCCGCCGACTTGCATATACGCATCCCCCTTCACCAGTAGAAACTGCCCGTTCGCACCCGCCAGCCTTGATTCAGGATCCGACACTTTTGCCGGCGGATACGCCAGCGCAAGCTCGCTGAAAACCAGCGGCATCAGCGCCCTCTGCCAGAACCCGGCAACAATCTGCTTAGGCGAATACGACAGCATCGCCACCTTGTGTTTCTCCGCCTCATGCAGCGCCCGACGCAGGTCCCCCGCCTCATGCACCGTATCTGCATCCGTAAACAGCAGCCACTCGCCTTTGGCTAGCTTCGCCGCAGTCCATGCGGCGTTGGCCTTGCCAGTCCAATTCTTTGGCCGCTCATCCGGAAGAATCACCGTCACGCCCTCAAAACCACTGGCAATTTCCCGCGTTCGATCGGTTGATCCGTCATCCACAACCAGCAACTCCCAGTCGCGGCCCAGTTTCCAGCCTTCATCCGACTGCGCAACCAGGGACTCCAGACAAGCGCCAACACCATCCTCTTCGTTTCTAGCGGGAATAATGACCGACAGGTTCAAGACCACTCCAAGGCAAGTCCAGAACGTATTATAGAAACGTGGGTGATTTCAAAGTTCGTTATCAAAACCTGCCGGGCCCTCTGCGATCGATTTTGTTTGGGGTGATAGGACTGATTCTCCTCGCCACAACTGGGTGCGATCGCGGATCACTTCCCGAGCAAGTCGCAAAACCCGCTCCCAACTTCACCATAGTCGATGGCTCGAGAACGATCCACCTCAGCGACTATCATGGTAAAACGGTGGTTCTAAGTTTCTGGGCCTCCTGGTGCGCGCCCTGCCTTGCAGAGTTCCCGTCGCTCATCGATCTACAGAAGCAGATGCCCCAAATCGTTGTGCTGGGCGTCGACTTCAACGACGACGCTGCCGCCTACCGTCAGTACCTCGTCGATAACCACATCGACCTGCTCACAATTCACGACGAATCACAACAGAGCAACCTCGCCTTTGGAACGACTCGTCCACCCGAGACCTACATCATCGATGGTCAGGGCAAAATTCGGCGCAAGTTCATTGGCGCCCAGGACTGGACCAGCCCCGAAATCATGAACTATCTCAAAAACCTTTGAAGAAGCTCCGCCATTCGCCCGCAGTCCGCGACCTTGCTATCATTTCTCCATGACGACCGTAGATGTCCTCTTCCGCTACGAGCAGCACCCAACCGAAGCAGCCATTGCGGCCCTCAATAACATGAGCGAGGTATACGGCATTCGTGGCGTGTGGTTGAAGGAAGATGCAAAAACTATTCGCGTCGAATTTGACGCGACCCGTCTCAATAAAGCGATCGTCGCCCAGTTGTTGCGCCGTGCCGGAATTGACATCGCCGAAGAACTGCCGCTCATTCCACCACAGCCATCGGCATCAACCGAGCCAACTCCCGCGCCTGCAAAGTGATCAGACCGCGACTTCCGGAGTCAGCAAATTCGCATCCCTCGATAGAACCCACTTCCCCTCTGGCAGTTTGCGAAGAATCGTCATCGCATAGCCGGCTCGGTTCATCGGCATGCCGCCACCGCGCGGAGTAATCGTCACCCGAAGATGGTTCCGCATATAAGCGAGATTGCCAACCACCTCCAGCTCTGTAATCTCTGAACGAATCTCAAGGCGCACATGCTCCAGCCCCTGGCGAAAGCTCTGAGCAAAGGCTTCTTTCCCGTATGGCTCCCGGCCCGCGACGTGGAATACGGCATCCTCGGCGACAAGTTCCAGAACTTCCTCCACCTTGCCGGCCATCGAAGCAGCACTCCACTGCTCAACAAGATCGCGGATCGCCTGCTCATCATTCTGCATAGAACGGGACTCTCCTATTGCGACAGCTTAACACCCTGCGCACACCCGCTAACCGACCACACTCGGCATAATTTCCAAACCGCGCCGATCCCCGCTATCCGTTTGCGAAAGCCGATAGAACTTGATATCTTTAAATGAGTTCGCAGTCACCCCTCCTTGCGCGCCCATAGCTCAGTTGGATAGAGCGATTGACTACGAATCAATAGGTCGGAGGTTCGAATCCTTCTGGGCGCGCCATAAAATCAATAACTTACGGTAGATAGAGTCAGAGTCGATAGAGTCAGAGTCAGGCACGACTATGACGTAAAGTATGACATTGGCTCATGCTTCTCCCTTCCTCCTTTGTTCCGACCGCTCTTGTTGAGTGATGCCCGAAAGATAGCCTTTTAACCGACCATTGCTTGCTGGTATTCCTTATCAAGGAATGGGTGCTGAAGGTGATACGACACCCGATGGACTGATTGCACTTCGAGAAGCTCGATCTTCCTCAGGTTTGTAACATGCGCGACACGAGCCAATAGAACGGTTACATTGATACCGTTGAAGACGAGTTTCGGTTTCGCGTTCATGCGAAAGGGGTACGCCCCAAGCTGATAACCCCCACCAGTTGTAGGAGTTAAGGTATGTACGACCAAAGTTACTGGACTGGAATGACTGCACAATGCTTGCAGGCCAGGCATGATCATAGATTGATGTTTGACGAAGTCACTGGGATTGCCAACGGTCAGTGTTCGTTCAGTTACATCTGCAGTGAGTGTGATCCCCCGACGAGACAACTAGGCTATTCGTTGTTGCCCGGTCTCCCTCAGCGGGATCCCGATTTCTTTTCTTATGAGCATTAAGTTAATCAAGCTTTTGCTGCTTGCTTAGCTACATGCCAATGCAAGCAGCAACATTACAGCAAGCGCGAAAATGAAACCTGGGTCTTCGGATCCTTCTGGGCGTCGCCATAAAATCAACAACATACGATCAATACGTCCATCTATTGAAACGTACCGACGTTGCGCTACATCCGTGAACTCTCTCTGTCACCGCCTGCAAAATAATCGGCACTACTACGAATTCTTGAGCGCCCCGCGCCCGCCTCGCCGACATTAACTCCAAAAGCCCTTTCTGCGCCTTCCATCGATTGGTCTAAAATCCACAAGCGGAGGTAAAGATTTATGCGCAGCGATGTGGTGATGCAAAGCATTGTAAGTGATGTGTTTTGGTTACTCGTGCTGGTAGCCATAATCTTTTCGTTTCGGAATGAGATCAGCGCTTTGCTGAATTCCCTTGGCCGTTTTAAGGTGGCCGGCGCCAGCTTCGAGTTGAAGGATTCACGGACAACCATCGAGAACTATGTCGTCCTGACGAACATAATGATCGATATTCTTTCTGACCACGACTCGTCTCAAAAACTCGGCGATCTCATGACCTCCACCAACGTACGTCAGCTGGGAAAATTTGCAATTCAGTATGCGAAGGACGTCCCGAACGACATAAAACAAACTGAAATGCTGAAAAATATTGCTCTCATTGTTGGGCGCCGAGGTGACATCGATTCGGCCAAGCTTTTCTTCGATGCACTTCTCAAAAACAATCCTCGTGACTTGGACATCCTGAACATGAGGGCCAACATCCTGGTCGGAACCGGCTCACAAGTGAATCTCCTTGAGGCCGAATTTGCGTACGACGAGCTGGTCAAACAGCGCCCGAAAGATGGAACGTTTAGGTTTAGCCGTGCGCTCGCGAAGGTCGGCCTCGGCAAGGAGCAAGAGTGCATCGACGATCTGAGCAAGGCAATTGATCTACATTATTGGAAGAAAAATCCTGACATGCTTCACGCCACTGAATTCGATTCTCTGAGAGAAGACCTGCATTTCCTGGACCTGAATCGGAGATTGGAAAGTCTCAAGAAGAGTCAGGCGTAGAGCACTTACTTGTGCACTTCAACGTTCTGCGGCACTCGGCGTCGCTAGCTTCAAAATGTCAACCTGTCACTCTTGACAGTTATCAACGCTCGCTCTTTTCGATTTCATAGACCTCTAGAAGCGCAAATTTGCCTCCGACGTATCGGGCCGCAGCTCGGCAAGGAGTGGTTCCATGCCAAATCGGGAACAAGCGCTGTCCGCTCTTCTGTGCGTAAGTGTAACCGTCAGCTCTCTCAGCCTGAATGGCTGCAATAAGCAAGGCTCTCCACCGGCTCAAGCAGCACAAGGGCCGGCCACCACATATGCCACACCCACGGCCGACCAACTCTATCAACTCGTCGCCCCAATCGCGCTTTTCCCCGACAATCTTCTTGCGCAGGTTCTCGCGGGCTCTACTTTTCCAGACCAGATCAGCGCAGCCTATCAGTGGCTCCAGCAGAATGCGAGCCTCAAAGGTCAGCAGCTGATGCAGGCCGTCAACCAACAATCGTGGGACGCCAGCGTCAAAGGCCTCACTCAATTTCCAGACGTGCTGAAACAGATGTCTTCCAATCTCTCGTGGACCTCTGCCCTCGGAGACGCTTACTTCAATGTTCCGCAAAGCGTGATGAATGCCGTGCAGGTCATGCGTCAGCGCGCATATTCAGCCGGTAGCCTCAAAAGCAATCAGCAACAAAACGTCAGCGTTCAGAATCAAGCCCCCGGAGCAGCGCCGCCTGCGGAGGCGTCTTCAGGCTCACCACAAGTCACCGTCGTGCAGCCCCCGCCGCAGACCATCGTCATCCAGCCGTCGCAACCCAATGTCGTCTACGTTCCGACCTACAATCCAACAGTCGTGTATGGAGCCCCCGTGGCCGCATATCCCGGCTATTCCACTGCTGATCTCGTCGCCACCAGCCTGATCACCTTCGGTGTTGGCATGGCAATCGGCGCAGCCATGAGCGGAGGGTGCTGCGGATGGGGATGGAACTCATGGGGATGCGGTTGGCATAACTCTTCCGTTACCTATAACCGCAACACTTACATTTCGACCTCGAATACTTTCGTCAATCGCAATAACTACTACAACCGCAACAATTACAACAACGCAAATATCAATCGCAACGATATAAACCGGAACGACATAAACCGCAACAATATCAACCGCGACAACTACCGCGCCAACAATTTCAATAACAACGCGCGCACGTCTAACTTCACTACTCCAAGCTTCAACCAGAGAAACAATCAGCCGCAGTTCCAGAACAACCGAAATAACGTTGCGCAAAACAATCGTCAACCGCTGGGGAGCACGAATCAGCCAAGATTCGATCAGCAGAACCGGCCCGGGACGAATCAACAAAATCGCGCAGGGGTCAATCAGCAAAACCGTACCGGCCTTAACCAGACGCAAAATCGTGCCAACAACTTCAATCAGCCCCAGCGCGACCCCGCGCGTGGTTATGGACAGCAGGCCGATCGCGGGACCAACAGCGGCGCTTTCAGCAATTACAGCCAGGGAGGCAATGCTCGCACCAACAGTGCTCGCGGCCAGGAAAGTCTGGCTGCTGCAAATCGGCCGCAGCAGAACGTTGGCGGCAATGCAGGCGCAAACCGCGGCAACGCTTCACGGCCGCAGCAGTCCCGCGGAGGGGCCAAGCGTCGATAGGTCGATAGCCTGATAGCCCCGGTTGAACGTAGTTTCGAACATCACTGCAGGAGACAACTCTCGTGCATAGTACATTGCAAATTCGACCTTCGCTTTGCCGTCGCGCACATCTCATCGCGCGATATGTAGCTCCACTGACATTGATCGCGGCGCTCTCATCACTATTGCCGGATGTCTCTTCGTGCTTCGCCCAACAAGCAGGTCAGAAAACCTTTGAGTCAGCCGGCGCCGCTGCAGTTGCCCTTTACAATGCCGTCAAGTCCAGTGACGACGGCGCATTGCCAGGCGTTCTCGGTCCGAGCGTCAACGATGTCATCCGCACCGGAGACGACGTCGCCGACAAAAACGCGCGTGCAAACTTTATCCGCCGCTACGATGAGATGCATCGAGTCGTCATCGAACCCGATCAGTCTGCCACGCTCTACATCGGCGCGGAAAATTGGCCGCTCCCGATTCCAATCGTAAAGAACAGCAGTGGCGCCTGGTATTTCGACATGGATACAGGCAAGAAGGAAATTCTCTATCGCCGCATCGGCACAAACGAGAATGACGCGATCGATACTTTAGATGCTCTCGTCGATGCCCAGCACGACTACGCCTCCCAGCCACGCGATGGCGACACGACAAAACACTTCGCGATGAAGTTCATCAGTGATGAAGGCAAGCATAACGGATTGTACTGGCAGACCAGTGATACAGAAGCGCCCAGCCCAATCGGGCCACTGCTCGTGTCTGCGGCCAGCGAAGGCTACAACATGCAGCAGGGCAAGAAAGCACCGTATCACGGCTACTATTACCACATTCTCACCCGGCAAGGCCCCGCCGCTAAAGGCGGCGCGCACGATTACATGGTGAACGGCAAACTTACCCGAGGCTTCGCTTTCGTTGCCTATCCGGCCGAATATCGCAACTCCGGCGTGATGACCTTCTGCGTGAATCAGGATGGCGTGGTTTACCAGAAGAATTTGGGCCCGGACACCGCAACCATTGCGGCTGCGATGACCGAATACAATCCGAACAACACCTGGGAGCCTGCAGAATAATCTCTGTCAGATTTTGAAGTAACTAACTCAGATAAGCTTTCCAGTATTAGGCCTGTCTTCAACTTATATTTTCGGTACTTGGTGAAACGTTCATCCGCTAAATACTGGTAGAATCGCCAGTCTCCCACCTGTAAACTCCTGCTTTTACGATCCCCGTCCTAATTGAAACCAACCAGATCGCTCCATCCCCTGTTACTGTTGACAGTTCCAAGCTTGCGTTTAAAGTCCGACGATATCGAGCAAGTCAAGTTCTACCTGAGGATGCGTTTCGATACCCAGCCTCCAGTCATGTTGCGAATTGAGATCTGTGGGCGCCGGAGCTAAGTTATGGCGAAACCGCGGCTGTTGTTGGCAGACGATCATACCCTCATCGTTGAGGCGTTCACGAAGCTGCTCGAAGCAGAGTTTGAAATTGTCGGAACCGTGACAGATGGGCTTGCCTTGTTGAAGAAAGCTCCCGAACTGAAGCCTGACGTTGTCATCCTCGACCTCAGCATGCCAAAGCTGAACGGCATGGATGCAGGCAAACAACTCAAGAAAATCCTGCCCCTTACCAAAATCATCGTTCTCACCATGAGTGAGGATTTCGAATTCGCAGCACAGGCTCTGCGCCATTGGGCATCCGCCTACCTCCTGAAAAAATCCGCTGGCTCGGAGCTGATAAGAGCCATACGCGACGTTCTCAAAGGTAGAACCTACGTCACACCCAGAGTCGCGCGGCGCCTGCTGGAAGAATTCGTTCGCGATCCGCGCCCCGACCATGAAGCGCATCTCACGAAGCGGAAAAAAGAAGTGCTGCAACTGCTCGCCGAAGGCCACACCATGAGGCAGGTAGCCGTTCTACTCGAAATAAGCACGAGAACCGTCGCATTTCACAAATATCAGATGATGCAGGAGCACGGCCTCAAAACGCAGTCTGACATCGTACTTTTCGCCATCAAGCAACGCGTCCTCGCGCCACCCGCATAGCTACTGCTCAGGCGCATAGCTGAAACGAAACAGAGCATTCCTCGCCTTCTTCATTCGCCTCTTCCGTCGCGGCAAGTTTCAGAAGTCAGATTTGGATTCTACGGCTCGACCAGCGGAATGGCGGACGCCAGTTGCAGATCGATCAGCATAACCAGCCTGCGATCCAGCTGAAAAAACAGCGCCGTCTTCTTGCCGGAAATAACCTTTGCAAAGATCGGGATATATTTCACCCTGAGTTGCGCAACCGATTGATCGACCTGAAGCGCTTGTTTGGTAAGGTCTTCTGCCTGGTCATCCGTCAACGTGTCGTAGTTCTGTGCAAATTGTTTGATCGCCGTGTACTTCTGATCATTGATCTTCACCAGTTCAGCTGTGTATTGGTCATAAACAGGCCAGAACTGCTCAGATTCCTTGTCACTCAGATTCATATTGGCCGCAATCACTTGCTTTTTCTGAGATCGAACGTCTTTGCGCAGCAGGTCGATGTCTTTGTCAGTCGAGTTCTGCGCTTGGCTTGAAGAGCTGTCTTGCGACGAGCTCGTCTGCGAAAAGAGAAATCCGTTAGAGAGAGCTACCATCGACACCAATAGAACGAGCGCCATCCGGCGTTGCGTGATCATCGATTTCCTCCTAAGAATTGAAAAGATATGCGCGACGGAGTATATGCCATCGCTCGCATAACCACTTGAGTGCGTGGCTGTATGGTGGATTGCCGAGGTGAGACTCACAACTGTTAAATGTGACAGGATGATCTGGCCATCAATGGACCTGACGCTCTGATTGCAGGGCGTCAGAGTGAGTGCAAACGCCCTTGCTGATTTCAAAGCACTTGCAAATGTCTGCGAACGAATTTCTGCAATTTTGGGCCGCAATGAGTGCAAAAAACTACAGATGCGGCACAATTCGTGAAATTTTCCACTTCGGCCCTTCTCTGGGACCACCTCTGTGAAATGTCCGTATTGCCGACCAACCGTACATTACTCATCGCAAGCGCGTTTGTAGTTACTGGATGACGACCAGCTCGGCGAGCTTGGCTGCGACGTCTGCCATCGGCGCTTCTGCAGTGCTCAGGCCGCTTCGCGAGCCGAGCAGGGGGCTGACCTCGCGGAGAGCTTCATACGTCGTGTCGTGCACGATGGGAACGAGCAGGTCACGCGCCAGAAGTGCCGATAGCTCTTTGTCGGCGATACCCTCTGCTCGGAGGCGGCGCAATAGTGCAGGGGTCACCAGCACGATCCCGACTCGCGACTTCGCCAGTCCTCTGTCGATTTCGCGGAGCAACGGTGTGCCGAGGACGACGTCCTTCTCGCTGAACCAGACCCTGACGCCGCGCGACTCGAGCAGATCGTGCAGTTCCTTTGCGGCCCCGCTCCGGTCGTCCCACGCATGGCAGAGGAAGACGTCCCGAAGGTCAGGCAGGGGCGCTCGCTTTTCGACGCTCTCGCGGAACGGCGTGAGTGCCCGCACCTCGGCAAGCGTGTACGCCACGGACGAACTGGCTGGCGACCAGCGCGGCCTTGCGCTGCTGCCAGACCCGCCGCCGCTGCTCCGGCCTCCCCCGCTATTCCCCAACGAGGAGTAGGAGGGGGAAGAGTACGACCCGTAGCTGCTATAGCCGCTGTAGCGGCCATAGCGGCTACCGCATGCAGGGCAGTCCGCTGCGGCGCTCGCTGAGCGATGCCCTCTTACTGGTGCTGTGCATCTAGCCATGTGGACGATGATACCGGGTTACCATCGCCGCTCTCAATCGCCAGCGCAAAATCGGATGGTTTACCGGCTATACGGAAGTAACGTTTCGCGACATCTTTCTGGCGGGCAACACAAGGAAAGTGATCACGCTCAGAATCATCGATCCGAAAACACGTGATCTCCAAAGAAACTCGGGGCTGGCAGTCCCTCTGTCGTGAAATGGTACGGCAAGCAGCTTCCCGGGCAATAGGATCAGCTCGAATACCCCATCTGGGATAGACCCGGCCACGAATCGTGGCTGCAGGAGCGTTGCTACGGTCACCAGCGAAACCCCGATGCCGAATCCGGTAACGAGTCGCACTAGGGTTCGCCTCATGGCGAGAAGTATAGCGGACGTATCACCGGCAACACCGAACTAACAGTCGAAACTTCCGGATGGCCGACCACACGGCCAGAACTAAGATCGACGCCCTCCATTGACAGATTGTCTCCGGTGACAAGGAGTCAATTCAGTGAAACAAGACTCAACGGCTTCTCGATTTCCGCGTAGGGATAGCCGGAACAAGGCCGGGTTTCAGTATCATGGAAGCGACATGACGATGAGGCTTTCATCCGTCGCTTGCAGCTTTCGTTAGCTACCCGATTTGCTCTTTGCCTCATTTCGAGCAAAATGCTTCCTTATCTCTTCGGAGCATTCGCGTTCTTTCACACTGCGCTGTCTAGTGGCGCTCGACTCGCTCCTCAATAGCGAGGCTTGGGCTTGCAGGGATTGGGATTCTGCTTGCAGGGCCTTGCTTTGAGCAATCAATTCCGCGATGTTGGCCAGCCATTCCTGAGGCGGAGTGAGTACCGGAATCACTAGATCAGCCTCAGTTCCTGACAGCTGACCCGGCTCTTCCACAAACAAAATTACAGAGGTCGATGGGCGGGAGCGAACAACGTTGACTACGCCGTCCACCTTCAATCCCAGTCTCTGAGAAATGACAACCGCGTCTACCTGGCCCCGCTCCAACATTTCGATTAATGAATCAATCGATGAGCAAAGATTCACTTGGAATCCGGCGCTTTGCAACACCGGAATTCGGGATGCAACATCGACTCCAAAATGAACGAGACTAGGGCCTGTTAACACTATTAGGGCGAGCAGCGTTGCGAGCAAAAATCAGGCCAGACGAGGCGGAGTCCGAAGGCTGTGGCGGGACCACCGTCGAGGACAACAACGAAGTATGGCCTGATTCTTGCCGCAACCCGAAGGGAGAGGGCGGATTTTCCAGATTGCTTCGTCCCTCGTCGCTAAAATACACCCGGTATTTGTCACTCCTCGCTTCTCGCACTCAGAAAAATCCGCTCCTCTCGCTGTCGTTCTAATAGTGCTAACAGGCCCTAGTAGCCATGGCCTTGCTTATTTGGGGATAAGCTGGCACGATTTTATCCGAAGGTGCCGGAGCCAGCCAACGCTTTCTTCGCCGCTAAGAAAGCGGTTGGCGAGTGGACTTCAGCACGTCCAGCAGTGGTGCGTCATATCGATCAACAGAGACGGCTCACATGTGTGAGCACGCTCGACCGCCAATAGCTCTGATTGCCAAAACGCGGTACCCACAGTTGAAAGACATTTCGTACAGATGGCATCGAAGCTTCCATTGCGATTCTGCTGGATCATGAATGCTGGGTCAGGAACGAGGTCGACAAGAAGCGTCATTGGACGGCTTGTTCTGGCCAACACCGGGAGAGATCTAGGATGCGCCATGTTTAGCATCCTGCATGCGAGCGTCCCTGTCAGGGAGGAGATCAACAGCTTCGCATCGGTGATTATGTTCCAATTTCTCTAATCCTGACCGAAGCGATGAGGTGCCAATTGTGCGAAAGCAGATAAGGCAAATGCTGTCAAAGCTGCCATCTTCGTTTTCCCTGATCGCGAAATGAGAATCGTACTTCATATCGGGGCGTATAGTCACGACACGGTTCACGCCGATTTTCTCGCAGCAAATTCTTGAATCGTATGAACTCGTCTGCTGCCTGGTTGATCAGACAAAATGCTTCCGCAGACTTTGAGAAGTAAATCAGGCCGCACATCACCATGTTGGAGACACAGTACGTGCATCTCGGGATAGCTCTCATGCAGGCATTCGATGAATGCAGCTTTTTCACTCTCGCTGTAGGCTTGCTCCAGAATGACTAGATCAGGCTTCACGGAAAAGATAGTAGCGACAGCTCGCCCTAAGCTGGCTGCTTCGGTTGTTCGGTATCCGGCGCTATTGAGAGTATCGCAGCGAAACTTACTGAGAAAGACACTCTCATCTCTCGAAACCAAAAGTATGTGGCCCTTCATGGCGACTCCAAAGCAATGTGAGAGCATTCATGTAGTGCGGTAGGCCCCTTGCGCTCCGCCGCCGCCAAGCATCCTCGGAAGATCCGTAGGAAAACTCCCAATCCTACCCCCGGTCCAAACAAGTCGTTGAACGCCATATTGCGCCAACTGATATTAGACGATTTTAGAAGCAGCAATGCGGTGATTATCTACGAGTCTCACTGCTTCTCTTTCCCTTTCGCGCTATTGCTGCGGTCGCGTGTGCGCTGACATCTGAACCACCCTCCCGAATGAATGTGTGGACTCAAGCTGATGAATGAAACGCACAATGTCTCATCATGACCAGTTCAAAGGAACGTGCGAATCTTCTCATGGAAGAACTGCGGCATGCGGCAAGAAGCTCTCTTAAAGCGCCACAATCGGCATGTTTTGTGCTCTTATCTCTACGTTTGTGCGCGATCGCGAGAGGCAAACGATATAACCTAAAATTCTTGTCAAGCCCCCTGCGCGAAAGAAATCAATGGTGATCCCTTTGACTGAGGTTGGAGTTGGACCGTTTGTCCTGCGAAGTAGGACGGCGGTGAAAGAGCGGGGCTTCAGCCCCGCGTTAGGGCCCAACAAAGAAGGGGCTTTAGCCCCGGCGCTTTCTACACCCTTTTCCTTTGTCAAGGGGATAATCAGCAAGAAATTTTCTAACTCAAACATTCCAAAGCGAAAAAACTTGGACAAGCTTGGCGTACTATTTCCACCTAAATTGCTAAAATAGATATAGAAGAAAAAAGCCCGCTGGCACCGCGGGCTTTTTCTTTTCTCAAAGGAGACGACCCCCTGCTAAGGGGACCAATATATTTGACGCACCAGATGGCGCTAAACCATTGTGTTTCAAGGAAATACCGCTTATCGAATTGAACGTGCTGTCAGAGTATAAAGAGTATAAGTCGATCAGATTCTATAACTTACTCTTCACTCACTCGACCTTGATGTCTCAAGTATATTGAGGCCCTGCTAAGTGATTGAAAACACTAGAACCACCTTAACCCGCACAGAATCAATAGCATAGAGGGGGATGATCCCCCTCTAAGTCATTGAAAACAAATGAGGCCGATCTCGGACGGGGAGGGGAGGGGGACTGCCTTACTTGGTAGCTGGTGCCTGCGGCTGCTGCTGCTTCTGCTCAGAAGTTAGCTTGTAAGCGACATAGTACTTATAGATATTGCCCACATAAGTGACGGTCTCCTGTCCGACCTCTTTGGCAACTTCCAGCTCAACATTGCCAAACCACTTGTTCGGATCGAGCCCATCATCCTGCGCCTTCTTGCGCAGACGCACAATACGATTCGGACCAGCGTTGTAACTGGCAAAAACAAAAAGGGTTTTATTCAGAGGATCGATTCCCGGATCGTTGAAATAGGTATCAGCAATATTGCGCAGCATCTTCACTCCGGCATGAATGTTGCCGTCTGCATTGCCGACATTCGGAATATCGATAGGATTGGCCGCCGCCAGCTTCGGAATCACCTGCATCACGCCGACCGCGCCAACATGACTCTTCTTGTCTTGATCGAACAGAGACTCCTGGTAACCCTGCGCCGCCAACATCAGGTAGTCGAAGTTATATTCAGCCGCGTATTTCTTGAAGAATTCGATATACGAGTTAAACTTCTGCAGCTCTTCCGCCGAAGTCGAGTTTGTGATCCACTTCGTGTTTTGCAAATAGCGCCGCAGAAGCGTATTACCAAAAGATGTACCTACAACGTGGGTTTGAGCAAACTCATCCACCGCCTGCTTCAACTGTGGATTGTTCTTGCGCATCACCCAGCCAATGTCGAGACCGCTCGCAACCACCAGCTCCGGATGCGACTTGATATTCGGTAGTACCTGCGCCCAAAGATCAGCTCTGGGTTTGATCGTCACGGTCGCCGGAATCAATCCAGCATTCACCATCTCAATCAGATCGTCGTCGAATAGGTTATTGTCCGCAGCCTTGATCGTCAGCGGCTGTTTCCCCGCCTTCTGCTGCGCATCGCTTACCTTCTTGAGATTGTCGTAGTAAGTCGTCAGTGGATTGACATAGATCGACTTGCCCGCAAGGTCATCGAAGCTCGATACATTCGCCAAAGCTGGTCCAGTGACCACCACCTGCGCAACGTCCTTCTGGATCGGAACCGAAAAAGCGACGCGCTGCTCGCGCTCCGGCGTAATCACAATACCCTGAGCGATAATGTCGCCGAGTCCCTGAGTAAGAGCAGATTCAAGTTGGTCTGGCCGCATCGGAAGGAAGACCACCTTCACCGGCAACTTACCCGTATTCTCCTTCTCGTTAATGAACTTCTCGAACTCCTGCAGAGCCTCATATTGGATTCCCTGCGGACGCCCAGCCTGGTAGAAGAAGCCAATCGGATTCACGATAACCAGCGCGCGAATACTGCGCTCCTTCACCATCTCGTCCAGATCACCGGTTCGCTTTCCAAAGCCCGCAGGCAACACCAGGGCGCCAGAACCCCCGGACGCCGCATTCTCGCTCGGAACCAGTGCACGGGAATCTTCCTGCTTGGGAGTTTGTTCCGGAGCGGCAGGAACCTGCTTCTTACCGCAGCCTGAAACGGCAAAGCATCCAATGGAGAGCACAACGAACAGTGTGCGATACAGAGCCATGGGATCATGAAATGCCACACGACGAACAGCCTGCTACTGTCACAGTTGACAGGGTAAACAACCAGACTAGGAGGATCGCACAACTAGTCCTCCGCAAAGAACTCGCTGACCGCAGTAATATCCTGGGTAACTCGATAAGGCGGCAGACTATCCAGAAAGATACGGCCATAGCGCTGTCGCTGAATGCGCGGATCAAGCAGCACCAGCACGCCGCGATCTTCCAGTGATCGGATCAGTCGCCCGAATCCCTGCTTCAGCGTAATGACCGCCGATGGCACTTGGTACTCGAAAAAGGGGCTGCCGCCGCCGTCTTCAATCGCTCGCATGCGAGCCTGCACCACTGGATCAGTCGGCACGGCAAACGGCAAACGGTCAATAATGACGCAGCTCAACGCCTCGCCCTGCACATCTACACCTTGCCAAAAGCTCGATGTGCCAAAGAGCACCGCATTTGGCGTTGCACGGAATTCCTCAAGCAACGCCTTGCGTGGCGCAGTGCCTTGTAACAGTAGCGGGTACGGCAGCTCCATGAGGAGCCGTTCATAGACATCGCGCATCTGCTGATAACTCGTAAACAGGCAAAACGCCCGTCCTTCAGACAGTTCAAGCACGCGGCGAATCTGCTTTATCGCTTGATCCTGAAAAGTTGCATCGCGCGGATCCGGCATCTCTGGAGGAAGGTACAGCAGTGCCTGCTCGCCGTATTTGAAATGCGAGGGCACAACCAGCTCGCGCGCATCCTGCATGCCCACCCGTTTCCGAATGTGTTCAAACCCTCCCTGCACAGTCAGCGTTGCTGAAGTCAGAATCACGCTGGGAAAATTCTCGAATAGGAGTTCGCTCAGAAGCTGCGACACATCAATCGGTGTGGCCTGCAGATAGGTATTACGACCTGCTTCCCGCGTTCGTCCCGCGTTTCGCCTTTCAAGCCAAAAGACCGTGTTCCGATCATCCGCCTCCATCAAAAACTTAAGGTGCTCGCGAATATCCGTCGTGCGTTTCTTCAACCCTGGAGCTTCTTCCACTCCGCGCACATGCTCCAGTTCGCCTTCCATGCGGTGCAATGAGTTAAGCAGCGCGATATAAAGATCACCCTGGGTCTCAAGAAATTCTTCGCGATTGCCAAACTGCATGCGCCCTTCGCCATGCGCGCTCATCGGCAGCGCGCCAAAGAACATCCGCGAGCGCTCGCGGAGAAGCTGTGAGGCCGATTGCAAGCCGCTGCTCAAAGCCTGTTTCGCGCGAAGCATGGTTTCCAGATCGCGCGCCAACTCTTCGAACCGCACGTTGCTCAAGCTGATGCCGAAGTAACTCGACGCGACATCTTCCAACTCGTGCGCTTCATCGAAGATCACCGCAGCCGCCTCTGGCAGAACTCCGGCATCGGGAGCGGCTTTGGCTTGCCGTTTAATCGCGAGATCGGCAAAGAAGAGATGGTGATTCACGATGACCACATCGCTCTCAGCCGCCTTGCGCCGCATCTCGGTTATGAAGCATCGTTCATAATTCGGACAGCTCTGTCCCAGGCAGGCATCGCTACGCGCATCGAGCTTTGCCCACACAGCGCTCGTCTCCGGCAGGGAATCAATCTCGGCGCGATCCCCGGTCTCAGTTGTTTTTTCCCATTCGGCGATCGCTCTGTATTGCTCTATTTCTTCCAGACCGTTCAGAATCGGCTGGTCGCGCAGCGCGTACAGTTTGTGCCTGCATAAATAATTTGCGCGTCCTTTCATGTAGCAAACGCGCAACGGCCCAAGCAGCGATTCGAGAAATGGGACATCCTTAAAGAAAAGCTGTTCCTGAAGATTCTTCGTGCCCGTCGAAATGATCGAACGCTGCCCAGTCCGCAGCGCCGGCAGCAGATACGCCAGCGTCTTACCCGTCCCCGTTCCCGCCTCTACGATCAGGTGCTTATGCTCCTTCAGAGCACGCTCCACAGCTTGCGCCATTTCAAGCTGTCCCTTGCGGAACTCATAGGGCAGGCTCGAACGTGACAGCACGCCTCCCGGTGCGAAGAAGTCGTAGAGTGAAGGCAGCGAGGACGCAGTTTGAGTAACGGAGGCCAAAGGCGAAATTCCAGCGAACACTGGTTTCTATAATAGACAAGTGTTCGCCTTCCCAGCGCGTCACCAGGAGAAAGACTTTGAACGCAAAGAAACACCCGACGCGCAAGACAATTTCCAAAGCCGCAAACGGAGACGCTCCCGTTTTCGCCATCGTCGGACGCCCGAATGTGGGCAAGTCCACGCTTTTCAACCGCCTTACAGGTTCGCGCCGCTCCATCGTCGGCGACGAGCCCGGTATCACACGTGACCGCATCTACGGCAACGTCGAATGGAATGGCCACATTGCCCGCCTCGTTGATACTGGTGGCATCATTCCCGACGACGAAGCCCTCATCCCAACCGAAATTCTCCGTCAGGCACGCGTCGCGCTCGAAGAAGCGCAGGCCATCGTGATGGTCGTCGACGGACGCACCGAGCTAGCTTCGCCCGATATCGACCTCGCTCGTCTGCTGCAAAAGACCGGCAAACCGCTTTTTCTCGCAGTAAATAAGATCGACACCGAAGCCCTCGACGCTGGAGCCCAGAACTTCCGCCGTCTTGGAATCAAGAATCTCGTCCCCGTTTCATCCGAACATGGACACAACATTGGCGACTTGCTCGATGAGGTCTTCGCCGTGCTGACGTTTCCCGAAGTGTCTGAGGAAACAGTTGAAGCACCCGAGGAAGAACCAGCAGAAGGGGCCGAAAAAGATACGCCTCACCGCACCCACGGCGAATTCCAGCAACACGAAACGCGCGTTGCCATCATCGGACGACCGAATGTCGGCAAATCAACACTGCTCAATGCATTGACTGGATCATCCCGCGCCATCGTCTCTCCCATCGCCGGCACGACTCGCGACGCCGTGGACGAAGTCATCGAACATGCTGGCCAGCAACTCCGCATCGTCGATACTGCCGGCATTCGCCGCAAGGGCAAGACGCACCTGATGGCGGAAAAACTGTCAGTAGTCATGGCCCGCAAGCACCTCGAAGCCGCCGACGTGGCCATCCTTCTCATCGATGCAACCGAAGGTGTTACGGCATCCGACGCGACCATCGGCGGCTACGCGCACGAGAGTGGTCGTTCCGTCGTCATCGTGGTGAACAAGTGGGATCTGGTGACATCGAAGCGAACAGATGGCAAGCCGCCAGCCGATCGGGCCATCTTTGAACAACAGCTTCGCAATACTCTCAAATACTTGAACTACGCGCCTGTTCTCTTCATCTCCGCCGTAGATGGCACGAACATACACCGCGTTCTCGATACAGTCATTCGCGTCGCTGCAGAGCGCCGCAAGCGTGTTTCAACGGGGCAGATGAACCGCTTCCTGGAACGGATTGATTTCCAGCGTGCCGGCGTTCCCATGTCAAAGAAAGTCCGCATCTTCTACATGACGCAAGCAGCAGTGGCGCCACCCACGTTTATTCTCTTCACCAATCGCGACGTGAAGCTCCACTTCTCCTTCGAGCGTTTCCTCGAAAATCAGATCCGGCAAGCCTTCGGCTTTGAAGGCTCACCAATTTGGTTCAAAGTGCGCGCGCGAAACAAGGAGGCGGCAGAAAAATAGCTTACTCGGTCCGCAGCGCGTGCATCGGTTCGGTATTCGCTGCCCGCCTGGCTGGGACAACAGCCGCCACAAATGCCGCTCCCAGCAACACCAGCGTCGTAATTACGAGTACCAGCGGATCATACGGCTTGATGCCATACAGCTGGTTCGCCACAGCCCGGCCTCCCAGAATCGTTGCCGGGATACCGATAGCGAGCCCGATAACCACCTGCAGAAATGCACCCGCGAGGACCAGCTTCAACACCGCCGTGCGATCCGCACCCAGCGCCATGCGAATTCCGATCTCGCTCGTGCGCCGCTCCACGGAGTACGCCGTTACGCCATAGAGACCGATAGACGCCAGCACAAGCGCAAGCAATCCAAAGAGCGACGTCAGCTGCGCAATCATCCCCTGCTGGTTGAAGTTGCCCTCCACCTGCTCGGCAAACGTCTGAAAATCAATCACCGTCAAATCCGGATTCAGCTGCGCGATAGCATGGCGAACCTGCGCCTCCAGGCCAGGTACGTAACCGGAAGTATGCAGCTCGATCGCATTTAACTTCGTGTGCGATACATTCTCGAATGCCCCGAGATCCGGGTCGTCGTATTTCACCCATTGTTGCGCACCGAGAAAGAACATCGGGCGAATCTGGCTGGTTGCCTGCCAGTACTGCGTATCCTCGGTCACGCCAACAATCTCATACGTTCCGGAAGCCTTCTGGTCGATGCCAAAATGCTTGCCGATAGCATTGCCGTCTTTGAAAAATTTCTTCTCAAAGGTTTTGTTTACGACAGCGACCGGACGCGTTGCCGAGGTATCCGCATCCGTAAACTCGCGCCCCTTGAGAATCTTCGTGCCGATCGTATCGAAATAGCCGGCGCCTGCTCTCACCCATGAGGCGTTATTCTCGTTGCTTCCCGGCTGCGGTGGCGGTTGCCCTTCGAAATAAACGCCAGTTCCCCAGTTGTTGCCCTCCATCGGACTATAGAGCGAGTAAGACACGCTCTTCATGCCGGGGATACCGGCCAGAAGGTCATGCAGCTGACGATAGAAGGCATCCATCTGTGCCGGTTTGTATCCCGCCATCTCCGGATCGATGTGCAGAATGTAGCGATTCTTTACATCGAAGCCGAAGTTCTGATGCTGCATATTGCGCAGGCTCTGCGTCAGCAATCCAGCCGCACAGAGCAGCACCAGCGAAAACGCTGCCTGCACCACCACAAGCGTTTTCTGCGTAATCGAACTTCCCTGCCCGGTCGAACGATTCGCGCCGCGTAAAGCATCAATCGGATTCGCATGCGCCGTCATCCATGCCGGAGCCACGCCGAATAAGACTCCCGTCAACAACGACACGCCAAAAGCAAATGCCAGCACCGGTAACGAGGGCGTCGCATGAATCGGTACATAGCTTTTCTGGAATGCCAGATGCAATATCAGTTTCGTTCCGCCATAAGCAAATGCCAGGCTCACGAGCCCGCCCATCACAGCGAGCACTACGCTTTCTGTCAAAGCCTGCCGCACAAGCCTTGCGCGCGGCGCACCCAGTGCAGAGCGCACTGACGTCTGCAGCTTGCGCGTCGCAGCGCGCACCAGCATCAAGTTAGCCAAATTAGCGCAGGCAATCAGCAGTACAAACGACGAGATCCACATCAGCAGATGCAGCCCATCCTGATACTCGTCCCGCAATCGCTGCACGCCACCGCCGCCCGGAGCAAGATGCAGTGTCTGCTTCGGGATGAGAGCCTTCGATCGCTCCTCCACCTTGCTTACCGGACTCATCAACCACTGGCGCAACTGCACCTGCATCCGCGGCTCAATTTGCTTGATGTTCACACCCGGCTTCACGCGGCCAATAATGTTCAGCCATTGCAGATCCGGTCGATCGAGCACAGTCATAACGCCATCAATATGAGGCTCGCTGGATATAGGGAACCAGAACGAGGCCGGCTCAGCCGTCAACCGTTCTCCGTAGTATCCCGGCGGTGTTATGCCAATCACGGTATAGGACAGCCCATTAACGATGAAACTCGACCCTACGACAGAGGGATCCTGCCCAAACTTCTGCTGCCAGGTGCGAAAGCTCATCACCACAACCGGAGGCGCGCCCTTCTGATCGTCAGCAGGCTGCAGCAGCCGCCCCGCGTACGCATTGATGCCGAAGGTCTCAAAGGCATTGCCGGAAATGAGCTGGCTGATAAAGCTCTCTGCTGGATGATCGCTGCCCTGGCGCCGCACACTGATCTGGTTCGCACCCGATTGAAAAGCAGCCATCTGCCGAAACTCAGGATTGTTGTCGCGAAACATCTTGTACTGGTCATAAGAAAACAGCGACCAGTTATCCTCCATGCCACCGTTGATGCAGCAGTTTTCGTTATCGCCAACCCGCCACAATTCATTCGGATCCACCACCGGCAGCGACTTCAACAGGACCGCATGCACAAGAGTGAAGATTGCAGTCGTCGCCCCAATACCAAGCGCCAATGTCAAAATCGCAGTCGCGGTAAATCCCGGGACTTTACGAAACTGCCGTAATGCATAGCGAATGTCTTCCAGAATTGCCTGCATGAATTCTCCTAAGAACCAACCGATTACACCGTTCGGCGACCTACCACATAATAAGAGTTGTCATCCTGAGCGGAGCGAAGGACCTGTTTTACTCAGAGTCTAGCTATTCGCTACGCAACGTCTTTGCCGGATCGATCGACGCAGCCCGCCGCGCCGGAATGAGCCCTGCCAGCCCGCCAATCGCAAGCAGCGCAGCCATGGGCACAACCAGCGACGAAAGCACGCCTCCACCGAACGATGTGAACACCTGCTTTAAAGCAGAAGCGGCAAGGAACGACATCGCAATACCGATGACAAGGCCGATGACAACCCACGCAACCGCGCTTCTCATCACTAAACCAACAACCTGCCCTCGTTGCGCGCCCAACGCCATACGAATGCCAATCTCATTTGTACGTTGCTCAGTTACATAACTGATCAGGCCATAGATGCCCACCAGCGCCAGTACGAGTGCCAGCCCGGCAAACGCTGTCAGCAGCCACACAATCAGCCTTCTTGATGCCAACGAAGCGTCGACTCGCGATGCCAGCGTGCCAACATTGAATGCCGTCTGTCCCGGATCGACAGCGGCAATCGCACGGTTCAAAGCCGATACCAGTGTGAGCGGGTCGCCATCCGTGCGCGCCGCAAAACTGGCGATCCCGTTCGCCGACTGCGAGTAAGGATAGTAGCGCATGCCGTCGCTTACGTCTTCCTCAAGCGAGTCGGGACGAACATCGCCCACCACACCAACCACTGTCGCGACTCCATTGTCACGCAAATGCTGACCAATCGGATTCTGGCCAGGCCAGTATTTCTTTGCCAGTTTCTGGTCGATCACCACTACCGGCTGTGTATTCGAGCGGTCTTCCGTGCTGATCCAACGACCCGCAAGCAGCGGGACCTGCATCGTTTTGATGTAGTCAGCCGTAGCGAAACTCAGCTGACTGTGCGGTCCCGGATCGTTCGGGCCGAGAGCCCGCCCCTCGATGGAGAACGAGCTGGCCCCATCCTGATTGCTGAAAGGCAGAGAAGTGGTCGCCGCTGCGGATTTCACGCCCGGCTGCGCCTTCAAATTATCGAGCGCCGCATTCACAAAACTTTCCTGCCGCTGGACGTTGTTCTTATATCCCTCGCCTGAAAAAATAACCACGCCCGTCAACACGCCATGCGGATTGAATCCAGGATCAATCTGTTGCATCTGTTTCAGGCTCGCTAGAAACAGTCCAGTGCCTGCGAGCAGCACAAATGCCATTGCCACTTCGCCAATCACAAAAACGCTGCGCAACCGCTGTTTATCAACAGAGGCAGTTGAACTTCTTCCGCCGTCATGTAGCTCTAATCTCTTCTGCGAGCGCACCATCTTCACCGAAGGACCAATGCCGGCGATCAACGACGTCAACAGTCCCGCTCCTGCCGTGAAGGCGAGCACGCCAAAGGACAACTTCACAACGTAGCCTTCGCCCAGGCTCTGCGGCACCAGCCACAACAGCATCTTTCCAAACACGGGACCAATCGCAATCCCGATCAATGTCGCTAATCCGGCAAGCACCGCCGTCTCCGTGAGCATCTGACGCACCAGCCGCCATGCATTGGCGCCGAGAGCCGTACGAATCGCAAACTCCTTTGTTCGCGCTGACGCCCGCGCCAGAAAGAGTCCGGCCACATTCGCCGAAGCAATCAACAGAACCAGCGCTACCACCCCGAACAAAACATAAAGCGGCTTGCGCAGCGGTCCCGCGGCAAATTCCGTCACAGGGGTCGAGGTCATGCCCCAATTCGATCGGGTGGCGAATCCTTTCGAGCCCTCACGCACATACTCTTCATGCGACTTCGCTGCCAGGCCAGCATTAAACTGCGCAAAGCTCACACCCGGCTGCAATCGCACCACTCCCACCGAGCCTTCATTGAAGCGATTGTCGAGGTTGTACTCTTTCGGCTCCAACCCCATCGGCGTCCACACTTCCTTACCGCGCGGCCAGTCAAAATCGCTGCGCATCACGCCAATCACTCGATAGGGCTTCTCATTCAGCATCACCGTCTGGCCAACCACATTGCGGTCGCCGCCGAAAACCTTTTGCCACGCGCCATAGCTGAGCACGGCAACATTGTTCGCGCCTTTCTGATCCTCCTCTGCGGTAAAGGTCCGCCCCAGAATCGGCCGGGCGCCAAAAACGTTGAACCATTGCCATGTGACCTGCGACCCGTCCAGATGCTCGGTCCGGCCATCGCGCAGAATGTTGTAGCTGTCTCCGCGCTGCAGCGCCGCAGCCTGTACCTGATTCTTCAGCGAAGCCGCATCGGCAAAGTCAGGCACCGACAGATCCGGAAAATCGAGCCCGAGGTTGGCATACTTCGTGCGCATCACGCCCACGCGCTCGGGAGCATCCACGCCTGAGGGATGCATCAACACCGCGTGGATCACACTGAAGATAGCCGTGTTCGCTCCAATGCCGAGTGCAAGTGTCACAATCGCAGTCAGCGCAAAGCCAGGAGCCTTGCTCAATTGCCGCAGCGCAAAACGCAAATCTTCTAAGAAACTCATGCGGACACCTCACCATAAAGACTGTCCGCACATCATGTTCCAATTCGGATAAGTATGTATCCGGTTTAAAATGAATCAGATGGAGCCATTTTCACGGGGTCATACAAGACATAGCCTGTCCGAATCCGGACGAGCCTGTTCGTTTCCGGGCAAAACTCCCAGCGCCTGTGAGAAAAGCAAGAGTGGCGCCGAACACGCGAGTGCCTGGCCTGCCCTGAGCGAAGTCGAAGGGGCGAGTCCTTCTCACCAGACTGGAGGTGGCTCGCTCAGAGGAGGCAGCGGAGGCAAAGGTGGCTCAACTCTCACCGCAACCAGATCCGGTGGTGGTGGCTCCAACAAGTCACCGAGCGCTGAATAACGCGACCCAAAGAAATACGCGGCGTAAGATTCCTTAAAGACTGCAACCGTCCCGTAGACAGCGACTATCGCCACGAGATAGATGGCGATCAGCACCAGCGCTATCGCTGCGACAATCGCAATGAAAACAACTCGCAGGCCAATCCCGCCGCTCCACATCGCGCGATACAGCCCAAAGCCCACAGCCAGCCCCGCCATGCCGCCAACACCAAGAATCATGAAGACGCCGATCATCAGCGCCCAGCTGATACCCAATGCAATAATGAATCGCAGCAGCAGGTAAACCGCCACGGATCCGAAATCCTCCCGCAGCAGCGACAGAAACCTGCCGAACGCACCTTCAATCGGCGCATCTTCTATGGCAATCGGAGGCAGCACGAAATCCTGCAATACCGCATCCACCACCATCCAAACCAGCCCAATCAGGAGACAGATGCCGATGAACGGAAGCATCGGCGCCAGCATGGGCCAAGGGTTCGCATTTGGATTCGGCCCGTGGCCTCCAATCCGTGCCGCTTCTTTCATCATACGAATCAAGAATGGTCCAGCCGTCACAGCCAGCAGAATCAGACACACCAGCGAAGCCAGCAGCACCACGCCGAAATAGCACCACGTCTTCCGTCCATACTTGGCCCACGCCCCGCGCACTCTTCCCCGCCGGTAGACGACCAGATCAAAAAGCGTAAAGCGGAGGCGGCAGAAGAGATACGTCGACAATATCCAAAACACCAACCCAATCCCAAAGACGATCGCCAGCACAACAAACCCGACAGCTGCACTCGGCGCGATAAACCCGAACTCACTTGCTCCGGTACCTGCAAAACTCATCGGCGTACGATGCCGGATCGCAGCGCCAGCTCCAGCCTGTACGCCCTGCATCGGATACGAAATGATTACGGAATAAAAGCCCGGCTGCGTCAGCGCAGCAACCAGAGCAATCTTCAGAAAGAATCCCAACCGGAACGGCGCAAACATCACTTCGCGTACTCGCCGGAAAGCAGGCCCAAGAGCATCAGCGGGAGAAAGTTTCGTCATGCGTGCCCTGAGGTTACGGCAATCGCACTCTGCACTGCAACGACAATCCAATCACCGTAAAATAGAACAAGCCCATGACCACCATCCGCCACGCCACGCCAGCCGATATCCCGCTCATGCACGCCCTCATCCGCGAACTGGCCGAATTCGAGCGTGAGCCGCAATCGGTCAAGATCACCGAGGAACAGCTGCTGCGCGACGGCTTCGGCCCCAGCCCCTGCTACGAATGCCTCATAGCAGAAGAGGACTCCGTGGCCGCCGGGTCAGCGCTGTTCTTTCCCGTCTACTCCACCTGGCGCGGACGCGGCCTGCACCTCGAAGATTTGTTCGTCCGCCCGCAGTTTCGAGGACGCGGCATCGGCAAAGCGCTCCTCAGCCGCGTGGCTGCCATTGCGGTAGAAAAAGGCTGCGCGAAGCTGCAATGGGAAGTGCTTGACTGGAACCAGCCCGCCATCGACTTCTATCACTCGATTGGCGCCCATATGCTGCACGAGTGGCGCATCATGCGCGTCACTGGCGACGCGCTGCAAGCCCTGGCAAGTCCTGGCGAGGTATCGGCGTGAGCCGCATCCGTGTCATAGGCGGCGGACTCGCCGGCCCCGAAGCTGCACTCGTCGCAGCGCGAGCAGGAGTAGACGTAGACCTCTACGAGATGCGACCCGTGCGCTCCACGCCTGCGCACCAGACCGCCGACTTCGGTGAACTCGTCTGCTCCAACTCGCTCAAATCCGAGAGCGAAAACACGGCTCCGTGGCTCTTGAAGCAGGAAATGCGCCGCGCCGGATCACCACTCCTGGCCTGCGCCGATGCGAGCGCAGTCCCCGCTGGACACGCCCTCGCCGTCGACCGCGCCGAGTTCTCGCACCGCATCAACGAGGCCATCGAGCGCGAACCGCGCATCACCGTCCACCGCGAAGAAGTCACGCAGCTCGATCCCAACGACGGCATCACCATCATCGCCAGCGGCCCGCTCACATCATCAGCGCTCTCCAGCGAAATTGCTCGCCTCACCGGCAGCGACCATCTCGCCTTCTACGACTCCATCAGCCCCATCGTCGAAGCCGACTCCATCAACATGGACCGCGTCTACTTCGCCGCGCGCTGGGACAAAGGCACCGCCGACTACATCAACTGCCCCTTCACAAAAGAAGAGTACGACGCCTTCTACAACGCGCTCACCACCGCCGAAACCGTGCAGGAAAAAGAATGGGAGAAGCTCTGCTACTTCGAAGGCTGCCTGCCCATCGAAGAGCTGGCCCGACGCGGCTACGACACCCTGCGCTTCGGCTGCATGAAGCCCGTCGGCCTGCGCGATCCGCGCACTGGCAAGACACCCTACGCCGTCGTGCAGCTGCGCTGCGAAAACCTGCGCGCCGATTCCTACAACTTAGTCGGCTTCCAGAACCACCTAAAATTCGGCGAACAAGCCCGCGTCCTGCGCCTCATCCCCGGCCTCGAAAACGCAAAGTTCCTGCGCTACGGCCAGATCCACCGCAACACCTACATCAACGCACCGCGCGTTCTAACGGAAACCCTGAGCCTCCGCGACCACCCCAGCATCTACTTCGCCGGACAAGTCTCCGGCATCGAAGGCTACACCGAATCCATCGCCACCGGCCTGCTCGCCGGACTCTATGCCGCAACCGCCGTACAAGGCGCAAGCACCACACCCGTCCCCCGCGAAACAGCCCTGGGTTCGCTGGTAAACTACATCACCCAAGCGGAAGCAAAGCACTTCCAACCCGCCAACATCACATTCGATCTTTTAGTCCCGCTCGAAGAAGAGCTACGCAAGAAAATCCGCGATAAAAAAGAACGCCATCGCCTGCAATGTGAGCGATCATTGGCTGCTTTCGAACGCTGGTGGCAATCAGCCGCCATTGCCACTGCGCTGTCATCCTGAGCAAAGCGAAGGATCTGCTTTTCTGGTGGTATGGCAAGGTCTCTTGTTGAGTTGACGCTCAACCTTCGCTACATTGAATCCATACAGCAACTCGTCTTCGAAATAACGCAGGAACCCGATGGTGTCTACGTCGCCGTAGCGTTGGGCGAAAGCATCTTCACACAGGGTGACACGTGGGAGGACCTACGGTTGAACATTAAAGAAGCTGTAGAGGGCTTTTATTTCGATAGTCAAATACCCTCTCATTATTTCCTAAAGACTCAAGCGTTCCTTCTAAAATGCCCTACAATTTGAATTCTCCAAACCGTTTACTTGAACCCTGCAATTTAGAAAATCTTCCAAACTGGTACTTACGGGAACTCTCACAAGTCGACGTGACCCCGGTTCGGTCCATCCTGCAGGAAATAGCAAATCACTTGGAAGATTTCGTGCGGTGGCCGGAAAGTGCAATCTTGTTCTGGTCGGATTGCAACAGAGTAAAGCCGGATGGTGCTAAGCAGAAGTATCATCGATATTCAGCCCATATTCGTGATATGGCTAAAACCCGTCTCATAACGCTTGATAGCCGACCGAATGGACCCGCTATAGCCGCTTATCTATAGGCAGGCGGGGTCAGACCTAGTAGATTCGGTAGCAACAACTCCTGGTCCATCCACCACATTTAGTCGGGTAAATTTCCCTACATATCAAAAAAGACAACTCTTCACGCTGCCAAAGAATGTCATCATTTCACACAAAGCGCTGGGTTGGTTGCTGTGCACCCGATAGCAGATGCCTTATGTGATGAGTTTCCGCCATTCACATGGTTACTAAGAGCACAGAGCTTCAAAAAGTTCGGCTACGATCCTGACGGTGTCTTCTCACGTAAGCAGGATGTCTATGGCTTCTCGAAAGGTTGCAAGTACGAAATCGCCTTCACATCCGCGTTACCATAAGACGTGAAGATGCCCACCCTCACAAAAGCCGTAGTAAGCCTCTCCGGAGGCATGGACTCCTGCGTCTGCGCCGCCCTCGCCACCCGCGATTACGACGCCTACGCCCTCCACTTCAGCTACGGCCAACGAACCGAAGCCAAAGAGCTCGTCTCAGCTCGCGCCGTCGCTAACGAGCTTGGATTCAAGGACTTCCTGCATCTGAAAATCGATCTCTTCCGCCGCATCGGAGGCTCCGCCCTCACCGATACCAGCATCGCTGTGCCGGAAGTCGCAGAAAACAGCCAGATCGGCGCGGAAATCCCGGTAACCTACGTCCCCTTCCGCAACGCGCATTTCCTGTCTGCGGCGGTAAGCTGGGCCGAAGTCCTCGGCGCGAAAAAAATCTTCATCGGCGCCGTCGAGCAGGACAGCTCCGGTTACCCCGATTGCCGCCCCGCCTACTACGAGGCGTTTCAGCAACTTATCCGCACCGGAACGAAAAACGCAGACATCAAAGTTCTCACGCCACTCATCCATATGCGAAAGAAGGAGATCGTGTCCCTTGGCCTTGAACTCGGCGCACCATTGGATTTAACGTGGTCATGCTACTCAGGTGAGGAATTCGCCTGCGGTGTATGTGAGAGCTGCGTCCTCCGCCTCCGCGCATTTGCAGAAGCCGGATCGGAAGACCGCATCCCATACGCCGCGCATCGCAGTTAGAAGGCTGGCATCACCGGAGCAGGTTCTGGCATAGTCAGAGATTTTGGAACAATTTGAACAAAAGGACCGCGAACCGGGCACTTCCCGCAGCGCTCCTTCAAGGAGAAGAACATGAGAAAGACAAAGCTCTGGATGACGCTCGCAATCGCAGCGTTCGTATCAGCGCTGCTTACCCCCGCATTCGCCCAGGAGCCGACCGGAAAGATCCACGGCCATATTCAGGACCCCGCGGGAGTTGCGGTCGCTGACGGTATCGTCACCTTGTCCACCGACGGCGGCAAAACCGCGAAATACACCTTCAATTCCGACGCCAGCGGCGACTACAAGGGCGACAATATCGCCCCCGGAACGTACACGCTTTCACTGCGCCGCCCTGACACCCCAGCCGACAAGGTCCTTGACCAATTCCCCGAGGTAAAAATCACTGCTGGCGGTGACACCGCGCAGGACTTCGACATGACCCGGCAGGAATACCTGTCAAAGCTCACCCCTGACCAGCGCAAGGCTCTCGAAGAGTTGAAGACAAAGAATGCTACGGCGATGAAGGAAAATGCTGTCATCAAGAACCTCAACGCCGATCTCATCAAGGCGCGCGACGACAACAAGAACAAGAATTTCGCCGAAGCCGAGCAGTTGATGCAGCGAGACACGCAAGCCAAACCGGATGCCGCCGTCCTTTGGCTCGAACTTGGTGTAGCCCAGGCTGGCCAGAAGAAGAACAGCGATGCCGAGACCTCGCTTAAGAAGGCCGTCGAATTGGACAGCCAAAGCAAGAAACCCAATCCGGAAATCGAAGCCGGCGCCAACAATGCTCTGGGCGAAGTCCTCGCCAATGAAGGAAAGGCGCCAGATGCCCAGGCTGCATACGACAGTGCGGCCAAGATCAACCCGACCCAGGCCGCCATGTACTACACCAATGAAGCCATCATCATGGACCGCGCCGGACAGGTTGATGGAACCGTGACCGCAGCAGACAAAGCCATCGCGGCCGATCCGAACAAGCCGATCCCCTACTACCTGAAGGGCAAGGCGCTCATCAACAAAGCAACGGTGGATCAAAAGACCGGCAAAATCGTCCTGCCTCCTGGCTGCGCCGATGCGTATCAAAAATACCTCGAACTCGCCCCCGACGGCCAGTTCGCTCCGGAAGTGAAAAGCGTGCTTCAGGAGTCAGGCGAGACCATCAAGAGCACCTACAAGGCAGGTAAAAAGAGCTAGCCTGCGTCCCCATTCCAACCACGAGCGCCGTTGCCATCAGCGGCGCTCTTCTTCTTTGGCTAGAATTTCAGTGTGCCCGAACTCATCCTGACTTACGCGGAAGCCGCCGCCGTCGTCCAAGATCACGCAAGCATCCTGCTCGGCCAGAAGCCTACCGCAGAGAGTCTCCCACTCCTTGCTGCGCTTCATCGCGTCCTCGCTGAGCCGATTCTCGCCGATCGTAACCAGCCGCCGTTCCCGCGTTCCACGCGCGACGGATTCGCATGCCGCGCTGCCGACATCGCGGCGGCAATGCCACTCCGCGTCATCGGCCAGCTGAGAGCAGGCGACGTGTGGAAGGCTGCGCCGCTAGCAACGGGCGAAGCGATTGAAATCATGACCGGCGCTCCCGTTCCGGCAGGAGCCGACTGCGTCGTCATGGTCGAACACACCAAGGTGAGAGAAGACGTGCTGTTTGTCGAACAGGGCCGCATTCTGGGAGCCGGAGAAAACATCGTTCCATCCGGCGCAGAAGCTCAAGCAGGGAGCATCATCGTCGATGCCGGAACCCGGCTCGCAGCCTCGCACATCGCAGCCGCCGCCGCATGCGGTTACGCAAACCTACCTGTTTGTACCCGCCCGCGCGTCGCTATTCTCGCCACCGGAGACGAGCTCGTACCTATCGATCACGCTCCGCTCACTCATCAAATTCGTAACTCAAACAGTTACTCATTGGCAGCGCAGGCTACCCTTGCAGGCGCCCAGCCCTTCATTCTTCCGGTTGCCGGCGATAGCCAGGATGAAATTGAATCCTCCATCGGCAGTGCATCCGGCTGCGATCTGCTCCTGCTTTCAGGCGGCGTCTCGATGGGGAAATACGATTTCGTCGAACAGGCTTTGCGCGCGCTCGGCGCGAAATTTATCTTTACTGGTGTGAAGATCCAGCCCGGCCACCCTGTAGTCTTCGGCAAGCTGCCACAACAATATTTCTTCGGGCTTCCCGGCAATCCCGTCTCCACGATGGTCACATTCCTGCTCTTCGCACAACCGCTTATCGCCGCGCTCAGCGGAGAAACCGCCGGAGGTCCGCGTTTCGCCCTCGCGCACCTCACCCACAATTTCCGCACCAAACCGAGACTCACCCGCTTCCTGCCTGCAAGCATCGATTTCAAAATCAATTCACCGCAAGCGACTATCATTCCCTGGCAGGGATCTGGCGACCTCGCCAGCACCGCGGCAGCAAACGGCTTCGTCGTCATCCCACCGGACGCAGAACAACTCACCGCCCAGGATCGCGTCTCCGTGCTGCTGGTTTAGGCTATTTTCATGAGCAAGCTCTCACACTTCAACGAAGCAGGCGAAGCAACCATGGTCGACGTGAGCGCCAAAACCTCTACGCGTCGTGAAGCCGAAGCCTCGGCCTTTGTCGCGCTTTCCGCAGAAGTGCTCGCAGCGTTGCCAAAAAATCCGAAGGGCAATCCGCTCGAGGTCGCCCGCTTCGCAGGCATTCAGGCAGCCAAGCGAACCTCAGAGTTGATTCCCATGTGCCATCCTTTACCGCTTAGCTTTGTCGATGTAACAACCCAGATCACAACCGATGGCATCGCCATTCGCTGCGTCGCAGCAACCACTGGTCCCACCGGCGTTGAAATGGAAGCCCTCACCGCCGCCTCTGTCGCTGCGCTCACCATCTACGACATGTGCAAAGCGCTCGACAAAGGCATCACCATCCGCGAAGTTCGTCTTGAGCGCAAATCCGGCGGCAAAAGCGGCGACTATCAACGCGTAGGCTGACTCAAGAAACCTGCGTTTTCGACTATCTCTCGAAGAAACAGACCAACACATTATGCTTTTGACGATTTACAATACGCTTTCTGCCCACCGGCGGGACTGGGCAATCGGTATCACCCTCCTCTGTCTCGCCATCCTGTTAAGCTTCTTCGCGCACGACATCTTCTTTCGTCTGCTGGCGCGCTTCCGGCCAAAATATCAGGCGGAGCGGCCGCTCTTTGCCACCGCAACCCAGAGATTGCGGCGCCCCGCGCGCTGGATCGTCATCCTCACCGCCATCGGCTTTTCGCTCCCGTGGATTCCCATCCCACCCAACTACACGGACCTGGCGCACAAAGCACTTGGCATCTTGTGGTTCCTTGCCCTCGGCTGGTTCATGATCTCCGCCGTCTATATGGTCGAAGATCTTCTGCTGCGCCGCTATGATGTCGGAGCCAGCGACAATCTCAGAGCACGGCGCGTACGCACGCAGATGCAGTTCATGCGGCGTATCTCAATTTTCCTGCTGCTCTTGATCGACGCCGGCCTGATCCTCTCACTCTTCCATGACTCCAAAATCTGGCACTACGGCGCGGGATTGCTCGCGTCTGCCGGACTGGCCAGCCTCGTTCTCGCCACAGCCGCAAAATCCACCGCCTCGAATCTGCTCGCCGGACTTCAGATTGCGTTCACTGAGCCAATCCGTATCGACGACGTTGTCGTTGTGCAGGGTCAGTTTGGGAGAGTCGAAGAAATCACCACCGGATACGTGGTGATCGCCGTCTGGGACCAAAGAAAACTGATCGTCCCGCTCAGCTATTTCATTGAGAATTCATTCGAGAACTGGACCCGGAATAGTTCCGATCTGATCGGCACGTCATTCCTCTACGTGGATTATTCGATCCCCGTCGAGGCCCTGCGTCAGGAATTCACGCGCATCCTCGAATCGTCTACGCAGTGGGATCGCCGCATCAACGCGCTACAGGTCACCAATCTCTCCGAACACACCATGGAAATCCGTTGCCTGATGAGCGCGCGCAATTCCGGCCAGACATTTGACCTTCGCTGCATCGTGCGCGAAAAGATGATCGACTTCATCCAGAAAAACTACCCGGACGCCTTCCCGCGCACTCGTTTCAGTGCCATATCGCAGCCGGAAAGCGGGAACTCATTCCCCTCAACGCAGCCTCAATCCTGACTACCACGCAGTGGCCAGATAGACGCCAAACCATTCGCGCTCATCTGTCCAGTGATCGCTGAGATGAAAGTCCGCGCGCTCCAGTAGCCCGATCACGCCCTCATCGCGGAACTTGTAACTGTTTTCGGTGTGAATCGTCTCGCCCCTTTGCAGCTTCACCTCAAGCTCCAGCGCAGGAATCGAGACGCTCTGCGCAATCAAGCTCTCCAAGTGCATCTCGATGCGCGAACACTCTTCATTCCACCGCGCTCGATGACGAAACAGATTCAAATTGAAATCCGCGTCCAGCTCGCTATTGATCCGCTCCAGCGCATTCTTGTTGAAGGCCGCAGTTACGTGAGCGGCATCATCGTAAGCCTTCAAAAGGATCTCGCGATCCTTCACCATATCCACGCCCAGCAGCAACTTCTCGCCCGCCCTCAGCTCTTTACGAATATCGCGCAACAGCTGCACTGCGTCTTCAGGCTCAAAGTTCCCGATGCTCGACCCGATATACAACACCATGCGCCGCTGCCCATCGGCATTGATCTGCCCCAGTCCCTGGGTGTAATCGCCCACGCGCGGAACGACCGCCACACCCTCCAGTTCCGCCTCAATCCGCCTCTTCGCCTCATCCAGAGCCGTGCCCGAGACGTCAATCGCGTGATACGTTACCTCGGACTGGCGCCGCACCGCCGCCTTCAGCAGCAATCCCGTCTTCGTCGCCGTGCCCGCGCCCAGCTCGATCATCGTCAGCTCTTCGCAACCGGCGGCGGCGGCAACAATCTGATCCGCATGTGCGCTTAGAATGGATCTCTCTGTACGCGTCGGATAGTATTCCGGCAACTCTGTAATCTGCTCGAAGAGTTCCGACCCCCGGGCGTCATAGAACAGCCACGGGCTCAGCGTTTTCGGTCGAGCCGTCAGCCCCCGATACACTTCAGAACCAAGCGGGGTATGTGCAGCCTCCGGCAAATTTGGGCAAGCAGAGAGAACATGCATTGGTCGAGCTCCTGGGAAACTATCTTGCTAAGCGAATGCCTGAAAACTGCCAGCGCGTCGCCGGAGAAAAGAAGTTCCGGTAGCTCGCGCGAATATGTGTGCGCGGCGTTACGCAGGAACCGCCGCGCAACACCATCTGGTTTGACATGAATTTCCCGTTGTACTCACCCAGCGCTCCGGGCAATGCATGAAACCCCGGATATCCCAGGTAAGCGCTCGCCGTCCACTCCCACGCGTCACCGAACATCTGTTGCCTGCCGGTCCCAGACGCAACCGTCGTATGCAGCACGCCGTCTTCCAACAGATTTCCACTCACAACGCCATCAGATGCAGCAACCTCCCATTCCGTTTCAGTGGGAAGCCGTTTTCCTGCCCACCGTGCATAAGCATCCGCCTCGTAGTAGCTCACGTGGCATACAGTCGTCTGCTCTATGTCGTTGAGCGAAATCTCTCCTCTCAGCGTAAAGACGCTCCACGCTTTCGATTCCTTGTCCCGATTCCAGTAAAGTGGCGCGCTCCATGCCTCGCCCTGCACCGCCTGCCATCCCTCCGCGAGCCATAACTCGGGCCGCCGATAGCCACCATCTTCGATGAAGTCCAGGTACTCCGCGCACGTCACAAGCCGCGAGGCGAGAGCAAAAGGCTCCAGATAGACCCGATGCCGCGGCAATTCGTTGTCGAAGCAGAAACCGTCACTCCCATGGCCAATCTCCGCCAGACCGCCCACGTATTCCCGCCATTCCACCTCTGCTGCCGCGTCGCCAAGATTCTCAAATGGCAACACCAGATAGGCCGGCCGCAGTGGATTCGTCCAGAACGCGTGCTTAATATCGGTCAGCAGCAATTCCTGATGCTGCTGTTCGTGGTGTATTCCGAGGACAGTCCGGTGCTCCACCGCTTGCGGCGCGCCGGTCTTGAGCCACTTGTGCAGAGCCTTGTCTACGTATTCCCGATACGCGTGAATTTCCTGCACGCCCGGCCGCGAGAACGAGGCGCGCAGTTTCTTCTCTGGCTGTTCCGACACGGCGTTGTAGTAGCTGTTAAAAAGCCAGAGAAAGTCAGGATGGAAAGGCCTGTAGTCGGGATCCAATTCCCGCAAAATAAACGTTTCGAAGAACCACGTCGTATGCGCCAGGTGCCACTTGGCGGGGCTCGCCTCGGCGCACGACTGCACCATCATGTCCTCGGCAGTAAGCGGCGCACAGAGCAGTTCGGTCTGTCGCCGCACATTACAAAATTGTTGAGCCAGAGAGCTTGCCACGGCCGGGGTCGCCAGTGAACTCATCGGTATCCTCGCTCCTTCTCTACATTTAGAGAGCATTTGCAGCGGCGTGTTGCCCGCAAGGTTAACATTGGTCCCAGCTGAGCAAAGTGCGCTTCAGCAATCCGCACTCTCAGTGAGAATGAAACAGCCGAGCCAGCGCATACGCCGCTGCGGCAGCCAGCCCACCAATCGAAACCGTCTGCAGGCCACTGCGCCATACACCCGCTCCGGTAAACCTGCCCTTCACCGCGCCGAAAACCGCAAGAGCGACCAGCGTAATCGCTACAGAAGCCGCCAGCGCCCGCACGTTGTCATCAAGAACCATATACGGCACGAGCGGCACCAGCCCGCCAACGATATAGGAAATCGCAATCGTAGCCGCGCTCTGTCGCGCCCGATGCACCTCCGGCTCCTCCAGTCCCAGCTCAAACCGCATCATGAAATCCACCCATGCCTTTGGATTGCGCTTGAGCGCCTGCAGCACTGGATCGCTCTCAGCCCGCGTGACGCCATATTCCTCAAAGATGTCGTAGATCTCTTCTTCCTCATCGCGCGTCCGTTCGACCACTTCCATCTCTTCGCGCCTGCGTTCGCTCGCGTAATGCTCCGAGTCGCCCCGCGAAGCCAGATACCCGCCCAGACCCATGGCAATCGAACCGGCGGCAATCTCCGCCAGGCCTGCAATCACCACCACATGCGTCGAGGCCCCAACACCCGACAAACCAGCCGCCAGCGCAAACGGAACGGTCAGGCCATCCGACATGCCAATCACCACATCGCGGACCACCTCGCTTGATCCGAAATGCGCTTCAGTATGAGCAGAATCTTGATGATGCGACATTTCCGGAAGTTTACCGCAATGTCGTAATTCGTACGCCAAATCCATGAACAAAAAGTCCCTATAGACGTATCTCCTGATGCCGCCCGCTGAGACTCCGGCTCATATTTTTACGTCTATCAGGCAGTCAAATTGCCCAGTGCGTGCGACACGGCCTATAACCGAGTCAAAAGGGTATAAGTAACCTATGAAAGTAGCTCATCCTCGCCTTCCATTGCTTCTGCTTCTCACTTCGATGGCGCTCGCGCCGCTCTTCGCCCAACAGCCAGACGCGCAATCCAGTCCGGAGCACGAACGCCAGGGCGGCGGCCAGCGCGGCGGTTTCATGGGCATGGGCTCCGCCGTACACGGTACTGTCACCGCCATCACCGGCAGCCAGTTCACCGTCAAGGCCGAGGACGGAACTACCTACAATGTCGCGACCGGCCCCAACACTCGTGTCATGAAAGATCGCCAGCCCATCAAGGCCACCGAGATCAAAGTCGGCGATGTCGTCATGACCGGCGGCGAAGTAGACGACAAAGCCCACACCGTCGGCGCTGTATTTCTCGCCGTACTCGACGCGGAACAGGTGGCGCGCATGAAGCAGATGCAGGCCGACTTCGGCAAGACATGGACTGCGGGCAAAATCACGGCGATCAACGAGCTCACCCTCACCATCGAGCGCCCCGACAAGAAAGCCCAAACCATTACCGTCGACGAGAACACTTCATTCCAGAAACACCGCGAGAGCATCACGCTCGCAGATATTAAGGTGGGTGACGCCGTCACATCACGCGGAGCACTCAAGGACGGCAACTTCGTCGCGACCCAGCTTTCCGTCGTCGATCCGCGTCGCGGCCCGGGTGGTGCCGGCCCCAACGCTGGCAGCGCAGCAGCGGCTTCACCGCAGCAGCCGCAGTAGATTGTTGAGGATTCCACTCGTGCTCCGATTGCTGACCATCAGCCTGTTGCTAGCCATCTCGGCGACATCTCTGGCACAGACTCCCCCAGCGGTCACGCCC
The DNA here is from genome assembly GCF_014274465.1 of Alloacidobacterium dinghuense. Taxonomy (NCBI): domain Bacteria; kingdom Pseudomonadati; phylum Acidobacteriota; class Terriglobia; order Terriglobales; family Acidobacteriaceae; genus Alloacidobacterium; species Alloacidobacterium dinghuense. The sequence continues at coordinate 1,287,776 of NZ_CP060394.1, read as the reverse complement.
GCACCAGCAGCGCCTCCCGCGTCGTCCGCGCAAACAGGCGGAACGATTCACGGCGCCGTGAAATCCGGCGCCACGCCTCTGCCCGGCGTGAGCATCACCGCTACCAACACGCTGACGGGTAAGAAATACAGCACTGTCACCGACGCCGCCGGAGCCTACTCGCTCACAATTCCGCAGAACGGCCGCTATGTTTTGAAAACAGACTTCGCCGCCTTCGCCGCCACCACAAAAGAGGCCCTGCTCAACGCCACCTCCCACGATCAGCAGGCGGACTTCGCACTCACTCTCGCATCGCGTGCCACTCAGCAGGAAGGCTCGGAACAGACCGCGCAGCTCATTCAAAACCTCCGCCAATACGCCGGGAACGGAGCGTTGAATCTCAGCATGCTCAGCGGAGCGAGCGATCTCATACAAGCCGGCTCAGGAGGCGGCGGCAGCTCCGACGCGCAACTCCCAACGCTCGCCAATAACTCCGACTTCTCCAGCGAATCGGTCGCCGTAAGTGGACAAAGCGGAACGACAAACCCATTCGCCGGCATCGACTTCAACCAGATGCGCCAGAACATGGAAGACAACGAATTCAATCAGTCGCTGTCGCAGACACCGGGTAGAAGCAGTCGCGGAGGTGGACAAGACAGCGCATTCGGCGGCCCCGGAGGGTTTGGTGGTGGCGGCGGCAGAGGAGGATTCGGCGGACGCGGCAACTTCCGCAACTTCAAACCGAATCAGCCCCACGGAGCCTTCTTCTGGAATGGCGGCAACTCCGCGCTCAACGCCGAGCCGTTTTCCATTCGCGGAGCGGAGCTGAACCAGCCCGCCTATCAGTCAAACCACTTTGGCCTGACCTTCGTCGGCGCGCCCTACATTCCAAAGATTCTCACCAAAGACACGAAAGATTTCCTGTTCTTCACACTCGCCGGCAACTACACTTCGTCGCCCTTCAACCAATACGGAACCGTGCCCACAGCTGCCGAACGTGCCGGTGATCTTTCAGCACTCACCACGCAAAGCGGCCAGCCCGTCACCATCTACAATCCTCCGGCATCCAGCACGCCTGGAGGAGTAACCTGCACCGCCAATGGCAACGTACCGGGACAGCCCTTCGTCGGCAACCGCATCCCCGCGTCCTGCATTTCGCCGCAGGCAACCCAACTACTTAACTACGTCCCGCAACAAAACCTGCCCGGAGCATTCCAGAACTACCAGCGCATATCGACCGCGCAGACCAACACCACAAATGTCGGAGTCCGCTTCGTCCACAACTTCGGCTCCAGCGCGGGCGGCTCGCCGATGATCGGCATGATCCGCCAGGTCATGGGTCAGGGCAGCAACACGTTGCGCCAGACCATCAACTTCAATTTCAACTACAGCCACAACGCGGCTGACGAGCTGAGTATCTTCCCCGATCTCGGCGGCAAGCAGCAGACGCACCAATACTCCCTGCAAGCCGGCTACACCATCGGCAAGAACAAGCTCACCAACAACCTCACAGCAGGCTGGAACCGGAGCGACACGCAGCTGCTCAACTACTTCACCAACACAACCGACGTAGCCAGCCAGCTCGGCATCAACGTCTTCAACGGCGCGACCAGCCCACTCAACTTCGGCCTGCCCAGCGTCACGCTCACCCAGTTCACCGGACTCAACGAGCAGCAGCCGAATCTGCACGTCAACCAGACCATCTCCATCACCGAGTCCAGCTCCTGGATTCACCACAAGAACAACTTCAAATTCGGTGGCGATTTCCGCCGCGTCCACCTCGACATGATCGGCCAGGCCAACTCCACCGGCAGCTTCTACTTCACCGGACTCTTCACCCGCCAGCCCGGTTCACCCACCAACACTACGCCCGGCGTCTCAACCACCGGCTCCGATCTCGCCGACCTGCTCCTCGGCTTCCCACAACAGAGTGCACTGCAGGCGCCGTACCAGAAAGCCTATCTCCGCGAGAACGTCTACGATCTCTTCGCGCAGGACAGCTGGCAGGCTCTTCCGAACTTCACAGTCAATGCCGGACTGCGCTATGAATACTTCTCACCCTACTCAGAAAAAGACGACCGCCTCGTCAACCTCGACGTCGGCAACGATTTCACTACCGTCGTCCCCGTCCAGCCGAATCAGGTAGGCCCCTTCTCAGGTAAATACCCAAGCTCACTCATCAACCCCGAACGCAACGACTTCTCCCCGCGCATCGGCATCGCATGGCGCGCCATAAAAGACACCGTCATCCGCGCCGGATACGGCATCAACTTCGCCAACGGCCAATATGCAAAGTTCGTACAGGACTTCGCCTTCCAGCCGCCCTTCGCCGATGTGCAGACCAACGAATCCACAACCGGCGCCGATATCACGCTGGCCAACGGCTTCCCCGCTCCGCAAGACACCGGAAATTACGCCGTGAACAAGCGCTACCGCCTGCCCTACGTGCAGGTCTGGAACTTGGATATCCAGCGAACCTTACCTCTCGGCATCGTCCTCAACGTCGGCTATAACGGCTCCAAAGGCACGCGCCTCGACGTCGTCAGCGCACCCGGCCGCACCGCAACCGAATCGCTTAGCGGCGTCTTCTACGACTGGGAAGACTCCATCGCCTTCTCCAATTTCAACGCCCTCGCCGTGCGCCTGCGCAAGCGCATGCAGCACGGCATCGCCCTCGGCGCAACTTACACCTATTCGCACTCCATCGATAACGCCAGTTCCGTCGGCGGCGTCGGCGGCGTTGTAGCGCAGAACTGGCAGGACATCCTCGCCGAAGAATCCAACTCCAGCTTCGACGTCCGCCAACAAATCAAAGGCGACTTCGTCTACGAGCTTCCCTTCGGCCCCGACACGCACATGCTCACCAACGGAAGCTGGCTCTCCCACGCGCTCGCCAACATCTCCATGTCCGGCACCTTCGACTTCGCCACCGGCGAACCGCTCACCCCGCATTACCAGGCCAATATCGACGACGTCGCCCGTGGCAGCGCTGGCTCCCTGCGCCCCGACCGGGTCCCCGGAGCATCCCTCACCGAAGGCGGAGGCACCATCCGCAACTGGTTCAACCGTGACGCCTTCACGCAGCCCGTCAGCACCTACGGAACCGCCACGCGCTACTCCATCCCCGGCCCCGGCACCGTCTCCTTCAACGCATCACTATCGAAAAGCGTCCGCTTCGGAGACATGCGCTCGCTGGAAGTCCGCGCCACCTCGAACAACGTCTTCAACACGGTGCAATACGCAGGCGTCGACACCACCGTAGGCTCCGCCACCTACGGACAAGTCACCTCAGCCGCCAACATGCGTCAATTCACTTTCTTAGCCCGCTACCGCTTCTAGGAGACAGAGAGATGATCAAGAAAATCGATGTCATCCTGACCCTGAGTCGGCGAATGGGGAAGGATCTGCTTTTCGCTGGCACCAGCACAGCACGGGTGCCCCAGGTCTGCGAAACCGGGGCCCCTAACACGCGCGGTTCTCGCGTGTTGGGGTGGGAAAAAGACCTGGGATCATGCAAGCACCGGGTGCCCCATCCTGACAAAGTCAGGGTGGGGTTTTTAGCGACACTTGCCCTGGCACTACTCCTAACCCCCAACCTCCAAGCCCAAAATCAGCAAGACCAACAAAACCAATCCTTCACCCTGAAAGTAAACAGCGACATAGTCCTAACCAACATAGTCGTCCGAGACAAGAAAACCGGCCAGGTAGTAAAAGGACTCAAGCAAAGCGACTTCACCATCACTGAAAACGGCAAGCCGCAGCAGATCACCAGTTTCGATTTCGAAAGCGTAGACGAAGCCGCCGCGCTCAACGAAGCCACCATCAGCGGCAAAGCCGGCAACTCCATCCTCCTCGGCAAATCGCCCGTCATCACCGGCGACGCCCTCCGCGACCACCGCCTCGTCGTCCTCTTCTTTGACATCACCTCCATGCAGCCCGAAGATGTCGAGCGCGCGCAGGACGCCGCCCGCAATTACATCAACAAACAAATGCAGGCCGCCGACGTCGTCTCCGTCGTCTCGCTCGATAGCTCACTCTCTCTCGATCAGGACTTCACCCAGAACAAGCAGCTCCTCCTCAACGCCGTCAACAGCTACTCCGGCGACCAGACCCAGGGATTCGCCCCCGGTTCCACCAGCACCACCAACCAGGTCGAAGACACCACTGCCTACACCGCCGACGAGAGCGAGTACAACGACATCAACACCGACCGCGAGCTCTTCGCCATCGCCACCATCGCAAAGTCTCTGAACTACATCAACCAGAAAAAAGCGCTGCTCTACTTCTCCGGAGGCATCTCCCGCGACGGCATCGAGAACCAGGCCTCGCTCCACGCCGCCATCAACTCCGCCGTGCGCTCCAACATGTCCATCTATAGCGTCGACGCGCGCGGCCTGCAAGCCATCTCTCCGCTAGGCGACGCATCCACCGGAAGCATCCGCGGCAACAGCGCCTACAACGGCGGCGCGCTCCAGAACAACCTCGATGCCAACTTCAACTCGCAGGAAGTCATGGCCAACCTCTCATCCGACACAGGCGGCAAGGCCTTCTTCGACTCCAACGACTTCGCCCCCGCCTTCCAGCGCATGCAGCAGGACATGTCGGCCTACTACGTCATCGGCTTCCGCTCGTCTGACACGCGCCGCGACGGTTCCTACCGCCGCCTCACCATCAAGATCAACCGCTCCGACCTGAAGCTCGAGTACCGCCCCGGCTACTACGCCCCCGCCGACTACAAGCACTCGACCAAGGAAGACCGCGAGCGCCAGCTTGAAGACGAGCTAGCCACTGACCTCCCGGCAACCGACGTCTCCGTCTACCTGCAAGCGCTCTACTTCCGCATCGACGACATCCACTACTCCGTCCCCATCTCTATCCTCGTCCCCGGCTCGCAGATCCCCTTCGTCAAGGGCGGCGACCGCGACAAGGCCACGCTCGACGTCATCGGCGAAGTCAAAGACTCCGTCGGCCGCATCATCGGCAACGCGCGCGATACCGTAAAGCTCGCCATCGACCAGTCGCAGCAGGTGCGCCAGCGCAACATCCAGTACTCGACCAGCTTCACCCTCCCGGCGGGAAAGTTCCATCTCAAGTTCGTCGTGCGCGAAAACGAAACCGGACGCATGGGCTCCTTCGAGACCGACATCAACGTGCCCGACCTGCGTAAAGCGCCCGTCAAGCTCAGCTCCGTCGTCCTCGCCAGCCAGCGCATCCCCGCCGGCAAGAAGACCGATAACCCGCTCAACAATCCTCTGATTCGTGACGGCCAGGAAGTCGTCCCCAACCTCCCGCACGTCTTCCGCCAGAACCAGCACCTCTATTTCCTCTACGAGATCTACAACCCGGCGAAAGCAACCACCACAGTTACAGATCAGGCCGGGGTGCCCCAGGTCCGCGGAGAGGACCTGGGATCGAACTCAACCCAGGCACAACCTGGGGTGCCCCATTCTTTTGCGAAGCAAAAGGGTGGGAAAGGTAAGGACACGGCAGCAACCCCGGTCCGCGTCTTCACCAGCATTGAGTTTCTAAACAATGGATTAAAGGTCTACGAAACCCCACTCGTCCAGGCCACACAACTCAACGTGCCCACACGCGACGCCATAGCCTTCCAGTTCGACGTCCCACTTGCAGACCTGAAACCCGGCCTCTACACCTGCCAAGTCAACGTAATCGACGACGCCGGAGGCAGCTTCACCTTCCCAAGAATGGCCCTACTCATCCGCGAAGGAACTCCTGCAACACCGACCACGCCGGTGACCACAACAGGAGCATCAACCTCTGGTCGATAGCCCAATACCATTTGTTGCGAACTGACCAGCTTTCAGATTTGTCATCCTGAGCGCAGCGAAGGATCTGCTTTTCTTCGCTAACCCCCGGAATGCAGAGTCGCGCAAGAAATGCGCATCAAATAATGCTAAAATCGATGCCGGAGCAAACCACATGCGAACCACCGTAGCCTTGGACGACGAACTCATCAAGAAAGCGCAGGAATATACCGGCCTGAAGGAAAATAGCGCCTTATTACGCGAGGCGCTCAAAGCTCTTCTTGAACGGGAAGCAGCGCGCAGGTTAGCCGACCTGGGCGGCGCAGCCCCGAAAATGGCTCACATCCCACGCAGAAAGACAAAAACAGGATGATCCTGGCCGATACGTCCATCTGGGTCGACCACTTTCGCAAACGAGACGCCGAACTCCAACACCAACTGCTCCAGAACAACATCGCGACTCATCCATTCGTTGTCACCGAACTTGCCCTCGGCAGCCTGCCCGACCGGCGCAAAACCCTTGCCGATCTGGAACTGCTTCCAAAGGTAAGGATCGCGCAAACCGACGAAGTCCGCGCCATGATTGAATTCCGCAAACTCTTTCGCAAAGGACTCGGCTTCGTAGACGCTCACCTGATCGCCGCAGCGTTGATCACGCCCGGCACAATCCTCTGGTCGCGCGACAAGCAGCTCCATTCCATCGCCCAGTCAATGGGAATCAGTCACGCCCATCCATAAATACTGTCGCGCTGGAGGCGACGCAGAAGATGCGATATAGTCGCTTCCGGAGCCTCTCGTCATGCTGAACAGCATTACTCCCTTCTTCATCGTTGACGATTTGAGCAAAACCCTCGACTTCTACCAATCCAAACTGGGATTCAACCTCCTCTATAAAGGAGGCGGGGACAGCCAATGCGACGACTACTGGGCCTTTGTCGGACGCGACCAAATAATGATCAGTTTCAAGGCCATCACGCCCGAGATCCGTCCCCAGCCGAATCGTTCGCGCCACGAATGGGCTCGCTGGGACGCTTATATCAACACCAGCGATCCCGACGCGCTCTATGCCGAGTTCCTGTCCAGAGACGTTTCCATCCATCGAGAACTAGCCAACACAAGTGACGGATTGAGAGCCTTCGAGATCGCCGATAACAACGGATACGTCCTGTGTTTCGGTCGTCCCATAGAGAACTAACACGAAAGAGAAATCCGATTACAAAGCCGCAATGGACTCGAAACTAACGGTTCTTGTAGCATAGCCCGGGTGAAAAAGAAGGAATCCAGCACGCAAAGCAACCCGTCCCCTAAGACCGTGGATGATTATTTCGCCATTACTCCCGAACCCGCCCGTACTGTTTTGGAAAAGATGCGCGCGGCGATTCGATCTGTCGTCCCGCGTGAGTCCACCGAGGTTATCAGCTACGGCATCCCTGCGTTCAAGCACAAGACGGTGCTGGTGTGGTACGCGGCATTTGCCAATCACTGCAGCTTGTTCCCGACTGCGTCCGTCATCGAAACATTCAAAGATGAACTAGAAGCCTTCACAATATCCAAAGGTACGATTCAATTCCCAATCAACAAGCCGCTGCCAATCGCGCTGATCAAGAAAATCGTGAAGCTACGCGTTCAAAATGCACAGAGCTAACTGCCTATGCAGCCACTTTGGACCGTGACATCCGAAGCCGCGGAAGAGTAAACATGCTGCGAACAAAATCCCCAAGATGATCGTCAAGCAAGCGCAGGCTGATGCGGAGAATATAGAACGCATTGATCGCGTCTCCGATCACCAACCCCAGGGCCGCTCCGCGCAGTTCCAGGGCAGGCACCTTCATCAGCCCCGCCGCAAGCAATAGCGACACCACAGAGGACACAACAAGCACCCGAGCCATCGTTTGGTGCTTGTTAATCGAGATCGGAATCACCGAACTCGTAAACCACAACGATGAAACCACCAATTGGGCGAGCATGATGTTCAGCAGAACCGGATCGGTGGGTACCTTCCCAATCGTCCACAGCTTCCACACATACTTGCCAAACACAGCAACCGTAAGCGTTACGCAGCAGCACAGAAAGATGCTGAGCTGGCATGCGTGTCGATGCAGCTTCCTCGCCAGTTCCATATTCCTGGCGCCAAAAGCAGCCGACACTTCCGGCCACACCGAGTTATTCACCAACTGCATCACCTGATAGGCGCTACGCGAAATCGTCCTCGCTGTGCTGAATGTCACCACAGCCGTCGGTCCAAGGATGCTTCCAATGACAATCAAAATTCCCTGCAGGTTGAGGGAGTTGGCAAAAGGAACGCTCAGCATGGCAACGGCAGGTGAAACCAACCGCTTGACTGCGCTTCGCCGCGCATATTTGACGCCGAATTTAATCCACTTAATTTCGCGGCGCAGCAGAAACCATAACACCAGGGTTCCCACCGCATTGACCAGCATGTATGTGAAAGCCACCCACCGCGCAGAGAACCCCAGCATCACGGGAACCAGAATCAGCATGAAGCTCGACAGGGTGAATGTCGTTTTCATGCTCGTGCCGTAAGCATAGCGTCCAACGCATCGAAAGCAAGCCTGGAACAGCGTCTCCTGCATGGTCAGCAGAGTCGACAGGCCGAGGAAAAGTATGACGATGCGCACGTCAACCACACTAAGTTGCTGTATGTGCAGCCATCGATCCAGTGGAATAAACCAGATAAGTCCAAAGAGCAGCAGCCCCGCAATCGAAGAGCATGTCGTGGTAACAATCCACACGCTTTGGAAAACCTCCAGCGCTTCATCCAGTTTGCCGGCTGCCGCCAGCATGGTCATTTCGTTCCCGGCGACGCTTCCCAGTCCAATATCGCTCAGGCTGAAGTACGTTGGGATCGTGCTCAGAAGGAGCCATTCACCATAAAGGTGCGCACCCCAATGGCTCAAATAAATCGGCACAGAAACGATCTGGATGATCGTAGTGCTCAATCGGCCAAAGATATTCGCCATGAACGACGCGACGAGCCTTCTCTTCGTCGAACTCATGCGGCCATCCTCGCCACGCAAGCTCGCAATGTTTCAAGAGATCTCATCACCGCTTCCAATTCACCACTACAACTTTCATAGGATTCAGGATCGATCCAGATCCGGAGAACGAATCAGAGCAATCAGCTTGTTCTCGATGCTCAAAATGAATCAGTAACCTCGGGGTTGCAACTACTTCGTCTGCGTCCGCGCTTCTGCCAGAGCCATGCCAACTCCGGCTTCAGCTTTCACTATAACCTTCGGCAGAGAACGATAATTCAGAGCCATCAGTCTCCGCGTGAATTCCTTCAGCCTCACCTTTAACGGAACCGAAGAAACAGCTTCACCCTCGCCTCTTTCCGTGGCCGCGATTTCATTCTGTATCCCGGCGATGCGCCGATCCAGTTTTCCTCCCAGCTCCGGACCCAAATTCTTCTTCGCAAAGGCCAGCATCGCCGCCGTAGCCTTGCGCCAGTTATTGGGATTGCTGTGGCCGGCGTTTAAACCGTGCACGCGATAGTACCCCAGCGGCTTGCGCACGAACTTGGTTTTCCCCTTCGTTCCCAGCATCAGGGCCCAATACCAGTCGGTTGCCAGGTCGGCTTCTCTGGGCAACGCAGGCGTCTCTAACAGCATTTGGCGGGAAAGCAGAGCAACGCTGATCGTATAGGCATTCCCTCCCATAAAGAACTGAAAGCCTTCAGGCGCATGCAGCGTATTCGTCGGCAACGCAATGCCTCGTGCTCGCTTTGGAACAAGTTTCTCATCGCATTCAAGACTCGCACCCGCAATCATTGCGACATTGTCTTCAAGCCCTGCCCGCATCGTCTCTACAAACGACGGCATGAGCGCATCATCGGAAGAAAGAAAACAGATGTAATCTCCCTTGGCCTCTTCCAGAAGAAAACGGTAATGCTCTCCAAGGCTGAAGCGTTGCGGCGGGCGAATAATGCGAACCCCAGAAATCCCTTCATACTCCTTCACGATTTCGTAACTTCGATCCGGCGAGTTATCGTCCGAAATCAAAATCTCGTCAGCGGGCACAGTCTGTGCCAATGCCGATTCAATCGTTGTTCGAATGTAACGCTCCGATTTGTAGCACGGGATACAAATGGAGATCGTTGCCGTCATGCAATAGGTCCTCGATGAAAGGGGTGCATCCGATTATATAGTGGCGCCTTTAATCGACAGCGCTTCTGCAGGCCTCAACGCGTTGTGCTGATGCAGCAAGCTGAGATCACCTAATCTGCTGGGATATGATCCTGTGCATGACGCGGACTGCCTCTGCGTTCTTTCTCTCATTGTTGGCAGGAACATGCGCGCTCCACGCGCAGTCTCAGAAATGCGGCTCGAATGCGCAAAGCACGATTGCCACAGACCGTCCGCAAATCACCAGCTCAAGCATTGTTGTACCCTGCGGAAGCCTGCAGTTTGAGAATGGATTTGCAGCCACCAGCAACGCGGGCCAGCACACCTTTGATTTCCCCGAAACCTCCATACGTTTTGGAATCGCACAGAAGACCGAGCTGCGCTTCGCCGTTCCGAACTACTTCAACAACGACGACACGCCATCCGGATTCACTAGCGGGTTCGGTGATTTGAGCCTCGGCTTCAAACAGCAACTCGGGCCACTTCACGGCTTCGATGTCTCGCTCATCCCGTCCGTAGCCTTTCCCACCGGAGCCAACCTCATATCGAGCCACGGCTATGATCCAACTGTCCAGCTTCCCTGGTCTCGCGGGCTCAGTAAAAATTGGACAATCGCCGGAATGTTCTCCCTCATGTGGCCAACCGAAGGGGCACAGCGAAATCTCACCGGCCAGTCCAGTGTGTACTTCGCCCGCCAGCTAAAACTGCCATGGGATGCTTACCTCGAATACTCCGGCTCATTCCCCCAGCGTGGCGGCCCGCAGCATTTCATTGATTTCGGCACATCCTATAAGCTTTCGCCGCATCAGCAGCTCGACTTCCATTGGACCTTTGGCCTCTCGGCCGCAACCCCTGACTACTCAATCGGCATCGGCTACTCTGTACGCTTCCAGGTCATTCAGTCCAGGTAACGCAAGCCAATCCACCCATCACAATTCCTTCGACCACTCACACCTTCGTCGTTTATCATCCTCCCGCCATGCCAAACCCAATCGCCCATTTCGAAATCCCTGCTGACGACGTCCAGCGCGCGAAAAAGTTCTACGAAGAAGCCTTTGGCTGGAAGATCAGCGATCCCTGGAACATGAACTACTTCTTCGTCGAGACCCGGAAAGACGGGGAGATCGGCATCAACGGAGGTCTGATGCAGCGCCACAGTCCCGGCCAGCCCTTCATGAACTACATCAGTGTCGATTCCATCGACGACGCCTGCAAGAAGGTCGAAGCCGCAGGCGGCGCCATCATTTTGCCCAAACAGGAAATCGGTCAGGGCATGGGCTGGATCTCCGCATTCAAGGACACAGAAGGAAACATCCTCGGCTTCCACCAGAGCGCACCCAAGCCGGCCTGATGCAGGGACAACGATTCCTCCCGCAATAGCTTCAAAATGAGTTGCTGCTACGAAACAGCAACTGGAGCAGCTCCACTTGAATCAAGGAGTCCCGCCAAACCTGAATGAGCACTCTACTCCTTCGTTTCCTCATCGGCGGATTTGTAGTGAGCTTCTTCGCGACGCTGGGTGATGTTCTTCGTCCCAAGAGCTTCGCCGGATTGTTCGGAGCCGCGCCTTCCATTGCCCTTGCCACGCTGGGCCTTTCCATTCACGAACACGGCAAACCTTACACCGCATTCGAAGCCAGATCGATGCTGTTCGGTGCTGTTGCCTTCTTTGTTTATGCGGCCCTCACCAGTTGGGTTTTGCGCCGGTTCAGACCCAACACACTCCTGACCACACTGACATTGATGCCCTTCTGGTTTGCAGTCTCTATCGGCTTATGGGCATTCATTGGCGGGAGCGTGTGAAATGGTTGACATCAAATTCTCCGCGCTCAGAGATACCAAGCCTCACGAGTACTTCATGCGATTTCTCTTCGGTGGACTGGTCACCGCCGCAGCCGGACTCATCGCCACCCGCTTCGGACCCGCCATTGGCGGCCTCTTTCTCGCCTTCCCCGCTATCTTCCCCGCCAGTGCGACTCTCATTGCAACCCACGAGAAACGCCGCAAAGCCGCAATTGGCCACAACGGCGCCAACCGCGGCCGCATGGCCGCCAGCATCGACTCTGCGGGAGCCGCCCTCGGCTGCATCGGTCTCTTCGGATTCGCGCTCGTAGTCTGGCGCATGCTGCCCGCGCACAATCCAATCATGGTAATCGCCACAGCCAGCGCCGTCTGGACACTCCTCGCATGCGCATCCTGGGAGCTGCGCAAAAGACGGATCTTCGCTCACCGAACACGTCGCTGAAGTCCGCATTCGGTTTCGTTCCCGACCAGCCCCGCCGTTACACTTTCTCCGCAGACGAAAAAAGGAATTCGCTGATGCTCAATCGCCGCGCCTTCTTAAAGACCGGAGCAGCCGCGCTCCCGCTCGTGGCCGCCCTCGACATCAACCTCCCCGCGCAAACAACCAGCGAAGCAACATCCGTGCCGAATCTCGTCACTCTGCCACCGCGCCTCACTCCACCCGATCCCGCCACCGAACCCTGGCAGAAAAAGATCCGCCGCGTCGGCCAAAGCAACATGACCGAGCACGATCCCGCCGTGATGAACATCGAAGAGTGGGCCAACTACTGGCACTCCGCCGGGGCCGGCATCGTCTTCATCAGCGTCACCGGCATTCTCGCTTTCTATCCATCCAAAGTCCCATTCCACCGCCACGGAAAATTCCTCAACAATCGCGACTTCTTCGGCGAGTGCGTCGCCGCGGCAAAGAAACGCGACATGCGGGTCGTCGCCCGCATGAGTCCCGATCTCAACTGGGGGGACGCGCTCGCCGCGCACCCCGAATGGGCCATGCGCAATAAGGACGGCTCCGTTCAGTTCAACACCGAAGAGCCGCACCTTTTCAAGACCTGCATGTTCTCCACGTACATGGACGACTACGTGCCCGCCATCATGCGCGAAATCAACTCGCTCTACATCGTCGACTGCTTCTACACAAACGGATGGCCGCCCATCGGCAGCCTCCCCGAATGCCATTGCGCCATCTGCAGCAAGCTGCCGCCGCATGACACCACTGCCTACTGGCATGCCTTCAATGACCGCCTCGTCGATCTCTGGCAAAAATACGACGCCATCGCGAAAGAGAAAAACTCCGAAAGCTTCTTCTTCGCCAACCTCGGCGGCAACGTCCACGCCGGACCCGACCTCGACCGCCTCGGCAAAATCGCCGCATGGTTCCAGGCCGACAACCAGGGCCGCACCTCCGACGACCCCGCCGTCTGGGGATGCAGCCTCCAGGGCCGCGTCTGCAACGCCGTCCAGAACGGAAAGTTTGCCGCCAACGTCACCGCCGGATACTCCACCGGCAGTGTGCGCTGGCGCAACGCATCCAAGAACCCCGCCGAAGCAGACATGTGGCTCAACGAAACCCTCGCCAGCGGCATGGTTCCTTACTTCCACTTCATCGGTTCTGAAGCAGGATTCTGCGAAGACCGCCGCTGGCAAAAAGTCGGCGCCGAATACTTCCAGTGGACCGCAAAGCACGACGCGCATCTCACCACACGCCGCTCCATCGCCAACATCGGCGTGGTCATAGGCCAGAGCACACAACTGCTCTACAAAGGCCCCGCCGCCGCACACTCACGCTACTACATGCGTGAAACCACACACGGCATCTACGAAACACTGCTGCGCGGACGCTACGCCTTCGACTTCGTACATGAAAATCAGCTCGAACCCGAACGGCTCAGCAAATACCGCGCGCTGCTGCTCCCCAACATCGCCATGCTCAGCGACCGCCAGTGCCAGCAGATTCGCGACTACGTCCACTCCGGCGGATCCATCATGGCCAGCTTCGAAACCAGCCTCTACGACGAAAACCTGCAACCGCGCTCCGACTTCGCCCTCGCCGATCTCTTCGGCATCAGCAAAGCAGGCGACATCATCGGAACCAACGGCAACGCCTACTACGCCCGCATCGAGCGCGCGCACGCCATCCTCGAAGGCTTCGCCAGCACCAACTGGCTGCCCGGCGCGCAGAACCGCGTGCCGCTCAAGCCTGTGCCCGAACCCGTCCTCACCGTCGTCCCCGGCTTCGTGCAATATCCGCCGGAACTCGCCTACCCATCTCCCAACCACACCGACGAACCGGCCGTAGTCCTGCGCGAAACCGGCACAAGCCGCATCGCCTGGTTTCCCGGAGATATCGAGCGCACCTTCTGGCTCACCGGCCACGGCGATCTCCTTCGCCTCATGCACAACACCATCCGCTGGATCACCCGCGACGAAAGCATCGTTCACGTCGAAGGCGACGGCTTCATCGAAATCTTCGCATGGGAAACCGCACCCGGCTACGCCATCCATCTGCTCAACTACACCAACCCGAACGCGCACCACGGCTGGATGCAATCAACCTACCCACTAGGCCCGCAGACCATAAGCATGAAGCTTCCCGCAGGAGTAAAAGCAAAATCCGTAGAACTCTTGAAAGCCGAACAAACCATACCCTTCCACATCGAAAACGAAGCCCTGCGCTTCACCATCCCCCGCGTCGAAGACTACGAAATAGCCGCAATCACCGTTGCCTAGATTCTCGATTAACCAAAGAACGGGGTGCCCCACCTGTTGAAATGAGGGTGATGGGGTCTTCCTCAATCAAACCGCGGCTGCCGGGTGCCCCATCCTTTTGCGCAGTTTGCGAAAGGGTGGGAGGCCACAAATCTCTTCATCAACAAAACAGAAAGAGGTGCAAAAGCACCTCAAGGTAGAACCAGAGGGCTTCAGCCCTCTGAATAAGATTGCCGTCGCGAGACGGCGTACCTTACTGCCGTAGGCTAATCGGCGCAGGTCGAAGACCGCAGCGGATCACTCTCGATGCGCGCCGTGCCAACGACGCGCAACCTTATTCGCGGCCCCCACAAACCAGCTACTATCCCATGCCCCACGGCATTTCACATCGTCACCATCATCACAGCTGATAATGTCAGTCATGGACAGCCTGCCCCTGCCCACCCTGCTGTCACACGCGCTGGTAGCCTTCACCATCGAGTTCGACAACGAATCCGAGCACCAGCTCCCGCACTCCACTACAAACCACGGCTTAACCCCTGGACCATTCCCCAAACCCTGGCTCGTCTCCATGGTCATGTGGTGCAACTGCATGCAATATGTCAGCGAAGAGGGCGTAACCGTCGCAGAGATGGAACAACTCGCGCGCACCCCCACCAATCTCGATGGCATGCGGCGCTGGGGATACATCCATCTCGCACCCCATCCAGACGACAAGCGCGCAAAACCGCCTCAGTCAGCATGGCTTATCACTCCACCGCCGAAAAATCGCCGCTCTTTCGCGGACTCGAAACCTACCCCGAAGGCTGGCGAGCCTCAATTCCGCGCCCCAAAGCACTCCCGCACTATCCCCGTAGTCCTCCATCGCGGCGGCTACCCCGACGGCAGCTAATCCTCGGAACGGGGCATTCCTCTCAGCGACAAGGCAGTGAAGTCAGCCAAGGACCGAGCCATGTCTCCATCCCCAAAAAGATGTCAGGCTCCGGAGCAGCAGAAATCAATGGTGATCCCTTTGACGGAGGTTGGAGTTGGACCGCTTGTCCTGCGAAGCAGGACGGCGGTGAAAGAGCGGGGCTTTCAGCCCCGCGTTACCATCCCAGCAATAGGGGCTTCAGCCCGGGGCTTTTCCCTGCTTCTCCTTTGTCAAGGGGATGATCAGCAAGAAATCTTATAACCCACACATTTCAAAGCTCAAAAAGCAGCGCAGAATTGGCGTGTTTCCTGATTGAGCCAGCTATAATAGAAATAGAACATTAAAAGAAAGGCCCGTCTTTGGCGACGGGCCTTTTTCATTAAAGGCGATATCTGGAAAATTCCAGAATCGCTAGTCTCGACTTTTCCAATTCACGAAATCCTGACTATTCGAAAAACCGGAAAGGTCCTTTTACAGGCCGCGCAGGGCTATGTTGAATAGGAAGCTTCTCGTGTCGTACAGGTTTTGGACATGGTGCCCCGGACCGTGCAAATTCCGCATAGCCTCGTTGCTCCGCGGTAGTCAATGAAATAACCAGCGGCAAGGCAACCGTGCCCAATGCCGCAATAAACCGGCGTCGGCTTGGATGCGATGTCGAAGAATTAAGCAGATTCTGCTCTTGCAATTGCAGAATCGATTCTTCAGCGACTTCTTCTGTTATCTCCGTGCCAAGCGAAGATCGCATTTGTTCGGTGAGCACGGAGAGTGTAGTCGGCTCGCTGCATGCGTCCCAGGCTGCGCCGGCTGTTGCGTTTAGGGCCAGAACTCTGTTGTTTTGGGAATCAACAATAACTCTTGACCCGTCAGGAAGGCTACTTACAACCAAAGCGTTGGCATTCGTGCGCTCAACTTGCATTTGACTCCTCTCTTTCAGCAATTTCAGCGGGGGAGAGTCAATTCGCAAACATCACTCGCTAACACAATTGTATACAGTGCAAACCTAGTCTATAGAGTACTTTATGGTAACCAGGACGCCTGTTACTGGCATGGAATAGTAACCTGAGAGATCCGAAAGGCATATTGATTCCAAAATACTTAGCCGCAAGTCTAGAAGATTCAAATACTTGCGGCCAATATGAAACGGAGGCTTTAAATTCAATAATTTAGCGTACACCCCCGAGGATTACGAGCACCTATCGCGGAGCCGGACTCCCCGAATCCGCCAGCGCATATGCGAGAACCGCCACCACCGCCGCATTCTCGCTCAACTCCTGCGGATTGACTTTGTCGAAGGTATCCGCGGCCGTGTGGTGATAGTTGAAGTAGGACCGGCTGTCCTGGTTCGGAGCAAACTGCGGCACCCCTTGAAGAAAGCCGATGTCTTCTCCAGCCTCAGGACTCGGCGCAACCACAGCGGCCCCAATCGGAGCCAGCACATGCCCTACCGGACGCAGCCAATCCACAAGCTCAGGTTTGCCTGCCGCCATGATGCCGATCGGATGGCCCGCGCCCAGATCGGACTCAATCGCCCCAATGTGGTTGCTCAACTGTGAAGCATGCTCCTGCGCATACGTCTGGGCGCCTGAGCCGCCTTGCTCTTCATCCATCCACGCGATGAAGCGAACCGTTCGCTTGGGATGAACGCCCAGTTTTTGCAGCAGGTGTATCGCCTGCATGGAGACGACGATGCCGGCCCCATCATCGATCGCCCCAGTACCAAGATCCCAGGAGTCAAGATGTCCTGAGACGATGACCACCTGCTCCGGATGCTCGGTGCCTTTCCAGTCGGCGATGACGTTGTAGCTCTCCGCATTCGGCAACCGTTGCGGAGTCAGCACCAACCGCATCTTCACCGGCCCCTGCTGCGTAAGATTGGCCAGCAGGTCAGCATCCTCCGCCGTCACCGCCGCCGCCGGAATCTTCTCGAGGCCGTCGGCGTACACCGTAGCCCCGGTATGTGGCAGCCTGTAGTCTGCGCCTCCAACAGAGCGCACCAGCACCGCAACCGCGCCAAGAGACGCGGCGACCGAAGGCCCGGCGCCCCGGTAAACAACAGATTGCCCGTAAGCATTCAACCCATCGCCCTGCGCCGCAAGCCGCTTATCGAAAGGGTGATTGAACAGCAGAATTTTGCCCTTAACCGCGCCTTCAGGCAGCTTTTTCACCGCTTCAAAGGAGTCGGCCACAACCACATCCGCAACCAACCCGTCCGCATTCGTCGCCACGCTTCCGCCGAGAGCGGTCAGCACAATTTTCTGCTTGGTTCCCTCAGCCATTCCCGGCCAGGAAACCAGCTCGCCCGCCTCCGCGCCGCGCACCCAGTGCGGAACCGATGTCTTCTCCAACTGGACCTCTGCTCCGAGAGAACGCATCTCCGCCGCAACGTAATCCACGGCCTTCTGTGCCTGCGGAGAGCCGCTCAAACGCGGCCCGATGTTGTCCGTCAGGTGCCGCAGCTCGGTCAACGCATACGTATCCTGCATCGCCGCATCGCGCAGCTTCGCCATCGTGGCAATCTGATCCTCGGTCCATACGCCGTTTGAGGTATTCATCAGCCGCTGCAAGCGATCTTGTATAGATTGAGCAGGGAGCGAAGCACACAACGCCGCAGAGGCGGCAAACAGGAGAGATTTTCTAAGCATAGCGAATCGTATCACGCAAAAACCCGTGCGCTTTCTGGTTCATGCAGATGAGTTTCCACCTTTGCACATGACCCGAAACGCTATGCTCGAATCATGAGCCCGACCGCCACGCAACGTAAGCCGACCACGCGTAAAAAGAAGAAAGCCGCAGCACGTGGTTGGATCACATGGTGGCCGTTGCTGCTCGGAATTCTCGTCACGCCCTTGACCGTCCGTGCGGCAGGCGTGATGGCGCTCGCCGGCCCTGATGCCCTGCGGATGCTGTATCCGTGGGTGCAGCTCGTGCAGAACCCGATGCTGGCGTTTCCCACAGATATCGCCGGAACGCTCTCGCAGGCAATGATGTATCTGCAGTTCCCGCTTTATGGATTACTGATGGCCCTGGTTCTGCGAGCAAAAGGTATGCTGCCCGCCATCATCGCAGCCGCAGCCGCACATTTTGGAGCAGTCGCCATTGTCGTCGCGCTCGCGCATCTGTAGATTCTGTAGATTGGGTAGTTCCGATGAGCGAAGCAGTCAAACTGATCGAATGCCCCCGCGACGCATGGCAAGGTCTGCCGAAGAGCATTCCTGCCGAAGTCAAAGCCGACTACCTGCGCACACTCGTTGCCGCGGGGTTTAAACATATTGACGCGGTCTCATTCGTCTCGCCCAAAGCCGTGCCACAGATGGCCGACTCCGAGCAGGTGCTCGAATATCTCGATCCGCCCGATGATGTCGAAATCATCGGCATCGTCGTAAACGAAAAGGGCGCGCAACGCGCCATTGCAACGGAAGCAGTCCGCACCCTAGGCTTTCCGTACTCCATCTCGCCCGAATTCCTCAAACGGAATCAGGGTCAGACGCCGGAAGAGTCGCTCGATGCGCTGGAAACGATCGGTCAGGCTGCTTTCAAGGCAGGCCTTGGGGTCGTTGCCTACATATCGATGGCCTTCGGCAATCCCTACGGGGACAACTGGAGCATCGACGAAGTCATTGCCGCCTGCGACTTGTTAGCCGACATGGGTATTGAGCAAATCTCCCTCGCCGATACCGTGGGCCTGGCAACTCCAGACGAAGTGACGCGGCTGGTCAGCGCTGTGCTCTCGGCCAGCGACACTCTCGAAATCGGCGTGCATTTGCATGCGCGCCCGGAAGAGGTAGCGGCGAAAGTAAGCGCGGCATATCGTGCAGGTTGCCGACGCTTCGACATGGCCATCGGCGGACTCGGTGGCTGCCCTTTTGCCCAGGATGCGCTGGTCGGTAACATCGCCACCGAGATGGCTGTAGCTGAACTCGAACGTCATGGAGCGGAACTACCTGCTCTGCAGCCGTTAGACGGACTCCTTGCCGCAAGCCACGGCATCGCTGGAAAGTTCGGCCCTACTCGGCAATAGATTGCGCACCACTCTCGCGTGTACACTGCTTTGTTTCCGAGGAACGAACGATGGGCCATCATCAAACTTTGCGTACGCACGCTGAAGAAGGCGTACTGACAATCACCTTGAACCGCCCGGAGCGGCGGAACGCGCTGAATCCGCAGATGATTCACGAGCTGACTGAGGCGCTCGAAGGGGCATCGGACTCACATCATGGCGTAATCATTCTTACCGGAGCCGGATCAGCATTCTGCGCCGGTCTCGATCTCGACAACCTTGAGACGATGACGGCCAAGACACGCGACGAGCATCGGGCCGATTCGGAAAACATAGCCCGGGTGATGCGCACGTTGCACAATGTGCAGAAACCCACCATTGCCGCCGTGAACGGCGCGGCCATCGCCGGAGGCATGGGCCTGGCCACGATCTGCGACTTCACGCTCTCCGTCCCTGAAGCGAAATTTGGCTACACAGAAGTAAAAATTGGCTTCATCCCTGCCATCGTTTCTTCATTTCTCCTACGCCAGATTGGCGACAAGCGCACACGCGACCTGCTGCTGACCGGACGATTGATCAAGGCAGAAGAGGCGCATGAACTCGGACTTGTGACCCGCATTGTGGGTGAGCAGGACTTAATACCCGAGGCGCGAAAACTGGCGCGAGATCTGCTGCGAAACAGCCCAGAAGCAATGCACGCCACCAAGCGGTTGCTCAACTACTACGCCAACCATCATCTCGATGCCGAGATCGAAGCCGCCATTGCAGCAAACGCCGAAGCCCGCGTGACAGAAGACTTCAAGGAAGGTGTGCGGGCCTTCCTTGAAAAACGTACACCCGATTGGCCCAGCCGCAAAGCCCCAACAGCTGCCGGCAAGTAGCAGACCATGGGCTTTACGAACGAATCAGTATCCGATGGTGAAGCGCTGCCGAATGTGCTTGGGATTTTCCAACTCGTCGACTAACGCAATGGCATAGTCTTCGGCAGAAATCCGGCTGTTGCCTTTGTCATCCGCCACAAGCGTGTCACCAGCTAAACGAAACTTGCCGGTCCGTTCGCCCGGCTGAATGAACGCCGCCGGACTGAAGTAGGTCCAATCCAGATCGGATTTTCGCAGCACTTCAAGCGCGTCTGCGTGAGCAATAGCAATCGCTTTATACTCATCGGGGAAATTCGGAGCATCGATAAGCCGCACATTCGGCGCAACAAACAGACTGCCCGCACCACCAACTTCAATGAAGCGTTTCACTCGAGCCCGGTCCAGCCCGGCAATGAGGGACCTGGTTGCGTCAACAATGAGTTCCGTGTTCGTTCCGGGACTATAAGAACTGATCACCGCATCGGAGCCTTTTGCGATCTCCGCTACTTCTGCGGAGTTCAACACATCACCCCTCACGGCCTTTACGTTGGGCTCATTCGAAACGCGCGAAACGTCGCGTGCCACTGCCGTCACTATGTGTCCACGTGAAAGCAACTCCGCCAACACACGACTGCCGATCATTCCGGTAGTGCCAAATAAAACTACATGCATAGACCCCTCCTGCACGTTGGATAGAAGTTAAATTGAATTGGATGAATTACTTGTTGAAACGAGCAATGGCCACAGCCACGAATGAGTCTGCACAGCCATAATACAGAAACCATTGTTTGTGGAAGAAGACCATCCCCTCCGCAAACGTAGTACCGGCCGCGTACTGCCCTGTTCTCTCGTAAGGCAGCTCAGGTTTCAGAACCGGCGCGTCTGTCTGCGCCAGCAAGCGTCTTGGATCAGACGCCGAGAACAGCGCCTCGCCTGCGGCGTAAGCATTTGGTCCAATCGCCGCATCGCCGCCTTCAACGGCATTCTTGCCGTTATAAACGACCACAATTCCGGCCTTCGTCAGGACAGGCGGAGGTCCGGTTTCAGGAAAGGTGCTGTCGAAGTGTCCTGCGCGCGGGCGCAAAAGTTCGATGGGCTGGCCGTGTGCATTCTCCACTGGCGTCCAAAGGATCAGATCGGTCGACGTGGCCAGGTGAATGGCCCCTTCACCCCAATACATCCAGTACTTGCCGTGAATGCGCGCAGCAACGAGGCGATCTTTGTGAACCTCGGTAACAATTCCGGCAGATTTGTACTTCAGATTCGCATATCTGCCATGCGCAGCGTTGCCAAAGGCCGGCCCGAATTTCGTCCAGTGCAACAGGTCGCGAGATGTTGCAATCCCAACCGAGTAGGTCCTTCGGTTCCATTGCGTGTAGGTTAGGACATAAGTCCCATCTTCTGATTCGACGATGCGCGGGTCTTCCACACCTCCCGGCCATTCACGATCCTTCTGCGTGTCTTCTGCCGGATAGAAGACCGGTGTCGCGCTGCGCGTGAAGTGAATACCGTCGCTGCTCTCGGCCAGTCCGAGACGCGAAGTGTGCATACCGATCTGCATCTCGCCCGAATCGTCCTCTGCACGATAGAGGACGTAGACTTTACCGTCGCGAACAACAGCTGCTGGATTGAAGGTGTGAAGAGCTTCCCAGTGCACAGCTGCGTGGCGTATGGGATCGTCGAAGCTTGAGGCGGGATTCGGAGTAATCACTGGATTGCCGCTGGCAGGCCGCAGAAATGGCCCAATGACCCAGCTCTGTCCAAAAGCACCTGCGCTGATTGTGCAAAGGATCGCAGCGAGCGCCCACGTTCCAGATCGCGCAACCATCGATCACTTGCCCGGGTTATGCGCGCGCAAGTCGGCGACAATCTCAGCCGCCGCCTTGCGCGCGACATCGCTCTTGTCCGGCGGAAAGCTGATAGCGCCGACGCGCGCATGGCCTCCGCCTCCATAGCGCTCGCAAATCGTGGCCAGGTTGACCATCTCTTCCGGCTTGGCTTTCGTCCAGGGGTTGGAGCCCACGGCAACCTTCGTGCGGAAGCTCGACTTTGAGAGACCGATAGAATACGTCGCCTCAGGATGAAGGTAGTACGGAATGAATTTGTTGTATCCCTCAAGCTGATGATCGGAGATGTCGAAGTAAATCGTCCCATCTTGCGACTCGGACCGTTCACGTATGAGTTTCAGCGCCTCCTGATGCCGATCAAGAAGTGGCGGCAATAATTCGGCAACGAATGGCTGCTCCAAGACCTCCGCCAGCGACATTTCGGTGAGAAGCGGAATCAAGCGCGGAACAAAGGCGGAATCCTGCGTCGATTCGATGATAAGTGTCAACTTCATCGCCGGCTCGGCCATCTCCACCGCCACTTGTGGACTCTTGTAGAGTGCGCCGTCAACGATATCAGCCCATTTCACCAGCTCAGCAACAGGCGCAGCATCAAAGCCGAACTTCGTCTCGGCGATATGCGCCAAAAAGCTTGTGCATGAGGTGTAATCAGGGTCATAGAATCGGCGATTGGGGTACTTGCCATTGGCCATGCCCTGTAAATAATCCTGATGGTCTTCCGGCGTGAGGAAGGCGCTCAGATGATGATCGAACCACCACGTGATTTTGGGCGACGCGGAATATTTGAAGTCGACAATGGCGTTCTCGTCCCCGATGAAATCAGCCACGTTGAACAGAGCACCCGCGCGATGCACAAGCCCGTGGTAGCTATATTCGGCGTCGCGGACGATGCACTCGCGGTGAAAGCGAGCGAAAAGCGAAGCCGAGCAGGCTCCATCAAAACACTTGTCGTGATAGAAAACACGTACCTTCAAGATCTGGGTGCTCCAAAATAAGAATCAAACGGCGTAGGAATCTCTTAGGATTGCCGGGACTGCCTTCCATGTCAAGGGACTCGGCCGTCCAGACTTAACCCCACGGGCAAAAATCTCAGTTAATCCAGATCTGGAACAATAGGTTTTGAACTACGCGACTGTGATTCGCGTACCACAGGCCAACACCCAGGGATTGCATGGCGGAAGAACTCACCCAGATAGTTACAGCAGAACCAGAACGCGATTCACCCTCGATTTTCATCGGTGCTCATGGAATACGGGCGGGATGGAGTGCGCTGATCTTCATCGCCATTTTCCTCGCGCTCGAATTCATTGCGGCCCTTCCCATCTTTACCTTTATTCATTTCCGCGTAGAGCAGGGTGCCCCGCAGCCGGCTCACGTCGCGCTGATTCAGGAAATGGTCCAGGTCTGCCTGGTTATGCTGACGACGTTCATCATGTCTAGGATTGAACGGCGCCCGGTTGCGGTTTACGGATATGCGGGGAAGGCCCGGCTCATTCGTTTTCTTTCAGGACTTCTTTGGGGCTTCGCGGCCATCTCCGTTCTGGTTGCGGCGCTATGGAAATCGCATCTACTCGCCTTCGATGGGACACCGTTAGGTGGTCCGCTTGCCTGGAAATATGCCATGGAGTGGGCTGTCGCGTTTGTATTTGTGGGAATCTTCGAAGAATCGCTTCTCCGTGGATACCTGCAATACACCCTCACCCGGGGTCTTGGATTCTGGTGGGGCGCGCTGATTCTCTCAACTACTTTTGGCGCCATTCACGGCAGCAATCCCGGCGAGTCTCCGGTTGGACTCTTTGCCGCGGCGGCGATCGGGCTCGTTTTCTGCCTCAGCCTCTGGTACACCGGCTCGCTATGGTGGGCTATCGGCTTCCATGCCGCCTGGGACTGGGGAGAAACTTACTTTTACGGCACTTCCGACAGCGGGATGGTCGCGGCCGGACACTTATTTTCTGAGCATCCGACCGGGCCGTTGCTCTGGACTGGCGGCGCAACCGGCCCGGAAGGTAGTCTTCTGGTTGTTCCACTGATTCTCGTGATCGCTTTGCTGATGTGGCTGTGGTGGGGTCGTCGGACAGTATCGCCGTTCCGTAAACAAGTTCCCTCAGCCACAGAATCTTGAAATTTTGGGTAAAGACGTGCTTCTCATGGGTGAGCGTCGTCCAAGGAAGAGTAGAATTTCAGAAAATTGGGCAAGGCGAGAGGAGATTGCAATGAATCGCAGAGAATTCCTCACGGGTGCAGCTGTTGGACTCGGCGCTGCTTACTTGAAGCCGCCAGCATTTGGCGCTGTCGATACGCCATCGACAAATGCGAAATTCAGCGCTACCGACACGGTTGTGTTGGGAAAGACCGGAATCCGCACGAGCCGGCTTGCCATGGGCACAGGAACCATCGGGTTCGGTGGCTCTTCCAATCAAACCCGAACCAATGCGCTCCCTCACTTGTTGATGAACGGCTACGATAACGGCCTGCTCTTCTTCGATACGGCCGATTCCTATGGCAGCCATCCCGATGTTGCCGAGGCGCTCAAGCATGTCTCCCGCGACAAGGTCGTGGTGATGACGAAGTGTGATGACCGCGACCCGAAACGGGCGCAGGCCGATCTCTACCGGTACTTGAAAGAGCTGAAGACGGACTACATTGACATCGCCTTGATTCACTGCGTCACAGAAGACGATTGGACGACCCGATATCGGGGCGTGATGGACGTTTTCTCCGAGGCCAAGGAGAAGGGCATCATCCGCTCGCATGGTGTTTCCTGTCATTCCATTGAAGCGTTGCGCGCGGCTGCCGCTTCGCCGTGGGTGGAGATCGATCTGGTGCGGCTCAACCCCATCGGCGCACACATGGACGCGCAACCCGCCGTCGTGATCGACGTTATTAAGCAGATGCGCGCACAGGGCAAAGGCATTGTCGGCATGAAAATTCTCGGACAAGGGGCCATGCGCTCGCGTCAGGATGAAGCCATTCGCTACGCGCTGCACAGCGGCGTGCTCGACGCCTTCACCATTGGCGCGGAAAATACGAACGAGCAGGCCGACCTGATTCGCCGCATCGCATCGGCTTAGCCTGTATTTTCAAAGGTTTATCTCCCTACGAAGATTTTCGTTGACAACTACGAAACACTTCGTATAGATTCGGGACCATGAAGTTCAAGCGTCAATCTCTACCGAAGCCAACTGAAGCTGAACTGGAACTGCTCCGCGTTCTCTGGGAAAAAGGACCGGCCACAGTCCGTGAGCTGCACGATGCTGTCAATTTGCAGCGGACGGTGGTCTATACATCGGTACTCAAGATCCTGCAGATCATGACAGAAAAGGGCCTGGTCGAGCGCGAAGAGTCAGCCAAGGCTCATATCTATCGCGCGGCTGCCAGCCAGGAGGAGACGCAGAACCAATTGCTCCGGGATCTGAGTGAGCGGCTCTTCTCGGGTTCGGCGACGCAGCTCGCGATGCACGCGCTGGCCATGCAACCGACAAGCGACGAGGAGCTGGAAGAGATTCGTAATCTGATCGAGCAAAAGAGGCTGACACGATGACACATCATTGGGAAGCTCTGGGCTGGACACTGATCCACTTTTGCTGGCAAGCCGCGACCATAGCGCTCGTTTACAAGCTTGCTGACCTATGGATGGGAAAGGGACGCACCCAGGCGCGCTACGTTCTTGCGCTCGCTGCGCTGCTCGGCATGCTGGTCGCGTCGATGGGCACGCTCGCTTATGAGGAGTCGGTCTATCGTCAGGCAGCAACGATGCCAGCTGCCGGCATTTCAGGCGCGAAGCCTTCCCTGCAGATTATTCCCCGTCCCCTGGCCGTCATCGATATGCCTGCCGCGCCACGCGCAACAGCGAAGGTGCTGGCGAGCGACGTGATGCCGTACCTCGACTTCTTCTGGCTTGTTGGCGTCGCCTGCCTGTCCATCAAGACGATCGGCGGATGGTGGCTCATTCGGCGACTGCGCCACAGTGCGCTGCAAAAGGCTCCGCACACTTTACGTATCGGACTCGACCGTATCCGGTTGCAGATGGGTATCCCGCGCTTCGTCGATCTTCGGCTTTCAAGCCGCATCGCAGGGCCTCTTACAGTCGGCGTCATCCGGCCGTTGATCCTGCTTCCCGTCACTGCGCTCACGAGCCTGAGCCCGGAACAACTGGAAGTGGTGCTCGCGCATGAGCTGGCGCACATCCGCCGCGCCGACTATTTCTGGAACATTCTGCAGACGATGATCGAAACGCTCTTCTTCTTCCATCCGGCTGTGTGGTGGCTCAGCCATCGTCTGCGCGAACAGCGCGAACTCTGCTGCGACGATATTGCCGTTGAAACGTGCCACGATCCTGCTGTGTATGCCACGGCTCTTTTGCGCCTGGAAGAACAGCGGAAGACACATCTGCATCTCGCCATGGCTCTGGATGGCAATCAGGGGCGCCTGGGCCTGCGCGCACGCGTCCTTCGTATTCTTGGCGATGCCGAAGAGCAGCCCCGTGACCTCAAGCCCTTGTCGCTTGCAGGAATGGCGGCTTTGCTAGTCCTGTTCATCTGCCCTTTGCCGCAGGTCTTCGCCAGTTTCAAATCTGCGCCGAAGGTGTCGGCATCGATCCTCCACGCGGTACAAAAGACGGTCCGTACGCACGCTGCGGTGAAAGCGCCAGCCATACACACGTCGGTCGCTGCGGCTGCTTCGACGTCCGTTCACGCGGCAAAGGCGGTGCTTGTGTCGCCGGATGGAGCGACGCTCGAGCTCAATCAATCTGCGACACCCGCGCCCTCGTCAAACGGGAAGTCCGACTACATCGATCAGATGCGCGCTGCCGGCTACAACGTGGACCTGGACAAGTACATTGCGATGAAGACGCAGGATATTACTCCGCAGTATGCGGAGCAGATGGCAAAGGCAACCGGACAACGGCCCAGCGTGGATGACCTGATCGCGCTGAAAGTGCAGGACGTGACACCGGACTATATCGCTCGCATGAGGGCGGCCGGTTACAACGGGGATCTGCACAAAATCATCGCCATGAAGGTGCAGGACATTACTCCGGAATACGCCGATGCGATGGCCAAGGCCACCGGGGAAAAGCCGAATGTCGACGAGCTGATTGCGTTGAAAGTGCAGGATGTAACGCCCGACTACATGGCCGGCATGCGTGCTGCCGGTTACAACGCTGATCTGCATAAGCTCATCGCCATGAAAGTGCAGGACGTTACGCCCGAGTATGCGGATGCGATGGCGAAGGTTGGCTTCGGGAAGCCGAGTGTCGACGATCTGATCGCGCTCAAAGTGCAGGGCGTCAGCCCGGATTACGCCGCCAAGCTGCATGCGGACGGCATCGAGGCATCGAGCTTTCATGATCTGATCTCGTATCGCATCTTCAATGTCACTCCTGAATTCGTTGCAGGAATGAAGGAAGCGGGTTTCAGCAATATTCCTGCAAAGAAGCTGCTCTCGCTGCGCGTGCAGGGCGTAACGCCGGAATATGCAAAGAGCATCAAGGCGCAATTTCCGGACGCAACGGTCGAAGAACTGGAACAGATGCGGATTTTCAACATCAATGCCGATTTCATCGCATCGGCCAAGCGCCACGGCTTTACGCCACTTACGATTCAGAAACTGGTGAAGCTGCGTATCTCCGGCATCCTGGATGACAGCGATCAGGCGAAGGAGAATCAGCAATGAGAACGTGTTCCGTGGTTCTCAGCGCCCTTTTCGTCGCCGGTTGCGCTTCGGTACTGCATGCGGACGACCAGCTTCAGCCGCTGCATGGAAGCTGCAATATCGCGCCATCCACTGAAGGCGACCGCGTGCAATTCAAGCTGGAGCGGGACTCCTGCGAGGGCGGAAAACATGGCTGCAACATGAACGACAGCGACATGCCCCTGAGCAACTTCACAGGCTTTACGCTGGCCGATCTGAAAAACGACGGAACGCATGTCGACGCAGTGATCGCATCGGAGGCAGGAAAGCTCACCTGCTCAGGCACCGTGCACGACCTGACATTGAATGGCGACTTTACTTTCGTTCCCGATCCGGCTTTTGTTGCGCGTATGGCAAAGATGGGTTTCACCGGTTACGACTCGGAGAAGCTCGAAGCGTACACGCTCTTCCACATTGAGACTTCGTGGATTCAAGCGTTGCAATCGGCCGGAGTTACCGGCATCACAACGGACAACATCATCGCGTTGCGAATCTTCAAGGTCGATCCGGCCTATGTGAAGAGCATGTCCGACCTCGGCTTTCCGAACCTTCCGGCGGAGAAGCTGATCGCCTTCAGAATTCACGGAGTGAATCCTGAAGAGGTGAAACAGTACCGCGCCATGGGCTACCAGCCCAATGCTGATGAACTGATCCAGATGCGCATTTTCAAGGTTACGCCGGAATTCATCCAGCACATGCAGGCGCGCGGGCTCAACAATCTTACCATCGCAAAACTCGTACAAATCCGAATATTCAAGCTGGCTGAGTAACCATCGGGCTTGGTCTCGACACCGCATCCGATGAGACAATGTCATCGAGATGGCTCTCGGCAGAACTGTGCAACTGAAAGAAGAGAAGCGCCGGCATCCGATTCTGCGCTTCTTTGTTGGATTCGTATTTGTCATCATTGTCGCGTTGCTGGTCGGCGTGCTTGGCGGAGCATGGTGGCTGAAACATGCCATGCGCGACTCGCTTCCGCAGCTCGACGGACAGGCGCGCCTGCCGGGTCTCTCGGTTGCGGTGAACGTGCGACGCGATCAGCACGGCATTCCGCATATCGAAGCCGCCACGCTCGATGATCTGTTTGAGGCGCAGGGTTACGTCACTGCGCAAGACCGTCTCTGGCAGATGGATATGGCGCGTCGATTGGCTGCGGGCGAACTCGCCGAGCTTCTGGGCAAGAATCTTCTGGAACACGACCGCATGCAGCGCGTCTTGCAAATGCGCGCCACGGCGGAACGCATGACGGCGACCCTCCCCGAACGCGACCGCCGCTATTTTGAAGATTATGCGCGCGGAGTGAATGCGTTTATCGACTCGCACCGCGAACACCTTCCCGCTGAATTTCGACTTCTGAGGTACAGGCCGAAAGCGTGGCAGCCGGTTGATTCGGTTCTCATCGGTCTGAACATGGTGCAGATCCTCGACCAGCATTGGCAGGACAAATTGAGCCGGGAAAGAATTGAGTCACGCCTGGGGCCAACTCTCTCGGCTGATCTTTATCCGACCGGATCGTGGCGCGATCATCCGCCGACGGTTGCGCCTCCTGATCTGACCGCACCCCAGCAGAGCATTCCCGATGTGCCTCTCGATGAGTCGCAGACATCCCTGCAGGATCTTTTGCGTCTTCGCGAGGTGATCGGGGGGTCGAGAGATGTTTGCCGCGAGTGCAACCCGGGCTCGAACGAATGGGCGATCTCCGGAGCGCATACGGCGACAGGCAAGCCGATTCTCGCGAATGACATGCACCTGAGTCATAACATCCCCAACACCTGGTATGAAGTCGATCTCAAGTCCGGCGGCTTTCATGTAGCCGGAGTTTCGATTGCAGGGGTTCCCTTTGTCATTGCGGGCCACAACAATCACATTGCGTGGGGATACACGGCTCTCTATGGCGACACGCAGGACATTTACGTCGAGCAGACGAATGCGCAGAACGAATATCAGAGCGCGAGCGGCTGGCATGCCTTTGAGCACACGAAAGAGACGATCCATGTACGCGGCGGAAGCGATGTGACGGTCGATGTGGAGCGCAGCGATCACGGGGTCGTGCTCAATCCGGTCCTGCCGAACGAGAGGCGCACGCTTTCGCTGCGCTGGGTCGCATACGATTCGAAGGCGAATCGCCTTCCGCTCTTCGATCTGAACAGCGCAACCGACTGGGAGTCCTTTCGTCAGGCAGTAACCGACTGGTGGGCTCCTACACTCAATGTCATTTACGACGACGATCAGGGACACATCGGCTATCAGGCTATCGGCTACATTCCTAATCGGCCAACAGGAATAAAGGGAACGCCGATCGCAGACACGCAGCATGAGTGGCAGGGCTTTATTCCTTTCGACCAGATGCCCAGCACGTTCGATCCAGCGAACGGCATTCTCGCGACAGCGAACTCGCGCGTCACTCCAGATAATTATCCATATCAAATCACGCTGGAGTGGGCCAGCCCGTACCGGAATGAGCGTATCTGGAAATGGCTCTCCGGCAAAGACAAGCTCACCCCCGCTGAGATGATCACGCTGCAAACTGATACCTATTCAGAACTCGATGAGGAGTTCGCGCAACGCTTTGCCTACGCGATTGACCACGCCAAGATTACCGACGCGCGCCTTCGTCAGGCAGCGGACCTGATGCGCTCATGGGATGGTGTCGTCGGCGTTGACTCGGCTCCTGCTGCGATTGTTGCAGCCGCCAAACATGCGTTCTGGCCCATGCTGCTGGAACCCAAATTAGGCGACGACGCGAAGCTTTACGAGTGGGCAGCCAGCGCATTCGCGCAGGAGGAAATCGTGATGCATGCGCCGGCACAGTGGCTGCCGAAAGACTATGCCACCTGGGACGACTTTCTTGCGGCTTGCGTAAGCCGCGGAATCGATGAAGGCCATGCGCCCGCCGATCTGCGCAATTGGCATTATGGCGATAAGTATCCGGTCGATCTTGAGCATCCGCTCTATGGCCTGATTCCCTACTTCAAGAATTGGACTGGCACCGGTGCTCAGCCGCAGTCGGGTGACCTGACCACGGTGAAGCAGGTGGATCGCACCTTCGGGCCATCGCAACGGTTCACTATGGACTGGAGCAATATCGACGGTTCCATGGAAAATATCGTGATGGGCGAGTCGGGCAATCCCCTCAGTGCCTACTATCGCGATCAGTGGACCAACTGGTATCACGGCACGACTTTTGCTCTTCCCTTTTCGGAAGCAGCTGTTGCTGCATCCACGTCGCACACTCTCCGCTTGCTGCCGTGAGGATTTCGTTCTGCTTTCCGCATAGCTTGTCGAGTAACGCCACACGCAACAGGCGGCGCCGTTCCTTGATATTGGCCTGCGCGGCCATCGCGGTGCTGCCGCTGGCCTGGCGCGGCACATCGTGTGGACACGACTTCGACTTCCATCTGCAGTCCTGGATGGAAGTTGTCCACCATTGGAGTGAGGGCACGCTATATCCGCACTGGGACGCTTCTGCCAACTACGGCGCCGGAGAGCCTCGCTTTGTCTTCTACCCGCCTTTATCGTGGCTCCTGGGTGCAGTGTTGGGCGCTGTGCTGCCGTGGACGTGGACGCCGGTTGCGTTCACTTTGATCGCGTTTATTGGTTGCGGGCTGAGTTTCTTCACCATGGCGCGCGAATGGATGGCAGAAGATGCGGCTGCAGTTGCCGCCTGCGTGTATTTGCTCAATCCCTACCTGATGTTTGTGGCTTATGAGCGCGCAGCCTATGGTGAACTACTTTCCGCGATATTGCTGCCGCTGCTCATGCTGTATGGATTGCGTCAGCGAGCCAGTTTGATTCCGCTTTCATTGATCATCGCGGCATTATGGCTTACGAATGCACCTTCCGCAGTGATGGGTTGTTACCTGCTGGCGCTTCTTGTGCTGGTCACGTCGATACGTGACCGACGGTACATCCTGATTGCGCGAGCTGCCGGTGCGGCAGCGCTCGGGCTGGGACTGGCTTCTTTCTATATCGTGCCCGCTGCCTATGAACAGCGTTGGGTGGAGATTGCGCGCGCCATTGCGCCGGGGATGCGTGTCGAAGACAGCTTTCTCTTTGGACACACGGGCGAAGCTTTCCACGATCAGGTACTACACACGGCGTCGTTGATTGCGGTTGCCATGTTGCTTGCCGCAGGAATCGCAGCCATGTTTTCACGACGAACCAGCAGGCCGGGGCTGCCACGCGCTCCGCTCATCGCAACACTGATCTCCATTTGCATCCTTCTGCTTCCCTTTAGTGACATTCTCTGGCGGGATACGCCAGAGTTGAAATTTTTGCAATTTCCCTGGCGATGGCTGCTCGTACTAGGCGTCGTGATGGCAACTTTGATCGGACTCGCGCTTCGCGGAAGTTTTCTGGAAGCAAGTACGCGAAGACACATTCTGATTCGCGCGGTGAGCATGCTGTGTGTGGCGGTCTTGATGACTTTGTCTGCAGCATTCTGCTTCTGGCAGCCCTGCGACGACGAAGATAACGTAGCGGCCCAGCGTGTGACATTCGGCAACGAAGGCTTTGAAGGAACCGATGAGTACACAGCCGCGAACGCGGACAATGGAGATATCCAGCAGGATCTTCCGCTCGTGCGCTTGCTCAAAACGGCAGACTCCGACGAAGCCGACAGTTCGATTGCGGAGAACCCTGAATGGAAGGAAAACGCGGTGGATGCGGTCCCAGCGAAGCTGAGCATTCGCCGCTGGAAGGTCGAAAATAAGGAAGTTGCAGTTCATCTGCAGGGGCCGGCATATGCTGTTTTCAAGCTCATGGATTATCCCGCGTGGCAGGTCGACGTAAACGGCAAGTCCATTTCCACCAGACCACATCGCGATGATGGACTCCTCACAATTCCGCTGGACGCCGGAGACTCCGTAGTAACCGTGCGCTATGCAGCAACTCGGGATGTGAAAGTGGGCCGTGGTCTTTCGCTGCTGGCGCTTTGCATCGTGATTGCAGTCTTCACGCAAACGAAGAGGGGGCAAAATCTTCATTTATCATGAAGGGGATGCAAGCCGAAGTAAAAGACCTGCTCCTTTCGAACCAGGAATTAACCGATACGGCCCTTGAACGACTGCTGCCGCCCGAGTCGCAAGTTCCCACTTCCATTCACAAAGCGATGCGGCATAGCACCTTTGCCGGCGGCAAGCGCCTGCGCCCCGTGCTTGCGATGGAAGCGGCACGAATGATTCGTGGAGATGGAAACTTACCCCAAGGCATTGAAGAACTCGGCGCAGCAATTGAAATGTTGCACACCTACTCGCTGATCCATGACGATCTGCCCGCGCTCGACAATGATGATTTGCGGCGAGGCAAACCAACCTGCCATGTGGTTTTCGGCGAAGCCATTGCAATTCTCGCAGGCGATGCGCTGCAGACACGCGCATACGAGGTGCTCGCCAATCTGCGTTGCCCTGCACCAGCAAATGTTGAAATCATTCGCCTCATTGCTCAGGCCACCGGCACAGTTGAGGGCATGATTGGCGGTCAAGTGCTGGACTTGGAAGGCGAAGGAACATCACCAACGGCTGCGTCGGTCGATGCCATCCATCGAGCCAAGACGGGAGCACTCATTCGTGTGAGCGTTGTCACAGGTGGCATTTACGCGGGCGCATCAACAGAAGATGTAAACCGCCTGACCGAGTTTGGTCGCAAAGCGGGACTGGCTTTTCAGATTGTCGATGACGTGCTCGATGTAACGCAGGATTCCGCGCAACTTGGCAAAACGGCCGGCAAGGATCTTGCCAGCGCAAAGGCGACGTGGCCCGCCGTGTTTGGCATTGAAGCCTCACGCAAGCACGCCGAGAAGCTGATTGCAGAAGCGTTTGCTGAAATTGCCCCTTATGGATCCGCAGCGGATGGGCTCAAGTCTGTCGCGCGGTATCTGGTCGAGCGTACCCACTAAAGCTCTCACATCACATGCGAAGGACAAAAGAAAAAGCCCGCAGCGATCGCCACGGGCACTTGTGTCTGAGTCTTAAACTTAGTTTCCGGTCGAGGAGGAAGCAGACGCTGCACCCGCAACCACGGCCAACTGAAGCTCGGTTCCGCGGTCCAGGTGAACATCTTTACCGTTCGCGCTGAACGTGCCTGAGTTCGAGGCTGTAACATTGCTGGTCAAACCATATCCATGAGAGCTGGATGGCTCCTGATCGACCTGCAGCTGGGGGTTAAGGTCCATCGGTGTTACCAGGGTTCCGGACGGGAAGGCTCCGATGATGGTGGCCTTGACCGCAACCTGCTGGCCATTCGCGAGCTTTGCCTGATCGAATGTGAGCACTACCTTCGAGACACCCTTGTTTTCAGAAGGCTGCACCGAATCAATATGCCCAATCAGAAATGCGTTGCGCGGCAGTCTGGTTCCGTTAATGTTAACTGTTTTCGACAATTTTGCCGTCACAGCATCGCCCTGCTTTGCAGTCTTCGCATCGAGTCCATTCTGCAGCTCAGCAGTGGCAGCTACCAGCTGATCAGAATTCGCGGCGCTGCTTCGCGGTGTGTCTTCCGCTCCAGCAAAGATGGTCAGCGCCAAAGCAGTTGCAGTAATTCCGAGGTACTTGGTCAATCCATTCATGTATGAAGAACTCCGTACAGAATAAAATTTGGTTCTGCCTGACAATGCGGCGAGTGTTTACCCTCGCAAGCCTGGGTTCGGCCACTTCATCCTGTAAGTCAGTCCCTATTGAATTGACGCGGGTCGGTGCCAATCGGTCGCAGCAATTTATTGTTAAAAACTCGCGATTACAGGTAAATGGAAGAAACTTCGCGAGTTAAGACGCCGAGGTCGAAGAGATCATGGTGCCTCGCTCGCTTCGCCGCGTAACTCCTAATTCAGTACACTAAAGAGAATGCCTCTCACTGAAAATGATGTTCTTGTAGCGCTGCGCGATGTTTACGATCCTGAAATTCCTGTGAACATTGTCGATCTCGGACTGATTTATCGCGTCTCAGTCGTGCCCGATCCAGACGCGCCCGGCATGATTCCCAAACATCGCGTTGAAGTGGACATGTCGATGACCTCGCCCGGCTGTCCTCTGCACGGCATGATCATGGACAATGTTCGCAACCGGCTCGCGTGCATACAGGAAGTTGGTGAAGCGCAGGTGAACCTGGTATGGGAGCCCACCTGGGGGCCGGAACGCATCAGCGAAGCAGCCCGCAAACAACTGGGTATCGGCTAACCGATTGAATCGCGCAGCTTGCTGCCCTGCTTGGCGACTTCGTTAACGAAATCTTCGACGCGCACAAGCACGTCCTGACCTCTACGCAAATATCTAGGAAGACTCTCCCAAAGCTCGCGCGCCGCCTGCGGATGCTCGAGCAGTCCTACGGTCGCACCCGTCGCGACAACAGCCAGTGCAGCCTTACGGCGACCGGAGAGAAAGAGGCATGCGCCTGCTACGAGGGAGCTGGCGGCAACAACGCGCTGCCAGGAAAACGGGGGCAATTTTTCGGGAAGTCTGTCTTGAATCTCGTGTGAAAGCTTCGTCAGGCCCATCCACTACTCCTCAATCTCTTGTGATGCGCAGAAATCTTTTGTGATCGCAGATCGCATCAATCCAAATCGAAATCGCGCAGAGGCTTCCCGGTATCCGGAGTTTCTTTGGCCTTTTTTAGGGCCTCAGCAAACTTTTTTTCCAGAAGATCGTTCTTGTTCTTCTCCGCATCCACTGCCTGGCGGAAGAGGCTCTCCTTGCGTTCATCCTGCTCGCGCATGGCGCGCGCCGCAGTTTCAAAATCTTCAAAGGTGCGTTTGCGTGGAGCGGGCGTGTGCGCGATCACCGCGCGCGTCGCAGGATCGACCTTGAGCATGGCGCCACAGTCGGGGCAGGCCACTTCAAACGGAGCTTGTTCCTTCGACGGCATAGCCAAGAAGTGATTGTAGGCCAGCGGCGACAGCTTTTGCCAGTCATTCCCTCTACGCTGGAACATAATCGTTCACAGAAAAGGAGGGCCTATGATTTTCGGAGCCCATGTCATTGTCTACAGCAAAGATGCGGATGCCGACCGAGCTTTCTTCCGCGACATCCTCCACCTCGACTCAGTGGATGCGGGGCACAACTGGCTCATCTTCGCCCTGCCGCCAGCCGAAGCCGCGATTCATCCGCACGATGAAAACAATGTGCACGAGCTTTACTTCATGTGTGACGACTTGAAAGCTGAGGTAGCCAGCCTGCGTGAAAGGAATGTCTCTTGTTCAGAAATGCAGGAAGCTCGATGGGGTTCAATCACTACGGTGCAGCTTCCTGGTGGTGGAAAAGTTGGGCTCTATCAGCCTAGGCATCCAGTGGCAATCGTAAGAAGTTAAAGATATAGCGCCTTGTGCCCCGGACACTCCTGCGCCGCATTTTCGACCAGCGCGTCGATCAAACCATCGCCGTATCGCGACAGGAAAAAGGCTGCGCCGATCGCTCGCTCCTGCGGGTGGTTATCCGGACAGAGACTCAAATAGAGCGCATCGGCGTGCCGCCGAAGACTGGTTTCTTTCTGCAACTGAAAATTCGCCGCCATCCGTCTGAGCCGGTTCATTTGGTAGCGCATCTTCGAAGCTGCGACATCCGCTGAGCGCCCCAGTCCATCGTCAACGGCGTGCATCCACTCAGTAAGCGACGTCAACTCAGCATCAAGCCCATTTCCAGCCAACGCCAGTTTCTTCTTGCCTTCAATCGGCATCAAGCGTGCGCCAAGTCGATGAGCCAGTTCTTCCGGACGCGTAGAGAGTAGTTCGTTGAGCGCAACTTCATGACCCGCCAGAACCTCGGCAATTGCAGGTTCGATCAAGGTTGCACTGAGCCGAGGCAGAATCGGCGTGACGCGGCCGAGAATTTTCTCGTAGACCACTTGCGATTGCGCAAAGTACGCGACTTCTGCCGGGCCTCCAATATATGCGGACGTTGGAAGGATGAAATCCTGAAAGACGGCCCGGAGAAGAGCGTTTGGACTTAAACGTTCAGGTTCTACTTCAAGTATGGTCAGTAACTCATTGGTATTATAAGCGCGCTTTCCGGCCGACCATTCATGATGATTTTTGCGTCGCAGCGGCAGCCGGGCTCGTGTCTCCGCGTCGATGAGGAAGAGGAGACTGCTCTGCGCGCCCACCAGAACCTGAGAATGATACCCGGCTTGCGACAATTCCTGATCGCGGCGGATCAGTGCCTCGTGCAGTTCGTCGACCTGCTCCATCGCCTGCCGGAGCACGGGGCTGCCCAGCGCATGGAAATCACGGCTGGAGGCATCGATCACGATCAATCCATGTGCAGCGAATGTGCGGGAGATCAGCCTTCCAAACGCCTGCGTGAACGTTGCGTCAGGCTTGTAACACTCCTCTAACAAATCAAGGAAGGGTCCGGAGCCCAATAACTCCATCGCCTGATCGAGGACGGCGCGCACTCCAGCACCGAGTTTCAGCTCTCCGACAGAAACATGCTGATCGCCCTTCTCAAGCGCGAGTTTCAGCGTGTGCAGCTCACGCCGGGACGGCAGCAAGACATGATCCGCTTCTTCGAGATCATGGTCTTCGGTTGCCAGCCAGAAAATCGGCACATGCGGATAGCCGGCGGCCGTGGCGTCCTGCGCCTTGCGAATCACTGTCGCTGTCTTGAACAACGTGAAGAGCGGGCCGCCAAAAAGAGTGACCTGCTGCCCGGTAACTACTGCACTGGCGCCATTCCGCAGGCGTTCGATGTTGGCAAATGTCTTTTCGCCGGCGCCAAAGCTGCGATTCTGCTCTATGAGCAGATCGGCGACCCTGACACGTATCGCTGGGTCAAGAGACGAAGGCCGCGAGGCCCATTCCTGCGAGTAAGGGCTTAGCGGGTAATACGGCAACGCAGTGCGACTCTCGGCGAATTCAGTAAACAGGCGCGAGAGATGGGGCAGCACGGTGATCGGAAAACAGTCTGTATGCAAGGCGCTCGTTCTCCAGTGAAGTTCTCCAACCCCTTCGGTCACGTTTATTGCTTTCTACTTCGGCTATTGCCAAGTGTCTCACGCCCGGTAGTTTTCATCCCTGTTTCGTTCTCGAGCAAGAATTGAATCTCACCCTTGCGCTTAACCGGCAGAGCCTGAACCGCATATTGTGCAAGTGAACGGTAAACCTCCACAATCGGATGCTTGGCAAGTGCCTGAAGATGCAGGCTAATTGTAGCCACATCGCCGCGTGCAAATGGTCCGCTGAAACTATTCTGCTCGCCGTGCGCGAAAACGTTCTGCACCGTCGCCTTCGCAAGTACCTCAACACACTTTCGCGCTTCGCTCGCGGATAGCCCAGCCATGCGTGCCGTTGCCATGGCTGCAGAAAGCTCGCTCACCAACAAGGGCGATGCCATGGTGCCGGCTGCATGATAAAACACTTTCTTCGCCGACCGTATCGCAAATAGCTTGCCGCCAATTTTGCGAATCACTGCATACAGCCTGCGCTTTACCTCAGGCTGCTGTGCTTCCACCCCAAACAAGACATTCCACAGCGGAACAATCCGTTGCGTGGGAAAGCTCATTACCGGATGCACTGAAGCCACAGCAGCATCGATTTTTCGCGCCGCATTCAAAGGAGCTACGGTCAGAGCACCACTCGAATGCACCACAACTTGACCGCGTAGCGTATTTCCTTGTTCACGCCTGCGTTGCACAAGCGCGGCTGCGACCTCGGCGATGGCGCCATCGGGTACACATAGCCACAGAATCCGGGCATTCAGTTGTGCCGCCGCGATGGTCGTCGTCCCGCTTCGCCGCGTTCTTGTAATCACTTCGCTCACCGGAATTCCGGCACTGCGCAGCGCGGCAATCAACGATCTTCCCCAGTTCCCCGGGCCGATTACAGTGACATCCGTTTTCATTTGTTGATCGGATGATACGGTAAAAGAAAACCGCGCAAGAAAGGTGTTGAATGCCGCCAAAAAAAAAGGAAGCAAAACCAGTACTCACCTTCAAGAAAGCAGATGTAGAAGTGCTTTCATCCAGGATAGCCTTCGATGGCCCGCTTTTCCGCGTTGTGCGCGAGGAGGTGCGCGAGCCCGGAGAGAAGATAACGCAGCGTGACGTCATTCGTCACAATGGTTCAGTGGTGATTCTGGCCGTCTACGATTCGAGCAGGAAAGATCCGCTCATTGTGATGGAACGCCAGTATCGACATGCTGCCGGCCAATATTTGTGGGAGGTTCCGGCGGGGAAAATGGACGAGGGCGAAGATCGACTCGCTGCGGCCAAGCGCGAACTGAAAGAAGAGACTGGCTACCGCGCCAGGAAATGGACGAAGCTTGTGCGCTACTTCGCCAGCCCCGGATTTCTCGGCGAGTGGATGCAGGTTTTTCTAGCCGAGGGATTGCTTGAAGGCGAAGCAGAGCCGGAAGAAGACGAACTGCTTGAAGTCGTTCTCGTTCCGCTCTCAGAGGTGCTCCGCATGATCGACGCGGGAAAAATTCTCGACGGCAAGACTCTCGTGTCGGTCCAACTGTATGCGCGTCATCGTGGGCGAAAGCGCTAAGTCACTGATTTCGCGTAGAGCCAAATCCTTCTAAAGTTAAGAGGAAAACCAAAGCGCCCCGAATTGCGTCTTTATCTGCAAGCACGTTGGTGTTCCCAACCGCAATCTGCTTCAGGAAGGTCTAAGGCTCGTGGCAACGTACAAAGGCAAAGTGAAGTGGTTCAACAACGCAAAAGGCTATGGTTTTATCGGTCGCGATGATGGACCGGATGTGTTTGTTCACTACAGTGCGATTCAGCTGGATGGCTACAAAAGCCTGAAAGAGGGAGACGATGTAGAGTTCGACATTGTCCAGGGTCAGAAAGGGCCTCAGGCCGATCAAGTCACCCGCGCCCGCGAAGCAGCTGCCTGACGGAAGAAACTGCAAGATCAGGTTCCGCTAGTTCAGCATTTCTTAAAAATTCGCCTCTACGAGGGTGTTACTGAAAGTGTGCCAAGGTAAAATGCAACCCAGCCGCCAGTGAAGTGGCTGGGTTTTCTACTTTTTGCGAGCTGAGAGATAATCGTCTCTCGATGGACAATCGTTCGATCGCGCAACTTCTCTCCGAAACAGCCGACCTGCTGGAAATCAGCGCAGGCGATCCCTTCCGCATCCGTTCCTATCGCAGAGCCGCCGAGGCAGTTGAATCGAGTACGGTTAAAATCAGCGAAATTGCTGAAGATACCAAGAAGCTTCTCGCGATTCCCGGTATTGGCAAAGGTATGGCGACCAATATTCAGGAGATGGAAAAAACGGGCACCATGCCGCTGCGCGAAGAATTGCTCACAAAATACAGGCCATCCATGCTGGATCTGCTCAAGCTGCCGGGGATGGGTCCGAAATCGGTTTTGCTCTTCTGGGAAGCCTTGCAAATTGCCTCCATCGCTGATCTTGAGGCAGCTATCGCTGCGGGCAAGCTGGAGTCTCTGCCGCGCATGGGCGCAAAACAAATTGAAAAGCTGAAGAAAGGCATTGAGGAATACAAGCAGAACAGCGGGCGCTTTCTCATCGATGACGCGGAGGAGGCTGCGGATAAGCTCATCGCTTATTTGCGGCAGTTTGAAGGAATTACGACGATCACTCCGGCAGGCTCACTCCGCCGCGGACGTGAGACCGTCGGCGATCTCGATATTCTTGCCACCGGGCCAGCCTGTGTAGAAGACAAAGTGCAGGCAGCGGTCGAGTACACTGCCGCGTATCCGCCGATTGCCGATCTGATTGCAAAGGGCCAGAACAAAGTCAGTTTCCGCCTGCGCAGTGGCTTGCAGGTGGATGTGCGACTTCTACCCGAGGGCTCTTATGGAGCGGCCCTGCAATATTTCACTGGCTCCAAAATGCACAACGTTACGGTTCGCCAGCGCGCGCTCAAGCGTGGTTACACGCTCAGCGAATACTCCCTCTCGCGCGTGGAGGATGGCTCATTTGTCGCAGGAGCGACGGAAGAAGAAATTTATGCCGCGCTCGGACTGGACTGGATCGCGCCCGAAATGCGTGAGAACAACGGGGAGATCGAAGCCGCCGAGCAACATCGCCTGCCCGCACTCGTGGAGCTGCGCGATATTCGCGGAGACGTCCACATGCACACCGATGCTACCGACGGAAAGAATACGATCCGCGAAATGGCTGAAGCGGCTGCAGCGCGAGGTTATGAATACATCGCCATCACCGACCACTCGAAAAATCTGGCGATGACTTTTGGACTGGACGATGAGCGCGCCCTTGAGCACATGCGGAAGATTTGCCAGGTGAATGATGAGATGGAAGGACGCATCCGCGTTTTTGGCGGCATCGAAGTGGATATCCTCAGCGATGGGCAGCTGGACCTTTCCGACGAGGTGCTTGCCCAGATCGATGTCGTCATCGCCAGCATTCACTCGCTCTTCAATCAGCCGGAGGAACAGATGACGGAGCGCGTCCTGCGCGCCATCGAAAATCCCAACACGCGCATCCTCGGCCATCCTACCGGACGCCTGTTACTGCGGCGCGAAGGCTACAAGCTGAACCTTCCGCAGATTCTGCGCCGCGCAGCCGAATTGGGCGTTGCTGTCGAGCACAATGCGTATCCGGATCGTCTCGATCTCTGTGACCGCGATCTCCGTATGGCAAAGGAGATGGGCTGCAAGATCTCCATCAACACCGATTCGCATCACACCAGCCACATGGAAAAGATGACCTACGGTGTTCGCCAGTTGCGCCGCGCCTGGCTCGCGAAGCAGGATGTATTGAACACGCTGCCTGCGGAAGAATTTCTCGCGGCGCTGCGGCCGCGGGCCTAATTCCCGGCCGCGCTACCCTGTGGCGGCGAGGGAACGGTTACGGCGGCAGCTGCGACAATCTGTCCGCCTGGTGGCACGGGCGTTGCCTTGTCAGGCTTTTGTCCGGCCAGGCGCAGGTTCACCAGCTTGTTCAAGAGATCGAACCAGAAGGGCGCGCCGAGCGATACGGCAATCGCCGTGAGTATCCATCCCACAAGGTTAAATATCCAGTGACCGGCGATTGCTCTCAAACCCGCGTTTTCCGGATCGGCACCGGAGCGCCAGTAGCTCTGGACGTACCTCCAGTCGTATCCCAACGGAAGCTCATCTCCAAGCCTGCGTTGAATCTCACTGCGCGCTGTCTCATAATCAGGCAGGCCGCAAGGCTGGCCATCCTTGCAGCTGTACATTTGCGCGGTTGCCGTCACTGCGTCACGCGCATCTTTTGAAGTCCACAGCCGCTGGGTAATCCGGAAGAGATTCGCATTGAACGCCACCGCCAGTATCATGCCGAGCGCAAGAAGCCATGTCTGCGTGTGGCGTTTGTAGAGGCCGTTGACGCGATCCATTGTTCCGTCATACCACTGCTCGATCGCTGAAACACAGGCGGCGCTGTCGTGTTCGATCCCGAGAATGATCGCGCCCAGCTTTTGCCGGAGAGCGGAATCGGGCGGCAGTTTCGCCACTACGGCGGTCACGTCGGTGGATGGCAGGCTATGAATCTCCGCCAGCGTAACCAACAGAACCCGCGTGAAGAGGGGAGAGGCGATATAGGTGGGTCTCGGCTTAGGGGCTTTTGTAAAGCCTAAACCCAGGAATGTCGCTGGCTGAAATGAGATCGTTTCGATCAGCGGATGATTGGCAAACCTCTCGTAGATGCCGGAATCGCCAACCATTTTGCGAATCGCCTCTTCCAGCACAATGGCACGCCTTGCGGTGAAAGCCGCCGCCATTTCACGTACATGAGAGGCAATGATGCTGAGCAGCAGGCAAACCAGAACGATACCAACCGCGACTCCAAGTACCTGTTCCAATGTAGTTCCCCCTAGAATCCTTCAATGGCAAGCCAGTATGCCCTCTCGACCCAAGCATGTCGAGTCCGCCACTCGGCGCGCTTCGCCAGCGCATCCTGATTCCGCAGTGTAAAATGCGGCACTGATGGATGAAGA
Source organism: Alloacidobacterium dinghuense (assembly GCF_014274465.1). Taxonomy (NCBI): domain Bacteria; kingdom Pseudomonadati; phylum Acidobacteriota; class Terriglobia; order Terriglobales; family Acidobacteriaceae; genus Alloacidobacterium; species Alloacidobacterium dinghuense. Next base: position 1,245,190 of record NZ_CP060394.1, on the reverse strand, counting down.
AAGAAATTCAGGAAAACGCTCCCTGCTGATCGTGCTCGTCGCCACCGTAATTGTGGTCGTCACGATCGCCGCTTACGTCTATATCGATGAGAAGCCGCCGGTTGTCGCTGGGCAGATTCTTAAGCTCGACATCACGCCGATCCACACGGAAATGCGTGTTGGCGCTGGCGCTCAGGGTGTCCAGGGAGGCATGGATACGTATGATCAGCTCCTGATCACTGCAGAAGTACAGGTTCGCAATCAGGGCACCTACCCAATCTACCTGCACGATATGTGGAGCAATCTGACCACAAGCACGGGCGACCAGGAGCGCTGCCTCGCGGCCAACAACACTGATTTCCAAAGTGTCTTCGTGGCCTATCCGCAGATGGCATCGTTCAAGGCGGAGCCACTGCTCCGGGACATCACCCTGCAACCGGGACAAATTGCGCATGGTCTCGTGATCTTTCACTACCCGATGACGAAAGACCAATGGGATGCGCGTCACAGCTTTCAAGCTGTGCTTGCGTTCACGAACCAGAAAGACCTTGTGCTTCCATGGCCTGCACCGCCCGGTAAATAGAAAAGCGGCGCTATTTGCCAGCGCCGCTTCTTGAATTACGAACTCGGCTATTCGCCGGGCTTTACCGGCACTGGCGCAGACTTCGGCGTGGAAACGTATCCCGTGATCTGATCCTTGGTGATGTTGTTCACGACCAGTTCGTAAAGATAATTGTCTTTACCGGTGTAGAACTGCACCGGCTCATTCAATCCGCGATCCTTTTTCTCGATCTTCTTGTCGTCGGCATAAACCTCAAGCGTATACCTGCTGTGCTTTGTATCGGCCTTCTTCAATTCAAGGCCAACGGTCGATATTGGCTGCCGCTGGTTCTTGTGCAATGTGAACTCGTAGTAATTGCGGTCGCCCTTGTGCTTTAGAATCTCCAGCTCATCATGATTCGTCGCAATCAGGCCGCTTTGTACTCCCAAATCGCCCTTCATGCTCTGCAGTTGCGCCTGAGTATTCTGCAGGTCGGTCTTGGTCTGAGCAACGTCGGTTTTCACTCCGCCAACATCGGTTTTTACGCTGGAAACGTCGCTCGATACCGCGCCAATCTGCTTCTGCGCTGCGGCCTGCTCGTTCTCAAGCCGCTTCGCATCCGCCTCCTGCCGCCGCAACAGATCATTCGCACGCGCCTCAAGCTGCTTCTGCGTCAATCCGACTGACTGCCCGAGGGTCTCAGTGGCAACCTTAAGCCGCGCGTTTGTCTGCTCCAGTTCTTGCCCCAGCTTGTCATTCTGCAACTGTGCCTGGGTCACCTGATTCTCAGCCTTTATCAAACGATTGCTGAGAGTGTAGCTCCAGATCAGGCTTCCAATCCCCAGCAGCAAGGCCGCCACCACCAAACCAAGAAACGCTCCTGAAAAGCTCCTCTGCTCTACAACAGGTTCCGTACCATCGCTCATCGATCTTTTCCCTTTCCTGCAAACAGCTGTGCGCTGAGACTATCCAAGTTGATGGACGCTGACAAACGTTTTTTGTCTATCTCGCCGCCATACAATAGATGCGTGAGCACTGCGGATGTACTCATCGCCGGGGGCGGAATCATCGGCCTTTCCACCGCACTTGAACTAGCCGGGCGGGGCCTGCGCGTCACCGTCCTGGAGCGTGGATGCGCCATGGCGGAAGCCTCCTGGGCCGCCGCCGGCATGCTCGCCGCGTTCGATCCCGAGAATCCCGCTGACCTGAGACCGCTCTCAGAACTCAGCATCTCGCTCTACCCCGACTATCTGAATACGATTGAGCGCCTCTCCAGGTTGCAGGTTCCGCTGCGCACCAGCCGAACGCTGCAAGGCTCGGAACGAAATCACATTTTCAGCAATGCGCTTTCTGCTGCTGAAATCGCTGCGTGCGTGCCTGACCTTGATCCTGAAAGCCGCAGCTTTTTGTGGCTGAAAGAGCACAGCCTTGACCCTCGCGACCTTTGCGCCGCTTTACCGAAGGCGGCTGTCGCCGCCGGAATCTCAATCATCGAGCATTCTCCGATCACGGAGGTTCGCGCAATGGCATCCGTCGTCGATGTGAGAACGCCGCAAGCGACTTGGTCTGCTTCGCACTTCATCAACTGCTGCGGTGCATGGGCCGGAGCCATCTCCCATCTGCCATCCATTGAGCCTCGCAAAGGCCAGATGGTTACGGTAAAACTGCCTCCGTCTCATCGCCTCGATTGCGTCATCCGCACACCTGAGCTCTATCTGGTTCCGCGTGGCGATGGCCGCATTGTCATCGGCGCTTCGGTCGAACGCGCGGGTTTTGATAAATCGGTGGAGGAAACAACCATTCAGGCTCTGCTCGATCAAGCTGCCGCACTCTGGCCTCCTATTCGACAGGCACAAATTGTGGAAACATGGGCCGGACTCCGTCCCGGCTCAGCCGATGGGCTGCCGATCATGGATGCATGCGGTGAAGGAAGCTGCTGGATCGCCTCCGGACACTTCCGCAATGGCATCCTGCTCGCGCCCGGCACTGCGAGAATCATGCGCAACCTGATTCTGGGGGAGCCACCGAGCGTCCACCTTGCGCCCTTCCGCTGCGACCGATTTGCCGCGGCGTCCGTCCCTTAAGAGGGGCGTAGCGCGACGCGGCCGACTGCGAGTGACAACCCAATCTCCACGCTGCTATAAACAGTAGTTAGCCTGTTTTGCGCCTTGCGCGTTCCACAACGTCTAACTCAGAACTGGATCAGCACCTGGCCGCAATGGACCGCATCCAATAGAGTTCACTTAAGCAGGCAATAGAAACTGGAGGGATTGGGATCGTATGTCAACCGCCGTAGCCTCAAAAGGTCTTGAAGGGATCGTCGCAGCTAATTCTGGCATTTGCTGGATTGATGGAGAGGCCGGGGTACTCGCCTACCGCGGTATCGACATCCATGATCTGGCGGAAAAATCCACGTTCGAGGAGACGACTTGCCTCCTCTGGCATGGCAAGCTTCCGACAGCAGCCGAACTCGAAGCCTTCAAGAAAAAACTCTCCGATTCCCGCCACCTTCCTCCAGACATTCTCAAGCTCCTCAAAGAATTCCCCAAGACAGCGACGCCGATGGAAGTCCTGCGGACAGCTGTGTCTGCTCTAAGCTTTTACGACAAGGACGAAAAGGCAGTCGATCACGATTCGAATGTTAGAAAAAGCTTCGACCTGACCGCGCAGATTGCCATGATCGTCGCTGCGTTCGATCGCATTCGTAAAGACAAACCTGTCGTCGAAGCCGACAAGTCACTTTCGCATGCCGGCAATTTCCTCTGGATGCTGACTGGTGAAAAGCCCTCGGAAACGGCAACCCGCGCCCTCGATGTGGCCCTTATTCTGCACGCTGATCATGAATTGAACGCTTCCACTTTCGCGGCGCGTGTTATTGCCGCCACGCTCTCAGATGTGCATTCGGCCATCACTGGAGCCATCGGCGCGCTGAAAGGTCCACTGCACGGCGGCGCCAACGAAGCGGTGATGCGCATGCTCTTCGCCATCGAAAAGGACGGCTCCGATCCGGTCGAGTACGTGAAGAATCTGCTGGCGCAAAAGAAAAAGATTTCCGGCTTCGGCCATCGGGTTTACCACACTGAAGATCCTCGGGCGACGCATCTGCGCAAAATGTCAGAAGACCTCGGCAGCTCAGCGAAGAACACCAAGTGGTTCGACATGTCACAGAAGATCGAGAAATACATCAAGTCGGAAAAGAAGCTGAACGCCAACGTCGACTTCTATTCAGCTTCGACCTACACCACGCTCGGCGTCGACCTCGATCTGTTCACGCCGATCTTCGCCGTGAGCCGCATTTCCGGCTGGGCCGCGCACGTCATCGAGCAGCTTGACGACAACCGCCTGATCCGCCCGCGCGCCGAATATATCGGCCCGGAATACCCGGCAAAATACGTGCCAATCTCACAGCGGTAATTGATCGCGCAATATTGTAGAGGCGTTCGTCAGAACGCCTCTTTTGATTTGGCGCCGAAGGCGCGAATGCCTGGACAGCAAGGCCCTACATGCCGCCCTGACGACTGGCAGGAGGCACAATCCCGTTCATCCGCAAATAAACGACCATCTGCCCGTAGTGATCCTCGGAATGTGCAATGCAGAAGGCAGCCATTCCGCCCCGCGTCCACTTGTGCTCGCCTGATCCTTCAATCGTGAAGGCATTCGCTGCAGTGATGGTGCCGAGTGCGCCGTGGGCATACGCGTAGGAATCTTTCAATGCCTTCATGATGTCATCTTTGCTGGTCAGCTTCTCGATGTCGGCTTCTTTTACGGGAGTGCCGGGCGCATTCCATCCGTCAAAGAACTCATAGTTCGCCTCAGCCAGATGTTTTACTTGTCCAGCGAATGTGCGTACGCCTTTGAACTCGCCCTGCGTCGGAGCAAAGTTGTACTTATCCGCAGGCATGGCGTCCGCCGCGCTGACAATCTCTTTTTCGACTATCGTCATCAGGTGGTTATAGGTGTCTCCCGGAACAGCTTGGGTAGCCTGTGCATAAGTAAACACTGCCGGAACGGCGAGGCAACAAAGCAATGCGATGCAAAACATACGAACGATCTTCACGTCTCTTCCTCCTCTGAAACTACTGCGAAAGCAGCCTAGCAGAATCGAGTGGCAGCATGCGTCAAGTCGTCGTCAAGCCGACCAGAAATTGCAGCGGAGCGTTTCATCTGCGTGTCAGATTCCAAAGGTCGTAAAATAGGTACTTAGGAGAAAACACGAAAAATGAGACGGGTATACATGGATGCCAATGCGACAACACCTCTAGTCCCCGAGGTGCTCGAAGCCATGCGCCCGTACTTCATCGAGCACTTCGGCAATGCGTCTTCGATTCACCAGCAGGGTCAGCAGGCCCGCGCCGCAGTTGAGCAGGCACGCGAATCCGTCGCCGCCCTCATCAACTGCCGCGCCGCCGAAATCGTCTTCACCTCAGGCGGAACGGAAAGCGACAACCTCGCCCTCTTCGGCCTCGTCCAGCCCGGTGATCATCTCATCACCACATCGATCGAGCACCACGCCGTCCTGCACGCTGCGGAAAAGCTGCGCGATCGCGGCATTGAAGTGACGTTTCTGCCGGTTTCAAGCGATGGCGTTGTCGATACGAAGGATTTGCGTAAGGCGATTCAAGCAAATACCAAGCTCATCAGCATCATGATGGCCAACAACGAAACCGGGGCCATCCAGCCGGTGAGCGAAATCGGCCGCATCGCCGCCGAAGCCGACATCTACTTCCATACCGATGCTGTGCAGGCCGCAGGCAAGCTGCCCATCGACGTGCAATCGCTGCGCTGCGACCTGCTCAGCATCTCCGGCCACAAGATGCACGCGCCGCAAGGGACCGGGATTCTCTACGTCCGCCGCGGAACGCAGCTTGAACCGCTGTTCTTTGGCGGAACGCACGAGCGGCAGCGCCGCGCCGGAACAGAAAACCTTCCTGGCATTGTCGGCTTGGGCAAAGCCGCTGAAATCGCCCGCACCGCACTCTCCGACGGAACCGTCGAGAGAGTCGCCGCGCTGCGCAACCGCTTTGAGCAGGGCATTCTCGCGAAGGTTGAAGACACCGGCGTCAACAGCAGCAGCGTAGCCCGCGTGCCGAATACCTCCAACATCTACTTCGACAACCTCGAAGGCGAAGCCCTCGTCATCGCCCTCGATCTCAAGGGACTCTGCACCTCCGGCGGATCAGCCTGCGCTTCAGGCGCTGCTGAACCGTCTCATGTCCTCTCTGCTATGGCGCTTAGTCCAGCGAGAGCACGCGCCAGCCTGCGCTTCAGCCTGACGAAACTTACCACCGACGAGGACATCGACTTCGCGCTCGAAGTCATCCCCGCCGCCGCCAGCCGCCTACGTGAGCTTGCTCCCGTGAATGCAGGGACTTTGGGCTGAAACCTATAGCGTTTTGTCATTCTGAGCGCAGCGAAGAATCTGCTTTCGCTACCTCAGGCAGGAAAAGGGTGCTCGCATCGTGTCGGGCAGTTTGCGACAGGATGGGAAAGCCGGGTGCCCCAGAGCCTGCCCTGAGTGAAAACCGAAGGGTTCGCGAAGCTAACTTTGGTCTTTTTTCCAAATGCGGCGTGAGTCCGAGCCGAATCGAAAATCGATATGAAACTAAAAAGAGCGTCCCGAAGGACGCCCTTTCCAAGCCATAGCCTCTAGGCTTGAACAGCCTGCCTCGAGCCCATCGAAGGAGCCATCCCCTTCACCCGAAACCGCTTCATTTGAATCGAAAGCGTCTTTTCGATCCTGCGCAAGTCCCTTCTTTCGTTGGGAGCGGCGAAGGTCGAAGCCACGCCATGACTCGAAGCCCGCCCCGTACGCCCGACGCGATGGACGAAGTCTTCCGCCACCTTGGGAATGTCGTAGTTCACAACGTGAGCCACATGTGAGACGTCAATGCCGCGAGCAGCCACGTCCGTCGCAACCAGTACCCGATGCTTGCCTTCTGCGAAGCTGCGCAGAGCCGCGTTCCGCTGCGATTGCGAACGGTCGCCGTGAATCTGCGTCGCGCCCCAACCCGACCGGCAGAGCTTCTTCGCCACGCGATCCGCGCCATGCTTGGTGCGCACAAAGACGAGGAAGCTGCCCTTCTCCGACTGCAGCAGGTGCTCCAGCAGTTCGAGCTTCTTTTCCTGCTCCACTTCAAAGCTCTGCAGTTCGACATTCTCCGAAGGCTTGAGCACCGATCCGATCTCGATCCGAACCGGATCTTTCAGGTAGTCGCGCACAACATTCTTAATCTGCGCATCGAGCGTCGCCGAATAGCACAGCGTCTGACGCTTCGCCGGAATCGCATCGGAAATGCGCCGGATCGCGGGCTGAAAGCCCATATCCAGCATGCGGTCCACTTCATCCAGCACCAGCATCTCTACCTGATCGAGCCTGACCAGCTTGCGCTTAAGGTAGTCTTCGAGACGACCCGGAGTCGCCACAATCAGCCGCGCTCCCTTGCGAATCGACTGCAGTTGCGGCCCTTCGTTCATGCCGCCACAAACCAGCGCAACCTGAAGATTCGATCCAGCAGAGATCTTGCGGAACGCCTGCTCGACCTGCATCGCAAGCTCACGCGTGGGCAGCAGAATCAGCGCCTTTGAGTTCTTGTTCGCGGACTGCGGCAACCGCTCGATGATCGGAATCAGAAAGCTGAGCGTCTTGCCCGTGCCCGTCTGCGCTGTCGCCAGTACGTCTTTCCCCTCCAAAGCCGGAGGAATCGCCCCCGCCTGCACAGGCGTAGGCGTAACAAAATTAGCAGCCGCCAGGCGCGTCTTAAGCGCAGGCGACAAATTGAAATCTGAAAATTGGTTCATTGTGTCCTTATCATTTGTTTCACACTGACCACTTCGCCAGGACTTGCCATCCTGAGCACAGCAAAGGGAAAGAATCTGCTTTCCTCTGTATCCGCACGAAAAATGGGTGCCCCATCCTGACGCAGTCAGGGTGGGAAAGCACTGTCTCCAACCCATACGGTCTGTGAAACCTTGAAATCCGAGAGCAGGCACACGCCCACTGCCGGAATGAATATTTTGCGTATGGAAAACCCGAGTGAATCAAATCCAATGGTCGAGATCGAAGTTACCTCTCGACACGAGGTTCTGCCGGACGCTGCCTCTCACATGCCGCGCAATCGCGAACATGGACCCACTCCATCACGGAGCGGCTACGCTGTAGGGGCTTGGGAAATTACGTGCCAGGCGGTCTTGCTTTGGAGGGCGAGAACGGCTCACAACCAAATCACTGAGCGTGGCTTTAGTATAGCACGGTTGGTTGATCTCTCTATAGTATGGCGAAATGGAAGAGTATCCACTGACGGTTCAAGGTATAGTGATGTGGCTGCGATCGAAGGCGTCTGGGCTAGAAAGTCGAGGTGTAACACTAGCGGGCGTGCAAGAACGTCACATGCATATACCTGCCGCCTTCGGCGACTTCGACTCAGAGCAAGCAATGGGACGTATCACCGCGTGGACATCTGGACACGTCGATTTTGAAGTTCTTAGAACATCGGACGGAAAGGATGCCTTCATTCGGCATGAGATGATTTCCAACCTAGACGCGCCTGCCCTTGAGATTGCATTTGGCAAATTTCTTCAGAAAATGATGCGCCCGGATGAACCCATTTAGAGAGGTCGGATTAACCAAATCCTTTGAGATGTGGGTCCAGATGCTTATATTGAATGGCGGAATGGAAGCGCTCATCCTGCCATGAAAAAAATCATCCTAGCATTCTCGCTCGCCCTCATCTTCGCCGCGCAAGCATCACGCGCCCAAGCCCCAAACGCAGAAACAGACTGGCGCATCAAACTCAATCAGGAACTCCCGCTCCTCGGCCACCGCAACTGGATCATGATCGTCGACTCCGCCTACCCGCTCCAGGTTTCGCCGGGAGTCGAAACCATCGAAACCAACGATGATCTTCCCCACGTCGCGCGCGTCGTGCTCGACACCCTCGACCACTCCATCCACGTCACGCCCAACGTCTACCTCGACGCCGAACTGCCCTACGTCACCGACGAGGTCGCGCCCGGAGCAAGCGTCTACCGCCAGCACCTGAAAGAAATCCTCAAAGACCGCCCCGTCAAATCACTCCCGCACGAAACCCTCATCAAGCAAATCAATGACGCCGGACAGACCTTCCACATCCTCGTCCTCAAAACCAACATGGCCATCCCCTACACTTCCCTCTTCCTGCAACTCGATTGCAAGTATTGGCCTCCGGCAGCTGAGCAGCAGTTGCGGCAGGCGATGACCGGTGCTCACTAGAAGGTCCGGAGCTAAAGCCCCTTTGGTGTTCGTTGCTTGATTCGAGTCTGGTGCAGCTTGCCAGTTGACTCAGAGGTCCCAAACGGCCAAACTTTCGTATGCGAATAGCGATCCTCGGTCTCGTCATTACTGCCATGTTGCCTTCGTTATGCCGAGCGCAAGCTCCGGTCTTCGAGGTTACGCCGGTCACAAGCACGATCAAATTCGGTGTGAAGGCGTCGGTCCCGATAAGCGGTAATTTCGATAAATGGGACGCCACTCTGACATTCCCATCAAGCGATGTAACGTCGGGAGTCTTGGACATCAAGATACAGGCGGCCAGCGTGGATACCGGCAGCGGCATGAAGAACAATAAGTTAAAGAGCAAGGACTTTTTTGATGTCGAGCAGAGTCCATTGATCACTTTTAAGTCAACCAAGGTCACCCAGACCGGCCCAACCACCTTTGACGTGACTGGCGATTTTTCGATCCGTGGTGTCTCTCGATCGGAGACCCTTGTACTGGAAGTTTCCGGCAAGGGAACAGGCGCAGGCACGATCAACGGAACGATGGCGTTTGACCGTAAGGATTACGGGATGAATAGCGGCATTCCCTTTATCAAGATCGCCGATCGTGTCGAGGTAACCATCGACCTCAAGGTGAAACAGATTAGTGGTCCCCGATTGGTCTACAAACAATAGCGCTCTAGAGTGTACGTTTCCGGGTCGGGGGGCTTTTGAGATGTGGGTTGCGATGATCCCGTTGTTTCAGGATCGAGATGCGTAGCACCCAAAACTCGGACCTCAGATGCTTGATGCCAATCCGGCCATATACAAAAGAATGAAGAGCGACAGACTGCTAGCTGCGGCAAGCAGACGTTGTACCTTTTGCCCAGCCAGCGTAAGCGGAAAGCTTACAAGCGCCATCAAAAATCCTAGTATCAATACCTTTCCTCCCGATACATTCACATGACCGACACTCGACGGATCCATCACACTAACAATCACGAAAATGACGAGTAGTATGGCGCCGCAAGTGCCCCCGACAAGTCCGCTGTAAAAAAGCACCTGCCTGCCCTTAGAAAGGGCTCCGGGACGCCTGTGATGGCAGAACCAGGCCAAGCCTACCAACGCGCTCGGTATGAGATTGATTGTCAACAAGTAAAGCATCGAGCGAATTATAGTCCCCTTGCTCACGCCGGGTGCCCCAGGTTCACGAAGTTAACCTGGGTTGTTCTCATCCAATAAATGAGATACTAGAAGCAGCGCACTCTCATGTCCGAGACCTTCAACAACACGGTAGCTGTAGCCATGTCCGGCGGAGTCGACTCCTCGACCGTCGCCGCCATGCTCAAGGACGAGGGCTACGAGCTCGTCGGCCTCACGCTGCAGCTCTGGAATCAGCGCCGCCTCGCCGGCAAGGAGGGCATGCCCGAGGAGGTACAGGGCCGCTGCTGCTCCATCGACGATGTATATGACGCGCGCCGTGTCGCTGAGACGCTTGGCATCCCCTATTACCTGCTCAACGAGCAGGAGCGATTCGAAGACCAGGTCGTCCGCCCCTTCGTCCGCGAGTACCTCGCCGGACGCACGCCGATTCCCTGCTCGCTCTGCAACAACTATCTCAAGTTCGACCAGCTGCTCATCCGCGCCCGCCAGATCGGCGCCGACCGCATCGCCACCGGCCACTATGCGCGCAACGAGTACGACCCGGAGCGCAACCGCTGGATCCTGAAGCGCCCCGCAGACACCTCCAAGGATCAGACCTACTTTCTGTTTGGTCTAACTCAGGATCAGCTCTCGCGCACGCTCTTCCCCCTCGGCACCTACACCAAGCCCGAGGTCCGCGAGATCGCGAAGCAGCACGCTCTCGCCCTCGCTACGAAGCCCGACTCGCAGGAGATCTGCTTCATCCCCGGCGGCGACTACAAGCGCTTCATCGACGCCTACCTCGACGAGCAGGGCGAGCCCATGCCGGACTCCTCCGGCGAACTCGTGTCTACAACGGGAGAGGTCATCGGCCATCACCACGGCATCCACAACTTCACCGTAGGACAGCGCAAGGGACTCGGCCTCTCCTCGCCTACGCCGCTCTACGTCATCCAGATCGACAACGCGACCAATCAGGTGAAGGTAGGCAGCGAGTCGGAGACGACGATCCAGACACTACGCGCCCGCGACCTGAACTGGATCTCCATCCCCGCGCTCGGCGCACCGATGCGCGTCAAGGCCAAGATCCGCCATCGCCACGACCCCGCCTGGGCCACTATCGAAATGTCGAGCAACGACGAAGTCCTCGCGACCTTCGATGAGCCGCAGCGCGCCGTCACCCCCGGCCAGTCGGCAGTCTTCTACGACGGCGATGAAGTAGTAGGCGGTGGCTGGATCGTCTAATCGCAGTTCTATCTGCGCATCAGCTAATAAGAGTTGTCATCCTGAGCGAAGCACCGTAGGTGCGAAGTCGAAGGATCTGCATTTCTACGGAATCTCGCTAATACAAGTCACCCACACAGATAACTTTAATCATGGGAAATGGGCGCACCTGCCGAGGTTAGAGTAATTCCATTACCAAAGGATAGCTTTTTGGCTCGTCCCGATAAGTTATCAATTTTCAACAACCCTCGTTTTTCCCTATCACGCATCCATGATTGCAACTCATCATCCTTGACACAAGCAAACTGCATCCATTTCGCCCATAGATCGTCAAACTGAACTACTTCGCTAGAACTAAGTAGTTCCAACGCCGCTTGTGAGGCTTGTTCCAAGTTTCTGCGATGATACCTTGCATATCGCCTATCGGAATAAGTATCGAGCGGCTCCAAAAATGAATATTGCCCAGTTGCCTGAAATTCTCTTTGATGTCGAGCTTCGGCACGGACCTCATGCATGAATGGAACAACATCGCCTTCGGCCTTCTTAAACTCCTTTACGCCTGTGGGATGGCGGGTCGCATAGACCATGTGGAAATGGAATGACTCTTGCTTCGATTTCAGAATGGGCATTGTACAAACGTAGGGAAAATTACCTGCCTTTCTAACTGCTTCCGAGTAACATCTGACAAGCTCTTCTTCTTGCTCATCACCGCTAAGCTGAGCTATTCGTTTTGCGTCTTCGCCGAGCAATCGTACAAAGTCTTTTTTCTCATCCGACAGAAACCTCCTAATCCAGGATGTCATAAGGTTAATGAGCACTTCTCCGGGGCTTATCTGCAATATCGGCTTAATGAGAGGTACAGATGCTAACTCCCATCCCGTTGGATCAATGAAAAAAAACGGAAATGACTTGGTTCTATTTGTCGCCAACTTAACTACATCTTTGACGTGCCTTTCAAAGTCCCAATTGCGCGGATCGACCTCAATATCGGCGACTGTTCGACAAAATGCTGAAAGCTTTTCAAAAGGGACGTCCTCCCATTCGTTGAAAATACAGCGCATTGATGGTGATTTACCGCGCTGCAGCAGGGTATTGCGAGTTTTTCGCAATACATTCAGCGCAACAGAGAAGGAGGTATCAGAGAGATCGCTAGAGGTCTCATTCCATGGTCCCGCAAGACAGTCAACATAACAAATTTCCGCCGCCCAACTTCCAATTATTGGGACAGCAGCAGAAAGATATCTATCTAATAACTTATGCTTTACCTGCGTTTGTAATCGATCTTCATCATACGCATTTTCTTTCATAACTGAATACTGACAAGACTACGCGCCTCCAAATTTTGGATGTGTTCATGCCTTACCATCGAATGTGGTGGTTTATTCTTCACTACTCTTGGAAATTCATCAAAAGTTCTACCGTCAAGAAGTCGCCCAGCCTTCTTTTTATTACGGCCACCCCACTGTTTAAAAAAGAATGCCACTTGTTGATTCTTGCATTGCTCTTGTATGTTTCGTACCCAATCTGCAAGTAGCGGACGGGCTCCCGGGCCGCTTTCTCCGCCGACGATTACCCAACTAATTCCTTGTAAATCAAAACTCCCAAGATCTTCTAAAAGCGGTTCAATTGAAAGAAACCGCATAGAAGCAGTAGCCTTTCGTAATGCCTGAAGCCTTGGTAAACCATGCTTCTTGTTTTCGACACTCACGCCCCACCATATGTGCGGCAAGTCCGCGAATTTTTTAAGTGGGCCCGCAAGCAGATCGCGCATACGCTCAGCACGTTTGGTTAGCAACTGAAAAGTGTGCCAATTTGCGGTAGCCATCACTTCTACCACTCGTTGTATGTATGCATCAGGAACATCTTTATGGAAAAGGTCACTCATGGAGTTCACAAAGACCATACGTGAACTTCCCCATTTCAGAGGTTCTGCGAGTTTTTCAGGGACGAGTCGTAGCTTAAAACCCTCTTCATAGGGATGTCCTTTGACACCTTGGAAGCGTTCGGCAAAAGTGCATGCATAGCAGTGTTTGCAACCCGGACTAATCTTCGTGCAGCCCCGAACTGGATTCCAAGTTGAATCAGTCCATTCGATGGAAGACTCAAAACTCATGTCAGCTCCTTAAATTGAATCCCCTAGAGAAAGTATAGTTCTCCTTTTGTTCGCCTGCAACATAATTTGTGCATTTTCGGATATTTGTCTCGTGATGTTCTCCAAAGTTAACCTAAGTCTTTTCTGTCGCATGTGCAATGGAACAGTATGATGAAACTCCATGCGTCCACGTGCCAAAAGTACCCTCGCAACCCTCCTCCTTCTGAGCACCACCCTCCTAACCGCCTGCCGCCCATCCGACGAATCCTTCCGCAAAACATAGAAGACAGCGAACGCCAATGGGCCGAATCCGTATCACAAATAACAGCGAAGTCCTCGAACGGTTGCCCCGCTACGAACAAATACAGCGTGCAACACGCTCGCGAAACTCTTCATCGTAGAAAGGGTCCGACAAAGTGAATGGAGAATTCATCCATTCCGCAGAACGAAACGGAGAACCCACGTATGAAGAAAATTATCCCAGGTCTATCGTTAGCAGCATTCGCAACGGCTGTGCTCTTGAGCGTTCCCGCAGCAAACGCGCAATACCCGCAACAGGGTCCGCCGCCTCCCGATTACGGCCACGAGGTATGGGCTGCTCCGCCAGCAGAAGTGCAGGGCGTGCATGCGCAGGGCTTTCACGATGGCGTTGAAGGCGCGCGCAAGGATTACGAAAATCACCGTCAGCCCAGTGTTGAAAACCGCGAAGAATTCCGCCATCCGCCTGTTCCCCATCACGACCGGGAAGCCTATCGCGACGGATTCCGCCGCGGATACCAAACCGGCGTCGAGCACCTGATGCGCGGTTATCCGCACTCTTATTAAGCCCAGCAATTCAATCTGATTCCCGGCGAATTGCGATTCGCCGGGATTTTTTTTGCTTACACAGGACGATCGAACAGCATTCGCTGATCCGTCTCCCGGCACCGCGCGACGATCAGCGTAATGTCATCCTGCTGCTCCTGAGGGCTGAAGCTCTGAACTTCATTCACTACGGACTGCAGCAATCCGCTGGCAGAGTGATTTCGATATCTGCGTAACGCATCCGCCAGTCGCTCCTCTCCGAACTCTTCACCCTGATCGTTGCATGCCTCGGTTACGCCATCGGTATACAGAGCCAATGTGTCTCCAGGCAAAAGGCACGCTTCGCTCGACTTGCACTCCCAGTCATCAAAAAGGCCAACGACGGTGCAGGTGGAGTGCAGCCGTTCCATCTCGCCGCTGCAGCGCAGCAGGAGAGCGGGAAGATGTCCGCAGTTTGCGTAGCGCAGCATCTGCGCCTTGTCGTCATATTCGGCGAAGATGAGCGTTGCATACGCATGTTCGGCAGTGTTCTTGAAGAAGAGCTGATTCACAGAATGCAGAAGACGCTGCGGTTGATCGACAACCATGGCAAGCTGGCCGCGGAGATTTGCCTGGAGGTTCGCCATCAATAGAGCGCCTGCGATTCCCTTCCCAGCAATATCACCGATGACCAGTCCGAGGCGCTGCGAGCCGAGATCGAGAAAGTCGTAATAATCGCCGCCAACCTTGCGCGCCTGAATGCAGATGCCGGCGTAGTCCAGCGACAGGCTCTCAGGCAGCTGCTGCGGAAACAGCCGTGCCTGCACCTGACGTGCGATTTCCATTTCCTGCACCGCTCTGCGCTCTGCTTCCAGGCGAGCCTCGTAGGCGCGTCGCGCGGCCTCCATCTCGCGATTCACCTCATCACGAAATTCCTCAGCCGAAATCTTCCACGCAGCTTCCAGGTCAAAATTCGGCGGACGCACGCTCAGAGCATCGAGCAGCTTCGCGTCTTCCATACGCGAGATACGATACGTGCGATAGCCATGATCGGTGCCCGCAAACAGATACCAGGTGCTGCCCTTGGCAACGAGTCCGAGAGGATCCACAGTGCGCTCCACACGCTCGCGGCCAGCACGCCAATACCAGAAGCTCAACTTGCGATCCTGCGCAACGGCATCCTGCACGATGGCGAGCATGGAGAGATTCTCGGTTGTGCCGCGCCATCCGGTCGTGTCAATAAAAAGCCGGTCGCGGATCGAAGATGCTTTCTCGCGCAGCGGCTCTGGTAGCGCAGCCATCACTTTGCCGATGGCACGGTCAGCGGCTGCGGCAAGACGCTTGTCTCCCGGCGTGCGCGGCTGGGCCATGAGTTGTGAACGGAGCTCGGTTTGGTCCAGGCCGGGCGCCTGCGTGCGCCAGCCCTCATCGAGCTGCCAGCCACCATGCGACCCTCGCATGGCAAAGACCGGGACACCGGCGGCGCTGAGCGCTTCCATGTCGCGATGAACGGTGCGCTCGGAGACTTCGAGCCTCGCGGCCAGTTCACGGCCGGTCATCTGCCCACGCGCTTGCAGCAACAGCAGTGCAGACATCAGGCGATCGGCTCTCATGGAAATTGGTCTCTTGGAAGGCTCGAAAAAGTTTATAAAGGCGTCGCGGCAATTATGACACAGGATGTCATATATGCCAGGGTTGATTTGTCAGGCAATAAGAAGGCAGCCGTCATTCAGGAAATCTCTGCCGTATGCGCACAGTGCGTTCGAGTTCGTCTGCATTCTCCAGCACCTTCAGCCGAAGGTCTGGATCGATATCCGGCTGGGAAAGCCAGTGCCTCACGACAGCATCTGCATCAGGGCTAACCTGCCCGCCCAGAAACGCGCCGAGCCACGCTCCTAAGAAGAAGATCTTCCGGTCGCGCTTAATCTTTGGAAGCTGATCGAGTGCGCGACCTAGAAACGGCTCTGTCAGATCCGACTGGTTCCAGGCATTGAAAGGTCGAAGGCTCTGTGTCAACCAGTCTTCCGGCTTTGCCTCCGCGCTGGTGGGAGCCAACGTGTACTGCGCGAAGTAGCGGTCCTTCGTGGCAGAGTCAGGCACCGCCGCCTGTACCGCCCAGGCATACTTTTGCCCATCTCCCGTTTGATCACGCTTGCTCTCCGCGGCGAAGAACGACGCAGCTTCAGGGTCGTTCAACAAGATCAGCTTCTCCACAAGATTCCAGCGATCAAGTGGCCGCAGCTCGACGCCAGGAACAGAAACCTTGCCCGCCAACAGCCCCTTCAAAGTAGCCCGGCCTGCATCTGTCTCCGTGACTGCAGTCAATGTTCTGAAGCTCACAATACGTAGACCGGTCGTCTGCGCACTCAGCATGCGATGTGTGACGATCGCTTCCATGCGCATGGCCAGCGGAGAGCGAGCCTGGGCACTCATATAGCGTTGTACTGCTGTCGTGGCATGTCCGCCTTGGATGCGCGCAAGTGTCTCGTCTTGTTCCTGCGGCAAGTTGGCCAACACCAATTCAACATATGCGCGCGGCGGTGATTGCGCCACATGCACTCCATCCCAAAGCGCGCCCCATAGTTGGGACCGTAACAGCGGATCTGTATCCTCGGTCCGTAACGCGCCCGCCAAAATCGTTTGCCGTACAAAGGCCTGGCTCTTCTCATCAAGCAGAAAGCGTCCGTAGGCCTGGTCGCCATAGTTCGCAAACACTTCGTCCGGGCATTCTTCGCCCACAACCTCAGGAACCACAATCTCCGCCGTACTCCAATTCACACGGTGCCGCACCGAAGCACGTCCAGACTTCCCATAGCCCAGCCAGACCTCATTCGAGATCGGCCAGAGATACCCATCGGGCAACGCATCTTTCTGCGTCAGCCTTAGCTCCGTAAGCTTGCCCTGCGCATCGCAGCGGTAGTTCACATTCACCTCTGGCATGCCGCGCCGTAGAACCCAGGCGTCGGCCCATGTGCGCACATCCTGCCCACTTGCAGTCTGGAAGGCCCCGATCAGATCGCTCCACTGGGCATTCGCATAGGCGTGCTCCTTCAGGTAAATCCTCAGCCCATTGCGGAACGCATCTGCTCCAAGTTGAAACTCAAGCTGCTTCAGGATCGCCGGGGCCTTCTGATAGACGATCGCGCCGTACGCGCTTTTCGCGTCCTTCAGATTCGGAATGTTCTGAAAGATCGGCGTCGTGCCCTCTGTCTCGTCGATTCCGTATGCCTGCGGCTTAATGTCCTCATAGAAATGCTTCCAGGCCTGCGCTTTTGGCTCCAAGGAGTCGAGCGACCGATAAGCCATGTACTGCGCAAAACCCTCCTTCAGCCAGAGGTCGTCGAACCACCGCATGGTCACCAGATCGCCGAACCACTGGTGAGTCAGCTCGTGTAGCGTCAGGATATTTCGCTGAAAGCGATCGCTCTCCGTAGGCGCCGTACGGAACAGCACACTGTCTTCCCGTAAGAAGGTCTCGCCTGCATGCTCCATTCCGCCGAACGGAAAACCGGGAATCAGCACGATGTCGTATTTAGGAAACGGAAACGGTTGCTGAAAATAATCAGCCAGCCACTTCATACCGCGTGTCGTAATCTCCTGGAGTTGCGGCGCCTCAGGTTCTGCGCGCTTGAGTTGCGACCGCCGGACATATACATCCGGCATTCCGGCGATGGGATGCACATTCACCCACGGCCCCGCAGCGAACGCAAACAGATACGTCGAGATCGGTTTGGTCTCCGCGAATCGAGTCACCGTGCTTGTTCCGTTTCGTTCCGTCGACTCGGGAGCCGTGTTGCCGATGACCTTCCATTCCGATGGCGCATCCAGCGCGAGGCTGAACCTGGCCTTCATATCTGGCTGATCGAAGCACGGGAACGCCATGCTCGCATCCATCGGCACAAACAGCGAGTACAGGTATTCGCTTCCATCGTCCTTATCGTCGTAGCGAGTGATCGCCGCGCCCGCGGTCGCAACCCGGGAAGTGAACGAAACGCCTAGTTTGTTTTCGCCTACATGCAGAAGCTGCGCCGGCAGGATCAGGTGTCCGTTTGTCAGCAATGGTTCTAGCGCAACACCATTTAGAGTCGCCGAAGAGATGGTCCCGTCTCGATAATCGAGAGGCAGGTCTGCCTGCCCGGCTCCAGAGCGCAACGTAAAGAGCAGGACCTCTTCTCCGTGCATGCTCTCTGCATGTGCCCGCAATTTGAATCGAAGCGCATAATGCAGGTCTGATACGCGCCCGGCCCGCTCCACCGCGAGTGCCCGCGTAATTCCTGAATCGACCTTAGCCTTAGCCGGCTCAGCGAAGGCTGATGCCGAACTCACAGAGAGTCCGATGGTTACTCCGATGACACCCAGCCTCCATGCCCGTCTCCACAAGCGTTGCCAAACCCGCATCCAGCCTCCTGAGGCGCATTTTCCCGATCCTACCGTACCTCGCCTCTCGAGCGAATCGTTGACAAATGCAACTCGACTTACCCGTTGAATTGCGGCTCTAGAATGGTGATTGTTACCGACTGGAAAACGCACCTATGTACGGGTGCCTGAGTCACCGCTATTGTGGGAGCCGCCCAAATCGCCTAATGATTCGGCTGGACCGCTTGGACGTTCAGCTCCCTTCCGATCATCGCAGCGGAGTTGGGTAGCGTCGGCCATGCAGAAGCCTTCAGCTGGCAACAGGGCTGACAATACAGTTCTTTTGTAACCATCCGTGTGCGTCGGTAGTGGGTCAACTTGATCTCGGTGTGAGTTATCGATAAGCAGACTTCAGAGGCACCTTCGGGGTTACTTCCGTATTGCCGGTGATCCACCCAGAACATCCACGCGATGGTCGGAACCGAAGACTGACTCTAGCGGAACCTAATCTCATTGGCATTCCGCCGTTTAAGTAAGAGCTGGTGGGAGACTTTGGTGGGAACCAGAATGGAATTCATGGCATTTCCGTGGACTTAGTAGAAAAAGTTTCCCCTTAAGCTCAACAAACCATTACTCCATGATCGATCATGGACAATTAGATCCCGAACTTAAATCCGCAGGCCTTAACCGGCCGTGGGGGTTCAAGTCCCCCCTCCGGGCACCAACAAATTCACACCCACAACAACGGCTGGCGCACCGGGTAATTGCGGATGATCTCCGGGTGGGCGGCACGCTTGCTGGTCGTCGTCGCCTGCGTGTAAACGTCAAGCGTTATCCGGGGGGTGGACCGGACGTTGACGGCGGGGCGCCAAGATGACGCGATTGGCCCGATGCGGACATTGGGCAACCTGTCCAATGGCGGGTCTATGAGTTCACGCCCTAACAACTTTGGCTGCTTGACTCCGTGCCTCAACAAGACGGGAGCGGAGCCGCCTTTCAGAAGGGGCTTCCAACCGCCCACTGCCACTGCGGCCAAAAAAGGCGTGGCGCGTCAGTCGCGCCCGTGATAATATCCGCCGCATGTTTGAGGACGCTGCACCTGTCGACGTCGCTCTCGCACCGAGCGTCGAAGAGTTCGCTGAACGCTATGTGCGTCCCGAGCGTCCCGTCATCGTGCGTGGCGCCGTCAAAGACTGGCCCCCTTCGTACAAATGGACGCCCGAGTATTTGAAGGCAATGTACGGTACGCGTATTCTAGAGATTGGCGTTTCCACGAATGGCGACTACCTCGACTATGCCGAGAGGCTGAAAATCGGTGTCGAACCGAAAATTGCGTTCGCTAAGGTCGTCGATAGTATATTCGCGCCGGCGAACGCGGACGAGAAGTGTCGCGTCCACCAGCAGCCCCTCCACACGTGGGGTGCGCTAAACGAAGAGTCGCCGCCAATCCGGTACGTTCTACGCAAGTTCATCACCAAGAACATCTGGATGGGGTCGACCGGAAACGTGACGAAGACACACTACGACACGGAGGATAACATCAACATCCAACTCCTTGGCCGAAAGGAGATCATTCTGTTCCCTTCGACGCAGCTCGACGAGCTTTATCCACGAAGCGCTTGGGACTACATGTCGAACTTCAGCCGTGTCGAGATCGAAAAGCCGGACCTCTCCCGCTACCCACTATTCAATCGTGCGACTCCGTTCCGTGCGATCCTCGAGCCCGGCGACTTCATTTACATTCCCATTTACTGGTGGCATCAGTTCCGTACGCTTGAGGCGAGCCTCAACGTCAATTTCTGGTGGCAGGCTCGCGTAGATCAAGCATTGCGCCGACACGGCTTGCACTACTGGCCGCGCATGGCGAGGGACCGCTATCTTCACAGGACTATCTGGCGAACTGTCGTCGACTCGGTCAGTTCGTTCGTCGCACGGTGAGCGTAAACCAGATAGCCGGACATAAAGGACGTTCTGTCGGACGACCGCCCCGGTCTTTTACTAGACGATAAAATATGTTATCGATTAGACAATTGAACAATGGCTCTGGCTAGGGCCAAGGCATAGAGCTGCAGACGCATGGGAGATTCGCCGCACATAGCTTCGGTACGGCAACCCATCGCTAAGATAGTGGGCTCTGGTTGTGTGGTCGGCCATCCGGAAGTAATCCCAATCGCTAAAAGGTTCCCGTTAAGCGGCGTCAGCGGTAACTAGAACCTGGCAGAAGACTTAAATTGACCCACTACCCATTCGTCCGATCAATCTGCAACGTCTTCCTGAAAGCATATAATGTGGCGCGAACCCAAATTATGCTCTATTCGACACTCTTCCTCGCTGATCTGGAACGTGAAG
This sequence comes from Alloacidobacterium dinghuense, assembly GCF_014274465.1. NCBI lineage: Bacteria > Pseudomonadati > Acidobacteriota > Terriglobia > Terriglobales > Acidobacteriaceae > Alloacidobacterium > Alloacidobacterium dinghuense. Next base: position 1,224,491 of record NZ_CP060394.1, on the reverse strand, counting down.
CCGCCTCGACGCGCCGAGTATTAGAGCGTGTACCCGAGGGCCGCGATGACTGGAAGCCACACGAGAAGTCGATGCCTTTGGGCTACCTGGCAACTCTAGTGGCGACGATTCTTGGTTGGACCGACATGATGGTGAACCAGGACCAGCTGGATATGGCGCCGAAGGATGCCCCAAAATTCAGGCCGAAAGAATTGAAGACGAACAAGGAATTGCTGGCAGCTCTGGATGAATCGGTGGCGAAGGCAAGGAAGGCGCTGGAGAATACAACGGATGAACACCTGCTCACGCCTTGGAAATTTGTCGTTAGCGGCAAAGTGGTCAGCGAGAATCCGCGGCACATCATGATCCGCGATGCTGTCTTCAGTCACCTCGCCCACCATCGCGGACAGCTGACCGTGTACCTGCGACTAAATGGCGCAGCTGTGCCTGCCATCTTTGGACCATCGGCTGACGAAGGGCGATTTGATTAAAGGATTTTCCCTTGTCAAGAGGTCCGAGCCACCTCGACCTTCGTAACAATCTCATCCATAGCGACTTACGATCCAACGAGCCCTGCAGGGAATTACCGCTGATTTTGCTATACTAAAAGAAAGGCATGGCCGTCGGGCCGTGCCTTTCTGCTTTGGGGCTAAATTCCTCAAAACAAGGATTTTAGCCGTAAGCCTTGAGAAATCAATAATTTACAGCGAAACAAAAAAATCTAAGTAACTGAAAACAAGGAATTTAGGGAAAATGCCGGAGGGGTTAAGCTCGAATATCCTGATGGCATGCGCGTCATAGATATACCCGAATTCGGCGGTCCGGAAGTCCTCACCATCGCCGATGCGCCTGCACCCAGACCGGGCCAGGACGAGGTGCTCATCAAGGTAGCAGCCGCAGGCATCAACCGCGCCGACCTTCTCCAACGCCAGGGCCACTACCCCGCACCACCAGGAGCCTCACCGATTCTCGGAATGGAAGTTTCGGGTCACATCGCCCAGCTGGGTCCGGAAGCCGAACCACGATGGAAAGTTGGCGAGCCAGTCTGCGCCCTGATTCCCGGCGGCGGTTACGCCGAGTACTGCGTTGCCAATGCGGGAAGCTGTTTGCCAGTTCCAAAGAACGTCTCATTGGTGGATGCCGCTGCACTGCCCGAAGCGGTCTTCACCGTCTGGGCGAATCTCTTTGCGTTGCCTTACCTGCGCTCGGGTGAGCGATTCCTGGTTCACGGCGGCACAAGCGGCATCGGCACCACGGCGATCCAGATGGCGACGGCCTTAGGCGCTCGCGTGATCACGACTGCCGGATCAAAGGAAAAATGCGATTTCTGCCTGTCGCTCGGAGCGGAGCGGGCTTTCAACTATCGCGACGAGGACTGGTTTGAAGGCGCGCTGGAGTGGTCGGAAAAAGCCGGCGTCGATGTGATTCTCGATATGGTCGGCGGAGACTATTTCCCGAAGCACCTGAAGCTGCTTGCGCAGAAAGGCCGCCTGATCCACATCGCAACCACCGGAGGATCGCAGGTCGAGACTGACCTTCGCCTGATCATGATGAAGCGTCTGGTCGTCACCGGCTCCACGCTCCGCCGCCGATCGGTTGCGGAAAAGACCGAGCTACGCGACCAGATCGAACGCCACGTCTGGCCCTTGATCGAAACCGGCAAGCTGCGGCCAATTGTAGATCGCGTGTTTCCACTTGGCGAGGCAGCGGAGGCGCATCGGCGAATGCAGGCGAGCACGCACATTGGCAAGCTTTTGTTGCGGCTTGAATTCGACAATGCCTGACGGATAAGGCATTCTTATGCAGCAGAAAAGCTATGTAAATAAGGGCAAAAACGGCAGTTCTGGGCTTGTTCCTGACGCCAGCCGGGACTAGAGTTGCTGTATCCACGAACCAGGAGATCATTATGTGTCCTGTCGAGCTTGATGGAAACTCACTTACCCGCTTTTCCCGCCGCTCATTTCTTCGCTACTCTGCCGCTGCTTCCGTCGCTGCCTCCATCCCGATCATTACCGAAGCTCACTTGGCCCATGCGCAACGACGCCGCGTGGCGAAGAATATTCCGGCGGATGCGGTGCGGATTGACGCGAATGAAAACCCACTCGGTCCATGCTCGGGAGCGTGCGCGTCTATTTCGAGCCTGATTCCTGAAGGCGGCCGCTACGACTACGATCTGACTCTGAAGCTGGTTTCCACTTTCAGCGATATGGAAGGGCTCAAGCCGGAGTATGTGATGCCTTACGCCGGATCGAGTGAGCCACTGCACTACACGGTGCTTGCATTTACCTCGAAGGATAAGCCGTATGTGACGGGCGATCCGGGTTATGAAGCAGGCATGTATGCGGCCAAGCTGAGCGGTGCGAAGATTTTGCAGGTTCCCCTGACGAAGGATTATGCGCATGATGTGAAGGCGATGGTGGCTGCGGATCCGAATGCGGGCGTGCTGTATATCTGCAATCCGAATAACCCGACAGGAACGATCACCAGTCATGACGACATCGCCTACGCGGTTGCCAATAAGCCGAAAGGCTCAGTGATACTGATCGATGAGGCCTACATCCACTTCTCTGATGCAACGCCGTCTCTGGATTTTGTGAAGGCTGACAAGGATGTTATCGTTCTGCGGACTTTCTCAAAGCTGTATGGAATGGCGGGCGTGCGCTGCGGCCTTGCGATCGGGCGTCCCGATCTCCTGGCGAAGCTGCAATTCTATGGGATGAATTCCCTGCCCATCATGGCTGTGGCCGCTGCGACGACAAGCCTTCAGGACAAGGACCTCATTGCACAACGCAAGAAAATCAATGCGGACATCCGGCAGAATACCTTTGAATGGCTTACCGCGAATAACTACAAGTTCACGCCTTCGCAGAGCAACTGCTTCATGCTCGATACGGGGCGGCAAGGCAAGGAAGTGCTGGCGGCGATGCAGCAGAAGAATGTTTACATCGGTCGTGTGTGGCCTTCGTGGCCGACGTATGTGCGCATCACGGTCGGCACGCACACGGACATGGATAAGTTCCGCACAGCCTACAAAGAGGTCATGGCTTCATCGACGGCCGGCCTTGAGCCGATGCCACTACCGGAACGGCTGCGCGACACGCCGCACACCCATCTCTCCTGAACGTGTATCGCAAAAGAAAAAGCCCCGAGCCGCGGGGCTTTTCTTTTTGTCCGATTACAGATTACTTCGGACGAACGGCGATTACTTCGATCTCGACGAGACCGGTGGGGGCAGCGAGCGCAGCGACCTGCATGGCGCTGCGTGCCGGTTTATTCGGCTGAGCGGGGGTCCCGAAAAACTGCGTGTACCCGGCCATGAATCCAACGAAGTCCATCTTGCCACCTTTCGCTGGATCGCCCGCCAGATAGACGTGCATCATAACGACGTCACCGAGGGTGAGCTTTTGTGCCTCCAGCGCTTTCTGGATTTGCTGGATGGCACTGACGGTCTGGTCTTTCGTATCGCCAGGCGTTGGCGAACTGAAAGTCGAGGCCATCATGCCGCTGAGGTAAAGCGAGTCGCCTACCCACACTCCCTGTGAAATGGGAAAGTTGGAATTGGACAGAGGAATGCGCGTGGCCTGGGCGTGAGCCGCCGGCGCGAAGAGGAGTATCGCGCCAGCTGCCAGCGAGAAAAGCAGATTCGGCTTCAGTCTTGACTCAGGCTCCACTTGTGCCTCCTTGTTGCATGGCAACTCCAATTTGGGTGACGGTGCGATGCGCGGACAACGCTGCGCCTTCCTGCCAACCAATAATGTGGCTGGTGTGGTCGCCTGCAAAGTACACGCGACGGTCGGGAAGGATGATGCGTTTGTAGGTCTTGGCATACGAGCTGCCATAACCGTGGATCCACGAGCCCAGGTTGTACGGAATCTCACCCCAGTTGACGTAGATCGGATTCGTCAATTCTTTGGAGCATCCGGGATGCAACTTCTCAATCGCGGCACGCGAGGCGTCAAGCTTTGCCTGCATGTTCGGCAAGCGGCCAAAGTCGGTGCCGTTCTCAATGGAGTAGCCACCGACGATGATCCCTTTCTGCGAGAAGAACTGTGCGCTTGGATACCACACGACATCGACTGTTTGTCGCAGGTAGGAAAGGCCTCCGTAGATGTTGTATTCCTGCTCCCAGAAGCGGCGCGATTCCCACGCGACTTTGTAACCGGAGTCATAGGTGCTCTCGCTGATCAGATCTTTCACATCCGGGGAGAAATCGGCATCGATGGTCTTGACCACGCTGAAAGGCATGGCGCAGATGCAGTAGTCTGCGACGACTGTTTCCGATTTTCCGCTCTTGCGGTCGCGATAGGTGACGGTGACGCCTGTTGGAGATTGACGAATCTGCTTGACCTCGGCGCCATAGCGGACAACGCTGCCGAGCTTTTTCTCAAATGCTGCGGGAATGCGGTCCATCCCGCCGATCGGCTGGAACATCGTCGCCTGCCAATCGATCACGTCTTCAGCAAGGAGGCCTTGCCAGAGATCTGCGCTGAGAAGGGCGTGCATCGGCAGCGGATCTTTCGCTTCCGGTGTCGCCGGACCGGCTCCGGGATAGACTTTGAAGCCGGAACGTTGCGAGCCTTTGAAGATGTAATCCGGGGAAAGGTCGCCGTACTCACGCAGGAAGCCGAGCATGCGCTCCTTGTCTTCGCTGCTTAAGTCTTCGTCGAGCGCTCCCTTGTTGATGCTTTTTGCCAGAAGCTCAGCGACGTGGCCGCGCGTATCGTTGACCATCTGGCGTTGCTCGACCGGCTTGCCATTGTTCATCTTGTCGCATTGCAGGAGGGTTCCGCGAGACGTATTGACCTCTACTTCCAGAGGCACTCCCAGTTCGCGACAGTAACCGAGCATGGTGGTATGAATGGAAGGCAGGCGCGCGGGTCCTGCGTTGAAGTAGCGACCTTCTTCGAAGTTGCATGACTGCTGTGTGCCGTCGGCAAATTGCACTTGCGTGCCACGGCGGATGCTCCAGTTGCGTCCGCCGACGCGATCACGCGCTTCGAGCACGGTACATCGATATCCAGCTTTACCAAGTTCATAGGCGGAGACCAGTCCGGCAATGCCTCCTCCAAGAATGACGACACGCGTGCCCTTACCGGGGACGGGCTTCAGCGCGTCCTCTGCATTCGCTCCCGGCGCTGGCAGAAGGCCAAGTGACTGCATCATCATGAAAGCGGCGCCATAGCCTCCGGCCTGGCCTACCCGCGTTAAGAATTCACGTCGACTCAATCCCATAGGTTTGTTTTCACTCCAAGACCTTAAACGAGAGACAGCCTGCCCGGATCCGGGCAGGTGATGTTAACGCCACGTGGTGCATGTATTATGCGGCCACGTGGCGTTGCCAGGCGAGCTAGAAGATGATCTTCAAAGCAAGCTGCGTGTTGAACGGTTCGCCGGCGCCGATGCCGGGAGCGCCGTTGTAGTCGCCGATGGTGTCATACAAGGTTCCCAACTGCGAGCCAACGGTGTTTCTTGGCGGAGCAAAATTTGATTTGTTCGTCAGGTTAAACATCTCTACGCGGAATTGCGTATTGACGCGTTCCGTGATCGGCGTGTTCTTGAAGAACGACAGATCCCAGGAGCCGTATCCAGGGCCATAGTATTGATTGCGACGTGAGTCGCCGAACGTGTATTGCGCGGGATTGACGAAAGCAGCCGCATTCAGCCACGACTGGGTTGTGCTGGAGTTGTGAGAGACGCCTTGATAAGGATTACCAACCACATCTCCACGCTGAACGCCTTCATTCGTGCCCGTTGTATCACTGGATGAGAGGACGCTGAACGGCTGGCCGCCATGCAGCGTGAGCAGCGTGTTTGCCTGCCATCCTGAAGTGAGAAGCTTGAGATGGCTGGAGCCTGGAATCTCATAAGAGAAGAATCCGACAAACGTGTTGTGCACGTCGAAATCACTGTTGCCATAATCGCCTTTGAAGTTATGGCTATCTTGCGGAAGCTGCCCGCGATAGGCCGTTACTTCGTCGAGGCTGTGGCTCCAGGTATACGTCAAGGCTGAACTCAGACGGTGCCAGTTTTGTGTCCTCAACGTTGCCTGAAGCGAGTTGTAATTGGATGTGCCGATGCTTTCAATCTGGTTGATCGGGTTTGTGCCGACCAGCGGGTTCGAGCTCACGGAGGGTTGAATGAAGGTTGAATAGGTTCCGGGAGTTACTCCAATGCCGGGATCAACGAAGCCCTGATTGATATCGAGCAAGCTCAAGAGACGCCGGCCCTGACTGCCTACATATCCCAATTGGGCCACGACCTTGCTGTTGAAGCTCTGCTCCACCTGCACGTTGTAGTTCATGTTGTAAGGCGTGCGGAAGTCCTTGTTAACCGAGAACAGAGCGCACGGACAATCGGCGGCGCTGCTCGATGGGAATACGGGAACACCGCTCTGAATCGGATTTGCTGAACCAATGTTGTTCGGTTGCACGGTCAGCACAGGGCTCGGGCCGCTGGGATTACCTTCAACGCCGTTCGGCGCACCGTTACCCGGACGGTTGTCGAGGAACGGATTCAGGTTCGGAGTGTCGAAGTAAAAGCCGTAGCCAGCGCGAACGACCGTATTGCTGCGCGCCTGATAGGAGAAGCCGACGCGCGGGCTGAAGTTTGTCCAGCTTTGTTGATACAGCGAGCTTATCTGGTCGCCCTGGAAAACGATGCCACCGAGATCAGGACGGAAGACTGACAGGTCTTTGCTGCCATTGTGGAGTGGTCCCTCGTAGTCGTAACGGATTCCGTAATTAAAGGACAGCTTGGGAGAGATCTGCCACGTGTCCTGCGCGAAGATATCGAAGGTGTTGACGAAGACCTGGCGCTCAGGATCTCCGATGGCGATAGATGAGCCTGTTGCAGAGACATATCCTGCCATGAAGTCGGCGAGCGGGAGCAGGTTGGTGTCTCCGCCGTAGGGCGCGAGATCATCCGATGTCCACGGCCCCTGCGCGCCGTCGAAGGTGAGCGAGCCGAGAGCATGCCGGTGATAGAACTCGTTCAGCTGGGCTTGGCGATATTCGCCACCGAATTTGAATTGATGTTTTCCGATCGTCCAGGAGATATCGTCGGTGAGATGACCGGTGATGTCGTTGCGGCCCTCAGGCGGCGTTTCGCCGGTGGGGTCGAACTCGCCTTTTGCGCCAATGTTGATGTTGGGTGCTCCGGGAAAAGGCGACCCTGTCACAAGGCCGAGGGCTGCGGGATCGAAGTCCGTCTCGAAATCACTGAAGACCTGATTGAAATAATTTACCCCGGCCAATACCTGATTCGTGAGCGTAGGCGTGAATACGTGGTTGTACACCAATGCATAGTTTTGCACGTGGATCGGAGCCACCTCATAGTAAGGCTTGAGCACTGATCCGACGGGCGCCACCTGATTTCCCTGGCCAGCAAACCAGTGCGCAGAAAGGCTGTTGCGATCGTTGATTGTGTAATCGAGCTTGACGAGCCCGTTGTAGCTGTATCCATACTCAGGATCGACGCTGGTGTAATTCTTCGTCGATGCCGGGCCGTTGAGAGCATAGGTTGGCCAAAGTCCCTTGGTTGAACCGTTGCCGTTGATCAGCGCAAGAGACACGGGGTTGACTGCGATCCCGTGATTCGCAAGAACCGCTTCGGCCTCGGTTTGATACGCAAGCGAGGGTTCAGTAGCCTGCGCTGGAACGCCGATCGTGAAGTTCTGCTTTTCAAACGTTGTGAACCAGAAGAGCGTGTCCTTAATGAATGGCCCGCCTGCGGAGAAGCCCCAGTTTTGATTTCGCACTTCCTGCTTGGTCGCAGTAAACGGGTTCTTCGCGCCAAGAGCCTCGTTGCGGTTGAAGTAATATGCAGTGCCGTGAATTGCATTAGAGCCGGAACGCAAGCTTAAGTTGACAGTGCCGCCGGGATTTCTGCCTGACTCAGGTGGTGCTTGCGTTTGCGCGGAGAATTGTTCAACTGCGTCGATCGGAAGCACGATTCCGGCGATGCCGGAAACACCACCCTGATTGACTGCGGGGATGTTGTGCCACAGATCGTTGTTGTCGATGCCATCAATCTGCCAGTTCATCTGGTTGGCGCGAGTGCCATTCAATGAGCCGTAGCCACCGCCTACGTATCCGGCGAAGCCCGGGGTCAAGGCAATCAGCTGAGTAAAATCGCGTCCGTTGAGCGGAATATCCTGCACGGTCTTACTCTGTAGCACCGTTGTTTGAGTGGTTGAGGTTGTATCTAGAGCCAAAGCCGCTGCTGACACTTCCACCGTTGTCGCCTGCGATGCAACCGTGAGCTTGATAGGCAATGTGTAGATGGTGCCAGCGGTTACGCCAACATTACCAACCTTGACGGTCTGGAAGCTCGGCGCTGTTGCAGTGACAGTATAAGAACCCAGCGGCAGATCCTGAAACGAAAACTCGCCGCCACTTGATGTGATGGTAGTGTGGGCAACTTGTGTAGCTTCTGCGGTAGCAACAACCTGTGCTCCCGCTACGACAGCGCCAGCTTGATCGGTTACTACTCCGTTGATACCTCCGCGAAATGTTTGCGAATGCATCGACAACGCAGCGAGAAGGCATGCTGCAAAAAGAAAGTGAACTGCAATGTTTCGAGATAGAGAACGGCCTCTTCGGAACGACATAGCAACGACCTCCAAAGGAAAGATGAGAGCAATCTGTTTTCTAAACGGCTTTACAGCTCTGCGAGAACACGGGTGAAACGCCAGGTCTAAGCGTGTTCCTTGGGATAGCGGGCGGGGTGAAACGTCTGTCGGATGACTTCCATGTCCAAACTTAGTTTGAACAAATTCATCATTTCAACAATAAACTTCGGGTATCAGGCAAATCCGATGCAGGCGATAAAGCAGGTTTATGGAAGGATGATTGTCTGTTGGAATCCATCAATGGAAGGAAAAGTCTGATGCTTCATTAGAAGCATCAGGTTATAACGCAAGGTATAAAGAACTGTCGTTATGCTCTATAACGCATGTTAATAACGCATGGCTCTATGTATGTTTTGGGGATTTGGCCATGCGGTCTATCTCGGAACCGGCTAGCAGAAAGCCACCTACCCCAAAGATAAAGCTCGAGGTCGGTTTGTAAAAAGATGGAGCAGCCCCTACCTGCTGAATGCAACCCAGGCGTCCATCAGCATAGACGTGTGAGAGAAGGCCGGCCCATGCTCTTTCGATTACCGGGGTATAAGTTTTGCGATCGAGGATACCCTCGTTAACACCAAAAGCGAGACCATAGGCAATCAGCGCAGAGCCTGAATTTTCAGGCAGAACGTAATAGTCTGCGTCGAGCAGACCAGATCGCCACAGCCCGTCACTTCCCTGCAACGTGATAAGCTTCGCTGCCATTTCTCTGTACTGCTGCACATACTTTTCACGACGAGGATCGTTTTTCGGGAAGTACGGCAGGAGCCGCGCGAAACCAGCAAGAACCCACCCATTGCCGCGCGACCAAAACATCTTCTTCCCGTTCGGCTCTGTTTTGTTTAGATAGGTTGCGTCGCGGAAATAAAGATGCTCCTGCGGATCGTAGAGCAGGTTGGAGGTCTTCCACCATTCGCGATCGATGTAGCCGAGATACTTTCCCTCCTGCGTGATAGCGTTCATTCGCGCCCACACGGGAGGTCCCATGAACAGCGCATCACACCACCACCATGGAATCCGCGGCGCTGGATCGTTTTCGTGTGCGATCAGATCGTTGAGCTCTGTGCGTGTTCCAGCGATCATCTCCGGGTCATGCTTCTGCATGTAGAGTTCGGTGTAGGTTTGTCCTATGCTCTGGTCGTCCGCATTCGGCAGATGGGATCGCAGCTGCCAGTTGAATTTCTTTCCTACTTCAAGCATCGCGTCGCTGTACTTGCTGTCGCCGGTGGCGCTGGATGCAGCCATGAAACCGGTGTAAAGCACGCTCCACGTCCACTCGTTGCCGAAATAGGGTTGCGAGCGCTGCAACTCCCAGTCGGCTACTTTGCGGATGGCTGTCTCGATTGCCTTCGGGGTCAGCCTGGGAGACAGATCTTTTGCCAATGGCCCCGCGTCATCCGGAACGTCGCCGATGTGATTTGCGATTGCTTCGTCAATGCGCTTTTGCTCTTCAGGCGCTGGCAAATGCTGCTGCGCATGCAGAGTGCTTGCAGAAAATATCGCGATCGAAAGAATACAACCGGCAACGCACTTCAGACACGAACGAACACGCATTTCTTTCTTCTCCCCGAGACAGACAATGACTGCTTTATTGGCAACTGCCAGTGTAAGGGCAGAGCATGGCTGCTATTCCCGTATAGCGGTATGCCTACTGTTGCTGCTGTTGCTGTGCCTGGATGAGCAACAGCGGTTCGGCGGGCGGCGGGGGCGGAGCTTGCGCTTTTTCGACGAGCATCGTCCAGTCTTCTGGGATCGGCATCTCCTGATCGAGTGATAGAGCCCGGTCGGAGGCTTCTACGCGCACAGCGACAAAGAGCTGGCCATTCGCACGACCACGGAATATGCCCTTGCTCGGAGGAACATCGGCATAGTCTCGACCCAACGCTGTGCGGATGTGACGATCGCTGGCGATCAGATAATTAGTCGGGTCAAAACCTACCCAGCCCAAATGCGGCAGAAAGGCTTCTACCCATGCATGCGTAGCGTCGTGCGTGGAGCGGTCGTGATCCTGCTTGCGGTGATGCAGATAGCCGCTGACGTAGCGACAGGGAATGCCCAGGCTTCGCACGAGCGCAATCATTACGTGGGCAAAGTCCTGGCAGACACCTTCGCGTGTGGTCAAAGCCTCATCGATAGGCGAATCGACGCTCGTGCTGCGCGGGGCGTAGCTGAAATATTCGTAGAGCTTCGCGTTCAACTCGTGCAGCATCATCAATGGATCATCGCGTCGCACTACATTCAGTCTTTTTGCGAGATCCTGTAGCGCCGTTGTGGGCGTGGCAAACTCGCTCGGAAGCAACATCTCCCAGTAATCACCTGCTGCGACGAGGACATCCAGTTCCTTCCATGCGTCCGGCGCGAGAAAGGATGGAATATTCGAAAGGGGCTGGTGCTCCACCAGCGATTCGCTAATCATGACCAGTTGCTCGTGCTGCCCCGGAATGTCGAAGTGGTGCACGTGATTGCCCAGATGATCGCGATACGAAAATACGCGACAGCGAGGGCTCACAGACAGAGAAAAACTGAGGCAACGCTGGTTCGAGTCGTTGCGCGGATGCATGCGCACCTCGCTCACGCTCTCGTTCACGGGATTGCTGTAGACAAACTTTGTAAGGTGCCGCACGGAATAGAACGGCATAGCTGCTCCTCTTCGTTATAGGGCCAGCGCTGTCTGCACTGAATATTGAATGTAGACCTCGTAGATCAGGTCATGGATGCGGTGGCACTCCTGCAGAATGCGACGCAGATAGTTGCCCGGGCCGGCGGTGAAGACATCCGAGATTTGATCGTAACCAAGCACCGTGCGGAGTTTGCCCGAGACGCGCATGAGTTCATCGACATTCAGCTGATGGCTCTCCTGCTGAATCGCAGTCAGTGACCGATGCAAATGGTCGATGGAATAGCGAATCGAATGCGGAAAATCGGCGTTTAGCAGGAGAAACTCGAGCATTCTTTCGTAGGTTAAATCTGCAGTATAGACTTTGCAGTACGCTTCGAACGCGGTGCAACTGCGCAGCAGGCCCACCCATTCGAGATATTCATACGCGTCGACTGACTCTTCGGGGGAGCGCGTGACTTCGCGGTGGTATACGTCCAGCAACATCGCGGTTGCTGATGCGCGTTCCAGAAAGCGTCCAACCTGGAGGAATTGCCAACCTTCTCCATGGCTGAGAGTTGTATCGGTTACTCCCTGGAAGAGATGAACGCCATCGATGACAGTGGGCAGGAATTCAGCAAACTGCAGATCGGAATATCGCTCCGTTCGGGCGCGCGAAACCTCGTGGAAGAGACGGTTCAAACGCTGCCATTGTTCGGTGCTGATCTCTTCGCGTATCTGCCGCGCGTTCTCGCGCGCAGAGATGATGCAATTCACTACAGAATTTGGACTCGTGGCCTCGAAACAAATATCCTGCACCAGTCGGTAGGCGTCGCCTGTCCAGTGAATATCCGACGGATTTCCAAGCGCGGCAAGCACCCGCTGCCAGCGGCGCTCAGCGCTGGTGTGCGATTTGTCGAGCATCAGGCCCAGATTGATGTCGATCAGGCGCACAGTATGCTCGGCGCGCTCCAGATAGCGGCTGGTCCAGTAGAGGCTGTCGGCAACACGAGAAAGCATAGCGTTATTGACTCAGTACCCAGGTGTCTTTACTGCCGCCGCCTTGAGACGAGTTTACGACGAGTGATCCTTTGCGAAGAGCGACGCGTGTGAGGCCTCCTGGAACAATGGTCACCTTATCTCCGAACAGGATGTAGGGTCGCAGGTCGACGTGACGCGGCTCGATGCTGCCGTCTTCCTGGAAACATGGAGCCCGAGAAAACGAGAGCGTGGGCTGCGCAATATAGTTTCGCGGATTCGCTTCAATGCGCCGCCTGAACTCTTCACGCTCCTGCTTGGTGCTGTGTGGACCGATCAGCATGCCGTAGCCGCCGGACTCGCCCACGGCTTTGATGACAAGCTTGTCGAGGTTTGCGAGCACGTGCTGACGGTGCTTGGCGTCGGCGAGGATATATGTTTCGACGTTATTCAGGATCGGGTCCTGATCGAGATAGAAGCGGATGATTTGCGGCACGTAGGCATACAGAGCCTTGTCGTCAGCTACTCCTGTGCCGAAGGCATTTGCCAGGGTGACGTTGCCGGCACGATAGGCGTTGAACAATCCAGGAGCGCCCAGGATCGAGTCTGGGCGGAACGACAATGGATCGATGAAGTCGTCGTCTACGCGACGATAAATCACGTCGACTCGTCTCAAGCCGCCGGTGGTACGCATGTACACAATGTTGTCGTGTACTACCAGGTCACGGCCTTCTACCAGTTCGATGCCCATTTGCCGAGCAAGGTAGGTATGTTCGAAGTAAGCGGAGTTATAGACGCCGGGCGTGAGTAGGACAATCGAAGGCTCGGGTCGGCCTTCCGGCGCCAATGAACGCAAGGTTCCGAGCAACGCCTGCGTGTAGTTCTCGATGGGACGCACGCCGTAGCTGCGGAAGAGATGCGGAAGCGTTCGCTTCAGCACGCGACGATTGTTCAGCATGTACGAGACACCGCTTGGCACACGCAGGTTGTCTTCGAGGACGACGAACTCACCGTTCTCCATGCGCAGCAAATCGGTCCCGGCAACTGCGACGTAGACATTGCGCGGCACTTGCAACCCGCGCATCTGGCGGCGGAAATGCTGGCAACTGTACACTATTTCGCGCGGGACGACGCCTTCGGCGAGAATTTTTCCCTCGTGGTAAACATCGTGGAGAAACAGATTCAGCGCAGTGATGCGCTGGGTCAACCCGCATTCAATACGATCCCAATCCTCAGCGCTGATCAGTCTCGGAAGGAGATCGTAGGGAAAAATTCTCTCCGTTCCTTCTTCCTGACCGTAGACCGTGAAGGTGATGCCCTGCATCAGGAACGAGACGTCGGCATAGTGCTTGCGACGCTGCAACTCTTCCGGAGGTAACGAAGTGAGGACCTTCAGGAGCGCTTCATACTGAGGCCGGATTTCACCGTCCGCGCCGAACATCTCATCATAGGCACGGTCCAGGCAATACTCGCGCAGCAGCGGGTTCTGCGAATGGCCTTGCGGAAGCGTTGTACTCATCAACACCCTTGACCGTTCCCGAGCTACCTGCGCCGTTGTGGAAACACGATGTCCTGAGGTTGCGATCGAACCGTTTCCCAATTCACTTTCAAATGTCTCGAACCAACCTTTATGCAGGCCGTGTTACAGCGCAAGGTGATTTTGTTTGTAGCACGTCTTGCAAATGCCAGCAAGAAATAGTGCACTGCTGAGGGAATCATCGCCGCCAATTCCCTGCTCTTCTGGCGCTCAAATGCGCTTTACCGGTCCAATGAGATTCCAGTGGATAGCAAGGACGCTCAGGAGCAGGCAGGCCAGAGCGACGAGTGAGTACTTTACCCGCGTGATGTTACGGATGCCAGCCCGCTTCCAGATGCGAATTCCCGAAAAGATTGCACAAAAGCTCAGCATCAAAGCCAATGCTGTCACGAGATTGATCAGGAAAAAATACTTATCCCATGCCGGTGTTGGCGGCAAAAAGTCGTCCCCTTTTGCGGCAAAGAAACCAGCAATGGCCGACAACATTACGACCCATACCCATGCGGCTGTCTGTGAGATGAATGGAAGCCACTTGGTTCCCGATTGCGGTGCGGGCTTGCTCCGCTTCCGCAGAACAATTCTTCGACACAGCCGGCTCAGCGATGCAATAACCACTGCCAAAAGAATGGCGAGACTTGCTCCTGCAGCAGTCAACACCAACTTACTGTTGTCATACCAAGATACGCGCTGGCCTTGCACGCCGGGGAAATCGTGGGCCAGTCGAATCACTCTTCCCCGCTCATCGCGAATTGCGAAAAGCTTGCGTTGGCCGTCGATCTCCTGCCAGAGATCTTTGCCGATCGGCTTCCACTTGATGGGATGATTGCGAAGATCCGTGATGTCCTCGATATGAAGAACTCCGTCCTTGTCGACTTTTGCGCTGTGTTGATTGAAGAGGTCTCCGAGTCTCAGCCTGGTGCTGTCTGCACGACGCGTGCTCTGGTATGTTCCCTCAATCGCGTCGAGTTCATAACGCGGCAGGTTGACGAATGTCTGCTTGCTGTTGCCCGGAAAATACCGATCGGAAAACATATCGATGATTTCAGGCCGCGGTTTGTCCCCAGCGCCCGCTGAATTATAGGAAACGAAGAGCACGAGCTTTTCTTTAGGCTCGACGAAAAAAAGACTGTGAAATGCGATCAAGTCGCCCTCATGGCCAATCCAACGCAGGTTGTTGCGCCACGTTTGATAAAAACCCATGCAGAGGGGTGGCATCTGGTCATTGGCGCGAAACTGCGGAGTCCACATCTGGGCGAGTGTTTCAGGCTTGAGGATGCGCTGCCCGTCGAGTTCTCCGCCGTTCAGCAGGGCCATGCCGAAACGTCCCATATCAGAAGCGGTAGAAGAGAGCCCGCCTGCGCCGACTGGGTTGAAAATCTCGAAGCCTACCGCAGGCTTTTCTGTGTTGCCGCGATATCCCTCGGAAGGCAGGGACGACAGAGCTTGGTGCGGTGGCTCGTAGAACGTCGAATGCGTCATTCCCAGCGGGCTAAAGATGTGGTCGGCGACGTATTGCTCGAACGGTTCTCCGCTCACACGCTGGACAATGTAACTGGCCAGACCGACGCCATAGTTGGAATAGGCGGGAACGACTCCCGGTGGAAATAGTCTGCGAGGCTGGTTCTGGATTAGATAATCTCGAAGGCTGAGCGCCCACCTCGGGTCGGTAATGATGATGTCGCGTAGAACCTCTTCGAATCCTCCGGTGTGCGTCATCAGGTTGCGCAGCGTAATCGGCTTTCCGAAGGCTGGCTCAATTTTGAAATCAAGATACTGATTGACATCTGTGTCGAGGTTGAGCTTGCCCTGCTCTTCAAGCTGCATGATGGAGACCCAGGTGAACAGCTTGGAAATGGATGCGAGACGGAAGATGGTTGTGTTGGGATCGACCGGCTTCTTCGTCTTCTCGTCCGCGTAACCGTAGCCCTTCTGCAGCAAGACGTTGCCGTCCTTCATCACCAGAACGGCTGCCCCGGCAATATCGCTGCGCTCCAGTTGCATGGGGAGTATTCCATCAAAAAACGCCTGCAGATCGGAGGCATCGAGGGCATGGCCGCCAGCAGGAACAGTCGGTAATGTCTGCTGGTCTGCATGCGTTGGCTGTAGAACGGGGGCAGGACCAACTGGCGCCTGAGATGGTTGCGCTAATGCCGAGACAGCTATAGGGAAACTCAACCAGAAAACTACGGTGCGAAATAGTGTCATGCTGGCTCCGCAGCGCAAAGGTGCGGACCATTCTAGCAGCACTGGAAAATGTGCTGTCCGCCGGATTTGGTTACTTGATGGAAGGCAAACGCTAGCGCAAAAACAACTGCGGCCGGAGAGGAACCTGATTAGGTAATACAACCTTTCCGGCCTCAAGCGGAGGAATCGAGACTACTTCTTTCTTCGATTCCGCGTCTTACAGATGGCTCTCTCGACATTCCAGACCAGCAGGTTGCACCTGTGGGGTTCGCTGCAGCCGTGGGACCGAGGCGTGAAACGGCCTGGAACCGTTAGAATTGAAGGTGGTAGTCCGCATTGGCCCTGAAAGTAAAACTCGCCCCCCGATCTTTCTCTGGCAAGCCACTTAATCGCATGGTGCTCAAAATAGCAGGCGTAGCGGTAGGCATTGTCGCTCTCTTCTTTCTTCTTGTTTTTAGCTTCTACTACAACAAGTACAAACATATTGTTGACGAACGGCTGGAAAGACCGCTGTTCACGAATACGGCGAAGATTTACGCCGCACCCCATGAGGTTCGGCCGGGGCAAAAGCTGACTGCCAGTTTTGTGGCGCAGGAACTGCGCTCAGCCGGCTATACAGAAGATGGCGCCAGTCCCGTGTCGCCCATGGGAACGTATTCGCTCAATGCACGGAGTATCACCGTTCATCCTGGTGCGCAGTCCTATCATGCACCAGACAGCGCGACGATCAGCTTTGAAGGCAGCACCGTAAATCAGATCACGGACGCCAATGGGGAACAGCTTGCCGCCTATGAGCTCGAGCCCTTACTCGTCACCGGACTTTCCGACCAGACCCGTACGAAACGGCGGCTGGTGACTTACGATGAGTTGCCGCACGATCTGATTCTGGCTGTGACCTCGATTGAAGATCGCAGGTTCTTTGAGCATGGAGGCGTCGATTATGTCCGCCTGCTGGGCGCCATGCGCAGTGACCTGCTCTCGCACCGGTATCGTCAGGGCGGATCGACCCTCACGATGCAACTCGCGCGCGGCTTCTTCCTGTCACCTGAAAAGCGCTTCAGACGCAAACTGATCGAGATTGTTATTACGTTCCAGCTTGAACACCGCTTCACGAAGCAACAGATTTTTCAGATGTACGCCAACCAGATTCCTCTGGGGCAGCAGGGCAGCTTTGCCATCAATGGATTTGGCGAAGCTGCGCAGGCATATTTCGGTAAGGATGTGCGTCAGTTGAACCTGCAGGAATGTGCTTTGCTGGCTGGGTTGATTCAGAGCCCGAGCCGCCTTAATCCTTACCGGCACCCGACGCGAGCGCTTGAACGCCGCAACGTTGTGCTGGATGCGATGGTCGAAACGGGAAGTGTTACCAAGGAGCAGGCAGAGGAGGCTAAAGCTAGTCCGCTGAAACTGGCGACGCAGAGCGTAGATGCGAATGAGGCTCCTTACTTTGTTGACCTGGTGCGTGACCAGATCGTGCAAAAGCTCGGTGATGCGGAATACAACCAGCAAGGCCTGCGGATTTATACATCTCTCGATCCTCAGCTGCAGGCTACCGCTAGCGAAGCCATCAATGAGGGTATGAAGCGCGTGGATGACCTGGTGACGAAGATGCACACGCACCGCGCATCCAAGAATGCTCCGGCAACTGTCGACAGCAACATTGTGTACCCGCAGGTAGCTCTGATCGCGCTCAATCCTCATACGGGGCAAGTACTGGCACTTGTGGGCGGGCGCAACTATGGAATGAGCCAGTTGAATCATGCGGTAGCGCATCGCCCCACAGGATCGATCTTCAAGCCGTTCGTCTACGCGGCGGCGTTTAACACCAGCCTGTCGGGAGCGCAGCTCACGAATAGCGACGGTGTGAGCGGGGTCTTCACTCCTGTCACTATGCTGAACGATGAACCGACAACATACACGATCGGCGACCAGGAATATACTCCGCACAATTATCACAACGAAGAATACGGTGAGATTACGGCCCGGTTTGCATTACAGCAATCACAGAATGTTGCGACGATTGCTCTTGCGCAGATGGTGGGATTCAACAATGTGGCTTCTTTGGCGCGTGACGCCGGCATCAAATCCGCGCGAGGAACGCCTTCCGTAGCCATCGGGGCATATGACGCCACTCCACTTGAAATGGTAGGCGCATACACTGTCTTCGCCAATGCCGGGGTAAAGATCGATCCTTGGATGCTTGCCTCGATACGCAATGCGAACGGTGATGTGATCAGCGACTATGCACCAACCAGCAAGCCGATTCTGGATCCGCGCGTTGCATATCTGACAACCAGCCTGATGGAAAATGTCATTAACCACGGTACAGCTGCCGGTGTCCGCGCCATGGGATTCTCTGCTCCAGCGGCTGGCAAGACCGGAACGTCGAACGATGCCTGGTTTGCCGGATACACCTCGAATCTGCTGTGCATCGTTTGGGTGGGTAATGACGACTACAGCGACATCAAGCTTGACGGAGCAAAAGCAGCAGCCCCGATCTGGGCTGAATTCATGAAGCGTGCTGTTGCGCTGCCGGAATATTCGGACACAAAGGATTTTGTGGCTCCGGAAGGCGTGACTGAGGTGCAACTGGACAAAGGCACCAACCTTATTGCCGACGCAGCTTGCCCAGGCAATTCTTATGCCGCCGCTTTTCTGGATGGAACACAACCCACCGACACCTGCGACCACTCGAACGGTGACCAGCGAAATCTTTTCCAAAAGATCTTCGGGCTTGGCGAAAAACCCGTCGGGCCTCCACCGCCAGCTCAGGCGCAACAGCCTGTCCCGCAACCGGTGAGACCAATGAATCCTCCGTCGAATCCTGCACAAGGAGCCGTAGCGGACAATCAGCAAACACAAACGCAGCAGCCCAAGAAGAAGCGCGGATTTTTCGCCCGCCTGTTTGGCAGCGGCAAAAAGGATGACCAGCAGCAACAACCACAGCCCCAGCCCAATCCCCAATAGCCGATGAGCGTATGCCTGGATTTCCCGTATGCGTTCCTTCAGTGGCGAATCTTGTCACATCAAGCCAATTCGCGACACTTGGCCGCGCGTCGCCCCCAATGCGATCCGCACACCGATTCCGGTGTGACGACCTGCCAGGCTTCTTAACGAAATCTGTCAAGAGCGAAAAACCCCTTCGAGCCTGTAACCGCTTCATTCCAAAGCGAAAAAACCTCGCCCAATTTGGCCGACTTTCCTTTCCAGTCAGCTATAATGGATATAGAAGCTCTGAAAACCCGCCTCAAAGTAGGCGGGTTTTTCTATTGGGTGTAAACCTTTCAAAATCAAATAGATGCTCATAAGCTAAATGGAATGAAATAAGTAGAGCAATCTCAGAGAAAATGGCTTATTTTCAATAATTTATTGGACAGGGGTATGCTCACTCGGGTTATTGCACCTCGGCTGAAACAGACTGCAATGGCGGCATGCGGCGCACGTTGAAACCAGGCGGAGCGGCCTGAAATCCCGCGTCTTGCAGAAAGCGCGACAGCGGATGCATATGCACAGGCTGCCCATTGATGGTTGAGATCAGCAACCCACCGCGATGGCGCGCCTCCCCTTCCTGACGCATCTCCTCTAGCGCCAGATGGACGAGAAATGCGGCGAGATCGCGCGCGGCATTCCCGCGTTCCGGCTCATCGGACGGCAGAAAGACCAGGATATTCGGATTGTTGCGGCGCAAATATCCGATGAGTTCGCCATTGCGCAGGATGACCGTTGCTCCAACGCTGCGCGCCAGTGAGCGCATTCCACTTTCGTCGACGCCTTCAACCTGCACCGTTGGCCACGGAAGCACAGCGCCATATGGATTTGCGGGATCGGTTGCAGCAAGCGATAGGATTTCCGTTCGATCCGGTTGTGAAGTGCCGCGCAGCGACCGAAGAAGGTCGACCGCGGAAGGCAGCGCGAACTGCGTGGCTCCTAAACCGGCAACAAAGTAACCGCGACGGACGCGGCCGCTTTCTTCTAGAGCCTTCAGTACGTCGTAAATTGCGCTGAAGCCGCCCGGGATGTTTTCCTGCTTTACCGATTCGCGCGATACGATGCCATATCGATTCAGCAATTGCTGCGCGATGGCGTGACTCCATTCTGTTGGAGAGACTGTTGAACCCGGCAGAAGACCCCAACGACCTTGCGCGCTTGGCGGTGTGGTTCGGCGTGAGCGAAAGCTTTGAACATTGTGCTGGCGTTTCGTAGGCCTTGATGTATATGGACGGGTTACATACGCGCGCAGTGAGTGAAATGTGTCGTTCGTAACAACGCCTCGCCATACCATGTTCCAAAGAGCGTCCAGCGTTTCTCCGGGATATCCGCCTCCAACTGTTTCATGTAGTTTGCTGAAAAAGAGTGCTCCCCTTTGTTGCAGTGCCGTGATGATTGCCTCTTCCCGAGAACTTGGGCCATCTTTTTCGTTGGGTCTAGCGAGCGCGGGAGGGAACAAAGCCGTCATCTTGTCGGCGAGATAAAGCGCAATGCGCCCGTCGCGCTCTCCAAGGGGATCGAGCCCGCACCAGATAATTTCTCCCGCAGCGATCAGAGTATCGAGATCGGAGGGCGAGTATTTCGCCAAGCGCGCCGGCAGGATCGTCGACTCCAACAGAGATGCCGGAAGTGGTGCTCCCTGCAGATTTTCAATCGTATCGAGCAGGGCATCGAGACCGCGTCTTCGCTGGAGAACGCCTTGCCAGTGCGTCTCAAGCCGGGCAAGCATCTGCTGTTCTACGGGCTCGATTTCTTTTCGCAGCCGCGCCAAGGATTTTCTGCGAATCATGCGCAACACTTCCGCATCGCACCATTCGCGGTGGACACCGCCTGGACGAAAGCCGCCTTCTACGATGCGGCCATCGAGAAGCAACGCGCGCAGTACTGACTCTGCTTGTGATTCAGCCAGACCAAATCGTTGCGAAACATTCTGTAACGTGAACGGACCGTGAGTGCGGGCATAGCGGCGAATCAGTTCGAGCCTTGGTGCGGCTACCGGTTCGAGTAGTTGCTTTGGAATTCCCGGAGGCACCGGAATGCCGAGCGCATCGCGGTAGCGCGCAGCGTCTTCTACTGGGATCAGGCGTTTCTCGCCCGCGATCTTGATCTCCAGCAAACGCTTTGCCCGCAAGAGCCTATCCACAGAAGCAAGCAGGTCCTGAGAAGCGAGCCGGAGCGAAAGCTCTTTTTGTGAAAGATCGCCTAGGCGCAGCAACAGATCGTGCATGGCATCGGCCGATCGGGCACGGTAGTTTTCTCCGAGCATCTGCAGTTGCTCTTCTACCTCGGCAATCGCATCGGCATCCAGGAGTTCGCGTAGATCGGCATCGCCGAGGAGATCCTGAAGCTGCTCCTGATCGATGGAGAGGGCTTGCGCCCGGCGCTCTGCCAAAGGAGCATCACCGTCATAGATGTAGTTCGCCACGTAGCTGAAGAGCAGCGATGAGGCAAAAGGCGACGGGGTGCGGGAATCAGCCACGTGAACCCGAATCTGGCGTTTTTCGATCGCGCGTAAAACTTCCAGAAATGCCGGCATATCGAAGACATCCCGTACGCATTCGCGGTAAGCCTCCAACAACATGGGGAAAGAGGGATAGCGCGCGGCCACAGAGAGAAGGTCGTAGGCGCGTTTGCGCTGCTGCCAGAGCGGCGCTCGGCCCTGCGCGCGACGTCGAGGCAGGAGAAGCGCTCGCGCCGAGCTTTCACGAAATTTCGCCGCGAAGAGTGCTGTGGTTCCAAGCTGACGCAAAACAAAATCAGATGCTTCCGCTGGATCGAGGAGCAGGATCCCGGAATCCGGCGCTGCTTCGGTGTCCGGAAAGCGGAGAACGAATCCGTCATCGGCCCACATCGTTTCTACATCGACTGCACCCATGGCACGGAGTTTTCCGCTGATCGCCATGGCCCACGGCGCGTGAACGCGATTGCCGAAGGGAGTGAGCACGCAGACACGCCAGTCGCCCAGTTCATCGCGCACACGCTCGATGACGATGGTCTGGTCATCTGGGACAGCGGTAGTCGCAATCTCCTGATCGGCGAGAAAACGGATGAGATTTTCAGCGGCAACCGGATCGAGATCGTGCTCGCGAACGAGGCGGCTGATCGCAGCGTTCCTCGGCATCTCGCGCAGTTCGCGTACCAACTGTCCGATGCGCTTGCCAAATTCGAGAGGGCGGCCGGCGCTGTCTCCATGCCAGAAGGGCATCTTGCCCGGCTCACCCGGAGCGGGCGAAACGAGAACACGATCATGAGTGATTTCATCAATGCGCCAAGTCGAGGCGCCGAGAATGAATGTTTCCCCAGTGCGGCTTTCGAAGACCATCTCTTCGTCGAGTTCTCCCACCCGCACAGGCTTGCCTTCGGTGCCGGAAAGGAAAACGCCATATAGACCGCGATCCGGAATCGTGCCACCGTTGAGGATGGCAAGGCTCTTTGCGCCCTCGCGCGGCGTGATAATGTCGTGCACTCGATCCCATGTAATACGAGGGCGTAATTCTGCAAACTCGTCTGAAGGATAGCGGCCAGCGAGCAGATCGAGCACTCCATCGAAGGCGCCGCGGCTGAGCGAGGCAAATGGCGCTGCGCTGGTGACGATGCGGAACAGATCGGCCGTGGAGACTTCTGCGTTTGCCGGCGGCTGGCCCTTTGTCCGAGGAATAGAGGTCCGCGGAGGTTGCGCGACCGTAGCGACGATCTGCTGGGCCAGCACGTCCAGCGGATTGCGCAGATAACGCGTCGACTCAACCAACCCTTCATGCATGGCTCGCGTCACGGCGGCGCAGGCAACGAGATCAGCACGATACTTGGGAAAGATGATGCCTTCGCTTGGCGCGCCTACTTGGTGGCCCGCTCGCCCGATGCGCTGTATGCCGCTGGCGACGGAAGGAGGCGCTTCCACCTGGACCACGAGATCGACCGCGCCCATGTCGATGCCAAGTTCAAGCGTCGAAGTGGCGACAAGAGCCTTGATGGATCCCGCTTTGAGTTGCTCTTCGATTTCGGTACGCTGTGCAGCGGCTAGAGAGCCATGATGGGCACGCGCGATCGGTTCATTGGCAAGTTCGTTGAGCGCGCCGGCAAGGCGTTCTGCGATTCGCCGATTATTCACGAAGATGAGCGTTGACTGACGTTCGCGAACAATTTCGAGGAGTCTTGGATGTATCGCGCTCCAAATGGAAGTGCGCTTTGGCCCCTGAGATGCGGCGCCACTCGGTATCTCCTCTGGCTGGCCAAGCTTCGCCATATCCTCGACTGGAACTTCAATGCGAAGCTCAAGTCTCTTGGGCTCGCTCGCGTTGATGATGGTGACTGGGCGAAATGCCGGAGCTCGATCTTTGCCGATCGCATCGACATCGGAGGTCCATTCTTTTTCGAGCGCAGTGAGATTATCGTCTGTCTTTGCTGTTGATGGTGGCGGTCCATCACAGCCTGCCAGAAAATGTGCTACCTCCTCAAGCGGGCGTTGCGTAGCGGAAAGACCGATCCGCTGGACGCGCTTCTCGGTGATCGCTTCAAGGCGTTCAAGGCTAAGAGCGAGATGGGCTCCCCGCTTGGTGGGCACAAGGGCATGGATTTCATCGACAATGACGGTATCCACGGTGCGCAGAGATGCGGCTGACTCAGAAGTCAGAAGCAGATACAGCGATTCCGGCGTGGTGATCAGAATTTCCGCAGGATGACGACGGAATCGGCTACGCTCTTTTTGCGGAGTATCCCCGGTGCGTACGCTGATTTCCGGCTGAGAAAAGGCCGCGCCTCGTTGCCGGGCCATGTTCGCAATTCCAGCCAAAGGCGAGCGTAGATTGCGTTCCACATCAACGGCCAGCGCCTTGAGAGGGCTGATATAGACGACCCGGCATCCTTTCACTGCTGTCTCACGCTGTCGAAGCATGAGCCGATCCAGGCACCAGAGAAATGCTGTCAGCGTTTTTCCTGTTCCTGTCGGAGCAAGGATCAAGGTGCTCTCACCCCGAGCGATTGCGGGCCAGCCGAGACGCTGAGGTGAGGTGGGCTTGTCGAAAACGGCTCTAAACCAATCTGCTGTTACCGGATGAAAGAGATGAAGCACCTCCTTAAAACCGGCGTTGTCCGTCTCGATCTTCTTGATTCGCCGCTTCTCCACCCATGGCCTCAGCAAGCAGGATATCCGCCTGCACAATAAGATGCTCAGGCATTTTGATGCAATGGAAGGGGCCGCGACGTTTCAGCGCGGACTGTAGTAGCAGGTCTTGTCGTCAAGAGCCGGCTGCCAGAGATCGAGTTGCGCGGGCTGCTCGCTCGAACCGAGAATCAGGAATCCGTCTGACTGCAGGGCAACGTGAACATTTTGAAGGACGCGTTTTCGTGTGGCGTCGGAAAAGTAGAAAAGCACATTGCGCATGAGGATGCCGTCGTATACATCCAGCGCTGGTAAGGTGTGGCTCAGGTTCCGTTGCTGAAAGTGACAAAGAGAACGCAGCTCCGGTGTGACCTCCCATTCGTCATCGTCGCGCGTGAAGTACTTGAGCAAGAGACGAGCAGGCAAGCCGCGGTTGATCTCCATGCGTTGGTAACGGCCGGACTGTGCGCGGCGAATCATGTCTGCATGAATGTCCGTGCCTACGATCTCTATCTTCCACTCGGCAATTTGAGGGAAATGGTATCGAATGAGCATTGCCAATGAATAGGCTTCCTGACCACTGGAGCATGCAGCGCTCCAAAATCGCAGACTGCGCTGCAGGCCACGGCGTTCGATCAGTCTCGGCAGCAGCTCGTTGCGCAATAACTCGAATGGGGCCTGATCACGGAAGAAACTAGTCTCATTGATCGTCATAGCCTCGACCACTGCCTGATCAAGCATGGGATCCGCCGCAAGTCTTAACCTGCGGACCAGGTCATCGATGCCCGACATGCCATGCACTTGCAGCAGGCGATAGAGGCGCGCATCGAAAATATCGTTGCGTGAGGGATCAAGGATGTTCTCTGAACGGCTCTGGATAAACTTTCGCAGGAAACTGTAATCCGTCTCGGTAGAAGGCATGTGCAATCACTCCTTCGCTGCGAGAGTAGCGTGACGTGACGAACAAAGACGGATCAGTTCGGCCGCGATGGACGGAAGGGGCAGAATGCGATCTGCCAATCCGGCGTCGGCAACAACACCGGGCATGCCCCAAACAGAGCTGCTCGCGCGGTCCTGCACGAGGATTCTTCCTCCTGCGCGGCGAATGGATTTGCAGCCTTCCAAGCCATCGGCACCCATTCCGGTGAGTACCACGCCCAGCACAGCATCGCTGTAAACCTGCGCGGCTGAACGAAAAAGCATATCGACCGAAGGACGGCAGTAGTGCTCCGGTGCGGCTTGCGAGAGATGAAGTAAGTGTCCATAGCCAAATGGGGTCTGGACAAATTCGAGATGCCAGTCTCCGCGAGCAATCGAGACCGTTCCGGGCTCGGGAAGCATGCCGGTCGCCGCTTCGCGCACATTGAGGGCACATTCACGATTCAGTCTCTCGGCCAGAAGAGCAGTAAAAAGCCGAGGCATGTGCTGGACAATGACGATTGGAACGGGGAAATCTGCAGGCAGCATAGGCAGTAAGGTTTGAAGAGCGGCAGGACCTCCGGTTGACACTCCAATCGCGACAATCTCTGGCGTCCTCTGCAGCCGGGTTTTGCCTCCTGCGTAACCAGCGAGGATGACGCTGAGTTGTGGTGCTGGAAACAGAGCTTTGATCCGCGGAAGAAGCTCACGCATAAGCGTAGCGACTGCATCCGCAGCGCCATTCTGCACGGTCGGCTTTGTAACATAGTCGGTCGCCCCTTGCACCAGCGCATCAAGGGTGATGCGAGCGCCACGACGTGTGAGGGTGCTGCACATAATGATCTTTACTGTGCTGTGCCGTGAACGCAGTTCGGCCAGCACTTCAAGGCCATTCATGCGCGGCATTTCAATGTCCAGAAGAATGAGGTCTGGTCGAAGCCGCTCGACGGCATCGAGAGCTTCGATACCATCTTTCGCCATTCCTGCCAACTCAATGGCGGGATCCGAGGCGAGCACCATGCGCAGAAGGCTGCGCATCACGAGGGAGTCGTCCACTACAAGGACACGAATTGGTCGGGGCATCGAGATCGAACCTTATGCGATGCCAATCATCTGGAGCTTGTCGATGAGCGCGTCAGCGTCAAAAGGTTTCATCAAGTATTCATCCGCACCGGCTTCAAGCGCAGCTTCGATGAAGGCATGGTCTGCCTCCGACGTCACCATCATGATCTTCATCGACCTTGTTTCCGGATTGCCTCGCATCGCCTTCACGCATTCCAGCCCGCCCATGACGGGCATGTTGACATCGACGAGAGCAAGATCACAGACGCCGTTCCTCTGCATCGCGTCTAGCGCCAGCCGTCCGTCCTCTGCTTCGATGCATTCGAGTCCCTGCTTTTCCAAAAGCAGTCGCAAGTAACTTCGGATGGAACGCGAATCATCGACGATAAGCGCACGCATATTCTTTCCCTCATCGCTCAAGCGGGGGATGTTTCTGCAAGACACATCGGATCGAGACGATCCGGATCGAGCATCACCAGAAGAGCGTTATTGAGTTTGTAAGTTCCGGCAAACAGCGCTTTGCGGCGATCATCGAGAGTTGAGGGGTTGCTCTCGAAATTCGCAGGCTGCACCGTCATCACTTCACCTACCTCGTCCACCAACAGGCCGAAGTATCCATCGCCGCCTTCAAAGACGAGGATGTCTTCCACGGCATCGTGCTCCGGCAGATCCACCAACCTGCGTAGCGAAACAGCCGTCAGTACCTCGCCACGATAGTGCACCAACCCGCCGATGTAGCTGGGAGCAAGTGGAACAGGCTGCTTCGCAGGCCTTCCCAGAATTTCCAGAATGCGGGTTACAGGAACGCCGTAGAGCGTCTGGCCCACACGAACAGAACACATCTCGATGCCTTCGTCCTGTGCGTCAGTCTGCAGTAGTAGAGTAGGCATCATGCGGACATCTCAACAATTCCAACTGGTTTCCATGTCTCCACGAATTCGCCCGAAAGCGGGTGCGTGCCGTGCAATGCCGGGATGCTTCGAAGATCGACGATGCTTGTCACTTTGTCCTTTAAAAGGATGGCATCCTGCGTCGCAGCATTGGTTCCGGCCTCAGTCAAAGACTCGCCCGGAGCCACGTCTAGAACCTGCGTGACGGCGACTCCTACGTGACGCTGCCCGTCGCGGCAGACGACCACCGTCATCTCGCTCTCTGGTGATTCTGCTCCAACATCCGTTCTGTCTTTGAGCGGCAGAAGTGTGCCGTCAAAACGCAAGACAGGGATACCGTTTAGCCACTCCATTTGCCCACGCGGAATGCGCTCAATCCGTAACACGCTATCCAGAGGTACTGCCGAATGCTCGCTCGCGGATTGCATCAGCAGATATTCGGCAGTTCCTTCCTTCAAATTTCCCCCCAGAACCTCGGGCTCGTCATCTTCAAGCGCCATGCCGATATTCGATTGTGTGGCGATTGCTCCGGGATCAAGAATCAAAGCCATCTCACCGTTGCCCAGCACTGTCGCTCCCGAAAAGAAACCGATTCTCTTGAGCACCGACGACAATGGCTTGACCACAATCTCTTCCGGGTCCGCAAGGCTGTCGACCACCAGGCCATAGCGGCGGCCTTCCGCATTCAAGACGGCGATATATACTTCACGCGGCTCTTCTGACCGCGTATGTTGTTTAAGAAGAGAACCAAGGAAGATCAGCGGGAGGAGTTTGCCCCGCAAACGGTACAGCGCCGCACCCTCCATCCACTCCACTTGCGCGCTGACCTGGTCGGAAGAAAGGTGCACGAGTTCAGAAAGAGCCCCCTGAGGCAACGCGAAGCTCTGGCCTCGGCTGTGCACGATCAAGGCAGGCACAATGGCCAGGGTGAGCGGAATACGTAGGCGCAGCGTTGTTCCCTTGCCGACACGGCTGTCGATCTCAACCTTGCCACCAATTTTCTCCACGTTGGTGCGCACCACGTCCATGCCGACGCCGCGCCCGGAGACATTCGTAATGGCCTCAGCGGTGGAGAATCCTGGCAAGAAGATCAACTGCATCAACTCGCGGTCGGAAAGCTGCGCTGCGCGTTCGCGGGTGATCAACTTGCGCTCAAGGGCTTTGTCACGGATGCGCTCAACCTTCATGCCGCCACCGTCATCGGAGACTTCGATGACAACGTGGCTGCCCTCCTGATAGGCACGCAGCCGCAGCGTGCCTTCCAGGTCTTTGCCGGCGGCCTCGCGGAGGTGCGGCAACTCGATGCCGTGATCGATAGCGTTGCGAACAGAATGCGTCAGCGGATCTTTGATGGCTTCGAGCAGGCTCTTGTCGAGTTCCGTCTCCTGCCCTTCCATGACCAGACGTACCCGCTTGCTCAGCTGCTGCGCAAGATCGCGCACCATGCGCGGAAACTTCGAGAAGACATGGCTGACAGGCTGCATGCGCGCCTTCATCACTGCTTCACGCAGATCGGCTGTTACCATGTCCAAGCGACGCGAGAGCATGGCCAGGCTGGCATCGGCGCCGACCATCTGCAGGATCTGATTTCGGGTGAGCACAAGCTCCCCCACGAGATTCATCATGCGGTTGAGCAGATCCACGTCGACGCGCAGCGTCGATTCGGCTGCGTTCACCGCTGCCCTCGCCTGCGCGATCTGTGGCTCGGCTTGATAAACCTCGATGGCCCTGCTTTCCTCTTGCGGCCTCGCGATCTCCGCGTCACTGAGCGGCGTGATCGCAGCGGGTGATGCAGCCTTTGGTTTGCGCGCCCGCTTCTTTCTTGCGGCAGCATGCGGAGAAGAGCACACCTCGGGAAGCGAGACATCTTCGAGAGACCTTCCTGATGTCTGCGCGTTGTTCTCACCTGTCGAAGGCTGCTGCAATGCGTTCAGACGATGGATCATCGCGGCATGATCCTCGCCGCCTTCCTTCCCGCTTGCTTCAATCTGTCCAAGAATTTCGCGCAGGATATCGAGCAAGGCAAGCAGACCACTGACAATGTCTGCGTTGGCCAGAAGCTTGCCGTCGCGCAGTAGACCAAGCAGATTTTCTCCGGCATGAGCCAGCGATTCCAGTCGTAAAAAGCCGAGAAAACCCGTGGTTCCCTTGATGGTGTGCACAGTACGAAAGATCTCAGCCAGAAGCTCGCGGTCCTCGGGGCGTTCCTCCAGATCGGTCAGGCACCGCTCCATGCGGTCCAATCCTTCCTGGCTTTCGATCAGAAATTCTCGCGTCAACTCGTCCACACCTCTACTATCGGGTGGAAGACCAGTAAACTTGAGCAGCCTTGCTCTCCGGGAGCAATGCCGTTAGCCTCAGGATGATGGCAAATCTAACGCCTGAAATTACCGCACAATTACGTGCCTCTGCCGAATCAGCCGCCGCGAAAGCTTATGCTCCTTATTCAAAGTTTCGCGTGGGAGCGGCCTTGCTCTTCGATGATGACACCATCGTGAGCGGGTGCAATGTCGAAAACATCTCCTACGGCCTCACCATCTGCGCGGAACGCACAGCGTTGTGCCGCGCGATCGCAGAACGCGGAGCACAGCACAAGATCGTCGCAATTGCCGTTACAAATCTGAATCAGGCTGCCAGTCCTCCGTGTGGTGCATGCCGCCAGATGCTAAGCGAGTTCGTCACTTCCGATGCCGTCGTTTATTTCCCCGACGATCAGGGCATCACATCCGCTCCATTCAAAGAACTACTGCCCCACATATTCCACCACTGGACGAAGGAAGAGCATGCACGCGGTTGATCTGATCCGAAAGAAACGTGACGGCGAAGAACTTACACTCGCAGAGATCCAGTTCCTCGTGCGCGGAGCGGCCACGGAAAGCATTCCCGAAGAACAGCTGGCCGCTTGGCTGATGGCAGCATTTCTGCGCGGTCTTAGCCTCGCAGAGGTCGATGCATTGACGACGTCGATGAGGCTTTCCGGAGTTGTCTTTGATCCTGCTCCGCTCAGGCGCTTTGCCGTTGACAAACATTCAACCGGAGGCGTGGGAGATAAGACATCGTTTCTGATTGCTCCGATTGCAGCCGCTGCCGGGCTCGTGGTTCCCATGATCAGCGGACGGGCTCTGGGCCACACCGGCGGCACGTTGGACAAACTCGAAAGCATTCCTGGCTACCGGACTCACTTGAGCCTTGCGGAAATGGCGGAAGTGCTCGCGAAATGCGGCGCGAGCATTGTTGGCCAAACCAATCAGCTTGTTCCAGCCGACCGAGTTCTCTACAGTTTGCGCGATCGCACAGCTACGGTAGAGAATCCGTATCTCATTTGCGCATCGATCATGAGCAAGAAACTTGCCGCCGGCCTGAACGGCCTAGTCCTTGACGTAAAGACCGGCACAGGAGCTTTCCTACGGAACAAGCAAGATGCTCTTTTTCTTGCAGCCCTGATGGTGGAGATCGGAGAACGCGCTGGTACACGCACGGCGGCATTGCTCACGAATATGAATCAGCCGCTGGGACGCTTTGCCGGCAACTGGATCGAAATACAAGAGTCGCTCGACTTGTTAGCCGATAAGCGGCATCCCCTGAACGAAGACCTGCGGGAGCTCTCCCTAGTACTAGCGGGATGGATGATTTTCCTCGGCGGAGCCAGCGACAGTGCGGAAATGGGGCGCGACCGTGCCGAGCAGATTCTAACCTCGGGCGAGGCACTCAAGATCTTCACGCAGATGGTAGAGGCGCAGGGTGGCGACACGGCAATCTTCGACCAGCCTGAGAAATTCCATAATCCTCACGCGCGCATGGATTTTGTAGCCGACCGATCAGGCTATCTGGCACATGTCGATTGCACGCTGGTGGGCTGGGCAGTCCAGCGACTTGGAGCAGGGCGCGAGCGTGCAGGAGAGCCCGTCTCGGCGCACGCAGGACTGGAGATGCATGTCAAGCTGGGCGATAAGGTCGAGGCTGGCAAGCCGCTGTGTACGCTGTTTGCAGACTATGATGGGCGGTTCGCTGAACCGGAGATACTGTTGCGGCTAGCACTGATGGTTGCCGATGAGCCCCCCCCCACTGAGCCACTCATCCAGGACACGATTACGGTTGAAAACAAAAAACAGTACCTCGAAAACGCCTATCGCCCATAGGATGAAGAGAATAGGAGAACGATTTGGGGCGATTTACCGGAATTCTGGGCCTGCTTACCATGCTGGGCCTGGCATGGATTTTCTCTACCAATCGGCGGGCTATCCGCTGGCGTACGGTCATTTGGGGCTTAGGACTACAGATTTGCTTCGCGTTCATCGTCCTTGACTTCTCGTGGGGCCAAAAGGTCCTTGCGGTTGCCGGTGATGCCGTTACCCGACTATTGTCGTATGCCTTTGTGGGTTCGACGTTCGACTTTGGCGAATTAGGCAAACAGCACTCCACTTTTGGCAGTATCTTCGCGTTTCAGGTGTTGCCAACGATCATCTTTATTTCTGCTTTCTTCGCGGTCCTCTATCACCTCGGCATCATGCAGTTGCTGATTCGGCTCTTTGCCCGACTCATGCAACTCACTTTGCGCGTAAGCGGCGCGGAGAGCCTGAATGTGGCTGCCAGTATCTTTATGGGGCAGACAGAGGCGCCTCTGACCATTCGGCCATTTCTGCCGGACGCGACGCAATCCGAGCTGATGACGATTATGACTAGCGGCATGGCGCACGTTTCCGGCGGCATCATGGCAGCCTACATTTTGTACGGTATTGAGGCACAGCACTTGCTGGCTGCGGTCATCATGACAGCTCCGGGAACGATTCTCATTTCGAAAATGCTTGTGCCGGAGACTGAGACACCTGCGACGGAAGGCATTGTCCACATGCCCAAAGATGCTGAGCACAAGGAGGAGAATCTGCTGGGAGCAATCGCGCGTGGGACCATTGACGGAGGCCGTCTCGCCTTTAATGTCGCCATCATGCTCATTTCGTTTCTGGCCCTGATTGCCCTGGTGAATGGAATTCTTGGCGGGATACACAACTGGCTCAGCCCACACCATATCCCTTTTCCGTCCAAGCTCGATATGATTCTTGGCGTGCTCTTTGCGCCTATAGCGTGGGTCATTGGTGTCCCGTGGCACGATGTGCGAATCGTAGGCAATTTGCTTGGAACGCGCATGGTGCTGAATGAAGTAGTGGCCTATTCCCTCCTGGGAACACAGAAGGCGATGATGGACTTTCGCTCCTTCACGATTGCAACCTTTGCGCTTTGCGGCTTCGCCAACTTGAGTTCGATCGGCATTCAAATCGGAGGCATCGGTGCGCTCGCTCCGAATCGCCGGAATGATCTGGCACGGCTGGGATTGCGCGCCATGCTGGCGGGGACGATGGCAAATCTGATGTCCGCCTCGATTGTTGGCATCCTGATGCGATAAAACATATAGATAGACGTGAGCAACAACATCTCTTTGTTTGAACAAGCCACAGCGGCTGTCGCCCACATTCAAGCCCAGACGCCCCTGATCCCCACGGTAGGCATCGTCCTCGGGTCGGGGCTCGGGGCCTTCGCCGACAAGATCTCGGACTCGATCGCTATCCCCTTTGCTGAAATTCCGCATTTTCCGAAGTCCACTGTTCCCGGTCACAGCGGTCGGCTCGTCATCGGTACTCTTGATGGTGTCCCCGTTGCTGTAATGCAGGGGCGCGTGCATGCGTATGAAGGCTATTCGCCGCACGAGGTCACGTTTCCCGTTCGGGTGCTTGGTCTGCTCGGCATCAAGACATTGATCGTGACGAACGCCGCCGGCGGTATTCGGCCCGGGTTAAAACAGGGCGAGTTGGTGCTGATTTCCGATCACATCAACTTTACCGATCGCAATCCAGTCATCGGAGAGAACGATGAGCGCTTCGGGCCACGATTCTTCGATATGACCGAAGCTTACTCGAATCGCCTGCGCAAACTGGCGGCGAAAACCGCCGAACAGTCGAGGTTCTCTCTTGCGGAGGGCGTGTATCTCTGCGTGCTTGGCCCCAGCTTTGAGACACCGGCAGAGATTCGCGCATTTCACGCGCTGGGCGCAGATCTCGTTGGCATGTCGACGGTGCAGGAAGTGATCGCGGCGCGGCAAATGGGGATTGAGGTGCTCGGCATATCCTGCGTAACCAATCTTGCTGCCGGTATCCAGACTGAGCCACTGAGCCACGAAGAAGTTATGGAAACAGGACGCCGCGTATCGGCGAAGTTCACGCAGTTGCTCACGGCGCTGATACCTGCCATACAAGGGAAGACCGGCGGCACATGAACGGAACAAACAACGGCCCAGTTGTTATTGGCATAGCAGGATGTTCAGGCTCCGGGAAAACGTCCCTGGCGCAAGAATTGGCGCGCGAGTTGGAAGGCACTCACTTTCATCTGGATCACTACTATCACGATTTAAGCCATCTTTCTTATGAAGAGCGATGTAAGCAAAACTTCGACCATCCCGACGCACTTCAGTCCGATCTGCTTATTTCGCAAATCGGCGAACTTGCATCGGGGCACAGCATCGCGCTTCCGCAATATGACTTCTCAGCTTACACGCGCATTCCAGGAGCTTCTGTAACCATCTATGAGCCGCATTTCCTGCTCGTGGACGGAATTCTCGCACTTCACTACGAGGGCTTGCGGCGCCTCTATCATCTCGGCGTTTACGTCGATACTCCGGACGAGATTTGTTATCAGCGGCGCCTCGCACGAGATGTGCGGGAGCGCGGACGAACTCAGGAATCCGTGGCAAAACACTATGCCGAGACGGTGCGACCGATGGCAGAGGAGTTTGTCAGGCCCTCTGCTCAATATGCCGACCTGATTGTCGACGGGACGTCCTCATTCGACTGGTCGGTAGAACAGGTTTTGAGCGTGCTGCGAAAAAAGCAGCTTCTCGCAGCACATGACATGTTTGTGAAGGATGGATTTGCCGGTCACCCATAAATGGAGACCGATTACTCGTAGTGGGCCTCAGGTACGGGTTTTGCACTCTCAAGCCAACGCTGAGTAGATGATGTCTCGCAGCATGCTCGCGCCTGCGGCGAGGCGTTCAGAGGTAAACTGCTTCGCTTCCGGAGTACCGGCGCCATCGAATCCATGCGTCTTATCGAGCTGGTATACACGCTCGACAAGTGTGCTTGAATGCCGCAGATATGACCTGTAGTTATCGAACTCGTCGTCGACCGGATGTATCGCCGTCAGCAGCGGCTTGACGTCCGATTCCTTGATGTTGGCTCCGAGATAGACGCCTTCAAATTGCCAATGGATCTTGTGGTCGGTGGTGTATCCATTGGGATTGTCTTTGTTCACCCATCCGTTGTAATTCACCGTGGTATGAAGCGGCTGCGAACCGTCTCCAACATAATGACCAAGCCAACCCGCATAAAACAAAATGGCTGCTTCGACCGGTTTCGTGTCCTCGTGTTTGGCGCTGAGATCGCGATACTCTCGCATCGCGGACTTAAGCCGCTCCCACACTTCGTTTGTGATGTATGGTTGAAAACCGATGCGTTCCGGACGAAGATCACGCGCCTGTGCCTGATGCGTGAGACTGGCTGCGTAGGCGGAAGCGATAAAATCGTAGCGGCGGTGCGGCAGCGGCTGAATCACATCCGCCAGTTCCATGTCGATGAAGTGCTCTGGAGCCTGCGCGGCATTCAGTTCAGGCTCGGCAGGTGAGCGCCAGCGGTCGGGCTCCGGTCCCAGGTACTCTATCTCGTCGATCGCGGCTTGCGTATGCATGAAAGCGGGCATATCGGCAGGCAGGCTCTCTGCGGCTAGTTTGTTGATCATGCTATGCCCTACGTTGCCCCAACCAAAGGAAGGCGGCACGACGACCAAAGGCAGAAGGACACTAACAGCAACGTGACGCAAAATTCGAGCGGCATTGATTCTCTCAATGCGAATATAAACGTCGGTCAGATGACATAAAGGACAGTCTCAACACGCGCATTTATCATCGAAGAAATGCTCTTCCGCAAAGAGAAACTGAAACAGGAACACAAAGTCATGCTGCAGGCAGAACGCGCTGCTGGAGCGCTGCTGCCTGAATACCACCGCGCCACTCCTGAGTGCCCTCATCCTGAACGCTGGAGCATGTACGACTCGATGACTGCCGAGGCGGAGGTTCTGGAATTTCTCCGGACTCTGATCACTACGGTGAAACCAGAATTGGTCGTCGAAACGGGAGCTTTCCTGGGGGTCAGCACGCTGTGGATCGCTGAAGGGCTGAAGCGCAATGGCTTCGGCAAAATCACCAGCTGTGAGTTGGATCCTGTCGTCTTTGCTAAGGCTCAGGAAAAGGTTGCAGCTTCCGGCCTTTCTGAATGGGTTGAATTGCGGAACGAATCGAGCTTGGAGATGAAGATTGATGGCCGGATTGACATCCTCTTCAGCGACAGCGACATGCCGATCCGCGAACCCGAAGTGAGACGTTTTCTGCCACAGGTCAACCCGCAGGGACTCATCTTGCTGCATGATGCGAGTTCGCACCTTAAAGTGGTTCGAGAAGCCGCACTGCGGTTGGAGGCAGAGGGACTACTGTCCGTCGTACTGCTGCCAACTCCGCGGGGTCTGGTGATCGCGCAAAAACGGCAAGGACGGAGATAATCCAGAATTTCTTCGCCTTAGATTCGCCATTCCGACCAACAGAAATTAACACAAATCGCCTGTAATGACGCGGGTTTTGTTGATATTCTGAAATGGCTATGCCTACGAAACAGGAACTTCTTACCAACCCTATCCAGCACATCGATATCAAGCAGCACAATGTCGTGGCGCTGGTAGATGCCATGGAACACATGGCTTATAGCTCCCGTGATCTCCACCGGGCAGCTTCGATTTATGAGCGGATGCTTCGCGATAAGGATTGCGGCGTCATCCTCTGCCTCGCCGGCTCGCTGATCAGCGCAGGCTTGAAGCAGATTTTCATCGATCTGGTACGCAACAACATGGTCGACGCCGTGGTTTCCACCGGCGCGAACATCGTCGATCAGGATTTCTTTGAAGGTCTCGGCTATAAGCACTGGATTGCCGACGACATCCTCAAGCAGGGCACGGAAGACGGGATGCTCCGAGAGCTGATGATCGACCGCATCTATGACACGCTGATCGACGAAGAAGAGCTGCGCATTTGCGACGCGACCACAGAGAAGATCGCCGATTCGCTCGATCCCCGCGCTCATAGCTCGCGTGAATTTATCCGCGCGATGGGTGCCTACCTCGAAGCCAACGGCAAGACTCCGGCAAAGGGTGGCGTGGATTCCATCGTCTACGCGGCTTACCAGAAAGATGTGCCGATCTTCTGCCCTGCGTTCAGCGATTGTTCTGCCGGATTCGGCCTTGTAGCGCATCAGCACAAGCGTCAGGACAAGCCGAAGGTTGCGATCGACTCCGCGAAGGACTTTTACGAGATCACGCAGCTGAAAATCGCGAACCCGACTACGGGTCTGCTGATGATCGGCGGCGGTGTGCCGAAGAACTTTGCGCAGGACATTGTGGTTGCTGCGGACATCCTCGGTACCGAAGCGCCGATGCACAAGTATGCCATCCAGATCACGGTCGCTGACGTTCGCGATGGCGCCCTTTCTTCAAGCACGCTTAAGGAAGCCAGTTCCTGGGGTAAGGTGGACACCACCTTCGAACAGATGGTTTACAGTGAAGCAACTTTGGCTTTGCCGTTGATCACGGGTTACGCTTATCACAAGAAAGCGCAGGAAGCGCGGCCCGAGCGGCGCTGGGCGCGCTTGTTAGAACCGGTCACAGCCTGATTTCAATCTAACTTGGAAAAAGCCGCGAGATGCTCGCGGCTTTTCCTTCGCGGGAAGATCGGCCTCCCTGCTCAACTATCCACTTGCGGGATAAGATTTGATTCACTCTCCGACGGAGTTTTCTGCCACGTTGTTCGTGTTCTCATCCATCGGTAGTCTTTATCTGATTTGCTTTCTCTGGTTCCGCTCATTATGCCGCGCCGCCATTCGCTCCTACCAGTCAAGTGTCGAACAAACACGTACCTCGAATCTTATTCCCTTTGAGCGTGTCTAAAGCTGCACGTCCAGAAAATGCACTGAGCGGTTAAAGAGGCCTATCTATTCAAAAATGATGGTGTTCTTCATCGAAGAGTAACGCGCGTGCATTTTCCGCGGCGCTCTCGTCTAAAGTCCCTGCCTCTGCGTCAGCTCGAAGTTTTGCGACGGAAAGCCAATTGTCTTTGTGGGGATGTTCAGACACCCAAGGTGGAAGATCCATACAAAGATAACGGCTAAGCGCCTCGGCATAGCCTTCATAAAGTTGCCGCATCTGACGCAGTCGTACGGATGAGTGAGCATCACGGCAGAGTCGCACGCCGGACTGGCACATCTGGTCATATACCTGCCCAAACTGCTTCTCCGTCAACCGGTCCGGCATGTCTTTGACCGGTTCCAGCGAGAAAACCTGAGCCAGATCAACAAGCGCATGCCGCGCCATAGCAAATGTAAGCTGTGCCTGTCGCGCTGGCCGCTCCTGCACTCCGGATATCAGCAAAGCACAGGTATCGAGGATAGCAGTAAGCGCGCCAATCCAGCTCTGATGCGTATGTTGGGAACGAAAATAGCAAAGCAGAGGATAGGAAATATGACTCTCGAGCAACTCAGCGGACCAGCGCTCCCACTCTTCCAGTAAAACGACCAACGCGGCATTTCCACCATCGAAGGCATGCCGGTGCAGAAGCTCGACCGCGGTCGGCGGGGAGCCGGCACGAGCATCAAGCAGAGCAATACTGACCTCACGCCGCGAAAATGCCGCATACAGGACCGGGAAATAACCGATCACCATCGCGACAAATCCCAATCCCATTCCCGCTTCGAGAATCACGAAATCTCGGATGAGGTACTGGCGCGGCACCACATCTCCCAGGCCGAGTGTGAAGAGCGTGGTCCCGCTGACATAGATGTCGGAGCGCAAACCAACAGTGCGGCCAAGTGGATCGGCAAATGGTGAACCGAACCCGTAATAGATGAGCGCAAAACCCAGGACCAGAGCACTGGCCCACACAACGATCAGCAATACGAGCGAAAGCGGACCGTAGAAGCTCAGCATGGTCTCGCGCTTGCGTTCGTTCTTAATCTTATTAGCGAACCCTGACCAGGGCGCCCAAGTGAAGATGTAAAAGACTCCCGTGATACGAAACCTGCCCGTTGCCCGCCTCGGCAGAATCACAGTCTGAAACGCATCAAGCAACGCCAGGACCAAACACGCAATACCGGCAATCAGGCTCAAAATCTGCACGTGCTTCTCACTTTCTCGTGCGCTTAGAAGAGCAGGAATTATGGGTCCGCGTCAACGATGAGCGAGGCTGTTCTAAACTGGCAACATGAATGACTTTGGCCGCATGCTTGTGGGCCTTGGGCTGCTATTTCTCGTTGTTGGCAGCTTGATTCTTCTACTGGGCAAGACCGGCATCCCCTTGGGCAGATTGCCCGGAGATATCACGTATCGTGGCAAAAATACGTCCTTCTATTTCCCCTTGGCCAGTTCCATTCTGATCAGCATTTTGCTTTCGATTGTCTTCTACCTCATTTCGCGCTTTCGGCGATAAACTAAGCTTTTGTGAATCACACAGCATCAGAATCCGATCCGCAGCTCGGCTTTATCTTTGAAGCACCAAAGACGGAAACGCGACGCATCTGGAACGTCGCAGAGCTCGTTAGCGAAGTGCGCACTCACATCGAGCGCGCTTATGCAGATCTTTGGGTGGAAGGAGAAATCTCCAACCTACGCCCGGCGCCGTCGGGGCATGTCTACTTCACCTTGAAAGACGGCGATGCGCAACTGCCGGCTGTTCTTTTCCGAAAACAGTCTTCGCTTCTCCGCTTCCGTCCGGAAGATGGTTTGCACGTAATGGTCCGCGGTAAGATCTCGGTCTATGAACAGCGTGGGCAAATGCAGATTGTTGCCGAATTCATGGAGCCGGTCGGTGCAGGCTCCCTCCAGATCGCCTTTGAGCAACTAAAAGCGGGGCTGCAGCAGCAGGGCCTTTTCGAACAGGAGCGCAAGAAGCCGCTACCGGCGTTTCCCAGGTGCGTCGGAATCATTACTTCTCCGACGGGCGCCGTCATTCGCGATTTTTTGAACGTAGCCGGCCGCCGACATGCAGCGTTGGATATTTTGCTTTATCCGGCTTTAGTGCAGGGGGAAACTTCTGCCGCAGAAGTCGCTGCTGGCATTACCTTTTTCAACCGCAAGCGCAACGTCGATGTAATCGTGATCGCCCGTGGCGGCGGATCGCTAGAAGACCTTGCACCGTTTAATTCCGAACTTCTCGCACGCTCCATCGCCGAGTCCGAAGTGCCGGTTGTCTCGGCCATCGGCCATGAGACGGATTTCACGATCGCAGATTTCGTCGCCGACCTGCGTGCTCCCACTCCGTCCGCGGCAGCTGAGATTATCACCGGCGCGCTACACAAAGTGGAGGAGCACGTCGAGCAATTATCGCTTCGACTTGATCGTGCCTGCCGCTATCGCCTGATGCAGGCGCGTGACAGCTTCGCCCGGCTCGATGTGAATACGTCATTTGCCCGCCTGCGCGAGGGTTTTGCGCGTCGTCAGCAACGCGTGGATGAATTACGGTTTCGCATAGAAGTAGGGTGGAATCTGCTAAACCGCATGTTCTCGGAACAATTGCATCTGCTCACAGCGCGTCTCCGACGGCAAGACGTTACACATCGTTTGCAGTTTTTGCGCGAACGGCTGACGACTCTCGATAGCCGCCTTGCGCTGTCGCAGCAGAACCTGGTTCGCAATTTATCGATCCGGCAACAAAATCTGGCACGGCAGCTGCATGCTTTGTCACCACTTGCCGTTTTGAATCGTGGTTATGCGCTCGTGTTCGATGAGGCGGGAACACTGATCAAGAGCGCGTCTAGTCTGACGCCGAACCAACGACTCGTAACACGCCTGGCTCAAGGAAGTGTTGAGAGTCGCGTAATAGAAATCACTCCTGAAGGCACTTCGTAACTTATGAGAAAACTTTTCGGCACTGATGGCATTCGCGGCGTAGCCGGTCAATCGCCACTCGATCCCAAAACCATTTACGCGGTTGGGCTGGCACTCGCGCACCAAGTAAGAGCAAGCAATAGTCATCCGCGCCTGCTCCTTGGCATGGACACGCGCGAATCGAGCAGCTGGATTGCAGCCGCGCTCAGCGCTGGCATCGTCAGCGGGGGGGCTAAGGTCGAGAGCGCCGGCATCATCACCACTCCGGCTGTTGCGTATCTTGCGCGAACGCATGGCTTCGATGCAGGAGTCGTGATCTCGGCGTCTCACAATCCCTGGCAGGACAACGGCATCAAAGTCTTCGGCGGGAACGGTTATAAGCTTCCCGATGAAATAGAACTGCGCATCGAAGAAGAAATATTTCGCCAGTTGGAAAATGTAGCTGCTCCTGACATTTCCTCTCTGACTGCGCCAACAGTCAATCCTCGCTTTCGCGCGGACTACGAAGATTTTCTGCGAGAGGCCGTTCCTGATCTCAGCCTCGACGGTTTACGTCTAGTCCTCGACTGTGCGAATGGAGCGGCATCAGCAATAGCGCCGGAACTGTTTGCTCAGCTTGGCGGAAGAATCGATCTCACGCACATCTCGCCGACTGGCCGCAACATCAATGCGACTTGTGGCGCCCTTCATCCGGAAGTTGTCGCTGCCGAAACGAAATCACTCCGCGCAGACTTGGGTGTGACCTTCGATGGCGATGCCGATCGCGCCCTGTTTGCCGATGCCCACGGCAATGTCGTAAATGGAGATGCCGTGCTTCTTCTCGCCGCGCGCGATCTCTTGGCGCGCAAGCTTCTCAAGCGGGGACTGGTTGTAGCTACAACCATGTCGAACATGGGCCTCGAAGCAGCACTGCGTAGCGATGGCATTCTGATGCTGCGTGCTCCCGTAGGTGACAAGTACGTGCTGGAGCGCATGCAGCAGGAAGACGCTTCACTTGGTGGCGAGCAGTCCGGCCATATTCTCTTCCCGCACCTTGCGACTACAGGCGATGGGCTTCTGACCGCGCTCGTCGTGCTCGACATTATTCGCCGTGCCCGAAAACCGCTGCATGAACTCATTGCGGATCTGAAAGTCTTTCCGCAGGTCATCGTCAATGTCCGCGTGAAAGAGAAAAAGCCGCTGGAGGAAATTGCAACCGTCAGAAGCACAATTCGTGAGGCAGAAACAGAGCTTGCAGAAAATGGACGCGTCGTCGTGCGCTATTCCGGAACGGAAGCACTGGCTCGTGTCATGATCGAAGCTGAATCTGAAGAAGCAATGCGGCATCATGCCGACCGCATCGCCGGTGCGATC
Source organism: Alloacidobacterium dinghuense (assembly GCF_014274465.1). Lineage (NCBI taxonomy): Bacteria > Pseudomonadati > Acidobacteriota > Terriglobia > Terriglobales > Acidobacteriaceae > Alloacidobacterium > Alloacidobacterium dinghuense. The sequence goes on along the minus strand of NZ_CP060394.1, from coordinate 1,183,319 downwards.
CGCGAAGCGCTCGGCGCATAACTCTCTCAGCAGGGACCTGAAGGCACCGGCGCTATTTCAGGTCTCGCCAATTTGGTCCCAGTCCGCAATCAGCAACGATGGGCACCTTCAATTCAACGACGTGCTCCATCTCGTGCTTAACCATAGCCTGCACCTGATCCGCTTCGTCTTCAGGCACATCGAAGAGCAATTCATCATGGACCTGTAAAGTCATCACAGTACTCAATTTCTCTTCAGCGAATCGACGATCGATCCGGATCATCGCCAGCTTAATCAAATCCGCTGCTGTTCCCTGCAGTGGGGTGTTGACAGCGGTGCGTTCTGCAAATCCGCGGAGATTGGCATTGCGGCTTTGAATATCCGGGATGGGCCGCACGCGTCCAAAGATTGTCTTCACCCGCTGGTCACGCCGAACTTCCTCGAGCAAATGATCAATGTAAGCGCGCACTCCCTGATAGCGTGCAAAGTAAGTGTCGATATAGAGTCTCGCCTCGTGCTGATCGATGCCAAGTTGCTGTGCTAATCCAAATGGTGAGATTCCATAAACAATGCCAAAGTTCACGGCTTTGGCTCGATTGCGGGTCTCCTTGCTCATCTTGTCTACGGGAACACCAAAGACCTCGGAAGCAGTCAACGTGTGGATGTCTTGTCCGGTCTGATAGGCGCGAACGAGCAAAGGATCGTCGGAGAAATGCGCCATCAGTCGTAGTTCAATCTGCGAATAATCCGCCGAGAAGAGAACCCGGCCCGGCGCTGCGATGAATGCAGCTCGAATCTCGCGCCCTAGCTCAGTACGTATCGGGATGTTCTGCAGATTGGGATTCGTCGATGATAACCTCCCCGTGGCTGTACCCACTTGATTGAACGTCGTATGTACGCGACCTTCACTATCTGCCAGCAGAGGCAGCGAATGCACATAGTTCGACTTCAACTTGGCGAGCTGCCTGTATTCAAGAACCAGTCGCGGCACCTCATTGTGATCGGCAAGTTCTTCGAGCACATCTTGCGCAGTGGAAACTACCTTACCTTTGCCGTACTTGAGCGGCTTGGGCAGGTTCATTTTGTTAAAGAGCACATCACCGAGTTGCTTTGGTGAGTTGATATTGAAGCGATGTCCAGAGCGCTGGTAGATCTCCTCGCCGACCCGATGGATTTCCGTCGAAAGCCGTTCTCCCATCCGTTGTAGAACACCAGAGTCGATGCGGACGCCCGCTTCCTCCATGCGCAGCAAAATGGGGACCAGCGGAAGGTCGATGGTTTCGTAGGCCTGACGCGTTTCCAATGCATCCGCTTCACTGCGCAAGACTGGAGTGAGTGTCTGCACCGCGTGCACTGCTTCGGTGAGTTCATTTTCTCCCGTTTCTCGTAAAGGATGATTGCTGAAACGCGCCGCAACATCACTCAACCGATGAGAGGCGTGGGTCGGATTGATGAGATACGAGTAGAGCATCAGGTCGTCAAGCGCATTCCTGAGTTGCACACCTTGATGCTCCAAGGCACGAAGAGCACCTTTCAGATCGTGCACACGCTTGGAAATAGACTCGTCTTCAAGAATCTGCTTGATGGCACTCAGCGGAGCCAGCAACGCCTGTTCGGTGTTGGCGGCCACAGCAATCCGCAATTCCTGTTTCCCTGAAGAAGTCGGCTCTGTTGTTTCGGCCAGATCAAGAAGCGACATGGTCTTGAATTTCGGCTCGTTCTCCTCAACGCTCTCTGCTTCCTTCTCGCTAACCTGCTCGGCTATCGTTTCCAATTCGGATGTTGGCAAAGCAAATGCGAAGCCGTTTTGGCGTGCTTGTGTAATGAAATTTTCAATCTCTTCCGTTGAAGGGTTGAGCACATGTTCGACCGGGTGCTCCACTTCAGCCGGAGCAAGCTCCTTCAGCAAAGTTGTGAATTCAAGCTCAGTGAAGAGTTGGCGGCAGGCGCTCACGTCGTTTGGCTGCGTTCGCATCGCATTCAGGTCGAGTTCAAGCGGCACTTCGCAATGGATCGTCACCAGTTCTTTGCTCAGTAGGATGTTGTCGCGGTTATTCTCCAGCGATTCGCGATAGGTCTTGCGCTTTACTTCAGATGCTCGATCGAGAGCTGCGTCCAGAGTGCCAAATTGCTGAATGATTTCAACAGAACCCTTGTCGCCGATGCCGGGTGCGCCGGGGATGTTGTCGATGGAGTCGCCGCGTAGGGCCATGACATCAATTACCTTTTCGGGTGGCACACCGAGCGTTTCTTCGACTTTGGCGCGGTCGAGAACCATGTTGTCTTTCACCGGGTTCAGGACTTTTACGTCGTCGTTTACCAGCTGCAGCATGTCCTTGTCATTCGAGACAACGTAGACTGGGTGGCCTTCTTCTGCGGCCTTCTTTGCTAACGTACCGATGACGTCATCCGCTTCGAATCCTTCGGCTTGCAGGATCGGAATGTGGAAGGCTTCGAGGGCGCGTCGGATGTAGGGGAGTTGCTGCTTCAGGTCCGGCGGCATTTCGGTGCGGTTGGCTTTGTAGCCCTCGTAGTCGATCTCGTCGAAGGTCTGCGTCTTGATGTTGAACTTGCGGATCTTGGTCATGGCGCGGGCCCGTTCGTCACGGAAGACCTGTCCGCTGATGTCGAAGACGGCGGCAAAGTACTCTGGCTGGAAGTCGCGGCGCAGCTTGTTGATCATGTTCACGAAGACGTAGGTGGCTGCTGTTGGCACGCCTTTGCGCGTGGACATGGGCCTCTGACGCTGCATCGCGTGGTAGGCACGGAAGATGAACGACATCGAATCGAGCAGGAAGACAGGCTTTTTATCGGAAGAAGACATCGAATTCGAGTCTAATTCTTTTCACTGCTGCGGCGCTGACGACAGGAACATGCAGTCGCCGTAGGAGAAGAAGCGATAGCCTGTTTCGACGGCGTGTTTGTAGGCGGCGAGAACGTGCTCGCGTCCGCCAAAGGCGCTCACCAGCATAAGCAGTGTCGATTGCGGAAGATGGAAGTTGGTCAGGAGTGCTTCGACGATGCGGAATTCGTATCCGGGCGAGATGAAGATGTTCGTAGCTCCAGAGTGTGGTTCGAGTCTGCCGTCCCGGGCGATGCTCGCGCAGTGTTCAAGCGTGCGGACTGTGGTTGTTCCTGCCGCAACGACTCGGCGGCGTTCGCGTTTCGCTGCGTTGATGGCTTCGGCGGTGGTTTCCGGAAGTGTGTAGCGCTCGGTGTGCAGATGAATGTCTTCGACCTTGTCGACGCGGACTGGCTGGAAGGTTCCTAGTCCTACGTGCAGTGTTACGTATGCGATTTGGACGCCTTTTTCTGCGATTTTTTGCAGAATTTCGGACGTAAAGTGCAGTCCTGCGGTCGGTGCGGCGACTGATCCCCGCGACTCGGCGTAGACGGTCTGGTAGCGGTCGCGGTCTGCGGTTTCGTCCTGGCGGTGGATGTAGGGCGGCAGGGGGATGTGGCCCAGATTCTCCACGACTCCATAGAAGTCAACGACCGGCTCGAAGCGGATCGTTCGTTCGCCGAATTCGCCGTGGGCGATGACTTCAGCGCAGAGGGCGTGATCGCCGAAGGTCAGCTTCTCTCCGGTCAGGACTTTGCGTCCAGGGCGCGCGAGAACTCTCCATTCCCATTCGCTGATCTGCTCGGTGAGCAGGACCTGGATGCGTCCGGTGGTTTTGTGGCCCTCTTGCGTGTGCAGTCCAGCGCGGTGTGCGAAGAGGCGCGCGGGAATGACCCGGCTGTTGTTCAGGACCAGCACGTCGCCTTCTCGGAGCATCTCCGGGAATTCGCGGAAGTGGTGGTCTTCGTAAGCTCCTGTCTTGCGGTCGAGCGTTAGCATGCGTGATGCTGCTCGGTCCCCGAGGGGTTTCTGGGCTATGGATTCTTCGGGAAGGTGGAAGTTGAAGTCGGAGACTTGCACTCAGTTGATTTTATCTGCGCTACGTTTTAGCTCTTTTGAGAGAAAAGCCCTGGGCTAAAGCCCTTTTCTCTTCGTCCACTTATTCACCGGCCTGAAGGCTGGTGCTTTTACCGGGCCTTGCTTGCGCAAGGCTTCGCACGAGCTTTGCTCGCGCGGGCCCTTCGACTACGCGCTTCGCGCTCCGCTCAGGATGATATCTCGGAGGAGAGGCGGCGCTCGGCGTTCAGTCGTGCTCGTTCGATGGCTTGGTTCAGTTCTTCGCGCTTGGCTTCCAGCGTTGTCGCGTCTGCATCGAAGGCGGGAGGCGCAACGCTGCGCGACCAGCTTACGATGACCCTTGAGAACGGCTTTGGGATGAGGAAGCGGTCCCAGGAATTCAGCTTCCAGGCTCGCTCGGGCAGGAGGTGGAAGCTGCTGATCTGCTCCTGCGTCATCTGCGCCAGCTTTACGGGACCCATCTTGGTCTGGTAGATGGGGCCTCTCGGGCCGTCGGCGGTGAAGACTACCGGCAGGCCGGATTCGAGGACTTGCTGGAGGGCCAGCAGTCCGGCTGCTCCTCCGCGGGAACTGGAGCCGCGGACGGCGTCAAAACCCAGGATCGAGAGAGTTCGGGTGATCAACTCGCCGTCGAAACTGCGGCTGATGAGGATGGAGCAGCGGAACTTGCGGAAGTACCATCCGCAGGGCAACGTACACTGGTGCCAGAAGCAGAAAATTCCCTTCGCTGGCGGCGTGGCCGGGATGGCTCCTTCTTCGGCGATGACCTCGAAGCGCAGAGTGATGCCGATGGCAGCCAGAATCGCGGCGGTGAGGCGCGGGACGATGGCCAGCGCGATCCGCTGCGGGAGGGTGAAGTCTTTCCGGGTCACGCTCCTGATTCTACCTACCCCCTCCCCCCGCCCTCTTTCTTTTCGCTCCTATATTTTTCAATGACTTAGAGGGGGATCATCCCCTGATATCCTTTTGATTCTATTAGGCTTAGGTGCTTTCTAGTGTTTTCAACAACTTAGCTGGGGATCGACCTTCCCGGCAATAGAAAAGCCCGCCATCGGCGGGCTTTTTCTCCTCTATATCCAGAATAGCAGTTCTGGCAAAATAACACGCCAAATTGCTTGTCTTTTATGTGCTTTATTTTCTTTGATTTGAAAATTATTTTGCTGATCATCCCTTGACAAAGGAGAAGGCAGGAAAAGCCCGGGGCTGAAGGCCCCGCTCTTCACCGCCGTCCTGCTTCGCAGGACAAACGGTCCAACTCCAACCTCATTCAAAGGAATCACCACTATTATTTTGCGGTTGGAGGGCTTGACACGCGGTGGCCGGGTAAGGGGCAGATAATGTTCTTTGATTGAGCCGATCGACGGGATTTAGTCGCTACGCTTTCCAAACTCAATGCCAAGCTGATCAGCGGAATTCCGTGTCGTATTTTCTAAGGGCAAGGTCCTTGATCTGTTCCCTGGTGAGTTGTTTTGCGGGCATGCCAGGCGGGCTGCAGGTGTCACGGAAAAAGCCGTCCAGGCCTGCGGGCGACACGACCCAGAGCAGGAGAAGTTCGTGATCGGGATTCTCGAATCCATGCCAGGTGTTTCTGGGAATGTATATCGTTGAGCCTTTTTCGAACGGATTACGCACATCGTTGAGGAGGACCGTTCCACTGCCTTCGAGAACGTAGAAGTCTTCGTCCATCTTGAAGTGCCGGTGGGTGGGAATTCCGGTGCCGGTCATCACCTGCTGGGTTCCCATGGCGAGTTCGCTGGAACCGTTGGCCGCGCCGAATTTGATGAAGATGTTGCCGTGGTCACGGAAGTGGATGAGATGTTCGCCTTCGGTGGCGTTGAGTACAGAAGCTTGTAGCGCGGTGGCCTGGGCGACGGCGATGCCTTGCGGTAAGACCTGGCTGATGCCGAGGCTTCCCAGGCGGAGGAGGATGGATCGGCGTTGATGTGCGAAGGTGTCCATGGCGTTCTTCTCTGTGACGAGTATCGCCTTATTTGGTCGCTTCGTCCTTTCGGACTGCGCTCCAGCCTGCGGCAGCGAGGTACGGCTCTTCGAGCCGGTTCTTGTTCACCGGCCTGAAGGCCGGTGCTTCTACCCCTTTAATTTTGTGCACGTCTTCGACGGCGTTAACTCTCTTAACGTACGCACCTATGCTAGCGCTGTCAGGATCAGTCAAGAGGAAGTCCCGAATTCACCTGGGAATTCAATTTTGAGTAATAGACGTACCCATATTCGGAGAAGCGGAAGCCATTTCGTTACAGCATTGACATCTTCCAACCTATCAGCAACAGTCTCGATCTTACCGGACCGCATGAGGGCATGTGCGACTCGATCTCGAAGTGGTTCGAGGTATTGCCCTCTGATCGCTTTGAATCTTTTTCCACGCGCTTCAGCTGGAAGAATTTGATCCATTGTAAGATCGTCGTCCCAATCTGTCCGCCACGGGTAAAGTAACCCGAGAAGGCCTTTAATTGCTTCTCTTGAGAGAGGCACGTCCTCAGAGTATTTTCGCGGTTGTTCTCCCCGAGTTTTTGCCTGTTTTGCATTATCGCCACGACGCACATAAATGCTTTCTGCGATTTTGTAAAAACAAAGAAACCGATAGAACGAGCTATTGGTATTCATCCCTTCCCGATAAACGCTTGCATAATGGCGGAAATCCTGGGAAAGGGCTGCGGTATGCCCCGCGCCTGGGGTCATCTCCACATACGGAGCGTTAAGGCGAAGCATATCGGTGTGAGTAGTAAGGTCAGTCACCTGGATTGTTTCAATTAGGACTGGAACATCAAGCGTTAGTGACCAAGAACTCAGAAATGGGGTCAATGCTTGGTAAGCAACAGACTCGGCGTGACGATAATCTTGAGCGGGAAGATTCTCGACAACAATTTTGCCAATGTAACCATCATCGTTGATGACGCATTTGAATTCGATCTGCCAGCTGTCACCTCGAGTTTGCAGAACCATACCCACGATATCTTCATCGGACGTTCGCTGTGAAGCAGGTTTACCGATACCTAGATGGGAGTCACCTACTACGTTTGTCAAAAAGGAGGGCTCTCGTTCCGAAAACTTCAATCGTCCTGGCCTAGCCAAGAGGAATTGAACTCGGAATCGACCAGGAACGCTGATTGGGCGTGAACCAAGAGGAAAATCGGTAGTTCCAAACAATACAAGCATTTTTTGCTCCTCTCCTGGTACGCCACGCATCCGTATTCTCTCGGTACTGCTAAACGACGCCATGCCGGATCTCCTAATTGTTGCTATAGACAAAAAGTGATTCTAGCGATCAAATCGCGTACTTATCACGACATAATTGCAAGGAATCAGCGAAGAGAATATTGGTCTTGCCTTCGGCAAGACCAATTCGCACGAGCGTTGCTCGTGCGGGTCCTTCGACTTCGCTCAGGATGACATCGGTTGGGATGGACTGTGCTTTCCCACCCCTTCGGCTGCGCTCAGAGCAGGCTTTATCGCAAACTACGCGATAGGATGGGCACCCTTTTTCGTGCTGCTCGATGTGAAAAGCAGAAGAGCTCGGTACATCGGGCTCAGTACTTCGGGCTTAGAACAGGGAGGGCCGCGCTGATCCGCCGAGAAGCGAAGAGTTCATATTGAAGATGTTGTGATGCCCTTCGCTTCCTCCCCAGGCGAACATGAGCGAGACCATCGGGAAACCGCCGGCTCTGAGTGTGAGTCCAGCGGCGAAGCTGTCTCTCAGGTTATCGAAGTCGATGTCGCTGCGCGCAACCGCGACTTTGCCCTGGTCGGCGAGAAAGCTGAAGCCGAAGGGGCCCCATATCGAGTGCTCGAAGGTCTCGCGCAATAGGAAAACGTTCGGTGCGCGGAAGCGATAATCCTGATAGCTTGGGAGCGCCATTGCGCCGTTGATGTCCGATCCGCCAAGGGTGGGCTGGAAATAGAACGGGACTGTGTTGATTGACGACGTGGAGGATTCGGAAAGCAGTACGCGAAAGCCGATCGAGCCGTTGAGGTTTCGCGAGTGGGAGACCGGCGGGCACTTTTCGCTAAGCGGCGCGCACTCGTCCGGACCATGCACGTCGGTATTGACCATCCCCGACTTGGTGTATCCGTAAAGATAAAAGGTGTGATTAAAGTCGGTCGTCCAGCGCAGAAAAGAATGACGAGAGTCCGACGAGGCCGCGAACTGCTGAAAGCTGCCCTGATAGTTCAGCTGGAAGCGGGCTCCAAATTTGGGATTGATGCGCACGCCTTCACCGAATTGGGCCATGGATGGCTGCGAGCTGAGGCCAGGCGCGGTTGCTTCCGTGTAAAGGGCTCCAATCGAGGGTTGCGACTCGCCGTGATTGCCACGCACGCTCACGAATCGGCCATTGAGTTCTCCAAGCAGCGCAAGGTTGAGGCCGCGGATGGCTTTCCATTCATACACCGGCTTGATGGCGTTTACGCCGACAATTGTCTGCGTCATGCCGAAGACAGACTGTCCCGCAAGTGTGGAGTCGTTGCCCAGCCCAAAGTAGTACAGCTTGTTCAGCGAAATCGCCTGGGCGTACAGATTCAGAACGGTGTTGGGATGAATGAAACTGGGCGGCTTTGTTCCCGATGCCGACCCTGTTGTGCCCGTTCCGGAAGGGACTGGAGTCAGCACATGAATGTTCTCAGGCGGCGTGTGGATCATCTTCATGTAGCCACCTGCGCGAAAGGAGCCGTTTACCGAGCCCACCGCGTCGACGTCCCATGTCATGCGCCAGTTTTTGGTGTTCTGGCCGGCAACGAAGGCCGCTCCGAGCGCGAAGCCGTTCTGCGGCGACATGCTACCAGCCGCAATGTGCAATGGATGATCGGTGAAGAGCTCGATACTGCATCCGGGAATCCCCTTGACACCTGTGCCTTTGCAGGCCTCTGCCACGCGTTCGCTTTCGCGCCGGAAGTCCGCCTGTAACTTACCCTCCTGGGCGAATGCCAGCAGAGACGTAAGCCACAAGATCACCGCCACACTCCATCGCATATCGCCCTCCTCAAAAATTGAATTGCTATTTCTTCTTCGGTGCGGTTTTGGCCTTCTTACCGTCTTTGGTTTGGCCCGTGAGTTTCGGCGCGGGCTTCTCTTCGGCAACTGCAGCAATCTGAAGCATGGTCTTCCGCTTTGGTACGGGCCTTACTCGCTGCCTGGTTGCGTCTGCGTGCGCTTGATGGATCGCCTCTGTTACTTCACGGATGTACCGGGCGGCTTCCCCTTCCGTCTTGATGGCATTGACGTAGATCTCGGTGCGGTAGCGCAACGGGAGCCGCCTCTCTGCCTCGTGCATGTGCTCCACCTGCTTCAACAGCAAAGCATTTGCAGGACGGTTCGGGTTCATTGCTTCTTTTGGCGGTCTGGGGACTTGAATCAGTGTCATCGGTCTGTCTCCTTGCCTGCGCTAGACATCAAACTCGGGACAATCGTTTCGCATGGTCGCGAGCGAAAGCAGATTTCTTTGCGGATCGACGGGCTGCGTCTTCGGTTCAAGAAACACGTCAGCATTCTTTTCGCGGACAGAGCGTGGCTCGTAGTCTCCCAGAAAAAACTTCGTTACGGTCCCTGGAATTGAAGCGTGATCGAAGGTGCGATCGACGACTGTTCCCTTCGGAATCCATGGCGAGATGAGTATGGCTGGTACTCGCACTCCGAGCCGGTCGAATTTGAATTCTTTTCCTGTTCCCGTATCGTTTGCCGAAGCTGTGAATTGATCGGGAGGACACGCTGGAGGCACCACGTGGTCGAAAATACCGCCGTGCTCATCGTAGGCGATGAGCATCGCTGTGCTGGCCCACAGCGGGCTCCTTTTGATGGCCATATACACCTGCGCGATGAACAGTTCCCCTTGCTGCACGTTGTGGTCGGGGTGCTGGTCGCTCGCTACCGCCTCTCCCGTATCGGTGTCGTGGTCGCTGTAATTCGGCTCGATGAAGGAGTAGTCGGGGAGCTGTCCTTTGCTGCAGTCGTCCATGAACTGATCAAAAGTGCCGAAGAGTTCCGGCTGGTTCTGGAGCAGGTTGACAATTTCAATCGTGGAACTGGCGACGTCGAAATAGTAGAGCTTCGATGTATGCTTCGGAGACGCATTGATCAGGCGGCTGTAGGTACTCTTGAATGGTTCATTCACATACAAAAGATTCATGTCGACCCGCCCGAAGGACGTGCCGTAATGCGCAAACGCGCGATTGCAAACCGTCGGTCCCGGGATCGATGCAAACCAGCGATTGAAAACGGCGAACTCCTGCGCGAGAGTCGTCAGCACGGGCAGCTTTTCTTTCGGGAAGTAGTACGTGATCTTCTGCGAGTGCGCGACGTCTCTTCTCTGGTTGAAATAGCTCTTGATGAATCCTTGCATGTTCGCTGTGCGGTTCTCGCTCGTGTCTCCGCCAAAGATTTGCAGATCGACGGCAGGAAAATGATGATCGGGGTCGGGGTCGAGCTGGCCCTGAAAATCCGCCAGTGGCTGCGGCTTGATTTGCGCGCCTGCCGTATCTGGATTGCTGATCGCATTTTGAATGCCGTCGATGCGCGGATTGTCGGCGCCGAGCGAGCCCAGCATGTGGTCAAACGAGCGGTTCTCCATCATCAAGACGACGATGTGTTGGAGAGCATCGAGTCCGGGTGCTGTTCCATTTGCCATTCATGGCTCCATTCATGAAGTACAGGCTAGTTGTCTTTACTCTTAACGACGAGCGCAGGAGAATGCCTGCAATCGGCCGACACTTTAATAGGGCAGCGGCAATTGCTTTCGTTTCTTAAGTCGACTCGTAGGCACTCGCATCGGCGTTATGTCGGGCGACGATTGAGAGACAAGTTTTACTCCATTGCGTTACATATGCCAAGTCTTTGCATTCAGGGACTGGGCAATCGAATAACTGGTTGGGTTGGGTTCGTGCTTTCCCACCCTGACTGCGTCAGGATGGCGCGCCCTTTTTCTTGCTGCAGCTTAGAAAAAGCAGATCCTTCCTCTTCACTTCGTTCAGGGTCAGGATGACAGCATTGTTGGCGGGTGCAGTGTCGTGCTTCAGTGAAAGGCGGCAGTGCCGTCTCCCGCTCTTTCGCTGGCAAGGCCCGTGCGGCGAGCCGCTTTCCGCGCAGAGCCTGCCCTGAGCTTGCCAAAGGGAGCCGCCGGAGGCAGATTTAGGAATACCGCAGCCAGCGGAAGATTTCTGGCAGGGTGGCTCGTTTGCCGTACATCAGGATTCCGATGCGATAGATGCGCGATGAGAACCAGACGACGAAGACGACTGAGAGCAGCAGCAGGATGAGTGAGACAGCGATTTGCCAGAGCGGCGGGAACTGCGAGGCGATGCGCAGGAACATCGCAATGGGCGCACAGGGCGGGAAGAGAGACACGACCACCGACCAGAAGGAGTTGGGATTGCTCATGATGAAGGTGATCATGCTGAAGCTGAGCCAGACGGGGACGGCGGCGAGCGGCGCGTACTGCTGGAGTTCCTGCTCGCTTTCGCAGGTGGCGGCGAGGCCGGCGAAGAGCGTGCTGTAGAGGGCGTATCCGAGCAGGAAGTAGACGCCGAAGAGAATGACTTCGGGGAGGGAGATGTGGATCTGAAATTCGCCGGTCATCAGAGTGGCAGCGAGGGCGGTGCTCAGGAAGATTCCGGCGGCTGCGGCCCAGATGGCGAGCTGCGTGAGCCCGACGGCTCCGATGCCGATGAGTTTTCCCGCGAGCATGTCGCGGGGCTCGACGGTGGAGAGCATGACCTCAAAGATGCGCGAGGTCTTTTCCTGAATGACGGAGCGGCCTACGTTCATGCCGTACATCATGACGGTGAAGGTAAGCAGGAAGGCCATGACGTAGGCGGCGATGAAGGTGCCGAAGGTGCTCGAGTCGACTTCTTTGCCGTCGCGCACCTGACGGGTTTTGATTTTGACGCCCTTGGTGAGCATGGTGGCGTCGGTTGATGCGACGCCGTGGCCGGTGAGCTGCTGTTCGAGGATGGCGTGGTCCACGGACTCGGAGAGACGCGAGGCGGTCGAGAAGTCTCCGGAGGAGCGTCCGGCATAGACGGCGGCTGTCTGCCCGTTCGCGTCCTGGACGAGCCAGAGGAAGCCATCGATCTGCTTCTGGCTGACCTGGTCGACGAGCTTCTGGCGGTCGGTGTCGGCTGCGGGAGCGAGGATATCGACGTGCAGATCGGCGTCTTTGTCGGTGAGGAGCTGCTCGCGCACGTCTTCAGCTAAGGTGGCGTTGTTGGCCGCGACGGTGAAGTGCTTGCCGGACCCCGAGTACTTGTCAGCAACAAACGAGATGGCGATGACGGCGGCGAAGATGACGGGGATGAGGATGGTCGTGATCCTGAAGGCCTTGCCGCGTACCTGTTCGAGGTATTCACGCTTTGCGATGAGCCAGGTATCACGCATCGATTTTTTCTCCCACGGTTCGGATGAAGATTTCTTCGAGTGATGGTTCCATCAGCTCGAATTTGTAGATGGTCGCTTTCTGCGCGGCTTCGCGGAGGAGGCTTTGCGCGTCGGCGTGCGGCTTGAGTGTGATTTCAACGTGGTCGGCGTAGTCCTTATATTCGGCGATGGCGGGATGCTGGAGGAAACTGCTGTCGCCTTCGAAGTCGATGAGGACGCGGTTGCGCTCATAGCGCGACTTGACTTCGCGCATGCCCCCGGAGAGCACGGCGTGGCCGCGATCGATGAGGCAGATGGCGTCGCAGAGCTTCTCGACCTGGTCCATGCGGTGGGTGGAGAAGAGGATGGCCCTACCGGCTTTCTTGAGGTCGACGAGCGTGTCCTGCAAGAGGATGGCGTTGACGGGGTCGAGGCCGGTGAAGGGCTCGTCCATGATGATCAGCGTAGGGTCGTGCAGAAGTGTGGCGATGAACTGAATCTTCTGCTGCATGCCTTTGGATAGCTCTTCGGTTTTCTTGTCGGCTGCGTCGAGGATCTGGAGGCGCTCGCACCAGTCGTGGGCCCGCCGTTTTGCCGTCGCTGGGTCCAGGCCCCTTAGCTCACCTAAAAAGATGAGCTGGTCCATGACTTTCATCTTTTTGTAGAGGCCGCGCTCTTCAGGCAGGTAGCCGATCTGCCTCAGGCTTTCACGGGTGAAGGGCTTTCCGAGGAGACTGACCGTGCCAGAGTCGGGCATGGTGATGCCGACCATCATGCGGATGCTGGAGGTCTTGCCTGCTCCGTTGGGGCCGAGGAGGCCGAACATGGTTCCGGCGTCGATCTGTAGGCTTAAGTCTTTTACGGCGATTTTGTTTTCGTATGACTTTGAGATGTGGTCCAGTTCTACGACTGCGGCCATGCGTTCTCCCTTGGGGTGGGGACAGTGTAGCAGCGTAGCCTGTTGACCAAGGAATGCCCGGGGCTAAAGCCCCCTTGGATTTCTCAGCTTATTCACCGGCCTGAGGGCTGGTGCTTTTACCCTTTCGTGCGCTGCGAACTGTTGTGCTCTCCCACCCTTTGCTACGCAAAGGATGGGGCACCCGGCCCGGGGCTAAAGCCCCTCTTGAATTCTCAGCTTATTCACCGACCTGAAAGGCCGGTGCTTCTACCCTTTCACGGCGGACTCACATTTTGCTCTCCCAGCCTTTCGCAAACTACGCGAAAGGATGGGGCACCCGAGGTTTTAGGCGCGAAGAAACATGGACGTTCGTTCCTGTTAGCATCCATTTTGTGCTGGGGCTGGAAACTGACGTTCAATTTGTAAAAGGCATTGGGCCTCGCATTGGCGAGTCGCTGAAGGCGAAGGGTGTTTCGACGGTTGAGGATTTGCTGTATCACCTCCCGTTTCGGTATGAGGACCGGCTGCATCCGCAGCCTTTGAGTGAGCTGAAGCCGGGAGAGATGGCGAGCGTGATTGGCGAGGTGCGCGGTACGGTGCTGCTGCGGACGCGTGCGATGCCGATCTTCGAGATGACGGTTGGGCAGGGCATCTCTTCGCTCAAGTGCATGTGGTTTCACGGCACGTATCTCAAAGACAGGTTCAAGCCGGGGCAGATGCTGGCGCTCTACGGCAAGGTCGAGCCTTCGCGCTCGGGGCGCGGCTTCAAGATGATTCAGCCTCAGGTGGAGATTTTGACTGCGGACGAGGATGAATCGGAGCTGCTGGAGGTTGGGCGGATTGTTCCTGTATATGAATCGCTGGGCGGAAACAAGCTGACTACGCGGTGGATTCGGCGGATTGTCTACAACCTGCTCGGAGAGCTAGAGGGGCATGTTGCGGAGACGCTGCCGCGTACTCTGGTCGAGCGATTGAATTTGCCGAATCGCGAAGAGGCGCTGCGAAGTGTGCACTTCCCCCCTGCGGGAACGCCGATGACGCAGTTGCAAGCTTCGGGGACTGTCGCGCATAGGCGTCTGATTTTTGAAGAGCTGTTTTACCTTGAATTGGGATTGGAGTTGAAGCGGCGGCGCTTTAAGGAGCGCGTCGGGATTGCCTTTGAGACGACCGAGAAAGTACGCGAGGCGATCCGCGAGATTCTGCCGTTCCATCCGACGTCGGCGCAGAAGAGCGCGCTGGGCGAGATTGTTGCTGATATGCGGCGGCCTTCGCCGATGCGGCGGCTGCTGCAGGGTGATGTCGGCTCGGGTAAGACGATTGTGGCTCTGCAGGCAATGCTGGTAGCCATTGAAAGCGGCTACCAGGCCGCGCTGATGGCTCCTACGGAGATTCTGGCCGTCCAGCATTACCTGGCGGCAAAGAAGCTGCTGGAGAAGTCTTCGAGGCGGTATCGGATTGTGCTGCTGACCGGATCGCTCGATGACGATGTGAAGCGGCTGGCGCGGAGCAGGATTTATCAGGGTGAGGCTGATGTTGTCATCGGCACACATGCGCTGATCGAGGAGAAGGTCGAGTTTGCGAAGCTGGGGCTGATTGTTGTCGATGAGCAACACCGGTTTGGTGTGCTGCAGCGTTTTCGGCTGATGAAGAAGCCTAGTGATGGAGAGCCCGATGTTCTGGTAATGACGGCGACGCCAATTCCGCGCACGCTGGCGCTGTCGTTGTATGGCGATCTGGATTTGAGCGTGCTCGATGAGCTTCCGCCGGGACGCACGCCGATTGTGACGCGGCAGGTTTCGGATGAGCGCGCGGATGAGGTTTGGAAGTTTGTGCGCGAGCAGGTGGGACGTGGGCATCAGGCTTATGTGGTGTATCCGGTGATCGAGGGTGCCCGGGACGATCAGCCGGAGCTGGATTTTGCTCCTCCTGAGGCTGAAGAGGAGCCTAAGAAATCAGCGAAGAAAGCGAAAACGCCAGCTTTATTTGAGAAGCCAACGCTCAAAGCCGCGACTGAGATGTACGAATCGCTGAAGGCGGGTGCGTTGGCTGGGTTGCGGCTGGGCTTGCTGCATGGACGACTGGATTCGGACGAGAAAGAAATTGTGATGCGGCGCTTTCAGCGCGGCGAGATCGATGTGTTGATTTCTACCACGGTGATCGAAGTGGGCGTGGATGTGCCGAATGCGACCCTCATGGTAATCGAGCATGCGGAGCGGTTTGGGTTGGCGCAGATGCATCAGCTGCGCGGGCGCGTCGGGCGCGGGGCGGCGAAGTCGTATTGCGTATTGATGACGGGTGGCAAGGTGTCTCCGCAGGCCGAGGAGCGGCTGGCGGCAATGGTGAGCACGCAGAATGGGTTTGAGCTGGCCGAGCTGGATTTGCAATTACGCGGGCCGGGGGAGTTTTTTGGGACGCGGCAGGCTGGGCTGCCGGATTTTCGCGTGGCGAATCTGGTGCGTGATCGGGAGTTGCTGGAGTTGGCCAAGGCCGAGGCGGCTCGTTTTGTAGAGAGTCCTGAAGGGACGGATGAGGAGAAGAAGCTGGTTCGTACTCGATTGCGCGAGGCGTGGCAGCGGAGGTATGGGCTGGTCGAGGCTGGGTAATTGCTAGGGTAGTTTTGACTCCGGGCAAACTGTCGAACCCGGAATAACAACCTCTGGATTTGCGGCTGGATTTTCGTCGCATGGATTCTTCCTCCCGTTGGTCGTCAGAATGACGGCTCAATCTGCTTTTTGCTCTCCCACCCTTTGCTCCGCAAAGAATGGGGCACCCGAATTCTTGATCTGAGTGAAAACCCGCAGGTCCTTCGACTACGCGCTTCGCGCTCCGCTCAGGATGACATCACTAAGGGACGCGGCCTTACCATCTTCTCTGAGGAAGCGCCTTTACCTTCTTCCGGCTTGCGGCTGGTTGTCGTTTGCTTCCTTGCTACCCAACGGAGCAGCGTAAACGAACAGGCGAATGCGGGCTACGTCAAAGCCTTTGGTGGCGAGCAGATTCTTGGTGCACTGGCACAGCTCGGTCAGGCTGATGTGGGCGTCGCGACTCAGTTCGAGGCCGCTGGCGATGAGCATACTGTAGATTTCCAGGCTGACGCCGCGGGCAAACTCAAAGCTGATCTCCGCGGTATCTGAGCCGGGCAGGCTGCGCGATAGTACCCACCCGCCGCAGGCGAGCACGGCGCCGGTGAGGAAGCGCAAGAGTCGCTGCGGGTCGTCGGCGCAGGTTGCCGTCAGCCTGAGGTCCCACTCTACGAGTTCATCTGCCTCTAACACACCTACCATGATCGGACGAGAAGGCTGGAATCTTCATCGTTACCTTGAGCACTCTTTGGTGTGGTTCGGTAACCGCTTGTGCTAACTTGCAGGGAGGAAATTTCTGCTCATGCTTGTTGGCACCGGAATCGACGCTGTGGAAATCGAGCGAATTGCACAGTCCATTACCCGCTTTGGCGACCGTTTTCTGGAAAAGATTTTTACCCAGGGAGAAATTGACTTTTGCCGCCGCAAAAAGAACTTTGCCGAGAGCTTTGCCGCGCGTTTTGCGGCGAAGGAGGCAGGAGCGAAGGCCCTTGGAACCGGCATTCAGCACGGAATTACGTGGAAAGAGCTGGAGGTACTGCGGCAACCGGGGCATCGTCCTACATTGCATTTGAGCGGGCGGGCGCTGGAGTTCGCGAATCGTCTCGGAGT
Source organism: Alloacidobacterium dinghuense (assembly GCF_014274465.1). NCBI lineage: Bacteria > Pseudomonadati > Acidobacteriota > Terriglobia > Terriglobales > Acidobacteriaceae > Alloacidobacterium > Alloacidobacterium dinghuense. The sequence goes on along the minus strand of NZ_CP060394.1, from coordinate 1,166,472 downwards.
GACGCATGTGTCACTTTCGCTCACCCATACGGCGACGCTGGCCATAGCTTCGGTCCATCTTGAAAACGACGCGGTAAGATAGTGACTTGTATCGTTTTGCAACGGCTGGCCAACTGCCTTCATCAAAACGAGAGCCGTCGACGCCATAGCCGTGTTTGATATGCTCAAGTCGCAGATGCAGAGTTTGTGAATTTCCGGGGATAAACGAGGAGGGCTGTGCCGAGCCAGCAGGAAGTCCAGTGGTCACAACTGAAAGTCGGCGTGCTGGTGCTTGTAGCGCTCGCTGCGCTCACCGCACTGGTATTCCTCATGTCGGGCAGCACAGGTGGCTTTCTGGCAGGGAAGATTACGGCTCACTCCTATTTCGAGAATTCAGCCGGATTGAAGGTTGGGGCACCCGTCAATCTTGAGGGCGTTACCATCGGCACCGTCACGAGCGTTCGCATTGTGCCGGAGCGCAAGCTTACTCCGGTCGAAGTTACGATGCGCATCGGCAAGAAAAATCAACCGGCACTGCACACCGACTCGAAGACGAGTCTGGAAACGATCGGCGTTCTTGGCGACACGGTTGTGGATATCAACAGCAAGTTTGCCACCGGCCCTGAAATCAAGGATGGGGCTGAGCTGCAGACCACCGAGACGCCGAACCTGACAGATGTCATCAAATCGAGCCAGGGAACGATTGAGCAACTGAACACGATTCTTGCGAAAGTCGACAATCTGGTCGATTCCCTGAACAGCGGGAAAGGCTCGATCGGCATGCTGATCAACGATCCAACCCTGTATAACCGGGCCATTTCTGCACTGAATGAGATTCAGAGCCTGGTGGATCAGGTGGGTAATGGTAAGGGATCCATCGGGAAGCTCATTGCCGATGACACACTATACAACCGCGCCAATGATACTGTGGCAAAGTTGGAAGACGTCGCCAACCAGATCGACAGCGGCAATGGCACCATCGGGAAGCTGATCAAAGATGAGACGCTCTATAACAATTTCCGCGAGGCGACGCAGAATCTGAACGGATTGCTGAAGGACATCAACGCCGGGAAGGGCTCGATCGGGATTCTGGCCAAGGATCCGAATTTTGCACACAAGCTGAATGACACGGTCACCAAGCTCGATTCGATTCTGAACCGGATCGACAATGGCGAGGGCACGATCGGCCAGCTAATGGTGAACAAAGACCTCTACAACCACACGGACGAGATGATTCAGAATACGAATAATCTTATGACTGCCATCCGCCAGAATCCGAAGAAGTATCTGACGATTCATCTGAAGATTTTCTGAAGACAGCTAGAAGCGGTCAGCTAAAGTCCGGTCAGCAATACTACGATCAGCTGAGAAGCCGTCAATGGAAAGACTTCACGGTCAGATATTTCTCACCTTGGTATCCCGTAACGTCACCCGATATCTCTGTTCCTGCCTATAGGCCGCACCTGCTCATCCCGAGAAAAACCGGCGGGCTGATTTGCTGACCGCTTCCTGGCTGAATGGACTTTCGCTGACCGCTTTGCAGCCAGCCGCCTCTTAGCTGCCCTCGCGTGTTAGGCTTTGTGCAACCACCGCTCATGCCGCTGTGGTACTTCCGGCCAGCACCCTATCACGCACGCAGAGGTGTGGCCTGCGTTTTCGAGGACTCACTATGCAATCGCTTCGCCTTGCTTCGGTGCTCTTGCTCTGCACCGGATTCGCCATCGCGCAAAATTCGACTATCGCTGCGGCAGACCAACCATCTGGCAGCGCTCCTGTTGCACCTATGGCGCCACACAGCTTCGATCTTTCGGCGATCGACAAGACAGCCGATCCCTGCACCGATTTCTTTCAATACGCCTGCGGGAACTGGCGGAAGGCCAATCCTATTCCCGGCGACCAGGTGCGTTGGGGACGCTTCAACCAGCTGTCCGAATATAACCGCTATCTGCTCTATCTCGATCTGAAAAAGGCCGCCGATGCGCCGCAGACTCCGCTGCAGCAGAAATACGGCGACTTCTATGCCGCCTGCATGAATACCGATGTAGCGAACCAGCTTGGCGACAAGCCCATTCAGCCGATCCTGGCGCACATCGACAGCCTGACCGACAAGAAACAGCTTGGCCTGCTGCTGGCGCACATGCAGACGGACGCCGGCGTGCCTGCGTTCATGCGGTTTGGCGTGGAACAGGACCAGAAGGATTCGAGCAAACAGATCGCCGACACGGCGCAGGGTGGGCTGTCTCTCCCGGACCGCGACTATTACCTTGAAGACAATCCGCACATGACGAAGATTCGCGGACAGTATCACGACTACGTGGTGCAGATGTTCAAGCTCATCGGCGATTCCGACGATAAGGCCGCGGCCGAGGCGAAAAGCGTGATCGAAATCGAGACGGCTCTGGCGAAGGGTTCGATGCCGCGCGTCGAGCTGCGCAATCCTGACAACGTGTACCACATCATGAAGCTCGCCGAACTGGATTCGCTCACGCCGGACTTTGACTGGACAGCGTACATCGGCGCGCTGGACGCTCCCCACTTTGACACCCTGAACGTGGCCACGCCGGAATACTTCAAGACGCTGAACACAGTGATTGCCGGCCAGAGTCTCGACAACATCAAGAGCTACCTGCGCTTCCGCACCGTCAACACCTTCGCGCCATGGCTCTCAAGCAATTTCGATGACGCGAATTTCGACTTCTTCCAGAAGACGCTGCAAGGTCAGGCCGAGCAGACAGCGCGATGGAAGCGCTGCACGGCACTCACGGATCGCACGATGGGCGAAGCCGTGGGGCAGGACTGGGTGAAGGAAAACTTTCCTCCATCCGCGAAAGAGAATATGGAGAAGCTTGTAGCCGCTCTGAAGGTTGCGCTGGCGCAGGATATACAGTCGCTGCCCTGGATGAGCGAGGAGACGAGGAAACAGGCTGAGGTCAAGCTGGATGCTTTCCGGCAGAAGATTGGCTACCCGGATCACTGGCGCGATTACTCGAAACTCGAAGTAAAGCGCGAGGATCCTATTGGCAATCTGCGGCGAGCGGCAGCCTTCCACTGGGACTGGGAAGTCCATCATCTTGGCAAGCCAGTGGACGAGAAGGAATGGACGATGACTCCGCCGACCGTCAATGCGTACTACAACGACGGATTGAACGATATCAACTTCCCTGCCGGCATTCTGCAGCCGCCATTCTTTGACAACACCAAGGATCCGGCTGTGAACTTTGGTGGCATTGGCGTGGTCATCGGCCATGAGATGACGCACGGCTTCGACGACCAGGGTAGCAAGTTTGACGCAAAGGGCAATGTGAAGCAATGGTGGACGCCGACCGATCAGAAGGAATTCGAAGCGCGCACGGACTGCGAAGTGAAGGAGTACAGCGGCTTCGAGCCGGTTGCAGGAACGCATCTGAACGGCAGGCTGACGCTCGGCGAGAATACCGCTGACAACGGTGGCATTCGCATTGCGTATCAGGCGCTGCTGAGCACGCTGGCTTCCGAACACACGAGTCCGGACAAGAAGATCGACGACTACACTTCACCGCAGCGCTTTTTCATTTCGTTTGCGCAGGTGTGGTGTGAAAACCGCACCGATGAAGTGCAACGCCAGTCCGCGAAGACAGATCCGCATTCGCCGGGACAGTTTCGCGTAAACGGCGTGGTGCAGAACTTCGATGAATTCGGTAAAGCCTTTGGCTGCCACAAAGGCCAGCCGATGATGCCTGACAATTCCTGCCGCGTCTGGTAGCCAAAGACAGGGCACGGGCTCAGAAAATTTTCTGGGCCCGTGCTCACTGTTTCAAATCCTAAAAAGTCTGAAGAACAGCACAAACATGACAGGTTTCGTTTGCATAAGCGGTGTCAAATGCGAGACCTGCACGCCTCAAGACCTTTGCCTGTTTTACAATGCAAACGGGAGCCCTCTCCCGACCCAGTTGCCTGCGCCATCCTTTGTGGCCAGGATGAAGGAAGCGCATGAAGTTTAAAAAAATTGGCCAGATCTCTTTGGCTGCGGTGGTTTCCCTTGTTCTGATGTTCGGCGCCACCTCGTGCATGAATGATTTCACAGTGGCGTATGTCTTTACCGTTGGAACCCAGTACAACCAGATCGGTTCATTTAAGGAAAGTAGTGAAACTGGTGCGCTGACGAATGCACCCGGATCGCCTTTCGGCTCGGGCGGCACCAACCCTATTCGCACCTTCGTCCTTAGCGGAGGCCGTTATCTCTACGTCCTGAATGAGGGAGCGCAGCAGGTTGACGCGAGCGGCAACATTACTTATACGGGCGCGAACATTTCGCTCTTCAGCGTTGGCGGCAACGGCACTCTTGCCTTCCAGGCCAGCTACACCAGCCAGGGCACAAACTCGATCCGCTTCCTCCCTGACACCACGGGCAAGTTCCTGTTTGTGCTGGATAGCTACGCGCCGGTCACGAATGGCGCAGTGACGCCGCAGACCAGCTACAGCGCCGAGTATCCCTGCCAAGGTTCTGATGGACGATTCTATCCGACCGGCGATATTACCGCGTTCAACATCGATCCGAATACGGGCCGGCTCTCGATCATTACCAACCAGCAGCAGCAGAATGGGAACGGCACACAGCTGACCTACTTCCCGCTTGGGTGCTCTCCTGTTGACTTCACCGTTGCCTCGGGCTTCATCTTCACCGCGGATGCGGGCAGCAAGACGAACAACGACGTGCAGACCGTGTTTCCATATCAGTTGAACGCGAGCACCGGCCAGCTGACGCTCACGCAGAACGCTCCGCTGGTGATGGGCACGCAGGGGATGTCGGCCATCAGCACGGCGCAGGGATCGACCCTCAGCGGCAGCAAGTACATTTACGTTCTGGACGCCGCAGCCAACAGCGGCTCGGGCGAGATACTTCCCTTCACTGCCGGCACGAATGGTTCTTTGCAGGCGCTGACGAATGGAGCAGTGGCAAATGACGCGACTGCCTCGAATCCGGTTTCGCTGGTTGTGGACAGCAGGAGCAAATATCTGTTTGTGGTGAATGCCGGGCCGACGAGCGGCATTGTGAACCCAATCAGCCAGATCACCGGATGGACGATTGACCCGACCAACGGCACGCTGCAGCACATTGCCGGTGAGCCATTCGGCTCGGGCTCCGGCGTGAACTGCATCTTTGAAGACACCTCGAACCAGTACATCTACACGACAAGCTTCAACGACAGCCAGATCACCGGACGCATTCTCGATCCGAACTCAGGCAGTTTGACGCTGTTGCGCAGAGGTTCGACGTTCAATGCGGTCGGCAATCCAACGTGGTGCGCTGTCAGCGGACGCACGACCTAACCGGAGAGATAACCTGCTTTGCAGCGTTGCCCGCGGGAACACGGGCGCGCTGCTCAGCAGAGGCCGCCCTTATATAGCCGAAAGCGGCCCGAACTTTTACAATGCAAGGGAACATTCCCTTATAAAAAGAAGCCTGTACCACGACGGACAGGATGAAGGAAGCGCATGAAGTTGAGGAAATCGGGCCGGACGCTACTGGCCACCGCAACAATTCTAGGACTGGGTCTCGGTCTTACGTCCTGCAGCCCCAGCAACACGGTTGACTTCGTTTACGTCACCGCCTCAAAGAACAATCCAGGCCAGATCAGCGTTTACAAGGTCGACTCCGAGTCGGGTGCACTCACCCAGATTCAGGACTCGCCGTATCCTTCGGGCGGAAGAAATCCGGTGGGCACCATTACCTCGCCCGATGGCAAGTACCTGTATGTGATCAACAAGGACGACAACAGCATCGTCGAATTCGCGATCGGCACGGATGGCAAGATTTATCAGCAGCAGACCTGCAATACTCCAGGCTCAGAGCCTGTGGCGCTGACGATGAACGCCAGTGAGACGCTGCTTTACGTCGTCGACTTCTTCTCACCGACGACTCCGGGGGGCCCGGTTTACAGCAGCGCTAACCCAGGGCCGGGTGCTCTAATCGTGTATCCGGTGGATAAAACGACAGGCAATATCGGCGGCAGCGGTTGCGCGCCGGTGCAGCAGACCTTCGTCGATGCGAACAACGTGACGCAGACCGCCACGTATGTGCCGATCGGGTTCCAACCGACGGGTGTGAACGCGCTGGCCAACGGCAATTCGGTGTTTGTCGCCGCGCAGGATGGGCTGCCTTCAGCAACCAGCACGCTGGGTGTGGTGGATGCGTTCGACGTCAATTCCAGCGGCACCTTGTCCCCTGTGACCACGTATCCAACGGGCACGGCGCCATCGTCGATTGCCAGCGACCCAACCAACCGCTTCCTCTACGTGACGGACAGCCGCCAGAACCAGCTGATTACCTACACCATCCTTTCGACGGGCATCTTGAATGCAAGCCAGAACCCGCCAGTGAAAACTGACACCTTCCCAGTGGCTATCACTGTGGATCCACGCGGCTTTTACATTTACGTCGCCAACTACAACGCTTCAGATATCAATGCTTATGCCATCAACCAGTCCACGGGTACGCCATCGGCAGTGGCAGGAGCCAGTGCTTACGCGACAGGTGCGGGTCCCTCCTGCGTGCTTGTGGAACCGGGGCTTGGGCGCTTCATCTACACAGCCAACTTCATCGATAACACCGTTACCGGTATGGAATTGAACCCGAATACAGGCGCGCTGACCGCGAATCAGAACTCGCCGTATCTGTCGGCTGGGCAGCCGACTTGCGCGGCGGCGATTCCGCACGGCAACCACTCAACGCAGGCAGTGTCGGCAACGGCTGGCAGCTAGCTGATTTTTCCTCAGCTTCGCGACTACCTTTGTGATCTGGGCCCGCCCTCACCGGCGGGCCTTTTCTTGTGATTCAATCAAGAATGTGAGTCACGAATTCGAAGTTGGTAACGTACATGTCGGCTCTGGCAAGCTGTTTCTGATCGCCGGGCCCTGCGTCATTGAAAGCGAAGCGCATGTGCGCAAAATGGCGGATGCCATCCAGCGCATCACGTCTGGTCTTGGTGTCCCCTATATCTTCAAAGCTTCTTACGACAAGGCCAACCGAACATCCGTCGAGAGCTTTCGCGGTCCCGGCCTGAAAGAAGGCACGGCGATCCTGCGCCGTCTGGCTGAAGCCACTGGGCTCCCAGTCCTGACCGATGTCCATGAGCCCGGGCATTGCGAAATTGCCGCTGAAGGCGCGGACGTGCTGCAGATTCCGGCGTTTCTCTGCCGCCAGACGGATCTGATTCTGGCCGCCGGCCGCACGGGCCGTGCCGTCAACGTGAAGAAGGGCCAGTTTGTGGCGCCCTGGGACATGAAGCACACCGTTGGCAAGCTGCAGACGACGGGCAACAACCGCTTCTTCCTGACCGAGCGCGGCGCAAGCTTCGGGTACAACAATCTCGTCGTAGACATGCGTTCTCTTCCCATCATGCGGAAGCTTGCGCCTGTCGTCTTCGACGGTACGCACTCGGTACAGACACCTTCCGCTGCGAACGGCGTTTCCGGAGGACAGCCGGAGTTTATTCCGGTGCTTACACGCGCGGCGGTTGCCGCCGGTGTAGATGGCATCTTTCTTGAAGTGCATGACAATCCGGCAGAGGCAAAGTCGGATGGAGCCAACGCGCTCGATCTGAAGTACCTTCACGGATTGCTGGAGACGCTGCTTGCCATTCACGAGGCCGCCCACGCAAAGGTGACTGCTGAATGATGGTGCCAGGGACACCGGCAGTGCAGCCGGGACGCATTGAAGTCATCACCGGACCGATGTTTTCCGGAAAATCCGAAGAGCTGATCCGGCGGCTAAAGCGGGCAAAGATTGCAAGGCAGCGCATTGTCTGTTTCAAGCCGGATATCGATCTCCGCTATCACAAGACAGCGATTGCCTCACACAGCGCACAGACGCATGACGCCTGCGTGGTTGCCGACGTTGAGCGGCTGCGGGAAGTCTTGTTCGCGCAGATCGATCAGGTGGAGGTGATCGGCATCGATGAAGCGCAGTTCTTCGATGAGAGCCTGTTGCCCCTGTCACTGGAGCTGATGCATCTGGGCAAGCGCGTTTTGATTGCAGGGCTGGATACGACCTTTGCCGGGGAACCATTTCGGCCCATTCCGGACCTGATGGCGGTGGCGGATGAGGTGGTAAAGCTCTCGGCTGTCTGCATGCGTTGCGGTGCTCCGGCGATTCATACGCAGCGACTGGGGGGTAGCCAAGAGCTGGTGGTGGTGGGCGCAGCGGGGCTGTACGAAGCGCGCTGCCGGGCGCACTTTGAGCCGTTTGCTGATTCAGAGCAGCTGGAGTTGCCGGTTTCAGCTGGTAATGCGGTCAGCTAAGAAGCGGTTAGCGGGCCTTCGGCGCCGAGCGAGTCAGCAAGTCAGCTTCTTAGCGCCGAGCATATTGCCATAACCCCCAAAAAGCAGATCCTTCGCTTCGCTCAGGATGACAAGTCGTTGAAGAGATATCCAGTAGGGCTGACCGGACTTGCTTGCGCCGAAGGCCGCGCTGGACTCGCTGACCGCTTTATCGGCTGACCGGCCTTTAGCTAACCGCTTTACCAGCTGGTCGGTTCTTCGCTGTTTTTTTCCAGGAACCCAAACCGCCCTACCCGGTGTCTAAGCAGGCAGAGTGAGCGAGACACTCGGCCGCCGGCGGCTTGATTGCAGACCTGAAATGGGCCTCCGACAGGCGGTCGTATCAGTACGTGCTCGCTGCTGTGGTGTGGGAGATGCCAGAATCCCAGACTATTTGTTACTGTAGGAGGATACCGAGAGGTGCAAGCAGGAACAGTAGTGGGAAATCTGGCAGGCGTTGTAGTAATCCGGCCTGACGAGGCGGATGTCGTTGCGGAGCTCAAAGCGGGCTCTGAAGAGGCCTTTGCGTGGCTGATCTCGACTTATCACCAGCCGATCTATAGCGTCATCGCACGCATGCTGCAGAACCCTGCCGATGCCGCCGATGTGACGCAGGATGTTTTCATCAAAGTATTTCGCGGCGTTGGTGGTTTTCATGGCGAATCGAGCCTACGCACGTGGATGTACCGCATTGCGCTACACGAGGCTTCGAACCGGCGCCGCTGGTGGTCGCGCCATTGCCGTCAGGAAGTTACCATCGAGGCCGAAACCGGCCACTCAGCGGATGGCCAGCCGCTCTGTATTAAAGACACTCTGGTCGACTTGAATGAGTCGCCCTTTGATCTTGCCGCGCATGCGGAAATCCGCGCCCGCGTGGAAGCGGAGCTGCGGGAAATCTCTGAGCCGTTCCGCACTGTCCTGATCCTGCGTGACATCGAAGGACTGGCCTACGAAGAGATCGCCGAGATTCTGAATGTTCAGCTTGGCACAGTGAAGTCGCGCCTGATGCGCGGCCGCGCCACGATCAAAGCTCGGCTTGCCCCATTTGCTGAAGCTGCCGCCAAGCGCCCGGCTGGCGCCGCACGGCGGCCTGTATCTGCGGTTGCCTGCGTTGCAAAGGAGGCCCAATGAGCAAATGCAGCAGCATTCGCGCTCAGTTCTCGGAATACCTTGACGGGGCGCTGACCGGAATTGCCATGCAGGGCGTGGCTGCACATCTGGGGTCGTGCAGAAAGTGCTCCGTTGAGTTCGACCGCTGGCGCAGTGCGCAGCGGATGCTTGCCGATCTCGGTCCGGCGAAGGCTCCCGCCGACCTGGCACTGCGTCTGCGTGTCGCGATTTCGCAGGAGAAGACAAACTCGCCGAAACGGAATCTGGCGCGGTGGCAGGTGCGCTGGCAGAACACAGTTGCCCCTTTTCTGCTACAGGCGTCGGCAGGCTTCGCCAGCGCTATTCTGTTGATCGGTACCGTCGGCCTGCTGGTAGGCGCAGTCGCCGCTCCTGAACCGGCTTCGGCAGGCGATCAGCCGCTCGGCGATGCCTCGGGTCCGCATTATCTCTATTCGAATATGGCGGCTGCCACGTCTGCGATCGGCGATCGCGACAACCCGGTTGTGGTTGAGGCCTATGTCAACGGCAACGGCCGTGTGTATGACTACGAGATTGTCTCCGGTCCCAATGACGCCCATACGCGCTCCCAGGTCGAGAACCAGTTGCTCTTCAGCGTCTTTGAGCCGGCGCGCTTCTTTGGCCAGCCTGTCCGCGGACTTGTTGTTCTCTCCTTTTCCGGCGTCTCTGTCCAGGGCTGATTTCGCATCCATCTGCCCCGATGGATCATCTGTAAATTAGTCATAATTTCGGCGCCGTGGGCGCCATTTTCGTTCTTAGACAATCAATCCCCTGAAAAATTTTTACCTGGAAAGAGACATAAAACATGCCGAATGCAAAGGGTTATGCCGCTGCCGTCGCCAAGGCTCCACTTCAGCCTTATTCTTTTGAGCGCCGCGAGCAGCGCGAACACGATGTAGCCATTGAGATTAAATATTGTGGCATCTGCCATTCCGATATTCATCAGGCGCGCGACGAGTGGGGCGGCGCAATCTTCCCCATGGTGCCGGGCCATGAGATTGCCGGAATTGTCACTGGTGTTGGCAGCAAGGTTACGAAGTTCAAGGTCGGCGACAAGGTCGGTATCGGCTGTTTCGTCGATTCGTGTCGCACTTGTGAGCAATGCAAAGAGGGTCTGGAGCAGTATTGCGCGGTCGGCGCTGTCTGGACCTATAACGCCAAGGAGAAGGACGGCGAGCCGACCTTCGGCGGCTACTCCAACAAGATTGTGACCGATGAAAACTATGTTCTGCGCTTGCCGGACAATCTTCCGCTGGATGGCGTTGCGCCGCTTCTCTGCGCAGGTATCACGCTGTATTCCCCTCTCAAACATTGGAATGCGGGACCTGGAAAGAAAGTCGCGATTGTAGGCCTGGGCGGACTTGGGCACATGGGCGTGAAGCTTGCACACGCTCTCGGGGCTGAAGTGACGGTCCTGAGCCAGTCGCTGCGTAAGCAGGAAGACGGCAAACGGTTGGGCGCTGATCACTACTACGCGACATCTGATCCGAAAACGTTTGAAAAGCTTGCACGGTCGTTTGATCTCATCATCAACACGGTCGGTTCGGATATGGATCTGAACCCGTACCTCGAACTGCTGAAGGTGGATGGATCGCTGGTTGTTGTCGGTCTTCCGGACAAACCGGCGTCGATTGCTCAGTTTGCACTCGTGCTTGGACGCCGCAGCCTGGCAGGCTCCGCAATCGGCGGCATCCCCGAGACGCAGGAGATGCTCGACTTCTGCGGAAAGCACAACATCGTCAGCGATATCGAAGTGATCCCGATCCAGAAGGTCAACGAAGCCTATGAGCGCGTGCTGAAAAGCGATGTGCGCTATCGCTTCGTGATCGACATGGCTTCACTGAACGCGAATTAACACACCGGGGCAAGCAGCTTACTGCTTGCCATCCGTCATATTGATGTCGTGCCGGTGAACACTGGCCTGCAGCTCCGGCACGACGCCATCGTTTACGATCACCTCGGTTGGCAATCCCTGAACGAGCATGCGGTGCGTCACTTTGGAACGCGCGGGAATCTGCACACGCACCGTTTGCGTTGACGCCTGCGAGCGCACCGTAACCGGCACCTCTGCTGCGGCGTAGCCGTCGTTCGCGAGGTCGATGGCCACGATATACTGCCCCGATTGCGATGACGTTGCCGGGTAAATGGCGGCGATGGATAGATCGGGTAGTCCTTTGTCGTGATAGACCCAATCGTCGAAGAACCACTTCAAATCCTTGCCGCTGGCCTGCTCGACCAAATGCTCGAAGTATTCGGGTGCTGTGTCCTGCTTTGGGTCGTAGGCGCGCAGGGCTGCCGCGAGAGCTTTGTCTCCAGCCAGATCGCGGAGCATCCAAAGCACATAGGTGGATTTGTTGCGGTAGTAGACAGCATCGGCTGCCTCGATCAGGGGTTGCCCCGAGCCCTCGCCAGGGCTTGAAGGCTCGCCTACCGCCAGTGCACCGCGCGATGCTTCGAGATGTTCGAGCGCGGCATCGCGGCCTTTGGTCTGCTCGATCCAGAGCGTGCCCAGAAAATTCGCCACACCTTCATTCAGCCACTGACGCGGAGATTCGAAATACGCATGCGCCATGCCGTGGCTTAGCGCGTTGGCCAGATCCTGCGGCTCAAGCGCCTGCAGACCGGTAGCGGTCACGGCTCCCTGCTCAAAGGCGGCGGCGTGCTTATCGGGCAGGTCGAAGATGGTAAGAGGCTCTTTCGGCTTGCTGCCGAGCCACTGCTCGATGAGCGGTTGCACCATGGTGGCCGCAGTCAGATAGCCCTGCACGTTCGGTTCGTCATAGTCGGCGGCGAGAACACGTATGCCATTCGCTTCATGCGTAATGCGGGTGGCAAGAAAGAGGTCGAGTGTGCCAAAACCGAGGCGTGTTGCCGGTAGTGAAAATGTGACGACGCCAGGGAAGGACGCCGTAGGCGTGACCGCGGGAGCCTGAACGGCGATGAAGTGGCCATCGATGACCGCGGAATTCGGAGCCGTTCCGATGTACTCGGCAGTTACCCGCATCGAAACCTGCGCGTTCTGCGAGCGCAGCTTCTGACGCCCAATCTCGGTGAAAAGCTTTGCGCCCTCGCCCAAAGCTTGCGGCACAGACGATACCGGATACCAGACCACGTCGCCAAAACCGCGCAGCCCGGTGAAGTCCTCAGAGATTTCATCCCAGTCAGACTGTTGCGCAAGGTCGGCTGGCGTGCCTATGTCTTCGAGTCTCTTGGTCGAGGCTGGAATCGCGCCGCTATATACGACATTGAGCGACTGCTCTGATTGGGGAGCGAGCGGCTTCGGCAAGACTACAACAACTTCACGCAGCTGGCCCGTATGGTCGGCATCGCTGTTGATGATCTGCTGGCTGAAGGCGAGCTTCTGGCCCTCGATGCTGATGCTTTCAAACTTGAGGGATGACGAGAGCTGCAGCGGAAGCTGAGTGAGTGCCTGGCTACCGTCGTTGCGAACCGTCACTCTCGCGCGGACGGCGATTCCCTGCTCCTTGAGTTGCAGATGCACGTCGAGATCGTAGGCGGTGAAAGTTACCGCTGAACGCTCTGTGTCACTCACCTTCGCATTTGCCGATTCCGCCTCTTTCGCCTCAGGCTGCTGAGCGTCTTTCGACGAGCGCGAGAACAAGACCTTGCCGCGCGGGGGCGGCAGCTGATCGTCCTGAGACGTGGGCTGCGCCTGTTCCTGCGTTGCGGCTGGCTTCGCCTGAGTTTGTGAACTGGGAGCCTGCTGCGCGAAGACAACGGCACTGCATACAACTGCCGCCAGAAGCGGCGTTACTACCTTCATGAACCTAAACCTTTTTGCTCTTTCTTTTTTGCAGGGGCTATAACCTTCGGCTCGGCCTTTGCTTCGCGCCGTTGCCGGGCGGCTTCATACAGGACCACGGCCCCTGCCACTGACACGTTCAGCGACGCCACATTGCCCGCCATGGGAATGCGCAGCAGGTGATCGCAGTGCCGCCGCACCAGATCGTGCAGGCCTGCACCCTCCCGTCCCAGAACCAGCACACAGTTAGACGTGAAATCGAATTCCTCGTAAGACATCGTTCCGCGCTCGTCGAGCCCAACGCACCAGAGGTCGTGCTCCTTGAGCTGCTCAAGCGCCCGGCTCAGGTTTACGACGCGGGCGATGGGCACGTGCTCGGCTGCTCCGGCTGAAGCCTTGATGGCGACCGGGCTCAGAGGCGCGGAACGGCGTTCGGTGAGGATGACGCCGTCAGCCCCGGCCCCATCGGCTGTGCGCAGAAGCGCACCCAGATTTTGCGGGTCTTCCACGCCATCGAGAGCCAGCAGCAGGCGCGACTTCCCTGCGAGGCCGTCGAGAAGATCTTCCAGCTCAAGCGTAGCTTTGGCCCGGACGACGGCGACCACGCCCTGGTGCCCGGGAGTTTTGGCAAGTTTGGTGAGGTGGTCACGCGGCTCGAAGCGGAGGCGGACGCCGGATTCGCGGCAGGCGTCGATGATACGCTGCAGGCGCTGGTCATGCCGCTCGCGGGCGACGCAGACGTGGTCGAACTGGCGGCTTCCGGCGCGCAGAGCCTCCTCCACCGGATGCAGCCCGTAAAGAACTTCCATTGAGTCTAGTGTATCTCTTGCGGCATCGTATCTATGTGCCGGATAATAAGAGTGTTAGCGGATCGCTCCTAAAGTTGCGCCACGTGCTCTCATCCGCCGCCGGGAATTTGCTATGAGTCCGATTGAAAAAGTGCAGAATTTTCTCTCCAAGAGAGTCTTTGGCGGTTCAGAGTCCGTCTCTCAACCTAGTATGAGCACAGCCTCCATCTCATTGACGGCACAGTCGCGACAGGAGAATGTCCTGATCGCGCAAGGACTGAAGCGACACGATGAAGGCCTGCTTGACGAGTTGATCGTGCAGTATCAGCATCGACTGCTGCGCTACCTGCTGTATCTGACGGGCAACCGCGAAGTCGCGGAAGATCTCTTTCAGGAAACGTGGATGCGGGTGCTGATGCGCGGTGCGCAATACAACGGCAACGCCCGCTTCGATACCTGGCTCTTTACCATCGCGCGCAATCTCGTCATCGATATGCGGCGCAAACGGACAATGGTGAGCCTCGACGAATTGTGCGAGAACGCCGAAGATGAGCGCGCATTCGAGGTGCCCAGCAACGGGCCGAATCCGTTTGAGCTTTACCAGGGATATGAAAATGGCCAGCTTGTGGCCAAGCTGCTCTTGACTCTCGATCCGCTTCACCGCGAAGTGCTAGTCCTGCGTTTTCACGAGGAGCTTTCGCTCGATGAGATCGCCCATGTAACGGCAGCTCCGTTGTCCACGGTGAAATCGCGTTTGTATCGCGGGCTGGCTGCGCTGAAGCCACGGCTTGAAGCGATGACCCGGCAACAGGAGGCTTTGTGAAGCAGCCGGGACCCCTTACAAATCCACAAGCTGATTGGCGGAATGCAGATCCACAGATCATCGAAATGCTGGCGGGCATGAATGCCGCCGCCGACATGAAGGTGGTTCAGCGGACGCGGCGTGCCGTGATGCTGGCTGCGGCTGAATTGCGCGAGCAGCGGCGGCGCAGTCGCCGGAATATGGCGGTTGTCCTGCTGACGATCGCTGTGTTTGCGATGGTTCTAACGCCTGCGATCTGGAGCAGCGTGGACGACTTTCTTGGCGGTGAGCAGTGGTTTGAGCTGCCCGGCATGGTGATGGTTCTCGTGCTGTTGCTCTTTTCCACCATCGTTGCGGCACTCATCATTGGCTTCCGAGGCCAGCGACAGATGCACGGACGGCGATAACGGGCGATGGCAACCAATTATTCAAACCGGGAAGAGTCGCAGACGTCATTCTCCAGCGAGCTGAAGCTGATTCCTCGTTGGTCGGTGGCGGCGGCCATCCTGGCCTTTGTGGTCATGGAATATCTCTTCTGGGTTGTGTTTCCGCATGAGCGCCATCATCCCGGACCGCCATTCGGATTGCGTCTCTACTTCGCGCTCTCATGGGGCGCGCTGGCGTCGCTCTACATGCTGATGGTGGGCTATATCAGCAACGATTCGCCACGCCGCGGCATGAGCGTGCGCATCTGGATGATCATCTGCCTGGTGATGCCTGGAGGTATCGGCGCTGTGCTCTATTTCCTGCTGCGTCAGCCGATCATTTCACTCTGCCCGGCTTGCGGCACGCATGTGCAGAGCGAGTATCATTTCTGCCCCCAATGCGCGTATCAGGTATCCGCATCGTGCGGAAACTGCTATCGCAGCGTACGTATCACCGACCTCTACTGCGTGAATTGCGGCCATGATCTCGCCTCGGACAATCGCCCGGCGCGACTGCACGCATTCCGCTAGCAAACCCGATACACTCTCTCGGGAGAGTGCTTTCTCTGATGACCATAATCGAACTCCCAAAGCCAGTCCGCGCTCAAGCTATTACTTCGATTCAACACTACTTCGAAGAGAATATGTCTGAACCTATCGGCGAGTTGGCCGCAGGGCTGCTGCTCAGCTTCTTCATCGAGGAAATCGGACCTGTCATTTACAATCACGCGATCTCTGAGGCGCAGACTCGATTGCAGCAACGCGTGTCCGATCTTAACGGTGAACTGTATGCGGATGCGTTTCAATACTGGCCCAGACTGGACGCAAGGAAGCGGAAGAATTCCCGCTAGTATTCCGGATACGTCAGGGATCGGATTCCTCGCCGACACGAATGCCTCAGAGCGTGTATTTCTGCTTCACATCTCTCAGCGTGTACTGGCCAGGCGCTGCAGAGGTGCCATTTGCTTGCCAGATTCCGAAAAAGGCTTCGCTGTTCGATCCATTCGGCGAACCCTTCCACGGTTCGTCATAAGCCTCAAACATGAATGTCTTGATCGCGTTCGCAACTGACCAATTCTTGATGGCCTCGTAGTGCCACTGGGCTTGCTGCGTGCTGGCCAGAAAATCGTTCGGCTGTGCTGGCTGAGAGCCCTTGCTCGGCCAGCCTGTTTCTCCAATCCGAATCTCAGTCGATACTTTTTGGCTCGAGAAGGCACTCTTGAGTGCTGCCAGTGTAGCGTTCATGCTGTTAGTCACCGCCTGGGTGAACGAAGCTTGATTTGGATTCCTCCCGATCTGACCGGCAATGTTGGGATCGAAATAGGCATACATATTCGCGTATACGAACCCCTCACATGCGGACAGCAGACTGAGCAGCGCTTGTCGCATGGCGGCATACCCCGGTGTTGCGTTACTGACTCCTCCCAGCACATCCCACTTTTGACGGGTTGTGACGGGCAGAGTGCGCTCATTGAAATTCGGGGCTCGCTTTGACTTTGCGTAGTTGATGAGCTCAACGATGGCTTGCGTCGAATCAGGCCCCCACAAACATTCATTGCCGATGACGAGTTCGATTACGTTGCCATGAGTTCTTGCCTGATCGAGTGCGTAATTGATCTCGGTCTTGGTCCATTCGACATTCAGGAAGTCTTTACCGGGGTCCGCTCCCTGTTGGTAACAGCCTGCAGAAACCTTTAGTCCCACATTTTTGGCGGCCTGGATGTTGTACCGGTTGGAATCTTGAATGTTAGGAACGTTTTGCCATACAAATGTGCCCTGTCCGTAGGTGGCGATTAAGGGAAATCCCTTCGCGACGGGACTGAGAAGCTGAGTCACCTGCTCCAACGTGTAGGTGTTGAAAAGGACTAGAACATTGTTGACCCATGGCCCCACGTAGGGAGAGAAGGCGATTCCATAAATACCTGTTGCAGCCATGTCATCCTCCTGCAACTAGAGAATAATCTCCATGAAACCACGATTTGACATGACGTAGAGCGTCTCACGTCACTCATCTCCCTTCACCTCTCGCGTTTGACCTCCCTTTCTGCGGCTTCCTATACTTAATCTTTGTGCTCTATGGCAATGACTGCACTCATCATCGATGACGAAGAGCTGGCGCGTGAAGAGTTGAAGTATCTGCTCGACACGACAGATGTGGAAGTGCTGGCTCAGGGAACGAATGGTATTGAGGCTGTCGATCTGATTCGCACGCACCAGCCCGACGTCGTCTTTCTCGACGTGCAGATGCCGGGGCTGGATGGTTTTGCCGTGCTCAAAAAGCTGCTGGAACACGGCGACGGCGAGCATCTTCCGCAGATCATCTTTGCCACTGCCTTCGATCAGTACGCAGTCAAAGCTTTCGACGTAAACGCCATCGACTACCTGCTGAAGCCCTTTGACAAGGCACGTGTGCTGCAGGCGCTGGAACGCGCGCGGCAGCGGTTGCAGGAAGTGCATTCGCACGACGACAGCGCGGTGAAACACGGCGACTTGAGCGGAGACATCCGCATCGGCGCGCTGCTCAAGCTCATCGAGCAGCAACAACAACCGCAGCGCCACAGCGGAAAAATCGTATTGCAGGCGCAGAGCCGCCTGCTGCTCATCGATCAAAAAGACATCTGCTTCGCTTCAATCGACGAGGGCGTGATCACGGTCGTAACGCCAACTCTTGAAGGGCAATCGAAATGCAGAACACTCGAAGAATTGCTCGACCTTCTCGATCCGTCAATTTTCTGGCGCGCGCATCGCTCCTATGTCGTCAATATCAACCACATCAAGGAAGTTGTGCCGTGGTTCAAAAGCAGCTACCAGTTGCGCATGGACGACAAGAAACAGACCGAAATCCCGGTGAGCCGCGCGCAGACTCGCAGGCTGCGCGAATTATTCAAACTTTAGTCCCTCTACTTGTTCTTGTTGCGGGCCTTCCACGCGACTGAAACGCCAAAGATACTGGCGTTCTTCCAACCAACGGGGAGATTCACCGACTGAAGCATGTAGTAAAGCCGCGTCGATAGATAGCCGGTAATCGGCAGCCGGATTCCCGTCTGGAAGCGATTCTGCGTAAAGGCGCTCCCACTGGAGAAGCTATTCGTACCGGGGACAACGAAGATCTCGTCATTCACAACCAGCACCGGAGGCCTTGTCACCCGAAGCGGAAGAACATAGTCGATTCCCGGCCGAAATCGTAGACGTGCGGAGGCAATGCGGTTTTCGGGGAAACGTCCCTCAGTCAGCATGCGGAAATTCGGCCGCCATCGGCCTGTCGTTCGCAACAGAGTCAGGTTCAGCAGAAGACGATTCTCATAAGAAGATGTTGGGTTACTTGGATAACGCGCATAGCGATAACTCGGCAAGAGCATGAGCCATGGCCTTGGACGAAATGCCAGGCCGGCCTGGCCAAAATACTCGAACAGGTTCGAAGCCCCATCGTCGAAGCGTTCGTGAAATTCGGATTCCAGAGATTTCGTCTTCGACAGATCGAAAGAAATTCCCTGATCGAGCCAGAGCCCGATCTGATGCTCGTCTTCCGGGTCTTCCGGCTGCTGTTGCTGCGCGCGGACAGGAAAGACAATGCAACAGCACAGCAGAAGGAGGATAAGGACCGTTCGATGATTTGCGGTGCGGTGAAAACTGGAGACGTCGTCATCGCTCTGCGGTGCGCGAGCCCATCGTCCATTGAGATGGACCCGTAATCTCATCGAGACCCAGTATACCTAGAGAGGCGACACCTTTGGTTCTGCAATCACTCAGGGATACTTAATGCGACACGGAAACGGGCGGCAGGTCGTACACCTCAATGGCGCCCTGGCGCAGAATCGCGAAACGCAGTCCATCGGGTGAGAGTGCGTAGTTCTGCCCCGCGCTGAGAATCGGTGTTGCATTCTTGACAAGACGCAACTGACCGGTCTGCGTATCGAAGACTCCAATCATCTGGTTCACGATGTTGGTTTCGTCGATCGGGTCCATGATGCCGACAGAATGATTTACCTGCAAGGAACTATAGGCGAAGCGGCTTCCGTCCTGCGTAAGCTGGAACGTTGGCCAGATATAGCGGCTCTCCCACTTCTGTTGCCACAGGGTTTTCCCATCAAGGTTCACCGCCATTACCTGATGATCATTGCTGGATCGGGGGCAGGTCATCACCAGAGTGACATCGCTGCTGATTGTTTCCTGAGAAGGATGGCAGTTGGACTGAACCTCGGTTAGTGTTCGCGCCTCGCCGTGAAATGGCATGTAGCGAATGAGCCATTTGTTCTCCTTGCCCGGAATCGCCTGCAGGTGGCCTTCGCCCATCATCGGAATCTCGACTGCATTTAGCGTCTCAGCGTGAGCAATCACAGAGCGCGTGTCGGCACGCATGATGTAAATCTGTATTGGCTTCGGCTGAGGCGTCGGATCTCCGAGCGTTGGCACGGTGCTCGCGACCGCCTGCCGGTTTTCTTTCTTGCTCTCCGATTCAACGACCAGCATCTTGCGGTCCGGCGAAATTTGGACCGATTCAAGCGCTGTTTCGAGGTTTATGTAGGGTTTCAAGTCCAGCGACGTGTCGGTAACGAAGAGGCTGCTGCGCTGTCGCACAAGAAAATGCCCCTCAGCCAGGCGCCACAGATAACGTGAGCGGTCGTGCATGCGCCAGTCTGTTTTGGCCGTCACGTGGCCGCTGGGTAACTCGAGAACAACGGCTCGAATCGTCTGGTCTTCGTCATCCGGTGGCTCATCCGGCAGGCGCTTCATCAGCCCCGGCAGCCGGAACGTGAACAGCAGATGATCCTTGTCGATGAAGTCGAGAGAAATCGATGACAGCCGCGATGTCAGATAAAACGAGCTTGGTGCGACAAATCCCAGCGGTTCTACGGGAATGCTCAGATCAGGCTTCGGCCCTGGATCGCTATTCTTCTGCCCTGCGCGCGCCTGAGTTGTTACACACAGGAGGGCCATGAAGAACGCCAGCAGCATTCGGACCGGTACCGGCAGGTCCATCTTCAAACCCATGCCCAACATTCTCCTACAAAAAGGAAACGATTGACTTTCTTCGTTCGTATGTTTTTGATAACGCTAGCTTGCCTTGTTTACCTCATAGGCAACTTTTTGAGGCCTGTATGCCCTTTTTGAGAACATCGATTGTCTCCGGCATGATGCTTGCCGGCTGTCTGATTCCTGCGTGCCTGAACGCTCAGGATACTACTGACATGCAGAAGAATCTTAAAGCGCTTGACCCCAAGCTCATGGATACCAGCGCCGATCCATGTGTCAATTTCTACCAGTATTCCTGTGGAGGATGGTCAAAGCAGAATCCAATCCCAGCGGATGAATCCTCCTACGGACGCGGCACCGAGCTCGAAAACCAAAACCGTCTCGTGCTGAAATCCATTTTGGAAAAAGCAGCAGCGGGTGGTTCAGAACGCAGCGCGAATGAGCAAAAAATTGGTGACTACTATGCAACATGCATCGATGTAAATGCAGTGAACGAGGCCGGGCTGAAACCACTGCAGCCGTTACTCGACCGCATCGCCGCGCTGAATTCGAAAGATGGCCTGCCGGAACTGACGGCTTACCTGGACAGTATCGGGATCGGCACATTCTTCGGCTTCAGCTCCGATCAGGACTATAAAGATGCGACGCAGCAGATCGCTGAATTCGATCAGGCCGAGCTTGGCCTTCCGGAAAAAGGGTATTACGACCGTACAGACGACAAATCTGCGAAGCTGCGTGACCAATATAAAGAGCACGTCGCCCGCACCTTCGAACTGCTGGGCGAGTCGCACGAACAGGCAGCAAAGGACGGCGACACGGTTCTGAAAGTCGAGACAGAATTGGCGAAGCATTCGCTAACCAACGTCGAGCGGCGCGACCCGCAGGCACTCTACCACAAGATGACGCTGGCCAATTTCGAGAGCAGCGCTCCGAACTTCGCATTCAACAAATACTTGCGTTCGCTCGATATTCCGCCGGTGGACTCTTTGAATGTCACCGAGCCTAAATTCTTTGTTGGGTTGAACGAGGTGCTGGCCTCGACCGATCTCGATTCGCTCAAGGCCTATCTGCGTTGGGCGGCGGTACGGCAAACGCCGAGCATCGCATTGCCACAGGCGCTCGATGAAGAGTCATTCAATTTCTACGGCAAGATTCTTGAGGGCCAGCCTGAGCAGCAGCCGCGCTGGAAGCGCTGCGTCCGTTCCACGGACCGCGACCTGGGCGAGGCATTGGGTCAGGTGTATGTTGCCCAGCGCTTCAGCTCGCAAGACAAGCAGCGCACGGTTGAGCTGACGCATGACATCGAAGCCGCTATGGGGCGCGACATCGATCAGCTCGAATGGATGAGCCCGGCGACCAAGACGCGCGCGAAGGAGAAGCTGCACTCCGTCGCCAACAAGATCGGATACCCAGACAAGTGGCGCGACTACTCAAGTCTGGAAGTGGTTCGCGGAGATGCCTTCGGCAACGCACGCCGCGCAGTGGCATTCGAAGTTCACCGCCAGATCAACAAGATCGGCAAACCCGTCGATCGCGGCGAATGGGGCATGACGCCGCCGACCGTAAATGCCTACTACAATCCGCAGATGAATGACATCAACTTCCCTGCCGGAATTCTGCAGCCGCCATACTTTGATCCGCGTCAGGATGATGCCGTCAACTACGGCGATGCGGGCGGCGTGATCGGTCACGAGCTTACGCATGGCTTCGATGATGAAGGCCGCCAGTTCGATGCGGCAGGCAACCTCAAAGAGTGGTGGACTCCGGAAGACGAAAAGAAATTCACCGAGCGCGCCGATTGCGTCGTGAAGGAATACGACGGCTTCGTAGCAGTCGACGATCTGCACGTGAACGGCAAGCTCACGCTCGGTGAAAACATTGCCGATCTCGGCGGATTGAAGCTCGCCTTCCTCGCCTATCTCGATCGCGCGCAGAAAGCCGGTGTGGATGTGACGAAGAAAGGCGATGCGGAATACGGCGGCCTTACTCCGGACCAGCAGTTCTTTGTCGCTTTCGGGCAGAGTTGGTGCCAGAACAACCGCCCTGAAGACCTGCGCTTGCGAGTGCAAACCGATCCGCACTCGCCGGAAGAATTCCGCGTCAACGGCGTCGTTGTAAACTTGCCGGAATTCCAGAAGGCCTTCGCCTGCCAGACCGGCCAACCCATGGCCCCTGCAAAACGCTGCGCCATCTGGTAGCAATCCGCTAAGACAATCGCGCCCGCTCCTCGCGGGCGCGGAACCCAATGGAAACTTTTTTTTGAAACCGCATGGAAACATTTATTTCGGTATAGCTTGTAAATTCAGTTTATACTGAAATTACAGTCTCAGGAGAATATTCCATGACCCTGTCGAAAGCTGCGCTCGAATTCATACTTCACTGGGGCGAGATGGGCAACCGCTGGGGCGTGAACCGCACAGTCGCGCAGGTACATGCACTTCTGTATCTGTCGCAAGAACCGCTCACGGCAGAAGACATCGCTGAGGCACTCCAGGTAGCCCGGTCGAATGTCAGCAGCAGCCTGCGTGAGTTGCAGAACTGGGAATTGGTTCAAATAACGCACCAGATCGGCGATCGCCGCGACTTCTTCTCTACCTCGCACGATGTATGGAGTCTCTTTCTCACGGTGGTAAGGCAGCGCATGGAGCGCGAGATTGAGCCCACCATCGCTGTACTTGGAAGACTTGCCACAGAAACACGCGCGGAAAAGCCTGAGGTGGCGGCACGCATCGCTGGCATGCACGCGTTTCTACAGGAACTGCACGGGTGGTACCAGCAGGTGATTGAGTTGCCGCCCAGCACATTGCGCACCCTCGTGAGCATGGGCGCAGGCATAACTAAGTGGCTGCCAGGCCAGCGCAAGGCAAAGGGGGAGAAATGATTGCCGCGGACGTCGACGCTATCAAGGAATCTGCAGCTCAAACAGTGGCTGCGGCAAAGGCCACACCACAGATCGGCCTGGAACAGTATTACAGCGAAGCAGGTCCCGACTATGCAGCCTGGAGCCGCGAATTCAATATGCATTTTGGGTACTACCAAGCCGGGACAAACCCTCTGCATCGCGAAAGCATGTTGGAGCAGATGAATGCAGAGGTGCTCGCACGGCTACAGTTGGATGATGTCGCGGAACCGCAACTGCTCGATCTTGGCTGCGGTCTCGGCGCCACGCTGCGCAGTTTGGCGCGCCGCCTCCCGAATGCGCGACTGTTTGGACTAACGCGAGTTCCATGGCAGGTGGAACAGGCGCGCGCTCTAAACGAGGCAGCCGGATGCAGCGAACGCGTGCGGCTGATCGAGGGCGATTACGAAGACACTCTCCTACCGCCTGCCAGTTACGATGGCGTGTACGCGCTTGAAAGCAGTTGCCATGCGCACGGTGCAAATAAGAATGCGTTGCTGGCGGAGGCGCATCGCTTGCTTCGACCCGGCGGACGTCTCGTTGTTGCGGACGGTTTTCTCAACAGCAACCGGTTCGCCAACACACTTCAAAAGCGCATCTATCTCAAGCTCTGTGAGTGCTGGGTCATTCAAGAACTGGCACAATTGCATCTCTTCACGGCACGACTGAAACAACTTGGGTTCGCAGATATTACCGTTGAGCACTTGCAGATGCGTGTCGCTCCTTCGGTCGCACACATCCCTTGGGTGACGCTGAAGTTTCTGCTCACGGATGTAGTGTTCGGCGAACGAAAAATGACCCGTGCTCGCTGGAACAACGTGCTGGCTCCGGTATTGTTGCCGCTCGTCGGCGCACCATTGGGTCCTATGATCTACTGCATGATCACAGCGACAAAATGCTGAACACTGCGAGTTATTCTTTACCAGTCAGTTATACACTGCTAAATAGATGCGGCTTAGTCCGCTGATTCTAAACAATCGCCGCACGGCACAGCCCTCGTAACCATAACAAAATAAACGATCTTAGCACAAACGACCGGGGTACTACCGAATCGTCACAGCATGAATCGGAGCGCGCCGATTTCCAGCTTGTGCCACAGTGAATACATGCCTTCAATTGCAACCAACAGCGTAAGAATACCCACTCGTGCCTTGATTGGCTATGGGGCATGCGCGCTTGCCGGATGCTTGTGGGGAACAGGGTTTTTCTTCGGCAAGATCGCGCTGGCTGAGATGTCGGTAGGACACATGGTGCTCTACCGCTTTCTCTTTGCCTGCCCTCCGCTATTCTTCTTGCTGCGCCGGCCGGGATTCACGAGCCGCGACTGGACACTGTTGCTGATCGCTTCGTTTCTTGGAATT
The DNA here is from genome assembly GCF_014274465.1 of Alloacidobacterium dinghuense. Lineage (NCBI taxonomy): Bacteria > Pseudomonadati > Acidobacteriota > Terriglobia > Terriglobales > Acidobacteriaceae > Alloacidobacterium > Alloacidobacterium dinghuense. The sequence goes on along the minus strand of NZ_CP060394.1, from coordinate 1,142,055 downwards.
CCCGTGCAGTACTTGCTGCAATTTCAAGGGCTGGCGATGACCACGGTTAGCCACGCGGCGCTAATGGTCGGCACTATGCCGGTGATTCTCGCCGTGGGTGCGTCGATCTTCGCGCATGAGCGGCTCGATTGGATGGGATGGCTGGCCCTGGCCGGATCGACCGCAGGCGTTTCGATGATCGTCCTCGGAGGTCATCGCAGCCCATCAGGACATGGCCCTACACTCGCGGGAGATCTTCTGATCGTGATTTCTCTGCTGATTGCTCTGGCGTGGGTCCTGCTGAACAAGCACCTGATGCAAGGCCACTCGCCGATGGCCGTGACCGCCTATGGTCTGCTCACTGGCACGGCCATGCTCGCGGTGTGGGTTGTCTTCAGGGATGGTACGCCGCCGGTGCATGGGGTCAGCATCAAAGCATGGCTCGCACTCGCCGCCAGCGGTCTGCTGTGCAACGCTGCCGCCATGCTGCTATGGAACACGGGGATTCACCGCGTACCTGCCTCACGCGCAGGGGTCTTCCTGAATATCGAACCGGCTCTCGGTTCGATTCTCGGCGTGAAGTTACTGGGAGAGACACTGGGCCCGCTGGCGTGGATCGGGGGTGGACTGATTCTCGCAGCCGCCATCACGCTGACTGCAGGAGGCAAGGGCGTAGAAGAAGTTGTCGTTGAGTAGCGGCTCAATCTAAGCTCCGCATATTCAAGCAAATACCACTGATTCCTTCGCTCATCTTCTCGGCCCGGGAAAATTCAACGAAATTCCTTCGCATTCGTAAGTCATTCCGTGTTAGCGTTTTGGCGATTCAGAACTCGCCCATGAGGCGCATGCTAGGAGGAATCGTTTGTGACACCAACATTGATTCGTCGTTCGGTCGCGGAGTTTCTGGGTACATTCTGGCTCGTCTTTGGAGGTTGCGGATCTGCCCTGATTTCAGCGGCGTTTCCTGAGTTGGGCATCGGCTTTGTCGGCGTTGCGTTTGCATTCGGATTGACGGTTTTAACCATGGCTTACGCCATCGGCCATATTTCGGGATGCCACCTGAATCCCGCTATATCCGTGGGACTGGTTGTCGGCAAGCGTTTCCCGGCGAAGGACCTTCCCGCCTACGTCGTTGCGCAGGTGTTGGGCGCAATTGCGGCTTCCGGCGTTCTCTACATCATTGTTACCGGCAATCCGTCATTCAACGCCGCGAGCAGTTCGTTCGCCTCGAATGGATTTGCCGAGCATTCACCGGGTAGCTATTCGCTGCTGGCCTGCTTTGTTGCCGAATTCGTTTTAACCTTCTTCTTCCTTTGGGTGATCATGGGCTCCACAGATAAGCGCGGCGTGCCTGCCGGCTTTGCACCGATCGCAATCGGTCTGTGCCTCACGCTCATTCACCTGATCAGCATTCCGGTTACGAATACATCGGTAAATCCCGCACGAAGCACGGGACCGGCCATCTTCGCTGGATACTGGTGGCCGTTGCAGCAGTTATGGCTCTTCTGGATCGCGCCTATTCTCGGTGGGGCGGTCGGCGGTGCGGCCTACCTCTTCCTTTTCAAGGAACCCGATAAATCTTTTTAACCCCGAAGTAGCCTTCCATAACCAGGAGCGGTGTTGTTACGAATGCCGCTCCTTTCCTATTGCAGACAACATATAAGCAACATCCTTTGTTCCTATCAGCATTTCCTCAACTGAGTTAGAAGAGATACGCAAAGGTTACGCAATCGGATTTATGGGCGAAGAATATTTTTCCAGCCCTCGTAACGGAATCTCTGCTTCTTTCACTACTTGTGCGTAAGACATCTCTGGGCCTCGGGGCCACCTCCCCAAAATCCTACAAAAGAAAGAAGTAGAAACGATGAATCAGCGTGTGTTCTCTCTCGTTTCGGCATTGCTCCTTGCTGCGCCTCTGACAGGCGTAGCTCAAGAGCAGCAGCTGCATCAGCTGAAGCCGAATGAACTTGCAACCAATGTTGCGGGTGTAACCACAATCGCAGCTCCACCAAAGGGATTTAATCCTCTTAGCGCCTCTGATCAGGAGCTGGAATACTACGGCTTCCCGCCGCGGCCGAACGAGGTCGACGCTCCAAAAGCATTCGCGAGCTGGCAGAAAGCGATGAAGGCATCTCAAAACCGCGTGACACCTGTACTCGAAGTCACCAAGAACTTTGCTGGTCCGGCGAAATTGAAGGCTGGCGCGAGTGCTGCCGCACCTGCGAGCGGCAACGCAGCTCTCTCCTATAACTGGAGCGGCTACGTCAATACGAATGGAGTTACCAAGTATGGCAGCTCTTCTTTCTATTACATTATCGGCGACTATGTTGTTCCCGTTGCCCGTCAGGCTTACAGCAAGTGCGACGGAACCTGGGACTACACGGTAACGTGGGTCGGAATTGATGGCTGGGGATCAGGCGATGTACTGCAAGCCGGTAATGAAGCTGATGCATATTGCAGCGGATCCACGAAAGCTACCTATTACTCAGCATGGTATGAGTGGTATCCCTATGGCTGGACACGCATTCCCAGCCTTCCAATTGCTCCTGGCGATGATCTCTTCGTTGAAGTCTGGAGCACCTCCTCAACCGCAGGTCATGCTTATCTCGTGAACTACAACACCGATCAGTATGTGATCATCAACTTCTCTGCGCCTCCGGGAACGCAGCTGGTAGGCAACAGCGCAGAGTGGGTTGTGGAGCGCCCGGGTGTTGGTGGTGGTCTGGCAACACTGTCGAACTATATTTCGGATTACTTCTCGGATGCTTATGCTTATAACTTCAGCTACAGCGCAGTCGATCCGGGCAGCGCGGGATCGTTCCCTGTAACCATGCTCGACAACAACGGCTATGCCATTTCGTATCCCACGCCTCTGGGCGTGAATGCGATCTGGATGCAGGACGAAGGCTCAGCTCGGTACTAATTCTGGATCAAAGAATTAGGGCCATCTGCCTTGCGAATGACGACGCGAACCTGCGTCGTCATTCGTTTTTGTGTGTATGGAGTGACGATTAAGTTAGAGATTCCAAACTCATCGGAAACGAAGTGCGTGCCGGCCTCACTACTTCTATGTAAGTCATCCCTGGGCCTCTGGGCCAAATCCATACAACTTCATACAGAAAGAAGCAGGAACGATGAAACAGCGCATGTTTTCCCTCGTTTCGGCTCTGCTCCTTGCTGCGCCTCTGATTGGAACAGCGCAGAACCAGCAGCAGCTGAAGCCGAATGAACTCGCGACCAATCTCGCGGGTGTAACTACAATCGCAGCTCCTCCGAAGGACTTCGATCCTTTAACGGCCTCCGATCAGGATCTGGAATACTATGGCTTCCCGCCGCGACCGAATGAGATCGCTGCGCCGAAAGCGTTTGCCACATGGCAGAGAGCGATGGCCGCATCTACAACGCGCATCACGCCTGTACTTGAAATCAGTAAGACCTTAGCTAATCCATCGACAGTGAAGGCCGCACCACCGAGTGGCAGTTCCGGACCTGTTACCTCGACCAGCTGGGCTGGCTATGTTAACAAGAATGGAGCTACCACTTATGGAAGCTCTTCCTTCTACTTTGCGATTGCAGACTATGATGTGCCGAATGTGCGACAAGCCACGTGTGATGGCGGCTGGGATTATGCAGTAACATCTGTTGGCCTGGACGGCTGGGGATCGAGCGACGTTCTCCAAGCTGGAACGGAAGAAGCGGAGTACTGCAGCGGCACGGTGAGAGCCTCCTACTACGCTCCCGTCTATGAGTGGTATCCCTTAGGTTTGACGAGCGTCACCAGCATGTCCATAGCGCCCGGCGATGAGTTGTTTGTTGAAGTGTGGACGACTTCTTCTACCAGTGGCCATGTCTATCTCGTGGATTACAGCACAAATCAATATGTCATCGTGAGCTTCGCGGCTCCCGCTGGAATCTATCTCGTAGGCAACAGCGCACAGTGGGGGATGTCGCTTTACGGCGGTCTGGCTACGCTGAAGAACTACATCTCTGAATATATGTCGAATGCATATGCTTATAACTTTAGTTACAGCGCGGTAGATCCCGGCAGCGCGTCATCCTTCCCAGTGGATATGGTGACTGGACTCGGCGCGATTGCCACTCCAACACTACTGGGACCCTCTGGAATCTGGATTCAAAACTGAGGTTGCTTTCGATACTAATTTTCGTCCCTGAAAACCCCGTTGATCTGCCCTGCAAGAGGACGATGCGCAAAGCGCGTCGTCCTCTTCGTCACTGAATTGCTTCTTGTCTGCGGACGACTAAGTTTAGAGATCCATAGCATACTGGGTCGAGGATGGCAGTAACTGTGCGGGCTTCGGTTCGCTGGCCAGGTCCATCACCAAGCGCTCCAGCACGAGTTTCTTATCCGGCGGTTGCGAGCGAAGCTCTAAGTCTGCCCGCGCAATGAGGCGCAGAGCGCGGGTCAGCTCCCTCTTCGATTTGTAGCGGCGTGCCTGGCGGATCAAATCTTCGGCTGCGAAGGGTGGCATGCGAAAGCCCTGCCACAATGCCTGCCAGATTGCGCGTGAGTCGCGCACATTCTTTTCGAGGATCACGAGCATCTGGCGGAAGGTGCGCGCCAGCATGTAAAGATGTCCGATCGCCGCATCTTCGCCGCCGTCAGACGCGTTCAGCAGGCCAGCTAACAATGCGAGAGCGCGCCGCTTATCTTTGGCTGAGATGGCGTCGGTCAGTTCGTACAGTGAGCGTTGCTTCGCTGCCAGGACCATCGTTTCGACATCGCCCAGCGTGATGAGCTTTTTCGGACCGGCGTAGAGCGAGAGCTTTTCAAATTCGCTCGCGATGAGCATCATGTCCGCGCCGAGTGCATCGACCAGCTCTCTCGCTGCGTCCTGTTCCAGCTTAATCTGCTGCTTCTCAGCTTCCGCCAGCAGCCAGCGCAGCGCGTCGCTTTCATCGACGCGGGCCAACTCGACGATGCCGCAGTGATCGCCAAGAGTTTCGCGGATGCGCTCATAGCGGTCCTTGTCCGTCATGTCCATGCGGCGCGGGTCAGATGGAATGCGGAGGTGGTCGGCGATGAAGATGAGCATTGCCTGCGGATTTGGCGAGCGGAAGTAGCCGTCAATTGCGGCGAACTCTTCCTTTTTTGCGCCGCGCGTGTAGAGCTGCTTCAGGTTGCGAATGAACAGCACTTGAAAAGGCGCCATCAGCGACGGCGTCTGAGCGCGGTCAAGCGCTTCAAAGATGCTCATCTCGGCAAGATCGATATCCGACAGGCAGAAATCGCGCAAGTCAGCGGGGACGAAGACTTCTAATACGGCGCGTCGGCAGCGCTCGTAAAGAAAGATCTCATCGCCGACAAGAACGTAGCCGGGCCGCAGTTTGTTGCTACGCAGTTCAGCGAGGAAGCGGTCAGTAGAGGCGAAGCCTGCGCCCATGCCTAGATCGTCTCCTGTCGGAGCGAAAAAGCGGATTCTTCGACTGCGCGCTTTCCCCACTCCATTGCACAAAAACGGTGCGCTGGGGACCCCGGTCTTCGCGCTCCTCCGCTCAGGATGACATCATCGTTGGTGCGTGTGACTTGCATCAGAAGGATTCCAGAATATCGGAGACGAGCGCCTGCGCAAAGTCACGTGAGAGACGTTGCACGGCAGCGGGGTCTTCCTGAATAAAGCTGACCAGGTCCTGCGTGGTCTGGTACTGCTGGCGGAAACTGTAGGTTTTGTTCTCGTAGAGCACGCGCTTGTCCCTATCAAGGACTTTGACGCTGGCTCCAACGCTAATGAGATAGCTCGACGACTGACCTGTCTGGATGTTGTAGGTCAGAGGAATCACCTGAAAGCTGTTGATCGCGCCTTCCAGCACGGCATCGCCTTCATCCTGCTGATCCGTTGCCAAAACCTTGTATGGAGTGCGGCTGGCGAATTCGCGGATCACTGCATTCGTGAAAGACACTTCTGTGTGGAAGGACTGCGTGTGGTTGGCAAAAGTCGGCACGGCCAGCGTGTGCACCGTCTTGGGTAGATGTGCCGCGGAGTTGACTGAGTGGTAGCCACAGCCCGTGAGCAGGCAGATCAAAGCAAACAATGCAGCCAGAGGAAAACGAGACATGCTGTGACATTCTCTCATTTCACAGATAACCTTTGCTCTTCCCACATATTGTTTCTAAGCACTTTATTTTCACGAGCGTAGCGTCGGAGATGTATGATGGCAAGGTTCGGAGGGGCCGGAAAGTTGCCGCTGGATCGTTTTATTTTTGTTGTTTTGCTGTTCTTAATCAATTGTCCGAACCTGCTTGCTGATGACCAAATCCCCCAAGCTGCCTGGCACATCGCAATTGGGCAGCCGCCTCCTAATCCCGGCGGTAAGAAACCCTCGTTGCCTACGGACATTGATGATGGCTTTTGGCAGGGAGCGCCTGTCGGAGGATTAGGCGCTGGCACTTTTTCGCGCAGTTATCGTGGCAATTTCGAGCGCTGGCATGTGAAGGTCGGGGTTCATAAGTATGAGAATGTACCGGGTAATCAATTTGCAGTCTTTGTACAACCGGAGGATGGCACAGCAAAGGCGGTTGCGCTTTCCACTGGCAAGCCGCTGAACGGAGCGCTCTCGGCGTGGGACTGGTCGTATCCGGCGGGTAAGGGCGAGTATGCGGCCCTATATCCCAAGTCATGGTTTGCCTATGACCCGGAAGTGCTCGGCATCAAGCTTACCCTTGAACAGTTTTCGCCTTTGCTTCCGAACAATTATCAGGAATCGAGCTATCCGGTTGCGCTTTACAACTGGTATGCGGAAAACCCCTCGGATAAGAAAATCACTGTCTCGTTGCTTTTCTCGTGGACGAACATGGTGGGCTGGTTCCGCGATCAATCCGCTGGCTTCAGCACGGCGCTCAGTAACCAAGACAAAAACCGCTACGTCACAGAAGACCTGAATGGCCCGACCGGAAGCGCGGAGTCGCTACGAGGTATCATCTTCGACCGTATTCGTACTGGTGCGGTTCGCGATGAGTGGGATGGCCAATTCGCTATCGCCGTTAAAGACGGCCCAGGTTTTGAAGTGTCTTACCTGACCACTTTTTATCCTCAGTTGACGGGCGACGAGGTATGGAGGCCATTCGCAACCGACGGACGGCTGCCGAATGCGAATCCGGATGTGGCCAGTAGCGGCGAGCAAATTGCCGGAGCCATCGCGGTTCGCTTCACGCTCGATCCGCATGAGAAAAAGCTAGTGCCCATGGCCTTGTCATGGGATCTGCCTCTGATTCAATTTGGCGGCGGTCGCAAGTGGGTGCGGCACTACACCAAGTTCTTCGGCGCCGAAGGAACCAACGCCTGGAAAATTGCAAAAGTCGCTCTTGAAAAAGATGAGGAGTGGAGCAAAGCGATCGACGAGTGGCAAAAGCCATATATTGAGGACGAATCGAAACCGCTGTGGTACCGCGGTGAACTCTTTAACGAGATGTACATCCTCGCCGATGGGGGAACGGTCTGGGCGCATGAACTCGATGGCATGGGGAATCCGAAGCATTTTTCCTCAAAAGACGAGGACAGCTTCAGTTATCTCGAGTGCTTCGATTACCCCGACTACGGCACTTTGGATGTTCGGTTCTACGGCTCGTTTTCTCTTATCCGTTTCTGGCCAGAGCTTGAAAAGCAGGAGATGCGCGAATATGCGGATACGGTGCAGGAGAGCAATCCTCAAAGGTATCTGTGGATATGGCAGGCGCTGCATGAGCACAAATTTGTGACCATGGAGCGGAAGACGGCTGGTTCGGTGCCACATGATCTCGGCGCTCCCGCGGAAGACCCATTCGTAAATGTGAACCAGTACAACTATCAGGACGTGTCAAACTGGCGCGACCTGAACAGCAAGTTCGTACTGATGATCTGGCGCGATTATGTCTACACCGGCAGCAAAGATCTGACTTTCCTGCATTACGCATGGAATGGGGTGAAGGCCGCGATGGAGCATCTGCGGCAGTACGACACCGATGGCGATGGACTGATTGAAAATGGCGGCTTTCCCGATCAGACTTACGATGACTGGATCGCCACTGGCGAAAGCGCTTATAGCGGCGGATTGTATTTAGCTGCGTTGCGGGCGACGACGGAAATCGCGCTGAAAGTCGGGGACACGAACGCCGCCAGTGAATACAACTCGCTTTTCAGAAAGGCCCAGTTGGCCTACATCACGAAACTCTGGAATGGAACCTACTTCGACTATGACACGCGGAGCGAATATCGCTCCGACATCATGGCCGATCAATTGGCCGGGCAATGGTATGCCAATCTCACTGGCCTGGGCGACCTTGTGCCGAAACGGATGCGCCTCTCGGCATTGAAGACGGTGTATAGCAACAACGTGATGCTCTTCGGAAACGGTGAGATAGGAGCAGCCAATGGTATGGGACCGAAAGGGGAGCCGCTCGATCAGAACCCGCAGGTCACCGAGGTATGGACGGGCACGACTTTCGGCGTGGCCTCGCACATGTTGTCAGAAGGGATGCGCGACGAAGCCTTCAAAACGGCGGAAGGTGTGTATAACGTCGTGTGGCGCGACCGCGGATACTTCTTCCGCACGCCGGAGGCGTACGACGAAGATGGCATGTACCGTGCCAGCATGTACATGCGTCCCGGCGCAATCTGGTCGATGGAATATGCGATGGAGTTGGCGAAACAAGAGCCGTCTAAGAAGAAGTGAGCGCAGTGCCGGGAGCCGGAGATAGGTCTCCGCGCATCTCATTCTTATGACGTATCTCGATCGACGCAGATTTAATGCTCTTCTCGCAGGACTCGGTCTGGCTTCAGCCGGTTCCGGATTCGCCAGCACGTCCAAGCCAGAGACATTGCAGCTCTCCCGTAACGGATGGATGCCGAACAATGAGCATCTGCCAGTGCTGCTCTATCGAGCAGTGATCCCTTCCGCCGGAGCAGATCCGGCAGCAGCGTTTGACGCCGCTTTTCTGCGCAATGGCTGGCCGCCGCAGTGGCGCAATGGCGTCTATGATTTTCATCATTATCATTCCACTGCACATGAAGTGCTTGGATTTGCCGGCGGTCATGCGCGCCTGATGCTAGGCGGCGAGAATGGACACGAAGTCGTGGTTCGTGCCGGAGACGTTGCGGTTTTGCCTGCCGGAACCGGCCATTGCAAACTAGACGCGAGCGCGGATTTTCTGGTCGTAGGCGCGTATCCTCCAAACCAGAATTGGGACATCTGCCGCAGCGCCCCGTCAGAGCAAGCGCTACAGCGCATGGCGAAGCTGCCCTTTCCTAAATCCGATCCAGTGGATGGATCTGCTGGAACACTGACGAACTTGTGGAAGTCAGTTTAGGACCTCAGCCGACAAGATTTTCCTGGCCGCCCAGAATATTCGCGTGCCGAGCGAGCGTTTGACGAGAAATCTATCCAGAACGGCTGATTTTGCAGAATCAGACTCGTAGCAAACTTGATACACTGGCGGTGTCGTGGTTGAGCTAGCTCCATCTATACTTTCGGCGGATTTTGCCCGTCTCGCGGACGAGGTTGCGGCTGCAGAACGCGGCGGCGGTACGGTCATCCATGTGGATGTAATGGATGGTCACTTCGTTCCCAACATTACGCTGGGTCCGCCTGTCGTCAAATCGCTGCGTAAGGTGACCACACTGCCGCTCGATTGCCACCTGATGATCGAGAATCCCGACGAGTTCATTCCCGAGTTTGCCGATGCCGGAGCAGACTGGATCAGCGTGCACTATGAAGCCTGCCGCCATCTCCACCGCACGCTGGAACTGATCGCTCAGCACGGGATGCAGCCTGCTGTGGTTATCAATCCGGCGACGGAGGTCGCGGTGCTGCGGCCCATTCTTGGAATGGTGCACCACGTTCTTGTCATGAGCGTGAATCCCGGTTTTGGCGGGCAGAAATTTATTCCCTACTCGCTCACGAAGTTGCGGCAGCTCAGGGAACTTCGCCAGGAACTGGGGCTGAGTTATAGGATTGAGGTGGATGGTGGAGTAGCTCACGATACGATTGTTTCTGTCGTCGAAAATGGAGGCGAGCTACTGGTAGCTGGGAATGCTGTTTTCGGTGATGGCAAGGCAGAGCAGAATGCACGCGAGTTGCTTGATACCGCACGCAAGGCAGCAGAAGTGGAGAGCTGGGGGCCGGTGGCCTGAAGGCTTATCAACGCAGGTTAGGGCTTTGCATGAGGAAGTATGGGCTCGAAGGCCTGCATAGGTTTGAGGTGTTATGAATCGTTTTGTGACCCAAGTCTCGACTGTTTGTCTGTGTCTGGCAATGGTGCCCGCAGCCCATGCAATCGGGAAAAAGAAGAAGAAGCAGTCGGATCTGAGTACGAATCCGTTGGGCAGTGTGAATTCAAAGCAGCCGGACAAGGAACTCTTCGACAAGGCCATGAGGGCCATGCAGAAGGGTAAGTATGATGTCGCCCGCCTTGATCTGCAGACGCTGCTGAACACCTATCCCGACACAGAATATGCGATGCGCGCCAAGCTAGCCGTCGGCGACACCTGGTATAAGGAAGGCGGATCGGCAGCGCTGACGCAGGCGGAGCAGGAATACAAGGACTTCATCACCTTCTTTCCCAACACGCCTGAAGCTGCCGAGGCGCAGATGAAGGTGGGCGACATCTACTTCCAGCAGATGCAAAAGCCCGATCGCGATCCGCAGAACGTGATGCACGCGGAAACAGAATACCGCCAGATGGTCCAGCAGTTTCCGGACTCTCCGCTCGTTCCTCGCGCCAAGCAGCGCCTGCGCGACGTGCAGGAAGTTCTGGCACAGCGCCAGTTTGAAATTGGCCAGTTCTACGCCTCGCATGAAAACTGGCCGGCGACGATTGCCCGTTTGCAAACCGTTGCCGACAGCTATCCACTCTTCAGCCACAGCGATCAGACGCTCATCACGCTGGGCGATGGTTATGTGACACAGGCACAGCTTGCTGGCAGACTGAATCTTCCACCGAAAGCAAAAGCAGAGCTAATCAGGGCCTATAACGATCGCGCGGCGGATGCCTACAGCCGCGTGGTGACCGTGTACGCGATGGCTCCTCACGTGGAAGATGCCAAGGACCGTTTGATTGCAATGGGCCGTCCGGTTCCTGAGCCGACGCAGGCACAGCTGGCCGAAAGCGAGGCAGAGGAAGGCAGCCGTACAACGGTCAAGCTGAAGGATCGCGCCATGCTACTGGTCAAGCAGGGTCCGTCCACCGTGCGTGCTGCGCGTGTAGGCGAACCTACGATGGCAGATGCGACGCAGACTACCGCACCTCAGGTCCGCGATAACACCGTGGCAATGTTTAACGCCGCGATGAAGGGCGAAGCCATGCCGCCTGCTCCGACGTATGGTGGAGGAGCAACGACCGCTTCTGCTGCAGCCGCTGCATCTACTGGTGCCGCTCCTTCTGCAGCTACAGGGAATGGAACAGCAGTGGAAATGGAAGCCGTTCCGACGGGCACGAGTGGTGGTAACTCGACCAGTGTTGAGATTGTGAACCCGAGCGCCAGCTCTTCCGGTAATTCCTCGAGCGGAGCAGCTCCTGCAGGAGCAGGAAATGAAGCTGCTCCCGGTGTTGGAAATGGGGCGTCCCCTGCGGCTGCTGCGCCAGCACCGGCTGGCAATCCGGCAGGGGCGGGAGCACCGGACCCAAATTTTGGACTGAAGCCAGTCGGTCCGGCAGCTACAAACGCTGCTCTCCCGCCAGTTGACAAGCCGGCCGAAGCTCCTGATCAGGTCAACGACGTCAAGGCGGGCAATCAGCCGGCACAGGTGCAGACGGGGACGAAGAAGGGCAAAGCCAAGAACGTCCCGGTCGACAAGAGCAAGGAATCTTCCAGCAAGAAGAAGAAGACGGGACTCGACAAGCTGAATCCGTTTTAAAAACAGAAGCAGTTGAATCGAAGAAGGCCGCCTCTTTGGCGGCCTTTCTGCTTCTGGCGAAATGCTTTATCGTGAAAGGTTAGGTCTTCTTTAAAAAATGTCACACGATCTACCGAAAGCTTATGACCCGACAGCGATTGAAGATCGCTGGGCAGAATATTGGGTTCACGAACGTCTCTTCGACGTGCCAACTCCTGAAGGCGCGCCCGCTGCGCCAGTTTTTACTATTTTGCTCCCTCCGCCGAACGTGACTGGCCGTCTCCACATGGGGCACATGCTCAACCAGACAGAGATGGATATTCTCACGCGCTGGCGTCGCATGTCAGGCGATCTGGCCCTCTGGCTGCCTGGAACGGACCACGCCGGCATCGCAACGCAATTGATGGTGGAACGCCAGCTCGCCTCAGAGAACAGTACACGGCAGGAACTTGGCCGCGAGGCTTTCGTTGAGCGCGTGTGGCAGTGGAAGCAGCACTATGGCGGGGCGATTCTCGATCAGATGAAACGCCTGGGCGCAAGCGTGGACTGGTCGCGTGAGTACTTTACGATGGACGACAATCTGTCCATTGCAGTGCGCGAAGCCTTTGTCCGTCTGCATGAACAGGGCCTGATTTATCGCGGGGCCTACATCGTGAACTGGTGCCCACGCTGTCAGACGGCCATCAGCGACCTTGAAGTAGTACATGAAGAACAGCAGGGTAAGTTATGGGAGATTAACTATCCTGTCATTGAAGAGCCGGGGCAGTATTTGACCGTCGCCACAACTCGACCTGAGACGATGCTGGGCGACGTAGCGGTGGCTGTGAACCCGGACGATGAGCGCTACAAGCATCTACATGGCAAACGCCTGCGGCTGCCGCTGGTGGAACGCGAAATTCCCGTCATCACTGACGCGTGGGTGAGCGCCGATTTCGGCACAGGCGCTGTGAAGGTGACACCTGCGCATGACCCGAATGATTTCACACTTGGACAGCGGCATGGGCTGCCCTCTGTCAATGTGATGGACGAGACTGCGCATATCAACGCAGAAGGAGGAATATACGCGGGACTCGATCGTTACGAAGCTCGCAAGCGCGTTCTTGCCGCGCTTGAGGCGCAGGGCCTGCTTGTAGCAGCCAAGGATCACGTGAATGCGATCGGCAAGTGCGATCGCTGCGGAACGGTTGTCGAACCACGACTCTCGACACAGTGGTTCATCAAGATTCAGCCGCTTGCCGACAAAGCGATTGCTGCCGTCGAACAGGACTACATTAAGTTCACGCCTGAGCAATATGCGAAAACCTATTTCGAGTGGATGCGCAACATCCATGACTGGTGCATCTCACGGCAGTTGTGGTGGGGACATCGCATTCCCGCGTGGCACTGCCTGACGTGCAAGCAGATTACGGTGGCACGTGATACTCCGGCGACGTGTTCCCACTGCGGCGGCGCGGAGTTGCAACAGGAGACCGACGTACTCGACACCTGGTTCTCGTCGGGTCTCCTTCCCTGCTCCGTTTTTGGCTGGCCTCACCACACACATGCTGCCGATGTTTTTTATCCCACGCAATTGCTTGTAACCGGCTTCGACATTCTTTTTTTCTGGGTGGCGCGCATGATCATGCTCGGCTGCCACTTCATGCTCGATATGCCGATGCCGGATGGTTCCGAACGCATGCTGAAAGATGCTGTGCCTTTCCGGGAGGTGTACATTCATGCGCTGGTGCGTGACGCCGACCGCCAGAAAATGTCGAAGACCAAAGGCAACGTGATCGACCCGATCGAGATCGTCAGCAAATATGGCACCGATGCCGTGCGCTTCACGCTGGCAGCGATGGCCTCGCCAGGAACCGACATTGCATTCAGCGAAGCGCGGACCGAAGGATACCGCGCTTTCGCAAACAAAATATGGAACGCGGCTCGCTTCATCTTTATGAATGTGGACCGCGCCGCCGAAGTAGGAATCGTGGTCGATCCTTATACGCTGGTAAATTCCTTTGGCCCGGATGAGCATGATCCCATCGAAGCGCGATGGATTGTGTCGCGCCTGAACAACACGGCGACTGAGGTGAACAAGGCTCTCGAAGAGTATCGCTTCCACGAAGCCGCCAACCTCGTATACCAGTTCTTCTGGGGCGACTTCTGCGACTGGTATCTGGAGATCGTAAAGCTTCGGCTGAACTTCAGCGAGTCAGCAGGCAAGCAGGCCATCAAGTCCGCCCTCACAACTCTTCTGAGCACATTTGAAGCAGCTCTGCGCCTGCTTTCGCCCTTTATGCCATTCATTACCGAAGAGTTATGGCATGCAATGTATAACGGCATGCCTCCTGCGAAGTCGATTGCGCTATCACGTTATCCGCAGCCGCTCGAAGAAGCGCTGAGCGCCCAGGTCGAAGCGGATATATCGATCCTGCAGGATTTGATCGTGACGGTGAGGGCTCTGCGGAAAGACCTCGATGTACCCGAGCGTCAGCTCGTGGCCATCCAGGTCACGGCATCCGAAAAAGTTCAGGCACTTATGGAAACAAACCGCTCGATCATCGAGAAACTTGCGCGCGTCACCACAATTGATTTCCCTGCCGTTTGGAATCTGAGCTCTGCCAACACAAGAACGACAGCCAACTTCACCGTCGGCTCGCCTTACGAAAAGCCGATTGATATCGCCGTCGAACGGGAGCGGCTGAAGAAGAAGCTGGAACAGTACGAGAAGATGCTTGTCAATGCGGAGCGTCAACTCGGCAACGAGGCGTTTCTCGCAAAGGCTCCGGAAAAAGTTGTCTCGGGATTGAAAAAGCAAGCATCGGAAGCGGCAATGCTGCGCCAGGAAACACTCGACGCGATTGAGAAGTTGGAAGGTCTCGCTTAATCACAGAGGAAGCCTATGGATTGGAAAAGCAGGCGGGTTGAGGCAATTCTGGAGCAGGCGCTGGTGGAGGACAAGGCCACGAGCGATGTCACCACGGCAGTCACGATCGATCCGAACCTGCGCGCCTCGGCCACGATTATTGCCAAGCAGGATTGCGTGATCTCTGGCCTGGGCTGCATACCGCGCTTTCTGGATATCTTTGGGAGGCTCGATAAGCGCAACAGTGGACGCTATGAAGTTATCAGTCACCCGGAGATATTCGAGGGGGTGCGCGTCAAGAAGGGACAGGCAATCGCTGTAATTCGGCATAACGCACGTGTCATCCTCGCCTGCGAACGCGTCACACTAAACCTGATGCAGCGAATGAGCGGCATCTCGACGATGACGCGACAGTATGTCGACGCAATTGCCGGCACTGGCGCCCGCGTGCTGGACACACGCAAAACGATTCCGGGCCTGCGTATCCTCGACAAGTATGCCGTGCGGTGCGGTGGTGGCGAGAACCATCGTCTCGACCTTTCCGACGGCATTTTGATTAAGAACAACCACATCTCGCTCGGTGGTGGCATCGAGAAAGTACTGCAGCGCGCGCAGGAATTACGCAAGCCAGGACAAACCATCGACATTGAAGTGCGCACCTTTGACGAACTAGAAAGGGCCTTGGACAACGGTGCTGAGTCTCTGTTGCTCGACAACATGACTCCTGGCGAGATTAAGAAAGCAGTCGGCATCGTGCATGGTCGAGGACTAACGATCCCCATCGAAGCCTCTGGCGGTATCGTGCTTGAGAACATCCGCAATTATGCCCTCGCCGGAGTGGATTACATCTCTGTAGGCGCGCTCACGCACTCCGCTGTTGCAGTGGATCTGAGTATGAAAATTACGGCTGAGATTTATTAGCCAATCGATTCGTCCATCTTAGCGAAGCCAAGAATCTGACCGATGCAGTTTGACCCAGAAGATCCATTCAATATTGCAGAACTTGACCGGGGCCTGATTGAAACTCCGTTCGCCGGCAAACTGCATTTCTTTCCCTCCATTCATTCGACCAACACTTATGCTATGCAGCAGGCAGAAGCGGGCGCTCCAGAGGGTACGGTCTATTTTGCTGACGAGCAGACCGCAGGACGTGGACGCGGAGCGCACAAGTGGTCCTCACCTCCAGGCTCCGGCCTTTATGTAAGCATCTTGCTGCGGCCTGGCATTCCTCCTGCAGATGTGCTCTGGCTTTCATTGGCTGCCGGGCTTGCCGTACGGGATGCTGTCATGCAAGTAACATCGCTCGCTTGTGACCTGCGCTGGCCCAATGACTTACTATTCGGACCCCGAAAATTTTGCGGTATTCTCACTGAGCTCAATGCAGAAGTCACCCGCATCCGTCACCTTGTGATTGGCATCGGCATTAATGTGCATCAGCGGCAGTTTCCGTCGGAACTAAGCCAAATTGCGACATCGTTACAGATCGAAACTGGCCGCGCCTGGCCACGCCAGGACTTGCTCACTGCCCTGCTACAATCACTTCATCGTGAAGTGATTACACTTACTGATTTCACCCAGTCAGAGGCCGCAAAGCAGTCTATTCTTTGTCGGCTGGAAAAAGCGTCCAGTTGGGTGCGTGGCAAACAGGTGCGCGTTGAAGAGACGGATGGCTTCGAGGGAGTGACCGAGGGCCTTGACACTCGCGGTTTTTTGCAGGTGCGCACTCCGCATGGTTTGCGCACGGTCTTTTCAGGTGGAGTTCGCGAAACAAGAAATGTCCGTGGGAAATAAATGCTCCTTGTTTTGAACGTAAACAACACAAATACCGTCATCGCGATTTACCCTCTCCATGCTGACGGCCGCGTGGGCGAAATGCGCGCAACCTGGCGGATCAGCACGCGGCACGCACAAACTGCCGATGAGTACGGCATTCTGGTACAGAGCCTGCTGCAAAGCAAGGGGGTCGAAAGCAGCGCCGTCAGCGGCATCGTGGTCGCGTCGGTTGTTCCCCCCATGGATTGGATACTGCGAGTCTTTTGCGAACGTTATTTTCATCACAAGCCGCTCTTCATCGAGCCGGGAGTTAAGACAGGACTGCCAATTCTCACGGACAATCCCAGCGAAGTGGGAGCTGACCGCGTGGCCAATTGCGTTGGGGCATTCCAGAAATATGGCGGGCCGTGCATTGTTGTGGACTTCGGGACCGCCACAAACTTTGACGTGATTTCAAAGAAAGGCGAATTTCTTGGCGGCGCCATCGCTCCGGGCATCAACATTTCGGCGGAGGCACTCTTTGCGCGAGCAGCGCGGCTTCCCCGTGTCGAAATCAAGAAGCCAGCGAAGATCATCGGCACGAACACTGTCGATAATCTGCAGATCGGGCTCTTTTACGGACATATAGGCCTCGTGGACAGCATTCTCGAACGCATGATCGCGAAGCTTGGCCCTGACACAAAGTGCGTGGCCACCGGAGGGCTTGCGCATCTCATCGCCGATGAGTCGAAATTCATCTCAGAAGTGAATGACATGCTCACGCTCGATGGCTTGCGTATCATCTATGAGCGCAATCGCGCTACGAAAAACGTTGCGAGTTGAACCGCAGGCGTCCGCCTCCTAATATCGTCGTACCTTGGAAAACTATTTCAATTACTTCACGGAGATCGAAGAGCACTTCCAGCGGCGGCGGGGCTCGCTGTTGTTGCTGTCGACGCTTGACTGGGCGTTGATTGAAACCTGGCGTGAGGCAGGCGTACCACTGACCGCGGTGCTGCGCGGTATCGATGCCGCGTTCGACAAATATGAATCCCGAAAATCGCGGA
Organism: Alloacidobacterium dinghuense; assembly: GCF_014274465.1. Classification (NCBI taxonomy): domain Bacteria; kingdom Pseudomonadati; phylum Acidobacteriota; class Terriglobia; order Terriglobales; family Acidobacteriaceae; genus Alloacidobacterium; species Alloacidobacterium dinghuense. The sequence continues at coordinate 1,124,586 of NZ_CP060394.1, read as the reverse complement.
CACGTGTTCGCCGCGTGAATGGCCTCGCGTATTGCACACAGGAGGTCATGACGGCGGTCGAGGAGATGCAAGAAGCATCGGTTGGCGCCTCACCCGCGCGCGGTAAAGAAGAGCCTGCACCCGGGTTTGAAGCTGACCGAATTGCGAATCACCTTGAATCGTGTGCCAGTGCTTTACTGACCGCGACACTTACAGGCATCGCCGAAGAGGGGGCTCACGAAATGAATCAGCGATTGCGCGGACTAGCGACAGGCGTTCGTACCGAGCAGCCGGAACTCGAAGAATTGGAGCGAACACTCACTGTACTTGAAGAAAAGCTTTTTGCGTTGTTGCTCGCCACCACAGCAGAAGCCGATCTGACAGCGGTCCGCGAACAAGCATCGCGTGAATTGGCTCCCTATCGAAGGCGTATGCAGGCGGTGCAGATTCGCCAGATCGAACAACAATTTCTGCACAAACGACTGCTCGAGAAATACCGGTTACCGCGCTTCAGCCTCTTTTACATGAGCCAGCTATGAGGCTTGAGATTGAAAAGTGCGTCTATGGCGGTGCAGGACTTGCACGTGCCGACGGCAAAGCGATTTTTGTGCCTTTTACGCTGCCCGGCGAAGTTGTTGAGGCACACATCACCGAAGACAAAGGCAGCTATGCCAATGCGGAGTTGGATGGCGTGCTTGATCCATCGAACGAACGTGCGGCTGCCCCTTGTGATTATTTTGGGCAATGCGGTGGGTGCCAATATCAGCACGCTGCTTACGCACAGCAGGTGGACCTAAAGGTCAATATTTTGCGGGAAACGCTCGAGAGGGCGCGGATCGCTTCCATTCCTGAGATTATTTCGGTATCCGCGGAGCCGCTCGCTTACCGCAATCGCGTGCGCCTGCACATACAACGTGAACCCTTCGCTCTTTGCTATAAGAAGCGTGCCTCCCACTCGAATCTTGCGGTAAACAGATGCCCTATCGCAGCTCCCTTGCTGCAACGAGCTAGTGCCGCCGCAACACGAATCGGTTCGGAGTTTTTTCAAGAATTCGACGAAATCGAATTCTTCTCAAACGGCGATGAGAGCGAGCTGCTCCTGTCGCTTAGGACGCGGCACTTAGTCAGGAACTTGCCCTCAGCGCTGAAAGAAGTTTGCGAGGATTTGCGACAAGAGCTTCCAGCGCTCGCTGGGGCAAGCGTCTTCTCAACCAGCGACGCAAAACACCCGGATAAACATGTGGCCGAGTGGGCAGCACAGGCGCTCTCGTATCGAGTGGGTGATTTTGCATATTCCGTGAGCGCCGGATCCTTTTTTCAAGTGAATCGATTTCTCGTTTCGCAGCTGGTCGAGCTTGTCACTGCGGAGTTTTCCGGCGGACTTGCATGGGATTTATATGCGGGTGTTGGGTTGTTTGCGCAGGCACTCGGCCGGAACTTTGGGAAGATTGTTGCAGTTGAAGCTGCTCCATCGTCATGGAACGATCTGCGTCGGAATCTTTCTAGCGACGCGCACAAAACGGTTCGGAGTGGCACCCTGGAGTTCTTGCACAGACCGCAAGGAGGAACGCCCGACCTTGTCGTCATAGACCCGCCGCGCACTGGCCTTGGAGGCAAAGTCGTCTCCCTGCTTACCAAAGTAAGGCCGCAGACCATCGTTTACGTCTCGTGTGACCCGTCAACGCTCTCGCGCGATCTCCGCGCGTTGGTAGAATCCGGTTATCACCTCAGAACTATTCACATGGTGGATCTCTTTCCGCAGACGTTCCATCTCGAAAGCGTCACGGTGTTGTCGCTCGGTTGACCTCTGCTGGAGCGATGGCGGATCATGTCTCGGGCATCGATAAAGACGCGCCGTTTTCTATGATCACTGAACCATTACGCTTCCATTTTGTTCCCTTGCTGTTCGCTTCTATTTGTTTTTCAGTTGGCATTTCCATTGCACGCTATATCTGGCTCTCCCCTGCACTGCTCCTCTTTGGGCTCTTTCTTTGCGGCATCGTGTCCCTAGTGGCCGCGTACAAGGAGTCCAAAGTTTCTTCGTTGCCGCTTGGTGTCGTCTTTCTTCTTCTCGGAGCCGTTTGCGCAGAGATTGCTCCACGACCAGATCCGCAAACTCAGCTTGTCCAGCTTGCCGACGGGACACAACGAACTATCGAGGGAACGGTCATCAGACTTGGACCGATGCGGCGCATCGAATCTACGCTTCCTTTTTCGGATAAGCCACGGGAGGAGCAAAGCCAACAAGTACAAATTGCCGTAACGTCCATATTTTCGGAAGCCGGTACAAAACGGGAGGTGACGGGCGGCCTTTCCCTGACACTCTATGCACCGTCAGATGCTGTATTGCCGGCCATTACGTGCGCCGATACGGTGCGCGCGACGGTAACCATGCGACAGCCTGAAAGATATCTCGATCCCGGAGTGTGGGACGAGCGCGAGTATATGCTCAACGAGGGCATTGGGGCATTTGGCAATGGCAAACCAGCTGGATTCACAATCATTTCCAAAACGGCTTATGCATCGCCTCGGTGCCGGCTACACACGATTCAACTGAATGCAAGCTCACGCCTGCTCGCCTTCGCGGACGATCAAGAATCGTCATCGAAGTTGCCTTCCTTCTTCAGACTGAACCACGAAGATGCGACTATGCTGGCGGCGATGCTGACCGGTGACCGGAGCTATCTCTCACGTGGTGTGCGTACCGGCTTCGAACGTACGGGATCGTTCCATCTGCTTGTTGTCTCCGGCATGCACCTGGCGATTTTTGCTGGACTCATCTTCTTCATCGCGAAGGCTGTCCGCGTCCCACGCATTCCAGCAACATCCACCACCATTCTGCTTGCCTTCTTCTATGCGCTCTTTACCGGATACGGCCAACCGGTGCAGCGCTCGTTCTGGATGATCGCACTATTTCTTCTGGGTCGGCTCTTATGGCGGGAGCGTAACGCGCTGAATGCAATTGCCTTTGCGGCTCTTGCCCTGCTAGTGATGAAACCGCAGGCACTCTTCGACGCCGGATTTCAGATGACGTTGCTCTCCGTGCTGGCGATTGCGGGTATTGCCGCGCCGATTGCGGAAAAGACCTTCGCACCCTATCTTGCAGCGTTGCGCGACCCTTGGCTGTTGGCAATTGATCCGACGCTTCCTCCACGAGTCGCGCAATTTCGGGTAAGCCTGCGGCTGATTGTGGAGCATACTCGCCTCTTGGCGGGCCGGAGAGCAGCCAACTGCATCCCTTTTCTTCTGCGTATATCCCTCAGATCTGTTGAGCTGTTACTGATTTCGGTCATCGTGGAGCTAGTCATGTCGCTGCCGATGGCTCTCTATTTTCACCGCATTACTGCCGTTGCATTACCTGTGAATTTTGTCGTAATTCCGTTGCTTGGCATTCTTCTGCCATCCGCGATTCTTACGCTTCTGGCTGTGCTGATTGTGCCTGTCGCCGCATTCGTGCCGGCTGCTATAACGACATCTGTGCTGCATGCGGTACTGTGGACTGTTCATCTGTTTGCCGCCACGATGTCTAGCGATCTGCGCACGCCAACACCATCCATTGCGGCCATTATCTGCTGGATGATCTGTTCCGCATTTGCGATATGGATCGTCCGGGCAAACCGCTTCGCGATTGCCATCGCGATAAGCTCACTTGCAATTGCTGCTTCGATTGTGCTCCTGCCACATCGGCTTCTCTATCGCCATGACGCATTGGAAATAACGACAATTGACGTTGGGCAAGGCGACTCGTTGCTGGTGGTCACGCCGGACGGAAAGACACTGCTCATCGACGCTGGCGGCATTGCCGGTACGTCAGCTGACTCGAAATTCGATATGGGCGAGGATGTTGTCTCGCAGATGTTGTGGGCGCGCGGCATTCGCAGGCTGGACGCTGTAGCGATCACCCATGCTCACGCCGATCACATAGGCGGTATGCCAACAGTTCTCGAAAACTTTCGTCCGCGTGAGTTGTGGATTGGATGTAACCCGAATTCGCCGGCTTACGACCGCCTCATGCGCGAAACAGAAGTACTTGGCATCAAGACACTTCGCAAAATGGCGGGCGATTCATTTCACTTCGGAAGCGTCGACATCCATGTTCTTTCTCCAGCGCGTGGCTACATTCCCAAGACAAGTCCTAGCAATGACGATTCCCTGGTACTGCGCGTAAGCTTTGGCGCAACTTCTGCCCTCCTGGAAGGAGACGCCGAAGCGCCAAGCGAGGCAAGCATGGTTGCCTTGGGCAATCTGCGCTCTGATCTGTTGAAGGTGGGCCACCACGGCAGCAAGACGTCCACCACATCCGGATTTCTTGGGGCCGTATCGCCTTCTTATGCCGTCATTTCGGTCGGGCAGCGCAACTACTATGGCCACCCTAAACTAGAAACTCTTGAAAAGCTTGAGACTGCCAACGTTCATACCTATCGGACAGACTTGCTTGGGGCTTCAACGTTTTACCTCGATGGAAAGCATGTCACTACGGCTGGATGGCGGCAGGTTCCAGTCAGGTAAGGTACCAAATCGGTTAAAGCAAGCATCTTTTCCATTTGCAGAGCATCCCTACCGTTGTAGGATGACGGGAAAGCAAGCCCCAAAGTCGCCTATGGAGGACAAGAATGGGCCCAAGTGAAGTTGATGGTAGCAGAGACCTTCCGCGTACACACATCAACTCCCCCGCTACAAATGGTGAGTCTTCACCTCAGACCCTTGAAGAACTGCGCGAGGAACAGCGTAAGATCCGCCGCCTGCAAATGATGATGAACATGGTGATGTCGGTCATCAGCCAGGACAACACCCTTACCGTCGACGAAGCCGCCGCAATGGTAGCCGATACCCGTCGCGCTGCGCTGGCCATGTTTCCGGATAAGGAACTGGCTTACAACCTTATTTACAAGCCGCGCCTGCAGCGATTGATGCGTGAGCGGTATCGAATCCAGTAATTCATTTCTGTTCGACGTTTGTCAGCAGGAACGTAATCGTTCCCCAGAAGAGTCGCGCCCGCATCTGCACCGGCATGTGGCGATCATCATCCGTGTACCATATCCAGATGTTACCGCGGTTCTTCACCACGCCTGCGTCCGCAGTAGGCTGTACCCGTACGGTCTGATATGTCCCTGTAGGCGTCTTGACCGATTCCTTACCCTCAATCTTCATGGTTACAGGAATCGTTTTTCCCGCGTCGAAAATCGGCATCTGAAAACCCTCGCCAGTCTGTAAGGGCTGCGATGCTGTGTAGAAAATCGCGGAGAGCAGGTCCGATACGCACGCAGGAATCGCGGTCTCCTGGTGCTTGCTGATGCCGGAGACGAGGTTCTTCTCATCCAGGATCCCCTTGCCCTGTAGATAATTGAACTTCAGGTCGCTGTTCACCTGACGGCGCCCCTCGATGAGCTGTTTGCTGAATCCAAGGGAGCATCCAGTGCGCCGGTTAAAGGAAGACTGAAAGCGGTCGCTGACGCGGTAGATGAGATTCACGGCACCGATCGAATCGCCGACAACGGTGATGCGCTGTACATCGCCGTCCGCTTCCTGACGGAAGGTTACGGTGCCAGCAGGAAAGACGCGCCAGTCTACGCTATAAGTGAGGCTCTGCCTGGCCGGGAGACCGAGGCCAGGATGCGGAGCCGGAAGCTGGGGACTGTTTTGAACAGGCTGAGTCTGCGAACTTTGGGCCCGTATAACCGCCAGCAACAAAAAGCACAAAAGGATGGGGAGAAATCCACGACGCCAATTCAAAATCCGTGCTCACTCTTCTAATGCTTGAAAAAAACTCTGAGGGCGAGCACAGCATATATGGCCGTCGCACCCATGAGTGCATTGTACTCGCGGTGCTTGCGGTACAGCGGGAAAGAAAAACTACCTCGCTCTATTTCGGAACCGATGCTGCCTCCGACACGAGCGGGGGTCACGCGTGGTATCAGACGTGGAACGCGTGCTGCATACGTATCAAAATCTGCGAATTTTGATCGCAGAAACTCCTCTTCCGATCGAATCACGGGAATGTAGATAATCGCAAAAAGCGCAGCCAGCAAGAGCACAATCACAATACTTTTAGATGCAGCTGCAAATCCAAACGCGATCAACATCGAGCCCAGATATAACGGATTGCGCGTGTACGAGTAAGGTCCGGTCATCGTCAACTCAGCGTTCTTCTTCACATATCCAGCTGCATAGCCGCGCAGCCACAGGCCGGGCGCTACCAGCAGCAGGCTCCATGCCATAGATAGAAGCGTGGGGCGCGCCAGCCAGATGTAGACGCCGGCAAAGACAAAGCCCATAGGCACGCGAATACGCCGCGCAACCATACTCCAGTCAGCGGACATCTTCTAAGAGCTCCATTGCAGCACTCGAAACTTCAGCAGCTGAGATCGTCAGCAGACCGGCTTCCGGCTCGGCGCGGCGAGTGTGATCGCGCTTGCTCTCAGGATGCCGCAGAATCCGAAACTTTCCCCCGAACGGCCCGTTCCGGGCGGGGTCCGTAGGGCCAAAGATACCGACGACGGGCTTACCCAACGCCGACGCCAGATGCAGTGGTCCTGTGTCGCCTGCAATCACCAATGACGCGCGACGCGTGAGAGCAATCAGTTCGTCGAGCGTCGGAGAAAGACTCATGGCAGTATTTCCGCTCGCAGAGCACACTTCTGCGGCCAGCATTTCCTCCCCTGGTCCGGAATTGATTACTGCGCCATATCCCTTGTCGGCACAAGTGCGAGCCACCTCACCAAAACGTTCAGTGGGCCATCGCTTCGCTCCCCATCCGGCTCCCGGATTCAGAATAACGAACGGCTTACCCCCGAATGCCGCAAGCTTTGTGTTGCAGTTTCGCTCGGCCCTTTCACTTACCGGCAGACAGGGCAACATGAGCGGCAAATTCTCACGAGTGACGGCATTTGCCACTTCAACGGCTTGCTCGATCACATGTGTCCCCTGTGTTGCAATATGTTCGTCAAAAAGATACCGCGCAGCCCATTCACGCGGCTTATCTTCTCCTAAAAGCCGCCGCGGATGCGCCCATTTTCCGAGCACAGCGGAGCGCACAGCCCCCTGCAGGTCAAGGCAGATGTCGTATCGTGCAGCACGTAGTTCGCGGCGTGTCTGACGAATCTGCTCTATAGTACTGGGACTTAGCGGCCGTCGCGCCCAATCTTTGGCCAGTACGATGTGAAGCGCATCGACGAGTGGCATTGCCGCCCCTCTGACGTCAGCACCTTCTCCAGCCAACAATCCACGCCACTGCGGCTCCACTGCCCAACCAATGAACCACTCGGGGTGCCTTGCACGCAAGGCTGTAACTGCAGGCAGGGCATGGAGAATGTCGCCCATTGCGCCCAGCCGCACAATGAGCACTCGTAACTGCTGACTTTCTGTTGGCAAACTCTAATTTTCTCACAGAGAATGTGCAAAGTTGGGTGGCAACAGTCCCTCAAGACTTTGCAGTACAGAAGCTTCGTCGTGCACAGCAGTCACCAATTTCGCAACCTTGAGCGGCACAACTGACGCCATCATCGTTCTCTGAGTTGGAGACAAGCGCACAAGATCTTTCTCTGTGGTAAGAAATGCCTCCGCTCTCTGTGCCTGTGCCATTCGAATAAGTTGTTGCACATCGCCCTCACTGTAGCGATGATGATCGCCGAAGGTGCTTCTTGCGACGATCTTTCCCTCCAACTTCTGTAAGGAGTGAAAGAACTCATCAGGCCGGCCTATTCCGCAGAAAGCGACAGCCTTTCCGAGATTCTCTGGAAGGATGATCGACCGCTTGACGAACCAGACAGGCTTCTCGATGCCACGCCGCTTCAACTCCTGCTCCAGATCAACATCCTCCTCTCGCAGAACGAGAACTGACGCGCGGTGTAATGAGCCGAGCGACTCGCGCAGATTCCCTGAAGGCAATAGCTTTTCCTGAAGATCACTGCGATGCATGACGACGATATCGACTGCTCTTGCCAGCCTGCGATGCTGAAATCCATCGTCGAGCAGGTGTATCCCCTTATTCCCCAAAATGTTTTCCGCAAGGAGCCCGGCTGCATAGCGCCTTGCTCCAACGTAGACAGGCACATTCGCGGACTGCGCGATGAGGACCGGTTCATCACCAAAGCGCTCCACGTCTCCAGTCGGGTCAACCTGTTCCACTGCATCCGAGTTGCGGCCGTAGCCGCGTGACAGCACATCGACATACACGCCATGTTGCTTCAGCAACCTCGCAAGAGCGATGACAAATGGCGTTTTGCCAGAGCCTCCAACAGAAATGTTGCCGACGCTGATCACTGACCATAGAAGACGCCGCGCCCTGACGAGTCCTTTGTCAAAAGCAGCATTCTTTGCCCCGACAGCCGCCGCATAGATGGGATTGAGCGGAAATAGCAGGCGGCGCGTCATGGTCGCTCACTTACAATCTCGGTCAGCGCGTCAACAGCACGCGCGGTCGCACCAGCCTCTGCTGAAAATACAGCATGGGCCCGCTCCCCGATGGCTTTGGTAGCCAATTCATCGGACAATAGTACGTTCAACTCATTTCCGATTTCGGTGGGTTGCACGATACGAATGGCATCTTGCGCCCGTAGAACATCTACGATTGTCCGAAAATTTTGATAGTTCGGTCCCATCACTACCGGAACCCGGAACTGCGCCGCTTCAAGCGGATTGTGGCCGCCGCCAGAAACCAGGCTCCCGCCAACGAATGCAACGGTTGCCAGCGAATAGATCGAGGCTAACTCGCCGATCGAATCGAGCAGGAAGATTGTGGGAGCAGAGAGTGGGGTTTGCGCGTTCATCCATTGCGTTCGCTGCACCCAAGGTTTGTCACAGCTTTCCAGCAATCGCTTTACGGAGTCAAACCGCTCAGGGTGACGTGGCGCAAGAATCAGCAGGACATCAGACGGAACAGCATCGAGCAGTATGGTTTCCTCACCTTCGAGCGTACTTCCGCACACCAGCACTTTCGATCCAGCAACGATCCGTTGCGCCAAAGCCTGTGTAACTGCGGCTGGATCAGCGACATGAATGTCGTATTTCAAGTTGCCACCATAGCGAACATTCGCGGCACCAATTGTCCGCAACCGATCGACATCAGATTCGCTCTGGGCTAGAACTATTCTGAGACTGCCGAGCAGCCGCTTCCACAGAAAGCGCAATCGCAAATATCGAGGCCAGGACCGATCCGAGATACGCGCATTCACCACCGCGACGTGAACGCCTGAACGATTGCACTCAAAAAGCAGGCGAGGCCAGAACTCCGTTTCCATGAGGACAAGCAGCCGCGGCTTCAGCCTGCGCACGTATGCGCGCACCGCGAAGGCAAAATCCAGTGGAAAGTAAAAGACGTTTTCCACCCCGAAACGCTCGCGCGCCAGTGTTTGACCGGTACGTGTCGTTGTCGACACAACAATGCGCCATCCGGGCAGAGTTCTCTTCAGGTCTTCGATCATGCGCGTAGCTGCTAACAGTTCGCCCACCGAAACTGCATGCACCCAGATGATTGGGCCGCTAAAGCGGCTGATGAGGCGTTTCGGAACGAATCCAAGCCTTTCTCCCAGCCCTTCACGGTATTTTCCGCTGGTTGCCATGCGGAAGAGCCAGTAGGGCGCACCCAGAATGATCACAAGAGCGAGGGCAAGGCTGTAGAAAAGCAGCATTCGCTTACGAATCTCACTTTACTGAAGTCTTAAGCGATGATGATAATCGTCCACAGGATGATTCGCTTTCGTTCTTTTCTTTCCCTTGGGTTCTTTGTTGCCTGTTTGATTGCACGTTCATCAGCTTTTGAGCATGGCCCGGCGGCAGCCAAGGATGCGTCCACCTATCCCGCCGTCGATATCCATCAGGACGAGCATGTCGCCATTGCCGCCGAGCCCTATAACACGGAAGAAAAGGTAAAGATCTTTAGGGTGAACTATCTCGAACACCAGTTCCTACCGATCCGCATCATTATCACTAACAGCGGTGACAGGCCCATTTCGCTGAACGATGCGCGTATTAACTTCATCAGTGCGCATGGAGACCGAATTCCAGCCGCCGAACCCGACGATGTCGAGCGCCGAATTTCTCTTCGCGATAAGGAAGGAGCCACCGTGCCGGTTGGCCCAATCCACATCCATACCAAACCAAAAACTCCCAATGGCAAGGTTGAGCAGGATTTTTCAGAGTTTGAGTATGCTGCCTTGGTTGTTGAGCCACACACGACCCGTGCCGGCTTTCTTTTCTATGATATTCAGGGGCTGGGCTCAACACCTCTACGAGGAGCAAAGCTGATGCTCCGTCAGATAAGAGATGCCGATGGGAAAGAGCTGTTTTATTTCGAAATTCCGTTCGACAAATATTTACAGACGCAACCACAGTGAAAGCGGAGAACTGATGCTCCTCAGCTTCGATGGGCATCTACTGATCCGCTCCCAAAGCACTGACAACGCCTAAACGCCCTTTTTCTGCGGCTCCCAAATGTACTTGTGAATCTGCAGACTCAGCCGAGCATCCACACCATCCGCAAGCATCCACTCCACCAACTCGCGCGGATCTAGCATGCAGTTCTCCGTGCTGCGCATTGTCGACGGCGCTTTGTGGAAGGCGGGGGATAACAAGAGACTTCTAACGCAGGCCTCAAGCGCATGCTGTCGAACGAAATTGCGAGCGAACTCATAGTCGACACGATCAGTGATGACGAATTTGACCTCGTCACCCTTCGTCAAGAACTCGAGGTTGCTTAAGCGAAAGCTACCGCCCTCACCTGATCCTGGGCATTTCACATCAACAATCTTATGTACGCCAACAGGAACGCGATCCAATGCCCGCTCACCGCTGGTTTCGATCATCAACTCGTATCCAGAGGCCAGCAATCGTTCCATCAGTGGAACCAATTCGCGCTCCTGCAGTAAAGGCTCGCCCCCGGTAAACTCGATCAGCTTCACCGGAGCTAGTTTCTCAACCTCTGCCACGATCTCGTCTTCCGAGAGTTTGTAACCGCCCTTGAAGGTATATTCCGAGTCGCACCAGGAACAGCGCAAGTTACAACCTGCTAGACGCACGAAGATACAGGGACGACCAGCAAAGCTTGATTCCCCTTGAACTGATTTGTAAATTTCAATCAGATACACGGCTCGTTACTCGTAATACGTCGCCGTAGTGGTGTCTGTTTCGTAGATCGTGCAATCTTTCACTTGGACCCGTCCGTCAGTCATCTCTGCCAACTGCTTGTTCGTTTCCTCAAAGAAATAACGCGCGAGATTTTCTGCGGATGGGTTAATCTCCGTGAACGGCTCCAACTCATTCAGCATCTGGTGATCAATGCGATCGATCACCGGGCGCATCACCTGCTTCAAATCCTTGAAATCGAGCAGAAGGCCTGCGTGATCGAGTCGCTCGCCAAGTAATGTGATGCGCACCTTGTAGTTGTGACCGTGCGGATTCTCGCACTTGCCTTTGTAATTGCGCAGGTAATGCCCAGAGGAAAACCCGCGCTCCACAGTTACTTCATACATGTCGTTGCTTGCTCTCTCAGGGGCGGTTGGGCCCTTTATCTATTGTAACTTTTTCTTAGCTGCGAGGCTTACGACTACGCATACCTAGGCGCTCCTGAAAGCGCCGCTCTTCGGCTCGACGGTCCACCTGTTCAAACATCGCAGTCATTACACCGAAAAGCGCAATCACTAACCCGCCGAGCGTAAGAAACAGCGAAGTTGTCTTCCATAAGGAACCATTCCCAGGAAGTCCAGTCTGCCCATTACCGATCAACGTCATGCCACACGAAATCAGGGCGAATAGTAACAGTGTTCCGGCGAGAATGTAAAGATTACGGGCCATGCTCACTTTAATGCTAACGGATTCCGGTCAGTCCCTGCACGAATGCCACAGGTTCAGAAGGTCGTAGCCAATGCCGCCATTGAATCGCTGGCGATCTCTTGGGACGCGCGCAACTGGACGCAATCATGAGCGCAGCTTCACAGCGCTCAGTGAAAATCATGCGACCTGACATCAACAGCGCTAACAGCAAGACGTTGGATTGAGGAAGCTTTTACTGAAACAACTCCATCTTGATTCTGTACTGTTCCTTCGACCAGCAAAATCTTGCCCGAAGTGACCACTATTTTGTTTTGCTCGTAAAGACTGGGGTGAATGATTACGTTTGATATTCCGCTTTCATCTTCAAGGCTCAGAAACACGAAGCCGCTGGCAGTTCCCGGCCGTTGGCGAGCAATCACACATCCAGCTGTTCTCGCGGGCTTGCCATCCTTCACTCTATGCAGGTCAGCGGCCTTGGTGATACCAAGGCTATTCATGCGCTCACGATGGAATGAGAGAGGATGCTTATCACTTGTTGCCCCGGTTAACTTGAAATCCGTTACCAGACGCTCCTCCGTGGTCATAGCAGCCAGTGGGGTTGAGATGTCCAATTCGCAAGCATCTGCAACCTTCTCAAACAAGGGTCCCGTTGGCTGGCCAGCGCGTTCAGCTCGCCAAAGTGCTGTGCGGCGATGATGTTTTTCTCCTATCCAGTTCAACGCGCCAGCCCTTGCCAGCAACGTTAACTCTGACTTTCGGATGCCAGGTACACGACGCTGCAGATCGTATTCAGAAATAAACGGGCCATCTGCCTTTCTGGCGATAGTAATGGAATCACCAGTCTGCTGGCGCAGTCCTTTGATATATCTGAGACCCCATCTCAGGGCGAGTCGGTCGGAGTACTTACTTCTCTCAGTGTCGCTCAACTCTTCCAGCGCGCATTGCCACTCCGAATGCTGCACATTTATGGGAAGAACCTTCAAACCGTGACGTTTTGCATCATTTATCAACGTCGAAGGCGAATAAAAGCCCATCGGCTGATTATTGAGCATGGCACAAGTGAACGCAGCAAGATAATGCTGCTTAATGTATGCGCTGGCGTATGCAATGAGTGCGAAGCTGGCAGCATGAGACTCAGGGAACCCATACAATGCAAATGAACTGATGGCCTGCACAATCTGCTCTTGAGCTTCCGGAGTAACATTCTTGTCTGTCATGCCTTTGCGAAGTTTCCCTTCTAGAGCTTTCATTTTCTCGCGTGAACGACGCATTCCAACCGCTCGGCGCAACTCTTCTGCCTCACCACCTGTGAAACCAGCCACCACCATTGCAATACGAATCAGTTGCTCCTGAAAGAGGGGCACACCAAGGGTACGCTTAAGCACAGGCTCAAGCAGCGGGTGGGGATATGTAATCTCCTGCCTCTTCTGCCTGCGCAGCATGTAGGGATTCATCATCTTGCCGACGATTGGCCCCGGCCTGATGATGGCCACTTGTACCACCAGATCGTAAAATTCTTCTGGTTTATTGCGCGGCAGAGCGGACATCTGTGCGCGGCTCTCTACCTGGAACATCCCTACTGTGTCCGCACGTTGAAGAGTTTTATAAACTTCTGGATCTTGTGGGAGTTGGGCCAGATCAAGAGGGTCACCGTAATGACGCGGGACAAGTTCCACGCAATCCTTCATCACTGCCATCATGCCTAGACCCAGCAGATCAACTTTAATGATCTTCATATCGGCACAGTCCTCCTTATCCCACTGAACGACTGTCCTGCCAGGCATGGAGGCACGTTCCAAAGGCACTACTGAATCGAGATGACCCTGGCAGATCACCATACCGCCTGAATGCTGACTCAGGTTTCGCGGCAAGTCCTGCATCCGCGTACATAGCTCCAGATATTTCGCAATTCGTGGATGCCTGAGGTCAAAGGAGGCAGCGCGGAAGCTGTTTTCCAGTGTGTCGTCCGGGCCTTTCCATTCCCATGCTCCTACCAGCGAGGTCAACCGGCCTAAAGTGCCATGGTCAAAACCGAGCACTTTGCCAGCCTCGCGGGATGCAGATTTTCCACGATAGGTCGTGACATTCGCGGTCATGGCGGCACCCAGCTCACCATAACGCTTGTAGATGTATTGAATGGCTCGCTCTCTATCTGTATCGCTAGGCAGATCCATATCGATATCCGGCCACTCTCCGCGCTCTTCCGATAGAAATCTTTCAAAAAGCAATCCCATGCCGACTGGGTCAATTGCGGTGATCTCAAGCGCGTAGCAAACTACACTATTCGCTGCTGAACCTCGCCCTTGTACAAGGATGCTATTGCGTTTACAGAACTGCACGATATCCCAAACAATCAGGAAATAACCCGCCAACCCAAGCTGCTCGATTAAGCGCAATTCTCTCTCGGCCTGCTTTTGCGCTTTGATAAAAAGATTCGCATTGTTCTTCGGCAAGTAGCGTAGAAGTATTCCTTTGCTCACTTGCTCGCGCAGAAAATAGTCCATCGTTTGCCCACCTGGAACCGGATAACCTGGGAACTGATAGCCGAGATCATTCATTTCATACTGCAAACGAGACGAGAGTTCTTTTGTGTTGGCAATCGCTTCCGGGTAGTCATAGAACAACTGCCGCATCTCATTGGCAGGACGTAGATGACGCTCAGAATTGTTTGCCAGTAAACGGCCTGCAGTATCGAGCGTCTTCTTATGACGGATGCAGGTAAAGACATCCATTACTTCGCGTTCGTATGCTGTCGCGTAACTAATCCCACCTGTAGCCAGCAGAGGCAGGTTTAATGATCGCGCAATACTGACAGCAGCACGGTTGCGATGCTCTTCCTCGCGGTTGAAGTGACGCTGCAGTTCTATGTAAACATTGCGCCGGCCAAAAATTCCTACCAGATTCTCCACGACTTTCAACGCTGCATCGTATCCACCGCCGGCAAGCGCAGCCGCGAAGGGGCCTTCGTCACCACCTGTGAGGCAGACGAGCCCCTTACTGAATTGCTTCATGTCACTTTCAAGTGCTGAGCCTTCTGCTTTCGTGCTTTCACGCATCTTGAAGCGAGTAATAAGTCGACAAAGGTTCTGGTAGCCAGCACGCGACTTCACGAGCAGAGGCAGGCGTACTGGTTCAACAGGACATTTGTGAGGCAGATATGCCGGCGGCCCGGATCGTTGCCCCAAACCAGAGACGGCAGTTTCTGCTCCGATGTGAGCTTTGATTCCTAACTTCTGACCTGTCGCGTGAAATCGTGGCGCACCGTATATTCCATTGCGATCTAATAGAGCCATCGATGGCATTCCAAGATCGGCAGCACATGCCATCAGAGTTTCAGGCAGGGATGCGCCTTCAAGAAAGCTGAAAGCGGATCGTGCGTGAAGCTCAACATAGTCAGTCATATGTCCCTTGCACGCACCAGCAGTTTGAGTTGGGGTCACGCTCTATCCGGCAGGTTTGTATTGAACTGCCGTTTTCCAGCTTTACATCCCATTGTTCCCCGTTCCAGGTCGATTCAGACCACCATTGACCGCTGAGACGCCAAGGACCGGCATGCTCAACAACAACATATTTCTGGCCATTCCAAAACACATGCTCTGGCGCGGTTCCATTTAGCAAAACACCGATAGATTGAGGTGGACGATATATGCGCAGTGCCGTCGACCTGGACGCGGGTCGCTGCTGCAATTTCGTACATAATGGAGAAAACGGCGTCATGTGAAATGCATCCCGCCTATTTTCGTCGAGTAACTCCGGTGAGCCGACACGCTCGTTGCCCAGCAACTTACGCAGACGTGCCAGTAGTACTTCTAGACTTCCTGGCTCAGGAGACTGGGGCAGGAATAAACCATGCTGTGCGCGATGTGGTTTTGCAGATTGCGCACGAAGTTCAAGCCCAATGATTGCGGCCTTTGGTGGATGAGTTTCCAGGTCTAGCTGCACAAGCTTGAGCAGCGTTCGTTGGTCTTGCAGAGGCAGTGCAGGTCGGACAACGCGCCGGTAAACCTGAAACCGTCCATCTGCATCTCGTTCCAATTTCAAGATGACTTGCAGAGATGCAATAGCGCGCGAATGCGATGCTGCTCGCTTAAGTAGTTGGTCAATCATTCGCGCCAGCAGGAACAACAACGGCTCAAGCATCTCGACTGGATAATCCAGTTCAATTTTCTCTATCAATCTCGATTCAAGGTCTGCCTCGATTGGAACCATGAGGTGTGGCCATTCTCCGCGAGCAAGCGCATGCAGAAACTTTCCGCTCTGCCCCATCCGAGACACGAGGTCAATTTCGGGCAAAGAGGCGAGTTCCGCGAGCGTGCGAATTCCCCATGATGCGAGCGTCTCTGCCTGCTCCGGCTCAGGATCTAGAACAGATATAGGCAGCGCTCCTAATGCTTTCGCTTCGTTCTGGGGTGGAATAACCGAGATCCCCGCCTTACCACGCGCAAGACAACAAGCGGCATGAAAGTTCTGTGAGACCGCAATGTTCACCAGAAAACCTGCTGCCATCACTCTACGGCGCAATTTGTTCGCGAGTTGCGCAGAATCTCCAAACAGGCGATGCATGTTTTGAATGTCGAGCACATATGTCCCGGGATGAGCTTCAATCGCTTCAATGCGTGGAGAGAAGCAACAAAGTATTGTGTGCAGGATTATGAGCCCGGCCTCTTCGCGCTCTCGATCTCGACGCAAAACAGTTGCGCCAGCAAAGGATTCAGCTTGCAAACGGCTCATCGCTTCCTGGATACCCAATGCTCGGGCCTGCTTGTTTGTTGCGAAGACCGTTTCTAACGGAGACTCGCCATCAATTAACGCCACTGCCTTCTTGCGCAGTTCCGGTCGCTGTTGTGTGAGGGACTGAACGTTAAAGTCCGGAGTGTGCAAAGCAGCATACATCACCGCACCTTTGCCCATTCCGTTTGGGTCTGCCATTCGGCTCTGGCAGGTGGTTTCTTCTGGATGATTGCTGAGCTTTCATTCCGATTTCGTTCTCGTATCAGCGTGTATTGCTGATTCTGGAAGAGTGGAGTTTCACCATTGCTCCACGCCTGATTGCCTGCCGACTCGCTGATAAGCACAAGGGCAGCACAACTACTTGCACATGGTGATGGGGTAAGAAGAATTAGAGCAGTACGTGCTTGTTCGGCTGCAAGCCTGAAGCGATACCAGGTGGCCAAAGGAATGCGCATTAAATGCCAAGATGTAAGATCGCTCATATCGAGCACAATTGCAGCGAAACCTCCAGCCTGGAGCAGCAGATCAGTCGCTCTAAGCGCCTGATCCAGACGTGACCAAGGGTTTTCGCTTGATGGAAAAGGTTTAGTGGCCATTTTTCTGCTGAATCTGGGTTCGGCCGGATTGACGTCAACAAATTCTCGAAGGAAATACTCGCCTCGTCTGGCAGGCAGACGATCGTATGCCACTTGTTCGTTGCGCTGAGCGCGGGGCAATGGTGCTGCGCATCTCGGTTCAGTTAGGGGACGATTTGTTCTGCCAGGAGTACCTATGCTTTTATCACGTAACAAACCACCTTCCCCTTTGAAGAGGAGCGAGACAGCGCTATCCATTCCATGCATCTCATTTCGAGGGTGCTGACCGCCACCGCTTTGATAAGTAGTCGGCCTTATCTTTGTAGCTGGCAATGAAATTTGGCTTACACTCTGAGGATCACATGCCCTTTGTTCAGATTTTGCAGGATTGATGCGCAGCCAGAGCAGCCTTTGTAGCACAATGCCGGCCGCAGCCGCTGATTCGGGAGACAGGGCATCGCTAACATCTACCCAAGCGCAGGCAGCCCCCGATTGTGTAATTCCAGAGAGAACAGAAAGTGCAAGCGAGGTTCGTCCTGTTGAAGCCGCTCCACTTATTTCCGTAATACTTCCGCAAGGAATCCCGCCTTCGAGTATTGAGTCTGCCTCCGCTATGCCAGTCGTAAAGAGCTCCGGCGGTTGTTTGATTTTTGGTGTGAAAGCCGCAGGAACACGATGTGCAAGTGTGGCCTCAATTTGAGCGCGAAGCTGTGCTGCTGTCGACATAAGACAAAAACAGCATAGGCGAAACAAAGGCGAAAGTCACTAGGACTTTTAAAGATTTGAAGTCAAAAATTCCGGGGCAGGCATTTCCTGTAAACTCGCCCCGAACGTCTTAAAAACAGTCAAACCTAGACTCGCGTTGCGCGGAAGGAACATTATGCACACCCCACTCTCCGAACTATTGGATCTTTACAATCCCGATGCCCTGCTGGAGGAGGCTTATACGTTACCAGCAGCATGGTACCGGGATGAACAAATCGCAAGTTTGGAGCATGAACGCATCTTCAGCCGCAACTGGATTGCGGTGGGACGCGTTGATCAAGTCGCTGTGCCTGGTCAATTCTTCACCATAAATCTGACAGGAGAGCCCCTCATTGTAGTACGTGGGGCTGACGGCGAGCTTCGAGCTTTCTACAATGTATGCCGGCATCATGCCACCGCCGTCGCCAATGTTCCATGTGGCATAGCTGATCATCTGCGTTGCCCGTATCATGGTTGGACCTATGGACTGGATGGTTCCTTGAAAGGAGCCCCGGAATTCGCAGGAGTGCGCGACTTCAACCGCGCAGAGAACGGCCTTGTTCCAATTCGTGCAGCTACTTGGGAACAATTCGTGTTTATCACCCTGAACGAAAATGCTCCCTCACTTGAGCACTTTCTTGGGGACCTGCCGGTAAGGACAGCGCCACTTTCTCTCAGCAAGATCCACTTTTTCGAGAGAAAGACCTATACCCTCGCATGTAACTGGAAAGTCTACATGGATAACTATCTGGATGGCGGATATCACGTACCTCACTTACACAAGGGGCTTAACAGTGTTCTGGATTACAAAGAGTACACAATCGAGAACAGCGAACGTTACTGCCTGCAGACAAGCCCAATGGTTGCTACACACGACAATACTTCCATCGGGACGACAAGGACGGGCGATCGTGCTTATTACTATTGGCTCTATCCCAACTTCATGATCAACGTATACGAAGGCGTCATGGATACGAACCTGGTTCTTCCGCTCACAGCGGACACATGTCTCGTCCAATTCGATTTCTTTTTTTCTGATATTAGCGACAACAAGGAGAGCTACAACCTTGAGAGTGTTACCGTCAGCGATCGCATTCAAGATGAAGATGTAGCTATTTGCGAATCCGTGCAGCGTGGATTGCACTCACGTGCTTATGGCGCAGGCAGACTCTCGGTCCGCCGTGAGGCTGGAGAACATCTTTTTCACCGCCTCCTGGCAAACGACCTTCGTAACCTTCACGAACTGGTTCAACTAACTAAGACATCAAATGAATAGGACTATCTGAGCGAGTTTATTCCTCGCGGAGAAGAATCAAGGGGCTAACGGAGAGTGCGCGTTGCGCTGGAATCCATGTGGCAACCAGACCCAGGATCAGCATGATCAGAACAACGCCGGCCAGCACCAGAGGATCGCGCGGCGTTGCTTGATACACAATAAAAGCCAAAACCTTGGTTGCCAAAAGACCTAGGAACAATCCTAGTGCAGACCCGAGCGCCAGGAGTTTGAAAGCCCGTCCTAACGCTGCCTGCAAGACTTCCACTCTCTGCGCACCGAGGGCCACGCGAATTCCCAGCTCCCGCAAGCGCTTGCTGACTGAATACGCAGCCATTCCAAAGATACCCGTTATCGAGAGCATCGCCCCCATAACACCGAGCACGCCAAGCGAAATCGTTGCCATACGAGCGGCGAATAGGGCTCCATAGAGTTGTTGGTCCCACGTTTGGATGTCGGCTGGCAGGCCAGCGTCTAACTCATGCAGTTTACTTCTTAAGGCTGCAGTGAGTTGCTTCGGATCTCGGCTCGAGCGCACCACGAGCAAGGTTTCGTTCACCGGCGTTTGCTGCATGATGGGTAGAAACATGGCTGGCTGAAGATCTTCGGTAATGCTGCCGTATTTTCCGTTTTCGACGATTCCTACGACTTGTATCCGCGTTCCATCCCGCCTCTTGAAATATCCGCCAACTGCACCGGCTACTGAGCCAAATATTCGATCTGCAAACTCTCGGTTCACGACCGCTACTTGTGACGCGTTTCTGTCGTCGTGCCAAGTGAGCGACCTGCCTGCTAACAATGCCGTCCTTGCCGCATCGAAGTATTCCGGGGATATGTTGTATAGCATGGCTTCGGCGACGGCATTCTTGGGCCTGAGATCGGTCGTCGTATCGGTAAATACGCTCGAACTGTTCGCGCCGTAATACAGCGGCGATCGGTCTACTAAACCCACAGCTTGTACACCTGGAATCGTCTTCAGACCTTCGATCATGCGCTTCTGCATTAAAGGCGCACGATCGCCGCTGTAGCCAGCCATCATCAGGTTGGTGCCAACAAGCATTGCGTTCTTTGGTTCAAAACCAAAATTACTGTGCAGCGAACGTATGAGACCGCGCACGGCTACCATCGAAGACGTGACCAGCACGGCGCAGATCGCAATTTGCGCGACAAGCAACAGGTCTTGAACCGTAATCCGGCTTCCAGTGGCACGCGTGAACCTACCGGCTGGTCCTGACTTGACCACCTCGTAGGGATTCGTTCGAAGTATCTGTCTTACCGGCACGGCGGCAAAGAGAAGGCCGCTCGTGAAGGCCAATAGCAAAGCGACCACGTAGACTTTCGCGTCCGGATCCGCAGGTATATGAAGGGAGAATACTCCTGGAAGCGGTCTCCATACGCTTAACCAACGCAACAACATCACGCTGGCTGCCAATCCGATGATGCCTCCGATTAACGAAATCAAGATAGCTTCAGTGAACACCTGTCGCAGAATTCGTCTGCGACTTGAACCAAGCGCGAGCCGCAGAGCCACCTCTCGCCCACGATCTGCGGCTCGTGCGGCGAAAAGGCTCCCTAGGTTCGCGCATGCAGCGAGCAGAATCAGCCCGGCAAGCAACATCAATCCTGCAAGGAATTCGCGTACTGGATCACCCAGCCAGTCTCCGGCAAGATATGGACGCGTTAAGTAAAATGTCATTTGTCCATCGTCTTTTGGGTAACTCTTTTCCAGGTAAGCGCCGATAGAGTTGAGGTCAGAAATAGCCTGTAGCGGAGTGACTCCCTTTTTAAGGTGTCCCATCACCATCAAAATGCCACGATATCCGCGCTCGTTCAGGACATTCGTACCCTCTACTTGCTCCTGATTGACGATCGGCACCCAGATATCGGGAGCCGCAAATAAAAGAGTCCCTTTGAACTCAGGTGGAGCTACACCGAGGATGGTAAAGGGATGCCTGTTCAGTTGAACTACACGACCCACAGCGTTGCGATCATCCTGAAAGTGGCTGTGCCAATAGGCATAGGAGAGCACGATGTATGGCGCGCTGTTTGGTCCATGCTCATCTGTGCGATGGAAGAAACGGCCAAGATAGGGCCGAATCCTAAGCACGTCGAAGTAATTCCCTGTTACTTCAAAAGACCAGACGCCGGATGGATCTTTACCCGTGTCGAGACCTGCGCCGGTAACGTTATAAGCGGCCAAGTCATCAAAGCTGCGGTTGCGATCACGCAAATCTACATAATCAGGATATGAATGATTGATGGCCTTATCGCTCCCACGCTCAATTGCATAAAGGCTCTGAGCCTGAGGCACATTCAGCGGGCGCAGGATCATGGCGTTCAATACAGCAAAAACAACAGCGTTTGCGCCAATTGCCAAGGCCAGCGTCAAAACGGAGATGATGGTGAACCCCGGGGACTTCCTCAAGATACGGAGACTGAATCGTGCATCCTGCAAAAGCGTCTCGAAGAAATGGCTGCCGAGCGATTCGTAGCTCTCCTGCCTGAACTTCTCATAGCCTCCAAACTCAATGCGCGCTCTACGCTCGGCTTCGGCACGATCAAGACCCGAACGCTCAAGGTCTTCGATTCGGAAGTGGATGTGCGACAAGAACTCTTCCTCCATGTCGTATTGAATATGGGAACGACGCACGAGCTTGCCGGCGAGGGAAAGGAAATATGCCAGAAACTTCATATCTCCTCCGATTGGGCCGCGAGGGCCGCGGCCATAGCCGTTGACAGGCGGTTCCAGTCTTCGGTCTCTTGGCGAAAGCGCTTGCGACCGGTCGCGGTGAGTTCATAGAACTTAGCTCGCCGATTGTTCTCTGATGTGCCCCAGCTTGCCTTAAGCAGACCCTGCCGCACCAGACGGAACAAGGCGGGATAAAGCGCGCCCTGTTCAATGAGCAGCGCCTGGCCCGACATTTGTCCAATACGCAAAAGAACACCGTATCCGTGCAAAGGACCTAGAGAGACGGCTTTCAGAATGAGCAGATCGAGTGTGCCAGGAAGAATCTGAGCCTGGTCGGCCATGTATCCCTCCTAAAATGATTAGGAGAGTAGCTCAGGCTCTCCTAAGCTGTCAAGGAGAAATCATCTCGGATGGCTAATAACTAATAAAATCGCTCCATAATCGAATGACCTTCGATCACTTCTAGGCTAATCGTGTCAGCTCGAAGAAGTGGAAGTTCCACGGACCAAGGTCTACGTATAGGCCCGGGGACTGCATCTGATCCCCGTCACGCTCGTGAACCTCGCCGCAAAGCCGATCCGTTAATTTCCATGCCCTGCCTTCGATGTCTGACCATGGAATCTGCACCTCGGCTTGAGCCGGCTTGTCACTCAAATTGACTACGATGACGTATCTTTCTTCATCTTTGAGCCAGCACCATGTAACGAGGTTTTGATAGCTCGGGTTATCGACCCAGCCGGATCGTCCACACAAACGCCATTCACCTTCGCGAAACACTGATTGACCGGTTACATCGAGTAGGTTTTTGGCGAATGTTTGCAAATCCTCATCGGCGGGCTCATCCGGGCGTCTTCCCAGAAATACCGGCGGCCTCACTTTCCGTCCTTCAAACTGCCCTTCGTGGAAGAGCCTTGCTCCTGGTAGTGTGGCAACGATCAACATGGCGGATCGAAGTTTCGCGGCTGAAAAGGTGGTGCCAGCGCGCGGCTCGTCGTGGTTCTCGATAAAACGAAGCAGTTTGTTTTGATACGCAGGATCGGCGCACAGATGCAACCGAACGCTCTCTGCGTCGCCGTGTTCGAGCCGATCGTAGAGCTTCTTGTCGTAGCAGAAGTCGAATCCTTGTTGCTGAAGTTCCCACTCCAAATCCCAATACGCCTCGGCAATGAAAAGGAATCCGGGGTGCCTGTCCTTTACAGCGGGGATCACTTCTCTCCAATACTCCGTTGCAGGCCGCAGATTGGTGCGGCCTGTCCAAGTACGCTCGAAGATAGGATTCATTACGAGCATCGCCATATCGCAACGCACGCCATCACACTGCTGCGCAATGTTTGAGAGACTTTCAACCACAGCTTGCCGCAGACCTGGCTCAAATGCATTTAACTGCAGAACGTCCGGCCACGCCGGGAAGAAGGGATCGCGCCCGCAGGCAAAGACGTTGCCATCCACATCGATGAAGGACGATGGATCATTCCTGGCGTCTTCACGATCGCCTCGGATGAAATACTCTGGATGTTCTCTCACCCAGGGATGGTCCGGCGCAACATGATTGGGCACAAAATCGAGCACTAAGTTCCGTCCCCGCCGTGACAGTTCAGCACGCGCAATTGCTAGGCCTTCGGCGCCTCCGAGATGCTGATCGACCACATAACGCCGCACACAGTAGGGCGATCCCACGTTGTCATCTTTGCTAAAGTCAGGAAGCGCTCGTTGAAAATCTTCAATCAGGCTCTGATTTCGATTCGCGATTGAAATACCGGCGGGACTTCGCTCCCATACACCCATCAACCACACTGCATCGAAACCATACTCAGCGATCGCATCCCATTCACACGACGGGACAGATGCCAAGTCAACTATGGTTCTATATTTCTCACTCAATTCAGTGAGCCAGACCCACGTGTTGATTTCATACAAAAAAGGATACTGGGGCCATGTTGACATGTGAGAAGGTGTGCCGTTTTTAGCCGGTGGTGAAGTCATCATTACACTCCTCTTGCTTACGACTATCCTAAGAGTCTATTGAACCTCAGATCAGGAAAGCTCGGGCAAAGATTCGGTGATTCGTAGTAACCTTCATAATCTCTATTTATGGTTACTATGAAAGGGGCTTTTTGCCTTTATACGGATGCAAGAAGTTTACCGTCTTAAAAGGATCTGCCAGTGAAGACACGAGCATCACAGGCCGATTATGTTTCTTCTCCGCTCGATTTCGTGGGCGATCATCCAGCCATCAATTTCATCAATACTCTCCGGATGAAAGGTAGTGAACTGATCGACACGTGGCAAACGGATGTGATGACGTAGCGGTGTGGACTATTCGTGAGGGATTCCGCGATACTCCATCATCGACAACATGGCCAGATGGCGCTCTACTTCGAAAAGCACGTAATCTGAGAGAGATCGCGCGTAATGCTGTCGAAGCGAGAAAATCAAAAAAGACTATTCCACTGGAAGAACTTAATGATTTTCTTGGGCACTTAGTCAGTCATTGCATTCTAAAAGCAAAGTCGCGAATAGAATTTCGTCTGGAGCGCGTATACCGCCAGAAGACGGTTGAGGAATATCTGGCGCCTGTTGCTGAGTCCGTAACAGAACTGCTGTCGCATGCGGACTTTGACCTCGTCCGTCATTGCGAAGGCGAACAATGCGTACTGCGGTTTTACGACCGTACTAAGTCTCAGCGGAGACGCTGGTGCAGCCCACAGTTCCGCGGCAATCGTGCCAAGGTAGCGGCATTTCGAGCGCGCGCCAAGCGATCTCGGTAGTTGATTCGGTTTATGAACACTCCGAGCAATTCGCAGGCAAGCTGAACTAGGCCTCGAACTCGCCAGCCGCACTAAGCGATAGAATGAGTTGGGTCTGCGCCTCGTCGTAGGGTCGAGATCTAATTGCTCGAACTTGAACTTGTTCCCGCAGCCAGTCGGAGTGCGTTATATGCGTCGATGCACTTTTGCCCGATCAGATAACCATAGACACACCTGTCTGAGATGCTGGCAATTCAGATTTTAGATGTAACTTTTTAAGAATCATTAACAGGTTACACGAGTCTTCTACTGTGTAAGGACAAGCAATAAGCTTACTTCAGGCCTCACATTGATTAGCAATCGCGGGAGCTGGAATCTCTGAGGCTCCCACGAGAGGGCAGCAGGCAGGTAAAAAGACAGTCATTGTGACCAGTCAGGAGACTTTCTTGACCGGCCCAAGGTCGCAGATGCTGTCTCAGATCTGTTTCGAGATGTTTTTGGCATCGAAAAGATTCAGGATACCCGTAGAACTCAAAGTCATCTTCGAAGTCACAGGGTAACCGGCAGGCAGAGGCAAAGGGCCTCTGCCTACTGCTTTAGAAGGGTAACGATGAAACAGCAGTCTACCAATTCGTCATCGCAATGGAATAAGACTCGGTTTTCCTCCCGTATTGGGATCGAGTACCCAATTATTCAGGGCCCTCTCGGTGGCCTCTCGACGCAGCGATTGACAGCAACTGTATCTAATTTTGGGGGCCTCGGCTCATTCGGGGCGCATGGATTGACCCCTTCTGCAATCAAAGACGTGATCGATGAAATTCGCGCGCTGACCTCGAAACCATTCGCGATCAACCTGTGGGTCTCGATGGAAGACGAAGGCGCTCGTTCTTCTGGCAGCGAGGCATTTTCGCGAAGCCTGGCGCCTCTCGCCGGACACATCCATGCCCTTGGCGGCACGCTCCCGACATTCAAGCCCTACGTCCCGATCAAGTTTGAAGATCAGGTGCGGGTCTTGCTTGATGCAAAAGTGCCTGTGTTCAGCTTCATCGTTGGAGTTCCACCGAGAGAGATCCTCGACGAATGCCGCGCACAGAAAATCCTGACGATTGGAACCGCGACGACACCGGACGAGGCCATCGTTCTGGAGCAGGCGGATGTCGACATTATTGTCGCGTCAGGCTTTGAAGCAGGCGGCCATCGCGGTTCATTTCTGTTTCCCGCTGAAGAATCACTCACCGGAACGTTTTCACTCGTGCCCCAGGTTGCAGATGCCGTTTCGGTTCCCGTGATTGCCGCCGGAGGTATCGCCGATGCGCGCGGGATCGTTGCGGCTTTTGCTTTGGGGGCCGAAGGAGTGCAGATCGGCACAGCTTTTCTAGCTTGCGACGAATCAGGTGCGAGCGCGCTTCATCGCAACGCGATCCTCACTGGGAAGGCCGGCAGAACGGGATTGACCAAAGGCTTTACTGGAAGGCTTGCCCGCGGAGTCCAGAATCAATTGCTCGAAGAACTCAATCGCCCAGGGGTTGAGATCCTCCCATATCCACTGCAGCGCTTTCTCGTGAGAAATCTTGTCACCCTTGCCGAGGAGAACCGGAACCCGGAACTCCTTCAGCTTTGGGCCGGGCAGAGTGCGAACCTTTCACGGCAAACTGATGCGACTGCACTTTTGCAGACGTTAACATCCGAGGTCTCTGCGATGGCCGATCGAGTTTTAAGTTGGAACCGCCATCCAGATAGCCAATCATTGCGTTGAGGCCTAGGAAGCTCTACTACAGAAGAGAGGCACCAGGTCGCCTGAAGTGGCCTTTAGACGATGGAGTTGAGATCGTGAAACTCTGCACAATGACGCATTCCAGGGTGGTGGTAGAGTCAAGCTTGGGACGGTAGATCGGCTATGCCTGAACACGAGAGATACGACGCTCATCACAAAGCTCTTTCGGTCAACCTCGATCCAACAACCTTTGGCTCGTTTGCTGAAATCGGTGCGGGGCAGGAGGTGGCGCGCTGGTTCCTGCGCGTCGGCGCTGCCTCCGGCACAGTAGCCAAAACGATTTCGGCTTACGACAAAGAGGTCAGTGATGACCTTTACGGGGCCGGGACACGCTATGTCTCCAAGCCGCGATTGCACGCCATGCTCGATAACGAGTGGCAGCAATTGTTGTCGCAGCTACAGGCCACTCGCGGAGACCACACCAAGTTTTTCTCTTTTGTCGACACGATCTCTGCGCGGAATTATGCGGGAACAAACGACTGTCACGGTTGGGTGGGACTGCGCTTTATGCAACAGCCGGGCGGGCCACCGAGCGACATCTTCCTGCACATCAACTTGCTGGACCCCAGTAACGTACAACAACAGGAAGCGGTAGGCATTCTGGGAGTAAACCTGATTTATGCGGCATACTTTGTCTCAGGGCCGGCAGAGAAATTTCTTCAAAGTGTGTTCGAGGAACTAGGGCTGGAGCGAGTAGAGATCGACTACGTGGAATGGAGCGGCCCGGCCTTCGCTGACTGGAAGCGGGACGAAGCTCATGCACTTCTGGTTGTGGGCGGATATGCCGAAGCTGTAGCGTTTCCAGCAGGCGATGAACTGGCGCCTTCCAACGAACTGCTCTATAAGCGAGCGCTCGTGCTGGCGCCGGGAAGGTTCGACAACGTGTGCGACCTTCATGCGGACCTCATCGAAGACACGGTGGCGCAACTGCCTGAGGAGGAACTCAAGGAGAGTAAAGGCGGCTTGGGGTTGTTCTGTCTATCGGTCGAGGGCATCAGTGCTCCGGGCCAGCAAGCATCGGTGAAAGAAATTCTGGAACATGTCGAGGAGCTGCAACGGCTGGGCTACGGGGTGATGCTGTTTCGCGCGCAGGAACTGTATACGATGAGTGCGTTTGCGAATCGATACACGAAGTTGCGAATTCACTTTGCGATCGGACTCACAGTGCACGTGCGTGTTTTGCAAGACAGATACAAGGACCTGCCGGGCTCGCTGCTTGAAGGTTTGGCCCGGATCTTTACGCAGAATGTCAGGGTGACGGTTTATCCGATGCCGGCGGAGGAGCTGCGGAGGCGAGCGGCGGCAGCCGGGCTTGTCGGATGGAGTTGGAAAGAGACTGATGGAATGGTCAGCGCCGACAATCTGCATCCACCAGGGTCGCTGGATTCGCTTCATCAATATCTTCTGGACAGCGAATTGGTTCTTCCGGGAAAGCCCAGAACAGCGCAGCCGAGCGCTTCGTCGGCTAAGGTTTAATCGAAAGCCGCCTCGGCGCCCGATACGAATCGCCACATCCGCATCGACGAAATGGGCTGCCCATGCAAGGTTTTCGACCATTTCAGAAACTAAGACTTTCTTCGTGCCGGTCAGCGGCGCCCGGAAAAATCTGCCGGAGTCCAGCGTCGGAACGGATAGGAGGACAGCATCCCCTCACCGACTGGTCCACTCGGACAGGTAACTCGGGCAAGGTTTCTATGCGCAGGTCACTTCCGGTGCCTTGGGCAGCACTCTCGGCAGCCGTAAGGTTGAGACGAGCAGGAGCAAATGCAGGACGGCGAGCACTAAGAACGAGAGCGTGAAGGCGCTGGACATCCCGCCGGCCAAGACGGCGAAGTGCATCCTCCACGCCAGAAATGCCGCCATCAGCGTCGTCACGGTAGGACCGCCCAGCCGCTGCACGATGTTCAGCGTGGTCGTTGCCATGGGCAGCTCCTGCTTGGGCAAGCCGCTGTATGCGGCCGAGAGTGACGGCACTCCGATTGCGCCCTGTCCCATGCCACGCAGCAGCAGCGACACGACAAAGACCGTCCCCACGATGAGCGCTTCTCTTACTTCTCGCTGATCACCACGGTCGGCACACCAGTGCATCACTGCACAGGAACTGCGCGTGGAATGCATGTTTCCGATTCATGCCGAAGAGAGATGAACTCGAATGAGTTTCCGATGTTTGTCGGCGAAAGGCCCAGTACACAGATTTCGACGTTTTCCGCTCTCTGTCGGCTGCCTGATCTTCCCACAGATGGATCAGATTGACTTCACTGGGCCATTTGAAATTCTTTCACGCATGCCGGACACAAAGGTCCACGTCGTGGGAAAAGACCTTGAGCCTATTCGCGACGTGCAACGGCTTCTGCTTACGCCGGATACTTGTGTTGCGCGAGCGGGAGATTTTGTTTGTACCGATGGCGGCAAGCGTAAGACCCCAAAGCTGCAAATCCGCTAAGAGCCATATTGAAGCGCGGCTGCTGACTCTTCATCTAACACTTCGTCGAGCGTCACCGGGCGTAAGGCTGTTTCAACTTCCAATGCTCACTTGACAAACGTTCATGTAAGCGCTTACCTTTCACCGTTAACGTACACAATCGTGGGCTTTGATTGACAGTCGACCCCAATCAAATGGATCCAGGCCAGGCAAAGCTTGCGGCGCATTAGGTGGAAGTAGAACCAGGGTGGTTCAGCCGCGTACGTATTGTGCGGCTGACTATCTACATCAATTGTAAGGGACCGGTCCACAAAAGAGCCCTTGACTTCAAGCCGATTTCATTGCGAGGCAATAATGATCATGTTCAAACACGAATCCAGTGCAGCCAGACGTCTTCTTGGCTGGGTAAGGTTAATGCTACTCTCGCTCCTGTCTTTCATGACCGGCACGAGCTGCTTTGCACAGGTCGATCAGGGCGCCATTATAGGAATTGTTCAGGATCAGAGCGGAGCCGTGGTGCCTGGCGCTCAGGTTACGGTAACGAACATCGACACTGGCTTGGCGCTGCAGGTAAAAACGAACTCAAGCGGCACATACGTCTTTCAGCCGCTTAAGATTGGGAATTACACGGTGACGGCCACAGCAGAAGGCTTTCAGACGGTGACCCGTGAGAACCTTCACGTAGACGCTCAAGCGCGTGTCAGCGTAAACCTGCGGCTGCAACCCGGAGCGGTATCCCAGACCATAACTGTTTCAAGCGCGGCGCCTCTGTTGGAGACGCAAAATGGCGCCGTAGGACAGGTCATCAGCACAGAGGTGATCAACAATACACCTTTGAATGGACGAAACTGGGTGTATATCGCGCAGCTCACCGCAGGTGTCGCGCCTCCCTTTGGAAATACCCGCGGCAGTGGCAGCGGCGATTTTGTAGCCAATGGCCAGCGTGCAGAGCAGAACAACTTCATTCTCGACGGTGTGGACAACAACACCAATCTTGTCGACTTCCTGAACGGATCGAGCTACGTAATGCGGCCTCCGCCTGACGCGCTTTCCGAGTTCAGCCTTCAGACCAGCAACTTCAGCGCAGAATTCGGCCACTCGGCTGGCGGCGTGATGAATGCCAGCATCAAGTCAGGAACAAACCAGATTCATGGAGATGTTTGGGAATACTTTCGAAACACCAACCTTGACGCGATCAACTGGAATGCTGGACCCGACGCAAAGACTCCGCCGTATCACCAGAACCAATTCGGTGCTACGCTCGGGTTTCCAATTTTGAAGAACAAGCTCTTCTATTTTGGCGATATCGAGGCCAATCGCATTTCCATCAGCAACCCGACGCCGATTAATGTGCCTTCGGCACTGGAAAAGCAGGGCAACTTCTCTGAGTTGCTGAATGGCGACTTGACCGGTGTGGGAGCACCAACTGTGCTCTATCAGCCAAACTCCGCCAATCCCGCCCAGCCGCTGACGTGCAATGGGCAGCAGAACGTGTTGTGCGCCAACCAGATCAACGGAGTCGCTTCCAACATTCTCAACTTGTATCCAGCACCGAACACAAACAACGGCAAGCTCTACAACAATTACCTCGTCAACCTCGGAAACACCGACAACATTATCCAGTGGGACCAGCGTCTGGACTGGAACATCAGCGCGAAAGACCAGACTTATGCACGCTACAGCTACCTGCATGAGATTAAGACAAACGGTCTGCCGCTGGGTCCACTGCTTGACGGCAGCGGGTATGGCGGTCAGTACGATACCAACCTCGCCATGAACTTCATGGGCAGCGAGACTCACATTTTTAGCCCCAATCTCACCAACGAATTCCGCTTCGGCTACAACTGGGGCGTCTTCAACTTCCAGCAGCCGAATGCCTTCAACCCTAACGCTGCTTCTTCGCTGGGATTGGGCCCGCAACCGGCGAATCTCAAGCCCGGACAGTTTGGTCTGCCGTCGGGCTATGTCAACGGCACCATACAACAGTGGGGTTCGGTTGGTATCAGCAGAGAATCGCAGAATGTTTACCAGATCCTGGACAACGTTTCGAAGATCTGGGGGAACCACGCACTAAAGTTCGGCGTCTCGTTTCAGGCCGTTCGCTTTTATTACATCTATGCTCCTGCAGACCTCGGCCAGTATCACTGGAACGGTCAGTTTACCGGCTTGCCTGGTGTGGCCAATACTGGCTCGGCCGTAGCTGACATGCTGGTAGATCAGGAAAATTATGCGACGATTTCGCAGTCGCCCAACGTGAACGATGCCCAGTGGTATGACTCAGCCTATGTGCAGGACGACTGGAAGGTAACACCAAAGCTGACGCTGAACCTGGGCGTCCGTTATGACTACTTCCAGCCTTACAAAGAGAATGGAGGACAGCAGGCCAACTTTGTCGCCACTGGACCGCTCGGAATTGGCACCGGATCCGGCGTGTACCAGTTGCCAAAGAGCCAACAGAATGTCGACCTCGGCACACCATTCCTCAACATCCTGGCAAAGGACAATGTTTCGGTACAGTATGTCGACAATGACCGTCTGGTGACGTCGCAGAAGACCAACTTCGCTCCTCGCATCGGCTTTGCCTACCAGGCACAACCGAGCACGGTCGTTCGTGGCGGCTTTGGCATCTTCTATGGCGGCCTGCAGTCAGAAGGCAATGGAAACCTGGGAGCAAATTTCCCCTATTCCAACCAGGCGCAGTTTTTCGCTCCTACCTGCGCCACCGGAAATTGCCCATCGCTGGCTTCGCAGGGCATTACATTACAAGCTGGATTAGTTCCGTCGATTGGTGCAGGCCTGCAGACCTTCGTCTCTCAACCTGGTTTCCATGCAACTGATCCGGAAGTCAAAACGCCTTACACGATGAACTACAGCCTCGGGGTACAGCAGGCGATTTCCCCGAACACCGTAGCAACTATCAGCTATGTCGGCAACGTTACCCGCCACATGGAGCTGTACAATGCCGTCAACACCGCACCGGGACTGTGGCGGCCCGGCACAAACACCAACCCATTCAATCCATTTCCGGATCTCGGCGGGGTTGGCCAACTCCACTTCGCTGGGGTGAGTACATATAACTCGCTGCAGGCCAAGCTGGAGAAGCGCTACTCGCATGGATTAACGTTCCTGGCGACGTACACCTGGTCGCACGCCCTCGATGACGCCAGCGATGCCGGTGGTCTCTTTACAGCGATCGGCACGCGAAACCAGACGCTGATCCCGTTTATCGATGAGCTGACGAATTCAGTTTTCGATATCCGCAGCCGCTTCACGATCAATGGAAACTATGAGCTGCCTTTCGGTCATGGCAAGGCCTTCATGAACAATTCCCGCTGGGCCGATGAGACGATCGGAGGATGGTCCACAAGTCTGACGTGGGCAGCGCAAACCGGCACACCGTTTACGGTCTCCCCAAATATCTCTACAGCAGCGAATGGCGGCGCGCGCGCCTACCCCGTCAGAGATCCATACAGCGGAGGCGGCACACCGGATCCAACCAATCCAAGCCTCACTTCCTGCC
This sequence comes from Alloacidobacterium dinghuense, assembly GCF_014274465.1. Lineage (NCBI taxonomy): Bacteria > Pseudomonadati > Acidobacteriota > Terriglobia > Terriglobales > Acidobacteriaceae > Alloacidobacterium > Alloacidobacterium dinghuense. Next base: position 1,092,363 of record NZ_CP060394.1, on the reverse strand, counting down.
CGGGCACGGTGAAGACAAAATTGAACTACATCAATCCTTGTGCGTTCCGCAATCCATTGCCAGGTGAAACGATTGCCGATGATCAGCATCCAGTTGGTTCGACAAACCCGGATGGTGTTCCGGTTCTTTTCTCGGCCCCCGTCGTCGACAAAGCCACAGCGATTGATCTACTCGGCAGCGTGCAGAACAATGTCTATGGTCCCGGCTACTACCAGGTGAATATGTCGCTTTTCAAGACATTCCCCACCTGGCGTGAGCAGAACCTGCAATTCCGCGCAGACGCCTTCAATCTGCTGAATCACCCAACGCTGGGAACTCCAAACGGGTCAATGAATGCGAATGGAGGCCTGATCTCCGGGCCGAAGTTCTTCCAGAACAATACGCCTGATGCCCGGTTCTTCCAGCTGTCACTGAAGTATATTTTCTAGTTGTTCTGCAAATCATTTGCGAGCTGCGCTTCTAGTAGCTCGCAAATTTGCTTTTACTCGGCAACACGCCAATCCTGTTTCAATTCCGCAATCTGAGGCAATTCGACTATGTTGAAGGTTTGCACTCCTCTTCTTACTTGCACTGCAATGGTTTCTTTCGCTTCCTGTTTTTCGCAAACTGTTCCCGTAAAGCTCGCGTCCCCTGATGGGCAGATTGTTGTTCACTTTGGGACGCAGCCGCAGAAGAGCACAGAGAGCGGTGGCGGCAAGTTGGTCTATTCCGTCGATTTTCACGGCAAGCCTGTGCTCTCTGAATCAGGCCTGTCGCTCGAACTGGGCGACCAGCAGGCCCTCGGCTCCGATGTGAAGATTACCGGCGCCGACACAGGACAGGGCGTCGATGACTACACGATGCAATACCAGAAGGTGAGCAAAGTACATGATGCCTATAACAGTCTAACCGTGCATGTGGTTGAGGATGGCAGTCGGCATCGACGGATGGATATCGAAGCACGGGCTTATAACGCCGGCATTGCGTTTCGTTACGTACTCCCCGAGCAGGGCTCAGTGAAAGAACTACAGTTAAGACAGGAGAACACTGAGTTTCGATTAACGACCGACGCGACCGACTGGTTGCTGGCATTGCCGAACTATCGCAGCAGCTATGAGAGCGAATACGTCAAGCTGCCTACGTCGGCATTGAGCAATCAGGGAGGCGTTTCCAGCAACTTTTTGATCGGCCTGCCGCTATTGATGCACGAGCCCGGCGCCGCCTGGATGTCGTTGATGGAAGCAGATATCGAAGGCAATAGCTCAATGTATGTCAGCAATCCATCGGGAAACTGGGCGGGCCACTGGTTCGTGTCGAAGCTCGCGCCGCGCTTTGATCGGCCCGAATACGCCGTCCTGGGAACGCTTCCACATCACTCCGCATGGCGAGTGCTTGCCATTGCCGATGATCCGGGAAGGCTGGTTGAGTCTACGCTCGTCTACGACCTGAGCCCGCCAAGCCGCGTACAGGATACAAGCTGGATTCATGCCGGGAAGGCTTCGTGGAACTGGTGGGTGAACGATATCGACAAGAATGGCAACTCGGCCTACACGACCGACAATATGAAGTACTACGTGGACTTTGCGTCAGAGTCCGGCTTCCCCTACATGATGCTCGATGCAGGCTGGGCGACGGGGCGCGATATTACGCGGATGAACGGCAAGATCGACATTCCGGAACTTGTCCGCTATGCCGCAATGAAAAATGTAAAGGTGTGGATCTGGTGCTATTCCGAATCGGTGATGGACCAGATGAAGGAAGCATTTCCGCTATTTGAAAAATGGGGGGTCGCCGGCGTAAAGATCGACTTTGTGAATCGCGACGACCAGCAGGGTGTGCAGTTTTATTACGATGTTGCGCGCGACGCTGCAGAACATCATCTGATGGTAGATTTTCACGGGACGCGAACGCCGTGGGGTCTTGAGCGCACCTATCCCAATGTGCTGAGCTATGAAGGCGTCCTTGGCATGGAAAACAACAAAGTCGGACGGCGCGACAGCCCCGTGGACCGCGCAGTCTTCACATTCACGCGACTGCTGGCGGGGCCGATGGACTACACTCCCGGCGGTTTCAACAATGCGACGGAAGACGGCTTCGTAGCGCAGAATACAAGCCCCATGGTGATGGGGACGCGCGCGCAGCAGCTTGCGCTGTATGTGATTTTTCAAACGCCGATTCAGATGGTTTCCGACAGCCCGCAGATGTATGCTGGTCAGCCCGCATTTCAATTCATTAAGGACGTGCCGGTTTCCTGGGACAGCACGCACGTGCTGAATGGAGTTCCAGGAGAATACATTACGATGGCCCGGCAGAGCGGAGACGAATGGTATCTGGGCAGCATGACAAATTGGGAGTCGCGAAAGTTGTCGGTGCCACTCAGTTTTCTAGGCGAAGGAAGTTATACCGCTGAGATTTACGAAGATGGGGCCAACGCCGACAGTAACCCGAAACACGTGACGATCCGCAAGCAGACCGTGCGGAAAGGACAAACACTGACGTTGCAGCTTGCACAGGGCGGTGGATGCGCGATTCGGTTTATTCCAGCGCAGAAGCATTGAGGAGCCTACTCAAGCCTCCAACAGCGCAATGTCCAGTTCCTCGTCTGTCTCGATGATCTGGTTCGAGAAGATGGAAAGATTGCTGCGAAAAATAACATGAGGAGCCAGACGAACGACCCGCTGAGGCACGGCTTCCCTGCGAAGATACGCAAGCAGGCCCTCGAATGCGACCTTGCCCTGCGTGTAGGGACGCTGGTACATCGTTGCCAGCACTTTGCCAAACTCGAGGAAGGGGACAAGCTCGTGAAAAAGGTCTGTCGTGATGACCTGCACCTTGCCGAGAAGCCCAAGCTCGTCGAGTGCCCGCAACACGGGCATGCTATTTGCAGTGCTTACATACAGGCCTTCCGGACGGTCCGAACCCTGCATGACGGTGAGTGCCTGTCGATAAGCCTCCTCAGGGCGCTCATGGCTCTCAAGTGCAGGGAGCAATGTCAGATGGGGAGCCTGGACAGCGAGAGTTGCGGCAAAGCCCCGCAGCTTTTCAGCGTGGTCGAGGTTGAACAGTTCTCCGGAGAAGATAGCGACATTCGCCTTATGAGGAAGCTTGAGAGCAAGCAGTTCGGCAGCAATCGAGCCGCTTATATAGGCATGTGTCGCGACCGAGCCGATGCGATCTGTACTGGGCACTTCTGTGCCAACGCACATGACGGCGGTACCGCTGCGCGTGATCTTACGAACCATAAGATCGAACTTGCGTGTGTCACCTGGGAGAAAAATTATTCCATCGTAATTCCGCTGCAAGGCCTGCTCGATAGCTTCCCCGTCTCCGGCCCCAAGGCGCGGGAATTCATGAAATTCAAGGTTCACCATCGTACCCACGGTCGCAGCCGCTGCATCGCGAATACCGGCACGCAGCGGATCGAAGAAATGCGAGATGTGTTTCGGCAGGACAACACCGATCGAGACTCGCCGATTCAACTTGAGAGCCTGCGCGGCGAGATTGGGCTTGTAGCCAAGGCGCTTGGCCATCTGCAAAACGCGAGCCTTCGTCTTCTCGCTCACGCCGGGGCGGCCATGCAGCGCGCGATCCACGGTGCCAATCGAGACCTTCAGTGCCTTGGCGATATCTTTGATTCCGGCGTTTCCCGCCGTGTTCTGCATGGCTTTACCTTATATGCGCAGATAATGTTTACTCGATTGTCTCACTCAAAATGGTTTTTGCGAACGAGATTAGATTTGCTGTTTTACGGAGCATAGATGCCAACGAGCAGGCGTAATTTCCTCAAGTGCAGTGCAGCCGCTGCAACTCTCCAATCCTTGCCGGGATTCGCATTTCAGCCCGACGAGAAACGCTGCGACGAGCTTTGGTATCGCAAGCCGGCGGAGCGTTGGCTGGAGGCATTGCCTATCGGAAACGGCCGCATGGGAGCGATGATCTTCGGCGGCGTCGAGCTGGAGCGAATTGCACTTTCCGAATCCACCGCGTGGTCTGGCGCGCCTGAAACCGGCGTTGTGAACCCCGGTGCCCTGCCGCATCTGCAGGAGATTCGTGAGTTGCTCTTTGCGGGGAAATATGTCGAGGCCCGCTCTCTCTGCGAAAAATATCTTCTCGCGCACCCAAAGAACTTCGGCACAAATCTCCCGCTGCCTGAGTTGACTCTATCTTTCGAGCATTCGGGACGGGCAGACAACTATCGCCGGTCGCTGAACCTTGAAGAAGCTACGGCACAGGTGAGCTACCGCAGCGGTGAGGCCGTTTTTACGCGCGAGGTCATTGCCTCGCATCCGGATGACGTGATCGCTCTGCGCTTAGGATGCAGCAAAGCTGCGAAAATAAGCTTCGATCTGGGATTTCGCGCAACAAAGCTACCGCATTCCATCAAAAGCATGGGGAGAAATGTTCTCGTACTCGAAGGAAAAGCATTCGAGACCATGCACAGTACGGGTCGCGACGGTGTTAGCTTCCAGATACATGTCCAGGCGATTCCGGACGGCGGCAGCATTCGCTCCGGGGACTCGTCTCTTCATGTGGAAGCCGCCGACAGCGTGACAATACTGGTCGCGATCGCGACCAGCTTCGGCGGGAAGCGGCCTGACGAAATCTGCACACGCGCACTGCAAACAGCAGCGCAAAAGTCGTACGCACAATTGCGGAAGGCCCACATCGCTGACCACGCACAGCTTTACAGCCGTGTTGCGCTGGACCTGGGGAAGACCGATGCTTCTCTGCGAATGAAGCCGACGGACGAAAGGCGCAGTCAAATGGCAGCTGGCTCAACGGATCCTGAATTGCTGGCCCTCTTCTTTCAATATGGACGCTACTTGACCATTGCCGGATCGAGAGCGGACTCACCCCTGCCGCTTGCGTTGCAGGGAATTTGGAACGACGGCCTCGCCAGCAGTATGGGCTGGACTGACGATTTCCATTTAGATATCAATACACAGCAAAATTACTGGGCTGCCGAGGTGTGCAATCTAGGCGAGTGCCAGACGCCCCTCTTCAAGTTGATCGAGGGGCTTCGCGTGAGCGGCCGGACAACCGCGCGCGAGATGTACGGGGCTCCCGGATGGGTAACTCACACGGTGACAAATGCCTGGGGCTATACGGCGCCGGGCTGGGGAACTGGGTGGGGGCTTTACGTAACCGCGGGCGTCTGGATTGCGCTGCAACTCTGGCAACATTACACCTTCAATCCCGACGAGGCGTTCCTGCGCGCCAGCGTCTATCCGGTATTGCGAGAGGCGGCGGAGTTTTTTCTTGCGTACATGGTGCCCGAACCCAAGCATGGATGGCTGGTGACAGGACCATCCGACTCCCCTGAAAACTGGTACAAGACGCCATCAGGCGACCAGGCTGCCGAATCGATGGGAAACACCTGCGATCGCGCCTTTGTGTATGCGCTGTACTCCATGTGCATCCAGTCGTCAGAAACGCTGAATGTCGATGCGGATTTCTGGGAACAGTTGATGGAGGCGCGGGCGAAGGTGCCGCCATTTCAGATCGGACGCCATGGCCGACTGCAGGAATGGCTGGAAGATTTTGAGGATGCCTCGCCGAATCACAGGCACACATCGCATCTGGTAGCTTTGTATCCCTTAAGTGAGATATCGCCGCGGCGGACACCAGAGCTGGCGCGGGCGGCCGAAGTCACTCTCGATCGGCGCATTCACGCTCCCAATTGGGAACAAAGCGAATGGGGCCGCGCTAACCTTGCAGCATACTATGCGCGTCTGCTGAAAGGCGACGCAGCACTCGATGCGTTGACGGGGCTTGTGGCCCGTGCGGCCGATGACAATTTGCTGACGTTCTCAAGCAGCGGCGTGGCCGGAGCCGACCAGAACATCTTTGCCATCGATGGCAATACAGCAGGCGCTGCTGCGATGGCCGAAATGCTGCTGCAGTCGCAGGACGGTGAGATCGTGCTGCTGCCTGCGTTGCCCACGGCATGGCCGGAAGGATCAGTGCGTGGCTTGTGTGCACGCGGCGGTTACGAAGTCAGCCTGCAGTGGGGCAACGGCCGCCTGCGCGGCGCATCCATTTTGAGCCGCATAGGCGGCAGTGTCCCTGTTCGCTACGGCGAGCGCACGACAACAATTCACCTGCAAGCCGGCCGGACGGCACGGCTGTCTCCTAGCAGCTTTCAGACAGTTGCCGGCTAATTTCGCGAGGAGGCCCGAACTGTCGTGCCTCCTCGCATTTTATCCAGCTAGTGCAGGATTTCTCCCATCAGATCACCCAGAACCGTTGGGGCTACGACGATGCGATCAAGATCAGGCGCATAGCCGGTTGCGTTGTCGAAGCGCAGCGTATTCGTGCCTGCGTTCAGGTGGACGCGAAGAACGATATAAGTAGGCTCGTCGAATGTACTGCCATTCAAATCCAGTTCATTCGCTGTCCCGTTGTTGATGGTGAGGAAGAATGAACGCGGCCCGCTGGTCGCATAGTCTACTTCGAGCAGATACGTTCCAGCAGACGGCGCCGTTACATTCGAGAAGGTAACTGCATTGCCCGCTCCGCCTCCAATGTTTCCAGCCTTGGCGAGTCCTGAAGAGTAGTTGCTGAATCCGCCGCTCGCGTTGCCGCTTAGAGTGGCGACCTCCGCTTCGTATACCCGGAACGAAGGCTCCGGCGCATCTCCATTTCCGCTGATGACGATGCGGTCAAGATCGGGTGGATAGCTGACCGGGCTGCCGAACTGAATGGAGTTCATGCCTTTTTGCAGGCGCACGGGAATCGTTGTGCTGGCGGGAAGAAAGAAGCTGCCACCGCCCGAATTGAGCGTCTGGAAAGGCCCTCCGTTCACACTGTAAAGATACGACCGCAATCCCTGCGTCATGGAATCGACCTGCATCAGGTAAACTCCGGCGCGCGCGACGTAAACATTGTTGAACGTAACAGTGTTGTTTGCACCCAGGCCCAGGCCACCCACCTTCTCTCCGCCTGAACATGCTGCGCAGTCAGCGATGACAGCAGAGCCGCCCAGCGTAGCTGATTCTGCCTCATAACTGGTCGAAGACGTAGGCGCTGCCTTGCCATACGTGACGACCTTCAGCAGACGCACATCGTGCCCCTTCAATACGGTGGTGAAAGGCAGAACGGACGGCCCGAGATTCTGGTGGTTCCATAGATCACGCACCTGCAGAGCTCCGTTGACGCCGAGCAGGTTCCATGGAAGGTGGATGATCGCCGGCGTCGCGTTCAGATTAAAGAGCGCAACGTAGTAAGTGTTGTTGCCCTGGCTTGATACCCATACCGGCTGTTCGCCTCCAAGCACTTGCTTTGCGGGCTTGCCCGACTGGTCGACAGCAATCATCTCGTCGTTGCTGACAAGCTGCTTGCCAAAGCTGTCGAGCTTAGTCAGATCGCCGCCGAGATACATGGGGGCATTCGCCATGGCCCAGAGCGAGATGGCGGTTCTCTTCTCATCGTTCGTCAACCCATCGAGCGACCCATCTCCAATGTCGAGTGAATCAAGATCATTCCAACCCTGCGTCGGACTGGCGTCATTCTGCCAGCCCGGCAGATCGCGAAAGCGCTGATAGATGCGCTGCCAGTCGGTGAGTGTGCCGCACCGCCCTTCGCATTCAATGTCATCTTCGATACGACGCGCATTCTGATAAGGCCGGAAGTCTCCGAGATAGTCCTGATCGATTGCCCAGGAGATTGTCAGCCAGATAGGGCGTCCGCTCGCGGCGATCGCTTTGGACCACGCGGCAACATCCGGCCGGTCATCGATGGACAGGCTGTCGCTGTAGGAGCCGGGTGCAACGCCATCGAGTTTGATGAAGTCCACGCCCCACGAGGCGAAGAGCGCGACCACCGAATTGATGTATTCCTGTGCGCCGGGTTTCGTGAAGTCGATCTTGTCGTGATAAGGATTTGGCGGGGCGCCCGCAAAAGCATTTCCCTGCGCCAGCGGAATGGTGACGATGTCCTGTGTGTGATACTGCGTACCAAGAATCGGATAGTTGCCGTCGACAGCAGGCTGCTCGATACCGGGAATCCAGTAGATGCCGGCCTTTTGTCCGTTGGCGTGGATGTGGTCGATCAGCGCTTTGATATCGGGAAAGGTGCCCGTGTTCGGAATGGGACGTCCGTTGCTGTCAAAGCTTCCCATCCAGCCGGAATCAATATTGATATAGTTGAAGCCGTGATCCTGCATGCCTGAGGATTTCATGGCATCGGATTGAGCCTGGATGTTTGCCTGCGTCAGGAAGCTTCCATTGATGGTCTGCTCGCTGAACGTGCTCCACCCAAGATACGGTTTCTGTCCCACATTGTTCGCTTGGGCATGCGCTGCCGCAGCGCCGATCACGAAAGCAGTGAGCGCCGCTGCACGTAGCTGAGAGAAAAGAGTGATTGCGTGCCTCTGTATTAGCGTCGAGCCTGCGTAAATTCTCGCCTTAAGTTTCATTCTTTTGCCGCTCCAAATCGTCGTTTTGTGACTCTGTTGCTCTTCGGGCGCATGACAGCATGAGCTTGCAACGGCAACGCGCATGCGATCTAAGCGCCGGTTTTGGCAGGAAGGGGGAAAGTCCGGCAGGACTGAAGGACGAAAGAGCGTCGGTGTCATCAGAAGTCTTCGCTTCAAGAGTTTTTCGACGCGGGTTATATATAATCGTGTACGAACACGATCTGTCAACATCGCTCACATTTTAATTCTAAACAAAAAGTAATTCATTGAATTCGTTAACGTTAACTGTGGGGGTGCTAAATCACTTTCTCGTTATACCGGAAGCGATCTCTTCGAGCGTTCGCCCTTTTGTTTCCGGGACGCATGCTACGACCAGAATCCAGCCGCTGAGGCAGATCAAGCCATAAATTAGAAAAATGCCGGTGGTACCGAGATGTTCATTCAGTATGGGAAAGCTATAGGTAAGCACAAAGGATGCAATCCACAATGCGCTGACCGCTGCTGAAACTCCCTGCGAGCGCACTCGGTTCGGGAAAATCTCTGCGATCAATACCCACGTGACAGGTGCGAGCGTGAGGGCATAGCACGCAATTGCACTCAGCGTAAGCACCAGTACGGCGCTCCCGCGCCATCCGGCGTGATAGGCGAAAGAACACAAAAGATGTGAGAGGCCAATGCCCACGCAGCCGAAAAGCATAAGCCCGCGACGCCCTACGCGATCGACAAGCATCATCGCCGCCACCGTGAAAATCAGGTTGATGGCGCCTGTAATGACGATGTTGAGAAAAATGTCATTGGCTCCATAACCCGCGCGGCGGTAGACCTCGGCCGCATAGTTGAAGAGCGTGTTGATGCCGGTCCACTGCTGGAGCACTGCCAGTGCTATGCCAACCAGAACAATACGGCGGATCGAGGGGCGGAGTAACTCCCGCCATGAGGAGCGCTCCATTGCAGCCTCGGCGGCAACCGCCACCCTGATGCCTTTGACTTCTTGCTCGGCATAAGCATCGCCACCGATCCGTCGCAGCACATTCTCTGCTTCTGAACTGCGGCCGCGCGTTAGCAGCCATCGGGGACTCTCTGGAATGAAGAGTGAAGCAAAAATAAAGACAACTGCTGGCACAGCTACTGCCGTAAACATCCAGCGCCAGCCATATTGCACATTCCAGCTATGCCAGATCAAGTCGGATGTAAGCGTGGAAGGAACAGGCTGCGCAATGCGCCAGTTTGCGATCTGTGCCAGCAGAATCCCCACGACGATCGCAAACTGGTTGAGGCTTACGAGACGGCCTCGCATCGCCGCAGGACTGATTTCCGCAATATAGAGCGGGGACACATTCGAGGCGAGCCCAATAGCAATCCCGCCCGCGATTCGGCAGAAGATGAAGGCGGAAAAAGACCATGCCCAGCCGGTGAAGATGGAAGAGACCGTGAATAGGACAGCGGCAATAAGCAGAATTGGGCGACGCCCATAGCGATCGGCGAAATATCCGGCGGCTAGTGAACCGATCAGGCAACCAACAAGCGCGCAGCTATTGGCCCATCCCACAAGCGCTGCGGAGGTGAGGCGAAAATAGACCTCGTAGAACTGGCGCGCACCGCCAATCACCACCCAGTCATAGCCAAAGAGCAATCCCCCCAGAGCTGCGACAATCGCGATTCCCCATACATAGGCAGTGGTCTTGGCTGCAATCGAGGTTGGCGATGTGTCGCCTGCTACGTGGATTCCCTGCATGCTATTCCGTGAATGCATTAAGCATATCGACTGCGCCTGTGTGGCTAGAGTCTTTCTGCTGAACCCGATGTAGAAGCGCGATGCCTTCTGCTTTTTTTCCAAGGCCAAGCAACGCCTGCGCGCGTAGAAAAAGCGCTGTAATCACCTGCCGCTCGTTCAGGTCTTCTTCAAACAGCAGCATGGCAGGCAGTGATGTTGCGAAATAGTCGATCTTTGGTGTTTGCTTTTCAAGCGCAGCAGCATGGTCGAGAATCTCTCGAAACAGAGCGTCTGCTTCGCTCTCGCGGCCCAGTTTGCGCAGAGCCATCGCACTCCAGTATGTCGTCTCGGAGACTGCCTGCACCTGCATCTGCTGAAAGTCCCCTTTCTGAGCGGCGGCCTTTTGCCAGTGCACCGAAGCTTTCTCGTTGTCACCGTTTGCGGAGTACGCGATGCCCAGCCAGTAGTCGATCATGCTCAAGTTCATGAGCAGATGCCTGGCTTCACTGAGGCTGTGAGGAGGATTGGAAGCCGCATGCAGATAGTCGATGGCAGCGCGCGCGTCATTTTGTGTGAGCGCGCGTTGCGCAAGCAGTACATTGGCACGCACATACTGCGACAGCACCATACCTTCGCCGCCCTCCCACGGCTGAAAATGGCGAGCCAGCAGCAGGCGCAACGCTTCCTCCGGGAATCCTGCGCTGATGTAAAGCGAAATCAGTTCTACTGAAAGATCGTCGCGTTTCTCGACCAGCTCTTTGTGCAATTCAAGCGTCGCCAGTCGTCGAGCAGGATCCTCGCCAGTCCGCTTCAGCAACTGGTCCTGCTCGTAGAGGATGCGAGCATCCCGCGGTGCCAGGGAGCGTGCTTTTTCAAACGCCTTTAGAGCTCGCCCCGTGTCACGCAGCACGTTGTAGTAGCCAAACCCGAGATTTCGCCATGCAGTCGGCAAATTGGGATCGAGTTGCGCAGCCCGCTCCCACATCGAGATCGCCTCCTCGTGGCGGCGACGGTCATACAGAAGATTTCCAAGATAGTACGGCGCGCGCGCGTCAGCTGGGTTCGCCCGGATGGCACTTTCGAGCAGAACCAGCTCTTCAAGCCGGCTCGGGAAAACATAGTCGGGATTCGCGAGAGACGCCTCGTGATAGGCCGCGCTGCTCTCATGTTCGAAGCCAAGCTCGCCCAGAACGAAGGCACGCGCGTAGCGGAGCAGTGCTGCGGTGCCATCATGAGCCTCAGCCTGTAGAGGAGCGAGTACCTGCAAGGCTTCTTCGAGCAGTCCCATCCGCACCAGATCAAGGGCAAGATCGATCCGCTGTTGCCCGTCTGCAGGCAGCGTGTCTGTCGCAAACCAATAGCCAAAGATGTCCAGTTGATCGAGAGCGCGTGTTTCATCGAGAAGTGCCTCAGCCTCGTCCGTGCGCTCCAGTTTTCGCAGGACGACCGTCTTGAGATTCCGTGCATTCAGGTTATCGGCATCGGCGAGGAGCGAGCGGTTGATATGGTCAAGCGCTGCGGCCCACATGCTACGGCGGCAGTCGATCTCTGCGAGCCGATGGTAACCGGGTCCTCGCCAGGCAGCATTCCATGTGCTCTTGAAGAACGCAGCATAGGCTTCATCCACGCGTCGCTGGTAGAGCAGCGCTAATCCAAGGTTGTAAAACGGTTCGCCATCGTATGGATTTGGATTTCTCACCGTAAGTCGCGCGATGCTGGCGCGCAGATATTTTTCCGCTTCGATGAACTCGCCACGTCGCAAATGCCAGCGTCCGAGTGCATGGTTACAACGGCTGTCGCCCGGATCGCGACGCAAAACTTCAAGCCAGTAGCCTTCGGGAGAGCGCGTGGGGTGACGATACTGCTCCAGGTGCAGGCCATTCAGATAGAGCTCATCACTGCTGGCGACATCCGCGGGCAGAGGTGGTTCTGTCGCAACAACGGGAGGCTTCGCTGGCGTAATCTCAGCGGGAGCATATCGCAGCAGCATCTGGTTGCTTTGCCCTACGACTACTATGAGATCATCGGTAGCTCCATCGGTGGAGAAGTCCTCGTGCAGCGGCTTTTCAGCCTCCAGATCGCCATGCCAACAGCCAATCTCTCTGCCACCCAGGCTGACCGTCACCACACTGCCGGGAAAAGCCCCGGTCGCCTGCAGGTGTAGTCGAACACCGGATTCAGTCGGCTCGACACGCAGCGCCGCATCGAGGTTGGCGAGATCCGGCACGCCAATCTCGCTTATCGGATACCAGAACTGACTGAAGGTCTTCGTTTCACCCGGCGCGAGAAATGAAAAATCTGGCTGATTGTCGGTGTAGACGCCAGACATCAACTCGACATAAGGCCCATCTTCATCTGTCAGGTTGCGGTCCCAGGCATAGCCAAAATCGTGATTGCCCCAGGTCCACTGTTTTTTGCCGGGAGCAATAAAGTGGTTTGAAATAGCAACGGTGCCCGCGTCTTTTTTGTGATCGTAGCCACCAAAAAAATCGCCGCTCGAATCGACGATCATATAGCTGGTCGGCACCGGAATGTTCGCATACCAGCCCAGATCGTTGGGTGGGTACGAACCATCAGGAACAAAGTGTCGGGGCTTTTCAGACTCGGGGACGCCATTCCGAGCACGCTCTCCGTAATCAATGCCGTAATAGACGCCGTGGCTGAGCGGGTATTCCGTGACTGCGCGCTTGGCGTGGTCGGCTGCAAACCGCACATCGTGTGGAAAGAAAGATTGATATTGTTCGTGGACGCGCGTCGCTACATTCGCCCACCACAAGAAGGTCTGAGTGTCCTGCGTGCGGTTGTAGAGACGCACGCGCACTTCAAGATACGCTTTGCCCGGACGCAGGCAGAGGCCGTGCATTCCTTTCATCCGGGCCATCGGATCGTGGTCGCTGCACCATACGATGACGGTGCCGTCAGGTTCGCGCTCGATGGCAACCTCGACCGGCATAAACGTTGCCGGACGGTGGTGCTGAGGCCAGTTAAACTCGACGCCACCCGAGATCCAGGGGCCGGCAAGGCCGACCAGCGCGGGCTTGATCACGTTCTGCCGGTAGAAGAAGTCATAGCCATTTCGCTTGTCAAGACCGACGTGAACGCGACCGCCGATCTCCGGCATGACCATGATGCGGAGGAACTCGTTCTCAAGATGCACTGCCTTCCAGACTTGTTCACGAGCTTCGGTTTCGATGTAGTCGATCACGGGCAGCGGATAGACACGACCGCTGCTGCCCTGATAGACGCGCTTTTCAAGGAAGAGAGGATTGCGATCCGGACGGGCAGGTGCATAGGTCCGCATTGTGACGCACTCTTCCCAGACCTTCACCGGCCCGGATTCTGATGTCGGAGCCAGAGGCAGCTCCAGCTGGGCAATACCTTTCTTTTCCTCCTTCAATACGCTTCCCATACCTTCGAGTTCACCCTTTTTACGTCGCAGAATCATCCGGTCCATCTCTTCTCACGCACTCTCTCTAACTGTTACGTGTACGTTACCGTAAGGCAAATTTAGGTTCTAAGATTAGGGATGTCAAGCCTTTTAACTTAACGAATTGTAGGGGAAACCTACCGCTCGGGAAATTACCTATAACCCTCTTTCCCTGGGAGCTACGGGATGCCACTTGTCCGAAATGCTGACTACTCAGTCACTTGGTTTGCCCTCAGTCGTCTTTTGTGCCAGATAAGCATCTCATGATAAATCACAAAATATGCTCAGAGAACCTCCCCACGCAGGCCGATTTCAGACATCAGTTCGCTCGCTAATCTTTCGTCCATACGAATTCAGAGCAGGGGCTGTATTGGCAATTTCCTCATGCCCTTTGTCTCGTGACCGTTCTCATGCAAAATCAGATAGCTAGCCTGGCCCTTGTCATCGGTTTAGAACTGTGAACGCACTCAGAAGGGGAAAAACGCTCTCTCCCGGATCTCTCGATCAGCGACGTAGTCATGCCCCGGAGTGAGTTGTCGAACTCGCGAAAAAGATGAAGTCTCAAGACCCTCAATGCAGAGTCATCCTCTCTTTCAACGGGGCCAGCCATCTGGATTCATTCGTTTTACATCCAATCCACTGTTCCAGCGAATGCTCAGGCTCGCTTTCGAGGGTATGCCGTCCGAGACTGCGGTAGGTCGCTGGTTCCACCCAACCTGTTTATGCTAAGAAGGTTCTCCAACACCCTCATGCGCCGCCTATCATCCGCGTTCATTCTGCTTTGTTGTGCTGCAATGTCATTATTTCTACGAGCGCAATCTGAAACGTCTCCGCAGGGGCCACCCGCAGCAGTTACGAATGCATCAGACCCTCGCCAGTCGGAGTCCCAGCCTGACTTGAGTGTCGACCGCGATCCGGTTCTTTCGCCTGATCCAGAGGACAATGCGCCCTTAAGTGCCAAGACACAAAACGCAGGTCGGTCTGAGGTTCAGAAGACACATGACAATATCTACACCCTGCACGCGGACGTTGATGAGGTACTACTGAACTGCACGGTAGTCGACGAAAAGGGACAATTGGTCAGGGATCTGAATCGGGATGACTTCCGTGTTTGGGAAGACAATGTTCCTCAGACAATCGCGTCGTTTCAGCATCAAGACCTTCCAGTATCGGTGGGCATCCTGGTCGACAACTCAGGTTCCATGCGTGCTAAAAGGTCAGCGGTCAATACGGCTGCTTTGGACCTGATAAAGGCCTCGAACTCAGCAGATGCGGCATTTATCGTAAACTTCTCGGATGAAGCCTACATCGACCAGGACTTGACCTCGAATCTCGGCGACCTGGAACGCGGGCTTTCGCATGTCGACTCAAGAGGTAGTACAGCTCTGTATGATGCAGTGGCAGCCTCGGCAATTGAATTGGCCAATCACGCGAAACAGCCGAAGCAAGCGTTGCTGATTATTACGGACGGAGAGGACAACGCCTCGAGACTCGACCTGAGACAAACAATCCGCCGTGTGCAGAACCTGGGAGG
Organism: Alloacidobacterium dinghuense; assembly: GCF_014274465.1. NCBI lineage: Bacteria > Pseudomonadati > Acidobacteriota > Terriglobia > Terriglobales > Acidobacteriaceae > Alloacidobacterium > Alloacidobacterium dinghuense. Next base: position 1,077,293 of record NZ_CP060394.1, on the reverse strand, counting down.
GCCAGTCGTATACTCCATCGGATTGCTTTTTGATGACGACAACAGGGAAAAATCACTTCACGCGAAGGATGCATTGGAAATGTTGTCGCAAGAGACCGGAGGCATAGCCTACTTCCCGCGCTCTTTACAAGATGTAGATGCCATCGCGATGGAAGTCGCCAGCGATATCCGCAACCAATACACCATCGGCTACCATTCGACCAAGCCAGCTAACCTTGGGGGATATCGGGTTGTGCATGTTGAGGTGAAGTCACCGAGACGCGGCAAACTAATCGTCAGGACACGCAACGGTTACTATCCGAAGCAGATCCAAAGCACTCCCATGCAGACCGCACAAAAGACCCAATAGCGCTCCCCCTACCCTTTGCACATTTAATAAACCTTTCGTGAAGTGAGACTGTTGTGTGCAATTCGATCCACAATCTGTGACCTCGACGGGTTCACTGCATTCATCCAAGAAGTCGGAGCTATCGAAGGGTCAGGGCTGTAAGTAGGTAACGAACGAGGGATCGATTGAGTTCTAACGCTTACCCCAGACATTTGATTGCCGGATTATCCTCGCTAAAAGAAGGAGGAGCCGAATGGCTCCTCGCGTTCTTAGCTGATCCATACTATTAGTACAGATGGAAATTTACGTCGATAACGACTCTCACTGCTACTGGATGCCCTTGGTACATCGCGGGTTTGAATTTATACTGTTTTATCGCTGCTATGGCCTTCTCGTCCAGTCCCATTCCAAGATGACGAACTACTTGGATGCCCTGAGGATTTCCATTCGTATCGACGATGAGTTGTATCGCAACCGCACCGGTGAACTTTTCACGACGCGCCTCATCTGAAAATTCCGGGTCGACCGAGTGGATCACCTGAGGAGCAGCGACACCGCCGCCCACGCTCATGACTCCGCCACCATAACCGCCACCACTGCCCGGACCAATTCCATTGCCATGGCCCGAGCCAAGCCCACCGCCGCTGCCCTGGCCGAATCCAGAACCGCTACCACCTCCCTGGGAGGCCATGGCGACCTGTGGTGACTGCGGTAAGCCAACGTTTGGCATGTTGTTATCTGGCAATTTCACTGCCTGCGGCATTACGACCGTCGGCTCAACTGCCAGCTTAGGATGATCGATTCTTAGTATCTGTGGAGGCGCCGTCTGTGTCTTTGCAACGGGTGGGATACGTCCCTTGCTGGGCTCTACAATCTGATGAGCTCCGCCTCCACCGCCTCCGCCCATAGCTTTTGCTGCCGGCATTGTCACTGGAATAAACGGCTTGATGTCTATCGGAGTAATCGATACTTTTTGCGGCAGAACAATGTGAGAGTGAGCTTGCAATGTCAGCCACACGATCAGGCCAATCATGCCAGCATGCATGACGAAAGAAATAGCGCTCGATGTTGGGTTACGCTTCACCGCCATCGGGTCTGCAACCGCTACTGGCCTTGACGTTAGTTTGAGCGGAGGTTGTCTTTTCGAGAAGAATGCGTCACCAAGGTTTGAAAATAAAGATTTCCAGACTGAAGTATCATTTTCCAGTTCCAACATGTTCAGGGAAACTTCTGTGGTCCCGCGATTGCCGGGGTTCAGTTCCAGATCTGTGAATACCAAATTGCCCATAAGTAGTTTGCCGGTGGCAGAAATCCCGGCACCTCCTAATTGTTACGTTCAAGCTATGTACCGGTTAAGCCTCAAGCCCACTGGCATAGTCGGCATTAGAAGTATCGGTTACCAGATACCTTTGTCGCTCCCGGTGAGCTTTTGCCCAACAACGGCTGCGGTGGCCAGCCAGGGCAACAAACCGAGTCGCGCACTGTTGTTCAATTCCCGCTTGCGTAGCAGCCCAGCTAATTGTGATCCATAAAGACTGGCGGACTGCGGCATAATCGGGACGCGCAAAAAGTCACGCGCGAAGTAAACTTCAGCGCCGCCAAAACGCGCAGCGGTGCTTACTGATTCGGGAAGATCAAGGCCGGTTCCACGATACTGCCTCACATAATCCGACACAATCGCCAGATAGGTGGCTACACCTTCCCAAATTCCGGCAGCTCCCGCCGAGGCGCACAAATCGTCATAATCGATTGCACCGCTCTCTACTAGTCCAGCAGAGTCAACAATGTCGCACAAACGGAAATAGAAATGACGGTACATGCGTTGCAGAGTCGAGATCATGATGCGATCCGAGATCGCGGATACATGAAACGTGAGATCTTCGATTTGAATCACTCGAGCGCGTCTTGGCACCTGGGAAGCTATTCTGACTTGTTCACCTGTTTGTCCCAGTCGGCCCATGTGAATCTCGACTGCTTCTGGCAGGCCAGGTATGAGGAAATTCCATTTGCAAGCAAGGCGATCCCCCCAACTCCGTGGGGCAATCTGTGCACGGAAGCGCTTTTTCATCAACCGGGAGACTGTTTCAGAGTCAGCACTTGTATACAGATCGAGATCGCTACCAAGGTCGGGCCAGTGATCCAGTGATTTGATCACTGTAACGTCGAGGCTCTCTCGTTCAAATGCTCCACAAATTTCATGCAGGAATGATGTTGCATTCTTGATACGTGCGTGCTCCGCTGAGAGTGCGGTGGCTGCCCATTCGGAACGCACATCATCTCGCGCATGGCACGTGAGTCGAAACAACACTTCCAGACCACGTACGATTACGTGATTCGTATTGGCCAGATACAGCAAGTCACCGAATTCATTTCGACTGATGTTTGTGATTGCATGTGAAAGTGAGTCATCTTTATCACGCCGCGATAACAGCAATTTGGAGAGAAGGATCATCGACTCATTCGATAGCCGCGGAGCTGATTGATTGGGCATATATGCAACATATCCTTGATATTTATTGAGGAGGAGTACTACTGGAAGGTGCTGAAGCGTTGCTCCCACGGTGCCTAAGTTCAATCGGCCCAGTCTGCTGCCGACGAGTCTGCGTGTATTGATCAATCTGTTGATCTACCTTCTGGTCACTATCGGTAGAGACGGCCACAATATGTTTTCCTTCAGCCGCACTCTGTGTCGCCAACCCAACGCGAGCATCTGCATTGCCAGCCTTCTGCGCTCTTTCGTAGAAAAATTCCGCTGTTTCGAGATCGCCATCTCTCTCGGCAACGTACCCGAGGTTATTCAAAGAAAATGCGCTGTAGGGGTCGAGTGAGTAGGCTTGAATAAAGTCCCGCCTCGCAGTGCTCCAATCATTCCGATTTACCGCTGACACTCCACGCACAGTAAGCACAGTTGCGCGCGCTTCTGCCGACTCGCTCTGCATTCGCTTCTGAAGTCTCCGCGCACTCTCGGCCGCCATCTCACTGACAGGCTTCCCTTTCCAGCCGTGATTTAGCGTAACTACGACGGGTTCAGTAGAGCGCGAATCAGAAGCGGCAACGTAGTATTTCAACGCGGCTTCGTAGTCACCCAGTGCTTCCTTGGCAACTCCCAAATTGTTCAGGGTGAAGGTATTTTGTGGATCTAACGTGAGGGCTTGCTGCAGAAGAAGATCTGCCTCCGTATTGCGACTCTCCGAAAGCATCTTGATCGCTTCCACATTGATGCGATTGACGCGCATTGGTCCCTCTTTAAGGGAACCCAAGGCATACATCATCGGCTTTCCTTCCAGCTGTTTCGCATTGCTGCGATCTATATACGCATTACTGCCCTGCTCAGTTGCTAACGCGTAGAACTTCTGAGCGCGATCCAGTTGTCCTTGCAATTCAGATATGTAACCAAGATTGTTCAGTGTGAACGGATCGGCCGGATCATAAAGATATGCCTTGTAGAAGATCCCTTCGGCCTTGTCATACTGGTGCTTCCGAATGGCTTCTACACCTTCTCGATTTAGACGCTGCACTGGGGTTAGTTCACTATGCTTTGGGAAAGTAATCTTGATGTCCCCTGCCCAGACCGGGCGAAGCCCTGAGCCGGCGATGATCACGGTAAAAGCAAGCAATCTTAGTCGTGTAGGAAGCATCTCTCGGTTTTGGCCCCTTGCATATTCACATATCAGGCGATGCAAGCAATCATTTTGATGCGTAGCACGGACATATGTTGCCTTGCGGGGTGGCTGCCGCATACCGTCCCTTTTGCTTCATTCAACAGCATGCGAATTCTCTCTTTATATGCGTTTCAGGCCACCAGCTCTTAACAATCACCATCAAATAACTGCTGAATTTATTTGAATGCCAAGGTGCCGAATGGGCCGATGTCTTGCAGTCGCTATCTTGAGTAGTATGGCAATCACGCAACTATCATTCGCAGGCGCAAAGCCAGAGCAAACGATTGATAAGCAATTCATTGCAAGCCCTGAAGGCACAGCCGATAGCTTGCCGTCTTTGCCACCCAGTCCTCGAGGAAAGAGCACGGTCATGGGCGGCGCCATCCACAATGTCGATCCTGTGCGAGACCAGTTGACGCTGAACGTATCCGGCGGAAAGCAGCGGGTGAAAATACTCTTTGATGAACGCACGCAAGTTTATCGCGATGGAGTAAGGGTCAAATTGGGTGATTTGCGCCCCGACGATCATGCATCGATCGAAACTGTGCTGGATGGAACAAGTGTCTTTGCTCTTAGCATTCACATGTTGTCGCAATCTCCTGAAGGCGAGTGCGAGGGGCAGGTGCTGAACTACGATGCTGGAAGTGGCGAACTAACTGTGAATGATGTTTTGTCTCGCGAACCAGTAAAACTGCGTGTCCCCGCAAAAGTGGCGGTGACTCGTGAGGGCCAAGCGGCAACATCCTCCTCAGGTACAGGGCTCGCAAAAGGAACTTTGATATCAGTAAAGTTCCAATCCGACAATCAAGGCCATGGGATTGCGAATCAGATCGCGGTGCTGGCTACTCCAGGATCTTCATTCGTTTTTAGCGGAAATGTTGCTTTTCTTGATTTGCATTCCAACTTGCTGGTCGTAGTCGATCCAAGGGATGAGAAGAGTTACAAGATTTCTTTTGACCCAGCCCGCTTCCCTGCCAGCAAAGATCTCCACGAAGGTGCGAATGTGAGCGTAACTGCAAGCTTTGATGGAACACACTACGTTGCTAGTGCCATTATCCCCAGGCAAGGCCGATGACGCCATTGTCGTTTTCGCAATGAGATAGATTAGAAACGAGTGCTGAAAACCAGGCGTGATTTCCTCACAATGTGTGCTGTATCTGTCCCGACCTTGTCTCTGACAAGCGGAGCCAGTGCCGAAGAGTTAAAGAATGCCGCGTATCGCACACCCCATACTCTCGAACGATATATAGATCCCCTTCCCATTCCCAAACGATTAACACCACAGGCGATGCATGGGGGCAGCGCCCATTATCGGGTGCGGATACTGGAATCGAGACGGCAACGTTCCCGCTCTTAATAGCGGGACTCTTCAACTCGCCGGAACACCACGCCTCCCTCATGCAAATGAAGCAGGCTGGAAGGATACGGCAGTGGTCAATCCGAAGGAGATACTCACAATACTCATTCGATTCGACGGATACACTGGGCGCTACGTATATCACTGCCACATGCTTGAACACGAAGATAACGACATGATGCGCCCATATGAGGTTGTCGCTAGCGATCTGAAGACGCCTAAGGGATAATCCGTCCACCCCGGCCGCGAATATGATCACAGGTTCGCATTCACGGTTGAGCCAAGTAAAGGCCATCCCCTGCGTAAAACATAGTCGAAGTATGCGACAGTGATGTCCGCCCTCTTAGACAATAATGCCCTCATGGTCCCATGCTGGTTGGAGTACATGGGTCGTGACCTAACGACTCTGCAGTCACTGGCGCAGGGGGCGATGGTGGCGTAGCCCACGGAGTATTTGTGAAGTCGAAGAATTCGAGCAAATTGGGCTGCACTTCGTCACGAGCAGTCAAGTGCGCGGATGCGCCGATGAATCGGTTTTCGACAAACTTGATCACTGCGGTGTGATCCATGGGCGTGTGCGAGACATAGTGCTTACGCGTGAAAGGCGAGATGATAATGTTCGGTAGCCGAAATCCAAGTTGTGCGGCAAAGCCCTGGACTGCCGGGGCATCTCCTGAATTAGCTCCAGGATCTGTTGCTGACAAGTCACAATGGGCGGTGCCATCGGGTAGACATGGGTTGTAGTTATCGGCATTCACCGCAATCTGTGAGACATCCGGGATCGTTCCAAGCGAAGCATCGGTGTAGTCATTTGAGTGTTTGGGGACGGGTGGCACATGATCGTATGGTCCTCCACCTTCGTCATAGCTAAAGAAAAAGATGGAGTCCTTCCACTCGGGGCTGGTCATGAACGAATTCACAATGTTTGCCACTTGTGCCTGACCTAACAGAACGGATTGGCCCGACCCTGGATGCTCGTCATTGTTACCATAGCCAGCTTCAATGAAGGCAAAGCTGGGTAGCGTGCCGTTCGTGAGATCGGTGAAGAATTGAGACAGCGGAGCGATATGGTCCGTGTCGATGCAGAATGAGTTCGATGAATCGCCGACTGCACTCGACTGTACGGTTGGGGGGCTACAAGGGGTTGCTGGCGAATACTCGTGCAAGTACTGATATGAATAGGACAAATTAGAAAAGTCTGTTGCGGGATATGCCGCGCTTGACGAGCCCGTGCAATCATCTTCTTCAAGGCAAAAGCCCAAGGTGACAGTGTAATAAATCTTCCATGACACTTTGGCTGTATCGAGCTCCTGGAAGATTGTTGGAAGATCGAGCTGACCAGAAAGATGGTCGTCTCCGCTCGGATCCTTGACCAATCCTTGAGTAGTACCGCCGGTGAACGTAGCGATGCGATTGCCGATGCTCTTCGTCGCAACCGGGGAGAACCAACGATCAGACACAGCAAACTGAGAGGCCATGTAGTAGTAATAGTTCAGGAAGTCCTGATCGTAGTACCCCATGGAACGTTGTCCCTGAGTATCAGTAAAATTGCCAGAGCACGAGCCAGTGGTGGAATTCTGGCAGCTCTTCGCAAAGCCTTCAGCGTTGTGGACGAAGCCATCCATCAAAATCGGGCGCGTGGTGAGAAAATCATATCGATTGACGTCGCCATAGCTTGCCAGCCAGTCCGAGCTCTCATCATCGACGCAAGTACTCTTCAGCTTAAATGGGGAATAAGGAGTGCCTTCATCGTTTACGTTGCTGATGATAGCCGACTTGTGATCGAGGCCATCTACGTCATATTCCTTGCCATCGTCGCCAATGTTGTAACCGTTCGCTTTGCGGTAAGGATTCAACATGCCGAAATAATTATCGAATGAGTGATTCTCCTGCAGCATGAAGATGACGTGATCGACGGATTGAAGGCTGCCCGCCGGAGTTACCGCTACAGTCGCACTCGCCGTCGCAGTTCCTCCGGCGCCGGTTGCGGATGCGGTATACGTTGTGGTTTTGCTCGGGCTGACAGATTGCATTCCCCCGCCCGCTTGCAATGTATATGAGCTGCCGTCGGTTCCGGTGACTGTTACCTGTGTCGCATTCATTGCAGTCACAGTCAACGTAGAGGAGTTTCCAGAGATGATTGCGGTCGGGTTAGAAGTAATGCTGACTGTTGGTGGAGGATTCGCTGTCACTGTTACGGTGGCGCTCGCCGAGGCCTTTCCCCCTGGGCCAGTCGCAGTAGCAGTGTAAGTCGTTGTGGCATCTGGGCTCACCGATTGCGTTCCGTTGCTCGATTGCAAAGTATACGAGCTTCCATCCGTTCCTGTGATCGTGACCTGGGTGGCGTTTGCTGAAGATACAGTGAGCGTGGACAAACTTCCTGCAGTAATTGAAGCAGGGCTCGCAGTCATGCTGACAGTGGGCGGTGGATTCGGAGTCACTGTTACCGTCGCAGTCGCTGAAACTTTCCCTCCCGCTCCCGTGGCGACCGCAGTGTAAGTTATTGTTGCTGCCGGACTGACCGATTGTGTCCCACCACTCGGTTGCAGAGTATATGTGCTGCCGTCTGATCCTGTTAACGTGACCTGCGTAGCATTCGTCGCGGTTACAGTCAAGATCGATGAACTCCCAGCACTGATGGATGCTGGACTGGCAGTGATGCTGACTGTCGGAGTCGGATTCGCAGCTACGGCTACAGTTGCGGTCGCTGTGGCCTTCCCCCCAGCTCCGGTTGCGGTTGCAGTATAGGTAGTTGTTGCAGCCGGGCTGACAGATTGCGTCCCCCCGTTGGGCTGTAAGGTATATGAACTGCCATCCGAACCAGCGACCGTCACCTGAGTGGCGCCCGCTGCAGTCACGTTCAAAGTAGAAGAACCGCCCGTCGCTATCGAAGTGGGACTGGCGGTGATATTGACCGTTGGCGCTCCCGCTGCCGCGACCGTTACCATCGCACTTGCAGATGTGCTCCCTCCGATTCCCGATGCTGTTGCAGTGTACTTTGTTGTCGCAGTTGGGGTAACGGTTTGTGCGCCTCCGTTTGCTTGCAAGGTATACGAACTGCCATCCGAGCCTGTAATTGTGACCTGTGTAGAGTTCGTCGCAGTTCCAGTTAATGTGGAAGAGCTTCCCGGCATTATGGAAGTTGGGCTGGCGCTTATGCCGACAATTGGAGCTCCTGATATTTTGTTTTCGCTACCGCAGCCAATCAGCAAAATAAACAGCGAGCAGCTGAAGGTCGCAGCCGCCATGCAACAAACCCGAGAGAGTAACCAACCAAGACCCACCTTAAAGAAGAGGTCATTCTTCTTAACATGCTCCACAAAACGCCGGCGCCCACTAAACAAGCTCATATCATTCTCTCTGTTCTGCTTCTTCGATCAGCTTCTACGCCCGATTCGAATGGCTCCATGCTCTAAGTACCTTCTTTTGCGCAGAACAACTAAGCAGAATTGAAATCACGTGCATACCTAAAAATCGCTTTCGAGCATTGGGGCGGATTGATACCCGTCACCGCCGGGATGTTCTGTTAAGGCCTCTTTGTCATGCCACACTTGAACATCCGCAGAATCGATGGATTCTGCATAGTCTCTAGGGGGCTCAAGACTGTGGCTCCGCTCTTTGCCATTTCCGTCTTTAGTCGGGAAACTCACATCGAATGTTTTGTCGTGACGTGAGAGCCGGGAACGCAGCCTGAGGCTGAGCCAGTTAGGAACAACGCGCGCATGATGTCGCTTGAATCGATTAAGCTCAAACCAGCGAAGATAGTTACGAACCACACTGGCCATCGTCATTTGTATGCCCGCGGCATAATTATGCTCAGACATCTGTTTTTGCAGTTCGGCTGAATGAAGAATGGTTACGAGTTGGTCTGCCAGATCCGCGGCATCCCCCACCCTGTAAAACTTGACCGCCATGTCTTCGTCAGCCGCCATTCCGCGAAAGTCTGCGATGTCCGCGCAGAGGATGGGAACGCCATATTCGCACGCTTGATGGGCTGGACCGCTCGATCCCGTTGCGGAATCGTATGGCATCACCACAACCGAGGCCGTTCTAAAGAGTTCAGGGATAGCTTCTTCAGCAACGTATCCGCGGAACTCGATCGGTAAGTCCGCAGGTTGTGCCTCACGCACCGACTCCCAATAGCCAGCCTTTGTGTGATGATTTGCGCCGGCGACGATCAATTTGGCGTTCGGAACCTTTGCCAGCACTGCTGGAAATGCCTCCATGAGCGTCTCCAGCCGCTTGTAGGTTCCCCAATGTCCGATCGCCAAAATACGAACCTGCGGATCCCCGCGCTTCGTAAAATCCGGGGGACTAGGTACAGACGAAAATGTTCCGTGCGTACCTAATAGAACATTTCGAGCCGAGTACTTTTTGGTAAGGGTGCGCCGGTAGCCGGAAAGCAGTACTGAAACCGAATGCGCCTTCAGTAGGGTCCTAGTGGCGACCTGAGTTCCTATACGAAATATCTTTTCCCGGCGCACTCCGGCGGTAGAAAAGTCTACGTGTTCGATGATGTGATGCAGCGTAATATGCGTATAAAAACCTGAAGATCGCACCAGTGCAGGTGCAGAGAGTCCCGCAAACGCGGCAAATGGATTTTCTGGTGTCGCAAAGCTTGAGAATACGAGATTGAACCACACCACATCTGGCTTCAATCTTCGAATTGTGTTTAGGAGACGGATCGGAGTTGCCAGGCTATTGAATTTCCAACAACGAATCACATTGAAGCCTGGCAACTCGGGCTGTTCCTGCGCGTTGAATGATTTGCCGTCCTCGTCAGTGGCGAATTCATAGTCAGTGAGTTCGTCGGCCAGAATAGTCAGTTCGATGGCGGGGTTGCGCCGAAGCTCTCGCGCAATGTGGAATGCATATTCATTCAACTGTCGTCCGCTAGGGGGGAACGTCGCAACTAAGCAGATTTTCATCTAGGGGCCCCTATTTCAAAACACCGTGATGCTTACGTAAGGTCTAAACTGCTGATTGTTCCCGCCCGGAAAATTGAAGAATGTTTCCTCCTGGAATCCCGCAGAAAAGCGAATCGGATACTGCAAGGTAACTTCTCCGCTCTCATCGTTAAACTTGCGATGGAGCGATCTTGCATACGATATGGAAAAACCGTTCTGTACCGCGTCATAAACGTGGAAGCTTCTGGTACTCGAATAGGATGTTGAAGCCTGCAAGTCCCAGTTACGTGTTGGCGCAAAGTCAACCGTCCCACTTGGACGTAGATTCTGCGCAATTCCTGAGGCTGTGCCGACCACTCGCCATGCTCGCAAATCCTCTGCGACAGCTCTAATCCTCAGTCGATCCGTAAACCGGCGTTCCAGACCGATATAGGACGAGGTGTAGTAGTTTTCATAATTTGTCGGCGCAAACTGTTGGTCATTACGGCCCCATCCAGTAACTAAAGCGGTTTTTCCCCAAGGCGCTCCGACTCGAAAGTCAATCGCTCCGGTCAACGACTGTGAGTGTAGATTGCTTTCGGTGAAAGGCCCGGACTCGCGAATGATGTAACCGCTAGCTGATAGCACGTTGAAAAACGAACTCGTAGATACATAGGTAAATACACGAAAGAGATTTTGGTTCATCTGCACTGGGGACTCGGAATCACGGCGAACCGTTGTCTGAAGACCGGCGTTGAAGGTCAGCACATTGGTCCCGAAATGAACCGTTGGATTTAAACCAAAGTTGAATGTGTAATCTGTTGTATCCCGATTGACCACTGAGTTCGTGCTGGGAACTGATATTTCACCTTGAGCGTTCCGAACTTGGAAAAATCCTCCAGGAGCCGGTAGGTATCCAAAGTGAAGATGATATGCAACTGTCCCTTGCGTCTCGATTGACGACCGCGGTGGCGGAAGAAGAGCTGTGTCAGAGCTCGACACTGGAAATGGTGCATCGAGTTTGGCATCCAGCACATAAACAGTTGAGTCTTCGAATACTGGCTGAATGGAAAAATCGGAGAGGAGGCTCAATTCGGGTGCCACTCTCCATCCTTCATTAGCCCCTGCTGCAATCAGGCTTTGCTCCGCCGTTTGATCATCTCCTGCGGCGTTTGTTGCTTGACCAAAAGCTGTAAGCGCCTGTGTGTTTTGATGTTCCTGCTGCAACACATTGGCTTCCGCCAGCAAGTACTGGTAGTTCGGTTCACTGTCAGGTGCATTACTGATCGCCGAAAGCTCACCTTGAGCTCTGGCGGTGTCTCCCAGTGCGAGATAGTTATCCGCCATACCGATGCGCACAGTTGTTTGGGACGCACCTGCAGCCTGCGCTCGTTCGAGATATGTCTGCGAGAGCTGATAATCATGCAAGCCACGAAATACATCAGCGGCCTCGACCAGTTGTTCGCCTGTCGGTGGCATCGTCTCTCCTGCCTGAGCTTCCATCTGAGCCAAGGCAATCTGCCGTGCGGCATCGTCCGGATCGTCTTGTTGCACCATGAGCTGCGCGATCGCTAAACGTACGCTCACGCGGTCGCTATCTGGCGCGACAAGCGCTTTGCGAAAGCAATCCATGGCAGCTGTCCGATCTCCTAGCATGTTTAGAGCCTGGCCTGTTGACACAAATATCTCGCTCTGCACGGATTTCTCATCTCCCGCCGCCGACGGCATTGATTTCGCATGCTGCTGTGCCAGCTCTACATATTTCAAGGTTTGATCTCGATCCTGAAGCTGCGCATAGGAGCGAGCGAGCAGTGCATAGATGAAAGCGTTGTCCTGTGAGAGCTTCTGTGCGATCAGCAGTTCCTCGACCGCGTCATGATACTGTCGCTCCGAGTACAGCGTGCCTCCCAAGGCAAAATGCAACGCCCCGTCATCTGGAGTAAATTTCAACGCTGCGCGATATTCGTATGCTGATTTAGCAAGCATGCCCTCTCTGCCATAGGCGGTGGCACGAATCAGGTGGATATGCTCTGAGTCGCCCAGTTCGGCTTCTGCCATCTGCGCTTGTCGAAGGGCTACTTGAGGTTTGTGAAGATCCAGGCTGGCGTATGCAAGTCCCAGGTGCGCCTCGCCGTTCTTCGGTTCTCGCTTAAGGGCCGCCTCAAAATCCTCCGCAGCGGATTGAGGCTGATGAAGATCATTCAGCATATATCCGCGGTTCACGTATGCCGTAACCACGTTGGGGTCCCGACTCACCGCCTCTGTGAAATCCTCCCGCGCCTTCTCCGGTTGTCCTTCGTGCTTGTGTACATAGCCGGCGAGCAGAGGAACGTCAGGTTCTTTTGGCAGGATCAGGTTGTATTTGTTCGTTAGCTCAAGCAGCTCGTCGTATTTCTCAAGATTGAGCAAGTCATAACCTAGATAGACCACAACATCTCGATCGTTTGGCAACACCTTTATCGCTTCAAGGCCTACTTCTGCCGACTGCTGATATTCGCCCTTAAACCTCAGGTATCTTTCCTTTTCTCGCAGAATTTGCGGTTCATGTTGCATATCGCTTGTTGAACGGCTCAGCCATACCCCCGCCAGGTTCAGGTCATGCGCTTCGATCGCGGCATTCATTCCTCCAGCTATGATGAGGGCATTGTGCGGGGCCATCTCATATCCTTTGCTGTAGGTTGCCTCCGCCTTGGTAAATTGGTTGTCTGAGGTATATAAATCCCCAAGAGCGAGATAGGGAACGTATAATAACGGGTAGGCTTGCGCTAGGCGTTGAAAGTATTTTTCGGCTTCCTGATCTTGACCGGATGCTCGTGAAGCGTAACCGAGAGACGTAAGCGCAAATCGGTTTGCCGGGTCAATTGCTATGATGCGTTTATAGACGGCAATTGCATCCTCGGTGCGCCCTAATTTCATCAACAGATCGCCATCGAGTTGCAAGTTATTGGGATCCTGCGCATTGAGTGCGAGCGCTTCCCTCATATCGCTCAAAGCACTCTCAAGCTGTCCAGCGTTCATTTTGATGAGTGCTCTCAAGCGAAGGAACTGACCTCTGCTGGGGCCATGGTCATCCATCGCGCTGACTTGTGTCTGTGCTATCTCGAGCTGATGTTTGGCAGCGGCTGCATCATTTATTTTCTGGTCCATCTCCATCAAATCCATGTGAAGCTGGATGCCGTAAAGCGGACCTTCCGCAGGATTCAGCGGGAGATGAGCCAATGCGGAACTGTACTCTCCTGCCGCCTCCCGGTCGCGTTCCTGTATCTGCGCGATCTCTCCGCGGATTGCGTGCAAACGGTAATAATCGGCGTCAATTCCTGTTGCTCGCTGGAGAAATGAGTTCGCATGGTCAATCGAACCCGCAGCGATTGCAGCTTGGGCTGCAGAAAGCTGCAAGCCAAGGTCTTTCGGCATTGCATTGGCCGCTTGCGCGTAGAGCTGTGCGGAATCATCGAGCTTGCCATCGAGCTGATAGGTATAGGCGAGTTCAGCCGCTACGTCCGGCTTTGGATTGCGAATTGATTTAAGAGAAGCAATTGCTTGCGGATAGTTTCCTATTTCACGGTAATAGCCCGCGAGCGATCGCTGAACATCTTGATTGTCGGGAGCACGCCGTTTAGCTGCCTCGAGATAACGGCTTGCCATATCCATTTGCTTCAGGTGCTGATAGCAAAGGGCCATGAGCAACTCTGACCGTGCGTCGGGCTCAATTCGTTCCGCCTTGCTTAACCATTCGAGGGCCGCGGTGTAGTCTCCGGATCTCATGGAGAGATCGCCAAGCAAAAGCGCATCGTCTCTACGCCTTGGATCCGCTGAAACCACCTGCATTAGCAGATGCTGCGCTTCGTCGTTTCTACCAATGGTGCTATAGGTTTGTGCAAGACCAGAAAGACCATCGAGTGCTGATGGATTCAGTTGAAGGCCCCGGTTGTAAGCGTCAATGGACAACTGAGTCTTCCCGTCAAGGCGGGCCGCATAACCAAGCAGGAACCAGAGCTGCGCATCGCCTGGAGCAGCTTGCGCGGCACGCTGGGCATAGTCAACTGCGAGGGCATGATCCCCACGCTTCAATGCCGCTGTTGCCGACTGCGCAAGACGGGCATTCTGAATATTCGTACCCCAACCCAAAGATTGGTCCGGGGAAGATGTTTGAGATGATTTGCTCTGTACCCTTGCGGAAGCATCATCACCTACCTTGTAAGTCTGCGCATTGGTGGGGCATGAAAGCGCAGCAAGCAGTGGAGACAAACTTATAATCTTCAGAATGACAAATCTATCTATCAACTGGTCACCGGGAAAAGTTCTAGTTCGAGCAGTGTCTGACTAAGTTTTGAAGTCATGATTAGTTCAACTAGTTTTGACTACCAGCTCAACTAGAGACTCTTTTAATTTCGAGAGCTTTGATGCTGATGCGGCAAGCAATGTTGGCTTAGACAGACTGCATGTGACCCTGGCGTCGACAGAGCAACCCTTCGCACTGATCTCAGAATCAAATGCAAAACGAGAGGGGACCTTTGCAACGCATCGAGTCTGTCGAACCGTCTACACGGCCCATTCCCTTAGCGTTCATCTTCATGGCCGCAATTGTGGTTCATTTGCCACTTTTACTCATGAAGTTGCCGCTGAAGTCGTACGATACAAACTTCCATATTTTCTTTGCATCTCACTATGTTCATCACTGGTTTGATCCCTGGAACCTGAAGTGGTATGCAGGATTTTCTCAGACCACGTACCCACCTTTACCCCAGCAGTGGGTGGCATTGATCTCTCGAATGATCGGTTTGGACATGGCCTACATGGCAGTTCAGTTTGTTGCCATACTGCTTCTTGCCCTTGGTGTTTACCGATTCTCTCTGCTGTGGGTTAGTCCGCGTGCGGCATCAATCGCCGCACTCGCGAGTATCTTTTTAGGCGCAGAGGGCTTTTTGGTTTACTCCACGGGACAGTTGGGCACTACCTCTGCCGCCCCGCTTTATTTGAATGCGCTGCCCTATCTCTTTGAGTGGGTTCGTTATGGGAACTGGCGATCCTTTGTTAAGAGCACCGTTCTCTTCGCAGCTGCGGCAGCAGCGCACCACGCAACACTGCTTTTCGGCTCACTATTTTTTGCGGTGCCTGTTCTTGCACTGGCATTCATAGATCGCCAAAACGACACGCGAGTCGCAACGTCTGCTTTCGCCTTTCGTACGATCACCATCACTGTCGTCGTCGGTGCGGCAATCGCAACGGTTCTTTTGCCATTCTGGATTGCATTGATCCACTACCCAGTTACGCAAGCTCCTATTCCGCACCCAAGCCGCGCAAACTATATCCTGAGTCCGCAATGGGGTCTCAACTACTTCGTCATTCCGTACGGTGCTTTGATCCTTGCGTTGCCGTTCATTATCCTGCGCGGCTCCATGACGCCTCGCCTTCGCCCGCTGCTTCTGGGCTTTTGGCTGGCGTTTCTGGTAGGACTCGGAGGAACGACTCCTGTCGGACGCCTTTTGCTGGGGCGCGCTTTTGAAGTCCTGACCATGGAGCGCTTTAGCTATTGGGCAACTCTACTTGCACTGCCGTTTGTCGGCCTCCTGGCTTCGGAACTTATTGCTCGATATCGAACACGCGCTGCTGTGGGCCTAACGATCGCCGCGGCGGCAAGCTGCGCACTAGCGGTGGCGTGGGCAACTTATCGACCGGCAGACGCTGCGGAATTTAAGGTCGATTCAGTTGCTTCATGGCTCAATCGCGACGGCCACGATCAATACCGCTACATTACCTTGGGCTTCGGTAATAAGATCTCGCGATTAGCGGTTTTGACTGACGCAAGTAGCGTTGACGGCGAATGGAATTCTGGCCGCATGTTGCCAGAGTTGACACAGCATGGCGCCGGTGCGCTCACCAGTTCAAAATACTTTGGAAAGCCGGGCCTCGATGCTCTGCGCGCAATCCTGGATCACGCGGATCGATACGGTTTGAAATGGGTATTCCTGAAAGATCCGTATTATGAGCCGCTCTTGTCGTTCGCAGGGTGGCGCCGTGTCGATAATCTTGAGGACAAAACCATCACCGTCTGGATGAAAGAAGGTGTACCTCCGGCCACACCATTGAATGCCCCTCAAATCCCTCCACATTGGCAAGGCCTTATGTGGGGGACTCTTCCGTTCGGTACTAGCTTGTTGGCCATCCTCGTGGTCTTCATTCCGGAGAAGCGCCGGAGCAGAAGCGAGGAGACGGAAACGTCTCCTGTCTATGACGATCTAGCCGCAGGGAGGATGGCCTCATGAACAAGGGACGTCTACTCGCTGCCTTCATCACAATCGCAACAGTGGCACTCATTGTGGTGGGAACTCTATGGCCCAATCAATCTGCTGTGGCTCTCGCTGGCGGGAAGAGTCTGCTGAGTCAATCATCGACGCCGGAAGCTGCGGTTACAAGTCTGGCGCAAGATATCGGTCAGCAAGCATGGCAAAAAGCATATTCGAGTCTTGCCAACAAGGCTGAATTCACTGAAGCGGAGTTCGTGCGTGACTTGACGGGAAGCTATCTAAGCCTTCGCACGTATGCCACTCTGGACAATTTTGAAGTGAGGCCGTTACATGCATCCTCCAACGATGCGCAACTGCAACTCACATTACACTGGTCCACGGTTGTGGGGACGTTTGCAGATACACGCAATGTGCACGTCGTCAAAAATGGAGATCATTGGGAACCCGAATGGCCCATCGTGAAAGAGACTCGCGTACCTCCACAGGTCATCACTGTGAATTATCTGCGATGGGATGTGATTTATCGTGGCGCTGGAGACGATTGGGGCGCGCAGGACGTCGAAGCGCCGCACGTTCGCATAGTGGACATGCGCCCTATTGAGAGAAGCGATGGTGTAGTCATTCTGGGGGAGCTTCTGAATGAAGACGTCGTCCCCGCTTATGTGTCAGTAAAGGCGACTCTGCAGGATAAGAGCGGTAAGCCGATTGCAACGGAGGAGAGTTTCGATAAGATCTCGCATCTTCTCCTGCCAAAGCAGGTTACACCGTTTTTCATCCCGTTTCATGATGTAGCACTATCCGACGTTGGCAGTGTTCACATGGATCCGCTGGCAACTCTGGTGGCGGCCTCAGCTGATCCAGTCATAGAGACAGAAAATCAAAAATTCAATCCGGCTCCAGGAGCCACATTGACGGGAGAATTGGTCAACCAAAGCGGCCAGATTGTAAATATTGGACATGTTCTAAGTACGTTTTACGACAAGGGTGGGCAATTGCTTTGGGTTGCGGATCACTATGTTGATCGAGCACTCTTGCCACAAGCTCCGGTTTCATTCTCAATCAATGTTCCGGAAGACATTGCAAGAAAGGTTAGCAACGAGCGCACGATCACAACTACGTACAGTTCAGGCAGTTTCCAATGAGACTCATACTGAAACCGTTGATTGTAAGCCTGATTGCATTGGCGACCCAACTAGCCATTGCTGAGAGCAGCAATCTAGGTCTGCCCAAAACTGTTGAAGCGGGAAAGGCATTCTCAATTCAAAGCAAGGGTAGTGGCGTTGCCGTTCTCTATTTCGTTGGTCCAGACCAGGTCCTCCGGCGTGACGTACAGTTGGGCGGTACTACGTCTATCCCCGCTGGAACTCTTTACAATGCCGGCCACTACACGGTAATCCTTGTAGGAGCGTCCTCGACTGACAGCGTTGCGTTCGATGTTGTTCCTACAGGCCAACCTGCGGCGCTGAGTTTTCTTGCGAAGCCTTCTCGCCTTCCGGTTGGCCTGCACAATGGTCTTAGCGGTGCGGTGTATGTCTTCGACTCCTATCAGAATTTGATTACAGCCCCCATTCCGGTTTCCTTTGAACTCTCGAATGCATCGGGTTTTGAACAAACTCATACGGTTACTTCTCGAGACGGCGCAGCCTGGATCACTCTGGATTCAACACCAAAAGAAGGTGCTGCCACGTTTATGGCTCGAGCCGGTGGGACTTCCAGTGCGCGCGTCATAGAACAGGTTCCGGGCGAACCTTGCGGGTTAAGGATAACCGCCAGGCAATTGAGCCAAAAACTGGATTTACAAACAGACCCGGTGCGTGACTGCAGTGGAAATGTTGTTCCCGATGGGACTATTGTCACTTTCACCGAAACCTACAACGGCACCCAATCAACCGCAGACGTACCGCTTAAACGTGGGATTGCACGTGTTGAGATGCCCGCCTATGACGGAGCGCGCATCTCAGTTGCAAGCGGAGTTGTCATGGGGAATGAGATTCGGTGGGGAAGATAACGATGATAAAAGCCCTCATGATCGGTTGCTCAATCTTTGCCGCGACGACCGCCTTTGGTGCCGATCAAGCCACTGTGCGTGTCGAACCGCCAAATTTGCAGAGTCCACGGCCCATTGAGAAACAGACGGAGGCAGCAGTGATTCGTGATTATCTGCAAGCGTGGCAGAGCTTTGGCACTGCATTCGAGCAAAATCAGATTGATCTGCTCGATCGTGATTTTGTTGGAAGCGCCAAAGACAAGCTTGCGAGTACAATTCAAGAGCAAGCCAAGCTCGGGATCCATACGCGTTATCAAGACCGCGCGCACGATCTTCAGATCGTTTTCTATTCGCCGGAAGGATTGTCCATTCAGTTGATCGACAATGTCGAATATGATGTGCAAGTCCTTGATCACGACCAAGTAAAGACAACGCAGACAGTCAAGACCCGTTATCTCGCGGTGTTAACCCCATCGGAAGTGCGATGGAGAGTGCGCATATTCCAGTCAACCCCCGAATGAGCCAACTGGAATAAATACGATCGTCAGTACAGAAAAGAACGACCAGAAAATAGTACGACTCGTAAGTAACAACACTTGTTCCCGAAGGAGCTGCAATCTCAAATGATCTCCGTGGTCGTTCCTATCTTTAATGAAGAGGAACTTATATCACTATTCCATGTAGCAGTTGCTTCAGCCATGAACTCTGTTGGCGAAGACTGGGAGGTGGTGTACGTAAACGATGGCTCCAGGGATTCGTCTTTGGATTTGCTGAAAGCCCTTCAATCGGAAGATCCTCATATAGTCGTAGTTGACTTGTCGCGCAACTGGGGCCACATGGGTGCAATCTCCGCAGGCATGCAAACCGCACGTGGTGACGCCATCGTGCTCATGGATGGCGACTTTCAGGATCCTCCGGAAGTTATTCCTCGATTGGTAAATGCATGGCGGGCCGGGGCTCAGGTCGTAGTTGCAGTCAGAAGAAGCCGACAAGAACGACGGATGATTCTCGCGAAGCTGTTTCCTCTTTTCTATCGAGTCCTCGGAGCGCTTTCGGATTTCCCGATACCGCTAAACGCAGGAATATTCGGCCTCATGGACCGACAAGCTGTGGATTCAATCAACTCCATGCAGGAAAGAAACCGGTATCTGCCCGGACTGCGAGCTTGGGCAGGCTATCGAAATGCCGTCATATATTATGACCGGCAGGATCGCGCCGCAGGCGATGGTAAGTTGTCATTCATTAGCCGCATTAAGTATGCGATGGATGCTATTACAAGCTTCAGCTATAAGCCGCTGCGGCTTTGCTTTGTTCTATCGCTTTTTTCCATCTGTATCGCTGCCGTTTTGGCATTTTTTGCCGTCTTTGCGAGAAGTCCAATGAACAGTGTAGGTCTGAGTGTGGCGGCCTCCGTTTTCCTTGTAGGATGCCTGCTACTCCTTTGCCTTGGCGTGCTCGGCGAATATTTGGGGAGAGTCTATGACGAAGTGCGCAGTCGGCCACTCTCAATCATCAACAAGGTCTACTACGCTCAAGCAATAGCTGCTCAACTTGATAGCGAATACCCACAGGAGGCGGCAGACAAGATATTTCGAGTAGCTTAACGGTTCAGTAAACACCCGGTTCAATAGGGCGTGGGGCTACAACCATGCGCAAGCGGCTCATGCCTTTGAAAGATATCCCAGCCTCTAGATCTGTCTTCTTTCCTGGCGATTAGCGCATAGCTGGTTGTTGCGATTCCCCGTTACAGCTAGGAATTCCATGTTCGATTGCTGTGCCTTCTTCATAGTCGTTCCATGTTTCTACAAGTAAGAACGGAAGAGGATCACTTGGCACTGAATACTTTTTCCACAGATTGAACGTATCGGTAAAGGTTTGCCCGCAGCGGGGAGATATATGCCGGTTGAGTCCCCAGGCAGCCTTGCGGTCATCGAAGCTAGCCCATGCGCCACCTACTGTAATTTTATCCGGGTATTTTGATTGCATGGTGCTATAGAAATCATTCAGATATTGCTCTCCCCAATTGCTCCCGTCTGCCGCCCAACCATTCTTTCCAGGATTAATCCATGCATAGAAACCGTCGAACGCCGCTGCATACTGCCCAGGTTCATTTTCCTGGATGAGGAGAGGTTGAGGGTTCCATCTGTCAATCTCGGTACGTATCCGGCTCCAATCCGTATGCCCTCCCTTGGGAAAAATAAAGATGACCGGTTGGCCCTCATATGTAAGGTATGCCTCGCGTCCGGGTGCATTCGGAGCAAGGTAGGTGTCGTGAAACATCTTGAAATCGGCAAAAGCCTCGTCAGTTGCCCCTTCTTCTTCATCCGTCTCGTCATACATCATCGCAATATGGAATTGCTCTTTGGCGGCAATCGTCTGCATGAGGGCATAACTCTGATCAATGAAAGGTTCGCGATCTCCATACCAGTCCACCACAAATCCAGTGATTCCGAGAGCTTTGGCCTGGTGAATTTGTTTTCTTATCACTTCTGGGTCATGTGAGGAATATCCCACGGACATGTGTCTCGGATGGCCGAACCATGGCTCATACAATGCCAAAACTTGGGATTGAGTGCCTGCGACGGATCTTCTTAATCGTGCCGCCTGGCGCGCTTCCTGATTCGTACAACCGTGGGGCAAAAGCAAAACAAGAAATAGTGCAGCGCCTATGCGATCAAACATATAAAGATACTCTTTAGAAGCCTTCAGTTATGCTCGGGTTGTTATGCCAAGGTAGGAATACCTCATCGTCATTTCATCTATTCCAAGCAGCCGAAAACTCAAAGATTTGCATCAAAGAACGTATCGCGCGGTAGCACTGCGTTTCCTAACTTTCCCCTAGGAATCCCGCGCACATCTTTTGCAAGACAAGACTTTTATTAAGACTCCTCTCTAAAGCTGGAGCACAAACACGTGGTAAAAAGAGGCCCGACGCAAGAAGTAAAG
This sequence comes from Alloacidobacterium dinghuense, assembly GCF_014274465.1. Classification (NCBI taxonomy): domain Bacteria; kingdom Pseudomonadati; phylum Acidobacteriota; class Terriglobia; order Terriglobales; family Acidobacteriaceae; genus Alloacidobacterium; species Alloacidobacterium dinghuense. Next base: position 1,055,879 of record NZ_CP060394.1, on the reverse strand, counting down.
ACGCTTCAATCCCGCATTCTCTCAGGAAGTTTTGTATTGCTCTCAGGCTCAGGCCTGGCAACCGCCATTAATTTTGCATATAACATCGCAGTTGCACGTTTCCTGGGTCCGACAGGTTTTGGACACGCTACTGCGGTTTACACACTTCTGACTCTTATATCCGCAGTAACCCTCTCTTTTCAGATCGTCTCTGCAAAGATGGTGGCGCAACAGTCTTCGCCAGAAGACAAAGGCGCGGCGTATCGGGATTTCCATCGCGGCGCGTGGGGATGCGGCATCCTTGCCGGCCTTCTTCTTTTGCTGTTTCAAAGCGCAATCGCTGAGTATCTCAAGTTGCCTAGCCCGTTTCTCGTTGCCTTGCTCGCGGTTGGAGCAGCGTTTTATGTTCCCTTAGGAAGCCGACGCGGTTACATTCAGGGGGCTTATGGATTCCGTCGCTTAGCCACCAATCTAGTGCTCGAAGGTGCGGTTCGACTCGGTGGGTCCCTTTTATTGATCATGCTTGGCCTGGGTGTTGAGGGCGTGATCGCAGCAAATTCCGCAGCCGTAGCGGTCGCTTACCTTGCCGCCGTACCGAAACTCCCAACCCTGATTCCCAACCAGCTTCGTTTGTCGTATGCCCTTCGTGAAACACTCCAGGGAATGGTCTTTTTTGCCGGTCAGGTTCTCATCAATAACTGCGACATCGTGCTGGTGAAACACTTCTTTGCGCCAAATACGGCGGGACTCTATGCCGCGGTGGCTATGGTAGGGCGTGTCATCTTTGCTTTTTCCTCGGCGGTGGTCAACACCATGTTTCCGCTTGCTGCAGGCACGCGTGAAGAAGAGAGAAGAAATCACAAGCTGCTCACAACTTCACTGCTCCTGGTTTTGGGAATTGGTTCTGTATTGGCCATTGCCCTGTGTATCACGCCTGCTTCGCTTTGGACAACGTTCTTCGGATCTGGATTTGCAATTGGTGGTAGGCATGGTCTTCCGTATTTGTTGGCGCTCTACGCCATTACGACTGTGATTTATTCGTTAAGCGTCGTAATTATCACGTACGAAATGTCCTACAAGATTGCCAATACTAGCTGGATCCAGTTGGCGTTCAGTGGCGTTGTCGTCGCAGGCATTTGCCGATTTCATTCATCTCTGCAGCAAGTCATCCTGGTCCAGTTGATCCTGATGTTCATTTTGCTGGCTCTAGTCGCATTGCCGTTTTTCCGCAGTACGTTAGGCGAATCAGAAGTTTTACAGCCGTTTGAACCCGTTCGACCAATCCGAGTTCTTCGGCGCATCTCAGAGGATGAGGTCATCGCTGAGTTTCTGAAGAGCGATTTCGACAATCCCGCCTTTCGCGATTACCGAGAAGCTTTGCGCGAGATTGTTATCAATCCTGACCTTGATGATGCTGGCGAAAATGCGAAGCGCCGCGCTCTATTCTTCATACGGCATTTGTCTTTGTGGAAAGAACTCCCGTCAGGAACTAGTTGGTACGAAGTTGAAGTACGGGAAACGGGATTAGATCACATTCGGGCATTTCCTCGCGCACAGTGGCGAAAATTAGCGCGGGGCAATTACTCCATCACTGACGTGGCCGAGCGAATTCGCAAGTATGACAACGTTGTCGAAGGTCCATTTCTGTCAAAGATTACCGCAATTCGCAATCAGCTTCTCAAAGAAGACGCGATTTTGGGCACTGTAGTTCTCATTGGGATAAACGAAAGCGAACCTCTAACAGTTCTTGATGGAAATCATCGCCTGGTGGCAGCAACACTCACTTCGCCCCACAGTGTGCACAAACTCCGTTTTCTATGCGGTTTGTCGCCAAGAATGACGCAATGCTGCTGGTACAACACGAACCCCTTGACCCTCTTTCGATATGGGCGAAACCTCTTGGCGCATCTTGTCCGTGATCCCGAAAGGGAACTTACACGCCTTTTGCAGAGTTCTTAAACGTTTGAGAAATATGAACGACGAGTTAGGCAAATGCAGCAAAGGCAGGCATACAGATATGACAATTCAAGGACGCGCCGTAATGGTAAAGCAGTTGCCGGAGAAATTAAGCCTGCGGCAAAGATGGATCTTCTTTCGCGAAATAGAGAATTACATGAACGCCGAACGCCCACGTCTTGTGCTCGACTGTACCAACATACACCAAATGGACAGGATCGCAATTCACGTGTTGCTGCGGTGTTTGGAAGAAGCGATGAAACGCAATGGCGACGTTAAGCTTGCTGCGATTCCTCGCGAAGCACTAGCAACTCTGGAACGCATCGGAGCAATCCGCTTGTTTGAAGTCTTTCATACGACCCAGGAGGCGGTGAACAGCTTTCATCAGGCGCCGATGTATGCAATTTCACAAGAGTTGCTCTCCGGGTCCTCACCTCTGGCATCAGAACAAGCGGCATAGTTGATCTTCATGACGTGCAGGAAGGGTACGTATTGCAATGACAATCTCAAGTTCTTGGATCCGGCAGCAAATAGCGGCATGTCTGGTGATACTTTTGATTGCACCATTTTGTGAAGCAAGCACAGCATCACCACAGCAGGCACCACAGGAACAGCAGCCGCAAAGCGCGTCCCCTGCCCAATCGCAAATGCCAAGCAGTGAAGCTGACGCGCCACGCACCAACTCAACGCAACCTGAAACATCGTCTGGCACTTCCGCTCCTGCGGCGCAGGCTGTCCCGTCAAATAGCTTGCAGAACGCTCCGGAACCGCAGCAAAGTACTCCGCAACCTGTAGGCACTGCTGCAGCGCCATACGAAACAATCGTGGGCGTTGCAGCTTCACGTCCGGCCGGAGCAGCTATAGCGCCTGCGAAGCAGAAGAGAAGACGTGCCATCCTTATTAGTGTAGGTATTGTCGTGGCCACGGGTGTCGCAGTAGGAACAGTCGTCGCCCTCTCTAAGGGAAGCCCCAGCCAGCCACATTGAGCCAAAACACTGCCGAATGAAACTCGACGCAACACATTCAACGAATAGGCGTCCCATATTGGTAAGCTTCTCCGGCATCGACGGCGCCGGGAAAAGCACTCAAATTGAAGCGCTTCGAACGAAGATTGAGCGCACTGGAGCGCGCATTCAGCTCATTACTTTTTGGGATAACGTTGCGACATTTACGCGTCTACGAGAAGTAAGTGGGCACACTCTCTTTAAAGGAGACAAAGGAGTCGGAAGTCCAGACAAACCAATTAATCGGCGAGACAAAAATGTCCGTTCTTGGCCCATGACTCTAGTTCGATTGTGCCTTTATTTCGCCGACGCCGTCTCATTGCGACTTATGGTTAACAAAACTATACGGTCTGATGCAGACTTCATCATATTTGATCGATATGCTTACGACGAACTCTCAAACCTGATACTAAGCAATTCAGTTAATCGCGCTTACGCTCGAGTAATCATGACGATTGTGCCAAAACCGCATGTCAGCTTTCTACTGGATGCGGATCCGGTTCAAGCTCGCGCACGAAAGCCTGAATATCCTCTCGAATTTCTCCATACGAACCGTGCATCCTATATTGCCCTCACCGAACTGATTGGTGGAATAACCATCATCGATCCGATGCCCGCCCGGGAGGCTCACGAACACATTTGGAAACACGTACTGAAACAGCTGTCTCTCGATGAGTGTCAATACACGCGGAGTACAGAGTTGCTTGATGCTGATCATCGTGTTCACGCCCCGCTCGACGAGGAAGATGTCCATCCAAACGTTTCGTGAAAGATGCTCTCTACCAAAATGTGAAGTTAAGAGTGTCGATGGATGTGGTCTAGGCTGCTGTGGTAGATCCCATCCAATCGATAACTGGGAATTATAGCCCCATCATTAAACCTCAAAATCCAGTGGGATTAAGTAGTCCCAGGGTTTGCTCCAGCGATTTGATCCATCGGCAGTTCCAAAGCGAATACCGAAGCACCGTTTTGATTCGCATGGATCCAGATGCCGTGAAAGGCTGACCCCAGTTCAGGATGTACAGCCAGCATTGCTTTCATCAAGTCCACTACTTGCTTTCGTGCCGTCACCGGGTCGCGCAGCCCACCTGCCTGAATGGCACTAGGGTTGTAATACACAACGAGATCCAAGCCACCCAGCGAATCTGTCGTCTCAAGCCCGGTCACTTCAAAGGAGGAACCGGAAGCATCGAGCATCATGGACTTCACTCCAGGAAGATTGTCAGGATGGACCTGGTCGGTTTCGCGCCGTAGTTTTTCCAGGTTTGGACTGGAAATGAAATCAACGGGATCGAGAAGGAAAGCTGCGTTCAGGTAATAAAACCAGGCATCCCAATTCATTTTCTTCTGTGAGTATTGCCGCGCCTGAGACCAGTACCAAAGGCCATCATGTCCCGCCGTCAACATAGGCTTATTGAAAAAGCCTGCAAGTTTCCACTGGTTGGGTTGGGACTGCGACAGAACGAGGGAGATCTGCTGCGGTTGAGGCACGCCAGTCGCGTGAAGAATCACAGCAGCATATTTTCCCGACGGTATCGTGGGGAAGTTAAGCACGACTGTCATGTTCGAGTGTGCCGGGCTGCAATAGAACTGAATTCCCTGAGCGCCGGCCTGGTCAGTCCCAGTATCAAAAGTGAACAGGTTATCGACAGTAATGGTTGCATTCTGAAGAAGTGGCTTCAGGGTTTCTGCAGAGTTCGCTATTCCATTGAAATCAGCGGCAACAGCGGGGATGGTGCTGGTTCGAAGACCCTGCACATCTCCGCTCTGCACCTCGCCGACCATGGTGCGGGCAGTGTTTGAAAGAGCGTCTCGCTGAGTTGCGGTCAGCTGCGATGCAGTAGCGCAGGAGGTCGCATGTGCACTTGGCATCGGCAAAGCTCCCACAAGCGCGAATATCAGAAGAGACTCAATTCGGCCGCGTGACCTGAACGTAGATTTCGATCGCATAATTCCAGCGCAATATCCTTTACTGCTTCATTGTTTGAGGAACTAAGTCCCGTGCTCATTCAAACTCTGTGCCACTAAATTTCTTGAAGCACTTCTCGTATTCGCTCGCACAGGTAAACTGGGCCCTCCAGTTTGTTCAGAAACAAATCGGCGGCCAGCCCGTCAGGAATTTCATGTACGCCGGAAATCATTACTACTGGGATATCGGGTTTCCGCCGCTTCACCTCGCCTGCCAATTCCGCGCCAGTTTTGCCCGGCATTAAGAAATCGGTAAGCACGAGATCGATCAAACGCGTATCCAGAATTTCCAAAGCCTGGTTTACCGAACTGGCAGGAATCACCTCATATCCTGCTTTTTCCAGGACCCGCTGTCTTATGAGAAGTGCGATGGGCTCATCATCAACGCAGAGGATCACAAATCTGCAACCGCCTGGGCGCACTTCCATAATTCACTTAGATGCACTTCAGGCCACATCTGCCTTCGGCCGTTGTGACGGAATTTGTCCGGGAATAACTACCCGAAAGCAGGTGGCCGACATGTCAGAACGCCTGACGCTTCGGAATTGAATTGCGCCATCATATTTGTGGACGATGCCTTTGCTGATCCACAAGCCAAGACCCGTACCTTTCATCGATTTTGTGGTGAAAAAAGGTTCGAATAATTGCTTCGCATGCTCGGGTTTAATGCCCGAACCTGTATCGCACACACTCACGGATACGCCCGTGCTTCGAGTCTTGGAGTCTGCATACTCACGTATGATGATTCGCAGCCTTCCCCCGTGCGGCATTGCCTGAATGGCATTTCCGACCAGGTTCATGAACACCTGTCTCAACTCGCCCGGAAATCCCTGGACGGTCCCTTCCGTGAGGTAACGCTTTTCCAGAGTGATTCCCTGTAATTGAATATTTCGCGACTGTAATTCCAGGACGTTGTCGAGCGCCTCTGAAATCGAAACAGCTATCGGCTGCTGAGCCTCGCGGTAGAAACTGAGCGTGTGCTTCACGATGTGGGCCACGCGCAATAGCTCCTTCTCTGCTAATTGCGCATACTCTAGCGCCTCAACATCGAGCGACGTATGATTGCGAAGAAGATGGAAAATGTTAAGAATTGCTTCCAATGGATTATTAATCTCATGCGCAATAATGCCCGCGACTCTTCCCATTGCGGCCAGCTTCTCAGCATTGCGCAGTCCCTGCTCGGCCCGTAACGTCGCGGTTATATCACGGCTGATCTCCAGAATCGCCACTGGAGAGCCAGCCTTGTTCGTTTTCAACGCCTTTCGACACGCAACTGTAATCTCCTGCCCATCACGTGTGCGTTGAGTGAGATTGCCTTCCCATCTACCTGTCTCATGCAAAGAAGCTTCGATCTTGCTAAACGGAACGGGAAACTTTGTAGACAAGACTTCGTGGACGCTCTTGCCAAATATCTCCTCGCGCTTCCAGCCATATAAATCTTCCGCGCCGGCACTCCAGAACCGAAGGGTGCCATCCATGTTCCGCACCGTGATCGCTTCAGATGCGAGATCAAGCAGGTCCGCGCGTTCTCGCAGTTCCTCTGTTCGTTCCGCGACACGCTGCTCCAGTTCCTGGTTCAAATTCTCGAGTTCCAGCCGCTTGCGGTGTAGTTCAGCAAACACGCTGACTTTCGCTCGCAAAACTTCGGGAACAACAGGGACAGAGATGTAGTCAACTGCGCCTCGTTCATACCCCTTGATTCTGTCGAGATCAGAAAGATGGATTGCGGAAATAAATAGAATCGGAGTCTTCTGAAAACGTGGGTGCTGGCGCATCATGTCCGCCAACTCGAAGCCGTCGATCCCTGGCATGCTGACATCGGTAAGCACGACCGCGATATTGGCTTTCAACAGATGCTCAAGAGCTTCCGTTCCTGAAGCCGCTTTGATAAGGTTCTCGCCGAGCTCCCCTAAAATTGCCTCATAGCTCAATAGCTTTGCGGGTTGATCGTCAACAAGAAGTATGTTGACTTTTTGATTGGGCCCCGTCGATTCGCGAGGCCTTTCTTGCCCGATGGGTTGATTCTTGCCATTTGTTGACATATGAAGGATTCCCTTGGCTACCTGTGGAGCCACATACGCAGAGCTGCCAGCAACTGCTCCGTATTCACCGGCTTGGCCAGATATTCAGATGCACCCGCCTCCAGGCATTTCTCTCGGTCGCCCTTCATTGCTTTTGCTGTAAGAGCGATGATCGGAAGCCTGCGGTAGGCGTCGTTCCGACGTATGACCTGCATGGTCTCATATCCATCCATTTCCGGCATCATGACATCCATCAGAACAATCGCCACATCGGGTGTGGACTCAAGTGTGGCGATGGCCTCGCGCCCTGTGCTCGCAGTTAGAACACTCATACCTCTTCTTTCAAGAACGCTACTCAGGGCGAAGATGTTTCGCACGTCATCATCGACAACCAGTACCTTCTTCGCCACCAGAGCGTCGTCTGATCTATGCAAACGATCAAGCATATTCTGCTTATTCGTCGGCAAATCAGCAACTACTCGATGGAGAAACAGTGAAGTCTCATCCAGCAGGCGTTCGGGCGATTCGACATCCTTTAAGACCACGCTGCGGGCAAGCGTGCGAAGCTTTGCATCTTCATCTGGAGTCAACTCCTTACCGGTAAAGACGACAACCGGCAAGTCGCTGAATGATGGCATATCTCGCAGTTGTTCAAGTACCTCAAAGCCGGTCATATCGGGCAACCGCATATCAAGAACCACACAGTCAACCTGCTGTGTGCGGACTGTAGCCAGAGCTTCCGCGCCGCTTGAAGCGACGGATACATCGATATCGTCATAACCGAGCAATTCCTTGATGCTCATCTGCTCGGCAGGATTATCTTCCACCACAAGCAGCCGTTTGCGTCGTGTCGACGAAAATTCCTTGATCTTAGTCAAGGTTGCTTCCAGACCTTCGGTCGTCGTTGGCTTGGTCACGAATGAAAATGCTCCCCGTGACAAGCCGTGGTGTCTATCCTCATCCATCGTCAACATCTGGACAGGTATATGCCGCATGCCCGGGTCTTGCTTCAGATGATTGAGCACCGTCCAGCCCAGCATGTCCGGCAGAAATACATCGAGCGAAACAGCGCTGGGACGAAATTCGCGCGCCAACTCTAATGCCTCGGCGCCGCGCGATGCGACCAGAACTTTGAATCCTTTATCGCGAGCGAGATCGCACAGAACCCGAGCGTAATGGGGGTCATCCTCAACGATCAACAGTGTGGTGTCTCCCGGCTCCAGCGTTCCGCGGTCATCTTCAACCTCTTCCGTCGAGTGCTCGGCTACAGATGTGCTCGCAAGTTGAAGGACTGAAGCTACTCTTGATTTCTCCCTTGACGCATCCTCTGTATTACTTGAACTTGTAGGACCAACATACGTCTGTGGCAGATAGAGGGTGAATGTGCTTCCTTTTCCTGGAGCACTGCGCAATTGAATTTCACCGCCAAGCAAACTGGCAAGCTCGCGGCTGATTGCAAGACCTAGCCCGGTGCCACCGTACTTGCGGCTCGTACCCGCATCCGCTTGTTGAAAGGCTTCAAAAATAATTTTCTGCTTCTCTGGCGGGATTCCAATTCCCGTGTCAGCTACTTCGAATGCGATCACCGAAACCGCGCTCCCCAGGATGGGATGATTCTCGCTCCAACCATTGCCCGCTTTGAACACCGAGAGTAGAACACCGCCTTGCTCTGTAAATTTGAAGGCATTCGAGAGCAAGTTCTTGAGCACCTGCTGTAGACGCTTCGAATCAGTGACCAGGCTGCGCGTAAGATGCTTATCCGTGTGTAGATCGAAGGAAAGCTTTCTGTTCTCAGCTTCATGCCGGAACGGACGTGCAACCATCTCAATCAGGCTGGCAAAGAAGACCTCTTCCGCATCTACGGAAACCGTACCAGACTCGATCTTTGAGAGATCGAGAATATCGCTGATCAGAGTGAGCAGATCGGTTCCAGCAGCATGGATCGTGCGGGCAAATTCGATTTGCTTTGAAGTAAGGTTGCCATCCGGATTGTCGCTGAGTTGCTGCCCCAAAACGAGAATGCTGTTTAACGGAGTGCGCAACTCATGCGACATGTTGGCCAGAAATTCTGACTTGTACTTCGAAGTGAGGGCCAGTTCTTTGGCCTTTTCTTCCAGAGCTCTGCGGGCCTGCTCGATTTCCTGGTTCTTGCGTTCGACTTCCACATTTTGTTCGGCCAGCTCCTGCGCCTTCAGCCCGAGCTGTTCGTTTGTCTGCTGCAATTCTGTCTGCTGTGATTGAAGCTCGGTGGCGAGTTGTTGCGATTGCTTCAGCAGCGCCTCGGTCTGCATCGTCGCTTCAATGCTGTTCAATACAATGCCGATGCTGGATGTGAGCTGCTCCAGGAAAGCAAGATGTGAGGCTGTGAACGCCCTGAGCGTAGCCAACTCGATCACTGCCTTCACTCGATCTTCAAACAACACCGGCAAGACGATTACGTTCTGCGGGACTGACTCAAAAAGGCCGGATCGAATGGGAATGGTGGACTTTGGCGGCAGATCGGCAATCAGCATCCGCTTCTTTTCGGTCGCGCATTGGCCGATCAGGCCTTGGCCAATTGGTATCCGTTCGAGTTGTCCGGCCGGTGTGCTTGCGTAGGCGGAGAGCAGTGTAAGGGTACCGGGCTCTTCGGAATCCATCTGGTAGATCACACCCTGTTGCGCATTCACAAGCGGAGCCAGTTCGGAAAGGAGCATGCGGCCTACGGTGCTCAGTTCGCGCTGCCCTTGCAGCATACCGGTAAAGCGCGCAAGGTTAGTCTTGAGCCAATCCTGTTCTGTATTGCGCTCAGTGGTGAGTCGAAGATTGTTGATCATCGTGTTGATGTTGTCCTTCAACTCTGAGACTTCCCCTCTTGCCTCTACCTGAATCGACCGCGTGAGGTCGCCTTTTGTCACAGCCGTTGCAACTTCAGCGATGGCGCGAACCTGGTTGGTCAGGTTGTCAGCAAGCAGGTTTACGTTATCGACAAGATCCTTCCAGGTTCCAGCAGCGCCGGGCACATTCGCCTGTCCACCGAGACGGCCTTCGACGCCGACCTCGCGCGCCACCGTAGTTACCTGATCGGCAAATGTCGCCAACGTGTCAGTCATGCTGTTGATCGTCTCCGCCAGAGCGGCGACTTCTCCCTTGGCGTTCACGGTGAGCTTTTGCGTGAGCACGCCGTTGGCGACCGCCGTCACCACTTTCACGATGCCGCGCACCTGTTCGGTCAGGTTTGCAGCCATGACATTCACGTTGTCGGTCAGGTCCTTCCAGATACCGGCAACGCCAGGGACCTGGGCTTGGCCTCCCAGTCTGCCTTCGGTTCCTACTTCGCGTCCAACGCGCGTTACTTCAGCTGCGAAGGCGTTGAGCTGATCCACCATGGTGTTGATGGTTTCTTTGAGTTCTAGAATTTCGCCTTTCACATCTACGGTGATCTTGCGCGACAGATCACCGCGCGCGACGGCCGTAGTTACTTCAGCGATGTTGCGCACCTGAGCAGTCAGGTTTCCTGCCATAGCATTAACGGAGTCGGTAAGGTCCTTCCATGTACCGGCGACGCCAGGCACGACAGCTTGTCCACCCAGCTTGCCGTCGGTGCCGACTTCGCGCGCGACGCGCGTTACCTCAGCCGCGAAGGAACGCAGCTGCTCCACCATCGTGTTCAGCGTTTCCTTCAGCTGCAGGATTTCGCCGCGGACGTCGACGGTGATCTTCTTCGACAAGTCTCCGTTAGCGATTGCCGTGGCGACCTCAGCGATGTTGCGCACTTGGCCGGTCAGGTTGCTGGCCATGAAGTTTACATTGTCGGTAAGGTCTTTCCACGTACCAGCGACGCCGGGCACCTGTGCCTGTCCGCCAAGCTTACCGTCGGTGCCGACTTCGCGGGCCACGCGCGTTACTTCACCGGCGAATGCATTGAGCTGGTCCACCATCGTATTAATGGTGTTCTTAAGTTCGAGGATTTCCCCCTTCACGTCGACCGTGATCTTACGCGACAGGTCACCGCGGGCTACTGCTGTCGTAACCTCAGCAATGTTTCGCACCTGGCTGGTGAGGTTTCCGGCCATCGAGTTGACGTTGTCGGTAAGGTCTTTCCAGGTTCCGGCGACTCCCGGCACGCTGGCTTGTCCACCGAGATTTCCCTCCGTACCCACCTCGCGAGCCACGCGCGTCACTTCGCCGGCGAAGGCGTTGAGCTGGTCCACCATCGTGTTGATGGTTTCTTTGAGCAGAAGAATTTCGCCGCTGACGTTTACTGTGATCTTTTTCGAAAGGTCGCCACTGGCAATGGCCGTGGCTACCTCTGCGATGTTGCGGACCTGGTTGGTCAGGTTGCTGGCCATCGAGTTCACCGAGTCGGTGAGATCTTTCCATGTTCCCGCGACACCCGGCACCGCGGCCTGTCCGCCCAGCTTGCCGTCCGTACCCACTTCGCGAGCCACGCGCGTCACTTCAGAAGCAAATGCGCGCAGCTGGTCAACCATTGTGTTGAGCGTGTTCTTTAGTTCTAGAATCTCGCCCTTGACATCGACGGTGATCTTGCGTGACAAGTCTCCACGTGCCACGGCCGTGGCAACCTCAGCGATGTTGCGCACCTGGCCGGTCAGGTTGCTGGCCATGAAGTTGACGTTGTCGGTTAGGTCTTTCCACGTGCCAGCGACGCCGGGCACCTGTGCCTGTCCGCCGAGCTTGCCGTCCGTACCGACTTCGCGGGCCACGCGCGTTACTTCGCTGGCAAAGGCGTTAAGCTGGTCCACCATTGTATTGATGGTGTTTTTGAGTTCGAGGATTTCGCCCTTCACATCGACAGTGATCTTGCGCGACAAGTCTCCGCCAGCAACAGCGGTTGTAACTTCTGCAATGTTGCGCACTTGTCCGGTCAGGTTTCCGGCCATCGAATTCACTGAGTCCGTCAGGTCCTTCCACGTTCCGGCAACGCCGGGCACGTTTGCCTGTCCCCCAAGCCTGCCCTCGGTTCCCACTTCGCGCGCCACGCGCGTTACTTCGCCAGCGAAGCGGTTTAGCTGATCAACCATCGTATTCAGCGTTTCTTTGAGCTGAAGAATCTCGCCGCGAACGTCGACGGTAATCTTGCGGGAGAGATCGCCATTCGCAATTGCCGTCGCAACCTCGGCGATATTGCGCACCTGACCCGTCAGGTTGCTGGCCATGAAGTTGACGTTGTCAGTCAGGTCCTTCCACGTGCCAGCGACTCCGGGCACACTAGCTTGGCCGCCCAGCTTTCCCTCGGTTCCAACTTCGCGCGCCACGCGTGTCACTTCACCGGCGAAGGCGTTGAGCTGATCAACCATCGTGTTGATGGTTTCTTTGAGTTCAAGAATTTCTCCCTTCACATCCACAGTGATCTTGCGCGACAGGTCTCCGCGGGCCACGGCGGTTGTTACTTCGGCAATGTTGCGTACCTGCGCCGTCAGGTTTCCCGCCATGGCATTCACAGAGTCGGTAAGATCCTTCCATGTTCCGGCAACGCCCGGAACGACCGCCTGTCCGCCGAGCTTGCCATCTGTTCCAACTTCGCGCGCAACGCGCGTCACTTCCGAAGCAAAAGATCGCAGCTGATCCACCATCGTGTTAATGGCTTCTTTCAGCTGGAGAATCTCGCCGTGTACGTCGACAGTGATCTTGCGTGAGAGGTCGCCGCTTGCTACCGCCGTAGCTACTTCAGCAATGTTGCGCACCTGGCTGGTGAGGTTGCTGGCCATCAGGTTGACGGAATCCGTGAGGTCCTTCCAGGTTCCGGCAACTCCGGGCACCACGGCCTGTCCTCCGAGCTTGCCATCAGTGCCGACTTCGCGGGCCACGCGCGTAACCTCTGACGTGAAGACGCTTAACTGCTGAATCATCGTGTTCACGATGTTTGCCGAACGCAGGAACTCGCCTTCCAGAGGGCGGCCGTCTACGTCGAGTCGCACTTTTTCATTGAGGCTGCCCTGTGCGACTGCAGCGATAGCACGTGTGACTTCTGTCGTCGGCCGCAACAGGTCGTCAACGAGGGTATTGATGGAAGTTTCCATCTCACCCCAGGCGCCCTTGGGGGCATGGAAACGGGCACGCTCACGAATGCGCCCTTTCTTCCCGACAGCCTGACCTACCCTGGCCAGTTCGAGCGCCATCTGTTCATTTGCTGCGATGATGTCATTGAAGGTATCTGCTACTTTTCCAGCGAGCCCTGTCCACGCTCCAGGCAGGCGGACAGAAAAATTGCCCTCCTTCATCTTTTGCAGGCTCGCCAGGATTACGCCTAGTTCCGCCGTTACCGACTCCCCCGAAATAGTATGTCCGTTTCCGCTTAAAGCATTGTTGACTTCAGCAGTGGCCGGATCAGATATGACCGCACCACTCGGCCTGTTCTTTTTCATGGTTGAATCTCCCAGAACCCACCTAAACCCAAGACACGAAAAACTGCAGTTATTTCACAGCGTCGATTCTGTACCGCATACCTCACAGAGGGATTGTAAGGCAGAATATTTCATCCGGACCATCACCTCCCCGAGTCCAGGACGTGCGAGTTTTATAACCGGAACGGTAACGGCCAATTAGATGCAAGTAGCCGAATGCGGGTTGGACTAGAAACCCCTTGCAGGCGGTGCTTTTCGAGCGATAAATCCGGCGCAATGATGCCCGATTTCGAGGCACATTGGGGTTTGATAGGCTCGGTTTCAACAGTTCGAGGGATGCATGAGTGGCTATTTCCCATCTCTTAGGACGCTTCCACACAAGCCACGGCGTTTCCCCTGGTGGTGGTTCCCTCTTTGAGATTCGTCACGATGAGGCGACTCTCCTTATCAATCCTTGGCTGGAGGTGGATCGGAGTGCCACTGACACGGCAACATTACGGAAAGACATGTTCCAGACAAGCCAGGTTGGATGCTGCTGCGCACTCGAATGTATCCATGATGCTCACGCACGATCGCGCTACTGAGCCACAGACCGATGCCTGATCCCCTTAGCTCTTTCGTTGTAAAGAAGGCATCAAAGACTTTCCTGAGATTCGGTGCAGGTATCCCAACGCCCTGATCGGAAATTGTCACCCGGGCAATCCGTCCGCCAACCGAGCCATTCCGTGGGTATCCCGAAATCCTGAGACGAAGCCTCGTTTCTGGAAGTGCCGCTTCAATTGCGTTGCGGATTATGTTCGAAAATACCTGCCGTAACTGCGCGGGAAATCCCTCGATGCATAGACTTGAATCCCACTCGCGGATGACCCAAAGATTTTTGTCAACAAGTCCACGGTTGTTAAGCGCCAGAACATCTTCAAGAAGTTCGGATAACTTCACGGGAACGGGAGCCTTGGACTCGCGGTTGAAAGAGAGAATTCTCCGCGCAATTTTTGAGACGCGCTCGACTTCTATTTGAGCAGAATCGAGATAGTCCCTAGCCCTGTCAGGGTCGGACGTACTCTTTAGTAGATAAAGAAGATTCGTGATTGCTTCAAGAGGATTATTGATCTCATGAGCAATTGTGTTCGCCATGCGCCCGGTTGCGGCTAGACGTTCGTTCGCAAGTACAGCGGCCTCGGCTACCTTGCGTGCTGTTATTTCGGAAAGAATCAAAATGCTGCTTGTATGCACTTCATCAAGAAATATCGGCTCCAGGCTGAGGTCAAAATAACGATCATCGTATTGGATCTCTGAAAACTGCTGTTTCTTTCGGCAATCAACTTCCATGCCAAAATGCGCGCTGAGCAGATCGTTCAACGGATGCTTCTCAATTTCTAGGTAGGGGCGATCCAATAGTTTTGATAATGCGCGATTGCTCCGCTGCACCACTCCTAACGAATCCGTAAGGGCAATACCTTCGGAGAGTCCATCGAAGGTAGCCTGCCATTGCTTGGCGGAAAGCCGCGACTGCGATTCCGCGCGATGTAGCCTGACGAGAGATTTGATGGTAGCGACCAGAACATTTGGTTCGACAGGCTGGGTTAGGTAAGCATCTGCTCCACTCTCCAACGCATAAATCTTGCTTTCATTATCGAGAAACGCCGCTGATAGCTGCACGATGGGAATAAAGCCGGTATTTGGATTGGACTTGATTCGCCGGCAGACTTCATACCCAAGAATGTCGGGGAGTCTCACATCGAGCAAAATGACAGCCGGGATGCGGTTTGCCATCTCGAGTGCTTCTTTACCATTCGAAGCTTCCATCACCTGAAAGCCTGAACGCTTAAGAGTGTGTGCGATTGTGTAGCGATTCGCCTCGCGGTCATCGACGATCAATACGACAGGTTGATCATCGATCATTCTTCAATTCCCCCCATTTTCAGCGCATTCCGCAGTGCGGCTGTGCTTGCGTCCGTTGCTAAGGCCTGTTTCGGATAGATCGTTACGCTCATACCGGCGATTAGATTCAGTTCCTGTACGGAGAGGTTTTTCGAGGAATGAATTATGATCGGGATGAATTTTGAATTCTCATTCGCACGAATTTCCTTCAGTACTTCAAACCCATCCAGTCCCGGCATAATAATGTCGAGAAAAACGCCGTCCACGACGCGTTCCTTGACTGTCTTGATCGCTTCGCGCCCATTCCTGGCTTCTAGAACACGATACCCGAGCCTGGACAGGGCTTCACCAAGCAAATAGCGGGTAACCTCATCGTCATCGACGAGCAGGAGCGTTTTGGCAGATTGTCCTTCGATGAGTTCCTGAACCGTACTTAACAAAGTAAATGGCACCACTGGCTTTGCCAGGAATGCTGCCGCTCCCGCATCGAGTGCTGCTTTCACATCGTCGACTACACTGACAACGAGGACTGGACCTAAGAAGCCTGTGGACCGCAGCTCTTCAATGTAAAATAAGCTGTCTTCACCATCGAGCAAGCGATCCATTAATACCAAAGCAGGCTTCAGCCGTTTCATCGCGGTCCGCGCTTCGTGAAGAGATGCGACGAAAGTCAATTCATACTTTGTATTCTTGAGTGTGGACTCGTAGACAAAATTGGCTTCGCGATTATCCTCGATCAACAGTATGGCCGGACCACTTGCCTCCGCGATTTGTGCTTCCTGCGTCGTTCCCTGCTGGGTCTTCCCATAGATAACCGGAACCGTAAGAACAAAAGTCGATCCCACTCCCGGTTCGCTGTCGACCTTGAGCGTTCCGCCCAGCAGTTCCGCCAATCGCCGTGATAACGGAAGTCCCAAACCGGTACCCTTTACCTGGCTTTGCAGCTCACTCTCTACTTGAACAAACTCCTCGAATATCCGTTCCAGGTTTTCGGGCGCAATTCCAATTCCGGTGTCGGACACACTGAAGACAACATCGTTGTCTTCTGCATCGAGATTTGCCGTCACACGAACATGCCCGCGACGAGTGAACTTCAGCGCGTTCGAAATCAGATTTCGAAGGATCTGGGATACTTTTCCTTCATCCGTATACAGCGGCGGGAGGTTCACCTGTGCGTCAAAGATCAATTCAAGACTGTTGCCGACTAAAAGTGGCTTTAAAACCCCCCTCAGCGCACCAAAAACATCCTGCACTTCGAAATACTTGGCTCTTACCTCCGTTTTTCCTGCTTCAACCTTGGCAAGATCCAGAAGATCATTGACAAGTTCGGACAATTCGGACGCAGAACGTTGAATATAGATAACTTGCTTTTCCTGCTCCAGTGAGAGATCCCCATCGGATCGATTGAGCAGTAATCGGCTGAGCGAAATGATGGAATTGAGCGGCGTCCTGAATTCGTGGGAAAGATTGGATAGAAAACTAGTCTTGAGGTCCGATACCCGCCTTAGATCGTCGGCATGCTGATCGAGTTCGGCGTAGAGCGCCACGACACCTCGATTCGTATCTTCCAGTTCGCGGTTGAGTTCAGCGAGTTGCTCCTGCTTTTCCCGAAGCGTTGCCAGAGTCTTGAGCAATTCCTGATTCTGACGCTCGATTTCATCGAATGGATCAGCAGTGTCTGTACTGGCCAGTTGGGTTGAGATCGCCTTGGCTCGATTCGCATCAATGCGCGGCGCCGAAGCTGGAAGCCATTTGCCGGCTTCCACGCGGGTACCGCCTGGGGGTGCGGTGATGTTGAAGTGATCCATCAGACGGCTCGTTCCTATAATGCCTTTACCCAAGCCCGTCTTTGAAACGTATTGCCCGTTCAGAATCTCAGCAAGGTTCGCAATCCCCGGACCTTCATCCGTAACCGAGATGAGAAAGAGCTGTGGCGACGAATCCTGAACCAGAAACTCGACCGCTCCATTTGTGGCGTATCGAAATGCGTTTCGTGCTAATTCCGAAGCTGTCGTGGCAAGGCGTATTTGTTCCTGGTGATCGAACCCGAGCAGTTTCGCAATTTCTCTTGCCCGTTGGCGCGCGTAGACCACATGCCGTTCCTGCCGAAGACGAAGCGTAAATATCGAATAATTTTGAATGTCTTTCATTCTGACTGGATTCGTGACACAACGATTGTCGCATCGTCGCGTTTTCTGCTGAAGTCGCGAAAGAGAACAGCGGCAATCAAAGCAGGATGGCGTTGGGAGAGACCAGGATATTGATCCAGACTCCATCGGGTTCCCAACCCGTCGGAATGCATGATCAACATGGAATTTGATTCCCAGGGGTAGGAGAAAGACTGAAGTTTGCCAACCGAATGGCCAACTGTTCCGTTCATCGAAACCAAACTTCTGCTCTTTCCCTTTGACCAGAGGACAGCTGCTATGTTGCCTGCTCCCGCGTAATTCACGCTGCGCCTGTCATACAGGATTTCTGCGATGGAGACGGCAGCTCCACGAGTCTTTGCCAGTGCGCCATGAATCTCTCCTAGTATCTGCTCCGGGGAGCGTTCTGACGATTCATGGAATACTCTAATGGCCTCCTGCGCTGCCTCGGCTGCCAGTGGGCCATGGCCGAGGCCATCAGCAACGATGTAGATGCTGCGTTCCGGAGTATGGCATGAACTCCACGCGTCGCCACAAACGGACTCTCCAGCTACTGCAACGGAAATAGCTCCCTGCGAGGGTCCTATATTCGGCCTTGATGTGGCAGGGCCATAAAGAACACGGGCAAAAAGCGCCGTCCCCTGGCTGGCCGCCGAATAAATCTGGAAATCTCCGGCCAGACGTTGCATCGCTCCCATGCCTTGACCAGCAGTTCCCGCCGTGGAATATCCGTCTTCTAACGCCCTTTCGATATTTGCAATACCCTTGCCCCGGTCGAGCGCGAAAACATCGATACCTTTCATGCCGTCCAGCGACCAGGGGCACAGAATCAGCTCGCCTGAATCAGCATGCATCGCAATGTTGCGGGCTGCTTCTGTGACGATGATGCCAAGCTCTCCCTGTCGAGTGTCATCGAAACCCACAGAACCTGCTATGGCCATGGCCTGCCTGCGTGCATTGCCAACTTGGCTCAAATCGTTGGCCTGGAGAGATATGAGTCGATTGATGAGCACAGTCACTTCCATCGGATGACAGTGACTGTCGTTCCGCCGCCTGGTTTGGAATCGATTTCGAATTCGTTCATGAGCCGCTTGCTTCCGCCAAGACCAAGCCCCATTCCCTGCCCTGTCGTAAAGCCATCGGTCAACGCCTGTTTAACATCCGGAATCCCCGGTCCACGGTCCGAAAATGCTAGTCGCAACCCTTTCCGGATGCCATTTTCAATCACAGCTAGCTCCAGGTCTCCGCCTTTTCCATGTTCGAGCGTATTTCGAGCTAGTTCGCTCGCCGCGGTTACGATCTTTGTCTGGTCCACAAGGCTGAACTTCATTTCGATCGCCCAGGTACGCACTCGCTGACGTACCGACACGACGTCGGAGTCGGTCTTGATGGGGACTGTTTCAGTCTTCTGTACTGTCCCCATTGTCCTGGCCCTCGGTCACATTTTCCCGCAGATATTCCATACCAGACTCAACATTCAACGCTGTACGAATGCCCGGCAACGACATCCCCAATTCAACAAGTGTGATGGCAACCGCGGGCTGCATTCCGACTACGACTGTTTGCGAATCGAGCACCTTCGCCATGGAAGCGATATTTGCCAGCGTTCGTCCTATAAATGAATCCACGATCTCCAGCGATGAGATGTCAATGAGAACACCCTTTGCTCCGACTTCTGCAATTTTTGTTGTCAGATCATCCTGAAGGGTAAGAGCGAGCTTGTCGTGCATGTCTACCTGGATTGTTACCAGGAGCAAGTCTCCCATGCGCAGAATTGGAATCCGTTCCATCAGAACTCCTTGGAGACTGCCGAAACGGTGTTATTTTTAGCGACCCGAACGACTGCGCGGCCACTTCGCTCCAGGGCGAGACGGAACGCATCTGCCAGCCTCGCCTTCGTCGTCACCTCTTCGAGGTTGATGCCGAGGTGAACGATCGTTTGAGCAATCTGTGGCCGAATACCGCTGAGAATGCAATCAGCACCCATGAGTCGCGCTGCGGTAATCGTCTTAAGCAAATGTTGAGCAACGAGAGTGTCGACTGTAGGAACGCCGGTTATATCGATAATCGCAACCCGGGAATTTGTCTGCACGATGGCCTGAAGGAGCGATTCCATCACCACCTGCGTCCGCGCGCTGTCTAGTGTTCCGATCAGAGGGAGAGCCACGATTCCATCCCATAGAGTCACCACTGGAGTCGAGAGTTCCAGCATCTCCTCCTGCTGCCTGATGATGACTTGATCGCGTCCATGAATATAACTGTCTGTCGTGTGAAGGGCCAACTTGTCGATAAAATCAGCGGCGACGGTGATTTCCGCAAAGAGCTGATCCGCTTTATTGCCCCAGTGCTTTCTGATCAGGGCAAAGAGCGGTGCTCTCAGGGAAAGCACGAACATAGCTGTTTCAGAAGGAGTAAACCCCTGAATGGCCCGCGATGCCGACAGGTTAGCCAGAAGATCCTTTAATGGCCGCCACGCTGACGTGTCGAGGTTATTGAGAGGTGTTTCGGTCGGGACAATATAGATCGCCGCCAATACTTCTGAGGTCTGCGTTTCCAGCTCACGATCATCAATTAAGCCGCGCCTGCTGCTCACTTCGCGGATTGCTTGTAACCATTCATTTAGTATTGCGTCCCGATTCTCTTGAATCAGGGTCAGTAGATTACTCATGGAATCTCCATTCGAAGTCGAATACCCAAAAGCTTATGCCATGCGAGCCCGCTGATTCTATCAAAGGCAGATACCGCTTAGCTCCCAAATGAACGAATGAAAGAACGAATGAAACATCTGGGGTGCGAGCACTCAGTGATGGCATTCCCCTCTGTTGCCGGAAAGCGGAAAAACGTTGCCTCAATCGTTTTCGTTTTTTCTTCTCCTGGTCCACTTTCGCATGCCAAAGGCGATCACGACCACAAAGAGGCGAACGGAACGGTAAGAGGCGCTCTGCTCTTGTTGTAAGGAACGAGATCCCGCAAGGCAACTTCGACGTATTAAGTGTTTCTTATTCGGAGCTCACGTTCTTTGCGCCATGTGGGCTCAGCTCGACAGGACCAGACCCCTGCCTGTTTCGTTGCGGGGCAAGCACGGCCGAATTTAGCAATAATTGTAGCGCGGTGCTACCTGCCCTACCGAAGTCGACTCTTGCGCATTTACAAAGCTAATAACTAAGACGCCGTTGACTGGTTTCTGATAGCAGGCTTGCCAGAGACGACGACAAACTGTAGTTATGTTCCCTTATGGTTTGTTACAGCGACTGAATACTGATTATGTGACAGAGCTAGTAAGTTCCAGGTGTCCTTATCTCATACAGCAGAATGTCTTAAATGACAGCAGTTACAGCATTAATTTATAACTTGTAATCATTAGCCATACAAAGCTAATGACATGATGATCGCCATGGGCCAGTTCTACTCTTCTCGATCTGATTTCGTCTAATCGGATCCCTCCACAGGCCCGCGGCAATGCGGGCATCTTTATTTCAAACTCATGGGATCAACCTCCTCTAGCTTTTAAAATGAACCACTGGCTGTCTGTAACCCTTTCACACTCGGAGGCGTCCAAAGTTACGATTCAGTTTCCTGGTAGACGAGGGAGTTGCGGTTCCATGGTCCTGTTCATATTGGCCTATGTTGGAGGCATCCTCACCATCGTGAGCCCGTGCATCCTCCCGATCCTGCCCTTCACCTTTGCACGTGTTGACCAGCCTTTCCGCAGAACTGGATTGCCTCTTCTGCTAAGCATGGCAATCACGTTTGCCGTCGTCGCTTCCATCGCCGTAGCCGGAGGCTCATGGCTGATACGCGCGAACCAATTTGGACGCGTGGCTGCTCTACTGCTCTTTGCTCTCCTCGGCCTGTCCCTTCTTTGGCCAGCATTAGCAGAGCGACTCTCCCGACCTTTTGTGCATTTGGGCAATCGACTTACTCAGGTGGCATCTGACGGTTCTGTGAGTATTTGGCAACCGCTCGTACTGGGCGTCGCCACCGGACTGTTGTGGGCGCCGTGCGCAGGTCCCATCCTCGGCCTGATTCTCACAGGAGCAGCCCTGCAGGGAGCAAGTGCCCACACATCCTTGCTGCTCTTGATCTACGCAGCAGGCGCTGCAACATCCCTCGCCGTAGCGCTCTTCGCCGGCGGACGCGTCTTCGCAGCGATGAAGCGATCCCTTGGCGTGGAAGAATGGGTACGCCGCATTCTCGGCGCCGTTGTTCTGATCGGAGTGATTGCGATTGCACTCGGATTGGACCGCAGTATCCTGACGCGAATCTCACTCTCAAGCACATCGGGCCTGGAACAGAAGCTGGTCGATCGCCTGCACCCAGCAAAGGTAATACGCATTCCCGATCAGACGCTAACCATCACTGACACCGGCGAAGCTCTGACGGAAGGCTCCCCGCTCTCCGGTCTGACAAGCGCAACAGCGTGGATAAACACGCAGCCGCTAACCGCCGATCAGCTCAAAGGAAAAGTTGTTCTCGTCGATTTCTGGACCTACTCCTGTATCAACTGCCTTCGCGATCAGCCGTATCTTCACGCATGGGCCGAAAAATATAAAGACAGCGCCCTGGTAGTGATCGGTGTGCATACGCCGGAGTTCCCCTTCGAAAAGGACTTGTCGAACGTACAGAAAGCGGTACGCGATCTCGGAATCACTTATCCCGTGGCGCTGGATAACAACTATGCAATCTGGACTGCCTTCAGCAATCAATACTGGCCTGCACACTACTTCTTCGATGTGAATGGCAAGCTACGCTACCACCATTTCGGCGAAGGAGACTATGAGCAATCTGAGCAGTGGATCCAACTCCTTTTGAAAGAGCGAGCCGGCGAGCAACCTCTTCCTGGTGGCGTCGTGAGCGTCAGCGCAAATGGAGCCGAAGCCGCACCGGATATGGATGAGGTGCAGTCTCCTGAAACCTATATCGGTTACGCACGGGCGCAAAACTTTGCCTCACCTGGCGGCTTCAAGCAAGATGCCCCGAAGCTCTATGCCACCCCGCCCCACCTCGAGTTGAACCAGTGGGCGCTTGCCGGCAACTGGATTGACCACGACCAGACCGCAATGCTGACCTCCCCAGGAGGCAAGATCGCATTTCGTTTTCATGCCCGCGACTTGCACCTGGTTTTGGGTCCCGCAGCAGACGGGAAACCCGTGCGCTTTCGCGTCACCATCGATGGCCAGTTACCCAGAGAGAACCACGGCGTAGACACCGACGAGCAAGGTAACGGCCTCCTCACCGAGCATCGCCTGTATCAACTCATCCGGCAGAAGGGCGCGATCAAAGATCGAGATTTTGTGATCGAATTTTCAGATCCAGGTGTGCAGGCCTTCGCCTTCACCTTCGGCTAGAAGAGAAATACTGCGAACGAACCTCTCGTCACCACAAGATTCCATCGACCGGCTGCGCTGGCGGCGGCAGTTCGGTTTCGCCCAGCAGTTGCCGCAGATTGATCTCGATAGTTGTGGCAATCGCTGTCGTCGACACATCATGAATTCGATTTTCAAACGGATCTTCGAGGTCGCGCCCGATCTTTTCCAGAGCCAGGAACAGGAACCCGACCAATGTGGAACCCAGCGGCGTATACCACCCGAGATCCACGACCATCCCTATCGGCAGCATCAGGCAGTAAATCTGCACAAAGAATCGAGGGAAGAAATCGAACTGCTTCGGCATAGGCGTGTTTTTGATGCGCTCGGCGCCGCCTTGTGAATCCATAAGCCCCGCCAGGCTCTGATCCAGAGCCTGCCACTGCCATTCATCCAGCCAACCGCGCCGGCGCGCCGCCACCAGCATCGCGCTCATCCGGGTTTGCAACTTGAGAGCCAGGTTCTTCTCGCGGGCGAGCTTCGCCGGATCTTCCGTTGGAATCAGCC
The DNA here is from genome assembly GCF_014274465.1 of Alloacidobacterium dinghuense. Classification (NCBI taxonomy): domain Bacteria; kingdom Pseudomonadati; phylum Acidobacteriota; class Terriglobia; order Terriglobales; family Acidobacteriaceae; genus Alloacidobacterium; species Alloacidobacterium dinghuense. The sequence continues at coordinate 1,032,703 of NZ_CP060394.1, read as the reverse complement.
GCACCACGGTGGGCACAGGGTCCTGTCCGCGTAGCTGATGACACAGCGCGTGAACATAGGCGACCTGATGAAGTACCAGTTCCCGCTGCGCATCAGCAACCTCAGTCTGTTCGGCAGGTGTCGCAGATCGCTCAGGCGACATCGTCGTCAACACTTGCCGCGCGAACGTCCTGCTTCGGTTCACGATGGCTCCCCACAGTATCCGCGCCTCCCACCATCGCCCATATGCGGAACTGTTCCGGAAACCAACGATGATGCCGAGCACTGCGCCGAAGGACCCCAACGGTACAAAGCTCGATCCTACCCACTTCCAGTGCAGGACCTTGTAGCACACCACGATCACAAGGTCCCATCCCAGCAATGAAAACAGCGCCGGTCGCAGCCCCTGAAGCATCACCGTTAGCCGCTGAGTTTTGGAAACGATCATGCCTTGGCTCCGGCGCCCACCGTCACCGGTATGAAGTCCCTGTGTCCCTCCTCAGCGATGCGCACCACGCCGCTCCCAATGTCATAGACCCAACCAGACATGGTCAGCTCGCCACGCGCCATCGCGCCCGCCACACTCGGGTGTGTCTTCAGATGCACAAGCTGCATCAGCACATTCTCTTCCGTGAGCCGCTTCAGCTTGTCGATCTGTGGCTCGTCCTTGTGAGCCATGCTTTCGGCCACCATCAGCGCTGCCTGTCCATGGTGCAGCCAGTACCTCACAGTCGGCAGGTTGTCCGTCGCCGGAGGATGCAAAAGTGCTTTCATCGCTCCGCAGTCCGAGTGACCGCATACTACAACGTGCTTCACTTTAAGCGCGGCAACCGCGTACTCAATCACCGCAGTCACGCCGCCCGGGGTACCGCTGTAGGGCGGCGCCATATTGCCCACGTTCCGCGTTACGAAGACCTGACCGGGCCCCGAACTGGTGATCGCTTCTACGTCCACTCTCGAATCGGCACAGGAAATGATCAGCGTGTGTGGTGCCTGCGGAGTCGATGCCGCCCGCTGATAGTGCTCGGCATTCTTCGCGTAGACCTCAGCCTGAAACTTCCTTGCTCCCGCCCTCAATTTTTCCAGAACACTTTCTTCGCTCATAGCTCCACCTTTCGCGCTCCTGGTGTTTCCTGATTATTGTCCTACAAGCTGAGACAGGGTTATGTTCAGCTTTCGAAAATAGGCTTTCGCGATTGCGTCCCCGGTCTAGTAGGGTGCCGGCAGGGACGCCGGCTGCTGCAGACGGAACGAAATAAGGGTCTCGCTCGGCACCTTGATGGACTGCCCTTTCTGCGCTATGGATCCCACAGCACCCGCAGTTACACCAATGGCAGCTCCCATCCCGGCGTTCCCTGCTATGCCTCCGATGATTGCCCCCAAACCGGCCCCACCCAAAAGACGCTTGGCGCTTCTCTTCGTGCTGCTGCTGCCTTTCACCTCATAATCGCTCGTGTAGATCGGATAGCCAGTACCGTTGACGACGATATCCGTAAGTTCCAATTGCAGATTGGAGGATCCCGTCGCGCGTCCCGCCTGTTCCGCCACGGCAAGCCGTCCATACACAGTATTGCCTGCAGGAACGATGACGGTGCCGTTGACGGCGATGTTGGTCTCAAGCACCGTCGTAAACCGATAACCCTGCGGATTCTGGCTGGAATCGATCGAATCCAGCATTCTCACCATAATGGTTGTCCCGGCGGGGATCGTAACCATGTTTTCCTGTGCCACGGCCGCTGGCGCAAGGCCTGCAAGAAACACCAACACAGCGCACAAGACTCTTATCGGAGAAACTCTGGAGATATGCATTTCGTTCTTTCCTCCTTTCGGATTACGAACCCGCCAGTGGCAACGACGAGTCAATTTGCAGATCGATGATCAGCAGCAATTGGTATTCAGCCTGTACAAAGCGCGCTGCCGTAGTAGCTCCCAATGATTGCTTCATGACGTCGTAGTACTTGTTCAGTAGATCCATGCGTTGCTTCTGATATAAGAATGCGTTCTGAATCAGCTCATCTGCCTTCGCATCCGTCAAATGGTCGTATGTTTGCGAGTACTCTTTAATATTTGACACTCGCAGATTGTTCACCTTCGACAACTCGGCGTCATAGTCACGATAAATTGGCCAGAACTTAGCCGCCTGGTCCGGGTCGAGTTGCATAACCGCGCTCATCACTGCGGACTTTTGTGACCGCACATCTTTCCGTAAGAGCGTGATGTACTCATTGAGGTTCTGTTCTTCTGTCGCACCCGGCTTACCGGGCGCGGCCGGAGCGGGCGCTTTTTCCTGGGTAAAGGCCGCGGGTGCGCAAGCCAGGTACGCGAAAACGATGAACAGAATTGCCTTGTTCTTGATCACTTCTCCTCCTCCACGACAGAACCCGTGCATGCGACCCACACCGATATGGATTGAGGCAAGTTAGCGCCACGGCAGGGAGGCTCGTTATCTGAATCGAGGTTGATCCTACTCGGCTGGAATCACCCTGTAGACTGTCAATTGTGACAGGGGGCCTATCTACTGCTGCATAGACTCCCCTTACCGAAAAGAGAGCCCCCGATCCCGGCATGTCCTCTTCAGCAACCGGACTTTCCGACATCCTCCTGCAGATCTTGCTATACTTAACTAACTGGTTAATCAATGACCGATGAGTTTAACCTCAAGCACTAAGGATCGTGCAGATCAGACCCGGGGAAAGATTCTTCGCGCAGCGATACGAGAATTCAGTGCACACGGTCTTGCTGGCGCGCGCACCGACACCATTGCGGAATCAGCGAAGGTGAATAAGGCGCTCATCTATTACTACTTCAAGAGCAAAAGCGGCTTGTATGAGGCAGCATTGGAACAGGTCTCCGGCATGGTGGCGGAGCGCACGCTCGCCGTCCTGGATCCTAAGTACAGCGCTGGAGAGCGCCTGCTGCGCGCGACACTGAACCATTTCGATCGAATTCTCACCCAGCGCGATTTCCAGAGTCTCATGCAGCAGGAGATGGTCCGTTTTCGCCTGGGCGAGAGCGGATCCATGCCGCTCATTGTGAAAAAGTTCTTTAAGCCTCTTCTCAAGAAATTGCAGGAGACCGTTGCAGAAGGGATACGGACTGGCGAGCTATGCGACTTGGATTCCCTTCAAGTGGTGTATTCCATGCTCGGTGCAAATGTCTTCTATTTCCTGAGTGCCCCGATGATGCGTCTCGCCATGTCTCTTCGTCCGTTTGATAAGGCGGAGATTGCAGCCAGGCGCAAGGCTTCTGTGCAATTTCTAGGAAACGCCCTCTTCGCGGATCGGACTCATGGCGCAAATCTGGCCAAACACGTCCTCGCCGCCATGCCCGTACCTCAGGCTAAGAACGTTCAAATGTGGGGAAAGCTCTCATGAATGCTCGCAACCGCATATTCATCCTGCTTGGAGTCTTGCTTCTAATTGCACTTGCCTGGTATTTCCTTACCACGAAACGCTCTGGGGATCTCCAACTCATCGGCACGGTCGACGCCAATGAAGTGGTCGTTAGCTCACGCGTTCCCGGCCGAATCGAGACGCTCACCGTTGATGAAGGAGACGATGTCCAGGCCGGACAACTGATCGCCACGATCCAGAGTGACGACCTGGCTGCCGCCCGCAACGCTGCCAAAGCTACAGCGACGAGCGCGCAATATAAAGTCCAGCAGGCAAGTGACACCGAACGTCAGACACGCGGCGGCACGTCCAGCCAGGTGACAAACGCTGAAGCTCAGTTGTACGCTGCACAAGCCGCCTTGGCCCAGTCTCAGGCACAGTATGCGCATCAGGAAGCCGACAGCAAGCGCACAGTCGCTCTTGCAGGGCAAGGCGTAATGAGCGAACAGGCGCGTGAGGAAGCAGAAACGTCCCTCAATGCCGCGAAAGCAGCCGTCGACAGCGCGAAGCAGAATGTGGCCGCGGCAGAGGCGATGCTGAAGGTTGCTATTGCCAATACGATTCAGGCGCAGGCTGCTGCGAAAACCGTGGCCGCGACGCGCAGCGAGATGGAAAGCGCTCAGGCTCTCGTCGATCAGGCCGAAGTACAACTGGGCTACGCCCGCGTACTGGCGCCTGTCTCTGGCAAAGTAAACGTGAGAGCAGCGCGCCAGGGAGAAGTGGTCGCATCCGGAACTCCGATCGTGACCATCACAGACCTGACCCAGACGTGGATATATGCGCCCCTCCCCGAAACCGAAGCGGACTCCGTACAAGTGGGCGACACTCTGCGCGTGGTCATGCCGAGCGGCGGCGCCATTCAGGGCAAAATAATTGCCAAGTCAGCAGAAGCAGACTTCGCGACACAGCGCGACGTTAGCCGGCGCAAGCGCGATATCAAGACGATTCGTCTGAAACTCCTCATCGACAACCCCGGCATGAAATATGTGCCGGGAATGATCGCCGAAGTCTATATACCGAAAGACAAACTGGTGAAGCCATGAACGGCAGCACTGCAGGGACGGCGATGTCGGTTGAGAACATCGTCAAGCGCTATGGCGCTTTCGAAGCCGTCGGCGGTGTCACCTTCGACGTTGCCAATGGAGAAATCTTCGGACTCCTCGGACCGAATGGCGCCGGCAAAAGCACGCTGATCCGTATGATGACGACACTGATTCCGGTCACCAGCGGGAAAGCGATCGTCGCCGGCCATGACGTCTCTAAAGAACCCGATGCCGTCAGGCGAACCATCGGCGTGATTCCTCAGGCGCTGACCAGCGACATCGATTTGACCGTGGAAGAAAATCTCTCCATCTATGCCAAGCTCTACGAGGTTCCGAAAGCAGAACGGCAGGACAGTATCGATGAATTGCTGGAAGCCGTCGATCTGCTCAAGTGGCGCAACGCGCAGACCAAGACGCTCTCCGGCGGCATGCGACGGCGCCTTGAGATCGCCCGCGGGCTCGTTCACAATCCGCGAATCTTCTTCCTCGACGAGCCCACTACAGGGCTCGACCCGGTCTCACGCGTCGCTGTATGGGAGATGCTGAATAACCTCAGGAACAGCCGGGACCTCACCATGCTGATCACCACACACTACATGGACGAAGCCGATCATCTGTGCGACCGAATTGCCATTGTCGATCACGGGAAGCTGGTAGCTCTCGATACTCCGATGGCGCTCAAAGCCAGCGTTCCGGGAAACAATGTAGTGGAAGCCCAGCTCACACATGAGTCTGAAGAGTGGCCCGCGCGATTGAAGCAGCTGGCTGGAGTCATCTCAGTCGAATCGCTTGGTACGGGAATGTACAGGCTGCTGACCTCGAACGGTTCAATGACGACAACGCAACTGGTGGAGATGGTGAGCGATAAGGGTGACACCATCAAGTCGCTGAGCGTGCAGAACACCACGCTCGACGATGTCTTTGTGCACTACACGGGGCGTCAGCTTCGTGACGAACAGGTCAAGGCGCATGGCTTCGTCATGCCGCCACGACCGGGGATGCAACCATGAAACGCATGATGGCTATCGTCGAGCGGGAGATGCGAAAATTCTTCCGCTCACCTGCCTTGATGATGGTCTCGATGACGCTTCCGCTTGTTCAATTGATTGTTCTCGGGAATGCGTTTGGAGGCAAAATTCGCGGCGCGAAAATGGGCGTAGTCGACTACGACCGCGGTTCGCAGTCGTTGAAAATCCATGAGGCCTTCGACTCCATCGCCGTAAATATCCGCACCTTCACCACCGTCCCCTACGAAGATGAGCAGGCTGCGCGTGAAGACGTGCGCACCGGCAAACTCGATGGCGCAGTGATTATTCCGGCTCAATATTCTCGGCGTGTCCTCGCGGGCGATTCCCCCGCGATCGGTCTCGTCGTCGACAACTCAGATCAGACCATGAGCAACAGCCTCGAAGCAGAGATGCAGTCTCTGGTCGATGCCATGAATGCTCCCGTGATTCAACAGAAGGTAGTCACACAGATCGCGCTTGAGATCGTCGAGCTCTACCCGTACGTCGAGTACATGAAGTATCTTCTCTCCGGATCGATCGCGCTCGCGATGTATGTAGCGGTCATGATCGGCGGCGGCATGCTCTACATCGACGACAAGGCGCGAGGGGTCCACGAAGGCTATCTGGTGACGCCGATCACCAGGCTCGAGCTGGTACTCGGACTCAACCTTGCAGGCACCATCAAAGCCGTGCTGTCGGGCGTCTGCCTCACCGTCATCGGCTCGCTCTTCGCCGGCCTTGGCGTCATCTTCCATCCGATCTCTGCATTGCTACTCTGCCTGCTCATCATCTCTACTTCCGTCGCGTTCAACGGCATGATGTTCCTCATGATGGTGCGTGTCGAGGACCCCCTGGTGCCGCGTGCGATGTTTGGTGTCCTCAACACGTTGTTATTCTTCCCCAGCGGAGCCATCTCTCCCGTTTCCGGCTTCCCGAAATGGCTGCAAGCCATCGCCGTTGTTGATCCATTTACGTATGCCGTCCACGGCTTCAAAGCAGTGCTTCTCAAGGACGGCGGCTTGACGGCCATCCGCTTCGATCTGCTCTTCCTATTCGGGTTTGGAATCGCGACCCTCTTGATTGCGACGCCTTTGTTCAAGCGCACTCTATAGCCAGACCACTCGATTTGCCTGTTGGCGGAACGTCGGCAGAAGACAATAATGGCCTGAACGTCTCTACCGGGGATCTTCCATGCGTAGCCGTGTTGTCCGCCGCTTCATCCTCATTGCCGGACTCCTATGCATCATCATGGTCGCCGGTACAACCGGCTTTGTATGGATCGAGGACTACTCATGGTTCGAAGGCTTCTACATGACCCTCACAACCATCACCACCATTGGTTATCAGGAGCTGAAGCCTCTCAGCCATTCCGGCCGCGTTTTCAATTCATTTCTCATCATCTTCGGAGTGAGCGCACTCTTCATCTCCGTTGGGGCAATGACGCAAACCATCATCGAACTCGAATTGCAGGATCGCTACGGCAAGCGCAGGAAAAAACGCATGATTCAAAACCTACACGACCACTTCATTGTCTGCGGCTTCGGCCGCGTGGGACGAAACGCCTCGTATGAATTCCAACGAGCCAACGCCCCTTTCGTGGTGCTTGATCGCAATGATCAGCGCGTCGCAAAAGCAACTGCAGCAGGAATGCTTGCCCTCGTTGCCGATGCCACGCACGACGATTGCCTTCGCGAAGCCGGTGTGGCCAGAGCGAAAGGATTGATTGCCGCTCTACCCTCTGACGCAGAAAATCTCTTCATCATTCTTTCTGCGAAAACGCTGAATCCAAATCTGACCGTCGTAACCCGAGTCTCAGAGGAAGAAGCCGGAGAGAAGCTGCGCCGCGCTGGAGCCGATACGGTCTTTACTCCATACGCCATGGCAGGGCGACAACTCGCCGACGCGCTTTTAAGACCTCATGTACTCGAGTTCCTCGACTTTACCAGAAGCAATATAGGACCAAAGGTCACGATGGAACAGCTCTGTGTCACTCCCAAAACTGAATTCACCAGCAGACCGCTCGGGCAACTGTTGGAATCACACAAATCCGGAGTGATCGTACTTGCCGTTCGCAAACAGGGAGGCGAAACAATCTTCAATCCCCCGGCTGACTTCAACATCTCATCCGGCGACTTCCTCATCGTCATGGGCGAACGGCCGAGCCTCGAAAGGCTCGAACAGATTCTCACCCGCTGAAGTTCTGATATCGGCATCGGGTAACGCTCAGGTTTTGTATGCTGATACAAGATCCCTTTTCGTGGAGAAGTTGTGAGTACCAGCTATTTACCCGAAGCTCTTTACACGCGAGCCGGGTTCGCATCAAATACTGCTCTCTCGGTCGATGACCGTGGCAAGATCAGCGCGCACGCCGCCGAACCTGTGCAAACCGTATCGTTGCCACGCCGCGCATTGCTGCCCGGACTCATCAACGTCCACTCTCATGCATTCCAGCGGCTCATTCGCGGCAAGTCAGAATCGCGTGTGACCAGCGGAAAGGACTTCTGGTCGTGGCGAGGAACCATGTACCATGCTGCCGCGCAACTCACTCCGCAAGATGTGTACGACGTTGCCCGGATGACATTTCTCGAAATGGCGCGCGCGGGAATCACCACGGTAGGTGAGTTTCACTACTTGCATACCGATCCCAACGGCCACCCTTATGATGACCCAAATCTTCTGAGCCGCATGGTGATCGCTGCCGCCCAGTCGGTCGGCATACGAATTGTTCTCTTGCGAGCGGCATATTTCCGTTCTGGATATCAGGTAGCGACCGATCCAGGCCAGATACGATTCTTTGAGAACACGACGGATTTTCTTGCAAACGCGGAATCACTCCTCGCCATCTACCCAATCAATTCCGGCAATCAGGTCCAGTTGGGCATCGCGCCACACAGTATCCGCGCGATTCCGCTGGAAGACCTGCGCGAATTAACAGCATGGGCGAACGCCAAACAGCTCCCGTTGCACATGCACATCTCCGAGCAGGTAGCAGAGAACGCGGCATGTAAGGCTGAATATGGAACTACTCCGGTTACATTATTGACCAGAGAAGGTCTACTGACGCGAAATCTGACAGCCGTTCACGCGATCCACATCACCGATGACGAGATTCGCATGATGGCGGAGGCAGGGGCCACAATCTGCTCTTGCCCCACGACCGAGCGCAACCTGGGAGACGGAAGCTTTCCAGCTGACCGGACAATGCGAGCCGGTATCCCCATCGCCTTCGGCAGTGATAGTCAAGCCCAGATAAGTCTGATCGAAGATGCCCGCGAACTGGATTATCACCTTCGGCTCAGCCACCAGGAACGTGCTGTACTCGATCAGATTGACGGACAACCGCTCGCAGCGCGTCTTCTTGACTGTGCAACCATTCACGGTGCGCGATCGCTGAGTGTAGCCGCCGGCGAACTTACGGATGGCAAATATGCGGACTTCTTTACCGTCGATCTTGACCATCCATCGATCGTCGGCAATTCCCCTGAAGATCTCCTGTCGATTATCGTCTTTGGATTGGATCCCTCTGCCATTCGCGACGTCGCGGTAAATGGCAAGTTGATCATTCGCGATGGTAAGCACGAATTCGAAAAGGAGATTATCGCACGCTACAAAGAGGTATACCGCAAGGTCTGGGCAAAAGCCCCAGCCATCGAGACACTTGCATGACGGCCGCTGTCGATCACCTGCTGAACCTGATCCGAATTCCCTCCGTCTCCTCGACCTCGAATCTCGCCGTCATCGAGTATGCGGAGAAATTCCTGCAATCGAAGAAATGGCAGACACGGAGACTCTCCTATCGCGATTCGTCCGGCACAGAGAAAGTCAATCTCATCGCGGCCCCGCCGAATCAGGATGTCGCCAGAAACGATGTCGATCTCGCGTTCTTCTGTCACACCGACACAGTTCCGTTCGCTGTCGACTGGACAAAAGCGCTCGATCCATTTATCGAGAATGAGAACCTGCATGGCTGCGGCGCATGCGACGTAAAGGGCTTTCTCGCCTGCTTACTGGCAGCAACCGATCAAGTCGAGTCCAACGCTTTTGCGGATGGTTTGCGTATCGTTCTCACCGCGGACGAAGAAATCGGCTGCATCGGCGCGGCTCATCTGATCGCGGCGAATGCGTTGAAACCTGCACGGGCGATAATCGGAGAGCCGACTTCTCTCCACGTTGCGCGAGCAGGCAAAGGCTACTGCCTGGCAAAGGTCACCGTTCATGGAAAGGAAGCGCACAGCGCGCATCCTGCGAGCGGAGCCTCCGCCATCTTGGCGACTGCACGACTCATCTCCTCGATCGAAGAACTCAGCAAGGAATTGGCAAGCGACCGGCACAACTTCTTCGACCCGCCTTTCACCACGCTCAATGTCGGAACGATTCAAGGAGGCACAGCAAAAAACATCGTGCCCGGTCGATGCGAGTTCCTGGTCGAATGGAGGCCCATCCCAAGCCAGCCGGCCAACAAGGCGCTCGATGGCATCGGGGAGATCATAGCCGGAATGCGCCGAGGGGATTCGCGATTCGAGTATCAGGTAACGACTCTCCGCCAACAGTCCGGCTTTGAGACACTCGCGAATGCCCCGCTAGTTTCTCAAATCGCCGACTTCACTGGCCGTTCTGAGACTTCCATTCCATTCGGTTCAGAAGCTAGCCTTCTGTCCACGATTGCGAAGGAAGTTGTAGTCATAGGGCCGGGTGATATGCGCTCCGCTCACAGCGATCGCGAATATGTCCCGATCCCCGAACTCGATCTGACAGTCCGTCTGATGGCAGAACTGATGCGACGGGGTTGAAGCAATCGGAGGGAACCACCTCCCGGCAGCATTCCCTTAAAATTGTTGTCAAGCCCCCTCGATAGGCCATCGCCAAATAACCGATTTAATTTGAATAATTTACACAATTAGCGAGTGTGCAGGGAATTATGGGGAAAATTGCTAAAATATATATAGAAGGCAACGGACTCCAATCCAAGGAATCCCAATCCTGGAACTCACGAAGTGGCTAAATCCCGCAAATAGAAGAATTTAACGCATAAGGCACCGTCAAGTGTAGGTAAGTGCCTGTGGAATGAGTAATTTGCCGGAACAATAGGGTCGTTCGCGCAAGGAAAAATCAGGCGTACCGAGCATAGGGCTCCGGGCCTCTAGAACACGAAATCGGCTAACTCCTGCAAATAGAATAATTTGGCAGATTAAATCGCCACAAAATACAACTAAGCTCTGTGAAATGAAGAATTTGCCGGAAATATAGGGGTGGGTACAGCCCTCAGTCGGCATCCTTCACGCATCGAAAACCAAGCGCTCCGGAACGATCGTAACTCGGAGCCATCAGCAGCAACTTGCCGTGCTGATCGTTTCTGTAAGCCTGCGGAAAATACCAGATTGACCCCTGTGGCTGGTAATAGCTGCCGCCGCGCAGAATTCCACCGCGAGTATGTTCGTCAACATATTCGTCGGTCCACTGCCACACATTGCCGACCAAATCCATCACTCCGAAAGGACTCGCGCCTGCGGGATGCGCATCAACATCGTTGGGACCACGCATCGTCCGGCTGCGATCCGGAACCGGCACTTTGCTCGCATCCCAATCATTCCCCCATGGGTAGATGCGCCCATCTGTGCCCTGGGCCGAGTATTGCCATTCCCACTCATGCGGAAGCCGCTTCCCTGCCCACTTCGCGTAGGCGCGGGCATCCTCCTGCGATACCCAGGTCACAGGCTTGTTTCCCGATCCGTCTGGAAAAGTGCCATCCTTCCAATCTTTGAGGAAGTTCAGATCGTCGCTCGGATGGTAGTGCGTCGCATCGAGGAACTTCTTGAACTCGGCGTTGGCCACCGGATATTTGTCGATGTAGAAAGAGGCAATGTGCATCTCGTGCTCATGGTAGCGACGCGGAATATCCTCCCATGGATACTGCACATCGACGCCGGCGTCGTTGAAGCCTTCAATCTCAATACCTTCTACCTTGAAGACATAGTCGGCTGCTGGAATCTTCACCATGCCTTCGGGAGCCGTGGCCGCAGGCTCTGTCTTCGGAATCTCTACGAGATGTTGTGGCAGCGGCTTCCACTCATGCGAATAACCGGATAGCGGCGCCGCCGCCATCTGCTTCGTCTTCGCCATCAATTGCGTGATCGGCGCGTCTGGTTCACCGGGAGTCGCGAGCAGTGCACCATAACCATGCGCTTCCATCGCAAACGACAACACGGCCTGATCGCCGTCATGCTCCGGAGTCAGTTCGACTCCGTGGTAGAGATCGAAGTAGCGTACGCCCTGCGCGTACGGAATGGAAATCTGCCGACCGGCAATGTCGTACTCATTGCGATTGACGATGGTCCAAACCGTCTGCTGCCCGAGCGGCCACTTGCTGGCAAAGACACCGTAAAGGTGCGTGGGATAGAAAGGCTGCCATTCTTCGCTCGCAAAGAATGGAGCAACGGCGCGCTCGATGGTGGCGACGCGGCGTGTGGCTTCTTCGTCGCGGGGCGTAATGCCGTTCCAGATGCCCCAGATGTTCTCCCAGCTTTCCCAACCTTCGCCGTTGAAGAAGGCGTACTGAAGATCGTCAGTCTTATCACGGTTCCACCGATCGGAGATGTTGACCTGATGTCGCGGCTCGAGCCACCTGAAGCGATCGACCTTCGGCGCGAATTCGAATTTGTACTGACCCCAGGTGAGAACGTTCCACGCGAGGGCTTCGTCACTCGGGCTGCCTTCGGGCTCGAAGACTAACGGATGACCTGACTTGTCAGCGGCCAGCGAGAAGGCGAGCGGCACCCCATCCTGCGTGTCGCCGTTGACGCCGTCGGCGCCGATCTCTTTCATGATTTCAGCGATGGCCTGCGGCCACGGCATTCCCGGGTCACGCGTTCCCTGATCCCACATCATCATGGGAAACAGAATGTGCACGCCGCGCCCATGGAAGTCGGCCACCATTTGACGGACGCCCGGTAATCCTCCGGGCATGGAGCGGATCATGTCGTGCTGGTTGCGGTTGTCGATGCCCATGTTCGGATAAGTGGGCCAGATGAGAACCGCGTCGATGCCTCCGTAGCGTTTCTCGAGATCCTCAAGGTAGCGATCGACGGTGTACTTGCCAGCGACGGGATCGTAAAAGTAGCGGTCCTGCACCATCATTTGCGGTTGCATGAAGGCGGATTGCGCCCACTTGAACGCGGGCTGCTGATAGCGATCGTTGCTGTATCCGATGCGAATCTTGCGCTCCGTCCGCCAATGCGTGATGTCTTTCAGCCACGCGTCGAAGTCTTCCGTCGTGCAGGGCTTGGATCCGCCTTCCCACGCGCCTTTCTGCGCGATGCATCCTGGTGCGGGAATCTGCTGGCCCACCTGAGCGTAGTGAGTGTCCTGTGCTGGTAATTGGAGCGCGAGAAGAACGACAACGAGAGTTAGCCGAGAAACCGATAGACGCATCTGTGCCTATGTTCCTTTTCCAGTTTCGAGCAAAGCCTCCACTTCGGCGCGGGTCGGCATGGAAGGCTGGGCACCGGGACGGGTGACCGAAATGGCCGCCGCTGCTGCTGCGAAGCGGGCAGCCTCGACCGGCTCCATGCCCAGCATAAGTGCGGTGGCGAAGGCCCCGTTGTAGGCGTCGCCTGCTGCCGTAGTGTCAACTGCTTTTACCGGGAATGCTGGAATCGTATGCGAGAAGCCGTTCGCGGAAGCAAGGAACGCTCCGCGTGAGCCCAGCTTCAGCACGACATTCTCAACTCGCGCGTTTAGCAGAGCGCGTGCTATCTGTGCCGAATCTGATAGGTGTGTCTGATTGGTGGGCGCAGCATAGAAGGCTGCCTCGGTTTCATTAGGAGTAAACCAGTGCACTTGCGGAAATAGGTTGTCTGGCAACGCACGCGCGGGTGCCGGATCGAGCATGAGTGGGACACTCTCGTCGCTGCAGAGTTTGGCCAGGTGCTCCACGGTCTCGATCGGTATTTCGAGTTGCGCGAGAACGATCCCGGCATTGCGAATAGCACCGTGATGCATGTTCAGAAAGTCGGGCGTCACATGCGCGTTGGCTCCCGGCGTGATGATGATGCTGTTCTCTCCATCTGGAGACACCGCAATGATAGCTACGCCTGATGTACCTCTGTGTTTTTCTACTGCCTCGACATCGACTCCGGTCTGCTGAAGGTAGGAGAGCACTTGATCCCCGAACGAGTCGGTCCCGACCTTGCCGACGAGTTGCACAGGATAACCAAGGCGAGCCACGGCGACTGCCTGGTTAGCGCCTTTTCCCCCGGGATGAACCTGAAAATCCGTACCGCGCACGGTTTCTCCCGCGGCCGGAATCTTCTCGGCGTTCGCAACCAGGTCGATGTTGATGCTGCCCACAACGACAATCGGCTTCTGCACGGAGGTCATTGGGATCCTTAGCTAGAAGACCGGCGCCAGAGCGACTGTGGTCAATCCGCAGATGAAAAAGATAAACATCCAGACAAGCAGTGTCTTCGAACGCGGCGGCGCTGAAGAGAATTCTTTCCAGACGAAGACACCCCAACAGGCAGAAATCATCGTTGCTCCCTGCCCGATCGAATACGACACTGCGGGACCGACAATATGAGCGCGTGATGCGACGAAATTCAGGACGGCGCCTGTGCACCAGATTGCGCCTCCCACGATTCCCCATATATGCCATCGTCCCGGCGCAGAAGCATAAGCGGACATCCCAACCGGCGACTTGCCGTCAAGGGGATGCCGCATCAGAAGAGTATTTGCAACGACAGAGCAGGCCGCCACTCCTAGAGCAAAAAAAAATGATGTCGCATAAGGACCGGGAGCATCTACACCGCTCATCGCCTTCGAGACGAAAGGATAGAAACAGCCCATAAGCAGCCCAGCTACGAGGCTGAGAATAACGCCACGCCCGCTCATCTTCTGCTGTGTCGCCTCTCGGAGACGATATGCAGCAGCATCCAGCACGATTGCCGTCACCACAAGAGCTATACCACTGAACAACATGACGGGATTGCCCGCGGGTGAGACCAAATAACTGCCGACGGCTCCTACTACCAGCGCGAGACCTATGCCGATGGGAAAGGCGACCGCCAGTCCAGCAATGTCAATTGCCGCTACCAGCAATAGGTTGGCAACGTTGAAAATGATGCCGCCCAAGGCGGCAAGCCATATGCTATGGCTGCCGCTGTGGGCCAAGTCGAACTCAAACGAACGTCCGCTGCCTCCAATGCTCCCAAGTGTCCAGCCCCAGAGCAGAGAACCGAGGATCAGGCCAATGACATAGTCCCAGTAGAAAAGCTGAAAGCGATATTCGGGGCAAAGTTTGACAGTATTTGCCCATGAACCCCAACACAGCATGCTGATAATCATGAATGAGAGCGTAATTGCATACGTCTCCGGCTGATACAAGAATGTCCTCCTCGCAGCAAGCTAAGCGGAATCGAAAATGACTCGAGCGAGAGAGCTTTCATGCGTGTTGCAGCACAAGCTCGTTCGCATGGCGCTCGTCCAAGCAACATTACAGCAATTCTCGACGGAGTTACACGCTTAAGTTATCCGCGCCCGAGCACCGTGATGCATCGAAGACCATTTTGAAGTTGCATAGTCTCCAGTGAGGTAGCTCTAGGACTAGGGTCTTGTCCAGCAGAATTTGATCACGATAGAGGAACAGCCGCCAGCAAGTTTTGCTAGACATCCGGCCAAGGCAGACACACGGCTGCACAGCCTGTCTAAAAAAATCAAGTAAGTGCGAATTTCAGCTTGAGAGTTTTGCCTCAGACGAAGCGACGCGTGCTCGGTCCAGGTTTCTTAGGAGAATGCCAAAGCTGCTTGTTGTGCCGTCAGTGCTATTCTTCCGGAGCTTGGTAACAGCTGCGCCCCGGCACGCATCTGGCGAGATGTACATAGTTCTCGTCGGGACCAGCCGGGCCCATTGTGCACAGGCACCAGTAGCTTGAGGCCGAATGCACACCTGGGAGCCATGATTCTGCATCCTGGGGTGTTGTGCCATACGGGTTCTTGGTTCGGAGGCACTGGCATGGCTGCGGTTTGACATTTGTTGTGCTCATCATTGCCTCCTAACCGGCCGCACTCGGGTCGCGATCCATCTGCCCTGCGGCCAGAAGAATGGTGCGATAGATTGCAACTGGAAAAAGCTCGACCTTATAGGCATTCATTGACAGGGGATGCGCGCCTTCCATTGCAGCCTTGCCTGCCGCCCATGCATTTGCCTCGGTAATTGGCTTGCCGGATAGCACAGCTTCAGCCTGTGATGAGCGGCGCACTACAGGGGATGCTGCTCCCATCGTAATCACAGCCCGTCGGCAAATGTTGCCGTCCATTTCGAGAAGAACTCCGGCATCGGCAATCGCCCAGTCAAAGCTCTCTTTCTCCCCATACTTTTGATACGCCGAGCGCGTTCCAATTGCGGGCTTCGGAATCATGATCGATGTCAGAAGTTCGTCAGGTCCGACAGCAGTGAACTTTGTCGGATCGTCTTCACCAGTAACGTAGAGATCTTTAACAGCAAGGACCCGCTTACCTCGCTTCGTCGAATTAAGCTCGACACTGGCATTCAGGGCAAGCAGAGCCACGGCTGCAGAAGAGGGGGCGACCGCAGGACAGGCGCCATAATCCATAATGGCGTGATACTGATTGAGGCCGTCAAAAGCGAAGCACATATCTTTGCCTTTTCGCAGGCACTCAAAATCCGCAGAACGGTAGTACCAGCACTGTATTCGTTGAAGCAGATTGCCGCCCAGTGTTGCCATATTGCGAATGTGTGGAGTTGCTGCGCTCCCGCAGGCGTCGGAGAGAATTTGGTATTGCTTGCATATCACGGGATGCTCGCTGATTTCGGAGAGAGTAGTGAGCGCTCCGATGGTCAGTCCACTGTCTGTCTGGTGAATTCCACGCAGCCCAGAGATGCTTCGGATATTCACGAGTTTCGATGGCTGCTCGATCCCAATCTTCATGCGGTCGAGCAAATCTACGCCACCCGCTTTGATGACTGCGCCATCCCTTAGCTGCGATAGAGCGCCATCTACCGTTGTGCAATTTGCGAGTACGAAACTGTTCATGCCAACTCCCTCTCCGGCTCGGGCTTGCGTAGCGCAGCCAGCACCACCGCCGGTGTCATGGGCATCTGGCGGATGCGGACTCTGATCGCGTTATAGACAGCATTCCCAATAGCTGCTCCTATGGAGACAACGCCTGCCGCTTCGCCAATGCCCGACGCATCCGTTGAACTTTGACCGATGTAGGCTTCGACGAGCTTCACCTCAATCTCAGGAACTTCACGCGAGCCGGCGATCTTATACATATCCAGATTTGGGTTCACCATCAGGCCGTAGGCTGGATCCAACAGACGATTCTCGAAAAGTGTGTAGGACATTCCCTGGATGATTCCACCGTTGATTTGGCTGATGACCAAAGAGGGATTCATGGGCCGCCCGCAATCATGTACAGATAGAACACGCTTCACATGAATGCGCCCGACCTCTGTATCCACCTCAACTTCTGCCACATCAACACCACCATAGGTCAAGTACTTACTCTTGTCGTAGTCCGGAATCCGTTTGGCCTGCACTGTAATCTGATCGGTCGTCATTTTGCCCGCGGCACGGCGGAAACTAAGCGGTTGAAACTTGCCGGACTTGCTCCTGACATCGCCGTCAATTAGCACCAGGTCTCCAGGCGTTGTACCAAGGGCTGGTGCGATGTCTGCGAGGAATTTCTGTGATGCCTGCCAAGCTGCGTCACGAACCGCGGGAGTCAGCGAAAGCGTAGTCACGCTTCCACCCGAGTTCGGGCCGGGCGGATAGTTGGTGTCACCCGCTTTGACGACAACCTGCGACGGGGGCACACCGAATTGTTCCGCCAGAATCTGCGCCATAACCGTCTTTATGCCCGAACCAATATCCTGCACCGCGGAGAGAACTTCGAGAGAGCCATCCTTATGCACACGGACTTCGGCAGCAGAATTCATGCTGACGAACCGATACCATACAGACTGCGCGAGACCTACGCCGCGCTTCATAGGGCCAGTATCTGCGCCAGCTTTTGGAATGCGTGCCTTCCAGAGATCGCTTTCGCGCACAATCTGTCGCTCAACGCGGCGCACTGGATGAATGTCGGTTTTATCTCGGAGATCGATGGGATCCATTCCAAGCTTCACGGCGAGTTCATCGATTGTCTGCTCCAGTGCGAAAGCTCCCTGCGGATGTCCTGGCGCACGCATGGCCGCTCCCGGACCGGCATTGATGAATACATCGTTCTCCTCGGTGTGCAGAGCTGCGTACTTATAAAGGTTGGATGCCGGTCCTGCACACCCAGCCCCGGTGCCACATCCCGCTGTGCCGTAACTGACAAGATGAATGGCAGTTATTTCACCGCTCTTCTTTGCTCCGATTCGCAGCACTTGATCGGAGCTGGGACGATTGCCAACAGACAGATGCTCCTCTTCGCGATCAAGCATGAGCCGAACCGGCGCACCAGTTTTCTTCGAGAGAGCTGCCGCCACCACTCCTGGATTCCCTGCTCCGAATTTGGCGCCGAAGCCGCCACCCATATATTCAGTAATCACGCGCACTTGCGGCATTGGAATTTTGAAGAAGGCGGCCAGTTCCTCGCGCACGCTCGCTGTGCCTTGCGTCGAGGCCCATACTGTCAGTAATTCGGGCTTCCAGTCGGCTACTACGCCGTGTGTTTCGAGAGCAGAATGCGTCTGGACCTGCGTAATGTAGTGACCCTCGACAACAACATCCGCATCCTTAAAGCCTTGATCTATATCGCCGACTTTCTTGACCGACGGTCCATGAATATTGCCGGTTTGTGGAACATCATGGGGTCCACCACCGCCGCCCGCAGTGCCTGCCTGATCGGCCACACCTGGAAAAACCAGAGCTGCATTTTTCGCGCGCGCCTTGTCCAATTCGACAACAAAGGGCATCGGCTCATATTGAACCTTCACAAGCGAAGCTGCTTCCTCGGCAGCATAAGGAGTCACAGCCGCCACCGCCGCAACGGGCTGGCCGGCATAACGCACGACCGGATACTTTGTCTGCTCAAGAGAAGGATCGCGGAGAACGGCTCCCCCCATTACGTGTTCGATCACGTGAACGGCTTTGACACCAGGGTACTTCTCCGCCGCTGAGGTATCGACGAAGACAATCTTGGCGTGAGGCACAGATGCATTCACGAATTTTGCGTACAGCATGCCCGGCAACTGAATGTCGGCAGTGTAGCGTGCGCGGCCTGAAACTTTGGCCAGGCCGTCCCAACGCTCCACCGCGCGGCCAACATATTTCAGATCCTTGTTAACCGGCCACACTGGCGGCTCGTCGGAAGGGATCTCGCGCGGCTCATCTTGCAGGGTATATCCGGGCACGCCAACTGGCATCATCACGGTCTTCTTGTCAGCAGTTGTCTTATCCGGGCTATCTGCTTCCTGGAGCAGCGCGTTTTCACTCGTGTGAATTGCCATGATGCTCCTCCACTATGCCTTGCGGCTGTTGCCTGCCACCTCAAGCGTGGCCGAGAAGATTCTAGGATAAGTACCACAACGGCAGAGATTACCGGCGACTGCACGACGAACGTCCTGCGTCGTAGGATTTGGATTTTTTTCAAGTAGTGCTGCGCAACTCATGACCATGCCCGGAGTGCAAAAGCCGCACTGCAAAGCATCATGCTTCACAAACGCTGCTTGGAGCGGATGAGGACTTCCGTTCACAGAAAGGCCTTCGATGGTTGTCACCTGATGGCCAATGGCATCGACAGCAAGCGTCATGCAACTATTTACCGGTACTTTATCGAGCCATACAGTGCAGCCCGAGCACGTACCCCGATCACAGATCACTTTGGTGCCGGTCATACCCATCTGGATGCGCAAGGCTTCCGCCAGCGTCGTTCGAGGTTCAATTTCGATGGCATGTTCCTTGCCATTCACGCTCAACTTGATGGAAGTGAGGCCAGGGCCGATTTCCGTAACGCCATGCTTTGAACCGTCCGAAACGTCGCTGCCAAAGGCGTGGACTCCCTCGAGTAACGTGCTGCCAGCTGCTGTCAATCCAGCGCCCTTGAGGAAACCGCGGCGCGTGATGCCGTTCCGGCCTGGATCGCCTGTTACTCTTTTGCTTCGTTGCTCTTCCCTTTCTATCGACGGAAGATCGGAATGCGACGTCTTATCAGCCGACATACATTGCTCCTCATACGGTTGCCGAAGGCTGTGATCTTTCTTGAACAGTTGAAAACTTCTCTGTCCTGAAATCAGCGGGCGCATCGGCTGTTCAGAACTCATCTGCGTCGACTTTGGAAGTCTTCCGGCAGAGCGAAATCACCGATGCCCAACTATAACTCCGTCGATATTTGGCTTGCAACTGAGCAGGGAGAACACGTTTTTATGCAGCATGCACTCGCTTACCAATCCTGTCGCATTACACATACCCTTGCCTTCCACGACGTGCACGTAGCGATTAGGAGCAACGTTGTTGAGTTTCTCGATGTGCTTGCTTGGAGCCGGCCAGTGAATCTCCAACTCGTCAATTTGCGTGGCTGTGCCAATGCCCAGGACTTCGCGAAGATCGTGCGAGGAAAGATAACTACCGCCGTTGTTTTTCAGTTGCGTCCTTACTTTGCCACCCGCTTTCCATACAATCCGGACGCCGATAGCATCACGGTTGCAGGTGACACCCGCTAGTTTCAATCCCAGCCAGTTGTTGTCCTCTTAATAAGGAGTACAGGGGGCCGCCATTGACCCCTATGATTACGTCCAGCGCGCCATCGTTATCGTAATCGCCCACGGCGAAGGTGCCGTCGCCGTTGTTGTGGTAAAGGAAGCTGGCGATGGGCTTGAAGACGCGAGGGGACGCAGTAGTAATTCCTGCCGAGCTGATTGTTGCCGCACTCAAGCTTGCGGACTCCCGTGTAGTCGACAAAGCTGCAGACAAACAGATCTAGTCTTCCGTCGTTGTCGTAATCGAACCACGCTGCGCTGGTCGTCCACCCCGGAGTGGCGACACCTGCGCGATCTGTCACGTCCGTGAAGGTCCGATCGTGATTGTTCTTGTAGAGAATACATCTGCCATATGCGGTTACGAACAGATCTGGCCAGCCATCATTATCGTAGTCTCCAACGGCGACCCCCCATTCCGAAATACGCTCCGCTGACCCCAGCCTTTTCGGTCACGTCCGTAAGATTCCATCGCGATTGTTCTTGTAAAGAGCATTGCGAACAGGTTTGGATGGTTTCCAGAAATCACTTGGCCCACTGTTCACCAGGAAGATATCCATCCAGCCGTCATCGTCATAATCCAGAAAGGCGCATCCTGGTCCGTACGCCCTCGTCAAGCCTGACGGGACTCCGGTCTCGACTCAAAAAGGACAGATGTGGAAGGCTGCCAATCATGAAGGCCAGCTCATGAACATAAATGAGCGCCTCAAGCGTCTCGCGAATTCGGCCCGGAATAAGCAGCATCCTGCTTTATCTTGATTTCCTCTTTTCTAGGATTGCGTTGAATTCGGAGCGGGGCATTCTCAGCTTTTCGGGATGAGCATCAATCCACTTCGCTAGTGCGTCGTATTTTTGTGATGTCCAGCCACCCTCGAATTCGCCGCCATTCTTGCCCGAACGGTTCAATTCAAAGTTGAATTCATCCTGCAAATTGGTGAATTCCGCTGAGCTGACCGCGTCTTCCGCCAAAATTGCGGGGATGAAAATTACCCCATCTGTTTTCGCTAAAACAAGGTCTCCAGGAAGCACAATAGCGCGTCCAATCCGCACGGGAGCGTTGATGGCTGTCAATGTCATGTCAGCCCATGCAGAGGGATCATAGCCCCGATAGAACCCATTTAGGTTCGGAATTTCTCGGTTCTCTTCCTGGTCGCGAATTCCAGCGTCGAAGACGAATCCGGAGTGGGTGTGTGCCGCAATCCCACTTCCAAGGTTAGAGCCTATCAATGTACCTTCGATGACCTTTCCAAAACCATCGGCTACATAAACGTCTCCTTCCCGGAGTTCGTTAATGGGCCAGCTATTGGTCCAGCTTACTCGCCCTTCAGCTTTGCCTTCGGCGGCGATCGCCTTGGCCATGTCCGGTCTGAGCGGCATATATTGCGCAGTCAGGGCACGGCCAGCGAAAGGCTTGTCAATGTGAAGGGCTTGCCAACCACCATCAAATTGGCATTTATAACCTTTATCGCGAAGATAATCCCAAACATCTTCGATTGAAACGTCTAACGCTCGTTTGAGAAGATCGTCTGGAACTTTGGGGCGTCCGTCCGGGAATCGTTCGCCATTCCAGTCCGAGGTGTAAAACAGAATCTGTTCTTTCGTCATCCTCACCTGAGAAAATGCAGGCACCACAATGATTGCGCAGACAAACAAAATAGTCGCTAAAACTCTCTTCATGAATTCTCCTCCAGCAGTCGGAAATTCCTTTTGTTTGGGGAAACTGCCATCAACTGAACGTCGCGTCGTCCCATGACTGCTGTTCGTCCCACATGGGCGTTGGCTCAAAGTATCCGGTTCCAGGCTTCAAGTGACGCTTCACTTCATCGTCGTTCAGGGTGATGCCCAGACCCGGCGTATCCGCGACCTTGATAAATCCTTTGTCGATGATCGGTTTGTCAATTCCTGTGACCAGATCCTGCCAGAATGGCACGTCGAGCGAATGGTTTTCGAGCGCAAGAAAATTCCGCGTCGCGGCTGCGCAGTGCACATTCGCCATACAGCCCACTGGAGTGCCAGCAAAGTGCATCGCCATGGGAACGCCATACCGAAATGCCATGTCGCCGACTTTATGCGTGCGCAAAATTCCACCCGATGTTTCAAGATCGGGATGAATCTTGCTGACCGCATGGTTCTTACATAACGTCTCAAAATCGGTAAACTCATAAATGTCTTCGCCGGTGAGCGTCGGCGTCGGACTAGCGTCAGTGATCTGTTTCCAGAGATCGGTGTAATACCAAGGAATCAAGTCCTCCATCCACTCCAGATTGAACTTTTCATAGGCCTTGCCCAATCGAATGGCAGACTTCACACCTACATGGCCAAGATGATCCATAGACAATGGCATGTCATAGCCGATTGCATCGCGAACAGCAGCCACATACTCGCACAATCTGTCGATGCCTTTATCCGTAACTTCGGTGGCAATAAACGGGTGGGGCTGACTGTGCAGTTCCCATGAACTCAGTCCGGAGGGCTGCATCACGGTATTTGGAATGCCCTCGAGTGTATCGATGCCGAGATCCATCTTCATCCAGGTAAGCCCCATCGCTACACGCTCTTTTGCACGCCGCCCATACTCCTGAGGATCCTTTGATTCCGTCGTGTCGGCATAAATGCGGACAGTATCGCGCCACTTGCCACCTAACATCTGATACACGGGGCAGTTGTAAACTTTCCCCGCAATATCCCAAAGGGCCATTTCCACGGCGCTGACACCACCTCCCTGACGAGACACACCACCAAATTGCGCAATCTTTTCGAAGAGGTAGTCGACATTTAGCGGGTTTTCGCCGAGAATGCGGCTCTTCAGCACCATCGCATATTGAGGGCCAGCAATATCCCGCACTTCGCCCAGGCCATATACATCCTGGTTCGTATCGATTCGAATAATGACACAGGGGCTCGGACCAGGCTTAACGACTATGGCGTAGCGCATGTCTGTGATCTTGAGTGTCGATGGACTGGAATGCAGATTGACGTTCTTGACGGTGTCCTCCGCCTCAGCCTTCTTGAAAGTTTGGCCAACGAGACCACCAGCCAGCAGCATCGCAGAGGATTTCAGCATGTTACGGCGATTGAAGCTTGATCCATTTCGATCGAACATTTTCACCTCTCCCTTTCAGAATTCAAATTCAATCTGTCCGGAAAATTGAACCTCGAAAATATAGCACTTCGCAGGAGTATAGACGTCCCTTGAGTGTAGGACACTGGTGCGGTTCTATCTTTTCATTTCTGCTCTTCCTTCTCGGCGCAGATGCTCATCTCGATCGGACGAACATCTCGATTGCTGGACTCCAGATCAGTTCAGGGTACAGCTTGGGAAAGCAATATCTGGGCTGGATATTCTCTTCTGATCGTTATCCCAGATTTCCAATACCGGCAGGATGGCTCGCGGCCCGCTTCGGTCCGCGACGCCTATGGTCGCTTGGAGTCTTTTCGTGGGGGATCGTTACAGGGGGCCACTGCGCTTCTGCCTACAGGTGTGTCGCATGTATGCGGCGTGTTGATCGCAATTCGCTTCGCGCTACCACAGTCTCGCTCACGCCTTGGTTTTCACAGCACTTCGGCTGGGGCAGTTCCTTCACAGTAGCCGCCACCGCACTTGCGGGGTGCCGGTGCACCCAGCAGCGTCCTCTCGAAATGGAAAAGACACCCTGGCGTCAATTCTGTAAGTAGTCTCGCTCAGTCGTGAAATCCCGGCAAGTCGATGCGTTTTGCAATGTGATCTTTAATCCAATGGCTGTCCCACCATTCCTTCGGATCAATCTGCACGCCATCGAGCAGCATACCGAAGTGAATGTGGTCGCCGCCGGCCATGCCCGTCTGGCCGCTTGTGCCCATAACCTGCCCCCGCTTCACCATGTCACCCTCGTGCACATCAATGTGGCTTAGATGACCGTAGAGTGTCTGCAGCCCATAACCATGGTCAACTATAATGCAGTTGCCGTAGATCCCCAGAGGAGCCGCGTAGACGACTCGTCCGTCGTTTGACGCCTCCACGCCTACGTGCTGCGTGACCGCGAGGTCATATCCAAGGTGCACCTGCTGATCGATCTTTTTGCCTTTGTAGATATAGTTGCGCAGGTCCGCAAAGGTCGCCTCCGACTGCGAATGAGACTGCCGAACAAAGGGCTGTGACCATAAGAATTTGTCGGTAGTCTTGAGCCGAAGATCAAACAGCACCTGATTATTGGCACGCCTCATTTCGTTATTGATCTTTACAAAACGCGCTACAGGATCGCCCGAGCCATTCGGGTCAAGCTCGTTGACGACCTTCTGCATGAACGCGTCGCTCACCTGCAAGTCATGGACCGTGTACTTGGGCTGCTCCTTCTTGGGAAACTGGAAAACGATGGGGCTCGTCACATCGTTCCCAGCCCCGTTTGACGCATAGACGACGGGTACCGTGTTCGACGGCATATTCCAAGCAAAAGCAAAGAGGGAGAAGTAACCCGGTTTGCCCCCTGGCACCGGCCAAGCGCGAAATATCTGATCGCCGACACGGACGCCCGCGTCCGTCCACGCACCAGAGACATTGAAGGTGGCGAGATCGGCCATCCCCAGGTACAAATAGTGCTGATCTGAATCCACACTGACGGTTGGCGGTCGCGTCACAACCGTCACATCGCGCTCCCAGCGCCCAGTCTTTCGAAGCAGATCGTTCGACGTGGCTTCGAGAATCAGTTTTGCCTTACCGTCTTTAAGCTGCGGCGTGGAATTGACCCCCGCTGTGAAGTTCCATGTGCCGTCAGCGACGTGCGTGGCCTGATCCTCCTTCCAGACCGGGTAGTGGACGCCGTTCTGCTCAACTGACGCTTCCAGTTTGCGAAGACCGCGCACATCGTGCACCCGAACCGTCACCGGCGTAGCCAGGCCAAGGACCGTGATCGGAGACGTCACATCGATGACGGGTGTCGTCGAACGCGCAACGAGAAAAATGATGGGCAGTAAAACAATGAGGACAAGAATCAGAAGAAGGACTTTTCGCACAAACTCATTCTAGCTGACGAGCAACTGGAAATCTGCGTCTGAGACTGTTCCGCAGCGAGAGTGGAATTTATCGCTTAACCTATTCAAAAGATTCGATAAAACGTAACGAGACTGTTTTCTCGGGTGATTTTTTGAACCCGGCGCCTCACCTGCCGCGTCCAACCTACGAAAGTTCCTTCGCGCATGAATATTAGGCTTTTCATGTTCAGGCTAGTCTTATGCGTTTCTGTCACCTGTGCTGCGGCGGCTCAGCAAATTTCCGCGCCTGAGCCACAGACTGGAACTGTCATCGGCACAGTGATTGACGTAAATGACGGGACTGTTCCCGGAGCCAACGTAGTTCTTCAGAGTTCTTCGCTCCCTGAGCCTAAAC
This sequence comes from Alloacidobacterium dinghuense, assembly GCF_014274465.1. Classification (NCBI taxonomy): domain Bacteria; kingdom Pseudomonadati; phylum Acidobacteriota; class Terriglobia; order Terriglobales; family Acidobacteriaceae; genus Alloacidobacterium; species Alloacidobacterium dinghuense. The sequence continues at coordinate 1,007,222 of NZ_CP060394.1, read as the reverse complement.
AGGTAACAACAAACGACGATGGTTTCTTCCAAATCACTCAACTCAAGGCAGGGATTTCTTATCACATTACGATCAGTGCCAACGGATTTGCGGACTGGATCTCGCCCGAAGTCACTCTGAGACCTGGCCAATATCTGGAACTGAAAGGAATCCGACTCCGGATTGCAGTCGCGGTGACTACGGTGAAGGCTCTCTCCACCGAGGAAATTGCCAGAGGACAGGTCGAGATAGAGGAGAAGCAACGTGTCCTTGGCTTCATTCCTAATTTCTATGTGGTCTATGACCACAACGCTGTTCCGCTCACACCGAAACTGAAGTTCAGACTCGCGCTCAAGACCTCGAAGGACCCCATCACGATTCTTGGCAGCGCCTTCGTCGCGGGAATCGATCAGGCGGCAGGCACTCCCGACTACGAGCAGGGTGCAAAGGGCTATGCTCAACGCTTTGGTGCCAACTATGCCAACGGCTTGACTGACATCATGGTCGGCGGAGCCATCCTGCCCTCGATCCTGCGTCAGGATCCGCGCTATTTCTATCGAGGCACGGGCACAACGAAGTCGCGCATAATTTATGCCCTGCGAACGCCGTTCGTCTGTAAGGGAGATAACGGGCGCTGGCAACCGAACTACTCAGGACTTGGGGGGTACCTCGCCTCGGGCGCCATCGCGAATACCTACTATCCGTCATCAAATCGCGGCCCGGGACTGGTCTTTTCTGCCACTGCGATTGATATCGCTGCCGACATGGCCAACGGCGTCATACAGGAGTTTGTCCTGCGCAAACTCACGACCAGCGCCAAAAAGCAGCCCTAGATGAGTGGGCAAGCTGTTTACGCCGTAAGACAGTTGGGAGAAATAGGTGTCAGGTGCCATATATATGGCTAGACTCGAAAGGTGCATGGCGCACTTGCCCATCTCCCAGTTTTCCACGAACTAGAGCTCTTGAATATTTAGTCCTTTTACGGTGCTGGAAATCCGGGTCTCGCCACACCCTTCTACCCCCTCGACAGCATTGTGGGCACGAAACATAACCCAAGAATTTGAGAAGTGATCGGCAACTAGATCTGCAAGAGCTTCAGGGATTCGTTGACAAATCACGAGACTGAAATTGAGAAACCCATCGTCAGCCGATTTCCCTCGGGAAGCCTCTCGTAAGCCAACGATCCTGCGAAGTGTCGGAGTAGCGGTAGTCCGTTTCCGCCTGGTGCAATCGACTCAAGACTCACCGGTTCGGATCCATCGTCCCGAGGCAGAGCGTCAGCTGGATTGAAAAGCAAAGCCTTGTCATCGATCGCAAAAAACAACGTGTCCGATGAACACCAGCACCGAATAACGATACGATGCCCAGACTCACTCCGATAGCCATGACGAATGACGTTGGCCAGAGCCTCTTCCAGGCACAGCCGAATTGCGTAACGGATGTTCTCAGTCACACCGAACCGGTCTGCAAATGCCTCAGCCCATGACTGCGCTCGGCTCACCTCGGTCAGTCGGCTGTCTAGCACAAGGAAGTCTTGCAGTTGTTCGATTGGCATGTTCGGCAGTCGTTCTTCTTGCTGGCTACCGAAGCGCGGCTACTGCTGCATCAAGTTCGCGGAAAACGGGAATCACCTGGTCAACCTTGCTGGCTTTGAGCACTTCCTCTACCAGGGGAATAGGACCCAAAAGCGCCACCTTTCCTCCCCTGCGGCGAACGGCCTGCGCCGGAATTATGATTGTACTGAGTCCTAACGAACCGATGAACGACACTTTTTGGAGATCAATGAGAAGAAATTTGGCGCTTCCTGCCAACACATTCATGCGCAGGTCGATTGCGGCCGCGCCTTCAATATCCAGTCGGCCGTCCAAAAGAATACGGGTGATATCACCCGCCATAGACTCCGTCGAAATTGTCATTCTGTATTCCCTCTTGAGTATCGGTCGATTTCCGGGGATGTGTGTATATTGCGGACCGTGATTAACAATCACTGATGCTGCATTATACTTCGAGTTGATTTCTGGACCATCACCGCAGATGCGACCCATCGCGATCGCCTCCCAAACTTTTAATTCGCGTTGACACACGTCTGTGCGAACGTTATAGTCCGTTGCAGCCAAATCCGACGCCTATTCACCGCTCAGGCTGCTCGCGTCGAGACTCCCCTGAAAGATATTCGAAACATCAATCAATCGACCCTTTGATGTCCGCTCATCTGGCCGATCTATGGAGTTGCGAACGCATGCAGAAAACAATCTTTAGCGTTGTAGGCACGATAATCTTTTGCCTGTTCTTTAGCCATTCTGCTTCAGAAGCACAGACGCCAATAAAGATATTTGACCCTGTCAACGTGCGAAGTTCCGCGAATGGCACAGGTTACGGAGCCAGCGCTGTAACATTCAACAGCGCGACCATTAACCTCAGTTGTCCCAGTACCCCAATTGCGGCTGTTCTATCGTCCTCTACAGACGGAACGGGGAAGGTGCTGGTAGACAACTTCATTAACTTGACTGTGAATTCTTTGTCTGGCGTGCCCATCGTTGGGCCGGTGAACGTCTGTAGAGGCGGGACCGCCGACTCGACACCAAGTGGCCCAGTTCAGAATTGTTTCACTTCGAGTTATCAAATTCCGGCAGGCGCAGGGAACCTGACCGGTCAAAATCCCGATACTCTGGTAAGCACCGGAGGGGTTTCTCCTATCGACATCAGCTCACAACTGCAAGCGGGTGCACAGCAAATAAAAATCGATTTGGTTGACGAGGGCGGCTTTCTCGCAAGCTCAACGATTTATCTCAATACGAATTGTACACAGAGCGGGGTCACCGGCCCGTCGACGATTACCGGGAATCCAATCCCCCAGAACAATCCGACACCTCAACAGCTAACCCAGAATTTCCCATTCAATTCGGGAACTGACCAACAAATCCAGTCTGTTTACGACCTTTCCCAGGCCCAAGCTGCAGGAAGTCTGACTATATCCCCCAATACCATTCCGCAAATGCAGGATTCTCCCGTAAGTCAGACGGCTTTTCAATCGACTCTTGTTCCCGGCACCTCTTTTGCTACGTCCACGTGCCTCATTCACACCGGGGAGCTGATCGAGAATCAGCCGGCGTGCAAACTTTTTACTCTCCAATGCACGGTTGGAACTGGCGCTACGGGTAGCGGTGCTCAATGCCCCGTCTCTTCGCTGCCAAATGAAATTTTCATGGACATCTTTGACGGGCCTGGCTTTACGTTGCCAGATATCACAACACCGAGTGGCATCACATTCCATCAAGGAATCGGGCTCTTAATGGCGGCTGAAGGTTGGACGGGCGGGCCATGCACTTTCGATCCGGCTTCGAATCTGCAGGATCTGCTGTGCCCTCAGAACCTGCTGACTAATTTCAGCGGTCCAGGAGTGTACGAGGCGACTGGTCACGTAACCCATCCCAATTCGACTTTTATTCCAGTAGCACAGGTCCCTGAAGATCTGACTACGGTTACGGTTGCGAATCAACAAGCTGGAGGCTGGATCAATTCGTCAAGCGCAAGCGTTACGTTTTCAAGTCAACCGCCTGTCCTTACCGGAACGAATCTTCCAGGTGCTGCGGCCTTTGTCCCATCTCCCATTAGAAGCATTACTTACGGGATTTCGGCTGCCAATAATGTCCCCATGCCGAGCGCACCATCCACGACGGATACAACGGTAGAGAACGCCATTGCCTGTCCCACTGCTGCCAATCCAACCGACCCAGCAGCGACGACCTTTACAACACCGCAAAACCTCACCGGGTTGTCGGATGGTAATTACCTGATTCATTACTTTGCACAGGATTGCGCAGGAACTGAGGAACTTAAGTTTACGCAAGATTCCAGCGGAAGCTGGTCGACTGGCTATTACACGTTTCCAGTGAACGTAGACACCATCGCACCTGTGATCGCGTCCGGGCCAACTCTTTCTCCCGCGCCCGGAGCAGGCAATGCGTATACAGTTGGCCAAGCGGTTACCGCAACCTATAGCTGCACCGATGAACGCTCGGGGATCATACGGTGTGGCAGTTCGACCTATTCGCCGAGTTCGGGGGTGTTGAACACAGGCGCGATTAGTAGCCCTGTTGACACATCGACGGCAGGACCAAAGACCTACACCGTTACGGCTATCGATGCGGCGGGCAATCAAGTATCAACCTCAGTCCAATATGTCGTGACAGCCGCGTTTGATTCTGCAATCAAGGTCACGTTGAGTTCCACCACGGTCACATACCCTCAAGGAACCAACGTTACAATCAGCATCGCTCCCACCAAGGGACACACGCCTACCGGGACGGTCCAGTTGCTCGACGGCACGAAGGTTCTCCAGACCTCCTCACTACAAGGAAATGGCGCGGCGTATCTGTATATCCAGGGACTTCCAGTTGGCGTCCATCAACTGAGCGCGACGTATGCGGGTGACGCATTTAATCCCGGAGGCACTTCTACGCCGGTGCAACTCATCGTGAACCCAGTGCCGGTAAATCTCAGCACGTCCTGCTGGAATCTGAACTACCCTTATGGCGCCAACTTCCAATGCGGAGTTTATACCAGTTCGAATGCAGGACCACCACAAGGCGTCGTGACCTATCAGTATGATGGTGCGGCGCCCGTATCGCTAACTTTGCAAAATGGCGTTGCGCAGTTCACTTTGGTGAAGCCTCCGGCTGGAACGCATGTCCTAATCATCGGCTATGCCGCCCAGACGAACTACGCCGCTGCGAATCCGAGCAAAGTTACTTTCGTCGTGACGCCAGCTCCGGTGACTATACAACTCACCCCCTCCAGCTGGTATTTGACCGGCGGCACGCTCACGCTCACCGCGTCTATTCAGTCATGGAGTGCCGGCCCCCCGAACGCGATTGGTACTGTTTCTTTCTTCGATGGGAGCAACCTGCTGGGTAATATGCCGGTGAATGCCTTAGGTGTAGCCACAGTCACAGTTTCGGCGTCCTCGCTTTCGAATGGCAGCCATACTATAGCCGCAAACTACAGCGGGGGGACCAACTACGCGGCGGCCAGTTCGACGATAACGATTACGGTAGCTCGATAAGACTTTCGACGCTCGATTCGGCGAATGAGGCAGTCACAGATGTGGTTGCCTCCTCGCCTTGGGCGAGTCGAGTAAAAGTAAGGACCGTAATGTCATCGTTCTGACCAAAGGCTATGGCCGCTTCAGTTACCTGCTGCGCGGTTGGCTGGGTTGCGAATAGAGTGTGTAACCGGTCAAATCCGTAGAGTTCTCTAGTGGTATTTCTCGCCTCGAGCAGTCCATCCGTATAGATGCTCAGTTGATCTCGTTGTTGCAGATGCACTGAAGATTCTTCGTAGGTTAACGCTGGCGAAAGCCCAAGCGGCAGAGAACCCTCGGTAGCAAGCTCCTTTTCGTTCAGAAATGGAGGCAAGTGACCGGCATTGGCTATCGTGACTGTTCCATTGTGGTGAAGTTGTAAGATGACAGCAGTCACGAACCCGTTCTGCAGCCGCCCGTACAAACAACGATTCAACACCTGCAATATCTGCGCCGGGCTGTAAGACGCGTCAGAAAGTGAACGCAAAATTCCCACGATAAGAGAGACGGTCATAGCCGCTCTTAAGCCCTTGCCGCTCACATCGCCAAGCGCGACGATGGTGGATCCATTCTTACGACGCATGATCTGGAAGAAGTCTCCGCCAACTTCGAGAGCTGGACGATAGGCACTCGTGACAGCATAACCCTCCAGGGACGGCATGGCTTCCGGAATCAATAGTCCCTGTATCTCGCGTGCGCTTTGCATCTCGCGTTCCAGCAAGCTTTGCCGTGTCTGGCGCTCTGTGTCGAAGCGATAAACGGCATAGAGGATAGAGACAAAGAGAACAATTTCAATAACATTCGAAGCCCAAAAGGCGATGCCGTGAATCACGAAGAGCGGTGTATTGATAATGCGTTCGAAAAGTGTCCAGTGAGTGAAGCGCTGTCCTGCTGCGCTCATATCGGCAATAATGTTGATGATTTGCGATATGAAAGCGCTAATGGCTACCGCCCAATGAGCTGAATCCAACCGTTGCCGGATTCCCATCAAGATGATCAGAATCGGATATACCTGGACGGCCAGCATCAACGAGGTCAGAATCGCGTCGATAGTCTGCATCCAGTCGCCCGCAGTTCCCCAGAACGGCGCAAGAAATCCGTCCAGTAGGGCGACAGATAACGTGCAGATGGCAAGAATACGAGTGCAACGCACCAAGCGTCGTTTTCCATTCAGGCGCAGCAACCACAAGAGCAAGAGCCAGAGCGAAACATGATTCAACGCATAGATGGGTTGGTTCAGTCCTCGACCCAGTCCATAGGAAATCGGAAGAGAAAAGAGACCTTGCAGAACTGCAAGTGCTACCGTGGTCGCCGTGAACAGCGCTAGCCAAAGAAACACTCGGATCTTATGCTCTCTACCCCAAAGTAGAAGGCTGAAAATGCTTACCATCCCATACAAGATCAGCAGCGTGTACTCATATAGGACCTGATGTATGGACTCTGAATTCTGCTCTGCTTCCTGAGCAGAGATCGTATCGGGATCGCCCAATAAAGGTGCCCCATGCAATCCACCGAGCGTACCTGAGTCGACGAATAAAGGCGGAGACTTCCAAACGCGGATTGCGATTGTGTCTTCTCTGCTCGATGGCACGGTGAAGCTTTGGGGCAGCGGATTATAAAACCAGTGGGGGTTAGGTGGACCGTTACCCTGGTGGCCCACTAAGACGCCGTTCCAGTACAGGTCATAAGAATCATTTACTGGTGGCATGAGCAAAGCGTAGTTACCTTGTTGCTCAGCTGACATGATTCGCAGGTGTTTCCGATACCACGCGAAACCCGTGTAAGCATGATGCGTTTGGCTTCCCCAGGAGGTTGATGGATCTATTGATTCCCAGGCCGAATCATCATAGGAAGGTGACCTCCACGCCAGATCATCGCCAAGACGAAATTGCCATGGTCCGTCCAGCGACACTGCCCCAGGGCCGAGAGATTGAATTTCCAGTGAGGAGGGGGATGGAGACACCGTCTCGGCACAGAGACATGCGCCGACCATGCAGGTCAATGTCGCCAGAACTAGCCGAAAAAACATGCCTCGACAATATCACCACGAATCCGCTGGCCATGAGACAAAAGATAGTCAGAAAGTTGTTGAAATTCGTGAAAGGGCGAACTGCAAGTTGGCGCAACAGTTGTCTCCGGCGATGCAAGGCGACTAAATTGGCTTGAATTCTTTCAATGAATCACTGAAACTGAGGTCCTGTTTGAATGCGGTAGATGCTGGCAGCTATTGGACTTTCCGGGGCAGAGACTCTTGAGCCCCATCCCCGGAATGCATAGGTCAGCAAGAGAGGTCATTGGAACATGGATGCGGCGACACCTTTCTTGCCTCAGGATAGCCTCTCCCTGGAGCAACAGATCGCGCGATTGCAAGCCCTTCTAGAAGCTACTCGGAGGGTTCACTCCACGATACAAGTAAACGAGGTTCTAACAGAGGCTGTTCAGATTTTGGTACGAGAGCTCGAGATAGACGGAGCCATCTTTGTAGCGCCATCAACTGGAAAGCCCATCGCATTCTACGGCCAGAAACCGGAGCCACCTTATCACAACTGCCTCAAATTTCCTTTGCCGTCGAAAGAGGGCCAAACGCTGGCTGAGTTGATCGTGACTTGCCCAGAAGCAGGTGTTTGTTCCATTTATGAGCAGGACTTTATTGAGGGATTAGTTCTGCAAACTGCAGTGGCTCTGGACAATGCCACGATGCATGAACGCGATCTGGAGTGGGCTCGCGTACAGCAGGATTTGAATGCCGCGCGCGCTATTCAGAAGTCTTTACTGCCGCGAAGTATGCCGGAGATACACGGCTTTTCCATCGCCGCTCGCTCCACAGCTTGCTACGAGGTAGGAGGAGATTACCTTGATTCAGTGCTACAACCAGACGGCGATTATTTGATGGTGGTAGCAGATGTCGCCGGGAAAGGTCTGGCATCAGCGATCGTCGCGACCAGCTTTCGTTCTGCATTGCGCTCGCTTGCAGGACAGATCCTTCCCCTCGACGAGCTTGCAGCGCGACTGAACCAGCATCACTGGGAAGAGGGAATAGAGGCCCAGCGTCGTTACGTAACGGCTGTATTTTTAAGGCTAAGAGCTAAGTTTGGCCAAGTAGAAATATTAAACGCCGGCCACAACCCAGTAGCAATGATTTTGCCCGACCGATCGATCAAGATGATCGCGTCCTCGGGTACGCCTTTGGGCATGCTTCCCGAAATGAAATATGCGACCGAAATTCTGTCTTTCGAAAGAGGTTCGAGTATTCTGCTTTACACTGATGGATTAACAGAAGTTTTTCGTGACGAGGACGAGTTCGGCTCTGAGCGGCTTGGTGTTACCTTCCGCGATTCGCCGTTTTCGCAAGCCGAGCGCACACTTGACTATCTGTGGGATACTCTTGCCACCTTTTCCGCAAACGCACCACAAAACGATGACATGACTGCCCTTGTGATCTATCATCTCGATTCCGTGCAGCAGGAGTTCGCCAACAGATGAAAAGCGGAAGCTCCGTATACGTTCATCTTCCTTCGGAACTTGGTTTCGAAAAGGTCGCCATGAGCACTGCCGCCAGCATGGCCAAGCTTATGGGCTTCTCTGAGGATCGCATTGATGATCTCAAGACCGCTGTCTCCGAAGCCTGCATCAATGCCATAGAACACGGAAACAAACTCAACAGCGCGCTCAGCGTAGGTGTTGTCCTATCCACTACAGACGATCAACTTGAAGTGAAGGTCATTGATGATGGCGCAGGTATTGGCAGCAAACCGCCTGCCCCTGATATTGATCGCAAAATGCATGGCGAAGAGGACCCGCGAGGTATGGGGATGTTTCTGATCCAGGCTCTCGTCGATGAAGCCGAATGGCATCAGGGCCCTCCCGGCAAGAGTTTTGTCCGGCTGGTCATCAAGCTAGGCAAGGAGAATCATTAAATGCAGGCGACTACGAGGGTTTCTCAGCGGACAGCAACCGGAGCTTCGCAAACTCCGGTCAGCATTCTTGCTTTTTCCGGCGATATTTCTTCGTCTTCGAAGGAATCGATCCTTGGTGCTTACAACAATCTGGATGGCGCTACCTCTAAGATTCTGCTCGATTTCACTGCTGTCGATTACATCAACTCGTCGGGCATCGCGATCATCATTCAGATGTTACTCGAAGCCAGCAAGAGCGCCGCGCGGACGATTGCAATCTTTGGCTTGAGCTCACATTTTCAGAAGGTATTTTCAATGGTGGGCATCAATAAATATGCGGCGATTTATCCCAATGAGACGACGGCTCTTGCCTCAATTTGAATGAGCAGATCGGAATACACACCACTGGCCTAAGACAGAGTTCCTTCAGCGAACGCAAGTACACTGGTAAGGTTGGCAAGTAAGAATCATCTATCTGATTCGCAGTTCTCCAGCGATTCAGAATTCACCACATCACGACACTCGACGCCGATGCGCCGATGCCGCTGCTGACTTCTTGTTGCATTTGCACTCATGGCCTGAGCCATTAATCACGCGAGTCGGCGAGCCAAAAGACTTTTTGCGCTGCTGCTAAAGCAAAAAGCCGGAGCTGTTGGATTGCTCCAGCTATATCAACATCATTGCTGCAGCGAATAGTTAGTCATTATTGGGAAAATCGAACAGGCTAAAGAGATCGCCGACGGCTGGGCTCAACAGTTGTCGCTCGCGGCATTAAAGCAGGATGGATTCAGAACTCTTTCCTCGGCCAGGAGTAACGCTTCCGTTCGAAGCGTTACTCGTCTTTGAGACTGCCTTCTAAGCGGCTGCAATACCAACTCCGTCGAGGCTGGCGACAGCTTCATCTGGGAGCTCCAACGTTGCAGCCTTGAGATTCTCGCGGAGATGCTGGACCGACGATGTGCCGGGGATCAGCAGCACGTTCGGCGACCGCCGAAGAAGCCATGCGAGAGCTACTTGCATCGGAGTCGCCTCGATCGATGCGGCTACTTCGTTAAGGCGCGATGACTGAAGCGGCAAGAATCCTCCCAGTGGGAAGTACGGTACATAGGCGATGCCCTGCGCAGCAAGTGTATCGATGAATTCATCGTCAGTGCGCTGCGCCACGTTGTAGAAGTTCTGGATGCAGACAATCTCGGTGATGGCTTGCGCCTCGGCCAGCTGTTTGGGAGAGACGGTGCTGAGGCCGATATGCCGGATCAGCCCCCTGCTGCTTGAGTTCGGCCAGAGCGCTAAGCGGTTCCTCAAACGGTTCGGCCGTCGGTGCGGTAAGACCGCCAATACGCAGATTGACTACGTGGAGCGCCTCGAGGCCGAGATTCTTCAGATTGTCGTGCAGCGCGTCGACAATCTCCTGACGTGAGCGAGCATGTATCCATGATCCATCACTTCCGCGGCGCGCGCCCACCTTGGTCACGATCACAAGATCGTCAGCGTAAGGATGAAGCGCCTGTTTGATGAGTTGATTGGTTACGTGTGGACCGTAAAAGTCACTTGTATCGATGTGGTTCACTCCCGAGGCAACGGCCTCGCGCAGAACAGCGATTGCACCAGGAATATCGCGCGGTGGACCCCAGACCCGTCTGTCACCATCCTGTCCTGCGAGTTGCATTGCGCCATAGCCCATGCGGTTCAAGGTCATTGAAGTGTTGAGAAGAGAAAAGGTTCCGCCAAGCTCCGATTGCTTCATCATGAGTCTCCTCAGAATTTGCCAATGTCTGTATTAGGAATTGCTGTTTACAATCATTGGATGAAGGAAACTTCAGGTTTGGAGTTCGCATTTGCCGAAGCGACCAAAAAGTACGTTAGAACCCCGAAAATCACCGGTTCAGGCGCGTTCAGCCGCGAGTGTCGACGCAATTCTTAAGGCAACGATTCAGGTTTTGCTGAAAGTGGGCAAAGAGCGTCTGACAACAACGCGCGTCGCGGCCCGCGCCGGGGTTTCAGTCGGTACGCTGTATCAGTACTTTCCCAATAAACGTGCACTGCTGCGGGCGGCACTGCAGCGTCACATGGATGAGATCGGGGCGGTTCTGGAAACGGTATGCCGCGAAGAAGCTGGCTCTTCGCTTGAAGAGATGGCGACGGCGCTGGTAACGAGTTTTCTGAAAGCGAAGATGAGAGACACAAAGGCCAGCGTCGCACTCTATTCGGTTAGCTCAGATGTGGATGGCGCACGAATCTCGCATGAGATGGGTCTGAGAGCCAGTCGCGCCATCGTTGCCATGCTTGCGACTGCAAAGGATGAGTTGGCGACAGATCCCAATTAGTGGCCTCTATGCTGCAGGCAACGATGGCCGGCGTGGGTCGGAGGCTGCTGGAGTCTGCATCGCCAGAAAGAGATTATGAAAGATTGCGCGATGAACTCGCATTCCTGGTGCGCGCGTATCTCCGGGCTTGCTCGAAAAATAACAACCTGCACCCGCCTCAGAGTCTGTCAGCGCAATAGCTTCCTGTGACTCTCGTCAACCGGGCTCAATTCCGGCAACTCTCACTTCCAACAATGAGGTTCATTGAGTGCTAGAAGTGAGTTCTGTAGGTCAGAACAATGAAAAGGCCCGGCGCTGCCGTTTATACTGGTTAACGCAATCAGCGCCTCAAAATGCGCCATTGGCGCACGCCAGGCACAGCAAACGTTGCCGCTTAACCGTTCAGTGCTTGAACCCTCAAATCAACCGCTCTAAGCTGCACCCATGAGACCACTTATGCGGCAGCGACATCCGGTTTGATCTTGCCGAGGCATTTCAGGTTCATCTCATGCTATCTGACTCCGGCCCGGATGTTATCGATGATGGCCTGGATGTGGCACTCCGCGTGGGCCTCCCGCGGACTCGAGTGTAATCGCCAGGAAGATCCTCACTGCCAAACGCATGGTCTGCGCGTCCCCAGCCCACTTCAAGAAACACGGAGTTCCGACAAGACCGAGCGATCTTCTGCAGCATGACTGCATCCGCCTGGTGCGTGGCCGGCGGGTGATGGACACATGGCTCTTCCGGGATCAAGGCAGACGCTTTGAAGTAATCGTCAGTGGAACCCTGAGCATGACGAGCGGTGAGGTGGTGCATGACTGGGTGCGCGCGGGTAAGGGGATCGGACTGAAGACAGCGTGGGATCTGCAACCCGAACTTGCAAACAAGGCAGATGCGACCTGCGTAAATTTGATCTAAGAGCTTGTTGGGGCGTCAGTCGATTGCGCCTCGGATATTTTGCGGGCGCTATCGGAGTCGCTCCGTCTCTCAACGCCCCTGCCCACGGCATCAATTCGCCGCCGAACTGCTCTAATCTTTCCTGTCTTTCCTCCGCCGCAGAAGAACTGGTCGTCACCGTTCGACTCGAGCCCTGAAATATAAACACCATGAGGCATTTCGAGCTGTTCAAGAACCTCCCCAGTTCGAGGATCGATTCGTCTCAAGTCGCTCTCATCGCCTTCCCAGGTTGCGTGCCAAAGATCTCCGTCAACCCAAGTGACCCCGGTTACGAAGCGGTTGGACTCGATCGTTCGCAGTACCTCGCCGGTGTTCGGATTGACTTGATGGATTTTCCGGTCACGATATTGACCGACCCACAGCGTCCCTTCGGCCCACGCCAGGCCCGAGTCACGGCCGCCGCCTGGCGCCGGAATCGTGGCGACGACTTGGCCGCTCTTGGGATCGATCTTCTGGATGCGATCCTCAGCGATTTGAAACAAGTGGTGGCCGTCATAGGCTGTTCCTGCATGCGCGGCGATATCGATCGAGCGCACTGCCTGCCCGCTCGCGGGTTCGAATGCATTCAATTTGTTTCCGGACGCAAACCAGACATGCTCGCCGTCATAGGTGACTCCATCCACACGATCGGCGCCGGGAAATGGGCCATACTCGCGTACGATTTCGGCTGATTGTTTCATACGTCCACCTTATTCGATTGGCAGCGGAGCAGGGAGTAACAAGGTTGTCGTGAATCCAGGCACTGGCGGAGTGATCCAACGACGAGCTCGCGCTCGACCGAAGGACTGCACCTTTCCCGCCGCCGCTAGCGAATCAAGCGCTCTCTGCACTGTTCGCTGACTTGTCCCAAGCGCAATTGCCAGCGCTGAACTCGACCACGCCTCTCCGTCGGCGAGGAATGCGAGCACTGCCCCATTGTCATCTTCAACCGGTCGCGCCAGCACAACTACCTCGCGTGCGTGGCGAGGTACCAGTGTAAACCCATGCTTCGTCGCAGTTACATTAGCCAGTGGCCGAAGCAGCTTGCGAAGCCGTCCGATTTCGACTCGCAACCGCATGCGATGCGATTCATCAATGAATCTCGCTCCGAATGCCCGAGCAAGAAGCAGTTCCCTCGGAACGTCATCGGGCCATGCCTCGCCCAGCGCGCGTGCGAGCGAGAACAACACCGGCCGTGTCACAAGCGAAACCATTGTGCTTGGATCACGCACGACATTCCGGCATGCGTCCACGACGAGCGCTCTTGACGCCAGCAAACCTTCGACTTCTTCCAGCAGGAGTGGTCGCTCTTCGCCAAGTGCAATCAGGCGAGCTGCCGACATGTTCAGGACGTGGGAAGCATTTTCAACCTCCGCCGTCAAAGCAGGAATGCCCGCTTGGCCCGCGGCAAGTTCGGCCCGGGCGAGCGCAGCACGCGCATCTTTCGTCCGTAAACGGCGCATCGCAATCCCGGCAACTACGAGTTCGTGGGTGGCCCTCGATGCTGGCCGGAATAGCGTAGGGTCAAAATCGGCAAGCATGTGCTCCGCCTCATCTAGGCGCCCGATGAGAACAAGGCGCCGGACCTCAAGATAGCGCGCATGCGCCGCGTTCAATAGATCGCCATGTTCTTGGAGCGTCACCCTTGCTGCATTGAGCGCCTTCGCAGGCCAGCTCAGGTCGCGCGAGGCAAGTGCAATCTCGGCTTCGGCGACGATGCATCTCGCTCGTGCCACGGACTCTTTGGGACCGAAGGCGCGTGTCGCCTTTCGAAGGAGTTCCTTCGCCCGAACAAACTCTCCGAGCTGTGCCATTGCGATCCCGCGAAGCGCGAGCGCAGGCGCATCGTCGCGCAGCGCGACTCGTTTCAATGCTCCGAGGGGATCACCTGCGGCGAGGGCACGTGCTGCGGCTGTGATCAGCGAATCCATCGGAATCCCGCCACACTTGTCACTCTCCGTCCATTCGATACCTGCATCACTATTTGTATATGACCACCGAGCACCCGGTATATCGAGAACGCGGACGAAAAAGCCAACATCCGACGAACGAGAAAGAGGCAATGACGACACAGGTAATGCACTCAGGCGTGGACGAATTAGAAGTTTAGAGGAGGGAGATATGTGCCCAGCATGCATCGCAAGCACAGCAATAATGGTTGCTGGAGCCGGATCCACAGGAGGAATTCTGGCGGTATGCATCGGCAAGCTCACAGCTTTTTTAAGACCGAATCGTCTCGGTCTAATTCAGAGAACAAAGGAGAAATAAGATGGCAACAAGCAAAGAGAAAGACAAGGAACACGGAAAAGGAAATCTCGGAACGAATACACCCCCGATCGTATCCCAGCAGGAGTGGGAGGCTGCGCACCAGCAGCTCCTCGTCACGGAGAAGACCTTCACCCGCTCCCGTGATGCGCTGGCCGCCGAGCGTCGACGGATGCCGTGGATGGCAGTGGAGAAGCAGTACGAGTTCGACGGGCCCAGAGGTAGAGTTAGCCTGCTCGACCTGTTCGAGCGCCGCCGTCAGTTGATCATCTATCGCGCCTTCTTCGAGCCCGGTGTGTTCGGCTGGCCGGAGCACGCCTGCCGGGGCTGCTCGCTGGGTGCCGATCAGGTCGCCCACCTGTCCCATCTGAACGCTCGCGACACCACCCTCGCCTACGCCTCACGCGCCCCGCAGGCGGACATCGTCCGCCTGAAGGCGCGGATGGGCTGGGAAATGCCTTGGTATACCATCACAGACGGCTTCGACGCAGACTTCGGCGTCGATGAATGGCACGGCCACAATGCATTCATCCGCGACGGCGACAAGGTGTTCCGCACATACCTCATCAACAGCCGCGGCGACGAGGCGATGGGGACCACCTGGAGCTACCTCGATATCACGCCGCTCGGCCGTCAGGAAACATGGGAGGACTCGCCAGAGGGTTACCCCCAGACTCCGCCGTACAAATGGTGGAACTGGCACGACAACTACGACGCCGAGGACTCGCCCGACCCGAAGTGGGTCAAGGTGTCCGACGCTGGCGAAGCAGCCCTCCGAAAGCATGACTCAGAGACGAAAGCATGACTGATGCTAGCAACCAATACTGATGCCCCTGCAAGCGCGCTCGTGGAAATGGAGACTACATGCATGACTCACAAACTTGCCTCGCCAGCAATTTCGGACCCGGCATCTCAAGGCCGACACGCGCTCTTGTGGTCTCTTGCGGACTTCGCAAGAGTGACGACCTGTTCTGCACAGCCGTGTACCCAGAAAGACGCTTTGGAAGATGCACTGATTCACTATCGTGAATACGCTCATGAAGTAGATGATCATCCTCATGCTCATGATCTTGCAGTGAAGTTCAACGGACTCAGGTCTAGAACACCCAAAACCTGATCTACGCACTCCTCCGCATTGTAGGCAACTGTGTCCAGACGAATATCGGGCGTCTCAGGAATTTCATATTTACTATCGATACCCGTGAAATTGACAAGTTCTCCCCGCCGCGCTTTGGCATACAATCCCTTCGGATCGCGGCGCTCGCATTCTTCGAGCGAGGCGTCGACGAAGATTTCCAAGAATTCTTCGGAATCGAAACTTGATCGGGCAGACTCTCGTTCAGCGCGATACGGGCTGATAAATGCGACGATCACGATGAGACCTGCATCAATGAGCAACTTGGCAACCTCAGTTACCCGCCGGATATTCTCAACCCGATCAGCTTCTGAAAATCCAAGATCCCGGTTCAGTCCGTGACGAATATTGTCGCCGTCGAGTACATACGTGTGTCGTCCGGCCGCAAATAATCGCTTTTCAAGCAGGTTTGCGATGGTTGATTTACCCGATCCAGGAAGCCCCGTGAACCAAAGACAAACGGGCTTCTGAAGCTTTTGGCGTGCACGCGCTTCTTTGTTGATTGCTAACGCTTGCCAATGAAGATTGGCGGCCCTACGCAAAGCAAAATCAATCATGCCCGCGCCTACGGTCTGGTTATCCAACCGGTCAATCAGAATGAAACCACCCAAGCGCCTGCACCGATGGTAGGGCTCAAATGGAACTGGGCGGTCAAGAGAAAGATGGATCACTCCAATATCATTCAATCCTAATGATCGCGTGGCCAGTTGGGTGCCGAGCGTCACATCAATCCGGTACTTGATCGCTGTGATCGTGGCGACAGCCTGGCAGCTATGAAGATGGAATATGTACGATCGACCCGTAAACAGTTGGTTCTCCGAGAGGCAGAGTACATTTGCTTCGAATTGATCGCTGACTTCTAATGCATCGGCCGCCGCGGCAAAGACACTTCCGCGACTAACGTCGATTTCATCTTCAATGCAAATCGTAATCGACTCTCCGCACAAGGCCGCCTGCCGTTCCTCTTTCCATCCAACAATGGAGCGCACCTTGCTCTCCGTTCCGCTCGGCAGTACACGTATGCGCTCTCCGACTCTCACTTCCCCGCTCGCTATGCGCCCGCAATAGCCGCGGAAATTGTCTTTGTGCCGATTTACCCATTGCACAGGCATACGAAAACCCAACTCCGGTGCACTAAGGCCAACTTCAATCGACTCCAGCCAATCAAGGAGGCTTGGGCCTGTATACCAGGAAGCGGCAGACTTGGTTCCGGTGATGTTATCGCCATGCAGGGCCGACATCGGAATTGGCTGGAACGACTCAAATCCGAGTGCGATCACTAGAGGCTCGAACTGCTCCACGATCTGCCGGAAAACAGTTTCATCCCACTGCACCAGGTCCATTTTGTTCACAGCCATGACCAGATGCCGGATTCCAAGCAAGGCAACGATCCGCGCGTGGCGATGGGTTTGCGTCTGTAACCCATTCTTTGCATTTACCAGTAGCACCGCCAAGTCAGAATTAGACGCTCCAGTAGCCATGTTGCGCGTATATTGTTCGTGCCCTGGGGTATCAGCCACTACGAACCGCCGTCGTGGCGTGGCAAAAAAGCGATAGGAAACATCGATCGTGATACTTTGCTCGCGCTCGGCTTGGAGCCCGTCGACCAGTAGCGCCAGATCCAACGCATCGCCTTGCGTGCCGTAGCGAGTGGAATCCTTTGCCAGCGCCGAGAGATGATCCGCATATACCTGCTTCGACTCGAACAGCAGTCTGCCTATCAGCGTTGACTTGCCGTCGTCGACGCTTCCGCAGGCAATGAAGTGGAGAGCATCCGGCATCAGAAATAGCCCGCTTGTTTCTTTCGCTCCATGGAAGCGACCTGATCGAAGTCGATCAGTAGACCCTGACGCTCAGACAGTTGAGTGCTCTGCAGCTCGTTCACAATCTCCGACACGGTGCTCGCCGTACTTTCGATCGCGGCTGTCAGCGGATAACACCCCAGCGTTCTAAACCTGACGACTCGCATCTCCGGTCTTTCGCCGGGATTGAGCAGAAACCTCTCATCGTCGACCATGATCCACCTCTCTGAACGCCTCACCACTGGCCTCTGCGCCGCGAAATAGAGCGGCACAACCGGAATATTTTCTGCGGCGATATGTTGCCATATGTCGAGTTCAGTCCAGTTCGAAAGCGGGAACACCCGAATCGTTTCCCTGGGATGAATCCGCGCGTTATATAGATTCCACAACTCGGGCCTTTGTATCCGTGCATCCCACCGGTGCCCGGCCGCTCGAAATGAGAATATCCTTTCCTTAGCGACCCTTCCAACAGGCACTGTTTCAACACCGGTCGCCCATCGGTGAGAAGCAGACTGGAACTTTTTTCATCCAATGAGGGTTACGCGCTCATTGCTTGATGCTGGAATAACATAACGCATGCCAATTGTTTGCCCGCAACCGAAATACCAAACTCAGTGCCATTTCTCTTGATGGCAGATTGTCGAGCTAAGTTCTTTTTGCTCTGCAGAATCGATCTGCAACGGCAAAACAAAAATCTCAATTCTTAGCTGACAAAGTTGCAACGGGATATCCGACAGTGACAGATGTTAGTTGTAAGGTCGTCGCGAGATCACCACTATGATCGGCTGCTCTATACCGGAATC
This sequence comes from Alloacidobacterium dinghuense, assembly GCF_014274465.1. NCBI lineage: Bacteria > Pseudomonadati > Acidobacteriota > Terriglobia > Terriglobales > Acidobacteriaceae > Alloacidobacterium > Alloacidobacterium dinghuense. The sequence continues at coordinate 989,017 of NZ_CP060394.1, read as the reverse complement.
AGCGGTCAATTAGATCTGTAATGTCGTCCGTGTGGTGAGCGCAACAGCACTCCTAACCGAAGATGTAGATCGCAAATAACAAGGTCTCATTTCCCTGAGGGATTGAGACGCTTCGAACGATACAGTTACTGCGTTCTTCTGCCCAGCCACAGCAATGCGCGCGCAAAAAAGTCGTTTTGCTGTGGGTCATCAAAGATTTTGCTGCCGTGACCCATGTTCGTGTAGATCATTCGGTACTTCGTGTTCGTCCAGGTGACGGGAATATCCCCGCCTGTAAGCGTGTCCTTGAATCCTAGCGGATAATTCTTTACGTCAAGCGTCATCATGACGCGGATGTTGGGGCTTTTGCGTGGGCTTGGGTTCCAGCTATACCACTCATTCGCCGGAGAGACGAACTGTTTCGGCAGTCCCGCTGTGACGTTGGATGGGGAGTCGGCGACATCAAGAGTTGCCGGCATGGGGGGCCAGCTATTTCCATAGAAAACCGTTCCCAGAAAATCGGCAAACCACGGCCAGTTTTCGCGACGCTCCATGAAGCCGGCAATGTGAAACCCGAGCCACCCTCCGCCGTGTTCCATGTAATCCTGGAACGCTGCCTTCTGCGCTGGCTCGGTGGGAAAATTATCCAACCACAGGATCACCTGATAGTTCTTCAACACTTTCGAACTCAAGTCGTTCCAATCGGTCGTGGTTTCAAATGAAAAGTGTTCGCGCCGCGCAAGATCCTGGTAAAAAGCAATTGCCTGCTTGGCGAAGTCGACATGGTCCTGTTCTACTTGGGTTGAATAAAAGGCAAGGACACGGAAGTTTATTTCCTGAGCGTGTACCAACACCGTGGTCAGGAAAACCGCAGTAAGAATTCCTGGAAATCGTGCCAGTCGCCTCATGAATCTCGTCACGCCTCGAGGTAGAATTTCGCTAACGATCTTTCTAACGTTTGCTAATATAGTCCATATTTTGTCGCCCCTCAATATGAAGCTCTCCTCATCTCTCCGCCACAAACCTCTTGCCTCACACGCTCTGAGTTGCGGTCTTGCATTCTTCTGCGCTGCTGCTGCATTGTTCCCGCCCGAGGATGCATCGGCTGCTGAAGCAACAGGCAGGTTAATCACCAGCGTTGGTATCGCAATAAATCCTGTGACGCACAAGGTTTATGCAGTCAATGAGGGGGTTGATTCAGTAATCGTGACAGACGAGAGCACTGGATCTACGCACAGAGTTGAGGTAGGCAAAGCGCCAATCGCGATCGCTATATTGCCAGCTGTCAACAAAGCGTATGTGGTAAACACGGACAGCAATTCGATCAGCATAATCGATGGAACCCAGGATAAGGTGATCGCCACCATCAAGGGCGGTTCGCACCCATATACCATTGCTGCCAATGAAAAGACGAATAAGGTCTACGTTACCTACACCTACGACCATATTCTCACCGTGATCGACGGAGTCACGAATGCTTCCAGTTCGCTCGAAACAGGGAGTGCGGACGCAATCGCGATCGACGAGAGGACCAATACACTCTTTCTGTCGACATACGAAGACCCATTCATACGCATTGTCAACGCAACAAACGGAGCGCTGCGCAAGGTGAAGGTCGGAGAGCACATCTGGGGCCTGGCGTTCGACGCTGCAGACTCCAGGTTATATCTGGCACACACGATGACGGCAGATGTCATGAGCCTCGACGAAAAGACACAAGGGATGGCTACCGTACCGGTTGGGCAGATCCCCTGTGCCCTTGCATACAACCGGGCCACCCACATGCTCTACGCTGTCAACTACGGAGATCAAACTCTTAGCTTAATAGACACGGTCAAGGCGAAGGTGGTGAACGTGATCGCGGTCGGTGATCACCCGCAAGCCGTCGCGGTCGATGCCGAGAGGAATCGTGTCTATGTCGCGAATGTCCATGGCGATAGCGTGACGGTTATCGATGGCGTGAAGAATGCGATCCTCGGCACCTATCAGGCAGGAGAACATCCTTACACGCTCGCGGTCGATGAGAACACCGGCCAAGTCTATGCTGCTGTCTATGGATCAAAGGCGTCCGTTCGCGTCGACGGGCCTGCGCTTCACAAGTAGTTCTTTAGAAAGACTGCCCTAGCTACAGATTCTGTGTTCGGTGAGTGTCTCGGTAAATTAACTTATTGAAAATACAGGCTGCGAATGGCTCTCTGGAAGCCTTTTAGACACTTTTGTCGCCTTTTATTGGTCACAAAACATCGATTACGCAAGTGGCTACTCCACCGGGCCCCCACTCGCTCCCCTCAGCAAAACTCCTTTGCACTTTACAACCATCCAGAGGAGAATTTACGCTTCCATCAGCAAACGTTTACTCTTTAGCCTTTGATTCGTGCGGAATGAGTTAGAGTTTTTCACACAGTGGGTGCAGATGATGAATTGGAAGAAGCCTTCCAGCGATATTTGGGAAAACGTAGCAACAGATGCAGCAAAAGTTGAGCCACCAATGGAGCCGAGCCGCCGGGAGTTTCTGACGGGGGCAGGAGCCGCTGCCGTGTGGACAGCGCTGGGGACGTCCAGAGCGTTTGCTCAGGCTCCGGATAGCGCTCTAAATGTCGCTCGGGTCGCAATTCCGACGAGCCAATTCATGATGAGCGAGAACAAAATCTCCGCATTGAATGATGGGTTCACGCCTGAGAATTCGTTCGATCGCAGTCACGCGCTCTACGCGTTGTGGGCGGACCGCTCATCGATTGAGACTGCAAGTTGGGTGCAGTATGAGTGGAGCGAACCGATCAATGTAAACAGGCTTGAGGTTTACTGGGCAGTTGATCATCCTCGCCCGGGCACGCTTCCCGGCAGCGGTGGCCCCCGGATTCAACCGCCTGTGAGTTACAAGATTCTTTATTGGAATGGAAGCAACTTCGTTCCGGTATCTCAGCCGCAAGGTCTAGGCGTGGCTCTGGACACCTTCAATACAACGGCGTTCGAACCTGTAAAGACAAGCAAATTACGGCTGGAGGTTGTTCCACAGCCGAAGCACATGGCCGGAATTCTCGAATGGAGAGTCTTCAACTATGGCTCCATTCCTGCGCTTCCACCGGTGGTGGATGCCGGCGTAGATCGCTCAGTGGTGAGCGACGGGCAGACCTATCTCTCAGGCAAGGTGACATGGCTTGAGGATTCGCAGCAGAACAGATCGCGATGGGTGAAAACGGCAGGTCCAGGAGCAGTCGCGTTTGCCGCGGCTAATGCACCGATCACGACTGCAAACTTCTCCGCTCCCGGTGACTATATTCTTGCTTTAGAAGCGTCAGGAAGCAAGGATAAACCGCGTGCCATTAACGTCCACGTGGAACCGGCTCCGCCCGCTGATCGTCTTGACGTGGTATACACCCGCAAGTACGCGATCGACGGCGGGTTGTGGAAGGAGCGTGCCAAAGTTCTAATTACGGACTGGATTCCACACTGCATTGCGATGTGTGAGCGTACAGATATCGCACCGATGCGCGGCGACGGTGGAATCGACAACTTTATCGAGGCGGGCAAGGCTAATCGCGGTGAGCCCCACGGGCAACATAAGGGATACGTGTTCTCGAATGCGTGGGTACATCAGACCGTAGAGTCGATGTGCATTGCGCTCATGGTGGAACCTCAGGGCGATGCCGAGATCGTTAAGGCGCAGGAACTCATGCGCGCAACGCTGGAGCGCTGGATTCCGATCATTCTTGATGCGCAGATGTCCGATGGCTATTTACAGACTGCTTATATTCTGGCGGATCGCAAGAGCTGGCCGGAACGCTGGTCACCTGATCATAGAGGCAATCATGAAGGCTACGTCTCCGGCTACTTTATCGAATCAGCTATCAATCATTACACGCTCACCGAGGGTCAAGATCTTCGCCTGTATAACGCCGCGAAAAAACTCGCGGACTGCTGGGTCGCGAACATTGGGCCGGGCAAGAAGGAGTGGTTCGACGGACACCAGGAGATGGAGCAGGCGCTGGTGCGCTTCGGCCGTTTTGTGAACGACCAGGAAGGCAATCACCATGGAGACGCGTATATCGTTCTCGCGAAATTCCTCCTTGATTCGCGCAGAGGCGGATCAGAGTACGACCAGAGCCACCTGCCCCCAGGGCAGCAGTACGAAGCAGTAGGCCATGCAGTGCGCGCGATGTACTTCTATTCAGGCATGGCGGACATCGCGGCTGAGACCGGCGATCGCGATTACCAGAGCGCGGTTATTTCGCTCTGGGACAACATGGTCAACAGGAAATATTACGTGACCGGCGGGATTGGGAGCGGCGAAACCTCCGAAGGCTTCGGGCCGAATTACTCGCTCCGCAACGAATCTTACTGCGAGACGTGCTCGAGTTGCGGAGTTGTCTTCTTCCAGTACAAGCTCAACCTTGCTTATCACGATGCAAAGTATGCCGACCTATATGAGCAGACAATGTACAACGCTCTGCTGGGCGGAGTAGCGCTCGACGGCCAGAGCTTCTGCTATACGAATCCACTCGTGAATACCGAGCGTGCGAAGTGGCACGTGTGCCCCTGCTGCGTTGGCAACGTTTCGCGCACATTGCTTATGATTCCCACTTGGACATACGTCAAGAGCAAAGAGGGGCTCTACGTGAATATGTTCGTGGGTAGCCGTATTCACGTCGGGCAAGTCGCAGGCACCAATGTCGAGATCGTGCAGAAAACAGACTACCCATGGCATGGATCAGTTTCAATCACCGTAAATCCTGAAGAGGCCAAGACGTTTTCGCTCTACGTCAGAATTCCGGATCGGACCACGAGCAAGCTTTATCAGGAATCGCCTGCGGTCAGAGGTGTAAAGCGTTTTGCCGTCAATGGAAAAGAACAAATGCCGACTATTCAGAAAGGCTATGCCGTTGTTACGCGCGAGTGGAAGCAGGGTGACCACATTGAACTGGAATTGCCAATGGAGCCACAGCGAGTGGTGGCGGACAGTCGGATCAAGGCGGATAGCGATCTCATGGCTTTGAAGTATGGTCCACTCATCTATAACGTCGAGACTGCGGACAATGAGAAGATCGACCACAAACTCGGCAATGCGCCGCTTCGCACTGAGTGGCGTCCCGATCTGCTGGGCGGCGTCATGGTGATTACTGGCAAATGGCAAGACAGCTCTTCCATGATGGCAATTCCCAACTTCGCACGCATGAATCGAGTGGGGCCACCCCACGATTATCCAGACGATCGCGATGATGACTCCAAGCGCTCTGTTGACTCAAAGGTGTGGATTTAAAATTCCTAACCTGATTTCTGAGGAAGAACTGGCATATCGCGACATTACGGATGAATTTGGGCAATCGAGAGCGCTGAGGACCATTAGGGTGATACTCTAAAAGAGATCGAAGAATCCGATCTGGTTTACTTGCTTGTTCCGGCTTGCCTCTACTCGCAAAACACTCCACATTGCGTTCGGCGGTACATCAAATTTACAAGGAATAAGTCATGGAACAAGGAACAGTAAAATGGTTCAACGATGCAAAGGGATTCGGCTTTCTTAGCCGTGAAAATGGCGAGGATGTTTTCGTCCACCACACGGCAATTCAAAGCAATGGATTCCGTAGCCTGCAGGAAGGGCAATCCGTACGTTTCAACGTCGTGAAAGGTCCCAAAGGCTGGCAGGCCGAAAATGTCGAAGTCGCCTGAGCGCAAGAACAGAATCAACGGAAAAGGGAGCGTCGGCTCCCTTTTTGTGCTTAAGCATTCTTCGCAACCGGTTGACCTTCCAACCCTCATAACAGGGAGTCCTATGCAAAAGCCCGTCAAAGTGCAAGACAAATACTATCTGAAGTCTCTCCATGAGGAGATCGATCTCTACGACCGCAAGCTGGCTCATATGGCAAAGTACGAGCTTTTTGCTTCGGAAGCGGAGCGTGAAACCGCGATCGGCAAAATGACGGCAAAACGGGCAACTCTTGCACGGACTGCGCAGAAACTTGTAGAAGATGGGGTCGAATTCCACCCATCCGACCTTCCGCGCTCGTTTCGCCCGCAAACAGAAAGCACAGAGCACGCCAACATTGCCTAGTGCCGCCTAGATGGCTTTCATCTACAATCTGGGCAACGCCTGCACTGCCCAGATTGTAGGGGCTTGCTGTTCAGCATGGTCTGTCTGACACCCAGAATTCATCCAAGATCCATGTCCTAGTCTTCTGCTCGACCATCTTCTCCCGGAAAAAACCTAAAATGTATTCTGTCATGCACTTGCAAACGAAAGCGGATCGAGAACATCTAACAATAAGATCCAAGAATCCTCTAGCAGCCTTCAATCAGACATTCGATCCGTTTGAAATGGAGACAGATGAAAACAACTGAAGTATTGCAGGCATGGAGAGGCATCCTAGCTGGCCGGAAACCATCTCTTTCAATCGAGATCACCAAAGAATGCCCGCTTCGTTGTCCAGGATGTTATGCATTCGATTCTGCTCATCTTGGCGGTGAATCAGAACTGCGTCAACTCTCGGATTTCAAAGGCGACCAGTTGGTCAAGAACATTCTTGCGATCGTCGACCGTGAGAAGCCTCTGCATCTGTCTCTGGTCGGTGGCGACCCCCTGGTTCGATACCGGGAGCTGGAGCTACTGCTTCCACAACTGGAGGCACGCGGTATCCATACACAGATTGTGACCAGCGCGTTCCGGACCATCCCTGCTGAATGGAACAAGTTCACCCGTTTGAACATCGTCATCTCCATCGACGGACTTCAGCCTGACCACGATGAACGGCGGAAACCTGCAACCTATGAGCGAATTCTCAAAAATATTGCTGGGGCGAAAGTCACGATCCACTCCACTATCACCGGAAACATTGCCGCCCGGCCTGGCTACCTGGAGGAGTTTCTTAAGTTCTGGAGCAGTCGTCCTGAGATCAAGAAAGTTTGGTTTAGTCTCTTTACGCCACAACGAGGGGCAGTCGGCCCGGAGATTCTCACTTCTGAACAGCGATCGTTTGTTGTTGCGGATCTTCTGTCGCTTTGTAACAAGTATCCCATTCTGGATATGCACGAATCGCTCATTCAAGAGATGCTGACACCGCCCTCCAGTCCCGAAGCTTGTATCTTTGCGAGGACAACGCAGACGATATCTGCAGACTTGAAGGCTAAGATCACGCCATGTCAGTTTGGCGGTGATCCGGATTGCGCTCAGTGTGGCTGCATTGCTTCCATGGGGTTGGCAGCGGTCGGGCATCATCGAGTATTGGGTAGGCTGACCGCGGGTCATTTATTCATGTTGTCTGATAGAGCTGGGACATCCTGGAGAAAGGCGAGAGACAGCTTCAGGCGGCCGCTGACAGTTCCGGAAAGTTCAAGGTTCCGGATTTTGCAGGACTGATGGGCGTTTCTCGGTCTTTACTACCTACAGCCGATGACCCGTTGACCGGACATGTCCTGGCGCGCTAGGTATCACGGGCGGGTTTGATCAGGCAGGCGATCCTTCTCGGCAAGACACGTTTTCGATGTCGTGGATCACATGCGCATGGGTTGCAATAGATGAGTGTCATGGCCTTCATCGAAGGCATTTTTTTCACATTCGTAAGAATCGAGACGGTGCCGGCAGAATTGGTTGAACCGTGCGAAACCTCATGCGTCATTCGTGGTTCGTCATCATAGGCACCCTGCGTGATGTGGCGAGCCCTCCAGGCCACCAATTCCAATCGCCTGCAATACGAAGGAGCGCGGGGCCGATCACGATACGAACCAGTGTCGCGTCAATCAGAACGGCGACCGCCAGCGTAAATCCGATCATCTTGACCACCAGGAAGTTTCCGAAGGTAAATGCCGCGAAGACCACGATCATGATCGCAGCCGCGCTCGTAATCAGGCCTGCCGTTCTAGCTAGCCCCTCCGGGATTGCGTCCATTTCACTCAGTCCGCTTCTCCTGGCTTCGAGAACTCGCGCGACCAGGAACACTTCGTAATCCATGCTTAGTCCGAAGACGATGGCAAAGGCGACGATAGGAACAAGGGGGAACACGCTGCCCGTTCCCTCGGGAACTCCCAGCAGGCTGCTCCCGCGTCCATCTTGGAAGACTAAGACTAAGGCTCCGAAGGAGGCCGCAACCGAGAGCAGGTTCAGTGCGATAGCCTTCAGGGCGGCGAAAAGCGATCGGAACCCGGCCAGAAGCGCCAGCAGCGTCGCCACCACCACCATCGCCGTAACCCGCACAAAGCGGTCCGTGACAATCGTCTGATAATCGGCATTGAGTGCCGGGATGCCCCCAATTTGCAACGTTGCTCCGGGCACGCCGGTGAGAGTTGCCGCGCCGGTCTTCCGGAGCTCTCGCACCCAGTCGACCTGATCGCGCAGGGAAACCGAAGTCGCGGGTAGCACTTCAAGCAGCGCTGCCCGTCCATCACTACTCAGAAACGTGCGCTGCGTCTCCTGCGAGAGGTCAGTGAGGGAGGCACGGTCGCCGTCCGCGAGTGTTGTGATAGAAATTACGCGCGCGCAACGAGGGTCGCTCGCGAGGCGCTTGCTGAGGCGATCGAGCACATTCCATCCCGCGTCGGTTTGCGCAATGGAATCCGCTGGCAGTTCGACAATGACCCGCATCGAATAAACAACGCCGACCCGATCCATCTGTTCCAGACTGTGCAGCGCATGGACTGATTCCGCCGACTCCGGAAGCCAATCTCCTTTAGGAACACTTGTATTCAGCCGCGTGGCTTGCCAGGCGAGCAAAAGCAAGGGAACGCCTGCCAGAAACAGGGCAAGCCAGGGATGGGCGACAATCGCCTTTCCCCATTGTCTCCAGCGGTTTCCCGTCCGTTCTGCCCGATGCCCATCCAGCCGCGGAGTAAACGGCATCCGGCCAGCATCAATTCGCCGGCCGAGCAACGCCAACGCCGCCGGAACGAGGGTATTTGTAAGCAACACACTGATTGCCGCCACCAGGAATCCCGCGACCCCAATGGAACGGATTTCGCTGATGGGAACCGTCAGGAGCGCCAGAAATCCGATGGCTACCGTCGAAGATGAAATCAGGAGCGTATGACCGGCCTGACGTGCTGCCGTAACCGAGGCTGCCGGTCCGTCGAGCCCGGCAGAGATAGTTTCTCGGAAGCGGCTGACCATCAGGAGCGCATAGTCGATGCCCAGACCTAATCCAAGCATGGTGGCTAGATTCTGAATCAGAACGGATAAGTGCCAGCGCCTGGCCAGGAAGCCGGCAATCGCCAGAGTGGTCGCGATGGCAAGCTGACCAATGGCCAGGGGAATTATGGCGGCGACTAAACTTCCGAAAGCCAACAGCAAAAGTGCAAGGGTCGCCGGGATCGCCAGAGTTTCGGCGCGTCGCACATCATTGGCGCTGGCTTTCCGAATGTCGAAATTCAATGGAATCTCGCCCGTCAGTTCGAGTTTCACGGACGGATACCGGCCGCGTAGTTGATTTTCTAGAGCGTGTGCCAGCTCGTGAAGCCTGGGAACGAGCGACTCCACTGGACCCTGGGTCGACGACAGGCCTACCAGGATATACGTTCCACCGCCCTTGCCCAGGAAGATCGGATCGTGCAACTCGAGATAAGAAACAACGCCGGACACGCCGGGTTCCTCTCTCAGCTGGGTAACGATGGTTTCTAACGGTTCCTCGCCCTCCGGCGAATCCGCGGCGGGGAGCCCCTGAATCACCAGAACCACGCGATCCACGAATGGCGAGCGAAAGCGAGTAGACAACTCCTGCGCAACTGTTTCGGCTTGGCTACCTTCAACACGAGTTGCCGTCTCCAGATGGCTTTCGGAGTGAAAGGAGAATGGAAGAAGCGCAACGACGGCAGCAAGGACTACTCCGGCAACCCAGAAACGGCGCACGTTCACGAGACTCATGATGTCATACAAAAGGACAACCTTATTCTCCACCGGTACCGACGGGCTTCAGACACAAAATAGGTGCCCGGTGGGTAATCGGTTTGTATGGTGAAATGGATGTACTTTCGCAGCGCGCACCTACCAGGCCTGTCTGAGTCTGCCCAATTTTTCCCCTTCAAGGATTTGAGAGGACCAATTCGCAATTTCGCGTTGCTCGGACTGGTTGCCGCAATTCAAATTGGAGGATCAAGTGGCCCAAAAGGACAGGTGGGGTCTGCTGATGGGCGGCAGATGACGCTGACCACCTCAGGCACGTTGGAAACCGGCCCACATCTGACCGCGATGCTGGTATTTCAAGAGCGGTAGCGGGTCACGCATCTGTGCAGGCCATACGCGTGTCGAGTGGTAACACGGCGTTGGGCTCACGAGCCGCAACCGAAATGATTCCCTTGCGATGCATGAATTTCAAAATGCCATTGACCGTATCTTCAAGAGACGGATCCGCTTTGCCCCACGCAGAGGCATCGCGAGCCGCCTGATAAGAAGAACTGTCATAGCGTTTGAACTCCATCGCGGTGATGTTGTCCACGGAGCCGACCAGAAAATCCAGCAGCGGAAAGAGAAGGTCTTCCTTCCGGCATCTCCGGATCAACTCGGGAACGAAATCGGAAACGCTGAATATTTCGAATTGCCGTCCGGTCGACTTGGTAATGAGCCCGGTAATATCCATCATGTTCGCATAATCGTCTCGCACCACATGGTAAGTCTTATTCTCTGTGCCCGGGGTGGTTGAAATCGCAACGATATTGTTCGCCACAATATCCGCGGGAACGAAGCTAACCTGGTTCAGAGCATCGACTCCGATGCCGTGATTCACCATAAACGCTACTAAGCGAACGGCGATATCGAAGTTGTTGCCTCCGCCCGTAATGGAAGGACTAACGAGAGCGGGCCGGAAAATGCGCGTTGAAAGCCCCCGGCTGCGCGCGTCTGCAACCACTTGTTCTGCGACCCATTTGGACTGGCTGTATCCGAAATCAAGAAGCTCCATATCCTTGTTGAAGTCGGTCTCATACAGGACTGATTTGACAGCCCAGCCAAAGACGAAGGTAGTCGAGACGTAATTGAATTCCTTGGACTTTCCTTCAAATGCAAGTCGCAAGACCTCATTCGTCCCCAGCACGTTCGCGTCACGCATGCGGTCGTAGTTGAACAGGTAGTTCACGGTCGCGCCGTTGTGGAACACCGTGTCGATTTCATTGGCCAGGAAATCCCAGACGTCCGGCGACAGGCCCAGATTTGGCTGCCCGAGATCGCCGCAAAGGGGAATCACGCGAGCCTCAAACATCTGCATCAGCCGGGCCGGGCAAGGCCCCATCGATTCCATCGCCGCCCGCAGTCGTTGGCTGCCCTTGACTTCGTCGGAGGACCTAACGAGAACATAGATCTTCGCCTGCGTCTGTTCCAGCAGGCTCTTCATGAGGAACGGTCCGATGAAGCCGGTGCCACCCGTCAGCAGGACGTGATTCATCACCGGTATCTCCGGCAAAGACGCGGGTATCGAAGGTGCGAAGATGAGCTTGCTATCGTCGCTCATCATCTGCTTTTCCGCTTCGCGCTGCTCTTTACGGAACGCGGCCAAGGAATGACGCAGCAAAACCAGGGCTTCTTCGGGAGCGCGCTCCAACTGTTCGGCGAGTTGAAACAGCTCGGCTACGCTCACCCGCTGAATGACGCCGATATCAACCTGCCTCGCCAGCATCTCGGCGCCTTTATCCTTTAAAAGCTCCTTGAGCTCATGCATAAAGACGACAAGATCTAGGGAATCCAGCCCGGCTTCGACGAGGTTGTAGGATTCCATGCCTGTCAGGTTGTATCTGGCTTTCAATTCATCGAAGGACGACTGGATGTCAGAACCGGACGGGAAGGCGCCCGCGTCCTTCTCCCGCGAAAACTCGGAAAGAACCGTAAACTGACCTTCCAGCCACATGTGCTTGGTCTTATGGCGCATGATCTTGCCGGAACTCGTCCTCGGTATCGCACGAGGTGCGATGAAGGAAATCAACGCCACTTCCACGTTAAGAAAATTCCGGACCGCGGCGGCAATCTTTCGCGCGTCTGGAAGCGCATTAGGATTTTTCACTTCGGCAACGATCGCCAGCGCGGGCTCGCTGTCTTCGTGAATCTGGAACGCGGCGACGCAATTGGCCCGGATCAGACCGGACGCTCTCTCCACAACGTTCTCGATATCCTGCGGGTAATAGTTTTGCCCCCGGAGGATAATCATGTCCTTGATGCGGCCGCAAACGAAGAGTTCGCCGTCGTGGAAGAATCCCATGTCGCCGGTCCGAAGGTAGCCGTCGTCATAGGGGCTGTCGTCCACTATCCGCGCACGAAACTGCTTCAGCGTCAATTCCGGATTCCTCCAGTAACCCAGGCACTTACCGTTCCCGGCGACCCAAATTTCGCCAATAAGGCCTGGCTCGAGAGCGACGTGTAGTTCAGGATCCACGATCTTAACGTCGATCCCGGGGAGTGGAGTCCCACAACTGACAATCTGCGTGGCGTTGTCGATTTCGGAGACCTCGGTGGTCATGCGAGCCTTCCCCAGCGCAAGGGCGCGCTTATTGACCGAAACAATATTTCGGCCACCCAGCGAAACCGCTAGAGTATTCTCCGCCAGCCCGTAGGCGGCATAAAAGCTCTCCGACTCGAGTCCGTAAGGCTGAAATGCCTCAAGAAACCGTGTGTAAGTATCTGGCTTTACAGGTTCCGCCGCGCACATCAGCACTCGTAACGAGCTGAGATCGCAGTCGTCCAGACTTTCCTTGGAAAGCCTTCCGGCGCGCAGGCAATAGTCATAAGCGAAGTTGGGAGCCGCCGTGGCGGTGGCCCGATAGGTTGTTATCGCGTCGAACCACAAGATAGGCCGCTGTATGAAGTCCATGGAAGCGAAGCCGTGCATCGTGCCACCTTTAAGCGCGGGATACAGGTAGCACCCGATCAGTCCCATGTCGTGATACTGCGGAAGCCAGGATACGACTACCGGGTCGGGATGATCGATCACGAGCGGATAGGTATGCAGGATGTTTTCGTGCGTCACCATCACGCCCTTGGGCTCCATCGTCGACCCCGACGTGTACTGAAGAAACAGAATCTTCGAAGTGTCGCTAAAGAGTTCGTCCGAAATCATATCCACGAAGTCTTCCGTGACAATCCACGGAAGACCGGAAATGTAGTCCACGTCGACGCCGGACTTCGAGACTCCCCTTCTGGCGAGATTCGTCTTCAGAGATGCGTGGTAGTCTTTGCTCGTTAAAATCCCGGCCGCCTGGCAATCCTTGGCGATGTGGACCATTTTGTATAAGGCGCTCTGGAAGCCGCGAGAACCGGGGGGATAGACAGGCACGGGGATCAATCCGGCGCGCACGCACCCAAAGAACGCGCAGATCATTTCGAGCCCCGGCGGGTAGGCAAGCAGAAGCCGGTCCTCCGCCGCGAAACGGCCCTCCTTCCGCAAGTGACCGGCGATCGCCTTCGTCCGGTGTAGAAACGACGCATAGGAGTAGCATTCGATTGGATTGCCGTTCAGGTCAATGTACGAATAAAGGAGTTTGTGCGGGTGCTCATCCCCCAGCTTATCCAGTTGGTCTAAGATCGACGCCATAATAGATCAGCAATACCCCCGAGGTTGAATAGGAAAACTCAGTGCGTAAGAAACACGAAACGTCTTGCTGTGCGCATGCCATGGTAGGGTGAGGCGAAATACGACTGAGTCTCGGAGTGCGGAACCATGGTGTTGGCCGACTTTGAGAGTGTAGGCCCACTTTGAGAACAAAGGCCCAACGCCTCCGCGCCTGTCCGTAGCTCGGACGGGTCGAGGAGAAGTCCCCCTGACTGCAGAGCGCACGAGGCGAGGAAATCCTGCAGGGGCCCGCCGCGCATCTACCGCCCCATTCAAAGCGCCTTCGTTGTACGTGATCAATAGTTTATGTTAGCAGAGCCAGAAGCTGTGCAACGCATTCTCGCTTCCAAAAACGATGCGCCCATCCCGGATCCGTCTGACTAGAGGGAACCGAATTCCTTGATTCTCAATAAATTTTGGAAATAGCATCAGCTTTCGGCGGCGTCGGGGCAACAGATTGGGTGCCACCCTGGGAGACCGGGGCTACAGGACGGGATGCGCCGGACCGGCTAGAATGATTTTGGAGGCGCTGTGACGTCCGAGGCCCAAGCCATGATCGCTCTAGATCAAGAGATGGATGATCTTGTACCATCCGAAGCCTCGCCACAGCGGCCCGTGGGCGAATCGGCAGGCGCGTCTTCCTTCCCGAAAGTCTTACGCAGCCGCCTCGATAGGTTCTTTGTCGATCAGAACATTTCCCCCAAAGCCAACCAAACAATGTGGGTCAAGATTGCCACAGGGCTGGTAGTGCTGGTGGGCAGTTGGATTGCCATCTACGCGTTCAAGCCAGATTCATGGAGATTTATCGTCCTCTACGTTTTGGGAGGCCTCGCCCAGACTTTCCTCTTACTGAACATCGCGCATGACAGCAACCACAACGCCATCTCGTCTGTGCCGTCCGTAAACAAGACTCTGAACTATGTGTTCGATCTTTGCGGGATCAGCTCGTACATGTGGCGTATCCTCCACCATCGAGGCCACCATTCCTGCATTAATGTCCACCCTGAGGACGACGCGCTGACGGGACGCGGCCTCCTTCGATTTACCCCCCACGAACCGCGCACGTGGGTACAGCGATTCCAACACATCTATGCGTTTTTCTTGTACGCCCTGTTCTCGCTCGACTACGTTTTCGTTAGGGACTTTGAGTGCTTTTTCTTCCCGTCTCATGACTATCTGAAACGTAAGCATCCAGCGCGAGAATACGCCATCCTATTTACGGGGAAGGGATTCTATCTAACCTACATGTTCATTTTGCCGGTGGTGGTACTGGGGAAATCGCTGCTGCTGGTTGCTGCGGCGTTCTTGCTGGTCCATTTGATCATCGGTTTGACCGTAGTGCTGGTATTCCAAACGACACACACTGTCGACAGCACGTACTTTCCCTCAGACCGCAGCGAGTTTGACAACGGCGTGTATCACATCTTTGCAACCACAGCCGACTATGCGACGGCGAATCCGATCGTGGGCTGGCTTGCGGGCGGCCTCAATCATCACGTCGTGCATCATCTGTGCCCGTTCGTGTGTCACACCCACTACGGCCATCTGACCCGGATTGTGAAGGAGACCGCTGAAGAGTTTGGCGTTCCCTATCGTCAATACCCCACCATGACGCGCGCAATCTGGCATCATCTGATACTTTTGAGGAAACTGGGCAACGAAAACTGATTCGAGCTTCGGTCCTTTCCTATGGCTACCTTACCGCCTCAGACAAACCACATGAAACTCCGGGCATTTCTATACGAAAACCTGGGCGGCGAGGTGTGACGTTGGCCTCCGCTATGCCCGTTGTTTCCCGATTTCGCTCCTTTGCGGATTCGCGCGCGCTGGCCCGCAATCCCGTGCGGGTTTTGTCGAAATACACCGCAGGCCTCGGCGACACATTCCGGTTCTATATCGGCGGTCTTAAAGAGGCCATCGTTACTACCGATCCTTCGGTCATTCAGCATGTGCTGAAGACCAATGCGGAAAATTATCAGAAATCCGAAATTCAGGTAAAACGGATGGGTCACTTCCTGGGTAAAGGTCTGCTCACTACCCACGGGGAGGCCTGGCGAACACAGCGGCGTCTTATCCAGAAGGGTTTCGACCGCAAGCAACTCGATGCTCTGTCCTCGATCATGCAGGACTCCCTCGCCGATTCGCTGCGGGATTTCGAGAGGCAAATCGGTGGCGGCCCCGTAGATATCTATACCCATCTAATGAAAATGACCTTCGCGATGGTCGCCCGATCCCTGTTTGGCGCTCGCCTGAAGGACGAAGACATCGACCTCGTCAGCCATACCATCTGCACCGTCCAGGAATTTATCGTTCGGCAAACACTTCAGCCCTACCTGAATCCCTACTTTGCAGTTTCGGGCGAATTGCGCAAACACGAAGACATGCGAGTCCGCGCCGACAGCATTCTGATGGCTTACATCAAACAACGCCGCAACCAGGAGCGTGGCCAGGACCTGCTACAGACTTTGATGGATGCCCGTTATAGCGATGGCGAAGGCATGAGCGATGAACTGGTATTGAGCGAAAGCATGCAACTTCTGGTTGCCGGTCATGAAACGTCGTCGAATGGTCTATCGTGGCTTCTCTATCTCTTGAGCTCGCGTCCGGATTGTCTCGAAAGGGTCCGGCAGGAGTTCGATTCCGTGCTTGGCGAAGCGCCTCTGAGTCACGCGGATGTTCCCAAGTTCGAATTCACAACTCAGGTCATTCAGGAGGGACTTCGCCTCTACCCGCCGTTTTGGATGATCGACCGCATGGCCATCGCGGACGACCGTGTTGGGGAGGTCGACATACCTCGGGGATCGACGGTCATTGTCTATGTGTATGGGGCGCACCATGCGCCGCGCTACTGGGAAAGTCCAGAAAGCTTCGAGCCAGAACGTTTCACTAAAGCGAACGAGAAGTTGCGCAGACCCTTCACTTATCTCCCTTTCGGAGGCGGACCTCGAGGCTGTATCGGTGGTAACTATGCGATGCTGCAGATGCTCATGATTTTGAGCGATCTGCTCCGAAGATACGACTTTCAGCTGGCTCCGGGGCAGACGATCGAAGCACGCCCGATGGTCATCCTGCGACCAAAGCACGGAATCCGCATGACCTTCACCAAGGCGATTGCACACGACCAGCGGTTCGCTGCAACGCCGTCCGGGCGCGGATAAGGGTAAATCGGGCAAACATGCCTGCGCAAAATCCTGGTGCATGGTGCCTGAACCGCAGTACTGCGAATCGAGAGAGATCAAGCACCGATCGGAGCATCGAACCAGCCCTACTTTCCTCCCTCGCAGGCGAACAATGGCACGGGCTCCTTCACCTTGCCGTTCGATCTCCCGTATGAACTCGACTTGTGGGGCAGGGTCCGCCGCACGGTGAGCGCATCGCGCGAGGAAGCCCAGCACCATTCACGAGAGAAAAGCCACGATCGACGGACTTCCAACGGCTGTATATAGACCCGTGAACGAAAGTGATCCCGTCTGACGCTGAACCTGAAAACAGGTGATGCTATCGCTGCGCTGATTACACACATAGAAAAAGTCGCCGCGCGGATCAAAGGTGCAGTGCCGAGGATAGTCTCCCATCGTCGAGACTTCACCAATGAGCGTGAGCCTGCCGCTGCTATCGATGGCACAAATCGCGATCGTGTCATGCAGTCGATTGGCAGCATAGAGGAACCGGCCATCCGGCGAGATGACCACTTCAGAGGTGAAGTTCGTCCCTGCAAACCGCTCCGGCAACGACGAAATGGTTTGTTGTAGAGTCAGCGTCCCGCGCGCAGAGTCGTAATGGAAGAACGCAATCGTGGACGACTCTTCGCCGAGCACATATATCCAGCGGCCATTCGGATGGAAGACAAAATGACGCGGCCCATTTCCCGATGGAAAGGAAACAAAAGGCTCGGCCTCCGATGGACTCAGTTTTCCGCTGTTGCTATCGAAGCGATACACATAGATCCTGTCCTGTCCCAGATCGACAGAAAGAACAAACCGATTGCCGGGATCAGGCGCGATCATGTGCGCGTGAGGAGCATCATGGCCGCTGATCGCAAAGCTTCCCGGAGGTGCATTGGTTGCGGACTTCGCGCCCACCGACCCGAGATCGCGGTGAACATCAATGGCTGCTCCCAATCTCCCTCCCTCCACAATCGGAAGCACCGCAATCGTGCCGCCCGCGTAATTTGCTACAAAAGCGTACTTGCCCGAAGCATCCAGGCTCATGTGCGCCGGTCCGCTGCCCTCGGAACTGACCACGTTCAAAGGTGTCAAATCGCCGGTTGTTGGTTCAATCTCAAATGCGCTCACCGAGCCGCTTTCCTGATGGACGATTTCATTAACTGTGTAGAGATATTTCTTTGAAGGATGAATCACGATCCATGAAGGATTAGGCACTTTGGCGACCAGTTTCCGCTGGGTAAATGCACCCGTGTGGGCGTCCATGTCGAAACGATAGATTCCCTCGCCATTGGCTCCGCCATCGACCGCACTCGTGTAGGAACCCACGTAGGCGATCACTCTGCTATTCTCCGCGACCGCCGCCAATCCTCGTTTTGAACTAACATGCCCGAGTACAACAGGAGCTGCCGCCTTGATGAAGTTCCGGCGTGACCAGATCCCGCTACGATTTGCATTTCCCATAAGATCAATCGGCTCCGAGGTCGTTGTAATAATCCAGTGTTCCAGCGATCGACTGTGGCATCCAGCCGTAGCCAGGAAATCAGGCATGAAATCTCAATGCGTGCAGGCGATCAAACTGGTAACAGCAGATTAGGCTATTTCCATTCCGAGCGTTCGTCTGAAGTCAGCGGAACGGGCAGCACTTGACCGCGGGCTCCCGACTCAAAGGACGTCTCCAGAATGGCCATGCCAGCGACAGCATCCTTTACAGGAACGGGAACCGGGCATTTGCCAAGAATGGAGTCTCTGATGCCGGAGTAGTATCCTCGCTGGTTGCCCGTTGGCGACGGTACTTTCGTTTGCGTGCCAGTTGCACTGTCGTACACGATGCTGGGACTGGGGTCATGACCGAATGCCGGATCGTCAGGGAGCATGCCGTTCATCAACTGCCGCTCCTGCACATCAGCGCCGAACTTAGCCCAACTCCCCCGGGTGCCGTGAAGCACAGAGCGCGGAACGCCGCCCGACGCCAGCAACGAGGCATGCAGGACGACCCGCATGTGATCGTAGATAAGCTGTACGTGGGCCCAGTCATCCGTCCTTCCTCCCTTGCGTAGGATTCCAAAGCTGGCATTCACTGCATGCGGAAGCCCAAAGAGAAGCAGTGCCTGATCGACGAGGTGAGGTCCAAGATCGAACCACAACCCTGCGCCTGGACCGGGATCCTCCCGCCAGCGTTGACGCACGAGCGGGCGAAAACGATCGATGTGTGACTCATAGTGAGATATTTCGCCGAGCACACCTGTTTCTAAAATTGCCTTTGTCGCAAGAATCTCGCTGTCCCATCTCCGATTATGAAAGACAGACAGAATTCTGTTGTGTTTCTCTGAAATTTCTGCGAGTGAACGAGCTTCTGCAAGGGTCACGGTAAAGGGTTTATCGACGACGACATCCTTTCCTGCGCGTAGAGCGGCGGCCGCGAGAGGAAAATGGCTTTCATTGGGGCTGGCAATCACGACCAGATCGACATTCGGATGGGTAGGCACTTCGTCGGCGGAACAAACGAGGACATCAGGATACTCTGCCTTCAGGATCTCTCGTTTACTCGACCCGATTACGGTCAGCGCCAGCCCGGGCACTGACTGGATCAGTGGAGCATGGAAAGTCTTCCCGGCAAAACCGTAGCCAATTAACCCAACGCGAATCGTCTTCTCATTTTCGGTCATACATTCAGAGTAAGCTGTCCGCCTCGCTCTGTAGTACATCAGACGCTCCAGAAATGCCGATAACCCATCGAAGAACTATAGGCGAATCAGCCAGCGTGCGATTCCGAATGCCAGGCTTAATACGATCACAGCACCGACCTTTGTCTTGAGCATTCCAAGGAGAAAGAGCGACAGTCCAACTGCCGCGACCGCGATCCAATCGACTTTTGCGAAGCTGCATGTCCCGGCGGGAAAAAGAACGCCACGAGCAAGAAACAAGGCGAGATCAACCATGGCGGCAAACACGACCGCGATAACAAGACTCAGCACAGCTTTCATACTCCGGTTGTTTTGCGTCCAGTCGATAAAAGGGACACCGGCGAATACGAAGAGAAAACATGGCAGAAAGGTGTAGAGAGTCGTCAGGAGAAGGGCCACGATACCCATGATGATCGAACCATGGAAGTGGCGAAAGCCAGCCATGAATCCGACGAAGGCCACGACAATAATGAGCGGACCCGGCGTAGTCTCCGCAAGAGCAAAACCATCGAGCATCTGAGATTCACTCAGCCAGTGATACTTGGATACCGCCGCGTGAGCTACGTAGGGGATGACCGTGTACGAACCTCCAACTGTAACGAAAGCGCTGCGCGTAAAGAACAGACCGAGTTGGTCCCAAAAGGGAAAGTCTCGCGCGAACAACGAGAGTGCAAGGAATGGTGCGAGCCATATTCCCAGTCCAGCTGCGGTGATCTTTGCAAACGATACGAGATGCTGCTTTCGCACAGCTGGGTTCACGTTCGACGCTTCGCGGCCCGGCAACGAGGGTGGCCCAGAATCGCGACGGTACCTCGATAGAATGAATCCCAGGGCAATGGCTGCGGCCATCACGAAGGGGATCGAAATATGCAGCCAGCACATTGCTATGAAGGCCCCACCTGCAACGGCCCACTGCAACGGCTCAATCAGGGAACCCCTCGCGAGCCGAATCAAGGCGAGCAGGACAAGAGCCAGTACCGCAGGCCTCAGGCCGCTGAACATGGCAGCGATCCAGGGCAGACTGCCAAACCGGGCATACACGATGCTCAGAGCCAGCAGCACAAACATGGATGGAAGAACAAATAATGCGCCCGCGACTATGCCCCCTTTTATTCCGTTCAGTCTCCAGCCGAGATAGATGGCAAGTTGCTGTGCTTCCGGGCCTGGAAGAATCATGCAATGTCCCAGCGCATGAAAGAAATCCTCGTTGTCGATCCACCTTCTACGTTCCACGAGATCGTCGTGCATGATGGCGATGTGTGCTGCCGTCCCGCCGAAACTGATCAGGCCCAGCCGAAACCAAAACCGCGCCGCTTCTGAGAAGCGTGGCGCGGTGGATAATTTTTCATGGGTGGCGATTTGTTCTATATTCACTATGACATTATAACGTCATATTGTCGTGCGAACTTTTCAAGGATTAACGGAGCGCCGCCATGGTGAGAACAATGGGTCGGTCTGACGTCACGGAGTTGAACACCCATTTCATTCATGAAGTAACGATTTCATTTATGGTTATCAGTGGAAAAACTGCTTGGAAGGAACCCTAGTGCAGGAGCGTGATATCAATGCCAAGAATCCGTTCTCTCTTCTATCCGTTTTGCTTATGTCTCATGTTTTTGATCACCAATCTGTCGGTTTCAGCAGGCGCAGATGATCCGGAACAAGGTTCATTGAACAAACAGGAGAGGCTGGAATGGTTTCGGGACCAGGGTTTCGGACTGTTTATTCATTGGAGCGTTGACAGTCAGCTTGGTGTCGTCATCAGTCACTCGCTCGTAGGCGCATCGCCGGAATACACGAATCGCTTCTTTAACGACTTGCCAAAATCCTTCGATCCCGATCGGTTTAATCCAGTGGATTGGGCGCGTCTCGCACATCTGGCCGGGGTGCGGTATGTGATGTTCACCACGAAACATCATTCGGGTTTTGCCATGTTCGATACAAGAACGACACCATTCGGCATTATGAATACGCCCTTCCATCGCGATATAGCGAAGGAAATCTTTGACGCCTTTCGTGCGCAGGGGATAGCTGCAGGCGTCTATTATTCACCGGATGACTTCTGGTGGCTGCATCAGAACGGTAAGACAATCGAGCGCTCCGTCCCGGATGTTCAGCCGCGCAACAATCCCGGGCTTATGCAATATGACCAAGCCCAACTCCAGGAGTTGCTGACGCACTATGGCAAGATCGACGCGCTTTTTCTTGACGGCGAGGCTGTTGGTCTCCGCGACCTGGCATGGAAGCTGGATCCTGACATTGTCGTGACGCGGGGAGCTATCAAGACGCCCGAACTTACCGTCCCGGGCATGCCGCTGCCGGGAGCATGGGAAACATGCATGACCATGGGTACAGCATGGCAGTATCAGCCTCAAAATGAACATTACAAATCAGGAGGTGAATTAATCCGGCTGTTAATACAGACGCGCGCGAAGGGCGGGAACTTTCTGCTGAACGTGGGACCCAAGCCGAATGGTGAACTTCCCATCGAGGAGGAAGAACGTTTGCGTGAAATCGCGCTCTGGATGTTCGTCAATTCGGATGCGATTTATGCAGTGCGTCCCTGGGTCATCACGAACGAAGGCGATATCTGGTTTACCAAAAAGAAAGACAACAGCGCACTCTACGCTATCGTCGAATCCGACACTCCATGGCCTCGCGCGACATGGAGAGAGTTCACACTTCACTCGGTTCGTGCGACCGATAAAACAGAGGTAAGCGTCTTGGGCCAGAACGATGAGGTCGTGGAATACCACCCCGAGATAACGCCCAAGTCGAATTGGCATCAGGAGAACGATGGCCTTCACGTACGGGTAATGCAGGCACAGCGTCTGCAAGACAATTTCCGCTGGCCCAATCCGGCTGTTCTCAAAATCACGAATATTCAGCCGGCTCTTACACCGCCGCGTGTGCAGACCAACGCATCGACTCCGGAGCTGTCTGGTCAGCAGGAAATACTTGAAGGCGAGGTGCTCGACATGGGCGACAGATCTTCGCTGGAAGTTGGTTTCGAATACCGGCCGATCCTGGGTGAAGATGTCAATTCTCGTTCATCCGCATGGATTGCGACGCCTGCACAGACCATCTCGAAACCCGGTCCATTTAAGGCGCAAGTGGAAGGGCTGGATCCAAAAGGCGCTTACGAGTTTCGGGCAGTCGTTCGTCATCCGCTTCTGCCACTTTACGGTTCGGAGATCACGATGAAGCGCTGACTTTCATCGGCCTTGTGCTGAAAGTATCGTCAGCAATTTCAGGATAGATTTCAGATGAGATACAACCTCGCAATGTTCCTGGTCGTATGCGCCATCGCAGCAATGACTAATCCCTCCTGTGCTCAATCTCAAGACGATCTTTAACACCTGCCTCCAGAATCGCAACGCAGGGGCATCGGCGTGAGTATGGCACGATTGGATCGACTTTTTATTGCGTAAACGAGCGGACTACGATACTGTAAGGGGCAATATTTCATTTTTGTAAATGAAATCTGGAAACTCCGCTGTCCTAAATCGTGGCAACGCGTACCTTTGTTGCTGATCGCACCGTTTGTTCTTGACTCTTTCATAAGGTATTGGAACAAGATGCCCGATTTCTCGTACATCGAAGTCTCAGTAATTCCCTATCTTCGTTCTGCCCAGAACGAGACACATCACGCTGGGAAGCGCCTTCATCGTTTCCGAATCACAGCTTCTTGTATGTTCTAGTTTCTTCCGAGGAATTCCCTGAACCAGATCATCTAGAGCGAGCCTATATCGCTCAGGATGGACGAGTGAATCTTTATTTTTACTTAGAACGATCTTTACTGGAGGTCAAATGCTAATCCGAATGACGCGATGGCTGCAGTGCCTTGCCATCATTATGGCCGCATGGGCGCTGTGGATACTACCGGGCAACGCTCAAACATTTCGTGGTGGAATCAATGGCATCGTGACGGACAGTTCTGGGGCAGCGGTTTCCGGCGCCAATGTACAGGCCGTCAATAATGACACTAGACAGCTGCATCAAACCGTATCTTCCAGCGCAGGTGAATTTACTTTTGAGGACATACCGCTTGGCAGCTACACCATTACTGTCTCCGCAGTAGGTTTTCAAACTGTCAAGACAACCAACGTTCCCGTATCGGCAGGAGCTGTTTATAACCTTCCGGTAAAAGTTTCGCCCGCATCAGCCAACACAACAGTGGAGGTAATGGCTTCTGCGCTGGCGCTGGAAACGACCTCACCCACGCAGACCAGCACCATCGCAGCAAGATCGATGCAGGATGTTCCGCTGAACGCCAGAGACTTCACCCAACTCATCGCCCTCACGCCTGGATTTGCCGGCTATTCAGCAAACGGCACGGACGGATCGCTGAACGGCACGCGCGCCAATCAGATCAACTGGCAGATTGATGGCGTAGATAACAACGACGCCTGGCACAACATTCCTGCCGTAAACCAGAGCGGTGTGTCGGGTATTGCCGGCGTCATCCTGCCGATCGACGCGATCGAGTCCTTTTCTGTCCAGACGCAATCCGCTCCTGAAGCGGGACGCAACCCAGGTGGCACTGTCAATCTGGGCCTTAAATCTGGCACCAACCTGTTTCACGGTACGGCCTACTACTTCAATAGAAATGAATTTTTTGGAGCGGGCTCTCCGTTTCAAGACACTAAGCAAAAGGTCCGTAACTACAATGTCGGCGGCTCCGTTGGCGGGCCCATTCTTCGCGACAAGCTATTTTTCTTTGGCGCCTTTGAGAAGCAGGATTTTGTAATCGGACTCTCAGGCCGGTCCACCCAGCCATCCACCGCTTATCAGGCACTGGCTGAAGCTCTGCTCACCGAACACAATGTACCCATCAATAGCGCAACGCAAAACTTGCTGAACACCATGTGGCCGGCAAGTGCGCTGACTGGCCCGGCAGCTCCCAACAACTATGCCAGCTCTGACCCTGAAAATGGCTACAGCTACAACGGCCTGTTCAAGCTCGACTACAATATCAACGATCACAACAGCCTTTCATTCCACTGGTTTTCGGGCGAAGGAAACTCTGCAGCTCCAGCTGGCTCGGACCTGCTCTGGTATTACCAGACTGCGCCCACACACATTCAGAACTACGCGATCGTTGTGAACTCTCAATTGTCGCCTTCGATCACCAACCAGGTCCTGGTCGGCGTAAATTATTTCAACCAGGTCTTCCT
Organism: Alloacidobacterium dinghuense; assembly: GCF_014274465.1. Classification (NCBI taxonomy): domain Bacteria; kingdom Pseudomonadati; phylum Acidobacteriota; class Terriglobia; order Terriglobales; family Acidobacteriaceae; genus Alloacidobacterium; species Alloacidobacterium dinghuense. The sequence continues at coordinate 964,499 of NZ_CP060394.1, read as the reverse complement.
CGATCTCAATACTGACTTCGACCCGATCTCACTCGGCTTCAATACTGGCGCGCCTATCTTTGGTGCTCCGAATATCAGACTCGGCGCGTCCTCGACGCCCTCGTCTCAGCTGGGAGAAATCGGTGTCACTCCTCCGCTCGGCCGCAACGATATCACAGGACATCTAACGGACGCACTTTCGTGGACAGTCGGAGCACATCAGTTCCGCTTTGGTGGAGAATTCCGCCAGGTACAGCTCGATGAGTTCTATCACACAGATGAGCGTGGCTCGTTTACCTTTTCCGGAACGCAGGGACCGTGGGCTACCAATCCCACCCCAAGCGACCTGAACGCAGATCCCAATACACTCATCCTTGCCGATTTTCTCGGCGGCTATTTGTATAAAGGCACCATCGCTCGTGGAGATCCAGAGCGGCAGGTATTTGTTAACACCTTCTCCCTCTTCGGTCAGGACGCTTGGCAGCTTTCGCACAGGCTAAACCTGAACTACGGCATCCGCTACGATTACGAAGGTCCTTTGCATAATGGCAATAAGGATCTATCGGTATTCGTTCCCAGCAAGGGCGGCATCGTCTTTCAGGGAGCGGGGATCGGCTCGGTCTACCCGGCGATTTATACCAGTGTCAGCCCGCGCGTTGGGTTCGCATGGCAGCCGACAGAACCCAGCAATATCGTGATTCGCGGTGGCGTCGGGCTCTTCTTCGATACGCCAAACCTGAACATCTTCCTATCGCAAAACCCCGGCAATGGCGGTGCCGTTGGCCTTCAGGGAAATCCAGCCGGACCGAGCCCCGTCCTGACGCTTTCGAGTCCATTCGCACAAACACAAATACCATACGTGCCCGGTCAATTGCTGGCGCCGATCGCAGCAGATCCCGCGACTGGGTGCGTGGTTACGCCAAGCAACGTCAGCCCTTGCGGGCTTTTTTCCGTCAACCAGAATCTTCGCAACCCGCACGACGTGAACTACAGCCTGAACATCCAGAAAGGCTTTGGTTCGAAGGTGGTTGCACAACTCGGCTATGTCGGTGCCACCGGCAGAAAGCTGATCCTGCTGCGCGACATCAATCAACCGGCTCTCAACGCTGCGGGATCGAACGTAGACCCTTACACACAACAAATCAGCCGTCCCTATGCTGCTGCGTTCCCGGTTTATGGAGCCATCAACGAAGCAGCCAGCGTTGGCGACTCAAATTACAACTCACTGCAGGCGGTATTGCGCATCCAGAGCTGGCATGGACTCAGCACCCAGGCATCCTACACGTGGAGCCACAGCCTGGATGAAGGGACGCAATGGCGCAACGTCCTTCCGCAAGACAGCACGAACATTAGGGGTGATTACGGCAACAGCGACTATGACGTCAGAAATACGTTCAGTACATATGTGACCTATGAGGTACCGGGTTCATCCACCGGGCCGCATTGGTTGACGCATGGATGGCAGCTGAATAGCCTTATCTCACTTCACGGTGGGACACCATTCACCGTGTACAGTTCTAGTGACAACTCGGGAACAGGCGAAGGATTCCAGCGTGCCACACAGGTCATCTCCGATCCGTACGCAGGTGTGAGTCATTCGTTCGCCAACAAGCAGGTCACCTGGATCAACCCGAACGCATTCACAGACGGGCCTTCAGGAACATTTGTCGGCACGTCCAGGCGGAACCAGCTCTTTGGTCCCGGATTCGAGGATGTTGACTTCTCCGTATTCAAGACGGGGAGCATCGGCGAACGGGTCAAGGTGCAGATTCGTGTCGAGACCTTCAATCTCTTCAACCGAAAGAACTTTGCTCCGCCTTCCAATACCGTTGGTTCGGGCCTCGGCATAGTCTCTGACACAATTGGTGACTACAACGGGGCTCCAGGAATCGGCCCCGGTGAACCATTCAACACGCAGCTTGGAGCAAAGATCATCTTTTGAGATGAAACCGGCCTGCTCATTCCAGGGCAGGCCGGAAACTCCTCGTTACCGGTTGATTCTGCCGCCCTCCCTCATGACCGAGACCGAGTAGAGTCAACCTTCTACGGCTTGCCTCCAAGACTTCACTTACTCCAATCTACCTGCAGGTCTATGTTTCCTCTCACACTGGTGTAGAACTGTGCCAAGGACTGGCTACGAGAGAAAAATATCAACCACACAGCGTGTATCAGGATCTTTAATGAATTGAACGTCTTTGCGCGAAAGTTGGATCTCGTCTAAGCGCGGCCTTGCTGTTGGAGAAGATTGGCTTGATCGTGGTTCGAGAACTTGGCTGTGGGAGGGCAGTATGAATCAAAGACGTTGGGTGGTGTCGACCGAGGCACTCCTTGCGATCTGCATTGTGCTGACTGGTTGCCCATCGCGCCAAGTTGAGACTGGGCCTGCGATTGAGTTCTCCAAGATTCCGCCTGCGGCTCAAGGTGGCCGTGAAAGAGTCGATACCATTGCGGGCCGCGTCAGTGGCGCGCGTCCGGGACAGCAGATCGTCATCTATGCACACAGCGGACCGTGGTGGGTTCAACCGTGGCCTGACCATCCCTTTATCCCAATTCAATCGGACTCAACTTGGAGCACCGAAACTCATCTCGGATTTGAGTATGCCGCGCTGTTGGTGGATCCCGGCTATCATCCATCGCCAACTCTGGACCTGCAGCCCATCCAAGGTGGTTCTGTGGCCCTGGTAAAGATCGTCAAGGGCATCGGCTCCCTGGCACTATTGCCGACCGTGCCGCTCCACTTCAGCGGATACGACTGGAACATTCAAACGTCTCAGGCGGTCAGAGGCGGCCTGAACAATCTGTATGACGCCGATAACGTTTGGTCTGATGCACAAGGGGCCCTGCATCTGCGGATTATGAAGAAATCCGGCAAATGGACCTGCGCACACCTTATTCTGACGCGCAGTCTGGGCTATGGAACGTACCGCTTCGTAGTACGCGATACGTCCCACTTGGAAACCGCCGCCGTCATGAGTATGCACACTTTCGATCCCTCAGGAGGAGACCAGCATTACCGCGAAATGGATATTGAACTCGGTCGTTGGGGTGATGCAACGAGCAAGTACAACGCCCAGTATGGCATCCAGCCTTTTTATGTGCCTGGAAATGTAGCGCAATTTACCGCCCCTTCGGGAACATTGACTCATACGCTGCTGTGGGAACCTGGGCGGGCGAGCTTCAAGACGGTTCGCGGTTCTTCCACGCAAGCATCGGCGCCTGTTGTATACGAGCATGTCTTTACATCCGGAGTTCCTTCTCCCGGCCAGGAGTTGCTTGAGTTTATGCTGTATGTGGTTGCAAGCGATAAGTATCCGGCCGAAAAAGGCAGTGAGCTCGTCATTGAAAAGTTCGAGTACCTACCGTGATGTTCGCCTTGGCAAGCATAGGCTCTTTGGGTGGGCCATCGCCACACTCCTCGTGTTGTGTGCTGGTACGCCGGCACACGCACTGGATCCGCACCGGACGATCTCGCAGTACTCTCACGACGAGTGGGGGGAAAAGAGAGACTTCCCCGGCGGGAAGATATCTGCGATTGCGCAAACTCGTGATGGTTATCTTTGGATCGGCACAGATAAGGGCCTGATTCGCTTCGATGGCCTTAACTTTCGCGTATTCCAGCAAGCGACACCAGAGTCGTTTCCTATTGGCTCGGTTCAGGGACTCGTAACGGACGCTGCGGGAGATCTGTGGGTCTTGCTGCAAAGCACCAGAGTGTTGCGGCTCCATGACGGAAAGTTTGAGTTGGGCCGGGACCAGGCCGAATATGGAATCACCGCTATCGGCAAGAAGCAGAATGGCTCAGTTTTACTCTCGTCGCTAACCTACGGCCCGCTCTCATACGACGGAAGATTCGAGATCGTTCGGTCACCAACCCCAAAGCAGGCGCCTTTAGCGACCAACACTATCCCTCCGGGGGACGAACTTTCCAGCCGTTTCAGTTGGGCTACCAGTCTCGCTACTCATCATGTGACACAACCTAACTCCGCGGTCATATCTATCGCTGAAAATGCAGATGGGCAGATCTGGCTGGGGACGCAGGATAAGGGACTGTTCACTATGCGCGGCGGCCAGGTTTCGGCCGTAGGGAGTGAACGGCTCAGCCCCAAGATTACCTGCTTGTTGCCTTTGGAGAATGGGGAGTTGTGGATCGGAACCGAGAAAGGTGTTTTCCAGTCGAATGGGGCGAACCTCACGCAGACCGGAGTTCCCTCCTCAATCCGTCACTCCACGGTATTCGCCATGATCCGCGATCGTGACGCAAACATCTGGCTGGGGACCTCGGAAGGACTATTCCGAGTCAACGGAGATGAAGTTTCGCGGTACAAAGATGGCCGCGGGATCGACGCGCCAGTTACCGCCTTGTTTGAAGATAGAGAGGGGAACCTCTGGGTAGGAAGATCAGGCGACATTGAGCGTCTGCGCGACAGCGCATTCGTTAGTTATTCGGTAGGGGAAAAACAGTCAGCGGGTGCTGGCCCCATCTACGTCGACCAAGAAGGACGGACATGGTTTGCCCCCTTCGAAGGCGGACTGCACTGGCTGAAGGATGGAAAGACCGAAAGTGTGTCCAACGAGGGCTTGAGTAAGGATGTAGTCTATTCCCTCGCAGGCCGGAAGGGCGACTTGTGGATTGGTCGACAGCGAGGCGGACTAACGCATCTTCTCTATAACCATGGTTCGTTATCTACGAAAACCTATACGAAGGCGGATGGCCTTGCTCAAGACAGCGTCTATGCCGTGCATGAGAATCAGGACGGCACAATATGGTCAGGAACGCTAAGTGGCGGCGTTAGCGAATTACGGGACGGACATTTCACGACCTATACAGTTGCGAACGGTTTGGCATCCGACACGGTGTCCTCGATTGAAGAGGGCGGCGAAGGAACAATGTGGTTTGGCACGCCGAAGGGACTCAGTGCTAAGACAGCCGCAGGCTGGAAGACCTACACGGATCACGACGGTTTGCCTTCTTCAGATGTGAACTGTCTCCTACGTGATTCGAATGACGTCTTGTGGATCGGAACCGCCGCCGGCCTCGCCTTCCTTGCTGGCGATCAAATCAAGGTGCCTCGAGGCGTTCCAGAATCTCTGCAAGAGCCCGTATTCGGAATGGCAGAAGATAGAAACGGATGGCTTTGGATAACAACTGCCAGTCACGTGTTGCGAGTCAAACGCAGCAGTCTGATACAAGCTACTCTGAACAAAACAGACGTCCGGGGATATGGACTAGAAGATGGATTGTTGGGCACGGAAGGCGTAAAGCGAAGCAGGTCGATTGCCACAGATCCGCAAGGAAATATTTGGCTGTCTACAAACCGCGGTATTTCTGTGGCGAACCCTGCACGCGCGAGTGTCGATTCCGCTCCGGCTCTCGTCCATATCGAGGCAATTTTTGCGGATGGCAATCCGATCGACACCGGAGGAAACATACGCTTTCCGCCTAACACGCAGAGAGCGACATTTCGATATGTAGGACTGAGTTTGGCCAATTCTGAACGAGTCCGGTATCGCTACTGGCTCGAAGGTTTCGATCACGGATGGAGTGAACCAACCACGAATCGGGAAGCAACGTACGGCAATCTCGGCGCACATCCATACCGATTTCACGTGATGGCTTCCAACAGCGACGGCCTCTGGAATGGCTCGGATATGACGGTCGGTTTCGAAATTGAGCCGACCATTTGGGAAAGATGGTGGTTTCGATTGTCCTGTGTACTCTGCTCAGGGCTGGCAGCGTTACTGGTGTACTCGCTGCGGATGCGCCAGTTAGCGCGGCTGTTCAATGTGCGCTATGAAGAGCGACTAGCTGAACGAACACGCATCGCTCAGGATTTACATGACACCCTTCTGCAAGGCCTGCTCAGTGTCTCGATGCAACTTCATGTGGCAATGGATCAATTGCCGCAGGAGTCACCTGCACGGACGACAATGAGCCGGATTATGCAATTGATGGGACCTCTCATCGAAGAAGGCCGCGGCGCGGTTCGCGGACTGCGATCGTCCATCGACAACCCGCGTGATCTCAGCACTTCCCTTTCACTCATTCCGCAGCAGCTGGGTATACAAGATGGGGTTGATTTTCATGTGGCCGTAGATGGACGATCGATCCCGTTGCGGTCCGTCATCCGTGACGACGTTTACAGCATTGGCCGGGAGGCCTTAGTAAACGCCTTCCGGCATGCTCAGGCCAGGAAAATTGAGGTACTGCTCGATTACTCCGCGGATCACTTGCGAATGGTAATCCGTGATGATGGCCGTGGAATCGACCCTAAAGTTGTCGGCGCAGGGCGCGACGGGCACTGGGGCCTGGTAGGCATGCGGGAACGAGCAGGGAGGATTGGCGCGAAATTCAAGGTCATGAGCCGCCATGACGCTGGAACGGAGGTAGAACTCAACATTCCTGGCAACATTGCCTTTGAAGAAAATCCACGCGCCCCGCGCAAATGGCTCAACGGCGTCAGCCGTTTCCTCCGGAATCGCGAATCATAAAGCACTCTCGAAGCCGTGCCTCAAGAGTTGCGACTTCTTTAGGCAGCGAAAGGGTTTAAGTTCTCCTCAGGCAGCCGCCAATTTCCGACGAACCGTTATCTCTGCGGCAAAGGCTAAGTGACCGGGTATTGATAATAGGACTTCAGTTCCAGCCTTAGCGCGGCTGAGCAACTTGAGTCTTCCACCCATTCGTTCCGCGAGATTTTTTATCCAGGAAAGACCATTGCAACCCGTGCACAGCTGGTCACCCGATATGCCCCTCCCATTGTCCCGAATGGTCATGCATAGCCTGGCCGGCGTGTGCTCAAGGTGAAGGTCAACACGTGTCGCCTCAGAGTGACGGAATGCATTGAGCAGAGCCTCGCGTCCGATCGTGTAGGCGTGATCATAGACCACTGGATGCAGGGGGCGTGTCCGCCCTTCCAATACGATCCGAAACCGAACCTGAGATCCCACTTGTATCTCTTGCCCGATGCGTGAGAATGCTGTTCCCAAATCGTCGGTAGTGCGAATCTGGTTCGAGGTTCCCTTGGCCTGACTGAAATCTTCCTGAAAACCAGAAGCCGACTCTGTATCAACTTGGCATGCGTCTTCGAAATGCATGATATTGCTCCTCACTCTTGGGTACTTTTTTTCTTCTCTTGGTCAATCCACTCACGTATGTACGGTGGGCAACTCTTAAGCGTTATGCTGTCTGCTTCACACTCTGATAGAAACTTCACCGCGCTGCGATCAACCAGGGTCACGTCTTTCAGGTCTAGAGCAATGCGATCTTTAGCGTCTTCAAGACTGAAGAGTCGCTGTAACTCAGCCACGTGCTCGATCTCGACCTGACCAATTAGTGCGAACACAACGCCACCGTTCGATGACCGCTGAATTTTCAGCATGACTCTCCAAAACTCGACTTAATTCAAGCAATCTTGATGCCAGATCTAATTATTTGAAAATAGGTATGTTGCACGTAACGACACGGTCACGAAGTTCGCGAATTCGCGAAGTTTGTGAATTTGCGACCAGTGTTAGACGGGGGCGTTCAGGCAGTTTTGAACTGATGTTTGTTGATTTTCAGAGCTCGGATTTTCGATTCCAGGGTGGAAGCAGGCATTCCAAGCTGAGCCGCAGCCCCATCAGGACCGGAGATTCGGCCTCGGGTCTGGGCTAAGGCCGCTTCGATTATTTTCCGCTCCTCCTCCGCTGAATGTCTCGTAAGGGAGTAGTTCGGCAGGTCCCGATCCAGTTGGGATGATGATGTCGGGCAAAGCCAGCCTTGCTCCATGGAAAAGGTATCAGTCTCGCAGAGGACAATCGACCGCTCGATAACGTTCTGCAGTTCACGGATATTACCCGGCCAGGAATAGGATTGCAGAAGGTCCAGCGTCCTTTTCTCGATCGTCCGTATCTTCTTATTTGCCTTTCTCGCATATCGATCGATGAAATATTCAACTAGTAAAGGGATATCCTCTTCCCTTTCACGAAGCGGAGGAATCTGCAAAGGAAATACGTTTAGGCGATAGAACAGGTCACTCCTGAAAGCGCCGGAAGCGATAGCCGACTGTAAATTGCGATTGGTTGCCGCGATCACCCGCACGTCTGCACGAACTGTCTGCGTCCCTCCGACTCGCTCAAACTCCCGCTCTTGCAAAACCCGAAGGAGAGTAATCTGGGTTTCCAGTGGGAGTTCGCCAACTTCATCGAGAAAGATTGTGCCACCTTCAGCGAGTTCAAACCGTCCGAGACGTCGTTGCAGAGCCCCGGTAAACGCCCCCTTCTCGTGGCCGAACAACTCAGAAGCAATCAAAGATGTAGGGATCGCCGCACAGTTCACATTCACAAAAGCTCTCGAGGAGCGCTTGGATCGTTTGTGGATAGCACGAGCGAAAAGCTCCTTCCCTGTGCCGGTTTCACCAGTGATCAGGACGGTGGCATCCGTGGGGGCAACTTTGGAGACCTGGGCAAGGGCAGTGCGCAACGCTGGCGACTCACCCACGATCTCCTCAAACATGAAAGTCTTATCGATTTCTTCTCGCAGCGCGATGTTTTCTTTGTAGAGCCGCTCCTGCAATTTCCCAATTTCATCAAGAGCATTCCGAAGCTCTGCCTCCGTTCGTTTGCGCTCTGTAATGTCCGTCACCGCCCCGACGAATTCCAGCTCACCCGATACGGTTTGCTTGGACCTATGCCCTACCACGTGGATGTGCTTCACAGAAGCATCAGCCATCAGCAGGCGATGTTCAAAATCGAAATCCTTCTTTTCCTTGGCCGCAGATTCAAGAACCAGGCGGTGGTGTTCCCTGTCTGCAGGATGAGTTTGCTGCAGTATTCGTTCAAGCGAAGGTCGAACATCTTGCTCAAATCCGAAGATCCGAAATGTCTCCTCGGACCAATAAATCTCGCCGCTCAACACCTTCCAGCTAAAGCTACCTGTATGACTGAGTCTCTGGGCTTCCGCTAAATAGGCCTCGCTTCGTTGTAGCGCTTCCTCAGCCACCTTGCGCTGGGATCGCTCATCTGCTTCACGCAGTGCCCGACGCACCGAGGGCGCAATCCTCGACAGGCGTGTCTTAGAAACATAATCTGTTGCACCCTGCTTAAGGGCCTCGATTCCAACTTCTTCGACCAGGGTCCCAGAGACAAAGATGAATGGAACGTCCGGACAAATATCCTGCGCAATTTTTAGAGCAGAAATGCCATCGAACGATGGGAGTGTGTAGTCCGCCAGAATAAGATCAAATCCACCCCCCTGTTTAAGAGATCGCAAGAAATCGGCTTCAGTGTCTACCAGCGTCAAGTCGCAGACAATATCTTCGACTTCCATGCTTGCCTGAACAAGCTCAGCGTCCTTCGGTTCGTCTTCAAGATAGAGAATTCGCAATCGTATGGTCTCTAGCTGATTCCAATCACTTCAAGGCTGTAAGCAAACGTGATCGATTTCAACACTGGATGTCTTATTTCTTTCTAACGCTTCCGGGCGGTGGCTCGTTGATGACCGCCCAAAACACGCCAAGTTCCTTGATGGCATTCACAAACTCATGGAAATCTACCGGCTTTACAACATAAGCGTTCACGCCGAGTTTGTAGCTGGCCACCATATCGCGTTCCTCCCGCGAAGAAGTAAGCACAACTACAGGAATCATTCTTAACTTCTCATCCGATTTGATCTTCTCGAGCACTTCCAGGCCATCAACCTTTGGCAATTTCAAATCGAGTAGCAGAACCGCGGGATTGTCACCGCTACGCCGTTGGAATTTTCCCCGGTAGTAGAGGTAATCCAAAGCTTCCTCGCCGTCGTTTGCAACCACTACTTCATTGCTGAGGTTATATTCCTCCAGCGCAGTCATGGTGAGTTCCACGTCTTTCGGATCGTCCTCCACCAGCAAAATACGGCCTATGTCAGTCATGATTTCCTGCTCCTACGGCTTTGGTAATGAAAGATAAAAACTTGCACCGGCTCCAACCTGTCCTTCTGCCCAGACCTGGCCGCCGTGACGATGAATAATACGCTGAACTGTCGCCAATCCGATCCCGGTCCCTTCAAATTCATCCGTCCGATGAAGACGTTGAAACACTCCGAACAATTTGTCAACGTACTTCATGTCAAAGCCGACTCCATTGTCTTTGACAAACACGATTACCCTGCCCGCCTGCTTGTTGGTATATCCAACTTCAATTTCGGGCTGCGAGCATTTACGGGTGAACTTGATGGCATTGGAGATGAGATTAACAAAAACGAGTTTCAACATCGACCTGTCCCCATACAGTTCCGGCAGCGGCCCAACCTTCCACGTCACGTTCCGTCCTTCCATTTCCTGCCATACTTCGGCCTGAACTTCTTTTATGAGCTGTTCCAGGCTCACCATTGTCTCGCGCGTCTCGACCCGTCCGATGCGCGAGTAGGACAACAGATCATCAATCAGCACGCCCATTCGCTTCGCCGCTTCAAGGATCATCGTCATATACCGGCGGCCCTTGTCATCCATGGCTGTGAACGCATTCTTTTGTAGCAACTCTGTATAGCCGACCATGTGGCGAAGGGGGGCACGTAAGTCATGGGATACCGAATATGCGAAGGCCTCCAGCTCCTTGTTGATAGACGTAAGTTCCGTGGAGCGCCGCGCCAGTTCCGAGTTCAGACTGCGGATTTCGTCCTCGCGCCGCCTGCGTTCGGTAATGTCATTTTCACTTTGCAGAATCGCTATAGGGCTCTCGTGCTCCCCTCGCTGCAACGACCATCGGCTCGCCACCAAGACTGCGGTTCCATCGGCTTTCTTCTTCTCAAGCTCGCCCTCCCAACGCCCTGTTCCTAACAACTCAGCTTGAACCTCTTCGAGCGGTCCTGGAAAGACAGTTCGCAAGAGGTCGTCCGTACGTCGTCCGATTGCCTGTTCGGCCTCCCATCCGTACAACTCTGCGGCGCCGCGGTTCCAATAAGTAATCACACCGTTCATATCGCGGACAAAGATGGGATCATGGGCGAGATTGAGCAGGTTAGCCTGTTGGGTGCGAATTGCCACTTCCCTTTGAAGTTCGTCGCGAGACCGTAAAAGATTGACCTCAACACGCCGGCGGATAGCACTAAACCAGGCGATCAATGAGGCAAAGATGACGAACATGACATAGTACGGAATGTCAGTAACCGAAACATAGAAGCTGTAAAGAGGCGGCGTGAAGTAATAGTTGAAGGCTAAACTTGCCAGCACCAGCGAAAGAACGGAAGGCCCTGTACCTGCATACCAGGTGGTTGCAGCGACCGCAAGCAGGAAGAGAGGGAACTCTATTCCCTCGAAATGACGGTAGTACAAAAAATTGGATAGGCCCAGTGCAATGCAGACTGACAAAATCGCAAGACCGTAGCGTTGCACCACAGTTGGGATGCGCGACAAGAAGGTCTTTTCTTGCGTCATGGTTGACTCACTGAGCGCTGCTCTCGTATCCCCGCAGTCAGCCAACCATCATAACGCACTCGGCAATCCTCGAAAGTGGTATCGCCGTATCACCCATGCGATCAACCAACATCTCAGAGCGTCTCCTTGGTGCGTGACCGACTACCATGAATCAACAGGATTGCTTCTGCGTTGCTGACTTAATGTACAGACCACGACATGTACAGGCCACGACGTAAATCGCACATGATTCGAATCTGCGCATTGTGTAACGTCTAATACTCAGGTTGACACGTTACGCAGTCCCCAATGTAACCTTACATATGCGCATTCCGCACTGTCACGGCCGGTGCCACTGAGTAGTTCTCCGAACCATCTAAGGCAAAACCTATCGCTACGTTTGTTCGGCCTATAGGGCCAGGTTCCATCGCAGTGCGAACTATGACCGCCTATTATGAAAGCTGCCGGAACTTCGAGCCAACCCCGCCCAGAAGAAGGCACACCATGGAAAACGAAACAGTACTTAACATTCTCAAATTGATTCTTGCTGGATCTCCCCTGTCAGAAGTGCTGACAATCATCGCCCGAGTAGTCGAATCTCGAGGTGCCGGCACGTTGTGCACCATCTGGCTTCCTGATGATGACGGAAAGCAACTCCACTGCGCGGCAGCTCCCAGCCTCGTTGGATTCAGCGATCACGTGGGGTCAATGCTTATTGGTCCAAAAGGTGGATCCTGCGGCACAGCCGTTTATCGAAAGAAGCCAGTCTATGTAACCGATATCCTCAATGACCCCATCTGGGATCATTATCGTCATCTGCTCTTGCCGTATGGAATTCGTGCAGTGTGGTCGCAGCCCTTGTTTACCAGCGATGGTAAAGTTCTCGGGACCTTTGCCATTCATTATCGTGAAGCGCGTAGCCCTGACGCTACCGATCTGCAGTTGATCGAGAATGCCGGCCACATTGCAGGAATCGCGATTGAACGCCATCTGAATGAAGAAAAGTTGCGGTATGAACGTGATCGCCTGCGATTGCTTCTGGAAATCACAAGCAGCGTGACATCCAGGTTGGACCTCCGGCAAGTGGTTGAGGTGCTTTCGACAAATCTATTCAGGATAATGCAGTGTGACGTGTCCGCCTTGTTGCTACCCGACTCCGAGAGCGGCGAGTTACGCGTCACTAACTTGCACAATCCAGACGCGAGAGGACCCATCTGCGAGGGATCGTTGGTGCCGATGAATAGTTCGATCTCGGGTCAGGTATTGCGAAAGGGCAAGAGCATTCGGATCGATAGCTTCGAACAGGTCCGTGAGGATCCTGAAATTTATGGGAATCCTGACGGCCAGCTTCTTTATAAGCGCGTGATTGAGGAAGGCCTCAGCGTGGGGTGCTATCTTCCGCTCCTGGGCCGTGATCGCGTGGTTGGCGTTCTGATGCTCTGTAGGCGTTCGGACAATGCTTTTGAGAAAGACGACGTCATCATGCTTGAGCAAGTGGCCCGTCAGATAGCGATTGCAGTTGAGAACACGTTGGAGTACGAAAAGGCGACAAAGGACCGAGACAAAGAGACGAAACAAAGACGTTATCTGGAAGAAGAAATCCGCGCAGAGTTTGGCGCAATCGTGGGTGACAGTCCGGCTCTGAAGACTGCGTTGAACCTGGTCTCCGTGGTCGCCCCCACGGGCTCGAGCGTGCTGATCATGGGCGAGACTGGAACCGGTAAAGAGCTTATTGCGCGTGCTATTCACAATCTGAGCGGTCGCCGGGAACGAGCCTTTGTCAAATTGAATTGCGCCGCGATCCCTCTAGGGCTCCTCGAAAGTGAATTATTTGGACACGAAAAAGGGGCATTCACGGGAGCAATTGCGCAAAAGACGGGACGCTTTGAACTCGCGAACAAAGGGACCCTCTTTCTTGATGAAGTTGGCGACATTCCTCTGGAGCTTCAAGCGAAATTGCTGCGAGTCCTGCAGGAACAGGAATTCGAAAGACTAGGGAGCAACTACACGCATAAGGTTGACGTTCGCGTGATCGCAGCCACGCATCGCGATTTGGCTGCTATGGTCGCGCAAGGGACATTTCGGGAGGACCTCTATTATCGACTGAAGGTATTTCCGATCCACGTTCCGGCATTACGGCAGCGCACTGAAGACGTTCCGGAGCTGGTTCGGCATTTCGTACAACTGTATGCGCGACGAATGAATAAAGGGATCGACGAAATCCCTTCAGCGACGATGGACGCTCTCGTCCGGTACCGTTGGCCTGGAAACGTTCGCGAGTTGCAGAATTTTATCGAACGGGCTGTGATTCTTTCTCCTCACACGGTGTTGCGCGCTCCAATTTCAGAATTGGAACCGTTCAGCGCCCGCAGGGTATCCAATGCGCCAATAACGGGCCTCGAAGAATTAGAACGAGATCATATCCTCCGTGCGCTCGAAGCAAGCAATTGGGTGGTGGGTGGCCGCAATGGCGCGGCAGAACGACTGGGAATGAAGAGGACATCGTTTGTATACAAGATGCAGAAGTTTCGAATAAACCGTCCTGCCTCCTTGCCACAGAAAAGTGCCGAGAGACAGCTACTCTAGGACCCTTCTCTTTTCCTGCACCTCGCGCGTGTGGCAACTGTCGCTACGAGAACCTGTTGTGCGTGCTACCTACCGCAATTTCTTCCAACCAGCGACGCGTTGGCAGTTCAATGGAATTCGTTTGGCAATCTAAAGTTCGTCGTCCGCGCGCCTACTATTCCGCTGCGTTCAGCGACCGAAGCCATCTAGAATCAACAAAGCGGGAAGGGCTTTTTGCTCACCGTCTTCCCGCTCTGCTAGTCTGAATAGTTTCAGCCTTAGAACGGAGCAATCTCTCACAATGGCCTTTAAGTTCAAGGGAGTCGACTTCATCGGCTTCGACGCCCTCCTCAACGAAGACGAGCGCCTCTCGCGCGACACCGCGCGCCAGTTCATCGAAGACAACCTCATCCCCATCATCGAAGAATGCAACCGAGAAGGCCGCTTCCCGCGCGAACTCGTGCCTCAGATGGGAGAGCTAGGCTTCTTCGGCGCGAACCTGCACGGCTACGGCTGTGCCGGCATGTCGAATGTCGAATACGGCCTCGTCATGCAGGAGTTCGAGCGCGGCGACTCCGGCGTGCGCAGTTTCGTCAGCGTGCAGTCAGCGCTCGTCATGTATCCCATCTATACCTTCGGCTCCGACGAACAGAAAGACTACTGGCTGCCGCTGATGGCAAAAGGCGAAAAGCTCGGGTGCTTCGGCCTCACCGAGCCCGATTTCGGATCGAACCCCGGCGGCATGCGCACCCGCGCCCGCAAAGTCGGCGACGAGTACGTCCTGAACGGCGAAAAGATGTGGATCACCTCCGGCACCATCGCCGACGTAGCCGTCATCTGGGCCAAAGTCGAAGACGAAGACGATCGCGTACGCGGCTTCCTCGTCGAAACCGATCGTCCCGGCTTCACCGCATACGATGTGCACGGCAAATGGTCTCTGCGCGCCTCCGTGACTTCAGGACTCTCGCTGCAAGACGTTCACGTCCCAGCGAAGAACCTCATGCCCGGAACCGCCGGCCTCAAATCGCCGCTCATGTGCCTCAATCAAGCGCGTTACGGCATCAGCTGGGGAGCCATCGGCGCAGCCATGTCCTGCTACGACACGGCACTCCAATACTCTCTGCTGCGCAAGCAATTCCGCGACCAGCCCATCGCCAGTCATCAGCTCGTGCAGGAAAAACTCACATGGATGATCTCTGAGATCAGCAAAGCCCAACTGCTGTCACTGCAAGTAGGCCGCATGAAGGACGAAGGCAAGGTAAGCTTTGAGCACATCTCCATGGCCAAGCGAAACAATGTATGGATGGCGCTCGAGTGTGCCCGCATATCCCGCGATATCCTCGGCGGCAACGGCATCACTGACGACTACCCGATCATGCGCCACATGATGAACCTTGAATCCGTGAAAACCTACGAAGGCACGCATGACATCCATACGCTCATCATCGGTCAAAGCGTGACGGGCATTTCCGCGTACTGAGGTTCGGCATTCGTGTTAAGGCGGCTGGTTGAAACCGAGGCCGCCTTTTGCGCAAGCAAAACAATCTGCCAGTCACTCCGATTAGGACCGGCAATCACCTGAGCACTCTCAAAACCCTTTTCACGCGCAACGTCCACCATGAACTTCTCAGTGTAAGCAACAGCAGCTTCCGGCACCTTCAACGATTCCACGCGCGCGTTGCCCACCGGATGCTGGAACGTATGTCGCCCGCCGAAAGTGGGCGGCGGGTAGTCGAGACAGAAAAAGTACATCAGCATCTTTCCGCCGGGCCTCAACACACGAAAAGACTCCTCACAATAATTCATCAGCTCTGGTTCAAGCAGATGCGTAAACAGAGAAGTCGAAAAAACAAAGTCCGCGCTTTCACTTTCCAAGGGTAGAACGTACTTCCCGCTTGACCCGCTCTGGTTGTAAGAAACGCTCGCGTGTGTCGAATGCGCAAAACGGAAATTTGATTTCGGAAAGTGTGCGGAACACCAATCCAGCATCTCCTGATCAATGTCGATGCCGATGTAATTCCCCTTGAATGTGGACCCTTTAAAACCGTAATCCCGCAAATGGTGCGCAAACCTGCCGCAACCGCAACCGATATCCACGATCACAGAGTCCATCTCGATCAAATTGTTGCTCAGACAATAGAGCCAGAACGACTCCGCGACGCGAAGATAGTTGACTTGATTGGAAAAGAATCTATTTCCAACGCCAATTCTGATGCGTAGATGATTGGGAGGCAACGCTCGAAACTCTCGCCAAATCGCGCGTGGCAAAAGATCTGCAGAATTGACGAGCAACTTGAATGCAGGGTTGTGCGATAACAAGGAAGTAGACGGAACTATCTTGCGCATCAACCGGGCGAGGGCCTTTTTCATGCGGTGCCAGCACCTCTTAAAATCATTGGAATTGAGGCGATTATAACGGCGCCCTTACGTCAAATCTACGTCAAACAGTGAATTTCGCCCTGACTTCAGCATCCTTCGTAATAAACCAGGAGAATGCTAAAAAAATGCTACCGCCTTCGCATTCGAGGTGCAAAGGCGGAAAAACAAGTTATTTATCGCAAGTGACCCATCTTGCCATCGTTGTAATCATGAACCGCCTGCATAATCTCATCGCGCGTGTTCATCACAAACCGCCCATAGCTGAATACCGGCTCGTTGATCGGTTCGCCGCTCAGTATCAGAAGAGTTGAATCCTCTTTCGCTTCTATCAGTACGCTCTCGCCTTCCGGACTCACGGTGGCAATGCGTGCCTCTCCCTTAAGTGAATCTCCACCGTTCAACGCTATGTTGCCCTTCAGCACGAACACACCGGTATTATGCCCTTCAGGAATCGGCAGTTCCACCTTGCTCCCCGCCGTTAGCCGAACGTCGAACAGATTCACGGGAGTAAAGGTGCTAGCCGGTCCGCGAGCACCGCCCAATTCTCCGGCGATCACCCGCGCATACGATCCGTTGCCCAGATCCACCGTCGGAATTTGCTCTTTCGTGATTCCCTGGTAGCGCGGTTTCGACATTTTCACAGCCTTGGGCAGATTCACCCAAAGCTGAATCATCTCGAACGTGCCGCCATTCTTCGCGAACTCCTGCT
The DNA here is from genome assembly GCF_014274465.1 of Alloacidobacterium dinghuense. NCBI lineage: Bacteria > Pseudomonadati > Acidobacteriota > Terriglobia > Terriglobales > Acidobacteriaceae > Alloacidobacterium > Alloacidobacterium dinghuense. Next base: position 947,498 of record NZ_CP060394.1, on the reverse strand, counting down.
CGTGCATCTCTTCGTGCACTATTCCGGCAGCAGCCGTCATCCACTGCACGTCGCCGGGAAAAATGATGCCCGCATTTCCAGCCGAGTCGCGATGCGAGACCGCGCCTTGATACGCGATCGTCACCGTTTCGAATCCGCGATGCGGGTGCTCACCCACTCCATGCGACTGCTGCGAGGGCTCAAAATAAGACGGGCCCGCATAATCCAGCATCAAAAAGGGATCGATCTCCTCTCTTAATCCGTTTGACGGAAACATGTTACGCACTGGAAAGCCGTCGCCCACCCAGTGATTTGAACCCGGCCCATATACCTCAAGCACTTTTTTTACTTCAGACATCACTTACTCCCTTCTTCCCGCCGCTCTTCGCGGCCACACCTTTATTTGCTGATGAATACAATGCCTTTACCGCACCCAGCCCAAGCTGTCGCAGCAGGTCGATCAGCAACTCGCGATCTCGTTTCCCAACCCCCGAAGTAGCCAGTTCCATCGCGCGCTTATGCTCTTCAAATACCTCCCGAATCAACCTTTCACCAGTCTCAGTCAGCCGAACCAGTCGCGCTCTACGATCCTCGGAGTCTTCCTCGCGATCGATCAGTCCCCGGCGCTCCAGCCGGTCAAGAGCCGCGGTCATCGATCCACTGGTGAGCATCACTTTCGGGCCCAAATCCTTCACATGGAGCGGCCCTTTGTGGAAAAGCGCTTCCAACACTCCGAAGTCGCTAAGACCGAGACCAAGACCAGCAATATGCCGCTGTGCGTGCTCCTCCACCGATCGAAAAGCCTTCCATAGCACCAGCCAAAGATGAATGCCACTGGTATCGCTCTTCGATTTTGCAATTGCCGCCTTCATTTATCTTGATATCAAGATGTTTTAACAGAGAAAAGGATTCAACCCGACACCCGCAGCCAAATCGCCTGCCTTCAATCGCCGGAAATCGCGCAACCGATTCGTGCACTGAGGGTTCTAATAAATGGACACCCGCTGACAACGGAGTCCGCTGTGCTAAGCATGCATCTTCCCAAACCGCAGAGACGTCCTGAACTCGATGCCCTGCGCGGCCTATTCCTCGTCTGGATGACGCTCACGCATCTCCCCACACGGTTTAGCGACTTTGTGAACCAGCCCATCGGCTTCGTCTCTTCCGCCGAAGGCTTTGTCTTCCTCTCTGCATTGCTTGTGAGCCGCGTCTACATGCGTCAGGCGCTTCAGGACGGGACAGCTCTGCGAAACAAATTGTGGCGCCGCTCCCTGCGGATTTACGCGTACCACTTGCTCATGCTGGCGCTCGCTTTCACCGTCGCAGCAGCCTATGCCGTCACGACCCATCGCGCAGCCATCTACAACCTGCTTAACTTCTACATCGCGCATCCATTCGTCGCTGTTGTCGGTTCTTTACTTCTGCTCTACTGCCCGCCGCTGCTCGACATTCTGCCGATGTACGTGATCTTCCTCTTCTTCACACCGCTTGTTCTCTCTTCAGCTGTGCGGCAAGGCTGGGGAAGAATCCTCGCCGTCAGCGGCGCCTTCTGGCTCTTCGCGCAGTTCGGCCTGCGCGATCTGGTGCACAACATCGTCGTCCACGTCACGCATTTGCCCATCCCGCTTCAGGAAACGGGCGCTTTCAACCTCTTCGCCTGGCAAGCCATCTGGATCGTCGGTCTGTGGCTGGGCGCAAAATCCGCTGAGGATGACGTACCGCTGAAGCGCATCCCTGGCTACGTTGTTGCCCTGTGCGCGCTGGTCTGCCTCTTCTTTATCGGAGTTCGCCACGACTGGCTCGGCCCTCACCTCACGCAACAGGCACTCGGAATGAAGCTCGACAAGTGGCAGATCGGGCCTTTGCGAGTCATCAACCTTGTTACCTTCACGATTGTTTTCTACTGGATGCGCAAGTATGTGTCGCGTGTGATAGCCGTAGAACCGTTTCTGACTCTGGGCAAGGCATCGCTGCATGTCTTCTGCGCGCATGTCTTCTTCGTCTTTGTCGGATTAGCCTTGCTCTTCAGCGATGTTCCACAACTGCATGGATGGGTGGCCATCACGCTGCTCGCCGTGACATTTGCCGGACTGGTGCTGGTCGCTGTGCGAGAGGTGCGCAAGCAGCGCGAAGATCGCGCCAAACGCGAAGTAAGGAACGCGGAAGAACCAGCCGACGTGCCTCCGTCGATTCAATTACGTGCAGAACCCAAGCCCCTGACAGCACCGCTGCAAGAGGAGCCGGCAGCAGCCTCGGAGTCTTGTCGATAGAGCGTTAGACGGCGACCGTAAAGGTATCTTCGGTACGCGTAACTGTGCGATACATCGTGTCCCGCTCGAAGGGCTCGCGGCCAGCTTCACGAATCAGCCGTTCCAGATCGCGCCGACGCATTCCCTGCGGTGTCGTCGCACCCGCATCGTGATAGATCTTCTCCTCGATGACCGTTCCATCGATATCGTCCGCGCCAAAACGTAACGCGATCTGCGCGATCTTCGGTGTCATCATTTGCCAGTAGGCTTTGATGTGGGGGAAATTGTCCAGCAGCAGACGGCTCACGCCAATCTGCTTGATGTCCGTTAATCCAGTAGTCCTCGGCAAATGCTCAAGCGGCGTATTGTCCGGATGAAAAGCCAGCGGTATGAACGTCTGGAAACCATGCGTCTCATCCTGCACCGCGCGCAGGCGCAGCATGTGGTCTACGCGGTCCTCGTCGTTCTCGATGTGCCCGTAGAGCATGGTCGCATTCGACTTCAGCCCGAGCTGATGCGCCGTCCGCGCTGTATCCAGCCATTCATCCCCGTCGATCTTGTGATCGCAAATGATATGGCGCACTCGGTCCGCAAAAATCTCCGCGCCGCCGCCAGGCAGCGAATCCACGCCCGCATCGCGCAATCGCTCTAATGTCTCTCGAATCGAGAGCTTCGCGCGCCGCGCAAAGAACGCAACTTCGACCATGGTGAAAGCCTTGATATGCACCTGCGGAAAGCGTTCTTTTAAACCGCGTACGAGATCGAGAAAGTATTCGAGCGGCAGATCCGGATGCAATCCACCAACAATGTGGAACTCCGTGACGGCCTCACTATACCCGGACGCGGCCGTCTGCCATGCCTGTTCGAGCGCCATGGTATACGCGCCAGCGGCATCTTTCTTGCGGCCGAAAGCACATAGCCGGCAGGCAGCGACGCAAACATTCGTCGGGTTGATATGCCGGTTCACGTTAAAGTACGCAATGTTGCCATGCAGCTTTTCGCGCACGGAATTAGCCAGCCAGCCAACGGCGAGGATGTCAGGCGAGCGATAGAGAGTCACCCCATCATCAAAGCTCAACCGTTCGCCTCGCAACACCTTCTCCGCAATCGGTTGCAGTCTCGCATCATCGGTCGCAAATGGCCGACGCGTCGCCTGAAATGCCGTTTCTCCACTCATAACTTCCTATGATAATGCAATGGCTTAGCTCAATGGTATGGCGAATCCATCCAACCAACCTCACACGATCGATTCAGCGCGAATTAGTTGACTTTCACCGCAATAGAAAACCGTTCCCAAGATCGCGCCGTACAATAGCCTGCATGATTGAGAATCGCTCTGTGCCGACCGACATCGTGCTTCCGCACATCTCGTATCATCACGTCGCCAAAGCGATTGAGTGGCTGACAAGAGTTTTTGGATTCAAAGAAAACTATCGCTACGGCGATCCCGTGAGCGGCGCACAACTCTACGCCGGGAAGGCTTTCATTATGGTCCGGAACGAGCCGGACCAGGCCACGCCGGCACAACTGGGATATGGCACGCAGTCCCTTACCATCTTCATAGACGATGTGGACGCGCATTACGCGAAAGCCCGATCAGAGGGAGCAAGCATCGTCGAAGAGCTGCATGAAACCGAGTATGGCGAACGCCAATATGGAGTCGAGGACCTCGATGGCCACCATTGGCTTTTCTCTCGACATGCCCGCGACGTAAGCCCGAATGAATGGGGCGCGGTCATCGCAAAACGCTGAATCACCTGTATGAAGTACTTATCTAACGGGGTTCGCTGATTTCGCTTAGAGAAGAAACCTGATCTCCCAGGGCGATCGACAGTTTTCTCATGCGTGCAGTCGTCGGCGCTGATACTATGCCTCAAGAAGCAAGCTTTAGAATTTGTTACGTTTAGGGTTTACTGATTGCCCCATCGCATTCGATTGTTGTCTCTATTGGCACTCTGCTTTGTCCTTCTGTCGGTTTCGCGAGCTTCACAGCAGGGCGACGCGGCAGGAACCGCCATGTTTCCAGCACTCACTACGTATAGCCTCGACAAGGCGAAGATTAACCTGCCTTCTGATTTTGAGGGCAAAGTCAATCTGCTATTGATTTCATTCGAAACAGAGCAGTCCAAAGACATCGATACTTGGATGCCAACTGCTCAGGCGCTTCAGCACATCAACTTTCAATTTCGCTATTACACGATGCCCGTATCCAGCCAGGAAAACTTCATCTATCGCTGGTGGGACAGCTCATCGTTGCGCAGCGTCGAAACCGATCCAGTAGCCTGGCGCTGGATCATACCTATCTATACAAACAAGGACAGCTTTCGCCGCGCTCTGAACATTCCAAACGAAAAAGAAATTGCGTTAGTGCTTGTCGATAAATCCGGTCAGGTGCTCTGGAAAACATCCGGACGTATCACGAACGAGAAGAAAACAGCACTCACAAACGCCGTGGATGCGGCAACACATCTCCAGTAAGGTCCTTCTCCATGACGAGCGCATCAAGCTTGCCCGCATAGTAACCGGGTATCATGCCGATCTTCGAATAACCTACGGCGTGATAAAACGTCTGCGCCTGCAGATTATCAACGGCAACCTCCAGCCGAATCGACTCCGCGCCCTTTGCCCGAAAATCCTCCTCTACTGAGAGAAGCATCGCACGTCCAACCTTCTGTCCTCTCCAATCAGGAAGGACATCGATCGTGATGATGTGCCCAAGGTGGCGGCCCTCGCGCATCTGCAATTGTCCCGTGCAGAAGCCTGCAATCGCTTGCGATTCCGTTTCAGCAACTACCGTGATGGACTTTGGGTGCTGCAAGTAATAGCGGAGTTCAGCTTTCGAATAAGCAATCCCAGGCGCGAAGCAGACATGGTCGATTCGATACAGCACATTGAGGTCTGCACTGCGGAATGGACGCAGTTGAATCACGCAAACGAAAGGCTATGGCTGCGTCCCGCCGCCACTGCTCGCGGCAGCCGTCTCTTCTTGCTTCGGTTGAATGACAACACCGTCATAGAAAGATGCAGCAACTAGCCGATTGCCCAGTGAGCGAACCGAACGAAGCGGCCAGCCGGCATCCCACCACTTCCAGGTTTTGCTGCTTTCGTCGATCGCAAAAACCATTGTGGACCGTGACGAAGTGACTACGACTCTTCCTATTTCGTTGTTGTAACTGAGTCCATTGATGCCTGCCATCGGCAGAGTAGCCATCTGCTGCCAGCTCTGCCCTTGATCGTCGCTGTAGAACAGTCCCTCTCGGCCTCCCACCCACAGGCTACCCTTCGGCGCGGTGGTCACAGCTTGAACCGAGGTAAGCTTCGCAGGCAGCGTAATGGCATGCCACTCTGTGCCGCCATCTGTCGAGAGCATCAGTTGCTGTCGATTCGCTGCCATCACAACATTTGCCTTCGCAGTGACGAAACTGTAGTTCTCACCCGTTAGTATTGGGCCCGACCAGCTTGATCCCTGATTCTGACTGCGATAGATTCCATTCGACGTAGCTGCAAACCAAACGCCGCTCGCGGTGTTGATGTCGTTCACGCGACCATCAATCGAGCCATCCGGTTTAGAAACTTGCTTCGTGGACTTAGTCTTCTTGCCTTTCTTTACCGCATACACCGTCTTCTGCGTGTAACTGATGAGGTCGCCGTCCTGCATCCATTCCGAGCCGGTCCACCGAAAGATGCCGTGATTTGTCCCAGCCAGCAACGTGCCGTCATCTGCCAGAGCGAGGGCAAACACATCTCGTCCATTCAATCCGTTGGCTCGCTGCTGCCACGTTGTCCCACCGTCTTCCGACACGAAGACGCCGCCATATACCTTGTCGTTGAGCACGCCCGCGTAAATCGTGCCTTCATGTTTTGGATCAACGAGAATAGCCGCGACTTGCCGTTGAGAAAAACCGGCGTTTGAGGCATTGAACGTGGCTCCGCTGTCATTGCTCAGCAAAACCCCACCGCGATCCGTTGCCAACAAAACATGTTGTGGATCTTTAGGATTGACGTAAATGTCATTGATGATCACGTCAGGCCCGGTGATACGCGTCCAGTTCACGCCGTCATCCAGGGTTTTGTAGAGACCTTCTGTCGTGCCAGCATAGACAATCTTGCGGTTTATCGGATCCTGCATCAGCACACGCGTGCGGCGCGCAGTCGAAGGAATCCCCTGGACCTTGCGATAGAGTTCGCCTGCGTTTTCGCTTCGGTATATACCGGAGCAGGCGCTCGTATAGATAACCGTCGGCCGCGTTGGATCGATGATGATCGAGAAAACGTCAGAGTCGTCGATCAAACCCTCTTTGATGTTGTGCCAGTGTTCACCGCCATCCGCTGTCTTCCAGGGCAAATGCCATGTTCCCGCATAGATCAACTTAGGATCATTCGGATCGATCGCGATGGATTCGACTTCATGAATCTCGCCGCTCCCCGGCGGACTGATTTCTGCCCAGTGCTGTCCTCTATCCTCGCTGCGATAAACGCCCTTCAACGTTCCAGCTACCAGAACCTTCGGTTGAGAATAAGACTGGGCCAACGCAAGCACCGATTGGCCGTCAATGTCTGCGCTCGTGGTCCAGGTGATGCCGCCGTCGCGGCTGATATAGATACCGCCAGCAGGCTGGCCCAGTTCCCACACTCCGGCAAAGAGAGTCTTAGGATTGGAAGAGTCAACAACCAGGCTATCGACTACCAAATCATCAGTTTTGCCCAGCTTCGCCAGTCTCTTCCAACTAACGCCGCCGTCCGTCGACTGATAGATCCAGCTGGTCGTTGTTCCCAGATAGACATGCTGAGGATCACCAGGATCGGCTGCGAAACTGCGAGCATCGCCGCCATTGGGACCTACAGGCACCCAATCCGATACTCCGCCTCGCGCCGCTAGATCGAAAACTCCAAGAACACCTGCACCAAGGACCAATAACCGCAATAGCTTACGTTTCATAATTTCCTGATATCAATCTATCCGCTTCTGACGCAGACCCGCCAGTATTCATTTTTATTCGATGCCGGATTTCCCTAAAAAGGTGAAGGGCCAGCCGGATTTCCCGGCTGGCCCTTTGGTTTAGTGCAATCGCGCTTACTGACTAGACGTCTTTTTTGCGCGATGGTGTTTCCGTTCAGCTAGCGGCTTGCGGGTTTGCGGTTGCACTGCGGACTCGTCGACTGCAGTCGTGCCTGGCACGTCTGTATCGAAGCTGGCGCCGGCCGGTACGAGGTAATTTTCAACTTCCTGCGCACCTGCTGTGCCTGTACGAACCTGGATGCGGCTGGCGTCAATGCCCTTCTCCTTCACCAGGTAGTCCTTCGTGTTCACCGCACGCTGTGCCGCCAGGTTGACCGGCGGTGCAGCCTTCTTGCCCCTCTTCTTCGGCGGATTCTGCTCATCTGCCGTCGAATTGCCAACCACCACCACGGATGCATCGGCTGAACGCTGCGCGTTGAGCGCTACGTCATCGAGGCAAGCCTTGGCTTCGTTGTCGACGCGAGCCGGACGCCGTTTGTCACGGCTGAACGTGATCGAGCAGAGTGTCTGGGTCTTCGGCGCCGGGGGTGGCGGTGCGTTGAGCGTCACCGAGCAGGAGCCGGAAGCAGTTTGACCCTTGTCATCGGACACATTAGCAGTCACCGTAATCGTGCCCGCCGGCGCACCAGCCGTGGACAGGGTTGCAGTGTTGCCGGTGCCACTCACCGAACCGGCCGACGCAGTGTAGCTATAGGTCAGCGGACGGTTCTGCGGGCTGACGCCGGTTGCCGTGATCGTGGCGCTGTCGCCCGGGTTCACGCTCGACGGATTGACCGAGCAGCTCACCGTTGGCGGTTCATACTGCTTGACTGTAAAGTTCGCAGTGCAGTCTGCAAACTGACCGGGCTTCTGACCTTCGCTCACGTGGCCGGTAGCTGTGTAGTTGCCAGGCTGCAGACCGGTGGTGTCGACATTGGCGGTCGCCGTGTCGCCCTTCACCGTCACGCCCTGACCAGACCAGCTGTAGGTTGCCGTCTTCTTGGGATTCAGGTTCGTTGCTGTACCGGTGATTGTAATCGGATCGCCAGGATACACAGTCGCCGGGCTGGCCGAGCAGGTGTACTCAACCGGAGGCGGTGGGATGATATTGCCGAACTTCCAGACAATGCCGGTGCTCAGGCGCGCAGCATTGATATTGGCTCTGCCACCCGTTACAGGTTGCGGCCCAAAGTTCGCATGAATGTATTCGAAATCAGCCTGGAAGAGTCGCAACGCTAAACGGTGATTCCAAAACGGCAGGTTGTAATCCAACCCACCGCCAACAGTCAACGCAGGGCCCCAGGTCCAAGCATGCTGCGCCAACGGTGGGCAGCAGTGGTTCGGACCTCCAACGTCCGCCGCGCCTGCAAGTGCATGAACGAATGGCGTGATTCCTTCCGAGGTTGGGTAGCGAACAATTGGACCACCCGCAATAGTGTAAAAACCATCGTTGTTCCCATCTGGATGGGCGCCAAATTCCACTTGGCCGCCAAAGTAGCGGTTGAAGTAGTAGGCCACGCTGGCGAGTGCACCCTCATCTACTGAGGCGTAGCGGTCGCTGAAAATTGTTCCATCATTCAGCGTCGTGTTCACCGTTCCATGTGGAGCGAAATAGGAATATCCAGTAAACACGTCGATGCGGGAAACTGGTTGCTCAGCCGGAGCTGCCGGCGCTGGAGGCGTATTCTGCCCGAAAAGACTCGAAGCTCCGAGTCCCACGGCGCACCCAACTAGCAGAATTCGGCTCACGGAACTTAACGGACGAGATTGCATGCGTCTATCCTCCGAAACCATACTTTTGAAAATCATGCTGAAATACAGAAGCAGGCTTAAGTGTCAAGCCCAGGTAAACCCAATGACAAAACTTCGGTAACGAAAACTGCGACGGTATAAAAAGCTACCACACGTTGATTACGTTAGAGCACAAATTCTTCAATGAGTTGCCTTAAAATGCACGCTTCAAGCACCTTCGCAGTTACTTATTCGCGAAAGCGAGACAGAGCACATTGCAGCCGTGGCGTGCTCTGGTAGGGAGATCGCTTCTTATATCTGCGCGAACGATTTACCCTCGAACGTGATACACATCTAAGCTATTGAATCTTATCACTTATTGCAAGTTCAATACTCGCTTCAAACTGCCCCGCTCCCGCAGAATTTTCTCCTGCAATAGAGTAAGGGCGTAGATGAGCTGCTCCGGACGCGGCGGGCAACCCGGCACATACACGTCCACCGGGATCACCTGATTGACGCCTTGCACCAAAGCATAGTTGTTGAAAACTCCACCAGATGTTGCGCAGGCTCCCATGGAAATCACCCATTTCGGCTCAGGCATCTGATCATAGAGACGTCGAATGACCGGGGCCATCTTCTGTGAAACGCGGCCCGCAATTATCATCAGGTCAGATTGTCGAGGCGAGGGCCGAAAGACCTCCATGCCGAAACGTGCCACGTCAAATCGAGATGCGCCCATGGACATCATCTCGATCGCGCAGCATGCAAGGCCAAAGGTCATCGGCCACACCGAACTCTTGCGAATCCAGTTGATCGCTGCATCCAATGAAGTAAGGAAAACACCATCCGGCTGATCGTAGCCATAGCTCACTTCCTTCAGCTTCTCTCGGTTCTTCGCACTGCTTTCTAGTGAACCAAACAGATACCGGTCGCGCGCCAATTCGCTCATGCCTCTACTATAACGCCCCTCCGCTTTAAATTTGAACAGCTTGCCTCGCAATTACCACTGGCAAAAGTGCCAGTGGCGCGAAATAAGAATCCGGCATCCCTCCGAAAAAATGCTGTTTGCGATTTTCACGAAATATGTAAAAGTAACTGCAACACATTCAGGAAACTCTCACGGGCATATAGGCGGCGCCCACACATGCCCGCACCGCTATCGTTAGCATTCATTTTGTTTTTACCGGTGCAAGACCGGTTGGAATTGGTCTATTTCAACAAGCCAGATGGAGTGATATGCACCCTCGTATTGTGAAGCTGCTTTTGGCATTGGTGTTTTGTACGGGCAGCCTGTCGCCCGCAGTTGCGCAAACAGGTTCCACCGCTGACCAGATTGCAAAGCTCCAGGCCCAGGTCGCCGCGGCGCAGTCCGGAGCAGACAATGCGTGGATGCTTGTCAGTGCCGCGCTGGTCCTTATGATGACCGGCCCGGGACTCGCGCTCTTCTACGGTGGCCTTGTCCGCAAAAAGAATGTGCTCGCTACGATGATGCAAAGCTTCGCCATGATGGCCATCATCACCGTGCTCTGGGCGATCGTCAGCTACAGCCTCGCATTCGATTCCGGCGCCAGCTTCATCGGCGGACTCCACCACATATTCCTGCGGGGCGTCGGTCTCACGCCCGATCCCGACTACTCCACCACGTTGCCGCTCCAGACCTTCATGGTCTATCAGCTGATGTTCGCCATCATCACACCCGCACTCATTACCGGGGCATTCGCCGAACGCATGAAATTCAGTGCCATGGCACTCTTTCTCATTCTCTGGTCGATCTGCGTTTACTCGCCTATGGCCCACATGGTGTGGGGCAAAGGTGGATTGCTCAACGCCTCGCTCGGCGGCCGCTTCCCAACACTTGACTTCGCCGGCGGCACAGTAGTTCACGTCACCTCGGGTGTCTCCGCGCTCATCTGCGCGCTCTATCTCGGCAAGCGTGTCGGCTATCCGCGCGAGGCCATGCCGCCCCACTCTGTCGTGCTCAGCATCATCGGCGCCTGCCTTCTCTGGGTGGGCTGGTTCGGATTCAATGCCGGCAGCGCCTTAAGCTCGGGAACTCTGGCCACAAGCGCCTTCGTCAACACGCATTTCGGAGCGGCCGGAGCGGCCCTCAGCTGGATGCTCGCTGAATGGATTCGCAACGGCAAGCCCAGCGCTCTCGGCGGCATCTCCGGAGCCGTGGCAGGACTCGTCGCCATCACTCCCGCAGCTGGCTTCGTGCAGCCCATGTCCGCCATCATCATCGGACTGCTCGCCGGCGCCTTTTGCTACTTCATGGTCATCAAGGTGAAGAACTGGTTCGGCTATGATGACTCACTCGACGCCTTCGGCGTTCACGGAGCAGGCGGCACACTGGGCGCAATCCTCACCGGCATCTTCGCATCGAGCGCCATCAACCCGATTTTCAAAGATGCAAATGGCAACCCGCTCCCTTCCGGTGCGGTGGACGGCAACTGGCATCAGGTGCTGAACCAATTCGTCGGCATTGCCCTCGCATGGATTATTTCTATCGTCGGAACAGTGATCTTGCTGAAACTGGTCGATATTACTGTCGGGCTGCGCGTCACGCGTGAGCAGGAGATAGAGGGTCTCGATGTGACACAACACGGCGAAGAAGGCTACGATTTCGCCTCTTAACTGGACGCAACCTGTTACCCTGAAACACTTGAGACGACACTATGCAGAAGATTGAAGCAGTGATTCAACCGTCGAAGCTCGATGCGGTAAAGGACGCCCTGCTCGAAGTAGGCATCGAGGGCATGACGATTCTTGAGGCGCGCGGTCACGGTCGCCAGAAAGGCCACACCGAATTTTATCGCGGACGCGAATACACCGTCGATTTGCTCCCCAAGATCAAGCTGGAAATGGTCGTACCCGACGAGTTAGTAGAAAAAGCCGTGCAGGCGATTCTTTCCTCGGCACGCAGCGGCAAGATCGGCGACGGCAAAATCTTCATTTCGAAAATCGACGAAGCCATCCGCATTCGCAACGACGAACGCGGCCCGTCAGCCTTATAACGGCAGATACGCAGCGCCGTTTGAAAACAGATTGTCATCCTGACCCAGAGGAACGAAGGGAAAGGATCTGCTTTTCTTGAAATCAGGCACAAAAAGGGGTGCCCCATCCTTTCGCAGAAAGGGCGGGAACCACAAACCTACATAAACGCAACACCAGAAGCCGAATGACACCAGAGTCGCTATCCCTCCCGCGCATGCGGGACACGTATCAAAAGGACATAGCCGACCTGCGTCTCACCTTCGAACGCTCAGGCGACGGTTCTGCCTCCATCCGCCGCCGCTCGACATTGGTCGATAAAGTCGTCCGTCAACTCTGGAACGGAGTGGTCGAAAGTCAACCCGAACCGCCCGGCATCGCCATCGTTGCCACCGGAGGCTTTGGCCGCAAGGAACTCTTCCCCTTCTCCGATGTCGATGTGCTCTTCTTATGCGCCAGCGACAGCGTAGAGCGCGATTTCCATGATGTAATCCGCACCTGCACGCAGGCCATGTGGGATGTTGGCTTGAGAGCCAGCCCTGCAACGCGCACGTGGAAGGAATGCGACCACGTTGATCCAGACAACCTGGAATTTCTCGTCTCACTGCTCGACCGTCGTTATTTGAGCGGCGACTACACGCTTTACAAACGCCTCGAAAACGATCTGCTGCCATCGCTCGCCTTGCGCGAGTGGAACACCATCGTGCAGAACCTCGCCGAGATGGCGCGCGCCCGCCACACAAAATACGGCAACACCATTTTTCATCTCGAGCCCAACATCAAGGAGTGTCCCGGCGGCCTGCGTGACTACCATCTCTCTCAATGGCTCAGCCTGCTCTTCTCGCTGCAGGCGCAAAAGACATGGCCTAAACCTTCATCCAATAATTTCTTCACCGTACACAACGATCTCGAATCAGCATTCGACTTCCTCGCCGCCGCGCGATGTTTTCTGCACTACCGTTGCGGCCGTGATGACAACACGCTCGACTGGCATGCACAAGACGAAGCCGCCGAGCGGAGCATCGGACTGGACACCAGCGGCAGTGCCGACCCCGCGTATTGGATGCGCACGTACTATCGGCACGCGCGCACCATCTACCGCCGCACATCGCTGCTCATGGACGACGTGCCGCCCGCGCGCCGTTCGTTCTACAAGCAGTTTCGCCGTCGCCGCACGCCCGTCGCCGGCACCGACTTCTTCCTCGAACAGGGCCGCCTCGATCTCGACGAATCCGCGACCGTCAGCGATGCCGACAGTGTCCTGCGTATCTTCGGACTCATCGCCGTGCATGGCTACAAACTGAGCCAGAACGCCGAAGACCGCATCGCTGAAGCCCTGCCCGTCCTCGCCGTGCAAATGCCCGAGGGCCCATTCCTTTGGAACTGCCTGCGCGAAATTCTTCTTGGCCCGCACGCCGCACATGCGCTGCGCACCATGCACGCGCTCGGCGTCCTCGAACTCGTCATTCCCGAATTCCACGGCATCGACGCGCTCGTCATCCGCGACTCCTATCACCGCTACACCGTCGATGAGCACACCTTCCTCGTCATCGACAACGTCCATACGCTGCGCCAACCTACGCATGACTGGGAAAAGCGCTTCGCCACGCTGCTGACAGAAATCGATCGCCTCGACCTCTTCTTCCTCGCGCTCCTCATGCACGACACCGGCAAGGCGCGTCGCACCGGCGATCACTGCGCCCAAAGCGTAGAGCTAGCCGAAAGCCTTTTCGCGCGCCTCGAATTCGATCCCGAAGAGCGAGAGATCGTGCGTCGCATCATCCGCAATCATCTTGAAATGTCATCGACATTGCGCCGGGATATCTTCGACCACGAAAGCGTGCGTGCCTTCGCTGAAAAAGCAAGCAGCCAGGCACAGCTCAAGATGCTTACGCTGCTCACCTTTGCCGATATCAAAGCCGTCGCTCCCGACGCGCTCACACCATGGAAAGCCGAGAACCTCTGGCAGCTTTACATCACCACATCAAACTTTCTCGATCGCAGCGTCGACGAAGAGCGCTATCACGTCGAGACCGACACCGGTCTGTTGAGCCGCATCGTTGCTCTCAGCCCCGATCGCGCCGAAGAACTCAAAACCTTCCTCGAAGGCCTTCCGCAACGCTACCTGCAAACCCGCCTGCCCGATCAGATTCGCAGCCATTTCCGCATGGCCCTCGATCTCGCAACCGAGCCCGTGCAGCTTGCCTTCCGCACCGTGCGCCAGTTGCAGGAAGTCACCCTCATCACCGCCGACCGCCCCATGCTCTTCGCCGACATGGCCGGCGTTCTCTCCGCCTGGGGCATGAACATCGTCAAAGCCGACGCCTTCTCCAACAGCGCCGGCATCATCGTCGACACTTTCCAGTTCACCGACCCATTCCAGACTCTTGAATTGAACCCGTCAGAAGTCGACCGCTTCCTCAAGAGCCTTCGCGACGTCATCTCAAAGAACGTCTCTCTACAAACACTGCTGCGCGCCAGAAGCCACGCGAACCGCCGCAACAACGTAAAAGTGCACGTCGAAACCCGGCTTGCCTTCGACAACGAATCCTCCACTCACAGCACCTTGCTGCAAGTCGTCGCACAGGACACGCCCGGCCTCCTGCGCGAGCTCGCCCGCACCTTCGCCGAGTTGAAGTGCAATATCGAAGTCGCCCTCATCGATACTGAAGGCGAGATGGCCATTGACGTCTTCTACCTCACATCCCAGGGCAACAAGCTGACTGCATCCCAGCAGCAGCAACTCTCCACCGCACTGACGCAAGCCATAGAATCGCTCCGCCACTAGTGACAAAATCACCGATGAAGAACCTGTCATCCTGACGCTGACCCTGAACGGAGTGAAGGGGAAGCGGAAGGATCTGCTTCTAAGCAGTGGCACGAAAAAGGGTGCCCCATCCTTTCGCGCATTCTGCGAAAGGGTGGGAAAGCACGAACCCTCCCAGCAAGCCGCCATTCTGAGCGAAGCGAAGAATCCCAGCGATCTTTACTACTCGAGATTTTTGAAATAGCCGGGTGCTCCAGCATCTCGAAATGATGTAGGAGGACCTACTTCAAATAAGCTCGCACCAGATCAATCAAATCCTCAGCCAGTTCCGTCGGAGGCAGCGAGCTCTTCTCCGTCAGCATATGCAGCCGTATATGATCCTCCAGCACCTCAGCCATCAGGCTGTTCACGCCGCCGCGAACATTCGCCAGCAGCATCAACACGTCCGCGCAGTCGTCTCCGCTCGAGAGCGACCGCTCAATCGCATCCACCTGCCCGCGAATGCGTTTGATCCTGGCCACCAACTTCTGTTTTTCACGTTCTACATGGCTCATAATTTTCCTCTAATATATCCTAGGGGGATATGGTAAAACAAACCAAGACCGCTACCTTCGTAACATCACTGCAATATTGAAAGGTCAAGATCAAGGTTTGACCGCGTCGCCGTCCACAAAGCTCGGAGGCTGGCTTTGCGCAAGTTGCTGACAATCATTTCCCTGGCGCTGTGCTCTCTCTACAGTCGCGCCCAGCTGCCCGCTTCCCTGCCCGCAACTCCGACGCCGCAATTCACTCTGTCATTTCTCGGCGCTGACGACAACGCCCAGCGAAGTCAATCCAGCGCCGCTGGCATATCCCCGGAAGAGCGCGAAGTTCCTGACGCTCCTCCCGTTACGCTCTTCCCGCACAGCGACAGTGCCCCTTGGTGGATCTCCGGTCAGACCAATATCATCTTCCAGGCGCATCCACCATTTCACTCGCCCTATCAAGGCACAAACAGCTTCCACGGTGCGGGCGAATACAAAACCTCGCTCGTCGGAACCCTCTTCCTCGGCTACCAGCCGCACCGCAACCTTCGTTACAACACCGACTTCATCGTCGACTTCGAAAGCGCCGGCGGCCGCGGACTCAGCCAGGCCCTCGGCCTCGCCGGCTTCACCAATCTCGACGTCGTCCGCAATCCAAATCTCGGCTCCAAGCCCTATTTAGCGCGCGGCGTCATCCATCAGACCATCGGCCTCACCAGCGAAATGACCGAGTCCGACCGCGGCCCTTTTTCGCTCGCAACCGAAGTCTCCGTCCGCCGCTTCGACTTCCGCATCGGCAAAATGAGCCTCCCTGACGTCTTCGATATCAACTCCGTTGGCAGCGACAGCCACCTTCAGTTCACCAACTGGACCGTCGATAACGATGGCGCATGGGACTACGCCGCCGACACCAGAGGCTATACGGTTGGTGGTGTCGCCGAGTACGACGATCGCAACTGGAGTGCGCGTTACGGCATCTATGCCATGCCCACCGTTGCCAACGGCATCGATCTCGACTGGGCATTCTCTCGCGCCAACGGCCAGAACTGGGAATTCGAGTTGCGCCACTCCTTCATCAAGGGGCGCAAAGGCGTCACACGCATCCTAAGCTTCGTAAACCACGCGCACATGGGAACCTACCGCGAAGCCGTCGATGCCTACCTCAACGGAACCGACCCCACACCAATCATCACCAAGTACGCCCACTTCGGCGCCGTGAAATACGGCTTTGGCTGGAACAACGAGCAGGAGATCACCGAGGATTTCCGCATCTTCAGCCGTGTAGGATGGAACGAAGGCCAGCACGAATCATACGCATACACCGAAGACGACCAGACCGTCCAATTTGGTGGCGATCTCGCTGGCCAGCGCTGGCATCGCCCCGTCGACAAGATCGGCGTAGCCTTCGTCTCGAACGCCATCAAGAGCGACCACCAGAACTACCTGAAGTACGGCGGCCTAGGCTTCATCCTGGGCGATGGACGCCTCAACTATCGCCGCGAAAACATCGTCGAAAGCTATTACAACTGGCACACCTGGCGCGGCGTCTTCTTCGCCCTTGGCCTCAGCCACATCGACAATCCCGGCTACAACCGCGACCGTGGCCCCGTCTGGGTTCCCAGCGTCCGCATGCACGTCGACTATTAACCCTCAAGCTGCCACCCGTAATCCTCATGCTGTCATCCTGACCCTGTCATCCTGAGCAACGCGAAGGATCTGCTGTTTTCAACTGAAGCACGAAAATGGGTGCCCCATCCTATCGCGCACTTTGCGATAGGGTGGGAAAGCACAAACTCAAAGAGCCGTTCTCACTGCCCGAGATCACCGCGCCAGAGCAATCTCGCTCCGCGACCCCTCACGCATCCGGCGAGCACGGTCACAAAGCTTCCTCAGCTTTGACTCGATGGCCGCGTCACCAATCTGCTCGTCCTGCAACACACCTTCAGCGTCAATCGTGAACGTATGCGGAATCGCCGTCACTCCGAACAGCCTCGCCGTCGGACCGTTGAAACCGCCGTCCCGCGCCTGCAGCCACGTCATCTGGTTCCGCGCCACAAACGTCCGCCATTTCTGATCGTTTGCATCTGAATCCAGACTCACGCTCAGGATCACCAGCGGCTCATCGGCAAATTCCTGGGCAATTCTCTTCATGTGCGGCAGCGCTTCTATGCACGGCCCGCACCACGTCGCCCAGAAATCTAGCAGCACAACTTTCCCTGCAAGATCGTCGAGCGACACACGCCGCCCGTCGATCGTCGTCACTGAAAACGGAGGAGCCAAGCGTTGAGCGAAACCCGGAACCGCAAACGAAATCCACACAAGAAGAGGCACAAGCAACCGCAAGCTGTTTTTCCCTCCCCGGCAGGCTACCATGCGTGCAGTTTTCCCAGTAAGCGCAAAAAACGCGCCCCGTAAGGCGCGTTTCCTGAAATAAGAAATTCTTCTGTAAATCAGTTGAAAGGGAGAGCTGCAGCAGGTTGCTGATCGTTCAGTTTCTCTTTGCAGATGTGCGCGAGTTGAAGCGCGCGAACTTCTGCCTTATTCTGGGCCGAGCCCAGAACCTGGAAACAGTGATGGCAGATCGTCAAACGAGCCCGCGAAACATGCACGCGTGCTGGAAGCAACTTCTGCGGGACCGCATGAGTGGTGGTGACGGTGGGAATCATGGCTCGCACTCCAGCGTTATTAGAGGTTGACTGGGAGCATTACCCCGCCAAGTACTTACGGTCGACTCAACAATCTATTTTGTTATGTCGATCAGAAGAGCCCGCGGATTAAGCCAGTTACAGTTATCGCTTGATTTGAATAGATGCCCGGTAGATATACCGGGTTGTGCGTATACATGAAGTTTTTTCCGATTCTGGGAAAAAATCAACAACTTTCTTGAGAATTTCAGAGAATTTTTCACAGACCCACCCTGTCGCTCCGCCTAATCCCTTCCGCGAATCTCCCGATAACCATATATGGGAGACACCATCCATGCCGGTTTTACCTGAAAAACCCTCCGTCCTGCTCGCCGATGCAGACCCCACCTCCGCGACCATCCTCAGCACGCTTCTCGAATCCTGGAACTACCAGGTCGAGGTCATCGCCGACGGAGCCGCCGCCTACAAGCGTCTCAACAGTCCCCAGCCGCCGGAGCTGGCCATTGTGGACTACGAATTGCCCTCGATGAAAGGCTTCGAGGTTATCGCCGAAACACGCCGCCGCTCCCGCCAGCATGCCCCCTGGCTCATGCTCATGAGCGGCGCCGCCGACCTCGAAAAGATCGAAATGGCCACCAAAGCGGGCGTCGACGACTTTCTCCTCAAACCGGTCAACGAAATGGACCTCCTCGTCCGTCTCCGCACCGCCGAACGTGTCCAGCACCTCTATCATGAGTTACAGGAGCAGATGCAAGCCGTCCGATTTCACGCGTCGCACGATAGTCTGACTGGCCTGCTCAATCGCGAAGCCATGATGCGTCTCCTCTTTCAGGAGACAGATCGCGTCCAGCGCATGCGCACTCCCCTTACGCTCATGCTCATCGATC
Source organism: Alloacidobacterium dinghuense (assembly GCF_014274465.1). Lineage (NCBI taxonomy): Bacteria > Pseudomonadati > Acidobacteriota > Terriglobia > Terriglobales > Acidobacteriaceae > Alloacidobacterium > Alloacidobacterium dinghuense. Next base: position 928,726 of record NZ_CP060394.1, on the reverse strand, counting down.
TCGATAAGTTCTCTGATGTCAACATCGAATTCGGCTACGGTACCGGAGACGTCATTCTACGCGAATTCTCTCAACGTCTTCGCCGCTACCTGCGCAGCTACGACATACTCGGACGCTGCGGCGAAGATGAGTTCCTCGTCGGCCTTCCCGGCTGCCTTGCCGAACAGGCGGCAACCATGGCCGATCGACTTCAAACCACAGTGCTCGAAAAGCCCTATCACATCCATCGTGATGTATTAAGCGTCACCGCCAGCATCGGCATCGCCACCAGCAGAGGACGTTCCCCGCTCATCGTCCTGCGTGAAGCCGAACGCGCCCTCGGCAACGCCAAGCTCGCAGGCCGTAACTGCATCCGCTGCTACGGCCAACCAGCGGAACCCATCCAAGTCATCACCGACTCAACAGAATCCGACCAGCCAATTTCACCCTCCTAGTCTCAAGGATTGTCATCCTGACCCTGAGGGCAACGAAGGGGAAGGATCTGTTTTCTCCAGGCATCTGCACGATAAAAGGGTGCCCCATCCTTTCGCATCGCGAAAGGGTGGGAAAGCACAACTTCATCCCGGCAATCTTGTAATTCGAGCGAAGAAATCCCTTGCAAACTCGGCTCGCCTGTGCAATAACTACGTCATGCGTAGTACGCGCCAAGTAGCAGATCCAGAGGATCCCGCCCTCGGCCACTATTCCGACCCACCGGTGCTCGTCCTGGCCAGTCTCGCAAACGGCCCCAAGCATGGACACGCCATGATCGAAGACATCGCTACCCTATGTGGCACGCGCCTTGGACCCGGAACGCTCTATGGAGCCATCGGCCGCCTGGAACAGCAGGGTTGGATCGAGCCGCTTCCGCCCGAAGATAGACGCCGCCCCTACCGCATCACTCCCGAGGGTCTGCGCGTTTTGCGCGCAAAACTCACCACCCTGCACCAGTTCTCAAACGCCGGTCTGAAGAGGCTCGAAGAGCTATGAACCCACGCCTCGCCCGTCTGCTCACCCGCCTGTATCCAAAGGCATGGAGAGAGCGCTATGGCGAGGAGTTTGAATCTCTTCTCGAAACCGGAAGTCCGGATCTACGCACCGGAGCCAATGTCATCAAATCGGCACTTTCCGAGCACTTCTTCCCAACCGGAGGACCCAAAATGGATCGCAATCCCAGTTCTTTCGGCGCCATCGTAAGGCGCCCGAGTGCCTTCGTTCCGATGGCGATGTCGCTCACCGCGCTGGCCGTCGTGCTTGGTCACATTGCCCTGTATGGAGCAGCCCGCGAAGCCGACGAGGGCGCGGCTGCCCATATCTGGCAAATCCTCATGGCCGGACAGATGCCTGTACTTCTCTTTTTCGCCATCAAGTGGTTGCCAAAAGCGCCCAGGCAATCGTTCTATGTGCTCGCGATGCAAGCCGGAGCCGCGCTCTCCGCACTGGCCCCAGTCTTCTATTTCAACCTGTGACTAAGTAACACCACTCAAGAGCAAGAGAATCTTCAAGTGTTCCCGCGTCCATCGTGCACACGCCGCAAGTGCAACTCTCTACAAAACCTGAATTTCTGAAAAGAATTGGCTTTAACGAAGCGATACGATCTTTGGAGCATAATAAATTCAACAGACTCAAGCTTTACGCTGTACCACTTCCAAAGAGCAATCACTTTCAATTTGCTCGATCGAAATTCAGGGAGAGTTTTCATGCGGTTGCGTGGCTTGCACAGAGTTCTTGTCTTCCTCATCGCTGCACTGGCTCCATTCTCAATCGATCATCCCGTGGCTGCTTCTTCGGGTTCAGGCGCTGGAAGCACGGCATGTCCAAAAGATGACAGCGGATTGAAACTGCCTCCCGGATTTTGCGCGACCATCTTTGCCGACGGCATCGGGCATGCCCGTCATATGGTGGTAGCTCCGAATGGAGTCGTGTACGTCAACACGTGGTCCGGTGACTACTATCCTCCGAACCAGCCAGCACCAGAAGGCGGTTTCCTCGTCGCGCTTCAGGACAAAAGCGGTTCGGCGAAAGCCGATGTGATTCAGCGCTTCGGTGAAACGGCCAAGACCGGAGCGGCCGGCGGTACAGGAATTGCCCTCTACAATGGATCGATTTACGCGGAAGTGAACGACCGCATCGTGCGCTATGCCTTGCCTCCGGGAGCACTTGTGCCTACTGGGCAAGCCGTTACAGTCGTCTCCGGATTACCTCTCGGCGGCGACCATCCCATGCATCCGTTCGTCATCACATCCGATGGCACTCTTTACGTGGATGTGGGCACGGCGACCAATGCCTGCCAATTGAAGAACCGGCAGCTCCACTCGCCCGGCGCCCAGCCATGCACAGAGCTTGAGACCCGGGGCGGCATCTGGAAATACGACGCGAAGAAAACTGATCAGAAATTCTCTCCCGCAGATCGTTATGCGACCGGAATACGCAATGGCGAGGGCTTCGGCGTTGATCCCAGTAGCCATCGCCTCTATGTGACGCAGCATGGACGAGACCAGCTTCATGCCAATTGGCCTGAACTCTACAAGCCGGAAGAGGAAGCAACGCTGCCTTCTGAAACAGTCCTGCTCCTCAAGCAAGGTGGCGATTACGGATGGCCGGAGTGCTATTACGATCCAGGGCAAGCGAAGCTGGTCCTGGCGCCCGAGTACGGAGGAGACGGCGGCCACGCTGTCGGTGTCTGCGCCAGCAAGACAGGTCCGGTCGCAGTAACCCCTGCACACTGGGCGCCGAACGGAATGGTCTTCTATAACCAGAAGCAGTTTCCCTCCCGCTACGATAACGGCGTCTTCATTGCCTTTCACGGATCATGGGATCGCGCTCCCTATGCGCAAGGCGGCTACAACATCGTTTTCCAGTCGCTCGCCGGACCTCTGCCGCCTGCATCCTGCGAAGTCTTTGCTGATGGATTCGCAGGATCGGCAGTCTCACCGGAAGGAGCCATACATCGTCCCTCTGGCGTCGCTGTAGGTCCAGACGGGTCACTTTATGTTTCGGACGACATGAAGGGAACGATATACAAAATTACTTATGTCGGTGGTCCCGCAACTGCAACCGGGCCTCAATTTACTCCCTGCCCGAGCTTGACAGCGGGCGCTGGCGAGATCGCTCGCGCCGAAGCCAAGCCGCCCGAGGGGACCCACCCCGACGCCGGGGCAGCTGCTCTCCCTGTCCCTCCAGGAGCGACGCAAGAGATGGTCGCGTTGGGCGATCAAATCTACCACGGTGAAGTGGCCGGCGGAACATGCACAGCTTGCCACGGTGAGAATGCGACTGGAAGTCCCTTGGGTCCTGACCTGACAAAGAACAAATTTTTGTGGAGCGATGGCAGTTGGGCGGGAATCACCAAGACAATCACCGATGGCGTCTCGCTGCCTAAGGAATATCGCAGCCCCATGCCGGCTATGGGTGGGTCTCAACTGACACCGGAACAGGCATCGGCGGTGGGCGCGTACATTTGGGCGTTGAGCCACCGTTAAACCAACCTTGAGGACTCTTTCAACCTTTCGAGACTGACTTCTTCACAGGAGTCAGTCTCATCCCCCCACATGTCTCCTCACATGTCTGTTGACTGAGTCGATTCCCAAACGAACAACGGAACAAATCCCTCCTCGACAGCCCTGCACTCGGCTTATTCACTTATGACGAACCCGCTTGTAGGAACTCTATGAAGCCGCTGCTCTATGCTCTTTGTGTTGTCTTTGCATCCGCCAATCTTGGTGCGCAAACATCTGTCTGGCAGCCGTCGGCCGGGCACACTCAGCTTCCGATATGGCCGGGCGCGCCACCTGATCCGCAGCCGGTCAAGGGGCCAGAGGTCGCAGAAGTCGATCCAACATTCCTCGTTGCCGGAAGGCCAGCCATGGGCGTGAGCAATGTGACGCAGCCGACGATGACGGTGTATTCGCCGACAGGAAAGAACACCGGCGCAGCAGTCGTCGTATTTCCCGGTGGGGGATATCAGGTTCTGGCCATCGACCTCGAAGGATCGGAGGTTTGTGATTGGCTGACCCCCAAAGGAATCACGTGCGTGCTGCTGAAATACCGCGTGACCGATGTGGGTCCCTATCCGAAATCAGGGCCGTATCCGGAATCACCGATGGCGCTCGAAGACGCGCAGCGAACAGTAGGTCTCGTGCGCTTTCACGCCGCGAACTGGCATATCGATCCGCACAAGATCGGCGTGCTGGGATTTTCAGCGGGCGGCCACTTGTCGGCGGCAATGAGCACGCATTTCGAAAAGCGGCTGTATTCGGCGGTGGATGCGGCCGACAAAGAAAGCTGCCGCCCGGATTTTGCGGTCGTTCTTTATCCGGGACATCTGTCCCTCTCCGCTGCGCAGTGGGACGCGAAGCAGGGCACGAAAAAGTTCGCACTTCCTCAGCCGGAACATCGGTCGGTTGCCGATAGCACCTTTGCGTTGAATCCTGAGATTCATATCACCAGCCAGACGCCCCCCACGTTTCTGCTCCAGGCAGAAGATGATCACGTGGACAACGTAAACGACTCGCTGTCTTACTACGCTGCGCTGAAGCAGGCTGGGGTTCCCGTGGAGATGCATCTGTATGCGCATGGCGGGCATGCGTTTGGCCTACGGCGCACGCAATTTCCGATTACCGGCTGGCCCAGTCTGGTGGAGACGTGGCTAAGCACGATCGGTATGGTTTCCGAATAGGTCTTCTGCATGGTCACAGTCCGGTAGTCGATCTTCACTCCGAAATTCGAAGCGTAATGCTCGCAGGCGATTCCGACGTACTCGCGAAGCGTTGCCGAATTCAAACGTTCGCACTTCTTTTGCACGAACAGCTCCCCCGCCTAAGATGAGCAGCCTTGGGACAACATATTTCCGGCAGGTATCGGCTTCGATATTCATTCTGTGGCGTGCGCTCTCAGCGCAAGAATCAGAGATGCTATTGGATTAGGTTGCTTCAGTATCTCCCATATTCGCAACACACATCTTGCTGATTCATAGGAGACTTTGGTTGTACGGAGGCGTCGTTGTTGGACCTCCGGGAGAGGTGGGGACGCGAATAAAAGAGTTAGGCTGGTGCGGGCGGAGGGACTTGAACCCTCACGGGGCTTGCGCCCCAACGGATTTTCTTACCATCTGCGGCTTTCGCCGTCCTGCCGGAAAGCGCGTCCGAGGGACGCTCCGGCAGGTTTGTGGTCTGGACTATACCTTCACCGTGACCGTTCGGTCTGTCGCCGTTCGGCGGTAGGTGCTGCCCGTCTAGTCTCTACACCTTCCCCTCCGGAGTTCTCCGTCGGGGCTTGGCTCGGGATCGCCATTTCACAGGGTTCCCCGAATTTGAACAGTTCTGCATCGCCGGTTTCCCGGCGAGCACTCAAGTTACGCTTAAGTCCGATGCGTCTGCCGATTCCGCCACGCCCGCGTGGCCACCTTAAGTATAAGGCTAAGTGCCGGTGCGAAGTTCCTTGGCCACCTTCTTCTTGCGCATGATGTTGATAGCCGCCGCGTCGAGGCGGGTCTTGATATGGGAGGCATAGAATTTTTCGATCATCTCGACCGATCTCCTGCAATTCTTGGCGATCTGGTAGATATCCGCCCCCTCCATCAAGCGCAGGCAGATGTAGGTATGGCGCAGGCTGTAAGCAGTGCGCGCTTGACCGTCCCGGTCAGCTTTAAGTTTCTCTTCGTCGAGAATGGTGTTGAACAATTCGCGCTGCCATTTGGGGAAGAGAAGGTCCATGGGCTCAGGCAAGCGAGTCTTTTCGTTGGTTCCTCCCCCTCCGGGCTTGTCGATCCGCAAAGGACGGGGGCGGCTCTTCAGGCGCTCGAACGGCCGGACCGCGCCATCCGGGCCTGCTGCTCTTATCCTGAACGAAGAAGAAAACGTCCAAACCAGTTACAGCAAGAATGGCTTAGGCCACCGTGATCACGCTTGCCAGATACGGCGACCTCTCTCGCAATTCATCCTATCTAGAACTTAACGCTGGGAGGTTGCTTCGACGTCTCGCTTGCCTGGAAGTACGCATTATCAGGCTGAAATCCAGCCATGCCTGCCCAGATGCTGTTTGGAAACTGCCGGATGAAAGTGTTGTAGTCCTGCACCGTCTGGTTATAGCGGCGACGCTCCACCGCGATGCGGTTTTCCGTACCCTCTAGCTGGTCCTGCAACTGCAAAAAGTTCTGATCTGCCTTCAGATTGGGATAGTTTTCTGAAAGCGCAAGCAATCGTCCGAGAGCTGAGTCCAACTGGCCATTTGCCGCAATCTTTCCCTGAGGATCGTGCGCATTGAGCAACGCGGAGCGTGCATTTGCAATGTCCGAAAACACGGTCTCTTCATGCTGCGCATAGCCCTTTACCGTGTTCACCAGATTCGGAATCAGGTCCGCGCGCCGTTGCAGCACCACATCCACCTGCGACCACTGCGCATGGACGGCCTCCTGCTTCGCCACCATCTGATTCTTCGCACTCACGTAGCTGCCAAAAACCAGCAGCACTGCCAAAAAGATCACGACCACAACCGCAATTGCGATCCACAACCCACGTCTCATCACGGGCAAATTCTCCTTGCAAAACCTGTGCTCTTCATCCAGAGACTACACGACTCAAGCCATTAGCCGAAGAGGTGAAGCACCCTACCAATCTCCGCCGGCGCCGCCACCACCGGTACTTCCGCCGCCGAATCCGCCAAACCCGCCATCACTGCCGCCGCTGCCACCACCACCACCCCAGCCGCCGCGACCGCCGCCGCCGAGAAACATCCCCAGCAGAAAACCCAGCAGTCCTGAGCCGCCGGCACGAGCCAGAAACAGAATGACGAGAAAAATAATGACGGCGAAAATAATCAGCTGGCCAAGGCTTAGTCGAATCGCCTGCTGCTGGGGCGGCCTACGTTTCTGAATCGACTGCAGCGTGACTCCCGCATCGCGCGCAATGATCTGCGAGATCTGGTCCACAGCCAGCGACACAGCATCGTCGTAATCGCCTGAGCGCAGATACGGCACCATCTGCCTTCCAATATTCCCTACCCTGGCATCCGGCAGAATCGCCTCAAGCCCATAACCAGTCGCAATCCATCGCTTGTGTTCCTGCACTGCCAGCAAAATCAGGACGCCTCGATCCTTCTGGCCAATCTTCCACGCATCCCAAAGCTGAACCGCGTAATCCTGAATCTCCTCGCCATCGAGCGTCTTGACTGTTACAATGGCGATCTGCGCATGCGCCTGATGGTCCACCTGTCCGCATAGCTGGTTCAGTTGCTGCTTTGTCTCCGGGGACAGAACATTGGCAAAATCGCTGACGTAATTCGTTGGCTTGGGAAGGTCTTTCACCGCCTCCGAGCGTCCCGTTGCTTGACCCGCAGCCATCGCAAACAAGATCAGAGCTGCAGCGGTCAGGAATTTTCGGATAGCGAGAGACCTCATCTCCGCTATTCTAAATGCCTGTCGGCGATCCCCATTCTTTCAACGTGCAAAAGGTGCATCGTGCATCTAAACTTGGCAGCAAAGGGAGTGCTCTCATGCGCCGCCTTCTCATCCTCCTGAGTGCTGTCCTGCTTCTATCCCCCCTCACGCTGCGGAGTTGGGCCCAATCACAAAGAGATCCACTCAATGATGAAGAGATCGATCAAGTGCGTGAGTTCGGTGATCGGCCCAACGAACGCATCAAGCTCTATTCGAAGTTCATCGAACAGCGCGTCACAGCCATCAAAGAGCTTTCTACCAACAAGAGAGCTGAAACCCGCGCCACCGAAATGCGCGCGAAGATCGAAGAATTCACCCGCCTCGTCGACGAACTGCAGGACAACCTCGACACCTATGATGGCCAGCACGCCGACGTTCGCAAGGCCCTGAAAGACTTGGTTCCGGAATCTGACAAATGGCAAGCGGCTCTCGTCCAACCACCTCCCGATCCAACCTATGACTTTGCCCGCAAGACCGCGATTGAAGCAGCGCAGAGTATCAGCGATCAGGTAAAGACCCTGCAGAAAGATCAGGAGAAATACTTCGCCGAACACAAGGACCAGGCAGGCAAGAACGGAACCGGCCCCTCGTAAGCCAGAGCGCAAAGGTCACGAAAAAAATCAACGCGTCTGTGCTACGCTCAGCTTAGGTGAACCCCGAGCTTTCGCGTTTGTTTGAAGAAGAGTATCGCGCCATCCGTCCGCGCGCTCCTATTCCACCTATCCATGTTCGCTTCTACCGATTCACGAGCCTGAACACAACCATTCGCCTGCGTGAAGGCCAGATCAAAGTCCACCTTTCCGATCTTCTCGAAGGTGCGCCCGACACAGTCCTGCGAGCAATCGCGCACATCCTGCTTGCCAAGCTCTACCGCAAGCCGCTCGATCCGTCTCATAACGCGCGATACCGCCGATTCGCATCGAGCGAAGGAGTGCTCCGGCAGACCGAGCGCATCCGCCAGACACGCGGGCGCAAAAAAATCTCAACCGCCAAAGGTGACTACTACGATCTCGACGAAGTCTTCGAAACGCTGAACCGCCGTTTCTTCCATGGCTTACTCGGCAGGCCTCTTCTCACTTGGAGCGAGCACAAGGCGCGCCGTCTCCTCGGCCACTATGACGCCGCCCACAACACCATCATGGTCAGCCGCGTCTTCGACCGCAAAAACACCCCACGTTACGCAATCGAGTACCTGATGTACCACGAGATGCTGCACCTCAGGCATCCCGTCAAAGTGCGCCGCGGACGCCGCTGCGTACACCCCCGCGAGTTCCAGGCAGACGAAAAACTCTTTCCAGAATTGGAACAGGCAAAAGCCTACCTGAAGATGCTCTAGTCTTTAAAAGCTGTCATCCTGACCCTGACTCTGAGTGCAACGAAGAGGAAGGGGAAGGATCTACTTTCTTCGGCGGAAGCACGAAAATGGGTGCCCCATCCTGTCGCGCCATTTGCGACAGGGTGGGAAAGCAAGACCCCAAAACGGCCGTCGAACGCTCACCCTCAAGGTCAGTAAAGCAAAGCCGCCTTCCGCTTCGCCTCAAACGCCTCCAGCTCTCCGCGCCAATCCTCAGCAATCTTCGAAGGATCATCCCCACGCATCAAGGCCTCCAGCACATGCTGGTTCGCAAGCAGCCTATTGATCCGCTCCAGCTTGTACTCCTGCGAATAAAGCTTATGCAAAACCGACGCGAGCACAATCCCTAATTCCGGCGCATCCAGCACATTGCGATCCATCAGCAGCACACGCACACCATGGCAAAGCTCACTGGCATAGGGATAAGGCTTCTGCGGCGTAAAATCCACGGCAACAAAACGCACACCCGGCAGGAACCGCGCATTCAAATCGTGCGCCAGCTTGCGCCCATCGACCCAGGGAGCGCCCAGAATCTCGAACGGCGTGTCCGTTCCGCGCCCCACCGAAATATTCGTTGTCTCCACCAATCCCAGCGCGGGATACAGCATCGCCTCCTCCAAGTCGCGCAGATTCGGCGAAGGATTGACCCAACTCAGCCCAGTCGAGTCATACCAGTCGCCGCGCTGCCATCCCTCCATCTTCACCACGGTCAGCGGAGCATGCAGGTCACGCTCGCCATTGAAGTAGCGCGCCAGCTCACCCATGGTCATACCGTGACGCACAGGAAGAGGCATGTAATCCACATAACTTTCCCTTCCCTTATCTGAAAGCGGCCCCTGCACAAACGCGCCGTTGATCGGATTCGGCCTGTCCAGCACAACGATCTCAGTCCCTGTCTTCGCAGCAGCTTCCAGAAAATATCCCATCACCGTCTCATAGGTGTAGAAGCGCACGCCCACATCCTGCAGATCAATGACGACCGCATCGAGCGAACGCATTACGTCGAGCGGTGGCCTGCGCTGCGCGTCCGTCGCCCCATAGAGACTCACAACCGGCAGTCCCGTCTGCGCATCCCTTCCGTTGCCGATATTTTCCGTGTCCTCGGCTCCTCGAATCCCATGCTCAGGACTGAAGAGTGTCTTCAATTCAATCCCATCAGCATGGGCAAGAATGTCGATCGTCCTGCGCCCGCTCGCGTCCACGCCAGTCTGATTTGTCAGCAGCCCAGCGCGCAGATGCCCGTCATGCTTCTTCGCCAATGCATGAAGCTCAGAAAAACCATCCGCCTCCAGAACATCAATCCCCGTCTTCACATCACCATTGCGCGCAACCCAGCGATGCATGCCGCTCAGCGACTCGTTATAGCCCGTCAGCTTCGCTGAAAGTTTCCCACCATCAGGAACAATGCCCAGCGCTGCCGCAGCAGCATCTGCAAGCTGCCTGCGCAGCGCAACTACGCTCTTTCCTCCATCCGGATGTACAGCATTCGTCAGCACAATCAAATACGAATCGGACACTGGATCGATCCAAAGCGAAGTACCCGTAAACCCCGTGTGCCCAAACGACCCCACCGGAAAAATCTCTCCGCGATTACTCGAGTATGGCGACTCAATATCCCAGCCAAAGCCGCGCAGCGCCGTGCCGGTTGCCGGCTGCTCCGGCGTCACCATCTTCTCGAGGATCGCGCGCGATACCGGAAACTTGCTCGGATTCCCCGCAAGCCGGTCCAGAAGATTCTGCGCATACACCGCAACATCATCAGCCGAGCTGAAGAGTCCCGCATGACCGGCAACTCCACCCATCCGCCGTGCCGTCGGATCGTGTACCACTCCACGCAGCATCACGCCATGTTCATACTGCGTCGGCGCAATGTGGTCCCGCCACTCCACAGGAGGAAGATAGCGCGTACTCTGCAAACCAAGCGGCGCGATGATATTCCGCTCAACATACTCATCTTCCGGCATGCCGGAGAGCTTCTCGACCAGTGCGCCCAGCACAATGTAATTAATGTCGCTATAGACAAAGCGAACACCCGCGGGCGTAGCCGGCTGCGTAGCGAGAGCCTGCCGAAACGCCTCGCTCTTCCCTTCCCAGGGCTGCTCCAGTGAAAGATCCGGCGGCAGACCGGAATAATGCGTAAGCAGTTGCCGAATCGTAATGTCCTGCTTCCCATTCGCAGCAAAATCGGGCAGATACTTTGCCACCGGATCGTTGAAGCTCAGCTTCCCCCGCTCGCAAAGCTGCATCACCGCCGTCGCCGTCATCAACACCTTCGTCAGCGACGCCATATCGAAGACGGTATCCACCGTCATCACTTCTCGCACAGGCTCAAGCGAACGCTGCCCATACGCCTTGCGGAAAACCGCATGGCCGGCATGACCAACCTCAACCACCGCGCCCGGAATCTGCTTCTGCTCTACCGCCTGATCGACAAGCGCATCAATCGAAGAAAAGTCGGGCGAAGAAAGGTCGGGCCGCTGCGCGAATAACCGGCCGCTGCTCCAACCGACAACAACAACCAGAAGAAGCCACCAGCGATACATCCTCATCTACATCGCACTCCCGACACGCTCATACTTACTGAAGAGGCTCGTCATATAGCCAATTCCGAACGTCACAACCGCACCGATGGCGACGTACCACGTCCACGCAACCTTTGGAAAAACAAGATCATGCCCCAGCACACTCGCATGAATCTCCGAACTCTGGCGCCAAAGCAGCAGATTCAACACGCATCCAGCAAGCAAACCAATCATCGTGCCCTTTTCATTCGCGCGTTCCGTGAGCGTACCGAGTAGAAAAACTCCCAGCATCCCACCCCACAAAACCGAAGCAATCGACAACCCGATCTCCAGAACATGTCCGCTGCCGCGAGAAACAATCGCCAAAGCCAGCAAGATCGCCGCCCATCCCAATGTCATCAGTCGCGACAACCGCGTCTTCGCAGCCTCACTCACATTCGTTCTCCGCAGAAGATAAAAATCCACCATCGAAGTGGAAGCCAGCGAATTCAGCGCCGCGCTCAGGTTCGACATCGCAGCCGCAAGAATCGCCGCAATCATCAGCCCTGAAATCCCAACCGGCATCTGCTGCACAATGAACTGCGGAAAAATGCGATCCGCGCTCGCGACGTGCGGCGCCACGCCCAGTTGCCGGTAATAAACAAACAATCCAGCGCCGATAAACAGAAAGAGCGTGAACTGCACGAGGATCACAACGCCGCTCGAGAGCAGCGCCATGCGTGATTCACGCAGATTCTTCGCCGCGAGCAGCCGCTGCACCATCAACTGATCGGTTCCGTGACTCGCCATTGTTAAAAAGCAACCGCCAACAACGCCGGCCCAGAACGTATACGTCTGCGCGACCGACAGCGAGAAGTGAAAGACAGTCAGCTTTCCAGCCGAAGATGCAACCGACAGCAGCGTGTGCGCTCCGCCCGAAATATGCCCGCAGATAGACCACAGGCTCACCACTGTGCCCACAACATACAGCAGCATCTGCAGCACATCGGTCCAGATCACCGCCTTCATCCCGCCTTCAAACGTGTAGAGCAGCGTGAGCAGAGACAGGATGACGATGGACGCAATATCCCCCGTCCCCAGCGCAACGCCAACCACAATGGCCACGGCGAAGACACGCACACCCTCCGCCGCGGCCCGCATCACCAGAAACAACAACGCTGTCAGCCGGTGCAGGCGCGTTCCGAATCGCTGGCCAATCAACTGATACGCCGTCATCAATTCGCCGCGAAAATACCGCGGCAGAAACAGAACGCAGATCACAATGCGGCCCAGCAGATATCCCATCACAAGCTGAAGAAAGCCGAAGTCCCCGGTGAACGCGATTCCCGGCACGCTGATGATCGTCAGGGTGCTCGTCTCTGCCGCCACAATCGAAAGTGAGATCGCCCACCACGGAATATTCCGGTCAGCCAGAAAATAGCTCTTGATCGACCGCTCTCCATCTTTACGAAAGCGCAGACCGAACCACGTGATCCCTATCAGGTAAAGAACCACCAGAATCAGATCGACTGTACGCAGCGGAATATGCATCAGTAATAGTTACAAACTATTTAGGCGCCGCAGCCTGCGCAATCCCAACAGCTTCCGGCGGCGGAAGCATGTGCGTCTCGCTCCACTGCTGGCGCGCCATCCGGAACTTGTCCGCGCGCGCGATCCACAACCGCATGGCCACATCGTACTCAGCCATCACATTATCCAACCAATATGGCCGATTCTCCTTGAGCCACGCGTCCTTGAATTCGTCCCGGATGTATCCATAACCCTCGCGCAGATCCAGCGCACGGCCCGAAAGACCCCACAGCTTGCCCGACATATGTTTCCGCGCCTCGGGATCGTTCTGCTCCTGATAAATCGTGCGATACGTATCGGCAATATCGCTGGCCGTCTGAAACTTGAACGCGATGAAATCCATCCGTCTCGCCCCCAGCTCCATTGCATCCACCGCATCTGTCTCGCGAAGCTTCCCCGCCTGCCGTGCCTGCGCAATCAACGTCAGCGCGCGTTCCGCATCCACTCTCACTTCATCCAGCACCGGCTTGATCTTCGCCGCCGTCTCCTGCCCTTCGCTGCTCCACGGATCGATCCAGAACAGCCCATCCTTCGCATCTTCCAGCCCGGCCTTCTCGAATGCCAGATGCGCCTGCATCAGCGCCATCTGCGCCTGGTCCAAATCCCCGGTCGCATCATCATGAAAAACTGCACCATAGTTTTTCTGGAACTCGGCAATATCGCTCGCGCCCGGCTGCCATCCTGCCGCAGCCCCAAACAGAACGCCGTACCAGTCTTCAGCAAACAGCCCTTCACCATCATCGTTCCAGATCGTGTTCAGTACGCCTGTGCTGCCCGCCTTCTGTCCAGCTGCCACAAACCCCTGAATATTCTTGAGCGCGAGGTTGTTATTCGGATAGACGCGGCTCCAGTTGTTCACCCCCGGCGACACCCACGTCTCCATCCCTGCCTTTGTATAAGGATCGAGCCACTTGCTGAAATCCTCTTCCGGTTCGTAGTGCCACGCCACCGCAATCATGTCCTTCGGCAACCGCGGCACCAGCGCCGGATCATTCATCGCCACATCGCCCCAGAACAGCAACCTCCGGTTCAGCGGCGCAAGCTCCGCGTGAATCTTCGTCAAAAAGTCGATATACACAGCGCCCAGCCCGCGCTGCTTCACTTCATCCGCAGTCTTTCCCTGCCCCAATTCGAACGTCTCATCCGCACCGATATGCAAAAACGGCCCCGGAAAGACCGCAGCCAATTCCGTGAACCACTGCTGAATCACCTCGAGCGATCCCGCCTCCCCCGGCGCCAGCACGGACCCGTTCGGAACTTCCGCAAGATGCGCATACTCCTGCCACGTCAAAACGTGGTGCAAGTGCCCAAAGGCCTCCTGCTCCGGCACAATCGTCACATGATACGGCTTCGCATACTCCACCAGAGCGGCAGCGTCCGCCTTTGACATCGAACCACCCGGCAATGCCGGCAGCGGATTCGACGCATACTGCATCGTGTTCTCGAAATAAGGCGAATACACATTCAGCTTGTAAGCCGCAAACGTGCGAATCTGCTTTTTCTGGAACTCAAGCGTCGGCACCGGCCCGCGCGAGAGATCGTCATGCACGCCGCGATACTTCATCGCTGGCCAGTCACGTATCGCGCATCCCTTGAAAACAGCATGATCGCCATTGCCGGAAACAAGCTGCTTCGCCGTCTGCGCTCCGTAGAAAAGGCCGCTCGCCGAATGCGCGACGATATACACGCCGCTCTTCGACGTAAACAGAACATAGCCTTCATCCTGCATCGCAGCATCGATCGCGAGCTTCTCACCCGCGAGTGCGCGCTTCCCAGCCGCAGAACTATCGCGCAGCAGATAGATATGCGCGCCCTTCCCTGAGCGTGCAATCCCCTGCTCCTTCAAAAACGCAAGCAGGTCATCCGCGGCAGACGAATCATCCGCATCTTTTTCTGGAGCTGAAAGCAAGACACCGCGAGACAACGCAACGTCTTCACGGCTCTGAAATTCACGCGGATCGGGAATCAGGGAGGGCCGCTGTGCCTGGGCAGCTACGCTCGAAACCGCCACACCCACAACAAGAGAGCAAAAAAGTGTCCGGATCACCGTGTCAAAGTTTCCAAGAGAGAAGTTTGCATCGTTGCAAAAAGAACTTAAGACAAGAGCATACCGATTGCAGCCTCAAACGCAAAACCAGCGATCCAATCTCGCCCCTATAAACAACAAGGCGCTCGAAAAATCGAGCGCCCCATGAGAAGCAATCAATATTAGCCCAGGCTACGGAGCACCCGATCCCGGCGAACGGCTCTGCGTAATGAAGTTCGCCGCGGTGGTCGTCGAACTGCTGCCTGCATATTGCGTCGTCGTGTGTACATCCACGCCGTTGCCCTGCAACAGAATCGACGCTGTAACGATATCGGTGTCGGTACGGATCACCGACATGTAAGGGCTGTCCTGCGCCACGGTGTACACCTTGCCAATCGGCGCGTTGAACGTGGATGCGATCGAGCGCGGATGCCCGTTCACCGGAATCGTTTCCTGAAGCGTAAAGCTCGAAAGATTGATTACGCTGACGGTGCCCGTTCCCTCGTTTGCGGTATAGGCTCTGCTGCCATCCTGCAACACAGTAACCGCCGCCGGATGGCTTCCCGCAGGCAATTGCACCGTTGCCAGCACCTGGCCAAAATTCGGCGTGTCGGTATAGCCCTCCACGGCTCCATTGATGGGCACACTGATGATGCTGACCGAATCACTATCGTAGTTTGCCGTAACCAGCAGTGAGGCCGGAGTGTACAGGTCCGCATGGACAGGACCAGCTCCGAGGCAAACGCTGGTGCCGGGATTGCACTGGATCGTGCCATTGCCCGTCAGATAATTCGTAACCGTCGTATCGAGCTGGTTTTTCGAGCTGTCGATGACTGAAACTGTCCCGCTTGTGCGGTTCAGAATAAAGGCGCGCCGGGTATCCGCCGTCATAACCCCATACACCGGGCAGATTCCAACCGGAATGCGGTTATTGACGGTATAGATCGATGCCAGAATTCCATCGACCTCTCCATTCGTCGTGGGTACGGCGCCGGAACTGGGATCGCATTGCCCCCATGTAACTCCACTACCGTCGGTGCTGTTTCCTTGACTGATCGAATAAATGTATTGGCTGCCGGCCGTACCCATGACACTGGTCACGCTCGGAGCAACCGAAATCTCCTGCTTAAGCGAAGATGGACTGCCGGTCAGCGCTCCGATCGCTGTCCGGTTCTGCTCCACAACATATTGCCCAGCAGCCGTCGCCAGCAAATTCGTCGGCAACGTACTCACATTGCCGGGATTCTCCGGCAAACTCGTAGTAAGCACATTCTTCGTCTGCAGCGTCGTGCTGATCGGAACCGTGCTGATCGTGCCATCGCAATTCGTGCTGTACGCGGTTGATCCAGTGGTGTCCAGTGCAAATGTCAGCGGTCCGTTGCCAATCGTAGCCAGCGCCATCAAGCTGTCACCAGAAAAATCGACCAGTTGCACGACTCCCGGCTGACCATAAGGTTTCGTGGGACAAGGACTGGACGGCCCAGCCGTCCCACCCGGTGTGAGTCCCGGCTGGGAAAATGCAACGACGAAGGATGTCGGCGCTGGCGCCGGACCGGTCGGGGGTATAGGGGTTACCACAGGACGATACTGGTTGCCGCAACCAGACACACCCGCCAAAGCCAGCAGCGCCCCAGCGGCAAACCATGGGCGCTTAGGCCCGGTGACACTTCGCACTCTCAGACACCTCATTCAGCAACAAATCCCGCACTGGCACTTTCAAGGACGCTTCAAGCCATAACCGTGCACTTCCACTGACCTCGGCGAACCGCAAAAGGTCAACTGGCAAACTGCGGCAAAGCCTGCAACAATCGAGACAAAATGCCTTAAAAACTAGATTGTAAATCACTCACACGTTTCGATTTGCCACACACCTCAGGAAAACTCGCATGCACCAGAGAAACCACTCCGGCCCATCCCTGCACTGGCAATCGCAACTGCTCCTCCTGATTGTAGTGCCTGCCTGCAGCATCTGGATATTCATCCGGGTCGCGAATGCATGGGCCTTCCACGATCCCGTCCTCCTGCAGATGGCAGCAATCAGCATCGTCTTCGGTCTGGTTGTCTGGGTGGCACGCGCTGCCACAGGCTACGCAGCGGCAACCGGAGCCATCATTACCGCCTGCCTCTATCTGCGCTTGCCCGGCTGGCGCACGCCGATCATCCCGCTTATCGTCATGCTCATCCTCACCTTGACCGCCACGCGCATTGGTCGAGCCCGCAAGGAGCAGCTCGGCACCGCCGAAGCCAGGCATGGACGCAACGCCGCGCAGGTCGCCGCTAATCTCGGAGGAGCTGCACTCGCCGCCATCCCGCTCACAGCAACGCAGCTTTTTGCGCCCTCCTCGCGAACAGCCATCGCATCCCTCGCCGCCATCTCCGCAGCACTGGCTGAAGCGGCCGCCGACACTCTCTCTTCCGAATTAGGTCAGGTCTTCGGTGGCCAGCCGCTCCTGATCACGACTCTCAAGCCAGTCCCCGTAGGAACCGACGGCGGCGTCACCCTGGCAGGAACAGCCATTGGCTGCATCGGCGCTGCCATCGTCACGGCAGTCGCAGCCATGACCTTCCGTCTCAACGTAAGCCAAGGAGCAGTGATCTTTTCCAGCGCAATCCTCGGCCTCTTCGCCGACAGCCTTTTCGGCGCCGTCTTCGAGCGACGAGGCTGGCTCAACAATGACGCCGTCAATTTCCTCTCAACGCTGGTCGCCGCCATCGCCGCCGGCTGGATCGTGTCTCGCCACTTTTTCGAGTAGGATCCCGAAAAACGATGCCCATCCCTTCGCACTTTTTCACGACAGGATGGGAAACAAGACCTCTTTAAGAGCTGTCATCCTGAGCGGAGCGCGACAGCGCGGCGTCGAAGGATCTGCTTTTCTTAGGCAGCAGCACGAAAAGGGGTGCCCCATCCTTCGCGTAGCGAAGGGTGGGAAAGCAAAACTCTCCCCAAGCCACCTCAAGCACCAGCACAAAATGCAATTGGGGAAAAAACGTCATTCTGAACGAAGTGAAGAATCTCCACAATGTCGATTCTTTCCCCTGAACAACGCAAGATTCAGCTCCCCTCGGCGAGATCACGAAAAAGGGTGCCCCATCCTGACGCAGTCAGGGTGGGAAAGCACGAACCCTCCCAGAGCCACCTCAAGCACCAGCACAAAATGCAATTAGGAAAAAATGGTGATCCCTTTGAGGGATGTTGGAGTTGGACCATTTGTCCTGCGAAGCAGGGCGACGGGTGAAAGAGCGGGGCTTCAGCCCCGCGTTAGGACCTCAACAAAAGGGGCTTCAGCCCCGGGCTTTTCCCTGCTTCTCTTTTGTCAGGGGGATGACAGCCAAAAAACGACATTCTGAACGAAGCCGGAAGCGCAGTGAAGATTCTCAATAATGTCGGCTCAGTGCAGGTGTAATCTCCAAGCCGTATAGCTGATAATTTCATGCGCCATGCGCGAAAAAGAATCCTGCCAACCGATGCTCCGCGCCACCGCTCGCGGCGATGTATAAACCGTAAGCCCAACCTTCTCGCACAACGCGTGAATACGAAAAAGGTGCGTCCCGTCGCTGACCACAATCACGCGGTTCAGGTGATTCGCCCGCGCAATCCTCGCCAGCCGCGCAGCCGATTCTTCCGTGTTTTCGCTCTGCGTCTCGGCAATAATCGCCGTCTCCGGCACACCATGCGCCAGCAGGTAATCGTGCCCAACGCTGCCCTCCGAGTGTTGATCGCCCACATCGCTCCCACCCAGCGTAATAATCAGCGGAGCCAACTCGCGGCCATAAAGTTCGAGCGCATGATCCAGCCGCGCCCGCAGCACCGGAGAAGGACGCCCGTCGTATTCTGCCGCGCCAAAAACGGCGATGGCATCCGCCGCGCTCGCCTCATCGCGATCGGCATAGTAACGAATCTGACCGTAGACCCAGGCAATCCATCCCACCACGATGATCAATACCAGCACGATCACGCGTCGCAGCAGACTGCCGCCCGCGCTCCTCTGCCGCAGATTTGTATCCGGAACAATCATCGACTTCAAATCAAAGCCTAAAAACGCTTCGAAAATGCTTCTTCAGGTAAAAGCACCGGGCCTCAGCCCGGTGAACCAGGACAGAAATCGAAAGGGCTTAACCCCCGGTTCATTCGGTTCGAAATTCATTTTCTCCGCTAAGGATGCAAAACAAGCGCAATCTCATGCGTCGCAATCGCGCCTTCACGCAAAATCTGCCAGCTGTTTTCGCCGCCGGAAAGATCGACAATCGTCGTCGGCAGGCTGCGCCCCGTCGGCCCGCCGTCCACAATCAGAGGAATCCGATCACCGATCTGGTCGCGCACGCACGCCGCATACGCACACTCCGGCGCACCTTGCAGGTTGGCCGATGTCGCCGTAATTGGCAATCCAAATACATTCGCAATCGCCCGCGGAATCGCCGCATCCGGAATCCGCAGCGCCACGTTGCCCGTATTCGCCGTCACCCGCAATGGCAATCGTGAGCTCGCCTTCACAATCAGCGTCAACGGACCCGGCCAGAACTTCTCCGCCAGCCTGTCGAAATTTGCATCCAGATCGCGCGCCAGCTCATACGCCTGCGACACGTTGTCAATCAGCAGCGACAGCGGTTTGTGCTTCAGCCGGCCTTTGATCTCGTAAATACGCTCTACCGCGCGCAGGTTCACCGGATCCACGGCCAGCCCATAAAAAGTGTCCGTCGGCATCCCGACCACTTTGCCGCTGTGCAGGCAGGAAACAACGTACTCAACGCGCTCCTTTTCCGGTTCATCCGGATGTATGCGCAAAATCTCCGCTGACAAGGCTACTCCTTCTGGAATACGACACGTGAGGCAGACGGAAACCGGCAGGGACACGGTAGAATCGCACCCATGCAAGCGGCTTCAAATCACGCGCATGTTCGCATTGTACAAAGCCGGCAGAACGCCCGGGTAAAAGAATTGCGCGCCGCCCTTCGAAATGGCGAAAAGACTGACTCTGGCCTCATCGCCCTCGAAGGCCAGCACCTCGTCGAAGAAGCCCTCCGCAGCGGCCTGCATATCGCCACCCTCTTCATCCGCAGTGGCAGCCTCGACCTGCTCAACGACCTCGTGGTGCGAGCCGACACCGAAATCATCGAACTCGCGCCCGACATCTTCGCCAGCGCCGTCACTACCGAAACCCCACAGCCCATTGCCGCCCTCGCCGAAGCCCCATCACTCGCCCTCGAAGAAATTCTCGCCGCTCGCCACCCGCTCATCGTCGTCTCTGCCGGACTCCAGGACCCCGGCAACCTCGGCGCCATCGTCCGCTCCGCCGAGGCCTTCGCCGCCAACGCCGTCGTCGCCCTGCCCGGCACCGTCAGCATCTGGAACTCGAAAGCCCTCCGCGCCTCAGCCGGATCTGCGTTCCGTCTGCCCGTCATTCCCGCATCCACCCAGGAACTTTTCTCCGCGTTCCGCTCCTTCTCCATCCGCTCCGCCGCCACCACCGTCGAAGGCGGCACACCCGCGCACCAGCTCGACCTCACCCAGCCCATCGCTCTTTTCATCGGAAACGAAGGCAGCGGCCTGCCTCCCGAACTCGTCAGCCAGTGCAATGACCGCATCACCATCCCTAGCCCCGGCCCCGTCGAATCCCTCAACGCCGCCATCGCCGCCGGCATCCTGCTCTACGAAGCCAGCCGCCAGCGCGCGCATCATGGCTGACACAGCGCCTCGCGCGAAACCATCTCCAGCAGCGGCTTCGTCTGAAAGAAAACTTCAGCAGGCTTCCCCCGCTCAGGCTTCATCGCCACCACACGAAACCCCGGCAACGAATTCAGATACTGCATAAAATAGCGCGGCCCATCCAGATTGAAACTGTCAGCTCCCGGATTCCGATACTTATAGTTGCCGTTCGGCAGCTGCTCCCATGACCGTTTGAAGGGCTTCGAACGCATGTAGCCCTCAAAGGTCATCCTGAAAGCAACCGTTGGATTCGCCGGCGGAAATCGATCGGTCGGTGTCGGCTTGAACGGCGGCGTAAAAGCGATATCCTCCACTCCGCCAAAGTTCACAAAGAAGTGAAGCTCGCGCCGGTTGTGAGCCTGCGTGCATTCAATCACAAGCGTCGGAGCCGACTGCGGCATAGCCTCTTCCCCGGAATCAGCCAATAGAAAATACCGCAGATACTGCGTGTCGGAACCGGCATCAGTCCCATGCAGGCTGAACAGCCCACTCCCAATCCGCACCAGCTGCGGAGAATCCTCCTGCGCCCATCCAGACGGCACAAGCAACACCAAAGCAAACAAAAGCGCACAAACAATTAAGCGCATCATGGTCTTTCCGAACAATGCCGGCACAAGCTGCAAGCTGGCATACCGCGAACTCCGGCACTCGCAAGAAAGTTGCCGATTACATCGTCAGGACGGCGCGGAAACGCGCCTTGCCCTCCGCAACGCGTTCATAAGCCTTCGTCGCTTCGGCCAATGGATAAGTTTCAATCACCGATTTAACTTTTCCTTGAGCTACGTAATCTAGGGCTTCGTAGAGATATTCGGGGCCATTTTGTTGGCTGCCGATGATCTTGATGCGCTTGAAGAGCAACTCGATCACCGAGACAGTAAGCGGTTCCGCGTCGGCGCCCATAACGATAAACCGGCCATCCGGGCGCAGGCCCTGAATGCTGTCTACCATGGATGGGGTCGAATTAGTGGTGCTGAGGATGATGTCAGCGCCGCCCGCTGCGGCAAGGCTCTTTCCGTCGCGGACAACTTCATCCGCACCGAACTCGCGAATCATTTTGTCCTTATCGGGTGAGTGCGAAATCGCGATGGTCTCAAAGCCCGCAGCCTTCGCGTATTGCACCGCCAGGTGCCCAAGCCCGCCGATTCCAAGTACAGCCACGCGCTCGTGCGGCTGCGGATCAGCCCAGCGGAGCCCACTATAAACCGTATACCCGGCGCAAAAGATCGGCGCAGCTTGCTCGAAGGAAACCTTGTCGGGAATCAGAAATGTAGCATCGGCGTTCATCGGCATGTACTCGGCGTGGCCGCCTTGCACATCGGCCCCGGTGCCCTTCATAAAGGGGCAGAACATTCTGCGCCCGCGCAGGCACCATTCGCACCGTCCGCAGGTGGACTGAACCCATGCCGACCCGACGCGGTCACCTACCTTGCGAGTGGTCACATCGGCAGCCACGGTGACAATCTCGCCCACCGGCTCGTGGCCAAGGACTCTGGGAAATTGTCCGGGAAGGTGTCCGAGCGTTTGGTGCACATCTGTGTAACAGATGCCGCTTGCGCGCATCTTCACCAGCACTTGACCTGGTCCCGGTTGAGGTTCAGGAACATCTTTGATCTGCCAGGAACTGTTCGCGGCGGGTACAACTGCGGCTTTCATATCTTTTCCTCCTGGAGCGATGAAACTGGAACGATGAAATGCGATTGTCTTTGAGGCCCGTGAAGATCTTGATGCTCGAGGGAACGCGCCCCTTCGCTGCCTGCGGGCCAATGGGATGAAGGTCGATGACGCCGCTGCACTTTTGACGCTCATTTTACGCCTTACGCAGGAGTCCTTGTCCGTTCTTCGCCGGGAAGAAAGGACTCGACATCGGGCAGGAGGAAAGAGTTTCATTCTCGGCTCGTCTGTGCGCCTCGAATTCGAGACCGGCAACGGCACTCTCGCCTTCGTCGGAACCCTGAGCCAGGATGGAAGCGAACTCAGCGGGAACTATAGTATCTCCGGCAGCACCTGTGATGGTGAGGGCGCCGCAGTACTGCTTGTGTCAAGCCCAAGCCCCTGGGATTATTGACGAGTGGAAATTCAATACTTCGCTGCTTCATCGCAGCAGTCGTGCGAGAAGTTCGCTGGAGGCTTGGACGTATTGTCAACCCGGAAGCTTCTCGGTCCACGGCAAAGTTCCGTATTGTCGGTGACACGCCAACTTCACTGAACATTCTTAAGACATGCATCCGGCACTTTCATATCTTGGTTTCAGGGAACCGCGCCCAGAATAGCGCTATGCTGAAACTGCCATGTTCCGGCGATTCTCAGCCGCGCTAGTTTTTGGGAGTCGTAATCAGTGAGCGATGCTCTGGAAAATCCGCCTTCATTCCTAAGCAATCCGGGAGAACCTGTGGCAGAGGTTGACCCGGATGACCTGAAGACGTTTTTGGCGGGAGATACTCTACTTTCAGTTAAGAGAGCAAGCAAGAGATCCCGGTCAGCATGTTTCTATCGGTATTGAAGCGAAGGCCATCGCCAAGCCGGTAGCGAACTTCGAGGCGGTCTGGTATCGCTCAATGATGATTCGACTGCTCAACGAATTCGCGCAAGAGCAGTTGGCTCCTTGGATCAAGGATGAAGAGGTTTCGGATGCTGTCTTCCGAACGATGGCGACGATTCCGATGGAATGGATCGGACACACTGAACGAGAAGACTTGCCCTTCGATGTGGAAGAGTTCTTCCGCCGATTGAGGGAGGGCGGTGTGCAGAATGGCTGACATCGCAAGCATTGATTGTCGGCAACCCGGAAGTTTCGCGGGCTCCCCGGTTGTTTCCGTATTGCCGATGATATCCTCACGAGTCTGTTGGTATTCCCCGCAGACCATCATCTCTGATTTTCAGCCAGCATCGCTTTTCCGCCATAGTAGGTGATCAGATAGAACGCAACTCCGAAAGAGATGATGTCCTTGAAGAGAAACAGGCCGAGATTATTCATGTAATGCATGCCGTGAAACACGATGGTGTCATCCGGAGTCGTGATCAACATGCTGCTTGTGGTGAAGAACATGCCGACTAGAATGATCCCGGCCAGAATGCCTGCTTTAGGTTTAAAGTAGCCAATGATCAGCAGGATTGCTGCTGTCCATTCAGTGGCCCCGATCATATCCCCCAGAAGATATGGTCCAAAGACCTTGAATTGAAAACTGGTAAGCGGGCTGTTACTGACGAGCGGGACTATGCCCTCTGCTCCAGGTGCTGTCATTTTGAACTTGCCTGCCCACAGCAACATCACGATCATTCCAATGCTGCAAACAAGGAAAGGGATATTTCGCTCCGCAACAAACGCTGCAATCTTCGTTAGAACACTCTTCGCCTGCAGTTTGTTACCTGTGTTCGCTTGAGATCCGCGCACACCTTCACCCGAAGCCTCAGCGGATGTGGGTTCAGTCATAAAAGAACTCCTTTATGCGATGATCCATCGTCGTCAAATATTGAAGGCCGATTTGAAACACTGTCAACACCATCGCGGTGACGATCCGACGAGAGTACCCGACAGCGTAGAATTTGTGCCAATTCCACGAAGAACGGAAAAACAATGCGCCGATACCATCACATCGGAATTCCCACTACCGAAGCGAAGCCTGGCGAGACCCACTTGAAGCACCTGAAAGTCTTTGTCGTCAGCCACGAGAAAAGCGAATTTGGCATGGAGTGGATGCGCTTTGAAGCCGACGCGGCGGTCCCAGATCTCGTCCGGCAGGTTCCGCACGTCGCGTTTGAAGTGGCTGATCTCGCCTCCGAGCTTGCTGGCCGCGAAATCCTGATTCCTCCCAACAGCCCATCCGACGGTGTCCGCGTCGCGTTCATAGTCGAAAATGGCGCGCCCATCGAACTGCTCGAATTCACCGACCCCAACCACCCTGCCCGCCTCCAGCAGAGCAAGCACCCTCCATCCTCGACAGCGCCTTCTGAATATTCACCTGTAAACCCCAAAAAAACTGCCCGTCAGATTTCGATTGGCGTATACTTCAGGGCTGATTCTGCTGTTGCAATAAACAGAGGATTCATGAAAATCGCGGTCATCATCGCCCGCATCTTGTTAGGCGTCATCTTTGTCGCCTTCGGCCTGAATGCCTACCTGCACTTTCTCCCCAAGCCGTTTCCTCCGGGCATTGCAGGTATGTTCGTGGGCGCAATGTTCCAGGCCCACTACATCCTCTTCGTGGGCGCGCTCGAGGTGATCAGCGGCGCCTTGTTGCTGGTAAACCGCTATGTTCCGTTCGCCTTGGCTATCCTCGCGCCGATCATTGTCAATATCATCGCGTTCCTCCTTTTGTTGCCGCCCGTGGGATGGCAACCTGGAGTTCTCGCGGCGATCTTGTGGGTCTTCCTGTTCTTCCACTACCGCAAATATTTCTCGGGAATATTCGTGCAGCGGACATCCTGATCGGCAATCGCCATTCGTCTGAATCTGAGATCGTGAAATTCCTTCCTTGTCGGTCGGGCGAGCGTGAAACTCCGGTATTGTCGGTCACCCATCCACTATCGCGATGAGTCGTCCGAAATACGAGCATGTTAAGCAGTTCATGTGCGACAAAACGAGTAGAGCTGTCTCGATTTCGAGTGTGTAGCCGATAACACGGAAACAACCCGGCGAACAACAACCATGGATCATTATGAAAAGAAGTGGTGCCAATGGATGATTGTTGGTCGGGCTTGGGTCGTCCAAATAAATCACGGAAGTTTGTTCAGTTTTTTCATGATTTGTTGGGCAAGGTCAGCGCAGGGATCACGCTCCACGGGCTGCGGTCCGGGAGGAGGGGGATCCTGCGAGAGGAGGAGGCGGATAGGCGATGCGCCCTGGGCGATGACCTTCCTGGTGGCACTGTTCCAAAGGGAGAAGTAGAGGATGTCTCCGAGACGGGGGTTGTGCCACAGCTGAACAACGTAGCTACACTGCAGGCGGTGGACCTCGGGCAGGATGTCCTGCTGGGCTGTTGCGGCGAGTACAGTGATATCGAGGCTTGCACCGTCCTGCAGTCTCCGGGCCGCCAGTTGCTCGTACACCCCGGTGGCGTAGGGACCGGCGGCGGGCTCATACGGGGGTTCCGTTTGCAACTTAGTATGGACGATGCAAAGTGCAAGAGGCTTAGGTTGGGCAAAGACCGGCGACGTCACGACGGAAATGACGCTGAGAGCAGTGAGAACCCGGAGTTTCACCACGCACCCCAATATATTGGACGGTCAGGGGCGCGTTCTGGACGTATCTTCATCAATCCGGACTTTTCGGTCGACCTGGTCCAAACCCTGTGTGCCCCATTGACTGCCCTGAGCCCGATGAAGGGACTCGCAGAGACATGGGATCGCATCAAAAGTTGTCAAGCCCCTCCGGCCCAACAAATCTCCTAACCCGCACATTTCAAACAGAAGAAACTTAGGCCAGTTTGGCGTACTATTTCCCCCTGAATTGTTAAACTGGATATAGAGAGAAAAAAGCCCGCCAAAGATGGCGGGCTTTTCGTGTTTAGGGGAAATGGCTTTTTCAAAGGCGCGAAGCGCAGGGTAGAAGCACCGGGCTCGCAGGGTAGAAGCACCGGGCTTTAGCCCGGTGAAACGAAACCTGCAGTCCAAGGGGCTTTAGCCCCCGGGTTTCCACCGCCTCACGCGAGCCCTAACCCAAACCATCTGACGAATTTAGCGAAAACATACGGGGGGAGTCACAATTCACGACCAGGCAAGAGACAGGTGCCGGGTGCCCCATCCTGTCTCCTCGCGATGTTCGAGGAGATAGGGTGGGTCTAAAAAGACCGCGCATAGCGCGCACCATATATATAAGCACCATAACCACCAGCAAAAAGAAGAATTTACGAAAAATATAGGGGAGACCAAACCCATGTATAACGAGTGCCGACACATCTTCACCAGCGGCAAAAAGTGCCAGTCACCCGCCCTCAAGGCCGAGGACTTCTGCTACTTCCACCACAAGACCCGCCGCCGCCCATCGCCGCAAAACCAGCCCTACGAGCCCTACACCGAACCCAAGGAAACCACCCTCAACCTCTCGCCACTCGAAGACGCCGACGCCATCCAACTCGCCATCTCCGACGTGGTCCTGGCCTTAGCCGCCAACCGCATCGACTCACGCCGCGCCCGCATCCTCATCTACGGCCTTCAAGTAGCCTCGCAGAACAACCGCCACCGCGCCGCCATGGCCGTGAAGGAAGCAGCTATCGAGCAGACGGTTCGCGAAGCCCACGAACACGCAGACGGCACCCTCATCGGCCCGGAAAAACAGAGCCCGGAACCGGAAGAAGCCGCCGCCAGAAAACGCCCACCCAGCCTCGGCGAAATCCTCCTCCGTCAAGCCGAAGAACTGAGCGCCCGAAAAGCGGAAGAGGCCAGGCTGAATGCGGAAGCCGAGCAAGCCGCACAAAGCAAGCCTGTCCTGCTCCCGAAAATCGAGGCTGTCGCCGAAACGCAACGACAGCCCATCAACGAGAGCGTCGGGTGCCCCATGTCTCGCAGAGACATGGGATCGCTCTACGAGGGAATACACTCAAATCAAAGACACAGGTCGTATGAGCCTCTTCGGCAACACACCCGATCTCGCCACGCCGGCAAAAAGCGCTCCACTCGCCGAGCGCATGCGCCCGCACACGCTCGATGAATACGTCGGACAGGAGCATCTCCTCGGCCCGGGCAAGCCGCTGCGCGTGCAGATCGAGCGCGACGACGCCTCCTCCATGATCTTCTGGGGACCACCCGGAGTCGGCAAGACCACGCTCGCGAAAATCATCGCCGAGACCACGAAAGCGACCTTCATCGAGTTCTCCGCCGTTCTCTCCGGCATCAAGGAAATCAAGCAGGTCATGGCCGACTCCGAAAAGGCCTCGACCTACGGCTCGCGCACCATCCTCTTCATCGATGAGATTCACCGCTTCAACAAAGCGCAGCAGGATGCCTTTCTCCCCTACGTTGAGCGCGGAACCATCCGACTCATCGGAGCGACCACCGAGAACCCGTCCTTCGAAATCATCTCTGCGCTGCTCTCGCGCTGCCGTGTCTACACCCTGCGCGCGCTCACCGATGAGCAGATCCTTCATCTGCTCGAACGCGCACTCGCCGACGAAACGCGCGGCCTCGGCGACTTCGGGATCGAAGCCAGTCACGAAGCGCTCGAACTCCTCGCCAACTACGCCAACGGAGACGCGCGCCACGCACTCAATGGCCTCGAAGTCGCCGCAAGACTGGCGCAATCCGCGAAAAGCCGCATCACGAAAGAAATCGCGACAGAAGCCCTGCAACAGCGCGTCCTGCTCTACGACAAGCAGGGCGAGGAGCACTACAACCTCATCTCCGCCCTGCACAAATCCGTCCGCAACAGCGACGCCGACGCCTCGCTCTACTGGCTCGGCCGCATGCTCCAATCCGGCGAAGACCCGATGTACGTAGCCCGCCGCGTCATCCGCATGGCCGTCGAAGACATCGGCCTCGCCTCGCCCGAAGCCCTCAACCTCTGCCTCTCCGCCAAGGACGCGATGGATTTCCTCGGCTCACCCGAAGGCGATCTCGCGCTCGCACAAGCCGTCGCCTACCTCGCCCTCGCGCCCAAATCGAATGCCCTCTACACCGCCTACGGCGAAGTCCTCTCCGACATCGAACACACCCGCGCCGAACCCGTCCCGCTGCACCTGCGCAACGCGCCCACCGGACTGATGAAGAACCTGGGCTACGGCAAGGACTACAAATACGCCCACGACGAAGCAGGCCGAGTGGCCGACATGGAATGCCTCCCCGAAAGCCTGCGAAACCGCACCTACTACCACCCCACAAACGAAGGCCGCGAAAAACTCCTGGCCCAACGCATGGAAGAAATCCGCAAGATCAAAGAAGCCAAGGGGTGAAGCGTCCCAACTAATGGAAGAGTCATTGATATCGCCCCTACGGCCCGAAGCGCGATTCGTTTTACTGATACTTCACCGAACACCCATAAGGTCGAGTCGAAGACGTAGCCACCGGCTGACCCGCCATCGCCTCGGTCAGTGCGGCCGAGACATAGTTCTTCGACACCTTAACGTCGCCAACATCGGTTGTCGCATGATCATCGATCGCGCCAGCATAAATCAGTCTCCCTGTAGGATCGATCACAAACATATGCGGCGTCGTCTTTGCCGCATAATCATGCCCGATTACTCCCGTAGGGTCGAGCAGAGCCGCCGTAGGCGCAGCATTCTCCTTGCGCAAGTAGGCATTCTCCTGCACCGCCGTCATGTACCCCTGCTCGCCCGGAGCTGAAGAAAGCACCGTCAACCAGACCACGCCCTTCGCCGTCCACTGTTTCTGCAGCGCCTGCATGTTGCCGCTCTCATAATGCTTCAGCGTGTAAGGACAGCCATTGTTCGTCCACTCCAACACAACATACTTCCCTCTGTATTCGGAAAGCTTGTGCGCCTTACCGTTGGAATCAGTTCCGGTGAAATCAGGAGCGGTATCGCCCACGCGGACTGCGTAAGCAGCAATAGAAAGAGCAAGCGCCGCCACCAACATGCCCATCGACAGGAAGGGTTTGCGAATCATACTCACCTCATGAGAAAGGCCCGTATCACTTGCAGGTGTCTACTATATTGACGCTACTCGGCGCCATGCGTCGATCAATGTGTAACGAATTTGCGACGGGAAATCCAAACGTGACCAGAAAAGTCGAAGCAGTCAGGCGGGCGCGGATTAAAAGCCCGCGCCCCAAACAGCCCTGGATGACGCTACTTCACCTGCGGCACAGGCAACGGATTCCGCTCCGCAAACTGCCACTGATGCCAGTACGGATAGACCGGCTGCACTGCGCTGGCTTTGTCGAGCTTAGCTACCTGCTTTGCCGTCAAATTCCATTCGGCAGCGGCGAGATTCTGCTTCAGTTGCTCCTCGTTCCGGGCGCCCATAATCACGCTGGCAACAGTAGGCCGTTGCAGCAGCCAGTTCAGCGCGACCTGTGGAACCGTCTTTCCCGTCTCCTTGGCGACCGCTTCCAAAGCATCCACCACGGTGTAGAGATATTCGTCATCCACCTGCGGTCCATAGTCCGCAGTCTTGTGCAAGCGGCTCGTCTCCGGCAGCGGATGCCCGCGGCGAATCTTCCCCGTCAGACGTCCCCATCCCAGCGGGCTCCAGATCAGCGACGAAACCTTCTGATCCAGCCCCAGCGGCATCAACTCCCACTCGTACTCGCGGCCCACCAGCGAGTAGTACACCTGGTGCGCCACATATCGCGCCCACCCATAGCGATCAGAGATAGCCAGAGACTTCATCAAATGCCAGCCGGAGAAATTCGAGCATGCAATATAGCGAACCTTGCCCTGATGCATCAGCGTATTCAACGTATCCAACGTCTCTTCAATCGGAGTCGTCGCGTCAAAGCCGTGCATGTGGTAGATGTCAATGTAGTCCGTGCCCAGCCGCTTGAGGCTCGCGTCGCATTGCTGAATCACGTGGTAGCGCGACGACCCCAGATCATTCGGCCCATCCCCCATCTTGAAAGTCGCCTTGGTAGAAATCAGAACCTTATCGCGCCTGCCCTCGATCGCCTTTCCAAGGATTTCCTCGGCCAGTCCAGTCGAATAGATATTCGCCACATCAAAGAGGTTCACTCCAGCATCCAGACACAAATCGACAAGCCGCGTAGCCTCGGCCACATCCGAGCTGCCCCATGCTTTGAAAAATTCGTTGCCGCCGCCAAAAGTTCCCGCGCCAAAACTGAGCGCAGAAACCTTCAGTCCCGAATAGCCAAGCTGTCTATATTCCATTTTTGACTCCTACAATTAGTAAGTAAGTGAATATAAATGCGCCTAAAAACATAGCTTAGCTAGATTGCATCATTTTTTGTACAGAGTTTGTACAAACACCACGCATAATTCGCCCCTCAAAAAACAAAGGACTACGAGACTACCGTCCTCATAGTCCTTCGAATGACGCGTTGGTGGATACTCATTGCCGTGAAGTTGGTTTCTGTCTCAACATCGACGGGCAAGCCGTGCCCTGCGGTCAGTGCTAGTTGTCGTCCTGGCTCATGCGTCAGTGTGCCGCGTAGTTTACGAACCCGTTCACCTTCGTACCATCGGAAAAGAATCCGACGATATCCCCATTATCGTTGACACCGTTGATGAATGTACCCATGACGCCAAAGGCGGGAGTCTGCGACGAACCTGGGGCGTCAAATTGAACGGATCGGCCGTGGTTGAAGATGAACCCGTGGACGTTGCCACTGGCATCAGTGAAGGAACCGACGACTTCCCCTTTGTTATTGCAGCCGAAAGGCGACGTGCTGATGGCTGGCACGCCATTGATTTCGACATTGAACATGAAAAGCAAGGGGCCCAGGAGGCCAAAGAACCCGTGATTGTTGCCATCGCCATCGGTCCAAAAGCCGCAGACCTGGCCGAGGTCGGTGAAATTGCTGGCCTGCGTGGCGACGGCGCCTTTAAACATAGACGGTGGAATCTCGATGAATGTCGACTTGCTGGGCGTCTGAAAGTCCAGCAAGACAATGAAGCCATGCTCGTGGCCGTTGTTGTCCATCCAGAACCCTGCTGCGTCACCAAAATCGTTTATCCCGAGCAGATTCTGGACTGGCGTTGTGACGTTCGGCGCAGAGCCTGCGGGGTCATCGACAGTAGATTGGGTGCCATTAGAGTCCAGGAAACCATGGGTAAAACCGGTCGCATTGTCCGTGTAGAATCCCACGATGTCCGGAAATCTCTTGTTATTGATACCGATCGCCTGTGTCTGTGAGGCGAAGTCCCCGGACGGTAGATTCGTAAAGTTATCGGGTGCGTAATGATTCTTGGGAATTAGCACATAGCCATTATTCGCAACAACCGTGCCATCGCCGAAATAACCGACGATGACGCGTGCGCTGTTGATGCCAAGCAACTGATTGAAGTTAGGGTCGCCGGGGTTGTCGAGTACGAAGAAATGCTGGTCGCCTGTCGATTGTGCAAGAGCATAGGGGAGCCAACCGATGATGGCCACCAACACCAGTAAGCACCGGGCAAAGGCGGTTAAAATCCTGTGCCCGGAATTGTCCGCGCAGATACTAAGCATGGGAATCTCCTTCCTGACGTTGAACATCTGGATTGGCGGTTCGGCGAGATCGAGCGAGTCACCGCGAACTGTCTTGGAGCCCAGGGGTCGAGGTAGGCGATAGGAATCGCATGGTGAATTGCGGGCCAGGGGAACAATGACTATCAGTCGCACATGCAGCGGAGGTACACTCCACGGCACGCACGCAACGCCGTTGAACCTTCAGCCTGTCTGCGTTTCCGTATCTCCAGGTCGGCGCACAAGCAGCGCCGCATCCAGTGGTCCAGTGAGCAGGCGCTGATCTGACCGACCTCCACATCTACCGCTGGATTCCAGTGGCGTCAAGTGAAAATTCGTATATTGACCACAGGAACAAAAACGGGAGGTTCAGCCCTCATTGCGGCAGCCATCGCAGCACGCCAGACGGATTCAACTTGCAGGAGGAATAACGGGCGGAATCGGTCCCTTGACCTTCGGCTTGCGAAACGCGTAAATGACGGCCAGCAGTGGCGGAGCCAGCAGGACACCCCAGAACGGAATGACGATCCCCAACACAATCGGCGCCAGAATCGAAGCCCAGATCGGCACGCGCGCTGTGCGCTTCATAAGCATCGGTTGCAAAACCAGTTGATCGACAACCACAATCACCGCGTACAGCCCGAGAACGAATCCAAGACGCTCCAGATCCTTCCAACTTGCCACAATGGACAAGACTGGCCCAATCAGCGCAATTGCGCCGCCGATATTTGGTATGAAGGTCATCAGGCCGCCAATCAGCGCCCAAACTGGAAAGAGCGGCACATGCAGCAGCCACAACCCGATTAGCCACATCAAGGCAACGCACAGGGCCTCAATCGAAACCGCGCGCCACCAGTTCACAAGCGCACTTCCAGCCATTCTTCCCGTGGTCTTGATGTCGAAGCCGCCGCCCATAAGTGCTCCTAAGTATGCTTTAGACTCACGGCTTCTGGCAAAAGATTGGACCACGGACCGACGCAGTCATGCGCAACATCCAGATCTCAATCTTGCAGATCATCAAACAGCGTTGTGAGCGTACCGTAACCCTAACTTATTGATCTTGAATTCGCAGCAGAGCCCGGCCAAAACTGCTAGCCTAGAAATATGAAGTTTGGCGTCCTCGTCTTTCCCGGCTCGAACTGCGATCACGACACCTATAACGTTATCTCCGAGATCGCCCACCAGCCGGTAACCTTCCTGTGGCACGACTCTCCCAGTCTCGAAAACTGTGACGCCATCCTCGTCCCCGGCGGCTTTGCCTACGGCGATTACCTCCGCACCGGAGCCATTGCGCGCTTCTCGCCCGTCATGCAGTCGGTCAAGAGATTCGCCACCGACGGAGGCCTCGTGCTCGGCATCTGCAACGGCTTCCAAATCCTCACTGAAGCAGGATTACTCCCCGGCGCGCTCATGCGCAATGCAGGACTCAAGTACATCTGCAAACAGGTTTACCTGCGCACCGAAACCACTGGCACGCCGTTCACCCAGACACTCAACAAAAACGAGGTCGTAAAAATCCCCATCGGCCACATGGAAGGCAATTATTCCTGCGATGCCGAAACACTAGCCAAACTCGAGCGCGAAGACCGCATCGTCTTCCGCTACTCGACGTCTGACGGCAAGATCACTCCGGATGCGAACCCAAACGGCTCACTCGGCAATATTGCAGGAATCCTGAATGAGGGCCGCAACGTACTTGGAATGATGCCGCATCCGGATCGCTCTTCGGAAAACCTGCTTGGATCTGTAGACGGGTACAAAATTTTCGCATCTATGGTGATAGCGCTTCAGGAGAAAGAGGGCCAGACCCCCACGACCCATGAACTAGCGGTATCGTAAGGGGGTTCGACTGCACAATGATCGATATTCATCATCACCTGCTCTTTGGACTCGATGACGGCTCTCTTGATCTAGACACCTCGGTCGCGATGGCCGAGATGGCAGCCAACGACGGCATCACTCACATCGTCTGCACGCCCCACGCGAATCATAGATACAATTTTGATCCGGCAGAGAATGCTGACCGCCTCGCGCAGTTGCAGCAGCGCCTCGACGGCAGGATCACCTTTGGTCTCGGCTGCGACTTCCATCTCTCCTTCGACAACATCGAGGATGCATTCGAGAACAAGACGAAATACACCATCAACCAGAAGCAGTATCTGCTGGTCGAATTCGCCGATCTGATGATCCCGCAGGGCATCGCTGACACCTTCTATGAAATGAAAGTTGCCGGCATGCATCCGATCATCACCCACCCCGAGCGCAACCACACCATCCAGAGACATCCTAATCGAATGGTGGAATGGCTCCGCGAGGGTTGCCTTGTACAGGTCACGGCATCGTCGCTTACTGGCCGATTCGGTAAGACCGCGCAGGCTATGGCATTCAGTTATCTCGACAAGAACTGGGTACACTTCATCGCGACCGACGCACATAATCTCACCTCGCGGCCTCCCGTCATGAGCGAGGCTTACAAACTCGTCGAAAACATGTACGGCAAAGAAACGGCTGAACGGATTTGCGTCACAAATCCCCAGGCGGCCTTTTATAGCGCCGACTTCCCGCCACAACCAGAAATGCTCGGCCTGTACGAAGAAGAAGAAATGCGCCCGCGAAAAACTTTCTTAAGCCGACTCTTCTCGACCAAATAAACGCCATCCAGGTTTATGGACGCCTGTCCGGCTCCGGACAGGTCTGTCCATAAACGAACGTTGGACAGCTCCTTCCCTCAATTACGAAGGATTTCGTATTAACGGCTTAGACTCTTCCGGAACATGGCGACCCGTTTGCTCGTATGGCAACAAGAGACCTTCTATGCAAACCCTGAGACAAGACATTGCCTATGCCCTGCGTCAGATGCGACTTTCTCCTGTCTTTACTCTCACCGCCATGCTGACGTTAGCCCTCGGCATCGGCGCCACGACGGCCATCTTCTCTCTGATTCACACCGTCATGCTCAAGTCGTTGCCGGTTGTCGATCCATCGAGACTCTACCGCATTGGTGACGGGGGCGACTGCTGCGTCGAAGGAAGTCCGCAGGGCAACTGGGGCATGTTCTCCTATCCGTTCTATGAGCTGATGAAAAAGAACACGCCCGAGTTTGAGGAACTCGCCGCATTTCAGGCCGGTGGAAGCCAGATCAGCACGCGTCGCGGAGAAGCTGACCGCACCGCAAAGCCTCTGCGCGGCGAATACGTCAGCGGAAACTACTTCTCCACCTTTGGCGTAGGCGCCTTCGCCGGGCGCACCATTC
The DNA here is from genome assembly GCF_014274465.1 of Alloacidobacterium dinghuense. Taxonomy (NCBI): domain Bacteria; kingdom Pseudomonadati; phylum Acidobacteriota; class Terriglobia; order Terriglobales; family Acidobacteriaceae; genus Alloacidobacterium; species Alloacidobacterium dinghuense. The sequence continues at coordinate 893,814 of NZ_CP060394.1, read as the reverse complement.
AACCCGCAGACGATCAGGAAACTGCCGCGCCCGCCGCCATGCTGAGTTACCGCGCATGGCAGCAACAGTATGGATCAGACCCGAAGGTTATAGGCTCATCCTTCATTCTCGATGGCCACCCCTTCACCATCGTCGGCATCACTCCTCCCGGCTTCTTCGGAGATACCCTGCGCAGCGACCCGCCCGACCTCTGGATCCCGATCCTGCAACAACCCGTCCTCGCCGGACAAAAGTCCTTTCTGCATCATTTTCAGGCATGGCTGAGGGTCATCGGCAGGCTCAAGCCAGGAGCGACGCCTGATGCAGTACCCGCGCGCATGACAAGCCTCATCCGCCAATGGCTCATGACTGGAGCTGACTTTCCCGCCGACTGGATGTCCGGCATCAAAGCGGGCCTTCCCAAACAATTCGTCAAGGTTGTTCCTGCTGGCGGAGGCGTCGGCCTCATGAAAGAGGATTACGGCGATAACCTCCGTATCCTGCTCGCCGTCTGCGCTCTGGTGCTGCTCATCGCCTGCGCCAATATTGCGAATCTGCTCCTCGCCCGAGGAACCGCACGGCGCGCGCAAACCTCCGTCCGTCTCGCTCTCGGAGCATCGCGCAAGAGACTCATTCGCCAATCACTCACGGAAAGCCTCGTCCTGTCCGTCTTCGGTGGATTCGCTGGCCTGGTCATTGCCTATCTCGGAGTAAAACTTCTCGTCGCGCTCACCTTCCACAGCGCCAGGTTTGTCCCGATAGACGCAACCCCATCCCTGCCCGTGCTCGCCTTCGCTTTTCTTCTCTCCGTCTTCACCGGCGCGCTCTTTGGAACAGCTCCTGCCTGGTTAGCGACGCACGCTGATCCGGCTGAAGCTCTGCGGGGCGCCAACCGCAGCACACATGACCGTTCATCCCTCTCCCAGAAAGTTCTCGTGATCTTTCAGGCCACGCTCTCTGTGGTCTTGCTCGCCGGCGCAGGCCTGCTTACGCGCAGCATCGAGAAGATGCAGCATCAGGACTTCGGCTACGAGCTCGACCATCGTGCGCTCATAAGCCTGATCGGCCCATTCAATTCCTACCCGCAGCCAAAACTCGATGCCATGTATCGCGAGATGCAGGAGCGCCTCGCGCACATTCCCGGGGTCGAAAGCGCCGCGCTCGCGCTCTACGCGCCGCTGCAGGACAACTGGGGCGAAATCGTTATCCGTGAAGGCCACGGTATGCCCAACATGAACGAGGAAGTCGGCTCATCGTGGGACCACGTCAGCGTTGGCTACCTCGAAACCATGGGTCATCACATTCTGCGCGGTCGCTCCATCACCGAACAGGACACTGCCTCCACCCAGAATGTCGCAGTCGTCAACGAGGCCTTCGTCAAGCGCTTCTTCAAGCCCGGTGAAAATCCGCTCGGTCAGCGCTTCGGCCTCGATCTGCCGCAGTACGGCACTACCTTTCAAATTGTAGGCATCGTCAACGATGCAAGGTATATGTGGGACAACCTCTATGGGGCAGCCCCGACGCGACCCATCTTCTTCGCGCCGCTCGCCCAGCACGTGAAGTATGACAACGCCATGATGCAGAGCATCGATGACGGCTCCCACTACATCGAAGGCGCAGTGCTCAAGATTCACGGCAGCATGGAAGGCCTTGAGCCTCAGGTGCGCCGCGTCCTCAGCGAGGTCGACCCCAACATTACCCTGCTCAACCTCGAACCAATGGAAGACCACATCGACGCGAACTTCGATCAGCAGCGCGCGATGGCCCAGATGACTGGACTCTTCGGCATCCTCGCCCTCCTCCTCGCCGCTGTTGGCCTCTATGGTGTTACGGCATACGCAGTCGAGCGCCGCACCAGCGAAATCGGAGTACGCATGGCCCTCGGCGCCGATCGCACAAAGATTGTCAGGCTCGTCCTGCGCGGAGCCTTCCTGCAAATCATCATCGGACTGGCTATCGGCATTCCTATATCCATCCTTACGGGTCACCTGATTGCTCACCAACTCTATCAGGTCAAAATCTGGGATCCGCTGGTCCTCTCTGGCTCGATCATCGCCCTCGGAGTCTGCGCTCTCATCGCCAGCATTCTCCCGGCGCAACGAGCAGCATCCATTGATCCGGTAAAGGCCCTGCGCACTGAATAGAACGGAGACTTACGATGCAGACTCTGCGGCAAGACTTATCCTATGCGCTCCGTCAGATGCGCCTCACTCCCGTCTTCACGCTGACCGCGATGCTCACGCTCGCCCTCGGCATCGGAGCCACCACCGCCATCTTCTCGCTCATCCACACCGTCATGCTCAAGTCGTTGCCGGTCGTCGACCCGTCCCGCCTCTACCGCATCGGTGAAAACAACAGCAACTGTTGCGTACAGGGCGGCCCGCAGGATGATTGGGGCATGGTCTCCTATCCGCTCTATCTGCGCCTCAAGGATTCCGCGCCCGAGTTCGAGCAGATGACGGCGTTTCAGTCCATGTCTTCGCAATTCAGCGTACGGCGCGGCGAGAGCGATCACGAGGCAAAGCCTCTGCGCGGCGAATTCGTCACCGGAAATTACTTCTCCACCTTCGGCCTTGGCGCATTTGCCGGACGCGCCTTCACCGCCGCTGACGATCAACCAACCGCTGCTCCGGTAGCCGTCCTGAGCTATCGCGCATGGCAGCAGGAATACGGCTCCGATCCATCCGTCATCGGTTCCACCTTCATCGTAGAAGGCCATCCATTCACCATCATCGGCATCGCACCTCCCGGCTTCTTTGGCGAGACGCTGCGCAGCAACCCGCCCGAGATCTGGCTTCCGCTACAGCAGGAGCCAATGGTCAATGGCGGCAATTCCCTGCTGAAGCAATCCATCTCAGCTTGGCTCCGCGTCATTGGCCGCGCCAAACCGGGTGCAGACATGTCCGGCGTCTCCGCGCTACTCACTGGATTTGTCCGGAACTGGATGATGCACGATAGCGGCTACCCCGCTGAATTCATGCCGCAGGTTGAACAGTCCCTGCCAAAACAGTTCCTCAGAATCACTCCCGCCGGCATCGGTGTGGGCGAGATGCGGCAGAGCTATGGTGATAGCCTGCGCATTCTCATCACCGTCTGCAGCCTCGTGTTACTCATCGCCTGTGCGAATGTTGCGAACCTGCTCCTGGCCCGCGGCACCGCCCGCCGCGCACAGACGTCAGTCCGTCTTGCGCTCGGTGCATCGCGCCGGCGGCTCATTCGCCAATCGCTGACCGAGAGCATCCTTCTCTCCGTGCTCGGAGGAATCGCCGGAATCCTGGTAGCCTACGGCGGCGTAAAGGTCATCGTGGCGCTTGCCTTCCGTAGCTCGCATGCTGTGCCCATCGCGGCAACGCCATCGCTGCCCGTGCTCGCCTTTGCTTTCGGCCTGTCCCTGCTTACGGGAATTCTCTTCGGCACAGCACCCGCATGGCTCACCTCGCGTGCCGATCCCGCCGAAGCGCTCCGCGGCGCAAACCGTAGCACCCAGGATCATTCTTCATTTCCGCAAAAGATTCTCGTCATCGTGCAAGCCGCGCTCTCCATTGTTCTGCTCGCCGGAGCCGGCCTGCTCACTCGGAGCCTCGGCAAACTCGAACATCAGAATCTGGGATTCGAAACCGACCGCCGCCTCAGCATCCTGATGAATTCACCCTTGGCAAGCTATTCCGAACCACAGCTTGACGCGCTCTATCGCGAGCTACAGGACCGCCTCTCCCATCTGCCCGGCGTAAAAAGTGCCGGCCTCGCGCTCTACACGCCGTTCATCGATAACTGGGGCGAACTCATCGTTCTCGAAGGACACGGCGCGCCGCAAATGGATGAAAATGCCAACTCGTCGATTGACCGCGTGAGTCCAGGCTTCCTCGAAACCATGGGGCAGCCCATCCTGCGTGGGCGTAGCATTTCCGAGCAGGACACGCGCACTGCGCGTAACGTTGCCGTTGTGAATGAAACCTTTGTCCGGCGATTCCTTAAGGATCAGGATCCCATCGGCAAACACTTCGGACTCGACCTGGCAGAAAACAGCACAAGCTACGAGATTGTAGGCGTCGTGCGGGATGCAAAATACACAGACAGTCGCAGTCCTGCACATTCCATGGTTTTCCTGCCGCTGGCGCAATACGTGAACTACAAGAACCCATTGATGCTGATGTTCGACCACCGCACGCACTACATCACGGGCGCCGTCCTGCACCTGCGCGGCAGTGAATTTGGCATGGAACCCTTAATTCGCAAGGCCTTCAGCGAAGTCGACCCGAATCTGACCATCCTGAACATTCAAAGCATGCAGGAACAGGTCGAAGCCAACTTTGATCAGGAGCGGGTCGTTGCGCAGATGACCGGACTCTTCGGAATCCTTGCGCTCGTGCTTGCCGCCATCGGCCTCTACGGCGTCACCGCCTACACCGTCGAACGCCGCACCAGCGAGATAGGCGTACGCATGGCCCTCGGCGCAAATCGCAAGGACGTAGTGAGGCTCGTCCTGCGCGGAGCTTTCCTGCAAATCGTCATCGGCCTGGCCATCGGCATCCCCATCTCCATCGCTTGCGGACGCCTTATCGCCGCTCAACTCTATCAGGTCAAAAGTTGGGACCCGCTCGTACTCACAGGATCAGTCATCGCTTTAGGAATCTGCGCCCTCATCGCCAGCATCCTGCCAGCCCAACGAGCGGCATCCATCGACCCGGTAAAAGCGTTACGCATGGAGTGAGTACCGCCTCAGAGATGTCATCCTAAGCGGAGAGAGCGGGCCGATCCCTACCGCGACGTCATCCTGAGCGCAGCGCCGCGAAGTCGAAGGACCCGCCCGAACAATGTTCGTGCGAAGCCTTGCGGCAAGCGAGGCCGCTTTTTCTCGACATCAGCACGAAAACGGGTGCCCCATCCTGACGCAGTCAGGGTGGGAAAGCAAAATCTTAATAAGCCGAGGTAAATCGAGAAACGAAAGCTACAACCCCAACCCGCCATCCACACTCAAAATCTGACCGGTAATAAAATGCGGCCCCGTTGCAAAGAACATCACCGCCGCCGCCACATCTTCCGGTGTGCCATTCCGTTTCATCGGCGTCTTCTTGGCAAAGTGCTCGTAATCCTCTGCAACCTCGCCATTCACAATCATCCCGGGCGCAACGCAGTTCACGCTGATCTCCGGCGCGAATGCCTTCGACATCGTCTGCGTCAGCATGTGCAGTGCAGCCTTCGATGTACAGTAGTGTCCATGCGTAGGCCAAGGATGCAGCCCGCCTAGCGAACCGATGTTGATAATGCGCCCGCGCGCCGCCTTCAAGTGCGGGTGCGCAGCTTTCGCCATCAGAAACGGGCCGCGCGTGTTCGTCTCGAACATCGCATCCCACTGCGCAATGCTGATCTGTTCCAGAACCGCCGTCTCGAAAACACCTGCATTGTTCACCAGTAGATCCAACTGACCAAAATGCTTCGCAACCGCGGCAACCGCGCCTTCAACACAGGCTGGATCGCGCACATCGCAACGAACCGCGTGCGCATCTCTGCCGAAAGCCTTCAATTCTTTAACCGTATTTTCCGCCTCGGTCTCAGAATCGCGATACGTAATCGCGACATTTGCTCCTGAGCCCGCCAGCGTCAATGCAAGGATGCGCCCGATGCGCTTGGCCGCGCCTGTGACAAGTGCTACTCGGCCCTGTAAACTATCCATAGATTTGATTTTACCTGTCAGTGTGCACCCGCAAGAACGAGGCGCGCGCGACAAATTCCGATGGCCCCTGCAACCTATCCGGTGCAGATGTCATCTCATTGGTTACCTTGAGGCTGCATATGGCTCCCCCATTGTCGCGTATCGCCCCGATTGTTCTGGCTGGCAGCCTTATGATCATCGGGTCGTTGCTGGAAAGCTGCGCGCATTCCACACATACCTCATCTCTCAAGGGCGGGGCTCCTGTTCTTCTCGATGAAGACAATCCGCGCGCACATGGCGGCACCAATCCCAATGCACCATACTTGATGGCAGCCGGCAGTCCCCAGCTTGTCAAGCGTTCCGAAACGACAACAACCGCATCTGGTCCATGCGAAAGCAAAGACCTCGCGGTCACGGAAATCGCCGCGGCGGTGAACGGCAATTACCGCGCCGTTAAGCTTGCTTTTGATAACGAAGGCATCACGCCATGCCATATCGGCGGCTACCCCACCATTTCACTGCTCGATAAAACAGGAACTCCGGTGGCAAACCTCGTCGTCGATCGCGTCTCTGAATCATCGATCAGCGCGCGACTCTCGCAAGGCCCCATGCAAACGTCAGCCGCAAAACCCGACGCCCAGGTCACGATTGCTCCCAAAGGCGAAGCATGGTTTCAGATCGGCTGGTCTACCGGACAGGACTGCCCGGTCGTTTCGCGTATCAGCGTAACCGCACCCGGCGCAACCGAAAGCTTTTCCGTAAATCACCCGCTCACCGTATGCGAGGGCCGCGTGCAGATTACGACACTGCGCTCCGACCAGGGCGAGTAGCCCCATCACCGAATCATAATCTGAACTAGCCGACGTCTTAGTGAGGCTGAGCAGGCTGATCTGACGGTTTTGCCGTCTCATCCTGGCCGCCAAGCTGCGAGCCATCGTGCTTCTCGTAGATGGAGTACTGCTTCCCGGGCCGCAGCAGCTTTACGTCAATGTCTTTCGAAGAAGCATCAAGCTGGTAATCTGCTCCATAGGTCTGATACCCATTGGCAATAATCTGCAGGCGAACGGTATCCCCGACCGGAATCACGTCCAGAACCGCCTTGCCCTCTTCGTTGGTCTTCAGTTCCATGTTGCCTTCATCCTTGCCATTCTTGATCGGATGAAAGATGACGCCGGCATTCTCCACCGGTTTCCCGGTGGTGGCCTTGGTGACGGTCACCGTTACCTTGCACGTCGGCGGCGGAGCCACGTATTTGCGCCCGCGCTTTACATCCTGCGCTGACAGCAGAAGCGGAAACAAACAGAGCGACAGAACAGCGGTCTTGCGGAACAGCAACCCTCGGGACAATACGAAATCCATGTCTAGATTGTAAGCATTTTCACCGCCCCCGGGAAACCTACAGACTAAGAACGTTTGTCGGTCGTACTCAGGCATGCCGATAACCGCTAACCGATCTGTCTCCGATGCGTAGAATGACATGGGAGACCAGCATTCCTTGTCATCATTCCTCATAAGCATCCTTGGAGATCGTAGAAAACTCGTTCACCTGCACTGGTTAGTTTTTAAGTTATTTTGGATCATCTTTTCGACGGCCGCAATTGCACAGGCTGATAACTCGAAGTTATGCACGCGAATCCGCTTGACCGGAAGCGTTACTGTACGCGGATACGTATTTAGGACCTACGAGGCGACCAACCCCGACGATGATCCTGCCTGTTTGCGGATTTACCGCAACGGCAACGTTGTTTATCGCATGGCCGATGCTGCCGAGCAGTACTATCTTGGTCAACCCGGCAACACTCAGTTCAAAATACCCCGAATTTCAAATGGCGAAGATCTGACCGGAGATGGGCGGCCTGACATGATTGTGACCTCATGGTCTGGGGGAGCACATTGCTGCTTCAATCACTACATATTTGAACTGGAGCCGAAGCTTCGTCTTCTCGCTACCATTAAGGATGGGGATAGCGACCTTGCCCATTTTGAAAAGTTGAATTCAGATCATGGCTACTATTACATAACGAATGATATCTGGTCCTACTGGCCAGCCTCATTTGCGTCATCCGTTAGCCACAAGGTAATTCTCAGGTGGGATGGAGAGAGGTTCCGGCTGGACCTGGATAAAATGCGCTACCCAACCCCGACTCCTCAGCAATGGAAAGCAGCACTAAAAGACGTTGATGACGCGCTGAAGGAGGATGGCGAAAGGCGTGGAGCGCTGGGAGTAACGTTATGGGATACGGTCCTCGACTTCATCTATACGGGGCACTCTGAGTTGGCTTGGAAGTTCGTGCGCGAAGCTAACCCGGACGCACTAACAGGAGATAATGCGTCGCTCGAAGAGTTCTGCGTAATGCTTAAAGACAGTCAGTATTGGCCAGCTTTGGAACCAACACTGAAGAATATGCCGGAAGAATGCGCGAAGGCCAAGAGCAAGGCCGACGGCAAGGAATGAGTCAACTCAGCCACAGCGTCGTTTTACTGAGGAACCCTAAGCGTCGCTGGGGGAGAGGAATCAACCAAATTCCCCTCTCCCGTTCAACGCTCAGCCTACTTCACTTCCTTCCCCAACGTGAAACGCAGCCCCGTACGGTAGTTAAATGGCAGCGAAGGATATCCAATCGGCCCGATATGCTGATTGCTGGTCCCATTCTCCAATTGTGTGTAGATCGCGATCCACTTTTTCAACTGATACACCGCGCCCACACCCAGCTTCGCAAATCCAAAATCCAGATTCCGGTTCGGCAGCAGCAGCGAGTTCCCAAAGTTTGCATCGCTGAAGCCGAGAAACGTCGAGTCATCGCTGCGGCTGGAAAATGCCGCATTCCCCACCACAGTCCACTGCTTCCCTGTATAGGTCACTGTAATAAATCCGGTATGCGGAGGACGCCGGAAAGGCCGCGCCCCGCGCAACGGCGAAAACACACCAATCGGAACATTCGGGAACGACGACTCCGTGTTGTACGTCGGATTCAGCGCGTCCGATGAAAACGAATTCTGCACCACGGAATCCAGATACGTGTATCCGCCCCGCAGAAAAATATCCCGCCCAATCCCGAACTGCGCCTCGCTCTCAATTCCCTGCGCGCGAAAATCCAGCGAGTTCAGCGTCGGCGAAACAAACGACGTATTCAGCAGCGTAATCAACTGCTGCACCTGCTCCGGAGGAAGGTTCGGCAGCAACTGAGTCAGCGCCGCAGGAGGCACCGACTCAATCTGGTTGTTGAACTGATTGTGGAAATACGTCACGCGCATCAGCAGGCGCTCGCTGAAAAAGCTCTGCTCTACCCCGCCGTCATAGCTGCGCGAATGCTCCGCCCCAATCGGCTGGATACCATATTGCTGCGCCGCCTGCTGTCCGCCATACGAGTAAAGGAATTGATACAGCGAGTCGAACTGATCCGTAATCGTCGGCTCCTTTACGCCCTCCGCAAAGTTGAAGTTCAGCTTCGTGCCGTGAAAATGCCCAGCTCCCGGACGCACCGCATAGTACGAGAGCCCCACGCGTGGCGTGCCCTCCGTGCCATACAGCCCGTTCTTCTCAATGCCACCACCGAGCGAATAAAACAGCCTGCTTCTGAAGTCGCCGCCAACCTGCAGCATGTAGTCATAGTTCGCGCGCACCAGCGTGTCATTCACAAAACCTGGATAGCGATCCGCCCCGCGCTCATTCTCATAGCGGAACCCCGCAATCCCCAGCAAATGCGGCGTGACCTGATAATCCATCTGCGCGTAGATGTTGTCGCGGTTCGACACCAGTTCCGAAGTCACCGGATACGTCCCGGCGTAATTCAGAATCGCCTGCCCGCTCACCGCGTATCCATTCGCGCCTGTAATCGTTACCGGATTGCCAAGATAAATCCCCTCATCCGGCTCATAGATCCCCGTCGGCGACCACTGTGTCGACTCCTCCCGCTTGCGCGCTAATCCATAACGCGCCAGCGCATGCCAGCGATCCGAAAAGTCATGATCGATCGTCCCCGCGAGAAAAATATCCTGGTCCGATTGCTTCGCATCATTCGCAATCTGGTAGAACTGGTACGCATTCGGTAGCCCGGTCGCAATATCCGCATTGCGCGCGCTCACGCGCAGCGTCGTCGCACCCGACAAGGCGTACCCGAGATTCATACTCTCGTTGATATTGTGATACTCACTGTCTGGAATCGAATTCTGCGTCTGCAGGTCACCAAAGGCGCCGTAATAGTCGAACGCCCGATGCGTCCCGCCCAGCTGCACTTCATTCCGATACGTCCCGAAATTCCCCGCATCGCCCTCATACAGGAGCGAAGGAAACGGAGTCGAGCCACGCGGCGTGCTGAAGCCGATCACGCCCGCAGCAGCGTCCGATCCATACAGCACCGAGTTCGGCCCGCGATACGCCTCGGCACTCTGCACACCGGTCGACGCAATCGTGGAAAGATCGAACCGCCCGCCGATGTCTTCAATCGGCACGCTGTCAAACAGAATCTTGTTCGAATCCGAATTCCCGCCGCGCACAAAGATGCTCGTCAGCCCGCCGCGCTGCCCTGTCTGCACCACATTCACGCCGGCCACTTGCCGCATCGCATCCACGAGGTCCGCGCGATTGATAAAGTCTGTCTTGTTCAGCGTCGTGATCGACGCGCTCAATTGTGCCTGCGGCAGCGGAGTGCCCGTCGCCGTCACCACAATCGATTGCCGCACCCACTCCGGCTCGAGCACAATGTTTTGTTCCACCGCTTCAAGCGAGCCTCCATAAAAGCTCTCCGTCGTCAGTTGGCGAAACGACTGCCCACCTGCCAGCACATAAAAGCGTCCGGTCACCGGGTTCGAAAGCTGATAGCTTCCATCACTGTTCGTTTTCCCGGCGATAATAACTTTGCCATTCTGAATCAGCGATATGTTTGCATTGGCAATCGGCTGCCCTAGCGGATCGGTAACGCGCCCGGTGACAACCACAGCGCGTAACGGTAAAGCAGCCAGCAACAGGGAGACAGAAAACAGGGCGAGACGGCCAGCAGGCCGCAGCTTTTTCAGCATATTTCTCCTTCGTTCCCCTCGGAACGCGGTTCGAACGGCAACTTGGCCGCAATGGCCAATCCCGTTTCTCTTCCCGCATGAAACCGGTCTCCTGACTCGCGCGCTGTCTGTCAAAACCGCCTTCCCGGATCTTCCCAGTGGCATTCAGGTCTGACATTTCCCTGCGCATCTCCATCTGACAGACGCAGGGTCGCGCTCACAGTTGCGGGGCAGTGACGGATTCTCACCGTCTTCCCGAGCATCTCATGCGTTAATCGTTGTCGTGGACCATGCAGAAGCGCGCGAGATGATCCCGAACCTTCATTACATGGAGAATGATTTGATTATTCCGGCAAGCGAACATGCTGTCAAAATTGCTTTTCGATGAAAGATGAAACGTCTTTACAGGGGAGCCACTACCTGCGATTGAAGTCAAAATACACTGCAGAATACGACTTGTGCTGCTTACCACTGTTTAACAAGTGTCGTAGGCTGTCTGATTACCATGCATTGTTTAGTAGAATTCGCAGAAGTAGAAATCGGAACCTGAGTGCCATCAGGAAGATCACGATAATTCATAGGTGATGTGTCCAATACGATGCCTGCTGGCCTATCATACGGCCAGGGAATAGCCAATCCAGCGCCAACATGACGATAGCCGTTTAGCTCTGCACGGGTAACCGACGGAGGTGGACCTGCTGCATATTTTCCCCCCACATCAAATTCCCATCTCACTTCATGCAAAAATACCTGATCTTCAAAAGTGTGGCCTGGCGTTTGTCCATCCCCTACGTACACTCTAGCTAAAAGACAGGTCTTAAATGAATCGTGAAAATCAAGGGCGACCAGGTTCTCGTTTGGCGAGACAAAAGGACAAACCAGCGGAAAGCTGCAATGAGGTTCGTCAGTCACCTCGATCCGGAAATCCTTGGAGGGATTTATTTCATCACTCTTGACGGTCACGAGATTAATCGCTTCGCCCTTGAACCAAGGCTTCCCTTCGCCATCTTTGACCGGATATTGAGGGTGCCGCTCTACGTAAATATGTTTGTCGTAGTAACCCACGCGACGGCAGTCGATTAGCGTCTGCACGAATCCCAGCCTCAATATGCGACTCCTCGGAACGGCCCCGGGATCGCTTTTGATTTTCCCTGAAGCGCTTATCGTGATTTGACCTCTTGGCTCTATGTATGCCGAGTCAACCACTTGCGGAAGACCCAAGATCATCATTCCGATACGACTTACGTCAAACCCGCCTGGGGAGGAAACATCGACGTCATAATCAATATCGAATCCAGGGACGCTAGCGTGGTGCATTCTTGCTCACCAGCTCCACACGTTTCAGCGCATTTTCTACAAGGAGCAGGCCATCATAACATCGGGCTAAAGGAGGTAACAACAATTCCCCAACGACCACTTTGTCGGCGCCTATCTAGCAACCGAACGAAATAGACTGCCCGACAAAAGCAACCGGCTCATTCATCCAGCGTCTCCCGCAGGCATTCCGTCCTGGTATGAAACTCTTTTGCCAGATCGCGCAGCATCTTTGGCGTGGGCTCGCGGTTGCAACAGACGAAGTCGGATGCGTCTTCATAGACCCACCGGTGTCTGTCAGCAATTTCCCAGATGTTGGTGCCGCACTCTACACAACGGATCGAAACTTCTCTTACAAGGCTTTCAAGCGACATTTCTTTCAACACAACAACGAATGGAAAAAAGCCAGCGAACCCGTTTCCTTAGTCCGCTGGCGATATCTCGTTAAGTTCTCTTACTGCTGATGGAAATGTAGCTGGATGGGGCCCTATTGACCATCCCTCTTTAGTTCGGACGATCGCCACTTGTTGTAATCGGAATTGGTTACCCTCGGATGGATGGACAACGCAAATTCACCTCATCAACATCCCATGAATGGCGTCTGATTTCTGGCGCTAGGCGTGTGGGGGGACACGCCTCAAAACAGAACACAAAAGGTGTAGGACACTGGGGTGGTTGCTCTTCAGCCGCCCCGACTTTTGTTCTCGCGCCACATTAAGGGTTGGGTTGATTCTAATCCCTCAGACCAGCTTCTCAACAGAAAAGAGCAATCGATGCGGGGCCCCTGCCGGAAACCCATAACAAGCCTGCATTCCTGATATCTGGTATGAGGTGCGACAGATCAACCTCTGGTCCGCCGCCGCCGCTTGTAGTATCTGCGCTTGCACTGCTGGCCACTCCATGGAAAAATTCCAAGCATCCTACGAGTAAACAAAGTGATACCTGGGTGACGGATCCTCAGCGGTCCCACCAATGTTCATCACCTTGCCCGTGGCCGCCAACCTGCTCAGACTTTCAGCAACTGCGTCCCGATTCATCTTCAGATGCCGCGCCAACTCGTCCGCTCGCACGGCAAAAAAACCTCTTCTCGATACGGCTCGCCCTTCTGTGCTCCAGACATTGCGGTTTTCGAGGGCGGCTAGAACTGTGGCATCGATTGCTGTGGTCATGGTTTTGTGGATGAGACGCTATGAACGAACTACTTCATCGCAAACCACTTCATCGTAGGAGTAGATGCTTAAGCCGGTCTTAATGGCAGTGTGGCCTCAATGCTGATCCAGACTTTACAACGCCAGGTGCGGACGCTATGAGCCGACATTGAGCCTGCGGCGCCGAATCTCGTCGTCAACGATGGGCACTCTCCAGTGCTCGCATTCAACATCACGCAGCCCAAGGTAGTCCGCTTCGCGGAATGCCAGGAGCTCTTCGTCGGGTGCGGTCGTTACCTTTTCTCTCCAGACGAAGGAGTCATGCATGCTGAACTTTGTATCAACCATTGTGTTGCTGCGGAAGACTATCTTTCGGCTGACGATTCGGATGCGGAACAAGCGCCATACGAGGCCAGCTATAGCGATTCACATGTGAAATTTCCTCAGTCTATTTTCGCCTTTTATTCGCTATACTGGGTGAGCCATGTTTCAAGAACCACCCGCCCGCATCCACCCCTACGTCATCACCTGTAAACAGTGCAAAGAGAACATCGCGGCGCCCGTACAGACAATGCCCGACTCGTGGATCATCCACACGTGTCCTCTGTGCGGTGAACGTCGCCGCTACCTGCCAGCGGAGATATTCAAGGGCAGACTGTCGTTTGATTTCGACGCATGGGCACGCAAGGTGGGACGCCTTTGATTGCCACCTGCTTCCATGCGACGGGCCTTGATGAACTTCATGCATCGCTTGACTCTGCATTGTCAAACGAAGATGCTCTAGACCCGGGATGAACCGATTAAGCCTGAGTAAGCCCGCCATTCATCCTCCATGCATTTCACATAGACGGGAGGATCGTCTACTGAGCGGGGCGATCTCTGCTGTCTTGCCATGAAGCCTCCCGTGCTCGTCGGCTTTGCATCTAACCGCATACATGCAGGCGATCAGGCTTCGTTGTGTTTCTTCTGGAAATTTGCGTTAAGAAATGGCGAGATGAGTCTCGACGTCTCAGTGCATTTTCTTTATTGATGGAACTTAAGTGTGCTGATTTTTTGCTGGATATAGCCAGTCACACATTCGACATCGAACGTCGCGAAAGTCTCTGGAAAGACGCCATAAAATCTTACAACACCGTGGTTCTAGTTTTGGCAGCGGAATCGCTCTCAGTGAAAGAACGCGCCAATATCAACCGACGTCTCGATAGCCTCGGAACGCGCCTGCAACGCCTCGGAGTCGTGATCGAGCGAAACGATCACGGTGGACTCAAGGCTGGGTAAGAATCGCAGAGCACATTTCCTTGGCGACAACTTCCCGCTAACGCTGGGTCACGGGCAGACGGCCACGGACCACGGTAACGTGAGGACGGAAGCTTTGCTTCGATCTGGCAACCGCCAGCGACACCAGCGAATAAAGCAGATGGTTTGAAGTGCCACCTCTACCGCCAGTCAATTTTATGCTTTGGAATTTTACTTGTAAGTGATTGATTTTATGGTGACTCTGGGAAGATTCGAACTTCCGACCTGCGGTTTAGGAAACCGTCTTGGGTCACCTGCACAGAGTAGCAGAGACCTGCACGGCGCCAATATATGACTTATTTTAAGTCTCTTATCTCAAACTCATGCTCGCATTGTGATGCACGAAATTGCCGGAAAGTACAATTCAAACTGACACCAGAACTGACACCAGAATTTCTCAGCGTTGCTTTCGGATTTTAAGTCTAAAAATCCCCATTTTGCAGGAGGTTGCAGCCGAGCGCAAAGTCTCGCGTAAGGCAATGTTTACGCCCGTGAACATCAAACGGCAATCTATTATAGAAACAAAGATTAACGGATTCCGCTTCGGAAGCGCTCTACAGTACCCATTTGGGGATGACGTGTCAATCTCCATCCGCTGCGCAGCAGCGCACTCAACATTCAGAATCCCATTAGGAATCCCGAATCACCACCAGCGCGACTTTCCGGAACGCTTCTAATTCTTGAATGGGCATCGAACTATCGGACGGTACTCCAATGCTTTTCATTGCTAAGACCCATGGCCCCTGAGCGAGGTCCACCGGAGATATAGGCAATTTCGGCCCGCTGGAAAGCTGCCACTAATCAGCCCCCACCGCAGCGACTTGGAAGCACCGATAAAGTGCGAGAATTTCACAGGATTTGCAGATTTTCTGAATAACAACGCGAGAGCTACGGCGATATAGTAACCTATGTAGCTTAGACTATAGTTCAATCGATTCCAGACTTCAGCTGCTGCCGAATTACGATTCTCGTCGTTTTGCCCCATTGGTGTCTTCTTTCTACGATCTGCCCTCAAAAATCAATCTACCCCCGAGGCCGATTCATGCCAGCAGTACGTTCTTTCGCAATTATCCTTCTCCTTGCCTTGTCCACCGGGATTTCATCTCTGGCCGTGACACTTTCTGCGCCACAGTTCAGTGTGCCTGGCGGAACGTATCAAGCCTACAAATCTGTCACCATCACAGATGCCACGCCTGGCGCGACGATCTACTACACCGTCAGCGGCGTAACGCCGACCATCTATTCGACGCAATACACTGGACCGATCTCTGTCAACCGGAACATGACACTCAAGGCGATCGCGGCCGTTCCGGGTGGACCGGTCAGCGCCGTTGCGACCGCTACTTATTCCTTCGTCCCGCCAGTGGCGCCCGTTTTCAGTACACCTGGAGGAACTTATCAGGCCTACAAGTCGATCGCGATCAGTGACGCAACGGCCGGTGCCGCAATCTATTACACCGTCAGTGGCGTAACGCCGACCGTCTATTCGACGCAATACACCGGATCGATCACCGTCAACCGGAACATGACGCTCAAGGCGATCGCGGCTGTTCCGGGCGGTCCGGCTGGCCCCGTTACATCCGCAACGTATGCCTTCGTTTCGGCTGTAGCTCCCACTTTTAGCGAGGCCGCCGGCGTATACCAGGGCCCGCAGTCGATCGCAATCAGCAATGCGACATCTGGGGCTACGACCTACTACACTGTCACCGGCGTAACCCCCACGACTTCGTCAACCCGATACACGGGTCCGATCACCGTGACTAGCAATATGACGCTCAAGGCTGTCGCCGCAGTGCCAGGCGGCCCCGCCGGACCCGTATCAACCGTCTCCTATACGATCGTTCCCCACTCGACGCCGGTCCGGACGCCCAACTCCTCGGCGGCCTTTTTCGCCATGAACATCGACTATCTGACCGCTGGAACTCCATGGCCCGAATTGCCGATCCACACCATCAGGCTGTGGGACACCGGAACAAAATGGGGCAATCTCAATCCCAGCGCAACCACGTACACATGGAAGAATCTGGACGCTCAGGTGAGCATGGCTCGCGCAAACGGCTCCCAATTGCTCTATACCTTTGGCGGAGTTCCGCCCTGGGCGCTACCAAAAAATGTGCCAATCCAATCGATCACAAGGTCGGGCGGATTCGTGACCGTGACGACATCGTCGGCTCACGGGATGTACTACAACCCGACACAGCCGGCTTCTTCTCAGAGTCAGGTCACCCTTGCCGGAGTTTCCAACTCCAGCTTTAACGGCACGTTTTATCTGACTGGAACTCCCACCGCCAACACCTTCACCTACGCGCAATCGGGCGCCGACAGCTCTTCATCCGCGGGCACCATCAGTGCTGTGTGCGGCGGCGCCTACGCTCCGTCCATGTGCGCCGAGGCGCCCGCCAGTTTGAGTCTTTGGGATGAGTTTGTGACCCAGTTGATTTCGCATCTCGGGGCGGGAGCGATTCAATATTGGGAATTCTGGAACGAGGCGAATGACCCCTTCTATTGGCAAGGCGATCCCAAAACTCTCGTTGCCATGGCTAGTGATGCGAAATCAATCATTCGGGCCGTTGATCCTGCCGCGGTCTTTCTTAGTCCCTCGACCACCGGAAACTACGAAACTCAGGCCGAGTGCGCAGGCAGCGTTCAATACTGTGGAACCACTTGGCTCGACAACTGGCTGGGGTTGGGGGGCAACAGCATCATCAACATCGTGTCCTTTCACGGCTATCCTACTATCGGCGGGGCCCCGGAGCCCATCCAGGGTAGCGTCTACCAGCTCCAGGCCGTGGCAGCAAAACACGAAAATGGCTCCCTTCCCATCTGGGATACCGAGTCGAGTTGGCGAAACAATACGAATCTTCCCGAAGAATCCGACCAGGCTGGCTGGCTCGCACGGCAGCTCCTTCTCGAGCAATCGATCGGCGTGCAACGGACCTTCTGGTATGCGTACGACAATCCAGCGTGGGGAACACTCTGGACCAGCACCGGCGGTCTGAACACGGCGGGCGAAGGCTATCAACGGGTGTCCCAATGGATCACCGGCGTCACCGTAAGTCAGCCGTGCGCCGAGATTCCAGCGAGCCCCACGACATTTGTCTGCAGCTTTACGCGCGCCGATGGATATGTCGCTCAGGCCGTCTGGAACACAGCGGGAACAGCGAACTACACCGTTCCAAGCCAATACGTCCAATATCACGATCTCACCGGAGCTGTGCACGGTGTCATTGGAGGATCCGTGGAAATTTCCAAGGATCCCATTTTGCTCGAGAACGAAAGCGTCTTCTAAAGGACCACGAGCAAAGCTCACGCAGAAACACCGCAAACGGTTTCCTTCGTTCTTCTCGGCTGATGGAAGGATGTGGGGAACCGGAATGCGCAAGCTTTCCGGTGCGATCAAGGAAGGATGGTTAAGCGGGATTGAAGTATTTGGAAGGGAGATTACAGTACGAATACAGCAGTTGCGTTCGAGAAACAGCAGGATGCGGGTGCGTCGCAAACATTTGTCGCCCGTTCAGGTTTTCTTTCTGAGGACGCCCATGATTTCCCCGAATCACCGAAGCGATGCCGTGGACGGCTGACGCGTCAAACAACTGCTGCAGCGAGAGGTCGACACCGAACGCCGTGCGCACGCGCGTCAGGAGCTGCATCCCAAAGAGCGAATGCCCTCCTGATAGGACAGGTTGTCATGCTCACTGATGGACCGTCTGCCCAGAAGATCCTGGACGATCCGCGACAGTCTGATCTCGACTTCATTAGTGACCGATTGCGTCCGCACGACGGACTGGCCGGCACTCGATGGGCCGGGAAGCCGAGAGAGATCGACCTTGCCGTTGGCCGAAACTGGCAAAGTCTCGAGTTGCACAAAAATCGAGGGAACCATGTAATCGGTAGCGCGCCCCATAAATACGCCTTGAGGTCGTGTTCCCCGGGAACTGCTGATTTATCGGCCAGCAGAAAATGTGCGACCAGATGTGTCGAACCCTCCGGCGAGGTGCGCGTACCGGCCACCGCAAACGCGACCGATGGATGGCGGGCCAATATGTTGCTACGGAACCCTATTGCGTTGCCTGCTTCAACGCGTTTGATTGCGGAAGCCGGATATCTGGCAATATGCCGGCTTCAACTGTCGCGCCTGCCTCAGACCTTGAACTGACTGGTCAGCATAGGGCCGATAGACTACCTCACTGCAAACTTGAAACTCGGCTCAGTCAATCGCCAGTTCCACGCCCGGTTGTGGCCGCCCTTGCCTGGACGTGCTGAGCACAGCTCTCAGATGCCCGACAAGCCGGCGCGCGGTATATCCGGCCCCATAGGCGAAGCGCATCATTGGACCAAAAGAATTCGCCGAGGCAAGGCCGACCATATAAAGTCCAGAGACCGAAGTCTCAAAATGCCGGGAAAGGACCGGCGTGTCTTCGGCTGTATTGAGGCTCCGGCGCAGCGTTTCGGATAAGAAGGACAACTTCGTCATTGAAACTCGATATCCGGTAGCGGAAATCAAATGGTCCACCGCGATATCTATATTTTTCGAACTGCTCTTCTGCAATGTGAGACGCAGCATGCCTGAGTCTGCGCGTGCACCCCGGACCGATGTCTCGAGATACATGGGGATCTTCCCCTCGACCCGATCCCGAACAAACCAGCCTGGCGCTGGGCCAAGGTGATTTTGAACCACGCGCAGCCGAAATTCCTCGGACATGGAGTGAAAGAGCAGTGGCACGTCAGTGCATAAGCGCGAACGCCACCCGATGCCCAGTCCGGAGCGGGGGTGTCGTACCCTTTGCCACAATGGGCGCGGTTCCTTGAGAAACGTGTGGAATGCAATCTTTGCACTGCGAGCAATTAGCTCGACACGAGCGCCGTCCTCATGAAGCAGAGCGGCGAGCTCGAGCGCTGATGCTCCCGCTCCCAGCACGGCAACTCTGCGTCGTTTGAATCCGCTCAGATCTTGGTGCTCCGAGCTGTGCGTTACCAGTTCACGGGGCAATTCGGCCAGTTCAGGAGGCACGTACGCGAAGGAAGTGATGCCGGTGGCTACTACAACTCGTCGGGCGTTCACAATTTGTCCGTCCGCTGTGGCCAGTTCAAAGCCGCCGTCGATAGAACGAACGCTGGTGATGTGGGTCTCTTCGAGTTTGGGCACAAACCGGTTGCGGAATTCGAGACCATACGCCACGAATGTCTCCAACGGAACCGGAGAACCAATGTCCGCATACGGACGCCGGGTCTCTTGACAGTAGTGCCGGAGAGTAAAGGTCGATCCAGGATCGTACAAGCTGGAGGCAAATCCTTCGGACTTGAGAAGCATGCCCTGCGGCATGTGATCCCTCCAGATCTTCATTGGTGTCCCGAAGATTCTGAATGACAGGCTGGTTTGAGCGAGATGCGCGGCGATCGACAGGCCATAGGGACCAGCTCCGATGACCACAACGTCAACAAACATGTCTCTGCCCTTTCCTGAAAGTAGATCGAACCAAAGAACTACACATTCCGTGCGACGTATGACCCTTCAGGCGATTGCACGGTACGTTTGTGAAGTTTGCGCTTTTGCCTATTTATAAAGTTTGCATTCTGCTTATTTGTTGGTTATCGTTTGGTAGGTTTTGCAAGAGCGAGCGGTTGGACGATCAGTATCAGCCTGATGTTCTCTTGAACGCAAGCCTTTGGTGGCCTACGTCGCCCCGCTTGGCCATCGCGTTTCTCAAAGCAGGATGCAGAGTTTCAGCCATCTGTCCCAGCGGCCATCCCCTTCGCTTTGTCTCCGGAGTTCATGCTATCCATCCCTATCGGAGATTCGACTCCATCGGATCCCTTCGGACTGCTCTTCAGGCTGCAAAACCGGACCTCATCGTTCCCTGCGATGACGGTTCTGTCTGGCAACTTCATGCACTGCACCAGGCTGAACCGGAGTTTCGCCCTCTGATCGAGCGTTCCCTCGGCGCGCCGGAGGCTTATCCGATCCTGGAAAGCCGCAGCCTGACCCTCCAGGTCGCTTCGGAACTTGGAATCCGTATACCGGCTACTCGGGCGATCGATTCGATTGAAGGACTTCACGCTCTAGATCTCGAATGGCCGGCGATGCTCAAGATTGACGGCACGTGGGGTGGCGACGGCGTGGTTCCCGTTGCCAGCCCTCAGCAGGCGACAGAGGTATTTCCTTCGCTGAGCGGCGCGCGACGTTCAGCCATCGCATGGAAGCAATTCCTGGCGAATCGTCATCCTCTAGCCCGTTGGCTCTGGAGCCGCCGGCACGGCACTCTCGCCACGCTGCAAAAAGTCGTAGTTGGCCGCGAGGTGACAACAATGTTCGCGTGTTGGGACGGCGAGGTTCTGGCCAGCGTAACCGTAGAGGTCCTGGCCTCGCAGCGGCCCGGCGGCGTAGCCACCATTCTCCGCCTCGTGCGCAATGATGAAATCGATCGCGCATCATGTCTCATGGCCCGGAGGCTTAGGCTCAGCGGCTTTCATGGCCTCGATTTCATCATCGAGGAAGACACGAATGCGCCCTGCTTGATCGAAATGAACCCGCGCGCTACGCAACTTGGTCATTTGAACGTGAGTCCCGAGGGCAACCTCGCTGAAGTTCTCGCTGCAAGTCTCACTAACCGTCCAACTACCGGCTCGCCGGTATCCTCGCTGAAAGAAAACGACGTCATCGCCCTTTTTCCTCATGCCTGGAAGACCGATCCGGGCAGCCAGTTCCTTGTGACTGGCTACCATGATGTCCCGTGGGACCAGCCCGAGCTGGTGCGGGAGCTGCTCAGAAAGCCGTGGCCGGATCGTCGCCTGCTCAATCGCATCCTCGCTGTCTTCAAAATTGTGGCACCGCGCGACACGAAACAAACTGGCCCTGCCGACGAAGAGGACCACGCGCAGATGACAGGTTAAACCAACGACGTCTGTTAAGCGGCAGTGCAACCCCTCCCGTTTTGTTCTCCCTTGCACGCGCGCTCTGCGGCCTGATAGATATCGATGAGTTCGCAGTAGTTCTGAGGCATCGTGTACCTGGCTTCGAAGACCTGACGCGCGACAGACCGCATTGCCTTCGCTTCGGCCGGATGATCGAACACCCAACGCAGTTTGTCAGCCAGATCGGCCGCATTTCCGGTCTCGAACAGCATCCCCGCTTGCCCGTCTTCGCAAACCTCGGCCATGGCGCCCAGTCGCGACGCAATCACCGGCGTACCTGCCGCAAAGCTCTCCATCGCGACTCTGCCAAATGTCTCGTACCATTGCGAAGGAAAAACCAGTAGGCGCGCGTTGCCCATCATTTCCGCAGTTTCGGCGCGCGACTTCGATCCCACCCATTCAACATTCGCGTTCGCGGCGCAGAATGCGCGCACGTCGTTCGCCATGGGACCATCGCCAACGACTTTCAGTTTCCAGTTCCGGTTCAATTGTCTCCAGGCCTGCAGTAAGGTATCGAGGCCCTTCTCGGGGCTGAGCCGGCCGACGAACAGAGCATAATCGCCTTTCCCATCGCCGCAGCCCGGATCGGGATAGACAAAGTTGCTTTTGACAACGAGCTTCTGCTCCGGAAACCCCGCCTGGATAAACTTGTCACGCACGAACTTTGTCAGCGCGATGTAGATGTCAACTGCATTCAGCCAAGTTCCTCTCATCGTGTGAAGGGCGGTCATGGCAGCTACGGCGGCAGTAGCCGCACGGCTGCCGCGATAGCAGCCATGAAGGATACCGGGATACTTGAACGCCTTGTCGATGCAGTCCTCGCAGGGGCGGCCATCGCGATAGAAGAAAACACTCGGACAAAGCAGACGGTAGTTTCTCAGTGTTTGCACCACCGCTACCCCGTGCTTTTTCGCGGCGTAGTAAACCGATGGCGACAACAATGGGAAAAAATTCTGAACATGCAGCACGTCAAACTTGCGCTCCTGCAACATCCGGTCGACGAGTTTGTACGAAGGCGTGGACCAAAGCGACTCCAGCGCGACCTGAATCTTTCCCTTCGCGCTCATCTGTGCATAGTCCATATGAATCGTCTCGATTGAATGCCCATTGGAACGAAGCATTCTCACTTCCGATTCGTAACTCTCATCTTCTCCACCGCGAAACTGGTAGCTGTTGTGAAGCATGAGTATGTTCACGCGCGCTCCCCTTTGACCGCCGCCGACTCAGACCGATGAGTTGCAGATTCATTCGCCAGAGGAAACACACCCTTCACTCGTTCCAGTACGGAGCTCCGCGCCGAATGAATAAAGAGAAAATTATTGATGTAGTCGGGCGATTTGCCTCCGTCCACCGGCAATAGTTCGTCGCAGACTTGAAACTCCTCCACCGAGAATTCCTCAATTCTTCGCAGATGGTTCCTGTGAATAAAATATCCTCGATAGCCGAACGCCCAAAAGAATTCGAAGACGTCGTGCGGCGAGCCCGCGTGGTGCCGTGCCTCGGACTCGACGACAACGGTGGGCTTGGACGCCTCAACAATTCCCTCTAACCCTCGAAGCGCGCTCATCTCGTGACCTTCCACATCTACTTTCAGTGCCCCCACTTTGCTGCGGTCTATCGCAAGCTTGTCCAGTCGGCGCCGCTCCACTGAGATCGTACGCGTGGCAAACTCCCTGTTCACGTCGACCTCGAGCGAGCATCGAGAATCAACATCCCTTCCCGATTGCAGCGGAATATGGAATTCGCAGCGACCGTTCTGATCGGAAGCGGCGATGTTCAAGATCTTCACCTTTGCCGGCAGAGACCGCTTCAGCCGCTCTGCCATTGCCGGATGCGGTTCGATGGCGAGGACGCTGTCGCTGTATTTCGCAAACAGGTATGCATAGATCCCACGATTCGCGCCCACATCGACTGACAGTTCCGAGCGGCTGCAGATGAAGCGCGCGAGCTTGAGCTCAGGTTCCCTGCGCATGAGCGCCTTCCAGACCACCAGCGGCATCAGCAGCTTGTCCGGAATCATTTCCTTGATGGCCATCCTCGCCCTCGAAGTTGACGGATTGCTCCGCGCTATCGCGTGCTCATCACTTGTCGATAGAAGCTGAGCGTCTGCGAGCGAATCGTTTCCCACAAATATTCCTGGGGCATCGGACACTCCAACGGTCTGCGTCGTCCGGCCCATTCAAGGGCAGATTCGAGTTTGGCTGCATCGATCTCCCCTGAAAATGTCCGGATCCAGTCGTCACCGAAATCGACCGTCAGTTCGCTCATCGCACCGAGGTCCGGCACCAACACGGGACGGTTGAACGACAGCGCAAGAAGCGCTGCTCCAGAATTCAAAATGTGTCGGTAAGGCAGCACGACCAGATCGGCGGCCCCGAAGTACTTGCCGACCAGCGCAGGGTCGATGTACGCAAGTTCGAGACGCACGCGTGAATCGCGTGCCCCTTCCTTCGCGATAGCTGCACCCAGAGCATCATGCTTCGGCCGGCCGGCGATCAAAAGATGCGCCCGTTCGTTCTGGACGCCCCGGAAGGCCCGCACCAGCACATCCACATTCTTGTAGCCGCGGATCTCGCCAAAGAAGAGGATTACGCGCGTGTCGCTGTCAATCCCGAGCGACGACCTCGCATCTGGTGGGCACTGCGCATACTGATTGCGATAGTGTCCGTGGCGGATGATCGCGGTGGGTAAGATCCGGAGTTGACCGAATTTCTCGAGCGCCATCTTCAGAGCGGTCTCGCTCAGGCTGATTACCCCGTCCACGCGGCGAATGAAACGGCGATAGAACATCACTTCAAGCCTGGGATGTAGTTCGTCGTGCGCCTTGAGGTTGTGTACCGTCCACACAATCTTGCCGCCACGCAGCGAAACCCAGTCGATCATCGCGAGGAATGCGGTGAGTTTTGCCGATGCGAGAGTAGGGTTGCGAATATTCAGGAGGGCTTCGGGCCAGTGGACGTGCCAGATGTCGTGACGGTGCCGGAGATTCAGCACCGAGAATTCTGCCACCCGCACATCCCGTCCCATCTCGGCGTAGAGCGAGACCGTGTAGGGATTCTGCGGGTCGATGGGCCAGACAAACACGTGCAATGGCGCGGCAGAGCGCGTCAGGGCATCGGAATTCGAATTGGCGAGCGCGTGGATGGAAGACATTCGTAGAATGCGTAGTGCTTTCGAGCTTAGTGCTTCAGTACATAGCCCTGTCCGTTGACGAGAATATGAATCGTTTGGCCCACGCTGATGAGCGCGTTGAAATTTTGCCTGCCGACGATCTTTACCGGCGCGGGCCCGAAGTTCTTGACGTCGACCGACCATGGACCGCCATCGGCGTCGGGTACCGGAAGCGTCGCAGGAAGATAGACTGTCGCCGGCGCATTACTTAAGTCGACAAGCGACCCTCGCGAATTCGAATCGATCGTATTCGAGTGGGGCTTCAAGTGGACAACCGGCTTGTCCTGCATCGTGATCGCCTGAGCGGCAATGAAGATCAGCGCGAACAGCAGGGATTTCATGACAACCTCATACTTTTCTTGATCGGCCCCCGCCAACCCACATTTCCAGAAAATTGCCGGCACCCGACAACGACCAAATGCCGCGGACAATCAGGACGAAAACGCGGGCTCTGCCTCAGCCGGCTGCGCCTCAAGCTCCTCTTCCGTCGTCCGTGCTGCCTCACGGGCAGTTCCCGCTAGCCAATAGCTCGCCGCACAGTACGCAATCCATGGCGTGGTGTTCACCACAAGGAATGAATTCTCCGTCAGGTTGTAGAGCGCTGTGAAAATGACCAGAAGCAGTGGCCAGGAATATTCCATCTCTCGATTGCTGCGCGCGATACGAAGTGAGAGAAGGAAGTTGCGCGACAGGCTGAGCAGAATCATCACCAGCCCGACGATGCCCAGCCCCAGCCACACCTCCAGAAAGCCGTTGTGGGCGTGAGGCACGGCGCTGTCCCAGTTCACCGCGTCACTCACCCGCTCGCCCTGCCAACTGTTCCAGAAGGCCGAAAAGCCATAACCGAGAATTGGCCGGTCGCCAATCTGCTGCAGAACGTGCTGCCACAGTGGGATGCGGCCTGACAGCGAAGATGAGCGGCCCAGTGCCGCCAGCAGGTCTTCCGAGGAGTTGACGATCCAGATTGTCGTGAAGGCCAGAACCGGACCGAGAACCGCAATTGCCGCAAGTAAACGTCGAGTCCGAAGGTAAAGGAGTTTGCGCAACGGCAACAGGATCAGCATCAACATCGTGACCACCGCTGCCGTCGCCGACTTCGACAACACCAGCAGCACACAGCAGAGTAAAAACATTCCAACGTGCACCACCCTCCGGCCGCGTTCGTACAGCGCCATCAGGGCAAAGCAGAACGCCCCGAGAGACATCATATGCCCCAGCGTGTTCTTAAGAAAATAAACTCCCTGCAGTTCGCCCGTTGGCATGAAGGCAACGGAAGGAACCAGAATCGCTACGGCAACGCTGCCCAACGCTCCCAATCCGATCGCGTAGCCAACCGCTTTGAGTTGTTCTTTCGGCTCATTGAGCAATCCGAGGTAGAGGCCCGCGATTGTCGATCCGACCAATGCAATCGAGCGGCGAAGCGACTCTGCCGGCTCGACGGACCAGGCCACAGACAGTATTGCCAAAACGCACAAAGCGGCCAGCCATCGATCTTTTAGCACGAGACTAAGCGCAGAGCTGCGGAATTTCACAAGAAAGAGGATCAGAACCAGATAGATCAACCCGAATATCACCTGGGTCACTGACTGGCCGCGATCGGCGGCAGAAGCCTCAGGGTTCACGATAAAGCTCTGTCCGGCTCCCGTTGCCAGCAAGAGAAGGATGAAGATTACGATTCGTTCGAACTTCCGCACAGAATGCTCCTTCGGTTCAGCCTGTCCGGCCTCACGCGCGGCCCTTAATCGTTCGCGCCCGAGCGTGGCTCCGCGTCCACTTGCCTACGCTGGAAATTGCGGTTGAAGATGACTCCTCCATCGGAATCAAGCATCAGCCACGGCTTCAAATCGGTGCTCTTTTGAATGCAGCAGAAAAATTTGTTTCCCTGGCGCCGCAGCACCGGCACAAAGTTCAACACTCGCTGCAACGCGCGCAGTGCCCGGAGGAAGTTAGTTGCGCCAACCATGCCAGTGATAAGGCCAATTCTCGTTTGCTTGCGAGAGGCGAGATTTTCCTCGCTGGCGTTGAAATCCCAATAGGGGTCAGCATGAATGCGCAAGGTGTATTCCGGCAGGAATGCACTTGTCAACTGGTGAACCTCCCAGGCATTCCACCGAAGAATGAAATTAGGAATCTGCGAATTGCGCACTCCGCCACACACATAATCGTTATTCACGACGGCAAATATCTCATAAGGGAAAGAGAAGCGCATGCGGCGGAGCAACCTCATGAAGGTCGAGTCGTTCGGTTCCATCATCAACACATGGCGCCTTGAGACTCTCAACATTTCGCATAGGGCCCGATGTGGACTCCGACAATGATGGATCACTTCATGGAAAAAAACGATGTCGTAGGAGTTATCGGGGAGTTGAATATCTTCGGCATCGACGACTACAACCGGAAGATCATTCCGCCCGTCGGAAACGTCGGGAGCGCCACTTATATTCGAAAGGGTAATGCGGCTGAATCCGCACGAGCGCAGGAATTTGGCATCGTTTTGCGTTCCACCGACCACGAGAACCCTGTCTGCGACGTCGACTCCGGTCTTATCGATGCATGCCTGCAACACGCGCAGGAACTGGGAGCGATCCTTTGATGTCCTTTTCGGTAGAGCCACACGGGATTCTTCAATTTCAACACACGGCTCACAGACGGAAACCTGATTTCCGGTCATTCCTCTCCCCTTTCCTGGCCTAATGATCAAATCGATTGAAAATTTCGGCCCACTGTCCAGACGCGAAATCGACTCCTGTCGTGGTCCGACATCTCAAGTTGCTGCCTCAATTTGCAGCCTAGGGATACTGAAGCAGAGAATCAAAGTGAAGCACCTCTCGATTTCCCGACGTGCTCGGGCCCAGTCACTGGATCAGTACCGGCGCGATGCCCACAGTAATTGGATTGCTCTGAATTTGAGTTCTGTTGCCATTCAGAGCTTCTACCTCGTGCGCCTGCCAGGCAGGCGGAACTGGCACGGTTGTTTCTTTTGCTGCGCTCCACATCACATGCGACACGCTATTCTCGCGCTGAAAGGCGCAGGTCCACAAACCGTCTCGGGCGCCCGAACATCCGGTGAGCACAGCGCCTGTCATCCACTTCTGGATTGTGGCGAAAGCAACCCCCGCCGGCTTGAGTGTGGCGTTGTCCGGGCCAACCAGTTCGATCTGAGTGCCATGCTGAATTTCCCACGCATACCAGTAGAAGCGCGATACACCCGCGGC
The DNA here is from genome assembly GCF_014274465.1 of Alloacidobacterium dinghuense. Classification (NCBI taxonomy): domain Bacteria; kingdom Pseudomonadati; phylum Acidobacteriota; class Terriglobia; order Terriglobales; family Acidobacteriaceae; genus Alloacidobacterium; species Alloacidobacterium dinghuense. The sequence goes on along the minus strand of NZ_CP060394.1, from coordinate 866,128 downwards.
CCAGTTCAGTATGTAGGCCCGAGCCAGCCACGCTGCACCGGTTTCCGGAGGCAGCATCGTATTACCCAGCCAGCCAGCTTCGGTATCCCAGAGAGGCTTGGAACTGAGCCCGCGTTCGGCCATAACCGCCTTGACGGAATTGATCAACGTGACCATCGCTTCGGGCGGGGCATTCGCGCCCACGTAGAAGTGATAACCGATTACGTCGGCATACTGCCCGCCGCCTTTGCTAAGAAAGGCATCCAGAAACTCCACTCCCTTCGCCTCCTCAGCTGCCGGAGAAACGACGGTACACGTGGGATCGATTTGTTTCAGGGTCGTGTAGGCCTCCCGCGACATCTGCACCATCGTCTCCACGCTTCCGTTCCAGCTTTGCGGCCGGTTGGGTTCGTTCCAGAGCTCCCAATTGTGAATCCTCCCCTTGTACCGAGTCGCCACCGTCCGTACGAAAGTTCTCCAATCCTCCATGTTGCGGGGCGGCCCGGAAAGACCAGGCGGCTTGGTTACTTCGACATCAGTCGGCGCATTCGGCGTGCTCGAAGCCCACCGCGGCGTATATGAAAGGTGCATCAGGATCTCGGTGTGATGTTCTTGGCTCCAATTGACATACTTATCGAGCAGGCTGAAATCGAAATTGTTCGGCTGCTCTTGAATATCGGCCCAGTTTACGTGCCACGTTCTCCAGCCACCCAGGGGCACAGACGGCCACGGCACATGGTTTTTCGGGTGGAAGAGGATGTTCATCGAAAAATAAGAACTTGGAATCGGCTGACCAGGCAGATTCCCGGTTTGATCCGATATCGGCGATGCGCTGCGGGCGTTCAGTAATGCGACCGCCGACAGCATAAACAAAAGCCGATGCACGAATTTGGCTTGCGCCCGAACAGGCCAGCTACCAGCCAACTTTTTCTCCTTCTAACGATCCAGTCGATGGACAGTCTCTGCGGACCTATGGCTCCGTCTGAACCACCTCGCGGGTCGAGCGGGACAAGACATAAACGGCGGTCCCCACGGATATGGCCAGCAGCGCATCGGAGGCGATGCTCGACCATGCAGCTCCCATCCAGGAATATCGGGGAATGAGCCAGAGATTAATGACAACGTTAAAGAGCGCCACGCCGGCCTGAATACCGCTACGCAGCCCCTGGTGTCCTGCGCCGGTGAGTGAATCAGCCAAAAAGTAATGCGTTGCCTTCAACAAAGGCAGCGGCGAGAGCCAACGCAGCGCGACGGTTGTCTCTGCATACTCAGGTCCGAGCACATAGGGAACACCGCCGGCGCATAGAAGCAATCCACAGGCGATGAGCGCCGCGTAACCCATAGCGCGGCCCATCAGCGCCTTCGCATAGGAGTAGCTGGAATTGATTCCTGCGCTTCCCTTGCGAAAAAAATTCGGATAGGCCGAATAGAGCAAAGCCAGCACCGGCGAGAAACTCACATCGATGATCCGATACGCTGCGCCGTAAATTCCCGTCGCACTCAACGTACTGAAGCGCGTTAACATCGTCTTATCGATGTCGTTGTAAATAGTTTGCGCGCTGAGCGTAACCGAAAAATGAAATCCGTGCCACAAGGCGCGCATTGATCGCCGCAACCGCAGTTGCGGAAATCCCAGTCGAAAGCAGGTCATCGCAATGGAGATCGTCGCGGTAACCGCCGTGCAGATCAGATAAACATAGCCCCATTCGAGCGCTGTCGGATGACTGCGCAGCATAACCAGCAGCAGCGCCCCCAGCAGCCGGTTGACGCTAGTGAGCAGGGTGATGAGCGCCAGCCACTTCATATGCTCGAACGACTGAAACGCCTGTCCGGCGATCGTAATCAGGCTGACTCCAGGAATGTCCGCGATCGCGACCACCAGCACCAGGTTCACGGGAATCGTGCCCGGCAGTAAGGTTCGCGAGATCAAGAGAACAAATGCGATCAGCAAGGTACTGCAGATGGCTGTTGTCACCAGGGCGTCTCCCCACGCCGTTGGGAACTCGGTCTTGTTGCGAGCTACTGACCGCACCAGCAGATGACCACTGCCGAGCGCGCCGAAAGGGTAGACGATACCCACCAGCGCCGCCACGCCCACAAACGACCCGTAGTAATTTGCGCCAAGCGTCCGGGCGATAATCGTGAAATACGTAGCCTGAACTAAAAGTCGAAGCCCCTGTCCCAGGGACATCCACAGCGTATTTCTCCCAAGCTTGCTCTTGATCAGCGCCCTCAACATATCCTTCCGCCGGTCGGATGTATTCTGCCGTCCGCCTGTATCCCATCATCCGGCAAGAACCTCTTCCACCGGTAGTGTTCCCTCTGTGGCAAAACGCGACAGCCGTGATGCCTGGAGTGCAACAAGAAAAAGATACGCTGGATTCAGATAAAGATAACGTCGCCACAACCGTTTCGGCTCTGCGCAAAGGCGGAATAGCCATTCCAGGCCACGGTCCTGCATCCACGCTGGCGCCTGCGCCAAACGCCCGGCAATGAACGGAAATGCCGCACCAACCGCCAGCACCGGCATGGAAAGCGCGTCGCGAAATTCGTAGGCAAAAATCTCTTGCCGTGGGCAGCCCATCCCCACAAAGGTGATTGCGGCACCCGAACCCACAATGCGCTCAGCGATCTCCTCCTTTTCTTCCGTCGTGAGTCGCCGAAACTTTGACGGCTCGCTGCCCGCGATCCGAATTGCGGGAAACCGTTCCTCGAGCGATTTCCTCAGCGCGGCCAGCACCTCTGCCGTTGAACCATAGAGATAAATTGGCAAACCCTCAGCCGCGGCACTCACGCACACCCTGAGAGTCAGATTGGGGCCGTAGACCCGATCGTCGAGTTTGGTCTGGTGCAGCCAGTTCAACACCCAGCGCACAGGCTGGCCGTCAGGGACGAGCAGATCGAAATGATTGAGACGGAATTTCTGGGCGGGATCGAGCACCCCTGTCATCACGCCGTGCACTGCAAGCGCGGAAACCGCTGCAGGTCGCCGTTCATGCGCGGCGCGCAGAATGAAATTCACACTCGCTTCGTAATCGACGGCGTCAATCAGGATCCCAATGACATTTTTCTTCCCTAACTGACGCATAGCTCACTCCAACGCTCCACGTTCAACTGATAGATCTCGTTCAGTATTCTGGGAACGTCAAAAGTGACTTTCCATTCGGGATAATGAGACTGAAACCGGCGCAAGTCACTGACCCACCAGATGTGATCGCCACGCCGGTTTGCTTCGACATATTTACAGTTGAACTGTTTTTGCGAGATCTGCTCGCACAGCGAAATCGCCTCCTGCATCGAACAGTTGCTATGCCGGCCCCCGCCGATGTTATAGACCTCGCCGGGGCGCGGATTCCTGAATACACTGTCGAATGCCCGCACCAGGTCTATAGCATGGATGTTGTCGCGAACCTGTTTCCCTTTGTAGCCGTAGATCGTATAGGGAGTTCCTGTAACGGCGCATTTCATGAGATACGCCAGAAAGCCATGGAGCATGGTTCCAGAGTGATTCGGACCCGTAAGACAGCCGCCGCGGAAACAGATTGTCTTCATGCCGAAATAGCGCCCGTATTCCTGGACAAGGATGTCGGCCGCAATCTTCGAAGCGCCAAACAGGCTGTGCAGCGTGCCATCGATCGACATCGTCTCCGGAATTCCGCACGCGTATTCGTGGCTTGGATCGATCTCCCACCGCGTCTCCTGTTCGATCAGGGGCAGTTCGTTGGGCCGGTCTCCGTAGACCTTGTTTGTCGACATGTAGATGAAAACCGCGTCGGGCGCGCACATACGCGTCGCTTCCAGTATCGTCGAAGTGCCGTTCGCGTTTACGCTGAAGTCCGTGAAGGGGTCTCCGGCCGCCCAGTCGTGCGAGGGCTGAGCCGCCGCATGAATGACGAGTTCGATGTTTCTGCCGTATTCCTCGAAGATGCGGTTGATGCTCTCCACATCACGAATGTCCGCATCGTAATGCCGGAATCTGGGCAGATCCTTCTTCAGCCGCTTCGTCATCCAGTGCGTGGATGCCGAATCGCCGAAAAACTTCGCTCGCATTCCGTTGTCTATTCCAACAACGTCCAGTCCTACTGATGCAAAACAGCTGACAGCCTCTGATCCGACCAACCCCGATGATCCGGTTATGATGGCGACGCTCATGAAAGCTCCTTTTGTTGTTTTTCGATAGGAAGCCGACAAAGACCTTGCGTGTCAGCTTTGGCGCAAGAACATAGAAGACCACGAGGAGGCGCGGAAGAATCGCCTGCGGGATCAGGCAGCCCCGGCTCCCCGAAAAACGGCGGGAACGGTACGAGTCAGAATTTTAAGATCGAGCCACAGCGACCATTCGTCCAGATATTTCAGATCAAGCTCCATCCACCGTTCGAAGGACAGATCGCTGCGACCCTGCACTTGCCACAGGCACGTGATGCCCGGTTTAACACTGAAGCGCCGGCGCTGCCAGTCTTCGTGAAATCCGTCAAAGTCGCGCACGGGCAATGGGCGGGGCCCGACAAGGCTCATATCGCCCGCCAGCACATTCAGCAGCTGCGGCAGCTCATCGATGCTGCTCCGGCGCAGCAGCTGGCCAACCGGGGTGATCCTGGGATCGTTCCTGATTTTGAAAACTGGACCGCTGGCTTCATTCCACTTCTCGAGCGCCGGCATCAGCGCCTCGGCATGGTGAACCATCGAGCGGAACTTCAGCATTTTGAATCGGCGCTTATTCAACCCGATGCGTTGCTGGCGAAAGAAAATCGGCCCGGGCGAGCTTAGCTTCACCGCGACCGCTGTAAGCGCGAAGACCGGGAGCAGGGCGACAAGTGCTAAGCTAGCGACCACGATATCGAAGACGCGTTTCAAAGTTCGTGGCCAAAGTTCGCTTGCCGAGGTGTAGGTCGCAATGTATTGGTCGCCTTCAAAATCCTCGGGTCGCCAGCGGGTGGACTTGACTCCAAAGATGTCGGCGTGGATCCGCATCGTAATTCCGTGCTGCTGGCAAAGATTGGCCACATGGGAACAGTGCTTATAATATGAGCCCAGTGGTAAATAGATCGCGACTTCGTCTACCACGTTTCGACGCAAATACTCTTCCAAGCCTGTATAGTCACTGACTACCGAAAAACCGACTCTTTTCAGCGCATCGAGTCCCGGCCAATCATCGTCCACGAATCCAAGCAGGCGATATCCGCGTTCGCGGCTGACAAGGATGCGGCGCGCAAACTCGATCGCGCGCCCGTTGGTACCCAGAATCAGCATGTGGCGCTGATCGCGTCCCTGTGTCCGCACATGATCGCCCACAATCCGCAAAATGAATCGGGAGGCGACCAGGAAGCATGTTGTCAGGACCCAGAACTCCGCCAGGAATGCAATAGTGATCATCCGGATCGAAAACACAACGCTTAGAGCCAGAAAAAAAGGGATGTACGTTGTCGTAGCACGCAATAGGTCCAGCGCTTCGCTCTTGCGACCGGTCAACCTGCGCGACTGGTACAGTCCGTACATCGTGAAGATTACGTGGCAAACGACAACGGCGAAGAGAATGATGGCGAGATTCGATATCTTGGCGCGCATTGAGAGGAACTCGCCGAGTGTTACTGTGTGCTCGGCTTTCACGCGGCTTATCGTGGTCAATGCAAACGCCAGCACGACCAGGACGAGATCGAATACCTTCAGAAGTCCAATTATCAGCCTATGGTGATCATTCATGCGAGTTCTCCGCGGTTTTCTGAGGGTGGGGAGTGCGATGGCGCACGATCAACGACAAAGAAAGTGAAGCTTGTAAGACGGGGAACGAGATTGGCTACGAATTACGAGGCCGAATTGAGAGATTAGGCTCACAACACGAGCGTTTCATTCAAGCTGGCTTGCGCAGAAGGTGGGAGAGTTCGTGGGCGTTTTTTAGAGGATCTTGTAGATGGGCTCAGGAATGGGGAAAGTTCGTTTGTTTAGCACCGCGGCCAGAATAGGCACTTTGGCCGCCTGCAGATTCTCTGTTACCGCGGCTGCTGCCTCACGCCGGGTTGTGTTGGCTTCAATGACCAGGACAAGACCGTCGGAGAGCTGTCCGAGCACGATCCCGTCCGAATAGCGATTCAGCGGGGGCGCATCCACAATGACGAAATCAAACTCCTGCCTCAGTTCGGCGATGCGTGTGCGCAGTTGCACTGAGGAAAGCAGACTGGGCGAATCCACCGCCAGCGTGCCGGACGAAAGCAGCCAGAGATTCTGTTGGGGAAGAGGCTTGGCGAACTGGCTTACTGCTTCGTCGCGCAGCAGAGCCTCGGTCAGGCCGAAGTGGTTCGGCACGCCGAACATTCCCGGCAATGCCGGAGAACGGAAGTTAGCTTCGACAAGGCACACGCGCCCGCGCTTGTTCTTGGCTAAGGTCTCGGCGACGTCTGCGCAAATGCGACTGCAGCCATTGCCGTGATCAATTCCCGCGAAGGTCACCACCTGCGGCGGTTCTTTAACTTGGAAAACGAACAATTGCTGGACCAGACGCTGCGCTTCGTCGCTTGCCCAAAGGCTCTCGGAATGATTGCCATTCCGCGTGAAATCCGAGAACGGAATCCGGGAGTCGGACACCTCTTGAACCCGTTCCTTCTCGATCTGCTGCATCAGTTCAAAGTGCTTGCTCATAACTTCCCTCTTTCCCCTGAGGCTGATGAGTCTATCCGCCGCTCGGCTTTTGACGGTCGACTTCCGGCGAGGTTGCAGCTTCGGGCATGATGATTATGTTGCCTTGCTTGATGTGGTTGGGATCGGCGAGTAGCAGATTGAGCTCGATGATTCGCTTCAGAAGTGCGGGCTCGCACCGCCCAAATTGTTCGGTGCACAAGTCGATCAGTGATTGTGTTCTGTGCGCTTCTACGAGGCGGATCTTGTTGCCCGCAGTCACCGGACGATCCACGAAACCGGCGGCGGTTCTCTGCATATGAGTGTCCTTGTTCCCACGAGCCAGAGGTGCCGGAGAGGATCCTTTCTGTTTGTCGACCTGGGTGGGCGGCGTGGCTTTCGCCGGGTCGGCGGCAGGAGTTGAAACTGGCATCTGCTTCGGGGTTACGGTTGGAGTTGCCTCTGGAATCTTGGTACCGGTCGAGGGCGGCGCAACGACTGGAACAAGCTTCTGAAGGTTGGCATGGGTCGAGGGCGGGTGCGTGCTGATCGTAGCATCACGGTGAATTTTGTCTGTCCCCGCGTCGCCGGAACTGGCTAGAACCAATACGTAAGCCATGACGGATACAACGAAGAACACAGCTGCGAATCCAGCGACGCGCAAACCAAGACCTCCTTCGCGCTTGGGCAGTGGAATGATCGGTCGTGCGTCGGTCGCTTGGGTGATGGTGATAGGCTCGCTCCGTTCCGCCTTCTGCACCTTGAGGTCGCCGATCACCTCGCGAATGATCTCTGCCTCAATGCATCGTTTGCCTAAAGCGCACCCAATCGTAAGCGCGTTGAAACAGATGTTGTTGATGTTTCGCGGAATTCCGCCACTATGCCGGGCAATCATTTCCATCGCACCGTTGGTGAACAGCGGTTTTGCGTTCTCGTAGCCCGCGACCTTAAGCCGATGCTGAATGTAATTCGCAACTTCGGTTGTCGAAAGCGAGTGGAGACTGGCAAAGATCGAGATCCGCTGACGAAGCTGCAAAAGCTGCGGTTCGGCGAGCCGGTCGCCGAGCTGCAGCTGTCCGCAAAGAACGATTTGGACCAATTTCAGGCTCGGCGTTTCGAAGTTGGACAACATGCGTACAGCTTCGAGCACCGCGAAGTCGAGATTCTGCGCTTCGTCCAGGACCACAATGAGCTTCTTGCCTGTCTTGTTTTGCTGCAGCAAAATCTCGTTGAGGCGGGTTTCGAGGTCGACCACACTTCCCTGCGGATTTTTCTCACCCAGATCGATCAGCAAAGCACGAAACAGGTCGAGGGGAGTCTGAATCGACTGGAACAGGAAGACGGTTCGCGCCGTATCGCCTAGCTGCGCTAGCGCTTCGAAAAGAATTGTCGTCTTGCCCATCCCCGGGTTCGCAATCAGCGATACGAATCCTAAACCCGCTTCGATTCCGTACCGCAGCGCAGCCAATGCTTCACGATGGGTCGCTGTCGCATACAGAAAGCGTGGATCCGGCGTAACGCCGAACGGCTGCTCGCGAAGATTGAAATGGCGCAAAACCATGGTCTTCCTAAGCGGTTTTCTTTGACATGGGAACGACCACCGGGATTCCCAGCATGTCCACCACCTCGGCTGGCGAATGGAACGAAGAATCGAAGTGGTCGAAGGCGAAGGCAGTCATGATGCTCAAAAATGCTGCGACCACAAACGCCAGTAGTACCACCATCACTGGTGACATGATCGGGAGGACTGGAATCGTCGGCGGGATGGCGATGTCGACGTTTTCAATCTTCGTCTTATCCAGCGCCTCTGAACTCCTTGCCTGTTCGCGCTTGGCCAGGTAGAGCAGATAATTATCCTCATTGGTCTTCTGGTCCCGCGCCAAATCAGTAAGATCCAGGTTTTTTTCGGCCAGATCGCTCATCTTTGACTGCAGGTTGTTGATGCTTGCCTCGTTCGCGGCGAGACTGGCCTTCTGTGCAGCAAGATCGGACTGCGTCTTGGCCGACTCTTCACGTAACAGTTCGTAGGTCGGGTCCATATTCGTAGCCTCGGTTACGTATTTGGTGTTCTCCGCCTTCTCGAACGCTGCCTTAGCCTGTGCAACCTCATCATCCGCTTCCTTTACCAGTGGGTAACTCGGGTCGTATTTCAACAGCAATTGCGTTCGCTTCGTTTCCGCTGCCAGCAGCGCCGTGCCGAGATTCTGCAACAGCATGTCCGGTGGAGCAGACGACAACTGTGTCGTTATGCGCGGCGCGATCGTCTTCATCTGGGCTTGATCGTTGCGGATGCGCATTTCATCCGCAGCAATAGCCTGCTGCGTAGCATGCAGTTGGCCGATAGAAGTGGTCAGTTGTTGATCGAGGTCGGCACGCTCGACGTCCGGAGCGGCACCGCCAGAGGTTTGCACAAAGGTGCGCAGCTTCGCCTCCGAATCGTCGAGGGCCTCTTTGTAGCTGTTCGTTTGTGCGGCGAAAAACTCGTAGGACCCCTGCGGGCGATGCACTTCCGCGTGTTTCTCGAGGTAAAACCCGGCCAGCGAATTCAACACGGCATAAGAGAGCTTCGGGTCGTGCGAGCTGTACGAAACGTCGATGATGTTCGCCTTGGTGGAGGGCCTCACCTTGATCTTCCGCGCCAGCGTTTTCACTGCCTGAGCAATGCGGTAGGACTCGTCATGCCCGGGAACAAGATTACTTAGCGAGAAGCCTCTGTCCTGCAGGTGATTGGCGATCACGACTTTTTCTAGAATGTCCCGGCTGAGGAGAAGTTCGGCCTCGGAATTGATCTCCTCCTCGGCAACTGCGATCTGCTCGGTGATTGTCTGGTTCGGCACGCCTGTGGTGACAGGTGAATCAACGCGCTCGTGATTGACCAGAATTCCCATCTGCGACCTGTACTTGTAAAGGAAAAGCAGTCCCAGCGGAACCAGTACGACAAATGAAGCCACGAGCGTGATAATGAGAATCCGATTTTGTCGGAAAAGAGGCGCGACCAAATCGCGCAGTGAGACACCTTCTTCTTCCGGAGTCGGACGGCGTCGAGCGTTGATCCTTTGCATGATGCAACTCCTTTTTTATTACCAGCGGAGCGCCGGACGGCGATTAGAAGTGCGCGACTACGGCACCCCATACCAGCCGGCAACCGCGTTAACCGAGTACGGGACGTACTTCTTGAACTTCGCAATGAACTTCTCCGGCACATAGATCATGTCGCCGGGCATAATCATTGCATCCTCGTTCACGTTCTTTCCGTTCAATACGTCCTTGAGATTTACTTGTTTCACTTCCATCCAGTCCTTGGAGGTACGGTGAAACAGAAAGACCTGAGCCTTTGCGGTTGGCATCGTCATGCCTCCGGCCACAGCGATCGCCTCTGCCACCGTGATGTCGGAGCGCAACTCATACTGCCCCGGCTTGCCAACCTGGCCCGACACGGTGAAAAGCGGCTTCTGAAAATCCTGCACGTCGATATTCACGATCGGGTCATGAAGAATTCCTGCGTAACCCTTCTTGATGGCCTCGACTAGTTCCGGAGCCGTAAGCCCTTGCGCGTATACGCTACCCGCATTTTGTAGGTTGATGTAACCGTCCGGTTGGATCGTGACCGTCTGGTTCAGCTCCGTCGAAAGCGGAAAGCTGACCAGCAACACATCTTCCCGCTGTAGGATGTAGCGCGGATGCCTCTGCTCGAGGACCGGGCCTGAACCGGCCGTGCTTTGCGCCTGGCAAACTGCTTGTCCCGCGAGCAGACCAAACACTATGGCGCAGAGCGCGAACACAACGCTCGAAAGAATTTTCCGCATCTTCATCGAATACTCCTTTTCAAAGCTCCGAACTGATGAGCGAAAGCCCGAACCTACGCCGGCACTTTCCCCCAATGACCACGCTCACGAGGCTACCGCGCAATCTTCGAATCGCTCCACGTCGTCCCGATCCACGTGTGCCGCGAGGGAACGATGGATCATGCTGATCGAGATCACTAGCCGCGCTACGGAATTCATTCGGACCAGTCGCCCTTCTATACCTGCAAGCGGCCCCCGAATCACGCGCACCCGGTCTCCTTCTTCAAGAAGCGGGTGGATTGTGCACTCAACCCTGCGCTCGACCACGGTGCGAACCGCCTCGATTTGGTCTTCCGGAATGGGCGATGGTCCATGGCTATTGCCCACAAAGCCCGCTACTCCCGGTACCTGGAGAACCAGAAGCTTGTTACCATCCGAAAGGCTCATTCTTACGAAGAGGTATCCACTGAAAAGCGGCACATTGACCGTTTGCTTTCGATCACTCCACTGGCGCGACTCCGATTTCAGCGGAAGAAAGTTTGTAATACCGAGGGACGCAATCATCGCGGCCACAGTCTTCTCCTGGCGCGACTTTGTCCACACAGCAAACCAGTGGGTTCCGCAAAGGTAGTCGCGCGACGAATTCTCAATTGCGCTCGTCCTTTCGATTACGCGAGAAAAGTTTCCCCCGGGTGGAAATACGCCGACAGACATAGCTTCGCCTCTTCGGTCACAAGTCCGATTTTTTAAAGTGGGTTATCGATTTCAAGGTTCCGTGGGAACGGAAGGAGGGATATCCAAACTCTTATAGATAATCAACAAGCCCTCCTGGGAAACAAAGCACTCGAAGCATTCAACTATCGTGATTCAGCGCGTGAGCAATCGTGCAGTCTCTCTTGGGAGAGTAATTGAAACATTTTCAGTGTGAGGATAGCAATGGTGAAATAAGCGTAGCCTAGAAAAATTACAAACTAGAACGACCCTTCTGATCTTGTAGCACGCTGCAACAAGTTGTTGTTACGGAGGTATTGCGAGGATCCTTCGACGGTGACGTTTGATCAATGCGGCACTTGGAATCCAACCTGTGCGATTTCGGTTCCCTGCAGGTGAAGAGCCCGGATTATCTGTTTTGCATCAGCTAGATTTTGGAACCAGTGCGCAGCCGGACACTCGGCCCGGAAAGTTCCATTAAACGACTCGACGAAGGCATTATCTGTCGGCTTACCGGGCCGCGAGAAGTCGATTTTGGCCCCGTTGCTGTAAGCCCAAAGATCCATCACTTGACTGGTGAACTCAGCTCCGTGTCACAGAACAACACCCTCGGCACACCACGCTCCAGCTTCAGCCGATTCAACACTCGCACCACGTCTTCTCTCTTCAGGCTTTGTCCCGCTTCGATAGCAAGGCTTTCTCGGGTATAAACATCGAGGAATAGTCAACGCACGGAAGCGTCTTCCATCGCTGAGTTGATCGGAGACGAAGTCTATGGCCCACGCCTGATTGATTGAGGATGTGCGATGGTGTCAGCGATGATCCTCTCATCATCAGCAACGATCACCTTTTTCCACTGCTCGAGCTCAGTTTTTTGGGCTTGGCATTCGGATAGAGTTCACCGCTTCGCGTATGCCGCGCGTGATGTCGTAAAATGCGGTGTCTTGGTCTCTCCAGTGAGTCACCGCCTGTCCACCCGTTGGCAAGGCTTGAAGCTGCGAGAACAGGGCTCGGTGCCATTCGCACGGTCTGAGGATGATGGGGATCACGCGCACCTTGCCGGACTCGTGGAGTTCTAGAGCGCGTTTGACCTCGATGTCATAGCAATATTGTGAAGAGAGGAAGTCAGAGCTTACAAGCAGAAGAACGACGTCTGCTTTATCGAGCACGTCATGGATTCTGATGACCTGCAAGATATTGAACAGTGCGTAAGTCGACGCCAGCCTGCACAAGACGTGTTATGAAAGTATGACGAAGGCAGTGCCAAGTGAAATCCTCGATCTTGGCTTCTTTTAAGGCGTTTTCGAATGCCTTCTTGATGTCGGCAATGGGCCGTTTTTTGTATCGATCTGACCGAAACACGCGGTCGTCATCGGGACGACTCTTGTTAAGGTTTTCGATAACTGCGAAGCAAGTTTCGTTCATTGTGATCTCTCGCGATCGATTGTTTTTCGGGTGCGGAACAATGATCACTTTACGGTTCATATCAACATCGCCCCAGCTCAATCCGAATTGTTCCGACTTGCGCAGGCCGGTGTGCAACGCGAAGACCAACGCAGGCATGTGCCCGGGATAACGTCGTGCGATTGCCACTTTGAGCCTGACTTCTTCCTCAGGTCGCAGATAACGTATTCGACCGTCTCCTTCATTTCTGCGCTCAACTGAGCGGACCGGATTCCGGCTGACTCTGTCGCCACCAAGTCCAAGTTGGTACGCTTTACTTAATACGGTCTTGTATCTATTCTTGGTGGCCGGACTCCACTCCGAATGACCGCTTAGCCAGTCGTCGATCTCCTTAGGCTTTACGGAGTCTGCTGGGCGACTCCCTAATTCTCTGATGATCAGGTCCATCCGACCGGTGAAAGTTCGAAGATCTCGTTTGCCGTGGTCTCTGTACCACTTCTTCGCATCCTCTCCGAGTTCGAGGATGCTGACACCAGCTTGATTTTGTGGAGAAATTTATCTGCTTAAGTGATTGATTTTATGGTGACCCTGGGAAGATTCGAACTTCCGACCTGCGGTTTAGGAAACCGTTGCTCTATCCACCTGAGCTACAGGGCCACTCCCACATTCTAACCTGCTCTCTAAATGCTTGAAAAATGCCACAAAATCGCGCTTAACCCCGCCTTGAACGCCACAAATTGCCGCTTAAAAGCTACTGTCATCCTGAGCGGAGCGCATTAGCGCGGTGTCGGAGAGCCTGTCCTGAGCTTGCCGAAGGAACCCGCACGAGCAGAGCGAGTGCGAAGCCTTTGCAAGCAAGGCCGTCTTTCCTGAGCAGCAGCACGACGAAGGGTGTGCCATCTTTTCCCAAAAGAGACCGCCTGAACTCGCCAAAGGGGGTGAGAAAGCACAATCCAACCCAGCTCGACCGAAAGAGGACACCATGAAAAAGGGTCGGAAACCACGACCTCCAACCTAGCCAAACCGAAAGAGGTGCGAAGCACCTCCAGGTAAAAGCACCGGGCTTTAGCCCGGTGAATAAGATCAATACAGAAAGAGGGGGCTTAGCCCCGGGCTTTGTCGCTGTCAAGAGGGTAAGCCGACCAAATATTCCTAAAGCCAAGACCGCCAAAGATATTCGTTGCAACGACAAGTGGCGTACTATTCCTCGAAAACTGTTATTCTGGAGATAGAGAAAAAAGGCCCGCAATGAGCGGGCTTTTCCCTTTTTGACAAATGCGGACCCCCCAGCTAAGCCATTGAAAACACTCAAACGACCTTAACCAACTGCAGAATCAATAAGATAGCGGGGGATGATCCCCCGCTATCTTATTGAAAACACATAAAGGCAAGCCCAACTCCCAAGGGGGAGGGGGATCCGGCCTATGGCACGTTCAGCGGCCGCATCCCGGTAATCGGGAAGAGCCCTGTCGGACCGTTCTCTTCGAGCATCGGTTGCGGACGGAAGAGGTACCGCACATAAAAGCCGCCCTTGCTGCTGGCATAATCCCGCGTGTTGTTGAAGCTCATGTAGCCGCCAACGTACCAGTGCTCGGCAATGGCGTAAGCGCCCTCACCCTCGAAGCTGTAGTTGGCGCTGACGCTCGTGGCCTCGCTGTAATAAGGATTATTCCTCGCGTACTGAATCGTAGGATCGAGCGGATAGTAAGGTGTCGCGGCCTCGTCGAACGCCTGCAGACCGAAACTGCCGAGCACCCGGTAATGAAACCGCGCGCCATGATGCCCATTGAAGGTCACAGGCACGCCCGCAAGGATGTACGTATCGGGACTGAAATAGCCACCCTGCCCGTAGGTGAAGTACCGCAGGTTGTGATCGTAGTGCATGCCGAAAAAGTTCATGCCCACGGTCAGGTTTCCGTAATCGGGATGATGCACCACCGCCCAGTAAGCCCCGGCGTCGCCGTCCAGGCGCGTGTTGTCCTGAACGTGGCGGCCGCTGATGTATTGCCCTCCGCCCTGGATGTACCAGCCGGATTGCGCGCTGCCAAAAGCCAATTGGAATTCTCCAGCATTGGTGACGACGCCTCCCCAGGTGTTGCCCTCATAGGTCGGCCCCCTGCTGCCGAGATCGCGCAAACCGGCATAGGAAAGCTGCGTGTCCGTGATTGGATCGCGCGCGAACGTCAGCGTGAAATGCGAGGTTGGAGGATGGACATAGATTCCGCCAATGATGTTCTGAACGAGGAAATCGTAAGGCGTATAGCCAATGTTGGCGGCAAACGAAGCCGTCCGCAACTGGAACTCGCCGCCAATGCCCGCCGCCGACTGCAGGTACGGTGTCGCGCCAGCCGGTAATGTTCCCTGCTGGAAGGTAGCCGTCGTCGTAGCTGTGCCCGAATCAAGCAGTACCGGACGCGTGATGACCGTGCCTCTCACGCCTGGCCCAAGCATGCTCGAAGCCTCAATCTGCCCCGTGTAGGCGGAGAGCTTGTCGTATCCCGGCTGACCGCTGCGGTAGTCGATGCCGGCATTGCCGCCAACCCATGGGCTCGATGCCCCCTGGATGATGGCCAGCTGATCCTCAATCTGCTCGCGCGGGGTCTTCGCGCGCACCACGTGCACACCCGGCCCGGTGAGCGGCGGTAACGCCGGCGCCTCAGCCCGCGCCGTCTCCGGCAGCGCATTCAGCGGCACTGGCGGTGGCGTAGCATCCCGGCTCCCCTCCCCGATTGGCGGCAGCCCGGTATCCGTCGACTGCGGATCCTGCACTCGACCGTTCATTTCGCGCACAGCCGATTGCAGCCTGCTCGCCGGATTCAAATCGTTCGCGTCAAGAAAATGCGCCGACTTGGATGTTGGTGCGAAAGAAACCGGCGGGTTTTGCGGCGCAGGTGTGGTCAGCGGTCGCGCAGGCACTTTCATCGTCACCGGTTCCAGATAGTCCATCGGTGCCGAGACCTGATCCTGCTCGACCGCCTGCTCGACTGGAGGAGCAGAGTGTCGCCGCGTGACCTTCGTCGGTCGCACATAAGCCTCGGTCGGAGGCACATAGCGATCATTGGTTGGAGTCAACGCATCATAACGACTTCCGTAGTCACCTAGGGCCGAAGTTGACGGCTGCCTCAGCGCAGCATCATCACCTACACTTCGCCCCGAACCGCCTTCTCTGGACTGCGCAAAGTCGCCGAGTGTCGGAACACTCTTGCTGGGAGCGTCCAGCCAGGAGACATCGCCGGCGCTGCCGCTCTCAGACGAATCGACCGGAGCGTTCAGCCGTGCGGTGCGCCCTGCGGGCGCAAGCAGCTGCATCAACTGCTGCATAGGAGACAATGTTCCGGGAGCACCCGTATCGCTGCCAGGCTGCGCAAAGATCCCTCCAGGCCCGGCTGGCCCCATAGCATCGAGCGCAGCCCGATAGTAAGCTGCCGCACGATCGGAATTTCCGCGTGCCTGTTCGTATTGAGCAGCGAGCCGCAAAATCGAAGGATTGCTCTTGTATTGATCGAGCGCGTCTTCGAGCCACGTTTCTGCCTGCTTCATGTCGCGCGCCGCCATCGCCGCGCCAATAGCACTCTCATACAGTTGGCTGGTCGCGTGAGTCATGTCCAGCGAAGCGTAAATTGCAACCGCCTGCCTCGGCTGCCCGATCTTGAGGTAGACACCGGCAAGCGCGCTGTAGACTTCAGCGTTTCCGGGAAAAGCTTGCGCAGCTGTCGTAAGAATTGCCACAGCACGATTCTGATCGCCTACAGCCAGCGCGCTGTTCGCGCGACGCACACTCCAGCTGGCTCCAAGGCGATTGAACTCGGCCTGCTGATCGTCCGTCATATCAGCCGAATTGGAGAGAGTCGTAACCAGAGCGTAGAGCTTCTGGTCGTCGCCAGTTCTCAGCAGCACCCAGCCATATTGGATCAGCACGTCAACTGGCTCGTCCGTGTTGCGATCGCGATAGATTTGCGTCAATTGCGCAAAGGTCTTCAACGCAGCCTGATTCTGTCCGGTCGCAGACTGGATCGATGCCAGCGTCTGCAAGTATGAAGGGTCCTGTTCCAAGCGAAGGCGCACAGACTCAGGCATTGCGGCAATCTGCCGCAATGCCTCGCGGTCGTGATTTCCCTGATGAAGAGCATTCAGCATGCCGCGCCATGCATCCGTATTCTGCGGATTCCTGTCGAGCTCCTCACGATAGATTGTGTACGCCTTCTGTTGATTGCCATTCGCCGCATACACATCGGCAAGCTGAAGTTCGATTCCTGTCTGAGGAGGTGGTGCAGCAGCGAGCGCTTGCTCCAGATACTTCTGAGCGCGATCCCACTCGTGACGCGTCTGATAGATGGATCCAACGAGAACGAGGAAGCTGGGATCACTTTGCTCCTTGTTCAGGATTGCCTGCGGCATGCTACCCATGGTGGCAAGAGCATCGTTATCACGACCGAGTTGATGCTGCGCGGCGATAAGCGCTCGCCACGCTCCGGCATTCCCCGGGTCTTCTGCAACGATCTGCTGGTAAAGCTGCAGCGCCGGCTCATATCTGTTGGCCATCATCAGCAACGCCGCATACTGCATCTGCTTATCAAGAGGCAGATCTCGCCCCTCATTCGGGAACGGCAAAGCCAGCGCTCGCTCGATGGCGCGGTCCGCTTCAGCTTTGCGGCCCAGCGCGAGGTTATCCTGTGCTAACGCTCGCAGATATTCGGGATCAGAGTTCAACTGAGCGCGAACATTCTTGGGCATACGGTCGCCGGTATTCAGCGCTCCCTGAGAATTGCCTGCTGCCGACTGGGCCAGAAAGAGGCCGCGCCAGGCGGTTTGGCGGTCAGGGCTGACGCGTACTGCACGTTCAAAGGCATCGATCGCCTCTGCGTTGTTTCCCGCCTGAACATAAGCTCCTCCAAGACCTTCCAGCGCGTCAGGACTCGATGGCTTGAGTGACAACGCAGCCGTATAGGACTCGATGGCGGCATCCGAATCGCCCGCCTGCAACGCGGCTCCTGCCTGCGACATCTTCTCCCAGAAGCGCGAGGTAGCAATCGCGCTTTCCAGTCCCCGTGCTCCTGCGGCGCGAGCACGTTCAAGATAGTCCGATGCATCCGCGAAGTCCTGCTGCTTCATGTACACGTAACCCATTCCGCTCAGGGCTCGCGGGTTGTTTGGCTGCTTCGCCAGCAGTGTCTCGAACTGCTGCCGAGCCTCATCCAACCGACCGCTATTGAGGGCGCGATACGCCGATGCCTCCAGCGGGTTCCCAGCGGGAGTGCTGGCTTTTGGCTTGGCCTGGGTGTCCACTGCAGTCGGAGCAGCGTTGGCAACCGCATTCCACGACTCAGCTTGCTTCAGGGCACTCTGCGCAGCCGGGACATTATCGTATCTCTGCAGGATTGCGATCCCTTCTGCGCGCGTCTTCGGTTCATATGTGAGGACGCGCCCGAGCGTGATCGAGTAACGGGAATCCGCCGGGAATTGCTGCGCGAGCTTCCGTAATCCTGCAACGGCATGAGGCCGGTCCGCCGGGATGGCAGCCTCGGTGTCATAGTAGGCGAGCGCGTAGTCTCCCGCAGGGGGATTATTGCCCAAAACGTCGCGGTAGATCCGCATAGCGTCTGCATACCGGCCACTCTGCGCAAGACTGGCCGCCTGATCGAGGCGCACATTCTTCGGCGCAACACCGGGCATAGCTTGGATCTTTGCGATATCCGCAGGATTACCCCCGGCAGCGCGCAGACGATCGAGATATCTTCTGGCTTCATCCGTATTTCCGAGCTGCATGTCAGCCTTGGCGATTCCAAGAAGCGCCTCTCGACTGTTCGGATCGGCGAGTAGTACCTGCTGCCAAGTCTGAACCGCCATATCCAGGTGTCCATTTGCAGCGAGGGATTGCGCCTTCATCAACAGGGCGCGTTCCGCCGTGGATTGACCCCATGCGCCTGGCGAGATTCCGAGAGCCAGCGCACAAGTGGCCACGAGAAGAAGTGTTCGGCAAGCGTTACGGTTCACTTTTTCCATTGGACCCTCAGCGTTCCATCGGGAGCGAAGCGAAAGCGTTGTTCCTGCCAGCCCAGCGCGAAGAGCGCCAGATTCTGGTCATAGTAGTGCGGCGGATCTCCAACTAACCCAGTTGACGGCTCAATTTGAGCCAGTACATTTCGAAGCTGGAGAGTGGCCGCGGCCTTTTCACCGGATGTCATGAGCAGCGGCATCACCGCAGCTGAAAATCCCGGCGGAGCCGTAGTACTCACAACCGTCCCATCGGGATTAACTACCTCAGGTGGCGAAAGGTGTGTCTTTACATAGCTGGACATGGGGGCAAACAGATGCAGGAGGCTCGCAGCTCCCGGTGAGTCCTGCGCGGTAGTGCCCACCCAAAGATACACGCGGATTGCATCATAGCTGCCACAGGCAGGCCTTGAACTTGTTCCTGGCTCGCTGACTGCGGAAAAGCCTTTGCCGCTTGTGTATTCAACCCAGTCCATGGCAAAACCGGAAGGGCTCGCCTGCTGCAGCCATGCAGGCAGAGCGGCGGCCATCGCACTCCACGGTCCTTGAGGATCAACATGTCTCGCCGCGAGCAACAACGGCAGCGGCATGTAGCTCGGATTAAAGACCCAATGATCTGCATCCGGATGAAAGCCATTTGGGCCGGGCAACAAAACAGCACCTGCCTGCGGCACTGTAGCGCTCTCATTCTTTGCGATCAACGACAGCATAGCCTTTCCGGTTCTGCTGTAGCCTGGCTTTGACCAAAGTTCGCCTGCTTCAATCAGGCTGTAAGCGACCCAAAGATCAGAGTCTGATGCCGAGTTCTGATCGAGTACCCCCCACGAACCATCGCTCTTTTGGCCCCAACTCCAAGCAGGCAATTTCTTAGCAAGATCACCTTGCGCGAGATTGTCTTGCGTCCACTCCTGAATGCGATCAAATGAGTTGTTATCTCCTGCGACAAGCGCGAAAAACATGGCATAGCTCTGTCCTTCTGAGGTAGTCATCGAATTCCGCGACGGATCAACAACTCGGCCTTGAGGACTGAGGAAATGCGCAGCATAGTGGTCCCACAACGGCCAGGAGCTGGCTCTCGCTGCAGACTGGCAGCATAAACCGAGCGTTGCAGCGAGCAAGATCGCGGCCTTCATGTCTGCTGTGCCTCCAGGCGTGCCTTTGAACGCTGATCGAGCCATGCCCTCGTCCATGGGACTACGAAAAGACCGAGGACAAATGTCAGAACGACGATCATCCAGGGGAAGGCTCGCAGCCAATAGCGAATGCGGGCCCACCACGGTAGATACCCAACATGGTAGTAGCGATCGCCCAGTCGGTAGGATGTGAATTCACTTCCGTGCAGAACGCTCACCGATTCGCTGATATCGCCAGACGTAGAAAACTTTGTGAAGGCTGCAATAAATGGGCCTGCAAGGGAATCATTTTTGATGGTGATGCTGACAATGGAACGATTCGAAGCCCAGGGCGATTCACTTCCCTGAATCAGCGCATCCGGGAATTGACCCAGGCTCTCAAGTAGCCCATCCCGCTCCTTTGCCTGCCGCAGCTTCCACCACCAGTTTGGCCGCATTTCGGCAACCTGCCACCAGGCGTGTTCCACTGATGCAAAGAACCCGCCTGTATCGTGAATAGAAAAACCCTGCTCCTTCACTTCGACCGGCAACTGCTGACTCAACCGTTCAAATGCTGGCTCGTCATCCGGCGCTCCGAGAATTAGATAGTCGGCATCGGCCCCGAGCAATGAGGAATCGCCAACCGAAACCCGTAGTGCCGGATAGCCCGTCTGCTCGCCAAAATTTGCAAGTAACGCTAGATAGATTCCGAGTTCCTGTGGGCTGGGGCGCGGTGGAAGCACAATTTTGGTCTGGGAAAGATCGGCAAAGCGCGTAAAAGGAAATCCCGCATTGGAAAAAAGTTCAAGATTAGGCATGGCAGCCCAGTGCTTCAGGCCACGTATGTCCAGATAGGAACTGCGAAGTATTGCACCCTGCAGGTTGATGGGAGCTGTATCCTGGCAATTCCCAGTCTTCGCCATCTGGAAATAGAAGGTGAAGAGAAATGTGTTAGCAGACGGCCGCATATTCGATACTGGGACCGCAAGATCATATGCCAGCGTCTTCTTGGGATTGTTGTCATGCGGTAGCGCCAGCTCATTTACCAGCGATCCGTTTGCACTCACGCGCAACGTCGATGCATTCGCGAGTGGAATGGAGTTGTACCGGTAATCCATGTGGAGGGGGATATTTTGCCGGTCGCCGTAGTAGATGTCAGGTGGCAGCCTGAGGTAAATCGGCAGAGGTCCTGAACCATCGCTTTGCAGCTCCGGGTTTCCAGAATAATCCCAGAAAGGAGAGAGGCGATCAGTCTTCAACCACAATGGCGCATCGTCAGCTTCGCGTGCTTGAGGCAGGCGATATTCGCCTATACGGGTTGTAGTACCCTGCAGCATCATATTGCCGGTTGCAACTGCACGGGCTGCTGTCACCAATTGATCAGCATCATCACCTGCAACGATGAGTATCTTGCCGTAAGGATCGACTGGGTTTGTGCGGACAGCAACAACAGGACCACCGCTGCCCAGATCAACTCCTGCGGGAAGACTCGAATAGCCTTCCACGAAAACAACGAGGTTGCCCGATGGTAGTGTGCTGCCGACTGTCACAGGAAAGGTTAGCGGTCTCGACTTTGCCGCGACTCCAAACCATGATGCCAGGATGCCTGCAGCCTCAAATGCATTATTGCTGGGCTGGCTGCTGGTGAAAGCAATCGGTATTGAAGCGGAAGAGCTGCTGATTGCCCCGTCATAGAAAGGCAGGGGTAGTATCTTCAGGTCGTCAGCCAGCGGAAGCAGCGATCCGGATACTTCGACGCTTGAAGTATTCTCAACCCGTCCCCACAACACGGTGTTTGCCGGGTCCTCGCATTGCTGAGTGTAGTGCCCGATAAACTCCAGTCTTAATACGTTGTTGCGAACTAACAGATCAGAAGGAAGCGGCAGGTCCGCCTTCAGAGAATCCTGCACATCCTCAACCTTTGCCGGGACGGGCAGCGTCGACACCAACGCACCGTTCAGATAGACGTTCAGGTGGCTCATCTGAGGAATAAGTGAAGGCGAAAATGCGTAACGCAGATGCAGCGTAGACTTTTGCACGACCTCGGTCTGAGGCAAGGCAAAAGGGGCGTCACGAGATGCTGCGACTCCGCGGAACACAATCGCCTCCGGTATCCCAATATCTTTCAACGTGAACGTCGACTGGAACGTTCCTCCAGCAGAAGTCGCAGCTTGAGAATCGCGGGCTGGAGCAGATTTGCCGCGTTTCTGGGCCCGCAAAGGGGTACATGCACCTGCAAGGATCATCGCGAGTACAAGAATCGCTGTTCCAGCGCGCACGGCAGCGGGCAACTCGGCGTCTTTCCTCTTGGGAATCAGGGTTCCAAGAGCATGTCCAACACCCCTAATAGACAAGCGAACGAGACGCGCAAAACTGCGCCAGGGCTTGTCTGCTTCACGACGCTCGCTCCTGCTCAGCCATGAATCGGCGCGGGAATAAAGAACGAGCGTCAGCAATTCTTCTTCCTCAAGCGACAAATCTTCGTACCTGATGCGTAGATTCAAACCGTTCGTCGCAACAATTGATGCCGGGAATACCGTCTGTTTTCTGCGTAAGGGATAGATCACTTCGACTCGGGAAGCTTGCGGGAGATTTAGCTGTTCTTCAAGATCGATTGAGGCGCCGCCGAGAGACATGTTGACGGACTCACCAAATACGCTTTTCCCGCCCGGCAGGCGAATTTCCACGGGCATATGCGTATCGATCCGCACGTCTGTTCTCAGCTGACGGGACTCGAATGCGACCGCATTCGCGGTGCCCACAATAATCAGGTTGAAGAGTATCCAGAAGACGTTCATCGCGATGGTCCCCGGATGGTCAGGGTTCCAATAAAAGAAGCGAATGGGCGCAACCACCAGGCCAGCAACATTGAGAAGAATCAAGGCGATATACGGACGGGCAATCCGAGCATCGAAATAGCTCTTCTTCACGATTCCGCCCTTGGCTGTCACATTGAACTTACCCAGCTTTGGATTAATGAGTGCGAGCAAAGTTGGCCCAAGAATGTATGGGGCAAGAACTGTTTCGTACACCTCGTTCCAGAAGGAATGACGATATTTGCCCTGGATGCGGAAGTTGGTGAGGTTTGACAGAAAAAGGTGGGGCATCGCATACGCCAGGATTGCCAGCCAATATCCCGGGATATTGATGCGCCCCAGCAACATATATACGAGCGGGGCCGTGAGGAATACGAGTCGGGGAACGGCGTAGAGGAAGTGAATCATCGCGTTGAAGTAACACAGCCTCTGAGGCCATTTAAGCCCGCGCGCAAAGAGAGGATTGTCCGTCCGCATCACCTGGATCATGCCGCGCGCCCAACGGATTCGCTGCCCTACGTGACTGGAGAGGCTTTCCGTGGCAAGACCCGCAGCTTGCGGGATGTTGATATATGCGGTGTTCCATCCCCGTGTCTGCATACGCAGAGACGTGTGCGCGTCTTCTGTAACTGTTTCGGTGGCAATTCCTCCGATCTCATTCAGAGCCGTACGACGTAGAACAGCGCAGGAACCGCAGAAGAATGTGGCATTCCAGAGATCGTTGCCGTCCTGAAGAACACCATAGAACAGTTCACCCTCGTTGGGGATCACCATGAACTGGTGTAGATTTCGCTCAAACGGATCAGGAGAATAGAAGTAGTGCGGCGTTTGCAGCATGCCCAGCTTGGTGTCTTTCAAAAACCATCCGAGCGTGACCTGTAGAAAGCTACGCGTTGGGACGTGATCGCAATCGAAGATCGCAACATACGGCGAATCGAGCACGGTCAACGCATGATTTATGTTTCCAGCCTTGGCATGCTTATTATCCGTTCGCGTGACGTAGCCGATATCTGCCTCTTCACAAAATCTACGGAACTCTTCGCGCCTGCCATCGTCCAGCACGTAAACATGAAGTTTTTCACTTGGGTAATCAATATTCAGCGCAGCAAAGGCGGTTGACCGGACCACGGACAACGGTTCGTTATATGTAGGAATAAGAACGTCGACATGCGGCCAGTCTTCCAGGTTCTTCGGCATTGGGTAGGGTGGTCGCCGGAGAGGACGAATGGTCTGGATATAGCCGAGAAACAGGATCACAAATGCGTAGCCCTCAGCCGAGAGAAGAATGAGCATGAAGATGATGTTGATCACACCCAGCTTCGAACCCGAGGTTGCAAGTGCCTGCCCAACGGTGAAACAGCGCCAGTATGCATATCTGGCAGTAGCCAGCATTGAGGCAAACATGAGTGCCAGAGTTACAAGCTCGGAGGCGGACGTGCGGTGGATCGCAAATGCAAGGACGATGGTCAGGATGCCAAGCACCGCCTGTTCGGGCCATCTGAAATCAATCGTGACGCATTCAAAAGCGAAGAAAAGAAGCATTCCATAAACAAGAATGCGAGCCAGGCTTGCCCATGGACTGGATCCGGTTCCGAGCAATCTCCAGTGGGTAAGGATTCGCTTCATCGCTCGCTCCAGCGCGCCTGCGTTCTAGACGCGGCGCGGACCGGACTTCGCTTTCTCACCCAGGATGCCAGTTCCAGGTAGTCGTGGGTCACTGCCGATCCCGGAGCGTGATCGGCAACTGTCATTCTGGAGGCAATCGCTTTGGCCACCTCAGCGCCATCGCGGATCGTAAGCGGCAGGAGTCGGTCACCACACTGCCTCTCCACCAACGCTCGCGCCCGATGGTCGATCGTATCTTGATCATCAAACCGATTGAATAGGTAGAAAACTTCAGGAACTTCTATCCCGGAAGACTCCATTGCTTTGAACGAGGCCTCGATTCGCGAAACAGTAAGGATGGAATTCAGGTCGGGCAACAGAGGCACAAGAACTGTGCCGCACATACCAAAGATTTCTGGCAGCAGACTCATGGATGCCGGCCCGAGGTCGAAAATGGTTCGCTGTGCTTTGCGCATTGCGACCTTCACCTCTTCCAGCCACGGCTTCGTAATCTCATTCGTACCGAACACTTGGAGCGGTGGGTAATTCACATCAGGAGCGACAAAAGTACGCAATCCTGGACGCAGATCCGTAGCTCCAAAGTAAAAAGGCAGCAATCCGCTCGCTGATGCATCAACCAGCAGGACTTTCTCCTTCGTGGCACAGAAGATTCTGCCGAGGTTGGCACAAAACGTAGTCTTACCTACCCCACCGGCGAGAGAATAGATCGCCAATGCGGGCGACAGAGTTTCAGCGGGCGCTGTCAGGCCCGGCTCAAAAAAAGTTGTGGGAATCAATTCAGGCAAATCAACCAACTGCGGCGTTGGCGCTGCTGCCGACGTCTGGGCGCTCATTGGAACCGAAGGTGTGGAATTCTCCTGGATGGGTTTCCCAATGATGGATGGCTCCGCTATGGGTGCCGCAATGGAGGATTCAAAGACCTGCGCCTCACTTTCAATACTCACGTTGGGAGCAGAAGGCACTTCACTTTTCCGAATGTCTACATCGGTAGTATGTTGAATATGTCGCGCTTTTCGCTGCCTGGAGAAATCGAGGTAGGTTGCGTCTTCGACATTCGCCCATGAATAGAGATTCGCAACGTCTTTTGCCAGGTCAGTATCTATTTCTGCCGAGGCGTGCTGTTTACCTTCGCCGTTTACCATCGGTCAAATCCATTTCTCCCAAAAAGCTTGCTATCGATCTCGTACTCTACTGCCCTATTTCCTTTGGTAACTGCGAACTAACCAACGTAACCAACAAATACAGCCAAAGGTAACAAACTTCGATGGGCTATCTCTACAACTTTCGCGGTAGAAAAACAATCACAGACTTAGGGACGAAAGGGGAGCTCCGGACAGCGCGACTGGGGAAGCTGTTAGAGCACTAATTCTATTTGGTTTATTAAAGTTGCCTCATCATACTGTACTTAGCTGAGGTCTGCCTACGAGAATTTGCGCCAGAGAATCAGACAATAACCACTCTTCTTATTTAAGGGATAGAAATTTCACAGGTATCTGAGGCACTAGGAAAAGCAAGCGACGAAGAATGCCCCTTCATTTATCTGCTATCTGGATCATTTCCTTTCTCACTATCGCGCTGATGTTGCTTCGCCCCTGGAGAATTCCAGAGGCGATTTGGGTCTGCGGCGGCGCAGGTCTATTGATATTGTTCAGGTTGGTTCCTCTCAACATCGCTCGGCACGCTGTTTTCGAGGGCACGGATGTCTACTTGTTTCTTGCCGGGATGATGATTCTGGCCCAATTGGGGCAGGCGCATGGAGTCTTCGATTGGCTTGCAACCGTAGCAATTCAGCACGCCAAAGCGTCCCGTGCTCGCCTGTTTATATTGATTTACGTAGTCGGCACCGTAGTGACAATTTTCATGTCGAACGACGCTACGGCTGTCGTACTCACACCCGCCGTTCTGGCGGCGGTGAAGAAAGCCAAGACTGAACCCCTCCCTTGCCTTCTAAGCTGCGCCTTCATCGCAAACGCCGCAAGTTTTGTACTCCCCATCTCCAATCCCGCTAACCTGGTCGTATTTCATCTGGGAATGCCGCCCCTCGCTCAATGGCTCCGGATGTTTGCTGTCGCGTCAGTGCTGTCGATCGTCACAACCTTTGCTGCCCTGTTCTGGTATTGCAGAGAATCTCTTCGGGGTGAGACGGAAACCAACATCGGGAATGGCCATCTTTCTCAAACGGGCAAACTGGCACTCATGGGAATTGGACTGGTTGCAGTCGTGCTGCTGACTGCTTCAGCGCTAGGCAAAGATCTTGGATTGCCAACCTTCGCTACATCAGTGGTGGTCGTGATGGCTATTAGCGCTAGAGAACGCCGCAATCCAGTTGCCATCATTCGAGGCATCTCGTGGAGCGTTATTCCTCTAGTGGCTGGACTCTTTATCCTGGTTGAAGCTGTGAACCGTGCCGGTGCAGCTCACCTTTCGCAAGCCGCGTTGCATGCAGTAGTGAACTGGCCACCCGTAGCGGCCGCCCTCGCTACCTCACTCACGATCGGTGTGGGTACGAATCTCATCAACAATCTTCCTCTTGGGCTGATTGCAGGAGCGTCTGTCCATCAGGCGCACATCGTTGGGAGTCTGCGGAATGCAGTGCTGGTGGGTATTGACCTCGGCCCAAACCTCTCCGTCACAGGATCGCTCGCAACGATTCTTTGGCTGATCGCCATCCGCAAAGAAGGCTTACACGTGAGCGCATGGAGCTTCCTCAAGGCTGGCATTATCGTAATGCCTTCGGCACTGCTGCTGGCAACACTGGCTGTCTGCCTGACGCGCTGAACTACTGCGAAAACGCCTTTTCAAAGAATTTGACCATGCGCTGACGAGCATCAAAGCCGTGCCAGGGCTCCGTACTCGGGTTACCGAATATCCCGCCCGCGAGTGGGCCGTGATCTTCGCGTGGATAGCGGACAAGATCGACCGGAACGCCGACCTGACGCAGCGCTCGATACATCTCAAGGCTCTGCCCAAGTGGGTCAGTAGTATCGCCGTCACCCTGCAATAGAAGAAAGGGAGTCTTAGCGTGCCCAATCCCGGAAAGCGGGCTTTGTTTCCAGGCGTCGGCATCATGCTCCCAAGGCTTGCCGTAGAACCAGCGGTCATACCATGAACTGCTCTCGGTGCCGTACTCGCTGTATTGATCAATCACAGGAGCACCGCTAACGATCGCCTTGAATCGGTTGGTCTTTCCTTCCGCGAAACCGGCCATCTCGCCGCCGTAGCTATAGCCCATCAACGCAAGCTTGTCAGAATCTATTGAGTTATGAGCGATGACCGCATCGACTCCGGCCATGATGTCCCGGAAATCGGCTCCGCCGAGGTCATTCTTGTTTGCAGCTGCGAACGCAGCGCCATAGCCTGTGCTTCCCCGTGGATTTGGCCGGAGAACGGCCCATCCATGCCCCAATAGAAACGGAATGAGCGGAGAATATCCGTCTTCCCATGCACCGGTTGGGCCGCCGTGCACATCGATAATCAGCGGCACCTTGCGATCTTTGGCTTGCGGCGGCAGATAAAGCAAGCCGTCGATCGTTTTCCCTTCGTTCTGCCACTGGATGAGTTGCGATGGTGTTTCGGTCCATTCTGCGGGAATCACGGAAGGCAGGTTGAGCGCTCGCGGCGTGTGCCCAAGCTTCTCGACAAAGTAGAGCGTTTGTGGCTTTGTGCTGCTCGCCCCGATCCAAACCCATCCACTTCGCCGCGCGTTCGTATCGAGATTTGTAACAACCGATGTATCAAATTTCTCGAGTTCAGGTGAACTGCCGCCAAATCGAGCGACGGATATCTTCGTGCCGTTCTGCACCGGCTGCAGTACCTTGCCATCGAACGCGATTGGCTTTTCGTGAGCAATCGATCCTACATAACCCTGGCTAAGGCTCTTTACCGATGCATCGCTAAATTTGAACTCGTAGAGATCGTTGTAGCCCGGCGGTGAATCCGGCTCTGATTGCGATAGAAAATAAAGCCGCTTACCGTTCTCCGACCATGTAGCTTGGGCTACCGATGGCGGAATCTCCTTCGCCTGCTCCGCCTGATCAGGGCTTGCTATCTTTAGGAGCCACGCCCCCTTCGCTGGCCCAAGATCCCCAACATTGCCAGGCTTCTCTGCAATCACCAGAAGTTTGTCGGACTGCGCGCTCCATGAAGCAGACTCGACATCAGGTGTTATGGCCGTCTTCGCCAGCTTGCCGGTTGCTGGATCGAGCAGATAGAGCCTTGCGCCATGTGGATTGTGATCAACCCACTGAGCATCGGCCTTCTCCGTCTCCTCTTTCTTTTCTCCCGGAGTCTGTGGATCCTTTGCGATGATCGCAATCCATCTTCCGTCAGGAGAAACAGCGAACCGCTCTACATCGATCTCAACCTGCTCTTGCTTCTGAGTTGATTTTTCCTGGCTCGGCGGAATCGCATCCGGCTCCTGCGACAAATCGACACGCGGGTCTACTTTCAACGAATAAGGATGCGCCTCGCCACCCTCCATCGGCAGGCGATATAGCTGCGTATGCTCTCCGCGCTTGGCCAGGAATAGAACGGCGCTCCCATCCGGCATCCACTCTCCGTTATGCTCGCCACGCTTGTCAGACTCGGGAGAATACGTGAGCTGGCGTGAAGAATTCTGTTTGATGTCGACCAGCCACAGATGTGTGCGGCCCCCATCGGCAGTCGCATCTGCAACCTGCACGAGCACACTTTGCCCGTCGGGCGAGAGCCGCGGCTGACTAATGGCACGCGTATGGCGCAAATCTTCATTGGTTGGAAAGCGCGTTTGCTGCGCGACTGAACCTGATGTCGAAACCCCAATAATCACAGAAGTGAGCAGGATGAGAGCGTGCCTTGAACGCATGCCTTTGAGCATACCGTGAGACTGTAACGAATTTGACCAAGCCGTCACGAATTACCTGTACACTCGCTGGAAGGTTTGTCGGTTCACGGCCGCACAGAAAACGCCGATTGCGCCAGCACTCGGACTAAAAACATCTATGGACTCCTCCTTCCAACCCGCCACAGAAACCGCCGGTGCTGCGCAACCGTCATTTTGGGCTTCCGTCCGTGAGGCACTTCGCGGTTCGCATCAGGACTACACAGCCGGCAACCTGAACCGGGCAATCATTCTGCTTGCGATTCCCATGGTGCTGGAGATGGTACTGGAATCGCTCTTTGCTGTCGTGGATGTCTTCTGGGTCGGTCGTCTCGGAGCAAATTCAGTGGCAACCGTGGGCCTGACCGAATCGCTGCTGTCGCTAGTGTTTGCGGTTGGCATTGGCCTGGCCATGTCGACTACTGCGATGGTCGCGCGCCGCATTGGCGAGAAAGATCCGGAAAACGCTGCGATCGCAGGCGTGCAGGCAATCTTCCTCGGATTGCTGATTTCTCTGGCGATCGGAATTCCTTCTTTTGTCTTTGCGCCGCGCCTCCTGCAACTCATGGGAGCATCGCCGGAGCTTGTTGCCACGGGTTCAGGCTACGCGCGAATTGCGTTAGGAGGTTGCGGGGCGATCGTCATGCTCTTCCTCAATAACGCGATTTTTCGCGGGGCGGGCGATGCGGCCATTGCGATGCGCCTGCTCTGGGTGTCGAACATTATCAATCTCATTCTCGATCCGTGCCTCATCTTCGGCCTCGGGCCATTTCCAAAGCTGGGAGTGACGGGCGCTGCGCTAGCAACGTTTACAGGCCGCAGCATCGGAGTGCTGTATCAGATCTATCGACTGCTGAAGGGTACAGAACGCATTCATGTGATGATGCGACACATTCGAATTCATCTCGACGTATTGTGGCGGCTGGTGCGTGTATCGATCACCGGGATTTTACAGTTTGCCATTGCACACACGAGCTGGATCGCTATGGTGCGCATCATTTCGTTCTTCGGCGCAAGCGCTCTTGCTGGATACACCGTCGCCATCCGCATCCTTATCTTCATCATTCTGCCGTCGTGGGGATTGAGTAATGCTGCTGCTACTTTGGTTGGGCAGAACCTGGGCGCCAAGAAGCCGGACCGGGCAGAAAAGTCAGTATGGCGCACGGGTCTTTACAATGTGATCTTCCTCGGAAGCATCGGCATTTTCTTTGTCTTCTTTGCGACGCCGGCTGTGAGTCTTTTCATTCAGGACCCCGCAGTGGTCCCGATTGCCGCTACGGCGCTTCGCATATTAAGTTACGGAAACATCGGATACGCCTACGCCATGGTGATGCTGCAGGCATTCAATGGCGCCGGAGATACGATCACACCGACCATTGTGAACTTCTTCGGTTTCTGGATGCTGCAAATTCCGCTGGCCTGGTGGCTTTCGTTTAGAGTTGGCATGCACGAATTCGGCGTGTTCCTCGCGATCGTCCTCTCGGAGTGTTCCATTGCTGGCGCAAGCGTGCTTCTCTTCCGTCGTGGCCGCTGGAAGCAACAGAAGATCTGACGCCATTACACTGGATCTATGGCGCATGAACCAAAGCCCATTCCTGCGGACAAAATTCGACTGATTGTTTTTGATCTTGATGGCACGCTCATCGATTCGCGCAAAGACCTCACCAACTCCATCAACGCAATGCTCACGGAGTTCGATCGCCAGCCGCTCCCGGAAGAGATTATCTCCGAGTACATTGGCGATGGCGCCGGGATGCTGGTCCGCCGCGCGCTCGGCGATCCTGACGATGAGAAGTTCGTAGAAAGCGCACTGACCTCCTTCCTGAATCACTACCGGATACACAAGCTGGATTACACGTACGTCTACGACGGGGTGTTTGCTGCGCTCGACGTCCTGAAAACAGGGCGGCAACTCGCGGTGCTAACCAACAAGCCCGTTCGACCAGCCGAAGCCATCTGCGAGGCCCTGGGATTGAGTCCTTATTTCTTTCGGATTTACGGCGGAAACAGTTTTGCGACCAAAAAGCCGGACCCCGAAGGACTGACCACTCTAATCCGTGAAGCGAGAGTACAGCCTGAAGAGACCGTCATGGTTGGCGACTCCGACGTGGATATTCTGACGGCGCGGCGGGCCAGAACCTGGGCAATCGGCTGCCGCTATGGTCTCTCCTCTCACACGGTGGAATCCATACCATCCGATTATTTGGCCGATTTTCCGAAAGACTGGATTTCTGCGCTGGATACTGCGAAGATGGAAAAATAAATCGTTTTCGGAAGTGAAACGTCTATTTAGCATTCTGAAAACGGACTCGCACTGGTTCGACCACTGGCAAATTCTGCAAGTCCTATTTTCGCTTGAAGGAGATTCCGCCTTGCTGCGCACTGCCTTTCTTTCTGCCCTTCTTGTCTCGCCAATCGCCCATGCCGCGGTCGATACTCCTGCGGCCCCAGTTGCCAGTTCAGCGATCGCAACGATCAGCGGAACGGTGGCGGACACCACAGGAGCGATCATCCCTGGCGCCCAGGTGCAGCTCACCGATGCAACAGGAGCGGCACTGGTTACCGCAACCACGGACTCGACAGGAAACTTTCGCATTCAACCTCCGCAGAAGGGCGATTATTCGCTCGTTGTCAGCTTGCAGGGATTCCAGACCGCTACGCAGCATATCCACGTAGGAGCAACGGCCGGATCTCCGCTAAGCTTCGCCCTTTCTGTCGCCGCCGCTGTGACCCAGGTTGAGGTAAATGGGAATACGGATGTGGATTTGACGGCCTCCGATGAAAACGGCGACACCGCCGTTTTGAGCGCGGACGACCTGAAAGCGATGCCCGTTTTCGATAACGATTATGTGACTGCAATGAGCAACTTCCTAGACGCGGGCCAGGGTTCGACTGCTGGAACAGGTCTAATGGTGGATGGTGTCGAAGCAAACCGTGCATTAGTCTCTCCTTCAGCCGTGCAGGAAGTACATATCAATCAGGATCCGTACTCGGCGCAATACTACCGCCCAGGGCGGGGACAGATTGAGATCATCACCAAGCAGGCCGCGGACGCGTATCACGGCCAATTCAATTTTCTGTTTCGCGATGCCGCTCTGAATGCGCAGAACGATTTCGCCCCGAGCAAACCGCCAGAACAGCGCCGCATCTACGAGGGCAACCTAACGGGACCGCTCTGGCATGCGAAGAATTCATCGTTCCTCTTTTCGTTCAATCGCGCTGAAGAAGATCTTTACGCAGTCGTGAACGCAAACGTAGTCCCGACACAGGACAACCCCAACGGCATATTCAACGAGAACGTGGCTGCTCCCACGCGAGACACGGAATTCTCCTTGCGCGTGGGACACCAGTTCAACGACAAGAACTCTGCATCCATCATGTACGCCTTTCAGGATGCAACAAATACCAACCAAGGTGTCGGCAACCAAACACTACCCGAAGCTGGGTACAACACAGAAACGCGTGAGGACGACGTCATCCTTCATGACGACTACATCGCTTCCCCGTCGATCCTGAATCAAGCGTCGATCGTGTTGGAGCGAAGTTACGATCCGATTTCAAACGCTACAGACGCGCCCAAGGTCAGCGTGCAGGGTAACTTTACCGGCGGCAGCGCGCAGGATGAGCAGGTGCGTTCCGAATACAACCTGCGCGCCAACGAAATGGTCTCCTGGACAAAGGGACCGCACAACATGAAGTTTGGCATCAACCTGCCGCACTTGAGCCGTCGCGTCCTGGAAGACCATACCAATTCCGCAGGTACTTATACTTATGGTCCAACCTATGCGGCAGACGGAACGCTCATCGCTACCGCCATCCAGAACTACCAGGCTGGAATTCCTTCGGGCTTCTCGATTCAGCAGGGCCAGACTCGCTTTGTCTATCACCAGCAGGAGGTTGGCGGCTTCTTTCAGGACCAGATCAAGCTGACGTCGAGGTTCTCGCTCACTCCGGGTCTTCGCTACGACTGGCAGAACTTTCTCGGCAGTGACGTGAACAACTTTTCGCCCCGTTTGTCCTTTGCGCTCGTCCTCAACAAGGAGCACGAGATGGTGGTGCGTGGCGGCGGCGGCATCTATTACGACCGCACCGGTTCCGGACCACTGGCCGACCTTGCGCGCTATGAATATGCTGCGCTGCGGTTGCTGCAGGTCTCCTCGAAGCAACAGCCGCTCTGCAACCCCATCCAAGACTGCGCCAATCTGGCTGCGCTGCCGCCATCGCTCGTCGAACGCGCGCCGAATCTGAAAACGCCTTACCAGATCAACTATGGTCTTTCCATTGATCGAAAAGTCGGCGAGAAAGGTACGATTTCGATCGGTGGCCGCGTCAATCGCGGGGTGAACCTCTTTCGTTCGGTGGACATCAATGCTCCGCTGCCACCCGACTACACAGAGCGTCCCGATGCTGACGTATCGCAGCTGCGGCAGATTCAGTCCGAGGGCGAACAGAACGGCACGGCTCTGGACATCAACTATCGTGGACGTTTTAACAAATACTTCACCGGCTTTGCCTGGTACACATGGAGCCATTATGGAAATAACACCAGCGGCATCTACTGGTTTCCGCAGAACCAATATGAGCCGAGCGCGGAATGGGGCCCGGCGGATTGGGAACAGCGGCATCACTTCGGCTTCTATGGCATGTTCAACCCCGAGCACTTGCTGAATCTTGGCGTAGGCATCTTCGCCAATACCGGCAAGCCGTGGACCATTACGACTGGTGAGGACGCCTACGGCACAAACCTCTTCAACGCTCGTCCCGATGGCGTGCCACGCAACTCTGAGATTGGACCGGATTATGCCGATCTAGATTTGCGCTGGGGATACGATTTCAAGCTGCATCCGAAGGAACTGGACAAGAGCCCGACGATTGGTCTCTCGGCTTCAGCATTCAATGTGCTGAATCATCCAAATGGATCGTTCGTTGATACCGTCGAAGGCAGTGAAGACTTTGGCCAAGTGACGAGCGCGTATCCTCCGCGAAGGATGCAGGTGGCCATGCGGTTTAACTTCTGAGCATTCTTTTGGGGTGAGAGACACCCCTATAAAATGGTTAAATTCTTGGAAACAAAGGATTTAGCCGTTTATGCATTCGACAAATTCTTGATTCTAAGGAATTTACGGGAATCAATGGACCAAGAAAAGAGGCAAGCTTCCCGAAGCTTGCCTCTCTATTTCTATTGTAGCTGGTTTGTGAGGATAATACGCCAGATTTACGCGGGAAGATTGCCTTTAAAATCAGCGAGTTATAAGAAATATTTAGCCTTGTGGGCTTGACAGGTATTTCTTTGTGCCTGCCGGGACAAGAAGCAGGCCCTGCCCCTTCGTTCCACTCAGGGGCAGGATCACAGTCGTGTGCGGTTGACTCGGCGGCTACTGTTTGCCGTCCTTCAGTAGCATCAGGGCGCGGTCGAGTGAGGAACGGTAGGCCTGAGCCCGCTCTTTTGTTGCGCCGTTGCCGTGGTGTTGCATGAGTTGCTGGAGGAGTTCCTCGTCCGGGATGCTGGCTTTGGTGACCAGATCCTGCACCTGCGCCATGCCCTCGGCGTAGACCTGCGGGAAGCGGCCAATTTCCTGTTTTGCGGTTTGCGGCTTGTAGCTAAGGCGGTCACCGGTCTGGCATGCGTCGATGAGCTGATTCGGAGACCAGGTGAAAGGCGACAGGCTGTTGAGCGTGTCATAGGCGGCGCGGAGACGGGTTTCCGCTCCCGCGAACCCGTCTAATTGAGAACGCGATGCTAGCGATCCGGCAGCGCGGTAGACGTGGATAGTAACGCGCTGGTCGACCGAGTAGCGCGGCGCGGTGATGACCGTCGTCAGTGTATTGCCTTCGTAGTGCCAGCTCGGCTTGTCGCTGTACATGGCGAAGGACAGATTTGTGCCGTTGACGGTGACAGATTCCGGAGGCCAGTCACCGGGCAGGCGGATTTCGTAAGCGCGCTCACGCAGCATGCCGGGGTAGCTTCCGCGGATGGGTGCGACTTCGATGGTGAAGTCGTCTCCGGACTGCTTGGCGTCGACATCAGTCCAGGCGCAGATTCCGCGTTTGTAGTCCTCGCCTTTACTCGAATCGTCATAGACGGAGTAGCTGGACTTCGCGTTGTCGGCGAGCGGCTCGACTTCGAGGATGAGCGGGTCTACTGGCTTCTGGCCGGTGTACTGCATCGGCGGCTGCATGGGCACGATGGCTCCCGCGCGGAGGTAGACGGGAATCTGGTTGATGGCGAAGCTGCGCTCTACTGTTTGGGGTCCAGTGAAGTGCTTGCCGGTGGGCTGCTCGATCCATTCGCCCTGCGGAATCCAGACACTTTCCTGAGCAAGTTGCGAGTCTTTGTCGACGGGTTTGACGACGGGCGCGACGATCATCTGCTGCCCGAAGATGTACTCGTCCTTATTCGTGTAGGCTTCGTCGGCCTCGGGCCAGTCATAGTAAAGCGGGCGCAGGAAGGCTACGCCCGTGTCGTAAGTCCGGCGGCCTTCCGTGTAGATATACGGCTGCATGGCGTAGCGCTGGTGGAAGCTGTCGCGCATGATGCCGGAGTACGGTTCGGGATAGGCCCAGATGCGGCGCTCGGAGTCGGGATTCTTTGTTGTGTGTGTGCGCAGAATGGGGCTGTAGATGCCGAATTGAATCCAGCGCATGTAAAGTTCGGGATCGACGGCGCCCGGCATGTGGCCGCCGATGTCGTGGCTCCAGTAGGCGTAGCCAACATTCGCGGCCGTGGCGGTGAACCACGGCTGGAAGGCGAGCGAATTCCACACGGAGATGGTGTCGCCGGAGAAGCCGATCTGGTAGCGATGGTTCCCGAGTCCGCCCCAGCGATGGAAGAGCAGTGGACGCTTGCCTTCACGCTCCTGATCGGTGAAGTGGACATAGTTGAGCCACCAGGTCGGGCTCACCCCTGGAGTCTGCGTGTTGGCTTCCTGCTGCCAGTCCAGCCACCAGAAATCGATGCCCTGCTTTTCGAGCGGGTGGTGAAGCAGGTCCATGTAGTTCGTCGCGAACTTCTTATTTGTGATGTCGAAGGGCACGTATTTCTTCGTTGCGGGGTCGATGCCCATCGCCTTTGCGATTGCGGGGTAGGCTGCTTCCCACGGCTGCACTCCGGAGGCGGGATGCAGGTTGAGCGTGGCTTTCAGGCCTTCGTCGTGGAGACTCTTGAGGAATGCGCCTGGATCGGGAAAGAGGAGCGGGTTCCAGGTATAGCCGCTCCAACCAAGGCGGTGGCCGGACTGATCGGTCTCGTGCATGGCCTCGAGCTGCACGTCGCTCAAGTGCCAGTCCATGTCGATGACGAAGACGTCGAGGGGCACGTCGTTCTCGTGGAAGCCGCGAACGAGGTCGTCGAGTTCCTGATCGCTGTAGGCCCAGTAACGCGACCACCATGCTCCGAAGGCGAAGCGTGGTGGCAGCGGAATGCGGCCTGCGACTTCGACGTAATCATGGAGAGCTTGCTTGTAGTCGTGGCCGTAACCGAAAAAGTACCAGTCCTGGCGGTCACCAGCGGGACGCAGCATTACCCACGGCCACGGGCTGTTTTCGCCTTGTGTGAAGTTGAAGTTGTCGGAATCGAAGAGCGGGCGCGTTGAGTCGTCGACGAGTGTCCAGCCGTCGCGGGAGATGAGGCCCGGGTCGATGGGCTCTTTCGTCTTGCTGCCGAATGCGCCGTCGAGGGTGCGTGTTGTGCCTTGCAGGTTGCCGGTGTCAGGCATGCCGGGATGCCAGGTGACCTGCTTGCCGTCGAGGGTGAAGGTGATGCTGAGATTGTCGGCGGTGAATTTGCCTCCTCTCGAACCGTCACTTGGACCATAAACCAGCTTCAGCGCCCCTGTGTCAATCGTGACGCCTCCGCCAAGACCATTCGTCTCCTGCCCAGTTGTAAATTTGGGCACGGGCAGGCGGCGGTTGAGGAAAACGAAGGATGGTTTGTCTTCGAACTTGCCATCTGCGGCCCACTCCATGCGAATGAGTTGCGGTGTGAGAACCGTGAAGCGGGCGTTGCCGTACGTGACGATGGCTTGCGGGTCGGCGACTGGGTTGTAGCTGGCTTCAGGCGGTGTCGTCGATGTCGGCTTTGCTGTTTGCGCGAGGGAAGAAAAAGCGAGGAGGGGCAGAAGGCAGAGAAGCACGCTTTTTTTCATAACTATTCAGAATAAATTGCCTTGTTGAGTTGGTGCCAGGTCACGGAGGCTGGTTTATTTCCCACCGTGACTGAGTCAGGATGGGGCACCTTTTCGTTCTGATCGATGCAAAAAGCAGATCCTTCCCCTTCACTCTGTTCAGGGTCAGAATGACAAGCATTTTTCTTTTACCATGAAGAGTTGAGGGTTTAATGGATTTTCAGTTAGTGAGTGATTACAAGCCGCGCGGCGACCAGGGGCGGGCGATTGAGGAACTTATTTCCGGCATCGGCGCTGGCGAGAAGCACCAGGTGTTGCTTGGTGTGACCGGGTCGGGCAAGACCTTTACGATGGCGAAAATCATCGAGGAGCTGAACCGCCCGGCGCTGGTGCTGGCGCATAACAAGACGCTGGCGGCGCAGCTCTATCACGAGTTCAAGCAGTTCTTTCCGTCGAATGCGGTTGAGTATTTTGTCTCGTACTACGACTACTATCAGCCGGAAGCCTATATACCTTCGGGCGATCTGTATATCGAGAAGGAAGCGACGATCAACGAAGAGCTGGACAAACTGCGGCTCTCGGCTACGCGGTCGCTCTTTGAGCGGCGCGATGCGATTATCGTCTCGTCTGTCTCGTGCATTTACGGCCTCGGCGATCCGGATGCTTATTACGGCATGCTGCTGCTGCTCGAAAAAGGGCAGAAGGTCCGGCGCGAGGACATTACCAAAAAGCTCGTTGAGATTCTGTATGACCGCAACGAAGCTGATTTCCGGCGCGGAACGTTTCGGGTGCGCGGCGATGTGATCGAGGTCTTCCCTACTTACGACGAGATGGCGTATCGCATTGAGCTCTTCGGCGATGAGGTGGAGTCGCTGGCGCAGATCGATCCGCTGTTTGGGACGGTGAAGCAGAAGTTTGCGCGGCTGCCGATTTATCCAAAGAGCCATTACGTGGTGAAGCCGGAGAAGAAGAATACGGCGATGGCGTCGATTCTGGAAGAGCTGGCGTGGTGGGAGAAGGAACTTGAGTCGCAGGGACGGCTGGTGGAGTCGCAGCGGATTCATCAGCGGACGCGCTTTGATCTGGAGATGATCAAGTCGGTGGGGTACTGCCACGGGATTGAGAATTACTCCCGGCATTTTTCCGGACGACTGCCGGGCGAGCCTCCGCCGACGCTGCTGGATTATTTCCCTCGCGATTACCTGCTCTTTATTGATGAGTCGCATGCGACGGTTCCGCAACTGCATGGTATGTGGCATGGAGACCGATCGCGCAAGCAGAACCTTGTGGATTATGGGTTTCGGCTGCCTTCGGCGGTGGATAACCGTCCGCTGAAGTTTGATGAATTTGAGGTTCGGACGAACCAGCTGATTTATGTTTCGGCGACGCCGGGGCCGTATGAGTTGACGAAGTCGGCGGGGGTTGTCGTCGAGCAGATTATCCGGCCTACGGGGCTGGTTGATCCTGAGGTGGAGATCCGGCCCGTGCGCGGACAGATTGACGATCTGCTGGCAGAGATTCGCGACCGTGCAACCAAGAATGAGCGCGTGCTGGTGACAACGCTGACGAAACGCATGTCTGAAGACCTGGCTGGCTATTACGCGGAGGTTGGCGTGCGCTGCCGCTACATGCATTCGGAGATTGAGACGCTGGAGCGCGTGCGACTGCTGCGCGATCTGAGGAAGGGCGAGTATGACGTGCTGATCGGGATTAATCTGCTGCGCGAGGGGCTCGATCTCCCGGAGGTATCACTGGTGGCGATTTTGGATGCGGATAAGGAAGGGTTTCTGCGCTCGGCGGGGTCGCTGATTCAGACAATTGGACGCGCGGCGCGGCATGTGAATGGACGCGCGATTCTGTATGCCGACCGCATTACGGATTCGATGAAGCAGGCGATGGGTGAGACGTCGCGGCGGCGCGAAGTGCAGCGGACTTACAACGAGGAGCATGGGATTACGCCGACTTCGATCATCCGAGCGACGGAAATGTCGCTGG
Source organism: Alloacidobacterium dinghuense (assembly GCF_014274465.1). Lineage (NCBI taxonomy): Bacteria > Pseudomonadati > Acidobacteriota > Terriglobia > Terriglobales > Acidobacteriaceae > Alloacidobacterium > Alloacidobacterium dinghuense. The sequence continues at coordinate 827,116 of NZ_CP060394.1, read as the reverse complement.
CGCAGATTCTGAAGGCCGACTATGCCGATTTGACCGAAGAAGACGACACGATGCCGGAGTTCAAGTCGCAGGAAGAGCTGGAAATTTATATTGGCAAGCTCGAATCTGACATGCGCGAGGCGGCGAAGAAGTTTGAGTTTGAGAAAGCGGCGAAGCTTCGCGACACGGTGAAGGAATTGCGGACGAAGGAGTTTTTATTCAGCTGAGGTTGCAGGACATGGGCTGCGGTCATTGCGGTTTCTCCAGCGATTTCGACACATAAAGATCGCAGGACCATGTCCAGTTCTTGGACATGAGCTTTCGATGCAGAAGGGTCACACTCACCGACGGAGATCCTGAGTCAAAGAGTTTAAACTTTGTTGGATTCACACCCTCCGGCAAGGGCTTTGTTCCGGGTATGAAGAATGGGGAGGCAGTATCGCAATTGGCAATGGCGACTACCTGGCTCATGTCATGCTGTGATGAGAGATAGCTCGGGTTATAGAGATTGGGAAATGCCTCTTTATACAGGTAGTAGTGCGTAGAAGGCGCCAACACTACATTATTCTGAGCGGTATGTGAGGTCAGATAACTCTTGAGTAGCGCTACCTGCTTCTGCGCTACCAGATAGCTCTCCCGGCCCTCCAGGCGCATAAGTGAGACAAGAAGAAGTCCAGGCAGCAGCACTATCAGATTTAGAACCGTAACTATCTCAATTACTTTTTCAGTGCGTAGCGCACCTCTACAGCCAGCCCAATCAAACAGCAGGACAAATGGAAACAGCGAGCGCGTCAAGACAAGATAATTTGGCTGCAGGGGGAAGACCCCGAACACAGCCACGAAAAGAACGAGGCCTGCGAATGCAAGTGCCGCAATCGACCAGCGATTGCCCTTCGATCGGACGAGCAGAACCAACCAGATCAGCACGACAATCATGGCAGATAGCTCTACGCCCTCTTGCAGGGGGCCGAGAGCCTTGATAAAGCGCAACGCATCGACATACTTGTCTGCCGCACCAAGCCGATGTGTCTCATCAGTTGGGGCCACTGAACCATTATTTAAGTCTGCAGAATGTATTCGGCCATCATCCGTTTCTTTCCGCGACAACCCGCCGACCTTAGCCTGATGAATAAATCTGGCAACGCTTGCGTGATCCTTATGCTGATAAACGCCGACGACAATTCCGATAGGGATCAGGAAGGCGATTGCTGAAATTGCCAGACGTGAGACAACCCCTCCGACGCTCTTTCGTTGGAGACCATTCCTGCCTAAAACAATCGCTCCGCCGATAAGAGCCGATCCAAAGACTCCACCAATAGGCTCAGCGAGGAAGGCCAGGCTTGCGATGATGCTGCACCCAACGAGCCTGCCGAGGGGCAACGGAGAACGCAACGCGATAAGCAATAGAAGCAGCAGCAGAAAGGTGATGTATTCAGGACGCTCGGCCTGAATACCCATATATCCGACCGGAAGAGTTACTGCGATCAAAACAATTGCAACTGTTCGCATCAAACCAGGCTGCATGCGTCTTACGATCAGACCAAGCACGGCAAGATCGATGGCTATCGCTATTACAAAGTTGTAGAGCGTTGCCGTTGCCGGACGACAATGCCAGAGAGCCGCAAAAATCAGAAACGTCCACTGGGTCAGTGGCGTATAGCTGGCATAGAGAAGAGGCCGAAAACTGTGAGAGTGCTCGAAGGATGCGGTGCTGAATCCCTGACCATGAAGAAGATTGCAGGCAGCATCACGAAAAAGAAAAGTATCAGTACCGCCAAATACAGGTGCGGCGTAGATACTGAAGGCAAGCCAGAAAAAAAGGCCCAGGAGAAGCACAATCTTCTCCCCAAAACTGAATCGTTGCCACATAAGAACGCCAGCCACTTCCCATGGAAATAGAATTGAATCTGAACCGCAAGCCGGACGCTTGCCTGCAGAAGCTGCAATGCCAGTTCTTGGCATGTGCAAGAAACTCTTCCTTGGGAAAGGATACTAGAGCGTTTTCGAAACGCAGCACGCTTGGCACAAGTTCAACACTTCAGTGCAGAACTTTTCGTTTTAAAATTGACTCATCGCCTAGTAGCTTAGCTGCAAAGATTGCCTTTCATTCGAGTGCGGGAAAAATCGCGCAACAACGATCTTCCGTCTCATACCGGAATCAGATGGGCAGCTGTTTTGGTATTACGCCAACTGCGGACCCACACTTTATGAACGCCAACTTGGGTTTGAGGAGCCTTTGCATGCCGCCGTTATCACTTCCCACATCCAGCAAGCCCATAACTCTGACGGGCATCCTCAAAGCGCACCTCGCTATCATGCGGTTGGACCATTCACTAAAGAATATTTTTGTCCTGCCGGGTGTGGTTGTACCTATTACGCTTTTGCACCTGCCGATCTCGATCGCCTTCTGGAAGAGGCTTGCGATCGGTTTCGCCGCGACTACATTGATCGCCTGCAGTAATTATGTAATTAATGAAGTCCTGGATGCTCCGTTCGACCGGCTTCACCCCACGAAAAAGAACCGGCCTGCCGCGCTTGGATTGGTGAGCGTACCGTTGGCTTACGTTCAATGGTTGGCCATGATGGCGGCAGGTATAACACTCGGCCTCACGATTTCGCATGCCTTTACTGTTGCGCTCGCGTCGTTGTGGATCATGGGATGCTTCTATAACATTCGTCCGTTTCGCACAAAAGACGTGGCCTATCTCGACGTCGTGACAGAATCGGTGAACAATCCGTTACGCATGCTGCTTGGCTGGTACATGGTTACATCGACAATCGTACCTCCGGCATCACTTCTTATTTTCTACTGGATGATCGGTTGTTATTTCATGGCATTGAAGCGGTTCAGCGAGTATCGAGACATCGGAGACAAGGCCGTTAGCGGGGCATACCGCGCTTCTTTTCGACATTACGATGAGCGCAACCTTCTTTGCTCAATTACTTTCTATGCCGCGGTTGCCATGCTCTTTTTCGGGGCATTCGTTATGCGCTACAAGTTAGAGTTGATCGGCGCCTTTCCGTTTATCGCCATCATGATGGCTACCTATTTCAATATGGCATTTGAGCCTGAGAGCGCTGTGCAAAACCCGGAGAAACTTTACCGTCATCGCTTGCTCATGGTCGAAGTAATTGTCACCATTTGCGTCATCTGCGCTCTGCTATATTTTCGGATTCTGTGGATAGAGCACATTTTTGCGCCCACGCTTCCTGCTCTAAATTGAGAGTTGAATTCGCTATCGCACAAAGCGCTCGACAGACTGACGTGAAGTTAGCTTGTAAATGGTAAGCAGGAATGAATACTGACGCCTCACCGCAGAACGTCTCTCGTAACAGGTTCGAGTTCGAAGAAGAGGGCGAAACTGCGTATCTGGAGTTCGATCTCGATGGACAGGGATGGATCACGCTCTGGCATACCGAAGTTCCGCCAAAGTTGCGCGGGCGCGGCATTGCCGGGATGCTCGCGCAAACCGCGTTTGAATATGCGCGTGATAACAATCTGAAAGTCGATGTTGTCTGTCCGCTTGCGCAGGGCTTTCTTGCGAAGCATCCGGAATTCAAGGCGCTGGTTGGAAAGTAAGCCACACCTTACTTCAGGGGATAGAGTTCAATATTGCGAAAGAATACTTCAGCGCCTTCCGATTGAAAGAGGATTTTCCCGCTGGAAGGAAAGGCATCCGTGCCTTCGTTGGCCAGCTTTCCATTGACATATTGCCAGACGTGGCCGTTCTGGTTCACAAGCTCTACCACATTCCATTGCCCGTGCGATTTTTCGACTTCATTCACGGGGTCGCGATAGCCCACGACATTCTTCCAAGGGCCTTTGTTAAAGCGATCAATCTTAAGTGCGCTGCCTGGAGGTCCGGTGACGCGCTGGCCGTCCTTGCCGGTGAGCGCTGCGCCGTCGGTCATCCAAAAGTCGCCGGTGCAGCCTTCGTTGATCTGAAACTCGACGGATCGCGGCCATACTTTTTGCTCGCCTTGTATGTTGTAAAGGATGCCGCTGTCGCGGGCTTGTCCCTCGCGTGGCGCGAAGGTTCCCTCGCCCCATTTGAACTCGGCTCTCAGGTAGTAATTCTGGAATTCCTGCCTGGTAATGATGTAACCGAATTCGGTGCCGGATACATGAATGATTCCGTTCTCCACCTTAAAGACTTGATCGGGATCGTTATTCAACCCTTTGCTCTTGAGGAATATGTCGAAGCCGCTGAAGTCGTGCCCGTCGAAAAGCGCAACGGCCGGGCCGTGCGGCGGAATCCCTTTTGTTGCTGACCAGGCGAGAGGTGCACAGAAAAAGAGGGCTAGGGCAGCCCCAAGGGTCCGGCTAAGATTTTTACTGATCAAATTAATTTTCCTTTCATAAAAATCGCGACATGGGTAAATCTATCAGATAGACGCTGCTTGTCGAAAAATAGATTCGGTCTCAGATACAGCCGGTCGGACACTGCTCGGTTTGCCGCCGTTAATTGGTGGTGCGACAATGAAGGTTACCGGACATTCTTGAATGGGGCGGTTCTGTTAATAGCTATGCCAGCATTTGGAAGCTTCGCTCTGCTGCTTGCCCTGGCCCTCAGCGGCTATAACCTGTTCGCCGGAGCCATTGCCCTGCGTCAGCTCGCAACGGGCGCTCGCGGGCACGTATCTCCGGAGCGGCTGGCCGAAACTGCGCGGCGTGCTGGTATCGGCAGCTTTTTTGCTGTCACCTGCGCTGCATTTGCGCTGGTGTGGGCTGCGTTTACCAACGATTTTTCGGTTTCGTACATCCTGCATCATTCGAACCGGGCGCTGCCGGGGCCGTATAAGTTTGCTGCGCTTTGGTCGGGGCAGGAGGGCTCGCTGCTGCTTTGGGCGTGGCTGCTGGCGGCGTACGGGTTTGTGCTGCGCATCCGGCACAAAGTGGACGTAAAGCTGACGGCGTATGCTTCGACGATTCTTGCCGGGATACAGATTTTCTTTCTGCTGCTGGTGAATTTCGCTGCGCCTCCCTTTGCGCTCGTGGCGGGGACGGTGCCGCAGGATGGGTTTGGGCTGAATCCTCTGTTGCAGTATCCGGAAATGGTAATTCATCCGCCGATGCTGTACCTGGGGTATGTGGGCTTCAGCGTGCCGTTTGCCTTTGCGCTGGGCGCGCTGATGATGCGCTATCCGGGCGAGAAGTGGATCCACATTACGCGGCGCTGGACGATGGTGACGTGGCTGTTTCTGACCTGCGGCATCTTTCTCGGCGCGCACTGGGCGTACTCGGTGTTGGGATGGGGCGGCTACTGGGGCTGGGACCCGGTGGAGAATGCTTCGCTGATGCCATGGCTGACGGGCACGGCGTTTCTGCATTCGGTGATGATGCAGGAGAAGCGCGGCATGATGAAGAGCTGGAATATGTGGCTCATCTTCTCGACCTTCGCGCTTTCGATTCTGGGAACGTTGCTGACGCGGTCGGGGCTGGTGAGTTCGGTGCATGCCTTTGCCGAGTCGCCGATCGGGACGTGGTTCTGGGCTTTTCTTGTCATCGTGCTGGCGGTTTGCCTCTTCACGTTTATCCTGCAGCGCGATCATTTGAAGAGCGAGCACAAGCTGGAGTCGCTGGTTTCTCGCGAATCGAGTTTTCTCTTCAATAATCTGGTGCTGCTGGCGGCTTGCTTCACAGTGCTTTGGGGGACGCTGTTTCCGGTTATTTCGGAATATGTTCAGGGGAACAAGGTTACGGTTGGCGCGCCTTTCTACAATCGCGTGGCTATTCCGATTGGATTGTTCTTGCTCCTGCTGACAGGCATCGGGCCGATTCTCGCATGGCGCAGCACGTCGTTTAAAAGCATTCGCAAGAACTTTATCCTGCCGGTCGTCTCTTTTTTGGTGACAGCGGTGGTGCTGATCGCTTGCGGCGTACGACCCTGGCAGGGTCAGGGCGCGCTCTATTCTCTGATGGCGTGGTCGCTCGGTGCGATGGTGGTGACGGCTGTCGGCTCGGAGTTTTTGCGCGGCGCTGGCGTAATTTCCCGGCATACGGGGCAGAATCTTTTCGCTTCGATAGTGCAGCTGACGCGACGCAACACGCGGCGCTACGGCGGATACATCGTTCACTTTGGGGTTGTCGTTATCTTCATCGGGCTTGCGGGTTCGGCGTTCAATCAGAGTCAAGAACAGGAACTGAGCTTTAAGCAGAGCATGAGGATGGGGCCGTACCGGCTTGAGTGCCAGTCTTACTCGCAGGACACGAATGCGAATTACGATACTGAGTTTGCTCTTCTCGACGTCTACCGCGGAGATAAGAAGATTACGCAGCTTGCCCCGGAGAAGCGCTTTTATCAGGCTAGCCAGACAACATCGACGATTGTGGCGAACCACTCCACGCTGGCATGGGATTTGTATGTCGTCTACGCGGGTAAGGATCCGGATAGTGGCCAGCCAATTATCAAAGTGTTCCTGAATCCGCTGGTGGCATGGATCTGGATTGGCGTGATCATTGTGATTCTGGGAACATTCGTGGCGCTGACCCCGAATATGACGGCGGCGTTTGCAGCCAGCCGCAGCCGCGTGCCCGTGGGTGAAGCTCCAGCGATGGCGATGAGCAAGGGCGGCGATTGATGCGGAAGCTGTTTCGTTTTTCGCAGGTCGGGCTTGTCGTCTTGCTGGTGGTCTTCACCATGGGTTCAGCCGATACAGCTGTGCGCTACAACGATCTTGGACACAAGATGATGTGCGTGTGCGGCTGCGGGCAGATTCTGATTGAGTGCAATCATCTCGGGTGTCCGGATTCGGATCGCGAACTTGCAGAGCTGCGCACGGCGCTGAGCCAGGGCAAGGGGGACACCGAGATCCTTGAGGCGTTTCAGTCGAAATATGGGCCGACGGTGCTGGCTGCTCCGATGCTGACGAAGTTCAATCTGGCGGCGTGGTTTGTGCCTCCGGTGGTGCTGCTGCTGGGGATTGTTGGCACGATTGCGCTGGTGCGGAAGTGGAAGCTGCGCACGGTCCCGATGCCCGCTGCTTCGCAGGTGCATGGGTTTGATCGGATTCGCGACCAGATTCGAAAGGAGACGGAAATTTGAGCACGATTGCGTGTGGACTGTTGCTGATTGCGATCTTTGCTTACGTCTTCTATCCGGAGCGCACGGTCGAAGCGCAGGTGCAGAAGACACGGGTCGATTATCTGCGCGAGCGCAAGGATGTGCTGTATGACAATCTGCGCGATTTGAACTTTGAGTATCGCGCGGGGAAGTATCCGGAAGAGGATTATGCGGCGCAACGGGCTTCGCTCGAGAATGAGGCGGCTGAGGTGATGGCTGAGATTGATTTGCTGGAGCGGCAAGTGGTTGTTGGTGTAAGGGCGTCTTAAACATCGTGGCAACTTAGACGAAAAGCAGATCCTTCGCTACGCTCAGGATGACAATTTCTTTGTAAGATGAGCAGATTTTTTGAATTGCGGTTGGAAAGTTACTTAATGACATTGATTTCTCGTTTGCATTTTGGCGCTTTGGCGCTGCTGGTTGCGGTTTGTTCCTCGGCGTTCGCCGCTACTGTAACCGGAACGGTTACGAATAAGACCGTCAACAAGCCGGCCGGCGGTGACGACGTGGTTTTGATCGCCTTCGCGCAAGGCATGCAGGAAGCCGGTCGCACCAAGACGGACGCCAAGGGTCACTACTCGATTGATGTGCCGGACAATGGCATGCACCTGATTCGCGTCGATCATCAGAAGGCGACATATTTTCAGCCTGTGCGGCCAGGTACGACGACAGTCAATGTAGATATCTATGACGTGCTGCCTAAGGTTGAGGGCGTGAGCACTGAGGCCGATGTCATGCGCATCGAAACGGATCAGCAGGGACTGCACGTCATCGAGAACTACTTCGTCAAGAACGACTCCAATCCACCGATGACGCAGTTCAGCAAGACGGCCTATGAGATCTATCTGCCGCCAGATGCCCGCATCGAGGGCTCCGCGGCGATGGGGCCGGGTGGAATGCCGGTTTCGTCTTCCCCAGTTCCGGCGGGCGAGAAGGGCTACTATGCATTTATCTTTCCGGTGCGGCCGGGGGAGACGCGCTTCCAGGTGAGCTATCACCTGCCTTACAACGGCAGCTTCAACTTCACGCCGAAGGTCTCATTGCCGACGCAGAACGTCGCAATCATGCTGCCGAAGGCAATGAAGTTTGCCGGCAGCGGATCGGTGGCCTTCCAGCCGATTAACGATGATGTGAACGCGCAGACCTTTCTCGCGCGGAATGTTTCGCCTTCACAGGCGATAGCTTTTACTGTCTCGGGATCGGGCTCGATGCCGCGCGAGTCGCAGGCGCAGGGCGGCGAAAACGATGCCGCTGCCGCTGGTGCTGCCGGGCCTGAAGCTGGTCAGCCGTCGGCGGCAGCAACCGATACTCGTCCCGGAATCGGCCTGGGAGCCCCGATTGACACGCCTGATCCGCTGAACAAGTACAAGTGGTGGATCCTGAGCGGGCTGGCTCTGGTTTTGGCTGTGGCAGCGGCTTTCCTGCTCCGGGCAAAGCCAGTGGCGCCAGCTTCCGCCGCAGCTCCTGTCGCTGTTGAGTCACTGCCGGTCGCGGCACCTGCCTCGGCAGGTCATGGAGATTTGCTGGCGGCGCTCAAGGAGGAGTTGTTTGCGCTTGAGACGGAGCGGCTGGAGGGCAAACTGAGCGAATCGGAGTATGCCGAGCTGAAGACAGCGCTGGAGACGGTTCTGCGGCGAGCTTTGTCACGACAGACAGTTCTAAGCTGATCCGAGGCACTTCTTGTAAATGCTTAGAGACTTAAGGCTTAGCAGCAGTTCCCTGTAATCAACCGCTGCCTGTCCGGTTGTCTCAAATCAGGCCATCAGAAGCCAAAGAACTTTTCGCGAATGGCGTCTTCGTAGGCGCTCTTGGCTTCCTTGGCTTTGTCGCGAGCTTTCTCTTCGCGGAAATGCGCGGCTTCCCACTTATCGACTTCAGCGATGGAATGATCTCCGGATGCCAGGGCTTCCTCCTCACGGATGGCCGCGATCCAGGCTTCTACCGCTGTTTTGTATTCAGTCTGCAACTGATCGAGTTCTTGCGTGTCTGTCGTCATGGAATCCTCTTGCTCTCTGGGGAAGGCCATCATAATTGGGAATTGTGAATAGAACGTTGCAATCGCTGAGAAGTTAACGCGCTCATTGGCTGCCCCGGGTGGGACAACTGAGTGATTTGCCGAGCGATAGCTGTGCAGAGCGATGGCCCCTGCGCAAGAAGCCGACAGGCGATACAATCAGGGTTCGGATCATTCATGGCGTATCAAGTTTTAGCTAGGAAGTATCGTCCGCAGCGATTTGGGGACGTAGTTGGGCAGGAGCATGTCACGCGCACGCTTTTGAACGCTCTCGAACAAGGGCGAATTGCGCATGGATACATTTTCAGTGGGCATCGTGGCATTGGAAAGACGACGATTGCGCGCATTCTGGCGATGGCGCTGAACTGCCGGACAGCTATTGGGTCGACAACCCAATCAGGGTCGCGGCCAACGCCGGAGCCTTGCGGCTTCTGCGATTCGTGCACCGAGATTCGGGCAGGCAATGCCGTCGATGTGATCGAAATTGACGCGGCGACCAACCGCGGCATCGATGAGATTCGCGAGCTGCGAGATGCGGCGCGGTATCGCCCGGCGCGCGACAAGTACAAGATTTACATTCTGGACGAGGCGCACCAGATTACGGATGCGGCCTTCAATGCCCTGCTGAAGACGCTGGAGGAGCCGCCGGAGCATGTCGTCTTTATGATGGCGACGACGCAGCCGGAAGATTTTCCCCAGACGATCCGTTCGCGGTGCCAGCACTTCAGCTTCCATGCGGTGAAGTTCGACGACATTCTGGGGCAGCTGCGGGCGATTGCCGGGCAGGAGAACATCTCCGCCGATGACGCGGCTCTGGCGCTGCTGGCTGAAGCCGGGGATGGGTCGATGCGCGATGCATTGTCGATCATGGACCAGGCGATCGCTTCGGCCCCGCTGGTGGATGGCAAGGCGAAGCTCGATGCGGAGCAGATTCGTGAACTGATGGGGTCGGTTCCGAACACCGTCTTTGAGCGGCTGCTCGAAGCTATCAGCGAGAGCCAGACAGCGGCGGTGATTGAGGAGATCAATACTCTGCTGAACGCCGGAAACAGTCCGGCAGCGTTGGCGCGGCAGTTTGTTCGCTATCTGCGGAATGTTTTGATGGTGCGGATTGCGGGCGAAGGCTCAGATCTGCTGCAGGTTTCGGCTGATGAGCGGGCGCGCGCGGCGCGGTCGGCAGTGCTGTTCTCCGAAGAAGACCTGACGCGCTTTCTCCAGGTGATGCTGCGAACCTTTGATGAGTTGAATTATCGGCAGGAACAGCGATTCCACCTGGAGCTTGGGCTGGTCAAGTTGGTGCACCTGCAGCGGTTGCTTCCGGTTGAGGAGTTCCTGAGCCAGTTGCCGACTGGGACAAAGCTAAGCAGTGGCGGCGGCGCTCTGCCGAAGTCCGCTCCATCTTCCTCTGCTGCGAGTGCGGCTCCTACTTCCTCCGCGCCGCGGCCGGTTGCGCCGGTGCGCGCTGCGGAGGCTGCGAAACCGGCTTTTTCGCCGTTTGAGGCGGACCGGAACCGGAAGGCTTCAAGCGAAACAACGGAAGCTCCATCGATCGAAATGGCCGTTGAGCCGGTTGCTGCTGCTCCGCGGGCGCTGACTCCGCTGGAAGCGGCTTCGCGATCGGTGGAGACGGCTACTGCAAAGGCTCCGATGTCGGTCGCGGCTGAGCCTCCCCTAGAGGCGACTGCAGGCGCCCTGGCGTTGGCTGCTGAACCTGTCGTGGAGGCAAAGGCTGAACCACAGGGTGATGATGCGCTCGATCTGGACCGGATACGTGAGGCGGTTTGTGCGGCTCTCGATGACAAGGAGCATAACACGGCATCGGTGTTGCTCGCGGATGGCAATTGGAGCATCGAGGGAGACACGATCCGCGTCGAGGCTCGCATCAAAAAGATGATGCTCGAACTGACCATGAATATCGAGGCGGAAAAGATCGTCAAGAATGCCTTGCGGGCCCTCGGCGTATCTCAGAAGCTGGTTGTGGTTCCGGGAGAAAATGGCGCTGCCAATACGAATGCAAAGCCACGGGTGGCGGCTAGCGGATCTGTGCAGGCTGCGGCGCTCGATAATCCGCTGGTGAAGCAGGCTATGGATCTGTTTGCGGGTGAAGTGCGCAGTGTTCTGGATTTGCGGGATAAAAAGTAGGTTGTTTCTGAGTGGCGCTTTGATTGAGATGATGTTGTCCCCACACCCTGCTCTATGCCAACTATCGGGCACTTTTTTCGTACACCGCAAGTTCCCACGGCAGGCATTCGGTTCTCCGGGTATGGCTCGCTTAGGATGAGATCAGTTGAGGTTTGGGAATGTTTAATCCATTGAAGATGCAGGAAATGCTGGCTCAGGCTAAGCAGATGCAGGAACAGATGCAGGAGAAGCTTGGGCAGACTATCGTCGAGGCTTCCTCTGGTGGCGGCGCAGTAACAGTGAAGATGAACGGGCAGAAGCAGGTACTGAAGGTGACGATTGACCCCAACGCTGTTGCCAGCCTCAGCGGCAACGCGGCGGATGTGGAGATGCTGGAAGACCTGATTGCGGCGGCCTTCAATGAAGCCGGGCGGCGAGCGGATGAAGCCATCAAGTCGAGCGCTTCGGCGATGCTGGGCGGGTTGAATCTGCCTCCTGGTTTGTTCTAGAGTTTGAGATTCGCCTTCATGTGTGCATAGAAGAACAGGCGGATCGATTGCGCGCATTCCATACTGGCGAGCAGGTGCGCATGCGGGGGCATGATTCGCGCTCCGCGCAGGATAACAATACCGTTGAAAGAAAACTGTATGCAGACGCGAAGAAGTTTTCTGAAGCAGGCAGCGTGGTTCGGGGCGGGAGTGGCATTTGCTCCACGACTGTTTGCGTACTCCACTCAGGCGCAGAGCGGGCAGCCAGCGCAGCCAGCCGCTCCTGCGCCCGACAGACTGCAGCAGTTTCGGACTGCCGGAGCTACGACGCCGATCCAGGTGACGAAGTTGCGGGACACGCTGTTTTTATTGCAAGGCGTGGGCGGGAACATGGTGGCACAGACGGGGCCGGATGGGAAGGTGCTGATCGATTCAAGCGCGGCTACAGCGGCTTCGCGACTGAAAGATACGCTGCGGCAACTCGCTCCTCATCCCATGAAGCTGCTGATCAATACGCATTGGCACTTCGATCACACAGATGGCAACGCAGCCCTGCATGACGACATGGGAGCCTTCATCATGGCGCAGGAAAATACGCGCAATCGACTTGCAACCGCGCAGGAGATTGCGTTTTTTCATCTGAAACTTCAGCCCTCGCCCACCAGCGCCTTGCCGCAGCAAACATTTATCGATAAAGAAAAGATTTTCATCAACAATGACGAGTTGGACCTTGTCAATATGCCGGATGCGCACACGGATACGGATATTTACATTCACTTTGCCGGCGGGAACGTCCTTCATTGTGGCGATGTTTTCTTCAACGGCGTTTACCCGTTCATTGACGCGAGTACGGGCGGCACGATCAATGGAATGATTCGCGGCGCGGACGCCTGCCTCGCTGTCGCAGACGACAAAACGAAGATTGTCCCGGGGCATGGCCCGCTGGGCGATAAAGATGCGCTGCAAAAATATCGGGATATGCTCGCCGCCATCGCTACCAAAGTGGAAAAGCTGAAGAGCAGCGGACAATCGCTCGATCAGGTGATTGCGGCGAAACCAACATCGGACTTTGATGCGGCCTGGGGCAAGGGTTCGCTGAAGCCGGATCAGTTTGTAGAGCTGGTGTACAGCACGCTGTAGTTTGCATCGCGAGATTTTTGCGATTCGCAAGAAATCCCTATTGACTCTCCAGTAACTGGAGACCTTAGAACTGACCTGTGTTCAAGATCGGCGAGTTTTCCGCACTTACGCACATTTCGGTCAAAACGCTCCGGTACTACGACGAGACCGGATTGCTGCGGCCAGCTCACGTGGACAACTGGACCGGCTACCGGTATTACTCCGCTCAGCAACTGCCGCGTCTGCACAGAATCCTGGCTCTGAAAGACCTGGGTTTTTCGCTGGAGCAGATCGGCAGGACGCTCGAAGGAACCATCACGCCGCAGGAGCTTCGCGGCATGGTGGCTCTGCGTCGCGCGGAGCAGGAGGCACGCGTATTCGAAGAGCAGGAACGACTCGCCCGATTGGAGACACTGATCAAATTCATGGAACAGGAGTCGATGATGAGCGCAGATGTGGTGATCAAAGAAGTGGAGCCGCAGTGGATCGTGTCGCTGCGGGAAGTGATTCCCAATTATCCATCTATCGGAATGCTTTACCCCAAAGTCATCAGCCAGATTGGTGGCGGGTGCGAGCTGGGCATGCCTGTGGCGATTTGGCATGACCTGGAACACAAAGAAAAAGACGTGGATGGCGAAGCTGGCTTCCTGCTGAAACAGCCCCTGCCAGCACATGGAACGACGCAGATGTATCAGCTCGGCAGTACCAGGGTCGCGAGCTACATGCATCACGGTGCCTATAACCGCCTGGATCAGGCCTATCAGAATCTGCTGCGATGGGTGGAAGAGAACCATTACCGGCTGGCAGGGCCTTTCCGCGAGCTGTACCACTACTGCACAGCGCCTGTGCGGCAGGATGACGAGTCGTACGTGACCGAGATTCAAATCCCAGTGGAAAAGGCCGCCTGACCTTGGACGTGGCAACGCAGGTCCGACGCCGCAAAGATTCAGGCTTCAGTAATCATTTCGAGGTTGGCCTTCACATAAGGCCAACTTCGATTTTCATTCCGCTCTCAAGATGGATATCCTTCTGGGAATGCAGGACAGCCGAACCGTCTGCTGCCAGCTTGGTGTCAAGCTGAACCCCTTTTACTGAGCTTCCCGATGGCATAGACGAGTTTTCGCCGCGTTCTTCGTTCGCATTCAGGCCCGCTCCAGTTGCTACAGCCGTAGACGCCACGCCGCGTGTCGACGCCTGCGGCAGAGAACCGGATGAGGCTATTTGATCGGATACTGAGGGACGTGGCGCGATTGCGACCAGAACTCCCTGAATCGGTTTCGACTGGCCATCTTTCGTCATCAACCGATCAAAGAGAACAGAAACGGATGCTGTTCCGTTTCCCGCAGCCTTCGATTCAACCTGAGTCACCTTTCCGGACAGTTTCGATCCTTTGGGAAGCGTCGAGCCGTCGTTCATTTTTATGTCCGCGATGGTTTTTGCGGTTATCGCATCACCGGCTTTGGCTGATTTCGTGTCGAGTTTGCTGGTCAACTCCGCAAGTACAGCCTGCTTCGCTTTGCTGGAGGCGTCCTGCTGGCCGAAGGATGGATGGGACTGCGCTAAACCGAAGAGCAGGCAAAAAGATAACGCTATTGAACTTTTCAAGTGATTTCTCATTTTGTTTTGTTTGTTCCCAGAGCATTTTCGATGGCGTTGCATGACTAAGTCAACGGAATTAGCTCGCGAAGTGCGCACAACCGTATATCGCGGACTCTCCTTTCAGCGAACGTGGCGGAGCGTGCCGAATCCTGCTAAAACAGCGAAGAGGTATCGCTTTGTCACGTTTTGCAGAACCTATGGCGCGGCTGATCGAGGAGTTGCGCAAACTTCCCGGGATTGGATCGAAGAACGCACAGCGGCTGGCGTTTCATATCCTGCGCTCGAACGGCGAGGATGCGGAGGCGTTGGCGGATGCGATTCGCAACCTGAAGGCAAAGCTGCAGCTCTGCTCCAATTGCAACAACATTACGGACGTCGATCCGTGCGTGTACTGCGCGAGCCCTACGAGGAATCAGAGGCTGGTTTGCGTGGTGGAGGAGCCTACGAACATTGCCACCATCGAGAAAACACGCAGCTATAACGGCGTCTTCCATGTACTGCATGGAACGCTGTCTCCGCTGCATGGCGTTGGGCCCGAGCATTTGCGAACGGGGAATCTGCTGGCGCGGGTTTCACGCGGCGATGTGGATGAGGTGATTCTGGCGACTTCGCCTACGGTTGAGGGTGAGGCTACAGCGGGGTATCTGGCGGATATGCTGCGGCCAGCACGGGTGCGCGTAACGCGCATTGCTACCGGGGTGCCGGCCGGAAGCGATATTGAGTATGCCGATGAGGTCACCATGTCGCGAGCACTGGAGGGACGCCGGGAAATGTGATGATCCCACACTTCCCTTCGCACAAGACTCTTATGTCAGTTGACTCCTCGACCCACTTCAGCTGCGCAGCTTGGCGAGAAGATCCTGCGGGTGGACGGGCTTGGCGAGGATCTCGAACTCGTGGCCCTGGTTGCGGGCACGGTCGAGGAGGTCGGCGGTAGCCGCCTGGCCGGAGAACAACAGGATCTTGCAAGATGGCAACAAGCTGCGAATCTTGATGGCCGCATCGATGCCGTTGAGATCGGTCATGATGACGTCACTGATGAGCATGTCTGGCCTGAGAGAGCCGGCCATTTCTACTGCTTTTTCGCCACTATAAACGGCGGTGGCTTCAAATCCGCTTTGATTGAGAATGATGGCAAGGGTATCGGCGATGACGCGTTCGTCATCGGCCACCAGAACTTTTGGCTTCGCCTGATTGTTGTCTTGCATCTTTTCTTCGACTCTCTCTACTCCGATTGTATGAACACTTGCGGTAGGCCAGCAGCAGCGAAAAAGTTGCAGCCAAAATGGTGATGCTGATGACTACTAAGATGATACGCTGTCTGCAGGAGGATGCTTCATCCTCCTGCAATCCTACCTAATTAGACTAGACGCAAGGGGCGGGAGCGTCGTTCCAGAAGGATTCTGGCGGTCCGAAAGTAACACTGCCAGGCTGTGGTTTGCCCGTTCAGAGGTTTTAGAGATGTAGACGGAGCCGGGTGATGACGGAAGCGATTATTCGAGCGCAGCAAGTGGAAAAGTTTTACGCTCAGCCGAGCGCCAACCGTATTCAGGTCATTGCTCCTACCGATCTTTCCATTCTTCCTGTCGAAATCGTGGCGCTGCTGGGGCCCTCGGGCTCGGGAAAATCAACCCTGCTGCGCATGCTTTCCGGGCTTTCAAAGCCTTCGGGAGGCCAGGTGTTCTGGCACGAGAAACCGATTGAGACCGTGCATATCAATGTCTCAATCGTCTTCCAGAGCTTCGCGCTCTTTCCCTGGCTTACTGTTTTGGAAAACGTAGAAGCGCCGTTGAAGGCCGTTGGCGTGGAACCTGAGGCACGCAAGGAGCGCAGCCTTAAGATTCTGGATACGGTTGGTCTGGATGGCTTCCAGGCGGCGTATCCCAAGGAGCTTTCCGGCGGCATGCGGCAGCGGGTGGGATTCGCTCGTGCCCTGGTTATCGAACCAGAAGTCCTCTTCATGGATGAGCCGTTTTCCGCGCTCGATGTGCTGACGGCGGAGAACCTGCGCAGTGAACTGCTGGAGTTGTGGCAGAAGAAGACGATTCCGACGCAGGCAATTTTTATCGTCACGCACAACATTGAAGAAGCCGTGTTGCTCGCGGATCGCATTATCGTTCTCGGACGCAATCCGGGGCATGTGCGCACCGATTTCAAGGTTGGAATTGCGCATCCGCGTGACAAGAAGAATCCGACATTCACCAAGCTGGTGGATTACATCTACACCGTGCTGACACGTCCTGACGTCACTCCCGACGTGCCACGTCTGCATACCGATGGCCGACGCGTGCGCGATCAACGGCAGATGCGCTATGAGATGTTGCCGCATGCGCGTCCAGGCGGCATTGCCGGCTTGCTTGAATTCATCATCGATTTTGGCGGGCATATCGATGTGTATCGACTGGCCGATGAGCTTGCCTTCGAGATCGATGACCTGCTGCCGATTGTGGATGCGGCGCAGTTGCTCGGCTTCCTCACGGTGGAGGAAGGCGATGTAGCCATTACCCCCGCTGGGCGTGAATATGCGGAGTCGGAAATTCTGAAGCAGAAGGAATTGTTCCGCGCTGCGGCGGTGGAGCACGTTCTGCTGTTGAGGCAGATCACGCGCGCTCTCAGTAACAAATCAGATCACACTGTGCCGGAAGAATTCTTTCTCGATATGCTCGATGAGCAGTTCAGCGAGGAGGAGACGCAACGGCAGTTGGAGACGGCCATCAACTGGGGCCGCTATGCGGAGTTGTTCGACTTCGACGCTGCGAAGCGGCGCTTTATTCTGCCCGAGGCGGAGGAAGAAACGGCAGCGGCTGTGCAGGAGAACGAAGAGCCGTGAAGATGCGCTACACGCTTTCACGCTCGCTGGTGATCGAGCGTTCCTGGCCGGTTTTTCTCGATCTGACGGTAGCGATGGGACTGCTGGCGGGATTCTACGCCGTACTGCAGATTGCACGTTACTGGCTGAGCGGCGCCGTTCCTGAAGTTGATATATCGCAGTCGCCGACGATGCTGCCGCTGTATGCCTTTTATTCGTGTGTGCGCATCGGCGTCGCCTATTTGTTGAGCCTGCTGTTTGCAGTGGGCTATGGCTATCTCGCAGCGTACAACAAGCGCGTGGAAGCGCTGATGATTGCCACACTCGACATTCTGCAATCGATACCTGTGCTGAGTTTCTTGCCGGGCGTGATGCTGGCGATGATGTCGCTCATTCCGAGCCGGCAGCTTGGAATTGAGTTTGGGGCGATCCTGCTGATCTTTACCGGACAGGTGTGGAACATGGCCTTCAGCTTTTATTCTTCGCTGAAGAGCATTCCGCGCGAACTGCAGGAGGCGTGCACGATCAACCGTTTCTCGCGATGGCAGAGGCTGTGGCAGCTCGAACTGCCGTACGCCACAATCGGCCTGGTCTGGAACTCGATGGTTTCCGTCGCTGGCGGCTGGTTTTTCCTGATGGTCTGCGAGATGTTTCCTGTGGGCTCGCGGAATTTTCGGTTGCCGGGACTCGGCTCATATCTGCAGACAGCTGCCTCTACAGGAAACACTCTCGCCATGACCTACGGCTTGATCACGATGATTGCGATTATCGTGATGACGGATCAGCTGGTCTGGCGGCCGGTAATCGACTGGTCGGACAAATTCAAGTTCGAGAATGTGGAAGCGGCCGATCGAGTGAAATCGCCAGTACTGGCTGCGCTACGGCAATCCAATGTGCTCGGCGTGATTCATCAGCGGACCTTCGCACCTTTAAGCGAGCAACTGTATCGCTCGATTGCGTTGCGGCGCCAGCGGCAGGAAAAATCTCAGGCTCAGAATCAGAAGAAAAGTAATTCTGCTGTCACGATTATTCTCATCATTCTGCTGGCGGGTGTGATCTGCTTCGCAGCTTTTAAGGCAATCCTGCTTCTGCGGCTGGTTCCGCGATCGGATTTTGGAACCCTGCTGGAAGGCGCGGTCACTACCTTTTTTCGCGTTAACATTTCTCTGCTGCTGGCAGCGGCTTGGACGATTCCGACAGGTGTCGCGATTGGCTTCAATCCAAAACTGGCGCGGATTGCGCAGCCATTGGCGCAGATTGCTGCTTCGTTTCCCGCGACGGCGCTCTTCCCTGTCATTCTGCTGGGCCTGATGAAACTCGGGGCAGGGCTTGGTGTTGGATCGATCGCGTTGATGATGCTGGGAACGCAGTGGTACATCCTGTTTAACGTGATTGCGGGTGCGATGGCGATTCCGTCGGAGATGCGTGAAGTAGCTCAGCTATTTCATTTCACGAGCGTGCAGCGCTGGACGACGGTGATACTGCCGGGAATTTTCCCCTTCCTGATTACCGGACTGGTAACGGCTTCCGGCGGCGCGTGGAACGCGTCGATTATTGCCGAGTACTTCCATCTGAAGGATAAGACTTTGCATACGTTAGGGCTGGGCGCGCAGATCAGCGCAGCCAGCGATGCGGGAAACTTCCCGCTACTGCTGCTGGCAACGATCATCATGGCGCTGATGGTGGTGACGATTAACCGGTTGGTGTGGCGGCCTCTCTACAAACTGGCCGAGACAAAATATCGGCTGGATTAGGCAAGATGGCTCGTGCTGCCCGGCTGGTTCGGTTAATTTGCTGGAACGATGAGCTTGCGCAGCAGTATGCAAAAGAAATCGCAAAGCTTGGCTATCAAGTGGAAGCCTCTTCGCTGCGTGGCTCAAGCGCGTTTGTCACACATTTTCGCAGCCTGAATCCCGCAGTAGTTGCGATTGATCTGGATCGTTTGCCTTCGCATGGGCGTGAGGTTGCGATTGTGTTGCGCGGGAGCAGGACAACACGCCATATTCCGATTGTGTTTGCGGGCGGGGTAGATGAAAAGGTTGCGCGGCTGCGCGCAGAACTCCCGGATGCGATCTTTACATCGTGGCAGAAGATTGCGGGAGCATTGAAGAAGGCGATCGTTTCGTCTCCTCTGGAACCGGTGCAGCCTACACCACACATGGAGCGCTGGCACGATTCGGCGCTGACGCGGAAGCTGGGCATTTCACCTAAAATGCAAGTCGCTCTGATTGGCGGGGCGGAAGATGGCATGGAAGAGATCATCGGCGAACTGCCAGAAGGAACATCGCTCAACCATCGAATCGTTGCTGGGACACAGCTAGTCCTGTATGTTGTGCATTCGCTTCGGGAACTGGATGCTGCGGCTGATCATGCACAGGCGCATTTGCCCGAAGGCACTTCGTTCTGGATAATTCATCCGAAGACAACGGCGAAGCTGCGCAGTGATTTCAACCAGAACGATGTGCGGGAAGTAGGACTCGCGCGCGGTTTTGTCGATTACAAAGTGTGCGCTGTAGATGCGCAGTGGTCTGGGCTAAAATTCGCACGGAGAAAGAGATAGCGCTGCTGCTGGCAACGTTTCCAGCCCTATTTGCCTCTGATATGGGGAAACCCTGATCAACGATCACAATCAGCGAAAGAGATTTGCGATATGCCAATGACGCTTCTTCCGGGTAGGCCTTACCCACTCGGCGCGAAGTGGGATGGAACGGGCGTAAATTTTGCTCTCTATTCCGAGATGGCTCAAGGAGTCGAGCTTTGCCTCTTTAATGAAGAGGATAAAGGCTGCGAAAAGATCCCGCTGAAAGAGACAACTGCTTTTGTCTGGCACGGCTATTTGCCGGGTATTCAACCGGGGCAAAAGTATGGATATCGCGTGCATGGGCCGTGGGAGCCGCAGAAGGGCCTGCGGTTCAATCCGGCGAAGCTGTTGGTTGACCCGTATGCACAGGCGGTGACGGGGCGTGTTGACTGGTCGCAGGCAATCTTTCCCTACGTCTTCGGAGGCGAGGACGCCGATTTGCATCGCGACGACCGTGACAGTGCACCGGGAATTCCGAAGAGCCTTGTGGTGAATCCTTATTTCGATTGGGAACAGGACCGCCCGCTGCGCACGCCGCTTTCGGACTCGATCATCTATGAAACGCATGTGAGGGGCTTCAGCATACAGAATCCGGACGTGCCGGAGCCTCTGCGTGGCACCTATGCGGGGATAGCATCACCGGCCAGCCTGCGCCACCTAAAACGGCTTGGCGTCACGGCTGTGGAACTAATGCCGGTCCATCACTTCATCAACGACAGTCACCTCGTTGAGAGCGGCTTGAGCAACTACTGGGGCTATAACACGCTTGCTTATTTCGCTCCGCACGGACGCTACTGCTCAACTGGCGATGGTGGTAATCAGGTTGCCGAGTTCAAGGCCATGGTGAAGATGCTGCACCGGGAAGGCATCGAGGTGATTCTCGATGTGGTTTACAACCATACAGCTGAGGGCAATCACATGGGGCCGATGCTTTCGCAGAAGGGCATCGACAACCTCACGTATTACCGGACCGTGGCGGATAATCCGCGTTTTTACATGGACTACACGGGCACTGGAAACAGCCTGAATGTGCGGCATCCGCAAGTGCTGAAGCTGATCATGGATTCGCTGCGCTATTGGGTGCTGGAGATGCACGTCGACGGATTTCGCTTTGATCTCGCCTCTGCGCTGGCGCGCGAACTGCATGATGTGGATCGACTGAGCGGCTTCTTTGACATCATTCATCAGGACCCGACCTTGGCCGATGTAAAGCTGATCGCGGAGCCGTGGGACGTTGGCGAGGGCGGCTATCAGGTGGGCAATTTTCCCGTGCAGTGGGCCGAGTGGAACGGGAAATATCGCGACACCGTGCGCCGTTATTGGAAAGGCGATGACGGACAGTTGTCGGACGTTGGCTATCGATTGACGGGATCAAGCGACCTCTATCAGCATGACGGGCGACGCCCCTACGCGAGCATTAATTTCGTCACGGCGCATGATGGCTTCACGCTGCGCGATCTGGTGAGCTACAACGACAAACACAATGAGGCCAACGGAGAAAACAATCAGGACGGCGCGAACGATAACAGCTCCTGGAACATGGGAGTCGAGGGGCCGACTGATCATCCGGAAATCAACCATGCCCGTGACCGGCAGATGCGGAATTTTCTGGCGACGCTGCTGCTTTCGCAAGGCGTTCCCATGATCTCGGGCGGCGACGAAATAGGGCGCACGCAAAGTGGAAACAACAATGCCTATTGCCAGGACAACGCGATCAGCTGGTATGACTGGACGCCAACGGAAGAAAAAGAATTATTGATTGACTTTACCTGCCGGCTGATTGCGCTGCGCAAGGAACATCCGAATTTGCGACGGCGAAAGTTTTTTCAGGATCGCGTGATTCACCACTCAGCTGCACGTGACATTGCATGGTTTGGCACCAACGGAAAAGAGTTGGGCGTGGAGGCATGGAATGCCGGGTGGATTCGCACGCTTGGCATGATGCTGAACGGCTCGACACTTGAGGCAACGGATCAACTGGGAAACTCTATTACAGACAACTCATTCCTGCTGCTTATGAATGCTTATCACCAGGCGGTGAATTTTCAGCTGCCGCCTCCTCCCCAGGATGGGATATGGCAGACGATTCTGAATACGAACAACTGCGCGACCCCGTTTAAGAAATCAACAGCGCGACGACGTGTTCGACTGGAAGGGCGCTCGCTGATTTTGCTGATGGAGCGGGAGCGTCAGAAGCCAGCCTTGGTAGAATCTCCGGATGAGCTTGCGGAGTAGCGCGCTTCGATAGAGAATGGGTGCGTCCCTCTCTGACAAGGATTCGCAACCGTGACAGATACGATTCGTGCCGGCGTTATCGGCTTTGGTCTTGCTGGCCGCATCTTTCATGCGGCCGTTATCCACGCAACCCCTGGGCTCGAGCTTGCAGCGATTGTGCAACGCACAGGAGACGAAGCAGCGAAGGCCTATCCTCAGGTCAAAATTTGCCGTTCCATCGAGGAATTGCTGGCCGATGAGAGCATTCGGCTCATCGCAGTGGGAACGCCCAGTTCTTCCCACTTTGAGGTTGCGGAACAATGCCTGCGCGCCGATCGGGATGTCGTGATCGACAAGCCGTTCGCGCTTACGTCCGATGATGCCGCGCAGTTGATTCGGCTGGCGCGCGAACGTAAGCGGCTTCTCACCGCCTATCAGAATCGGCGCTGGGATGGCGATTTCAAAACCGTAGAGAAGATGCTGGTCAGCGGATTACTCGGGCGGCTGGTCACGTTCGAATCACATTTTGACCGTTTCCGGCCTGAACCGCGACTCAGGGGCTGGCGCGAGAATGGCGGTCCTGGCGGGGGAACGCTTTTTGACCTGGGTTCACACTTAATTGATCAGGCACTCACCCTGTTCGGTAATCCGGAAAAGATTTTCGCTTCCGTGCGGATCGATCGCGACAATGGCGTAGTCGACGATGTGTTTGACATTACTTTGTTCTATAAGCGGCTTACTGCTTATCTCCGCGCTTCGACTCTCACGAAAGCGCCGGGAGCCCGTTTTACCCTGCACGGCACACAGGGCAGCTTTGTGAAGTTCGGGCTGGATCCCCAGGAAGATCAACTGAAGGGTGGCATCCTGTTTGATGCGCCTGGTTTCGGTCAGGAGCCGGAAGAGGCGTGGGGCAAGTTATACATGGAAGGAGCCGCACCTGAGAGGGTCGAAACCGAGGTAGGCGATTATCGCGGTATCTACGCGAACGTTCGCGATGCGCTGCTGGGCAAGGCAAAGCTGGTGGTTGCGCCGGAGCAAGCCTGGCGGACAACGAGGCTTATCGAACTGGCGCGCGAAAGCAGCAGCGAGGGACGCGTATTGCCTGTCGACCTCAGTAATAAGCCTTGACTCATCCGGGACCTTAGACACAGACATTGCCGTCTTCTTGGAGAAAGCCCACGGCTGGTTGACGCTCCTGCTCGCCGTCACGAATCGTATAGCGAAGATGCCGTTTGCGCCTTGCTCAGGCTTACTGGCGATAATAGTGCAGGAGCTGCGCGGCGGAAAATGCCACCAGCCATAAACCTGCTACCAGCGACCCGATGGTCATGACCCATCTGCGGGCCCTGTGCTCATCTGGGTGCAATGCGCGTTTCGTACGGGTAAAAAAGGTGTGGCCAAGAAGCCCCATACCAAGAAGAACAATGCCGATAATGAGAGTAACCACTGCCATGGCCAAACACTGTACTCCCTTTGCGTAACGATTGGAAAGTGGAGAGATGGACTCCTTCAGACGGAACGACTTATGACGACTGACGCGTTACACTGGTTGGGAATCATCCTCATCAAGGATCGGAAATGAAGCTGTTTCGCTGGCTATGGGTTGCTCTCACGCTCGGCCTACTCGCCCAGGGTTTTCGTGTGGCCATGTTTGTCGTCCCTCCGGACAGTAACCAGGGCGAAATTCAGCGGATTTTCTATTACCACGTCTCCGCCTGGTGCGGAATGAGCGTCTTTTTTGCCATCAATCTTCTGGCTTCGATCGCGTACCTCGTCTATCGCAACAGAAATTCCGTTCGAGCCATGAAAGCGGATGCGCTGGCAATTTCGACGGCAGAGATGGGCGTGGTTTTCTGCACCGTCGGGCTGATCACAGGATCACTGTGGGCGCGGCCGGTGTGGGGCATCTGGTGGACATGGGATGAGCGGTTGACTTCGACGCTGGTCCTTTACCTCATTTACGTCGCCTATCTGCTGCTGCGACGCTTTGCCGCAGGCCCGCAGATGCAGACGTTGGCCGCAGTGATGGCGATCTTTGGCTATGCCGATGTGCCCATCGTCTATATGTCGACGCGCTGGTGGCGCACGCAGCATCCCGCTCCCGTTTTCTTCGGTGGGCCGAATGCCGGGCTTGATCCCAGCATGTTGCCTGCAGTGTTTTGGAATCTGGCGGCGTGGCTGGCGTGGGGCGTCATGCTCGTCGCCTTCCGTTACGGTGTCGCTGTGCGTGATCAACTGAAAGAGCAACAGGCAGCGCTGCGCGCACTGGAAGCGGCAGGGTAACCACTATGAATCCAATGTTTCATCGCCATCTTGTGCTGGCCTATGCTGTCACCTGGGTCATCCAGCTTGGATATTTCGCCTACGTGGCGCTGAAGTGGCGATCCGGCCGGAACTAGCTCTTTCGGCGCCATTCACTCAGAGCATTTCAAAAAATATCTGAACAGCCTTCCTGCCTCCACCGTCTTTGCGTGTGAATGGGAGAGTTGAGCCAGCTTGGCAAAACGGGATGATGCGAAGTTCACGGAATGTGTCCGGCGCCACTCCCGCCTTGTCTTTCGCGTCGCGTATGCCGTGCTGCGTAATTCCCATGATGCCGAGGACGTGGTGCAGGAGGTGTTCTTGAAGCTCTACCGCGGTAATGCATGGGATGGCATGCGAGACGAAAAGGCCTATCTGGCCCGCGCGGCCTGGCGAGTCGCTCTCGATCACCTGCCGAAGCACGAGCCTGCACATGAGGTGGGCGAAATTGAGATTGAGTCCGGCCGCCCCAGCCCAGAGCAGACCGCGCTCGACGCCGACCTGCAACAGAAAGTGCATCGCCTGATCGATGGGCTGCCCGAAGAGCTTCGGCAGCCGCTCGCGCTTTCAACCATTCAAGAGTTGACCTCGTCCGAAGTTGCGCAGCTTCTCGGGATTCCGGAAGGTACAGTGCGAACGCGTGTGCTCCGCGCGCGCCAACTGCTACGGGAAAAGCTGGCTGCGCTGGAGGGAAAGAACCATGCCGCTCGACACGCCTGAATTCGAAGCCGAAGTGGAGCAGGCGATTGCCACCTACGCCGATCCCCGCGACGGCGGCCATCCCCCGGCGCTGACGGCGCGAGTTATGGCTGCGGTGGAGGCCCGACGCCGGAAGCATCGTTGGTGGCTGGGCATCGCTGTTGCTGTTCCCATGCTTAGCTGCCTGATAGCGGCGTTGTTCTACAGGCAGCAAGCTGAGACTCGGCCTCAAGTCGCAAACAATCCATCCGTTGCATCGAGCTCAACTCCCGTAGTCGTCCCCAGACAATCTTCGGCCCCAAAGTTGGAGGTCGCGCAACATGGGACGGCTCACCACAAGCCACGCGAGTTGCCTAAACTTGACCAATTCCCTACCCCTTCGGCTCCAACCGAGCAGGAGCAGTTGCTCATGCAATTCACAGCGCATGCACCGCCGAAGGCCCAGCAATTGGTTGCGAAAGCGCGAACGCAGCTCGACGAGCCTTTGCATATCGCGGAACTGAGCATTCCATATCTTGATTCAGATACCCAACCTTAAAGACAGGAGCCACCATGCGCCGAATTATCATCCTCTGCTTTGCGCTTGCCCTCTTCGCGGCACCGATCGATATGTCCGCACAACAGGAAGTAAAAACAGTGGAGAGTCCCGCACACTACTACCGGCTCACCTACTCCGTTCAGGAAGTTGGAGAGACGGGCAAAGTTACCAATAGCCGCACCTACGCTACTGCTATTGCAACTGGAAACGGTCCGTCCGCGCAGATCAGGATTGGGGACAAGGTTCCGGTCTTAACTGAGCGGGAGAAGGGTGAGGTGCAATATATCGACGTTGGCGTGAATATCGATTCCCTGCGCGCGCTGGAAGTCGACAACAAGCTCGCACTCTCAGTAACGGCTGAGATCAGCAGCACAACTAGAACCACCGAGCCAACTGCGACCACCGAGTCAACCGCGCTGCCAATCATTCGATCGAATAAGTGGTCCGCCAACGTGTTGGTTCCAATCACGAAACCTACCATCATCTTTTCTTCTGACAATCTTCAGGACAAAGGAAAGGTCCAGGTGGAGTTGACGGCGACGCGCATCGAATAATCTGCGCTGGGGCTGAAGAAAAAACAACGAGGCTACCGTCCGATAGCCTCGTTGTCCGAGGAGGGTTTGCTGCTATTCGAAGAAGCTGAGCACTTTAAAGTGTTGCCTCTCTCATAGCGAAGGTTAATCTGCTGGCGAGCTAGAAAAAAAAGCAACGAGACTATCTTTCGATAGCCTCGTTGTCCGAGGAGGGTTTACTGCTATTTGAAGAAGCTGAGCACTTTGGAGTGTTGCCTCTCTCATAGCGAAGACAGATTTTCTGAAAAAAAGTTTCGCGGAATCGAATTTTATTAATCGGGGCGCTTCCGGGTATCGCGTGAAACGGTCCGGAACAATGTGGACAGGTGACTCTCATTGCTTCCCCAACGGGGAAGTCGATACACTTGAAAGTTACAGAAAGGTCCGTCTCCATGCTCGTGGTCATGAAAGCGCAGGCAACGCCGGAGGAAATCCAGGCGGTCTGCGAACAGATTGAACAATTAGGCTTACGCCCCCATCCTCTGCCTGGTGCGCAGCGCACTGCAATTGGGATCACCGGCAACCAGGGAGAAATCGACCGCGGCAATATCGAGGATCTTTCCGGCGTCGCCGAAGTCATTCAAGTCTCAAAACCGTACAAACTGGTGAGCCGCGAGGTCAAGGAAGAGGACACGATTATCCGCTTCCCCGGCACAAATGCCACGATCGGCGGCCGCGATTTCGCGATGATCGCTGGTCCGTGCTCGATTGAAACGCGGGAACAGGCCTTTGCTGTGGCCGAGGAGGTTGCCAGCGCTGGTGCGCAGTTCTTTCGCGGCGGAGCCTATAAGCCGCGCACTTCTCCGTATGCGTTCCAAGGGCTAGGCGAAGAAGCGCTCAAGATTATGGCGGAGATTCGCGACAAATTTGGCCTGCGGATTGTTACAGAAGCCATCGACAACGAAGCGCTGGAGCTGGTCGACAAATATGCCGACGTGATCCAAATCGGCGCGCGTAATATGCAGAACTATTCCCTGCTGAAGGCGGCAGGCCGGAAGCGTAAGCCCGTTTTGCTGAAGCGCGGAATTGCCGCCACGCTCGAAGAGTTTCTCATGGCGGCTGAATACATTATGAGCGAGGGCAATTATCAGGTCATCCTGTGCGAGCGTGGGGTACGTACCTTTGCCGATCACACCCGCAATACGCTCGACCTGAGCATTGTGCCCGCCGTCCAGCGTCTGAGCCATCTGCCCATCGTCGTCGATCCAAGCCACGGCACAGGCAAGCGCAACAAGGTCATCCCTCTCGGCCGCGCCGCGGTTGCGGTGGGATGCGATGGCCTGATCGTCGAGGTGCATCACCAGCCGGACAAGGCTCTGTCTGATGGCATGCAGTCTTTGTACCCTGAGCAATATGTGCAGTTGATGAACGAGGCTGCGCAGATTGCGGCAGTGCTGGGACGCACCGTGCCGCGTGGCATTCAGATCACGGAAGGCATTGCTTCACGTTAGACGCATGCCATCCGGCCAGTCAGACCCAGCTTTTTCTGCAGATGAGATAGAGAGGGTTCGCAGTCTTCACCTTGCGAAGAAACAGCGGGCCTGTCTCATTTCTCTGCTCTTGCTGCTTGCGCCGCTGGCGTCCTGCCGCCGACGAGACTTTCCACAGTATCCGGCAGATTACCGCGAATATGCTTACGTAACCAGCGGCGGCAGCAATACCGTTACCGTTCTCGACCTGGTGAATCTGCGGCAGGACCGGGTGATTCGCGTGGGTGACAATCCTACGGGACTCGCAGCCAATCCAGTAAAGAACGAAATTTACGCCGTTAATACGAACAGTAGTTCAGTGAGCGTCATTGACGCGCAGAAGAACGCGGTTGTAGCGACGATTCCGGTTCACAGCAAGCCGTATTTCATTGATCTGGACGCGAGGGGTGAGCGCGGTTATGTTGCAAACTCCGGCTCCAACAATGTATCGGTCATTGACCTGACGAGGCGGCGAGAGATTGCACTGATCGGAGCGGGCGAAGGTCCGGGAATGGCGCGCATCTCTCCTGACGGCAAGAGTCTGGTCGTCACGAATCGAACGAGCGGAAGCGTTACCGTTGTTGACCCGCAGACCTATAAGGTTCGCAGCGTTTTCACCGGATGCCCGGCAGCAACGTATGCGGTCATTCTGCCCGATTCGTCGAAGGCGTTTGTTGCCTGCTCGGGTGGGCATCAGGTGATGGTGGTTGGCCTGGCACGGACTGACAGTCCGATTGCAATCGAGCACGCCGACCGCTTGCTCACCTTTCTTGATGTGGGCCAGACGCCAGTGCATCTGGCGTTGAAGCCGGATGGGGGTGAGATTTTTGTCTCGAACTTTGACAGCGACACAATTTCAGAAATTGCCACGCAGGCGAACGAAGTGGGCGGGGCTTATCTGGTTGGCGCGCATCCAGCGAGCGCAGTTGTAAGCGCGGACAACTCCACGTTGTGGATCAGCAAATTCAACACCGGATCCATTGAGGTGTACTCGATCGACGATGGCAAAACCATCAACACTGTCCATGTGGGCGATGGACCGGACGCGCTTGCTTTTTCAGCTGAAGGGCACCTGTTGCTTGTCGCCGATGCGAGGTCAAACGATGTTGCAGTCGTGCGCGTTATGAGCCGAACGCCGGGCGGAATCAATCGCGTTGGTACGCTCTTCACCCTGCTTCCGGCGGGCAAGCAGCCGAATGACATTGTGGTGAAGGCGTTTCATGTCAGATGACCACTTTCCCGGCTTCGGAGTGACAACTACTTCGCTTACTAACCGTTCAGCTCTTTCTCCTGCCAAGCGCATTTCCTACAAGGATGACGCATGGTGCGGACAGCGGGGAGCCAGAGGCTAAATTGCCTACAGTTGTGTGCCGGGTTTGCTCTTTTGCGGTAGCAACTTTCGAGATGATAATGCTGGGCGTTTCCGGACCGAATCCCGACGCTCTGATCTGTGCGCTAAGCCTCGCGTAGTCCGATCCCGGCATGTAGATGACCAGCGTCGCATCGGTGGGCAGTGGCCCCCAGCCGGGATCCTCAGGGCTGGCGCGATGGCCAGTGAGAAAGACGACCTTGGAAGCTAGCCGTCGATCCGTTAGGGAAGCATGGATGGTTGCCGCAGCGGCAAAGGCGGCGGTGATTCCCGGTACCACTTCAAACGGGACGGATGCGTGGTGCAGCGCGTCGATTTCTTCACCAGCACGCCCAAAGAGCATGGGATCACCGATCTTAAGGCGGACTACGCTATGACCTGCGCGTGCGTGGCGGATCAGGAGGGCGTTAATGCCCTCCTGAGTGATGGATTTGCTACCGCAGCGTTTGCCAACGTTCTGAATTGTCGCTTGCTTGTTCGCCAGTTTCAGGATCTCAGGAGCTACCAGATCGTCGTGAAAAAGAAGGTCCGCTGACTGGATCAGAGCGGCAGCGCGCACCGTCAGCAGATCCGGGTCGCCGGGCCCTCCACCTACCAGATAAACTCTTCCCTTCTCTGCTCTCTTCAACATAATTTGTCTGGCTACCCCTAACGCTGACGCGCGAGAACCAGCGTGATGTCGTCCGGCTGCTCCTGGCCGCCAATCCAGTTGCGCAGAGACTGCATCACCTGCTCGGAAATGGCATCGAGCGGCATGTGGCGATGACGCCGCACCACATCAATCAGGCGATCCTCTCCGAATTCGCCGAAGTCATTTTCCGGCTCGGTAACGCCGTCGCTGTAGGCAATGAGGATGTCGCCGCTCATCAGCCTCTCCACGCCCTGATCGTAGCTTGGATTCTCGAGCAGACCTACGACTGTTCCGCCGCAGCCCAGCTGCGTCACACTGTTATCGCAGCGCAGGATCAGCGGAGGAAGCTGGCCTCCACAGGAATATGTGAGCTGGCTGGTATGGCCGTCATAGTGTGCGAGGAAAAGCGTGGCGTATTTTTCCGGCTGGGTACTACGATAGAGATGGCGATTGAGCTGCGCGAGAATCCTTGCTGGCTTGAGAAATGGATCGCTGCCATTGCTGTTTCCGTTTGAGCCGTTGATTGCACCGATCTTTTCAGCAGCCATGGCGCTGAATTGATTTCCAACCGATACCATCTCTTCGCCGGCATAGCGATAGGCGCGCACGGCGGAGTGCAGCGTTGCCATCAGCAAGGCGGCGGAGATGCCCTTACCGCTGATGTCGCCCAGCGCAAGTCCCAGGCTGGAATCGTCAAAGGTGAGGAAATCATAATAATCGCCACTGACGGTACGCGCGGGATAGCAGGCACCGTGCAATTCGAGCATGGGAAGCGAGATGGCTCCCTGTGGAAAGAGGTTCGCCTGAACCTCCTGAGCGATGGCGAGTTCGCCCTGGAGGCGCTCTTTTTCGCGCTGCTCAGCGAGCAGGCGCTCGAGCGAGTACGACATGCGATTAAATGAGCGGCTCAGGGCCGCAAGCTGGTCGTTGCGCGTGACCTTAATGCGGTGGACAAGATTTCCTTGGTCAATTTCTATGGTCGCGTCATAGAGATCATTCACCGACCGCGTAATGGTGCGATTGAGACGCACGGCCATAATAAAGGCGATCAGCTCAAGCACAGCGAAGAAGGCGGCGATGGCGATCAGGATGTCCTGCACCACGGTGGCGATCTGCAGCGAAGTGATGAAGAGGCGCTGGTAAAGCAGTGACGGGCGCGAAGTCACAATCGTCGGCGTGTTGTGGGTTTTACCCGTCGCCCAGTCGGTTGTTCCGAGCGGGGCGTAGAAAGTAATCGGAATATCATAGAAACTCTGCGCGGAAGGCAAAGTGCCGCCTGTAATCGAGCTGGCGCGAATCTCCTCGCGAGTCAGCTCATGCTGATTGATCTTCGCCTTGATTCCCGGCGGTGATGGCTTGCTAAGGACCACTCGGGCTTGCTCACCGCCAGCAGAGGTCTCTTCACTCATAGGGAGGTTTGGCAGGACCTCGATTCTGCCGATTCCATGAGCGGCCTCATCAAGGCCCGCCTTATCGACCAGAGCGCTGGTGATCACGGTTGTCGTGTGGCCGTCGACTGTCTGCATGTTGATTGCACGGAGGTAAAGCCTTCCGTTGTCGAGGACTGCGCTGCGGAAGTGGTTCTGAGCCCACGAGGGAACTTCGGGGATGTCGGCCTGAAGTTCAGCGGGGACGATGGGAATGGCCTTGCCGTCCTGAAACGCTGCAAGACGTAGGTTGGCGTCACCCTTGCCGGGCGCTGTGCTCTCCAGTTCAGGAGGAGGCGAAATGGTCTTGCTCCCAGGATGGGTGGCAAGAAAGTGCGCTACGTGCACGCAAAAAGCGCGATTCTCGGCGCCGTAGCGTTCCATTTGCGCATCAATCGCGGATGCCGCGGCAAAGATCGCGAATTGCCCGCTGAATCCGTACAGGGCGATTAACGCCAGGAGGACGAAGAGCACCACCGGCGTCAGCCCCATCAGCAGGTAGTTAACGATGAGCCGGTTGCGCAGCTTCCAGAGAAAGCGACCGAAGATCCATCGCCAAACCAGGGGGATGCAGAACGCCAGCAGCAACAGGAGAATGAAAAAGCTGACCCACTGGAAGAAGGCTCCCGCGTTGCCGGGCAGAA
Source organism: Alloacidobacterium dinghuense (assembly GCF_014274465.1). Classification (NCBI taxonomy): domain Bacteria; kingdom Pseudomonadati; phylum Acidobacteriota; class Terriglobia; order Terriglobales; family Acidobacteriaceae; genus Alloacidobacterium; species Alloacidobacterium dinghuense. Next base: position 795,478 of record NZ_CP060394.1, on the reverse strand, counting down.
GGCGCTCCGGGATCAATGCCAGATAAATGATCAGCAGCCAGAAGGCAAGGCGATGCACCTTGCTCTGAGGCGGCTCGCGATGAAGTGCGCGGAAGACGCGAGCCTCAAAATTTCTGACTTGTCCCATGGATTTATTCGCTGTTGCTTCGCCCGAACGCTCTGCTTGAGTGTAGCGCGACTGCTGTACGTTCCGGAAAAGAGCCTCAGTTTTCTGCTTTTTGCGCGGCTTCAACGTCGGCCTGGTGCGCTAAACGGAGGGTATATCTAGTCGCGGAAGATTGCGCCCCGGCAAGCAACAGCAATCCTGTGAGAAAGGCCCACATCATAAGGCTGACCGACACCGAAAAGGGTCCATAGACGGAACGCAGGTCAAGCCAGGGCAGCACCTTTACATAGATCACCTTAGCTCCTTCCCAAATGAGCCCAGTAACAATTCCTGCAGGCAGCACGGCGCTTACTGGCAGTTTGCGATTGGGCAAGACCCAGTAGATAACGAAAAATATCGCTACGCTCAGAAAAGCGGCAGAAATCTGCAAAAATGCGTGCTCAAAGAACGAATAAACGACGTTGTTTGTCTTTCCGAAGAAGAATATTCCGAGAACCCTGTTCTGCGTTGCGGTGAGTGCGATAGAAGTAATCGCCAGCAGGCCGACAGCCAGGGCCAATCCGATGGAGACCAACTGATTCATCCAGTAGGACCGATTCTTGTTGACACCCCATACTCGATTCAGAGCCACTTCCAGCGGCAGAAAAACGCCTGTAGAGGAAATAAGCAGCATGACAACCGAGGCGATCTGCACATTTCCACGTGGATTGACCAGGAGGCTCATATTGCGCACGACAAAGTCCTGATTTGCCGGCAAAAAGTAGCGCAACATGTCTCCAATGACGTCGACCATGGCTTGGGAGTGGAAGACGCGACGCGCAACCGTGAACATCATTACGATGAATGGGAAAAGCGACAGAATGGCATTCGCCGCGACACTGAAAGCGTAGGTGTGCACTTCGGTCTGCGTCAAGTACTTCACCAGTGAGGTAATCTGCTTCCAGAGGAGCGATCCAGAGAATACCTTGGCGAGCGACCCGGCCGAGGATTGAGTGTCCTGTTGTTTGATTTGAAAGGCTGGGGGCATATATCTTGCTTATTGCGAGACTACCAAACCTGGAGGGGTACAAGTTCGGCCCTGTCCTACCCTTCATCGGCCCGTAGAAGATACTTTTGGTTACCGCGGTACATTGTCCTCTCGTAACAACGTGCAACTCCTGCATTTACAACACATTTTTTACTTGCTTCCAAAACTGTTTCCTGCCATAACATAGGGACGATTAGACCGATTTTCGGCCGAATCGTTATCTGTTGGAAGGCCATTTTGTTTGTTTTGTGGTTTTACTCTCCAGGAAATCAGTGTCAATGCGTTGAGCTGCCGATGCAGTAACGGCGGCTCTTGGTGTTTACAGGGGTATTTCTGGAGCAAAAGCGGAAAGGAGTAGATGTGAAAGAGCATGGTGTTGTGAAGTGGTTCAATGGAGCTAAGGGCTATGGGTTTATCCAGCGTTCGACCGGAGAGGATGTTTTCGTTCACTTCTCTGCGATTCTGGACAATGGATACAAGACGTTAAATGAGGGTGAAGCAGTGGAGTTCGAGTGCCAGCAGGGGCCAAAAGGGCTGAACGCGGCCAACGTAACACGCAACGCCTAGACTCTACACAACTTCTTCTGCAAACGGCTCCCTGCTCACGATCCAGGGAGACCGTTTGCTACTCTTCGCGCAGCACCACCATCGGATCGACTGTAGCTGCCTGGCGGGCAGGGATGAAGCTGGCGATAATTACGATCACAGCCAGACACACCAGTGACGCACCGAGCGTCAGCGGATCATGCGCCTTCAATCCATACAGCATGGAAGCAGCAGCCACGCCGGCTGCCAAAGCGAGTCCAGTTCCAATCACCGCACCAATCGCCAGCAGGATCAGCGATTCCCTCAAGACCATCAGCAGAATTCGCGTCCGTGCAGCGCCAAGCGCCATGCGAACGCCAATCTCATTCCGGCGACGAAGCACCATGTAGGAAATCACCCCGTAAATCCCTATCATGGCGAGAACGATCGCCAGCACTCCGAAGAAGCCTGTGAGCGTGGCCATCAGCCGCTCTCCCATCAAATCATCCCGCACCTGAGCCCTGAACGTCGAAAAGTTCAGCACCATTGCCGGATTCATCGCCTGCGCAACGCGCTTGACTTCGGCAACAAGCGACTCCGTCAACTCGTTCGAGCGAATCACAAAAGTCTGCCCTTCCCCTGGCTCCTTCTCCTGTGAAGTGGCGACAAAGATGATCGGCTTGAAGTCCTCCCGCAGCGTGTGGTACTTCATGTCCTTCACCAGGCCGACAATCTGGTAAGTCTGGTCCGGCTTACCCGCATCGTCGACCACCTTGCCAACGGGATTGGCGCCCGCAAAAAATTTCCTGGCAAACGTCTCATTCACAATGGCCACACGCGGCGAATTGGGCAAGTCGGACTCGTTGAAATCGCGCCCCGCGAGCATCGGCACCCGCATCGTTTGAAAGTAGCCTGCTGAGACCGAATTGAATTGTGTGTCCTGCCGCTGCGGACCGCCGGGAACGTCAATGTTGTTGTCCCATCCGCTGTGACTGATCGGTACGATGAACACTCCGGCCACCGATTGAACACCCGGAATCGCGCGCATGCGCTCGTTCAGTTCCCGATTGAAAGCCGCACGCCGCTCCATCGGAATTTGTAGTGGCGAAAAGTCAAAGCCGGCGACGAGAACATGATCCTGCTCAAAGCCTGTGTCCACCGTCATCAGATTGCGGAAGCTTCTGGCAAACAGCAGCGCTCCTACCAGCAACACCAAAGAGAGCGCCACCTGCGACACAACCAGGAAACGGCGCAGGGCAAAGTGATGGCGCCCCGACGTCACGCCGCGGCCATTCGCTTTCATGGCAGATCCCGGATCCGTATGCGATGCTTGCAGCGCCGGAGTCAGTCCGAAAAGAATACAGGTGAAGATCGCCAGCCCCGCAGCAAACCCGAACACGCGCCAATCAGGCGTCATGTCGAGGAAAATGCTGTTCCCACTCGAAGTCAGCATGGAGATCAAACCGCGGCTCAACACTTGCGCAAGACACACGCCCACTAAAGTCCCAAAGATTGCCAGCAGCAGGCTCTCCGCCAGCACTTGCCGCATCAGACGCGCACGCGATGCCCCCAGCGTGAGCCGCAGCGCCATTTCCCGCTGCCGTGCGCTGGCGCGCGCCAGCAGAAGATTGGCGAGATTGGCACAGGCAAGCAGCAGAACCAGACCCGACAACCCCATCAGAATCGTCAGCGGGTCGCGCTTACCGCCGCGGAGAGACGACACGCCGTTATCCGCGCACAACGCGCCAAGCTGGAAACGCAGGTACTCCTTCTTGTCAATTGGGTCGAACTGCGCAGGCAAGGTCGCCGCAAAAATCCCGGGAGAGATCGTCTTCAGCTGCGCCGATGCGCTCTCGATTTTCCACCCCGGTTTGAGTCGGCCAATCACAGCAAGCCACCATGTTTGTGAGCTGTCAGTCCACGAGTCCTTTCCCGAGAACACTGGCTCAGAGCACATGGCTATGGCGACATCGAAGTCCCTGCCCACATCCACACCATGAAATGACGGCAGCGTCACGCCAATCACCTGGAATATCTGCCTGTCGAGCGTGATCTTCGAGCCCAGCACCGAGTCATGGCCACCATACGCCCTCTGCCAGAAGCCGTAGCTGAGAACCGCTCCCTGCGCGCCACATCCACGATAGTCATCCGATGGTGACAGCAATCTCCCGATGAGCGGTTGAAGACCCAGCATCGGAAAGAAATCACCGCTGACCATCAACGTATTCGCGTTGCGCGCCTCGCCTCCCTCGCTAAGATTGCGCCCAGCTGACGACCATGCCGCAATGCTTGAGAATCCCGCCTGCTGCGCGCGCAGCAGATTCCAGACGCCAAACGTCAGGTCCGCATGGTCCGACTGGAAGTTTCCAGTCCGACCGTTAGTTGCGTTCGTGATGCGCACCGCAACCAGTTGCTCCGGATGCTTTACCGGCAACAGACGCAGACGCACCGCGTCGAGCAGCTGAAAGACAGCCGTGTTCGCGCCAACGCCTAGCGCAAGCGAGAGGATGGCGACAATCGCAAATCCAGGGCTTTGCCTAAGCTGGCGCATCGCATAGCGCAGATCTCTGCCGATGCCGCCAAGAAACTTCGCCTGCCCGGTGCTTCCTGCAGCCAATGGCTCGCGCTCTCGCGCTACGGTGCTCGCCAGTCCTTTCAACAGTCGCCTGTCTTCAAGTTCGGAGTGCAGCGTTTGATACGCCTGATTCGCATCTACTCCCTTCGCCAGCATTTCCTCATAACGGTCGCGCAGGTGCTGGCTCAGCTCTTCAACAACATCGGCTTCGCGCGTTGGCTCAAGATTGAGCCCGGCAATGGCAGCGCGTATTTCCTTCGGCCAATCAGGCATTTTCCGCCTCCGTGATGCGGTGGATTGCGTTTACGAAATCGAGCCAGGTTGCCCGCTGTGTTTTCAGTACTTCCTTCCCCTGCGCCGTCAGGCGGTAATACCGCCGACGGCGCTGGCCCGCTTTTTCCACCCAACGTCCTGCAATCAGGCCGCGCTCCTCAAGCCGATACAGCAACGGATAAAACGAAGCGACGTTGAACTTAAGCACACCGCCCGAGCGCTCTTCAATCAACTTGCTGATCTCGTAGCCGTGCCTCGCTTTGTGCTCAATCAAAGAAAGAATCAGCAACTCGGCGCTTCCCTTTTTCAGCTCACGGTCGAAGACTTGCGCACCCATATATGTCATAGCAACATATGCTAGCGCTACATGCGGATCTGTCAAGCGACAAGAATATTGACCCGTCACTTGCGATAATGGGTCAAATGCCTCCCCCAAAAGACGAATATCTTTCGCGAATCAATAACCTCGCCACCGCCATCGCGCGTCATGAACAGCGCGACAGGCTCCTCGCAGGCGCGAAACTCACAGTCGTCTCTATCACGGTCATCCTTACCGTTTGGCTTGCGAAATATCACACCACCCAAATTGCCTACGTCTTCATCCCGATCGTAGTGCTTGTAGCGGTGTTTGTGTGGCACGAGCGCGTACTTCGCTCACTGCGCCGATGCACGCGTCTGCGAAGCTTCTACGAACAGGGCGTTGCGCGTCTCGAAGACCGCTGGGCCGGCACCGGACAGACGGGCGAGCAATATCTTGATCCCTCACATCCCTATGCGCGCGATCTCGACATCTTCGGCAAAGGCGGCCTCTTTGAACTGCTTTGCACGGCGCGCACCCGCGCAGGCGAGAGCACGCTCGCCGCATGGCTGCTCGACCGAGCTTCGCTCGAAGAGATCGCGCTGCGCCGCGAGTCCATTCAGGAGCTTGCTCCCAAGCTTGATTTCCGCGAGTGCCTGGCGCTCGCAGGCGAAGACGTTCGCGTCGGAGTTCACCCCGAGTCGCTGATTGCATGGAGCGAATCGAAAACGCGCCTCGAGGCGTATCGGGCTCTTCGAATCGTTCTGCCATTGCTGGCCGCGTGCTGGATTGCGAGCATTGCCGCCTGGTTTCTATGGGACTGGGGGATTGCGGCACTCACAGTGAGCCTGCTGAATCTCGCCATCACCTACAAGCTTCACCCGCGAGTAAAGCTTGCCATTGGCAAAATCGATGAGGCATCTCACAATCTCGATATTCTGGCCTCGGTCGTAAAGGAAATCGAAGCCGCGCAATTTACCTCACGTCAGCTCACAGATCTGCAAAAAGGACTGCGCTCGCATGCGATGTATCCATCGCATGCAATTCGCCGCCTGAGCAAGCGCGTCATCTGGCTCGATTCGCATGAGCACTGGATGGTCAAGGTCCTCGACCTCTTCGTCTTCTGGACACCGCAATGGGTGCTCGCCATCGAAGCGTGGCGTGCCCTGCACGGAGCCAATGTTCGCCGATGGATCGAAGTCACGGGCGAGGTGGAAGCTCTAACCTCCCTCGGTTGCTACGCCTACGAACACCCAGCGGATATTTTCCCGGAGTTCGTCGAGCAGGGACCGTTCCTTCACTCTGAGGCGATGGCGCATCCGTTGCTGCCGCGAGGCAAGAGCGTCGCAAATGATCTCGCGCTCGACCACAATCTGCAACTGATCGTCATCAGCGGGCCGAATATGGCGGGCAAAAGCACCTTCATTCGCTGCGTTGGAATCAATGTGGTTCTCGCCCAGGCGGGAGCGCCCATATGCGCGCGCCAGCTGAAACTCTCGCATCTGGCAGTTGCAGCATCGATCTGCATACTCGATTCGCTGCAAGGCGGCCTTTCGCGCTTTTACGCCGAAATTCTGCGGCTGAAAACCATCGACGAAATGACTGAAGGCGGCGTGCCGATTCTCTTTCTGCTTGATGAGCTGCTCTCTGGAACAAACTCCCATGACCGCCGCGTCGGCACCGAGTCGTTCGTGCGTCATCTACTGGCGCGGGGAGCGATCGGCCTCATCACCACGCACGATCTGGCGTTGGCCAAGATCGCTGACGACATGGCCGATCACGCTGCAAACTACCATTTTTCGGATCATCTTGAGGATGGACAGCTGCGTTTCGATTACAAGCTGACCCCGGGCATCGTGCAGACGACAAACGCCCTGAAGCTGATGCGCTCGATTGGCCTCGAAGTTTGAAATCAGAGACCGCCGTCGCCTTGTCAAGCCCCTGACAAGAAACAATTCTTCTATCCCCTGCCTTATCAATCACTTCTAAGGCTCTGTATTTGGCGTGTTTTTCTTCCAGATCCGCTATCCTGAATATAGGGGCTAATTTCCTCTGAGGGCGTTTAAGAAATGCTCTTCCGCAACCGGCGAATAAATAATAAGCTATTTAGAATCGCGAATTTAGAAAATAATCGATTGATTCTAAATAACTTACAACCATGCTCCGCGTAAGTAATTGAAAATGGCGAATTTAGAAAAATAGGGGGAGGGTTTGAACTCTCTTAGTTCCGGCCTTCAATCCGCCGAACAGCCCACGAAGCCGCCTCCGCCAGAACCCGATCATCGCTGGACTGCCATTCGCCGAGCTTCGGCAGAAATTGCCGCAGGCCGCTGTTCCCCATAGCAATGGCAACATTTCGCCGCAGCCCTTCAAACTTGGCCCGCTTAATGGGTGACCCGAAAAAGAGTCGCCCAAAACCCTCCTGGTCGAGTTCGGCAAGCCAATCCAACGCCGGGTTGACCAACTCGGTCCGGGGCTGCAATTCGGGATCGGAGGCGATGGGCGCCTTCCGGTTCCATGGACAGACGTCCTGGCAGATATCGCAACCGAAGACCTGCCGTCCGATTCCCTCTCGCAATTCGAGCGGAATGAGCCCACGTTTTTCAATCGTCAGGTAAGAGATGCAAAGGCTCGCATCCATCTGGCGCGGGGCCGTAAGCGCTCCCGTGGGGCAGGCGTCGATGCAACGCGTGCAGCTTCCACAACGGTCGGCGGCAAGCTGCGGATGCTGGTCGGCGGCAATTTCAAGTGAAGTGAGGATCACGCCCAGAAAAAGCCATGAGCCTAATTCTTGATTAAGAAGGCAGGTATTTTTTCCGATCCAGCCGAGTCCGGCATAACGCGCGTAGGTGCGCTCTACTATCGGCCCGGTGTCAACGTAACACTTCGACTCAAACGGCCCGAGTTCGCTTTTGAGCGCTGCATCGAGTCGCTCCAATCTCTTTAGCAGAACTTTGTGGTAGTCGCTCGGCGCTAACCCGCCATTGATGCTTTGCTGTCCTGTCCAGGCATAGCGTGCCACCCAGCCCGTTCCTTCGGGAGCGTGATCGATCGAAAGCGGCTTCGGCGCGTTGTAATTTGTAACACAGACGATGACAGATTTGACCCACGGAATGGCCACACGCAACGATGAGCGCACAAGTTCGCCCGACTCGTTGCGGCGCTTGAGATATTCCATCTCGCCAGCGCTTCCCTGCTCGACCCAGTCAGCAAACGCCTGACGATCGCTCTCATCTTCAGGAGATCCGAGTTCGGGAACAGCGGCTATGCCCGCGGCAGCGAAGCCGGCTGTCTTCGCTGCTGCCGTGATGAGCGAGTGCAGAGATGCATGTTGCATGAAAATTGACCGCTATCGATATGGTAGTCGAGCGCCGGCTCATGGATGCAGATAGACTAGGGCCTTACAGAAACGAGACGATGACTACCGCTAAACCAGCTCTATTCATAAGTGAAGTTCCGCGTCGCCGCTGGAGAATAGCCTTCCTGCTCGGCCTGGGTGTCCTCGTCAATTACTTCGACCGCGTGAACCTGTCGGTATCGCATAACGATCTCTACGCGACCTTCGGTATTTCAGACATCACCTTCGGTTATCTGCTTGCCGCTTACAACTGGAGCTATGCTCTCTGCCAATTGCCGATTGGGGTATTGCTGGATCGATTCGGAGTGCGACTGGTAGGACGCATCAGCACATTCGTGTGGAGTTTGGCGTCGTTCGCCGCTGCTATCACTCCAAGTATTGGCGGATTTTTTGCGGCGCGCCTTCTTTTGGGGATCGGAGAGGCACCGACGTTTCCTGCTAATGCCAAGGCGATTGGCTATTGGTTTCCCCCAAGGGAACGCAGTCTGGCTACGAGTATTTTCGATTCGGCTGCCAAATTTGCACCGGCGATTGGGGTGCCTTTGATTGGAATTCTGCTCCTGCATGTGGGCTGGCGGCTTAGCTTCGCTGCGACGGGCATGATCAGCTTTCTTTATTTTCTGCTGTTCTATTGGATCTATCGTGATCCTAAAGACGACCCGGAATTGAGCGCTGAAGAGCTGGCTTATATTCGCTCGGAAGATACGCTAAGGAACGTTGAGGTAGGAGACGCCGAGCAGGCTTCTCTAGGCTATTTGCTGGGAAAGCGGAAAGTGATCGGTCTGGCGCTTGGATTTGGATCTTACAATTACGTTTTTTATTTGCTGCTCACGTGGCTGCCGAGTTATCTGTCTCGCTCGTTGAATATCGATCTACTGCATTCTTTTCTCTACACCGGCGTGCCATGGCTTGTTGCGACTTTCACCGACCTGATCGTCGGGGGTTGGCTCGTGGATGCGCTTATTCAGCGAGGATGGAATGCAAGTTTGGTGCGCCGCGTGGTTTTAATTGGAGGGACCGCTCTTGGACTGGGGATTTTGGGCGCCGCGGATGCACATACTCCGATACAGGCGCTGTTTTGGATCAGCCTTTCGATTGGCGGACTCTCAGCGGCGGCTCCGGTTGGGTGGTCAATTCCATCTCTGATCGCGCCGAGAGCGAGCGTTGGTACGCTTGGCGGCATTCTTAATTTTGCGAATCAGATTTCCGGCATTGCGGCTCCGATTTTAACGGGCTACCTGGTGACCGCTCAGCATTCATTTGGGTTGGCGTTTGGTGTCGCAGCTGTCTACCTCGCGATTGGAATCGCTGGCTACGTATTTCTATTGGGAGATATACAGCGTATTCCGGGAGAATCTCATCTGGCGCTGTAGGATCTGCTGGCACCCGTGCGCGAATTTAGCACAGAGAAACTACCGTCCTCCATGGCCGTCAGTTCCAGGTCATTGCCGCTGTCGGGGCCTTGCGAATTGGCAATGTATGCGTCCTGGGTGTTGAGTGACGGGCCGCCTTCTTCGGAGTAGTGCAGTTGCCAGAGCGTTTCAAGGCCGGGAACATTCTTGAAGCTCTCAAGCGTTGCCTTCGAACCGCCCTTCTTGGCTCCGTTGTCCATAATGGCGACCTGCGGGTGAATGGCGTCTACTAGAGCCGGGCTGGAGCTTTGATACAAGCCGTGATGTGAGACGACAAGGATATTCACATGGCCGAGTTTGTTGGTGGGACACATGAGTTGCATTTCTTTGTCCCAGGTAAGATCGCCAAGATCAAGAATTCGCAGCTTTCCGAAGGTGATCAGCACACCGAGAGAGCGCGCATTTTCTGACTGATCCGCGGCGCGGGTTTCCGATGTCTTGCAGTAGTTGTTTGCTTCTCCTTCACCGGCAAGTGCGTGGTTAATCAGATTCCCGTCTGCACTGATGACCAGCGCATTGAAGCCTTTAATTGGAAGGGTATCGCCGGGCTTCGCCACGATGTGCTGGTATTTTCCAGTAGCGAGCAGCTTTTGATAGGCCTCATAGCCCTGCTCCGTGGAAGTGTCGGAGGTCTCGCGGTTTGGACCATGATCGATGAATGTACCGACGGGAATGCGTTCAACGAGTTGAGGCACACCTCCGACATGATCCATGTGGAAGTGAGTGATCAGAACATAGTCGATCTTGCTGATGCCGGCCTTTTTTGCTGCAGCAACAATGCGCTTGGCATCACGTCCATTGTTCCCCGGCCAACCTGTGTCGATAAGTAATGATTCACCTGCTGGCGTAACGAAGAGGGTAGCCTGTCCGCCTTCAACGTCAACGAAATATATCTGCAGTTTTTCTTTGTTCTGCGCACCCGCTGCGGCACTGACACAGATCAGAATGAGGCACAATATCCAGCTTTTGGCTTTGCTCATTTTTTTTCCTTTTGCGACACGGTGGCACGCAAGGCTCCCGTTGAAATGCCGCCGTCGACGAGGAGAGTCTGACCAGTAACGTAACGGCTTGACTCGGAGGCAAGGAAGACGATGGCTCCGTCCAGGTCATTCGGTTGGCCCGGTCTCTTGAGAGGAATGCGCTCCACGAGATATTCCACCCATCCTTCGTCTTCGTACATAACTCTGTTCTGCGCGGTTTTGAACCAGCCTGGCGCGAGGCAATTCACGGTGATGCCATGCTTGCCCCAGTCGGCAGCAAGGCTCATGGTGAGTTGCCTGATGCCGCCGCGGCTGGCAGTGTACGGGCCCAGGCCCGCGTAGCCAGCAACGCTCGTGACTGATCCGATATTGATGATGCGACCGTAGCCGTGGTGGATCATTCCGCGTGCAACGGATTGCGCGACAAAAAAGCTGCCGCGCAGGTTCGTGTCGAGCACGAGGTTCCAGTCGTCCCATGTCACATCGACTGCTGGCTTGCGAACGTTGCAGCCGGCGTTGTTCACAAGTATGTGGATTTGACCGAAAGCCGTTTCGGCTTCCGCTGCCATGCTCCTAATACTGGCTTCGTCGCGCACATCGAGTTCGAGTGAGACGACGCAGCGTCCGAGCGCTTTCATTTCTGCTTCAAAAAGCGCCAGGGTTTCAAGCTTGCGGCTGGTGAGGATCAGATCGGCTCCGGCATTGGCCAGAGCGCGGGCGAAGTACTGGCCTAGTCCGCGGCTGGTGCCGGTGACGAGCGCAACCTGACCTGTGAGATCGAAGAGTGGATTGCTCATTGGATAACCTTTGATTCCTGTGGCGCAAGGACGATCTTCATCAGGTTGGGCTCACCCGCATGCAGACGGTCGAACCAGTTCGGTCCTTCATCCAGTGGAGCGACGGCTGTGATGAGCGGCTTGACGCGAATCTTTCCAGAGGTCATCAACTCGATGGCCTGCGGATACTCGCCCGCAGATGCTGCTGTGCCCTGCAAGCGAATCTCGCGTGACACGACTTTCTGAAGTGGGAGCGTTATCTCAGGCTTTATGTTTCCGATCAGCGTTACGGTTCCGCCCTTGCGGACACAGTCAATTGCGGTAGAGATGGTCTCGTTGCGCCCTACAGCCTCTAGCACGACATCAACTCCTTTGCCTGCCGTGAGCCGCATTACTTCCGCGATCAATTCCGCTCCCGAGAGATGCAGCGCATCATCGGCGCCCATTTCTTTGGCCAGTTTGAGGCGTGTCGCGTCGAGGTCGGTGATCAGAACGCGTGCCGCTCCGGCGGCTCTCGCTGACTGGAGCGTGAGAAGCCCAATCATGCCTGCGCCGATGACGAGTGCGGTTTCACCGCCGCGCATTTCAGAAACGCGAACCGCGTGCAACGCCACGGAAACGGCTTCGAGCATCGCTGCCTCGGGAAAGGAAAGTGCATCAGGTAACCGGTAAACGATGCGTTGCGGGACGACGACATACTCAGCGAATGCTCCATACCGGCGATAGTCTCCGCATGAAACGCCGACGACCTGACGGAAATCGCAGAGATTAACTTGGCCGCTGAGACAGTAGTCGCATTTGCCGCAGTAGACCGTGGAATCAAAGGTTACACGATCGCCTTTCTTGAACGCGCTGACACCAGAGCCTATCTCCGCAACGGTGCCTGCCGCTTCGTGGCCCATGACGATTGGGGGAATGCGGCGGCCTGAGGTCCCGTCATAGCCATGAACGTCGCTACCGCAGATGCCGCATGCTGCGACCTGCACCAAAATCTCGTCGGGCCCAGGTGTGGGGCGTGGGAGATCCGCGAGTTCGAACTTCTTATATTCGGAGAGCAAAAGTGCCTTCATCGGGAGGTTCCTGTTCCTATTCGTTTTATTCCTTCACCGTTGCGTCGCGCAAAAAATCATAATTGCCGGAGGGAGAAAGATGTAGATTCTGGAGGCGACGGCTGTGCACCAACACTGTGTCGAGATACCAAAGATTAATGGCCGGCATGTCGTCGGCGAGAATCTTCTGCACTTCAGCATAGATTGATTGCTGCTGCGATCGGTCTGCAGTCGAAGCGGCGTCGGTAAGCAACTGGTCTACCTTAGTGTTCGCGTAAAAGCCACGATTTGCGCCGTGCGGAGGGAAGCTTGCCGTTGTAAAAGAGTAGCGGAAGATGTCCGGAGCTTCGTTGCCCCCGATCCAGCGCGACGGGGCGATTTGAAAAACACCGCGGCTGATGTCTGAATAGAAAGTCGCAAATTCGAAACTGCGCACGTCTAAAGCAATACCGACTGCGGTAAGCTGCTGCTGCACGACCATCGCTAACAAACGGCTGCCCTCATCGGTTGAAGTTTTCATGCCGAGGTGAAAGCGGTAGGCGTCCGCTTTGCGCGAATACCCTGCTTGATCGAGCAACGTGTTTGCTGATACAGGATCGTAGTTGTGACGCGCAACATTGCCATTCCATGCCCAGTGCTCCGGGGGCAAAGTGCTTTCTGCCAACCTTGCCTCGTCACGATAGAGCGAGTGGATGATCAACGGGCGGTTAATGGCGAGCGCGATGGCGTTGCGTACTCGCGCGTCGCGCAGAATTGGATCACGTGTGTTGAAAGTTAGATAGACGAGCGTAGTGCCAGGGCCTGAGTCGATCTGCAGGTTGGCGTCTCGTCGCAAAGCATAGACGGTGTCTGCTGGCAACGCGTTGATCGCAGCATCAGCGGAACCTTTTTGCAATTCCAGCGCTCGGGTGGTGGCATCGGGGACTACGGCGAAACGCAGACTTTGGATGGATGGTAACGGCTGCCAGGATTGCGCGGCGCGCATGAGGATTACGTCCTTGTCCTGTTCCTGACTGACAAATTGGAACGGGCCGCTGCCGATGGGATGTTTCCAGAAGTCGCGTCCGCTGCCTGCGGGAACGACGCCGAAGCCGCCGTCGCTGAGATTCCACAGCAATGCCGGGTCTGGCTTCTTGAGATGGATGACGAGGGTTTGTGCATCGGGTGCGTCCACACGATCGATGGTCTGATATGCATTCGCTTTTACGCTGATGACCTTGCCTTGCATGATGGTGTCCAGCGTGTACTTTGCGTCGGCCGCTGTGAGGTGTTTTCCATTGTGGAAATGGACGTCGTTGCGAAGATGAAAAATGTAGGTCAACGTGTCGGGATTATCCCAACTAGAAGCTAGCCACGGTTGTAAGTTGAAGTGTTCGTCTTTGCGGACCAGGGAGTCGAATATCAAAGAATCGATACGCTCGGATTGCGCGTCCACGCCGATGCGCGGATCGAGGTTCGTGGGGCTGCTTTCGATCAGGACGGTAACAGTGTTGGCCGATTCTCGTTTGTGCCGGCAGCCGAGTTGGAGGCAAGTGACGCCTATCGACAGAACGATCAACGCAAGCTTCTTAGGCATGAGTGATCTGACCTAGGATTGCTGGTCGCTTCGCTCCAGTTGCGGATGGAACGTTTGCCGGACGTCGATGCCATGTGTAATAGGCAAGCAACGCAAAGGCCATGGCCTCCTTTGCGTCTACCGGAATGCCGGCATCGGAGCTTTCCAGAAGATTGCACCCCAACGGTTCTAGCCTTTGCTGGAGCATCGCCATCAACGTTTTATTTTTTGCTCCTCCACCGGAAACAATGTAGTCGACAGGGATATTCGATTTGAGCCTTGGCTGGACAAATTCCTTGAATGCACGGGTGATGCTATCGGCCGTGAGAGCAGTCGCGGTTGTGATCGCATCTTCGTTGCTGCCACCGAATTCTTGGCAAAGCTGCAAAAGCCTTTCAGCAAAAGCTGCACCGAACTCCTCGCGCCCTGCAGATTTCGGTGGCTTTGCCCTGAAAAACGGATGCTTCAGAGTCGCCGACAGTACGCTTTCTATGACGTGGCCTCGGGAGGCAATTTTGCCACTGCGATCATAGGACTTCTGGAATAGCTGCTGCATCAGTGCGTCGATCACCATGTTTCCCGGACCAGTATCGAAGGCGATCAATTTGTTGATGCCAGAGGCTGGAGGTATCAACGTTAGATTCCCGATGCCTCCAATGTTCTGGAGAACGCGTGCACGCTTGTTGTCGGCGAACTGGACGTAGTCCAGCAGAGGCACGAGCGGCGCGCCTTGTCCGCCAGCGACCATATCGGCGGGACGGAAATTGCTCACGATGGGAACGCCCAGTTCCGCGGCAAGGAGCGCAGGCTCACCGATCTGCCATGTGCAGGCAACTGTGCGGCCTGCATACATGGCAGTCGCACCCTGGTGGTAAATTGTCTGTCCGTGACATCCGATGAGTTGCAGGTTGACGGGATGGCGCTTCACCGTTGCGCGAAGCGCTTCCACATAGGCCTGCCCGAGCCGCCAGTTGAGCCTCGCCAGGTCGGCCGTGGACGTGGATTTTGCGTCCATTGCAGACAAAATTACCTTGCGCAAAACAGGCGTAAATGGAAATGCCTCATGACCGATCAGCTCTAGTTTCAGGCCATTACCTTTGGGCCGGATTTGTACGAGCGCCACATCGATGCCGTCGGCGGAAGTGCCGCTCATAACACCTGCGACTGTCATTGGGACGAAAGGAACAGGCCTGGAACTGGAATGGGCTTTCGGGCTGCCGCGCAACAATTGGTCCTCTGATCTTTAGCCCTCATTGTATGTCCTTGCTGCGACAATTTCCGTCCAGGCATGTGACGAGCATGCTATTGAGGCGTTTGAACTGAATGCGCTCGACTATCTGCTGAAGCCGTTCGATGAAGATCGTTTGCAGCGTGCCCTTATCGCGCGCGCGAACGGCTTGCTTCGGACGGGCAGCAAGAAATCATAGCGCAATTGGAGAAGCTGGTTGCGAATTACCGTCCGGCTGGGCCGGAGCGGTTTGTTGTTCGGAAGACGAATCACCACGAGTTTGTTTCAGCAGACTCGGTGAACTGGATCGAATCGGCGGACAACTATATTGAGTTGCATTGCGGAAACAAAACCCATCTGCTGAACGAGACGATGAGCAGGATCGAGCAGCGGCTTGATCCTCATAAGTTCTTGCGGATTCATCGGCGGCATATTGTGAATGCCAGCCGGATTCTTGCCGTGCATCCCTTGGCTGGCGGCACCTATGAGATCGAGATGCAACATGGTGTGCGTCTCACTTCCGGACGGAATTTCACGCAGGCAGTCCGGTTGTTGATCGGGCGCTAAAATCGGAGGAATGCGAGCCGCTGTCCTTTATCAACCTGCTCCGATTGAACAGAATCCACTTCATCTTGAAAACCTGCCTGTACCGGAGCCGGGACCGGGCCAGGTTCTGCTTCGCGTCGAGGCTTGCGGCGTTTGCCGGACGGATCTGCATATCACCACTGGTGAGTTGAAGCCGCTGCTGGCGGCGGTCACTCCGGGGCATCAGATTGTAGGGCGTGTCGAAGAATTGGGTGCAGATGTCTTCGGAATGAAGATTGGTGAGCGGCTTGGCGTCTCCTGGCTTGGTGGCGTCGATGGGACTTGTCTGCTGTGCCGCAAGGGGATGGAAAATCTCTGCGACCATCCCACGTTTACCGGTTACTCGGTGAATGGCGGCTACGCCGAGTATGTGATTGCGCGCGCAGACTTCTGCATTCCATTGCCGGAAGAGGCCGCAGCGAAGGATCTGGCCCCGCTGCTGTGTGCGGGGATTATTGGGTTTCGGAGTCTGCTTGTAGCGGAGGTTGAGCCGGGGGATCGTGTTGGGCTGTTCGGGTTTGGGGCTTCGGCGCATCTGGCTATCAATGTTCTGAAGCATTGGGGTTGCGAGGCCTACGTGGCTACGCGCGGTGCTTCGCATCAGAAACTGGCGCACGAGTTGGGAGCTGTCTGGGTGGGCGAGGCTACGGAGCGGCCTCCCGTGCAGCTTGATCGAGCGGTTACGTTTGCTCCCAGCGGCGATGTGGTTCTTGCGGCGCTCGCTTCCCTGAGGAAGGGCGGGATTGTTGCGATCAATGCTATTCATCTCGATCGGATGCCTCAGTTTGATTACGACTCACTGCTTTGGGGCGAGCGGCAGCTGCGGAGCGTGGCGAACATGACGCGGCAGGATGCGCGCGACTTCGTCAAGCTGGCTACTGAGATTGGAATTCTGCCTCGGACTACATTGTTTTCGCTCGATCAGGTCAATGAGGCTTTGGCTGCGGTCTATCACGACTCGATTGATGGCGCTGCGGTTGTGCTCTGCTCTTAACTCCGTCGTACTTACGACTTAAGCATAGGGTTCTCGCTTTCCCACCCTGACTTAGTCAGGATGGAACATCTCTTTTCGTACCACTTCTGAGGCAAAGCAGGTCCTTCCACTTCACTCCGTTCAGCGTCAGGATGACAAGTCTCTCTAGTAGAATGGTTATGAGGAAATCTATGCCGGAAATACAGCGCAGGAAGACCGTCACGGTCAGGATCGGCCATGTTCGGGTCGGTTCGGACGTGCCGGTTATCGTCCAGTCGATGACCAATACCGATACCGCCGATGTTCAGGGGACGATTCAGCAGGTAGCGGCGCTCGCCGCGGCTGGGTCGGAGTTGGTGAGGGTGACGGTCAACAATGACGAGGCGGCCAAGGCTGTTCCTTACATTGTGGAAGGACTGGCGAAGCTGGGCATTCATGTTCCGATCATTGGCGATTTCCATTACAACGGGCACCTGCTGCTGAAGAAGTATCCGGACTGCGCGAAGGCGCTGGCCAAGTACCGCATCAATCCCGGTAACGTTTCGATTGGACGCAAGAACGACGACAACTTCCGCACGATGATTGAGTGCGCGATTGAAAACAACAAGCCAGTCCGCATTGGCGTGAACTGGGGCTCGCTCGACCAGGCGCTGCTGACGCGCTTGATGGACGAGAACTCGAAGCGGCCCGATCCGCTCGACGCCCGCGACGTAATGATGGAGGCGATGTGCCGCAGCGCGCTGGATTCGGCTGCTGCTGCCGAGAGCTATGGTCTCGGGCACGACAAGATCATCATCAGCGGCAAGGTCAGCGGCGTTCGCGACCTGATTGATGTTTACGAGATGCTCGCCAGCCGTTGCGATTACCCGCTGCATCTGGGCCTGACCGAGGCCGGGATGGGGATGAAGGGTATCGTCGCCTCCACTGCCGGGCTTTCGCCCCTGCTGCTCAAGGGCATTGGCGATACGATTCGCGTTTCGCTGACTCCGAAACCAGGCGGCGACCGCACGGAGGAAGTGCTTACGGGACAACAGATTCTGCAGTCGCTGGGCATCCGGAGCTTTACGCCGCAGGTGACGGCTTGCCCTGGCTGCGGGCGGACGACTTCGACCTTTTTCCAAGAATTGGCCCAGCAGATCCAGAACTATCTGCGGGACTCGATGCCTTCGTGGCGCGAGCGCTATCCGGGGGTTGAGGAGCTGAAGCTCGCCGTCATGGGCTGCGTGGTCAACGGTCCGGGTGAATCGAAGCATGCCAATATCGGCATCTCGCTTCCGGGGACGTTTGAGGAACCAAAAGCACCGGTTTACGTCGATGGGCGATTGATGACGACGCTGCGTGGCGATACGATTGTTCAGGACTTCCAGAAGATCCTCGACGAGTATGTGAAGACTCGTTACGGCAAGGGTTCGCCGAAAGAGGAACTGGTCGGAGTTCGGTGATCTTGGGCTTGGTGGGGCATGCAGTTCGCCCTGCCACCTCCCCCTCTCCCCCTCCCTCCAGGAATCGCCTTCTTTTATTTTCAATCGTTTACGAGGGGATCATCCCCTGCTATGCCGCTGATTCTAATCGGGTTAAGTGGTTTCTAGTGTTTTCAATAACTTAGCGGGGATCCTCTCTCCCGGAAATGAAAAAGCCTGCCGCAGGGCAGGCTTTTTCTTCTTATATTTAGAATAGCAGCTTTCGCGAAATAACACGCCAATTTTCGGTTGCTTTAAGTGGTTTGTTGTCTGTGGCTTGCAAAGTATTTTTGCGATTGCCCTCTTGACAGGGGGAAACGGCCCGGGGCTAAAGCCCCTTTTCTTGAACCCGTGACGCGGGGCTGAAGCCCCGCTCTTTCACCACCGCCGTCCTGCTGCGCAGGACAATCGGTATGCTCTGGGCTCCAGCATAGGAAGGAAGGTCGATTTTCTTGCTTCAGTAGGCGTTTTAGAGCAGGGCTTAGGAAAAATGTTGCGCGAAAGGGCTGTTTAAGGGAACAATTTGTGTCATTTTCGCGGGTCTTAGCGCATTTTCTTGACCTGTCTTTTCGCGCCTCTGCCTTTCGTAATCTTTTCCTCTTTTGGCGCTTGACCTAACTTGGCTTATCGGGAAAATGTTCATACGAACGCTCACTCTGTGTCTGGCCGTTCTGTGTCCGGTAGCTTCGTGGGCCGGAAAAACTTGTTATTCGCCGGAAGACGCGCTGGCGCACCAGAACAAAGACATCTGCGTATCTGCGCACGTTTATGACGTGGTGGAGCTGGCGGATGGGACGCGGTTTCTCGATGTCTGCAGTCCTGAGACGCCGGATGACAAGTGCCGGTTTACGGTGATGAGCGCGAACGGGGACCGAAAAACTGTTGGCGATCTGAATCAGTATCGGGAGCGGGATATTCAGGTTCGCGGCGTGGTTCGGCCTTTTGCCGGACGGGCGGAGATTCTGTTGAGTGATGCGCGGCAGTTTCATGGGGGCGCGGAGAAGTTTCGGCCCAATCCGGCGCTGTTACATGGATTCTCGGCGGAGGATGGGCGGACGGCATTCACTGATCCGGCTTTGAAGAGTGGGAAGCATCGGAGTGTGTTTCAGACGGCGCATTGAGTGGTGCTGCTTCAAGCCCTGCGGGATCTCTGCCTCGTAAGCACACGCTGCATCACGAAAGAAGCCACAAAAACTCCAATGAATGTAAGCCCACACTCGAGGGAGTGAACTACCTGAGCACTACGCACGGTTAGATACGGGTATGGGTAGGCTTTATGCGGAGCGAAGTAGAAATGATTGAATGATTCTGTAGCGATCTGGAGAAGCACACAGATTGCCGACAGGAGCGCCAGAACAAAAGCTATAACTGACTGTTTTGCTTTTGATTTGGGCCACGGCACGACTCCAATCCTCTCACGCAGCCACTACCGGAACAAATATTCAATACTTCGACATACTGCTCTCCCACCCTTCGCTTTGCGAAGGATGGGGCACCCGTTTCCGTGCCTCTGCTGGCAAAGACGGGCCTTGCTTTGCAAGGCTTCGCACGCACTTTGTTTGTGCGGGTCCTTCGACTACGTTTCCTTCGGTCACTTCGCTCAGGATGACGGTGGTTGTCTTAACGCTGCGGTCTCCCACCCTTTCGCAAACTGCGCGAAAGGATGGGGCACCCCTACTGATTTCTCTTTCTTGGCTGAAGATTGCTGGGTGTAATCGTAACTTGCGGGCATCGTATGGATTCCTCGCGCGGATTGCGCGCTCAGAATGACGGCTGGGTTGGGGGTGTGCTTTCCCACCCTTTGCTTCTCACACCATCACGCGAAACCCGCGCGTGCCGGGGACCCGATTTGCAAAGGATGGGGCACCCTTTTTCGTCCTGATGCTGCCGAAAGACGGGCCTTGCTTTGCAAGGCTTCGCACGAACTTTGTTCGTGCGGGTCCTTCGACTTCGTTTCCTTCGGTCACTTCGCTCAGGATGACGGTGGTTGTCTTAACACTGCGGTCTCCCACCCTTTCGCAAACTGCGCGAAAGGATGGGGCACCCTTTTTCGTGCCTCTGATTAGAAGCCGCAGGTCCTTCGACTGCGCTATGCGCTTCGCTCAGGATGACATCTTTAGGGGCGGAGTTGATGGTGATGGCAAAGTTCAGCGCAGGGGGCCGGCGTTTTTGCGGAGTTCGGCTAGGGGGTAGAAGGTGCCTCGCCAGACGATGCCGCGGCGGACCAGGGTAACGATCATTGACCGCCACATCATGTAGACGATGATGCAGGTTGCCACGGGAAGCAGGAGCACATAGACGGGGGAGATGCCGCTGATGTGGCGTTCGCAGCAGCGGTAGATTCCGAGGGCAGCTTCAAGGGCGAGGAGGCTGGCGGCGATGGTTTGCCATGGGCCGAAGAGTCCGCAGAATGGGGTAAGGCAGAAGGTGGCAACAAAGAGGCTCGCGGCGAGGAGCAGTGCAGGCTGGAAGCGGAAGGCGGCGAAGACGTTTTTCGTCAGGTTGCGGACGATGCCGAAGGCGCCGGAGGCCCAGTGCACGCGGGCCAGATCGCGTCCCAGGACGACGTGCTGGCGGTAGCCGTTGCGCTTGACCTGGTAGCCGAGTTTGAGATCTTCGCAGACCTCCATGCGATGGCCTTCATAGCCTCCGATGCCGCGGTAGACGTCGCTGCGGATGAGGTTGAAGGCTCCGATGCCAACGGCCTCGCGACTTTTGGTATCGCGGGTTTTCCAGGGGCGCGTTGCCAGGAAGGAGAGCGCCTGAATGGCGGAGAGCATCATGCGCTCGCCGAATGTTTTGTGAATGAGCGTCGGGATGAGGATGACGTGGTCGGCTTCCCTTTCCGCATAGAGGTGGGCGCGGCTGAGGCAGTCCTCGCGAAAGAAGATGTCGCCGTCGGTGAAGAGCAGCCAGGGCGCGGAGGCCTGGCGCGCGGCGAGAGCCATGGCGTGGGTTTTGCCGAGCCATCCTTCTGGCAGTTCCTTGATGTGGATGATGCTGATGCTTTTGTTCTGTGCGAGGCCTTCGGCGGCGATGCGGTCCATGATCTCGCCAGTTCTATCGGTCGAGCGGTCGTTGACGGCCAGGATTTCCAGGGTGATGTTCTGCTGTCCGAGCAGTGAGCGCAGGGTTTGCTCGATGGCTTGGTCTTCGTTGCGGGCGGGGACGATGACGGTGATCTGCGGGGTTGTTGCTGGTTGGTTCGAGTCGGACTCGTTGAGTAGGTTGGGGAGCTTGGGGAGATTGCGGCGGGCGGTTGTGGAACGCCATGTCCAGATAAGGGCGATGAGCCAGTTGAGGAGGATGGCGATGATGCGCATTCTTTTCAGTATCTATGAATGGGAGGGTTTTCGTTGGGTGGTTGTCATTGTGGCTCATGTCATCCGCTGGGATTCTTCGTCGCGTTCCACCCCGTCACGCGAAAGGCGCGCGTGCCGGGGGGCCCCGGTGCTGCTCCTCAGAATGACGGCTGGGTTGGGGGTGTGCCTTCCCACCCTGACTTCGTCAGGATGGGGCACCCGTTTTCGTGCTGATGCTTAAGGGAAAAGCAGCCTTGCTCTGCAAGGCTTCGTTCCCTTCGGTCACTTCGCTCAGGATGACAGCATCTGGACGCTCGCGTCGATGGTGGCTAGTGAATTGGTGAGAGTTGACGGGTGTCTTCGCTTTCGGGCAGGAGCGGAGCGAAGTGCGAGCCGGTGAAGAGGATGAGGCTGGCGATGGCCAGTGAGACGAGGGTGGCGCCGAGACCGATGCGTAAGGATGAGGTCCTATCCGATATATGGCCGATCAGGCGCGGCGAGAAGGCGTCGCCCAGGCCGTGGATCATGAAGAGATTGATGGCGAGAGCGGTAGAACGGATGGGGGCGGCCACCGAATTTACGAGGCATGCGTTCAGAGGTCCGTTGTTGAGGAAGAGAAGAAATTCGGCGAGGAAGACGGCGGGAATGAGGAGAGATCGCGGGCCGAAGATTGCGGCGGCAGCGGCGGGGATGGCGATGAGCATGCTCCACGCGGAGAGGAGATAGAGGCCGCGATGATTCTTGCGGAGCCAGCGCTGGCCGAGCCATCCGCCGGCGACTGTGCCGAGGAGACCGTCGATGGCAGTGATGGCGCCGCTGATCAATCCGGCTGATGCGAGGGAGTATCCGGCGAAGCGGACGAAAAACGTTGGCAGAAAGGTGGAGATGCCTCCGACGGTAAAGGTCCACATCGCCATGCCGAGGGTTGCTGTCCAGAATGCGGGGTTGTGGGCAAATCCGGAGATGGTTGCGCGGTTGATGGTGGGCGCGAGTTCGTCGGCGGCTCCGCGCGCGGGCTCTTTGACGAAGAACCAGAAGGCGGCGGCGATGAGCACGCCGGGCGCCGCGGCAACGTAGAAAGGCATGCGCCAGCCATAGTACTGGCCGAGTACGCCTCCCATTAAATAGCCAAGGGCGGCTCCTACCGGAATGGTGATGTAGAAGATGCTCAGGACGCGGTTGCGGTCGATTTCCGGGTAGTAGTCGGCGAGAAGCGCCGGCGCGTAGATGCTGAAAGTCGCTTCGCCGATGCCGACGATGGCGTGGCGGAAGAGCAGCGTGTCATAACTATGGACAGTTGCGGTGAAGAGAGTGGCGGCGCTCCAAAGAAGCGTTCCGGCGACGATGAGCGGGCGGCGCGGGAAACGGTCGCCGAGCCATCCGGTGAGCGGCGCGGCGATCATGTAGGTGAAGAAAAAGGCCGAGGTGAGCAGGCCCATCTGTGCGTCGTTGGCGTGGAATTCTTTTTGCACGAGCGGCTGCACGCCGGGTAGGACGTAGCGGTCGATGAAGTTGAAGAGATTGAGGCAGGTGAGCAGGAACAGCGCGATGCCGGCGGTTTGAGCGGCTGAGGGATTTGCTCGCTGAAGATGCGCTGTCATGCGGTGTGTCGCATGATATCAGCTTGATGGTGGTTTGGGCGGTACCTTGCTTTCCCACTCTTTCCTTGCGACTGGGTCCTCGACTTCGGTCGCACTGCTCCTCAGGATGACGGCTTATTTAGAGTTGTGCTTTCCCACCCTGATTTCTTCAGGATGGGGCACCCGTTTTCGTGCTGCTGGAAGAAAGCAGGTCCTTCGACTCCGCGCTTCGCGCTCCGCTCAGGATGACAATTCTTTTTATAGCTGGTCGGTTTTCGGGCGGGGCCAGCGGGCTTCGACCGTGGTCGAGATGCCGCCGCGTGGGCGGAAATCGCCTTTGACTACGGCCCAGATGGGATCGCAGGCTTTCACAACGTCGTCGAGGAGCTGGTTGACGACGTTCTCCTGAAAGATGCCGAGATGGCGATAGCTGAAGAGATATTCCTTGTAGGACTTGAGTTCGAGGCAGAGGTCGCGGGGCATGTAGCGCAGCGTGATGACGCCGAAGTCGGGCAGGCCGGTCTTGGGGCAGACAGAGGTGAATTCGGGATCGTCGATCAGGATTTCGTAGCCGGGAAACTGGTTTTTCCAGGTCTCGATTGCGGGAAAGGAAAAGTCGAGCCCGGCTTTTGCGTGCTCGTCCGTGTATCTTTCAGAAAGTGCCATGCATTTATTGTAGGGCAGCGTGCGCGAGCGTCCGCTGGATGCGGGCATATTTCCTGATGCGGATGTACATCTCATTGAGTCTTATATACTGACTCACGGTTGCAGGATGGCAAGAGCAGGAACAACGACGAATCGTACGAAGTGGATCTGGATGGGAGCGGCGGTGGCGGTGGCGCTGGTCTTCTATCTTGTGCATCTGGCTACGCGCACGACGCTGCCTATACGCGCCGCTGAGGTGGAGCGCAGCAGCCTGAAGAGCACGACGTCGACGAATGGCAAGGTTGAGCCGGCTTCGTATTTTGAGGCTCATGCGCCGTTTCCGGGTATCGTAAAGTCGATTTACGCGCATGAGGGTGACAAGGTCACCCAAGGCAAGCTGCTGTTGCAGATGGATGACACGGATGCGCTCTCAAAGCTGGCAACAGCGATTGCCGCGCTCAGGGGCGCGCAGGCCAGCTATGATGCAACGATGAATGGCGGCACGCAGGAAGAACGGTTGTCGCTGAACGGTGACCTGACGAAGACACAGATGGATCGGGACCAGGCGCAGCGCGATGTGGCCGCTCTTGAAAAGCTGCAGGCGCAGGGGGCGGCTTCGGCGGCGGAAGTGGCTGCAGCGAAGGATCGCCTGACTGCGACGAACAATTCGCTTGCGCTGCTTGAGAAGAGGAAGTCCGGGCGTTATGACTCGGCAGACATTGCCCATGCCAAAGCCGCGTTGGCGGATGCGCAGGCTGGATATACCGCAGCACAGGAAGTTGTGAACCAGGCAAACGTAAAGGCTCCGTTTGCAGGGACGCTGTATTCAATTCCGGTTTCGAAGTCTGAATATGTGCAGTCTGGAGACAAGTTGCTGCAGATGGCTGACCTGACCAAGATGCAGGTGCGCGCATATTTTGATGAGCCGGAGATTGCTAAGATCCGCGAGGGGATGCCGATCGCTATCCGCTGGGACGCAATCCCGGATCGAGAGTGGCATGGTCACGTGGAGCGCGTTCCTTCGACGATCATCACCTATGGAACGCGCAACGTGGGGCAGGTGCTGATCTCGATTGACGATGCGGACGGCAAACTGCTGCCCAATACAAACGTAACTGTCGCGGTGACAACTTCAGATACGCCGGATGCACTGAATGTTCCGCGCGATGCGCTGCACACGGAGCAGGGAAAGTCGTATGTGTATCGGGTGATCAATGGAACGCTCCGTCGCACGCCTGTGACGGTGAACGCGCTGAACCTGTCGCAAGTTGAGATCGTCTCCGGCCTTCACGAGGGCGATGTCGTTGCTCTGGGGTCAACAAACGGACAGCCAATCAGCGAGGGTGTCGCTGTGAGGATTGTGCGGTAATGCACGTGGTTGCTCGAATCGTATTGTTTGTTCTTCTCGGAGGTGCGACTGGCGTGGCCTGCGCCAATGTGCCACCTTCGCAGCTTCTGGAGGCAGTCCGCGGCGACCTGACGCAAGGACGCGCCGATCATGGCCTGCAGGCGCTGGGACAGGTGCTGGCACAGGATCCGCATAACGCGGAAGCGCACAACCTGCAATGCCGGATTTATCTGCAGGAACAGCGCTGGAGCGACGCGATCAAGGCATGCCAGGCGGCGGTGAAGCTGATGCCGGATAACAGCAGCTATCACCTGTGGCTGGCGCGGGCGCTGGGGGAGAAGGCGGATCGTGTGGCGTTCTTTACCGCTTTCAAGATGGCGAAGCAGATTCACGTGGAATTCGAGACGGCGGCGAAACTGGACCCGCACAATGCCAATGCTCTTTCGGATCTTGGCGAGTTTTACGTCGACGCACCGGGAATCGTAGGCGGCGGGCTGGACAAGGCCGTAGGTGTCGCACAGCAACTGGATGCGTTTGCTCCGGATCGAGCTCACTATATTCGCGCGCGGATTGCCGAGAATCAGAAAGATTATGCGCGGGCTGAAGAGGAGTACAAGGCTGCGATTGCCGGATCGAGGGATCCTGCCGATGCGTGGATGGATCTGGCATCGTTCTACCGCAAGCGCCAGCGCTATGAGGACATGATTCAGGCAGTGCATAGAGGGGCGGCCCTGGATACGGAGCATGGCGTGGCTTCCGCGGATGGGGCGTCGGTGTTGATCCGCGCCAACCGCGATCTGCCTTTTGCGCGGCAATTGCTGGAGCAGTATCTGGCTTCATCGAATAAGTCAGAAGATGCGCCGGCATTTCAGACGCATGTTCAGCTTGGGAAGCTGTTGACCACTCTGGGCGATGCTGCTAACGCACAACAGCAATTTGCAGCCGCGGTGGAACTGGCCAAGGATTACCAGGCTGGTTCGCAGGCAGCTACAAACAGCGGCAGGTAACAGAGAAACTGAAATTCGTTCCGGTACGAATAGAATCAGGGTTTGCAGTTTATTGCGAGGTGGTTCGGGGTGAGCCGACTACACGGCAGATGGATGGCTCTGAGCGCTCTTGGCGTGCTCTCTTGCTTGAGCGCGGGCGCGCAGGTCTCACTCTATACGGTGGTTGATCTGGCGCTGCGAAACAGCACTTCGGTGCGCATGGCGCAAGCGGATTTGATGCGGGCTGCCGCCGGGCTGACGGAATCGAAAGACGCCTACATTCCAAACCTCAATTTCGGCTCAAGCCTCGGGTATTCTTACGGTTTCCCTCTCGGCGAACCCTCGGTTTTCAATGTGAGTTCACAGTCGCTGCTGTTCACGTTTTCGCAGCCGGACTATATCCGCTCGGCCCGCGCGGCAGTGCACGCCGCAGAGTTTAGTCTGAAGGACGCCCGCCAGGCGGTGATTCTGGATACTGCGCTCGATTACATCCGGCTGGATCGAGCGCAACAGACGGTGGCCGCCCTCGACCAGGAAAAGCAGGCTGCCGAGAAACTGGTAAGCATTGAGGAAGAACGGGTGCTGGCCGGAGTAGAAAACCGGATGGAATTGACCAGGGCAAAACTGGCTGCCGCGCAAATCGATCTGAGGCGGATTCATTCGCAGAATGATGCTGAGGTCGTGCGCGAGCAACTGTCCCATCTGACCGGCCTTCCGGCGACGAGCTTTGTCACCAGCTCGAATAGCATTCCTGCGATTCCTCAAAACCCCACGGAGCCGGCAGCCAGCCCAGTGATGATGCAGAATGCAAGCGTACAGGCAGCGCAGGCCAATGCGGTTTCCAAGCAGTATGTTGCCTTTGGCGATTCGCAGCAGATCTACCGTCCACAATTCTATGCTGGGGGCAACTACAGCCTGTTTGCAAAATTCAATAACTACAACGAGTACTATCAGCACTTCCAGTACAACAACTTCGATATCGGCATTCAGATCAAGGTCACGCTTTTTGACGCTGCGATCAAGGCCAGAGAGCGGCGTTCCGCCGCCGATGCGGCGCATGCAGCAGCGCAGGCCGACCAGGCGCGGGATCTTGCAAGCGAGCAGATTCACCAGTTGCAACAGAGCATGAACGAGTTGACAGCGCAGCAGCGGGTGGTGCAACTGCAGGCGGAGCTGGCGCAAGAGCAACTGGACGCGATTACGACACAGTTGAGTAATGGGAGCGGCTCGCCCAACGCCCCTATCCTGACACCGAAGGATGAACAGTTGGCGCGCATCCAGGAGCGCGAGCGGTATGAGGATGTGCTGGATGCAAACTATGCGGTTCTGCGGACTGAACTCAGTCTGCTGCGGTCAACTGGTGGCATTGAGGACTGGGCGAAATCGGGGCCAAAATAATCGAACCCGAACGCATTTTTCGCCATCTTTGTAAGTAATTGCTTTCTTTGAGTATACCTCGTGCGCAGGCTCCGCAGGGTATCTGCAAGAGCACCCTGGAACGGCTAAAAGCTGCTCCGGATGTTACACTTAGGTATACGCAAATGCCTCTAAAAACACTATTTCTAAACCCGCCTTCCTTTGAGAATTTTGATGGTGGCGCCAGCTCTCGCTGGCCGGCCACGCGTGAGATTGAGTCGTACTGGTACCCGGTATGGCTGGCTTATCCGGCCGGCATGCTGGAGGGGTCGCGGCTGCTGGATGCGCCTCCGCACCACGTTTCGGCCCAGGAAACGATCGAAATTGCGAAGGGCTATGAGTTTCTCGTGCTGTTCACCAGCACACCGGGCTGGACGGGTGACCAGAAGCTGGCGGAAGCGATCAAGCGCGCCAATCCTTCGATCCGCATTGCCTTTGTCGGACCTCCGGTGACGACTTCGCCGGACCGCGCTCTGAATGAGTGCGAGGTGATCGATTTTGTGTGCCGCCGCGAGTTTGATTTCGCGACCGTGGAATTTGCAAATGGCAAGCCGCTCAACGAGATACTGGGTATCAGCTATCGCAAGGATGGCAAGGTCGTGCACAATCCCGACCGCCCGCAAGTAGACAACCTGGACGCGATGCCGTGGGTGACAGATATTTACGCGCGCGACATGGATGTGACGAAATACAACGTGCCGTTCCTGCTGCATCCATATGTTTCGCTGTACTCGACGCGTGGATGCCCGGCGCAGTGCACCTTCTGCCTGTGGCCGCAGACGCTTTCAGGCCATGCATGGCGCAAGCGGTCTACAGATGATGTGGCGGCTGAGATGGCGCATGCGAAGGCGCTCTTTCCGCATGTGAAGGAATTCTTTTTTGACGACGACACCTTCAACATTCAGAAGGCGCGCACGATTGAGCTTTGCGCGAAGCTGAAGCCGCTGGGTCTGACGTGGTCGTGCACATCGCGTGTGACGACGGACCGTGAGACGCTGAAGGCCATGCGTGAGGCCGGTTGCCGCTTGCTGATTGTGGGCTACGAGTCGGGCGATCCACAGATTCTGAAGAACATCAAGAAGGGCGCCACAGTGGAGCGTGCGCGCGACTTTACGCGCGACTGTCATGATCTTGGGCTGACGATTCACGGCGACTTTATTCTTGGATTGCCGGGCGAGACGAAGGAATCGATTCGCAACACAATCAATTTTGCGAAGGGTCTGGATGTCGAGACGATTCAGGTTTCGATTGCGCACGCGTATCCGGGCACGGAGTTTTACGAGTTCGCAAGAGAGAACGGCTTCATCATCAACAATGGCGCGATGGTGGACGATGAGGGCCACCAGCTTGCGCACATTGAGTATCCGGGGCTGCCGACCGAGTATGTGCTGGAGATGGTGCACCGCTTCTACGACGAGTACTACTTCCGTCCGAAGGCTGCATGGCGCGTGGTGAGCAAGGCGATTGTGAATCGCGATGTGCCGCGTCTGTATCAAGAGGCGAAGTCGTTCCTGAAGCTGCGTTCACAGCGAAACAAGATTGTGAAGCAGAAGAAGCAGGAGAAGGCAAACGACACGGTCAAGCCTGTCGGCGCTGAAGTTTAATCGCTGGTTCTAATAGAGCTAGAGTTCAACGGTAATTTCCGGCCAGCCGCTCGCTGGCCGCTTTCTCTTCTATGACGCGAAGCACCATGACATTCCGGCGATACATGGTGCTGGCGTTTGTCTCTGTCTCTGCTCCTCTGGGTGACACGCTTCTTGATGTTGGCATGAAGAGGATTGGGCCGGTTTCGCTGGCTCACATCTCGACACTGTTTCATGCAGTGAGCACGCCATGGGTGGCGTCGGGGATTGTGCTGTTGATTGGATTTTTTGCGTCGTATCTGACGGCCCTGTCGTGGGCTGATCTCACCTTCGTTCTCCCTGCAACTTCTTTTGGCAACGTGATTGTTGCCCTGCTGGCGCGCTTCTGGCGGCATGAGCAGATTTCGCTTTCGCGATGGGTTGGAATTTTTTTGATTACGGCTGCAGTGGGGTTCGTTACGCGTGGGCCGTCGTACACCGAGCATGAGAAGCCTATAACGACGCCCGATACAGCGGAGGTTTGCCAGTGAGTCCGCTGCATCATTCGGGAGTGGCAAATGCGGCGATGATTGCCAGCATTGTGGTGGCGGCTACGGTAGGCGACGTGCTGATTGCGTCAGCAATGCGGCAGATCGGCGACCTCGATGAGATCAAGGCCGAGTCGGGGCTCGCGGGGGCGATCAAGGCGGTTGTCACCAACACCCGCTTCTTCACCGGTGTGGCGGCGATGGCGGTGAGCTTTTTTTCGCTTCTGTTCGCTCTGAGTCATGCAGATTTGAGCCTGGTAGCGCCGGCTTCCGCATCCTTGACCGTGGTGACGAACACACTCGCGGGCAAGCTCTTTCTCAAGGAAAACGTGGACAGACGGCGGTGGCTGGCTGCGCTGTGCGTGTGCGTTGGCGTGGTGCTGCTGGCGCGGTAAGTGCCTCGTCAATGCCAAGCTGCGTTATCCCTTCCACTAAACGCGCGGTCCAGATAGGTTGCGGCGCTGATCAATGCCAGATGGCTAAATGCCTGTGGAAAGTTTCCCAAGTGTTGTCCGCTGCTTCCGAGTTGTTCTGAATACAGGCCCAGATGGTTTGCATAGCCTAACATCTTGTCGAAGAGCAGACGCGCCTTCTCTAACTGATGTGAGCGAGCGAGGCATTCAATGAACCAGAAAGAACAGGCGATGAAACTGCCTTCAGTGCCTTGCAATCCATCGATGGCACTCCTCTTTGTGTCATAGCGATAGACGAGGCTGTCTTCGGTCAGGGTTTTCTCGATGGCATCCATGGTGGAAAGCCAGCGTGGATCAACCGGGCTGATGAAGCGCATGAGCGGCATCAGTAGAGAAGACGCGTCGAGGCTGCTGGAACCTTGATATTGCACGAATGATTTCTGTGATTCATCCCAGAAGTTGGTGAAGATGTCGTCGGAGATGGCGTCGCGTATGGTGAGCCACTCTACAATCGGGCCAGCCAGCGAACGTTGGCGGCCCAGCCGAATAGCGCGATCGAAGGCTACCCAGCACATGAGACGTGAATGCAGGAAATGGCGGCGACCGCCGCGCACTTCCCAAATGCCTTCATCTGGGCGGTTCCAATTTTTGCTCAGCCATTTGAGGATACGGTGCACTGCCTGCCAGTCGTCGTGTGAGATGCCGTCGCCGTACTTGTTGGAGAGATAGATGGCATCCATGAGCTCGCCGTAAATGTCGAGTTGCAGCTGGTTCGATGCGGCGTTGCCAATGCGGACGGGTCGCGAATCCTGATATCCCTTGAAGTCTTCGAGAATGGATTCTTCCAGTTCCTGATCTCCATTGATGCGATACATCACCTGCAGTGGCCCATGTTCTGCGTCATCGTGCAGGCGATCGCGCAGCCAGTTTGCAAATGCCTGTGCTTCTTCCACGAAGCCGAGCCGCATGAAGGCATACAGGCTGAAGGCGGAATCGCGCAGCCATGTATAGCGATAGTCCCAGTTGCGCTCGCCCTTGATTTTTTCCGGCAGGCCGAAGGTTGGGGCGGCGATCAGAGAGCCGTATTCCTGGCTGCAGAGCAGCTTCAACATGAGCGCAGAACGATCGACCATCTCGCGCCATCGACCGGAATAATTGGAGCGGCCGATCCAATCGCGCCAGTAGCGCGATGTTTGATTGAAGTGGTTTTCAATCGCTTTCGGCCGGAGGATTTTTACGTCGGGCGACGCCTCGCCGAATATGAATGTTGCGGTCTCGCCGGATTTTAGCGTGAAGCTGGCGGCAGCATCCACGCCTTCCAAGGCCACGGGGACAGTTGCGTGCAGCATCATCCCGGGTAGGTCGGCGCTCTCTGGTTCGAAGAGGACGCCGCCGGACTCTGCCCGCGCAATATGGCTACCGCGTGCATAGTTGAACCGAGGAGCGCAACGCATGCGGAAGCGTATCTCTCCTTTAATGACGCGTACCATGCGGATGATCTGGTGGGCGTAGATGGCGCCTTTTTTCCCGGCGAGGATCGGCATGAAGTCGGTGATTTCGGCGACGCCGGACTCAGAGAGGAAGCGCGTGACAAGGATGTTGGTGTCGGGGAGGTAGAGTTGCTTGGTGCGCTGGTTTTCAAGCTCGGCCCAGATGCAGAAAGAGCCACCGTGTTCGTTGTCGAGCAATGCGGCGAAGACAGTGGGTGAATCAAAACTCGGGAAGCAGTAGAAATCGATCGAGCCTTCCATGCTTACCAGCGCAATCGAACGCATATTCCCGATGACGCCGTAGTTTTCAATCGGCTGGGGGGCCATCATCACCTCAGGTGTTACATGGCTTAGATGTTCCCAGGCGCGAAAGTGATCACTTAAAGAGACGCATCAAGTAAAGAGACGCATCAAGCCGGAAGGGGGCAGGTCAGGCTGCAGGAATTTTTCCGGCCTGCCGGCGGCATTGCTCAGCGCTTCTGCGGCGAGGAAGCCGCTTCGCGCCGCGCCTTCCATGGTGGCGGGCCAGCCTGTGGCGGTCCAGTCTCCGGCAAGGAAGATGTTAGGCCAGGGGCTTTGCGCAGTCGGCCGGATCTTGTCGATTCCCGGAGGAACGGAGAACGTGGCGCGGACTTCTTTTGTCACCGCACCTTTTAGGAGTTTGGCTTCGCGCACGGTGGGGAAAAAGAGAGCCAGTTCTCGCACAGCGAGGTCGATGAGTTCCTGACGCTGCATCGGGATCACGGAGCGTAGGACACTGATGACAACTTCAATGTAATGGCCTTTCTGGCCGTGGCGCTGCGGTTGTAGTTTTGATTTATTGAAGAGCCATTGGATGGTGGTGTCGAGCATCGAAGCGTGTTCGAGATCGGTGATTTCGCGGTCGAACCAGAGATGGATGGCTGCAATGGGTGCGTGACTGAATTGGCTTACGTGCGCGGTAAGCGCGTCTTTTCCCGGCGCGGCAGGAAGCGTTGGCAGGAGCCTTGCCATTGCTTCGAACGGCACCGCGAAGATGACTGCGTCACTGATGAAGCGCTCTGCTTCGGTTTCGATGGCCCATTGTTGGGTCTGGTCGTCTTGTGCGATGCGCGTGACGCTGGCTCGCAGATTGATGTCGGCTCCGCGCATTTTGAGAGATTGCAATGCGTGGCCGTACAGGTCGCTTAATGGGACCGAAGGAATGGCCATGCGGCCCGCTTCGGGGGAGCGGAGGAAGAGTTCGCGGCAAACTTTTGCGGCGTAGTGAACGGAGGTCTTGTCCAACTCTTCGTTGAGTGCGGCGAAGAGAACCGGCTCCCAGAAACGTTTTATGGCTGCTTGAGTTTGTTTATGACGAATGAGCCAGTGGTAGAAGTTCTCTTTCGTATCTTCGGGGATCCCGGTGATGAAGGTGTTGAGGCCGCGCGCTATGGCGATCTTGTCGGCGAGCGAGAAGGCGTGGGCCTTGAGAAACCCGGGGCTCGCGTGCCAGGGTGCTGGTAGAGCGGAGGGGCTTAGCACGGTTCTGCGGCCACCGGGTTCTATCATGGTAATGGCGTCGAACCAGTGGAGTTTGTCGAGTGCGCCGATGCGGCGGTAGAGATCGATGAGGTTGGTGCAGCAGCCGAAGAGCAGGTGCTGGCAGTTGTCGATGATCTCGCCAATGCCAGGATGTTCGTAGGAAGACGCGCGGCCGCCGACATAGGGACGACGCTCGATGAGACGCACTTTGTATCCGGAATCGGAAAGCGCCTGCGCGGCAGCGAGTCCCGCAACTCCTCCACCGATGACTGCAACCGATTCGATCTGACGATTTCCTTCTGACATCAACTTAGCTTTTGCCTCGCAAGCGGTTGACGAGTGTGCGAACCAGTCCACGCGCGAGTATGGCTAACTTTGCAGTCGTCGGGACAGAAACTCTCTCGGTAAATACATCGAAATTTCTGTCTTCGATACGACAGAGCAGGCGGTGATAGATGGTGATCAAAACCCAGAGCGCCGGACGAGCATCGGCTGCAATCAGCGGCAATAAGGCTTCACCCGATTTGTAATAGTGCTCGGCACGCTTTGCTTCGAACTCCAGAAGCTCGCGCTGATTCAGAGTGAGATGATGACCGTTCGTGAGCTTCCGGATTTCGTCGATGGATACGCCGAAGCGTTCCATGTCTTCGAGAGGCAGATAGATGCGGTCGCGCTCCGCGTCTTCGCGTACATCGCGGAGGATGTTGGTCAACTGGAAGGCTATGCCTGTTTCCTCCGCTAATTTTTCGGCATGCGCATCCGTGTATTCGAAGATACGGATGCAGACCAGGCCCACGACGGACGCTACATAGTAGCAATAGCGATAGAGGTCTTCGAAGGTGGCGTAGGTGTCGAAGCGCAGCGGGTGCACTGCTTCGCTGCCGGGAGAATGATGATTGGTGTGTGCTGGATGCAGGTCCATCGCAGTTCCCTGCACCAATTGGTCCAGAAGATCGGTGGTGATGTGAAAGCGCGACTGCGCATCGCGCAATGCGATGAATACCGGGTCGTCCGTTGCTTTTCCCTGCGCGGCGTCATGCCAGGTTGCGAGCCACCTGTCGAGATCGTTGCGACGCTCCCCTCGCGACTTGGTTTCGTCGTCCGAGAGGTCATCCGCGTGGCGCATGAATGCGTAAACTGCGCAGATGGCGTCGCGCTTGGCCTTAGGGAGCGCGACGAAGGCGTAGTAAAAGTTCTTGGCCTCTCGGCGTGCGATCTGTCGGCAGATCGCGTACGCCTCATCGATACTTACGGTCACGCAACGCTCCGCCCAAAGAACTTGCCACTTAATGCGCGGAAAAGCAGCGCGACTTTCTTGCCTTTCGAGATGGCGGGGCGCGCTCGGAGCACGTTGTAGTCCTGCTGCTCGATGGCGTTGAGAATTTCAAGGCCGCCACGGCTGAAGAGGTCGAGGTCGACGGCGAGTTCGCGGTCGACCATCTGGATCAGCGGCATGCCTTTCGTGAACAATTGGCGCGCATACTCGACTTCATACTGCATGAGTTCACGAAATTGTGGCGTAAAGTTTCGGTTCGCGATGGTTGCTTCGTCAACGCCAAAGCGGCGCATGTCTGCAAGTGGGAAGTAGATGCGATCTTTGTCGTAGTCGACGGTTACATCCTGCCAGAAGTTGGCGAGTTGCAGCGCCGAGCAGGTGTGATTGGATAGCGCGAAGCGCTCGGCATCGCGATATCCGCACGCGTAAAGGACAAGATGGCCGACTGGATTTGCCGAGTAATGACAATAATGAAGGACGTCATCCATCGTCTCGAAGCGCGTGACGGTCTGGTCCTGACGGAAGGCTACGAGGAGATCGGCGAAGGGATCCTTCGGGATATCGCAGATGCGAATGGTCTCGGCGAGCGCAACGAATACCGGGTGCCGAGCTTCTCCGCGATAGCAGGCATCGAGTTCTTCCCCCCAGAGATTGAGCAGCGCCAGCGCCTGCTCTCGATTCCCTACTTCGTCGCCGAGGTCGTCGGATATACGGCAGTAGGCGTAGATGCTGTGAAAATGGCGGCGCAGGCGCTTGGGCAGAAACCACGAAGCTACATGGAAGTTTTCGTAATGTGTTTCCGCGAGGCGCTGGCAATAGGCGCGAGCTTCCTCAATCGTCGGAGCCTTCTCGGGTATGCGATATTCCGCTGGAAGCGCGGCCCAGCCTTTTTCGATCAGTTCACTTTGTGCAGTATTTGCGGTCATCGCTTTCAGTAAATGGTAGTTAATCCTGAGGTTGAATCAAGATTGGAGCCCCTACATCGCTGAGATTCTTCCTCCCGTTGGTCGTCAGAATGACGGTGCCACTGAGAATCATCGGTGCGAACGATTCTTTCAGTTTACGGGATGATGGCCGTTTTAATGTCGCTCGATCGGTCCATCAGCTTGCGGAAGACTTCATCGAGGCGCGATAGTGGCGCGCGGCCCGTAATGTATTCACGGCAATTGAACTGCCCGCTGGTGATGAGTTCGAAGGCTCTGCGTGCGGTTGCCGGAGTGTGATGAAAGCTGGCCTTGAGCGTGATGTCGTTGTAGTGCAGACGATTTGTGTCGAGCTCAACCTTGGTGCCAGCGGCGCATCCGCCGAAGAAGTTGACGACTCCACCTTTGCGCACCATTTCGACGGCCTGCTGCCAAGTCGCCGGCGTGGCAACGGCTTCAATGGCTACGTCGACGCCGCGGTTGTTCGGCGTGAGGCTGCGGACTGCTGCAACGACGTCTTTTACCGCCGTGGTTTGAACGACTTGTTCCGCACCGAAGACCTTGGCCGCTTCGATCTGCTCATCGCGCTTTACGACTGCAATGACGTGCATGCCAGCTAGCTGCGCAGTATTGATGAACATGAGCCCGATCGGGCCCGCTCCGATGACCACGACTGTATCGCCAGGCTGGGCGTTGGTCTCTTCAAGGCCGCGCACGACACATGCCAGGGGCTCAGTCAGAGCGGCGTGTTCGAATGGGACGCCGTCGGGAACGTGCAGCGTGTTTTTCTCGACAATGCGTGCGGGAATGCGAATGTACTCGGCATACGCTCCATTGTTGAAGAGCAGGTCGTCGCAGAGATTCTGTTGATGGTGCTTGCAGTAGTAGCACGCGTCGCAGGGGGCGGAGTTGAGCGCGACGACGCGGTCGCCAACGCGGAAATCGGTCAGGCCTTTTCCAGCTTCTACGACAACTCCCGCCAGCTCGTGTCCGAAGGCGATGGGCGGCTTCAGCATTTTTGCGTGATAGCCGCGACGGTAGACCTTAAGGTCAGTTCCGCAGGTAAGTGCTGCGGCCACGCTCACGACGATCTCACCGGGTCCGGCCGATGGTACGGGCACCTGCTCGATACGCAGGTCTTCTTTCCCGTAGAGCACAGCGGCCGTCATTTGATTCGCCATATCTTTTCTATTTTCTCAGATTCGGCTGAATAAAAACTTTCATCGACGCAGCTGTTGGATTGGATGCGACTTCAATGGCTTCGACGGCTTCCTCCAACGGGAACCGGTGCGAAATGAGCCGGGTCAGGTCGAATCCGTTGCGGTAGCCGTCGAAGACTAATTGTGCGCCCTCATCCTGAATTTCAACTGAAGCGCTGTAGGAGCCAAGCAGCGTCTTCTCGTCCATGCAGACGGCTGCCGGATCAATCATAGCCTCACTGTGCTGGGTTTGCGCGAAAAGTAATACGCGGCCGCCGGGACGGGCCGCGTCCATGGCGGTGCGGATGAGGGCGTTGCCGCCGACGGCGAGGATGACGGCGTCTGCTCCGCGGCCTTCGGATTCGCGTTTCGCGACTTCGATGACGTTCTCCTTGCCCGCGTCGATGGGGTGATTGAGACCGTAGGCTGCGGCGATGGCGTGGCGCTCAGGGTAGAGATCGGATGTCAGGATTTTGGCTCCAGTGCGCGCGGCGAGCGCGGCCAACATGATGCCGATGGGTCCCTGGCCGACGACCAGCACGGTTTCGTCGAGGGCGAGGTTGAGATTCTTAATGGCTTTGAGGCAGGTGTTGATGGGCTCGACGAAGGCAGCCTGCTCGAAGGGGACGCCGTCGGGGATTTTGAGCACGCCGCCCATGGAGACGATCCAATCCATGACGCGGATGTATTCGGCGAAGCCTCCGCCGGAGGGTTCGAAGCCAGCGGTGCAGCCGACTTTCTTGTAGGTGGCGCACTGGGCGAAGGTCTTTTTGCGGCAGTAGTAGCACTTGCCGCAGGGGATGTGGTGGAAGACCATGACGCGGTCGCCTACGGCGAAGTTGCTGATGCCTTCGCCGGTCTTGACGATGGTACCGGAGGTTTCGTGGCCAAAGATGCGCGGGGCCGAGTGCGAGCCGGTGTGAATCTTCTTGAGGTCGGTTCCGCAGATGCCACAGGAATGAACGCGGATGAGAATCTCACCGGGGCCGATTTCCGGTACAGGGATGGTTTCAACGCGCACGTCGTTGACGGCACGGTAGACGACGGCCTGCATGAATGCGGGGATGGTTTCGCTCCCAGTAGCGGGAGCGTCGGTGGTAAATGTCGACATGACTGTTACTACCAGATTACAGCGTCTTGCCAAGAGTCTCAGAGGCTAGGGTCGCGAGGTTGCGGGCTGCATCGTTACTTTGTCTGCCTAGCTGCAAAAGCGCGGACCAGTATTTCGGGTGGAGCAAAGAATAAGCGATGAAGGCTGACATCTGCAACTGGCCGTCTCTTCCGAGAAAGCGGTTGAAGTCGGGCAGGTTGTCGGTGTAGCCGTCGGAAATTCCTTTGAGGCAATAAAAGGGAATATTTCTGGCGGCAGCAACACGGGCAACGGCCGCGGCTTCCATGTCGACGAGCGGAGCCTGGTATTTTTGCGCGAGAGCACGCTTCTCGTCGGGCCGAGCAACATGGTCGAGCGTCAGAAGACGCTGGCCTTCGCTCGACGCGGTGCGGAATTGCTCATTGGTGCGGCTGTCGATGACTTCGGCGATGACGCAAGCTGTTGGTGGCTTCAGTCCGCAGGAGAGCGCGCCGGACCAGCCATAGGAAACGAGTGCGTCGAGTTTACCTTCGGCCAGGACCAATTCACAGGCTCGGGTTGCGGCTTCGGCACCCATTCCGCCTGCGGTGGCGAGGTATTCGGTTTCGCCGGCCTCTCCTTCGTTTACCTGGCCAATGTGGATCCGGCCGCGCTGCTGCCAGCCTTTTACCAGCGGCTTCAATTCTCCGGGGAGGGCTGCGATGATGCCGATGCGCTTCATGGAGCGTACCCGTTGGCGCGGAACCATTCGATGGCGGCGCGCAGTGCCGGGTATACGGGAATCTGGCGGAAGCCGAGATCGCGTGTTGCCTTGGCTGACGAGGCGAACATCTTCTTTTTGCCCATGCGGACCGCTTCTACGGTCGCGCGCGGCTCTTTGCCCAGAATGCGGCCGGTGATGGTTTCGTCGAAGAAGGCGAAGCCCATGGCTACCGCGTGCGGGACTTTCGTTGTGGGCGAAGGCAGGCCAGTGATGGCGGACATCTTGTCGAGGATCTGCTTCAGGGTCAGGTTTTCACCACCGAGAATGTAGCGCTCGCCGGGGGTTCCTATGTCGGTTGCGCAAACATGGGTGCGGGCGACTTCTTCTACGTCGACCAGGTTGAGGCCGGTGTCGACATAAGCAGGGAACTTCTTATTGAGGAAGTCGACGATGATGCGGCCAGTGGGCGTGGGTTTGATGTCGCCGGGGCCAATGGGGGTGGTGGGGTTGAGGATCATTACTTCCTGACCATCATAGGCGGCTTTGAGAGCTTCCTGCTCGGCGAGGAACTTGGAGCGCTTGTAGTGGCCGACCATGTCGGCCAGGGAGACGGGCGTGTTCTCGTCGACGATGGTACCGTCGGTCTTAAAGCCCATGGTCGCCACGCTGGAGGTGTAGATGACACGGCGCACGCCCTCTTCGCGGGCAACGCGGAGCAGTTCGCGCGTGCCGTCCACGTTGGCGGCGTACATCTGCTTCGGGTCGCGGACCCAGAGGCGGTAGTCGGCGGCTACGTGGAATACGAAGTCGCAGCCACGGATACCGGGACGGAGCGACTCGGGGTCGAGGAGATCGCCTGTGATGGTGTCGAACGACGTTGGAGCGGCCATTCCTGAGAGGTTCGATAGATTGCTGGACTTGCGGATGAGGAGACGGAGGTCTGCTCCCTGGCAGGCAAGGAACTTGGCTACGTGACTCCCGACGAATCCTGTGGACCCTGTGACGAAGGCTTTCATTCTGGTTGCAATTTCCGGAGGGTACCCCCTCCGCTATTTTGTACGGAGATCTTTATTTTCAATCGCCTACGCGATAACTATCGCTAAATTACCCACTTTCAAAGATTTATTGACGTATCTATCATCTAGCGGATGAAGAACAAACCGCATGCATCCGCATTTGGGCAATAAATGATTCCCTATATTAAGAATACCTGATCCGGAAGAAATATACGCCAAATCGGAAGTGACGGAAGTGCTTCTTAATGAGATGGTTAGTGGAAATCTTGGCAACCGGGGGCCTGACAAATTCTTGATCTGTAAAAGCGTTACTGAGGCGAGAGTCAAGAGCACTTTTGTGGTTTTAAAACCCAGGTCTCAGAATCGAGACCTGGGGCACCCGTGTTCGTGGCTTGGCTACTGCGTTGACCAGGGAGTGAGCTGGTCGGTGATTTTCGACTTGTCGCCTACGACTACGATGGTCATCTGGTCTGGTTTCAGGTAGTTGGCGGTCATTTTCTGGACGTCGGCTGGAGCTACGGCGTTCACTTTTGCGACGTAGGTTTTCAGGTAGTCTTCGCCGAGGCCCTGGAAATCGACGTATTGCAGCTGGGTGATGAGGGCTCCGCGGCTGGAGTTCTGGATGATGAAGAGGCCGGAGAGATAGTTCTGGATTCCCTTCAACTCGGGATCGGCCGGTGGCGCGCCTTTGAGGCGGTCGATTTCGCCGAAGATCTCCTTGATCGACGGGCCGGTGAATTGCGTCGTGACGTCGGCGTTCTCTGCCCAGTAGGCGTCGTGGTAGCGGCGCGAGATGGTGCTGAAGGGCGAATAGGTGTAGCCCTTCTGTTCGCGGATGTTGGCGGTGATGCGTGAATTGAAGGATCCGCCAAGCAGGGCGTTGGTAACCAGCAGCGGGATCGCATCC
Source organism: Alloacidobacterium dinghuense (assembly GCF_014274465.1). NCBI lineage: Bacteria > Pseudomonadati > Acidobacteriota > Terriglobia > Terriglobales > Acidobacteriaceae > Alloacidobacterium > Alloacidobacterium dinghuense. The sequence goes on along the minus strand of NZ_CP060394.1, from coordinate 755,391 downwards.
GGGCTATTAGGCGGAGGCACTGGCAAACCGATGATCAGCGTCGACTGTGGTGCGCCGGGACGATCGGTTACATCGAGAGTGTGACCGGACTTCGGCGAGGGGACGTCCGGCTTCCATGGCGCTCCGCCCTTGGGCCATTTGCTGAAGCTCTCCGAGATGGCCTTTTTCACTGCGCCGGTTTCGAATTTTCCGGCGACATAAAGATGGGATCTTTCGGGATTGAAATTCGTATTGAAGTAGGTCTTCACGTCATCGAGGGTGATGGCCTTCACTTCGGTATCGGATGGGAGGACGACCGAATAGGGGTGGTCGCCGTAGATGATCTTGCGGAAGTGCATCTGCGCGATGACTTGTGGACGGGACGATCCAAGGGCGATCTGACGGAGTAGGTCGGTCTTGAGGCGCGGCAACTCGGAATCGGGCAGGCGGGGGTGTTGGAGAACGTCTGAGAGCAGGCGCACGGCATCAGGGCCAAATTCAGAAAGGATATCGAGCTCTGCGATGGTCTGATCGTCGGTGGCGGTGACGCTGACCGTACTGCCCATGCGGGCGGCTTCGTCGGCGAGCTGCTCGGGAGTCAGCTTCTCGGTTCCCTCTTTGAGCAGTTCGGATGTGATGCTTGCGACTCCGCCGTGATTGCTGCCTTCGTTGATGCTGCCCGCGTTCACAGCCAGGCTGACGGTGACCTTGGGAATGATGCCGTAGGGTACGAGCGTGATCTTCAATCCGTTGGGCAGGGTGTAGCTTTCATGCGCCGGAACGGTGAATGCCTTGGGCGGCGCGCCTTCAGGCGGCGTCTGTTTTTGCGCCAACGCGGTTGTGGAAGCTGCTGCGGCGAGGATGAGCGTGGAGATGGTGATCTTGTTCGTCATATTCATCATTGGGGTTCTCCTCTCCTACGGCTTCTGCGCCGGCGCGGCGGCTGTGTTCTTGGGTGCGGGTTGCACGATGACGACGGTGCGGTTGGTCTTCCGCAGGTATTCCTGAGCGGTTTTCTGGATCAGCTCCGGCGTGACCTTGTCGAACTCCGGCACGATGGAATTGACGTGCGACGGATCATCGTCGAAGAGGGCGAAGCTGGAGAGCAGGTCCATGAGGCCGAAGCCGCCAAATTGCGTCATGGTGTCGTAGAGACTGGAGCGCGCCTTGACGCGGGCGCGGTCGAGCAGTTGCTTGTCCACAGGCTTTTCGAGCAGCGGGTTGATGGCGGTGTCCATGGCGGCGAGGATCGTGTCCGATGTAGTGGTGGGGTCGTAGCGAACGTCGGCGGAAAGCAGCATGGGGCCGGCGTAGTCGAACATGTTGCCGAGGAGATTGATGCCGCCCTCGATCGAGTCAGTCAGGCCCCGCTTCTGGACGAGTTCCTTGTAGAGCAGGCTGTCATTGCCTTCGATGAGCATCTGTTCGATGAGGCCCATCGCGTAGTACTCGGGCGTATTGCGGTCGGGCATGTGGTAGGCGATGGCGAGCGCGGGGCGCGGCGCCAGCGGGTCAGTCTTGGTGATGACTTTTTCCTTTTCCTGGCGCGGCTCGGTGAGGTCGGGTTGCGGAGGCAATTGCGATGGCTTGATGGAGCCGAAATATTTTTCGACGAACTTCTTGGCGTCAGCCGGTTCGAAATCGCCGACGATTGCCAGTGCTGCGTTGTTGGGCGCGTAGTAGGTGTCGAAGAATTTCTTTACTTCATCGAGCTTGGCGGATTCGATGTCGCTCAGATCGCCGTAGAAGTTGTGGGCGTTGTACCAGTTGGTATTGGCGGCCATGGGCAGGTCAATCCATGGGAAACCGCCATAGGGACGGTTGAGGACGTTGACCTTGACTTCGTTGCCGACAACGCCCTGCTGGTTCTTGAGGTTGTCTTCGGTGACGGCGAGGCCGCTCATGCGGTCGGCTTCGGCCCACAGGATGGTTTCGAGTTTGTTCGATGGGACGACTTCAAAATAATTCGTGAAATCAAAACGCGTGGAGCCGTTGAGGATGCCGCCGTTGGACTGGATGAGCTTGATGAACTCCATTTTGCCGAGATTGGCTGAGCCCTGGAACATCATGTGTTCGAAGAGGTGCGCGAAACCGGTCCGGTCCTTGGGTTCGATGCGGAAGCCGATGCGGTAATAAACGCCTACGCAGACCGTAGGCGCAGTGTGGTCGGGTGAGAGCACCACGCGCAGGCCGTTGGGCAGCTTGTAGTATTCGACGGGCACGTGGAACTCGTCGGCTGACGCCGCGAGTAGTCGCAGATTGAACGTCAAGGCAATGAACAATAGAAAGAACAGACACACTCGTCTTGCCTGCTTGCTTCGCATGACTCCTCCTGGAGGAACTCTTCCCGGAATTTTAGGGACTGAAGAATGCTATGCCGAGATTCCGCGTTCGTCAGAAACACTATACCTACGACGGTTGGCTTCGCACTACGTCAAATTCGAGCTGTGGTGGACATATGTGTCGAGACGACTATCTGCCGGGACAGAAAGTTGGACCTTAGGCGAGTCGGTGCCATGTTCACGGTTCGGGTTGAAGAATGAGCCGACTGGTCACCCACTCCATTGGTCGAGATTCTTTCACACTCAGGCGCAAAGGTTTGGACGACATGGTACTACGCGATGTTCCATAGCTGCGAGGTGGTGCTATGAGTTGGACACAGGCGATCGAAGACAATCGCGCAATTGACGCGTTGCTCGAATCCGGGCGGTTTCTGCTGGCGTTGCCCATGGTGATTTTCGGTGTGCAGCATTTTCTGTTTGCCACCATTGTGGCGACGATTGTGCCGCCATGGATTCCGTGGCATTTTTTCTGGGCTTACTTTGTGGGCATTGCGCTGATCGCTGCCGGCGTGGCGATCACGGTGAAACGCGAGGCGTGGCTGGCCGGCTTTCTGCTGGGGGTAATGATTCTTTCGTTTGTGCTGTTGATTCACTCGCGGTTGCTGGCGCAATGGCCGGGTGACGTGTTTGCGATGGATCCGATCTTTGGGGCTTTTCCGGGTCGTCTGCACAACGCGTGCAAGGACCTGGGGCTGAGCGGAGCGGCGTTTCTGTTTGCAGGGACGCAGTCTGAGGTATGGAAGGATTCGGGCAGGGACAAGGTTTTTACTACAGGACGCGTGCTTTTCGCCATCGCGGTCGCCACGCTGGGCGTGCTGCACTTTGTCTTTCCCGCGTTTGCGCCCGGGGTGCAGCCGATGTCGGCTGCCGTGAAGTTTCCGCTGCCGGGGCAGCCGATGTGGTCTTACTTTACCGGCACTGCGTTTCTTGTGGCGGCGCTTGCGATTTTCCTTAACAACAAGGTTCGGCTGGCCGCGACATTGCTGGGGATTCTGATTCTGCTCTTTGGGTTGATTGTTTGGGTGCCGTGGCTGGCGGCGCATCCGGAGGACCTTGTGGGTGGAAATTATCTGAAGGACATGGGGCTGGCGGGGGGTGCTTTGTTATTAGCCGGCGCGCTGCCCAAGCGGGATGGATGATCGCCTGCACTGGTGACGAGAATTTGACAAATCTGACATAAAAGCCGACATCCAATGGGCAGGAGAAATTGCACATGGTCAAGTATTCAATTTGGGCGGAAGTTCATGCGAAGCCGGGTAAAGAGGCTGAGGTAGAAGCGTTTTTGAAGTCGGCACAGCCTTTGGCAGAGCAGGAACCAGGCACGTTGACGTGGTACGTGGTGCGGCTCGGGCCGTACGGTTTCGGCATCTTTGACACCTTTGCGGATGAGGCGGGGCGCGATGCACATCTGAATGGCGAGATTGCGAAGGCGCTCTTCAGCGAGCAGACGAAGGCGCTGTTGGCGAAGGATCCGAACGTGAGCAAAATCGATGTGATCGCGGCGAAGGGGCCGGGGGCTTAGTTCTCAAACACCTCAGCGGCTAAAGCCGCGCTGGTCTCTTGATACAGTGGTGCGCGGGTTAAAACCCGCGCCTACCTGTATGGATCCCGACGTTCACTTGACTGCGTTGTGCGCTACTGAAAGACTGCTGCCACTGCATCATGGCCTACTCGATCAAGGTGGAATATGCGGCGCAGCGGAAGATGCGCGAGCGCAATACGCGGCTGTATCGGCTGGCGCACTGGCCGATCTGGATTTGGGTTTTCTTTCTTGCTCCCGGGTGGCTGACGTTTGATCTGTTTGCCGCGGGCGGAAGCGCGCGGAATCTATTGTGGCTGGGCGCGGTGCTTGTCGGCACTGGCATTGCTGCGTATCGCGGCAAGCTGCCGGGGGCGGAGCCTGCGCCTTACATTCTGCGCTTCGATGAGGACAGGCCGAATCCGCTGTACCGCAAGGTCTGCTACACCTTTGCGTGGAATGCGGTGTTGAGTTTTGCGCTGCTGAATTTGGCCGGGCTGGTGGATGCGGTTGTGAATCGGCGCTGGCACATGATGCAGATTTATCGGTATGGCTACTTCCCTCTTTGCGCTTTGATTCTGCTGCTCGGGTTGGTGGGTGTGTTGCCGCGTGTGCGGCGCTCGACCAAAGGTGAAGGCACGGAGCGGCGGTACTTTTATGGTTCGGTGTGGGCGGTGACGCTGGCGCAGACGGTGTTGTTGATTCTCTGGAAGACTTTGCCTAAGAATCACGCTACGGACCTGGTGAAGCTGGTGATTTATGTTGGCGTGCTTGCTGGGGTTGGGATCGCGGCTGCGTTTGGGTTGCTGCCGCGGACGCGGCCGATTCTGCCGGGTGAGTTGATGGTGGCGGATTAGGTGAGTCTTCTACCTCCAAGGACCGCGAGACTTCTGAGATTTCCAGTCTAAGTGATGTGCTTTCCCACCCTATCGCAAACTACGCGATAGGATGGGGCACCCAGGTTTATTCAATGGTTGAGAAACAGCAGATCCTTCGCTTCGCTCAGGATGACAGCGTTAAGAACTGATTCGCAGAAGTCCAGGCTCTTTCAGTTTCGATAGCAGATACAGAAAAAAATCCTTCTTCGTTTACTTGACATATATTCCTATATAGGAATATACATTTCTTGACATGGCAAGAGCGGCTACCACCACCGATGTCTTCAACGCGATTGCTGAGCCGCGGCGGCGGGAGATTATCGGCATGCTTTCTGATGGTGGGGAGCATGCGGTGGGGGATGTGGTGCTGCGGTTGCGGATGCCGCAGCCGACAGTGTCGAAGCACCTTGGCGTGTTGCGCAAGGTGGGCGTGGTGACGGTGTCGAAGCGCGGGCAGATGCGCTACTACCGCCTGAACGCGAAGGAGCTGAAGCCTGTGCATGACTGGGTGAAGGTGTTTGAGCGCTTCTGGACGCACCAGCTCGACCGCATCAAGATACGCGCCGAGCAGAAGATGGCGGAGCGGATAGCCCGCGAAAATCAGACCGATCGGAATCGGGAGGAGAAATGAGCGTGAAGATGACCGAGCAGGTCGAAGTTCTTGAAGTAACGCGCGAGATCGAGATTGCGGCGACGATCGATGTCGTCTGGGAGACATTACTTGAGAACATGGGGCCGCTCAATGAGGCTCCCGACAAGACGCCGCACAATTTGACACTGGAGGCGTGGCCGGGCGGACGCTGGTATCGCGACTTTGGCAGCAACACCGGTTATTGGTGGGGCACAGTGCAGGCGATCAGGCCTCCTGAGCTGCTCGAGATGCACGGGCCGATGTTCATGTCGGCGCCTGCGGTGAATCACGTGATCTTTCGGCTGAAGAAAGAAAACGGGCTGACGCGCATCGACTTTGCACACCGCGCGGTGGGGCTGATTCCGCATCACCTGATGGATGGAGTGGATGTGAATAACGGCTGGGACAACTTTTTTGTGAATGTTCGTGCGGGCGTGGACGAACGCGCAAAACGTTAGACGAACTATCCAGGGAGATGAGTGATGGGGACAGCGACAGCGCCGAAGGCACAACAGAATCTGCAGGTGCTCGAAGTGGTGCGCGAGGTAGAGATTGCGGCCTCGATTGACATTGTTTTTGAGACGGTTCTGGAACAGCTTGGCCCGATGCTGAGCTGTGGCGAGGATGCACCACTGCTCGATATGAAGCTGGAGGCATGGCCGGGCGGACGCTGGTTCCGTGATCTGGGTAACGGCGCCGGACATTTGTGGGGTCATGTGCAGGCGATTCGGCCGCCAGAGTTGCTTGAGCTTCATGGGCCGATGTTCATGTCGGCTGCGGCGACCTCGCATGTGCAGTTTCGGTTGCAGGAAGTCGATGGTTTGACGCGCCTTGACTTTTCGCATCGGGCGATGGGGCTGATACCGCTGGAACTTCAGGATGGCGTCGACGTGAACCAAGGCTGGACAAACTATTTCGCGAAGCTCCGGGGCTGCGTGGACAAGCGCCTGAAGCCGTAACCTTCTTGACCGGGAATGCCCGGCGAGCGCGATAAACGACGACGGATATGCAGGACGGGTGGGATGCAACGAGCGGCGCGGCGCTGCTTGATTTGAAACCGTAGCAGTTACGATATCCAATGGAGAAATGGTATGAGCGCAGTTGTGCAGGATCACCCGGTTGTTTCACAGGAAGAATGGCTTGAGGCGAGGAAGGAATTGCTGACCGAGGAGAAAAAGCTTACACGGTTGCGGGATGAGTTGAGCCGCAAGCGTCGTGAGCTGCCGTGGGTGAAGATCGAGAAGAGCTATGTGTTTGATGGGCCAAACGGCAAGGAAACGCTGGCGGATCTGTTTGATGGGCGCAGCCAGTTGGTTGTATATCACTTCATGTTCGGACCGGCTTGGGAAGCAGGATGCCCGCGATGCTCGATGGGGGCGGATCATTTCGATCGAAGCGTGATTCATCTGGCGCAGCGCGATGTGACGCTGATCGCGATTTCCCGGGCTCCGTTCGCGAAGATTGACGCATTCAAGAAACGCATGGGATGGGGCTTCAAGTGGGTGTCGTCGTACGGCAGAGACTTCAACTATGACTATCGCGTGTCGTTCACCCCGGAGGAGATGGCGAGCCACAAGTTTGATTACAACTATGGTTTGAGCGGATTTCCGAGCGAGGAAGCAACGGGCACGAGCGTCTTCTACAAGGATAGCGATGGCAATGTCTTCCATACATATTCGTCGTACGCGCGAGGAGGCGAAGGGATGCTGCTTCCCTATCACTTCCTTGACATGGTGCCGAAGGGGCGGGATGAAGAGGAGTTGTTGCCAGACGGGATGGCGTGGGTTCGTCATCACGACCGCTACGACAATCAACAGTCGAAGGCACAGTGCCACGGGTGAGAACGAGCCTACGCTCGACATAAAAGGAGAATGAGAAATGGCAACAATGAGTGTGAGCCACAAGATCGTATCGCGGGCGGAGTGGCTGGCAGCGCGAAAGGCGCTGCTGGCGCGGGAGAAAGAATTAACGCGGCTGCGCGATGTTTTAAACCAGCAGCGGCGCGAATTGCCGTGGGTGCGGGTTGAGAAGAATTACGTTTTCGATGGACCCGATGGAAAAGTAACGCTGGCAAACCTCTTTGACGGGCGCAGCCAGCTGATTGTTCAGCACTTTATGTTCGGGCCAGGATGGAAGGAGGGTTGTGTCGGGTGTTCTTTCAAGTCCGATCACATTGATGGAACGCTGGCGCATCTGGAGCACCATGATGTTTCGTTCGTCTCAGTCTCGCGGGCGCCGCTCGAAGAGATTGAAACGTTCAAAGAGCGCATGGGATGGAAGTTCAAGTGGGTGTCTTCGTATGGCAGCGACTTCAACTACGACTTCCATGTGTCGTTCACGCTGGAAGAGATTGCGAGCGGCAAGGTTTTCTATAACTATGCCATGATCGATGCTTCGATCGAGGAGCTTTCCGGGGACAGCGTCTTCTATAAGGATTCAAGCGGCGACATTTACCACACCTATTCGACGCACGGGCGTGGCGATGAGCAGTTTGTCTCGACGTACATGTATCTCGACATTGCGCCTAAGGGCCGCAATGAGAATGGGCCTCGTTACAACCTGACGGACTGGGTTCGGCACCATGACCGCTACGAAGCTGACGGCTCGGTGAACGAGCATGGGCGATATGTTGCGGCCAAGAATGTCTCAGCGTGTGGTTGCGCGGAGAGTGAGTCGTGAGCGGGCATGTGTGCTGCGGTCGTAAGACCGCAGCGCTACGGCGCGGTTTCTGGAAGCGTACTTCGGGTGGCGTGGTTTCTGGTGCACTGTTGGTGTTGATGCCGAAGTGTCCGATGTGCATAGCTGCTTATGTCGCCCTTGCGACTGGCGTCGGAGTTTCTGTTTCGACTGCTGCATATTTGCGTGAAGGGATGGTGACCTTGTGTGTCGCTGCGCTCCTGTATCCTGCGCGGTCGGTGATATTGAACAAAGTGCGCTTCTAGCTCCGACAACGCGAAGAGTGCGTCATGGCGGCGAATCTCATCCTCGCTTTCGTCGCTGAGATTCTTCCTCCCTTCGGTCGTCAGAATGACGACTATCAGAATGCCCTATTCCGTCCGCAGGGCGTTGATGGGATCGATGGAGGCTGCTCGTCTTGCTGGTAGATAGGAAGCCAGAACGGCAACTGCTATCAGCACTGCGGCTGCCGACGAAAAGATCAGCGGATTCAATGGAGTTGTCTCGAAGAGCAGGCTCGTGAGCAGCCTAGTGGTTGCGAGCGCGCCCGCCAGTCCGATGATTACACCGGCGAGGATCAAACGGAAGCCAAAACCAAGGATCAGACGCAGCACGTCAGAGCGGCCTGCTCCTAACGCCATGCGCACGCCAATCTCCTGCGTGCGCTGTGTGACAGCATAGGCCATCACTCCGTAGATGCCGATGCAGGCGAGCACTAATGCCAGGATGGCAAAGCCTGAGATCAGCACAGAGCTTGCGCGTCGCAGGGCGAGCGATTGGTTGGCGAGTGAGTCCATGGGGATGGCTTTGAAGACGGGCAGGTCAGGATCGAGGCTCCACAAGGCTTGTTCAGCGGGCTTGATCATCGACGCGGGATCAGTGTCGGTGTGCAGCACGAATGCGACGAGTGGAAATGGGTCTTGATCAAACGGGCGGTAGATATCGGCGTGGGTGGGCTGGTCCTGGCCGAAGGATTTGACGTCGCCGCTGATGCCGACGATGCGCCACCAGTCAGGCTTGTCGACGGTACCGAGGTTCAATTCTTCGCCGATGGGATCTTTGTCCTTGAAGTATTGCCGCGCGAAAGTCTGGTTGATCATCGCTACGTGAGCGCTGTCGGAACGGTCGGCGTCGGTGAAGGCTCGTCCGCGAAGCAGCGGGATGCCCATGGTCTGCATGTAGCCCGGAGTCATGAGGCGGTTGTCGGCTTCGGGGAGCTGGCCGTCTTTGGGCGGGACCTGTCCATGAAACAGAAAATTGGTTGTGCCCCAGAAACCGATGAGCGGCAGGAAGTTTGTCGCTCCGGCTGATTTCACTCCGGGCACGGCGCTCATCCTGCTGATGGCTTCATTGACGAGTGCTCGTCTTTTTTCCTGATCGTTGCTTGGATAGCGGTCGAGCGGTAGAAAGACCTGGAGCGCGAGGACGTGATCGGACTGAAAGCCGAGATCGGAGTTCATGACCCGCTGAAAGCTTGCCACGACGAGTCCGGCGGCGGTGAGCAGGATGAGCGAGATCGCAACTTCCGAGACGACGATGGCGCTGCGGGAGCGATTCGAGCGGCGGCTGGCTGTTGCGCTGCGCGCTGATTCCTTCATCGCGTCACTGGCTTCAGCGCGTGTGGCTTTGAGCACCGGCAGCACTCCGAAAAGAAATGTCGAGAGCATCGTGATGACTAATGCGAAGAGGAGGACGCCGCCGTCGATGGGGATCTCTGTCACTTTCGGGATTTGCAGGTTCGCTACGTCGTTGGGGAAAAGCGGAAGCAGGAGGCGTGTTCCGGCGAGCGCGAGCAGTATGCCCGCGGCTCCGCCCATGATGGCGAGGAGCAGGTTTTCGGTAACGAACTGTCGCAGCAGGCGCAAGCGAGTTGCGCCTAGGGCGAGGCGCACGGAGATTTCCTTTTGCCGCTCGGCATTGCGCGCGAGCGCGAGGCCTGCGGTGTTGGCGCAGGCGATCAGCAGCACTAGACCGACAGCACCGAGGAGAATCAGCAGCGGCTTGCGGATGTCACCCACAAGCTGCTGGCGAATGGGGGCGAGGACGACGCGGTTGCCATTGTCAGTGGATGGATGTGCGAGAGCAGTCTGGGCTTCGAGCGCGTTGATTTCTTTTTGCGCTGCTTCAAGAGTGATTCCGGAGCGGAGGCGTCCGAGAATGCGGACGTAGGTGCGGTTGAAGTCGTCGAAGTCGGACGGGGCCATAGCGGCCGGGTTCCAGAGATCGACGGTTGGCGGGTAGTCGAATGTCGGCGGCATGACACCAAGAACGGTACAGGGCTTGCCGTCTAGAGTGATGGCTTTGCCGACGATGTTGGGGTCAGAATGAAAGGTTGCGCGCCAGAGATGATTGCTGAGCAGCGCTACTTTTGGGCCGCCGGGCTTGTCTTCTTCGTCGGTGTAGAGGCGGCCTAACTGCGGCTGGACGCCGAGGATGCGGAGGTAGTTTGCCGAGACAGCGTAGCCGATGAGGAATTGCGGCGAACCCTGCCCGGTCAGCGTTTTTTCGTCGTCATAGGAGGGTGCGAGATCTTCGAAGATGCCGCTCTTTTTCCAAATGGCGAAGTCGCCTGGAGAGTTGGGAAGAGGCTGATTTCCGCGTGCAGGGCTCGCTGTCCATACGGCGACGATGCGGCTCGGGTCCTTGTACGGAAGCGGGGCCATCAGGACGGCTTTGACTACGGAGAAGATGGCAGTGTTTGCGCCGATGCCGAGGGCGAGCGTTAAAACGGCTGTGACAGTGAAGCCGGGACTTTTCCAGAGCATGCGCAGGCCGAAGCGGATGTCCTGCCACAGGCTTTCGATCGGGGGCAGGCTTTGGCGCTCTCGGTAAGCCTGTCTTGTCTGCTCTATGCCTCCGAGTTTGATCAGAGCTTCGCGGCGGGCTTGTTCGGGCGTCATGCCTCGGCGGAGATTGTCCTCAATGTGGAGTTGGAGGTGGCTTTCGAGTTCGGCATTGAAATCCTCTGATTTGCGGCCGATGAGTCCGCGGAGCCGAATCCATAGTGCTCGCAACTTTGGCATGCTGCCCTCCTCTGGTTTAGCCATAGGAATGGTGGCATATCGCTCTATGGGAAGGCAATAGGAAAGGGTTGGTTGGCGAGCTGATCGTGTTACTTTGGCTGATTTAGAGCCACGTTATCCTATCCTTTGCTTTGCAAAGAATGGGTACCCCACCCCGATGACCTACTTCGCTATGCTTACCCGTTACGAAAGGACGGCACTTGGTGCAGATTACTCAGGTACACTGAACCTTCGTAACCTTGAACCCTATATTGCTTTGCGGGAAAATTTGACGCTTGCGAAATGGACTCTACTCTGGAAGGAAAAGAAAAGTATATGGAAGGTGGAGTTTGGGGAAAGATGCCGGCTGCTGTTAAGAAAAAAACAGAACCAGCCCCGACACTCGCGAAAAAGCCGGGAGTAAATCTATCAAATCTGCCCGACCACGTAACGATCAGAGACCGTGTATGGTGGCGAACCAGTAAGCTTTCGGAACATCGAACCTATTCATATGTCCTATGCCCGAAAAAGGAAATGGCCGACGACAATGTTTCAGGCTTTGATCACATCACGGTTTCGGGGGAGGACTGGGATCAGAATTCGCAACAAATTTTGAATGTCCATTTCACTCAGATTCATGACGGCTCGCACTTCACCTATTACCCCGATAGTGGCAAGTACGATATTGCCGATCCGCCCAGAGCTCTCGTGGATTTCGTCACTGCAATCTTTTTTCACGCAGTGGTCGTCAACATTTACAAGATTGACAAGTAGACCGCAAAGGAATTAATCGAGCTTTTCCGGTTCGATGGCGATGCCTTTTTCGCCGGCCGCTTTCTTTTCCCAGTATTTTTTGACCCAGGCTTCGAAGCTCTTCCCGGCTGCGGTGTCACGTCCAGTGAAGGCCAATGCGGCGATCTCTGAGTACGGGATGGTGAGCTTGGTGCGCTCTGTTGCCGGGATGATCCGAACGGCGGAGTCGGCTAGGGTTTTGCCGCTGCGGCGGTCGAAGACGTAGCCGCTGATCTGGCGGCCGTCTTTGAGGGTGAGGGTGACGTCGCCGCGGTAATCGAAAGCTTTCTCGAAGGCCTGATGAATCTCTTCATCGGTCGCGAGGGACGGGATCCAGCCTTCGAGCTGTTCGCGCTTAGCGCCTTCGGCTACTTCGAGCTCGTCGGGATTGGCGGTGTGTGCAGGCTGTGCTGTCATGCTGTGGTTCCCTGCTGCTCGACGACGTTGACCTTGGTTTCGATCTGGATGAGCGGGTTGAAGCTGTGCACGGGCTTGACCGGCTCGTTGAGCAGGTCGAGCGCACCGCGATCCTCGTATTTGTCGAAGAAGACGGCCATGGCAGTGTCGATGAGGCCGTGCAGCGAGCCGAAGGTGTAGTAGACGCCGGAGGCTTCGTAGCCGGAGTGGACCATGCAGTTGGCGCACTTCGGATTGCCGGATTCGGTGCCATAGTTGGACCAGTCGGTGGTGTCGATCAGTTCCTGGAAGGTGTCAGCGTAGCCGTCCTGCAGCAGGTAGCAGGGTTTTTGCCAGCCGAAGACGCTGTAGGCGGGCATGCCCCATGGGGTGCAGGCGAACTCACGCTTGCCCATGAGGAATTCCATGTACATGGGCGAGGCGTTGAACTTCCAGGTCTTCTTGCGGTTCGAGAGGATCGAACGAAAGAGTCGGCGCGAACGGGCGCGGCCGAGGAAGTGCTTCTGGTCGGGCGCCTTCTCGTAGGTGTAGCCCGGGGCAACCATCATGCCTTCGACACCGACTTCCATCAGCTCGTCGAAGAACGCGCGGACTGAATTCGGGTCGGCTCCGTCGAAGAGGGTCGTGTTGGTGGTGACGCGGAAGCCTGCGGCGATAGCTGCCTTGATGCCTTCAAGTGCGATGTCGTATCCGCCTTCGCGGCAGACAGAGAAGTCGTGGTGCTCGCGCTGGCCGTCGAGATGGACCGAAAACGACAGGTACTTGCTCGGCTTGAAAAGGTGAAGCTTCTCTTTAAGAAGCAGCGCGTTTGTGCACATGTAGACGTACTTCTTACGCGCAACGAGGCCTTCGACAATCTTATCGATCTGCGGGTGCAGTAGCGGTTCGCCTCCGGGGATCGAGACCATCGGCGTGCCGGATTCTTCGACGGCGCGGAAGCACTCTTCCGGCGACAGCTCCTGCTTGAGGATGTGCGCCGGGTATTGGATCTTGCCGCATCCGGCGCAGGCCAGATTGCAGCGGAAGAGCGGCTCGAGCATGGTGACGAGCGGAAAGCGCTTGCGTCCCTTGATCTTTTGCTTGAGGACGTAGGTTGCTACGGTCCATGCCTGGGAAACTGGTACAGCCATTTTCCTCCTTGAGGGGCTCGGCGAATGCCCGGGCCTGAAGGCCCTTCTTCTTGATCTTTGTTTCTCCGGGCTAAAGCCCGGAGCTTTTACCTAATTCTGTGCTGCGCTGCCGCGCCTGTCTTCAAACCAAAAAAGCAGATCCTTCCGTTTCACTTCGTTCAACGTCAGGATGACAGCATAAAACTAAGAGACTATGCGGCGCGTTCCATCGCGCGCTTGTAATTTGTGAGGGCCAGCAGCGGGAAATAATTCCGGTACTCGTGATAGGCGAGGTAAAAGACTCGCGGGAAGCCAGTGCCGGTGTAGATCGCCTGACGGGCACCCCCCTTGCCCACGCTCTCGTCCCAGTTCCCGTCTTTCTGCTGGTGCTCTATCAGCCAGCGCACGCCCTTGGCTACGCTATCGCTGCGGATGTCGCCGGCTGCGAGCAAACCAAGGATGGCCCATGCTGTCTGCGAGGGGGTGCTGACGCCTACGCCGCGCGTCGTCGGATCGTCGTAGCTGCCACAGCTTTCGCCCCAGCCTCCGTCGGAGTTCTGCACCATGCGAATCCACTCGGCTGCCTGCTGAATCTGCGGCTCGTGGTTCCACACGCCGATGGCTTCCAGGCCGCGCAAAACGAGGAAGGTTCCGTAGAGGTAGTTGACGCCCCAGCGGCCGAACCAGCTGCCGTCAGGCTCCTGCTCCTCGTAAATAAACTTGATAGCTTTTTCGACGCGCTTGTCTTTGCGCGTGTAGCCGTAGATCGCCAGCATCTCCAGGATGCGACCTGTGATGTCGACAGTCGGCGGGTCGAGCATCGCATTGTGGTCAGCAAAGGGGATGTGCTGGAAGATCATCTTCGTGTTGTCTTTGTCGAAGCTGGCCCAGCCGCCGTTCCTGCACTGCATGGCGAAGACCCAGTCGATGGCGCGGAGACAGACATCGTGCTGATATCGCTCGCGGGGATTATCGACCTTATTCAGTGCGAGCAGAACTTGTGCCGTATCATCAACATCCGGGTAAAACTCATTGTTGAACTCAAAGTACCAGCCACCTGGCTGAGTGTTGCGGACCTTTACTGCCCAGTCGCCTTTGTGACGGACTTCCTTTGAGAGCATCCAGTCGGCGGCCTTGAGCATGCGCGGATCATTACGATCCACTCCGGCCTCGCCAAGTGCATAGACGGCCTGTGCGGTATCCCACACCGGGGACATGCAGGGCTGCATGCGGAAGGTCGGCTCGGAGCAAGCAGCGGAGCCGTTAGGCTCGTCGATGCCCAGCTTTTCGAATTCGTCGATGGCGCGGATGACTTGCGGATCGTCGAGCGAATAACCGAGGCAGCGCAGAGCGACGATGGCGTTGAGCATGGCTGGATAGATGGCGCCCAGGCCATCGGACATCTCAAAGCGCTCAAGAAGCCACTTTTCCGCCTTCTTAAGCGCTATCGAGCGCAGCGGACGAATGTGGATGCGCTCGGCCCAGTGCGCAACGCGATCCCACATGAGGAAGAAATTACGCCAGCTGATCTTGTTCTTGCTATCCCATTTCAGGTGCAGATTGGCATTCTCGCGGCCGCCTACGAAAAGCTCGTCAATTCCCTGCTCATGCGGAATTTTCCTAAATGGCTTTTTCGCGTACGCGATCGACAGCGGCACCAGGATGGCGCGCGACCACGATGAAATTTCGTAAATATTGAAGTAGAACCACTTGGGAAAGAGCACGATCTCCGGCGGGACGGCCGGGACTGCGTCGTACTCGTACTGGCCAAGCGCGCAGAGGTAGATCTTTGTGAAGGTATTGCACCGAACAACGCCACCGTGCGCGAGGATCCATTCGCGGGCTTTTGCCAGGATCGGCTCGTCGGCACTCCAGCCCATCAGCTTGCAGGCGAAGTAGCACTTGACGGTGAGGCTGATATTACCGGGGCCGCCGGGATAGATGCTCCAGCTGCCATCGTCATTTTGGAAGCGCAGCATCTCGGTGAGGGCGCGCCGCAGCTTGGCTTCCTCGCCGGTACCGAGGAAACGGTGGACGAAGATGTAATCGGCTTCAAGCATGGCGTCGGCTTCGAGTTCGCCACACCAGTAGCCCTCTGAATCCTGGATGGAAAAGATGTAGTCGCGGGAACGCTTGATCGCGGCTTCTACGGACTCCAAGGCAGCATCGATTCTGCCGAATCTGGGTGTGCCGCGTTTTGCTGTTCCTGTACTTGTACTCATTCTGTGCTAAAAACTCTGGGGCATTTATGCAGCTGTTTTTACCTCTGCAACAAAACGATCATTCTGCCCTGCGAAAAAGTCTCAATCCGGGACCAAGCCCGTCTTTGTAATATTCACGTTCTGCGAGGGATTGAAATCCTCGCTCGCCGAACCCACTCTTACCCTGTACGAGTCGAACACTTAGACCCGCGCCCTACTTAAACAGATGCAGGTGCTGACACTGGAGCGGATGCGATTGCCTGAACGATCTCCGGTGGTAAACCAAATCTGACGTTTTCCGGCATGACTTCTACTTCTTCGACGCTACCAAAACCTTTTTGACGCAAATAATTTACGACGTCTTCGACGAGGATTTCGGGAGCAGATGCCCCCGCAGTAATTGCAACGGTCGAAACGGTTTCGAGCCACGCGGGGTCGATAGCTTCAGAGTTATCGATGAGGTAGCCGTTCGTTCCCAGATTGCGCGAAACCTCGACCAGACGATTCGAGTTGGAGCTGTTGTTCGAGCCTACGACGAGGACGAGGTCGGCGTTATGCGCCACGTTCTTGACCGCAGTCTGGCGGTTTTCTGTGGCGTAGCAGATGTCCTGCGAGTGCGGGCCGATGATGTTGGGAAATTTCTCCTTGAGCGCGTGGATAATGTCACGCGCCTCGTCGAGAGAAAGCGTGGTCTGCGTGAGGTAAGCGACCCGATTTGGATCGGGCACCTTGAGGTTCTCTACTTCTTTAGCGCTGGAGACAATCTGGGTCACGTCGGGTGCTTCGCCGAATGTGCCCTCGATCTCATCGTGGTCGCGATGACCGACGAGGACCAGCGAGTAGCCCTGCTTGGCAAACTTGACGGCTTCGACGTGGACCTTCGTGACGAGCGGGCAGGTGGCGTCAATGACCTTGAGGTTGAGGTCTTTGCTGTGCTGGCGGACGGCGGGCGAAACGCCATGGGCGCTATAGATAACGCGCATGCCTTCGGGGACCTGGTCAATCTCGTCGACGAAAATCGCGCCCTTTTCCGCTAATTCATTCACGACAAAGCGGTTGTGAACGATTTCTTTGCGCACGTAGATCGGTGCGCCGAAGGTTTCTAAGGCGATTTTTACGATATCGATGGCGCGAACGACACCTGCACAGAAGCCGCGGGGCTTGAGGAGGAGAACGCGCTTTTCAGAAGATTCGGAGCCATCGCGAGGCTCAACCGTAAGGGGGTCAATTGTCGTTGCTGTCACATCTACCAGTATACCGTGCCGGGGGGTATGGGGATAGGCCTGAACGAACCCGGGAGTGACCGGCTGGGTTCGCTCAGGCAGCACTCATTTCTTCTCCGGTCTGGCGACTGCGTACATTTCGGCGGCTATTTTGTCGAATAACGCCATACGGTCATCGCCCTCTTTGTAGAGGTCGAAGTGCGTGCGGTTGTCGAGGTAGGTGAAGTGCGGGTCGGCATCAAAACCTTTGAGCACGGCCTCGAATTTGTGGGCAGCTCCGTCGAGGTAGAAGGTGTCCGCGGTTCCGACGATGAGGTGTATTTTTCCCTTCAGGTCTTTGCCGCGTGCGGCCCAGTCGGTCGAGACGATGTTGGCGAGGTCGTAGTGATCGTGCCAGTAGGCAATGACGGATGGGTCAACGTCGCCAGTATCGCGATTGAACATTTTGAGTGGACGACCATCGGCCCCACGAGGCGAGAAGACCCACTCGAACGAAGCCAGTTGGCCGCCGTAAACGCCTAAGACACGCTCCTGCTTTGCCAGCTCTTCCATGGTTGCCATGATTTTTTCGTGGTCGCGAATGATGGGGAACGCGCTGCCGTCAGACCGATGATAGAGATTGGCGTGCGACGCGTAGAGATCGATCTGACTGAAGTTGTGGAAGTCGCTGGGATCGGGTGATGTGGACCAGGTGCCACCGAAGATCTTCGGATAGTTCACCTGGAGTTGAAGACTCGCCCAGCCGCCGGAAGAGTGTCCCTGCAGGAAGCGTCCGCTAGGCTTCGCATCCATGCGGTATTTCGATTCAATCCACGGGATGAATTCCGTTGTGAGCGCGGCGCCCCATGGACCGTTGTTAACCGAGTCGGCGAATTCGTGAGTGCCGGTGGCGAGCGACTCATCGAGCATGACCCAGATCATGGGTGGCATTTTGCCTTGCGCCATGCGCGCGTAGATCATCTGGCCCTGGGCCTTCGCGGAAATGAGATTGCCACCAAAACCGTGCGTCCAGTAAACGGTGGGAAATTTCTCCTCGGCTTTGTCGCTGTAGCCGGGCGGCAGAATAATCCAGGCGCGGATGCGAGTTTCGCGACCGGAAAACTTTGTTAGCGATGGACTGATGAAGTCGGCGGGCTGCGTGTGGTCGTCTGCAGCTTTCTGGACTTCCGGCGGTAACGGCAGCTTAGGGGTTTGCCGGGCTGGGGCTTTGCTGTTGAGGACCAGGGATGGTTGGCTTCCCTCACCCGGCGTCCACGATTGCAAGGCGATGACATCGCTGATGAGATCACCTTCACCACGGCCTCCGTAGGTATAGGTGTGATTCACGTCAAGCACGGCCTGCGCCTGGTAGTCGCCGGGCTTGAGGCTGGAGAAGGCTGCAGGAAAGGCTAGGTCGTCAGTGTCGATGTCTACTGCCTCACCCGGCTTGAGATACAGTATTTCCTTTGCCGCAACGTAGACTTCGCTTGGCTGGAACTGATTCATGTCTACTTCTTTCGTGCCGGTTCCAGGCGCGAGAAAGACGAGCAGGCGGCCGGATGCGGGCGCGCTGATTTCCGGGCCTATAGTGACGCGGAAGAAAAGATGCTGCGATTGCTGGGCGAGTGCGGTTGCGGCGAATAGGAGAGTGGCAAGGAAGTGAAGAGAAGGCTTGCGGACGCGCATTGCGTCGCAGTGTAACAGGTGCGGTCGTGAGGGGTCCTCATGCTTTTGGTGGAGGTGAACAAACCCAGGTTAGCTTCGCGAACCTGGGGCACCCCCGTTAGTGTGTTTCCAGGTCATGTTTCATGCGGGCGAGGATGTCGATGGCATAGGTGGCGTAGCGGCTGATCCAGCGGTCGTAGATTTCTTTGATCGGCAACGGGTTGATGTAGTTCCAGCGATGGCGGCCTTCGCGCTTTACGATGATCAGCTCTGCTTTCTCGAGTACTCCGAGGTGTTGCATTACGGTGCAGCGGTCGAGGTCTTTGAAGGTGTTGCAGATGTCTCCTGTGGTCTGCGGTTTGTCCCGGAGAAGGTCGAGCATTTCACGGCGGCGGTAGTCGGCTAATGCCTTGAAGATGGCCTCCTGCCGTTCGCGCTCCTTCTTTGTGGTTGACATGTTATAAAAACATAACATATATTCTGGCTGTCTTGGAAAACGAGATCAGGAGGAACCATGGATCTAAAGTTTCAGATTCAGACAAAGATTCAGAAACCGGTCGCGGAGGTCTTTGACGCGGTTTATAACCCGAAGAAGATCACACAGTACTTTGCTACCGAATCGGCGAGCGGGCCGCTGGATGATGGGGCGAAGGTGATCTGGCGGTTTGCGGATTATCCGGGCGATGTTCCATTGTCTGTGAAGAAGGTTGTTCCCAATGCGTTGATTGTTTTTGAATGGACGGCGATGGAAGGCGGCTATGACACGCATGTCGAAATGAAGTTTGAGCCGCTCGGCCCGGAAGAGACGCTGGTCAGCATTTCAGAAGGCAACTGGAAGGAAAATCAAAAGGGGCTGGATAGCTCGTACGGGAATTGCTACGGCTGGATGCAGATGAGCTGTTGCCTGAAGGCCTATCTAGAGTATGGGATCAATCTGCGAAAAGGCTTCTTTTACAACCCGAAGTTGGAGAACCATCCTAAAGGGAAATGATGCTATTACCTGCTGGTCTTAATCATTTGCTCGGCGTGTTTGAGCGACGTGTCAGTTACAGTGGCGCCGCTCAACATGCGAGCAACCTCTTCGGTGCGATCTGAAGCTTCGAGCAGGCGGACTGAGGTTTTGGTGCGTCCGCTGTGTTCCTTTTTCTCGATGAGGAAATGCTGGTCGGCAAAGGCAGCGATTTGCGGCAGATGCGTTACGCACAAAACCTGCTGCGCACGGGAGAGCGCTTTGAGTTTTTGACCGACGGCTTCGGCAGCACGGCCTCCGATGCCGATATCGATTTCGTCGAAGACAAGAGTGCGCGGGACCTGTGTTTTCTTTTTGCTTTGCGCTTTGCTTGCGCCTTCTTCCACGCTGACTTTGAGCGCAAGCAGGACGCGCGACATTTCGCCGCCGGAGGCGATTTCATCGAGCGGCTTTAGCGGTTCGCCCGCATTTGTGGCGATGCGGTATTCGACCGTGTCCCAGCCGTGGGTGGTCCAATGCGCGGGGTCTTCATTCGGAGCGACAGTCACAGCGAAACGGACTTTCATGGCGAGGTCATTGATCTGCGTCTCGGCTAATTTTTCGAGCTTCTTTGCTGCCGCTGCGCGATCGGCGGTAAGGGCCTGTGCGGCTTTGCGATAGGCGTCGGCTGCAATCTTCAGGTCACCACGCAGGGTTTTCAGAATTTCGTCGCGATTCTCGATTTCGTTGAGCTTTCCTGCTACTTCTTTGCCGTAGGCGATGACTTCGGCCAGAGTCTGCCCGTATTTGCGCTTCAGGCGGCTGAGAGCGGCGAGACGGTCTTCAATTTCGGCAAGCCGCTCTGGCGAAGCCTGAATGTTCTCGGCATAATCGCGGACGGTGGCGCTTACGTCCTCGACCGATGCGCGGGCAGACGCGATCTGCTGCGCGGCTTCCTGGAATTTTGGATCGTAGTGCGCCAGTTCCTCGATCTGTTTTTGCGCTGCGCGTAGAGCCGTCTCCGCGGAACTGGCTCCTTCGTAGAGCAGCTCATGGGTGTTCATCGCGGCGGCGTATAGTTTTTCGGCGTTGGATAAGACGCGGCGCTCGATTTCGAGAGACTCGTCTTCGCCTTCGGCAGGCTTGACGCTGTCGATCTCGTTGCGCTGGAAGCTCCAGAGGTCGACCATGCGGAGACGGTCCTGCTCGTCGCGTTCGAGGTCGTTGAGCTTCTGCTGAATGGCTCGCCAGCGCTCGTGAGCGGCGGTGGTGAATTCTTCGGAGATGTTGCCGAAGCGGTCGAGGAGGCTGCGCTGCTGTGGCTGATCGAAGGCTCCCAGCGTTTCACTCTGTGCGTGGACGAGGGCGAGTTCGGGCGCAAGCTGGCGGAGAACGGCTACCGTTGCCGGCTGATTGTTAATGAAAACGCGACCTTTTCCATTCGACAGGATTTCGCGTCGCAAGATGATTTCATGGCCTTCGCTATCGATGCCGTTGGTCTCGAGGATGGCCTCGGCTCCTTGCGTAGCTTCAAAGACGCAAGCGACGACAGCCTTGTCTGCTCCGTGGCGCACCACTTCAGACGAGGCTTTATCGCCCATCAGCAGGGCGAGCGCATCGACGAGAATCGACTTGCCTGCTCCGGTTTCTCCGGTAAGGAGATTGAGGCCGGCGCCGAAGACTGCGATGGCGTGATCAATGACCGCGTAATTTTCTGCGCGCAGCTCGAGCAGCATCTCGAACGCAGCATATCAAGGAAGAGCGTTCGGCGATACGTAACAGAGGAACCTGAATGTTTCGTTATGCGGAAGCAGCAGGCGTGAAGCCGTCGCAGCCGCTCATTGCGCTCACTTTCAAGTGAAGCGGAGCGTGCTTAGGATGGCCGCAGTCGTCCAAAAACGTCTCCGAGGCATCCTTGGAGCTGTGGATCCGGATGAGCGTGGGGGTGGCCGGGTGCGGCTCACCGAAGTGGGCACACAGTCCACATTGGCCTGAATGCAGTGCGATCATAGAAGGCTCCTTTCCAGGTTGGATGCCATGATACTCCATCGTCCTTGTACTCGGACACGAATCTGCCGCTGAGTGTTGTTTTAAAAGTCTTGTTACAGCAAACAGTTCGTCGGATGATCACGCTTGGCAGCAAGTGTGCGCCCAAACTCCTTGTGGAGAGTGGCGGCTGAGAGAATAAAGAGAGAACCCTTCTTACGAGAGGTTCTTCAGACAAAGATTTTCCTTCGTCACCTTCTGGCAACTTGGTTGCTCTAATTTGCGTCTGCTAACGTTAATACAAGGCGATGACACACATTTTTCTTGCAATTGCTTTAGTTTTATTTCAGGCGGAGCCCGACGCAGCCGCGCCGCCTGCTCCTCCGAGCGGTAGCGCGATTGTGGAGATGCTGCAAAACAGCGGACCGATTGCGCTGGCTGTTCTCGGGCTGCTGCTGATTGCCAGTCTTTATTCGTGGGCGATCATTCTCGGCAAGTGGGGCACGTTCAAGCGTGCGCGCGCGCAGAGCAATCGCTTCCTGCGTGCTTTTCGCAAGGCGAACCGTCTGCAGGAGATTGCCGCCGTCAGTGAGCAATTCAAGCCCAGTCCGCTGGTGAATGTATTTGACGAGGTTTACGAGACGTATCGGAGACAGACAGGTGGATATGGACCTCCGAAGAACATTACAGCTCTTGAACGGGCAGCACAGACGGCTTCGAGTGAAGCACTGACAGTTCTGGAGCAGCGGCTCACCTGGCTGGCAACCATTGGCGCGATTTCGCCTTTTATTGGCTTGTTCGGCACGATCATGGGTATTGTCGATGCCTTCCATGGATTGGGAACTGCGGGCGCGGCGACGCTGCGCGCAGTGGCGCCGGGTGTTTCTGAGGCGCTGATCACGACTGCGGCTGGCCTTGTCGTCGCGGTACCGGCTGTGATCGCTTACAACCAGTTCACGGCGCGCTGCCGCGAATTTGGGGCGCGCATGGATGACTTCTCGCGCGAACTGCTGAACAGCATGGAAGAGTTTACGGTAGGAGCGAACGAGGATCCGCTGGAAAGGCAAGCCGCGCGTGGCGTTCACAAGTAGATCCGGTCATACGCAGACCGCTCTGGCGGAAATCAACATCACTCCTCTGGTGGACGTGGTGCTGGTGCTGCTGGTGATCTTTATGTTGACGGCTCCGGTTCTGCAGTCAGGCATTGACGTAGCCGTGCCGAAGACGAAGACGGTAAAGGAAATTACCGAGCAGCGCACGGTGTTGACGATCGATAAAGATCAGCGCGTATTTCTTGGCGATCAGCCGATCAATCTTGCCGATCTCGCTTCGCGCCTGCACGAATCGAATACTGATCCTGCGCACCGGATTATTTATCTGCGCGCCGATGAGCGTGTGCCGTTTGGCGCGTTCGCTTCGGTAATGGATGCCGTGAAGCAGGCCGGAATTACCAATATCAGCATTGTGACGCAGCCACTGAATAACGGCTCTGCGGTGAAGTAGCAGGATGAGGACCAGCGCAAGAATCGAAGTTGAAGGGAACCGTCTTGGTGGCCCGGCTGTGGGTTCGCTCATGCTCCACGCTGGAGTGGTGGCGCTGGTTGTGGTGTATATCTTTCTCGTCGGGCGGTTTCATGGCGGCATCTGGGGTAACAGCGAGTCTGCGCCGGGTGCGATTCAGGCCACGCTGGTGAGTTCGGCTCCGACGATTCCGCTGCCGAGTGAAAACAAGCCGACGGAGAATGTTCTGGCAACGCAGACACCCAGTCCGGCACCTGCGCCGCCTGCTCCGGAAAAGACAGTGCAGGCGCCTCCGCCGGATGCAATTCCGATTCCTGAAAAGCAGAAGATTCCTCCCAAGGTAAAGCAGGCTCCGCAGAAGGCTGAAGCTCCGGTGAAGCCGAAGCCACAGAAGAATGTCACGCCCACTTCGACGAAGCATGCGCAGCCGGTTCCGAACCAGCAGAACCGCGCGAATTACGGCGAAGCTACCCAAAGTAATATTCCGCGATCGATGGCAAGCAACCCAAATGGGAATAATCCCGTCGCAGTCAATGGGGGAGACTTTGGTTCGCGCTTCCCCTGGTACGTGGAATTGATTCGCAGACGAACGGCGCAAAACTGGCTGACACAGGAAGTCTCTCCGAGCACCCCGGCGGGAGCCAGGGTGTATTTGTCTTTTGTGGTCTCCCGGGATGGTTCTCCAAGCCAGATACGGATTGCGCAGTCGAGCGGCTCGCCTAGTCTGGACACTTCGTGCCTCAGAGCGGTCCAGAGGGTTGATTCCTATGGTCCATTGCCTGGAGGATACAACGGAAGCTCGCTTTCGGTGTCGTACTATTGTGAAGAGCCCGGGCGATGATGTTGATCCAGTTTCCGCAAATTTCTCTGCCGGACGGAAGAATGATTATTGGTAAGAAATCAGGAATTTTGCTCTCACGTTATTCCCTTCTATTTGCAGCAATTTTTATCCTGAGCGGCCTAGAGATCGCGCATGCACAGGACTGGGTGCGCACTGGCACGAATCTCGGCGCACAGAAGATTCGCCTGGCGGCTGCAAATTTCAAGCAAACATCGAATGATCCTCAGTCTGGCTCGCTGAAGGGCGCGTTCGACACGACGCTCTTTAACGATCTGCAAAATGCGGGCATCTTCGACATGGTGTCGAAGAGCATGGCTCCGCCGCTGATGCCGGGTTCGCCGCAGGAGATCAATCTGCCTGACTGGGCGGCTGCTCCTTCCAATGCCGACATGGTGGTTTTTGGGTCCCTTGGAGTCGCGGATGGAAAAGTGTCCGTTTACGGTTACTTATTCGACGCGAAGAACCAGCAGACGCCGCAGATTCTGGGCAAGCAGTATTCGGACAATGCCAGCGTCGACAATGCGCGCGCGATTGCTCACCGCTTTGCCGATGAGATTATTACGCGGCTGGGCGGCGTTGCCGGTATCTGCGAGACGAAGATTTATTTCGTCTCTTTCAGGTCGGGCAACAAAGAAATCTGGGTGATGGATTACGACGGCGAGAACGAACACCAGATTACGCATCTGGGCTCGATCTCGCTCTCGCCGCGCGTGGCTCCGGATAATTCGCGGGTTGCGTTTTCGAGTCTCGGCAAGAACGGCTGGTCTATCCGCATGTACTCACTGTTGCTGAACCGTGCCGTGAATTTCAATTCACCGGGCGGGACGACGATCTCTCCGGCGTGGTCGAGTGACGGATCGAAGCTGGCATTCTCCTCGTCGCATGATGGCGATTCGGAAATCTTTACGTCGGACGCGAGTGGTGGCGGTCTGCATCGCGTGACTGCCTTCCGCGGACCGGATGTTTCGCCGGTGTGGAATCCCAAGACGAATGCGCAGATTGCGTGGGTGAGCGGGCGCACGGGACTGCCGCAGATCTACATCATGGATTCGGATGGCGCAAATGTGCAGCGCATGACCGACGGCGGCTATGCCACTTCGCCTTCGTGGTCGCCCAACGGGCAATTCCTGGCCTTTGCGTGGAACCGCAAGTACGGCCCGGGCGCGCCAGGCGGACAGGATATCTACATCATGGACGTTGCCAGCAAGCGCTGGACGCAGCTGACCCATGATTCCGGGCATAACGATTTTCCCTCATGGTCTCCAGACTCGCGCCACATTGTCTTTCAACGGGAAGACGGCGGCGCTACGCAGATCTGGACCATGCTGGCTGACGGTTCTGAACAACACGCATTGACACATGGCAGCGCCAACACCATGCCGAATTGGAGTTGGAAGTAAGTTTGCAGTTTTTTCATTTGCCTGGCAGACGGAGTTCGATGCGCCTGCCCTGTCCTGGCTAGCAATAACGCTCGTTCGAGAGCCTTTACAATTCGCTCCCAAAGGAGGAGATCGTGCAACACCTTCACCGCAAGTATCTTGCTTCTGTAGTCAGTCTCGCAGCGCTGGTAATCATGGCAGGCTGCCACAAGAAAGCGGCCCCGCCGCCCCCGCCGCCCCCGCCAACGGTTACCGCGCCCGCTCCGACCGCTGATATCACCGTGACACCGCAGGCGATCAACCCTGGTGACAGCGCCGTGCTGACATGGAAAACAACGAATGCTACGGATACTTCGATTGAAGGCGTGGGTCAGGTTGCGACAGCAGGCACGATGAATGTGAAGCCGACCGCATCGACCAACTATCACCTGATCGCGCGCGGAGATGGCGGCTCGACGGATGCGACAGCACGCCTGACGGTGAATGCGCCGCAGGCTCCTGCGAGCAACCTGAATGAGAGCGACATGGATGACACCCTCTTCCACCAGAACGTGCAGGACATTTTCTACGACTATGACGCGTATGAGATCCGTCCCGATGCGCAGCCGATTATTTCCAAAGATGCCGCGTTCCTGAATCAGCATCAGGGGATCAAGGTCGTGATTGGCGGCTACTGCGACGAGCGTGGATCGACGGAATACAACCTGAGCCTCGGCGAAAACCGCGCCAATGCGGCCAAGCAGGCGCTGGTAAATGCCGGCGTAAGTCCGGACCGTCTGCGCACCGTGAGCTACGGTAAGGAAAAGCAGTTCTGCACCGAGCACACGGAAGAGTGCTGGCAGCAGAACCGCCGAGCCCAGTTCGGCGTGGACCGCTAAATCCTACCCGTGCGACGGCAGCATTGCAGCACGCAGTGCTGCCGTTTGCTTTTGGACTACACTCAATGTAAGGACATGCACAACGCCGGGGAATTTCTATGCGAAAGATTTTAGTTCAGCTCACAGCGATTGCGTCGCTTGCACTTCTCTGCCCTGCCCCCAGGGCGCATGCCGCTTCAAAGGAAATGATTCAGCTGCAGCAGCAGGTGCAAACATTGCAGGATACGCTGCAACGGCTGCAGCAATCGAACGATGAGCGCATGGGAGTACTGCAGCACCTGGTGGAGCAGACAGCGGACAGCGTGAACCGCATGTCACAGGCGATGAATACTCTGCAGCAGCAAGTTCAAGCACAAAATGAAGGTAGCGGCGGCAAGGTGGACCAGCTCTCAGGCCAGATGCAGAGCCTGAACGATTCCGTCGACGAGCTGAAATCGCGCATTGCCCGGCTGGATAAGACCCTGCACGATATTCAGGGACAGCTGCAAAATGTGAACACCCAGCAGGCAGCCGGTGGACAGATGGGCGGAGTGCCCGGTGGGCAACAGGCACCCGGAGGAGCAGACGGCAATGCCACACCGGCACAGCCCCCTGCGCCTCCGGTAGACCAGCTCTACCAGGGAGGCCTGCGCGACTACAACAGCGCAAAATATGACGTGGCCGCCGGTGAATTCGGCGATGTTTTGAAGTATTATCCTCAGGACAACCTTGCTGGTAATGCGCAGTTCTATCTTGGCGAGATTGCTTATCGCCAGGGCGACTATAAGACGGCAATCCAAAGCTATGACGCGGTGCTGGAGCAGTTTTCGGGCAATCCCAAGGTTCCGGCAGCGCAATTGCGCAAGGGCGAAGCCGAGCTGGCCACGAACCAGCGCGATGCGGGCATTCGCGACCTGCGCAATCTGATTCAACGATATCCACAATCCCCGGAGGCAGCGCAGGCACGCAGCCGATTGAACGGCATGGGAGTTAGAGTTATGGCACCCAAGCCATCCCCTTCGGCATATAAGCCGCAGTAAACAGGCTCATTGGCAACTAGCTTCGCAGAACGGCCATCGAAGAGGACTTATGCCAACTCGTCACGATAGCGACTCCTGCAAGGGTGCGGTGGAAAGCCAATCCCCTACCGACTCTACACCGCGACCTGACCTGCGAAGCAATCTTGCGGATCAGCTGCCGCATAGGCTCGCGGACCCGATGATCAAAGACCTGGACCATGACAACGATACCGACTTTCCCGAGCCGGGACGGGTAGGGGAACACAGCGGTCAGCACGAATAAACGCCGGTTAGCGGTCATGCGGGCAGACGCCTGCTGACGGCGACTGATCATTGCCCCCAGCAGCCCACGGCCGTCAGCATCGTACGATTTTTTCCGACCGAATGCCCTTGGTTGCATTCCTTGTATCGACTACCAGCTTTGATTCCTTAACGATGCGGGCGTAGTCGTAATCGGAGTGATCGGTCACGATAAGGACGCAATCGTATTGGTCGAGATTGTCGAGAGGCACTCCGTGCATGTCGAGATCGTAGTGGCGGCCGCGTCCTACATACGGGAAAAATGGGTCGTTGTAGGAGACGACGGCGCCGCGCTGTTTGAGAAGCTCAATGATGGTGAGCGAAGGCGACTCGCGGAGATCGTCTATGTCTCTTTTGTAAGCAAGCCCGAGCACAAGCACCTTCGCACCTTTGAGCGCTTTCGATTGCTCGTTGAGGCCGGCGATTGTTTGATCCACAACGTAATACGGCATCGCCACGTTCACTTCGCCGGCTAGCTCAATGAATTTTGTCCGGAAGTCGTATTGCTTTGCCTTCCATGAAAGATAGAAGGGATCGATGGGAATGCAGTGGCCTCCGAGGCCGGGGCCCGGATAGAAGGCCTGAAAGCCAAAGGGTTTGGTTTTGGCCGCATCGATAACTTCGAAAATGTCGATGTTCATGCGATCGCAGAGTTGCTTCAGCTCGTTCACCAACGCGATGTTTACACAACGGTAGATATTTTCGAGAAGCTTGGTCATCTCGGCGGCAGCCGGGGTTGAGACGGGGACCGTGCGATTGAATATGCTTCCGTATACAGCAGATGCCAGCTCCAAGGCGACAGGACCGACTCCGCCAATAACCTTCGGGATATCGCGACGTGCAACAGTGTCGTTGCCGGGGTCTTCACGCTCGGGCGAAAAAGCCACATAGAACCCCTTAGTCGACGCATCGCGGCTGACGCGAAGCTGTTGGCTGTTTCCCTCTTCGAGAATTGGGATCAGCACTTCTTCGGTCGTGCCGGGATAGGTTGTGCTTTCAAGAATGATCAGCTGACCCTCTCGCAGATGCGGGGCGATAGCCTTCGCTGTGTCGCGGATATAGCTCAGGTCCGGCTCGTGATTCTCGTTGAGCGGCGTGGGAACGCAGATGATGACCGCGTCAATATTCGCAATTTCTGAGTAGTCGAAGGTGGCGCGAAAACCGTGCTTCTGGGCGGCTTGAATCTCCGTGCCGGGAATGCGGACGATGTAGGAGCCTCCCTCGTTGAGCGTGGAGACTTTCCTGGTATCGATATCGAAGCCGGTGACGGCGAAGCGCTCCTCACTTAAGAGAAGCGACAGCGGCAAGCCGACATAACCCATTCCAATAATGCCGATGCGTGCGGAGCGGTTTTCGACCTTCTGAGTGAATTGTGCTGCTTCGCGTGCGACAACATTTGCCATGTATAGAATCCCTTCAGGCGTTCAGCCTTTAAGAACTATCATCGCATTTATCTCTGGTTAAGCGCGAACATGGGAGGGTGCTAGAAGGAGCTGATCACAGCTCCTTCTTTGTGTTATCTAGTTTTTGTGCTATCTGGTGAGGTTCGAGTAAAAGGTGTCGAGGTCGCGCTTGAAATCTTTCAAGGCATCCACGTTCAGATACACCATATGACCGGACGGGTAGTAGGTGAACTCCACATTCTTGGCCAGGTCGGGCGTGAGCATCATGTGCGAAAGATCGTACTCGGTAGCAAAGAATGGTGTCGCCAAGTCAAAATAGCCGTTGGCTGACAGCACTTTCAGCTTTGGATTCTTGCGGATTGTGTCGGCCAGATCGCCTGCCACGTAGGGCATGGCCTGCTGGCCGCCAAAGGCTCGCCCTGCGCCCGCTCCCCGATGCTTCCAGTCCCAATCACCGATGTTCCCGTAGACGGTGGGGCGATATTCGTCGGTAGTGTCATATTTCAACTCGCGCGAGAGATAGTCGTGTTCGGCGGCGACAAAGGCTCCAGAGATGCCTGTATCGGATGGATCATAGCCGGGATTCTCACCGGCGCTGTCGACGTCTGTGCCTTCAAAGCGCGCGTCGTAGCGACCGAGAATGTCGCCTTCGTCGCGCAGCAGTTCTTTGCGAAAACGCGTGGGAGAAACACGCAACTTCGCTTCTTTGACAAACTGCACACTGAGGCCGGTGTACTGGCTGACCTTCGCAGCAGCGGCATCGAGCCTTGCGGAAGAGATCTGGTCTCCTTCGGCCAAGGCCGCAGAATAGTCGCCGCGAGCGAAGCCGCGGACTTCATCCAGAAAAACCTTCAGGTCGGCTGGCTTGTTCTGCAGCTTGCTGTGATACCAGGCGATGGCAGCGTAGCTCGGCAAGTTGACGACATACTGCGTGTCGGTTCCGGGCGCGAGCTCGCCATAATTCAGGATCGAGGAAAGAAGAACGATCCCGTTGAGCGCGATGCCATTTTCCTGCAGCACAGCAGAAAGACCGGCGGAACGCGTAGTTCCATAGGATTCACCGAACAGGACTTTGGGTGAGTTCCAGCGCTCGTTCACGGTAACGTAGCGCGCGATGAATTTGTTGAATGCCTTGAGGTCCTGATCAACTCCGGCAAAGTCTTTGGCTGTAGCCTTGCCAACGGCGCGTGAATAGCCAGTGAGCGGTGCGTCGATGAAGACGAGGTCGGTTTTGTCGAGAAGGCTGTACTGATTCGGAACGATCTGATACGGCGCGGAGCCCGTGGCAGCAGGGCTCGATGTAGCAACACGCACGGGACCAACGGAGCCCATATGCAGCCACAGCGTTGCCGACCCGGGTCCGCCATTGTAGAGAAACGTTACTGGACGCGTTTTGGAATCGACCCCATCCTGCGTATAGGCAATATAGAAGATGCTGCCATAAGGCTTCTCTTCATCGTCGCGAATCAGCAGCGTTCCAGCGGTTGCGGTGTAATGGATGGTTTTGCCGTCCAGCGCCAGGTCGTGATGCGTCACCGAACTTTTTTCAGGTGGAATGCTCTGCTGATCTTTATCGCCGTCGTGCTTGGTTTCGCCCTTTGCTGCTTCATCCGGCTTCTTGTCCTGTGCGAATGCAATGGCTTGCGTGCCGAGCAGCAACGCCGCAAACGACAGCATCGCAAGCTTTCGTGGGAGCCTGTTCAATGCTCTTTCCTCCTCGTATGTGCAACAGGTGACGGATACAATTCCGAATTTGTTTCACTATACAATGCTGTTCTGCGAATCAATTTTGTTCGGCGGGATTTGGGGTCTCAGTGGACGAGTGTGCGCTGTTTAGCTTGGCGCAGATGTCGAATTGCTGCTGCGCGAGTTGTTGCTTGCCCTGCCGCCGGTAGATTTGCCCGAGCTTGAAGTGCAGCGCTGAAACGTCCGGCGCAAGCGCGACTGCTTGTTCCAGTTGCTGTTCGGCTTTGTCGGGCATCTTTAGCAGGTCATAGACGCGGCCCAGCTGCTCGCGCACCTTGGGATTGTGCGGGGCCAGATCCACAGCCTGTTGCAGATAAGGTTGCGCCTGGGCGGCCTGGTCCTGATCCATAAGGAGAATGCCCATGTTGAGATAGGGCTGCGCATCTTTCATAGGGAAATCCTTCTGCCACAGAATGGCACTCTCGAAGGACTTCTTCGCTTCGTCGAGGCGATTGAGGCCCTGATATGACAAGCCAAGGTTGTCTTCGGCTTTGATGTCATTGGGACGCAGCGTGAGAACTCGCTGAAAGGCCTGAATGGCTTCTTCGAAGCGATTCTCGTTGTACTTGGTGCGGCCCAGCAAGTACCATGCGTCAGCATCGCCGGGCGCTTCTTCCGTGACAACGGTCAGCCATTTGTCTGCGTCTGTGAAGTCTCCAAGAACCACATAGTCGGCGGCAACAATCTTCAGATCTGATGCCTGTGGGTGCTCGAATTTAGAGCCCTCGGTGAACTCCGCGAGCGAATCTTTGGGGCGTTTCTCTCGGAACAGCGCGTAGCCCAACAGGAAGTGACCGTCTGCCGATGACGGATTCTTCTCAAGGTATGCGCGCAGTGCGCTCTCTGCCTGAGCAAATTGAGCGGTATCGAGAAGATGATGCACGGATTGGAGGGTGTCCGATGTGTCCAGTGTGTGCTGCTGCTGCAATGCGAAAAGCGGTGACGAAGTGATTGCGCAGAGGATGAGCACGGAAATGCGCCGCTGAACTTTGTCGCGATGGAACCGCTTCGTCATCTCGCCGTATGTTCCTATTTTATTGTTTAACGCTGCTGCAAGATGCCATCTGGGTCAGCATCTGCTGCACGTCTTCGAGACCGGGGCTGAATTGAAGTGTCTTTTCAAGCGTCATCCGCGCAGATACTGCATCGCCCAACATGCATTGCACTTGCGCCAGATTCTTCGCCAGGCCGATGACATCCTGATTCCGTTCAAAAGCTGGACGCAGGAGAGCGATGGCTTCCTGCAGGTCTCCGGATTTCGCTCGAAGTATGCCGAGGTCTGACAGCGCCGTCAGATTTTGCGGATCGACTTTCAGCACTTGTTCGAACAACTCTGTTGCTTGTTTGTGATCTCCGTGTTTTTCGCTGCTGATCGCTAGTGCGTTCAGCGCTTCCGTGTCGGTGGAAATCTCCGGCCGGAGCTCATCCAGTGCTTGAAAAACTTTTGGCTGCAACGCGAGGTTTCCTTCGAGGAGGCCCTTGTAATAGGCAAGGGCCAAGTCGCGCCTGGTTGCATGTGGCGAAAAGATCGGGGTAAGCGTGTCGCCTTCGCCAAGGTCTTTGATCGCTTCCGCGGCGTTATCTGTAATTTTTCGGATACGGTGATCCGTCCATGCGACATGCGGAATGTTTTCTGCACCACTGCGTGGCATGTGGCAGCTCGTGCAGTCGGGGTTCTCAGGATGATGCGAAGCGGCAAATGTGGCATCCGTGTGGCAGGCCAGGCACTTGCTTCGATAGAAGGCCGCGCGTTGCTGCGATGCCGGCGTGTAATGCGGATCGTGGCAACTGGTGCAGGACATCTTGTCGCCACTCGTGCGCTTACATTTACTCATGCTCAGTTGTTCCACTTCGCTGACGCCGCGCCTCGTTGCATCCTTTCCTTCATAGACATAGAAGGAGAGATAGTCGGAGATGGATTCGCCCGGCTTGTAATCAATAGCGGAGCGACCTGGACGCTCGACCGAGACGTCGCCTTCGAGATGACAACTGATGCAGATGGAGTCGCGACGGTCCGCGTCAAGCTTTGCCGGATTGATGACGGCTGCCTTGCCTCCGGTGGCAAGGTGGCGCTGGGTGTCTCCGTGGCAGGCTTCGCATGTGATGCCTGCGTGCAGAAAAGGTAGCCCATTGTAATGATTGATGGTGCCCGGATCGCTCTGCTGTACGGCGCTCATGTGGCAGCGCATGCAGCTTGCCTGCATGTGTAGCGCCGGCGGCATTTCGGTTATCGACTCGAGGCCGGGCTTCATGTCGTAGGAATGCGACGCGGAGTAGTAGGCGACCGGCGACTCGAAGAGATAGCCATGGATGGAATACAGATAGGTGATGCCGAGATGTCCGGAGCCGAGAAAGTAGTCGAGTTGCCGCTCGCCGCTCACCTGAGGCTCGCGATCACTCTGAAAGCTGAGTATCGCCTGCTTGTCGCGAAAGAACAACCGGTAGGTGGTACCCGATGATTTATGGTCCAGCGTTCCCGGCTCAAATTTGTCAAGAGCCTCACCGCTGGCGTTCGCCATGGGTGTATCCAGGTATTTCTCGAAGATTTCGCGATGGCAGTTGGCGCAAGGAGCATCAGCATTTCGAACGGGTGACGCAGTCGCAGGTTGCGCCTCTGCCACTGTGAAGCAAAGTGCTAACCATGCGAAAATCAGAACTGGGGAACAGGAGATTGCTCGCATCATTTCGCTTCTGGGCCTTTTCGCAGATTAAGCGACCCGACAATGCCCTTGCCTTCTTCAATCGTGTAGATGCAATCGACCGCGGGAATGCTGATTTTCTGTTGGACGCCGCTAGGCCAGCGAATTTCCACGGCATCGACCGCGTCGGCGTCGCCAAGACCAAAGTGGACGCGGGGATCGCTGGATGAAGCGAAGCTGCCTCCACTGAGAACATCTCCGCGCTGTTTTAGGTTTCCCGCGGTGAGAAAGGTGGCAGCGCCTACGGCGTCGCGAGGACTCTTCGGGCCCCCGATTAGCCTGAATTCGATCCAGTGATGGAGGTCGTTGTTCACGTTGCGTAACAGGGTGGGGGGCGCATCGAGATTGTTCATGACAACGTCGATCTTGCCGTCGTTGAAGAGATCGCCAAAAGCTGCGCCGCGCGCTGAGATGACGTCCGCAAGGCCAGTTCCCTTCACTGGCGGCACCAACTCAAATTTCTCGCCGTGAACATTTCTGAAAAGCAGTGGGCGCTCGGCCATGCTTGTGCCCCAATCATTCTTGTCTACCTGCGGGTAAACGTGGCCACTGGCGATGAAGATGTCCTTCCAGCCATCGTTGTCGTAATCGATGAAGGCGTCACCCCAACTCAGAAACGGGATGGTGGCCGTGGCTATGCCCGCGTCGTAGCTTATGTCGGTGAAATCGAGATCACCGTTGTTGCGATAGAGGACTTTGTAATCGTCGGAAAAGGTTGTGTTGAGAATGTCAAGGCGGCCTTTGTTTTGAGAATCGCCCACAGCAATGCCCATGCTCGCGGTTTCGCGGCCATCGTGATTGACGGCATAACCTGATTCGAAGCTTAAATCTTCGAAGGTGCCGTCACCCTTATTTCGATAGAGGTAGTTCGGCGTTGAGTCGTTGGCTACGAGCAGTTCCGGCTTACCGTCGTCGTTGAGATCGACAAAGAGCGAGACAAGACCGTAATAGCCTGGTGGGTCGGAGACACCTGCTTTGGCGCTGACGTCAGCAAAGGTGCCGTCGCCATTGTTGTGGAAGAGATGATCGTGCTCGCCTTTCAAGCCACGCGGGCCGCAGAATACGCTGACGCCGCGATACAGGCAGGTATTCGAGACGACTGATTTTGAACCCACGGTAGGCGGATCGTTGAAGTCGTATTGCGTATATCCGGGAACGAAGAGATCAAGTTTGCCGTCTCCGTCGTAATCGCCAAAGGTTGCGCCTGTGGACCATGTGCCGAGTGCAACGCCGGCCTTCTCGGCTACATCGGTGAATGTCCCATCATGGTTGTTGTGATAGAGGCGATTCTTGCCGACGTTCGTGACGTACAGATCGGGCCAGCCATCGTTATCGTAGTCGCCGACAGCCACTCCAACACCCCAGCGGTCGTTGGTCACGCCGGCTTTTTCTGCGACGTTGGTGAAGGTTCCATCGTGATTGTTGTGAAAGAGCGCTGCATGCGGCGCAGGAGCCTTGCCGCTCATCGCATCGTAGGTCATGCCGTTGACGAGGTAGATATCGAGCCAGCCGTCATTGTCGTAATCGAACAGAGCCACGCCGCTTCCAAGTGACTCGACGATGTAGGCTTTAGCTGGAGTTCCACCGGCGTAGCGCCAGCTAGCGAGGCCGGATGATTGTGAGATGTCTTTGAAGACGACCGGACCCTGATCGACAAACCCACCGGCGGTGATGGGGCGATGCTCCGCATCGTGCACAGGGGCGTGCGCGCCGCCAGTGCTCACGCCACCTTGCTGGGACGACATCTGCTCCTGCGAGTGTGCAAGCGTTGGTAAGGCTGCCGCAAGAAACAGGAGCGCCAGAGGCAAGGCCGATGTCCGAAGAATGAAACAGCCTGTAGTTTTAATGAGAATTGCTCTTGATGTTGATGGCATCGCTCGCTTGCCCTGCGACGGCTTCACTCGCTTCGCGCTGCAGCTTTCCGTAAGTGCGCATTTCCTGCTGCGCGTCGGAGGTCTTACCCTGAGCGCGATAAACATTGGACAACAGGAAATGAATGGATGGCTCGTCCGGACTGTCTTTTTCCGCCAGGAGAAGATCGGGCAGTGCGTCGTCCTGCTTGCCCAACTTTACGAGGGCTCGAGCACGGTCGACACGAGCCTGCATCAACGTCGGACACTGCTCGACCACGCGGTTCAGTTCTGCGAGTGCGTCTTGAGCCGGAGCATTGGCTTCGAGCATGGCGTTGGCGAGTTTCCAGCGGGCTCCGCAATTGCTCGGATCATTCGCTAGTTCGGCTTTGAATTCGGTTTGCGCTGAATCCCATTTACCGGTGACCCAGAATGCATTTCCCATATGTTCGTGTGTGCCGGGTTGCTGCGGAGCGGCGTCTATGGCCTTCTTGTATTCGACGAGCGCACCATCGTAATTGTGCATGCTCTCGTCGATCTCGCCAGCGATGATGTGTGCTGTCACCGAGTTCGGATCAATCTGATTGATTTTCCCCAGGGCATCCTGGGAGAGCTGCAGGTATGTCTTGCCAAGCAGGTACCACGCCTGCTGATCTTTTGGATTGCGATCGAGATAAGTTTTTAGATAGGGCGTTGCTTCGTCGTATCGCTTCAAATTGATGAGAGTGTGCGCCAGCGCCATCTGTGCGTTGTCATCGTTTGGATTCGCGCGTACTGCGGCTTCGAGAAGCGGTTCCGCCTTCTCATTTTCGCCGAGCTGTGAATAGCTGAGGCCAAGCATCGCCGATGCGGTTGGCATGTCCGGATTCAGCTTCAACCCTTGTTCCAATACCTGGGCCGCCTGAGTGTAATCATGCTGACCGAAGTAGAGCATTCCCAGATTGTTGTATGCGGGCGCCAGGTGAGGAGCGAGCTTCAGCATGGCTCGATATTTCTGGATCGCAGTGGCGTTGTCGCCGTGCTGTTGAGCAGCCTTTGCCTGTGCGTAAAGTTCCTGCACCTGTGGCGTGACTTCATCGTCAGCTGATTGCGCTGAGACACCTAGCGTCAAAGCCATCGAAAGCAAGACGAGGGCGAAGGGAAACCTGTTTCTGCGCGGGGGAAAAATCGGCATACCTGCAATCACAACAAACTCATTATTTCGGAGCGAATAAAAGATGGCAATCAAGAAAAAGGCCGGACCGTATGAGCGATCCGGCTGGGAGGCATTTGTTCATTTGAGTCAATATCTGAAGCCTGCCGTAAATGTTCGTTTGCGACAGGCCCCCACGGCTTTGGCCTAGAACTCGAATCGGGCGCTGATCTGTCCTTGTCGATTTGAAGGACCGTTCTGCGCACCCTGCTTGATGACCTGTCCGAATGTACCGTTGCTGATATTCGGATCAGGAGTCTGGAACTGAGTGCGGTTGAAGAAGTTGAAATAGTCCATTCGAAGGACAGCGGAGAAGCGTTCCCCGAAAAAGAACCTCTTGCTGATATTGGCATCTTCGTTGTACAGCGCGGGCCCTTTGAGTTCGCCGTAGTTCCGGATGGCGTTACCCAGGACATACTGCGAAGATGTTGAGGAGAACGCGGCAGGATTAAACATCTGGGCAGCATTTCCCTTGCCCACAAAGTAATCCTTGGCGCGGTTGTACGACGCAGTGCTGAGGCCGACACCCGGATTGCGGTTCGGACGCAGGGTTACGTTTGGTCCGGATATGGACTTTCCTGGATAAGGATTGCCATTTTCCTGAATTCCGCCGTTATTGCATCCGCACAACGGCTGGCCAGCTTCATAGTCCAGAATCCAGGCTACCTGCCAACCACCAAGAAGCTGACCGGTCCAGCCACGATTGTTGAAATGAGCCTTGCCCGGCCCGATCGGCAATTCATAGGTGCCATTCATCTTGAACGTGTTCGTTTCGTTGGCGCCAGAGACTGCCCACTCAGGTTTCTGGTTGTATTTGTTGAGAGCGGCAGCGGTAAAGCTGCTAAATCCGCTGCTGGTGTTATCCATCAACTTTGAGAGGGTATAACCGGCGAGAAATGCAAGACCGTTGGTAAAGCGCTTCTCCACCTGGAGTTGCAGGCCTTCATAGTAGGTAGTTCCGAAAGCTTCAAAGTTGTTGAAGATGTAGGAGTACTGCGGGTAAGGGGTTAGCGATTGGCCGACGGTGGCCGCTCCCGCGAAATCGTTGACAAAGTTAGGATAGGGCAACTGATAACCCTTCGCTTGAGCCGAGCCGTTGGCAAAGCTCAATTGAAGATCGTTCCCCAGGGCGAAGTATTTTGGATCAAGCTGGTTAGGGGTATTCAGCTGGCTGGGGAGGTGGATCACACGGTTCCCAACCCAGGCAGCCGTCACAAAGATGTCATACGGAATCTGGCGTTGCACGTTCACGTTCCACTGCTGGCTGTAAGGAGCGTAACCGTCATTCTTGCTGAAATCGTTGATCTGCGTGCCCACGCCAAGGCCGGGATTGA
The DNA here is from genome assembly GCF_014274465.1 of Alloacidobacterium dinghuense. Lineage (NCBI taxonomy): Bacteria > Pseudomonadati > Acidobacteriota > Terriglobia > Terriglobales > Acidobacteriaceae > Alloacidobacterium > Alloacidobacterium dinghuense. Next base: position 717,902 of record NZ_CP060394.1, on the reverse strand, counting down.
AGGCTGTTGCCCCCGGGTTGGGCATGATGTTCGTGTCCCAGCTTCCATATGAGGAATTGACACCATTCGAAGTGCCACGGTTGAATGAGCCGACGAGCAGGTTGCCATAATTCACGGCGACCTTACTTGTGCCGTACTCATAGGCGCCCCCGTTCAGGAAGGCAATGGAAAATCCACCCTGAACAACGGTTTTATTGTTCACCTGGTAGGCAAAGCCAAGGCGCGGCCCAATGTGACCCCAGTGAATGTCCGCTCGCTCATACCCGGCGCAACCGGTGCAGCTGCCGAACTTGGTCGCCGCGCCAGGAAGTCCCGAGTCCGGATTCGTCGCGTTGGGAGTGAAGAAAACGATGTTGTTGTGGTTCTCGGTGAACGGCACCGTGATGTCCCAGCGCATGCCTAAATTGACGGTGAGCTTGGGGGTGAGCTTGATGTCGTCCTGGATATAGGGCGAGAGGGCAAAGTTACGCAACTGCAGCTCCTGCGAGTTCTGGCGAGCTGCAGAATCCGGGGTGCCCAAGAGGTAGCTGGCAAACGAGCTGCCTGTGGTGGCCAAGGCACTCGCGCTTGCAGTTGACCTCTGGCTGAAAGCGAACTGGCCACCTGCAGTCTGCTCTTCGTTGTCATCCTGGTAAGAGCGACGGAAATCACCACCAATATTGAAAGTGTGGCGCCCCTTCGTCCAAAGCCAGTTGTTCACGATCGCAATGCCAAGCTTGCGGTTGATGGATTGCAGCCATGCACCATCAGTTCCAAAGTTGGTCGGAGCATGGGTTCCGTCGAACGTAATGTTGGCGGGAATCACGCCTTGCGCCACGGCGGGGAAGCTGTATTTCGTCTGGTTGAACTGGTTGTTGATTTCACCGATCCAGCCAAAACCGGCGGTCATCACCAGATTCGGCGTGATCGTATTGTCATAGGTGAGGATGATGCCGAGACCCTTCGCCGGCTCAAACTTCTGACTGTTTAACGGATTTGGCGCAATTACAAAATCTCTGTTCGGGCTGCCGTCAAAACTATAGTTGCTGAAAGTGTTACGCCACATGCTGTAATGGACGCCCTGTTTCGGGGTCAGGACCTGATCAACGGTGAATCCCCAGACGTGCTGAATATGAGGATTGATGAAAGGCGCGAAGCTCTTGTTGCTATCCAGGCCGCCGATACCGCTGCCCGGGCGATCCGGATTAGGCAGGTACTGAAGCAGGCTGGCCGAAGTCGGGCTGATCATGTTCGGCGGAATGACGTTGAGTTTGCCGTTGTATGAGAACTGCTGCCCGTATTCCGGAGTGCCTGGAATGTTGTCATAGATCGGAATCAGCTTGCCGGTGCTGCCGTCGACGAAGTCGCTGAAATCGCCCGTCTTCTGCAGCGCGGTCGGTACAGTATTTGGGTCTGTGCTTTCGCTGTTCTCCTTGTACCACTCCTGGCTATAGTGGCCAAAAGTACGGTTACGGCCATCGTAAAGCTTCGGTATTGAAATGGGACCGCCGACCGAGAAACCATAGTTGTTTTCACGATCGGTTGGAGGAGTATTGGTGCCACCCCAGGCAGGTCCGTTGAAGAAGCCGACCGAATCAAAGAAGCTGTTGCGGTTAATTTCAAACAAATCGCCGTGGTATTTGTTCGTGCCGGAGGCCATCTGGTAGGTCAGAGCACCCTGGCCAAGCCCGAACTGCGCAGAAAAGGTAGTGCGCTCGACGTGGAATTCGTTGACCATCTCGAAAGGTGGATTGAAATTGGTTGTGTAGCCTTCCGTTTCCGGCTGAGGCGCTGGGACGCCGTTATAGAGAATCTCCTGCTCGAAGTCGACGCCACCGCTGATGCGGTGCGAGAACGCGCTGCCAGTGGTGCCGGGAGCGAGAAGCTGCAGTGAATCGACCTGACGTCCGCGGCCTGAGACTTCGGTTGGCAATGCGGCAACGACGGTGGGTTCAATGGTGCTGCCAAGTTGCGGAGCCGTAGTGTTCAGAGCGATCGAGCTCGCGGTGACTTCCACGGTCTCAGCGGTCGAGCCGGTGGAAAGGGTGATGTTGATCGTCGCGGTGACCGTGACTTCGACGTTCACGGAGTTCTGGACGTTCTTCTTGAACCCGCTAGCTTCTACGGCAACCGAATAGACGCCTGGCGTAAGGCCAGTAACTGCGTAGGTACCCGCGCTACCTGTCGTTGCATGATTTTCGACGCCTGTACCCTGATTGGTGATGGTGACGGACGCACCAGCTACAACAGCGCCGCTAGGGTCCGTAACGGTTCCGGTGATACCAGCGTTCGCTTGTGCGTAAAGATATCCGGATGACAAAAGCGCGAGAGACAACACAAAGACGATAAGTGCGGCCTGCGCTGTGAATAGACGCCTGCCCCATTCTGTGAATCGTCGCATCACAACTCCTCCTGAAAAAAGTTCGTACAACCGCTGAATAAGACAGGGCGGCGGCTTCAATATGTGCCCGGTCCATTGGCTCTTGATCTGGAAACGATACCATCGTTACGTGGTATCGTTTCCAAATAATCGCAAACTATAGGGAGTCGGTAGGAGAACTGTCAAGCGGAATTTTGTGTGAGCCGTAACTCGTTACGTTGCTGATAACAGGGCGGTGGTATCGATGCCATCAGCCGGTGACTCTGGGGCCACTGAGTCGGCGAGGGCTCCTGGTATCGATGTCCTAAATCCTTCAGAACCATGACCTTTTATTCAATTTCCCGCTTAGCTGCAATCTCAGGCGCGCAGAAGGGTCTCGATCTTCACCGGTAGCTCGCGCACGCGGATCCCCGTAGCGTGATAGACCGCGGCGGTGATGGCTGGGGCGACACCCGCAAGTCCGATCTCGCCTACGCCACGTGCTCCATATTCATTCAGCGTCAGGTCAGGATAGTTGAGGAAGGTCACGTCGATCTCGGGCGAGTCAGCGCATGTAGATACCACGTGGTCAGCAAGGTTGTTGTTGATAGGATTGCCGTTTCGCGGGTCATAGTGGGTCTCTTCGAAGATTCCCATTCCGACGCCCATCACAATCGCTCCCTGCACCTGATTTCGCGCCGGGCCGAGGTTCAGGACACGTCCAACGTCAATGACAGAAACAACACGGCTCACGCGCAGACGGGCTATGCCCGGATCCCACGTCACTTCAACGAACTGCGCGCCGTAGGAGTGCTGCGAATATTTCTGGGCGGTAGGATCTTCAAACGAGGAGGATGATTTTCCGCTTCCCATTGCGCTGCGAATATTCGCCTGCCGAGAATTTCTTCAAAGGATACCCCCTGCCCCGGCTGGTCTTTGGCATGGATACAAGCCGATGTGAGGACCAGGTCTTCTGCTTTCTTGCCGTGGAAAGGAGACTCGGGAGTATTGGCTGCAATGCCGAGCATTGATTTCACGGCAGCATTCGAGGCTGCGGCGATGGCCGGCACCACGGACGCCGTTACCCAAGAACCACCGGAGAGGGGGCCGGCAGGTAACGAAGTGTCTCCGAGCACCACTTGTACCTTGTCGACGGGAATACCTGTTTTATCGCTGACCACCTGCGCGAAGATCGTGTAGGTGCCGGTGCCGATATCTTGCGTGGCACAGCTGACGCGCGCGGTTCCGTCGTTGTTCAGTGAAACAGAGACCTCGGCGGACATGCGAAACGCTCCCCATGACGCGCAAGCCATGCCCCATCCTAGAATCAGGTCGCCCTTTCGCATCGAACCAATGGCAGGATTGCGCTTCGACCATCCGAATTTCTCTGCGCCTTTGGTGAGGCACTCTTTTAGATGGCGCGAAGAGAAGGGCTTGCCGTTACCCTCATCTTTCTCTGGTTCGTTGGAGAGGCGCAGCTCAACTGGATCCACCTTGAGCTTGATCGCGAGTTCGTCCATCGCCGATTCAAGCGCGTAGAGCCCTGGAACAGCACCCGGACCCCGCATCGCCGTGGGCGGTCCCACGTTACGCTGTACCTTCGAGCCCCTGAGCAGGAGGTTCGGACAACTATAGATATAAGGAGTGGCCTCGCCGCAGCCTTCGCTATAGTCGCTGATCATGGAAGTGTGGTTTGTATAGTCATGGTGCAGTGAGACGAGCTTGCCATCCGGGGTTGCGGCAAGGCGGATGCGCTGCTGCGTGCGCGGACGGTGCCCCACGTTGCTGAACATCATTCTGCGCGAGACGACCGCCTTCACCGGGCGGTTCAGTTCGCGGGCTGCTGCAGCGGCGAGCGGTGCATGTGTCCACGGCCACAGCTTTCCGCCGAAGCCGGAACCGAGATACTTCATCACGACCTGGACGTTTTCGTTGGGAACACCGAGAAACTGCGCCATGACGGCTTGATGGTTCAGCAGGGATTGTGTCGTTTCATAGAGAGTGAATTTCTTGCCATCCCATACGGCTACAGATGCGTGCAGTTCGATGGGATTATGCGTTTCGACGGGAGTGACATAGGTCTCGTCGACCTGCACCGGCGCGCCGGCGAATGCTTTTTCCGCATCGCCGCGGTGACTCTCTACATTCAGGTTCTTCCATCCGTCGCTTAGATCATTCGCGACGTTTGGCGTCTCGGCGGCATACTCAACATGGACGGCATCGGCTGCGGCTCTGGCCTGCTCCATCGTTTGCGCAACGACGGCGGCTACATATTGTCCGCTGTAATAGATGATTTCATCGTCAAACGGAGGACGGCTTTCATCGACAATGGCGCTTTCGTCTCCGGGAATCGGACAGTAGAGCCTGGGAGCGTTACCGTGGTACATGACCCGAAGTACTCCCGGCATCATCTCAGCTTCAGAGGCGTCGAGTTTCGTGATCTTTCCCTTGGCAATCGAAGCGCTGACCGGGACGAGATAGACCATCCCCGGAAAGTTGTAGTCGGAGGAATACATGGCTGCGCCGCTGGTCTTGAGGTGGCCATCAACACGGGGCACCGCTGTGCCGATAATGGATAGGGTCGCGACATCTTGGGTAGCCATAGACTGTCTTCTCGGGTGAAGCGGCCTCCTACTGTCTGCTGTATGGCTGATGATAGCGCATACAGACGCGCCTGCACCTTCAGACTAATTTCAGCATAGAGGATTACTATCTCTGCGTAGGTCGCGTGGTGAAAAAGCAGTGGAAAGGGATTTGAATGCGAAGCAATATGTGGCGCCGACTGGCTGGTTTTCTCTTTAGTGCAGCTTTGCCCTTGGCCTGTTGTCCGGGGCTTTTGGCTCAAGGCTCCTATCACGTTCAAGACAAGTGGAAACTGGGCGGCGACGGCGGATGGGATTATCTTGCGGTTGATCCGCAGTCGGGCTTGCTCTACATCACGCGCGGCAACCATGTCCTGGTCGTCGATACAACTTCGGGAAAAGCCGTGGCAGACATTACCGGCCTCAAAGGCACGCACGGTGTTGCCTTTGATACAGACGGCAAGACCGGATACATCAGCGATGGCGCGAGTAACGATGTCGCTGTCTTCGATCGCGCGAGCAACAAGATTACGCAGACGATTCCAGCCGGCACGAATCCCGATGGCATCCTGTTTGAGCCGACCACTCACACGGTGTGGGCCTTTAACGGGCGCAGCAAGAATGCCACAGTGATCGATTCAGCTTCCAAGCAGGTTGTCGCGACGGTGGCGCTTTCGGGTAAGCCTGAGTTTCCTGTCGCCGATGGCAAGGGTTCTGTCTTTGTAAACATTGAAGACAAGAACGAGATTGCTCACCTGGATGCGAAGTCGCATACGCTGCTTGCAGAATGGCCGATCGGCTGCGAATCTCCTTCCGGTCACGCAATTGACGTTGCCAACAACCGGCTCTTTGCTGTTTGCGATGGTAAGAAGATGGCTGTCATCGACGCAAGCACCGGCAAAGTTGTAGCCTCGCCAGCGATCGGCGAAGGTCCGGATGCAGCCGCCTTCGATCCGTCCACTCACAACGCGTTCAGCTCAAACGGGGAAGGCACGTTGACAGTCGTGCATCAGGACTCACCCAATTCCTACTCTGTGCTGCAGGATCTTCCCACGCAGCGGAGCGCCCGCACGATGGCGCTCGATCCCAAAACTGGAAAGATTTATCTGGTGGCAGCAGAGTTCGGACCACGACCCGCGGCTACTCCTGAGAATCCTCGCGCGCGCCCTCCAGTTTTGCCGGGCAGTTTTGCTGTAATCGTCGTAAGCAAATAGCCATTCCACATTGAGAGCGACCTTCGGGCCGCTCTCCCTCTATCCTCAAAACGACCGGATTTCCACTTAATTGACTGCGGTTATGCTGCAGCAATGTATAGTTTTGCCATTGGGCATTTGCTGTCACGGCCAGAAAAGCACTTTATTTTGAGGGTTATGGCTTGCAGTTCCAAAAGTTCGATGACGCTTACCTCGATAGTCTGCGCACGGGCGATCGCCGCACTGAGGAGCACTTTGTTCATTACTTCAGTGAGCTGATTCATCTGAAGCTACGTTCCCGGCTAAACTCCAGAGATGCGATAGAAGACGTCCGGCAGGAGACATTTGCCCGTATTTTTGTGCTCCTGCGCGGCAAGGAGGGTGTTCGCAACGCCTCTGCGCTGGGGGCGCTGGTTAATTCCATCTGCAACCACGTGTTGCTTGAATACTACCGCTCGCATTCGAAAAGCGAGGCAATGGAAGACGCCTCAGAGATGGATATCCAATCAGAAGACACGGACGTGCTGGATACCCTTGTTTCAAAGGACACGCAGAAGACTGTCCGTGAAATTCTGGGCAAGCTGAGCGACCGGGATCGGCAATTGCTGAAGAGCATTTTCCTCGAAGAGCGCGACAAGGATGAGGTCTGCGCCGAATTCGGAGTGGATCGCGAGTATCTAAGAGTGCTTCTACACCGCGCGAAACTCTCATTTAAATCGTTTTATGTCAAACACATGGCTTCATCGGGACCTTCGGGGGGTTCGGGCGGGAATTTCCCGCGATACGTTTGGCTTTTCTCTGCACTATTCTGTTGAGGCTCGAAATCCATGGACCACACTGAAGCTGTAGATCAGTACGCAGTAGAAAAGTATCTACTCGAGGAGTTGAGCCCGGAGGCACGCGCAGCATTCGAAGAGCACTACTTCGGCTGCGAAGAATGTGCAACCGACTTGCGTGCGGCTGCCGTCTTTATCGCTCAAGCTCGTAAGGAACTTGCTCGCCCAACATTCGTCACAGTTGCGGAGCCGAAGTCGAAAGGCAAGCTCTTCAGCTTCCCGTCGCTCTTACAACCCATGTTTGCCGTTCCGGCAATGGCAGCCATGCTGCTCATAATCGGATTCCAGAACATTGTTACGTTTCCACACCTGGAGCAGCAGGTCGCTCAGGTAGCGCAGCCGCGCATCCTGCCGTCGATCACGCTTGTTGACGGACAAAGCCGCGGCGCGGAAATACGCACAGTCGTCGCCAAAGCACACGAATCATTCCTGCTGTCTGTCGATGTGCCGGGAGATAATCGCTATTCGGGATATCTCTGCTCGCTGTATTCTCCATCTGGAAAGATGGTCTGGCAGCTGCAGATTCCCCCTTCGCAGGTTGCCGACAGCGTTCCGATTCAAGTACCTGCGGACACCACAGATGCGGGCCAGAATACGCTCCTGATCCAGGGCGTGACGTCAGACCCGCAGAAAAGCGCGCCAGTTGATATCGTGCGCTATCGCTTCCTTTTGCAGATTCATTAACTCACGAATTCAAACCGAGAAACGGAAAGGTTATGCCTGAAAACCCCACAGATGACCCGATCCAACGGAATTTTCTTTACCATGCCGATGCCAATCCGATCGGCGGCACAATCAATCGCCCATTCAACGGCTTCATCCCTTCACAAACGTCTATTTCCCTTCCGATCGTTGGAGGATTTTTAGAGAGACAACGGAAGGGCCGCAAGTGGAAAAACATTGTTAGCTATATATCCGAGAGCACGCATGTCTCCGGGGCCAAGAAGGATGGGGATGAGGGTCCGTTTACCACCCAAGTTACCGCCACGATCGAAGGACTGAACATCCTTGAAGTGATCACAGCGGATAAGGTAGTAGGGCAGCTGTCCGTCGCTCACCCAGTGGATGGGGGCGAACCCACAATCTCAGTGATCGGCTCGCAGTTCGATAACCTGCGCATCAGCGGTACAAAGATCACGCCAGTCATTCGTTACGATCTTTTTGCAGATCACGACAGCTCAGGCGAATCCGACCCGAAAAAGCAGTATCCCAAAAAGACCTGGCCCCGACAGGAGAAGTTCCTGGAAAAGGTGACGGCGCAAAAGAAACAGGCCAAGGACAAATACTCCGAGAAGTATGAAGGAGCCTCGCTCCCCGGCTGGATTCGGCATCATTTTCATTGGATTGACTCAGAACAGGGGCTGAATGGTAGAGACTATATTCAATGCTCCCTGATCGACCAACTCCCCGAGATGCCGGAAGGATTTCCCGGCGTGATCTGCGGGAATGCCATTTACATTCCGGGATTTGGCAAGGTCTTTTTCGGAGAGGTCATTGTTCATCAGAAGACCTTCACGGTGTCAATGGTTCGCGCACAGCTGGGATCGCCGGTCGGAGGCGCCATTTCTGCCGCTACAGTGCGCTCCAATGGATCGGGAGACGGTGGGCTTCCTTAGGAATAGCTTCCTTAATTGGGCTGAGCGGTCTCGTTGGCTGTAAACCCGCTGTTGTTTCACATCCTGAGACCGTCTACGCCAAAGTGGAAAAGCTCGCAATCCAAGGTGACCTTGACAAGGCGCACGAGGAAGCAATCCGAGCCACTGCCGGTCTGCAGGACCAGAATCCCGACTGGGCATGGAAGTTTCGGCTTCTTGACGCTGCGATCTTAGTGCGGGAGGGCAAGGGTAAGGAGGTTATCTCACTCCTCTCCGGAGACCTGCCCACCCACCTAGCCATATCCGACATCGCACTTGAGCGCATTCTGCTGCAGGCTAGAGTCTATGCATCACTCGGCCAAGACCATGAAGCCCGCGTCGCTCTGAATAAAGCAGACACCCTGCTCAATAGCCTTAAAGCTTCTTCTGATCTCAACCGCTCGCCACTCATCAGCAGAATACTTAACAGCTGGGGCTTTGTTGACATTCAGCGCGGCAACCTCGGTCACGCCGAAGAAATGTTTCGTCAAAGCCTTGATTTCGCCCGCAAACAGAACGATACGTATCAACAGACCGTAACTCTTCTGAACCTTGGTTGGCTTGCTCTCCAACGAGAGCGCTTCGATGAAGCGCTCGACTGGTCGGATGATGCGTCTAAAACCGCCCAAAGCATCAATGCGCGCAGCATCCTCGAAAAAGCCCAGGGGAATGTTGCCTGGGCTGACTACATGCTGGGAAATTTTGAACAGGCACTTGCCGGATTTGGCAAAGCAGAGCAAGAGGCAGTTTCCATTGGGGAAGCGCACGACAGAATGCTATGGCTAGAAAACATGGGACTGTCACTCTACCGCCTTGGACATTTAACGGACGCAGAAACCAATTACAGCAACTCTTTGCATATTGCAGATACGGTCCAGGATGCCGAAATACAAGCGGCAGCCCATATTGCTCTCGCAGAACTTTTCTTGCAATTGAATAACCTTGATTTATCCATAGAACACACGGAAAAGGCACTATCGATTGCACGTGCTTCAGGAAGAACCTCCGATGCTATGGATGCCACGTTCCTTAAGGGGCTCATTGCCGAACGCCAACAGAAACCCGCCGACTCAGTCTCAATTCTGATGAATTTAAACAAAGACCCAGCAATTAAGCCGTCTCTGCAATGGCAGGTCGAGGGTGCGCTGGCAAACCTCTACGCGGAAGCCAATAATTCCGCGATGGCTGATTCCTGGTATCGCAGTTCGATTACTACATTCGAGACGCAAAGGAAGACCATCACAAAAGAAGAATCAAAACTGCCCTTCTCCACTCACGCCGATCAACTGTATGACGACTACATACGCTTCCTGGTCAATCACAACAAAACCGACGAGGCGTTGCAGTGGCTTGACCTTGGCCGTGCGCGCACGTTGGAGGAAGGCTTGGGAGTAGCCTCTCCGGACTTCAACCTCGCGATCAAGAAATCTCTAGATGTACGAGGAACTGCCCGCAGACTCCACGGGACGATTCTGGTCTACACTTTGGCGGCACAGGAATCATATCTTTGGGCAGTGAATTCATCTGGAACACACTTCTTCAAGCTCCCACCACAAGAAGAGATCGATGCGCACGTGAAAAAGTATCAGAGAGCCATCCTCGGTTCGCGAGACCCACTCACGGATGCCTATGTCGACGGCATGGCTTTGTACAGAATCCTGGTCGAGCCTGCTGCTTCGCTGATTCCCAAAGGATCGCCAGTTTTCATCATCCCTGATGGAAGCATCTCAACCCTGAACTTTGAAACACTGCTCGCTCCGGGCGGCGGAATCCATTACTGGATCGAAGACGCAACCATTACCAACGTCAGTTCATTGAAACTGCTCGACTCATTTCACCCGGAGAGGCACGCGCACAACCAAAAAGAACTTCTCTTGATCGGCAACCCAGTCTCACCTGACCAGAAGTTTCCCGACCTGCCGAATGCTTCTGCTGAAGTTTCCAATGTAGCCCGGCATTTTCCATCAACCGAGGAAAGCGTCATTGTTCAAAAGCAGGCCCTCCCGTCCGCTTATGCTGACAGTTCTCCGGGCGAATACTCTCTGATTCACTTTGTCGCACACGGAACCAGCAGCAGCGCCAGCCCTCTAGACTCGGCGATTGTACTGACGCGCAATCCTGCGAATCCCGATTCGTTCAAGCTCTACGCGCGCGACGTGATCCAGCATCCGCTGCATGCCGATCTTGTTGCCATTTCCGCCTGCTATGGTTCTGGATCGCGCATCTATGGTGGAGAGGGGCTGGTCGGGCTCTCCTGGGCATTTCTTCGGGCGGGTTCGCACTACGTCATCGGGTCACTGTGGGAAGTGAGCGATTCGGCGGCGCCCGAGATCATGGACCACATGTATGGCGAGATCGCGGGCGGGCGCCGGCCGGACGCCGCTTTGCGAGACGCGAAACTCGCCATGCTCCACACGCAAAATGTCTTCCGCAAGCCGCTCTACTGGGCAACTTTTCAGCTCTATGGCGGAGCATAGGACCTCCAATACATATTTGATGTAACGTTCGCGTTACGATCGTCACAATTTCCATGTAAGCAGAAACCAAAACCTTGGTGAAAATACTGAGGCAGTGTGTTGCTTTTTGATACAGTACGAAGCTTTCTGCATGGTTCTCTTTGAACCCATCACTGTTTCGACGCAGTTTTAGTCTCTTATCGTTGGATTTGCAGGAGGAGAAATGTCGCCCAGTGCCGTACATCGCTGTCAAGAAAACAATCCCCGCCATACGAGCCAGCCTTCTTCCCGGGATTTGCTGAAGTCAACTGAGGATTGCAACACAACCAAAGAACACACTGGGGGAGCCAAAGACGACTCGCTGGTCGAACATATCCTCGACTATCTGGATAAATATCCAATAGGCTTTAAGCCACGGACATCTTTATCGCTGAGCATGTCGGCATATTGAGGACCGTGGCTTTGTGCATGTCTTCAAAGCTGATTGATATCGAGACTCTCCAGCACGCGCTTCGGTGCGCCTTCCCTGGCGGCTTTGATCATTGCGCGCCCTAATTGTTCTGTTGTTGTTACATATTTGGGAAAATGCCCCGAGAGCAAAGGCAGAACCGGCGCCGTGATGTCGTAAAGTAGATGATACATCTTTGTTCCGGACTTGATCTCTACTCAGGGGTCGAGCAGGCACTCCGGTAACATACCCTGCCCCACCATACCAGGGCCGCCGGAAAGAAAGACCCGCATGGATTGAGTGTATGCGCTCTGATGACAGAAAGAAGCTACTCGCTCTCCTGCATCATGCTCGCAGTGACGACGCGGTGCTGAACATAGTTGTATGGAGGCACGGTGTGTCCTCTGAGGATTGTGACCCCGAGTTGGATTAACCGTGGCCCATAAGTATGCGCCTCATGCGAGATGGAACCGACGATCGGGCTTTGAGGCTTTTTCATTTCTTCGAGCACCTCGGGAATACAATCCTGCCCAACGATGGCGATGGTCTTTTCGCGCTGTGCGTCCACGGTGGCCTGCAGGGCTCCCAACGCGCTGGTATCGGTGGCTGCGGCAATCAGGATGCGGTCACTGCGCGCATGTCTCCTGAGAAACTCCGAGACAACGCGAGCGCTGGTCTCGCGCATCCCGCGACCGTCAAGCCGGATAAGCAACTCTTCCGCGATTTCCGGCAACAGTGAGCGAAGGCCTTCAAATGCACCGGTAATGCGGCTTTGCACTAACGATCCAGCTTCGGCCACGTCGAGGCCGAGCACCCAGTCCACTTTCTTCTTCCACTTGGAAATAGCGTGCTGCGCCAGCAGTTCACCCGCCTCAAAGCCGACCTGGAAGTTATCGACACCGAAATAACTGGCGTGCGGGTGCGGAATGTCAATCGCTATCAACGGAATTCCCGCACGCGAAATGATGTGCGCAAGATAAGGCGCAACATGCTCCTCAATCTGGAATTCGATGACAAGATCGACGCCTTCGGTGACAAATTCCTTCGCGTTCTTAACAGCAGTATCGGCGTCGTAGCGATTGTCGCGGACCATCAACTCTACGCCTGAGGCCGCTGCAGCAGCACGGAGACTGCTGGTGACAGCTTCAGAAAAAGGCATTTCGGCACTCTGGCCCGCGAAACCGAATCGCATCTTCTTAGGCCGTGAAACCAGGCGATATGAGCCATCCGGCGATTGAGCAACGTAGCCACGATGCACAAAAGTCTTCAGGATGCGATAGACACTGGTTTTTGAAATGTGCGAGCGCTGGTAGATGGCCTCAAGCGTGATCGGGCGTCTTTCGCCTTCCAGCAATTCCAGGATGTCGAGCGCTTTGGAGAGGATTGGGATAAGGTAGAGCCGCTTGATCTTTTGCTGGGCCAATCAGGATGCTCCTCCGAAGTCGCCAGTATAGCAGCGGATCTCCGCAGACCCTACGATGATGGGCCAACAGTGCGATTTGCGAAGGACTGGGCCGAAGAAGCCAGGAGCCGACAGACCTCCTGATCATCGACCTGCGAGAAATCGCGGTAGAAGGAACCCACTGCCGGGAAATACTCCGACACTCGCAAACACACGAACTCTTGTGTCATCGCCTCGATCTCCGTGCGCGCGTGAGGCGGCGCCACAGGCACAGCGACGATGATTCCCGCAGGTTGCTGCGAGCGCAATACCTGGATGGCTGCAAGCATGCTGGAACCGGTCGCAATGCCGTCATCGACGACGATTACACTCAGGTCTTTCATCGCTAACCCGCCCCGATAGTTCTTGTAGATTTGCTCGCGGCGTTGCAGCTCCTCCTCTTCTTCCCGGATCGTGGACGTGACCTCGTTTTCGGTGATGCCTAGTTGCCGGATCATGACGTGATCCAGAATTCTTATTCCGCCTGTGCCGATCGCGCCCATTGCCAATTCGGATTGGCCTGGAACGCCCAGCTTGCGTACCAGCAAAATATCCAGCGGCAGATGAAACTCTCGAGCAATCTCAAAGGCAACGGGGACGCCGCCTCGCGGCAGTCCGAGGACGACTGCGTCACTCCGGTCCGCATAAGAAGCTAATTTCTTTGCCAGGAGCCGTCCAGCCTCACTTCTGTCCTGGAACATATAAATCCTCAGGCATAAAGATTGGACCTGAGCGGCCTCCTTGGCAAATCGAACCGAATTTCTGAGGGCTATCGACTTGGTCTTCAGGTGCTCTTAATCTAAAGGGTGGGACACTGAAGCCGGGTCAAATGCGTGTACTCCTGATTGAGGATGAAAGCCGGTTGGCAGAAAATGTGGCTGCCGCGCTGCGAGAAGGTCCTGGTTTTGCTGTCGATCTTGCAGAGGATGGCCAGATTGGACTGTATCTGGCAAAGGACAGCTGTTACGACCTGATCATTCTTGATCTGATGCTCCCCAAGCTCGATGGACTTAGTCTCCTTCAGAAAGTACGCGCAGCGGGCGATCGCACTCCTGTCCTTATTTTGACGGCGCAAGGCGAGACTCGATCCGTCATTGAATTGCTGAACGCCGGCGCCGACGACTACCTGAGTAAGCCATTCGATCTCGGAGAGCTTATTGCGCGGGTCAAAGCCCTGATTCGACGCGGAAAGGGTGCTGCACATCCGACGCTGCATTCCTCCGATATTGAAGTGAATACTCTGGAACAGTCGGTGCGCCGATCCGGCCTCATGATTGATCTGTCTCCGATGGAATATCGGATTCTCGAATACCTTATGCATCGTCCCAGGGTTGTAGTCTCGAAGCGGGAACTTCTCGAACACCTCTACGACTACAACTGGGAACATCATTCCAATGTGATTGAGGCGCACGTATCGAACCTGCGCAAAAAGTTGGATGCCGCATCCGACGAGCCAAGCATCGAAACGCTGCGCGGGCGCGGATACCGCCTGATCGGGCAACGCAAAGGTCTCGCATGAAGCCATATTCCATAGCGCGGCGGCTCATCACTACGGTCTTATTAGTTGAGCTGATTTCTGCTGTGTGCGTCACAGGACTCGCCTGGTTGTACGAGCGACACAGCCATTTCCGGTCCTTCGACATTCTGCTGCGCGGGCGCGCGGACTCGCTTCTTGGTTCTGTTCAGGATGCAGAAGATCCGGAGGACAACGTCATGCTCAGCAAGAGCGATGTCAACGTACCCTCCGAAGATATCTACGAAGTTTGGGATGAAAAGGGCAGGTTGCTGGGGCGCTCGCCGAACTGGGACGGCACAACCCGAGAGACCCTTTCTACCCACGTCGATGGCTACTCCAAGTTAAATATCAATGGAAGGCACTATCGCTCCCTGTTGCTTCACGGTTTGCGGGTCGTTGATCCGGGCGACAAAGGCGGCGGAGTCCCACACCATGTAACGATCGTCTACGGCGCTCCTGTCGAGCGAGTGTGGCACGCCATCTTTGGGGCGGTGAAATTTTACGCGATCGCGAGCCTCATTCTCATGCTGGTCACCGGCCTTGTCATGGCGTGGCTTTTGCACCGAAGCCTGGCTCCTCTGCGGGCGCTGGCTAACGAGGCGGCAGGAGTTTCGGTCAATGCATGGCACTTCACCCCGCCAGAAGACGCTCGCGCGACGAGAGAGCTTGCGCCGCTGGTAAAAGCGCTTGAGGCTACGCTGCAAAGGCTGCAGCACTCATTTTTCCAGCAGCGGCGATTTGTCAGTGATGCGGCTCATGAGTTGAAGACCGGCGTGGCAGTCGTCAAATCTTCACTGCAGCTTCTTGGTATTAAGCAACGAAGCGCCGCCGAATATCAGGCAGGGCTGGAACGATGCGAAGCAGACTGTGGTCGCATGGAGGAAATCGTTGCCAAAATGCTAGCCTTGGCCCGAGCTGAAAATACGGAGACTGGACCGAGTCGGATCGGCCTTTCGACCGATGTTTCTGAGGTCTTGCACAAGTCGGTAGACCAATTCAGCTCCATGGCTGATCTGCGCGGCGTAAGAGTAGAATTATCGGCTCCTCGAGCTTTTCATATCGCACTTACAACCGAGGAGTGCTCGCTACTGCTTTCCAACCTATTGTTGAATGCCCTTCAGCACAGCACCCGCGATACGCGGGTCAGGATATTGGCCGAAGAAAAGAACCACCTGGTTGAAGTTCGTTTGCAAGATCAGGGCGACGGCATTCCTTCCGAGGTGTTGCCACATGTCTTTGAGCGCTTCTATCGTGGCGACCCATCGCGCAACCGCAACACTGGTGGGACTGGTCTTGGCCTTTCCATCTGCAAGGCTATTGTGGACGCCGCAGGCGGTGAGATCACAATCGACAGCACGCCGGGCTTGGGAACAACCGTAAACCTTTTCCTTCCGTCGGCGAAGATGAAAGCTTCGGCTCCCGCTGAGAGCCAGTACGAATCCGTTCCCAGAAGTTAGCAGCCTGTTCTAAATCAGCTCCCGCGTACGGTTCCTCGTCAGCAGATAATAGACAACCGGCGTAACAATCAGGCTGAGCACCATGGAAATGCAAAGGCCGCCAATGACCGCGATGGCCAGCGGCTGAAGCATCTGCGATCCAGAGCCCAACGCAAACGCAAGCGGCAGCATTCCACAGACCGCCGCAATCGCCGTCATCAGGATGGGGCGGAATCGGCGCTGTGCGGCGTGCATCATCGCTTCTCTCGGGCTTGCTCCCTCGGCGCGGAATTTCTCGTCTGCATCGAGCAGCAGGATTCCGTTCTTGGCTACGATGCCAATAACCATGATCACTCCCATGAAGGATGCGACGCTGAAGGTGGTTCCAGTAATGAGCAGTGCGATGACAACACCTGAAATGGAGAGAATCGACGACGTGAGAATCGCGACCGGCGCAGAAAAATTACGGAACTCGGTGAGCAGCACACCGAAGACGAGAGCGAGAGCAAGGAGCAGAACACGCATCAGGTCGTGAAAGGACTTCTGCTGTTCTTCGTATGTCCCTCCGTACTCGACGCGCACGTTGGGTGGCAAATGTAAATTAGCGACGGTGCGACGAACCTCTGCCATTGCGCTTCCGAGGTCAGAACCCTCCAGCCGTCCTGTAACTACGATCTGCTGCTGCAGGTTTTCGCGACGAATCTCGTTTTGTGGTGGCAACTGTTCGATGTCTGCCAACGAGCCCAGAGTCGCAGTATGCCCTGTGCTGCTGTTGAAGACGGTATTTTGAATGGCATCCAGTGAGGAGCGCTTCTCATCGTCGAGGCGCACACGGATGGTGTAGGGACGGCCATTCGCGATGAGAGGCTCGGTAGGAGTGACTCCGTCGAGGATGCTCGTCGCGTCTTCAGACACTTCCGTCGGCGTGAAGCCAAGCCGCGCAGCAATCGTGGGATTTACCCGGAAATTTGTCGCGGGGCCACTGATGGTGTTCTCAATACCATCCTGAACATCGACGACGCCTTTGATTTTGCCGATGGCTTCGCCTACCCGCGGGCCCAACTGATTCAGTAGGGCCTGATCATTTGCGAATAACTTGATCTGAATCGGCTCGGGCGCGTTGGACAAGTCGCCAATCATGTCCTGCAACACCTGTGTGAACTCAATGTCGAGTTCAGGTTCGGTCTTTTTGATCTGATCGCGTACGTCTGCCATGACTTCATCAATGCCACGGTCGCGCTTGCTCTTCAGTTTTACGGTAATGTCGCCTGTGTTGGCCTCTGTCACTGCAGCAAAACCCATTTCCAGACCTGTGCGGCGGGAAGTGCTCTCGACCTCAGGCGTCGCGCGAAGGATTCGCTCGACATGCTCAAGCACGCGGTTTGTTTCCGTCAAGGAACTGCCGGCAGGCATAATGTAGTCGAGAACGAAGCCGCCTTCATCCATCTCAGGCAGCAGATCGGAGCCAAGTCCCTGATAGGCGAACCATGTCGCTAATACGAGGATGGCACATCCTGCGGCGAGAAGCAGCGGATTGGAGAGCGACCAGTTCAGTGCGCGACTATGCCAGGTAAGAATACGACCCAGGATGCGTCCCGGTTCCTCATGACGCGACGACGCTCTTGTGTCGTTCCGCTCGCGCAGCAAAGCAAGGCTGAGCCCAGGCGTCCAGGTCAGTGCAAGAAAAAGCGAGGTGAGCAGCGCTGCGGTCATCGTAACGGCCAACGCACGGAAGAAGCTGCCGGTTACTCCAGTCACAGAAATCAACGGCAGAAAAACAACTACAGGCGTGATCGTCGACCCGACGAGTGGCACGGTGATTTCCCGCAATGCCTTGCGCACGGCTTCAACACGACTCTCTCCAGAATCCCGATGGAGAACGATATTCTCAACGACGACGATCGCGTCGTCGATGACGAGGCCGATAGCTGCGGCCAAACCGCCGAGGGTCATCAAGTTGAAGCTCTCGCCAATCAGCCATAGAAAGAGAATTGTAACTGCTACGGTGACGGGAATCACGAGGCCCGCAACAACAGAGGATGTCCAATCGCGCAGGAAGAGGAAAAGGATCACGCAGGCGAGAATAAGCCCGATAAGAATCGCATCGCGCACGCTGGAAATGCTCTCTCGTACCAGCTGCGATTGATCGTAATAAGGCTCAAGCCTGACTCCTGCAGGCAAGGTTTTCCGCAGCTGCTGCACTTCGTCTGCAACAGCATTTGCAACGGCAACGGTGTTGCTCGCGGGCTGACGCGTGATGTTGAGCAACACAGCGGGTTTGCCGTTAGCCCTCACGACGGTATACACCGGCATCGTTGCTGGCTGCACCGTAGCGACATCTGTAACTCGTACGGGCGCGCCACCTGGAGTCGTTTTTATGACGAGCTGACCGAGACTCGCAACATCGTGTACCTGGGCACCAACCAGACCAAGAATCAGCTGATGGTTTTCCTCATAGAGACCGGGAGAATCGATGATGTTGGATGCTTGAATCGCACTCACCAAGTCGGAGATTGTGACTCCGGAAGATTGCAAGCGCGCAAGATCGGGAACAACGTGATACTCGGGCACCTTGCCACCCTGCACCGTAACGGTGCTGACCCCTGTAACCCGATTCAGCGGCGGCTTAAGCTCATACGTTGCCAGCTCCCAGAGCTGCGTCTGAGAAACGGTATCCGATGTGAGACTGTATCCGAGGATGGGAAATGTCGCAAAGGTTAGTCGCCTTGTAGTGATGCGCGCCGTTGAAGGCAGCGTCTGCTCGACCTTGGCCAATGCCGCGTCAACTAACTGCAGCGTCTGGAACATGTCCACATTCCAGTCGAAGAAAAGACTGATTTCTGCTGATCCTCGGCTTGTAGTGGAGCGGACGGTCGCCAGGCCGGGCACACTATTGATCGCGTCTTCGATCGGCTTGGTGATCGTGACCTGCATCTGCTCGACCGGCATTACCCCGTTATCGACGCCAATAACTACGCGCGGAAAATTTGTCTCGGGAAAGACAGAGATCGGAACCTTGAAAGCCAGGTAGATTCCCGCGACTGTCAGAATGACTACGAAGAAAAAGATCGTCCGAATCGCACGCTTCAACCAGAAGGTCTCTGCGACTTCAGTGCGTTGGATGGAAGCACCCGTGATCACTGGTCGTCTCCGCTTTTTGCCGCAGATGGCTTGTCTTCACCGGAGGCTGTGGCCAATTTCACTTTCGTCCCGTCATCGAGACCGTATGCGCCCTCGTTGATGACGAGATCGTTCGTCGATAGGCCGGTCGTGATTTGCACCTCACCCGCGTCCTGAACACCAACGTCTACGGTCTTCTTGTGAGCCGCTCCGTCTGCGCCGACAATCATTACAGATTTGCTGCCGTCCTGAGCCGTAAGGATGGCGGCGGTTGGGACCTTCAGTGCGTTCTGAATGGCCTTGCTTGCAATCGCTGCGTGAACGGGGGTTCCCACTTTGATCTTGCCGTCCTTGTTGTCTATCCGCAGCCATACTTCAACGGTTGTACTGCCGGGATCGAGCGCGGGGCTGATGAGCGAGACTTTCGCAGGCACGGGTTCATCGAATCCCGGAACGGTGATCGATGCGGAATCCCCTATCTGCAGGCGCTGCGCCAGTAGCTGGGAGATGTGAATCTTGGCCACCAATGCCGATGTGTCCATCACTGTCAGGAGCGGCGCGCCGGTAGTTGCTGTTTCACCGGCGAAGAGTGGACGATCGGTAACGACTCCGTTGATAGGACTGTGAATTTCCGAGTAGCTTACCTGCGCCTCGGCACCCATGTACTTGCCCTTGGCAGATGCCAATTGCCCTTGCGCCTCTTTGAGAGCTGCCTCGTGGCTGACGGTTGTCATCGATTCAAGATGCTTTTTCGTGGTGTCATATGCGGCCTGGGCCTGTACTAACGCGGCCACGGCTGTATCCAGATCGCGTCCGGGGATTGCGCCTTCGGCAAAGAGTTGTTTGCGACTATTCACGATGCTCTGGTTTAGCTCGAGATTCGCCTTTGCCTGTGTGAAGTCCAATTCTGCTTTTTGATAGTCCTCGGGAACCTGTGCCTTGGTGGACGCATCATATGCGGCCGTTGCCGCGGTGAAGCTTCCTTCATTATCAAGAGCTGCGGCCGTCAAATCGCGGTTTTCAAGAGTCGCCAGCAGTTGACCTTCTTTCACATGCGAGCCGCGCTGCACATAAAACTTGGTGACCGGGGCACTGATCTTTGGCGCAATGGCGGCTTGCGCCAGCGGTGCAAGCACAGCATCCGCTGTGACATGGGCGGAAATGGGGCCCTGCGTCGGGTGCGCTGCCTGCACGTCTACCTGAACTTCAGGTGCAGTCTCTTTCTTCGAGCATCCGGCACTTGCAAGTATCAGAGCGAGCAAAATACCAATCAACAACTCTCGCTCGTAGCGTAGTGCCCGTTTCTTGTCTATCAGTTCCCTCATGCGTCTCACAATGTTCCTGTCAATGTCTGAAGATTGGCCAGCGCGGCTCGATAGCGAACAACTCCATCCTCACGCGCATTCTCGGCAGTTGTGAGAGCATTTTGCGTATCCACAACTTCCAGCACCGTCGCTTCCCCGCCGGTGTATCTAAGCTTGGTAAGGCGCAGACTTTCGGCGGCCGTCTGCGCACTTTGATCGAGGGACGCCAGTTGATCGTGAGCGGCGGTCGCCTCACTGTAGGCTTCTTCCAGATTGGCAATCAGTCGCTTCTGCGTCGCGTTAAGAGCTACGCGAGTAGCATCGCGGCGGATTTCACTCTGCTTCACCTTGTGCTGTGTTGAGAGCCAGTCCCAGACGGGGATATCGAGCGTCACACTACCGGAATAACCAAGATTCCTCACCCCGTCCGGCCCATTCACGGCAAACTGTGGAGCATCAATTCCGTAAGTAAAGTTGAGCCCCAGGTCGGGAAGATAAGCAGCACGCGCCGCTTGCACCTCAGCGTCGCTTTGTTTCAGAGCGGCCAAGGCGCTCCTCAGGTCGGGATTATTGCTGGTCGCCGCGGCCTCGACCGCAGCACGGGTCGGAACTTCAGGTACGTTTTGATCCGTTGCTAACGTGTAAGGAGTACGCGGATCAGGGAAAAGGAGAACTGCCAGCTCCAGCTTTGCTCTTTCTGCGACGACGTTTGCATCTGCCAGATCCCGGTGCCGTTGCTGCTGCTCCAGTTGCGCCTTGACGACGTCGGCATGGGCTGCCTCGCGTGCGGCCTCCCTTTTTCCAGTCAGATCAGCAAACGAGTCCGCTTCGGCCGCGGCCCGTTTGGCAACTACGACTTTTTGATCGGCTGCAATCGAACTGTAGTAAAGATTCACCACTGTCTCGACCAGACCTCGACGCGCCACCTCAAATTGCGCATCAGCAAATGCCGCGGCTGCGCTGGCGCGCTTCACCTCTGCGAACTGGGCAAACCCGACTGTCTCATTCACGATGCCCTGGCTCGCGTATTCGCGCACTGCGTTGTTGGCGATAAAGCGGGGAGATGGCTGCGATCCGACCCCCTGACCTGCTTGATTCTGTTGTCCGTTGGGCTGAGTGTACAGAATCTGGTTGTGGTACGTGGCAGTGGGTAACAAGGCAGCTCGCGCAATCGAGCGATCAAGGCTTGCGGCCTTGCTTTCGGCCGCACTCGCCGCAAATGCGGGTTCGTTGGCCTGCGCGCGATGAATTGCCGCATCCAGAGTGATGGCAATCGGGCCAGCCGTCGGGGATGCATTCGCGTCCGCCTGTTGAGACCAGCATGTTGTAATACCGAAAGTTGACAGGGTCAACAACATTAACATGACGGCCTGTATCTTTTTGGTTCGAAAGCCCATTACAACCTCAGCGTATGGTTAAAACCTTAAGTTCGCATGAATGAGATGTAGTGCGCCACTCTTGAGCATGCCAGATACTGCGACTACAAACCTTTCCGCGAAGGTAACACGTCAAAGAGTAAGAAAGACTTGCCAATGGGCGTCGAAAATGACTACCTTGGCTCCGGAGGTTGGATTGCCCGGGACCCTAGGAACTCCACGAGAGACTTTTCCTCAGGAGCGGCGCGTTGCCCTCATCCCCCGCCATTGTGAGGTGCTGAAGAAAGCCGGACTTGAGGTCATTATTGAACAATCGGCAGGCGTAGCAGCCGGATTTCCCGACGAGATGTATGTCGCGCGAGGAGCCCGCATTGGCACTCGCGAAAACGTATTTGGCGAATCGGACATCGTCGCCCAGGTTCGCTGCCTCGGCGCAAATCCTGAGGGGGGGCGCGCGGATCTGGAACTGCTACGGCCTGGTCAAGTCTTAATCGGCTTTGGCGAGCCGCTTACGTCCTTCCAGGAATGTTCGCAACTGGCATCGGCTCGTGCATCTCTGATTGCGCTTGAACTTATCCCTCGCATCACCCGCGCACAGAGCATGGACGCCCTCTCGTCCATGGCGACAATCTCCGGCTATCGTGCCGTCCTGATGGCTGCAAGTCAGTTGCCAAAAATGTTCCCTCTATTGATGACGGCTGCGGGCACTCTTACTCCGGCAAAAGTCTTTGTGCTGGGAGCAGGCGTTGCCGGCCTTCAGGCGATTGCAACAGCGAGGCGACTGGGAGCAGTGGTTTGCGCATATGATGTCCGTCCTGCGGTAAAGGAGCAGGTGGAAAGCGTGGGCGCCAAGTTTGTCATGCTCGATGTAGACGCGAAGACCTCAGAAGACAAGGGCGGATACGCCAAGGCGATGGACGAAGATTTTTACCGTCGCCAGCGCGAATTGCTGACTGAGGTACTGCGCGAGCAGGATGTTGTGATTACGACCGCTGCCGTGCCGGGACGTAAGTCACCCATCCTGATCACGGCCGAAATGGTTTCGGCGATGCCCGCAGGTTCAGTGATTGTTGATATTGCAGCAGAACGCGGCGGCAATTGCGAACTCACTAGGCCCGGTGAAACTGTCGTGGACAATGATGTAACCATTCTCGGACCGCTCAATCTTCCCTCGCTGGTTCCGAATCATGCGAGCCAGATGCTTTCGGCAAACATCGCTGCGGTTGCCAAGCTGCTCGTACGCGATGGGAATATTTCGGTCAATCTCGATGACGAGATCATTCGTGAGTCACTGGTCACGCATCAGGGAAAGATCGTGCATCCCCGCGTTGCCGAATTGCTGGGCGCGGCTCAACTTACCGGCGAGGTCAAACCATGAGTTCATATGAAATCGCCCTCTGGGTGTTCATGCTGGCGGCGTTTCTCGGATTCGAATTGATCCGCCGGGTATCGCCTTTACTGCATACACCGCTTATGTCCCTGACAAATGCGATATCGGCGATCGCAGTGGTTGGAGCAATCCTCATCACGGGCGCAAAAGAGGCGACCTTGCTCACGCGCGTACTGGGATTCACCGCGGTCGTGCTCTCTACCATCAACGTGGTCAGCGGATACCTCATTACGGACCGCATGTTGAAAATGTTCAAGAAGCGGGGTGCTGAAAAGAAATGATGGAAAGCATCTTTCCCGCTTTATATATCCTCGCTGCGGCCAGTTTCATTCTTGCCATCAAGTGGATGAGTTCGCCATCTACCGCCCGCCGAGGCGTGATTATCGGTGAAATCGGAATGCTGCTCGCAGTTGTGGGAACTCTCTTGCGGGCAGAGGTAGTCTCCTACCAGTGGATATTTATCGCCTTCCTCATCGGCTCGGCAATCGGCGTTCCCATTGCCTATTACATGCCGATGACCGCTGTGCCACAGCGAACTGCCTTCTCGCACGCCTGCGGCGCTCTGGCTGCGGCACTCATCGGGGCCGCTGAATACTATCGGCAGATGCCGCACGGCGTCGTGATGATCGCGCTGATTGTCGAAATGCTGCTCGGCTTTCTCACATTCACGGCCAGCATGATGGCCTTCGGCAAGCTGCAGGAAGTGCTGCCCCAGCGCCCAATCACGTACCGTGGGCAGAATTTCGTCAACCTCGGCATCTTTATTCTGGCTGTCATAGTCGGTATTGCGCTGATTCTTTCGCCTGAGCGCACGTGGCTGTTTCCCATCTTTGCTGTTCTGTCTCTCGTCTTTGGTGTCCTGCTCATCATTCCCATTGGGGGCGCGGATATGCCAACAGTCATCGCCTTGCTCAATTCTTATGCAGGACTCTCCGCCAGTGCGATGGGCTTCGCCTTCGATAACAAATTGCTGATCGTTGCGGGTGCGCTCGATGGATCTTCCGGGTTCATCCTCGCTGTGATTATGTGCAAAGCGATGAACCGGTCTTTCAGCAACGTTCTATTTGGCGCGTTCGGTACGATTCAGACCACTACAAAACAGGCCGTGGCACGCCCAGTGCGCTCGGCTTCCGCTGAAGAGGCGGCGGAGATTCTTCATTCAGCTCGCAAGGTCGTCATCGTTCCCGGATACGGCATGGCTGTTGCGCAGGCGCAGCACAAACTGCGTGAATTGTCCGATATCCTCACGAAACGCGGTATCGAAGTGACTTTCGCAATCCATCCTGTCGCAGGACGCATGCCCGGTCATATGAATGTCCTGCTCGCGGAAGCCGATGTGCCCTACGACAGGCTCATCGAGATGGAGGACATCAATCCTGAGTTTCCGCGCACGGATGTCGCGCTAGTGATCGGCGCGAATGACGTTGTCAATCCTGCGGCGCGATTTGAGAAGAACAGCCCTATCGCCGGCATGCCGATTCTCAATGTCTTTGAGGCGCAGACTATCATGGTGATCAAGCGCAGCATGAACCCGGGCTTTGCGGGTATCGATAACGATCTTTACTATCTGGATAAAACGCTCATGCTCTTTGGCGATGCCAAGAGCTTTGTCTCCGGCATCGTCAAAGAACTGAATGCTGTTGCGGCTGGTTCTTAAACGAAGCTATTTTCGATCTTCGTTCAGCAGGATATATCGGCCTTCTTCAGAGAGTCTTTCAATCCCTGCATGCTGATGCGCGTCGACGCTTCCGGCGTACCTGCTCCGCGCCAATGCGTCTCCAGACTCACCGCATAGTGGTAGCCGTCATGCTGCAAGGCTCGGAACTGTCCAACCCAGTCCACGACACCTGAACCGACAGCGGCCCACTCATACTTTCCATCTGGCTTTCGCTTTACGTCTTTGCAATGGCAATGACCGATGCGTTCCATCGGCAGTAGATTGTAGCCATTCGGATACGGCGTGTTGTCCGGGAACGTTGCCGCATTGCCGGGATCCCAGTTCAACATGAAATTCTTGTTCGGAACCGCATTCAGAACGCCGACGGCCTCTTCCGCTGTTCCCGTGTTGCAGGCCATTTCGTTTTCAAGCAGAAGGATGAGATCGTGCTTCGCACACTTCTCCGCCGCTTCCCGCAGCTTGTCATTCATGGCTGCGCGATATGGTTTCGGATCGTCAAGGCGCCAAAAGTCAAAGCACCGGATCCGATCGGTATGAAAGGCCTTCGCCAGTTCGATGCAATGGTCGAGCAGCGTATCCTGCTGCTTGAAATCATAGTCAGCATGAAACTGATCGCGCTTGGGGCTGTTCTTCGAAAGCGGCGCTCCCGGCCAATCCACTTTAAACAGCGGGCTGGCGATGTCGGTAACGCGCAGTTTGTACTTTTCCAGAATCTGCTGCGCGTCGGCGATCTCTTTAGCGTTGAGTTCGGTGATGTTCTTCTTCCACATGCCGCGAAGTTCGATCCAACTAAGCCCAAAATCCTGAGAAGCGATCTGGCACGCGCGGTCGAAGTCTTCCGTCAGCTCATCGTTAATGACAGCCAGGCGAAATGGACAGCTCATACTTGCCCAGGCAGACGAATTTGCCAGCACACCGGTTGCGGCCAGGCCGAGAAGAAATTCACGACGCGATGCGGACATCGACCGCACCTCCAAAACGAGCTGAATCAACTTCAGTAAGGTTCATCAAAATGACTCCAGGCGAAAATGGATTACTTCAAAATCATAGTTGAACAGAAGTCAGGCTTCATACCGATCAACGGTATGAAGCCCAGACTAAATCCTTTTCCGTGATCTGCCCGTCACTTTTGGCGTCGCAGGTGCCTAGATTTCTACGTGTTTCTTGTGGTGTCTCCGTCAGCGAGACAGAATCGCAGAGCCTTGCAGACACAAGCTATTCGCATTTGATACATCATTCTTGTGACTACAGCGCTCTTTGCTGAATCGCCGCTGATGAACTCATCCATATTGATCTTCTTGTCTCAGAGAAATATGCCTCTTCGACGGGGCACTCGCGGCTGGGTTGTATTCTTCATTCTGTCTCTCTTGCTGTGGACAGGACTCCTACAGCAAGCAAGAGCGGACGAACTGCCGTGGTCACAGCGGATGGCTGACTCGACCATCAAGCGCTGGCCGAAAGGAAAGTTCGTTTCAGACGACAAGCCCTGGGTCTGGAATTACGAGTTAGGCGTTCTACTACAGGGCATGAATGACGCGTGGTATCACTCAGCAAACGGCGCCTACTATACCTACATCAAGGAATCCATCGATCCGTTTATCAATGAAGACGGCTCGATCTCGACTTACAAACCGGAGAACAATGCGCTCGACGATCTCGTGCTCGGCCGCGAGCTGCTCCTTCTCTACGAAGTAACGCAGGATGCGAAATACTACAAGGCTGCAATGCTCCTTCGGCAGCAGTTGAAGGAGCATCCGCGCACTTCGGATGGCGGATTCTGGCATAAACAGCGCTATCCGCAGCAGATGTGGCTCGACGGTCTCTACATGGCGGAGCCCTTCTATGCGGAATATGCTGCCACCTTTCATGAACCGCAGGACTTTGAAGATATTACGCAGCAGTTCGTCCTGATGGAGAAACATTCGCGCGACCCAAAGACCGGGCTTTTGCATCACGGATGGGACGAAACCAAGACGCAAATATGGGCAGATAAGACGACGGGAATTTCTCCGAACTTCTGGGCGCGCGGCATGGGGTGGTACATGATGGCCCTTGTCGACACACTTCCCTACTACCCTGACAACGACCCAGGCCGGGAACAACTGCTGGGCATATTGCAGCGGCTTGCCACCGCCGTTGCGAAATATCAAGACAAGAACAGTGGTCTTTGGTATGAGGTAGTCGATAAGGCGGGCTCGAAAGACAATTACTTCGAATCCTCCGCTGCCTGCATGTTCACCTATGCGTTCGCCAAAGGTGTCAGGCTCGGATATCTCTCTACAAACTACTCATCGACCGCAGCACGCGCCTATCAGGGAATACTGAAGCAATTCGCAAGAGTAGATTCGACGGGAGAAGTTACACTCACCGAAACGGTGAAAGCTATAGGTCTGGGCACTGACAAGGTTCATGATGGAAGTTACTCCTACTATGTAAGTCAGGAAGTTATCAGCAATGACCCAAAGGGCATCGGCGCCTTTCTGATGGCCAGTACTGAGATGGAGGCAGCACAGACGGCCGCGCTGGGCCACGGCAAAACGATTCTCCTCGACGCATGGTTCAACAGCCAGATGCGCAAAGATGCAACCGGGCAGATGGTCTCCTACCACTACAAATGGAATGACTTTAGCAACAGCGGCTATTCCCTCTTCGGTCATCTGCTGCGGGAGTACGGCTTAAAGACGGACACGCTCTACGAGGCTCCGACTGTACAGAACCTGAGTAAGGCTCAGATCTATCTCATCGTCTCTCCCGACAACCTGAACTGGAATAAAAACCCACATTACATGGACGCCGACTCAGCCGCGAGAATCGCCGAGTGGGTCAAACAGGGCGGCCTGCTGGTCATCATGGAGAACGATCCGAGTCATGCGGACATTGAGCATCTGAATACTCTTGCGGAACACTTCGGCATGCACTTTAACAGCGTGCTGCGCAATGCTGTCGACGGCGATCATTATGAAATGGGAAGAGTTGACGTTAATGGCGATGGTCCTATCTTCCGCGCTCCTCATATCCTTTTTATGAAGGAGATTTGCACGCTGACGCTCAACCAGCCTGCCACTGCAATCTGGCACAACAAAGGCGATGTGATGATGGCCGAAGCGCAGTTCGGCAAGGGCAAGGTGATTGCCTTCGTCGATCCCTGGCTTTACAACGAATACACCGACGGAAGAAAGCTGCCGCAACCTTATGACAATCTTGGAGGCGGCAAAGAATACGTTCGCTGGCTGCTGGAGCAACTTCCGGGAAAGCATTAATGCACCGTCTGCGGTACTTGAAGGGAAGCGAAAAACGTTATGAAGACGTACTTACTTGCCGATCCGGTTCGATATTTGCGCATGACAACATCGGAATTACGGGATGCCTTCCTGATTGGCTCTCTTTGTCAACCTGGATCTGTCCAATTGGCCTATGTTGACCTTGATCGCGCAATCGTCGGCATGGCTACCCCCACAGTCCAGCCACTCGTGCTCCCAACTGACGGCGCATTGAAGTCCGATTACTTCACAGAGCGCCGTGAACTAGGAGTTCTCAACATAGGTGGAAGAGGCCGCACAACTGTCGGAGACGACACCTACGCGCTGGATAATCTGGACTGCCTATACATCGGCCGCGGTAGTCCAAAGATCGTATTCACTTCGGAGAGCGCACACTCGCCCGCAATTTTCTATCTTCTAAGTTACCCAGCCCACACCACCTTTCAGACAACACTCGTCCAAAAGGGACGAGCGAACCCCACTGAGCTTGGCTCCGCTGAAACAAGCAATAAACGGACGATCTACAAGTATGTTTTTCTTGACGGGGCAAAAAGCTGCCAACTTGTGATGGGTGTCACCCATCTTCATCCCGGCAGCGTCTGGAATACGATGCCCCCGCATACCCACATGCGACGCTCCGAAATCTACATGTACTTCAACCTCGCTCCAGAAGCACGCGTCTTTCACCTGATGGGACCCGGTGAAGAGACGCGACATATCGTAATGCAAAACTATGATGTTGCCGTTTCGCCCGGCTGGTCGATTCATGCCGGTGCTGGAACGTGCGCCTATAGCTTTTGCTGGGGCATGGGCGGTGAGAACCAGGATTACGCCGACATGGATCCTGTTCCGATTGTTGGATTGCAGTAGTCAGGAGAGGCGATGAAGAGACAATTCGTGGTTTTATCTGTGCTGACGCTGCTGTGCATCGCTGCACACGCACAAAGCAACTCGAAAAAGGCCGACTATTTCTCAGCACAGGATATTCAAAAGCAACTTGCCGACCTGGCTCCGAAAGCGCAGCCCTCAGGCACCAGCGGATCAACCCTGGGAGACTACACGAGCCATCAGCTGAAGCTCTCCGTGCGAACAGCCAGTGGAGGCGCTGAGAGTCACGCGCACTATGATGATGTATTTGTCGTTACGCAGGGGCAAGCGACTTTACTCACCGGCGGCGTCATCGACGATCCAAAGACTGGTGACGATGGAGAAACGAAAGGAATCAGCATTCGTAACGGAAACTCCCAAACAATTTCCGTCGGCGATGTTGTAAACATCCCCGCCGGTACCCCTCATCAATTGAAAATTGTCCAGGGGACGCTATTCAGCACCATCGTTGTAAAAGTGCGGGAGTAGCGTTACACATTTTGCATCGACTTAGATCAAACGCTGGCTCTCGGTTTGTTCTTACGCACGAAGTCTGTGTCCTGCGTGGGCTCAGAATCGCATTCAACCGCGATTGTCGTAATCGGATAATCGGGCGCCTTCTCAGGCAGACCGGTAAACTTCGTCTGGAATTCATCCTGAGTGAACCGGATTTCCGCTCCAGTCTTCAGCAGGCGAGCCGAGTTCACTTTCGCTTTCAATCCGCTGATCGCAACATAATCGCCCGGCCAAAAATGAACGTGCATATACAGCGTGTCTCCCGTTCGCGTAAAGCTGGCGTAATTGGAACGCCGTACCTGGCATAGGTCAGATTTATAGATCGTGTCGCCGTTCACTTCCATCCAGCGGCCAACTTCGGTCAATACCCTCACCGATTCTTCAGGAACAGAGCCATCGGGCTTTGGGCCGATGTTCAACAGATAGTTACCACCGTCGCGCACGCATTGAATCAGGTTACGTACAATTGTGCGGGATGACTTCCAGTTATCGTCTGCACGCTGATATCCCCAGCTATCGTTCAAGGTCATGCAGGATTCCCAGGCACGGCCGTTTGTTTCAGCAACGATATGCTGCTCCGGCGTGGAGAAATCACCTTGCAGCTTATTGCGGTTGTTCACAATGATCTCAGGCTGAAGTTGAAAGACCATCTGATTCATCTTTTCGGATTCCCAGCCTGCCGCATCGAGCGGCCATGCCACGTCATACCAGAGCACGTCGATCTTTCCGTAATTGGTCAAGATCTCGCGGATGAGGCCATGCGTATAGTCGACGAACCTGCGCCGCGCTGCCTCATCGGTCGCGCATCGTGCGCCATCTGGATGGTGCCAGTCCATCAGCGAATAGTAGAAGCCTACATGCAGGCCTTCGCCACGCGCCGCTTCCACATATTCGCGCACGATATCGCGTCCGGGGCCTTGCTTCGGCGCGCAGTAGTCAGTGAGCTTCGTATCAAAGTTGCAGAAGCCTTCATGGTGCTTGGTCGTGAGCACCATGTACTTCATACCCGCCTGCATCGCGAGCTTCGCCCATGCGCGAGGGCAATTCAGCGCCGGCTTGAACTTGGCCGCATGCTCCGTGTAGGGACCAATGGGCCATGCCTCATCTTCCATAACCCATTCATGACGGCCGATAGTGCTGTACACGCCAAAGTGTATAAACATGCCGAATTTCGCAGCATGCCACCATTGCATGCGTTGCGCACGCGTGGCCTCCTGGCTCTTGTCCGTTGCTTCTGTGAAGGCTGCTTCCTGCGCGATAACTGGACGAACGAGCGTGCTGCCAACGCCAAGGGCGGCGAGCGACGCTCCGGTGCCCTTCAGCACGTCACGCCGCGAGATCGAATGGCCCATTTTTCAGATCCTCAGTTGTAGAGATTAGCTTCCGTAATGATGAAAGAGCGGCGAACTGTATCTGGAACGCCGTTTGTCGTGAATGCCCAACGTACGGGAAATCTCGTTGCAGCAGCGAATCAATTTTTCCGCAATCCCCGGCACACTCTGCACAGTAATGCGCGAGGCTGGCCCTGAGACGCTGACTGCCGCGATCGGATACCGGTTCTCATCGAATATCGGCGCGCCGACACAACGAACGCCAACCTCGATCTCCTCGTCGTCGATGGCAAAGCCGCGTTTCTTGACACGCTCCAGCGATTTCATCAGGGCCTCGCGCGTACAGAGAGTCTTCGGAGTGAATCGGTTGAACTTGATCTTGCTGATGACGTCTTCACGCAGTTCATCCGGCAGGAACGCCAGCATCGCTTTGCCCATCGATGTGCAATAGACGGGGTTGGAAGTGCCGGATTTGGAAGTCATGCATACCCTGCGATTAGGCTCTACTTTATCCAGATAGACAACCTTCGTTCTCTGCAGAACGCTCAGGTGCACCGTTTCGCCCACTTCCGTCGCAAGGCGCCGGAAGAATGGCTGCACTCGATCGCGCAAGTCGATCTGCTCGACAGCACGGTTGCCCAGTTCGTACAGCTTCAGTCCAAGACGAAAACGTCCCTCCGGCGTCCGTTCAATCATCGACGTGCGTTCAAGCACGATAAGAGACCGGTGCGCGGTGCTCTTATGCAGGCCCATCTGAGTGCAAATCTCTGCAAGGCTGAGTGGGACATCGCTCTCGCTCAACATATCCAACAGGGCAACAACACGGTCGATACTCTGCAATTGATATGGATCGGCATGTTTACCGGCTTCGATTTCAGATGGCGGCATCAACATGGTACTCATAACGTTCCTCCAGATGCTTTCGTTTCAGCCTGCGAGAGATGAGCGGGAGGCAGACCGCCCAGATACATATAGCTCATGGACTTCGCCTCATCCAGTAACTTTGCTAACTGCAGATCGGGAAATCGCCCAAGATAGATTCTTGCCCAGCTTATCTGCTCTGCAGCTGGAGGCCCATTCGGTGTGTCTTGCGGAATACCCGTTGCCTTTACGAAGAAGCTGTTGTCTCCAAGCCCATCGATACATAGCTTCGCCAATTTCTTAATCGCGTAATCGCGATCAGCATAGGAGCGGAACCCATTCTCTTCGCCGAATTCCGCAAGGTAAACCAACGGCGCCAGAGCGTATAGGTGATAGTGCAGCGCTCGCTGGCCACGGCGCATTTCCTGTGGCAACGAACCATCCGGCTGTATCTGAGATATGCCCGCTTGATACGTTTCCATGCCCCAGTCGAAGAGCTTGCGATCGTTTGCCGCTATGCCCGCTGCCGCGACTTCGACACCCGCCCAATAAAGATGATTGTTCTGCGCATCACCAGAAGACTTCTTCCGGTGGTCTTCAAAATAAGCCTCGCTTTGTGCCACTACGTTCTCAATCCAAGCCAGGATTGTCTTTTGCTCATCCACGCTGACGAGTCCGCTTTCACGCACCTTGAGATAAGCGATAGCTACCGCTCCAATCACCCAGCCCTGAACATAGTAGGCTTGATTCGACGACATCTTCCCGGTAAAGACGCCGTCTTTCGCAGCCGCATCCATGTGCTGCAATGCGCAGTCAACAGCGTTGCGGCTTCCTGTTGTTTGATACGCATCAGCAGCATCCACAATGCGATTCCCCAGATCCTTGTACGGCCCGGAAGTCGCAGCGTAGGCTTTCCACTTTTCCGGATCGATGACGGAAGACTTGCTGTCAGAGTAAAAACCGCTTGTCGTCAAATCTGCGGAGAGATGAACGATAGCAGGGCAGGCGTAAGGCAAATCGGTGAGCTTGATCGCGTGACCGTCCCAAGGAGAGCGCAGCTTGCTTTCAGCCTGAATCGGGAGAATCAGGAGGAGCGAAAGAACGCCGAGAACTAACCCCGCTCCACTTTGCTTCACCCGGCATTTGGCTGCGAATCTCATTGCAGAACTACTCCAGACCATGCACCGGCGCATATTCTTCGCGATACGGATTGAAAACGTCGAGTACCTCAGATTCCTCAAGGGCAGCTGCCTGGTGTCCTATGTTGCCCGGAACGACGAAACTATCTCCGGCTGCCGCTTCAAAAGAAGAAGCGCCTCCGGTGAAGCGGAGACGCCCTCGAATCACGTAGACCAATTGGTCGTGGGAATGACTGTGAAGAACGCCTTGCCATCCCTTTTCCATCAGGTGCCTTACCAGCATCAGGTTTGCATTGTAAGCCAGAACCTGCCGTTTCAAACCCGGCTCAGGGTCGCTCATCTTCACCGTCGCCTGATGGCACACTTCAATCTCACTCATGCTTGTCCTCAGCGCGCCATCCATCCGCCATCGACGACCAGGACTTCTCCATTCACATAGTCGCTGGCCGACGAAGCCAGAAAAACCGCAGCTCCGGCCAGATCTTCAGGCTCGCCCCACCGTTGTGCAGGTATGCGTTCCAGAATTTGTCGGTTACGCGTTTCGTCCTTCTGCAACGCGGTTGTGTTTTCAGTGCGAAAGTAGCCGGGAGCAATTGCATTCACCTGCACTCCACGGCGAGCCCACTCATTCGCCAGGGCTTTCGTAAGCTGCGCCACGCCACCTTTGGAAGCGGCATAGGCCGGAACGCGAATGCCTCCCTGAAACGACAGGAGCGAAGCGATGTTGATGATCTTTCCGCGGCCGCGCTTCAACATCTCAGTTCCCGCAAGCTGCGTCAGACGAAAGACACTTGTCAGGTTGACCTGCAGAACGATGCTCCATGCCTCAGGTTCAAACGCTTCGGCAGAATTGCGGTGAATCATTCCAGCGTTGTTCACCAGAATGTCAGGAGCGCCCATGGCCTCCACAACAGAGCCAAACAGCTTCTCGGCACCATCCGCTGCGCTCAGATCGGCCGAAAAACTCTCCGAACGCTTTCCAGCCTTCCGAATATGTTCCGTGATTGCATCTGCGGGCCGCCGGTTACCGTGACAAGCGACAGTCGCTCCTGCCTCAGCCAAAGCAATCGCAATTGCCGCGCCTAACCCGCTCGCCGACCCCGTTACCAGAGCTGTTTTTCCGTCCAGCCTAAACCGATCCAATATTCCCATGGAAAAATCGACAGTTCGAATCACGGTACGCTGTCCCGTTACGCGCACTCAACGTTACGCATTGTTTTTTATTGGAAAAACGGTTGTCAATTCTCCGAGCCGGTTGGCGACTCATTTTGGAAGATCTTGTACCGGCATCCGGTACAAGATCTCTCTATGCGCGCGTCTGACGAATGATTTCGAGGTAAGCCCGCGCAACGTTCGTCACCAACCCAGGCCGGCCATCCGTAATCGCTTTCGCATTGACCAGATCGGCTCCCACTCCCAAAGCACGCGCACCTGCTTTAAGAAATTCCGGCGCAGTCTGTTGCGTTACTCCGCCTGTAGGGATCAATTGCAATTCTGGAAACGGAGCGAGTAGCGCCTTAAGATAGCTGGCGCCACCCACGGCAGAACACGGAAAGACTTTGACATAGTCCGCACCCGCATTCCAGGCTGTGATGACTTCCGTAGGAGTCAATGCGCCGGGAATCGAGACTTTGCCGAGTTCTTTCGTCTTGGCAATCACCTCTGGATGCAAGCTTGGACTGACAACGAACTCAGCACCAGCCTCGATCGTCGCCGCCGCCTGCGCCGCTGTGGTAACGGTTCCCGACCCGAGCAGCAATTGACTGCCATATTTCGCTTTCAGCGCTCGCAGTAAATCGATCGCTCCGGGAACTGTCATGGTAACTTCAACAACAGTGACGCCACCGGCAATCATTGCCTCTACAAGTGCGTGTCCAATTTCTTCTGATTGCGCCCGCAAAACAGGCACAAGGCATAAACGTTCTATCTCTGCTTTGATTTCTGCTGACATTTTTCTCCTGTTTTATCGCGCTATGCGAGCGGAGCCGCCCTTCATCACACGCTCCACTTCGGCAAAAGTTGCCATGCTGGTGTCGCCCGGAGTCGTCATAGCGAGAGCGCCGTGAGCCACGCCACAACGCACTGCCCAGTCCGTCGGTTTTCCGGCGAGAATTCCGTAAATCAATCCCGACGCGAAAGAGTCGCCGCCTCCTACCCGATCCAGAATATCGACCTCACGCTGCGGAACGTGAACAATCTCGTCCTGATACAGCGCGATGGCTCCCCATGCGTTGCGGCTTGCCGTGTGCGCAGTGCGCAACGTAGTGGCAATCATTTTCAGGTTTGGATAAGCTGCTGCCACATCACGCAGCATCTTCTCGTAGCTGGCGATGGGCAACTCGTCGAAGTCCTCGGTAACACCCTCGAGGGCAATCCCCAGCATCGCCGAAAAATCCTCTTCGTTGCCGAGAAGAAGATCGACCTTGCGAACTAATTCGCGATTCACTTCCTGCGCCTTGGCCTTGCCGCCGATCGCTTTCCATAGCGAGTCGCGATAGTTCAAATCATAGGAAACGATCGTACCGAACTTCCTTGCCGCATCCATCGATTCGGAGGCGACGTCAGGCGTCGTCTCTGATAGCGCCGCAAAAATCCCGCCCGTGTGAAACCATCTCGATCCATTCTGCGCACCGAAGATGGCCTCCCAATCGAAGTCCCCATGCTTCACCTGCGAAATGGCTGTATGTCCACGATCGGAACAGCCAACGGCGGCGCGCACGCCGTAACCGCGCTCAGTAAAATTCAGACCATTGCGAACCGTACGACCCACTCCGTCGTACTTAGCCCAGCGAATGAGTGACGTGTCCACACCACCCTGGAGAATGAAATCCTCAACCAGACGGCCAACTGGATTGTCTGCGAACGCTGTGGCTACCGCCGTCTTCAGCCCGAAGCACCGCCGAAGCCCGCGCGCCACGTTGTATTCCCCGCCACCTTCCCATGCGGTGAACTGTCTTGCTGTGTGTATACGTCCTTCTCCCGGATCGAGCCGCAACATCACTTCGCCCAGGCTCACACTATCCCATCGAAATCCTTCAGTCTTCAAAACAATCGGCTGCATTCAACGTCCTCAACGTAAGGAATTGTTTAATTTTAGACGGCTACATTCATTGATCGATAAATCCAGTTATACCGCGATCCGGTACAACGTTTTACCAATCGGACCTTGTGAATCACTAATAGACCTCTCTCATCCCTGTCAAACGATCGCCTCTTGAGTTCGTAACTTTGTTGTAACGGGTGCAAGCAGCCGACCACCATCGATTGTTACGTAGCGGACGTTCTCCTCCAACGACGCGTACTCAAAGGAGAATTTCCATGGCTGATCTCAACGACCCCACTCTGACCCAGAACCAGGATTTCCAGGCAGTCCTCAATACCTTTCTTGCAGCTTATCGCCCGATCCTCGAGCACGAGTTAAGAGTTTCTGAATCGGCTGCGACGCTGATCAAGGAATCGCAGGCGCACCCGCCCACCTGCGACGACGAAATCGCGATTGCGGTTACGCTTTTCGAACGATTCTTCACCAAAGATGTCGCTCTCCGCGTGCTACCCGTGGAGGGCCGCCAGATCCTCGGTAATCCTGACCAGTGGGAGTGGTGTTATCGACGCATCCTCTGCTGCTTAATATTCGGCTGGCTGGTTTGCCGTGGACCGCGCACATTTCGTGGCTTTGCTTACTATCTGTATCAATACTGGCGCTGCGTTCGTCAGGCTCTGGGCGAGCCGGTGTCTGCGCCGCCGACAGTTGAAGAACAACGCGACTTCAGCACGCTGGTAAAGATTCTTGCGACTGCCTATGCGCCAACCATCAAGGACCAGATCAAGGACCTCGAATATCCCATCGATATTCCCAAGGAAATTATCGCGGGCGCGATCGACTGCAATGTAGACAACAACGCCGCAGCTTCACTTTTTCAGCGCCTATGCTCGCCTGAGGCATCTCGCGTACTCTTCGGCAAAAGCTTTGAACAAATCGGGGTTGGTCCTCTCGCTCGCAATTGTTGCTGCTATTGCGTAGCTGCACTTGAGTTCGGCTGCTGCCTCGGGCGAGCGAAAACGCTGGTCGAAGCGCTCCGCTGCCTCGAAGAATTCTTCCTGCAATTGCGCCGCTGCTTCCAACCTCTCATCGCCATCATCGATACGCCGCCTGCCTGCTCATCGCTCACGTTCGTTGCTGCATGCAGCAATCTTTCGGGTATTGAGATTGACGGCACAGCGGCAGGCGCAGCCTTCACGTCCTACACGCTCAGCTACAGCGTTGGCGGCCCCATCATCAACGATGCCGTAGTGTATCCGGATTGCTCAAGGCCACCCGTGAATCCATCGTCTGGAACGCCGGTCAATAACGGAGTCCTGGGATACCTCGATGTCGATCTGCTGCCGCCAGCCACGACAACCGTAACCGTCTATCTGGACGTGTACGGAAGCGGTGGTCTGCATCTTCAGGTGAGTGCCGTCTTCAACCTGGCGATCAATGCCATCCAAATCACCGCAGTGGCCACCGTCGCAGCCACGGTGGGGCAGGACCCATTCAACCCCAGCCCATCGATTATCAAGATGGTGCAGAATGTCTCCAACCCGGCTTTCGAGCAGTCCGTTGGCGGCCTCATCAGCGTAACCGGAAGCGCCTATGCGTTCGGTTGTGGCAACCAGATGACGCAGTATCAGCTATCCGAATTCGGTCCTGCGCCCGGAGCAATTCCCTTGCCTGCTCCCACTCCGAGCCCAACCGCCTTGGGCGGCAATCCCTTGATTGCACCGGTCATTTATGACAACACTCCATCGCATCCATGGTCCTCGGGCTGCCCGTTGAGTCCAACCACGCCGAACACCATTCTCAATGGCGATCTCGTTGCGTCATGGTCGACAGAACTTTGCCTCTTCCCGTCTCCGCACACCGTGCCGAAAATCAGTTCAATCAACAAATGGAGCAGCGGCACGAGCGGCCGGTATGTGATCTTCCTCGAAGTGGACGAAGCCCCCATTACGCCGCCGCACACTCCGGTTGTTCCGGCTGGCGAAGACCAGATCACGGTCTGGATCGATAACTATCCGGTCACAGGCTTGATCACGCAGGTTGGAAATGTGGTTGGCTGCGGCGATCTTCATTTGAAGGACTACGTTGGAACGACCGCGCCCGTCCTCGGCCTCGCCTGGGATTATCCCATCGACATCACTGCGGCGCAGAAGCTGCCGAACGATAACTTCGGGTCGTATTCCCTCAGCTATCAGAAGAACGGCGGCTCGATGCGCTCATTCCTTGCCTCGGATTACACGCCCAACGGCGCGCCGGCAGGAACGTCACCTACGGTGCGCGTTCCGAACCTGTGGCAGGCAACGCCGCCTACAACGGCACAGGCCGCACTACTCGCTTCGTGGGATATCGTTACAGCTCTCGATGGCGGGCCGCCGCCCGATCCCAACAATCCTTGCGTGCCCACGAACCCGTGGCAACTCCCACGCGGGTGCCGTTGCGCCTATGTACTCGAACTGGTAGTCGGCGACACCACCTGGGTTGGAGACGGCGGCAATAACAACAGCTCGGGACCGATATTGTTCGCAGTCAACATCATCAACGATATCGGGACATAGCCGCCGAATGGAGACCAATACGTGGTTCCGATTTGTGATAGCAGCACTCGCCGTGTGGCGTCTGTCGCACCTTCTGGCAGCAGAGGATGGCCCCTGGGACTTGATCGTACGTCTGCGCCGCAATCTCGGAACCACTATCTGGGGTAAGCTGATGGACTGTTTCTATTGCCTCAGCATCTGGATCAGCATTCCGTTTGCACTCTTTGTTGTGAGCGGAATGCTGGACAGAATCGTCGTATGGCTTGCGCTCTCAGGAGCAGCATCCCTTGCGAACAAGTTCATCAAAGAGCCTGTGATCTTTGAGCCTCCTGCGGATGTTTAAGATCGCAAAATATGAGGGGAAGACAAATGGCATGCTGTGGTCAGCAACGCGCCGCACTCACCCAAAATAAGCCAGCCATCGCCCAGACTCACACGGCGGGCTCATCCGTCAACGTGCGGTTCAAGCAGCCGTCACCTGTATTGGTACGTGGACCAATAACCGGACGACACTACCAATTCAACGGCTCGGTAAACACCCTGAGCGTCGACGCAAGAGACGCGGCGGCTCTTATCAAGACCGGCTACTTTCAGCTAGTCTAATCACGACAAATCAGAAATACGTGCGCCCGATCTCAAAGAAGACCTTCTTGTGCCCCTCATTCCCAAATGCGGTCCCGACAACAATCGGTCCGAGCAGAGTATTGATGATCAGTCCCACCGACCCATCCCCAGCAAGATTGAGCGTCTCCTTCAAATAGTAGGCCTTTCCGAGGTCGCCTCCAACAAAAAGAAGCACCTTGCCCCCCACCAGAGGCGTGAGTTGCCCCAACTGCCGCATGTACCCTCCCTGGAAGAGGAAATACTGGTTCGTGAGCAGTTCATTCGTGTTGAACGCAGGCAATTTGAACGATCCGCCCAGCGAAAACGGAGGCAAACCGCCGGGGTTCTTCCACAGCGTGCTTCCACCTGATGCTGCGAGATACATTGACGACTTCGGTGTGAACGGACGAAATCCGATCATTGACAGTTCAGCCAGAGGAAACGTTGTGCCCGCCGCGGGCTTTGCATCCCACCATTCCATCCTCGTTTGCAGCCGATAACCAGACATTGGCGTGATTGGATTATCGAGGTAATCAAGACTGAAACGCGCATGCGTATCGCCCAATCGACCGGTGACCCGAGGGTAGAGCGTGGGATTGCCAATATTCGGGTAGAGTCTCTGATCGGCGGCCTCATAGCCGACTCGGAATTCAGTCAGGCGCGGCGAAAGGTATCCGAAGTCCCCTCTGCCGCCCGTGACTCTGTTTCGATACTCTGCGATTAAGCCTTGCGAAGAGTAAATATTCAAGGGCGCATTGTCGACAAATATCTGAGGAGCCACAAACCATCGGCGTGAGCGCGTGAGCGGACGAAAATACTCGGAGCTGAACTCATATTCTGATCCTAAGAGAAGGTCGCTCCGCAATTCCGCGCCGAATTTACCCAGATCGAGCATCGTCAAGCGCGCGCCCACGCTCAGCGTCACATTCTGATAATCCCATCCATTCACCACAATCAGAGGTCGGATAATGTTCCGCCCAAATGTATCCGCCGACCCGTTAATCGTAAGGCCAGGTACTCCTGACAGATTGGTTGCCAATCCATAGTTCAAATTGGATACGCGCTGGTCGCCCACAATGGTTGTGAGCTGTTTGGAAAGTGAGTCAGGGTCAATCGGTTTTCCTAGATCCGGTGTCAGCTGCTGCTTGATCTGCTCCGCGTCATTCGGCGGAACGCCGGTGACTTCAACAAATTTAGGAATCGGCAGTGACCGTGTCCGGCTCGCGCGCTGGGCCAGATACTGCTGCCAGGTCGCATCGTCCACGGCCAGCTTTTCCAGAATGGTAGCCTTGCTCTGGGCGGCATCATATCCTTGCTGAATCAGGTCTTTGGACTTGCTGTACTCGAGCGCTGTGAATTTCTGCAATGGAACGCTGACCAGGACGTCCGCCTGCTCCATGCTTCTCAGTTCGTTGGCAGCGATCATCACGCTGATGCCGCGCCCCAGCACTCCTACGGAAGTAAAGCGCTCATCAGCTTTAATGGGAGCAGTCTGGAGATAGATCGCCAGCGTGACATCGGCGCCCATCTGCTTGGCCACATCTACCGGCAGATTATCAACCAGCCCTCCATCGGCGTAGATCGCGTCCGGGGTTCTCACCGGCGAAAAAATACCCGGTAGCGACATCGTAGACCGCATGGCGAGGCCAAGCGAGCCCGACCGAAAGACGTGGGCCCTACCGGAAACCAAGTCCGTAGCTACGCAGGCAAAGGGAATGGGGAGATCGTCAAAATTGTGAACATCGGAATAAGGCAGAGCAATCTTGTCGAGCAGGAGTTGTATCTGCTGCCCCGCCTTGTATCCCCCCTGAGTGACCAGCCCTTTCTTCCAGCCAAGCACAATCGGGATCGGATATCTCTCTGCGTCTTGCTTCCTTCGGACCGACAGATCGCGATACGGCACGCCATCGCTCAGCATCTGATCCCAGTCAATGCCGGCCACCAGGTCGCGCACTTGGTCGGGAGATTTGCCAGTCGCATAAACGCCGCCAACCAGCCCACCCATACTCGTGCCGGCAACCACATCGACAGGAATGTGATGTTCTTCCAGCCAGCGCAATACGCCGATATGCGCCAGCCCAAGCGCGCCGCCGCCATTCAGCACCAGCCCTATCCTCGGCCGTGTGGCTGGCGATCCGCCGTCCGCGCCCCGTATCGGGCTTGCGAGCAATGTGCTTATCAATACAGCGCTGACGAGCGACTTCAAGAGTCTGACCATGGCAGCCCCACCTCATCATGAAGTTACATACTCCCCCACGAGACGACACCTGCAAAAATGCTCAGTGTATCCCCAAAGACACACCCTACGTGACTTACCGGTTGTTTCAAATGGTGAATAGATTACAATGCAACAGATTCACCGAGACGCCTCGAAGCGGGCGCGAACCAGGGTGACGACCCTGGTAAGGGGAGTACGATTCGTGGGGGCAAACCCGTTATTGGGAGTCTTCTTGCACTGGCTGGGAGGGCTTGCATCTGCCAGCTTCTATGTTCCCTACCGCGGCGTAAAGCGATGGGCCTGGGAAACCTACTGGCTCGTAGGCGGCGTTTTCAGCTGGATCATCGTTCCCTGGTTCCTCGCTGGATTCATGACGCGCGACCTGATTGCCGTCCTGCATGAAGCGCCGACGAGCAGCCTCGCTTGGACCTACATCTTCGGCGTTCTGTGGGGACTAGGCGGCCTCACCTTCGGCCTCACCATGCGCTTCCTCGGCATGTCGCTGGGCATGGCCGTGGCATTGGGATACACCGCCGTCTTCGGGACACTCATGCCCCCGATTTTTCGCGGGCAATTCGTTTCGGAAGTCCTGAGCACGCGCTCCGGAATCATCATTCTCATCGGCGTGGCCGTATGTGTTGCCGGTATCATCTTCGCCGGGTCAGCAGGCATTTCCAAGGAACGCGAGATGTCTGAGGAGGAAAAGCGCGCCGCTATCAAGGAGTTCGACCTCAAGCGCGGCCTGCTCGTCGCCACCTTTTGCGGCATCATGAGCGCATGCTTCGCCTACGGACTGGCAGCGGGCGACCCCATCAAGCAAATCACGCTGCGCCATGGCACCTCAACCCTCTGGCAAGGTTTGCCGGTACTGGTCGTCCTTCTCGCAGGAGGATTCACGACCAATTTCATCTGGTGCCTGATCCTCAACATCCGTAACCGTACCGGTTACCAATATCTTTCGCTGATCACCCGTGGCCACATCCCAACCATTAGTGAAGAGCCCATCATCGAGACCGCAACTGATGCTCCCGCCGTCGAAATCGCCGTCGACCGCAAGGAGCACGGCGACGACAATGGACGCGTTCCCATCGTGGCCAATTACCTCTTCTCTGCCCTGGCGGGAACAACCTGGTACTTTCAGTTCTTCTTCTACACCATGGGCGAAACGCAGATGGGCCGCTTCAAATTTTCAAGCTGGACGCTGCACATGGCCAGCATCATCATCTTCAGCACGCTCTGGGGAATCGCCCTCAAAGAGTGGAAGGGAGCGAGCATGCGGACGCGCCTGCTGGTAGCCTGCACGCTGATCGTGCTCGTCGGCTCGACCATCATCGTAGGGTACGGTAACTACCTCGGAGCAACCACGACAACCAGCGCATCCAAGCAAGGAGGAGTCCGTTGAAAAAAAGAGTCTGCCTCGGAATCAGCATAGCTGCGACCTTTTCCACTCTGGCCATTGCGCAGGCTCTCAAGCCGGCTGAGATTCCTCTCGATCAACTCGACCCGACCCGCAGCATCACACAGCCTCAGTTGGAATCTGCAACCCACAAGCAGCTACCCGAAGAGTACATCTGGACCCAGCAGGACGCAGTCAAAAGCGACGCACTCCTTACCTACGAAGGCTTGAAGGAAAACGAGGAAACGGGACCGCACTTTTTCCGCCGCGAATTCGACCTCGGCGACGTGCCCGCCGCTGCCACGCTCTATCTCGCCGGCCCTCGCTCGGTTCGCGTCTTCGTCAACGGCCAGCAAGTCGGTCAGTTTCAATCCAACCTCGACTCGCCCATCGGTGTTCATGTCTTTCCCATGGACGTGACCCGCGCGCTTCATGCCGGAAAGAATGTGATCGCGATTGAAGCTGTGCGTGGCGGAGGCGTCAACGGATTCA
This sequence comes from Alloacidobacterium dinghuense, assembly GCF_014274465.1. NCBI lineage: Bacteria > Pseudomonadati > Acidobacteriota > Terriglobia > Terriglobales > Acidobacteriaceae > Alloacidobacterium > Alloacidobacterium dinghuense. Next base: position 674,897 of record NZ_CP060394.1, on the reverse strand, counting down.
ACAACAGCCGCCTCACTGTGCAACTCACCATGGGCAAAATTCTTGCCGTAAAGTTGGTCTCCGCACCCCGAGGAGTGAACGGCCCCGCCCTGCTGATCAGCGACAAAAGCTGGAAGGCATCGATGAGCGCTGGCAACGGCTGGCAGAACGCCGGCTTTGACGACAAATCGTGGCCCTCTGCCGACAGTCTTGGCCCCATCGAAGGCCACATCGACTTGCTGCAATGGAATGCCGACGCCGGCATGTACGACTGGCCCGGATACGATGGTATCTCGTCCTTCCTTGCACAGGCACCCCTTTTGCCAGTAAGCGTTGAGCACGTCTATGGCGGTGTAGGAACCATCCAGAACGCCGACGCGCTCAAAAGCAACAGCTCAGGCTCAGAGTTTTCGGTAGATTTGCCCTCAGCCCAAGTCGACAACACCGACGCTCCGCAGATCATTCTCGACTTCGGCCGCAACACAAACGGCCGCCTGCATTTCGTTTCCGATTCAGACTCCGCCGCAACCGTCACCGTGCAATACGGCGAATCCGACGCAGAAGCCTTAAAGCAGCCCTACCTGGGCGAGAACGCGCTCTACATCCCGCCACACGGCTCAGCGTTTGCCCCTAAAAGCACATTCCGCTATGCCATCATCCGCTTCGTCGGCGGACAAAAGCTGCGCTTCAAATCCATCGACAACGACCTCATCTACTACCCGGTCAAGTACCAGGGATCCTTCGAGTCCTCCGATCCAAAGCTCAACCTCATGTGGACCATCGGCGCCTACACCGCGCATCTCTGCATGCAGGACGACATCTGGGACGCGCCCAAGCGCGACCGCGGCCGCTGGATGGGCGACCTTGACGTAAGCGGGCGCACCATCAACGACTCCTTCTACGATCATTTCCTCATGGAAGACACGCTCGACCGCCTCATGGGACCGGCGCCCATCCGCCAGCACGTCAACGGCATCGCCGGCTACTCGGCTTTCTGGATCACAGGCGAAGCCGAATACTACCGGCACATGGGCGACAAGAAGCAGCTGATGTCATTTCACGATCGGCTCGTCGATCTCATGCACTACATGGAAACGGAACTCGACAACCGCAACCTCTACGCAAACAATCACAAATCATGGCCCTTCGTGGACTGGTCGCAGGAACTGAATGGCGACACGCCGGAAGCCCGTCGCGGCACGCAGCTTGAATTCATCGCCGCCTTCGCGCAGGGCGTCTATCTGCTCAACGAAATGGGCGACAAGGTAAACGCGCCGCTCTTCGCGAAAAAGCTCGATGACCTGAAGGCAGCCGCAAAGAAGTACTTGCTCGACAAGCAGACCAACTCCTATGGCGACCGCTGGCAGGTGAACGCGATGGCCGTGCTCTCCGGCGCAGCCGATCCGTCACAATACGACGACATCTGGAAAGCATCACTCGGAAGCGTAGGCAAGATCAAGTACAACGCGCTCATCATCACGCCGTATTACAACTACTACGTCATCAGCGCTATGGCGAAGATGGGCCACCGCGCTGAAACGCTCGACTGGATTCGGCAATACTGGGGCGGCATGGTCGATGAAGGCGCCACCAGCTTCTGGGAGGGCTACGACCCCTCGTGGTACAAGGACGACGCGCACGGATCTCTGCAGGCCGACAACATGTCCGGATATCGCGTCAGCCTCGCACATGGCTGGTCCTCAGGCGTTACCCCCTGGCTCATGGAAGAAGTCCTCGGCATCCACGCGACTGGCCCCGGTTTCTCAACCGTCGACATCCGTCCTGACCTCATCGACCTCGCATGGGCTAAGGGCGGCGAGCCCACACCGCACGGCATGCTGAACGTCTCGCTCAAGAAAGAAGGCCAGGGCACCGCCATCAGCCTCGATCTGCCCTCACAGACAGAGGCTCGCATATCCGTACCGGTAACCAATGCAGGCGCGCAGATCACAGTCAACAGCAAGACGACGCAAAGCGAGTCCGCCGAAAACGGAACACGCGCCGTCGTCACCATCAAGGAGGCCGGACACTACGAAATCGCCGCACAGTAGCGCATCAACACTCGTGCATGCTGGCAAGGGCGCCGGCCCAGTGTGCAATTCGCTCCCGCGATCCGCCGGCGCTCTCCAGCACCGCAAGCTGAATTGCGAAATTCCCAACCGTCGAGCTTTCAGCAACGCCGCAGGTAAGCTCCAGACCTGTAGCCTCACTCGTGAGGCGATTCAGAAACTGATTCAGGCTACCCCCGCCAACAATCGAGAGCCGCTTCAGCTTCTTGCCCGTAATCGCCGCGGCGTTCTTCAACACTTCCGCATAACGCGCAGCCAGGCTGTGAAAAATCAGCGATGCAAACTGGGGCATTGCAGAAGCGCGCTCATCCAACGGAGCCAGCCCTCGCCGCTCAAGCTGCACATTGATGCGCGACGCCATATTGCCGTGCAGAAGCAGCTCAGGATCGTCGACGTCCAGAAGATGTTTTGGCGCAGGCAGCGATTCCGCCGCTGCGACAAGTTCTAGCATTGGCCACATCTTGTCATCCGGACAAAGTTGAGCAAGGCACTGCTTCAAAAGCCACATGCCATTCACATTCTTGTGAAAACAGATTTGGCCGCCCGCCGCGCCAAGATTCGTGAATCCAGCCTGAAACGCTTCCCGACTGCAAACCGAATGATCAAGAAGCGCACCAACCAGCGACCATGTTCCGGAACTGATGTATGCCCAGTCATCGCCAAGAATCGGAATGCCTGCAACCGCTGAAGCCGTATCGTGACAGCAAGGCGCAATCAGCCGCGCTCCCGCAAAAACCCTCTCTTGCGCAAGCTGGCCTCTCACCTCTCCAAGCGCCTCGCCGGTCGAAACATTTGAAGGAGCAGCGGACATATCCAGCCCAGAGCGCTCAAAGAGTTCTTTGTTCCAGGTTTTCGTCGTCGCATCGACTAATCCCGTATGCGTCGCATTGCTGAACTCGGCCACGCGCTCTCCGCCCAATCGCATCAGCACATATTCCGGCAGATTCACCCATGGCGCATCCTGCGCAACGCCCCCAAGCCGGTCAGCCACCAATTGGTTCAACGTATTGATGCGCAGAGGCTGCACGCCGCTGAGCGCAAACATCTCCTCCGGAGAGATACGCTGCCGCACATCTTCCTCAGCCGCTTCATTTCGAATGTCGCGATAGCAATGGGGCGCGCCAATCGGAGTTCCGTCAGCCTGCAGACGCACATAATCGACCGCCCATCCATCCACGCCAATCGAAGCGACTTGCCCATCGACCAACTGCGCGCAGCGGTCAAGACCTTCATCCAGACCCGCGCAGATGCGATCAAGATTCCAATACAACCCGCCATCGTGCTCAACCGGCGCATTGCTGAAGCGATGCACCAGTTCGATCCGCGGCTTTCGCGCGTCCCAACGTAAAAGCGAGACGCGGCAGCTCTCCGCGCCCAGATCGATCGCCACAATTGAAGGAAGGTCGTCCGGCATAGGAGCTAGCGAAGGAATGCGTCTGTCAAGCCGCCATCCACGGGAATCATATGTCCCGTCGTGCATGGAGCCTTGGGGCCGGCCAGAAAGAGAATCGATTCGGCGCAAATACGCGGATCAATCGGCTGATGTGTCAGCGTGCGCTTGGCATAGAACTTCGCCAAAATCATACGCAGCTCTTCGTCGCTCAGATTCGCATCAAAAGGAATTTCATACTTCTTGAGTGAAGCGATCACGCGGTCGCGTGGAAACATCGTCGAGCCCTTCACCACAGTCGCCGGACTGATGCCATTCACGCGCACCAACGGAGCCTGCGAAACAGCAAGCTCGCGCACAAGATGACTCAGTGCCGCCTTGCTTACGTCGTACGCCTCGCTCCCCTTCTTGGGCACAACCGCATTCGCCGAGCTGGTCAGCACAACACAGCTTGCCAAATTCTGGTCGCGCAGTAATTTGCCGATTTCTTCAACGAGCAGATAGTTTGCCGTGACATTCACTTCAAGTGTCAGCGCCCACTGCGCCTCACTGATCACACCATCCGGAGAAGTAGGAAACAGAGCAGCGGTATTCACAAGAATATCGATGCCGCCGAAGCTCGCCACCGTCTCCCGCATAGCAGCGCGAATCGAATCGCGGCTGCGAATGTCAACCGCTGCGGCAACAGCTGTCTCTTTGCCCGAGATCGCGTTCGTCTCTTCTGCCACTTTTTGCGCCGCAGCCTGATCGCGATCCGCAACCACGACATGAGCGCCCCGCTCCGCTGCGAGCAGCGCAACCTCTCTACCAATGCCGCTGCCGCCGCCAACCACAAGCACTACCTGTCGGCTCAACTCTTTTTCCGGAGGCTGCCGACGAATCTTCGCCTCTTCGAGCTTCCAGTACTCGATACGAAAAGCCTCGGATGCAGGCAAGGCCACATAATTATCTTCAACTTTGAAATCATTGGCCGAGCCCGAAGGTTTGCTCTGAGGAACAGGGCCGGCGATCTTCCCTTCTTCAAGCGCCGCAGCGCCCTTCATCACGTGAATCGCATTGACGTAAAACTCGCCCGTAATCCGCGATTCAGCCTTATTCTTGCCGAAGCTGAACATGCCTGCACCTGAAATCAGCACCATCGTCGGATTCGGATCGCGCATCGCAGGCGACTCCGCATCGCGGTGTGCATTATAGTAAGCAGCGTAGTCAGCACGATATTGAGTCAGCCCGCTCTCAATCTGCTGCTTCAATGAATCAATGCCGGTCGCAGCATCCCAGTCCACAAAGAGAGGCCGAATCTTAGTGCGAATGAAATGATCCGGGCAGCTCGTGCCCAGATAAGCAAGCTTCGCCGCATCGGCGGAATTCACAAACTCCAACACCTCCGGCAAATCGCTATAGCTGCCAATCAGCCTCTTCTGCTGCGAAACCCGACCGCGCAGGAATGGAAGGATCTCCATGGCGACGTCACGCCTTGAATCAAGCGACTGACGGCGCTGACCGCCAAAAATACTCTCGCCCTTCATCGCAATATGCTTCTCGATGAAGTCCGTCATCTGATCGATCACCGCAATAGTATTGGCATAGCATTCTCGCTGAGTGTTGCCCCATGTGAACAATCCGTGCCCGCCAAGAATCACGCCATCGCAACCCGGCTCGCTCGCAACTCCGTGCTTCAGCATCATGGCCAGCTCAAATCCTGGGCGCTGCCACGGAAGCCAGACCAGCTTATGCCCATAAGTCCGATTGAACTCCTCCATCTTCTCTTTGCCATTCGCCGACGCCGCCAACGCAATCGCGCAGTCGGGATGAAGGTGATCGACATGCGGAAACGGCAGATATCCATGCAGCGCCGTATCAATCGAAGACGCCACCGGATTCACGCCAAACGTGCACAGCGGATAGTAGTCCACCATCTCGTCTTCGAACTCAACACCCCTATAGAGCGCCTCCAATGCCAGCAGATTATCGAGATAAAGCGTGGCAAAGCCGCTCCGCTTAATGCTGCCAAGGTCGCCACCACTCCCCTTTACCCACAAAACCTGCCGAGCCTTCCCGTCCAACGGAACGCTCATCATGATCTTCGAGCTGGTGTTGCCGCCGCCAAAATTGGTAATACGCAGATCAGAGCCGAGCAGATTGGAGCGATAGCGCAGCAATTCCGGCTCGTCCATCTGCGCTGTCTCAGCCCCATTCCAGCCGTCCTCCAGATATTTGAGCTTGAGTTTCTGATCTACCGTTACCGTGGCTGACATGACTGCTTCCTCACTTCCGGTATTTAAGTTGTTCCTGTTTCGAATCGCAAACGACTCTCAGGCGTAGCTGGCGGAAAGCGACGAGTTGCGCGCCCTCCTCTCCCGTTCAATCTTCTCCACGTACCCGCTCTCGCGCAGCGCCTTGAGTGGATCCTTCGGCAATCCACGCCGCTCGCGCCAAGTCTTCAACACAGGCCGCACATCGCTCCAGAAAGCCTCGCGCATGCACTCTTCCGCCTCCACCGTCTTCGCTTCTGCCTGCAATTCCGCCAGCCTGTCACGATCCACCAGCAGCGCCTTGGCAAAAAGCTCCTGCGCAGAAACAACAGTCTGGACCATCGCTTCCATCTTGCCCTTGATGTTGTGGCTCTGGTCAATCATGTACGCAACATCGCGCGTGACATCGCTAGACGGCTCACTCAGAATCTCATGAAAGATGCGAAAAACCTGATAGGGATCAATTGAGCCAATCGTCAAATCATCGTCTGCGTAGCGGCGATCGTTTAAGTGAAAACCGCCCAGCAGCCGCAAATGCAGCAGCCACGCAACAATCTGCTCAATATTCTGCGACTGATAATGATGCCCCGTATCCACCAGCACCAGCGCCTTCGGACCAGCCACGCGGGCGAGGTTCGCCGCCATTCCCCAATCGGCGAAGTCCGTGAAATAGAATGCCGGCTCAAACGGCTTGTACTCGATCAGCATCCGCTGGCCATCTGCCAGGGCATCATGCGTCGCTTGCATCGCCTCTTCGGCCCACAGAATGCGCTTGCGAATACTCTGCGCGCCGGGATAATTCGATCCGTCAGACACCCACAGCGACACATCCTGCGAATCGAGTGCCATTGCAATTTCAACCGAGTCGAGCAGATGATCGATGGCTTTTCGCCGGATATTCCCATCCGGATTGCAGATGGACCCGAATTTGTATTCCTGGTCCTGAAACAGGTTCGGATTAATCGACCCCGCTCGAACTCCGTACTCGGTCACCAGGCGTTTCACTTTCGGCGCGTCGTCTACGCCGCCCGGCAGATCCCACAAAACATGCAACGCCATGCTCGGCGTAGCCCCGGTCAGAGCCCGCACCTGCGCAGCGTCCGCAAACTTTTCCTCCAGCGTTCCCGCCGCCCCTGCCTGTAGAAATTTGCCGAACCGGGTGCCGGTGTTTGCAAATCCCCAGGAAGGTATTTCTATTACGAACTCGTCCACCCGATTCAGGACCCGCTCAAAGCGATCATCGATATGCATTGCGCCCCCGCATAAAAGCCGAAGTGTAGATCTTCAATCGATCACTTTTCAATAGAAATTCTATTTCATATTTGTATTTTAGAGGGAGACGTGAATTTGCGGCCTCCGGCAGTAACTACCACAACTGTAGACGGGTAGAAGGAGCGGAAATTCCCCGCAGTAACCATGGGATGTTTTACAAAATTCGGGTGGCACAAACCGGCTGGCAAGCAGGTCGATCGATATGGGAACGAGACCTTCGCCTATCTCTTCGGAAAATATCCAAAAGATCTGCACATGCAGCAGACCTGATGAAAGCCCGACGTTCAGGAGAAAAGGTTCGGGAATTGCTTGTCAAATGCGCAGGAAAAGTTTTCTACGATACATCCAGTAGAGAGTGAGCCAGTAAATCAGCATCACCGTAACACCAAGCATGAAAGGCTCAAGGCCCGTGCCGAAGATCCTGAACGGCGCAGATCCGAGATTGATATGCAGGTTCTCGATAATGAAGTCTTCCCACAAATGAGCGATCAGGTATGCCGCAATCGAATTCATACCGACCACAACCAGCGGGAAGGCCCAGCGCCGATACCCTTTGACGTCAATCAACCACGAAAACGACGCAAGGAAAAGGAAGCAGACTCCGCCGCTGAAGAGCGTCCAGCTAGGCGTCCAGATGCGCTTCACAATCGGGCAAATCCCTGTCACATGCAGAAGCAAGGCCGCAGCCATAAGGGCCAATCCAACCAGCACAAAGCGTTTGATCGGAATCTTCGGAGCCACTTCACGAAACCATCGACCTGCGAAAAGGCCAAGCAGCATGGTCCCAAGCGTTGGAATAAAGCTCGACGTGAGGTAGCCGCCATCGTTATAGACAAACCTTGAAGCCCGCGGAAAGAGATTCAGGAACCAGACATCCACCGCCTGTCCCAGATTGCTATTCTTGTTCCAGTGAGAAGCAAACCCGGTAAAGTTGTGGTGCCAGTCCGCCGAAACGCCAACGGCAGCGTAATCGAAATTCGGTCCCGGCACCGGATACAGCGCCCAGGCCAGCCAATATGCAAACAAAATCGCACCCAGCGCAGCCCACTGCCATTTGGGCTTGCAGTATGCCAGCAGAAAAGCAAACGTATATCCTAGGCCAATTTGCGTCAGCGTATCTTCAAAGGTGAAATACGTCTGGGTGCTGTGTGTCGACCTCAGGAAAATACCCAGCGCGATGAGCAATAGACTCCGCCACAAGGTATGTGCCAGCATTTTCCCGAAGCTTTGACCTTTCACAATGCGGCTGTTTATCGAATAAGGAAGAGCCACACCCACCAGGAAAGTAAATCCCGGCTGAATCGTGTCGTGAAGACTCATGCCGGCCCATTCCACATGGTTTTGATTGAATGCCAGCACGCGCCAGAAAAGGCTGTCAGGAAAGGCTCGGGCCACCTTGGCAAAGCTCATCACTTCGCCCATCATCAGGAGCATCACCAGGCCGCGATACGCATCGACCGCAACATTGCGTATGGGCGGCGATATCGTAACTTTTCGAGTCACCGGCGGCCGGATTCCTTCAGCCTTCAGCGTGCTGACTGTGGCGTGCATCCAGCCCTCCTTGCTGGCCGCTCAGACCAGACTTAAACAGCAATTCGTAATGAGCCGTAAGGTAGCATAAAGTACTCAACCAATGCTATATGTAAAATCAAAACCAAACGAAGGCATATAGCTATCGAAAACAGGCCAATCGAAATCAGGAGAGAGATGAACGACAAATCGGCTATTTCACATGATGATCTGTCTCGCCGGAGCTTTCTTAGACTAGGAACCATGACCGCAATCGGCGCAACACTCCCGCAACTTGACGCTGAGTCTTCGAAGCCCAACACATCCAGCGTCATCGGCATGCCATTCACGCCAGTCAATCCGAAGATCGGCATCATCGGCACCGGAGGCCGAGGCACCAACCTTCTCGAAAACCTTCTGGGAGCCGATGCACAGATCCTCGCTTTGTGCGACATCGTGCAGGAAAAAGCCGAGCACGCGCAATCGCTCGTTGTGAAGTCCGGACAGAAATCGCCCGAGCTCTACACCAAAGGCGATCACGCATTCGAATCGCTGGTTGCAAGAGACGATCTTGATCTCGTCATCATTGCCACTCCTTGGAATTGGCATGTCGAAATGGCTGTTGCTTCTATGACGCACGGCAAGCACACATGCGTCGAAGTCCCCGCAGCCACAACCATCGAAGACTGCTGGAAGCTCGTCAACACATCCGAGCAGACTCGCCGCCATTGCATCATGCTCGAAAACTGCTGTTACGGGTACAACGAGACGCTCGTTCTCCGCATGGTACATGCCGGACTCTTCGGCGACATTCTCTATGGCGAAGGCGCGTACATCCATGATCTGCGCGACGAACTCTTCTCCAATAAAGGTGAAGGCCTGTGGCGTCGTACCGTGCACACCGAGCGCAACGGCAATCTCTACCCGACCCACGGATTGGGCCCGGTCGCAAACTACATGGGCATTCAGCGCGGCGACCGTTTCGATTACCTCGTCTCCATGAGTACGCCGCAACATGGGCTTGAACAATATCGCAAAGCCCACGTGCCCTCTTCCGATCCCAGATGGTCTGAGCGATACATAAACGGCGACATGAACACTTCGCTCATCAAGACCGCAAATGGGCTCACCCTTACGCTGAAACACGACACGGTAAATCCCCACCCCTACGACCGCATCAACATCATCGCTGGGACCAAGGGCGTGTTCGCCGACTATCCGCCTCGCATCTACTTCGACGAACAGGCCGGCGGCGAAGCGTGGGGCAGCATCGATAACTGGAAGCAGTACCAGCATCCCCTCTGGAAAGAAGAAGGCGCTATCGCACAAAAACTCGGCGGCCACGGCGGCATGGACTACATCATGCTCTATCGCCTGCTGCAGTGCATGCATCAGGGCCTCGTGCCAGATATGGATGTCTATGATGCAGCCGCATGGTCGGCGCCCGGTCCACTCAGCACCGCTTCAGTAGCCAATGGCAGCGCGCCAGCCAGGTTCCCCGATTTCACCCGCGGAAAATGGCAGGAACGGTCAGCATCACAGATCGCAACGCAAAGCTGATTCCGGAAACAATGAAACGAGCCTGAAACACTTTTCTCTCGCCGACGCGATACTCGCTCGCGTCGGCGCCGCCAATTGAATCGCCCGCTTGAACCCTCCCAGCTCAAACCAGTTGCATTTTTCCATCCGTGCCACTACGTTTTCCTCGTAGCAGAAAGCGCTCATGAACATGTAGGAGAAAACCTTGAGTGTTCGAGTGAGAGCATGACGACAGGCGTCGATCGTCGCACTTTCCTGAAGGGCGCGGCAGCCTCCGCTGCCGTCGTCGCGCCATCCAATATGTCTATGTCCGCCGCTACAAAAGCGCCACCGAAGGGGGTGAGCGCAGAATCGAAGGCAGCACCTGCTTCAGGTCTGTCTGCCAAGGGCCTGAACCGGATGCACGGCGTCATGTCCGGCTACGTCGACAGTGGCGAAGTACCCGGAATCGTCACGCTCGTGAGCCGCCGCGGCCAGATCGACGTCGATGCGGTCGGCATGAAGAAGATCGGCGAGACCAATCCCGTGCAGCGCGACACTATCTTTCGCATCGCCTCCATGACCAAGCCGATTACTGCCGCAGCGACCATGATCCTGGTTGAGGAATGCGTCCTACGTCTGGACGACCCCGTGGATCACCTCCTGCCCGAACTCGCCAATCGCCGCGTCCTCAAAAGAATCGACGCAAAGCTAGACGACACGGTACCGGCAAAGCGCCCCATCACCGTACGCGATCTGCTGACCTTCCGCATGGGCTTTGGCCAGATGGTCGCGGCCCCTGACGCTTACCCGATCCTGAAAGCCGCGAATGAACTCCAGATCGGCATGGGCGCGCCGAACCCCGCGACCAAGCCCGCTCCTGACGAATGGATTCACCGCCTGGGCACCCTCCCGCTCATGCACCAGCCCGGCGAGATGTGGATGTACGACACCCCCGCAGACGTTCTTGGCGTGCTCATCGCTCGCGCCTCTGGCCAGCCATTCGAGGCTTTCTTGCGCGAGCGCATCTTCGGGCCACTCGCCATGAAGGACTCTGACTTCAGCGTACCGGCAGCCAAGATCAACCGATTTGCAACCAGCTATTGGCTCAATCCACAAACAGGCAAGCTTGAAGTATTTGATGAAGCTGATGGCGGCCAATGGAGCCGCCCCCCTGCCTTTCCGTCCGGAGCCGGTGGCTTGGTTTCCACCGTCGATGACTACTTCGCCTTCAGTGAGTCGCTGCTGAATACCGGCAAGCGTGGTCCCGAGCGCATCCTTTCCCAGAAATCAATCGAGTTGATGAGAACCGATCAGCTGACTCCCGAGCAAAAGGCAATCTCTGGCCTTACTCCCGGCTATTTTGACAATCATGGCTGGGGCTTCTGCATGTCCATCGTCACCAAGCACACCGATATCGCGGGAAGCGTCGGGAGCTTCGGCTGGAATGGTGGCCTCGGCACATCGTGGTTCGCCGATCCGAGGGACGGCCTCTCAACCCTCCTTTTAACCCAGCGAGCGTGGACATCTCCCACTCCGCCGAATGTCTGCCTCGACTTCTGGACATCTGCGGCTCTCGCCATAGAGGATTGAAGGTCGAACAAATTCATCGAGGAGTCATCATGAGCAAAGTGCGTGTACTGGTAGGCACCAAAAAAGGGGCATTCATTCTCACTTCAGACGGCAAACGTGAGCAGTGGGACGTCAGCGGCCCCCATTTTGCCGGCTGGGAGGTCTACCACTTGAAGGGATCACCAGTGAATCCCGACCGTATTTACGCCTCGCAGACCAGCAGCTGGTCCGGACAGGTGTTGCAGTGCTCCGATGACGGCGGGAAGACATGGTACGCACCGGGCGGCGGCATCGGGAAATCGCCGGAAGGTTGGCCCATCGGCGAGAGCAACCGCTTTGTATATGACACCTCGACGGAAACTGGTGCGCCGCTGACCACGCACCAGTTCTATGACGGGACACAGCATCCATGGGAGTTCAAGCGCGTATGGCACTTGGAGCCATCGCTGACCGATGCGGAGACGGTCTATGCCGGCGTGGAGGATGCGGCACTGTTCCGCTCGACGGACGGGGCGCACTCGTGGCAAGAGGTGTCCGGCCTGCGCGGCCACGGCACCGGCCCGAAATGGCAGCCCGGAGCAGGCGGCATGTGCCTGCACACCATCATTCTCGATCCCAGCGATCCGAATCGCATCTATATTGCCATCTCCGCCGCAGGAGCCTTCCGTACCGACGACGGCGGCAAAACCTGGAAACCTATCAATCGCGGCCTGCGTTCGCAATTTCTTCCCGATCAGGACTGTGAGGTGGGCCATTGCGTCCACCACATCGCCATGAACCCCACGAAACCCAGCACACTCTTTATGCAGAAGCACTGGGACGTGATGCGCAGCGACAACGCCGGCGACTCCTGGCAGGAGATCAGCGGCAACCTGCCCACTGACTTCGGCTTCGCCATCGACGTGCATGCGCACGAACCGGACACAGTCTACGTCGTCCCCATCAAGAGCGACTCGGAACACTATCCCCTCGACGGCAAGCTGCGCGTCTATCGCAGCCGAAGCGGCGGCGACGAATGGGAGCCGCTTACCAACGGCCTGCCGCAGGAAAACTGCTACGTCAATGTGCTGCGCGATGCCATGGCTGTCGACAAGCTCGATGACTGTGGTATCTACTTCGGAACCACGGGCGGGCAGGTATATGCCTCCACAAATGACGGAGATACCTGGAAGCCCATCGTGCGCGACCTTCCCGCAGTGCTCTCGGTTGAGGTGCAGACGCTGCCATGACATCTCCGGTCAGGGTCGCACTGCCACAGCATCTGCGAACGCTTGCACACATCGAGGGGAGCGAGGTGCTGATCGAGGTCGAAGGCCCGGTCACGCAACGCTCTATCCTCGACGCGGTCGAAGCGCGCTATCCCATGCTCAAGGGAACGATCCGCGAACACGACACGCTCCAGCGCCGCCCATTCCTCCGTTTCTTCGCCTGCGAGGAGGATTTGTCGCACGAATCACCCGATGCTCCCCTGCCTGACTCCGTCGCCCGGGGCGTTGAGCCTTTTCTTATCATTGGCGCCATCGCGGGCGGCTGTTAAAACGTCACGAAAGGAAATTAAAGGCAGGAAAGCACTTCCGCGAGGCAGCGTATCATTTAAAGAGAGACTCTTAAAGAGAAACTCTCAAGGACATAGTGCTCAGGGTGAATCCGAATTACAGTATCGTTATTCCTGCCTACAACGAAAAAGCACGCATTGGACACACGCTGGAGCGGGTCCTCGAGTGCGTTCATGCCCGTGGCTGGAATGCCGAAGTGCTGGTTGTCAATGACGGTTCCAGCGACAATACCGCCTCAATCATAGAAAGCTTTGCAGCCAAAGATCCGTTCGTGCGCCTGATCAACAACCCCAAAAACTGCGGCAAAGGTTACAGCGTGCGCAACGGCATGTTGCAAGCAACAGGTGAGATTGTCATGTTTACCGATGCCGACCTTTCTTCGCCAATCGAAGAGGCGGAACAGCTCTTCGCCGCCATTCGCGCAGGCGCTGACATAGCCATCGGCTCGCGCTGGCTTGAAGTCAAACGGCAGACCCTCAGGCAACCGCTTTACCGGCGTTTTTTTGGGAGATGCTTCAATGCCGTTACGCGCATGGTCATGGCGTTGCCTTTCGCCGACACCCAATGCGGCTTCAAAGCCTTCACCCGTCAGGCCTCACAGACGGTATTTCAATTGCAAAGGATCGAGCGCTGGGGCTTTGACCCGGAAATTCTCTTCATCGCCATCAAGCGCGGCTATTCCATCCGTGAGGTTCCTGTCACCTGGGGACACGACGAACGATCTCGTATCAGTTACCTCAGAGACGGACTCAAAATGCTGGAAGAACTTGTCTTCGTGCGCTGGAACGCGCTGACCGGCGTCTACAGCAAGCCGGTAAAGGAACTGGACCCGGCAGCTGCCGGCTCCAAGCTGGCGGCAAATGCCCAAACAAAAGGCGCCCGATAAAGGGCGCCTTTCATTAGTAAAAAATCTCGCTTACGAAGCCAAGACTACAGGCCGCGACCGTTCTTCGACCGTATTTTTGACAACGAACTTATTGAGCGATTGCCTTGGCGCAAGCCGAACGCCGTTTTTTGCCTCATATTCAACAAGGAATCGCTGCGAGCAGTCGCCACACAACCAGTAATGTTCGAGGTGGTGACCCCGCTTATCCGACTTGTCCTGCAACTCAAATACGAAGACTCGCCCGTCCCTCAGGTAATGCAGGGGCTTGGCACATTGAGGATTCGCGCAGTTGCTCACCATTTGAATTCTCCACTGCGCCTGCAACGGTTCTGCCGTTCAGGTGCTGACATGACTTCCTGTGCTTTTTAAGCAAAGTACCGGAGAACGTCCCCAGCTCTCATATCATTTCTAAAAAATTGGCCTACAACGTTAAGATGCGCACAAGGGAGCGTCGGTTACTAATCTCGGTAATAGCTTCACGAGATTTTGTTCTTGGAAAACTCTAAAGACCTGGGGACGAATTTCAATCCGCATTACTATCCTACGCCTATATTTCGTATGCGAAAATGAAAAGTTCGCCCATTTTCATAGAAAAATATGCCGATTCTCCGCTCTGCCTTTATCGCCCTCTCCCGCAATGCCGCCCTCAGAACCTTCTCCGAACGGTCACAACTAGGCCGTCGCATGTCCTCGCGCTTCGTCGCCGGCATGACCCTGGATGAGGTAGTCCATGCTGCGGAAGCCCTCCAGCGGCTCGGCATCGCCTCCACCCTCGACAGTCTGGGCGAGAACGTCACCACCCCCAACGAGGCCCGCCACTCAGCCGACATCTATCACCGCCTACTCGACGCCATCCAGACCCGCCCGACCATGAACGCCAATGTCAGCGTAAAGCTCACCCAGATGGGTATGGATCTCGACCCCGGACTCGCCGAGGAGATCGTCTCTGGGCTGGTCGACCACGCCGTCGCCGCCAACACCTTCGTCCGCGTCGATATGGAAGGCAGCGAATACACCAAGGCGACCATAGATATGGTCCGCCGCCTCCACGCCAAACCCGGAAACCGGGGCCATGTCGGTATCGTGATTCAGGCCTATCTTCACCGCAGCCAAGAAGATATCCGCACGCTAACCGGCGATGGCATCCGCATTCGCCTCTGCAAAGGCGCTTACAAGGAGCCATCCAATCTCGCCTTCCCGGAAAAGAAAGACGTCGACGCCAACTTCGTCAAGCTGACGCACCAGCTTCTCACCAGTGGCATCTATCACGGCATCGCCACTCACGACGAGGACATGATCTCCGCCACCAGGAAGTTCGTTCGCGAAAACAACATCGACCCAAAGACCTTCGAATTTCAGATGCTCTACGGCATCCGCCGTGACCTCCAGAAGTCCCTCGTTCACGACGGCTACAACACCCGTGTTTACGTCCCCTTCGGCACCGAATGGTATCCCTATTTCATGCGCCGCCTTGCAGAACGTCCGGCCAACGCGCTCTTCATCGCCAAAAGCCTGCTGAAGCAGTGAGCATTTTTACCTTGCAAGCGGACATGCCTTTCGGCACCATAAATGCACCAGATGCGCCGCTCGAAAGACGTTCCACTCACGCTACTCACTGCCCTCGCCCTTTCCACCACAGCCTGTGACAATCGCCCCGTCGAGGTCCGCAACTGTGTCGATGCTCAGGGCCACATCGTGCCGGACTCCAACTGCGAACAGCGAACAGGCCATGGCTCTGGAGGAGCCCACTTTCTCTATGGGGGTTCGAGTGGAGGACGCGTCGGCGATACCGTCGTTGGAGGAAGCGCCGCCCCGGAAGCAGGAGCCCACGTCGTCTCTGGTGAAGAGGCGGTAGCCCGCGGCGGATTCGGTCATGCCGGCGGAGGCGAAGGCGGCGGCGAATAATGCAGCGTCACTCCATCCAGCCCCGCCAGGACTGGCAGAAGCGCGTCGAGCAGACCGGGCTCACATACCACTCGCTTGAAGGCAATCCCTATTGGGATGAATCCGCATACTGGGAACTCTCATCCGCTGAAGTAGACCGCATCGAAGCCGCGACCAGCGAAGTCCAACGTTTATGCCTTGCTGCGGGCGACCACATCATCGAAAAGAACCGCTTCGCGGAGATGGGGATTCCCGCCAAAGCCATTCCGCACATCGTGCAGGCATGGCAGCAGGAACCTCCCGCCCTCTATGGACGCATCGATCTCGCCTACGACGGAAACCATCTCAAACTCCTCGAATACAACGCCGACACGCCAACATCCCTCGTAGAAGCCGCCGTCACGCAATGGTACTGGCTCCAGGACGGCCATGCCCAGGCCGACCAGTTCAACTCCCTCCACGAAAAGCTCATCGCCAAATGGCTCGATCTGGTTCCCTACATCTCCCAGCCCGTTTACTTCGGTTCTGAGCCTGTAGAAGAGGACCGGATCACAGTCGAATACCTGCGCGACACGGCACACCAGGCCGGACTGCAGACGATTTCCATCACCATGCACGACATCGGCTGGCAGGCATCGACCTATAGTTTTGTCGATCTGGACCGTAAGCCCATCCGCACGATCTTCAAACTCTATCCATGGGAATCGCTGCTCAACGATTCCTTCGGCCCGCACGCGCTTTCCACGATGCGCCAGACTCAATGGATTGAGCCCATCTGGAAAATGCTCTGGTCGAACAAGGCCCTGCTCGCCATTCTCTGGGAACTCTTCCCAGGCCACGAACTGCTCCTGCCAACCTTCCTCGATGGCCCGCGCGATCTGCAGTCGTGGGTACGCAAGCCATTCTTCGGACGTGAAGGCGCGAACGTGACCGTGTCACTCAGCGGCATCACCATGGAATCCACCTCCGGCGCCCACACCAAGGACCCCTTCATCTATCAGCAATACGCCGAGTTGGCTTCATGCGGCAGCACACATGCCGCCATCGGAAGCTGGCTCATCGACGGCGAACCGGCGGGCATTGGCATCCGTGAATCAAGCGGTTACATCACCACGAATACTAGCCGATTCGTACCACATCTCTTTCGCTGAAGAGCTCTTGCCTCGAACCGCCGTTGACAATCTATCCATAGATAAACTATATCTACGAGCCAGATCGTAGATAGTGGGAACACAACCCAATCTCCGGACGTATCTCCTTCAAAACAGGCGGAAACCATGCAAGCTATCACGCTCTTCCTTCGCAAGCTCCTTATCCTTATAAGCCGTGACAACTACAACCGTGAGCTGGACGAAGAGATGGACTTCCACCGCGAACAGGTCCGGCAAGAGATGCAGTCTGATAGCTTGCCTGCGGCAGATGCACAACATGCAGTACGCCGCCAGTTCGGCAATGACGTGCGATTGAAGGAACAGAGCCACGAGATCGTCGGCTTTCGCATCGAGAGCGTTTGGCAGGACTTCCGCTTCGCCCTCCGCCAACTGCACAAGAACCCCGGCTTCGCCTGTGTCGCCATCATGGTGCTCACTATGGGAATCGCCGCCAGTGTGGCCATTTTCTCTTTCGTTGACGCCGCCCTGATCAAGCCGCTTCCCTATCAAAATCCATCTCGCCTCGTCGGGGTGTACGAAACCTCAGCGGCCTGCCCGCACTGCAATCTTTCCTATCAGGACTATCTCGACTGGAAAAAGGACAACAAGGTCTTCAGCTCCTTCGACGCCTGGGGCTGGGCAAGCTATCTCTGGAAAAGCCCTTCGGGAGTACAGACGATTCCCGCCGCGCGCGTCGCCGGCGGCTTCTTTCATACTCTCGGCGTATCTCCTGCAGTGGGACGCGTTTTCACCGAGGCCGATGACACTCCCGGCGCACCGCGCACCGCCCTGCTCGCCTACAGCACATGGCAGAAGCGCTTCGGAGGAAACCAGGACGTCGTAGGCAAATCCCTGATGCTCGACGATGCCGCATACACCATCATCGGCGTGCTGCCCCCGGAATTCCATTTCGCGCCGCGCGGTGAAGCCGAGTTCTGGACAACACTTCACGATCCAAATAACTGCGAAAAGCGGCGCAGTTGCCACAACCTCTTCGGTATCGCCCGCCTCAACGATGGCGTTTCGATCCAGACCGCGCTGGCCAACATGAAATCCATCGCTGCGCAGCTTGAGAAGCAATACCCTGACTCCAATCTCGGGCAGGGCGCGTTGGTCATGTCTTTGAGTGACGCCATCGTCGGCGATATCCGCCCGATCCTGCTGGTTCTCCTCAGCGGAGCAGGCCTGTTATTGCTCATCGCCTGCGTCAACGTGTCCAGCCTACTTCTCGTTCGCGCCGAAAACCGTAAGCGTGAAATGGCTGTTCGCGGAGCACTCGGCGCATCGCCTGCGCGCCTGATCCGTCAGTTCATCACCGAAGGAATCGTGCTGGTCGCCGCCTCTATGATCTGCGGCCTGGCTATGGCTTACGGTGCGATTCAACTGCTGCTCAAACTCATCCCTTCCGACATGCTGCTGCGCATGCCCTATCTCCAAAGCATCGGCCTCAACCCACGTGTACTCGCTTTCGCCGCCGCTCTCGGAATATTTTCAGCCGCAATCTTCTCCCTCACTCCAGCCTTGCGTCTCTCCATTGCAAATCTCCGCGAAGATCTCGCTGAAGGCGGCCGCAGCGCTGCTGGCACAACCTGGAAACGTCTCGGCTCAAACCTCGTCGCATTGGAACTGGCCATCGCGGTGGTGCTCCTTGCCGGAGCCGGTCTGCTCGGCAAAAGCTTCTACCGTCTACTCCACGTGAACCTCAATTTCAACCCAGACCACCTGGCCCTGTTCGAGATCTCCGCTCCCAACGCGAACTATGAAAAGCCGCCACAATCTATCGCGCTTTCAAAGCGTGTGCTCGACAGCATCGCCTCGATGCCAGGAGTCGTCATCGCAAGCCACACCAGCGATCCTCCAGTCACCTGCAACTGCGATACAACGTGGTTCCGGGTTCAGGGTCATCCCTTTCACGGAGAGCACAACGACGCGCCCGAGCGCTCTGTCAGCACCGACTACTTCAAGACCATCCAGGCGCGATTGATCCGCGGCCGCTTCTACACCGAGGCCGACGACGCTTCGTCGACACCCGCCATCATCATTAACCAGACACTCGCGAAACAATTCTTCCCCAATGAAGACCCCATCGGCAAAATGATCGGCGACACCGAACTCTCACCGAAGTCCCTGCGGCAAATTGTCGGCGTAGTCGACGACATCCGGGAAGGTGGCCTCGATCAAGAGATACGCCCAGCTGTTTATTATCCCTTCGTGCAATCCACCGATGACGACTTCGAAGTCGTCGTTCGTACGGCGCAGGACCCAAAGTCCATGCTCCCCGCCCTCGTCAAGGTCATCCACGAGATTGACCCGAACATCGGCGTTCGCAACGAACTCACCATGGAGCAGCAAATCAGCGATTCCGAAACCGCTTACCTTCACCGCTCGTCTGCGTGGCTCGTCGGAGGCTTCGCCATCCTGGCCCTCCTGCTCAGCGTCGTCGGCCTCTACGGAGTCATCGCCTATTCAGTAAGCCAGCGCACGCGCGAAATCGGAGTGCGCATGGCCCTCGGCGCGCAGCGCAGTTCCGTTTACCAACTCATCTTGAAAGAAGCCACCTGGCTCATCACCTTCGGCATCTTCGCCGGACTCGCAGGTTCCCTCGCCTTAACGGCTTTGATGGGCAAGCTCCTCTTTGGCGTCCACTCCTGGGATGTGCCCACGCTCACCGCCGTAGCGCTTCTGCTCGGACTATCGGCATTGCTTGCCAGCTACATCCCGGCCCGTCGCGCCGCCTCAGTGAATCCGGTGGAAGCGCTAAGAGCCGAATAAACCTGAGCGGTAGCGAAGCATCCGAGTGACGCCCACCCGTGCCTGTACCCAAGAGATACCTGGCCAAGTCTCCGATTGAATGACAACAAATTGCCGGAGTACACTCGATTTCAAGCATTTAAGGGAGTCGGAATTCGTCCGAACTCTCCGGCATTTGCGCTTGCTCTGATTCCTGCTGCTCCTCTGGGAGGTCTGCTCTGCGTTCCATCTTTATTAATTACCGGCGAGACGACTCCGAAGGCGAAGCTGGCCGGTTGTTCGATGACCTCACCTCTCACTTCAGCCGTGATTCGGTGTTTATGGACGTAGCAGCCATCGAGCCCGGCCGCGATTTTCGCAAGGCCATCGACCAGAGTGTAGCGAATTGCAATGTACTGCTCGCGCTGATTGGACGCGACTGGCTCGATTCAAAGGACAGTCAGGGAAGCCGCCGGCTTGAGAATGCGAATGACTTTGTCCGCATCGAACTGGCTTCGGCTCTGCGTCGCGATATTCCGGTGATTCCAGTCCTGGTACGCGGAGCGAAGATGCCGCACGCCGACCAACTTCCCGATGACCTCAAAGAACTGCATTACAGGAACGCCGTGGAATTAACCCACGCACGCTGGAAGTCGGATGTACAGGTGTTGATTCGCGCACTGCACCCGTATATGGACACGCCGGCTCCCCAGCCTGCGCGCGCTGAAGCTGCGCCTCAAGTTGTCTCTCCGTCTCCCTCTGGTCCTCACACTGTCAACACTGAAGTCGGAATCCAGAGAATCGGCACACAAGACATCGAACGCATCACGAAAGAACTCGCCACGTATATCGGTCCAATCTCCGACGTGATTGTGAAAAAGGCCGCGAAGCGCTGCACGTCTGTAGAAGAACTCTGCGGAAAAGTCTCCCAGGAAATCGAACGCGCCACCGACCGCGCAAAGTTCCTGCGCTCCTGCCGCTTCTAGACTCACCTTCAGAAGGCAGACGTTAGGCGGTCGCACGGGCCGGAGTGCTAGCCGGTGGTGTTCCCGCGCTTGGAGCCTGAGTGCTCAACCTTCCAGCCAACCCACTCAGAACAGCCAGAATGCGCAGCGCACGCAGCATTTCACGGATCGCAATTTGGCAGCGTCCGGTTCGATCGCCCATCTTCCCTCGGCGATTCTTGGACTAACGGAACCATCTGAAAGTCCTGTTCTTCGTTTGGTTAATGTCTTGTTCGTATTATGAATGCAATTTTGATATGGCGAATGCGAAATCACTTTCACGCGCTCACGTTTCCACCGGATCTAAACAAATATTTGCCAGCTGATACTTCGAGGGACTAGGATACGTGTCAGTTCGGAGTAGTTCGTGGCAAAACGGACACGCCAGAGCGAAACATGCAGTCGTTCCAAGAAGATACCGATGTAATCCAGTTAAAAGTGCCAGCATACGGAGAGATTCTCTATGGCATGGTATGCCTACTGCATTGCCGAGAAACAAGCCTTCCCTGAACTGCTTCGCCACCGCAAACCCATTCCTATGGAAACGGTGTCGGGCATAGCAGGAAACCAGGTTTTCCTCTACCCCGCCAGTGATTTAGCCGTTATCGTCAGCGAACATTCCCCCGAAGATAACTTGAACGATCGGGCAGCCGTCGAACACGCCCGAGTCATCGCAGACTGCTTCAAAAGCTCCACAGTTCTGCCGTTTCGTTTTGGAACCGTTTTCACGGACGACGAAAGCCTTCGCCGCTCGGTCCGCTCCAACCAGCGCCAATTCCTAACCAATATTGACCGCCTGCGCGGCAAGGCCGAGATGCACCTGAAGGTGCTGCTTGACGACTGCTGCCGGGAACAACTGCACGCTTATTCTCTTCACACTCATGGAAATCCCGGGACGGGCAAAGAATACCTCGCGCAGCTTCGGGAAAACGCTACTCGCCAACGCGAACGCCAGACGAAAGCCCGTGCCGTTTCTGTTCAGATGCACCGGATGTTTTCGCCGCTGGCGGAAGAAGTCAGCTGCCGCCGCACCGATTCCGGAAAGATGCTCCTCGATATCGCCCACCTGATCGACAACAAATGTGTGGAACGCTATCAAAATAAATATTCAAGCGCGAGCCAGATAATGAAGGACTGCCAGATGCAGCTTTCTGGTCCTTGGCCGCCCTACCACTTTGTTCACCGGCTCACCACGCGTCATGGGAATGCCCATCACGCAGCTCCGGTCGCACAGGCTTAAATCAGCAAATATCCGGCAGACCCACGTTTAATCTCGCCGGTCTTAAAAGAAGAGGCCAGCGGTCCAACCGCTGGCCTCTTCTTTTGTCCAAGGGGGTCGTCAGCTGGGCTGCGATATCGAAACGATTCAATATTGCACCGGACCCGAACAGACAAAGGTGTATTCGCCGGTCTTCAGGCTCATGGTTTTAAAAGTGACTCTGGCCTTCACCTGATCGCTCTCCAGCCTTAAAGGCGCTGTCTGCTCAATCATCACCAATGGCTCCCCGGAAAATGCCTCATCCACAACGCGGAGACGTCCTTCGGCCGTTTCAACCTCTGTCTCAGGCTCATGCTCGATCTTCAGATCGAACATGACGGAAACGGCCGGGTCGGCCGGTCCCGACCCAAGATAGAGCTTTCCCTTCTGCCAATCGAATGTCTTGACCATCGCAGAAGTATAGCTCTTAGACCAACGGCGCATTCTGCGCCGAGACAATAAGAGGCAAGCAAGAAGTAAAGCCCCGGCGGACCCACGAACCACCGGGGCTTCTCTCTTCTGGAGCAAGAGGATGCAGCGGAGCGATTCTATGGCAGAACATCCGCACAGCCTCTATTCACTAAAGACGAATGAGCCGCAAAATTGTTTACCGAAAAGCCCAAAGTCCAATTCAGTCGTTTAGCGATATCGCCTTGCATTTCGTTGGGCTAAATGCCGCCCTAAGCGGGAATATTCTTCTTTTTACGGCTAAGTACAAAATCATTGTCTCGCTTGCGCCGGCTGGCCGTGGCGCGATCGATCTTCCGCCAGAACGCCACGAAATAATCCACAGCCGAGATCGTCGAAACCAGCGCCATAAAATAGACCGCCGTTACCGCCACTGGGCGCACTGGCATGATGAACCAGCCAAAATGCCATGCATCCCAGCGATGCGCCAGAATCACCGCGACAACTGCGACGATCTGTATCACGGTCTTCAACTTGCCGATGTCGCTGGCCTCGATCGTGAACCCCTCGGTGCTGGCGATGCTCCGCAAGCCGGTCACCAGGAACTCGCGCCCGATGACCAGCACAGCAATCCACGGCTTCACAATGTCGGGACAATATTGAACTAAACAGATAAAGGCGGCCGTAATCAACAGCTTGTCGGCCAGTGGATCGAGCAGCATGCCAATCGTCGTAATCTGCCCGCGCCGCCGCGCCAGGTAGCCGTCTACTCCGTCAGAAATGGATACCAGAATGAAGAAGATGGAGGTAAACAGCTCCTGCTCGCCATTCGGCCCCCGCAATGGAAAATACGGCGAAAGCATCCAGATCAGGAGCGGAACGCTGAAGATACGGCACATCGTGATGGAGTTGGGAAGGTTCACAATGGACAGCCGGGCGAGAAAGGCTTTACCTAGCCATTATGCACCACCTCGCGTACTGCAAGCGAGGACCGCTCCCTCAGCAAAGTGTTATGGTTCCGGAGTCTCGTCCACGACACGATACCGCGATGGAACGGCAAAAAGCGACTCATCCGTCACTCCCCGGCTCACATCCTTTACGGCAACAATCTGTTCACCGGTTCGCGGATCGTCATGCTGGACAATCAGATATACCGAGAGTTCCGGCGAATACCAATATTGATCGACAATCTCGACCGCCTTTCCCGTGCCGCTCGCCGTGGCCGGAACCGTCCAGACCTTCTTGGTGCCGCGCAATAGCGTCGTTCCAATCGTCTGCTCGCCAAGATCCTGCTCTGTAGTCAGGGCAGCCCCCGCATGCGGCCCCAGAACTGGAATCCGCGCTGCCGTTGTTTGCGGCTGCCGCAGGACACTTTGTCTCGCCAGATGGCTGAATGGATCAAGATACGTACTCGTGCGCGTTGCCGGATCATAGATATGCGCTGACAGCAGGATTGGATCGCCCTTGAAAGACGTTGAAACCAGTTGCCTGCGCTCGTTGTAGATGCGTCCCGCTGCATCGCGGGCTACGTGGTTTGTCGTAGTTCGGATATTGAAGGAGCCAGCCTCCAGCTTCTGCTTGGAAACAATCTCGACGGTGGCAGAAAATGGCGCATCAGGAACCGGCGTGACAAAGACGCCGGGAATACGCACCGAAACACCGCGATAATCGGGCGGCATAGTAGCCGTCGCCTGCGCATAGCAGACAGAAACGGTTGAAACAACCAGCATGCAGAAGAATGCGATTCGCAACCCACCCTTAGGCATGATCTCCCTCGCTAAGAAAGCATACCGCAGGTGGTTTGTCTCAGAAATTCTTTCGAGAGACTTTTTGACCGAGATGCAAAGTCCCATGACCCCGGACCCCGTCTACGGCCCTGCCCCAAAACCCTTTCCCATAGAACTTCGAGTGGTGTATAGTCTTCTTCCATAGAAATTCGAGTGGAGAGGATGAACCGCGAATCATGGATGGAACAAAAAAGCCGACAGACGTCGACATGCTGAAGGGCACGCTCGACATGCTGATCCTGCGCACGCTGGTCATGGGGCCCGCCCACGGTCACACCATAGCCCACGTCATCGAGCACACATCGGAGAATGTGCTCGACGTGGAGCAAGGTTCACTCTATCCAGCCCTTCATCGCCTTGAAGATCGCCGCTGGGTTTCTTCCTACTGGGGTGCAAGCGAGAACAATCGCAAAGCGAAGTTCTACCAGCTGACGGCTGCAGGCCGGAAACAGCTGGTAGCTGAAGCGGGCCGCTGGCGTCAGATCGTCGAAGCGATCGGGCGCGTAATGGGCGAAAGCCTCGACTAGGGGAGAAAGACTGTGAACATCGGGAAATTTTTCACACGGCGCGGGCGCGACGCCGAATTCGCGCTGGAAATCGAAGCGCACATTGTCCTCGAAATCGATGAGAACATCGCTCGCGGTCTCTCCCGGAAGAAGCCCGCCGTCAAGCGTACCTCAAGTTCGGCAGCCCGCGACAAGTTCGGCAGCCCGCGACGAGTGCGAGAAGAAGAGTGGGAATTTAACACCTTGCATTTCTTCGATGACTTCTGGCGCGACTTCCGCTACTCCACCCGCACCTTATGGCGTGGTGCATGATGCGAAGACACAGCTCTACATCCTGCTCGCGGCAACGACGTGTGTGTTACTGATTGCCTGCCTCAACGTAGCCAATCTGTTGGTGGCCCGATCGGCCTCTCGCCGAAAGGAAATTTCCATACGTGCTTCGCTCGGTGGCAGCCGCATGCGGTTGTTGCGCGAGCAGATGACGGAAAGCCTGGTACTCGCCATCGCCGCTGGCGCTCTCGGTCTTCCCCTGGCATGGCTTGGGACACAATGGCTCATCCATACGCGTCCTGACCTGGCCCGCGTGGACACGGTCCATTTCGACGGCGCGATCCTTCTTTTTGGACTGGGCATGATAGCACTCGGCGGCATGCTTGCAGGTCTGGTTCCGGGCTTTTCGTTCCTGCGCGGGCCGCTGTTTGAATCGCTCCAGGAGTCATCCCGCACAAACAGTTCAGGCTCATCCACCGCTTTGCTGAGAAAGATTCTGCTCACGATCGAAGTAGGGTTCACGGTCGTGCTGCTCACAACCGCAGGCCTATTGCTGAAGAGCTACCAGAAATTGCGCTCGCTCGACATCGGCTGCGAAACACGCAATGTGCTTACCATGCGGTTCTCGCTGTCAGACGTGCAATACGACACCTATGCCAAGAAGAGCGCCTTCTTTTCAGAGCTTCTCGATCGGTTGCATGCGATACCCGGAGTGAAAGCCGCAGGGCTCGCCACTACACTGCCCGGTCAGGGCTATGGCGGCGACGCAAGCTTTTCCATCCTCGAATACCCAGCCGGAACTCAGGTTGGCCTGAATGCGATGCTCCGCGCTGTCGATCCGGGCTATTTTCAGGCGATCAGGATTCCGGTATTGAGCGGGCGCGCTTTTGAAGACCGCGAAAGGCTGAAGGCAGGTCAATCAAGTGTGATCATCAACCAGTCCCTGGCACGCCAGTATTTCCCGAACGAAAATCCACTGGGCAAACATATCCGCGCCAACATTTGGGGAGATGCCGACTTTGAAGTCGTCGGCGTTGTCGGTGACACGCTTTGGAGCCTTACGGAGCCAACAGGCCCGACGGTGTACTTCCCCATTCTTTCCGGCCCATGGTGGTGGTCGTCGATCGCTGTCCGCTCCGATCAGGATGTCACAGGACTGGCGCTCCCTATTCAAAAGGTGTTGGCGCAGCTCGACCCGAATCTTCCCGTCTCCGATGTGCTGACCATGGAGCAATCCATTGGCAAATCCACACTCGACGCCAACTTCACCTCGACGCTCGTGCTGGCGTTCGCCATCATCGCATTGCTGCTTGCTGCGGTTGGCTTGTATGGGGTGCTCTCGTATCTGGCTACCCAGCGCACCAGCGAGATTGGAATCCGCATCGCACTCGGCGCGCAACGCAGCTCAGTCGTGCGCTTGTTGTTATTCGACGGCCTGACGCCAGCATGGATCGGCCTTGTTCTCGGATTGACCGGCAGTGGCTTCACCGTGCAACTCATCCGCAACATGCTCTATGGAGCTCAGCCTCTCGACTGGACGATCTTCACAGCAGTCGCCATGCTGCTCCTGCTCGTAGCCGCAACTGCCTGTGCGATTCCCGCCTGGCGCGCTTCACGCCTCGATCCATTACAGGCACTGCGCATGGAATAGACATCGCCAAGGCATTGTCATCCTGACGCTGAGGAACGAAGCGGAAGGATCTGCTTTCACTTTCTTCGCTCAACAAAAAGAAGGACGGGCAAAAACTCGTCCTTCTTTCATTGGGCAAAGACCTGCTTATGCGTAAATTCCACGCTGCTTGATCGTGAACGCCACGCGATCAATCGCCAGCATGTATGCGGCAATGCGATTGTTCACTCCATGCGCATCCGAGTAGCGAACCACATCGTCAAAGCTCTCCGCCAGAATGCTCTCCAGTTGCTCGTTCACAACCGATTCTTTCCAGAAGTAGCCCTGACGGTCTTGTACCCACTCGAAATATGAAGCGGTAACACCACCGGAGTTCGCCAGGATGTCCGGAATGATAAATACCTTTTTGTCCGCCAGAATCTCGTCGGCGACAGCCGTCGTCGGACCATTCGCGCCTTCGCAGATGATGCGAGCCTTGATGCGTTCCGCATTGCGGCTGGTAATGACGTTCTCCGTCGCGGCCGGAATCAGGATCTCGCAGTCAGTCGTCAGCAGATCGAGCGAGTCCGCTGGCTCTGCGCCCTTGAATCCAAGCACCGTACCATTGCGCTGGCGATGCTCTAGCAGAGAGCAGATGTCGATGCCATTTGGGTTGTAGAGCCCGCCGTCGTACTCTGCGATGCCGATAATCTTGTAGCCCCTCTCGCGCATCAGGTTAGCGGCGTTGGAGCCCACGTTGCCGAAGCCCTGAATAATCACGCGGCAGCCGTTCACCGGCATCTGCAGATACTTCAGTGCTTCATCGCACATCACCCGTACACCGCGTCCCGTGGCTTCGCGCCGCCCGCGCGACCCGCCGATGTTCACCGGCTTGCCCGTCACCACGCTCGTCACAGTCTGGCGCTGATGCATAGAGTAGGTATCCATGATCCAGGCCATCGTCTGCTCGTTGGTGCCCATGTCGGGCGCGGGAACGTCCTTTTCCGGACCAATGAACTCGATAATCTCCGCAGTGTAGCGGCGTGTCATGCGTTCCACTTCGCCAATTGACATCCGCTTCGGGTCGCAGATCACACCGCCCTTCGCGCCGCCGAACGGAATATTCACCACCGCGCACTTCCACGTCATCCAGCTGGCCAGCGCGCGCACTTCATCGAGCGTCACATCGGGCGAATAGCGAATACCGCCCTTGCCGGGCCCACGCGCCTGCGAGTGCAGCACACGAAAGCCGGTAAACATCTCAATTCGTCCGTCATCCATCGTTACGGGAAAATGCACGATAATTTCGCGCGAGGGGTGCCGCAGCACGCGCCATAGACCCTCATCGAGGTTCAGCTTGCGGGCAGCAAAATCAAATCGAGCAGCCTGTGCTTCCCATGGATTAATCTCCTGCTCGAGCGTAATGGTAGCCATACGAAATCTATCTCTCCCTTGGAACGCCTTACCGTCCCGACCGGATTCTCCAACTTGCCCGGTAGCATTGTGTCAACGCCGCACGAACCATTTCAGACACGCCGAAGCCGGTTATCTCCGGCTGTCTTCCCTAAATGTTTGACCCGCAATGACAGTGAAAGACGCACATCCGGCCAAACTCACCGAGTATAGGCCTCCGCTCAAACACCTCGCAAGCATTACGGAGGTCACGAATAGTTATCTATTTGGATTCCAAAGACCTATTCGGGCGACGCTATGCCACCGCTAACGAACAAAACAGGGGCAGCAGCGCAGACTCAAAGCTGCGAATTTTGACCGGAATAACACGAAGAGAGGCTGAGATGAGTCAGTACGCCGGCCTCAGGACAAAGCCGGGATGCCTGAATAGATAAGGATTAGAAATACAACTGCTTCGGCCAACGGGCGACAGGCAATTTTCGCCGAATGGAAACCCGCTGCCATTCCACCCAGACCACAGGAAACAAGGAGGGGATCAGCAACCAGGACAGTTTGAGCGTATCCGCGCCGAGAATCAGCCCAAGCGCGCCGGCAAACACCGCCCATTTCACGCAGCGGAAAACGCGTCCGCGCGCAGGAGTATAGATCGGCATAAAGCGCGCTGCGAACAGGGTGCCGGTGATCAATGCAAAAGCAAGCGCCACTCGCGCCATTCCATGCGAACCGCTCAGGAAAAGCACCCCAGTTGCAACCAATGCAAGCGGAGGCACGACAAAAAGGAGGTATTTCAGCAAGGGGCTCGAGCAAACTACCCGCCCTTCCCAATTTCCCTCGCGCAGAACCCGCGCTTCTTCCCTCGTCAGCAGAACGCGGCGGTACTCGCAATTCGCGCTCTTCGCGTCACCCAGCGCAGTCATCGCCGACACCTCTGCTTGCTCAGCAGTTGCGCCTCGGGCCATGGCAGCCTCGCGCGCCGATTCATAGTGCTCCCGAATCTCAACGCAGACCTGAGCTGCCGACTCCTTCGATAAACGCCGAGTAGCCTGTTGCAACCAGTTTTCCAGTGCGGTCATCGCCTACGCCTCCCCCAGAATCGCAGTCACCGCTCGCGAAAGTTCGTGCCATTCCGCGCGATCCTTTGCCAGCGTCTTGCGTCCGGTTTTTGTGATGCGGTAATAGCGCCGCTGTCTCCCGCTTTCCACCGCATCATAGGACTCCACCTGACCTTCATTCTCGAGTTTGTGCAGCGCAGGATAGAGCGTGCCTTCCTTGAAATCGAGCACCCCCTGCGAGCGCTCTTTGATCTGCTGCGCAATACGGTATCCGTGGCTCGGCTCCTGCTGTAGAGCTTCCAGAATCAAGGTGGGCAGTGTTCCTTTGAAATTCAAGTATACCTCGTAATCCTATGCATAGGATACACTCGCTTTGCAGCTTGTCAATAGGATTCAAACTGGCGCCGATTGCGGTTCACCTGCGTACGGTACGATAGCCAAAAGCCATGCCTTCGCCCGAGACCACGCTCCCCAATCGCGCCGACTTCCTGAAGCTAGCCAAGTCGCATACGCTCGTGCCGCTCTACCGCACGCTCACTGCCGATCTCGAAACCCCGGTAACCGCCTTCCTGCGCCTCGCTGCCGACGAGCCCGAAGCCTTCCTCCTTGAATCCGTCGAGCAGGGCGAAAAAATCGGCCGCTACACCTTCATCGGCATCCGCCCGTTCCGCAAGATCGTCTCGCGCGGCAAAAATATTGAGATCACAGAAAACGGCAAGCTGCACCGCATGGAAGACGACATCTTCAACCTTTGCAAGGGATTGCTGAGCAGCCACAAGCCCGCGCGCATCCCGGGCCTGCCGCCCTTCACTGCCGGAGCCGTAGGCTTCTTCGCCTACGATGTCGTCCGCCAGATCGAGCGCCTGCCCGAAACCACCAAAGACGACCTCGGCCTGCCCGACGCCTGCCTCATGTTCTTCCACGAGGTGCTGGCCTTCGACCACATCCGCAAGGAAATGCTGCTCATCGTCACCGCTGACGTCACACAGCAGAAGCCCGACCGCGCCTACGCCAATGCCCTAAAGCGCCTCGACAGACTAGAGAAGCGCCTCGCAAGACCATTCCAGAAACCAAAACAGAAAAAAGTCCGCGGCAAGCTCAAGCTCGAGTCGCAGACGCGGAAAAAAGACTTCCTCAAAGCCGTCGAAACCGCGAAAGAATACATCGCCGCCGGAGACGTCTTTCAGGTCGTCCTCTCGCAGCGCTTCGATGTAGAGCCGGGCGTCGATCCCTTCTCGATTTACCGCGCGCTGCGCACTGTCAACCCATCGCCGTATCTATATTTCCTGCGCCTCAGCCTCAAAAAGAACGCCGACACGCACATCGCAGGGTCGTCACCGGAATTGCTGGTGAAGGTAAACCAGGACCGCATCCAGTACCGCCCCATCGCCGGAACGCGCCCGCGCGGATCCAGCGACGAAGACGACCGCCGCATCGCCGACGAGATGATCCACGATGAAAAAGAACGCGCCGAACACGTCATGCTCGTCGATCTCGGCCGCAACGACGTAGGCCGCGTCAGCGAGTACGGCTCCGTCGAAGTGAAGGAGCTGATGTCCGTCGAACGCTACTCGCATGTCATGCACATCGTCAGCGGAATCGAAGGCAAGCTCCGCCCCGAGTTACACGCAGTCGACGCCTTCCGCGCCTGCTTCCCCGCCGGAACCCTCAGCGGCGCCCCGAAAGTTCGCGCCATGGAAATCATCGAGGAACTGGAACCGACACGCCGCGGCATCTATGGCGGCAGCGTCCTCTACGCCGACTACTCCGGCAATCTCGACTCCTGCATCGCCATCCGCACGTTGTTGCAACAAGGCAAGAAGGGCCACATCCAGGCCGGTGCCGGAATCGTAGCCGACTCCGTCCCGGAGAAGGAATTCGAGGAATCGATAAACAAATCCCGCGCCGTTGTAAGGGCGATCGAACGCGCAAGAAACTGACAATGTGTTGAAATAGATAAATCTGAACAAACTGAACCGAGCAGAAACAGTCACACTCTCAGGACTATTCGTACTAAGATTCGTGCCCCAGGGTAAGTGGGGCACGAAGAACTGAGGGCAATGTGCCTGCAGCTTCTGCTGCCAGATCACTATGCGATGGAGATGACCTTAGTTACTACTAATCTTTATGTGACACTCACAAGAGATATCCGGTCCGATTTCACCAGGCGGTGCAGGACCGGGTTCATAGGTGATGCCCTTAAAGTTGCCAGACCTTAATCGATGAATAAGCAGCGTGGCTCGGCTTCGCAAGACCTCATCGCTGGTATTCGCGATTGCAGCGGTTTGGCTAGGCGAAAGGCGGAATAGTTTGATGAGGGTTGCTCGCGGATTTGCCTCAAGTTCATCAGCGGCTTCTTTTGCAAGAGCGGGATTTTCCTGAGCTAGCTTAAGTAGTTTCTGAAATCCTGCATCGTCAAGTGATGCAGTTCGGGTAGGTAGGTTTTCAGCCATACTCTGAGCACTCCTTTCTGATAAAGGGGCCCAACTTGCCACGTTTGAGTCTAACCCTGACGCAGCGGCAAGATGTTATCACACCACAATCTCCGCTTCAATCTTCTTCGAAAATGCAATTACTCACAAACGCGCGAGTATTTCACGCGCGCGCCAACCCAGATCCAAGCGGCCCTGCATCCGCACGCTGCAACAAGGCAAGAAAGGCCACACCCAGGCCGGAGTCGGAATCGTAGCCGACTCCGGCCCGGAAAAAGAATTCGAAGAAATCGGTAAACAAATCCCGCGCAATAGTAAGAGCCATAGAAAAAGCTAGAGGCTAGATCCCCCAAATCCTGTCATCCTGAGCGAAGCGTGGCGAAGTCGAAGGCTTCGCGCGAACAAAGTTCGTGCGAAGCCTTGCGCTAGCAAGGCTCGTTTCAGAAAGGCAGACCGGTGCCCCATCCTTCGCAAAGCGAAGGGTGGGAAGGCAATATCCCAACCAGCCATCCGAAGTGCTCACATATCCCATCACA
Source organism: Alloacidobacterium dinghuense (assembly GCF_014274465.1). Lineage (NCBI taxonomy): Bacteria > Pseudomonadati > Acidobacteriota > Terriglobia > Terriglobales > Acidobacteriaceae > Alloacidobacterium > Alloacidobacterium dinghuense. The sequence goes on along the minus strand of NZ_CP060394.1, from coordinate 642,854 downwards.
TTAAAGAAAATTCACCCAACAAACCCGCAATCCCTGCTCGTATGAGAGCAGAGGATCAAGCATGGCCACAGCCACCACCGTTGAAGAAAAGCAAGCCCACCCGCTAAGCCGCAGAGCACAAGGCAATTCCTTCAACACGATCACGCTCCTCTTTCTGATCCTCTTTCACGCCGGAGCCATCGCCGCGCTCTTCTTCTTCAACTGGAAGGCAGTCATCATCACAGCCGTTTTGTACTTCATCGGCATCAACCTGGGAATCTGCGTCGGCTACCACCGCCTGCTGACGCACCGCGGATACAAGGTCCCTCGCTTCTTGAAATATCTTCTCGTCACGTGCGGAACCCTCACACTTGAAGGCGGACCGCTCTACTGGGTGGTCAATCATCGCGTCCACCATCAGCTCACCGACCGCCACGGAGATCCCCACACGCCCCGCGAAGGCGGCTGGTGGTCGCACGCCGGATGGGTGATCTACGGCAAGGGGCTAAGCATAGAATCCGAGCTGATCCGCAAATACGCGCCCGACATTCTCGCCGACCGCTACCTCATGCTGCTCAGCGAATACCACTGGATGCCGCTCGTCATCCTCGCCATCGTCCTCTATCTCACCGGCAGCTGGCCCTTCCTGCTTTGGGGAATCTTCTTCCGTGTCACCTTGAGCCTGCACGTAACCTGGCTGGTCAATTCAGCCACGCACATATGGGGCTCGCGCCGCTTCTCGACACATGACGATTCGCGCAACCTCTGGTGGGTCGCCCTCCTGACCGGCGGCGAAGGATGGCACAACAACCACCACGCCTATCCCGCCTCCGCGCGCCACGGCCTCACCTGGTACGAATACGACCTCAACTACTACTGCATCTGGGTATTGGGGAAACTAGGCCTCGCCCGACAGATCCACACCGCATCCCTTCCCGCTCATCAAGACGTCAAACTCCCTGGCGAATAATCCGCTTTGAATTTCCCGGCCCAGAGCCAACCGGCTGTCAGCAGAGTCACCCTCAGCGGCGATTGCGGGCGTTTTTTAACGCCCCAATACAATACTCGGCGCGTTTTCCTGAGAAAATAAGCCATGGGCACCCGTCTCGTATCAGGTGTTCTGACCGCGCTCGCCCTCAGCACGCCTTTGACATCTGCGAGCGATCAACCACAGTCAACCACTGCGGCCGGCCCGAGCAATCTTGCCGGCAAAATGCCTCCCTCCTTTGATCAGGAGGTCGCAAGAGTCGTGGCCGCCCTCGACAAGATTGAGGCCGACACCTTAAGCCAGGTAGAACACACTCAACTTGACCGTCAGGCACAGGTCCGCACGCTGGGAAAGCTCCTGCTCTTCGATAAGCACCTTTCGGTCAACCAGAACGAAGCATGCAGTTTTTGCCATACGCCGGAGACCGGCTTCACCGGGCCGATTCAAGCACTGAACCAGACGACAGTCTCCTACCCCGGATCGGTGAGAACCCGGTTCAGCAACCGGAAACCGCAAAGCTACATGTATGCGCCCTTCGCTCCGGTACTCCACTACAACGCGCTTCAGGGCGATTTTGTCGGTGGAAACTTCTGGGATATGCGCGCCAGCGGATACCGCCTCCAGAATCCGAGCGCGGAACAGGCACAGGGGCCACCCACCAATCCCGTAGAAATGGGATTGCCCGATTCGGCTTGTCTCGCCTACCGCATTTCCCAGGCTCCCTATCGCAAGCTCTTTGAAACAGTCTGGGGCGAGGATTCCTTCACCATTCAATGGCCGCCCAACGTGGAAAAGATCTGCGCAACGCCGGGACCACCCCCAGCCACGGACGAATACCCCGTCCATCTCAGCGCCGCCGACCGTGCTCGATCCGACCGTGTATACGATAGCTTCGGCCTTGCCGTCTCCGCGTATGAGTTTTCGCCCGAAGTGAGCCCGTTCACGTCAAAGTACGACGCCGTTCAAGCCGGAAAGGATCAATTCACACCCCAGGAAAAGTTGGGTTATGAATTGTTCCGCGGCAAAGCGCGTTGCAATGAATGTCATCGTGATGGAGGCCCGGGCGAAGAGCCGCTTTTCACTGATTTCACCGCCAGTAATCTAGGCGTCCCGAGAAATCCTGGCCTGCAATACTACTATGAGGGCGCTCCCGATCAGCACGGCTATTCTGCGAACCCCAGCGGCAACGACTACGTCGATGCAGGCGTAGGACACTTCCTGCGCAAACTCAAAAGCCTGAGCGGGCAGCTAAATCCGGATTCGGGGTGGATCGAGCTTGCGCCGCACTTCGACGGCAAGTTTCAGGTGCCAACATTGCGCAACGTGGATATGCGCCCAACGCCTGATTTTGTGAAAGCGTACATGCACAACGGTTACTTCAAGAACCTGAAAGAAGTCGTGCATTTCTACAACACGCGCGACGTTCTGCCGAGATGTGCGCCCAATGACCCGGGCGAGAAGATCACCTGCTGGCCGGCGCCTGAAGACTCGACAAATCTCAACAAGCGCCAACTTGGCAACCTGAAACTGACGGACCAGGAGGAGGATGCACTCGTAGCTTTCCTGAAAACCCTCACCGACGATTACAAGATCCCGAACCAGACAGCCGCAAAGTAGAACCCATCTCCTAAATGTCCCTGAGAGACGCAGCAGGTTAGTCAGAGTTACTTCCGAAATGCCGACCACCCGGACATTACTCAACGCAGGCGCGTTTATGAGGACTAACGGCCTACGCCGTCCTCGATGAGTGCTTTGTCCTGTACGCGCCAATTGAAATCGCACTTCCTCTTCTTTTCTGTTGACAAGGCGGCCCATTAGTATCACATTGTAGTTATAACGATGCTGGGCGAATTCGAATATCTTCTGGTCACGGCGGCAGCGACTCTGGGCGAAAACGCCTATGGCGTCGCTATGCGTTAATCGATTGCAAAGGCGACAGGCCGGAGTTGCTCGATAGGCGCTTTGTATACAACGCTTGACCGGCTTGAGGCCAAAGGACTGGTGAAGACCTGGATGGGAGTGGGCACGCCTCAACGAGGAGGCCGCTCGAAGAGGATGGTCCGCGTAACGCCGGCCGGCACCGCCGCGGCAAGAAGCTTCTACGACACCATGATCCGCATGAGCAATCGTGCGCCCTGGGCGCGGCGGCGGACGGAAGGGGCCGAATGAGAGATATTGCATGGAAGCTCATCGAAGCCATGGCCCTGCAATTAACTCCCCAAGAGCGCGAGATCGTCCTCGGCGACCTGATCGAGACAAGTGAGACTGCGTGGCGAGGGATGCGAGAAGTATCGGGGCTGGTGGCGCGTCGTCAGTTGCAATTGTGGACCAGCTGGCGTCCCTGGTTAGCCGCTCCCTGCATGGCGCTCCCGTGCAGCTTTTTGCTGATGGGATTCTCATTTGCCATCAGCTCGGAGCTTCGAACTTACTTCGCATATGGGTTGCAGCTGAACCTCTTTTCTGCTCAGCCGGCAGAAGCTGTATCGCTTCTCTGCCAAGCTCTTGTGTTGATGATTTGCGCGTGGGCCGCCGGATTCACCGTTGATTCGGTTTCGCGCCGCACATTGGCGGCAAGTGCAATCTGCTGCTTTCTACCATGTTTGTTTTGTCTGCTGCGGTTTCGCCAGGAATCGTTGCCGCGGTTCTGTCTCCTGCTCTTTCTGTTTCCCGCGATCGCAGGGGTTTGCTTTAGCAGGCGCGGCGGGACAATCAACCGGCGCCGGGCTTTCACTCTGGCTCTGGCAGCAACAATCTGCATGGCTGTACTGGCACTTTCCGGCCACCTGTGGGTGCTCAATTGGGAGTTGATTGTGCCCGCGTGGTATCTGGCCATTCTGCGGTTCCGGCCTGATCGAATGGCGGTTCTCCGAAATGAGGGCATAGTGTCATGAAGAAGCGACAGATTCTCGGCGCAACCGCTCTGCTTGCCATGGCATTAAACGCTGTTTCCACCCTGGCGCAATCGGCGAAGGGTCAGATCATCGACCGGCAAGTCATCTCAATGAACTTTGCCGGTAATAGGATCGGTGTCAGCCCGGTACGGAAGATGGTGATTTATCTGCCTCCTGGTTACCTCACATCGACGCATCGATACCCGGTGATTTATTTTCTACCGAACCCTTTCGAGGAAAACTATCGCTTCGATTTTGATCACAGAGATGCTCAGGGCCTGTTTGATCTGGCCATTGCAGAGGGTGTGATCAAGGACTTTATCCTCGTAGCGGTCGACATGAACACGCCGCTTGGAACTTCGTGGTATGTGAACTCCCCGGTCACCGGCAACTGGGAAGATCTCATGATTCAGGAACTGATACCGTACATTGATGCAAATTTCAAGACCTTTCCTAACAGGGATTCCCGAGGCATTGCCGGAATCTTCATTGGAGGATATGGAGCTATCCGCTTAGGTATGAGGCATCCGGATGTCTTTGGCTCCGTGTATGCCATGCACCCGGTGGGAACGGGGACAGGTGTCGGCGTCAGTATGACTATACCCAAATGGGATATTCTGACAAACGCAAAATCGATGGATGACGTGAAACAAGATGGCGGCACACGCATCTTCACTACCATGTTTCAGGCTCATCTGCCTGATCCCGCCAAGCCGCCGCTGTTCGTCGACCTGCCTGGACGCCAGGAAAATGGCAAATTGATCATCGATGTGAAACTCATGGATCGTTTCCGCAATAACTTTTATCTGGAGACGATGATTCCGCAATACGCCAATAACCTCAAATCTCTGAGAGGATTCAAGTTTGACTGGACGCGGAACGATGCGAATTATGACCACGTGTATGCCAACCAGGCTTTTACTCGCAAGCTGAACGAATTCGGAGTTGCTCACGGCGCCGAAGAATACACCGGACCTTTTGACGAGTCGAATTGGGGCGCTGACGGCCGAATCTATACCGAAGTTCTGCCCTTTTTCGCCCGATATCTCGTCTTCGATATCGACCCTCAGATCCATCACCAGTGAACGCGGCCTATGGGTTCCAGCCGGCGCAATTGGTTGTCAAATGATGCAAAAATCGCGAACGCGCTCAGCGACATCGGATTAGTACCAAGAAGTCGGCTTATGAGGAGTAATGTTTGTGGACAGTTTACCGGCAATGCGGAAGTTACGTTTGGGGGCGAGTAAACCGGCCTCGTCAATTTACGAGATAGGTCTAATCCCTGCTCACCGCAATACTGAGATCACCGCGGATTCAGGTTATTCAAACTCCCCGGCGAATAGTTCCCCTTCGAATTTCCCGGCCCACCCACAAACTCCAGCACCGGAATCCGGTCACTCACATCCGGCAGTGGAGGAAAGGCCGCATGCGGCTCCGCCTGATACCAATACGCAACCGAAGAAAACGTGTCCGACCGATGATTCGCATGCCCATGCTCGATCGTCGCCTTAAATGACTTCGCAAACGGAATCGGCGAATCCAGATGGAAGCGATACACGCTCCACCGGCTCCCCGCAATTTCTTTCCCCACCAGCGGCGCGCCATTCATCGGCAAGCTGTAACCACCGCCGCCGAAATCCCACGCGCCGAGAAAATAATCCTCTGATCCCGTCCCAATAAACGTCGGCGTGGTCGCACCATCGACGAAGAACATGTCATCACCCTCGCCCCACCATCCATCCTGGTTCTCCAGAATCGACATGGTCACGCCCACAAACTGCCCATGACCCTGCGCCTCCACCCAAACGTAGTTGTCCTTGCCATCGGTATTACGCTTGTAGTTCACAATCGGATCGCCGTTCTCATACCACTCGCCTGTCCATCCACGGTTCGGCTGCGCCTGCCGGTACTGCGCGTGAAAATACAGCGTGTCCTTTGGCAGCGGCTTCGTGTCCGTCCGGTAATCAATGTTCCAGTACAGACTCCCCAGCGACTGCTTGCCGTCATTCGTAATCGTGATCTTCGCGTGTTTCGCAAACGGCATCGGGAACCAGCAATTCATCGCGCGATCATGCGACACCGTCAGCACCGGCGTCTCCCACGGAACAATTTCGCCCGTCCCCTGCCCGTAAAAATCGCCTATCGGAGCCTCAACGCTTGGCGACTCCTCGCCATCCCAATAAATCCGCAGTACGACTCGCTTCAGAAAGAATGGTTCGCTGTCCGCCAGCGTGAACCACATGTGCGAAATGAGCCCCGGACCGTCTTCATCCAGCAAGGTAAGAGTCTGCCCCGGCGTCACTGTGCGGTAATCCGCATTTCCGCCCGTCGATTCGCGGCTCGAAGAACGATGCAGCGTATAGGTCTGCTGTTGTGTCGGGTCCGGCATCCACGCCGGAATCTGCCCATAGCCAAGCGGCGCCACCATCGCCGCCAGAAAGAGAAGCACGATAGAACGCGCCAAACAATGCATCCGGAAAGCCTCCAGAAAAATCGGTTCCGATACTATCACCCCCGGCAGCGCGCTTCCTCACTCCCATGTCCCAGGAATCCGCAAGCAAGACACCATCATCTAATCCCCGAAAGAAGGAAACCATGCCCGTCATTCGAGTCTGCCCGCACTGTGGACAGAAAAACCGCATCCCCACGACCCACTTAGCCGACACAGGCCGCTGCGGCGCCTGTAAACACGCGCTGCCGCCCGTCAATGAACCCATCGCTGCCGACGCCGCACTCTTCGACGACATCCTCCAGAACGCCCGCGTCCCCGTGCTCGTCGATTTCTGGGCCGACTGGTGTGGCCCCTGCCGCATGGCTGCGCCCGAAGTCGCCAAGACTGCAGCCAACCTCTCCGGCCAGGCCATCGTCCTCAAAGTCGACTCCGATAAGCAACCGCAGCTCGCCGCGCGCTACAACGTCCGCGGCATCCCAAACTTCTTGGTCCTGAACAACGGAAAGCTCGTGCACCAGCAGGCTGGACTCGTAGGCCACGACCAGATGGAAGCCTGGCTCCGCTCCGCCGCGTCGGTGTCAATCGCTTAATGCCGTTGTCCGTATTGGCTTCGGCGGGAGCCAATTAGCGACAAACAGAGAACAATTGCTGCACAAAGGCCGAATCTGCATACAATGGTTGCCGGGTCATTTTCCTGCTGTTCGCTGCTACTGTTCGCGATAAACGCATACATCGCGAATGAGTTCTGTCCCCATCCAACAGAATTACGAGGAGGTCGCAGTGATCCAACGAAAAACTTGCTATCGTTTCACGAAAGCGGCATTTAGCATTTTCGCCGCTGCTCTCTGCTCCGTTCCATTGCTGGCGCGAGCGGACGATGTAAACGAAAGAATCACCGCCGCCGGTCAGGTGTTTCAGGAACTTGTCAACGCCGACAATGGCATACCCCGCGATCTGCTGAACAAGGCTGATTGCGTCATCGTGCTGCCCTCCGTGAAGAAGGGCGGATTAATCATTGGAGCTCAATATGGCAAGGGCTTGATGACCTGCCGAAGCGGTGCGAACTTCAATGGCAAGTGGAGCGCGCCGATCATGATGCAGTCCAGTGGTGGAAGTTTTGGCCTGCAGGCTGGCGGAGAGGCGACCGACTTCGTAATTCTTGTGATGAATGACGATGGTGCACGTACGGTCATGAAAGGGAGGGCCAAACTGGGTGCCGACGCTAGTGTTGCAGCTGGTCCAGTGGGCCGCGACGCGGAAGCTTCAACGAGCGGCACCGTGAGCGCCCAGATGCTTTCCTACTCGCGCACGAAAGGAGTGTTTGGCGGTCTCTCCCTAAACGGGACCTCTTTAAATCCTGACGGCGGCGATAACGAAAAGCTATACGGCAAGAAGATTTCGGGGCAGGAGATCTTTGCAGGAAGCGTACCGGCACCTGCATCTGCTCACGCCCTGCTAGCCGAGTTGACGAAGGCCTCGCCAAAGAATCTCTCTAAAGGAAAGTAAATTCCTGATTCACGATCCTCTTCCGTAATGCAGCGCTGACTAGCCCTATCGCCTTCATAAGCGATGGGGCTTTCTCTTTTGTGACAGCCGACTCAGAACAATCCGATAAGCGGTCACTCAATCGGCGCATTCTCCGCCGGAGGAGCCTTCCGATGCTCCTTTACCCCAGCCTCCGGCACCACCCAGACCAGCGTCACCAGCCCGGTAATCACCAGCGAAAGCCAGGGCTTATAAAACGCCATCGCAATCGCCAGCAGATAAATCCCCAGGCACACCCCATGCTTCCACAGCTCTGACGTATCCTGCTTCCGCAGCGACCCCGCGTACCACTGCCTCCGTATCACTGCCCAGCGCAGCAGAAAAAACGCCATGCCCGCCACCAGCATCGTCACGTCATACAGCAGCGTCGCGAAGGTGCTGAAATTCTTCTCATCCAGATAGTCCACGAAGTAAGGCACCAGCGACAGCACAAAGAGAAAAATCAGGTTCGCCCAGAGCACCCGGTAATCCACCGATTCCGTCCGCCGAATCAGCTCATGGTGATTGATCCAGTAAATCCCCACCATGAAAAAGCTCAGCAGATACACAGCCAGTCGCGGCGCTACCGACCACAACCCCGCCAACCCATCCTGTTTCGGAACATGTATCTCCAGCACCATGATCGTGATAATCACCGCAATCACGCCGTCTGAAAATGCCTCCAGCCGCCCTGCCGTCATCTGCGAATTTGCATTCGAATGCGCCATCAGTCTCCCCGGAAAAATCGTCCCCATTCTCCCTAATCAAAAATAATTTGCAAATACCCCTTGCAATGTACTAGTAAACTAGTACATTATTTATCTAGATGACACCGCCGAAACAAATCGAAGCCTTCACCTTCCGCTTCGACCCCCACAGCGGCGTCCCCGTCTTCCGCCAAATCATCGACCAGGTGCAGGCCGGCATCGCCGCCGGTGCCCTCAAGTGCGGCGATCAGCTCCCCACCGTCCGCCAGGTGGCCGTCGATCTCGCCATCAATCCCAACACCGTCCTGCGCGCCTATCGCGAAATGGAAATACGCGGCATCGTCGACACGCAGCAGGGCACAGGCACCTTCATCGCCAGCCGAAAAATCGAGCAGTCCAAAGCCGAGCGTGACCGCGCGCTCGCCCAACTCACCAGTGAATTCGTTTCACGCGCCGGAGCCGGCGGGTTCACCCTACAGGACCTGATCGATTCGCTGCGCGAATTTCAATCCGAAGCCGGCAAAAAGAGGAGATAACCCATGAGAAGATTCGGTCAGTACAGCACCGTCGGCATCGCAGTCTTCGTCGTTTGCGTGCTCGCCGGATTTCAAGCCACAGTATTCACCAGGCACGGCGTCTACGCGATCATCGGCCTTCTTGCCGGCGCTTATTTTTTCTTCGCCATCAAGGTCGTCAACCAGTGGGAACGCGTTGCCGTGCTGCGCTTCGGCCATTACAGAGGGTTGCGCGGCCCCGGCGTCTTCCTCATCGTTCCCATCGTCGACACGCTCAGCCGCTACGTCGACCAGCGCACGCGCCTCGCCACCGTCAATGCCGAGTCCACGCTCACGCGCGATACTGTTCCCGTCGATGTGGACGCCATCGTCTTCTGGCTCGTCTGGAACGCGGAAAAATCCATCTTAGAAGTTGAAGATTTTGTTCAGGCCATCACCCTCAGTGCCCATACCGCGCTGCGCGAATCCATCGGCCGCCACCAACTCGCGCAGATGATCACTGACCGCGAAAGCCTCGGCGCCGAGCTGCAGAAAATCCTCGACGCAAAAACAACCGCGTGGGGCATCACTGTGCAGTCTGTCGAAATTCGCGACGTTCGCATCCCGCTCGGGCTTCAGAACGCCATGTCGCAGCAGGCACAAGCCGAACGCGAGCGCCAGGCCCGCGTCATCCTCGGCGAAGCCGAAGTACAGGTCTCCGCCCAATTCGCACAAGCCTCAGAAGCCTACGCCGCCAACCCGGTGGCCCTGCACCTCCGCGCCATGAACATGCTCTATGAAGCCATTCGCGACAAAGGCTCGACGGTCATCGTGCCATCCTCCGCCGTAGAAACCATGGGCCTCGGCGGAATGCTGGCCATGACATCGATGGGAAAGCAACCGTAGTCAACAGGAGAGCAATCATGAACAGGGCGCTTACATTACTCGGCTGCGTTGCCGTTTCGTCTGTAATGATTCAGAGCCAGACGGCCAGCGATCCTACCGTCACTGCACCGAGTGCAGCACCTGCAGTTATGGCCCCTCAAATACCAATACCGTCCGGGCCATTTGGAATTGGCCGCACAGGTTACGACTGGACCGACAACTCGCGTCCAAACCGCTACTCAACGGATCAGCAGGCTCATCGAGAGTTAATGGTCTATGTTTGGTATCCCACCTCGCAGAAAGATGCCGAGACCACAGGAGCCTATTTGCCTGCCGCAAAGCAGATGGACGCCATACCAGATATTCAGCATCGCATGCAGCAGGAGTTTGAGGGCAACTGGCCGCTCATCGTTTCAGGCACGATTGCTTCTCATGTCAGCGACAGTGCTCCTGTAGCGAGAAATCCCAAACACTTCCCTGTAGTTTTTTTCTCGCATGGGAGCGGCGGTACAAGCTTTGAATCCACATCGTTGATTGAAGATCTGGTAAGTCATGGATACGTGGTCGTGGCAATAGAGCACACATATACCGCCATAGCAGTTGCGTTTTCGAATGGCAAGATTGTTCTTCAGGACCAAGGCCCTGCTGACCTCACTCCCCAACAACGATTCCAACGAATGATGGCGGGGGCGGCGGCGGGGATTAGTGAAGGTGCCGCTGATATACGGTTTGTTCTCGACAAGTTGACGGAATTGAATAGCGCCGATACCCAACATTTCCTGCTCGCCAGAAGACTCGACCTGAATAGCGTGGCAGCGATGGGGCATTCTGCTGGAGGTGCATTCGCGGCGCGAGCATGTCAGCTCGATGGAAGATTCAAAGCATGTATCGACCTTGACGGAGAGTTGGTGCCAGTAGCAGCGCTACCTGAATATCCTGACGGCAAAACCATACAGCAGCCTCTTCTGTTTCTTGAGGCTTATCATCCCGAATCGAGGATGGGCGGAACACACGCCCAGATCGAGGAATACTACAAGAAGAAAGAAGAACAACTCCAGAGCTGCCCTGCGGGAAGTTATGACGTGGTTTTGAAATCTCCTGGAATTTTTCACGGCAGCTTCAGCGATTATCCGCTCCTGGCGGCAGCCGGCAACGCCGATGCAACAGCGATGGCGCTTCACAACTTACATCTCACGCAGATGTTTGTTCGTGCTTTCTTAGACAAATACTTGAAGCACGAGAAAGAGCCTTTATTCGAGAGTAAAGAGTTCCATGCGGAGGCGACGATCCAGCAATACGGCCACTGAGGCCTACTAGCCCAAAGGCTTGCCAATCTCCCAATGGTGCCCGAACGGATCAACCACCCGGCCAACGCGCCAATGATACGGCTGATCCTCAACCGGCCAAACGACGGTAGCGCCGGCCGCAACCGCCCGCGCAAACACAGCATCCGGATCGTCGACCACCATGATCATCCGCACGGTTCCGCCGCCCAGCGTCTCCGGACTGAAGTTCTGGTGTTCCGGCGACTCGTCCGCCAGCCAGAAGCCAGCTCCGCCAACCGACAGCTGCGCGACCACGGCCCCATCCGGAGCGTCCACCCGCATCAGCACCGTCGCCCCAAATGCCGTTTCGTAGAACGCAACCGCCTTCGCCCCATTGCGCACCGAGAGCAGCGGAGCAATCGTAGTTTTTCCAACATTGGCACTCATACGAAGATCCTAACGCCGTCAGCATTAACGCATTCGATCCCTTGCTCCGATATAGACATTTGCACCGCGAGAAAAACACGGAGACCGTTATGCCAGAACTCAAATGCCAAACCCCAGATTGCAACAACGAAGTTGCCGACCAGAATCATTCCGAAATGGGCGAATGGGCCCTCCTGCACAAAGGCGAACTGGCAGGCCTCTACAACTCCTTTGAGAAAGCCTCGCACGAAGCAGCTACCCGCTTTCATTGCCGCCGCTGCCAAATCCGCCAGGTCAGCACACCTCCGTTGGTCTTGACGGTCTCCGCCGACAACCTCCAGTCAGCAAATAGCAAGCTGACCAAGCTGTTCCAGAAATGGACAAGATCCTTAACCCGCCGCCTCTTCGCCGCCAACGAAATGGCCTTCTAACCACACGGCCGCGAATCGATGTCATCCTGACCCTGAACGTAGTGAAGGGGAAGGACCTGCTTTTCTTGAGCACTAGCAAGAAAAAGGGTGCCTCATCCTGTCGCGCTTTCTGCGACAGAGCCTGCCCTGAGCTTGCCGAAGGGGTGGGAAAGCACGAACCTCTACCCAATGTCATCCTGAGCGAAGCCGAGGTAGTGGTGCAGTTTGAATTTCCACAGCTTTTAGGACGGAGTTAAACTTAGAGTATGGCCACTAAGAAGAAGTTGGCGCCCAAACCGAAGAAGGCGGCAAAGAAGAAAGCGATCCGCGAGGACGTGAACCAAGCCGCTGCGCGGATCGTCAAGGAAGCTACGGAGCGGAATTAATCGATCTCGTCCGGCACTGGGAACGGAATTTCCAGAGTTGCGCCTCGCCTCGGCATCACCTGATCGACCATTTTTAGAAACCGATGCCAACCATATCCACTGGCAATCGCTAACCGCTGAAACATGATAACTGAGTGCAGATGCTGTGCGAGCATCGGGTTACCAATATCGTCTGTTAGCCATTGATGCAGTTTGTTCGTCCGGTTGCCGCTATCATTCTTCGGACTCTTGCTCTCAAGCTCTTTGAGTAGACCAGGGGCGAGGCGCTCGTATACGAGGTCGCGGGTGTAATAGGCAACAACACTGTAGCGATTCTTTTTCATCCCAGGCCATGGCCAATTCTTCAGCTTGTAGATGTTCTCGTAAAATTCGTCGGGGAATTTCTTGGCCCATGCAGCTAGTTCCTTAGCGATGATCTTTTCTAAGAATGCCTGAAGGGCATCTTTCGGCCTCACTTCTTGATAGCCTGTTGCCTCATCAACGAGCGCAATGATGCCGACATGGGCCAAACCGCGCATCAGTATTTCCACTCGTTGCGCCACTGGAAGCTGAATTGTTTTTAGCGCACCATGATCTCTAGCCTTCAACCACACATCGCAAATCTGGGGAAGCAACTGCGCTTCAATCCCATACGCGACTCTTCCTTTATCTCCGTAAAAAATAGGCTTGCTCACCGCCATGCGTAACTCATCGGAAATAAAAGGGTTTAGGTTTTTTGCCCCTAGAAATTCGGGCAGTTCTCCGCCAGAGCTTCCGGTCTTTCGACGGTAATAATCCTCTCCCCCACGTCTTCGACCTAATGCGCGTCCAACCGCTCGTTGCGATATCACCCTTCGACCATCGCTCAGGACAACACAGTCGATGTCCAACCCGTTGATATGAATCTGTCCGTTATGCGTGGGCTGAATTGCGGCGTCCACTGCTTCTGAGTCTCCCCATCTAGCTAGCGCGGCCTTCTTTGCAATCTGGCTGCGCTTTTCCGGGCTAAGAACCTCAGCTCTAGCAAACCCGCCTTTTGCTTTGCCAGTCGATTCGTCGCTCATGCTTGCACCTCGATTTTGATAATAATGCTTGCAAAATAGGAATGCAAGCATTATTCTAAATATGCTTGCAGGGGGAGATTTGATGAATCGGCTAAGCACAGCAAAGCGCGTCCAAGTCGTCTCAGCTCTAGTAGAAGGCAACAGCATCAATGCAATCGTCCGCATGACGGGCGTTGCTAAGCACACAGTTCTGAACCTGCTTCGCGATCTTGGTATTGCCTGTGCTGAATATCACGACCAGAACGTGCGCGGACTTCGCGTAAAGCGGTTGCAATGCGATGAAATCTGGTCTTTTGTTGGCGCAAAGAAGAAGGCAGCTTCACCCGAACAGAAGCAGGAAGGCTGGGGCGATGCCTGGACCTGGACCGGAATTGACGCCGATACCAAGCTCTGCGTTTCATACCTCGTCGGGCTGCGGGATAAAGGCTGTACGTTTGAATTTATCCAAGATTGTGCGGATCGGATTGTTGGAAGGCCGCAGATCACTACAGACGCGTTGAAAGCATACCCAGATGCGATTGAAGCGGCCTTTGGCTCGGAAGTCGATTATGCGCAACTCCACAAAATCTACGGCGCTCCAGACAAAGAAGAAGCACGGCGATATTCCCCCTCAGCCATTATTGGAACGGACATGAAAACTGTATGCGGTAATCCTGATCCAAAGCACGTTTCTACCAGTTTTGTAGAACGCCAGAATCTAACCATGCGGATGCATATGCGCCGCTTTACCCGGCTGACTAATGGATTCTCGAAGAAACAGGAGAATCACGCTCATGCTGTCGCGCTGCACTTCATGTATTACAACTTCTGCAAGGTTCACAAGACCTTGAGAGTGACGCCAGCGATGCAAGCAGGGCTTACAGATCACATCTGGACACTAGAGGAACTGTGCGCTCTGATTCCCAAGAAAGTCGCAGCCAAGTCCACTATCGATCAGGATTTGATTCGCAGGGCACTTGAATCTGTGGAAAAGTAAACTGCACCACTACCGAAGCCGAAGGACCAGTACGAACAAAGTGAGTGCGATGCCTTGCGGCAGCAAGGCCTATCTGCATCCCCGGCAGGAAGCCTGGGTAGTGTCTCAGTTTGAAATCCACAACCCTTGCCGCCGGGCGTTACTCCGGCGAGAGAACCGGGTTATCTCATCACGTCTGGAGCTTTGAGGAAATCGCTGGATTGGCAAACTGAGGGTATATTCTCGGGGCCATTCTGCCAGCAGAGACTTTAGAGGTTATTTCTCTCGTCCGAGGGCCTTCAGCAGTATAGAAATCCCATCAGCCCCGGCGTAGCCGCCCACGATGCACCAAAAAACATGTGCTCTGATGGTGTCGTCCGGGCCCCGCATCGAGGAAAACACGACCCAGCTGGTCAGTGCCCCGGCAAGGGCCCCGATCACAAGGCGCTGCCACAGCCGTTCCTTAGCCCTGACGAATGCGAGGGCCCCGCCGGCAGCCCCGGGGACCACACCGAGCAGGGCGAAGAATGACACAACCAAGGCCGGGTCCGGCCAGGATTCCAGCAAGGCGCCCGCCATGAATCCTATCGACGTTATCATGCAGATGCGCGTAGCATACGCTCACGGCGCCCTCGCAGCGCAGGTTAATCCCTAAAATCCAAACTGAGACACTACCGAAGCCTGTCAAGAGGTCACGATGGTAACCTCGACCGCAAGCCTCTATAAAGAAAGGCTTTACAAACCAACCAGTTTGGCGTGTTTCTTCACCAAACTTGCTATCCTGAATATAGGGCAGGAAAACCCAGCGAAACAAGATAACGGACAGAACCGATTACCCGCTAAGTCATTGAAAACACTAGAAAGCACCTAAACCAAGCAAAATCAGAGGGATAGCAGGGGATGATCCCCTCGTAAGTCATTGAAAAATAAAGAAAAGGAAAATTAACCAGGGGGGAGGGGGGATATCACCCTCCGCGCCGCCTCGCGCCCCTGCCGAACCAGGTCCGGAAGCCCAACCCCGTAATACGCATTCCCAATCAACTCCAACCCAGGCAAAGCCCGCACCCGCTCCTCTAACCGAGCCATCCGCTCCAGATGCCCAACCGCATACTGCGGCAAGGAACGCGGCCAGCGCCGGACTACCGTAAACGACGGCTCCGGCAACTGCCCCAGCAGCGATGAAAGCTGCCGCAGCGCGAGCCCTGTAACCTCGTCATCCGGCGAATCGAGCAGAAGCGGCGCAGATGCGCCGCCAAAGAAGGCCCGGAGCAGAACGCCGCCTTCGGGAACGCGATGCGAGAACTTCTGGTCGACGAATGTGCAGGCAAGTAGAGAAGGCACGCTGGATCGCTCGGCGGCAGAGCGAGACTGCGGCGCCAGAAACCCGAATCCAGGCGGAATCCGCAACGATTTCGCAATCTCCGGCGCAAAAGCCAGCGCCACAACGATGGCAGAGGAAGCGTCCATTGCCAGCAGTTGGTCGAAGGCCGGATCCATCGGCGAAAGTAGCCCGCGCGTCACATCCGCAGGAGTCGCCACGACAACTGCATCAAATTCCTCTGCAAAAGGGCCAAAAATGCACCACTTTCCGCCCTTAAACTCGATTTTCTGCACACTTTTGCGCAGTCGAATCGACGATGCAGGCAAAGTCGCAACCATGCGATCGATCAGCGTCTGCAGTCCGGACTTGAGCGTAGTAAAAATCGAAGCGCTCTGAGCACCGCGAGAACTCTTCTCGAGCGCCGCAATCAAACTCCCATGCTCGCGTTCCATCTTCACGAACGCAGGCATCACGGCACGCACGCTCAGCTCATCCACATCGCCGCCAAAAACGCCAGCCAGCAGCGGAGCGCCAATCGTATCGGTCACCTCATCGCCAAAATGCCGCCGAACAAAGCTCGCAACTGATTCGTCGGATTCTGGAACAGCCGTCTTCAGTTCCTCCGCGCGCTCCGGCTCGCGCAGATACGCCTGCTGCGCCTCCTTACTGAAGAGCGGCGAACTCAGCACTGGCTCCCACTGCGTGGGAACCATCATGCGCATGCCATCGGGCATCGCCACCAGTTCCCCGCCGCGAACGATGTACGTCTTGCGCCAGTGGTCATTCGACGCGACGATCTCGTCTTCGAGTCCCAACTCAACCGCCAGCTCACGAGCCCACGGCTTCTCCGTCACCCACGAATCAGGCCCGCATTCGATGACAAACCCATCACGACACACCGTCTCGACAATCCCGCCGAGACGGCCAGAAGCCTCGTAGAGAACGAACTCTATTCCCGATTGTGCAAGCTCATGCGCGGCGGAAACGCCAGCAATACCTCCGCCGATAACGGCGACTCTCATGCCTGAGCAAGCCGCCAGAGGCCGTTCTTGGCAAGGCCTCGCAGCGCAGCCGTGAGCAGCGGCGAGCTATTGAGTGACCGCGGCCGCTCAACGCGCATTCCCAGGTTCTTGCCAAAGTCACGGAAGGCAATATCGATGTCGTACAGGATCTCCACGTGATCGCAGAGGAAGCCAATCGGGTGGATGATAACTGTCGTGTGCCCTGCCTCCCGCATCGCCGTCAGCGTGTCCTCAACCGTCGGCCCAAGCCACGGACCGCCCGACATGCCCTGACTCTGGAAGGCAAAGGACCACTCCCTCAACGTGGGAACGCAATCAGCCACATTCTCAGCCGTGAGCCTCGCCTGGTCTGCATACGGATCGGCTGGCTGATCTGGTCCCGGTTCGACCGTCCTCTGCGGAACGCTGTGCGCCGTGAACAGCACCGGCGCCGGATCTCCGATCTCCCGCGAGAGCGCGTGCCACAATGGCCGCAACCGCTCGGCAAACGCCTCGGCGAGGAGCAGATCGTCCGCCCATCCTTCGACGAAGTCAATCCGCAACCGGTCGCCTGCAGCCGCTTCCACGGCGCGCTTATACAGCCCAACGCTGGTGCGTGAGTTCTGCGGAGCCAGGCAGATCACCACTGCCGAGGTGATCCCGTCCTCCACCATCAGGTGAACGGTGTCCTTGATGTATGGCTTCCAGTTGCGCATGCCGACATACACCGGCACATCCAGCTCATTCCCCAGCAACCGCCCCTGCTCCTGCGTCAGCCGAGTCAGCGGACTCGACCCGATCAGCGAATACCGGTGCCGTATCTCCTCGATCACCGACTCCGGCATCGGCCGCCCACCAGTGACATTACTCAGGTATTGCGGTATCTCATCCAGCGTATCCGGGGTGCCATGAGCCAGCAGCAACACCGCTGCACGATCACCCACGCCCCACCTCCGCCGAGAGCTCCCGCACAAACCGCACCACGTGCTGCACGTTCTCAACCGGGGTGCCCGGTACAATCCCATGCCCAAGGTTGAAGATATGCCCCGGCCTACCCCCGGCCTGGGTAAGTATCGACTTCACTCTCTCTCGAATCAACCCCGGCTCAGCAAACAACGTAATCGGATCGAGGTTCCCTTGCACCGCGCACGCGTAATCCAGCGACTTCCATGTCTCGCCCAGGGGTGTTCGCCAATCGAGTCCAAGAACGTCTGCACCTGTTTCGCGCATCGCGGGAAGTAAGCTCGCCGTCTCGACACCGAAGTAAATGACTGGCACACCGAAAGACTGCACTTCACGGATCAGAATTTTAGCGGCAGGCAACACAAAATCGCGATAATCCTCGACGCTCAAAACACCCACCCAGCTATCGAATATCTGGATGACATCCGCACCGGCGTCTACTTGTTGCCGGACATATGCGCTCAATACGGTAACAAGCTTTTCCATCAGCAGCCGCCAAGCATCGGGCTGTCGATACATCATCGTTTTGGCAGCAATGTAATTTCGTGAGCTACCGCCTTCGATCATGTAGCTAGCCAGCGTAAACGGAGCGCCACAGAAACCGATGACTCCAATGCGCTCCTTGAAATGAGCGACTACTCTTTGAATTGCTTCGGCAACGTAGCCAAGCTCAGATGCCTTGTCCACGCGCAGGCGCGTAACGTCTTCATATGTGCGTATGGGTTTGTGAACTACCGGGCCTTCGCCTGCCTGGAACTCGAAGTCAAGCCCCATAGGCTCAAACGGCAGCAATAGATCGGCGAAAATAATGGCCGCATCCACATCGAGCCTTTCCGCCGCCGTGATTGTCACCTCGGCTGCCAGTTCTGGCTTCTTACAAATTTCCAGCAGCGAATGATGCTTTCGCACAGCCTGATACTCAGGCATATATCGGCCTGCCTGGCGCAGAAACCATACCGGAGTGCGATCGATAGGTTTGCGCTGACATGCACGTACGAAACGCGAGCCGGAGGTGAGATTATCAGGCTCAGTCTGTGTATTGGGAAAACGCTGTTTCATTGCGGAGATCACTTTTGAGGTTAGCATCCCTGCGCCCACTTCTGCAGAGCACACCAAACGAGCAACCTCCGCTGGTTATTTCTTCGCTGGTTGCTGGGGCATAAGGTATTTGTCATACCAATCGAAATAGCGCTGATAGCGGTCGCGGATGAAGCTCGGACGCGTAAATCCGTGAAACTGCCCCGGATATACAACCAGCTCCGTCGGCACATTCAGGCTGCGGAGCGCCTGATACATCTGTTCTCCGCCCATCAGAGGCACGTTGAAGTCCTTATCGCCACCCATGAAGAGAGTCGGCGTACGGATCCTGTCGGCGTGGAGCAATGGATAGCCGAGCTTCAGATAGGTATCGAGATTTTTCCATGGCGGCCCGAGTTCCTGATCGTATTGAATGATGTACTGATCCACGCCATAGAAGCCTAACGGACTGCCTGTCCCCGCACCACTGATCGCCGCCTTGAAGCGCGTCGAGCTTGCAATGGTGTAGTCGGTCAGGATGCCTCCGTAACTCCATCCACCCACGCCCAGACGATCGGGATCTGCCACTCCCTCCTTCACAGCCTCGTCCACACACGCCAGCAGATCAATAACTTCTTTGTTTCCCCAGTCGGAGAAAATGCTCCGCTGGTATGCCGCACTTCGTCCGGCGCTGCCACGGTAGTTTACGTTCAAGACGGCATAACCGCGCCCAGCGAAAAGCTGGCGCTCCGGGACAAAGGCATGGGCGTCCTGGCCGTCTGGGCCGCCGTGGATGCGCAGCAACATCGGATACTTTTGCCCGGCTTGATAACCGATGGGGAGAGTTAGCAGTGCGTGTACGTCAGCATCATCTTTTGTCTTTGTCTCTAGATCGCGAGTCTCCCCCAGCTTCAGCTGCGCCATCAACGCATCATTGTGTGATGTCAACTTTCGCAGTTTGCCATCTTCAAAAGCGAAGATCTCCCCGGGAGCCATATCGGTTGACCACACGACTGCGGAATGGTCCGCAGTCTGATTCCGCATCATCACTGATCCCGGGGTATCGATGAGCCGCTTAACCGACCCATCACCCAGAGAAACCGAAGCCAGATACTCGGAACGATCATCCGTCACCAACACAGTTACAGATTGTCCATCCTCAGTGAACATGGGCGATGAAACAGCGCGATCCAGCTTCTCGGTAAGTACACGCGGCTCGCCGCCAGATGCTGGAACCACTGCGAGCTTGTTCTGGTTGTACTCAAGATATTTCGGCTCGCTGCCATGCAGATAGGCAATCCATTTGCTATCCGGACTCCAGGCCAGCCGCCCCCCATCTTGCCCATCAAACGTCGTTAATTTCTTTGGTGTGGAATTGACTTTGGCATCGACGATAAATACATCCGTATTGGTTGTCCGGTCAGGATCAGCATCATGATTGCTGACATATGCAATGTACGTCCCATCCGGAGACCACACGGCGTTCTGCTCGTTATATTTGGCATCCGTCGTCAGTTTTTCCAGCTTATGTGTGTCGACGTCGAACAAATAAATCAATGTCGGCATCGTCTCTGATGAGATGTAGCCTTCGATGTCCTGCTTGAAGTGATAGCGGTCGATGATGATTGGTTTGGGCTTTTCTTTCTCTTTGTCTTTATCCTTGTCCTTTGCCTCGGATTCCGCCTCTTTGTCCTCGGAGATCCCGAGCAGCAGCTTCTTTCCATCTGGAGACCAGCCGTAGTAGGACAGGTGATTCTTTACATCGGTGAGCTGACGCGCCTCTCCGCCCCGCCGGTCCAGCACCCAGACCTGCGAGCCTTTTGTCTTGCCGGCGCGGTCAGAAGTGAAGGACAGATATTTTCCATCTGGACTCCAACGAGGCGCGCTGGCTGAATTCTCATTCGCATAGGTCAACCGGATGTCTGCCGAGCCATCCCAACTCACCATCCAGATGTCGGTCAGCCGCTTGTCAGCGACGGTGTCGATCGTACTGGCTGTGTATGCAACCCACTTTCCGTCCGGCGAAACCTGTGGATCACCCATATCCTGTAAATGGAAGAGATCGTCAAGCGTCATCGCATGCGGTGCGGACGGCGCAGTTGCGTTGGCCGCTGGTGTTTGACCTGAGAGCGAAACTGCGAATGGAAAGGCAACAGCAAACAGGGCAGTCGAAAAACGTATCATTTTGGTAAGACTAAAGGCTTATCTCTGTACAAACAACAGAAATAGCCGTTCGCGCTTTTGGCTACCTTGAGAGCTGAATCCGACTTCCTACTTTCTCTTCGATGAGACGATTATTGAGCAACCGGTGGCAAGGATTGCGTCAGTGCCTCAAGACTATGCGCTGGTTCTGCATAGTATTTGAGAGTTACCTTTCTTCCAGTTGTTTCAAAGGCAGGCGCTTTGATAATGCCCATCTTATGGGCCACAAAACTGGCAGTCGTCCGCAGTACTCCCAAGCCATATTTCGCGCTGCGCCTGAAGTTGATGGAAGAAGCCTCCTCGAAATATTTCGTCGGGCAGGATATTTCTCCTATGCGGAAGCCGAACATGAGAGCCTGAGCAATCATCTGGTTGTCGAAGACAAAGTCATCAGAGTTTTCAAGCAGAGGCAGCGTCTGCAACAGTTCCCGCGAGAAGGCGCGGTAGCCAGTGTGATACTCGGAGAGCTTTGCTCCGAGAAACAGGTTCTGAAATCCAGTCAGCAGACGGTTGAAGATGTACTTATAGACCGGCATTCCCCCGCGAAGAGCCCCGCCTCCAAGAATCCGCGAGGCAAGGACCATGTCATACACGCCGCTTGAAACCATCGCGGCTATGGCGGATACCAGCTTTGGCTCATATTGGTAGTCGGCGTGGACCATGACGACGATGTCTGCACCCGCTGAGAGAGCCTCGCGATAACATGTCTGCTGATTGCGCCCGTACCCGTAGTTCGCATCGTGGATAAAAGTGCGCACGCCAAGCTGTTCCGACAAGCGGGCGGTTTCATCCGTGCTTGCGTCGTCGACGAGAATCTTGATATCAACTTCTTCTGGAAGTTCCCGCACGGTCTTTTCCAGGGTTCTTTCGGCATTGTAGGCCGGCATGACAACAGCAACGCGTTTTCCGTTGATCATAAAATTAGCCTCCGAACTGCGGCTGGTTATCACCGTCCGCAGCCGAGATTGAATTCATTGAGGGGATTGCACGTGTATTCGGAAGAGGATATGGAGACAATCCGGCCGGTTGTAGATCCGGCTGTGCCAGCCACACCTTTCGATCTTTGTAGTAGCGAACTAGCTCCAGATTGCTGGCGTCATCCATTTCTCTCGCCCAGATCACTTTGGAAGTGTCTATGTCTGGAGCGTTGTACACCCATTCATTGAATGCATCGTGGCTCGGAACATATCTGACAATTACCAGTTGTTTTCCTGGTTGATGCTCCAATTCGTTTTCGATGCGAGCGCGTTCGACTCCATAATTTTCCGGGCCACCCCAATCCGCGATGGCATCCGACCTCATGACAATCATCGGATGAGACGTCGCCGCATCCAAACGCGCGATCACCAGTACAAAACACAAACTTACAGTGAGCCGCGTTATTGCCATTCCAACGGGATTGCCGCCCGGTTTCCAAACTCGCAAATGACGCATGGCCTGTAAGCCGATGGCATAAAACACGGCAGTGAAGGCTGCGATGTAGTGTGGATAGAGGAAATTTTCTATAAACATTCCTGCGGCCAGTACGAGCGAACACAGAAGCAGGAAACGGATACGACGATCAAGACAGACGCGCCGGAGCATAATCAGAGGCGGCAGCAGGGCGAATCCCGAAAAAAAGAACACGCCTCTGACGAACTTTATGAGCGTTTGGCGCGAGAAACCAAGAATGGTCTGGACTTTTCCATAGTCATGCATTTCATCGCGAGTGTAGAACTCCCGCATGACTTCGTGGTGGTACAGGGGTTCAGGTCGAGGTGATTGCCAGATATAGTAAGGCGCTACTGCGTACGTGGCGCGGTTGAGTTTATATGGCGGAGTCAGGGGGCTGCCGAAGGCGCGGTAATCGTAATATCCCATCCATGCACCCGTCGCGACAATCAACGCCAATGGAAAGACCGTCGTCCGGACAAGCACGCGCATTGTGGGCTTGTTGCGCCCTGCAAGGCTCCATCGACCCAAAACGATCGAGACGGGCACGCAAAGGAGGAGACCTTCATACGGGCGACTGACGGCAAGCAGTGAGATACCCACTGCCATCAGCAGGCTGTAACGGAGGCGCACCGTCTTTATGAACCGGGGTAACGCGCCCAAAACAAGGGCTCCCCCAAGAGCCGCGATGGAACCGGCGCCGGAGTATAGATTTATCCAATAAGTGAAAAGCCCCAATCGCACAACTGCCAGCATTCCACCCAGGAGGGCCCATGTTGGTGGCAACCAAGCCTGCAACATCCAGCAGATGCCTGCGCACATGAGTCCAACCATGAACAAAAGACCGAACCAGGGATGCCCGAGGAGCACCTTCCCCGCGGCCAGAACCAGGCCGTCCCCGGGAAAGTACATGGACATATATGTCGGCTTCATGCAGATGTGAATACTTTCAAAATGTATCCACATGGGCGGTGTCGGATTCGTCAGTCTGCCAGAAGCGAAGGTATTTGCAGAAAGCAGAAAGCTGAAATCATCGGCGCCAAACGGATGAGGAATGCAAATTACCGGTAGGATGGCAAGACGCAACAGTATTGCTGTTAGACCAACCACCAAAACTGCCAGACCTTGCTTTTGCGCTAACCGCTTGAATGAGCGTTCAACCCGAGAAAAATACTTCGCTCCAAGCGTGGGACAGAGAAATGACATTGCGACAGCTATCGCAGTGAGGCCACCTTCGAGAACCATCAGCGAAGCGGTATGTTCTGTAACGGAAGAAGCAATCATATCTCTGGTACAGGCTTTAGCAATCTGTGAACGTTGGTTGAATCGGTCTTCAGCCTTCACTGTCTCTGGATTAAGTGAGGCTGGCTTTCAACTCGTTGGGGGCGAGACTTCGTAGATCAAAATCGATAGTGCTTGTCCCACTCTTATGCCCATGTTTTCCTTGGCAAGGGAGAGCGCGCTACTTAGACAATTGCCTGCTCCCGCGTATCTCTCCCGGCAAGGAGGTGGGGGAGTTGGTTTGCAACGGTTCCCACCGTTGGACTATGTAACGTTGGCGCTAAGTGCAGTCTGGATGGAGACGAAGGCATTGTTGATGGAGCTTGCCACTGTACCCATGCCCACAGTCGCACCAAAAGCGATCAGGGCTACAACGAGCGCGTACTCAATCAGATCTTGACCTTCTTCCCGAAGGAATACGCGTTGCACCCTGGCATACAAGTTGAACCACTGAAATTGCATCACAAATCATCTCCGCAAAACTAGGATTTGTGCGCTGTCCCTAAAGGAGAGCACTTTTCGGACTGGTACCTGCTCCCAGGTATCTGACTCGGCAAAGAACTGGGGGAGTTGGTTTGCGACGGTTACCCGCCCGTTGGACTAGCTAACGTTGGCGCTAAGTGCAGTCTGGATGGAGATGAAGGCATTGTTGATAGCACTAGCTACCTTGCCCATACCAACCGTAGCTGCAAACGCAATCAGTGCAACCACCAGCGCGTACTCAATCAGATCCTGACCTTCTTCCCGCATCATCAGGGTCTGCAACTTTACAGACAACTTCAGAAAAGTATCTTTCATTTCAATTTCCCCTTCGTTGATTCCCCGGCCCTGGCCGAGCAACCTCTACATATGCAACTGGAGAGCCATTTCCATTGCCAACATTAAACACAGGAAATCAGCAAGTTACGGGGCCCTATGTAAAGGAAGGGTGTGAACACGTGTATACAAGCCCATAGCGACAGATGTGACGCGTATACAGCATCTTTCACCTATTTTGCTTTGTTGTCGAGCACGGGAGGCACTAATTCGGCTAACTAGCAGAACCATCAGGATGAAGGTTGTTAGTAGTTAATGGAATAAGTGCTCGGGAAGGTACACGACAATGGACTGAAGGCGGCCACAATACTCACTGTCGAAAGCTTTGGGGAGTGCGAGCCAGCTCAACTATTCGTGATCGCTATACAGGTCGACAGCCGAGAATTCGATCCTGTCTCCGGGCCTTGTCTGCGTTCGGCTGATGGTGCCAGGAGCGAGTTCTAGCACGGAGTGTGCAGATAGACATGCCGACAGGCGGAACGGGGGTACATCGGTCCGGACCTTTTTTACACGGTTGTTGCGATCGAGATAGATGAGATCGATTGAGAATTGCATACCGAAGGTATGAACTGCCTCACAGGGAAGTATCCATAGACCTTCTTCAGCGGATAGGCCCTCACGCCCAAGCAGGCCTTTTCTGCGCTTTGGTCCGCGATCGGCCACCTCTACGCAGCCTGCGATAACAGTTTCACGGGAGAGATTCGAGACCTTAAGGCGGAGATCAGGTCTTTCGTGATCTCCATGTTTATCGCCGTTCGAACCCCAGAGGTTGATCCAGTGGTCAATTCCCTTCATTGCTGTGAGGCACCATTCTGCGGTATCGCCAGCGTGCTACTTCCGGAACCCATCGAGCCATCAATCGTCAGCGGCTGCTCAGGCTTCATGCTCTCAACCAGCTTCTCAACCGGCATCGAAGCTGGAGAAGCTGCGAAGGGTTTTGCGCCTGTCACCTGCGGTCCAGGGTTCGTCATTGGAATATCGGAATTGGGCGACAGGAACTTGTCGCCATACTTCAATTCTGGTACGGGCGCATTGGCCGGTATGGGAGCTACGATCTCCGGGGTCACAATTACGATCAGCTCAGTGTTTGTTTTCGAGGTTGCAATCGATTGAAAGAACTTTCCTAGTATTGGAACATCTCCCAAAAACGGGATCTTCTGGAGGTTCTTGGTTGTGCGATTGTCGAGCAGTCCGCCGATGACAAAGCTCTGTCCTTCGCCCAACTCAACTTCGGTATTCACCTTGCGAACATCGATACCAGGAACGGTGAATCCGGAAATTGTTAAGCCGTTGGCGTAATCAAGGGCGCTAACCTCTGGGGCCACCTGAAGTCGAATGGTATTCCGGGGCGTAAGGGTAGGAATGAAGTTGAGACGCACGCCGAATTCCTTAAATGCAATCGTAACTGCTCCCACGCCGCCGGCACCCGTAGCACCTTGGACTGTTGGATAAGGGAATTGTCCGCCAGCGAGAAAGCTACCCTGTCTCCCATTTTCGACCAGCAGGTTGGGTTCAGCCAGAACCTGAAGTATGTTGTTTTCTTGAAGCGCTTTAATTGTGGCACCCAGATTAATGTCCGGCCGGAAGACAAAGATATTGAGCAAATCCGATAGCGCTGCTGACGCCGGAGTTGAACCACTGCCCTGCGTAACGGATGGCGCAGAGAATTGCTGCGTAGTGACCGAACCTATGGTATTTGCTGCACCCAAACTAAACAGGTTGATGCCCAGAGATTTGTTCAGTGTCCGGTCGTAGCTTGCAAAACGCACCTTAAGAAGAATTTGTTGCGTGGGCGGCGGAACATCGACATATAAGAGATTGACAACCTTCCCTACGGTCGATGCGATCTGGACTGCTCGGTCTGAGCTAGCAAGGTTCTTGACTGTCCCACGAAGGAAAATATTGCCACCCTCTGCGCTAACCTGAATCGGCTGTCCCGGGAATTCGGTTCTGAGTTCGCGGCGAAGCCCTTCAAGACGCTCTGACGACGCTTCAAGCGCGGCTCGAACTCTTACATTGAAGAATTGTCTGCCGCCGCCTGCTTCCCAAATGATAAGGCTGGTTTCGCCGAAGGCCTTGCCGTTCACCATGATCTCAGATGGGCTTACGGCAGCGGCTTCGGCAACTTCGCCCGACGCAACGGCAACTCTGGTTATCGGCTTCTCTGTGTCGACCAGCACTGACTTGCCGACGGCAACGAAGAGCGTATTGGAAGCATCCGTGCTTGCGGATTCCATCGCTCGAACAGGGGAAGCCGGAACCTGAGCCCGAAGGCTCAATTCGGCAGACCCGAATAACCACACGCTGAAACAAAGGACTGCAACATCAACTCGCGCTCTCACTGTCTTTCCTCGCCAGAGACAAATTTCTCTTCTGTCCGCTTTCCGCCATTCAACACTTCTATCGTGTAGACGCCGGAGGCCCTGTGCACCGCTGCCGACCTGACTTTAGGCACGGGCTTGATATCCGTGAAAAGGCTGGTCATTTCGCTTCCAGGTGGATGCGTCACTTCCGTATCAAGCGGATTACGGAGCACGAGTTGAATTTTGGTTTCATTGCTGGCGAGGCTTAGAAGCTCCGCTTGTTCTGGACTAACTAACAGGTTCACTACTTGAACTTGCTGAGGCTTGCCCTCATTATCCTTCTGAATGTCTGTGCCAGCCGATAACACTTCAATGTTCTGCAGAAGTGTCTTTACTTTCGGCCCTTCGTTCACATTCGTGGTTCCCGGAGGATTGCCGGAGATCAACACATCGACGCGCATTCCCGGAGTGACGAATCCGGCGACGCCCACCACTTCATCGACCTTAACCGCGCAGGCTCTCATACCAGAGCGGATAGTCGCAGCCAGCCCGCCACCGGAGCCGGGGGCCGCAAGACGACTCTCAAGAATGGGCTCTCCCTGGTAAATGTCCGAAAGTACGCCACGGCCAACCGCATTTTCCGGCTTGACGACGGCTCCTTTGGGCAGGGCTCCTACGATCTGCGTAGTGGTTAAGTCGGATGACTTTAGAATGCTTCCTAATTTGACATCATTTGCGGCAACGAGGACGTTTGTCGCTCGCGGCTGCGCTGCTGCTGCCATAATGCGATTCCCGACCATGCGATACACCACATAGCTGCACCCGAGAGCAATGGCAAAAGCGATCAGGAGAATTGTGAGTAACCTTCGATTCATGTAGATACCTATCTGAGGCAGCTTTCCGCTGCTCATCCTCCCGGGGGAACGTATGCCATATCGGCAATTGCAGTGCCAAAGAGGTGGGACCGTATCGGTGCGAAATCAGTGATTTAGGGGGATTCCCCAAAAGTAATTGTGAACGCCTGTATACAACTTGACCGGTAGGTGTATCCGCCTAGGCATGCCTAACTTCCCATATCGGCACTTTTAAGGGACTTACAACCGCATTAGTTGGCCTGGGAATTGCAACCTGTGGGAAATAGTACGTCCAGGCAGATTCGCATTCCCCTGCCTTCAATAGTTCCAAATTGGGAATAAGACCAAGTAACCCACCTGTTTGAAAAGGAGCTGGCAGTGTTAAAAATTGGGGAGCCCCTATAATGATCAAATCTTCCCAAACAATCACACTCTTCGGTGAAGCTCCGCCGCCGAGCTGGCGACCTTCCGGGTTCCTGACTTCAATGTTGCTACACGGTGTGGCGATGACTCTGATATACGCCGACCTGAAGCACATGCCTAAAGTCGTCGACCCCTTTTCTCAGAGATACACCGTTCGTATTCTGAATCTGCACAGGCCAGCACCCAAAATTCAGCTAGCTGCAATGCGAGGACTTGCTCATCCGATCCCAAAAGCTGCTAACCATACGGTGGCACGCGGTGGTGGGCGTCCTGCGCCGCCATCTGGTTCGCGGCATGAGGCAGAACAGGTTGCAGCTAAGCAGACGATTGTGCAGCCGGACCTTCCGCCGAATGTGATTCTTCCTGAGGAAACTCCGATTCCACTCGCTGTTCTGTGGTCGACAGTGAACAGCCCCGCGGTGAGGATCATTCCACCTCCGCCGCAGGAGGCTACGAATGCTAACGTTCAACCTTCCCTCGATCCGCCAAATCAAGAGCTGAAGCTTGCTGACCTCAGAATGTCCGCAACCGCTTTCACGACGGAGATGCCGCTGCCGTCTCCGAGTACGTCTTCACCTTTAACCATCCGGAGACCCAACGCACCCAATCAGGTTCCGCAAACAGGATCGCAACAAGCCGCACCACCAACTCCTGCACGGGTGATGTCTCTGTCTGATCTGCTCCTGCAACAGGGAGCGATTCCGCTGCCGATGATTAATGAGACTGCACCCTCATCCGCGTCAGATTCGCTCGCCGCTGAGAAGCCGGCAGATCTGCCGCAAGTTGGCGGAACAGACCTTGCCAGCAAGCAGAATGGAACCGGCAGCGGTGAAACCTCGGGGAATCAGGGTGACGCGATTGCGGCGAATGGCCTCGCCGGGCAGAACGGTTCGGGCAATGAACCCGCAGTCACACGTATTGTCCTGCCCAAAGATGGCCATTTTGGTGTTATAGTCGTCGGCTCTTCCCCGGTTGAAGAATATGCCGAAGCACTTGGGACATGGACCGACAGACTTGCTTATACCGTTTACCTGCACGTAGGACTCGCCAAAAGCTGGATTCTGCAGTATTGTCTGCCAAGTGATGCGGAAGCAGCAGCAGCGGGAAGTGCCACGCGTCCAGACGCTCCCTGGCCATATCTTGTTGTACGGCCTCACCTCGCGCCAAGCGACACCAACGGTGACGCCATCATGGTTCACGGTCTTATCAATGCCCGAGGTCAATTTGAAAAGCTCGCTGTCGTCTTTCCCCAGCAGTTCGCACAGACTCAGTTTGTGCTCAGCGCGCTTCAGCAGTGGCAGTTCCGTCCGGCCACACAAGATGGCCAGATTACTGCAGTCGAAGTATTGCTGATTATTCCGCGGGAATCGTAATTCAGTGTAACGACATTCGGGCCAGAGCATGGCACTCGACTGGGATCGGTGATGCTACGCTCGTTCAAGCTTTGACGCGTGGCTCAGGCGCAGACGTTGCAAGAATCGCTTGAGCGCCTTCTTGTCCACGATCCTGTTGCCATCCGTATTGGGCACGCTCTGCGCATCCAGTGGCTCAGGAAAGAGGAATTTAAAACCTACTCCATCCTCGCCCGAACGAACGACTTTGGCCAGCACCGCGACGACGTTCTCGGGACCGGCAGTTAAGGTATCGGTCCTTTGTAGCGTAATCGTGACCAACGTTCCCGGATACCAGCGTCTTTCCGTCAGCAGGTAAAGACCGCTGGAACTAATATTCCGAAGACGATGCGCTGTGGGGATGGCCCTTTCTCCATCCCAGAAGTAGATCGCGAGTGGGGGCGTCACATGTCGCGCGGATCCACGATGATCGCGGGCGATGAAATGCTTGATCCAATTCCTCATAGAACGTCCTGGTAGTTATTCCGACCTACCCCACTCTCTCTTTCCTGTTATTGCGGTAGAGCGTTTCCTCGCTCAGCCGGGTTTCCATTTCTTCTGGCGGACAAATCAATAGTTGGTCGCCTAGTTGCGTCTGCGATGAATAGATTGTGTGGATGGGGAGTTGTAGCACGCTCTCTGCGTTTGTACGCAATGGCGCGATACGAAATGTACGGAAAAATTCAATAAGATGAATGACGCGATAATTCTCGTCTAGGTAAATCAGATCGAGCGGGAAGAGCACGCCAATTGTGTGTACTCCACTTGAGGGTACCATCCAGAGCCCCTCGTCATACTTCAGCCGAAGCCTTCCGATCATCCCCTTGAGACGTGCGAAGGTAGTGTCTGCGCGATTGACATTCAAGCTCAGAAAACATTCGCGCGACTCGTTGTATACGCAATACTTCTGCTTCTCCAATAAGCCTCCTTCCTTCGGACAAATACCGGATGAACCGGATTTCGTAACAGGACCAGATATAGTTATCAGTGGCACTTTATTAATTCGACTCTTCTAACAATGACTTGCCATTCACGACGCATGGCTCGTCAGAAAATCGGGGAGGCTTCTACTCCAGAAGCGGAGCCTCCCCGTGCCGCACTGTGTTATCGCTTCATGTCGCTAATGCATTCAACCAGCCTGGAATCACCTCGCTTGGTCGTGCGCTCCGCATGAGGCGTGTTGCGCCACCAGTTCTTGCAACCTTGTCCGTGACTCTTAAAGGCACGACTAAGGGCTTTCCGCAACCGAACTGTTGGGGTTTTGATTACTGAACTCGCGTTCTGCGGCGCTGGATCAGAATGCCCAGCACTACAACAAAGAGAACGCCGGCAATTACCCGGATCAGGGTTACACTCTCCATGTCCATCCTCCTTCCTCTCAGTGACTAAAATATTTCTGAAATGATTCCGCCATGACGATACCGGCGGGGCCTAGGGTTACCAGAAACAACGATGGAAATATGAAAAAGACCAGCGGGAAGACCAGTTTGACTGTAGTCTTCGCCGCCAACTCTTCCACCTTCTGGCGACGTTGGGTTCTCAGCGTATCGGAATGAGTGCGCAACGTCTTGGCCACGCTCGTCCCGAACTTTTCCGACTGGATGAGGATGGTTACCAAGTTACGCACACTCTCGACTCCAGTACGTTCGGCAAGATGTCTCCACGCATCTGCCCTGGCAATTCCGGCCCGTTGCTCCAGTACAGTGATACTCAGTTCATCACTGATGGCAGGCTGGACTCGTTCCAGCTCCTCCGCTGTGCGCGCCGTTGCATGATCCAAACTCAGTCCTGCTTCGATGCAAATGACCAGGAGGTCCAACACGTCCGGGAGACCGCGGCGTATCTGCGCTTGCCGCCGCGAAATCTTTCGCCCCAGCCAAAAATCAGGCCCAATAAATCCGAGGCCCAACGCGAGGGCATAGACGATGAAAGGGCTGTAACTTCCAGCACCGGACACCATGGCAAGTGTGCATAGAACCAGCGGAACTAATACTTTGGCGCCATATAAAATCTTCGGCGCGGATTCGGAGCGGAGGCCTGCCCGGGTAAGTCTTTGCTGGATGACTGACGCCTCAGCCTGGCTCTTCGGCAGAAATCGCTCCAATTGGCCCATTGCACCGCCAATTGTTGATCCAGTCTGCTGAATGGCAGTCTTCAATCCTCCCGAGCGCTTTACGCGCGGCGTCACCACATCGGACAGACGCTTCATCATCGCTTCGCGATAGAAGAGCAGCAGGCCGCCACTGGCGATCAGCAGAAAGATTACGAGAAATGTAATAGCCGCGAATCCCATAGTCTCTCCTTACACATCCATCCGGACGATTTTGCGGATAATCAGCGCCCCAATGAGCGTCATGCTGCCCGATGCATAGAGAAGCTTTATGCCGATGGGACGCTTCCACAAAATGCTCATCGTCTCTGGGTTGACCATATACAGAGCGAGTCCGAGGACCACGGGAAGGAAAGATAGAATCCACCCGGTCATTCGCCCTTGCGCAGTGTGCACTCTGATCTGACGCCGCATGCGGAATCGCTCGCGAATCACATGAGACACCTTGTCCAACACCTCGGCGAGGTTTCCTCCGGTTTCCTTTTGGATCAGAATCGCTGTCGCCATCATGTTCAGGTCCTGGATCGGCACTCGGGATGTCAGATTACTTAAGGCGGTTCGCAGTTCCAGGCCGTAGTTTTGTTCCTCGCAGCAGATTCGGAACTCAGTGCCGACCGGATCTGGCGACTCCTTCGCCACGAGATCCAGAGCAGATATCAGACTCTGACCAACGCGCAGCGCGCTTACCATCATGTCGAGCGCTTCAGGCAATTCCTGTTCAAACTTGCCGAACCGTCTGTGACGCTTGTGAAGCACATAGGCAATTGGCCCACATCCGAATAGCAGCCCAATGAGCAGCGATAAGATCGCTCCGCCGGTCCGCAGATACATCAAATATCCAGAAGCCGCAAAGCAAACCACGGACATGAGAATCAGTGTGCCGGCTGTCCATTTCAAATCGGCTTGATAGAGAAGCCTGCTCAGGCGCGGCGCCAAATCAAGTTTCAGCAGCCAACGATTGATCCAGGGGACGGCGCTGAACAGTTCCTGTTTGCGGATATCAACGATTTGATCCTTAACGATGACTGGCTTCTCGACTGCCAGTGTAGACTCGAGCACTGCGAGAGTCTGCTTGGCTTCCTTAGACACGCCGACCCCGCCCCCGACGAGGACCATCACCAGGACAAGGAATACGCATGAAAATACAATCAGCAGCGGCAGTAACATATCTATCGACCTTGACTCTCAGTTCACTTCCAGCACCCGCTCAAACATACTTTGCGGGAAAATAATGCCTGCTACCCGGAGCTTCTCCAGGAACTTCGGACGTATCTGAGTCGGCTGGAAAACTCCAAGAACCCTGCCATCCGGACCAATCCCTTTCTTTTTGAAAGCAAAGATCTCGTGCATGGTGATCACGTTTTCCTCCATGCCCGTGATCTCAGAAATACTGACTACCTTGCGGGTACCGTCACTCATGCGCGAAACCTGAACGATGACAGACACAGCAGAAGCGATCTGCTGGCGCACCGACTTCTCCGGCAGGTTCATGCTGGTCATCGCAACCATCGATTCCAACCTTGATATGGCATCGCGCGGAGTGTTGGCGTGAATCGTGGCCATGGAACCTTCGTGACCAGTATTCATAGCCTGCAACATGTCAAAGGCCTCTTCACCGCGCACCTCGCCGAGAATGATGCGATCCGGCCGCATACGCAAACTATTGACGAGCAGTTGACGTTGGCGAATGGCTCCCACTCCTTCAATGTTGGGCGGACGCGTCTCCAGGCGAACGATATTCTGTTGGGCAAGCTGCAGCTCGGCTGCGTCTTCAATGGTGACAATGCGTTCTGTCTGGGGAATGTATTGCGACAGAATATTGAGAAAGGTAGTCTTGCCGGCGCCCGTCCCGCCTGATATCAGGACACTGATACGCGCGCGCACCGCACCCGCCATCAGCTCGAGCATCTCCGCTGAAATGCTTTTCAACTCCACGAGTTGATTCGCGCCAACCGGCCCGGTTCCAAAGCGACGAATCGATAATGCAGGACCATCGAGCGCCAACGGCGGAATAATTGCATTGACACGGGAGCCATCGGGCAGACGCGCATCCACCATGGGAGAAGACTCGTCCACTCTGCGGCCTACACGCGACACGATGCGGTCAATGACCTGGAGAAGATGGCGGTCATCCCGAAATGAAGCTTCTGTCCTCGTAAGACGCCCGCCACGCTCGATGAAAACCCTGTCCTTGCCGTTTACGAGAATGTCGGAGATCTTGGGATCGCGGAGTAATGGCTCTAGAGGGCCGAGGCCAAAGACTTCGTCGAGCAGATCGGATTGAATCTTCTCTTGTTCGGCATAGTTCAGCGGCACCCGCTGATCGCTAATGATCTCGGTCACCATGGCGGCCACAGCTTGCCGCGCCTGGCTGGAATTGACGCGGGACAGCTTTTCCAGATCGAGCTTAGAGATCAGTGTCCGATGTACTTCAGTTTTGAACTTTTCAAGAGTTGTATGTTCCACACTATGCCATCCGTTCGATCGTTGTGAGAAAACTCACTGGTTTCGCTGTCAAAATATGCCGAACTTCTTTTTCTTCTCCGCTGTTGGGGGTAAACCAGATGCGATTCTAGCCATCTGCCGAATGACCTGGGAGATGGGCGAGTCCTCCATTGCGAGCGGTGTGGCCGTGTTCTGTGCACGCCGCGCGGAAAGATAGTCGCTGGGAATCTTCCATTGAACGGGCCTGGTCAGCGCTTTTGTTATGTTTTCTTCGTCGATGCCCAGTGAGCGAGGAAGAAAGCGGTTGAGCACGATCTCTAGCTGCGGTCCCCCATTGGCGGAAAAGAACTCAGAGATCACCCGGTTTGAATTGCGCAGGCCGGAGATACTAACCTGCGTGATCAGATACACGGTGCTCGCATTCTTAAAAAGCGCGTTCCAATTTGAGCCGATGCCCGAACCAGCATCGACCACCACATAGTCAAACGCCTGCCGGACAATACTCAAGAGTTTCTCTACAGCCTGCTCCGACGGGGAAACAGGCGTATACCTGTCGGGTGCCGCCAGCACAAAAAGACCTGAGCTGTGCTTGGTCAAAAGAGTCTGCAGAAGGTTCGAATCCATTCGCTCGACGGTCTCGATCGCATTGGCAGTTGAAAACTGAGCAGTGATTCCGAGATCGATTGCTACATTACCCAGAGGCAGATCAAGATCGATCAGTACTGTGCTTTGACCAGACTCGCGAGCAAGGGTCAAAGCGAAATTGCTGGCGACGGTAGTGACGCCGGAGCCGCCCTTGGCGCTGGCGAACACATACAACTTCCCGCCTGCCTTTTTAGAACGAGCGGCGGGACGGCGAACTGCGGCACGCACTAAAGCTTCAGCGATGGTAGTTGGGACGATCGGAGCAGTGAGAAACTCTCGGGCTCCGGCTCGCATGCAGCGCACCAGTAACTCCGCGTCCGACTGCGCCGAATACGCCATCACCGTTGCTGGGCTGTTGCTGCAGATATTCTCTACAAGGTCGAGCGCATGCTCCGGGTTGCTATCCAGCTCGATGATAATGACGTCGAATTCCGCGCTCAGCAGGTCGGCAACATCGTCCAGGCCAGGATAGGACACGAACTCCCTGGTCACTTTAGCCTGTGATCCGACGACAGCACTCGTCATGTCTCTGCGATATGTCCCCTCGGGGCCAATCAACGCAATAGACAAGACATTCGTTCCGAGCGCTTCTGAATCCTGAGTGAACGTCGATATCATCGATTTACAGCTCCCTGCCGCTCAAGACTCTTTTCGAATGGATCCTGGATCGAAATGTCCTGAACAAAACAGTCATAGTTTCCTGTTTTCAATCTCAGCGCGAGAAGAAAGAGATCAGTGTTCCAATAGCAATCGCAGGCGCGTATGGCATTTTGCGCGTCAGGGGATTGGCAAGAACCAGTTCAGGATGGGGACGCAATCCACGCTCTTTGATTCCGAAGAGTAGATCGCCCGTACCACTGAACAGTTCGCCAAGAAACCCTCCGCAAGCAGCCCAGCTAAGGGCCATAATTCCACCAACCATGCCTGTCAGGACCAGGGCAATTACCAATTGCCCCGGCCCCACCCAGGCCCCAATGGCGGCACATAGCTTCACATCCCCCATCCCCATGCCGCCCATCCAACTGAGTATTCCGAAAAGGAGTCCACCTAAGGCCAAACCAGCAAGGCTATGTCCGACTCCGCTCCATCCGTGAGACCAGCCCGATACCGCCAGCCCAGCAATCATGAACGGGAACACAAGCCAGTTCGGAATGCGGCGGCTACGCAAATCGGTAAAGGTCGCGATGATGAGAGCAATGACAGTTGGCCACCAGGCGATCGAGTGCATATACAGACTCTTTCTCTACCCTTCAGGGTAAGAACTGTTAACGAAAAAGCAATTCTTCATCCAAATCCAAAACGCCTCCTGAGCGTCTGGATTCAGCCCTTTAACGATGAGCCTGGCATTTGAGTGTGCACGTCCGTTTACACGCTGCCTCCGATAGTGGAACAGCAGATATACACCCCTTTTTCCCTTGATCGCGTTGGGTTCATGCAGGTAAACAGCAATCGGACCTTGGATATCTGGTCACCTAGGAAGGAGTACATCGGTGCGGAAGGAGAAGCGAACGATGTCCTACTTGGAGGATCCGGCTCTATTTCTGGATGTTACCGACAGCTGCCTAGAGCGAGCCTCTAAATAATCGTTTAAGTTTGCGATGTCGAGGTTGGGTGCAATTTAGGAAGAAGTACTGTTCCATATCGGGACAATCCCTCGATGGAGCTAAAATGGAGTAACTTTTTGGTAGTATCTGCCATTCAATTACTTCTATTTCTCCAAAAGTTACCTAAGTACTATCGACCTTCGCAGCGCAATCCGATATGAATCTAAGCACACCATCCGATCTGTGACTTTCAGGAGTTCAAGCTTCTCCTATATTTTCCGGGTGGAGAAATGGCTTTACCGAACAAAAACTTTTTGCATCGCTGGCCCCCTAAAGAAATGCCTCCCCCAGTGCGATGCTACGAAACGCAGACACCACTTTAAGTGACGCTGGCATTAGTTTCGTTGCATCTTTAGCGCAATGAAGGAGCATGCTCTCTCATGATGAGGATTGGGGTTTTCTCCGAAGACTATAAACTGCAGCCTCTTTTATCTTCTGCCCTTGGTAAGGAATTTCAAGTAATCCTCGAATCTCACGAGGATGGAATCACACAGATGCTCTTTGCAGAGAGATGCGATGTTGTGATTCTCGACTTGGACTCAAATTATCGGTCGATCGAGCAGCGAATGGCTTGCTGTCGCCGTATTGCTGAGAATCCGGTTCCATCGGTGGTAATGGCTGATGATAGCCTTCGCCACGCGGCAATTGAACTGGTGCAACTTGGAGCACATGGTCACTGCCGCAAGCCGCCCTCGGTTCGCGAACTGAAGGCAATGCTATCCCGAGCTTATGAGAATGCTGCATTCACCCGGGCACCCAGAGCCGTACAGGAGCCCACCGAAGATGCGGTTCTGTCTGATCAAGCTGTCCGCTCCCCGCAGGAGCCGACCAGGGGTGAAGCGCCAATCAGCAAGCTGGCCATTCAATGCGATCAGATGATCGGGCATTCACAGGCAATGCAGCAGGTCTACGATCTGGTGAAACGTGTCGCCAATCTCAACGCCTCGGTGCTTGTTACGGGCGAAAGCGGCACGGGTAAAGAGTTGATTGCAAGAGCCATCCATAACACGGGCGCTCGCTTTCGACGTCCATTTGTCGCGGTCTCCTGCGGCGCCATTCCGGAAACGTTGATCGAAGCCGAGCTGTTTGGTCATGAAAAAGGCGCTTTCACCGGAACCGTTGGCGCGCGGGAAGGCTACCTTGAACAGGCAGGCGACGGCACTTTGTTCCTCGATGAGATTGGCGAGCTGAGCCTGAGCACGCAAGTGAAATTGCTGCGCGTTTTACAGCAACGCGAATTCTGTCGCCTCGGCAGCAGCCGGCTGATTCCTCTGCGGGCACGACTAGTCTTCGCCACGCATAGGGATTTAAGTGAATTGGTGGCGCAAGGCAAATTCCGGCAGGATCTTTTCTACCGCATCAATGTTATGCGAATTGATGCTCCAGCTCTGCAGGAACATCCGGAAGATATCCCATCCATTGCCTCGCATTTTCTGCGGCGCTACTCCGAGGAATATGACAAGCCGATGGAACAGATCGAACCGGACGCCATGTCGCTGCTGCAGCGCTACTCGTGGCCTGGAAATGTTCGGGAATTGGAAAACGTGATCCAGCAGGCCATCATCCTTGCCAAGACTCAGAGCGTCCGTTCGGAAGACCTGCCGCACAACATCCGGGAAGAGGATGTAGTCAGCATCAGTGACTATCATCCAGATGGATCTTTCGAGCGCCAGCTGCGCGAGTACAAAATTCGGCTCGCAGCAACCGCTGTGCGAGAACACAATGGGAATAAAACGCTTGCGGCGCGCAGCTTATCAATATCCCGTGCTTACCTGCACCGGCTGATCCGGCTTGCAGACCAACCGATGGAAATGGAAGAGGTTCTTGTCGCCTCAGATGGGCAGGAATTCGGCACGGCATGAGCACGGCATCCCTCACCGTCGAACAGACGACGGTCGCAACGCATGTCGGCGCGTTGCAACGTGTCTTCTCGTTTCCAGTAATGCTGGCTAGCCTCCTTGTCTTGTTGGCAACGATTACTGTCCGTGCGCGCTTCGACGATCCAGACATGTGGTGGCACCTAAAAACAGGCGAGGTCATCTGGAACTCCCACACCATCCCTACGACTGATCTTTTTTCATATACCGCCCGTCACCAAGCGTTTATGCCACAGGAATGGCTCTCTCAGGTGCTCATCTATGGCGCGTATCGAGCAGGCGGCTATGCGGGTTTGATGCTGTGGCTCTGCATTTTCACTTCTGCTGTATTGATCGCTGGCTATGCATTGTGCTCGCTGTATTCAGGAAATGTGAAGGTGGGCTGGGCCGGAGCTTTGGTTATCTGGCTATTTGGAACGGTCGGATACGCAGTACGGCCGCAGATGATCGGCTACCTATTACTCATCGTTGAGCTACTCGTGCTCCATCTCGGACGCACCCGCAATCCACGCTGGTTCTTCTGGCTTCCACCGATATTTGCAATCTGGGTAAACTGTCACGCTTCATTTTTTCTCGGATTTGGTCTCGCAGGAATACTTCTTCTCTGCTCTTTTTTCAATTTTCAGATTGGACTACTTGAAGCAACGCGCTGGAGTCCGCGCCGTCAATTGCTTCTTAGCTTGGCGTTGGTCTTTTCCGCGTCAGCACTCTTTCTAAATCCAATTGGTCTCAAGCTGGTTCTGTACCCGTTGGATTTCATGCTGCATCTGCCGATCAATCTCAGCGCCATTGATGAATGGAAGCCGCTCGCCATGAACTCTGTGCGCGGCGTTGGGTTGCTTGTCGTCTTTGCGTGCATTTTTCTCTCTGTCATCATCAGGCGTTCGCAATTGTTGTGGCATGAACTTGTCCTGCTGTCCGCAGGCACATGGTTTGCCGTCCATCATGAACGCATGACATTCGTCTTTGGTATTTTGGCAGCTCCCATTCTGGCCAGGCTTCTAGCAACAGCGTGGGATGGGTACAACGCTGAGCAGGATCGAGTATGGCCAAATGCGTTGACAATTGGGATATTTCTCACAGGCGCGTTCTTTGCCTTCCCAAACCAGCGATCTATTGCAGATCAGATGAAAGTTTCGAACCCAGTGAAGGCAGTCGAGTTTCTGCATGATCAGCATATTTCCGGAAACATGCTCAACGAGTATATCTACGGCGGATACCTGATCTGGGCCGCTCCGGAACGCCCCGTCTTCGTTGATGGACGCGCAGATCTCTTCGAATTTGCGGGTGTTCTTAAAGAATACGGAGAGTGGGCGACTCTCCAAAGCGATCCGAATGTGCTGCTCGACAAATACAAGATCGGTTTCTGTCTGCTGACCCGCGGCGGTCCCATGGCCCGCGTCCTTACGCTCTTAAAAGGCTGGAAATCTATTTATTCTGACGACAACACAGTAATTTTCGTGCGATCTAACGCATAAAGGCTGGCCTTTTAGCGCACATCTGCTTTTTCAGCATTTCTGATTCTTATCCGCACGCTCGCTTGAGGGCACGATGCCCTCGCGGAAGAGCAACCATTGAAGCATGGGACTTCCTCAGCTACTGTATTCAGGACCACGGAAATGGATCATTGTCACTCCTTCCAGTAGGATTTCTGGCTGTGGCAACAATGAAGCGGCATTCTACATCAATAGCCATCACTTCTGCATTTGAGGCTTTTGCAATGGTCGATCCGAAGACTGTACTGCGCAATCTTGATGAACTTCGCTCCCTTACATCTGACGAACATGGAGCCCAGCGCGTAGCCTGGACACCGGTCTGGCTCAAAGCGCGCGCATGGTTCGAAGAAAAACTGAAGAGCCTGCCGGTAGAACACCACTATGATTCAGCGGCCAATCATTGGATGACGCTCAAGGGCGAATCAGAAAAGACTCTGGTGATTGGCAGCCATCTTGATTCGGTGCCGAACGGCGGCTGGCTCGATGGCTGCCTCGGCGTGCTAGCGGGGTTAGAGGTGCTCACGAGCTTCGCAAAGGAGTACAACGGCAAGCCGCCGTACACGATGCGGTTGGTGGATTGGGCAGACGAAGAAGGCGCCCGCTTTGGCCGGAGTCTTTTTGGATCGTCAGCATTTGCTGGCAGCCATACTATCGATGCTGACCGGGTGCGGACGGATCGTGAAGGGACAACACTTGAAGCCGCTCTGCAAGGCTGCGGCGTCGATGTAGATCGCATTGGCGAGTCCTGTCGCGAACAAAAGAACATCGCGGCATATCTTGAGTTGCATATTGAGCAGGGTCCAATTCTCGAAAAGCTCCAGAAACCGCTTGCAGTCGTGCAGGGCACGAAAGGTGTCGAGCGCTGGGCGATCACATTTCACGGGCAGGAAGCGCACTCCGGCTCTACTCCGATGGCCGCCAGACGCGACGCATTAGCCGCTGCCGCAAAATTAGCTCTTGAAATAAGACCGATCGCGCGTAAACATTCTCAGTCGGTGGCAACGATGGGCAGCGTGAAGACTTTTCCCGGCATTGTGACAGCCGTGGTGGGCCGCTGCGAGACAACGCTCGATATGCGTGATCTCGACGCGGGGATATTGGCAGAAATGCTTCGTGAAGCCAGAGAAGCCAGTGAGCGGTTCGCTGGGGAAGAACGCTGCTCGGTTGAATGGTCGAAAATCTGGTCGATCGAACCAATCCCTTTTCACCCTGACTTGATCCAGTTGTGTGAGGAAGCCATCGTCGAGACAGCCGGAGTGTCGGAGCAGCTTCCCTCCGGACCTTTGCACGATGCAGCTGAAGTGGCGCGCATAGGCATCCCCACCGTGATGATGTTTGTGCAGTCCTTGAATGGCTTGAGCCACAATCGCGCGGAGGACACGAATCGCGCTCATATCGAGCAGGCTGTGATTGCATTCAATCGTCTGGCCCAAAAAACCATCGGCTGCTGGACCCAGCATCCATAGACCAATAGCCTCAACGTACAATTAGGACCACTCCCCGTTTGTGCAGAAATATTGCATAATCAGGACTCCGGTGGAACTTACCGGCAGACTTTAGGGGATGCCTCAGTTCTGCTGTTGAGAGGTCGAACCGGGATGAGTGAGTCGATGAGTTTTTTCGATCAAGCCCCAGACACGCCGCGGATCGCAGCCCGCTTTCCTGACTTGCATCCGCCTTTCAACAAGATAGCTGCCGTTACGGAGGCGAACCGTTGCCTCTACTGCTTCGATGCACCGTGTACGGCAGCCTGTCCTACGCATATTGACGTTCCGCGATTTATCAGGAAGATCGCCAGCGGCAACCTGGAAGGATCGGCAAAAACGATCCTTGACGCGAACATCCTTGGCGCCAGTTGCGCACGGGCCTGTCCCGTCGCCGTGTTGTGCGAAGGCGCATGTGTGATGCACCGCTACAATCAGCAGCCGATTGCGATCGCTCGTCTCCAGCGCTTCGCAATGGACGCCTTGTACGAAAGTAGCGCGCCTCTTCCCTTCGCGCCGGGTGCAGATACAGGCAAATCGGTGGCACTCATTGGCGGAGGACCCGCTTCACTTTCCTGTGCAGCCGAACTGCGGCGTCGGGGCATAAGAGCAGAAATATTCGATGCTCGGCCACTGCCTGGCGGGCTAAACACATATGGCATCGCCGAATATAAGTTGCCGCTGGCGGAAAGCCTGCGGGAGATCGATCTGCTGACGCAATTGGGTGTTCAGTTCCACTTCAATTCCACGGTGGATGCGAAGAAGCTGGCCGCGCTCGAATCCTCTCGTGACGCGATCTTTCTTGGTATCGGTCTGGGCGCGATACATCGGCTCGGGATTGCGGGGGAGACGCTGCCGGGTGTGACCAACGCGCTCGACTATATTGCTGACTATAAGAGCGGGCAAGTCACATCGGCTCCCGAACGAGTTGCCGTCATCGGCGCCGGGAACACGGCGATTGATGCTGCAAACGCTGCCGCACGCTTAGGCGCGAACGAGGTACACATGATCTATCGTCGCGGACCTGAGCAGATGTCTGCTTTCGCTTATGAATATGAGCACGCAAAACTGGAAGGCGTGAAGTTTCTGTGGCATATGAAGCCTGTCGGCATTAAGGGCACAGAGAAGGTGGAGGAGCTTGAACTTGTCCACCTTGAAGTTACGTCGGATGGGTCGCTATTGCCGAAATCTGATGCAAGGATTCGGCTGCGGGTCGATCTGGTTATTTTGGCTATAGGTCAGGGAACGCACACAGACTTTCTGGACAGTCCCAAGATCAACCTGGAGCGAGGACGCGTAGTGATCGACCGCGTGACCGGGCAAACTTCGAATCCGAAATACTTCGCGGGAGGCGACTGCGCAAACGGCGGCCGCGAAGTCGTCGACGCTGTGGCTGATGGCAAACGCGCAGGGAATGGAATCGCAGCATGGCTGGAGGGACAAGATGCCAACGCTTGAA
Organism: Alloacidobacterium dinghuense; assembly: GCF_014274465.1. Lineage (NCBI taxonomy): Bacteria > Pseudomonadati > Acidobacteriota > Terriglobia > Terriglobales > Acidobacteriaceae > Alloacidobacterium > Alloacidobacterium dinghuense. The sequence goes on along the minus strand of NZ_CP060394.1, from coordinate 600,326 downwards.
ACGACTTTCGCCGGCATCCGGTGCATGAATCCGTTCTGGCTTGCCTCCGCTCCACCTTCCAACTGCGGCGAGCAGGTTATGCGAGCGTTTGACACAGGCTGGGGGGGCGCCGTCTGGAAGACAATTGGCGAGCCGATTACGAATGTAAGTTCACGCTACTCATCCATCGACTGGAATGGGCAGCGGATGATGGGTTTGAACAATATTGAACTGATCAGCGACCGACCTATTGAAGTAAACCTTCGTGAGATCTCCGAAGTAAAACGTCGCTATCCAAAGCACGTTATCATCGCCTCCCTCATGGTCGAATCAAAACGGCACGCATGGCATGAGATTGTGCAACGCGCCGAAGATGCAGGTGCTGATGGGCTCGAACTGAACTTCGGCTGTCCACACGGGATGAGTGAACGGGGCATGGGATCCGCGGTCGGGCAGGTGCCTGAGTATTGCGGCCAGATCACGGAATGGGTGAAAGAGAAAGCGCGAACACCCGTGATTATCAAGCTCACGCCGAACATCAGTGATATCCGCATGCCGGCCCGCGCAGCCAAGCAGGCGGGTGCGGACGCGCTCTCCGCGATCAACACCATCAACTCGATCACTGGCATTGATTTGGACACGCTCGAACCGCGTCCCAACGTCGACGGCAAAAGTTCGCACGGTGGCTACTGCGGTCCTGCGGTAAAGCCGATCGCGCTCAATATGGTGCAGCAGGTTATGTCGGATGAGCAGGCTGCTCTGCCGATGTCTGGCATTGGAGGCATCGGCGTCTGGCAGGATGCAGCCGAGTTCATACTGCTCGGCGCGGGCACGGTGCAGGTCTGCACAGCCGTCATGCATTACGGTTACCGCATCGTCGAAGACCTGGCCGACGGCCTTCTCGCGTGGATGCGGCGGAAAGGTTATCAATCGATCGACGACTTCCGCGGTCTCTCACTGCCGAATGTAGCAGAATGGAAGCACCTCAACCTCAACTACAAGATCGTCGCGCACATTCACGAAAATAAGTGCATTGGTTGTGAACTTTGCTATACGGCGTGCTGGGACGGTGCACACCAGTGCATACATCTTGACCGCGCACTTCCCACGCCGAACACTTCGCGTACGCCGGAGATGATAGCTGCAGAAAGCCGAGGTCGAATCAGTACAACACCGATACCGAAGCTGGATCTCAACGGCCCGGAAAACACGGGCCCCTATTCCACGCCGCTCGCTCGTATACCGCGCGTGGACGAGCATGAGTGTGTCGGCTGCAATCTGTGCTCTCTGGTATGCCCTGTTCCGGATTGCATCACCATGGAACGCGTCGACAACGGACTGCCAGCGGAGACATGGGACGAACGTGTGAATGCCGGCCTCGTTACAGAAGGTTCAGTTACTGCCGGCAACCCAAACATATAGTCCAGGATCTGCTGCGTGGTGATCGAGGACTAAGGAGCCGACCACGATGGGAATTCTGATCAAGAACGGCACGGTGGTTAACGCTGACGGGTCGAAGAAGACCGATGTGCTGATCGACGGCGAGAAGATTGCGAAAGTCGGCGATAAGATTAACGCGACCGGCCACACGACTGTCGATGCGACAGACCTTCTTGTCATGCCTGGCGGCATCGACGTGCATACGCATCTTGATATGCCCTTTGGAGGCACTGTTTCCGCTGACGACTACACGACCGGCACACAAGCTGCAGCCGTGGGTGGAACGACAATGCTCATAGACTTCGCATTACAGTCGCAAGGCCGCACAATGCGCGAAGCCTACGATACGTGGAGAAAGAAATCGGACAACAAGGCATGTATCGATTTCTCCCTCCATATGGCAGTAACCGATCTCGGCCCGGGCGATGGCTCGCAAGGACTGCGCGAGATGGAGGAGATGGTTGCCGAGGGTGTTTCCAGCTTTAAGCTATTCATGGCCTATCCCGGCGTGTTGATGATTGATGACGGCCTGATGTTCAAAGTGATGCAAAAAGCGGCAAAGCTGAACGCCCTCTGCTGCATCCACGCGGAGAATGGCAGCGCTATCGACATCGTCGTCGCGCAGATGCTGGCCGAGGGCAAGACTGCACCACATTATCACGCGTTGTCCCGCTCGCCGAAAGCCGAGGCCGAGGCCACGCATCGCGCGATTGCCCTTGCTGACATGGCCGGAGCTGCGGTCTACATTGTGCACCTGTCTAACGCGTATGCGCTTGACGAATTGAAGCATCTGCAAGAGCGCGGTGCTAAAGCTCTGGCGGAGACGTGCACACAGTATCTGGTGCTCTCGATTGAAGACCAGATGCCGGGCAAGAGTTGGGATGAGGCCAAGTTTGTCTTCACTCCCCCACTGCGTGAGAAGTGGAACCAGAAAGTGTTGTGGCAAGCGCTCACAGACGGCTCACTTGTAGTGGTTTCCACGGACCACTGCCCATTCCGCTTCGCTGATCAGAAATCGCTCGGTCGCGGGAACTTCAGCAAGATCCCAAACGGCGGCCCCGGCGTTGAAAACCGGCTACAGATTCTGTGGCATTACGGCGTCAATGGCGGCTGGTTCACTCAAGAGAAGTTTGTTGACCTCTGTTGCACTGCTCCCGCCCGCGTCTTTGGGATGGAAAAACAGAAAGGATCCATCAAAGAAGGTCTCGACGCAGACATACTAATCTGGGACCCGAACGCCGAGTACACCATATCCGCAGCCACTCAACGCATGGCAACGGACTATTCCATGTTCGAAGGTTGGACGGTGAAGGGCAATGCAGCCAAGGTTATTTCACGCGGTGAATTGGTAGTCGACAACTCAACCAAACCGGGCAAGTTTCTAGGCACGACTGGACGCGGTCGATTCGTGAAGCGAGAAGCTAACGCAGGAGGCATGGTTTGATCCCAGCCGCCGCTGCTTCAGCGAATCCGCGGGACAGGCACCATTACGCGGCCGAATTGGCTCCCGATTCCCGACTCTATAACAAAGATCTGGCACCCACACAACCTGCACAGCGGACGTGGAGCACCTACAACTACATCGCGCTCTGGTTTTCGATGTCGATGGAAGTGACGACTTACATGCTTGCTTCGTCACTCATCGCGGGCGGCATGAACTGGAAGCAGGCGATCTTCACCATCCTTCTCGGCAATCTCATCGTACTCATTCCCATGCTACTAAACGCCCACGCAGGGGCGAAGTACGGCATCCCTTTCCCAGTCTTTGTTCGCGCCTCGTTCGGCCCTGCGGGCGCGAACATTCCTGCGATTTTGCGTGCAATCGTGGCCTGTGGATGGTTCGGCATCCAATCATGGCTTGGCGGTCAAGCAATTGCGGCGATGGTTGGAGTGCTGTTGCCGCAGACTATGCACATGCCATGGGTATTGTGGGCATGTTTCTTAGGCTTCTGGCTGCTGAATATGGCAATCGTGTGGCGCGGCGTCGAATCCATCCGCTTCCTACAAAGTTTTTCTGCGCCTTTCATGCTGCTGATGTCACTCATTTTGCTGTTTTGGATGTTGCACAAAGCAGGCGGCTTCGGCCCGATGCTGGCAGCGCCGAGTAGATTTACGTCGACCAGCAGCTTTCTCCATTTCTTCATTCCGTCACTGACAGCAATGGTCGGGTACTGGGCGACGCTTTCGCTCAATATTCCAGACTTTACACGCTATGCGAAAAATCAAGACGCACAGATCATCGGACAGGCATTCGGATTGCCCGTCGCGATGACGCTCTATTCATTCATCGGTATAGCGGTAACATCAGCGTCAGAAGTGGTCTTTGGTCAACCGATCTGGAGTCCAATCACCCTTCTGGGCCGCTTCCATCAGCCGTTCGTTGCATTTCTCGGATTGATCGCATTACTTGTCGCGACACTGAACGTGAACATCGCGGCCAATGTCGTTTCACCATCGAATGATTTTTCCAACCTCGCGCCGCGACTCATCAGCTTTCGCACAGGCGGTATGATCACCGGCCTTCTTGGGCTCGCTATGATGCCCTGGAAGTTGATGGAAACCTTCGGCAGCTACATCTTTGGATGGCTCGTCGGGTATTCTGGCCTGCTAGGTCCAGTCGCAGGGATTATGGTGGCTGATTATTTTATGGTGCGAGGAACGAAACTCGACTGCTATTCACTCTACCGACGGGGCGGAATTTATGAGTATCGACGCGGCCTGAATCCAGCCGCGCTGATCGCGCTTGTCATTGGCGTGGTGGCCGCATTGGTCGGTCGCTTTATCCCGGCTGTCGCCTTTCTGTACGACTACGCCTGGTTTATCGGCTTCCTTCTATCCGGAACGCTCTACTACCTCATGATGCTGGCTAAGCCATCTATCGTTATCGAAGAAAACGAGGCAACACAATGACTCCTAACGAAACAATGACGCAGTCTTCCGCTACAGAATTGACCTCAGAAGAAGTCGTACGAATTACGCGCGAGACAAACTACGGAACATGGCGGTTTCAGAAGGGCTGGAACCCGCTTCACATTGTTGACTCTGAGGGGTGCTACATCATCGATGCCAATGGCAAGCGATATCTAGACTTTTCGGCGCAGCTGATGTGCATGAACCTCGGGCACAAGAATCAAGCCGTTATAGACTCCATCGCTAAGCAGGCTCAGGACCTGGCCTATGCGCTACCTGGTTACACTACGACCGCGCGCGCCGAATTATCAAAGCTATTGCTTGAAGTTCTGCCGAAGGGGTTGAACAAATTCTTCTTCACAACATCCGGCACCGACGCAAACGAAGCCGCCTTCAAGATTGCTCGGATGTACACAGGCAAGACCAAAATCATCGCACGCTACCGCTCCTATCATGGTTCGACTGCGGGATCGATCGCTGCAACAGGCGATCCGCGACGCTGGTCAATGGAGCCTCGCGGCAAAGGCCCAGGAATTATTTTTGGGCCAGAAGTGCACTGCTACAAGTGCCCAATCAAACACACTTATCCGGAATGCGGAATTGCTTGCGCCGACTATCTTGAGCACATGATCCGCAATGAATCCGATGTAGCGGCGGTCTTGGTTGAGCCAATCGTCGGCACAAATGGCGTGATTGTTCCGCCACCCGAATACATGCCAAAGCTGCGCCGCATTTGCGATGAAACTGGGGTATTGCTGATCGCCGACGAAGTCATGAGCGGATGGGGACGCTCCGGAGAGTGGTTCGCAATGAACCTCTGGGACGTAACGCCGGACATTCTCTGCACGGCGAAAGGCATCACATCGGCCTATGTACCACTGGGCCTCTGTGCAACGTCAGAGAAGATCGGCGATTTTTTTCAGGACCACTACTTCGCGCATGGACACACTTATGAAGCACATCCGATGACGCTCCTTCCGGCGGTCGCCACAATTCAGGAAATGAGGCGGCTCGGCCTTGTGGAACGAACGCGGAAGCTAGGTCCATTTGTCGAAGAAAAGCTAAATACGCTCAAGTCCAAGCACCCAAGCATAGGAGATGTGCGCGGAAAAGGACTGTTCTGGGCTGTCGACTTGGTAAAAAACCAGAAAACCAAGGAGCCGTTCAACACTTACGCTGACAAAGTCTCCAGCAAGGCTCTGGTAGTCGATCAGATCGCCGCGAAAACATTGGCAGATGGCGTCATCATGCAGGCATGGGTGAGTCACTTCGTAATTGCGCCGCCCCTCATCATCACGGAAGAAGAGATCGAACGAGGGATCGATACCCTCGACAAGCATCTGCATATTGCTGACGAGCAGTGCGTAACAAACTAATCACGGTCTGGACACTAGAAGGGCCGCTCTGTCTAAGCGGCCCTTCTAGTGAGCGATCTATCCGAGCGTTGGCATGCTAGTGTCAACGCCAGTCCGAATGCCTGTAGGCCATCGTGCCGTTACCGTTTTCAATCGGGTATAAAAGCGTACCCCTTCCGGTCCGTGTACAGCATGATCACCGAACAATGACCGTTTCCACCCGCCAAAGCTATGAAATGCCATCGGCACCGGGATCGGAACATTGATACCGACCATACCGGCCTGCACACGGCGAGTAAAGTCCCGTGCGGTATCACCATCGCGCGTGAAAAGCGATGTGCCGTTACCGTATTCGTGCTCATTCACGAGCTGCAAAGCGGTCTCAAAATTATTCACGCGGACGACCCCGAGTACAGGTCCGAAGATCTCTTCCTTGTAAATCCGCATCTCCGGTTTTACGTGATCGAAGAGACAGGCACCGAGGAAAAAGCCTTCACCGTGTGGCAATGCACTTGCACGACCGTCGACAACAAGCTCGGCACCCTCCCTGCCCCCGAGTTCGACATAGTTACTGACTTTGTCGAGATGCGGCTTCGTGATGAGTGGACCGAGATCGGCCTCCTCCTTCGTGCCATCTCCGACGCGGAGCTTAGCAATGCGGCTTTCAAGCTTTTCAATCAGCGTATCGGCCGTCTGACTTCCTACCGCGACTGCCACGCTGATTGCCATGCATCGCTCGCCTGCCGATCCGTACGCTGCGCTGGTAAGTGCGTCAGCGGCCTGATCCAGGTCGGCATCCGGCATCACGATCATGTGATTCTTAGCACCACCCAGAGCCTGTACACGTTTCCCATGTTTCGTGCCTTCTCGATATACATACTCGGCAATCGGCGTTGAGCCAACAAAGCTCACGGCCTGGATCGTCGGATGCGCGAGGATGGCATCGACAGCCACTTTGTCGCCATGCACAACATTGAAGACTCCGTCCGGTAAACCGGCTTCCTTCAACATTTCAGCGAGCAGAACCGACGAGCTCGGGTCGCGCTCGCTCGGCTTCAAGATAAACGTGTTCCCGCAGGCAAGAGCGATCGGAAACATCCACATTGGCACCATGGCAGGGAAGTTGAATGGCGTAATACCTGCCACCACTCCGAGCGGCTGGCGCATGGACCAGCTATCGATGCCCGCTCCCACTTGTTCAGTGAATTCCCCCTTTAGTAATTGCGGAATGCCGGTAGCAAACTCAACAACCTCAAGGCCCCGAGTCGCCTCTCCTCTCGCATCAGACAGTACTTTGCCATGCTCTCGGTTAATCAACACAGCAACTTCCTCGATTCGCCGTTCGAATATCTCGCGGAAGCGAAACATGACGCGCGCACGCCGTAGCGGAGGCTGCGAAGACCAGTCAGGAAATGCCGCGGCAGCCGCAGCAACTGCCTTATCCACTTCATCTGCATTGGCCAGAGGTACGCGTGCCTGGACCAGACCTGAAGCAGGATGAAAAACATCGGCAAACCGGCCCGATGATCCCTCAACAGGATTCCCACCGATCCAGTGCTTAAGTTGCTTGGTGTTTGCGTCAGAATGTTTCAAAGAAGAGGTGAGCGGCGATGCAGTGACAGCAGACATGGCGTTGTCTCCTTTACAGGAAGAGACTCCATGATATCAGCGCTGTGGGACGACATGACGGCGGGCCCGGATTTGCTAGGTATCGCACGAGAGCTCAGCCAGTGAACGAGCAAGCACTTCAACGCCGTCCGCAATATCGCTGACAGACGCATGCTCGTCAGGACGATGGCTAATGCCGTTGCGACAAGGAATGAAAATCATGGCCATCGGCGCGATCCGCGACATAAAAAGTGAGTCATGATAAGCGCGACTGACAATTTGGCGAGATGATACCTTTGCTTCGGAACAAGCGTTATTGATCGCGCTTAAGACACGTGGTGACGAGGAGGCCGGAGGATCAGCATTTAGCATAATCATCTCAACTTTGATCTGCCGCCGCTGGGAAATCTCACCTGCTCCATGCCGTATCTTTTCGAGAACCATGTCACGTCGATCACCGTCCGTGTCGCGCAGATCTACGCCAAGCTTCACCCGACTGGGAATGCTGTTGATTGCACCAGGATATGCTTCACAGGTTCCAACAGTGGCCACCGTGTTACGGGAACCGGAACTTAACGCGAGCCGCTCGATTTCAAGAATCAGTTCAGACGCGGCACAAAGAGCATCACGTCTTCCAGGCATGAATGTGCTTCCTGCGTGACCGCCTTCGCCTTCAAGGGTCACCGTAAAACTTGCTGGCGCTGCGATGTCAGTAACAACTCCAATCGTAATGTTCTCGCGATCGAGAATCGGCCCCTGCTCAATGTGAAGCTCGAGAAAGGCCGAGTAGAAGCCTTGAGGCAAACGAACAGTTGAGAGCTCGCCATTGAATCCAGCGTTCATGCGGACAGTTTTTAGAGTGTCGCCTTGCCTGTCGCGCAGAGAGTCGTCCGCAAGCGGGTTCAAAACGCCTGAGAGTAGCCGACTGCCAAGGCATCCAACACCGAACCGTGTCGGCTCCTCCGAGGTGAACTGAATTAGTTCGATAGAGCGGGCTGGTCGAAATCCGCTTCTGTGTAATGCGCGAATGGCCTCGAGACCGCCGAGCACACCCACGACTCCATCAAACTTCCCGGCGTAGGGAATCGCGTCGATGTGCGAACCCGTAGCCACGGCAGGCAACTCAGAACGTGCCCCCTGCCAGCGAGCGAATACATTTCCGGCGGCATCTTCGCGCACTGAAAGTCCAGCTTCGCTAAAGCGCTCTTTCAGCCACGCTCGGGCGCGCAGGTCCTGTTCGCTGAATACGATGCGTGTGACGGCGGGGGGTTCGACATCAGAAATCGTCGCAAGCGTATCGATTTCCTGCATAAGACGTTGTTGATCAATCTCTATCTGCATTTCACGCCAAAGGGTGCCGATTCCAATCCTTATAGATCAGATATTTTGCCGGAACCTTTCCAATCGCACCAAACCATTGAGGGCAGTACGGCGCCATCCAGATAAAGTCTCCCGCAGTCACTGGATACCACTGGTCATCAAGTCGATAAATGCCTCCACCTTCAAGCATCAGCAAACCGTGCTCCATGACATGAACCTCAACCATGCTCAATCCTGCGCCCGGTGCATAAGACATGGTGTTCACTGCGAAGTCGAACGTTATGGTATCCGGCAGAAGCGAACGCACGAGCAGATCGTTGTCACCCGTTAGCGGCTGCGCCGGTACCGATGGCTCATGCCCCACCAGCAATGTTGGAGGACCCTCGCCATTCACTGAACGATATTTCTGCTCGATCACTGTGGCACGCGAGGCTTGCAAAGCGCGAATCGTATGCTCTGCTTCTTGCGGTACATAAGCGTAGTCGTTCTCAACGAGCGTGTAAGTATCGGCACCGCTCTCAAGTGTTATCGTGCCGTCGAGCACATAAAAGAATCTCTGACCTGATGCGGACCCAAGAGCGCCACCAACTTCAAATTCAACAGAATATTGTGCGAAATTCGCTCCAAGCACAGGTGAAGCATGGACGATCACGCTGGCTTTCGAGCAGCCCGGAATCTGAGTACGGATAAATGTATCGGGGGTATGAATGAAATGGCTCGCACGTCGCACGCTGCGCGTGTGTCCTAAGTTATGCACGCAAATCGCCCCCATTGTCGTTGAGGAAGGATGCGACATTGTCAAGAAAACACAGGCCGGCGTGGATAGCCGCAGCAACGTCGGATTTAAGCACGCTCTCGTCCGGATGATGACTGATACCACCAGGGCTCCGCAGAAATAACATTGCTGAAGGTAGGTGCGGAGCGATGACCATTGCATCATGCCCCGCTCCGCTGGTCATGCGGAGGAACGAATAGCCTGCCTGACGCACGGAATTTTCCGCTAGTGCGACCATCGTCGGATTAAGGTGTACAGCAGGTTGCGTGTGGTATTCCGCCGTATCGACTGTCAATCCGCGCCTGGTCGTTGTGACACGGGCTTCATTGAGGATTGCTTCCAAAGCCTTCCGGCACACGACATCGTCTGCATGCCGCACATCAAGGCTGCAACGTGTGACACCAGGAATTACATTTACCCCACCCGGTTCAACAAACACTTGGCCAACCGTCGCCACTAGACCCTCGAATTCAGAGGCGATCATTTCGACGCGAGTGATCCATTCGGCAGCGGCTGCAAGAGCATCGCGGCGCAGCATCATCGGCGTTGTGCCTGCATGTCCAGGCGACCCATGAAAGACCAGACGGCATCGTCTTTGGCCCGCGAGCGCCTCTACAACTCCCAAAGCCATGTCTTTGCTTTCAAGTACTGGCCCCTGCTCAATATGAAACTCGATATAGGCTTTCGTATTCTGAACTAACGAAGATTCCACAGCTTTTGGATGCTTTGCCCTATAGCGTGTCAAAGCTTCGCCAACCATGATTCCGTTGGCATCTTTGCAATTGAGGAGCGCATCGTCAAGGCGATTCACGAGAGCTTGGCTGCCGATGAATGGAACACCGAAGCGTGTTCCCTCTTCATCAGAAAAACCAATGACTTCGATGGAATAGGGCAATCGACGGCCACCGAGAGCTTCAACCAAAGCCAGCCCCATGAGAACACCTAATACGCCGTCGTATGCACCGGCGTTGGGAACAGTATCGAGATGAGATCCGATCAGCAAGCACGCCGAGTCTGTATCGGCTGCTGACAGGTAGAATGCACGAAAATTCCCAACGCGATCCACGTTCACCGTCATTCCTGCGGCTTCAAACCAAGGACGCATACGCTGGTGAACCTCCTCCATAGCCGGCGAAAGAAACGTTCGCAAAATTTCGCCATGTTTGTCCGTACAGGCCGCAATTGCTTTGCAGCGCACTAATATGGTTGCGGCGCCATCGCGTGCAATCGCAGCGCGCACTGAATCGTTAATGGCAACGGCGCTCAAACTTCTCTCCGCACACAAGCTTCAATCGAACCATGCGGCTCGTCTGTAGGTACGAAAATATGGTTCGGATTGTCCTGGTCGAAAGCAGAAAGATCCACGAGGTTGCAGTGCTTGTTCGGCATCTGAAGCCGAATCTCGGTAATTTCGGGAACAGCTTCCAGTGCAGCCTTACCCATGGCAAAAAGCGTCTGCTGAACAGAAAGGCTCTCGTGCTGAGCAAAGGCGTTGAGTAGCGAATCGGTAATGCTTGTTCGCAGTGCGGCATAATCTAAACCGGGCGCAGCGTAGGTCCACTCCGCGGTTGCCAGGGTTCCCAGCAGACGATCATGCGTTTCCTTGAGTGTCGTCAACCTGTCCCGAAGATACCCCGCAAATGCAGAGTTCGCCGTCTTTAGAATTGCCATGTCAGTAAAGCCCGACGTTACGGAAACCGCCTCTCCGCGTGGATAGGTAGCCGTAACCGTCTCTCTGGCTGGTCCAGTCTGCACAAATGCTGTAGGATGCCGCTGACGGCCAGCATCGATGTGTCTCCACAATGTGGCCTTGATATTTGCACTAGCTTCGTTTACTTGCGGTTGCGTGGTGATGAAGTGGGTGGCCAGCTCAATTGCAAATTCCTCGATTGTACTTGCCTTCGATGCACGTGCCGTTGAGTAGATCGTGTTCTTCATTGTGTCGGTGGGCAAAACGTGGCTGTTGTCACCATCTTCAAAACACGCCGTAAAATCCCCCTTCAGCCACACATCAACGTTCCACTCGAAGACCTCATGACGATCCGCGCATCGCTCGACCTTCATTACGCGTACGCGCGATTTTCCATATTGATTTTCACCGAGTGCGATCATCGTGCTGATAGGTTCCTCAACTTCCACGGTACGTTGAGTAGCTGTGCGGAGTTATCAGAAGTGGAACATGATAATGTTCACCAATGTCTCGGACTTGAAAAGCTATGTCAACAAAAGGATGCAAGCTTTCGATTCCTTCGCCACGAAAATAGGCGCTCGTTCCAAAACGCAGACGATAAAAGCCGCTTTGCAGCGTTTCATTCTCGGGCAGCAGGTCGCTAATGCGTCCATTCTGGTCTGTCCGGCGCGCGGCAACGGCGCGCCATCCTCCCTTTTCGTGGCGATGCAACCGTACCGCCACGCCTTCTGCCGGTCGTCCGCGTGTCAGATCAAGAATATGCGTTGAAATTCCTCTCATGCTTCCTTCTTATGCACCCAGCCATTTTCGCAGACGGAGCCGGATAATTTGTCGCTGTTGTTCGACAGCCTCGCGCAATTCTGTCTGTGCGTCATTCATCAGACGACGCTCTAAGATCTCTAGTATTTCCGCAGAGGACTTTCCGCTGGCGCAAACGAGAAAGATGCGGCCAAAGTGCTCTTCATAGAGATGGTTTCCTCGTGCCAATGCAGCGAGCACTTCCGAACTCGATGCCTCCACTCGGCTCTGCTCCTGCTGTGACCACTCTGTTGATTTTCGTGAGGCAGTAGCGGCCGCCTTGCGCTCGCCGATACGCGGATGACTTCGGAACGCCTCATCCCAATCTTGCGGTGAAAGATGCAGCCAAATGGCATCGGAGCGCTCTGACAAATCCTGCTCATCAGAGAAAGGTCTAGCCGAGACCATATCTTGCGCCCAGCGAGTAGAACCGCAACACGGCAAAATGGCTGCTACGGCCACATCATCATTCAACAAGTTCCAATCTGCTAACACTCTGCTCGCTGTAATCATGCAACCCCCTTCCATGCGGCAAGATTACGGAGGAGATCCTCCAGCAAATTGGCGGCAACACTCCGTCGGTAGTCGCTTGATGAACGGATATCGTTTATGGGTGCAATCTCTTCCGCGAGAAGGCTGCGTGCTCCAGCAATGGAATTTTCCGTCAAGGAAGTCCCCATCAGTGCATTCTCTATTTTTTGTAAACGCAACGGCGTCGGCGCCACTGCCCCGATGCCGATCTGCAAAGCTTCTACGCGTCCCTCGCGAAGCCTCCCGACGCCAGCTATGCAAATCTTTGAAATTGCCTGAGCATTCCGCGCTCCGGTCTTTTGCGCATATGTGAACCAGCCCTTAAAGCGCTTTTGGAGATGAATGGCAAGCAACAATTCTCCTGGTAGCAAGGCGGTTTTTTTGTAGCCGAGATGGAAGTTGATATAAGGAATTCTTCGTGTTCGATTCGAAGAGATTAGCTCCAATTCAGCATCATAAGCGAGCAAGGCCGGAGGAGAATCGGCTGCGGGCGAGGCGTTAACGATATTTCCAGCAATTGTGGCGCGGTTCTGATTGGCAATGCTTCCCGTCCAGGATGCTGCCTGCGCTAACAGAGGGAAGTGCATTGGTACCGCGGCACATTCTCGCAGTTGAGTAAAGGTACAACCGCCGCCGATAATAAGGGACGTTTCGGTTTCAGTGATCTGACGAAGCTCATCAACATTCCATATATTCACGAGACGATGCGCGGCCAACCTTCCTGCGCTGAATTGCACCATGATCTCAGTGCCTCCAGCAACGGGAAGCCATTCACCGGGCTCGCTTTGAAGGAGAGCCAGAACTCCCGCAAGACTGCCGGGAGAAACAAACTCGTACTCTGCCGGATGCGACCTCATTTGCCCAACTCCACGGCCCTTTCCACCGCTTGAAAAATCCGCATATAGCCCGTGCAACGACAGAGATTGCCGTTGAGTCCTTCACGAATTTGCTCTGAAGTGGGCTTCGAATATTTCTTCAACAGATATGTTGTCGCAACAATCATGCCGGGAGTACACATGCCGCACTGCGCGCCGCCACAAGTTAGGAATGCCTGCTGAACAGGGTGCAGATGGTTCCCGTCTGCCACTCCTTCAATCGTAACGATGTCAGTTCCATTTGCTTGCACAATCGGGACGAGGCAGCTATTCACCAACTCACCGTTGATCAGTACACTGCAGGCCCCGCATTCGCCCTCGCCACACCCCTCCTTCGTGCCAGCAAGGCCCATTCCATCTCGCAACACGTCAAGCAGCCGTTCGATTGGATAAGCTTCTAACTTCCTGGGCTCGCCATTCACAACTAAGGAAAACCACTGGCGTTTCATACGGCAAACGCCTCTGTAGGAACGGCATGGCTAAACCTGAGGCGCAAACAGATGTCTTCCGGCAGTAGGGGAATTCCGTTGAAGTCTTCGCCCGTAGCATGCGAGACAGCGTTAACAATAGCCGGTGCTGGCCCGTCCATCGGCAATTCGCCAATCCCCTTAGCACCATACGCACCATATGTGAACGGAATCTCTTCGAAGAAGACGCGGATAGGCGGAATGTCCTGTGAGGTAGGGATAATGTAATTCGTCATCTGCCCATTCCTCATTCGTCCCTGTTCCCATTGGACCTTTTCGTAGAGAGCGTAGCCTATGCCTTGCGCCACCCCTCCTTCGATTTGTCCTGTGGCGAGCACCGGGTTCAATACGCGACCCACCTCCTGCACGGCGACAAAGTCATCAACGGTGACGCCATACGTGACCATATCTACGGTCACCTCTGCAACGTAAACTGCCCAGGCAAATGCCGGATATGCCTCTCCGCGGTAGTTCACGTCATCCCAATAAACATTGGGCGGCGGTTCATAGCGGCTGCTCGAATATAGTCGGCCATGTCTTGCGATGTATTCTTTTGCAGCAGCAGAGAATTCATCGGTCGTCCAACTTTCTCCGAGCAAGCCACTCGCCTGCAGAGTCTGTTGCAATCCGATCGCAGCAGAATGCACTAGTTTGCCGACGATCATTGTCGTTCGCGACGCCACGGTAGGCCCCGTGTTGGGCACCATACTGGTGTCCGGCTGCACGATCTCAACGGCTTCATAATCAATGCGAAGCGCCTCTGCCGCAATCTGACACAGGATCGTATTCGTTCCCTGACCAAATTCAGTGCTTGAGACGAGCACGCGTACCTTTCCCTCGGCCGTCGCGTCCACAGCAGCTACAGAATTCAAATAGCGTTCGCCCGAGCCAGTAAACCCGGAGCCATGCAGGAAGGCCGCAATGCCGATTCCCTTTTTCTTCTTCGCACCCGGATTCTCCCGGTCGAAGCGCTCGCGCTTCGCATAATAATCGGATAGCTCGAGCGCGCGGGAAAGCAGGTGCTCGAGATCCACATCCTCACGAATTTCCTGACCTGTAGCCGTAGTCAAACCCTTGTGTAGGAAGTTCCTTCGCCGAAGTTCTTCTGGCGCCATACCAATGGCCTCTGCCACGCGATCCATGTGGCGCTCAATAGCAAAGAGACTCTGCGGAGCTCCAAATCCGCGGAAAGCTCCATGTGGAGGGCAATTCGTGGCAAACGCCTTCGAACGTACGCGTATGTTGGGCCAGCAATATGGACCACCGGCGTGTATCGTTCCACGCGACAACACGGTGGGCGATAGGGTCGAGTACGCGCCGCCATCGAGTGCAAAATCAATGTCAGCGGCAAGCAGCTTGCCGTCCTTGCTAACTGCAGTGCGAATGCGACTGCGCGATGGATGCCGCTTGGTGGTGGCGACCATGTCCTCCAAACGGTCGTACATGATCTTCACCGGACGTCCGGACTTCATCGCAAGGAGCGCGGCGTGCGCTCCGATCATCGATGGATAGTCTTCTTTGCCGCCAAAGGCTCCTCCAGTTTCAACTTGAATAATACGGACCTTGTCCTCCGGTAATCGCGTCAACCCGACGAGCGACTTATGCACATAATAGGGGCATTGCATCGAGCCCCAGATGGTCAGGCCTTCTTCTGGCGTATAGGCGGCAATCACGCCATTGTTCTCGATGTATAGATGTTCCTGTGCACCAGTTGTATACTCGCCCTCGACGATGAAATCGGCCTGGTTCCACGCCGCGTCCACATCGCCCTTGTGGATCAGAAACTTTTTGAAGATATTATCCTCGCCCCAGACGATCACATCACCGCGCTCGCTCTCTTCTATGGAATGAACACTAGGTAGTGTTTCGTATTCGATCCGCACAGCCGCCACAGCCTTGGGGAGCAGATGGCGATCCCGATGTCCCAGCAACAAGATTGGCTCTTCAGGATGGTTTACTTGCTCACTGACGAGGCACGGCCAATCCTTATTGATAAGTGCAATAACGTTTTCACCGGGAATATCCCTCGCGCTCACGACTACAAATTCATCCCAAGGGATGCCTTCTCCGAATTCGATTTTTACGACGCGTCCGCGTGGGACACTGCTGCGCACGGTGGCGCCATAGATCATATCGGGAAACGAAATGTCATCGATATAGCGCGCCTCGCCGCGCACCTTCGCCACTCCTTCTTTACGAAGAGCTGGTGTCCCGACGATACGCTCCTTCAGCAAGCAGTCTCCCGATACCGGGCGGCTCCGCCCATTCTGGGGAAATGGCAGATAACCTCCGCTGAAATTTACTTATGTTACTACGGGTTGGCTGCATTCCCAAGATCGACCCATTGACTGGTTGGAATGCCATAGTCCACTTTTCAACGGACTTCCCTGCCCCTACAACTACTGGGAAACTTGCCGTCAACGAATACTTGCTCTCCTCGAAGCCAGGTTGCTAAGACCTTTCCATACATCCGTTCGCCAAGATACGGCGAGACGAGGTGGCGCGTATGTAAGCCTTCCGCTACGACTCCAATCTCTCTATCCGGGTCGAAGACGACAAGATCTGCATCGCGACCCTCGGCAATTGCGCCCTTGTGATGGTCGATGCTTGCCAGGGCTGCAGGATTTGCGCTCATCCATCGCGCAAGGTCGCCAAGATTGAAGCCCCTAATACGCATCCCGCTCCAAACCGCCGGCAGCGCGACCGAGAGACTGGCAATCCCACCCCATGCGGTCTGAAAATTGCCGTCATTTAGTCGCTTCAACGTCGGTGGACACGGTGAGTGATCGGTTCCAATCAGGTCGATCACACCTTCTTTCAACGCCTCCCACAGGGCTTCGCGGTTCGCAGCGCTTCGGATCGGAGGTGCGCACTTATGCAAAGTGCTTCCGTCGGGAATTGTTTCAGCGGCAAAGTGCAGATAATGTGGACACGTTTCAATTGTGACGCGGACGCCCCTCTCACGCGCCCTGCATAAGTCTGGAATGGCATAGGCGGTGGCTAGATGAACGATGTGTAATCGGAAGCCATATTCCTCGCTCAGGCCCAACATAAGGCGAATGGCTTCGATCTCCGCCTCATCAGGACGCGATGCCAGCCAAGTCCCATATTTCCGCCAGTCTGCTTGGGTCAGGGTGACTCCAGCCAACTGAATTGGCCCAGGCAGTTCGGCATGAGTAAGCAACGGCAGTCCCGTCCGGACGATATGCTTGGCGGCGGTCCGCAATTCGGCTTCATCCACACGCGCAAAGCCATCGATTCCGGGATCAGCAAGAAAGCATTTAAAGCCTCGAACCCCATTCGCTGCCAACAACTCTAGATGTTCGGTATTGTGCTCGGAAATGCCACCCCACGCGCACCAATCCACCATGCACTTGCCGCTCGCTGCGTTTCGCTTGGCTTCGAGCGCGGCAACCGTTGTTGTTGCCGGAAGGCAGTTAAGAGGCATGTCGATCAGAGTAGTAAATCCGCCGGCAGCGGCCGCCATGGTTCCGGTTTCAAAGCCTTCCCAATCAGTCCTGCCCGGTTCGTTGATATGTGTATGCGCATCGACAAGGCCAGGCAGAAGAGCATAGCGACCACAATCTACAGTCTCGACATTCGGGGGAATTTCGTGCAGTTCACGGAGACCAACGATTTTTTCTCCGTCAACAATCACCGCTGCGGGGCGAATGCCAACTGGAGTCAGGACATGCTGAGATATGAAGACCTTGGTCATATTCTCGATGCTCTCGCATTTGCCATAGCGGCGCTGAGCCAGAGAAACTGACTAGCTAGCTGAGGTCTCCCCAGCCTCCGCCACCCGGAGTTTCGACACGAATGATATCCCCCTTGACAGCCCGGATACTGCATTTCCCAGGAATTCGCTTCTCCTCACCTTCGTGCCGAATGAAGACTCGCCCTGGAGTTCCATCCGCCCCTCCATGCAGTCCGTATGGCCCGATTCTCTGCCGATCCGCCAGCAAAGTCACCTGTGCGTCCGTAAGCAACTCAAGTTCTCGAACTAATCCGTCACCGCCGGAAAAACGGCCTTTTCCTCCCGAACCAGACCGATAGCCATACCGCACAGCACGGAACGGATACGCGTATTCCAGGGCCTCAATCGGCGTGTTCAGTGAATTCGTCATGTTGGTGTGAACCCCTGCAATGCCATCGCGATCGGGTCGAGCGCCAGCTCCTCCCGCCGTGGTTTCATAGTAAGCAAAAGGACGATGGTGATGCGGATCGATACCGCCAATTGTCAGGTTGGTCATCGTGCCACTGCTTGCAGCAGGCACACGACACGGCATGACCGCAGCTAGCGCGCGAAGCAGTACGTCAACAATTCGCTGGGAGGTTTCAACATTTCCCCCAGCCACTGGCGCGGGAAGTTGAGCGTTGACAATCGTATCCTCTGGCGCTGTTAGCGTGATCGGCCGCATCAAACCTGCCGTTGCCGGAGCATGCGCGGGCAACAAACAGCGGAAGACATAGAAGACCGCGGAATAGGTAATCGCCAGGACGGCGTTCAGGCTGCTCTCTATCTGCGAGTGGGTACCGGAAAAATCAACCTTAGCCGCTGCTGCGACCGGATCGATTGTTAGCCTTACCCGAATCCGAAGCGGTCCACTGCCGTGTCCATCATCATCCAAAAAGTCCTCTGCATCAAACTCTCCCGCAGGCATTCTTGAAAGCTCTGCGCGCGTAAGGCATTCAGAATAATCGAACAATTCCTGCGCGAGGTGTTGGATCATCGGCGGCCGATATTTCTTGATGATTTCCTTAAGTCGTAGCTCACCAACACGGCAAGCTCCAATCTGCGCCTGCAAATCCCCTTCGCGTTCGATCGGTGTACGAACGTTGTGCAGCAGAATTTCCAAGACTGAGCGATCGATCGAGCCGCCGCGAACAATCTTGACCGGTGGAATCCGCAGACCTTCCTGGTAAACCTCGCGGCACAATCCCATGGATCCGGGATACTGCCCACCGACGTCAGCGTGATGGGCCCGTGTAGCTACGTAAAAGGTTGGCTGGACTTTCTCTTCGGTTGCGGCTTCGTCAAAGACCGGCATCACCATTGTGATATCCGGCAAATGTGTCCCGCCGCGATATGGGTCATTCAGAATCCCAATATCGCCGCACTCCAGCGAAAGCGCGTCGACTGCGGCTCTCACCGACATTGGCATTGATCCCAGGTGTACGGGCATGTGGTCACCCATGGCGATCACTTGCCCCAGCCCATCGAAAATGGCGCACGAATAATCGCGCCGCTCCTTGATATTTGGCGAGAACGAAGTTCGCCGCAACGCGGCACCCATCTCTTCAGCAATCGAATGCATCGCGCTTTGAAAGATTGACAGCTCGATGGGACTGATGGGATTCACGCGTGTACCACCTCAATGATCACGTTGCCAAATTGATCCACAAATACAGAATCCGCGGGCGGTATGACCGTCGTTGCGCTGTATTCGGTAATGATGGCCGGTCCCGTGAAGCGGTCCCCAGCCGTCAGAAGATCGCGCACATACACCCACGCCTCCATCGGCTCTTCTCCAAAATAAACGCTCGTCTTCTTCATTCGCGCCTCTTTGCCATCCCCTGGCTTGATTGGCAGCGCCGGAGGTTCCCATGGCTCAGCTTCTACCATGAATCGGACCCGAAGGTTAACAATCTCAATAGCGCGCGTTTCATCCGCGTACCCGTATCGCTTCCGATGCAAAGAGTGAAACCGACCCGGCACGGCTTCTCCCGCAGGCACGTTCACTTCGTATCCCTGGCCCACATAGCGTAAGTCGATCGACCTGCTCACTCGTCCCGCCAAACCTTCCTGAGCCATCGCCTTAAGTCCGTGCTGTTCCAGTTCGAGGAAATACGCTTTTATCAGGACTTCATCGTAAGGAATCATGATTGTCCGCGAGAAATCGCGAACGTGGTCGGCCAGCAGGATCCCCAATGCTGAAAGAGCCCCGGGCATTGGCGGGATCAGCACACGCGGGATGGCTAGCGACCGCGCAAGCGCACACGCATGAAGCGGCCCCGCGCCGCCAAATGATAGAAGAGTGAACTCGCGTGGGTCATGACCGCGCTCCACTGAAATCACACGAATAGCCTTTTCCATTGCTGCTTCCGCAAGCCGAATCGTTCCCAGAGCGAAAGTCTCAACCGAGCCCAGCGGCCCGGAAACCTTCTTCGTCCAATACCGGGTCCGCTCTTGATCCAGCTGCAGTGACCCGCCGAGAAAATTGGCGGCGTCCAGTCGCCCGAGCAGCAGATTCGCATCCGTAACTGTGGGACGCTCGCCTTTGCCATAGCAAATCGGTCCAGGTTCTGCGCCAGAAGATTCCGGACCTACGTGCAGCAAACCGCCGGCGTCGAAATAGGCAATCGACCCGCCCCCGGCGCCCACAGTATGGATGTCGAGCATCGGGACAGCAATCGGCAGGCCTGAGATGTGCGATTCATTCGTCGTTCGTGCGTCCTCTGAAGCCAGGTCGATCAATGACACATCGGTCGACGTTCCTCCCATATCGAAGGCGATGATTTTTGACAGTCCAGCGCGAGCAGCTATCCTCGCGGCACCGATCACACCACCAGCAGGTCCGGAAAGAACAGTCCGCACCGGCTCCTCAGATGCGACTGCGGAGGAGATGATGCCGCCTGAAGACTGCATCACATGCAGTCCTGCGCCCGGATAAGCCGCGATCAATGACTCTTGCAAGTTATGGATATACGACCCAACCTTTGGACCAAGATAGGCATTCACAACCACCGTCGAAGCACGCTCGTATTCGCGGAATTCCGGCAAAATCCGGTGGGAAACCGAAAGCGGTAGGCCCAGTGGTTTTAGCGCCTCAGCCACCAATCTCTCATTGGTCGAATTGGCGAATGAAAAGAGTAGAGAGAGCGCAATCGCTTCAGCGCCGCTTTTACCGATGGATTCGCGCAGATCATCTAACTCGCGATCCGTTGGCCTGCGCAAAATAGCCCCCTCGGCACTGGTTCGCTCCGGCACCCCAAATCGAAGAGCAGCAGGAATCAGGCAAGGCGGGGCCTCCATGAACCAGTCATAAAGTACTGGACGCGCTTGTCTCCCTATGGCAATCGTGTCTTCAAATCCCGCCGTCGTGACGAAGGCAACCTTGGCGCCCTTGCGTTCCAGAAGGGCATTCGTTCCCACCGTCGTGCCGTGGCGTACAGAAATGCGCACTCCCGAGGGCGCCGCCTGATGGACGGCAGAAAGAATGGCATCGGTAGGATTAGCAGGCGTTGAGAAGACCTTCGTAATCTTCATCACTCCGCGCTCAAACGCAATGCAATCCGTAAAAGTGCCCCCGCTATCGATCGCAACCCGCATGCATTCTATCGCTCCAATTGTTATCAGCTGCTGTTACAAAATACGGCAAAGGCGTCCAGTAGGCTACGACCGAAGTCTATCAGCGCCGAATCACATTGCTCTTTTGCTCGACTGAAAGGCAATAATGATACGGAGCGCTACGCATGAGTACCATCTCGTCCACTTCAGCGAGTTCGTCCAACCATCCTCTGGCTTGGCTCCAGCAGGCAAGCACGATGCAGCGCCGCGTACTGCTGGCTGCGTCACTAGGCTGGATGCTCGACAGCATGGACGTCATGCTCTATGCACTCGTCGTGCCCAGCGTAAAAGCAGACTTGCATCTCACTTCTGCTGGCGCCGGACTCATCATGTCGGCGACGCTCATCTGCGCGGCCATCGGTGGGATGCTCTTTGGTGTCTTCGCTGACCGTTTTGGACGTACCCGCGCGCTCATAGCCAGCATTCTTGTCTATTGCATCTGTACCGGACTTTGCGGACTTGTACAAACCGCGGTCCAGTTAACTGTCTGCCGTATGCTCCTGGGCTTTGGAATGGGAGGCGAATGGGCTGCGGGAGCCGCATTGGTGGCGGAAAGCTGGCCGGATGAGCATCGAGCGAAAGCCCTGGCACTCATGCAAAGCTCCTGGGCTATTGGTTATGCCCTCGGAGCAACCATTGTCGCCCTGATCTTGCCTCATTTCGGCTGGCGCGCCGTTTTCTTCGCTGGACTTCTACCGGCTGCCTTTGCCATCTGGATACGCCACAAGGTGAGCGAACCTGAACGCTGGACCAATTCCTTGAAAACAGCAGGCTGGATGAGATCGCCGGCACAAATCTTTCGCGGGCGGAACGGGCGCCTGATCGCAATTGCCACGCTCGTAAATGCCGCAACTCTCTTTGCCTGGTGGGGACTCTTCTTCTGGGTACCGTCCTATCTATCGCTACCCATAGCTCAAGGTGGCCGCGGACTCAGTATTGTCCAAACTTCAACCTGGACGATCCTCATGCAGGTTGGCACCTTCCTGGGCTACGTCAGTTATGGGTTCCTGGCCGACCGTTTGGGCCGCAAGTGGGTCTATATCGGATATTTGTTCATCGCAGCCATCGTGGTCCGGCTCTATGCGCACGCAACTACTCCGCTGGAGCTCCTCTGGCTGGGTCCCATGGTTGGATTCTGGGGAACGGGCTATTTCAGCGGCTTCGCCGTGATCGCAAGCGAACTCTTTCCCACGGCGATACGCGCTACCGCCATGGGCTTCGCCTATAACACCGGAAGGATTGTCAGCGCAGCCGCCCCGCTTCTTGTTGGAAAAGCATCGGACCGAAACGGAATGGCCTCGGCGCTGGGAATTACCTCGATCAGCTTTCTGGGAGCAGCGCTGCTCGCCATACTCATTCCCGAGACACGTGGTAAGCCCCTGGAATAACAGGCCCTCCGTATCCAGACATCCAGCCGAGACGCTCAATCCCCGGCGTCTTTGCCCAAAACGCCGATTCAGGCGCACACTAACCTTATGAAGCGCGTCCGCTACACCAAGTATGAGGGCAGCCTGGCTGGAGAGATGAGCATGGAGGACCTGCTCAACGCACTCTCCGATTACCTGCTTGACTCCGGCTTCCAGAACCCGTGGATGGAATTCAGCGATCTTGACCACACCATGGATGCGCTGCGTGATGCGCTGAAGCGGGCGCTTGAATCAGGCGAATTATTCGATGAAAAATTGCAGCAGCAGATTGATGAGATGACCGCCGAGGGCAAGCTCGACGAGCTGATCGAGCAGCTCATGCAGCGCATGGAGCAGGAGAATTACATCTCCGTCGAGCGTCCGCGCGATCCGTCACCCACTTCATCTCCTTCTGGACAGGTTGGAGAGAACGAAGGCCAGGTACGATTCGAAGTCACCGACAAGAGCCTGGATTTCCTGGGCTATAAAACCTTGCGCGATCTGCTTGGCTCATTAGGCAAATCGAATTACGGACGCCACGACACCCGCCACTGGGCCACGGGTATCGAAGCCAGCGGAGCATCGCGTCCCTACGAATTTGGCGACACTTTGAACCTCGATACCGTGGCCACGCTGACCTCGGCCATCGCCCGCGAAGGCATCTCCCTGCCGCTCAACATGGAGTACAGCGACCTGCACGTTCACCAATGCGAGTACCAGAGTTCCTGCGCAACGGTGGTTATGCTCGATTGCTCGCACTCCATGATCCTCTATGGCGAAGATCGCTTCACTCCGGCAAAGCGCGTCGCCATGGCGCTCTCGCATCTCATCCGCACCCAATATCCGGGCGACTCACTCTCTCTTGTGCTTTTCCACGACTCAGCCGAGGAGATGCCTGTCTCGCAATTGGCCCGCGTGAAGGTTGGCCCCTTCTACACGAACACGCGCGAGGGTCTGCGCGTAGCCCAGCGTGTCCTCGATCGGCAGAAGAAAGACATGAAGCAGATCGTAATGATCACTGACGGCAAACCCTCAGCGCTCACGCTGCCCGACGGACGCATCTATAAGAACGCTTTCGGCCTCGACCCACTGGTCGTGAGCGAGACGCTCGAAGAAGTCTCTCACTGCAAGCGTTCCGGCATTATGATCAACACCTTTATGCTCGCGTCCGACTTTGGCTTAGTGCAATTCGTGCAAAAGGTTACTCAAATGTGTCACGGCAAAGCATACTTCACTACTCCGCACACGCTCGGCGAATACCTGCTGATGGACTACATGCAGCGAAAGATGAAGACAATTCACTGAGAAATCAGCTCGCTGGCTGCAAGCCTGCTCCATGTCCCAACCGCTGCTGCAAGTTTCCCGCTAGTTCAGCAACGGTCTTCAGCTTGGCCGACAACTCCGGCGACAAGGACGGCTCATTGAGCGCCAGCTGAGAGTGCAGAATCAGCCCGGTCACGGTGTCCCGCAATTCGCTTTCCACGGCAGCGGCAGCAGCGCGCATGGCAAGCGACTGCTCCTGCTCTCGGCGTGCAAGAACAGCCCTGACCTCGCGTACGAGACGCGCTGATCCCGAAATGGCGAAGTTGATCTGCAGCGGGACGGCAAGTCCCGCATGTTTCCAAAGCATCTCGGCTCCCTCGGGGTCCGATTCGGCGATCGCGTCGTCGACGACAACAAGCGTGTATTCGCGACGGCGGAGTCGCGCCAGCCCCTCCCTGCGGTTGGCAACAATCTCGACAGAAAATCCAAGCTGGTTGGCTAGAACCGTGGCGCAATTTTCAGCACCGAGAATAGAAGTAATCATCAGCAGGCTTTGCATAGAAATTTCCTCAAGGCGACGTGTGTTTGCATTTGGTGAAAGACCCTGAATTGGGCTTTAAGCCTCACTCAACCCATATTCCTTGAGCTTGCGATACATCGTGGTTTTACCAATGCCGAGCAGCTTTGCCGCCGCCAGCTTGTCACCTTGCAATTCGCTGAGAGCTGCAAGAATCGCCTGCTTTTCAAGCTGAGCCAGGGATGTAATGGATGGCGCAGCCAGTGTCGTATCGTTCAGCACGGGAGGTTTCGCCATCCTTGGCCGCGTGTTCGAGTAATAGTCGACAATCGGCGTTGAAGAGTCGCCCAGTTGCAGAACCGTACCCGAGCAATACGCGCACGCACGGTCGATCGTGTGCTCCAACTCGCGCACGTTACCCGGCCAATCGTAATCCATCAACACCCGCAACATCTCATCGCTAACGCGGAATGTCTTTTCGTATTCGCGGTTCTTGCGGTCCAGAAAATGCGCGATCAGCAGAGGAATATCCTCACGCCGCTGACGCAGCGCAGGCAGACGTAGATTGACGACATTTAAGCGATAGTAAAGGTCTTTGCGAAAGCGCCCTTGCTCAACCATATCCACCAGATTGCAGTTCGTTGCAGCAAGAATGCGCGCATTGACGGGGACGCGATGCGTTGCACCGACAGGCCGGACCTCTTTCTCCTGCAAGGCGCGCAACAGCTTGGCCTGGAGGTCGAGCGGCAGTTCTCCGATCTCGTCCAGAAATATGGTTCCGCCGTCGGCTGAGACCAGCAGTCCGTCCTTCGATCGGTTCGCACCCGTGAATGCGCCTTTCACGTAACCAAATAACTCGCTTTCAACCAGCGTCGGAACAAGCGAGCTGCAATCAACGGGAATAAACGGCTTGGCAGCGTTCGGCCCGTTCGAATGGATCGCGCGTGCCACCATTTCCTTACCCGTTCCGCTCTCGCCAAGAATCAGAATGGGATGCGCGGTAAAAGCCACCTTAGAGAGAATTCGATAGATCTTGTCCATCTCCGCGCTGCGCCCAATCATGTTCCCTAGCCCCTGCTGCGTGCGCAGCTTCTCACGCAGACGACGGCTGGCGAGATCCAGTGTCCTCCGCTCCGAGGCACGTCCCAGTACCGTCGCCAGCTCATCGAGCGCAAAGGGCTTGGTCAGATAGTCGGTTGCACCTGTACGCATCGCCTCGACCGCCGATGTCACTGTAGCGAAGGCCGTCATGACGATAACGGCTGTTTCTGGATGCAGGGTCTTGATCTCATCCAGAAGCTCAAGCCCGGGAGCGCCTGGCCCCTTCAAATCGAGTAGTAGGATATCAATGCTGTGCCCGCGCAACAGCTCGCGGGCAGCAACAACATTCGCAACACTTTGCGAAAGGAATCCGTGCTTTACGGCGATTTCGCAGCAGGCATCGCGCACTGCGGCGTCTTCGTCCACAACGAGAACACTCATTCGCGGCGATTGGCCGGATGACAGATGTTCCCTCGTCAGAGGAAAGGCAGAAATATTCATAAGTGGAACAGTGCTTAGCATTTTAAGGTTGCCCTTTCTGGAAAGTCAGCAGGAAAGCCGCTGTTTGCCCGTTCGCGATGAATCAGAGGTAACTCCATCTCAAAGCGCGCTCCGCCTCCCGGAGCCGATGTGACGCGAACGCGACCCCCGACAGCCTCTACCAATCTGCGCACGATGTGCATGCCCAAGCCGCGCTGCATTCCATGCAGTCCTCCAGCGCTGTGTATCTTTGTGGTGAATCCAGCGTCAAAAAGTCGGTCGATGTAGCCCTGCGGAATCCCGGGACCGGAATCCTGCACACAGAGAAGTACCGTTTCAGGCGGATGCACCGAATCCAAAAAGCTGCCGCCGTCACCTTGCTGTACGGTGATCCGAATACGTCCACCATGCGGCATGGCTTCGGCGGCATTGCGCGTAAGGTTGATAAGAATGCGAGTCAAGTCTTCGTGCGAAAGCCCGACGCGCCCAAAGCAAGTCAGGCATTCCATTTGCAAGTCGATCTTTGCCCCTGCCAGTGCGGCGAGAGGTCCCTTAAGCTGCTCGACGGCAGCGGCCAAATCATCGATGGAATCTGAGTGCGGAAAAGTATTCGCAACGCGACGAATACTCCTGAAACCCCGTTCCATTCCGCTGGCCAATGGAGGAATTGTCAGCTTTTCTACAAGAGCGCAGCTTGCAGAGGCTATAGCCTGCAGTTCCTCAGCGAAGTGCTGATTTCCCTCCGCCAGTACTCCGGGCTCGGCCAGCAGATCGCAGCAGAGCCCGAGCGCAGCCGCGACATTACGGGCATCATGCGCAATGGCAGCGAGCGACTCGCCGCCTTTCAAAGGCGAACGCCGCCTTCCAGAGCCTAATTTTCTTGTGGTAGACGCGCGTTGCGCTTTATTACGGAGCGGTGGCTTCAGGGGGGAGGGGGAGGGCATATTTTTTCGAACTCCAATGGCAACAACTTGTTGCCATACACCCTATGTGCACATGCCATGCCAAAGTGGAATCCCTGAACTAAGCCACTGACTTCGCTGGAGTTAGCCATAAAAAGGAAGGGAGCATGCGGAAGCCACCGCAAAGATAAGCTTTTTCCCAAATCGGAACAGAACCCCCTTTGCAGCCTAGGAACTTATTGATCTGCAAAGGGTTGCGCTCCTGGGCCCATTCTGAGACGCAATTCCTGTGAATTCCAAATTGGAACTGCTGGAGATTCATGGTAGCCACCTGTTCCAACTCGGCGCGTTCCATCCGACTTGCTTACAATAAATCGATGCCAGATCAGTCAAAGACCTTTTTTCGCTCTGTCGGCCGCGCCACAGACGCCCTGCGCCCCGTTCGGCTGACGCCTCATTACGTTGCCGCAGCCGAGGGTTCCGTTCTTATCGAAATTGGGAACACACGCGTGCTGTGTAACGCAACCGTTGAACAGGGCGTACCGACGTGGCTGCGAAACAGTGGTCGCGGCTGGGTCACCGCCGAATACGGGATGCTTCCCCGCGCTACGCTCACCCGTAGCCCGCGCGAGGCGGAGCGCGGAAAAGTCGGCGGCCGAACCCACGAGATTCAGCGGCTCATCGGCCGCTCGCTACGTGCCGTCGTCGACATGAAGGCACTTGGCGAGCGCATGGTGATCCTCGACTGCGATGTCCTTCAAGCCGATGGCGGAACCCGCACGGCAGCGATTACCGGAGCCTGCGCCGCATTGGGAATTGCTCTGAACCGCATGGTTAAAACCGGAGCGCTGTCGAAATCTCCCTTGACGCAGTTCGTCGCCGCAACCAGCGTCGGCGTGGTGGAAGATACCGTGCTGCTCGACCTGGCCTATGAAGAAGACTCTCAGGCCGAGGTAGACATGAATGTCGTCATGACAGAGGATGGCGGCCTCGTAGAAGTGCAGGCAACGGCCGAGCGCACACCGTTCGCGCGCAGCCGCATGCTGGAAATGATGGATCAGGCTGCACGCGGTATCGAACAGTTGTTGGAAGCGCAGCGCGCTGTGCTCAAAGAAGCGGTCTGACGTTAAAGCGGCTGTACCCCGTGGAGTTCGACCCCCGAACCTGAGTTAAAATCATCGGTGAAATTCGTTTCCGATATTTCTCGCACCTTAACCGATTCGAAAGAGCAGGAGAATTACGATGTCAACCAAACTGACCCCCGGAAAACTGGCCGGACTAAAATCAGTCTCTAATGAGCGCGGCGTCATCGCCGCAGCCGCCATGGACCAGCGCGGCTCGCTGAAGAAGTCGCTGGCGAAGGAAAAAGGCGTGGCTGAAATGCCCGATTCAGCCTTAGAGGAATTCAAGATCCTCGTAACGGAAGTCCTGACCAAACACGCCTCGGCCATTCTGCTCGATCCTGAGTACGGACTCCCCGCTTCCAAGAGGCGCAACGGTAAGGGTCTGCTGCTCGCCTACGAGAAAACCGGATACGATGCTGCTCTACCTGGCCGCTTACCTGATCTGCTCGACGTCTGGTCCGTGCGCCGCCTCAAGGAAGCGGGCGCAGATTGCATCAAGATCCTGCTCTACTACACGCCCTTCGAAAAGTCCCCGATCAACGATCTCAAACACGCTTGGGTCGAGCGCATCGGCGATGAGTGCCGCGCACACGACATTCCTTTCTTCCTTGAAACCGTTGGCTACGCCGTACATGGCGAAGACGAGAAGAGCGTCGAATACGCAAAGCGTAAGCCCGACGTCGTTACCGGATCGATGGAGGAATTCGGTAAGGAGCGTTATGGCGTTGACGTCCTGAAGGTCGAAGTTCCCATCCAGATGGAGTTTGTCGCCGGGACCCGTGCCTTCAAAGGCGAACAGGCTTACACACGCGCCGAAGCCCTCGAACATTTCCGGATTGCTGCTTCTTCCACACACAAGCCATTCATCTACCTCTCGGCCGGCGTCTCAAACCCGGTCTTCATCGAAACCCTTGAACTAGCCGCTGAAAGCGGCACTACATTCAACGGCGTACTGTGCGGCCGGGCAACGTGGAAAGATGGCATCGCTGTCTACGCCAAGCAGGGCGCGAAGGCATTTGAAGACTGGCTCAACACCGAAGGCGTCAAGAACATCGAGAACGTCAACCAGGCCCTCAAGGCTGCGCACTCCTGGTATGACAAGGTTGGTCTAAAGGCCGAAGCGTTCGTTTAGCCTGAACTAGGTTCTAATGAGAAAACGCCGCGTTTCATATCGCGGCGTTTTTTTATTTTGCTTCCGGACGGTAGGCAATCCGTAATTTTCGCTCTCGGAGGAGACGCGATGCCTGCTTCTTCACGCGCCTTAGGACAGCATTTAAATTATGATGGCGAAGCAGTTCGACAATCCTCCAGCCTGGGATCGAATAAACACGTTTCATGATTGGCTCGCTGACAGGTTCAGCGCTGATGGCCCGTTGGCCTATGAAATCAATCAACTGTTCCCGGTAATTCTGCTTGTAACCATCCCACCAAGACATGCAACGCTCCTGCAATGCGTCCATCTCCGTCGGATGCTGCCGCATGCGTTCAATAAAGTGGCGCGCCTCCGGCCATGAGCGCACGGTTGGCATTGGATGTTCTCCAAGCAGATCACGGTAATAATCCATCGTGAGCCGCTTCTCCACAATTGGGATCGACCCAGCTTCCAGGGCTTCGTATGGGCGAAAGCATTCGAGTTGCACGTTGCCCATCGGGCACGGAGAAAAGGCAGTAGCGAGTAGCAGATTGGAAAAATCCGAACGAGTCAAACGCTTCTGCTGGTAGTCTTCGCCCGTCAGAAATTTCAAGTCAGAAATTTCGTCGCTCGTGGATAGAAAATACGGCTTCAGCGGAAGCAGAGCCTTCGCCATATCCGGACGCGTGGATTTCGCAAGCTGCCCGGAAAATGACCACAGATATTTCCGCTGGCTGGCGCGGTCGATATGCCGTCCGCCTCGCCCCATGCCAACCGAGTAACCGATCGGCATCTTTCTCACGAATTTCTCATTGAAGGCATTCGACCAGTGGCAGCGAAAAACTGCACGGAAGTTCCTGTAAATCTCCTCGTAACGCCCCTCGAAGTTTTCATCCAGAAAATGAACGAGAAATGCATTCTTGCCGCGAAATTGTTCATAATACCTCGGATCATTGCAATAGACGAACGCCTCGCAGAGAATCGCGTTATCTTCGACCATCTCATGTTTTCCGTCTGTTATCTGAGTCCGGAAAAAAGGTCCGAAGATTTCGTCTATCCACTCACGCTCTACTGGATTCACGGCTTGCCATATAGCGGTGTAGCTCGCGAGCGGAGAAGTGACCTGATCCATGCAAAATCGTTCCTCGATAAAGCTGCTCTGTTCCTATTATCTAGAAAGTATGATGATCATGCTTAGTCCACGTCTGAAGTAATCGAATCTTCGGTTCTAGACAAAATTTTTAGTAATCCTGTACGAATTTCACTCCAAGGTTGCGGAAATTCTTTGCACCAAGGTCTATCAGCCCAAAGATCGCTGAACTGGTTACCTTCGATTAACCACTCAGTTTCAATAAGATATCGGCCCTGATCGAGCCTGGAAAAATAAAACAAAGAACTGGCAACTCTGGAGCTTGATTTGCACTCATATAGGCAACATTTAGAGGCAACTTCAAATCAGTACCTCACGTTGAGTATCACTCTCGAATTGTTCGCATTTGCGGACCCTCGGTCACACTACCCTTTGGCTACCCATCCATACTGCCTCTGAAGCGGGCCCGCTGGAAAGCGGGCCCTTATGCTTTTGCGGCTCAATACTCA
The DNA here is from genome assembly GCF_014274465.1 of Alloacidobacterium dinghuense. NCBI lineage: Bacteria > Pseudomonadati > Acidobacteriota > Terriglobia > Terriglobales > Acidobacteriaceae > Alloacidobacterium > Alloacidobacterium dinghuense. Next base: position 569,763 of record NZ_CP060394.1, on the reverse strand, counting down.
GCCTCCTTCTACAATAAAGGTATGCGTCAAGCTGCAGAGTCGCTGGATTGCCGCAATTGGTCCGAAGGGCCTCGAAGGCCCGCTCCGCAAAAGCAGAAACACCTAGGTGTGGACAAAGAGCGGATTGAGGTCGTACAGGCACCCGCCTGGTCAGAACTTCCTTGGCTGATGCACGGCTTCAGCACACGTACCGGCGGAAAGAGCACCGCATACCGACCAGACCAACCGGAAGGCGAACTTAACCTCGGGTTCACTGCATCGGATTCCAAAGAGACCGTGCTCGCCAACCGCAGACTCTTCGTGTCCGCTGTGGCAAAGACTGCGGACACACCTGCGTTAGTGACGCTGAAACAGGTCCATTCATCCATTACCCATGTCGTAGGAAAGGCAGACGCTGACGACGTGGCCAAGCACAAAGGCGATGGCATGATGACGATCGAACCCGGCATCCTGTTGGGTATTCAAACCGCAGACTGCATTCCTGTCATCATCGCCGACCGCCAGAAACGGGCGGTAGCTGCTTTCCACGCCGGATGGCGTGGGACCTTAAAGCGCATTGTCGAAAGCGGAGTTGGCCGGATGCGTATGGAATTTGGCAGCCGTCCAGAAGATCTTATCGCTGCTATCGGTCCCGGTATAGGAGCGTGCTGCTATGCCATCGGCGAAGAAGTTCAGAATGAGTTTGAATCGCAGTTCAGCTATGCGTCAGAGCTATTCTTCGAGGCATACGATTCTGACCCCATCAAGGAAAAATACCCGCTGCTTTTTCTCACCGCCCGGGCTCCGGGCCACTCCAACATCGGACCTAAGCTGCATCTCGATCTGGTAAAAGCCAACGGTCGTCAGTTACTGGATGCCGGCCTGCTTGCCGACAGCATTTTTGTTCAGGGCGATTGCACCAGTTGCCGCACTGACCACTACTTCTCTCACCGTGCCGATCATGGATTCACTGGTCGTAGTTTGTCGGTCATTGGAATCAGAGCATAAAAAAGGCATGGATGAATCCATGCCCCTGTTGCGGATACAGTGAACACCTTAGGCCGAGTGTGTCTCCGGGTTGGGAGCCGGACTCTCAGCCTTGGGATTCACTAAGTCCCGTAATTCTTTGCTGGGCTTGAAGTAAGGTACGCGCTTGGCCGGAACTTCGACCTTTGCGCCTGTTTTGGGATTGCGTCCAATCCGCGGCTTGCGTTGCCGGATACGAAAGCTTCCAAAGCCACGGATTTCGATTTTATCCCCGGTCTTGAGCGCGTGAATGACGGAATCGAAAATTGTATCCACGATTACCTCACCATCGCGCCGCGTCAGGTCGCCGAGTTGGGTCACTTCCTCCACCAAGTCTGCTTTGGTCATGGTAAGTTTTGCTCCGAAACTAGGTTACGCCTGTTAACCATAATAGATGCAACAAATTTAACCTTTATCTCCAAAGAAAATAGAACCCCGCATGTTTTTCCAATAGCTGCTCCGGATTTTGTAACAAATCATCCGCATCTGTAGTCACTAGGTCCCAAACAGAACGCCCTTTTTTGGTGGGTTTTACGACATTTGGCTCTCCCGAAATGCCGACCTGCTTCGCCGTGTCCAGAAGGGCATCGCGGAATCCACCTTGTTTATCAATTAGATGCAGCGGCAGCGCCTGCTGCCCTGTCCAGACCTGCCCGGTAGCGAGCGGGCTCAGCGTATCGACGCCGATCCCACGCCCTGAAGCCACATCGCGAATGAATTGAGAGTGCATGTTATCGATCAGCCCCTGGAAATACGCACGTTCCTCAGGAGTCATCTCGCGTGTTGGCGATCCAGCATCTTTGAGGGATCCGGCCTTCAAAACTTCGGGCTTCAGTTTTGCCCACTTCAGCAGATCTCCATAGTTGGTCCATTCCATGATGACGCCAATCGATCCGACGATACTGGCGTCATTGGCGTAAATCTTGTTCGCGCCCGAAGCTATGTAGTAGGCGCCACTCGCGCCGACGCTCTGGATGGACGCGATGATCGGCTTCTTCTTTTCATCGCGGATGCGCCGGACCTGCTGGTAGATCTCCTGGGAAGCGGCAGCTCCACCACCGGGAGAATCAATGTGCAGGATAATCGCCTTGATCGAATCATCCTGATCGAACTTGCGCAGACTGTCGACAGTTTTATCCGCAGCCAGAATGACTCCGTCTACATCGATCACACCAATACTGTCGCCAAAGCTCGTATTGCCGCCGAGCGATTGCACGGCAAAGTATCCCAGCACGCTTACAACTGCAACAAAGGCAACAAAGAGTCCGCCGCCTAAAAATACCCAGAACCATGCCGAACGGCGTTTTCCTTCAGTCATAGCGGCGAGTGTAGCACTTCCGTTGTGGCCGCGTGGAAAACCTGTCGAGTTCTATCGTAATAACCTGTTCAGGAGAGAAGAATTAAGGCGCTCCCACAGTGGGCTGACCCGCAGTGATGGAGGTAGAATGTGTTCCACTCTGCGATACTGCGATCCCAATGGCAACTCCTGCGCCTGCGGCAGCGCCGCCAATCAACAGCCATTTCATGAGCGCATGACCACCTACATGAGACGGACCCGTGCTCTCTCCCACATTCTCTTGAGCGATCGTCGCTTCTGTCGTCAGGTCGTTATATTTCGCGCGGACCTGAATCTGATATTTACCCGTAATATTGTTTGGCCTCAGGCCTTGCGCAACCGCCTTACCGTCGGCGTCGGTGATTGTAGAAAAGCTCAGTGCACCGTTAAAGGTTCCGCCGGCGCCTGAGTTAGGCAACAGAAATATAACGGCCGCTCCTGCGACAGGCTTATGATTTTCATCCTGCACTTCCACGATGGGCTCATGAGCCGTGCGCTGCTTAATGTTGTTGAGAGCACCCTCGCCGTCCAGGATCACAATCTGCAGGGACTTCGGTGGCGGCGCAGCCTGCGCCCAGGTAAGGCAAGCCTCACCCGCAGCCATCAGGAAGCAAAGCGTCAGCGCAAGCGTTCGGAACGGCAAAGTATGTTTATGCATAAAATCCTTCATCTCTCACCAGGCATCATTGAGCAGTAGCAGGTTGTGATGGGCCCACAGAATTTGTAAGGGTCACGGTGACGCTTTGAACATCGGTAGCATTACTGTCGAGCGTAAACGGCTGCGTATATTGGAATGCCGTGCCAAATGCGTCCGAAGTTGCATCTGAATACCACGTGGTGAACGCCCCCGACAGCGACACCGTTAAGTCTGTTGTTTTGAGAGTCGCGCCAGACGCAGGCGTGAACTGGAACTCCGCCTGTGACATGTCGCGCGTCGAGGAGATCCCTTCGATTACCAACTGGATAGACTGGCCATTCCGGGTAAGCTTCGCACTGGTGATCACCGGAGGCAAAGCAGGCACCGTAACCACGATCGGAGCAAGCGTCGACGGAGTGACGTTCGCTCCGCCAGCCGTAAGTTGAAAGGTAATCGTGATGGTTCCGGCGGTGGTGCCGGTTTGGAAGCTGACCGGAGCAATCGCTGCCGTTGAATTGGCGGGGACGACAAATGTATCCACGGTCGTGCCATTGGCAAACAGAACCGCCGGGTCACCGACTGTATTCGGCGGTGTCGGCGCAAAACTAAGCGTGAGCGTAACTGTTATGTCGGCCGGATACGGACTCAGCGTAAGCTGAACACTCTGGTCCGTGGCCGGATCGCTGGTTTGCGGCGCGGTTGCTGTAGCAACTGCAGGTGGAGGCGTAATGGTAAATATTGCCGAGCCAGCGACAGGAACTGAGGCCGGATCCATGACAGTAACGGTTGCTGTTCCCACCGTTTTGAGCAATGAAGCCGGCACCTGAGCTATCAGATGGTTCAGGTCGACGTAAGAGGTGCTCAGCGGTGAACCGTTCCACAGAACAGTTGCGCCCTGGGTAAATCCCTGCCCGACAACAGTCAGGTTAAAGGCCGCGCTTCCAAGATTTGCGTTGGTCGGAGCGATGCTGACCAGGGAAGCTCCGTTAACGCTAATGGACACCGTGGCGGTCGCCGGATTGTAGTCAACGGCATTCGCAGGAGTGAAGGCTACGGAGAGGGTCGAAGTGCCCGGAGTGAGGATGGTCCCTGCGGCGGGCGTATAAACGAAGGTGCCCGGTATGTTGGCAGATGCATTGAGCTGTGTAGCTCCGAGCGGAGTTCCATACTCTATCGCGGCAGGAGGAGGCCAGGTGATGACAGAAGGAGCTTTCGTGACAGTGATGGGCACAGTCGCCGTCGCGTTGGAGTAATTGAAATTATCTGTTGGAACGAAGAGCGCGGAAAGCGTCTGAGTACCGGCATTCAAAACGGTTCCCGCCGGGGGCGTGTATGCGAAGGTTCCGGGCAAACTCGCGGTGGCGTCCAACTGTGTTGCGCTGAGCTGTGTACCGTATTGGATAGCAGCCGGTGCGAGCCACTGGATGACTGACGGAGTTTGCATGACAACGACGGCATCGCCGGCAGATGTACTGCTGTTGAAATTCAAGTCGCCGGGGAAATTCGCAGTGAGCGTACGATTGCCGGAGGGCAGCGTCATCATTGCCGTGGTCAACGTCGCCTGCGCTGATGCTGAATTCAGAAGAACCGCCACATTGTTCGTTGCGGCGGCAGCAAGAGCGGCTGTTCCTCCGTCCACTATCAAGCGAGACGACAGCGCCGTCAGGTCTGCAAGTCCATCTCCATTCATATCCTGCGCAAGGATGGCGACTGGCTCCGCAGCAATGCCGGCGTAGACATTGACAGGCGCCAGAAGCTTCCCAGTTCCATCGTTCAAGAGAAGATAAACAATGCCGTCCGCATAGTCGCCGATGGCAACGTCGGGGTAGCCGTCGCCGTTGAAATCGGCAACCTGTATGCTGTCCGGACCATTTCCAGCAGTGATTGTGAACGGCTGTGCAGAGAACGTTCCGTCTCCTTTGCCGTAGAGAATTTCAACCGTGTTGTCTACCTGATCCACCACAACGGCATCGAGGTTGCCGTCCTTGTTAAAGTCCCCAACCCCGACCGCAGCAGGACTACTTCCGAGTTGAATGGGCGTCTGGCTGGTCAGGTTTCCTGTGCCGTCGCCCAGCAGCAGCACCAGGTAGCCAGGCGAAGAAGGCTGAGTACAATAGTTCGTGTAATAGCCGCCTGTATAGGAGTTGTAGTACCAGACGCTTTGCCTACCCACCGAGACAACATCTTTGCTCCCGTTCTTTCGAAACTGGCCGGTCGCGATCGCTTGTGGGCAGTAATAATCCGTGGCCCCCGTATTCACCGTGTCCACGAAAGTGGGAAGCGTTGCGTTCGGACCAAACGAGAAAAAGGGGACACCAGCGGTTCCCTTGTTATTGATACCGATGCGGATGCGAGGCTGCGTAACCGGATTGTAGCCGAGATAGTTTTGCAGAACTCCGAAATAATTGGTTACAAGCACACCGACGTCGGCATAGCCGTCTCCATTGAAGTCGTCGACTGCAAGCACCTCATTATCCTGGTCGTTGAAATTGCAATTCGGATCGCCCTCTGCGCACGGCGGCGGCACGCCGATGAAGGTATCGGTAAGCTTCGAATCTACCATGTCATACGCGCTCGGCACTGGACCTGACGATTCGCCGTATTCCTTTAGATGAAGCAGGAATTCCTGGTTGCCATCGTTATGGAAATCCCCGCTGGCGATTGCGTCGATGTAGGCGCCATTGGGCAGTGTTTTGTTGATCTCTACGGTATGCGGGGTTGGAGTACCGAATCCGCCCCGCCCGAGTCCGGGAAAGATCGTGACGATGGGACTGCCGTCAGAGGTGGATAGGTTTTGATCGATGATCGCAAGATCCATCTCCGTCGCGCTGAATAAGCTCGTCGCCCAAAAGGGAAATGGTTCAGTGCCGAACGCAAACGCATTCGAGGGTGCCGTCGGAAAGGCCTCGGTTTTCGTGAGAATAGTGAGGTTCGCAGTTCCGAGCGAGTTGGTCGTATCGTAGTCGAAGGTCACCTTGCCGGTGGGAACACCTCCACCATTCGGAGCTGAAACCACGCTCGTCAAGGTCAGGCTGCCGGGCAATGTCAGGGTAGGGCTATTCGATGTGAGCGAAGTCGCGCTATTGTATGCCGGTGGCGGCTGTGGCTGCTCTTGTGCGCCTGCACACAACGGAGCAAGCATGAATAACCCGATGAACGAAGCGACGCGCGGGAATTCACTCCTGAACGTTCTCATCGCGCCACCCCCGCTGTGGTGCTCGCTTTGATTGCGGGAATAAAGACGATGCGCGGCGACGGCGAGTCTCCGTCAAATGTCCAGATCGGTCCCGAAGTCAGATCAGATAACAGGAACGTGCTGTTGCCACCAAGCGGAATAAGTTTTGGCGCAGTACAGCTTTTACACACAGCTTGCGCAGGCGCGCTTTGACGAGTCAGATCGAGCCGCAGAATCGTTCCGCTCTGGTTCGCGACAACAATCCAGCGTCCATCGCTTGACGATGCAACCGCTACCGGCTGTGTCACGCCGTCTGCCGTAGAAGCAACACGATTCAACGAGTTTGCGGGAAGATTCGAGGCCATCCAGATCGTGCTCCGTCCACCGTCAGCAATGAGAGCATTCTGCGTCGACGGAAGAAAACTCATTCCTCCAAAGCTCGCTACAGTCGTGATCTGCGTCGCACTTCCATCTGTCGATATAGCGGTCACGCTAGTTGCTCCGGCTGTCTGGCCAGATGCTGCGAGGACCAATCCCGTGTCGCTCACCACGGCGCTTGTGATCGCGCCCGCTTGCGATAAATCGAGGGATTGCGCCTTCGGAATTGCAGGCAGTCCGAGAACCAGAGTCGCGTTAGAACTACCGGGCGCGTACAGGAGCGCCGCTGAGCAGGTAGGACTGATCGCAATCTGCTCTTTTGCTGAGAGGTGATCTGCCACCTGCACCGGCATGCCTGAAGGCAGAGGCGCCACTGCTGCCTGTCCGCCAGAATTGGTCAGCAACGCGAATTTCTTATCGGCGCACGCAACAGCGTTGTTGTACGCTGCCCCTCCGTAGATCGGCGATCCAAACTGAGCCGCACCAGGCACCCCAAAAATCGGGCGAAGGCCTGTGGCCGTCTGATCCCACACATATCCGAGAATCGCACCAGTGGCGACGTTGCTCCCCGCAGTAGTGGTAGGGGATGGCAGCGTTGGAGAGGGCGAGTTCATCGGCGCTGTCCCGCAACCAAGCATCGTGAAGAGCGACACAGCGGATAGACAATCGACCAGACGCGGAGAAACAACGCGCAATTTTTTACGTAGCATGGGAGGGCCCTCGGAGACACTTGCCGGGGCGACCTACAAAAGGCCCAACCCCTCAGCGCGAGTCATTATCACCTTCGCTGCGCAACCTTACAAGACATTTCTTGCTGTACCCCGGAAGCTACCAGCTTCTGCAGCAAAGCTTTGCGGGATAGTGCGCCGTCCCCCCGAAGCGTTTCTCCGTTCTATGCGATACGGGTTATTCTGCACAAAAGTCTGCTGACGCGAGTCGTATAATTGCCAACCAATGCTAACTGAGGATCAAAAGATAGCTGGACTCGAGACGCTTCTCGGGGACAAATACCAGGTCATGCGCCGAATCGGCGGAGGGGGCATGGCTCAGGTGTTCCTGGCCAGGCATCGCCGTCACGGTGGCGTCTTTGCGATAAAGGTTTTGGCCGAATATCTAGCCCAGGATGCTAACATTGTCGCCCGTTTCGAGCAGGAGGCGCGTACCGCAGCTTCCCTCTCCGGCCACCCGAACATCGTTCCAATCTTTGATATAGGCCAGGGCGATGGCCTTCACTATCTCATCATGCAGTACATCTCCGGCGAGGATATGGCAAGCTATCTGCGCCGTCATGGCAAGCTCACCCCTGGAGACGCAGCAAACATAGTTGCGCAAACCGCTGAGGCGCTGGTTTGGTCTGAATCCAAGCGTGTCGTTCACCGCGATCTAAAGCCGGCCAACATGCTCCTCGATACCAATGGCCGGATCATGATCCTCGACTTCGGCATCTCGAAGGCCGTCGACTTAGCCGATGGCCTGACGCGTCCGGGTGAAAGCCTCGGTACTCCCTATTACATGAGCCCGGAGCAGATTCGAGGCGAAGGGTGTGATGTTCGCAGCGACCTCTATTCTCTCGGCGTTGTCTTTTTCGAGCTTCTCACCGGCCAACGGCCGTTCGACAACGAATCTGTTACAGCAATTCAGATCGCACACATTTCAACGCCCCCGCCTTCTGTCCTGAGCTATGATCCGGCGCTTCCGGAGGTGTGCGACAAGCTGCTTCAGAAACTGCTGCAAAAGCGCCGCGAAGACCGTTATCAAAGCCCCCTAGCCTTGCTCGAGGAACTGCATGCACTGGGCGCATCTTCCGCAGCAGGCTCTCTAAGGCCTCAATTGAATCCCGTCATCGAAGCTGAGTTGTCACAGCCGGTCACGCCCTCGCAGACACCCGCTCCTACGGTCGCCCGCGAGGTCACCAGAGCTCAAACTTCCGTTGAAACGCCAGTACAACAACCTGTCCCTATTTCCGCAGGGGTTCCGACGCGTGTTGAATCTACGTCAGCCGACAGCCCACGCAAGAAAAGCAAACTACCATGGATTGCAGCTGCTTTAGGCGCTTGCGTAATCGCTGTCCTGTTGGCATTGTTCCTGATCCCGGCGGGAGCGCCATCAGTGTTCCAGGATGCTCACGGCAAAATGGATCTGGTGCCAGCGGGCAATTTCATTTTTGGAGACGACTCGCCCGAATCACCGCGACCGAGACAAACTATGGCGCTGAATGGCTTCTATGTCGACGAAACAGAAGTCTCAAACCAGGAATACAAGCGCTTCGTAGACGCCACCGGGCATCAGGCTCCCAAATCGGCGGATTTCACCGCGAAGCCTGATAATCCCGTCTACGGCGTGACCTATGACGATGCGAAAGCATATGCCGCGTGGGCCGGTAAGCGATTGCCGACTGAAGAGGAGTGGGAAAAAGCTGCAAGAGGAACCGATGGCCGTCCCTATCCCTGGGGACAGCAACCCTGGACCGATGGCGTGCCCACAGATCTGCAGCCGGTGAATTCCTATCAGGATCGCAAGAGTCCCTACGGAGCGCTCAACATGGCCGGAAATGTCTTTGAATGGACGGCAACCACATTTCCAGCCGGACAGCGTGAATTTGATGATATGCATGTCCAGCTTGGGAGCATAGACTTCTCCAAGACGTGGTACTCGATTAAAGGCGGGAGCTTTTCCCCGCACGGCGATCGATTCTTCAAGAGCTTTTTACGGAGAGGTTTTCCCTCCGATCAGAGTTCGGCGATTATAGGATTTCGTTGTGCGCGAGATCTTCCAAAACCGGGCGCCTTGGCCCGTTTACAGTCTTTACTACACGGACGGTAACTTACTATGCGTGGTTCACTCTTCTTTGCAGTCTTTCTTGCCGCTGGAATCGCCCTTGGTCAGGAATCAAGCCCGCCGTCGGGCATGAGCGCACGTGACATTTTCTGGTCGGCCAGCGACCTGGTGAGCGGAGGCGTCACTCCCAACCCCGGCACAACTGGCGCAAAGGCCGCAAAACCCTCCAGCCCCAAACCAAAAAAGACCACTACGTCTGCGACAACCACATCCGTGAAACACATCGACCCGCAGACGGTTGTGGCAAACGGCTATGGCGCACAACCGCACCTCGTGAGCCTGACGAGCGACCGCATCGGGCTTCGCTACACACTCCTGCAGCGCGATCCCTCAGGGAAATACGTTGAGGTTCTGCCGTCGACGGTCTTCCACAGCGGCGATCACGTGAAGATCAGCATCATGGCCAATCATGCGGGCTATCTCTACATCATCCAGCAAGGATCGAGCGGCACATGGTCGCCGATCTTCCCCAGTCAAGACGCGGCGCAAGGCTCAAACTACGTTGAATCCGGCCAGGTGTACGAGATTCCCAATGATGGCGCATTTGAGTTGAACAAGCAGGCAGGCAAAGAACATCTGTTCATCATGCTGAGCGTCAACCCCATCAATGATCTCGACGGAGCAATCTTCGGACTTAAGGATCAGAAAACAGCGCCTACTCAACCGGCCCAGCCTTCTGCCTCCGAAACGCTGGAAGCGTCGAACCAAATCACCGACACGCTAGTACAACAACTCCAGAGCCGCGATCTGGTTCCAGTTCGGGAGCAGGTAAACACAGCGGCCAACGATGATACCCAGCAAAGTGAAAAAGCCGTCTATGTCGTGAATTCACTTTCTGCTGAATCGCATGGATCGAGGGTCGTCGCACCTCTTGTGCTGGATCATGAATGAAAGTCCGTCCCTGAGGGCGAATCAAATCATGCGAAGACGCTTGTTTCATGCCTCCCTATTGGCTCTGATCTTTTCACTGAGCGCTGTCTCCCAAAATCTTTTGTACGCGCAACAGACTCCTCGGATGGAGATCAGGGTCGAGCGTCAGACGAAAGACAAGAACGTTGAAGTCACCAGTCCGCAGCACGTCTTTCGTTCCGGCGACCTGGTACGCTTCCGCTTTAAGCCGTCCTTCGACGGCTACCTCTACGTTATGGATCAGAGTACGTCGGGCAAGTACATTGTCCTGTACCCCGGAAAAGACGCGCAGGACACAAATCGCGTCGAACGCGACATCGAATATCTGATTCCGCCTGCCCAGGGCGAGTGGTTTCGCGTCGATGATCCTCCGGGATACGAGACCGTCTACTTCGTCATCAGCCCGGTAAGGCTGACGAAGACCACACCAGCACCGTTGCCTCCCGAACCGCCGCCCCCGGGCGCTCCGGCTGAACTGCTTCCGCGTTGCGATGACTCCGTATTTCGCGCGCGCGGCGAGTGTATCGATGTCATGGCCGGCCCACACGCCGTAAGCAAGGATGACCCTCTGCCCGCGCAGCTCCCGGCCATTCCCGGAACCAGCGCGCGCGACATCACCGTCATCAACAAGCCGACGACCACAGTTGTCGCCCCCAGCAGCGGAGAGAATGGTCCGCTGATTTATGAGTTTCGATTGGCACACAAGTAGGACCTATGCGCGGCATTCTTTCTTTGGTACTTGCTCTTGGCATGAGCGCCGTTGGCGCGGCGCAAAATCCCACACCGCCACCCGACCAGCAAAATCGCGACCTCACACATGTAAAGGAATCCGCCCCCGAACCTCCCACTCCGGCCGCTCCAGTCATTCCGCATAGCTACGCTCTGGTTGTTGGAATCGCGCATTACACACACCTTCCTGCGAAAGCACAACTTCAGTTCGCCGACCGCGACGCCGAAGACGTTTACACCACGCTCATCAGCGCCGAGGGCGGCAACTTCCCTGCCGAGAACGTGCACAAGCTGACCAATGAACAGGCCACGCTACAGAACCTGCGCAAGGAACTCGAACAATGGCTGCCATCGGTCACCGGACCGCAAGACCGCGTCCTCATCTATTTTGCTGGTCACGGATTCATCGCAGGCGGCAAAGCCTATCTCGCACCGACTGACGTTGACATCGCGCACCTCTCGACTACAGCGATGCCGATGGAGGACTTGGGCAAAGATATCGGCACAGAGATTCACGGCAAGTGGAAAGTTCTCATCACCGATGCGTGTCATAGCGGAGCAATTACACCAGAAGATGACACCGCGCAAGTGAACCACAGTCTTCTCGACCTCAATACTTCCATGTTTTCGCTCACTGCCAGCCGCGATCGCGAGCAAAGCTTCGAGAGCCCACAGTGGGGCGGCGGCCACGGAATCTTCACCTATTACGTCATTCGCGGATTGCAGGGAGAAGCCGACGCTTCGGGCGATGGCATCGTGACCGCGGACGAACTTGCTGAATACGTCCACAGCAACGTGCGTCTCGCAACGAAGACACTGCAAAATCCAACCTCAGATCGTGGAAGCTTCGACCCAAATATGGTGCTGGCCTACAACCCGGGGCGCTCCGCAAAATGCACCGGACCGAATTGCCCGGGAACTCCGCGCTACGGCACCATGGTGATCCAGACCAACATGGACGGTACTGAAGTCTGGCTTGACGACAAGAGTCTGGGGATCATCGACAAGGCCAAGCCGCAGCGTTTCCCCGGCATTGCTCCCGGACCGCATACGATCAAAGGCGTCCATCTCGGCTATGAGCCAGATGGTCCGCGCGAGGAGCAGATTTATCCGGGGCAGGACACAACCGTCAGTATCCGCATCCTGATCGCTAGGCACAAGGATCACGCAGCCGAAGTGCCCTTCAACAAAGGCATGGAACTCTACACGCGCGGATTCGCGGACAATTACAAGGCAGCGGCGGTCGAATTCGAAAAAGCATTGCAGATCGACCCCGAATACAGTCAAGCAGCGCTCTATCTCGGACGCACTTGGCAGGCGCTTTACGATCCGGAAAAAGCAGAGGTTTATCTGAAGCGCGCCATCGATATCGATCCGGACTACTCTGAAGCGCGCCTCAGCTATGCTGCCGCACTGCTCGACACCGGAGGGTTTGACGAAGCTATACGCCAGACCAATGCCGTCGTTCAACTCGATCCCAAAAACGGCATGGCATGGTATCTGCAATCGCAGGCGTTCTATCGCAAAGGCACTTTCGATCAGGGAATCGACTCAGGAAGGAACGCCGTCAAATTCACCCCGGCGAACGCTGAAGCGCATCTCTGGCTCGCGGAATCGCTGCGTCAGGCCAATCAATGCTCAGAGGCGAATGTCGAATACACGCAGTATCTCTCGCTCAGCAACTTCAACAGCGCCCTCGGAGGTCAGCTCAATTACTACCTCCTGGGAAGCCTCTTCGGAGTCGGAAAGAAAAAGCGAGCGGCCCAGCAAGACATCTGGCGTGAGTTGCGGGCGCAGGCCGACGTAGGCATCTGCGATTGCCAATGGATGCAGAAGCAATTTCAGCAAGCGGCGGAATCATGCCAGAAAGCACTGACCTATGTGCACGACGACCCTTATGCCAACTACCGGCTGGGCATAGTGTATGCGGAAGAATACAACGGAAACGGCAACACGGAATTGCTTAAGGAAGCCCGTCTTCACTTCAGCACGGTGATCGCCCTGATCCCCGATACAGACGAAGCGCAGCGCTCACGCAAGTACATCGCGAATATCGACGCAGTACTGCCCCACTGAACCCCACCCGCTTAGAAATCAACTCGCGAAACAAGCCAGCGTGCGACCCTACTTAGACGGAGCCTCGGTTGGCGCAGTCGATCCTGAAATCAGACTGGTAAGACTCTGAGACAATTGTGCATTGTCGATCGCATAAAACGTGCCGCCTCGCCCGTTCTGGCTACTTCCGCAGTCACTTCCCGATATCGCGCCCTGCTGGTTCATGTCGCCGAAGATCGCGTAGTGATACGTATCGGACGTGGACACACCGAGCTTCGCATGATTGAAATTCGTGCCCAGGCCGCCGGTCAGACCGAATGTCTTTCCCTGCCATGTTCCCGTCGTCGCAATCTCGACCGGTCCCGGCTTGCCCAGCGAATTGCTCCAGCAGCCGATGTCGGAGGTTGCCGTAGTCGAATAGATCTCCGGGGAGGCCCACCATGTGGCAGTTCGCAACGGAACGCCACCGAGGATCGCGGACACCATTTGCCATGGCGGAACATTCAAGTGTGACGGCTTCGAGATCAACTCGACGCCCGTTGACAACTGAACGGATGAGTAGCTCTCGCTCTTCGAGAGCACGCCCAGATTTTCGACCAACTGCTGAACATCGGGTGGCCCACCGTTACTCACAATCTGAGGATTCTTCGGATCAGTCACCACGCTCGCATTGCCAAGCGCCGTCAGGACCTTGACCAGATCATCCTTGGACAGCCGCAAGGCGAAAAAGTGTTGGCTGACTTCGACATCATCATCCTTCACACAGCCCAGCGTGTTGCCATCAGTCGTCCTCGGCGATCTGGCACTGCCCGATGCTGGCCACGAAGGCGTGGAAACCTGCATTACAAATCCCTCGCCCGCTTCATTCCAGGCAACCATCCCTTTTGAATGTCCCCAGGGTGCGCCGCACTCCTTTGTGCATCCGTTGATCTTGGGATCATCATAGAACTGATCGTTCCAGATTACGTAATGATAGGCGCCATTGTAGATTTCATCGAATGTAGCCCCAACCGGAGGCCGCTCAGAACATGTCATTTTTTGCCGATACAAAGGAAACTGTAAGCAGGTTCAAGAACCATATTGACGAGTTTCAGAATCTTTTTCATCGCCACCAAGTAGAGTTCGGAAGTCCAAAGAATATTTGGCGATTCATCGTCAAGCTGAAAAAGGACACGACATTTCGAAGAGATGTCGTCCGGCTTGGGAACGCAGTAGTTCGACGGGAAGGTGGAAAGGTATCCCTCACGATTTTGTTCACCATCATTGCGATTGCGATCGGTGGAATTGGTATTGCCAGCATGGGATGGGCAGTCGGTTTGCCGGCTGCTGCGCTTGCGGCATTATTGGGGTCAATAGGTTTTGGAGTGGGACAAGAGATCGATACCGCAATCAAACCACAGGGGAGTCAAGAAGCCTCCCGCGTTGATCCAGGAACCACCGAGCAACATGAGAGTCCTGATGCCATCACCCCACCGGAAGGGATAATTGTCGATGGTGTGTCGCAATTCGAGCTGAGCATCGCTACCGAGGAATCCGTTTACGCCATCACCGAGGCATTGAAGATCCTGGACGAAACTCTATCCTCGGAGGCCGCAAAGGCTTCAGAGGGTAGACGCAAGTTAGACCAGATTCTGAGCCGTCTAGAGAAACTTGACGGCGACTTTAGTGCCACGTCGAAATACGTATCAGAAGCTCTGCCGTCTCTGGCTCAAACATTTGAAGGTGTCAAGGGTGATCTAAATGCCCAGATCGAAGATATGCAGTCTGCCGTCGAGGCACAAACAGCTCAGATCGGAAAGTTACGGCTTGTGGTCGTCGTCCAAGCAGGTATAACGTTTGTCGTCCTGGCGATTGGGCTCTGCGTCCTGCTGCGCTCTTTTCATGTCATTTAGACTTCCCAATAGATAGGGCTCGAAAGTGCAACTGACCGTCAAACTGGAGCCAGAGGTTGGGAATCTTGATTTGAGTAGTTCGATTCGTGGCGACTCATCCGGGCAGATTTCACCAGGCGGGCTACCGGTTCGTTGTTTGTGGCTGACGTATAATACCTCATATATAAGGTTAATCCATTGACGGGTTACTATTTACCTTATATATTGGGTTCTTGTTAACGCTGTCCTCTATAGGCGAGCAGATCGCCGCACGACGCAAAACGCTGGGCCTCAGCCAGGCTGCGCTGGCGAAACAGGCCAAGGTCGGGCATTCCACGCTCGACGCGCTGGAGAATGGTCGTCTCGGGGAACTGGGCCTCTCCAAGATTGTCCGACTCCTGTCGGCCCTCGGAGTGGAACTCCATATCCAGGAATCGGCTGGGCGTCGGCCAACGCTGGAAGAACTGATGGAAGAGGATCGCGATGATCAAAGTCTGGACCGACGGCGCTGAGGCAGGACTGCTCGACCGCTCTGGCGATCGCGGCAGCACGTTCCTCTATTTGCCCGAAACCATTGGAGAGCGCACGGTCTCCGTAACCATGCCGGTGCGCCTCGCGTCCTGGGACATGCGTTTTGGTCTTCCACCCATTTTCGAGATGAATCTCCCTGAGGGCGTGCTGCGCGAACGGTTGCGGCTCACGTTTGCGAAAGCCACCGGCACGTTTGATGACTTTGATTTGCTGGCCATCGTGGGCCGCTCACAGGTCGGTCGCATCCGCTACACCGGCCAGAAGCAAAATCTCGAAGAAGATGTTCCCTTCCAATCCGTCGATGAAATTCTGGAGCGTCGGCGCGGCGGCGACTTGTTTCGCTACCTAATTGAGCGATTCGCTTCATTCTCCGGCATCAGTGGGGTTCAGCCTAAAGTACTGGTCCGTGATGAGCAAGCTTTCGCGGCCGATTATAAAGATGCGCGGCTCTCGCAGAGCTATCGGGGTGCGACGCATATCGTGAAGTTCTGGGAACCGAACGAATATCCGCAACTGGCGGCGAACGAGTACCTTTGCCTGAAAGTTGCGAAGAAATGCGGGCTCGACGTTCCCCCATTCCAACTCTCCGATGATGGCGGCACGCTGGTAATCGACCGCTTCGACCTTCGCCTCGACGGAACGTACCGTGGCTTTGAAGATTTCTGTGTGCTCAATGCACGGCGCACCGATCAAAAATACAGCGGCAGCTATGAAACCTCAATCCTTAAACGCTTCCAGCAATTCGCGAACTCGCCTCACGTCTACACAGATCTCGAAAAGCTCTTCACGTTAATCGCCCTTAACTGCGCGCTGCGCAACGGCGACGCGCATCTGAAGAATTTCGGAATCGTTTATGAAGATGTACTTGGTGAGGCCCGCTTGGCGCCGGTCTACGACTTGGTTACAACCGCCGTTTACCTGCCCAGAGACAGCATGGCGCTGACACTCAACGGAAGCACCCGGTGGCCGGCCACAAAAGACCTTCAACGCCTCGGTGAAACACGAATCGGCGGCTCGCCGTCGCAGATTAGAGGCATCCTGGAGCGCATCGCGGAAGCAATTGACAGTATCTCGAATGAAGTGCGTGCTTATGTGAAAGAACATCAGGACTTCGCAGACATTGGCGAGCGCATGCTGCAGGAGTGGGAAAAGGGCGCAGCCCACTCGCTCAAGCCGGTTTAAGAGACGCCAATCTTTACCCCTTAGATTTACTCGCGGCACTGCTTCCCCTAACTAAGTTGCGGAGGCTTACCGCGGAGTTGAAGGCCATCTCAGAAATCGGACTGCCATGGAAAGCTGTTTGGCGGATATTGCGAGACGTTGGCTACCAAGGGACGTACAGGCAGTTCGTAACGATGGCGAATCGGCTCACAAGCAAGCCTGGCCAGACTAAGAAGCGGGTCACGGAACCGTTGGAAGTGACGGAATTCCGTGCGCTCATGCTGGAGTTGCCCCAGCGGGGAAGCGCAAAGCCGGGTCTGCGAATCCGCTAATTGTTGGGTTTATTGGTGGACCTGGTCGGGATCAAACCGACGACCTCTTCCATGCCATTCAAACCACAAATTATCGACGGCACAGCACTTACGAGTCGGCTGAGTCGGCAAAACCGGCACAATGGGCGGTGTTTGCGGGCAAAATGCGGGCAACATTACAACGAGTGGCCAGTGGGCTGATCCGTCTGGGATCGGCCCGAACTCCTTCATTACGTCCCCAGCAATTGTGCGGCAACCTGCTGCACAATTGCCGCGGGACACTTTCACGAAAGTACAAAGAAGCTCCCTACAGCCCATCGGAACCATTTGATCCAAGATCAAATGTTGGAACGAGGATCGGGAACACAGTAAGGGGACAGGCTTGACGGTATTCTGACGTTGAAAGTCAGCGACATCGACAGCCCCGCATGGTTGTCCATATTCAGGGAGGCAAGGGGCGCAAGAACCGCGATTTCATGTTGAGTCCGAAGCTGCTCGATGCCCTGCGCGTCTACTGGCGCTCCAGGCGCCCTCGCGTCTACCTGTTTCCGAGCAGCAGCGGCCATCGGGGAGTGGACCAGCCGATCTCCGACAAGACGATATGGAACATATGCTGGACCGCGGCTCGCCGCGCCGGACTCGGGGACAGGCACATTCAGCCGCACACCCCTTGAGGCACTGCTTCGCCACGCATCTTCTGGAAGCCGATGCTGACCTGCGCGCCATCCAGATGCAGCTCGGTCATCGCGACCTTGAGGAAACGACGATCTATCTGCATCTGTCCCAGCGGCATCTTAGCGCAACAGCTAGCCCTCTCGATGCACTTACGTTCTCTGCGCAAGGAGGACCGATGCACAGTTCATGAGCCGGCCTCTGCTGGAGATGGCCGACATGTGTTCGCTGTGCCGGACAAGCATTTCTTGAGCACAGCCGCAAGTGGATGAACTGGCAACACCGAGAAGTGCTGCTGGCCATTGCACGCTGCCGCACGGCTGCGATGGGCGGATATCGCGATCGCTGCTTTTACTTGGCGGGCACAACCGTGGAGCGCCTTTGTCCCTCACCAAGAACAACAGAAACTCGTTAGGTATGATCGGATTGCCACTTTGGGTTCTCACCTTCCGGGAGGCGAGCAACTAAACTGTCGACGAACATGACCGTCTCGTCGAGGGGCGCCCGGCCCGTATGGTCTTCACGCACCGAGACGTCCTCGAACCCGATCGACATGCCGCTATAGAGGATGAGCTCATCCGGGGGGGACAGGACCTCCGCGACGGTCCTGCGATACACCGACCACCCAATCTGCAGGCAACTGTGCAGCCCCTCGGCGCGGAGCAGCAGCATGACGGTCTGCAGATACTCGCCGACGTCGGCCCATTGGGGCAGGCCCAGGTCACGGTCGATGTAGCAGAACAGCCCGGCAGGCGCGCCGAAAAAGTTCCAATTCGCGGCCGCGATCCTCCGGCGCGCCTCCTGGTCCTCGCGCGAAATACCGAGTGCGCCGTAGCGCTGCTTGCCAAAGGCGGCTCGGCGCTCGTGGTACGGGGACTTCAGTGCAGGCGGGTACATCTCGTACTCCCGCTCGTCCCCGGGGTCGCCTGCGGCCACGCGCTCGCCGGCGCGCCTCTTGAGCTCGACAAGCGGGCCGCCGGTCAGCACGTAGACATGCCACGGCTGGATATTCGATCCGGAAGGCGCCCAAGCCGCGGCGGACAGCACGCGCTCCATCACCTCCCTCGACACAGGCTCGTCGGTGAATGCGCGCACCGCCCGTCGGCTTCTGACTGCCTTATATACGTCCATGATCACCTACTTACCGCCTGCCATCCGTTACGT
The DNA here is from genome assembly GCF_014274465.1 of Alloacidobacterium dinghuense. NCBI lineage: Bacteria > Pseudomonadati > Acidobacteriota > Terriglobia > Terriglobales > Acidobacteriaceae > Alloacidobacterium > Alloacidobacterium dinghuense. The sequence goes on along the minus strand of NZ_CP060394.1, from coordinate 550,991 downwards.
ACCTAACTTTCAGTCACTAACTATGTTGATGGATCCTTTTGGCACGCGTCATTTCCATGACCCTTTTTGGTGGGATAAGTCATAAAATCGCAACAGCAGCAAGCATCGCCATCGCAGTTGTAAGCGAGTGGTAAGAAATCGGAATGACTCCTACATAAACGGCCGAGGAAGCTGCCTGCTTCATCGGACTGCCGGCAAGAGGGATATAAGTTCGGTGTCGAACCACGAGCGAGAGCACAATCCAGGAAACCGCCGGGAGTGCGCAACAGATCGTATAGAGCGACAAAGCGAACGGAGTAAGACCGCGTTCGCCGACCCACGCGGTTCCGAATGGGGTCAGCGACAGTGTGAATAGAAAACCCAGGTTGGCCCAGAGCAGGCCGTGACTGACTTGTTCCACATCATCAACCATGTAGTGATGATTGACCCAATAGATGCCCACTTCCACAAAGCTAAGAGCATAGATCACGAGCATCGGGAGTGTCTTGCGAATAGCATCCAGGTCCTGCAGATCGTGGGCTGGAACCTTAAGCTCGAGTACCATGACGGTGATGATGACGGCAATCACGCCGTCAGAGAATGCGGCCATGCGCCCAGCTGTGAGTTGAAGCGACATCTGTCGTGATCCTCATTCCTGAAATAGACTTGCCTGCGCCTCTCGATACGATTCGAATGCTGTTTCAAGCTCCTCACCATCGTCTGGTTGTGGGCGATCGTTCTGTGGCGCATCCGAGATCAATTCCGAACGTAGTTCTTCTTCTATTTCTTCAAGGTATATCTCTTCTTCACTTGCAAGTGCCTCGTAGTAAGACTCGTCATATGTTGGAATTACTTCGTCGCTATGGCTCTCGATTGCCATTGTGTTTTCCTCTCTTCCCAATCTCCAAATCGCACTTACCAAGCTTCGCATCCTCTTCAGGAACGAATGTGTGTTCACTCATGCGTGCTGAAGACACTGAAGGAGTAGCCGCGCAGTCTGAACCTCTGCCAGGCTTCCAGTTCTCAGAGTGCGCACGATCGTTCGTTCGATTACAAGAACAGCCGCAGATGCGGCCATATCCGGCTGTTGGAGACCCATTTTTACGGCAAGCTGTTCAATAAACCGTCCCAAGTGTTCCTTCTGCTCTCTGGCGATTACAAAAGGTTCATTGTCGAAGTCGCCTCCATCGGTAACGATATTGATAAAAGCACAACCAAAACACTTCGGATCTTCGAACCCCGCCTGTAAAACGTCAGCAATGATTTCCAGGCCGCCGCCAGTGGCTTTGTAACTCGCCTCGATCTCGTTCTCAAACCAGCGCATCCAGATGACATGGCGATCTTTCAGAAATGCTGAGACGAGATCTTCTTTTGATTGAAATTCTTCATAGAAGGCAGACTCTGACACTCGGACTGTTGCTATTACCTCCGAGATCTCAGCCTCTAGACTGGTGTCTTGACAGAAAACATCCCAAAAGGCCGTGATCATCGCATCCTTGACTCCAACGCTTTGTTCGATCCCCAGCATGATTTCCTCCATGGCATTGAATCGGGGGTTGCGCAATGACGGTCCGGGCAGGGATGCCATCTTATGACTGCCGGCGACCTCGCCAACGGATTTTCCTCCGCTCCAACCGCAGTCAAGCCCGGCACGAGAGGCTACCGTTACGCTTCGCGTGCCGGCTCCGAAAACAAAGAAGACTACTTTTTTAAGCCGAAACAGGTTGGGCAAGCCATTCGTCGAATCGGATCTTGCCAAGACTTGCGTTGCTTTCGGGAACGAGTGCGCGTTCAGTCAGCTTTGTGCCGTAGTACGTTGCCTGCGGGTCAGCGACAACTTTTCGCGGGTCCTTGTATGCGGCCAGGCCGTGCCGGATAAGTTCATCGAGGCGGAATTGTTCCGGCCCACCCACTTCCACGATGGCATTCACCGGTGAACTCGTCGCAATTCGGCCTACTGCACTCGCGACATCGTCAGCGGCCATAGGTTGGATAAGTGCAGTGGGCAGGTGCACCTCGTTGCCCTTGGTGGAGAAATCGGCAATGCCCTTGACGAATTCATAAAACTGCGTCGCGCGGACGATCGAGTAAGGGATGGATGAAGCTTTGATCAGCTTTTCCTGAGCGATCTTTGCACGGAAGTAGCCGCTTTCGAGCAGACGTTCGGTTCCTACGACCGACAACGCAACGTGATGTTTCACACCTGCAACTGTTTCAGCGGCAAGAAGATTACGGGTTGACGTCTCAAAGAAATTCAGCACAGCCGCGTCTTCCCATACGGGGGCATTGGATACGTCTACGACTACCGATGCACCCTTCAGCGCTTCGGCCAATCCCTCACCAGTCAGCGTGTTGACGCCGGTATTGGGTGATGCCGCTACCGCTTCGTGCCCGTGCTCACGAAGCTTCTTGACGAGCTTTGATCCTATGAGTCCAGTGCCGCCGATGACTACGATTTTCATGACTGTCCTTTCGTGATGCCCGCAATCGAGCAGGTTGAGTCCGAGATCTATCGGAGATGAGTATTTACTTCTCAAGTTGTGGTTAGCGATGCATCCGCCAAACCTACTTGACCGGAATCAGAACAGGCGCATCTTTGTCTTTGAGCAGGAAAACGATGAATCTGGCTGGTTTGGTATTGCTGGCATTGCGACCAACAACGTGAATGTCATTAGGACCTTCATAGAAGGTCTGTCCAGGTGTCAGGGTGACAGGCTTTCCACCTTTGACCTGCATTACGATGGATCCCTCGAGCACGTAGAGAAACGCATGAGCATTGTGCCGATGAATGGGGTCCGAAGCGCCTGGCGGATATTCGACGTTGATCATCAGGCCTTCTTTACCACTGTAGTCCGCCAAATCCTTCGACATAAGCGGGGTCACCTTTGCATCCTGTGCAATCAGCGGGCTGCATGCCAGGAACAATATGAACAGAATCTTTTTCATCGCTAGCTTTCTCCTGCCTTATGAGTTGTGGTTCTCATTTCCTAATGCCTTAAAAGAATGCACACGCCTTGCCAAACGAATGCACATCGCTGCTAACGGCTATCTGGCTGGAACAAAGGAACCTGGCGCGAGTGGATGATCAGAAGCGCTCAAGACAACTTACGACATTTCGTCATCCGCCCATCGTGACGCCCTCTCTCTCACGACATATCGTGCGTCGCAAAAGACGTGCGGAATTGGGCGATAGCTGCCGCCGGGGCAAAGCGGAAACCGTCATGGTTGTCTTGACGCGGTGGTTGGTTCTCAACCATGGTGCTCACTGAGGACGGCAAGCAACTATTCACCGCAGTTCAACTCGTGCTGTGTTTGTAGCTCAGCGCGGAGTGAGGCCCATGAGCCCGGGCACAAGATTCCGATATCCTGGCGCGCATCGAAAAGATCCAGAACCTGCCGGTATTCAAACACTCGTCACGGATCTTCTATTGACGCTTCCTATAAAGGAGTTCGCCGTGGGCATGCCAGGGCCGATGTGGACCACGTCGGTCGTTTGCTCGATTGTCCATGCCAGAAAATGGCGACTGGATATCTCCGGACCATGGTCACAGCGGATCGTCGCAAGATTGTCGAACTTGAGGATGGCCTTAGTCAGGACACGCGTCGGGCACCGGCTGAGAAAACTCACGTCGAGTGCGTGGCACTTCCTGGTGCCGAATCCCCAGCCTGCTCATCAGACTGCGAAGTGTATTGGGATGGACATTGAGAATAGCTCCAGCGCCGTTAGGTCCGCTGATCACCCAGCCGGTTCTCTCGAGCACTCGCAGAATATGTTGGCGTTGTACATCCTCGAGTGAATCCATGGACCGCGGCTCGGACATAATTTCCGCTTCTATTCTCCTGCCAGATTCCTCCGCCGATAGAGGATCCGCCCCGAGTTTGAGGGCAGAGCTCCAAGAGGACTGTGATGTCGACAGCGGGTTCGGAAGCACTCCATTATCCGATCGGATCACGGCGCGTTCAACCAGGTTCTGGAGTTCTCGCACATTGCCGGGCCAATGGTATGTAGAGAATGCATTCATTGTTGTTTCTGGTATATGCTCAATTCGCTTCCCCATACGCCTGGAGAACTCCTCTACGAAGTGCAGGACCAGCTGAGGTATGTCATCCCGGCGCTCGCGAAGGGGCGGTATTGCGACAGGAAATACATTCAGCCGATAGTAAAGATCGCCGCGGAATTCATCGCGTGCGACCATTTGCTCCAGGTCGCGATGAGTGGCAGCCAAGAGACGGATGTTGATGCGATGTGTGCGGCCGCCGCCCAGCCGCTCGAACTCCTGCTCCTGTAAAACGCGCAAGAGTTTCGGTTGCAGGGCTAGCGGTAAGTCTCCGATTTCGTCTAGGAAGAGAGTGCCGGTATCAGCCATTTCGAAGCGGCCCACTCTTTGTGCTACGGCCCCCGTAAAGGCACCTTTCTCGTGCCCAAACAACTCACTCTCCAACAGATCGAAGGGAATGGCTGCGCAGTTTAACTTCACGAATGGATGTCCATAGCGTGAGCTTATGTTGTGAATAGCGCGCGCGATCAACTCTTTGCCTGTACCGGTTTCTCCCAGGACCAGCACGGTGGAATCAGTTGGTGCTACGCGCTCAACTTCGGCGAGTACAGACTCCAGAGCAGTGCTACTGCCTACGATTTGGGCAAATTCGCGGTCTCTCTCGTCTTGTTCGTCACACCGAAGTCTCGTGAGAGAGCTCACAAATACCTTCCACTAAGTCTGTGCCGGCAACAAGGATCAGCTCTCAACCGTTCAGGGCCACTCGAACAGCCTCAAGTAGAGTTTCGCCGTCAAAAGGCTTCGCGAGAAATTTCACGGCACCGCCTCGCATTGCCTGCAGGCGCATCTTTTCGTCGCCGTGTGCGGTGATGAAGATGGTCGGGATCCGGCAATGATCAGAATTCAGCTTGGACTGGAGCTCTAGCCCTGACATCCCCGGCATTCTGATATCACTGATCAGACACCCAGTTTCGTGTTGCTGGCCAGAATTCAAGAAATCCTCCGCAGAGGCGAACGATTGCACTGAAAAGCCTGTCGACTTCAGCAAACGTTGGACGGCGACTCGATACGATTCGTCGTCTTCGATAACTGCAACCATTTTTTCCTGCCTCTCTCTAGCCATACAGGTACAGGATTGATCAGTTATCCGTCGAACGCAATTATGGATTGTGATAAGGGTACCGATATGTATGTATAAAGGCGATCGAGTAAAGCGAGTTGGGAAAGGTCCTCAGCCGTTTGGGCTAGCCGTTGTCGGCAGCTTAAGCTTTTCTGCCATTCTTCCCAGTTCAGCGGGGGAGTTGGCTTGCATCTTGTGCATTACTTGCCCACGCTGCACCGTCACAGTGATTTCGGTCGTACCAAGTGTCGAGGCGATCTGTTTTGTGAGCATACCTGAAACTATCAGTCGCATTACCTCGCGCTCGCGTGCGGTCAACTTCGCGTAGCGTGCTTTCAATTCCGCAATCTCGTTCTGCTGTCGCCTTGTTTCGCTGTCACGCTTCAGAGCCAGCTGAATCGCATCTATCAGATCCTGATCCCGGAAAGGCTTTGGCAAAAATTCCACTGCTCCTGACTTCATTGCTTTCACAGTCATTGGGATGTCTGCATGGCCCGTGATGAAAATGATAGGGATCTGCGCTCCCGCTTCAATTAATTTGTGTTGGACCTCCAAACCACTCATTCCAGGGAGTCGCACGTCTAGCAAAAGGCAACTGGGACCATCTGGAAGCTTGCGCCGTAGAAAATCCTCCGGCGTAGCAAACGACTCGGAATGCAAACCTACTGTCCTTAATAAACGCTGCGTGGCCGCGCGCATGCGGGCATCATCATCAACAATGAACACAGTAGGAGTATCGGGAGAGGTCATGCAGCTCCTGCCTGTCTGATCGGCAGCGTAAATTGAAACGTTGCCCCGGGTCCGGAGTTCGCGGTGGCCCAGATACGGCCGCCATGCGACTCGACAATGGAACGAGTGATCGCCAAGCCCAGACCGGTGCCTTGCGACTTGGTGGTAAAGAACGCATTAAAGATCTCGTCGGCGTTTTCAGTGGGCAGCCCCACGCCGGTATCGCTGACCGCGATCAGCACTTGACCGTCGTCCCTCAACTGCGAGTTGATGCTGAGCTCGCCGCTCGTGTCCCCCATGGCCTCAATCCCATTGAGCATGAGATTCATCAATGCCTGCTGTATCTGCACACGATCCGCCATCACCTTGGGAAGTCCTTCGGAAGGATTGGTACGCATCGTAACGGAATGTCGATTTGCCTCTTTCTGGAGCATCACAACCATCTCTTGGATGACTTCGTTTAGGTCAATTATTTCCTGGTGTGACGAATCCTTTCGGAACAAAGATCGGACATGGTCGATGATATCGGCTGCACGCCGAGCATCTCTCGCCATCTCCATGGCAGCTTCGCGTGCCTCCGGCAGATCGGGCTGATTACGATTGAGTAGTCGCAAGCACGCTTCCGCATTTGCGACAGCCGCCCCAATCGGCTGTTTGATTTCGTGCGCCAGCGAGGCGGTCAGTTCGCCCATGGTACTCACTCGGTTCATGTGTGCAAGCTCTGCCCGGGCGTGCCGAAGCATTTCTTCAGCGCGATTGCGTTCGAGATGACGTTGCTCGATGCTGCGGACCCGCAGCAGGTAGAGCGACCACAAAACCGCCACTAGGGCGAGGACACAGAGAATTCTGAATGTGACCGTTTGGTAGAACGCCGGCAGCACAACAAAATCCAGCACTGTTCCAGCTTCATTCCAGACCCCGTCGTTGTTACATGCGATCACACGGAAGTGATAAGGTCCCGGATCGAGGTTTGTGTAGAAAGCCTCCCGGCGCGTTCCTGCATCCTGCCACTCCTTATCTTGTCCTTCAAGCCTATAGCGAAAGCGAACCCGTTCGGGAACAGTGAGACTTGTAGCCGTATAGGCGATTTGCACATCTCCAGCTCGTGGCGGCAACTTCAAAGAAGTTGAGATCCCGTATTTCCTACCGTCAGCAATAACAGACTCGATCAATACTGGCGGAGGCACTGCGTTCCGTACGATACGCTTCGGATTGATCCAAGCTACCCCATTTGTTGTGGCGAACCAGATGCGGTCGTCTGTTGTTTGTACAGCCGACGGTGAAGAGAGGGGGCCCCTGAGGTCTGCGGTCAACCCGTCTAGGAAACCGAAGGTCTCGAATTCCACTTTACTGGAGCCCACCTGTCGAAGCTGAGCTTCGGGAATGTGAATGATTCCCCGATTTTCTGAAAACCATAAGCCATCTTCAGGAGCGACAACGATTCCTGAAACGCCGCCTAAGGCGCTGCCATCCGATGGATGTACTGGGTGAAAACGGCTGCCATCAAAAAACTCTAATCCCAACTCGCCACCAATCCAAATCTTCGTTCCTTTGCCCTGGATCGATGTAACGGCTCCGACTTGAACGCCGTCCTTCCCAGAAAAAATCCTGACTCCGTCTCCGTCCAGCATCGCGACCATATTCGCGAACCCGAACCATATTCGCTCCTGCGAATCAGTGAACTCTGCAGTTGCGGTGCCCTGCGGACCTCCCAAGCTCTCGAGGCTTGTCCAACCGGCCCGCTCTAATCGAAAGGTTCCGGACTCCATCGATATCCACAGCCTGCCCAAAGAGTCCTCAGTGAGAGCTTTAACGCGCGGTCGGGGATTCGGAGTGATCCCACCTGCTGTTGGCAAATCGCGGCGGCGCAGTGTCAGTCCCTGCCCATCAGGCTCGGCGCCATCGTAGTTATAAGTAATTGCTCCTTGCTTCAGACCAATCGCGTCCAAACGCTCGTCTGAAAGACGGAAAACGGAATAGGGCGTCGCGAACCAGACAACTCCATTTGAATCACGATAGGCGCATTCAGCCGGATGGTCGCGCAGTTGCGTCGCGATGCTGTCCTTTTGAATCTTCAGCAGGAGCTGAGGTCCCACACCGGCAGCCCAAAGCGACCCTTGGTCGCCCACTGCCAGCGCGCTCGTTGTAAAAGAGTGCAATGATGGGATCGGCAAAGCACCACGGTAAGAAATTGGCTGAAGAGGCACTGAAACGACGGGACTCTCACGGAATCGATCTAATCCGCCGCTCGCGCCGATCCATACGTTGCCCTCGCGGTCCTCGAGCACGCTATATATGTAATCGCTTGTAAGACCATCCTTTTGCGTGAACGCCTCGATCTCGGAATTGTGGAACTGCCACGCAGACGGACTTATTGTCTGCGTTTGATGCAGATGCTCGGGATACGGAACTCGACGGATTCCACCGCCCAAGCTGGTAATCCAAAGACTTCCTTGCTTGTCAAATGTGATTGCCTGAGATCCCACAAAGATTGCCGGGCTCGGCTTTCCATGACTTTTTGCTGGCAACGGAACAGCCCGTACCCCGTAGCCCGTTTCGGCCATCCACAATTTGCCGTCTGGCGATTCGGCAAAATTATAGACAGCTGCCAAGCCCTGTGCAGCTATCTGAAAACGGTTTCCCGCCTCCATGAGATATACGACACTGGTCGGCGTCCCCACCCAAACCGTGCCGGTGTGATCTACGAAAACGGTGTTGGCTGGTCCTGCGAAACCTAATTCAGGACCAATCTTTCTCCAACGTGAGCCCTCGAGTCGAGCGAGCCCATCTTTCCCTGCTGCTATCCAAAATACCCCTTTCCGGTCACGCGCGAAGGCCAACACTGGACGGGAAGGAAGCCCCTCCTCCTTCCCGTACTCGGTCACTGTCCCATTCTTAATGAAACTGGCCCCTCCGTACCAATAACTCACCCATAGGCCGCCGTCTGGCTCGGCGAATAGAGAGGAAATGCTACGTTGGGGAAAGGCCTGCCCGGATTGCGGTTTGTAGGGTTCGAATCGAATTCCATCGAAACGAAATAATCCAGTTGCAGTCCCTAGCCACAAATAGCCGTCCGCGGTTTGGGCCAACGCGCGTACCTCACCCGGCGCTCCTTCCAGATGGGTCCAGGCAGTGTGGTAGAGCTGGTTGAGGCTGCGATCACGGTCAATCCCGTAAAGGGGAACGCAGAGAAATACGAGCCAAGACCAGAGCCAGAGGTCGAATCTCCTCTGACGGGTTGTGTTCCGGGCAAAGAACCTTACGACATCGGTCAATCGTTCTGGATTTCGTCGAATAGCCCGCATTGCCGATTCGGGGTCAGTCGTTTGGAACTCGGAAAAATTCATGGCAAAAAAGACCGAAACAGCGTAGGAGCCCAAGGAACGACAGCGTGCCACCGTTCGTCACATTCATTAGGTTAACGGGGTCTTTGTACTGCGGCAAAATAGTTTGGCGCGCTTCACCGAGGAGCGCAACAGTCTCGTTCGCCATTAAGGGGCCAGCAACTCGGTAAGTCTTTTTCGAGGCCGCCATTCCTCATGGCTCCGGCGAAACGATGTCGCGTCTGCATCGATAAGTGCGATCAAAACCTCTGCCACGATCAGGCCGCCAACTGGACCAAGACGATGACCACCCGTACAGACGTCAGCTTCGCGGAGAACGTAGTACCACAAAGGAGTTTCACCACGCCAACCCATGGGAGCGAGGCCGACCTGCTCCGCGTTGAGCGGCGCGATTCCGATATGGCGGGCTACGGCCTCGCCAGACGGTAGCCCGACACCTTGTCCCCGTTGCAGGTCGCGCACGGCGAGTGAATGATAGTCTTCGATCTCGCACTCACCGGTGACGGCTACTGGCAACTTAATGAGTGCTCGCACAAGCTTTCCATCGATCTTCTTGGATCGCTGGGCGGATGTCGAACCGGGCGCGTCGAAGAACAGCCTCCAGTCGACCGTGCGCTGACGCGGTACCTCACGGAATCCCAGGAGATCAGGAAAGAGCGGTATGGGATCACTATGCAAGTTCAATTGGTAGCGGTGGCGAATCTGAGAGTGGCCATACCGGTAGGCTGCGTCAGCAAACTCGAGCGGTATGAATGCGCCATGACTCGAGCGAAACCATTGCGGGCCTTCTCGAAGCACCTCGTCTGCAAGCGACCGCCCGACGAGCGTAGGTAGAAATTCGTTGAGAACAATCCATTGATAGTGGCACCGCATCTGCCGAGCCGCTTCTTCAAACACGCGATCGTTCGCTACTCCCGCGAGCCGAGCTTCATCGACAAACGCGTTGTGTGCCTTGAGCATGGCGAGATGCAGTTGCGACATGAGCATGTGCGAATCGTTGCGCGGGTCACTGATAATCGCGATGCCTTCTGAATTTCGTTGGAGGTCCGCTTCGTCCAAGCCAAGCAGGAACTTCGCTGGATCGTCACGCCGGTAGAGGAATGGATGACCGGTCGGCCCGTCACCATATAGGCATTCAAGGTTGAGTTGCGGGCTGCGTGCATTGCGTAATTCTGCAGTTTGGGTATGAGATCGCAAAATGGAGCGGTCAGCTGTTATGTCGTGAGCCACGAATTGGCCGAAGATAGGCCAACCAGCCGCAGTGTCCCCCAGAGAGGAGGGGGAGTCATCGACGTCACCGCAATCGCAGAGACCGCCCCCACGACCGAGTGCGTGAAGGAATTGCTCGTCGGCCTGAAAAGACGGCAACTCGGGAAACATCCGAGCATACATTGAGGGGTTCAGCGATGCATCGATTGCCACTCCGGCTCGCGCCTGGGTTGGGCAGTGATTTGGGACCGATGTGGCGCATTGATTCATGAGCCCTTCCATTTTAGCGTTGCCTCGTTCAGGCTTAGATTTCAGCGTTTTCGTTAAGCGTGGTGAAGATACGGAAATAGTAGCCGCGCAGTCTCAATCTTCATCAGCTTCCGGTCATCAGAGTGCTCACAATTGTTCGTTCGATTACAAAGAGTGCAAATCAAATCGCGCGGTCAAGCGCGCGATGGACAAACGAAACCGCGATCGATCCTTCACCGACTGCCGATGCCACGCGTTTGACATTGCCGCACCGAACGTCACCCACGGCGAACACGCCCGGAAGTGAGGTTTCGAGCAGATATGGTGAGCGGTCGAGCGGCCAATGGGCAGCGGCGAGATCTTCCTGCGTGAGGTCCCATCCGGTCTTGATAAAACCTCTCGTATCGAGCGCGACACGGCCATTCAGCCAACCGGTGTTGGCTTCTGCGCCCGTCATCAAGAATACGTGCTTAATATTTTGATTCGTTACCGCGCCCGTGCCGTCGCGCCACCGCACACGCTCTAGATGTCCGTTTCCCTCAAGAGCCACGATTTCGGTTCTCGTCTTGATCTGGATTGTTGGGGTCTCCTCGATACGCCGAATCAGGTATCGCGACATGCTCGCCGAAAGACTGCTGGAGCGGACGAGCAGATGCACGCGTCTCACCGTCTGCGCCAGAAACAACGCGGCCTGGCCGGCCGAGTTCGCTCCGCCTACGACTATGACTTCATCGCCGTCGCAGAGCTGCGCTTCCATGAAAGTCGCGTTGTAGTAGACACCCACACCTTCGAACTGACCGAGATTCGCGAGCGACGGCCTACGGTATCGAGCCCCAGTGGCAATGACCACTGTGCGAGCCGGGATGGTCACGCCGTCGTCGAGTCTCACGCCGTAGGCGTTGTGTTCGCAGGCCAACTCCGCGGCGCCTTTCGCGATCATGACCTCGGCGCCAAACTTCTGTGCCTGGGCGTAGGCGCGTCCGGCCAGCTCTCCCCCTGAAATCCCTGTTGGAAATCCAAGGTAGTTCTCGATTCTCGAGCTCGAGCCCGCTTGTCCTCCAGGCGAGCTCGCCTCGATAACCAGCACATCGAGTCCCTCGGAAGCCGCGTAAACGGCGGCCGCAAGACCCGCTGGTCCGGCGCCAACGATGACGACATCGCGCCGCTGGGTGCGATCGATCCCCATATTGAAGCCGAGACAGTCGGCGATCTCCTGATTGCTGGGATTCTTCAACACCGCCTCATCGCGGCAGATCACGACAGGTATCTCCGCCGGCTCCGCGTGAAAGCGATCGAGCAATTGCCGTACATCGACGTCCCGATCAAGATCGAGGTACTTGAAGGGGTGGCCATTGCGCGTTAAGAATTGTTTGATTCGTAGCGTTGCCCTGGACCCGACGGAGCCGATGAGCAGCACGTCACCGATCCCCTGCGCAACCACCGCGACCCGTCGTTGGATCAACGCTCTCATCAGCACTTCGCTGATTTCGGCGTCGGTTTGAATGAGGGCGTGCATCTGGTCGCGTGTCAGTTGGACGACTTCGCCAGAGTCACTCACACGGAGGCGCATCTGCGCGGGGCGACCGAGGATCATGCTGATGTCACCGGTGAACTGAGCCGGCCCGACAATCGCGACCAGAATCTCGTCCAGTGCCGATGGGCGAATGACCTCGATCTCACCGGCCTTCACTACAAAGAACGGCACGTTGGTTTGGCCATTCTCGATCAACACTTCGCCGCGGGTGATTGGACGAATCACTCCGTGCGAAGCAATCCGTGCAATCTGCGCAGAACTCAACACCGGAAACATGAGCGCTGCATTCGCGGCGTTTGAGAGCAGCGTCGAGCGTGCGGTCTCAGTCACACGTCACTCGCTTTGGACAGCAAAGTGCGAGCGGAACGTCGACGCACCCACCTTCGCTGATTCGAAATTCGTTCTTCTTCATACCGCACCTCCACGTAGCCTAGGGGTCTGATGAGAGATCCGGTTTATGTGAACCGCTTGACGAACTCGAGGGCGTTACACTGCCTTTACGCTCCCCGGTGCCACTTTGGTGTAATCCACTCTTGTCATCTGTCGCCTCCTTGAATACTCAGCTTGGTGACCCCGCCGATCGCCCCCCATCAGACTGCCGCCTGCGGTAGTCGGTCACGAAGAACCCGTTGATGTCGGCGTACGACACCAAGCTCGTGAAGCCTGCGAAACTCCCCTCCGACTTCAACTTCTGCGCTGCGCGCATGAAACCGGTCCATGCAGCAAGCGCCAACGCGCCGCCGACACTGATGCGTCGCACGCCGAGCGCCGCGATGTCGGCGACGCTCAAGCCACTGTCCCGAACCACCAGGACGTTGATCGGCTTCGGCCGAACCGCGTCAACGAGCGCTTTGATCGCTGTGGGATCGTGGGGGCCGGGCGCGAATAGCACGTCCGCCCCCGCCTCAGCGAATGCCTGCAGACGCCGGACCGACTCGCGAAGCGCATCATGATGGCCAACAAGGAAACATTCTGCCCTGGCCGTCAGCAGGACGTCGGCACGGGACTGATCGATCGCCTCGCGCGCAGCGCGCACACGCTCGACGGCGAGCGGCAGCTCGTAAAGCGGCGACGATGGATCGCCAGTTGCATCCTCGATCGACAGTCCCGCGACGCCGGTCGCGATGCAGCGTGTGACATTACCGGCCACGTCTTGCGGTGACTCTCCATAGCCGGACGCAAAGTCCGCATTGACCGGAACATCGACCGCGCCCGCGATATCGGCAATGTATGCCAGGTTACGCTCACAAGTGAGCGCAACTTCGGAGTCAGGAAGCCCCTTCGAGAACGCGAAGCCCGCGCTGGTCGTCGCCAGCGCGGGGAATCCGAGCTGCTGCAGGTACCGTGCAGAGCCGATGTCGCACGGATTCGGAATCACGAAACAGCCTGCCTCATGCAGAGTGCGGAAAGCCCGGCGACGGGCTCTGAAGTTCTCTTGCGATCCCAGGCCTTCCGTTTCGATAGGGTGCGTTGTCATTGGTTTCTTGAACGTGTTCATTGCATCTCCGATCGCAGTCAACCCTGCCAGATCGAGGGAAACAGCGCGATCTGATGCGGGTAGGAACTCTGATTGCTTCTAGCGACGGAAACCGTTAATCGAGCTCTGAGCCCGAGAATCTCTCGGAGGTGAGTGATCTACTTCTCAAATTGTGATTACCGATTCATCCGCCGAACCTCTTTCACTGGAGCTGCGGGGATCTCATTCCCTGATGTCGTAGAAGTTGCACATTCATTGCCAAATGATCTGGTCGGATGCTTATCGCTGATCTACGTAGTACAAGGAGACTTAGCGCGAGGGGATGTCAGAGCGAGCCAAAGGGAACTCACGACATTTCGTCATCTACCCATCGTTGCGCCTCCTTAGCTCACGACATATCGTAAGTCGCGCGGGTGCCGTAACGACCGTAATGCCCTGCACCTCCAAGCACGGAGCGCGCTCCTGCTCTGACCGCGATCACAGAGGATCGACTCCGATTTGCTGGCCGCACTGGGGTCCGTATCGATGATCACGAAGGGCGGTATCGAAGCCGTCACCCGCAGCGTTGCGAGCGAGTACGCAAAAAAACATTCGCTTCAACGAAGTTGGGCTCGGCATTGTCGACACTCCAATGCACGCCAACACCTCGAAGGACTTCTTCAAGACGCTATCATCGATGGGTGCGATCTCCAGCGTCAGTGATGTCGCTGACGCCGTCGTTTATCTGACCGAGGTATGCAACATGACCAGGGAGGTACTCCACGTGGACGGTTGTGCGAACCAGGGCCGGTAGTGAGCGCGCAGCAAGACAACGAAAAACCAGGGCAGAGACTGTGCAACTATCTGAGTTTTCAGTATCTCCGGTAGCGTGAACGTAACGCGGAGTGTGACGCTTGCGGCTGCGGAATACCCAATCACTTGGCCCGGTACCGGTGTGTTTCGTTTCGTCCTACCGTCTTCAATAGGCGCTGCATTACCGCACATGTGGGTACCGTCGCCGACGATCATCACAATAGCTGAATAAGGGGAGGTCATCCGCCGGCTGGCTCCCTAATGGGCAGCGTAAACTGAAACGTCGCCCCTGGTCCGGAGTTAGCGGTGGCCCAGACGCGGCCACCATGTGACTCGACAATAGAACGGGCAATTGGCAGTCCGAGACCTGTACCTTGATACTTCGTAGTGAAGAATGCGTTAAAAATCTTGTCGATGTTCTGGGCGGGCAGTCCCACACCCGAGTCCGTGATTGAAATCAGCAGTTCATAGTTCCCGGTCAACTGTGACTTGATGGTGAGCTCACCGCTCGTGTCCTGCATCGACTCAATGCCGTTGCGCATGAGATTCATCAATGCCTGCTGCAACTGCACTCGATCGGCCTGCACCGTGCAGAGCCCTTTGGCAAGATCCGTGCGCATCGTAACCGAATGGCGATTCGCCTCACTGTGCAGCACAGTGACCATCTCTCTGATGAGTTCGTTCACATCAACTACATACAGATGTGGAGAACCCTTCTGGTAGAGCGAGCGGACGCGGTCGATGATATCGGCTGCACGTCTGGTATCTCTGGCCATTGCCGACGCAGCTTCTCGCGCCTCGGGCAGGTCCGGCTGATCTCGATCAAGTAGTCGAGAACACGCTTCCGCGTTGGTTACCGCCGCTCCAATTGGTTGCTTGATTTCGTGCGCGAGCGAGGCGGTCAACTCGCCCATCGTAGTCACCCGAGTTATATGCGCAAGGTCCGCCTCTAGCTGGCGCAGCCTGTCGCGTGCTTCTTCGGCAAGCGTGCGCTCTGTAACATCGACCATCGTGCCGAGCACTTGAACAAGCTGCCCAGAGGGACCCAAGACAGGATGGCCGATGGCATGAATGTGCTTGACCGCTCCGTCAGGCTTCACGATTCTGAATTCGACGTCCCAATTCACTTCGGTGCGAAACGTCGTATCGCTCGCAAACCTCACCTTCTCGCGATCTTCTGAGTGTATCTGCTCCAGGAATTGCTCCCAAGTGGGTGGGCCCTGTTGTGGATCGACGCCGAAGAGTCGGAACATTTCGTCAGACCAGTAAACGGTCTCTCTGCTGGTGCCATCAATGGCCCAACTTCCTGTGTGGGTTTGCCTCTGCGCTTCGGCTAGATAAGCCTCGCTCCGCCGCAGAGCTTCCTCGGCTCGCTTTTGCTCGCTCAAATCGAGAATGTAGGCGACTCCTTGGTTGGGTTGGCCTTCGAAGCAAGCTGCCCCGATCAGCACAGGCACACGGCTGCCGTCCTTCCGGAAGTACTCTTTCTCACGGGCTTGCATCATGCCCGTCGCCTTGAGCTCCTCGGCCTCGTAGCGAGCGTGCACCTCCTGCCAATCCGGAGGTGTCATGTCGAACCATCGAAGCCCTGCCTGCAAATCCGCGCGCTCGTACCCCACAATACGGAGAAACGCGTCATTGGCATCGATAAGTCGTCCGTCCAGATCCCAGATGACGATCCCGATGATATTCGAATCGATCAGTCGCCGGATTTTCCGTTCATGATCTTCAAGATCGCGATAAAGCCGCGTATTCTCGAGCGAGATGGAAGCCTGCGAAACAAGTACCCTCAACACCGTAATCCGGTCAGGCGTGAAGACGCGCGCAGCCAAGTTGTTTTCTAGATAGAGAACACCTGTGATTTTTGTTTGGTTAATCAACGGTAAACAGAGAATGGATCTCACGCGAGACTGAAGGATGTAGGAATCGGCGGAAAACGGGTTCCCTAGGCTGGCATCGTCGAGAATTACGTCATTTCGCGTGCGCATCACGTAGCGAACAACAGACTCAGGTACCACATCCGCATTGATTGAGGCATCTCGCTGATGCACCGTGACGTCGTTTCCGCCGCTGGTAGCCTCTGCTTCAACCTGGAGCTGATCACCTCGTGAAAGGATCAAGAGCCCTCGTTCGGCGCCAGCGTGCTCGATCGCAGCGCGCATGAGACTGTCGATCAGCTTTTCCAAAACCATCTCGCCAGAAACAGCCTGTGAGACCTTCATCACGGTAGCCAGATCTAGGAGTTCGGTAGGCGCCAGGATTGCGCTTGCCGGTGTCGAGATCAACGATTCCTTCTTGAGCTGAGGATACAAACGGTCCAGTTGGGCTACTTTGCCATCAGCACCCCAGCGCTGATAGCAGTACCGGGCTTCGAGCAGATACGCATCTGCGAATTTTTGGAAACCACGTGCTGCGTAGAACCGCGCGGCGAGTTCATAGGCGATCGCCTCACTATTAACAAATCCATTGCTGTGCGCCGAGCGGATGGCCTGTTCATATAGCTGCTCGGCGTCGAGCACGCGGCCTTCAATCCGAGCGATCTCCGCGCCTATCAGTGCGGCCCGGTTCTCAAAGTTCTCCGGGCAATGCTGCGCCCATATCTCCTGCTGTTTCTGGTGAACAACCAGGGCCTCGAAATGCAGCTGGCGCAAGTCGTGCGTCGCGGAATCAAAGGACGCAGCTCGCGAGAGTGCACTGTAAAATTGATACTCGGCTGTCTCGAAGAAGGCGGGCGATGCCCAGAGCAGTCGTTCTGCATTCAAAGACGCCTCAATCGCGGAAGGGTAGTCTCCCGCAAAGAAACGCGCTTGCAGCTTTCGGATCCAATACCAACACTCGGGTAGCGCCAAAACGGGGTCACTCGCCAAATGCTGCTCGAACCGAAGCTCGTCGAAGCGCTCGTCATTGAACAACCCGAATCTTGCTGTCAAGCCACGAAGCGTCCGGATGAGGCCGAGTTGCGCCGTGATGGTATCTATGACATGTGCGAATCGGATGTCAACCGCAAATTTGAGACCCGCCTCAGCTTCACGCTGTACATCCGCTAATGGTTCTCCTGTCGCAAGGAGATTTGTGTATAAGGTGTTGCAGCTGTATCCGGCGTAAGTAAGATCACCAATCCTGTTCGCGGCGACGAAACAGCGGCGGTGGAGCTCTCGAGCGGTCTTGACGTGTCTCGTCCAGGGAATAATAAGAGTTCCAAAAGACATATAGGTGCGGGCTTGATAGCGAACCAAACCACGCTTCTCTACCAAATCGTAGCCAAGCTTCCCAAACCGGAATCCGGCCTGATAGTTTCCGAAGTGAGGTCCAGCGAGCATACCCAACCATACGTAGGCGTAACACGATCCATCGCAGTTGCCATGCTCCAGACTAAGGGTGACCATCCGACAAATCACGAGAGCAAGAAATTTGGCGTCAATGAACAACGCAGGTGTCACGATTTCAGTGAAAACATCGAGAACATCGAGCACTTCTTGATCGGTTATCAAAGGCAACTCAACGAGATCCTCGATCTGACGGTTTCCCAGCAAGAACCAGATCTGGTCGTACTCTCGTTGTACTTCCTCCTCAGTAGGGTGCGCGGACCAATCCGTGCCGCGAACTCTCCAGTATTCAAGAAAGACCTCCGCGGCGCGATAGCTGCGGTCCATGGTTGTATAGAGCGTCAGGCGCAATCGCGTGACGAGGGCGATATCATGGGCGTTTTTTGCCTCCTCGGCCAACATGGACAGCCTACTTTCCGCAGCAGCCATATCCGTGGTCAATAATTCGCACTCGGCCAGGAGATATTCGATCGAGAAGACAAGATCGTAGTTAACGTCCCATGTTTCGTCTGTCAACAACCCTCTTGCGGTGTGAAGGTACTTAAGCGCGGAGTCGTACGCGGTTGAGATTTTTGCGCGCCTACCCGCAATGAGGTTCAATTCTGCAATGCGTTCACGCTCCGCACGCGACGTGATCAGGTGAGAGCCGCGGTTGAGTTGGTTGACGATTTCGAAGATTCGTTCTTCAAGCTCTTCTGGAGGCGTGTGTGATGCCATCAACGTGCCGATTCGAAGATGCGCCTCTGCGCGCAATTCTTGCGGGATCAGAGAATACGCTGCCTCTTGAACGCGATCGTGAAGGAAGCGATAGGAGACTTTCGAGCGCATGATAAAGCCCGCTCTGACCGCTTCCAGAAGTTGAGCATGCATTTGCTCCATGGAGTCTCGGTAGACTACGCGTAGCATCGTGAATTCCGCACTGTTACCCAAGCAGGCGAGCTGCTTCAATGCGTTCTGGGTCTCGGGAACCAGGCGGGTTAACTTTCGGGCCATGAGGTCCACCACATTATCGGTGTACCCCTTGGCGTGAATCCAATTCAGATCCCAAGACCATCGTCGTTCGCGAGGATCAAAAGTCAGCAAGCCCTCTTCAAAGAGCGCAGAAATGAACTGGATGGCAAAAAATGGATTGCCTGTTGTCTTGTCATGAACCAGCTCCACGAGCGGGCCAACATGCCACGGTTCACAATGGAGAGAATCCGCAATCAACTGCTTCAGGTCTTCACGAGCTAGAGGCGCCAGGACGATGTCATCTAGTAACGCTCCCGCCCGGCGGATGCATTGTAACTTGCGCATCAACGGATGTGTGGCGTCCACCTCGTTGTCCCGATAAGCGCCGATCAAAAGCAAGTGTTTCACATCCGGCTGCACCAGCAGGTCCTCCATCAGGTCCAACGTCGCAGTGTCGAGCCATTGCAAATCGTCGAGAAACAGGGCTAACGGATGTTCCGGCCGCGCGAATACCTTGATAAATCTCCGGATTACGAGATGGAACCGGCGCTGGGCGTCCTGCTGCGGAAGTTCGGGCACCACTGGCTGTTCTCCAATGATGGCCTTTAGTTCCGGGACCAGCCCGACGATCAACTGCGCGTTCGGATCGAGCGCCTCACGAAGGACGTTGCGCCACCTGCCTAACTCATCTTCGCTCCTGTTAAGTAGTGGGCGGATAAGACTCTGAAAGGCCTGCGCGAGCGTGGCATAGGGGATATCCCGCTTATACTGGTCGAATTTGCCCGATGCAAAAAGGCCACGAGGAGGAACCAGCGGTTTGTGAAGCTCATTGACGACGGCGGATTTGCCGATTCCGGAATAGCCGGAAACCAGTACCAACTCCGGTCTGCCGCCGGCTACTACACGATCAAACGCAGTAAGCAGGGTCTCAATCTCGCGTGCTCGCCCGTACAATTTCTCAGGGATTAGTGGACGATCTGGGACGTCGAGCTGGCCGGGTGTGAAATCCGTGATATCGCCGTGCGCTTCCCAATCGGCGAGGCAGCGCCGAAGATCACTCTCCACCCCGGACGCAGTCTGGTAGCGTTCCTCGGGAGTTTTGGCCAGCAGTTTCATGATGATCGCAGAGACACAGGCCGGCACACCCTCTGCTCGTTCATGAGGTGGCACCGGATACCTTGCGATGTGGCAGTGTACCCATTCAATCGGATCGGAAGCTGTGAAGGGCAGCTTTCCGGTCAGCATCTCGTAAAGCGTGACTCCGAGGGCATAGAGGTCGCTTCGCGAGTCGATCGAGCGATTCATCCGCCCGGTTTGTTCCGGAGCCATGTAAGGCAGTGTTCCGGCGATGAACTCGGGAGGTTCGGGGGCCTGGTGCTCGCGCCGAAGGCGGGAAGCGATCCCAAGGCCCGTGAGCCAGACCTGACCGGTCGTAGAGTTAACCAGAATATTGGTGGGCTTTATATCCTTGTGGATCAATTTCCGTTCGTGCAAACCGCCAAGAGCTGTTGCGAGACCGACCGCGAAGCCTAAGAACTGCCTCATCTCCATCGGCCCCGAAAGGATTCCATCGAGGGTTTCGCCGCCAGGATCTTCAAATACGAGCTTTGTCTGCCCGTCTCGCTCCGAAAGGGCTAAGGGACGCACTGCCCAAGCTGAGTCCAGTTCGCTCCTTAAAGAGTATTCGTGATCAATCTTCTTGAGTGTCTCCGAGCTGGGCCGAGTTGAAGCCGGAGCCAGCAACAGAACAGGAGGAAGCTCTGGTTGCCCCGCATGGGCTCGGTACAGAATGAATTCTCCGTCATCACGAAGACGCTCGAGGGAATACCCCGAAAGTTGCATGACGATCCCTCACGGGCATCACCGCGCTTATTGGCTTTGATTGGTCCACACCGAGCACGAGGGACGACGATGCCTTTTGAGGCGATTCTAAAACCACATTCCGACAGCAATCAACAACTGACTACATATACGCAGAATGACCATTTCGCGGCAGAAGCGAGAAAGATTGAGTGTGAGTCATAGTTGCAATCTCCATTTGAAATCCCCGTGCCCTTGACTCATGACGGTGCAAAGCTCATGCCAAATGTCACAGTGAATTTAGTGATTGAGCTCTAAAGCATCGCCGCAAGATCGCTCAAAAGTGTTTGAAAGCCGACGAGAGACGCCAGTGAATCTTGTCGCTTGCATCCTGGAGTTTGAAGCCGAGCTGTTTCCAGGCCTGGAAGCCCCCCGACAGAAGGCGTATGCGCGTAAGACCCGTGTTCCGGAGCTTGAGAGCAACATCAATGCTCGATTCCTGGTTGGGGCAGGTGCAGTAGAGGACAAGATCGCAATCGTGCGGCAAGGTGGAAGCTGCCGTGGATATTTCTTCCTGGGTGAGGCGAATGGCTCCCGGAATCATCCGAGGATCGGCGAGCATATCAAGCGGAGTTCGCAGGTCAATGATCAGGGGATTGTGTCCGTTACTCATCATGTCGTGAAGTTCCTGGGGCGAAATCCGCGATGACCAGATCCGGCGGCGTAGGGCTCGCCGCTTCCAATAGACGAACCCAAGGAGCGTCAGACCGGCGGCGACAAGTGCGCCGACGGCGAAATGTTCAAGTCGGGTGGGCATTTGCAATTGATTCTCGAGAATGCGTCCTGGCAAAAGCCAAGAGCCGATGCCAATCACCCCGTCGTCGTGGACGCTAAGTGGCCACCGTTCACCAGAGCCGCTCAGAACGAAGGCTACCTTCCGTGCTGCGCCATTTCCATCCGCAGCTCTGCCGTAAAGAGCTGTCGGCTGCAGGCTATGTCCGAAAGACTGAGCACTTCTGGTAACTGCCGGACACAATGCGGCGATCAACAGAAAGAGAAAGCGGATGGTACGGCGGTTCACTTTATCATCTCCTGTCCCCATAGAGCGTGACGTGGACCATAATTCCGGCCGCAATCACACCTACAGCAATAAGGCCACGAACATGATGAGCGCGTAGAAGAGATAAATACCGGGTTCATCATCGGGATCGCTTTTCATTTGAATTCCTCCTTGGTCTCTGTCACGCCGATCCATGGCTCCTCGAGCCTTTCAATATTATGATTTTTCCTTGACAGTGCTGCGCATTCAACTGCGTGCTCATCGCGGTTACGATGACGCCTGTGAATCCGATCAGAGGTGCTTTGTCCACCGGGTACTCTCGTTGCTCAGATTTTGTTGTTGCACCGCATTGAGCATGTTGATGTCTCAGCAACTGACTTTGAAGAGTGCACACGCCTTGCCAAAGAATCTGATTGGCTGCCTATCGTTAATCTGTTTAGAACAAATAGGCTTTACTCGAGGGATGTCAGAATCGCTCAAGGCAGCTCACGATATTTCGTTATCCGCCCCATCGTGACGCCGTCTATCTCACGACATATCGTGCGTCGCAAGACATGTGCGAAATCGAGCACTATCCGCCGGGCTTGGCGATGAACGAAAGGAATTAGGTTTGAAGATTGTTAACCAAGCTCGTGGATGGCACGTGTGTCGGAACGACCGGTACTGCGGTCCACATCTTAAGCAGGGAGTACACTCCTGATCTGACCCCCTAACTCCGTCCGGCTCGAAATGCAAAACTACTACCTTTAATAAACGCTGGATTGCGACACACACACATGGATATGGGCGTCGACGATCATCGCAATAGGTGAATCGGCAGACGTCATCTGCAGACTGCCTCTCTGATGGGCAGCGTGAAATGAAACGTTGCCCCGGGTCCGAAGTTCGCGGTGGCCCAGATACGGCCGCCATGCGACTCGACAATGGAACGAGTAATCGCCAGTCCCATACCGGTGCCTTGTGGCTTGGTGGTAAAGAACGCGTTAAAGATCTGGTCAGCTTTTCCAGTGGGCAGCCCCACACCGGTATCGCTGACCGAGATCAGCACTTGACCGTCTTCTCCCAACTGTGACTTGATGCTGAGCTCACCGGTTGTGTCCCCCATCGCCTCAATCCCATTGCCCATGAGATTCATCAATGCCTGCTGTAGCTGCACACGATCGGCCATCACATTAGGGAGCCCTTCGGTGAGATCGGCACGGATCGTAACCGAATGCCGATTCGCCTCTTTCTGGAGCATCACGGCCATCTCTCGGATGACTTCGTTTACGTCAACTATCTCCTCGTATGAAGAGTCCTTTCGGTACACGGAACGAACATGCTCGATGATGTCGGCTGCACGCCGAGCGTCTCTGGCCATCTCCAGGGCAGCTTCGCGCGCCTCCGGCAGATCGGGCTGATCGCGATCGATTAATCGTACGCACGTTTCCGCATTTGTGACGGCCGCTCCAATCGGCTGTTTGATTTCGTGCGCCAGAGACGCGGCTAATTCGCCCATAGTGATAACTCTGCTGGCGCGGGCAAGGTCCGTCTGCGCTTGACGTAGCCTCTCGATTCGTTCGTTTTCCTCTTCCCTCAAATGTCTTCGGTGGATATAAATCGCGGTTACGAGCAGAAGCAGGGCGGCAAGGCACACAATTCGAAACCACTCAGTGTTCCACCACGCTGGCAGAATCTCGATATGGAGAATTGCTCCCGGCTCATCCCAGAGGCCTCGGCTCGTAGCACCCTCAACGCGAAATGTGTATTTCCCTGCTGGCAACGTCGTATAAGTTGCGAACCGCCGATCGCTTCCAACTTCATTCCAACTTCGATCAAGACCCTCCAGCATGTAACGATACCGATTCGTTGTTGGGTTCAGGTAGCTCAAAGCCGAGAAGCCAACCGAAAATATGTTCTGCTCATGTGAAAGTGTTATTGCGTTAGTATGGTTGATCGATTTGTGAAGTGGCGACTTGGTGCCAGGCTCTACTTCACCGCCGAAGAGCCTGAAGTCCGTCAGAGAGATAGGAGGGATATATTGGCGATCTCTCACGTCCTTCGGGTAGAATGCGGTCGCTCCGCTGAATCCGCCAAAGAACATTTCACCCGTTTTACTTTTTAAGCATGTTCCCCATCCGGTTAGATCCGGGCCAGGAAGCCCGTCCGCGGTGGAATAGTTCTGCACCGAACGCGTTCGCTGACTGAACTGCGCCACTCCGTTATCGGTGCTCATCCAAAGGTCACCGAGATCATCTTCGAGAACACAGGCCACATCATTGCCGGGCAAGCCGTCGCGCTGTGAAAGGGTGCTAAATCTACCTGTACCGCGGTCGAATCGATCCAGTCCTTCCTGAGTGCCGACCCACATAGTGCCCGAATGATCAAAGTGCACCGAATTTACTCGGTTACTACTCAATGTTCCGGGACGGTCGATGTCACGTTGAAAGACCATGAATTCGCCGGTGGCTGGATCGAACCGCAAGAGCCCAGAAGATTCCGTTCCCAGCCAGAGTCTTCCTTCACGATCTTCCGCAATGTCCAGGTAATAGGTGTGCTCGGCTTGCGGCCTAACCCTATAAGTTGTGAAGGAGTTCGCGGCGGAGTCGAAACGATCCAGCCCATCGCTCGTAGCTGCCCAGAGCGTTCCGGTATGGTCCACAAAAACGCGAGGAACTATATCATTGCTCAGGGTCTGAGGGTTTGCAGGGTCGTGTTTGAAATTTTTATAACGGCTAGTTCGGGGGTCAAATTGAAATAGTCCATGACCATAGGTGCCCACCCAAAGGTAGCCTGAGCGATCTTGACAGATCGTGATGGCATCGGTGCCCTTCCCAGGGCCAGTAAGGTGAAAATCCTTGTATTGCTGTTTCTTTCTGTCGATACGATGAAGCGCATCATGGGTGCCGATCCACAGGATTCCCTGAGAGTCCTCGAGGATAGCACCTACGAATGGTTCATCTCGATCGGCAGGATTGCCAAAGTCGTGACGATAGCGTTTGAATGGAAGTCTTTTGGTCGTAAAGCGTGTCAGTCCAAAACCGCCCAGGCTCGCCCAGATGATCCCCTCGCGGTCCTGAAAAATACTGCGAACACTGTCTTGAGCCAGGCTCTCGGGATCACCGAGGCTATGGCGATAACGAATAAATCGTCGATGCCCTCGGTCAAACTTGAGGAGACCAGCACCATTGGTCGCCAGCCACAGGTCACCATTCTGGTCTTCCAGCATTCCGGTAATACCTGTCAATTTCGCGCCTTGTGAAGGCTCTTGTTCGAAGGAAAACTGAGTCAGAGTGTTTGTCTTCCGATCAAACACCAATGGATTTCCAGAAACGTGGTAGATCCAAAACACCCCAAACCGATCCTCATAGAACGAGAGAAATAGGGAAGCCTCGTAAACGGGTATATGCAGTGTGACCTTTCCGGAACTTCGATCGAACAAATCAAGCCCTTCGCTTGTGCCGACCCAGAATCTGCCCTCTCTGTCTTCACCGCTGGATTTGATGTCGTTGCTTTCAAGGCTGGCCGGATTGGCAGGATCATGGGAATACCGTTGGATACGGCCGTTTGCGGGACTCAGCGCGTACAAACCGGTTGGTGCGGAGAGCCACAGGAAGCCGTGGCTGTCCTGGCTAATGTGATTCACGTGCGGAACAGGATAGCGAGTAAAGGTTTCATTCTCGCTATCGAATCTGTTCAAATACTGATCGCATCCTACCCAGAGCGTCCCACTGCGGTCCGTAAACAAGGCATGGACGTACGAACTACTAATACTCTTGGGATTTGCGGGGTCGTGAACGAACACCTTGAAGGTGTAGCCATCGAATCGGTTAAGGCCGTAGGGCGTGCCGAACCAAATAAATCCCTGGTTATCTTGCGCGAAGGGCCCTGTATTTGATTTGGAGGGGCCTTCAACGGTATAGAAGCGAGCGAAGCGAATATCCGTGCCGTCGATCATGGGCATGCGAATCTGTCGGCGATCAATACTCGCCTCCTGAACGACGGTTCTTGCGACTGATTCGTCAGCTGCCCAGCCGTGTCCCGACGGTAAGAAACAAAACGAGCCAATTAAAATGAGCCCAAACATCATGCGAAGGTATAGCTAATTCTCCGTATTACGGAGGCTCTTGGGGAGCGAACCTCGCTTTAATCGCAGTGCCCATTCAGGGATCCAAGGTTTCTGAATCGATATTGAATATCCGCTCCGATCAGCCATTTTGTCCCCTTTTTCCATTTTCAGTTTCGGACTGCCGAAATCGATTTCTATACTTCAACCGGCAGAGTGAATTTGACCGTAACCCCTCTCCCGGCACTAGGAGTGAACCACAAACGGCCACCTTGAGACTCGATAATCGAACAGCTATCACCAATCCATGCCGGTGCCAACCTACTTGGTGGTGAAAAATGCGTCGAAGATGCGCTCGGCCTGGGCCGGATGGGATGAGAGCCTATGCGAGAGAGGGTGACCACCGGTGGATTCCGCGATCGCTTGGCCACCCGTTCAATTCAACCGTAGCATCCTGGTCCTAACAAGGTCGTCGATACCAGGCCGAGGCACCGATGTTGGTGGTGGGAGCCACTCTCGGCGCGCTTTTTGGCGAGGTGCTGAACCACTTCCTGCCCGCACTGCAGATCACCTTTCGCTTGTGCTGTGGTCGGCATGGCCACACTATTTACCGCCTGCGTGCGCGCGCCGCTCACCGGCATTGTACTGGCGGTAGAGATGACACGACGTGGCGACATCACGCTCCCGCTCCTTGCGGGTTCGCTGACGACGATGTTGATAACGATGCTGCTGGACAGTGAACCGATCTATGAGACCCTGAAACGCCGCAATTGCTCGAACCTGGAAGATAGTTTGAGTCTCGCCTCCGATTGAGAACGGTTGCATGATTTCTCAGAGTCAGTAAACCCGCCGGGTCATAAAAGCTCTCGGAAGCATAAGCCAGGCAACTGCGGCACTTCCTAACGATAGGCCGGCGCAGAACAACATTACCAGGCGGAATCCGAATACGAACGCTTGCCGAATCGAATTGTTGATGGCGGCTCTTATATTCGGATCGAGATTGGCGGGTGCCTCCAGGGCGGCGAGCCTGGACTCATGAGCGCGAAGATCGTGCAGTATCGCTGGCGGTAGAGCGAGGTGATCCAACGCGTGATTGAGCCGTATGCGAAAGGCATAGACGATCACAAGCCCGAGGATTGCGATGGCAAGAATACCGGCCACACGAGCGATTGCATTGTTGATTCCAGATGCTGTGCCGACGTGCTCCTGGTCCGCTGAATTCATCACTACAGTGGTGAGAGGTGCCACGGTGACCGCCATCCCGAATCCGAGAATGACCACCGGGGGAAAAAACATCAACCAGTAGCTATGCGCGATGGCGGGTATGGCAAAGAGGACGAAGCCAAGCGCAACAATGAGGGGGCCGACGATCAATGGCCTTCTTGCGCCGTAGCGAGCGACAAGTCCGCCAGACCAACGCGAAAGAAGAAAGACTAGGAGAATGAGCGGCAGGATCGCTGCGCCGGCTGAAGTTGAGGAGTATTTCTGAATCTGGATCAGGTTTAGCGGAAACAAGAAGAAGAAAATTCCGAGGGCTGCGTACAGGAACAAAGTGAGCAGGTTTGCGCCACTAAAGCTCGGATTCTTAAAAAGAACGAGCGGCACCATTGGAAAAGCAGTGCCGATTTCGAGCGCGGCGAATCCAATGAGACAGCCAAAGGCGACGATTAAAGTGCCGAAGACTAAAGGATTTCCCCATCCAAGGTCGGTTGACTCGATAAAGCCAAAGACAACGCCGCCCAGTCCAACGGTTGCCAGGAGTGCTCCAGCCCAATCGACTCGACGTGCGGCCGTGCTGTTGGTTTCCGGGATTCGCCACATCGAAATAGCGATCACAGCCGCTGCAAGCGGAAAGTTAATGAAAAAGACCCAGCGCCAGGAAGCATGCTCAACGAGCCACCCGCCTAGAACGGGACCAACTGCCATGGTGATCGCAGTAAATCCGACCTGCGGTTGCGGGGACGCCAGGAGAAGTCCCAGTCATTTGCGCAACTGCACGGGAAGGGGAACAAAGTTCGCTTGTGTCCGCTTTGGGCGTCTACCGCAGCGGTTCTCAAGGAGTTGATCCGAGGGCGTGGCGAAGAGGAGCGGGTGTTTCTTGGCCGCTCTGCACGCGCCATGACCCGATTCGGCGTACACAATGTCGTTACCCGCTGCGCCAGGAAGGCGAGGGACAATCATCCCGGCTTACGGAATAAACGAATCGGGCCGCACACGATTCGCCACACCACGGCCACCCATCTGTTGCGGGCAGGAGTTGACATCAACACCATCCGGGCTTGGCTCGGTCACGCCTCAATCGATACGACGAACATCTACGCGGAAAGCGATCTGCAGATGAAAGCGAGGGCGCTTGGCATGTGCGAAGGCGTATCGTCCCGGAGACGGCGCTGGCGGGATAATCCGGATCTGCTGCAGTTCCTGGCTCAACTCTAACCAACTTATGTGACGTTCGGCTGCGCTTCGCCCTTTATGCACCAAGCCCGCCCGAACATCACATAAATGCGGGGACAACATAATCCATGATCGACTTGACATAGCCCAGTTCTTGATTCCCCGTCCAGCCCGATGGTTCAAACCGCGTATGCGAGAGTTTGTCAAAAGAACCCTGAGAGGTACCCCATGCTGCAGGCTTACGGAGACGACAGTGCCGAAGCACTCCATCAATCCCGCGATCGTCGAGCCCTCCTTTGCCATCCGGATGAAGATTTCACCCGGCTGCCCGTTGGGATAAAGGCCTACAGTCAAATACCCCTCGTGACCAGCGATAGAGAAGTGGTGTGTGATGCCCGCCCGCTCGTCCGGCAGGCGATGGCGGTTGGCGGCCGGCGGACCGGACGGATCCTCCTGCTGTGACGTTTCTCGATCAGCTGCCGCACTCGCAAGCTGAGACATAAAAAACCTCCTTCCTTGGTGCAACATGCGCACCGAAGCATGGTTTGTACCCCAGGTTCAAAACTCGGTCAAACGGCACACGAAAGGGCTGCCCTCGAGTGTGTTTTCAGGGGAAAAAAGTGTTCGATTTCCTATCTGCCTGCGAACCGATCTCATCCCTTGCGACCCCTGAACGATTCGGCTGTGCCCTAGTCAACTGGCGGATGTGCGCGGCATGCGGACGTGTCACGATAACTTCGCAGGGGAATGTCGTGACAAATGGAACGGAAAAGTCAGTATGGACTCAACTGTCGAGTGCTTTTGCGGACGCAATCACGGAACTTGAGAGCAGCATCGTCGCGATTGACGGAGGAGGAAGATCGACTTCGAGCGGCGTGGTTTGGCGGCCGGGCGTGATCGTAACGACGCATCACGCCCTTCGCTTTCGCGAGAACCTCAAGATCCTTCTCGCAGAAGAATCGCTCAGCGCACGTTGGATCGGGAGCGATATAACAACTGATCTCGCCGTGCTTGGCATCGACTCGGATAAGTTGACGCCGGTTTCAAGTACGAACGATCTCGTCACGCGCGCCGGAGAAGTAGTGCTGTCGATCGGACGTTCCCGGTTGGGAGATATCTCTGCGAGTTGTGGAATTATTGCCCGAACCGGAAGCGCATGGCGAAGCTGGCGGGGAGGAGCGATCGACCGTCTCATCCGTCCGGATATCCGGCTGTACGTGGGTCAGGCAGGCAGCGCACTGGTCAACGAACAGCGACAGGTGCTGGGCATCAATAGTCCGGCATTGGCCAGCCAGGCCGTTATCACCATTCCGGCTCAGACCATCAACCGCGTTGTTAAAGCCATCCTGGAACTGGGTCATGTGCCTCGTCCATTTCTTGGTCTTGCCATGCAGCCGATTCCCATCCCCGAGCCGGCGCAGGGGCTTTTTCCTAACGGGGTAGATGAAACGCTTCTGGTAACGCATGTTGAACCGAAGGCGCCTGCTGCCCTGGCGGGTGTGATGGTAGGAGACGTAATCGTCTCATTCAATGGAGGGCCTGTTCCTGGCTTGCGCGAAATCCTGCATCGGCTTCGTGCCTCGCGCATCGGAGACACTATCTCCCTGACTGTCTCCCGCGGAGGTGCAAGAGTGGATCTGACTTTGAGTGTCGCTGATCGCGGCTGATTCAACGCTCATGGCAAGCCACCGAGAACAGAGGTAGGCGTGATCGCCCGTTCCAACCCCTTGCGAGTATTGCCATGCGTTGATGCAAGTGTGCGGACGCATTCGATCACCTTTCTTCGATCCACGATAGGAGTCGAGATGCTCGCGATTGCACCGGTTTCGACTCTTGTCTATCGCGCATTGAACGATGATCCGGATGCAATCGTGATCATCGCGGAAGATGTCGCAACGTTTGCAGGCCAGAACGACAGCGATCTGATAGAGGTGTTCTCCTCAACGCCGACTGTTCTGCTGAGCGGCCGAATCCACGCCGTTCTCAAGAAGCGCGCCGCAGCCTTGCATATTCGTTCCGTCCTTCCTCTCGACGTGACATCGGATCAACTGCTCGCCGCAATCCAGGCTACGGTGGCGGGCCTGGCAGTTACATTGGAGCCGCTCGTACAAACGAGAGAAGCATATGCCGCCTCAAACACGGCGGAGGGAATCGGGCTAGCAGGTAGGCTTGCCAACCATCTGACGGCACGAGAGACAATAGTATTGCGCTTGATGGCACTTGGCTTGGGAAATAAAGAGATCGCCGCGAGGCTTGATATTTCTGAACACACAGCGAAGTTTCACGTCAGTTCCATCCTGGCGAAACTCGGCGCAGCCAGCCGCACGGAAGCCGTCACCATCGGCATGACGCGTGGTCTGGTCGCGATTTGAGAAGCTGCGGCCCAAGAAGCTGACTGCTCAAGGCTCTGCGAATGTATCTAACCTACAGCTCAACAGCAGACTATTTCTCAACACTGAGTTGTAAAAGACGTTCGGGGGCTACATGCAACCGTCACTTGTACGAGTAGCCGGTTTATCGGACAAGTGGCATCACATAGTTCCTTGAGAACGAGGCTTCTAAGCAATTCGCTCCAACGATCGATCCGAATCCCTCGGTCGCGACTGGGACTGATACCGTTGCCAGGCTCAAGGGGATGCATGGAGCTGGGTCATGCCGTGCATTCCGGGATAGGGTCGAATCAGGATCTGCGGCGCACAAGTTTCAAATGCCGCTCGACCTTATTCATGCTCGGAATCGATTCGGCAAGGGGCATCGTTTCAAGAGCTCCGTCGCCTCTCGAAGGCGGCCAATGCGTCATGCAGCCGATTGAATAGTCGCGAGGGGGCGATGACCTCGATCAGGTGATGACGGGCGAAATCCGCTCTCAGGTCCCCAGACATCCGGGCAAAGCCTAGTTCGGTTCCGCAGTTCATCAGGTTCTGCTGCAACTCCCGCACTACGTGCGCCGCCGAGTAATCCAAACGTGTGATAGCCTCGGCATCGACAATCAGCCAGCGGACCTGCGAAGGCGGTTGTCCCACCAGACAATTCACCTCTTCTGCGAACCGGTTGGCATTTGCATAAAAGAGTGCCGCTCCGAAGCGGTACATCACCAGTCCGGGTTTCGTCACTGCGCCTGGCGCCAGGGGATTTAGATTCCAAGTTCCGTCGTCGTTTAGAACCATGACTCCGGTGTGAGGGTGGTAGCTGTGCTGGACGATGCGGAACAACGAGAGAACCATCGCCAACAATATCCCCTGCTCGACACCCACCGCGACCACCACTACCGCAGTGGTTAGAGCTAAAGCAAACTCCCCCGGACTCTGGCGGCGAATCGTCAGGAGGGCTCGCAACTTGATCAACCGGATGGCGATCATGAACACCAGGGCACCAAGCACGCAGTGCGGTAGATACTGGAGCGGTTTGGTGAGAAAGAGCAGAACCAGCGCGACGCTCACTGCGGTTGCAAGCTGAGGTATCTGGCTCTGAGCGCCTGCGCTTTCGACCAATGCGGTCTGCGTGGGGCTTCCATTGACTACGAAGGTCCCGCTCAATCCGGCCATGGCGTTTGCCGCGCAAAGACCGACCAGGTCCGCGTTCGCATCCAGATGCTGCTGATGCCGTGCCGCATAGACTCTGGCAGTTGCAGCACTTTGCGTGACGATCATGATGCAACACGATGCGGCTATCGGAATCAGCGGCGGAATATCCCTCCAACTTACGGCAGGATATCCAAAATGAGGAAGGCCGCCGGCCACCGGTCCGATGATGGCAATGCCATGCTCGTTAAAGTTCCAGATCGCGCTCGCCGCCACTGCTCCGACAACCGCTATGAGCGCTGCCGGCACTCTTGGCGCAAAGCGTTGAAGCAAGAGAAGAGCCCCCACAACAAAGACGGAAACGGCTAGGGTCGGCGGATGCACGTCCGGCAATCTCCCGCAGACTTCAGCCAATTGCGGAATTGTTCGGTGAGCTGAAACCGGCACGCCCAGCATCTCTCCAAGCACCGCGATTCCGACCTGACACCCAACGCCGGTGAGAAAGCCCGCGAGCACCGTCTCCGAGAGAAAGTCGGCGATGAAGCCGAGTCTTAGCAATCGCGCCAAGAACAGGAAACCGGCGGTGAGCAGCGCCACTGTACCCGCCAGTGCCACATATCGCACGCTCGCTGCGGGCGCCAAGTCAGAGACTCCACCGGCAAAGATGGCCGCGGTCGCTGAGTCGGCAGAAACCACCAAGTAGCGGGAGGAACCGAACGTTGCGAATGCCACGAGGGGCAGCAACAACGTGTAAAGACCAGTGACCACGGGCATGCCGGCAATTTTGGTGTACCCCAAGGCTTGCGGGATATTCATTGACGCAAGCGTGAATCCAGCGAGTCCGTCGCGTAAGGCAGCTGCCCGCTCGAACGGCCGTATTGCTTGAAAGAGTTTCAACAAAGTCAAGTTCCGGAAAGCTTATTAATCGTAAGTTGGAAGTGTACATTCTCCCCGCCTGGTCGGGCGTTGGCAGAAAACACGTCGCCGATTACTCCCTGATCGCCAACGCACTCATTGACAATTGAATGCGTTCCAGAGGAACGTGTGGTCCATATCGAAGAAGTAATCAACCGGTACCGAAATAGCGATAATAGGCTTTTAAATTGGGCCTCGAAATTCTCGACGGCTTTTTAAGGAATCTTTGCCGTGAGCGTATCCCACAGTAAGCCTCGAATTGCGGCTGAGGGCTACAGGAAGGGTAATGGCAACCCGCAAAGGTCTGGGAATGCCCATTGGTCGTGCTTCGCCGCACCAATCCACTCGATCGAATAGTCCACTTCTCGGACAAGTGCGTTTCCGCCGTCGACTGACGATGACGCCACACGTATCTCGCTTGCTGAAGAGGCAGGCTAATCCGTCCGCGAACGGGCCAGCTTTTGGAGTGGTGATTTTCCTACTCAGGGTTATACGCGATCTCTCCTGGTGACAAAGCAACGGGGCCAGCGCCAGTCCAACCCACTGTGTCTGTAGATCTCTGAATTGACTTTCCCATTATTCGATCCGCAGATGGTATCCGCGTTTGATCGAAGCTCCTTCGATCATGCCACCGTTGGCAATGTGTTGCTTGATGGCGCTATTCGAGGGCTCAGATTTGACCGAAGCCGCGAGCGGTTCTGCCAGCGTCTTGGGCAATGCTTCGATCACTTCGATCCATAGCGGCCCATCAATCTTGGCTTCAAAGCGCCTAAGGTGATTGGGGATGCTGTCCGGCTGTGTGATCTCCACGCTGTTCTGAGAGTTCTTGTTCCGCTTCAGCGTGAATTCGTGGCTCTCGATCTTCTTGAGATCGTGGCTGGGAAGGTAGTAGAGGACCATGGACTCGGTCCGCTCAATCTTGCTTAGTGCCCTCCTGGCACGAGCGGCGTATCTTGCCGACTCCTTCTTGCAGTGTTCGGCGCGCGTCTCCATGACCCTGAGAAACCTGCCGATCCGATCGATCTTTACGTCCATCGCCTGGCAGAACAGTTGCAAGCGTTCCATTGCTCCGGCGCTCGCTTCGCCCTGGTCATCGATCTCATCCTGAATCTGGTCGAGCAGCGCATCGAGTTCGAAGTCCAGCTCAAGCAGAGAGTGATCCGTTGCTAGCGCCGTGGGAGACGACTGCGTTGCAGTTGTGCTTTGAAACGGGATCAGAGGTGTCGCTTTGCTAGCCATAAAATCTCCGGTTTGTCATTGAAAAGCTCCACGCATGTGAGCCTGGCAGAAAATCCGCCACAGGCTCACATGCAATGGTTCATGCGAAGAGCAGCAACTGCTCTCCCTCCGAGTAGCCGGTGGGCCAAAGCGCGGAAGGGTTCTGCTGCTTCTTCGAAGGTGACGATGGTGCTACTGGCACCTGCGACTGACGAGGCAACAGTGGATCGTCCTCTGCCACCAACTCCGGCTGCGACACCATCGGCATTGATGGCATCTGCTGGGCACGTTCGCGCTTGAGATCAGCCCAGACGGCATCGGCCGACTCGCCCACGCGTCCGCGCTCGACCAACTCACGTGCCATGGCGCTCATCATGTCTTCGTCGCTCTCGAGTGAATGAATGCCTTCGCCCGAGAACTTGCCCTCCATCATCAGGGCCACCAGCATCTTCTTCCCCATCAGTCGTAGACACGTGGTCTGTGTCGTGGCTTTGGACACGAGGAACTTCACCCGCACTGGATGCTTCTGTCCGATGCGCCACGACCGCCGCGAGGCCTGTCGCAGCGTGTGGAGAGAGTATCCGGTCTCGTAGAAGTAGAGGGTCGGAAACGCCAGAAGATCGAGGCCCGTCTCTACCAATTTTGGATGACAGATCACGACTTCGACGCCGTCTTTGAGCTCCTTCTCGTACCAGAGCTCTCGCTTGAGCGTCGGCACCGTGGGCCGAAATACAGCGACACGCAGCCCTGCCTGACGAAGTACTCGCTCGAGGCGAGCTACAACATCGTGCTCACCTGTGAAGGTTGCATAGACCTGGCAACGCCTTCCTTTCCCCAACTCTCCGCGGATGTCCTCGATGAGCCTGCGCTCTTTGGCATACACGAAGTCTTCGGAAAGATCCGGTGCTGTCGTTACCAGGAACGGCTCAAGACAACCGAGATGAGGGTTAAACCGTTTGCCCCAGATTTCCCCGATCCCGAACGGATGATCGGGATAAAGAAGCAGGCGATGCATCATGAGACTCATCAGGCTGCGGTTTCCGCGGTTCTTCTTGACCGCTTCGCGTATGTCCTTTTCGATCTCTGCATACGCCTTGCCGAGCTCTGCATCCATCTCCATCTCGATGACGCTCTCTTCATACGAAGGCAGGTATGCGGCGATATCCTCGAGCGTCACGAAGGCCGTGGACGCCATGAGGAACTTGCCGAAGACCAGCGGTGAAGCCCCGGGCTTTCGCACCTGTCGCACGGTCGTCTTCTGAGCCCGGCTGCAGGCGTTGTCGGCATCCGGGATTTTCTCAATGGATTCGAGAACGCCATAGCGTTCAGCAAAGTCTCGTCTTCCCGAACCGCCCGCCGCAAAGCCTTCTGCCACCATCTGCCGGGGCGTCATCCGATAGAAGAGGTTGAAGAGGTCACGGGCATAGCGTTAGTGCAGATTACAGAGCAAACGTCTTCGGCAGATCCCCTTCTGACCGCGGAGGATGTCGCCGAGCGACTCAAAGTAAGCAGGGACTGGGTTTGGGACCACTCATCCCGGAGATTGCCTTACCTGCCGGTGATCCGGATGAGCGACGGAGCGTTGCGCTACCGGGCCAGTCAGATCGAAGCGTTCCTGACCGAGCGGGAACAGTCCTCTAGTTTACGCCGCAAACGCCGGTAAAATAGGGACGGCCACTTGTTTCCTCCACACAGAAATTGAGGAACAAATGGGAATTTCATATCAAAAAGGATGGGTCAGGCCACGGGGGAAGAAATGGCACGGCTGTTTCCGCCGCACCGAGCTTGACTCTGCAACGAATGAACCGAAACTCATCACAGCATCGATCGTCCTTGGGCTTAGGTCTGAAATGTCCAAGTTCCAAGCCCGGGAAAAGCTGGAGGATGAACTTGCCAAACTAGGGGGTCGCTCCAGCGGGGGATCAAATCGTCGCACATGGAGCAGTCACCTTTGAATGGTTCGTCAAAAACCGTTACCTGCCATTTAAAAGAGGGGGACTGGAGGGAAGAGACTGCCAAGGTAACGAGATACTTGATCCAGGCAGATCTCGTCGATGCGTTCCACGATTGTCGGCTGGAAAACTTCGACAAAGTCATCCTGCAGAACCACCTTAATAAGCTGGCGAAGATTCACTCAAGGGACAGAGTGTTGCAGATCCGATCCTATATGCGAGCAATTTTCGCGGAAGCAGTCGACCAGGACTTCCTCGCCAAAGATCCCGCGCGTAAGGTCAAACCTCCCGCGAACCTGCGCGAGGTCGACAAGACAACGTTATCGTGGGATCAACTGCGTGCAGCCTTAGAGAAGCTGGACGAACTCAGTCTTCGCGATTGGATCCTGATGAAACTGGATATGTCGAATGCTCTTCGGCCCAGCGAGTTGTTTCCACTCCGGTGGAGCTGCTTCCTCGAAGAGACACATATTCTGGACATTCAGGAGACGGTCTATAAGGGGAAGATTCGCCCTTACGGAAAAACCAAAGGAAGTCTGACGCAGGTTCCGATCGCTGACGTACTGGCAGGCGAGATTGTGGAGTACCGAGAGGAGTGCAGGAAGAAGGGGGAGGACGTTTCTCCGGACGGCTTTATGTTTCCGGGCCGCTTCGGGGGACCGATGGATTCGAGCAATTATCGTCATCGCGTCCTGCATAAACTAGCCAAAGAGCTGGGCTTCCCGAAGCTGAACTTCCAGGTAATCCGTCGCACCATCGCCACCCTCGGCAAGACGAAAGGACACCCCAAAGATATCCAGGGCCTGATGCGGCATAGCCGACTAGCGACGACGATGGAAATCTACATGCAGTCGTTGGAGAAGGAAGTGCGTACTGCGATCAACTCTATTCACGACGAGTTGGTAGCCACGGGAACCGAAGGACCTCCTTCTCAGCAGCCAGGGGCGACGTTTGCGCAGAACCCAGAAAGCGAAGTTAATCCCCGAGCGTTTGTCCAAGAACGTAGTTCAACAATGGAGCGCAGGAGCGCTTCGGAAGGAGAGGAAAAGAAGAAGGAAGTGCCGCCTCGCGGTAAGCTTTTGCAATTTGCGGGCAAAATGCGGGCAAACAGTTTGGGAGGGAATCTGCTAAATATTTGAAATGATTTGGTGGACCTGGTCGGGATCGAACCGACGACCTCTTCCATGCCATGGAAGCGCGCTCCCAGCTGCGCCACAGGCCCACTTTCGGAAACCTTTTTCTATTTTCTGTGACAGACGACGTTTCGTCAAACCGCCTCAAGGAAAAACAAGCTTTTCAAGGATGAATGTTTTCTTCCAACTGACAGCAACCATTTTGACATAATTGGGCATCGGGACTTTCATATGCCCTTCATGCAATTGAGTTCTGCAAGGCGTTGGCAAGGCGCCCTATCGTTCGCTCTCACCCTGTTGGCCCCGGTGTCTTTTTGCCAGATGGGCGTAACCAGCGCACCATTGCCGAGCCAGCCCGCGCAGGCATCGCCGAAGGCTTCTGATGTGTTGCATCCGGCGCTGAGCCAAGTCAGTCAGGCAATTGTTGCGCTGAACATTTCCCGCTGGAAAGCTCCCGGCGAAGTGCGTTCTGCTACCCAGCAGAACGTCGACTCCATCCAGCGCGATCTGAACAACACATTGCCCGGACTGCTCGCAACTGCTGACGGAAATCCCGAATCGGTTTCCGCTGTTTTTCCGGTCTACCGCAATATCGACGCTCTCTACGACGTCCTGCTGCGCGTCTCTGGAACGGCCATGCTCGCTGCTCCTGCCAATGAAGTTTCGAGTGTTTCGGACGCGCTCTCCAAACTTGAGTCGGCGCGCGCCGATTTGGCGAACGCGATTCTCAACGCTTCAAAAAACAACGAAACGGAAGTGCAAAATCTGAAGCTGGTCATTCAGAAGGCTGCCGCAGCTCCGCCTGCAGCCGCCCCGAAGACCACGGTAGTGAACGACGGCCCAGCCCAGACGACTGCTCCCAAGAAGAAGAAGAAGCCTGCGGCCACGCCAGCTGCCACACCGCCTCCCAGCTCCGGCTCAACTCCGCCTCAGCAGTAGGACCAGCCGCTTTTCCGTTCCAGAGGAAGCGGCTTCCCTCCCCCTTGGTTTTCGTAAATTCGCCATTTTCAATGGCTTAAGCGTGGGTTAGTTTCCAAGAAATTGCTTTCGCACACATTTCAGACCCCTTGGCTAGGTCCCGCTCCTAGTTCCTAAATTTTGGAGACTGAGGCTCTCGGCTATGTGAGGGAGAGTACCTAAGCCTTTGGAAATGCTCGGCCCTCTCCTCACTTAAATCGCTAAAATATTGAAAAATCATGCGTTGCATGCAAAATATTGATTCTACAAAAGTTAAGGCCCGCGTTTGGACGGGCCCTGACCTTTTCGCTTCTCTACTTCTATTTTATCGGATTCTGCATAATTTTATGCCAAATCAAGGCAGGTTTTTCCTCTTTAAAATGAGTGGGTTAGACGAAAATTTCCAGCGGAGGGGCTTGACATCGATGAGATTGGGGATGGGCTAATCCGGTGGCCACGCGGTAGAAAGCCCCCGCTCAAGCAAAAAGAGTGCTGACTGAGCCGTCAGATAAGGAACTGACTGGGGGATGATCGATCAATCCGCAGAAGATGATGGAGGTACGGACTCGTCAAATCCGGTGGTGAATCTGGCGGGAGCTGGATCATTCTACAGGCAAAAAAAGGGCCCCTCGGGGGAGGGGCCAATCTGCCTTGGTTCTCTCGTTGTGTGAGAGCTTGGTTGCGGACCTCTTTTAGTTATGTGGTTGAGCCGCTGGTTGCGACGCAGCACCCTGAGGGGAGGGCTGCGCGGAAGACTGCTGCGTCGCACCAATCGGTGAACCCGCATTCGAAGATGTCGAGTTCAAGGCCGCTAAACTGTTTTGCATTGTCGACACCCGAACCACGCTTCCCGTGGTCGAAGTGCCGTCTGCTGTTTGAATCTGGGCGTTGCCCATCGCAACCTGGTGAATGCGATAGACCGGAATCTGATGCTCGGTGACGAGGTAACGGACAACCGCGTCAGCCATGTGCTGCGAACTCTGAATTCCAGCCTGGCCGCGGGTGCGCGAGTAACCTTCCACCTCTACGATGTAGCCCTTCTGTCCCTGCAGCTGGGTCGCAATCTGATCGAGTGCGTCCTTTGCTTTTGCATTCAGGGCAGTCTGGCCGGAACGGAAATGAATCTCCGTATCGCTGACT
Organism: Alloacidobacterium dinghuense; assembly: GCF_014274465.1. Classification (NCBI taxonomy): domain Bacteria; kingdom Pseudomonadati; phylum Acidobacteriota; class Terriglobia; order Terriglobales; family Acidobacteriaceae; genus Alloacidobacterium; species Alloacidobacterium dinghuense. Next base: position 512,148 of record NZ_CP060394.1, on the reverse strand, counting down.
TTCGAATACTGGTCGAGCCCGGAAACCGTAGTGTTCAGCTTGCCCGTCTGATCGCTGGCGTTCTGAGCGAGCGTCTGAGCCTGGTTTGCGGTGCTGTTGGCGCTTTGGGCCGTCTGGCTTGCCTGATCCGCAGTGCCCTGCGCCTGCTTGATGCCAGCTTGTGCCCGCGAATCAACATCCTTGATGTCGTTTGCGTTCTTCGCGGTCAGCTGATCAAGTTCATTCAGGCGATCCTTGACTGGATCCAACTGCCGATTGACCCACTTCTTACGGGCAAACGGGTTCATGTGACCCCAGAAGCCCTCATTCGACTTGGTCGGCAGCGGCTGTCCTGTCGCGTAGGTACTGTTGTCGCCCGGATTCATTCCGTTCGACGTGCCGCTTGCCGAGGTGCCCGTCTGCACCTGAGCGTTGGGGGTGGGGGGAGGGGTGGGGGATTGATTTGACGTATTGGATTGCGCCAGCGCTGGAATTCCCAAAGCGGTCGCTAATACAAGTGTTGCAACCATTCGGAGATCGGGATTTTTTGTAGTCATTTTCCTCATCATCGTCTTGTATCCTTCGTAAACTGCTCTACTAGAACACACTCCGGATGCTGCGCAGCGTCCCGTTACGCCATGAGTATGTGCAGTTGGCATGCCAAACCCGCGAAGCCAAGTGAAGAAAATCCATATGTTCATTGAATATCAATAGCTTAGGAAGAAATGTGCGGGGATGATATGAAGATTTGCAGCACTTCAGGGCCGCCATTCACAGAGGCGCTGAGAGCAGTTTTCGCTTTAAAAAGGGAAAAAATTGCGCGGTGGGAGAGAAGTAAAACTTACTTGCCAGCGACCTGAATAACACGCACTTCGGGGTACTGACCGTTCCAATCCTGCGCAATGTGATCCAAGACAAGGCGAAAATCCTGTGCGTCGCCTGGTTTGAGCGGGGCGGCCGAGACAGGTTGCGTATCCACGTAGGGCTCACGCATGCGAATCAGACTCAGCGGCATGGTTTCTTTTTGCACCAGCTGGTTTCCGAAGTCGTGGAAACCTATCTGCACGGTGATATCGGTGACTGTCTTGCTGCCGTTGTTGGCGATGTGGCCGTCTACATATGTCACCTTGCCGCCGGCAAAATTGCTCGATTCACTCATCTTAAGGTCAGTAATTGGCAGACTGGCCGCATACGGATCAGCTTGCGCCAGCACGGCTCCGCCGGGATTTACTGGAGGTGTCTTTTTCCCACCGAAGACGAGGAGCAGGCCAATTCCGAGAACCACAACGGCACCCGCAACGATCCAGGGAAGGTACGAACGACTCTCTTTTCCGGTGGACTGCCCAGCGAAAAACTCGGGTGCTTTCTGTTGATCGGCTGCCATCGGGTCGATTCTACATCCACAACCGCAATCCACATTGGGGACCTGAACGAACCTTAACCAAAACGACACTTCCTTGACAAAAAGTTTTTACAGAAAACGCATCAATTGGGCGCAAAATGGGTCTAAGTTGGAAGGCGGAAGTCCATCCGCCGGGTTAGTTGAAACGTAAACACAGCGAGCTACACCATCTAACGCATTCGTAATTTTGTTGAGTTGAGGCTGATATGGAGCAGACGCCGAACACGTCCCATCCCAAACTGACGCAGCGCAGGAAGGCCGCAGACTATGTATATCAAGCGGCAACGGTTGCTGCTGCGCTGCTTTTGTTGTTGACTGCCACGGTCTAGACGCGAGAGCTGGTTCGCGAAATCGCTACGCGAAACTGGCCCGACGCACGCTACGACGAAAATCATTTCCGCTCATTTCCACCACAACGCACATTTCTGCCAAACGGGAGCGCATGCGCTCGCCAATGCGATCGCCTAATGTCTCTTCGCGCATGGCGCGATTTGTACCGCCGCCACCGCCAGGAGGCTGATCTGCATAGTTTGTGGTGATAATTGTCGTCCGCTTGTCGTTGTAGCGCGTGTTCAGAATGTGGGCGACGGTGTCCCATACCCAGTCGGTTGGCTTGGCCGCGCCGAGCTCATCAATCACCAAGATCTCGGCGTCGAACACCGGTCGGAGAATTTCCAACTCGGTGGTCGCGACCTGCGGGTTGTAGGAGTTCTGAATCTCTTTGAGTAACTCACGGTAGTCGCAGAAGAGGCCATGTACGCCTTTTTCAAGAATGAGCGCCTGCAGGATGGCTACCGCCAGGTGGGTCTTTCCTACTCCAATGGACCCAGTTAAAAGTAGCCCTCTGCCATCGGTATCCACCGGGTACACTGTGACAAATTTCTCGGCCGTTCTGCGAGCGTTGCGCACCGAATCGTGCGTCTCCCTCGGTAGCTCGAAACTTTCCAAAATGCAGTGTTCGTAGCGGCGAGGAATCGCGGCCCGTGCCAGCAGGCGACCAACGCGCTGCTCGTGCACACAATCGCAGACCTCGGCAGCCTGGATGCCGTCTGCACGCCGGAAAACGCGCATTCCCATGCCGTCACACTTTGGACAAACTTCGTTCATGATCTTCTCCCAAGGATATCTCAGAGGGGCTGCGATCCGGCTTTGGAAAACCGGGCTGGATGTGTGCAAAGTAATCCCAAAGATCCGGCAACACTCCGGAGCCCTCCAGGTTGAATGGAAGGACTCCGGTGCGGCTCCTCCGGCGATTCTGCCGCGACGGACGGAACGACGAGAGTAAACCGCTACTTCCCGACGCGGGTATCGAAAAAGTGCGCCATGACCTCGTCGGCCTCGCGTGACTCGGGAAGATCGACGTCATTCCAGAAAGCATGCGGCAACGCTTCGAAGACGACCAGGTGCGCGTCCACGCCGGCTCTTAAGAATGCGCGATGCAGGATCGTCGTTCCGCTCAGCAACAGATCGCGTCCGCTGGTGACAAAAAGCGTCGGGGGCATTCCTCGCAAGTCGGCATAGAGCGGAGAAAGCACGGGATCCTTCGGATTTGTCGTGCCTACATACTCGGGATCGTGAACGCCTTCGAGTACGGGTGGTGAAAGATAGCCGGAAAGGCCGCGCAACGCGTACATCGATTGCGAGTCTCCTGCAAGGCTGAAATCGCCGAGACCCGAGAAAATTCCTAGAGCGCCCGGCATCGGCAACCCGAGTTGCTTAATTTTTACGGCCGTCTCTGCGGTCAGGATGGCTCCTGCCGAGGTTCCGTAGAGCGCGATGTTGTGCGGTTTGTAGGTCTTCAACAGCTCTTTGTAGACGGCAATTGTGTCTTCAACCGAAGCGGGAAACGGATGCTCAGGTGCGAGGCGGTAGAGCACCGAAATCACTTTCGTCTGGGTGAGATTCGCGATTGGAATGGACTCGGTCAGCGAGCCCGAATCAGAGTTAAATCCGCCACCATGGAAGTTCACTAGAACGCGGTCTGCTTTGCCGGTTCCCACAATTGGAGGAGTCACGATGCGGACAGGCACGCCCCCGATTGTGCCCGCGCTCACCGTCGCCGGATACACCTCGCGGTAAGCCTCCCCTGCCTTGGCCTGCCATGCATCGGTCTTTGACCGACGGTCTGCCAGCGGCTCGGCTACCGGGGCGTCGGAATCAGGCCGTGCAAGGCTCTTCTGCGCTTCCGGGCTGATGGTCTTTGGAACCGGCACGATGCGGGAGACATGCGCGGTCCCCTGGGCGTCGATATAGCTGGCATTTGCCTGAGGCGCGTTGGCGGCTGTCGTTTGCGCTGTGGCGCTTGCGGCGGAAACTATGGCAAGTAAAGCAGCGGAAAACACAATGTTTTTCATGCACGCCACTAAACCACAGCACACATCCTCTGTCGAGCAACAATTGCCTCGCAACCAAATCCCCGTGACGTATACACTTGGTTCAGCGAAACGAATCTTTCCTCAAGGACCAGAATGCAATTTCAAGTGGAATTCGACCGGGAAGAGGACGGCCGTTGGATCGCAGAGATCACGAACCTTCCGGGCGCTATGGCTTACGGAATGACGAGGGAAGAGGCGCTCGCCGCTGTGGAGGCAATCGCGCTGCGCGCCCTCGCCGAAAAGCTTGAAACTGGGCGCGAATCCCTCAAATCCAGCGTCGAGTTTTCCTGCGCTTGAGTGTCTGGCCAAGTACACGCGCAAAGATCGTTCTGAAGGCTCTGAAGAAGATTGGATGGGCAGAGGTGGGGCAGGTCGGATCTCACCTCAAACTATCGCGTCCAGGCTACGCAAACTACATCTGGGCTTTCCATGACGGTGAAGAGATTGGACCGAAGATGCTCACTCGCATTGCTAAGCATACCGGTCTGAAAGCGGAGGATCTTTAGAGGCCTGATGAGCATCTAAAACGTTGCGAATCCAGTGAAATCCGCTTAAAATAAAAGGATTGCAGGGAAAGGTTTTATAGAGTCATGCCAAAGCAGGGTATTCATCCAAACTATAACGAAATCCGGGTTGTCTGCGCGTGCGGCAACAACTTCGCGACCCGTTCGACCCACAAGGGCGATATTCACGTAGAGATCTGTTCCGCCTGCCATCCGTTCTTCACCGGCAAGCAGAAGCTGGTCGATACGGCAGGCCGCGTCGAGCGCTTCCGCCGCAAGTACGCCAAGGCGGAGACGGCTGCCAAATAAACGGAGCCTTCGGTTTCTGAAGCAAAAGCCTCCGCCCGTCGGAGGCTTTGCTATGTTGGCTGGTAACGGAGTCCGATGAAGAAGCACTGGGACAACCCGCAGGAACACGCCATGCCGGAAGGCGTGCGTGTTCCTGCGTCTGTGCGAATCGGCAACGTGACCGTTGCCCCGGCGACAGTGCTCGCGCCCATGGCTGGAGTCACGGACACGGTCTTTCGTCGATTCATTCGCAATGCCAGCGTCTTTTCAGCAGAGGCCGGCAGCGGTGATTCGATCGACACAGAAATCAGCAACCAGCAGTCAGGGTGCGGGCTCATTATGACCGAGTTCACATCGGCGGATGGCCTGTCGCGCATGCGCGAATCGAAGCGTAAGCGCTATCTGACTTTCTACGAAGACGAGCATCCGATTTCCGCGCAGCTCTTCGGTTCGAATCCAACCACGCTGGCTGACGCTGCCCGCATTGTCGAGCAGACGGGCTTTGACATGGTCGACCTGAACCTCGGCTGCCCAGCCAAGCGCGTGGTTGCGTGCAATGGCGGCAGCGGATTGCTGCGCGACCTGCCGCTGATTGCGAAGATCTTCGAGGAAGTCCGCGCCGCAGTGACAATTCCCTTCACCGTTAAGTTCCGTCTCGGCTGGAACGATAACCACATCATCTGCGTGCCACTTGCCAGGCTGGCTGAGGAGTGCGGACTGGAGGCGGTCGCGCTGCATGCGCGCACCCGCGAGCAGGGCTATTCGGGACAGGCGCGCTGGCACCACATCGCCGAAGTGAAAGATGCGGTGAGCATCCCGGTGATCGGCAATGGCGACGTGCGCACTCCGGAAGACGCCTGCGCCCTCGTCGCAAAGACGAACTGCGACGCGGTGATGATCGGCCGCGCCGCGCCTGCCAATCCGTGGATTTTCCGGCAGATTGCGCAGTACACGGCAACGGGACGCTACGACGAACCTACCGATCTCGACCGTTACCGCATGATCCGCACCTACTTCCAGATGCTGCTCGACGAGGGCAATCCGGAAGCGCAGGGCAAGATGAAGCAGTTTGCTTCATGGTTCACGCACGGTGTGCCTGGTGGCGCGGCGCTCCGGAAGTCGATTTACGAATCGAAGACCGGCACAGCTGTTCTGGATGCGGTAGAGCGATTCTTTGAACCGCGCTTCGCTTCTATCGAGGAAGAGCCTGCCGCAATCGCAAGCTAGCGATACCTATCTCTCACTTCTCTTCCGAAAAATAACTCGTCGGCGCTGCCGCCAGTGCTCATCGAGCGCGATGAGCGTCCAATCCACTTCAGGCTTCAGATACCGCAGCACAGTCTCGTTTGCAGGGTGAATACGCAGCGCGGGCGCAACAAGCATCAGCAATGGTGGCTCCGGCGATAGCTCTACGCCGTTGAAATATCCATGCGTCTGCAATTCGCCTTTTGCGTGCACCTGACGCACGCGCAGCCAGTAATCTAGTCCCTGCAGCGGCAGATGCAAGTCTTCATCTGCCTTCAATTCCAGCACCATTAACCGGCCGGAGCGGGTCACGCTCAGCAGATCGATCATGCCACGATCGCCGCCCGCGAATGCCGGCACCTGCACGTACACAAACTCTTCTCGAATCGACGGTTCCAGCTCCGCCAGCCCTTGCCGCAGTTCCGACTCAAGCCAGCGCTCGGGCTGCAGCCGGTATAGCGGATTACGCACGCTTCCACCGGCGAAGCGCCCGTCATGGACACGCTGAATCAGCTCGCGGAACAGATCTTCTGTTTCATGCGTGAGCGGAGTTTCATTGGCTCCTGCGCCGAAAGTGATCGTGTCCTGACGATCGAAAGAACCAGCCACCAGGCCATGCCGGATGCGCGCGAATTCAAGGCCGTGCAGCCGGAAACTGATCTCCGTTGAACTGAGCGGGCGTATCTCTGTCCGCGCCTTCATTCTTACGGGCAGTAATGCCAGCAGCCGATCCACAGTGGCCTGCGACCGCTCCAGCGCGCGTTCATGGCTGAAGCTGTGTACCAGTCGAATGTCGAGATTTCCTTCATCGCCGATCTGTGCGGACTCGACTGTTTCGCAGCGTTCGTCCAGCTCATACAACTCCCATTTCGCGAGCGATGGATTGAGCCACGCCATGCGTCCCCTCGTGACGGCTGCGGCGCCTGCGGGAACAATGACTTTCAGCCCTTCAAAAACACGTCGGCCGCCGCTGTGCTCACGGCAATAGGCCAGCCACAGAATGCCCAGCGTCAATGCGCCATCGACTGTCGCCTGTGTCTCCTCTGCATTGACGGCGATCACCGCCCACGCAATCGGGCCGCGCACCAGGACGCCGCGCGCATAGGCAGGACCGAAACTGTGCTCCAGGTCGGTCGCGTTGCCCAGACTATCAAGCGCAAGATCGGGGAAAGCGCGCGTCATCACGCGTTCCAGCATGCGCAGGAACTTCTTGCGCGTGGCTTCTCGCGTGGTTGGCGTGCGCGTGTCGCGGTCGGGCACAAGTTGAAGCGTCTGCGGCTTGGTCTGGCCAAAGCGCCTTGTCTCGATGCGCAACACATTCTTGCGCGCATCCAGATTCATGACAGTGCGAACCAGATTGCGATCCTCTGACCAGAGGTGCAGCACGCAGCGTCCATGCTCGGCGGAAAGCGCGTAGCGGGCAGTCTGCATTTCGAAAAGCACGCGCCCGTCTTCCAGGACCGCAGCGCGCGGGTGTTCCGCGAGAAAGGATTCCAGTGCAGAGGCCAGCTCCGCTGCAGATGTTTCAGTTTGGATGGGGGGCATTAAGAAAAACTATGCTCGTAGGCACCCAACGGAGCAAGCACTTTCCTGCTACCAGCCCATGCGCTTCCGCAATTCGGTAACGTGCGCGACGTGATGACGGCAGTGCCACGCGTATGCCTGCAGCACATTGGCCAGTTTTTGGCGGCCGTCTTCAGAGTGCACGTATCCGCGCTGCCACTGCTCATCGGTCAGCGATCCGAAGAGCGCGACCCAGCGGCGATGCAGTGGTTCCAGCAGATGCAGCGAAACTTCGATCGGCAAGGTACGCGCGTCAGGAAGCTGAGCCCACAACTTCTCGTCATATGCAGTCACGGCAGGCCAGTCTTCTGTCAGCGCGCGCTTTGTGCGCACATACGCGTTGATGTGACTGTCAGCAATGTGATGCACAAGCTGGCGAACTGTCCAACCGCCGTCACGATAAGGAGTATCTACCTGCTTGTCTGTAAGGCCTTGCACTGCGGAGCGCAGGTTTTCAGGCAAGGCGGCAAGAATGGCAATCGAGGCACGACGTTGCTCCGGGGTCTGTTCGACAGGACCGGAAAACTTTCCGACGGGATAACGAGGATCTTCGCTCATAGGCGAAAAATATCACAGAAGGAACACGGCGGGCTTGCGGGCCCGCTCGCGTTACCGGGCGCGGTGGTGATGACGATGATGGTGGCGGTGGTGATGTGGTTGCGCAAACGCTGAGGCCGAGAACAGCAGCACCAAGGACAGGACAATCAACTTCTTCATGCCGCGATCGTAGCAAGAATCGCCAGCTGCGCATCTGTTGAAATCGCGAGAGGAACCATCGCCGTTAGCCCTCCCCGGCGGCCACTGAAAACCCCAGCGAATCCCGCGGGAAAGCAGCGTAGAATCAGAAGAGCGCTCGGCCTCATCTAAAGGGATACAGGTCCATTCATGACGACACCGCCCAGCAACCACAAACGCTATTTCTTTGAAAAATTCGGCCTTTCCGAGCGACTTCTGGAGCGCTGTCTCGGCGAAGCTCTCTCCGCAGGCGGCGATTATGCCGACCTCTACTTCGAATCCGTCTCGGCAACGTCTATCGGCGTCGACGAATCGCTGGTGAAGACCGCCAGCCAAGGCGTAAGCGCAGGATGCGGAATCCGCGTCGTCTCCGGCGAACGGACCGGTTACGCCTACACGGATGATCTTTCTGCAGAGCGTCTGCTGCATGCTGCGCGCACCGCAGCGTTGATTGCCAGCGGCCCTGCCAAGCAGCTCGTCGCCGGGTTCACAGAGACTCAGTCGCCGAATCTATATCCGATTCCCGCCGCCGATCTCGATTCCGATCTGAGCACGAAGCTTGATCTCGTGATGCGCGTCGATCGCGCCGCCCGCGCTTATGATGCGCGCATTAAGCAGGTACGCGCCAGTTACTCGGATGAGCTGAAGCGCATCCTCATCGCGGCCTCCGACGGCACCTATGCCAGCGATACGCAGCCGCTCGCGCGTCTCAACGTTTTTGTTCTTGCGAATGATGGCAAACAGACGACGCGCGGTACAGCCGGTGGTGGCGGACGCGTTGAGATCAGCTACTTCCAGACGGAGAAGACTCCGGAACACTTTGCCAATGAAGCTGCTCGCACTGCCATTCTGCAACTTGGAGCCGTTGCTGCTCCCGCAGGCGAGATGGAAGTCGTTCTCGGTCCAGGCTGGCCTGGAGTGCTTCTGCACGAAGCCGTAGGCCACGGACTCGAAGCTGACTTTAACCGCAAGAAAACTTCGGCTTTTGCGGGGCTTATCGGCCGGCAGGTCGCAAGTTCCAAAGTCACGGTCGTCGATAACGGGACGATGCCGTCGCGTCGCGGATCACTGAATGTCGACGACGAGGGCTCGCCCACGCAGGAAACGATGCTGATCGAAAACGGAATCCTTAAGGGCTATCTGAGCGACAAGCTTTCGGCGCGCCTCATGAACATGCCGCACACCGGCAACGGTCGCCGCGAGAGCTACCAGCAGATTCCCATGCCGCGCATGACGAACACGTACATGCTCTCCGGCGACGATGCCCCCGAAGATATTCTGCGCAGCGTCAAGCGTGGGCTTTATGCCGTAAACTTCGGCGGAGGCTCGGTCGATATCACAAGCGGCAAGTTTGTCTTCAGCGCGTCAGAGGCGTACCTGATCGAAGACGGCAAGATCACGGCGCCGGTGCGCGACGCTACGCTCATCGGCAACGGGCCTGAGGCTCTGAAATATGTCTCGATGGTCGGCAACGACCTCGAACTCGATGAGGGCGTCGGCACATGCGGCAAGGATGGACAGAGTGTTCCGGTAGGCGTAGGCATGCCGACAGTAAAGCTTGACCGTATGACTGTGGGCGGCACTGGCCACTAAATGCGAATAGTAGACGTAAAACAGTTTGTAACGCTTCCCGATGGCTCGCGCAGCTATGCTTCGCAAACGGTCTCTGCTGTGGATGCTCTCAAGTTAGCTGAGCCTCGTTTACGATGTCCCGAGTGTAAAGGGTCTGTCGGACTGTTTCGCGGGTCCGTGAATGAATCGATGCCTGATCGAGCCGAACACAAGAAAAGAAATCTCGGCTGTTCCTTGGGCGATTGTTTCGACGGAATAAAACGCCCAGCCACGAGCCCTATTGAGCCAAATGAAAAGAGCATAAATGAGCAGTCTTTCAACTGAGCTGACTACCAACCTCAAGCAATTAGCAACTGACGTCGTTACAAAAGCGCGCGCGGCTGGAGCTACTGACGCGGAGGTGGTCGTCCGCGAAGGCGACGAATTCTCGGCTACCGTCCGTCTAGGCGAAGTCGAAACGTTGAAAGAATCCGGCTCGCGCGGCATTGGTCTGCGTGTCTTCGTCGGCCAGAGAGTTGCCAGCACATCGTCGAGCGACTTCACGCCGGAAGGCATCGACCACCTCATCTCTGGGGCGCTGGCGCTTGCCCGCGTTACTTCGGAAGATCCCTTCGCCGGGTTAGCCGACGCCGGCGAATTCGGTCAGCTGGATGACGATCTCAAGCTTTATCACGAGGATGTGTATTCGCTGCCAACCGCCGAGCGCATCGACTTCGCCCGCCGCTGCGAAGCTGCGGCCATGTCGGCCGATACGCGCATACAGAACAGCGACGGGGGTAGCTTCGATGCGGCTACAGGTCGCAAAGTGCTGGCCAACTCGCGTGGGTTCGTCGGCGAATACCGCTCGTCCTACTGCTCCGTTTCAACAAGTCCGATTGCCATGAGCAAGAACGGCGAGATGCAGCGCGATTACTGGTACTCCTCTGCGCGCACACTCGCAAAACTTGACCCCCCTGAATCTGTGGGCGCGGAAGCTGCGCGCCGTACTCTGCGCAGGCTGGATGCGCGCCGCGTCCCAACGCAGCGGGCGCCCATCGTATTCGCGCCAGAGATTGCGCGCTCCCTCATCGGAGCCATCTTCGATGCTGCGAACGGCGACAGCATCTACCGCGGTGCATCCTTCTTTACCGGCAAGTTGGGCGAGCAGGTCGCCGCCGAGTCGATCAACGTCATTGATGATGGAACCATCATTGGCGGTTTCGGCTCATCGCCCTTCGATGGCGAAGGACTGCCGTCACGCCGCAAGGTCATCGTCCAAAATGGCGTGCTCAAAACCTACCTACTGAACACCTACACCGCACGCAAGCTCAACATGCAAAGCACCGGCAACGCCGTCCGCGGACTCGCAGGCAATCCGGGCATCGGCAGCGGCAATCTTTACCTTGAAGCGGACAAGGTTTCGCCTGAGGAGATTCTGCGTGACATAAAAACCGGCTTCTATGTCACGGAGCTGCTCGGGCAAGGGGTGAACATGGTCACGGGCGACTACTCACGCGGAGCATCCGGCCTCTGGATCGAGAATGGCGACCTGACCTTCCCTGTGCAGGAGGTTACAGTCGCGGGCAATCTCAAAGAGATGTTTCGCAATATCACCGCCATCGGCAATGACCTTGTGTTTCACAGTTCTGTGGCCTCGCCCACGTTACGCATCGACGGCATGACCATCGCTGGCGAATAATAAGGACGAGTCGCATGCTCGTCCACTCCATCGCTTTTGATCCAACGAATCCTGCCTCGGCCCTTGCGCAGATACCGGCGCAGCCGGGTGTCTTTGCACTCTTTGCTGCCGATGAGCGCGCCGAGCCCTATCTAAGCCGCACGCCAAACCTGAAGCGGCGACTCACGCGGTTTCTCGATGCACGGCCATCGCAATCGAAACGTCTGCGCCTCACCGAGAAGATTGCGCGCATCGAATACACCTTGACTGGTTCCGACTTCGAATCGGCGCTCTGCCTCTATGCCGCGTCGATGCAGGCCTTTGGAGAGGCAACGCGTAAGCGCATGCATCTTCGCTCGCCATACTTCCTGCGCATGACCAGCGAGAATGCCTACCCGCGCGTATATGTAACCAACAAAATTACGAAATCCGCGTTTGACGACCTCTTCGGACCGTTCCCTTCACGTGCATCTGCTGAAAAGTTTTGCGACGAGATGCTAAACCTCTTTGAGCTGCGCCGCTGCCATGAAGATCTGAACCCCGATCCGGCCTTTCCCGGCTGCATCTACTCCGAAATGAAGATGTGCCTGGCTCCCTGCTTCAAAGGCTGCAGCGATGCGCGCTACGCTGAAGAGGCCGCCAGCGTTCATGCCTTCCTTGAAACTCGCGGCGCCAGCCTTATCGAGAAAATTGGGGCTGAGCGTGATGCAGCATCTGCCAACCTGGAATTTGAGCAGGCTGCACAGGCTCACGCGAAGCTGCAAAAAGTGCAGGCGGTCATCTCGCTCATGCCCGCCGCAGTCCATCCACTCTCGAAGCTTGTTGCGCTCGTCGTGCAACCGTGTGCCGAGCCGGAAAGTGTTGCCTGTTTCCTTCTGACGCGCGGCGTTATTCTCGGCCCGATCTCATACTCCGTGCAGGGCATGCGTCTGCATAACGAGCAATCAGGATCGACGTCGCTCTATCTTCATCCCACAACAGTCGAGGCTCTACCGTTGGAAGCAGAAAGCGCGAGATCAATCGTTCAGACCGTCTCGCGCAATGTGCTGGAAGAGCGTCTCCAGCAAACGCTGGCTGATTTGAAATCGCCGCCTGCAAAGTCGAAGCTCAGCACGCAGACAATTTCCGATCATCTCTGCCTTTTCAGTCGCTGGTTCTATCGCAATCAAACACAGCGTGTTGGTGAAGCATTTCTTGCCAAGGACGCAGACTCGCTACCGCAACGGCAAATCCTGCGCGTCATCTCGCGCGTCTACAGCAGCAATCTCTCATAAAGTAAAAGGCCGGAGACTGGCTCCGGCCTTCGTTAAAAACCGCCTCCCAGCGATTTCTGTGCGGGGATCCACTCCCTCAGCTTTGGTTGCTGCGCAGCACGCAGTTCAATGCAGTCGTTGATCTGGTTCTTCGCCCGCGCCAACGCGTGCTCCGATGCCGGTACCTTGTGCGTGTCGAAAAAACTCACAACCTGATCACGAGCTTCGGCGCTGCAGAAATTTCCCGTGCCGCTCACCAGATATCCACCCATAGCGGTAGTAAGCTGCGCCTGTACCTTGTCCCAGTTCTGCTGAATGTACTGCCATGCCTGGTCACGCGTCTCGCGCGCCCGCAGCATGATCAGCAACTCAATCGCGGCATCCTGGTTCCTGACCTTGCCCGAAACCGTGAAATCGAGAGCGCGATGCTCAAGCGATTGATCTTTGAATTCAGCCAACAGCCGCAATGCAGTCTCCTGCAGTTGCGGATTCGCCGATGTTTCGAAAGTCTGCTGCAACTGATCAAAGAACGCAGGATCGCCGTTCACAGCCGCAATGCCTGTTGCTGTCTGCGCGAAGGTGCCTTCGACGGAAGAAGGATCCGCCAGATACTTTTCAGCAATCTGCTTGGCTTGCGCGATCACGTCCGGATCTTTTCCGAGCGTGCCCAGGTACGCAAACAATGTTGCCCGTAATTCTTTTTTCTCTGGAGTGTCACTGTCCGACGCCTCTCCAAGCCTCTCGTATGCGGGCTTGAAGTTCTTGCGCACCCACGCGGCCAGAGCATCGCGCTCTTCGTCGCTGTCGGCGACACGCGCGTTAATCGTTTCGACAGCGCTCAGAGCCGTTCTGACTACCGCGCCGCTTGAGTCATCTTTCACTGCCGCAGCAAGATTCAGATAGTCGCCTACTGGCATTTTGTCAGCGCGGACCTGCGCCCATACATCGCCTAGCAGACCGATTCGCTCTTCCGGTGTAAGTCCGCTTTCTACGTTGTCGACGATCTTTGCATAAACGTCGGCAGGATAGGTGCTGCGGTAATAGCCCTTACCTTCGGCGTTGGCAAAGAAGAAACCTGACTTGGGCGTCTTCAACGATTGCTGCGATGCGGACAGCATCTCGCAATTTTCCTTGCCGCCGCTCGATTTCATGCACACAGGAACGGTCCACGAATGTGCCTGATCAGCCTTCATGCTAGGGCTCAGGAAGAATCGCTGCTGGTTGACCGCAACGCTATCGGCCTGCGGCGCACTGAAGTTCAGCACCGGCACGCCGGGCTGCGCGACGAAGCTTTCCATGATCTTGTCGACAGGCTTATGGCTTTCCGCTGTCTGCGCGTTCCAGAAGTCTTCTGCCGTTGCATTGCCGTACATGTGCGCTGCCAGATAGTTGTGCACGCCTCTGCGGAAAGTTTCTTCGCCGAGGTAGTTCTCAACCATCAGCAGAACCGCGCCGGCCTTGCCATATGAGATGCCGTCAAACATTTCGTTGATCTGATCCGGAGTGTCCGCCTTGGCGCGTATGGTGCGCGTAACACGCTGTGCGTCGTAATTCAGCGTGTTGTCGAGACCTGCAGCAACATCTTGCGGAATGTTCCACTCCAGGTGCCACGCTGCGACGGGCTTGTTCTCCATCCAGGTTGCAAAGCCCTCGTTCAGCCAGATGTTGTCCCACCACTGCATGGTTACCATATCGCCGAACCACTGGTGAGCCATTTCATGAGCCACTACTTCGGCGACGTTTTTCTTTGCCCCAACTGAGGCGGTCTTTTCGTCGATCAGAAGATCGGTCTCGCGATACGTAATCGCGCCGAAGTTCTCCATCGCGCCCGCTTCAAAGTCGGGGATCGCGATCATGTCGAGTTTCGGCATGGGATACTTGATACCGAAATACGTGTCGTAGTAATGCAGCACAAACTCCGCTGCCTTCACGGAGTACTTTCCTAGCTCAACCTTGTCAGGCGTGGCACAGGCGCGGATCGGCACACCGTCGCTCTCGCCGCTCGTGCACTGAAAGTCGCCCACGAGAAATGCAACCAGGTAGGTCGACATCTTCGGCGTGGTAGCAAACTTGATCGTGTGCTTGTCTGCTGACGGGCCAGCGGTGTCTGAAACGACATTGGTGTTCGAGATGGCTGTATCGCCTTTATCTACGACCAGGGTCACATCATAGGTTGCTTTGAATGCCGGCTCATCAAACGAAGGAAACGCACGGCGCGCGTCGGTCGATTCAAATTGCGTGACGGCGTAGTTGCGCTTCTCAGTCTTCGACAGGTAGAAGCCGCGCAGTTCGTTGTTGAGAATGCCCGTATACTCAATCGCCAGTGTCAGCTTGCCTGTGGGCAGTTGATGATTGAAATGGAAGGTCGCCTGCTGCTTGTCTGTATCTTCCGTAACGGATGCTTCCAGTGTCTTGCCGTTCAGATTTGCTTTTACGCTCTGAAATTTAATCTCGATGGCATTCAGCGTGATCGAATCGACTGGCTTCTGAATCTGCACATCGATCGTTTCGGTGCCGGTGAAGGTTGCGCTCTTCAGATCGGGAGTGAGGATCAGGCCATAGTGTTCCGGACGGACCGTGTCCGGCAGCCGTTGCGCACTCGCATTCGGGCTGAAAACTGTTCCAAGGACAAGACATGCGGTGGCACAACACACAAATCCTGCAATACGACGAATAGCTTGCTGCATAACCTTCCTTTACAGAGAAAGAGGTGCGCTTCTGGCAGAACTGCATTCAGAGCGCTGTATTTACCATATGCAACGGAGGATACGGTTGTCGAATCTCAGGTCTGCCTACGATTCGCGGTAGTCGAGGAGCACGATCCCGACCAGAACCAGGCACACCGGCCAGACATAGGAAGCTATTTTAGAATCACGGTCTTGCGACAGGCGGAGTTCGAGCCAGCGGCTCCAGCCAGCGGTTGCGCCGAGCAATGCAATCGGCGTGTGGCTCATCTCGGCCAGCATTTCTTCTTTGATATTTCCCAGCGCGTGGGAGTGCGTCAGCAGCAGCGCGCCGCCCGCGGCACACATCAAGGGGAAGACGTAGGACGCTCTGCGCGATTTCACCCGGCCCGTCTCAACCGCCCACTCGAAGACAGCAAAGGCCGTAATCAATACCGCATACATGCGGTGCTGGAGAACATCCGGCGAAGAAAAGCTCGCCCAGAATGGCCTCGGTCCAAGCGGCCAGTTTTCCGGATCTGCGCGCAGCAGGATAAACGCCGCCAACCCGATGAATAAAAGCGGCCAATGATGCGCCCACTTGAATCGCTCCGAGCGCGCCAGCAGCGCGAGCAAACCTGCAACCAGTACGATCAACCCCGCCCAGTGATGGTTGTATTCGCTCCATGCGCGGTCGTTCGCATCATTCTCACTTCCGCTGCCGAAGAGAGAATTCTGAATCGCAACCTGAATAGAACTCGGAGGCACCAGCGCTTTCAGCGGCGGACTCGACATGCGTGGCAACACCCATCGCATGCGCTCGACGATTTCATGGCTCGTTAGGCGATCCCGCGTCAGATCAACTGCCGGAGGCTGCGATGTCAGGGATGCAGCCGCGAGAATTGCTGTGAATCCGAGACCGATCTCCGCCTCGCTGAATCGGCGTAGTCGCACCAGCAGTGGCGCAGGCGCACGGTCAATCTGTCGCACCAGAAAGAAATTCCCCGCTCCCATTCCAAGAATCAGCAGCAGCAGGTAAATCTTGGCAACGATCATGATTCCATATGTGGTCCCGTAGATACCCTGCCACGATCCGATGTAGAAGAAGGCCATCCCAATGCCGCCAAGCACGAGCAGAGAGACAGATGTGATCGCCATGGCGGAAAAGCGGCGCGCGTATCGTCCGGCTGTCATTTGGCTCTTCTCACCCCGCAAGGCAATCAACAGGAATGGCATGGCGCCAATCCACGCAGCCGTGCCAACGTGATGCAATGTAGTGAGCGCCAGCAGAATCCAGCGATTTTCGAGCCGAGCCGCCGCATGGCTCATGCCTACGGAAGCCATCAGCACCATAATTGCAAACGGTGCACAGGCAAATAATGTCCTTCGCGAGGTAGCGCGCATCAGCGCAAAAAGTGCCAATGCACTGACAAAGAGCAGGAATCCCAGGAAGAAGAAATCCGCCGTAGCAACATCGCGGAAGCTGAACCCTGAACCGCTGATGAGAATAGTGCAGCCGGTGGCAACGGAAAGAACCTGCGCGACAGCGAGCGCGAGCGCAGCCCAACCCGTCACAATGCGGAGTCGGCGTGTATTCTCAGCATCGAGGCGCGCGGGCAGCGCAGCAAGCAGGAGGAACGACACTCCGCCTAGCGTCAGCGCCTCAAGCGCCAGGCCCGCCGCCCGCAGCAGCACCGAGAGTAGATCGAAATCTTTGAGTAACCAGATCAATGCCGACTATTGAACCGTAAACGGAATTTCTCCGCGCGTGATATGCCCATCACTTGCCAATGCCTGCCACCGAATCGTGTATCCGCCTGCGTTCAGTTTGACACCTTCTGCGGCAAGTGCATCGGGCGAATCCTGCGGAGCCAGCGTCAAAGGCTGCACCTTACCACTTGAATCGACAAGATACAAGCGTGAGTGCGCGCCGTCTATGCGGGAGTTGAACTTAAGATAGACCGAAATCTGCGGGCCTTTGACGGTTGCATGAGCCGTGGGGGTTGACGTCAGCAACACCGCATGCGCCAAAGCGAGCCTCGGCACACTTACAATCGCGGAGAAGATCACCGCCAACAATAAACCCTTCGGAAAAGAATGGACTGCTTTCATATCACTCCATTCAAAGACGCTCGCCAAGGCCGCGGCGATTCAGGAAAACTGGATTGACGCAGCACGCACCGATTGACCACTGAGTTGCGCCGCCCTTGCTTCCGCATACGCGGCCGCTCCCAATAACGCAGCACGGCTCTCCAGAATAATGCGTACCGGGGTATGAATGAGCAGATCACTCAGGCGTCCCTTATCGACGAACGCCTTCATAAAGGCTCCATCCTTCATCGTCTTCAAAATCTTCGGGGCAATGCCGCCGCCCAGGTACAGTCCGCCAACCGATAATACCTTCAAGGCAAGATTCCCAGCCTCGGCGCCATACGCTGAAACGAACATCTCCAGCGTCTTGGCGCACAGCTCGTTCGAACCGTTCTCGCCCACTTCGCCGATCACTGCATTCGGATCTTCTGCATGCATCCGTTCCTTCAGCCATGTCGGCTCATCCATGCCTTTTTCATCTCGCAGGAATGCGTAAATGTTCTTTAGGCCAATGCCGGAAACCACGCGCTCGAAGCTTACCCGTCCCTTCAGCACTCGCTGCAGATAGCGCATGAGATCGATTTCCATCTCGTCGCGCGGCGCAAAATCGCAGTGGCCGCCTTCGGAAGCCATTGGGATATGCATCTTGCCATTCCACACGAGAATAGCCTGGCCTAATCCGGTACCCGCGGACACCAGCGCGCGATTCCCAACCGCGCTCGCATCGCCTTCGCTCAGAACATGAATCTGATCAGCGTGCAGTTCAGGAATGCCATACCCGTTTGCTTCGAGGTCATTGATGAGAAACAAGTGCCGGATATCTAGTCCGGTCGACAGCTCTTCGCAATCGAGTATCCAGGGCAGATTGGTCAGCTTCAGGCGTCCATGCCGCACCGGGCCCGGCACACCAAAACATGCAGCAGTAACTTCCGGATTGCCCGTATCGGCTAAAAACTTCTCTGCTATAACTTCGAGCCCTGAATATTCCTGAGCAGGAAATCTCTCTTCGCGAACCAGCGTCAGTTCACCATTTTCAAACCCGTACAACGCCAAGTCTACTTTTGTGCCGCCCACGTCCCCGGCGAGAATCATCTTTGAATCTCCAGTTTCCCCTTGCCACTCGCGTCGGGCGCGGGCAGCAGCGCCGCTGCATCTTTGTCCAGCAGGAAGAGTAGTTTCCCATTTTTCGGCTGAATCAACTGCGATGGCAGCGTCTCCGGATCATACTGCCCCTGCAGCACGCGATGCAATGGGTCAGCCTTGTCCTTGCCGCCAATCAGGAAGAACACTTCGCCGGCCTGAATAATCACAGGCCATGTCAGCGTCACGCGCCATGTATCTTTCTGCGGAACCTGGTTCGCATACACGAGGCGAGCCAGTTCGTGAATGCCGGCAGTATGCGGAAAGATCGACGCCGTATGCCCGTCATCACCCATTCCGAGTGCCAGCACGTCGAAGCGGGGAACTTCCGCACCCTCCAGCTTGAACTGGTTGCGAAGAGTCGATTCGTATCGCGCGGCTGCTTCTTCTGGAGGCAGTTCGCCCTTAATGCGGAAGACCTGCTCGGGCTTCAGCGGAACCTTGTCTAGCATCGCCTCGCGGGTCATGCGATAGTTGCTGTCTTTGTCCGTGGGAGGCACGGTGCGCTCATCGACAAAATAAAGCTCCAGCTTCTCCCATGGCATCGCCTGCAGAAATTTCTCTTTAGGATTCGCCAGCAATTCAAAGGTTCGCTTCGGCGTACTGCCACCGGAGACGGCAATACGAGCCTTGCCTTTGGCGGCAACACTCTTTTGCGCCTGTTCCAGAAAATGTTCCGCCGCCGCATGCGCCAGCGCATCGGGCCCATCGTGCACGCGGTATTCGACTGCTATCGTCTTCGCCATGCGTCACAACTTTCTCAAAAGCGTCCTGCCCATCCTACCCCTGACCTATGCAAGAGGTAAGGATGGGATCACCGCCATGCACCGCGTTTCCTTACTAGCTGTTGTGCCAGCGCCTGCCATCGCGCCCGATCAGCCCGTCGGCAGCCTTCGGCCCCCAGGTACCGCTGGTGTAATTCGGGAAATCCCTCGGCTTCGACTTTGCCCACGCCTCCAGCACCGGCGTGTACAGCGCCCATGTCGCTTCGACTCCGTCGCGATGGGCGAACAACGTCTGGTCGCCAAGCATCGCGTCAAGCAGCAACCGCTCATAGCCATTTTGCTGATTCACACCAAATGCAGTTGCATACTGGAAGTCCATCACCACCGGGCATACATTCGTCTCCGGCCCCGGAACCTTCGCGCCAAATCTCAGCGAGATCCCCTCATCCGGCTGAATGCGAATCACCAACACATTCGGTTGAATCTCATTGCACGGCCCCGAGCCAGGCTTATCAAAGAGCAGCTGCGGCGGCTGCCGGAACTGGATCATAACCTCCGTCACGCGCTTTGCCAGACGCTTGCCCGCGCGCAGGTAGAAGGGCACTCCAGCCCAGCGCCAGTTCTCGATCTCAAGCTTCAGTGCCCCGAACGTCTCCGTCGCTGAATTGGGATCGACGCGGTCCTCTTCGCGATAGCCTTGCACTTGCTGGCCATCCACCGTACCCAGCGCATACTGGCCGCGCACCGTGTTGTCGATGGAAATGGGTTTGATCGCGCGCCAAACCTTCAACTTTTCGCTGCGGACAGCGCTAGCCTCAAATGAAACCGGAGGCTCCATGGCGACGAAAGAAAGAACCTCCATCATATGGTTTTGGAGCACGTCCCGCAGGGCTCCGGCCTTCTCGTAAAACGGCCCGCGGCCTTCGATGCCAATGCTCTCGGCTGCCGTAATCTGCACGTGATCGATGAGGTTCCGGTTCCAGATCGGCTCAAAAATCCCATTCGCAAAGCGAAAGACGAGGACGTTCTGCACAGTCTCCTTGCCAAGATAGTGATCGATGCGGAAAATCTGCTCCTCATCAAACACCTTGTTTACCTCATCGTTCAGTTCCTTGGCCGATTCCAGATCATGTCCGAATGGCTTCTCGATGATGACCCGCGCATGGCCTTTTTCCGGATGCGCCATGCCATGCTCTCCGAGCCGATTGATGATGTCAGAGAAATATTCAGGGGCCACGGCGAGATAGAAGAGGCGGTTGCCCTCGGTTCCCCGCTCTTTGTCGATCTTCTCGAGCAGAGCCTTCAACGCTGTGTAGCCGCCGTCGTCATCAAAGTTCATCGCGTGGTAATCCACTTTGTCGATGAACTCATCGATTCCGCCGTCCGATTCCTTCACGCCGCCAAATTTCAAAATGCCGTCTTTCATATCAGCGGCAAATTCATGGCGCAGGTCGCGCCGTGCTACGCCGACGATCGCGAACTCCGCGGGCAGCAAACCTTGCTGCTCCAGGTGAAAGAGCGCTGGCAGCAGTTTGCGCTTCGTTAAGTCGCCGGACGCGCCGAAAATCACCACGATCCCGGGATCGGGAATGCGTTCGCTCCGTTGCTCCGCTGCCCGAACGCCCTCAGGAGCCACCCTCACTTCTGTCGTCGCCATAAGTCTCTCCCTGCTGCTCTTTCTTTACTTCGTGACTGCTCTATCCAATCCAAGCGGGTTTGCAAATCGTCGCTCGGTGGCTTACCGCGATACTGCTTCAGGCTCCAGCGAAATACCCAGCTTCTCAAATTCCGCTTTTAATTGCTCCGCGCCTTGATAACGAATTCCGTGCATTCCCACGTCAAGCGCAGCCTGTACATTGCCCGAACGGTCATCGACAAACGCCACTGAGTCCCCATCTTCCTGCAGGATATTGAGCGCAAGCTTGAAGATATCGGTACGCGGCTTGCGCAACCCCACATAGCAGGAACTCAGGAAGATCTCGAAGTAATTATGCAAGTCGAATTTCTCGATGCGGTAATCGTTCAGCTCACGTGACTCGTTGTTCAGCATGCCCAGAAATACTGATTCCGATGCGGCGAGATTCCCAAGAATTCCCAGAGCGCTGTCACCGAGTACTTGTGACTGGGCCTTCATCGCGGCTATGAAGTCGTCCGGGGTAAAGTTGCGCGGCTCGTAGAAGACTGTCTTCCTGAGATACTCCTCAATCGTGATCAGTCCCTTTTCCCAGGCGTCGTTGGACATTTCGTGCCTTTCTTCAAACACGTCGTGGTCCAACCCAAATTGCGCCTGCAGGGCAGCACGCCCCTTACGGTCCCAGCCATTTGTCAGCAGGACCCCGCCAACGTCCCACAAAATGGTATTGATGGTTGTCATTGCCGCTCCTGCGCTGTTCCTTGCGCCTGCAGTGTTTCGTTTTAAGTTCGATTTGATTTACTACTTAACGGTATGGCTCTCCACCTTCGCCGCTTCTGGCATATTGCGAGCCTCAATTGCCTTCACTTTATTCAGCCTGCGTACAAAGCGCTCTTCCTGCTTCTGGAATCGCGCGTTTAGAAAAGATGACACCAGTTCAAACGCCAGCGCGGTGCCGATAATCCTTGCGCCCATCACCAGCACATTCATGTCATCGTGCTCCACACCCTGATGCGCGGAGTAGCTATCATGACACATGCTGGCGCGAACACCCGGCATCTTGTTCGCAGCAACATTCACGCCAACTCCGCTGCCACAGATCAGGATGCCGCGTTCTGCGCGTCCCGCAGCCAGCGCCTTGCCCACGGCCTCAGCAAAATCCGCATAGTCCGAAGGCTCCGTATTGTAAGCGCCTAGGTCGATGACCTCATGCCCCAGGCGCTCCAGATATCCGCGAACCTCTTCCTTTAACGGAAAGCCCGCGTGATCGGCCGCGATCACCAGCTTCATATGCCTACTTCCCTGCGAGCGCTGCGCTCTCCACCAGTGCCTTCGCGCGGCTCACAATGCTCCCTACGCCGAAGCCCAGCTTCTCAAGCGCAACCTTACCCGGAGCCGAGGCGCCAAAGCGCTCCAGTCCGATCACATCGCCGTGACGGCCGACGTACTTCCACCATCCAATCGGGCTGCCCGCTTCCACAGCCAGCTTCGGCAGATGATCCGGGAAAATGGAAGCCTTATACTCAGCGCTCTGCTCTTCGAAGATCTTCCAGCTTGGCATCGAAACCACGCGCACAGTCAAACCTTCCTTCTTCAGCGTCGCCGCAGCGTCGAGAGACGCCCACAACTCCGCGCCTGTCGCCACAATCAGCAAATCGGGTGAATCGCTTCCCTGCTCGACAATGTACGCGCCGTGTTTTACGCCTTCGTAAACGTCATGCTTTGCCGGATCGAGGACCGGCAGATCCTGCCGGGACAGCGCCATGAAGCAAGGGCTCTTGCGTTCAAGCGCCAACCGCCATACGGCGACGGTTTCGTTTGCATCGGCCGGGCGGAAGTCCGTCAGGAAAGGCACCGCGCGCAGCATCATCAGGTGCTCGATCGGCTGGTGCGTCGGACCGTCCTCGCCTAGCGCAATCGAATCGTGCGTAAAGATGAAGAGAGAATGCGCGTGCATGATCGCCGCCATGCGGAGCGCGGATTTGCAGTAGTCGGTAAAAGTAAAGAAGGTCGATCCGTACGGAATGAGGCCGCCATGTGCCCACATTCCGTTCACTGCCGCGCACATGCCGAATTCACGCACGCCGAACCAGATGTTCCTGCCCTTGGGATCGACGTGGAAATTGCCGCCTTCCTTCAGGATCGTCTTCGTCGAAGCAGTGAGGTCAGCGGCGCCGCCGATCAGCTCCGGCACATCCTTGGCGAACGCGTTCATGACGGCGTTACCAGCGTTGCGCGTCGCAACCGGCTTCTCAGTGGAGAACTTGGGCAGCGACTTCTCCCAGCCATCCTTCAGTTTGCCGGCCTGCGTGCGCTCATACTCCGCTGCCTGTTCGGGAAACTTCTTCTTGTACTCGGCAAAAAGCGCGTTCCACTTCTGTTCGTATTCAGCGCCACGATCTTTAATCGTGCCCCAGTTCTTTGCCGCATCTTCCGGCACGTAGAAGAACTTGTCCGAAGGCCAGCCCAGGTTCTTCTTGGTCTCGATTGCCTCTTCCGGCTTCAGCGCCTCGCCGTGCACTTTGTTCGTTCCAGCAATCGGGCTGCCATAACCGATCACTGTCCGCACCGCAATGATCGACGGCTTGTCCTTCACCGCCTTGGCAGCTTCAATCGCCTTTGAGATCGCATCGAGGTCGTTGCCGTCAGCGACCCTCTGCACATGCCAGTGGTAGGCCTCAAAGCGCTTCTCAACGTTTTCGGTAAATGACAACTCCGTCGGACCATCGAGTGAAATCAGATTGTCGTCGTACAGAAAGATCAGCTTGCCTAAGCCCAGCGTTCCGGCCAGCGAAGCCGCTTCATGCGAGATGCCTTCCATCAAATCGCCATCGCCGCAGATGCCGTAGGTGTAGTGATCGACAATGTCGAAGCCCGGCTGGTTATAGACAGCAGCCAGATGCTTCTCCGCGATCGCCAGCCCGACAGACATGGCAAGGCCCTGTCCCAGCGGACCGGTCGTGACTTCGACGCCATCGGTATCGCCGCGCTCGGGATGGCCCGGCGTAATCGAGCCATACTGCCGGAACTGCTCAAGGTCTGAGATGGCGACCTTGTATCCCGAAAGGTGCAGCACGCTATAAAGCAGCGCCGACGCATGGCCATTCGAGAGCACGAAGCGGTCGCGGTCGGACCAGTGCGAGTTCGCCGGATTGTGCCGCATGTACTTATGGAAGAGCAGGTAGGCAATGGGAGCACAACCCAGAGGCGCTCCCGGATGGCCGCTCTTGGCCTTGTCCACGGCGTCAACAGCAAGAAAACGAAGAGTATTAATCGAAAGCTGGTCGATATCGCTCATAACTTAATCACGCTCCATTGAATTTTCGGCCCGTAGAAGATGCGCGATTTCGAGTTCGGCGGCGCACCCAGAAAAGATGTCATTGATTGCTGAAACTCATCAAAAATTCGTTCAGCCGGCACATCCAAACACTAGGATGTCCGCTGTACCCAAAAGGGCTCAGGAAGCGCCTTCAACCCGCACATCAAAATTCCGCCCTTCCCACCGATTTTCGTCTATCCAGTAAAGAGTAAACGAAACCGCGCCGGTCTGCTCCGGGGTGGTGGGTATATCCGCAAAAGACCCCGCATATCCAACCGTTGAACTCTCCGCGGAACGATTCGTCTGCCAACCGTCGACCGTCCAGGCCACCTTGAAACGATTATGCGCTGTAATGCGCAGCGTCTTTCCCGCCGGAATGCTGGCGAGCTGCCGCCGCAGCTTGAAGACCTCGATATGGCTCGTCGCGTTGCCCTTCGCATACCGGTCCTCGACTATGGGAATGCGATCGAAGACATTCCCGTCGGTCACCGAGCGCAGCAGCTTCAGATACTCCGCATGCGCCCATACCAGCGGCATCGCCGCACCCGCAGGGCCGCCAAAAACCAGCCCGCTCTTATCCGGCTCATCCCAAATCTGCTCTGGAAGCAGTCCACCACACGATGCGAACTGCTCAATGGTATCGATCAGCGAGCTTACATCGCGCCCCGCAGCCAATTCATAATGGGCACGCTCGCCGGTCAGTAGCGGCCATACGCGCCCCTGTCCAGAGCCCAGAAAAGGTCCGCCGTCCTTACGCTGTCCATACCCGTCGTGGTTATACCGTCGCCAGCAGGGCCCTTTCGGCGTGTCTCTCCTCAACACTGCATCAACGACTTTCACCGAATCCACGATCACCGGATCATCCGCAGCCCGCACGCCATAGCGCACCAGTTCCAGAAAACCAGCATCGATCACCTCGCGCGCTTCGAACTCGTTCTGTTCACCCGGCGCGCGATTCGCAATGCGAATCATCTCGCGACCGCACTCCTCATGGGCATACGGCTCACCGCACTCCGGTGGACGAACCCGCATGTAATGCCGCTTCACGTCGGGATGCAGCACGCCATTGTTGGTCACTGTCCAGTCTTCAAGATGACTCTCAATCCAGTCGGCCTGCTCTTCCAGAAATTTTCCCAGCTCCGGAGCGCGATGGGCCCGCGCCATGTCCGCCGCACAAATCAACCCTGAAATCACCGCCGCCAGAGTTGACGGCGAATATCCCGGACATTCCTCCCAGCGCTCCTGCTGCGTGACTGGCGCGTACCGCACCAGAAATCCCGCCGCCCGCTCTACAAAAGGAAAGACATCGAAATTGCCGAGACCATCAAGCTTCCACAGCCGCCACGCCAGTATGATGGGGAACGCCACTTCATCCAGCTGCAGTCCCGTCCAGTACGGCGTCCCGTCAATCCAGAAGTTCTGTGCAAAGCTGCCATCAGGCCGCTGCGTGCACGCCAGATACACCAGCGCCCTGCGCGCCGTCTCTACGCGATTACAGGCCAGCAGCGCCGTCGCGCTCTGCACCATATCGCGCGTCCACACCAGGTGATAGCCACCCAGATCGTCATCGCCCTTGGCATATCCCCAGGGAATCGATGCCGAAGCAATGAACGCGCCCGCGTAGGTCTTGTCTTCGTGCGCCAGCACAATGTTGTGGCTGATCTGCATCACCTTCCCGTTATCCATCGAGCTCGCCGCCAGCTCCCGCGGACTCTCCGCCCTGTGCCATTGCTCGATGAATCGCTTCAGGTGCAGCGCAAATGGCTTCGACAGCGCTCCCATCGCCGCCGACAAGGCAGCATGATGCCCCTCGCCAAAACCCAGCGCTATGGTGAAATCGCGCGCCCGGTGCACCTTGATCTCGCCCATGATGGAAACGTTGCCCTCAAGCGCCGAGCCGAACTGCCAATCCATCTGGAAATTGTGGTGAAGGTCCTGCCAGCCGTCGCTCGCCCCAACATAGCCCACGCTCGCGCAATCGAATCCGCAATCAACCGTCAACGCCACCGACGTGTGGTTCTTCCATGCAAGCGCCGCGCGCTGCCCGGCGACTTCAATCACGCGGGCATTGTTGCCCATGCCCCCGCCTTCGATATGCGGAGCCAGCAATACATACACCTTCAACCGCTCCAGTAGATCCTTGTCGCCGTCGATCCTTACATGCGTCAGAACCACCGGATAGTGCGGATCGTTGATGATCTCCTTGGTGATCGTGTAGCGCCCGTCGCGATCGCGATTGCATACCTTGACCGCCAGCGAATCGGAATCGACATACTCGAATTCATGCAGCAGGTCCTTCCGCTCTTCGTGAAAGAAGGTCTCGCCATCGGTGATCAGCAACTGCATGTCGCGAATCTGCGGGCGGTCGATGGTCGGGTAATACACCTCGTTCAGAACCCCATGCGACACCGTGTACCATGCACGGCTCGAAGCCGAATATGCCGTCCCCACTGCGTCTTTTGCGCTTGAGGTCCACCGCGGCTCCAGCCCAGGCGCGCCAAATGCCATTCCCTGCCCGTCGATCCACTTATATTGCGGCGCCAATACTGTCATAGCGTCGACATTCTCCTCTGAATAACCGAAATAAGCACTCTACTCCACTTTGATAAAAAACGTGGGAAAAGGTGACAGATTCGCCTAAATCTGAAGTACAGAAAAACCGGCTGCCTCGGCGGCATCACCCAGCCGCTTGTCGCCGCAAATGAAGGTTCGTCCCTGGGGCCGCTGCCGGCACCAGATCAGCGCCGCCGCTAATTGCAGGCTGTCGCCCGCACGTAGTGGATACATCGTGACAAGTTGGCAGGCGAGATCGCGAACTGGTTCGTCTGGGCGAATTTCGCTCCACCCAACCCTAAGCCTTGCCAAGCGGTCATGCGCTCCGCTCGCAGCCTTCGCATCCAGGCCACCGCTGCGAAGCAGCCGTGCCAGTGCGCTGTGAATCTCGACGATACTCGCCCACCAGATCACAGGATCGTAACGATGCAGATAGGCTCTGACCTGGCTCGTTGTTATCTCGGAAACACAGCAGGGGACTAATGCGCTGGCGTCCCAGAAGGCCGGAGTTCTTCTCACAGTCCTTCTTCTCTGTCAGCTAGAAGCGCTTCGATGGCACGCCTGCCCTTTAGCCGGCGCGTAGGAATTTTAAAGATTTCGTCGATATCCAGGTCTGTCAGGGGTCGCTCTGGCAACGTCATCTTTCCTTCGGCAACGAGCTGTAACTCTTCTTCGCTCGCGTTTCCGGGCACGAAAGGAACGATCTTCGCGACAGGCATGTTGCGGTCCCGGATCACGATCTCCTCGCCATTGCGCGCAAACTTCACATAGGTACTCAATCGGTTCTTTAACTCGGCAATGTTTACGGTTTTCATTTCAACGCCTCATGGCCATTATAGCCATGTTCCTGGTGCAGGGCTTCTGTGCCTAGAGTACCTGTGAATTCGTGTCGGGATCGGGATGGAACTGTACCTCGCGCATGGCGTGCCCGACCTCGCGATTTTTCATAAACTGTTCCCATACAAACCCTGTGCGCAGATTCTCCGCCATCAATACGCTGACCCCCTGGTTGATGCCAAGAATATCCGTTGCATAATAGTTCGCCTTGGGGTTGAAGGCATCGACAAACCCATAGCGCGTCCATACCTTGTCGTCATACTTCTGCCGCATGCTGAGCAGCACATGCGAGCATTCTGCCGGAAGAAATGGCAGCGATCCCGCGCATGCCGACGGCACGACCGTGCCATCCAGCGGCCCCATCGCCGGAGGCCCGCCCCACACGCGATACCCCTCGCGCGAATCCGACGCCGTAATCCCCCACAAGTCCTGGTCAATCCACGAATACTTACCCCCCAGCGTCATACACCACAATTGATGCACGCGCGTCGCGGCAATGGAATTGGTGAAGTAGTTCGTATGCAGATCCCGCTGGTCGCGGTAATCGCACCACGCATGCGCATACTGGTGAATAAACAACGGAGCCAGTCCGCTGATGTAATCAATGCCGCCATACTGCACCAGCGGTCTCTGCAGCGCGTTCCACGTCTCCGCGCCGATGGAATGCGTCGGCGACCCGATCGCCAGCAGGTACATCGTCATCAGCTCGGCATAGATGTCCCAGCGATGCTTCAAAAATCCCTGGTCCGGCAGCCATCCCATCGAAAGCGTGGTGCCGCCGTTCAGCATCCACTCCCAGTCGATGCGCCGATAAAAAGTCGTCGCCAGCGCCTCGATGCGCGTATTGCCTGCAAAGTACTGGCGGCAGGTCAACACCCCGCACAGCAGCAGCGCCGTATCGATCGACGACAGTTCGCTGCCGAACATCCGCTGCCCGCTCTCCATATCGATGAAGTGATACAGAAAACCGTGTTCATGCGGGCAATCTTCCAGCAAAAACGCCAGCGTCTTTTCCACGCGCTGCTCACATTGCAACTTGGGTAGATAGTTCCGCTTCGCCGCAATACACATCGCCGTCAGCCCAAACCCAGTCGCGGCAATGCTGGCCACGCGACTCAGCGACCGTCCCGCGGCTGGAGCGCGATCGCGCACCAATCCAGTCTTCGGACTAGCCTCGTTGTAAAAGAAATCGCAGCCGCGTCCTTCCAGATCATCGAGCAGCGCATCGGCCTGCTTCGAAACCTGCGTCAGTGGACGGTTGATGAAAACGCCTGTACCGCGCTGATATTGCTCGGCGTTCTGCGCCTCGGTTTTCGGCTCCTGCCCCGGCTTTACTGCCGGTGCCTGCTGCTGGTTCTGGAAACCCTCAGCGGCGCCTATGGCGGGCGCGCCCAGCACCAGCATTCCGGAAGCGCCGGCGGTGCGCAAAAGTTGCCTGCGGGTTATGCGGGAACGACCCAAATGCAGAAAGTCTCTAGCAATTTCTGATGGCAAGAAGCCCTTAGCCCCTCACCGTACTGCCGGGAAAACAGAGAACCAAATGTCCTCTGCAAAATGCTCAATGCGCTACATCCTGACCATGAAAGGAGTTAAAGGAGACGACCTGTTTTTTCTCGACATCCCATCCGTCCCCAATCAAAGATCCTGTTCAAGATCCTATTCGCAGTGTATCGAAGATTGCGAGATGCGTTCCAGCGCAGAGCAGCAATCTATCCTGTCAATGTGATCACGATCCGTCCTTCAACCAGCATGGATGCCGACGCGGTTTGGAAGATTCTCGAACCCACCATCCGTGCCGGTGAAACCTATACCCTGCCGCGCGATTTTACCCGCCAGCAGTCTCTCGAATACTGGTACGCGCCGCACCACGATACCTTCGTCGCGGAAGAAAACGGAGAAATCCTCGGAGCCTATTACCTTCGTGCCAATCAACAGGGCGGAGGCAGCCACGTTGCCAACTGCGGATACATGACCGCACCTTGGGCCACAGGACGCGGCATCGCTGGCGCCATGTGCGCCCACTCCCTTGACCGGGCCCGCGAACGCGGCTTCCGCGCCATGCAGTTCAACATCGTCATCAGCACCAACGAGGTCGCCGTGCGCCTCTGGCAGAAATTCGGTTTTGAAATCGTGGGCCGCCTGCCCAAAGCTTTTAACCACCCCAAACAGGGCTACGTCGACGCCTTCGTGATGCACCGCCAGCTCTAGGCAGTTTAGAAAGAAGCACTAGAATGGGTGCGCCATTCCTCCGCGCATAGCGAAAGGGTGCGATTCTTAAGCCGCCTTAACGACCCAAAAGTAAGGTAGCGGGTCAGCCTGATGGAACTTTGAGACGCACATTTCCGACAAGCCCGTTATACGGACAAGGGGACTACTTCCGAGTAGGCGGTCATACGGCAAAAAAATCACTTTCGTTGTCCAACCTCTCGTATTGATCGACTGATCCTTCAACCAGCCTGTTCGTGAGACTATTTGGAAGCGTAGAGGCGGATGTACCGGAGAAATGAGTGTGACCTACGAAACGTTTGTGAAGGAGATGCTCAACTGGTTGCCAATCCTTCACGACGAATGTATGGCCTATATGGACGAGGATGATCCGTTACCGTATGTGGCCGTCGGTTGTGTTCTCAATCCGTGGCTCGAAGCATGTCTTGAAGCGCACGACGTTGCCAACATCGCGAAGGCATGCGAGTTTTTGGAGGTCGTGTCGGCCGAAGGTAAGAGCGACGGACGATTAGATGATCTGATAGGAATTGAGATCGGCGAATGGCTCCCAGAAATCAGAGAGAGGAAACTTCTCCTCTCGCACTTGGGACCGGAAACTCAGAGGGTGTGCAGCTACCACATCAGCCGATTGCCAGAGTAGTCGTTGGAAACGTGCTTGTCTTTAGTAAAGTCCGGTTGGTCGGCAAACCGGAAGTAATTCACTTGGCCGCAAAAATAGGCATTTCGGACAAGTGCCTTCTCATACCAAAATTAAAATCTCCCCGACCACTCCCAGCACCCAAACACTGACCTTCCGCATCCCTTATCATTGAGGACGCAGAACAACAGGGTGATTTAGACACCCGAGACATCCACGCAAGAACAACAGGAGGAAAGCTTTGGCACACGAAGTCCCACCCCTACCCTACGACTATGCCGCTCTCGAACCCCACATCGACGAAGCCACGATGAAGTTTCATCATGACAAGCATCACCAGGCCTACGTCACCAATCTCAATGCGGCCATCGAGAAGCACCCTGATCTCGCCAAGCACACCGCTGAAGACCTGCTGCGCAATTTAAACAACGTTCCCGAAGACGTCCGCACCGCCGTGCGCAACAACGGCGGCGGCCACGTCAACCACACCATGTTCTGGAACATCATGAAACCAAAAGGCGGCGGTGAACCTACAGGCCGCATTGCCGAGCAGATACGCAAAGACTTCGGCGACTTCGACTCCTTCAAGAAACAGTTCAACGAAACGACAGCAAAACAATTCGGCTCCGGCTGGGGCTGGCTTGTCTGGGACGGCGGCAAGCTGAAAATCGTCACGACTGCGAACCAGGACAGCCCGCTCTCGCAGGGCCATTACCCCATTCTCGGCAACGATGTCTGGGAGCACGCCTACTACCTGAAATACCAGAACAAGCGCCCCGACTACCTCGCCGCATGGTGGAATACCGTCAACTGGGACGAAATCAACAAGCGCTTCGACCAGGCCCAGAAGTAACTCCAGCAGGCAGCTGGGCTTAGCCGGCGCCGGGATGCATGTGCAGCCAGCCGTCGCAAAACGCTGGCAACTCACCCACAAAAGAACTGAGGAAGAATCTCTTAACATTCAGAGATTCTTCCTCGCTCCAAATCTCCCGGCTCGATCAGCCAGCTGCCAGATCCATCAGCTCGCCTAAGGAAAAAGTCGCTGCCGCAAAGCCGAAGGTCCCGTCTGCCTTGATCTCGCGCGCTGCATGAACGAATGCCGTCAGCGCGGCCCGGCTTAAAGCAGACCCTAAGCTGATGCGGCGCACCCCCAGACTAGCCAGCTCCGCCACGCTGAGATGCGGCGCGTCTTTCAGCGCCGCCAATACATTCACCGGCTTGTTGACAGCAGCGCAGACAGCGCGAATATCCTCTTCGCGCGTAAGGCCCGGAGCATACAAGACCTCCGCCCCGGCCTTCTCAAATGCCTGCAGGCGGCGAATGGTGTCATCCAGATCAGCCCGTCCGTGCAGATAATTCTCCGCACGCGCTACAAACATGAAAGGAAAAGGCAGAGCACGCGCCGCTTCCGCAGCTGCCGCCACACGCTCTACTGCATGATCAAAGTCATAAATAGGGCGAGCCGAATCGCCGGAGGAATCTTCAATCGACCCGCCAACCAGCCCAACCGACACCGCCAGCCGAATCGTTTCCGCCGCAGCCTCCGGAGTGTGCCCGTATCCGTTTTCAAGATCGGCAGCCACCGGAAGATGCGTGGCATCTACAATTGCCTTCGCATTCGCAAGTGCCTCATCGCGGCTCACGCTGCCCGTGCCATCGCGCCGCCCAAGGGTGATCGCAAGTCCTCCACTAGTCGTTGAAAAGGCTTCAAATCCAAGCGCCGCAAGAATGCGCGCCGTACCCGCATCCCATGGATTGGCAACGACAAGTGGCTCGTTCCGATAATGAAGCGACTTGAAGGTCGCGGCTTTTTCAGCTTGAGTAGGCATGTGCTGAGTTTACTCGCCTACTCAGCCGTTTGAGGATCCTCCAGCTTGCTCTGCTGGTCCTGCGATGGGGGAGCCTGTCCGGGTGGCGGAGTCGGAGGCTTTGGCCGGTTCGTCAGCTTAAACCCATCGCGAATCACGTAAAAATTCTGCTGCGGAAGGTCCGCTTCCAGCAGATGACCGTCCGCCGAATAGAACAGCTCAATCGTAATCGCGTTCTGACCGCCAATCGCAGCGCTCACATACTTCACCGAAACAGGTTGCCCATTCAAACGTCCCTGCGTATCAGGCTGCGGTGAAAATGTGACCGGCACAAGAAAGCCGTTCTCCTTGGGAATCAGCGCCCAGGAGTGGGTAGGATTGCGCATGGCAATATTCGCCAGCACCATATATGCCGCCGGATCGAGGTCCGTCAGCAGCACCGCATTCTGGTTCCGGTCCACCGAGTTATTCTGCTGCGTGCCGTTCGCCGAAATGTCCAGCTTGAACTGCCGCCCCGTCGGATCGGAGCTGGCGCTGAAGCTCACTGCCTTGCCATCGACCACCCCGCTCAGCTGATCGGTGATAAGGTTCAGCGACATGTCCAGCTTCTGCGTATTCGAGAAGGCATAGCTGAACTTATCCTCGGTCATCTTGCCGGTCGAAGTTACGATGTACTTATTGGGGGCATTCTGGATCGTATAGCTCGCCGTGCCCAGCTTCTTGCTATTTTGCTCAATGCTGTAGCTGACCGTGCCCGGCGTCAGCTCAGTCTGCGCAAAAGTAGTGGACGTTACCAGGGCAGCAGCGCAGAGAAAAAGATTCAGTCGTTTCATTTCTGGAGCGTTCTCCTCCCTGTACCTGTAAACACGGCTCCCGCAGGAAAGTGGCGGACTCCATCATCGTCCGAAAGATAACAACGGTCCAGTGAATCCTCGCCAACCCAATCTGAATCACTAAAATAGAGAAAAAGCCGGACAGAGATCCGCACCCGACTCACCACTTCGCACCGCCATCGAGAAAAATGACATCGTTAAGAAATAAACATGCGTGGATCATCGTCCTGCTGGGCCTGCTCAGTGTCGTTACGCCCTTTGCCATCGACATGTATCTCCCGGCCTTCTCCCACCTCGCCGCCGATTTCCACACCACCACCTCCGCCATCGATCTCTCGCTCTCGACCTACTTCATCGGCTTCGCCCTCGGCCAGATCCTCTACGGGCCGCTCCTTGACCGCTTCGGACGCAAGCGCCCGCTCTACTTCGGCCTTGCCGTCTACATCGTCGCGTCCATCGGATTGGCGCAGGCGCACAGCATCCAGGCCTTCATCGCGCTACGCTTCATCCAGGCTCTCGGAGGCTGCGCCGCGCAGGTCGCCGCCATCGCCATGGTGCGCGACTTCTTCCACGCGAGCGAAAGCGCCAAAGTCTTCTCCCTGCTCTTCCTCATCATCGGGACCTCACCGCTGCTCGCACCCACCATCGGCAGCATGCTCGTCGCGTCGCTCAACTGGCGCTGGATCTTCCTCGCTCTCGCCGCCAACGCGCTCGTGATCCTCACCCTGACCTTCACCCTGCTACCCGAGGGCCACACCCCCGACCGCTCCATCTCGCTCCGCCCGCAGCCCATCCTGCAGGGCTTCTGGACGATCCTCCGCAAAGCGCAATTCACCACCTACGCGCTCGCCGGAGCCTTCTCCTTCGCCGGCCTCTTCGCCTTCGTCGCCGGCTCGCCCATTATCTTCATGGACGGCTACCACCTCGGCGCCCGCGCCTTCGGCCTCATCTTCGCCGTTCTCGTCATGGGCTTCATTGGAGGCAACCAGGTCAACGTCTTCCTGCTGCGCCGCTTCACCAGCCAGCAGATCTTCTTCTACGCCCTCGCTTTTCAGGTATTCGTCGGAGTCATCTTCTTTGTGAGCGCGCACGCCCACATCCTCGACCTGCAAGCCACGCTCGTCCTCTTCTTCTTTTTCTTATTGGCGATCGGACTCACCTACCCCAACGCCGCCGCCCTGGGCATGGCGCCCTTTTCCAAGGACGCAGGCAGCGCATCGGCCCTCTTGGGCTTCCTACAAGCCGGAGTAGGCTCCGCCATCTCCATGGGCATCGGCGTCCTCGGCGCGACAGCCATCGTGTCAATCCTATCGAGCACATCGTTCATCGCGCTACTGGTCCTGCTGATCGGCAGAACTCGCATCGGCGAACTAGTCGAAGCCCCTGAGGGCGAAGCCGTAGCAGCCATGCATTAAACTGGGTGCCCAGTTTCACGAACCTAACCTGGGTCTTTAGTCATCATCTGCTTAGCAGGATAGGAGCACTAGGAGCGGGGAGTCTCCGGGCACATGCGCTACACTGATCGGAATGATTTGAAGGTCAAATATGGATGGATTGTGGACCGTCGAATTTGGTAGCAGCGCGGGTATCTTCGGCGGGGGAATAGCTGTGTTAAGTCGAGGCAAGATTTATGGGGGCGATTCAGGGTATTTTTATCTTGGCTCCTATAGGCTGGAAAACCATTCGTTTACAGCGAGGCTCGAAGTACAACCGTTTATCGATAGCTTTCAGAGCGTATTTGGAACAATAGGAAAGAGGTTCACTCTTCTCCTCGAAGGAAGCTTGAAAGATGAAAATAATGCTATTGCCCAAGGGCAACCAATTGGCATGCCTGAAATGAGATTTGGAGCTAAGTTAACAAAACGTAGCGATGTCGATTAGCGGAACATATCACCTTGGACTTTGAAAACTCTACTGGTAGGGCGGATGTGGAATCCGTGCTCGCCGATTTTGACCGTCGCAAAGACAATCTAGTCGAGTTCTGTAATAAAACAAAAACCTTGATTGAAGAATGCTTGAAAGATGCAAGCATCCACTTCCAATCGGTACAAGCTCGCGTAAAAGGCAGAGATAAATTAAAGACCAAGTATCTCGACCCTTCAAAAAACTACAAGAATCTCGATGACATTACCGACCTTGCAGGTCTAAGGGTAATCACATATTACGAAGATGAAGTTGACAGTGTTGCAGAGATTATCAAACGGGAATTCGCTATCGATTCAGACAAGTCTGTCGATAAACGAGAAACTCAGCCAGATCGATTTGGGTATTACGCGCTGAATTTGATATGTACCCACTCATCAAGACGCGTTCTAGATGTCCAATACAAAAAATTTACTAATGTCTGTTGTGAAATTCAGATTACATCGATCCTGCGACACGCATGGTCTGAAATTGAACATAGCTGGTATGACCTAAAGGAATCGTTTCCTGATCACATAAAGAGAAGGTTTTATCGTATTGCGGCTCTCCTTGAAATTGCAGAAACGGAATTTCTAGATATCAGAAAGCAAAAAGCCGATTACTCGCGAGCGATCGCTGTCCAGGTAGAATCAGAAGTTCCTGAATTGCTTGTTGATCCAATCTCACTTCAAGCATTTGTAGACCAAGAACCATTGGTGCATAAACTCGATAATGTTATTGCAGATCTCCTTCAGTTAGAACTACACGACGAATTTCCGGAAAAGACAGCAGAAATGAGAGCCCGCGCTGCCAATCTAGCAGGCCTTAAGACATTACGGGATTTACGCAAGGCGCTTAAACAGTATGAAGAAGGAATTGTCGAGTACGTTAGCCGTTGTCGCAGCGTCTGGCATACTGGACCAAGTTCCACATCGCATCTCCAAAAAGGCCTTTGCATTTACCATCTCGCGATGATGCTTTTGGCTATACGTGGCAACGAAGTTGTTCTTGAAGCACTAAAAAGCTTGAGAATCAATCCATCTTCTGCGTGGAACGTTACGGGACAAATTGCTATTGCTCAAGAGGTAATGGCGAAGTATGACCAGCTAACTACTTAGCTGGTTGCAAAGGTGACTCCAGAAGAGGCGCAAAGCACCTCCAGGTAGAAGCCGGAGGGCTTAAGCCCCCGGAAAAACCCGCCGTCGAGAGACGGCGTATCTTACTGCCGTAGACCGGGGTCCCCAATGCGCGATTTTTGCGCATTGGGGTGGAAGATCCATCCGCTCAAGGTCGCAGACCGCAGCGGATCACTCTCGCCGCGCGAAGCGCCTCCTTATTCCGCGCCTTATTTCTTCGCCCGAAACGTCTTTCCCAGCTCCGTCTCCGCAAGCCGGAAATAATGCCGGAAGTTATAAATCAGCGGCGACCACTTCTGCGGATTGACATAATGCCCGCCGAGCACAAACTCCTCGTCTACATGCACGCGCACGATCTCAACCTCAGCCGCCACGCCGCCGCCTAGCTCCTTCAGCTTCCCACCGTTCATCGGGTGCAGCTTCTCGACACGCGCCTCCATCTGCACCGGACACTCAGCGGCGCGCATCGGCGCGACCGTCTCGCTCGGCGTCGGAGTAAGCCCGGCCACTTCAAATCTCTGATGCTCGTAACGAAACTGCTTCGACTTGACAGTGAGCAGGTGCACAGTGGGCATTTCAGGCAGAGAGGGGTAATAGTCGGAACCGATTACCCGGCAAGTGATTGAAAACACTAGAAACACCCTAACCAATTGAAGAATCAATGAGATAGCGGGGGATTTCCCCCGCTATCTCGTTGAAAATAAAAGAAAGAAGCTACCCGCCCCGGGGGGAGGGGGAGTCCACTGGGAAGGCCGCCTGCACCAGCGCCAATCCCTCGTCCTTGGAGGCGATCAGGCCCTCAAGCTGCGCGTCCTCGGCTACGGCCAGCATCTCCTTGAAGCGCGGCCCCGGACGGTATCCGGCAGCGATCAGGTCCTCGCCCGTCACCAGAAGCGGAGGCTTCACCGCCTCCTCGGGAAGCGTCTCATAGCGCTCCTTGGCGTACTCGTAGAGCGACAGATCGGCATGGCTCGACAGGCAATCGATCCGGTGCAACTCCAGGTGCTCGGAAAAGCGCGGCAGCCGGAAAAACCGCTTCAGCGTCGACTCTTTCATATGCTTAACATCGCCAAAACGCATGTGATTGGCCACTAAAGACGCGATTTGTGCCGTATCTTCGCTCGAAAAGCGCAGCCTGCGGCAGATATCCTCCGCAATCCGCACGCCCACCTCGACGTGCCCGTTGAAGCGGATGCGGTCGGGAGCGCGCTCGAAGGTCGCCGGCTTGCCCACATCGTGCAGCAGCGCCCCCCAGGCGAGCGTCGGCGAGACGCCGGCAGGCAGCTTCTCGAGCAGCAATAGCGTGTGCACCCACACATCGCCCTCGGGATGGTACTCAGGCGGCTGGGCTACAACGTGAAGAGCGTGGACCTCCGGCAGCACCTGCCTGAGCAGCCCTGTCCGGTCGAGTAGCTCAAATGCCCGGCGCGCCCGCCCTTCGGTGATCATGCGCGTCAGCTCATCCCGAATCCGTTCGCAGCTGACCTGCGAAATAGCGGCAGCATGGCCGCGAATCGCTGCCTCGGTCTTCGGCGCGATCTGAAACTTGAAACGGGCCGCAAACCGAATCGCACGCAGCATCCGAAGCCGATCTTCGGCAAACCTCTTGTCCGGATCGCCGATCGCCCGAACGAAGCCGGCGGCAAGATCCTCGCGCCCGCCGACGAAGTCGAGCACGGCCAGTCCCGGATCGCCGGTCTTCGCGAGCACCTGCGGATCGAGCAGCATTCCGTTGATAGTAAAGTCGCGCCGCACCACGTCTTCCTGCGGGCTGTCTGAGAAGCGCACCTCGTCGGGACGACGACCATCCGAGTAAGCGCCATCGGAGCGGAATGTAGCCACCTCGGTCACAATCTCCTCGCCGTCTACCTCGTCCGCAACCAGAACAACCCCGAAGTGCGCCCCCACCGCAAACGTCCGAGGAAACAGGTCAAGTACCACATCCGGACGCGCATTTGTAGCCACGTCGAAGTCCGCAGGCTCGCGCCCTAGCAGCATGTCACGCACGCATCCGCCAGCGAAGTACGCGTCGTATCCTTCGGCGCGTAGCCGCTCGACAATGGCCTCAGCCGCAAGTTGTGCCTGACTCTTCGCCATTCAGTCTTTGTCATCCCGACCGGAGCGCAGAGCGCGAAGCGGAGGGACCTGCAGTTTCTCTCCTCTATCATAGAGAGATGAGCACAGGTCTGATATTAGGCATAGAGAGCTCCTGCGACGAAACAGCAGCCGCCGTCGTCCGCCGCGGAACCGAGAGCCTATCAAACGTAGTCGCCTCGCAGA
Organism: Alloacidobacterium dinghuense; assembly: GCF_014274465.1. Lineage (NCBI taxonomy): Bacteria > Pseudomonadati > Acidobacteriota > Terriglobia > Terriglobales > Acidobacteriaceae > Alloacidobacterium > Alloacidobacterium dinghuense. The sequence goes on along the minus strand of NZ_CP060394.1, from coordinate 473,793 downwards.
TTGCGACGCACGCTCCCTACGGCGGAGTCGTGCCCGAGCTGGCCTCCCGCGAGCACCTGCGCAACATCGTCCCGGTAGTCCGCGCCGCAATCGCCGAGGCCGGAATCACCCTTCAGGACCTGGACGCCATCGCCGTGACCGAAGGCCCTGGCCTGGCCGGAGCGCTGCTTGTAGGCATCACCTACGCCAAGTCCTTAGCCTTCGCCCTGGGGAAGCCCCTGATCGCCGTGAACCACCTCGAAGGCCATATCCACGCCGTCCTGCTGGAACAGGCAGAACTGGCAGCAGAGCCGATTCCGTTGCCCGCGCTGGCCCTCGTAGTCTCCGGCGGCCACACGCATCTCTACCTTGTCCGCCGTAACGGCGAATCCTGGCACTACCGCAATGTAGGCCACACCGTAGACGACGCCGCCGGCGAGGCCTTCGACAAGGTAGCGAAGCTCCTCGGCCTCGGCTACCCCGGCGGCCCCTGGATCGACGCCCTGGCGCCCTACGGCAACCCGGGTGCCGTCCCTTTCTCCTTCGCACAGATCAAACCCAAAGCCCACCGCAAAGACAGCAACGGCGATGCGCCGGCTCGACGGTTTTCCTTCTCATTCAGCGGCATCAAGACGGCAGTGCTGCGCTACGTCCAGACGCACGATCTGTTCGCCTCGATTGAATCGCGTCGCAGTGCTCTTGCGCAGATTTCTTTCGCACAACCAGCAGACGCGTTTCCGCTGTGCGACGAAGAGGCGCTGAATCTGATTGCTTCGTTTCAGCGGGCCGTCGTCGATGACCTGCGCCGCAAGACATTTCAGGCTGCGGAGGCTTTTGGCGCTGCGAGCATCCTCGTATCCGGTGGAGTGGCCGCTAATCGCGAATTGCGCGCGCGCTTCGCGGCCCATGCGGCGGAACGGAATCTTCCCATTGCCTTTCCTTCGCTCGCGCTTTCCACAGACAATGCCGCGATGGTAGCGGCGGCGGCATGGCCAAAGCTGCTCGATGACGCATTCGCACCGACGGACCTTTCTGCCGAACCTTCGCTTGCGCTGGGCCGATGAGGTCAACTGATAAAATCGCAAGTGAACTCGAAGCAGTTGCAAACCGCACGAATGACCATTCGCCTTTTTAATACCCTGACGAACAGCATCGAAGAACTCCAACCCTCAGACGGTGAGGCGCTTCGCATTTATGCCTGCGGGCCCACGGTGTATGATTACGGCCACATTGGCAACTTCCGTACATTTCTGCATGTCGATGTTCTGCGCCGGACATTAGAGCTGCAAGGCATGAAGGTCCGTCATGTGATGAACATTACGGATGTGGATGACAAGATCATTCGAAACGCGGCGGCGGCCTATGTTCCGATCAGCGAATACACACCCCGCTTTGAGAAGGCATTCTTCGAAGATCTGGACGCTCTCTCCGTCGAACATCCCGAGGTCGTCGCGCGTGCGACCGAGCACATCCCGGAGATGGTTGCTCTCATCAAACGCCTTGCCGAGCAGGATATTGCTTACAAGGTGGAAGACGGCTCGTGGTACTTCCGCATTGCCAAGTTCCCGGAATACGGCAAGCTTTCGAAGAAGGATTTCTCCGGCATTGCCGACGGGGCACGCGTTGACGTCGACGAGTACGACAAAGATTCTGCGCGTGACTTTGCCCTTTGGAAAGCGCCCAAACCCGGTGAATATCGTTGGGAAACCGATCTGGGACCGGGTCGGCCGGGCTGGCATATCGAGTGCTCGGCGATGGCAATGGAGTATCTCGGCGAATCGTTCGATCTCCACGCGGGGGGCGAAGATCTGATGTTTCCCCATCACGAGAACGAGATCGCACAGTCGGAATCGGCTACGCACACAGCCTTCGCCCGCCACTGGTTTCATGTGCGCTTTCTGCTTGTAGAAGGCCGCAAGATGTCGAAGTCGGAGGGAAACTTCTACACACTGCGCGACCTGCTGCTCAAAGGTTACAAAGCATCAGCAATCCGCTTTCTTCTCACGTCAGTCCCCTATCGCCAGCAACTCAACTTTACTTTTGAAGGGCTAGCTGCGGAGACCGGCGCCGTTGAACGGTTGCGTACGTTCTATCAGCGGCTGAAAACGACGCCTTGGCCGGAGAACAACTCCTCTCAGGGCGGCACAACCATTCGAGAAGCAGCCTGCGCAGCCAAGGAGAAGTTCCGCGCGGCTTTAGCCAACGATCTCAACACAGCCGAAGCACGCGCGGCGATCTTCGACCTTGTTCGCTTTGTCAATGCTGCCGCCGATGCCGGGAGCCTTTCAGAAAGCGACCTCCCGAATATTCTTGACGTGCTCGCTGACTTCGAAAAGATCTTCGCCGTACTTGAAGACAACGATGCAAGGTGGACACGCTTCGCCCTCGAATGGGCTGAGCGGGAAGGCCGGCTCGATGAAGCATCTCCAGAAGTTCGGGCTCAACTCTCACTGACCGATGGGCAAATTGACGCACTGATTGAAGAACGCAACAAGGCGCGTCGCGCACGCAACTTCGCTCGGGCCGATGCGATTCGCAAGGATCTACTGGAGAAGGGCATCATCCTTGAGGACTCAAAAGAAGGAGTTCGCTGGAAGAGGAAATAGAACGATCAGGCAATGAAAAAGGCAGCCCTGAAGGCTGCCTTTTTCGCGTTGAGCTACAAAGAACTATGCGGGAGAGGGGCTGCCTTCCGGCAATCCTCCACCACGGTTCGGTTCCGGTTTCAGCACCTGTTGGACATCTCCCGTAGCAGGAGTACCGCCGCCGCCATTCGACTTCATCGGAGGCAATTCCTTGCCTTCAATGATCATTCGGATCTCATTCGCATCGATCGTCTCGCGTTCGAGCAAAGCAAGCGCCATGCGGTGCATGGTGTCATGGTTGTTGTTGAGAAGGTCATACGCAGCCTTGTATGCTTCATCGACAAAGTTACGAACTTCAGCGTCGATCTGCCGCGCCGTCTCTTCCGAGAAGTCGCGATGCTGCGCAATCTCGCGGCCCAGGAAGATCTGCTCTTCCTTTTTGCCGAAGGTCAGAGGGCCGAGACGGCTCATACCGAACTCGCAGACCATCTTGCGAGCAAGATCCGAGGCGCGCTCGATATCGTTGCCTGCGCCGGTGGTCATCTGTTTCAGGAAGATCTCCTCGGCAATGCGGCCTCCCATCAGTATGGCCAGCTGCGTCTGAAGATAGTCCTTCGTGACTGTGTGCTTGTCGTCTTCCGGCAGCTGCATGGTCACACCCAGCGCCATACCGCGCGGAATGATCGTGACCTTGTGCAATGGATCAGCATGGTCGCGCATTGCGGCGACAATAGCATGCCCTGCTTCGTGATAGGCCGTAACGCGCTTCTCTTCGTCGGTCAGCAGCATGGACTTGCGCTCGGCGCCCATCAGAACCTTGTCCTTCGCTTGCTCGAAATCAAGCATCATGACGGACTTGCGGTTTGCGCGTGCCGCATTCAGAGCTGCTTCATTGACCATGTTGGCCAGGTCAGCACCGCTGAATCCCGGTGTGCCACGTGCCAGAACGCGAAGATCGACGTCTTCGGATAGGGGGACCTTCTTGGCGTGTACACGAAGCACTTCTTCGCGTCCGCGCACATCGGGACGGCCCACTACAACTCGGCGATCGAACCGGCCGGGACGCAATAGAGCCGGATCAAGGACATCAGGACGGTTGGTTGCGGCAACGAGAATGACCCCGTCGTTTGACTCGAAGCCATCCATTTCCACCAGCAGTTGGTTCAGCGTCTGCTCGCGCTCGTCGTGTCCACCGCCAAGGCCGGCGCCACGGTGACGGCCCACGGCGTCGATTTCATCAATGAAGATGATGCAGGGAGCATTCTTTTTGCCCTGCTCGAAGAGGTCGCGCACGCGGCTCGCGCCCACACCTACAAACATCTCGACAAAATCAGAACCTGAGATGGAGAAGAACGGGACATTCGCTTCGCCAGCGACGGCGCGCGCAAGTAATGTCTTGCCGGTTCCCGGAGGTCCGACCAGAAGCACACCCTTTGGAATACGCCCGCCGAGCTTCTGGAATTTCTGTGCCTCCCGCAGGAACTCGATAATCTCCTTCAGTTCTTCCTTGGCCTCATCGACGCCGGCTACGTCCTTAAAGGTAACTTTCTTCTGCTGCATTGAAAGCAGCCGCGCGCGGCTCTTACCGAAGGAAAGCGCTTTATTACCGCCGCTCTGCATCTGGCGCAACATAAAGAACCACAGTGCGCCGATGATGATGACGGGCGAAAAATTAATCAGAATCGGGAGCCAGGAGTTGCCGTTTTGGTCCTTTACCGTTATTGAAACCTTGTTGTCGGCAAGAATGTCGTAAATGTGCGGATAGTTCGGCGGAACGGTGACATGGAACTGGCTCTTGTCGTTCTTGAAGTGGCCATGCACCTCGCCGCCGAGAACGGTCACGTCACTGATCTGCCCTTGCTGGGCGTCCTGCAGAAACTGCGAGAAGGCGATCTCCTGCTCTTTGCCGCTACCTGTGCTCTTTTCAAACACCTGCCAGAGCAGCACAAGGCATGCGAATACAAATACCCAAAAGATGATCGTCTTGACCGTAGAATTCACGAATTAAACCTCGTTTCTCTTTAGCGCCAGCACAACGATGATGGCAAGAAACCATTACCTGACCCTGCGACACACGCAGGGTTTTCATCGGCTTTGCTGCATTAGACGCCATTTCTTCAAAGAAGATGCGCGTACGCACTCACGTTTTTGCGTCTAATTGCGCATTCTTCATTCTACTCCTAGTTACGCGCCGTGAAGAAGCATGGATCATTGTTTTCTGGCGGAAAAGGCGGCCTAAGGAAGTTCCTCTACCTCGATCCGAAGACCGGCAGTCCCCCCCGCATGGCTTTCGACCTCCGTTCCCCGAATCCAGACAATTTCGCCCTGCCATTCTAAAACGGGCCAATTCTGACGCTGGTCTACGGGTACTTTCATACGCTCAAATACCTCTTTGATGCGTTTGGGACCAGCGCTATAGCGTAGTTGGACTCGGTCACCCGGCTTGTGCACCCGCAATATCGCTGGAGGAGTGCTGGCGACCGAATTTCCGCTCAGGTCTGTGATCAGACGCAACCGAAAAGCCTCTGCCACAACTTCCCCGGGAATCGGAACCTCGTATGCCGGCAATTGCTTCGCACTTCCCTCCCCTTCCTTGCGCACTAGGCGTAACTCACGCGGTGTGCGCTCTGCGTGGACTTGAGCCGTCAAGGTTTCCCGGCGCCCAGCCCTGTTCTCGCACATGGCGAGCAAAAGGTCTGTCTGGTCAAAGTTCAGCGAACATCCGATTTGTTCTGCGGCTGCCCGCAACACGCGCCGCCGTGAGGCCAGAGGCAAGATGCGCAGTCGTTCCACTTCGATGGCAAATGAAGCCTGATCGGGGTGAGTTGAGTTGGCCCGGCCGCCTCCGCGCACCGCTTTGCCCGGAAGCAACAAGGAAGGCAAAAGGCGTTCAAGCTCTTTCTGCCAGTAGGCATCTTCGTCCCTTGCAATCGAAGCCATATGACCAAGATGCGCGACGATTTGCGGGTTGTATTCAGCGAGAATCGGAAGCAGGTGATGGCGGACCCGATTGCGCGTATAGGCATGATCCGTGTTGGTTGAATCCTCGCGCCAGGACTGGCCGATTTGCTTTAACCACGCCTCAATCTCAAATCGGTGGGTACGGAGAAGCGGCCTCAGAATGAGACCCCCTTTTCGTTCGACATTGGGGAAAATACCCGCCAGGCCTTCTGTCCAGGCTCCTCGCAGCAGCTTGAGCAGGACGGTCTCAGCCTGATCGTCGAGTGTATGTGCCGTGGCAACCGCTTCCAGTTCGCCTCTAGCCAGCAATCCCTCGAACCAGGCATAACGGAGGTTTCGCGCGGCCTCTTCGATCGTTTCCTGCTCTGCTTCGGCGTGAGCAATCGTGTTTACATCGTGCCGCATAAACCGGATTTCAAGCTGGCGAGACATCTGTTCGACAAAAACCGCATCGGCTTCCGCCTCGGCACCGCGAATTCCATGGTGGACATGCAAAACCGTCAACACGAGCCCCAGTTCAAGCCGCATCTCAGCCAAGCGACGCAGGAGAGCAACTGAGTCTGCACCTCCCGAGACTGCCACTCCGAGGCGCATTCCTGGATGAAAGGCATCCGTTACGATCGGCAACGAACTTTGTTTCGATGAGGGCATGCTCCGAGAATCATCCTATCGTCTTATACTTGCTCACGTATGCTTGAGACGCGCACAGCCACCGCAGCCGACGCCGCCACAATTACCCGTCATCGTCATCGCATGTTTGTAGACGCTGGACGCCGCGACACGCCTGTGCTCCAGGTAATGTCGCAGCACTTTGAACCCTGGGTAGTACGTATGATGAACGAGGGCAAATACCTTGGATGGCTTACAGAAGACAGCGGCAAGGTAGTTGCCGGAGCGGGGCTGCTGTTGCTGGACTGGCCGCCGCATCCGCTCGACCCTCATTCGACTCAGCGAGGATATCTGTTGAATGTCTACGTTGAGCCCGAGTATCGTCGCCGCAAACTTGCCAGCCACCTTATCGAATTTGCTCTGGCAGAAGCGCGCCGCCGCAAAATTAGGGTTGTCTCGCTGCACTCCACGGATGAAGGACGGCCACTTTACGAGAGCAATGGATTCCGGCAGACAAATGAGATGTTTTATGTGGAACCGGTGGAGTCTTAGGTAGTGGGTCAGTTTGAAATTTATTAGGCGTTTCGTTTGGTATGGATGGCTGCTGCTGTAAGCCTCCAGCGCACAATGCCATGTTCTGTGGGCCATCTCGAAGAGTGTTGAGTGCAGCTAGATTCTGGAGGCAATGTGTGTCCCTTAGTGGACACGGCTTCGAAGCCACACACGGCGCAGCGATAGATTCCGGAGAACGGAGTTGACTGACCGGGCCAATATAGCGTGTCAAAGTTGCTATCGTCGGGCAGGCAGTTGAAGAAGCCCCCGTACTTGTAGTTAGGCATTTTCGCTTTCCTCGGTCTGCGCTGTTTGTTGGACTGTTGCCTCTGGCTTTTTCAAAACTCCCGTGCAGAATTCTTCCTTGGTCAGTAAAGATTGTCTGATCATGCTCGCCATCAGCTTTCGGTCGAATTGCTTTTTGCTAACATCGACCGTGACAATCGCTCGCTTGCGCTTCCCATCGGCGGACGCGGAGCGCTCATATGCCTTGTGAGAACCTACGGTTCTCTTGTGGACAAACTCACATGCCTTCAGATTCGCTTCTACTTCGCGCGGTGTTAAGAGCGGAAGTTTCCCCATGTCCGAGCACCCCGTTATTTGGGCGAGATTCTCCCGGAGATTTTTCCTGACGGGATTTGCAGGGGACTCTTACGATGGGTTTGCGAGACACACCTGAAGTCCTCTCCGGATTGGACCGCCGAGAGGCAGAATCTCTTGAGGCCCGCCTCTAGTGGGCCTCGCTTTATTATCAGGGATAATTGGACGAAAGCAACCCTGATTTTTCGGACGAAAGCCCGAAGAAACAGGGATCAAATCAGCCGAGATGGTAATAACTGCCTAAGCGCAGTGAGAGCTTACCATCCAAGAAGGCACCTTGAAGAAGGTTTTCCTGTGTTGTTTACGGCGAAAGAGTAGTATCGGAAGCCGATAGAGCAGCCAAAGTCCGACGGCATATTTGATGCGGTGGATCAACGGAGACGGGCGTAAAACAGATTCGAGTGCCATAGTTTCATCCGTCTCGACTCCTTCAAAGAACACAGCAAGGTAGCCACTCATCGCGTCTTGCAATCCGGCAATCGCTTCATCTTCGGTCTTGCCTTCCGCAGTGATGTCTAAATCAATGCACTCAGCGACATATAAGTGTTCAGATTCGCGCCAGCCAAAGCAGCGCAGGTTATATAGAGAGCTGTCCAGCTTGGGGTTATTTATCTCCGGAAGACGCAGGAGAGCCTTTCCGCATCCATTGCAATGCGCGACGCTGCTCCCCTCTAGCACGGGTACGCTTTCAGTGGGCTGTTCGACGGTAGCCCCTAGTGCTTCTGTCATGGCTTTTTGCCTTGCATTTGAGTTGTGGACTTATTCCACCTTGCTGCGCTCGCCTGCTTCGCGATCTCTTTCCGCCGCTTTGCACTCATTGAACGCGCGCGCGCCCGACCACCAAGCAGGCCGCCTTTTCGTGCGGCCTCTATTCGCTTATCCGGTTCCACAGGCTCAGCCAATGCAGCCTGTACGGTTCTGAATGCGCGCACGTTCAAATCCATGCACACCTCATCGACAGTTTGACGCTCCTCGCCAGGGGAGGGTTGCATCTTTTCTACAGCAGCATTGTAGACAAAGAGTTAGACACAACAATGTATCGTGTTTTTCGGAATATGGGAATAACACGAAGGTTACCACCCTCCGTATTAAACATATCAGCTCCAATTTCGTTAGGATTCATCAATCGCTCCGCGTGACCCCGGCGATGGAATCCGGATTGTGTGCTCATCCTTGGACAATTGACGAGTTGGTCGGACTACTTTCAAACTGAGCCACTACCGAGTCTTAAGAACATTTGAGGAGCAATAACTTGTCAAGAGCCAAAAGCATCGCTCGGTCAGCAAGTAATTGATTCTAATCCGGATAAAGTTCTCCTAATTTGGCGTGTTTTACTTGCAGACCAGATATAATAAGAATAAGGACCACGAAAACCCGTCGCTATAGAGGCGGGTTTTTTGTTGAAGATTAAACCTATAAGAATCAATTAGGTAGGCGTAAGTCATCTAGATTCAATTAATAAGCGGTTTCTAAATTGAACTAGCTTGTTTTCAGGTATTTACAGCAGAGGGGGATCCAGCCCTTACCTTGACTTCGGACGAAACATCCTTGCCGCAGCACCTGAAACCAATCGCCGAGGAACAAACCGCTGCATGAACACCATTGCCTTCCCTGCGCTGTATGGGATGACCCAGGACCTACCCTCAACCAATCCTTCGAGGCCCAGGCGCGCCACTTCTTCGGCAGATTGACTGCTGCGACCGCGCATTTCGCGCAATCCGGCGACCTGGTTAAATTCAGATTCCGTTGGGCCCGGACAGAGGGCGCTTACTTTCACTCCGTGCTCGGCAACTTCGTGAGCCAGCGCCTCAGCCAGGAAGCGATCAAAGGCTTTGGTGGCCGCGTATGTGGACATGTAGGCAACGGGCTGATATGAGGCTGTAGAAGCGACGATCATAACGTAGCCCCGCCTCCGCTTGATCATTTCGGGCAGGAAAAGCCCGGTGAGATGGACGACTGCAGCACAATTCACATCAACCATTTGACGCTGCCAGGCGGCATCGCCCTTTGCGAATTCGCCGCTGTAGCCAAAGCCTGCGTTGTTGATGAGGATGTCGATGGCCAGACCCGATTCCTCGGTGGCCGCAAGAAGCTGTTGCGGAGCGGATGGCTCAGCGAGGTCAGCAGTAATATTGCGTACCTCGATGCCGTTTTCGCTGCGAAGTCTGGCAGCAAGCGCTTCTAGTCGATCAGAACGGCGGGCCGTCAAAACAAGATTTACCCCAGCCGCAGCCAGTTGTTCCGCCAACGCCAAACCAATTCCCGCGCTTGCGCCAGTTACCAGCGCCCATTTTCCTTGCACTGCCTGCCGAAGCACCTTCGATCCCTGCATAGAGTCCTCCAACGATCAAGCCGATGCGAGAGCAGGCTGTTCGAATTCCTCGCCAATCCAACGGGTGAAGGCCTCGATACTCTGCTCCCGTCCCAGAAATTGCTGGACAATGCTCTTGCCCGGGACCGTCCCGCCAGGTTCAAGAACAGTTTTGCGGTATCTCAACGCGACAGGGTCTTCAAGCAAGTTCGACCGATTGAACTGGTTGAAGAAATCGAGAGCTATCACCTTGTCAAACAGATAGGTGTAGTAGTTCGAAGAATACCCGGTGAGATGAGTAAAGCTCGCATACATGCGGTTGCCGTCGATCCATGTATAGGGCAGGAATTTCGTGTAGTCTGCCTGCAGCAAAATATCGAGATTGAGCTTCTCTGGATCCTCATAGTGCGTGTCCAGAGAGTAGCTGGTATAGAAGAGCTGCGTCCGCACCCAGTCTGCGCGCCCGAAGGCGCCCGCACGGTTCATCTTTTCGACAAGTTCTGCGGGAATCGGCTCACCTGTCTCATAGTGTTTGGCAAAGCTTGCCAGCAGTTGAGCGTCGCGGAAGAACTCCTCCAGCATCTGCGACGGGACCTCCACGAAGTCACCTTCCGTAGCGATGCCGCTCACACCGGCCCATTTCTGCTGGCCGCCCAGGATGGCGTGCATCAGGTGCCCGAATTCGTGAAAGAATGTCACCACGTCGGAGTATTGCATTAGCCCCGGATTGCCTTCCTTTGGCTCGGGGAAATTGCAGATCAGCGCAGCTTCCGGCACTTGTTTTCCGGCAATGCCGGGAATAAGCGGATGGGCGCTGAACCACTTGTCCTTGCCCTCACGCGGATGCATGTCCAAATAGAACCGACCGATTTTCTCACCCGAATCTGAACTCGGACCGTCAAAGACATCCCATGCGCTCACCGATTCATGCCACACATCCGCATCTTTGGCCGGGCGAAAGGTAACTTGAAAGAGCTTCTCTGCAGTGTGTAGAACTCCCTTTTCCACCGGCCTGTACGGGAAGTAGGGCCGCACCGACTGCGAATCGAAGGCATAGGCCACACGACGATATTGCTCATACCAATAAGCCCGGCTATCGGCATCGATTGAGACCATCGTCGGCTTTTCCTTACGCACGAACTCTAAGACCGTTGCGTACTCACGTTCCGCACCGGTTTTCGTGGCCCGATCCAAATCGGAAAGGAAGGACTTCATATTCGCAGCTGAAGCCATCATCTGATCCGCAGTTGCTAAATCAGCCCAGGTTTCAAAGCCCAGAATTGTCGCAATCTCACGACGCGTCTTCAGCAAATCGAGAAGAATCGCTCCATTTGCTGGATAGGCACGGGTGTTGTAGGCCAGGAACATCCGCAGGCGCAGCTCTGCGTTCTTGGCGAAGGTCATTATTGGCATGTAGTCGGGATAATCGGTTGTCAGCGTGATTTGCCCGTGCTCATCGGGCGGGTGAGCCTTGATGAAATCTTCAGGCAGACCTTCCAGATCTGATACATTTCCGACCTGGACACGATTCACATTCTCCTGAACATTGCGGCCGAACGTGAGAGAGAGCAAAGTTGCTTTATCCTGCAACTCCTTGATTCTTGACCGGGTAGCCTCGTCTTTGTCCACACCTGCCAAGCGGTATTGCAATAACGTCCGTTCAACATAGTGCTGAGTGCCATCATCGGCACCGGTGAGGTCCATGGCGTTCAGGGCACTGTAGACACCCTGGTTCAAAGCCAACAACGTACCAGCTTCTGCGATCTTCTGTGTGAGGACCTGAGCCTTATCGCGGATCTTCTTCTCCGGATGCACGCTGTCGAGCAGCGCAGTCTGAGATCCGGCTGCGCCCAACTCAGCGATTGCGTCATCATAGGCCCGGAGGGTGTTCGCGATATCCCGTTGGCCGTGTAAGGTCAGGAGCCGATCGATGGCCTTCTGATGGCGCTCAAGGGCGGCTTCGACCCATTTTTCCAGACTCGATTCGTCCACGATTCCCTGTCCATCGGGATTCCAGGGATGACCCGCTTCCTCAACGGATTGACCCAAAATACCTAACGACCTCACAAATTCACCCGCAGGCTTTGATCAAAGCTGATTTTGATCAAAGTGATAGTCTGTAACGCGTTGTCTCACAAATTCACCCGCAGGCTCTTGCATCCTGCTGGAACAGTCGGTAATATGCCGCAATTGCCCTCATGAATCATGTCGCTGCTGCACTCTCGCCCCAGTACCTCCGATCGCGGATCGGAAAAGTTTGCGTAGCCATTATCGGGTCTACTCCGACAGAAATGATCGAAAAGGCCGAGACGGCTGCTCGCGAGAACCCTTTTCTCGAATTTCGCCTTGATTACCTGGAAAAGCCTCTTCTAGCACTGCCTAAGTTTAAGACTTTCCTGGGCGAACGCAGTGAAGTGACCGCGGTAGCTACCTGCCGTCGTGTTGCGGCCGGAGGCAAATTCAAGGGCAAAATTGCAGACGAACTGGAGATTCTGCAGAAGGCGGCGTCTTCCGGCTTCCACATGGTGGATATCGAGCTTCAGACGGCAGAAGCCATCAAGGCCAATGAACTTGAGAAGCTTCGCGCGCGCGGTGCGGCCCTCATCATCTCGTACCATGACTTTGCAGCCACCAAAGATCTTGACGGCATTTTTGAGCGCATCCGCCCATACGAGCCTGAGTTCATCAAGATCGTTTCTACCGCCAAAAATCTGGCCGATAACGTAGCCATGATGCACTTCCTGGAACGCGCTCGTGACATGGCTAACCTTGTCGGCATCTGCATGGGCGATCAGGGAATCATCAGCCGCGTTCTTGGGATCCGCGCTGGAAGTGTCTTCACCTTTGCTGCCGCTACCCCTGGCGAAGAAACTGGCCCTGGACAAATCGCTGCGCGCACGCTGCATGAAACGTACCGCATCGATCAGATCGACGTTTCGACCCGAGTTTATGGAGTGGCGGGCAATCCAGTGCGGTATTCCCTTTCGCCATTGATGATAAATACCGCCTTCCGCCGCGAAACCGTCAATGCTGTCTTTCTTGCGTTGCAAACGACGAAGATGAATGACCTGTTGACGCTGATGCGCGAGGTCCCCGTCCATGGTCTCGCGGTGACCATGCCTCTCAAAGAAGATATTCTCGAGCATCTGGAGAAGACCGATCCTATCTCGGAGAAAATCGGCGCCTGTAATACTGTCGTTCGCGCACAAGACGGCAAGCTGTACGGCTTTAATACAGACGTTGCGGCCGTGGTTCGCCCCCTCGAACGCCGGTTGCAGTTAAAGGGCGCGAAGATTCTGGTGCTGGGAGCTGGCGGAGCCGCACGCGCCGCAGTGTTCGGCCTTAAAGAAAAGGGTGCGGAAGTCTTCATCCTCAACCGCACGGCTGAGGACGGACAGAAGCTGGCGCGTCAGGCAAAAGCGAAGACATTCAAACGCGACCAGCTCGCTAAGACTCAATTCGACATCATCCTGAATGCGACACCTGTGGGGATGCACGGCGTCAAACCGAACCATATTCTCGAATCAAAAGAAATCAATGCACGTCTCGTCTTCGACATGGTCTACAACCCTATCGACACGCCGCTCCTACGCATGGCGCGCGAGAAGAACATCCCGGTTGTCACAGGGGTCGAGATGTTCGTGAATCAGGGAGCGCGTCAGTTTGAAATCTGGACCGGCAAACCGGCCCCCGAGGAAGAGATGTTACGGGTCGTAGTTCACGCGCTACGCCAACAGGCGGAAGCTGCTTCGAACGACAACACGAAGCATTAACTCTCGCTTTAGAAGAACCTATTCGCGGTAGACGCTGGCCAGTTCAGTCTCCTGCGATCGCCAGGTCATGGTCCTGCTCCGCTTGTTTGCGAAGCGACCGCTCAAAGGCCGCGAGCTGTGCTTCGATGTCTCCCTCAATCTGGCGGCGCTTGATGATGTCCTCGCGATAACGGCGCAGGAAGTAGTCGATCGTTTCTACGCGAATGCGGATGGAACCGGAAGGCTTGTTCTCATCGAGATCCTTGAACGAGAAATACGGGGTTCCGGACTGTTCGATGATGCCTTCGATGACTCCATAGATAGGAGCATCGTGCCCGCACTTGAAGCTTGAGACCTCCAGAGCAACGAGGTTGGGGTGACGCGCTGTAAACTTCGCCGCCCACACTTTATGATTCGTGCTGGTGGAATAGCGGTTCTTCCATACATCGGAGATGTCGAGCGGATGCGTGATCATCCCAGCTCGCACTTCTTCGCCGAAGAGCCGGTCCAGCAGATCTTCATCGAGCGGCAACGTGCTCTGCGAGAAGACCGGGTAGCCCAGCTTCTGGAATTCCTCCATGATCTCGTGGTTCAGACCGGGATCATGGTGGTAGACGCGGCCAAGCATCACGATGCCGATGCGGTCTTCACGTTCAAGCTGGTCAAGCGTTTGGCGCGCCTGGTTGCGGATTTCCGACTCGCATGCACTCAGCGCTTTGAAACCTGCATCGAGTGCTCGGTCATTTTCCTCGCGGCTCAAGCCGAGGACCGGTCCCAACGCCTTGTACATCTGGTCGGCGCAGATCTTCTTGTCCTGAAGATTGAGGATCGGGTCGAGATAGAGAATCCCGTTTTCGCCGAATATATCGCTTTCTTTCGTGAAAGCAGCCTTTACGGTTTCCGGTGTGGCGGTCACCGTAGGGCAGGCATTCGAGCCAGTAAGGTTCACGAGGTGCGAGTGCAGTACGTCATACATCGGGAACCAGATCGCGTTCAGCGGTTTCTTGTTGTGCTTGGTCGCTAGCAGGTTGTAGACGTGCGCGATGCCGATCTTTGACGGATAGCAGGGATCGATGGCGCCGCGGCTAGCGCCGGCACGATAGAGCTCCGGCGTTGTGTAGTCGGAGTAAATGATGTTCTCCGACTTCAGGCCGAGACTGGCAAAGTACGCATTGAAGAGCGGTGCATAGGTATAGGTGTTCAGCAGGCGCGGGATGCCGATGCGGAAGTCTTTCCTGCGCTCCATGAGAGGAACGCGCTCTTTGATGCTCTTTGAAACGAAGAGGCCTTTCGTGCTGGGCACAGAGTCGGCGACGACTTCAACCTGGCGCGGACGGAAGACATCGTGTGCAGCGATATCTACGAAGTTGGGATTGGCTTCTTTGATCTTGTCGATGTCGGACTTGATGTCTTTCATCTCATCCAGATCTTCGACTGTTCCCTTTTCGCACGTAGCGATGATCAGGCGCTGCTCGCCCATGCGAAGAGGAACCTTGGTCTTGCGCGGCTGGAATTCGACCGGCTTTGGCAGTTCGACGACCTTGCTTGATCCGGGAGAGACCTGGATTTGAATCAGCGGCTCTGCCTTCGCCTTAAATGTAGATTGCGTGTGGGAGCCGCATCCGCCACCAGTGCTGCACGAAGAGCCATGCGATTCTACGGCGGGTAGATTGGCTTGAATCTCTTCGAGGCTCGGCAGCTGTGCGGCGACTGCAGCAATCTCTTCTGCCGTGGCGGCGCGGTCGCTTGCGACCGGCTGCTTTGCTCCGTTTACGTCTACGTCGATAAAGGTTCGCAGACAGTTGTTTTTGCAGAAGTAGCAGCGTGTGTCTTCATTGCGCGTTGTCCGATAGCGGATGTTTGCAACTGCTTCGAGACCGATGAACGTAGTCTGTTTGCCGTTTTTCCAGAGACGCAGAGCTTCCTGAGCGGCGCCGATCGCTCCTGATTCGCCGCAATGCTCATGGACGATGATCTCCGGCTCTTTGCCATTGGCGCGGAAACTGGATTTGATGAAGTCCACCTCCGCCTTCACTACGGCCATATTGTTCTGCGTGCCACCCTGTAAAACAAAGCGCGAGCCGAGGGCAGCTAGATTCGGAATGCTAGCGACGTAAAGGAAAACATTCTTCGGCAGGACGTCAGCGAGTCCAGCGAGGATCTCTTCAGAACGCCAACCCTGTCGCTGGAAGTTGACGATGTCCGACTGCATGAAGACGGCGCAGCCATATCCGAAAGACGGCATCGATTTCGCGGAGAAGGCAATGTCGGCGAAGTCTTCTACCTTGAGACCAAAGCCTTCGGCAGTGGATTGCAGGAAATATCCGTTGCCGGCCGAGCACTGCGTGTTCAGCTTGAAGTCTTTGACGCGGCCATCTTTCAGGACGATGAGTTTGATGTCTTGTCCGCCGACGTCAATGATGACGTGGGGATCATCGTAGAACTTGAGTGCAGACTCCGTGTGTGCGACTGTCTCAACCAGTGCTACGTCAGCATGCAGCACATCTCTAAGAATGTCCTTTGCGTAGCCGGTGGTGCCGACTCCGAGGACTTCGAGGGATGCGCCTTTGCTCTCGATTTGCTCACGCAACTTCTCGAACATTTCGATCGCGTCCTGGATCGGATTGCCATTCGAAAGCTGGTAGGTCTTGCACAGGATCTCGCCGTCTGTCCCCAGCAGGGCCGCTTTGGTCGAGGTGGAGCCTCCATCAATTCCCATAAAGCCAGAGACGACCTGGCCGGGCATGAATTCTGCCGGTACGAATTTCTTTCTCTTGTAGGCCGACTTGAACGAAACCAGTTCGGCGTCTTCGGCGACGAGTCCCTTACCGCCGGCCGCGGCTTTCTCTTCGGCACGGCCATAGTCGATGTAGTAAAGAAGCTTCTCAACTCCGAGATAGCGGCCGACCACGGCTTCTTCGTCCTTGCCAAATTCAACCGAGCCCAACGCAGCGAAATATTGCGCGTTCTCGGGTACCTTGATCAGTTCTTCCGGCTTGACTCCATCCGGAATTTCAACTTTGCGTTCCTTCCACATGCGTGGGATGTTGGCTTGCCAAGCCTCGCGCATACCGCGGATGAATCCATTCGGGCCACCGAGAAGAAGTACGTGCGGACGCAATGTGTGTCCGCGCGTGAGCACGCTCAGGTTCTGCAGCACAATCGCCTCGAAGAGTGAGGCCATCAACTCATCCGAGGGGGTGCCGGTTTTTTGGAGTCCGTTGATATCGGTTTCGGCGAAGACGCCACACTTTCCAGCAACTTTATGAAGCTTGACTCCCTGATATGCCTGGTTAGACAGCTCTGAGGCAGGAATTTTCAGCTTTGCGTTGATCTTGTCGATGACTGCGCCGGTACCGCCAGCGCATTTGTCATTCATAGATGGGATTTTCTTTTTTCGGCCCGTCTCCTCATCGTCTTTGAAAACGATGATCTTTGCGTCCTGGCCTCCCAGTTCGATGACGGAATAGACCTCGGGATGCAGCTTCTCCACCGCAAGAGAAACTGCATGCACTTCCTGCACGAATTTCGCGCCAACCATCTCGGCGATCGTTCCACCACCGGAGCCAGTGATGAAGATGCGGGTATTGTCCTTTGATATGCCAGCTTCGGATTCCATGCGGCGCAGGAACTCGAGCACTTTCTCCGGTTGCCGCGTTTCGTGACGCTGATAGTCCTGCCAGATTGTCTTATCGGTAGCTGCATCCACAACGATCGCTTTGACTGTGGTCGAACCAACGTCCAAACCAACCAGAAATTTCTGCATCATTTTTTCCTCAGCTACAGAAGTTCTCCACGAGACAAGAAAACTGGCCGTCGTGCCCGGCTGCTCGCAGAAGTTGCGAATTTACCAGATGCATCGTCCGGCGTCCCACCTTCTATGCGCCGCGCTCGCAGTGAGCGAAGCGCACAATGCAGTGTTGCCGAAAACAATGCCAGCGCCAGAATGGTTGAGCCTTCCAGCACAACTCGAAGCAAGGTGCGCATCACGCCACCTGCGATGTGGCCAGCGAGACGCGCGGCTGACGACGATAGCTTCTGTCGCGATTCATGAGGTCGCTGACATGCCATGCGAACTGCGCCGCCGTTCCAGCCACGCCTTCGCGATGCGGGACTTTATACAGCGCATGCTTCAGTTCGGGATGTGAATCGACATAGTCGCGCAGATCATCCAGTGATTTGCCCGTTTGCGTCAGCACGTTATCGAATTCCGCCCGCGCCTTCGCCTTCGCTTCTGCCAACGCCATCTGTACGCGGCTGTGCGCGTTGACTTCGCCCTCACCGGAAGTTTCGATAGGCAGAAAGATCATGTCCTTGAACTTGTTGACGACTCTCGACTGAACGCCATCCGACTGCGTTGAAGGCATGCATCCGAAGGGTTTCAGCGCCAACACCATATGGCAGAGATGATTCACGGTGTAGTAGACATTCTTGCCCACTTCCATGTAACCCTCTCCACCGCGCGCAAGTTGGTGATAGAACGGATGCGCCAAACGGGACAGTTCTTTTTGCGGAATGAGATGGTGCGCCGTGTCCCCCATGTGCTTGATAGTGCGATGGTAGAAGTAGTTCCACATTGCGCTGCCCGCACTGAGGCCACCGGTTTTCTTGAAGAGCTTGAATTCATTCGCAAAGCGCTTCTTGAGTTCAAACCACTTGGGATCGCGATATGGCGCTTCAGCGCCAGCGCGAGCTTTGGCGCCTTCCTTAGCAACGTACATCATGTAGGCGATCCAGGTGGCGATGGGCTCGACCAGAACCTGCGCACCTTCTCGCTCGAGGAACGCGAACATGTTGAAATTGCCATCGCCTTCGGTCGTTTGCGCCCAGAATTCGCCGGTAATTTTAATAACCGGCTTTACGCGGAGACGATCTACTTCGATGGCGTTGATGCTGTCGCGGCAGGCATGGAGAGCGTCCACATACTCTTTGCCGTAGAGATTGTGCGCAACCTTGCCCAATGTGCAGCCAATGCCCGCGATCTTGTCGTGTTTCGCAAGAAAAGGCTTCGCCCAGGATGGCGCCGCATCGTTAATGTGCCAGCGCTTTCTATCACGCAGGGTATCTGTCAGTGTTTTTGCCGCCTGCTGAATGACCTTATCTGTCTCACCCTTCCTCACTTCGAAGGGACGAACCTGGTAGACCAGTTCGTTCAGCACATCGCCGAGATTGAGCGCGTTGAGCATGCCCATCCCGAAATCGACGCTGAATTTCAGCCCTGGCTCACCGCTCGCGGCCTTGATGCCATCGGTCTGCTGGAACAGCAGAACGCGAAATCCATCGAAGCCCGAATTCTTCAGCGCAAAGCGATACTCAGCTTCGTACATGCCGAAGCGGCACGGACCGCAGGAGCCGGCGGTGAAGAAGACGTAGTTGTCGATGATCTGCTGCTTCGTCATACCCTGCTGCTCAAGGCCTTGCAGGTAACGCACGAGGTTGCCCACGGTAAAGTACGTTGGGTTGCACTGGCCGTTGTTTCCGAATTCCTTCCCTGCCTGGAAATCGGCAACTATAGGAGTCGGAATGTTTTCACAGCGATAGCCGCTTCCGTGAAAAACGGCCTTGATCATTTCCTCGTGTTTCCAAGTGAGGCCGCCGAAAAGAATCGTCACATAGTCGCGCTCTGCTCCCGTAAATGTACGCTCCACCGGTTTCTTAAACTCACGCATACGCGCCAATCCTGCTTCCGCACGAAGCCGCGCACGTTCTGCATCAATACGAGCCTGAATCTCAACCTCAAAATCGGTTTGAACGATTTCTGCAGCTGGCATATCCCTCTCCTGTGAGTCAAAGGTTGCTCTTGCCTTATTATTGATTCTCGCTGTAATCGAACTGCTGCAGCTACATCTGCCCCTTCACTCCCTGGAACCCGTGGGCGAGCTGCTTAAAGAAGTACTTGATCACCCGCTGGTCGTTGTAGCACCAGCCCAGAATGTGGTTCAGCGTCGAAAAGCAATGGGTCTGACAGGTTTCCTTCTGGTGGTCGAGTTGTTTCGTCTCGAACTTGTGGTCGCCCACAACTCCCCAGTCATAGCTGGCAGTGTACATCGGAAAACACGGCGCCAGCGTCCCATCAACGCGAATAATCATGGAATTTTGTCCGGCGCGGCAATTCCATGGAAAGTGGTTGCCCTTCATGAAGTCGACCATCTGCCAAAGTCGGGAATTCGAGTTCACCATCTTGTAGCCCGAATCCTGCTTTTCTGTCAGCCATTGAATCGTCTCTTCCACCAACGGCCAGTCGTCCTTCGTAATATAGGTTACGTTGTTGTCTGCATGCTTGAAGTGCTCGTCCTGTTCAAGCAATGGCGATTCATTGATGTGATAATCAGTGGCGACACCGCAATCGCGTGCGATCTCCGTGAGCTCCCGCACGTCGTCGAGGTTATTGCGGCAAATATTGATGTTGAGGAAGACCGAATAGCCGTAACCGTATTGCTTGCGGACGAGATAATCGAACTGCTTACGAATCGGGGCAAGGGCCTTCGGAAGACCGGGCTTAATATCGACCGCATCCACAGCGATGTTGAAGGTCGACATGCCAGCATCCGCAAGCTTATCGATAACTTCGGTGCGCAACAAACGGGCATTGGTGGGCAGGTAAATCCAGAAGTCCTTCTTTGCCGCGTAGTAAGTGATTTTTTGAATAAAGTCTGGCCGCAGAAGAGGCTCGCCGCCCATGTAAGCGAGCACCCGGCAGCCGGTGCCGTGCAGCCAATCGATCGACCGCTTCGCTGTGTCTTCAGTCATGCCTTTGACCTTGTTGTCGAAGGCCCAGCAATAGTGGCAATCCAGGTTGCACTTGAACTCGGTAAACAGATAGGCAATCAGAGGATGGAAATCGCCCTTCGTAACGCGCGATCGAATGTAGGGGAAAAGCCAGCCCTGCATCGCGTGATAAATCTGACCGGGCGAATACTTGCGTTTTTCTGGCGGGACCCAGTCGTTGCTTATTTCAACGGGCCCCAGCAACTCTGGACGCTGCGGAAAGACCGGCTCGGGAAATGTTTCTGGCTTGCCTACTGGATACAGCCCCATCGGTGGTGCAGAAGGTTGAGTCAGGAGATTGTGTAACGGTACATCGAGTCGAAAATTTGAAGCTTGTTCCGTATGTTGCTCAACAGGCATCAGGACCCTCCAAAGGTTCAAACTCTGGTCTTGCGCAACTCGCTAAAGGCTCAATCTTTGAGACATGTTATACCCTGCACATCACTCTCCATATCCCCCGAAATAGTTATTCGTTCTAACTGCGTGGTAAGAAAAGAGATGGTCTCGTTCTTTAAGAGACACGCGCTCATCTGTCAGATAGAACTGCCAAAAAGCTAACCAGGTGCCAAATTATTGGCATCGGACGCTGTTCTTCCGTCGTCTATATCTCCACGTAGATCGTGATTGCTGTAGTGGTTAAAGATACCTAACGAGTTCGCTGATCATCTATAGTTTGACCAGTTTGTAGACTGGGCTAAGCAGAATTGAATCATGGAGACGCAGGACGACATGTGTGTATCCAGTTCCGCTCCCACTCGCTTACAGATCGAGGACGATGACGTCTTTCTGCGCTTTATTCGGCATCTGAGCCAGTTTTCCAGCGCGGAACATTTGCTGCAGTCGCTGCCATCCGTATTTCACAATCTGATCCCAGCTGACACCTATCTCATCATGCGAGAAGATGGTTCGCACGCTGGCGTGAGCCTGATTGCTGACAGCAGAGGCCAAGGATTAATTTCCCCGATCGATCTAAGTTCAGGTGAGCATTCAGCATACCGCTGGGTCCATGAATATCAGAGGCCGTTGGTGATCGGTTCTGTTGCGTCTGAGACACGGTTTACAGATACGTTGGAGTGGTTTCGGTCGAATGGAGACCGGTCAATTTGTGTTCTCCCGTTTAGTACAGCGCTTCGCCGTTTGGGAGCGATATGTGTCGGCCGTTCTACTGAAAATGCCTTCTCTGAAGAGGAAATTTCCCTTCTTACGCTGGCTGTAGACTATGCAGCTCTGGCGCTTGATGACAGGTTGCATTTCGCGGCTTCAGAAAAAGCAGGGCTGCAACTCGAAAATGAACGGACAAAGCTCAAGCTCATTCTCGACCTAAATAACAGCGTTGTGTCTAACCTAGAACTGAAACAATTGATCCGGGCGATATCCCCCAGTATTCGCAATGTCATGCAGTTGGATGCTGTCGCCTTGATGCTGCCGACAAGCGACAACGGATGCCTGGAAGTTTACGCGTTGGACTTTCCAGACAGCAAAGGGACGATTCGGCCCGGAGTTATGGTTTCACCCGATGGTCTTCCGGGACAGGTCTTTCGTAGTGGGAAGCTTTGGGTTGGTGACATAAGTGAGGAACGTACCAAGACTGACGATCGGAAGCTGACTTCGCAGGAGGGATTTCAAGCGACATGCTTCCTACCCCTAGTCCGCTCCAGCCGTGCGCTCGGCGTCCTTTCCGTAGCCAGACTTCGCAAGGACTCATTCACTGAGCAGGATGTGGACTTTCTACTTCAGATCGCCGGACAAGTTGCAATCGCGATCGACAATGCGCTCGCTTATCACAAGATCTCGGAACTCTCCGACAAACTCGCGCAGGAAAAGCTCTATCTGGAGGATGAGATCCGCAGTGAGCTTAACTTTGAGGAAATTGTAGGTAACAGCACGATCCTCCGGAAAGTTCTGCGTCAGGTCGAGGCGGTAGCCCCAACCGACTCCACTGTGCTGATCTATGGCGAAACGGGAAGCGGAAAAGAACTGATCGCACGTGCCGTGCACAAATTAAGCATGCGCAAGTCTCATGCCTTCGTGAAGCTCAACTGCGCAGCCATTCCAACAGGCCTACTGGAAAGTGAGCTCTTTGGTCATGAGAAAGGTGCTTTTACCGGGGCGATTGCACAGCGAATTGGGCGCTTCGAACTAGCCTCACAGGGTACGATATTTCTCGATGAAGTCGGAGAGATACCGTTGGATTTGCAACCCAAACTGTTACGTGTCCTGCAGGAAAGAGAGTTTGAGCGGCTGGGCAGCTCTCGCACAGTCCACACGAATGCTCGGCTCATTGCTGCAACGAATCGCGATTTGAATGCGATGGTTGATAATCAAAGGTTCCGCTCTGACTTGTTTTACAGGTTAAATGTTTTTCCCATCTACGTACCTCCACTCCGCGAACGGACCGAAGATATTCCCTTCCTCGTCAGACATTTCGCTCAGCATTTTGATCGCTTGATGAAGCGCCAGATCGAAACAATCTCATCCGAGACGATGAATGCTCTTGTCCGCTATCCGTGGCCGGGGAATATTCGTGAGCTGCAGAATGTCATAGAGCGAGCTGTGATTTTGTCGTCAGGAAAAGAACTTAAGGTACCTATTGCGGATCTAAAGCCAAGATCCGGGGATAGTGGCGGGAGCAATGGCATGATGACTCTGGAAGAAATGGAAAGGCGACATATTCTGTATGTTCTCAATCAAACAAACTGGGTTTTTTCCGGCCCAAACGGCGCAGCTGCCAAGCTAGGGATGAAGCGGCCCACCCTCCAGTTCCGAATGCGAAAGCTCGGAATCTCACGTCCGTCTCGCCAGTAGCCTGCCAACATATTGGCGAGGTGCCAGTTGGTCAGCATCATGATCGGAGGACTGTTGTCTAATATTTCGACGCAGGCCGACTAAGTCCCTTTAATTAAACTACCTAACTTCAAATTATTGGATCAGTCTCTGGCAGATTGATTGCGTAAACTTCGACAAAGTACATCGGAATGCTTTCCGAGACTCACTTGAATTCAAACGATTCGGGAAGAACGGAATGCTCTGGCTCGCGACCAAGTAATGCAATGTTCAGAATTACGGTTGTCGAAGGCCCATCGGAAGAGAAATGGATTCTTCAGGGCCAGCTAACTGGAGAGTTTGCTTCAGAGCTGAACGCAACCTGGCGTGAATCGCTGGAGCGGTGTTCAGACCGGTTACGTGTCGTTGATCTGAGCGATGTGATCTTGATCGACAAGATGGGGGAGGATGTTCTCCTCAAGATGCTCCGTCAACGAGCCAAATTTGTTGCATCAGGTGTTTACACAAAGCATTTGTTAGAAGAATTGCAAGAGCGCATCGACTGTACAGAGGCCGATTAAGCTGACTTCAAATATTGCGGCACATATATCAGCGGCGATGCAGTTTCACAACCGCATCGCCACCTGATAGCAACTTCTCCTCTTAATTACAAGTTGGAGCGGTGTTGTAATTTACACAGCCTGAGGTCTGATTGCCCATCGTCCAGACTGCCGAGACATTCGGCATGTCCGCGCGATGAATAAACCAGTACAACCAACTCGACCCCGCACCGAACGTCATCGTTTGGCCCACATCGTTCAGTTGGTCGGTCCACTGATTCGGGTCGCAGTTTGAGTTCCAGAACATCTGCGACTGCAGCACCCCGGTTAGCGTTGCGCTCGGCGAAATTCTCATCGCCTGATACTGCTGACCATTACTCGTGTACATGCACGCCTGCCATTGCGTCGTGATTCCCGATGCGGCGGCGGTTACAGGGACAGTCGCGGTTGAGGCTGTGAAGGAATCGTCGTAGGCCACGACCTTGAGGGTATGGGACCCTTGTGACAACGCGAGACTAACGTTGATCGCCGAATCCGGATTTTCATCGACCCACAACAGATTGCTTCCATCGAAGATTGCCCAGCTGTAAACGCTTCCGTCGGTGTTACTTGTCTGCGCGACCGTGGCCTGAATCGTAACCGATCCATTTACCGATTGGTTTGGAGAGGGCGACGTCACCGTTACCAGTAGAGGCGATCCTGAAGGACTCGATGTTGAACCGCCACCTGACGAGCCGCCCGAAGATCCTGAGCCCGAACCCGAGCCCGAACCAGAACCAGAACCAGAACCACCGCCGGGCGTGACACACCCATAGCAGCCAGAACCGGATCCAGATCCGGAGCCGGAGCCAGATCCTGAACCAGACCCCGAACCGGATCCAGATCCTGAGCCAGATCCTGAACCAGATCCCGAACCGGATCCAGATCCTGAGCCAGAACCCGACCCTGAACTAGAGCCAGAACCTGTGACTGTCAGACTCGCTAAGCTCGAGGACGATTGAGTTGAATAGTCGGCGACATCGACCTGCAGTGTCCCAGGATTCTCAATCTCGATAGCAGTGACCCCCGCCATCAGCAGATTACTGTTGACGAAATATGTCTGGAGCGTCTGCACTCCATTTGTGGTGTAAAGCCGCACGACCGAATTTGAGTTAAATCCGGCTCCGGTAACGGTGAGGACAAAGCCGCCGCTTCCCGCAGCGATGCTTGAAGGTGTAAGACCAGAGATTGTCTGCCCAACTGCGCAACTGGCAAGTAACAATCCAGAGAAAATATAAGTAAAGAGAAACGATCGCAGCAGTCGGAACATAGACGTCGCATCCCCCTTTCAAGACAAAATTAGAGAGGCAGATTACGTCAATTAACGCCTTACATCAGTGATTTGGGGTTGGTGCCGGGAGGGGGGGTCGAACCCCCATGACCGCAAGGGTCGGCGGATTTTGAGTCCGCTGCGTCTGCCAGTTCCGCCATCCCGGCTAATAGATGGTTATTTGAATCGAATATGGCTACTTCCCCATTGCTGTATCGCAACGTGGGACCTACGCTCACCTTATCCGAGTACTTCCAGTCTCGCACAGCAATACCATACCAGCAAGAGGATATGCCTTTGAACTAACTTTCGTAATTGGTTAGCGGAGGCGATTTTTAGTCGTCGGCCACTTTTCAGAGCAAAGAATATTGAGTTCCGCACACAAAAAGAGGAGCCAGAAATCTGGCTCCTCGATCACCTATGTTTTCCGATTCTGTTTTTATGAAGAGAGTGCTTCTTGTTCCACCTCAAGACAATCTTCAGCCTTGCGGCGCGTGCGTTTGAACTTGCTTAGCAATGTGCTCAGGATGACATACAACACAGGTATGAACAGGAGGTTCAGGAAGGTCGATACTACCATGCCTCCGACAATTGCAGTGCCAACTGAGTTTCTTCCTTTCGCGCCCGCACCTGTTGCAAAGTACAGCGGCAGCACACCAAGGATGAACGCAATTGACGTCATTAGAATCGGCCGCAGGCGTAGCTCCGCAGCCTCAATTGCAGCATCAGCTATTGATCGCCCATGCTCGCGCAGCTGCTCCGCGAACTCAACGATCAGAATGGCGTTTTTGGCAGCAAGGCCAATCAGCATCAGCAGACCAATCTGCACATAGACGTCATTCGAGAAACCACGAAGCGAGACAAGTTCGAGGGCGCCCAGCACCGCCATCGGCACCGAAAGCAGAATAATGAACGGCAGTGCGAAGCTCTCGTATTGAGCAGACAGTGTTAGATACACGACGATGATTCCGAGCCCGAAGATGATGATTGCCTTACCTTGTGACTCGACCTCTTCCAGTGCGAGACCGCTCCATGTGTAGGACATTCCCTGCAGCTTGTTCTGCTGAAAGAGATCTTCCATCGCCTTGAGGCCCTGGTTTGAACTGTATCCCGGGGCAGCGGAGCCATCAATTTCTGCTGACCGGAACAGGTTGAAGTGATAGATCACCTGCGGTCCAGCCGTATCGCTGACTTTCACCAGATTGTCCAGCGGAACCATGCCGCCACTGCTGATGCGCACATAGTACTGGCGCAGGTCGCTCTGTTTCATGCGGAAAGGCTGGTCTGCCTGAATGTAGACCCGATAGGAGCGATTATTGAAGTCGAAGTCATTAATGTACTCCGACCCCATGTAAACACCCAGGGCATTGGTCACCTCGCTGATAGGCACGCCCATCGCCTTGGCTTTCTCGCGGTCGATCTGGATCAGCAGTTGCGGGTCATTCGCCGTATAACTGCTGTAGAGATTGGCCAGGTCTTTACGCTGCTTGCTGGCCGCCACCATCTTTTGCGCCACAGTGGCCAGATCTTGCAGCGTGTTCCGGCCCAGATCCTGTAACTGGAACTCGAAACCGCCAAAGCTGCCGATGCCCTGCACTGCCGGAGGCTCAAACATCACAATCAAACCGCCTGGAACCCCAAACATCTTCGGCGACAGGCGTTGGACAATTTCTCCTGCGCCATGGCCTTTGCCACGCCGCGAGTCAATTGGCTTCAACGGAACGAAGATCAATCCGTAATTCGGAGCACTGCCACCCGACAAGCTGAAGCCAGGAACGGCAAAGGTTCCAAACACGTCAGGGTCCTGCAAAATCACCTGTTCTGCCCGGTGTGAAAGCTCGGTTGTGTAATTCAGCGAAGCTCCCGGGGGCGTTTGCACCACGCAGATCAGATAGTTCTGATCTTCCTGCGGGATGAATCCCGTAGGCACATGCGTGTACATGAAAACCGTTGTGGCCAAGCCACCGAAGAAGATCAGCAGCAACAGATAGCGCAACCGCAACGCAACATGAATGATCTTCGCATATGCGCGGCCCATCCAAAGGATAAAGGACTCTACGCCGCGCGCGAACGCTGCGTATCCGCGGGAAAGAAATTTGATGCGCGTCCAATCCAGTAGCTTGTACTTCTCTTCTTCGCCGCGAAGAAAGAGCGCCGCAAGCGCGGGAGAAAGCGTCAACGCGTTAAATGCGGAGATGGCGATCGCGAATGCAATCGTCATCGCAAACTGCTTGTACAGAATGCCTGTTGTTCCGGGGAAGAATGACACCGGCACAAACACTGAGATCAACACAAGCGATGTTGCGATGACCGCGCTCGTCACTTCCTTCATTGCGTCTGATGTCGCTTTGTGCGGATCGCAATGTTCCAACGCAATGTGACGCTGCACGTTTTCAATCACCACGATGGCGTCGTCCACCACAAGGCCCGTCGCAAGAATGATGCCGAACATCGTCAGCGAGTTGATGGAAAAGCCGAATGCCTTGATGAAGGCGAACGTTCCGATCAGCGATACAGGAATCGTAATCGCCGGGATGACTGTCGCGCGCCAGTCGAGCAGGAAGAGGAAGATGACTGCGATAACAATCACAACCGCTTCTTCCAGCGTCGAGATGACTTCCTTAATCGAATCACCGACGACCGTCGTTGTATCAAAGGCGACAACGTATTTGATTCCCGGCGGGAACGCCTTCGCCAGTTCTGCCAGCTGTGCCTTCGCAGCTTTATCTACATCTAGCGCATTCGCATCTGACAGCTGCTGCACACCAACGCCAATGGCTTCGTGCCCGCTGTATTCCAGGTTTGTGTCGTAGGTTTCCGCGCCTAGCTCGGCATGACCGACATCTTTTAGCTGGACGATGCCGTTTGGCGTGTTTTTGAGGATGATTCCTTCAAACTCCTTCGGATCAGAAAATCGCCCAATAACGCGTAGAGTGATTTGGAAATTCTGATCGCTGGGCGCAGGAGGACGGCCAAGCTGCCCGGAAGGAATTTCAATGTTTTGCTCCTGAATGGCATTAATGACATCTGTCGCAGTCAGATTGCGCGCCGCCAGCCTTGCGGGATCGAGCCAGATGCGCATTGCATATTTGCGCTCACCGAAGATCACCACATCGCCAACGCCTTTGATTCTCTTCAGCGGGTCCTTTACATAAACATCAAGATAATTGGAGATGTACTGATTCGAAACACTCCCGTCTGGCGAAAAGAAACCAGCTGCAAAAACGAAGTTTGAGTTCGCCTTTGAAATTGTGATGCCGGTATTCTTGATTTCCTGGGGCAGGCGGCCTTGCGCAGTAGACACGCGGTTTTGCACGTCGACCGCCGCGATGTCCTTGTTGTATCCAGTAGTGAAGAAAACCCTGATGCTGCTGGTGCCGTCATTCGAACTGGTTGAAGTCATGTAGTGCATGCCCTCAACGCCGTTGATCTGCTGCTCCAGCGGAATCGTAACTGCCGACTCAACCACCTGCGCGTTGGCGCCAACGTAATTGCTCGTGACGTCAACCTCCGGCGGAGCCAACTCTGGATAAAGCGAAATCGGCAATGTTGGAATGACGGCTGCACCCGCAAGAATAATCAGCAGCGCGCAAACCGTCGCGAATACGGGACGGTGAATGAAGAAATCTACCACGCGAAAATCCTTTCGCTACCGGGCCACGGCCCCAACATTTGTGCTGAGCGCGGTGCGCTATTCAGCAGCGCTTCTTGATCCGCAGACATTTCAGCGATCACAAACAATTACCCCAATGGCTGCACTGGAACGCCATCGACCAGAAACTGCGTGCCGGAAACAATCACCTTATCTCCGTTCTTAAGGCCGGCTTCAACAGCGTAGTTGTTGCCAATCGTGTCGCCAAGCGTTACTGCTCTCTGTTTCGCGACAAACTTACCATTGTCGCTTTGCGCTACGTACACAAATGTTTGCCCACCCAATCGAGTAACAGCGAGTACCGGCACTGTCGGCGCGGGAGCAGTCGACCAAATTACCTTCGCTTTTACCAGCTGCTCCGTGCGCAGCAGCGGCGAATGTACCGGTGCTTTCGCCAAGATTCCCTGCAGCTGATCATCTACCTGCGGAGAAATGAAGTTGATCGTCGTGCGCTCGACCTGTTTTCCGCTGTTATCGAGAATGTCGACCGGCAAACCTATGTGAACCTGGCTTGCCCGCTCTGTGGGGATATAGATATAGGCCTCGAGATCGCGATTTTCATCCACCGTCGTCAACAAGGTTGAAGACGAAACATAGTCGCCGAGGTGAACCGGGATATCGCCGACGATTCCATCAAAAGGTGCACGAATGCTGTAATAGGCCAGCTCACTTTCCTGAGTTGCGCGCGATGCTACAGCTGATTCATAGTCGGCCTTGGAGTTCTTATATGCCTGCTCGGCCTGATCAAGCGTGTCGCGGCTGGTGACTCCGGCAGCGTAGAGCTTACGCTGACGCTCAACTTCTACCTGGTTGTACTCGTAAACAGCCTGCTTTTGCTTTTCGGTCGATCTCTGCGAATCCACCGTCGCTTGCTGTTTCAGCGGATCGATCACCATGAGCAGTTGGCCAGCCTTTACGTGATCGCCAGAGCGCGCTTCGATTTTGACCAGATTGCCCGCTACCTGCGGCGTGATCGTCGCCGAGCGACGCGATTTGATAGTGGATACGTACTCGTCGCCGCGCGCCACCGGCTGCGGTTCAACAGTTACGGTTTGTACGGGCATAGCCTGAGGGCCTGCTCCGGCGCCCGCCTGTTGCGCCGGCTTACTGCTGCATCCGGTCAGAACTGTTGCAATCGATAAAACGCTAATCGCGAGTTTCAATTTACCTTCCACGACTGGGCCTCAAATTGTTTGGGAACCTGTAAACGTCTGATCGGGAGTTGGCGTCGGACAGGTTCTGGCATGCTGGATCAAAAATGGACGAAATGTAAGCCTTAATTTGCGTGCAAAATGGCCGCCAAAGCAGCCCTTCCATTCAAATAGTTTCCGTTACAAATGAGTGTTGGATGTAGAACCACGTCAAATGCTTCAAACAATTCGCCGAGGCGGTATGTTCGCAGGCCAGTCGTCCAGGAAGAAAAAAGGCAATCGACGCAGGCTTAAGCCGGCACTTGCTAACTAATTCTTAATAAAAGATTTACAAAATCTCGTTTCGAGACCTTGACATCATCTTATGCTCGCAAGTGAAAGGGATTGAAGTTGGTTCTCTCATCGAAGCTATCGACCCCTTCCGTCCGTTTCAGCCACCCCACCACTATATAGGTAACGGGCGTAGCTAGTGTCTCATAGATCACCTTTGTTACATAAGACCAGAAGATCACGCTGCCGATGGTTCGCCAGGGGGTACCCCAAAAAGCAATCACAATCACAGTCGCGGTATCCACAGCCTGCCCCGTGACTGTTGACCCAATCGTCCTGGTCCAGAGCCATCGCCCTTTTGTAAAGAGCTTCAATTTTGCCAATGTATAGGAGTTGGTGAATTCGCCCGCCCAATATGCCACCAGGCTGGCAACGGCGAATCGTGGCACCAAGCCAAATACGGTGGCGAACGCCTGCTGATCATGCCAGTCTGATGCTGCTGGAAGGGCGACGCTAATCGCTCCCATCAGGGACAGCAGGGCCATGGCGAAGAATCCTAGCCAAATCGCCCGGCGCGAAGCCGAATATCCGTAAACCTCGGTAAACACATCCCCACATATGTATGTGATGGGAAACAGCAGCTGAGCGGCACTCACACGAATGGCGCCAAGCCATCGCATCAGCGGAGCATCATATGGACCGAATTGGCAGATCTTTGGTCCCACCAGATTCGAAACGAGCAACACCACGACAAAAGCGATCGTCAACAGATCGAGAAATTTGAACCGTCGCATGGAGACTGCAGGATACCGTATTGGCCCGCTCAAGGATCACGCCGTCACCGAAGAACATCCACATGCTTCAGAGACTCGATGGTAGTGTCTGATTTCGTGATCGGCCACAGGCGGAAACACCAGATTGAAAAAGAGATTTGGGCCATTTTCCTTTGCACAAAATCTCCTCAATTTTTGGTGGGCAAAATACTAACATCAGGGATTCCAAACATCACAATATAGCGAGGCTTTGTTAGCTGCTTCTCTTGACTACGAGAGCCGATCTCGTATAGTCGGAGGATGGCGAAAAGCAGCATACCACCTGAATTGCGGGAGTATTTAGCAAAACTTCGACGGAATTGTGCGTTATTCCGGCTGCGTCTCTCACACGTTCGATCAATTCACGCGCGTAATCCATCCCACCGCCGTAGGTAAGGTATAAGTCTACGGCGTGATGAATCCTTTCATAAGTTTTGGAAACCGGAGAGCGCGTCACTTCCGCGTCTACTCCAAGAACCACGCCATTGTGGCAAACAAAACACGGCACCGTCACAACTCTAGGCTTTTCTGGCTTCTTGTTAGGGTGATCTTCCACCGCCCATGCGGTCTAATCGAAAAAAACCATAATATTCCGTTTTGCCGAGTTTTCACGGCTTAGTCTCCTTTCGTGCTGGGCTCACGTTAATTAGGACACTACCGACTCGATCCGCATCTTTGACACGAGGCCCTATGATTGATAAATTCAAAGTGATACTTCCCGCCTGGCAAAACGAAATAAGCAGCTGCCAATCGCGTCCCCGTCGTCTAGCCGGCCTAGGACACCGCCCTTTCACGGCGATAACACGGGTTCAAATCCCGTCGGGGACGCCAACATTAGGTTGATCGAGTAACCATCGCATAAGCATCTCATTAATAACAGTGTTAGCCGGTTCAAAGAACCCTCGTTTGTGACTGAATACGAGACCTTCCGGAAAGAACCCTTTAACGAGTTCCTGACGTTGATTGACGTTTCCCTTGTTCCACGCTGCTACGAGATCGATAGCCTCTTTCTCTGCCTGCCGCATCAACTGTTCCATCGTGGCATTCTCTGAATCCAAGTCACTTATCTGCTTCTCAATCTGTTTTGTCTCCGCAGCAATCTCTGCCTTGATCGTGTCAAAGTCCTCTTGCTCGATCTCTCCTTTCACCCGGGCCTTGATCGCCATTTGGTTTAAAGTCTTTTGCTCGGCTAGTTTGCCTGCAAGCTGCGCGGCCTCGGCAGCAATACGCCCCTTGCGTTCACTCCAACGCGTTGCCACTCGGTTTGGTAGGTCAGCGAGTAACTCGGCAGTCGGTTCCATACGTCCCAACAAACTCATGAAATGGCGGTCGAGATCATCCCGGCTCACTCCCACTGCGCGACAGCCTTTTGTCCAGCACCAGTACCGGGGATAACGCTCTGTGCGCCCCTTTGCCCACCCTGCCGTGAGCGGCCTCTTGCACGATGCACACAAGACCGAACCCCGCAATGGAAAGTCTTCATTGAGACGTTTGTGCGGGACAGCCTTTCCGTCAATCCGCTCCTGTACCGACTCGAAAAGCTCATCGGAGATGAGCGCGGTGTGCTTACCACGAACCCTGATGTCCCCACTAACGACCCATCCCGCATAAATGGGGTTAGACATCATCCGGGCAAAGGTCTGCTTCGTGAGCTTCCGCCCTTTGCGCGTGGTCAGGCCCAACGCCGCGATCATCTTAAGAACTGAATCCGCTGTGACGTGGCGGCCCGAAGCCTAAGCTCAAACGCTTTACGTACCAATGGCGCACGGTCAGGGTCAACGTGGAGTTGTTTATTTTTGTTGATATATCCAATCGGGGCGGGCCATACAAATCTCCCATCTCTCACCGCAGCGAGCATACGTTCACGGGTTCGCTCAGAAAGCGAGTCGCTAAAGAATTGATTGATTGCGGCCAGCAAGTAGGCAAGGTGATTGTGAAGTACGGGACCGACCACCCTAACCAGCTTTGGGCAGGTGCCGCATTGTTCACAGCCCTCGCGCTCAAAGACGCCTACCCGTGCCAAGAGTAAACGCTTGGTGAATAGATGGTCGGCATGGGCGTATCGGATACGCTCATTGATTCAAATCGCATCGGGGATCACAGTGCGTTGAGCGAGGTATTGTAGGCTGGTAACAAATAGAAGGCGAAAAGGCGAAAGACAAAAGTCTCATGGGCTCACAAGAAGCGCGAAGGCCAAGGATTGGGCGAAACGATCCTTGCTGGTGTCACTCAGGTAGAAAATACAAGTTCTGCCATTTGGATCGCGATAAGGCGCCCCGCAGAAAGCCTTGGGAGACTGCTGCAGGCATACGGAAACTCTTCTCTGATGCAAAGTACTGTATCCATGCCGACGCGAGTCCGGCGGCATGCTCTGGCCAGATCGTCAGGGCTCATACGCTGCCCCGTCGCGCCGCACTAGCAGCAATCGCCGAGGGCGGGCATGTTTACGGCCACGACGCAGACTTGATGTCCCTCTTTAAGACCCATGGGGTGGTGAAGTTTAAGCGTATAGGAATAAATGAAGCGTCAACATTTACGGGGTTTTGTGCGGTACACGATGACCGGACTTTCGCTCCACTGGAGAAGCAACCGCTAACCGCCAGCCCGGAACAGTGCTTCCTGATGTCCTACCGCGCCATTTGCCGGGAGTTGTTTCAAAAACGAATACACAATAGCAACGTTGGAATCATGCGAGGTATGGATCAAGGCGCACCGCGCCAGATTCAAGAGGCGATGCAATGGTTCACGAACCTGCACGAAATTGGCATTCTGATGGGGCTAGCTGAAATCCAACACCACAAGGACCTCTACGACGAGATGCTAAGACGCAACAACTTCGATCCTTATCGGAGATTGATCATTCGTTTTTCATGCGTTCCGGATGTGCTTTCCACAGGCGCATTCGCCCCCGAGCATGATTTTTCCGGTAATCGATTCCAGAATCTCCTAGATGACCCGCCTTTGAAAAACATTGCCGTAACGGTGCTCCCAGCCGACGGAGGTGGAGTTGCGGTGCTGGGTTGGCAAGAGGGTAGCGACGCAGTTTGCATCCCATTTGTAGAGTCCCTCATATCTATCGGTGAGGAAAGTCTCGGGAATGCGGTGCTCAGGCTCGTCTTTGAGCACATTGAAAACACCTTTTTTCGACCGTCTTGGTGGGAGGAGCTGCCAGAAGCGACACAGCAGGCGCTTATTCGCCGAACGAACAGCGGTGCTAGCCCAGCCACTCCCCGTGGGCCGAGTTGCCTACGGGATGACAAGCTGAATTATGTGGACTGGCCTGTTACAAGCGTAGAAGCTCAATTCCCTCGACGCGCTCGATTGTAAGCACGCCCCCGTTTGGATTCGGCAAATCGGGGAAAATAGGCGATCACCTCATGCGCCACTATCAGTCCTCGCGAGCGTACTCGATACGTAAGAAGAACACGCGATGGTGACCGCTCTCGCCTTCAGGATCAGGTTCAAATTCCTTCCGTCGGGGACGCCACATCAAATCAAAAACTTACGCTCGGTTTCGCCGGAACCTCGAGGGTGCAAAAAGCCACATTTTGGTGCCATTTTTGCACCCTCGAATTAATCCACTATGCCGTTCCCACGATCACGCTGTCATCTGCAGCGCCAGCCATCGGGAAGAAAAGGGCAAGCCGGCGGCTTGGGCAGCGTGCTTGGCAGGTGCAACTGCCTTCGTGTAGATATCCATCGTTGTCCTCAAGGTGGAATGCCTCATCAATTCCTGCATCACTTTGAATTCGGCTCCGACACTCCTGAGAAGGGTGGAATAGGTGTGCCGGAATGTATGCCAGCCGATACGCTTCTGAATATTGAGAGACGCGGCAACCGGCCGGATGTACTTGCGAAGGATCGACGCGCCCCAATACGGCCGCCTTCCTTTGTGCGACCGACTCGCAAATACCCAGTCATCGACTCCTGTGAATCTGCAAGTCTTTCTCCAGGTCAACAGAGCCTCTCCGAGCAGTGAATGCATTGGAACCGGTTTCTGTGAAGACTCGGTCTTGCATCGCCCGACAACGCCGAAGACGATCGAACGGACCACGCTAAGTTCTCCACGGTGGAAGTCAACATCACGCCACTTGAGCCCGAACAACTCGCTTTGCCTCAAACCTGTCGCCGCTGCGAGGAGGACAAGGGTCCGCTCGCGAATGTGTAGATGGTCCACCAACGCCTTGATTTCAGCGGCTGTCAGCACGGCTGGAGCGCTACGGCGCTTTGCGCCCTGGCGGACAAACCGCATCGGGTTGCGGTCAAATAGTTCGTAGCGACAGGCATGGTTGAACAAGATCGACAAGATGCTTCGACTGTTCGCGCGTGATGATCGAGCCATGGGGAGGCGCCGCAACCATGCTTCGACGTCTACAGCCTTGATTTCGTCCAGGTAGCGAGAACCCCAGCGCGGCTTTATCCATTTGCGAATGTAGCCGCGATACGTCTTGACCGTGGCGAAGCTCCGAAAGCTGTCGCCAGATCTCAATTCCCTCTGTTCAAAATGCTCGCAGATTTGCTCGACAGTGATCTTGCACCCGCTGGCGCCTGCATTGATATGGCCCAAGAGAGCTGTTGTCACCTCGCGCGCTGCTTGCGCATTTGGGTATTGCTGAACCGTCCCGATCACTCGCTTGCGGTAGATCCGACGACCGCTTCGGTCTTTTTCAGACCACCGAAACTGCCACACGTCTGGTCCGTGCTTTCGACCTGTCTGAATTACGCTTCCTAATTGCATGTGAGCCTCCTTTCCCGTGTGCGGGTGGAAGCAGTTTTCATTCTTTGGGCTCCTCGGTGCGAGTTGAAGCTCTCCTCCCAACGCTCTAGGACATTTCTTTTTACTGATCGTGACCATCCGTCTGGCGAAACGAAGGCACGTGGCCCCCCTTTTGAGGAGTTGGAATTGGTCTGCGGCGGGAGAGCAAGCATCGCGCGAGAATTCGAAGACGCGAGAGCGTCAGGAATTTAACTGGGACTGGTTCGTTCGCGCACGCCAAGCGTATGTGTGTTGTTTCCAAGGGCTGATCAGCCCGTCGCTACAATGTTGCGAGTTGAACGGATTCTTTCACAGCGTTAACGCGGGTTCGAATCCCGCCGGGGACACCAACAAACGAAAAGAGTTAGCTAAGAACATCGCATTTGCCGCCGAGCATTCGCGGAGCAGTTGATCCTCAGCCGTGACCTTCCGCATAGTTCGGATGACTCGTTGTCACGTCGCCGACGACCATCTTTCTCAATCCCTGACGTGGCGCTGAAGCAGCGACGGCTGAAGCTCAAGCAGCATCTGCCTGAACCCAATTGGGTATGGCTGCAGACACTGTCTCGAGAATTTCCTCAGACAAAGCAGCATCCGGCATACTGCGAGCTAAAATCATTCCCCCAATCAGTCCGGCAAGAATGACAATTGCCTGCTTTCTCTTCGCTGCCTTTGTTCTGCCAGGCACAATACGAGAGAGTAGATCAAAGATGTTCAGCTGTTCTTCCAGCACTGCCTCTTTGACCGAACGTGGCTGACGGTCGAGTTCACTGCCTAGCGCAGCCAAAAGGCATCCCGCCTCAGGGCGGATCTGATGTCTTTTCGACAAGTAAAACTTCGCAAAAGCTTCCAACGGCCGGTCCGGGGCTTCTTCGATGACCTTTTCCCACTTTTTCGCGGTTTCGCGCAAAGCGCGCTGCGAGGCCAGACCAATGAGTTCTTCCTTTGACCCGAAATGTCCGTAAAACCCGCCGTGAGTTAAACCAACTTCCTTCATCAAATCGGCCACGCCGATACCGTCAAAACCTTTCTCACGAAATCGTTTGGCAGCCGCCGTGATGATCTGCTCTCTGTGCTCGGCCATTTTCTGCTTGCTTACCTTCATGAACAGCACTCCTGTCTCTTTCTATTATGTTAGATGACACTCATCATTATTGTGAATCATATTAATTATGCCTGTCATCAATAACAGAGAACGTGGCTTTGGGGCGCAGAGAGAGCCCAGGTCACGAGGAGGTAAGCAGCGTATGAGATTCTGGAAGCCGCATCCGCTTACGTTATTCGTCGCGTTATCCCTGGCACCGACCGTCCTTGCGTCAGCACAAGCGGTCGATGGGGCAGGGGCTTCTCCTTCGTTTGGCTCGATCACGACACCCCGCCCCATCAATCCAGCCACTGACACGACGAACCCAAGTGCGAGCGCGACGCAGTCCCTGAACCCTTACCTTGGAAGCACACCGGAAGGGCCCGTCGTCGATGAGGAAATCAGGCTCAGTCTGGAAGAGGCTGTGAGTCGTGGATTGAAATTCAACCTGGGCCTGATTGACAGTGAACAGGCGAACGCGCAGATTCGGGCTCAAAGGGAACATGCGCTCGCTGAGCTGTTGCCTCAGATTTCTGCGCGAGCCGAGCAAACTTATCAACAGTTCAGCTACAAAGAGTTGAACATTAAGTTGCCGCCAGCCTCAGGCCTTACCTTGCCGCCCACCTCCGGCGGATTCGGATATTCGGAAGCCCAGATTCAGGTTGAAGCTCCGATAGTGAACATGCATCTCCGCGAAAGCTATAAGCAGCAGAAAGCGCTGGAGACGGCATCCGTTCTCAGCGCAAAGGATGCGCGCGATGTGGTCGTTTTTGC
Source organism: Alloacidobacterium dinghuense (assembly GCF_014274465.1). NCBI lineage: Bacteria > Pseudomonadati > Acidobacteriota > Terriglobia > Terriglobales > Acidobacteriaceae > Alloacidobacterium > Alloacidobacterium dinghuense. The sequence goes on along the minus strand of NZ_CP060394.1, from coordinate 436,545 downwards.
TGTCGGCGCAGCCTATTTCCAGGTTGTGGCGAGCCATGCGCGACTCGAAACCGCCAAAGCGGCGCTCGCGTCGGCTCAGGAACTGAACAGACAGGTCGAGGACCAATATAAGAACGAGGTATCTCCCGAAATCGACTCTCTTCGCGCGCGAGTTGAGTTAAGCACGGCGCAGCAGCGCATTGTCGATGCGACGAATGATCTTGAAAAAGACAAGCTCACACTCGATCGCATCACGGGAATCCCACTGGCCCAGCGCTGGAAACTCAGCGGCGACTATGGATACCTTCCCCTGCTGAATCCGAGCGAGGACGAAGGGCCCTCCTCCCAGACGCGATATGACGTTGCGAGCGCAAAGCAGGAGGTTGTAGCCGCAGAACTGGGCGTTAAGGCCGCGAGGGCTGAGCGTCTGCCTGAAGTCTCCTTCACTGGCAGCTACGGTGGAGGCGGTAACAATCCCGCAAACTACAACCAGTTGTATGACGTCCAGGGTGGCGTAAACGTTCCCATCTTCACTAGCGGACGCATACGCTCAGATGTCCACGCCGCCGAGGCCGTATTGACGCAGCGGCGCGCGGAGTACCGCGACCTCCAAGGCCGAGCTGATTACGATGTTCGCGTCGCTCGCCTGGACGCTCAGTCCTCTGAATCGGCTGTGAAAGTTGCCCAGGCGAATCAGAGGCTTGCGCAAAAAGCACTCGAACAATCAGAAGACCGCTACAACAGTGGCGTAACAAACTACCTTGAGGTACTCGAGGCGCAGGAAGCCCAGGTAACCGCCAACGAGAACTATATCGCGAGCCTTTTCTCTTTCAATGTAGCGAAGATTGCGCTCGCCAGGGCACTCGGCACTGCTGAGAGCCGCCTGCCAGGTTTCTTCAAACAACAGTGAGTCCGAACCACTACGCAGCAATGCCGACAAGGAGGCAGATATGGCTACAGCAGTGAAACTCGAGGAGATGGAGACGACCGCCTCACCGAACAAGAAACAGGAAACAGCGCCGACCCGAAAAGTCTCGAAGAAGGTATGGGTAATCGCTCTGGCTGCTGTAGGCCTGCTCGGGGCCTTGGGCTACTGGTTGTATGCCCGTCATTTTGAATCCACCGACGATGCGCAAGTCGACGGGCATTTTGCGCAACTCAGCACGCGCATCACCGGAACCGTGACTTACGTTAATCCGCTCGTCGAAAATGACCGCTTCGTTACGGCTGGCACCTTGTTACTTGAGCTCGATCCCCGGGATTATGAGGCTGCGCTCGCTCACGCGAAGGCGACTCTTGAAACAAAGGAAGGACAACTGCACGCGTCGCAACTGCAGGTACCCATTACTGACGCAAGCGCGTACAGCCAACTGCACCTTGCTGAGGCCGCAAGGCAGGAAGCGATCGCGAGTGTTGCCGCAGCTGAAGCGGAGTTGACCGCTGCTCAGCACCGGGTTCAGCAGGACCAAGCTGTCGCCGACCGCGCCGAACGTGACCGTGTTCGCTATGCGGCGCTTGCCGAAAAGCGTGAAATCTCCCGCTCCTACTATGACGCGAGGGCGACGGACGCAACTGCAAGCGCGCAGAGCCTCGATTCGGACCGCGCAGCGGTAGCAGCGGCCGGGCAAAAGATCGCGCAGGCCAGGAGCCTCGTAGCCCAACGTGAGGCTCAAGTGACCAGCGCCCACACGGCGCCGCAACAGGCTTCGGACGTGCGAGCGCAATTGGAGTCCGCTCAAGGCGAGCTAGACCAGGCTCGGGCGGACGTACGGACAGCCGAGCTAAACCTGAGCTATACGAAAATCTATGCCCCCGTCAGCGGAGTCGTCGGTCACAAGACGGTTGAATTGGGACATCGTGTACAGCCGGGCCAGTCGCTTCTGACAGTCGTTCCAGTCGATGACATCTGGATCACAGCAAACTTCAAGGAGACCCAGCTGCGGCGCATGCGCCCAGGCCAGCCTGTGACCATTCATGTAGATACCTTCGGACGAGATTACAAGGGAGTAGTTGAAGATATGGCCGGCGCTTCAGGGCCGCTCTTCAGCCTATTTCCGCCGGAAAACGCAAGCGGCAATTACGTGAAGATCGTGCAGCGTTTTCCAATCCGTGTCCACATCGATCAGGGCCAGGATCCGCAACATGATCTCCGTCCAGGCATGTCAGTCGAAGCAACAGTTCGCGTGCGGTGACAGGACGTTCCATGAAGACTCTTAATACAAACATAGATTCAACTGTTGCCGAGCAATCTGGCGTTCGCACGGTCAACCCCTGGTTTATTGCAGTCACGGTGACAATCGCTGCATTCATGGAACTGCTCGATACGTCCATCGCCAACGTAGCCCTGCCCTACATTGGTGGCGGGTTAGGGCGCAGCTACGATGAGGTGACCTGGATTCTCACTACCTATCTCGTCGCAAATGCTGTCGTACTACCCATGACAGCATGGTTAAGCAGGCTGTTCGGACGAAAGACCTATTACCTCTTATGCGTAGTCCTGTTTACGATCTCGTCTTTCTTCTGCGGTGTTGCTCCTTCATTGGGCTTCATGCTCCTCTGGCGTATCGTTCAGGGCGTAGGCGGAGGTGGTTTGGCTCCGGTAGCACAGGCCATCCTGGTCGATACTTTTCCGCCTGCAAAACGCGCGGCCGCCTTTGCGCTCTTTACAGTAGTGATTGTTACAGCGCCGGCTATCGGGCCAGTCCTTGGCGGCTGGATTACAGATAATTACAACTGGCGGTGGATCTTCTTTATCAATGTGCCAGTCGGAATTCTTTCACTCTATTTGTCGAACAAGCTGATTCACGATCCTGCCGCCTTTACAGAGGAGCGTCTCGCCGCAAAAGCAGCTGGCCGCATGTCGATTGACACGATTGGAATCGTGCTCATCACGCTGGCCTCCGGTGCTCTCGAGGTGTCGCTTGACCGCGGCCAGATCGATGACTGGTTTGGAAGCAGCTTTATTACAAGTATGATTGTCATCGCGGTGTTCGGCTGGATAGGGACTGTACTGTGGGAGCTCTATGTCAAGGAACCGATCATCGATTTCCGACTTCTCAACAATCGCAATTTTGCAATCGCCAGCAGCCTGTTCTTCGTATTCGGGATCGGACTCTTTGGGACCACCACTCTCATCCCACAATTGCTTCAATCTCTTTACGGATATCGAGCGATCGATGCTGGCCTCGTACTTGGTCCAGGCGCGCTGGTTATCACCGTCCTGGCGCCGATCTCAGCGCAGCTTTTGCAGCGTCATCTGGTCTCGGCGAAGACCCTGATTCTGATGAGCCTGTCCTTTATTGCCGCAGCCATGTTCGTATACAGCGACATGAATCTCGATACGAACGGTGCCCACTTCGGTTGGATACGGGCGCTGCAAGGAGTCGGGTACGGCCTCTTTCTGGTTCCGGTCAATATCATCGCGTACTCACAGTTGCGTCCGGATCAAAATAACAAGGCATCCAGTCTCACCAATCTGTTCCGCAATTGGGGTGGGAGTTTTGGTATAGCCTTTGTCACTACAGCGGCGGAACGAAGGGCCGATCTTCATCAATTGAACCTGGGATCGCACCTTGGCAGTAGTTCACAAGCGCTGCAACAAAACGCTGCAGAGTTGGTAAATCGCCTGATGCAGTTTGGCTCTACCAGCGCTGACGCCGAGCCAGCCACACTAGGAATTGTCTATCAACAGCTTCTACACCAGAGTGAGTTCCTTGCTTTCATGGACTGCTTCAGGGTGTTTGCCTGGTTGACCCTCATCATGATTCCTCTCGTAATTCTCGTACGCAGGTTCAAAGTAGGGGGAGCGCCAACGGGAGGTCATTGAAGATTGGGGAAATGCGGTCCCTGCTTAAAGTGAACCAAACAGACCCACCAATCGTGGTGGCTCAATGCGGCAACCTTCGAGCAGCACGGGACTTTCGGAATCGCCAGCAATAGATTCCGAGATTGAGAGCGCATACGGCCACCCCTGCACTCGTTACTACCCAGCTAGGAGATTGGGGTACACGATCGCGTCCAGGTAGTGCAGCAGGAAACCGCCCTGGTACAAAGGCGTACCGATCCGGTCCTCAAAGTACTGTTCCGCCAAAGTCAGAGGACATGGCCACAGGCTCACTTCCGCGACAATGCCCCAGAGCAGCGCGAGAATTTGCAGCGCACTCCACATTGGCCGGCCGCGTGTCAAGAGCGATCCGAAAATTACCAGAGCAAGCCAGACCAGATGGGCCACTAATATAAGGGCTGCAACAAAGGCCCTAACTCGCGCAACTCGGATTTCACGTCGTCCCTGCCGAAAACGGCTGATGTTCCTTGGGGGTCGGATTACGGTCGATCGACTTCCAAGTAGACCGTTATTCAGCACTAATTGCCTGGGGATTCAGCGCGGGTCACGTTTACACGGGCCGGCAAGCAGACGGAGGATCTGCTTCGAGCGACCGGCACTCAAGAGTACTTGATCATTCAATGGTGGTCCATGATCCGTAACGGCTCTGCACTCAATGTCGGAACGTTCGAGTCGATCCATTTGAGACTATAAGATATCTCACCGAGACTCGGTGTGACAACCCGTCTCATCCTATGTTAAGAGACGTTTCCTTCGTAGAGCAGAAGCGCTGCCGGGCTTGGAGAAGAGTATGTCCCCTATCGCTCCCGTTATCGCACCAAACATCGACAACCACGTTGCCGCGACGCTTTCTCAGATCCAAGGGAGCCTCGGCAAAATTCCCAACACTCTCGCCACATTAGGAAATGCTTCTGTCCCCCAAACGATCCTGAAGAGCGACAATGCAACGGTTGAAGTGTTTCGCAAGCTGCGGATAGGGAGTATAAGCAGTCTTTACCTCCTCTCCTTCTTGCTAATGGGAAATCGAAAGGAGGCAAGGCGATGTTTCGTGGCCGGTGTTGCCGGCTGCGTAGACGAAAACCGCGTCTTCAAGAAGTGGGCTACGTCCTGGGCTCGCAGCATCATAGTACACAACGCAATCCAAATACAATCGCCTCACGCTGGTCCCCCAAGACCAGGAGGCAGTGTTTTGCGTTCGGCAACCGACCACAACCTTTCCAATAACGCCTTGCAGTATGGTCCGTTTGCGAATGTCCTCGCGCTTGGGGACTTTGAACGCTTCGTATATGTGCTCTCTGTTCTCGAAGGATATACCGACCGGGAGTGTTCAGTTCTCTTAAACAGCTCGCTACAAGAAATAGAGCAGACACGGAGTCGTGCTCTTCAGCATATGGCAGAGGTCGATAGCGAAGGGACACTGCGTCAGAAGTAAGCCGTGTGAGAGTGGCGAATCTATAAAAGTTCACCATGACCAAACGGCAAGACGATAGTCGCAATTTAACCGGATATCTACCTGCAACCTTCAAATGGAGTTGGAAGATATGGCTCAAATACACACAGTGTCTCTCCTACGTAGCACATCTAATGGCATTTTCTTAGTTGAGTTGCGTCAGTACTTCCCGAGTCAAATCGAGACTATCTCGCCATTCATAGACCGACTCATGGATTTCATCGCGAAGTTTCGAAGGAAGGACGGGAGTGAAACGGACATTGAGATAGCGCTAAGTGAGGCTGTGGAAAATGCCGTAGTCCACGGCAACGGGGAGGACCATCGCAAGCACGTTTACGTGACCTGCCGTTGCTCTTCAGACGGAGAGGTCTCTATTGCAGTTCAGGACGAGGGACGAGGGTTTGACACTGGTACTCTGCACGATCCAACCGCATCCGAAAATCGGCTGCGAACTTTCGGGCGTGGGATCTATTTGATGAAAGCATTAATGGACGAGGTTTGCTTTGAGAAAGGCGGTGCACTTGTTTATATGCGCAAGAAGCCCAACGCTGTGTCAGCCGCAGAGAGAAAAGCGGGATAACACCGAGATTTGTAGCCATACCAGTTGCTATAGGGCAGCTGAGTTCTTTCGCCCTCGGTAAAAGCACGCCTGAATTACAGTAGTGGACCCTATGGCAATTGTGGGCAGCTAGGAGTTGATCGGCGTCTCTTCGCGGGGAGCCGATCCCCAGCGCGATTTCAAAAGAGAGCAATTGAACATGAATGTCATTCGCAAACCGCTAGAACAGGGATTGAGCAACCGCTTTGCGTTCCTCAATCGAGCTTCTCTAGCTCGCTGGTCTACCATTCCGCTCCGGCTGATTGTTAGCTATGGCTTCATGCAGCACGGCTTCGCCAAGCTGTCCAAGGGGCTTGAAGCCTTCGCTGTCGTCCTGCATGCAATCGGCGTGCCTGCGCCTCATCCCGTGGGTCGGAAACGTTGCTTCCTCATGAAGGATGCAGTTCTGTTTGCAGTGTCCTTCTGTCTACTAAGACAGGATGTTGTTCGGGATTCACAAGAAGCGAACTGCGCTCTGCCTGGGTGTACCCTTTGAGACTTCGGATTCTTCAACAGCTCGTGCTCCTGGCGTTGCCCCTGACTCTGAACATTCACGCGCAGAACTCGCAGCCTTATACGCTCCGCACGCAGTCCAACGTAGTTCTCGTCCCCACCACCGTCCAGACCAAACACGGCGAGTTGATCTACGAGCTTAAGCCGGAGCAGTTCGTCGTCGAGGACAACGGCGTTCCGCAGACCATCCGCGTCGACGAGGACACCGGTTCGCTCGGCCTCACGATGGTCGTGCTCGTGCAATGCAGCCGCTCGGCTGTGATGGAGTCGGCGCACATCGCCGGGCTCGCTACCATGATCGACTCAATCGCCGGCGGAGCACCACACCAGATCGCCGTCGTCTCTTACGGGGAAAACCCCACGCTGCTCGGCAACTTCTCAAGCGATACCGCCGTGACAGCGGATGCCCTCGCGCAGCTCACTCCATGTGATGACTCTGCCGCAGCCACCTTTGACGCCGTCGCCTACGCAACCAAACTTCTGGAAGCCCGCGACGACCACAATCGCCACGTCATCCTGTTGGTCAGCGAGACACGCGATCACGACAGCAAGACCAAGGCCGCGGAGGTGATCGCCGCGCTGGGCCGCACCAACACCGTCGTCAACTCGGTGGCCTTCTCACCGGGCAAGACCGAAATCCTAAATGATCTCCACTACGGCGAAGGCTCCGGTCCCTTTGGCCTGCTCGTGATGGCCGTCAGCGCTCTTAAGAAGAACGTATCGCATGAACTGGCCGCACTCTCAGGAGGCGAGTACATCAACTTCACCACACGCAACGGCTTCGATGCAGGTATGCTTCAACTCACAAATCACATTCACAACTACTATCTGTTAAGCTTCCAGCCTAAATCCGGTCCGGACGGCAATCCCTCGCCCGGAATGCACTCCATCCGCGTCAGTGTCCCTGATTATCCAAGCGCGCGTCTCCGTTTCCGCGAGAGCTACTTCAGCGGTGCGCTCGATACGGTGCCGCCCGAAGCACAGTAGCCAAGAAAGGCAAAGAGACCGGCTAAGGAAAATGGCCTTCAGCAATCCCACCGAATGCAGAATCCATTGGCAGTCGGACACGTCGCTCTTGCGGCCAGGAACATTCTTTATGTACTACGCATTTACAGTAAGGCCCATACCATGCCCGCGGGATTCCATTGAAGCTTTGTTTGGGTAGTTAAATAAGTGATCTTGACTGGGTGACACGTCAAATTCTCAGGCTCAAGCCCGCTTAGCGCCATAACCCTACTCGACCTAGAGAATATAGACGCGTTGCGGTTAGAGAGTTGCCACCACAAATGAAAGAGGCGCGGAGTGATCCGCGCCCCCCGTGCAGAACCGGCTATTTACTGGCCTGCAACGATGGTGGTCTGGGTTGCGTTCGACGCTGCCGTGGTGCGCTCGGCGGCCTTCTCACCTTTCGTAGTGGGGAATTCTAGATTCAGGATTCCTACCGGGCCGCGTACTTCACGCAGGAAATATTGGCCGCCATAGGTGTCGAAAACCAGGCGTTCCGTATCCGCTTTGTAGAGAGGCGTTTGTTCCCATGAGCCGCCGTCTCCTAGCCTCATTGCATGATACTGCGGATGATCGATATTCCGAACCAGAAGCGCGTGGTTGTCCGCTGTTGGCGTTGACTCCGAATCAAAGACGTAATTGCCGGCGGGGAGCATCTTGTTGCCGACACTGAACTCAAAAGGAACGTAAACCCTCACTTCATGCTTGAACTGCGCAAAGGCGCTTCCGGCCGAGACAAGTCCGGCCAGCGTAAGTAAGGCGGTGACGGTGAACTTCTTCATTTCCAAAATCTCCTTTTCAAAGCTTCAAAGTGAACAGTGGCAACCTACCGTCCTGTCGTTTTCTACGCGTACCGCCCTCACTAAACCGTGTATTCAAACTTAATACCCTCGTTGTTTAAGATGCGCCACATTTGCCGTGGATACATTTCTTGCAGTCAACGCAAAACTAGAGCGTGTTCACACTAACGACTTCTGCTTCGGCTAAGTTGGAGTTAGAAAGACGATGCGTACGATCCGTCTAACTGTAGTTATTCTCATATGGGTGAAAGCGCACTGTGTGGTGCGTGAATCAGTCCCAAGAACCCATCCTGCGTCTCTTTGGCACATTAGCAAACAGAACGAATACGTTTGGGATCCTGATGATTATCCTTTCGGGGCAACACACACACACGCAACACTCACACAGTTCCAAGTTGTCCCATCCTGTTAAATGACCATAGAAAATGCAAAGACTCGGGTCCCAGCACGAGGAAATTCACACTTTGTTGCATCCCTCGCCCTAACATTTCTCGAGATAGCAGTCCAACTCGTGATCACAATTTTTTCTTGGACGCTAACGCATACATTTCGGACTGACTTACAGTGCGACATATCTTGTGCTTGCTCCTAAGCCTGTAACCAATAGCTCCTCATGGACATCATTTAGAGTTCTGCCGTACGAGATAGCAGTACCAGCGCACAATGATGCCTGCCTGCGAGTCGCTCGCTACAGCTCATTTCAAAAGCAGAACAGATCAAACGGTACGGGAGTGTTCTTTCATATGAAGAGAATCAGGAAGTATTTCGGAATTATCACGACGGCTTTGGCGCTGACTACTGTTGCTGCAGCGGAGAGCGAAATACAGAATGTAAGCCAGCTAGTTGCAGCCGATGCTGTGCTGCTTCAGAACGTCGACGCAAGAACTGTTAAGCAAGGTGATACGGTGAAAGCCAGATTAACTGAGTCCGTTCACATTGCTGGCGACACAAAGTTGCCGCACAACACACTGCTGATTGGACACATTGACGAAGTACAGCCCTCGGGCAACGACGGGATTTCAAGGGTCGTCCTGACCTTTGATCGGGCGCAGTTGGTAAACGGTCAGCAGATCACCATTAAGTCCACAATTGTAGGTGTTTATCCAGATGGAACGGATGAAAATGACTTGATGCATCCCTCGTTGAATCCGGACTTGAAGGTGTATCAGGAACCTTCGAGCAGGCACGGATATGCATTGAGCAGCAATGTCGCCGACTCGAGTTCGGGTACGTTGAGCGCGAATGGGAAGGACGTTCACCTGAAGAAACAAACCGAATTGGTGTTCGCACTTGCTCCAGTTGCTGGCGCTACTTTTGCTTCGGCAGGAAAGTAATCCGGCATATCCAGGAGGCACAAGCCCGCGACTCAACTAAGCGCGGGCTTGCTGTCTGTGATCGGACTCGAGATACTCGACAATATTCTCATCTAGTTCCGCGCACAATTATCGATTCTCAAAAATGGTGTCGAAACGGTTTTGAAAATAATATGCGGTCGTTTGCCTGAAGGCGCCAATTGGGTCCAGCGGGGATTGAGGGAGAGATCGTCGGGTGAAATCTCTGGTTGGCAAGACGTTGGTTCAATCTTTGTGTATCTGACTGCGAGCGAGCCACGCAGAAGGCGACATTCCGAGACGCTGCGTAAAGACTCGCGTTAGAGCCGTCGCATTTGCATACCCCACTGCGGCCGCAATCAGTTTCAATGAATTGCCTTTACGCAACATGGTTTGGGCAACCCCCAGCCGCCAATTTGTCAGGTAATCAAATGGTGTCATGCCGACAACCTGCCGAAAATGGACAGCAAAGCGCGCACGGGACATACCAGCAAATTGAGCCAGGTGCTCCAGCGACCACGAAGTTCCAGGGTATTGATGCATGGCCTCAATTGCCCTGCTAAGACGCGAATCACTGAGCCCCATCAAAATCCCGCTGTCAATGAGGCGCGCATTCATTGCCGATCGTATGAGAAGCACAAAGAGATATTCGAATAATCGATCTAGGGCAGCCTGACGGCCTGGCGATTCTGCGAACGCTTCCGTGAACAAAAGTTGCAGCGTCGGCGCAAGTTCGGGAAGGGCGTCAAGCGGAAGCACGAGCGGCTCTGGAAGCGACGCAATGATAGGGTTCAACATTCCGGCGCCAAATTCGATCGTCGCGCATACGAGCTCGGCTCCTTCTTGCATTGGGCCGTGAAGGCGATGGATGCGAGGACGTGGAAAAAACAGGATACTCGGCGTATCAATGACTATCTGACGGGCATCTGGACGGGTGATCTTCAGTCTTCCTTTCTTGAGCACATGAAGATGACCGGCATGTTCGCTTACCTGATCCCCGGTGCTTCCGCACAGGAGTCCCGAATAGAACATCTGAGCCGCCAGAGAAAACCTTTCGAAGAAGGGAGCGAGTCGATCCATTTAATACTATAAGATATCTCAACGATACTCTCTACGACAATGCGTATCGTCTTATCTCCAGAAATGCTTACTGTGCAGTGCACAAGTGCTGCCAGAGATTGGAGAAGTATGTCCCGCATTGCTCCTGTTGTTCCAGCCAACACCAAGACCAAAGTTGCTGCCACCCTTGCGATGAGTCGTCTGATGTGCGAGGTATCTGTGCGCCTTCAGTAGCTCATTCACTGGGTCCACGATTCTTTTACTAGTAGCACGGAGCTAACCGTCACCACTACAGCTTTGATCTGAGGAGCTTCTCATGCATGAACACCACAAACTAATGGGACCTTTCGAACACCTTACAAATGCAGAGATAACATCGGCGATTCATTACCTCGACCCCGATACGAGTTGCCAAAAAACTGGGAACAACGCCGGTGTAATTCTCTGGCCCATTCTAATCGTGTTAGTAGGCGTACTTGTCTATCTCTGGCTGGCTTAACCTGCAGATCTTGAGACCACAAAAGCGAATAGGTAATTCTCTGGCGGAGGTGGCTGAGACTGCCTTCCGGTCAATGAAGTTTGCAAGAACGTATCAACCGTAAGGATTGTCATGAGTACTAATATCCTCGCAGATGCAACGCTGCAACAACCACAACTCTCCGACGACCAGTTGCTCTCCCAAGCTAAGTCTGGAGACCACGAGGCGTTTGGCGAATTGTGCCTGCGCTATAACGCAATGCTGAAACATAGGATATTCAGCATCGTCCGACAACAGGAAGATACAGAGGACGTTCTTCAAGATACGTTCCTAAGCGCATATAAGCACCTCCACAGCTTTCGGGGAAAGAGCAAGTTCTCTACTTGGATGATAAGAATCGGAATTAACAGATCTCTGATGCTCCTTAGAAAGCGCAAAACCCTGTCGAAGACGACATCAGAGGTGCTAACCGAGGACGCTCAAGAAATTAAAACCCCGCAAGTCCGAGATCCTAAACCGAACCCTGAGCAACGGTGCATGATTAGTCAAACACAACAGATCTTAGGTGATGCAGTGCGAAGGCTTCCGTGTCACATGCGCAGCGTGATCGATCACCGGTACGGAAAAAACCGTCGAATAAAAGAAGCTGCAGCAACTCTCGGCATTACCGAGACGAATGTGAAATTAAGACTCGTGCGAGCGCGGCATATGCTTCGCCGTTCGTTGAAGAAGAACGAACTCTGGATTCCCTGACAACAGAACATTGGCCGTGGCTCAAGCGGTGAGGATGTCAACAAAATGGTAAGCCGTGCCAATGCTGTCGAGTTGCTCAGCCACGAATCCTCGGTGTTCGAACGGGCAAGACCTATCTACCTGGGCTGTCGGCTTTCATCCAGCGATACCCTGACCTGACGCAATTAAGTGTTCAAATATGGAGTGTAGTTACAAGCTAGCCGAGCAAAGGAGGCGGTTAACTTGTGCAAACCGCGACCATTATCGGCTCCGGCCCGAACGGCCTTTCGGCCGCAATCGTTCTCGCTGCCGCCGGCATTGCTACCACTGTTCTTGAACGCAATAACCAGATCGGTGGCGCGTGTTCGACTGCGGAGACCACGCTACCGAATTTCCGCCAGGATCTAGGATCCTCTGCCTATCCAATGGGCGTAGCAAGCCCCTTCTTTCGCTCGCTTCCCATCAATATTCCCTGGATTGAACCAACGGCCCCCTGTGCTCATCCGCTCGACGATGGAACGGCCGTGATGCTTGAACATTCCATTGAAGCTACCGTCGATACTCTAGATGAATGTGACCAAAGCAGCTACCGGTCCTTAATAGCTCCCCTGGCTTCTGAATTTGCAGAACTATCTGAAGATATTCTGGGGCCGATTCAGCATATTCCACGCCACCCGCTGGTGCTCGCACGCTTCGGCTCGTCGGCACTTCTCTCCGCAGCATCTCTTGCGCGCTCTCGTTTCGCTGGAACGCGCGCCCGAGCTCTTTTGGCCGGTATGGCGACTCATTCCGTGCTTTCATTAGCAGCCCCGGCTTCAGCCGCCGTCGCTTTAACCCTCATGGCTGCTGGTCATGCCCTTGGCTGGCCTATCTTACGCGGCGGTGCTCAAACCCTCCCAGATGCCCTCGCGCGTCATCTGCAAGATCTTGGCGGGCACATCGAGACCAATCATGAAGTTGTAGAGCTTCCACAATCCGGCCTCGTTCTCGCCAACATCACTCCCCGGCAACTTCTTCGCATCGCAGGCTCTCAACTGCCCCCGCATTACTGCAAGCTCTTGGAGCGCTTCCGCTATGGCGCTGGCGCTTTCAAGATTGACTATGCTCTGCGAGCGCCTATTCCCTGGACTGCTCCCGAATGCTCGCGAGCTGCGACCGTTCACATTGGGGGCTCGCTTGAAGAGATCGTCGAATCGGAGCGAACTTTTACCTCCGCGCGGCCCTTCGTTCTTCTTGGTCAACCATCGCTCTTTGACCCGAGCCGAGCCCCGGCGGGTCAGCATACCGCCTGGGCCTACTGCCATGTACCTAACGGAAGCACAAGAGACTGTACGGAATGCATCGAAAACCAGATCACACGATTTGCTCCGGATTTTCGAGATTGCATTTTGGCCCGATCCGTTTCCTCACCCGCAGCACTTGAGCGATGGAACCCAAACTTGATTGGAGGCGACTTCCTGGGAGGCGTCATGGATATCCGTCAGATTCTCTTCCGTCCTACACGCTTGCTCTATCGGACTCCCCTGTCTCATCTTTTTCTCTGTGGAGCATCGACTCCCCCTGGCGGCGGTGTCCACGGAATGGCCGGCTACCACGCCGCTAAGACCGCGCTTAGGAGCTTGAATCGTTGATTTGCGCTCGGGCGGTAATTGCTCCTGCCACAAGAGCTGCAGTGTCGCTTCAAGTCCTGGAAGGGCATCAACCGAGAGCACGAGTGGTTTTGGCATCGATGCGATGAGAGGGTTCAACATTCCGGTGCTGAATTCGATGGTGGCGCATACGCCCTCTTGAACTGGGCTGAAGACGATGGGGGCGAGGGCGCGGAAAAAACAAGATCCTCGGCGTATCAATGGCCATTTGACGGTCATCTGGCCGGGTCATCTTCAGTCGTCCTTTCTTGAGCAGATGAAGATGATCGGCAGGTTCGCTTACGGTTTCCCGTGCTGCCGTACAAGAGTCCCGAATAAAACATCCGAGCCGTGAAAGAAAGCTTTTCGAAGAAGGGGACCAGTCGACCCATTCGAGACTATAAGATATTTCAACGATACTCCATGCGATAATGCGTATCGTCTTATCTCCAGAAATGATTCCTGAGCAGTGCAGAAGCGCTGCCGGAGATTGGAGAAGATGATGTCCCGCATTGCTCTTGTTGTTCCGGCCAACACCGACACCAAAGTTGCTGCCACACTTTCTCATATAAAAGCGAGCGTCGGGAATGTCCCAAATGTGTTTGCCCTGTTGGCAAATGCGCCCGTCGCGCTGGATGGATACCTGTCACTGTCAAAAGCCCTTTCGCCCGGCCGCCTCACCGGTCGTCAACGCGAAATCCTCGCACTGGCTATAGCACAAGAGAACTCGTGCCAATACTGCCTTTCCGCTCACACGGCATTAGCAGAGGGTGTCGGTCTCAGCGCAGCGGATGCCCGCAAAGCACGCTTTGGGAAGAGCGATGATCCCTTCGAGCGTGCTTTGATCCACTTCACGCAAAACATCATCCGTCAACGTGGCCTTGTTTCAGACGAGAATCTCGACCGTGCCCGCAAGGCCGGGATCGACGACGGACTCATGTTGGAAGTCGTTGCGAATGTCGCGCTCAATACATTGACTAACTATGCCAATCGCTTGGCCGATACGGAAATCGACTCCCCTGTCGTTGAGGTCTAGCTCTAAGGCAGGTCAACGCTCAAAGAATTACTCGTGCCTAAGACGATTGAAAGCCATCGTTGAACGGACAAAATTCATTTCTGTTCCACGCCGATGGGCAACCGTTTGTGTATTCAAAAGTGCCTATCGACAGACGCCCACGTGTAAACACATGAACCTTAGCAAGGAGGAAGTGACAATGAGTGACATCACGTCTACCCAAGCAGTCGGCTCAGAGAAGCAAAATCTGGTGCCATCTACTAATCTCTTGGAACAAGCTCAAAGCAATTTGATCAGATTGGCCGCATGGATAAGTAAGCGCAATCTCCCCTTCCTTATCATGAGTATCGGTATGATCGTTATGCTGCTTTGGGCCGGAGCTTACAAGATGACGCGGCCCGGCGCCGAAGGCATCATCCCCCTGGTTTCCAACAGCTTTCTGATCTGGTGGCACTTTAAGTTATTCGGTCCATATGTCGGATCGGACCTTATCGGCCTTACCGAGTGGCTTTCCGCCGTCTTGATTATCGCGGGCTACTTTAGACCCAAGGCCGGCATCTTTGGGGGACTCGTCGGAATTGTCATCTTCTTTACAACCAGCACTATGATCATGACCACCCCTGGCGCGATTATTTCCGTACCTGGGATTCACGGGATGAGGTACATGAGTTTCTTGGGCCTGTTCCTTTTCAAGGATGTTATATCCCTCGGAGTGTCCTTTTACCTGGTTAGCTATTTCGGCAAGAAGGCCATCCTTTCCGAAAACAAATCCGAATAGCCAGAAAGTTGCTTTCGTGGTGAAAGTTGTGGTTCTGCTAGCGCTGTCGTTCTATCCGCTGAAGCAGGAGTTTTCCAGAGTCACGCCTGCTCTGAATTGCGTGATGCGGAGTTCAGAGAGTCCACGTGGACCGTGGTCCGGCGCCGGGCGCACCCTACCCACAACCCTGTCTTTGACAGCAAAGCATGAGGGCGTGGACATCGGCGTCGGCCACGTTGTTGAGGGCATAAAGTTCTGTTCGCCCGCAGTAAGAAAAGAATGAAATGGTACGTGACTTTGACGGATCGAATTTCGCTATTCCCGTGCGTTTTAGGGAATCACTCCTGAAGCCCTGAGACGTTTAACCAAACGCGCTCTCCGTACCTCTTACCGTGAGCAGCGCCTCTACACAAAACCGAATGGAGTTACTCACATGTTTGACATGAAGAATCTGACTCGGCTGAAGAAGCTGGATGAGAATGCACCTGAAACGATGAAGGCCTTTTGGGCCTTCGATAAAGAGACGTTCAAAGACGGTGCCATCGACGTTTTGCACAAGCAGTTGATGGCAGTCTCCGTTGCGCTGACTACGCAATGTCCATACTGCATCGAATTGCATGTGAGGGCAGCGCGTCAGGCCGGAGCAAGCGACGCTATGCTGACGGAAGCAGCAATAGTGGCCGCCGCGATGCGTGCGGGCGCATCGATCACACACGCGACGCACTTGTTTAAAGATTAACGAGAGCAAATGTCGCGCGAAGCAACGATGTTAGTGAACCCCATGTCTCAACGAGGCATGGGGCTCAAGCTCGATGTCTGGGTGGCTGTTTGAGACCGTTGATATCTGCCGGCTCTTGGAACAAGAACCTTGGAGTGCCGGGGGGAGCTTTCGCGCGGTGTTCAGTGTCACGATCTCCACTTTATGACCAATGGCTGGGTGACGTCTGCGTGGTTTTCGGCGATGGTCGGAAACCACACTCTCCCATAAAAGACATCTGCTACTTGCCGTCTCATCTGCTAAAGAAGTATGTCGCCGGACCCGAATAGGATCTAATCAAAGCGGCACTGATGACCGAATCCTTCGCGATAAACAGTGCGGCGTGGGAGCATGCACTTAATATATGCACGCCTCTCTGAGGCTAGATTCTCAATTGATTCGCAGCCGACTCCTCGAACCGAAGGTCGAGTCAGGGTAGCTGTCGAAGAGGGCGCGTCGATCAATCTGAGATTAGAAGACATCTTAACGATACTCTCCGGCACAATGCGTCTCATCTCATCTTTAGAAATGCTTCCTGAGCAGTGCAGAAGCGCTGCCAGAGATTGAAGAGGATCATGTCCCGCATTGCTCCGTTGTTCCAACAAATACCTGGACCAATGTCGCAGCCACACTTTCCCTAGTGAAAGAGAGACTCGATAGAGTCACAAATGTTTACTACGTTTAACTGCTGGCCAGCCGCATCGCAGCCAGAGGCGATATGAGATTGCAGATGGCTATTGCTTATCTTTTGATCCATTTCTTGCCGCTATGCCGAAGTGGATACTTTGTCGCGACAGGCGGCGATCATACCAAGTTTCATGAAGGAGCACAGAATGAAATCGAAGCATACTTTACTACACTCGTTACTACTCTCGTTATTAATCTCATTCATGCTGATGATGCCCTTAGCGTTACCAGCTGCCTCGAAGAATTGGGCTAACATCACGTTTGAAGATACCGTGATTGTGAACGGAACGCAGATACAGCCAGGGGACTATCGCGTTCAATGGGAAGGCACCGGTTCATCTGTCAGAGTCAGCATTATGAAGGAAAGGGAGACAATCGCCACCGCCCCTGCAACGGTGATTCAGGAGAAGTCACCATATAATGACACGGCAATTCGCTTTACCAACGGAAACATTGTCCAGGAAATCGAATGGAGAAACCAAACGGTCCGATTCGATCAAGTCGATGCCTCTTCGAGCACTTCTGCCAGCAGCACAAAATGAATCTTAAAGAAAGGCGCGATTCTTTCGCGCCTTTTTCCCGGATCAGCGCACCGCGGAATCTGACACGAACCCTTGCGCGAGGCGGAGGAGATCTCATCAGTTCTAGATTGTGCAATCGCCTTCTTCTCAACAGTTGAACCTCCTCGGCGATAATCTGTAGTCACCCAGTGCATTATTCAGATAGGTAGGGGGCGATGTTAATGCACTAGTTGTTCGGCTTCGTTCTTTACGCGCACCGCTGGCTTTACCTTGAACCAGATGGAATAGAGCGCCGGAAGGAAGACCAGAGTAAGCACGGTTCCCACTGCCGTACCTCCAATGAGGGTGTACGCGAGAGACCCCCAAAAGGCTGAGAAGGTCAGAGGAATGAACGCGAGCACTGCGGCCAAGGCGGTAAGAACGACCGGCCTGGACCGCTGCACCGTCGCTTCGACAAGAGCATGGAACGGATCGAGTCCTTCCCCGCGATTCGTCTTAATCTGGCCAATCAGAATTAGCGTGTTGCGCATAAGGATGCCACCCAGAGCGATCAAGCCCAGGATGGCGTCGAATCCGAAGGGCTGATGGAAGATCAGAAGAATCGGTACTACACCGACCAACCCCAATGGTGCGGTGAGCAACGTCATGGCCAGAGCCGACAACGAGCGGACCTGGAGAATGACGACAACGATCATGCAAACGATCATGATTGGGAAGACGGCCGCCAGGGCCGCGTTCGCCTTGGCCGCCTCTTCCACGCTGGCGCCAACCTCGATTGAATATCCGGGGGGGAGCTTGTCGATGATTGTTTGGAAGGATTTGGCTAGTTCTGCCGTCACCTCTGGAGGTTGTAAGACGTCATCGATGTCACATTCCACCGTGATGGTTAGCATACGGTCCCGTCGCTTTAGGATCGGATCTTCCGGACGGATTTCAACTCTGCCCACTTGGCTAAGCGGCACTGGGCGCCCGTCTTGACTCTGAAGCGTCATGTTCATGAGTTTGATCGGATCAAGTCGGTTCTCTCCTGAGGTACGGGCGACTACGTCCACGGCCCTGATGTCCTCGCGGACTTGCGTGACCGTGAATCCAGTGGTGAGGAATTGAATCTGCTGGCTCGCTTGTTCCGACGTTAGACCGATTAAAAGGAGCCGATCTTGATCGAGCACGAAGTGGACAGTGGGTGCGCGCTCTCCCCAGTCAAGATTCGCCTGGCGGGTGTGCGGATTGGTTTGCATTTTTGACAGCAGCTGATTAGAGATGTCGCGGACTCTCGCAATGTCTGGTCCAGATACGCGGAATGCTACGGGCCACGGAGAATAGGGTCCAAACACGAAGCGCGAAGCGCGAACGCGTGCTTCGGGAACCAAATCTGCGGCAAGCTGCTGACGCAGATGTGTTAAGAGCTGCGACTGCGCTCGCTCATCCGCTGTAGAGACGATCATTTTTGCAAAGTTCGGATCGGGTAATTCGGGGTTGTAAGCGAGGAAGAACCGCGGAGCTCCACCACCCGCATAGGAGGTCACAATCTGGGCCTCGGGCTGCTTCTTTAGCCAATCCTCGAGCTTCTTCACTGCGCCCTCAGTGGCCTCGATGCTTGCGCCTTGCGGCATGGTGACGTCTACTAGGATCTCGGTGCGATCGGAATTCGGAAAGAATTGCTGTTCGAGCAATCCCATCCCAAATACTCCGCCGACGAATAAGACAACTACTGACGCCGCGACCAAATACTTGTGGCTGACTGCTTTGATGACAAGGCGGCGAAAGCGTTGATAGTTTGCAGTCTCATATATCTCAGCATAGCCACCCTCCATGCGCGGGATGTTGGGCAGCATATTGACCCCAAGAAAAGGCGTAAATGTCACTGCTACAATCCAGGAGATTAGAAGCGCAATGAACACTACCCAGAAAAGATTTCTGACATATTCACCAGGGCTGGATTGAGCGAAGCCAATAGGCATGAGACCAATAATGGTCACTAGGGTTCCAGCAAGCATTGGTGCTGCTGTATGGCTCCACGCGTAGCTCGCGGCGTTTATCCTGTCCCAACCCTCCTCCATTTTCACCACCATGGTCTCGATGGCGATGATTGCATCATCTACAAGAAGCCCGAGGGCGAGGATGAGCGCTCCAAGAGAGATACGGTCGAGGTTGATACCTCCGGCCAACATCGCAACGAGAGTCGCGGAGAGTGTAAGCGGAACAGCGGCTGCTACCACGATCCCGACGCGCCATCCCAAGCTGAAGAGGCTGACGACCATAACCACCAGGAGGGCGACGAAGAATTTGATCTGGAACTCGTCAATCGCGTTCTTAATGACTTGCGATTGGTCAATGACTTTAACGAACGTGATGCCGGCCGGTAGATTTCTGTCGATTTTTTGTTGCTCCGCGGCAAGGGCTCTACCGAGGTCCAGACCGTTGTATTGGTCTTTCATAACAACATCGAGCATCATCGCGGGATCGCCGTTGTGATGCACGACGAACTGAGCCGGATCCTCGTAGCCCCGAGTCACCGCCGCGATCTCGGAGAGCTTGAATACCTTGCCATTTGAGACTACCGGGGTATCTTGAATCTTCTTCAAGCTGTCAAGTGCACCATCGAGACGAACGTAAACTCGTTGATTGCTCGTATCGATTGATCCCGCTGGCGTGACAGTATTCTGCTTAACAAGAGCATCAAAGATGTCCTCAGCCTTGACTCCAAGAGTAGCAATTCGGTCGTAAGAGAATTGCACGAAGATTCGTTCGGGTTGTTCTCCGAGAATGTTTACCTTTTTGACCCCTTGGACATGCAAGAGGTCTTGCCGAAGAATCTCTGCCTCCCGAGTCAGTTGGCGCAGAGGCATGCCCTTTGATTTGAGGGCATAGACCGAAAATATGACATCCGTGTACTCGTCATTCAGTACTGGGGTGAGAACTCCGTGCGGTAGCTTCGAAGCTTCGTCCTGAATTTTCTTACGGCCTTGGTAGAACTCCTCCTGAACCTGGTCCGGTGGAGTGTAATCCTGAAGCGTGACCGTGAGGAACGCCAATCCTGGCCTGGTGAAAGTGTCTACGTGGTAGTAATACTTGAGCTCCTGCATCCGCTTCTCTAGCGGCTCAGCTACCAAATCTTGCATCTCTTGCGCCGTGGCGCCCGGCCACGCCGCAGTGACAGTGAATACCTTAACCGTGAAGGTTGGGTCTTCCGCACGGCCGAGCCTCAGATACGCGACGACACCCGCTATGATGATCGCAAGCAGGAAGAAAGTAGTAACTGACTTTTCGCGAACCGCTAGCGCCGAAAGGTTGAACCCTTTTTGTTCGTCGGGATTCTCGATGTTCGGGGCCTTGAATTCGAAGTCACTCATCGAGTAGCCACCTCATTTTCTGCAATTCGCACACGTTGCCCCTCACTCAGCAGATGAGCGCCGAGCGCGACGATCGTCTCTCCAGGACGAATGCCGTCATCGATGTATGTCTCCTCTTCACCGAGGCGCACGATTTTGACTGGCTGGAATGAGACTGTCGAACTGTTCCTATTCACCATCCAAACGCCGGGCCCGTTGCCCCGGTCCGTGATCGCTGTATTTGGTACCGCAACTGTGTCGGACGCATCGGCCAGTGGAATCTGAACGGTGACTGTCGCTCCAAGAGGAGCTTTGGCATCCGTCCCTTTGAGGACGTAGCGCGCCTCAAAGGTCCGGGTAGATGGGTCCGCGGCGTCGGATAGCTGCCGTAGGTTAGCGGGGACGCTTTCCGAAGATCCATATAAAATCGCGCGGACCGACGAGCCAAGGCGGGGACGTAGCGTTTCTGGCAAATAGACGGCCGCTTCACGCGGTCCGGCGTGGGCCAATTTGATGACGGTTTGGCCAGCAGCCACTACTTGCCCCGGCTCTGCCAATGTATCCACGACAGTTCCATCTGAATCTGCAACCAGAACCGAATAGTCACCCTGGTCGCGCGCGATCTTCGCTTGGGCTTCAAAGGCTTCGAGCTCGGCTCGTGCGGAGTCGGCAGCCGCCTTGACTTGGTCATAAGTCGAGGCGGAAACAGCACCACTTGCAACTAGCGGTCGATAGCGCGCCTCGTCCGCAGCTGTCTGATCAGCTTTGGCTTTGGCGGCTCGAACTTGCTCCTCTTGATTGGTTACGGCGTGAGCATAGTCCGTGACATCAATCCGCATGAGGGGCTGTCCCACGTGAACGACCTGACCAACGTCCACCAGTCTTTGCGTCACCTTTCCCGAAACTCGAAAGCCGAGGTCGCTTTGAACGCGGGCCGTCACGACGCCGGTAAAGAACTGGTCGCTCGCCGAAGCTGAATGCACGGTGGCCAGCCGGACAAGCGGAGGTTGAGTTCTGGGATCTTGTTCTTGCTTATTGCAGCCGGCCAAAGCCACAGAGATTGAGGAAATCAGAAGGAGTCCGAAAGGCTTTACGGTCATATTCGATTTGCTCCTGCGTATGGGAATGACATAGATCCATCGCTGAGACTTCCTCCGCACGGAACAACTATGGAGTCCATCCGCCACCTAATGCGCGAAAGGACGCCACCGCTGATCGTGCTGCGGATTCTCGTGAGACCGCGAGGTCGTCCTTCGCGACAAGCAGTTGCCTGTCAGCATCCAGCACATCGGTAAGGGGGATTACCCCAACGGTGTAAGACTGCTGAGAAAGATCCCGAACGCGTTGCAGAGCGGTGATCTCTTTAAGAGTCTCGTCGCGACGAGCTTCGGATTGAGAAAGAGCGCTGAATGCGTCTTCGACATCCTCGGCGCCGCGAAGAACGGAATTGCGATAGAGGAGAAGCGCCTCGGCATTCGCGCCACGCGCCTGCTTTACTTCTGCATCAACGCGTCCAAAATCAAAGAGTCTCCATCGGAGACCAGCCACTGCAGAAGGCTGGAAGGTTTTCTCCTTGAATAGATTTCCAGGAGCGATGCTTTCATTCCCTATGAGTCCAGCAAGTGAAACCTTCGGATAGTATTCTGCGAGGGCCTGGCCAATACGAGCGTTTGAGGCTGCAAGTTGCCGTTCGGCCGCAATAATGTCCGGGCGACGCCGAAGAAGATCTGACGCGGGACCTGCTGTTGATATCGCTGGGACGACAGGAATATCGGTTGGTGTCGTGAGTTCTGCCGCATATGTGCCCGGCTGAACTCCCAGCAGAACGTCGAGTCGATTCAGCTGCGATTCGAGAATGATTGCGAGGGCTGGGACAGTGGCCTTTGCTTGTGAGAGGAGAGCTTCGGCCTGAGCGAACTCTCGATCCGATGCAATCCCGGCTTCTTTTCTCTGCCGAACAAGCCGAACGAGATGATCGTCGGTCTTGATCTGCTCTTGAGCGACCTGTATTCGTAATTGCGCCCCTCGAATCTGGAAATAGGCATCCGCAGCATCAGCAGCGATTGAGACTCGTGTCCCCATGTGTTGCGCCTCAGCTGCTTGAGCTTCAGCCGTGGCTGCTTCGGCGCTACGCTTCAGGCTTCCAAAAATATCGGCCTCCCACGTCGCGCCGATATTGAGGTCGTAATAAGCCTGGTTCCGATTGAAATTTGGAAGAATGGTTGAATAACGGCCTATTCTACCCTCGAGAGATTGTCTTAAAGCCTCTGCTTGAGCATTCAGAGTTCCGGATGGGAGCCGTTTCGCGCCTGCCTCTTTCGCGACTGCACGTGCCTGTAGCACCCGGGTCATTGCGGCCTGCAGGTCAAGGTTCTGGTCAAGCGCGCGCTGGACAATGCGCGTTAGCTCTGGATCGCGAAATCCCGTCCACCAGGAGTCTAGTGGCGGAGCCGCCGAGCCGGTCCCGCGATCTGCAATTGCAGGCGCATTGTGAAACGGCTGAAGCTGCACCGATGGCGGTCGATATTTCGGTCCAACCGTGCACCCGGTCAGCAAGATAACAGAGAATAGCGCCATAGCATGGAAGGCTCGTGGAACGCCATCAAAGACTCTGCGACGTTCAGCTAATTGAACCAGCCCGTGCTTCATCCCGAAAGCCTTTCGGTGCTTTTCACACCTTGACGGGGGCGACGCTTTGCAAGGATCGCCTGGCCATAGTGATAAGCCAAATGAGCAGTCCTGCCGAGCAAGCTTGCGTACCTGTTGCGGTGCGGTTCCCGGACGAAGTCTTCGGGAAAAATGCTCTGATGCCGTTGCAACCACTCAGATGGGGAAAGTTTTTGGAATTCCGCCCAGAGGACCAGATCCAATTCCGCCCAGATTTGCTTGAGCTCCGGGCCGCTGGGAATCTGCAAAACGGCATGGTCAACAGCTGAAATGAATGTGTCATCCAACTCTGGATATCGCCTTTGACCAAACACAAACAGCGGAAGAATCGCGTCATTCAACGCAGTCAGATGGCCCCAGATGTAGATCAGGCGGTTTCGAGCAGGCGCGACTTCAAGTTCCAATTCCTCTGGAGTTAACGAGCCGAAGAATTTGCTCGCCCGGTCCATATTGGATCGCCAACTGCGCAGTGCTGCATCAACAAGAGTCTGTTCTGGTGTCATGTCATCACCCAATGTCCTCTTGCGCTTGGTTGTCACACGAAGAGGTTAAAATTGTTCGCCCATCCGAAATCACGCCGTCAATGAGCAGACCACGAACTCTGACAGGGCGAATCGAAGGCGATCTAAACTTGTGCGAATCGACCATCGACGAATAGCTCAATTCCGGTGACGAAACTGCTATCATCCGACGCGAGAAACACAACTACTTTCGCTATCTCATCTGGCGTTCCGAGCCTTCAGGACAGCATTGGGAATGGCTTTTCGACGCTCTTGTCCCGCCGGCGCAGAATCCAACAGATTTTTTAATCCCGGCGTTTCGATAATGCCTGGACTTATCGCATTCACGCGAATCCGACGGCTCTTCAGATCCGTTGTCCAGGTTCGTGCGAATGAGCGAATAGCGGCCTTAGTAGCGCTATAGACACTATTTGAGGACATTCCCTTGCTGCCCACGACCGATGCATTCAGAATGACCGAAGCACTGTCCGGCAATAATGACAGCGCTTTCTGTACCGTGAAGAGCACGCCTTTTACGTTGATGTCGAATATCGAATCGTAATGCTCCTCCGTAATCTGGCCGAATGCCGCGTACTGTGCAATACCGGCGTTGGCAAAAATAACATCAAGCCTGCCTTTGTCCGTCCGGATTTGTGCAAAGAGGCGATCAAGATCGGAAAGGTTCGAGACGTCTCCTTGTACCGCGGTGACGTTTCTGCCGATCTCCTTCACTGCAACATCCAACTCTGCTTGCCGCCGTCCTGTAATAAAGACATAGGCTCCTTCCTTGACAAACTGTTTTGCTGTCGCCAGGCCGATGCCGCCATTACCGCCCGTAATGAGTGCAAATTTTCCTTCCAGCTTGCTCATAGTCCTCTCTCCTTAGAAATGCGGATACGCACAATGACACAGCTAGCTATGGTCAGCAATACGCGTAAGCTCTGGATCGTGAAATCCTGTCCACCGGGAGTCTAGTGGCGACGCCGGCCTTTCTTCCTTCGACTGAAGGTGCATTATGAAAGGGCTGCAGCCGGGATTGAGGTGGACGGTACTTCGGCTCAACTGAGCACCCCACCACGAGAAGAATGATTAGGGGCAACGCCAGATGGAGCGCCGATAGGTGTTTCGGCGCAGGCTCGAAGCGGATACGGATTGCGGTGAGTAGGCTTGTCATTCGATTCGCTCTCTGTAGGATCTCGACTATATAGATGTTTTGTAACATCTAAACGGCGCATACTTTTTTGGAGGACCGCCAAGGATTACACTTCTTTGTTTAGATGTTATATGACCTCTAATCTAGGCGGTGGGACTTGAGACCTGGCCGCACTGCGTTCGGCCAACTGCGACTTCAGGACGGAGGGACGGAACGAATAAAACTATCTGATAAACATGCTCATCGAGAAAGTGTCAGAGTCTTCCTCAGGTAGTCGGATGCCTCTCTGTGTCATCCTGATCGCTCCAATAGCCGACACACATGCTCGCACTTCACTGCCAGGACCGCTTCAATTTGGTCAATCCTACGGCTCGCGAAATCAAGCGACGTACGCAAGAGAAGGCTAGCGATGGTAGCTGCGCCTAACAGAGCGGCCACCAAGATGACAATCTAAATGGCACACTAGGGAGCCGACAAAAGTCAGCTCCCTTTATTTGTGAATTTAAGACAGAAACGCGCTTCGGTGCGCCTCAAGGTATTCAGGCAGCCCGATTGGTCGTTGTCCTCCGATCTTCTCGACCAGATCGTTTGTTCCAGCAAACACTCCATTCTGGTGGTCTTTCGCAATCTCCTCGAAGTGCTGCCAGAGTGTATCGGTAACAACTTGTTCTCGGCCTTGGTAATCTCGACGAGGGATGTTGGCATTCAACTTCTTTAGTGTCCAGGCATCCACTTGTTCATAGCCCAGGGGTTTGCCGATGACCTTACCGATCTCGGCCGCAATTTCGGGGAAGCTGTACTCTTTCTCTCCATAGAGCCGGTACACCTGTCCCTTATGCTCTTGCGGGGTGAGCAGAATTTTCGCTATCACCCGGGCCTGATCTTCCCCCGCGATCGGCGCATGCTTTCCGGTCCCGAAGGGCAACCGTAAGATTCCCGTCTTGATTTGATCGATCCAGTAGAGAGCCCATTCCGCGAATAGGGTTGGACGAAGATGCGTCGTAGGCACGCCGGACCAGTTAAAGACCTGTTCCGAAATCCAGTGATCCTGGGCAGCGTGACTTTTGGCCTCCCGGCGCGCCGAAATCTGGGACATATTCACCACGATCTGGATGCCAGCCTCCTTCGCTGCCTGAGCGAAATAGGCCGACGCCTGCAGGATGCCGGACCTGATGGGGTAAACAAAATATGCGCCCTGAGTTCCTTCAAGTGCAGAGCGGACGGCTTCGAAATCCAGCAAATCACCCCTCATAATTTCGGCACCCTGAGCGGCCAAAGCCGCCGAACGCTCATCCTCGTTGTGAACGAATGCTCGCACGCGGGCTCCTGCCTCGACCAGGAACTTCACGGTTTTGCTTCCCGTCAACCCAGTCGATCCCGTTACCAAAAACATCTTCGACATACTCCTCCTTTTGCGCTTCGATGCGCCCACATTTTAGATGTTGTCAACAATCTAACTGGATTCAAAAAAGGAAAGCATTTGGAGGCTTAATATCATCCAAATAATGGATAAGAGTCCTGAGCGAGGGACAAATGTAGATTCCGGTCCTGCATAGTACGAACCATGAAATGCCCTTAGCCCAAGTTGATTTGCGCGGTCGCCGGTGATGCGGCTGCCTCGTAAGGCAATCAACGCAATCAGCCATGCTTTCTGGAGAACCTTCATGACCGATACGACTACCAAGGTACAGGAACACTACAGTGGTACTGGCCTCACCGACCGCATCAAATCGGCCCTCGCGAGCTTCGCGCCCGAGGATCAAACAGTGACCATCGCTCAACTCGCTCAACTCGACCAGTTCCACACTCGCGGTATCCTCGCCACGGCCGATCTTGCCACGGTTGCTGACATCGAGCCCGCAACCCGCGTGTTGGATCTTGGTTGTGGCATCGGCGGACCCGCGCGCTATCTCACCGCCACTTTCGGCTGTAAAGTTACGGGTGTCGACTTGAGTTCTGCCTTTATCGACGCAGCCAACTACCTGACACCGCGCACCGGAATGTTAGACCGCCTTACGTTCCAGGTAGGTAATGCTTTAGATCTGCCCTTCGCCGACGGGAATTTCGATGTAGTGTTCCTACAGCACGTGGCGATGAACATTGAGCACCGTTCCGCGCTCTATAGCGAGGTGGGCCGCATGCTTACGCCCGGCGGACGATTTGCAACCTACGATCTGGTTCTGCGCGACGGCGATGTCCTCTATCCCGTCCCTTGGGCGCGATGCCTCGACCAGTTTCCTGCTCAGCGAACACGACACACGCACGGAACTTGAACAAGCTGGATTCAAGACCATCCTCTGGCGAGACGACACCCAAAGCGCTCTCGACTGGTTCAAGGAGGCGATGGCCCGTCTGCCGACCGGACCGAGCCTCGGCATTGTGATGGGTACCGATTTCCAGGAATTGGTCGGCAACCTGGCCCGCAACCTGCGCGAGAGGCGTCTTGGGCTCCTGTCCGCGGTTCTAACAAAGAAGTGAGACATGCTGCTTCACTTCACAGGTGCTGCGTTTCCGCATCTGCGTTGAGGAAAATTTATTCTCGTAATAGCCTTAGCTCTCCCGGTCTGTGAAGTTAATGCTTCAGAACGAAGGCTTTGGTGTCACGCAGAAGACTGTCGGAGAGCTTCGGATCGCTCACGATGCGAGACAGCATCATGCCGCCAACCATCGCGGCTACGATCGCATGAGCACGAGCCTTCGCTTCTTTCGGGGGGAGTTCAGGAAGATGGGACGCGATGATCGTGATGACTTGCTCAACGCCCTTCGAGGCTATTTGGCGAGTAGCTTGATCGGCGAGGCGCAACTCGGAGCCCAAAGATGCCAGCGGGCATGCTTCTTCGGAATTGTCGCGGTGTTTCTTCGACAGGTACTCTCCAACCGTTTCTTCTAGGGAGCGATTGGCTTTTGGACTCTGCATCGAATCCGCAATACGTTCAAGAGCGGCCTCGACAGCTTCAGCGACAAGCTGGTCCTTCGATGAGAAATGCTTATAGAAGCCGCCATGGGTGAGACCGGCGGCAGCCATAATCTCGGTCAGGCCGGTGCTCTGGATTCCGCTTTCATTGAACTCGCGAGCGGCGACCTTAACGATCCGTTCGCGGGTCTCCGCTGCTTCTTGGCGAGACTTTCTCATTGTTTGCTCCAAGGCGTGCCCAAAAAAGAGATGCCCACAATAGATGTTATCAAACATCTATTCCGTTGGAAAGCTGTGCCCTGTCGCTGCAATAGCGTTGCGCAGTACTGAAACGGTACTCTCGCTGATACAAGCAACTAGAGTAGGCGACAAGGTCCGAGATGACGACTTGGACTTTCGACGCGGACGTCGGACCCCTCGATGATCGCTTTGGCGATTTGGCGCGAAGCCGGTCCACGCTTCGGCGGCGGTTCAACTCATAACCGCCGGCGACTAACTCTCAGATCGGCGTGGAAAATCAGGGCCAATCACAACTCTAAAATCCTCAGCTATGAATGGTTGAGAAAATCGAGGCAAGTCAATCAGACCGTAAGTTCTCGTCAATTGATATCAGTTTCGCGCGGTAGGTTTGGGAGCCAACCTTCGCATACTGACTGGAGAACCTAAGGGAAAGTTTGCGGAGATTCATGAGCGCAAGACGTTTCTCGAGCCACGCGACTATGAAGAACATCTGGGACCTACGGAACGTGCTCCTGTCCATCTCTTGCGAATTCTTCCGGCCGAGAAGATGAAGGTGCAGGATCGAGAACAGCCCTATCGCCAATACCCAGGCAAACCTGTTCGACACTCAATGATCGGATGCTTCTCTATCCGACCAAACGGAAGACATAGTGATGGGAGAGAGACAACGGCGAGTGTGATTTGCACTCTCTCTCCCCAGAGGCGCCGGCTAGAAATTGGCTGCTGTCTCCATTGAGAAGAAGGCCGTTTGCGGAGTGATCGAATTCTCCAGATCATGTACAGATTGATGCAAGACCCGAGGACAGCAAGCACCATCATGGGAATGCGTATTGCGTCCTGATGAAATCCCGTTGCCGGTCCCTTGGCGCCCGCAGCAACTGCCGCAAGAGCTCCCAATCCAATGACGAGTCGCACGCCGCTGAGCGCCATGACAATGGTGCAAACGCTTTGCAACGCGATGAAAAGAAGGCTCGTTAGACCGACAGCCCAGCGGGGGACGCCCCGGTCGCTTGAGGGCTCAGTTATATCAGATCGCCGCGAGGCGACCACTGCTCGATCGATGGCCACCTGCATTTGACGATTAAGTCCGCGCGAGGATACAGGAAAAATTACAAGACTCCAGGCGAAGGCCGCCCCTGTAACTATCACTAGATGCCGCAGGTCTCAGCAGATTGCCGGTCCTGTTCGACCCCGAAATCAGCGCGGCGATCGGAATGCGAGTGACAACAATGTTGGCCTTTCCATTGATAACACTCATTTGAGCGTTCCCGTAAACGACCAGCGAATGACGCTCAATTCTGCCGTCGCCGGTGCAGTCGCCGAAATCAAAGCGAATTGGGCCGCATGGAATGGGGCTCGATTCGGATCCTCCTCTTGCGGAGATCAGGAGCGCCATCACAATCGCGCCAATTGGATATCAGACGGAGAATGTTGAGACGCCCGCGCTAAGATGTTGAGCAATCCGCGCGGGCGTGGTTTCGGAGTTTTGATTAGAGAGCAGCAATACCGTTGAAGCCGGCAGTCTTCGGGAGGCCCTCGATGTCACCAAGTTGGTTGAGAGTTCCGTCGGGATTGATGGTGTAAACACCGATGACACCAGCGCCTGACTGAAGGTTAAACAAGTACTCTCCGTCGCCGCTGATGGCCATGTCGAGGTTGGTCGCTCCATCAGGTAGCGTCCTGAGAATCGTGTTGGCAATGGGCGTCAACGCGCTGCTCGAAGCAATCGAGAATCCCGCCACGGTGAACGTGCCGGCGTTATCGACGTATACCCATTTGCCATTGGGAGTGATGGCGTTCCAGCAGTTACCGTTGCCAAATGTGGGAAGGCTCTGACTGACTGGAGTGAGTGAGCCGTTTGCGTTGATAGTGTATGAGGAAATGCTTGACGTGTCGGTTCCATTGTTAGGCTGATTCTCGGAAACGATCAGTTGCCCAGTCGGAGTGAACAGGGTAGCGAAAACTCCCGGAGTAACGCTCTTGTTGTTGACAACCGCACCGAGCGAGCCGTCTGGATGAACGGGGAATACGTCAATGCTGTTTGTCGCCTTTTCGATCACGATGAGCCACTGACCGTTGGGGCTTACCGAGATCGAGGAGGCGCCTGAGTTCAGGCTGGTGAGAAAAGTGGATGAGTTTTGTATCTCGTGAAGTCGTCCGAGACCGTCTGCGTTGAAAGCAACCACCGCACCACTGCCACCTGCATTCAGGACGTAAACGGTGCCGTTGTGCTCCGTCACTGCAATCGGAAAGGCACCATCCGAATACTCCTGGTCGATGAATACGGGGACACCGTTGAGAAGATGAAAGCTTGAGACTCTTCCGCTGGCTGAGTTTACTGCAAGCAAAAGAGTGTGATCACCGCTAATAGTCAGAGCGCCTTGCGACTGAAGCGGGTCGGTTTGGCCACCGCTGCCGCGGCCACCAGTTGCGACGCGGCGTCTGAGGGCGAATTGCCCATCGAAACCACGTTGATATGTCAGGATTTCGTTCTTAACCTTATCGTTCGTCATGACGAAGACGGAAGTGCTGCCACCTCCGATTGTCTCGGCGGCATACATCGTAGCTGCAGAAGCTCCGAGACAGAGCGCAACGGCCAAAAGACCAGGTACTGACTTCAACATTACTGCTGACTCCTTTTGGGGCAAACCCCGGGGCGCAGGAGCCTCGTTACGGTTCAGAAACAACGCTCGAGATGACCCCATAACTCTGCGCGAAGGTGAGAATGACGGGGGCTGCGAAAGTTACAACACTTGGTGAAAAAAGTTTCAGACGTACGTCGTATGATTTTGTTTGGACGGAGCGCTTTCATCGGCCACGTAGCTTGCGCCTAACGTTAATCGGTCTATCATTCGCATGCACTCTCGCGAGGCCGCATCCGACTAGAGCATCGCGAAGAGCCTGCTCTTGATGTACATCGCGGATCTCTTCACACAGCACGCGTCTCCGGCCGCCCGAAATGGAAGCTTACGTAACCTTCGGATTGAGGCCCCATTCTCATCAACGAAGCGCTCATATAAGACGGGCGCGTCGAGAAAACCGGTCACTCAGGCAAGTCTCTGTGTGGCCCGGGGTGGAGACGAAATGTACGGATCAAGTCTGGCAGTCACTCCGCAACATCCCTCGCGGACAGACTCGTACCTATGCCCATCTCGCAAAGGACATCGGATACCGCTAGGGCATCGACCGCAAAAAGAAATTACCAGAAATCGAAAAATCCCAGGTCTTACTGGACTAGACGCACTTCCAAAAAAACGCTTAAGGCTATGTGCGTTGGCTGGACTCGTGCTTCGTCCAGGCGTTTTCACTGCACAAGTGCGGCCATCCTTTGATTCGCCCACCCGGGTGCGGGTGCGCACCTTAATGCGTAAACTGCATCATCTTGATCACGCTCTGTTGGTCGTATTGCGCGAAATAGAGCGTCTTGCCGTCGGTAGTCGCACTCAGGCTTGGTTGGAGGCCCGCGGGCCGCTCGTTAAAGGAGAAGACGCTTGAATTCCGGCCCGTCGCAAAATTCAGGAATTCGATTGCAGGACCGGGTTCAGCCTCCGCGTCCAGAAAATACAACCCCGCTCTGGTGACCGCGAAGTGCCCCCAGTAGCCGACTTGCGGCTTCCCCTCAACAGCTCTGGACTCGTT
The DNA here is from genome assembly GCF_014274465.1 of Alloacidobacterium dinghuense. Classification (NCBI taxonomy): domain Bacteria; kingdom Pseudomonadati; phylum Acidobacteriota; class Terriglobia; order Terriglobales; family Acidobacteriaceae; genus Alloacidobacterium; species Alloacidobacterium dinghuense. Next base: position 404,946 of record NZ_CP060394.1, on the reverse strand, counting down.
CCCGCCATGCGCAGGAACCTTCCAGATTCCCGCTTCATAGAACCGCGAGTAGTACACCTCGCTGCCATCGTAGGATTCCTGCGGGTCGAAGCCACCATTTTTCGTCAACTGCATCTCGGTGCCGCTCTCCAGGGAATGTTTCCATACTTGCCACGCTCCGGTGCGGTTCGATGCGAAGTAGATGAATTTGCCGTCGTGGGGACCAACTAGGCACGCAGTTTTCATCGGCGCCAGACGTGATCGCGTGCAGGTTTCTCCCCTCCGCGTCGATCACGAAGATTTGTGGGCCGTGCGGAAGATAGGTATCAAAGGCGACCCATTTCCCGTCCGGGGACCAGCGCGGCGTGCCGGAGTGCCTTTCCACATGCGTGAGTTGCACCGGGTCTCGGCCCGACGCATCGCTAGTCCAGATCTCTTCATGGCCTGCTCGCATTGACATCCAAACCAGACGGGTACCGTCCGGCGATGGCTGGGCGTCCAATTCGGGGTATTGGGTGCCAATCACTTTTTTCACTTCCAGCGTCCGTCCACCCGCAGCATCCAGGTCAGCGCGCCAGATTGCCGGAGGATCAACACTGGTTTGTTCGGAATAGACGAAGCGGAGCCCGTCTTTTGTAAAGCTTCCCAGCGCCGGAAAAATCAGTTCGCGCTGAACAGGACCACCCCTGGCGGAGACTCGAAAAAGGGCGGGAAGTGCGTCTTTATCGGAGGCAAAGATGATCGAACGGCCATCGGCTGTCCACATCAGTTTGCCGCATCCGAAGTCCTGATACAAACTGCATTTCATCGGCCAACCGGAAGTGATCAGCTTTGTCGCTCCCCCCTAGTTCGTCGAACATGTATCGCGATTTAATCCCGAAGCTGGCCGACCAGTTCCATCTTGTCGCTCCTGATTATCCTGGCTCCGGCAACAGCGATTATCCGAGCGAGGCGCAGTTTAAACCGATCGGGATCGCGCAATTAACGAAGGAGAGTCTACATGAACAAAGTCGGAATACTAGCAACGTTGCAGGCCCGCCCAGGCAAAGAGGCAGAAGTAGAACAGTTCTTGCGGTCTGCCGGCCCTCTAGTCGAGGCAGAAACAGGGACAACAACGTGGTTCGCATTCAAGGTCGCGCCCGCAACGTTCGGCATATTCGATACCTTCAAGGATGAGGATGGAAGAAACGCTCATGTCAACGGTGAGATAGCCAAGGCGCTTTTCGCACGTGCTCAAGAGTTGTTTGTCTCTCACCCCGATATCAAGCCCGTGGATATCGTCGCCGAGAAACTCTAGTCTCAGGACACGTTCCACTTCCGCCTGTTTTATCGCGGCTTCGACAGCTCAAGCGCTCTGCGGGGAGGCCGAACTCGATCACGCACCCAGTGTAACCTTCGCGCAGAATGGCTCGTCAGAGTTCGAGCGATAGTCGATTGGCCATAGCGCGTAAAGACTGAAAAGGATATCAACCGTTTCGGGTCTTCTCCGTGGGATGAGCTTTTCGGCTAAATTTGATTCCAATCTCACGAGGAGATAGTGAAGATGTATAACACTCAAATCTTGCGAAGCTGAAGCAGCTCGATGAAAACGCTTCGGATGCAATGAAGGCCTTTTGGAATTTCGACAAAGCGGCGTTTGCACCGGGCGCGATCGATGTACTAAACAAGCAGTTAATGGCGGTCGCAGTCGCGCTGACTACGCAGTGCCCATACTGTATCGAGCTGCATGTCCAGGCGGCGCGCAAAGAAGGTGCGACGGATGCGATGCTTGCTGAAACGGCGGTCATCGCTGCGGCGATGCGTGCCGGTGGCGCGATCACACATGCGACGCATCTTTTTAAAGAGTAGCTTTGTTTGGCTCGCTGTTGGGGCCTTCCTAGGATGTGGACGCCGCAAAGAAGCCCTTGCGGCGCCCCGCTTCCAACTGAGGCTTCAGATATTCCCACAGCTCAAGACAACCACTCTCGATCTCAGGGCCCACCCGTTCGACTACCCTCTCGTAACTCACGCCGTGTTCCAGCCAGCTTCCACCTTTTTTGTTGAGGTTCAAGAGGACAGGCATGCAGCGGTCGATAGCCTTGGCGAAGCGAGCCTCATCCGATTCTCCCGCATCGAATTCTTTCCATAGCCCCAGGAGGAAGTCGCCTGTCTTCTTGGGTGCCAGGCCACAGATGCGCTCCAAAGCCTTGAGTTCTGCAGCCTTCCTTTCCTCCCACCCGCCTTGAGCAAATACGAACTTGTCGCCAGCGTCGATCTCGCCAAGATCATGTACGAGCAGCATCGCGACGACGCGGGTGACATCGATCTTTAGCTCAAGCGTGCGCGCCATCGACATAGCGAACAACGCGATCTGCCAGCTGTGCTCGGCTGTATTCTCGTAGCGCTCTTCCCAAATGGGCCGAACCTTTCTCAAGACGCCTTTCAGCTTGTCAATTTCCAGCACGAATTGGATGGTGTCTGGGATGTCCGTAGCCGCTGTGTTTCGGGTCATCTTTAGCTTCCAGTCTTTCCGCCAGGCAGCGGAGCCGGCATCTGACTATTTTGCTGTATTCCGGCCTGGCGGATCGCATCGAGGACAACGCCGCGTGTAAGCAGCTCAGGCAGAACGTGCGTTGCTCTTTCCCACGGTCCCGAAATGATTACATAGGTCGGGACTCCGCTACGCCCAACACGGCTGAGTTCGCTCGTGATCTCCGGATCGTAGCGAGTCCAGTCAGCGCGTAGAAGGACGTAGTGTCGACGAAGGAGCTCCTGCTCGACGACGCGATCTTGCAAAACCGCCTTTTCATTTACCTGGCATGAGAGGCACCAGGCTGCCGTGAAATCAACGAAGACCGGCTTGCCTTGGCTCTGCGCCTCTTCGAGGGCAGCATTAGAGAAGGGGCTCCACCGCAGGCGATCAGGTTGAGCCGTGACCAAAGGAAAAGCGAGAGCTGCTGCCGCCGTCACTGCAACGGCGATATATCCCCAACGTCGGGCAGGCCAACGTCCGAGTATCCATCCTCCGATAGCGAGGATCAGCAATCCGACCAGCAGTCGGGCGACATGATCGGTGCTGTCTCCGGTTGTGCTTCCGCTGAGACGGCCATAGATCCAAATCAACCAAACCACGGTAAGGAAAAGGGGCACGGAAGTGAATTGCTTCAAGGTCTCCATCCAGCGGCCAGGGCGCGGCAACTTACTTGCCCATCCAGGAACAAAGGTCAGCGCGAAATATGGTAACGCTAAGCCAAAGGCGAGGGACGTGAAGACCGCGAAGGTCACGAGTGCATTTTGAGACAGCGCAAACCCAATGGCAGCTCCCATCAGCGGTGCAGTGCAAGGTGTTGCTACCACCGTTGCGAGGACACCCGTGAAGAACGAGCCGAAATAACCGCCTTTGCGGGCGAGGTCGTCTCCGGCGCTCGTCCAAGTCAGACCGAGGTCAAACATGCCTGCTAACGAGAGCGCCATAAAAAACAGCAGGCAGGTCATAGCGACAACAAAGCCTGGGGACTGAAGTTGAAATCCCCATCCAGCCTGTTTGCCTAGAGCTCTGAGCGTAAGCAGCGCGCCTACGATTAACCAAAATGAGCAGAGGATGCCGGCTGTATATGCCATCCCATGCGCTCGCTGACGTGTCCTACTCTCGCCGGCACGGCCTACAAGAGCCAGTGCCTTGAGGAAAAGCACCGGGAAAACACACGGCATCAGATTCAGGATGATTCCGCCCGCGAAGGCAAGCACGACTGCGAGAAGAAGCCCTCGTTCATCGCCAGCACCTGAGTGCGCAGTCGCTGATCCGACTGGCACATCAAGCATGTATGACCGTCCATCACTCAGCTTCAGGACGCCCTTAAGCTCTTTCGGCAGCATATCGGAGATGTCGGCTCGCTCTGTCACGAGCCTTATGCCGTCGGCTATGGGCTCGATCTTCTGATCTGCTGCGTTCCGGATCGAATCGTCATCAAGCGGATAATATTCCGCCGAAATCTCTTTCTTGCCAGTGACTACGTTGAGCATCAACGTGTCACGAGTCGCAGTCACGCCGATCTTAACCGCTGTCGGCACCTTGACTGGCTCTGCGCCCACAGCGGCATCGATGAGCTTGTTGGTTTCTGAAGATGCCTGCGGAATTACGTTGAGATTGAGACCGAGGTACGCCTTTCCAGGAACGCACACTTCTCTGCAGACAAGCCATCGTACGTGCGCTTTAAGGTCAGCGTTCCCGAGTGGAGCTTGCGGGGAGGTCGAAACGTTGAACGGAAATACGGCCGTACCCTCGTATCCATAGTCCATCAACGGGCCAAGCGGTAGTCTCGAAGGCGCGGGATACTGCATTGGCCCAATGGAAAATCCTGACGGCACCGACCATTGCACTTGCGGAGGCTCGCCGGAGTCTCCAGCGTAGACCCAGTAAACATGCCAACCGGGCTCAAGAGTCAGCGCCAAAGCGACTCGGCTTCTACCACCAGGCGCGATTGTCCCGGCATCGGAGATCAACTCCGCAGTTAGGTGCTGTGCTTTCACTGGCCCGGGTGCACCGGTTCCCGATTCCCGTAATTGAGCTTGGCAAAATGGGGCAAGAGCTATAAGGACTGAGAGGAGAAGTAGAAGACGATGGTGAAAGCTTTGCATGTTCGACCTGCGGCGCTTGAAGAAAAGGCTGCGCCGGAAATTCTCGACGCAGCCCCCACGTTAATTCGTGGAAAGGTGGTCAATGGCATCCTGTGCAGACAGGCGATCGCCGTGGCTATGGCTGATCTTCTCAAAGGTGACTATTCCCTTTTTGTCGAGAACGAACGTAGACGGATACGCCGTCTCGTGCGGCGCGTCCCAACGCAGTCCATACAAATTAGTGACCTTATAGTCTGGATCCGCTACGAGAACAACATTGGATGGTAACTCGGCCTGTTTTTCAAGAAACTCCTTCGCATGTTGATCCAGATCGGCAGGCGGTCCTGGGTAGACCAAAAGCACTCTCGTGTTCTTCTCTTTGAAGTCTGAGGCATGATCCGCGAAATCATGAACCTGCTTTACACAGTAAGGGCACTCATAGCCTGGGAAACCTCGCAAAATCACCAGAACGAGATCGTGTCCACTCTGCTCAGCCGACAGCTTAACGGCCTTTCCTGTTGGAGTCGAGAGCGTAAAGTCAGGTGCCTTAGCGCCAACAACCGGAGTCTGGCCAAAGGCGGATGCTCCCAGAACCAACGCGCAGGTGATGGCGAGCAAGGATCCCCAAGCTCGATTGAGATGAACTCTGGCGGCCTTTGGGGCTCTACCGGACAGAAATGCAAAATCGGACATGACGAGGCACCCCCTCCTATGGAATGCATATCTGACAAGCAGCTTTAAGAAAAGTTACAATGCGCCGCTACTCTTATTCACTTTGCGGTGAAGTAAGATGCTCGAGGCTGGCGTTTGAGCGCTAATCGAACCTCTCAAAGAGATCGAAGTCATATGGATCGTTGAAAGGAAAGGAGGGATTGTTCAAACCTGATGATGTCATGTCTGAACAATCCCATGGGGAACAGGGTTGTTGATCAATCCAATCTCTGGACGATTGGGCAGTTGATGGAGAAGCCGGCGCTGCCGAACGGCTTCCCACCTGGACCAGTTAACAAACCATCCTGGACGAAGGTCAATATCTGAAACTCCTCGCGAAGTTGACCGCGATATCCGCGATTGATAGCGTCCTCCGTCCACTCGTAAAGATTGGCATCCCACGCCGGGCTGTAGTCCAGTGCGATCGTGGGAATACCGCCGAGTGTGTTGTTCGGTCTGTATCCGTCGGCGAGATCTGCAGAGAGACCTTGGCGCAGGGGGTTGTTGCAGCTACCGTCCTCCGCTCCGTTAGTTGCAATAAAGATTCGCTCGATCGGGCTGGAGAAGCTGTCGTCGTGACCCAACAGAAGCTTGTCCATCAAAGGTGCGTAGGTGTTGTGTTCTATCGCGGCTGCGAGAGGAATGCTCGCATCCATGGAGAGGTACCACACCGGCCTTCCAAAGCTGAAGCCGTTGATGAGGTTGAGGGTGACGGTCATGTTGTATGGGTCGATCGCAACAACCTGATCATGTACCTTCGAATAGTCGACGTGTCCGTCGGGGAAATTGATCTGGCTCGCGTCTACATTAAACGCCACCATTGGAGCGTTGTAGACAACGTTGCCAGCGTTGGTGATGGTCACATATGGGCTATAGTTTTTGTCTCCAATTTCTCCAGGTGCAAATGACTTCGGGGGAAATTCCTGACCAGCAGGTCCAGGAACAATGTTCCGTTGCGGGCTAAAGTCAACCGTCCCTTTGTCGAACACGATGTTTCCATTGCCATCGAGTGTACCGGTTCTAGCGGCATTCTCGGCGAAACCCAACTTCGCTGAGAAGTTCAACCCCAGTTCGTTGGCGATTCCTTGGTCGGAAACATCAGTAAGGATGTACCAGATAGTCTTCTTGGTGCCTTTGAGAGTGCCCTTGTACAGGGGGATCGTGATTGTACCGTTGACCGCGTCGACCTTGCCCGTATTTAGGAGTTGGACCGGCCCGACCAAACTCGGATTGACCGTGGAGGGCGACGGGCCAAAGTATGACAGACCGACGGCGGCACCGGTAGACGCGGGAGCAGGAAAGAGATCGCATCCTGGCCCCGGGCCACGTGGGCCGGGGCCAGGGCCTTGTTCAGAGTTAAAGTTAGACGAACTCCCGGCTACCGAAGCGGCGGCATCTGTCCTGACTGCCGACTTTGCAACTGGTCGTTTCGCAAGACGGTGTATGGCCATCGCTTCCGGAGATACAGGTGGCTTCGAGACAACTTGGGCCTGTCCGAAAGCTGCGGCAGGGATGAGACTACTCATCATCGTTGCGCCTGCAACGATGAATACTTTAGTGGACGAGATAATGCGTGATCGCATGGCGGTCACATTCAGGTCTTTACCGATGGGGAAGGACCTACGAAGAGCGGGAACCATTGTCGGACTCCTTTGAGGCGCTGCACGACAAGATGTCGAGTAAGTATCTCTGCACCTAGCCGTGTGGTTATAAGAGTGGTCAGTATGTGATTAGTTACAAGAAACACCATTCATAATTACGATTTTTATAAGTCACTAAGTAGACCCTGGGGACTGGTAGCTATTTCCGACGTGCTTGTAACTTTTCTGGAGCGAACAACTCTAACAATGAGCAGCCACGCAGGGCGTTAAGTGCCTATTAGCATTCTTATTGGTGGGATCATCAAAGAGTACCGCGTCCCGACGTGCCTTGTTTACGACGCCGGCAGCCAACGTCCTGATTAAGGGACTGAGTGGTGAGGGAAGGTGTGAGGCTTGTGTTGTCTGCTTAGGTACTGTCTCTAAGTGCAGCTGCGTTAGAGGCCCTCCGCCAGCATTGTGGCAAGGCGAAGTGAGCTCAAGCCGAAGGCCCGTGCCATTCGTTTGCGGGAATCGACTCGATCGTCGAGACCGATGGAAGTCTAGCGAGCATCTTCCCACCCGCGGGCATTAATACCTAACCGAATTGGTAAAGAGCTGTGAGTGACGGATAACCACGCGATGACTGTCGCGGAGAATAGTCCCGGATCCTCTACAGTGAACGACTCAGCTGGCGATCTATGCTGTAGGAATTGAATCGAATCCCCGCCAGCAGAAGAGAATAGACCAAGGAATACGTGAGTTGTACTCCGACCGTCGGCCAGTCTTGGCGCAATGTAGAGCCGAACATTAAGACAAGCATTAGAACCGAACCCGAAATTAAAGCGCGACGAGTCTGGAAACCGAAGAGTACGCAGGCGCCTATCACTGCCTCGACAATCGGCAACACATAGCCGAAGCCGTACACAGACCACACAGGCAGGGCGGTCTTCTGGAACATCGGAAGCAGGGACTCTGCGAAGTTCCTGAGACCGACTCTCCAACGAACGACGCCATGCAGGCAAATGTTCAAGCCCAATGCGATACGCAGAAGCGCATAGGGCAGCGCTATACTCCTCAACCACAGGTCCATCTCTTCGGTCATCACACTCTCCCTCGTTGGGGTCACATGACAAGGGCCTCAGAATCGTCCTCGACCTGGGGAGGGCAAAACCACCCCAATTCAGAGGCGTGCGCGAAGCTCTCGCGCAACACGGTGGCTTGCTCTTTGGCGTTGAGCTTCGTCTTCTCGAAGGCCAGTGTCACAGCCTCGGAGACGGACGCGCCGGAACGCAAAGCGCTCAACAACAGGAATGTTTCTCGACCAATTCGGCGATAGTAGACAGAGTCTTCAAAGCGATGAACTGCTAACCAGACTCGTTCCCGCGTCATCATAGGCAGCTTCGGGCGGTTCTGCGATTCGCGTCGACTCGCAGCGTTGCTCACGATCTCGGTCTCTGGGGCATGCTTCTTGACGGCGAGCACAAGGCTGTCGACCGGATAGCTCAATTCCAGCAGTTGGAGATGCGGTTGCAAAGACAGCTTCGACTCTGGTCTTATCGCTTGTGCCTCTTCCGCCGTAAGTGGCGTCCGCGCCATCGACCATGTAGTTTTCCGAGATGATCTCCAGCCAGTCAACCACCGGCTTCTTGGAGAGAATGTGGTCGTAATGTGGAACTCTTAGGCCGATGCCGACGCCGTAGAAACGATTGGCAGACATGATTACTCCGATTCTGAATCCAGCGAGAGGCGCGTGTAGGAGATCCGTCGAGAGTTGGATCTCCTACACGAGTTGAGGTTACTTCGAACCGTCTGTGGCGCAGGCGCCTTGACCCTTGCAGGCATTCTTACCAGCGTGCTGCTTGTCGCCGCCGCCCTGGCCCTTGCAATCGTTCTGTCCCTTGCAGGCGTGCTTGGGCAGGTCCTTCTGATCGGCTGCTACCGCGACACCGGCAAATGCGGAGGAGCTGGCGGTCGCTTCCGAGTGTCCGGAAACAGGTTGGGCGTTGAGACGGGCAGTGGTGCCGCCAAGAAGGCCGGCGAAAGCCGCGGCCAGCACGAGGTGGTTTACATTGTTGCTCTTCATGAAGAGTTCCTTTCGTCGGTTGGGCATAGGGCTCTATACCTCGTGATATTGATTACTGCCTACTGCAGATGGCTTGGAGGAGTGCATTCGGATTTCAATGAGTGCCCTTACCTTGCCGCATGTTTGAAGCTTAAGGAAGAGGATGGTTACATCGCGTCTCACATTCCTCAAAGAGGCATCGTCGCAGCGCCGAGGATTGCCCCCCGGTGCGACTCCTGAGCGAAAAGAATCAAGTGATGGCCTGAGCCGCTACTTCTTGAGAGCCCCTCCGGAAACGAAACGTGGATAAGTTGCTCACCCTCATCCCTCACCGTAGCCACGCGCGCCAGGGAGCGAGCAACGGAGACATGTTGAAGTTGCCTGCCGCTGTTCTCTCCTCGCAGAACGTTGGATCGGTCCGTATCATCCGCTAGAACTGCGATGACACCGAGGGGCTTCGATGGATTTCCGGCGAAGGCAAACTTCACGTCGATTCCCTCTGAAGTAAGCGCAGAAGAGACGATGCGGAGCTTGAGATGCTCTCTTCGTGCATCGTCGCGCAAAGCGCGCTCCAACGCGGGGCCATCACTCCCAACGAACTGGTCGCGACCATTCAAGACCATTTGTGGTGTGTAAGATCCCTCCGGGGAGAGGCGCGAGGCGTAAACACTCTGCCTTTCGGTAAACACTCGCGAGGAGTAAGGATCTTTCCTGCCGAGATTGTTCCAATAGGTCACGTGCTCGCTGATACCAACGATGAGTTGCCCGGCAGTCGTCTGCTTCAAATTGATCTGCCGCAAGAGCGAGTCGGCTGGCGGGCAACTTGAACATCCTTCCGAAGGTAAACAGTTCCACGATCGCCACCGATGATGGCGTGGCGTTGATTGAACTGTCAGGAGAAGCGGCCATGCGACTCCAGGGGGACAGCCAGGAGAGCAAGCGAAATTGCGAACACGGGACGAAGCTGCATTGGGATTCCTCCTGCCAAACGGCCAACATCTGACGTACGAGCCGCGAAACGGTTACACATCCCGCCTCTGACATGTCTTGTAACCAAAACGTTCCCCGCGTTTCTAACGAGGCACAACGATGTTCTCGCTACTCGCAAGCGAGGCATACACGTCACGAGGAAACGATGGCTCATCTGTTACATCTTTATCGCCGCGTCGCATCGGCGTTTTCATCCTTTCAATCCGCGATGCTTCTGCTGGTGCGCCTCTACTGGGGATTTCAATTTGCCCAGACTGGGTGGGAAAAATTACACAACTTGGCGAAAATTACGGGGTTCTTCGACAGTCTCAATATTCCGTTCCCAGCTTTCAGTGCCCTGTTCGTCTCCACCCTTGAGTTTGTCGGAGGTATTCTTCTTATGCTCGGCCTCTTTTCGCGCCCCGTCGCACTTCTGCTGGCGTGCAACATGTTCGTTGCCTACTGGACCGCGGACCATGAAGCGCTCTCTGCGATCTCTTCCAACCCTAGAAAGTTCTACGCGGCGGATCCTTATACCCTTCTGTTTGCGTCGCTGATGGTTCTGATCTTTGGGGCAGGTTTCTTTACAGTTGATATTCTCGTCGCCAAGCGGCTGAAAGCGGTTGAGCAGTGAACGTGGTTTTGAACTGGACAGAGCCAGAAATAATCGCTGCTATTCTTGCGGGAGAAATTCAGCTATATCATGAATTGATCCGTCCCTACGAGCGCAGTGTCTACGTCATGGCTCTGTCGTATATGAAGAACGAGGCAGAGGCAGAGGACGTAGCGCAAGAGGCCTTCATTAGGGCGTTTCGAAAGCTCGAATCATTTCGCGCTGAATCTAAATTCAGCACGTGGCTTATCAGTATCGCGATCAACGAGGCGAGAACTCGCCTCCGGAGGCAGGCTCTTGTCCGAATGGAGCCGCTCGATCAACTTCCGGACGAAGATAAAAGCATCTCACCTGCTCTCTTGCGTGACTGGCGCGAAATACCATCACAGGCCGTGGAGCGGGAAGAGGTTCGAAATCTGATTCAGCTGGCGGTTGAGCAGCTTCCGGACATCTATCGCCAGGTTTTCCTTCTGCGCGATGTGGAAGAACTCACGATTAGCGAGACAGCAGAGGCTTTGAATGTCAGTATCCCCAGCGTTAAGGTCCGATTGCATCGTGCACGTTTGATGCTACAAAAGCAACTGGCCCCTCAGCTAAGGACTGTAAATCGATCATCGAAGAGGGGGTGGCTCCCATGGTCATAGATTGCAAGCACGTTTGGAACTACATTTCTGAATATCTGGATGGAGCGCTCCCCGACGAAACGAGGGACACGGTGCAAAAGCACCTGGACCACTGCGAGATCTGCTCGGCCGTTCTGGACTCCACGCGCAACGTGATCATCCTGACTGCCGACGATCGCATCTTCGAACTTCCGGTTGGCTTCAGCGAGCGGCTTCACGCGCGCATCGATCTCGAGTTCATGCGTATAGAGCCGTGAAGAACGCAGGTCCTCAGGACGACGCGGCCGTGATTAGTCCGATTTGTGGCCGGCCACGTAGAGTGCGAGGATGTCGGTCACGGCTCTGTTGCGAGGGACGGGTATACCCATCTTCTCTCCCAACTCTGCAACTGATGCACTCAGCCAGGGCAACTCCAGACGATTCCCGCGGAGGAGATCCTGATACATCGAAGCTGTCATTTCGGCTGGGAGGGTATCGCAGAACTCCAATTGCTGGTCGGCATAGTCCTTGGCAAGCGTTACGCCACGAGCACGCCCTACATTTACGGTTTCGCGCATCACATCGAGTAGAAAGCCTCGCGTCTGTTCGTTCGTCCTGATCGCCCCGATCGGTTGCCGCATGGTGGCTGTTGTGGCTGACAAGCCGACGAGGAAAACGAACTTCTCCCAAATCTCCCGTTCGATCTCATTGCTGATCCTGGCTCCGATGCGGGCACTCTCGCAGGCGCTCAGGAGTTCCAGGGCTCGCTGTGAACCTGCACCGTCAAATTCTCCAAAAACGAGATTTTGAATTGGCCCGAAGTGCCGGATGACGCCGGGCTCTTGGATGGCAGCCGAAATGTAGCTTACACCGCCCATCACAGACGGTTTAGGAAGAACCCTCAACAAGACTTCTTCCTTCTGAACTCCGTTCTGAAAAGAGATCACCGCCGCGCCTCGTTCCGCCAAGGGGACGAGCTCTGGAATAGCCTGCTGTGTGTCCCAGAGCTTGACCGTGAGAAACACGAAGTCGGCGTATTTGATTTGAGCCACTCTGTTAACAACTTCCACCTCAGGAAGAGAGACGTCCCCCAATGGGTTAACGACGCGAAGTCCAAGCGACCGCATAGCTTCGAAATGTGCACCTCGGGCAACGAAAGTCACATCATTGCCCGCAGCCGCTAGCCTGGCGCCAAAATATCCTCCGACGCCTCCCGACCCGAAAATTACAATCTTCAATGACATCTGAGTACCGCCTTTCACGATAGAGCCTGTGCGAGAATCTGACGCGTTGACCAGCCTGTCAGATACACCATCCATCGAGTTCAGAGACGTAAGTTGCTTCGCAAGCGACCTCCGGTTGCGATTGCCGAACACTCGCTTCCGCCATTTTCGATGACGATATCCGTACCTGTCGTTCCGCATACCGTGGCTGAACAGGCCCGGGAATGGAAGATCGCGGTCGAGCAGGCAGAGAATGTCGCAAAATGGCAGGTAAGCTTCCACCCGGAGCCACTCGTAGCCTCGAACAATCCGAAGCGGCGGGGGTGGACTTGTTACCACGTCTTATGCGCCTCCACGGAGTCACGCCGGGCACCATTCGGTCAAGTCATTCCAGTGGAAGCGGCTTAGTAGCCGCTTGCGTTGCTTTTAGAGTTTCATTTGACTCCTGGGGAAAGTGACGGTAGTAGGTCGTGTCCGGTAGCCCATCATCCGCCCAAAGCAATGCCGGTCTCGGGGAACCTTGCCACGAGGCGACTTCTGGTAACAGATCCCAATAGACTAGTGCCGCGGCGATTCCCATGAACCCAATCGAGGCTGTCGCGCACAAATCGCGGACTTCGGCGATTCTGGTCCGTGCCCTCATCGGTGGGGTGGCAATCGAGTCTCTCCCCCAGTGGTTTCGGAGACAATTCTTTGCGCCTCGGTGCGTTATCTTCTCGTTTTTCCATTAGGCCATTATCGTCGCTTCCGTTTGAGCAGTGTAGGCAGCATCCGCGCTTCCTACACTCTTAAGCGTTAGCAGGCGAGCAATCATGACATCTCGCCGCGAGCATCTCAGACGAAGGGCGCAGTCCTGCTCCGACCACCCTTCGAGAATCGACATAACGAAGACAAAACGCTCGAAAGCGCCCAGGTCACGAATTGCGGCGAACGGACTGTTCTGTGCTGGAGAACGGATCAGTGAAAAGCTATCGCCTTTCTCGGCACGGGCTGAATCATTTGTATTGCATGCTCAATGATTGCGCGCCGTGTGAATGTGATCGCCCACGCACTGACGACACCCGTCTGTTCCACGCACTCATCCAACGCAGAGATGAAACATCGTTCAGCTTTGCCATCGTTTCCGGCTAGCAGCAACGCGAGCAGATAGAGGCTACATCTCTTGAATAAACGTTTTGCAGAAATCACTCGCCGTTGCATACAATCTGATCTCATCCCCAACGAACTCTACGGTATCCAACATATCCACCTCCCTCGCTCCAAGGACTCCTGGGCGCCGAGTATCGAATAAACCAATTCTGAGAGAGCAGAACAACTCCATCAGAACACTTCACGCCGCGTTTGCTCGAAATTGTGCAGAGTGATTTGGATCTGCGCTTGCGTGATGCGAGCACAAGGGCTGCCAGCAGCCAGCATATGGGCCGTTTGCCATCGGGTTATCACAACCGCAGCGCACAAGTACATCATTCGTGGTGTCTTGTATGCGCGTACTTGGTCTATGTAATTTCCGGATTGCTTTCGAAACCGGCTTCGTAAGCAGGAAGGCATTTGAAACATATGCCCCTGCAGCAAAGTCCAACTCAGATCGCATCGTATCCTCTGCGGCCTTGAGGTTTGATCTACTCCTCGATGGCCTAAGTGGAATTCTGCGGAGGAGCTGTGGTTATGCTTATAGGCAGAGAGCTCACATAGGTAGCAACAAGTGTGCGCATGGTCATAACCTCGTTTCGTGAAAGAGCTTGGATGCCAGATCGAGGATCGCTAGCAAGGAATTGCCGTTGTACCTCGTCGACCCACAAAAGTTCGCTGGCCAGGAAAGCTGGTTGGCTTTCTAGAATCTCTTCGATATCAGGGCCAGCTGGCTATACGATTTCCAGGTCGAGCAAAGGTGACAACAAACAAGAAAATAAAGGTAAGATTTATGGATTGCTGGGAATTGTGGAAACGCACTTCTCCGAGGGCCAGTACCGTGGCTATGGACGACACGTATGCAATCAATCTGGCGAAGAGCCGTTTTCGAGAGGGCTTTAACAGAGCAGACGAGGAAATGGTGTTGTCGGTTTATGACTCCTTATTCTGTGATATGTCCTTTGGTCTGCCCAGTTTTTACGACTCCGATGCAAAGGACGTCTTCCGCGCGCGGTTGAAGCGGTTGTTTCGCGACTACAGCGCGGAGATGGCGGTCCTCATCATCAAAATCGTTCTGCACGCAGATACAGCCTATGATTGGGGATGGCATGTATTGAATCTGAGCGACCGGCTAATCGGCACCCGGCGTCAGGTGCGAACCCGTTATTTCGAGACATGGAGGCGGGATACAGACCGCGGATGGGTGATTACCAGCTTCATTGATAATTTGGATGAAGCTCCGAAGATGCCCGAAGAGATGATCTGGGAGATGCAAAATACTACGAGCGACGCTCGTGTCACTCGCCTTCGCGAGAATGATTTGCAATTCTCCGGGATAGAGCGTTCGTCAGGCGTTCACTGATTGCATCATCGAATGCAAATGTCTGCTCATCACCTACCAGAGCGATAACGTTCCGTGTGCCATTCAGTATGGCCTTGCAATGTCTGCACCGGTCAAAATGGAACTCAAGCCGTGCCTTCATCTCGGGGTCCACATCGTCATCCACATAGTTGGAGATTTGCCGCCACACTTCAAAACAGCTGATCTCAACTATGATCCTCTCGTCCGGCATTTGGCCCTCGTTTCTCACCTGCTGAACTCCTCAGAACGGCCTGATGCGTTTGTACCCATGACCGCTCACGTTCCAATAGCCATCGAATCCCGGCGCCAACACATCTCTCACCTGGAATCGTGCTCGCAGCAAGCGTGTCTTCACTGACGCCTCGCTGATTCCCAACACTGTTGCCGTTTCCGCGACACTCATATGCTGAACGTCGCGAAGAATAAGCACATCACGGTACATCGGCTTCAACGAAAAAATCGCGCCTCGTAGTGCTTCTCTCAACTCCTTCCGGTGTAAGGTCTCAGAAGGTATTTCCCTCCAGTCCGCAAAATCAACTGGTATGTAGTCTCCTTCTTCGTTGTCGATACCGCAATCTATGGATTCCTCACCAGCTCTCTTGAGCCGCCTCAGTCGCAAACGTGCCTCATTCATCGTGATCTGCGTAATCCACGTACTGAACTTGCACTCTCCTCGAAATTGCTTGAGATTCTTGAATGCCTTGAAAAGGGCCTCCTGCGCGATTTCCTCGCATCATACTCATTCCTAACAATAGAAATGGCGGTGATATAAACCATCTTTTGATACGGACGAACAAGCTCCGCAAAAAGCTCGCTCTCGCCATCGCATATTCGGCGTATCAGAACTGCTTCTTTCAATGCCCCTTCGTCTTTCGGCTCGCCTGCATGCGCCGGCTTCCAGCCTGAATCGGAACGGGAGCGGTCAGCCGGGACGACCCGCGCCGTGGCGAGCGCTTGATTCTCCGCGTCTATCCTTCCTTCTTCGTGTTCTGGAAGCTCCGCGTTCATGACTTTTTTGTCAACCGTTTCTTCCGTTATCCTGTAGTTTTTCTCCGGATCAGCGCTAATTACAAGGGAAAACTAGCCGCCAGTAGCAAATCCTGGGTAAAGCGTCATTCCGCCATCGACGAACAAGGGGGTGCCGGTGACGTAATCAGACTCATCGGAAGCCAGAGCCCAATTGCATTGCCTCCTTCTGCGAGAATCTCCTCAACGATCGACGCCGCGGCATCCGGTGCATTCGGATGATCGATGGCCACCTTGCGCCGGCCTTCGCCAGGGCCTTTGCAACGCCTGCTCCGATTTCCGAGCTCGCGCGGTAACCAGTGCCACCTGTGTAAAGGTTGGTACGTTCTGTTTTTCATACCTTGCCCTCAGAAGGGTATTTGTGAACTGAACCGACAGTGCTCTCCGCCACGTGCCTGCCGAAAATCGGCGAGCTGCGACGAGAGGCTTTTCCGGGTACGAGCCTCAGAAATCCAGACGCTTAGCGGATCATCTCCCTCAGCGATAACAGCGCCGACGATCCATTCATCCACAGTGCGTCTGATTAGCCAAAACTGAGAAAGTTACGAATCTGCGGGAATTCTTGATTCGATCAACTCGCCAACCCCCACAGCAGGCACATGTCATTTTCGGCGGGCACAGAACCTAGCATCTGGACGCTGAGGTGAGAACGGCCGTACAGGAGATTGGAGTCGACCTCAATAATATGGACCCTCAGCAGCGCACGGAGGAGCTTGCAAAGCAGGGAGCACCGTCTCATCATAGTGATCCTCCCCTCATCTCGACTGCGTTGCACTACGGATTACGCTACGGTCTTGCTCCCGCAACCGGGGATTTCCAACGACTTAGAGGTCGTCCGCCTCTTGTAAGTCCTTTAAGGTCGTGCAGGGGCCGCGCTTTCACGGCAGCAACGAGGGTTCGAATCCCTCCGGGGACGCCAAATATATCAACGATTTGGATGCTGCATCGACGTGTCCGATGTTGACTGCGGAGCGAAGAAGAACCAGAAACGAGCCAATTCAATTCGCATTGCTGAATCGCCGGAAGTTCGGGCAAACGTGCTCCCCGTTATTCGCTCGATTCCATGCCAAGCGCTTTCATCTTTTCGTAGAGAAGCCTTCGCTGAATTCCCAGTCTACGCGCCGCATCAGCCTTATTTCCGCCGGTCTCGTTAAGTACGTTTTGGAGAAGCTTCCGTTCACTTAGCCGAATTACTGTATGCCACGAATGTACATAAGGCCGAGAGGACCAACGTTGTGATGGTCTTGGATGCTGGATCTTTGCGCTGAATATGAAAACCCGTGGCGAGGATCATGACGACCGTTAGACCGGCTGCAGCTGCCGGCGTCAGTTGCGGCATTACCCCTGTCAACGTAGGCAGGATCACGCCTAAACTGCCGCCAAGTTCGGAGACGCCGATAAAATGCAACATCGGCCTTGTTAAGCTCAGCTTGCCGGGTCCTGGTGCCGCGTCTTTGAGAACCTTTTCGATGCCGAAGAACTTCATCCCACCAGCGAACAGGAATACCACGGCAAGCAATGCTTGGACTACCCACAGAAAAGTATTCATTTTTCCACCTACTTTCGCTCTGGTTTCATCGATTCGATCACGAACCACAACTATTGCGCGTGCTTAGGCTCGGTGATGTCGCCCGTGGAACTCCATGTCACGCCTTTGGTTCCTGTCAGTAGAGCGATTGTCGAGAAAATCGTCGCTAGCACCCAAAATACAGGGCCTAGAATGCTAGGCCAGACGGGCGAATAACCGGGAACAAGGACGAAGAAGATAAAGCCGGTATCCGCGATGCCTACAGTAGCGAAGTTGATCCAATACCCCCACACGCTGTTCCGCCAGTTCAACGTCGCAGCCACGGAAATGGCAATGATCGAAAAGAAGAGGAGGTTCCATGCATCTTGGAATACTCGGCCTCGCACCATTGAAGAATCCAACGATCGACCAAGCACGTATACCGAATATGCGGCCAGAAGATGCAAGCAGGCCCAGATAATGTAGAAAGCTGCACCGATCCTTGAAATTGTGTTCGACGCACTCATAAGATCACCTCTTAGGAAGACACCCATTCTCAAAGGTCAATTTGGCGAGAACACGGAAGCGATGAAGCGAGCAGCATTGTCCTCTAACAACTCTGGCAACGAGATATTGATTTGCAAGCCGTGTGGCATAGCGTTTTCGGCACGGATCGTTCCTTTATGGCTTCGGATTACCCGATCGGCAATCGCCAAACCTAAGCCAGCACCTCCCGATCTACGATCCCGCGCATCCGCGACCCGATAGAAGGGCTGGAATATGTTGCCGAGATCAGACTCACAAACTCCAGGCCCGTAATCACGGATGGTCAAGGAGACAAAACATGAGCCATCCATTTCCTCGCGTTGAAGGGCGACTTCGACTGTCGTCCCGTCTGCCGTGTAATGAATCGCATTTCGCACTACATTTTCGATCGCACTGTGCAGAAGCTCTGCATTCGCGTGCACGAAATGCTGTTCCTGGGCTTTCAATGTCACAACCACATTCCGTTTCTGCGACTCGAATCCAGCGTCATGAACAATCTGAGATACGAGTTCGGTTGCATTCACTGTTGCCATTTCAACCGGGATTGCAGAGGTATCAAGCCTCGCGATGGTCAACAATCGCCCGATCATCTCGTTGAGCCGCTCGATGTCACGTTCCATATGGTCGAAGGCGGGATCGTTCCCCTTTTTTCGGCGTCCAAGATCGAGCGCCACGTTCAGCCTGGCTAATGGCGAGCGCAGTTCATGAGAGACATCGTAGATGAGCTGACGTTGACGTGCGACGAGCTCCGCGATGCGGTCTGCCATGACGTTGAAGTCGCGCACCAGCGCTCCCAATTCGTCGTGCCGGCGCGCGATCTTCTCAGTTGCACGAGTACTTAAATCTCCGGCGGCCAGCTGTTGAGATGCTTCTCGCAAGTGCAGGATCGGCGTAGTGAGATAGCGGGTGAGCAGGTAACAGATACCTCCGGAGACAAGCAAAGCGACACCCCATCGCAAGGCAATGGCTGCCCAATCGACGCCCAAGGCGGCGCGAGGTCCGGCAGGAAGTTCAGTGGCAAAAATATACTCCCGTGCGCCGCTGCCCGGGAGTATCAACGCAACACGAACGATGCCGTATTTGATAGCGAAGTCGGACGCTCCTGTGGCTGTTACATGAGACCTCATATCGGCAAAGGTCCCGCAGTCTTTTCCAGCGATGGGTTGTCCGTTTAAATCAAAAAGACACGCTCGCAGTTGCGTATCGCGTTCAAACCTTTCGATGTAAGTCGATGCGGCTGGAACGCCTCCCCGTTCAAGTTCTGCGAGCGCGATCATGCCGGATGATCGCGCAGTGTCCGTCAAGCTCGAATGCCATCGCGAAGGAACGCTTCCTGGGCCGAAGACAAATGTAATAATCAACGCGATGCCTGTAGCAATCGCTGTCGCCCAGAACCAGAGAAATATCTTTAGGAAAAGGCTACGCATCGGGATCTTCATTCTGCCTCGGATCGCGCCACGAGGAGATAGCCACTGCCACGGACAGCTTTGATTCGTTCACCCCCATGGTTCGAACCAAGCTTCTTGCGGATATTGCTGATATGCACATCGATGACACGATCGAAAGGGCCGAGCTTGCGGCCGAGCACAGTCTCCGTGAGTTGCTCGCGGGTCACGACATGTCCGGCATGCAGCAACAACATTTCGAGCAACGTAAATTCCACGGTGGTCAGGTTCAATAGAGAGCTTTGCAATCGGGCCTCGTGCCTTGCGGGATCGAGTCGTATATCGCCGACAATCAATGGATCGGCTGCCGCGTTGACGCGATGAGTGCGCCGCAGAATCGCGCGAATGCGTGCAATGAGTTCTCGTGCGTTGAATGGCTTAGGCAGATAATCGTCCGCTCCAACCTCCAACCCGAGAATCCGTTCAATGTCATCACCCCGGGCAGTCAAGATCAACACGGGAACAGGAGACCGCGCTCGCAGGCGGCGCAATAGATCGAGGCCGCCCATGCCGGGGAGCATCAGGTCAAGGACAACAAGAGCATGTTCCTGTGATAGCGCCCGCTCAAGGCCGTGTGGACCATCCTGCACTGTCTCAATTGCGAAACCTTCGGTGCTCAGACGCTCGGAGAGGAGCTCGCACAGTTCGACATCATCATCGACGATAAGGACTCGATCCATTCTGCGCAGCTACCGCAGATTCGATACTAGTCCAAACCCCCTGACCACAGCGCCAGCCTTTACAAAACTTTACCCTGCTTAACCAATCTTTATCGCACGCTTGGGCCTTGAGTGCTGGAATCGAAATGTGGCGAAGAGGTGCCTGATATGAAGCGAAAAGTAATCTGGGCAAGCATAATTTTAGCGCTCGTTGTAACTGGTATCACCATTGTTCGAGCAGAGACACGAGGCTGGCACGGGTGGTGTGGTCGCGGATTACGCCATCCCGGTCCTCTCGGCTACGTGGCACACGAATTGGATTTGAGCAACACGCAAATATCACAGATCAAATCTCTCTGGCAGGCTGAACGTCCGACAATCTCGGCGCTTGTTCACGAGGCTGCAGCCGAAGTCAGAGAAATGGATGCAGCCACAGTCGAGGAAAATCAGGATGTAGACAAAGTCCAGGAAATTGCCTCTCGCCAGGGCGCAACCATTGCAAAGCTGCTCATTGAGAAAGAACAGCTGAGCTCGAAGATCTACACATCGGTGCTAACCCCTGTTCAGCGCACCCAGGCAGATGAACTTCAGAAACGGTGGCACTTGCGACTGGATAAAATGGCAGACCGGTTGGGCAGTGCTTCAGGCAGAGAGTGAGGACAACCAATGCTTTCGCTACCTAGAAAATCCTCTTATTTCGTGGCCTTGATTGTCGCACTTCCAATTCATGGCTTTGCTTCACCTCTGGACAGCAACTTGCTGCCACTAGTTCCAGCCGGCGCCCAAATCGTAGCGGGTATCGAAGACCCGCACAACCCAGGCTCAAAAGGCCGCTTGCTTCTAGTCACACATAACAACAATCTCGATTTTTACGATTGGGTGTCCTTGGTTGGAGTGGATGCTCATAGAGAAGTCGATGAGGTCATTGAGGTCGCTGCATCTTCTTCACGGGAAGAATTGACAGAACATCTGCTATTGGTTGCAGGTCGCTTCGATCGGGAATACATCTTTCGCGCGGCAGCACGGAACGGCTTGGCAACAAGCGAATACGAGGGTGAAAAGGTACTCCTTGTGAAACCCTTTGCGCGCGAACAGCAAGAGATGCTGGATACGCGCTGGATGGCGATTCTCAATGACCGAATAGCGATCTTTGGAACGCCGTGGCTAGTCAAGAAGGCGTTGGAGCGCAATGCTGCACACGCGTCAGCCGACACACTCCTATTAAACCGGCTGGCGCAGTTGCCTCCGGATGTAAATTCCTGGAACGTGCTCGTCATGTCATCGCCGATGCTTGCCAGACATATTGCGGCTGAACAATTGCACGCTCCGTGGGCACATATATTGGACGGCGCGAACGATCTAACAGTGGGTATCCATTATGGACCCAAAGCCCGTGTGGATTTCGCACTTCGCACTGATAACAACCCGCAGTCGGCATATCTCGCATCGGTGTTAGCGCAACCGCATCTGTTGCAAATCAGTTTGTCGCAGACATTCCGTCCACAGATCGTGAGTCTCTCTTCAGAGCAGCGCCGCGTGCAAGGTTCGATCACCTTGCCGGGAAAGCAATTCGATGCGTGGCTTGCCAGGGTTTACCACAGTCGCTCTCCTACCTCTGTTTCCGATACAGCGGGAGCACGCTAAAAAAACCTGTTATCGATGCGAATCATTCGGAGATCACTCATGTCGGGAAAACGCCATACAAGCTTATCTCTTTTGCTCCTTACCATCGTCTATGTGCTGCTCCTCTTTGCCGGAGGTTCGAAGCTGAGCGCGGCCTTCCACATTCCTCATGACTCTTCCGCCGTTAGCTTCATGGCAAAGAACAGTTGGGCGATCAAGTGGGGTTCCTTCTGTGAATTAATTTCTGCGCTCTCACTCGGCATCTTCATGGCTGCCTGTGTCAGCCGTCTCCGGTTGCTTGGCATTCGGGCTGTGGGAGTACAAATTGCTTCCTTCGGCGGTATTGGAACGACCACGATGCTGACCTTCTCCGCCCTGACGAGCTGGTCTCTTACCAGGCCCGGAGTTGCGGAAGCCAGCGGTGCGGTGACCGCACTGCAGGCGCTGACCTTCGATGGAGGTGGGCCTGGTTTTGCTGTCTTCCTGGGGCTTTTTATCGTCGGGGTATCCGTAGTTGCGGGTCTCAACAAACAAATCCCGCATTGGCTTATGTGGCTCGGCATCGTGGTCGCGACCTCATGCGAACTGGCTTCCCTCACGGTACTGACCTTCACGGCTGGCTATTTCATTCCGGTGGGCCGCTTTATCAGCATCGTTTGGATGATCGGCATTTCGCTAAAGCTGCCGGGCAGCACCGCTGACAAGTGGTCAAAAGACCCGTACCGGACATCCATGCAAGCTACAGAAGCCTGATCTCTCTGTCTAAGATCCTGAGGAACGATACATCGGCTTCGCGCACCTGATGAACTGCTCCCCACTGTGCGAAGTCAAGTTGCCGAATGACCGGCATCGGCGGCGCGCCGTCGTAGCTGTAGGTGTAGACAAGATGGTGCTCAAAGTGGCCTCGCTAAGAAATATGGGAGAGGCAAAAGCACCTTATCACAAGTCTTTGGTCTCTTTGGTTGTTACTGAAGTGTGCAGGTCTACAAGAAGTGGAATACAGGAATTATCTTGCACCAGTGGTGCAGCCTAAATCCTGTTTTCGGTGCAGAATTATTCCGGCAGCCACACGTCGCATTGGCGTAGTAATTCCCTGAACTTGTTGAACTGGCCTCGCACTTCAAGCGGCAGTGGAAAGATCTGTCTTCTTTAAGCGAATCGTCGCATTGTTGACGAGCGGTTTCGCCCAGAACCCAACGCTGAAAATAAAGCCGAAGGTCAGGTAAAGAAGGATCAGTCCATTTCTCAATCCAAATTGATCGCCAATTCGCCCGATGACAGCTGGCATCACAGCGCCGCCCATGATCCCAGTCGCAAGAATGCCTGTGAAAGAACCGTGGTACTGCGCAACCGAATTGAGCGCCAGCGAAATCAGGATCGGCCACATCACCGAAGCGAACAAACCGACCAGTGGAAAGGCGACAGCCGATATTCCGGCAGGACCGAAAAGCGCCAGAGAAAGAAAGCAGAGAGCGCCAGTGGAAGCTCCAATCAACACGCGCCGGCTATCGAATACCTTCAGCAGCAACACTCCGGCCAGACAGCCGGAAGTCATCAGCCCCCAGAACCACGAGACCGCGCGAGCGCCGGTAGTATGAGGATCAAAGCCGTGATACTGGCTGAGGAACTGCGAAATCCAGTTGGCTGAACCCTGTTCGCAACCGACGTAGGCAAAGATGGCGAGGAAATACAACCACACCAGCCGCTTGCGTATCAGGCTTCTGTACATCTCGAGCGTGCCAGGGCGTTCCTCATCCGTATGCTGGACGCGTGGAAACCTCGACACGCACAGCACCAGAACCATCGCAACCGCAATCGCGCTGAAGATCCAGTAGAGGGAGACCCACGGTAACGCAGCAGGAGTGATCTTTCTCAGCCCTAGGAGCAGCAGGTTCGAATCCTGCAAGCTGGGACGCAGGTTCAGTACTAAATAGGAATAGATATGCGGACTAATAAACGACGCGGTACCAAAGAACAGCTGAGCCAGCACTTCGTTGAAGGCAAAGTGTTCTTCTCCGCCTGAGACGCGCAGTAAAGGATTGATAGCAACCTGCAGAATCGCCATTCCCGTGCCAATCAGAAACAAAGAAACCACCGCCACTTTATAGGTCGGAAAGAGCGCAAAACTGATGGAGCCAATCGCTGCGGCCACAAAGGCCCAAATCATCACAGGCTTTTCCCTGAAGCGCTCAACCAGGAATCCAGCCGGGATCGACATCACTCCGTAAGCAATGAAGAAAGAGAAAACCAGAAATCCAGCGGCGGTCAAACTTACACGGAAGTTACTGATGATATCCGGCACGATCGGCCCGAGGATATTCGTGAGCAGAGATATGACAAAGAACGTAAGCAGGACCAGGAAGACCATGTATCGATTTCGAGCCATACACTATCCTGAAAATCCGATCATTGGCAGACGTGCTTCCTGTCCAGTGCGAACCGATCCAATTGCCTCATAGATAACTCAACTATGTTTCACTCACTTTTGATTCCATCCTTGTTGAAGACGTACTTCCGCCGGTCTGAAGTCCGTAATCATCTTCGACGATGTAGGAAGCAAAGCGGAATGAGTCACAATCGACGCCGGCAAGCTGCGCCAGGCGCTCTGCCGCAAGTTGTGCCGGGATAACGTCCGTCAGGAACTGCCAATGCACAGGTGATCGAGGAAGCTGAAAGATCAGGTCCGCGGCGTCTTTTGGTAAGTCGTGACCGGTCAGCATCACCGAAGCGCCTAAGTCTCGCAAGTCATGTGCTACCGCCAGGTCTTGGTCGCGCATCTGCTCTCCGTCGATCCAGATTGCGATTCGCACGTCCTTCATCATCACTTCCTGCGGTCCATGCCGAAAGCTACCAGTTCCCATCGCGGTTGCCGGCAATTTCGCACCCTCTTCCCAAAGAAGGCCGGCCTCATAAGCGCTTGCCAAGCTAGAGCCGCGTGCCATGAAGTAATAAGGCACACCCGGCAGGAGCCACGAGGTATCCGCCAGCAGGTCCCGCCACTCTGTGATGCTCTTCGCCGTCTCGGCAACAGTAGAGGAGAGCGCAGCTGCGATGTCCTCATCGAAAGAACTTACCGCTGCACTGGCTATGGATGCTGCCGCAACCGCCAGTGCAGAATAAGTATTCACAGAGATGCCGTGGTCAGCTTTGACCGGAATCACCAAGGGGATCTCGGCCTCCTTCGCCAATGGACCATCTTCAAAATTGGTTACACCGATCACAGTCGCGCCAGCCGCGCGGGCCTTGGCCAGCAATTTCACAATCTCAATGCTTCGACCGCTGCGAGAGAGAACCAGGATCGTTGCATCCGAAGGAATTTTGCTGAACTGCAGCAACTCTGCTGCGTCGAGCATATACACAGGCAGACCGCCGGCATGGAAGATCGATCCTGCACTCAACGCTGCGTTCCAACTGGCGCCGATTCCGGTAACGTAGACGTGGCGAGCGCTACGTATCACGTCCGCCGCTGATTCAAGCAGTTTTCGTTCTGTCCCGTTCAGATGATCGATCACTCGCAGCAGCTCATCAGGCTGGCGGAGTATGTCCTGCAAAAACCGGGTCATTCAGTCCCTCAACACTGCTTATCTCTGATGAAACCTAATCCAAGGAGTCTGAAGAGTCGTTTGCACCACCCTGTCTGGACTCTCCAGAATTCTCAATGCGAAGGCACTTACTGTGATGGCGTAATCACGATATTGCGAAAGGCGACGTGACCCTTTTCGCTGCCTTGCAGGTAGATCGGCCCGGGCATTCCTTCGTGACTGTCCACCGCGCCTCCTGTAATACCGGGGATCTCCTGGTTATCGATGACCGTCTTGCCGTTCAGAACAACCGTGACTCTGCGCCCAATCAGAGTGATATCGAACGTCTGCCAAACATCCGGCGTGCGAGCCAGTTCCGGGGACGGAGCAAGAAAACCATAGACTCCTCCCGTATGGTGACTTGGCGGCTCTGCTTCCGACTCAGTCTCAATCTGCACCTCGTAGCGGCCACGGATATAGACTCCGCTGTTCGAATCCTTGCCGCAGTTAAATTCAAGATGCAGCTTGAAGTCCTGGAACTTCGTGTCGCTGATCAGCTCGGGACCGTTTCCGGGGCTGACAAGGTTTCCATCCTTCGCTGTCCACACAGGCGGACCAGGGGCGCTCATCTTCCATCCGGTCAGGTCTTTTCCATTGAATAACTGAATTGGCTTACCCCACTTCGGTTCGCCTGTTTTCACAAGAGCAGGCGCCTTTACCCCAACCCATTGCCATGTCTTCCCGTCCGGACCATTGACTGTGCCTGTCAGCGTTTTGCCTGTCAGCCTAGCTTGAAATACCAGGTCTGTCTTGCTGCCTTCTTCGTCTTTTGGAGAAACAAAGGTAAGCTGGCCATCCGACACCTCAACTTTGGGCAAGGGCCTTGCATTTCCCCAACGGCCAACCATCTGCGCCTTCAGTTGGCCATCTTCCTGCCGTATCTCCAGCCATGAAGGATAGTCTCGATCTGGAGACTTCAGGGTAAGATCCCACCGTCCAAGAAAAGGCCCGGCTGAAGACGAACTGCTACCGGAACTCGCTGCCTGGGCACGCATCAAGGTGCCGGCAAAGATCATTGCAATGGCTGTAACTGTGATGAAGCCGATCCTCTGCAATTTCACGAAATCAGAACTCCTTTGCTCTTGGCTTGACCTGTGGAATGAACTTGATGAGCCGTGAGAACTCTGCTGGTGAGTTCCACTCATCCAAGCGATTTGATCGTCTGAGAAGTCTCATCCCAGCACACCGGATTCTTACGGAAATAGGACTCATTCGCAAGGTGACAAGCCAATGCTGCGTGGTGACCGAAAACTGCATCCTGCACAACCGGCTTGCGCGACCGAACCGCTTCGAAGAACTTCCAGAGATGCGGCTTGAGGTCGTCATAGTCGTTTCCGTTGAAAGTGATCGACTCCGGTGCGGGTTCCTGACCAGGTATGGGATCGTGCTCCTCGTGCCATTGCTTGACGTAGGCGTTCCTCATGCTGGCTGGAAACGATGCTGAGTAGTAACTTGGAGAAAGATCGACCCCAGCCTGCGGGATATACGTAACACTGAACTCGCGGAGTTCGATAGCACCTTTGTGTCCCTGAAAGCGCGTGACTTCGGTGGATTCACAGGCGAGCGTCAACCGCATATACACAGGGATGCCGCCGTATTCAAAGAGAACGGGATGCACGTCCGGCATATTGCGTCCGTCCTTCCATTGATAAATGCCTCCAAATGCCGACACTCGCTTCGGAGCCTCATTGATGCCCAGGACAAACTGCATGCCGCTGATCAGATGAACGAGCAGGTCTCCGGCAACCCCCGTTCCGTACTCCTTCCAGCAGCGCCAGCGTGCGAAGACCTTTGGATCCAAAGGTATCTTCGGCGCTGTTCCCAGCCATGTATTCCAATCCAGGTTCTCGGTCGACAAGTCCGGTGGAGGAGGATATTCCCAGGCGCCATTGGGATCGTTGCGCCCGTAAGTTGCTTCGACCAGATTCAGCTCTCCTATCGCGCCCTTCTCATAGAGTTCCTTCGCTTTCGCGCAAAGAACTGAGCTCGTGCGCTGCGCGCCTATCTGAACAATTCGATCCGTCTTCTTCGCAGCCGCGACCATCGCCACTCCATCCGCCGGATTGTGGGACATGGGCTTTTCACAATACACATCCTTGCCTGCGGCCAGGGCATCAACCACTACCTGTTTGTGCCAATGATCGGGAACAGCCACAATGACCGCGTCGATATCTTTTGAATCGAGCAGTTCCTGATAACGGCGGGTCGTCCGGATTGGTTTACCGACGATCTCCTTTGCGAGTTCGTGGCGGCCGTCGTATAGATCGGCTGCGGCTACGCACTCCACTCCGCGAAGCTGCACGGCTGTTGTCAGCAGTCCTGAGCCTTCCATCCCAACGCCGATGATTCCAAAACGAACCCGATCACTTGCAGGAACCGCTTGCGATGCGGAAGGAATTGGCTCGGCACTAAGGAAGTTGGATCCGGAGATCAGAGAAGCACCCGCGACGCCGGCAGTAGTCTGCAAAAAATCGCGCCGCGAAAAGAGCGCCTTATTCATAGTTTTGATTCTCCTCGATGATTTTCAGGACTTGTGCAGTCTGCCCATACAAGGTCCGTGGCCATTACAAGCTTTCGCGCTAGGGATTTTCAAGTTCTTATTTGCTGGAAGCGATTCTCAAGGCTGACTGCCTCAAATACTTGCCATCTACAATGCAACCAGAGCCTGCGGTGAATTTTCCGCGTGCAGATCCTGTTGGGAGTGATGATGCGCAAGGTGGAGTGGAGCGATCGGTGGATTGGGTGGTCGGCTGGGTTGTTGATCTTGTTAGCGGTGGGCGCGGCAACTGCGTGGACGCAAGCAAGTGACAATGTGGGAGGCGATCCGGCGGCGCTGGTGAATCCGCTGATCGGGACGACGAATGGAGGCAACGACTACCCAGGCGTAACATTGCCACTGGGCATGTTTGCGTGGAGCCCGGAAGAACCGCGGAACCGTCCGCGGCAGCAGGTGCAGGGCGTGCCCGGGTCGATGCACGACGACCGTGGGCGTCCCGCGGCTCCGGGCGGCTATGAGTATTCGGCTAATCGTATCAGCGGATTTTCATTAACGCACCTGATGGGCACGGGTTGCGCCGGCGCCAGCGGTGATATTCCGTTTATGCCGTATGTCGGCGAGGTGACCTCATCGCCGGCAGACGATGCAGGCGCAGAAATTTATGGCAGCACATTTTCACATGACGAGGAGACGGCAAAGGTCGGCTATTACAAGGTTAAGCTCGCGAATGGCGTGACGACGGAATTGACGACCACGCTCCGCACCGGGTCGGGACGCTTCACTTACCCCGCAGGCAAGCCGGCGGTCATGCTCGTGCGTACCGCGTATTCCGAAACCGGAAGCACGGACGCGCGTGTAAAGATTGACGCGGCAAACCGAACAGTTTCAGGATCAGTGACTAGCGGCAACTTCTGTGGATATCTCGGCACCGCCGACCGCCGTAGTTACTACACGCTGTATTTTGTGGCGCATTTCGATGCGCCGTTCTTGAGCATTGGCACTTGGCAGGATTCGGTCGCGCGACCGAAGTCGAAGGAAGCGCACGGTGGCACGACTTACGGCCCAAAGGGATTCGTCCCCCCAGGAAAGGGATCGGGCGGATGGATGGTACTCGACACTTCAAAGTCTGCAAGCGTAGGTGTGAGCGTTGGCATTTCGTATGTGAGCAAAGAAAATGCCGAGGCGAATTTGCGCGCAGAGAATCCTGCGGGAACCACGTTTGAGACAGTGCGCGAGACGGCACACGTAGCCTGGAAGAATGCGCTGAGCCGCATCGAGATCGAAGGCGGCACGCATGACGAGCAGGTGGTCTTCTACACTGCTCTCTACCACACACTCATGGGCGAGAACCTGTACAGCGACGCAGACGGCCACTACACAGGCATGGACGGAAAGGTGCACACAGTCGCTGCACCGCAAAAGGCGCAGTACAGCACCTTCTCCGGCTGGGATGTGTACCGTTCACAGTTACAATTACTGACTTTGCTGGAGCCCGAGATAGCCGGAGACTTCGCCCAATCATTACTGAACCAAGCGAACCAGAACGGAGGCGAGTGGGACCGCTGGACGCATAACTCGGGAATCACCCACGTCATGAACGGCGACCCGGCAGCACCGGCGATTGCCGACATTCTGGCCTTCGGCGGCACAAACTTCGATACGAAGGCCGCCTACAAATCGCTGTTACAGGCGGCTATCGTGCCAACTGCACATGACCTGAGCAATGAGGGATGCGAAGTCGAGTGCGTGGGGCAGCGACCCTCTCTCGATCAATGGTTAAAGCTGCATTACATCCCCGTAGGCGCAAATGCCTGGGGGCCGGCAGCAGACACTCTGGAAGACGCTACGGCGGATTTCGCTGTGTCGGAGCTGGCGCGCCGCATGGGCGATGACACAACGCGCAGACAGTTCCTGGAGCGGGCGCAGTACTGGAAGAACATTTTTAACCCGCAGGCGACGCCGGAGGGTAGCTATATCCAGAATCGCAATGCCGACGGCACATGGCCGAAGTTTGATCCCGCGTCCGACGATGGCTTCGTGGAAGGCAGCGCCGCACAGTACCTGTGGATGGTGCCCTTCAATGAGAAGGGGCTGTTCACAATGCTGGGCGGGATGGAAAAAGCGAGCCAGCGCTTGAATGCATTCTTCTACAACCCGGATGGCAGCCTGGCGGTAACACAGTCCGGCGGCCTGCACGCAGAGTTGAGCAACGAGCCTTCCATTGAGACGCCGTGGCTATTCGATTTTCTGGGGCAGCCGTGGAAGACGCAGGAAGCTGTGCGCCGGGTACTGAACACCATCTGGACAAACTCCCCAAAGGGCATGCCTGGCAATGACGACCTGGGTGAGATGTCGTCGTGGTATGTGTGGTCAGCGATGGGCATGTATCCGGAGATTCCAGGGCGCGCGGAACTAGTGCTTGGGAGTCCGTTGTTTACGGCGATACACATCCGGCGCGCCGCAGGCGATATCGTCGTGAAAGCGCACGGTGCTGGAACCAATGCACCTTACGTGCAAAGCCTGAAGGTGAATGGAGAGAGCACGATGAAGACCTGGCTGCCAGAGAATTTTGTGGAGCACGGCGGGACGCTGGAATTTGAGCTGAGCGGAACACCGGATAAGCAATGGGGAACCAAAGCCGAAGATGCGCCGCCCTCGTTCGAGCCATGAGACAGGAATCTTCAATCGGCACCATGACAAATAGTAAGCAGGGTCAACTTACCTTCAAATATGTCGTATAGGGCCGCTCACCTAATGACGTAAAGGACAGCATCGTCATTGGGCCACTTGCCGAATCCACCCGCCACTCACGTTGGCTCATGCGTTTGGCCGCGAGCAATTCTGCGCGTGTCACCTTGGGCAATGGCCCGTCCTGATCCTGCTTCACAGCCATCAGCACCAGCGGTCCTTGTAGCAGAGCTACCGTTTCAGCGTGCCGCGCATCAATCATCTCCAATCGCATTTTCAGCGGGAGTTCAAGCTCAATGCGGTCACCAGTCTTCCACTCGCGGCGTATTGCTGCGAATTTTCCGGGAACTGAGATCCCGGTTTTCCTGAACCCATTCACTGAAATCGACGAGCCCTCCGCCCATGCAGGAATGCGGAAGTGTAGCGTTAATTCTGTCGGCATTGAGCTTGTAACCGTAAAAGTTACATGATCCTCATACGGGTAGTTGCTCTCTTGCGTGATTGAGAGACTAGCCCCATTTTCGGCCCATCGCAGCGTCGAAGGCACATAAAGATTCACATATACAGCTTGGGGGCCGCGGAAATAGGCGTTGATTTGGTAATCTGCTGCCACCTGCGGCAGCGTGCCCGAGCAGCATGCCCAGCGAGCCTGCTTATAGACGCGCTTCCCATCAAAGTTGTAGTCGGCATAGTAAAAGTTCTCACCATCACTCTGCAAAGGTTTCGCTCCTAACACGGTGTTGTACATCACACGCTCCATGCTGTCGCCGTAGCGAGAGTCGCGGGTTACCCGCAACAGATACCGCGTGAGCTTGAAGTGGGCGTACGAACCGCAGGGAGTCTCAAAGCTGTGGTGGGTGTTCGTCAAGCTGTCGAATACATCGTTGCTGTCAGGCGCACGCAATGCCTCATCCGGCCCCCACCCACCTGTTGCGTAGCTCTGCTCCTGCAACATCGCAAAAGCATTCTTCGCCGCGTGCAGATGCTTTTCGCTTCCCGCAACCAGGTAAGCCATCATTGCCGAGCTTAGCGAGTTCACATAACTATACGCATGCCTGCCCTTCAGCACGTTTTCATTTCGCGAAAGCGGATCAAACCAGGTCTCGTCATCAAGGTACTGTAGTCCGAGATCGTAGTACCGTCGCCCAGCGCCGCGTTGGTATGCCAGGAAGAGATTCTCCGGCATTGTGTACGATTCGTCCCATGTCCATGAAGCATCGTCCTTGGGCTTGTCTGTTCGCCAAGGGACGTCGTGCTCTACGGCATGTCCAGGGAGGTGTGGCAAGGCTGTATTCGTTGTTTGCTCTAGAATTGATAGTGCTGCTGGATCCTTCACGTATGTGTGCGAATCGAGCAATCCTAGCAACAGCTTGTCGTAGGTGTACGCTGGAAAGCGATTCTTAGTGTAGAAATCGTCGGTGATAGTTTGCGCGTATAGCTGGTTTAATCTCAGTACTTTGTCTCGCGTCGCCTGATCGCCAGTAATGGCGAAGACGCGAGCTAACGCAGATACCCATTGTCCAAATGTGCACGCAGGCGCAAACCCTGTATCAAAACCTGTGCGATAGTCATAATCGGGATTGTATTGGTACCATCCACCGAGATCCTCGCCGGGTGCCGGCATTCCAGACATCTGCCTGAATGGCTTCAGTAGACTGTCTTCACTCAGCTCCATTAACACCGCATGGGTGTTCATCAGTTGCGACTCGGGCAGGTCGCTCGAAATCAACACGTCGCCGTAGCTAAACTCGGCGAGAGGCGCGATTGTCGTCTCTGCTCCCCAGGCATTACGGCCGGATAATCTGCCGGCGAACGCTCCAGCCGCAAGAGAACCTGTCTTAAGAAATCGTCTGCGTGAAATTGGCGCTGGTCCCTGTAATCTGATTCCCATTTAGACATCATGCAACCTCATCAGCACGGCTGTCACGTCAGCAATCAACTTGTCCAACGTAATCAAGGTCGAAGCAGCCCATCTTATATCTTCAAACGCTCTTCTTGAACGATGATTGGCCGTTGCAGTCTCCTTAGTTTTGGTAAACGGAAGTTCAATAGGTCGAAACTCCTCTTTCGCAGCTACAATGGTCCATCGTCGGGAGCAGCACTTCCGATTCTCTAGATCGGAGCTTTCAATGAGTCTGCTGGCTAACTTCAAGATTCGGACCAAGGTTCTAATTGCCCTGCTCCCGCTGGTCGTCATGGTTATCGTAGGGGCGACGTATGCATCGATCGAAATGCAGAGAATCGACGGTTGGTACAGCAACCTGATCAACAACGATGTCAAAGCACTTCACGATCTGACCATTGCTCGTTCACTAAGCACTCAATTCGGGCTTCTCCTGTATAAGGAGATTGCAGAAACTGACGTCGACACGATGGAGGTGATCGACGCGCATCTCGAAGAGACTGTGACACAATTTCACGAGTCCGTCGACGAAGCGAAGCGTGCCAGTCTAAATCTTGGAAGCACGATTGACGTCGCTACTACCCAATTCGATCTGGTGGTCTCTGATTCACGGCCTGTACGAGCCGCAACCTTGGCCAGTGACAACGTCAAGGCCATGCAACTGATGCGTGGGAAATTAGACCCTGAATTGCTCAAGGCCCGACAAGCTCTGATCCAGTTGGATGATGGGTTGAGGTCGACACTTGACCAACGATCGGAGGAACTCACTCTTAGGACCCATCGCACAATTCTGTTCACGTGGATCGTAATAACACTTGGTCTGACCGCATCCTTTATTCTTGCGCTCACGATCGTACAGGTCGAGGTGGTGAAGGTGGTGTTATCATTCCGCGGCCGCATTCTGGATGTGGTGGCTGGACGTCTGGATGAACCAATCACCAATCTCCACCGCCCCAATGAGATTGGCGAGATGAGCCGTGCCTTGCAGGCCTTGCAGGCCGCCGCCCGAGAGCGCGAGACGCAGGGATGGGTCAAAGCTGAGGTCGCTGCCACGGTTGAGCGACTGCAATCAGCAGACGACTCAGCGGAGTTCGCTACAATCCTGCTCTCGCGGATCTCGGAGTCGTTCAATCTCCTGTATGGCGCGTTCTATCTAGCTGAACAAGACCGTGCGCGCTTCGCTCGCGTCGGCGCATTCGCAACGGATATTTCGACAAAACCGCGGGAGTTTGCGCTTGGCGAGGCCCTGGTGGGCCAAGCCGCTATCGAGCGACGTACCCTTCAGATTGCTTCGACGACGGATGAGCCTCTCCAGGTTTCTGCAGGTGTCGGGATCGTGACGCCTGCGTGCGTCCTCTTTGTACCGGTGATCAATCAAGACGCTGTTCTGGCTGTTATTGAGTTGGCGCCTTCCGTCGCAGTGTCAGCACGCCAGCAGGCGCTTCTCGACGCGCTCTTACCCACCGTGGCGCTCAATACCAAGATCCTTCTCAGCAAGCTTGAGACGAGGAAACTGCTGGAACAGACACGTGTACAGGCTGCAGAGCTGGCAGTTGCGAAAGAAGCCGCAGAAGCGGCCACAAAAGCCAAGTCGGATTTTCTGGCCAACATGAGCCATGAAATCCGAACACCGATGAACGCCATCATCGGCATGACACATCTTGCTTTGAAGACCCAACTATCTCCTAAGCAGGAAGACTATCTGAAGAAGGTGAAATCTGCAGCGCAGGCGCTCCTTGGGATAATCAACGACATCCTCGATTTCTCCAAGATCGAAGCGGGCAAGCTTGATATCGAGAAGACAGATTTCAGGCTGGAAAACGTCCTCGACAATCTATCGACGATTGTTGGTCAGAAGGCTCACGACAAGAACCTCGAATTTTTGATCGCACCACAGCACGACATCCCGCCCAATCTGATCGGCGACCCACTACGCCTTGGACAAATTCTGATCAACC
Organism: Alloacidobacterium dinghuense; assembly: GCF_014274465.1. Taxonomy (NCBI): domain Bacteria; kingdom Pseudomonadati; phylum Acidobacteriota; class Terriglobia; order Terriglobales; family Acidobacteriaceae; genus Alloacidobacterium; species Alloacidobacterium dinghuense. The sequence goes on along the minus strand of NZ_CP060394.1, from coordinate 370,687 downwards.
TCGTAAATAACGCGGTCAAGTTCACCGAACGCGGCGAGGTGCTAGTGACAGTTGCTCTGGAAGAGCAGCTGGCAGACCGCGTCAAGGTGAGGTTCTCAGTCCGCGACAGTGGCATAGGCATGACACCCGAGCAGAGCGCTCGCCTGTTCCAAGCGTTCGCGCAGGCGGACACCTCGACGACGCGAAAGTACGGCGGCACCGGGCTCGGGCTATCAATTTCTAAGCGCTTGGTAGAGATGATGGAGGGTAACATCTGGGCCGAAAGTGAGCCTGGCGTAGGCAGCACCTTTCATTTCAATGCCTGGTTCGGCATTGGAACCGCAGAGAAACACAAACGCTTCATCCCTGATCTGGCGGGTGTTCGCGCCCTCGTTGTCGATGACAACGCACAGGCGTGCGAGATTCTGACCGATGCACTACGCGTATTCGCGCTCAAAGCTGAATCGGTTTCGTCCGGGGAGGATGCCGTGCGGGAAATCGTGGCCGCAGATTCTCAGGATCCTTATCGACTGGTGTTGATGGATTGGCACATGCCAGGGATGGACGGTCTGGAGGCGAGCCGCATCATCAAGCGCAGTGATCGGCTGCAGCACATTCCAAAAATCGTGATGGTGACAGCATTCGGAAGAGACGACATCCGGGCGAAAGCGGAGGAAATTGGAATCGACAGCTACTTGCTGAAGCCTGTCAATTCGTCGCTGCTCTATGACACTCTTGTCGATTTGTTCGGTGTTGCGGGGCCCGAGGAGCACCGTTCTCTCGCGAGAAAAGACGACGCCGTTTTGCACGACGCGACCGGCATCCGGATCCTGCTGGTTGAAGACAACGAGATGAACCAGCAGGTTGCCACGGAATTGCTGGAGAGCGCCGGAGCAATCGTAACCTTGGCCAATCATGGTGGAGAAGCAGTAAAAATCCTGACTGAAGGCGATCGGCCTCCGCCATTCGATGTGGTGTTCATGGACCTGCAAATGCCCGAGATGGACGGTATCACCGCAACCAGGCTGCTGCGGAGTGATCCACGTTTGCAGAAGTTCCCAATTATCGCAATGACCGCTCATGCTCTTGTTGAAGAACGCCAACGCTGCCTCGATGCAGGCATGAACGATCATGTGCCGAAACCGATTGATCCGGATACCCTGTTTTCCACTTTGCTGCGATGGGCAAAACCGCGTCCAAAGCAAACCGCCGAGGCGCAAGAAAAAACCGTAAGCACCCCTGATGAGGAGAGACTACCGGAGATCGCAGGCATCAATATGGCGGACGGCCTGAATCGCGTTGCGGGTAACAAGCATCTCTACCGCAATCTGCTGATGCAATTTGCCGCGAAACAAGGCGACGCCGCCTCCGAGATTCTGGCTGCAATTGCGAGCGGGGATCTCAAGCTGGCGGAACGCGTCGCTCATACGGCGAAAGGCGTCGCCGGAAATCTTGGAATAACCGATGTCCAGTCTGCGGCTCAGAACCTGGAAAAAGCAATTCGCGACGGAAGTGACTCGGTCCTCCCACTGCTCGACGAGTTTGCAGCAATCCTTGGAACTCAGGTTGACATCATCAAGCGCGTATTGCACGAACCGCAGTTCAACAAAAGCGACGAAGTGCAGCCGCCGTTCAATGGAGAAGCGACAGCTGATGCGATCTCTCAACTCAAAAGCCTGCTCCAGGCAAGTGACGGAGCTGCGGAAGAGGTATTTCATCGTCTTCAGGAAGCGGTTGGAGTAGTTGTGGAGAAATCCAAACTAGATGCGTTAGGCGCTTTCATCAGTGAGTTTGATTTTGAGAAAGCGCTCGTAACGCTTGATGAGATCACTGACGATGTGAGCGCGAAACGGGAAGTGAAATGAATCAGCCAGATCAAAAAAAGACCATTCTTTTGGTAGATGATGCTCCGGCCAACATTCAAGTCGTGAATTCAATTCTGAAAGACACATACAGAATTCGGATAGCGACCAACGGTGCGAAGGCACTTGAACTAGCCAGCACACTACCTTATCCGGATCTCATTCTCCTCGACGTCATGATGCCTGAGATGGACGGGTACGAGGTATGTTCGCGATTGAAATCAAATCCGGATACAAAAGATATCCCTGTGATCTTTCTTACGGGGCAAACCGAGATTGAAGATGAGACAAGAGGCTTCCAGGTCGGGGCGGTCGATTACATTCACAAGCCGTTTTCACCGGCAGTTGTGATGGCGCGCGTGGAAACTCATCTAGTGCTCCGCGGAATCCGCGAGCAACTCGCGCAGCAATTGAAGACGATCCAAAAGGAAATGGAGACCGCGCGGGAAATCCAGCTGTCAATTCTTCCAACGGAGATCCCAACCCTCGAAGGCCTGGAGATTGCTGCTCGCTACATTCCCATGACATCGGTCGCAGGCGACTTCTATGATTTCATTATTGTCGACAAAGAACGCATGGGGATTCTGGTTGCCGACGTCTCTGGACACGGTATGCCCGCCGCGCTCATCGCTTCAATGCTGAAGATTGCACTGGCCGCTCAAGTTGCACATGCTGCCGATCCAGCCCGGGTATTATCGGGTTTGAACGAGACGCTGTGCGGCAAATTCCAGCATCATTACGTTACAGCGGCATACCTTTTCGTCGACATGGCAAAGAAAACATTAAAGTATGCAGGCGCTGGACACCCTCCCCTGTTGTTCTGGAGTGCCTCCTCTGATGGGATACGATCCATAGAAGAGAATGGCTTGTTTCTCGGCAAATTTCCATGGGCAACGTACTCTTCTGTTGACCTGCCCCTTAAGAGCGGCGACTGGTGCCTGCTTTACACCGACGGTATTCCGGAAACTACAAATCAATTGGGTCTTGAATTCGGCGCAGAGCGCTTCAAGCAATTCCTTGCAATGGAACAGAGCCCAGATGCAAATCAATTTGCAGATCATTTGCTTCAGGAATTATCTCGGTGGGCGGCTCGTGGTCTGAGCGAAGACTTGGATGACGATATTACCATGCTGGCAATTCACGTAACTGGCAACTGAGTACACGAATCAGTGTCACTTGGAAATTTCTTTAATAAAAACGAGCTCTGAAGGATTCGAAACAGGAAGAAACACTTGTGCGCCGTCTCTCATCAGTTCGCGACCTGAAAGACGATGGTCTTGGGAAGTGTGGTCTTGAAATGAAAGTTGATATATCCCTCCGGTTTCAAGCCTTGTAATACAAATGCGTGCCGTGGCTCGTCAGTTGATGATCCATGAAAGGCAAAGAGGACACCCTTGCCATGCACGCCATCGAAATATTCGGTCCCATCCCAGTGAACACCATCAGGTCGAGGCGAAACGTGATAAAGATCAGCTTCTCTGATCAGGGGTCTCAGCTCTGATTTATAGGGCGCGATTGCTTTACGAGCGGTTGCATGCTCTTCCGCATTCCATGCCGTATCAAGCATCAGCGTGAACCACCCCATCATGCCGCTACGCAACACATATCGAAAATTATCGATGGACGCCGTTGGCCATTTTTCAACGTAGGTTTCGAGCATTGCCGGTGGCAGAACATAGCTCGCATCGAAAAAGGCTCGCCGGTTCGATAACGGATCATACGAATCCGAGATTGAGAAATAGTCCCCGTTCGCCGCGCTGCTAAAATCCACCATTCTGCCACCATCATTGCAGATTTCAAGAAGCAGGTTTGGGAACAGACTCCGAAGCTGAGACTGAATGTCATAGTACGCCAGAGTCGCATGGTAACTGACATCCGTGGCATTCGAACTATCAGCCCAGAGATGGCTAAGAGAAAGAACAATTGCTTGATCGTTTTATTCATCGCGAAATTCAGACTCTCCGCGTTTACTGTTGCCATCCCCCGCCGAGTGCATTGTAGAGTTGCACCAGCGCCAGCCGCTCATTGAGCTCTGCTTGGGCCAAAGCGATTTGAGCGTTGAAGTATCGTGTGTCACTGTCTAGTACTTCCAAGTAGCTCGTGACGCCGCCATCATAGCGAACATTTGCTAGCCGGACGGTGTCTTGCGCCGCAACAGTCAACAACTCCTCCTGAGCACGATATTCCTGGTCCTTCCTGTACGCTATCAACGAGTCTGAAACTTCACCGAAAGCCTGCTGAATGGACTGCTGGTAGAACAGCACCCCTTCCTGCTGTTGAGCCTCCGCCAGCCTGACATTGGAGCGAAGCTTTCCGGCGGTGAAGATAGGCTGAGCCAATTGGCCACCGAAACTCCAGAAACCTGCCGGGCCTGTGAAGAGATTCGTAAGAGCTGTACTGTTATAGCCGGCTATTGCCGTTAAGCTGATATCTGGAAAGTACGCCGCTTTTGCTACCCCAATTTGCGCGTTGGCTGCAACCAGTTGTTGCTCGGCAGATTGAATATCGGGTCGCCTTTCCAGCAAAGATGAAGGTAGACCTGCGGGAACCGTGGGTGGAAAGTGGTTTTCGACTAGAGTCTTTCCACGTGTGATGGGTTCGGGGTTATCGCCCAAAAGAATGCTGATCAAATTTTCCTGCTGCTCGATCCGCCGTTCAAGATCAGGAATGCTCGCAGCTGCCGTGTAAACCAGCTGCTCAGATTGGCGTACATCGATCATGGAGGTCGTGCCGCCGGTTTGGCGTATCTCTACCAGCCGTAGTGATTCTTTGCGGGACGTCAGCGTCCGGCGCGATATCTCCATCTCAGCATCCAATTCCAGCAATTGAAAATATGCGGACGCAACATTGCTCACGAGGCTCCAGATCACAGCCTTTTGACCCCATTCTGTTGCGAGCAAGCTGGCGCGTGCCGACTCAGTTGCTCTGCGATACTTTCCCCAAAAATCCAGCTCCCACGACAGTGAAAGGTTCACGAGGTTTGAGCTGGTATTTGTCGCGTCCAGCAGTTTTGTCTTAGGTATGCGTGTGTTGGCTGCAGACGCGCCACCATAAATGGCCGGAAACTGATCCGCGCGCGTGATTCCCACCTGGGCCTGCGCCTGCAAGACGCGAGTCGCCGCAATGCGCACGTCATAGTTTTGCGCCAGTGCTTTACGAATCAAGGCTTGCAGTTGTTGATCGTCGAAGACAGTCCACCACTTTTCATCGGCAATCGACGCTGTGGTCTGAGCCGCTGCGTCGGGAGCGAGTCCGCGGTAGGCATCTGGAGCGGCGATCTGCGGACGCTTGTAATTTGGGCCTACAGTGCAGCCCGTCAGCGTTAAGACGAGGAGAACCAGCCAAGCCCTATCGATCATGGCTAGTCCCCCTCCGAGTGCGTGACGGTTGGCAAAGTAGCTGGCGGTTTTTCTTTCTCTTTACTGAAGAGGTTGCCGAAGCGTTCCACTACATCAAAGAAGACCGGAACGAAGAAGATTGCGATGACGGTGGAGGCGAGCATGCCCCCGATCACGGCGGTTCCCAGCACCTGGCGCGAGATAGCGCCTGCACCGGTCGCCGTATACAACGGCACACAACCCAAAATGAAGGCGAATGCAGTCATCAGAATGGGTCGCAGTCTCAATCTGGCGCCGGTCAGGGACGCTTCCATGAGTGGCTTGCCTTTGTCATACTCGAGCTTGGCAAATTCCACAATCAGAATGGCATTCTTGGCCGATAGTCCAATCAGCATGACTAGCCCGATCTGGGCAAACACATTATTTTCAAGCTCGCGGTAATAAAGTGCGAAGAGCGCTCCAAACACAGCGATCGGCACACCCAGCAATACGCTGAAAGGCAAGGTCCAACTCTCGTATTGCGCAGCCATGATGAGAAAGACGACGAAGAATGCCAGACCAAAAATAACAGCGGGAGAAACACCCTGTGCCGCCTTTTGCTCCTGGTAGGACATTCCCATGTAATCGAATCCCATCTGACTGGGCATTGTCTTGTGGAACACGTCTTCCAGTGCTGCCATGACCTGACCGGAACTGTAACCGGGTGCCGCCGAGGCATTAATCTGTACGCAATTGAACAGGTTGTAGCGCATGAGAAACTCTGGGCCACTGCGCGGATATGTGCTAGTAAGCGTACTCAAAGGAACCATGTCACCCGATGCGTTCCTGACGTAAAACTTGCCGAGATTCTCCGCGTTGGTCCGGAAATCGCCATCGGCCTGAACATATACCTGCCACTGCAAGCCAAAGCGGTTGAAAAAGTTAACCAGCGACCCGCCCATAAATGTCTGCACCGTTTGATACAGGTCACCCAGTTGGATCTGCTGAGTCATGGCCTTGGCGTTGTCGACGTTGACTCCAACTTGAGGAACGCTAAGCAGTGCGGTCGTCAAGACTCCCGCCAGTTCCGGTCGTTTTCGCGCTTCCTCCCAAAAGAGCCGCGCATTTTTTGCAAGAAGCTCAACACTTCCACCGGACCTGTCTTCAAGAATGAAAGTAGCGCCTCCAGAAGTGCCTACACCCGGAATGGCCGGCGGGGGGAAAGAAAATGCAATCCCCGATGGATCTTTTGAGAGCGCTTCCTGCAGATGGCGCTTGATCCCGTTGTAGCTTTCCTCTGGAGTCTTGCGTTCTTCCCAAGGCTTCAGCGAGATAAAGAAGAAGGAGCTGTACGTTGCGTTAACACCGCTTAACAGGCTGTATCCGACGACCGTGCTGACATATTGCACGCCGGGCGTGTCCATGATGATTTTTTCAACTGCGCGTGCCGCATCCGACGAGCGTTGGAGCGAAGCCGCATTAGGCAATTGCAACCCGCCGTACAGGTACCCCTGGTCTTCATCAGGTAGAAAGCTCGTCGGGATTTTCTTCCCGTAGTAGCCGGCGCCAACGACGATCAGGCCGAGGATGAGAAACGCAAAGATTGCCTTGTGGATCAGGTGCCTGCACACATTCACGTACCCGTCCGTCGCATGCCCGAAGACACGGTTGAACCCGCGGAAGAACATGCCGAGGGGCCCTCGCGCCTCTTTTCTAGGGCGCAACAACAAGGAGGCAAGCGCTGGGCTGAGCGTCAGAGCATTAAATGCAGAGAAGAGCACTGAAATCGCGATGGTGACTGCGAATTGCTTATAGAGCTGTCCGGTTATGCCGGGAACGAAGGCCGTGGGAAGAAACACCGCGGCCAGAATGAGTGCGATGGCAATGACTGGTGACGAAACCTCCTCCATCGCTTTCTCGGCAGCGTCGTGGGGATTCAACCCATGCTCGATATGGAGTTCCACCGCCTCTACGACGACGATGGCATCGTCCACAACCAGCCCAATCGCAAGAACAAGCCCGAGAAGCGATAGCGTATTAATCGAGAACCCGAGTATCGGAAAGACGACAAAGGTTCCGATCAGTGAAACGGGTACGGCGAGCAGCGGAATCAGCGTTGCCCTCCAACCCTGCAGGAAAATGTACACGACGATGATGACTAGGATCAGAGCTTCTATCAGTGTCTTGTAGATTTCGTGGATACCGGCGCTGACGGCAAGGGTCGTGTCAAGGGCTACGATGTAGTCCAAGCCCTGCGGGAACCGCCCTTTTGCTTCCTGCATCATCTTGAGGACGTTACTTCGCGTCTGCAGCGCGTTGCTGCCGGGCGTGAGGTATAGCGCGACGAGGGCCGCGGATTGTGCAGGCTTACCTTCTCCCACTACTCCCAATCGCGCTTGATACGAATAATATTGGGATCCCAGCTCGATACGCGCCACATCCTTCAGCCGCAGAATCGATCCGTCAGGCGTTGCGCGGACAACGATCTCACCAAACTCCTGGGCCGTAGGTAAACGGCCAGGAGCCCGCACGTTGTAAGTAAATTGCTGACCGGCCGGGACGGGCTCGCCTCCAATCTGGCCTGCAGGATTTACCTTGTTCTGAGCCTGGACCGCCTTCGTGATGTCAGACACGGTCACACCTAGGCTCGCTAGCCGATCAGGGTTTACCCATATGCGCATGGCATAGGGTCCCGCGCCGAATATCTGAACCTGGCCAACTCCCTGAATGCGAGTCAGCGCATACTGCAAATTGATGGTGGCGTAATTAGCCAGGAAAATGTTGTCGTATGTACCGGCGGAAGAATAGAGGTCGAGCAACATAAATGGCGCAGTCGTCCCAGGCTGCACGATCACGCCTTGCTGGGTCACCTCAGATGGCAATTGCGAGTTGGCCTGCCCGCTGCGCATCTGGGCCAGAATCTGGTCGGTGTTGATGTTGGTCCCTAACGCAAAATCTACATAGAGGCCCATCGTGCCGCCGGAACTCGCACTCAATGAATACATGTAGTTCATGCCGGAGACACCCGACATCTGCTGCTCGATCGGAGTTGCAACCGACTGAGCAATTGTCTGCGCGTCCGCACCGGGATAGGTGGCTTTCACTTGGATCATCGGGTCGGCAATCTCGGGAAACTGCGCTATGGGAAGCTCGAGAGTTGCGATCACGCCGACCAGCACCATCAAAATCGCAATGACCATCGCGACGATGGGTCGATTGATGAAGAATTTCGCCATGATCAGTTGCCTCCGCCAATGGCTGCAACTGGCACGTATGGCTTCGGATTGACGGGAATTCCCTCTTTTGCCAGCTGAGGCATTGCCGCGACGGCCAACGATAGCCTCTCAATGCCCTCGACCACAACCTTCTCGCCCGGCTTCAGCCCCTCAGTGATGACCCAATTCGGCCCAACTCGTTCGCCCACCTTTACAGGCCGAAACATTGCCTTGTTTTCAGGACTGAGCACAACAATCATGTAATCCGATTGCACTTCAATGACAGCTGGTTGTGGCACAAGTAATGCGTTGCCATTGTCAGCCACTTTGATTCGCACGCGGCCGTATCCACCTGGACGGAGCACAGCCTGCGGATTAGGAAATTCAGCGGCCATTTGGATCGTGCCGGTTCCTGTACCAACCTGCCGATTCACATAAATGATTCTGCCCTTCGCGGAATACGGGATATCATTCGCCTGGATCAGCTCGACAGGCATCTGGGGTCGACTCCCCCTAGGGAGCCTCCCCGTAATAAATGCCGTAACCTCTGGCGCAAACTTGAGAAAAAGGCTCTCGCTCGGGTTGAAGTAAGCCCAGATGGGATTTACCTGTGACACAGTCACCATCTTCGTGCTGGTTCCCACCAGATCGCCTATCTGCGAATTTGAAACGCCAGCAATGCCGTCGATTGGTGAATAGACTTTCGTCCAGGTAAGATTCAGCTCCGCGTTCGCCTGACTGGCCTTTGCGGCCTGCAGCTGTGACTGCATGGCCTGCTGGGTGGTTAAGTCGGTGTCGAGGTCTCTCTGTGCGATTGCCTTTTGGGCCGCCAGCGGGGTATCGCGCGCGACGTCGTTGTTAGCCTTGGCCAAATTGGCCTCGGCGGTACCTACCTGCGCTTTGGCCTGGTCTACCTCAGCCTCGTACTGGCGCGGATCGAGAGTAAATAAAAGCTGGCCTTTCTTAACGAAGAAGCCATTCTGATAATTCTGCTGCAGCAGGTAGCCCTGCACCTTTGGAGTGATCTCGGCATTCACCGGACCGTTCAGTTGAGCCACCCACTCCCCGTAAACAGGAACATCCTGTTGCACGACATCTGCTACCGTGACATCAGGCGGACTCGGCTTAGCCTTCGGTTCTTCTTTGGCGCAACCAACAAGCGTCGCAAGTAAAAATAATCCGATAGCCACCGAGCCCCAGTCTGGGCTCTTTACCAATTGGGTCGTCCACTTGCGTTGTTTCAAATCGAGCAGCGACGATCCATACAAGGGAAACGCACGCGTAGTCCGCATGAACACACTCCCGGTTTCTATACTCTGAGGAAGGGCACTCACAAACAGCAACACTGTTCCCAGCAGTAAGTTCGAAAACTCAGAGCACAGCCACTGAACGACTGCTGACGCAGCTAACGTATGCCTATGGGGCCCGGCAGAAAACTGGCAGAAGTGACAGTGTGTGCTCGTTTCCCCGATTGACAGCCGAGTAATTACATGATTTGCAAGTGTCTATGGTTGTAGATCCTTCAGGAAGTTGTATTACCGACATATTGTCGAGAGAACGACCGCCGATCGCGTCTGGTTCATGGCGCGATCCCCTCGCGTATCCCTACAACCTCAGATTCCTTCGTTCTGGCTTTGGGGGCGCGGGGCTAAAGCAATCCAGCCGCTCGTGGTATCTCTTGCCCGCGAGATATTGCAATTGCTCTTCAACAACATCTCGCACTTGTGCCGGGTCTCCGGTTGCACGCAAATTCAAAACCACCTCATGTATGGGCGCCGGCGAAGCATCTAAGTCTCCCTCTACAACAGGCTCCTCTCCATTGGCGCATATCGCCGCCTTTAACCATCCGGAGGACGAGTTGCCAAAAATCTTCAAATGCGCAATTGCAATATCCGCGGCCGTAAGTGCGTGATCTAGATGATCCATAAAAGGACCAATTACCGAAGCTGGAGTAAACGGAGTCTCAGGCTCAAAACTGAAGCTAAGATTGAGCCATGCTAAGGATGCCTCCGCTTGTGCATATCGCTCATAGTCAATCTCCAGTGATTTTGCACCTGCTATGAGATCACCAGATAGAATTTCATCCAGCCATGCCTGGACGCCTTGACCGGTCTTTGCACTTACATATCTGGTCTTTATGTTCGAAATGGGAGCTACATCCCTCTGATTTATGTCCGATTTGGTGATACAAACCAGATCGGCTTCCTGTAGCTGCTTCCGAAACAGGAATGCGTTGTCGTTATCGCCATCACTGGTAAACAATACGGCAACTCTCGCTGGATCAACGAGCACAGTCAACGGCGCAATTCTGTAACTGCCGAACTCTTGCAAGAGCGGAGAAAGGACCGTCGCCACGAGGTCAGTGCAACTCCCAACGGGCTCCGCAAAGATGACATCTGGCGAATGCCCGCGTATTTTATCCATCACTCCAATCAATTCAGAAAACTTGCAGCAGAAGCATCCTCCTGTGACTTCTCCGGAGGTAATACCGCGCATTTCTGCATGACGTGTATCTACTAATTCGCTGCCCTGGTCATTCAGAGTGACCGCACTACGAAATCCTTTCCGCGCAAGAAGGTCGGCAGCAGTCAGAATGAGGCTCGTCTTTCCTGCTCCCAGAAAGCCGCCCACGACTACAATCCATGGTCTCTTCACTTGAAGTGGTGCGTTCATATCAGTGCTTCAATTCGCAGTTCGCTACCAGCCGACAGATTCGCTACGTCCTGGAGCGTCACGATCAAATTCTCACCAGATTTCGCTGCATGACTCAGCAATATTTCTCCGCCGTAGTGCACAATTGCTGCTGTTCCCGCCGCTGAGATCTCAAGGGAGCGGCAGCGAAGATTACCTGCGAGAACTTTCAGTCTGAATTGCACAGCACTTGCCTGGCCTTGATAGGAAAATGTGCCCCAACCCGTTCCAGTTGCCCAGAAGCACTTGAATCCGGAATGAGGAAGTCGTGGCGTTGCGACTACCGCTGCTCTCGTACCGTCATAGCTGAATCCGCTGATCGACATGAAGGCCGACCAGGATGACATGGCTCGAGCATAATGATGTCCACACTCGGCTTCGTCCCATGGATTCCGTTTTTCGCCGTCGAAGCGCAGGCGGGCATTCTGCACGATCTCGATCCCCTCATCAGCCATGCCCCACGAAATCATCAATGCCGCAATTGTGTATTCCAGTCCCGTCCACGCCTCGGCATAGTACGGGAACGGAATATGCGGTCGTTCGGCCTTTCCGTAGTCACAGACAACGACTGCCGATTCTTCGTTGAGCGCGTACGTGCGCTCTACATTGTCGTGGTCGGCAAGCGATCGCTTGTGGTTATACCGGTAAATAGATCGCAGGGTTGTGCGTATATTTTCTTGAGATGTCAGCGCTCCCATGCCTCCCACATCAACCAGATACTGCCCGACCAGTTGATCAACCAGACAACCGTTGCCTACCTGATACTCGGGGGCTTCTGTGTTTTCTGAGCCCATGTTACTGGTCAAATTCGGTGCGATCTCCTCCTTTCGGAATCCACGAATCTTCTGGACGTAATATTCGCCATTAAACAAATTCGTGTCGATCCACCGTTGCCCTTCTTCAAACAGACGTTCGTATTCGCTCGCGGAGGAGTTGTCGCCTACAGCTCGCGCCATCTCATCGCATGCATGCAACGCGCCCAGATAATAAATGCCGCACATCGGATTCGGACCGTAAAACTCAACGTCGTATGTGTTGTGTTGGACGCCTTCTAGAACGCCATCGCGATTTGCATCCCATCCGTCCGGCGCCCAGGCAAACTCGAGAGCCTTTTTCACGCGCGGCCAGATGCCACGCAACCATGCGTCGTCTCCGGAAAGCTTCCAGTCGAGCCACGCGTGGATGATCTGACCCATCTGGCCATCCGCCGCCGCAAATCCGGAACGCGCCTTGCCGTCGGGCAACAGTTGTCGAAAATGAATCGCGCCTGCTTCGTCCATGGAATAGCCAAAGGCACTTTTGCGCAGAGACCTTGCAAACGAAGGAAAGAGGAACGTCGTCGCCGTCTCGTAGTTCCACACATGCGCGCAGTTTCCGAAGCAACACCCCAGCTTGTCGTCGCTGCCTTCAAAGCCGTGGAATTCCCCGTCGGCAGTGAGGAAACACGTTGTTGTCCCTAACGTCGAGAGGTTTGCACTGGCCGCATCCTTTATCGCAGCAGGCAGTGTGCTTACGTTGAACGCATTGACAAACATCCGTGTTCGCGATTCCAGGCTATCCAGATTCCTGGCTGCGTAGGTTACAGATTCCCAGGCATCTTTGAAGCGGGTGGCATAGTAATTGCCGATAACCGTCTTCTCTTCTCCCGGAGGCGCCGTCCAACCGCACCACTCTGGCGTGCGGTTCGGAAAATGCCAGCTTAGTATGAATTGAAAACTTGCAGAATGCCCCGGCAGGATCGTGTTCTGCAAACACAGGACTCCAACCGAATCAAAGGGCTCTGGCTGCGCTCCTAAATCTCCTTCTTTCGAAAACTGGTCCCAGAAGAGCAGCGGCGAATTCCACCACCGACCTTTTGGCCATCCGACCCAATGTGAGACCTGGGCGCCGGCACTCGGCATCGCCGCCAATGCGAAACTGCCAGCCATAGGATCGTCAGCCGCCAAACCAGGATTGGACATCAAAAGCCCTACTGCACTCCCCGTTGACCGAAACTCATTGAGGCGCTTGTCATGATTCCTCTCGCTTGTCTTCACGGGATTGTCCAGGGAATATGCAATGCTGACTTTTGCCGCCCCGTGACCAGAATTTGTTACGCGATAGCGCAGAATAGCTACGGGTAATCCTGAATCGTCCGGCTCATGAGGAATGAATGGCGAGAAGGCTTCGAGTTCCACTTGCACCGGCAGTGATCGATCCTGAAAGTCAATGTGAGCCAGAGGATATCCCCCGGTAAAAACCGCAGCTTCAAGACGACTCAGACCGGGAGCGTTTTCTGAGCCCAGCCCGTCCTGTCCCTCATATGGTGGAAGAAGACGCGACTCGAGAACACGGGCAACAGGTTTCTGACTTCCCGCCTGTACCCAAATGGATGCAAACGCGTAGGGCGGGCGAAATCCCTTATTCGGACGATTAAAAATCTCCCAATTGCAAAGCTGTCCGCGTCCGCCTAAGCCAATGCTGCCAGCGGCTACTCCACCCAACGGGAAAGAAATCATTTTGAGCTGGCGACCACGAAACTGCCTCGGGAAATGAATTTCCTCATCCGCCTGCGTAGTTACGGCTCGCCTGCTCTTGGCCTCCTCATCTTGGCTCAGCTCTTGTCCGGGCCACTGTCCGATTTGGGTTGACGCGCCGACGGCGCCAGCCGCGTGCCGCAGAAATTCCCGCCGATCCAGCTTCGACTTATCTGTCATTCGTTGATCGCTTTAGAAGTGGATTTCGCCACACAGGTGAACCTTCACTCCCATCTCATGAAACATCGCGGACTTGACCGCGAGAGCCTTGCTCGCCACAGCAACATTTGGCGCGTAGGCGATGCTCACATGGTTCGCCCGATGCCGCGCCATGAAGGCGTCTCGCGTAATGCCATGAAAAATAGCGCTGACCAGCGGCCATTGACTAGTGGTGCTTCTCCATCGGCGAGCCGTCTCCTCAGCAGGCAACTCCACCACCGAACCTCTGCCAATATCAACGTGAAGAGATCCCCCTTCGACAAACACCCGGCTCCAGACAATTTCCCCAGCCTTGCCGATGCCTTTCAGCGTGCCCCCGCCCAGCGGAAAATACATGGGTGGCTGACGTTCGCTCGATGCTCCTTTATATCCACCAACAAAATGGCTTGCAGGAGCCGCCCCTGATATCTGCAGCACCCAGACGAAATCATCAATGCCATTGCCCGTGAAGTGCTCACCCCAGCGAACATCATGGAGTGTCGTAGCCGGATCAAGCTGAAGCGCATTCCAGCACAAATTCGTCACCAGTGCGTCGAGCCCCGCTCCCTCGTCCACTTCATTGAAATGCGGTACCGGCTGCCCCGGATAAAGTTCCTTGCCCGGCTGCACATCATAAACAGGCGGACGCTCTACATTGTTCAGCAGCCCTTCCACCAGGTCTGAAGCAGGCGCCATGTCCTTCAACCCCTGCTGGTATTGAATGCCAATCGCATCGCAGCCGAACTCATGCGCGATGCGAACTGCGGCGATATACATTTTGCACTGCTCGAGGATCTGCTTGTCCGTAAGATCACTCGTCTCGTCAGGACCGGTAACAAATCGCAGTCCTCTTTTGTCCAGCCAATGCCGGATGTCGGCCGCTTCCTCGTCTTGAACAGTACGCATCCGCGCCACAAGCGCCGACTGGCTGAGACGCTCTTTGAAAACTCCGGTTGGGTTCAACAACTCGTCATCAATGATCGCGTTGTACATACCCATGCAGCCTTCATCAAACACTCCTAAAATCGCCTTTCGTCTCTTCAGTGAAGCTGCCAGATCTGTCCCGAGATTTTTCGCGTCAGATGGAAGTTGCCCGGCATCGAGATCGCGTACATGGCTAGTATCGTGAACAACCTCTTTATCCCTGATCCACGCTCGCAATCCGTTGAGAAAGAACTTGTCTTTGAAGTCTTCGCTCCAGAGGGAGCTGAACTTTACTCCGGCTTTCACCAGTGAACCGTTGAGATTCAACAATCCAACTAAGCCCGGCCACTTCCCCGACCAGTTAGCAATTGTAAGAATCGGTCCACGATGACTGCGTAATCCAGGCAACACATGATGCGTATACTGCCAGGCGGCCGTGGCGAATATCAGATTCGCCTTCGGATCAATGTCAGCAAAAATATCCATGCCCATTCGCTGGCTGGAAATGAATCCGTGTCCTTTGAGGAGATCGACAGGAAAAGCACGCTTTACGCGCACCCCTTCCTGCTCGAGACTTCGCGTCAGTTCGCGTTCCATCTCTTCTTGTGCAGGCCAACAAGCCAGATTTGCGGACTGCCGCAGGTCGCCGCTCGTAATGAGCACCACTTCTTTGATTATGTCCTTCGTTACAGCCATCGAACCTCCCTTTTGGGCATCCATTGAATGGAGCGCTTGCCAGCGCAGTCCAGCATAACCCGTCACAGTCCAACCGCTAAGTGACGACTTCAACGCAACGTTAAGCCTATCCACACTCTCCACGTCGGGCCGTTACGATCTTTGAACGTTAATCAATACAATCCCGCTGAGTTACTTGACAATTTTGTGATGGGAGAGCTAGCATCCTCGCCGGTAAACATTTACCACTTAAGGAAGTGTCTTGGTATCAACGAGGATCGTAAGAAGCGATCCGAGTAAAGGGATTTTCTGTGAAGAAGCACGGAAATCCTAAACGAAGCTGAAAGACTCAGAAAACGTTTCCGTCACACTGTAATTGACCGCTTTTCGAACGGGCCTGCATTGCCTCGTTACAGATACTTAGCAGTAGACGAGGCACATAAATAGTCTTGCGACGACTGACTTGAATATTAGGAGGTTAAGATGCTTCGTTCTCGATTCATATTGGCGAGTGTCGTTATCCTCGCCCTGACACTTGCGCCACGCAGTTGGGCGCAGGAAAACGCAACCATAACCGGAACAGTACTGGATCCCAGCGGTGCCGTTGTTCCGAATGCCGCCATTTCGCTTACCAATCCTGCAACTGGCCAGGTAAGGCAAACCGTATCCAACAACGATGGTATTTATCTGTTTGCCAACGTAGGCGTTGGCAATTTCACACTGAGCGCATCAGCGGGCGGCTTTGTGAATTACACCAGGACCGGCATCTCAGTGAACACCGGCCAGACTCTGAAAGAAGATGTCAAGCTTACGATTGGCGCTGCCGGCCAAACGATCACTGTCCAGGCAGACGCACTGCAGATTCAAACGGAAACCAACGAACTCAGCAACCTCATCAGTGGTCAGCAGGTCACGCAGTTGGCAACCAACGGTCGCAACGTGACCGCGCTTGCAGCCTTGGGCATGGGCAAATCGAATAATTTGCCGTTGTTTAGCGGCGTGAATGCTCTCACCTCCGCTAACGGTATCAGCTTCAATGGAACCCGCGTAACCCACAACATCTACATGCTGGATGGAGGCGAACTGAACGACCGCGGCTGCGGCGGCTGCTTCAGTTCCCTGCCCTCGATGGACGCACTCGCGGAATTTCAAACGCTCGACAGCAATTATGGCCCTGATTACGGCATCGGCTCTGGCGGGACCATCCTGATGGTTCTCAAACAGGGCACCCACGACTTCCATGGCGCAGTCTGGTACTTCAACCGGAATGAGGACTACGACGCCAACAACTACTTCATTAACTTCGCCGGCAAACCGCGGCCCGAGTTCCGTCTAAATGAACCCGGCTTCAACATCGGCGGCCCCGTGTGGATTCCCCACGTCTATAACGAAGGAAAAACCAAAACATTCTTCTTTGTGAATGAAGAGTGGCGAAGACTCATTCAAGGAAGTTCGCCCAACGTTGTGAACGATATTGCTGCGGCGAATTTCCCGACTGCAGGACAGTCATTGGCATATCAAGTTCCGGCTAACGGAAAGATTCCGATCGTCCCCGTCACTACTGATCCAGCCAAGCAGGCCCTATACACGCAGGATGGTTTGACTCCTGGCCAGCCATTCCCGAACAACACCATTCCTGCCAACCTGATGGATCCCAACGCACTCCTCGAGTTGAATGCGGGCACATTCCCAAAGCCAAACCTCGGAACCAATCAATACATCTCGTCGATTCCCCAGCCTACCGACGTTCGTGAAGACGTCGTGCGCATCGACCACAACTTCAGTTCGAAGTTCCAGTTCAGTGGCCATTACCTGCACGATGCAGTTACCCAGACGTACTACCCACCGCTGTGGGGTGACAGCACGTACCCAACCGTGGGCACAGCCATGCTCAACCCCTCGTGGTCCTCGAGTTTGAAACTCACGCAGACCTATACCCCGTCGCTGCTGAATGAGACCTCGTTCCTCTTCAGTGGCAACACCATCAATCTTGATCCTGTTGGCATTTCAGCGCAGCCATCCGGATGGTCGGCGAGCAGCTTCTTCCCATTGGCAAACAATGTCGGAAGTCGTATGCCAGAGATCGACCTGCAAGCTCCATACAGCGTCAACTGGAGTTCCAGCTACTACCCATGGAAAAATTCGTACTTTGGTTATGAACCTCGGGACGACGTGTCGTGGACGCATGGAAAGCATCAGTTCAAGTTCGGATTTAGTTGGTTGCACGCCGTTAAGAATCAGCAACTGCAGGCCAATACGCAGGGCACGGCAGTGTTCAACAACAGCAGTTTTGCCCAGGATTCGTATGTCAACTTCCTGCTGGGCGATGCCGCTAGCTTTACTCAGCTGCAGTTTCTTGCCGGCAAGCACTGGGTGAACAATAACTATGGCTTTTACGCTAACGACAACTGGAAAATCATTCCGCGTTTGACTCTCAACATCGGACTTCGCTTCGATGGACTACCGCACGCCTTCGAACGATTCGACCAATTCGCGAATTTCGTTCCCGCGGATTACGACACGACCCAAGGGTATCCGCTCAATCCAGACGGAACCCTGAACCCCGCTTCACTCACGAGCTTTAACAACCAGCCGTTCTACCTCAATGGCATCCGCGAGGCCGGAGTGAATGGTTTCCCCCGCGGAAACGTTCAGAATCGGTACGACACCTGGCAGCCGAGAGTCGGTTTTGCCTACGATGTCACCGGAGACGGAAAGACTGTACTCAGGGGCGGATTTGGCATGTTCTTTGAGCGTGTCCAGGGCAACGATGTATACAACGCAGCCTTGAATCCACCCTTTGCCTATCAGCCTTCCGCCAACAATGTTTACTTCTCCAACCCAAATAGCAGCGCTCTGACTGGAAGCACAACATCTCAAACATTTCCATCGACTCTTACCAACCTCAAGTATCAGTACTCGCCTCCGGGAACTGCAATGTATAGCCTCGGAGTACAACGGCAGGTAGCACCATCGATAGTCGCCGTCTTGCAATATGTTGGTTCGTTGGGTTGGGACCAGAACGACGATCGACAGATTAATACCCTGCCATTAACCGATCCCGCGGTGGGTTATGCCAAACGGCAGGCAGTCGCCACCAACACTGCCAATGTTGCTCTTGGCATTCAACCAAACGCCAACCTGTACCGAATTTTCCCCGGCTTCAGCGGCGTCCAGCAGGAGGAGAATGAAACCAATTTCAACTACAACTCACTCCAGGCAGGTTTGCGTATAGAGAACCGGCACGGATGGACAGTGCAGTTCTCCTACACCTGGTCACACGAGCTCGACGAGGTGAGCAACGATCTAAATCAACTTACAAACCCCTTCAATGCGCATTACGACTATGGGTCTGGCGCCTTCGATCGACGCAACATCTTCAACGCTAGCTACATCTACAATCTTCCCTGGTTCCTGCACAGCTCAAACACGGCTGAGCGCACGATCCTCGGAGGATGGGTGTTCTCTGGAATTACATTCGCGCAATCGGGGCTACCCCAGCCGATCAACTACACAGGGCCTGATTCACTTGGACTAGGTGGCAACGGCGCTACGAACCGTGAGAACCAGGTAACAGGTGTGTCCTACCCCAAGAAGCAGACTGCCTGGTTTAGCACAAGCTCCTTCGCAAATCCAGTCGCCCCGTGGAATGGTGGCACAAATCAAGGGTTCGGGAACTCGGGAAAAGATGCGGTTATCCTGCCCGGACTCTTCAACTTCAACATGTCGCTGTTCAAGAACATTCCGCTTACTTCAAACGAAGCCGGACCAAAACTTGAATTGCGGTTCGAATCCTACAATACGTTCAATCACACCCAGTTCCAGGGGATTGACGCGAACTCGTCGGATGGGAACTTCGGGCAAGTCACCTCGTCCTACGACGCTCGGCGCCTGCAACTTGGGGCGAAATTCTTCTTCTAGAAAATCTATCAAGCGGCTAGAAGGGGGAGTTTATTCAGGCAGAAAAGGGGTGCTCCGACTAAGCGGGGAGCGCCCTTTTTCTTGGAGATAATTTTGCCCCCAAAATCCTTGTCAAGTACCTTCCTGGTTACTACCTGTCATAACTAATGAATCTAAATAACTTAATAGGAAGCCAGAATTGGCGTACTATTTCGCCTAAGTTGGTATCCTAGATATAAGGGCATTAAAAGAGGACTGAAGCAATACCAGCTTTTGGAACAATCCCCCGCTAAGTGATTGAAAACACCAGAACCGACCTAACCCTAGCAGAATCAGCAGCATAGCGGGGGATGATCCCCCGCTATCTCATTGAAAAATAAAGACGCGAGATGCGGGGGAGGGGGAGGGGGCCGCCGCCTGGGTAGGCGTTGTTTCAGCGCTGATCCAACGACAGCACCTGAATTGAATATGCCGGCATGGTGTGATGTAGAGTGCTGCCCACATTCGGCAGCGTGCTTTCAACCGGAACAATATTGTTAGGCTGATCGATCGTGTTGGTAGCTTGCGTGTCGTGCGCTTCTAAACTCACCAGTTTTCCGGTGCTCGCGAGATTTGCGCCTGAGAACTTGATGTCGACTGTCTGCGATTTTGAAGACGCGTTCACCAGCTTCAGATAAAGCCGCTTGTCCTTCGAGTCCCGCGTGATCGAGTAGAACAGTTTCGGCCCTCCATTTTCCAGACTGGATGCAAGTGTCTCGTCGCCGACGTAATCTGCAAACATCACCTGCGCGTAATAGCTGGGCGAACCGTAGCTGCGCATCGCGTCATAGCCGATAAGATCCGTTTCCCATTGCATACCGCCGGGATTCACGTTCACGAACAACGGCGCATACGCGGCCATCACAATAATGTCGCTGTTCCGCTCCATCCCCGTCATCCATGCGGCGTCACCCAGTGCCGCACCAAAGTTCGGTGTCGGGGAACCTTCACGCGTCGCCCACTCACCCACAAAGATCTTGGGCCCGGTGCGATCTGTCTTGTCGTAGTGCGTTGTGTCATTGAAGAATTCTGTTGCGCGCCTGTAGTAGTGATCATCGACTACATCAGGGCGAATACTTTTCACAGGCGTTGTCGCGATCAGCTGTAAATCAGGGTATTTCGCCTTAATCACCTTATAGAACTGCGCATAGCGCCCATCGTAACTACCGGAGCGATCGAAGAAATCCTCGTTACCGATTTCGACATAGTTCAGCTGGAACGGTTCCGGGTGTCCATTCTTCGCGCGAACCGCACCCCACTTCGTGTCCGTCCCACCGACGACGTACTCAATCTCATCCAGAGCGTCTTGAACATAAGGATCAAGATCTGTTCCCGGATTCACATGCTCCTGCGCCATCGAGTATCCCGCATAGACTGCAAGCACCGGCTGCATCTTCAGGTCTTCACACCATTCCAGGAACTCAAGCAGGCCAAGACCATCCGATGAATGATAGCGCCATGGGCTGGGATGCGTCGGCCTATCAACGAGCGGTCCGATGGTCTTCTTCCACTCATAGCGCTCGGGTATGTGATCGCCTTCGAGATAGTTGCCGCCAGGGAAACGCAGAAAGGCGGGATGCATGGCCCCTAGCTTCTCCATCAGGTCAATGCGATTGCCGTTGACTCGGTCACGGTAAGTAGGAGGAAACAGCGAAACGAGGCTTAGCCAAAGTGCGCCGGGATGTGCAACTGTGAGCACCAGGTGATTTGCAGCTGACGGCTCAATCGCTGCAGTCTTTAGGGTGAAGGTGTATTGCTTCCAGTCTGTGGTGACCCCCGAAATCGTAGTCGTGGCGAGAACCTTTCCACTCTGATTAGCGATGAGGCCGATCGTCACGGGCCCAACAACTGTCGAGTCTTCCTTGGCATAGAAAGAGCCTTGATAGGTGGTATTGGGACGCAGCGGCATTCCCCAGTAACCTTCGTTGAGAACGCCGGCCGGATTTGACTCATCAGCTCTGGCAACATCAAGGCGAAGGCTGTGTGGAAGCGCTTCGCTTGGCCCCGTGCCCTGGTCGATGCTCATTCTTGCTTGCGCAGAACCATCTTCAACAAGGATCCAGTTCGGAACGTTCGACCTGTTAGGCCGGAAGGTCCGGTTGCGAACCATCTCCGCATAGAGGCCGCCATCATAGGAGAAGTTGATCTCTTCCGTCATCAGCCCATATAGCGTCGGGCTCACCTTCGACACAGGCTTATCGACCTGAATTGTCAGGATGGCGGGCGCCTCTCCAGTTTGTGCACACACTACTGCCGATACGACGAGGCAGATCGTCGGGACTATGAATTTGGCAAACGTTTTCCTTGACATTTAGTCACCTTTCAGGGAACGTGGCGCTGCCAGTATACAGCCGTTCCTCTTTCTAGAATTTCACCCATTGAGTAAACATTTTCAGGACAATGTTGTGATCTTAAGCAGGCTATCTGTGTTCTCTTTTAGAAGAGCTCGCGCGCCATCCGGTTCGGAAGCGTTTGGGACTAGCTTGTCAACTCTCACGAGCTGAGAAGTGCGACCACCTCTATCATTCAGCTCACAGACGATCGGCCCTTGAGCATTCCCTGCTGTAGACGTAAAGGCAATGATCGCTCTCGCGCCCGAACAGCCCATATCTCCATGCCAAGGTTGCAACGATCATCAAAGATAATTGCGCAAGCCTGCAATCGATGCAGATCCTTTCATGAGGACTGTAGCGGTTAGAATGAGAATTTACGCCCCATCCCAATTATTGAGAAAGCACAAAGTAAACATGCATCGTTGGTCGAAATTGTTCATTCCTACACTTCGGGAGGCTCCGGCAGATGCCGAAGTCGCCAGCCACAAGTTCCTTGTCCGCTCCGGATACATCCGGCAGCTTGGTGCTGGAATCTATTCCTACTTGTTTCTCGGACAGCGCTCGATCAACAAGATCATCGGCGTCGTACGCGCAGAAATGGACAAGATTGGCCAGGAGTTTCTCCTGCCCGCCATTCACCCCTCTACCATTTGGGAAGAAAGCGGCCGCTGGACGGCGATTGGGCAGAATATGTTCCGCCTGCAGGACCGCAAGGGCGCATGGCTTAGCCTCGGCTTCACGCACGAAGAGGTCATGACCGACATCGCCCGGAAGGAACTGCGCAGCTACAAACAACTTCCGCAAATTTGGTATCAAATTCAGACCAAGTTTCGTGATGAGCCACGTCCGAAATCAGGGCTGTTGCGTGTCCGGCAATTCATCATGAAAGATAGCTACTCCTTTGATCTGGACGCGGCTGGTCTCGATAAGAGCTTTGACCTGCACGATCAGGTGTATCGCGCCATCTTCACGCGCTGCGGACTGAATTTTGTTGCCGTCGAAGCCGATTCCGGCGCTATGGGCGGCTCGCAGTCGCAGGAATTCATGGTCTATACCGATGCAGGCGAGGACATCATCGTTAGCTGCCCCAAATGCCACTACGCTGCCAACCTTGAAAAGGCAGTTTCGCAGCTCTCGCCTGTCACTGAGCTTGATGCAACTGGGGACGGCATGCCGGAATTGGTTACAACTCCGGGTATCGCAGCAGTTGCTGATGTCGCGAAGTTCTTCAATATCTCTGAAGCGCAGGACATCAAGTGCGTCGCCTATATGGCAGAAACAAAGAAAGCCAGGGGCGAATCAGTCTGGAGCCCGGTGGTTGTCTTTCTGCGCGGCGATCACCAGGTCAACGAAACAAAGCTGCTTGGTCTGATTAAAGCATCCGACTTGAGGCCGATGCAGCCAGAAGAACTCGACCGCTACATCCACGGTCCGGCAGGCTTCCTCGGACCAATCGGTCTGGTTCCCGCTAAGGCCATCGGTGAAGAGGGCGTCATAGTCATCCTTGACCACGCTCTCGAAGGGCGCCAGAACATGGTCTGCGGCGCCAACAAGCTCGACTATCACTATCGAAACGTGACGCCTCAACGCGATTTCAAATGGACGATTGCCGCGGACGTGCGCAGTGTGGTTGAGGGCGAAAGTTGCCCGCAATGCTGCTCTCCGCTGAAGGTGGCAAAAGCAGTTGAGATCGGCCATATCTTCAAGTTGGGCTATAAGTACTCTGAGAGCATGGGTGCACGTGTCCTTGACCCGAACGGTAAGGAGGTAACTCCGATCATGGGTAGCTATGGCATCGGCATCGAGCGCATTTTGACGTCGGCCATTGAACAGAGCAACGATGCCAACGGCTTCTGGCTTCCGCGTTCGATTGCTCCATTTGAGGTTGTGGTGACGATTACGAACGTGTCGGATTCCGCACTGTTAACCGTCGGCGAACAGATTGCCGCAGATCTGGAAGGGGCTGGATTCGACGTCCTCCTCGACGACCGCGAGGAGCGCGCCGGAGTCAAATTCAAGGACGCCGATCTGATCGGAATTCCTTACCGCATCAACGTTGGCAAAAAAACTGCCGAAGGCAAAGTCGAGATCGTAACGCGCGCCACCTCTTCCAGCGCTGACGTTGCCATCTCTGACGTGGCGACGACGCTACAGAAAGCGGTCTAATCCAATCGGAGCGTTCCGCACCCGGGAACGCTCCACCTTAGAATCTTCCCTAGAGCATTTGCATGCGGACAAATCTCCAGGGAGTAATGTATCGTTTTTAAGAGGTCAGACCACTTTGGGGGAGCGAACCATATGCAACAGCCGCGCCGCGATTTTCTGAAATACACCACAATTGGAGCGGCGGGGGCGCTCGCCCCTATGAGCCTCGTTGCGCAGTCTGCCTCAGGCCAGCCCCACGGCAGTATTTATGACGTGCGCTCTTTCGGTGCTACCGGCGACGGCAAGACCATCGACTCGCCCGCGATCAATCGGGCTATTGATGCAGCAGCCAATGCAGGCGGCGGCACGGTACTCTTCCCCACCGGCACTTACAATTCATTCTCCATCCGTCTGAAAAGCAACATTGCCCTCCAAATCATGCAAGGCGCGACCATCCTTGCAGCCGAAACTCCAACCGACCGCAGCGACGGGTACGACCCCGCTGAGTCGAATGCTCCCTGGGAAGATTACCAGGACTACGGCCACAACCATTGGCACAACAGCCTGATCTGGGGAGAAAATCTGCACGATGTATCCATCTTTGGCCCGGGTCTTATCTGGGGCAAAGGCCTGAGCCGTGGCTCACGCGAAGAACCGCGCGCCGAGGAACCACGTATCGGCAACAAGGCGCTCGCACTCAAGAGCTGCCGCAACGTCACGCTCGCTAACTTCTCCATTCTGAAAGGTGGTCACTTCGGCGTCCTCGCTACAGGCGTAGATAACCTGATCATCGACAATCTAAAAATCGATACCGATCGCGATGGCATCGATATCGACTGCTGCAAGAACGTTCGCGTCTCGAATTGCGCCGTCAATTCGCCGTGGGACGACGGCATCTGCCCGAAGAGTTCGTTTGCTCTGGGTTACGCCCGCGCGACGGAGAATGTAACCATCACGAATTGCTACTTGAGCGGCAGCTACGAGCTCGGAACGCTGCTTGACGGCACTTTCAAGAAGTTCCCGCCGGACTTTCACGTGCCTCGAACAGGAAGAATCAAATTCGGCACCGAATCGAATGGCGGATTCAAGAACATTACTGTTTCAAACTGCGTTTTCGAAGGCTGCAATGGCATTGCGCTTGAAAGTGAAGATGGCGCGCTGCTGGAAGACATAGCATTCACCAACATCACCATGCGCGATATCTCTGAAGCGCCCATCTTTATTCGTCTTGGCAGCCGGATGCGAGGCCCGAAGGGCGTTCCCATCGGCAATTGCCGCCGAATCATCCTCAGCAATATCGTCAGCTACAACGCGGTTTCGAAATACGCGGCGATCATCAGTGGAATCCCCGACCATCCAATCACCGATTTGAAGATCAGCAATGTTTACCTGCATCATCAAGGTGGCGGAACGGCGGAGATGGCAGCGCTTCAACCCGCCGAAAATGAAGTCGGCTACCCTGACCCGCACATGTTCGGCCCGATGCCCGCACACGGATTCTATATTCGTCACGTAAACAATATCGAGCTTACAAACGTTGAGATTGCCTACGATTCGCCGGATACGCGTCCCGCCTTTGTGCTCGATACGGTTACAGATGCCGATCTTTTCCGCATCAAGCTTCCTGGCGACAATCATTCCCCTTTTCGCCTGCGCAAGGTGGCAAGCTTCCGTCTCTTTGGCTGTCCAAAGATAAAAGACAAAGAAATTTCGACCGCCGAATCGGCAGAATTCTAAGATAGGCGCAATCTGCGATCACACAAGCTGCGTAATCGCAATTGTTCGCGCGTCTTCTTTAGCCCGAAGATATTGCAAAACAACCCAGCTCCCTGCGGCCAAGGCGGCATCTGTAAGCAAACTAGCTATGGCTGCTCCTCGCCATGACCAGCGTGGAATCAGCGCGACATTGAGAAGCAGATTCATTCCTGCGGCTCCCAGTTGAGTGGCTGTTCGATACCATTGTGACGCGGATCCAGTGATAGTCGTCCCCCATGCGTAGTGTAGCCCGCGAATCAGCGGCAGCAGGCACAGCCATCGCAACGCCTCCACCGAGCCCCGAAACGATCTCCCAAATACAAGGGGTAAAAATGAAGAGCCTGCGAAGAGCAACAGAGCCATGACGACACCATACGGAATCGTCCGGCGCAACAATCGCCCGGCAAGCGCAGATGCATTACACACTCTGCGCCCGCCCTCGCGGAAAAAGCGCGGCGTGGCCGCTGTATAGATGGCGTAAATTGGAACGCTGGCAACATCAATAATTCTGTAGGCCGCGGCGTATATCCCCGCTGCCTGCAGCTGACCCATGCTTGCTAACAAAGTCTTATCGATGTCGTTATAAACAGAAATCGAAGAACTGGACAGCGAAAAGCTCAAACCATCCGTTAGATCGCACATTTGGATACGTGCGAAGGCAGGCCATCCCAAAGACCTTGTAACCCAGCTGAAAGAGACGATGGCTGTTGCGAGTGAGGAAAGCCAATAAATCCGCGTCCACAAGAGCGCATCAGCATGACAATGCGTAACCAACACCAGAAGAAACAGCCCCAAAGCGGACACCGCACGGGTGATATTCGAAAGCGCTGTTAATCTCGCAGTATGTGTCAACATGCCTGCCCCTTGAAAGGCGCGGCTTGAAAGTTGCCAGATCTTTCCGAACAAAGCGTCAGACAGCGCAATATAGGGAATCAGCCGTTGCAATTCTGGTTTAAGAGTGAAATGACCGATTGCTATAGCCAAAATGAGAAGCACTGCAAATCCGCAGGCACTAATTAGCAGAGCGCTGCCCCATGTGGTCGAGAATGACTCGCGCACCCGGCTGATATTGCGCACGAGAATCATTTCCATTCCTAAGCTGCTAAATTGACTGAGAACATTGACGAGAGCGACAACACCGACAAATGCTCCGTAATCATGGCTTCCGAGCGTTCGGCCGATCAGGATGAAATATGCAGCCTGAAAAACTAGAGACACTCCATGGCCTGCAATCATCCATAGCGTATTCCTCTGCAAGCTGGCCGACTCAGGCATGCCCCCTCGCAATCACCTCTTCGTACTTGTTCTCGAGCAAGTGCGTCTGCGCCGCCAGGTCAAAGTGAAGTCCAGCGTAGTATTTTCCTGCGTCACTTATTTGTTGCCAGATCCGATCGTCCTCCATAAAGCGAATGATTTCCTGAGATAAACCGGAAACATCACCCGCCCTCGGCAGAGAGTTTCGCCGATCCGCTGGCAGGGCTTCTGTAACGCCTTCCGTAGCGAATGCGACCACAGGCAAGCCTTCAGCTTGGGCCTCGCAGAGCACCGTTGGCAGACCTTCGCAATCACCGCTACTTGCTGGAACGCTCGGGGCTACCAGCACACTGGCTCGTCGCATCCACTGCCGCACAATTGCATGCGATTGATGACCGAGAAAAACGATATTGCTTGAATGCAATGCAGCCTCGTGCTCCAATGCTCTCCGCAAGGGCCCATCTCCAACGATGGCGAGCCGGGCTTCAGGGATGGCTTTCTGCACGCCACTCATCGCGCGGATCAAATGAATACACCCTTTCTTTTCAACCAGCCTGCCAACAAAAAGCGCTAATCTTGGATCGCGCTTTTCCTCTCGCTGTTTCTTGCTACAAAGTTCCACGCCGATCCGGTGGACCCAGAGCTTCTGTTGGGGAAAGCCGCGAACAAGTGCACGCCGACGAACGCTCTCGGAAACGCAGACAAACAATGTTGCATACTCCCACAGCTCTTCTTTGCGCCGTAAATACGTTCTGGTCGTTGGCCAGACCTTCAGAAATTCGTCGGTACACGAGACGTCATATCCATGTAAGGTCACGATGAGTGGAACTCTCAGCTCCTTCGCGACAGGCAACACAGCGCATGCATCGATAGCAAAGTGCGCATGTACGACTTGAGAATTTTGTTTCGCTACTACAGCGGTGAGTTTCTGGCTTCGTCCCGTTCTCAGGAAGATTCTGCGCTTAGCTTTTTCATGCCATGCCTCGGACCTGCACAAGGTAATGACCGGGTGCGTAGTCAAATCCAGACCGCCACGTACCCGCTCAAGGCCTGCAAACAAGGGTTGAAATCTTCGAAGCGCGCGTGCCTGCGAAAGGACAAAGGTCTCAGACGGTGGGAGAAGTTCGTTGCGGTAGACGAGTACTCTTCTCGATTGCATTAAGTGCCTCGTGATTGAACTCGGGTAATTTTTTGTTTGAGTCGTAAGAATGGGCTCTCCCAGAAGTGATAGGACAGCATAGCCAGCAGAACTGTTACGCAGAAAGCCAACGCCTTGTTGAGTATCAGACTGAGCGCAGAGTGTTGAGACGTCCAAGCCGCAAAAGAAGGTACAGAATTGGTTGAATGCTTTTGTACCTCATCGACAATTAAGAATGCTGTTTCATGAAAGACGTACAATCCGAAAGAAATCTTGCCGAGGTAGATTACCCATGCAGGGACACGCCGTCTTGGCGCACCCAACGCCGCGAGCAATAGCAATATGCATCCGGATGCGACAAGCTCATAACCTAGGCAGAATTGCAAGCAAGAGGCTTGCACTCCCGGCCGTTTGATTCCGGTCGCGTACGCTGCGAGCAACCACAACCCGACACCTGCGCATCCCGATGCGCACCGAGCCATATGGCCGATTTTAGGTGTACCTCCGTTCAAGGCAAGCGCAAGCAGCGCACCCCAGGCAAAGAATTGAAACTGAGTAAAGCTGTTCAGCCATACTGTATTGTGTGCATACATCGAGTCAACGGATATAACGCATATGGTCAATATTGAAACTGGAACGACCCCGATAGACGCGCTGGTAAGCCATCGCACGCCACCGAACCTGGCCAGTAGAGGCCACGCTAGGTAGAACTGCTCTTCTACTGAAATGCTCCAGAGAGAGCGCAGAGGCGTTTGTATCCAGGGATGAAGCGCAATGTACCAGTTTCCCGCTAAGAAGAAGTACGCAAGGACTCGGCCTGACTCCATGCGCATTGCATGAAAGTACCGTCCACCCAGGAAATAAACAATGGTAATACCAAAATACAGCGGCCAGATGCGAAGCATGCGCCTCAGGTAAAAGGCACCCACTTCAATACTTCCATGCGCCTTCTGCTCACGGCGCAGAAGCTCAGTGATAAGAAAGGCACTGAGCATGAAGAAGAGGCAGACTCCAAAGTTCCCCGCATCTTTGATTGCAGCTAATACGTGAATCAGGCTATTGCTGTTTGTCGTTGAAGTTCCTGCCACAGTATCGTTCGAAATGCTATGACAGAGATAAACCGCGAAGAACGCGAAGAAACGGAGAACATCCAGTTCAGGACGGTAAAAACGGCCGGTTACTTCCGCTGAGCACATGTCAGCGTCCGCGTAAACGATCTGCGTCGTCACCATGCCGATCTAGATCATGGCGTGCGTAGGCACGCAGCCAACTTCGCGGGCCCAAGGGCGAATCGCCGCCGCTCCATGTGTTCACGTGCCAGGATTTCTAGATTGGCCAACACACTAACGTACAAGACCCAGAAGAGGCCATTGAATGTGAGCAGTGTATTTTCGTCCAAGTCATACACGCCCACCAAGAGGAGCACAAAGATCATCCAAAATGAACTTCTCATACTCTCTGACTGCAGAATTGGCCAGAGCTTGCGCCAAGCACGCAAGTAGCTCAAGAGAAACAGCAGTAGGCCGACAGCGCCGAGTTCGAGCCAGATTTGGAGAAAGCCATTGTGCGCATGGAAGACCACGAAACGCAATGCGAGAATGACGTTGTATGACTCGCCCTTCATGCCCTGCCAGAATGCAGCGAAGCCATAGCCCAACATCGGATGCTTAAGGATTGCTGCCCACACCTGTTGCCAGATCGCCGTTCGCCCACTCAGAGTCGCGTCTCGCCCTAGTAAGTCAGTAAGCACCGGGAAATACATCCACGCAGCGATAGCTGAAGTTGCCACAACGAACGCTGCAACAAGCAAGGCAAGCGCACGACTCCATGGCTGGAAGCGTTCCAGGAGACGCAATAGGCCGTAGCCAAACAGCAAGCCCCCCTCAATCATCCAGGCTGCACGAGATCCACTCATCACGAGCACAAATGAGAACAGCAGAAAGTAAACAAGACGCCTGACATTTACGCGGCCAATAGAAAGCAGCGCCGCCGAACTAAATACCATCGCACGTCCACAGGCATTCTTCTGCGTGAAGACTCCCTGCCAATTGCCGAAATGTCCTCTGGATGCTTCCATTCCAATCGATGGCACAAATAACGCCAGACAGATCGTTACAAGAGCCAATACGGCCATTGTGCTCACCAAAATCGATAGCTGCTGCCCAGTCTGAAATCTTGATGCAAAGTACAGGGCAAACAAGGTAGCCAGCGCAAACGGAATGGACCGCCGAAGAGTTGTCAAAGCATCTTGGGACCACAGTGTTGAGCAGACAGCAAAAGCCGCAATGAAGACTGCCCACTGCAAGGAGAACGCAAAACGTCGCAGACGGCGCAGATGCAAAAGCAAAAGAACGCAAATTCCACCATTCACCAGAATCTGCGCTCCGATGCCAACAATCTTGCTTAGACCAGTAGCCGCCGTATTGGTCATCTCGTTTGCTTCGTTTGGAGCTATACCAGGAATTGCTCCCTGGATCGCAAAGAACGCGAGAATACAGGCGGATATGACGCTTTCAATTTCAACTTGTCGTAGCCATAGTGCGGCCCGGGTCTCGTATTTTTTATCGTGCTGCATAAATGGCTGCCGAACTCGTTGAAGACAAAATACTGGATGTACCCAGAACCACATTTCTTGCCATACTGAAGGGAATGTAAAGCACGTCATCCGCTTCGAGTTGGAGGTCCGGCTTCTTCCCCCGCTCCATATCGCGCAAAGAGATGGTGCTCTCCTGATAGCTCCCACTCACCTTACGAATCAATCTGGTCGCACCTTCGTTCGCCGTCCGGTTTGCCCCCGACGCCAAGGCAATGGCCTGCAACACAGTCAATCCCGCGTCATCCTGCATGACATATCCACCGGGGCGAGCAACATCACCAAGCACGTATACGATTCCAGCTTTGGGCACAAGCACCGTGTCCCCTGGAAAGACGACCGTTTCAGCCTGAAGACTGGCAACTGCATCGTTCGGCAGAAACACAACGCTCTTAACGTTTTGCTCCGCGCGCTTGATCGTGATATGCCTGTCCGCTGCTTCCGTTAAACCTCCAGCCATTGCGAGCACGTCGAGCAAGCCACGTCCGGTAGTTACAGTAAATGCCCCGGGCTTATTTACTTGACCAAGAACCGTTATGCTCTGCGTGGCATATTCTTCGATAACAACTGAAGTTTCCGCGTGATTGAGATAGTGTTCTTGCTTATAGATCTCCCCAATGGATCGAGCTGCATCTGAGGGTGTAAGCCCTGCTACTTTGAGTGGTCCAGCAAGTTCTAAGTCGATTTCTCCCGAATCCTTTACGCGCACTTTTTGTTCCAAGTCCGGTTCACGAAAGATGGTGATATGCAATAGGTCGCCGCGACCTATCAATAGGCTTTCGCGGATATTCCCTGTAGAAGTGCCTGTTTGTCCATCTGCAACCCTGGACTGTCCAAGCTCAAAGCTAATCAGAAGGCAAACCAGAATTAGGCCCCCCGCGCTATTCCGGAGCTGCATTTGTCACTCCTTCAGCGTTATATGTACGGCTGCGGTAGCCATAATATTCGTAGAAGTCGGAAGATCGTCCCGGTACAGCATTGAGGACGGTGCCCAACATAACGTGCTCTGGCAATTGCCTACTAAGAATCTGATGGCTCCGGTGGATCGCCTTTTTCTCCGTAGCTCCGTATCGAGCTACGAGCAACACTGCATCACAGAGCTGCTCCAGAACAATCGCATCAGTAACTGGAAGAGCCGGCGGTCCGTCCATCACTACGAAGTCATACTCCGTCCTCCATCGCGCCACCAAAGTACGCATCCTTCGCGATGCCAGCAACTCTGCTGGAAAGGGAGGAACCGTACCGCCACACAGGACATAGAGATTCGGCACTTTGTCGCTCGGTAGCGACTGAGGGTGAATATGATCGCTTGATAAGGCTTCACTGAGACCGTTTTGTACCTGCAATCCCATTCGGGCATGCAGCACTGGACGCCGCAAATCAGCGTCCACTAAAAGAACGCGTACGCCCTGCTGGGCCAGCACGGTTGCCAAATTGAGTGACACCGTGCTTTTTCCCTCGCCTGCATTGGAGCTCGTCACGAGTACTACTTGTGGAGCCTTACTGCTGCGCGACAACATAAGTGACGTTCGTAGGGAGCGCAATGCTTCGACAAAGGGACTGCTAATGTAAGTCGATGACACAATTTGGAATGTCTGCGGATCGCTGGACGGCTTTGAGTATAAGAGCGCGCTTGTTTGACAAGGATTGCGGGATAATGTTCGACCCTTTCGTATCTCCGGAATCAGTCCTAACAGCGGGTTTCCAGTTAATCGCTCCAGTTCTTCAAGTGATCTAACCTTGGTGTCGCTAAGATCTCGAAGAAATGCCGCTCCGGCACCGAAGATAAAACCACCGACGATGGCGGCTGCGTAATAGAGCAAAACATTCGGGCTTTTCGGCCGATTCGGAGGGGGCACACGCGCGGGATTTACTACTGTAATGTTGGTGGATCGCAATCCCTCAAGTACTCCCGCCTGTTTCAGCTTTGCCAGCAGCCCTTCATAAACGTCACGACTTTCATCAGCCTCCTGCTTTGCGAGACCATAGGCAATCGCCTTGTCATTCAAGGCATTGACGACCTTCTTCTGTCCCTCAAATGCGTCGCGCGCCGAAGTTTCAGCTCGTGAAGCAATCTCATAGTCCGTTCGAGCCCGCTCGCCGATGCGGTGCACCTCATCCTGTATTTCCTTCTCGATTCCATTCAGCTCTGCCTGTACTTCTGCGATACGCGGATAAGCACTGCCATATCTGATCTTGTCCTCGTCCAGTTCTGCTTTTGCCGTCGCCTCCTGAGTTCGCAAGTTCTGGATCAGGCTCAATGAATTCGCCATCGACGCAACAGCACCAACGCTGGCGTTCCCGCTAAGTCCTGAGATCAACTCGGGGTCGCCGCTACGGGCAGCGCGATAGACCGCCTCCTTCAAGATACGATTCGACTCCGCTGCGGCCAAGGCTTCGTTTAGGCTTTCGAGCCGCGCCAAGACTACATTGTGTGACTCGTCGTCCCCAAACATACCCGTGTCACGCTGAAGAGTGATCGCCTTAGCCTGCAAATCCTCTGTCTGTTTCCGTAAATCGTCCAACTGTGTCGTGAGCCAATTCGACGCCTGCGCTGTGGCTGTGAAGCGCGCTTGAAACGAGTAATCCATAAGGGCGCTGGTCAGATGATTCACCACCTCGGCGGCGAGGCGTGGATCAGGACTCGAATAGCTGACATTGATTAGCCGTGTGCCCGTCACCGTCTCCACCTTCAGATGACTCGCAAATATTTTGAGAACCACATAGCGCCGGTTCGGCGCATGATCGAGAGGTACGGCCAACGGTTCGACCGGCCTCTTCCAGAAGAAGAGCCACGGTGGAAGTAGCCGCTCATGCCGTGTTTTCGAGGGCGGATAGAAGTCTTCGGTCGTTTCGAGATGAAGATCCTGAATTACGCGGAGTGCCAGCGACTCGGAGTTTAGGATGTTCGCTTCTGTCTGCAACGTTATGTTGTAGTCCAGTGCATCAGAAGCGGAGTCAGCAGCATCACCCATCACGCTGCCCTCAAGCCCGAAGGCCCCCGAACTATCCTTTTGTATCTGAATCTGACCGGTTGCCTCGTAGCGGCGTGTTGCAAACAGGCAATACAACGTGGTCGCCGCCAAGAACACAGCAAAGATGCATAAAAAAATCGCCCAGCGCTTTTTGAGTACTGCCGTCGCTCCTCCCAATGTCATCTCGTCTTCGCGGATGGCACGAAGATCAGGAACTTGCGCAATCCTCACAGGGGCAACGGCCATATCATCCTCAGGTCTAAGCGTTGCGCATCATGACGACTGAGCCGTCAAAATCGAAATTGAACTCCATCTCGCTGGCTCCCGCGTCCGCCATGGCTGCGCGGAGACGCTTTCTGTCCTGGGTGTGTAACAGTAGAAAGCCGTTGCCACCGGCGCCTACGAGCTTACCGCCGGTCGCGCCACCGCGGCTTCGGGCTAGCTCGTACAATTCATCCACTCGATCATTCGTCATACCTTTCGATCGGCCTCGCTTCCGTAACCAGTGTTGATGCATAAGTAGGCCAAGTTCATGTACTGCGCCCGCTTCAAGCACACGGCGTATCTCCTGCCCAAGCTGCTTCACGAAATGCAGCCCATCCAACATGTCCTTTTCACGCTGCTCCGAACGCTTTCTTTGATCGTCAAGCAGCGCCGAAGCGCTACGCGTCTGTCCGACAAAGAAGAGCATGAGTGAGTCGCGAAGTTCCTTAAGCGCCGTCTCGCTGACCCTCAAAACAGTCATACTTACTGAATCGTCGGATTTATATTCCTGACAAAGAAGACCGCCATATGCAGCAACGTACTGATCTTGCTTGCCGACGGGCTCCTTCAAACGGTTCATTTCGATATCGACTGCCTCGCGCGCCAGTGTCTCGGCAGTTGTCCTCTTTCGCTCGTATGCATAAAGAGCGTGGATCAGGCCCACTAAGAATGCTCCCGATGAGCCCAGACCTGTTCCAGCCGGAACATCGGCAATACTTACGATCTCCAGCGGACGAGGTGCCTGGTGCAACATCAATGCCTCCCGAAAAAGCGGATGCCTCACCTCTTCACATGTCTGTGTATGTTCCATCTCTGAATACTTCAGGAAGTATCCTGGCAAGAAACTTTTATTGATGGTGATATAGACGTACTTATTAATGGCGGCTGATAGTACAAAGCCCCCGAATTCTCGATAGTATGACGGCAAATCCGTGCCACCACCGCCAAAAGAAATGCGCAGGGGCGTACGCGTTATAATCACCGTTCGCACCCGGCCAGAGATAGCAGCTCGCTCTCTCTCGATTTCCGAAGAGCTTCCAACATCTGCTCCGTCGCACGAAAGCCTTCAGGAGATCCGATTTCGTAGAACCGAGTATGTACCTCATGTGCAGCCAGCCTTCGATTCGTGGCTAGATCCCGCATTACATCAGCGAGGTCAAATCGCTCATCATCTGGCCAAGGGGCAAGGACGCTGGATCGCATCAGACTCAGGCCATAATCGACATGGCGCATCCTTGGCGTGCGGCTATGCTTGTCATAGAAAAGGATCTCTCCGTCTACCGCCTCAACATTGCTCGCATCCCATTGCCTGTCGCTCCTGACAACTGTCATCAATGCCGGCCTCCCTGAGAGAAGAAAGGCTCTCCATGCGCGCACCGGGTTTGCCAACAGGTAGCTGTCACCGTACATCACGAAAAAGCTGTCGCCCAGCAGTGGTACAGCGCGTCGCAGTGCGCCGCCTGTTCCCAGTAGACTATTGCCGTCATAGGAATATCGAATGTGGCATCCGAATCTTGCCCCATCACCCGCAAAGGCCTCGATCTGATCTCCGAAATGCCCGCAGCAGATGACGATGTCCTCGATGCCTTGCCCAACCAACAGTCTTAATTGGTGGGCGACAAAGGGCTCGCCACTGATCTTGAGCATGGATTTCGGAACATCATTCGTCGCAGGCCGCATGCGCGTGGCAAGCCCGCCGGCAAGAATTGCGAGAGGAGGTAGATCGCTATGCATAACAGACTCGCCCGTCGGCAATCATTTCCATTAAGGCGATGCGAATGGCTTCGCGGCTTGTATAGCGGCATGCCCAACCCAATCCCCTGACTTTGTTGCAATTAAGTCGGACGACTGGCACGTCGCCCCTCCAACCCCGGTCGCCGCCGGTGTATTCAAAGTCCGGTAGCACATTCAGCTGCAGACATTCTGCAGCAAGCTCCGCGATCTCCGTCACCGTAATCGCGTCCTCGCTGGCAACATTGAAGATAGCGAAGGGTTCTTTAGAATGCGCCTCGACACGTAGCAGAGCACTTACAACATCGGAAACATGAATATAGGACTTGCTTTGTTTCCCGTCTCCAAGAATCTGCAATCTCTTCGGATTGATTATCAACCGGCGCACGAAATCAAGTCCGACGCCATGAGTCTGCCGGGCGCCTACCACATTTGCGAATCGAAACACGCATGCGGTTAGATCGAACATCGCACAGTAGCTGGCGATCAACGCCTCGCCAGCGAGTTTGCTCGCACCGTAGGTCGATATCGGAATCAATGGACAGTGATCCTCATTGACTTCATAGGTGCCAAGGTCGCCGTAAACACCGCTTCCGGAGGCATACAGCAACCGCCTGACGCCTGATCGACGCATGGCTTCGACGACGTTGTTCGTCAACCGTGTCCCCTGCTCGAAATCAATCTGAGGCTCGAACACTGCACGAGCAATGTCTGGATTCGACGCCAAGTGCACCACAACGTCATACCCAGCCATCGCCTCGGTCAAGGCCGTTAGATCTTGTAGATCGGCGCGCCGCACATGAAGCCGACGATCGCTCTCATGCGCTTCGTAATGCCACTCACGCCCGGAGGAGAAATTGTCGTACAAGGTAACGCTTTCGACACAGTCATCCTCAAGAAGCGCACCTGCAAGATGGCTGCCGATGAAACCGGTCCCACCAGTCAGAAAGTATCGGCGTCCCTGGACATTGGCAGATGAACTCGTAAACATTGGGCAGATATCAAAGACTGCAGGTACTTCTGAATACTACTTTTCTTAAAGGAGCCAACTAGCTCGTTGGTCCAAAAATGCGATGAGCGAGTTACTAAGCATAATCGTGTCGATTGCTGATTTGCAGAAAACGCTAACAAATTCTGCCCCGGCTGGAAACATTACCGAAGTTTTCTTGTAAATTATGCATTTGACTTGACTTGTGACACATATCCAGCGATATATGTCCATAACTAGACCAATAACTTAGTACGCTGTTACTTATTGCTTGACTTAGCCTTGGATTCTTCCTACTCACCGCCAGGACAGACGGATGGAGGTCCATGCCCAAAACTGCCTCGAGGAGTAACCTTGCAACACTCAATTACCGTCGGCCTGCCTGTTTACAATGCAATGCCGTTCTTGCCAGAGGCGATGGAAAGCATCCTTCAGCAAACAGCAAGCAACTTCAGCATTCTTGTCGTCGTCGATGGAGCAACGGATGGCAGCCTTGAATACTTGGAAGCTATACGGGACAATCGTCTTCGCATACTCTCACAGGCACATGCTGGGCTTCCAGCGACTTTGAACCGATTGCTTCGGGAGGCGAAAACAGGCTGGCTCGTACGTCAGGACGCCGATGACGTCTCCTACCCGAAAAGGATCGAGCGCATCCAGGAACACATTTCACGAGAGCCCGACGCTGGTATGTTTTATTCTCTGGCTGAGTATTATCCATCGAGCCACAGCATGGGGCTGTTTCGAAGCAGCCGCGGATCGCCGCAGGAGCTACGACAAATCGTACAATCCGGCTACTTATTGTCAATCTGTCATCCCACCGTGGCCCTGAATGTTGAGAAAACCCTCGCGGTAGGTGGATACCGCAATTTGGCGCATGCTGAAGATGCAGACCTCTGGTGGCGAATGGCCCTCCAGTATGACATTCATCTACTGCCGGAGATACTCCTGGGTTTTCGGCAGAATGCTTCAAGTATCAGTTCGCGATATTCGTACATCCAGGAGTTACACGGACTCTACATTCAGTACCTGCTGTTGTCGCATTTATCGGACCAGAAGGCACTACCCTTTGCCGATCTCGTTTCGCTGCTTGAAACCAGGATTTCGGCGAGAAGGCTCGAGGCGAAACGGCAGCTTCGATGCTTAAATATGAACCTTGGTGCAAAGCACTATGGAGGAGCCTTTATGGCGCTTGTCCTCTCCTTTCTTGCTTCGCCTGCCTATTTTGCCCAACGTGTGAAAGACGAATTGTTTCCGAATACCTGCGTGGCGAATGGAGTTTCTCCCGAGTTTTTCTATCGCAGAAAGGAAGTCTTTTGGCCATGAGTCTGAGCAGATTCTTCGATATAGAGGTCAAGAGCCGGAAGAAGCTTTCGAGGCCATTCCCCGCACAACCCCGATGCCCGATCGCCGGTGTCCCTGTCAATTGCCTGACAATGGAGGAGGCCTCCCAACAAATCATCGATGCGCTTCGGCGGCGTTCCTCCGCAGCGCCATTTCTCGTTATGGGCCCAAACGCACAATTGATCACTGTAGCGCAGAAAGATGACCGCCTCTTCGAAGCCTTGCATGCATCTGCGCTGAATGTTCCGGATGGTATTTCCGTCGTGCTTGCATCCAAAATTCTCGGAGGGAAGTTGACGAGCCGCGTTCCGGGAGGCGAGCTCATGGAGATCCTTTGCCGCGATTCCGCACGATATGGTTTAAGAGTTTTCTTTCTCGGAGGGTTGCCTGAGGCCGCAGCGTTAGCTTCTAGACAATTGCAGCGGCGTTATCCAGCCCTGTCGATAGCCGGTACATATTGCCCTCCCTTAGGATTTGAGCGCGACTCAATGGAGTGCGCTCATATTCGCCAGCTCATCACGGAAGCCGCACCAGATCTTTTGTTTGTGGCGCTTGGAGCTCCCAAACAGGAGATATGGATGCACGAAAACTGCTCCACGCTTCCAATTGGAGCAGCCATGTCAGTCGGAGCTGCCTTCGATACCCAATGCGGTCTACGGAGACGTGCACCACGATGGACCCATAGGTTGGGTTTGGAGTGGCTTTACCGCCTGATACATGAACCCAGGCGTCTCTGGCGCAGATATCTGATCGGTAACCCACACTTCGTCTACCTCGTAATGAGGCAACGTTTCCTCTATGGCCGTATCGCTGGAAGAGATAGCACCTTGTCGTTCACAAGTTTCGGCCAGAAACATGGTTCCCTGCCATCTTCTCTTAAGCCCGCGTGCGATCCACTCACCATCGAATCGCAGACTTAACACCCCATAAACAAACGAGAATACATGCCTGAAATCGATCAACTACGCGTCAAATTATTCTGTGATGGAGCTGACTTCGGCAGTTTAATCACATGGTCGGCAGATCCGCGCATCAAGGGATTCACAACAAATCCGACACTTATGCGCAAGGCGCAGGTTGTCGACTACGAAGCGTTTGCCAGAGAGCTCCTCAAGGTGATTCCGGACCGCCCTGTGTCTTTTGAGGTGCTAGCTGACGATCCCGAGACCATGGAGGAACAGGCGCTAACTATCTCCGCCTGGGGGCCAAATGTAAATGTAAAAATGCCCGTTACGAACACATGGGGCGCATTTACAGGACCGGCATTGCGCCGGCTCTCCCGCTGCCGTGTGGCGCTGAATGTCACGGCGCTCTTCACGCTGGCACAGATTGAACGTGTGGCAGACTGCTTGGATCCAGACACGCCCACCATCATCTCTGTCTTCGCTGGGCGTATCGCTGATACAGGCATTAACCCGGCACCTCTCATGCGAGATGCGGTTCGAATGCTGGAACCGCTACGGAATGTAGAACTCCTGTGGGCAAGCCCGCGCGAAGTGCTGAATATATTTCAGGCAGAAGACATAGGTTGCCACATTATCACTTTGCTCCCAGAGATGCTCGGCAAACTCAGCCTCATCGGCAAAAATCTCGATACCTTTTCCCAGGAAACAGTCCGTATGTTTTATCGTGACGCGTGCGCTGCTGGTTATCAAATCGACATCCGGAAAGAAGCCACGATACTAGCTGTTTAGATCGCGCACTATGATTTGCGCTGCCTGCCATAGGTCAGCGGCAATATGATCCGCCTCTGCTGCTGGCGGAAATAGCGCGCCTATTCCGATAGTTCGCGCCCCTGCCGCCAGCCCGCACTCGATATCCGTTTGGCGATCGCCAATCATCCAGGATTGTCGGAGATCAAGCGCAAACAAATCGCGCGCCTTTAGAAGGAAATATGGCGACGGCTTCCGGCAAAAGCAATCCCCAGTTACCAAAGGATGATGGAGGCAGTAGTAATAGGCGGCGAATGAAATGCAAGCCTCAAGCATAGCGGTCTCAAGGCGTCTATGAATCGCGTCAAGCGTACGCATGGTCGCCTTACCCTTGGCATAGTTGGGCTGGTTTGAAACAAGGAATAAGAGATAGCCGTCATCCTGCAGTAAATGCAATGCAGAAATCACTTTCGGAAGGAGTTCGAATTGCTCGGGCCTCAGCGGCGATTCATATGCACCCGTTGCCGGATTCCAGATATTGCTGTTTAAGACTCCGTCGCGATCAAGAAATACTGCACGCCTCATGCTGAAACCAGTGTTGACTCCCACTTGGTACTGTTCACCTTGAGCCGCGGGTGGGAAACAATAAGATGCCACACGACGGCCTGAAAGGCTTCAACAAGTGGTGTGACCATATCTTCGACGATTGTGGGGATGATGACACACGCGTCCGCCACCTGGGCGGTATAGCCTCCATCTCGTCCTACAACCCCGAGAACCTTTGCTCCTACTTGTGTCGCAAGCTCAACACTACGCACAATGTTAAGACTGATACCGTGCGCAATACTGCCGCCCCCAACGGAAAACACTACTACAGCATCGCGCGCATTCAGCTTGCTAACGCGCAGCCAGTTGGCATAACAAGTTTCCCAACCATCATCGTTCGTACGCGCAGTCAACTCCGAAACATTGTCACTTGGCGCATAACACTCTATTTCGGCGATCTTCCTGAAATCATTGACAGCATGGCTGGCATTCGCTGCGCCACCTCCGGTTCCTAGAAAAAATACCCGCCCCCCGTTATCACGGACCCCTGCCAAAAGCTCTGCCATACGATCCAGACACGATGGCTCCAGTCGAACAGCAGTTTCCTGCGTCGCTTGCAGAAACAGCATAGTGTGCACACTCATATCCGCTTAAAATCTCCCCATTTATTCCCTGGATCTGCTGGTCTTAGATCTGCTCATTGTCTAAGGCTGCGCAGTTTATGGCGTAGGTTTTCCGGCAACAAGCAAAACGACATAAAGATCACAAACTGCTTTAAGCCGAATCGGCCGTTCCAAAGGAATTCCCAAAACAGTTGCCCTTGTACAAACGGCCCCGCTCGACATTTACGTGCCCGAGAGGCACATTCAGTCGCAATGAAAAATGAATAGGCATGGGCACTCATCGTGGGACGAACCTGCTTAGCCCAGGCAAGGGATGTTTTCCAATCTGTGCCTTGACTCACGCTTTCACCTTGACCGCCGGTACGCATAAGAGTCAGCGCCTCGGGAAGCATGACGATCTCCACATCGGGTCGTGCGGCAACCCTTAACAACCAGTCCCAGTCCTGATGTCGCTTCAGCCCACTTACAAAAGGGACTTCGCACAATAGGCTTCGCTTCGCTAGGAGCGTCGAAGTTTGTAACATTCCATCGCCATAAAAAAAGCTATCCCGGCAAAAGAGATACTCTCCCATGTTCTCGCCGGTGGCGTAGAGCCGACGCGGCAATACCTGATCTCCGTCAGGACCATAAGCACGTAACCTGGAGCTAATGACCGGATGGCGAAGCAGAACATCCCAAGCAGCATCCACTTGCTTCTCGATCTTTTCTGGCATCCATTGATCGTCATCATCTAAAAAAGCCACCCATTCGCCGCATGCTTCACGCACACCAAGATTCCGCGCATCCGAGCCACCTACATTTTCTTCGAGCACAATTACTCTAAGGCGCGCATCCTCGATTCCGCCCAAGGCCCGAGCCGTTTCTACATCCGGACCATCAACCACCACTAAAACTTCAATTGGGGAATAGCTCTGCCTGAGAGCGCTCTCCACAGCACGCGCTACCAGGTGTGGACGTTTACACGTTGGAATCACCACACTGACCAAAGCGGATTCGCGCAAGCTCATCTTCCCATAATTAGGATTGGCTGCCACTCAAAGAATATAAAGGGTCTTATACATTGGATAGTTCCGACTTAATAAGTAGGCAAACCAAAGTAATCGAGTGACAGATTGGTCGAAGTTTCAAGTGAAATCAAACATGCCTGCAAGCATCTTCTTACGCTGCGCAACAGGAAAATGCTCGATCGCGTAGCGCAACGTCGTTCGGGGAATCTTCGCATAGTGCGTCCGCAGAAACTGAATCAATCGCGCCCTATCTTTGATACCCGCCTCGCGCAATACCCATCCCACTGCTTTATGAATCAGGTCATGCCCATCATCGAGCAGCATCTCAGCCATCTCCATAGCATCGTCTAGCTCCCCTGCCCACACCAGTGTCATGGTAGAGACCATTGCGATACGCCGCTCCCACAAACTGGCCGATTTCGCCAGCTTGCGCAGGATCTTTCGTGGATGGCTTTTCAGGTGCTCTCCGAGAATGGGGCGAGCTGAAGCATCCACCAAGTCCCAGTTGTTAATTCGACTCGTATTCTTGAAATAAAAGTCGACGATCACCCTGCGTTGCTTCTCATCGCCGCGCGCATACTGTATGACGAGAATCTCAAGTGCCGCCGCGCGAAAATCGTGGATTCTCGAATTGAGCAGCTTCTGCAAATCAGGCAGAGAAAGTGCGCGATGTCTCAACGCAATTCTGCGCATGGCAGGAACTGGAATCCCTAAGAAGACATCGCCTTCGCCGTACTCACCCTTGCCGCTTTTAAAATAGCGCGCCACTTG
Organism: Alloacidobacterium dinghuense; assembly: GCF_014274465.1. Taxonomy (NCBI): domain Bacteria; kingdom Pseudomonadati; phylum Acidobacteriota; class Terriglobia; order Terriglobales; family Acidobacteriaceae; genus Alloacidobacterium; species Alloacidobacterium dinghuense. Next base: position 328,252 of record NZ_CP060394.1, on the reverse strand, counting down.
CAGGGCCCGGGCTGCATCGCCTGCCTCTTTCATCTCTCGTTCAAGATTTGCTCGCGTTTGCTTCTCGACCACCATATTCCGATCAACAGTCTACTTTGAGAGCAGGCAACATACCGAAACAGCTATCATGTCCAACATCTATGATAAGGAGTAGTTCTATCCTGCAAAGAATCTTCGGTCCGGAGACCGAGTCAACTGAGCCAGACGACTCACGCAGGACCAGCCACCTCATTCCGCGCTGGATATTCCTCCGAGCTCTCGGACTGATCTACTTCTCAGCCTTTTATTCATTGGTTTTTCAAATACGTGGTCTCATCGGACCGGAAGGTATTTTGCCAGCTCAACAATACCTGCAGGCCGTAGATCGCTCCTTGCCCGGACTTACACGCTTCTGGTTTGCGCCTACCCTCTTCTGGTTTTCAACCAGCAACCATGCACTCATCGGCGTCACGGTCACCGGACTGATCGCCTCCCTGCTCGTCACCATCAATGTCTGGCCGCGCCTCACCTTGCTGGTTTGCTTCGCCTGCTTCCTTTCCTTCGTCAGTGCCGCCGGTGATTTCTCCAACTATCAGTCCGATGGAATGCTACTCGAGGCGGGCTTCATCTCGCTTTTTTTCGCGCCGCGAGGTTTCTGGCCCGGACTCGGAATGGTGTCCGCTCCATCCCGGGCCAGCCTCTTCCTGCTCTTGTGGGAGTGGTTTCGCATTTACTTTGAATCCGGATTGGTAAAGCTTCTGAGTGGCGACCAGGAGTGGCGCCACTTCACCGCGATGGATGAGTATTACCAGAATGGCCCGCTGCCCACTTGGATCGGCTGGTATTTGCAACATCTGCCGCATTGGTTTCACGCCTTCACGGTCGGCGCAACACTCACGATGGAACTGGCACTCGTCTTCCTGTTTTTCCTCCCGCGGCGATTTCGTATTGCTTGCTTCTTCATCGTCACACCTTGGCAAATCGTTGTGATCGCAACGGCGAATTACACCTTCCTGAACTATCTGGTTCTGTCGCAGGGTTTCTTGCTCCTCGACGATCAATGTATCGTGCGCATTCTCTCGCAACGATTCCGACCTGTACTATTCAATTCCGAACCAGATCTTCCCCTGGAACAGACTCAGGCAAAGGACCTCTTGCCTCTGCCGGAGACCGCAAGCGACGCGCCATCGGAACCAAAGCCTGCTCCACTTAAGAAAAGCTGGCGGAAACATGCTTCAGCAGTCCGACTCGCCATGAGCGCAGTCTTCCTCACATGGGTGTTCTACGTCACAACAGCCGAACTCATCCACATGCTGTGGCGTCAAGCTCCGTTACCATCGGCGCCGATTGCGGCACTTGAACCATTTCGGATTGCCAATCAATATGGCCTATTCGCTGTCATGACCCGTGGCCGCTACGAAATTGAATTCCAGGGCTCATATGACGGCGAAAATTGGACGGCCTATCCCTTCAAATACAAACCGCAGGCACTCAATGAACCACCACGCGTCTATGCGCCCTATCAACCGAGGTTCGACTGGAACCTATGGTTCGCCTCCCTCGGCGATTGGCGACAGAACTCGATCGTGCCACTTACGGAAGAGCGACTGCTGACGACAAGCACCAGTGTGATTCAACTCTTCGCTGGCGATCCATTTCATCAGTCCCCACCGAAATACGTCCGCGCGGTACTCTGGCAGTATTGGTTCACTTCCATGGCAGAGAAGCGTGCAACGGGTCTATGGTGGAAACGTCAACTGCTCGGCCTCTATGCCCCCGCATTAACTGTGAAACCCGACGGCGCTTTCGACGTCGCGCAATGGCCGGAGCCCCTTCCGCCCCATGAGTGACAACAGCCTTCTTATCGGACAGAAGCATCATCAACTCCACGGATGCCACGCCGTTGTTGTCGGCTCCGGGCCCAATGGCATGGCCGCCGCCATTGTTCTTGCAGAAGCGGGTTATGGAGTCGAGCTTCACGAGGCACAGTCAACGATCGGCGGCGGCGCTCGCACCTTAGAGCTCACTCTTCCAGGTTTTCTCCATGACTTCGGTGCGGCAATTCACGCCATGGCCGCAGGATCTCCCTTTTTTTCTTCTCTGCCGCTCAGCCAGCACGGAGTCGAATGGATTCACCCTCCACTTCCTCTGGCGCATCCGCTCGATGATGGCACCGCTGTGATATTGGAGCACAGCCTGAGCGATGCAGCACATATGCTTGGCAACGATGGCAGCCGGTGGTACCGAATCTTCAAGCCTTTGGCAGAGAATTGGTCTCAAATCGCAGCTGAGGTTCTGCAACCCGTCATTCATATGCCGCGCCATCCATTTCTGTTCGCGCGTTTTGGAATTTCTGCCTTTGCGTCTGCCAAACTATTCGCCAGCACATTTTTCAAAGAAGCGCGGACTCGCGCTCTCTTCGCTGGCATCGCCGCTCACTCGTTTCTTCCGCTCGCTGCGCCTCTTAGTTCCTCTGGTGCAATCATGCTTGCAGCGGCAGCGCATGCAGTAGGCTGGCCCATGGCTCGCGGAGGATCGCAGTCCATCACCAACGCGCTTGCTTCAATCCTGAAAGAACTCGGTGGATGCATCCACACCAACTCACCCGTCACTTCACTTGATCCCTTTGAACGTAACACGCTTTTTCTCTGCGACATCAGCCCTCGCCAATTACTTGCAATCACTGGGCACCGTCTGAACCCAGCTTTTCGGCACAGTCTGGAGACATTCAAGCCTGGTCCTGGCACGTTCAAGGTTGACTATGCACTCACCGAGCCCATTCCGTGGAAGGCTGCCGATTGCCTGCGTGCCGGAACAGTCCATCTCGGTGGTACGTTCGAAGAGATCGCTGCCTCAGAACGTGCAATTGCAGATGGACAGCACCCCGAACGTCCCTTCGTGCTACTCACTCAACCAACGCTCTTCGATGAGACCCGCGCCCCTCAAGGCAAACATATCGCCTGGGCATATTCCCATGTACCCAACGGCTCAACCTTCGATATGACCGATCGGATTGAAGCGCAGATAGAGCGCTTCGCACCAGGTTTTCGCGACTGCGTCCTCGCCCGTCACATCTCTTCGCCCGCCACGCTTGAATCGATGGATGCCAACCTTCTCGGCGGCGACATTAGCGGCGGAGCCATGACGCTTTGGCAGACCATCTTTCGTCCAACCCGAAGAAATTACTCTACGTCCGATCCAAATATCTTTCTTTGTTCCGCTTCGACACCTGGAATTGGAGGCGTTCATGGCATGTGCGGCTATCATGCAGCGCATGCGGCATTAAAACATTGCTAAGCGCAGAACTCGCACGGAACATAGCTTCGCCTGCTTACAAAAGTTCTTTATGCTGGCATTTCCATTGGCTTCGGGATATAAGCACTATAAACAACCTCAATCGCAACCCCAACCCAAACACCACGTGGGGACTCATTCTTAAATGGATTTCGAGCAGCTCAGAACTTTCCTGGAAGTAAGCAGATTAAAAAGCTTTTCCCGCGCCGCTGAGAAACTGGGCGTCACCCAGCCAGCCATTTCAGCGCAGATACGCTCCCTCGAAAACGAGGCTGGCGCTCGACTCTTCGATCGCGACGGCGGCAAGGTTACCTTCACTGCCGCCGGGCGTCTCTTCGAACCATTTGCCGAGCACTGCCTGCAGGTCCACAGCCACATAATGGTTGCTATTGGTGAACTACATCGTTCACCGCGCGGAGAAATCTCCGTGAGCGCCAACGAGGCCACCAGCCTATACGTCCTGCCGTCGGTCTTCGCCCAATTCAAGAAGCAGTACACCCGCGTTAATCTCTCTATCGTCCGTGCGGACCGTGCACGATCGCTTGAGGCCGTTCTCAACCGCGAAGTCGACTTCGGCATCGTCTCTCTTCCGGTAAAAGATGTCCGCCTTACCGTGGACATCATTCACAAGGATGACCTGGTTCTGGTCGTCCCCAAGACACATCCTCTGGCAACCCGTGACCAGGTCAAATTCTCAGAGATCTTGCAATATCCTCTTTTATTACCCAAGCACGGGCGACAGCGGGAGCAGATTGACGACACCTTCCGCAGCAACGAGGTGCAGCCGCGCATCGCCATGGAAGTCGACTCCAGCGAACTCCTCAAGCGCCTCATCGGTGCAGGCCTGGGAATGGGCTTCTTGCCGCGTTCCAACATTCGCGATGACGAGCGCAATGGCCTTCTGAAAACCCTCAAAGTGGAAGGCGTTCGCCTAAGTCGCGAGCTGGCTCTCGTTTTTCGCAAAGATAAAACACTCACGCGCGCGGCGCACGCATTTCTCGAAATCGCCACAGGCCGCGCACGACCGATGCCCGTTCCGACGAATACAAAAACTCGCTGATCTTAGGTCGCCAGTAAATACGATTAAGGCGAGCCAGTCCCTTCGAAAGAGTTCTCATCGACAAAGGAATTCGTACATCGTCAGCCGCCTGCTTTATACAAAGGCAAAGCGAAAGAATATGCGCGCCTGGCAATGTTCTTCTTCTGGCTTTGCGTGATGGGCGTCGGCAATTTTCTTTCCTATGTGCCGATGCGTACATTCACCACGCACGCTGACATGGTGACCACAGCAATGTCTCTCCCTGGGTCATCGCATTCGTCCTCGGAATCCCTTTCGCAGTTGCAATCTGGCATTTCTTCGCGAGAATTTTGCCGGATGCGGAGGCGTTTCTATTCCCCGACGACCCTGCCCACCCCAGGTAGTCCTCGTGCTGCTGACCACCTATTTTTCTTCGTTTTCTTTGGAGGCTCCGGTAGGCGCAATTACGGAGACGCCTCCCACGCGCTCTCAGCAATTTCTGAATACGCCCTTTCCTGCACGTCACCCTCGTCTGCTGGCAACGAAGAAAGGAAGACACCATCGCAGGATAATCTCAGCAAATAACTGACCCGATAGAGTGCCGAAGCCGTGCCATAAGGGAGCCACAAAATAAGTGCGGGCTTTAGCCGCCGGGAACTTTTTCGCACCTCTCCAACTACTCCATCTCCGCCACCTTGCGCATCTTCGCCTTCTTCATAGCCGTCCCCGGAGGATAGCCGGTCGATTGCCGCACCGTAAGCTTCGTCTGAATGTGCCACGACTTCTTCGCATGGCTGTGCGTGGGCTCCACATGCGAACGCAGCGCACCAAACGCCGCCCTGGCCAGGTCATTCCGCGCCATTCGTACCGTGGTCAGCGGAGGATAAACAAACTCGGCAAGGTGAATATCGTCAAAGCCGATGACCGAAATGTCATCAGGAACGCGCAAACCCTTGCTGGCCAGCACACGTAGCGCGCCAATCGCTGTCATATCGTTCGAACACATCATCGCCGTCGGCAAGTCTTTGCTATTCAAAATCTGCTCCATCGCTTGCATCCCGCCTTCGAGCGTATGGTCACCTTCCACCAGCCACTCCGGAGCAGGCCGCACGCCGATCTCCGCGGCCGAACTCAGAAATGCCTCTTTGCGAAGCTGGCAGCTTCTCTGGTGCATCGGTCCGCTGATAAACCCCAGCTTGCGGTGCCCCAGCGCCCCCAGATGCTGCACCCCCTCGCGAATCCCATGGAGATAGTCCACCGCAAGCGTGCTGACATTTTCGCTTGGCGGCGCGGCGTCCACAAACACCATGGGGATATTGCGGGAAACCAGCTCGTCAAGCAGCGGCTCTTCGATGCCAAAGGTCATCACGGCCACGCCTTCCACATTTCGCTCAATCATGCGCCGAACGCAAATCTCCATGCGCTCCGGATCGTAGTTCGTCGACCCGATCAGAATCTCGTAATTATTCTCAATGGCAATGTCCTCGAACCCTTGAATCAGCTCGGGGAAAAAGGGATTCGTGATTTCTGAGATGAGCAAACCAAATAGCCGGCTTCGTCCAGAAACGAGTGCGCGCGCCTGCGTGTTCGGGAAGTAGTTCAGTTCTTCGATCGCTTTCCAAACGCGCTTGGTAAGCTCTTTATCTACGGTCGGTACACGGTTGATAGTGCGTGAAACGGTGGCAATGGAGACACGCGCGTATTTCGCTACATCGCGAATGTCCAGCCGCTTCTTCTCACTCTTCGTCTTTCTGGGTCTTTTCTTGATCATTGATAAAAGCGATCTTCCGCTTGACTTGGCAAGTGTAAATTGCATAAGGTCAAAGCGCTAGTAAACGTTTGCCAGAAAATCCATTTACCTGAGAAAAATCTGGTAAGAGCATTTCATAAATCGCTTTAGTAAGATGACCACTGCAGCTGTTTTCTGCACGAGGACAAATACCATGCTAGACGATCTCCGCGCACAAGTTCTTGAAGCCAACCTTGAGTTGGTTCGTCGCGGCCTCGTTCTCTACACCTTTGGAAACGTCAGCGGCATCGATCGCCAGACAGGCCTCGTTGCCATTAAGCCAAGCGGGGTTCCGTACGAATCAATGCACGCCGGGCACATGGTGATTACAGACCTCGATGGCAAAATCGTTGAAGGCGATTTACGTCCCTCATCCGATCTCGCCACGCACCTGTTGCTCTACCGCGAATTCCCCAAAATCGGAGCCGTTGTACACACGCACTCTGAATATGCCACCGCCTGGGCACAGGCTGGACGGAGCATCCCAGCCTACGGCACCACACACGCCGACTACTTCTATGGTCCGGTTCCCGTAACCGACGAAATCACCGCAGACGACATCAATGGCGACTACGTGCACAACACCGGCCTCGCCATCGTTCGGCGCTTTCGCGACCTCGACCCTGAAGCAGTACCCGCAGTACTCGTCGCTGGCCACGCTCCCTTTTGCTGGGGAAGGACACCAGCGGACGCTGCACACAACGCGGTAGTGCTTGAGGCAGTCGCTCGCATGGCTTTCTACACAACAGCACTCAACCCAGAATGCAAAGGAGTGTCCCAGGCCCTGCTGGATCGCCATTACTTCCGCAAACACGGCGCCCATGCAACCTACGGACAAAAAGGTTGAGAGCTTTCCCCCAGTTCGATTCGAGACTTATGCAAGTGCCTATGAACAAGGACAGTCACAATAACCGAGGCAATTAAGAGCATGCCCTTTCAATACGCCCACCGCCTTTTCAGCCATCCCCAGGCTCTGGCTTTTTTTCAAGGCAAATCACTCGCCCATCTCAACGGTGTCGACATACTCGTCATCGCCGTTTACTTCGCCATCGTCATCTTCATCGGCTTCTACCTGAAGGGCTCAACCAACACCAGCGAAGAGTTCTTTATGGCCGGCCGCGAAATGACCGCCTGGATCGCCGGCCTCAGCTTCGTCTCCGCCAACCTCGGATCGCTCGAACTGATGGGCTGGGCCGGCTCCGCATACCAGTACGGCATCCTCGCCACGCACTGGTATTGGATTGGCGCGATCCCCGCCATGCTCTTCCTCGGCATCGTCATGATGCCCTTCTACTACATCTCGAAAACCCACTCGGTCCCCGGCTACCTGCACCTCCGCTACGGTGATGGAGCCCGCGCACTCTCCGCCGTCAGCTTCGCATTCATGACCGTCCTCATGAGCGGCATCAACATGTACTCGATGGCCATCGTCATGAAGGTCGTCCTCGGCTGGAACCTCAATTTCAGCATCTGGGTTTCATCCATTACCGTCGCCCTCTACGTCGCCCTCGGCGGCCTGCGATCGGCAATCTTCAACGAAGTCCTGCAATTTCTTTTGATCTGGCTCGGCGCATTGCTCGTTCCCATCCTGGGACTCATCGAAGTCGGCGGCTGGACGAACCTCCGCCAGCAAATCCTCACCAACCTCGGTCGCAACGACTACGTCCATCTCTGGAGCACCCTCGGCCACTTTCACGACAACCCAATGGGCATCCACTGGACCGGCATCGTCTTCGGCCTCGGCATGGTCATCAGCTTCGGCTACTGGACTACGGATTTTCTGGTAGTCCAGCGTGTACTCTCCGCGCACAACCTGCGCGCTGCGCGCATGGCCCCCATCATCGGCGCAGGATTCAAGATGGCCGTCCCGTTCATCGTCATCCTTCCCGGCCTGCTCGCGCTCTCCGTGCTGCCCTTCCATCTCGTCGGAGCGCCGGAGGCAGCCGCCACCGGCCAGCATAGTTACAACGAAGTCCTTCCCCTGATGCTCGTCCGCTATTGCAGTCCCGGACTCCTCGGCCTCGGCGTCACCGCGCTCATCGCCGGCTTCATGTCCGGAATGGCAGGCAACGTCAGTGCCTTCTCCACCGTCTGGACTTACGACATCTACGGCGCATTCCTGAACAAGAAAGCCACCGACCAGCACTATGTCGCGATGGGCCGCTGGTGCACCTTCATCGGCGTGCTCATCTCCGTCGGCACCGCGTATCTCGTTCAGCACGCAGCCAGCATCATGGATTACGTGCAGGCGCTCTTCAGCTTTTTTATCGCGCCGCTCTTCGGAACCGTCATTCTCGGCATGCTCTGGAAGCGCGCCACCAGGGCAGCTGGATTCTGGGGCTTGCTCGCCGGAACCCTCACCGCCATCGGCCTCTGGGCATGGGTGCACAACGACCCCTCGGCGCTGCGCTACGTCGCGCTCTCTGCCGACGCCAAAACCATGGCCGAAGACATGTACCGAGCTCTGTGGTCATGGCTCGTCTGCGTCATCGTCACCATCGTGGTCAGCCTCATGACCAAGCCCAAGCCCGAAGCTGAGCTCGAAGGCCTCGTCTACGGCGCATCGAAAATTCCCGAAGAACACGATGACCATTGGTTCCAGAAACCCATCATCTGGGCCGGAATCATCGCCGTCCTCTTCGTCGTTCTCAACGTAATCTTCTGGTAGGAGAGAAAAATGCGCGAATCAATGTCGATCTGGTTTTTCGCCGGCGTCCTCTTCCTCATCTACGGCGTCATCATCACAGCAATAGGTTTCTGGGAGTTGGCAAACCCTCCCGCGCATCCGCCTGTCTTATTCAACCTGCACCCCTCGATATGGTGGGGCGGCATGATGGCAATCGCTGGGCTGGTCTACACAATCCGCTTCTGGCCGCGCGTAAGAAGGTAATGTCTGGGTGCCCACATCTTGAAAAGATGTGGGCTTGGCAGGATATCGGGTGCCCCATCCTTTGCGAAGCAAAGGGTGGAGACCACAAATTTAAGACATGCAATAAAGGGCTGTAGCCCCTGAGGGAAATTCCAAAGGACCCACCAGATGAAAAAGCAACTCACATTCGCAGTCATTGTCGGCAGCCGCGGATTCTTCCCGCACCACCTCGCGAAAGAAGGCCGCGAAGAGATGACCAAGGTACTCGACGCCGCCGGCTACAAAAGCATCGTGCTCACGCCCGAGCAGACGCAGCACGGAGCCGTCCAGACCCCCGACGACGCCCGCCACTGCGCCGAGCTCTTCAAGCAGCATCGCGAAGAGATCGACGGCATCATCGTCACCCTGCCCAACTTCGGCGAAGAGCGCGCCATCGTCGACGCTATTCGCCTCTCCACGCTCAAAGTCCCTGTGCTCGTGCAGGCCACGCCCGATCGTGCCGACATCATGAAGATCGCCAACCGCCGCGACAGCTTCTGCGGCAAGATGTCTGCCTGCAACAACCTCATGCAGTACGGCATCCCCTACTCGCTCACCGCGCTCCACACCGTCTCGCCCAGCTCCGACGCCTTCAAAAAAGATCTCGCCTGGTTCGCGGCAGTCTGCCGAGTCGTCAACGGCTTCAAGAACCTTCGCATCGGCGCCATCGGCGCTCGCCCTGCGGCTTTCAATACCGTCCGCTACAGCGAAAAGCTTCTCGAACTCAACGGCATCTCCGTCGAAACACTTGATCTTTCAGAAGTCATGGGCCGCATCGCCCGCATGAAGGACACCGACGACACAGCACAATCCAAACTAGCCGCCATCAAGTCCTACGTGTCTACCAGTGGAATCCCTGAGGCAGCCTTGATGAAGATGGCCAAGCTAGGCGCGGTCATCGACGGTTGGATGAAGGAAACCTACTGCACCATCAGCGCCATCCAGTGCTGGACCTCGCTCGAAGAATACTTCGGCGTCGTCCCATGCACCGTCATGAGCATGATGAGCGAGAACCTCTTCTCCAGCGCCTGCGAAACCGACGTCGTCGGCGTGCTCAGCATGTACGGCCTCGCTCTCGCGTCAGAAACACCCAGTGCCTTGCTCGACTGGAACAACAACTATGGCGACGACCCCGACAAGGCCGTCTGCTTCCACTGCTCCAACCTGCCCAAGCACTTCTTCGCCGACGTCAAGATGGACTACCAGGAAATTATCGCCGGCACGGTCGGCAAAGAAAACACCTTCGGCACCTGCGTAGGCCGCGTCAAAGCGGGAGCCATGAGCTATCTCCGCTTCTCCACCGACGACTTCAACGGCAAAATCCGCAGCTACGTTGGCGAAGGCGAATTCACCAGCGATCCGCTGGAAACCTTCGGCGGCGCAGGCGTAGTCCACATCCCGAAGATGCAGAAGTTACTTCGCTTCATCTGCGAACGCGGATTCGAGCACCACGTAGCCGCCAATTTCTCAACCGTAGCCAGCCCAGTCTACGAAGCATCGACGCGCTACCTCGGCTGGGATATGCACTACCACGAGAACCCCAACGCCTAACCCCACTCAGGGAAGTCATCCTGAGCGGAGCGAAGGATCTGCAGTTGCGTACAAGCCACGAACAACGGGTGCCCCATCCTATCGCGCTGTAGTTGCGCGATAGGGTGGGAGACCACAAATGTGAGTTCTATCAAGAACAAGGTAGGCGCGGGTCCTTAACACCGGGTGCCCCACATCTCAAAGAGATGTGGGATCAGAACAAGGTAGGTGCGGACTTTAGCTCGCGCATTCAAAGATCAACAAAAGGGGGGGCTTCAGCCCCTGAGGTAACAGATGTCCACAATAGCAGGCGTAGATTTCGGAACCCTAAGCGTGCGCGTCACCCTCCTCGACAGCGCCCGCGGCGGGGAAGATGTAGCAAAAGGCCGCCTTGCCACCGCCGTCGCCGAATACCCGCTCCACCGCAAGCGCGAAGACCCCGACTACGCCACGCAGTCCCATCAGGACCAGATGGACGCCCTCGTCAAAGCCACTCGTCAGGCCATCCAGGACGCAGGCATCGACGGCTCCCAGATCGAAGCCATGGCGCTCGACACCACCGGCTCCAGCGTCATCCCAGTCGGCGAAAACCTCCAGCCACTCGACGACTACTACCTCTGGTGCGACCATCGCGCCAAAGAGGAAGCGCAGCAAATCACCGAGCTCGCCCACCGCGAACAGCTCGAAGCCATCGAGTGGTGCGGCGGCGTCTACTCCCACGAGTGGGGATTCGCCAAGCTCCTCCACTGGCTCCGCCACAACCCCGACAAGCGCGGCCGCTTCGTCACCGCCTTCGAACACTGCGACATGGTCGCCGCAACTCTCTGCGGCGTCACCGACGCAAAGCAGGCGAAACGCAGCGTCTGCGCCATGGGCCACAAATGGATGTGGAACCCGAAATGGGACGGCCTGCCCTCACAGGAATTCCTCTCTAAACTCGATCCGCTCTTCGAAGGCATCCGCGAAAAACTCGCAGGCAGCTACGAAACCTCCAACAAACTCGCCGGCCATCTCTCGCCCCAATGGGCCGAAGCCATGGGCCTGCGCGCCGGAATCCCCATCCCCGTCGGCGCCTTCGACGCGCACTGGGACGCCATCGGCGCAGGCTGCCGCGAGGGCGACGTGGTCAATGTCGTCGGCACCTCTACCTGCATCATCGCCATGCAGAAGAAGGCCAACCTCGTCCCCGGCGTCTGCGGCGTCGTCCCCGGCAGCGTCCACCCCGCTTACACCGGAGTCGAAGCCGGCCTCTCCGCCACGGGCGACATCTTCGAAGCCATCGCCCGCCGCGCCGGACACAAAGTCTCCGAATTATCCAAGGGCCTCGAAAGTTACCGCGCCGGACAGACCGGCCTTCTCCGCCTCAGTTGGGACAACGGCGACCGTACCGTCCTCGTCAACTCCGAGCTCGGCGGCGTCACCCTCGGCTGGAACCTCATCCACACCGCCCAGGACGAGCTCTACGCCGCCATCGAAGGCACCGCCTTCCACACCCGCATCATCCTCGACCGCATGGCCGAATACGGCGTTCCCGTCGACCGCGTCATCAACGCCGGCGGAATCCCCCAAAACAACCAGGTCCTCAACCAGGTCTACGCCGACGTCCTCGGCAAGCCCGTCCTAGTCCCCGCCGGAATCCCCACCAGTCTTGGCTCCGGCATCTTCGCCCTACTAGCCGCCAAAGCCTTCCCATCCATCGAAGACGCACAGGCCAGCATGTGCCTAAGCTACAAAACCTTCACGCCCAATCCGGAAGCCCACTCCACCTACAACCGCCTCTTCGACCACTACAAACGTCTCTATTTCGCCCTCGGAAAACGCAAATCCGACCCCACCGTCATCGGCGACGTCCTCCCAAACCTACGCAAAATAGCCGCGGAGGTAACGCGAGGAGCCTGAAGGCCCGCGCCAATCGCCTCACCGACTCCATCAGATTCGGCCTGTCAGATGGATTCGCCAGCCTTCGCCAACCAAAACCACGGGAGCCAAAACGCACATTACTGGAGTATCATCTTCCTAACAGCTCCCGGCTGCCTGAGTTCAGCTATGTCTAAAGGTTTTAAGCGCGCCATCCTTGCAATTTCTGTACTTCTAGTGATTGTTGTTTTCCTCGGCGGATTCGGCCTGAGCGGCGTGCGCGCCGGAACGCAGAATGATGGCGCCTATCGACAGGTTGGTGTATACGAAGAAGTTCTGCATAAGATCCAAAGCGACTACGTCGTTGAACCAAGCATCGCCAACGTCACCAATGGAGCGCTGCACGGCCTTCTGGAATCGCTCGACTCCGATTCCAGCTATCTGACTCCTGTCGAATACACGGCCTACAAGGCCCATGCAAATGAAGGCACAGCGCAGGTTGGACTCAATATCTCCAAGCGCTTCGGATACGCAACCGTCGTCTCCGTCATGCCTGGCAGCCCAGCAGAACGCGAACAGATTCAGGATGGCGACATCGTCGAGTCCATTGCCGGCCAGTCGACCCGGGAAATGTCCTTGGCCATGATCCGGTTGATGCTTGAGGGCAAACCGGGAAGTGACGTTACCTTCTCTTTGGTTCGTCCGAATCGCGGCAAGTCGGAACCTGACAAAATTACCCTTACGCGAAGCGCGATTATTGCCCCGACAATGGGCGAACAGCAATACGAGAACTCAAGCATCCTCTATCTCAAGCCAATCGTTCTTACCAAGGCGCGCGTCGACGATATTGAGGCCCACCTCCGCTCGATGCAGAAGAATGGCAACAAGAAGGTATTGCTGGACCTACGCGATGTAGCCGAAGGCGACGAGAACCAGGCAGTCCGGCTGGCAAATGCCTTCCTGCAAACGGGCACGATTGCTTCGCTTGAGGGTCAGAAAGTGCCGAAGCAGATCTTTACCGCCGAACCGGGAAAGTTCATCACATCTGCGCCACTTGCGGTTCTTGTCAACCACGGAACTTCCGGTCCGGGCGAATTGGTAGCTGCGGCGATCCTGGACAACAAGCGCGGCGACGTGGTCGGCGACCGTACCTTCGGTGAAGGCACAGTGCAGAAGACCATCGAAATGCCCGATGGCTCTGCCCTGATTCTTTCGGTGGCAAAGTATGAATCGCCTTCCGGCAAAAAGATTCAGGATGAAGCTGTAACGCCGAATGTGGTCGTGGCTCCGAACATCGATCAGTATCTGGCGGCGGAGGAGGGTCCGGACAACAACCAGCAGACTGCGCAAAAGCCGGAGTCTCACCCGGACGACCAACTCAATAAGGCTCTCGATCTTCTAAAGCAAAAGAGCGCCTAGCGTCAGTATTTTCGTATTCGCCTTCTCGTTTCCGATTCACGGGTCCACACAGTTGAAGCAGCGGCCTCAAGCAACTAACGGCGGCTTTCGCCCCGGCGCGGGACGGCGCAAGGTAGCTGGCGGTGTAGCGCTGGCGGTACTGCTGCTGCTGGCGGTCGTCGTTGGCTCCATGAGTGGATTCATGCTGGTCTACTCGGTCAATCTTCCACAGATTGATGACCTGATGCGTTACCGGCCCAACACCACCACAGACCTCTACGACGCGCACGGTCGCATCTTCGGCTCGTTTGCTCTCGAACGCCGCGTTCTGGTCAATTACAACGATCTCTCTCCCCTGCTCCGCGAGGCAGTGATCTCCATTGAAGACAAGAATTTCGAGAGCCACTGGGGTGTAAACTTCTTTCGCGTGATTGGAGCGGCCTATCACGATCTGACTTCGAAAAACCGCGCACAGGGCGCCTCGACGCTGACGATGCAGTTGGCGCGCAACCTCTTCCTTTCGAGCGAGCGTACCTTCGGTCGCAAGTTGCAGGAGGTTTTGCTCTCCATTCAGATCGAACACACCTTCACGAAGCAGCAGATTTTTGCTCTGTATGCCAACCAGATTTACCTGGGGCGTGGAGTGTATGGGTTTGAGGCTGGGTCGGAGTATTACTTCAGCAAGCAGGCCAAAGACCTCACCCTGCCGGAAGCGGCGCTGCTGGCAGGTCTGCCGAAGGGACCGACCGAGTATTCTCCGGTGCTCAATCCTGACAGGGCCTTCCGGCGACGCAACATGGTCATCAATTCCATGCTTGAGGACGGCGTCATTACCGCTGCCCAGGCGAATGTTGCCCGCTCGGCTCCGTTAGGGCTGCATATCGAGGCTCCTCCGAACAGCGTGGCTCCGTGGTTCGTTGAGGAGGTCAGACGCGAGCTGGAGCGGAAGTTTGGGTCCGACCAGGTGCATCAGGCGGGGCTGAAGGTTTATACCACTCTCGATCTCGACCTGCAGGAAACGGCAAACCGCGTAGTGCTCGACGGATTGGCTGGTTATGAGCGCCGTCACGGCTGGCGCGGCCATCTACTCAACGTCATTGCGGGCGGCGTTGGCATGGAGGGGTTCAAGCATCCAGATTGGGTTGTTCCGCCGCAGACTGGAGCTTATATTCATGCGCTGGTGACAGGTGTTCTTCCTTACCAGGTCACGGCGCGAGTTGGCGATGATCAGCTTGTGCTGACGCCGGATGACTGGACATGGACCGGATTCCGGACGGCGGATGGATTCCTGAAGCAGGGCGACATCATTTACGTTCAACTGCGCGAAGAGGAGGGCAATCTGCTGCGCGGAACGCTCGAAGAAGACTCCGGCGTGCAGGGATCGCTGATGGCGATGGACAATGCTACCGGCGACGTTCTGGCCATGGTCGGCGGCCGCGACTTCAACATGTCGCAGTTCAACCGCGCAACGCAGGCGGAGCGGCAGACCGGATCATCCTTCAAGCCCTATGTCTACACCGCCGCGATCGAGGAAGGCGCGACTCCCGAAGAGAGAATTCTCGACGCTCCAACCTCATTCGGCGGATACACGCCGCACAACTACGAGGGCAACTACCTCGGCAACATCACCCTACTGAAGGCTTTTGCCGATTCCCGTAACATTCCGGCACTAAAGCTTGCCGAGCGGGTCGGCATGCACAAGGTCATCGATGTTGCTCATCAGTTCGGCATCACAGCCAATATTCCGGCGTACCTTCCAGTGGCGCTCGGATCGGTCGAGGTGTCGCTTGAGCAGCAGATGGCCGCCTACGCCGCCTTTCCCAATGACGGCATTCGTATTGCGCCTCGGCTGATCCGGCGCGTGACGACGGCTGAAGGCGCTCCGCTGATGGAAGACACTCCCGAAGTTACGGAGGCAACCAGCGCGAAGGTGGCGCGAACCATGATGGTTCTGCTGCGCGAAGTGACCCGCAGTGGGACTGCCAAGGATGCGGCGGTGCTGAGCCATCCCATCGGCGGCAAAACCGGCACGACCAGTGATTTCACCGACGCCTGGTTTCTCGGCTTCTCACCTTCGACGACCTGCGGCGTCTGGGTGGGCTACGACAACCGCGAGTCGCTCGGTGATAAGGAAACCGGAGCAAAGGCCGCGCTGCCGCTCTGGGTCGACTTTATGCGCGCCGCCATCGCAGGCAAGGACAACGAAACTTTTCCCGGTGAAACTGCACCGAGACCAGTGCACCTGGCGCAGGCTGCGGTGAAGGTTCCGACCCAGTCAATTCATTGAAGCCTGCACATAAAGTGCTGCATCTATTAGTTATGTCGCAGAAACGTGTCATTCTTTATAGCCAGCCCGGATGCCCACCGTGCTTTGCTGCCAAACATTTCTTCAGTTCGCGCGAGATCCCCTTTGAATACAAGGATGTGACCGCCGATCCGAAGGCGCTGCAGGAACTGATGGATTTAAACAGCCAGTCGACCCCGACGATTGTCGTCGATAACGAAGTCATGATCGGCTTCGACATGGACCGTCTGGAGCATCTGCTGGGCTGAATCAGTCATTTAGCTGTTCCGTATAATCAGAAAAGCCGCCCGTATCAGGGCGGCTTTCTTTATTTTCGGACACTTCATCTCAATTCCAACAAATCAGGCCATAATTCCCTGCGCCCACTCGCTCTTGTAAGTTATTGTGGATAGGTCGGTTGTCGCATTTCCCGGACGTGATGGAGGTTTTGCCAGATCCGTGCGTGCACTTCTGGAACGGTCGATGGTGGTATTGTTGGCGGCTTTGCTGATCTCCTATGCCGGAGACTGGCTGGTCTACCGCTATCGTCTGGCCCACGGAACGGCACTCGGCTCGGTCAAGGTGAACCAGTTCCTCGCCGTTCCGCTTAAGGACGGGAAATATGAGCTTGATTGGACCGGCTCACAGCAGGTGGAATGCGCGCGCGCGATTTTTCCGCGAGGGAGCGATGATCCCTGCTGGTGGCTCAAGCGCCACGCCGATCAATGGACCAAGCCGTAGCACAGAAACCGACTGAGGATGGCATGGTTGGCGCAAAACGACGCTTGCATCACTAAACCCGCAGTATCATTCTCGTAAGCAATTGAGTAGTATCCGTAATTTCCATGAACTCTGAGTGCCCCGTGCCGACACGGGGCATTTTTTTGCAGGGTGCTCCTGCGCTTGCTGCATGGGCGGTGCTGTGCACACACGATGACCGAATCCGGCTCGAATTTTTTTGCGCAGATGGCCCAAGTCGGCTTTCCGGATAGCCACTGTTCTGAAACAATGGCTTTGCAACCGTTTCAACTGAAATATGATTTCATGCGATTGATCAAGTATCCGGGATAGTTGTCGTTATGGCATTTTCCGGCGCTGTTCATCTCGGATGGATGAGGATTTTTACTAAATATGAAGAGATTTTTAGGTGCAGCACTGTTAGCCGCAGGCGGTGGAATTCTTGTCTCTCAGGCCGTGCGGACGCCTATCTATGCAGCCTCTGGATTTCAGTCGGGCACTCCGACGACGCCACAGAACCAAACCACCCAATCCGGCTCGCCGGTGAAAGGCGAAACAGCGGCAGCGAACGTGTCGCATACGTCGGATCTGGCGAAGGCCGGCGGGGATCTCTTCGATCAGAACTGCTCTTTTTGTCACGGCCGCGATGCCATGGGCGGCGAGACAGGGCCTGATTTGACTCGGTCGAAGCTGGTGCTGGCTGATGTGGGCGGAGACAAAATCTCTGAGGTTGTGCGCGACGGGCGACCGCAGAAGAATATGCCCTCCTTCAACTTCTCGAATGATGAAGTGCTGAGTCTCGTGGCGTTTATTCACGCGCAGGCGGCCAAGGCTGCATCGCAGAATGGGAAGCGTCGCGGCGTAGACGTCTCCGATCTGCAAACGGGAAACGTTGACCAGGGCAAGCAGTACTTCGATGGCGCGGGAGGCTGCGCGAATTGCCATTCACCTACAGGCGATCTTGCAGGCATCGCCGCGCGCTACCAGGGGCTTCAGTTGGAAGAGCGCATGCTGTATCCGCGCGAAGCCAAGAGCCGCGTGACGGTGACACTTCCTTCGGGCGAGAAGATTTCGGGAGTGCTCGCATATCAGGATGAGTTTGTCATCGGACTGCGCGACGAGAATGGGACCTATCATTCGTGGTCGACCACAAACGTGAAGTATGTCGTCGACTCGCCGGTGGATGCGCATGTGGACCTCTTCAGCAAGTACACGGACGCTGATATCCATAACCTGATGGCGTATCTGCAAACGCTGCGCTGATTTCGCTGATCGCATGAGGGGCTTTTCTGCCAATATGACGTTGCTGAAACAGGGATTGGTTCTTGCCGCGCTTTCTCTGCCGTCTTTGCTGACGGCGCAGAATCTTGATTCAGCGCAGATACTGAAGCCTACGCCGGATAGCTGGCCGCTGTATCACGGCGACTACTCAGGCATGCGGCACAGCAAGCTGACGCAGATCACGCCGCAGAATGTTCATGAGCTGACGCTGGCCTGGGCCTTTCAAACGAACCAGGCTGCGGATATCAAGTCTTCACCACTGGTGGTGGATGGCGTCCTGTACTTCACGGTGCCGGACAATATCTGGGCCGTGGACGCGCGTTCCGGGCAGATGCTCTGGCACTTCAATAAGCCGACGACGAAGGGATTGCATATCGGTCATCGCGGCGTGGCCATGTACAAAGGATGGCTGTACTTTGTCACTCCGGATGCGCACCTGATTTGTCTGAACGCGAAGGACGGCACGGTGCGATGGGATGTGGTGATTGCAGACGTGAGCAAGGGCTACTGGATGACGCTGGCGCCGTTGGTCGTAAAGAACCACGTGATCGTCGGCGTGTCAGGTGATTTCGACAACCTGACAGGATATTTGCGAGCCGTTGATCCCGAGACAGGCGAAGAGCAGTGGCAGTGGAACGCCACTGCTCCCGTGGGAACTCCGAACAGCACGACGGGAGGCATGACGTGGATGACGGGTACGTATGATCCCGATCTCAACCTGTTGTATTGGGGGACAGGAAATCCGACTCCGGTTCTGAACGGGGCGAGTCGCCCGGGCGATAACGCGTATACCTGTAGCATTGTCGCCATCCACGCGGATACGGGAAAGCTTGCGTGGGGATATTCGGTTTCGCCGCACGATACGCATGACTGGGATGCGGTTGAGACTCCGGTACTGGTGGATGGGGATTTTCACGGCAAGCCTCGCAAGATGCTGATGCAGAGCTCGCGCAATGGCTACTTCTTTGTTCTGGACCGCACGACGGGGGAGAACCTGCTGACTGCTCCCTTTGGCCCAACGAACTGGACGCTTGGCATCGATGAGCAGGGACGGCCGATTCCGAATCCCGCAAAAGAACCCGCGCCCGATGGCCGTTTGATCGCGCCCGACGAAGGCGGAATGACGAACTATCGTGCGCCCAGCTTTGATCCGAAAACAGGCTTGTTCGTCGTCGATGCGCATCCCAGCTGGAGCATTTATTTTGCAAAGCAGGCCGACGGCAACTACGGATGGGCTGGGGCCGACTATGGCCTGTGGGGCAAGGGCGTCATCGAAGCCATTGATTATCAAACGGGAAAGATTCGCTGGAGCCATGAGGTTGGCCACGGCGGTTCAGGCGCCGGAGTATTGACTACGGATGCGGGTGTGACCTTTACCGGCGATGCTTACGGAAATGTCCTGGCATTGAACACAAGTAACGGCAAGACTTTGTGGCACTCCGGAATGGGCGCACCGATGCAGAGCTCGCCGATTACCTATGAACTCGATGGCCGCCAGTATGTGATGACGAGCAGCGGAGGTGTGCTGTTTGCCTGGGCGCTCCCACACAGCTCCGTTCCAGCGGGCGGCGCGGTGACGGCAGCTCGCTAGAGTCGTTTTTTAATGTTTCTGATTGAAGGTTAGAAATCGATATGAAGTTTCTGAAGAATGCATCGGTTGTTGTGTTGAGTGCGCTGGCATGGAGCGCTTCAGCACATTGGCTGCACGCGCAGAATGTAGATGCGGCGACGTTGCTCAAGCCGCCTGCGAATAGCTGGCCCAGCTATCACGGTGATTACACTGGCCAGCGTCACAGCAAGCTCACGCAGATTACTCCGAAGAATGTCGGCAACCTCACCCTCGCGTGGGCATTCCAGACACAGCACACCGCGACCATCAAGTCTACGCCGATCCTGGTCGATGGAATCCTCTACTTCACGATTCCTGACAACGTCTGGGCCGTCGATGCCCGCAGCGGCCACCAGCTCTGGCATTACACCTACCCTCCAAATAAGGGCGATCATATCGGTCAGCGGGGCGTAGCCATTTACAAGGACTGGCTATTCTTCCGCTCACCCGACGCCCACCTGATCTCACTGAATGCGAAAGACGGAACCGTGCGCTGGAACGTCGAGGTAGCCGATGTCAATAAAGGCTACTGGGCGACTGAGGCGCCGATGATTGTCGGCAATCATGTGATCGTCGGTACCGGTGGCGATCTGGACAATCTTCCCACGTTCATCAAATCCTTTGACCCCGAAACCGGCAAAATGCAATGGGAATGGAACGTGACGCCGCCCTCAGGCACGCCAGGCGGATCGACCGGAGGAACCACCTGGATGTCCGGGACGTATGATCCGGATCTCAACCTCATCTATTGGGGCACCGGCAATCCTACGCCAGTTCTAGCCGGCAAAACCCGTCCCGGGGACGATCTCTACACCTGCAGCATCGTCGCCCTGAATCCTGATACCGGGAAACTTGTCTGGGGATTTTCGGCTTCTCCGCACGACACGCACGACTGGGATGCTGTAGAGATTCCTGTGCTCGTCGACGGAATGTTTCACGGCAAACAGCACAAGATGCTCATGCAG
Source organism: Alloacidobacterium dinghuense (assembly GCF_014274465.1). NCBI lineage: Bacteria > Pseudomonadati > Acidobacteriota > Terriglobia > Terriglobales > Acidobacteriaceae > Alloacidobacterium > Alloacidobacterium dinghuense. The sequence goes on along the minus strand of NZ_CP060394.1, from coordinate 307,602 downwards.
GCTTCGCGCAACGGCTACTTCTTTGTACTCGATCGCACCAACGGGAAAAGCCTGCTGACCACGACCTTCGGGCCTACCAACTGGGCGCTCGGCCTCGACAAGGATGGGCGTCCCATCCCGAATCCTGCGAAAGAGCCGGCGCCTGATGGCCGTATCATCGCACCAGATGAAGGTGGAATGACGAATTTCCGCTCACCCAGCTTCGATCCGAAAACGGGCTTGTTCATCGTGGATGCTCATCCAAGCTGGAGCATTTACTTCTCGAAGCCAGCCGACGGCGACTACGGATGGGCTGGCGGCGATTACGGTCTATGGGGTAAGGGCGTCATCGAAGCCATTGACTACCAGACGGGAAAGATTCGCTGGAGCCATGAACTCGGTGAAGAAGGATCGGGCGCAGGAGTGCTGACAACCGACTCCGGCCTGATTTTCACAGGCGATGCGCACGGAAACTTTCTTGCGCTGGATACGACGAACGGAAAAACGCTCTGGCACGCTGGTTCAGGGGCGGGCATCGCCAGCTCTCCGATCACCTATGAGCTGGATGGCAAGCAATATTTGCTGACCAGCGGAGGTGGCGTGCTCTTTGCCTGGAAGCTTCCTGACGCGGTCCACTAAGTCGAAGAACGGCGGGGGTCCGGCGCCCAGATCTCTGCCTGCTCTCTTCTCACGGCTTTAGAACCGCCTCTACCCTTTCCTCTGTCCGCCTTTTCACGCGGCTGGACATCCGCAGGAGAAACACTGGACACCTGCGCTATACTTGCTGTTCCCAAAGAAGCCTCCCCGATACATTTCTCGAACGAGGTAATTCCGTGAAGAATGCTTTCCTTCGCACTTCCTGCATCGCGCTGCTTTTAGGTTTTGCAACTACAGGCACTCGCGCCGATGAGGGCATGTGGACCTTCGACAATCCGCCAGTCAACCTGATTCAACAGCGATATGGCTTCACGATTACGAAGGAATGGCTGGATCATGTTCGCCTCTCGTGCGTGCGTTTGAATGATGGCGGATCGGGTTCGTTTGTCAGTGCGGATGGATTGCTGCTTACCAATCATCACGTGGCTCGCGGACAGCTGCAGAAGAGTTCGACTGCCGAGCATGATTACGTTCACGATGGCTTCTACGCGCCCACCTACGATCAGGAGATGAAGTCGCCGGATCTTGAAGTCAACGTTCTGCAATCAACGGAGGACGTAACGGCAAAGGTGCAGGCGGCGGTAAAGCCCGGCAGCAGCGATGAGGATGCCTTCAAGGCGCGCAATGCGGCCATCGCGGCGATTGAAGCGGACAGCCTGAAAGCCACCGGACTTCGGTCCGATGTTGTAACGCTGTATCAGGGCGGCGAATACTGGCTCTATCGCTACAAGAAATACACGGACGTGCGCATCGTCTTCGCTCCGGAGGATCAGGCGGCATTCTACGGCGGCGATCCCGATAACTTCACATATCCCCGTTACGACCTGGATATGGCGCTCTTTCGCGTCTACGAGAATGGCAAGCCGATTCACACAGAAAACTATTTGAAGTGGAGTGCGAACGGACCATCGAAGGACGAACTTGTTTTTGTTGCCGGGCATCCGGGCTCGTCGGAGCGGCAGGATACTGTGGCACAGCTCTCGTTCGATCGCGACATGGCTGATCCGGCAATACTCGCTTTGCTTGAAAGCCGCGTGAAGACATTGCAGCAATACTCAACGGGCGGTGCCGAGCAGACGCGACAGGCCGCGAGCCAAATCTTCGGGCTGCAGAATGCGATCAAGGTTTTCCGTGGACGCATCGACGGACTCAACGACAAGAAGGTGTGGGACAAGAAGGTTAAAGAGGAAACGGATTTTCGCCAACGCGTCGAAGCCAATCCAATGTGGCAGAAAGATTACGGCGATGCGTGGAAGGAGATTGAACGCGCGGTTCAACAGGATGAAGCTCTGTTTCCGGTAACATTTCACCGGCGTTCAGGCTCTCAGCTTCTGGCAACGGCTTTAAATCTGGTGCAGTATGCCGCCGAAGTTACGAAGCCGGACGGAGACCGCCTCCCCGGCTTCCACGAATCCCAGCTTGAATCGCTGAAATACGAGCTTGTGTCGCCGGCTCCTGTGTATCCAGGGCTCGAAATAGCGCAGATGACCGGGGGCCTGGAAGAAGCGAGTAAGAGCCTCCCTGCCAATGACGAGTGGCTCACAGCTGTTCTCAACGGACAGGAGCCCGCCGTGGTTGCGAAGAGCCTCGTGGACGGCACCAAGCTTGCCGATCCGGCAGTGCGCAAAGCGCTGCTCGAAGGTGGACAATCCGCCATCACTGCTTCTACGGATCCCATGATCGTGCTGGCGCGCAAGATCGATCCCATTGTTCGCGCCGATCGCAAGAAGCAGGACGCGATTGACAGCATTGAAGAGCGCGCGGGTGAGAAGCTCGGCAAAGCTCGCTTCGCCGTCTATGGCAAGAGCAGCTACCCGGACGCGACCTTTACTCTCCGGCTCAGCTATGGCGCGGCTTCGGGATATCCGATGAATGGCACGATCGCGCCCTATAAGACGACCTATTACGGGCTCTACGATCGCGCGACGAGCTTCAACAATGCTCCGCCGTTCAACCTGCCGAAGCGCTATGTCGAGCGGCACGACAAGATCGATCTTTCCACACCGCTCGATTTCGTTTCGACGAATGACATCATCGGCGGCAACTCGGGATCTCCGGTAATCAACAGCAAAGGGGAACTGGTGGGTCTGATCTTCGACGGCAATATTGAATCCATTGTTGGCGACTTCATCTACGATGACTACCAGAACCGCTCTGTCGCCGTGCATAGCTCAGCAATGATCATGGCGCTCCGGCAGTTGTATGACGCGGGCAAGCTGGCAGATGAGATCGAGGGCAACGCACATTAAGGTTGAGCGCGCGATGAGCAAGCCTTCCGTACCGGTTTGGGATGTCCAGCCGGCGATTCGGCTGAATCGAGAAGATCCTTATCTGCAGCTGCAGCAGGTATTGGTTTTCGTGCGGGACCAGGACCGGAGCATGGAGTTTTTCGTTGACTGTCTTGGCTTCAACATTGCTCTCGACCACCGAAACGAGCAGGGCGACCGCTGGGTGATTGTTGCTCCCCCGGATGGAACGGCGAGGCTGTGTCTGGTTTTTCCTCCGCCGGAGTCGGATGACCATCCGCTGATCGGAAAAGGCCGGAACACCGTCTTTCTAACTGAAAATATCGAGGCGAAGTATCGCGAGTGGAAAGAGCGAGGCGTGCATTTTGTTCATCCGCCGGTAGCTGCACCCTGGGGGAGCGTGTACACCCAATTCGACGATGTGGATGGAAACCGATTCTGGCTGATAGGGTTTGACCAGGCGACACGCGATGTGGAGGAGCAGCGGCGACTCACGGAAGAACGTCTTGAAGTGGAGCGCCGCACTGCGCGTGAACTGGAAATCGCCCGACAGGTGCAGGCGAGGCTTTTTCCGCAAAGAATTCCCGAGGTGCGAACGCTGGAATATGCCGGCGTGTGCATCCAGGCGCGGCAGGTGGGCGGCGATTATTACGACTATCTCGACCTGGGCGGCGGATTGCTCGGGTTGGTGCTTGCCGATATCGCCGGAAAAGGAATAGCCGGTGCCCTGTTGATGGCGAATCTGCAGGCTAACCTGCGAAGTCAGGGAGCGACGGCTTCGGACAGACCGGAATCTTTCCTGGAATCTGTAAACCGCGTGTTCTACGAAAACACCGCCAATGCAGATTATGCAACGCTCTTTTTCGCAGAATATGACGACAACACACGACGCCTGCGCTATGCAAACTGTGGACATCTTCCGGCGCTTCTGCTGAGAAGCGACAACACGCTGGAATGGCTCGGTTCGACTTCAACGGTGCTGGGCCTTTTTGTAGGCTGGGCTTGCTCGTTTGAAGAGCGCCGGCTTAACCCAGGTGACATACTCCTGCTCTACACTGACGGCGCAACTGAATCATTCAATGAGGCTGCGGAAGAATTCGGCGAGCAGGGGCTGGTGGAAACGCTGCGACAGTATCGTGACTTGCCTCCGCGAAGCCTGATCGACGCGATCGTAGAGAAGGTCCGGGCATTCAACCATGGCGAGCAGCACGACGATATAACGCTGATCGTCGCCCGCTGCCGGACATGAAGCTGCGCGGAGCGTTCAATGAGAAGGCACGCAACGCATTGAACTTTCGCCCGCGCAGGCTTGAATTGCTGAGCTGATTATTTCGCAGGCTGTACCCACGCGGCAGGCGTTGAACGCGCGATCTCCATTTCTTCTTCGGTCATATCCACGGGAATGTCGGCGAAGAGCGGTGTCGTGAGATAACGCTCTCCTGTATCGGGAAGCATGCACAGGACCGTCGATCCTTTTGGCGCTTCGGCGCAGACCTGCAAAGCTGCGGAGAAGGTCGCGCCGGAACTGATGCCGACAAAGATTCCTTCCTTGCGCGCGAGTTCTTTGCTGCAGCGCATGGCATCTGAGTTGGTCACACGCAGAACTTTGCTGACAACGTTGGTCTCCAGCGCATCTGCTGTCAGCTTCGGAATGAAGTCCGGGCTCCAGCCCTGCAGCGGATGCGGTTTCCATGCAGGGTGGCTTATCGAAGCCGATCCATCGGGATTGCGCGCTTGTTCCAGACGACTCGAAACCATGGGAGCGTCATCCGGTTCGCAGAGGATGATCTTCGTCTCAGGGCGTTCTTTGGCGAGCACGCGCGCAACGCCCTTGAGTGTACCGCCGGTGCCGAATCCGGTCACCCAGTAGTCCAGCCGCTCACCCTTGAAATCTTCGAGAATTTCTTTTGCCGTCGTGCGCGAGTGCATGTCGGCGTTGGCTTCATTTTCGAATTGTCGCGTGAGGAACCAACCATGCGTTTGCGCAAGCTCAACGGCTTTCGCGGCCATGCCTGTACCCCTCACTGCCGCCGGAGTGAGCACCACCTTCGCGCCAAGAAACCTCATGAGTTTGCGGCGCTCGACGCTGAAGGTTTCCGTCATGGTGACAACGAGTGGGTATCCCTTTGCCGCGCAGACCATGGCAAGGCCGATTCCTGTATTGCCGCTGGTGGCTTCGACAACAGTCTGGCCGGGCTTGAGCTGACCTTTCTTCTCCGCGTCCTCGATGACACCGAGGGCAAGGCGATCTTTCACCGAGCCGAGTGGATTGAAGGCCTCCACTTTGACGAAGAGGTTGATGTCAGGCGGTGCGAGCCTGTTGATTTTGACCGCGGGTGTGTTGCCGACAGTTTCAAGGATGTTTGCGAATGTTTTTCCCATTGAACCGCTCCTCCGGAGACGCGCAGGTGTTTACTTCGTTGCTGATAGTCGACGCTTGTCCAAGATAACGCTTTTCGGAGCTTTGAGCAGCCCGCAAAGTTTCTCGTGAAGATGACGTGGCATGCTGGGCCGGAATCTCTCACAGACGGATGTGCGGGCATGAACGCCAGACTCTGGACACGACAACAGTTTGTGAAGGGTTGCGTGCAGTTCGGTGCAGGCGCAGTGTTGGCGGAGGTCGTGGGGGCACCTACGATGAAACTAAGCCGAGCGTGGCTACTCCTTGCGCTTCGCCTCTGCGCCGTCCTCGAAGTAATATGAGCGCATTGAAAGTCTAAGATTGCGTTGTAAGTGCGTGACGATTGCTTCAGGGGGAGAGACCGTTATGGCTATCAAAGGAGAGCGCAAGAAGGCTCCTATGCGATTTGAATCCATGCTTCAGATCGAGGTTCCGAAGGGCCGCGATGGAAAACATAAGCAAATTATTGAACTGTTATTGAATGACATCAGCCAGTTAGAGAATGGATCTGCATTGAAGATTCCGCTCGCCGATCTTCCCGACACGAAAGAAAACATCCGCTCCGCGCTGAGCCGGGCAACAGGCAAAGAGGAATCGATATTGTGACGTCCAGCTATCATGAATACCTCTATGTCTGGAAGCTTGAGAAGATGAGCGACAGCGCGACAGGCGGCAAGCAGTGAGGTAGCGTTGAGCGGCCGCCGATCAAAAAACGTCACAAATTCGGAAATTGAAGAACCGAAGTTGGCTCAGGTTTTAAATGCCTTGGGCAGCAGGAACAATCATTCTCGCGAAATGATCGCCGCGTGGCTAACGCCCGTTTTGAAAGAGTGGCTTGAATTCCACTTCCACGGCATCTTCCAGCGGACGCATCGTCACACCATCGAGTGACTGAACAATCCAGTCGGCTGCAGTCAGGCTTTCGACGGTGTGCGAGAAGAGCGTGGCGAGCACTTTGCATCCGGCAGCGTGCCCGGCGACTGCGCCTGCGCTTGAATCTTCAATCACGAGGCAATGCTCGGGGTCCACGCCCAGCAGAGCGGATCCTTTGAGGTATGGCTCCGGGTTGGGCTTGCCGTGCGTCACCATGTCGGCGGTAATGAAGTGCTCTGGAACAGCGAGCCCGGCATAGCCCAGGCGGGAACGTGCAAGTTTGCCGGTCGCCGAGGTGACGACGGTCCAGAACTTTTGCGGCAGTGAATCGAGGATGCGATGCACGCCGTCGAGGACCTGGATGTCGTCCCTGTCGGCGATTTCTATCTCTTCGATCACTTTCAACTCTTCGACGTCATTGAGGTCAGGGCGCAGCCTGCGCACGGTTTCAATGGCGCGCTGTCCATGCGCTGTCTTGATGGCGAGCGCTGCGTCAACGCCGCGCATTTCGCCCCACTTGGCCCAGCTGCGCTCAACCGACCCGAGCGAGCTGACGAGCACTCCGTCCATGTCGAAGAGAATTCCGCGCACTTGCAGCTTCATTGAAGACACGACTCCTATGCTGGTTTGATTCCGGCGCCGAAGGTTGGATGCAGATGGAACGGGCGCCTGTGCGAAGCAGGCGCCCTGAACGTTATGCGGAAAGCTTGGCGAAGAAGTCCTTCATTCGCTTCACGCCTTCTTCCACGTCGTCGTGCGAAACGGCATAGGAGAGGCGGATGTGGTTGTTCGTACCGAAGGCCTCGCCGGGAACGCTGACGACATGCGCCTCGTTGAGCAGGCGCCCCGCGAGTTCCATCGCTGTCTTTGCGCCGGGCTTACCCAGATATGCGGAGACATTTGGATACACGTAAAACGCTCCTTCAGGCTTGGTGCAGGTGATGCCAGGGATTTCAGCCAAGCGTGCAAGGATGCGATCGCGCAGCTTGAGGTAGTCGGCGCGCATTTCAGCGACGCATTCCTGCGAGCTCGACAGCGCTGTGATGGCGGCCTTCTGCACGAAGTGTGCGGTCGATGACGTCGACTGGCTCTGCAGCTTGCTCATCGCGGCGATGATCGGCTTGGGGCCGAGTGCGAAGCCGGCGCGCCATCCGGTCATGGCATAGGTCTTGGAGAGCGAGCCGAGGACGATGATGTGCTCTTTCGCGTCGGTGAACGAGCCGCCGCTCACCAGCGCTCCGGTATATTGCAGATAGACATAGCACTCGTCGAGCAACAGGTAGATGCCGCGCTCGTGCGCCAGCTTGACGATTCGCTCAAGGTCGGCAGGCGCGATGACGGAGCCGGTCGGATTCGACGGCGAGTTGAGAATGATGGCTTTGGTGCGTGGCGTGATCGCCTTCTCAATGGCGTCGGCTGTAACGCGGAAGTTCTCGGCCTCGTCAGTTTCGAGATAGACCACCTTGCCGCCGCCGTACTGGATGATGTCCTTGTACGAGACCCAGTAAGGCACGGGCAGGATGACTTCGTCACCGTGGTCGACGAGCACCTGAATCGCGTTGAAAATCGCAAGCTTGCCGCCTGTCGTAAAGACGGCTTCTTCCGGCGTGTAGTTCGAGCCAAAATCAGCCGTATGGCGCTCAACGATGGCCTTGCGTACTTCAGGGATGCCGGAGACGACGGTGTAGCGCGTGAAGTTCTCGTCGATGGCCTTAATGGCCGCGTCCTTGATGTGGCGCGGCGTGGCGAAGTGCGGCTCGCCTGCTCCAAAGTCGACCAGCTTTGCGCCCTGCGCGCGCAGCTTGGCGGCTTCTGCGGTCACGGCCATGGTGGCAGAGACCTCGATGCGTCCGATGCGATCGGCGAATATCTTTGTGGGGGTGCTTGTCGTTGCGCTCATGCTTCTATTTTTTCAGATTTTTGCAGGTTGCAGGGGACTAAATTGAGGCGAGATCATCTCCCGTTTTGTCGCGGAGTTCTTGCACATGAAGGAGCACCCTGGCGAGATGAGGTGGCCAGATGGAGATTGCGGTAATGCTCCATTCCACCCTAATGATCTGATAGATAGTTGATTTGCCCTGGTCCTGGTCAATCGAGAGAATTTCCCCCACAACGGGAATGCGTTTTTCCCAATGGACCTGGATCGGCTGGCCGGTCTCTATCGGAATGATTTGAACCTCAATAGAGCGTTGCGTGGCGACCGTAGTGTGGCTGGTGCCAACAGAGGAGCCGGAATGTCTGCCTTCACGGGCTATGGTTTCGCGAACGGTTTGCAAGTTGACGCCGCGACTAATCAGCATCCTGCTGGCGTACGAGTTGGATTCCCGCAGAAGTCCGAGAAACAGATGCTCGGTTCCGATGTGCTGATGCTTCAGCCGTTCGGCTTCCTCAGCGGCATAGGCAAGAATGCGTTTTGCTTCCTCCGTTAGCGGCAAATCAACTGAGGTCGAAGTCTTGGGCCCTTTGTTGACATACTTCTCAACTTCTCCACGGAAAACTGCCAGCCAGTCTCCTTCGCCAAGCCAGCGGGTAACGACATATTTGTCTTCCCGCAACATACCTAACAGCAGAAACTCCGGCCCAATGTAAGCACTGCCGAACTCACTCGCTTCGTAACGCGCGAAGAAGATCACCCGTCGTGCTTTTTCTGTATATCGCTCGAACATGCTGCCCTTCCTCCGGTTGCGACTTGGCATCCCTCGCCTGCTCTGGTAAATCTTAGCTAGCTGGCGGCGTTGCGTGCCCTGCTGGATTCCGCATTCTCGAGGATGCACCATCCTCGACCACGTCTGCATCTTAACCAGAAAACTTTCCCGAGACGAAAAGGCTGGCCGCTCTTATGACCCTCCTCCTCATACAGATGTCCATCGTTCTCGGCGTCACCGTCATTTGCGGATGGCTGGCGCGCAAACTTGGGCAGTCCCGCGTGATTGGCGAAATTATTGGCGGGATCTTGCTGGGACCTTCTGTGTTGGGAAGGATTTCGCCGCATGCCTCCGCTGCACTCTTTCCTGAATCTTCGCTGCATTCACTGGAAACCCTTTCCACTGTCGGCCTGATTCTGTTTCTGTTTCTGGTCGGGATGGAGCTTGACCCAGAACAACTCTCCGGTCAGCGAAGAACCGCGGTCATCGCCAGCGCGGCCAGCATTTTTGTTCCCTTTTTTGTGGGCGCGGTGCTTGCGCATCCGTTGCGCGTTCGTTTTGCTCCACACGGAATCGGCAGCATACCGTTTGTCATTTTTCTTGGCATTGCGATGAGCATTACCGCGTTCCCAGTGCTTGCGCGCATTCTGGAAGAGCGGGGTCTGCAAAATTCGCCTTTGGGTGTGACCGCGATTCTGTGCGCTGCTGTCAATGACCTGGTCGGCTGGCTGCTCCTGGCTCTGGCGATGACCTTGATCGGCGCCGATGGCGGCTCGGCTTCCCTGCCGATCCGGCTCGCCGGCCTGGGCGGATATCTGTTGCTGATGCTCGGCATAGTGCGGCCGCTGGCTGCGCGGGCTGTGCATCTTCGCAAAAAGCCGGCGCTTACGCTGGAACTGCTGGGCGCGGTGATCGCCGGACTTCTGGCCTCAGCTGCGGCTACGCAATGGATCGGCGTCCATCCGCTCTTTGGCGCCTTTCTTGCAGGCGTCTGCTTCCCGCGCGTTCCGCACTGGCAGCATGCGATACGCGCGCGGCTCGATATGATCACCTCTGTCCTGCTGCTGCCGTTGTTTTTTGCTTTGACCGGGCTACGCACGCGGCTCGACCTGCTGAACGACGCTGCAATGTGGTGGTGGGCTGGGATTGTGCTCGTCGGCGCGGTCTTTGGCAAGATGGGCGGAGCGGCACTGGCGGCGCGCTGGACCGGGCAGTCGTGGCGCAATGCGGCGGCGCTGGGCGCTCTGCTGAATACGCGCGGGCTGGTGGAGTTGATCGTTCTGAATATCGCCTACAACGTTGGCGCGTTTTCGCCCACGCTCTTCACCATGATGGTGGTGATGGCGCTGGTGACGACCATGAGCACCACTCCGATACTGAACCTGCTCGGGATCGAGAACGGAGATGTGCAGGCAGAGCGCGCGAGGAATCTCGAAGCGACGGCTGCTTAGTGGCCGTTGGCTGGGACACGCGCCTTTAGACGATCGATAACAAATTGCGGCACAAGTCCTTCGATCGAGCCGCCCAGAGTGAAGACCTCTTTGACCAGGCGCGAGCTGACAAACGAATATTTTCCGTCCGGCATGAGGAAGATGGTTTCGAGTTCGGGCGCGAGACGGCGGTTCATCAGGGCCATCTGCAGCTCGTACTCGTAGTCGCTGATGGCGCGGATGCCGCGCATCACGGCCTGCGCATGCTGTTCTCGGACGAAGTCAACGAGCAGGCCGTCGAAGGTGGCTACTGAGACGTTGGCGAACCCGGCAAGTGCTTCTGTGAGCATCTCTACCCGCTCTTCAACCGTGAAGAGCGGGTTCTTCGATGAATTCCTGAGGATGGCGACAACGAGGTGATCGAAGATCTTCGACCCTCTGGCGATGAGGTCCAGATGTCCGTTGGTTACTGGATCGAAGCTGCCGGGATAGATGGCTTTTACTGTATTCACGCCAGATGAATTGTAGTCGCGATGCAGATCGCACACAATTTCCTCACTAGACAAAAAGAGAGGCCACCGAAGTGACCTCTGCCAAAGCTCTTTAGGTGTGAGTACAACACTTGCGCTACTGACGTCTTGCTGGTCGCACCGCTTCCTGCGCGACGGCTGCACCGTTGACTGGCACAGGTGGGATTTCTGTTGGTGCCGGAGCACCGATCTTCAGCTTCTGGCGGAGTTCGGTGTTGATCTTTTCGAAGGTTTCCTTGTTGTCTTTGAGGAATGTGCGGACATTCTCGCGGCCCTGGCCGATGCGCTCGCCACTATAGCTGTACCAGGCGCCGGACTTCTCGACGATGTTGTTGTTGACGGCGAGGTCGAGCACATCGCCTTCGCGCGAAATGCCTTCGCCGTAGAGGATGTCGAATTCGGCTTCGCGGAAAGGCGCGGCGACCTTGTTCTTGACGATTTTGACCTTGGTCCGTGCACCGACGACGACATCGCCTTCTTTCACAGCCGAGATGCGGCGAATATCGATGCGGACCGAAGAATAGAACTTGAGCGCGCGGCCTCCGGTCGTCGTCTCCGGGTTGCCGAACATGACGCCGATCTTTTCGCGAATTTGATTGATAAAAATGAGGCAGGTGCGCGATTTCGAGACGGTTCCGGTAAGCTTGCGCAGCGCCTGCGACATCAATCGTGCCTGCAGGCCCATATGCGAGTCGCCCATTTCGCCGTCGAGTTCGGCTTTGGGGACGAGCGCGGCGACCGAGTCGACGACCAGCACGTCGATCGCTCCGGAGCGGACGAGAGCTTCAGTGATTTCGAGAGCCTGTTCGCCGTAATCTGGCTGCGAAACGAGCAGGTTGTCGACATCGACGCCTAGTTTCTTGGCGTAACCGGGGTCGAGCGCGTGCTCGGCGTCGACGAAGGCTGCCATGCCGCCCTGCTTCTGGGCTTCAGCGATGATCTGGAGCGTGATGGTGGTTTTGCCCGAAGATTCCGGGCCAAAGATTTCAATGACGCGGCCGCGGGGCACGCCGCCTACGCCGAGCGCGGCGTCAAACGAGATCGAGCCGGTGGAAATGGTCGAGATCGGCACGACAGCCTCTTTGCTGCCGAGACGCATGATGGAGCCTTTGCCGAATTGCTTCTCGATCTGCGAAAGCGCCAGTTCTACGGCGCGGGTACGGTCATCAGCCACAATACTTCTCCAGTTCTTTAGCGCGGTTTAGCGCCAGAATACGCGCACTTTATGAGGAAAAATGGGTCGAATTGAGGCGATTCTAACAACTCTTTTCCCGAGGGCGAAGAAAAATAGAAAACTTTAGTAATCTTGCCACATTCTGTGTGCTGCTCTCAAGGGCGGATGTCCATCTTTCGGATCAATCCATCCTCGATGGTGTAAACATGCTCGACCATCGTGTCCGTAAGCAGATTTCCTGATACATCATGCACCACCTGATGGACGGTAACGACGATCTGGCCGTCCTCCTCGGTCCTGAAGCTTTGCGGTTCTACGTTCGAGCTGACGGCCTTGAACTGGCGCGTCCAGTAGTCGCGGACGGCTTCTATTCCATGCACGCGTCCGCCCTCCCAGCCGTTCGGCCAGTCGACATCCGAATGCACGGCGGCGAGCACGGTGTCGATCTCGCGGCGGTTGAAGGCGGCGTAGATATCGCGAAAAAACTGTTCAGGCAGTGCCGACATTTTCTACCTCTTCAGCATGTCTACCGGTTCGTTTACGTCCGTGACGCGGAAATGCTGTGCCAGCGCCGGATGCTGTTTTTTAACCGCTTCATACATCTTCCAGGCGACACGGCGGTAGGAGAAGTGTCCCTGCGGCTGGGAGCGCAGTTCGGAGATGTAGACGGCTTCAGCAAAGTCCATCTTGAAGAGGGCGCGCATGCGGGTGCCCAGCGGCAGGATGTAGTCGGCAGAATCCGTTCCGAGTTTGTCATGAGCATCGTGCGCGGCTTGGACTGCAGATTCGTAAAGTGGCTGTAACCCAGCCTCAGACACGCCCTCGGGAATGTCGTATCCGTGGGCGGTAGTGTAGCGCTGAATAATCTGCACGCAGCGACGGTGGCGGTGCATATCGCGGAAGCCGCCGATGTCCATCAGGATGTCGAAGCGGAGGTTTTGTCCGGCGGAGAACTCGCGCAGCAACTCGTCGTGCCTGCCGCGATGGCGCGTACCCAAGGCGATGACCTCGTTGATGCGGGCTTCGTTGAGAGACGAGACTGCGTCGCGCAGTTGGCGGTAGGAGTAGTGGCTGGCTCCGTAGAGAAGTGTGGCGGCAATTTCGCCTTCGAGAGATTCTTTCCGCTCAACCAGGTCCACCACTGGAGCTGGCGCAATCGCCTCATCCTTCATAAGATCGGCAACCGCCTGCGCCAGTTCGCGCTTCGTTTCGATTTCGTAGTTATTCTGCGCAGCGTATTTCACCAGGGTGGGCGCGGTTTTCACTTCCCGCATGAGCAGAGCCTCGGCTTTGGCGCCAAGGGCTGGATCGAGCGCGGCGACTTCCTGCTGCAATTTGCCAAGTTCCTCGGCGTGGACGTTCCAGGCCGGGCCGGTGGCGGCACCGCGCAGGCGTTCTCCCAGCTGGCGGATTTCGGCATGGGGGCTAGAAAGCAGCCGCGAAACCTGTGTCTCCAAGGTGCGGGCGTTGACGATCTGGCCGAGCGAAGTGTTCGTCGCGAGCGGCAGCAGGTAGCGGGCTACATCAAATGCGCGTGCCCTCAAAGTCCGATCATAGCTCTCCTGCTTCATTTCGGAGGGCTTGGCCACCTGTTTGGTCAGCGACTCGAACATGCCCTCCGCGAGTTCGTGATAAGCGGTAAACAATCCTTCAACCGAGGTGCGATAGAGTTGTGCGGCACTCCGATCTGCCCCAAAATCGGGCATGTACCATCCGCTTTTCTTGAAATTCTGGTACCTTGTAGACCGCTCCTGACCATCCCAGCGCTGCTCGTCGACAAGGGAGATAGCGGCCAGCAGGGACAGCCGTTCGATGGCGAAGGCGATATGAGCCAAATCAGCGATAGAACGGTGACCGTACTGGAAATAGAATGTGTTGAGGAATTGTTCGGCGCGCTGGCTGCTGATCTCTTTGAGAGACTCTTTCATGGAGAGTGCGGAGCGTGAATACTTGGCCATGGCGTAGGCCAGCACCTCGGGGTCGGCGCCATGAACGGCGAAAACTTCTGTCTGGTTTTGAGGCTCGGCAGGCGTGACGACTACGGGTTCAGCGACGATTTCTGGCATGTTGGCCACCAGAATACGGCATTTGCCTCTGGAAGAGGCGTCCCAAACTTGCGGAGTTACGAACGTACTGGAACTGCAGCGCCGTGCGGCCCCTCCCCTGACCCAGAATCCTCGCGAAATGAAGGAGATTCTGTCTGAGACCAGTCATCGACCCTGGCCGCTGCCGCGCAGTACATGGGCGATGACCCAGCGCTGGAACGATCTTCTTTTTGCGCACTGGCCCGTGCCTGCGGCAGATCTGACACACCTGCTGCCGCCTGGGCTTGTTGTGGATACGTTCGACGGCTCAGCGTGGGTGGGGGTGGTTCCCTTCTGGATGGATCGCATCCGGCTGCGCGGCTTGCCGCTGATTCCGGGCGCAAATCATTTTCCCGAATTGAATTTGCGGACGTACGTGCGGGAGCGGCACTCGAACCTGGCGGGGGTATATTTCTTCTCGCTTGACGCGTCGAACCCGGCGGCAGTGGCTGTTGCACGCACCTTCTTCAAGCTGCCCTACTACTGGGCGCACATGAAGATTGAGACCAAGGACCAGCGCGAATTTCATTACCAGAGCACGCGGCTGTTGACGCTCGACCACATCCGCTTTCGCGCCAGATATCGCAGCTTGCAACAGCCAAGCGCGAAGGGCGGCATCGAGTCGTTCCTAACGGAGCGCTATTGCCTCTACACCACCGACAAGCGCGGCACGCTCTATCGCGGCAATATTCACCATATGCCGTGGCCGCTGGAGATGGCCGAGGCAGAGATCGAAATCAACGAGTTGCCACGGGCGCACGGCATTCAGCTGCCGGACACGAAGCCGCTGCTGCACTATGCGCGCGAGCTGGTGGTCTATATTTGGCAACTGGAATTGCTGCCGGCGCTGGCCAAGCACGCAGCGGCGCAGGCGGTTCCGGTAGCGAAGCCTCTATAGTTCTTGATCGGAACGAGCAGGTACAATGAGTGCTTCACTTCGGAGGCAATACTTTTGATTAAAAAGATTGCAGTATTTTCTGTCTTCGTTTCGGGCCTGGCACTTGCACAGAAAGCGTACGAAACAGCGAAGGTCGGTGATGTCCAATTAGTCCCAGCTGCCGCCCTGCGTCCATCTGATCAGAGCATGGAGAACTATGACATTGTACTTTCCACTTCTGAGAATATTTACACTTGCCGTTATGTGCGTCACTTTCTCTACCGTCCGAACGACATCGTAGTAGGCTCTGAGGTAAAGTTCCGAGTAGATGGTGGGCACGGTTATGTTGAACGGGAGTCAGGAAAAGAAGTTAAGTGCTCAATCATTCGTGTGCAGAAAAACAATTAAGACGATTGTGAAAACGTGGGTAGCTGGCTAACGGCACGTTCCTCGCCTCATGAGCCTCGGTTCTTTCTCCTTTACCAGCGATAGACCGTGAAATTGTCCAAATAAACGGTAGCCGAACCGCCCGGCCCCAAGCCGTCGATCTGAAAATTCGTCAGCAGCGTTGAACCCCATCCCAGCGCGAATGCAGACTTACCGAAGGCGAAGTTCAGTAGGGATTGGACACCGTCAAACCAGACAGATTCATACGTCACATTTCCGTAAGCGTCTCGCGACGCTACGATCTGCACGTGGTGCCAGGTATTCACGCTCCAGGTACTGGGTGGAGGACATGGTGTTCCCGAATTCACCCACGTGTCTACGTACCATGTTGGCGAACCCGAGTTGATTGTGTAGTCCCACGCTCCCGCATATCCATCGCACTGGAACCCATAGATGATGGTTTGCCCATTTGCGATGACCTGATTCAGATCCATCTCGAGATTGGCAATTCCGGCGGCAGACCCGCTGATGTACACCTGGGCGTCATACACAAAATGAGTGGCCGAAGTATCGATACCGAAAGAGGTAGAGAAAAGCTGACCGCCGTAATTCAGGTAGCTCATCGAAAACTGCCGGGCCTGCCCACTCAATGAAGGTGTATTCACCAGCGCGGTGTAACCCCATGCAGCTCCGGGAGTTCCCGGATCGTAGTTTCCTGACCAACTTGTCAGCTGCTGGATGTTGTGTACAACCGTCGCCCGGGTGGGAATGGAGGGTCCATTCGTGACAATGAGACTGACGTTCGCAACGCCCGCGGCTCCGTAGACACCCCAGCACTTCACATGCAGAGTGTGCGCGCCGAGTGCCGGCGCAGTGACGAGTTGGTTGACTGCATCCGCGTGGATGATCGTGGTATCCGTCCGACTGTCGAACGAGTACCCCATGGCTGCCGTCGACTGCTGGCCGCAAGTGAAAGCATTCGCCTGGAGACTGAATGGCGAACTGACTTGAACACCATCGACCAGATTGCTCACGGTGACGTCGGCGTAAGCCAAGGACACAGGAAGCAAAACGACGAACGACATGAATAATGCAGAGATCTGCTTCTTCATTGCTTGACTCCTGAAATGTGGTCGGGGGGCCCGCCGAAGCATGCTCCGGGCGATGGTGGGAATGAATTTGCTGAATAGGCCAAGCAGCCTAAGCTAAGGCCAAACCTATCCCTTCAGCCGGGATCAGTCCCAACGGCTAACGTTTTGTAAACGGAGGCCCTGAAAGATGCTAAGTCTTTATCTCGCCCAATCGAGATTGTCAAGAAATTTGCGAAGATGCTTCTTGATCAGCGAAAGGTGTGACTTTGCTTACGCCTGGGTCCAAGGATTCATGGCGAACCACTATAATCCTTCTTCGTAAAGCTATTAGAGAGTTGAGAAGAACAGTGGCGTCATTGGAAGGAAGAATTGTGCTCGTTACCGGAGCATCGCAGGGGATTGGGCGCGCTTGTGCTGTTGCCCTGGGTCGCGCCGGAGCCAGCGTCGCCGTTGCTGCGCGCAATGAATCGAAGCTAAGTGAAGTAGTGGCCGAGATTGCCACGGCGGGCGGCAACGCGAAGGCATTTGCGCTCGACGTCGCGAACGAAGAATCGATCAAGGCAACCGCAAAAGCTGTCGTCGAACACTTCGGCAGCGTGCATATTCTGGTCAACAACGCAGGCATTACTAAGGACACGCTGCTGCTGCGCATGAAGCGCGCCGACTGGGATGACGTGATGACAACCAACCTTACCGGCGCGTTTCTGCTGACGCAAGCACTGATCAGCTCGATGATGAAGGCGCGCTGGGGACGCATCATCAATGTTTCGAGCATCGTCGGCGAAACAGGACAGGCCGGGCAGGCGAACTATGCCGCCAGCAAGGCTGGACTGATTGGATTCACCAAGTCGCTGGCGCGCGAACTGGCTTCGCGCAACATTACCGCCAACGCTGTCGCTCCGGGATACATTGAGACGGCGATGACCGCTGTGCTCGACGAGAAACAGCGCACGGCAATGTTGACCCAGATCCCGCTGAACCGCCCAGGCACGGATGAAGACGTGGCACATGCGGTGCGCTTTTTGGCGTCAGATGAGGCGGCTTATATTACCGGGCATGTTCTGGACGTCAACGGCGGCATGTACATGTGAATTTGCCATTTAGGCAGCCGCGCCTTCGGCGCCATTCTTGCTCTTCTGTGCTGTTGTGCCTTTTGACGCGGGTGTGCCTTTTACTGGGTTAGACGTGCGTAATATCTCGCTGATCCGGTGTAACTAAGGCTTTTCATCTCACGTCGAATGAGCGAGCCTTTGTTGCAGGTGGAACGCCATGAATGTTCGAGCTTTTTCTCTCCTTGCCTTCGCCGGATTGACATTTGCCGTTTTTGCGCAAAGCACTCCGTCTTCATCGGACTCGAAGCCCGCCGTGGTTGCGGAGCTGTTTACCTCTGAAGGTTGCTCAAGTTGCCCGCCCGCGGACGCTCTGCTCGTGCAAATGGACGGCAAGACCTACGCAGGAGCGCCCATCATCGTCCTAAGCGAGCACGTGGATTACTGGAACCACGATGGATGGCGCGATCCCTTTTCTTCAGAACAGTGGACCCAACGCCAGAATGATTACAATCTGCGCTTCCGACTCGACAGCGTGTACACGCCGCAGATGGTGATCGATGGCTCGCAACAGGTGAACGGCAGCAATGGCGGTCAGATAGGGCATGCGATTGAAACTGCGGCCGCACAGCCGGGCAAACTGCAAATCACGATCGCCGACGCGTCCTGGAACAACGACGTGCTGCATGCCACTGTTTCCGTTTCAGACCCTTCGCCACAGGCGGCGAAAGGGACGACCCTTTACGCCGTACTGGCCGATGATCAGGACACATCGAACGTGGCGAAGGGGGAAAATTCCGGACGCACCCTGACGCACGTCTCCGTCGTGAGAGTGCTGCAGAAGGTCTCGTCACTGCATGGTCCATATTCCGGGCCTGTCGAGATCAAGCTGCCGCATGGCGTGAATCGCAGCAAGATGCGATTGATTGTCTTCGCCCAAAAGGGACAGAACGGACAGATCTTTGGCGCAGCGCAGCGAGAGGTCTGAACTACGCCTTTCGCAGCTACGATTGTCTTGCTCTTCTTCTCTTTACTAGCTCAGCATTGAATTCGGCTCCGATAAGCACGGCCAAGGAGCTGATATAGAGCCACAGCATGAATCCGGCGACCGCCCCGAGCGAGCCATATGTCTTGTTGTAGTTCGATAGATGGCCCAGGTAAAAGCTGAGGCCGAACGAACCAAGAAACCACATTGCCACGGCAACAGCAGCCCCAGGGAGCGTGGACCAGAAGCTGTGGCGCGCATGTGGACCCAGCCAATAGACGAGCTCAACTCCGGCGACGAAGGTAACGATGGTAAAGATCCATCGCAGCACCGGCCATATGTGAGCATAGGTTTCAGGCACGGAGAAAAATATTCTCAGGAAGTGGCCGAACTCAGGGCCGACGACAAGTGCGAGTAGCGAAAGCAATGCAAGGCCGCCGACGGTAAATGTCAGCAGCAGCGCCTGCAGGCGCTCGCGCCACCAGGAGCGGCAGTTCGTTACGTCATAGGCGATATCAAGAGCCTCGATGAGCCCAGAAAATCCTCCAGTCGCAGCCCACAGATAACCGAAGATTCCAAAGGAAAGCACCTTGGCGTGGCCCGGCCCAAGCACACTTAGGATCATCGTCTGCACGAGCTGCATCGATTCCTGCGGGATCAAAGCTGCGAGGACCGCAAGCAACTGGCTCACCATGGTCGTGACGGGCAGATACCAGAGGAGG
This sequence comes from Alloacidobacterium dinghuense, assembly GCF_014274465.1. Classification (NCBI taxonomy): domain Bacteria; kingdom Pseudomonadati; phylum Acidobacteriota; class Terriglobia; order Terriglobales; family Acidobacteriaceae; genus Alloacidobacterium; species Alloacidobacterium dinghuense. The sequence continues at coordinate 288,472 of NZ_CP060394.1, read as the reverse complement.
GACGCAAAAACGATGAGCAGCGGCACCAGCGAAAAAGTGAAGTAGAAGGCAAGCCCGGCACCTGCGGTAAAGACACGCGTGCGAATCAGTTCACGATAGACGAGAAGAATGAAGCTGCCTGTCGACCGACAGGTGCGTTCGACTTCACCTCGCAGTTTTTCCGTGGCGATCATGTGCGGAGCCCCGTGGATGTCATGGTGACTTGCCAGAGATGGATATTTCAGAGACCTTGCCATCTTCGCGTTCTATGTGCACACCGGCAGCCTGCAGGGCATGATACGCCCCTGAAACCTGCATCTGAAGAGATGTAGATTCAGGGGTGGTGGTTCCAGGCTAAAACCTCGGAATCGAGGCAAATCCTTTTTCTTGCGTGAACCTGTTGTGGTTCGCCGCAGGGGTGACTATTACGAAATAGTTAAAAAAGTTCTTGCTTCGGGCTCTTTTGGCATGTTAACTATGCAGCCAATAACAAAACAAACCACCTTTTGCAGTTAAAAAAGGGGAACTGTGGACATAGGACCACAATTATGAAAATTGGAATAACTATTAGGGGTTACCGGTTGCAAAAAGGGTTGTCGCAGGGTGATATTGAAAAGCGCACTGGCCTGCTGCGCTGCTACCTGTCAAGAGTGGAAAACGGACACACCGTTCCCTCGCTTGACACTCTCTCTAAGATCGCTGGCGCGTTGGATTTACCGCTCTCACAGTTTTTTGCCGACGACACGCTTGGCCGGGAATTGAATACACAAAAGCTCTCCGATGACGAGCTTCGCTTCCTGACGCAAATACGCCGTTATTCTTCCAACCTGAACGACAGCGACCGCAAGCTGCTGCTCGCGATGGTGAAGAAGTTCGCGGCGACGGCCGTGCGCTAAGTCTCACCAAAGGGCGATCTCCCTCCCGCCCGATTGATATCGTGGTCAATGCCCTGCCTGCGGAGCATGGGGTGGGGTTTTGTCCTTTTCCCTACCGCCCGCCCACGTAAAACGAACGGATTCCGAAGGCCAGCAGCAGCAGCAGAAAGCTCATGCCGAGCACCGCGAACCAGCGGCGGCGCAGGAAGATTTCGCGCCTGGCGCCGATGCGCGGAACAAGAGGCACGGCGAAGGCCAGTCCGCTCAGGAATCCGCCAAGGTGCGCCATGTTGTCGATCTGCAAAGACGTGCGGGCAATCCAGGTTCCCGCGCCGATGACGAAGTTCAGCACGGCAAACCAGATCACGCTCTTACGCAAGCGCTGCACTTCCGCCTGCGGCAGGGGCAGCAACGGCGATTTGAGCAGCACAATCAGAACGCCTGCAAGACCGAAGACCGCGCCCGAAGCTCCGGCGCCCACGATGCCGCCCGATCCGCCGGGTACCCCGGGATGAATTGCTGTGCTCAGGAGGTTGCCGCCGATTCCGGTCAGGACATAAGCCGCGAGCATCCCGAACGGCCCCATCAGCGGCTCGCCCAGCAGGCCCAGGTTCCAAAGACACCACATGTTCGTAGCGAGATGAATGAGACCGACATGAACGAAGGTTGCAGTGAGTAGACGCCACCACTCGCCAAGAACCAGCACATAAGGACCGTAGTCTGCGCCGTAGGTCAGAAGTTGCTCGGGGGTTGGAGCAACGGGAGAAACGCCACCCAACACCATGACCAAAAAAACAAGGCAGTTGATGCCGACCAGGACGTACGTCGCTGGCGCATAGGCCCAGCGCGGCCTGCGTCGTTCCGGCTGCGGCATAGGCTGCGGTTGCGGAGGTTCGTAGTAATACGTCTGCTGCGGTTCTTCGGCTCCAGGGCTTCCCGCGGGAGGCAGAATCTCCGGTTCAGCGTGCGCCGCACGGAACGGCCCACCGTTTCCTCGGTTGTTCTGCCACGATTCGCTCATAGATTGCCTAAGATAACCTTACCCCAATTTGCCTCAATCCGCTTTGCCCTGCATCCACCGAAAGTGGTATGCCTGCGTATGCGCGGCTTGACAGGAAAAAGTCTTGAGGACGCTCGATGATATCGACGCTATGGACGTGGTTGTACTGGATGTGGGTCGCTTCGGAAGTCGTTATCGCCGCGGTCACGCGCACGCGGCGAAGCAGCGGCAACGTCCGCGACCGCGGATCGATGTTGCTCCTATGGATCGTGATCGTTGCCTCGATTACAGCATGCGAATGGATCCGGTATACCATCCCGGCGACCATGTTCGGCAGAGCGCATTGGCTGCAAGCGGCAGCTCTGATCGCGCTAATGGCAGGGCTGGCAATTCGCTGGACGGCCATCTTTACTCTCGGGAAATCCTTCAGCGCGAACGTGGCAATTCGCGAATCGCAGAAGGTTCATCGGACGGGCCTGTACCGCTTTGTGCGTCATCCCTCGTACCTTGGCTTGCTGCTGGTGTTTCTGGCCGTCGGGCTGCACGCGCGCAACTGGATCAGCCTGGTTCTCGCAGTTGTGCCTACGACGTTAGCGCTGTTCTATCGAATTCATATCGAGGAGACAGCGCTGCGCGAGGCATTCGGCGAGGAATATGTCGCGTACAGCAGGGAGACCAAGCGTCTTCTGCCTGGGGTGTTCTGATCATCCATAGGAGCGCTATTTCTTCAGGTCCAGCGGGGGACCGCTGACACGCTTACCCCAGAGGTCTACTTCCACCTCAACGCGGTCGGCGATCTTGATGAAGGGGATTCCGCTGTTCATCCCGTATTGTTTGCGGTCAAAGGCCATGATCCCTTTAACCTCGCCTTGGCCTGTTCCGATGCCGGAAACCGTCAGCGACAGGGTCTCGGGTTTAGAGACTCCGCGTATTGTGAAAGTACCCGGTATGTCAAAGGTGTTTGGGCCGGTCTGAACAATTTTTGTCGATTTGAAGCTGATCAACGGATTATGTTCGGCGTCGAAGAAGTCTTTGCCCTTCAGCTTGCCGTCCTTCATCCCGCTTCCGGTATTCACGCTCGCCGCCTGGGCCTCGATGTCCAAAACGCCCGTCGTGGGATCAGCAGATGTGAACGTAATCTTGGCGTCCCACTTGTCGAATTTGCCAGCTATCTCCACTGAGGCCTTCACATCGAACCCAATCGAGCTTTTAGCCTTGTCAAATTCGAAAACGGGCACTTGTGCTTGACTGATCAGCGGAAAAACAGCAGACGCCAGCACGCAGACGATGGCGAATCTCGCTAATTTCATGGTGGTTGAGTGTGAATCCTCCCGGCCTTGCTGTCAATTGCCTAAAGTGACAGTCGCTCGCCTACCGCGCCGGCATTCAGTTAACGGTGAGGAAGTTATCCCAGGTGCATCGTCCCTAAGTAACGCTGGTCAGTGACGATCGTGTCATCAGCATGCTGCTGTCAGGAATAATTCGGCTGCCAATAATCCTTTTTCGGTGCTAACGTTGCTGACACTTTCGGTTACAGACGACCTCGGTGCGGGCGCTCTTCGATTCTTGCCATAACCAGATAAGCCCCGCTGCACCCGAAAGCGTGAGCCAGTCTTCGCAAAAATCCTCAAAGGAGCTTTGTTTATGCATGGAGCATGTCTTAGAAGTACGACTTCGTTCGTCCGCAAGTCGTGCTCGATCGTATCAGCAATCGTCATCATTGCGCTTGGCCTGACCGCAACGGTCAGGGCGCAATATGTATCGACGCATCATGTCCGGGACGTGGTTCGCGATAACGTGGCGGCGCCTGTCGGACGGCTGCCCGCGAATCAGGTCATGACCTTGAACGTTGTTCTACCGCTGCGCGATGCAGCAGGTCTCGAAGCATTTCTCGAAGAAATCTACAACCCGAACAGCCCAACGTACCGGCATTTTCTCACTGTTCCTGAATTCACGGAAAAGTTTGGCCCCAGCCAGGCAGACTACGACGCAGTGGTCCATTACGTAAAAGCGAACGGCTTTACCGTGATTGGCGGCTCACGCGATGCCATGGACGTCTTGATCAAAGGTCCAGTGTCTGCGATTGAAACCGCTTTTCACGTAAGCATAATGACGTATCAACATCCGAGCGAGAACCGTCTCTTTTATGGCCCGGATCGCGAGCCCACAACAAACCTGTCGTTTCCGCTATGGCACGTCTCTGGCCTCGACAGCTTCTCGCTTCCTCACCCGATGCTGGCGAAGAGAAGCGACTACGCCAAAGCTCATGGAGTGAGCGCCGAATCTTTGGTCAGTCACGCCACGACCGGCTCTGGTCCTTCTGCTTCTTTCCTGGGTAGCGACATGCGTGCGGCCTATTACGGTGGAACATCGCTTAGAGGTGCCGGCCAGAATCTCGGATTGTTTGAGTATCTGGGCACGGACCTGGCCGACCTGAATACCTACTACAAAAATGCGAAGCAGACCAACAGCGTGCCCATCACTCTGCTTTCCACGGACGGGACGAGCACATCCTGCACCTACAACGCGGCGGACGGATTCTGCGATGACACCGAGCAGACACTCGACATGACGCAGGCACTCGGAATGGCTCCGGGGCTATCGAGCCTCGTCATGTACATCGGGTCCACCGATACCGCAATCATCGGCGCCATGACGACACACAGCCCACTGCCCACGACCATCGGCTGTTCGTGGGGATGGACACCAGCGGATCCGAGCACGCTTGACCCCTACTTCAAAAAGATGGCGGCTCAGGGCCAGACCTTCTTTGCCGCATCCGGTGACAATTCCACCTGGTCGCGGAGAAACGAAGCATGGCCGGCCGACGATGCCAATATTGTCTCCGTCGGCGGCACGGATTTGACGACCGCCAGTGCAGGCGGCCCCTGGAAATCGGAGACTGCGTGGGTCGATAGCGGTGGCGGCATCTCGCCCGACAGGATCGCAATCCCTTCGTGGCAGAAGATCTCTGGCGTGATCAACTCCAGCAACAAAGGCTCGACGACCCTTCGCAACGGTCCGGATGTCTCCGCGAACGCCAATTTCACCTTCTACACCTGCGCCGACCAGACCAGCTGCCTCGCGAACCAGTATGGAGGCACCAGCTTTGCCGCTCCCATGTGGGCCGGTTTCATTGCTCTGGTGAATCAACAGTTGGGCGGACACGTTGGCTTCATCAATCCAACCATCTACTCGCAGAACGTGGGATCCAGCTACAGCACGGACTTTCACGACATCACCAGCGGCAAGTCGGGCAGCTATTCCGCTGTCACCGGCTATGATCTGGTGACTGGATGGGGCAGCCCGAAAGCTGGATTGATTAACTCCCTTGCTCCCTAGAAATGCAGATTCGAGCAACGCCAAACCATACAGGCCCGGCTTTCGAGTCGGGCCTTACTTTTTCGGGAAAAGGAAGCAGACCGTGTCATCATGATCGGCATGAAACTGGCTCGCAGCTTGATAGTGCCTGCATTCGTTGCCATTTCGTTGCCCATCTCTGCGCAAGTCTCTCCATCCGTACAAGCGCAGAGACACGCTTTAGAAACCACGGCGCAACTCATCGGGGTCTCGGCTGAAATTGATCAACTGCAGAAGCTCTCCGGCAGCACTGCGCAGGCAGACCGCTGGCAGATTCTCTGGCTGCACCAATACATCTCCGAGCAGGTAATGGCTGCCTCTCTGCAGGTGGACGCTACCATCGCGCAGATCGACAACGAAATAGCGACGTGCAATGAGGTGCGCGGCTACCTCTCGGATCGCAGAGATCGCACCGTCGTCCGCGCCAATCTGCTCAGCTCGCTGGTCGGTGGCTCCGTCAGTACAGTAAGCTCCGGTCTCGGGCTCTCAGATAACTTGAGCAAACCATCGAACGCGGTTGGCATTGCAGCCGGCGCCTTCTCTACGGGGTTCGCTCTCATCGGAATCCACGCGCGAAACGGCGAGACTATGAGCTTCGAATTCCCCGCGAACATGCTGGCTGAATTTTTTGATCGGCCTATTTTGCCGAACAGCACCTACCCGCCGATCGTATGGAATTTCCTGAACGAGGGTTCTCCCAACCTGCCTGCCGGGGTCACGCGCAAACAGAACTTGTTGCAGACGTGGGTTCAGATCAGACGCATTGACTCGCTCAATAGCAAAGAGATCGATTACCTCACCAGCCAGCCAGCGCAGCAACTGAAACTCAGCATCGACGACTATGAAGACCGGGCGGCTATGTTGCAGGATGTTCGCGCCAGAATCTCCTATCTCAAACGTGACCTGGGGACCTTGCTGGCATCTCTTCCGCCGGTCGCTGATACGCCTTGAGTGCGCTTGCTGTTTGCTGTCAGACGGGCACAACACCTAACTGCTGCATCAGACTCAGGCTGTCCATCAATATCCGGCTTTCAGCCATCATCCCCGCCTCGATGCGATCGATGACCACGCCTTTGACGCTCACCGCCTTGCCGGTTGCAGGAATGCCGAGAAATTCCCCTCGATGCGTGCCGGTCCAGATGAAGCGGCTGACCACCGTATCCCCCTCGGCCACCATTTCTTCGAGAACCCAATGGATATCCGGAAACGCGGCACGCATAGAGCCGATGATTTCCTTCAAACCCTCCCGTCCCTGGCGTTGACCGGGAAGAGGGTCGAGTTCCACAAAGTTGTTGCCTACGAGGACGTCCGCCTGCTCCAACCGCCCCTGATTGATAACTTCCTCGACGAACCTCATGATCACGGCCTTGTTTTCAGCGGTTGTCAAAACTCTCTTCTCCTCGCAAAACGATGAGCTGTATCAGATCTAGACCGTGTCTTGGAATCGGGCTGGATGACATAGCCACGATATGACAATCCCCGCCGCGCTGCATACAATCATCTTTCACCCTTTCACTTCAAGGAGCACGGTTTGAGCAGCAACAAGAAGGTGCGGCGCGCGCTTTTGAGCGTTACCGATAAGAGCGGCCTGGTGGAATTTGCCAAGGAACTGACGAAACATGGGGTCGAGCTGGTTTCCACCGGAGGCACAGCGAAAACGTTGCGCGAGGCTGGCCTTTCCGTGCGCGATATCTCTGAGCTGACGGGCTTTCCCGAGATGCTCGATGGCCGCGTCAAGACCCTTCATCCCAAGGTGCATGGTGGCATCCTGCACATCCGCGAGAACGCGCATCACGTAGCGGCGATAAAGGAACAAGGCATTGAACCGATCGATATGGTCGTCGTGAATCTCTATGCCTTTGAGAAAACAGCCGCGCGTCCCGGTGCAAAGTTTGCCGAGGTCATCGAAAACATCGATATCGGCGGTCCATCGATGGTGCGTTCGGCTGCCAAGAATTTTGAAGACGTTGCGATTGTCACCTCGCCCAGCGACTACGCTGCGCTTGCCGAAGAGCTTACAACGCACAAGGGTTCGCTCACGCGTGGAACACGTTGGCGGCTGGCTAAGAAAGCCTTCTCTGTAACCGCTGCCTATGACACAGCGATTGCCAACACGCTTGAACAGATCTGGTCGCCAGAACCTGCCGAGGCTCCAGTCCAGTTCGGCGATCCCGCAACAGCCGCCTTCCCTGAGGCGCTGCGCATCAACTATCCGCTGGCGACCAGCCTGCGCTATGGCGAGAATCCGCACCAGAACGCGGCGCTCTATGCCGACGGTTCCAGCACAGGTATTGCAGGCGCCAAGCAATTGCAAGGCAAGGAACTGAGCTACAACAACCTCGTAGATCTGGACGCATGCTGGGAACTGGCGCAGGAATTCGACGGTCCGGGAGTAGCCATCATCAAGCACACCAATCCTTGCGGCGCCGCGACAGGCACGACGATTCTGGAGGCTTACCAGAAGGCGCTTGCAGCTGATCCGGTTTCGGCCTTTGGCGGTGTCATCGGGATCAACCGCGAAGTGGACGAAGCGGCTGCCGAAGAAATCGCAAAACTTTTTGTCGAGGCGATCGCTGCGCCTTCTTTCACGGAAGCCGCGCGCGCGCGTTTTGCGGCAAAAAAGAACCTGCGTCTCGTAGAAGTGAAATCAGCCAGGACACCTTACGTGGTGAAACAAGTTTCTGGCGGTCTCTTGTTGCAGAATGCCGATGAGGGCCACGTTACTGCTTCCGAATTGAAGATCGTAACTGAGCGCAAGCCTAGCGAAGATGAACTGGCAGCGTTGCTTTTCGCCTGGCGCGTTTGCAAGCATGTGAAGTCGAACGCCATTGTGTATGCCCGTAATGGGCAGACAATCGGCGTGGGTGCGGGTCAGATGAGCCGTGTGGATGCGGCGAAGTTTGGCGCAATGAAAGCGGTATTGCCGCTTGATGGCTGTGTTGCTGCTTCCGATGCATTCTTCCCATTTCCTGACGGCCTCGAAACCGTCGTTGCCGCGGGCGCAACCGCAGTGATTCAGCCGGGTGGTTCTGTGCGCGACGACGAAGTGATTGCCGCCGCTAATCGACTCGGCATCGCCATGGTCTTTACCGGAATGCGCCATTTCCGGCACTGAAAATTTCCACCCCGGAATCGTCAGAACACTCTGCACTCGCGGGGAGCGTCTCTATGCGTATGGGTTAGTGCGCGTTCAGTAGTACTCCCTAAGTACATCCTCTTGTGAATTGTTAAGCGCAATAGCGGTGCTACAGTTTGCCATGTGCCGGCGAGAGATTAGGTCGAGTGGTTTAGTCTCCTGCCGAAAAGGACTAAGCACATTTGTACGGCCCAGGTCCTCGCACGTTCAAAGGAGGAGTCATGCCTGTGTCCGTCGGTCAGGCAGTCGTCCCCCGTCGACTGCCGCTTTCAAATCGTGCCTTGGTTCTCAGTTGGATTTGCTTTCTTGCAACATTCTTCGGAGCATCTGCAATCACCCTGTCACTCTCCCTCATTCTCCAGGTCAACGCGGTTTCGCCAGCGTACTGGTGGCTAGCGGCGACGCTGCTTATCCTCTGGTTCGCGACACTGATCAACATGTACCGGCTCACAATTGCAGCCATTCTTGTTGAGAGGTGACTCCTGGGCCGATCGAGCTGGCGAGTCTGCGTGACGGTGCGAGCCGGGGATGTATCGAACTGGCAGCAGGGGGAACGTCACAAGGAATTGGCAGCCCGATCGGCCAGGAGGGTTGTACACGAAAAATGCGCAGTTCAGGACATCAAAAACTTTCGGGAATCGCGCCTTTGCGCCGCTATTTCATTGCAACCATAGGCGCTTTGCGGTGACGAATAACCTTCTCTCTGAGATGGGTAACTCTGGACGAAGACTACCCCATCCAAACGAGCGTATTCTCTGCCTTTTGCAGCCGATTCCGGTTTACAATCGTCTTAAGAACAGTAAGACGCCGCCCCCGCTATCAGGGGCGGCTTCGATATATTTCAGGCCGAGTTGCATGAGCGCGGCTGCCCATTGCTCCAACGCCTCTGGCAGGGGTTTTCCTTGAAAACATCTCGCAAGGTTCCTTTCGTTTACAGTAATCGACTCCTCGTTGTGGCTACATTGGCCCTTGCCACTGTCTGCTGCCAGCAGACCTACGCACAGAGCAAAACGCCTGCTCCGGGAGCGACCGACGATAAGGGAGCCCAGCCTACCGACCGCTCGTCCGCTTACTACCACTACGCGCTTGCGCATAGCTACGAGGAGATGGCCACGACCTATGGCCGCCCGGACTACGCAACGCGAGCCATTGAGGAATACAAACTCGCGCTCAATGCCGACCCCGAGTCACCCTATCTAAACTCGCATCTCGCGGAGCTTTATTTCCAGACCGGCCGCGTGCGCGACGCCATCGCCGCCGTGCAGGAGGAGATCAAGAAAGACCCGAACAATCTGGACGCGCACAAGCTGCTGGGCCGCATCTATCTGCGTTCGCTGGGCAATATGCAGAATGGCGGGCCTTCTGACCAGATGCTGAAGCTGGCCACCGATGAGTACGTCAAGATTGTAGAACTGGAACCGAACAGCACGGAAAACCGTCTGCTGCTGGGCCGCTTATATACGCTGAATCACGATTCCACGCATGCCGAAGAACAATTCAAGGCTGCTCAGAAACTTGATCCGGATTCAGAGGACGTGGTCCTCAACGTTGCCGGGCTCTACAGCGAACAGGGCGATTACAAGCGCGCGATTCAGGTTCTGACCGCGCTGCCCGATGACGATCAGACATCAAAGACTCTCTACGCGCTCGGCCAGACATACGATCAGGCCAAAGACTCGAAAAACGCCCTGATTGCCTACCAGAAGGCCTTCGATCTGGAGTCGGACAACCTCGATATCGAGCGGGCGCTCGCCCAGGCGCAGCTGACCGAAGGCCAGGAGGACGCCGCGCTGAAGTCCTTTAAGGACGTAGCTGCGGGCGATACCAGCGATCCGCAATCGCTGCTGCGCATTGCCGAGATCGAGCGCCGCCAGGGAAAGTATGACGATGCCCTGGCCACTTTGAAAAAGGCCAAGGACCTCGTCTCCGATTCGCTGGAGATCAACTTCAACGAAGCCCTGACCTATGACGCGCTCGGACAATACGATCAGGCCACGCAAATCCTCGAAAAGCTGGTCACCGATTCCGAGCATGTGACCGGACAGTACACTGACAGCGAGAAGAACAATCGCGCCATCTTCCTGGAACGGCTGGCAAATCTTTACCGCGAACAAGGCAAGACTGATCAGGCAGTCGGAGCCTATCAAAAGATTGCCGACCTCGGCGGCGATTACACGCTGCGCGGTTACCAGAACATTGTCGACGCGTATCGCGATGGTCACGAATACGACAAGGCCACGGCAGCCGCACGTGACGCCGTTACGAAAACCGCCAAGGACAAAGACGCAAACCGCGATGCCAAGCTGATGCTGGCCAGCCAAGTTGCCGACACAGGCAAAGCCGACGAAGGCATCGAGATGGCCAGGAGCATGCTCAATGGCTCACCCGCCGATGACCGCACCGTTGAGCTGAGACTCGCCGAGATGTACACGCGGCTGAAGAAGTGGAAGGAAGCCGGCGAAGCCATCGATAAGGCCGATGCACTTTCCAGCAAGCCGGAAGACAAGGTCTACACCTACTTCCTGCGCGGCGCTCTCGAAGAGCGGCAAAAGCATTTCGATGAGGCGGAAGCGCAGTTCCGCAAGCTGCTTGCCGTCGATCCCAACAACGCGCTCACACTCAACTATCTGGGCTACATGCTGGCCGACCGCGGAGTGCGTCTGAACGAAGCGCTCACGATGATCAAAAAGGCGGTCGAGCTTGATCCGCAAAATTATGCCTATCTCGATTCGCTGGGCTGGGCTTACTACAAGCTTGGTCAGTACACGCCCGCGGAAGAGAATCTGACGAAGGCTGTAGCGCGCAACACCACAGATCCTACGGTTCACGATCATCTCGGCGAGTTGTACGAAAAGACCAACCGCCTGAAACTGGCAGCCGCGCAGTGGGAGCAGTCGCTCAATCAATATGCCCGTACCGATACAGCCGATGCTGATCCCGGCGACGTCAGCAAGGTCCAGAAGAAACTCGACAGCGCCCGCGTCCGCCTCGCCAGAGAGTCGTCGGGCACATTGGCAAACGACACCAGCAAGCAATAGCAGCCATGCGACTCCCCGCTGGCTGCAGAGTCTCTGACGCCGCAAGCGATCCGCTTGCGGCGCGCGTTTTTCCGGAGCCGACACACCCATACCGCACTTCATTCCAGCGCGATCGCGGACGCATCATTCACGCACGTGCCTTTCGCCGTCTTGCCGGTAAAACACAAGTTTTTACCCACCGCTACTCCGATCACTTCCGCAGCCGGCTCACGCACACCATGGAAGTTGCGCAGATTGCGCGCACCGTCGCCGCCACGCTTGGCCTCAACGAAGACCTGACTGAGACGCTTGCGCTCGTGCATGACATCGGGCATCCGCCTTTCGGACACGCAGGAGAGCGCGCTCTGGATGACGCGCTGCGCGCTCATGGGCTGCGCTTCGATCACAATCTACATGCCCTGCGCATCGTCGAGCACTTCGAGCTGCGCTATGCAGGCTTTCGCGGCCTGAACTTGACGCTGGCAGTCCGCGAGGGCATCATCAAGCACTCACGCGACTATTCCGCTGCCGAGCATCCCGAACTACGCGAATACTTACTCGACCAGCGCCCACCGCTGGAAGCACAGATCATCGACCTCGCCGACGAAATTGCTTACCTTACGGCTGATCTCGACGACGGGATGGAAGCGGAAATCCTGAACCTTGAAGATATTCGCAGGAACGTACAGCTATTTGAGCGATTCTTCGTGCCGATGGGTGCCAAGTATCCTGATGCGCCTGCCAAACTGGTCTTCAATGAAGCGTTGAAGCGGGTGCTGAACGCGCTGGTCGATGATCTGATCGCCGAGACCTGCCGACAAGTGAAGGCTGCTAACGCCACCACGCTCGAAGGCATTCGCAACGCCCCCCATCGGCTTGCCGCATTTTCATCGGAGATGGAGACACTGCGGCTTGAGGCTAAGCAATATCTTTACACCCATCTCTACAACTGCGCCGAGCTAACCCACGACCATAAAGAAGCCGCGCGTGTGATCACAGAGCTATTCGAGGCGTGGACGAGTGACCCGTCGCTATTACCTGCAACCTATGCGTCTCGCGTGATCGAAGAAGGCGCACCCCGCGTGGTGGCTGACTATATTGCAGGCATGACGGACAACTTCATTCTGGCTCAGTACGCAGCTTTCCAGCGCAGTCGAAGTGATGGAAAACGCCAGGTCGCCTCGCTCGGGCATATCTCCCGGGGTATCGCGGTAAAGAGTCCGTAGGACGAAGCGCTGGCGACCTGGGAACCATCGTCTGACTGCCGCACAGAAACGGAGTGGGCGAGGCGGGAAAAGGCGTCGTAGATTCGTCAGAGCATGTTCAAGGGTTGCTCTGACGGCTGAACTGAGAACATCGCTTTGACTCGTTTTGAGCGCGTGAGATATGCGAACCATGCACCGCATACGCACGTCCCCACGATAAAGGCGAAGAGCTGGTTGCCTGGCGCATCTTTCGGCAACCCATCGGAAGCGACCACTGTAATCACCACTGCAAGAGTCCGCCATAGCACACAGGCTACGAGCAAGCCCTTGGTGAACTTGACCGCAAATTTTGAGCCTGCTCGCAGATGCACGCCAGCGAGAATCCCGACCCCTACGAAGATTAGGCTGACAATGAGGAACAGAACCGTTACCAACCGGAGGTATGGGTAGTCTCTCGTGTTGACGAACGCTGACACGAGCAGTGACAGAACCCATACCGCGGGCGATAAAAAGATCAGACAGAAACAGAGGAAGGCGAGCCATCCTCCGTAGCCGTAATGGGAGGTCTGAACATCTTGATCTGCAGAGCCCATCTTTTTTCATCCCCCTTCTCAAGTGGACATTCGCCGCCGGTTTCCGTTTTCCTCGCTTGATTCAGAATCAAGCCGATGCGGCCCGTACCTATGGCATACCTCGGTACTGGAAGTCTCTCAACTTCCCCTCGAAGTCAAATACAAGCGTGAATTCAGAGCATTCGTAGGATTCAGTGCTGTTTCGGGGATCTCCGCCGCCTATATTCTGGCTCCATCCCCTGTCAGAAAGCACCCAGTGGATTTCCGTCCTTCCATCCCGGGCGGCTTGCTGGACCTCGGGAGAGGCGACGTTATTCACAAGCTTATGAAACTTCTCGTCGATGGGCCCGATGGCCGCTTCGACTTCGGCAATCGTCATTCCTCTTCTGAGATTTTGAATGCCGTTCCGTCGCTGTTCGCGTGCGGCACGCTCCTGTTTTCTACCCGCTAACGTAGCGGTCGCCTTGTCGCGAATGCCGGAATCGATCTTCTGGTCAGCGGCGATCCGATCCAGAGCGACATCCGGCAAAAGCGCAAGGGAAGCAAGGCATTCTGACTCCTTTTTGCACTTTTCTAATTCCTTTTGCAGCACGGCGCAGGAATTCTCGTTTTCGCGAGCGCACTTCTGCGCAAGGCCAGGGAGGTTGGAAGCGTCGGCTGACGTAACCCCCAGCAACACGATGGTCAGGTCGATTGCGTATCTCCTTATCCACCGGTACACGAGGCTCCCCCTCCCTTCGTTTGTAATTTCGTTCTTGAACCGGGAAGGGCATTTATTTTACACCTTTCTCGGCTGTTCTCGACATTGCCAGACCTTATTTCACCGGAACGTCCACGGAGGAGTGGCTCCCAGCACCGACGCGACCAGGGTTGTCGCCGACCACATCGCAAGGCATGACGGACAACTTCATTTTGGATCAGTATGCGGGGTTCCAGCGCAGTCGAAGTGATGGATAGCGCCTGCTACTCTTTTCCCCTAAGCTTATGCCCCCTCGGTATGGTTTTGGGTAAATTCTTCTTTCTATAGGAGCTTGGCGGCATTGAGCTGTCCGCTTATCGGCGCTGGCCTGAAGGTCGATTATTCCCGGTATGCATGGCGCTTCAGAGGTTTGCTTGGCTTCTTCGGCGGCTACCTGCTGGGCCCTGCGCTCTGCTTCGGCTCTTTGCTCGGCTTCCCGCCGCGCTTTGAGGGCCTCGGCTTCACGCAGCAGGATTTCGCCGAGGCTGGGGCGCTTCTGCTGGCGGACTTCTTCGGGGTCGGGACTTTGCATCTCCGGCCCGATGAGAGTGCCGTCTTCGTGCTCGTGAGTCTCGCGAACCCTTCGGCTTCGCTCAGGGCAGGCTGCTTCTTTTGCATCTTCTGCGGCTTCGAGGGCACAGCGGTGGCGATGGTTTTGTGACGCGACCTGGAGTCCGTAGATGATGATCCGTGCGCGGCGCGGGTCGATGCGGTTGGCGGCCAAGGCGAGGACGACGTCGGAGAGGGCCGAGTTGGATGGCGTCGGCATCTTCTAGTGGCGGCAGGTTTAGAGCCGTTTCTTTCGGCTCGATGTAGGGCTCGTAGGACTGGCTTCCAGGTGCGAGGCGCTTGCGGGTGTTGCTGTGAAAGTAGCAGAAGGACTGGTCGCGCAGTGCGGGTGATTGGCATTTGCGTCCGCTGGTAAAGATGTGATGGCACTCGTTGTACAAGGGGTCTCCCTGGGGTGTTTTTGTAAATTCCTCTTTTTATTGGCGTTACGGATTTAGAATGTGCGCGCTTTCGCGCGGTCTGGTTAGACCCACCCCTTCGGCAAGCTCAGGGCAGGCTCTACGTTCTCGAACTACATGAGAACGCAGGATGGGGCACCCGTCCCTACGGCACTCGTTGCACATGGGACCCCCTGTAAACTTGTAAATT
Source organism: Alloacidobacterium dinghuense (assembly GCF_014274465.1). Classification (NCBI taxonomy): domain Bacteria; kingdom Pseudomonadati; phylum Acidobacteriota; class Terriglobia; order Terriglobales; family Acidobacteriaceae; genus Alloacidobacterium; species Alloacidobacterium dinghuense. The sequence goes on along the minus strand of NZ_CP060394.1, from coordinate 273,431 downwards.
CTTCTTTTTGTTGATGGTTAGGGATCATTGGTGCGCGCTTCCCACCCCGCCACGCAAAGATCACGCGTCCGGGGCCCCGGTTCTCGCGCGGACGGGTTTAGGAAATCCGAGGGCTAAAGCCCTCGGATTTCATGCCTGATTCACCGGTCTCAATCACCCCAGAATGCGAACATCGCGCATTCTGGGGACCCCGATGAAGGCCGGTGTTTTCACCCTGCGCTTCGCGCTTTGTTTCTGTTATTGTGTATGGCCCCTAGTGATCTTGTAAATTCTTGAGAGAGGGTGGTTTAGGGGTAAGTCGTAGGTCTTCCTCTGGCTGAAGGAGCTGAAAGATCGGGGAAATGCGTTTCCCCGGCGGCTGAAGCCGCGCTCATTTTGCGGCATTTACGGCACCCTTCGGCTTCGCTCAGGGCAGGCTTGGAAGTCGTGCCCCTTCAAACAGCCGGTTTTTCAGCATCCTCTAAAGCCGTGCCCTTGGCAAAGGTTAATGACTTCTCCCTAAAAACACGAAAAGCCCGCCGGTTTCGGCGAGCTTTTCTCTCTACTTCTATTTTAGCAATTCAGGTGGAAATAGTACGCCAATTTTGGCGAAGTTTTCGCCCTTTTGAATGAATGGGATAGAAAATCTTTTCGCTGAAGGGCCTTGACACCTCTAACGACGTCGGCTTTGTTAAGGCAAGTTAACGCAGATTCAATGGAATTGAAACCTACTGCACCTTGCCCTGTGGCCGCAGCTTCCGTAATTCCTGTGCGCACGCCAGCGCGTTCGTCGCAGTCAGCTTCAGATTATCGAGCGCTGCCCATACCCAGAAGCGCCGGGTCGCCAATTCGCTGCCATCAGCCGTACGCGCGCGAACAAGAATGTCATCCTGCCCGGCGGAACTGAGATTGCTCGGCGGATCGGAGTCACCCAGCACCACATCCACGTGCTCGCCACTCAGCGCAGCCTCCAAATGCTCCAGGCTCACCGGCTCATCGAGTGTAAGCGCCAGCGAGATGCCATATCCATGGAAGACGGGCGCGTGCAGAAGCTGAATCATGACCTCAGGAAGATGCCCTGCCGAGAGCAGATCATAGTGGCGGCGAATGCGCGCCTCGCTCGCACCCAGATGCACCTTGGCCGCCTCGCCAAGCGAAGGCAGCAGGTTGAAAGCCACCTGCGCGTCGTACATCTCTTTCGGCAGCGACTGGAAGCTGAGCAGGCTCACCGTCTGCTGATGCAGCTCGTCCATCGAGGCGCGGCCATATTCTGACGCCGGCTCAAGAACCGTTGCCGAAGCAGAGCGAACACCCGCAACTCCCTTGGCGCGAAGCAAAAGCAGCGCAAGCGCCACTGCCGCCGGATGCGCCGGCACCACCGCGGGCGTCTGCAAATCCGGCGCGGATTCCGTGGCTTCCCCGTTCACCTCCTCGCGTGTCTCATCCTGCACCCAGGGGGCGCGGACCAGCACCCTCGGCTCGCTTTCAAGCGCATAGCTCATGTCGATGATGCTGGCGCTGGCCTTCTGCGCATTGTGCCAGTGCTTGCGCGTAACTTCCTGGCTCCCTGCGAAGAAAGCGAAATCCACGCCGGCGAAGGAACTCGGCTCGATGCGTTGAATGAAAGTCACTTCATCGCCAACCGATTCCAGCTGGCCCAGTGTGGCCTCGTCGTCCATCAAAAGAAAATCTGCGGAACCGAACGGCGATTCGCTCAAAGCGTCGTTCAGCTCTTTACCGCGCAGAGAGGATGCGCCTACGATTGCGATCTTGTATGTATCTGGCATCAGATTGTCGGACCTGTTGAAGATGGGAGAAGTCTTCGGCCACGCCGCCACGAATACGCCACTCGCGCCAGAATACCGGAGAACATGTACATGAGTGCCATGAGAATCAGCACGTATTGTGAAAAGAAGACCAGCGCATAAAGCACCAGCCCAATCAGCACCAGCCACTGAAAGGGATGCCGATTGAAGAGATTAATTTCCTTGCCGCTCCAGAAGCGCCACGTACTGACCATGAGAAATCCGATCAACCCTACAAGCGCCATCCAGACGATCGCGACCCAGTTAATGGAAATAGGAATCCCGCGGAAGAAATGAATCACCGCAACAATCACGCCCGCTGCAGCCGGAATCGGCATGCCGACAAAGTACTTCCTTCCCGGACGCCCGGGGTTCTTCGGCACCGGATCAGCACTGATGTTGAAGCGGGCAAGACGCGCAGCACCGCAGAGCAAAAAGAGAAAGCAGATGAATGCGCCCAGCTGCACAACCTTCTGCCGGTAAATCGGGTCGGCCATGGCGGGCAACATCCGGAAACCCCAGGTAAAGGCAAGGATGCTGGGCGCCACGCCAAAAGTGATGACATCCGCCAGAGAATCAAGCTCCCTGCCGAACTCACTGGTGGTGTTGGTCATGCGGGCAATGCGGCCGTCGAGAGCATCAAACGGAATCGCGAAACCAATGGCCAGCGCCGCCCAGTCAAAATGATGCGGCTCCTGCACCGAACCCTGCAGGCTCTGCGTAATCGCAAAGTATCCGGCAGCAATATTCCCTGCCGTAAACAGGGACGGCAGGATATACATGCCGCGCCTGCGCCGCTTCACCCCCGCCTTCAAACCAGCGTCTCCACTTCCAACTCTGCCAGCATCGGCTCCGCAACAAGATCAGGAATATGCGCCAGCACGGTAGATCCGCCCTTCACGATGTCGCCCTTTTTCACGCGCAGCTCGGCGTAACCCGGCATCACAACGTCCACGCGTGAACCAAACTTGATCATGCCAATACGCTCGCCCCGTTCCACGCGGTCGCCGGCCTTGGGGTTAAAGACGATGCGCCGTGCCAGCAATCCCGCGATCTGTTTGAAAGAAACTTCGTGACCGTCCTCGCTGTCCACTACGACTAGGTTCTGCTCGTTCTTTTCCGCCGACTCAGGATTCAGCGCATTGAGAAACTCGCCCTTTTGGTAGCGGACGTCCCGCAATGTGCCGGAAACCGGCGAGCGGTTCACATGCACATTGAAAACACTCAGAAAAATACTGAGGCGGAGACTCTCGCCCGATGGTGTAACTACGCGCTCGATGGCAGTCAGTTTGCCATCCGCAGGAGAAACGATCAGCCCTTCGCCTTGCGGAATGGCGCGGTTGGGATCGCGGAAGAACCAGAGAAAGAACCCAGCCAGAAGGATCGGGATCAGCGGCCAGATCCATCCTTGGGTGAGAAAATACAACACTGCCGCAACCGCGAGCAGGGTCAATCCGTAGAGATAACCGTCACGAACCATGAGAGATAATTCTCTCATTATAAATTTTTTACTGCTCGTCCTGTTCCGCGGGTACAAGCTCAGCAATAGCGGCAGAAAGTAACTACACTTAGCCCGCTGTCGCCGGAGCAACAGTAAGAACGCGCTGGCAGTGATTACGCTACGTGATGGAGAACGCCGTGACGCAGCATTTCCATCTCGTCTTTTACTGACAATTTGAGCTTTTTCAAACGGACTTCTTCGAGTTGTTCCTCGGCTGAAAGGTAGGGCTTCTGGAGCAGACTTTCCAGTTTGTCCGAATAGTGGCGGTGCTGCTCTTGCAAACGACGTACTTCCTCACTATTCGGCGACCCGAACGTTTCCATATCCATGGAACATACCTCCTACAAACTGACTACTTCTCTAAGACGAAAAAACTACCACCCAGGAGGCACACTGGCAATGCGTTTTTCAAATAAGTTTTCCACCACGCGCAAGAGCGGCACCCATCAGTAACGCGTCTTCCTCAGGGGATTGGTAGTAGGCTTGCCTCCGTCCTTCCGGCAACAGTCCGCCTCGTTCATAAAGCTTTACAGCTCTTGCATTTGAGAGGCGCACTTCGAGCTCCATGCGAACTGCCTCGTTTGCCACTGCCCAGTTTTTCACAGCCTCAAGAAGCGCTCGTCCAATTCCCTGACTTCGCGTTTCCAGAGTCACGGCGATCGATTCCAATTCGCAGACCCCTGCGATGATCTTCCCGACAGCAAATCCGAGCAGCCGCCCTCCGTCTTCGGCGACGAATCCGGCACGCTGCAGCGGCGCGGATTCGTCCGCCACCGCGCAAGGCTCATAATCGATCCGGCTCCAGTGCGGGGCCTCAGGAATGGATTGTTCAAGCGCGAGCACTCCGTCGATATCATTCGCTGTCATACGGCGAATGATCCAGCTCATGCGCTTTGTGTCTTTCCCGCGACCGCTTCGGGTTTTCTGGCGAACAGCTCGGCATCGGAACGGCGCAGGTAGTTTCCGTCGAGCGAGGCGAGATCGTCGAAGTCGCCGGCCCGTAGCCGAGGCAGCGCAACAGCCAGCGCATCGGTAGCCGTAGGCGCAGTCACCAGGCACGCTTCAGGAAACGCCGCAGCCACTTTCTCTTCGCATACCACCAACTCGGAAGCAGCCGGCGCCGCATCACGCAATTCGCCTAAAGTCAGAAGCGCTTCGCTCGGCGCCCCCGGATTGTCGTCGCGAAAGTAGAACTCTCCCCGGCCGGCATCGAGCGCCGCAAACCGTTTCTGTTCCTTGTGCGCTAGCACCTGCAGTCGCGACACAGCAATAATAGGCGTGGCCAAGACTTCAGCCAGACCCTTCACCGCACTCAAGCCAACGCGCACCCCGGTAAAACTGCCCGGCCCATTGACGACAACGATTGCCTCGATGTGCTGCCGGTCCACGTGATGCGCCTCGAACAGTTCACGCAGACGCGGCACCAGCATGGCGGAATAAGTCTTACCCGCAAGCTCCGCCGTTCCTATCACCATCATAGATTCGCCTTCTCTGAGGGCGAGCGCGATGGTTCCCGTGTTCCCACATGTGTCGATTGCTAACAGCATTTATACGTACGAGATTGGATCCTGACAGATTTCAAGCAGCACGCCTCCAGCGCTCGACGGATGCACGAAGAAGTACAGATGACCGCCTGCGCCAATCTGTATTTCATCCGATATAAGTCGAGCGCCCTTAGCCTTCAGCGCCTCAAGCGTGGCCGAGATGTCATCGACATGCAGCGCCACATGATGCAGCCCTTCACCACGTTTCGCAAGGAACTTTCCCACAGGCGAGTCATCCGCAGTCGGCTCGAGCAGTTCGATGCGGCTCTCATCGACGGGAATCATCGCCACACGCACCTTCTCGTGCTCAACCGTTTCTTCCTGCACGATGTGCAGCCCCAACGACTCGTAAAGTCCGCGCGCAGCAGCAATGCTCTTCACCGCAATTCCAAGATGATCGATCTTCGTCATAAAAACTCTTAACTCTATCGGAATTGTCATCCTGACGCTGACCCTGAACGGAGTGAAGGGGAAGCGGAAGGATCTGCTTTTTATCTATGTTCGGATGCGAATGCTGGCTTCTACGCCCTTACTACCCGTGCCACCAGCTCGGGCACCAGCCGGTACGGATCCTCCTGCTTGCTGGCGACGCGCTCTGCCAGCGCATCGAGTTCCACATCACTTAGCCCATGCTCACGCAACTCGCGCATCAATGCATTCCGCATCATCTCTGTAATACGTTCACGCCAGTACTTCCTGCGTCGGACTTCCAATCGTCCATCCGCTTCTAACCATTGTTTCATCTGCGCGATCGCGTCGGTCAATCGATCGATTCCCTCACCGGTCGATGCGATCGTCTTCACCACTGGCGGAATCCAGTCGCCGTGACTTGTCGCCAGCGACTGCATGGCGCGTACCTCTTTTTCCACGCGATCCGCGCCTTCGCGGTCAGCCTTGTTCACAACGAACAGATCGGCGATCTCCATGATGCCGGCCTTGAGACTCTGCACATCGTCGCCCATGCCCGGCACCAGCACCACGATGGTGACGTCGGAAAGCCGCACAATATCGATCTCGTCCTGACCTACGCCAACCGTCTCAATCAGGATCACATCCTTGCCGCTGGCTTCAATCACTGAGGCAACATCAGCCGTCGTCCGCGCAAGCCCACCAAGCGATCCGCGCGTCGCCATGCTGCGCACGTAGAATCCCGGATCACCCAGATTCTCCTGCATGCGAATACGATCGCCAAGAATCGCGCCGCCAGTAAAAGGGCTCGTGGGATCCACTGCGATCACGCCAACCGTGACACCCGCGCCGCGGTAATGCCGCGCCAGTTTGTCCACGATCGTGCTCTTCCCCACACCCGGAGCACCCGTAACGCCGATGCGCAGAGCGCGTCCGCTGAAGGGAAAGCAGGTCGATAAGACCTCCGTCGCAGACGGCGCATCGTTCTCCACCAGCGAAACCGCACGCGCAAGAGCACGCACATCGCCGGAACGAAGGCGCTCGATCATTTGTGTTACATCGGACTCAACACTCGGGAGAGTTTTGCTCATCTACGCAAGCAATCATAAATTGCGCACGGCTTCTTAACCGCGCGACGGCATCACCTTGAGAATCTCGCGGGCGATCACCATGCGCTGAATCTCGCTCGTGCCTTCGCCGATGGTGCAGAGCTTCACGTCGCGATAAAACTTCTCTGCCGGGTAATCCTTTATAAAGCCATAACCGCCATGCAGTTGCACAGCCTCGTCGCAGATGCGAACCGCCACTTCGCTCGCATAGAGCTTTGCCATCGACGATTCCCGCGTCACCCGCTGCCCTGCATCCTTCAAAACCGCAGCCCGCAGCGTCAGCAAACGCGCCGCATCGAGTTCCGTGGCCATATCGGCGAGCTTCCACTGCACGCCCTGAAATTCCGCGATAGCCTTTCCGAACTGCCTGCGCTCTTTCACGTAATGCAAACTCGCCTCCAGCGCACCGCGCGCAATCCCGAGCGACAACGCAGCAATCGACACGCGACCGCCATCGAGGACACGCATCGAGTCGACAAATCCTTCGCCCAGCTTCCCCAGCAGATTCTCCGCCGGAATCTCGCAGTCCTCAAAAATCAATTCCGAGGTATCGCTGGCCCGCAGTCCCAGTTTGTTTTCTTTCTTCCCCGGACGAAATCCCGATGTCCCCTTCTCCACCACAAACGCCGAGAGTCCATGCGTACCCTGCGTCTTGTCCGTTACGGCGATCACCACGGCCACATCCGCATAGTGGCCATTGGTGATGAACGTCTTGTTACCGTTCAGCACCCACTTGTCGCCCTTGCGAACCGCAGTCGTCTTGGCGCCAGCCGCATCTGAGCCGGAATTTGGCTCGGTCAGCCCCCATGCGCCCAGCCATTCGCCGCCGGCGAGCTTCGGAATGTACTTCCGCCTCTGATCTTCATTTCCAGCAAGAAAAATGTGGTTCGAGCAAAGCGAATTGTGTGCGGCAACGATGATGCCCACTGAACCGTCGACAGCCGACAGCTCTTCAATCGCCGTCATGTAATCGACATAGCCCAGGCCCGCGCCGCCATACTCCACGGGAAAGATCATCCCCATCAGTCCCATCTGCCCAAGCTGCTTCACGACGTCAGCAGGAAACTCGCTGGCCTCGTCCCACTTCATGACGTTGGGGGCTATTTCGCGCTGTGCAAAATCGCGGACCTCACGGCGCAGGTGCTCCTGCTCGTCGGTAAGCTTGAAGGGATAAGTGGTTACGTCCGGCACCGCAGCCGCGGCGCTTGCCTGAGAACTCATATCGATAACTCCGATGCGAAAAAATGAAACAAGCGAAACCCGTGATCGTAGCATTTTTTGTACAGGTTTGTCGCCGTTTTCCTGGAAGGGGGGCTATTCAGACGATTCAAGCGCCTTCGCCCAGTCAGGAGCGTCGTCCGGCAGGCCACTGAAGCAGTCATAACGAGCCAGCTGACGGCCAGTAGAAATATCAGCCAGAACACAAGACATGCCGAAATGCAGCGGGCCGGATTCAAACGCTACCTGGCTGCCATCGGCCCAGAACAGCCACGTCCAGACGAACGGATCGCCGGAAATCTTCCGGATGATACGTCCTCGACGCGCAATCACGAGCGTGAATGGAAACTTCTCACCCGGGTGATCAGGGATAGAGGAATTCAGCGTCCATCCTTCCAAGTCATGCGGCCCCTGGCGATGCGCCGATTCCTCCGGCTGCTCAGCCAGACTGCTCCCTTGGGCCACGAGCAACACCAGCAGGACGATCCAAAACCTTCTTGCTTTCCTGACCATCTAGCCTCGACGGTGTTTGGACTCGCCTGAGTGAAATTCGTTATTTGAGCGCCACCGCCCGTTCATGGGGCAGCGGAACCCTAACAGAAGCCATGCCCGCAGCAGTCGCTCCCTGAATCCCTAACTCTGCATCCTCAAACACAAGACAATCCTGAGGCGCCACACCCAGCCTCTCAGCAGCCAGCAAAAAGATCTCCGGATCCGGTTTGCCCTTCTTATAATCGCCAGCGCAGACCATCGTCTCAAAGCGATCCAGCAGATGGAGCGCCGCCAACGAAGCCGTCACCGATTCGCGCGTGCTCCCCGAAACCACAGCAAACGGAATCCGCCCGTATTGAGCTTCGATATGCTCCAGAACCTCAGGCACAGCCGTAAGCTGCGGCAATAGATCGTAGTAAAGGCTCTCTTTCCGATGCTCCACCTCGGCCACAGGCATGTTGAGGCCACGCTGCTCATTCAGTGTAGAAATGATCTTCGCCACCGACAGGCCGCCCCACGCATAAAACAGATCTTCGTCAAAGTCGCAGCCCCACTCGCCGAGCGCCTTCTTCCATGCGATATAGTGCAGCGGCATCGAATCGGCAATGGTGCCATCACAGTCAAAGAGATAAGCCTTGAACTGTCCTTCGGGTAATTTCAACTTCATTTATGGACTCAGGTCCTTACCTCTATTTTAATGCGATCTTGCCGCGAATCACCGTGATCGACGCCGCAGGGAGATCGAACTGCGTATTGGCGTTGGCCTCTTCCGTCGACTCCAGAATCGGACCGTCAGGATCAGCCTTGCCGGGTGTAAAGATGACCGCTGGTCGATCCTCTTTTTCAGGAAGATGCGCCGTGAAGTCCTTGCTCCGCGCATGCCATTGATATTGATCGCGGCCAAAGCGCGCAACGTGTACGGTACCGGTGAAATGGCTCGCGGCATGCGAAGCCCCATCAAAATCAACGTGCACAGTGTGCGGATTGAACTGGTCGCGGTTGACGATCATCAGCGACCATTCGCCGTCAGGCCGTTCCAGAGCATACGTCGTCACCAGCGAATGCCCAGCGCCATCATCCACCACGCTGGTCGCAGGATAAACATGGTGCTGTCCATTCCCCGGCTGCACCCACTGCTGCGTAATCATCTGGCTCGCAAAGAACTGTGCCAGCCGCTGCTTGATCTTGTAATCAGCATCGACCGTAAACATGCCAAACGTCCCAGCCGAATCGTTACAGCCCCGCTCCAGTTGCAGTGGAAGGTAATGGAAGTAGTAAACGCCTTTGCCGCCAGCGGTCAGAAACGAGCCAATGTAGTCCGCCAGCCAGATCCCGCTGAAGATGTCCATGTACGTCTCGCTGGTCGCCGATGACAGATTCGACTCGGTGACAAACATGGGCACATTCGCGGGCAGTCCATCATCCCGCCACACCTGCATAATGTGGCTCATCAGCGTTGGCTCCTCGTAAAGACTGCTCCAGCTGATCTTGCACGGCTCGTACGGATAATGCTCGAACGAAAAGAACGCCAGATCGCTCATCCGCTGATGCTGCCGCAGATAATCAAGAAACCGCCCCGTCCACGAAGTACGCCCCTGCTCGTCCGGCCACACTTCGATGTCCTTGTTCTCACCTGTAAATGCCGGGCCTCCCAGCTTCAGCGCCGGATCGACGCGATGCAGCGCCATAGCCCACTGCAGGTATAGCGCAGCGTAATCCTCCGGAAGCATGAACTGCCCATCAGCTTCCTCTCCCATCTCGACATACGAGATCGGATACTGGCGCTTCTCGATGTAACTGATTTCCGCCACAGCATTCTCAGGCGTGTCATAGAGCATTGCCACCGGAATCATCGCCGGCAGCCCGCGCGTAATGCCGCTGGTATAGAAAAAATCAAAGCCGATCTGCGACTCAAATGTGCTCTCCAGGTTGTCCGGCTCGTGCCACGGGTCGATGGAGGAACAAATCGTCGCAGTCTGCTCCTGATCGGGCGTGTGACGCACAAGATCGTGAAACTGGCCATCTGCCGACGTAGTCCCGAGTGCCAACTCACGAATTGCGTAACCGACACAGTTACGTGGATCAGACGAGCCATGCGTATCGCAGGTATTCGACGACGCCGTCATGAGAATACGCACATATCGCACCGGCATCGGAGAGGACGCAAGGCGAATCGTTGCCGGTCCTCCTTTTCCGTCAGTGATCTCAGCGTGCGGAAAGGTCTGCCAAACGCCGCGCGTTGGCGCGTGAACCGGGTCCGCGTCGGTGGTCCAGTACTGAACAACATAGTGCGTTGCAAACGGCTCTGCCCAGTCAATGCGAATCGTATCGACAAGCTGATTTGCATTCAGGTCCATGATGACCCACTGCGGATGCAGCGAATCGTCTTCGCCGGTAAAGCGCTGCGTCAGATAAGGATTGCTCTTCCAATAGGTCTCCGGGTCACCGTCCGTCAGCCGTGAATATCCGGTATTACCGGTTCCGTCATTCCGAGTAACGCCGCGGTGCGGCAATACGTAACCGTAGGAGTGACGTATCGGGTCGCCCAGCTCAGTCGAACCGGTGAAATACCCCTTGCCGCTCGGATCGCTCCATGTGCCTTTCGGATTCCAGTGCCATGCCTGGATGGCAAGCTCAGTGTTCTGGCGATACGTGACCGTCTGCCAGCCGGAAGCGAGCGTGGCCGCAATCGTCTCCGGCACCAGGTCCTTCTCGAAGGCCTCACGCGGAATTCGGTCGACGCCCGCGCCCAGGGTCTCCGTCGGGACAAAGCTGTTGGTTTGGTCAGCGGGCGCCGTGCTGACATGAATCGTCTGGGCGGAAAGAGAAACAGCAAAGACGACAAGGGCGGCGAAGATCGATCGTTGCAAGCCGTTCGCTCCGAAGTGAGATCTCTAATTCCTGTGATTTGGCAATTTCAAACGTTTGAATATGGATTGTCAATCTTCTTCGATTCATCGGGCCATCTTTGGCCCAGAAGACCGTACACTCATCCCAAACGAAAAATACATTTCCTTTCTGAGGGATACATGCATCGGAAATTTCTTGCGTTAGCTTTCCTGGGGTTTGGCAGTATTGCGGCCTTTGCTCAGACACCGGCTGCAAACTGGGTGGGAACGTGGGCAGCTTCGCCCGTAGGCGCTGTCGTGAATGACGGCCAGCCGAGCCCCGCCAACTCTACCTATCGCAACATCGTGCACATCAGCCTGGGCGGCTCAGCCGTGCGGGTGCAACTCACCAACGAATTCGGCACAGACCCGCTCACCGTGGGCAGTGCGCATATCGCAGTCAGCGCAGGCGGCGGATCGATTCAGGCGAATTCGGATCATGCGCTCACTTTCAACGGAAGGCCCACAGCTGAGGTTCCTGCCGGAGCATTCATCCTCAGCGACCCGGTGAACATGGAGCCCGCTCCGCTCTCCGACCTCGTCGTGAGCGTGTATTTCCCCGAGCAGCGCATTCGCAACACCACCTGCCACTCCTTCGGCGATTCAACCAACTACATGCTCAGAGGCGACGCGACGTCCGCACCAACCGCAGACAATTCCAGCCCCATCTACGCCTGGTGCTTCGTCAAAGGAATTGACGTGCGTACCAACGCCACTGACAAAGCCGCAGCGATCGTGACCTTCGGCGACTCCATCACCGACGGCGCGGACTCAACGCGCGATGCGAATCATCGCTGGCCGGACGTTCTCGCCGCCCGCCTGCAGGCCGACAAGAAGACCGCAAACCTCGGCGTGCTCAATCAAGGCATTGGCGGCAACCGCGTCCTTCACGATGGCTACGGCCCAAGCGCGCTCGCCCGCTTCGATCGCGACGTAATTGCGCAGACCGGCGTCAAGTATCTCATCATCCTCGAAGGCATCAATGACATTGGCCGCCTCAAAGAACCGCACGAGCCAGGCGACAAGATCACCGCCGACGATCTGATCTTCGGCCTGTCTCAACTCGTCACCCGCGCGCACCAGCACGGCATCAAGGTCTTCGGCGCAACGCTGACTCCGTATCTGCCCACGGGCTACTCATCGCCGCAAGGCGAGCAAGTCCGGCAAGCCTACAACCAGTGGATCACGACCAGCGGTGTCTTCGATGGCGTCATTGACTTCGACAAGATCACGCAAGACCCTGCGCATCCTGACCAGTTCCTGCCCGACTATGATTCGGGCGATCACCTCCACCCGAAAGACGCCGGATACAAAGCCATGGGCGACGCCATCGATCTGTCGTTATTTCACTGATCTAATAAAACGCCGTCATTCTGACGACCGAAGGGAGGAAGAATCTCTCTGTCCTTATTCCATCAAATTTCAGAGAGCCGTCATTCTGACGACCAGAGGGAGGAAGAATCTCAGCGATGTCAGCCAGACAAATCGCTGAGATTCTTCGCCAAATTAGGAATTACGGAATAATCAAGCCAACCGCGAAAGCCACTCACGCGCGTCATCAATATCCACGCGCGTAAGCTCATGCCCGCTCGGCAGCAGCTTGTGCGTAACATCAGCCCCGGCCTTCTTCAACATCTCTGCAAGCTGGCCCGCATTTTCGGCGTCGACAATCGGGTCGAATTTTCCCGACGACAAAAACACGGACTTGCCGGCAAGATCGGGCACCTTTTCCGGAACCAGCGGCACCTGCCCACGCAGCAGCACCGCGCCGCGAAGAATCTCCGGTCGCAACAGCATCATGGCCGACGCGATGTTGGCTCCATTGGAGTAGCCGATGGCAACAATTTGCGAAGCATTCAATCCATTCTCTTTGACGGCGCCAGCAACGAAATCCGCCAGCTCATTTGCGCGCCGGATCACGTCTTCTTCATCGAAGACGCCTTCACGCAGTCGGCGGAAAAATCGCGGCGCTCCGTTTTCCAGCACCTTCCCGCGCGGGCTCAGCAGCGCGCTCTCCGGATCGAGCATGCGGCCCACGGGCAACAGATCATCTTCATTGCCGCCCGTACCATGCAGCACCAGCAGCGTACGCTTGCTATTCTCGACTGGAACAAACCGGTAAATGAACGTGTCGGTTGCGGTCATAGCTGCCTTTCCATCGCAAAGTTTGGATGGTGGAGCTTCGGCAGGTCGCCTTCGATCTCCGCACGATACTTTTCAAGCCACGGTGGCAGCTTCAACACCTGCCCGAGCGCGTCTTCCGGCTCATCGCGAGCAAAACCCGGCGGATCGGTTGCAATCTCAAACAGAACGCCGCCCGGTTCGCGGAAATAAATCGACTTGAAGTACTGGCGATCGAGCACCGGCGTCACATTCAATCCCGCCTCGCGCACTCTCTTCTGCCACTCCACCTGCGCTGTATCATTGGGCACCCTCCATGCCACATGGTGCACGCTTCCCCCGGCCACCACGCCGGACATGAACTCAGGCGTGCAATGCAGATCCACATTTGCAGCACTGTCTCCCTCGCCAAAGGTGTAGCGAAAATACGAGCCTTCTTCCTTCAGCTTCTTCGCGCCCATCGTATCGGTCAGAAGCGACGCAGTCTTCTCCATCCCGTCTTCGCAGAGCGTCACAGTGTGAAAAGCACGAATTGCCTCTTTGCCGGATACTCCGTTTGATTCCCAGGCGGGTTTGTTCTCCGCGCCAGCCACGCCTACAAGCTCAAGCCCTAGTCCGTCCCAGTCGTGAAATGTAATCACAGGCTCGTCAAAACGCCGCGTCGGCTTGTCGTACTCCACGCTGTGTCGCGTGAGCCGCTCAATCCAGAAACCAAACGAGTCAGCCGGAACCGCAAATGAAATGGTTGTCGCCTGCCCGGTGCCACGCCGTCCATGCTGCACGTGGCTCCACGGGAAAAAAGTAAGAATCGTGCCCGGATTCCCTTTTCCGTCACCGAAGTAAAGGTGGTACGTCCCAGGATCGTCGAAGTTCACTGTCTGCTTTACCAGGCGCAGTCCCAGAACGCCCGCATAAAAGTCAACGTTCTGCTGGGCATCTGTGGCTATGGCGGTAATGTGGTGGATTCCAGGAATTGGATCAGGCATGGTGCTCCTCCGTTCAACAGCAGATGCGTTCTAGTGAAATTGGATTCAGGTCAGCGCCGCGGCCCGAATAGAGAAATAACCTGCGCGCCTTTGCCGCCATTCGTGATCGGGCCCGGTTGCTCGCCTCTGGCTGCGCGCAATTGAGGGGAACTGAAGTTGCCGAAGTCGAGCGTTTGCGCCGCCTGTTGCTTGCCCTTCGGAGTCGTCTCGACCCACTGCACCCAGCGCACAAACGGGCGCTCTTCGTCGAGTCTGTATTTATCTTGAATCGTGACCGTGATGCGATAGCCATCCTTTAGCTTGCGAGCCCACTCAGACTCAAGATCGTGATAGCTGCCGCCGTGTCCGCGAAATGCCTCCTGCAGCCGCTTCGGCGCAAAAGTATTCATGTTTGCATTCTGCAAGCCCATGTTCTCGATGCCGCCAGGCGCCCCGAACTGCACCCCGATCATATGCCCCGCGTGGTCGCCCGATCCACCGGCAAGGTCGCGCTGCGCCTTCACGTCGCGATGTGTCGCCACTCTACCCGGCACACCCAATTCACCCGCCGCCTCTTTGAAGAAATAATTTCCCTGCATCCAGTTGCGAAAGGTGAATCTGCTGCTGATATCCGGTAGTGATGTTGGCGCCATCAACAACCTCCTGCAAAGGCCCTTTTATCGGGGTTCCCCCCGAACGCGCGGTTTTCGCGTGCTGGAGTGATTGTCCGCTAATCTAGCACGTTGCGTGTTTGCCCACACGATTACGCGGTTATGAAAACTTTGTGCGGCATATCAAAAGATGTCTAAGCCCCAACCCGACAACGATTATCCTTTCCGAACGGCCTTTCCTGATGCCATAATTCCCGCACGCTACGGCTCTCCGTTTCCGGCTTCCCTGAGATGCACCAGCGCTTCGACAACGGCTTTATTTGCCGCAACTTTTCCCGCCGCCGGTGTTTCCAATAGGTAGGGGTTCCGGAACTCCGGTATGGGTTCGCGGAACACGTCAGCTGGCTGGCCGAAACGACAGGCGGCAGTTTGACGGGGAGGTCTGACTTTGCGAATCTTGCGTTCCCTTGCTTTGCTCACGGTTCTCATAGTGCCTGCGGCATTTGCTCACTCCCAGGTCGCCGTGGGTATCGGTATCGGCCCGGAGGTCGGTTATCCGGCTCCGGTCTACGTCGGCGGCCCGCCCGTCTGCTCCTGGGGCTACTACTCTTACTATCCATATGCCTGCGCGCCTTACGGCTACTATGGCGCTGACTGGTTCTTCGGCGGCGTCTTCATCGGGGCCGGCCCGTGGTACAGCGGCTGGTATGGACGCCCCTGGGGCTGGGGTTGGGGTCATCCGTACGGTGGATGGGGCTGGGGCGCGCATCCCTACTACGGTGGCGGATATCGCGGCGGTTACAACTCCGGCTACAACCGCGGTTACGGCAGCGGCTTTAACAATGGCTATCGCAATGGAGGAGCCTATGGGCGCTCACCTCTGAATGGAGGAAACCGTTCTATCGGCATGACCGGCTATCGCGGCGCCTACAACGGCGCGTCCGGCTTCCACGGATATAACGGATATAACGGCTCCTCAGGATTCCACGGCTATTCCGGAACGAACGGTTTCCATGGCTATAGCGGTGGCGGCGCTGTCCACAGCTTCAGCGGTGGTGGCGGATTCCACGGCGGTGGCGGCTTCGCTGGCGGCGGATTCCACGGCGGTGGCGGCTTCGCTGGCGGAGGCTTCCACGGCGGTGGAGGCGGCGGCTTCCACGGCGGTGGCGGTCACCGATAATGCAACCGAAAGTTAGAAGGCCCGCTCAAAAAAGCGGGCCTTTTTCTACTCCAAATCACAGCCCAGAACGGGTGCCCCACATCTCGAAGAGATGTGGGATCCTACTCACAACGCAGCGCCACATTCGGATTCACCTTCGTAGCCGCTAGCGCCGGAATCAGCGTTGCCGCCAAGGCAACCGCACTCAGCACCACTACAACAGTAAGAAATGAAGCCGGATCATGCGCGCTCACTTCAAACAACAGACTCCGCAGCAGGCGTGAGACAACAAACGCAACCCCCAACCCGACAAACCCTCCAGCCAGCACCAGCCCCATCCCCTTCGCCAGAACGAGCTGCAGAATATTCGCCCGCGTCGCCCCCAACGCCATGCGCACGCCAATCTCCTGCGTACGCTGCGCTACCAGAAACGCCACCACGCCATACAATCCCACCACCGCCAGCAGCAGTCCGGCAGCCGCAAAAAAGCTGACCAAAGCCATCTCGAACCGTGGTCGATCGGCCAGCCGTGCAACTGTTTGCGTCAGGGGTTCCACCGCTACCGGCGCGGTTGGATCGAGCTTCGCAATCTGCATTCTCAGCCACGTTGCCACTACGGAAGGCGGCAAGTTCGTCTCTATGAGAAATACGCAGTGCCGGCTCCAGCTTTCAGGATGATGATTACTCCACAGCTCGTAGTATTCCGGATCATCCTGCCCGGTAAGCCCGGCATTCTTCACATCGGCCGCCACACCCACAACCGTAAACACAGGGCCATCGACCGAAAAGTACGGACGATAGTTGGCAAACTGAATATGCTGCCCGACCGCATCGCCCTTGGGAAACAGCCACTCGGCAAGCCGCCTGCTCAGGATCATGAAATCGCCGTTCGCGCCGCGCTCTCCTTCGGTGAAGCCCTGCCCCTCCAGCATAGAGATATTCAGAGCGCGAAAATAATCAGGCGTCACCAGCCGCCTCATTACCGCGCCCCCGGTTTCCGGCGGAATCGGCGGCCTCCCTACGACAAAGAAATCCCCTAACCGGGAGCCGCCATGCCAGCTGTTCCCATCCGGCGGCAGTGAGTCACTGATGCTCACCGCCTGAACGCCAGGCAGTTGACGCATTGCCGCCTCGGCACGCAGATAGAAATCCATATATGCTCGGTCTCCCGGGTAGCGCGAATCCACCAATGGAATCCGCACCGTCAGCACGTTCTTCGTCTGCATCCCCAGGTCTTCGCGCTGCAGATTCCGGAAGCTTCTGACGAAAAGACTCGCACCCGAAAGCAGCACGACACTCACAGCGATTTGCGCAGCCACAAGAAATCCCCGCAGCCGCGTGTGCGCTCCCGAGTTCGCCGTACGCGCCGAGAACGCGATCGAGCGCGGCCGTTCAAGAGCCGGCGCCACGCCGCATATCGCTGCGCAAGCCAGCGCAAGCAGAACCGCAAAGCCAATAATCCGCAAATCAAGTTGCGCGTCGGCAAGAAACGGAACGCCGGACGGCGAGATAGAGATAAAAACCCGCAATAAGATCTCAGCCAGCACGCACCCCGCCGCTGCGCCCGCCACCGCAAGCAGCAGCGCTTCCGTCAGCGCCTGCCGGATAATCCGGAACCGGCTGGCTCCCAGCGCCGCGCGCACCGCAAGCTCGCGCTCTCTCGCTGCGCCGCGTGCTGAAAACAGGCTGGCCACATTCGCGCACGCAATCAGCATCACAGCCAGCGCAGCGCCCAGCAGCACCCATGCCGCCCGATATGCATCCTGCATCTGGCGATCGCGAATGGAACGAATCTGCAACTGAAACTGCTGCCGAAACTGCGCCGGAATCCACATCTGCGTATGGCGATAGATCGGGGCCATCTCTTCTCTCGCTTGGGCAATGCTCACGCCCGGCTTCAGCCGTGCAAACGCCCACATCGGAAGTCCAATGCCATCATTGAGCGTATGCTGCGCCGCTATGTCCATCTGCGCCGGCAGAAGAATATCTACTGCCTGCAGCCTCGGCATTTCGAAATCTGCCGGAAGCACGCCAATGATGCGAACCGGCTTGCCGTCAATCTCTATCTCCTGGTTCAGAGCTTCCCGCGACCGGTTATAACGAGCCAGCCAGAGCGCATCGGAGATAAGAGCTGCTTGCGGGCCGTTCGGTACATCTTCCGCCGGCAGAAAATTCCGACCAATCACCGGAGCTACCCCCAACGTCGGCAGAAAATTCCCGGCCACGTCAGCGCAATGCAGGCGTACAGGATTCTGGGCCGTCAGGTTACATTCGCCCGCGCCTCGCTCAAACGTCATCGACGCGAACGGCTTCTGGTTGTCGCGCCATTCAAAGTAAAATCCGCCGAGCGTGAACTCTTGCTTCTCCAAAGGCTGTACCAAACCCACAGAGACCAGCCTGTCCCCATGCGCATAAGGCAGGCTGCGGAAGAGAATGCGATCCACCACGCTGAAGACCGCCGTAGTCGCGCCAATTCCCAGCATCAGCGTTGCCAGCGCAGTGATCGTGAAAATAAGATTCCGGCGAAACCCGCGCAGTGCGTAGCGCACATCCTGCCACAGCGTATCCAGAAACCATCCTGGCCGCGCCTCGTTACAACCCTCTCGCGCAGATTCCACGCCACCGAACGCAATCAGCGCCTGCCGCCGCGCCTCGGCGGGGCTCATCCCGGCAGCAACGTTTGCCTCAACCTGCCGCTCAATGTGAAACTGCAGCTCCTCGTCCATCTCATCCGTCGCCCTGCGAGAAAACAGAAACCGCACCCGCGTCCAGAACGATCGTATTGTCCCTAACAACCGATTCACCAACAAACCTCCAAACCACCCATCAC
Source organism: Alloacidobacterium dinghuense (assembly GCF_014274465.1). Taxonomy (NCBI): domain Bacteria; kingdom Pseudomonadati; phylum Acidobacteriota; class Terriglobia; order Terriglobales; family Acidobacteriaceae; genus Alloacidobacterium; species Alloacidobacterium dinghuense. Next base: position 254,801 of record NZ_CP060394.1, on the reverse strand, counting down.
CCCAAAGCGCTGTCATCCTGAGGAGCAACGCGACGAAGGACCTGCTTTCCTCTAGGCCATCGGCACGAACATCGGGTGCCCCATCCTTTCGCGCAGTTTGCGAAAAGGTGGAAAAGCACGAACGCAAATCGGCAGGTTTTCTTCTGAACAATGACACAACCAAACACATCAACCCGCCTGGTTCAGCACCAGCGAAATCGCCTCGGCCATCCGTTCCCAATTCCCCCGCTCGGCCTCAAGCTGACCCAACCCCTCCGGCGTAAGCGAATAAAACTTGGCTCGACGGTTGTTTTCCGAAGGCCCCCACTCCGCCTGGATCCGACCCTTGTACTCCAGCCGATGCAGCGCCGGATAGAGTGATCCCTGCCCCACCTGCAGCACTTCCTTTGAAACCTGCTGGATCCTCTGCGCGATCCCCCAGCCATGCATCGGTCCCATCGCTAGCGTTCTCAAAATCAGCAAATCCAATGTCCCCTGCAACAGTTCCGCAGATGACGCCATCTTCACCCCTCGTCATTCGACAAAAGAAATACGCCTATCACTTGTCGAATGTCAAGAGGAGTAATGAGCGGCTTCTGTCAGACCTGTGGATTTCTTTGTCAAGCCCCCTGCGTCGATCTGCAACCACTAACTCCTTCCATGGCATGAGGTTAGAGCCTACGTTTTCCAGCAGGGAATTATGGCCAAAATTGCTATCATGGAAATAGAGCGGTTTTCCGCGTCTGCCCCTCAGCAGATGACAACCGAACCCCTGTAAAAAGAAGAATTTACAGAAAGCATAGGGGAGGGTGACCAATGCTTTGCCCCAGTCACCCCAGGCATTGTGGAGATGCGGGGTGTTCGGTTAATTCGGCCGCCTAAGTCAAGTAGAAACAGTAATTTAACTCGATTCAACGACAAAATAGCCATAACAGCTGTATTTTGATGAATTTAGCGACAATGAAGGGGGCCTGAGTCTTGCATCGAGTAGACCAGGGTGCCCCATGTCTCGCAGAGACATGGGATCTTTTCTGAGACACATAAGCCAAATAAAAAGAGGAATTTAGCGAGCAATGGGGGGGACTGAGCCTTGTGCTTTGAGCCCTGGGCCCAGAACTTCACAGGCCATGGCGGCAATTCGGCTGGCCGCATCCGGATGAGCCAGCGTCCGCGCCCGCTCACCCATAGCCTTGAGTTCGGCCCGATTGCCCAGCATGGCCGTCAGCGATTCAAGGAGACGATCCGGCGTCATCTCCGACTCAAGGAGCAGAGTCGCCGCGCCTGCCCCGGCCATCACCTCCGCGTTCTTCCGCTGGTGATCGTCCGCCGCGCCGGGAAACGGAACCAAGAGCGCCGGCTTGCCCGCCGCCATCTCTTCGGCTACCGTACTCGCCCCGCTGCGCGACAAAACCAGGTCGGCAGCCTCGAACCGCCGGGCCATGTCATCAAGGAACGCATGCACCTGCCACCGCGACGGATCAGCTCCGCTGGCAGCGTAAGCTGCCTGCGTTTCCTCGGCATGGCGCGCCCCAGCCTGATGCAGAATCGTAAGGCCGGGAACAGCCTCAAGCAGACGCGCCACAACCTGCGGCATCGTCCGGTTGAGCACACGCGCACCCTGACTCCCGCCAAAGATGAGCAGGTGAGGCAAGCCGTTCTCTGGGCGCCGTTGCAGCTGAAAAAATTCAGCGCGGACGGGAATGCCAGTCACCTGCGCGTTGCGGAAGTACTTGAGAGCAGGCTCGAAATTAACCGCCGCGGCGGAAACGTGCTTGCCCACCAGCCGGTTCGCGAGACCGGGAAAGGCATTCGGCTCAACCGCCAATGTCGGAATGCGCGCAAGAATCGCCGCAACCATCCCCGGTCCGGAGGCGTAACCGCCAACGCCGATGACAACATCAGGCCGGAACTGCTTCAGCAACGAACGGCAGTGCAGCACGCTCATCGGCAGGTCGAGCATGGTCCGCAACCGCGTGACCAGACTGACATTCTTGAGTTGGCCGACTTTGATCAGCTCAAGCTTGTGCCCTGCTTGCGGAACAAGCTTCGACTCCAGTCCGCGCGGTGTGCCTACAAACAGAAGCTCCGCCTGGTATTGCTTTTGAAGAGCATCGGCGATGGCCAACGCCGGCATGATGTGGCCGCCCGTGCCGCCACCCGCAATCAACACTCGCACGTAGCTATTCGATCTCCCGTGTGATGTTGAGCAGAACGCCGATGAGGGCGAGCATGATGAAGAGCGATGTGCCGCCGTAAGAGATGAATGGCAGCGTGATCCCTTTGGTCGGAACCAGCGCCAGGACAACGCTGATATTGAAAAACGCCTGAATCAGAATCGTGGCTGTGATACCGAAAGCAAGGAAGCGAGCAAATGGATCCTTCGACAGAACAGCGGCACGGATGCCGCGATATCCAAGCACAATGAAAAGTCCAAGCACAATCAGCGCACCAAGCAGCCCCAGTTCCTCAGAGATGTTGGCAAAGATATAGTCCGTATGCGGTTCGGGGAGATAAAAGAGCTTCTGCCGCCCCTCCATATAGTTGAGCCCGAAAATGCCGCCTGTTCCTACCGCAATCAACGACTGAATAATGTGGAAGCCCTTGCCCAGCGGATCGGCCTCAGGATTGATGAACGCCAGCAAGCGATCCCGCCGCCACTTCACGCGGAAGAGCATGAGGTAAAGGACAGGAAGCGAAGCCAGAAACGCATAGCCGAGATACTTCATCTCCATCCCGGCGAGATAGAGCATGAGCGCTGTAACACCGGCACAAACAAGCGCCGTGCCAAGGTCCGGCTCCTTCAGGATCAACGCAATAAAGACCAGACTCGGCAGCGCCGCCGGAAGAATGGTGCCGCGCCAGTCGTCGATCGTCTGCATGCGGTTCTGCAGGAACCACGCGAGAAAAAGAACAAGCGCGGGCTTCGCCAACTCCGAGGGCTGGAAAGACAACATCCCGAAGCGAATCCAGCGATGCGTGTTGTGCGAGTCGCGCATGAGAAACGCGGCCATCAGACAGATGACGGTGACAGCGACGGCTGGAAAAACGACGTTGGGCCGGTTGTACTTGCGATAGTCGACCTGCATGAGTAGCGTCATCACGGCCAGACCAACAGCGGCCCAGATGGCTTGGCGAATGACAAAGCTGTACGGCGAGCCGAAGCGCTCCTTGGCCATGACGGCAGAAGCGCTGAAGACCATCGCCAGCCCAATGACGACGAGGATCAGCGTTACGCAGAACAGCAGTTTATCGACGCCTACGCGTTTTGCCATACACCCTGTCTCGCGTGCACAAGCTCTTTGAAAACCTGTCCGCGATGCTCGTAATTTTCGAACTGGTCGAAGCTCGAACACGCCGGCGCCAGCAGTACGATTTCGCCCGGCTGCGCGGCCTCGGCTGCCTTGGCAACTGCCTGATCCAAAGTTCTGGCACTGACGACAGGCACCGTGCCATAGATATGCGTCTCGATCTTCTCCGCCGCAGCGCCAATGGTGTAGACGGCCTTCACCCGCTCTTCGAGCAGCGAGCGCAACTGGCGGTAGTCGGAGTTCTTATCCTTGCCGCCAAGAATCAGATGAATGCCGCCGGGAAATGCCGCGATGGCCTTCGCCGCGGCATCGACGTTCGTAGCCTTGGAGTCGTTGTAGTAGTCAACGCCGTTAATGTCAGCCACAAATTCCAGCCGATGCTCGACGGCTTTAAACGATTCGACCGCCTTGCGGATAGCGTCCGCCTCCACACCCGCCAGTCGCGAGGCGCAGACAGCAGCGAGCACGTTTTCAACGTTGTGATGACCTTTGAGCGGGATGTTTTCGACCTTAAGGATGAACTCCGGCGCAGCCTGCTCGGATGGGCGGAAGACAACGGCTCCTTCGTGAACGAACGCGCCCTGGCGCACCACGCGCTTCGCACTGAACCAGAAGATGCGCGACTTGGCGCGAGCCGCCATGCGCGACGTCACATCGTCGTCCGCATTCAGAACCAACGCGTCTTCGGCAGTCTGATTGGCAAAGATGCGTTCTTTCGCCGCTGCGTAATTTTCAAACGTACCGTGACGATCGAGATGATCCGGCGTCACATTCAGAATGACAGCAATCTCGGGGCGGAACTGGCTGGTGGTCTCCAGTTGGAAGCTCGATACTTCAAGAACTGACCAGCCATCGTCGCGGCTCTGATCGACCAACGCAATGACGGGCACACCAATGTTGCCGCCAACCTGTACTGCCAACTTTCCGGCTTCAAGGATCTCCCCGCACAGCGAGGTCGTCGTGGTCTTGCCGTTCGATCCAGTGATCGCCAGCGACTTTCCTTTGAGGTACTCGGTAGCGAGTTCCAATTCGCCAATGATCGGCAGACCAAAGGCTTTCACCTGCACAAGTTCCGGTGTATCGATGGGAACACCAGGGCTCACAACAATCAGATCCTGTCGCCGGAAGGTCAGCAACCCATGTCCGCCTGCTTCGACGGAGATACCTTCTTCAAGCAGGGCGGGGATCTCTTTTCCTAACTGCTCGGCGCTGCGAATGTCCGACACGGTAACCTGCGCGCCTCTGCGGCGCAGAAAGAGCGCCGCTGCCAGGCCGGATCTGCCCAGGCCAACCACCAAAACCTTTTTTCCTTTGAATTCCATGCCTTTGATTTTCCGGCCAGACACGCTATTGTGTCACGCCGCGCGCAAAATTTAACGAAGCTTCAGCGTGGTGAGTGCTAAGAGTGCAAACAGCAGCGCCAAAATCCAGAAACGAGTGATGACTTTGGCCTCTGACCAGCCGAGCAGTTCAAAGTGGTGATGCAGCGGCGCCATTTTGAAAATTCGTTTTTTGCGCAGCTTGTAGCTGCCTACCTGGAGAATCACTGACATGGCCTCCAGCACAAAGATCCCGCCAATAAAGGGCAGCAGCAGTTCCTGCTTAATCGCCACGGCAACCGTCCCGATGGCCCCTCCCAAAGCGAGCGAGCCAACGTCTCCCATAAAGACTTCCGCTGGATGCGCGTTATACCAGAGGAAGCCAATGCTCGCCCCGACCATCGATCCGCAAAAGATTGACAGTTCGCCCACAAGCGGCATGCGTTGCAATTCCAGATAGTCAGCGAAAACAACATGCCCGCTCACATACGTCAGAACTGTAAGTGCACCGGCAGCGATGATGGTGCAACCGATGGCCAGCCCGTCGAGGCCGTCGGTAAGATTCACCGCATTGCTCGAAAAAACGATCAGCAGCACGGTGAAGACCACGAAGGGCAGAAAAGCCAGCAGGCCGAAGTGCGGGATATGCCGCAGCGCGTGAATCGCGAAGTCAGGCTGCAGGCGCTTGACGAAAGGCACGCTGAGCTTGGTTGAATACATGCCCTGCGTCTGCATGGCAATCAGAGCGATCGAGATTGCGAGGCTCGCCAGAATCTGGTAACCGAGCTTGGCGCGGGCCGTAAGACCGAGGTTCCGGCGTTTGACCACCTTAATGTAATCATCGGCAAAGCCGATGGCGCCGAAAGCGACAGTCGATCCCATCATGAGCCAGACAAACGGATTCGAAAGATCGGCCCACAGCAGCGTAGGCAACAGAATGGCAATGCAGATCAGCACGCCGCCCATAGTCGGAGTGCCGGCCTTTTTTTGATGGTCCTTCGGGCCTTCTTCGCGAATGTATTGGCCGATCTGGAACTCATGCAGCTTTTCGATCACATACGGTCCAATGATGAGTGCGATCAGTAACGCCGTCAGCGACGCAAATGCGGTGCGGAACGTCAGATACCGGAAGATACGGAATGGTCTGAAGTAAGGGAAAAGTTTCTGATACAGAAGCCAGTAGAGCAAATACTTCCTCCGGCATTAATTTCCCCGGCATGCGCTGCGTTCACACGCTGGGATAACAAATTGCAGTCACTCAGGTTCATCTTACAAAACTAATTTGTTTCAAATGCTTCAAGCGCCTTCTCCAGCCGCACGCCACGCGATGCTTTCAACAGGACAACGTCCTTCTCGCGAAGATTCCGCTTCAGCCATGCGCCTGCCAACCCTGGCGTCTCCATAAACATCGCGTCTGCGCCAGCGAGCTTTGCCGCCTCAACAATCTGCAGAGCATTGCCACGCACTCCGATTACGACATCGACCCCCGCAGCAGCCGCCGTTTCACCACAGCTTGCATGCAGTGCCGCGGTCTCACGCCCTAGCTCCAGCATTTCTCCAGCGACCAGAATGTGGCGCTCACCCGGCATCAACATCAAAGTGTGGATCATCGCCTTCAGCGCCTCAGGATTTGAGTTATAGCAATCGTTGATAATCGTGGCGCCATTCAGATTGATGAGTTGGCCGCGCTTATCACCCGGCTCCAGCTGCGCCAGAGCTTCAGCGCAGGCTTCCAGCGAAATGCCTGCCTCCATCCCCACGGCGATAGCGGCCAGCGCGTTGGATACATTGTGCTGCCCCAGCAGGCGCAGGCAAACCCTCACCTCGTGCCCACCAGCGCGAACCAGAATTCGCGTGCCATCCGCACCCAACTCTTCGGCAGACTCGGCACGCGGATTGGCGCATGGTCCCTTGCCGAAATAGATGCTCTTACCGTGAAAGTCGCGGCCGAATTGCGAAACGTAGGCATCGTCGCAATTCAGAAAAGCCACACCAACACCCGGCAAGCTGGCCACCAACTCATACTTCGCACGGGCAACACCGGCGATGCCGTCAGAGAAATTCTCCGCGTGCGCATTGCCGACATTCGTGACTACGCCCCAGTCAGGAGCAGCAATATGGGTCAGGGCCGCAATCTCACCTGCATTCGACATGCCCATCTCAATCACGGCTACTTCGTGCTCAGGCTCAAGCCGAAGCAATTGCAAGGGCAGGCCAAATCCGTTATTGAGATTTCCCTGCGACTTCAGTACGCGAAACTTTGCCGCTAGAACGGCAGCGATCGCTTCCTTCGTCGTCGTCTTGCCTGCACTTCCGGTGATGCCGATCACGCGTTTGCCCCAATGGCGGCGAACGGCGGCAGCAAGCGTTTGCAAAGCGAGCAGCGGTTCGTCGACGATGATCAGGATCTGCTGGCGTACTGTTTCGGGCAGGTCTAAAACTTTCTTTCTAGCAACAACCGCTGCGCAGGCACCGCTTTCCAAGGCGGCGGTAACGAAGTCATGTCCATCAAACCGCTCGCCCCGAACAGCGAAGAAAAGGTCGCCGGCTTTCAACGTGCGCGAGTCAATGGAGTAGCCCGTCGCAGCCAGCGAATGCTCATTCTGCCTCGGAACATGCAGCGTTCCGCCCATCCAGTGCGCAATTTGATCGAGAGCCAGCTTCAATGCTTCGCTCCCGTCGGTGCAAGACTTTGAATTGCAGTTGCAGCGACTTCGACGTCATCGAAGGAAATCACACGCTCGCGCAGCGTCTGCGTCTTCTCATGGCCCTTGCCCGCGATCAGTACGATATCAGCCGGTTTGGCTTGTTCCACCGCGATCTGAATCGCCTTCGCGCGATCCGGCTCCGCGATGAACTCGACTCCCGTTGCTTCCAGCCCAGGCAACACGTCGCGCAAAATCGCCTCAGGCTCTTCGCTGCGCGGATTATCAGAGGTGAGCACAACAAAGTCGCTTCCTTCTCCTGCCGCACGGCCCATCAGTGGACGCTTCGTGCGGTCACGATCGCCTCCGCAGCCGAAGAGCGTAATCACCCGGCCGTTTCCGGGTTTCACAAACTCGCGTGCGAGCGCAATCAGATTGCGAAGCGCATCGTCCGTGTGCGCGTAATCCACGACAACGGTAAAGGGCTGACCTGCGTCAACGGTTTGAAATCGCCCTGGCACACAAGCCAGCGATGCCGCGCCTGCCGCAATCTCGTCGAGCGTTAGGCCGCGTGCATACGCTGCAGCAGAAGCAGCAAGCAGGTTATAGACGTTCACTTTGCCGCTCAACCGCGTTTGCATTGAAACACTTCCATTAGGTGTTACCAGTCTGAACCGCATCCCGGCAGCAGACATCTGCACATCTTCCGCATGAAAATCGCCGGCTCCCCATCCGTAAGAAAGAATCTCTGAGCCGGCATCCCGAGCCATGATGGCGAGTTGCACACCGTAGGCATCGTCGACATTGATGACTGAGATGCGTGGCGCAACACCATTGGATCCATCGAAGAGCATGCTCTTGGCAGCGAAGTAGGCGTCCATCGTCCTGTGATAGTCGAGATGATCGCGGGTGAGATTTGTGAAGACCCCAACATCAAACAGAAGCGACCACACACGCCCCTGTTCCAGCGCGTGCGATGAAACCTCCATCACTGCCTCGGTCGCACCTGCGCTCACTCCCCTGGCAAACAGCTCCAGCAGATCTCGCGATTCGGGGGTTGTATGCGGCGACTCCACCATCTCGCCGGCAACGTGATACTCAATGGTTCCCACGAGCACAGTCGTGCGAGCGACGCTGTTCAGCATCGCGTCCAAAAGAAATGCCGTCGTCGTCTTGCCGTTGGTTCCCGTCACGCCGCTCAGCGCCAGATGAGCTTCCGGATGCTGATAGAAATTGGCGGCCAGGGGAGCAAGCGCGCTTCTGCCATGTGCAACTTCAGCAATGGCGATGTGCGCGTGTTTAACAGCGGCATCCTGAAACGCCATCGCCGAATCGGTCACAACCGCGCTTGCTCCACGCTCAATAGCCGTGGAGATGTAGCGATTCCCATCCGTCGTGCCGCCCTGCATGGCAACAAACAATGAACCCGGCCCCACTCTGCGAGAGTCGTATTCGATGCTGGTGACGTCCACCGATGGGCCGCTGCGACGCACCTGTCCAACTCCCTGCAAAACCTCTTCTATGTGCATAGGAATAAGTTAATTCTAGATCAGCGGGTAAAGCGCACGACAATCTCCGTGCCCGTCGGCACCATCGTTCCTGCGGCGGGAGCCTGCTCGCGTGCAATGCCGGTGCCCAGCACCTGCACGCCCAGTCCAATCGAACCAGCCTGCTCAACCACATTGCGCACAGGCTCTCCGACAAGCGATGGCACAGCAACCCGCCTGCCCGCATTTACGATTACGGAGCCATTCACAATCGGAGCCAGGGGAGCGCTCGCAGGCATCGGTGGCGCAGGTGCTGGCGTTTCTAATGGTTTTGGACTCACGGTCTCGGCGAATGCCGTCGTCGGCGATGCCGAATGCTGGACTGGCTCGGCTGCACTGGCAGCAACCTGCGTCGGCGCAGCTTCTTTGGCCACTGGAGCAACCTGCCCAGGCGTCTGTTGCGGCGCCCGCAACGGATCATCTGCCGGAAGATCATTCACTGTCGCAAAGAGTGAATTCAAGTCCGCGTCACCCTGCTCGGGATGGTCATCCTCCACAACCGGGACCTGATTCTTTGCAAGTTCAGCCTGAGACTTCATCTCCTGGTCGTGGGGCACACCCAGATATTCAAGAATCTGCTGCGCCAGGCCTTGAAAAACGGGCGCGCTGGCCTGCGCCCCAAAATGCATGCTGTGATCCGGCGAATCCATCACGATTGCCATCGTGATAGCAGGATTGTTCACTGGAGCAAATCCCACAAACGACGCCACAAACTTCGTCTTGGAATAAGTATGGGTGTGCGGATCAATCTTCTGCGCCGTTCCCGTCTTGCCTGCCGCGCTGTATCCGTTCAGATGGACCGCCTCGTGCGCGGTGCCGATGAGCACCACGTCTTCCATCATCTTCCGCATCTGCGCCGCCGTCATTTCTGAGACCACACGATGCGCGCCTTCCGGTAATGGGTCGGGCAAGCTACTTTCAGGATGAAAGGCGGCCGGCTTCAGCTTGGGATCATCCTTCATCAGGTCTGTGCTCTTCAGCAGAATGTGAGGAGGAACGTAGGTGCCGCCGTTAGCAATGGTTGAAACCATCGTTACGATCTGAACAGGCGTCACAGCAATTTCCTGCCCCATGGGAATCGCGCCCATCGATGCCGGCCCCCAGCGCTTCAACGGCTCCAGCAATCCTCGCGTCTCAGCAGGAAGTTCAATGCCGGTGCGCTCGCCAAAGCCAAACGCGCGGATGTACTTGTAAAGGCGGTCTTGCCCTACGCGTTGGCCCACACGGATAGCACAAACATTGCTCGAAACCGCAAGGGCCTTCCACGCCGGGACCAATCCAAAATGATCTCCGGGAGCATCGTGCACCGTATGACCGGCGACGTTCATCTGCCCGCCACCGCAATCCACGATGGTGTCCGGAGTGATGGCTTTTTCTTCGAGCGCCGCCGCATAGGTCACTGGCTTGAACGTTGACCCCGGCTCATAGACATTACTCACCGCGAGATCCCGCAACAGATCTGTCGTCGCGTGGCGAAAATCATTCGGGTTGAACGTGGGCCGGATGGCCAGCGCCAGAATCTGCCCAGTGTGCGGGTCCTGGACCACAATCGTGCCATTTTCTGCGTGTGTCCGCTCCATGTTGCGGTCCAGTGCCTGCTCGGCCATGAACTGAATATTGGCATCAAGCGTGAGGACGAGGTTTTCACCCGGAAGCGGTTCGCTCTCTTCACTGCCGAGCACGTGCCTGCGCGCATCGAGAGCCGTCAGCATTCGACCCGGCGTGCCGTGCAGGTCTTCATCGAAGTTCTGCTCCAGACCGCCAAGGCCATTGTCGTCGAGCCCGACGTAGCCCAAAACTTCTGAGGCCATCTGGTTGTCGGGATAGAAGCGCTTGAATTCCTTCTGAACATAGACGCCCTTGAGGTTAAGCGCCTTGACCTTGTTGATAATCTCTGGATCCTGCTTGCGGGCTACCCAGGCGAAATTTCGTGAAGCGTTAAAGCGCGCCAGAATCTGCTGCGCCGCAGTGAACGAATCCGTTGCATCAACATGGACGATCTTCGCCAGCGCCGCCGCAGTGGCAGGTCGCGCGTCGCCAATCTCCGAGGGCACGGCATAAATCGAGTCGGCGAGCACGGTCATCGCCAGCTCATGCAAATTGCGGTCGTAGAGCATTCCCCGTCGGGGAGCTACTTCAAAAGTGCGCTGCTGCTGCTTTGCCGCACGCTCCACAAATTCGTGATGGCGAAAAACCTGAAGCCACACGAGCCGGAAGCCGATCAATCCCGCCCATACAGCAAAAAGGGCGACGACATAGATCACGCGCAGACGACGCATCGGGGTTGCTACGCCCGTCTGCGCCGTCTGTGTGTTTTGAGATGCCGGGCTTGTCTCGGAATGGAATGAGAACCGGTTCACCGCGCACTACCTTCCGGCAGAAAGTTTGAAACTAATTGCCTAGCGAAGGGGGATCGCAGGCGTCATCTTGGCCATCACCGGCCCGTTGCCATCGACACTCGCATCCGGACGAACGACCTGACCAGGTTGCGGAACATTCAGGCCAAGCTGTCGCGCCATGCGGTCAATGCGGGCCGGATCGGCAAGCTGCGCTTCTGTCAGGCGAAGCTGGCGGTTTTGTTCCTCAAGCTGCACCACCTGCTGCTTCTCCGATTCCACGCGATAACCATACTCGATCGAAGAAAAATGCTGCCAGCCATAGACCATCACCAGCGCAAACAAGACAGCCATCGCGCAGGCAAAGGTGCGCATCTCGCGCACGCGCTGCGGATCGGCAGCCTTGACCAATCGCGAATTGTCGAAGCGCTTCACAAAGAAAACTTCCGGCGTCGGCCCCCGGCGTGCGCGCTGCTGCTGCGCAAACAGGGACAGGTTTCGCTCGGCCGCGATTGCTTCCATGCTTTGGCGGGGGGCCGTTATGATTCCGTTGGTTGCGATTACCTGTGTCGCCATTTTCTTTTCTCCAGACTGCTGCTTCGCTCTCCCTAACTCTTCACTGCCTCCTCCAACGACCGGGCCTGGGCCGCTATCTAGAGGAGGGACTTACGGGATGTCGTCTTACTAACTTTCGCCTTGTACAACGGTGGGACGACCCCGGCCCGATCTTTCAACTAAAACTTTCCGATTCTCTTCTTCTCCGCCGCGCGCAGTTTCGCGCTGCGTGCTCGCGGATTGCGATCCGTTTCCTCCGCTTCCGCCGTTACCGGCTTCCGCGTCAGCACTTCGTAGACTCCCTGCTGTGCGCCTGCGCGCAACGCATCTTTCGCTCGCCGGTCTTCGAGAGAGTGGAAGCTGATTACCACCAGCCTTCCTCCCGTCTTCAACAACCGGGGCGCCGCGTCCAGCAGCGCATCAATCTCGTCTAACTCGGCGTTGACATAAATTCGAAGAGCCTGAAAGGTCCGCGTCGCCGGATGAATCCTCTCCGATTTCATCGCCGGGGCCGCAGCCGCTACAATTCTGGCAAGTTGTGCCGTTGTCGTAATCGGCCGGGCCCTGACAATGGCTCTGGCGATTCTCCGCGACCTCCTTTCCTCTCCGAATTCGTAAATCAGGTCGGCAAGTTCTTTTTCACCGGCCTGGTTTACCACCTGTTCGGCGGATTCCCCTTGGCGCGTATTCATGCGCATATCTAACGGGCCATCCGCCTGAAAACTAAATCCTCTGTGCGCCTCGTCGAACTGCATGGAACTGACGCCGAAATCGGCCAGCAGTCCATCCAGGCTCTCCGGCTCGATCAACTTCTCCGCCTGCGAAAACTCCACATCGTGCAGAACGACCTCCGGCATCGCCGGACCGAGCACCTCGCGTAAAGCATCCAGCCGCTCCCGCGCTATGGCCATCGCCTCCGGGTCTCGATCAAAGGCAATCAACTTGCCTCGCGGTCCAAGTTGCCGCGCCATTGCCGTCGAATGCCCTGCAAGCCCAAGCGTCGCGTCACAATAGGTGCCGCCTGGCCGCACATTCAGGTATCGGATCGCTTCTTTTAAAAGAACCGGCACATGTCGCTCACGTTCCGTCATGTGCTCCCCCTTGGGGGCATCGTTTACAGCCCAAATCCGGCTAATTCTTTTTCGTCTTCGGCGGTCATCGGATTTTCATCGATGTTTCGCTTGAAGTCTTCGTGATTCGCAACCGTCAGGTAGTTCTGCATCCCGAAAACCACCACATCCGTCATCAAGTTGGCCGATTCGCGCAAAATCTGCGGCAACAGCAACCGGCCCTGCGTGTCGATCTCCACCGTCTGGCCGTAATAGTTCACGCGGCCCATCAGCTTCTTCTTCGCCGGATGAAAACTCGGAATCGCCGCCAGCTTTTCCTCGATCTTTTCCCACTCTTTCAGCGGATAGACCTCGGCAACCTTGCCATCCTTGCTCGTTATGTAAAAGAGCGATCCATAGTTCTCCGTCAGCGGGCGCTTGAATTCCACCGGCAGCTTGAGCCGCCCTTTTTCGTCAACGCGCGCTGTGTGATTCCCACGAAACATCTCTTTGCGACTGCTCGAAACCGGCCTCTTCTCGCCCTATCGGCGAAAATCTGCCAAAATGAACCCAAACTTGATCAAAAACCGCTCTGCGTATCCAGAAAAGACTATTTTTAACCACTAAGTCCCACCGACATCGTAACTCAGTAGATGCAGAGGTCAAAGAGCGTTTTGCTGTGGAGATTCGAGAAATTCAAGCCTGACAAAGGGTTGACAACATCAGACTTGATTAAACCCAACGCATAGTGGCAATCTCATCTAGAAACCACTAGATCAGGTGTTTGCTGATTTGATTCCTGCCTGTTCTTCGATACTTGCCAGAATTGACCTGTCGCGGTACACGATTTCGCCTATTGTTCCCCTACTTCGCGGCACGCCTCTTGTGGCGCTCGCGCAAAGTCCGCTGAACATAGAAGACCAGATAGACCACAACCAGCACGTTTACGAGGGTGAGTACCAATTTTACCCATGTCGGATGCCGCATAATTTCGTACAACTCCCACGGCAGGAATGAGGCCGTAAGAATCAGCGTGAGGTACTCGGCCCAGGTCTTTTCCAGCACTAGTCCAGTGCCTTCGATAAAATCCAGCCCGGCATAGCAGAAGATGGCAATGCTTATCTGCTTCAGGCGGTGAGCATCAATCAATGCAGCTTTGTCCAGCACGAGATTCACGAATCTGCTTTCAGGATCAAAGTGCCAGTCAATCAGCCACCGCAACAGCATGTCTGAGATATCGCGATGCACGAGCTTCAGAGCGCCGATTCCCAGCAGGATGAAAAGCAGGCCTTTCAGCAGCTTGAACCCGCCAATCAGAGCAAGCCAGCGATCGTGCCGATGGTGGGTCTGGGTACTTTCAGCTGCCGTTACGTTCTGTACTTCAGTCATGCGCTCTTCTCATCATAGTCGTCTGGTGCGGACGCCGATAGCTGTTCGTATGTCAGACGCGACAGCGCATGCTCCTTGTGCGGTGACCTGCGTCAGCTGTCAAGTGGATGCAATGGCTGAAGTGAGGTTGATCGAGCATGCGGCATTCCCTTCGGCTGCGATAAGAACTGCCGTGGCCGTACTTATCGCGCGAATGCCTTGGGCCGCGAGATCCTTTTCAGATAAGGTGCAAGCTTCTCCAGAGCAGCTTCGACGCTAATGCCGTAGCGCGCCCGCAGTTGCTCAACCTTGCCATGCTCGATAAAGCGATCCGGCCAGCCAATGCGAACTACCGGAACCGGTAATTGGATTTCGCCGAGCCCCTCCATCACCGCACTGCCGAATCCGCCCATCAGCACGTGATCTTCAAACGTAACGATGACGCCGACCCGCTGCGCATAGCGGGCGATCATATCCCGATCGAGCGGCTTAACGAAGCGCGGATTGATGACCGCTGCCGAATACCCCTGCTGCTCCAGCTTTGCCGCCAGTTCCTTCGCCATGGGCAGCAGCGCTCCCAGGCCGAAGATGGCTACATCATCCCCGTCGGCAATCACTTCGGCTTTGCCGATGGGCAGAGCCGCGGGGCGTGCCTTCACCCGGATACCGGGCCCAGTCCCGCGCGGATAGCGCACCGCACTCGGTCCATCATGCAGCATCGCCGTATAGAGCATGTCGGATAGCTCGTCTTCGTCCTTCGGCACCATGTGCACGATATTCGGAATGCCACGTAGATAGCTGATGTCGAACAGCCCATGATGCGTCGCGCCGTCATCGCCGCTCAAACCGCCGCGATCCATGCAAAAAACCACAGGCAGATTCTGGAGGCACACATCATGCACAATGGGATCAAATGCCCGCTGCAGAAATGTAGAGTAGATCGCGCAGAATGGCTTGTAACCCCGCGTCGCCATACCCGCGGCGAAAATCACAGCATGCTCTTCCGCAATGCCAACGTCGAAATACTTCTTCGGATGATGCGGACGGAAGAGATCGAGCGCTGTTCCGTTCGGCATGGCCGCAGTGATTGCGACAACCTTTTCGTTCTCGTCGGCCAGCTTTACTAGCGTGTTGGCAAATACCTCTGAATACGTCTGCTGCCCAACTGGCTTCGTTTCGCCCGTCTCCGGGTCATACGGCCCAAGCCCGTGGAATTTCTTCTGCTTATCGAGTGCCGGCTGAAAGCCGCGTCCCTTCTGCGTAATGGCATGCAGCAGTACAGGCTTTTCCTGCGTCTTGAGAAACTGGAAAGTCTCAATCAGCAAGCCGATATTGTGCCCATCGAGCGGTCCATAATACGTGAGACCAAACTCCTCGAAGAACACCGAAGGCCACAGCAGCCCCTTTGCCGCTTCTTCCGCGCGGCGAACGACGTTCACGGCAGTCTTGCCGCCAAGGCGCTCCAGCAGTCGCGCCGCGCTGTCATGCAGATGATTCACATGCTGGTTGGTAACAATCTTGTGCAGATAACGCGCAATCGCACCAACGTTGCGATCGATCGACCACTCGTTGTCATTCAGCACAACAATCAGCCGCTTCGTCTGGTCGGCGATATTATTCAGCGCTTCGAATGAAATGCCGTTCGTGAAGGCAGCGTCTCCGGCCAGTGCAACCACATGCTCTTTCCCACCGGCAAGATCGCGCGCCACGGCCATGCCCAGCGCCGCGGAAAGCGCAGTACCGGCGTGCCCGGCGCCGTAAATATCATGCTCGCTCTCTGTGCGCAGCATGAAGCCGTTCAACCCGCCCGCTTGCCGAATCGTCTCAAAACGCTCGCGCCGTCCAGTGAGCAATTTGTGAATATAAGCCTGGTGACTGACGTCGAAGACAAACTTATCCGCTGGCGTGTCGAAGACGAAATGCATGGCGAGGGTAAGCTCCACTACGCCAAGATTCGGTCCGAGATGGCCGCCAGTCTTTGAGAGTGTCTGAATCAGCGTTTCGCGGATTTCCTGCGCCAGAGATTCGAGTTCGGCGACGGAGAACTTCTTGATGTCAGCCGGCGATTGGATGGTATCGAGTAAATGTCCCATTCAGCGATAAGAACGCCTACCTCTATAGAACCCGGATAAGCGCGACCCGTTGCTCCTGCCAGTCCATCAAAAAAGACCCTGTAACAGGGCCTGGTGCCTTGGAACTCTAGGTCTTTCCTCTGAAGTATAAGTATATCAAGTTCTTGAATGTCACTCCGTAAGGGCAGCCAGCGCCTCGTCCGCCGGAGCTTCCTTGCGAAACTCACCCTCCCATTGCGCCACCACAGCCGACGCGAGACAATTCCCCACCACATTGACGGTCGTGCGACCCATATCCATCAGCGCGTCGATCCCCAGAATGAGAAAAATCGGCTCCTGTGGCAGCTGAAAGATCGACGATGTAGCCAGCAGCACCACGAGCACCGCTCTCGGCACCCCGGCCACACCCTTGCTTGTAAGCATGAGTACAAACAGCATGAAAAGCTGCTGCTTCCACCCGAGATGCATGCCTCCTGCCTGCGCCACGAAGATTGAGGCAATGGCAAGATAGAGCGCCGACCCCGCGAGATTGAAGCTGTACCCGGTGGGAATCACAAAGCCGACAATCCTGCGCGGAACGCCAAAAGCCTCCATCGCCTCCATGGCGCGTGGCAGCGCTGCCTCTGATGTGCTGGTGGCAAAGGCAATCGTCGCCGGCTCCGCGATGGCGGAAAGAAATCCTCGCACGGGCACACGAGCGACCAGCGCCGCCGGCAGCATGGCAATCAGCGCAAACGCAATCAACGCTACATACAGAGTCACGAGCAATTTCGCCAGGCTGGTCATCACACCCAGTCCAGAATGCGCAACGGTATACGCGAGCGCTGCCCCGACACCAATCGGCGCGTAATACATCACAATGTTCGTAAATGCGAACATCGTCTGCGTCAGCGACTCGGCAACTCGAAGCAACGGCGCGCGCTGCTCTTCCTTAAGGCGGCCCAAAGCCAATCCGAAGATCAACGCAAAGACCGCCACCTGCAAGATCTGATTCTCGGCAATCGACTTTGCCAGGTTCTCAGGAAAAACATGCAGCAGAAACTGCTGCCACGACAATGCCGAGTCAGGCTGTGCTCCGGTCTGCACTCGCACATCAGTGCGTGCAGCAACATGCGCCTGTTGTGCCGAGGCCTCGATCCCGTTTCCGGCCCGCGACACATTGATCGCCACTAGCCCGATCAGCAACGCAATTGTTGTCAACACTTCGAAATAGATCAGCGACTTCAGACCCAGTCGCCCCACACTGCGCATCTCGCCATGACTTGCGATGCCCGTAATCAGGGTGCCCAGAATCAGGGGCGCGACGATGACCTTGATCAGCCGGAGAAAGATGTCGCTGAAGACACGTGCCTGCAAAGCCACCGCTGGAGCGTCTAATCCAAACTCAACCCCGGCAAGCATCCCCCAGATGATCCACACCGTCAGCGAGCGCTTTCGCACGGCAAATGCAGTAAATGCAATAAGCGCAAGCAGTCGCAGCGTCATCGTCACTGCCACGGTTTGCGGTTGCCAGGCCTGCAGCACAATCCCGATTGCATAGACAACAGCACCGGCTGTACCCAGCCAATACGAGCTCTGGCGACTGTTCCTTCTCAGAACTTCCGTGGCCGTCATCTTATTCACTCTGCCAAACGATACCGCTCCGCTGCTAGCATAAAGCCTGTCAGCTTCTGCGGAAGCTGTGAGGTCATAGAATGCGCGCGATTGACTTGCCTGTTTCACTTGCCGGCCTGCTGTTCTGCTCAACCATGTTGGCTCAGCAAGTCCAGCTGGATCCGCTGGCCAAGCCGGCTCCTTCCGCGAATATGTCGAATGCTCTGACTGACCCGACACTTTCCCCCGGCGTGGCATTCCTCTTTCAGCTCGAAGCGCAATTCGCAAAAGACACAGCAAAAGGTGGCGGCAAGGCCTTCGCCTCATGGTTCGCCGACGACGCTGTAACGCTCGGCAACAAGGAAGCGCCCGTGCTCGGTCACGCGGCCATCGTTGCGCAGACCACTTGGTCTCCCGATCAGTACCAATTGACATGGACTCCGCAAGGCGGACAGATGTCCCCTGCAGGCGACATGGGCTATACCTGGGGCCACTACGAAGGCCACTCCAAAGACAAAAATGGCAACCAGGTCACCACCAGCGGACGCTATATGACCGTCTGGAAGAAACAACCAGACGGCCAATGGAAGGTTGTACTCGATTCCAGCAGTGAAGAGCCGCCGTCAGCCGGCGACTGCTGCAAGATTCCTTAAGTTTCTGCCGAACTACTCGTCCTGCTCGCGCAGCTTCGCGATCACGTTGAAATCTTCCAGCGTGGTCGTATCTCCTTTGATCTCGCCATTGGTTGCGAGCTCTCGCAAAAGTCTTCGCATGATCTTGCCAGAACGCGTTTTTGGAAGTTGCTCAGTAAACCGAATGTCATCCGGACGGGCAAGCGCTCCAATTTCTTTCGCCACCCATGCACGCAACTCGTCCTTCAGTTCTTTTGAAGGTTGATATTCACTCTCCAGCGTGACGAAAGCAGCGATGGCCTGCCCTTTCAAATCGTCAGGACGGCCAACAACCGCTGCTTCAGCAACCTTCGGATGCGCCACCAGAGCCGACTCCACCTCCATCGTCCCCAAACGATGCCCGCTGACATTCAGCACATCATCCACGCGCCCCATCAACCAGAAGCATCCATCCTCATCGATGCGCGCTCCGTCGCCGGTGAAGTACGACCCAGGAATCTCGGACCAGTAGCTGCTCCGGTAGCGATCCGGGTCTTTGAAAATCGTCCGTGCCATCGATGGCCAAGGCTGGCGAATTACCAGCAGCCCGCCATGACCGGCAGGCACGGGCGTTCCCTCTTTTGTAACCACTTCAGGCACAATTCCGAAAAAGGGCCGCGTCGCCGATCCCGGCTTCGTCGGCACTGCCCCCGGAACCGGCGCAATCATGATCGCTCCCGTCTCGGTCTGCCACCAGGTATCGACAATCGGACAACGCCCCTTGCCGATCTTGTCGCGATACCACATCCAGGCTTCGGGATTGATAGGCTCGCCCACCGTTCCCAGCAAACGCAGCGAGTCTAGCTTGTGCTTCTCAGGGAAATGATCGCCCCACTTGATGAACGCGCGAATTGCCGTTGGCGCAGTGTAGAAGATCGTGACTTTATGCGCGTCAATAACTCTCCAGAAGCGGTCCATCTCCGGGAAATTCGGCGCGCCTTCATACATCAGCGTCGTGACTCCGTTTTGCAAGATGCCATACACCACATACGAATGGCCCGTCACCCAGCCAATATCAGCCGAGCACCAGTAAACATCATCGGCCTGCAGGTCAAAGATGTACTTGCTGGTGAGATACGTCTGAACCGAATACCCTCCGGTCGTGTGGACGAGTCCTTTCGGTTTTCCCGTCGTTCCCGAGGTGTAGAGAATGTAGAGCGGGTCTTCGGAATCGAGTGCCTCCGCCGGGCACTCCGGCTCGGCTTTCGCCATCAATTCGTGCCACCACTGATCACGCCCCGCCTTCATGTTCACTGGCAACCCAGACCGCTTATAGACGACGACATCCTTCACCGTCGGGCATTGCAAAAGCGCTTCGTCGACTGTCGCCTTGAGTTTCACTTCGCAACCACGGCGATACGACGTATCCTGCGTTAGAATCGCGACGCACTCCGCATCGTTGACGCGGTCCACAATCGCATGCGCGGCAAAGCCCCCAAAAATGACCGAATGCACGGCGCCAATGCGCGCGCAGGCAAGAATGGCAATCGCCAGCTCGGGCGTCATGCCCATGTAAACAGCGATACGGTCGCCTTTCTTAATCCCCAGGCCCTTTAGAACATTGGCAAAGCGCTGCACCTCTGCGTGCAGATCGCCAAAGGTGAGCTTGCGCACCTCACCGGGCTCGCCCTCCCACAAGATCGCAACCTTATCGCGCTTGTCTCCCAGGGCATGCCGGTCTACGCAGTTGTAGCTTAGATTGATTTTGCCGCCCACAAACCACTTCGCCCAGGGCAAGTTCCAGTCCAGAACTTTCTCCCAAGGTTCAAACCAGTGCAACTCGCGCGCCGCTTCCGCCCAGAAGTTCTCCGGATCCGCCACGGATTTGCGATACCTCTCTTCGTATTCGGTAAGGCTCTTGATACGAGCCTTCGCGGCAAACTCGGCTGGAGGGGGAAAAACGCGATTTTCGCGCAAAACAGAATCGAGATTCGGATCAGGGCTGGTAGTCGTCGACGGCATGCCTCTAGCTATACCTCTTGATTGAATGAAGGATAAAAGCACGAAAAATTGAAATTCGTCGCCCGCAATCACGTTAAAGGTTGAGCAGCATTGGAAGCAAGAGAAATCCTGTCTATACAGGCAGACATCCAGCCGTTGATGGGCTCAAAACAACCGATCTTTTTTCAAAAATTCATTTTCTTATTCAAAAATTCCTCTTTGCGCGAGTTTGCCCGAAGTTGTTAGCATCGTCGGGTTTGTGACTCGTCTCTCTATACATGGAGGATTTGAGTGGCATTTCTTTCTTTCCTCGATCATGAGCGTTCTGTTGCCAGGCCTGGTTTCAGTCGATGGCTTGTTCCCCCGGCGGCCCTTGCAGTGCATCTTTCTATCGGTCAGGTATATTCGTTCAGCGTCTTCAAGATCCCTCTCACGCACCTGATCGGCATCACGAAATCCGCTCCAGGTGACTGGACCCAACCTGAAGTCGGATGGATCTTCTCCTTCGCCATTGGCGTGCTCGGGCTCTCAGCGGCATTCTTCGGCCCCTGGCTTGAGCGTGAAGGCCCGCGCCGCGCTATGGCCTACGCGTCAGTCCTCTTCGCCCTGGGATTCTTCATCGCATCCTTCGGTGTTCATCTTCATCAGCTTTGGCTCGTCTATTTCGGCTATGGAATCATCGGCGGCATGGGACTCGGGCTCGGCTATAGCGCTCCAGTAGCCACGCTCATTCGCTGGTTTCCAGACCGTCCCGGCCTCGCGACCGGCATGGCCATCATGGGCTTCGGCGGAGGAGCCATGATCGGCTCGCCGCTTGCAGTCAAGCTCATGGCCTTCTTCCACACGCCCACCGACGTTGGCGTCGAAAAGACGTTCCTCGTCATGGGCACGTTTTATCTCTGCTTCATGGCATTTGGCGCAGCGCTGGTGCGTGTGCCGCGGCCGGGCTGGAAGCCCGAAGGCTGGCAGCCCAAGCCCGCAGCTTCCGGAATGGTTACGACGCACGGCGTAGCCGTCGGTCCTGCCTTTCGCACGCCGCAGTTCTGGCTACTCTGGATCGTGCTTTGCATGAACACCACCGCAGGCATCGGCATCCTGGAGCAGGCCTCGCCCATGATCCAGGACCTCTTCGGCATCACCGCCATTGCCGCCGGCGGATTCGTCGGCGTATTAAGCCTCTTCAACATGGCGGGCAGATTTTTCTGGTCTACCGTATCCGACTTCATCGGTCGCAAGGCGACCTTCATGATCCTGCTCGGCCTCGCGATTATCGGCTATTCCATCTTGCCCTATACCAGCGCCGCGCACATGAACAGTATCGGTCTCTTCGTGCTGACTGCCGGAATCATGCTCAGCATCTACGGCGCAGGCTTCTCAACTGCTCCGGCGTATCTCAAGGACCTCTTCGGCACCTACAACATCGGAGCGATCTATGGACGCCTGCTTACCGCATGGTCGGTTGCAGGAATCCTCGGCCCCGTGCTGGTGAACTACATGCGTGAGTCCCAGATCAAGCATGGAGTCGATCACGCCGGCGCCTATCAACTCGTGCTGCACATCATGGTCGGCCTGCTGATTGTAGGGTTCCTTGCCAACCTGCTCGTCCGTGCGGTCCCGCAAAAGTATTGGATCAAGAGCGAAGCACCGGCTGCCGCTGCAGGAGGACACTGAAATGGAAAAGAAAAGTTCACCTACTCTCATCGCGCTGGCCTGGCTGCTCGTGTGCATCCCCGCAGCCTGGGGTGTCTACAACACCGTGCTCAGTGCGATGAAGCTTTTCCGCTAGCCCTCTAGCGGAAACGGTAGGCAGCGCCAAAGCTGAACGAGTGGGGTGCAAGCAAGTTTGGAGAAAAGCTCCAGACCTGCTGCTCCCATTCGAGTGGCCGAACATAAACGTATCTTGTCACGCGAACATCGATCCCGGCCCCAAACGCTCCCACAAAATGCACTCCGTTCTGGCCCGAATTCGGATTTGGCTGCTCTCTATTCCCCGACCGAAAGTGACCGAATCCGCCACCGACTTTCCCAAAAGGCGCGAATCGACTCGCACGGAAGATGTATCTGCCGCTCGCACTGAAGCTGTCTTGTTCCCGCGTGCCTTGATCTCTGTCGAGCAGAGTGCGCCATGTTCCCTCCACGCCAAACCCGGTGTGCGGCCTGATGTCGAGTCTGTATCCGCCGTACACACTCAAGCCATTCATGTATACGGTTGGATACGCCCAGTAGTCCGGATTCAATCGCGAATACTCAGCGCCCGCATACCATAGACCCGCGGGTTCCTCGGCAGATCCCACAACCTGACCATGAAGAGGAATAGGCAGACCAAGACCCAACACAACGAGCAGAAAACTCTTCGGCATGCACAGTAACCCTGTTCTCTGATAGAAAACTGCAAGTACTGCAAATTGAAGATCGCTTGAGCGACCTGTCTCGTACAGTGGGGGGAATTTTCTGGATTGTAACCCGACTTCTGTTACGCCTCAGGAAAAATCGGCTGGCTACTGCGATGCGCCCAGCATCGTATAGCGTTGCGGATGCCACTTCCAGGCGCTGGCGACAATGTCTTCCAGTTTGTCGAACGCACGCCGCCAGCCGAGTTCGCGCTCGATCTTCTCCGCGCTCGCAATCAGAACAGCCGGATCGCCTGGCCGGCGTTCCGCTTCTTCAACCGGGATCGGATGGCCAGTCACGCGCCGCGCCGATTCAATCACCTCGCGGATGGAAAACCCCTGTCCATTGCCAATGTTGTAGATCAGCCGGTCACGATCGGCTAGAGCCTCAAACGCCAGCAGATGAGCCTCTGCCAAATCCTGCACATGAATGTAATCGCGGATGCAGGTTCCATCAGGCGTCGGATAGTCCCTGCCAAACACCTTGATATTCTTCCGCTTGCCCAGAGCAACGTCCAGGATCAGCGGAATCAGATGCGATTCCGGTTCGTGCGCTTCACCCCGGCCTTCGATTGCGCCCGCAACATTGAAATACCGCAGGCTCGCATAGCGAAATCCATGAATGCGGTTGATCCAGGTGAGCATCTGCTCGACCAGCAGCTTGGACTCGCCGTAGGCATTCGTGGGCCGCAACGGAGCATCTTCGCGGATCGGCGTAGACTCCGGTTCGCCATACACAGCAGCCGTTGAAGAGAAGACCAGCCGTCTGACGCCGTTCGCCAGCATCGATTCCAGCAGTGTGAGCGTTCCAGCGGAGTTGCTGCGGAAGTACAGCTCGGGCCGCCGCATGCTTTCTCCCGCCTCGATGAGCGCCGCAAAATGCATCACTCCATCAAATGTCCGGGAAGAAAACAGTTGGTCCAACTTAGAACGGTCAGCAATGTCACCCTCGATGAATTCTGCTTGCTTGGGAACCATCGACCGGTGCCCGTGGCACAGGTTGTCATACACGGCTACCTCATGCCCTTTCCTCAATAAAAGCTCGGCAACCGTGCCTCCGACATAACCCGCCCCACCGGTAACTAGAAGGTTCACGCTATCTCCTCGTATCGCTATGAATTATAGCCACTTCTCTTCATCCAGGTTGGATCTTGCTGAGGCAACCGTCTCCGCCTTTATGGCGTCAAATAGGGAACACGCGTCGCCGAAAAAAATTACATCGAGGCTATCGTTTCTGCGGTAATGTTTACGCAGTATCTCCAGGGATAGCGCCCCTGCTAAGCTGGTTACTAGCGGCGTTACTTCTGTAATATAAGAAATGGCTGAGACTGCACATTCTTAACTTTCAAATGTGTCCAGGTGCGATATTGTACGATCACCAATCAACTCCGGGAATTTGGAAGCTGCATTGCTACTGATTTACCAGGAGAGAAGTCGTGTGTTTCAGGTTCGTACGAGGCTCGGAAGACGCTCTGGGATGGCAGAAAAATCACAACAGCGACTGCTTTTTTGCGTCTGTTTTATAAGAAGACACGCAACTACATTGAACCTTTGAAGCAATGAGTATATGGCGAGTAACAATAACGATCTGCTAAATCGTGCGAATTTAGGCCTTCTTCCCGAACCACAAGGTCGTTTCGGCTCTTTCGGGGTCAGTACCGCAGTCAACGTCCTGGCCGGAGCCATCCTGATCCTGCTCACTATGGCTCAGGTGCATCAGCAAAAGGCACACCAATATCAGACGACGCAGCTGGTCTTCCCCGTTGAGCAGCCTAAGCCATATGTCCCGCCCGTTCCCAAGGTAAAGGTCATTCCGCCGCCGCCCAAGGTGCAACCGCAGCAGGCGAAAATTATCCCGCCGAAACCTCAGCCGGAACCGCCAAAGCCTCAAGTAGTAAAGCTCCCAACTCCAGAGACACCACATCTGGTCGCGGCGCCCCCAAAGGCTGTTGCGCCTCCCCCGCAGCCCAAGGTTGGGCTCTTTAAGAGCGCTGCGCCAACGCAGGTAGCCAACAACACTGCGGCCCCGACCATAAAGACTGGCGGATTTGGTGACCCGGTTGGAGTCACGCCGAATCCCAATGCATCGAAGCCCGCGAACATAGCCGCCGTAGGATCTTTCAGTGCCGCACCCGGATTAGGACAGGGCGCAGGAGCGGCCCGTCAGGGTAGCGTGCACGGTACAGCGTTTGGCTCCGGTGTCGCTAATGGCGTTCCCGGCGGAAAGGACCGTGGCACGGTTGCATCGGCTGGCTTCAGCAACGGCGTAGTAGGAGGTACTGGTACTCCGGGAAGCCACGGAACAGTCGCGGTAGGCAACTTTGGCACTCCCGCCAGCGCCGCATCCAGCGATACGCACACCGCCAAGGTCCAGGAGCCTGCAACGACTCCTCTGGTGGTCGTTGCGAAACCGCTTCCTCAGTACACTGCTGAAGCGAAACAATTGAAGATTGAAGGCGATGTGACACTTGAAGTCCGCTTTACCGCCTCCGGACAGGTCCAGGTTATACGTGTTGTAAACGGGCTTGGACACGGACTCGATCAACAGGCGATGCTGGCGGCCGAGCATATTCGCTTCAAGCCAGCCACCAAGAATGGCGCGCCCGTTGATCAGGTGAGCGTGATACACATCAGCTTCCAGCTTGCCTAAAAACATTGCCAATGGTTGTTTTTGGAGAGTATTGCTGTCATTGCTGGGTTCTATACAAATGAGAGAAGAAAAATGCATGAGTAGTGAAATGTCCTTTCGCAGGTTGTCACTGACCGGGCTCGCGGTCTTTTCGGTGGTGCTCACAGTCCAGGCCAAAACAGCCAAGGTCGCCCCTCCAACTCCTTTAACTCCAGCCCAGACCGAGCTCGTTCAAAAGGCGATCGCGCAGGAAAAGACAACAGTAAAGGCCATTCAGGAGCGCACTCCCGTAGTGCAGACTTACATCCAGAACATGCGGCCCGATCCTCAGCTTTACCTGATACCTGAATCGGACCAATACATGCTCGGCCGTGTCGATTTCGGCAAGACTTTCAACAACAAGGGCTATGAAACCAAGGCGAGTTCGCACGGATTTTTCAAGGGCTCATTCAAGTACGTCAGCGGCCTGACCAAGGCGTTCAATATCAGTTACTCATCGACCGGTTTCATGGACATGATGTTCCTCGATCCGGTCAGCTTTGATCAGCAGCACTACGACTTTGCCTTTGTTCGGCGCGAATTCCTCGGCAGCATCCGCACCTCTGTCTTCGACGTACGCCCCAAGCCGAAAACCGGGGCCGGGCGCTTCTCGGGCCGTATCTGGATTGAGGATCAGGATGGCAACATCGTCCGCTTCAACGGAACTTACACCAGCAACGCCAATGATGAAGTAACGCGCTATTACCACTTCGATAGCTGGCGGCAGAACCTCCAGCCCAACGTCTGGCTGCCTGCCGCCATCTATGCCGAAGAGTCGCAGGGCGGCACCGGCAAAAAAGGAACTGGTTTCCGCGCTCAGTCTCACTTCTGGGGCTACTCGCTCAAGCTTCCTACCCGTGAGTCAGACGCTGAATCGATGACCATCGAGAACGCTCAGGACCAGAGCGAGAACTCGCAGGACGTAAGCCCGCTCTCCGCGAGTCGCCAGTGGGTAACGACGGCAGAGAATAACGTATTGGATCGCCTGGTACAGGCTGGTCTGATCGCCCCGCCAAGCGACTTTGACAAGACCCTTGAGCAGGTCACCAACAATATCGTGATCGGCAACAAGCTCAGTCTTCCCGGAGATATTCATTGCCGCGTCATGCTCACCACTCCTCTTGAGTCGTTGGCCGTCGGTGACACCATCCTCGTCAGTAAGGGACTGCTGGACGTACTGCCGCAGGAAGAAGATCTTGCTGCGATCCTGAGCTTCCAGCTGGCGCACATCGTGCTCGGCCACCACATCGACACGCGCTACGCCTTTAACGACCGTCTGCTCTTCCCGGATGAGGCAACCTTCCAGCGCATCAACATGAACCACACCGCTGCCGACGATGCGGACGCAGCGAAGAAGGCGATGGATCTCTTCAACGGCTCGATCTATCACGACAAGAGTGGCAGCGTGAGCCTCTTCTATCAGCAACTGGTCGCGCGCTCAAAGTCGTTGCCCGCGTTGGTAACACCGCGCCTCGGTGATTCGCTCCTGAAGGCGGACGGCACACCCTGGATGTCTGGTTTCCTCAATCAGGGACCCAAGCTGAACCTTGCGGATATGAGTCAGGATCGCGCCGCGTTGCCTCTCGGCAGCCGTCTGAGAACGGATGCCTGGGATGACAAGGTATACGCCCTCAACCTCAAGGGAGATCAAATCCTGAACCCGCGCGACAAGATGCCTCTCGAACTCACGCCTGTATATTTCCGCCTGCAGCGGTACCAGACCGCCGCTCCGGCATCGGCATCTGCGCCCGCGCCCGCACAGCAGATGCAATCTCAGGCGCCCACAGCCGAGAACACCAACAACGCCCAGCCGCAACAAAATCCCCAGTAGGCCCGCTCAGCGGGCCTGCGGGTCAGGCCTGATACGCATCCAATCCTCTATCAGGCCTAATCTCGCTTTACAATTGATTGATTCTATTCCTTGGCCGATCACACTTTTGGAGATCGCTGCGTGTTTCAGAAACTCTTTGCTTTTGCACTTCTTCTACTTCCCCTGTCTACGTCAGCTCAAGTTGCACCAGCCGTAAGCGGGCATGGCTGGTCGTTATCCGCCGGCGCTGAATACTCGAACTTCCAGCCGGACTGGGGTCCCGACCGCCTGCAAGGAATTGCCGTTTTCGCGGATGTCGATCACATTTTGCTGCGAAATCTTGGCGCAGAGGGCGAGGCTCGCTGGCTGCGCTTTAGTCCACCCCAGGGCGAGACGGAAGACAACTACCTGCTCGGACCCCGCTACAGAGTTTGGCGCCATCACGCGCTTTCTTTATATGGAAAATTCCTCCTGGGTGGAGGATGGATCACGTATTATCCCTCGACCATCGGCAGCGGAAGCTACTTCGCCTATGCTCCGGGCGGAACAGCCGAATTCCGTGTCGCTCGTCGCTGGAGCGTCCGCGGAGACTATGAATACCAGTTCTGGCCCTCGGCTCCTGGCCTTGCTTTCACCTTTCCGAACCCCAGCCACGGACTGAGTCCCAACGGCTTCAGCGTGGGTGCTTCCTACAAAATCTTCTAGGACAAATTCACATCAAGCAAAAGCCCCGGAATTCTCCGGGGCTTTTGCTTCTCTTCTCAGAAAAACTAGAAGTGGTAGGCTACGCCGATCGTCGGATTGCTGATGTTGTAGTAGCGGTTCGTCCGATACTGTTCCAATCCAAAGTTCGGAGCCTTGACGACAATGCCGCGGTACTCCGCGCGAATGTCCCAGCTTGGGCTCAGCTCATACGCAATGCCGGCGCCATACAACGCACCAATGTTGGTGCTCTGCTTGGCGTCTAGATCTGTCGTCTTCTGGTCCTTGATCGGCCCAAAAATGTAACCGCCAATACCGGCTTCCACAAAAGGGTTGAAGTTCTTGAACGTGAAGTTGTAGACATATGCGCCGGAAATTTCCTGCATGCGCGTGTGCACGCGGATCGAGTTAAAGCTCGTCACAAACTTCTGGATGTCCTGGTTGTACTGGTAATTCAGTTCAAGTGCGCTGCGTGGTGTAAGCATGTACCGGTAGCTGGCCACAACGCCGTATACGCCGATCGTTCCATCCTGCTGTACCGTATTGCCAACCACGTGAGGGGGAATCAACGCTGCCCAGCTTAAGCTCGCGTCCTGCCTGCTCTCCTGTGCAAATCCAGCCGCTGCCGAAAATGACAGCAACGCCAAAGACAACAAAATTTTCTTCATCCGTTTTCGTGAACCTCTCGCCTGCTAAAAGCACCGCAGGCACAACGCCTCTCGGGCTCGTCGATTTTTAAGTGTGGTGGACCGAATAGCCCACCTCGCCATTGTACCTGCCAGAGGCCATTTGCACAGCTACCGCTGACTCTGTTTAGACGCATCCGGCTTTTTCTCGTCGCCATGCTTTTTCTCAACATAGAGAAATGGCGTGCCCCGGTCTTCGGCCAGCGTTCGCACCACGCGCAAAAAGGCCAGTGCCGCGTACGACAAAGTACCCTGCTTACGATACACAAGCCACAGCTGCCGCGAACAATCGAGCTCCGGAACCGCCACCGACACCAACTCGCCGCGCACGATCTCCGTCTGCACCGACAATGCCGGAACCAGCGCGACACCATTTCCGGTGGCGACAAAACGTTTGATCGCCTCCAGACTCGGCAATTCCACACCAATATTTAGAGGAGTCCTGTGTTTCGCAAATGATTCTTCCACCAGCTTCCGCCTTGGCGATGCGACATTGTGCGCGACAAAATTCTCCGCGCCCAGATCACGAATCTGGACCTGCTCCTCGCGCGCCAGCACATGCTTCGGCGGCACGACAAACACAAGGTCATCCGCATACACAGCGATCGCCGCCAGCTGATCTTCGTCCGGCTGAAAAGAGACAATGCCAATCTCGGCCGTGCGCCGCAGCACCTCGTCCGGAATGCGGCTCGCCAACGATCGCTGGACCATAATCGATATCTGCGGACACAGACGGCGAAACTCATCCAGCACCGGAAGCAGATACAGGCAGGTGTACTCATTAGCGGCCAGCGTCAGGCGCCCGCGCTCCAGCGCTCGTACTTCCTCAAGCGCGCTTGCAGCTTCATTGCGCAAGCGCAGCAACCGTTCCGCATAGTCGCGCAGCACCTCGCCCGCCGTCGTCAGCGTACCGTCGCGCGATGCCCGCTCAAAGAGTGGTTCACCAATTTCTTCCTCAAGTTTCCGGATTACCTGGCTCACCGCTGGCTGCGTTCTATGCAGCCGTATAGCCGCACGCGAGAAGCTGCGCTCGGCGACGACCGTAAGAAAGGTTTCCAGTTGGGATAATTCCATAAGGTTTTTACGAGTTAAGAAGCACTCACTGAGCTATCATAATCATAAGTTATGGTAATTCAAGAAATTAAAGATTTGAATTATGCTGCAGATTTTGCGAAACTTACTTTAGTCGAGGCTTCCCCGATATGATCCTAGACGCCACACCAGACAGGCTTCTTTTCTTCGATACGACCCTTCGCGATGGCGAACAATCCCCTGGCTGCAGCATGACCCAGCACGAGAAGCTGGCCATGGCCCACGCGCTTGAGGACCTCGGCGTCGATATTCTGGAAGCCGGTTTTGCCATCTCATCGGAGGGGGATTTCGCCGGCATTCAGGCAGTCGCCAAAGAGATTCGCCAGCCGCGCATCACTTCGCTCGCCCGCGCCAAGCGCGAGGACATTGAGCGCGCCGCAGCAGCCCTTGAACACGCCGAGCGCTCGCGCATTCATATCTTCCTTGCTAGCTCCGACATTCACCTTCAGTACAAGCTGAAGATGAGCCGCGAAGAAGCGCTCGAACAGGTGGCAAAATCCGTCAGACTGGCCCGCACCTACGTCGACGATGTGGAATTCTCCCCGGAGGATTCCACCCGTACCGAAATCGATTTCCTCTGCAAAATGGTTCAGGTCGCGATTGAAGCCGGAGCGACCACCATCAACATGCCCGATACTGTCGGCTACTCCGTCCCCAATGAATACGGCGCGATGTTCCGCACCGTTCGCGAGCGGGTTCCCGGCGCAGACAAGGTCATATTCTCCTCGCACTGTCACAACGATCTAGGCCTCGCCGTCGCCAACTCCCTCGCCGCCATCGATGGTGGAGCGCGCCAGGTTGAGTGCACCATTAACGGCATCGGCGAGCGCGCCGGCAACGCAGCCCTTGAAGAAATCGCCGCAGCCCTTATTGTTCGCGCCGATCAGTATCCCGTCGAGCATGGCCTCAAGGCGGACCAGCTCTTCCCCGCGAGCCAGCAACTCGCTAAGGTCATCAGCTTCGCGCCCTCCCCAAACAAAGCCGTCGTCGGCAGCAACGCCTTCGCGCACGAGGCCGGCATCCATCAGCATGGCGTGCTCTCGAATCCTCTGACTTACGAGATCATGACGCCCGCGTCGGTCGGCGTTCCGACCAACAGGATGGTCCTTGGCAAGCACTCAGGGCGCCACGCGCTGCGCTCGCGCCTCCATGATCTCGGCTACCAGCTCGCAGCTCCGGATCTCGACGCAGCCTACCGCGCCTTTACCGAACTCGCCGATAAGAAGAAAGCCATCTACGATCAGGACCTCATCAATCTCGTCGCGCATCATAAGCGCCACGAAGACCTGATCTCGACTGAACCGATCAGCGAAGCCAGCTGACCGGCAGGTGTGGGCTGCTAGGTGCGGGCTTTTAGCCCGCACAACAAGATCATGCGAAAGGGGGCGTTAGCCCCTGAGGTATTGCAGATAGTAACACCGGCTTTAGCCCGGTGAATAAGAACGAAAGAGCGAGGGGCTTTAGCCCCGGGGTTTTCGGAGAACATGCAAAGATGAAGCTGAAGGTTCTTATCGTCGCCGGAGACGGCATCGGCCCGGAAGTCACCGCAGAAGCGGCGCGCATCCTGCGCTCCGTAGCCGAGTGGGGTGGGCACGACTTCGAATTCCACGAAGCCCTCATCGGCGGCGCCGCCATCAAAGCACACGGAACTCCTCTCCCCACGTCCACGCTCGATATCGCTCTCGAAAGCGATGCCGTCCTGCTCGGAGCCGTCGGCGGCAATGAATTCAATTCCCTCCCCCCCGACCGCCGCCCCGAAGCTGGCCTTCTGCAAATCCGCCAGGCACTCGGAGGATTCGCCAATCTCCGCCCAGCGTTTGCCCATCCTGCACTCGCTGCCAACTCGCCGCTCAAACCCGAAGTCATCGACGGAGCCGACATCATCTTCGTTCGCGAGCTTCTTGGCGGCCTTTACTTCGGAGAGCCGCGCCAGTGGGATCGCGAAGCCGGCTCAGCATGGAACACGATGCGCTATACCCGCGACGAAGTCGTTCGCGTCGCCCGCGTGGCCTTCAATCTCGCTCAGAATCGGCGGAAAAAAGTCACCTCGGTCGACAAGGCAAATGTCCTTGAAGTCTCGCAGCTATGGCGCGCAACCGTATCCGAAGTCGCAAAGGATTTTCCCGACGTCACCCTTGAGCACCAATACGTCGACGCCATGTCCATGCACCTGATGAATACGCCGCGCACCTACGACGTGGTGCTTACCGAAAACCTCTTCGGCGACATCCTCTCCGACGAGTCCGCCGTTATCACCGGATCGCTCGGCATGCTGCCCTCGGCGACCATCGGCGGACAGGTTAATTTATATGAGCCCGTTCACGGCTCCGCGCCGGACATTGCAGGCAAGGGCCTCGCCAATCCGCTGGGCGCAATTCTGACCGCGGCCATGCTGCTGCGCCACTCGGCAAATCTCGAACAGGATGCGCTGGCCATTGAAACCGCAGTCCGCAAAGTTCTGGAGCAGGGCTATCGCACCGCCGACCTCGCCCGCAGCGAGAAGGACAAGAAGATGATCCTCTCCACACAAGCAATGGGCAAGCAGGTGCATGAAGCATTGAACGAAATCATCGACAAACGGCAAGCCATGCACGCCGTGTAATTGATTTTTTTTGAAGGCCGTCACTCTGAGGAGCGAAGCGACGAAGAATCTCAGCGATGTCAGTTAGAACACAATCGTCAGATTCTGCACTCCACACAGAAGGACAAGAATAAAACCGCCATCGGAGACGGCGCACAAAATTAAGGGTAAAAGCACCGGCCTTTAGGCCGGTGAATTAAGGACAGGAAGAAAGGGGCTTTAGCCCCGTGCAACAACAGAGGTCCAATTCAAGATGTCGCATCAAAAAACACTCTTCGAAAAAGTCTGGGAACAGCACCTTGTCGCCGAACCCGCAAACGAGCCCACGCTGCTCTACATCGACCTCCATCTCGTCCACGAAGTCACCTCGCCGCAGGCATTCGACGGTCTCCGCATGGCTGGACGCAAGCTCCGCCGCCCCGACCGCACTGTGGCCACCGTCGATCACAATGTTCCGACAACACCGAATCGGCTCATCATCGAAGACGCCATCGCCGCCAAGCAAATCGACACGCTGCGCAAGAACTGCAAGGAATTCGGCGTCGAGCTATACGACATTCAATCCCCGAACCAGGGCATCGTCCACGTCATCGGCCCCGAACTCGGACTCACCAAGCCGGGCATGACCATCGTCTGCGGCGACTCGCACACCTCGACCCACGGAGCCTTCGGAGCTCTGGCCTTCGGCATCGGCACATCCGAAGTCGAGCACGTCATGGCGACGCAGTGCCTGCAGCAATCAAAGCCGAAGACATTCCGCATCTCCGTTGAAGGTGAACTGTCGCAAGGCGTTACCGCAAAAGACATCGTCCTCGGCATCATCGGCCGCATCGGCACCGACGGGGCCACCGGCCACGTCGTCGAATACGCCGGCTCTGCCATCCGCGCGCTCTCGATGGAAGGCCGCATGACCATTTGCAACATGAGCATCGAAGCTGGCGCGCGCGCCGGCATGATCGCTCCCGACGATACGACCTTCGCGTATCTCAAGGGTCGCCGCTCCGCTCCGCAAGGTGCAAAGTGGGAAGAAGCCGTTGCCGAGTGGCGCGAGCTGAAATCTGATCCGGGCGCAAAGTTCGACCGCGAACTTGTCATTAAGGCTGAGGGCCTCACACCCTATGTCACATGGGGAACCAACCCCGGCATGGTTGTCCCAATCACCGGCAGCGTACCTGATCCATTGAAAGCATCTGAGTCGGATAAAAGGGCTTTCCAGCGCGCGCTCGAATACATGGACCTGAAACCCGGCACGGCCATCGAAGAGATCCCCATCGACCGTGTCTTCATCGGCTCCTGTACCAACTCGCGCATTGAAGACCTGCGTGCCGCCGCCAAAGTCGTCACCGGATATCACGTGAACTCCCATGTGCGCGCCATGGTTGTTCCCGGCTCGCATCAGGTGAAAGAGCAAGCAGAAAAAGAAGGTCTCAACAAAATCTTCCTCGAAGCAGGCTTCGAATGGCGCGAGCCCGGCTGCTCCATGTGTTTGGGAATGAACCCCGACATCCTGCAGCCCGGCGAGCGCTGCGCCTCGACCAGCAACCGCAACTTCGAAGGCCGCCAGGGGCGCGGCGGACGCACTCACCTCGTCAGCCCGGAGATGGCCGCAGCCGCAGCCGTCACCGGCCACTTCACTGATATCCGCCAATGGGAATACAAAGGCGAGGAGGTGCTGGCATAATGCAGCCATTCCGCAAACTCACATCCGTTGTTACGCCGCTCGACCGCGTGAACGTCGACACTGATCAGATCATTCCCAAGCAATTCCTTAAGCGCATCGAGCGCACCGGCTACGGCGAGTTTCTCTTCTTCGACTGGCGGCAGGACCCAAACTTCGAAATCAACCAGCCGCGCTATAAAGACTCGCAGATTCTCGTCACCGCCAAAAACTTTGGCTGCGGATCATCGCGCGAGCACGCCGCATGGGCGCTGTCCGACTACGGCTTCCGCTGTGTTATCGCGCCGTCCTTCGCTGACATCTTTCACTCAAACGCCGGTAAGAACGGCATTCTGCTGATTACGCTGCCGGAAGAACAGGTGCAGACGCTGCTCGACCGCGCCGCAAAAACTGAGAATTATAAGCTCCACGTCTCGCTGGAAGACGAAACCATCCATGACGACCACGGCTTCGAAGCAAAATTTTCCATCGATCCCTTTCGCCGCTATTGCCTGCTCGAAGGGCTCGACGACATCGGCCTGACCCTGCGCCACGCCGCCGCACTCGACGCTTTTGAAACGCAGCACAACGAAAAGTTCTGGCTCACCCCCAGAGCATAACCACACGGAGAGATGATTTGAGCCAGAACGGCAAAACTCAAGACCCGAAATGGAAGAGCGGAGCACTCACCGAAGGCCCCAGCCGCGCCGGAGCGCGCGCCATGTTTCGCAGCGTCGGCTTCACTCCTGAAGACCTGCACAAGCCCATCATCGGCATCGCCAACACCTGGACGGAAATCGGCCCCTGCAACTTCCATCTCCGGACAATAGCCGAAGCGGTAAAACAAGGCGTGCGCGACGCAGGCGGCACTCCGATGGAATTCAACACCGTTACCATCTCCGACGGCATCACCATGGGCACGGAAGGCATGAAGGCCTCGCTGATCAGCCGCGAGGTCATCGCCGACTCCATTGAGCTCGTCTCGCGCGGCAATCTCTTCGACGGCCTGATCTGCATCGCCGGATGCGACAAGAACATGCCCGGCACCGTCATGGCGCTCGCACGCCTCAACATCCCCGGCCTCATGCTCTACGGCGGCTCCATCGCCCCCGGTCATCTCGATGGCAAAGTCATCACCATTCAGGATGTCTACGAAGCCATCGGCGCGCACTCTGCCGGAAAACTCAGCGACGCCGGGCTCGAAGCTGTCGAAGCCAACGCTTGCCCCGGCGTCGGAGCCTGTGGCGGCCAGTTCACCGCCAACACCATGGCTATGGCCTGCGAATTCCTCGGCATCTCGCCTATCGGCTTGTCAGGGGTGCCCGCCTTTGTTCCGGAAAAGCACGCCGCCGCACGCAAGGCCGGAGCGATGGTCATGGAACTCGCCCGCCGCGACCTGCGCCCCAGCCAGATCATCACGCGTGAGTCGCTAGAAAACGCCATCACCGCCGTCGCCGCCTCCGGTGGATCCACCAACGCCGTGCTCCACCTGATCGCCATCGCCAATGAAGTCGGCGTCAAGCTCACCGTCGATGACTTCGACCGCATCAGCCGCAATACGCCGCTGCTCTGCGACCTCAAGCCCGGCGGCAAGTATGTCGCACCCGACTATCACAACGCAGGCGGCAGCCGTCTGCTTGCAGCGCGCCTCATCGAAGCCGCCCTGCTCCACAAGGGCTCGATCCACGTCACCGGTCGCACCATTGCCGAAGAAGCAGCCGACGCCGTCGAAGCGCCCGATCAGGATGTGATCCATCCCGTCTCGTCGCCGATCAAACCTACGGGTGGCCTCGTCATCCTCAAAGGCAATCTCGCACCCGAAGGCTGCGTCATCAAGGTCGCAGGTCACAATCGCCTTGAGCACCGCGGTCCCGCGCGCGTCTTCGACTGCGAAGAAGATGCCTTCCGCGCCGTCGATACAGAAAGCATCAAGCCGAATGAAGTCCTCGTCATCCGCTACGAAGGCCCCAAGGGAGGCCCCGGCATGCGCGAAATGCTTCAGATCACCGCCGCGCTCGTCGCCATTCCCGAATTGTCGGAAACCGTCGCCCTGCTCACCGATGGC
The DNA here is from genome assembly GCF_014274465.1 of Alloacidobacterium dinghuense. Classification (NCBI taxonomy): domain Bacteria; kingdom Pseudomonadati; phylum Acidobacteriota; class Terriglobia; order Terriglobales; family Acidobacteriaceae; genus Alloacidobacterium; species Alloacidobacterium dinghuense. The sequence goes on along the minus strand of NZ_CP060394.1, from coordinate 218,767 downwards.
CGCTTCTCCGGAGCCACCCGCGGCCTCATGGTCGGGCACGTTGCGCCGGAAGCCGCAGTCGGCGGCCCCATCGCAGCCATTCAAGAAGGCGACATCATCCACTTCGATATCCCCAACCGCAAGCTCGATGTCGAGATCTCCGAGAAAGAGTTACAGTCACGGTTACAGAACTGGAGGGCTCCCGAGCCGAAGTTCAAGCGCGGCGTCTTCCGCAAGTACGCCGACACCGTCTCCTCAGCATCAAGAGGCGCAGTCACTAACTAATTTCAGAGCCGTCATTCTGACGACCAAAGGGAGGAAGAATCTGAACGATGAAAGATAAATCAATATCGTCGGATTCTGTACTCAACCGGCAGGAAGAAAAATAAAGGAGTCCGCCAACAATGAGCAACAGCTCACAAAACGACTCACCATCGCCCAACACCACTCGCCTCACCGGCTCAGAAATCACCTGGGCCACGCTCGTCGGCGAGGGTGTAAGCGATGTCTTCGGCTACCCCGGCGGGGCCATTCTGCCTATCTATGACGCGATGCGCAAATTCCCCATCCGCCACATTCTCGTGCGGCATGAGCAGGGCGCAACGCACATGGCCGACGGCTACGCGCGCGCTTCAGGCCGCGTTGGCGTGGCCATCGCAACCTCCGGCCCCGGAGCCACCAACATGGTCACCGGCCTCGCCACCGCCATGATGGATTCCGTGCCCATCGTCTGCATCACCGGACAGGTTTCAAGCAAAGTGCTCGGCAGTGATGCCTTCCAGGAAGTAGACATCACCGGCATCACCCTGCCCATCACCAAGCACAATTATCTCGTCACGCGTGCGGAGGACATCGCGCCCGCTTTGCGCGAAGCCTTCCTCATCGCGCGCTCCGGACGCCCCGGCCCAGTCCTCGTCGACATCACCAAAGACGCGCAGCAGGGCTCCGCTGACTACAGTTTCGAAGCCGCCGCGCCCAAAGCATATCGCCCGCACCCGATGCGCGGCCACAACGCCGACTCCATCGCCGACGCAGCCCGCCTTATTCGCGAAGCGAAGCGCCCCGTTATCCTAGCCGGACACGGCGTCATCCAGTCCGAAGCCTACGAGCAGGTTCGCACGCTCGCCGAGCGCATGCAGATTCCCATAGCCTGCACGCTCCTCGGCCTCGGCTGCTTCCCTGCATCCCACGCACTCTCCCTTGGCATGATGGGCATGCACGGCGAAGCCTGGGTCAACGAAGCAATTCAGAAAGCCGACCTGCTCATCGCATGCGGCATGCGTTTCGACGACCGCGTTACCGGCACCCTCGTCACCTATGCGCCCAAGGCGAAGAAGATTCACATCGAGATCGACCCCGCCGAAATCAATAAGAACGTAAAGGTCGATGTCGCCCTTATCGGCGATCTCAAGCAGATTCTCGAAATTCTCCTGCCGCATCTCTCCGCGCGCACAAGCTCACCGTGGCTGCGCGAAGTCAACGCGAGCAAGGGCGAGTGCGCTGTACGCGACATCAAGAACCTGCCCGACAACGGCCATCTCTATGCCGCGCACGTAATCAACGACCTCTGGAACGCGACCGACGGCAAAGCCATCGTCGTCACCGACGTGGGCCAGCACCAGATGTGGGAAGCGCAGTACTACAAGCACGACCAGCCGCGCACGCTCATCACCTCCGGTGGCCTCGGCACCATGGGCTATGCTCTACCCGCAGCCATCGGCGCGAAAATCGCCTGCCCTGAGAAAGAAGTCTGGGTCATTGCCGGCGACGGCGGCTTTCAGATGACCTCCCCTGAACTCTCGACTATCGCGCAGGAGAACCTCGACATTAACATCGCCGTCATCAACAACGGCTTCCTCGGCATGGTGCGTCAGTGGCAGGAGTTCATCTACGAGAAGAACTATGCCTCTTCGCCTATCCTCAGCCCTGACTATGTAAAGCTGGCCGACGCGCACGGCATCCCCGGCGCTACCGTCCGTACACGTTCAGAAGTTGAGTCAGCCGTCAAAAGCGCGCGTGCATCCAACGCGCCGTTTCTCATAAACTTTCTGGTGGAAAAAGAAGATTCCGTTTACCCGATGGTGGCCGCAGGATCGGCACTGCATGAAATGATCCGCCGGCCTGACAACCCCATGATTGAAACAGCAGAAGACGCATAAGGACCAATTTGTAACCATGCTGCATACATTCGTCGCACTCGTAGAAGACAAGCCCGGCGTGCTCACGCGCGTTTCCTCGCTCTTTCGCCGTCTCAACGTCAACATCGTCTCGTTGACGGTCGGCCGATCCGAGCGACCAGGAATCTCGCGCATGACAATCGTCGCTCATTCCTCCACTTCGGCCGGTCACCGCATCATGGCCAGCCTGTACAAGCTCGAAAACGTCCTCGAAGTCGACGACATGGATCAGGTCGCGAACGTCAGTCGCGAGCTCGCGCTCATCAAGGTCGGAGCCACGCCCAAGACGCGCTCGCACATTTTCGAACTCGTCGAAGTCTTCCGCGCGCGTATCGTCGACCTCGCGCCCGAATCGCTGATGATCGAAATCACAGGCGTCGAAAGCAAGATCGAAGGGCTCATCCAGGTCCTGATTGAAAGCGGCGACCCGATCCTCGAAGTCTCGCGCACCGGACGCATGGTCATGCGCCGCGGCCATCACACCAGCCGCGTCCTTGAAGCCATGCGCGTTGCCACCGAGCCGGAGAACGAAACAAAGAACACCGCCGTCTTCGACCTGGTAGAAGAAGAGTCGAATTTTCAGAAGTAGGCTGTACGAAGCAGAATACAAACCGAACGCTGTATTCGGCTCAATCACATTTCTCATCCAGCCCGTCATTCTGACGACCAACGGGAGGAAGAATCTGAAAAGATGAGCGCTGAATCGGAATCATGGATACCTCGCAAAGCTCAGAGAAGGTAGAAGCACCGGGCTGATCGGGGTCCCCGAACGTGCGATGTTCGCGTTCTGGGGTGATTTAGCCCGGCGAATAAGAGATTTCACAAGAGAGGGGCTTCAGCCCCGGTCTATTCAAACGAAGGGAAAAAGAATGGCAAAGACGTATCACGACCACGACGCGGATCTCTCCATCATTCAGGGGAAGAAAGTCGCCATCATCGGCTACGGCTCACAAGGACACGCGCACGCCCTCAATCTCAAGGACTCCGGCGTTCAGGTGCGCGTCGGCCTGCCAACCAACAGCAAGTCCGTCGACAAGGCAAAGAAGGCCGGCCTCGAAGTCACCTCCATCGCCGACGCAGCCAAGTGGGGCGATGTCATCATGATCCTCACGCCCGACGAAACCCAGGCCGAGGTCTATGCAAAGGAAGTCGAGCCGTACCTCACACCCGGCAAGGCCCTCGTCTTCGCGCACGGATTCAACATCCGCTACGGCACCATCAAGCCTCCCGCCGGCGTCGATGTCTTCCTCGTGGCGCCCAAGGCCCCCGGCCATCGGGTGCGCGAAGTCTTCACCGAGGGCGGAGGCACACCGGGCCTCGTCGCCGTCGAGCAGAACGCCAGCGGCAACGCGCTCGCTCTCGCGCTCTCCTACGCCAAAGGCATCGGCTGCACCCGCGCCGGCGTGCTCGAAACCACTTTCAAGGAAGAGACCGAAACCGACCTCTTTGGCGAGCAGGCCGTTCTCTGCGGGGGCACAGCTGCTCTCGTCAAGGCGGGATTCGAGACCCTTGTCGAAGCTGGCTACCAGCCCGAGCTCGCTTACTTTGAGTGCCTGCATGAGCTGAAGCTCATCGTAGACCTCATGTATCGTGGCGGCCTCGCCTACATGCGCTACTCCATCTCAAACACAGCCGAATACGGCGACTACACCGCTGGCCCGCAAATTGTCACCAGCGAGACCCGCGCCGCGATGAAGAAGCTGCTCGCCGAAATTCAAGATGGAACCTTCGCGAAGAACTTCATCGAAGAAAACAAGACTGGCCGCAAGAAATTCGACGCGATCCGTAAAGAAGAAGCCAAGCACCTGATCGAAACCGTGGGCGCCGAGCTGCGCTCCGCCATGCCTTTCCTCGATCCTGTCGTCGTAAAGGATGGCGCGCCGCAGGCCGCACAACCCGAACCCGTCCAGGCGTGAAACCGGGTGCCCCATCCTGACGAAAATCAAGATGGGGTATTTTTTTTAACGATTGTCATGAGCGAAGCGGAGTCGAAAGACCTGCGGTGGACATCAAGTAGCACGAACAATGGCTCCTCCGACATTTCAGTGAGATGCGGGACTCTGCATACCGCCACCTGACAAGCTGTCATCCTGAGCAACGCGAAGGATCTGCTTTTTGCATCCATTGCCGCGTATTGCGTGTAGTTTGAACTTAGTGGATACAAAGCCACACAAATTTCATCTAATAAAATAATCAATAAGAGTTAAAGCGTATGACGAAGCATCTCTTTCCTCTCGCCATACTTCTTCTCGCTCCTGCGTTCACACAAGCACAGGCCCGTCCAGACTGCGTACTTAAGCCAACCACCCTCACGCAGATGCGTCGATGTTATCGCCCGCTGCTCGTCTTCAGCCCCAGTGCAACCGACTCGCGCCTCATCCAGCAGCAGTCCACGCTCGACGAAGCAGCCGACGATATGCTGGATCGCTTCGTACTCTTCGTCCCGGTCTTTGCGAAATCCACAGGCTACCAGCCGCCGCTCGATACCCCCTACGCGCTCCTCAGCGAAAAAGAACTCACATCCATCCGCAGCCGTTTCCAGATCGCAGAAAATCAATTTACAGTCTTGCTCCTGGGCGAAGACGGCGCGATCAAACTGCGCAGTCCAAACACTGTAACCATTAGCCGCCTCAATAGTCTTATAGATGCCATGCCCGATCGAAAGCTTGAAATGCAACGTCCGCACGCCAATTAGCGCGATTCAACGGTTTCTTGACGCCGATTCAATGAATCCTGGGCTAACATGTAGCATCGAGATAGGTAACGTCTATGAATATCGCTAGCACCGTAACTGCCCCCGAGAGTCTTGCACCCAGAAATCCGACTCCTATCAGCGAGATCGTCGCCGCGCTCAAGCGCGTCCAACAGCTGCAAGGCATGGAGGAGTTCGAATACGAGTGGCTGGCAACTCACGGCATTGAGCGTTTCGTGGAACCGGGCGAGACCATCTTCCGCGAAGGTGACCCCGCAAACGAAATGACCATCATGCTCAAAGGCGAAGTCCACGTTCGCCGCGAGCACGGCGGCCCGGCTGCGTTCTGGATCGGGCGTTCAGGCCAGATCACCGGCCTTATGCCGTACTCGCGCATGAAGACCTACGGAGGCCACGGCTACGCTGTTGCCAAGACCTGGGGTCTGCGCTATCCAAAATCCATTTTCCCCGAGATGATCGCAGCCCTCCCGTCCATGACCCAGCGCTGTGTCTCCGTGCTCCTTGATCGGGTGCGCGAAATCACCCGCATGGAGCAGCAGACGGAAAAGCTCAACGCGCTCGGCAAGCTCGCCGGGAACCTCGCGCACGAACTCAACAATCCAGCGTCAGCCGCGCAACGTGCCGCATCCGGTCTGCTCGATGAGCTCCATGTCTACGGACACGAAAAGTTTCGCCTCGGCGGTCTTTGCCTCTCTGAGTCGCATCTGCTCGTCGTACGCAAGTGGCAGGACGCCGTGCACGCGCACGCTAAGGAAGTCCGCGGCAAGACCGAAGACATCGCTACGCGCGAAGATCAACTCTCCACGTGGCTGCGCGATCACAAAGTAGAAGATTCGTGGAGAATCGCACCCGAGCTTGCCGAAGCAGGCGTCACGCCGGATGCCCTCGAGTGCCTCACCGGCTTTCTTGACGCTGATGCCATCACCGTAGTCCTCACGCAGCTCGCCTCCTCGCTGCGCGCGCGTGGCATGGCCGAAGCCATGCTCGACTCCACCAACCGCATCTTCGATCTCATCCGCGCCGTCAAAGATTACTCCTACATGGACCAGGCGCCCATCCAGGAGATCGACATCCCGACGGGTCTCGAAAATACGCTGACCATGTTGCAGTCGCGTTTGCAGCACGTCGAGATCGAACGCCGCTACGCGCCCGACCTCCCGCACATCAGCGCCTACGCCAGCGAACTCAACCAGGTCTGGATGGCGCTCCTCGAAAACGCGCTCGACGCCATCGCCGACCGCGGCAAGATCACGCTCAGCGTCCACGTCTCCGGCGACATGCTGCTCATCGAAGTGTGGGACGACGGCCCCGGCATCCCGCCCGAGTTGCAGGACCGCATCTTCGAGCCGTTCTTCACCACGAAAGCACCGGGCCTCGGCCTGGGCCTCGGGCTCGACTCCGTGCAGCGCACGATCCGCAAACACCGCGGCTACGTGCGCGTCCAATCCGAGCCCGGAGCTACCTGCTTCCAGATCCGCCTGCCCATCGAACAACTGCAGGCGTATTAAGCAATACACCGGGTGCCCCATCCTGACAAGGTCAGGGTGGGGCCTTTCGTCCGCGTCAGCACATGCCTGAAACGCCGTCATCCTGAGCGAATCGTAGTGGAGTCGAAGAGCCTGCCCTGAGCTCGCCGAAGGGACCCGCAAGAACAGTGTTCGTGCGAATCGTTGCTACGCAACGACCGCTTTTTACTCCTCCTGAACAGAGCAAGAAAGCCGGGTGCCCCATCCTTTCGCGCAATTTGCGAAAGGGTGGGAAAGCACGAACCCTCACTCAGCCCTGAGCGCCTCAGTAACGCTCTTCCTCGTCAGCACGCACTTAAAACGATGTCATCCTGTGCGCAGCGAAGGACCTGCACTTTCCTCTCCGCGGTAGCACGAATACGGGTACCCCATCCTTTCGCCCACTTTGCGAAAGGGTGGAAAAGCACGAACTTCACTCAGCCCGAAGCGCCTCCATAGGGTTCACCATAGCCGCCCGTCGCGCCGGCAAATAGGCCGCAAGTAACCCAATCGACATCAAAGTCAAAGCCACAAACCCAAGCGTCCAACCATCCCGAGCACTCACCCCATACAGATAACTCCGCACCACCCGCCCCGAAGCGAGAGCCAGCCCCAGCCCAATCACCACACCAGAAACAAGCATCACCGAAGCCTGCCGCAACACCAGCCACAGCAGATCGCCGCGCTGCGCCCCCAGCGCGAGACGCACGCCAAGCTCGCGCGTCCGCTGCGAAACAACATAAGCCAGCAACCCATACAATCCCGCCACGCACAACAGCAGCGCCGACCCGCCAAAAATCTCCAGCAGATGCGCCGCCAGCCGCTGGCTGCCAAACGAATCCTCGACCACCTGGTTCATAGTCGTAAAGTTGCTCCCAGCAAGCGCCGGATCAGCCTGCCTTAACACCTCGCGCAACTCGGGAATCATCACCTTCGGATCGCGATCCGTACGCACCGCCAGATCCATCGCAATCCCCTCCAGCGTCTTATAAACTCCGCTCTCAGGGGTGATCTGCGAAATCGAGGCCTCAATCTCCGGCGTCGATGGCTCAGCGACCGCACTTTGCCGCATGTCGTCAAGCACGCCTACAATCTCTGCATCTTTCCCCTCAGTAATGTGCCACAGCTTCATTCCGATTACCTTGCTCAAGTCCTGCTGGTCTGGTGAATACTCTCGAGCAAAGGCGCGATTGACGACGAATACCGGCTGCGACGATGGCGTATCCTGCTGATTGAAAAAACGCCCTGCCAACATCTTGAAACCAAATACCTGTTGCAAATCCGGTGTCGCAGCTTTCAGCAGACTGACTACTTTCCACGATTTTCTGTTCGGAGACTGCGAAGCGTCCATCTTCAATTCAAGATGAATATTGAATGTCCCTCCCAGCGGCACCTCCGTCATCAGCCCCGCGGATTGCACGCCCGGCAAGTGCTTCGCTCGCTCCAGCAGCGGTAGATAAAGACTATGCGTCATGTTCTGGCCCCCGAATTTGTAACCGGGGATATGCAAATTCGCCACAATGATACGGTCGGTACGAAATCCAAGCGGCACATGCCGCAGCGCATAGATCGTCCTCAGCAACAACCCGCAACCGACCAGCAACGTCAGCGACAAAGCAATCTCAACCACCACCAACACACCGCGCATACGATGTTGTCCGCGCGCGTTCCCTGCCTGCAGTCCACCCTGCTTCAACGCCGGTTCAATCGGAGCATGTGCCGCCATCCATGCTGGCCAGATCGACGAAACCAGCGCAGAAACAACCGTCAGCAACAACAGCCCGGCAATCATCCGCCAGTCCGGAGCAATTGCCACCGGAAACGGCAGATGATGCTTGATTCCGCCAGCAAACAATTTGACCGCTATCAGCGCCAGCCCAATCCCGATCAGTGCGCCGCATCCGCTCAGCAGCAATCCCTCCGCCATAAACTGCTGCATGATGCGCCACCGTCCCGCGCCCAGAGCGCCACGCACGGCAACTTCGCGCTGGCGCACCATCGCGCGCGCCAGCAGAAGATTCGTCACATTCACGCAGGCAATCAGCCAGAGCACGCCTGAAGCAGCCAGCAACATTTCCAACGCGCGCTTCGTGTCTTTCTCAACTAACGATCCGGAATAGCTTCCAATCCATACTCCGGAACGCTCTTGCCGTATCTCAGGATCTACATATCCAACCGCAATCTGCTTCTGCAGCGTCGTCAGCTCCGCTTCCCCCTGCGCGGCCCTCACGCCGGAATTCAACCGTCCAAGCACGGTGTACAGTGGCGTTCCATCCGTGCGACCATTGTCCGTATCACCCAACTGCGCCAGGCTCCACACCTCCGGAGTCTCCGGATCGAAGGGAAAAGAAAATCCGCGCGGCATGACACCCACCACCACATAAGGCTCGCCGCTGATCTTTACCGACTGACCCAGAACGTTCGGCTCGCCGCCAAACATCGACCGCCAAAGAGCATCACTGATGACCACGCTCCTTTCATCGGCGTTCTTTGCAAACCCATCCGGATCGTTGCGGAAATCACGCCCCAGCGCCGGAGCAGTTCCGAGCACGCCGAATAAATTCGCGCTCACCTTGTAGAAGGCCACGCCTTCTGTCACCGTTTTTCCTTCGAGAAAATTCCGCCCGTTCGCCTGCACAAAAAATCCGATGCTCTCGAAGCTCCTGCTCCACTTCCGCCACTCCTCCAGATCGAGATACGGCGCGCCGGCTCTGTAATCGTGCTCATTTCTCTGGCTCGCATCGTTGATATAAACAAGTCTGCCCGCATCTCTATAAGGCAGCGGCCGCAACATCACCCGGTCGACAACCGTAAACATGGCCGCGGGAGCAGCAATCCCCAGCGCCAGCGTCGCAATCACTGTCACCGCAAACGCAGGCGATTTCCGCAGCTGCCGAACCGCATAGCGCACATCCTGCAGCAGCCGCTCCAGCCACACCCATCCCCACGCCTCACGAGCCACATCCTTAACGAGAGCGACATTCCCTATCTCGCGCTCCACTGCACGGCGTGCAGCCGCTTCATCTTCCCCGCGCATCACCCGCTCCGCCACGGCCATGCGGAAATGCGCCTCAATCTCCGCATCCAGTTCGTTCCTCTTCCGCCGCCACCTCATCACTCTCTATCTCCCACTCTCACCGCTGTCATCCTGAGCGAAGCGCCGTAGGCGCCTAGCCGAAGGACCCGCACGAACAAAGTTTGTGCGAATCGTTGCGTAGCAACGACCGCTTTTGCCCTCCTAAATGGCAGCCCAGACAAGGGTGCCCCACATCTTGAAAAGATGTGGGATCACACCACACCGGGAGCAACAATGGGTGCCCCATCCTTTCGCGCATTTTGCGAAAGGGTGGGAAAGCAATCCACACAATCAGCCGCAGTCCGTGCCCAGCACTCCGCCAATCGCCGCCACCATCTGCTCCCATCGATCACGGTTCTCCGCCAGCTGCTCCTTCCCCGCCGCCGTAATCCGGTAATACTTCGCCTTCTGCTTGCTCTCCGTAACCCGCCACTCCGACTCGACCCACTTCTGCCGCTCCAGCCGATGCAGCGCCGGATACAGTGACCCCGTCTCCACCTGCAGCACCTCACCCGAGCTCGCCCGAATCGCCTGGCTGATGCCGTACCCATGCTGTGGCCCCCACTGCAGCGTCTGCAGAATCAGCATGTCCAGCGTCCCCTGCAACAGCTCGATCCTGTTCTTGTAAATTTCCTTCGCCATAAGATGTAGACACTCTACAACCGCAGCAGTAGCCTGTCTACATCCAAGTCTCGCAGTCTCAAATATGCCGTCAGTCTGGCGACCATCGGGAGGAAGAATCCCAACGATCCAATTGAAGCTGTCAAGTACTCAGCGAGTAAACAGCTCGCTCAAATCAATGAAAAATAATGCCTTACGGCGATAGCGGCTTTGGCGTGTTATTTCGTTGAAGCTGCTATTCTGGATATAGGGGCACAGAAATCCCAAAGGGATCAAGCTCATCTGGCCGCCAGCAAGCGGGAATCCGGCTGAAGTGCAGCAGGGCATAAACGCAGCTTCCGGAAAATCGAAGGCCTTGCGAAGCAAGGTGGGGTAGAAGCACTGGCCTTCAGGCCGGTGAATAAGATCAGTGGAGCTAAGGTGGCTTTAGCGCTGGGTTTTCCTGGGACCCCCAGCTAAAGCATTGAAAACACTAGAAACACCCTAATCCCATTCGAATCAAACGGATAGCGGGGGATGATCCCCCGCTAAAGTATTGAAAAATAAAGGAAGCCTGAAAATAGGAGGGGAGGGGGATACCCGGGTCAATACCCGTTCGCAATCAAGTAATCGAGCGTCAACTCGAACTCAGGAGCAGACTTCTGCCGCTGCTCGAAGAACTTTATCATCACATCCGCTTCCAGATTCACCGGATCGCCAGCCTTGAGCGTGTGCAGATTGGTATGCGCGTAAGTGTGCGGAATGACCGCAATAGTGACGCTTAAACCGTCGAATTTGGCCACAGTCAGGCTGATTCCCTCAATGGCAATCGACCCCTTTTCGACCACATAGCGCGCCACGCTCTCCGGAACCGCCACGCGCAACCACCAGTCGGTCTTTGAGGGATCGGCATCGGGCGAAACCGGCTCAAGCCCCAGCAACGTCCCGGTCGCATCCACATGCCCTTGGACGACATGCCCGCCCAGCGGCGTCCCCGCAGGTGTCGGCAACTCCAGGTTCACCACTGTTCCCGGCCTGAGCCCCGCCAGCGACGTCCGGGCCACCGTCTCCGCCGCCAGATCGGCATGAAACATCGGAGGATCGACCGAAATATCCAGAGCAGTGAGGCAAGTCCCACTCACGGCAACCGAATCGCCCGTCCGCAGCCGCTCCGCCAGGCCGGGAGCCGACACGGCAACCCGCCGCGTCCCGGCCCGTTCCACAACGCTCAAAATTTTTCCCGTCGCCTCAATCAGTCCAGTAAACATCGATTAATTCCAAGGGTTATGAAGATAGCCTTCAAAGCAGACATCATCGCCAATAGCCTTCCATGAGATGCGCTTCATCGCCGGTTCGATTCGCCCGCCATCAGCCAGCAGCGGAACAGCATCTGAGCCAAGAAACCGAGGCGCATAGAACAGACACAGCTTATCCACGATCCCCTGCGCCAGAGCCGCGCTGTTGAGGCGCGAACCAGCCTCGAGCATCGCGCTCAGCACCTGCATCTCGCCGAGCCGCTTCAAGACGTGCGGAAGCGAAACATGACCATCAACCGCCTCGAGGCGCTCCAATCGAACCCCAGCATCTTCGAGGCCCCAAACACGATCGGAAGCAGGCGATGCATGAAAGATCAGCAAGTCGCCCTGCGCCGACTTGACCAGCTTCGAGCTGACAGGCAATCGCAATGAGGAATCCAGCACCACCCGCAGCAACGGCCTGCGCCGTGGCAATCCGCTGCGATCCGTCAGCAGCGGATCGTCGGCAATCACAGTATCAACGCCGGTAATCACCGCATCGGAAGCGTGCCGCATCCGCTGCGCCGCCGCGCGCGACGCTTCGCTCGTAATGTAATGCGTCTGCCCCATCGGAACATGACCTGGAGCAATCCGACCATCCAACGACACACCCGCCTTCAACGTCACGAAAGGCAAACGATGTTGGATGTACTTCGCAAACCCATCATTCAGAGCGCGCGCCTCATCCCGCAGAACATCCGTCGTGACAAAGATACCGCCTGCCCACAGCTTCGCAACACCCTGCCCATTCACCTGAGGATTCGGATCGCCAATCGCAATCACAACCCGGCTCACCTGGGCAGCGATCAGCGCATCAGCACAAGGCCCAGTCCGCCCCTGATGCGAACAAGGCTCGAGCGTCACATACGCCGTTGCTCCGCGAGCCTTCTCTCCCGCCTGTTTGAGCGCCACAATCTCAGCATGATCGAGCTTGTCGTACTCATGATAGCCCTCGCCGACAAGGCTTCCATCGCGCTGCACGAGAACGCAGCCAACCGCGGGATTCGGCGACGACACCCCAACTGAACGCTCCGCGAGTTCCAGCGCGCGAGCCATCCATTGCAGATCGGCAGGGAAAGCAGCTTCGTTGGGCAACGCTAAGCTCCAAGCAGCGAATCGACGAATGCCGCACTGTCGAACGGCAGTAGGTCCTCGATCTTCTCGCCAACGCCAACAAAGCGCACAGGCAGCTCCAACTCCCGCGCAATCGCGACAACGATGCCACCCTTCGCCGTGCCATCCAGCTTGGTAAGCACAATGCCCGTAACGCCGGCCGACTCGGTAAACAACCGCGCCTGCTGCAGACCATTCTGACCCGTCGTCGCATCCATCACCAGCAGCACCTCATGCGGAGCGTCGGGAACGATGCGCTGCGTCGTTCGCCGCATCTTGTCGAGTTCTGCCATCAGGCTGTTCTTGGTGTGCAAGCGTCCCGCAGTATCGACAATCAGCACATCATTGCTGCGCGCCTTTGCCGCCTGCAGCGCATCGAAGAGCGCCGCCGAAGGATCACCACCCTGACGCGTCTTGATAATCTCGACTCCGCTCCGCTGTCCCCAAACCTCAAGCTGTTCAATGGCGGCGGCACGGAAAGTATCCGCGGCACACATCAGCACGCTCTTGCCCTGTGCTCGAAAATAAGCCGCGAGTTTTCCTGTAGTCGTCGTCTTGCCGGTGCCGTTCACTCCGACCATCATGATCACTTCTGGAGGCGAGTTCACAACATGCGGAGGACGCTGCTGATCATCAAGAATGCCTTTGATCTGCGCCTTCAATAGCTCTTTCAGCTCCGCACCATCGCGAATCTGCTGACGTTTCGCACGCTCGCGCAGCGCGTCGATGATCTCAGTGGTCGTCGTCACACCAAGATCGGAGGCAAGCAGACTCATCTCCAACTCTTCGAGCGCTCCTTCGTCCACTTCGCGCGTAAGCGCGATAACGCTCTCGATCCGCTCGCCAAGGCTGTCGCGCGTGCGCGTGACCGCCTCTTTCATCCGGTCGAATATGCTCTTCTTTTCTGGTTCGTTCAGGCTGCCAAACAGCGTTTGAATCATGCTGTCTTGAGTGTAACAAGCTACTCGACGCGTCCCGGACGCGACATCAGCTCGCGCATGGCCTCAAGCGGAGATTTGTCTTCCTGCAGAATCGCGGCTACCTGCTCGGTGATCGGCATCTCGACCTGATGGCGACGCGCCAACCCAAGAGCCGCCGAGGTCGTTCGCACGCCCTCAGCAACCTTGCCATGCAGCCCGGCAAGAATCGCCGCCAGCTTGCGCCCCTTGCCCAACTCGATCCCAACCGTGCGATTACGCGAAAGCGAACCTGTACACGTCAGCACCAGATCGCCAATTCCCGAGAGTCCAGACAGCGTCTCGCTATGGCCACCACATGCGATAGCAAGGCGCGTTGTCTCCGCAATACCGCGCGTAATCAGTGCAGCCGCGCTATTATGTCCAAGCCCCAGCCCAGAAACAATGCCCGCAGCAATCGCAATCACATTCTTAACCGCGCCGCCCAGCTCCACGCCAACAACATCATCATTTGTATAGAGCCGCAAAGACTGGCTCCCGAATTCCCGCTGTATGCGTACAGCTAACGCGGCATCGTACGAGGCGATCGTAACGGCAGTGGGCGAACCTCCTGCAACTTCCTGCGCGAACGATGGCCCGCTGAGCACACCTACCGGCAGACTGAGATCGAATTGGCCAAGCACCTGCGCAATCACTTCGCTCATGCGCAGCAACGTTTCATCTTCGATACCTTTCGTTGCACTTACCAGCATCTGGCCGGAACGCAGAAGGGGTGCGAACTGCTCGTAGCTAGCGCGAACATGATGCGACGGCATCGCGCTCACAACAATTTCAGCGGCGCGCAGCGCTTCCTCAATTTTCGAGGTCACGCAAATCGTCTTTGGAATCGGAAAGCCCGCAAGAAACGCCGCGTTCTCGCCACGCTCCGCAATCGTCTCGCTCACCTCAGACGAGTGCGACCACAAGGTCAGATCATGGTCGCCGCAGCGCGCAAGACTCAGCGCAATCGCGGTACCCCACGCACCGGTCCCCATCACCGCAATGCGGCTCATGCCTCGCTTGCCTTAGTCTTGCCGAAGCGATATTCCGTGCCGCGCAGGAGACGATGAATGTTCTGGTGGTGTTTGGCAATGATGATCGCCGGAACAATCAAGATCACCGCAATCATCAATCCTGAATAGGGGAAGTGCGGCGTGAGAAAGGCAAAGACAGGAAACGAAGCTGCTCCTAGAATCGAAGCTAGCGAAACATAGCGTGTGAGCGCGAAGATAATCAGAAACATCACGAGCGCGGCAACTGCAGCAAGCCATGCCACGGCCACAAATACTCCAAATGCCGTGGCCACTCCCTTACCGCCTCTAAAACTGAGCCACACTGGAAAAATGTGGCCTGTGATAGCTGCCATAGCCGCAACGGCCATAGCGTCTTGCAAAGGAACCAGTTGCAGCACATGCAGATTCAGCAACCATCCCGCGGCCATCACGGCAACATAGCCCTTCAGTGCATCAAGCAGAAATGTAAGCGCGCCTAACCCCTTCGCGCCCGAGCGAATGACATTCGTCGCTCCGATATTCCCGCTTCCAGTCTCACGAATATCTTCCTTGCGAAAAAGACGCACCAGCACATAGCCGAACGGGATCGAACCCAGCAGATATGCTACTAGCGCAATTACTAAGTAGGTGACAACGAACATTGCGAGTATGAGTGTAGCAGCCGAAGATGCCTACATGAGTTGGCGACGCACCATGTCGAGCGCCTGCTGGCTTGCATAGAAGCGGATGCGCTCTCGATCGCCGGAGAAGTTCTTCTGAACAACTTCGGTCTGCACTCCGTCACTGATCGCGATGTAGACCAGCCCCACTGGCTTTTCTTCGTTTCCACCGCCAGGGCCGGCAATTCCAGTCACTCCGACGCCATAGGTGCTCCGGCAGCGGCGGCGAATGCCTTCTGCCAGCGCGGTCGCGACTTCCCGGCTCACCGCGCCTTTCTCTTCGATCAACTCCTCCGGAACGCCGGCAAACTCCGTCTTCAATTCGTTGCTGTAGACAACGGCACCGCCAAGAAACGATCGAGAGCTGCCGGCGATGCTCGTCAGCCGCTCCGCGATTAATCCCCCCGTGCAGCTCTCCGCCACCGAAAGCGTCGCGCCGCGCATCTCCAGGTAATAAAGAACAATTTGCTCCAGCGATTCGCTCTGTTTGGCCGAAGAATAAACCAGATCATCCAACTCTTCTTCGATCAGGCTTGCCAATTCGTTCACGCGCGCTTCGGCTTCTTCCATCGTCGACTTCGTAGAGATCAGTGTCAGCTGAATATCACCGAGATGCGCTAGGATCGTCGTCTCCACATCCGTGAACTGTGAATAGATCGGCGCAATGCGCGCATCGGCGTGCGATTCGCCGATCATCGCCGCCTTCAGAGTGCGCGTAGCGATGAATCGTTGCGGCACGATCTCGCGCAGCCGCGGAATGCACTGTTCATCGAACATCGGCTTAATTTCGCTCGGAGGTCCAGGCAGTAGCATTCCCAGCTTGCGATGCGCACCGAAAACCGTATCGACCCACTGTCCCGGCGCGGTGCCATGCGGATTCTCAAGCATCTGCGCGCCATCCAGCATATCTGCCTGCTTCAGATTATTTTCTGTCAGCTGCCAGCGGCGTTGTGCCGCGCGCACATAAAGCTGTCCCACGATGTCCGCATCGCGTTTGAGTTCGGTACCGAGGGCATCCGCCCACGCTTCGCGCGTCAGGTCATCTTCCGTCGGTCCCAGACCACCCATTGTAATAATGATGTCCACTCGTCCAAGTGCCGTGCGAATCGCATTCGTCAGGTCTTTTCTGCGATCCCCAACGATGGTCTTGAACGCAACAACGACGCCCAACTCATTCAACCGCTCCGTGAGGTAGAGCGAGTTCGTGTCCTGACGAAAGGGCGTCAGTAGCTCAGACCCGATGGCGATAATTTCACATTTCATGCGTGCGGAGGGCAGAAGCGAGAGTCAGAAAGAGCGCAGTCCTTCCACTCCCAAAGTTAAATGATACATGGCGGCATTCGTCGCGAGAATCACATCGCCACCGGGAACAAAAGTCAGTCTTACGATCCCCGAACTTTATGAGACTCAGCTTATGGACGAGAAGATTCATTGAGAAGCTTGATCATCCTCGTCAGACAGCGATTGTAAGCAGCCGAACCCTCTCGAATCTTTGTACTCCTGCACGCTGATTCTATCCCGGCTCGATCATCCGCGCTGAGGGACGACATGTCAGGGGCTAACGCCCCCAACTGAGCCCGGACGCAGTCCTGATAGGCAGTAGGATCCCGCATCTCCTTTTCTCTCGGGCAGGTCGACTCCAGTTCTGCTGCCTCCGTATCCGACAGCTGACGGACTCGGAACCGCGCCGCCGTATGATTTGAGCCGTTCGCGTTCTTCAGCGGTACCTTTGGCGGCTTCTGCGGTGAAGTCTCGATATGGTTTTCCGCGCCGGTTGACCCCTGCGGCTGTGCCTGCGGGGCGACTGGAACTTGAGCCCGCGGCGAGTCATGCACGAGTGTAAGCATCGCGGCTATAACGACAACAGTGATCCCTAAGCCGCTACAAATCCAACCGACTATCCTTCTGCTTGATCTTGCACCACCCTTGTTCGAGCCCGCAGACGATCCGGTATCGCGACGACCTACTACGTCTACACGCATGGAATCCGGCTTTGGAGGAGACTGTAAAACCCGATACGCGTCGTTGATTTGCCGGAGTTTCTCCTCGGCCTTCTGGCGCAGTCGCGGATCGCTTCCTAAGCGATCCGGATGCCACACTTTCACTAGATCGCGGTAAGACTCCTTGATCTCTGTGGTTGTCGCGCCGGGACCTAACCCCAGAACATTGAGCGCTTCATCACGCAGCAAACAATACCCCGTCCGTCAATCTGCCTTCCCTCGTCTGCAACCTCCACCGACGTCGCGAATATGACCCTCTCAGAACGACCGTGTCCTGAGGAGATGGCGTCAGACCCGGTGGCGATGCTTTCACATTTCATGCAGGGGGGAGCCGAAACAAATGTCAGAAGGAGCGCAGTCCTTCCACTCCCAAAGCTAAATGATACATGGCGGTATTCGTCGCGAGAATCACATCGCCACCGGGAACAAAAGCCAGTCCTACGATGCCCGAACCAGCCACAGCCAGCGACGCTTCTCCCGAGGGCGTAATCCGTACAACCCCGCGGCGTCCATGCCATGACGCGGCAACATAAACGTTCCCGGCAATATCTAAAGCCAAACCCTGCGGCCGGCCAAGTCCGCGATAAAACACACGTGAGTTGCCGTCGCGATCAATGGCGTGGACGCAGTCATAGCTCGATGTCGTCGGACCGGTGACAAACAGCGTGCCATCACGGTCAAATGCCAGATGATACGCAGCCACGCTCGGCTCGAGCGTGGCAAAAACAAAAATCTGGCGGTCGGGAGCGATCTTAAAGATCGTGCCGCTGCGGTCACCTACGTAAAGGTTCTGATCCGCATCGAAAGCCAGCCCCGTGGCTATCCCCATGCCTTCAGCAAATTGCGTATAAATGCCATTCGGTGAGACCCGATAGACCGTACCATCGTTGCGCGAGGAAACGTAAAGAAAGCCCTCCGGATCAAGCGCGAGTCCGGTGGCGTTCATGATGCCGGTTACAAAGGGCCGCAGTTCTCCATCCGAAGCAATGCGGAATACGGAGACCGGCGTACTCTGCCCGCGTTGCCCGGATAGCGTGGCGTAGATGTTCCCCTCGCTATCCACCGCCGGATTCGCGACCACATGCACATCCGTCGCAATCATCCCCGCCACCAGCAGCCTTACCGAATTGCTCTGTGCGCCGTTCTGCAGAATTTGCAGCGTCCCGCTCTCCGCCTCGTCGGGAACTCGCAGCTTCAGGCGTTTGGGACGGCTCAATAGAACTGACGCCGCCAGTTGCCCAAGCATGGCTACCGGTTGCCGCATCGCGAGGGGGCCGAGATTCGAGCCAGCCAGTTCGACTTCCCCGCCCGGCAGTGCCGCTCCTGGCACGACTGCATCGATTTTCGGTGTATCTGACGGGTTCGGCTTTGTCGTTCGGGCCATATCTCGAAACCAGCGACTCATTTCCTATTCTCTTAGAAGCAGAACCTTACCACCAGCGGTGTATCACAAGAAAGACCAACAATGCATAGAAACCCGCAGCCACATCGTCGAGCATGATACCAGCGCCGCCATGCAGCCGTTCCAGTTGCCGGGCTGGCCACGGTTTTATGATGTCGAAGACGCGGAAAAGGAGCAATGCCAGTAGCGCATGGAGCCAGTCCGCAGGAGCGGCAGCAAGCGCAATCCATTGACCGCAAACCTCATCCAGCACAACATGGCCCGGATCTTCACGTCCACTTTCCCGCTCGACAATCGTTGCCGCAGGAATACCGATCAACAGGGCAAGCGACGCAAGGAGTCCGGATACGACTCCAGTTTGAATGGCTGAGAGGTGCGCGGAACTAACAATAAGGAGCCAGAGCAGCGCCGCCGCCACCGATCCCCAGGTTCCCGGGCCCGGCTTTCCAAACCCTGCTCCGAAAAAGGTGGCTGCAATCCAGGCCCAGAGTGTCTTACTCCTCGTCGTCATGCTCGCGGCCAGGCTTCAATCCTTTCAAGTCTTCCAAGACTTCCGGATCGAGCACCGGCGAGGAAATCCGATAGGCGCCACTCGCCCACTTTCCCAAATCGATCTGCCTGCAGCGATCGCTACAGAAAGGAAAATCCTCACCGCTCGTCATCACCAGCGTTCTGCACGTGGGACACCGCAAGATAGGATCTTTTTGGGCAGCCTTTTTGCTCATGCTTCTGATATGACGCGCGCAACCACATCATAGTCATGCGCCTCGGTGATCTCGCATTCGTAAAAACGTCCCGGCACAATCGATTCCAGTGGGCCGAAGTCATTGATGTAGACAGTACCGTCGATCTCCGGCGCGTGAAGCTGCGAGCGTCCTTCCCACAACAGCGGCGTCTCAGCAGATTCGCCTTCCACAAGCACGTGCATCGTCCGCCCTACCCACTGCTGCTTCGCCTTCTTGCTCAGGCCCTTCTGCAAACGCATCAGAGCGCGCTTGCGCTGCTCAATCGCCTTTGCCGGAAGCTTCTCGCCCAATGAAAATGCGCCGGAGCCCTCTTCATCCGAGTAGCCGAACACACCAAGCCAGTCGAATTTTGCCTCACGAACAAAATTTGAGAGCGTCTCAAAATCGGCCTCAGTCTCTCCCGGAAATCCAACGATAAACGACGTGCGCAACGCAATCCCAGGCACTGCCGCGCGAACCTTCTCAATCGTCTTCAGAAAAATATCCGCATTTGCGCCGCGCTTCATGCTCTTCAGCACTGGCCCGGAAGCATGTTGCAGGGGAACATCGAGGTACTTGCAGATGTTGCCGTGCCTCGCAATCGTCTCCAGCAACCGCCCGGTAATCTTGTTGGGATACGCGTAGAGAAAGCGCAGCCAGCGCAATCCATCAATGTTCGCGAGCTTATCGAGCAACATGGCAAGGCCATCTTTCAGCCCGAGATCTTCGCCGTAGCAGGTTGTATCCTGCCCGATGAGCGTAATTTCCTGTATGCCCTGTGCAACAAGACGCTCGGCTTCGGCCACCACCGATTCAAAGTGCCGGGAGCGAAACTTCCCGCGCAGGTTTGGAATCACGCAAAAGCTGCACGGATGATCGCAACCTTCCGCAATCTTGATATATGCCGAAGGCCCGCGCGTCGCGAGCAAGCGTGGCGTGGTGTGATCGTAGAGATACTGCGGCAGGGCAGCATTCGCGCCGTCCCATTCCTTACGCGCAAATCGCCCTTGCGATTCGCGATGATCGCCTTCGGCCCGCGCCGTAACGCCGGTGAGAATGTTGAAAGGCGATGCGGGCTGCAAAGCCGGAGCAACCGGAGCATTCAAACCCGCAGCCTCAAGAATCTTCTCAAGCTCGCCGGTCCCCACAACCGCATCCACTTCCGGAATATTCTTCCGGATCTCGTCGCGATATCGCTCAACGAGGCACCCGGCAACGATCAACTTCTGCGCTCGGCCAGAACTCTTGTGCTGCGCCATTTCGAGAATCGTATCCACTGATTCCTGCTTGGCCGTATCGATGAAAGAGCAGGTATTCACCACCAGCACATCGGCCGCTTCCGGAGACGTGGTCATCTGCGCGCCTGCCCGGTCAAGCAAGCCCATCATCACTTCGCTGTCCACAAGGTTCTTAGGACAGCCAAGACTCACAAAGCCTACCTTGAGGCGAGGAGTCTCAGTTACGGTTTTTGGGGTATCGACGACACTCACAGCGGCGTCATCGAGAAGAGATTGAGTCACCTATCCATTTTACCGGAAGATTTCCTCCGCTCCGACTTTGCACCGTCGCGTCGAGCACCTTCCGAGGTGGTATCATTAGGAATGTGCCGGGTCCTACGCGACTCAATCCCGCCAACCCCGCCAGGCCCGGAAGGGAGCAACGGTAACGGGCTAGTGTGTGCGCAGTAGGTCGCCCGGTACATTTTGCTTTCTCTCGCCAGCAACTAATTCCCTTAGACAGAACTATTACACTTCCATCCCGGACAAACTGCGCCTTTCATAGACATCGAAGCAGCGCTCAGAGAAAATGATTCTTTACTTTGCAGCAGATGGAGAGCAGCCTTGAGCCTTACAGTGCGTCCTCAAACTTCTCGACGCGCCAAAATCAGTGCCCTTGGAACCTACGTTCCTCCCCGCGTATTGACCAATGCCGATCTCGAAAAAATGGTCGACACCAACGACACATGGATCGTTGAGCGCACCGGCATCCGTGAGCGGCACATCCTCGAAAAAGGCCAGGCCACAAGCGATATGGCGGTTGAAGCGGCGAAGCAATGCCTCGCCGAGCGGGGCATTGATCCGACCGAAGTCGAAGCCATCATTGTCGCCACCGTCACGCCTGACATGCTCTTCCCCGCCACCGCGTGCCTTGTACAGGACAAACTGGGAGCAAAAGGCGCATGGGGATTCGATCTCTCCGCTGCGTGCTCCGGATTCGTCTACGCACTGCAGACGGGTGTAAAGCTTGTTGAATCCGGCGCGCATTCGAAAGTCCTCGTCATCGGCGCCGACACCATGTCTTCCATCCTCGATTACACGGATCGCGCCACCTGTATCCTCTTCGGCGACGGAGCCGGCGCAGTGCTCATCGAGCCGGCGGCGGAAGGAGAACTCGGCATGATCGACTTCCTCCATGAAATCGACGGCTCTGGCGGCTGTTCTCTGTACATGCCCGCCGGAGGCAGCCTCAATCCTCCATCTGCGGAGACGGTTGCCACGAAGATGCACTACGTCCACCAGGACGGACAAGCAGTTTACAAGTACGCTGTCCGCAAAATGGCCGAAGCCACAGAAAAAGTACTCACACGCTGTGGTATCACCGGAACCGATCTCGGTTGTTTCATTCCGCATCAGGCGAACAAACGCATCATCCTCTCGACGGCGGAACGCCTCGGCATGCCTCTTGACCGTGTCATCATTAACATTGATCGCTACGGAAACACTACAGCCGCCACTATTCCTCTCGCCATGCAAACGGCACGCGAAGAAGGCCGCTTAAAGAAGAACGATCTGGTGCTCATCGCCAGCGTAGGTGCTGGCTTCACCACCGGAGCAGCCCTGCTTCGCTGGGAAATCTAGCGCGCTCACTCACCGCATTTATCATCCTGAGCGTAGCGAAGGATCTGTTGTTTGCGAGTTTGGAGCACGAAAAACGCGTGCCCCCTCCTTTCGCTCTCTTTGCGAAAGGGTGAGAACCACGAAGGAAAAAGCCCACCACATTGTTCTCTCGATTACGAAGCGCTCACAGGCACGCGAGCATGTCTCTGATCATGCCGATACTTCCAAACCCCAAACACAATCGCCGCGATCAACAGCCCGAGAAACACCCACAGGATCACATCCGCCCACCCAGCAAGATACTGCGCCCAGAGCCGCAGCACGCGCCGTCCGTAGGTTGCGCCGACCCACGCAATCAACCCATAACGCGCAGCGCGGGCGATCGAAAACGACCAGATAAATTGCTTTCGCGAGACGCCCAGCGCACCCGCCGCGAGCAGAAACGGCAGTAAGGGAATCGGCGGCGGCAGAATCGCAGCTGTGGCAACACTCGTCACGCTGTGTCGCTTCACCCATTTGCTCAACGGATCGCGGAAACGCTTCGGGACATACCGTTCGAGCATCGCCTCGCCGCCTCTCTTCCCCGCGCTCCACGTTAGATAACCGCCCAGCACACTCCCGCTCACCGCAGCCAGCACGAGCAGCCACGACACACTTTGCCGAGCAGCCAGTAGCAGGACCAGCAGATCCGTGCTCCCCGGTAATGGGAGAGGTATGACCGAAGCATCGATGACAGACACAACGAAAACGCCTGGCACACCAAGATGAATCAGCCAGCGAGGAATGGGCAAGGTATGCCTGTGCAGATGTCTGTGCGCCGCCGCTGCAGTCTGAAAGATGCCCACGCAAGTTTGACGCCGCCTTTAAAGCCCGAGTCGCCAGGGACGCAAATTTTATAAAAACCTTAGTTCGGGAACGATGGGCAAGGCTCGACATTCGATACCGTAGCGATAGAAGAGCCGCAGACCTTCGAGGCACGCCGCATCGAGATGATAGTGAATGTTGCGCGTCAGGTACGCATGAATCGTCTGAGCAGGCACGGCGAGCCGCCTGGACCACTCCGCCACCAGATCGTCGACATGCGCAAGCCCGTTATTGCGCGATTCCTGAAAATCGCGAACCAGCGATTCTGCGCGCACGCTCGCATCCCGCAGTCCTTCCAGACGCACTGCCCAAAAGGCTGACACCCACGCCGATCCAGTCAGCGCATGCCATTCATGGCCAAGATCGAGATACATCAGCTTCTCACCCGTGCGCTGCTCGCGTGCCTCACGGTCCTCAAGCGCCAGCAATGCCGGATCGCCAATCAACAGCGCCGCATCCGCAACCTTCAGCATCGCCTCCAGATCGGGAGCATGCGGAACAAACTCTGCTGCCGCGTTCCAGTATTTGTGAAACAGGATCCTCGTATATACAGCTGACGTCCGCGATGACGTATCGAGCGCAATCCGGCGCACTCCTTTCACGCCATCAGCATGACGCACGACCAGAAGAATCGAGCGAATATCTCCAAGAGAAGCAATCGTGCATCCAGGAACAACAGCGAGTGACGGCTCTGATGCATACGTCGCCACAGGAACCAGCCCGATATCCGCAGTCCCTTGGACGAGTTCATCCGCGCATGCAGCGGGAGTAGTTTGATGAATGGAATAGCGTTCCGCCAGGCGGCTCTTGCCCGGCTCATGCTCAAAATCCCACATCAGCGGTGCGGGATTGAGAAAGTTGATAGCAGCAATTTTCAGTAGGCGCACTCGTTAGTGTAACAACGCGTCCGTAACTTGACTTTGCCTCGCGTGACGGCTAATCTCCGAGCAAATTCGCCAAGAGAAAAGCATCGCTGAGGCTGTGTCTATTGACCACAAATATCGACTCCACCTTGCCCTCCAGCGCAGAATCGCCAGCAGCAGTAGAATTCGTTGACCAGGAGCGTCTCT
Organism: Alloacidobacterium dinghuense; assembly: GCF_014274465.1. NCBI lineage: Bacteria > Pseudomonadati > Acidobacteriota > Terriglobia > Terriglobales > Acidobacteriaceae > Alloacidobacterium > Alloacidobacterium dinghuense. The sequence continues at coordinate 194,783 of NZ_CP060394.1, read as the reverse complement.
CCTGGCTCGCTCTCGCGCTCACGCCCGGTCTCGGCCCGCGCCGCGTCCTGCGTGCCATTCGTGAAGTAGGATCAGCCGAGGATATCCTGCATCTCCCACTTACCGGACTAGAAGCGCTTCAATTCCCGGTTCAGGCAGTGCAGTTCATTGCCGACGGCAAAGCGTTAGACGCAGCGAACACAGAGATCGAAGCTCTCATCAAGTCAGGCGCAAACTTCCTCGCATACAACGATCCCGATTACCCTGAACGTCTCCGCGAGATCTTCGACGCTCCTGCATTGCTCTGGATACGGGGCGATGCGAAGCTTCTGGCAAAGTCCTCCATCGCTGTCGTCGGCACGCGGCATCCCACTCCTTACGGATCGGGCATGTCTGAGATGCTTTCGCGCGATCTCGCCGCACGCGGCATGGTCATTCTCAGCGGCATGGCGCGCGGCGTCGACACCGCCGCTCACAAGGGAGCGCTCGCAGCAAAAGGCAAAACCGTCGCCGTCTGGGGCACAGGCATCGACGTTATTTACCCCAAAGAAAACAAGTCGCTCGCCGAGCAGATTCTCGCGAGCGGTGGCGCCATCGTTTCCGAGATGCCAACGGGAACATTCCCTGCTCCGCAAAATTTTCCCAAGCGCAATCGCATCATTAGCGGAATGAGCGTCGGCGTGCTCGTCGTCGAAGCGGGCGAGCACAGCGGCACACGCGTGACCGCACGCTGCGCGCTTGAGCAGAACCGCGATGTCTTCGCCGTCCCCGGCAATGTCACGACCAAGAATGCATGGGGACCTAACACATTGATAAAGCAGGGCGCAAAGCTCGTTGCTACGTGGGAAGACGTATGGGAAGAGTTGCCGTCACAGGTGCGCCTTGAAATTGAGGCAGAATGGGAGTTTGCATCGAAAGCCCAACCTGCTGCATCGTTATTTGAGGAAGCTCCCCTGCCGCCTGCCGAGACTCGGGTCATGAGCGCGCTTCGCCACGACGAAGCCCTGCAACTTGACGAGATCATGGAAAAGCTGGAGCCTGAGCTGAGTTCATCGGAAGTGTTCACCGCACTCTTTGAACTGGAGCTTGCAGGGCGCATCAAACAACTTCCGGGCAAGAACTACGTTAAAAGTTTTTGACATTCCCGAAAGCGTTGATGTCATGTATCGAATCGCAGAATTCTGCGTCTGTAGAGATGTGCGCGCTGGATTCATCGCGGCAAACCGTGATAGCTTCCATAAGAATTAAGTGCAGTCTGTAAGTTGGGCGAACGATGCCCGTGAATTGAAGGGAAAAATGAGCAAAGCGCTTGTGATCGTCGAATCCCCCGCGAAAGCAAAGACGATCAGCAAATATTTGGGCAAGGACTACACCGTCGAAGCATCGGTCGGACATATTAAGGACCTTCCCAAAAACAAAATCGGTGTCGATCTTGAAGACGGAACCTTCGAGCCGGAGCTGATCGTTATCCCCGGCAAAGAGAAAGTCGTCGACCGCCTCAAGAAGCTCGCTGCAAAATCCGACCAGGTCTATCTCGCGCCTGACCCTGACCGCGAAGGCGAAGCCATTGCTGCGCACCTTGCCGACGAGTTGAGCAAAGTGGTCAAGAAGAACGCGATCCATCGCGTCACTTTCAACGAGATCACGCCCAAAGCCGTGAAAGACGCCTTTCAGCACGCCCGCAATGTTGACTCGCATCTGGTCGACGCGCAGACTACGCGCCGCGTCCTTGACCGCATCGTAGGCTACCAGGTCTCGCCGCTACTATGGGACAAAGTGCGCCGCGGCCTCTCCGCCGGACGCGTGCAAACCGTTGCTGTACGCCTCATTGTCGAGCGCGAGCGCGAAATCAAGGCCTTCAACCCAGTCGAATACTGGACCATCGACGCCGAACTCGAAGCACAAGAATCAACTCCGTTTACTGCGCGATTCATCGGCATCGACGGCCAGCGCGCAAAAGTCGAAACAGTCGACGCGCCATCTCTGCCTGATCAGCAAATCACCGACGAAGTCATCGCGCAGCTAAAAAAAGCAACATGGTCCGTCCGCGGTGTCGAAAGCAAGGAGCGCAAGCGCAACTCCACCGCGCCGTTCACCACCAGCAAGCTGCAGCAGGACGCCGCGCGTCGCCTCGGCTTCAACGTCAAGCGCACCATGGGCGTCGCGCAGCGTCTCTACGAAGGCGTCGAAATCGGCAGCGAAACCGTCGGCCTCATCACCTACATGCGTACCGACTCGACGCGCGTCGCGCCCGAAGCCATCACCAACGTCCGCGAGTGGATCAAGAAGAAACTCGGCGCGCCCTATCTGCCCGCCACACCCAACACCTTCAAGTCGAAGAAGGACGCGCAAGACGCACACGAAGCAATTCGTCCGACCGATGTGAATCATCATCCCGACGAAATCCGCCGCTACCTGAGCGACGAGCAGTACAAGCTGTACAAGCTCATCTGGCAGCGCTTCGTCGCATCGCAGATGATGCCCGCAGTCTTCGACCAGACCACCGTCGATATCGCCGCCAAGGCCAATCGAAACTATGACTTTCGCGTCACCGGCTCAGTGCTCAAGTTTGACGGCTTCCTCAAGGTCTACGAAGAAGCGAAGGATAAAAAGGACGAAGACGACGAAGCCCTCGCGAACAAACTTCCTGCGCTCAATGAAGGTCAGTCGCTCAAGCTCCACGAGTTGAAGCCCGAGCAGCATTACACCGAGCCGCCTCCGCGCTATAACGAAGCCTCGCTCGTTAAGGAACTCGAAGAGCAAGGTATCGGCCGCCCGTCCACCTATGCGTCCATCATTAATACAATTCAGGACCGTGAGTACGTGCAGAAGATCGGCGGTCGTTCGGGCCGTTTCGTTCCCACAGAAATCGGCACTGTCGTCACTGATCTGCTGGTGAAGAACTTCCCCTATATCTTCGACACGAAGTACACAGCGCGCCTCGAAGAAGAACTAGACGACATCGAAGATGGCCGCGAAAAGTGGACCGACTTACTCAGTGGCTTCTACGGCCACTTCGCCGAAGAGCTCGTAGATGCCAGCAAGCATATGGAAGACATCAAGCGGATGGAGAAGGCCACGGACGAGAAGTGTCCGCTCTGCGGCTCGCCGCTGGTGCTGAAGTGGGGCAAGTTCGGCTCCTTCTATGCCTGCAGTTCCTACGACAAGAAGAAAAAAGACAGCTGCACCTACACGCGCGAAAATTTCGAGGCAAAGCCCAACCTTCAGACCGAGGGTCAGGATGCCGAGCAGGAAGAAGAATACTGCGAAAACTGCGGTCGCGTAATGGTGTTGCGCAACGGCCCCTGGGGTCCGTATATGGCCTGCCCCGGCTATAACGAAGACCCGCCTTGCAAGACCGTACGCCGCTTGCATCAGAAACAGCAGCAGAAACCGCCCGAGCCAGTCGACGAGATGTGCCCGAAGTGCGGCAGCCAGCTCGTCAAACGCATAGGCCAGTACGGTGAGTTCATCTCCTGCTCGGCGTACCCCAAGTGCAAGTACATCAAGCAGAACACCATCGGCGTCGTCTGCCCGAAGTGCAAAGATGGCCAGATTGTCGAGAAAAAAGCGCGCCGCGGCAACCTCTTCTACGGTTGCGAAAACTACCCGAAGTGCGACTTCACGGCCAACTACAAGCCGGTCGATAAGAAGTGCCCGGAATGCGGATCGCCTTATCTGATGGAGAAGACCCTCAAGTCCGGTGTCTACCTTGTCTGCCCGAATAACAAGAAACCCACGGCAGCGGACGAGGAAGAGACCACAAAGAAGCGCAAGAAGAAGGGCGAAGAAGAGTCGGGCGTGGCCTGCAGCTATTCAAAGCGTATCGCCGACGCACCGGTTGCTGAGAAACCCACCGTCGAAACCCACGGTCCGCTGGTGGAACAGGCTGTTTAACGGATTCAAGACTATCCTCTCTCAAAGGCGTCATCCCTGACGCCCGAGACAGGAAGCCAAGCCGAAAATGTGCTAAGACGCCATGTAACTCAACGCCCCGTCAAAACTTCTCGACTCAACCGCAGCGGGCCCCTTGGCGCCCGGCCTGTGCACCCGCAAATTGTCAATAGCATAATCGATAAATCGCGGTTCAAAGTGCGGCAACTGGTCCATGAAACGGCAGGTGGCCAGCACCTGATCGGTAATGAACTTCGGCTGAAAAGCTGCAAGTTCCAAGCCCTTTTCCTCCGTGATCTTCAGCACAATGAGTTCGAACATCTCGTCGGAAAGAACCAGGCCTCCGCACTCGCACTCTTTGTCGAAAATCTGCCGGTAGAGGTCCAGAGTCGGTGCGCCCACCTCAATCTTGTAGGGCAGCCGGCGCAGGAATGCCGGATCCATCAGGTCTTCGGGATCGATGTTCGTCGAGAAAATAATCAGCTCTTCAAACGGAATGGTAAAGCTCTTGCCGGTATGCAGCTTCAAATAGTCCACCCGGCTCTCCAGTGGCACAATCCAGCGGTTCAGCAGGTTTGACGGACTCACCAGCTGACGCCCGAAATCATCGATAATGAAGCACCCGCCCAGCGCCTTCACATGCAGCGGAGCTTCATAGAAATTCGCCACTGCATCGTATCGCAGATCAAGCATCTCCAGCGTCAGCTCTCCGCCCGCAATCACGAACGGCCTCTTGCACGGCACCCAGCGCGTGTCGTACTCCTCCTGCCGGACAAAGGAAAATGTATTATCTTCCCTCGCAACCGGCGGCTCCAGCACGGTGTGAACGCTGGCGTCGAAGACACGCATGATCTGCCCCTCAATCATCACCGCATAGGGCATATAGATCACATCATCAAAAACAGTGGAAAAACTTAGAGCAACCGAAGTTTTGCCATTCCCCGGTGGCCCATACAGCAGCATCGATCTGCCGGCGTTCAGCGCCGGACCTGCTTTCTCAATCATGCTGCTGTCAAAAACCAGGTCGCCCAGCGCTTTGCGAATTCGCGGATAGGTCACCGTCTCGTTCGTAAGCTTCTGCCGGCTGACCATTTCAGTGAATTCACCGAGCGTTACCGGAGCCGGCCCCGAATACCTCGATTGCTGCAGCGCATCCTGTGCGCGGCGGCGACCTTCCTCCGTGAGCGCATAGCTCATATCGACCAGATTGTCCGTGTCGCGCATGCCCAAGGCACGCAGCAACTGCCGGTCGATCGCCATCGGTATGAGCTCTAACACGATGTGGTATGGCAGTTTAATAGCTTCCACAAACTGCCGAACCGTCTCCAACCGTCCTGCGTAGATAAGCTTGATCAGCAGCGTCAGCAGGTCTGAATCATGAATTCCCGTGGCAGCAATACTTTGCGGCTCGGTCGGCATGCGATATAAGAACGCTTCAAGCTTCTCTTGTGACAAAGCGCCCGTCTCTACCAGCAACTCGCCTAGCTTACCGCCGAATTGCCCCTGATAATCGAGCGCCTTCTCCACCTGTTCGGCGGTAACGAGATTCGCCCCGATCAGAAGATCGCCCAGTCGAATGCGCCCTTTCAAGTCGCCTCCCTACAGCTCTGCCACAGACTATAATCTAGCCAGGTAAATGGACTAAACCGAGTAAGTTATAGATTTTCGGTTGGGCCATCATACCTTTTCCCAAGGCAATCTCTAGCTGGAAAATGAAGCTGCAACCAAACGAAAGTAACAACTTTTGGTCACGTTTGTGTTATTCCGAAGCTGCAGATAACACAATAGTTATTGCTAAACTTACCCCTGTTCTCGTAACCAGATCAAACAGATGTGACCAACCCGCCCCTTCAGGCGGCGTCTCTGATTTCCTCGAGAATTCCACCCTGCGCCTTTTACCTCCGCTCCAGCATCTGCTAATGTAGACGGGGTTGGATTCGCGGAAGGGTAACGAAGATCGATGGCAAAGGCAGTCTGGAACGGGAAAGTAATTGCAGAAAGTGATACTTACGAGACAGTCGAAGGGAATGTGTACTTTCCCGAGTCAGCGGTAAAGCGCGAGTACCTGCGTTCGAGCTCCACCACCTCTACGTGCCCCTGGAAGGGCTTGGCGCGCTACTATAGCCTCCTGGTCGACGGGCAGGAGAATCAGGACGCCGCCTGGTACTACCCTGATCCCAAACCAGCAGCTCGTAACATCAAGAATCATATAGCTTTCTGGCGTGGAGTCGAGATCGAGAAGTAGCGGGACCTGGAATCACAATTGAATCCGGAGGTGGGCTATGCGGAAGTTTGCGCTTGCATTTCTGGTGGCAACGCTGGCCATACCGGCGTTGGCAGACAAAAAGCTCCAGGGTACGACTACGCTCAAAGACTCCCAGCCCACCGCAAATCCCCCTGAGAAGAAAAAGCACCAGACCTACGACCTCACCTTTAACACGAGCGACAAGACATACACCTGCCGGACTGACCCGGACAAGTCAATGAACGCGATCGACTTCGTTATTGGCAGCAGCGTAAAGTACGAAATTGACGGCAAGAAAGCAAAGATCAAAACTCCCGAGGGCAAACAGGTTGAGTGCAAGATCGTGCGCGTCGAAGCTCTCCCGGCTACTCCGACAAGTCAACAATAATCTGCGAGCCAAGTCCTTCTGCGGCTTAGCTTTAACCTTCGAATCTCCTGCCAGCCGGATAAGCAGATTTAAATAGAACAGCTTAAAGCCAGGACTCCGGTAAGCGCAGGACCTCCGGCTAGCTGACATCCAGTTCAAAGTGAGAGCGTGTCCCAAACGTGGCCCGAGGTATCACAATGCCGTTTCCCACGACCGTTCCTACCGACGCTGTTTGTACCGGTTTTCCATCCCTGGGGTGGATATGAATGATGATGTCTCCCGTGAACCCTTTTGGGACGTCGAGCATAACCTTCCACTGACGGTCGGATATGGCTCGCGTCGACCAGCTCACCGGACCAAAGCGTGTAGGGCACTTCGCAACCGCGATCGTCTCTCCAGCTGCAAACCAGTGTTTGGGCGCGGCCTTCTGCAGATGGCACACATCCTTATCCGATTCTTCATAACAGAGCAGCCAGCGAAGGCCAACCGAGGGCTGAAGCGTGCTGTTGATGACGGAGGCCCAGCCATACCGATTCCCCTCACCTGCAAAGCTTCCGGGAATCAAGGCGTCCTCGGGCGCATAGCGATTCCCAGAGTCGGCAGCGTAACAAACCAGCGCGTAGAGATTCAGCAAAAATGGACGATAGTCTTCCTGTCGGATCTTCACTGCAAGGCTGCCATGGTCCATAAAGTTCGACGTACGCGCCTCGGCTCCGTCCGTGTGGAGCCCAAGAATCTGCATGCCCGCCAACTCACGATGCTTCAGATGGCCGAGGTCGAGTGCTGGATCTCCCCAGTCGGCAAGGAACCAATCCTGCATAAAGCGGTGGTTTTCGTAGCTGGCTAATTCAGTCGGACGGCGATGAATATCGTCCGGTGTGAACGGAGAAATGCCCGCGGCCTTCATCTCCGGCGTGCGGAGCGAAAGCGTTGCTTCGAGCGACGCCTGAATGTTCGCCCGCATCTCCGTCGCAATCCCCGCATATCGCGTCGCGGCTCCGATGAGACTTTCATCATGACCGGCCTGCGCGGCAAGAGCGAGGCAGCGCGCATGCTCGTTCAGCCCCCGCCAGATCCAGGCCGAATTCTGATAGTAGAGCGGATGCGACTTGGGAAAATCATTATTCGGATCACCCAAATCCGCCTCCGGCGATCCGTAGATCAGCCCATAGCGCCGGTCGCCCGGAGAAAATATCTCTTTGCTGTACTCGTAACGCCTAAGGACGAAAGCGATCATGCGATCGAGAATCGGCAGCCGCTTTTGCAAGGCATCGAGATTCCTGCTGTAGTCGTAAGAACGCGCCGAATTTGCGAGAAAAACTCCGACATTCAGCGGCGCTTCTACCTGGTCCTGCGTGTTGTACACAAAATCCCCGTTCGGCAACACGTATTTTTCGAGGTAGTACTGATAATAAGCATCAGCATCATCGGTAAGATTCCAGATTTGCTGCGCCCAGATGAACTCATATTCGGCCACAGGGAAGAGCGCATGACTACGCTCGGGAATCTTCGTGTAAGCTCCCTCGCCGATCTGATAGGTGGGTTCAAGTCCTCGATAGCTGCACCGCGATAGCGTGATGCTCGCGCGCGCAGCATTCAACAACCACTCATCGGGAATCCTGACCTGCATCGCCGTTTCATAGAGCGACGACCAACGATTCCATATCCCCGCAAGCTCGGCGTAAAAAGACTCGGGTGAACAGTTCCAATACCGATCTACATAGGATCTGCCGTCTGCATCCTTCGCAATAGCATGCATGCTCGAATACGCACCAGCCCGATCCTCCGGAATCATCACACGAACACGCCCGAGGGGCTTCGCGTCGGTGCCCGGTGGCAACAGAAGCATGGTTTCATAGCCGCATTGATACTGAGGATTCCACACGCCGATATCGGCCACGGGAAGATAGCCACCGAGCAATGCGCGCTTGCTATAGCCCGGGGTATATTCGTAAACCTTCGGGTTTTCATCCGAAAGCAATTCAGCCGGGTCGAAATACGCTCCCAATTGATCCTGTTCCCATGATCCATCTCCATCCGGCTTGCCTGCTATCTCCCGCGATTTGCCATCAGGCTCCAGATACAAACAGACCTTCGGCCCTCCCTGTTCATTCGCTACGAGCGTCCAGCCAATATACTCAGCACCCAGAGCCGCGACATTCTCATAACAGGGATCTTCGGATGAGTTCAGCAGATAGAGCCCGGTAACATCTGGGCCTGGGACGTAGCGCGCGGCCCTCTCCAGCTTTACGCCATGAGGTGTATTTGTTGGCCGTGGTCGAATCTTTGCGAGGCTGCCAACAAACTTGGGAATCCATGCAATCATGCCTTCCTGCTCGGTCACATACGCGATCGCTCCACGATGCGTAACGTGCTTTTCAAATACTGCAGTAGTCACGCCGTTTATGTCGCTGATCGTGATGAGCTGCCAGCCATCGAACATTTCTCCTGGGCGAATAGCAGCCGATCGCGTTCCAGCCTTGGCTGTCAGTTCTCCGCGCTGGATTCCGCTTACTGTTGGAACGGATCGAAGGGCATCTTCTTCACCGGGCAGGAAAAGAGAAAACTCATTGGGAATTCTCCCGGGTGAATACTCCCCTTTGCGAAGTCCCGGCGAGGTTTCAAGCGCGAAGCCGAAACCAGAGTGAACCGCAGAACCTGCCCCGATTGAGGCGAGAAGCTTGAGAAAATCACGACGTTGAATCAACTGGGAAATTCTCTCCTTGTAAGATCGGACGACGGTACTGCACTACACACATCGCTCGGAACAGTCTTATTTGTTCCACCCTTCCGGTCTATAGTCCATCTGGACCATTCCCGCGGCGATCATCCTAGTCTTCCATCGTAATGAGCCCGCGCTGAATCGCTGTGGTCGCTGCTTCGGTGCGGTCAGATACTTCGAGTTTTTCGATAATGCTGTTGACGTGATTTTTTGCCGTATTGTCGCTGATGCCAAGCGCGTGACCGATCTGTTTATTGGTCAGGCCCTTCGAAAGCATCTTTAAGATCTCAAGTTCGCGCGATGTAAGATTCGCGCGCATCATGCGTTCCGCAAGCCGCGCTGCAATATCGCGGGGAATATACCGCTTGCCCGAGTGGACAGTCTTGATCGCCTCGATCATTTCTTTCAAAGAAGTATCTTTCAGAAGATACCCTTGAGCGCCCGCCTGCACAGCGCGGTAGATGTCTTCATCCGTTTCGAAGCTGGTGAGAATGATGATGCGAGCCGCAGAGCCAGCCTTCTTCATTTTAAGAATCGTTTCGACTCCGCTCAGACCTGGCATTCGCAGATCGAGAAGCACGATGTCCGATTCGGTCTTGCCGATCATGGCAAGCGCCGCTTCACCGCTTGAGGCAGAAGCGACCACCTCCAGATCCGCCTGCGTGCCGAGCATACTGGTCAGGCCCGCGCGCACAACAGGATGGTCATCGACTATAAGGATGCGGATTGGACTTGTTGCTGGCTGCGACATTGCGAGCGCGCTCCTTTAGGAAATTCCACACGAATATTGGCCATGAAACGAATGTGACGCGCGGCGCAAGGGGTGCGGCTACACGCACTTCAGTGCCATGAGCCGTGCTGCTGCAAACCTCAAATCGTGCCGCAATGCTGGCTGCGCGCTTGCGCATGCCAAGAACCCCGAACCCCTGCATATCCTCACCCGCTCTGAAACCCGAGCCATCATCGCTGACGAGCAGATGAACGGCGTTTTTCTCGTACTTGATGTTGATCGCAATTCTGCTCGGATGCGCATGTCGTACCGCATTCGCGATTGCCTCCTGTCCGATGCGATAAAGAGTGTCAGCAGTGCGCAGCGGCAGTGGCCGCACATCTCCTGTTGCTCCGACAACAACTTGCACAGCTCCCCCTTCGACGAGGCGTTGCGCACAACGAGTCAGCGCGTTAAGCAGACCTTCCGATTCGAGTTGCTGAGGACGAAGCATATTGATACTTCTCCGCGCTTCAGCGTGACTGTGCCGCACCAGCTCACTCGCAAGATCGAGTTGCCGATGCACATTCGACAGCTCTTCCGGCGTGCCGATGCGGATCGCTTCAAGCTGAAAGCCGATCCCGGCGACACTCTGAGCCAGCGTGTCATGCATTTCATAAGCCAGATGTTCGCGCTCCTCGACCACCGCGCGCAACCGCATGCTTTCAATGCGGTGATAGACAAAGTTGATGATGAGTGCAAGCAGCAGTAGTCCGATTGCCGCCGCAACCAGGTGTCCGGCGCTCCACCATGGAGGCCCAGCGAGAACTTCTACATCATCGCTTGAGCGCACAAGCACAGCGAACGGAGTAACGAATTGCGTGTAGGCAGGGTCAACGACCGACACACCGCGCAGACGCAGCAGGCTACCCAGTTTCAACTTTCCGTACAGATAGTTCCCGCGGCCACGGTTCATGATCGCGCGAAATGATTGCGATCCTGAGTCAAAGTCAAAGATCAGCTCGTCACCCGGTCCATACCTTTTGTCGCGCAGTAGCCCAGAAACCTCGATGAAGGTCGCATCAAAGGCTCCGGTTGCCGCTTGTGACGCGGTGACCGAGACTGCAGGCATCGGCGTGGCTTCCCACAAAACACGAACTGTGGCGTTTTCCAGCATCGAGCTGAATGCATTTGTCTTCACCTGGCCACTGACTTCAACCTCATCGCCAACCTTCAACGCCTGCGACTTGATAGGCTGCACAGCTACGCCGCCCGTCGAGTCCTGAACAAAGAGCGCAGGTGAGTTGAGTATGACGATCCCTCGTACCGTCGCCTGTGTTTCCTTCGCCAGGGATACCATGCGCAAACTGCTGATCGATTGCGTGTTCGGACTGGAAGGCAGCGCACTCGGTTGATTGTCCAGCGGCGGCGCTAGTGTCACGCCACGTGAAAGCAGGTCATTGATTGAATACTGGCTCGAAGAATTCTCCTCGGATCGACCCTGGGTGAGCATCTCGTCGACGTCACGCTGTGTGGCAGCGCGAACGACAACATTCCGCCACACCCCGCCAGATGAATATGAGCGCAGGCCTCCGCGACCTGACTGGATACAGTCTTCGTCAGTAATGGAGGCGACCGTGGGATTCCCATGCGGCAAGAGCGATGCCGATGCCACCAGCTGGCAGCCGTAAGCGAGAAGCTTCATGTGATACCACCGCGAAGCCTGCACAGGAATCCCTCGAGGCTTCAGCGGAAAATTAGCTTCCATCCAGCCGTAACCAGCCCGTCCGAGTGTAAGGGAGTTATCAATCGTGCGCAGGCCGGCGTAATAGCCGTCATAAGCGTCTACGCCTTCTTCTTCATGGCTCGATCGCACGAGAAGCCCCGCATCGCCGCCAAGACCCAGCAGCATGACATCTGCCTCAATCGAGTAATTTTGCCAGTGAGTTGAACCGGTGAGAAGCTTCGCTCCGCGCTCATCAGAGTCGTTGCGCATCGCGCCACCCACAACCTCCCAGGTTCCACCCAATGCAGTCCATTCCTCCGCTTTGGCTGCTCCGAAAGAGTCGCGATAAGGAAGTCCGCGGCTTGGGCTTCTCCAATAAGCAAAAAGGCAAAGCCCTCCCACAATGAACAGTGTCGTGAGGGCAACAGGGATAACGACGCGCCGCCTCATGGATGAACACTCCACTTCCATCGCATTGGAGCCGGCCGCCAATCCATCGAGGTCAACTGATGGACCTCTTCGCTGCTGACGTTTTCTCTCGTGACCAAAACTGGTTCCAGGCGCATCGTCGTTGGCATCGACTGTCCTTGAAGATCCGCAACGATCGTACGCACAGCCTCGGCGCCCATCTTTCTCGTATCCTGCAAAATCAAGGAATCCAGATTCGGGCTATCGAAAGCCGGAGAGTCAGGATCGAATGCAATGACGCGCGTGCGAATCGACGGATTGCTCCGGATCGTCGAAAGTACTCCACGCGTTGACGTTGCATTGAGTGAGATGACTGCATCCAAATCCGGATTGTCCTTGAGTGTCTCCTCAGCTACTTGTTGTTCGTGTGGCACATTGAAGGAGCCAATTTTGTTCGCGACGATACGGATCCGTGGGTAGTGTTCGGCTAGATACTGTTCCATGCTACGCGCGCGATCCATGATTCCACTGATATCAGGATCTATGCCAACAATTGCGATCGATCCCTCGCCATGCAGTATTGAGGCCACTCGCTGAGCCGCGATACGCCCGCCTGCATCCTCGTCATTCAGGACGTACCACAATCGTCCGCCCGGCGGGATTGCAAGCGGCGATCCGATGATTACCGTGCGCAAGCCGCGTGAAATGGCGCGACGAACAGGCGTGACAAGTGCTAGCGCATGATCGGGAGCAAGAATTAATCCTTGGTAGCCTCCTTCAGCCACCCGATCCACTATTGCGATCTGGCCGTGAATATCATCTTCACGAGTCGGAGCATTCCAGTAAACGTGAGTGCCGGAAGAAAGAGCTGCCGCCAATGCCCCGCCGTGCTCCGGCTCCCACATCATCGTTCCAGTCGTCCGCGGAATCACAGCGATCCTCGGCGCGGCAGACTTCCCACAACCGGAAAGCAGAATCAGCGCGAGAAGAATAGCGCTAATGCGGCTGCGTTCAACCGGTCCTATTTGTGCGCAACCATCTCTATTGTTCGCGATTCGCATGAAGCAATTGGCTGGAGTCTATCTGCAGGCTAAACCAATCAGCAAGACTGACAATTGGCCCATAGCCCGCATAGCCCATATGGACTACGTGATGCTTACCCACCTGACTCATGCGTGTCCTTCACCTCGATCAGTAGTCTCTCCAGCGGACGCAAAGCCAGGTTTCACTGAGGCTTGAAACCGATTACAACCTTGAAGCTAACACACAATGAGCCGCTTCAAGGACACGGTTCGGGCACCGTGCGTTTTACCACTTCGAGGTCAACATGAGTAAACAAGAGACTGAATGCAGCGGCTACATCCTCCAACAGCACGCGTTGATCATCCACAAGCTAATCCGAGAAGGGCTGAGAGCGTTCGCGCTGTTCCTCATCGCAACAACATCGGTAGCGATGGCACAGTTCACTGCAGGCGTGCAAGGCAGCCTGCAGGATACCAGCGGAGCATCGGTTCCAAACGCAACCGTCACCCTCACCAACGTCGATAATCAAATCAGCCAGACAACAACCAGCGACGCTAGCGGCGTCTTTCGCTTCGCCAGCCTTGGTCCCGGAAACTACACCGTCTCGGTCTCGGCGCAGGGCTTCGCTTCGGCGAGCACACAAATCGTCCTGAACGCTGCCGAGACACGAAATGTTTCTCTTACTCTCGCAGTCGGCCAGGTCAGCACCAGCGTCACCGTAACCACGCAGGCGCCGCTGCTCGATACCGGCGACAGCCGCAATCAGCAGACTCTCGATCAAACCGCTCTCGAGAATCTCCCGTTGGCTGCGCGCAATCCAACCGCGCTACTGACTCTCACGCCCGGAGTAACAGGCCTCGGCGCCGGAACCGCCACCAACTTCAACCCGGAAAACTTTATCGACGCGAGTGCGAATGGGCGCGGACAAAACGGTAACATGTACATCGTCGACGGTCTTGACGTAACCAGCAGCATTCGTCCCGGCATTGTGAATTTGACACCGAACGTCGATTCACTCGCCGAGACCACGGTTCAGACAAATACCTACAACGTCGACTATGGTCGTGCAAGTTCGCTCCAGACAGTCATGAGCACGCGTTCCGGCAATGACCAGTTCCATGGCTTTGCCAGTGAGTACTACACCTATCAGGGATTGCAGGCCAGAGGAGAGTTTGGTGTGCCGCAACCAGAAAAACTTGCCCCCTATCACACCAACAACATGTCCTTCGGAGTAGGCGGCCCTGTGATTCCGCATCACAAATTCTTTTTCTTCGTCAGCTATGAGCCATATCTCTCGCTCACTTCGAACGGATCGTCATTGCAAACGTACGAAGATCCCGCATTCGTGAGTTTTGCCCAGACAGTGCAGCCAAACAGCCCAGAGGTACAACTGCTCGCAAAATATCCTCCGTCGAACGCAACGTTCCGAAATGTCTTTCAGACAGCGGAGCAGGCCTTCGGCCCACAAAACCTGACGGCAAACACCGGCTGCGAGACATCGAGCACCGACAATATCCCCTGCGGCACGGCTGTCTTTGATCAGGGCAATTTCAACTCGTCCAGCTATAACAACTCAAAGCAATACAACATCCGCATCGATAAGTACTTCACCAAGGATCGCGTCTATGGCCTCTTCTATCGCGATACCATCAGCACCGGCGGCCCTTCCGTTCGTCCTGCCTTCAACACCACGAACAACTACTACACGTTCTCGCTGCAGGGGAACGAGACGCACACGTTCTCTCCCTACACTCTGAATGAAGCGTTTGGCGGCTACAACCGTATCGAAGGCTTCGCGCCATCATCCGGGCTATTCACCGTGCCAGTCGTAAATGTCACTGGCTTAGGCGTGAACTTCGGCGATGGTTTCGCGCTCGGTGACTACATCCAGCACAGCTACCACTGGCGCGACGTGCTGACTCACATCCTGGGCTCTCACACCATCAAAGTCGGCTACGAGGGATGGCACGGTGACGATCTAGCCTACTTCGCAGGAGCCTACGGTCAGCCCACGATCCAGTACACCAACATGATCGACCTGATCAACAATAATCCCTACAGCGAAACAGGTCTCGCCTATAACCCTGTAACCGGGAAGCCTGCCGATCGAAACTACGGCTATCAGGAAACGACAGGCGGCGCCTTCATCGAGGACACTTGGAAGACCACGCGCAAGCTAACGCTGAACTTCGGCATTCGCTACGACAACTTTGGAAATCCTTATGTCGCCTTGAAGGGAACAGTGCTGGCGAATTTACACCTCGCCAGCGCATCCACCTTCACCGATCAAGTCGCGAACGCTGTCATGACACAGCAAAATCACGTCTTCAATCACGACCTGAACTGGAACTTCGCTCCCCGTGGCGGCTTTGCCTACGACCCGTTTGGTAACGCCGAGTGGGTGGTCCGCGGCGGCATCGGTCTCTATCACGATTACTTCACACTCGGGAACGCAGAAAACGGACTCGGTTCCAATCCTCCCGGACCAATTGTGCCGACATTCTTCAACAACGGTTCGACCGCGCCACCTGTCTTCGGTTACGGAACACAAAACAAGTACCCCTTCGGCTTCCCCTATCCGGCCTTTCAAGGCAAACCACTTGATGCCAAAGGAGGCATCGTCGGCTCGCAGATTGGTGTAGGCGCTGTCGATCCAAACCTGTCTTCACCATTCACTATGAACTGGTCGTTGACCGTCGAGCATGAAATCACGCGCGATATGGTCGCCAGCATCGGCTATGTCGGATCGCACTCGGGCAATCTCGTGACGGGCGGCGGCAACACCGGAGCAACATCGTACGGAAATGATGTGAACGCCTATTCTGGCGACTTGCTGCAACACCCAAACTTCGATTCATCCGGCGCCTACACAGGCTCCGGCACTCAAACCCGCCTGAACACCAGCTTTGGTGGAATCAACTATGCATTCAATGGAGCGATCGCCAATTATCAGGGACTCATCCTTGCGGCAAAGGGACGCTTCGCTCACCGAGGCTTCCTGACAGCCTCTTATACTCACGGAAAAGCGATGGACAACTGGGAAAACTATCCCATCGCTTACCCCTTCTATCACTTCTACGCACCATCCCCCTGGGACGTACCCAACCGATTCTCGCTTGGCGTGAGTTATCTCCTACCTGGAGAACACCTCTCAAACGTAGTTGCACGGCATATTCTCGGAGGTTGGACTTTGGCCGGTACGACCATCTTACAATCCGGCTATCCGTTTACGGTCACCACTGGTGCACCGCTCGCCATCAGCACAACCGCAGCCGATGGATCGCCACTCACATCGCAGAACTACGCAGCTGAGATGGCTGCAGGGAATCTGCAATTTGCACCCGGCAGCGGCGACTTCAATGCCGACGGAAACAATAACGACTATCCAAATGTGACCAGCTACAAGCAGAAACACAGTAGAAAAGACTATCAAGTCGGAAATGGCATCTTCCCAACCTGCCCCGGCGGCATACTCCCATGCGGTCAGTTCACTCTGCCGCAACTAGGACAGGAAGGAAATCAGACGCCCTATCAATTCCGCAATCCCGGTTACGCCGACACAGACCTTACCGTCAAGAAAGTGACAACGATCTGGGAAAACGTGAACCTTGAACTTCGCTTCGATACATTCAACCTGTTCAATCGAGTCAATCTCAACGGTGTGGACACAAATCTGCAGGACGGGAATTTTGGACAAACCTCATCCACTCTCCCGCCACGCAACATGCTTTTAGGAGCCCGAATCAACTTTTAGCGACTTTCAGATTTTCCCCGTGCCACATTGGCGAGCATTGGACCAGCATGCTCGCCAATGTGGCCTAATTCATCGCTCGGGCCTTGATCCTTCAGCCGTCTGCTTTGTATTTGTTCCACTGCCTCACTTCAGGTCGCTGACCGGAAGTATGATGAGAAGCAGCTATCGTGGTCAGCCGGGAATCCAAAATTAAGGTGCGGCAGAGCAGCATCATCAAAGCCTCTCGAACCCTCCTCCTGCTAATTTGTTCATTGCTACCCATCGCGCACGCGATTTCACAAACATCGCCAGTCGGCCCGATTGTCCATGCCTTACAGAACCATCAGTTCGATGAAGCATTAACTCTATCCGACTCCGCACTCAAACAGGCTCCCGAAGACAAGCGCCTCTGGACACTCCAAGGCATGGCCTACTCCGGCAAAAACGAGCCAGCATCGGCACTCAAAGCATTCGAGCACGCACTCACATTAGACTCTTCCTACTTGCCGGCTCTCGAAGGCGCCGCGCAAATCGAATTCCAGGCGGGAAGCCCCAAAGCAAAAGCGTTCGCTCTTCAGATTCTGGCTCAACGGCCGACCGACCCCACATCGCACGCCATGCTCGGTTTTCTTGAATACCGCGAGAAGAATTGCACCGATGCCGTTTCCGATTTCGAAAGAGGTTCACAGGCCCTGGCAAATCAACCCAACGGTCTCGGAGCCTATGCTGCCTGCCTCGCCATGCTGAGTCGATATGACGAGTCGATTCCGGTATTTCAGCAGGCGCTCAATTTGCAGCCCGACAGTCAACGCATCCGTTTGAATCTTGCGATTGCACAGTGGAAAGCGAACCGCGCCTCAGATGCGCTGGCAACGCTGCAGCCAGCACTTGATTCTTCCCCGCCCGAAGAGAATGCACTGCTCCTGGCCGCGAACATCGATGAATCCACCAATGACACATCGCACGCGGTTCAACTGCTGAGGAAGGCAATTCTCGCCAACACGAAAAACGTTGACGCTTACCTCAATTTCGCTTCCATCTCCTTCGACCACGCATCGATGCAAGTGGGCATCGACATCCTCAACGCCGGCCTCACGCAATTGCCGAAGGAAGCTCGCCTCTACGTTGCGCGCGGGGTACTCCACGCCCAGCTCGGCCAATTCAGCAACGCAGCTTCCGATTTCGAAACCGCCAATCGTCTCGATCCCAACCTTTCCTTTACCGGCGTGGCAGAAGGCCTGGTCGAATCACAGGAACATAAATCGAGCGAGGCTCTGAGCACTTTCCGCGCCGCTGCCAAAGCTCATCCCGACGACGCACTCACGCAATACCTCCTGGCGGAAGCACTTTCGCAGCAGGGCCAAACAGAAGGCACTCCCGAATATAAAGAGGCAGTAACAGCGGCCGAGCGTGCCGCCAAGCTAGATCCCCATATGGTCACCGCCCATGACCTTCTAGCGACGCTTTATCTGCAGAACGGCCAGACTCAGTTCGCCGTAAGAGAGTCTCGCGCAGCTCTCGCCATCGATCCGAAAGATCAGCAGGCGATCTATCACCTGATTCTCGCGCTCCGCAAAACCGATGAGAAAGATCAGGTCCCGGCTTTGCTCAAGCAATTGACCGATCTGCGAACTGCCGCACAAACGGAAGGTACGCAGAAGAAGCGATACCAGCTCGAAGAAATACCCGCATCGTCGCCGGCTACGAGCCAATAACCTGCAGTCGGATAACGCCTTACGCAAAAGTCATTGCCACTCCGCAAAACGACGGATGGACCATCGCAGCCAGTCACGAAACGATCGAGATGCTGGTTGATCCCTACGGCAATCGCCTGCAGTCTTCCGTCGCAATTGAAATTAAAGCGAAAAAGATCGTCGACGGCACTGGTCAGTATGGCTATCTGGTGGAAGCCTGCGACCCCTGCGAAGACGACAAGTACGGATACACGATCAATGGCGTCGTCGTATCCGACTTCATCACCCCGCACTTCTACGATCCCCTGGAGACGCCCGGAACACGTTACAGCTTCACCGGCGCGCTCAAAGCTCCGCGGCAGATCTTGCCGGGAGGCTACATTTCCTGGGTGAGCCATGCGGCGGATGAGTGGCAATAGCTGCAATACCTGAGTGCCATTCCCAAGATAGTGAATCTAGGAAAAGCCTCGGCGGACAAGAGTCTGCGGGAGTGGATTGATGGCGTAATGCAGACAACTAACGCCATCGCCGAAAAACCAAAGAACAAAGCCCTGCACAAATACGGCAAGGAACGTCGGGCCGCGCTGAATAAGCTAGCGGTTGAAAAAGCCAAGCTTTACGTCTAATTCATGACAACAGAAAAGCCCTGCGCCGTCGTGGAACGCAGGGCTTTTCTTCTGGAATCAAGGACTACTCGACAGGCCGCGCTTTTCCCTGCTGCATGGCGCTGTCAATCAGTGACTTCATCTTCTGCTCAGCCACCTTGGAAAACGTTGCTTGTTGTGCGCCGAGTACCGCCTGTCTCTCCCCCAGCTTCGCCTGCTGTTCCCCGAGCTTAGCCTGCTGGTCGCCAAATTCTGCCTGTTTCTCACCGATCTTCGCCTGCGCGTCGCCAAACTTGCCTTGCATCTCTGCAATTTTGCTTTGCAGTTCTGCCAGCTTGCCCTGCATCTCGCTAAGATCGTCTTCCTTTACTTCTGCCTGGAGCTTGTGTTGCTGCAAATCCTTGAGAGCGGCCTGTAGATCAGCCATTTCTTTCGAGAAGTCAGGAGGCGTAGCCGCCGCTTTGGCTTGCATTTCTCCGAGCCGTCCTTGCTCCTCCCCCAGGCGTCCTTGCTCTTCGCCCAACTCTCCTTGCTGCCGGCCAAGTTCCTCGATCGGCTTAAAGTATCCTCGTGCCTGCGCAACCAATGCCGGATCGTCGATCACATAGGATTTGCCATCGCGCTCAAACCAGATGTAATTCCCATGCATTTTGCTCTTAACCCGATCGAAGGAGTTCCCGGAATGCCATGAGCCCATCACATTGCCTGAGTCGCCGCTCACAATCGCATAGGAGTTTTCGTCATCATCTGCGATTTGAATCTGAGTCGAATCAGTTGCGGCTTTCGCTTGCGCCTCTACAGGCGTGACCGGATCCACTGCGGCTGCCGGAATCGCTGCGTGCACGGCGAGGGTGGGCAGCGTCGCAATCGTCTGCGCAACCGGAACAACCTGCCGCAGCGCAGCGACCGGTGTCTGCATTGCTTCCGCTGCCTCAACATGCACAAGCGCAATCGCTGCAACCAGCGCCACCGGAACCAATGTCGCAGCCGCCGCCAGGTGCCACTTGCACGTAGTAAATGCGCCACGGAATTTCTGCTCAACCAACAGGCGGTCGATGCGCCTGCGAATGTTGCTCGATCGCGCCATGGCCACTCCGGCCAGCGGCCTGCGCCGTATGGCGGCAAACTCGATCAGCACTTCAGCATAGTTGGAGCGGCTCTGCGCCTCTTCCAAAGCAGCCCGGTCGCTAATCGCCTCACCTAAGTCGGATATCTCTTTCTTCAACCACCAGCTCAAAGGACTAAACCAGAAGAACACTACATGCAGCCCCGCAATCAGCTGCAGATAAAAATCGCCCTGCCGCACATGCGAGCGCTCATGCGCGAGCACAACACGCAGCTTATGCAGATTCCAGTCCTCGTGCGCCTCCGGCAGTACGATGGTGGATCCAATCGTCACTGGTGTCTGTATGTCGCCACTGATGCAAACCGATGCGCGCGGCTCAAGCAGCGGCGACGCCTCTTCCGCACGATGCAGAATGCGGAGCGCCATCCCCAACCCAAACAAAAGCCGCAACAGCAGCACAGCACAGATGGCAAGATAAGCGGGAACGATCAATTCCTTCCACGGGATGTGATCCCAGCGGTTAACCGGGGTCACTGTGGACGAGGTACTCACCGTGATCGTCGTTGTGCTCAGCGCCGCGCTTGAAGGTGGCCCAGGATCATGTACGCTTGCCGCCCGAGGCACGAATCTTTGAACCGGCACAACCACCGCCGCCCGCGATTGCGGCAAGCGCCAACCTACAAGTCCCGGCATGGCGACGGCCGCCAACAGAACCAGCACCCAAGCCGTCTTCTGCACAGCTACGTTGCGCACACGCAGCATCTTGATACCCGACCACACAATCACTGCCATCGCCAAAGAACGAAGAGCGGATTCGAGCACCCACGCCATCATCATCATCGTTTTCCTTTCTTTGCCGCCGCAATTCTTTCTGCTAGGCGCGTCAATTCCTTCTGATCCAGCACTTCCGAGTCGACCATGCCCACCAGCAGGGCTTCCACCGATCCATCGCAGAACCAGTCGATGATGCGCTTTACAGCACGACCAGCCACCCTCTGCCTCGCCTCAGCCGGACGATAGAAATACGTGCGGCCCTCAACGGTGTGTGTCAGGTAGCCCTTTTCTTCGAGACGCCGCAGGACGGTGCGAATCGTCGAGTCCTTCAGTGGACGTCCTAGATCCTTACGTACCTGCTCCGCGCTGATCGCGCCATTTTCTGCCGCATGCTGCCAGATCAGCTGCATCACGCTCAGCTCTAGTTCCCCGAGCTCAACAGGATCATGTCCATTTGCATCGCTACTAATCATAACGTTACACACGGTAACATTAAAGTATTCGACATGGCAACAAAAAAAATTGAAGTGCCATGATTCCAAGTGATAGCGCAGGGCATCAAAGTGTCGTTGTGACTGCCGTATTGGGTCTGTCTCGATGCCCGGGGCCTAAGACGGCAGTTTTAACTCAACTCTTGCCAGAGACTCTGTTCTCTTCGCCGTGAAGCTGATGACTTTGCTTCTGATACTTCCGCGCGCGACAACTCCCTCGAATTTGACAGCCGTATTTTGCCGATGTTACAGGTTGCTGTTTGCACAATCGGTTGCGCAAGTTATAACTCAGCACAACTAAAAAAGAACGAAGCAACTCAATTTGGAGGCAATATGCAGGAAATACCCCACCAAACACCTTTTGCACGGTGCATTCATTATCTGACCCTTTTCGTCTTAATCTGCGCCACAGCCCTCACGGCTTCCGCGCAGTACCGTACCTCGATTCAAGGTGTAGTAACTGATACCTCTGGCGCGGTGATTCCTGGCGCTACCTTGACCCTGACTAACAGCGCAACCAACGAAAAGCAGGTTCGCACCAGCGATGCCGGCGGTGTTTACAACTTCAACGCATTGCCACCGGATACCTTCACCCTCGTCGTCACGAAGGATGGATTCCAAGAGAAAGATCTTAATAATTTGCAATTGATTCCGGAGCAGGCAAACTCAGTCAATGTGCAGATGGACCCAGGAGTGGAAACGCAGACGGTGACCGTCGATGCCTCCACTCAGTCGGCTCTCGATACCGAGACCGCGAACACTCAAACGTCCATCTCTGCCAACCAGATCGAGCACATGCCGGTGTATCAACGCGACCCCACCAGTCTCATTCGCCTGGCGCCCGGAGCTCTCTCCGATGGTGCGCAGGCAGCCGGAGGCGGCGGATTTCAGGCTCCAGGCACTCAGACCGGCGCTTCCTCGGGAGGGGGCGGCAACCTCGGGCATTCCAGCAGTATCTTCGCCACGGAAAACGGCCCTTCGGCCAATGTGAACGGCGGCCAGTTCGAGAATAACGGTTACACCATCGACGGTATCAGCACGGATAGTGCGGTCTGGGGCGGAGCTACGGTCATCACTCCAAGTCCGGAGTCGATCGGCGATCTCAAGATTGTTTCGAACGCCTACGACGCGGAGAATGGCCGCTTCGCGGGTGCCGTAGTCGAAATGATCACCAAGAGCGGAGCGAACAATCCGCACGGTAGCTTCTTCTACCAGATCACTCGCCCCGGTCTGAATGCGTATCAACGTTGGAATGGTCCGGGATCGGTAGAGGCATTTAATGCAGACGGGACAAAGAAGACTCCTGCGGAGCGCGGTCTTCTCCGCGATGAGGATCGATACAACCAGTGGGGCGGCAGCATTGGGGGGCCCATCTGGAAAAACAAGCTATACGCCTTCTTCGCGTACGAGAAACAAGCGCAGACTATCGGGGCGACCGGCACCGAGTGGTATCCAACCTCCCAATTTAACGGACTGGCGCCTGCAGGCAGCATTGCTGCCACATTTCTCGGTTTTTCGGGTTCAAGCGTGAACGGCACCGTGGTCGGCTCAACAACATGCAACGCGTACGGACTCACTGAAGGAGTAAACTGCAGGACCATTGCCGGTCAGGGCCTGAATCTCGGCTCGCCGCTGACGACCGGGCTAGGCAAGCAGGACCTCACCTGGCAAAGCCCCGCCAACCCTGGCGTCGGCAGCGGCCTTTCGAATGTCCCCGATATTGCCTTGTACACCGTCAGCAACCCTACCACCACAAACTTTCAGCAATGGAGCGGACGCATGGATGGCCAGATTGGCAGCAAGGATCATGCGGCTTTTGTCATCTATTGGGTTCCAGCCAGCAAAACCAATTTGAACGGCGCCCTCGGTTACCAACTCTTTCACCATGAGCAAATAAACGACGCCTTCTCGGGCATCTGGAATCACATTTTTTCCGCAAACTTCCTGAACGAAGCTCGCGCCAATGCTGCGGGGTGGCGCTATAACGAACTGGGCAGCAACCCTCAGGCTCCGTTTGGGCTACCCCAGATCCTGTGGTTCGGCTCGCCGAACAACTTTGGGAACATCGCCCTCGGACAACTCGGTGTGACCGCGCCTGCGCATCTGAATCAATGGACCTACGGCTATAAGGACGTCGCGACTATGGTTCATGGCTCGCAGACCTGGAAGTTTGGGGGTGACGTTACACGGCTCTACTATCTGAACGACCCGATCGGCGCACCGAACTACACCTTCTACAACATCTGGGATTTCCTGAATGATGCTCCGCAAGCCGAAGGCGGACCGTTCCAGGCAACGACAGGTTTTCCTGGCGGATTCCGCAACGATAACCGCCAGAACATCTGGGGCTTCTTCTTCCAGGACAACTGGAAGGCTCGTCCGAATCTGACCCTGACCGCAGGTCTTCGCTACTCTTACTTCGGACCGCTTTCCGATAAGAACAGCAACATGGGCGTTCTTCGCTTCGGCAGCGGCTCCACTTTTCTCACTGGCATCAGCATCAAACCCGGAATCAACGCATGGAACGCCCAAAAGCTCAACTTTGGACCACAGGTCGGCTTTAATTGGGCTCCGAACTTTTACAACGGAAAGATCGTTTGGCGCGGCGGTTACGGTCTGAACTACAACCAGGAGCAAATTGCGAACGCGAACGCCAACGACTTCAACCCGCCGGGAACCTCGTCTGTTCCGGGAACCAGCACCAGTCCAAGCAACATCAATCCGAATATTCTCTACGCGACTTCCTCAAGCCCAACGAATATCAATGGGTATCCGCCGAACCCGAGCGTGATTACCACATTTAATTCTGCCGGACTGCCAACGGTGGGAGCCGCGAACCTGAATGCACTGACGAACAATCTGCCCACGCAGTATGTGCACCATTGGTCTCTTGAAGTAGAAATGGATCTATCGCATGCATGGGTGGGAACCCTTACCTATCTGGGCAGCTCCGGCAAGCACCTCTTGTTCAACTATGACGCAAACGGATACGGGTTCACTCTCGGTGCGCCGCTCAATCCTCTGGTCAACAGCGTCAATACTGCCGGCAACCAGGGCAAAGCGACCAACAACATGATGATCGCCGACTTAAGGCATCAGTTCTCGCAAGGCTTCTCTTTTGAGGGGCAGTACACCTGGGCTCATAGCCTCGATACGAACTCGGGCCCGTACTTTCGCTCGCCCTATATTTACAACACCCAGTTTGCCTACGGACGATCGGACTTCGACATCAGAAACACCATCAAGCTGTTCGGCATCTGGCAGCCCGTCATTTTCCACGGCAATGACTGGAAGGAGAAGGTCGCTGGCGGATGGACGATCAGCGGCATCTTTACCTACCACACTGGCTTTGGTTGGACTCCGTTCTATATCGCGCCGCACCAGATCTACTGCAACCTTTGCAACTACGGCTTCCAGAATCTGCGGCCTTCCTACAACGGCACCGGCGGCAAAAGCACCAGCAACGACGCCTTCAAAACCGGAAGCAACTTCACTAACCCGGGTAGTTCGAATACCGGCACAAACAACGATCAGTTCACGAATAACTACTTCACGGTTCCGAACTATGCCAATGCGATTGCAGATAATCCTGGACAGTTCGCAACCGCCTTTATTCCTCCGCCGGGAATCGGCCGCAACGCGTTCCCCGGTCCCACGTACCGTGACGTGGATATGAACCTTGCCAAGGCATTCGGCCTGCCCAGGATTCCGGGGGTTGGAGAAAACGCAAAGATCGAAATTCAGGCCAACTTCCTGAATATCTTTAATTCACTGAACATTAACCCCACCAGCATTTCGAACAACATTGCAAACTCTGGGCTGGGCCAAGCGGGAAGTGCACTTGGATCGAGAATCATTACGTTTCAGGCGCGCTTCAGCTTCTAACTTCCGCCTCCCTGCGAGGGTGCGCCCGCGTGCAGGCGTACCCTCTTTTCTTCATTCGGAAATAGAGCAACGCAATCTACGCGCTGCAAGTGAGTTCGCAACCAGACTTCCGTACCTCTAGAGGAGTTCCCCTTTGCGATTGAAAGATTCCTTCTGCATCGGTTTGGTTCTCGCGGCACTGCTGACATCGAGCCAGCCCCTATTCGCCCAGGAAAAAATAGAAATCAACGCACAGGCGCAGACGACGCCCTTCCCGCACTTCTGGGAGCAGATGTTCGGCTCCGGCCGCGCCAACCTTACGCTGCGTGAGAGCTACCGCAACGACCTGCGCGCGGTAAAGCAGGCCACCGATTTCCGCTATGTGCGCTTCCATGCCATTCTTCATGATGAGAACGGCGTCTACAACGAAGATGAACATGGCAATCCGGTTTACAACTTCTCCTACGTCGACCAGATCTACGATGGCCTGCTGAAAAACGGCGTGCGCCCTGTCGTCGAGATCAGCTTCATGCCCAAGAAGCTCGCCTTTAATCCCGATGCGCTGCACCCCTTCTGGTACAAGCAGAATGTTTCTCCTCCGAAAAGCATGGAAGCCTGGGATGCTCTGATAACACACTTCGCACAGCATCTCGTCGACCGTTACGGCATCGATGAAGTTTCGCAGTGGTACTTCGAAGTTTGGAATGAGCCCAACATTGATTTCTGGAATGGCATCCCGCGCAAACAAAGCTATTTCGACCTCTACGCTCACACCGCGCGCGATTTGAAGTCTGTAAGCCCGCGTCTTCGCGTAGGAGGACCCGCCACCGCCGCAGCATCCTGGGTAGACGACTTCCTGAAATATGCCGCCGACAATCACGTACCTGTTGACTTCGTCTCCAGCCACGGCTATGCAGACGACACCGTCGAGAATCTCTTCGGAACCAACGAAGACATCCCGATGGATGATCGCGTCTGCCGCGCCATTGAAAAAGTAAGAAAGCAGATTCAAGCCTCAGCCATGCCTCATCTGCCCCTCTTCTGGACCGAATGGAATGTCCAGGGCATGAATGAATCGCGCGATACCTCCTTTGTCGGAACAGGTCTGGCAAACACTATCCGCGAATGCGATGGCGTCGTCGACATGATGTCCTTCTGGACGTTCTCCGACGTCTTCGAAGAGGGAGGCCCGATTCCGAAACCGTTTGAAGGACAATTCGGGCTGCGCGCAAAGGGAGGCATAAACAAACCCAGCTATTACGCATTCGCGCTGCTTCACCATCTGGGAGATCAACGCATCGCCAATCCTTCTACAAATGTCATTGCGACAAAACGTCAGGACGGAAGTCTTGCAATTGCACTGTGGAATCTGGTCGATCCCGACAAGACGGGAAGCGAAAAGGACATCCAGCTCGTCCTCCAAGGAGTGCCAACAAACGCAGTTGTCTCCATCAGCCGCGTTGACAATACGCACGGAAATACGCTCGCAGCGTATAAAGCGATCGGCAGTCCGCTCGATCCTACCGAAGCTCAGGTAGAACAGATGAACAAGCAAACAGCGCTCGGCGCGCCGGAACACCTTACCCTCACCGACGGCACGCTGAACCTGAAGCTCGACAGCAATGCGCTATTGCTTATCGAAGTCGGATTAGAACCAAAGCGGAGCAAATAACTAGCGATGCGGCAGGCTCGAAAGGGCGGCATGACTTCGAAGGATAGTAAGACTACTTCGGATAGAATCGTCACTCGGCCCGATCTCAAGGAACTCGCTCGCCATCTCGGGCTCTCACAAACCACCGTCTCTCGCGTGCTAAGCGGATCAGCTAAGAACCACCGCATTTCGTCCGAAACGGAGCAGCGTGTTCTCGCCGCTGCCGCGAAGCTTAACTACAAGGCGAACGTTCTGGCGCGAAGCCTTCGCAGTAAGCGAAGCAAAACTGTAGGCGTAATGGTTCCCGAAATCAGCGAAGGCTACTCCACTGCTGTTCTGGGAGGCATTGAAGAAGTTCTGCTTCTTTCCGGATTCTTCTACTTCGTCGTGAGCCACCGGCATCGCACTGACCTTCTGCGCGAATATCCTTCCCTGTTGCTCTCGCGTGCTGTCGACGGAATCATCGCCGTAGACTCCACAATCGAAGAAGATCTGCCAATACCGGTCGTCGCAGTGTCCGATCACCATCATCGTCCATCAGTGGTAAATATTGAGCTCGATCATCTGCTCGCCGCGCGTTATGCTCTCGATCACCTCACTCGCCTGCAACACCGCGAGATCGCGTTCATCAAGGGCCAAAGCTTCAGCTCTGACACGCTCGCGCGCTGGCGCGCAATCTGCAAAGTAGCCGCCGAACTTGGAATCGAGATCAACCCACGCCTGGTGATTCAATTGGAAGATCATGGACTCGGCACCGAGCCAGGCAGAACGGCAACAATCGCGCTGCTCGAACGGGACGTTCGTTTCACTGCCATCTTTGCCTTCAACGACCTCGCTGCAATCGGCGCCATCACGGTTCTCCGCGAAGCAGGAATACAAGTGCCCGCACAGGTGTCCGTCGTCGGTTTCGACGACATCTTGAGCGCAGCGACAAACAATCCTCCTCTCACCACCGTGCGGCAGCCTTTGCAGGAGATGGGCCGCGTCGCCGCGAGCACTCTGCTGCAAATGATTCACACCGAGAAACAGGACTGGTCGACGCACCCTATCCGCCTTCTGCCGACGTTTGTCGAACGCCAATCAACCGCCTGGGCTCCGCAAGCAAGCGAAGCCGCTTTCAGCGACTCCGCGCATCCACACAAAGAATCCAATCTACAGGGGAACTAAGTTGGCTCTCAAAGCACTTCACTTCGCCTCCGCATCACGGGCCGCAACCCGAACACTTGCAGTTTTCGGACTCAGCCTCGCTTTATTGCCGACAGCAATCGCACAGCAACGGCCCGCACCATCGAGCCCGCAGCTTGCCACTCCCGCCATCGAACGACGGGTCAACGATCTCCTGAAGCAAATGACCCTCGAAGAAAAGATTGGCCAACTCGTGCAGTACAACGACAGCGGCTATCAATCTGCCACAAGTCCCACACAGATTGCCGCGAATCCGGAAGCGAACAATAACGTGAACTCAATGGATCTGGCTTCCAGCGGAAGGCTCGGCTCGATGCTCAATACCGTCGGGGCCGAGCGCACGAACGCCTTCCAGCATGCGGCAGTCGATAAGAGCCGCCTTCACATCCCGCTGCTATTTGGCGCCGACATCATTCACGGCTATCGCACCATCTATCCCCAACCCATCGGCCTCGCAGCCACTTTCGACCCTGATCTCGTTCAATCCCTCGCGCGCATGTCAGCCGAAGAGTCTACAACCGCAGGCATACGCTGGTTCTACTCTCCCATGGTAGACATCTCCCGCGATGCGCGCTGGGGCCGCACCACTGAAGGCGCAGGTGAAGATCCGTACCTTGGCGCTGCCATGGCGCGAGCCTATGTGCTCGGTTACCAAGGTACCAGTCTCTCCAATCCCGACAGCGTCGCCGCATGCGTAAAGCACTTCGCTGCGTATGGAGCCGCCGAGGCGGGCCGCGAATACAACACGACGGACATGTCCGAGATTCGCCTGCGCCAAATCTACTTGCCGCCCTACAAAGCCGCCATCGACGCGGGCGCAGCCACCGTTATGAGCGCCTTCAATGCTCTCAACGGCACGCCGGCCACCGCCAATCGCTTCCTCATGCAGAACATTCTCCGCGATGAGTGGGGCTTCAACGGCCTCGTGGTCAGCGACTACACAGCGGTCATGGAGCTGGTCAATCACGGCATCGCCCTCGACGCGGCAACAGCAACCCGCAAAGCGCTTCTCGCTGGCGTCGATATCGACATGATGTCGCACTTCTACGACACAAAACTGCCGGAACTTATCAGCTCCGGACAGGTCCCGATGAGTGTCGTCGATGAATCGGTGCGCCGGGTGCTTCGCGTAAAGTTCGCACTCGGCCTCTTCGAACATCCCTACGCGCGCGGAACAGAAGTCACGGCCGCCGTCCCGGAGCACCGTCCTCTAGTGCGAAAAGCAGCGGAAGAATCCCTCGTGCTGCTCAAGAATGACTCCGCCGGCCAGAGCCAATCGGTACTTCCCTTCTCCACCGATGCCAGAAAGATTGCTCTCATCGGCCCGCTTGCTGACAACCCCGGCGAAATGATGGGCTCTTGGAGCGGCGGCCCACAACTGGCGGACGTTGTCACAATTAGGAGCGCACTCGACGCCCGGGCAAAACAATACGGCGGATCGGTGACATACGCCAAAGGCACAGAAATCACCGGAACATCAGAGGATGGATTCGCCGAAGCCGTGCACGCTGCGGAACAGGCAGATGTCGCCGTGCTGGCGCTGGGCGAATCCGGTGCGATGAGCGGCGAAGCCGGATCACGCGCATATCTCGATCTTCCCGGAAATCAGGAGAAACTTCTCGAAGCAGTGGCCGCCACCAACAAGCCCATCGTGCTGCTGGTCTTCTCAGGACGCCCGCTCGTGCTGGACTGGGCCGCGCAGCATGTTACCGCCATCATCGAAGTCTGGTTTCCCGGAACCGAAGCCGGCTCTGCCATCGCCGACGTGCTCTACGGCGATGTCTCTCCCAGCGGCAAGCTGCCCATGAGCTTCCCGCGTGCAGTAGGTCAGGAGCCGCTTTACTACAACCAATTCCCCACCGGACGCCCTCCGTTTCACGCGGATCTCACCAAGCCTCCCGGTCCCGACTCCCGCTTCGTCTCCCGCTATATCGACGTGCCCAATGATGCGCTCTTTCCATTCGGGTTCGGTCTCAGCTACACAAAATTCTCATACGGAAAAGTCGCGTTGTCGCGGCCGACTGTTCCGCTGCGCGAAGCCAATCGTGAAAGCGCGAAGAAGGTCATAACTGCAACCGCGACAGTGACAAATAGAGGAAACCGCACAGCTACTGAGATCGCGCAATGCTATGTTCGCAATCTCGGTGCAAGCGTCGAGCAGCCGATACGCAGTCTTCAGGGCTTCAGCAGAATCACGCTCAAACCGGGCGAATCCAAAGAGGTAACTTTCGATCTGGGCTTTCCGGAACTCTCCTTTTACAATGCGGAAAGCAACGCCGTCATTGAACCAACACACTACACCGTATGGATTGGCGGCAGTTCCCTCTCCTCAGACGAAGCAGACTTCAACGTAACACCATGACGCAAAATGAGACACCTGAGTCTGCGAATGCTAATGCGCGGTTGCAGGCTCAGACTCCTTCAACAACTCTGCCAGATATTGGCCCCAAATTGCCGGAAGCGTATGCGTGCCGTGACCTCGTGTTGCGTCAGTAATAGGCAGCAGAACGAACCTGCCGCGAGGCACGCGGCGAATCTCTTTGGGCATGATGTCAAGTTCCGGCGGATTGACAAAATCGTCGGCAGAATTTATCGCCATCACTGGAACCGAGATTTTCTCGAGATTCGGTGAAGGATCATAATTACGCGACGACGCAAATTGATAAAGAAAATCGTTGGCGTCGAGCGTGCTCAGATAGTTCGCATAGGCTTTCTTCAGATACTCATCCGCCGCATCTCGCGTCGGGTAGAGCTTCTGCATCTGCAGTGGCGAAGACCCCATGATCAGGAGAATATCGATCGCGGTCTTCAATCCCTGCTCTGGCTCTGTCTTGTATTCCCCGCCTTGCCATTTCGGATCGCTGGTAATCGCATCCATGGCCATTTCTCGCGTCATGCGATTCCGTCCGGCAATCGGGACTGGCATACATGCCAGCGGCATCAGAGCATCCGCAAATCCGGGATACGTTTCTCCCCAGACCCAGGAGTGCATGCACCCCATCGAAGTACCCATAATCAGCCGCAGATGATCGACGCCCAGCGCTTGCGTAACAACAAGATGTTCACCGAGCACCATGTCGTCATAGTCATATTTTGGAAAGCGCGCATGCAACCCGTCACTCGGCTTCGACGACTTCCCGTGACCGATATCGTCAGGAAGAATGATGAAATACTTCTGCGCATCCAGCAGGCCGCCGGGAACAAACAGAACCCCGGCGAATCGCGGAACAAGGAACTGCGTGCCCGCTCCGCCCGTACCATGCAAAATGAGCACTGCATTGTCGACATGACCACTCCCGTCGCGGTGCGGTTTGCCCAGAATTATGTAGTGCAAGCGCAACTCGGGCAGCGCCGACCCATCTTTGAAATGAAAGTCCTTCGCGACATAATCTCCTTCCTGCGGTGCAGACCACGCGGAAGAATCCTGCGCATAAGCGATTCGGACAGTTGCCAGAAACGCGAAAATCCCGGACACGCAAAAAACAACTGCCACAATGCATTGCTGCCTGACCCAATATTTTGCTAACTGCAGGAACTGAGCACGCCTCATCCGACGATCGCTCCTTGAAGTTAAATCTCTAACCATTGGCAAAGTACTCCCTCTATATATAGCCGACCGGATTTATCCGCAGGTCTGACATCCGCTCCCTTACCGCCTCGAATTGGTCCGGCAGAGCGTTAAGAAAGTCCACCCAATCAAGAAATCGTTCGTCGTTCGCAACAAAAAGGGACTGAAAGATCGTGACTCTTCTCTAAGCGCAAGCAATGGGATCAATGGCTCACCCATCGGACTAAGCCAATTGCACAATTGCACCCCGCCCATTCTTCATGATGGAATTCAACCCGAGTCTTAGACTCGTTTTCCCGGCCCCGGTTGTCCTCACGACACGCAATGACTGCAACAAATGTGTTGAAGCGGGTGCACATGAAGCGCTGGTTCAGGATCGCTTGGCTCTCACTTTTTCTTGCAGTCTTCTGCACTGCCGCCTTTGCTCAAGTTTCCGTATCGATCTCTCCAAACCCAGGCGAAGTCGTACCCGGTGGCCAACTGCAGTTCCTTGCGACCGTTTCAGGAACCACCAATTCAGTCGTGAACTGGAGCCTTTCCGGCTCGGGATGCAGCGGCATCACCTGCGGTCAGATCACGTCGCTCGGAGTATATATCGCGCCGCAAACCGCGCCTACCCCTCCAATCGTTGTCGTCACCGCAACATCTCTCGCCGACCTCACGAAATCCGCAAGCGCAAGTGTTTTTGTTGGGACCGCGTTCAATGTCAATGTCTCCGTCAATCCGCTGGCTGCGAATGTCGTCACCGGCCAGCAGCAGCTTTTCACCGCCGATGTTACTGGCTCTTCCAATACCAATGTCACTTGGACCTTATCCGGTAGTGGCTGCTCTGGAGCGTCTTGCGGATCAATATCGTCCACTGGTGAGTACCTGGCTCCCGCCACAGTCCCAAGTCCAGCAACTGTCACGGTAACCGCAACATCGGTTGCGAATCCTTTGAAGTCTGGCTCAGCCACGGTAACCGTAATCAAACCCGTGTCCGTCAGCATCTCGCCCACCGCCACTCAGGTGGTCGCAGCCAAGACACAGCAATTCACTGCCACCGTATCGAATACATCAAATACTGCGGTCACATGGTCGGTGAGCGGTTCCGGCTGTTCGGGCGCAGCATGCGGTACCGTTTCGAGCAGCGGACTCTATACCGCTCCATCAACTGTCCCGAGTCCCGCACAGGTCACAGTCACCGCTACTTCAGTTGCGGATTCCACCAAGTCCGCCGCAGCATCCGTGACCATCCTCCCGCCAGTCGCCGTATCTATTTCACCCACCAGCGCGCAGGTGGTCGTGAGTAAGACGCAGGAATTCACTGCCACAGTAACCAACGCCGCCAATACAGCTGTTACCTGGAGTGTTGGCGGCAGCGGTTGCACTGGAAGCTCGTGTGGTACCGTTTCGTCCAGCGGACTCTACACCGCGCCTTCCAGCGTTCCTTCGCCCGCACTGGTAACCGTCACAGCGACCTCCGTCGCTGATTCCTCAAAATCCGCCTCTGCCGCCGTCACCATCCTCCCAGGGGTCTCAATATCGATCAGCCCGACGACAGCGCAAGTCATCGCAGGTAAGACGGAACAATTTACCGCTACCGTCAAAAACACCTCCGATACATCCGTCACGTGGAGCGTCACTGGAAGCGGCTGCACAGGTGCTGCTTGCGGCGCCATCTCGTCGAGTGGACTCTATACGGCGCCTGGTACGCTGCCAAGCCCGGCGCTGGTCACTGTAACGGTGAAGTCGAACGCTGATCCAACAAAGACCGCCTCAGCCAGCGTGACGATTCTGCCTCCAGTCGGGGTCAGCGTGTCTCCGATAGCGGCAACAATCGTGATCGGCAAAACACAGCAATTCACCGCTACTGTGACTGGCATATCGAACACTGCCGTGACCTGGAGCCTCAAAGGCAGCGGCTGTTCCGGCGCAACCTGCGGCACTATCTCTACGACCGGCCTCTACACTGCGCCAGCCGCAGTGCCTAACCCGCCAACCGTCACTGTCACCGCCACGTCGCAAGCAGACACCACGAAGTCCGCGTCCGCGACCGTAACTGTTACATTGCCGGTCTCCGTCACAATATCGCCGACAAGCGCATCCGTCTTCGCGGGAGACACTAAGCAATTCACTGCATCCGTAGCGAATACTTCGAATACCGCCGTTACGTGGACTGTTAAAGGCAGCGGCTGCTCTGGTGCAGCCTGCGGCACGATCTCGACTACCGGACTGTACACCGCACCTGCAACGCCGCCCAGCCCGGCAAGCGTCACCGTTACGGCTACCTCCAACGCAGACAACACAAAATCCGCGTCGGCGGTCGTTACCCTCGTTCCTGGGGTCGTCATAAAAGTTTCTCCCACGACTGCCCAGGTAATTGCTGGGAAAACGCAGCAGTTCACTGCCACGGTCACCGGCAATTCAAATACTTCCGTGGCGTGGAGTGTCAGCGGGATCGGTTGCACCGGCGCTACCTGCGGCACGATCACATCGACTGGCCTTTATACCGCGCCTGCCGCGCAACCCACGCCACCGCAAGTGACGGTCACGGCCACATCGAGCGCGGACCTCGCGAAGTCGGCGTCGGTCTCAGTCACGATTCTCCCGCCCGTCGTCATCAAGGTATCGCCAACGACTGTGCAGCTAGCCATCAACAAAAGCCAGCTGTTTACGGCGACGGTAACCGGCGGCACCTCCAATACCGCCGTGACCTGGAGCGTCAGCGGCACAGGCTGCACCGGTACCGCTTGCGGAACAGTCTCTTCCGTAGGACTTTATACTGCTCCAGCAACCGTGCCAACACCCGCACAGGTGAGCGTCAAAGCAACCTCTGTTGCCGACTCGACAAAGACAGCCACCGCGGTCGTAACGATTTTGCCGACTATTGCCGTAAGCGTGTCGCCCGCCAAGGTGCAGGTTGCCGTAGGAACGAAGCAGCAATTCACCGCGACTGTAACGGGAACATCGAACCCCTCCGTGAACTGGACATTGAGTGGCTCTGGCTGCGGCAGTGGTGCATGCGGCACGCTATCTTCCACTGGGCTTTATACCGCGCCCGCAACTGTGCCCGCATCTCCGCAAATCACAATTACGGCAACCTCTACGGTCGATGCCACCAAATCAGATTCGGCGTCGGTGACCATTATTCACCCGCTTAACATCACAGTTACCCCGCCCAACGCTCTGGTAGCCCTGAAGTCGCAACAGCAGTTCTTCGCAAACATCATTGGAAGTCTGAACACCGCGGTTACGTGGAGTGTTACCGGCGCTGGCTGCTCTGGCGCGCAATGCGGAACGATTTCGGCGAGCGGCCTTTACACCGCGCCCGCAAGCCTGCCCAGCCCCGCAACGATCACGGTCACGGCAGCTTCGCAGGCAGCTCCGTCGCAAACGGCCTCAGCTACCATCATTCTCGTCGCGACCAATAACGCGAAATTCGACGGCCAATATGCCTTCCAGTTCAAAGGATTCGACAACAACGGAGCCTATCAGGTCACTGGTTCATTTATCGCAGATGGTGACGGCAATCTCACCTCCGGCATCGAAGACGTGAATACAGCCAGCGGAGTCACGCCGGACACATCGTTCACCGGTACCTATCAGGTAGGAGGCGATGGTCGCGGAACGATGACCATCGTCGATTCGCTGGGCACATCGACATACCAGTTTGTACTTGATCTGCTTGCCAATAAAGGACGCTTTATCGAATTCGACAATTCCGGAACCCGAGGATCGGGAGTCATCGAGCGTCAGGATCCCACCGCCTTCAGCACGACCGCTCTATCCGGCAGCTACGCCATCAATCTCACCGGCATGGACGTAAAGGGCAAGAGAATCGGCGCAGTCGGCCAGCTCTTCCTGCGCTCCGGATTCATCCCGCTGGGCAGCCTCGATGTGAATGATGGCGGCGTGGTATCGCCTACCTACGGGCCATTTAATGGCGATTATCTCGTACTGAGCAATGGTCGCAATGGTCGCGGCACGCTCGAGCTCAACATTCCTGGCTTTGAAGGCGGCTCATTCAAGTTCGCGCTTTACGTCGTCTCCGCGAATGAATTCTTCATCGTCTCCATCGACCAACTCAGCACCAGCAATCCGTTGTTCTCTGGGCCTGCAGAAATGCAGACGGGATTACCCTTCGCGCCCGCCTCCTTCACCGGAACAACCGTGTTCAATCTCAGTGGGAACAATGGCACGACAACGCAGGACATCATCGGACAACTGGCATTTAATGGCCCTGAGGGTCTGCTCGTCACCTTCGATCAAAATAACGGCGGAGCTATTACGACCGGCATCGTACTCACCGGGGCCAGCTCTGTTCAGATCACCGGACGCGGCACGCTCAATCTGGATAACAATAACGGCTCCAGCACCGTATGGGTCTTCTACGCAATCGCGCCGGATCGCGCCTTCCTGCTCGACGAGACAACGAACTTCGTAATGGATGGAGATCTTGAACCTCAGACGATCCAGCCACCCATCGTGAACACTGACGCGCTCGGAACCTATTTATTGGGCTCAGGCGAGGCCGTCTCCTTCACCAGTCCGCTTGAGTCCGGAACAGCCGCCTTCAACGGCAAGGGCAATGCAACCGGAACCATAGACACCAGCACTACTTCCTCCCAAACACCTAACCAAAGTCTGCTTGGCACCTACAGCCTCTCAACGTCTCTCAACAACGGGCGCGGAACCCTGACCCTGACCTCGCCAAGCGCTTCCACTACCGCCCTGTGGGTCGTAAGCAACTCTGAAGTAGTCGGGATGAGTCTCGATCCATCCGCGACGCAACCCACCATCCTGCATTTCGAGCAATAGTCGCTTCGCGGGCCTTCTTTTAAGCAGAAGGCCGCGCGAACTGATCGCGTGGTGCCCAGTCCTACTGTCTATGTTTCAAATTGCCGCACAACGATTTCCCAAAGCGATGTGACTGCACTGGTAGCTCATACAATGAGTTTGATGAGCCGCTTGTCCTTCAGGAAGATCCCTGCCTGCCTGCGGATTTGGACAGCAGGAATGCTTCTACTTGCGCTATGTGCATCTGCGCAACAGTTTTCCGTTACAAGTTGGGGCCATAAGGATGGCCTTCCATCGACAACGGTCTACGCTCTTACGCAAACCAAGGATGGATTCCTGTGGATAGGAACCGGAGACGGGCTCATTCGTTTCGACGGTTTTCAGTTTGTGCAGTTAGAGATGCCAAGTGCGGCGCTTAACCCACTCGGATCCGTAACTACGCTGGTTGCCATAAACTCTGATGGTCTCTTGATTGGGACAGTTGCAGGCAGGCTGATCAATTGGAACGGGAAGATTGAGGTACATACGACGCTCGATTCTGCTGTCGAGCACGTGCAAGAAATGGTCGATCATACTTTCGAGGTGAAGACCCACAACAAGATCTTTCACCTCGGGAATACTCTCTCAACGATTTCATCCGAAGCCATAAGCGATCTTCAAGCGGATCGCACAAAAGAACGAACGCTCGCTCAAACAGTTCACCTGAACCTCTTCAGCGAATCAGCCATTCGAAAAATACTTCATGGCGCGGGTGGGGCTACATGGTTGGCAACTGAAAACGAGGGGCTTTTCAGGATCGGCCAAAGAGGTGATATCCAGCATTTCACAAATTCGACAGGGCTTCCCAGCGATCACATATCGGATATTTTTGA
Organism: Alloacidobacterium dinghuense; assembly: GCF_014274465.1. Lineage (NCBI taxonomy): Bacteria > Pseudomonadati > Acidobacteriota > Terriglobia > Terriglobales > Acidobacteriaceae > Alloacidobacterium > Alloacidobacterium dinghuense. The sequence goes on along the minus strand of NZ_CP060394.1, from coordinate 157,428 downwards.
AGATCGCGAAGGAAATATCTGGGTCGGCACGCAGAATGGACTCGCGCGCTTAAGACAGGATAAGTTCATCACCTACACCACTCGCGATGGGTTGTTGTCCGATATTGCTAACTCACTTGTCCCCGCTTCGGATGGTGGAATCTGGATCAGCTCACGATCGGGGCTTGAGCATTTCGCCGGCGCCGGGAGTACCCATGACATACGGTTCAAAGGTAGAACAGCAAACAATCTTCTTCTGCTCAAAGACGGCGCCCTTTTGCTATCCACGCCTGCCGGAATTGAAAGGCTGTTTCCGCGCGAAACTCATTCGCCTCAAATCATCCCGGACACGCAACACATCGAGCAGATGGCTCAATCTGAAAATGGCGATATATGGCTCTATGGACAGCAGGTTGGTTTATGGCACTCGCGAAGCGGCTCAAAGCCAGAGCGCGTGAATGAGCCTGCGCTAGTTGGACAGGTCGTCGCCTGCATGCACGGCGGCCAGCGTGATCAGGTGTGGCTTGGGCTGGATAGTGGCGAAGTTGTCCAGCGTCCATTTGCAGGCTCGCACATTTTTGCAACAGCTGATGGGCTGACAGGAGGTGCAATTCGATTCTTGTCTCCACAACCAGACGGTACATTGTGGGTTGCCTCTGACAAAGGACTCGCCTTCTTCGATGGAGAACATTTTCATCATTGGAATCGCTCTTCCGGCTTGCCCGGCGACCGATTGATATGGGCGATTCCCGATCAGCGCGGAAATCTCTGGCTTGGATACAGTACAGGCATCGCCCGATTGAGCGTCAGCGAACTATTACAGCCTTCTTCTCGAAATCAACCGCAATATGACTTCTACGATGACGGGGACGGACTGAAAAGCAATCCAGAAGCACATGGCAACAGCCCTGTTGCGCTAACTTCAGATGGTCGTCTCTGGACGAGCATGTCCGAAGGTATCGGCGTGATCGATCTGGCTCATGTGCATCTAAATGCCGTTGTGCCTCCGGTTCATATTCTCGATCTCACTGCTGATGGACATAGTTTGGCTCCAGTAAATGGAGTCAGGATTCCGGCGCACACGCGCACACTGCAAATCTCCTACACGGGCATCAGTCTCACTGAACCCCGGAAGGTTCGATTCCGCTATCGCCTTCAAGGATTTGAGTCCGATTGGCAGGATCCAGGATCGAGACGCAATGCGTTCTATACAAATCTGCACCCTCGTCTCTATCGCTTTCAGGTGCTTGCAGCCAACAACGACGGAATATGGAATGAAACAGGCGACAGCGTTACGTTCGATATCCTTCCCGCCTTCTATCAGACTCGATGGTTTCTCGTACTGTGCACGCTCGTAATCTTGTCTCTGATCTTCATCACATATCGCTTGCGCATCCGATTTGCCGCCAGGGAGCTTCGGGCTCGCTATGAAGAAAGGTTGGCCGAACGTACCAGGATTGCTCAGGACCTGCACGACAATCTTATTCAGGAGATGATGGGCATCAGCCTGCAGCTGGAGATCGCCGACGAGGTGACTGATGATGAGTCAACAGCGAAGGGCCCCATTCGCCGCGCAGTGGCTCTGTCTCAAGCCGCACTGGCGAACGGCAGGGACGCGCTGCATATCCTGAGGCAGAAGCCATTCAGCCGCACAGATATTGAAAATACTCTGAGAGACACAGCGCAGAGCATGACAGGATCAAAGGAAGCCATACGATTTGCCATCTCAGGAAAGGAGCGCCCGATCCAAGCTCTTACTGGAGAGGAGATCGTCCAGATCCTGCGTGAAGCATTGAGGAATGCCATTCAGCATGGAGTCCAGAGCGAAATTATTATTCGGTCTGAATACGGTGAGGAGTCAGTTACGTTTGTGTTACGTGACAATGGACCCGGCATTCGTGAAGAAATTTTGCGTGAAGGCAAGCCTGGACATTTCGGGATCCGTGGGATGCGAGAGAGAGCGGGCCGTATCGGATCATCGCTGACACTCAATTCATCTGCTTCCACAGGCACAGAGTGGACACTGCATGTTCCCGCCAAGAATGCATACGAGGCGGAAGACATCCCAATGAACCTTCCCACGTTCGAGCGTTTTCTACAATCGATTGGCAGATTCCTGACCGGAAGGCGTCGGCCATGAATCCTTCAGCGCGAATTCGGGTACTTTGCGTGGATGACCATCCGATCGTTCGCGACGGGTTGGCCGGCATATTTCTTCTTCAGCCTGATATGGAACTCGTGGGCGAAGCTGGGTCAGGCCAAGATGCGATCGAGCTTTACCAGAAATTGCAACCAGACGTGGTGCTTCTGGACCTCCGCCTGCGAGATATGACGGGTTATGAGGTGATGCAGCAGATCTTTTCGACATTTCCCGGAGCAAAGGTCCTCGTGCTCACCTCTCTGGAGGGTGATGCAGACATCGAGCGTGCACTTGCACTCGGAGCCAGGGGTTACGTCGTCAAGGGCACTGGCCGAGACGAGTTGGTTCGCGCCGTACGCGCGGTGAGTGCTGGGAAGAAGCACGTTCCCGTTGACGTAGCACAGAGACTGGCTGAACACTTCGCGTCGGAAAAGCTCAGCTCGCGTGAACTCGAGGTGCTTACTCTTATGGCACACGGCAAGCGGAATAAGGAAATCGGCGCAGAGCTGTCCATCGCTGAAGATACGGTGAAGATGCACGTAAAAAATATTCTTGGCAAGCTCGCCGTAAACGATCGCACGGAAGCAGTTACGATTGCACTCAGGCGCGGCATACTTCACCTTTAGGAATCGCGATACACCCGAAAGGGTGTATTTCCATACGCCTACATTCGCGTGTTAAACAGGGAGCGATTTTCGCTAACGTAGTCCTGTAAGTCAGAGGATTGCGATGTGGATTGTTAAAGTAGCGCTCTCACGCCCTTACACCTTTGTCGTTCTGGCGCTGCTCCTGTTTCTGGTTGCGCCGATCATGATTTTGCGCACGCCGGTGGACATCTTTCCGTCCATTAATGTTCCTGTTGTCAGCATTATCTGGACCTACACCGGACTCGTGCCGTCAGAGATGGAGACGCGCATCACCTCCATCTATGAACGCGCGCTTACGACCACAGTCGACAATATCGAGCACATCGAATCGCAATCACTCAATGGTGTGTCCGTTGTTAAGGTATATCTCCAGCCAAATGCCAATGTCGATGGAGCGATTGCGGAGGTAATTGCAGAGGCACAGGCAACAATGAAGCAGTTGCCACCGGGCATTACACCACCCCTTGTCATCCGTTATGACGCGTCTACCGTACCGATCCTTCAATTGGGACTAAGCGGACAAGGACTTTCAGAGCAGCAATTAAACGATCTTGGCGTGAACTTCATCCGTCCACAGCTTGCAACGATTCCCGGTGCGGCTGTGCCGATTCCGTATGGCGGTAAGGTGCGGCAGATCATGGTCGACATCGATTCACAGGAACTTACAGCCAAGGGGTTGTCAGCCACTGACATCGTGAATGCAGTTAACGCTCAGAATGTGATCCTTCCGTCCGGCACTGCGAAGATCAATTCCACCGAATACAACGTGGGACTCAACGGCACTCCGGTTACGGTTAAAGAGCTGAATAACATACCGGTGAAATCTGTAAACGGTGCTGTCGTTTATCTACATGACGTTGCCCACGTGCGCGATGGTTACGCAGTTCAGACGAATATCGTGCGCCAGGATGGACAGCGCGGGGTTCTTCTCAGCATTCAGAAATCTGGTAATGCCTCTACGCTGGACATTGTTTCTGGGGTGCGTGCGTTGCTTCCACGAATTGCTGCCTCGATGCCCTCTCAACTCGTGATGCGGCCTCTGTTAGATCAATCCATCTTTGTGCGCGCATCGCTACAAGGAGTTCTTCGAGAAGGTTTGATCGCCGCGGGGTTGACATCGATCCTGATACTCGTTTTCCTTGGCAGCTGGCGCAGCACACTCATTATCTGCATATCGATTCCTCTCTCGATCCTCACCTCTGTGCTGATCCTTAGCGCACTCGGCGAGACGATCAACATCATGACCTTGGGTGGACTTGCTCTGGCAGTCGGCATCCTGGTCGATGATGCAACAGTGGAGATAGAGAATATCGAGCGTCAATTGGGCTTGGGCAAAGAGCTACGGCAAGCCATCCTTGATGGGGCTCAGCAGATCGCAGTACCTGCTTTTGTCTCCACGCTGTGCATCAGCATTGTCTTCGTTCCGATGTTTTTCCTGAGTGGGGTGGCACGGTATCTCTTTGTGCCTTTGGCGGAAGCAGTCGTATTTGCGCTTCTAGCCTCGTATTTCTTCTCACGCACCATCATTCCGACACTAGTGATGTTTCTTCTGCGCAAGGAAGTAGAGAGAAAACGTAGTGTTCACTCCGCAGAGGAGTCCGGCTGGTTTGCCCGGCTTCACCGCCGTTTTGACGAGGCTTTCCTCAAGCTCCAAAATGCGTACTCCTCTCTCTTGCTGCTTTGCCTGAATCATCGCGCTCTCTTTGCAACTTGCTTCCTTGTTTTCTGCCTGCTCAGTCTCACTCTTGTCCGGATACTGGGAAATGATTTCTTCCCCTCGGTCGACACAGGACAGTTCCGCCTTCATGTTCGCGCTAAGACGGGAATGCGTATCGAGGAAACGGCGCGTCTTGTGGACCAGATTGAGCGCTCGATTCGAGCCAAAATTCCTGCTTGGGAGTTGAGTGGAATCCTGGACAATATTGGTCTCCCCACCAGCGGAATCAACTTGTCTTATTCCAACGCTGGAACAATTGGCAACGCGGACGCGGAGATATTAGGCTCGCTCAATACAAAACACCATCCGACTGCCGATTACATTGCTCGCATGCGAGAGGAACTCCCAAAGGAATTTCCAGGAACTGAGTTCTTTTTTCAGCCAGCCGATATTGTGAGCCAGACCCTCAACTTTGGCCTGCCTTCGCCGATCGACATTCAGATCGTGGGCAAGAACACAAATGCCAATTTCGCTGTGGCCTCACAGATCGCTGAAAAAATGAGGGCAATTCCGGGAGCCGTGGATGTGCATATTCAGCAGCTTATGGACCAGCCGCGTCTTCAGTTCGATCTTGATCGTGTGCGAGCACAGGAGGTCGGACTGACTGCGCGTGACGTGTCAAGCGGGCTACTTGTTTCGCTGAGTTCCAGCTTCCAGACCAGTCCCAATCTCTGGCTCAATCCTCAGAATGGTGTGTCCTACAACATTGCAGTTCAGACACCCCAATATAAGGTGAACTCTCTTGATGCGCTGCGCACCATCCCTATAACCGGAACGACCGGATCATCAGCCGAGCTTTTTGAGAATCTGACCAGCATGAGGCTGATGGAAGAACCGGCAGTTGCAAGTCACTACAACGTACAGCCTGTTATTGACGTGTATGCAAGTGTTCAAGGCAGAGACCTTGGTTCGGTTGCCGCAGAAGTAAAGAAAATCACAGACACGGCAGCAAAGCAGCTTCCCAAGGGCAGCTTTCTTGTAACCCGTGGACAGGTTTCGACAATGCGGTCCTCTTTTGTTGGTCTGTTTGCGGGCCTTGCTTTCGCAATTGCGCTCGTTTATCTGCTTCTCGTTGTGAACTTTCAATCGTGGAGTGAGGCCTTCATCATCATTACGGCCCTCCCTGGGGCTTTGGCAGGGATCTGCTGGATGCTTTTCCTCACTCGTACCTCTCTCAGCGTTCCCGCATTGATGGGGGCGATCATGAGCATCGGTGTGGCAACGGCAAACAGCGTGCTTGTGATCACTTTTGCCAATGAGCGTTTCGCGGAAACCAGGAATGCATTTAAGGCCGCCTTGGAGGCGGGAGCAACGCGATTGCGGCCGGTCATGATGACGGCGCTCGCAATGATCATTGGCATGGTTCCAATGGCTCTGGGCCTCGGAGAAGGCGGCGAACAGAATGCCCCTCTCGGACGCGCTGTCATTGGTGGCTTGCTCTTTGCGACCGTCGCCACACTTTTCTTTGTGCCCACAGTCTTCGCGCTCATGCGCCATCGATCTGGAATGGATCACACATCGGAGGAAACACCCAATGGAAGGTAAAAATATTTTGCGAACATCGCCAATGGTGCCTCGTGCAAATGGCAAGAAGTTGCTGTGGTTTCTGGTGATTCCTTGTCTCCTGTGTGTGTTGGGTCTTATCACTCTGCGCGAGAATGCGCAAGGCGGTAAAGTACTTGCTGCGAATACTCACTCTTCGCTGGCAATTCCTGTCAATGTCATTCAAGCAAATCAGGGTGAGGCTTCGAATGAAATCGTGCTGCCCGCTACGCTCCAGGCCTACGATGAGTCCCCGGTATATGCACGCACGAATGGCTATGTTCGTAAGTGGTATGTCGACATTGGGCAGCGCGTAAAGAGCGGAGAATTGCTCGCGGTTATTGATGCACCGGAAGTCGATCAACAACTCCTTCGTGCTCGTGCCATGCTCAGCCAGTCACAAGCGAACCTGACCCTGGCCGCAGTGACTGCAAAACGCTATCAGGAGCTGATTGCGGATAACTCGGTAGCTCAGCAACAAGTCGATCAGAACAACCAGAATCTTGCCGCTCAACAGGCAAATGTAGCGGCTGCTTCCGCTGACGTGGCCAATCTGGAACAACAACAGATCTATGAAAAAGTGATCGCTCCTTTTGATGGAATCGTCACGGAACGCCATACAGACATTGGTGATCTGATTAATGCCGGAAACAGTGGACCAGGTGCAGAGCTGTTCCGGGTATCGAGAACCAGCACCATGCGCATCTTCATTCCCGTTCCAGAGGAGTATAGTCAACAGATTCATGATGGCATGCATGTAAGCGTGGAGCTCACTGAGTTGCCTGGCCAGCGCTTCGACGGACAAGTGACGCGGAGCACGGAATCGATCAATGTATCGTCGCGCACGCTCATGGTTGAGGTTGATGTTCCTAACCCCGCGGGAAAACTCCTGCCGGGAGCATACGCGCAGGTTCACATCAAGCTGTTTGCTCCTACTCGCCCTCTTCTCGTTCCGGCGGGATCCATCTTGTTTCAGTCTGCCGGACCTCAGATCGCCGTAGTGACCGCTGAACATCAGATCGAGCTTCGCAAGGTGACAATTGGCAGCGACTTCGGCAATACCGTAGAAATCACCAGTGGAATCACAGCACAAGACAGTATTGTCGCCAATCCTCCGGACTATCTCGTTGATGGAATGCCGGTCACAATTCAGGGCCACAGTGGCAATGCAAAAGGTCAGGCAAGCCATGCGTGAATACAACGCCCTGCACCGACGCTTCTTAGTTTGCAGCTTGACGGCACTGTCTGCTTCAGGATTACTTCTCTCAGGCTGCACGGTCGGCCCGAATTATGTACGTCCGGCAGTGCCTACGCCTCCGGCTTTCCAGGAGCCTGCAACAACGAGCAATGCGACTCTTCCTTCCTCGGCTGCATGGTGGGAGGTTTTTCGTGATCCGAAGCTGAACGAGCTTGAAGTCCAGGCGGAAAAAGCTAACCGCGACATCGGCATCGCTGTTGCGCATGTTGATCAGGCGGATGCGGCAAGGCGCTCGGTACGATCGAATCTTTATCCGACAGTAGCTGCCCAGCCTTCTGTCTCACGAACACGCGAAGCTCAGCAACGTCCCAACAATGGCAATACCTATGGTCAAGCATCCACATACAACGACCTGCTACTGCCGCTAACCATGAGCTATGAGATTGATGTCTGGGGTCGAGTCCGGCGTATGGTGCAATCGGCAACAGCAGCGGAACAAGCTTCGCAAAACGACTTGCGTTTCGTGAAGCTGACAGTTGCAGCATCTGTCGCAACCGACTATTACATGCTGCGCGAAACAGATTCTGAAGTTGTAATTCTCCAGGAAACTGAAAAAGATTTACAACGCGGATACAACATCACAGATGATCAGTTTCGCCATGGCCTGATCAGTGAGCTTGCAGTCAAGCAGGCTCAGACTTTGCTCGAGCAGACGCGCGCGCAGATTGAAGGACTGCATATTCAGCGCGATCAGTCGGAACACGCCATCGCCGTGCTGACTGGACAGACAGTGGAAGGCTTTCATATCAGCCCCGATGTCCAGTCCGTCAACGTACCGCGCATTCCACCCGGCTTGCCGTCCGATCTGCTTGAACGACGTCCGGACGTTGCCTCGGCTGAACGCTTGGCAGCTTCAGCGAGCGCACAGATCGGCGTTGCCAAGGCTGCGTATTATCCTCAGTTCTCTCTCACCGGATTCGCAGGATATGAAAGCAGCAATCCAGCGTCGCTTCTTAATTGGCAGAACACGATTGCATCTCTTATGGGGTCAGCTGTAGCACCGATCTTTACAGGTGGAAGGCTGCGCGCCAATGTAGATCAGGCCCAAGCTGCATATCGCCAGGCAGTCCTGCAGTACGAGAAATCTGTACTTGTGGCTTATGGTGATGTCGAAGATCAACTCGCGTCCATTCATTATCTTGCGCGTCAGTCTCAGGCGGAAGCGAGCGCTGTCGCAGATGCAAAACGCGCAGCCGACATTGCGTTGAACCAGTATCAGGCTGGTCTCGTCAGCTATCTGGACGTAGTTGTTGCGCAGCAGACGCTGCTAACCAACGAACAGACTGCTGCGCAGGTTAACGGCGCCCAGGCAGTGTCCACGGTTGCACTGATTCGTGCGTTGGGAGGCGGATGGCAGTCGGGTACGGACATCACGGCCCTAAAGCCACATTCGTAATGAGCAACTCCAACTGTTCGCCCGCTGCGAAATATTGTGATGGACTGCGTGATCCTCGTGCTTGGAGATGTGTCCTTTTCAAGGCGATGCAAATTGACCGCCGCACTAATTCTTGATTCCTGACAAAAAGGCCTGCTGGACGCGGTTGAAGCTGCGTCCGCGCAGAATGGCGGCAACGATGGTGCGAGTCGCGCGCGCGTCACTGAGGTGCACGAAGCGGCAGCCGGCGTTCCGGTCTATCGCCATTTCTGGGACGAGCGAGATGCCAACCCCGGCGGCGACCATTCCAAAAAGGCTGCTGAACTGGTCGCTCTCGAACGCGATACGCGGCGTGACGCGGGCGTGGACGCAGGCAGCGATGCTGAGGTCGCGGAAACAGTGGCCGTCGCGCAGCATGACGAAAGACTCTCCTCGGAGGTCTTTGAGGGCAAGCGATTTTACGCTGGCGCGGGGATGATCCTTGGGCAGCACGGCGAAGAGTGGTTCGGTGCTAAGGGGAAACAACTCCAGGTCTTTGTGACGCAGCGGAAGAGCAAGAATCGCAAGATCGATCGACAGGTCTCGCAGGCTTTCGACCAGGATCGGCGTTGTTTCTTCAACAATGCGCAGCTTCGCATCAGGGTACTTCTTCGTGAAGGCCGTCGTGCAGCGCGGCATCAGGTAGGGCGCAATGGTCGGGATAACGCCTACGGCCACGCTGCCGCGAACGTCCGCGCACTTATCGGCCACGCTTGATCGCGCCGTCTCCATCTGGCTCAGAATTGAGCGGGCGTGGGGCAGAAAGGCACGACCGGCCTCGGTGAGGCGCACGCTTCGCCCCAGGCGGTCGAAGAGTTTTGCACCCAGATCTTCCTCAAGCTTAAGAACTTGTTGCGAGAGCGAGGGCTGGGCGACCTGGCAGCGCTCGGCGGCGCGGCTGAAACTTCCTGTTTCCGCGATAGCACAGACATAACGCAGCTGATGAAACTCCATAGTTGGTGCCTATACTCCGGATGGAAGCTATCTATTGGAACTATCTCTCTCCATGATGCTACATTCATTGAGTCGAGACAAATGGAGATATTACTGCGCGTGTTTTATCACGCGACTGGAAGAATGATGGCATTGCGAAATGCGAGATGCCATAAACACAACATCCACTGATTGAATGCCTGGGTTCCAATCGGGACCTGAAATCGGACTGAAACAGCAAAGAAGGAGAGATCGCATGTCAACCGCAGCAAAGTGCCCGTTCCATCACACCGCCGGTGAAGGCACATCGAATCGTGACTGGTGGCCGAAGCAGCTAAATCTGAACATTCTGCACCAGCACTCGCCCCTGTCCGATCCCCTTGGCAAAGACTTCAACTATGCCGAAGCGTTTAAGAGCCTTGACCTGGAAGCCGTGAAGAATGACCTTCGTGCGCTGATGACTACTTCGCAGGACTGGTGGCCGGCGGACTTCGGCCACTATGGGCCATTATTCATTCGCATGGCGTGGCACAGCGCCGGAACGTACCGCACCGGCGACGGCCGCGGAGGCGCGGGATCCGGTCAGCAGCGCTTCGCTCCTCTAAACAGCTGGCCCGACAACGTGAGCCTCGACAAAGCGCGTCGGCTGATCTGGCCGATCAAGCAGAAGTACGGCAACAAAATTTCATGGGCCGACCTCATCGTTCTCACCGGCAACGTCGCTCTGGAATCGATGGGCTTTAAGACTTTCGGCTTTGGCGGCGGCCGCGAGGACGTCTGGGAGCCGGATCAGGACGTCTACTGGGGCACGGAAACCACCTGGCTGGGCGGCGATCTTCGCTACGGCAAGGGGCAGTCCGGTGACGGCGTGCTCGTAGCCGACGCGGAGATGCATGGCAGCGAACATGATCGCACCGCCGGTGGCTCCAATGAGCGAAATCTGGAGAACCCACTCGCAGCAGTGCAGATGGGCCTGATCTATGTGAATCCGGAAGGCCCCGACGGCAACCCGGATCCTCTCGCCGCAGCTCACGATATTCGTGAGACCTTCGCCCGCATGGCTATGAACGACGAAGAAACGGTAGCGCTGATCGCGGGCGGTCATACCTTCGGCAAGACTCACGGCGCCGGACCGTCGTCTCACGTGGGACCTGAGCCTGAAAGCGCCGGCATCGAGGCGCAGGGCCTCGGCTGGAAGAGCAGCTTCGGCACTGGCAGCGGTGGGGACGCGATCACAAGCGGCATTGAAGTCATCTGGACGACCACGCCGACACAATGGAGCAACCAGTTCTTTGATCACCTATTTCGCTACGAATGGGAACTGACCAAGAGTCCGGCCGGAGCAAATCAGTGGAAGCCGAAGGGCGACGCCGGCAACGGAACAGTGCCTGATCCGCATGACCCGTCAAAGCGTCGCTCGCCGTCGATGCTGACAACGGATCTCGCTCTCCGCCTCGATCCTATCTACGAAAAGATTTCGCGGCGCTTCTATGAGAATCCAGATCAGCTCGCAGACGCCTTTGCCCGTGCGTGGTTCAAGCTGACGCATCGCGACATGGGGCCGCGTGCGCGTTATCTCGGCCCGGATGTTCCTGCCGAAGATCTCATATGGCAAGACCCCATCCCCGCAGTCGATCACAAACTGATTGATGAGCAGGACATTGCCACCCTAAAGAACAAGATTCTGGCTTCGGGACTACCGATCTCGCAACTGGTCTCTACGGCCTGGGCGTCGGCGTCCACTTTCCGCGGCTCTGACAAACGCGGCGGCGCGAACGGCGCGCGCATTCGTCTGGAGCCGCAGAAAGACTGGAAAGTGAATCAGCCGGATCAACTGGCGATTGTGCTGAAGACGCTCGAAGGCATCCAGAGCGAATTTAACAGCAGTCAGTCCGGCGGCAAGAAGGTATCGCTTGCTGACCTGATCGTCTTGGCCGGCTGCGCAGGCGTAGAGCAGGCGGCTAAGAATGCGGGGCACACTGTGACCGTTCCTTTCTCGCCGGGGCGCACCGACGCCTCACAGGAACAGACCGATGTGGACTCCTTTGATGTGCTCGAACCGATCGCGGACGGCTTCCGCAACTACCTCAAAAGCAAATACCGCGTGCCGGCCGAGTCGCTGCTGATCGATAAGGCTCAGCTGCTGACGCTCACCGCGCCTGAGCTTACGGTGCTCATCGGCGGCATGCGTGCGCTGGGTGCGAACTTCGGAGAAACCGAACATGGTGTCTACACCAGGCAGCCAGGAGCGCTGACCAACGACTTCTTCATCAATCTGCTCGACATGGGTACGGAGTGGAAGCCGGTCTCAGACGCGCAGGACATGTTTGAAGGGCACGATCGCAGAACAGGTGAACTCAAGTGGACCGGCACGCGTGTCGATCTCATCTTCGGTTCCAATGCCCAGCTCCGGGCGCTGGCCGAAGTCTACGGAAGTTCAGACGCGCAGGAGAAATTTGTTCATGACTTCATTGCGGCCTGGAACAAGGTGATGAACCTTGATCGCTTCGACCTTGCGTGAACTCGGAAGATAGCCTTCAGCTTACACCGCTCGAACCTCGACCCTATCCGGGATAAGGTCGAGGTTCGAGCAATTTCGCTTTCCCCGTTCTTAGCCAACTCTCGCTTCGAACCGCGGCGTATCAGGGCTTTAAGAGCGATTCTGCAAAACGGGCGGGAATAGCAAAATTCGACCCCCCGAAGTCACGTACCATCGCAAAATTGATACCAATAACCTGGCCTTGATCATTGAAGAGCGGGCCGCCAGAACCGCCGTGGGTGGTCTGGGCGTCATAAATGATTTTGTCCGGCAGTACATCGCCGATGTGTCCCTGAGTGGCGACAGGCTTGATCAAATGACGGTGCGCGAGCTCTTCCATCACCTCTTTCGGATCGCCCTTCGATGACGCCGCAATCGCCTGAAGAGTAGCTGCTCCAGTTCGTGCCAGAATCGCATCCACGCCGGTAGGATAGCCAAGCAACAGTACCGGACTGCCACCGACAGCCGAGTCGCGCCCATCGGCCAGCGCAATATGCCGAATACCAAGCCCTGAAACATTTCCTTTGACGAGTGCAACATCTGCGTCGGAAGAAATCTTCTTGGTTGTGATCGAGATGCCATGAGTCACGCTGGGGAAATAAGCCGTCATCTCAGCAATCTCCGGATCGAGCCCCTGATCGAGCATCTCCTTAATCTCGTCGTTCTGCCACCAGGGTTCGGCGACGTGATGGTTAGTGAGGATCTGTCCATCATCGGATGCAAGAAATCCGGTGCCAAAAACATCGAGGTGTACCTCTGGACCGATCCCTGTAAGGCTCACTAAGGGATTGTTGGACTTGTCGGTCTCAGGCTCGCCGGTGCTTGTCAGCGCCGCATAGTGCAATTTCAACCCGGTATCGTGATCGCGGAAGGCGAGCGCAACATGGATGAGACAGACGCTCGGCTCATCGGCCTCGATGATTGTGTGTGCAGCTTTTCCTTCGGTTTCGAGCTTCTGAAGGCGGCCTTCCACTGCCGATACCTGGTCTTTGAGAGCAACATTGTCTTCCGGTTGGCTGCTTGTGGTTCGCGCCGTCTCGTTTCCGAGGCTCTGGAGAGAACGTTGCATCAGGCTTTGTTGCGAGAGCGCGCCGGTTTGCAGTCGTGTAATAGCGGCATAGACCCTGACGTTTTCTGCATGTCCACGACGGTAGAAGGAGAATGAGACAAGGCCAACAATGATAAGCACAGCAACAATGGCTACGGCGCCCAGAAGCAGCGTCCGTCGCTCCTCGTTCACCGCCGTTACCACTTGCCGATTGGTGTTCTCGTGCTCCTCGGTAAGGCGAAGCCGCTCCCCAAGCTCGTCAGCGACCTGTTTGCTCTTAAGCTGAGAGCGTATCCGCGAAAGGAACTCGGGTGGATCAAGAGGCAGCGACAATGCATCGTCGGCCCCGAGATCCAATCCCCGAGTTCGCTCCGCCGAACTCCCATGAACTAACATCACAACTCGCACATTGCGAGTGTGCTTTGAACCTTTGATCTCAGAAAGAAGGTCGCAACAATCAAGCTGCGGTGGGTCCGCCCCGAGAATGACGAGGTCAGGCTCGAAAGCGAGAACGGCTTTCATTCCCCCGCTGTAGTCGGTTGAGACCTCGTATCCAGAGTCTCTCAACGTGGCCGCGAGGGCTTCTCTCAGGAGATCGTCAGATTCCACTACTAATAATTTCGCATTCTGGTCGTTCATAACATCCCATCCCAGGTGTGGCCTAAACAGAATCTCAGCCCACTGTAACGTGGCCGACGCCGATATCTGCGCCCTTCATTCATGCGTTGCTGTCTGTTAAAAGCACGATCAACGACAAGGTTGTAGGAATGGTGCGCTCGGCGCCGTACCACGGTCCACACGGACTTCGGACTTCTCATCTCGCAATCTCAGCAGCAGACGTGACCTTAACAATATCCTGCTTCATTAGATAAAACGACACAGCCAGCAGCACCACATCTTTCATCAGGAAAGCAACATTTCCGACCATTGCCGGAAATCCGCCAGCGGAAGCGGCCCAGCCATCCGGCATGAAGGGGATGATCGTGACCGTCGCGATGAAGGTAAATATTGACCCGAGAGCTCCCAACACTCCCAGTTTCTTGTTCCAGAACCCCGCCAACAACAACGCCCCGAACAGCCATTCGGAGACGCCCAGGAAGTAAGAGGAGCCTTTGATGCCAAAGACCGGATACATCCAAAAGATGAGAGCCCCGTGGGTAAAAAATGGAATCAGCCCCTGCGCTTCATAGTTAAACCATTTCTGATACCCGAAGAAGAAATAGATGATCACCATCGATGCGCGAACGAGATGGTTGTCAAGCTCTCCTTTGAAGAGGCTCGTTTTTGATAGGAGCCTGATGAGCATTTTCACGATTTTGTCCTTTCCAGGCGAGGCCACGCGATTTACTGTTGTCAGCCTCTGCTGCACAAGAAGTATTCTGAAGGAAGAGATGATACGCATTGTCACTAAACGTCTCCTTCAGATATCCTGTAGTCTCAAATGGATCGACTGACGCCTTTCTTCGAAAGATTTTCTCTCACGGCTCGTGTGTTCTATTCGGGACGCCTGTGCGGAAGTACCGGTAATCATGACAGCGAATTCGCTGGCCATCTTCACGTGCTCAAGAAAGGAAAGCTGAAAATCATTCAGCCAAATGCTCGTCAGATAGTCATTGATATCCCGAGCATCGTGTTTTTTCCACGCCCTCACCGCCACCGTCTTCGTGGCCCTGAGCAAGATGGCGCCGAACTCGTATGCGCCACCATCGAATTTGGCGCCGGAATGTTGAATCCCCTCATTGCGTCATTTCCTGAGCCGCTCGTCCTTCCGCTCGATGCCCTTCCCGAACTTGCGCCGACACTGCGGCTTTTGTTCTCAGAGGCCTTCTCAGAATCACCAGGCCGTCAGGCCGCCATCGATCGATTGTTCGAGTATGTCTTTGTGCTTCTCATACGATCAGCAATGAATGCGCGCCTGATCGATAGCGGAGTCCTGATAGGACTCAGTGATTCTCGTCTGGGCAGGGCAATTGAGGCCATGCATAAACACCCTGGGACATCCTGGTCGCTCGAACAACTGGCGCAACATGCTGGCATGTCTCGTGCGCGCTTCGCCGCCCACTTTCGCCGGGTTGTCGGCGTCACACCATTCGATTACCTGACAAATTGGCGCCTGGCGGTTGCCCAAACAATGTTGCGTAAAGGCAATTCGCTGAAACTCATCGCGCCCGCTGTCGGATATGCGAATGCGACAGCTCTATCGCGAGTCTTTACGCAACACCTCGGATTGCCGCCCTCCGAGTGGCTTGCTCACAGTCAGATTCAGACAACTCCTACAGGGAGTTGATCGAGTGCGGCCACTGTGCCAACCTCATGGATCGCCAAATGCCTTGATCTCGACCGACTCGAGAATTAGTCCTATTATGTATATGTAATGTCTGGACGCGACTATCTCGGCGAATTCGAACACATAACTGTTCTTGCGTTGCTTCGGCTGGAAGATCGCGCTTATGGCGTTACCGTGCGCCAGGAGATCGAGCAACGAACGCGACGCGAGGTCTCGATCGGAGCTGTATACGCAACCCTTGACCGCCTGGAAGCCAAAGGATACGTCACGTCTTACATGGGGGATCCAACCCCCGAGCGCGGTGGACGTTCAAAGCGTTTCTTTCGCGTCACGGCGAAGGGATCGGCAGCTGCAAGCCGCACACATCACGCTTTCCAACGCATGGCAGATGGTCTCAATTTCACTCGGAGCTTCGCATGGCATCAGAATCACGAGCCGCCCGCCCTCCGCGTATAGCGGATTGGCTGATAAGCCTGTTCGCCGTTCTTGACGAAGCTGAATCCATTCTCGGCGACTTGCAAGAGGAATTTTCTCTGAAGGTATCGAGATTTGGCCTGGCCTTCGCGCGACGGTGGTATTGGTCGCAGACGCTGAGAACTGTTGTGCATCTCGCGAGCGTCAGTGCGCGAACTCGCCCATGGTTGACAGCTTCCGCAGTTGTCGGTGGTTTCTTGGTTCGGAAAGTTCTCGGTCCCTTGGTAGAGCCTGCTATGTTTGCGCTGATTGAAAGGTCTCAGTTGCTCGAACGACACTTTGGCGCCTACAAATTCTTCGCATCAACTGGCATCGATGCGGCGCACCTTCTCGTGTTCCTGATCGTTGGCTTTGTCGTTGCCCTCGTTGCCGGAGAAGTAGAAATAGTGGCAACAACGACCTTGGCCATGATTTACGCTGCAATGGCTGTCGTCGCGTCTGTTTACATCGTCAGCAGTACAAGGGACAGCGCAATGCTTTGGCGGCTGACGTGGTATTTTGCTGATTCCTTCGCGATCGTCTTGGCCGGAGTCATCATCCGAACGCGTAGAAGATATTCCACGGTTTGAAGTGAGCCGTGCCGCCGATTCAGCGAGCCCTTCCGAGATCGGACAATTCCAAGGCCTGTTGCATGCCGACATATGTGTCGTGGCGCAAGCCATCTACTCTCTCGAAGCGCTGTCGGCCCTCGTTCTGTTTTGAATGGCATTAATGTTTTTGTGACATTCCCTTAACAACGGGCGACTATTCCCTTGATCTTGGGTATTTCTCGCAGCCAATCGATTCGAGGATAGTCAGGTATTGATTGGTTAACAGAAGGATGGTTGCCCGCTCCTCTTCCTATTCCAGTCGGTCTAGCAGGCGAAGCATATTGATTCCAGGGGTCCAGAGCTGTTGCCCATGAAAATTCTGGTTGTCGAAGATGAAGTCAAAACGGCGAAGTTCCTCAAGAAGGGGCTCAATGAAGCGGGCTTTGTCGTCGACGTAGCGAGAGGTGGTTTGGAAGGCCTCCACCTGGCGAGGGAAGTTGAGTTCGATTTGCTCATTCTGGACGTCATGCTGCCCGGCCTGGATGGCTGGCAAGTGCTTACCCGATTGCGCGAGTCAGGACGACGGTCCCTTGTCCTTCTCTTAACCGCCCGCGATTCAGTACAGGAGCGCGTACGAGGATTGGAACTCGGTGCTGACGACTACCTTGTGAAGCCGTTCGCCTTCTCAGAATTGCTGGCGCGCGTCCGTTCGCTGTTGCGCCGGGGGCCCTCTCGACCCCAGGAATCCATCCGCATGGCTGACCTGGAAATTGATCTGTTGCGCCAGCGTGCGACGCGGGCTGGCCAACGGTTGGATCTGACTTACAAGGAGTTTCTCCTCCTCACACTGTTGGCGCGCCGAGCAGGCGAGGTGCTGTCCCGCACCTTGATCGCCGAAGCGGTTTGGGACATGAATTTCGACAGCGACACAAATGTCGTAGACGTCAATGTCAGGAGGCTGCGCGCCAAAGTGGATGAACCCTTTCCGCTGAAGTTGATCCATACCGTACGAGGCGCAGGCTATGTCATGGAACATGACCAGTAGTATCGGCCCCCTCGGAAGATGGTGGGGTACTCTGGCCTTCCGGTTAACCGCGGGCTACGCGATTTCCGGCCTGCTCACGGTGTTCCTCGCTACCGCCGGGCTTTATGTGGTGCTGGTCTCAGAGCTTGAGCGAAGCACGGATCTGTTCATCGCGGACAAGCTGAATGTGCTCGGCACGATGCTGCGGGAAAGGCCTGATGACATCGACGCCCTGCGGGAAGAAGTTGAACTGGAATCAGCGGCACGCCGATACGAGCAGTTTTATATTCGTCTACTGGATCAACGAGGAAATCAGTTGATGGCGACGCCGGGCATGGCGGAGCAATTGGACCTGCCGCAATTCATCGCCCAAGCCCAGAGTCACCCGGATCGCGCCATTGCGTTGATGGGAAAGCAAGGGAAGCCATTTCGCGTCACGCGTGCGGCAGTGCCCGTGGGCTCGCCGCCAACTGATACCGACATCATTCAGATTGCGGTTGACGTCTCGCAGAAAGAAGAGTTGCTGGCGCGCTATCGGCGTTGGTTCGGGGCTATCATGCTGGGAACGTTTGTGATCTTCCCGGTAGCCGGATATCAGATCGCGCGCCGCGGCATTCGTCCCGTGGAAGAAATGGCGACCACGGCTCGCCACATCAGCTCCAGCAATTTGCACGAGCGCATTCTCCCGGAAGGGTATCCGGTTGAGCTGGCGTCGCTGGCCGACACCTTCAATAAAATGCTCGATCGTCTGGAAGAGTCCTTCGAGCGCATCTCCAGATTTTCCGCCGATATCGCCCACGACTTGCGCACACCGGTGAATAACATCCGCGGGGAGGCAGAAGTGGCTTTGGCCCGTGCTCGAACCGTCGACGAGTACCGCGATGTGCTCGGATCCTGCCTGGAAGAAACCGTGCGTCTATCTGACCTCATCGGCGATCTCTTGTTCCTTGCCCGCGCCGAAAGCCCATTGAACCATTTGCGTCGCGCAACCGTAGATGTGCACGAATTGCTCGGCAGTGTTCGCGAATACTATGAAGCTTCGGCGGCAGAGGGTGGCATCTCGCTCATGACGGCTGTCAGTACAGGGCCGGTGATCGGCGAACTGGACCGTCCGTTGATACAACGGGCGGTCGGTAATCTGATCGCAAACGCCTTAGCGCATACACCGCCAGGTGGAACCGTGATACTTGAGTCGAATACCGAGCATTCCACGATTCGCATCGAAGTTTCCGATACAGGAGACGGCATTCCGCCCGAAGCTCTCCCCAGAGTATTCGATCGTTTCTACCGTGTAGATACGTCGCGCTCGCAAACGTCAGGCGGCACCGGTCTCGGGCTAGCCATTGTCCAGAGCATCATGGTGCTTCACGGCGGCCGCGCGGAAATTGCGAGTCAACCGGGCCATGGCACGCGGGTGACTCTGCACATACCAGCCGCGTGATGATTACCCCGCCCCGGTCTGGCGGCGATAGAAGAGGATCTGCTTCTCTCCATTTGGGCGCTCGCGAGTTCTCTGGAGCGTTGCGCCATTCTCGATGAGTGACCACGTCTCTTGCGAGTGAAGAATACGCCCATCTTCGTGTTCCTCGATCGTGAAGACGAGGCTCGAATCCGTCCAGACGACCGATGTGTGGAATTCGTCTCCGTCCGCGCCCGTCGATACGGAAGCTCGTCCATCGGTCGTGTATTTCTGCACTGCGTGCCCGGAGATTTGCGAACCATGTGAAATCGACGTTTCCACTGTGAGTTCAGGGTTGTGATGTTCGATATGCAGCGTTACATCGCCGCTGCGCTTCGGTTGGCAGCGATCGTTATCCTGCTTCCACAGGCCCGAGAAATCCGGCATGGCCTGCGACCACGCCGCGACCGTCACCATCCCGAGCAGAAGCATGCTCAGGCCGATTCGCATCGAGCGATGTATCAACTTCCTGCTGTTTCTCATGCGCATCTCACGCTCAATCCGCACGGCGACTGATCTGCCGCTGCAGCATGGATATGTTGACGAACCTCAGAATGCAAACCGCAGAGCGAACTGAATCTCACGCGGCGTTCCCGACCCGATCGGGCTCACAGGCGTTGTTGTGTTCACCGTCTGGGTAATGCTGCCGAAACCGGGAACGGCGAAGGTGGCATTCGGCAGCCCATATTGCGGATGATTGAAGATGTTGAAGAACTCCGAGCGGAATTCGAGACGCGCTCGCTCTCCCAACGAAATCGTCTTGGCAACGCCGAAATCGATCTGCCATGCACCCGGGCCACGTACGATATTTCGCGGCGCGTCACCGAATGTTCCGGCAGCCGGCAGAGCAAACGCCGCCGGGTTGATCCATTCTCCGATGCTCTTGCCTCCGGTCGGAGTCACCGTGACGCCGGGCACGAGGTCGGGCCGCTGATCCGTGCTGTTGCCGTCCGGCACGCTCGCCGAGGAACGATTGACCAGCACATTCACTGGGAAACCGGTTCGAGCCAATGCTACCGAAGTCACTTCCCAATCGCGGGCAATGCTGCTCAGAATTCCCGCTTGGTTCAAATAGGATCTACCCGGACCGAAAGGCAGTTGATAAATAGCATTGGCATTTACCACGTGGCGTACATCCCAGATGCCGCTGGCGCGCTCGCACTGCGGACAGGCCACATTTTGCGGCACCAGGGAGTCGCCGTCACCGCTGCCGTCGGAGCCGTCGTCGATTTCATGTGACCACATGTAATTGGCCGAAAACAGCAATCCGCGCGAAAACGACCGCTTCACCGCCACCGAGAACCCCTGGTAGCTGCTGGCGTCTTTCGTGCCGCGCCAGCTTACCTGGCTGAAAGCTGGGTATGGACGAACTCCGGTGGCCGCATCGACGACGTTCACTTCCGAGAGCGTCAGGAGATATACGCCATGGCTTCCCACATACGAGACCGTGCCCACAAAATCTCCTGGCAGCTCACGTTGCACTGAAAGCCCCCACTGCTCCACATAGGTGTCTTTGCGCTGCCGGTCCTGAGCTCGCGGCGAAACAATTCCTGTCGTATTCGCTAGAAATGGATCGATGGGATAACTAAGATTCGGGATGGTCTTGTTCGACAACGAGTACGCGAAGACTTCGTTGCTGATGGGCAGGTTCTGGTCGTCTAGCTGCCCGTCTTCGTGATACATTCCGAATCCTGCGCGAATCAACGTCTTTCCATTGTTTTCCGGCGCCCACGCGAATGCCACCCGTGGATCAATATCGCCGTAGTTGGGCCGGCCGAAGCTGGCGCCAACGCCGCAGAATCCCTGCGGTCCGCAGGTGGCGAAGTCAAATGGGTTGGCGCGTCCCTGCACTTCGTGAAATATGTTGAAGAAGCTGTAGCGTGCGCCCAGGTTCACGGTAAAGTTCGGTGTCCATTTGAATTCATCCTGGACATAGCCGTAGTACTGGGTCTTGCGCAGGCCATTGATCGGCAGAGCGCCATTCAAGGTCGCGCTACTAACGCTGTTCTTGTCGAACGCTGTCGTCGAAGCGTACGTGATTGTTCCAGCCTCTGTATTTCCCTGGTTCAGCTGAATACGCCGGATCTCCACTCCAGCCTTCACCGTATGCCTGCTCTTGATCCACGTCAGGTTGTCGATCCAGGAAAACGAATTGCCCACGCCTGTACTGAAGCGGTTGTTGTTCAGCGTAGTGAATCCAGAGACCGAAACCGCATAAGGAATCCCAGTGTGATTGAGATCGTCGGTGTCGGCCGTACCGCGGTTGTATCCGAACTTAAACTCTTCCACCAGATTGGGATTGAAGATATGAAGCAACTCGATAGCTCCGTTGACCGGCGTCGACGTCAGCTGCTGCAGATCCTCGAGGTAATTGCCCGAGCTTGCCAGTGGTTGCGTATTGACCGCCCGGTCGTAGTTGAAGCGCACATAAGCCGTGGTCTTTTCCGTGAAGCGCTGGTCTAGCCGGATCATGGCTGAGTTCTCGTTCACCGCCTGCGTGCCTTCGCTGGAAAATTGATCGATGTTTGGGTCGCTGGTCGGCGCCGTGCCGAGCGGGTATGCGTTCACGATCGGCTCCAGCTCCGGCGAATCCGCAAGAACCTGTGTGCGGAACGCGCTGCTCGGCACGTAGCCGAGCAGCGGAAATCCCCAGCGTTGCCGGTATCCTTCATAGGCCAGGAAGAAGAACGTCTTGTCGCGCACGATGGGACCGCTCAGCGCCCCGCCGAACTGATTCAGGTGAAAAGGCGGCTGTGACGTCGAAGCCGGCACAGGCTGCTGCGCGTCAAAGACGTTGTTCCGCAGATACTCGAACGCGTTCCCGTGCCACTGATTCGTGCCTGATGGAGAGGTAACGGCCAGCTGCGGCCCTCCCGTTGCGCCGCCTTCTGCTGTCGTCAGCATCGAGTCAATACGAAACTCCTCGATTGCGTCCAACGGAATAGAGAGCCGCACGTAAGGTTGCTGCGGCTGGTTCACGATGTTGGTCGCGTCCACGCCGTCGTAAGTGAAATTGTCATCGTCGCGGCCGCGTCCCGCAAATCGAATAGACCGCTGGTTGCTGCCTCCGGTGTCCACAGCGCCAGGCGCCAGCGCCGTCAGCGTTGCCCAGTTGCGGCCGTTGATCGGCAGCTTATCCGCCTGCACTTTATCAATACGTCCACCCAGCGCGTCGGTGCTATCGTCCATCTGCTCCGAGCTGGCCGAGACCTGCAAATGCTCTTCGCCTCCTGCTACCTGCAGCGTTGCATCGAGAGTGCGGGTCCGCCCAATCACCTGCTTCACATCAACAAACGTCAGAGTCTTGAAGCCGGGATGATCGAAAGTGATCGTATAAGTACCCACCGGTAACTCGGGAATGTCATAGCTCCCGGTGGGGGACGACACGGTTTCGCGCTTCAGGCCGGTGTCCGGCATTTCCGCCACCACATGAACACCTGGAATGACTTTTCCCGAAGGATCGGTAATTGTGCCGTCCAAGCCGGCGCGATCGACTTGCGCCACAGCTGGTCCGGCGGGAAAAACAAGGACGCAGGTAGTAATCGCAAGCAACAATGCACGGGTAAAGAGCTGGATGGATCGCATTTTAGCCTCGAAAAAATTTGGGGGGTCGTGGCAGCCAGAAGCAGAATGAAGTTTTAGGCTCCACTCATCTTGCTGACATAGAGTTGACACCGCGGTGTTTGAAGAGTCGTAGGGCGTATGAGTTTCATCGTGTTGCAACAACCCGTAACTTCAGCACAGAGCAGCAGTGCCTCGATTCTTTTAGATTACGAATCTGTAATCGCGGGTGGTTATAGGCACATGACACCGCTATTAACGTTCCATCAAAACCCACACCTCGGCATCCCGGGACTCGGATTTGCCCTTTTTCACCCGATTTCCACTGATACAGAAAAGCGACAGGCGATGTGTTCTTTGCGTTGTCGCGGGACGAACCCGGGGCAGTAACGTTCACGCCGGAGGCAAGTGGGTTCAGTTTGTGGGGACTTGCGTTTGAGGCAGGGGAAAAAAAGCCCTCTCCCGATCGGGAGAGGGCTTTTGCAGTCGAACGTGTTTTAGTCGTCCAGGTCAGCTTTGGCAGGTGCCGGCTTGTGGAAGTCGCTCGGGGGGCGAACCGCCTTCTCGCCGGGATAGGGCCGCGTAAACCCGGTGGACATGTACCAGTTGAAATGATTGACAGTGTCCGGGTCTTCGGAGTCGGGCTTGGTCAGTTTGCCGGCGAAGATCTGCGTCTTCTTTTTGAGCCAGGCCGCCCTTAGGGTCTTGACCGCAGCGCTATCCGTTGTGTTGGCTGCTTTGGTTGCGTTTGCCGTAACGCCCTGGTTCAGCGGTACCTGGTTAGGCACGTGCGTCCACGGCTTGAAGTTGGCTGCGGACGGCGTGCCCTCGACAAAGGCCGTCCTCATGGGTGAGGCCACGAGGTCGAACTGGTTCATGGGCGGCAGACCGAGGATTTGTTCGATCGTCCGAGTCATGTTGACCTGCGTGTAGTAGGTGTGGTCGGTGGGTCCGTTCTGCACGGTGTATGGGCTGATGACATAGCCTGGGCTGCGGTGACCGTCGACGTGGTCGACGCCGTTCTGCGAGTCGTCTTCCTCGATGAAGATCGCCGACGAGGACCACACATTGCTGTGGCTGATGTAGTCGATAATGCGCCCAATCGCCAGGTCGTTATCCGCCTGCTCGGCGTCCGGGGTTGGCGGGCCCCCTGTGTGGTCACACATGACCCAGAGGACACTCAACGCGGGCACCGTACCGTTCGCGACGTCATTCTTGAAGTCCTGCACCCATAGATCGACGCGGAACTGGTCAGGAATGCCTAGGTCGAACTGCGGGAAGTTCGTAATGAGGTGGTCAGACACAGCCGGAACAGAGGACTGTGCCTGGACCGTGTTCTGATAGAACAGCGTCTTCTCAAGCCCCGCCTCGAACTTCTGTGAGTCTGCGTAAAACTGGCTCCAGCTCGGCTCGCTGGTTGACCCGCTCGGCTGTTTGAACGTATCGTTCTCGACGGCCTCGCCGTAGATCTTCACCGGCAGACCGCGGTCCGCCGCTTCCGAGAACAGGAAGCCTTTGTTCTGATAGGCAAGTGCATCGCCCATGTTCCCACCGGGATAGCTGCGGACCCAGTCGGGCGACTGTATGTCATCAGAGTAGGGCGCCATTGCCTCGGTGATCCACTGGTGACCGTCAGCCGACTGGCGGCTCGGGTCGTAGAAATTGTCGAGGAGCGGGAAGCGCTTCACCAGCTGGTGCACGTTCGGCGTATCCTTGCCGCCGAACACCGCCAGCGAGCTGTCGCCATCACCCTCGGCCACGTCGCCCAGGATCTGATCATAGGTGCGGTTTTCACGGACGATCAGGAACACGTGCTGGATCAGCGACGGATCGCCGATCTTGGCCGGGATTGCGACCGGGTTGGCATCCGGCCTGCCACCGGAGGCAGATTTGATATTTTCCGTCAGGTCCCAGTGGTTGTTCTCGAAAACCTGCTTTGTCCACGCCTCCAGCTTCTTGCTATTCGGCACGCGGACGATGCTGACTGTGCCATTGTCCTGGTGGGTATTGTAGTTGGTGACGCCGTAGTCAGTCTCGAACGAATTACGCGCCCCGATGCCCTTGTCGTTGGCAACGATGAGCACGTTATCGGCCTCGTCCAGCACGACCGAACTCGGAGCATAGGCTACCGGGATCATGCCCTTGACGGGATTCACGCCGGGGCTGAGGTCGACCACTCCGATCGCGTTGGCATTGTAAAGTGCGACATAGGCAATGCCGTTCTTGGCATCGACGGCGATCGAGTTCGGCGCGGCGCCGTAAGCTGATTTGCGTCTGCCGGGCAATTTGATCGGCAGCCCAAGGTCGATCGTCCGTATCACGTCGTTGGTGTCCGTGTCGATGACCGAGATGGTGTCGCTATAGGTATTGGCGACCAACAGGTCCTTTCCGTAGAACGCCATCCCGGTTGGGTGCAGACCGGTCGAGATGGTAGCGGTGACTTTCATCCTGGCCAGATTCACCACAGAAACGGTACCGCTGATCGCCGCGCCAACTTCCGGGTCGGCGACAATTTCCGTGCCCGCGGAGTTGATCTGGAAGTCCCCGTCCGTAGCGGCCCGGCCACCCTCGTTGCTGATGTAAGCGGTCGCGCCGTTGCTGCTGATCACGATGCTGTGCGGCGCGTTGCCGACGCGAATCTGCGTACCCTGCTTCGCTGCGCTGATGTCGATCTTGGTGAGCGTATCATTCTGGTTCAGCAGGGCATAGGCGCTCTTGCCATCCTTTGAGATTGCAATGCCGCCTGGATAAGCAGTGCTCGCCGAATATAAGGAGCCGCAGGGGTTGGCATAAGCTGCCGGAGGGCTGTTCGGAAAGCAGCTGATGAAGGAATTGTTCGGCGGAACGCTGACCTGGGCGTCGTCGCTCAGCAAGCCTTCCGCAGAAACCTTGGCGATGGCGACGTTGCTATCGTCCTGGCTGAACACCAGGTGCTTGCCATCCGCCGAATAGGCTATGCCGTTAAAGCTGCCGCTTGTATCCTTCCCGAACACGATGTAGTTCTGCAGGACATCGCCGGTATTGGTATCGAACACCTCGACGGCCCCGTTGCCATCGGAAGGAGACGTACCCATGGTGAGGACGGCAGCGGTGTGAGTCTTGACATTAGGGTTCAGCGCAACGGCCTTCGCGCGGACCCGGATGCCGAGGTCGACCTGTTGGCCGGCTGGCGTGATGACCTGGCCGCTGCTGACGACCCACGAGCCGTTCGGTTGCGGGCCGGCCGAGTATGTTGGAAACGGTACGGACTGAGCAGCGAGCGGAACACTCAGCCCTGTCGCCAGCAGGCCGGCGAGCGGACGCAGACGGTTGATCCGAGACTTGTTTCGAGACTTTTGTCGAGACGATTTAGGGGACATGGACCGTTCTCCTCTGTAGGTTTTTCTGGTTACACAACCGGGATCGACCGTGCGATATCGGGGTGAAGATACGACCAGCGCCCCTGGACATCGCGGTCACGAATCTTTGCAGACGATCTGTAATGGACTTATGACGATCAGCGCGGACGAACTACGCTGGAAGCGAGATTAGATTGCGCGCCGCACGGGAGCGTGACGGCAAGATTACAGTTTTGTCATCTGATTGCGAGGCAGGTATATGCAGGGTCGCTCGCACGCCATGGCCCGGTTGACCGGCTGTCTTTGCGCGTGGGCGTTGTCTTCGTGAATTTCCGGTGAGGTGGGCTGCTCAGTCTAATCACGATTGGGCGATACCCGCATCCAGTTCCGGCGCGTCGTCGACGAGCGCCCGTAGTGGCCCCAGCCAGGGTTCATAGCGTCGCCAGCGCCCGACGGACGTGCGAAAGATCGGCTGCCGTGCCTGCCACTTGCTGGGCGTATTCACAGCCCGCGGATTGCATTCGGGGCGCAGACACGCCTCGTGCCACGCCAGGCCGCAGGCCGCGATGATCCGCCGGATGACTGGTTCGGGCGCGCGGGTCAGCTCCTCGTAATCGACCTCGATGAAACGATCCGCCGGCAGCACGCTCCGCCAATGGTCTGTGAGCCGCTGGTAGTTGCGGAAATACGCGACCAGTTCGGCGCCTCCGGTCGGAAACGCCAGGCCCGGATGGAAATGCGTTTGATGGATCGACAGCGCCGTGTCGACTGCAGCGCGTCGGCAATGAATAATGGTTGCGCGCGGGAATGCCATGTGGATCAGCCCCGCCCAGAGGAAGTTGAACGGCATCTTGTCGGTCACTCGCGCCACCTTCGGTGCGATCGCGTGTAACAAGCCGAGATAGTCTGCCGCCGCCTTGGCCAGGAACGCCGTCTCGTTGACGGCAGCCCCAGAGCGGTGCCACGCCGCACCATGCTGGTTCCAGAAATGCAGTTCGCCGCAGGCCCCGGCCTCTGGATGGCTGGAGACGATCTGCTCGACGAGAGTTGTGCCGGATCGCGGCATGCCAACGATCAGCACCGGCGTCGCATCGCTGCTTCCGAGTTCAGGCGCCCGCGCGATCAACTCGGGTGTAAAGCGGGCAATCAGGCGGTCGATCTCGATCGAGAACGCCGCCGAGTCGAACGACACAAAGCCCCGGCGCACAGCATCTCCGGCGTCGAAATGCTGCATGGCCACGGCGTAGTCGCCAAGATCCTCCGCCGCCTTGCCAATGGCGAGGTGAAGCCGCAAGCGTTGCGCCGCTTCCAAACCTGGCGTGGCCAGGGCGTCTTGCATCCGTTGAAGCAGACCGTTGTCATCGCTCGTAACAGGGCGGCACCGGACCAGTTCGTAGTAGCTTCCCGCCAGCAGCGGCGCAATCGTGATCGCGCGTTGGAAGCATTCGCGGGCCTCGTCGAAACGGCCGAACTCAGTGAGCAGATTGCCCAGCAGGTCATGCGCCATGGGGTTCCTCGGATCGCGCGCCACCGTCTGTCGCAACACCTGTTCGGCCTCCTGATTGCGATCCTCGGTCAGCAGCGCGCGCGCCTTGCCAAGGCGGCCGAAGCTGGTCGTACCTCCGGTTGCCGCCGCGCGGCGGAAACAGCCGATCGCCTCATCGCGGTGGCCCAGCGTGTACACCAGGGCGCCGGCGCGGAACCACGCCTCGGTCAGCGACGGGCGCAGCGCAGTGGCGCGGTCGTATGCAACGATTGCCCCGCCAATGTCGCCCAGCTTCTCCAGGGCGATTCCCAGGCGGAAATAGGCATCGGTGTAGCGCGGGTTGCAGGCGACGGCCAGCTGTAATGCCGCGATGGCATCCGGCACGCGGCCAACCTCGAGACAGGCGAGGCCGAGATCGTGCTGGATGACGGGATTGAACGGCTCCAGCCGCGCTGCATCGCGTAATGGCGCAATCGCATCGGCTGGTCGGCCGGCCTCAAGCAACTTAGTGGCCAACGCAAGCAGAGGCGTCACCTGCTGCGGCGCGGATGTGTTTGGAGACTGGGACATGTCGCGAACCTAACGTGGAAGCTGTAGCGTGGCTATCAGAATCGCCAACGCAATTGTCATCCGAAGAATATTGTTCGCACCGTGAATTGCGCAATGCCTTCACTGCGGTTCTCAGCAAAAAGCTGCGATAGCCTGAACGTGAAGGAGGAACCTCGTATGAGCATCACCGCGGAGCCGCCTTCGCCGCAGACTCACACCACAGCGCGATATCGTCCGCAACGAGTAGGCCTGCCCGGGACAAGGTTGTTGGCTCGAAATATTGAAGAGCGATGGTTAGACAGGAATTCCCAATCCAAAGTAATTCCCAGCTCTTCCTGACCGCTCAAATCCGTCCTTTGGCGTCTTATGGCGCTTGCCCTCCGCCGCATCTGGAGCCAAGATTCTGGGTTTATACATGCGGGACAACGCTGCCATGAAACGAAAAAAAAACGCTGCCGAGACTGGGTTCACCCATCGACAGAATCAGGATGGCACAATTGATTCAATCTGCCTCCGTTGTTATCGCACTGTCTGTTCAGCAATGTCTGTAGACCGTCTCACAGATGGAGAGGGACAGCACAGGTGCAGCCTTAGCGACCTATACTCCTTGGGCTTAGAATCTGTAGACCGGAAGAATGACTACACCTGATGGGTATCGGGGAAAAGGTCTGGCGGAGAGAGAGGGATTCGAACCCTCGATAGAGCTTTTGACCCTATAACGGTTTAGCAAACCGCCGCCTTCGGCCACTCGGCCATCTCTCCGGGCTTCTTCGTTTCCGAT
This sequence comes from Alloacidobacterium dinghuense, assembly GCF_014274465.1. NCBI lineage: Bacteria > Pseudomonadati > Acidobacteriota > Terriglobia > Terriglobales > Acidobacteriaceae > Alloacidobacterium > Alloacidobacterium dinghuense. Next base: position 128,722 of record NZ_CP060394.1, on the reverse strand, counting down.
TATATAGGAACCATTGCGCTTCAGGTCTGTGGGCAACCATTTTCCGCGTCGTGTTTTAGTACCATTCCGGCTTTCCCACCAAAATTGCCCTGCATCGTACCAGAAAGAAGGTCTGAGATGGCCTCGCACGATTTCAGTACGCGGAGGTATCCTTCATGATTCCCGAAACACGCAGCAACATTGGCAATGAGGTGGTCGTTGCCTACTTTTCAGACAACGCCAACGCACAGCGCGCGCTCGACGATCTGCTCGCCGAGGGCTTTGAACCGCGCCAGATGGGAGCTGCATTTCGCAATAGCACGGCACGTACGCGTGTTGCCGCAGCGCGTGAGATGGACGAGGTCGGCAGCAGAACAGTTCACAACCCGATCGAATCAGACACCGTCGGTTCAGGACCCGCTTCAGACACGCGCGCCGTCACACCCGCTGGCCTTTCCACCGGCTCGGGGAGCGTCATCAGCGGAGCAGGCCGTCCGGGACCCATTCCCGGCTCCGACATCCCGCACCACCAATCAACCACAGCAACCGGCAAAGCGCCAACAGTAGCAGACCCGCTTCCCGCGACCGGTGGCTTTCACGAAGCCCATGAGCACGACGAGGGCTGGTGGCAGAAGCTGAAACACTTCTTCTACGGCGAAGAGGCAAAAGAAGGCCGGAGCAAAGGAGTCGCCAGCGAAACCAGCATGAACTTCGGCACAGGCGAAGGCCATCTGGCGACATATCCAGACAACTACGAATACGCCTATTCAGGCTCGGCCTTTGAAAGCGCCTTTTCCGGAATGGGCGTCACGCAATCCAATGCGCGATCGTTGGTTGGATCGCTGCAGCAGGGCGGAGCCATCGTCTCTGTCGACGCAGCCGGACGTCTCGCCGATGCCGAGCGCATTCTTGAACGAAACAACGGCCGCATCCGTTACGAGGCGACTGCAGAAGCCGCCACGTGGAGCGACATTCCGGGCGAGCGAGTGCGCATCTTCGGTCGCCTTTCACGCACCTATCCCGGTTACCTTGCCGGATCCGACGCCTCAAGCCGAAAAGCATCCTGACGGGCAGTGAAAAGCGGCAGTTTCATGTATTCAATGAGCTGCCGCATTTTCTTCTAAATTTCCCCCGAATTTCTTTTAGAGTTCCTTTAGCGCCCTGATCACCGGGAGGAACCTGAAGTCAACGCTGTCATAAAACTGCCGGCGCCCAAGCCTCGTATGCGCCGCATGCGTCTCGTGCCGCTCATCGCCGCCACCTACTTCATGGTCTCCGGCGGCCCCTACGGCATTGAGGACATCCTCGGCGGAGCAGGCTACACAAAAGCGCTCCTTATCCTCCTGCTCTTCCCTTTTCTCTGGAGCTTTCCCACCGCGCTCATGTTGGGCGAACTCACCAGCGCCATCCCCGCCGAAGGCGGATTCTATGTCTGGGTACGCCGTGCCATGGGCCCGTTCTGGGGATATCAGGAAGCATGGCTCTCGCTCACGGCCAGCATTTTCGACATGGCCATCTACCCCACGCTCTTCGTTCTCTATCTCGGCAAGCTTTTCCCCGCATGGACCGCGGGATCGCGCGGCATAGCATGGGAAATAGCGCTGGTCGCCGCTTGCTGCCTGTGGAATCTCTGTGGAGCTCCCGCCGTCGGCGAAGGTTCTGTCACGCTCTTCATCCTGCTGCTCGCGCCCTTCGTCGTTCTTATCGTTCTCAGCTTCTTCCACGGACCGCACTGGCACAACCACATCGGTTCCTTCACCGGTGGCAGCATCAGCACCGCCGTCATCGTCGCGCTGTGGAACTACATGGGGTGGGACAACGCTTCCACTGTCGCAGGAGAAGTCGAGAACCCGCGCCGTAACTACCCGCTGGCCATGCTCGCCGCAGCCGCGCTGGTAGCTATCTCTTACGTCCTTCCCGTTGTCGCCATCGCCTATGCCGGAATACCCGTCAACCAATTCACCACCGGATCATGGACGGACACCGCGCGTTCTCTTGGCGGTCCGCTGCTCGCCGCAGCCGTAGTGCTCTGCGGCACGATCAGCGGCCTCGGCATGTTCAACGCGCTCGTCATGTCTTACACCCGCCTGCCCATGGTGCTCGCGCAGGATGGCATGCTCCCCGCATGGCTGGCCCTCAAAAACAAGCGCGGAGTCCCTTGGGCAGCCATCATCGTCTGTGGCATGTTCTGGGCCGCAGCCCTCGGCTTTCGCTTCGAAGAACTCATCTCGATCGACCTCATCCTCTACGGCAGCAGTCTCCTGCTCGAATTCATCGCCTTAGCCGTCCTGCGATTCAAAGAACCGGACCTCCCGCGTCCCTTCCGCGCCGGCAACCTCTTCATGGCCTGCACCCTCGGAATCCCACCGGCCCTGCTGATCGGCTACGTCATGTACTCCGCGCGTGACGAACGCATGGCGCACATGCCCGCGCTGCTCTTTGGATTTCTCATCGCCCTCGCCGGTCCCATCTTCTATTGGTTCTCCCGCAAACGCTGGGGCCACAAAACCATCACCGAATCCGCCCTCGCCCCAAGCGGCGATTGACGATCCTTAACGATTGCATCGATCGGCACAAAAAAGGGGTGCCCCATCCTGACGCAGTCAGGGTGGGAAAGCACGAACCCCACCCACGCCCCTCTCCGCGCAAAGCAGACAAAGCAACAATTGACCACCACAAACGCGCTTCAATAGACTTTCAAAAGAGAAATCCCAGCAAATGCCGTTCTGCCTGAATCTGCGCACTTCCATCGTCATCGCCACACTCTTCGCTTCGAGCCTGCTCCCGGCAGTTGCGCAACAACCATCCGCCAATCTACCGGCAAAGCAACAGCAGCCAAAACTGCAGCCGCGCGAAGAAAAGCCGCCCGCGCTCGTCGATCCCGCCGGCCCGACTGTGAGCCTCCAGACCAGTGAAGCGCTCTTCGATGTCGCCGTCGCCCTCAACGCCTGCGGCTATGACAACGGCCTCGCCGAATCCGACCCCGTCCGCGCCCGCATCCGCGACCAGGTCAACCAGGCCATGCAGCAGTCTGAAGCATCCCGCGACGCCCGCGACAAGCTCTGCGTCTACATCAGCCAGCATCGCCTCGGCGACGCCAGCCGTGACCTCGCGCAGTACGTCTCGCTCGCGCTCTATCTCACCCCGCCGCCCGAGCTCGCCCTCAGCGTCGATCAGGACGACATGCCCCCTGACTCAACCCAGGTCATCGACATGCTGCCCTTGCTGCACGCCTTCGTCGACGCCACCCAGCTTCACCTCATCTGGATCGCAAACCACACTGCGTATGAAGATGAAGTAGCCAAACTGCACGATCCGCTTACGCGTATGATCGTCACCACCAACGTCTACCTCAAGATGCCGGCCAGCACCTACAGCGGCAGCCGTTTCCTCGTCGTGCTTGAGCCGCTGCTCTCGCCCGCGGAAACCAACGCCCGCGTCTATGGCCCTGATTATGTCGTGGTCGCCTCGCCCGTGAACGGCGCCATCCACATGCAGGAAGCGCGTCACACGTATCTCCACTATGAGATCGAGCCGCTGCTCTACTCGCGCGCCAGCGCCATGGACCGCCTGCTGCCCATCCTCAAAGCCGTGCGCGACGCGCCTCTCGACTTCCAGTACCGCAGCGATGTCGTCTCGCTCGTCATCGAGTGCCTCATCCGCGCCATTGAAGCTCGCACCATGGACACCGACGTCGCCGAATACAAAATTCCCGACGATGTGCGCCGCAACGACCTCGAGCGCGAAACGCAAAAGCACAATGCATCGCTGCAGCAAATCGCCGCCGTCCGTCAGAAAGCAGTGAACCAGAGCATGGTCGCAGGCTTCGTCCTCACTCAATATTTCTACGACCAGCTCATTGCCTTCGAGCGCACGCCAGACAGCCTCAAGGAAGCCATCGGCCCCATGGTCTATGGCATGGACATCGACCAGCAGACCCACCGCGCCCGCGACATCCACTTCGCCGAAGAAGGCGACTCCGACGTCATCCGCCACGCCACCCGCACGCCGCACGGTCTCGATCTCGCCGAGATCAAATTGCACCAGGGCGACGCCGCCGGAGCGGAAAAGCTTGCCCAGCAAGCCTTAGCCGAGCACACGCCCGATCCTGGCCGCGCCGACTACATCCTCGCCCTCACCAGCGTCATGCAGGGGCGCATGGACGATGCCGAAAAGAGCTTCAACGAAACCCTCCGCCTCTCCAAAGACCCACGCATTCTCGCCTGGTCGCACATCTACCTCGGCCGCATTCACGACATCCGTGAAGAGCGCGACGAAGCCCTGGTCGAATACAAAACCGCGCTCACCGTTCGCGACGGCCAGCCCGACACCAAAGCCGCCGCCGAAAAAGGCATCAAGCAGCCCTTCGAGCCGCCGCACAGCGCCAGGCAAGATCAGGACGACAACAGCGATGACGACAACACGTCATCCGCCAAGCCGCAAACACAACAACAGACAACGCCCCAGACACAGAAACAGGCAAACACGCCTCATCCATAACCACCTCTACACTCGGATCGAGGCCACGCGAACAGCAGCAGCCATCGATCCGGAAGTGCCTGCGCCCCCATCGATAACAAATCAAAGTCTTCATTTACTCTGAATTCATGCCCGCAATTGCGTACCTGGAATGCTCCCGCTGCCAAAATCAAATCTCAGCCAACAAATACGAGACCGTTTGCCCCAAATGTGCAGGAGCGCTCTACGTCCGCTATGACACGGAAGCTCTGAAGAAGACCGCCACTCGCCCCGAGCCCGGCGGCTCGCAAAGCATGTGGCGCTACGCCAGCGTCCTGCCCGACGTGAGTCCAGTGACGCTCGGCGAAGGTTGGACCCCGATACTCCCCAGCCGCCGCAACCCAAACATCTTCCTCAAAGAAGAAGCCACCAACCCCACCGGCACCTTCAAAGCGCGCGGCATGTCCATGGCCGTCTCCATGGCCCGACACTACGGCCTCAAAAAACTGGCCGCACCTTCCGCCGGGAACGCCGCCGGCGCACTCGCCGCCTACGCCGCAGCCGCCGGAATCGAAGCCCACATCTTCATGCCCAAAGACGTGCCCTTCGCCAACTACCTCGAAGGCGTCGCCTATGGAGCCAACGTAACCCTGGTCGACGGCCTCATCTCCGACTGCGCCCGCATCGTCAACGAGCGCAAAGAAAAGGAAGGCTGGTTCGACATCTCCACCCTCAAAGAACCCTTCCGCGTCGAAGGCAAAAAAACGATGGGTTATGAACTCGTCGAACAATTGAACTGGACCTACCCCGACGCCGTCTTCTATCCCACCGGCGGAGGCGTCGGCCTCATCGGCATGTGGAAAGCTTTCGAGGAAATGGAACAACTCGGCTGGGTCACCGGAAAACGGCCGAAGATGATCGCCATCCAGGCCAGCGGCTGCGCGCCCGTTGCGAAGGCATACAAGGAAGGCGCCAACACCTCGCAGATGTTCGAAAACGCCTCCACCTTCGCCGCCGGCCTGCGCGTCCCCAAGCCCTACGGCGACTACATCATCCTCGACATCGTCCGCCAGTCCGGGGGCACCGTCGTCGACATCCCCGACGAAACAATCCTGGATTCACTCCTGGACTGGTCCCGCGACGAAGGCCTCCTGCTCTCACCCGAAGGAGCAGCCGCCACCGCCGCCTACGACCACCTCATCGAAAACGGCTTCCTCAAGCCCCGCGACAAGGTCGTCATCTTCAACACCGGAGCTGGCCTCAAATATGTGGACATGATCGCCGAAGCCATGGGAGTAACCCGCCCCAACAGCACCAAACTCCCCGAGCGCGTCCCCGTAGGAGGCATCATCACCCCGCAGTAAACCGATGTCATCCTGACGCTGACCCTGAGTAATAACGAAGGGGAAGGTGAAGGATCTGCTTTTTCTAAGCAGTAGCACGAAAAAGGGTGCCCCATCCTATCGCGTAGTTGGTGATAGGGTGGGAAAGCAAGGATTCCAGCCCAGACTTGAAAATTGAGCACTTCACCTGGTGGCAAACCCCGGAGTTCGCCACCCAGAAAAAGCAGCACATGGGGTTCGACTATTTCTTCAACTCACCAATCAACCGAGTAAAGTCCATAAAATTCACCCCCTCGACAATCTTCCCATCCTCGCAGCGAAGAAACGACGCCCCAACCAGCGTCAGCGCTTTCTTAGTCGGCGCATAACCCAGACCATCCCCAAGATGGGTCATCGTCGCCGTCCAGCGAACAGCAACTCGATCGCCCTCTTCGATCAGGTCATCCAGATCGACGTGCAGATCGGGAAACGTCTGGACCATAACGCGATAAAACTTCTTGAATTCCTCCGGTCCCCGAATGACGGAGTCAGGCTCAGGCAAACCGCGCGCTTCCCTGCCCTCCGCAAACATCTCCGAAATCGCTTCCTCACGCTTCTTGTTCCAGACCTCTTCAAACCACCGCCGAGCCAAACCCTTCGCATCTTCCGCCATAAAAAATCTCCGCCGAGGAGCTTAGCACGCAAGCCCGACTTCCGCGATGAATCTTCGATCCCTGGCTGAAATTTATTCACTGCAAAACCACGATCAGAAGGTTGTCATCCTGAGCGTAGCGAAGGACCTGCTGTTCCCCACCGATATCCCGCCAAGTCTCGTTATCCTAGAAGTGCGGTTGGATGGAACGAGGTCGAAGCTCGTCGCAAACTTTCTGGAGGAACCCAAGAGAGCAAATGCTTTACCCGATTTCCGTACCAATCCCCAATTCGGCAGAAGATCTGTGCGGGTACATCAATAGCTATGGTGAAGTGGCAATTCCGCCTTCGTATTTAGGGTGCGCTCATTTTTTTGAGGGAGTAGCAGCAGTTGTTGATGGAGAAGGCAGAAGCGGATTTATCGATCGTTGGGGGCGGGTGGAGATTCCCTTTCGCTTTGAAGGTCTGTCCAGATTTCACAACGGCATTTGCGCGATCAATGGCGGGTATATAAACCATGGCGGCGACTGGTTGATCGAGCCGCAATTTCTAGTTGCTAGTGAGTTCTCAGAAGGTCTCGCGTTTGTATCAAGAGATGGCGAAAATTTTGGTTTTATTGATTTAACAGGAAATTTTGTGATCCCTCCAGAGTTTCGGCCATGCCGTCGTTTCTGGGAAGGGTTGGCAGCTGTTTGTATCGATGACCGCTGGGGCTATATCGATACCGTTGGAAGATTAAGAATCCCGGCCGTGTTTGAGGGTAAGCGAGCAACCGGGTTTAGCAACGGCATGGCGGGCGTTCAAATGGATGGACGTTGGGGATTCATCAACCGTGAAGGTATCTTCGTTGTGAAGCCTGAGTATGAAGACGCGAGGCCTTTTGTTGAGGGGCGCGCTTGTGTTCAACAAGGTGGGAGATGGGGCCTTATCGATACTGATGGCAGGCAGGTTGTCGAGTGCAGATTCGACAAACTTGATCGGCTCGATGGAGGAATGGCGCCAGCGAACACCGATGGTAAAGCGGGTTTCATATCCCCCGAAGGGCGCTGGCTGATTGAGCCAACCTTCGACAGATGTTTCCGATTTTTCGGCGATCTGGCAATTGTGCGTCGAGGAAAAACCTATAGCTACATACGTCGAGATGGAGCGGTGGTGTGGACCTCAGAGGTGGGTGCTCTGGTCCAACACCCTCCCGCGCCATTTTTTGTATAGCCATTCCAGTTTTCGCTGATATCACAGAAGAGCACGCTGCTCCGCAGCGCGATGAGGCAGCGCACCCATTCAAGCCTCTTTTGGCTTGAGCGGGGCGGTTCCACCGCGCTATTCTCCCGCCCAGGAGGCACCAATGAAACTCGGCTACGTCATCAAATTCGTCGGCGACATGGATCGCGCCGTGAAGTTCTACCGCGACACCCTGGGTCTGCCCCTGAAATTCCAATCCCCCGGCTGGAGTGAATTCGCCACAGGCGAAACCACGCTCGGACTGCATCCGGCATCCGAGAAGAACCCTCCTGGATCGGTGGAACTGGGCTTCGGCACGCCCGACCTCGAAAAGTTCTACGAAGAGATGCGCGCCAAAGGAGTGCAGTTCAGCATGCCGCCCACAAAACAGGACTTCGGCGGCACACTCGCCCAGTTCATCGATTCCGAAGGCGGACACTGCAGCGTCGGCGAAGGATAACGCGTCCCAAACTTGAATGTTAGGCGCCACCACACTGAACCTTCCCCCTCGATTCTCAGAATACCTGCGCGCGACACAATAAATTCATACAGCCATAACTTTCGCTTGCATCTAGTCGCATAGCCTGATTGCGCATTCGGTTCGTCGCTCAAAATCCCACCCCCTTCACCACAAATCTGGAGGTCGTATGAAACAGTGCATCCCTCTCACGTCGGCACTTCTGCTTGCCGCTTCCATCATTCCAGCCTCAGCCCAATCTCCCAAGGTGGAGAAGGGTTATTCCATCAGCGTCTTCGCAAAGGGCGTTAAAGGCAAATACACCGCGCCCGACTCCATCGCAATTCTTCGCGATCACATCTTCATCGGCTACGGAGATGGTAACGACCCCACCGGCGCCGACGGTAAATCAAACCAGATCATCGAGTACACCAAAGACGGCCGCATCGTTCATATCTATACCGTCGTCGGCCACAATGACGGTCTGAAGGTCGATCCCTATACCGGAAAGCTCTGGGCCATGCAGAACGAGGACGCCAACCCGAACCTCGTCATCATCGACCCCGAAACACAGGAACAGAAGCTTTACACTTTCGCTGCGCCTCCGACTGCAGGCGGTGGATACGATGACATCACCTTCCGCAACGGCGAGGCTTACTTCAGCGCCTCGAATCCGGCCCACAATCCGAATACCTTTCCAGCCATCGTGAAGGCCAAAATCACCGGCAGCACCATCGATGTCACGCCGGTACTTGAGGGCGATGCAACCGCAACAGACGTAGTCACCGGCGACCCGGTAAAGCTCAATCTTCAGGACCCGGATTCAATGACCCTGACCCCTGGAAACGACCTTCTCCTCGACAGTCAGGGAGACTCCGAGCTGGTCCTCGTCCACAGACCCGGAAAAGACAATCAGAGCGCATTTCTCATTCCCCTCAGCTCGCCATTTGGCACTCCGCAGGCCGATGACACTCTATTCATCCCCTCCGATGATGGCTTCATCCTGGTAAGCGACACCCCGGCGAACATCGTCTACAAGATTCGCAAATCTGAATTCGCTCCCGGCACGCCATACACGGCTGCAGTAGGTGCTCCAGACGCCTCGGGCGCAACCGTAGGCTTTGTCGGAATCCTCGATCTCAACTTCGGCGGGCTGACCCCCATTGTTAGCGGACTGCAAAGCCCCCACGGAATGGGCTTCGTGAAAACCCGCAGCGACGAAAGAGAAGAGCGCGAAGAAGAGTGCGAAGACCGGCACGACCACGATGACCGCTAAACATCCCTGATCCGACATACCGCCTGCCATCCTGCCCCCTCTTAAGGGGCAGGATGAGCGGATGTCGGCATGCATAGCCTTCCGCTGGACTGATCCCAGAGAATGCCTTGTCAAGCGAAAAAACTGCTTGGATTTCCCTAACCAACTCATTCCAAAGAGGAAAATCCGCCCTTCAATTTGGCGTGTTTCCTGTGCCAGCCAGCTATAATAGAAATAGAAGCCAAGAAAGACCCGCCTTTGTCTGGGCGGGCTTTCCTATTTCGCCAGCAACTATTTAAGAATCAGATAAATACGCACAAACCAAGTGAATTCAAATAGATAGCGCCATCTCCAATAATCCCGTTTATTTCCATGAATTTACGGATGGGGGTAGGTGTGCCAGCTCCGGAATCTGCACAGAGGATCGGGCTCAAGCCATGTATCATGGCCACCATGCGCGAGCCAGCCTTTCTTATCTGCTCCTGTCTCTTAGCCCTTACCGCGACCGCCCAGCAGACCCATAAATGGGCAGTAGTCCTCCACGGAGGGGCAGGCGTCATCGAGCGCAAGAACATGGACCCGAAGACTGAGGCCGCCTACCGCGCAGATCTCGAAACAGCAATTCAGAAAGCCGCCGACACGCTCGACAAGGGTGGTTCAGCACTCGACGCGATCGAAGCAGCCATCCGCTACATGGAAGATGACCCGCTCTTCAACGCAGGTCGCGGAGCAGTCTTCAGCGCAGCCGGAAAGAACGAACTCGACGCCGCCATCATGGATGGGTCGAACCTCAAGGCCGGAGCCGTCGCCGATGTCACCCACACGCGCCACCCCATCACGCTCGCCCGCACCGTGATGGAAAAGTCGAAGCACGTCATGCTCATCGGCTCCCCCGCCGACGAATTCGCAGCCTCAAATGGCCTGGAGATGGTCGATCCCAGCTTCTTCTTCACCGAGCGCCGCTGGCAACAACTGGTCGAGGAACTGAAAAAAGAGGGCAAGCCGATCCCCCCACGACCTGCCGGAGCGCCGCCCGCCGCAATTGGAAAACCCAGCGCCGACCTGATGTTCCCCGTCGAATCGCCTGATGCCCACAAGTTCGGCACCGTCGGCGTCGTCGCCCTCGACAAGCAAGGCAATATCGCCGCCGGAACTTCAACCGGAGGCCTGACCGCCAAGATGTGGGGACGCGTCGGCGACTCGCCCATCATCGGTGCCGGAACCTACGCCGACAACAGCTCCTGCGCCGTCTCCGGCACGGGAACCGGCGAATACTTCATCCGCCTCACCGTCGCCCGGACCATCTGCGCCCTGGTCCAGTACAAAGGCATGGGTCTTCAGGAAGCCGCCGACGATGTCATCCAGCACCAACTTACTGATCTGAAGGGAGACGGCGGCATCATCGCCATCGACACCAAAGGCGACATGGTCTGGAGCTTCAACTCCCCCGGCATGTACCGCGCTCGCATCTCCGAAGGCGGAAAAGCTGAGATTGGCATGTACAAAGACGAAAAGTAACGAAAAGACAACAGGGATCAAGCGAACGCCTGATCCTTTGTCCACAGGGCGAGGCCGATTTGAATCATCAGGACGAGAATTTCTACCAATTAATGGAGGACGGACCCCGAAAATCTATGAAAAAAAATGTTGACCTTCTGGTACATCGGATTTAACTTCAAAAGTGCTGATTCGATGAAGAAGTGTTGGAAGTGATGCTCTAACTCAGTTTCGTACTCTGCCGTAATCTTTTTCATCCCAGATCCAAGCAGTTGTTTTGGTTTTGGCCCTCGGGGCGGCTTAATGTGTCATGTCGCCACGCGGGAGAAGGCGTTTGCGCCTGAAACTCAGCAGATTTTGTTGTAAACGTGGAGTGGAAACGATACCGCTCCACAAAAAAGCTGAAAAATTAGGTTAAAAAAATTGATCTAAGTCGCAGGTGGTTGCGTCTTAAGAGATGAGATTCCTAAGGAAAGCGGAACGAAATCAACCCTAATTCAGGGCGTTTCGATGACCGACGATCTACGGCCGGATTTATGAGCGCGAAGGATCGTGGAACTGTTTATGAATGAAGGAGAAATACAATGCGTTCTGATCTGATTTATGGGGCATTGACCCACGTTTCCAATCGCTACCAGCTGTGTCAGCTGGCTTCCAAAGCGACCCGTAAGCTGCACAAGCCGAATACGCGTGTGCAGGACACTACGAATGAAGTTATGGCTCGCTTCCGTTACCAGAACCCGGTAGCGGTCACCCCCATCGTTGAAGAGAAGGCAAAGGTTCAGCAGCAGCGCCGCGCAGCGTAAGCCGCGGCCTGCTGTGCAGGCCCTCCCCTCAGTAAAAACTGAAACATTCTGCCATACCAGAGATTCCTTCCATTCAAGAACGGCCTCCCTAAACAACCTACCCACCGCAGGTGACAATGACCATCTCCGAACTAAAAGAAAAAAACATCACAGAACTGAGCAAAATTGCCCGCCAGCTCGAAATTCCAGGCGCGAGCGGACTCCGCAAGCAAGACCTTATCTTCAAGATTCTACAGGCCCAAAGCGAAAAAGAGGGCCACATCTTTGCCGAGGGCGTATTGGAAATTCTGCCTGACGGCTACGGCTTCCTGCGCTCACCGGATTACAACTATCTGCCCGGTCCAGACGACATTTACGTTTCGCCATCCCAGATTCGCAAGTTCGACCTGAAGACTGGCGACACGATCAGCGGCAATGTGCGTCCGCCGCACGAGGGTGAAAAGTATTTTGCCCTGGTCAAAATCGAGGCGATTAACTTTGAGTCGCCGGAAGAGACGCGCAACAAGATCCTTTTTGACAACCTCACACCGCTGTATCCGCAGGAGCGCCTCAAAAGCGAGACCGTGCGTGACAACATCAGCGGGCGCGTGATGGATCTGCTCACTCCGGTTGGCAAGGGGCAGCGTGGATTGATCGTCGCTCCGCCGCGCACCGGCAAGACGATGCTGCTGCAGGCGATCGCCAACTCGATCACCTCGAACCATCCTGAGGTCGTCCTCATCGTCCTGCTGATCGATGAGCGTCCGGAAGAAGTGACGGACATGCAGCGCTCGGTAAAGGGTGAAGTGATCAGCTCGACATTCGATGAGCCGGCTGCTCGCCACGTCCAAGTGGCGGAAATGGTGATCGAAAAGGCGAAGCGCCTGGTCGAACACAAGCGCGATGTGGTGATCCTCCTCGACTCAATTACCCGTCTGGCGCGTGCTTACAACACGATCGTTCCTCCGTCGGGCAAGGTGCTCTCAGGCGGTGTTGATTCGAACGCCTTGCAGCGGCCGAAGCGCTTCTTTGGTGCGGCTCGCAACATTGAAGAAGGTGGCTCGCTCACGATCATTGCAACAGCCCTGGTTGACACTGGATCGCGCATGGACGAAGTGATCTTTGAAGAGTTCAAGGGCACCGGCAACATGGAAATCATCCTTGACCGCAAGCTGGTCGATAAGCGCGTCTTCCCGGCGATTGACATTCAGCGCTCGGGCACGCGTAAGGAAGAGCTGCTGATTCCCAAAGAGGATCTGAGCCGCATCTGGGTGCTGCGCAAGGTGCTCAATCCGTTGTCTCCGGTTGAGGCCATGGAGTTGCTCGTCGACAAGCTGGGGAAAACTCGGAACAACGCAGAGTTCCTCCTGAATATGAACTCGCTATAAACTGGATAAAAGTGAACGGAAGGGCGCGCCTGATAGCGCGCCCTTTCCACTTATATGCGAATAAACTTCAATTTTTCTAAGAGCTTGGCTGCCCGCTGCCCCTTCCAGGGATATGTCAATATTCCACTTTGAAGGTATCAAGCGTTGGCAAGAGGCAAGGATGAAGCTCTGTAATGAAATGCCCTGATTCGACGCTGGGGTTGGCATTGGCTACTGCGTTCGCTTCTTCGGCGTTTGGCGCCTCCAGAATGACCATGGCGACAAGTTCGCCGCCGTCTGTAATTGGTCCCGCGAAGAGAATCCGTCGGGCTTCCGTTTCACGACGAAGAAAAGCGAGATACCGCGGCATTAGGTCTTCATTGCCCTCAGTAATGTTCCATCGTGGACCCTTTTTTAGCAGACAAAGAAAATACGGCTTGAGGTTGCGCGGAATATCGGGGCGCCTTGGAGTGGATGAAGGCATGCTTTCATTATGGCGGATACCTGAACGGCTCTCCGCTACCGCTTCTTTTCACACAATTTCCGATAAGAATGAGGCAAGCTACTGAGGGCGATGAAAACTAGGCTCGCAAATTGGTCTACTCGCCGAAATTTGGCGTGGCAGTGGGCGCTGTCGGTGTGCGTTCTCTGCCTGCTCACTCCTTGTGCGCCTGCTGAGTCTGGTGCGGACGAAAGACTCCAAACAGTGCACACGATCTATGTGGATTCGTTTGGCGCGGGCGCCAATGCGCAGGCTGCTCGCAAGCGTGTGGTGGACAGGCTCGAGAAAGGCGGCATCCATGTCAGCGATAAGTCGGATGGCGCCGACGCCCTTCTGCACGGCAACGCCGTGATCTGGATGACGGGAACGATTTCAAACAATCTCCGTTCGAACAGCTCCAGGCAGACGATGTATCAGGGATATTTGTCAGTCGAGCTCACGGACTCAGCGAAGCGGACATTGTGGTCGTATCTGGCGACTCCGGGGCGATTTCGTACTTCGAACATTGTTGATGACCTAGCCGATCAGGTTGTCGCACGGCTTGAGCGGGAAATGAAGACAGGCATGGCGATCGCTTCGTTGCCTGCTAAGGCCACACCTGAACCCGGAGTTGCTCTGCACGGAGGTGGATCTACATTTCCGGCGCCTATCTATCTGAAGTGGTTCGAGTCCTTTCAACAAACGGCGGGCGGATTTCCGATTTCTTACGACACGATTGGCTCCGAGGCTGGATTAGAACGCTTACGCAATGGAAATCTCGATTTCGCGGCTTCAGACATCCGACCGGTTGAAAGTGCTCAGTCGGAGACCACTTATTTTCCTACCGTGGTCGGTGGAATCGTTCCTATCTATAACCTGCCGGATGCCGGCCACACACTCAATCTGACTCCCCAGGTACTGGCGGATATCTATATAGGTGTCATTCGCAAATGGAATGATCCGCGGATTCGCGAATCCAATAGTGGCGCACGTTTGCCGGATGCTGACATTGCCGTTGTGCACCGTTCTGACGGCAGTGGCACAACCTATGCGTGGACGAGTTACTTAGCGTCGGTAAGTCCTGGCTGGAAGAGCAAGGTGGGCGAGGGCGCCCGCGTCAAATGGCCCGTGGGCAGCGGAGTAGAGGGAAATGAAGGTGTGGCAGAGATGGTGGCGAAGACGCCGAATTCCATTGGATACGTTGAGATGACGTATGCCATCCAGCACCGGCTCAACTATGCCGCAGTGCGCAATCCCGCGGGACGGTTCATCAAGGCCGATCTAGCTAGTATCACAGCGGCTGCGGCGAAGTCGCATGTTACAGCAGAGAACCTTCGCCCTTCCCTTCTCGATTCCGAGGAGAAAGATGCCTACCCCATCAGTTCCTTTACGTGGATTGTAGTGCCGAAAACCGAAAGCGACGCACAGAAACGGGCCGCCATTGCCGGATTTCTGCGATGGATGTTGAGCATAGGACAGAAACAGTGCTCGTCGCTCGGATATGTGCCTCTGCCGCGTGAGGTGGTGGCTCAGGAATTGCAAGCCGTTGACGCTCTGAAATAACGTCAGTTGTTCTGCTCAACAAGGTGATCGCCGGAAAACTTCGGAATGCCGAAATGACCGCGCAGATGCAGCAGGTCAAGCGGACTAAGTGTGCCATTGATAGCAATCAGGTTGATACTGGTTGGGCTGGCCAACATTACTACCGCGCCTTCGACGTTGGTATGTTCGAAACGTATCCACACGTCAGTTCGCCCCAGATTACTCCGATCATGAACGGACTGCGCGGTTACCAGGTGCTTCCAACCGCGATCATGGTACTGCTGACGGACGGCTTCAAGGTTGCCGGGATCGTAGAGTCCCGGCAACGAAAACTTGTAGCAGTGCACTGAGATGCCGTTGAGTTTGGCAACAACGCGGCGCGTATTTTCATCGTCGATGAAGTTGTTGGCCAGAGCCAACATCGTGCGGTCAAAGGTGAAGTCAGTCCGGAAGGACGCACGCTGACCGACGGCATCCATGTTGTGGGGGATCCAATCGTCACTTTGCTGCGCACGGGCAGAGATGCAGGTGACGGTGAACGTAAGCACAAAAAGGGCGCAACTGAAGCGACGGGGAAACATAGACTACTTTTGATCAAACTCTGTTTTGAGAGAAAAGTCTTTGCTAATTCGAAATATTTCTTATGGAAGCCACAATACCGTCGGAATATTGACAGGGACCATGCACATCATTCGATAAACTATCTTTTAAGCGGTTTGCAGTGGTTATGAGTGAACGCCTCTATTATTCCGATTCTTTTCTGACAAACTTCTCCGCCCGCGTGGCAGATATCCGCGAGCTTTCCCGGACAGGAGGACAGTCTGTGTGGCAAGTGGCTCTGGATCGCACGGCCTTCTATCCGACCAGTGGTGGTCAGCCACACGATCAGGGAATGATTAGAGCGACTTCGCGCAACGGAGCAGCCTTAGAGATTCCGGTTATCGCGGTCGAAGAGGATGAGCAGGGCGGAGTTTGGCACCAGACATTGAAGCCGCTACTTGCCGGGACAGAGATTCAGGGGGAGGTTGACTGGGCCAGGCGCTTTGATCACATGCAGCAGCACTCGGGACAGCATCTGTTGTCGGCAATCTTTGCACGGGAAATGCAAGCGACCACTGCATCGTTCCATCTGGGCGAAGCATCATCGACGATTGATCTAGCGGTAGAAACGCTAGCCCATCACAGTCTCGAGCGCGTCGAGCGCATTGCAAACGAAGTAATTGGAGAAGATCGCGCTGTCACGATCTGGAACGTCGATCGTAGTGAAGCCGAGGCAATGCTGGCTGCAGGAAAGCTGCGTAAACTTCCTGAGCGCGGCGGGACAATCCGTCTGGTTGAGATCGCCGATTGCGATTTGAACGCGTGCGGAGGAACCCATGTGCGATCAACCGGGCAGATTGGCGGACTGCTAATTCGCAGTATCGAGCGTGTCCGGCAGAGCATTCGGGTAGAGTTTGTCTGCGGACTGCGCGCAGTGGTTGCGGCGCACCAGGACTTTTCGGTTCTTACACGCAGTGCAGCTTTGCTTTCAATGCCGCGCACGGAAGTCCCGTCAGGAATTGAACGGCTTGTTGCCGATGCGAAGTCGAACGCAAAAGAACTGCATAAGCTCCGCGAAGAGCTGGCGACTTATCATGCGATCCGGCTGGCAGTGGAAGACCAGATTGTGGACCGTCTACGGTTGGTCCGTAGGACGTTTGCCGAGCGCGATGCTGAATATGTGAAGCTGCTGGCCTCACGTCTTGTTGCTAGCGTTCCGCAGACTGTCGCTCTGCTGGTATCTGCGCACCAGGAGCCCTCGCTTTTGGTGCTGGCGCGCAGTGGCGATCTGGACTTTCACGCCGGAAATCTGCTGAAAGAAGCGCTCGTTAGCTTGGGTCTGCGTGGCGGCGGCTCACCTGATCTTGCGCAGGCACATGTGCCACATTTGCAGACCGCGAACTTGTTGGAAGCACTTGCCGCCATGGTGATCGATCGGGTCCATTCATCTGCAGTCAAGTGACAGGATTTACGCGAGCCGCCTGTAAATAGAGTCCGTCTGCGGCTTTGCGAATCAGCATAGCACTGTTAAACTGGAAGGAGTGGTTCCCTCCTGAAAAAGGGGCTATAGCTCAGCTGGGAGAGCGCCTCGTTCGCAACGAGGAGGTCGTCGGTTCGAGCCCGACTAGCTCCACCATAAACACCACTCGATTTTCAGCGGTTTTTCGTCTCAAAGACAATTACGAGAATATAGATTTTCCGCCGTGAGCATCAGCGTGAAAACTTATCAGTCTACAGCCTGCGCGTACAACTACGACCCAGATGATTTCCGAAACAGTAGCGTCGGCTTCAGCGATTCCTAACCCTCGGGCCAACTCATCATCTGCCAGATCCCAATATTCTCGACCTTGTTTATCTCGTGTTCCCGCTCGAGGAGATATTCTCCGGTTGGTATATTTCTGCCGTCGATACTCTGCACATAATTTACGGACGCCGACTTGAATGCCATGCACGGAAGGCCGGCGTGCCGGTTCTGCAGCTCAAAGCGGAAGGAAATGCTATAGACGACATCAAACGTTTCTGATGCATTGCACAATCCGGTCAGCTTAGCCTGCCCTTCGTGTAGTTCTTCCATTTTCTTCATTTCTTTTCCTTCACACTTTGGCGGGAGCGACCCAACTCAGAGGTTGCCAAGTGAAAGGATGATTTCACCGAAATGACTAAAGACAAGACTATCTTTTGGCTAATACGTGTTCTTCAGTCACCATCGCGGGCGACTGCATGGAACAAACATGTTGTTGCACACCGAATGCGCTGTCGTCATGGCAAGTCCGCAAAGACAAAACGTCTCAGTTAGGCTACTCCGCCAGAAGCGGTTCACACATGAACAATAGGCTAGGGCCTTGGGAACGAATGTATTGGGATTTATACTTTTGGCGGAGCCGCTCCAACGCGGTCGTGCGTTGGAAAATATCGCGGCGCTCCTCTCCCTTGAGACCAAACATATTGCGGTAAAGGTTCTCCGTCCCCGGCGTTGTTACTCCATCCGCATCAAAAATTAAACTCATTTCCTGGGCATGGTGCATGGCCTGCACCGCCAGAAGCTTGATTGCATCCGGATGAGGCTTTTGAATCGATCCGTCCAACGAAGAGATGCGGTGTGTTGACATCCAGTAATAGCAACAGTTGCTGTCCCAGATGTAGGCAATCGCGGCATCGTAAGTGGCCAAAGAATCGTTCCCCGCCCCATTTCCAAAATGCTTTGGCTTGGCGGCAATGGCACGTGCCTGTCCACGGGAAACGGCCTCGTCAATCAGGCGCCTCATAACATCCAGAGGCGAATAGCTCTTTTTCCCTCTAGCTTTCAAATTTGTTTCTAAGAAGCGGACGAATTCTGTACCGCTAATATCCACGCAATCTAATTCCTTGCATGCTCGTTTAATGTGTCCGTTATGTTTACTTTTTCGGGTATTCATTACATCGACATCTGTAGGGTGTCGCACATATGTGATCTGAGTCGTGTGCTTGAATCCTGCATTCATAAAAGCGTTCTTGACGAGGTCCGCATAGCTTGCATTCGGATTACAAACGAAATCAATCGAAGCCCATCGGGGCAATTGCTGCAGCAACAGATGGAGTACTTCGGCTTGTTCTTTGCGACTTAATCGCTCGTCAACGACCGGCCCACCGATGTGCGACCAATGAGGGTCGCGGGCATGAAAAAGACCGATCAGGCTTCTCGACAAGATATAGGGTAGTTTTCCAATGATGGTGTCGCCATCGAAGACCCTCAGTTCGCGATAATGCGCGGATCCGCGCGCGATGTTAATCCACCAGTCCTGGTTGAAGATGGGGAGATCAGATTGGTCGATGCCTGCAACCTGTTCCTGTTTGGAATCGATATTCATTGACGCTTTTGAGTGCTCAAATCATAGGTGAGTTGGCTGTTGCATGAAATATCGTAGTCAATTGTATCCTGCATGGCTTTGCAGCCAAATGTCCGGAACAATCAGGGGCGGAAAGTGCTTTCCACTGAGGCTTCACGTCCGGGATAGTGGGAAGCCACGTCTCGTGCGCAACCGGTGAGACGACCATGGATATCAAGTATCAAGACAGATTTATCTTTTCTTAATAATGACTTACAACGAATACTCGGTTGGGCGGACCCAGTTCGCCAGACCCCTGAGAATTTATTTTGCCTCGTTCAGGCTTGTTTTGACGATCGACGCTTTATGCTCTTTCTGGTCATCGTCAAGGATATAGAGTTTGCGTCCGTCGATTGCATATTTCAACTCAGCGCCGACAGTTACGTTCGCCGGCTTTGACCATGGGAAGAGCAATTTCTCGCGTGCGATATAAGTTTTGCCCGCACCCTGAATCGTGTAAACCTCATAGGTATCGATGTTGTCAGCTGTCGTCGCTGTTGTGTTCTGCGAATAATCCGTCTTGCCGTCACTCTTGTTTTTTGCCTGGCCATCCGTCGTGTAGGTCGTCGTGCTCTCCTCTTTGACCTTTTGCTGCTCCGTATCGAGCAATTTTCCACTTTGCCATTGACGGGTCGCTCCGTATGCCAAATTACTGCAAGCAAGAACTACGACGAGTAATCCGAACGCGAAAGATTGTCGCCTCATATCGCCTCCAGAGGGCTTACAGCTTGAAATGGGATCCGGGGAGATCCAATAGTGACTTCACTGAAATCAGCGCGTTTTGATCATCCTATTGACAATGAATGTTGGCAAGACTCTTTCGAGGGATGAAGATCAATCGGGTTATGCAGGCATTAAGCTACCCGGTTACATTTACTGCACATAGATGGAGTATTCTGGCATGCGTGCGGGCAGAGTCCTTTCAAACCCCGCGACGAGGAGCGGTAATGAGTTATCTGTCGAAGGCGATGCTGTTGGCAACTGTAGCGGCGTGGACCGTTGTTCCGGTACTAGCGCAGAAAACTCCCAAGCAGGTGAAGGTTGATCTGAAGACTGCGGATGGAAAAGACGCGGGCACGGCTGTGCTGTCGCAGAAAAAGTCCGGCGTAGAGATCAAGGTTGCCTTGGAGAATCTCCCGCCAGGCGAGCATGCGATTCATATTCATCAGACTGCGAAGTGCGATCCACCTGATTTCAAGTCGGCTGGCGGACATTTCAATCCTGCGGGCAAGAAGCATGGCATCAAGAATCCAGAAGGGCATCACAATGGAGACTTGCCCCTTAACTTGACGGCTGGCGCCGATGGCAAGGTGAAAAAGAGCTTTCTGGCGTCGGACGTCACCCTGGAACCAAATGCGTCGAATTCTGTATTTGCCAATGGCGGAACTTCGCTTGTCGTTCACGAGAAAGCTGACGACATGATGTCTGATCCAGCTGGGAATGCAGGGGCCAGGATTGCATGTGGCGTGATCACACCACCTTCGATGTAAGTCTATTCAGAGACTAATCAAAAACGTGGATCCCCGCCTGGCTTGGCTGGCGGGGACCCTTTTTTGCGGTTCTCTGAATATCTCAGCGGTGACCCAGCTCTTTGGACATGTTGATGAAGTGAGCTGGCTTTGTGAAGTGCTGGCCGGCTTCAACGGCAACTTGTTCGGTACCGGTGACCTGATAGCCGAATTTCTGATAGATCGCCCGCAGCTCTTCGCGTAGGTTGACAATACGAAGGTCCATGAACCGGCAGCCGGACTCGCGGGCGAATTCTTCTGCTGCCGTCGTCAATCTGGTACCGATGCCTGAGCGTTGACGGGCCTGATTCGTTGACAACAAGCCCAGATAGGCGCGTTCTCCGCGCAATTCTACGTAAACACTCCCCTGAATGACGCCATCTTCTTGGAACAACATGAAGCGGCCCTTTTCATAAAGGCGCGATACTTCTTCAAGAGTGATGCGGTCGCCCGCCTTGAAGAAAAGCTCGACAGAAAATGCCTGATTGATAAGCTGCGCGATAGCCGGCAGATCAGCTGCATTGGCAAAACGAAGTTCCATGCATTGAGTATCGCAAAATGCGTAGTTATGCAGGATTGATTGGTTTAGCATCATGATCAACCCGGCAGACCGCGAGGCGTGACAGTGGGAACCTTCTTGCAGGATTTGCGATTTGCAGCACGGCAATTGTGGAAACATCCGACATTTACCATAACTGCGATTTTGACGCTCGCGCTGGGAATTGGTGCGAACACGGCGATTTTTACTGTCGTTCAGTCGATTCTGCTGGCGCCTTTGCCGTATGTGGATCCCAGCCGAATCGTGGCGCTGGACACCAATTGGACAGACAGCGGACACGTAAGCCGCCGCGTGACTGGGCCGGACGCTGCCGATGTGCGCTCGCAAGCGCACAGTCTGGAAGCTCTGAGCATGTATGAAGGTGGCGACATGGGCGTGACGTTAAAGGATCACGCGGTATTTAGCCGTGTCGCTGGAGTCGATGTGAATTTTGAACGGGTCTTTGGACTGACTCCTATTGCTGGACGGCTCTTCAGCGATAGCGAAGCGCATCATGCGGCGCTGGTGAGCGATCGGTTCGCGCGCGACAACTTCGGCAGCGCCGAGGCGGCTCTGGGACAGACGCTTCGCATCGAAAATGAGACGCTGCAGATTACCGGCGTTATTCCTGGAAGCTTTGACTTTCCAGAGAAGACTCAGGTCTGGTTTGCACTTCCGCTGCAGCCCGAGTCGACGGAGCGGACAGCTTTCAATTACAAGGCAATCGGGAAGTTGCGGGCTGGAGTTTCTGTAGACGCGGCGCGCTCGGAGTTGGGAGCGATTTCGCAGCGGCTGCAGGCGGCATATCCGGATGCAAACAAGAACAAGCAGATGATGGTTGTGCCGCTGCAGGAGGAACTGACAGGCAAGGCACGTCCCATGCTGCTGCTTTTGTTTGCAGCGGTAGGGATGATTCTGCTGATTGCTTGCGTCAACGTGACGCATCTTGAACTGGCGCGGTCGATTGAGCGGCAGCGTGAGCTGGCGGTGCGTACAGCGCTGGGGTCGTCGCGCTGGCAACTGCGGCGGCTGGTGATGGCTGAAAGCCTGTTGATTTCGCTGGCGGGAGCGGCGTTGGGGATTGCCCTGGCGGTTCCCGCAGTGCGGACCTTGGTGGCCATGGCTCCGGTGGGTCTGCCGCGCGCGATGGAGATCCATCTGAATGGCTGGGTGCTGGCGTTTACGCTGGGGCTTTCCCTGCTGACTACGGTTGCGGCCTCGTTGGTGCCGGCGCGGAAGGCAGCAAAGGTCGATCCATCGGAAGCCTTGAAGCAGGACAGCTCGCGTGGTCTCGCCGGACGCAGTGCTTCGGCTCTGCGGAGTGGACTGGTGGTGGCGGAAGTGGCGGCTACGTTTGTGCTGGCGGTAGGCGCGGGGCTTTTGCTGCGGACGCTGGTCACACTTACTGCGCGTGATATGGGCTACCAGACAGGGCGCATGCTGGTGGTGGATGCAGACGCTCCAGCGCACACTGTGGACGAGGCGCAGCGTGTTTTGCAGCAGTATGATCAACTGTTTGGCCAACTGGCGGCGTTACCTGGGGTAAAGCGCGCCGCTGGCATTATGGGGTTGCCAACGGGAAGTCATGGGTCGAATGGCTACTACACGGTCACAGGTAAAGGGCCCATGGACGTTAATCATTCTCCATACGCGGATTTCAGCGTTGCGAGCCCGGGGTATTTCCAGACAATGGGGATTCCGCTGAAGCTGGGGCGCGATTTCAACGCACAGGACAATTACAGCGGCCAGTTTGTCGCCGTGATCAGCGAGTCGCTGGCGCGACAGAGTTTTGGCGACGCTAATCCGATCGGCAAGCAGATTCAGTGCGGGCTCGATTCCGACAAGTGGATGACGATTGTTGGAGTTGTCGGAGATGTGCGGCAGGATTCGCCTGCGGCTAATCCGGGACCGACTCTCTACATGCCGATGAAGCAGCATCCGTTTTACGCCACCGAGATCCATATCGTGCTCAGGACGAAGGTAGCGCCACTGACGCTGATGAATGCAGTGCAATCTGAGATTATGCGGACCAATTCGCAGATTGCGACGAAGTTCACCACCATGGACACGATGGTGGGCGAATCGATTTCTGCGGAGCGCTTTCGGTCGGTTCTGATCTCCTCATTTGCTGGCCTCGGGCTGCTGCTGGCCATGCTCGGCGTTTACGGGATGATGGCCTATTCCGTTGCCCAACGCACATTCGAGATCGGTGTTCGCATGGCCTTCGGCGCGGAACGGAACGCAATTCTGCGCATGATTCTGTCTCATACGGCGAGGCTCGCTTGCTGGGGAATCGTGCTTGGCATGGTTGCGAGCTTTGCGATGACGCGCCTGATTACGAGCATGCTGGTCGGTGTCAGCGCAGCTGATCCTCTGAGCTTGTTACTGGCGACTGTGTTGCTGTTGATTACGGCTGCGGTTGCGGCGCTGGCTCCCGCTTGGAGAGCGGCTCAGGTGGATCCCATGGTCGCGCTTCGGGCTGAGTAGTGTTTAAGGCTAAAGCGTCAGGCTTTCCTGTAGACCAAAAGACCTTGAAATCTGCGTATTACGGGATGTCACACCACGAAAACCGGTAGAATATCAGGGAATGTCTCAATTTCCGATCCGCAGCAGCTCCCCTGTAAAACTGATTGCCATTGATATCGACGGAACGCTTCTGCCTTCGACGGGCACCATTATCAGTGAGCGCAATCGGCTTGCCCTGCGTCAGGCTCAAAAGGCGGGTGTGGACATTGTGATTGCGACCGGGCGGAGACAGGCGTATGCGGCTCCCCTGATTCAGCCGATCGGGCTGAATCAGGAGACGGTGCTGATCACCTCGAACGGTACCATTATGCGAACTCTAGGCGGGGAGAGGATGGAGCGGGCTTTTCTTCCTTTGGAGACGGCGCGGGGGCTTTGCGGCGTTTTGCGGCAATTTGGCGGGACGACTGTTTTCACGTTTGACCGCGACGGCAAAGGTGAGCTGGTGATTGAGTCGCTGGAACAGCTGCACGCACGGATTGCGCTATGGGTGGAGGCGAACAGGCCGTGGCTTGAGGAAGTTCGGCCGCTGGAGGGGGCCTTTGATGCAGGAGAGTCTCCGGTGCAGGGTATGATCTGCGGCACGCTCGAGGAGATGGATCAGGCGGAGGAATGGCTAGCGGCGAGTCCTTTTGCCGAAAGGGTCGAGATGCACCAGACGCGCTATCCGGCAAGGAACTTGAGCATCCTTGATATCTTGCCGCCAGGGTGCTCGAAAGGGGTGGCCCTCCAAAGACTGTCAGCGCGGCGTGGGCTGCGGCGGGAAGAGGTTATGGCCGTTGGCGATAACTACAACGACCTGGAAATGCTGAAATTTTCCGGACACCCCGTGCTGATGGGGAATGCCTCGTCCGAACTGCTGGCTGAAGGACGGGACTGGGGTTGGCATGTGGCTCCCACCAACGACGAGGACGGTGTGGCGCAGGTGATCGAGGACATTCTTTGCAGTCAATTTGCGATGGGTTGCGATGTGAGCATGGTAGAGTGAGCGTGATGCAGCGGACCCGGGAGATTTTCGGCGGAATCTTGATCGGTGGTGCGTTGCTCGCATCGCATGCGCCTGCTCGCGCTGCAGAGCATGTGACGCTGAGGAACGGTTTCGATCTGATTTGCGACCATCAACAGGCGGATGGCGAACGGGTCCGGCTATTTCTTGATTCCGGCAGCACGAATTTTGTTGATGTTGACACGGGCGAGATTGTTGGCGTTGAGCATGTGGATCTGCCCAAAGCTCAGAATTCTAAGCACGCTGCAACTGCCGAAGATGAAAAGCTCACTTATCAGGCGATGCACGAGATGCTGGCGCGGGCCGGCGAAGCGCACGATCTTGATGTCGACCTACTCGCGAGCGTGGTGCGGGCTGAGAGTGGTGGTAATCCGCATGCGGTAAGCCGCACAGGGGCACAAGGGTTGATGCAGTTGATGCCGAAGACGGCTGCGGACCTCGGAGTCGACAACAGCTTTGCTCCTGGCGCCAATATCAATGGCGGAACGGCGTACCTCGATTCTTTATTGAAGAAGTATCACGACAATCTGGCGTTGGCGCTGGCAGCGTATAACGCGGGCCCGGCGGCGGTGGATCGGTGGCACGGGATTCCACCTTACAGGGAAACGCGGGCCTACGTCGCGCGGGTGATTCATGAATTCAACCGGCGCTACGCGGCTCGGATGGCAGAGCAGAAGCAGGTTGCTAGCATAAAGCCTGCGGTTGGGCGCTAAATCGTATTGACGCAGCATGCCTCTAGCCTGATTTCCTCAGGATGAGCACCTCTCGTCGTTCTAACCGCAACAAATTGTTAAGGAACAAAATCGTTTGAAGAAAAAGAACTGGATATTCTGGGCGGTGGCCCTGGCGGTGCTGATCGCGGTGGTTCTGGTAGCACGGAACCGCATTAATTTTCGTTGGGATGTTTTCCTGCATCAGCTGAAGCAGGCTGACTGGACACGGATCGGAGTAGGAATTGCTCTGATCTGGCTCGCGTACTGCCTGCGTGCGGTGCGATGGTCCATTTTCTTGAAACCCACAAAGCATGTTTCGCCTTTTGAGCTGATCGGCTCTATGGTGATTGGATTTACTGGCGTCGCGCTCTTCGGGCGCCTCGCCGACCTTGTACGGCCTTACTTGGTCTCTCGACGTACGCAGATTCCGCTGAGCGCGCAGATTGCCGTGTACACGGTCGAGCGCATGTTCGATATGGGTGCGATGGCGCTGATTTTTTCGACCGTGCTACTGTTTTCACCTGACCGGCATTCGCTGCCGCGCCCGGATCTCATCAACAAGGCAGCGCTGGGTGGATTGCTCGTGGCTGTTTTCCTGGCGTTGTTTACCGTGTTTGTGCGGGTTTCGGGCAGAGCCGTTGCGAGAGTTTTGGGTCGCGCTTTCGCCGCGCTTTCGCCGCGTTTGGGGGAGCAAATTGCGGAGAAGGTCCTGGGTTTTCGCGACGGACTCAACGCAATCGGCTCCATGGGCGATCTCCTTCTAGTGGTTGTGATTTCCCTGATTCACTGGAGCATGATTGCCTTTGCTTATCTCGAAACTGCGCGTGCGTTCGTAGCTGAACCGATCCTGGCCAACATGCATCTTGCGCAGTGCATGCTGCTGATGGCTGCGAGTATGGGCAGCTCGATTATTACGTTGCCAGTGGTGGGATGGTTTACTCAGATCGGACTGACGACGGCGGCGATGCAGGCCTTCTTCAAAGTGCCGTGGGAGCCTGCGCTGGGCTGTGGCGCAGTTTTGCTGCTGGTGACTTTTCTGAGCGTGATTCCGCTTGGACTGATCTGGGCACGGTTTGAGCATGTCTCCTTGAAAAAGGTAACGGAAGAGAGCGAACATGCAGGCGAAGAAATTGCCACGCAACATGAGCATCATCAAGTGAGTGAGTCGGCGGGCTAACGTAACGTACTTGAAAAATGCCTCAGGACTGCTAGTTTTCGCATCTCAAGAGCTATGGCAGAGGGAGAACGATCGGCATTGAAAGGCGCTTTGGCCGGATTGATCGGCGGTTTGGCCGGGGCTGGGGCGAAGCTCGTCGCTGAAGGTATCTTTCCGCCGCGCGCTGCCGGACAAACACCTCCTACCATTGTGCTGGCGGAACGCGTGGCTGGACACCCAATTGCCCCTGAAGAAAAACAGGCCGCTCTGGATAGCATCCATTGGGCTTTTGGCGCGCTGGCGGGAGCGGTATATGGGGCAATGGTCGAATACGAACCGTCCCTCGGTGCCTGGAAAGGCGCCGCCTTCGGTATCACCCTGAACAAGATCACGCATGAATCGCTGCTGCCTAAGATGGGGCTGTCTGCACCAACGGAATCGCAGCCTGCGCGGGAGCGCATCGGTGAGTGGGTTTCGCACGCGGTCTATGGGGTGGTAACAGACTCGGTGCGGCGTGCGGCACGCAAAGCGCTGTGACTCTGTCTTTCTCCGAATTGCGCGATGTGATTCCTCGGACATTTGCTGACACCGGTTCGAGTGATCGGTTGCTCTGGCTCGAGGCTGGCAGAGCAGTCAGCGTGTAATAGTTCCACTGTTAGAATCAAAGCAGACAAAATGAAGTGTCCTTACTGCGGGTTTGCGCAAGACCGTGTGGTGGACTCGCGCGAAAGTAAAGAAGCCGATTCGATTCGGCGGCGGCGCGAGTGTGAACGCTGCAACAAGCGCTTTACCACCTATGAACGCATCGACGAGATTCCTTATATGGTGGTGAAAAAGGACGGGCGTCGGGAGAAGTTTGAACGCCAGAAGGTTTTGAGCGGACTGCTCCATGCGTGCGAGAAGCGGCCCATTTCGGCGAGCAAGATGGAATCGCTGGTGGATGAGGCGGAGACATTCGTAATCGATTCGCCCGAGCGCGAGCGGACGACGACCGAGCTTGGCGAACTGTTGATGAACAAGCTCAAAGCCCTTGATACGGTGGCCTATATTCGCTTCGCCAGTGTGTACCGAGACTTTAAGGATGTTCGCGAATTCAAGGAAGAGTTAGAGCAGTTACTGAGCGGGAAGGAGCAGGGGAAGAAGAACAAGTCGGCGAGCTAACAAGTCTTGTTCTTTGCCACGACCTTCTGCCTTAACGATTTTGAAAGATTATGACTGAGAAAAAAGCACACAAAGTAACGTTGATTCCCGGAGACGGCATTGGGCCGGAGGTAACCGAAGCGGTGGTCCGCATTCTGGAAACTACGGGGATAAAGTTCGAATGGGAACGCTTTGCCGCAGGAGCGGAAGCGTTTGAGAAACACAAGGAATATATTCCGAAGGAATTGTATGAATCGATTGAGCGCAACAAGCTTGCCCTAAAGGGTCCAGTCACGACCCCGGTTGGAGGCGGCTTTCCTTCCATCAACGTGACGCTGCGGAAGAAGTTCGAACTCTATGCGAACTTCCGGCCGATCAAGAACCTGCCCGGTCTGGAGACGCGCTACCCGAATGTCGATTTGGTGATTATTCGCGAAAACACCGAAGATCTTTACGTTGGTCTTGAGCATGAAGTGGTGCCGGGCGTGGTTGAATCGTTGAAGGTGATTACGGCCAAGGCCTCGACGCGCATTGCGCAGTTTGCCTTCGACTACGCGCGTAAAGCGAATCGCAAGAAAATTCACGCGATTCACAAGGCCAACATCATGAAGCTCTCCGATGGCCTGTTTCTAAAGTGCGCGCGCGAGGTCGCCAAGGGCTTTCCCGAGATCACCTACGGCGAGCACATCGTGGACAACACCTGCATGCAGCTGGTGATGAATCCCTACCAATACGACATGCTTCTGCTTGGAAACCTCTACGGTGATATTGTCAGCGACCTGTGCGCCGCCTTTGTTGGCGGCCTGGGGCTGGTTCCGGGGGCGAACCTTGGGGTCGAGACTGCGATCTTTGAGGCCGTACACGGGTCTGCCCCGGACATCGCGGGAAAGGACATTGCCAACCCGACGGCGCTCTTACAGTCGGCGGTTCTCATGCTGCGGCATATCGATGAAGAAGAGGCTGCCGATAAGGTGCAGGAGGCTTTGGAAAAGGTCTACACCGAGAAGAAGACGCTCACGCGCGATGTGGGCGGGTCCAGTGGCACGAAGGCATTCGCTGATGCTGTAGTGAAGGCCATCGAAGAAGCAGCATAAGTCCCAGCCCAAGCACTTTTCTCACAAATGCGGAGTTCAATGAAATGAAATATGCGAAAGGTGCAGCGGCGGGCGTATGCCTTCTGCTGCTTGCCACAGCAGGCTGCAAGAAGCCTGCGGACCAGTCAGAAAAGACGGGTACCTACACGCAGATCGACTGGAACACCGCGGGAACGATCAGCGGAACGATTCATCTCTCCGGGAAAATGCCTGCTCCGGTGCAGATCGACATGGCGCAGGACCCAGCCTGCAACCTTGGCCCGACCAACTTCACAGAGCAATATGTGGGCAAGAATGGCAACCTGCAGAATGTCTTTGTCTACGTAAAGGATGGGCTGGGAACCAGGATTTACCCCGCACCTTCGACGCCCGTGGTGATCGATCAAAAGGGATGCCGCTATACGCCCCACGTTGTGGGTGCGATGGTCGGGCAATCGATCAGCTTCACGAACAGCGATCCGACGATGCATAACATCCATATGCTGCCAACTGTTGGCGGTAATCAAACGGTTGATATCTCACAGCCACCGAACGGCGGCGCCGAATCGCGTGTCTTCAGCCAGCCGGAGTTGATGATTCCGGTGCGCTGTAATAACCATCCCTGGATGCAGGCCTTCATCAACGTGGTGGCAAACCCGTTCTTCTCGGTCAGCGATGCGGATGGCCACTTCGAAATCAAGGGATTGCCGCCCGGGACTTATACCGTTGTGGCGGATCATGAAGTTCTGGGTGAGCAGCCAACGACTGTGACGGTCACTTCGAAGCAAACCGCGTCGCTGGACTTCAGCTTTGCAGCGAAGTAACTTGCACTTTTGCTTGGCTGCGATGGTTCCGCAGTTAGGAACGGGGTTCAACTGCGTGCCGCAAACAGTTACACTGTTCAGTACAGCGAACAGTCCATTGCGCAAGCGTTTTTTGGACATTTGGTGTACATCCTCGCTGGCGGAAAGAGGCACATGCGGCGGCAGAAAATCGGCATTCTTGGCGCGACCGGGATGGTCGGCCAGCGTTTCATTCAGCTCCTTGAGCATCATCCGTGGTTCGAAATAGCGTGGCTTGCGGCCAGCGACAAGTCGAGCGGCAAGAGCTATGGCGATGCCGTGAAATGGAAGCTCGACACCACGCTGCCTGCGCACATTGCGAAGATGCCGGTGTCACCCGCGACACCTGAAGGTGCTCCCAAAGTTGTTTTTGCCGCACTCGATTCGGATATTGCCCGAGATCTGGAACCGAAGTTTGCTGCCGCCGGCTGCGCTGTTATCTCCAACTCCAGCGCCTTCCGCATGCAGGAAGATGTGCCGCTCGTGATTCCCGAGGTAAACGCCGATCATCTGCCACTGCTCGAAAATCAGAGCTGGCGCAAACAGTCGGGTGGATACATCGTTACGAATCCAAACTGCTCTGCGATCGGCCTCGTACTGGCGCTGAAGCCGCTTGAGGAGCGCTTCGGCATCGAATCGATCTTCGTCAGCACCATGCAGGCGGTGAGCGGCGCGGGCTATCCGGGCGTAGCTTCGCTTGATATTCTCGGCAACGTCGTTCCCTACATCAAGAGCGAAGAAGAGAAGATGCAGGAAGAAACGCTAAAGCTGCTGGGTTCGCTTAAGGGGAGCCGGATCGAATCCCTGGCTGCAAAAATCTCAGCGCATTGCAATCGCGTTCCTGTCGAAGATGGTCACACGGAAAGCGTTAGCGTCAAGCTGCGCAAGCCTGCGACGAGGGAAGAGATTCTGGCTGCATGGGGCGACTTCAAGCCTCTTGCTGGGCAGAACTTGCCTACTGCTCCGGCACAGCCGATTGAATTCGTCTCAGCGGATGATCGTCCGCAGCCGCGCCTCGACCGGATGCGCGGCAACGGCATGGCTTCGACGGTTGGAAGGTTACGACCTTGTCCACTGCTGGACTGGAAGTTCACGGTGCTCTCGCACAATACGATTCGCGGAGCGGCCGGAGCCGCACTGCTGAATGCAGAGTTGCTCGTGTCGCTTGGGAAGCTAGATCCGGTGGCGGTCACGGCATGAAGAAACTCGTTGTGATGAAGTTCGGCGGCACCTCCGTCGAAGATTCAGTGGCCATCCACCGGACGGCTGGAATCGTTGCTGGCAAGCGTAAGAAGGGCTTACAGCCTATCGTCGTGGTCAGCGCAATGGCCAAGGTCACCGATCAGTTGTTGGCCGCTGCCAGCGCAGCTTCACGGGGTGATCGCAGCGGTGCGCTGGCAATCACGGCGCGTCTTCGCAGCCGTCACAAGGAAGTTGCCTGCCGCCTCACGGCACAAGCACGCGGCGAAGATGCTTCGCAATGCACCAACCTTACTGGCGCCGCGTACGCTGCAACGCAAACGTGGATTGACATTGAATTCGACGCGGTCGATGAGATTTTGCGGGGCCTGGCGGCTGTCGGTGAGTTAACGCCGCGCATCAGCGACATGATTGTCTCCTATGGCGAGCGGCTTTCAAGTCGCATGATTGCCGAAGCTTTTGCTGCGCGCGGGCTGGATGGGGTTCATGTCGATTCGCGTGTCTGTATCATCACCGACGCGCAGCACGGCAAGGCGATTCCGCAGGACGCCTTAATTGAAGAACGCCTGAAGGAGCACGTGCTTCCGCTGGCTGCGGAGAGCAAGACCGTGGTGATGGGCGGCTTCATCGGCTCGACAGAAAAAGGCGTAACGACGACGCTCGGGCGCGGCGGATCAGACTTTACAGCCGCACTTGTTGGCGGTGGGTTGCATGCCGAGGCCATCGAAATCTGGACCGATGTGAATGGCATTATGACCGCTGACCCGCGTGCCTGCCCGGATGCTCTGCGGGTAAAGACGATCAGCTTTGAAGAAGCGGCGGAGTTGGCTTACTTCGGCGCAAAGGTGCTTCATCCGGCTACGATCCTCCCAGCGGTCCAGAAAAATATTCCGGTGCTGGTACTGAACTCGCGCAATCCGGAAAATGAGGGGACACGCATCATTTCGCTTGCGCCACATTGCAATAGTCCCTTCAAATCGATCGCAGTCAAGAAGCGGCTGACTATTATCGACGTGGTTGCGAGCCGCATGTTGATGTCGCATGGGTATTTAAAGGCGATCTTCGATGTCTTCGATAAGCACAAGTGCCCGGTCGATATGGTTTCTACTTCTGAGGTGAGCGTTTCGCTTACGGTCGATACCAACGAGAAAATTCCGGAGATTGCTGCCGATTTGAGCAGACTGGCCGATGTGAAATACGAAGGCCGCAAGGCGCTGGTCTGTATGGTGGGTGAGAATATCCGCGGGCAAAACGGAATTGCAGGGCGCGTCTTCGGGGCGATTCACCACATCAACATTCGGATGATCTCGCAGGGAGCGTCAGAAATTAACATGAGCTTCATGATCGACGAAGACGATGCAGACGAGGCAGTACGCTCGCTCCATGCTGAGTTCTTCGAGAATCCTGACCCTGAGATTTTCGACGTTGAGGCCCGCAAGAGCGCGACGGCCGAAACGACTGCAGGACGGGCGTGAGGTAAGTCCATGCTTTTTCTTGTGCTGGGTCGGGGAAAGACGGGCCGCGTCATCGCCGATGTCGCGCGTGAGCACGGCCACGGAGTGCAGGTTCTTGGCGAAGAAGAAAATCGCAACGCCATGGCGTTGACACCGCCCTTTCTTACCGGCTTCGACGCGGTGATCGACTTTACGACGCCGGAAGCTGCAGTTTCCAATATGCGGGCGTGCCTGGCGAATGGCGCGCGCATGGTGGTTGGAACGACCGGCTGGTACGATCACCTGGACGATATGCGCTCGCTGGCGGCGCGCAAGGACGCAGGATTTCTTTATGGTGCAAATTTCTCCATCGGCGTGCAGGCCTTCTACCGGCTGGCGCGTGAACTGGCAGTGGCCGTTCCTTCATATCGATTCAGAATTCTCGAGACTCACCACGCTGGCAAGAAAGACGCGCCGTCGGGAACCGCGCTCTCGATTCGTCAGGCGGTGCAAACAGCGAATCCTGCGCTCAATGTCGAGATCGATTCGCAACGGGTGGGGGATGTTGCCGGTATCCATATTCTCGAAGCGCGTTCCGAGAATGAGTTGATCGAATTGAAACACGAGGCCTTCTCGCGACGAGCCTTTGCTGAGGGCGCTGTTCGTGCTGCTGAATGGATCGCTGGCAAAATCGGCGCCTGGAACTTCAGTGAAATCGCAAGTCAGCTGTAGCGATTCGCTTTCAACTCACGACACTGCCTGGGCTTCATCTTGTAAACTCGATCAGTTATGGATTTGATTGGCTGTGGTACAGCGCTTGTCACCCCATTTCGGGCGGACGGTGCGATTGATGAGCAGGCGCTCTATGCGCTGGTGCAGTGGCAGATTGAAAGCGGCATTGACTGGCTGGTCGCTTGCGGAACGACGGCCGAAACGCCCTCGCTGAACGACGAGGAATGGTTGCGAGTGATCCGCATTGTGACTGAAGCCGCATCAGACCGCGTGCCCGTATGGGTGGGCTGCACACACAATGCAACGCGCGAGGCAGTGCAGCGGGCTCGTATCGCATCGCAGGTGCCGGGTGTAACCGCCATTCTTACGGCCAATCCCTATTACAACAAGCCTGGACAGGAAGGACAGTATCAGCACTTCAAGGACATTGCGAGCAGCGTAAAGTTACCTGTGGTGCTCTACAACATTCCCGGGCGGACTGGCACAAACCTCGAACCGGCGACTGTGCTGCGACTGATTGAGGATGCGCCGAACATTGCGGGTGTGAAGGAGTCGAGCGGCAATCTGCCGCAGATCACCGAACTCGTGACGCAGGCTCCGCGTGGTTTCTGCGTGTATGCAGGCGATGACAACATGGCGCTAGGCGCGTTGGGCGTCGGAGCCGTTGGACTTGTTTCTGTGGCTTCGAATGAGATTCCCGCCGAAATGGCGCAGATGGTCCAAGCCGCGTTGACAGGCGACTGGCCGAAAGCACGGCAAATCAACCGTAAATATTTCCGGTTGATTCAAGCAAATTTCTGGGAGGCCAGTCCCTCTCCAGTGAAGGCTGTGATGGCCATGATGGGGCATATTGAAGAGCATTACCGACTGCCCATGGTTCCTGTTTCGCAGGCAACGCGTTCTCGACTGGAACGCCTGGTGGGAGAATTAGGGCTGCTCGTGCACGCTCCGCGTGAAGAAGGCCACTACAGGATGTTCTAGGTGGCGAGGATTCTGGAGTTGCGGAGCCGTCTTGATCGCATGGTTCTGCCTGCTCTTTTTGCTCTGTTTTTCTCTTTTGCAGGATCTTCAGCACGGCCACAAAGCAGCGCTCCTGTTTGTCCGATAAAGATCCAATCTCTGAAGGATGCCGCACCTTTTTCAGATCTTCCGAAGGAAGATCAAAGGAAGGTTTTGCACGCTCTGGGCGATGACATCGCGGAAATGGCTGAGCTCGACATAGCGAGCACAGACTATGGCCACGCCGCTTACCGCAACTATTTCGACCGACACCTCGAGTTCAAAGTGGTGCCTGGAGCCACACCGGCGGAAGAACTGTTGTTGATCCGGTATCACTCAAATACGATGTGCGGCACCGACGACAATTGCCCCGTATGGATTGTCCGTGCCACGCATGCCGGTGGCAAAACCAGCGCTCAGTCGTTGGTCCCTTGGCAAGAGGAACTGGGAACCAGCGCAGGCGGCGCGTGGGGTGTGGGAGTGCTTCCTCATGCCAGCTCAGAATATCCTGACTTGATTTTGTTGACACACCTCTCCTCTACACAGACAGGGCTCGCCTGCTACCGGGAATCAAAGCGCCATTACCTGCGGATGGATTGCCCGCCGGACTGCGCACGCCTTTTAGCGTACGGCAACGAGGAAGCTCAGGGTAAATAACACACTATACTCAGACATGAACAATGACTGACCTGAAAAGCCGTATCGAGCGCTCGTTCTCTGACTCCACAACAGATTCCGCCATGTCCATGGCTGCTTTCACAGAGCTTCGGGAGGCCCTTGAAAATGGCACGATTCGCTCGGCCGAGCCAGATTCCGCTTCTCCGACAGGTTGGCGCGTGAATGCATGGGTCAAGCAGGGCATCTTGCTGGGATTTCGGCTGGGGCAGCTAGCGGCTTCCGGCACTGACCTATCTTTTGTCGATAAGCACACCTACCCCCCGCGGAAGTTTGTGCCTGAGCAAGGCATACGGATCGTGCCAGGCGGCTCGTCTGTTCGTGCAGGGGCGTATCTGGCGAAATCCGTCGTGTGCATGCCTCCAATGTATGTGAATGTGGGGGCATATATCGATGAGGGCACGATGGTCGATTCGCACGCGCTCGTCGGTAGCTGCGCTCAAATCGGCAGGCGTGTCCACCTGAGCGCGGCGGCGCAGGTGGGCGGTGTCCTCGAGCCAATCAACGCCAGTCCCGTGATTCTGGAAGACGATGTGTTGGTTGGCGGCAACTGCGGTGTATATGAGGGAACAATTGTCCGTAAACGCGCGGTATTGGCCGCCGGGACGGTCTTGACGCGTGGCACGCCTGTTTATGACGTGGTGCACGGCAGCGTACTACGGGCAGATGGCGAAATGCCGCTGATCATTCCGGAAGGTGCTGTAGTGGTGCCGGGTGCCCGGGCTGTTTCAAAGGGGAAAGGACAGGAGTGGAACCTAAGCGTATACACGCCGATCATCGTGAAGTACAGGGATGAGAAAACCGAGCTAAGTCTGGCTTTGGAAGACTTGCTGCGGTAGTCGAAATTGCCACGGCTTTTGCGCAGGCTCCGTACCTGCTAGCATCAGATATTCCACCTAAGAAATATGGCCGACGCAAAACTGCAAATTATTCCGCTGGGCGGATTAGGCGAGTTCGGCATGAACTGTCTCGCCATCCGCTACAAAGACGACATCATTGTCATCGATGCCGGTCTCATGTTCCCCGAGTCCGAGTTGTTGGGCGTTGATATCGTCGTTCCTGATATCACATACCTCGTAGAGAACCGCGAGCATGTGCGCGGCATCGTGCTCACACACGGACACGAAGATCACATTGGGGGGCTGCCCTGGATCCTCTCCGAGTTGAACGTCCCCGTATATGGTACGGAGTTTACGCTTGCCTATGTCGAAGGCAAGCTCGAAGAACACAAGCTGCTCGATGACACAGAACTGATCGAGATCGCGCCCGGGTCGAAGTTCTCGCTTGGACCTTTCACCATCGAGCCGATCCGCGTAACCCACAGCCTGGTGGACTGTGTCGCGCTCGCGATTGATACGCCGGTTGGCGTCATCGTTCACACAGGCGACTTCAAGATCGATCTTTCCCCACCAGACAGCAAGGCCTTCGACCTCCATAAATTTGCGGAATACGGCCAACGCGGTGTTCTCGCCTTGCTGCAGGATTCGACGAATGTGGACCGTCCCGGGTACACGCCGAGCGAGTGGTCGGTGAAGCCGCGCCTTGACGAGCTGTTTTCGCGCACAAAGAAAAAACTTTTCTTTAGTTGCTTTTCGTCGTCAATCTACCGCATTCGCATCGCCATCGACCTGGCACACACGCACGGACGCAAGGTCGCAATTGTCGGAAGGTCGATGGTCGAATCATCCGAGATTGCTCAGGATCTTGGATACCTCGAGGTGCCTCCGGGCATCATCATCCATCCGGGCCAAATTGCCGATTACGACCCCGAGGAAGTGATGATCCTGATCAGCGGCACGCAGGGGGAGCCAATGAGCGCGTTAAGCCGCGCCGCTGTTGATAACCACAAACATGCACGCATTCTCCCCGGCGATACGGTAGTGCTTAGTTCGCGTGTGATTCCCGGTAACGAGAAAAGCATCTTCCGAGTCATCGATCACCTGTATCGGCGCGATGCACATGTCATCTTCGACGATGGCGCTTCAGGCCTGATTCACGTGAGCGGGCACGCCAGCCAGGAAGAGCAGCGGTTGATGATCAATCTCCTGCGGCCAAAGTTTTTTATCCCGGTGCATGGAGATTACAGACATCTGAAGAAGCACGCCGAGATGGCGCAGAACATGGGCGTTGTCGATCTTGCACTGGTGATTGAGAACGGCGACGTTCTCGAACTCGATCAGGATGATGCGCGCAAAACTGGGAAAATTACTGCGGGGCGCGTCTGCATCGACTCTGGATCAACTGCCGATGTGGTCGAAGACCTCGTCATCCGCGACCGACGCCATCTGAGCGAAGACGGATTTGTGCTGCCGATTCTCACTATCAACAAACTCAGCGGCAAAGTAGAGCGCCTGCCGGAGATTGTAAGCCGTGGTTTTGTGGGAGCCGATCAGGAGTTGATGGAAGCGGCGCGCAATGTCGTCAGCCAGACGCTCGAAAATTCGAGCGATGAGGAAAAGGCCGATTACGGAGTAATCAAGGAAAAGATCCGCATCGATCTGAAGCGCTATATCCAGAAAAATACCAGCCGGCGACCGTTGATCATGCCGGTAATTCTTGAGATTTGAGGAGCGACGATGCGTACAAAATTACTACTGGTTGCTGCCTGCACGTTGCTCTACGCGCCGTTTTCGCACGCGCAAACAGCAACAACCTGTCCCTCAACAAAAACGATCGATGAATTAATCAAAGCGATCGATGATGCCGTAAGCGGTCCCGGTGACAAGGATAGGACGTGCATGCGGCAGCTCTTCGTCTCCGACGGCCGCCTGATTCCGATCGCAAAGGCCAAGGATGGAAGCATTGCGGCGCGAATCTTAACGGTTGACGACTGGATCAACAGAGTGAAGGCGCGTGGCAGCGAGCCCTTTTACGAGCATCAGATCAAGTACTCAACCGAGGTGTACGACAATTTGGCTCATCTGTGGAGCACGTATGAGATACGCCCCACACCAGACGGCAAAGTAGAAGTGCGTGGCATCAACAGCATCCAGGCCGCGTTCAACGGTACAGAGTGGAAGGCTGTAGAAATCGCATGGCAGGCAGAAACCTCCGATACGCCCATTCCGCAAAAGTATCTTCCTTAAGCCGTTACTTGGAGTTTCAATTTGCTCGTTTCTTATAAGGAAATTCGCGACGCACAGGAACGTATTCGCGGCATAGCACTGCATACGCCACTAGTTCGGTTACAGATTCCGGGTTCGACAGGAAACATTTATGTGAAAGCCGAAGGCTTACAGCCGATCGGCAGCTTCAAACTACGTGGCGCGTATAACAAAATCGCACAATTGAGCGAGGAAGAGCGCAAGCGCGGCGTCATCACCTACTCGAGCGGCAACCATGCGCAAGGCGTGGCATATGCCGCACGAGCACTGGGCGCAAAGGCTGTGATCGTGATGCCGTCGAATGCTCCGGAAGTAAAGAAGCAGGCAACAGCGGCTCTCGGCGCAGAGATCGTGACCGTTGGTCCGGCGAGTTCGGAGCGCAAATTGAAGGCCGAGGAGCTGGAAGCGAAGTTCGGCTACGTGATGGTTCCTCCGTATGACGATAGAGCCATCATCGCGGGGCAAGCAACATGCGGACTTGAGATTGTTGAAGATCTCCCGGAGATTGATCTGGTTCTTTCACCGGTCAGCGGCGGAGGATTGCTGAGCGGCGTAGCTACTGCGGTCAAGCTCATCAAGCCGGACGTTCGTGTCTTCGGCATCGAACCGGAACTGGCTGCTGATGCGCAGGAAAGTTTCCGCGGCGGCAAGCTGGTAAGTTGGCCGGCGGAGATGACTACTCGGACGATGGCTGACGGGCTGCGGACGCAGAGCCTCGGCGAGCTGAACTTTGAGCATGTGCGCGCTTATGTTGATGACATCATTACAGTCGCGGAAAACGAGATCGTTGAAGCGATGCGAACACTGCTCTATCAAGCGCGCTTAACACCGGAACCAAGCGGTGCGGTGACAGCCGCGGCGGTACTTTTTCATCTCGAGCAACTGCTTCCCTTCCGCAATGCCGTTGTTGTGATGAGCGGCGGAAATGTAGAGCCTGAAGTACTGCGCCGAGTGGTTTGCACGGTTTAATTGAAGTCAATGCTTCGCACCGTCCGAGCAACCAGGTATGTAACTCCCTTACGGGAGGGCGGTTCGTTGCCGGCAATTATCGAAGCCGATGATCTGGGCTTATATGTTGTGAAATTTAGAGGAGCCGGGCAGGGACAGCTCGCATTGCTTGCTGAGTTGGTTGCCGGGGAAATCGGCCGGGCACTGGGCTTAAAGGTACCGGAACTGGTCTTCGTAGAGGTAGATCCTTTGCTCGGGCGCAATGAGCCGGATGCCGAGATTCGCGACCTGCTGAAGCGCAGCACGGGGCTGAACCTTGCGCTCGACTATCTACCTGGATCGACGATGTTTGATCCCGCCGCAGGCGATATTGCCGACCCACAGCTGGCCTCAATGGCGGTCTGGTTTGATGCGTTTGTTACCAACGTCGACCGCACACCGCGCAACCCAAATCTGCTCAAATGGCACCGGCAACTGTACTTTATCGATCACGGGGCAGCACTGTATTTTCACCACAACTGGGCAAGCATCAACCAGATGACGCAGTCACCGTTTACAGCGATTCTCAGCCATGTCCTGCTCACCTGGGCGTCGGAGCTAAACGCGGCGGATGTCGCTGCGCACCGATCGCTCAATATCGACGTTTTTACTGCAATCCTCGAAGCCGTTCCTGATGCGTGGCTTCAAGCGGAAAGCGATATCCCGACACCAACAGCGAAGCGGGCTGCCTATGCGCAGTACTTGAATGAGCGTCTGGCCGCGTCGTCGATTTTTGTGAAGGAGGCAATGCGTGTCCGCGCAGAGTTCGTTTGATTACGCAGTGATTCGCGTTGTACCCCGCGTTGAGCGCGAGGAATTTGTCAATGCGGGAGTGCTCGTCTTCTGCCTGGAAAAGAACTTTCTCGCTGCCAGGGTGCATGTCAACGTCGAACGCCTGAAGGCACTCTGGCCGGAAGTGGATGTTGATCTAGTACGCCAGCATCTCGAAGCATTTCCCAGGGTCTCCGCCGGCGATCCTTCAGCAGGACCAATTGCCCAACTGAGCCTACGTGAGCGCTTCCACTGGCTGGTATCGCCGCGGAGCACGATGATTCAGGTGTCGGCGGTACAC
The DNA here is from genome assembly GCF_014274465.1 of Alloacidobacterium dinghuense. Classification (NCBI taxonomy): domain Bacteria; kingdom Pseudomonadati; phylum Acidobacteriota; class Terriglobia; order Terriglobales; family Acidobacteriaceae; genus Alloacidobacterium; species Alloacidobacterium dinghuense. The sequence goes on along the minus strand of NZ_CP060394.1, from coordinate 89,101 downwards.
AGCGGCATCTGCACCGGCAGTCCGCAGGAAGCCCTCGACAGGCTCTTTGATCGGCTGACATGCTAGAAAGAAGCGGGGTTAAACCGATGAGTGGCGGAATCCGTCAGACCAGTGTGATGCGAAAACAATTGCTTGCTTTCTCTGTCTTTCTTTTGATGGTCCCGCTGGCGATCGCTCAAAAGAACGTGCCGCATGGCGCCAAAGGCACAGTTGTCCACATTGCAAATCTTTATGTACAGGCAGATGAATCGGCGAACAGAGTGAGTTCGATTACGCCGGGCCGCGAGCTTGTGATTGCGGAACACAGCGGAAAGTGGCTGCGCGTGTTCGCCAATACCGATGTAGAAGTCGTCACTTCATCCGACGCTCCGGTTTTCGGGAATGAGACGAATGCCCAGCCGATTTCAGGCTGGATTATCGACAAGGGCGTAGTCACTGCAGACACTCCGAAGGGCGACGAGATCCTGTTTGGCGAGGCAGTGAGCACAGAGATTCTGGCAAGCCAGTCACATCCGCCGCCAGATGCGGCGCAGAGTGCTCGCCGTCTCTATCGCATGGTGGTAGACCTTTTCCCACAGTCGCCACGCGCGGCAGAGGCGATGTGGCGGGCTGCCGACATTCGCTGGCAACTGCAGAAAGAGGACGCCTTCTCACGACCCTCGGCCCACGAAAAAGAAAACTACCTGCGCGAGCAGATGGACGAGACCGAGATGAAAAAGATCCAGAAGCTCTACCCTCAGACAAAGTGGGCAGACCTTGCCGCGTTCGAGATGATCGACAACAAGATTTGCGGCGACTGGCAAGGCTCCGAGAAGTGCCCGGAAAAAGAAGCTGAGATTTATACAAAATATGCCGACGATCATCCGAACTCACCCAAAGCAGCGCAGGCTCTCTATCAGGCAGCGTGGCGGGAGGCTTCGGCTGGCGACATGTTTCAATCGGACAATGAAGATAAAAAGTCAGAGGAAGCGCGAGCACGAGCCAAGGACCTCGCTGGGCGCGTCCAGACGAAGTATTCCGACAGCGACTATGCGGCGCGCGCTGCAGGTCTGGTATACAAGATGGAGCAGCAGATTCCTATCTACGGCAGCGACCGGGAGTGATTGCTCGCTGACCATTTTGAGACTTTCGTAAATTTGCGCAGTGAAAGGATCTCCTAGACTTGTCTGAGGAGTTCTTTTTGACTAACTCTCACTTTGTGAGCACAGGCCCAGAGTGATTTTTTGTTCGCACAACTGCTCTCGTTAACGCTGGAGGCTTTTTGAACGATTACCTCATTTCTGTATTACTAGGTATTGTTGAAGGTTTAACAGAATTTTTGCCCGTCAGCTCAACCGCTCACCTGCGCATCAGCGAGGCATTGCTGCACATCAATCTCACCGATCCGTACTGGAAGATGTACACGATCGTGATTCAGCTTGGCGCCATTCTGGCGCTGTTGCTGATCTTTGCCGCTCGCATTATCGAATTCCTGCGAACCTTCCCTGAAGGCGCGGAACATGACCGGAATGTCTGGAATCACCCCCTGACACTGACGTTGGTGGCATTCGTCTGCACCGCCATCCCCGCGTTCCTGCTGACCAAGACAATCGGGAAGCATTTGGAGAGCTTGAAAGTAATGGCTCTGTCGCTGCTGATCGGTGGCATCGTGATGTGGGTGGTGGATGCCTGGAGCGATCGCAGTGACCCGCCAACCAAGCATGTGGAGCAGATGTCGCTCGGGCAGTCGATCTGGATCGGCCTTTGCCAGGTGCTTTCTGCGGTTTTTCCTGGAACATCGCGTTCCATGTCGACCATTGCTGCCGGGCAAGTCGTTGGCATGTCGAGGCCTGCGGCGCTTGAGTTCAGCTTCCTCGTCTCGATCCCCACGATGATTGCGGCCACCGGCTACGATCTGTTGAAGACACTACATCCGAAGCATGCCGAGGGCGCTGACTCAATTGCTCCGTTGGTGATGACAGGCCACGGTTGGGTCGTACTGGCAATAGGCTTCGTTGTCTCTTTTTTTGTTGCACTTGGCGTCGTCGAGTGGTTCCTGCAGTGGGTGCGGAAGCATGGATTTGTGCCCTTCTCTGTGTATCGGATCATCGTAGGAATCTTGTTGCTGGTATTTGCGGCTAGACTGGCGTAGGGAACGGCCTGTTCCCTGTCTGGGTTCCCCTTCCGATTTTTCCCTCAGAGCCATACCCGGCTTCTGGGATAATGGAGATGCTCTGGGGGTTCGGAACGGTAGAGCCGTCCATATCGGCGACGCCTTCGTGTGTCTCTCATGAAACCCCTGAAACTGGTTCTTACGCCAACGCGCAACCGCCGCCTGAATGAGCTGATCGGGCTCATGGTGCTGGTAGTTGCGGGCCTCCTTCTTCTCGCACTAGCTTCGTATCATCCCGCCGACCCATCTTTCAATACGGTCTCCGGCTCTGCCGCGCGTCCAGAGAACTGGATTGGCGTCATCGGCGCCTACATCAGCGATCTGCTGTTGCAGTTGGAAGGAGTGGCGGCTTTCTGCCTGCCGTTGTATCTGGCTGCGCTCGGCTGGACGTGGATGCGCTCGATGCCTGCGGGATCGCCCTGGGCCAAGGCCGTCGGAGCTTGCCTGACCCTGCTCTTTGTTCCAGCGATCTTCGGACTTCTGCCGGGTCACTTGCACTATCTCGGCGGCCTGCCCATGGAAGGGCTGACCGGTCGCCTCGTCGTCGACGCGCTGGTGCGTTATCTGAACTACCCCGGCGCTTGCATCTTCACGATTGCCATGGTCGCCGCTGCGGTCTATTTGTCCTCAACTTTCAGCTTCAATACTGCCAAGGAATGGCTCTCCATCCGGTTGGCCTTTGTGATGGCGTGGCGTGATCGCTGGGCGAACTGGAAACATGCGCGGGCGCGAGCCCGCGAAGCCAAGAAGATGGCCCGCGCCGATGCCCTGCGCGAGAAAGAGCTCATCAAGGCGCGCAAGGCAGACGCGAAGCAGGAAAAGCTCAATTTCCGAAAGAAACCCGACGTGGTGCCCGAAGAGGATGCCGCTCCGGCCCATCGGCAAGGCGGGTTTACCGATGTGATGCCTGAGCCGGCGCCTGCGCAGAAGAGCGTGTGGGAGCAGATGCCGCGTGCAACGGTTCCCGATCCAGAACCGGAGCCTGAACCAGCGCCGAGTATCGCCGTCAAGGAACGGGCGGACGCGGAAGAGCACAAGGTAACGGTGGCTCCCAAGTCGCACAACGGCTTCCGCCTGCCTCCGAGCACGCTGCTGCATCGCAGCGAAGATGCGCAGGTGGTCCGCGAAGATGAGTTGCGGGCCGAGGCGCAGGTGCTGGTTGAGAAGTGCGCTGAGTTCGATGTGACCGGGCAGATCGTTCAGATTAACCCCGGTCCAGTGGTGACGACCTTCGAATTCCGGCCCGAGGCGGGCGTGAAATACAGCCGCGTGACTGGCCTGGCTGAGGACTTGTGCCTCGCGATGCGCGCCGAGAGCATCCTCATCGAGCGCATGGCGGGCAAGAGCACCGTCGGTATTCAGGTGCCGAACCACGAGCGCGAAACAATCTGGCTGCGCGATGTGATCGAAGCGGAAAGCTTCGGCCAGTCGAAAAGCAAGCTGACACTGGCGATGGGCAAGGACATCAACGGTCGCATCGTGACCGCTGACCTGACGACGATGCCGCACGTGCTGATCGCCGGCTCGACCGGGAGCGGTAAGTCGGTTGCGATCAATGCCATGATCATGTCGGTGCTCTACAAAGCGACCCCGGAGCAGGTGCGCATGATCCTGGTCGATCCCAAGCGGGTTGAGCTTGGGATGTATGAAGGCATTCCGCATCTGTTTACGCCGATCATCACCGAGCCCAAGCTGGCGGCCAATGCTCTGCGCAACGCCGTGCGCGAGATGGAGCGGCGGTTGAAACTGCTGGCTTCGCGCAGCGTGCGCAATATCGACCAGTACAACAAGCTCTTTGACACCGGGACGCCGAGCCTCTTCGATGAGGAAGAGGAGCAGAAGCCACTGTCTTACATCGTCATCATCATCGACGAGCTGGCCGATCTGATGATGCTCGACAAGGCGAATGTCGAGGAATCGGTTACCCGGCTTGCGCAGATGGCGCGCGCGGTCGGTATTCACCTGGTTCTGGCAACGCAGCGACCTTCGGTCGATGTGATCACCGGCCTGATCAAGGCGAACGTACCGACGCGCATGTCGTTCCGGCTGGCGACCAAGGTCGATTCGCGAACCATTCTCGATTCGAACGGCGCGGAATCGCTGCTTGGACGTGGTGACATGCTCTTCCTGCCGCCGGGGACGTCGCGGTTGCAGCGCGTCCATGCCCCGTTTGTTACCGAGAAGGAGATTGCGGCGGTCACCGACTTCTGGAAGAAGCAGGGTGACGCCGAGTATGTCCAGGGCTTCCTTGAGTCGCCCAAGGACGAGAAGGGCCGTGACCTCGATATGGAGGCTGACGGCGAAGATTCAAACGACGAGCTCTTCGAAGATGCCGTGCGGCTGGTGATGGAGTTCGGCAAGGCCTCGACTTCCCTGCTGCAGAGGCGCTTGCGGATCGGCTATGGCCGGGCTGCGCATCTGATCGACATGATGGAGCGCGACGGGATTGTCGGCCCTGCTGAAGGCTCGAAGCCGCGTGAGATTCTCAAACCGCCGGACTGGCTGAACGAGGTCGAGCAGGCTATGCGTTAGCCTGCTCCCTCCCCATAAATTCGCTAAATTCTTGAAAATATTGGATTTGTAAATTTTTCCGCAGTCGTAAAGTATTGATAACAGACAATTTGTAAGTAAATTCCCTGCTATCAATAATTTGCAGCCAACAATTGAAAGCCCGCCTCACGGCGGGCTTTCCTGTCCTACTTTTTATTCTACCGGAACGAGAGAAATAGTACGCCAATCGGGCGTCAGTTTTTGGTCTTTGGAATGAATGAGTTACAAAAAAAGTTGCTGGTTACCCTCTTGACAAAGGAAAAGGGTGTAGAAAGCGCCGGGGGTAAAGCCCCTTCTTTGTTGGGGCCTAACGCGGGGCTGAAGCCCCGCTCTTTCACCGCCGTCCTGCTTCGCAGGACAAACGGTCCAGCTCCAACCTCAGTCGAAGGGATCATCATTGAAAAGTTGCTGGTTACCCCTTGACAAAGGAAAAGCGTGTAGAAAGCGCCGGGGCTAAAGCCCCTTCTTGTTGGGGCCTAACGCGGGGCTGAAGCCCCCGCTCTTTCACCGCCGTCCTGCTTCGCAGGACAAACGGTCCAACTCCAACCTCAGTCAAAGGAATCACCATTATTATTTTGCTGATCATCCCTTGATAAAGGAGAAGTAGGGAAAGGCGACGGGGCTGAACAGGCTGCGGAAAAAAGTCTGATTGTGAGAGAAGACCATCCCTCGGCGGCTAAAGCCGCACTCGTTTCCTGATACTTACGGCACGGCTGAAGCCGTGCCCCTTCAAAACAATGGCTTCTGAAGCCCCGTTCTTCCTACCGTTGTCCTGCTTTCGCAGGACAAAAGGTCTACTCCGACCTCTGTCAAAGATATCCAGATCGAAAAATTGCTGGTTACCCTCTTGAATTTTCAAATCTTTTTGCGTACAGGGCGCGACCATCTAAGATCGCTGCTGTTCTCTATTTTTCAATTCAGGACAGCATTTATGAATCACGCACGATGGATAGTCTTGGCAACGACCGCTTTATTGGCTGCGAATGGTTCGTTGACTGCGGCGGGACAGTCGGCCGGCGCAGATCATCACGCGACGGTGTTGCACGCGGCGCGCATGCTGGATATCTCAGCGGGAAAGATTGTCTCGCCGGGCGAGGTTCTGATCCAGGACGAGCATATTGTCGCCGCAGGATCGTCGGTAGACCATCCGGTGAATGCTCAGGTGATCGATCTCGGTGATGCGACCCTGATGCCCGGCTTGATTGACGCGCACGTGCACTTGTTTCTGCATCCCGGCGCCGAGGATTTGCAGACCGTCGAAGAATCCGTTCCTCAGCGGACGATTTTGGCGACGCTGGCAGCGAAGGATGATCTCATGGCCGGCTTCACGGCAGAGCGCGATATGGGGACCGAAGGCGCAGGTTCAGCCGACTCTGCTGTGCGCGACGCTATCAATGCAGGGCTGATTCCCGGCCCGCGGCTGCGCATCAGCGGGAATGCTATCGATATTCTTGGTGGTCATGAGGATGCAAACAACTACAATCCCGCGCAGCATGTGCTGTCAAACGCGACGTATGCGAATAACTCCGCCGAGATTGTCGAAGCAATTCGCCAGCAGTTCAAAGAGGGATCGGACTTCGTGAAGATGTATGAGACGGGTGAGGAAACGATCGACAACGGAGTTTTTTCGACACCCTACCAATACACCGAAGCCCAGTTGAAAGCCGCTGTCGAAGAGGCAGCGCGGGTCGGCAAGAAGGTTGCCGTACATGCCATGGGGGAGCCGGGCACTTTATATGCGGCTCAGGCCGGCGTGGCGTCCATCGATCACGCGGCGCAGTTGAGTCCAGAGACGATGCGCATCATGCGCGAGAAGCAGATACCCGCAGTGCCGACGTTCACCATCTCCGAATACTTCGCCGATCACCGACCAGATCCCGCAGCGGCCAAGCTCGAACGGGCGATTTTTGACTATCACGCGGCGGAGTTCAAGAAGCAGATGGCAGCCGGTATTCCGTTCGCTGTCGGATCGGATGTGGGGCCGTTTCCGCATGGCACGCAGGCGCGCGAACTGGTCTTGATGGTGAAGTTCGGCATGCCGGCGGCGCAGGTGCTGCAGGCCGACCTGCTGAATGGCGCGAAGCTGCTGGGCTGGGACGGACGGATCGGCGAGCTCAAGTCTGGCTACTACGCCGATGTGATTGCTGTGCCTGGCAATCCGCTCGAAGACATCAGCGTAACCCAGCGCGTCTCCTTCGTGATGAAGGGCGGCGTGATCTACAAGCGTCCCTGAGGCCTGGATTCTAATGAATTAGGGCTTGTTGGCACGCAGGCTGAGCCAATCGCGCTGGTAGGCAAAGCTGACGGCAAGCAACAGTATGCCGAGGCCGAGAAAGCTCAGGATGCGGTATCCCTGGCTCAGCTGGCGTGTGTCGACGAGAAAGACTTTGGCGATGCTCAGGGTGAGGAGGGCCAACGCCTGCCAGCGAAGAAAGGCTGACTTTTTCCAGAAACCTACGCCGAGCAAGGCTGCTCCGAAGACCATGGCCCAGGCTGAGTAGGTGAACTGTTCGTAGATGTAGAGATCGCCCCGGTGAACGGCGGTCTGCACCACCCAAAAGGAGTGGATTTCCAGGCAGACAGCGATCATGGCGAGCACGCTTGCGGCAATCCCAGCTCCGATTGCAATAGGCTTCCATTCCTGAGGGGAATGCAGCGCGATCCAGGCTGAGAAAGCGAAGACGACGATGGCAACGAGGTAGGTGGCGAATCGCCCGTTGAAGAGGACGGGTTGGCCGCCGCCGAGATGAATCACGTTCACGCCGACAAAGGCCAGGGCGAGCACTGAAACTGCCAGGAAGCGCAATTCTCTGTGATTTTGTTGCCTCGCCATCCAAATGAGCGCTGCGCCTTCGAGCAGCCATCCGATGGCAATGTAGAGCCCGTTGAGTTCCAAAGGAATAGCAGCAGTAAAGAAGATGACGCTGATGGCCAGATAGACCGCGGGCAATGCCATGGGCGTGCCGCTCAATTGGTGCAGGCGCGAAATGCGCAGCATGATCAGATAAAAAGCGGCCAGCGGCAAGGCGATCCACGGTCGGGCGTGGGTTCTGCCCGGCTCACTGAGTAGCGCATAGAACTCAAAGAACGCGAGTGCGGCATTCAGCAGGGGCAGAACGATTAGAACGACGTTGTCCTGAACGGTGAGATGTCTCGTTTGCGTTGCCAGGCGCAGATTGCGCAAGAGCTGCGGCGCAATGGCGAAGAGCAGGAAGAAAGCGACGAGAAAGAAAGCGGCCAGGGCGAACTGCCGGTCGGAGTAATAACTGATATACCACGCAATCGCATAAAAACTCGTTCCTATAAAGGCTGCGAGCAGCAGGCGCGCCCAAGGCCGCAGCGCAATCATGATAATCGCAGCTATGTCGAGCAGCAGAAGATAGCTGAAGAGTTCCAGCGCATGATTCTGCCCATTTGAAAGCAGGAGCGGGGTGATGAAGCCTCCGATGGCCGCGTAGAAGGCGAGCACTTCGGAGTTCTGCATCCAGCACAGAATGGCGTTGGAAGCTGTGACCAGCACCATTGCGAGCAAGGCAACAGTACCGGGCACAAGATGGAAGACCGCATAGGCGGCCCACAACGATAGATACAGAATGCCTGTTCCGAGCGCCTTGAGAGAGTAGGAAAAGGCGCGGTATCCCTGACTCCGAAAGCGCTCGGACCAGGCAATGATTCCGACACCGGCAATCATGCCGATGAGTACGCGGGCCGCAGGGCCGATCCACTGGTTATCGATGGCGAACTTGAGGAACCATGCCATGCCGATGAGCAATGCGATGATTCCGATGCGATTGAAGAGTTGGGAACCGATGCGCGTTTCGAGGGATCTTGCCTGGACTTTGGCGGCAGGTCGCGGCGTCGCGACTACAGCTTCGGGCGGAGGGGCGGGAATGTTGCGCGGCTGCGGTGCGGCATTTGCCTGCGCCGCCTGCTCCAGACGCCAGACTCTTGCAGTGAGCTCGGCTACCTGTTTCTGCAAGTCTTCAAAGTTGTTACTCATTCCCGTTCAATGTACAGGGAGCGCAAAAAAAATGGGAGCCGACCTGCTGCTCCCATGAAAAGCGATTTGCAACCTTAGTAAGTCAGCTTTAGGCCGAACTGGATGATGCGTGGCTGGAAGGTGCTGGTGATCACTCCATTGCTGCTAGGAGTGCCGCCTGTGATTGCGCTGACGGGGACAGTTGCTCCCGGCGCAAATGCAGAGCTGGCTGTACCGAGCGTTCCACCGAGGCCGCTGCTCGGCAGGTAGTAATTGCTGTGGTTAAAGAAGTTGTAGAACTCGGAGCGGAATTCGAGCTTCATGCTCTCAACGGGCAGGTTGAATTTCTTGTTCAGCGCGAGGTCTGTCTGGTAGAAGGCCGGAGTGCGTCCCGGGTTACGCGAGGAATTGCCGAAGGGGCTGAGCAGGTTTCCGGCTGCGTCCTTGGTTGGCGGCAAGACAAACGCGGCATAGTTGACGTACTGGACGTATCCGGTGCCGGGCAGCTTCGTTTTCTTGATCAGAGGCTGACCGGGAACACGGTCCGGGCGGTAGAGGTTGGCTCCGCGATAGCTGGCTGTGATTTGCTGCGAGACCTGATTAGCCGCGCTGGGCGAATAGGTGATGTTAAACGGCGTGCCAGCCTGCATGGTGTTGATGCCGCTGACCTGCCAGCCACCAAGAACCGCGTCGACGAATCCGTTGGTGTTGGAAAGATAGGCGCGGCCGTGACCGAAGGGCAGCTCATAGACCAGGCTGGTGACGTTCGCAATGGGCAGGTTGTAGTCCGATTGCGAATAGTCGGCGCTGATGTTGTTGCCATCCTGCGGCGACGGTGTGTTGCCTTCGAGCGAAGCGCTGGCGTTGTCGAGCGAGTGCTGCCAGGTGAATGAGTTCAGGAGCGTCAACCCGCCGACGAAGCGCTGCTCATAGCGGGCCTGCAGTGAATCATAGTGCGAGTAAAAGGCGTTGACCGCAGCGGTGATGTCCGACGGCCATTGGCTGAAGGGACGGGCGAACCCAGCATTGGGGTTCTTCTGGTTGGCGTTGAGGAAGCCCTGCAGCTTTACGCCGTGATTGCCGACATAGGCAACGTCGAAGACGATATTCTTTGCGAGCTGGCGCTGCACGCTCAGGAAGTAGCTCTCGACGTAGCTGTCCTTGGTGTCTTTGGGGATGTAGGTGATGTTGTCGGTCGCCTTGTTGAAGACTGTCAGCGAGGCGGGGAAACCGCGATCGATGGTAACGAAGCAATTCGTAGCCGGCGCACCGACTGGGCACTGAGAAGCAGCCGATGGCGCCACTGCCTGCGATCCGACCGAAGCAAACTGCGCTTGCGGAGCGTTGATGCCGAGGATGTCACCGGAGCCGGCGCGGGTGTAGTGGACGAAGCTCATGCCGAAGCCGCCATGAACGACTGTCTTGTCATCGAGCGAATAAGCGAAGCCGATACGCGGTCCGAAGTCGGTGAGGTCGGGATTGACGAGGGTGCTGCCGTAGACTCCGCTGCCGTGGACGGGCGTGATGCCATTGCCCGCAACTGCGCCGGGCGTGAGGGTGAGCACCGTCTGGGAGACAGGGTCGAAGTTCGAGATGTTGTTATTTTCCTCGGAGTAGGGCGAGCCGTATTCCCAGCGCAGGCCGTAGTTGAGGGTGAATTTCGGAGTGATTCTCCAGTCGTCCTGCGCGTAGACGTTGTCCATCGTGGAGCGCAGATGAGCGACGTAGTAATTTGCCAAGGCGTACGAGGATGGCATGCCGAAGAGGAAGTCGGCCCAGTAGTTGTCGGCAACCGGTGATCCGGTGGTCGTGTTGGTGTAATCGGAGGTGAAGCCGAACGATCCGTAGAGAGGGTTGTTGTCGTTGACTGCCATCCAGATGTGTTCGTATTCGTAACCGAACTTCAGCGAGTGCTGGCCCTTCACCCAGGTGAAGTTGACTTTGGGATCGAGCAAAGCCGGGTCCTGCCACTGCGGATTCGTGCTCTGGCGGCCGAAGGCGCTGAAGTTGGTAATGCCGATGGATGGCAAGCCGCCGGCTACGATCGGGTTGGAAGGCAGGCCGGGAATGGTAATGGAGTTGTTCCCGATGGAGAGCGTGAATTTACCGGCCTTGGTGCGCGAGAGGCCGAGGCGGGCATCGAGAACTTTGTTCGCGCCGAAGAGATGGGTGTAGCCGAGCGCTACCTGCTGATCGAGCACTCGAATTGTGCCGTTTGTCTGGCCGTCGAGGGGCAGCGGGATGGCCGGATAGTTGACGCCAGTCTCTTTGCGATCGCTGACGCGGAGAAACCATGAGCTGGTCGCATTCTGTTGCCAGTCAAGGCGCAGATCACCCTTGTCGGAGTTATCGGTGAACGGGACGAGGAGCGAGTAGTCGTTCGAAGCAAGGCCGGTCGTGGACGAACCGGCAATGGGAAGCGGGATCTGGCGGAAGAAGTTGACGACCTGCAGTGATGTTGGATTGAAGGCGCCGTCCGGAATACGCTGACCGGCGGCATAAGTCTGTCCAGTGATCGGGTTCTTGACTGGGACGACGAGGGTGCCGTTCAGCTCGTTCTGAGTGGGCAGGGTGAAGACGCCGAGAGGCTTCAGCGTCTGGCGGAATCCTTCGTAGTCGAGGAAGAAGAAGAGCTTGTTCTTGAGGATTGGGCCACCGAAGTTCATACCGAACTGGTTGCGGTTGAAAGTCGGCTTCTGAAACGGGACAGGGCCCAGAGTGCCGGTGAGAGTGGGCTTGAAGAAGCCGGCCGCGTTCAGATCGGTGTTGCGGATGAACTCGTACAACATGGCATGGAAATTGTTCGTGCCGGATTGCGAGGCGACGTTGATGGTAGCGCCCGATGAGCGTCCATATTCGGCGTTCTCGTTATTGGTGACGATCTGCCATTGGGAAACGGAATCCGGGGGAACAGCGATGATCTGGTTGTCGAAGCCCTGGTTGCTCTCGCCGTAAGCGTTGTTGTCCATGCCGTCGAGGAGGAAGTTGTTGAACATGCTGCGCTGGCCGTTGATGTTGTAAGCACCGGCACGGACGAGGCTGTTGACAGAACTGGTCATTGCAGCGGTCGGCGCCTGGCGGGATCCGGTGACCAGGGCGAGAAAGTCAGAATAGTTGCGGCTCACAAGCGGCATAGCCGTACTCTGATACTGCGTGATGATCTGGCCGCGCTGGCTGGATTCGGTTTCAAGCTGCAACTGGACGTTGTTGACCTCAACCGTCTCTTGCGCCTGACCGATTTCCAATGTGAGGTCGATGCGCTGGCGAGTGCCGACGGACAACGCAACATTGTCGGCTACGGCGGTGTTAAAACCTGTCATGGATGCGGTCACATGATAGGTGCCGACACGCAGAGAGGGTATTTCCCAGTTACCGTTGCTGTCAGAGATGACCTTGTTTTCGATTCCTGTAGCCTTATTGGTTACAATTACCGATGCTCCGGTAACGCTGGCTCCGCTGGAATCACGAATGGTTCCCACCAGACTTCCGTTTTCATATTGGGCCCTGGCAGACGCAGCAAACGCAGACACAACAAGGCACACGTAGAGAATACGCAAAACAGCAGTTTTGTATGTTCGCATTAGCCAGAAGATAACGGCTGACCAATAATATTCATTGAATAAGTCGTAAACGCAGGATGAAGATGAAGGCGCGAGGTATCGAAAGTATTACGTCCCTTGGTAACAATGCGGGAGATATCAATCGCATTCTTTAGCAGTAATCAGGCTGTTTAACAGATAAGATAGTGAGAGACATGGCATCCCCCCACATCAGCAAGACCATGACTATTCGTGTACTGGTTGCTGATCAGCATCCAGTCATTCGCATCGGCGTTGAAAACCTTCTGCATACACAAGCAGGAATCGAAGTTGTCGGAGAGGCAGGGGACGGCGACCAGGCGGTCTCCCGGACGCGCGAACTCTCTCCTGACATTTTGCTGCTCGCGCTCAATCTGCCTGGCCTTGAGACAATGCGCGAGATTGTGAACAACTCACCGGAAACCCGGACGATCCTGCTGACGAATTCAATTTCAAGGCAGGAAATTATGAAGGCGGTGCAACTTTGCGCCTCCGGCCTGGTGCTGAAAGATGCGCTGATAGACAACCTCACGGCTGCGATTCGCGCTGTGTTTGCGGGCAAGTGCTGGATCGGTGACCATCGCGCATCGAGCCTGGCGGACGCGTTGCCGGCTGCGGTAAAAGAAGAACCTCCACCGGCGAAAAAGAATAATGGATTGACGCCTCGTGAAATGGAGGTTGTACGTTGCGTTGTGAAGGGCTCCAGCAATCGCGATATCGCAACACATTTCCAACTCAGTGAAGAGACAGTGAAGAGGCACCTCTCAAATATTTTCGAAAAGACCGGCGTCTCCACGAGATTGGAGCTAGCCCTGTTTGCGATCGAGCACCAATTGGTTGCCTCTGACTCTTAATTTTCTTCAGGAGTTTTTCTCGTTTCTCTTCCTTTTCGCGGCCACCCCACGCCTCTCCCCTGGCATCCATTGCTATTGCTATGCAGCGCATGGAGCAGTTTCCCATTGCTCTCATCCTTCTTAATTGCTAGTTGCGAATTAAGGCATCAGCCAGGAGAGACCAAAATAATATGAAACAGAGAGCGTTACTTTTTCTCCTCATTTCTGCGTTGTGCAGTGGAGCGTTAGCGCAAGAGGCGAATCCTACGGCAACTCAACAGTGGCCGCAGGACCAGCAGAAACAATACCCACAACCGGAAATGCGCGATGGGGTTCCGGTCTACAAAGTTCAGGTAGTAGGCCGCGATATACCCGCGGTGAATTATTTTCATCGCAGCGGGAGCACGAAGATCGCATTTCAGGGCACGAGCCTGTTGCCCGAAGCAAAAGGTTCTGCTGTGGTTGAGAGCCGTCGCGGACGACTCGTCATCAACGCGAAGTTTGAAGGCCTTCGTCCGGCAAACAGCTTCGGCGTTGAATATCTGACGTATGTCCTCTGGGCCATTACTCCGGAAGGGCGCCCAAGCAACCTCGGCGAGATTCTGCCGCAGGGATCGAAGAATGAGATTGAAGTAACGACTCCGCTGCAGGCGTTTGGCCTGATCATCACGGCAGAGCCCTACTATGCGGTCACCATGCCGAGCGACGTTGTCGTGATGCAGAACTTTGTTCTCAACGATAAAACCCAGGGCATTATTGAACAGGTAAATGCACATTACTCTCTGCTTCCGCGCGGAGCCTATACGCAGACCGCGGGCCAGCATGCGGTGCTGAATCCCATTACGCGCAATGAAGCGTGGCCGCTGGAACTTTATGAAGCGATCAATGCGGTGCAGATCGCCGAGGCGTCGGGCGCGGACAAATATGCTTCGGATACGCTTGCCACAGCCAAGCAAAGTCTGCAGAATGCACAGGATCTGGAGGATCACAAGAGCCGCCAGAAAGAGCTGATTACTTACGCGCGCGCCGCTGTGCAAACAGCGGAAGATGCTCGCATCATGACGATCCGCAAGAAACGGGCTGAAGATGAAGCTAATACGAAGCAGCAGGCCCAGGACGCGCAGTTAGCCGCGGCACAGGCGCAAGCGGCAGCGGACCAGCAGGCGGCAGAACGCGCACGCGCGGAAGCACGGGCCGCCGAAGCCGAAGCGCAGGCTGCCCACGCCCATCAACAGACCCAACAGGCAAACGATCAGACGGAGCAGATACGCGAACGCCTGAAGGCGCAGTTGAACCAGGTGCTGGCAACGCGTGAGTCGGCGCGCGGCCTCATCGTCAACATGTCTGACGTGCTATTCGACTTCAACAAGTACACGCTGAAACCTGAAGCGCGCGAGAAGCTCGCGAAAGTTTCCGGCATTCTGCTGGCGTATCCCGGCCTGACGTTGCAGGTGGAAGGCTACACCGATAACATCGGGTCCGACGAATACAACCAGAAGCTCTCAGAAGAGCGTGCCGATGTAGTACGCGACTACCTTGTAAGCCAGGGAGTTGCACAAACAGGGCTCACCGCGACGGGATACGGCAAAAACGATCCAATTGCGGATAATTCCACCAATGATGGTCGCGCGCAAAACCGCCGCGTTCAGATGGTGGTTTCCGGCAGCTCGATTGGCGTCCAGGAGCAGCCTCCCAGCTCGCCAGGCAATGCTGCTTTACCAGCAACGAACAATCCGCCGACAGCACAGAACAGCGGAGTTTCCAACCCTCCAGAACAACAATAAGAGTCTTAAACCGTCCGAATGAGGCTGCTGGAAACGGCAGCCTTTTTTTGTCTCCACCAAGAAGCCAAATCACTGCGTCAGCTCCCCATGCCAAATGCGGAATGCTCAACGTACAGATGACTTTAGGTGTTCCGCATCCACTCCCCGGTGTGTTAAGCGCGGGGAGAACCCTCGCTCGCTGGAAGAACACCGAGCGGAGTTGAGTGTGTAGAGGTATGAGACACAAGTGTACTGTGCGCGAAGCCGGAGCTGGACTGAATCAGCACTTTTCCAAAAACTGGCTGGGAGTGAGAATTGGAATCCCGCGAAAAGGGTGAAGTACAAGCAGGTCTGCGTCGCCAGTGATGATATGAGTTGCTCGGCCAGTGACTGCGAGCGAAAGAAATTTGTTGTCTTTCGGGTCACGGCAAACCGATATCGGTGAAAGATTATCAATCCACTGCGCTTCATGGGTCAAAGCTGCAAGAAGGCGCGGGATGTCTTGCGCATCAATGTAGCGGCGAAATCGTTGGCGACTTAGCACGTCATACAACTCTCGAAGCGTTTCGGAGGAAAGAAGGATTTCCCCTTGTACGTGTGCCATGTCCACCGCAAGACGCGGCTTTGATTCCGGGGACAGCAAGGCGCTCACAAAAACGTTTGTATCGAAGACGCAGCGCAATTACGCGCCTTTCAGGAGGGCTTCGAGTATTTCGGGGGTAAGACCACGCTCCTGCGCTTTGCGCCCTGTCTCATCGAGCACCTGCTGCAAGGATGGAATCTCTCCACTCGTAAGCTCTTGAAGCCACAGACTGAGCAAAGCCTGCATCTTGCGCTTTTCTTCGGCGCGAGCTGCGTTATAGGCCCGCGCTGTTTGCGGGTCGAGATGGATCGTGATGGTGCTGCGGCTCGGCATAAGCAGTCTCTTCATCCATTGTAGGGCATCGCGGAAAGTTGAGTCGGGCGATGTCATTGAATTTTATCGACTTCTAGATAACGCGAATATGCAAATGGGACCAAATACGAGAGCTACACCGCGACGAGATTTGGTTTCATCGTTTCAGCAAAAAGCAAATCTCGTCGAGATGCGTCATCATCTAACGAGACAACAATGCGAATCACATTTCTTTGCACAGGTCAGATGGGTTCGGCAATCGCAAGCCTTCTCATTAAGAGTGGACACTCCCTCACAGTCTGGAATCGAACAAAATCCAGTTTGCAGCCACTATTGCAACAAGGCGCAACGGCTGCATCCAGTCCTGCTGAAGCAGCAAAGGCAAGTGAAATCGTCTTCACCATGCCGATGGATGACGCGGCGCTGGAAGAGATCGTGTTTGGCCGTGACGGCCTGCTCGAAGGATTGCCGGAGAACGCAGTGCACGTCTCATTGAGCACGATCAGCGTGCAGCTTTCGCAGAAACTCACTGTAGAACATGCGACGCGAAAACAGAATTTCGTCGCAGCGCCTGTCTTCGGGCGACCCAATGTTGCTGCCGAGGGCAAACTCTGGATCGTGGCTGCAGGCAAACCGGATGCAGTGGATCGAGTGAAGCCGCTGCTTGAGTCGTTCAGCCGGGGTATCACGGTGGTTGGAGATAAGCCTTACAAGGCTCATGCGTTGAAGATTGGCGGCAACTTTCTGATCACCGCAATGATTGCCTCTCTCAGCGAGGGCTTTGTCTATGCTGAATCGCAGAGCATCGATCCGGCGCTTTACATTGAAGCGGTCAACGCCGCACTGTTTCAGTCTCAATTTTACGCGGCGTATTCCAAGGTGATGCTGCATCCACCTGAAACTCCCGGCGCAACGATTGCCATTGGACAGAAGGACACACGCCTCTTTCGTGACGCCGCGGCAGCGACGAATACGCAAACCCCGCTTGCAGATCACTTTCAGGATCAGCTGCAACGAGCGAGCGAGGCAGGCTTGCGCGACCGCGACTGGGCTGCTGGATATTACCAGTTTGTCCGCAGCATTTCTCACCGCAGGACGTAGCTTGGCGTTACAACCGCGGTCTAACGGACGCGTCGCGCTCTTTCCTGCGTATGGCTATCTCTTCTAAAGTAACCGTGGGAGTTACGGGATTAAAGCGAGACGTGCCTCAATCTCCGTTAGAGCAGCTTCGAGAGCGGCCCGGCGAACTGGACTGGACGTGCGCTCATCGAGAATTCGCTCGCGCTGCAATTCCAGTTCCTGGCGCTGACGCTTGCGCGCCGCCTCTGCCGCAGCATTTGGTTTAGCGATTATGTGCTCCGGCTCTGCCTGCTTCTCTGCCACTTGTTCCTCCACGGACTTACTTTCCCATCCTCTGGCCATAGTTCTATGGTATCGCTACACCACCGCATCTGGGAGGATGAATCGCACATCTAACAGTTGAATTTACGTTACGCGGGGTGGAGAAATTCATGAGACTGTGGCGAATTCCTGCATTTGGCATTGACAAGCTGGAACTTATCGAGGCGCCTCAACCTAAACCAGGAGCGGGCGAAGTGTTAGTGAAGGTACGGGCCGTTTCGTTGAATTATCGCGATCTGATGGTCACGCTCGGTCATTACAATCCCAAGATGTCTCTGCCGCGAGTTCCTGTGTCTGATGGCGCAGGAGAAGTTGTCGCAATTGGAGAAGGCGTAACCACGGTGAAAACGGGCCAACGTGTTGCCGCCATCTTTATGCAGAACTGGCTGGACGGCGCGCCGACAGCGCAAAAGCAAAAGCGTGCGCTCGGCGGCGATGTCGACGGCATGCTGTCTGAATATGTCGTGTTGCACGAGAACGGCGTCGTGCCTGTTCCCGATCACTTGACCTGGGAGGAGGGAGCGACGCTGCCGTGCGCTGGCGTGACCGCATGGAATGCGGTCGTGAATGCGGGCAGAGTCAAGGCCGGCGATGTAGTCGTGATCCAGGGCACCGGCGGCGTTTCTATTTTTGCTCTGCAATTTGCCAAGGCGCTCGGTGCGCGCGTGCTGGGAACATCAAGCAGCGATGAAAAGCTTCATCGCGCCGAAAAATTTGGCCTCGACGCAGGAGTGAATTATAAGCACACGTCCGATTGGGCCAAGTGGGTGCTCGACAAGACGAATGGCGAAGGGGCTGATTTAGTTGTTGAAGTCGGTGGAGCGGGGACATTCACACCATCGCTCAAAGCGGTTCGCATTGGCGGAACAGTGGCGCAAATCGGCGTGCTGAGCCAGACGAGCGAAGCAGTGAACGTTGTGCCGATCCTTCACAAGCAGGTTCATGTGCAAGGAATTTATGTAGGATCGCGCGCTCATTTTCTCGAAATGAATCGCGCTATCGAGCAAATGAAGCTGAAACCCATTGTGGATGAAGTATTTAGCTTCGATCAGGCGCCAGAGGCATTGCGCCGCATGGAGTCAGCGACGCATTTCGGTAAGCTGGTAATCCGCGTCGCCTGATTACTTTTACAGTCTTTTCACATTACCATTTTTTAAAAATGCCCAATTGCATCATTTCTGAAGCAGGCGCATCTTAGTAGCGTACAGAACGCTGGGTGAAACGGGATTTTTACACGCTTCACCATGACACTGAGAGAGGCCTTGGGATGAATATTCTGCGTGCGCTTTTTGATTTTCTGTACGGGATTCTGCTTGGTTGCCGTCACGATCACCAGACGCGACCTTTCACCATAGAACAACAGACGTATAAGGTTTGTCTTGATTGTGGAAAGCATGTCTTTTATTCTGCTGACACCATGCGGCCACTGAGTGGGCGCGAATTACGGCGTATGAACGCAGTGCAATCGGGTGAGTTGAAGGTTGTGCCGGTTTCCGGTGCAACGGCTTCGCTCAAGAACGACGGCGAATCCAGGGCGGTCGCTTAAGCCTGGCGTCGGTACACCGCGATTCTCGTCGTGACAAAGTGGGGTGTTGGACTGTCTAATAGATTTTGACTACTCCCCCCTTTGCGAATGTTCAACTCCTGCAAATGCCGAGTCTATGTTGCGTGCGCATCGCTCCTGATGCTCGCGGCTGGTTGCGGGACGATTCCGGTAACGAGCGGCGGTGGGTTTGCCATCTCTTCTGCTGCGGCGACAGTTGCGACGACTGGACAGCTGCGTCTCAGCGCCACGATGCCAGATGGCGCATCAGCGGCGGTGAACTGGTCAGTTAGCACCGCGCATAATGGGACTCCGCTGGGCGCGGGATCGATCGATGCCACGGGACTGTATACGCCTCCCAATGCACTTTCCGCAGACAGCGTCCCCGTTGAAGTAACGGCGCATCTGCAAAGCGATCCTTCGCGAACCGCAAGCGAGACGATCACGGTAACGCCGGGATTTCTTCAGCCGCTGCTGCCGGAAAACGCTGCGCTCTCGCCGGGTGGAACATTGGAGGTTTCAGCGCAGATTGCCGAGGTCGACGCCGGCACGGTGCGCTGGAGCCTGAGTGACGGCACGATGGGAACGCTGAGCCAGCCGAACTGTCAGCACGGAAAGCAGCAGTACACCGTATGCAAGATGAGCTACACCGCGCCGAGCACGTTCTCGGGATCGCAGTCGGTACACATCACTGCAAGTGTGAATGATACGAATACGCGAACAACGCTGCATGTGCTTCTGAATACTGCGGGAGTCAACTCAAGCGCCCTGATCAATCAGGCGGCGCAAAACGGGTTGATCGCGCTGGGAGCTTCGGGCAGCAATGACGGCGATTACGATGTCTATAAGGATTCCGCGGGCAACAGCTACATCGCCGATTGCTGCGGTGGAACGCTCGGCGCGCTGGTAGAAGACACGGAGCACAGTCAATTCATCCTCAGCAACAATCACGTTCTGGCTGAATCTGATCAGGGGAGAATTGGCGACTCCATTGATCAACCCGGCCTGATTGACGATGCTTGCCGTCCTCTCAGCCAGGAAGGTTCGACGGTTCGGCCAATTGGCACGCTGCGTTATTTCGTGCCGCTTGCGACCAATGAATCGAATGTCGATGCCGCGCTCGCCGCGGTGACACCGGGCGCTATCAATTCTGACGGCAGCATTCTGCAGCTTGGGCAGACTGGAGGTGGAATCGGCGCATCTTTGAATGCTGCTCCTCCTGTCTCCGGCAACGGAGAGACCTTGAATGCGGAGAACCTTGATGGATTGCGCGTGGTTAAGAGCGGCCGCACCACGGGACTGACCTGCTCTACGGTGGAGAGCGTAAATCTCGCGGTAAAAGTTGACTACTACAAGGATTGTGCCGAGACCCAGCCTTATTACACCAAGACATTCACAGGGCAGATCGGCATTGGCGGCGACAGCTTTTCCGATAGCGGCGATTCGGGCTCGCTCGTTCTTGATGCGGCCAATGCTCAACCGGTTGGACTTTTCTACGCTGGAGGGACGGACGGGAATGGCAACGGATTGAGCATCGCCAATCCTATCGGCGATGTGCTGACCGAGCTGGGAAATCAGACTGGATCGAAGCTGAGCATCGTAGGCAGCAAAACCGGACATCCGATTACGTGCCTGAACTACGACAAAAATGCAGAGACTGCGGCTGCGCTCCCTGAACTTTCGCAAACTGCAGACGCGCAGGCAAAGAACGCGGCACAGAATGCGGCTGCGGAAATTGTGAACCACGAGAAAGGCGTTCTCGGCGTTGTAGCCGGAAAGAGCGCGGACAGTCCTGGGGAGGCCGCTGTAGCCGTCTACGTTGACAAGACACGACCAAACACGATGGTCCCGCAAACCATCGCCGGGGTGCGCACTGCGGTCATCCTGACGGATGCGCAAAGCATCGCGAACGGCAGCGCTCCGAAGCTTCCCGCCTATACTGCCGGGATACAGCTTTCATCGACAGCGCTCAGCAATGCGGCTGCAATTGCACGCGCATACGCTCCGCAATTCCTCGCCGATCCGGCGATCTTTGGGGTGGGCGTGACCCAGAGCCGGGACAATCCTCAGGAAGCAGCTCTGCTGGTTTTGGTCGATCTGAACAAAGTGGCGAAGGCGATGCCCGCGACCGTGGACGGCCTGCGCGTGCGTTACATGCAATTGCATCGCTTCCATGTCACGAAGTCGAAGTATGCGGGTGCGCGACCGATATCAAGTTGTGCCCTGCAATCGATGAAGCCGGTCGTGCTGCACTAGACGCTTTGCGAGTTTGCCTGCAGGCTCTCCTCCGGCACTTCTTCTCCGCGCACCAAAGGAAAGAAGAGCATGAAGACAGTTCCCGAACGAAAATCTCCATTGCTCTGACCATCCACGCTTGCGCGACTACGAATACGAACAGTACCGTGATGCTTGCGCACAATCTCAGCGCTTACCCATAGTCCCAAGCCGGTACCGGTCGCTTCCTTTGTGGTGAAAAACGGCTCAAAGATCCGACCACGTACCTCGTCTGTCATCCCGCAGCCTGTGTCCATGACAGAGACGCGGACACCCTCGATATCCGAGTCGCGCCAGGAACGCGAACGCCGCACACTGAGTACCAACTGTCCCGGGCCAGGCATCATGGCATCGAGAGCATTCCCAATCAAGTTCGCAAAAAGCTGCCGCACCTCGCCTGCGAAACAGAAGAGGTCGACTTCCGGCTCATAGAAGCGCCGAACTTCGACTTGAAGTGAGTTCACACGCCCTTGATGCAAGGTCAGCACGGAATCCATCAACTCGCTGACTTTTGCGGTAACGGGCAATGTAGATTGACGGTAAAAGCGCAGCGTCTGCTGGGTAATCTCAGATACGCGAGCTACTTCATGCTGAGCCAGTTCGACGTAGCGCAGGGTATCAACCGAGAGCGAGTCCTGCAGGCGAATCAGATAAAGAAGATTCGTGACTGCCTCCAGAGGATTGTTGATCTCATGCGCAATCGAAGCCGCTAGACGTCCTGTGGCGACCAGCTTTTCGGTCTTGCGCAAGGCGTCTTCAGAATTGCGGCGCTGCGTGGTATCGACGATCACCGCTCCGACCCAGCGCACTGCATTCGAGCTCGTGCGAACGGGATAGATGTTCACCAGCCAGCTGCGCACGCGTCCGGGATGGTCTTCGAATTCTCCGGTGACTTCAAGATCCTGCACCGGTGCTCCTGTTTCAAAAACTGAATCAATCGCGTGCCGAATAGGACTGGCTGCCGATTCCGGAAAGATGTCAGAAACGGTGCGGCCAAGATGACGGCTGATCGAACTCTGGTTCATGCTGGCAAAGAACTGATTCACTCGCACGAAACGAAACTTGCGATCGAAGAATGCAAACCCGATCGGAGCGTTGGCCAGCATGGAATCCAGAAGAGCCAGCGTATCGTTCAACCCTGCGCGCTGCTCTTCGATGGAGGTGACCATCATGTTGAAGGCCATGGTGAGGTCGGCGGCTTCATTCGTCGAAGAAATCTGGAGCGGAAATGAGGATGTGTCCTCGGGGTCACGCACGATCTGCCGCGTGGCCTGCATAAGAACATTCAGCGGCTTTGTAATTGTGCGCGCCATGAATGTCGCCAGCAGCGTGCAGCCAAGTACGGCTACCACGGCGGAAAAAAGCGTGATGCGCAGCAATGAATGGAGCTGTAAACGGTCTGCGTCTTCATTGGGATAGATCCAGACCAGAGCTTCCAGCCTACCGTTCACCTTGACCGGTGCGACGATCTCCCGGACGTTATCCTTGAGCGTGAAGAGCGTGGGTTTATCAAGGCTGCGCAGATAGTTGCGCTCGACTGATGTCAGGCTCAGCGTTCCCTTCGTCGAAGGACCGGTACCGACCTGCGTGACGCCCTGAAGGTCGGTGATTTGTACACTCCCGATGCTGGGAAAATCCAGCATCGAGTTGACGAGGGTCTGAAGTGTTTCTGTCTTGTTCTCGGCAAGCAGTGCACCCGCGTGAAACGCCAGCTGGGATCCCTGGTACTCCAGGCGCCGGTCGACGCGCTGTTGCAGCTCTTTCTGTTGTTCACGAACAAGAAAGACGGCGAAGACAGCGAGCACCAGCAGCTCGAAGAGCACGAGGCTCGCAATCAACTGACCGCGGATTGTTCGAGGCCGGAATAAAGCCATAGTTCCAAGGGACCGGTTACGCTTGCGCTCGATTCGCCCAGCATACGGGAGAAAGCACTATTCAGTTTATGCTCTCACGGGAGTTGAGAGCTTCTCCTTCAGGTCTGATGCGATTTGACGACCATGAAAACGGCCATTCTCAATGAAGATCTCATTGGTCCTTTCGCCGGCAATGATGACGCCCGCAAGATAGATGCCGGCCACGTTACTTTCGAGACTCTTTGGATCGCATGCGGGACAACGGTCCTCGCCCTCAAGATCGACGCCGAGCGCCGTGAGGAAATCAAAATCCGGATGATATCCCGTCATGGCGAAGACGTAATCATTCTTGATCGTCAGCAAACCTTCCGGCGTCTTCAGGATGACAGAGTCCTCACGAATCCCCTCAACGTTGCTCTCAAAATATGCGGTGATCTCATGATTCCTGATCCGATTCTCAATATCAGGAAGTATCCAGTACTTCACGTGCCTGTGCATGCGCGGTCCGCGGTGCACTAGCGTTACGCGCGCGCCGTGACGCCAGAGGTCGAGCGCCGCAATCGCAGCGGAGTTCTTGCCCCCGATTACCAGCACATCGAGATTGTAGTAAGGGTGAGGATCATCGTAATAGTGATGGACCTTCGGCAGCTCTTCACCGGAGATGCCGAGAAAGTTCGGCAAGTCGTAGTAGCCCGTGGCAACAACAAGTTTGCGCGCACGATGAGCGAACTTGCGCCCGAAACGATCGGTGACGTGTACGCGAAAATCGCCGTCTGCGCCAGAAATCGAATCGACGTTCTGGTATTGGCGAATGTCGAGCTGATAGTGGTCGGCCACCTTGCGGTAATACTCCAGGGCTTCATTGCGTACGGGCTTCTGGTTCACACTTGGAAACGGAATGTCGCCAATCTCCAGCAACTCGGGAGTAGTGAAGAAGGTCATGTGAGAGGGGTAGTGAAAGAGCGAATTGCATAGACATCCCTTGTCCACCAGAACGCTGCGCAATCCAGCGCGCTGCGCCTCAATGGCACAGGCCATGCCTGTCGGGCCAGCGCCGATCACAAGGACGTCAAAAATTTCGGGAGAGTGGCTGTTGCCGTCCATCATTCTAGATTAGACGATCGAGTGGATAGAAAAATTCATTTTTGGCCATGGGCAACGCCGAGGTTAACACCGAAGATGGATGAAGAGTAATTCGTTTATCCTGAAAGAGCAGAGGAATTCGAAGCTTTCATGGCAGCCATCAAGCAGGAAGACCTGATTCAGAGCGTCGCGAACGCGCTACAGTACATCAGTTATTACCATCCAAAGGACTTCATCACCAACCTCGCGAAGGCATACGAGCGCGAAGAGTCACCTGCAGCGAAAGATGCGATGGCGCAGATTCTGATCAATTCGCGCATGTGCGCCGAGGGCCATCGTCCTCTCTGCCAGGATACGGGCATCGTGACGGTTTTCCTGAAGGTCGGGATGGAGGTGCGATGGGACGCCGAGTTGACCGTTGAAGAGATGGTGAACGAAGGCGTGCGCCGGGCATATTTGCATCCCGACAATATTCTGCGCGCTTCGATTCTCTCGGATCCGGCGGGAGCGCGCAAGAACACACGCGACAACACACCTGCGGTGGTCAACGTGCAGTTGGTCAAGGGCGACGAAGTTGAAGTCATCGTCGCGGCCAAGGGCGGCGGTTCCGAAGCCAAGTCGAAGTTTGTCATGCTCAATCCATCGGATTCAATTGTTGAGTGGGTGCTGAAGACCGTTCCAACGATGGGCGCGGGCTGGTGCCCGCCGGGAATGCTTGGAATTGGCATTGGCGGGACGGCTGAGAAAGCGATGCTGCTGGCCAAAGAGGCGCTGATGGAGCCGATTGATATTCAGGATCTGATGGAGCGCGGTCCGCAAAACCGGGTTGAAGAGCTGCGGATTGAGTTGTACAGGAAGATCAACGAGCTTGGCATCGGAGCACAAGGGCTCGGCGGCCTTACGACCGTGCTTGACGTAAAGATTCGTGACTATCCGACGCATGCCGTGAACTTGCCCATCGCACTGATTCCGAATTGTGCCGCTACCCGGCATGCGCATTTTGTGCTCGATGGTTCAGGGCCGGTGGCGCTCGATCCTCCGTCACTTGAAGACTGGCCAGAACTCACTTATGACACCTCCACCGCTCGCCGTGTAAATCTGGACGCGGTAACGCGCGATGAAGTAGCGACGTGGAAGCCGGGTGAAGTGCTTTTGCTCAATGGCAAACTTTTGACCGGAAGAGATGCTGCGCATAAGCGCATCACTGACATGCTCAATCGCGGCGAAGCGCTGCCCGTCGATTTTAGGAATCGCTTTATCTACTACGTCGGCCCCGTCGATCCGGTTCGCGACGAAGTTGTCGGCCCTGCCGGTCCCACAACAGCAACGCGCATGGACAAATTTACGCGCCAAATGCTTGAATCGACGGGATTGATCGGCATGGTGGGCAAGGCAGAACGCGGTCCAGCAGGGATCGAAGCGATTCGTGATAACCGCGCGGTCTATCTGATGGCGGTGGGCGGCGCGGCCTATCTGGTTTCGAAGGCCATCAAGGCTTCTCGCATTGTTGCTTTTAAGGATCTGGGCATGGAGGCAATCTACGAGTTTGAGGTTGCCGACATGCCGGTGACGGTCGCCGTCGATTCGAAAGGCACGTCAGTGCATCAGACGGGGCCGAAGGAATGGCAGGCGCGGATTCAATCCCGCCTCGGTGGTGTACCGATTCTTGCCTAGAAACACAAAAGGCCGCGCACACATCAGCGCGGCCTTTTGTTATTTAAGCAGCCAAGCTACTGCCTTCCCCAGCGCCAGACAACACCTGCGGTAAAGCCGAGGTTGTTCTGCGTGGACCCGCCATAACGGCTCATCAGATAGCTTGGGGTCAGGCGTACCGCCAATGTCGGACTCAGGTTGTAATCCACTGACGCTCCGGCCGTCAGGTTAAAGGCGTTGCCATCGCTATAGAGGCCGATCAGCTCGGGAGGCAGACCTCCGGTGCCGGTGCCGAAATTGCCATGACCTACGCCAGCCAGGACGTGGCCCGTCCATGCCCAATGGACGCCTTCGAAGAAGCGAACCGTTGGCCCGCCCATAAAGGTGTATTGGCTGATACTCGGCTGGTAAACGCCGTAGGGATTTGGTCCAGTGTAGGTCGTCCCGTAGTATCCGCGCCCATCGACGGTGATGCCGATTTTACCGAAGGCATAGTCGGTGATGCCTGCATGCCAGCCTTTTTCATTGATGCGCTGCAGATGATCGCCCGGATGGAAACGCAGGTAGTTTCCGCCGAAATACGCCTCATATTTGTGCGTGTACGTATCCTGGATGGTCTGCTGATCGCGCAGTTTCCGGCGAGCCTTGACCCTCTCCTGCGCCTGGCGCAGTACCTGAGCACGCTCCTGCGGCGACGTTTGTGTCGGCTGCGTCTGCTCAGTCGATTGCGGTTGAGATGTGGTTTGCTGCGCTCGCGTCTGAAGCACGGCCAAAGAAAAAATTGTGATTGCCAGAACCGGGTAAAAACGGTTGGAACGAAACATGAACCTGAATGCCTCCACTGCCGGGCGAAACAAAAATTGAGACAGTCGTATTTCCTAGCAAAAGACAGATACGGGTCTCTAAGGCCAAAGCTCTTTTTATTCTATTGCACCAATGAGTTATTGACTCAATCAGGCACATTTTCGGGAGCTTGTTCTTCCATACAGAACGAGAGAATGTTGCATGAGACCATCAAATCACTTGCGTGATCGCTGTCCGCCTGATTTCCTAAGAGGGTCTGTCTGCATCCAACTCTGGCATTGAGGACACAACCTGCATGAAATTCTTACTCGGGCTGATTCTGGGGCTGCTGATTCTTCCCGCCTGCGTTTTTTTCTACTTTCGCTTCGGAAGTCCTCCGGTTGCTGTACTCGATCTGCCATTTCCGCTGGAGAGGGAAATTGTGCGCACTCCGCTGGGCGCTCGCATTGAGCGTGAAATGCCGAAGACGCCGCCGATGTCGGCCAGCGAGACCAATATGCTCATCGGCGTGCACATTTACCGCGAGAATTGTGCCGCCTGTCATGGGCTTTATGGACGCCCCACGCCGTATGCCGATCATATGTATCCCAATGCCCCGCAGCTGTGGCAACCGCATGGGAGCGGAGTTGTAGGCGTGAGCGATGATCCTCCCGGGGAGACTTACTGGAAGGTCAAAAACGGCATTCGGCTTACAGGGATGCCGTCGTTTAAAGGGGTATTGAACGAGACGCAGATGTGGCAGGTCACGCTGCTGCTGGCGAATGCAGACAAGCCGCTTCCCAATGGCGTGCTCGATCTGCTGAAGCAACCGTTGAATTTCGACCCCCCCGCCGCCCAGGCGCTTCCACCTGTTCCGGAGACAAAATAACCGGGCGCGATTTGATCACGCCCGGTTCTCGGCGCTAGTAGGCCGACTTGATCGTGTACGTCACGCCTGCCGTGAACTGGAACGAATTGCGCTTCGTCGGCGGAAATGCGAGCGGCACGTTGTTCAGATATGTATCCAGTGTGCCGATTTGGAAGCCAAAGTCTTTATACGCCGGGAAGACGAGGGCATCGGTCTCCGAAACTGAATAGGCACGCGTGTTATTCCACGCCGGGATGTATTGGACCTGCTGCGTAAAGAGGATGCTCTTGGGCAGGTGGAGCGTGTAGTAGCCGCCAAAAGTTGAACCAATCAAATTCTGATTCTCATTCGTCACGGTATTGAAGAAGGCCTGGCGCTCGTACTGCACTGTTGCCTTTACATCGAGTTCCTGCTTCGGCGTCTTGATGACCGTGTAACCGATGCCACCACCGTAGATCTGTTGCAGATCGAGGTTCTGGCTGTAGTTGTGATCGAAAGCTACCTGGCCCAGGAAGTAGAACCGGGGCGAAACATATTCGTCCCGTTCAGCATCGGCATGGAATATCGAACTCTTGGTAAAAGTAGAGGGGACAAAGTTGCCATTCGCGTCAATGTACGAAGGCTCGGTGATCTTTCCATAGGACTGCAAATAGTCGATGGTGGTACGGTTGCGCGGATCAAGCCAACTAACGGTTGGCACGACACGCATGAGGGCAACGCCTCCGTTAAATGAGTACTGGTTCTGAGTGGCCTGAACAAGCGTCAGCCCTGCGGTGGCTGATCCATTCCAAGCCTGGAAAAACCCGGGATGCCCGACTAATTGTTTATTCAAAGTCGCCTGATCGACGACGTATTGCGCATTCTTGATGGGGATCGGCGCAATCGTCGCGTTGGTCGTTGGTTGCACGGTGATCTGCTCATTCGCAACCGATATGGTGCCGATCGGGACGCTGGCCGGAATCTGGTGGTGCTTGATCTGAACGCTCTTTTCGATCACAGCTATCTTTTGAGCCGTGTGCAGTTCCTTGATCTTGCTCCATTCAACGGTAATGTCGCCGACGATGTCACTGTGAAAGCTCACGGTGTCGCCGATCGCCTGAACGAATTTTCCGGAAAGCTGGTCGCCGTTCGTGAAAATGATCACATCAGGTTGCGGCTTGTCGTCGGCAAACAAATGTATGGCGGACAAGAAGAAGATCATCGCAACCAGCGGAAGGGTCGCATGCCGCGCAAAGCGGCGAGTGAGATTCAGCATACGGAACCTGCTCCTGAAGAATTTTTTACATCTGCGAAACGTAAATCCGGGTTTGGGCCTAACTTACTTTCTCTGATGCAACTACAGGACAAGGCAGTATGACCAACATGTCTCATGGGCATGATACCGCGATATGCAGTTGTCTGCTTTCACAAAGGGTCTGGAAGGTTATGCCAATACCTTTTAGAATCGATGTATGTCGATCACTCGCCAACAAGCCCTCGATTACTTCCACTCAGATGACCTTATCGGTCTTGGCATGGAAGCGGATGCCATGCGCAGGAAGCTGCATCCGGAAGGCGTAGTGACCTACATCATCGATCGCAACATCAATTACACGAATTTCTGCACCGAATACTGTACCTTCTGCGCCTTCTATCGGCCGCTTAAGGGCAAGATGGCATCCGAAGGCTATATTCTCGACTTTGAAACGATCTATCAAAAGATAGCCGAAACCGTCGAGATGGGCGGCACGGGCGTGCTCATGCAAGGCGGTCTGCATCCTGATCTTAAGATCGAGTGGTTCGAGCGGCTGCTCAAGGGCATCAAACAGCGCTTTCCGCAGGTGTGGATGCACTGCTTCTCGGCCTCTGAGATTCTCGCGATCGCCGAATACAGCAACCTGAGCGTGCGCGACACGATCATGCGTCTGCGCGATGCGGGCCTTGACTCGATTCCCGGCGGCGGCGCTGAGATTCTCGACGATGAAGTACGCCATCGCATTGCGCGGCTGAAGTGCTCCACCGACGATTGGGTGCTGGTGCATCGTACGGCTCATCAGCTTGGCATGCGCACCACAGCAACGATGATGTTCGGCGTTGGCGAGACTTTTGAGCAGCGGGTGAATCACTTCGAGCAGGTGCGGCGATTGCAGGAAGAAACCGGCGGCTTCACGGCTTTCATTCCCTGGAGCTTTCAGCCACACAATACAGCGCTTGGCGGACGTGGATGGGACGAGGCAACTGCCGTTGAATATCTGAAAGTGCTCTCGATCTCGCGCCTGTACCTCTCAAACATTGAAAACGTGCAGTCAAGCTGGGTCACGCAGGGATTGAAGGTGCTGCAACTCGGTCTGCGCTTCGGCGGCAACGATGTTGGTTCGGTTATGCTCGAAGAAAATGTCGTAAAAGCTGCCGGAACGTCTAACTGCACAACAGAAGAGGAGCTGCGCCGCATTATCCGCGATGCCGGATTCAAGCCCGTACAGCGCGATACCCTCTACCGGACCATGTTCCTGAACTAGCGCATCGACTCTCCGGTAAATCGCATACAATTAGCGTTTCAGGTACGTGGAGGCCCGGCCCTGCTGTCGATACTTCCTATGAAATCCATCTTCGCCTCCTTGCCGGCTTTGCTGGCGCAGGCGAATCAGCACAGCCTCTCGCACTATCTCCGCTCGCACTACGGCGATCGCACCTTCGAGCATCTCTATCGCTGGAACATCTTCGACACAGCACTTCTGATTCCCTACTTCCTGGTGATGATCATTCTGGCATTCTACGGATTGCATCGTTACCAACTTGTCTATCTGTATTACAAGCACCGCAAGAACGCGGCCAAAGAACCACCAAAATATTTTGAGAAGTTGCCGCGTGTCACTGTTCAGCTGCCCATTTTCAATGAGCAGTTCGTCATCGACCGCCTCATTGAATCCTGCTGCAATCTCGATTACCCGCGTGAGCTGCTCGAGATTCAGGTACTCGACGATTCGACTGACGAGACGAAGGATGTAGCGCTCAAGATCGTTGAGCAGTATCAGGCTGCGGGCCATCCGATTGTCTACATTCACCGCACAGACCGTTACGGGTTCAAGGCTGGAGCGCTCGATCACGGGCTTAAGACTGCAACCGGTGAATACGTCGCCATATTTGACGCCGACTTTGTTCCGCCACGCGAGTGGCTGATGCAGGTTATCCACCACTTCGTCGAGCCGGAGGTAGGCATGGTTCAGACGCGCTGGACGCATCTGAACCGCGACTACAGCTTTCTCACGCAGGTTGAGGCCATCCTACTCGATGGTCATTTTGTTCTTGAGCACGGTGGACGTTCGCGCGCCAACGTATTTTTTAACTTCAACGGGACTGCCGGCATGTGGCGTACTTGCGCGATCGGCGAAGCGGGGGGCTGGCAGCACGACACGCTGACGGAAGACACCGATCTGAGCTATCGCGCGCAATTGAAGGGCTGGCGCTTCAAGTATCTCCAGGATGTGGAATGCCCCGCCGAGGTTCCGATCGAGATGACGGCCTTCAAGACGCAGCAGGCGCGTTGGGCCAAAGGGCTGATACAGACCTCGAAGAAAATTCTGCCGAAGGTCTTCGAGAGCGAGGTTCCCTTTCACACCAAGCTCGAAGCCTGGTACCACCTGACGGCGAACATCAGTTATCCGCTCATGGTGGTGCTTTCGACGCTGTTGATGCCGGCGATGGTGATCCGCTTCTATCAGGGCTGGTTTCAGATGCTGCTGATCGACTTCCCGCTCTTCATGGCGTCGACCTTCTCGATCTCGTCGTTTTATCTGGTTTCGCAGAAAGAGCTTTTCCCAGGCCGGTGGTATCGAACCTTTCTCTATCTTCCATTCCTCATGTCGCTCGGCATTGGCTTGACCGTCACCAATACCAGAGCGGTGCTCGAAGCGTTGCTGGGCATTAAAAGCTCATTCAAACGCACGCCAAAGTACCGGGTGGAAAAACGTGGCGAAAAGTCGAAGGCGGCGAAGTATCGCAAGCGGCTGGGCATCGTTCCGTGGATTGAATTGCTCATCGGTTGCTATTTCGCAGTGACGATCTGGTATGCCGTCAGCAATGAGAATTACTTCACGGTACCCTTCCTGATGCTGTTTGTTGTCGGCTATTGGTACACGGGATTGCTCTCGCTGCTGCAGGGCCGCTTCGAGCGTTGGCGTTCTGGCGCGAACCTCGAAGAGTCCTCGCCGAAGCCGTTTCCAGTCGGGGTATAAGCCACTTCTATCCATTCATTTTCGCCTTTGCGGATTTCAAGGACGTTGCTACGATGGCCTAATTCCCGGTTCACAGCACGCTTACTCTATTAATCCTTTCAGGTTGACGACGATGAATGCTCGTGGTGGATCTATTGGTAAAGTTCTCCTACTGGCCGCTATTGCTTCCGGCACTGTTACGTTCGCAAGCGCCGACAGCATCTCTGATCTGAGCCAAAGTTTCTGGACCTGGCGTGCTGCCGAGCAGCCTTTCACCAACGATGACATCCCGCGCATTGACCGCCCCACCAATCTCAAAATCGAATGGACTTCTGCGACCATTGCTGCACGTCGCAAGGAACTGACAGAGTTCGAAAGCCGCTGGAAAGCCCTGGCGCCTGCGAGCACCGCTCCGGTTGCAGAGCAAGTTGACTACCGCTTGCTCGGCTCTGCTATCGCGCGCGTCAACTGGGAGCTGAACATCAACCGTGAATGGCAGCGCAATCCGGTGTTCTATGTCCACCAGACCCTCGGCAGCGTCTACATCCTTCTGTTGCCTCCGCCACCTTTCAGCGCGCAGCAACAGGCAGACATGGTTACCCGCATCCAGTCGTTTCCGGCCACGCTGACAACGGCCCGCGAAAACCTCACCGATATGCGCAAGCCGTTCGCACAGCTGGCCATCGAAGCGCTCGACAATCTTCCCGAGCGTTTCAACACTATGCTGACGGCGCTCACGCCGCAGCTTGATCCGGCAACCGCAAAGGCTCTCAAAGAGAGTGCTCCGGCAGCCATCAGCGCGCTTGAGTCGTACCGCGACTGGCTCAAGCAGAAGCTGCCTGGCATGCGTGAAGAGACCGCCATCGGCCGCGATAACTACATTTACTTCCTGCGCAACGTGGCGCTAATGCCTTATACGCCGGAACAATTGCTCACGATGAGCCATCAGGAGTGGGACCGGACCGTTGCGTTTGAAGCGTACGAACAGGCACGCAACACAGGGCTGCCGCCCATGCCTATTTTCCCGAGCCAGCAGGCGCAGATTGAACGCGAGAAGAAAGACGAGGCCGACATCCGGGCTTTCCTCGGTGCCCGCCACATCCTCACTGTACCCGGCTGGATGAAGCATTACCAAAATCTGCCACTGCCTGCCTATGTTGAGCCTTTCTCTGAACTCGGCGTAACCGACGACCTTACCGGTCCGACGCGTCTCGACCAGGACGGCACCAGCTACATCCGCATACCCAGCATCTCGCTCGGCTATTTCAGTCTTTCAACTGCGCGCGATCCGAGGCCCATCATCGTGCATGAAGGCGTGCCCGGACACTACTTCCAGCTCTGCCTCAGCTGGGCCAATTCCGATCCTATTCGCCGCCACTACTACGACTCGGGAGCTAATGAAGGCATCGGCTTCTACGCCGAAGAGATGATGCTGCAAGCCGGTCTCTTTGACGACTCGCCGCGGACTCGGGAAATCATCTATAGCTTCATGCGCCTGCGCGCGCTACGGGTTGAAGTCGACGTAAAGCTGGCGACCGGCGAATTTACGCTGGAACAGGCAGCCGACTACCTTTCCAAAACCGTTCCCATGGACCACGGCACGGCCATTGAAGAAGCAGCCATGTTTTCAAGCTCACCCGGTCAGGCTATCTCGTATCAGATCGGCAAAGTCCAGATCATGCGTCTTCTCGCCGACGCGCGTCAAAAGCAGAAAGACAAATTCTCGCTTCAGGCCTTCCACGATTTCGTCTGGACCAACGGCAACTTGCCGCTCTCACTGCAGCGCTGGGAACTCCTGAACGATCCGAGCGATGTTCCGGCGGCACCGGACTTCGCATCCACCATGCTGAACTAAATCTCTTTGCTCAAAACACAGCGATCGTTACACTCGATGCTATGACATCCTATTGTCGCGCACTGTCTGCTGTTGCGCTTTTGCTAGCTTCTGTTTCTCTCCACGCTCTGGATCGCCAATCGACCGCTGACTATCATGCCCGGCGTGTGGCACTTGCCGATAAGCTGAATGGCGGCATCGCCATCCTTTTCGCTGCGGACGAACCCTCGCTCGAATACATGGAGTACCGCCAGGACGAAGACTTCTATTACCTCACCGGGTGGAATGAACCCGGCGCCGCTCTTCTGATTCAGGCCCCACAGAAAGCGGAAGGGACTCATCCAGCCCGCGCTTATCGCGAAATCCTTTTTCTGCCTACGCGCAATCTGCGCACGGAGCTTTACACCGGAGTCAAACTCGATGCTGCCACTCCTGACGCATCGCAGAAAGCCGGCGTCGATGAAGTGAAGGCCATGACCGATCTTCCGCTTACCATCAACCAACTTGCGGCTGAGAATCGGTCCGTCATGAACCATCTTTGGTCGCAACCCGACTCAGAGCAGGCTAAGGCACTCGCACTCTGGACAGCAACAACGCTTGGAAGAAGCGATCCGCCACCGTTTCAGGATGTACGCACGCCTGTCACGCAGCTGCGCGAGATAAAAGACGCAGGCGAAATGACGCTACTTCACAAAGCTTCGGACGCATCAGTGCAGGCACAGTTCGCCATGATGAGGTCTGTGCATCCCGGTCAGAAAGAGCGCACAGTCAATGGCATCATTGTTGAGAAGCTGATGGAAAACGGCTGCGAGCGCGTCTCTTATCCGCCTATTGTTGGTTCCGGGGAGAAGTCGACTGAGCTGCACTACTCGGAGAACAGCCAGACCATGCAGGCCGGCGATGTCGTTGTTGTCGATGCGGCAGGCGAATATTCGATGTATGCGTCGGACATTACCCGCACGGTTCCTGTGAGCGGACATTTCACCGCGCGTCAACGGGAAATTTACGACATCGTACTGGGCGCGCAGAAAGCGGCCATGGAGGGTTTTGTCGCGGGCAAGTCGCACCTGAATGACCCGCAACACAAATACGCCGACTCGCTCGATACCATCGCCTTCAATTACATGAACGCGCACGGCAAGGATCTGCATGGCGAACCGCTGGGCAAATACTTCATCCACGGCATCGGACACTCGGTCGGCATCGATGTACACGATCCTTATGATTACTCCCAGCCCGTCAAGCCCGGATCTGTCTTCACGATTGAGCCTGGTATTTACATTCCGGAAGAAAAAATCGGGGTGCGCATCGAAGATGTTTTTTGCGCCAATCCTGATGGAAAACTCGAGTGCCTGACGTGCGCCTTGCCCAAAGACGCTGACGCGGTAGAAAAGGCGATGCGCAAGTAGCGATGCAGATTGCGCATTCCTTCCTGGCGATTCTTGCAGGGTTCATTACCATTGTTGGCCTGATGGGAATCGCCTCTGCACTGTTGAGGCGCTTCGCTCCGGATCATACGCGGGACGATGCGCCTCCTGATCCTCTCATCATGGCGGTGAATGTCGGCATTGGCCTCGTGTGCTCTGTTTTGGGAGGCTACGTGACGGCTCGCTATGCGCAGGGCAATCCCTTGCTTCATGCGCTCATGCTGGCGCTTGCTGTTCTTTTGCTCAGTGCGATTTCTGCCATCCAGATGAAAGGCAAGCAGCCCATCTACTATCTGATTATCAGCACCATCATTCCGCCGCTGGCTGTGCTCTGCGGCGGACTTCTGCGCCTGCACCAGATGGGTCTTCACTGGTAGCAGGGATCTCCTACGGCTCTGTGCCTTCCGTGCTTGTTTGACCCGCCCATTAGCCCTTACGACGACACTACAACCCGCGTCGAAATTGAATTTGTTGAGTGTGATAATGAAGTCAGTGCTGTAAGAGCGCTGTTCATGGGCATGGGGACTTCTCCGCGCCGGAACGCGCAATTGAAAAGTGAGGATTACTCTGCGTGTCTATTTCCTCCGACACTGCCCCGGTCTCGCAGACTTACTGGAACACTGCCGCTGAAACATATGACCAGGATTTCACCGAGACATTTCTCGGGATGCTCTGGCGGCACTCTGTCTGGGAAGACATCGATGCAGGCTTTTCTCCCGGGCAACGCATCCTCGAGCTGAATTGTGGGACGGGAGTCGATGCTCTCCATATGGCCGAGCACGGGATCTCCGTCGTAGCGTGCGACATTTCGTCGCGGATGATCGAGATTGCCCGTCATCGTCAGGCAAATCACGCTTTCGGATCGATGGTTGATTTTCGCGTTCTGCCGACCGAGAACCTCGCCGAACTTCCAACCGACGCTTTATTTGACGGTGTTTTCTCGAATTTCTCGGGCTTGAACTGCGTGAAGGACTTGCCTCGAGTGAGACGGGAACTTGCAAGCCGACTCAAGCCCGGTGCGCGCGCCTATTTCTGCATGCTCGGACGTTTTGCCCCTTGGGAAATACTTTGGTTTCTCGTTCATGGGAATTGGAAGAAGGCATTCCGAAAGCTTTATCGCGGCAGCATCCCCTCAGCAAGAGGTGAAATTGAAATACAGTTGCGTTCAAGCAAGCAGCTCGTTGAGTTGCTTGCTCCCGATTTCCGGCTTCGTGCGCGGAAGGGGATTGGAATTGCGTTGCCTCCTTCTTATATGAATCATCTGGTCGGCAATTTTCCCGCTCTGCTGCAGGGCTTGAGCGGAATCGATCGCATGATCAGCCGCGCTCCGATCTTCCGTAATTTGGGTGGTTGCATTCTGTTTGAATTTGAGCGGACTGCCCGATAGGAGAAGTACGATGCAAATTGTTCGACAGTCCCGAAGGTTTCTGAGACAGCAGTTCTATGGACCTTGGGACATGGGTGAAAGATTCACACTTGGTCTTGAAGATCCACAATCGGAAGTGACTGTCTGGCTGGATGGCTTAGGTGCGCGACGCGACGTCACTCAAAACCATCTTATGGCCTGTGCTGCTCCGTTCACCATTGGCATTGGATTCGATCCCGACGAAAGCGAATTAGCAAAAAAAAGCAGGCATCTGGTCTTGCGTTTTTGCGAAAACGCGACGCAGCAGACGTTGGGTGAAATCCAGCTTGAATTCGCGTCAAGCATTCACGCGGGATCGCGGGTTTTATGTCTTTTTCGGCGTGCCTCGCACCGAAATTATTGCCTTCCGCGTCGCTATATCTGGGCGCGTGATTTGAAAAATGCACTTCGCGGACTCTCACCCAACGACAAGGATGTGCCCATTACACCGCGCGAAAACCGCGCTATGGCCGTCTTCTACACCTGTCCCCGGCCTGTCGTGCTGGTGAGCGTGATCGACGGAGATATGGGCAATCTGTTTCCGATGAATATCATGGGACCGATTGGCAACGGCTATTTTGCTTTCGGCCTTAACAGCAGCCGGAGCGTCGCCCCGCTCGTGGAGCGCGCAAAAAAAGTTGTTTTAAGCAACATTCCGGTCGAGTTGGCGGACACAGCATTCAAGGTACGGGGAAATCATCGCAAGCTATCCATCAACTGGAGTGAACTCCCCTTCGCCACAATCACTCCGCGCTCTGTTGGAATTCCAGTTCCCGAATTTGCTTCTCGAATTCGAGAGATGCATGTCGAAGGTATGCAAAAGATAGGAAGCCACATTCTGTTTGTAGCGAAGACGACGCACGAAGAAACGTTGCTCTACGGTCCGCAGTTCTTCCTCGCACACGGTAGTTATCACGCATGGCGGCAGCGTCAGGGCCTAGATCCTATGCTGGTAGCCTGAATCGGGATTCAGACCTATCGCTCCCCGATCTGACGAAACAAAGAATCTCAACGATATTGAATCAAGATCGTTAAGATTCTTCTCGATGACAGAGCGAACACGATTCTATTACCAGCGAATGCCAAATGTTACAGGAATCGTGGTGAATGTCCCCGTGCCCTGTTGCGTTGCCGAAGCTGAAGGCGAGTCGACCCACAGATAGCGCGCCTCAGCAAACAGCTTGGCTTTGCTGTCGGGACCAAATGCTTTCCAGGTAACCCCTCCGCCAATGTTCATACCGCCCTGATTGCTCGAAAAGTGCCCAATCACCTGATTTTGCGTACCGATAAAGCAATAACCGAAGTAGTCGCAATAGAGGACAGGCACCGGAGTCGTAAAGGTCACTACCTTACGATAAAAGCCGCCGCCACCGGTGAAATAGCCGCCAAACCTGCCGCTGGTAGGTAGATTCACGACGGGGTCAATCGTGAACGACCACACGCGCGTATAGCCACCAGGAGCGCCCACCGCAGCCAGAGTTGCACCCGGAATCTTATCGTCAACAAACTGGTATTCGACCAAAGCGCCGATCAGCCTATTGAAATTCCACCCCGCTCCCAGCGTGATATTGCCGCCATAGGTGGAATAAGTCGTCGCATCGCTCACTGGAGCGTTGAATCCGCCGCCCGCTACAAATGCAATCTTGCTCCACTTGCTCTCGTAGCTTGGATATCGGGAGTTTGTCTGTCCGTACTGGGGACTGGGTGATGGATTCGGATCGGCAGCAAGCGAAGCGCCGTCGATGTCTTCACCACTCAGGAATGATTTGTTGTCATCCGATGAGCTGACGCCCGCGTGCGTGTCGTCCTGGGCAGCAGCAGTGATTGGAAGCGACGCCAAAGCAAAGGCCGCTACGGCAATGGCGAAAGAACGTAAAAGTTTGCGAGAAGGACTGCAACTGACCACCATACATCCCTCAAGTGCTAAATTTTGGGGCTTCGTGGGTTTACCCCTTTATTACCTGTAACCCCACTCGGATGCGTTTGATGCGGCATCGCGATGTATTTGCAGAAAAATGCGCCTGCCTCCCGAGAGATGCAGGCGCTTGATTTGGAAATTTCTTAGTGAATATCGAACTGCTCTGGATGCAGCGCAGGATCGCTCTTGACAATGATCGTCTTGCCGCTCATCTCTTCAATCTCATTCAGCCAGCGCGCATTGTTTGCCTTCAGCGTCTTCACCACCTCAGGATGCACGCGCAACAGAACGTCGTTGCGCTCCAGGTGCTTCTGCATCTTGCGCATCTCGACGTAGATTTCGTTGCACACCGTCATCGGGCTCTTTACCATGCCGGTGCCCTGGCAGATCTCGCAAGGCACGCTTAACGTCCGCTCCAGAGACTGCTTGACGCGCTTACGGGTAATTGCCACCAGGCCAAAGTCATTGAACTGCAGCACCTTCGACGGCGCACGGTCGGCCTTCAGCGCCTCTTCGAGCGCTTGCAGAACCTTGTGCCGGTTCTTGCGCTCATCCATATCGATGAAGTCGATGACGATGATGCCACCCAGGTCGCGCAGGCGAATCTGACGCACGATCTCCGGAATTGCGTCGAGGTTGGTCTTGACGATCGTGTCTTCAAGACGCGCTGTCTTGCCGACGTACTTGCCGGTGTTGATGTCGATGGCGACCAAAGCCTCGGTCTGGTTGATGACAATCGAACCGCCGGATTTGAGCCAGACTTTGGAACGCAGCGCTTTGGTGATCTCATCCTGGATGCCAAACTGCTCGAAGAGCGGCGTCTCCTTGGTATAGAGCTTCACACGGCGCACCAGCGAAGGCTGGAAGCGGTTGAGGAAGCGCACCACGCGCTCGTATTCCGTTTCGCTGTCGACCCAGATGGTCGAGAAGTTATCGCTTACCTGGTCGCGCAGTACGCGCTCGACGAGATTGAGATCGTGATAGATCAGCGCTGGCGCCTTGCCATCATCGGATCGCTGCTTGATGTCATTCCAGAGGCTAATCAGGAAGCGAAGGTCGGCACGAAGCTCGTCTTCAGTAGCCGTAGCAGCGGCGGTACGGACGATAAATCCTCCTGAAGCATTTCCTTTTTCGCTGATCAGAATCCGCTTCAGGCGCTGGCGCTCATCATCTGAAGAGATTTTGCGCGAGACGCCTACATGGTTGACGGTCGGCATAAAGACCAGGAAGCGTCCGGGAAGCGCAATGTGGCTGGTAATGCGCGCGCCCTTCTTGGCAATCGGCTCCTTGGCAATCTGGACCAGAATTTCCTGGCCTGGCTTCAACAACTCAGTGATGACGGGCAGATCGGTGACTTGAGCAGACGCACGGCGCGGTCCTCCTCCACCTTGACGACGGCGGCCATAGCGTCCACGTCCGCCACGACGGCGTTCGCGGTGGTCGGGGCGGCGGCTCTCTGTCTGGCCTGCGTGATCTGTATCTGCCTGCGTATCGGGGGAGACTTCGTCACTTACCTCCTCTTCGATCTCACCTTCGTCCTCGTCGATTTCCTCGCCGTATTCCTGCACTTTTTCATCAGCGTGCTGTTCGGCCAGAGCGCCTTCGGGTCCGAAGTTCAGCCGCTGATTGATGTGCAGGTCGCGCACCATCGCGCCCAGATCGGCTCCATTCATCTGCTGATCAAGCGTTTGTTCCTCCAGATCCTCAAGATCATGGTCGTCGGCGTGGGCGTGTAACGGCTCGAAATCGTATTCCTCTTCGTCAATAACCTCTTCTTCCAGAAGACCTGTGCCCGGAGCGAATAGGCGCTCATTTGCATCACTCTGCTCAACCTCAGGAGCATGTGAAGAGTCGCGTACCTCCTCCGGTTGACCGGCATCTTCCTCTTCTTCATATTTCGCAGTAAATACAGGTTCGGGAGCTGCTGGCGACTCCACGGCCTCTTCCGCAACCATCCCGGTTACGAATTCCGGCTCTTTTTCGACCTCTATCGCCTCGGTCCGATGGGCTGCCTCTTCTATAGGCGCGGCGTGCTCAATTTCTTCGGGTTCAGCGATACCGCTGGAGATGCGATATTCGCTGGGGGCTGCCGCATCCACTCGATGCGATGCCGAGGCGTGCTCCGGGTCATACTCGTGCACCTCCTCAACCGTCTCGACAGCTTCGTGCTGCTCTTCCTCTTCGTGAATCAGCGGCACAGGCTCCGCAATGGCTTCCGGCGCAGCAACTTCGTTCGCTGTCTCGGTGACGCCTTCTGCATCAGCATCGTGCATGTGTTCGCTTATCAGAGACTCGGCAACAGGCTCAGGCACAACCGCCTCAGGGAAAGCCTGGCGAGCTTCAGCCTCTTCGATGACCGGCAGAGAGGGCACAACTGCGGCGGCTTCTCCGCCTGAGATACTGGCTTCCTCGCTGTGAGCATTGCGGCGTGAACGCGACTCGCCGGGCAGGAGCGAACCGCCGTCCCATTCGATAGGTCCTTCGATCAGCGTGGATGGCCTGGATGTGAAATTGGCCTTTGCCGGAGCAGCACCTACCGAAGCTCTTGGCTCATTTGCGGCAGGCTGGCCGCCATACTTCGACAAAGACTCGCCCGGGAGCAAAATCGGTGAACTCGCAGGCGCAGATGAAGCAAAGTTTGATGCTGAAATGCCACCAGGCGCACCATGCTCAGGCAGTGGAACCGGCTCGGCGGAAATGCTTTCTTCAACGGCTTCGGGAGATTCAATGTGGCCATTGCCTCCCCGCGAAGGCTGCGGACGGCCATCGCGCCCGCGTCTTCCGCGGCGACCGCGCCAGCGTCGCGTGCCCTCAGGGGCCTGCTCGCCCGAATCCTGGTCAGGACCGCGCCCCGACGTGTGAACTTCCTCGGAGCCCTCCACCTCTTCCTGAACAGGCTGCGCCTCGCGGCGGGGTTCGCGCTGCGGAGAACCTCCACCAATCCGTTCGAAGTCGGCGGAGTCTTCCTGCTCTTCGAGAAAATCGGTGACGTAGAGAAATGCGTCACGCTCCAGGCCCAGGTCGACAAATGCCGACTGCATGCCCGGCAGGACGCGTGTGACACGTCCTTTGTAAATGGAACCCGCGAGGGTGTATTCGTTTTCGCGCTCGTAATAGATTTCCGAGAGCTGATCGTCTTCTAAAATTGCAAGCCGCGTCTCATGCGGCGTGCTTGAAATGCATATTTCCTTCGACATGCTGCCTCTCTTGCCCGGCAGCTCTCTTCAAAAGAGCCTTGGGCAGCGGACGAGGCAGATCAAACCGGAATACCGGACGAGACCAGAGATGACGGAGAGATGACCGGTATCCGCAAGAATCCAAGATGCCGCCCTCCGGGCGGAGATCCATGAAAGGGATGGGATATTTTCGGGAGGCTTTCCGGGAGATGTTCCGGGCGCAGAGAGTTTGTGACCGCTTCAACCAATTCATTCGGCGGGGCCGTTACCCGTCTCAGCGCGCTCATTCCTGATCCTGACCGGCCCGGTGACCCACCACGGCCGGCTAAATAGTTAAATTCCTTAACTTCCTAAAACTCAATCCCGCACCCTGGGCGGGACTCTTACTAAAACTTTTCGCCTTCAGTTCACGAAGCGGTTCATACGGACGTTCATTACCATTCCCAGAGCCAGAAACGTGAACAGTACCGAAGATCCACCGTAACTCATTAACGGTAAAGGAATTCCGGTAACTGGCATCAGCCCGATCACCATCCCGATGTTCACCGCGATCTGAAAGATCAAAACGGCTACCACACCCATCACGATGAGCGTTCCGGACTGGTCCGCGGCTGTTTGAGCGTTTTGAATCAAACGCATCAATATCAAGAAGTATAGCAGTAAGACGACCGTCGCGCCGATAAAGCCGTGCTCCTCACAGAACGCGGCAAAAATGAAATCCGTATACGGAATCGGCAGGAAGTCGCCTTGGGTTTGTGTGCCCTTGGTGGCTCCCCGGCCGAAGACCCCGCCGTCGCCTACCGCAATCAGTGATTGGCGAATCTGATAGCCGGTCCCCTGCGGGTCGTTATCCGGGTTCATGAAACTGGTCAGACGGGCTTTCTGATAGGGTTTCAACACCTTGCCGCTCTTCCAGACGACACCTACCGCCAGTAGTCCGACGAGGAGAATGATCCCGGCCTTCTTCCAGTCAATTCCGCCGAGAAACAGTCCGACGAGCAGGATTGGCGAGTAGGTCAGGGCTGTTCCTAGATCAGGCTGCTTCAAGACCAGCAGCATCGGGACTCCTACGAGCGCCATCGCTTTGAAGATGTCCTTCCATGTCAATTCTTCGCGGCCCGAAAGACCGACAAAATAGCGCGCTACGGCGACGATAAGTACCAGTTTCACCCACTCGGATGGTTGAAAATGAATGCCTCCGGGCAATTTGATCCAGCGCCGCGCGCCAAGCACCTTGGTGCCGACCGCCAGGACTGCGACGAGCGAGACCACGCAAAATCCATAGATCCAGTGAATGAAGTCAAACAGGAAATGGTAGTCAATCACCGAAAAGACGAACATGGCGACGAGGCCGCCGATCAGCCACAACACCTGCATTTTGTGGAAGCCGACGAATTTCGTGTGCATGGTCGCGCTGTAGATCTCGAGAATGCTGATGACGGAAAGAATCAGCACGAACCCCAGCAGGGTCCAGTCAAAATCGCGAAGTGAGAGAAAGCGGCGCATTTATTCCTAACAACTACTCTTTATAATTTGTCATCCCGACCGAAGCGAAGCGGAGAGACCTACAGTTTTCTTTTTATTTAAACCACTCTTCGCTCAAATCCACCCACGCCGGATTCATCTCTTGAATTAAGACAAGTTTCTTGTCACGTCTCCAGCGTTTGATCTGCTTTTCCCGGTCTATCGCATTGTTCACATACCTGAAATTTTCATACCAAACCAGACGATGACACTTGTAGTCAGCACTAAACCCCGAAAACGCTCTACCCTTATGCTCGGCAACTCGG
This sequence comes from Alloacidobacterium dinghuense, assembly GCF_014274465.1. Classification (NCBI taxonomy): domain Bacteria; kingdom Pseudomonadati; phylum Acidobacteriota; class Terriglobia; order Terriglobales; family Acidobacteriaceae; genus Alloacidobacterium; species Alloacidobacterium dinghuense. The sequence goes on along the minus strand of NZ_CP060394.1, from coordinate 46,150 downwards.
CTCGCAAGATCATTTGTCATGCCGCAATAGAGGACCCTCGTTCTGCTCGACATCAAGTAGACGTAGTAGTGATGTTCCCGATCGCTCATTCGTGCTTCATCAACATCGCAAACTGCAGGTCCCTCGGCTTCGCTCGGGATGACAAAGGTTTGTTGATGTGCTCCCCCTTAAAATTGTCATCCCGACCGGAGCGAAGCGCAGCGGAGGGACCTGCAGTTTGCTTTCTCACGGCGCCTTCGCCGAAGCCACAACCGGGGGCACAGTCAGATAAAAATGGCCGCCCCACATCTCCGCCTGATCGCCCTGCGGCTTCACAACCTGCTTGCCGCCAAAAATCTTCGGGGCGGTAGGATTGTCCCAGAGCGCGCCCACGTCCACCTTCTGTGGCGCTTTGGCGATCAGATTATTTTCAAGGCGCCGCTGTTTGTTCACATACGCCTCTATCACGCGAGCGGCCAGACGGCCTGCCAGCTTGCCGTGCTCACCGGCTTCAAACAGAATGCAGACCACGATGTCTGGATTGCGCCGGGGCGTGAAGCCAACAAACCACGCATTGTCCTTTACAGAATGGGCATGCCCGAGCCGCGCTGCCAGCGCGTTGCTCATGGTCTGCGCGCTGCCCGTCTTGCCGGCAAAATCGATACCTTCAAGATGCGCGCTCGGGTCGGTTCCTGCAGGGCTCAGGACCAGCGCCATAGCGTCGGTGATCGTCTCCCAGCTATCCGGATCGATCTGTATAGCCTTGTCTCCGGAACCGGGGAAAGAGTCGTACATCGCCTTGCGATAGTCTTCCGGCAGTTCGTCTGGAAAAACCACGTGTGGCCGTTTCATCACGCCACCAGAAGCAATCCCGGAAAGCGCCCGCGCCATCTGTACCGGTGTCGCCGTCACCGCACCCTGACCGATGCCAACAGACGTGACCTCGCCCGGATACCATCTCTGATGGAAGTATTTCATCTTCCACTCTGCAGAGGGCATTACGCCGGACACTTCATTGGGCAGATCGATTCCGGTCTTCTCGCCGATGCCAACCGCATGTGCCCACTTCGCAATCTTCTCAATCCCCAGCCTCGCCGCCAGCGTGTAAAAGAACACGTCACAGGACTGATAAATGGCCTTGTGAATGTCGACTTCCCCGTGGCCACTATGCACCCAGCACTTCTGGTAGGTCCCGAACAGACTCACACCGCCTGAGCAATGCACCTTCATGTCCTGAGCTACGCCCTCTTCGAGGCCGGCGAACGACATAATGATCTTAAACGTCGACCCCGGAGCAAGCTGCGCCTGAATCGCCTTATTCAGCAGCGGGTGCTCAGGATCGGTGATGAGCTTGTTCCATTCCTCGCGCCCGATACGCACCGCGAAGTCATTTGGATCGAAGGTGGGCCGACTCACCATTGCCAGCACTTCGCCCGTATGCGGATCCATGGCGATGATCGCGCCATTGCGATCGCCAAGAGCGTTCTCCGCCGCACGCTGGACATCGATATCGATCGTCAGCTTCAGGCTCTTGCCGGGAACCGCATGCTCCGTGCCCAGCTTGCCTACCTCGCGGCCATGGCTGTCGACAATTACATCCTGCGAACCGTCCTGGCCGCGCAGCAGCGAATCGTATGATTGCTCCACGCCTGACTTGCCCACCACATCGCCCGGCTCGTAATAGGCATATTGCGGATTGTTCAGCATGTCCTCGCTGACCTCACCCACATAGCCAATCAGGTGCGCGGCAAAACCATCTTTGGGGTACAGGCGTCGCTGTTCTTCTACGGTTTCGAGCTCTGGAAACTCATCGCGATGCGCCTCGATGAACTCCTCCTCGTCCGGTGTAATGTCCTGCTTCAAAGGCAGCGGCTGATACTTTGGCGCGGTGCGATACTTTTTCAAAATCGCGTCGATCTGGTCGACCGTCATGTTCAATCCGCGCGCAATAATCGGCAGATCCGCCATGTAGTCATGGCCCTGCTCACGCACCAGAAAGCACGAGACCGAAGGATAGTTATCGACGACCAGTCGTCCTTCGCGGTCGAACAGCTTTCCTCGCGGAGCAAGAATCGGGACCTTGCGGATGCGGTTGGCTTCAGCGAGCGCGTGGTAATTTTCCGCGCCCACCACCTGCAGCCGCCACAGACCGAAAATCAGAATCAGCAGAATGCCGACGATCACATATTGAATGACCGTCAGCTTGATGCCTGGCAGCTTTTCTTCCCGATTATGCATGATCCACTATCGCGCCTGATTCGCGCCAAACCTGTCCACTAGAATACCCGCAATTCACGGGCTTGCGCCGTCTCCGCCCCATTACCATTTCGCTTCACCAAACCTATTCAGGAACACGTGGACGGCTAGTATTCCTTGCGCTTCGCGAGATCCAGCAGCGCGAAAAGAATGACTCCAACAACCATATTGATCAGCGCCCGCAACAGTTCGTGAAGCCAGTTCCATGCGTACGGCTGCACTAGTAACCTCCGCACCAGCACCCAGTACATGCCGCTATGCAAAAACACGAAGGCCAACGTCAGCAACGCGCGCGTGCCGTGATTCTCCGTGTCGATTCTTACTCCCAGCGATGCGGCCAGATAGCCGATGATCGACTTGCAAATGCCAAAGATGCCGAGCGGCTGGCGAGTAAGGGCATCCTGAGCGATGCCAATCACTCCCCCTGTGATGGTGCCGGCAATCGGATTGCGCCGCGTGATGGCGAAGTAAATTGTCACGAGCAGCGGCAGGTCCAGAATATCGAAGCGCTGGAAGTGCAGCGAGACAAAGGACTGCAGTCCCAGGGCCAGCAGCGGCACCAGAACGAAAACGATCAGAGGATACGGCTGAACCTCAACATCGCGCCGCGATGCGGCGATGAGCCTGCTCATCCCTGACGGCCTCCTTGAGGCTGGGTTTGCGCCGGAGCCGTCGGCTGCGTTTGCGGCTTGGGCTTCAACATCGTCGGAGGAGGACGGCTGCCATCATCCGGAACCAGCTCTGGCGCCTTGTGTTGCACTGCCGGCGCGGTTGGAGCATGTTGTGTCTGCTGGGTTTGCGCTGATGGAGTTTGATGGCTCGCGGGGGCAGTCGATGCGGACGGCTGGGGCTTCTTCGCGCCTGAGGGCAGCGGGCCGTCCACTACCACCTTCGTTTTGACCTCACCGCCCGCGCTGTTGTCCGCGCTTGCGGCGGCAGGCCGAGGGTTCGTTGCATGGAGAGCAGCGGTTCCGGGCGATGCTGTGCTGCCGTTCCCTGCCGTGGCATTCGTATGAGTGATTGTGCCATTCAACGCTGAGGAATTACCCGCAGGCTTGGTGGCAGCTGGAACTCCGCCTCCGGCAGCTGTTGTCGCATGAGGCTGGGTCGCGGCGCCGTTGCTCGCGCTCGTGGTATGCGCTGTGCCGCCGTTGAAAGAGGCCGATGATCCATTGATCGCTGACCCATTGACTGTTGACCCATTGACCGCTGGCCGGGTGGTGGAAGTCGCGGTACTGCCGGTCGCGGTTGCCGGGCCATGAGTCGAAGACGCGGGCATCATTACCATCGGCGCATGAACCGGCGCGGCTCCTGTTGTCTCTTCGCGCGCGGAGGCGCTAGCCGTTGACGACGGGGTGGTTGGATGCGCAGCCATTGTCGACGGCGGACGGCTGCCATCGTCGGGAACCAGATCCGGTCCTTTCTTCTTCGGCACGGCAGCGGCGGTTTCGGTTACGTTGGGGTTTTCCGAACCGACGCTTGCGGGTACTGTCGCGTGCGGTTTTGCCGCGCTTGCCGTGGTGGTCCCAGAACCCTCCGATTGCGGGGCTAAGCGGGCACCCGGGGTCAGGCTTGCTGCCGCAGGAGTTGTATTCGGAGTGAAGCGGTCTGGACGGAGCGCAGCCGGTGGACGCATCGGCCGGGCGATGCCCTCGCCTTGGGCGTCCGCCGAATCGTCGCTGTTCTCATCATCGGTCTTCGGCGCATCGGGATCGATCCGGCTCGGCAGCCGCTCCGCCAAAATCTCAGATGCCTTCAGTTGCTCGGCATCCGCCGCTGCCTCACTCTGCATCATGTCCAGCTTCTGCTTGGGCGTGATCACGTCGCCCATATTGGTAATGACCAGCACTTCTTCCAGCTGTGCGAGATTCGCCGCGGGATGAATCAAAACATCCACCAGCGGGTCGTGGTCGGGATCGGTCACCACGCGATCGACAACGCCAACAGCCAGTCCGCGCGGGAAAATCTGGTCGCCACCGCTGGTCACGACCTGCTCGCCTGCCTTGATCCGCTCATCGGGCATCACGTTGACCACCTGCGGCTGGCCCAGCGCAGTCCCACGCAGGATGCCGCGGATGCGAGTTGTGGCAAGGATGACGCCCGCGCCGCTGGTCGGATCGGTAATTTCGAGTACCTGGCTGGTGTGAGGAAAGACTTCGCGAATCCGCCCAACAACTCCCTCGGGCGTAATTACCGGCATGTCGACGCCCACTCCGTCCTTCGATCCTTTATTAATCGAAAGAATGCGCGACTGTTCCGTGCCGGAAGTACCAATGATCTGAGCGGGCACCGTCTGATAGACGTACTTTTGCTTGAAAGCCAGCAACTGCTGCAGCCGCTGCCCTTGCCGCGCATCCTCTACGATCCCGCCTTCTTCGATACGGATGCGCTGCAGTTCTGACTGAAGGTCCTTATTTTGCTGCCGCACATGGATCAGGTCGAGATAGTTGTCCCAGACGCCGAGAATGCTGGTGCCCAGCCAATGCACCAGCCGCTCCGGCGGCGACACCAAGCTGATCGCCCAGTAGCGAATCAGGCGTATACCACCGGCATCCGGCTGCGCATGCTCCTTCGGCAAAGGGCGGCGCACCTGTATGGCGACGCCGATGACCTGTGCCAGAAGCACCACGATCAGGACCAGGGCGTTCTTATAACGGCTGAAGAAGGATTCCATGGTGATGATGCCCGATGCTTACGCGCGATATGCGTTCCGGTGATGCACAGCTAGTCAATCTTGATCTTACGCAGCAAACGGAAGTCGCTGAGCATTTTTCCCGTCCCCAGTACCACGCTGGCTAACGGATCGTCGGCGATCGAAACCGGCAATCCAGTCTCCTCGCGAATCCGCTTATCAAGGTTCTTGATAAGTGCGCCGCCACCGGTCAGCACAATGCCGCGATCGCTGATATCGGCAGAGAGCTCAGGTGGCGTCCGCTCCAGCGCGACGCGAATCGCATTCATGATCGTCGAGATGCACTCGCCCAGCGCCTCGCGAATCTCGCTGTCGTCGATGGTGATGGTTTTGGGCACGCCTTCGATCAGGTTGCGTCCCTTGATCTCCATCGTCAGCGGCTTCTCCAGCGGATACGCGGACCCAATCTCCTGCTTGATCTGCTCCGCCGTGCGCTCGCCTATCAATAGATTGTATTTCCGCTTGAGGTAGTTCATCACTGCCTCATCCATCTGGTTGCCGGCCATACGTACCGACCGCGAATAGACAATGCCGGCCAGCGAAATCACCGCAATATCGGTGGTCCCGCCACCGATGTCGACAACCATGTTGCCCGACGGCTCGGTAATCGGCAGCCCCGCGCCGATGGCCGCAACCATCGCCTGTTCAACAAGAAAGACCTCACTCGCCTTGGCGCGATAGGCCGAGTCTTCCACCGCGCGCTTTTCCACCTGCGTAATCTCAGAGGGCACGCCGATCACGATGCGCGGATGCACCAGCATCTTGCGGTTATGCGCCTTTTGAATGAAGTAGTTCAACATCTTTTCTGTGACTTTGAAGTCGGCGATTACGCCGTCCTTCATCGGCTTGATCGCCACGATGTTGCCGGGCGTGCGGCCCAGCATCTCTTTGGCCTCCTTGCCCACGGCTTCGACCTCGCCCGTATTTTTGTTGATGGCGACAATCGAGGGCTCGTTCACGACGATGCCCTTGCCCCGGGCGTAGACGAGCGTATTGGCAGTGCCCAAATCAATGGCCAGGTCACTGGAAAACATACTGAACAGCGAGCGCAGACCGTGCGACCGCGAAGAGCGCGAAGAGAAACCGTTCGATGACATGAAAAGATGCTTTAAAAAAAGGGACTTCAACCTATTGTAAGGCCACGAAGCAATTACTGCACCGAACGGGCACGTGGAATTCTTGGCTTTTTCTAGGAATGTGCGTTGCCGCGCAATCTTCGGTAACGCATGGCTCACTGCATGCAGCTTCGCGGGCCATCCTGTATCCTGCTAAGTTTGGCTTATTCCGCACTCACGAAAGCAGATTTCATGTCACACGAGCTCTACAAAAACCTCATCGGCGGCCAGTGGGTCACTGCAAAGACCGGCAAGACCTTCCTGAACATCAATCCCGCCGACAAGAATGACATCGTCGGCGAATTCCAGTCCTCCGGCGCGGAAGATGTGGACGCAGCCGTCAAAGCGGCCGAGGCTGCCTACAAGACCTGGCGTCTCGTTCCCGCTCCCAAGCGCGCCGAAATCCTCTATCGCACCGGCCAGTTGCTGGAGCAACGCAAAGAGCAGTATGCGCAGGAGATGACGCGCGAGATGGGCAAGGTCATCGCCGAAACCCGCGGCGACGTGCAGGAAGCCATCGACACCGCCTACTACATGGCCGGCGAAGGCCGCCGTCTCTTCGGCCAGACCACGCCGTCCGAGTTGCAGAACAAGTTCGCCATGTCCGTGCGCATGCCGGTCGGCGTGTGCGGCATGATCGCGCCCTGGAACTTTCCCATGGCCATTCCCTCGTGGAAGCTTTTCCCTGCACTCGTCTGCGGCAACACCTGCGTCATCAAGCCCGCAGAAGACACGCCGCTGTCTACATTCAACCTGGTCCAGACGCTCATCGACGCGGGTCTACCGAAAGGCGTCGTCAACATCGTCACCGGATATGGCCCAGACGCCGGCGCGCCCATCGTTTCGCATCCTGGGGTCCGCGCCGTGTCATTTACTGGATCATCCGAAGTAGGCCGCATCGTCGGCCAGACTGCGGCCGCGAACTTCAAACCTTGCTCGCTGGAGATGGGCGGCAAGAACGCGATGATCGTCCTCGACGACGCCAACCTCGACCTCGCGCTGGATGGAGCGGTCTGGGGAGCCTTCGGCACCGCAGGCCAGCGCTGCACGGCAACGAGCCGCATCATTCTGCACAAGAAAATCGCTGCTGATTTCACCGAAAAACTCGTCGCCCGCGCTAAAGCGCTCAAGGTTGGCAATGGTCTCGACGAATCGACCGAGATGGGCCCGCAGATCAACGAGCAGCAGATTGAAACCTCGACCAAGTACAGCAAGATCGCGCAGGACGAAGGGGCGAAGCTTCTCTGCGGAGGCGCGCGCCTCGCTGACGGCCCCTATGCGAACGGCACATTCTTCGCGCCGACAGTGCTCGCTGGGGTAAAACCAACCATGCGCATCGCGCAGGAGGAAGTCTTCGGTCCCGTCGTCAGCTTGATTGAATGCAGCAGCTTCGATGAAGCTCTCGGGATCGCGAATGGCATCCAGTACGGCCTCTCGACCGCGCTCTATTCGCGCGACGTGAATCACGCCTACCGCGCCATGCGCGACCTGGAAGCCGGTATTACCTACGTCAACGCACCTACCATCGGCGCGGAAGTTCACCTGCCTTTCGGTGGCGTGAAGCAGACCGGCAACGGCCATCGTGAAGGCGGCACCGGTGCTCTGGACTTCTATACAACGTGGAAATCAGTCTACGTTGACTACTCGGACAAATTGCAGCGTGCACAAATCGACTGAGGGAGAGAACGAATGATTATCGGAGTACCGAAGGAAGTTAAAGACCACGAAAGCCGCGTCGGCATCACGCCCGCAGGCGTGAAGGCTCTCACCGAGGCAGGACACAAAGTACTCGTCCAAACTCACGCCGGCGAGCTTTCCGCTTTTACCGACGACGAATACCAAGCTGCAGGTGCGGAGATTGTCGGCTCAGCCCATAACGTCTGGGGCAATGCCGACATGGTCGTGAAGGTGAAAGAGCCGATCGAGAAAGAATACGGCTTCTTCCGCGAAGGACTTGTACTCTTCACCTATCTCCACCTCGCGCCCGTTCCTGAACTCACCGAGCAACTCCTCACGAAGAAAGTGACGGGCATCGCTTACGAAACCATTCGCGACAAAGCAGGAACGCTCCCTCTTCTCACTCCAATGTCTGAAGTAGCGGGCCGCATGTCGGTGCAGGTCGGCGCTTCGTATCTCGAAAAGGAAAAGGGCGGCCGCGGCCTCCTGCTCGGCGGCGTACCTGGTGTGCCTCCGGCGAATGTCTGCATCATTGGAGGCGGCATCGTCGGCACGAACGCGGCAAAGATCGCAGTCGGCATGGGCGCAAAAGTCACCATTGTTGATCTCAACCTAAACCGTCTGCGCGAACTCGACGACATCTTCAACGGCAAGCTCTTCACCCTCGCGTCGAACTCCTATAACATCGCGCGCACCGTGCAGGAAGCCGATCTCGTTATCGGAGGCGTTCTGATACCGGGCGCAGCCGCACCAAAGATCGTCACCAAAGCCATGGTCGAAAAGATGAAGAAGGGCGCCGTCATCGTTGACGTGGCGATCGACCAGGGTGGCTGCATCGAAACCGCGAAGCCGACGACCCACAGCAAGCCGTCTTATGAAGTCAATGGAGTGGTGCACTATTGTGTCACGAACATGCCCGCGGCCGTGCCGAACACATCCACACTTGCGCTGACAAACGCAACGTTTGCGTATGTCATGCGCCTTGCGCAGCGCGGCACAAAAACAGCGATCCTTGAAGACGACGGCATTCGTGACGGCGTCAACACTTACGATGGCATCCTCACCTGCGAGCCGGTGGCCAAGTCGCAGAAGAAAGATTGGAAGCCCGTCCGCGAGCTGCTCGCATAGCATCCGGCAAGAAAAACGGGCGGCAAAGGCCGCCCGTTTTTTCTGAGTTGAACCGCTATCGGCGCAGTTCCACCGAATGCTCCAGTCGAAACGTGAGCAGAGTTTCGGCCGGAATTACGATCTCCTTGTTGCCCGTGAAGGCTGAGCCAGCCGTCCCCGCACCCGCGCCTGCCAGTCCGCCAATCAGCGCGCCCTTGCCACCGCCCGCGAGTCCGCCGATCAGTGCACCCAGCCCCGCACCGCCACCAATGAACCCTGCCGTGCGTTTGCCTTTGCCTTTTTCGACGCGATCTACCGTGCTGGTCGCAATCGGATACGTTCCACCCTCGGCGCGAATGCTATCCAATCGAATGGCAAGCTCCGCCTGTCCCTTGAATCGTCCGAGTGATTTTGCATCCACCACCGTCCCCGAAGCAGCAGCGCCCGCGCGGACCACCGTCACTCCATTCACCACGATCGGGTCCGCTACCGTTGCATTGAAACCTTGCCCGGTCTGACTGATCTTCGATCCCAACTCCTGCGCAAGAGAGACGCGAATATGCGTACCTGCGGGAATCACGAGTGGCGGCGGGGGCGCCGGAGCCTCCTGCGGAGCAGATGCGGCGGGGGTAACGGCCGTGCTGGAAGGCGCAGGCGCGGATGCGGCCGGCTGTGACGGCGAAGTACTTGGAGCAGGCGGAGCAGTTGCAGCTTGCTGCGCACTCTGATCCGCCGCAAGTTGCGCCGGTTGCTGCGCGGTGTCTGTAGCAGAATCTGATTTCTTGTTGCAGCCACCGGCGAGGAGCAAGGTAGCAAAAGCCATCGTGATCAGAGCGGGGGTTACCTTGAGATTTTTCATCGTAGCCTCTTAGATGTTTTTTCAAAATTATCTGGTTGCGCAACTGCTAACTGTCTTTCCTCGTATTTCTAAAAGAGATACATAGCCTAGCGCCTATAATGTGGAGTGCCAAATATGAAGCACAAGCGAGTCACGATCATCGCTCTTGGTAGCATCCTCATCGTGCTGCTCCTCGTGCTGGCTTCGCTTAACGCCTTCAGACTGAATTTCCTTTACCCCCACAGCGTAGCAGCAATCTTTCTATTCACTACACTTACTGTCATCGTCTTCCTGCTCTTCCTTCTGCTACTGGTGCTGTTATCGCGGAATATCCTCAAGATCTATGCCGACCGGCGCAACCGCCTGCTCGGATCGCGTCTGCGTTCCCGCATGCTCGTTGGAGCTTTGCTGCTCTCGTTTGCGCCTGCGGCTTTCATGTTCTTCTTCAGCTTCGGGCTGATGAACCGCTCCATCGACCGCTGGTTCTCGCAACCTGTATCGCAATTGCGCGAAGATTCGACCCGCATTGCTCTTGAGCTCTCGCATTACGTCACGCAGAATGCGCGTGCAGAAGCCGAATCGCTCGCCCGCTCTGAAGCCATCGGGCTGAACTACCAGGCAGGAAATACCACTGCCTTGCTCGACGAGATACGGACGCATCGCATCACCCTGCAGGGTGGTTTCGCCGTCATTTATAGAGATGAGAACGCGATCACGCAATACCAGCTGCCATCAGCATCCGGACCCGTCAAAATCCGCGCATGGATGGACGATAATGCGACCCAGGTGCAGAGTGGGCAACCGCCGACATCGGTCATTCGCAAAGCTGCGCAACGTACCGACGAGCCTGTGGCTTCTATCGGCGACACAGACTACGCGCTCGGAATGGCAAGCACATCGGGCGGCGGGATCATCGTCGTCGGCCTGCCGCTGCCATCAGGTCTAAGCAAAACGGTGGGCGAAATCCGCGCGGGCACGGAGCAATACTGGGCCATCTACCGCCAGCGCCGCAGCATTCGCAGTACCTACCTGCTATTGCTGCTTCTGCTCACTGCGCTGACATTTTTTGCCAGCAGTTGGCTTGCCTGGTTTTTCTCAAAGCAGATTACGCGGCCGCTGGAAAATCTGGCCGATGCAATGGATGAGATCGCCGCCGGACATTATCAGCAGCGCGTCACCATCTCCGCAACGGAAGAACTCGGCGAACTCCTGCAAGCCTTCAATCACATGGCGGCCGATCTTGAACAGAGCCGCATGATCGCCGAGCAGTCGACATCGCAACTGTTCGAGGCCAATACCACACTGGAAGAGCGCCGCCGCGAGCTCGAAACGATTCTTGAGACCATTCCGGGCGGCGTAGTTACCCTGGACGCGACGCTTCAAATCACGCAGGCCAATCAGGCCTTCGCCGATCTTCTGCCGCCGGGAGCGCCGCAGTCTCTCAGCGGCATTCCGCTCACCAGCGTCGTTCCCGAGGACATCGCCAACGAACTCACCCTGCTTGCGCGTCGCGCGCAACGCATGGGAGTCGCCGCAACCGAATTCGAGATGCGCAACCCCAAAGGCAAGTTGAACCTTGCCGCCACCATGGCCATGCTGCAACTTGGCCAGAACCGCCGCGGTTCTATTCTCGTGCTTGAGGACGTCACGGAGTTTCTCCAGGCACAACGGCAGCTTGCATGGAAGGAAGTCGCGCAACGTATCGCGCACGAGATCAAGAATCCGCTCACGCCGATCGCCCTTTCGGCAGAGCGCATCAAGAGACATATCGATCGCAACGCGCCGGAGTCGCCGGGCGTCATCCGCTCCTGCAGTGACGTGATCCTCGGCTCGGTTGAAACTCTGCGCACGCTGGTCGATCAATTCGCGGCGCTGGCACAATTTCCGACCGCTCATCCGAAGCCGGCCGACCTCAATTTCATCGTGCAAAATGCGCTGCGCCTCTTTGAAGACCGGCTCGGCGACATCCGCGTGGACGTGCGCCTTTCCCCGCAGCTTCCGCCCGTCATGGCGGATGCGGAAGCATTGAAGCGCGCCCTCGCGAATCTGATCGATAATGCTGCCGAGGCTATGCAGGAGAGCCGCCTGCGCGTATTGACCGTCGAAACCGGTCTTACGGATCATCACGAAATGGCGGAAGTCACGATCACTGACACCGGTCACGGTCTGACCGATGAGACTCGGGAGCGCCTCTTCCTGCCATACTTCTCAACAAAACAGCGCGGCACCGGCCTCGGACTCGCCATCGCGTCCAAGATCATTCAGGATCATCAAGGAGCCATTCGCGCAGAGCAGAACCATCCTCTTGGCGCGCGCTTTATTATCGAGCTTCCCTTCGCAACACATACGAATGGCAATATCAACGGCAGCGAAGCAGTGCAAACGATCCAAGCTCAAACCTCTTTCGACAAGGCCGCTCGATGAATCACCTCCTGGTCGTGGATGACGAAGCTGATATTCGCAAGCTCCTCGAAGAAATCCTGCGTGAAGAGAATTACGCCGTCGCCAGCACCGGAACGGGCAACGAGGCACTCGTACTGTTGCGGGATGTCAGCTACGATGTCATGCTTCTCGACATCTGGCTGCCTGATCGCGACGGCCTCGAAGTGCTGAACGAAATTCGTTCGCTCGAAACCGACAATAAGCCTGAGGTCATCATCATCTCCGGGCACGGTACGATTGAGACCGCTGTGCGCGCCACGAAGCTCGGCGCCTTCGACTTCCTGGAAAAGCCGCTCTCGCTCGAGAGAACGCTGATCGTCGTCAAGAATGCGATCGAGGCCAAACGGCTGCGCAGCGAGAATCTCGAATTCAAACGCCAGCTTGCGCTGCAGACGCCCATCACAGGCGAGAGCGTTGCAGCCAAGGCGCTGCGTCAGCAGATCAGGCTCATGGCGCCAACGAATGGCCGCGTTCTTATCTTCGGCGAGTCCGGGAGCGGCAAGGAACTCATCGCGCGCGCTATCCACGCCGAGAGCCAGCGCCGTGACCGCGTCTTCGTCGAGCTGAACTGCGCCGCCATCCCCGAGGACTACATCGAAAGCGAACTCTTCGGCTATCGCAATAGCGCGATTCCTGGAGGTCCGCCAGAAAAACGCGGCACCTTCGAACGGGCTGACGGCGGCACTCTTTTTCTCGATGAAGTCGGTGATATGAGCCTGAAGACGCAGGCAAAGGTATTACGCGCGCTGGACGAGCAGCGCTTCACGCCGGTCGGTGCATTGCACGCCATGAGCGTCGACGTTCGCGTCATTGCGGCAACCAATAAGAATCTTGAAGAGGAGATTGCGAAGGGCAACTTTCGCGAAGACCTTTTTTACCGCTTAAACGTAATCCCGTTTTACGTTCCGCCGCTGCGCGACCGCAAGGAAGACATTTCGCTCCTCACTCGTGATTTTCTGCGAGCCTTCGGGCGTGAATATGGCCGCACCCGCGTCGACATTGGCGAAGACGCCATTGATCTGCTCAAGCAATACCACTGGCCCGGCAATGTGCGTGAGCTGAAAAATCTCATCGAGCGTGTCCTGATCCTCAACCCGCAGGCTCCGCGCATCGAGCGCAAGCACCTGCCCATGCTGGTGCATCGAGGCACGAGCAAACGCAGCGAAGACTTCAGCACACTGCACCAGGCACGCGAAGCCTACGAGCGCGACTACATCCTGAAAAAAATCGATGAGTGCCACGGCAACATCAGCCGCGCGGCTGAGTCGCTTGGGCTGGAGCGCAGCCATCTCTATCGGAAAATGCGCACGCTGGGCATAAGCGTCCGCGAATAGGACGGCTACTTCTCTTCGTCGCGCTTGCCAAGCTCTTCGATCTGCCTTCGCCAATCCAGCGATTCGACAAATCCGCGGCGCTCGCGCCAGTTCTCTTCCACGATCACATGCAGCTCAAGAAAGACCCGCGTGCCCAGCAGCGATTCGATCTCTTTGCGGGCATTGGTCCCAATGCTCTTCAGCTTGGCCCCGCCTTTGCCAATCAGAATCGCTTTCTGCCCATCGCGCTCGCAATAAATCGCCGCTGCGATACGCGTCAGCGGATTCTTCGCACTCGCCTCCGGTTCTTCAAACCGCTCAATCACAACAGCGGAAGCGTAAGGGACTTCTTCGCCGGTCTCCTGCAGAATCCGCTCGCGAATCAGCTCCGCTACAAGAAAACGTTCCGGCTGATCCGTGTACTGATCCTTCGGGAAGTAGCGCTGTCCCTCCGGCAGATATTCAACCAACTTTGTTATCAGCCGATCCAGCCCATCGCGTTTGCGCGCTGAAATCGGAAACACCTCGGCAAACGAATGCAGTGCACTCAACTGCGTAATCAGCGGCAGTAAATTCTCTCGGGGAATCAGATCGATCTTGTTGATCACTAGAAACACCGGGCAATCAAGCTTTCGGATCAGCTCCAGCACAAACGTGTCTTCGCTCGCACCACGTTTTTTCTTCTGGTCGCTGTCGGTATCTTTTTTTTGCAACTCTGGCTGCGGCAAATCAAGACGCCGTGTCGCGTCCACCATGAGCAGGACCACATCCCGACTCTCAAGCGCGTCATGCACTTCCTGCATCATGCGCCGGTCAAGCCACGATCCCGGCTTGTGCACTCCCGGCGTGTCAACAAAAACAATTTGCGCTGCCGGATGCTTTCCCTTGCGTGCAGCGACTTCTACAACTCCGTTGATGCGCGTGCGCGTGGTTTGGGGCTTGCTGGTGACGATGGCAACTTTCTCGCCCACCAGCGCATTCAACAATGTTGACTTGCCGACGTTCGGCCGGCCAAGAATCGATACAAACCCGGACCGCAATGCTATTTCCCGCCACTGGTCGCGGCCACAGCAGCATCAAGCATCGAATAGAGCTTGTTGAAATCCGTCACCTGCGTTGCGTTTGTCACACCGTGCTTATCGGTCACGATCCAAACGGTAGGCGTTTGATGCACACCGAGGCTTACGCCAAGGTCATAGTCTGCCTTCACCGCCGCCGCCAGCTTGCCCTGCGGGTCAATGACGAAGGGCATGGCAACACCATGGTCCTTGGCAAATTTGTCGGTGAAACTCCGCAGATCATCCGGCGTCGCGATGCTCATCTGACTCGCGAAAACGGCATCACGGTAGTCGTCGCCCAGCTTCTGCGACTTGGTATCGAACCAGCGTGCATTGATTGCAGCCACCGAACTCCAGTGATGGTACTGGATTGGAAAATCGTGCCGTTCCCAAGGAATGTGATACTTCGCCGCGGCATCTTTCAACAGAGGGTTCTGATGGGCGCAGCTCGGACATTCCAGATCAGCAAACTCAATCAGCGCAACCTTCGCTCCGGCTGGCGGCTTTAGCGCACTTTGATCCATTGCAGCCTTGCTCTGGGTCGCGGTTCCAAAAACGAGCGCACAGGCTCCGACAAGTGCAAAAAGAGTACGTAACATAATTTCCTTTCTAAATTCTATCGTGAGCCCCGCAGCCTTTAGACTGAAATCATTCCTATGCGTTACCTGGTCGCCCTTCTCGCCGTTGCTGGAGTCATCGTTGCAGTCCTGGCTCTGCGCATTCACTATTCGATGGACGCACCGCCATGCGACATCAACGCTCACTGGGATTGCGGGATCGTCAACCATAGCCGCTACTCGGTGATGTTAGGGATTCCCGTCGCCACCATCGGTATCGTGGGCTATGTAGTCATCGCAATCCTTGCACTCTTCCGGCGTTACCGGCTGCTCCTGGTAACAGCACTCGCCGGCCTTGCCTTCACCCTCTATCTCACCAGCATTGAGGCCCGGATTCTTCAGACCTGGTGCCTCTATTGCGTCATTTCACAGGGGATCATGGCGTTTATTGCGCTGCTTTCCATCGCGGTCGCCATCAGTTCGCGAAAAACTACGGCGTAGCTGTTTCTGCCAGCTTGCGCGAGACGCGCAGCCGTTCGATGCGGCGGTCGGTCGAAGCAAGCACCTCAAACCGCAGGCCGTCTTCCTCGACTACCTCGCCCGGCATCGGAATCCGCCCGGCAACCTCGCTCACCAGTCCTGCAACTGTGGTGGCCTCGTAATCTTCAGGCACTTCCCACTGTTCGCCGAAGAGCGCTTCCAACCGCTCGATATCCAGATTTCCCGGAACAAGCCACGAACCGTCTGCCTCGTGCTTCGGTACCTCAAGCTCATCCTCTTCGTGCTCGTCCGCGATGGAGCCAACAATTTCTTCAAGCAGGTCTTCGATCGTTACCAGACCCGCTACACCGCCGTATTCGTCAATCACAAGGCGCATGTGTTGCTTTTCCCGTTGCATCTCGCGCAGCAGTTCATTGACCTTCTTTGTCTCCGGGACGAAAGCGGCAGGCCGCTGAATGCTGGCAACGCTGCGCGTCCGCGCAGCCTCATCGCTCACGCGCAGGAGGTCATGCGCAAAGGCAATTCCCGTAATATGATCAAGCGTCGTCTCATACACCGGCACACGCGACACTGGGTGCTTATCAATCAATCGCAGCAGCTCTTCCAGCGTCTCTGATCCTTGAATCGCCAGCATCTCCGGGCGCGGCGTCATGACCTCGCGCACTACCTTATCGCCGAATTCCACCGCTGACCGGACCAGCTCGCGGTCGCCCTCTTCAATGATTCCTTCTTCCTCACCTGCTTCAATGAGCGCTTCGACAGCTTCAGAGGATGTAGTGTCCTCTTCCGTTTTTGGCGGCTCAGCCAGTGCGGCAATCGACAGCAGAAAGCCGAGGAACAAGGTGACGGGAAGCATCAGGTAGAAGAGAAACTGCAGCAGCCAGCGGACGCGCACGACCCACAATCCTCGTGTGCGCGTAAAGAACACAAAGGGCAGCAGCCGATTGAAGAGCACAATTACCAGCACTACGCCAAGAACGGCCTGCCCAATCTCCCCAAATGTGGGCCGGTCGACCGCCGAGGCACGATCGAAGAGCAGCATCCCAAAAATTAACGTCAGGCAAGCCAGCGAAAGCTGCGACAGTACCGCCGCGGATAGAGTCAGATGCTCGCGGCTCAGCCCGAGCTTCGGCTCCACGCGCTGCTCCCACGCATCAATGTTCTCCTGAAATTCGCGGGAAAGAAACTTCCCCATCTCCGAATAGAGCCGGTCCACATATGAGGCCAGCGTGAGCACCATCAGCAGGAAAGTAATCAATATGGCAGATTCAACGTTCATCGCAGGCGGCCTCGCTTCTTGATGCCCGCGCTCACTTTCTTGGCCTGCTTGACAGGTGGCTTAGTACTCCGCTGAATCAGCCCCGACGGCAAATCAAACTCTTTCCGCAACACTCTTTCCTTCCCCGCCATCTGTCCCGAGTCGGTTTCGTGGTCATAACCAGCCAGATGCAACAATCCGTGCAGCATCAGGATTTTCACTTCCATCAGGAGCGAATGCCCATGCTCGCTGGCCTGCCGTTGTGCCGTATCGAGCGAAATCGCAAGATCCCCTGCTTGTTTCGGCCCCTCGCCCTGAAACCCGTCGACCGGGAACGACAACACATCGGTGGCTTTGTCCTTCTTGCGGAAGTTGCGGTTCAGCGTGCGAATCGTCGTGTCGCTGCCAAGCAACACCGATACCTCTCCATCTAAACCCACTTCGGATTTTGCTTTAGATAGAAACTGCCGGAGTTCAGGCAGCTTGAGCGCAGCCTTGCGCCTTTTCAACTCAGGTCCATCTGATGCAGTCGCGGCGTCTGGCTCGATCAGGATCATGCGGCGGCAAGAAGAGCAGACAGCCCATTACCGCCTGCCCTCACCTTTTGATGGTACCGCAACCGGTTTTGATTTATTGCGGTTTTGACGGGGCCCGCTTCTGGTCCGATTCCGGCAGCGTAAGCGGAAGCTCCTGTTGTCCACGTCCGAAACTGTCGTAGGCACGAATGATGCGCTGCACCAGATGGTGTCGCACCACATCGCCATCCTCAAAGCGAATAAAGCGAATGCCATCCACGCCGTCGAGAATATTCATCGCTTCAATCAGCCCTGACTTGCGCGGATTCGGCAAATCGATCTGGGTCACGTCGCCTGTAATCACAGCCTTCGCGTTGTTGCCGAGACGCGTCAGGAACATCTTCATCTGTTCGCTGGTCGTATTCTGCGCCTCGTCCATGATGATGAACGCATCGTTCAGCGTGCGCCCGCGCATGAACGCCAACGGGGCCACCTCGATCACGTTGCGCTCCAGCATCTTGTCCACGCGCTCAGGCTCCAGCAGATCGTAAAGCGCGTCATACAACGGGCGCAGATACGGATCGACCTTCTCCTGCAGACTGCCCGGCAGAAATCCGAGCCGTTCGCCCGCTTCCACCGCCGGACGCACGAGAACAATCCGGCTCACCTTCTTCGCCAAGAGCGCCGCAGCTGCCATCGCGACGGCAAGGTATGTCTTGCCCGTTCCGGCTGGCCCGATGCCGAAGACCATGTCTGTCTGCTCGATCGCCTCGACGTAATGCCGCTGGTTGAGCGAACGCGGCTGCACCATGCGCTTAATGCCCGCCGAGCGCTGCTTGCCACTCTCGACAAGGCTGCGCAGCGTCACCGCCGGATCGCAAACGACAAGCTTCAGCATGCCGTGAAGCTCGCCGTTCTGGAGATTTACGCCATTCCGGCGCAAATGCTCATAATCGGCAAAGATGCGTTCGACACGCGCGAGGCTCTCCTGCGGGCCTTCCACCTGCACAGCATCTGATTTCAGATCGATGCGCACATGGAGGGAATCTTCCATGAGTCTCAGATTTTCGTCGCGGGTCCCAAACAGGGGCTCAAGATTTGGCGTGATTTCCAACGCTTTTTTCATCAAGCGGAGAAATAACCTCCTATGTCAACTGTGGGGACAGTCGCCATGTGTAATTTGGTTTTAAGGATTCGGGGGGCGGAAGACAGCGTAGTTGGCACCACAGTGGTTGGATGCGGTAGCCGGAACATCGGATTGGCAGTTTGCACCAAATCTACGCCGTTTATGGGCTCAGAGTAGCGCTGCTCCAGTTTCGAGTCAATGGCGAATTGATGAAAAGACGGCAAAGTCGTATCGAAGTGGCTTCTTCCCTTAAAGATTCGTCGCTCCAACCGTAGCCGAACCAAGAGAAGCCCTAACAGGTTGTGCTTTTTCGGCAAGATACGTATCAATCACCACCAAAAACTTCGCCATCCATGTCGAAAGCGCAGGCCACGCCGGCCCCGTCACCAGATTCCCATCCACGACCGCCTCGGTCATCGGCACTTCAATGTACTTACCTCCAGCCAGCTTCACATCTGGAGCAGATGCCGGATAGGCGCTCAATTTCCTGCCCTCAATCACATCGGCGGCAGCCAGAAGCTGAGCCGCATGACAGATTGCCGCAACCGGCTTATTCTCATCGAAAAAATGCCTTACGATATCAAGCACTTTTTGGTTCAACCGGATGTATTCCGGTGAACGGCCACCTGGAATGATTACCCCGTCATACTCTTGAGCCCGAACATCCGCAAACGTCGCATTCAGCACAAAGTTATGCCCGACTTTTTCCGTATACGTTTGGTCGCCTTCAAAGTCGTGAATCGACGTTCGCACAAATTGCCCAGCCTTCTTGTCCGGGCAAACCACATGCACCGTGTGCCCAACCATTTGCAACGCCTGGAAAGGCACCATGATCTCGTAGTCCTCTACGTAATCGCCCGCCAGCAGCAATAGCTTTGCCGTACTCATCGTCCACTCCTTCTGCAAGAGAGATTCTTCTATCTTAGGATGGAGGACGAAAGCTCGCGAGTCCGTCAATTTCCTGTAAAGTCGATCACGAAAATTCATGCCGAATAAGAAAATGTGATCGCGTACAGATAGCAGTGATCGAGTCGACGAACTCGCTCTGCTCATCTATTTAGGATGAGAACCGAAAAGGAGTTGAGACCATGAGCCAGACCCAATCCATTACTGCCGCAGCCGCCGGAACCTTCACCATTGGTGGCGACCTCACCGTCAACCGCCTGGGCTACGGGGCCATGCGCATTACCGGCAACGGCATATGGGGGCCACCGGCTGACAAGGCGGCCGCGCTTGCTACCCTACGCCGCACTGTTGAGTTGGGCGTCAACTTCGTCGATACGGCTGACTCCTATGGGCCATATGTCTCTGAGGAGTTGATCGCCGAGGCGCTGCATCCGTATCCGGCTGGACTTGTGGTCGCAACCAAGGGCGGATGGGAGCGCGTTGGTCCGGGGCAGTGGGTTCATAACGCCAGCCCGGAACACCTGCGGAAGGCGGTAGAAGGCAGCCTTAATCGCCTAAGCCTGGACCGCATTGATATCTATCAGCTGCATATTCCTGATCCTGCAGTTTCGTTCGACGCGTCGATGGAGACGCTGGCGGAGTTGCAGAGGCAAGGTAAGATCCGTCACGTTGCGCTCTCGAATGTTGCGCAGGAGTACATCGAGCGGGCGCGCAAGATCGTTCCCATCGTCTCGGTGCAGAATCGCTACAGCTTCGCTGACCGCGAATGGGACTTCGTCCTCAACTACTGCGAGAAGAACGACATCGCCTTTCTGCCGTGGGCTCCGCTTGGGCAGAACCGTGCCGCCCATGAGGCACTCGAAAAAGTAGCCAAAGAACTCCGCGCTACACCGCTCCAGGTGGCGCTTGCGTGGCTGCTCAAGCGGTCGAAGGTCATCATCCCCATCCCGGGAACTTCTTCGGTCGCTCACCTTGAAGAAAACGTTGCGGCTGCGAGCCTGGCGCTGCCAGATGCAGCTTACCGGGAGCTTGCGGCAGTGGAACCGCCGCCGGCGAGCCTGCGGGGGTAGGGCTTACACCCCCTCCCCCACTCTGCGGTAGGGTTTCCTTTGTTTTCAATAATATAGCGGGGGATCATCCCCCGCTATATTATTGATATTAATGGCTTTAGATCGTTTCTAGTGTTTTCAATCACTTAGCAGGGGGTCTGATGGAAGCAGGAATCGAATTCCTGAAAAGATCCCTCTATTCCAGAATAGCAATTTCAGTGCAAAAACACGCCAATTTGCGCCAGTTTTTTGTCTTTTAGATTCAGTTAGTTGCATATTTATTTGACGTTTTGCCTCTTGACAGAATTTCCGATGGGCCGGATCTGCCAGAGACAGAATTCAGGGCAGCGGGAACCACTCGACCCACTCTTCGCCACGTCGGCTGGCATAGATTGCCCGCCTTCCTCCGATGTAGACCCAGTAATGCGCCACTCCTGAGACAGCAATCTCCTCGATGAATTCGAGATAGCTGGTCTGCTGTTGCTGCACGCGCAACAAAGCGCGACGCACGCCGCTCATGTCAAAGGCATCCGCTACCTGATAGTCGCCGAATGCAAGCTCCTCGGCGTGCGATTCGCCGCTCGGCAGGTAGTAGGTCTTTTCCTGGCGGTAGAGATCGGCGTGATAGGACTCGACCCCGATCGCTGCCAGTTTCTCAAGGACCTGCGGAAAGCGCAGCTTTCCCTCGATCGATCCCACGCTGCACTCGGTCATCACTGCCACTGTCTGTTCGTCTAACATTGTTTCCCTTTCGCTAACGTTGATTGGCATAAACACTCCTTTGTTTCTTGTGAATTAGCTGAGGCGGCGAAGCCTCGCCCGCCTGGACAGGTGCGTTCTATTCCACTGGGACCGCCGACAATCCGTGTACTTCCACCGTTTTGCGCATCGCCTTCACCAGCTGGTGCTTTTCGGCTTCGGAAAAGTGCGCGAAGAACTCCGCGTCGTTCGCATCCGCCAGCGCGGCCAGCTTCGGCACCAGCGCCCGGCCACCCGGCGTCAATCGAACGATCTGCGCACGGCCATCGGACGCATGCGCCCGGCGCGCGATCAGCTTTTTGGCCAGCAGCCTATCGATCAAGCGTGAAACCGGTCCTTTTGTCATCCCGATTGCTGTGGCCAGTTCCTTGGGCTGCATCTCGTTATGGTCGAACAGGACGCGCATCACCACCCATTCCGAGACTGTGACGCCCTCGGCCGCGACCTTGCGTGCAAACTCCGCCGAGACAGAGTTCGAGACGAAGCGAAGCCAGTAGCCGAGATGCGCTTCCAGTCCGCTGACCTGTACTTCGGATGGAATGTTCTTCTTCATGAAATCATGATAGTTGCTAAGGCAACTATATGTCAAGAGGAGCCTGTGAATTCTTTTTGACAGACGGTTCGTGCAATGAAGCCAGGGGCTGAAGCCCCTTTTGTTTTTGGTGGCTATTCATCGGCCTAAAGGCCGATGCTTTCACCCTGGCCTTGCTGCGCAAGGCAATTCCATGTCTCAAAAGCGAGACAGGGGGCACCCCGGCGATGGCTAGTTTGTCGGTCGTGTTTGCCGGATTCGAGCGCGACATCGATGAACTGTCGAGTGGGCTTAGCGCTTGCCCAGCGCATCGCCAAGCGTCTGGGCCGGACGATCACCACTGGTCTCCGCGCTGACAAGCCTCCCGATCCCCGATCCGGCAAACTTCCGTATAGCCGACTAACCGGAAACCAGGGAGGATCTAGTCGACGTGATGGAACTCATACCAGACTGTGAGGAATGCTGCCAGAACGGTCATCAACATGACCAGGAACAGAAGAGACAGAACTTCACAACGCCTCCATCGGATTCCGCGAATTCTTTGTTTACTACTCCTGCCAAAGACTAGATACCGAGGCATAAGGCAGTTGTCCCTAAGATCATCCTGGGCAACAAGCTCCTGCTTATTGCCCAAGATGCTTCTCCGGTTCCGGTGAGGGTGATCAAAAAAATGGAAGGCCAACCACTGCTGCCATGCTCGCGGCGTCACATAGTAATGCCGCGAACATTGCCTTTCAGAATGAGAAGCTGATCTGTCCTGTGATCGCCCGTGGCGTAACGTAGTGCGTACCGCTGAAGGTGGAGAGGAAGTTGTAGAGCGCGTACTTGTTCGTCACGTTGACAGCCGTAACGCGTGCGCCCCAGCGATAACGGTCGCCGCTGAAGATGTTGTCGTCTCCCATAGCCATGTCGAAAAGGCTACGCGGCTGGATTCGCTGCGGGTTCGTATCATTGTTACCGGTACCCGGGGCGGGAATTGAGATCAGGCTCGAGGAGAATTGCGAGGCCAGGCAAACGCCAGGCAAAGGGCTATAGGGAGTCGCTTTGACGCCGTTGCAGGCGAAACCGGCCTGGAACTCCTGGTCGCCTGTAAGTGGCGCACCGAAGGCATTCACCAGTTTGATCGCCGGTTGACCGTTGAGTTGCGTCGAGGAGAGCAGGCAGGGGCTGTTTGGATCCGTCAACCCATAACACGGTGCGTTGCCGGCAACCAGCCCGCTGTCGTATCTCCAGTTGAACGAATACCAGGTGCTTTTGCGGAAGGGCATCTGGTACTGGATGTGCGTGGTCTCGTTGTAGCGCTCATCGTGGTCGATGCGGAAGGGAAAGCCACTCTGTCCGACGGTCGCGCCCGCGCCTGCAATCTGCGGCGGGAAGAAGCGCGCCGCCACCGACGACATCACTACAAACGCGCTGATGTTATGGAAGTTGGGCACATCGGCGCGCAGAGTGAATCCCGGAATCTTAGAGTTGTGCCAGTCGATAGGGAAGAAGATAGGCGTATTGCCGAGAATGCTGAAGTCGAACGCATTGTGGGTGTACTTCCAGATGTACTCGCCGCTGATGACCGCATATTTGCCGAAGGCCTGCTGGAATCCGGCGTGGAACTCGTTGCGGAAGCCCGGATTCAATCTGCCGCTGACTCCTGGCGTGCAGAGGAGTATCGGAGAAAGAACGGGATCGCCGCATCCGGTGCTGGAAAGAACGAGATTCTCATTAAATGGCGTTTCCAGTGTGCGCGCATAAGAGACTCGCAGGACCGTGTTCGAAGGCTTGATGCTGTATGCGATTCCCAGGCGCGGCTCTGCCTGGCGCTCGCGAACCAGGCCGTTATACAAATCGCCGCGAATGCCGACGTTGAAGAGCCAATTGCCCGTCTTGATCTGGTCTTCAGCATACATAGAGAGCTCCTTTACATCCGTATGCCCGAAGAAAAGATAGTTGCTTCCGCCGCGCGTGAGGTCATAGGGAAGAAGGGTGGGATTAAAGTTAGGATTCGGCGTGTCACCGGCAGCGGCGCACTGCGAGGGATCGGTGAATCCATTGAGAGGGTTTCCATTGATGTCCAGGCAGGGCGCATTTGTGTCTGGATTGACAATGCCAAGACTGTTGTGCTCGCGCAGGAAGGTCTGTTCGTAAACGGCGCCGACCTTGGCATTATGAATGCCCTTCACATATGAGATGTCTGTATGGGCACCGGTATTCAGAAGCGAGCGCTGCTGCTTGATACTCTCTGACTGAATCGGCCCGAGGTCAGCAAGCAGGTTGCCACTGGGGTAGTAATTATAAGCGTCTTTGCGGACGTACCCGCCGAAGTTGAATACCGAGCTGTTGCTGATCAGGCGTGTATAGGTGGGCGCGATATTGTACGTTTCAATCTTCGATTTCTGGTCGGTCTCGCCGAGGCTGTTGCCGAACTGATCGAAGACGTTCAGGTTGTCATAGGCGTTGGGGGTCTGGAACCAGGAGCGTGTGTAGTTCAGGTTCAGGTGGAGAGAGTCGGCCTGGGTCAGGTTGTAATCGACACGGTCGAAGATGTTTTCCTCGTTGCCCTTGGCGTGGAAAACCTTGAACTCCGGCGGATCGAGAAAACGGCTGGTATTGAGGCCGTCGGCGCTGATGAAATTGCCCCAGTTGTCACCGCCATAGCCAAGATCGAAACCACCGGTAACGGATCCGAAGGTGCCGTATGAAGTGTTGATGCTGCCGGTTGGCTTTTTCAGGCCTTGGCCGGAACGCGTGGTCACTTTGATGACAAGGCTTGTCTTGTCACCGTACTCGGCAGGTGGCGCGCCGTCGATCACTTCAAGGGACTGGACCGAATCAGCAGGGATCTGATTGGAAAACACTTTGCTCTGCTGGTCGGTGATCGGCTGTCCATCCACAGAGAAGGAATTCGAAGCATGGTCGCCCATGCCATGGAAGAGGCCGTTGGAGTCTGCAGCAACACCAGGCGACGCCAGCGTCACCAGCGAACTCACAGAAGATGACTGGCTTTCCAGCGGCAGCTTCTGGAAAAGTCCGCGGTCAATGTCAGTATGCATGGTCGTGTCGTTCTCGACCAGGTCTTCGCCGGTGACAACTACCGTCGTCACCGCTGCCTCGCCAACCTTGAGGTTGATGTTTGCGGTGACAGGAACAACGGAACTGACGTCAACATCCTGAGCTGAGGTGTCAAATCCCTGCTTGCTTGTCGTCAGGTGATATGGATTGAACGGGACGTTCGTGAACTGGAAACGGCCTGTGTTGTCGGTTGTTGTACTTCTCGAATACCCGCTGACCGGGTTCTCTATGGTGACAGAGGCTCCGGGTACGACGGCTCCCGTGGCGTCAGTAACTGTGCCGCTGACAGAGCCGGAGTTGGATTGAGCAAAAACGTGAGTAAGGATCGTTGAAGACAGAAACACGAACGCGCAAAGAAGAATGGCGCGACCAAGAGTGCGCATAGTAAAGCCTCCAGATTTTCACTGATTTGTTGGGGTAATACCGCTTAGGCGATAGCCGAATCAGTGGGCGGAGGACGAATAAATGATGTGAAAACAGTTAGGCCGGATTCCAGGCGGGGCTCGCCGATGGAAACGTGGCAGATGAGATGAAGGACATATTCAGTGAGCCAGGCTGGCTGACTGGGTGTGGCAACGTGAGCCGTCGTACAAAATTGACAATGATCTGCCGCTACGAGAGAAGCTGGATCCGCAGAATGAGAGTGAGAAACTTCGGCGGTCATGAAAAACACCAAGAACAGGCTCAGAGCCAGAACAAAGACCTTGCCGAATTGGTGCGAATGTCGCATCTCAGCGGATTGCGGGTATTGTGTTCCCGCTTAAGCGAGGTTTCCTTTTGTGATTTGATGATGCTCTCTATAGTACCGTCCGGTCAAGTTTAGGAAAAACACTATCCACTCATCGAGCCGCGAACGGATATGTGCGCGAATCCAGGTTGTATATCTTGTCAAAGTGCGCCCGAAGCCACACAATCTTGTCAGTCCCGCCCAAGCCCTACGACCCCATCCGCCACCGCCTATCTTTGAAGTACGTCTAATAAATCGACTAAAGTAAAAAGAGAGCTGCATCGCGAATGGGGCAACCGGCATTTCAAACGCTCGAACGCGCACTCGGACACAAGTTCGAGCAGGAGCACCTGCTCGTCAAAGCGCTTACGCATAGCTCCCTCGCTCACGAATTTCAGCTCTCGGAAGGCGGAAAAGCCGGCCAGCCGCCCCCGGAAGATAACGAACAAATGGAGTTCCTTGGCGACGCGGTCATTGGCCTGCTCGTGGCCGAGTCGCTGTACAGGCGCTTTCCCGAACTCAGCGAAGGCGAACTGACGCGCCTGCGCTCGGCGCTTGTGAGCCGCAAACACCTGGGACATGTAGCCGCGCGCCTGAAGCTGGGAAGGTATCTGCGCCTTGGCAAAGGCGAGGAAAGGAGCGGGGGCCGCAAAAAGGCGGCGCTGCTCGCCAACTGCATGGAGGCGGTGATCGCTGCCCTTTACCTCGATGGCGGCCTCGAAACAACCCGCAACTTCGTGGAGCGTGAGATCATCACACCCTCTGTCATGGAGTTGCAGAAGGAGTTGCTTGAGGGCCGGAGCATCGGCGACCACAAATCCGCGCTGCAGGAGTATCTCCAGGCACAGAAGGGCGGGCAGCCTATCTACGTGGTGAGGGGCGAAACCGGGCCCGATCACCGCAAGCGCTTTACGGTAGAAGTGCGGCTGGCGGACAACGGAACTCAGGGCAAGGCGCTCGCCCGCGGAAGCGGCACAACCAAGAAAAAGGCGGAGCAGGAAGCTGCCCGCCGGGCTCTGGAAAAGCTGCTGGACGTGGCTGCTTCGGCCCCACCCGAGAAAGAACCTTCGGAGGCTCCCGGTGAATGAGCCCGGGATGGGTTTCGCAACCAGCGTAGAGACTGCGGTTGCGCCCGAGATTACGGAAGTGCCGGACTCTCCAGCCAAATTTCTGCACGGTTCCGCGCAAAAGCATCACATCGTCTACCCAACGGTGCTGGATACGGGACGGTCACTGCTCTCTATCATTGTGATTGCGCTTTTTGTGCTCACCTTCATTGTGCAGCCATTCCGCATCCCTTCGGAATCGATGGAACATACGCTGCTTGTGGGCGATTTCCTGCTGGTTAACAAGATGATCTATGCGCCCGCTGGAATCTGGAAGTGGTTGCTTCCTTATCGTCAGATCCAGCGCGGCGATATTGTCGTTTTCCACTTCCCGCTGGATCCGACCGATCACGTTGTGAAGCGCGTCATTGCCGTTCCGGGTGACCGTGTGCACTTGCACGATGGAGTGGTCTTCCTGAACGGACAGCAGGTAACAGAACCCTATGCGGTCTACGAAGGATCGTACTCGGACAATTTTCGCGACCAGTTTCCCACGATGATCTATACCGATCCGGGCGTGGATACGGGCTGGTGGATGGAAATGCGCCATGATGTTCAGAATGGCGATCTGATTGTGCCGCCGGGCCATTACTTCGCTTTGGGCGATAATCGAAACCACAGCCGCGATAGCCGTTACTGGGGATTTGTGCCCCAGCCGAACGTCGTGGGACGCCCGTTTATCATCTATTTCTCTATACGCAAACCTTCTACAACAGATGTGCCGGACCTTCCAGGTGATAGACTCGGACACGAAAAGGATCCTGTGAACAGCGTTGTGGATTTTGCCCGCTGGGACCGTATGTTCCGCATTGTGTGGTAACCGCAAGACGAAAAGACATGGAACAAATTCTGGAAAAAACGCAGTCAGAGAAGAAACAGACCCACCACGAAGAAACTCCGCTTGAGTTCATTGCCTCGATTTGCAGCGTGCTCGTGCTGGGCCTTTTTGCCCTCACTTTCATCTTCCAGAATTTCGAAATTCCGTCGGCTTCGATGGAAAAGACGCTGTTGATCGGCGACCACGTACTCGTTGATCGCATGACCCTGGCTCCGCCTGCCAAGTGGGCGTTCTGGGAGCATTACCGCGACGTCAAACGCGGCGACATCATCGTCTTCTTTAAGCCGGTGGCCGAGCCCAACGGCGACCACATTTTCCTCGTCAAGCGCGTTGTCGGCATTCCGGGCGACCATATCCACCTGCGCAACGGCATCGTTTACCTCAACGGACAGCCGCAGGATGAACCGCTGGCCGCAAAGCCCAGCGAAGAAGGCTACTTCCCTTATCGCGACGACTTCCCGTCGGTTCCACCCTCGCAGGCTGGAGACGTGACGGCGGAGTGGAGCGTCGAGCTTCCGACGCACATTCAGGGTGACGACCTGGTTGTGCCGCCGGGCCATTATTTCGCCATGGGCGACAATCGCCCGGTGAGCCTGGACAGCCGGTACTGGGGCTTCGTACCGAGGGAAAACATTGTGGGCCGCCCGCTCTTTGTCTATTGGTCGTTCGTCACTCCAGAGAACCAGATTGACAAGACGTCGATGGCGGATCGAGTGGGATTCATCTTCCACATCGTTCTTCACTTCTTTGACCAGACCCGCTGGAGCCGCACTCTGCACCTGGTGAAGTAGCGAACACCTGTGAGACCGGAAGGGTGGGATTCGAATATCTCACCCCGGTCTTCGCCGGTGCGGGCGAGTCTTGCGTCACCGCTCAGGTGATATGTTCAATCAGCAGTGGAATCGATGAACGAAAATCCGCGTAATTCCCGGGCTAAATATTGGGTTCTCTTCGCGACGCTGCTCTTGTTGGCTGCGGCCCTGATCCTGCCGCCGCTTATCAACATGAACCGCTATCAGCGGCGGATCGCCGACGCCATCGGCGCAGGGCTCGGACGGCGCGTTCACCTCTCATCTGTGACTTTGAGGTTGTTGCCGCGACCGGGGCTTGAGCTGAGCGATTTCATCGTGGAAGAAGACCCGGCGTTTGGGGCTGAACCGACTCTGCGCGCGTCAAGCGTTGACGCGTCGATGCGGCTCATGTCTCTCTGGCGCGGACGGCTGGAAATTGGCCGCATCAGCTTCGATCAGCCGAGCCTGAACCTGGTTCGCAACAGCGAAGGGCGTTGGAATATTGCCACGATGCTGCTGCAGGCTTCTCGCATCCCGAATGCACCGACGGCTCAGCGCCGCGTCAGCGGTTCTCCGCGCTTCCCGTATATCGAGGCAAGCAATGCACGCGTCAACTTCAAAATCGGTAACGAGAAGAAGCCCTTTTCCTTCCTCAACGCCGACTTTGCCATGTGGCTTGCCAATCCTGACGAATGGCGGCTGCGCTTTGAAGCCCAGCCTCTGCGCACCGATCTCGATCTCGACCTCTCTGATACCGGGCGGTTGCGTCTAGAAGGCTCGCTGCATCGCACTTCGGAGATTGGCAGCATGCCGGTCGATCTCCAGACGGAGTGGTCGAATGCGCCGCTCGGCCAGCTCGCGCGACTGCTGCTCGGGCGGGACACGGGATGGCGCGGTAGCCTGGACGTAACGGGCACGATCACTGGCAGCCTCTTCAATCCGCAGTTCAAGAGCCGCATCCAGATCGCGGGAATGCACCGCCAGGAATTCGCACCACTGGAACCATTCAATGTTGACGCGACCTGCCAGGGAAATTATGCTCACGAGTCGCGATCGCTTGAAAACCTCACGTGCCTCTGGCCGATCGACGGTGGCCATTTGCTGCTGACCGGAACTGTACCCAACATTGAGCACCCGCAACCTGGCTTTAATCTTCAGATTCAGAATGTTCCGGCTGCATTCGGCTTATCTGCCCTGCGACTTGTCCGCAGTGGGTTCGCATCTTCCACGCAGGTTTCTGGAGTCGTGGGCGGGAATCTGGTCTACTCGCGTTCACCGGTAGAGAACCTGACCGGAGAGGCCACCGTCAACGGCTTGGCGATTCGCACTCCGGGTATGGATGCTCCGCTCGTGCTTCCTACGCTGCATGTTTCGAGCCTCACGCCGCAACCGGCACGCAAACGCTCTGCGAGATCCAGATCAACGACGCCGAGTTCGCCGGTGGCACTGCATCTTGCGACTGCGGGCATTTCGCTTGGGGAAGACGTGCCGCTGAACATCTCCGGCGATTTCACGCGGCAAAATTTTTCTCTGCGCTTGAGCGGCAATGCTTCTCTAGAGCGCGTGCGCCCGATCCTTGCTATGAGCAGCCGGCTACACAACGCAGCCCTGGTGCTCGGCCCGCAAGGCAGCGCAACTCTTGATTTGACGGTTCGCGGCCCATGGCTCGCTCCCGCTGCGACTCCCGACAAGCCGACGCCTTCGATCACGACAGAGGGTTCGCTTCGTTTGCGGAACGCGACGTATCAGGCCAGCTTTCTTCCGGAACCGGTCGAAATTATTTCGGCGCAGGCCGCGATTAGCGCGACGCGAATCATCTGGAACCCGGTGTCCGTTGTCTTTCACAAAATACCGGCGACGCTCTCTGTTACCTCGCCGATCCCTTGCGCGCCGCCCGGATGCGTGCGTGCCTTCTCGCTCTCGACGCCGCAACTCGATGCGGGGGCAATCCAATCAACTTTGATGGGAGCCGGGGAGCACGGCGAATTCCTGCAGCAGATTCTCGCGCGCCTGGATCGCAACAAGGTTCAATGGCCCGCGCTTGATGGCACGATTCGCACGGCTACATTTACGCTCGGGCCGCTCGCACTGCGCGATGCCGGAAGCGAGGTGCATATTGAAGGACGGCAAATCCAATTCAGGTCGATCGAAGGGCACACTCTGAGTGGCGTTCTTGAGGGGACCGGAACGATGGATGCGACGAGCAGCGATCCTCACTACAGCTTTGATGTGCAGCTGCTGCACGCGAATGTAGCCGGGCTCGCGTCCGTCTGGCACGAGCCACCGCTTTCCGGCACAGTGAGCGCAAGCGCTCACTTGGAGTTGTCCGGATATTCGCCTGAAGGCCTCGCGCAGTCAGCGAAAGGCACTTTTCACTGGGACTGGACACAAGGAGCAACCACGCTTGTGCCGGCGGTCCTCACGCGTTTCGACCACTGGAGCGCAGACGGCGCCATCAGGAATCGGCAGCTGGTCCTCGATCAATCGAGCATAAGCCGAGGGCCGCTGAGGCAGACGGTCTCCGGCACCATCGCGTTCGATCGCAATTCAAACCTCACAGTTGCTGACCACGAGGAACCTGCGCACGTAGCCCGAGCCGCTCAAAGTGCACCATGAGCTTCACAGAACGCAAAGCACTCTGACAGCTACTTAACGCCAGCTTCAGCCAGCTTCTTCTCTTTGTTTTCCGCGAAATTTTTCGCTGCCAGCAGAACCCGATCGCGGGCATAGGCCGCATCGTGCCATCCACGAACTTCAACCCGCTTCCCCTCAAGATCTTTGTAGATTGAGAAGAAATGGGTAATTTCTTTCAGCATATGCGGATAAATCTCGGAGTAATTCCACACATCGGTATAGCGAGGATTATTTTTCCCAACTGCCAGGACCTTCTCATCGAGAACGCCCTGATCGAGCATCTCCATCAGTCCGATCGGACGCACCTGCATCACGCAGCCGGGAAAGCTGGGCGCATCGACGAGCACTAGGACGTCGAGGGGATCGCCGTCGTCGCTGAGCGTGGACGGAATGAACCCGTAATCTCCCGGATAGTGCACCGGAGAATAGAGATTGCGGTCCAGCCGGAAGACATGCAGTTGTTTGTCGTACTCGTACTTATTAATGCCCTCAAACGGGATCTCAATAACAGCATTGATCACCTCGGGCAACTTCTCGCCAATCGGTAGTTCCAGATAATTCACCATGCGAATTCCAGTTTACGCAATTTGATGTGAAATTGGCCCCACCACTATCCGGCGGTACTGGCGCTAAATGCGCCGATGGTGCGTATCGCCGGACACGCAGTCCTTTATAATCGACCATGATGAAGGCTCATGTCTATGTGACACTCAAGAAAACTGTGCTCGACCCTCAGGGCCAGACTATCCAGAACGCACTCAAAAAGATGCAATACAAGGCTGTGAATGACGTGCGGCAGGGAAAATATTTTGTCCTCGACCTCGATAATTCTCTGGACGCCGCTGCCGCCAAGGCAGAAGTGGAGAGCATCGCCAAGGATGTGCTGACCAATCCGGTCATTGAGGAATTCAGCTACAAGCTGGAAGAAGGCGCATAGTGCCGTCAAAGTGCAATTAAGCGTCGAGGGCTTCAGAAAAAGGCCGCCTCATCCGAGGCGGCCTTTTTCTGAAGCTACTAACTCGGTTTCTAGTTGAAGATAGCTCCGACCGTTACGTTGGGGTTGTTTGCGTTTAACGTGACCGCGCAGTAATTCGGTCCGGCTGCTGTTATGGATGTTGATGGGATCAGGTTGCCGTCCTTGTCGCTAGGCGCGCACGACCAGGACCATCCGCCAAACTGTCCTCCCTGCGCCTCGAGGACGATCTTGAGCGAAGTGGCTCCCGTTGGATCGATCGGATAGGGCGCCACGCATACTGAGCCACCACCCTGTGTCCAGCCGGGGCCGCAATGAATCACATCCTGCGTGCCAGTAGCGGAAGGGGCAGTGACGAGCCAATTGGTCGTATTCAGACCTTCGTTATACACGGTGATGGTTGCCTTCAAAGCGGCAGCCTGCGATCCCGGGAAACAAGAACCTGCTGTTAATGGCGGGTTGGGAAGAACGAGGGGACAGTTGAACGTCGCCGTGGCTGTCTGAATGCCCCCGTCGCTGCTGGTTGCCTCCGCAATGATGACAGCGCCTCCGTCGCCATAGGCAGTCACGATCCCGCCGGGAGCCCCTGGATCGGTGGGGCTATTATTCGAGTTGACCGGGAAAACGTCGGGCACAGAAGAAACCCAGGTCACGGAGTTCGTGAGATCTCTTACATACGGAGGCGTCGAGAACGTTCCGATCGCCAGGAAATTCCCCGTATCCTGCAGATTGCCCACGGTAATCGAGCTGGGGATAATCTGGAGCGAAAGCAGCGGCTCCGGCGCGGGCGTACTGTTGATCGCCACACTTGCGGTGCCAGAGACAACAGTGCCGTCCGGGTTCGTCAACACCGCTGTGATGGTGGCGTTTCCTGGACTTGTGCCGGTGACAAGGCCAGACGCGCTGACTGTGGCGATCGAGGGAACGCTGGAACTCCATCTGACGAGCGATGAACTTGTGACATCCTGCTCGAGGCCTGTGCCTGAGGTGCCAAGCGCGATGAGCTGGCTGGTTTGACCGGAGGACGACAGAGACTGAGAGCTTGGGGTGACACTGATTGCGGTGAACTCCTCTTTTGTCCCACCGGTTACGGTTAAGACGCCGGTGCCTGTCACCACGCTTCCAGCCCCCGCGTTGTAAATCGCAGTGATGGTTGTGCTCCCCTGGCTGACTGCTGTGGCGAGTCCGGTGCGGGCAACGGTGGCAATCTGGACGCTGCTGGAGCTCCAGGTGACCTGACTCGTCAGGTCGGCGGTCGCTCCGGATGAGGTGGTTCCGATGGCCAGGAACTGACTGGTTTGACCGGGCGCGGAAACGGATTGAGCGCCGGGAATCACAGAAATCGAAGTGACGCTCCCCCCGGATACGACTCCGCCGCCTGCCGCTGATACGGTGATGGTTGCGCTGGAATTGACAGGACCGTTGAATGCCTGGGCGTTCGCCGTGATCGTGGTTGTGCCCGCTCCGACAGCGGTTACCAGCCCGGCAGAACTGATGGTTGCAACCGATGGAGACGAGGAGTTCCACGTGACTCCGCTCGTTATGTTTTGGGTTGAAAGATGATTTGCGTTACCGTAGGTTCCGGTTGCGGTGAGTTGCGCCGTCTGGCCTGCCGTGAGCGACTGAGATGTCGGTGAAACCTGAATAGAGTCCAGCCCTGTGGGATTGGTACAGCCGATAAGCGCAGCACCAAGAAGAGCACCAAGGCAGATATGCGAAAGCCCCCGAATACAAGAACGAGCGAACATGTAAATCTCCTGTTAATTCCCAATATCGGACCGGAAGCCAATCAAGCATTTACTGCGGAACCGCCCCGTCGAAGTAAGCGAACAAAAGTAATGCCCTTACTCGACCCATTCCTGTGCCTCTCGCGCCGACACCTTGCTGCGTTAGGTAAAGCAAACGGGCCGCCAGTTTCTGGTTTTGACTTATCGGCTTTCGAACCATTCAGTTAGCGGACAGGCTGCCGTGTGCCGATGTCATCACGTGTATACAGGGGCGGGTGGAGAGACACTCGCCGTATACAGTTACGTCGCATGGTCGGTGGTAGCTGAGTTTCCAGTTCGTGGCACTCTTGACCAGCTACCGTACAATCTCAACTATGTGTGGGATTGTTGGCTACGTTGGAAAAAAGGAAGTGGTTCCTGTCATCATCGAAGGCTTGCGCCGTCTGGAATACCGCGGCTACGACTCAGCCGGTATCGCCGTCGGCGGAACAGGCAATGGCCTGGAACTGCGCCGTGCCCCGGGCAAACTGCGCAAGCTTGAAGAAGTCCTCAGCGACCGTCCCATTCATGGGACCTATGGCATAGGGCACACGCGCTGGGCGACGCATGGCCGTCCAACGGAAGAAAACGCCCACCCGCACCGCGACTGCACAGGCCGCATCGTTGTCGTCCACAACGGCATCGTAGAGAACTACCTCGCCCTCAAGCACGAACTCGCCGCCGAGGGTCATAAATTCGTAACTGAAACAGATACAGAAATCATCGCGCACCTCATCGAGCAGGAAATGGCCTCCGCCGCGACTTCCGGCAAGACGATGCCGCTCGAAGAAGCCGTGCGCCGCTCGGTTGCGCGACTAACGGGAGCCTTCGCGATTGTGGTCATCTCGGCTGACGAGCCCGATAAGATCGTGGCGGCGCGCTTTGGTCCGCCCGCTGTGATCGGGTTGGGCGAAGGCGAATACTTCGTTGCCTCGGACGTGCCTGGGATTCTGCATCACACGCGAAATCTCTATTTCCTCGCGGACGGCGACATGGCGGTGATCACGCCTTCGGGCGTTCAACTAACCGACTTCCATGGCAACCCCATCGAGCGCCAGGTGCAGCGCATCCAGTGGGACCCGATCCAGGCAGAAAAAGGCGGCTACAAGCATTTCATGCTCAAGGAAATTTTCGAGCAGCCGCGAGCGATTCGCGACACCACGCTCGGCCGCATATCGCTCGACACCGGCAAGGTCTTTTTGAGCGAGATGAAGATCAGCGATGAAGACTTCCGCCGCGCTACGAAAATCAACATTGCCGCTTGCGGCACCAGCTGGCACGCTGCTACGGCGGGTAAGTTTATGATTGAGCGCCTCGCACGCGTTCCGGTCGAAGTGGACTACGCAAGCGAATATCGCTATCGCGACCCGATTCCCGATCCAACTGCACTGGGCTTGCTGATCACGCAGTCGGGCGAAACAGCGGATACGCTTGCGGCGCAGCGCGAGATGATCAGCAAGGGATCGAAGACGATCGCCATCTGCAACGTCGTCGGCGCCATGATTGCGCGCGAGGCTCACGGCACGATCTACACCCACGCTGGGCCGGAGATCGGCGTCGCCTCGACCAAAGCCTTCACGGCACAACTGGTTGCTCTCTTTCTCTTTGCTGTGCACCTTGCACAGGCGCGTCAGACCATCTCCGAGGACGAAGGCCGCGCCCTGCTTGAAGAACTGACGATGCTGCCCGGCAAGGTCGAAGAGATTCTGAAAACTGTAGACGGCGAATGCGAGAAGCTCGCCCGGATTTATTCGAACGTCAGCGATTTTCTCTTTCTTGGACGGGGCATCCACTACCCCATCGCTCTTGAAGGCGCGCTCAAGCTGAAGGAAATTTCCTATATTCACGCGGAAGGCTATCCCGCAGGCGAGATGAAGCACGGCCCCAACGCGCTCATCGACGAGACGCTTCCGGTGGTCGTGTTGGCTACGCAGGACAAGAGCAATCGCGACTCGAAACTACGATACGAGAAGACACTCTCGAATATTCAGGAAGTCACTGCGCGTTCTGGCAAGGTTATCGCTGTCGCCGTCGAAGGGGACACAGACATCGGCCATCTCGTGGAACATGTGCTGCATGTTCCGCATACATCGGAGCTGCTGCTATCAGTGCTCGATGTGATTCCGTTGCAGCTGCTGGCCTACCACATCGCGGTGCGGCGCGGTTGCGATGTTGACCAGCCGCGCAATCTGGCAAAATCTGTCACCGTGGAATAGCTATTTCGCTCCAATCAGCCGAAGGCGGCCCGTGACTGCCCTGCCCTGAAACTCGCTGAATGTGCCGAACATCGGCGAGTCGACGACGTTGTTTACGACGCCGGGATCTTTGCTGTCGGTTGCGTTTTCGAGGACGCCACGGAGACCGAAATACGCACCACGAAAATGGAAGCGCCACTCAAGGCCGGGGCTGAACGAGACATAGTCGGGAAAGTGGTATGCGCCAGCCGCTCCGACCACCTGTCGGGCGGCGTTGACGGCAGTGAAGGGAAATCCAGACTGCCATTGTGCCGTGTAAACGAAGTCCCAACTCTTCTTGAATTTCGGAAGCAGGAAAGGCAGCCAGCCCCAGGAAATGAGGCGGTTCGGCGAATTCCAGGCCAAAGGACCGCTCTGCTGCGGGCCGAGCACGGACACGGTTGGCAGATAATCGAGCGCCGCATTTGTGTGCGCCGACGACCACATGTAGGAAGCAAAGAGCGTGTATCCGCTGGCGAAGGTGTGGCGGGCATGGAACTCCACCGAGTCGTAATGGTCGCTTCTTTGATTGGTCAGCAGATATATTCCAGACAACGCTGCGAGGCCGTTCTGATTGGCGTAAACGAAGCCATTGTTGGTTCGCTTCTCAAGAAAATTCACGCTCGCGTAAATCTCACTCGGCAATTTCTGCTCGATGCCGAGGCTCCAGTTGATGGTGTGTGTCTGATGCAGCAGATTATCGTTTGCTTGAAAAATGGTTTCGAGCGGTCCGCTCACGGGAGTGACGCCGTCAGTCGCGTAGTACGTGTCGTAGCGGATGCCGGCGAGGGCGCGCATCAGATATTCAAGCTGCGTGTGCTCATAGTAGAGTCCGATGCCGGCTGAGAGTTTGGTCGTAGGATTCGAGCCGGGCGCGTAGGCGATCGCGACGCGAGGCGAAAACAGCGGACGCCGAATGATCTCGTCCCAATCGAAACGCAATCCCGGCTCGATCATCAGACCGGGGCGCGCGAGCCAGCGGTCCTGAAGATATACGCCCGTCTCGACATTGTGCCTGGTGAACGGCGCGAAATAGGGGAAGACGCTGCGGCGCGACAACGTTCCGTCTTCACGCAGGTAGTTCACTGGCGCGCGTGATACATGAACGTCAAAGTCAACGTGGTCAAGATCGATGCCGGTTCTTAGATCGTGGCGTCCGAGCCATTGCCGTGGCGGCAGATAGAGGTTTGCTATGCCCTCTTCACGATGCGAGTGAGAGACCTGGTTTTCAAAATAGCTGCCCTGCGAGAGTTCAGGCGTCAGTGCGTAGGGCTGGTCGCCGCGTGGCTCATAACCATCGCGAAAGCGCACGTATCCAAAGCCCGTGTCGAGCAGCGCGCCGTTCGCAAAGGTGTGCTGATCGCGCAGGTATGGCAGCCACGCGACTGTATCCCGCTTCGTTGTGCTTTCCTGCGGTGTCAGCGACGAGATTCCGTCATAGGGCGAGTGGTAGTCGTTGAAGAGAAATCCGCCGGAGAGAATATTGGCGGGCGTGATGTTCACCTGCGCTTTGGCGAGATTGCTGCCGCGTATCAGGTGGTTTGTGTCGGCGTTGGAGGGTAGCTCCTGAATGTAGATGTTGTCGTATTCCGTCTCCAGCCCATCGAAGAACCATGCACGATTCTTTACGATGGGGCCGGAAAAAGTGAAGCGCGGGACGAACTTATCGAAGCGGATTCCATTCACATCGTGAAAGGAGGGAAGAAAGTCGGTGGCGTTGAAGCGAAACTTGTTGTCCCCCATGCCGGTGTAAAACGCGATGACTCCGCCAGTGGCTTTGCCGAAAGAGACGGGATAGCGCGTGATTTCGGTATCGATGGAGCGGACAGCGTCGGCGCTTACGCGCATGGCCAACTGTCCACTGAGCGGGGAGCGAATATCGAAGCCATCCAGCAGATCAAGGGTTGCGTAGGTTTCTGATCCAGCAACATGAACCTGACCGGATGCATCCTGAACAACGCCGGGATTAAATGGCAGGAGGTTGCGAATGTCGCGCGACGTTGGGTAGGGAATGTTGACGATCTCCGGCGTATTCATCGTGCTCTTGAGCGATGTCTGTTCGGGATCGATTCCGACCGTTGAAGCTGTGACATTCACCTCCTGCTGGATGACCTGCTCGTGTGTGAGCACAACTGCCACTTCTTCAAGATGCGCGTCCACCCCGGATTTGAGGACCTGATAGAAGCCCGGTTTCTCGATGCGAAGCTGGTATGGAGCGTTCTGGCGCGATGCGTAAGAGCAGCGGCCCGCGTAGTCGGTCTGCAACGCAAGATCGGGACGCCCCGGTTCGGAAACCGTAACCTGCGCGCCGGAGACGGCCAGCCCATTTTCGTCGGAGACAGTGAGGACCACGGGAGTCTGCGCAACAGCCGCAAAGGAGGCAAAGTAAAGAAGGCCAGCGGCCATTCTCCTTGCCAGTCGACGATGAGGCTTGAGATTCACTGTCGAGCCGATCGATATGCTGCACTATTTTGGACGCATGCAGAGAACCTCGCGAAAGCGAGTCTGTCGAGCGGCTATTTTTGCGTCCGAAGATTCATCAACGCTTAATAGACATCTGTCTGATGGCGTTTCGCCTTCTTCATCGCTGCGAGATACTCCTGCGCTGCTTCCGGCGTACCGTTCAAACCTTTGGCAATGGCCTCCAGGAGCGCCGTTTCCACGTCCTTCGCCATGCGATTCGCGTCACCGCATACATAAAAATGTGCGCCTCGCTCCAGCCAGTTGAACAGTTCCGCAGCATGCTCCCGCATGCGATCCTGCACGTAAATTTTGTGCGCCTGGTCGCGGGAAAAGGCTGTATCGAATCGCGTGAGAATGCCGTCCGTGAACATTCCTTCGAGGTCTTCGCGATAGAGAAAATCAGACGCGCGCCGCTGCTCGCCGAAGAAAAGCCAGTTCTCGCCTTTGTGGCCATGCGCCTTGCGGTGTTGCAGAAAGGCGCGAAACGGCGCGATTCCCGTTCCCGGACCGATCATGATGACCGGCGTATCGGTGTTTTCCGGGAGGCGGAAGTTGTTGTTCGAATGCAGAAAGATCGGCATCGTACTGCCTTCGGGCGCGCGCTTTCCCAGATGTCCGGAACACAGCCCCTGCCTATCACGCTGATAGCTTGTGTAGTAAACAACGCGCACGATTGTATGCACGGCATCCTTCACCCATGATTGCGACGACGCAATCGAATACATGCGCGGAGTGAGTCGGGCCAGTATGGTAAACAACTGCTGCGGCTGCGTGATTCCGCCGGGATACTCCGTGATGAGATCGATGAACTCACGGCCCCAGATATACTCTTCAGCCAAAGAACGGT
The DNA here is from genome assembly GCF_014274465.1 of Alloacidobacterium dinghuense. Classification (NCBI taxonomy): domain Bacteria; kingdom Pseudomonadati; phylum Acidobacteriota; class Terriglobia; order Terriglobales; family Acidobacteriaceae; genus Alloacidobacterium; species Alloacidobacterium dinghuense. Next base: position 7,028 of record NZ_CP060394.1, on the reverse strand, counting down.
TGTCGGGCAGCGTCAATGTTTTCAGAGCAGCATATCCGGGGACTGATTCTGGAGCGACCTTTGCATACGCATTCACAGCACTTCGAGTGAGCTTGCCGATAGCCAGCCGCGTGCGCAGCGCTTCCTCCAGACTGATCTCGACTTTGTAGTGATCCAATACGCGCTCATCGCCTTTGAAGTGAAGCTTCTCAAGAACCTCGGCCACTTCTAAAGGCCGGTTCTCAGGCACGATGCCGACGGCGTCGCCTGGCGTGTATTCCATGCCGGGCTCAAGCTCCAGCTCGATATGACGTGTCTCTTTTTCCGAGCCGGCTCCAGTTACCAGCACGTTGACCAGCATGCGCGAGATATAGGGATTGTTTCGGGTGTACTTTTGCGGCTGTGTGCTCATTCAGTAGTCAGGTTTTTCGCAGATATCGTTTGATTAAGTATATCTGCTGGCCTGCATTGGCCGACATTGCTGTTGCACTCGAGCGCAAGCGATAATTTCAAAAGAGGAGAGGGTAACCCACGTTGGACAGACAACTCTTTACTGCTCGGCTTCAGCAGAAACTATTGCTCTCCGAAGCGGCGCAGTGTTATCACCTCGAATTCTCCATCGACGAGCTTTCGCACTTCGACTTTGCGGCGGGCCAGTTCATCTCCTGCGTCGCAGTCGACGACAAGGGAAAGACGCAAACCCGCGCATATTCCATCGCTTCGGCCCCGCGCGCAAACCAGTTCGATCTGTGCATAAACCGTGTCCAAAACGGCTTCTTCTCAAATCTGCTCTGCGATCTCGAACCGGGACAGACTCTCCAGATTCATGGCCCCCACGGCCTGTTCATGCTACGTCAACCGCTGACTGACTCCATCTTCATCGCCACCGGAACCGGCATCGCGCCGATCCGCGGATTCGTGGAGTGGCTTTTCCCGGAGTCCGGCGAAGACCGCAGCCAGGGGCGCCCCGTCTGGCTCGTCTATGGCACGCGCCACGAACCTCAAATCTATTACCGAAAGTATTTTGAGAAAGTCGCAGCGGAACACCACAACTTCCACTACCTTTCGACGCTGAGCCGCCCACACGACGGATGGGAGGGATTGCACGGATACGTTCAGAACCACGTCGCTGAAATCGTTACCGAGCGTGCCAGGAAACACTCAGAGCCGGTCGTGACCGTGGCTGAGCCAACCGGCTTCGACATCCATGCCTACATCTGCGGCTTGAACAACATGGTCTCCGCTAACCGCGAGAAGCTGAAAGAACTAGGTTGGCAACGCAAGCAGATTATCTTCGAGCGCTACGATTAACTCCAGTAACTCCGATCCAGCGTTCGATATTGAATCGCTTCTGCGATATGGGGCACTGTGATGGACGGTGCGCCTTCAAGATCGGCAATGGTGCGGGCGACTTTGAGAATGCGGTCATGCGCGCGCGCCGTAAGCCCCTGCTGCTGCATGGCTCGCTCCAGCAGGCGCTCCGCGTCCGGTCCCAGTTCACAGAAGCTGCGAATCTGCCGTGTGCTCATCTGCGCGTTCGAATAAATCTTCTCTGACGCTTTGGTGAAGCGCTCGCGTTGAATCTCCCGCGCAGCCAGCACCCGCGACCGGATAACCGCTGAGCTTTCGCTCGCCGCTCCTGCACGCAGTTCGCGATACTGTACGGCTGGCACTTCGATATGAATGTCGATGCGGTCGAGCAGGGGTCCTGAAACTTTCGACACATAGCGCTGGATCATCGGCGGGGTACACGAGCACTCGCGCGACTTGTCATTGAAATATCCGCAGGGACAGGGATTCATCGCCGCCGCGAGCATGAAGGCCGAAGGAAAGGTCAACGACATGGAAGCACGCGCAATGACAACGTTGCGGTCTTCCAGCGGCTGTCGCATTACTTCGAGAACATTGCGTGGAAATTCCGGCAGTTCGTCGAGAAACAGCAGGCCGTTGTGCGCCAGCGAAACTTCGCCCGGCCTCGGAACCGCACCGCCGCCGATCAGCCCGGCATCGGAGATCGTATGGTGCGGCGCGCGAAAGGGCCGCTGCGTCACCAGTCCTGCGTCCGCGTCGAGAACTCCGGCGACGGAGTGAATCTTCGTCGTCTCCAATGCTTCTTCGAAGCTGAGCGGCGCGAGAATCGAGGGCAGCCGCTTCGCCAGCATGGTCTTGCCTGAGCCGGGCGGCCCAATCATCAGGATGTTGTGGCTGCCTGCAGCCGCTACTTCGAGGGCACGCTTCGCCGTCTGCTGACCGCGAACATCGGCGAAGTCGACGTGAAAATGCTGCAGCTCACCCAGCATCTCTGCGGTCTGCATCCGAAATGGCTCGGTGTGAATGCCTCCATTGCCTGCCGCATTCAGCAGTTCGCGTACCTGGTTGAGAGACTCGACTGGATAAACATTCACGCCCTCCACTACCGCCGCTTCTCTTGCGTTGGCTTTGGGGATCACGAGATTCTTGATTCCGCGTTCGCGTGCTGCGACCGCGACCGGCAGCATTCCGGAGACTGAGCGCAAGCCACCATCCAGACCCAGCTCACCGACCAGGAGAAACTGGCTCAGGTCGCGGAGCTGCAATGCGCCGTAGGCTCCGAGAATGCCGATCGCCATCGGGAGATCGAACCCAGACCCTTCTTTCTTGATATCGGCTGGAGCCAGATTGATCGTGATGTGCGTCGGCGGTACGTCGAATCCAGAGTTCTTGATCGCGGCGCGAACACGGTCGCGGCTCTCGCGTACCGCGGCGTCCGGCAGACCCACGGTATGAAAGTGGTCTTCGGTCGTCTTGATCCCGGAAAAATCAACTTCAACATCGATAATGTTGGCGTCGATGCCGTACACTGCGGCACTAAGGGCCTTAAATAGCATAAATTTGTTGAGATTAGTGGCTGGAGTATAGCATCGCGCCTCGTTTGTAATGTGAAGGATATGCATTCCCAGCCGCGCAGGACGCAAACTTTAGGCACTTGCGCTTATTTCGAAGCGACAAGGGATCCATCATGCGAATTTACAGATATTTGAGCGCAGCGATCTGCTGAGCACAGCGTTCGGCGACAGCAAGCCTTCGGTGCGCTTCATGGCGGCGGCTTCCTACACGCAGCAGCGAGCCGGTACCTCCACAGAAGCGCGCGAAAACGAAGTCTGCTGCAAAGCAGTAAAATAAGACTTTGTGAAGACGAGTCTTTTTGATCTATTTAAGATCGGCATCGGGCCATCCAGTTCGCACACGATGGGCCCGATGCGGGCCGCACGCCGTTTTGTTTCCTCGCTAGAGACCGCTGGCTTACTGGATCGCACGAATCGCGTGTGCGCAGAGTTGTACGGCTCTCTGGCGCTCACCGGAATTGGGCACGGCACCGATCGCGCCGTGCTGCTGGGGCTTTCCGGAGAAGACCCAGCAACCATCGATCCTGAAGCGATCGAACCAAAGCTGGAGCGAATCCGCAGCTCGCATCAACTGCTGCTCGCCGGACGCAAAGCGATCCCGTTCGCCGAAAGAACCGATCTGCTCTTTCACCGTGACACGATGTTTCCGGAAGGTGCGCAGACACATCACCCCAACGGCGTCCGTTTCTCAGCCTATGACGACAGCGGCGCGATGCTTGCGAGCGAGATCTTTTTCTCGATTGGCGGCGGCTTCATCATTTCGGATGCGGAAGGCACGAGCAGTTCCCCTCTGATGACAACCGCACAGCTGCCATACCCCTTCCGGAGCGCAGCAGAGCTGCTCCAGATGGCAGCGGACAAACGGCTGACGATTTGGGAACTGATGCTCGAGAATGAATCGGCACTTCGCTCAGCAGAAGAAGTGCGCAATGGCATTCTTCGCATCTGGAGCGTCATGCAGGGCTGCATCGATCGCGGAATGCGCACGGAGGGTATCCTGCCGGGTGGGTTGAATGTTCGCCGGCGCGCCCCACGTCTGGCGCAACGGCTGCGGGATAAGGGGTCGTCCGATCCGTTAGCGCCGCTCGACTGGGTCACGGTCTACGCCATGGCAGTGAATGAAGAGAATGCGGCTGGAGGTCGCGTCGTGACCGCTCCGACGAACGGAGCCGCGGGTGTGGTGCCTGCTGTGGCTCGATATTATCGTGATTTCATTCCCGGCGCAGACGACGAAGGAATTCTTCGCTACTTCCTGGTGTCGGCTGCCATCGGCATTCTGTACAAAGAAAATGCTTCGATCAGCGGCGCCGAGGTCGGTTGCCAGGGAGAAGTCGGTGTTGCCTGCTCCATGGCGGCCGGCGGACTGATGGCTGCCATGAACGGAACCAATGGCCAGATTGAACACGCCGCGGAAATCGGCATGGAGCATAACCTGGGCATGACCTGCGATCCTATTGGCGGCCTCGTGCAAATTCCCTGCATCGAGCGCAATGCTATGGGAGCGGTGAAGGCTGTGCACGCATGCCGCATCGCGCTCAATGAGTCGGAAAGCCACAAGGTCTCGCTCGATCAGGTCATCAAGACGATGTACCTCACAGGACTCGACATGCAATCGCGCTACAAAGAGACATCGCTCGCCGGACTCGCCCTGAATGTAATCGAGTGCTGAGAAACTGAATCAGAGCTGGCCGTAGGAGACCACGCAGTCGTACTCCAGCCGGACACGGCCATTGTCTGCATGGCTTTCGAATAGCGTGGCAATCGCAGTCAGCATCGCCGCATGTCGCTGATGACCTGGCTTTGGCATGTATGAGGAAGAAACGATCCGACCCTCCAATGCCTCAAGCGTGAGCAGTTGCGCATTCGAAAAGGCAGCACGGCGCATCTCGGAAGGGGCGAAGAAGCCGTGGATTCGATCTGGGGTCAAGTGCTGACGCTGCACGGTTTCATAGTCGATGCCGAATTCGCGCAGCAGCCGCTCGTATCCGTCGTGGAAAGCATCTCCACCAAGACGGCGCTCGTTATAGATCACCGCGCACCAGCCGCCCGGTCGCAGAGTCCGCGAAAATTCGACGCGCGTGCGATCCAGATCAAACCAATGCAGCGCCTGGCCGACTGTGATGAGATCGAAAGAATAAGACGGCAGGCCGGTCGCTTCTGCCGCACCATCCACACAGCGAAATCGTGGGTACTCCTGAACGAGTGTTTCGCAGGCCGAACGCATCTCCGTGTTCGGTTCAACGGCAACCACTTGGAAGCCGCGAGCCAGAAAGACTTCTGCGAGCAATCCGGTTCCGGCAGCGACATCTGCAATCTGTGAGAGAGAATTCAGCCCGCATTCCTTTTCAAGCAGCGCGGCCACCGCTTCTGGATAACGAGGCCGGAACTGGCGATAGCTGTCCACGCGTCCGGTGAACCCTACGGTCAGCGCTCCACCGCCATTGCTACAGAGTTGCCTCCGCCCAGACACAGCGCTGCAACCCCGCGATGCGCATCCCGGCGCATCATCTCGTAGATCAGCGTTATCAGCACGCGCGCGCCGCTTGCGCCAATGGGATGCCCGATCGCCACCGCGCCACCGTTTACATTCACCTTCTCGAATGGAATGCCAAGCTCGCGCGTCACGGCAATCGCCTGGACGGAAAATGCTTCGTTCAACTCGAAAAGATCCACGCTGTCAGCCGTCCACCCAGTCTTGGCCAAGAGCTTCTGCACGCCGGTCACGGGAGCCATCATCACCCATGCCGGATCAACCCCGCTTGTCGCCTGGGCGCGAATCTTCACCAGAGGCTGAAGTCCGAGTGACTTCGCCCTGGCCGCCGACATCACCACCAGCGCTGCGGCCGCATCGTTTACTCCCGGAGCATTTCCCGCGGTCACTGTGCCATCTTTCTTGAACGCGGGCTTCAGCGCGCGTAGCGCCTCGATACTCGCGTCTTCGCGAATCGACTCGTCGCTCTCAAACAGCGTCGGCGCCTGCCCCTTCTTTTTCGCGGGAATCTCTACCGGAACGACCTGAGACTTAAATCGGCATTCCTTCCAGGCCTCTATTGCCTTGCGATGCGAGTTCAGAGCATATTCGTCCTGCTCTTCGCGCGTGATCTTGTACTTCTCCGCGACGTTCTCCGCGGTCTGCCCCATGTGATAGTTGTTGAACGAATCCCACAGCCCATCGTTGACCATGGAATCCACCGCAACAGAATTCCCCATGCGAAAGCCGCTACGCGCATTGGGTAACAGGTACGGAGCGTTGGTCATCGACTCCATTCCGCCCGCAACCACGATCTCCGAGTTCCCGGTCTGAATCGCCTGCGCCGCTAACGCGACGGCCTTTAATCCCGATCCGCAAACCTTGTTGATCGTCATCGCACTCACGGAGGATGCCAAGCCGCCGTTGAGGGCCGCTTGACGCGCCGGATTCTGTCCGAGCCCCGCCGAGACCACATTGCCCATGATGCATTCGTCGACAGTCGCAGGATCGATACCGGAGCGCCGCACCGCCTCGCGAACTGCGATGGCGCCAAGCTGCATAGCTGAAAGATCGGACAACGAACCCTGAAACTTTCCAACAGGGGTGCGCACACCTGAAACGATTACGATTTCTTCCATATCAAGACTCCACATCCTATTAGACGGCAAAAGCAAGATGGCAAACACATGAAGATATCAAGCCGGGGTGTAACAATCAAATCAGGGCCCCGACGTGATGCGTGAACAAAACGCCACAGAAATCAGCGAACATGCGACACTGCCTGCTATTGCTCCCTGGTGGCATACGGCTCTCCTCGTCGCGCCGCTTCTTGCTTTCTCATTGCTCGGCAGCATCAAGCCCACGCATCAGGCACTCAGCCAGCATCACCTCGGGCAATACCTTGCAACCCTGATCTGGGAATGGCTTCTCGCAGCGCTTGTCCTCTGGGGCATTCGCATGCGCGGAACACCGCTTCGCCAACTTCTCGGACAGCGTCGCCCCACGCTGCGCGACTGGGGAACGGACGTTGCCCTAGCCGCCGCATTCTGGATCGCAGCCGTCATCACTCTTGCTGCGATCAGCGTCGTCTTCAAACTCGCGCATCTTTCCACCCCACAAAAGACTCTCGCCCAACTCGCGCCGCAAAATGTGCGGGAGCTGTTGCTATGGATTCTGCTCAGCGCTTCCGCCGG